>NZ_JACHFM010000018.1 GCF_014201905.1 Amaricoccus macauensis | reverse complement strand
CGGATTGCGAAGCGGAGCTTCTCTTCCATGGCGATCGGCGAGATCAGGGTCACCTCGAACTTCAGGTTGTCGCCGGGCATGACCATCTCGGTGCCGGAGGGCAGGGTGACGGTGCCGGTGACGTCCGTGGTGCGGAAGTAGAACTGCGGCCGGTAGTTGGCGAAGAACGGCGTGTGGCGGCCACCCTCTTCCTTGGTGAGGATGTAGGCCTCGGCCTCGAACTTGGTGTGCGGCTTCACGGTGCCCGGCTTGCAGAGCACCTGGCCACGCTCGATGCCTTCACGATCGACGCCGCGCAGCAGCAGGCCGACATTGTCGCCCGCCTGGCCCTGGTCGAGCAGCTTGCGGAACATCTCGACGCCGGTGCAGGTGGTCTTCTTCGACGGACGGATGCCGACGATCTCGAGCTCCTCGCCCACCTTCACCACGCCGCGCTCGATGCGGCCGGTGGCCACCGTGCCACGGCCGGAGATCGAGAACACGTCCTCGACCGGCATCAGGAACGGCTGGTCGACCGGGCGCTCCGGGGTCGGGATGTACTCGTCCACCGCCGCCATCAGCTTGCGCACCGCCTGCTCGCCGATCTCCGGGTTGCGGTCCTCGAGCGCGGCCAGCGCCGAGCCGGTCACGATCGGGATGTCGTCGCCCGGGAAGTCGTAGGACGACAGCAGCTCGCGCACTTCCATCTCCACGAGCTCGAGGAGCTCGGGGTCATCGACCTGGTCGACCTTGTTGAGGAACACCACCAGCGCCGGCACGCCGACCTGACGGGCGAGCAGGATGTGCTCGCGGGTCTGCGGCATCGGGCCGTCGGCGGCGTTCACCACCAGGATCGCGCCGTCCATCTGCGCCGCGCCGGTGATCATGTTCTTCACGTAGTCGGCGTGACCCGGGCAGTCCACGTGCGCGTAGTGACGGTTCTCCGTCTCGTACTCCACGTGCGCCGTCGAGATCGTGATGCCACGCGCCTTCTCTTCCGGCGCCGCGTCGATCTGGTCGTACGCCTTGAACTCGCCGAAGAACTTCGTGATCGCCGCCGTCAGCGACGTCTTGCCGTGGTCCACGTGACCGATCGTGCCCACGTTCACATGCGGCTTCGTCCGCTCAAACTTTGCCTTCGCCATG
>NZ_JACHFM010000017.1 GCF_014201905.1 Amaricoccus macauensis | reverse complement strand
GCCGACCAGACCACCTCGACGGTGCGGCTGTTGGCATCGGCCGTGTTCGGCGCAAGCTCCGCCGACCGGCGCATGGCCGGCAGTTCGATCATCGTTTCCATGGGGTCAGTCCTGTTGGTCGGCCTGCGCCGGGTCATTGTCCGCGTTGGCGGCCGGGTCGTCGGTGTCCGTTTCGTCGGCGGCCGGATCGGTCGCCGGATCGCTGGTCTGTGCACTGCCCGTCTTGGTGACGCGGCGTGGGTCGCTGTCGAGCACCAGCCCCAGCGCGTCGAGCTTGGCGTTGGTCGCGGCGATCTCAGCCAGCACGGCGTCCGGGTTGCGGCCCTGTTTCGCGATCACCTCGGCCAGCGTCATGGTGCCCGAGCGGATCGACAGCAGATTCGCCATCGCGTCCTTCTGCGGATCGACGGCCTCGAACTTCGGGGGCGACCACTCGACCGGCACGATCGGCGACGGGATCTGGCCCGCCGCCCATGCAGCCTCGGTGAACCAGCGCCAGACGGGCGCACAGAACATCGGGATGAACAGCTGCCATTGGACGGCATCGATCTGGCGGCGGAACTCCACGAGCCCCGCCCGGATCGAGGAATAGTTGACCTGGCTGAGATCGCCGGTCAGCAGCTCGTAGGGCACCCGGAAGCCCGCCGAGATCGTGTGCAGGCTCGCCCGCTTGTATTCGCCATAGCCGCCGGTGGCGGAGGGCTGGTTGAAGCGGATGTCCTTGCCGCCGCGGGCATAGGCAATCAGGCCCGGCTCGAACTGCTCGACCCGGTTACCATCGGCGTCGACCACCGAGGGCGCGATGCCCTGCTGCGCCTCGTCGTCGCCAAAGACGATGGCGGTGACGCAGGCCTCGGTCTTTTTGCGGACCAGCTCGGCCACCTCGTAATCGTCGAGATCGCGCAAGGACCGTATGACCGGCGCGCCCCAGGGAACCCCGCGCGCCTGCGTGCGCTGCTTCTCATAGACATGGGCGATCTCGCTCGCCGGGACCGGTCGGCTCTGCAGACCGTTTTGCAAGGCGCCATAGGCATCGCCCGGATGCTCGGCATGAAGCCAGTAGGCCCGCCGCTTGCCGACCGGGTCGAACTCGATCCCCTGTACCAGCCGCCCCGCGCCGAGGGCCCCGGATTTCGTCGCGTCGAGGAAGTCGGCCTCCAGCACCTGCAGCTGCAGCGGTACCGGCAGACCATCCGACGACCGGCGCAGACGGCGGCGCACCAGCACTTCGCCAGCCTCCACCATCTCGCGGCAGATCAGCGTCTGCAGGCCGTAGAAGTCGAGCTGGCCGTCGGCGTCGCACTCCCCCGTCCAGCGCTCGAACAGCGCGTCGACCTTCCGATCCAGTTTGTCGTCACCACTAGCGGCGCGCGGCATGATGCCGGCGCCGATGATGTTGTTCACCAGCACCGCCACGGCCTTGGCCGCATGCGGGTTGTTGCGCACCAGATCGCGCATCCGATCCCGCAGCAGCGCCCCGGCGACGCCGATCTCGGTGTCGGCGGAGGATCCCGGGGCTCGCCAGCCCTCGGTGCGCCGTCCGCGCGCGGCGCCGTCATAGCCCCGCGTCAGGGTCTCGAAGGCCTGACGCGCCATCACGCGCCGGGCCGCCATGCGCGGCGCCACCGTGGCGATGGCGTGATCGAACCAGGTCGCCGACATCACCGGTCCCCGCGCGAGAAGCCAGCGAGCCCGGCCACCGGCAGCGGCCGTGTGGTGCCCGCGATGGCGCGTTCGATGGTGCGGATGCGGGCGAGCAGGTCCTCGGCCGAACCGTAATCGACGGACTTGCCGTCGTAGCTGACCCGGGTCGTGCCGCTGGCGTAGGCGCGGCGCAGCGCCGAGAGCTCGGTTTCCGTCCAGTCCGTCATGTTCAGAACCATCCTCCGCGCCGCCCGAGCCAGTCGGAGCGGCGCTTGCCCTGCGGGGCCTGTCCCGGCCGGTTGATCTGCCCGGCGGGATCGGTGTCGGTGGGGGCGGCCCC
>NZ_JACHFM010000016.1 GCF_014201905.1 Amaricoccus macauensis | reverse complement strand
GCCGACCAGACCACCTCGACGGTGCGGCTGTTGGCATCGGCCGTGTTCGGCGCAAGCTCCGCCGACCGGCGCATGGCCGGCAGTTCGATCATCGTGTCCATGTTGGTCAGTCCTGTCGGTCAGGGTCGGCCTGCGCCGGGTCATTGTCCGCGTCGGCGGAGGGATCGTCGGCGGCCGGGTCACTGGTCTGCGCGCTGCCGGTCTTGGTGACGCGGCGCGGGTCGCTGTCGAGCACCAGCCCGAGCGCGTCGAGCTTGGCGTTGGTCGCCGCGATCTCGGCCAGCACAGCGTCGGGGTTGCGGCCCTGCCGCGCGATCACTTCGGCCAGCGTCATGGTGCCCGAGCGGATCGACAGCAGGTTCGCCATCGCGTCCTTCTGCGGATCGACCGCCTCGAACTTCGGCGGCGACCATTCGACGGGGACGATCGGCGACGGGATCTGGCCCGCCGCCCACGCAGCCTCGGTGAACCAGCGCCACACCGGCGCGCAGAACATCGGGATGAACAGCTGCCACTGCACGGCGTCGATCTGTCGGCGGAACTCGACGAGCCCCGCGCGGATCGAGGAATAGTTGACCTGGCTGAGGTCCCCGGTCAGCAGCTCATAGGGCACCCGGAACCCGGCCGAGATCGTGTGCAGGCTCGCCCGCTTGTATTCGCCGTAGCCACCGGTGGCCGAGGGCTGGTTGAAGCGGATGTCCTTGCCGCCGCGGGCATAGGCGATCAGCCCCGGCTCGAACTGCTCGACCCGGTTCCCGTCGGCATCGACCACGGAGGGCGCGATGCCCTGCTGCGCCTCGTCGTCGCCGAAGACGATGGCGGTGACGCAGGCCTCGGTTTTCTTGCGGACCAGTTCCGCCACCTCATAATCGTCCAGATCGCGCAAGCTGCGGATCACCGGCGCGCCCCAGGGGACGCCGCGCGCCTGCGTGCGCTGCTTCTCGTAGACATGGGCGATCTCGGTCGCGGGGACCGGGCGGCTCTGCAGACCGTTCTGCAAGGCCCCGTAGGCGTCACCGGGATGTTCGGCATGCAGCCAATAGGCCCGGCGCTTGCCGACCGGATCGAACTCGATCCCCTGGACCAGCCGTCCCGCGCCGATGGCCCCGGATTTGGTGGCGTCGAGGAAGTCGGCCTCCAGAACCTGCAATTGCAGCGGCACCGGCAATCCGTCCGAGGATCGCCGCAGCCTGCGGCGCACCAGGACCTCGCCCGCCTCGACCATCTCGCGGCAGATCAGCGTCTGCAGACCGTAGAAGTCGAGCTGGCCGTCGGCGTCGCAGTCTGCCGTCCAGCGCTCGAACAGCGCGTCGACCTTGCGGTCGAGCGTGTCGTCGCCGCTGGCGGCACGCGGCATGATGCCTGCGCCGATGATGTTGTTGACCAGCACCGCCACGGCCTTGGCCGCATGCGGGTTGTTGCGCACCAGATCGCGCATCCGATCCCGCAGCAGCGCCCCGGCGACGCCGATCTCGGTGTCGGCGGAGGATCCCGGGGCTCGCCAGCCCTCGGTGCGCCGTCCGCGCGCGGCGCCGTCATAGCCCCGCGTCAGGGTCTCGAAGGCCTGACGCGCCATGACGCGGCGCGCGGCCATGCGCGGCGCGACGGTTGCGATGGCATGGTCGAACCAGGTCGCCGACATCACCGGTCCCCGCGCGAGAAGCCAGCCAGCCCGGCCACCGGAAGCGGCCGCGCGATCCCCGCAATGGCGCGCTCGATGGTGCGGATGCGGGCGAGCAGATCCTCGGCCGAGCCGTAGTCCACCGATTTGCCGTCATAGCTGACCCGGGTCGTGCCGCTGGCATAGGCCCGGCGCAACGCCGACAACTCGGTTTCCGTCCAGTCGGTCATGTTCAGAACCATCCTCCGCGTCGTCCGAGCCAGTCGGAGCGGCGCTTGCCCTGCGGGGCCTGTCCCGGCCGGTTGATCTGCCCGGCCGGATCGGTGTCGGTGGGGGCGGCCCCGAGCTGATCCTCGAGGTCGCGCCATTTCTCGTCGGGCCAGCGGTCCGCGCCCGCGATCCAGGCGGCGGC
>NZ_JACHFM010000015.1 GCF_014201905.1 Amaricoccus macauensis | reverse complement strand
TCGTCTTTCCTGAGCTGGCACGGGCCGCGGCGGCGGCCCCTGGTTCTGCGAGCGGCGAGATAGTTGTAAATTTCCTTCAGTGCAAGCCGTGTGGCCCTCGGGTGGCGCACCATATATATAGTGTGACAGCGCATGGACGGGCCACGAACGGGCCGTGGAAGGAAATCCCGGCCCCCGGCGCGGACAGTGTGTTGACAAGAGGTAGCGATTCCCTTAGTTACCGCGCGCTCCGGAAGGGCCTCGGCTCATCCGGAACAAGCCTTTGAACTGGCGGTCACGACTCGGGCGAAAGCCCCAGTCCTCTGGAATTTCGCCGCGGCGGACCGATGGACGGTCCCGCCGTGGCCGCTTTGGCATTCGCGAGAGCGATGCTTCGATTGGTCCCGGGAGGTCGGAACTTCCGGCCGGGGCCGGGACGAAACGGTGGAGACGAGGTCAGGACTCGAATGCCAACGATCCAACAGCTGATCCGCAAACCGCGGCAGCCGCGTGTGAACCGGTCGAAATCCATGCATCTGCAGGGCAGCCCGCAGAAGCGGGGCGTGTGCACGCGGGTTTACACGACTACGCCGAAGAAGCCGAACTCGGCCATGCGTAAGGTGGCGAAGGTCCGTCTCACGAACGGTTTCGAGGTCATCAGCTACATCCCCGGCGAGAGCCACAACCTGCAGGAGCACTCGGTCGTGCTCATTCGTGGCGGCCGCGTGAAGGACCTTCCGGGCGTGCGCTACCACATCCTGCGTGGTGTGCTCGATACCCAGGGCGTGAAGAACCGCAAGCAGCGCCGGTCGAAATACGGCGCGAAGCGTCCGAAGTGATTTCTGGCGAAACGAGGAGATAGGGCATGTCGCGACGTCGCCAGGCCGAGAAGCGCGAGATCCTGCCGGACGCCAAGTTCGGCGACCGCGTGGTCACGAAGTTCATGAACAACCTGATGTACGACGGCAAGAAGTCGGCCGCCGAGGGCATCGTGTACGGCGCGCTGGAGCGGGTCGAGACCAAGCTGAAGAAGCCCCCGGTGGAAGTGTTCCACGAGGCGCTCGACAACGTGAAGCCCTCGGTCGAGGTCCGCTCGCGCCGCGTCGGTGGTGCCACCTACCAGGTGCCGGTCGAGGTGCGTCCGGAGCGCCGCGAGGCTCTGGCGATCCGCTGGCTGATCAAGGCTTCCCGTGCCCGTAACGAGCACACCATGGAAGAGCGCCTCGCCGGCGAGTTGCTCGACGCCGCCAACATGCGTGGCGCCGCCGTGAAGAAGCGTGAAGATACTCACAAGATGGCCGACGCCAACAAGGCGTTCAGCCATTACCGCTGGTGACGGCGGAAGGTTAGGAACAGGCAGATGGCCCGCGAATATCCCCTCGATCTCTACCGTAACTTCGGCATCATGGCGCACATCGATGCCGGCAAGACGACGACGACCGAGCGTATCCTCTTCTACACCGGCAAGAGCCACAAGCTCGGCGAGGTCCATGACGGGGCCGCGACGATGGACTGGATGGAGCAGGAGCAGGAGCGGGGCATCACCATTACCTCGGCCGCGACCACCACGTTCTGGGAGCGTACCGAGGACGGCAAGACGCCGAACTCTCCGAAGCACCGCTTCAACATCATCGACACCCCCGGCCACGTCGACTTCACCATCGAAGTGGAGCGCAGCCTCGCCGTGCTCGACGGCGCGGTGTGTGTGCTCGATGCCAACGCCGGTGTGGAACCGCAGACCGAGACCGTGTGGCGTCAGGCTGACCGCTACAAGGTGCCGCGCATTGTCTACGTCAACAAGATGGACAAGATCGGCGCCGATTTCTTCAACTGCGTCAGGATGATCAAGGACCGGACCGGCGCCGTCCCGTGCCCGGTGCAGCTGCCGATCGGTTCCGAGAGCGCCCTTGAGGGCCACGTCGACCTCGTGACGATGGAAGAGTGGACGTGGAAGGGCGACGATCTTGGCGCGTCCTGGACCCGCCAGGCGATTCGCCCCGAGCTCGCCGAACAGGCCGCCGAGATGCGCTCGACCATGATCGAACTCGCGGTCGAGCTCGATGACGTGGCGATGGAGGCCTACCTCGAAGGCGAGGAGCCCGACATCGAGACCCTGCGCAAGCTGATCCGCAAGGGCACGCTCGCGATGAAGTTCGTGCCGGTGATCTGTGGCTCGGCGTTCAAGAACAAGGGCGTGCAGCCGATGCTGAACGCCGTCATCGACTACCTGCCGAGCCCGCTCGACGTGCCCGCCTACATGGGCTTCGCGCCGGGCGACGAAGAGGAAGTCCGTGACATCGCGCGTTCCGCCGATGACACGCAGCCCTTCGCCGGCCTCGCCTTCAAGATCATGAACGATCCGTTCGTCGGCTCGCTCACCTTCACGCGCATCTACTCGGGCGTCCTGCGCAAGGGCGACCAGATGATGAACTCGACCAAGGGCAAGCGCGAGCGCGTCGGCCGCATGATGATGATGCACGCGATCAACCGCGAGGAGATCGACGAGGCGTTTGCCGGCGACATCATCGCGCTCGCGGGTCTGAAGGACACCACGACCGGCGACACGGTCTGCGATCCGACGAAGCCGGTGGTCCTCGAGACCATGACTTTCCCGGAGCCGGTGATCGAGATCGCGATCGAGCCGAAGACCAAGAACGACCAGGAGAAGATGAGCCAGGGCCTGCAGCGGCTCGCGGCCGAGGATCCGTCGTTCCGCGTCGAGACCGACATCGAGTCGGGCCAGACGATCATGAAGGGGATGGGCGAGCTTCACCTCGACATCCTCGTCGATCGCCTGAAGCGCGAGTTCAAGGTCGAGGCGAACATCGGCGCGCCGCAGGTGGCGTACCGCGAGACGATCTCGAAGAAGGCCGAAATCGACTACACCCACAAGAAGCAGACGGGTGGTTCCGGCCAGTTCGCGCGCATCAAGCTCGTCATCGTGCCGACGGAGCCGGGCGAGGGCTACTCGTTCGAGAACAAGATCGTCGGCGGCGTGGTGCCGAAGGAATACATCCCGGGCGTCGAGAAGGGTATCCAGTCGGTGATGGACTCCGGTCCGCTCGCCGGGTTCCCGGTCATCGACTTCAAGGTTCAGCTGATCGACGGTGCCTATCACGACGTCGACTCGTCGGTTCTCGCCTTCGAGATCGCGGCCCGGCAGGCGATGCGCGACGGCCTGAAGAAGGCCGGTGCGAAGCTGCTCGAGCCGATCATGAAGGTCGAGGTGGTGACGCCGGACGAATATACCGGCAGCATCATCGGTGACCTCACCTCGCGTCGCGGCCAGGTGCAGGGTCAGGACACTCGCGGCAACGCCATCGCCATCGCGGCCATGGTCCCGCTCGCGAACATGTTCGGCTACATCAACACGCTGCGCTCGATGTCCTCGGGCCGTGCGGTGTTCACCATGCAGTTCGACCACTACGACGCGGTGCCGCAGAACATTTCGGACGAGATCCAGGCGAAGTTCGCCTGACCCGAGGAATTGGCCGGGCGAGGGCGCCCGGCCATCACATGAACATGCGGGCCGGTGCGCCCGGACCCAGAGGAGGCCAT
>NZ_JACHFM010000014.1 GCF_014201905.1 Amaricoccus macauensis | reverse complement strand
CCTCGCGCCTTCGCTAATGCGCCCGGCGATAGTCCCACGGCATCTCGAACTCGGTCGACCAGATCCCGAGCCGTGCCGCCTCCGCCTCAGCCTCGACGTACCGCTTCGAATACTTCCGGTAGGCCACCGCCTGGCCAGCCGCGACCATCCGCTCGTTGAGGTTCAACCCGCCGAGCCAGCAGGTCGCGATGTCCCGCCCGTAGCGATCGACGTCGTGCGAAACACACCGCACCGTCCCTTGCCCGATCAGATCCGAGAGGAAGAACGCCGACCTCTGCCCGCAGCGCTCCTTCCGGCCCTCCCGCAGGCAGAGCTGCGCCGACTCCGGCGCGTCGATCCCGTCGAGCCCGATCCGCCGATCGTGGATCTCGAGCGTGTCCCCGTCGATCACGCTGGCGACTCCGATGATCTCGGCGTCGCGGCGTAACGCCTCGGTCGCGCTCGCCGGCACGCCGATCGTCAGCAAGACGCCGACCGTCATCATCGCCTGCGCCGCGAACCCGATGATGCGCACTGCCGCTTCCTCGCCCTTCTGTCTCCGACGATCCTCGCCGGCGATCCCCTAACAAGCGGTGCGCACGGCCGGAGCAGGACCCGGGCGGCGGCGAGCGGGCCGAAGGCCCGTCGAGGCGACGCCCGCCGGCAACCCCTCGATCGCCATCGGCGATCTCCGCAGCCCGCGCGCCAGATCTCCGGCCACATCGCGGGTGGCCGATGTCGAAGCCGGGGGGCCGTCTGCCCCCCGGCACCCCCCGAGGATATTTTAGACGACGAAAATGGGGCAGGGGAGGGATTGCCCTCGGGCGGGGCTTCAACCGGGATCGGCGGGACGGCGCAGCGTCAGGATGCAGGTGTTGACGTTGGTGCCGCTCGTCGAGAACGCGCCGACCGGCAGATCTTCCCAGGAGCCGCTCAGGAGGCCGTGGTCGTAGCGCGCCGCCGCCGGCAGGATCGCGGTCAGCACGCCGTTCGGGTGCAGGTAGCGGAGCGCGTGCTCGACGTGGCGGGCGTAGTGGGTGCCATAGAAGGGCGGGTTCATCACCACCCGATCATAGTCGCCGGTCGGGACGGTCTCGAGGAAGTTGGCGCGTTGGACGATATGGCCCTTCTGCCGGCATTGCGCGGCGCGAGCGCCGTCGACCTCGATGCCGAAGGTATCGGCGCCGGCGTCGCGCAGCGCGTCGAGCAGCCGGCCGCAGCCGCAGGAAGGTTCGAGGACGCGCTCGCCGGCGATGCGGCCGAGGCCCTCGACGATCCGCCGCGCCAGCGGGGCAGGGGTCGGATAATACTGCAGGTCCCGCGCCACCGCCGTTCCCGGCCGTGGCCGCGCCGGCGTGTCGTCCTCCACGTCGGGCAGGACCTCGCCATACCACTCGGCGAGCGCCCGGTTGATGTCGCGGAGCGTCGGCTCCTCGAAGAAGAGATGGCCGTTGCCGTTGGCGAAGCGCCGCAGGCGCACGCCGCGCGCCACGGTGCGGAACGGCTCGCCGAAGCCGGGCCGGATCTCCTTGCCGGCCAGACAAGCCTCGCCATCGTCGAGAAGGGCGCGGAGTTCCGGCCAGGTCACGAGCGGCAGGCGCTGATACGCGGCGAGGGCGTTCAGCACGTCGCGGAGCCGGTCGGTCCCCCACGCGCCATAGCCGCCGACCGACTGCAGGATCACCCGCTTCGGCAGACCGGCGACGCCGACCTTGACCTTGGAGTGCGAGCGATAGGCCGGGTCGAGCCCGCAGAACACTTCGGCGAGGCCGCGGAGGATGTGGTGGCGCGGGTTCAGGAGGTAGTCGCCGAACCGCTCCCGGATCTCCGTCAGCGTAAAAGCCGGCGGTTTCTCCAGCATCTGCTCGAAGCGGCGCTTGTCGGCCGCCGAGGCGATCTCGGCTACGGCGAGGCCCTCGTAGACGTGGCGCCACGCGGATTTCAGGAGGGCGGCCTCCATCGCCCACGGCGCGGGGCCGGAGCTGTCGCGCAGCAGGGGGCCGCCGTAGGCGGTCCCGACGCAGGCGGCCGCGGAAAGCTCCGCGACCGATCGGCCGTAGGCGGCGAGCGCCCCGGCGATGCCGGCGCGCTTGGTGTCGTATTCCTCGACGATGTCGGAGAGGCGGCGGCGCAGGGCGGGGGCGTGCATGTTCATCGGTCCGCCCTCCTCAGTGACACGGCCGCTTGCCGAAATGCTCCCACTGGTCGCAGGAGCCGAGGTCGTCGATGATCTCGGCCTCCCGGCCGAAGCGGGCCTTGTAGGCTTCGAGGAAGGTCTGGGCGTCCTCGTCCTCCTCGAGCCCGAGCTGGTCGCCGCGCCGGTAGCTGTAGGGGGTGATGTCGGCCTCGCTGAGCCCGACCGCCGCGAGCTCATCCGGGGTGACGATCAGCCAACCGTGGCAGGAGCTGGCGAGGAAAGTGAAGTGCGTCCGCATGGGAACCGGTCTCCTTCGTGGTGGCGCGGCCGGGGTCTTCGCCCTCGATCCGCCGTTCGGGTGGAGCCTCTCCGGTCTGCCGACCTGAAATGCCCCGCATTTCCGGGGAAGGCAGAGCGGGGAGGGCGACTGCCCGACCCGCGGCCGGGGGAGCGCGGGTCAGACCTGGGTGGAGACGCCCCGTGGCGCGGCCCGCAGCCGCAGGCGAGGACACGGGGGGCGGCGGAGCCGGCGGCTCTGGCCGCCGCTTGCCGGTTGACGCGCGGTCGCCCGGATGCTGGGCGGACGTCATGGGTGGCAAAGTCGTCAGGGCGGGGGTGAGCGGGCCTCGGCCCGTCGATCCCCCGGGCTGTCCGCAGATCATCGCGATCGCCGACGGCGATCTCCGCTGCCCGGAAACGGAAGCCGCCAGCGGCTGAGGAATTCGGGAAATCAGGAAACGAGGCTCCCGCGTCAGCGGGAGCCCGCGGGGTCAGAGCCGGTACTCGCGCACCAGATCCTGCTCGCAGTGGTGGAACTCCAGCATCTGCCGAAGGAAGGCATGGCGCTCGGTGCGGAGGGCACGCCCGCGCCGCGCGGTCGCCGAGAGCAGGCGCCGGGCTGCGCGGATCACCTCGCGGTCGGTCGACCACACCGGCACGCCGAGGCGGCAGTAGGTGCCGAACATCGCTCAGCCCTCCGCCTGGCCGGCGAGGCGCCACTCGCGCGCACAGCGCACCGCCGTCCGGATCGCCCGGCGGAAGGTGGCACGGGCCCAGGGCTCGCGGCGGTGCTTCTGGTGCCAGTAGGGCAGGTCGCTCATCTCGTCGGCGTGCTTCTGCCGCCAACCCATCTGACGGATAAGGCTTTTCCGCAGGTGGCTGGTCCAGCCCCGGCCGTCGTTGCGGGCACGGGTGAAGCTCCACTCCTCGCCGTTGTGGACGAAGCGGCGGGTGAAGCAGGGAAAGCCGCCGTGGCTGTCCCGGAACGCCCGGGCGTCGTGCCGGATCGAATGATGAAAGGCTTTCCATTCCGCGCGTTGCATCGCGATCTTCCTCTATCGAATTGGGAAAGGCAGGAGGCGCTGGCCCCCCGCCCGCGGGGTCCGGTCAGTCGACCGGGTGGCCCGCCTCGATCGCGTCGGCGCAGGCGTTGCAGTGGCCGTAGTCCGGCATGCCGCGAAAGGGAGCGCCGCAGCGCGCGCAGGTGCGCTCGACTCCGTGCGCCTGCAGAAACCGGACGTAGCCGATCTCCCCGTCCTCGTAGTCCTCGAAGAGCTCGAGCTCGTCGTCGTCCTCGAAGTCGTCGTCGTCGATGGCCATCGGCCGGTCTCCTTCGTGGTGGCGCGGCCGGGGGTCTCTGCCCTTCGGTCCGCATTGGGCGGAGCCGTCCCGGTCTGCCGACCGGAAATGCACCCCGCATTTCCCGGGTGGGCAGAGCGGGGAGGGCGACTGCCCGACCCGCGGCCGGGAGAGCGCGGGTCAGACCTGGGCGGAGACGCCCCGTGGCGCGGCCCGCAGCCGCAGGCGAGGACACGGGGGGCGGCGGAGCCGGCGGCCCTGGCCGCCGCTTGCCGGTTGACGCGCGGGCGCCCGGATGCTGGGCGGACGTGATGCATGGCGAAGTCGTCAGGGCGGGGGTGAGCGGGCCTCGGCCCGTCGATCTCCCGACCTGTCCGCCGATCACCGCGATCGCCGACGGCGATCCCTCACGCGACAGCGTGCTTGCGCCGCGCGCCGATCAGGAACATTTAGAGAACATACCCGCGCCCCCGAGGACTCATGACTCGCCGAAGCACGCCCCAGAGACGGATCGACGACGAGGCATTTCCGGTGCGGGTCAAGCTGTTGGTCCCCGAAGGTGGCTTCGAGCGGCAGTTCGACGACCTCTATCGATGGCTCGATCAGGAGGTCGGGCGGGGGGAGTATGCCTTCCATGCCGCGAGCGCGCTCGGGATCTCGCGGGACGCGGTGGCGGTCTACTTCCGGGCGCCGGAGACCGCGCACCGGTTCGTCGCGTGCTTCCCCGACCTGCTGCTGGCGGACGGCACCGACTCCGTGGTCTACACCTCCCCCTATCTGCCCTTCGGCCGGCCCCAGGACGAGAAGTCGCCCATGTGCAACCTCTACTCGATGACGCGCTCCCAGGAGGCGATGCGCCGGCTCTTCGCCGGCCTCGACGACCGCGCCGGCAACATGCCGCCGCTGCCTGGCATCTACCCGGACTATCCGGCGCCGATCATCCGCAACGCCGGCGAGGGCAGGGAGCTCGTCATGGCGCGCTGGGGGATGCCGACGCCGCCGCAGTACCTCGCGGGGAAGAAGGTCGACCGCGGCGTCACCAACATCCGCCAGACGAGCTCGTCGCACTGGCGGCCCTGGCTCGGGCCCGAGCACCGCTGCTTGGTGCCCTTCACCAGCTTCGCCGAGAACGAGACGCTGGCGGACGGCTCGCGGCCGCCGGTGTGGTTCGCCTTCGACGAGACCCGGCCGCTGGCCTTCTTCGCCGGCCTGTGGGCGACCTGGACCAGCACGCGGAAGGTGAAGGAGGGGCCGGTGACGGCGGACCTCTTCGGTTTCCTGACCACCACGCCGAACGCCGAGGTCCGCGCCGTTCACCCCAAGGCGATGCCGGCGATCCTGACCGAGCCG
>NZ_JACHFM010000013.1:0-2500 GCF_014201905.1 Amaricoccus macauensis | reverse complement strand
ACACGCACTGGAGGTCCGAACCCACACCTGTTGAAAAAGGTCGGGATGAGGTGTGCCTAGGGGTGAAAGGCCAATCAAACTCGGAGATAGCTGGTTCTCCGCGAAATCTATTTAGGTAGAGCGTCGGATCAATACCCTCGGGGGTAGAGCACTGCATGGGCTATGGGGACTCACCGTCTTACTGATCCTAAGCAAACTCCGAATACCGAGGCGTTCTGTCCGGCAGACACACGGCGGGTGCTAACGTCCGTCGTGAAGAGGGAAACAACCCTGACCTGCAGCTAAGGCCCCTAATTCGTGGCTAAGTGGGAAAGCATGTGAGACGGCCAAAACAACCAGGATGTTGGCTTAGAAGCAGCCATCATTTAAAGAAAGCGTAACAGCTCACTGGTCTAGATAAGCTGTCTTGCGGCGAAGATGTAACGGGGCTCAAGCCACGAGCCGAAGCTCAGGGTGCATCGCAAGATGCGCGGTAGCGGAGCGTTCTGTCTATGCAGACCCTGCCTCTTTAGTTTTGGATGCTGCTGTGCGCTCAAGTAGCGTAGCGGTAGCGCGACCCAAGACTCCGGAGGCATGGGTCTCGGCGACGAAGCCGGCCTGTGAGGGACCGGTGGAGCATTCAGAAGCGAGAATGTTGACATGAGTAGCGACAAAGCGGGTGAGAGACCCGCTCGCCGAAAGTCCAAGGGTTCCTGCTTAAAGCTAATCTGAGCAGGGTGAGCCGACCCCTAAGGCGAGGCCGAAAGGCGTAGTCGATGGGAACCAGGTTAATATTCCTGGGCCAGGAGGAAGTGACGGATCGTAGCTGTTGTCTGGTCTTATCGGATTGATCAGGCTTCGAAGCGGTCCCTGGAAATAGCCCTCCATGAGATCGTACCCTAAACCGACACAGGTGGACTGGTAGAGCATACCAAGGCGCTTGAGAGAACTACGTTGAAGGAACTCGGCAAAATGCCTCCGTAACTTCGGGAGAAGGAGGCCCCGTTGGTGGGCAACCACTGGCGGGGGGCACAAACTAGGGGGTGGCGACTGTTTACTAAAAACACAGGACTCTGCGAAGCCCAAAGGCGACGTATAGGGTCTGACGCCTGCCCGGTGCCGGAAGGTTAAAAGGAGGAGTGCAAGCTCTGAATTGAAGCCCCGGTAAACGGCGGCCGTAACTATAACGGTCCTAAGGTAGCGAAATTCCTTGTCGGGTAAGTTCCGACCTGCACGAATGGCGTAACGACTTCCCCGCTGTCTCCAACGTAGACTCAGCGAAATTGAATTCCCCGTGAAGATGCGGGGTTCCCGCGGTCAGACGGAAAGACCCCGTGCACC
This sequence comes from Amaricoccus macauensis, assembly GCF_014201905.1. GTDB lineage: Bacteria > Pseudomonadota > Alphaproteobacteria > Rhodobacterales > Rhodobacteraceae > Amaricoccus > Amaricoccus macauensis. Next base: position 1,180 of record NZ_JACHFM010000013.1, on the reverse strand, counting down.
TTTACTACAGCTTCACACTGGCATCAGGTCAGGCATGTGCAGGATAGGTGGTAGGCTTTGAAGCGGGGACGCCAGTTCCCGGGGAGCCTCCCTTGAGATACCACCCTTGCCTTGCCTGATGTCTAACCGCGGACCGTTATCCGGTTCCGGGACCCTGTGTGGCGGGTAGTTTGACTGGGGCGGTCGCCTCCCAAAGAGTAACGGAGGCGCGCGATGGTGGGCTCAGGTTGGTCGGAAATCAACCGTCGAGTGCAATGGCATAAGCCCGCCTGACTGCGAGACTGACAAGTCGAGCAGAGACGAAAGTCGGCCATAGTGATCCGGTGGTCCCGCGTGGAAGGGCCATCGCTCAACGGATAAAAGGTACGCCGGGGATAACAGGCTGATACTGCCCAAGAGTCCATATCGACGGCAGTGTTTGGCACCTCGATGTCGGCTCATCACATCCTGGGGCTGGAGAAGGTCCCAAGGGTACGGCTGTTCGCCGTTTAAAGTGGTACGTGAGCTGGGTTTAGAACGTCGTGAGACAGTTCGGTCCCTATCTGCCGTGGGTGTCGGAGACTTGAGAGGAGTTGCCCCTAGTACGAGAGGACCGGGGTGAACGCACCACTGGTGGACCTGTTGTCGTGCCAACGGCAGTGCAGGGTAGCTATGTGCGGACAGGATAACCGCTGAAGGCATCTAAGCGGGAAGCCCCCCTCAAAACCAGGTCTCCCTTGAGGGCCGTGGAAGACCACCACGTCGATAGGCCGGAGGTATAAGTGCAGCAATGCATTCAGCTGACCGGTACTAATCGCCCGATAGGCTTCATCCGATCCGGAAGACGACAGACCCGTCCCGGACATACGGAAGTCGCAATACCCGAGTGTCAAATACGGAAATAGACTGAAAAACAAACGTCTCGTGTCCCAAACTTCCCCAAAAAGGAAGCGTGGGCTTTGCAGGTTTGGTGGCATTAGCGCGAGTGAAACACCCGATCCCATCCCGAACTCGGCCGTTAAGCACCGCCGCGCCGATGGTACTGCGTCCTAAGACGCGGGAGAGTAGGTCACCGCCAAACCTGTAAAGCCCACAGAAATGCTCTCTCACAAAACAAAATCATCGCGGGGTGGAGCAGCCCGGTAGCTCGTCAGGCTCATAACCTGAAGGCCGCAGGTTCAAATCCTGCCCCCGCAACCAA
>NZ_JACHFM010000012.1 GCF_014201905.1 Amaricoccus macauensis | reverse complement strand
TCGTGACGATCCGGCCCACCTTCGATCACGACGTGATCGACGAGCCAGCTTTCGAGCCCGCGACCCCAGGCCCAGACATCGACCTCGATCCGGTCCTTCTGCACGTCGGCACCGGCGGTGAGGAACAACCCACCCGCTGGCACCGTGCCGGATGTCCAGCGCTCGCGACGGTCGTAAAGCCGCTGCCAGTCCGGCGCTTCGCCAGTCTCGACCCATGTCTCGCCGAGGATCGTGTTGCGGAACGCCTTGATCGCCTCGTCCGACCCCTGCGCCGCGTCCCATGCCCGCACGATCCGCTCCCAGCTCAGCCAGCCGATCGGCGAATAGAGCGCCGAGAGGTGATACCCGACCGTGGTCGGATCGGCGGCCGTGGCGGTTGCCCGCCATTCGCCGCGCTCCAGCATGGCCGTCTTGTGGTGTTCCGCGATGGGCGTCTCGCAGCCCTCGCAGTGATACTCGGCCGTCTCCGGGCGGCCCTTCTGCCAGCGCAGCCGGTCGAACTTCAGCCACTGCATCGCGCCGCAATGCGGGCACGGCACGAAAAACCGCCGCTGGTCGCTGGCTTCGTATTCTCGCTCGATCCGGCTCAGCCCTCGGATGGTCGGGGTCGAGACCAGCAGCACCTTGCGCCGATGGGCGAAGGTCAGCGACCGCGCTTCCGCCAGCGTGACCGGATCGCCTTCCTCGTCGGCCGATGCCGGATAGGCGTCGACCTCGTCGAGAAAGATGTAGCGTGCCGGGGTCGAGCGCAGCCCGACCGCCGAGTTCGCGCCGGTCATGATCAGGATGCCGCCCGCGAACTCCTTCGACAGCATCGTGTTGCCCGCGTCGCGCGACCGGGCCGGTTTGACCCGCTCCCGCAACTCGGGGCTCTCGTCGATCAGCGGGTCGATCCGCTGGCGCGAGTTGCGCTTGGCGAGTTCCACCGTCGGCTGGACCGCCAGCATCGGCCCGGGCGCCTGGTGGATTGCAAACCCGATCCAGTTGTGGCCCGCCTCGGTCGCACCGACCTGCGCGGCCTTCATGAACACGATCCGCTGGGTCGGATCGCCGGGCGACAGCCGGTCCATGATCTCGCGCATGTAGGGCGTGCGCACCGTGCGATACCGCCCGGGCTCGGCCGAGGCGCGGCCCGAGAGCATCCGGTGCCGGTCCGCCCATTCCGAGACGGTCAGGTCCGGGTCGGGCCGCAGCCCGTTGCCCCAGGCGCGCAGGATCTCGCCCGCGCCGTCGAAGTCGGTCAGACCGCCAAGATCATCGCCGCTCTCACCGGAAGTCGGGCCGGACCTCGGCGAGTTCGTCGAGGTGGGCGCGTACATGTTTCTCCAGGACCTTCTGCATCGCGGCTGGCTCCACGGCGATCTGCTGGCCCGTCGCTTCGCTGCATGAGGCCGAGAGTTCTGCCGCCATCAGCGCCGCCGCGCGCGCGGGCCAGTTCACCCACGCGTCGCGTTCCTCCCGCGCCAGCCGGAACACCAGCGCCAGCGCGCGGGCCCGCTCGATCAACTCCCCCTTCAGCTTCTGAAGCCGGATGCGTCGCTCCTGCGCCTTCAGCACCTCGTTCGCGGTCTTGGCCTGCAGGAAGGTCGTGCCGCCGCCGACGGCCGGGACCGCCAGACCCTGTTCGCGGAGCGTGTCGCCGACAGCGGCGACCGCTGCCTCGGAGACGGGCTTCAGCTTCGGCGCGGGCGGCTTGCGGGTCTTGGAGGGGTCGGTCGTTTCCGCCCGCCGCGCGTCGCTGGCGGCCGCGTTGATGCTGCCGTCGGGATAGAGGACCAGCCGCTCGGCGGCCTTCGCCTTCTGGATCGCACCGCGCGACAGCCCGACATGGGCGGCGTACTGGCGCTCGCTCATACCCTGCATCGACGGCTCCGATTATCATTCAAGATCATGTGCTTATCGAGTTGATAAGCGTCGCCAGCGGAGCGAACGTCCCTTCAAAGAGCGATGCAACTCACCACGGAGCTACCACGATGACCACCCGCCTGACCCCGATCACCACGCCGCGCTTTGAGCTCCGTGCCGAGAAGGCGCGCCGGAACAAGGAAGCCGCGCTCGCGGCCTTCATCGGCAAGAAGGCCGAGATCGACGAGATGCTCGCCCGCCTGCAGGCGCTCAGCGACGACCATTTCAACTGCCACCCCGACGAGGCGGGATGGGCCATGGTCGGTACCCTCGAACACTACGCCAGCCTCCTGAAGCGCATCACCGACAGCGCCTTCGGCGAGGGCGAACACGCCCGCTGATCTCCGGCGCTGCCGGAACTCCCGCCGCGCGCCCTGCGCGGCTCGGGGTCGTAGAAGGCACCGCATGACGCGGGCCTCGAGCAAGGAGACGACCCCATGACCCAGATTCAGCTTTCCGACGCCCAAGCCGTCATCCTGTCCACCGCCTGCGCGCGCGAAGACGGGGCGGTGTTTCCCGTCACCGCCAGCCTCAAGGGCGGCGCCGTCGGCAACGTCTGCAAGAGCCTCCTCAAGCAGGAGCTGATCGAGGAAATCGCAGCCACGGACCTCAATACCGTCTGGCGGCACGACGAGGAGCGCGGCCCGATCACGCTACGTGCCACCCCGCTGGCCTACAGCACCCTCAGGATCACGGACGAGCAGGACGAGACGCCGCCGGCGGAAGCGCCGACCGCCCCGGTCCAGCGCCGGAAGGGCACCAAGCAGGAAACTCTGATCGAGATGCTCCGCGCAGAGGGCGGCGCGACCATCGACGAGATCGTCGCCCAAACGGGCTGGCAGTCGCACACGGTGCGCGGCGCCATGTCTGGCGCGCTGAAGAAGAAACTCGGGCTCGAGCTCACCTCCGAAAAGGTCGAGGGGCGCGGGCGCGTGTACAGACTCCCCGCCGCCTGACGCACCGGACCCCGAAAAGTTGATGGCCGCCGTCCCTCCGGGGCGGCGGTCGATCATTTGGCGGTCCGCATCCGGATCGCCTCGAACACCCGCCGCAAGGCGAAGGAACGCGCTATCGACACGATAGTGAAGATGGCGCCCATCTTGAGGTTCTGCGCCAGCGTCGTGTGCAGCCCGAAGACCGGGAAGATCAAGATCTGCGTGACCACGGCGACGCCGTAGCCGACGATCACGTTGGCGACGGACTCGACCAGCGACATGAGGTGGGTCTGTTTCATGCGGCGGACTTGCGCTTGCGCGCGGGTTCGGGGGCGGTGTCAGTGTCCGGCGTATAGGCCGTGGGTTCGACGCTGTCGCCCAGCCGCTCGGTTCTCACCTGGGCGAAGGTCCGACCGTCGCCATCAAGGATCGCGTCGCGGCCGGTCTCGGCCTGCCAGCGTTCGACCGCGACATCGACATAGGCGGGGCTGATCTCCATCGCGAAGACGCGGCGGCCGTTGGCTTCGCCCGCCATGATCTGCGAGCCCGAGCCCGAGAAGGGCTCGTAGCAGAGCCCGCCGCGCGCCACGTGCTGGCGCATCGGGATTCCGAAGGCGTCGAGCGGCTTCGGCGTCGGGTGGTCCGGGCGCTCGTCCTTGGCGAAGGACGGCATCTCCCAGGTCGAGGGCAGCGTCTGTTCGGCGACCTTCGGTGGGCGGTTCGGGCGGCGCCAGCCCATGAAGCAGGGCTCGTGCTTCCAGAGGTAGTGGGACCGGGTCAGCACGCCCCGGTCCTTCACCCAGATGATTTGCTGATGGACGAAGGCGCCGGCCTTTTCCCAGCAGGCTTCGAGCATCGCTTGGCGGCGCGACGCGTGCCAGCAGTACCAGGCGGCATCGTCGGTGATCGCCTCGGCGATGGCAGCGGCGATGAAGCCGTCGTAGAGCTCCGCGCCCTGAGAACTGTCGTCCCAGGTCGTGCCATAGGACGCCGACCAGTCCTTGTTCCGGGTCGGGTGGTTCGAGCCGTCGTAGTCCACCAGATACGGCGGATCGGTCGCGAACAAGATCGCCCGCTCGCCATTCATCAGGCGGCGAACGTCGGCAGCGCTGGTGCTGTCGCCGCAGAGCAGGCGGTGATCGCCAAGGATCCACAGATCGCCGGTGCGCGAGGCCGGATTGCGCGGCGGTTCGGGGATGGTCACCGGCGGCACGGAGCCCCCGGCGCCACCTTCTTCCCCGTCCCCCTCCGGCACGTAGGCCAGCAGCTTGTCCAACTCGCCGTCGGAAAAGCCGACCAGCGACAGGTCGAAATCCTCGGCCAAGAGGTCGTTCAGCTCCGCCGACAGCAGCGCCTCGTCCCAGGTGCCGAGTTCCGTCAGCTTGTTGTCCGCGATCCGGTACGCCCGCCGCTGCGCCTCGGTCAGATGCCCGAGCACGATTACCGGCGCTTCGGTCAGCCCGAGCTGCGTCGCAGCCAGCACGCGGCCGTGGCCCGCGATCAGTTCCCCGTCCTCGCCGACGAGGCAGGGCACGGTCCAGCCGAACTCGGCCATGCTAGCGGCAATCTTTGCGACTTGGTCCGGCCCGTGCGCTTTCGCGTTCTTCGCGTAGGGCTGGAGGCGCGACAGCGGCCACGTCTCGATCGCGTCCGGGGCGAAGCTCAGCGTCATGGTGGGCAAGGTTCCTCGGTCGGGTGGATGCCGGTGGCTTCCGGACCCCGGATGCCGGGCCGGACTCCAAGCGGGGTCCAGCGGCCACCAGCGGTGTCCGGTCGGAAGGCCAGCGTTCACTGGTGTTTGCGCGGGGCGCGGATGGGTCCGGCTTCCGGCTGGCTTCCCAAAAATCCGGCCCTGTCGCTGGCGATGTCCCGCGCTTCGCCCGCCAGCATACGAATGTCGCGCAGAAGGAACCGCGAAGTCGGCTGAGGGGCTTGGCGGGGGCGGACAGCGGCCCGCAAGGAAAGGATCAGCGCCTTTCCTTTTCCAACAGACCTGCCAACGAAAGGATGGTTTCGCTCGGGACCGCGCCGCGCGCGCCTCTCCCGAGCTTATCCCGAACCTAGCCCCTGAACCGGTTTTCTGTCCCGTCGAAAACTGTCCGCCGCACACCTTCCCCTGTGGCGCGCAGGGTTACGCGCCACCGGCCAGTTCGATCACGCGCCGCTTCGACAGGCTTCGGTTGAACCGCCGCCGGTTGAGCCTCAGCGAGATGACGCAGAGCCCGTAGAGCCAGTGCTGGTGGGCGGCCGAGCGCTGCAGTCCGACCGTCCAGCAGATGGTCTTCCACCGCTCGCCATGGGCGCGCATCCAGACGATCTTGCCATCGACGGGGTCGAGGCAGGCGGTCCAGGTGAGCGTCTCCTCCATCCGGCTGATCGCCTGCGGCGAGGGCAGCACCCGCATGGGCTTCGGCTCCTGGCCCACCTTGTCGGCGAAGGAATGGACGATCTCGGGCCACGTGCTGAAGTAGCCCTGCCGTCGCGGCTCGGGCAGGCGCTTGAGCACGAAGGCCGCTTCGGCGAGGCGCGCCTCGACGAGGGACGGGGTCCACTTATCCATGGCGCCCTCCCTCGTCGGAGGGGCGCGGCCCGTAGAGCTTTTCGCCAAGCTGGCGAACGAGTTCCCGTTCCGGCCAGGTCAGGCGGGCGTCCTCGAGCGAGACGGCCAGCACTCCCTGTTCGCGCCAGCCCTCGCGCTTCACCTGTTCCGGATCCCGACGATGGCCGCCGTAGCCCTTGGGATGCCACCTCATGCGACACCCCCGTTCGTCTCGATCGCCCACAGCAGCAGCGCGATGGCGTCCGCCTCGTTGTCGTCGGCGGGGCTGAAGCCCCGGGCTCGCGCGGACGCGACCATCGCCTCCTTCGGCGCGTTGCCCTTGCCGGTGGCGTGACGCTTGATCGTGCCGACGGGAACGCCGGCGTAGGGCACGCCCCGCAGCTCGGCCCATGCAGTCAGCGTGGCCATGAGTCCGCCGTAGACATGGGCCGCATCGGTTCCAGCGTGCCGACGCACCTCCTCGAACCAGATGGCGGCGACCGGCCCCGACAGGCGGTCGATCCCGGTGAGCCAGTTCGTGAAGCGCAGATAGCGCATGCCGCCACCGTCGTAGCGGCCGGGGCGGAAGCTCGCGGTCCCGCTGGTGATCAGCCCTTCGGCCGAGCGCGACGCCCAGCCGGTGCTGGTGCCGAGATCCAGCGCGAGAATGCAGCGGTCGAGAGTGCCGGCAGCCGTGAAAGGCGCCGCAGCGATGTGTGGTGAGCGGTCCATGACGACCTCCTCTTCGAGTGAGAGGCCGGGGCGGCACGGCTGCCTGGTGAGGGCAGCACGCGCGCCCGGAGCCGGATCGCGAGGTCTGGTCACGGTCACGTTGTCGATGCCGGGAGCGCCCGGCGCTTCCTTCAATGGCTTCACCCCGTCCACTTGAAGGAAGTGGAGCCGCAAGCCATTGGCAGAATGAGGATAAATATCTTCTTTCAATATTTCAGTTACTTCATGGGGTATGGGTGTGGCACCCCTTCCCATCCACGCGCGCGAGGGTCTTTGCGTGAAATATTGAAAGAAGTCCGCCGCGCCGAATTTCCGTTGCAGGACCGAGGCCTGCGCAGAATCTTCCTTCAAATGAAGGATGGGGGCCGTTGAAGGAAGCATCGTCCCGATCCTCAGCGCATCGCCCGGAAGCGCATGGCCTTCCGCCCCCCGGTCTCCTGCTCGACCGTGACGATGTCGCCGCTCTCGACCAGCGTGAGCAGGATGTCGTCGCGGTCGCGCGCCCTGAGCCATTGCGAGGCGCGGGTCAGCTCGGACTTGGTGACGCCGGCCGCCCCTGCTTTGCGGATGATCTCGCGCAGGCGTTTCAGGTGCGCCTCGGTCTCGGTGTCGGCGACATGGCGCTCGACGGCGTCGATGGTGCGCCGGGCGAAATGGCGCACGAAATCGATCGCCCAGACAGCATCCTCAAGCCGGATGAGGGGATGGACCGCATCCCGCCCCACGGCCAGGACGAGCGCGACCTTGGCCGCGTTTTCCGCGATCCGGGCGAGGATCGGCGTCTGAAATGTGCCGGCCGCGGCCCTGAGCTCGGCGGTGATCTCGTCGCGGAGCGCGTCGAAGCGAAGCTGCGCCTCGTCGTCCATCGGCACGGTCATCGGATCGACCGCGGTCTCGGGGCCGGAGGTCCGGCCGGCCAGGTTTCCGCTGGCTCGGCCGCCGCCTTCGGCGAGCCGCTGCAGCCCCTCGATCAACGCGCGCGGAGATCGGCGCAGCCCGGCGCTACGGTTCTCGTCCGGATAGTCCTCCTCGCTCGGCAGGATGATGAGCCGGGCGAGCGAGCCGTCCACCACGTTGACGCCCTGCAGCGCCCCCCAGAAATGCAGTGGCGTCGTCGTGCCGTAGACGCAGAGGCAGGGCTGTACGATGTCGCGCCGCTCGTTCGAGCCGTCCCGGTTGGCGTATTCCGCGCCGAGGAAGATGCCGCTGGCCGCAGTGTAGAGCTCGGTCATGTTGTCGAGGATCTCGGTGATGTGGCGCGGGCTGCGCTTGCGGTCGGCCGCCGCCGAGAGGAACATCCCGAACTCGTCGATCTGGAACAGGATCGCGGGTTGACGGTGGAGCGCGGTCAGGAGCCCCGCGCCTGAGGCGATCTTGTTGCCGCCGAGGTGGTGCGCCAGCCCCGCCGCGAAGAACAGCTCGTTGACGACCTCGCGGGCGTGGTTCTTGCCCGACCCGCTGTCCGCGATGCCGACGATGTAGAGGTTCGTGCGCAGGTCAGTTGTCGTGCGGTAGCGCCGCCCCATCAGCGCGCCGAGGGCGCAGAGGCTGGCTCCCACTGCAAGAAGCGGCTGCGGTCTGCGCGCCGTGTCGATCATGTAGCGCGCGAGATCGCCCACGAGCCCACCCGGGATCGTCAGCGTGAACGATGGCGCAGGCGGGAGGATCGGCATCGGGGCTTCGGGCTGGGCGAGCCGCGCGAGGAGGCCGGCCGCGGGATGCTCGTCGCTCGCGCAAACCTTCTGACTGCCGTCGAGCAGGAGGTCGGGATCGGGACGCCAGCCCTTCTCCATGGCGAGATGATAGATCGTGCCGGCGCCGATCCGCGCGGGCTTGAAGCTCGCCCAAGCCTTCGCCGTCGCGGCCGTGTCGTTCTTGGCCGCCTGCGCCGACCAGTCGGCGAAGAGCGTCGCGCCCTCCTCGCCCAGCGCACCCTTCAGCGCCATGCCGATGCGCATCCAGCTGTCGTAGTCGAGCTCGGCGTTCGGCAACCAGGCGAGCGCGCTCCGGATCGCGGCCAGTGTGCCGGCCTGTGCATGCGCCGGCAGACACGGATGTCCGGCCCCGTTCGCCGCCTTCGCGCCGAGGCTCTTCGCACGCAGCTCGAGCGGGATCAGCGCCAGCGCCTCGTCAAGGAACGCTGCCGCCTGTTCGGCGTCGATTTCGGGCAGGCTCTCGATGTCGAGATCCGCGAGCCCCTCGTCCGGCCAGGCATAGGGCTGGCCGGTGTCGGGATGCTCGGCATAGGCCACGAACTGCTGTCCGAGGCACAGAACCTCGAGCGGCGCGCGCCGGATCCCGGCGAAGGGCTCTCGCGTGCGATAGACCAGCAGCCGCTTCGGTGCCTTGCCGATCCTGAGCGCGGACGTGTCGCCCAGCCGCTCGCGGGCCAGCTGCTCGATGTGCAGCGCCAGTTCGCCATCCTCGGCAATATCGATGTCGAGCGCGGCGACCGCACCGCCGACGATCCCGACGCCGCAGTCGGGCCAGCTGGACCAGGTCGCGACCTCGAGCTCGGTCGTGGCGCGGCTCGCATGCCGGTTCCACTGCGGGTAGTCGTGCCAGGCCGCGCGGGCGAACTGGCCGGGCTTCTTGGTACCGGGCGCGATCGGCAGGATCGCGTAGCCGTTGGTCACGAGACGCGCCCCGACGCGCGCCATCCACGAGGTGTCCGCCATCAGAAGGGCACCTCCGGGATCATGCCGTCGAGCCGTTCGCGGTCCTTCGCCGCCAGGTCACGCAGGTGGTCGCAGTAGCCGGTGACGATCACCTCGACGAAGGTGTCCCACTCCTCCTCGCTCAGCAGAGCGAGATCGGTCCGGCCGAGGCTGTCGAGATAGGCGCCGCCGGCCTTGCCGCCCTCGACCATGGCGGCGGTCTCGTTCGGGGTCGGATCGATCATGCCCGACCTCCGGTGGCAGATGTCCTGGCAAACCCGGCTGCAGAGGTCTCTGCGGCTCGTGTCGCGCCGCGGGTCGGAGACGCGGAAACGCGCGCCGAACCAGCCCCAGCCACGGGGCTCTCGATGGCAGACGGCGCAGAGCCCGGCACGGACGTAAGGCATGGGGCGAACCTGTAGGCGGTAATTTCGGTGAAGCGGCCCGCGGGGCGGACAGCGATCTCGGTGGGGCAGCGCAGCCGGTCCACCAGCAGGAGCGCCTCGACGACGGACTCGGGCACGTCCATCTCGGGCGCCCGGTCGCGCCACCAGCTCGCGGCCTTCCGGCGCGGATAGCCGTCGTGCTCGAAGCAGACCCATTCCGTGTGGAAGGCGAGACCGCAGCGATAGGTGACCTTCAGCGAGACCCGCCCGCCGCGTTTCTCGTGGCGGCTGAAGGTGACGTCGGTGACGCCGACCCACTGCGGCTTGCCGGTGGACAGCACCTCCAGCGTCGAGGCGGTCGGCTCGAGCTTCACCTCGCGGCCAGGGAACTCGAAGCCGCAGCAGGGGCATTCGAGGGCGGCAATGGCCACGATGGTCCCGCATTCGGGGCAGATCTTGGTGGGCGGCGGCCCGTCGCCCGGACCACCCGGCCGTTTCGGCCGCACGAGATCGATGGGGCCATGCCGGCGGACATTCCCCGCGAAATCGAGAACCAGGCAGTTCTCCTTGCCCTCGGCAAGCCGCGTGCCCCGTCCGGCCATCTGGACATAGAGCCCGGCCGACTTGGTGGGCCGCAGCATGGCGATCAGGTCCACGGCCGGCGCGTTGAAGCCCGTCGTCAGCACCCCCATGGAGGCCAGCGCCCTGATCTCGCCGCGCTTGAAGGCGGCGATGATCGCGTCACGCTCGTCCTTCGGCGTCTTGCCGAAGATCGTCGCGCAGCTGACCCCGCGGCGGCGGAACTCCTCGGCGACATGGGTGGCGTGGCGGACGCCCGAGCAGAACGCGAGCCAGGACCGGCGCGTCTCGCCATGGGCGATCACCTCGGCCACGGCCGCGCGTGTGATGGCGTCCTGATCGACCGCGTCCTCGAGGTCGCGCGCGATGAACTCGCCGCCCCGCGATCCCACGCCCGTCACGTCGAGGCGCGTCTTCGTCTGCTTCGAGATGAGCGGGGAGAGATAGCCCTGATCGATCAGGTCGCGGACCGACACCTCGTAGGCGATGTCGGTGAAGAGCGCATTCTCGCCCTCGTGCAGCATGCCGCTGTCGAGCCGGAATGGCGTCGCGGTCAGCCCGATCACCTTGAGCGCGGGGTTGATCGCCTGCAGATCGTTGAGGAAGCGGCGATACATGGTGTTCGACCGGCCGGGGATCAGATGGGCCTCGTCGATCAGCACCAGATCGGCATGGCCGATGCGCGTCGCCTTGTCGTGGATGGACTGGATGCCGGCGAAGAGGATCCGGGCCCGCGCGTCGCGGCGGCCGAGCCCGGCCGAGTAGATGCCCGCAGGCGCCTCGGGCCAGAGCCCCAGCATCTCGGCATGGTTCTGCGCGATCAGTTCGCGGACATGGGTGACGACCAGCACGCGCTGGTCGGGCCAGGCCTTGAGAACGCCGTCGATGAAGGCGGCCATGACGAGGCTCTTGCCGCCGGCCGTGGGGATCACGACGAGCGGGTTGCCTCTCTCCTTCTCGAAATAGCCGTAGATCGAGGCGATCGCGGCCTGCTGGTAGGGGCGCAGGGTCAGCATGCGGCGGCCTCCTTTTTGCGGGCGTCGTTGGTCCAGGCCGAGCCGTCGCGCATGCGGTAGGAGACGAAGTCCTCGCCTGCGTCGCTCACCTCGCCGGGGACGAGATCGGGGATGAACAGGTGCCGGCCGCAGGCACGACGCTGGTCGGCAGGGTCGAGCAACCGGTCGTGGCGTGCGCAGTGCCAACCGCCCTCGACCGGTGTCGAATGCAGGCAGGACCGGCAGGTGACCGCCGCGGCGTCCTCACCGTGGCAGAGCCGGTGGTGGTCGCAGAACCGGCACTCGAACCAGGCGGGATCCGCGCTGATCCGCTCAGGCGGATGCTGGGCGAAGATGATCCGCCCCGCCTTCTCGAGCAGGCGTTCGCCCATTTCTGGGTCGGCCGGGACGCGCTCGATGTGGAGCGCGTCGGTGTCCTTGCAGACCGCGACGTAGAGCGCCCGCGTGATGCCGGTCAGGTGCATGTAGATTTGCATCTGCGCGGCGTGCTGGGGTTTGGAGAGCGCGACGCCCTTGCCGACGAGCTCGGCGAAGCTCTTCGCCGAATGGGTCTTGAACTCGACGACGTGCCAGGTCTTCGGCGCTTCGAGCAGACCGAGGGCGACACCGTCGAGCGAGCCGCCGAAATGCCCGCCATGCGCCTCGACGCGGAACTGCCGCCCGGTATCGGGATCGACCTCCAGCACCGTCGCGCCGGTGGCGCGCAGGTCGCGGACGAGCCGGGCCTCTTCCAGCTGGCCGGTCTCGAACAGCCGCAGTATGCGGCCGGTGTGCCGCGAAGTTGTCGCCCAGCGGAAATCGTACCAGAGCGCACGGGCACAGGACTTGCCGATCAGCGAGGCGCCGAGGTGGTCGCGCAAACCGTCGCCCTGCCGGGCCTCGTAGGAGGCATGGATCGCGGACATGGTCGGCGTCGGGGCTTCGGGGAGCTCGGCCATCAGCACGCCTCCTCCCGCTCGAGCCGCGCCCGCGCTTCCGCCAGCACAGCGGCCCAGGCGGCGCTGTCGTGGCGCTCGCGCAGGACTGCGATGATCATGTCCTTGAGCCGTTCGCGCCGGCGGCGGCCGCCCTGACGGGCGACGATCTCGGCGCGCTCGCGATTGAGGTGGCGCAGCGCCGTGCGCGCCCGGTGAAACCAGTCGGGGTCGATCGGCCTAGCCGTCCGCTGCCGCGTCAGATCGGCGGTCGCGATCTGCGTGCGGATCTTCGCGATGGCGTCCTCGATCTCGATCAGGCGACGGGTGTCGTCGGGCAAGCCGGGGGCGTTCGCGGCCACGCAGGCCGCGTCGGTGATGTTGGTCATGATCTGTCTCTCGGGTCTGGCGATGTCCTGGCCGCCGCAGGTTTCAACCCGCGGCGGCCGAGGGCGTCAGCTCTTGCGGTTCCAGGGCGCGGTGGCCGGGCGGGCGGGCGCCGACTGCGCGGGCGCGCTGGCCGGCTGCATCGCGGCGGGCTTGGGCGGGTTCGCCTGCGCCGGGGCCTCCGGCACCAGGTAGCGGATCGTGTTGCGCTCGCCGTAGCCGTCCTTCGGGGGCTTCACGCCGACCTGGATCGTCAGCGGGATCAGGTGCAGCTCGTCGCTGTCGTTCACCTGCAGCCTGCCCGTGGCGTGGCAGATCGCCGACAGCGTGCGCTGCGCGATCTCGACCGTGGTCGGGTTGGCATTCACCAGGTTCAACTGGTCGAAGACCTTGCGGCCCTGCTGCGGCCCCTCGAGGATGTCGAGCATCAGCCAGAGATACTTCCCCATCCCGTTCTTCGTGACGCGCATCTCGCTCTCGACGATCTGGGCGCGATACTTGCCCGCGGGCAGGATCTCGTAGGCGGTGGTGGGCTCGATGCCGGCGGCGTCAAAGGCGGTGTCGAAACGTGCCATCGTTCTGTCCTTTCAGTCGTAATCAGGCGGATTGGGGCATGGCGGCCAGAAACTCCGACCACTCGAGCGGGAGGGTTTCCGGCAGGCCGTAGCGGTTCTTGGCGAGGAAGGCGGGGCGCTCTTCGGTGTGCATGACGCGCGCACCGGACCCGAGCGCCCGGGTCACCTTCTTGTTGAAGCCGACGTCGGACTTGCTGACCGAGATCCGGTAGTTGGCGAAGAGCACCACGTCCGAGTGCTCCTGCAGCAGCGCGGAGGCGCGGGCCTGCAGCTTGATCACGTACCGGTCGTAGGGTTCGTGCTCGGGGCTGTCGAAGCGCTTGATGTCGGTGTGGGCGATCTGGATGACCGCCATGCCCTTCCGGTCGCGGAGCGCGTTCAGCCTGTCGATGTATTCGCGCCAGATGGTCAGCGCCTCGGCATAGCCCTTGCCGAAACCGGGGCTTTCGATCGACTGCCAGCCGTTGCGCCGGCAGGCCTCGGCCCAGATTAGCGGCTCCAGCCAGTCCACGCTGTCGACCACCACCGTGGAATAGGGATGGTCCTCGTCGAGCAGGGCGTCGAGCGCCTCCGCGACCTCCGCGTAGCTCGTCGCCAGCGGGAAGTGCGGCACCTGCAGCTTGCCGAGACCGTCCTCGGTGAGGACGAACACCGGCGCGTCGGCGGACGAGGCGAAGGTGGATTTGCCGATGCCGGCGACGCCATGGATCAGGACGCGCGGCGGGCGCAGCATCGTCGAGGTTTGCAGGGATGCGAGCGAGATGGCCATCAGCGCGCCTCCTCGTCGAGCAGCAGCCGGAACTTCGGCTTGGCCGTCCGGACCGTGCGGGCGGGCTCGAACTCTTGGCGGATGTCCTTGGGCCAGGCGGTGTATTTCCGCTCGGGTACGCTGAACGCGATGTCGACGTACTCGGACGGATCGGCGCCATCCGCTTGGATTCGCTCGACCAGACCGGCGAGCATCGCCTGGTCCCAATCCACGCGCTTGGGGAGCTCCGCCACCACAGTGACCGGGCCGTCCTGCAGCCGGACGGTGCCGGTGTCCTTGCCCTCCGTGCGGCGCGCCTCCTGCGCCTGGTCGCCATACTTGAGCGCGATAGCGCCATCGAGCCAGTCGCTGAGGTTCTTGGCAGCGCGCAGCCGCTCGTCGGCGTCCTGCTTCAGGAGCGCCAGCTGGTCGCCCGGCAGCGCGGCGATCTCGCCAACCGGCAGGGTGGGAAGGTTGTCGAGGGTGATGCGGTTGGGGATCGTCATGGCCGCCCCCTCACGCCAGCTTCACGGCGGGCTTGTCGGCCGTGCTCGAGCAGTGCCGGTTGGCCTCGTAGGCCTCGACATCGTCGAGCCGGTACACGACCCGGCCGCCGATCTTGATGAAGGCGGGGCCCTCACCGGTCCAACGCCAGCGCTCCAGCGTGCGCGGGCTGATCTTCCATCGAGCTGCCAGCTCGACCTGGTTGAGATGCGTGACTGACATCGTCGTCTCCTTCGCGATTGGCCGAATGCCTGCGAACGAGACTGGGGTGTGCGGGGGGAGGAGATCGGGAGGGCGGAGGGAGGGGAGACGGAAGGAATGCAGATCGGGGCCCCCGAAAACGAAAAAGGCCGCCCCGAAGGACGGCCTGATCGTCGCGATTTTGGTGGCGTCACACCTCGAGCCAGGCGCTGGAGCCGCTCTCCCGGATGACCTCCTGCCACGTAGGGTGCCCGTCGAAGAGATTCTTCAGTCGCTTCACGGATGGGCCGCACTCGGCCTCCTCGAGGATGCGCGCGACGGGCAGCACCGGATCCCCGTCAAGCCTGGCCTCGGCGAGCATGGCGACGGCGATCTTCTGCTTGCCACCGGTGAACTCGTGCCACCTGCCGTGCACGATCAGCACCCCGCCATCGCCGGAGACCCATACAGGCCTCTTGTGCGACGGGCCCTTCAGCAGGCGTGCGCTCAGGACTTCCGGGGCGATGGCGAGCCCATCTTCATGATCGACCACATCCGCCAGCGCGACGAACTCGTGGCCCCGGACGAAGCGGAAGCGATGCCGATCCGGAGGGTCGAGAACGAGGACCACCCGAAGTCCATCGGCCGGCCGGCGCCCAACGAGCTGGCGGTACTCCTCGAACACGGCCGGCGTCGTCAGACCGCGAGCGACCCAGATCCCGACACGTGCCCTGCGCTTCGGCAGCCGCGCCGTCCCGAAATCCAGCACCGCGCCGTCGAGGTAAGGCACCGGGTCTTTGCCGAGCGAGCAATCGAGCCGGGCGACCACCCGCCGAGCTGCTGCCGCCATGTCCAGCGCATAGACCCGACGGCGGGCGCTCGCCTGTTCGTCGTGCCATGCCGCGTTGCCGAGATGCCCATGATGGCCGGTGATCGGGTGGGCGATGACGGACGTCGGGGTGTCGTCCAGATCGTCTTCGGCAACGACGGACGTCGCGCTGCCGCGCTGCACGAGCAGTCCGGCATCCATCAGCGCCTTGCTGGCACCGCGCATGTGCGCCAGCGCCATGGCCGAAACCCGCGCGTTGCGGGTTCCGGCGATTGACGAGAGCAGCCGGCGGGCGGCGAGATCAATCCTCGAAGAGCTGCAGGTCATCGACCAGGATCCCCCAGCGCCGCAGGTACTTCTCGCCGATCATCTGCTCGGTGGCCGTCCGATCCTTAAGGTCGCAGCCATGCGGCCACGTGATCGACAGGGTCAGCGTCCGCCGGCGGTCGCCTCCCGGACGCCGAGCAAGCTTCACGGCGATCTTGGCCCGCGTGACGACGTAGCCCTCACTCAGGGGCGTGCGGTCCCCGAACCGCTCTTCCGCCTTCGTCCAGATCGTCTCGTCGGCGCGCGCGGGCTTTTCCAGCGTCACCCTGAAATCGCTGTCGTCGATCGGCATCAGCCGCAGTTCGCGCACCTCGACGCCCTCGATCCCGTCCTCCGGGTCAATCGGAAAGTCATACGGGTTCAGAAGCACCGAGAGATCATAGCAGCGCAGCGGCAGGCGGTTCTCCTTGAACTCGATGCCGAGGAGGTGCGTGACCGTCGCCTTCACGATCTCGCCCCGAGTCGCCTTGTCGTTGGCGATCACCTCGATGCCGCCGGTGGCGGGCTCATAGGTCACCGCGGCCTCGAACACGGGACGATAGGCCTGGCGGACAAGCGACCCCTTGTCGTCGAAGCGGAGCAGATCGTCTGGCCGCCCCTCGCGGTAGATCGTCACCTGCACGAGGTCGCATTCGTCGCCCTCATGGGTCGTCCTCACCCGGTCGAAGATGTCGACATGGGCATGGGCGGCGCCCGAGAACTCCTTGATCGCGGAGATGAAGGCGTGACGGGCCGATGCATCGCGCTGCACAACGCAGTCCGCGTCGGTCATGTAGCCCGCCCACATCCGACCGCGCCTGCGGTCCTCGGTGAAGCGAACTTCCTCGGCATGGCGGAACCGGTCCTGCGCATTCAGGAACATCCAGAGCGAGCGCGCATGCGGGTTCGCGAGCCCGTCGAGGAAGGCGGGGTCCTCCGCGACGCTGTAGATCGCGGCTTGGCCCGGCTCGTCGGACAGGGCATGGACACGCTCGGCGTCGTTCGAGATGCGGTCACGCTGAACGCGCGACATCTTCTCGATGGCGCCGTGCAGCGGCCTCGACAACTCGGCCTCCGGCACGCTCCAGTCGAACTCGGTGGGCAGGCCGATCTCCGGCCGGTCGAAGTATTCGCGCAGCGCCTCGCCGGGCGTCTTGCGAAGGAAGGCGGACAGTGCAGTCACCGTGATCTCCTTTCTGGTGATTCCATGTATCGGCTGATCTGCTAATCAGCGTATATCGCGCCAGAGGGGAGTCAATCGAAAAAATACGCACTTCCGCGGATTCGCGATCAGTGGCCGAAGAGCGAGGCCTGTCCGTGCGTCGAAGTGATCAGGTTCAGCTTCAACAACCTGATGCGGGCGGCCTCTTCGGAGACCGCGAACCGCTCCATGACCATCTGGATCAGCTGCGCGGCATGCTCCGTCGAAACATGGATATCGCCGTGCAGCTCGCGCGGGCCGCAGTAGTCGGAAACGAGGCGACGGACAGGCGTGGCCGGCATCAGTAGCGCACCGCTGATGTAGCCGGCCTGCCATTCCATCCAGTCGGACTGCGGGGCGTCCAGGATGGTGTCGCGCTTGGAGATCGCCTTGTTGGCGTTCATTCCGCGCTCGAGCAGGTCGCCGTTGGCGAACTTCTGCGCCCAGAGCTGCCCGTGGAACTTCACGTGCCCGAACTCATGCGTGAGCGTGGTGCGGAAGCGATTCTCGCGCCGATCGTCGGCCGCGATCCGTTCGGAGATTGAGACCTTGGGCCCCCGGTTTGGGAAGAACTCGGTGACCCCTTCCACATCGGCGCCGTACGCGGACAGGTCGGCGTACGGGTCGAGGTCCGCGTCGTGCATCTCGATCAGCACGGTCAGATCCTCGGTCGAGACCGGATACTCGACCTTCTTCTTGCGCTTCATCAGAAGCTCGCGGATCAGCCGCTCGCATTCATTGTCGAGATCCCGCGCCGCGTAGAAGGGTCGCTCGGCAAAGCGGCCCGTGTTGTCACGGATCATCTTCACCATGCGAACCTCCTTACTCCTTCAGCGTCTTCCTGAAATTGGCGAAAGCCTCGACGACCTTGTCCGGAGAGGACGCATTCGGCCGCAGATCATCCGGTAGCCGGCCTGCGAGTGCGTATAGGTAGTCCTCCGGGATGTTCAGGATGCCGGAGAACTGGCGGATCAGGTGCCCCGAGCTGGGGCTGCGTCGATCGTGCTCGATGTCGTTGAGATACTGCGGGGATATCGACCCGCCGCCCTCTTCCTTCATCACGCGCGCTGCGAGCTCCTTTTGGCTGAGACCGAGTCCCTTGCGGGCCTTCGAAATCGCCTGGCCGAAGGTCACACCGTCGGCGGACATGGCCGGTTCATCGCTTGCTCTCCCTGTCAATCCGCTTGTTCGCGGATATGCGAACTGTTACGCCTTATCCCCAGGGTGATCAACAGCTAAGCGGAACAGCCCCTCCGGGGAGCGGCTCCACATGACGAAGGCAGGATGAACGCGTGACTGATCGGGCTGCCGCTCTCGAACTTCTCAGGCTCGCCCTCGGCGATGCCGCCGCCGAGTTTCGCGATGGGCAGTGGGAGGCCATTGATGCATTGGTGAACCGGCGAGAGCGGCGTCTCGTCGTCCAGCGGACCGGGTGGGGCAAGAGCTACGTCTACTTCATCTCGACACGCATCCTTCGCGACCGCGGACGCGGACCAACCCTCATCGTGTCCCCGCTCCTAGCTTTGATGCGCAACCAGATCGAAGCCGCAGAGCGGCTAGGGGTCCGCGCGCGCACCGTCAACTCGACCAACCGAGACGATTGGCCTGGCATCGAGCGTGTCGTCCGGAGGAACGAAGTAGATGCGCTGCTGGTGTCGCCTGAGCGCCTCGCCAATGAGGAATTCGTGGAGAAGGTTTTGCTGCCTATAGCTGAGCGGATCGGTCTGCTCGTGGTAGATGAGGCGCATTGCATTTCCGACTGGGGTCACGATTTTCGTCCGGACTATCGCCGCCTCGTCAACATCTTGCAGCGCATGCCGGCCAACGTCCCGATCCTCGGCACCACCGCCACCGCGAACAACCGCGTGATCGAGGATGTTCACAACCAGCTTGGTGACATCGGCATTCAGCGTGGAAGCCTGATGCGCAGCACCCTCGCCCTGCAGACTGTTCAACTGCCAACCCAAGCCGCACGTTTGGCATGGCTGGCAGAGCACGTCAGTGCTTTACCCGGAACCGGGATCGTCTACACGCTCACGAAGCGAGACGCGAAGCAGGTTGCCGACTGGCTACAATTGCATGGGATCGAAGCCCGAGCGTATTTCAGCGGCGTGGTTGGCGATGGATTCCAGGACTCGGATGCGTATCGTCAGCACCTCGAACGCAAACTGCTCAACAACGAAATAAAGGCTCTGGTCGCAACAACCGCGCTCGGAATGGGCTACGACAAGCCCGATCTTGGGTTCGTCGTACATTACCAAGCGCCGGGCTCAATCGTCGCATACTACCAGCAGGTCGGTCGTGCCGGCCGCGCCATAGACCATGCCGTCGGTGTGCTGATGTCGGGCGAGGAAGACTCGCACATCCATGATTACTTCCGGAAGAGCGCATTCCCCAAGGAGAGGTGGGTCCTCGCCATTCTGGCAGCGCTCGAGGAAAGTGATGGATTGAGCGTCCTGCAACTCGAAGAGGCCGTCAACCTTAGGCGTGGCCAGATTGAGCAGGTGCTGAAGTTCCTTTCGGTGGAGAACCCGGCGCCGGTCCTCAAGTCAGGCTCAACATGGCAGCGCACACCCGTGCCCTATCGAATGGACCACGAAAAGATCGAGCGCTTGACGGGACAGCGCGACACAGAATGGGAAGAAGTAATGAGCTACGTCGCAGTGGAGAGCTGCTTGATGGAGTTCCTGGCAGAATCGCTCGATGATGCAGGTCCTCAGCCATGCGGAAAATGCGCCAAGTGTCTGGGGCGACCGATTGTAGACCCGGACTTCACCCGTGAGATGGCTATCTCAGCTGCGCGATACCTCCGTCACGCGGAACTAGAGCTGGAGTGCAACAAACAGGTCGCCAGGGACGCACTGCGCGAATACGGCCTCAGCGGGAACATCCCCGCAGCACTGCGCGCCGAAACCGGTCGGATCCTGTCGCGATGGGGCGATGCCGGCTGGGGACAGTTGGTCGCCGCCGACAAGCACGCTGGCTACTTCCGAGACGAGCTGGTCCATGCAGTCGTGGAGATGCTGAACGATCGCTGGCGGCCCACGCCAAGACCGGCATGGGTGACCTGTGTGCCCTCGTTGAACAATCCCACTCTCGATTCCCGACTTCGCCCGCTCTTTGGTTGCGGCAACAAAACGCTTCTCAACAAAGGCGGCGTCGCGGTGGTGGGATCCCGTGATGCCGACCAAGCAGACCTCAACTTCTCAGCGAGTTTGGCTCGAGCCGCCGCCAACCAAGGTCTGTCGGTGATTTCTGGCGGTGCCCGTGGCGTGGACGAGAGCGCGATGCTCGGCGCACTCGAAAGTGAGGGTACATCAGTCGGAGTGCTGGCAGATAGCGTTCTTCGGGCAGCGACATCTGCGAAATATCGCAAGCACCTGCTCGCCGACGACTTGGTTTTGGTCTCGCCGTTCAACCCGGAGGCCGGCTTCAACGTCGGCAATGCCATGGCGCGGAACAAGCATATCTACTGTCTGTCCGATGCTGCCGTGGTCGTGAACAGCACGCCCGACGAGGGAGGTACCTGGAACGGCGCAATTGAAGACCTGAAAAGCGAATGGGTGCCACTCTGGGTGCAGCCGAAGCACGACCCTGCATCCGGCAACGCGACGTTGGTCCAGAAGGGAGCGCGCTGGTTTTCGCGAGATGTGCCGGCGCTCTCAACCTTGTGGGAAATGGCTGTCGGCGGGGATGCGGCACCCGAAGCAGCGGGATTTCCGCTACTGCAATCCGAGACGGTGAACGCACCTGCTGAAGCCGCCACTACACCCACGAAGGCCACCTCTGCAGAGAGTGAGGATGGGGCTGCCGATGCGCCGCCTCCAGGCAGTCCCATCGCGAAGGCCGACGCAGACTACAGCTCTTCAGAACCTGCGAGCGACTTCTACAGCCTGTTTCTCCTGCGCTTGCGGGAGTTAACCGATGGCGACCCAATGAATGTCGAGGATATCGCTGCGCGTCTAGAGTTGGAGAAAGCGCAAGTGAACGCCTGGCTGAAACGGGGCACCACAGATGGTCAGATAAAGAAGCTCAGCAAACCTGTTCGCTATCAGTCCGCATCGGCGGATCAACGACAAGCATCATTCTTTATAAATGAAATATAATCGACCAAGGGCGCTACTGTAAAATCAGGAACGAGGACAATTGTCTCGCTTCAATCCAAATCACCACGTCGCACCGATCTACAACGCTGCTGCTGCATGGAAGGAAAACTGCTTTCTTGCAGATGGGTCGGCGCTGTCGGACGGCGGAAACCTCTGGACCAACACCTTACTCGGCGAACTCGATCAGCGCTTCGTAAAGAATCTCGACGCCGGTGAAGGTGATTTCCTCTCGAAATTGAAGGTGCAGCTTTCGGAGGGCTCGCCAGATTGTCGCCAGCTGATGGCCGAGAGCCTTTGGCTTACGCAGCTCTTCCCGTCGAACGTCGGCGCCTCCAAGAAGCGCGAGAACGTGCTGGAGATCTGGTCTTGGTCGGGAGAGGGCCTGAGCGCGACCCACTCTCTTTTGGAAGACTCTGTTCTTGAAGGTATCGGCTCCGCCGGGACTGCCTACAACACGCACCGTTGGCGCGAGCTGGTATTCCTCATCGGCGCCTTGCGCGATTTCAAGGCTCGCGATGCCGCCGACCGGGAGCAGATCGCGTCGGACCCGTGGGCATTCGCTGGCTGGCTGAGCGGCCTCCCGGAGGCGCGGCATAGGCAGCTGATCCACATCCTTCCACACCTTCTGTTTCCCGACACGTTCGAGCGGATCAGTTCCGAGGGCGACAAACGCCTGATCCTCGCCGGCTTCGGAGACACGACGGAGAAGGAGATCAAGAAGTGGAGCACTGTCGAGATCGACCGAGCCTTGCTAGAGCTGCGCCGCCGACTTGAAGAGGAGCATGGCGCGGATATCGATTTCTACCAGGAAGAGTTCGAGGCCCAGTGGAAGAACCAGACCAAGGCTTGGCTCCTCAGCTGGAACCCCTCCAAATGGACCTGGGACACACTCGCGGCCGACCGCGCCACGACGATCAGTGGGGAGAAGGCCGACAACCGATGGCGCTGCAGCTCGAGCAAGCCACGCGAGGGTGACCGCGTCTTTCTGATCCGCACCGGCAATCCTCCGAAAGGCGTCGTGGCCGTCGGAAGGATCACGCGGGCGCCCTACGAAGCGGAGCACTGGGAACAGGCCCGCGCCGATGCCGGCGAGACGACGCGTTTCGTCGACGTTGCATTCGACTCCGTCCGCGATGCAACGACGGATGAAATCGTCCCTCTTGAGGAGCTGCAAAGCCGCGAACCCGGCCAAGAATGGAACCCGCAGTCTTCCGGAATCGAGATCAAGTCAAAGGCTGCCCGCACCCTGGAGCGCCTTTGGAAGGCGCTGCCACCTATCGTATCGGGCGCTGCTACGCCGGGGGGCGACGCCGGGTCTGGGGATGCATCTCCAAAGAAACTCGCGCCGCCCCTTAACCTCATTCTCTACGGCCCGCCCGGCACCGGGAAGACCTACCGCCTCAAGAACGATTACCTGCCGCGATACCAGGACGAGGCCGGTGATCGCTTCGAGTTCGTGACGTTCCATCAGAGCTACGCGTACGAGGACTTCGTCGAGGGCATTCGCCCTGTCACGGAGAACGGCGCCGTCACCTATGAGGTGCGGCCAGGAGCGTTGAAGCGGCTTTGCGATCGGGCCCGACGCGCGCCGGACAAGCGCTTCGCCCTCTTCATCGACGAGATCAATCGCGGAAACGTCGCCAAGGTCTTCGGCGAGCTCATCACGCTTGTCGAGGTGGACAAGCGGATCCGCATTGATGCGTCGGGCAACCGCGCGGCGAGCTGCAAGGGCTTGGAAGTGACGCTCCCCTACTCCGGCGAGCGTTTTGGGGTGCCCGCGAATGTCGACGTCATCGGCACCATGAACACCGCAGACCGCTCGATCGCTCTGCTCGACAGCGCCTTACGGCGCCGGTTCCGGTTCGAGGAACTCACGCCGAAGCCGGAACTGCTTGAATCGATCGACGACGCTGAGGGCAACGCGATCGACCTGCGTCAGCTTCTGCAGGCCATAAATGCCCGCCTGTCCCGCCTGCTGCATCGCGACCAGACCCTCGGCCACAGCTACTTCTACCACGTGAAGTCCTTCGACGAGCTGCGCCGTGTGTTTGCGCGGGAGATACTGCCGTTCCTGCAAGAGGCGTTCTACGACGACTGGCGTCAGATCCGTTACGTCCTCGCCGACCAGGCCGTAGAGGAGGAGCTGCAATTGGTCCGGGCGCGGGCGCAGAATGCCGCTGTGCTCTTTCCCAAGGCGGACCCGGCCGAGATCGGGGACGGTGAGGCGTTCGAGATCATTCGGGAAGACGACATCACCCCGGACGCAATCCGCAAGATCTACGAGCCACCGGAATGAGGTGCCTGACCTTCCGAGAGAGGGAGGGTGTCAGCATCGGCCCGGCCGGCGAGATCAGCGAGCTCGAGGCAGAAGGCATCGCGAAACTCGCCGGACGTCTGCCACCCGGGGTTCTCGCATGGGGCCATCGGTCATTGAAGTTCGGGCCGTTCTGCGGAGTCCTGCAAACCGAGCAGCTGGCAATCGAGATACTTCCAAAGATCGACCATGGCAGCGATAGCAGCGAAGACATGCGGGGCCTTCTGGTGGCCATGCTTGCTCGTGTTGGAGAGCTCGGATCGAAGCGCGTAGGCGAGGCCGGCCTCGGGCAACAGCACAGCCACCTCCTGGACGTCTTCATCGAGGATTTCTGCAGCCAGGTGAAATCCGCGCTCCGAGGCGGGGCCATTGCCCGGTACTCGGAGAGGACGGAGAACCTCAATGCCATCCGCGGACGGCTCGAGCTGACCGAGCACCTGCGCACGAACGCCTTCGACCGTTCTCATCTACTCTGTCGCTTCGACGAGCGCAGCATCGACAACCCCTACAATCAAGCACTCAAGGCGGTCCTTCGGATCCTTCTAGGGCTCGCACTGAGCCCGAGGACCCGGTCGATGGTGGCGGCGTTCCTCCATCGCTTTGACGAGGTGACCGATCGCAGGGTCACGGCTCGCGACGTCGGCGCCCTGCGGTTTGATCGCACCATCCGACACTGGGAGCCGGTGTTTGCGCGGGCCCGCTGGCTGCTGACAGGCCTCTACCCGGATGTTCGCATCGGCGACGCAGCTGGTTCCGCTCTGCTGTTCAACATGGAGAAGCTCTTCGAGACGGTACTCGGACTGCGCATCCGGCATGCTTGCCAGGTGCAGGCCGGTGCTCGCCTTACTGTCGGACTTCAGAGCCCTGTGAAGAACCTCGCGAAGGCGGGCTTCCAGCTGCGCCCCGACATCACCGTTCAGAGCGGAGACGAGTGCGTCGCCATCTTCGATGCAAAATGGAAGCGCCTCGATCTCGCCGAACCGAACTCGGGCGTCTCGAGCGGCGACGCGTATCAGATTAACGCCTACGCCAGTCGCTACCGCTGCAAGCGACTCGCGCTCGTTTACCCGGCCTCAAGGGACTGCCCGCCGGGAAGGATCACCGAGTTCGTGCTCATGACTGAAGAGCGGCCGGTACTGGATATTGTCGCGATCGATGTTCGAGAGCTCGCCTTTGGCAGCGGGATCCCGGCCGGTATCGATGCGATGATCCCGATCGAGCCGCACTGGAAGCAACGGTCATCGCAGGCACCGATTTACGAAGCGGTATGAAGGACTTCGGCCCCTCTTGCTTCCACAGTGCTTCCATGGGTGCTGGAAACGCAAACGCCGCCCCGGAGGGCGGCGCTTAAGCGTTTGTAAACGCGTCATATTTTGGTTGCGGGGGCAGGATTTGAACCTGCGGCCTTCAGGTTATGAGCCTGACGAGCTACCGGGCTGCTCCACCCCGCGATGATTTTGTTTTGTGA
>NZ_JACHFM010000011.1 GCF_014201905.1 Amaricoccus macauensis | reverse complement strand
GCGTCGATGCGGTAGCTCGTCACGGTGAAGCCGAGCGGGTTCTGCCAGACCGCCTCGAGCGTGCGCTCGACCCGCGGCTGGAAGGCGAAGCCGACGGTGGCGACGAAGGCGCGGACCACCGGCTGCATGCCCGGCTGCTCGAGGGTACGGGTGAAGCGCACCTGGGCCGTCGCGTCGTTCAGGATCGCGACCGAGCGGACCTTCACCTTGATCAGGCTGTCCTCGCCGTAGATCGCGGGCGGGTATTGGTCGGCTTCCTTGGTCCAGAGCGAACGGAGCGAGGTCGCCGCCTGGCCTTGCGAGGTGGCGAGGACCGCCGGGATGCGCTCGCGGTTGTCGGCGGTGTCGTAGGTTTCGCGCTCGCTGACGTAGCGGACGAGCTCGGCCTGGCGCACCGCGTCGGTCTCGGCGAGGTCGGCCGGCCGGGTCGAGACCACGAGCTCGGACTCGCCGGTCTGGCGGTCGACCATGACGACGTAGGGGCGGATCTCCTTGAGCGGCAGCATGAAGACCATCGCCGCGACCGAGCAGAGAGCCGTCGCCAGCGACAGGCCGGCGAGCCAGCCGAAGAGCGCCGCCCGCCGCTGCAGGTCGAAGAAGACCTCGTCCTCGAAGCGCTGCGCGACGTCGGATCTCTGGGACATGAGCGGGCGGACTCCTTTTCCATGGCGCCGCGACGCGGGCGCGCGCGAACGATGATCTGCGGGTGGGAGCGCCCTTAGCCGGGCGGCGCCTTGGCCTTGTCGGAGGTCGACCGGTCAGCGGTTCGCGCCTCGGCGCGCTGGCGCCTTCGCTCGCGGCTGAACTGCAGCGAACCAGCCTGGGCGGCTTCGAAGTCGCCGCCTAAGGTGGAGCGCCGGCCCATGTTCGCCATGCGCGCCTGATGGCGCTCGCGCCCCTTCTTCCGGGCCTCGTAGTGCTGGACGAGCTCCTGCGCGCCGGCGGAGGCTCGGGCGCCCATGCCGCCCTCGGCGGCGCGGGCGGCGCCGACCGCGCCGGAGACCGCCGCGACCGCCGGGTGCGCGGTGCGGGCGACCGCCTTCACCCCGCTGCCGGCCGCGCCGACACCTCCGGCGAGCTGGCGCGCCTCGCGGACGCCGCTCGCAGTGGCTACGACGGTGCCGGCGAGGCCGTTCACCATTGTCGGCACCTGGGACATCAGGAAGATCGCGGCGAGGGCGACAATCAGGAAGCCGGCGGCATCCGTCAGCGTCACCGCGGCGTCAATCTCGGCAATCATGGCGCCACCGATCCCGACGATCGCGCCCATGACGCCGGCGAGCACGAGCGGGATCAGTGCGAAGCCGAGGGTGAACTTCGCCCAGCTCGCGAACAGATCGCTGGTACCCCGAAATAGCAGAGTCCCGATGAAGATCGGGGCCAGAGACACCGCCATGGCTAGGCCGATCTTGGCGATCGCGGCGACGAGGATGGCGACGCATGCCATGAGGGCCCCAACGATGGCGAGAACGATCGAGAGCAAGCTGATCGAGAAGAAGCCGCTCTCGTCGGCCGCGCGGTCGGAGAAGTCGAAGATCGACGTCACCATCTGATCCAGCGCCTCGTTGAGGGTCGGGGCGCTGGCCACGTCGAGCAGCTCTGCCCCGATTGAGCTCGGGACGTTGGTGAGCATGTCGTAGAAGGGAAGGAACTGGTTCCACGACGTGGCGACGGCCAGGATGATCAGGTAGCGCACACTCCACTTGACGAAGTCGGCTACCCGAAGCGGGGCCCATTGCATGACGACGTTGACGGCCAGGAAGGCGAGCGACACCAATCCCGCGAGGCGGATGGTAGCGGCGATCGGTCCACCGATGTCGACGAACACGTTCTGCGCGTAAGTCGCAACAGAGACGTCGATTTTCGTCAGGGTGTCCTGGATGTACGTCGCCATCTCAAACCTACTCGATAGCGCCCACGCTACGGCAGTAGGCCATGGCTTCCTTGAAGCCGTTCCCTCGTTGCATCTCCTTCCGATAGGTCGCGGCGAGCGCCTTGTTAGACTGACCGAAGTAGTCTCCAGGCACGCTCGCCATGATCGCCGTCCAGTCTCGCCGACCGTTCAAGCAGCTGATCTCCGAGGGCTGCCCTGCCGCGAAGGCCTCGCACTCGCGTCTGGCTTCGACGGCATCCCACCGAACGCGATACTCGTTGACGATGTTCTGGAGAGCGAAGTTGCCGCCGACCTGTTCCGCGACTTCGACGGTCGGAGAGCGCTCGCACACGAATGACCCGGCCGCCTGGGCGCCCGATGCCGCTGCGAGGATCCCAGCGCCGACCGCGGCTATTGCTCGCATTCTCATGGAGTTACTCCTCCCGTTCCAACCTTCATAAACTCCCGCGACGCCATCTGCTCGCGGGTCATGAACAGCGCCTGGGCACCCGTCGCGTTCGCCTGCGCCGACAGCACGCGCAGCAGCTCGTTCATCACCTGCATCTGCTCGATCTGGACCCGGGTGTTGAAGTCGATCGCTGCCTTGACGTCAGTGTTGGCGTCGATCTGCGGCACGAGCTGGTTAACCCGGGTCATCGCCTCGTTCGCCCGGCTGTAGCTGTCCTCGCCCGTCGCCATCGCCGCGAGCGACGAGCCGCCGAGGTTGGCGAGGGCCCGGTACTGGACGATGTCGGAACTCGCGTAGGGGCCGAGCAGGTCGAGCTGGTAGTTGCCCTTGAGCCGCTCGATCGCCGAAGCGAGCCGCGCGGTGTTGCCGAGGATCGGGCTGCCGGTGATCGCGCCGTCGACGATGCCGTTGAGGTTCGTCGCCGCCGCCCGCGCCGCGATGTCGTCGGGGGCGTTCAGGAAGGCGCCGATGCCGCGCGCTCCGGTCAGACTTTCGAGCTGGGTCTTCATGGTGGCGAGCTGCTCGGCCTGGGTCGCGATCTGCTCGATCAACTTCGCGACGCTGGTCGCATCGTAGACCGGCACGCCCTGGGCCGCGGCCCGGTCGACCGGCGCCGCCAGAAGGGCGAGGCCGAGGGCCGCGAGCGCAGCCGCCTTGCGAACCCGCGCCGTCATGCCGGAACCGCGGCGTCGCCGATCGGCGCCCAGTTGCAGACGCAGGGGCTGGTCTTGTCGGTGTAGCCGGCGCAGCCGCCGAGCGCGGCCGCGGCCAGCGCGATCCAGAGCCACCGCAATTTCGGGCGCATCAGGCAATCTCCTTCCAGAACTCGGGGCGCTCGCGCCAGCCCTCGGGCGCCCATTCGCCGGCGCCGCCGCCGAGCACCTTCACGAGGGGCCCGAGGGCCCGCAGGTCCATGTCGACGATGGCGCTGGCGCCGCCGGAGCGGATCAGCGCCAGCCGCGCCTCGAGCGCGCTGACGCAGGCGAAGTCGAGCTCGCGATCGGAGAGGGCGAGGGGTGCCAGCTCCTCGGCGGTGTTGCGCGAGTTCGGGTAGAGAATCGTCGTCACCGCCGACTCGAGGATCGAGCCGCCGGCCTTGCTCTCGCGGATGTGGGCGACGCGTTGGGTCAGCAGTACCACCGCGACGTTTTTCTTCCGCATCGTGAGCATCCAGTCCTTCAGCCGGCGCTCGAAGTAGGGGTCGTCGAGGAGCTTCCAGGCCTCGTCGAGGACGATCAGCGTCGGTCGGCTGTCCTCGACGGTGCGCTCGATGCGACGGAAGACGTAGGAAAGCCAGGCGGTCCTGACGGCGCTTGTGTCGAAGATCTCGGTGAGGTCGAACCCGGTCACCGGCTGCTCGAAGGAGAGCGTGTCGACGCCGGCGCCGGAGAAGAGCCAGCCGAAGCTGCCGTCCTGATCCCAGTCGCCCATCCGGTCGAAGAGCGCGCCGTCGTCGTCGACCGAGCGGAACTGCCGGCGGAAGGAGGCGAGGGTTCTGAGGCCCGGATCGGTCTCGGCGTTCGCCGCCACGGCCTGGGTGAGCGCCTGGCTCTGGATCGCCGTCAGCGGCCCCTCGCGCGACAGCATCGCCGCCAGCCAGTCGGCGAGCCAGGTGCGGCCGCGGTCGTCGGTCTCGGCGGCGAAGGGATTGAACCCCGTCGCCTCGCCGAGCCGCACCGCGCTGTAGGCGCC
Organism: Amaricoccus macauensis; assembly: GCF_014201905.1. Taxonomy (GTDB): domain Bacteria; phylum Pseudomonadota; class Alphaproteobacteria; order Rhodobacterales; family Rhodobacteraceae; genus Amaricoccus; species Amaricoccus macauensis. The sequence continues at coordinate 28,227 of NZ_JACHFM010000011.1, read as the reverse complement.
GCCCATGGCGCGCACCGGCATCTCGAGGCCACGGTCCTTGTCGAAGACGATGACGCGACAGCCCGTGCGACGCGCTTGCGCAATCAGGAATGCGGTCCCGAGGGTCTTGCCGGAGCCGGTCTGGCCGAGCACCAGCGTGTGGCCGACAGTGCGTTCGCCGGCCTTGCCGCCGAGATGGAAGTTGAAGCGGTACGCGCTCGAGGAGACGGTCGGCAGCACCGTCACCGCCTCACCCCACGGCGTGCGGTCGGCGTCGAGCCCTCCAGGCGCGGCGTGCAGCGCGGTGAAGTGCGCGAAGTTCCGCGACGAGACCATAGCCGCCCGGGCGCGGTAGCCCTGGTTGCCGGGGTGCTGAGCGAACCAGGTCGACCGGGCGCCGATGTCCTCCCGCACCAGTACGCAGCCGGCGCGCTGGCCCGAGGCGCGGACCTGCGCCGCCGCCTCGTCGAGCTCCTCCTCGTCGCGGGCGAAGACGGCGATCGAGGCATGGTGCAGCCCGAAGGAAATCCGCCCCGAGGCGAGGTCGTCGGCCGCGTCGATCAGCTGACCACGCAGCGAGGCCGCGGCGTCATCGGCGGCGCCCATCTGGCGGACGGTGCGCCGGATCCGCGCCAGCGCCTCGAACTGCTCGATCGGCGTGAACGAGTGGGTGACGACGCTGTCGAAGTCGAGGTCGAAGTGGTCGAAGATGCCCGGCGTCGTCGCGGCCGGGTAGGCCTTGAGCGAGAAGACCGCGCCGAAGCGCATGTCCTCGGTCGAGGCGCCGGGCACGAGAAAGCGGTCACCCTCGAAGCGGACGCTGGAGCCAGCGACGAGGTTCGCCACTGGTTCGAAGGTCTGGGGAAGGGGGATCGGCTCGAAGCGGCCGGTGACCAGGGTGCGGAGCAGTCCCAGCCAGCGGCCGTCGTCAACGGTGAGCCGTTCGGGGCCGGCAACGGCCAGCGTCTCCATCAGGTAGGAGACGGTCTCGTTCAGCCGCTCGACGCGGCGGGCGAGGTGGTCTCGCTGTGCTGCCGCACCGGCGCCGAAGAGCCGGGTCGAGAGCCCAAGGAGCTTCTGCGGTCGCAGCACCACGGTCAGGAACGAGCGGCGCTCGCGCAGCTCCATGGCCGCGAGCGCCGCCTGCCAGCGGCGGTTGACCTCGAAGGAGAAGGGATCGGCGTCGAGCGGCGGCTTGAGCCGCGCGTCGGCGACGAAGGAGACGCGGTGGAGATGGAAGCCGAGATCGGGAGTCGCCTGGGCGACCACCGCCTGCACCGCGTCCGCCACGTCGCCGACGAGGACGCTCTCCGCGGTCGCCGCGCCGATGCCGTCGACGGCGAAGGTCGCCATGATCTCGCCGTCGCGCAGCATCAGCACGTCGTCGGTCACGGCAGCGACGTAGGGCAGGTGCCGGACCAGCACGGCGTCGTCGGGCCGCTCGCGCGGCTCCAGCCGCCGGCGGGCGAGGGTGCGCACGCTTTCAAGCACGGTAGACGACCCCCTTGCCGCGCAGCCAGCCCGCCGGCAGTGGCGTCCGCCGCAGGCTCGTCAGGATCACGTCGAAGATCCGCGGGTCCCAGGCGGCGAGCGCGCGGAGCGCCGCGTAGCCGATGATCGCGGACGCGCCGAAGTAGACGAAGCTGAGCGTGGCGATGAAGCCGCCCATCGTCGTCATCGCGAGGATGACGACGTAGGTGAGCGGCAGGCCCATCATCGAGACGGGCCTGGTCAGTGCCTGGAAGCAGGGCGCGGAGAAGCTCACGCGAAGCCGCCGAGGATGGTCGCGGCGCCGAAGAGGATGACGAGGCCGACGCAGATCGACACGGCGAAGCCCATGTTCATCCGCCCGAACAGGAACATCACGCCGACGGCGGCGAGCGCGACGAGGCCGATCGCCCGGCCGGTGGTGCCGGTCAGCGCCGCGCCGAGGGTCGCGAAGAAGGTGTCGATCGGCGACAGGTCCTGCGCCACCGCCGGGCCGCCGACGACCACGCCGACCGCGAAGAGGCCGAGCAGCAGCCAGACGAGCCCCGTGCCGGGCATGACCGAGGGAAGCCGGAGACCGATCATCCGGCGCGTGGTCGCGATCATCTTTTCCATTCGAGCACGGTTCCTTGTGCGGGGGCTGCGAGAGAGATCGGCTCGAGGGCATTGGTTTCGAGCTCGGGGCTTGAGGGAGAGGCGAACGCTCGCGCGGGCTCAGGCCGCGCCGCGAACGCCGGGGCGGCACCCGCGTCGGCGAGCTCGGCCGCGGCGGTGATCTTCGCGACGTAGTCGCGGGTCTCGCGGAAGGGCGGGATGCCGTGGAACTGCTCGACGCGTTGCGGCCCGGCGTTGTAGGCGGCGAGCGCCAGGTCGACCCGGCCAAAGGCGGCGAGTTGCTCCGTCAGGTAGCGTGCGGCGCCGTGCAGGTTCGCCATCGGCTCGCCGGCGTCGACGCCGAGGAGCGCGGCGGTCTCCGGCATCAGCTGGCCGAGCCCGCGCGCGCCTTTCGGCGAAACGGCGGCCGGGTTGAAGCGCGACTCCTGGTCGATCAGCGCGACAAAGAGCCGGACGAAATCCGCCTCGTCGAGGCCGGCACCGGCGACTGCCGGATGGGCCGCATAGACCTCGGCGACACCCTCGGCCATCGGCTCGTAGATGGCGCTGTTGACGTTCCGGGTGGACATTCCGACCACCGGTGTAGCGGGTTCACCGGAAACGTTTCTCACATAATAGCTATTATCAGACTCACGCGTATCCGGAGATCTGAGCACGTTCCCCTGTCTGTCGAACTCCCAAACGTCGGCGCGAGCGACCCCTCCGGACAGAAGAACCGAGGCGCAGAAGCCCATGACTACTGCCCGCGTCTTCATGCCAGCCATACCAGGTTGATGATGAGGACCAGCGCGAGGATCGCCGCCGTCGGCGCCAGCGGATACCAGAAGAACGCCGCCACCACGATCGCCGCCGGCGGCAACAGCATCCACACCGGATGCGTCGCGACGACCTCCCGGCCGATCACGAGAAGCACGGCAACGAGCAGTAGCGATCCCATCAGCAGCCGCGGTAGCCCGACGTCATCCCAGTGCCACCAGAGCGCGGTACAAGCGCCGAGCGTCGCGTAGAACCCGGCGACCCAAAGAGCCGACCGCGAAATGGTCAGCCGTCGCAACTTCCGCGCGAAGTCTTTGCGGCGATTGTCGCGGAGGATTCTGCGGCGAGTCCTCAACTCGGCGGTCGCCTCCGAGAGATCAACCACCCGCGGGTCGGCAAACCGCCCGCTCATCGCTCCGCTACCCTGTGGATAAGCGGATTAGGACTGAAACTCGATTCGTCCTTACTTGCTATCGCTGGAAAGTATTGGAATTGTAACCTCACTCGCCTCCGGGTAGATCGATTGCCAATAGGCAATGACCGCATCGGCTGACTTGAGTATCTTTGGCCGTCCCGTGCCAGACAGCTTGATCTGCTGCTCCTCTCCGTCTGGGTATATGCCAAAAACTTCCCAACACATCCGACCGTCCTCATCCCTTTTTGGGGCGAAGCGGAGAGAGCCTCCATCATTTTGTACAAACGATCGGACATAGTTCGTTACGAGCTGCTGCCTGCTTTCCATTCGTTTGGCTCTCGATTTTTGATCGAGAAGCCGTAGGCGAAATTCCGCTGTATTCCAAGCGTGACGATAATCGCCAGATTCGTAGGATGTCAATACTCGAAAATCAGGAATTTTCGAATTTCTGACTTTTCTCTGGCACAGGGTTCGTTTCCGGGCCAAGGTCGAGTCGCTGTCGCGAGCCGCTAGATTCCCTCCGTGAAGCGGGGCCAGCGGTCGTGGCGGCGCCGGAGGCTAACCACAAGATGAAGGAGAGGTTAACAGCCAAGGGTTGAGCGAAAGGGCAATGCCGCTCAGACGGCGATAAACCGCCTAGGCCCTCGACCCAAAAAGAAACCCTCGGAGGCACGAGGTCCACCGAGGGTCGCTAGCCCGAAAGTCTGTCACCTTGCAGGCTAGCGACCCGGTCCACAGCAGGCAAGGAAAAACCGCCCTCCGGCGAATGAGGAGGATTTGCTCTGTCGGACGCCCTCGCACCTCTCGACCGGAGGTCAGGAATGGAGAAAGAGCAGTCCGTCGAACCCCGGCTCCCGCAGGGGGAGCTTCACCGTGTCCTGCGCCTGGCGGCCGTCGCCCATGGCCTGCCCGACGCGGTCCTCGTCACCGGCCACGCGCTGTTGTGCTATGTCCCCAGGGACGCCGACCGGCCGATCTCGCCGGCGCGCGTGCAGGACCTCGCCGACGAGCGCGGCTGCGATCCGCGCACCATCCGCGGTCACATCCGCCGGCTCGAGGCCTACGGCCTGGTGGTCGACCGTTCCGCCGGCGGAGGTCGCCGGATGATCCAGCGCCGGCGCGGCCGCATCGTCGTCCTGCAAGGCATCGACTTCTCGCCGATGCTCGCGGCCGTCGAAAGGATCGAACACGCCGCGGTCGAGGCGGAAATCGAGCTCGACGAGCGGCGGCGGCTGGCCGCCCGGGTTTCCGAGTTGAAGCGGCAGCTACGCGGGCTCGTCGCGATCGGAGGCGACCTGGCGCTTCGCGCGACCGCTGCCCTTGACGTCTGCCCAGGCCGCCACCGCGGACTTCCTCTTCGGGACCTCGCGGCCCTGGTCGGTCGGCTCGAGGCCGCGATCATGGTGCTGGCGGACGACAGCGAGGATGCCGGCGGTCGGATCTTTTCGTCCGACCGAACCGACGAAATCGTCCGACCCAACACCACAGAGAAGGGTGAGATTTCTGTCTGTAGACCGAACAGAAGCCGGAGCGACGCCGGGGCCGACGCGCTTCGTCACATCACCCTCGACATGCTGGCGGCGGCGCTTCCGGTCGACTGGCGCATCCGCATCGAGAAAAGCGACGGCGCCGTGAGCTGGGCGAGCGTGACCGCTGCTGCCTATGAGCGCGCAGCCGAGATCGGCATCGCCGACGCGATATGGGCCGAAGCTCAGGCCGAGCTCGGCCGGGCCGGCGCCGCGGTCCTGGTGCTGCTCGCTGACGCCGGCAGTATCGAGCGCCGAGGCGCCATTCGCAGTCCAGCGGCATGGGTCCGGGCGATGTCCGCACGCGCCGAGACTGGCTCGCTTCGCCTCAGCCGGAACCTGTTCGGCCTCCTGCACCGGACTCGGGGGACCGACGGCCCCTGCCCCACCCCCATCGTGCCCCCTCATTTCCAGACCTGGAGGAACCCGTCATGTCTCGTCTCCTGACCCTTGGCTGCCTCGCCGTCACTGCGCTCGGAGGCGCGGTAACGTTCGCCCCCCTGCCCTCCGCCGCGGCGGACTACGACATCGACTGTGCCGTCATCCTCTGCATGGCGGCGGGGTTTCCGAGCGAGCCATCCGGAACCTGCAGCGACGCCTACGACTACATGATCGACCGCATCACCGACCGGCCGCCGGAGCCGCCCTTCGACACCTGCACGATGAGCGACGGCTCGGCCTATGACGCCGCCGAGGTCGCATTCGCTCGGCCGTCCCGCCAGTCTCGCGTCGGCTGGATCTGCCCCGAGCCAGCGCCAATGACGTTCGACGAGACCGCCGACTACACCTTCGCCAGGCCGAGTTGCTACCCCGACGCCGAGTACATCCCTTCGGTCTTCGAGGGGGGCACCTGGTTCCTGGGGGCGCCGGTGGCAGCGGAGCGTGTCGCCTTCCGGTTCCAGATCACCATTCCGACCGGCGTCGGCGGTGAGCCCTACGTCTCGCCGGTCTTTCTCTCCAACCCCGACACTGGCTTCTCGCTGACCCTGACCCCTGAGGAGCTGACCGAAATCGCGGAGCAGCCGACGATCACGCTGGGCAGCACCCCGTGAAACGGTGGGTTCTGGCGCTGGGGATCACCTTAGGGGCGGCAGGCTCGACCGCTGCCCAGGAAGCCTGCCTGCGGCCTGTGCCGCCGGAGGAGGTCAAGCCCCCAGCGGATGATCGCGAGTTCCGCGACTTCCTGAACCAGGAGTATCAGGCGTACCTGCTGGCCATGCAGGACTATCTGAACTGCCTCGGCCGGGAGCACGAGAGCGCCACCAAGGAGGTCAACCAGATCATGGCGCGGTGGATGCTCTGGTTCGGGGATGACGCCAAGATCTACTCCGACAGTCGGGAACCAGCGCGGCCTTGAAATTCATCCCTTCGGGATGGGCGGAAAGCTCATTCGCTCACTGTAGCACTGCAGCTCCAGATAGGATTTCTTCCTCTAACTCATTGCGCTGAGAGCAAAAACACCCCATCTCCCGGGCTTATTGAGCCACGGGATAACAGGCAAATGGGTGTTGCAGACGATTTCCGGCGATTTCGAGGTAAGTACATCATTGGCACGGATTTGATGGCCTCCATCGGAGGCAGATATCGCCGGATCACTCGACGCCTTAACAGGGATTTTTGGGACAGCGAGTCAGAGCACGATCACAGCCGCTATGTGGGGTCGTACGGCCGCGACACAGCCGCGAAGGGAGTCAGTGACCTCGATGTTGCGTTTCGGCTACCCGGCGATCTGTACTACAAATACGACGCGTACCAGTCCAACGGCCAATCGGCGCTCCTGCAGGCTGTCAAAAATTCTCTCCTGACGACCTTTCAATCGAGCAAGATCGGCGGTGACGGCCAAGTCGTCGTCCTTACGTTCGATGATGGCATCCAGTTTGAAATCCTGCCCGTGTTCAACAACAAGGCCGGGACATGGACTTATCCAGATTCTAACGGGGGCGGGAGCTGGAAGACCTGCAATCCGCAAGCCGAGATCGCAGCCGTGAGCGTCAGGAACGCCGCCGTCAACGGCAACCTCAAAGCTTTGTGCCGTATGATGAGGATCTGGCGGGACCACAACTCCGTTCCGATGTCGGGCGCGCTGATCGACGCCCTCGCCTACCAGTTCCTCGAAAACTGGGAGCATCGCGCCGAGTCATTCCTCTACCACGACTACATGGCGCGGGATTTCCTGAAATTTATCAACGACCAAGACAAAGACAAAGCGTACTGGCGCATGCCCGGAAGCGGATCGTATGTCTATCGCAAGGGTCCGTTCGGCTACCATGCCGGTGTGGACCACAAGTATGCGGTCCTGGCGTGCGGTCTTCAGGGCGAAGAGAATGGACCGGCGCGCCGTGCCCATTGGAGGACCGTCTTTGGCAACACCTTCCCAGTTTGATCCTCGCTACCAGCTCGAGAGCCAGGTCCGGGAATGCTACGGGCGTTGCGCCTACACCCATAAGACCCACGAGAAGATGGCCGAACGCTTCGACGGCTACCAGTGGTGGTTGAAGTGGGGAAACATCGTCCTCTCCGCCTTGATCACCGGCGGCGCGGTCGGTGCGTTGTTCGATGCAACTTCCCCTTTCGGAAAGTACGCGGGCTACGTGGGAATCGCGACGGCCGCTCTCGCCATCCTCAGCCTGATTTTCAACTCCTGCATCAAAGAGTTCGACCCCGGCGCGCTGGCCCAGAAGCACCGAGAGACCGCCTCAAGCATATGGAACGTGCGGGAATCCTATCTCAGTCTGATCACGGACACCTTAGACGAAGAATTCCCCCTGGACGCGCTCAGAGAGCGCAGGGATGCCCTTCAGGAAAAGCTCCACGAGATATACTCCACTGCCCCCTTCACCGACGGTACGGCCTACGGCAAGGCTCAGGACGGCATCAAAAACAAAGAAGACCTGACCTTCAGCGAGAAAGAGCTCGATCTGATGCTACCTTCCACGCTGCGCAGAGCCGGCCGACTGGCGATCACCGATGCCAGCTAACCAAGCCGCGCAGAACCAGCACTACGTCCCCAAGTTCATCCTGCGCAACTTCCTCGCCGATACGAAGGGGCAGCGGGTCCATGTCTTCCGAAAGCCCACCCAGAAGGGCTTTACGACGTCGATCGACAACATCATGGCCGAACGGCGCTTCCACGAATTTCACATTGAAGACAATCTAATAGCGAGCTTCGAAGGCGCGGTTTGCGATATCGAGAACGCTCTTCTACCGACCTATCGCGCCGTTCTCGAGCGGGGAACACTGGACGGATCGCCGGAGGAAAAGGTCAACCTGATCAGCTTCATCGCCTTCCAATTCGTCCGCACCAGGGCGCAGCGGGACTTATTCCGAGACCTGCAGATTCAGCTCGATGACCGTTTGGGTCCGGAGGTTGTCGAAGGTCTCGACCTTGGACCACAGACTGAAGAGGAGCGGGTGCTCCAGCACCTCCGGTTCATGGAGGAAGCAACCCCCGGATTCGTCGCTGCCATGATGGACAAAGACCTGGCGCTGATGAAGGCACCGAAGGGCCGGAGCTTCTACCTCTCCGACAACCCCGTCGTTCTCCACAATGACAAGGGCAAGGACAGCTTCTACGGCAACCTCGGCCTCGCCGTCGAAGGCATCCAGATTTATCTCCCGCTCTCGGCCGAGCTGATGCTGTGCGCCTGGTGCCCTACCCTGATGGCTGGGATGAAAGAACAGCACGCGGTCGATAAGCGCAGATTGGCATCGGTGATGCTGGCGCCTTTCATGGGTAAGATTCCCGCCAACGATTACCTGCAGAAGCAACTCGACAAGCTACGCCCTATTCTGAAATTCAGAGAGGCGTGGATCAAGCATGTCGCCGACGGTACCCCCATGGTCCTGAACACGGACAACATGGATTTCCACAACTCCCTCCAGGTCATGTCCGCCAGTCAACACGTCGTCTGCAAATATGCCGATTTTGCTCTGGCGACGCGGTTCATGAAAGAGAACCCTAACGACAAAGGGTTCCGCTTTAGGGTCAATTAGCCGGGGCCGCCCGGATAATCTCGATATCCACCACATGCCCGCTGTCCTTTATGGCGCACACATCTGTGGATCGGCACCGTGGATTTTTTGCTCTGAGCCCTGAAAACTGGGCCACCTCCGCTTCTGGAAATCCGGCTACGCTTGAACGGCCGGGAGAAGGAGCGGAGGAGCGATGAAGGCGAGCAGGTTTTCGGATGCCCAGAAGGCGTTCATCCTAACCAGCTGCCGCTGCCGGGCAGGCTTCAGAGCTTTCGCCGGACGACATCCTGCAACATCTCCCGGTCGGGGCTGAGTTCGGCCACCAGCTTCTTCAGTCGCGCGTTTTCGTCCTCGAGCGCGATCCTAGCTTGCGGGACCTCGCTTCCGACAAAAGCTGACAAAGTGGCGATCCGGATCCTTAACCTTGATTCCTTTCGTTGTAACCCATGCACGCCATTCCCGCTCAAGATGGTAGATATCCCATCCCGGCGCATATGTCCGGGCCGCAGCTATGGTTTCAACAGCAAGCCGCAGGTGAGAGTTCGGCTCCGTCTGTCCTCCTGCAATCTCAACAACAACGTCCTTACGCTTAACTAAGATATTTTCCCCATCAACGATAAACTTATAGTCAGGCATATGATCATGCTGAGCATCATCATCTATAATGATTCCCAGCATTCTTCGGAACTCCTTTTCACTAGATGCCGACCCACATTTCTCAGCTAGATTTCGAACGCCTATGCGCCATTCCATCTGCGCACCACAATGCTTTCTCGCGAGCTCATAGAGACGTCGTTCCAAAGGCTTTCTAAGCAGAAAATATTGACGGTTGAGGGTCAGAATGTGATTATTTTCTATTGCGTCGAACACCCAGTCGGAAAGAGTGATCTCAACATCGAGCATTCGCCCATCCCGGGTTTCCCGGACAATTTCAGCGGATTCGATCAAGCCAAATACCTTGAAGTACTCCTTTCCCCCTTGCCGTAGATTTGTTTCGATCTGAGTGCCTTGCAAACGTCTAAGAGCATCCTTCAGAAGCTCATAACCGCGACCAGACGTCTGGCGATTTGTCGCAACAAGCAAGTCATAGGCCTTGAACCGCATCGTTCGCTGAACCTTCCGGCCATCGTTCAACGCCGCCATGCATTGGCTGATACAGTAAATCAGGACGTCCCGGTCGTGGACCGTCGCCGTCCCGTAGCGAGAGGGCGACACCTCAATCCAGTTTCCACCCCGCTCATATCGCCGCGGACGCATGTCCGGCTTCGTCGACAGCGAAAAGACAGGGTGCTCCATCGAGGACATGTCGCCTTTCGGCACCGCATCGACGATGTCGCACACGAACAGATCACGCTGCGGATGACGGTCCGGGAGCAAGGGAGATCGATCGGTCGTCACTTCGCTGGCTCTCCTTTCGCGGAACCGTTCGTCACTTCACCCACCAGGACTATCGTCACTTCACCCACCACCAGTCAAGAATGTTCGTCACTTCACCCACCGACTGCGCCACCACCAAGCTGTGGATAACTCGCACCGGATTCGTCACTTCACCCACTAGGCCATCGTCACTTCACCCACCAAACTTCGTCACTTCACACACCGATTTTCGTCATTTCACCCACCGAAACGCCTTCCATTCCGCGAATCTCCCTACCTTATCCGTGGGTTATCCAACAGCCCCTAGGCCGTAACGACTCTCTAACAGAATCTTAACGGACTCTAACTCCTCAACTGTTAGCCCAAGCACTCCGACACTAGCTCCGAAAAGCCCCCCTTTCCTGAGAACCCTTCCGACAATCCGGAAATCGCCGCTGGCGATCGAGATGATCTTCGGCCAGGACGGAGGATCGACAGGCTGAAGCCCGCTCACCCCCGCCCTGACGACTTTGCCATACCTGACGTCCGCCCAGCATCCGGGCGACCGCGCGTCAACCGGCAAGCGGCGGCCAGAGCCGCCGGCTCCGACGCCCCCGTGTCCTCGCCTCCGGCTGCGGGCCGCGCCACAGGGCGCCTCCGCCCGGTTGACCCGCTGTCGCCCGGCCGCGGGTCGGGCAGCGCCCTCCCCGCTCTGCCCACCCGGAAATGCGGGGTGCATTTCCGGTCGGCAGACCGGGACGGCTCCGCCCAAAGCGGACCGAAGGACAGAGACCTCGGCCGCTCCACCACGAAGGAGAGACCAGCCATGATGGTTGTCGAACAGGTGTCGTTTGCGGACCTCTACATCCACCCCCTGAACCCGAGGCTCGACCCGCCGCAGGCCGAGATCGACGCGCTCGCCGCGAACATCCGTGAGCTGGGTCTGATCCAGAACCTCGCAGGCCTCCGCTGCGACGGTGGCAAGGTCGGCGTCATCGCCGGCGGCCGGCGGCTTCGTGCCCTCGCGCAGCTGCAGGACGACGCGCGGTTCGCGACGGTGCCGGTCAAGCTCGCCGACGACGAGGCGACGGCGGCAGTGTGGGCGGCTGCCGAGAACAGCCTGCGTTCGGCGCTGCACCCGGCCGACGAAATCCACGAATACGCCATGCTCCGCGAGAAGGGCGTCGGTGAGGCCGCGATCGCCATCGCCTTCGGCGTCACCAAGGCCCACGTGAAGCGCCGGCTGCGGCTGGCCGGGCTTCCCGAGCCGGTCCTGGCCGCGCTCCGCGCCGACAGGATCGGCCTGACCGAGGCGGCGGTCTTCGTGCTCTGCGATGACCCGGCGCGGATCGAGGAGGTTCTCACGCAGATCGGCGGGCATCCCGGCCGCTATTCCGAGGACAGCATCAAGCGGCTGTTGAAAGCCGGGGCAGTGCGAGACACTGACCGCCGCGCCCGCTTCGTCGGGGTTCCGGCCTACCGAGAGGCGGGTGGCAGGATATCCACCGATCTCTTCGGCGGTGAGGTCTATCTCGACGACGTCGACATCCTCGACGCTTGCTTTGCGGCTCGCTTCGCCGAGCTTGCCGAGGAAACCCGCGCCCGCGACGGCTGGAAGTGGGTGCAGACCAGCACCGAGAGTTCGGCGTGGGGGATCTCGGACCAGCTCGACGCCATCACCCTCTACCCCGCCGAGGGGGCGCTGACCGAGGAGGAGACCGCGTGGCACGCCGAGCTCGCCCTTCGCGCCGAGGGAGACGGCCTCGACCTGGCGGAGGCCGAGGAACTTGACCGGCTGACCGCGATCCTCGACGGGGACTATACCCCGGAGCAGAAGCGACAGGCCGGTGTCGTTCTCTACCTCGACTATGGCGGCGAGCTTCGCGCGACCCACGCCATGGTGCTGCCGGGCGACCAGCCTGCGGCGGCCGAGGCCGGGATTATCAAGCGCGCTCTGGTGGCGGAGGCCGACGCGGCGCCGGAGGCGGCCCAGGACGACGCTCCGCGGCTCTCCGAGGCGTTGAAACAGGACCTGCGGGCAGTCCGTCGCGGGGCGCGTCAGCACGCCGCCCTGCAGCAGCCCGACCTGCTGGTCGACCTGCTCGCCTTCCACCTGCAGTCGAATGTCGGCCGGGCCTTCTCCCTGCACCGCTACGCGGTGAACGTGACGCCGACCACGGAGACCGGCTATGCGCCCGATCCGCGCCTGCTCGACACCGAGGCCGGGCGGAGCAACGCCACCGATCTCGCCAAGGCGTTCCGGGCCTTCCGCAAGCGCGGGGCCGAGCATGTCCGCGAAGTCCTGACGCTGGAGCTGGCCCGCCTGTTCGACCCGTCCGACTACGGCAACGACATGCTGGCGCCGGTCTTCGACAAGCTCGCCAAGGTCGAGCCGCGGGCGGTCTGGACCCCGACCACCGAGAACTTCTTCAAGCGCGCGCCGGGCGGCTATCTCGACGCGCTGTGGTGCGAGCTGCGCGGCATCGAGGCCGACTGCACCGAGGCCCGGACCTTCGCCAAGGCGAAGAAGGGCGAGAAGTGCGCCCGCCTCGAAACCCTGTTCCAGCCGGAGACGGAGATGCCGGCCGACCAGCGCGCCCGCGTGGCGGGGTGGCTGCCGCCCGAGATGTTCTGAGCGTGGTGGCCGGCGGGGTCTGTCCCGCCGGCCGCTCCCCCTGCCCCATAGCTCCGAGGAGCACGCCGCCGATGATCGACTTCACCGCCTGGTCGCATCCGGTCCTCGCCGTCGCCTGCCCGAGCTGTGGCCGGAGGGCCGGCGTCATGTGCCGCCGCCCCTCCGGCCACAAGGCCGCCGACTTCCACGCCCGCCGCAAGGCCGAGGCCGATCGTCATTTCATTGATCGGCACGGCGCCGACGCCAGCATCGAGCGCACCGGGGACGGGTGGCGGATCGACCAACAAGGCCGGCTTCGGAAGGGCGAAGCGCCCTGAGGCTGCCGCCGGCGGCGCTTCGCTATGCTGCGCGCCGCCTGTTATCCTCGCGTCGACCAAGCTTAAGATTCCGGTCGCGCGCCGGCCCTTGGTCATCCCCCCGACCGGGCGGGTCCGGCCCTTTCCTCGTGGTGGAGGAAAAACTCGCCCCGCCTTACGGCTGGGCATTCTTTTTTTGAAACAGAAGGTTGCAGGCGTATTCTGCGGCTGACTGCGAGGATGTGGAGCTCAGGAGCTCCGCCGCATCGTCGCGTCAGGCGCGGATCATCTGACCGCGGCGCTGGCTCCAGCGCTCGAGGAGCAGGGCGCGTTCGAACACGTCCGCCTGCTTGAACCGCTGGTAGCGGTCAGCCGCGAGCCGGGCGACGAGGTCGGCCCGAACCCTTTCGCGAAAGTCCTCGGGTTCCGCCTCGATCGCTTTCAGAGCGGCGTCGAGGCCCTTGTAGCCGTGGTGCCAGATCATCGCCTCGGCCGTGACCACGGCGCTCCGATACTGCCGCAGCCGCTCCACGGCGATGCGACACCTCTCCAGGAATGTCTGCGACACGCCCCCGCCCCTGATAGTCCCCCGGGCGACGATCGGTCGAATCGGGCCCGCGGTGCAATGGTGGCGAGCGCTCTTGGTGAAGCGCGTCACGGCTCCTGCTTCTCCTCGCGGACCTCGTCCGGGAAGCTGTCGGCGACGAAGAGGATGAGGGCGGTGATGGCGCCGGTGACCAGGCCGAGCGGCCAGTAGGAGGTGGCGATCGCCAGCCCGAGCGCGCCGGTGATCCAGATCGCCGCCGCGGCCTTGATGCCCTTCACGTCGAAGCCGCTCTTGAAGATCACCGCGCCGCCGAGAAAGCCGATTCCGGAGAGAAAGCCCTGCAGCGTCCGGCTGACCGATGCCGGGTCTACGTCGGCCAGGTGGCGCGCGAGGAGCATGTAGGTCGTGCTGCCGATGCTGATCAGCATCATGCCGGCGATGCCGATCGCCTTGTGATGAACCCGGCGCTCGAAGCCGATGACGGCGCCGAGGACCCCCGCCGCGCAGAGGCGGAGGAAGATGTCGAGCGCCTCGAGTTGCACGTCCCGCATCCGTTCGGCTCCCGGCGGAGTCCATCACCGGGTAACTGCCTGACGCCACCGCCGTTCCTGCGCGCTTCGACGGCGAGGCCCCGCCGCGATCGTCTCCTGGTCGACCATGGCGCATGCCTTCGACGGTCGTCGAGGTTCAGGCGACCGCCTTCTTCCTGGTTCGCCCCCTCGGGGCCGCGGCAGGCTCGGGCGCGCGAGGCTTGCGGCCGAGCCCGATCTTCTTCGCGAGCTCCTGGCGCTTCGCGGCGTAGGTCGGGGCGACCATCGGGTAGTCGGGCTTCAGGCCCCACTTCGCCCGGTATTCCTCAGGCGTCATGCCGTAGGCGGTCATCAGGTGCCGCTTCAGCATCTTCAGCTTCTTCCCGTCCTCGAGGCAGACGATGTAGTCGTCCGTCACCGAGCGCTTGATCGGCACCGCCGGCGTCAGAGTTTCCGGGAGTGGCTTCTCGTCGGTCGAGAGCTCGGTGAGCTTGGCGAAGACCGCGCCGATCACGTCAGGCACCGTGCCGGTGTCGAGGGCGTTGTTCCCGACATAGGCCGAGACGATCTCGGCCGTGAGGGCGAGAAGCTCGTTGCGGTCGATCGAAGTCTCGTTGTCCATCGCTTTCCTGCTTGTCGCGTTTCGTCTCGCTCCACGCTCTTGCCGGTAAGTCGAGACGCCCGTCGGATCAATAGAACAATTTTGCCGAGGCCCATTTCTGGATGATTTCCCGCTGTGGACTTGGTGACGTTCGCGCGAGAGCGGGCATTGACGCGCTTCGAGATCTGAAGTGGGCACGGAGCTAGAGATCTCGCTAGAATGAAATGATTCTCTTTCCCAGCATGCTTCCCCACGATGAGTATAAATGCCGCCTCCCGCCGCTGCCACGATCACCATCCGCGCAACACTTGAGATGCTGGAGGGTCCGAAGCGCGAGATCGCCGAGGGCGTTGCCAACGATCAGTATACATTCTGGCTGGGCTCGGGCATCTCCAGGGAGCGCATGCCAGATCTGCGCGACCTCGCAAAGCGCGTGCTGGTGACGCTTCAGTGTCGCATCGATCAGGCCAACGCCGGCTGCCGCTTTCGTAAGGCCCTCGCCACGGTCGTCGCGCTTGCGAATCCAAGCGAGGCCGAATGGGCTGGTATCGACTATGCTCAGGCGCCTGACCAATGGCCGGACTTTGACGCGCTCGCCATCCGTTTGGTCAACAATTACGCTCGGATGCTCAACGTTACGGTCGATGGAGAGGCGGCAGATTACTTACTCTGGGACGTGCTTGGGGCGGCCACCATCTACTCCAATCCCACGGTCGAACCTGATGCCGAGCATCTTTGCCTTGCGGCACTCGCAATCGAAGGTGTTGCCTCCGAGTTGCCGTCGGCGAACTGGGATCCTCTGGTGGAGCGTGCCGTCATACTCTTGGCGGGCGCTCAGCCTATCCTTCGCGTTGTGGTCGCGCCCAATGATGTTCGACAGGGCCGCAGGCGCGCAAACCTCTACAAGTTTCACGGCTGTGCGCAGGCGGCGCGTGACAATCCCGCGGACTTCCGCGCACTTCTTGTCGCCCGGCAGAACCAGATCAACGGCTGGGTCGCCAATAACCCGGTGATGGGGCCGTTCCTAACCAATCTGATCGTGACCAAGCCAACTCTGATGCTCGGTCTGTCGGCACAGGACTCAAATATTCAGGGCCTATTCGCTGCGGCGCAAGCGCAGATGGCTTGGCGTTGGCCTTCCCATCCGCCAGCCTATGCATTTTCGGAGAACGCGCTTGGGGGTGACCAAGAAAGCCTACTCCAGAACGTTTACCATCGCGACTACGTACCGGCGAACCGGCCGGAGATGGAGACAGAGGCGCTCGTACAGGCCTATGCCAAGCCGTTGTTGCTTTCCCTGCTTCTCTACGTTCTCACATCGAAGCTGAAGATGCTCGTCGGGCACGGAGTAGCCGGTCTAGCAGACGCCGACCGGGACAAACTACATGGTGGCCTTGTCCATGCGCGGAATGCCATCGCTGATGCGCTGTCTCCGACCGCAGAGGCAGTGATTGAGCTACTCCGACATTCCGGACGAACGATCTCGATGTTGCGCGAAGGAACACTCCCAGATCCGGCCAATGGCCTCTATGCTCCGATTTCGCCGGATCCTCTTGATCGCATGCCTGCGGACCCAACTCTTTCTGGAAGCGGCGTCTGCCAGTTTGCCATTGCTTCGGGATTAATCGGCCTCGGTCTCGAACGGGGCATGTGGACCGCGAGCAAGGCAGACATCGATGCTACCGCGTCGGGAGCACTCGTGCTTGTCGGGCGCAGTGGCCCCGCCAAGGTCTACTTCGCGTCCAACCCGCGTGCCGCTATCCAACTGGGGATCAACGGTCTAATCGCTAAGGACGACGCCGTGATCATCCATAGCCATGAGAACCCTCCCGCCATGCCGCGCTACCCGCGACGCGCGCCCGGTCGAACAGGCCTTCCGGCAACGCGGGAGGTCAGCATGGTAGAACTTCTAGCGGGTGGGACCAACGTCGAGGATCTCCTCGAGCGCTTTCGTAGTAAGGTGGCATTATGACGGCGGCGGTTCCCGCGGAGCGGGTGGCGGACCTCCTTGTGAGCGCAGGCTATAGGCGGATCCCGTCGCCTTTGCAGATGGCAGGCCTCGACTTCGACGTAGCTGGTGCATTCGTTGGCGTTGGTCACTCAGCCGATCTCGTAGTCATCGGGGATATGGCTGCAGTTGGCGAGCGAAAGGTTCTCCAGCAAATCGAGGGCATCGCCCGAGCGCTTGACGTTATGCGGTCGCACCGCCCGCTCACGACGGTGATTGTCGGTCCGCGACCTGTCGGCAAAACCCTCGAGGCTCTCGCGCAAGTCGGCCGCATCCTGCCAGTGGGGGAGGCAATTGATCCGGACGATCTCATAGACAGGTTAGCGGTCCTGCTGCCCCTGAGATTACCGGAGACGCTTTATGCGGATCACGATCTGGGTGCCGGCGAGGTTCTCACGTTACCCAACAACCCTCTCGCAGCCGAACTCGTCGATGCCTCTAAGCTTGGCGAAGAGGAGGTTCGAACCCGCTTCCACGCCGCATTGAACGCGATCCTCGGCCCTGATCCCCACACAGACGAGGAATCACTGGGATGACCCGCTTGAAGTCGCTCTGTGTAAGAGACTTCCGCAGCATCGACGGCGAGGTCAACGTCTCGCTGGATGCTCCGATTGTTCTCATCCACGGTCCGAATGGAGCAGGCAAAACCAGCCTTCTCTCCGCCATTGAGCTGGCGCTCACTGGCGCGGTGCCGTCGCTGTCGCGCGCGGATCCCGACTATCTCGCCTATCTGCCGCACAAGGGCAGGCCGTTTGGCGAAGTCCGGCTTGAGGTTGCCGAAGCCGATGGGCTGGTCCGGAAGGCGGAAATCCGGATCACGACCAGTGAGATTACCGGAACCCCTATCCTTGTCGGCCCCGATGCCGGTTTCTTCAGTGAGCGGAGCTATCTCGCGCAATCTACCCTCGGCCGATTGCTGGAGATCTACCAGTACACCGAGAAGAAGTCGGATTCTCCTCTCACGCGTTTCGTGAAGGAATTGCTTGGCCTTGACCGCATGGAGGCGCTCATCGGTGGTCTGTACACTGCCGGAAACATCGCTCGCCTGAAGGGGCCCGTCCCCAGCTACGCGCAGATCCGCGACAGCATTCCCGCTAGAGAGCGGGAGATCGAAGTCTTCCTGCAGAAAGAGGTCGACGCGGCTACACTCATTAACACGCTGGAGGGGCAGTTGCGCGAACGGCTGGCGATGATTGATCCATCACTACTCGACGCTATGGGGGACCTGAACGACCTTGCCCGCCGGCTAGCGGTCGATGCTGAAGATTCCGAGCTGACCGACCTCATCCGGGCGAAGCGCGAGGTAGAGGTTTCGCAGGAGAGCTGGACATCGATCGCAAATTCGCCCGGCGCTGCCGGGCGAACCAGCATCGAAGCGAACCGTCAAGCTGCGAGCGCGGCCCTGCAGACTTGGACGGGCCAACATGGCGAACGCATCGAGGCACTGCTCGGGCGCGCTGCCGCATTCTTTGCCGATGTCTCGGTGTCCAGCGAATCCCACTATGTCGAGCGTGCCCAGGTGCTCGGCGCGCGCATTGAGGCTGATCTCGACCGGGTGCAACGCGTGCTCGCGGCCCATGAATCTGCACTCCATCGCCGCGATGATCTTGCTCGTCAGCTCGGCGAAGCGCGTGCTCGCCTCGTCCGGATCGACGAGGAGATCGCAGCCTCAGCTGCGACGAATGAATCTGCCGCCAGAGCGCTCTCCAATCTCAACGCCCACATACACGACGAAATTTGCCCCGTCTGCGATCGTGACTTCTCGGAAGTTTCCAGGACGCCGCTCTCTGCTCATGTCGCTGCCAAGATAGCCGCGGTCGTGGAGCAGGCTGGCCGCCTGCAGGCGCTTACTCAGGGCCGAAGTCAAAATAACGCCGAGGTAGTGCGGTTCGATCGGGAGTGGCAGGCTGCCAACAGCACGCTGCTCGCCGAGGCAGAGCTCAGTGCGCTCAAGACACGCGCAGCCAACCTGACCGAGGTCGCGCGCCAACTCATCGACACTCTGTCACAAATGCAGGAGGGGGACCAACTGCGCTCGGAGAGCGCCCGCGCTGCGCAGACGTTCCTAACGCTGCAGAACGCGGATCAATCGGCAATCGTGCTCCGCAGCGGCCTCGACGATCTGGCGCGGCGGCTTAGGGTCAGGGACGCGGCCGGGGATGACATCCCGACCGTACAGCTTCTACAAAGCATTAGGTCTGCAATCGAGCAACGTGAAGCTGCCCTAACTCAGCGCCAGAGTATCCGCCGGTCGGTCGGCGAGACAGTGACTTCCCTTGCGGCCGCGCGAGACAATCGCGCCAGTTTGCAGGCGCAGCAGCGAGCGGCCGAGGGCGAGCTTACTCAGTTGAAAGGGCAGAAGGCCGAAGCCGACAAGGTTATCGACCTCGCCAAGGATTTGGCGAGACAAACGCGTGAAGCTCGCGGCCGAGTCGTCCGAAGAGTGTTCAACGATCAGCTGAACATGGTTTGGCGCGACCTTTTCGTTCGGCTTGCGCCTGAGGAGCCGTTCATTCCCGCCTTTGCCATTCCGGATTCTGCGGGGGCGGACATCGAGGCGGTACTTGAAACTCATCACAGGCGTGGTGGCAAGGGCGGCAATCCGCGCGCTATGCTGAGCGCCGGTAATCTCAATACAGCAGCGCTCACTCTCTTCCTCGCCCTCCACCTATCGGTGCCAGCTAGGCTCCCGCTGCTTGTGGTGGACGACCCCGTTCAAAGCATGGATGAGGTCCATATCTCCCAGTTCGCAGCCTTGCTGCGGACTCTTTCCAAGCAGATGCAGCGGCAGGTTGTTATTGCCGTCCATGAGCGGTCACTATTCGATTATTTGACACTAGAGCTTAGCCCAGCATTTGAGGGAGATCGCCTCAACATCATCGAATTGGGCCGGAACTCGATTGGCCAAACTACAAGCCGCTGGGATCCAAGGCTCTACGTCGCCGATCGGGCGGTTGCTTAACTGTAGAGGGCATGACCCTTTCACCTGACTAAGGTTCTCAGCTATCGGGCAGCTCCAACTTTGGCAGGCCCCGGACGATCTTCATCGTCTCAAGGCTGACGGTGATCACGCGCTGGAAGAGCTCCAGCGGGTAGGCGGGATCGCCCACAGTCTCGATTGCATAGCGGTTGGCGTCGTTGACGATCCCGCTGTCCTTATCGGTCTTCACGACCTGCCGCTCCATCACCCACTCCAGCGCGGGCTTCCCGTTGACCACGTATTCGTAGGCTTCGAGCGGTACGTCCTGCATCGTGATGTCGGCGTTGTAGATGACCGTTGACTTGTCGATGCCGCCGCGTATGCCGCCAAACTTCATCTTTGTGACCCGGTAGAAGGCCTCGGGGTTCTTGACGACCCAGGTGCGGGGATCGCCCTGCTTGTAGTTCACCGGGTAGGGGCCCACCGTCTCGTAGTTGACGTGGAGATCGCCAAGGCGCCGCCCGGCGTCGGAGAATGCGCGGAAGTCGGCGTAGGTCTTCACGCCAGGGATGCGGGGCAGTTCCTTGGTCAGGTTGTCGGCGAAGCGGTCGCGGTAGTCTCGGGAATGCAGCAGGCCGTAGACGTAGTAGAAGATGTCCTCTTTGGTAATTGCCTCGCCTGGGTAGGCCGCCTCGAAATAGGCCAGCCCGGCATCGGTGATCGCGTCACGGCGCTTGGGACCGGAAGACCGGCTTCGGAAGAGGCCCTCGGACTCTTCACCCTGCGGTTCGTAGAGGTAGAGCGGGAAGTATTGTGCTCCGTCTCGATCAGCGGCATGCAACGCCGGAACTCTATTCGACATGAGAACCGAAAATGCTCCGCGAAAGCCTGGTCCGGGAAGACCAATGACCAAGTTCTCTGCCATGCCGTCTTCGAAGACCTGCGACATCTGGCCGGTGCGCTCGTTTAGCCGAGGACCGAAGAAGAGCCACTCATGGTCGAATGGCCTGTAGAGGCTCTCGATGAAGGTGCCATCTGAACTGGACAGAGGCAGGTTGCGAGCTGCGTCCCGCTTGAGACCGACAGTCCAGCTTATCTTCGAACCGTCGAACGTCAGGTGATCCTCGAGCTTTCCGGGCAGACCACTGACCCGGGCACGCTCAACGTTATAGATGTCAATCATCTTATCGATATTACTCTTAAGTGAATGCTTAGAGTAATTGTATGCCCATGCATCCCTACCTGTGGCTACGCCGAGGGAATACACCGAAAATAGATTCGGATCAGATTTACATTTCTTGTCGCCTATTATAATAAACTTGTCGAAGTTGGTGTCGCGCTGGTTCAGCCAGTCGTTCTGATCGTCAGGATTGATAGCCTGCCAGCCATCCGACTTTCTGATGCCGCTGACTGCGCCGAAGTCGCGGATGATGGTCAGCTTCTGCTTCTGGTCCAGGTAGTCACCGATGTCGTGGAAGAAGATACGGCCATGCTCCGCCGCGTCGGGGTTCTTGACAAAGACGCTGATGGCAATGGGCGCTCGGCTACCCGACCCGAAGATCTTGCCGCCCTCCTTGCGTGATCGCTCTCCGCTGGTGCGCTGATTACCGCGAAGGTGAAAGACGTAGAGGTCGGTGAACTCCTTTGCCAGGCACGCCCGCATCCCGTCCGCGCCGGTGCCTTCGATCCAACCGGCGTTGGTGACGTAAGCCACGATCCCGGCTTCTCCAATCCGATCGGAAGCCCAGCGGATGGCCCGAATGTAGCTGTCGTACAGCTTTCGTTTCAGACTCGAAGCAGTGTGGGCGGCGTAGGTGTCTCTGATGCGACTATCGAGCTGCGGGTAACTGACATTCTCGTTGTTGTCGTCGACAGTCTCCTGCCCCACGGAATAAGGCGGGTTTCCGACAATCACCCGAATGTCGGTCGCCTTCTGCTTCCTTCTGCGCTCGGAATTGTCCGGCATGTAGTGCGAGATCAGGTCATCGCTCTCGTACATCTGAAAGGTGTCGGTGAGGCAGATGCCCTCGAAGGGCACGTAGTCGCCGTCCATGATACCGTGGTAGACCGCCTCGATGTTGATGGCCGCGATGTAGTATGCCAGCAGTACGATCTCGTTGGCGTGGAGCTCCTCCCGGTACTTCCGCTCCATCTCCTCGGGGCCGATCAGGCCCGACTGCAGCAACCGGGTGATGAAGGTTCCGGTGCCGACGAAGGGGTCGATGATGTGGACGCCTTTCGAGCCGAGCGTCTGGCCGAAATGCTCCAGGAGCATCTCGTTGACCGAGTGGATGATGAAGTCGACGATCTCGACGGGGGTGTAGACAATCCCCAGCTTCTCAGTTGTGCGCGGGAAGGCCTTGCGGAAAAACTTGTCGTAGAGTTCGACGATCAGGCGCTGCTTGGCCTGGGGATCGGTGATGCCCGTGGCGCGCATCCGGACGCTGGCGTAGAATTTTTCGAGGTCCTTCGACTCCTTGTCGAGGTTGGCCTCGTCGAGCACGTCCAGGACGCGCTGCATGGCGCGCGAGACGGGGTTCTCGCTGGTGAACTGGTGACCCTCGAACAGCACCTCGAAGACGGGCCGCGTGATGATGTGCTGCGCCAGCATCTCGATCGCGTCGGCCTCGGTGATCGAGTCATTCAGGTCGTCGCGGAGCTCGCCGAGGAATCCGTCAAAGGCGACGCGCGCGGCCGTGCCGGGTTCCTTCAGAATGCCGGTCAGACGGGTAATGTGGTTCTTGGCGATCTCGGCGATGTTGGTCGCCCAATCTTCCCAATAATCACGCGTCCCGCATTTCTTGACGATCTTGGCCATGATCGCGCGGGAGAACTCGTCGACAGAGAAGGACAGTTCGCCCTGCTGTGGGGCGGTGCTGTCGCCGTCGCTGCCACGTGCACCGCAGCCGCTGGTGCCGATCCCTGACCCCCGCTTCTTCGCCCGCGTGGGGAGGTCGTGAACGGTGGCCGTCACCGCCTTCAGTTCTTCGGAATCGGCGGTGACCCCGATGATCTCGATGGATCCGCTCACGTCCTGGCCGAGCAAGGCTTTGTTGATCGTGGCGTCGAAGCGGTCATCGTGGGCGCGGAGCGCGTTCAGGATTTGCCAGACGACCCGGTATTTCTCGTTATCGCTCAGGGCCTGCTCGGGCGGCACTCCTGCGGGAACGCCGACGGGTAGGATGACGTAGCCCATCTTCTTGCCTTCGGCGCGTCGCATGACGCGACCGACGGATTGCACCACATCGATCTGGCTCTTGCGCGGATGCAGGAACATGATCGCGTCGAGAGCGGGCACGTCCACGCCCTCGGAGAGACAGCGGGCATTGGTCAGGATGCGGCAGACGTTCTCGCCAGTTTCGCTCTTCAGCCAGTCCAGAAGCACACCGCGCCGCTTGGCGTTGAAGGTGCCGTCGACGTGCTCGATCTCGCACCGGAGCTGGCCGGCCGCTTCCTCGTCATCGTCATCGATAAGGTCGTCAGTGCCCAGGAACTCGTTCACGACGGCGGCGAACTCGTCGCGGATCAGCTTCGAGCTGCGGATGTCCTTGCAGAAGGCGACGGCGCGCTTCATCGGCAGCGGGTCGGCCGCGACGTCGAGTTTCATGTCAGCCTTGGTGAGGGCCTTGTAGCAGCCGACAATCTTGGTCGCGTCGTCGAGCACGAGCTCACTCGTGCCGTCGCCCAGCCGCTTCTGCACGGCGGCGCTGACAAGTCCTTCGTCCATCGCCAGGACGACCACCTTGTAGTCGCTCAGAAGGCTGTTCTGCACGGCCCATGAGAAGCCGCGATAGAAGAGGGTTTCCCCAAACAGGGCCTCATCGTCCATCGAGGCTAGGATTGCATCGGCTTCCTCCGCCCGGGCTTTCACGCTGTCCCCGAAGATGCGCGGGGTCGCGGTCATGTAGAGGCGCTTCTTGCCCCGGATGGTCGCGTCCGAGTGGACCTTCACAAAATTGGACTCATCCTCTCCCGCGAGGGTCGCGCCGGTCGTCCGGTGCGCCTCGTCGCAGACGATCAGGTCGAACGCGGGGAGGCCGTGCGTCTTCTGCGCGTCGGCGATCACCTGAATGGATTGGTAGGTGGCGAAGACAACGGTGAGCTCGTCCGGCGCAGCGACTTTGGCGCGGAAGGTCAGCCTGGCGGCGTCGGTGGTGGCGGGAAAAGCGAGGTCGAGTATGTCGATTTCGGCGATGTCGTCGCTGTTCTGGCGGCGTTTCCCAACCTGACTGTCAGAGCAGACGGCAAAGGAGCGTAGAGGGATTTCCGCGTCGGCGGTCCACTCGCGCACGGTCTGCGACATCAGAGCCAGGGAAGGGACGAGATAGAGGACGCTGCCCCCCTTCCCTACCAAGTCCTCGGCGATCTTCAGGCTCGTGAACGTCTTGCCGGTGCCGCAGGCCATGATCATCTTGCCCCGGTCGGCCTGGGCTAGGCCATTCCGGACATCCCGCAGGGCGTCGCTCTGATGGGGGCGGAGCTTCTTCTTTTCGGCTAGGACAATCTCGTCTTTCGCCGCGAACACCTCCCATTGGATGGGGCTTTCCTGAAGATCGAGCAGGCCGATCCGGATGGCGGGAATCGCCTGGCCTCGGATCATCGTTTCGGCGTTCTCGCTCCACTCCTTCTGGGTGGTGTCGATGATCACGCGCCGCTTGAACGGGTCCTTGCCCGATGCAGAGATGAAGCTGTCGATGTCCTCTTTGCGAATGCGGTGGTCCGGGTCGTAGAATTTGCACTGGATCGCCGCATAGCCGTGTTCGTGCCGGAGCTTGGCGACAAGATCGATCCCGGTGTCGCGGCCATCCCAGCCGTTCTTCTTGGCCCACTCAGCATACGTCCAGATGCCGTCATACTGCTCCACCTGGATGGGGTCATGCTCCAGGAATGCAATCGTCAGCCGCTCGAAATACGTGCCCTTCTCACGCTCTGTCCGCGCCGCCGATCTATACTGGGCCAAAAGTGCCTGAAGGGGGTGGAGGCGCTTTTCCTCGGCGGTCGCCGCCGGATGCGCTACAGAACGGTTCATGGGCTCGCCTCACGGTTTTTCGCTCATCATAACCGTCGATTGGCAACATGGCACCCGGTATGGTGCCGGAGCGAGTACCACTCAATGTGTGCGACCATGCCGCGCCAAGGCGGCGAAGGCAGCCTCGGTTCCCGGCAATGGGATGCGGTCGTCCCTCACGCGAAAGGCGCGATGGGTGTTTGAGTAGCGGCCGACGCCGACCGCGTTACTTGTCGTCGACCTAGGCAATCTTATGTGCTAGGATGTGTACATCCCAGCACAGGGCCACCATGTCCACTTCCGCTACCATGACCATCCGGATCGCCACCGACACGAAGCGCAAACTGGAGCGTCTCGCGGCCGATACCCGGCGCAGCAAGTCCTTTCTCGCCGCCGAGGCGGTCGCGGCCTACGTCGAGCGCGAGCTCGCGATCATCGACGGCGTTCAGCGCGGGCTCGCCGATGTCGAAGCCGGTCGCGTCGTTCCGCATGACGCCGCGATGGACGAGGTCCAGGCCGTGATCGACGCGGCGAAGAGTGGTAAGGCGTGACGCTCACCAAGCGACCGCGGAAGGCGCCGGGCCGCCCGGGGACCGCCCCCGAAGCGAAAGCGGCCGACTCCGGCACGCCGATCCCGATCGGCGCGCTCGAGCAGCACGTCGCGATCGTCGGTCGCACCGGCAGTGGCAAGAGCTACGCCGCCCGCGGCGCCGTCGAAGCGCTGCTCGAGGCTGGCCGCCAGGTTGTCGTCCTCGATCCGACCGGCGTCTGGTGGGGGTTGCGGGCTGGCGCCGACGGTGGGCCCGGCTTCCCCGTCCCGGTGATCGGCGGCGACCGCGCCGACGTCGCGCTGCCGGCCGAGGCCGGCGCGGCGCTTGCGGAACTCCTCGTCGCGCGCCGACAGTCGGCGGTAGTCGACACCAGCGGCTTCACCATGGGCGAGCGGCGGCGCTTCTATGGCGCCTTTCTCGCCGGCCTGCATCACGAGAACCGCGCGGCGCTGCACCTCGTCGTCGACGAGGCCGACGAGCTCGCGCCCCAGCGTCCCCTTCCCGACCAGACAACCGTGCTGCACGAGATGGATCGGATCGTCCGCCGCGGCCGCGCGCGGGGCTTCCGGGTGCTGATGATCACGCAGCGGCCCGCGGTGCTGCACAAGGATGTCCTGAGCCAGGCCGGCTGCCTGCTCGCCATGCAGCTCACCGCGGCGCAGGACCGGGCGGCGATCGGCGCCTGGATCGAGGGTCAGGCCGACCGCGCCGAGGCGAAGGCCTTGCTCGCGTCACTCCCTCAGCTCCGCACCGGCGAGGGCTGGCTCTGGTGGCCGCACGCCGGACCGCCGGTCCAGCAACGCTTCCCGCGGATCCGGACCCTCGACACCGGCAGCACGCCGGCCCACGGCGAGGAAACGGCCGAGGCGCCGCTCTCCGACGCGGGCCTCGATCTCGAGGCCCTGCGCACGGCGCTGGCGGCACCGGTAGCCGACAAGCCCCGCCGGGACGACGGCAAGGCGCTGACGGCGCTGTGCGCCGAACGCGATCGGCTGGAGCGCGAGCGCGACCAGGCCCTCGCCGAGCTCGGGGCCTGCCGGGCCGCCATCCGCGCGGCGGCTGGCGCCCTCGCGCCCCTCGCCGGGGAGATCTGCATTTCGCCCACCCTTCGGCCGGCGGAGGAGGAGGCTCCCGTGCCCGTGACCGTGGCCCCCGCCCCGTGCGAGAAGGCTCGGTCGGCCGCCCGCCGCGGCCGCGGCGAGGGCGCCGAGCTGCGCATCCTCCGGGTGCTGGTGGCGCACGGACGGCCGGCGACGATGCGCCAGTGGGCGACCCTCGCCGGGCTCTCCGCCAAGGGCGGCACCTGGTCGACCTACGTCTCGCGCTTGCGCACCAGTGGCTACCCCGGCGCCGGTGTCGGCGGCACCTGGTTCGTGAACGAGGCCGGACGAGCTGCCGCCGGCGAGGTCGGGCCGCCGCCGAGCAGCGAGGAGCTCGTCGGCCGGTGGTGCGAGGCCGTCGGCGCCGGCGGCGCCGGGCGCATGCTGGCGGTGCTGGCCGGACGATACCCGGCCACGGTCGACCGCGAGGCCCTGGCCGAGGAGGTCGGCCTTGCCGCCTCCGGCGGCACCTTCAGCACCTATCTCTCGCGGCTGGTCTCGAACGGCCTGGCGACCCGGTTGCCGGAGGGCATCCGCGCTGCGGGCGAGCTCTTCCCGGCCGGGAGCGAGGCACGGTGACGCGAGCGGTAGAGTGGTCCCGCGACGCCCTCGACGACCTGAAAGCCCAGATCGCCTTCATCGCTGCCGAGAACCCCGCCGCGGCACAGCGCGTCGCCGATCGCCTGCGCGCCACCGGCGACGTCCTCGGCGAAATGCCGACCGGGCGGCCGGGCCGGGTCGCCGGAACCTACGAGAAGTCGGTAACGGGCTTACGCTACATCATCGCCTACGTGCTGACGCGGCGCGGCGACCGGGAGATCGTCTCGATCCTTCGGGTGATCCACACCGCCCGCGACTGGCCCGACGAGCAGTGGCCGCGGTAGCGCGGTCGCGATCCCCCGAAACGAAGACAGCCTGCCCCCCTCGCGGAGGAACAGGCTGCCTCATTTCCGTCGGCGGTCATCGCCGTCCCCGGCTGTACCGCGAGCGGAATCTTAGAACAGGAATCCGGGGGATTCCAGCGCTGTATGCCGGATTTCTCGTGTCTTCTCCGATCCGAGCGCGCGCGGAAGGAATAGCATTTTATGCGCCATATGTGTTATAGGCTGCTCCGACCAGGAGGCTGACGATGAACGTGTCGATCGGGAAGCGCTGGGAAGAGTTCGTCGAGGGTGTCGTACAGGACGGCCGCTACGGCTCGGCGAGCGAGGTGGTACGCGAAGGCCTCCGCTTGGTCGAGGAGCGCGAGGCAAAGCTGGCGGCGCTGCGCCAGACGATCGAGGCGTCGATCGCCGAGGGCGGGGCGCGGAGCCAGGACGAGGTGAGCGCCGCCCTGTCGGCGAAGGCGCAGGCGCTGGCGAGCGAAGGACTGTAGTGCGCCGTCTCGTCTATCTCGCGGCCGCGGAGCGCGATCTCCTGTCGATCCTCGAGTACATCGCCCGCGAGAGCGGCAGCGATCGGCCTCGCCCTTCACGGAGCGGCTTCAGGGCCAGTGCGCCAGGCTGGCGTCGCTCCCCGGCATGCTCGGCCGCGCCCGTCCCGAACTTCGGCCCGACGTCCGTAGCTTTCCCTTCGGAAACTACGTGATCTTCTTCCGCTACCGCGACGGCGCTCTGGAGGTGGTCAACGTCCTGGAGGGCCACCGCGACATCGATGCCTTCTTCAGCAAGAGCGCGCCGCCGGAGGAATAGGGCGCCTCACAAGGTCGCTGGCACCACGGTGTCTTCCTTCTCGCCGCGCAGCACGATCCTGAGGGCGCCGTCCGACAGCGGCCGTTGCAGCGCCTTCGCCTCGCTCCACGGCGCCGAGAGCCAGGTCTCCCATTCCGTCGGCTCGGTCAGGATCGCCGGCATCGCCTTGGGGTGAACGGCGCGGACCTCGGCGTTCGGCGTGGTGGTCAGGAAACCGAAGAGGTCCGCCGTCA
>NZ_JACHFM010000010.1 GCF_014201905.1 Amaricoccus macauensis | reverse complement strand
GCGTCGATGCGGTAGCTCGTCACGGTGAAGCCGAGCGGGTTCTGCCAGACCGCCTCGAGCGTGCGCTCGACCCGCGGCTGGAAGGCGAAGCCGACAGTGGCGACGAAGGCGCGGATGACCGGCTGCATCCCCGGCTGCTCGAGGGTGCGGGTGAAGCGCACCTGGGCCGTCGAGTCGTTCAGGATCGCGACGGAGCGGACCTTCACCCTGATCAGGCTGTCCTCACCGTAGATCGCCGGCGGGTACTGGTCGGCCTCCTTGGTCCACAGCGCCCGGAGCGAGGTCGCAGCCTGGCCCTGCGAGGTGGCGAGGACCGCCGGGATGCGCTCGCGGTTGTCGGCGGTGTCGTAGGTCTCGCGCTCGCTGACGTAGCGGACGAGCTCGGCCTGGCGCACCGCGTCGGTCTCGGCGAGGTCGGCTGGCCGGGTAGAGACCACGAGCTCGGACTCACCGGTCTGGCGGTCGACCATGACGACGTAGGGGCGGATTTCCTTGAGCGGCAGCATGAAGACCATCGCCCCGACCGCGCAGAGCGCCGTCGCCAGCGACAGGCCGGCGAGCCAGCCGAAGAGCGCCGCCCGCCGCTGCAGGCCGAAGAAGACTTCGTCCTCGAAGCGCTGCGCGACGTCGGACCTCTGGGACATGAGCGGGCGGACTCCTTTTCATGGCGCCGCGACGAGCGGGGCGCACGAACGATGATCTGCGGCTGGGATCGCCCTTAGCCGGGCGGCGCCTTGGCCTTGTCAGAGGTCGAGCGATCGGCGGTCCGCGCCTCGGTGCGCTGGCGCCTTCGCTCGCGGCTGAACTGCAGCGACCCGGCCTGCGCCGCCTCGAAATCGCCCCCGAAGGTCGAGCGCCGGCCCATGTTCGCCATGCGCGCCTGATGGCGCTCGCGCCCCTTCTTCCGGGCCTCGTAGTTCTGGACGAGCTCCTGCGCGCCGGCGGAGGCCCGGGCGCCCATGCCGCCCTCGGCGGCGCGGGCGGCGCCGACCGCACCGGACACCGCCGCGACCGCCGGGTGCGCGGTGCGGGCGACCGCCTTCACCCCGCTTCCCGCGCCGACGCCTCCGGCGAGCTGGCGTGCCTCTCGGACACCGCTCGCCGTGGCGACGACGGTCCCGGCCAGACCGTTCACCATCGTCGGCACCTGCGACATCAGGAAGATCGCGGCGAGGGCGACGATCAGGAATGGCGCAGCGTCCGTCAGTGTCGCGGCCCCATCGATGCTCGCAATCAGATCGCCACCTATCCGAACGATCGCGCCCATGACGCCCGCGAGGACGAGGGGGATCAGGGCAAACCCCAAGGTGAACTTCGCCCAGCTCGAGAAGAGATCGCTCGTACCCCGAAACAGCAGGCTTGCGATGAACAGGGGCGCAAGGGAGACCGCCATCGCAAGGCCGATCTTGGCAATCCCTGCGACGAGGATCGCCACGCAGGCCATCAGCGAACCGACAATGGCGAGGATGATTGAGAGCAGGCTGATCGAGAAGAAGCCGCTCTCGTCGGCGGCCCTATCAGAGAAGTCGAAGATCGACGTCACCATCAGGTCCAACGACTGGTTAAGCGAGCTCGCCCCGGAGACATCCAGGAGCGACGCACCGACGGAGCTCGGGACGTTGGTCAGCATGTCGTAGAAGGGGAGGAACTGCGCCCAGGAGGTCGCGACGGCCAGGATGATCAGGTAGCGGACACCCCACTTGGCGAAGTCAGTAACCCGCAGTGGCACCCACTGCATCATGACGTTGATGCCAAGAAACGCGATGGCGACCACCCCGCCCAGCCGAATAGTCGCGCTGACCGGTCCGCCGAAGTCCGTGAACACGCTCTGGGCGTAATTCGCGACGGTCATGTCGATCATGTCGAGCGTGTCTTGAATGTAGGTAGCCACTCCGCAACCTCCCGAAGCGCTATTTTATGGCGCCAACGCTGCGGCAGTAGGTCATGGCTTCTAGGTAGCCCGTGCCCTTCTCCACCTCGGCCGTGTAGGCATCGGCGAGCTGCTGATTGCTGCCCCCGAAGTACGCAGGCGGGATCGAGGCCTTGATGGCGTTCCAGTCGCGCTTCCCGTTCAAGCAGGAGATCGTCGCCGGCCCTCCCGCGGCGTAGGCCGAACAAAGGCGCTGCGCCTCTCGGGCATCCCAACGTTGAACGTACTGGTTGACGATGCTGATGAAGGCCGAGCTGCCGCCGACCTCCGCCTTGATTTCCTTCATGGTCCCGAAGCCGTCCTTGCACGTGAAGGAGCCTCCGGCTGCCTGTGCTCCGCCGGAGGCGATCACCAAGACCGCAGCGGCCGCCGCAATTCTCTTCATCCTCATTGGGTTGCCCCTCCGATCCCGTTGACCTTCATGAACTCGCGCGAGGCCATCTGCTCGCGGGTCATGAACAGCGCCTGCGCGCCCGTCGCGTTGGCCTGGGCCGACAGCACGCGCAGCAGCTCGTTCATCACCTGCATCTGCTCGATCTGGACCCGGGTGTTGAAGTCGATCGCCGCCTTGACGTCGGTGTTGGCGTCGATCTGCGGCACGAGCTGGTTGACCCGGGTCATCGCCTCGTTGGCCCGGCTGTAGCTGTCCTCGCCGGTCGCCATCGCCGCGAGCGACGAGCCGCCGAGATTGGCGAGCGCCCGGTACTGGACGATGTCCGAGCTCGCGTAGGGTCCGAGCAGGTCGAGCTGGTAGTTGCCCTTCAGCCGCTCGATCGCCGAGGCGAGCCGGGCGGTGTTGCCGAGGATCGGGCTACCGGTGATGGCGCCGTCGACGATGCCGTTGAGGTTCGTCGCTGCTGCCCGCGCTGCGATATCCTCGGGCGCGTTCAGGAAGGCGCCGAGGCCGCGCGCCCCGGTCAGGCTTTCGAGCTGGGTCTTCATCGTCGCGAGCTGCTCGGCCTGGGTGGCGATCTGCTCGATCAGCTTCGCGACACTCGTCGCGTCGAAGACCGGCACACCCTGCGCCGCGGCGTGGGGGACCGGCGCGGCGAGGAGGGCGAGGCCGAAGGCAGCGAGCGCGGTCGCCTTGCGAGCACGCCCCGTCATGCCGGCACCGCGGCGTCGCCGATCGGCGCCCAGTTGCAGACGCAGGGGCTGGTCTTGTCGGTGTAGCCGGCGCAGCCGCCGAGCGCGGCCGCCGCCAGCGCGATCCAGAGCCACCGCAATTTCGGGCGCATCAGGCAATCTCCTTCCAGAAGTCGGGGCGCTCGCGCCAGCCTTCGGCGGCCCACTCGCCGGCGCCGCCGCCGAGCACCTTCACCAGGGGCCCGAGGGCACGCAGATCCATGTCGACGATGGCGCTGGCGCCGCCGGAGCGGACGAGCGCGAGGCGCGCCTCGAGCGCGCTGACGCAGGCGAAGTCGAGCTCGCGATCGGAGAGGGCGAGGGGCGCCATCTCCTCGGCGCTGTTGCGCGAGTTGGGGTAGAGGATCGTCGTCACCGCCGACTCGAGGATCGAGCCGCCGGCCTTGCTCTCGCGGATGTGGGCGACGCGCTGGGTGAGAAGCACCACAGCGACGTTCTTCTTGCGCATGGTGAGCATCCAGTCCTTCAGCCGGCGCTCGAAGTAGGGGTCGTCGAGGAGCTTCCAGGCCTCGTCGAGAACGATCAGCGTCGGCCGGCTGTCCTCGACGGTGCGCTCGATGCGACGGAAGACGTAGGAGAGCCAGGCGGTGCGGACGGCGCTGGTGTCGAAGATCTCGGTGAGGTCGAACCCGGTCACCGGCTGATCGAAAGAGAGGGTGTCGACGCCGGCGCCGGAGAAGAGCCAGCCGAAGCTGCCGTCCTGATCCCAGTCGCCCATGCGGTCGTGGAGCGCGCCGTCGTCGTCGACCGAGCGGAACTGCCGGCGGAAGGAGGCGAGGGTACGGAGGCCCGGGTCGGTCTCGGCGTTCGCCGCCACCGCCTGCGTCAGCGCCTGGCTCTGGATCGCGGTCAGCGGCCCCTCGCGCGACAGCATCGCCGCCAGCCAGTCGGCGAGCCACGCCCGACCGCGGTCGTCGGTCTCGGCCGCGAACGGATTGAACCCCGTCGCCTCGCCGAGCCGCACCGCGCTGTAGGCGCCGCCCATGGCGCGGACCGGCATCTCCAGGCCGCGGTCCTTGTCGAAGACGATGACCCTGCATCCGGTGCGCCGCGCCTGCGCGATCAGGAACGCCGTCCCGAGCGTCTTGCCCGAGCCGGTCTGGCCGAGCACCAGCGTGTGGCCGACGGTGCGTTCGCCAGCCTTGCCGCCGAGATGAAAGTTGAAGCGGTAAGCGCTCGAGGAGACGGTTGGAAGGATCGTGACGGCCTCACCCCAGGGCGTGCGGTCGGCGTCGAGGCCTCCGGGCGCGGCGTGGAGGGCGGTGAAGTGCGCGAAGTTCCGCGACGAGACCATCGCGGCGCGAGCGCGGTAGCTCTGGTTTCCGGGATGCTGGGCGAACCAGGTCGACCGCGCGCCGATGTCCTCGCGCACCAGCACGCAAGCAGCGCGCTGTCCCGAGGCGCGGACCTGCGCTGCCGCTTCGTCGAGCTCCTCCTCGTCGCGGGCGAAGACCGCGATCGAGGCGTGGTGCAGCCCGAAGCTGATCCGCCCTGAGGCGAGATCGTCAGCGGCATCGATCAGCTGGCCGCGGAGCGACGCCGCGGCGTCGTCGGCCGCGCCCATCTGGCGCACCGTGCGCCGGATCCGCGCCAGTGCCTCGAACTGCTCGATCGGGGTGAACGAGTGGGTGACGACGCTGTCGAAGTCGAGGTCGAAGTGGTCGAAGATGCCCGGCGCCGTCGAGGCCGGGTAGGCCTTGAGCGAGAAGACCGCGCCGAAGCGCATGTCCTCGGTCGAGGCGCCCGGAACGAGGAAGCGGTCGCCCTCGAAGCGGACGCTGGAGCCCGCGACGAGGTTCGCCACCGGCTCGAAGGTTTGGGGCAGGGGGATCGGCTCGAAGCGGCCGGTGACGAGGGTGCGCAAGAGCCCGAGCCAGCGGCCGTCGGCGACGGTGAGCCGCTCCGGGCCGGCGACGGCGAGCGTCTCCATCAGGTAGGAGACGGTCTCGTTCAGCCGCTCGACCCGGCGAGCGAGATGGTCGCGTTGCGCCGTCGCGCCGGCGCCGAACAGCCGGGTCGAGAGCCCGAGGAGCTTCTGCGGCCGCAGCACCACGGTCAGGAACGAGCGGCGCTCGCGCAGCTCCATCGCCGCGAGAGCCGCCTGCCAGCGGCGATCGACCTCGAAGGAAAACGGATCGGCGTCGAGCGGCGGCTTGAGCCGCGCGTCGGCGACGAAAGAGACGCGGTGGAGGTGGAAGCCGAGGTCGGGGGTCGCCTGGGCGACCACCGCCTGCACTGCGTCCGCCACGTCGCAGACGAGGACGCTCTCCGCGGTGGCGGCGCCGATGCCGTCGACGGCGAAGGTCGCCATGATCTCGCCGTCGCGCAGCATCAGCACGTCATCGGTGACGGCAGTGACGTAGGGCAGGTGTCGGACCAGCATCGCGTCGTCGGGCCGCTCGCGGGGCTCCAGCCGGCGGCGGGCGAGGGTGCGCACGCTCTCAAGCACGGTAGACGACCCCCTTGCCGCGCAGCCAGGCCGCCGGCAGCGGCGTCCTCCGCAGGCTGGTCAGGATCACGTCGAAGATCCGCGGGTCCCACGCGGCAAGCGCCCGGAGTGCCGCGTAGCCGATGATCGCCGAGGTCGCGAAGTAGACGAAGCTGAGCGTGGCGATGAAGCCCCCCATCGTCGTCATCGCCAGGATGACGACGTAGGTCAGCGGCAGGCCCATCATCGAGACGGGCCTGGTCAGCGCCTGGAAGCAGGGAGCGGAAAAGCTCACGCGAAGCCGCCGAGGATGGTCGCGGCGCCGAAGAGGATGACGAGGCCGACGCAGATCGACACGGCGAAGCCCATGTTCATCCGCCCGAACAGGAACATCACGCCGACGGCGGCGAGCGCGACGAGGCCGATCGCCCGGCCGGTGGTGCCGGTCAGCGCCGCGCCGAGGGTGGCGAAGAAGGTGTCGATCGGCGAGAGATCCTGCGCGGCTGCCGGGCCGCCGACGACGGCGGCGACCGCGAACAGCCCCAGCAGCAGCCAGACCAGCCGGGTGCCCGGCAGGACCGAGGGGAGCGGCACGCCGATCATCTGGCGCGTGGTCGCGATCATCTTTTCCATTCGAGCACGGTTCCTTGTGCGGGGGCTGCGAGAGAGACCGGCTCGACGACATCGGTCTCGAGCTCGGGGGTGGAGGGAGATGCGAACGCGCGGCCGACGGTCGGACGCGGGATGTCCGCGGCCGCGGGCACGCCGCCGGTGAGCGCGGCCGCTGCGGTGATCTTCGCGACGTAGTCGCGGGTCTCGCGGAACGGCGGGATGCCGTGAAACTGTTCGACCCTCTGCGGGCCGGCGTTGTAGGCGGCGAGCGCCAGGTCGACCCGGCCGAACTCGGCGAGCTGCGCGGTCAGGTAGCGCGCGGCGCCGTGCAGGTTCGCCATCGGCTCGCCGGCGTCGACGCCGAGCAGCGCCGCGGTCTCTGGCATCAGCTGGCCGAGCCCGCGCGCGCCTTTCGGCGACACGGCAGCCGGATCGAACCGCGACTCCTGGTCGATCAGCGCGACGAAGAGCCGGACGAAATCCGCTTCCTCGAGCCCGGCGCCGGCGACTGCCGGATCGGCCGCGTAGACCTCGGCGACACCCTCGGCCATCGGCTGGTAGATGGCCCGGGAGACGTTCCGGGTGGACTGGGAAACCGGAGTATCCGGACCTCCACCGAAAACGTTCTCATCATAATAGACATTATCAGACTCACGCGTATCCGGAGATCTGAGCACGTTCCCCTGTCTGTCGAACTCCCAAACGTCGGCGCGAGCGACCCCTCCGGACAGAAGAACCGAGGCGCAGAAGCCCATGACTACTGCCCGCGTCTTCATGCCAGCCATACCAGGTTGATGATGAGGACCAGCGCGAGGATCGCCGCCGTCGGCGCCAGGGGATACCAGAAGAACGCCGCCACCACGATCGCCGCCGGCGGCAACAGCATCCACACCGGATGCGTCGCAACGACCTCCCGGCCGATCGCCAGGAGCACGGCGACGAGCAGCACCGATCCCATCAGCAGCCGCGGCAGCCCGACGTCATCCCAGTGCCACCAGAGCGCGGTACAAGCGCCGAGCGTCGCGTAGAACCCGGCGACCCAAAGAGCTGACCGCGAAATAGGCAGTCGCCGCAACTTTCGCGCGAGAGATTTTCGGCGATTGTCGCGGAGGATTCTGCGGCGAGCCTTGAGCTCGGCGGTCGCCTCGTAGAGATCGACCACCCGCGGGTCAGCAAACCGCCCGCTCATCGCCCCGTCTCCTGCCGGATTGGCGGATTAGGACTGAAACGCGATTCGCACTTACTTGTTGCCGCTTTTAAGTATTGGAATTGTAACCTCACTCGCCTCTGGGTAGATATCTTGCCAGTAGGCGATGACGGCGTCGGAAGACTTGAATATCCGTGGCTTACCAGTCTTGGATAGCATGACCTTACGTTCCACGCCGTCTGGCAGGATACCATAAAGCTCCCAACACATGCGCCCGTCTTCATCCCGTATCGGGGCGAAGCGGAGAGAGCCTCCATCTTGTTCGACAAACGACCGGACATAGTTCGATACGAGCTGCTGGCTGCTATCCATTCGTCTGGCTCTCGATTGGTGATCGAGAAGCCGTAGGCGAAAAGTCGCCGAATTCCAAGCAGGACCGTAATCGCCTTTCGCGCCATGTGTCAAGTGTCGCGAAACAGAAAATGGCGCCAAATCTGTTTTTAGTATGGCGCTCAAGGGAACGTCGCGCCAAAACTGATTCCGCGCCTCCACGCTGGACTCACAGCCGGACGGTGTCCAGCCCTCGCGGCGGTCGTTGCCGCTACCACAAGATGGAGGAGAGGTTAACAGCTAGGGGTTGAAGGCCGGGAGGCCGCCGTGACCGCGGCGACAAGTCGCCCAAGCCTCAGCCCAAAAAGAAACCCTCGGAGGCACGAGGTCCACCCGAGGGTCGCTAGCACTGAAGTCTGTCACCTTGCAGGCTAGCGACCCGGTCCACGGCAGGCAAGGAAAAACCGCCCTCCGGCGAACGAGGAGGATTTGCCCTGTCGGACGCCTCGCACCTCCCGACCGGAGGTCAGGAATGGAGAAAGAGCAGTCCGTCGAACCCCGGCTCCCCCAGGGGGAGCTGCACCGTGTCCTGCGCCTGGCGGCCGTCGCTCACGGCCTGCCGGACGCGGTCCTCGTCACCGGCCACGTGCTGTTGCGGTACATCCCCGGTGACGCCGATCGGCCGATCTCGCCGGCGCGCGTGCAGGACCTCGCCGACGAGCGCGGCTGCGACCCGCGCACCATCCGCAGCCACATCCGTCGGCTTGAGGCCTACGGCTTGGTGGTCGATCGTTCTGCTGGTGGAGGCCGTCGGATGATCCAGCGCCGGCGCGGCCGCATCGTGGTTCTCCAGGGCATCGACTTTTCGCCGATGCTCGCGGCGGCCGACAGGATCGAGCATGCCGCGCTCGAGGCGGAGATCGAGCTCGACGAGCGGCGCCGACTGGCCGCCCGGGTTTCCGAGTTGAAGCGGCAGCTGCGCGGGCTCGTTATGGTTGGAGGAGACATGGCGCCTCCCGCAGCTGCCGCCCTCGATGCCAGCCCGAGCCGGCATCGGGGGCTTCCTCTCCGCGAGCTCGCGGCCCTGGTCGGCCGGCTCGAGGCGGCAATCCGGGTGCTGGCGGACGACGACGAGGATGCCGGCAGTCGGATCTTTTCGTCCGACCGAACCGACGAAATCGTCCGACCCAACACCACAGAGAAGGATGAGAATCCTGTCTGTAGACCGCAGAGAAGCCAGAGCGGCGCCGAGGCTGACGCACTTCGTCACATCACCCTCGACATGCTGGCGGTGGCGCTTCCGTTCGACTGGCGTGCCCGCATCGAGAGAAGCGGCGGTGGAGTCAGCTGGGCCAGCCTGACGGCCGCTGCCTATGAGCGCGCGGCCGAGATCGGCGTCACTGACGCGATATGGGCCGAGGCCCAGGCCGAGCTAGGCCGTGCCGGCGCCGCGGTCCTGGTGCTGCTCGCCGACGCCAGCAGCATCGAGCGCCGGGGCGCCATTCGCTGTCCTGCGGCATGGGTCCGAGCTATGGCCGCCCGCGCCGAGACCGAGCCGCTTCGCCTCAGCCGGAACCTGTTCGGTCTCCTGCACCAGGCCCGGGGGGCCGACGACCCCTGTCCCACCCTCGTGCCCTCTCACCCCCAGACCTGGAGGAACCCATCATGCCTCGTGTCCTGACCCTTGGCTCCCTTGCGGCCGCCGCGCTCGGAGGAGTTGCAGGCCTCGCTCCTCTGCCCTCGGCCGCGGCGGACTACGACATCGACTGTGCCGTCATCCTCTGCATGGCGGCGGGGTTTCCGAGCGAGTCGTCGGGGACCTGCAGCGACGCCTACGACTACATGATCGACCGCATCACCGACCGGCCGCCGGAGCCGCCGTTCGACACCTGCACGATGAGCGACGGCTCGGCCTATGGCGCCGCCGAGGTCGCGTTCGCCCGGCCGTCCCGCCAGTCTCGCGTCGGCTGGATCTGCCTCGAGCCGGCGCCGATGGCGTTCGACGAAACTGCCGACTACACCTTCGCCACGCCGAGCTGCTACCCCGACGCCGAGTATATCCCTTCGGTCTTCGAAGGCGGCACCTGGTTCCTCGGTGCGCCGGTCGCGGCGGAGCGGATCGCCTACCGCTTCCAGATCACCATTCCGACCGGCGCCGGGAGTGAGCCCTATGTGTCGCCGGTCTTTCTCTCCAACCCCGACACCGGATTCTTGTTGACCCTCACCCCCGAGGAGCTGACCCAAATCGCGGAGCAGCCGACGATCACGTTGGAAGGCGCCCCGTGAACCGGTGGCTTCTGGCGCTGGAGATCACTTTGGGGGCAGCGGGCTCGGCCGCGGCCCAGGAGGCTTGCCTGCGGCCATTGCCCCCCGAGGAAGTCAGACCCCCAACAGACGATCGGGAGTTCCGCGACTTCCTGAACCAGGAGTATCAGACCTACCTCTTGGCGATGCAGGAGTATCTGAACTGTCTCGGCCGAGAGCACGAGAGCGCCACGAAGGAGGTCAACGAGATCATGGCGCGGTGGATGCTCTGGTTCGGAGACGATGCGAGGATCCGTTCCGACAGCCGGGAACCAGCGCAGCCTTGAGGTTCATCTCGTCGAGATGGGCGGACAGCCGCCATTTGCAGTGGCCCGGCCGGATCGGCCACAAGGACAGAAGCGGCCGTTCGTTGCGTTGCCACTGCCGGGCGTCCGGGTCTTCGGCAAGACCTCGAAAATGGGCCAGCGCGACATCCGCAAGCTACCAATCATTGGCGCCATGGCGTTGGTGCGCGACAGCTCATGGGCGCAAGAACACCATGGGCTGGCTCGACCGTATGCTGGGGCGTAGACCTCGACTGGTGGTTGCAATCGCTCTGGAAAAACAAGGGGCCCAGATCAATCTGGGCGATGCTTACAAGGACAGGACTATCGAGACCCGGTAGCGGCAGCGACCTGAATGTCGACTTTCGGTGCGCCGGCGTACCGAGCATCTGTTCCGCCCTGCAAGACTATCCAGGGCAGCGGGCCGAACGGATATGAGTCAGGGCGGCGGATACGCGCGCGCGCCCCGAGCTCCGCCGCTGGCTGCCGCCCGCACATAACTCGAGAAACCCACGGCCGACTGCTCAGCCGGCCTCTGGCATCGGCTTTGTCCGGGCCCGTGAGCTCAGGTTGCCGCCGTCGATTCGCCGAAGCGAGATCTCGAGCCGGGCCTCGGCGGCGGCGATCTCGTTCAGCACACGACGGGTGTAGGTCATGTGATCCTCGGCGGCGCGACCGGCCGCGTCCGGGTCGCGCCCCATCACGGCCTCGAAGATCGCCCGGTGCTGC
Source organism: Amaricoccus macauensis (assembly GCF_014201905.1). Taxonomy (GTDB): domain Bacteria; phylum Pseudomonadota; class Alphaproteobacteria; order Rhodobacterales; family Rhodobacteraceae; genus Amaricoccus; species Amaricoccus macauensis. Next base: position 24,277 of record NZ_JACHFM010000010.1, on the reverse strand, counting down.
GCGAGCAGGACCTCGCGGACCTCGGAGCGGGCGTAGAGCTTCTCTCGGTTGTGGAAGACGCCGCGGCGGAGCATGCCCGACAGCGCGCGCATCACCTGGAGCAGGACGACGTTGTGGCTGGCCTCGTAGATCGCGACGTGGAGATCGACGTCGCCGTCCGCCTCGTCATGTGGGTCTGCCTTCTCGTGCGCGGCGTCGATGCGGTCCATGCAGCGTTCCAGCATGGCGCGATCGACATCGTTCGCGCGCGTCGCGGCGAGCGTCGCGGCCATGCCCTCGAGCGTCCGGCGCAGCTCGAGATAGTCCTCGACCACGTCGTCGCGCGTCGAGAGCAGGTCGATCAGCGGATCGGTGATGCTCGTCGCCAGTGGGGCGACGACCCGCGCGCCGCCGGGCTCCGCAAGCAGCAGTCCCTTCTCCTCGAGCATCTTCATCCCCTGGCGCAGCGTCGGCCGCGACACGTTGAGCCGAAGCGCCATTTCGCGCTCGGGCAGCAGCGGCTCGCCGGGGCGGAGCGAGCCCTCGAGAATCAGGTCCTCGATGTGCCGCGCCGTCGACTCTCCGGCGCTGCTTCCCTTGATCGCGTCCTTCACCATGCGGCCTCCCGCGGAAGCCCCGCCCTCGAGTTTGGCGCGGGCGCTTCCGGCGAGACGAGCCTAACCGCGATCGCGCCGGGGGTGAAGTCAATTTATGGATTGACGCAAGTGGTAAAATTGTATTACCAATGGTGAAACGCTGGTCTACCCCAAGGTCCAGCACGAAGGGGAGCTCCCGACGCCCGGGCAAGCCCCCTCACACGGAGGAGCCGCATGACGATCCCCGCCCGTGGTCCGGCTGCCGGACTCCCGCCCCAGCCCGCGCCCGAAGCCTCGCGCGGGGACTTGATCGCAGAGCTCGGCCGGATCGTCGGCACGCGCCACGTGCTGACCTCCGCCCGCGACACCCGTGGCTATACGCGCGGCTTTCGCTACGGCAGCGGCCGGGTCGCCGCGGTGGTGCGCCCCGGCAGCCTCGTCGAACAATGGCGCGTTCTGCAGGCGGCGATTGCGGCCGGGCGGGTCGTGATCTTCCAGGCGGCGAATACTGGCCTGACGGGCGGATCGACTCCCTGGGGCGACGACTACGACCGGGAGATCGTCCTCGTGAGCCTGCGCCGGCTGAAGGGCGTCCACCTCATCGAGGAAGGCCGGCAGGTCGTCTGCCTGCCCGGCGCCACGCTCGACGCCCTGGAGAAGGCCCTGCGCCCGCTCGGGCGCGAGCCGCATTCGGTGATCGGCTCCTCCTGCATCGGCGCCTCGGTGTTGGGGGGCATCTGCAACAACTCCGGCGGCGCCCTGATCCAGCGCGGACCCGCCTACAGCGAGATGAGCCTGTTCGCCGAAGTGCGCGAGGACGGCTCGGTCGCGCTCGTCAACAACCTCGGCCTGCCGCTCGGCAACGATCCCGAGGAGATCCTCGCCCGAGTCGAGCGCGGCGACCTGCCGGCGCCCCAGTCGACCGAGGCCTGGGCGTCGGATCGCGAGTATGCGCGGCATGTGCGCGACGTCGATGCCGAGACCCCGGCCCGGTTCAACGCCGATCCGCGCCGGCTGCGCGAGGCAGCCGGATGCGCCGGCAAGCTCGCCGTCTTCGCGGTGCGGCTCGACACCTTCGAGGCCGAGAAGGAGACCGCGGTCTTCTACGTCGGCAGCAACGATCCGGAAGAACTGACCGGGATCCGCCGCCACATGCTGGCGACGTTCGAGCATCTGCCGATCGCCGGCGAATACATCCATCGCGACGCCTACGATGTCGCGGCGAGGTACGGCAAGGACACCTTCCTGTTCATTGAGAAGGCCGGCACGGACCGGATGCCCGCGTTCTTCGCGGCCAAGGCGAAGGTCGATGCGATGACCGAGCGGCTCGGCCTCGGCGCCGCGGTGTCCGACCGCGTCGCCCAGGCGGTTGCCGGGCTCGCTCCCCAGCACCTGCCGGCGCGGATGAACGCGTTCCGCGATCGGTTCGAGCATCACCTGCTGATCAAGATGGGCGGCGCCGGCATCGCCGAGGCGCGCGCCTACCTCGCCACCATCTTTCCGTCCGAGACCGGCGACGTTTTCGAGTGCGCCCCCGCGGAGGGCAAGGCTGCCTTCCTCCACCGCTTCGCGGTGGCCGGGGCGGCGGTGCGCTACCGCGCCGTCCACTCCCGCGATGTCGAGGACATCGTCGCCCTCGACATCGCGCTCCGGCGCAACGACCGGGACTGGATCGAGCGGCTGCCGCCCGAGATCGACGCGCAGATCGAGAAGAAGCTCTACTACGGTCATTTCTTCTGCCACGTCTTCCATCAGGACTACGTGGTGAAGAAGGGCCACGACTGCCTCGCCCTCGAGCATGCGATGTGGAAGCTGCTCGACGCGCGCGGCGCGGAGTATCCGGCCGAGCACAACGTCGGCCACCTATACGAGGCGAAGCCAGCCCTCGCCGAGTTCTACCGCTCGCTCGACCCGACCAACAGCCTCAACCCGGGCATCGGCCAGACGTCGAAGTGCGCCTGCTGGGGCTGATCGGCCCGCCCTGCGACCGAACGAACGCAAGACCAACCAAGCGTAGCGTGATACGCCTGTCACCGGAGGGAAATATGTCTGGAACAATAATATTCCTGCTGGCGCTGTTGCCGATAGCGACGGTGTTCCTGCTGCTCGTTGTCCTGGAGCGCTCGGCGAAATTCTCGATGCTCATCGCCTACCTGGTGACGGTCCTGACCGCGCTGTTCGTCTGGGGAACCGACTACACCAAGGTCCTCGGCGCCACGGTCAACGGCGTGGTCACCGCCGTCAGCCTGCTCTACATCGTGTTCGGTGCGATCCTCGTGCTCTACACGCTCGAGGAGAGCGGCGCCTTCCGCTCCATCCGCGGCGGCTTCACCCGGATCTCGCCGGATCGCCGGGTTCAGTGCATCATCATCGCCTGGCTGTTCGGCTCGCTGATCGAGGGCGCCTCCGGCTTCGGCACGCCCGCGGCGATCGCCGCGCCGCTGCTCGTCGCGATCGGCTTCCCGGCGATGGCCGCGGTCATGGTGACCCTCATCATCCAGAGCACGCCCGTCTCCTTCGGCGCCGTGGGCACACCGATTCTCGTCGGCGTTCGCACCGGTCTCGCCGACCAGCCGCTGGTAGAGTCCACCATCGCGCCGATGCCTTTCTTCGACTACCTGCTGCATATCGCGACGAACGTCGCCATGATCCACGCGGTGACCGGCTTCCTCATCCCGCTGATCATGATCGGGATGCTCACCCGCTTCTTCGGTCCGAGCCGGTCCTTCGTCGAAGGCTTCCGCATCTGGAAGTTCGCCCTCTTCGCCGGTCTTGCCTTCACCGTGCCATACTACCTGATCGCCTCGATCCTCGGCCCGGAATTCCCCTCGCTCGTCGGCGGCATCATCGGCCTCCTGATCGTCGTTCCGGCTGCGCAGCGCGGGTTTCTCATCCCCAAGGAGGTCTTCGACTTCCCGCCCCGCAAGCAGTGGGAAGACCACTGGGTCGGCAAGCTCGACGACCTCGAGGATCACCGCGGTGACGCCCCGCTGATGCCGCTGGTCAAGGCATGGGCACCCTATGTCGTGATCGTCCTTCTCCTCGTCATCTCCCGCGCCGTCGCACCGGTGAAGGCCTTCCTGACCTCTCCCGAGATGACGATCGCGTTCCGCGACCTCTTCGGCTCGGGCATCAATGCCACGGTCCAGCCGCTCTACCTGCCGGGGACGATCCTGATCCTCGTCTCGCTCTTCACCTTCGTCTTCCACAGGATGTCGACGAAGGAATACGGCACCGCCCTGAGGTCCTCGGGCTCGACGATGATCGCCGCTGCCCCGGCGCTGTTGCTGGCGGTGCCGATGGTGCAAGTGTTCATCAACTCGGCCTCGGAGCGCCTGTCATCGATGCCGATCATCCTCGCCGAAGGCGTCTCGTCGGTGACAGGCCATGCCTGGCCGCTGTTCGCGCCGATCGTCGGGGCGATGGGCGCCTTCATCGCCGGCTCCAACACCGTCTCCAACATGATGTTCTCGCTCTTTCAGTTCTCGACGGCGGAGCAGATCGGGCTGGGCGCCGGCGGCGCTGCGCTCGTGGTCGCGGCCCAGGCTATCGGCGGCGCAGCAGGCAACATGATCTGCGTGCACAACGTGGTCGCGGCCTCCGCCACCGTGGGGCTCATCGACCGCGAGGGAGAGATCATCCGCAAGACGCTGATCCCGACCGGCTACTACGTTGTGCAGGGCGGCCTGATCGCCTCGGCGCTGATCGCCGGCGGCTTCAACGCCTGGTGGATTGCCGCGATCGTGTGGGCCGCGGGCGTGCTGACGGTCATGTCCCTCAACCGCGGCCGGCCCGTCGCGGCCGCCGCTCCGACGGCGCGGTGACGCCATGAGCACCGCATCCGGCCCCCGCGTTGGTCTCTTCGTGACCTGTCTCGTCGACGCCATGCGGCCGCAGATCGGCTTCGCCGCGCTGCAACTGCTCGAGGAGGCCGGATGCAGGGTGGAGGTGCCGCGGCAGCAGACCTGCTGCGGCCAACCCGCCTGGAACAGCGGCGACGCGGCCGACGCCGCGTCGATCGCCCGGCAGGTGATCGCCGCCTTCGAGCCTTACGACTATCTCGTCGCTCCGTCGGGCTCCTGTGCGGGCACCATCACGCACTATCCGGAGCTCCTTGCGAGGGACCCCGTCTGGGGTCCCCGCGCCGCGGCCCTCGCGGCGAAGACCCACGAGGTGCTGAGCTTCCTCGTCGACGTGCTCGGCTACACGCCGACCGGCCTTCGCCTCGACGCCTCCGCGACCTACCACGACAGCTGCTCGGGCCTGCGCGAGCTCGGCGTCCACGACCAGCCGCGGGCGCTGCTCGCGGCGGTCGAGGGGCTCGAGCTGCGGCCGCTCGAGGGCGACAACGTCTGCTGCGGCTTCGGCGGGACGTTCTGCGTCAAGTACCCGGCAATCTCGAACGCCATCATCACCGAGAAGGCCGAGGCGATCGACGCGACCGGCGCCGACCTGCTCCTCGCCGGCGACCTCGGTTGCCTGATGAACATGGCCGGCAAGCTCCACCGCCGCGGCTCCAAGGTCCGCTGCTACCACACGATCGAAATCATCGCCGGCGGCGGCGCCGGCCCCGCGATCGGAGAGACCCCATGACCGCCCAGGACCAGACGAGCTTCAAGGCCCGGGCTGGGGCGGCGCTGGCGGACACGACGCTCAAGCTCGCCATCGACCGCACCACCGGCACCGCGGAGCGCAAGCGCGCGGCGGCGCTCGCGGGCTTTCCCGAGTTCGAGGCGGCCCGTGCGCGGGGCGCGGCGATCAAGGACCACGTGATCGCCAACCTCGACCACTATCTCGAGACCTTCGAGCGCAACGCAACCGCGGCGGGCGCGAAGGTCCACTGGGCGGCCACCGCCGAGGAGGCCTGCGACATCGTCGTGCGCCTCTGCCGCGAGGCCGATGCGAAGCACGTCACCCGCTCGAAGTCGATGCTCGGCGAGGAGATCCACCTGCCCGACGCGCTCGCCACCGCGGGCATCGAGCGGGTCGAGACCGACCTTGCCGAGCACATCATTCAGCTCGCGGGCGAGCACCCCTCGCACATCATCTGGCCGGCGATGCATCGCACCCGCGAGCAGGTCGCCGTGCTCTTCAACGCCGACCACAAGCCGCCGCCCGACGCCGAGGACCCGGCCTCGATGGTGCAGAGCGCTCGGCGCGTCCTGCGCGAGAAGTTCCTCTCCGCCGACGTCGGCATCTCGGGCGCGAACTTCCTCGTCGCCGACACCGGCGCCACCTGCACGGTGACGAACGAGGGCAACGCCGAGCTCACCACGACGCCGCCGCGCGTGCACATCGTGACCGCCGGCATCGAGAAGCTGGTACCGACCACGGCGCATGCCTTCGCGCTGCTGCGCCTGCTGGTGCGCTCGGCGACCGGCGGCGAGCTCACGCAGTACACCACCTTCCACTGCGGCCCGAAACGGCCGGGCGACGCCGACGGGCCGGAGGAGATGCACATCGTCCTCGTCGACAACGGCCGGTCGCGGATGATCAAGGACGAGTTCCGCGAGATGCTGCGGTGCATCCGCTGCGGCGCCTGCATGAACCACTGCGTCGTCTACCGCCAGATCGGCGGCCACGCCTATGGTGGCACCTACCCGGGCCCGATGGGCGCCGTCCTCACCCCGGTCCTCGACGGGTTGAAACAGTCGCGCGATCTGCCCTTCGCCTGCACGATGAACGGGCGGTGCGCCGAGGTCTGTCCGGTGCGGATCCCGTTGCCGACCCTTCTGCGCGCCTGGCGAGTGCGGAGCTGGGAGGAGGGCCTCGAGAAGGCCCCGATGCGCGCCGGCCTCGGCCTCTGGGCGACCCTGGCGCGCCGGCCCGGCCTCTACCGCCTCGCGAGCGCCATCGCGGTCCGGACCCTGCGCGTGCTCGGCCGCAGCGGCTGGATCCGGTCGCTACCGCTCGCCGGCGGCTGGACGGAGCACCGTGACCTCCCGGCCCCCGCCGGCGGCACGTTCATGGAGCGCTACAAGGCGGAGCGCGCAAAGGGAGACAGCCGATGACGACCCGCGACAGCATCCTCGCCGCGGTGCATGCCGGCCTCGGCGGCCTGCGGGCCGAGCCGGACGCGATCGCCGCCGAGGCGGCCGGCCTGCTGGCCGACCTCGACGCGATCCGCCCGCGTCTGGCGGCACCCGACCCGGTCGACGCCTTCGAGATCAAGGCTGCTGCGCTCGGGACGACGATCGAGCGGGTTCGCCACCTCGACGACGTCCCCGCCGCCGTCGGCCGCTACCTCGCGGCGCAGGGCCTGCCCCCGGCGGCCGCCGTCCAGCAGACCGCGGCGCTCACGGCTCTCTCCTGGGAGGGGATCGCACAGGACATGGCGACGGCGCCGGACCAACCCGCGGCGGTCGGCCTTGCCCGCCTGGGCATCGCCGAGAGCGGCTCGATCGTCATCCACTCCGCGACGGACTCGCCGATCCTGCTCGCCTTCCTGCCGCTCCACCACATCGTAGTCCTGCACGCATCGAGCGTCGTCGCCCACCTCGAGGACTACGCGCGCCTGCTCGACGGCGGGTCGCAGCCTCGCAACGCCATCCTCATCACCGGCCCGAGCGGCACCACCGACATCGAGGGGAGCTACGTCCGCGGGGCCCACGGCCCCGGCTTCGTCCATGTCATCATCGTCAACGACCGGTCGCGCGCCTGAAGAGCGCGGATGGCCCCCGGGCGTCCTACATCGCCGGAGCCCTGCCGCGGCAGGCACGAATGGCTGGTTCCGAGAAGCGTCCCTCGCTGGCCGAAGGGCAGGTGTGGGCCGCTTGCACCACCCCCCTAGCACGGCCGGACTCCTCAGCGCGCTCGTACACTAAGCCCCATTGAGATCGGCGACGCCAAGCCGATGACTCCCTTATCCCAACGGGGCCGAAGAGTGCCGACGCTTACAGAACCCAAGAAAAGCCGCGGTAGCGTTGCGTGGTTTTTCGTCCTGCTTTCCTGCAAAAGCCAGCCATTCATGGTACAAAGCGTGCACGTCATAACCCGGCGCCAACCTGCGCGCTTTGTCGAACGCGTCTGGAGAAACTTCGCGCTCAGCGTCAAACAGATCGCCCTGTTCTTGTACTGAACGCAACCGACGAGCAGGAGCAGTAGATTTCCTTGTAAATATCGCCTTTGGACCATCAATACTGATGTCATAATCAGGAATATGTCCGTCTGAAGCAATCTGCTTAAGGAAGAATCTGAATTTCTTCTCAGGAGAATTGCTCCCAACCTTCTTCTGAAGAACCGAGATATTTATGATAAACGGATGCGATTGGTCGCCCACATGCTTTCTAGCTAGCTCATAAATTCGACGTTCCAATGGTCTTCGCAAGCGGAAATATAGCGGGCTGATTGTAAGAACTTCCATTCCTTGAACCGCCCGATATGTCCAATCTGAAACTTTGACGCGTATCTGCGTAAGTCGCCCAAACGGCGACAACTCGCCCTTCGCGTTCTTTCTATTTATTTCAAACTCATCAATAAGCCCAAAGCCACGTGTTTGCGTGTGGCCATCCGTCGCTATATCAGTCAGAATTACCGTTCCTTTAAGCCTAATCAATGCTTCTTCAAATCGCTGATAGCTCGCGTCATTCGTTCTCCAATTAGTTGCAACCATTACCTCATGAGCACTCATTTCGACCCAAGGCGTAATTTCTTCTCCAGAGTTCTTCTGATGAACCATCTTACTTATGCAATACAATAAGATATCTTTGTCCATAATAGTGGCTAGACCCTTGCCACTAGGGACGACCCTCAATCGACGACCGTTATGCTCGTACTCAAGCTCCCGCATATCCGGCTTGACCGAAAGGGAGAACACCGGATGCTCCATCGACGCCAGATCATCCTTTGGCGCAGCGTCCGCCACGTCCAAGATAAAAAAGTCTCGGTTCGGATGACGGTTAGGCAGAAGGGTTCCCATGCGCTTCTGTAGCTCGGATTCGCCCCTCTGGGAACCCGCATTCGCCCTTCTAGGAACCTCGCGCTACCGAGCAACCAATTCACCGATTCGCCCTTCTAGGAACCGGGCTTCGCCCCTCGAGGAACCATTTGCGCTATCGGCTCACCATTGGCGCCCTTCGCCCGTCTAGGAACCGAGAATCGCCCTTCCAGGAACCGGAGAATCGCCCCTCTGGGAACCAAGATTCGCCCCTCTGGGAACCAAGAGAGGCATCACAGAGAAAGATGTATGCGCATTCCCAAGGCCTTAGATGATAGGGAATGCAGGCGTAACTACTCTAACAATACGTTAACTAAATTAACTAGCAGCCGCTCCAAGCGATTCTGTGGATAACAGTAGATTCGGACAGGATCGGGGATCGACGGGCTAACGCCCGCTCACCCCCGCCCTGACGACTTTGCCATTCCTGACGTCCGCCCAGCATCCGGGCGCCCGCGCGTCAACCGACAAGCGGCGGCCAGGGCCGCCAGCTCCGCCGCCCCCGTGTCCTCGCCTCCGGCTGCGGGCCGCGCCACGGGGCGTCTCCGCCCAGGTTGACCCGCGCTCCCCCGGCCGCGGGTCGGGCAGTCGCCCTCCCCGCTCTGCCTTCCCCGGAAATGCGGGGTGCATTTCCGGTCGGCAGACCGGGACGGCTCCGCCCAAAGCGGACCAAAGGGCAGAAGACCTCGGCCGCACCACCACGAAGGAGAGATCAGCCATGATGGTTGTCGAACAGGTGTCGTTTGCGGACCTCTACATCCACCCCCTGAACCCGAGGCTCGACCCGCCGCAGGCCGAGATCGATGCGCTCGCCGCGAACATCCGCGAGCTGGGCCTGATCCAGAACCTCGCAGGCCTCCGCTGCGACGGCGGCAAGGTCGGGGTGATCGCCGGTGGCCGGCGGCTCCGCGCCCTCGCCCAGCTGCAGGACGACGCGCGGTTCGCGACGGTGCCGGTGAAGCTCGCCGACGACGAGGCGACGGCGGCGGTGTGGGCTGCTGCCGAGAACAGCCTGCGGTCGGCGTTGCACCCGGCCGACGAAATCCACGAATACGCCATGCTCCGCGAGAAAGGCGTCGGCGAGGCGGCGATCGCCATCGCCTTTGGCGTCACCAAGGCCCACGTGAAACGCCGGCTGCGGCTGGCCGGGCTTCCCGAGCCGGTTCTGGCCGCACTCCGCGCCGACAGGATCGGCCTGACCGAGGCGGCGGTCTTCGTGCTCTGCGACGACCCGGTGCGCATCGAGGAGGTCCTCGCGCAGATCGGCGGGCATCCCGGGCGTTACTCCGAGGACAGCATCAAGCGGCTGTTGAAGGCCGGAGCGGTGCGCGACACCGACCGCCGCGCCCGCTTCGTCGGGGTTCCAGCCTACCGGGAGGCAGGTGGCAGGATCTCCACCGACCTCTTCGGCGGCGAGGTCTATCTCGACGACGTCGACATCCTCGACGCCTGCTTCGCGGCGCGCTTCGCCGAGCTTGCCGAGGAAACCCGCACGCGTGACGGCTGGAAGTGGGTGCAGACCAGCACCGATAGTTCGGCTTGGGGGATCTCCGACCAGCTCGACGCCATCACCCTCTACCCCGCCGAGGGGGCGCTGACCGAGGAGGAGGCCGCGCGGCGCGACGAGCTCGCCCTTCGCGCCGAGGGAGACGACCTCGACCCGGCGGAGGCCGAGGAACTGGACCGGCTGACGGCCATCCTCGACGGGGACCATACTCCCGAGCAGAAGCAGCATGCCGGCGTCGTCCTCTACCTCGACTACGGCGGCGAGCTTCGTGCCACCCACGCCATGGTGCTGCCGGTCGACCAGCCCGCGGCGGCCGAGGCCGGGATCATCGAGCGTGCTCTGGTGGCCGAGGCCGACGAGGCGCCGGAGGCGGCCCAGGACGGTGCTCCGCGGCTCTCCGAGGCGTTGAAGCAGGACCTGCGGGCAGTCCGCCGCGGTGCCCGTCAGCACGCCGCCCTGCAGCAGCCTGACCTGCTGCTCGACCTGCTCGCCTTCCACCTGCAGTCGAACATCGGGAAGGCCTTCTCCCTGCACCGCTATGCGGTGAACGTGACGCCGACGACGGAGACCGGCTATGCGCCCGATCCGCGCCTGCTCGACACCGAGGCCGGGCGGAGCAACGCCACCGATCTCGCCAAGGCGTTCCGGGCGTTCCGCAAGCGTGGGGCCGAGCATGTCCGCGACGTCCTGACGCTGGAGCTGGCCCGCCTGCTCGACCCGTCCGACTACGGCAACGACATGCTGGCGCCGGTCTTTGACAAGCTCGCAAAGGTCGAGCCGCGGGCGGTCTGGACCCCGACCACCGAGAACTTCTTCAAGCGAGCGCCGGGCGGCTATCTCGACGCGCTGTGGTGCGAGCTGCGCGGCATCGAGGCCGACTGCACCGAGGCCCGGACCTTCACCAAGGCGAAGAAGGGCGAGAAGTGCGCCCGCCTCGAAACCCTGTTCCATCCCGACACCGAGATGCCGGCCGAGCAGCGTGCCCGCGTGGCGGCATGGCTGCCACCAGAGATGTTCTGACGATGGCGGCCGGCGGGACAGACCCCGCCGGCCGCTCCCCTGCCCCCTGGCCCCGAGGAGCGCGCCGCCGATGATAGACTTCACCGCCTGGTCGCACCCGGTCCTCGCCGTCACTTGTCCGAGCTGCGGCCGGAGGGCCGGCGTCATGTGCCGCCGCCCCTCCGGCCATAAGGCCGCCGACTTCCACGTCCGCCGCAAGGCCGAGGCCGATCGTCATTTCATTGATCGGCACGGCGCTGACGCCAGCATCGAGCGCACCGGGAACGGGTGGCGGATCGACCCACAAGGCCGGCTGCGGAAGGACGAGGCGCCCTGAGGCCGCCGCCGGCGGCGCTTCGCTCCGTTGTGCGCCGCCCGTTGCCCTCCCGTCGGTCAGGCTTAAGCTTCCGATCGCGCGCCGGCCCTTGGTCATCCCCCCGACCGGGCGGGGCCGGCCCTTTCCTCGTGGTGGAGGAAAAACTCGCCCCGCCTTGCGGCGGGGCGTTCTTTTTCTGAAACAGCAGGTTGCAGGCGTGTCCTGCGACTGACTGCGAGGATGTGGGGCTCGGGAGCTTCGCCGCAGCGTCGCGTCAGGCGCGGATCATCTGACCCCGGCGCTGGCTCCAGCGCTCGAGGAGCAGGGCGCGCTCGGACACGTCCGCCTGCTTGAACCGCTGGTAGCGGTCGGCCGCGAGCCGGGCGACCAAGTCGGCCCGAACCCTTTCGCGGAAATCCTCGGGTTCGGCCTCGATCGCCTTCAGAGCGGCGTCGAGGCCCTTGTAGCCGTGGTGCCAGATCATCGCCTCGGCCGTGACCACGGCGCTCGGGTACTGCCGCAGCTGCTCCACGGCGATGCGGCACCTCTCCAGGAATGTCTGCGACACGCCCCGGCCCCCCCGATAAGTCCCCGGACGAGGATCCGGCGACTCAGGGCCGCGGTGCAACGGTGGCGGGCGCTCTTGGTGAAGCGCGTCACGGCTCCTGCTTCTCCTCGCGGACCTCGTCCGGAAAGCTGTCGGCCACGAAGAGGATGAGGGCGGTGATCGCGCCAGCGACCAGGCCGAGCGGCCAGTAGGAGGTGGCGATCGCCAGTCCGAGCGCGCCGGTGATCCAGATCGCGGCCGCGGCCTTGATGCCCTTCACGTCGAAGCCGCTCTTGAAGATCACCGCGCCACCGAGAAAGCCGATCCCGGAGAGGAAGCCCTGCAGCGTGCGGCTGACCGACGCCGGGTCGACGTCGGCGAGATGGCGCGCGAGCAGCATGTAGGTCGTGCTGCCGATGCTGATCAGCATCATGCCGGCGATGCCGATAGCCTTATGATGAACCCGTCGCTCGAAGCCGATGACGGCGCCGAGCACTCCCGCCGCGCAGAGGCGGAGGAAGACGTCGAGCGCCTTGAGTTGCACGTCGCGCATCCACTCGGCTCCAGGCGTACGTCCGTCTTCGGGCAACTGCCTGCCGCCCAGGCCGTTCCTGCGCGCTCCCGCGGGGAGGTGTGCCCCGTCGACCCCATGGTCGACCGCGGCCCGGGCCTTAAGGCTGAGCACCAACTTCAGGCGACTGCCTTCTTCCTGCTTCGCCCCTTCGGAGCGGCGGCGGTTTGGGGCGCGCGCGGCTTGCGGCCGAGGCCGATCTTCTTCGCGAGCTCCTGGCGCTTCGCCGCGTAGGTCGGGGCGACCATCGGGTAGTCCGGCTTCAGGCCCCACTTCGCCCGGTATTCCTCAGGGGTCATGCCGTAGGCGGTCATCAGGTGCCGCTTCAGCATCTTCAGCTTCTTCCCGTCCTCGAGGCAGACGATGTAGTCATCTGTCACCGAGCGCTTGATCGGCACCGCCGGTGTCAGGGTTTCCGGGAGCGGCTTCTCGTCGGTCGAGAGCTCAGTGAGCTTGGCGAAGACCGCTCCGATCACGTCGGGCACCGTGCCGGTGTCGAGGGCGTTGTTCCCCACATAGGCCGAGACGATCTCGGCCGTGAGGGCGAGAAGCTCGCTGCGGTCGGTCGAAGTCTCGTTGTCCATTGCTTTCCTGCTCGTCGCGTTACATCTCGCTCCACGATCTTGCCGGTAAATCGAGATGCTGGTCGGGGCAATAGAGCAATTCTGCCTCGGCATATTTCCGACTGATTATCAGGGATAATTTGGCCGCGCGCCGTCTTGCCGCACAAGTGCCGGCGGGCGTGTCTTCCCGAGCCTTGCCGGCTACCGGAACGTCACCCGCTCGGTAAAGCCCTGATCCTTGACCTGATCGAAAATGCGTGGACTCGGATGGGCTTTGGGCTGCCAAGCACGCCCAAACTCCACGGCGCAGGATACCGGGATCGCGGGAAACACGGCCACATCTGCGTCCATGCCGTGCTGGTTCTTGATCTCGTCGAGCGTTCGCGCGACGACCGCGCGCCAGCGGGCGAGGGCCTCGCGGTGCCGGACGATCCCCTGCCCGTGGTGGAGGCTGGCGATCTGCCAGACCGAGACATCGTCCGTTCCGAGCGCGTTGATGACGCGGTCGTCCGCAATCTCCGAGGTCACGGCCAGCTTGAGGGCGACCAGCTTCGGCCCTGGCGGTCCGGCGGTGCGCTGGAACTCGACGATGGGACCGTCTTCCGGCCACCGCCATTGCTGCTCGGGGAAGCGATGCCGCTCGTAGACGTCGACCGCGGATATGTCGGACAGCAGCCGCCCGAGCTCCATCAGCAGCGGGATCGGCGCGAGCCCGAAGACGGAGAGATGCCGGACGTCGCCGCTCTCGAAGCGGCCGAGAAGGTCGTTCTGGAAGCCCTGCCGCAAACGCCACAGCTCAGACGTCCAGTAGTTCGGATCGCTGTCCTTGTGACGCATCCCCTTGATCTTGATCTCGATGGCGCGGTCGCTTGCGGGCGTGCGGCGCGGCACCATGGCGTCCACGCAGTCGTCGAACGGCACCGCCGTTTCGTTCTCGCCGATCGGTGCGCTGAACTGCAGGATGTGCGAGCGGCTGGCCGGCCCCGCGCTCAGCACGGCGTCGATCCAGGCCTCGTGGTCGCGCTTCATCGCGTAGAGGACTTCAGGCGGGTACTTGCGCCGCGTGTCCTCCCCGTCGATCTCCCGATGGCAGCCGTCGCAGAGCAGCATGATGTTGTCCGGGTCGTTGGACCGGGCGGGCGACAGGACCGCGTCGCCGCGCGGCCCGGACGCGCTGTCGGCGATGACATGGGCGTGGTAGCTCCGGTTCCGCGTGCGGTTGCCCGCCACGAGGTGGCCGATCAGAGACACATTGCAGTTGCGGAACTGGCAGCGCCCCGCCGCCCGCGCCCAGACGATGTTGCGCGTGTGCGGGGTAATTGCCCGCCGCCCGCCGGGTTCCTTCCGCTTGGCCATCCTACCGTCCTTTCCGCCGCGTTGCGGCTACGACCGGCGGGCGCGCAGCTACGGTGAGCCGTTCCAGCATGGTTTCGATCTCAGCGAGCGGAACATCTTGCCGCAGGCGCTCGAGGCGCTCCGCGCAGCACTGGCCGATGTTGCGTCCGCCGTCGCACGGGCAGCGCCAGTAGACCGGCATCGTTTCGCGGCCGTGGATTTTGACCAGGCCCTTGAGGAACAGTTTAACCGCCCTCACCTCGGGGTCGCAGCCCAGCCGGTCGGCGTAGGCCTCCGCAATGCCCTTGGGGCCATGCGACCGCTCGCCGAACGGCCAGCCGAGCCCCTGTGCCACGGCATACTGCCCGAGGAAATAGTTGCGCAGCGGACCGTCGAAGAACGCCCGGAGGGAGGTGTCGTCCGCGGTCGCGAGCCAGTGCTCCCATACCACGAGGCAGCAGCGGCCGCTGTCGAAGACATGGTGATCCACGTCGTGGGGAAATGCCCCGCCCGTCTCCCGCACCTGTGGCTCGACGGCGGGATAGGCCGCGGCGAGCTCGATGCGCAGCTCGTAGGTGGCGAGCGGCCCGCGATTGGAAAGGTCGGGCTCGGCAGGAACCAGGAGGTAGGTGCCATCGACGACGACCGTGTTGCCCTCGGCCCGGACAGCAAGGCGCGGCTGCTCGAAGCTGAGGGCAGCCTCGGCTTCGCGTAACAGGCGCTCAAAGGGGCCAGGCGCTACGGCGTCCAGGGCTTGGTGGCCCTCCCGTCGGCGATCACCCTGCTCGTCTCGGCCTGGACCGCAGCTGCCGGAACGAGGGCGAGCGCCGGCGTGGTCAGGGCCAGCCGCGGGATGACCTTGCCGACGGTGCGCTCGGTCAGGCGCTTCGTAAGACCCGCCGGAATGTCGTTGAAGCGGCTGCCGCGCAGGTATTCGCCGAAGTCGCGGTTGGCCTGGGCGAGCCAGCGCATGAACAGCTCCTGCTTGCGCGGGGCCGCGGGCCACTTGTCGGCGAAGTTCTCGAGCGGATAGGACGGGTTGGAAACCCACGGCTGGCCCCCGCGCGTCTCGATCAGCCCGGCCATCGCGGGCAGGACGGCCGCCAGCGTCTCGGCGATCGTCGCCTCGCCGTGGTAGGCGCGCGCGGCGAGAGTCGAGATGATGATCGAGATCGGCCTGTCCTCGTCCCCGTCGAACATCCCGTCGCGATGGCGCTTCAGTAGCTTGATGGTGTCCTGCAGCGGCGTGCGGACCTCGTGGTTCGGCACGTCCTCGACGCTGGCGAAGACCCGGCCCGCGGCCATCTGCGCGCGCCGCCACGGCTCGAGCACGAGAACCTGGCGGAGCCGGAACCACCGACCATAGCCGGTCGGGTTGCTGATGTTCCAAGCGCCGCCCGGCACGTTGTAGCCCGGCGAATTCTTGTCGGTGATACCAACAGCGGTGTCCGCGCTGACTCCGATCGATTCGACGATGCCCGCCGCGGAGAGCCGCGTGCGGAACTGCTGCTCGGCATTCAGGCAAGGGAGGATGTCGAGGTGGAAGCTGGCCTCGTCCGCGTAGTCGAGCGTCCAGCACCGGCGGCCGTCGCGGGGAGCCGACGCCATGTTGTGGGCCTGCACGTAGCTCTGGATCTCGACGCCGACCGCTGCCTTGAGCCCGGCCTGCGTGAACATCGCCATCGTCGCCTTCGCGAGACGGCAGACCAGGTCGACGTCGTAAGCGTCGCGATCGCCGACGGGCCGGATGACCGTCCCGAGCATGAAGGAGCCCTGCGCCGAGATGCGCGGGTCGAGGAACTTGAGCGTTGATGCGTCGCGGTTCAGCCAGTCGCCGATCGACCGGTACCGGCCGCGCGCCTTCTCGTCCATGTGCGGCGGGATGGAAATCTCGTCGACGAGAGCCCGCAGCACGTCCTCCTTCGAGCGGAGAGCGGGACGAAGGGGTGCGTTCATGGTCGGCCTTTCAAGCGCAGCAGCCTAACCAGATATGGTGGGGCCACGGGCCATCGACCGCAAGAGGTGCTTGAAGATTTTTCAGCGCCCGTAAGACAGGTCGTCAAATGGGTCTGGCGGATGGTGCCGTTGGCGGGAGGTAGTGTCGCTCATCCCCTCGCCGTTTCCCATGCGTGATAGGCGTGGATCCAGTGAAGATTGGCATCGTGGAGCGGCCGGTCGAGGCAGCGCATCGTAACTGGCTCCGATCGCGGCTCGGAGAGCCCCTCGCCTGGGCCGTTGCGAGTGTAACCCGGCACGATCTCGCCATCCCGGATGAAGGGCGGCACTATCACCCGCCCGAAGTTCCGCGAGACAATCACGCCCCGCTCCCAAGACGCCTCGCCTGAAACGGGAGCGAGCCGCGCCGGTCGCCAGCGATTGTCCGATCGAATGAAGAGATGCCCGTCCAGCCTCACCACCCGGTAGCCCGCCTCGAGGTCGGCCGCGAGCAGCGCCTCAAGGCGGCGGTAGTCGTCGTCTCCGTAGATCGGATGGCCTTCCGCTTGACGGAGAAGGGCGCCATAGACCGTGTCAAAGCGCGCATCGCGCGGCATGCGCGCGGCGTCGGCCCATACGCCCTTAGCAAGCTCCTTTCGGCGGCCCGCTGTGACCTTACCGAAGATGACGAACATGTCGTGGGCATTGGTGATGAACGGCACATGCCGGCGGATCACGAAGGTCTTGAAGGCGTTCTCGAGCATCGAGCCGAATTGATCGTCTTGCGGAGGCAGGAAAACATCATCGGGCTGGAGTGCACATCTTAGGTGCCGGATAAGTCGCTCTATAGTGACGAGAGCTAGGCGCCGACCATTTCGGGCCTTCTCGTTGGTCGCGCCCTCGACATAGAGGACGCCGGCATGATCGAGGATCGGACGCAACCTCGCATCGACCCACCCTGCGAGAGAGCCCGGCGCCGTCGCGAGGACGCGACCCAGGAGGTCACGAGGTGCGACCATGTCGCCGGCGATCTGGCGGAGACGTAGGTTCGCTTCGGTCAGGCTACCATAGAAGGCCGGGTCGCCATCGAGTTCTTTCGCCCCCCGCACAATGGCAGCGATATCGAAACGTCGGGCTCCAAATTCGCGGAGGTGCACCTGCCGCCAGGTTAGGCCGTCGGCCGAATGGAAGAGCCGCCGCACGTCGCCTTCAGCCTTGGGCACTTGGATTGCGACATGTCGTAGGTCTGGCGAAGCATCGAGGATAGAATTGAGCGCACGATCAACCTCCTTCGCCCAAGAATGAGACACGCCGATCACCGCGCGTCCGCTTGGCATGACGTGGAGCTTGTCCGCGTGGACATTTGGACTTGGCTGCTTCATCTCACCATCCCGCAGCCACCCCGTATCTGGGCCTTCTTCAACACGATCCCGGATCCCCGTCTCGCGCCGGCGCGCCACCTTCTTGCGGTTCTTCGGTTCGTCCGGTCGGCGGTCAAGGTGGCGACGCCGGGGGGGGGAAGATCGATCATTCGTCGCAGTAGGTTATCCGGCGACCGCTCTCAGGAAGCGCATCATCAGGTCTGCAACCTCTCTCTGTCGCAGGATGCGCGTGTCCCGCGTATCAAGATCGTCGCCGATCTCAAACTTAGCGACCGCGACCGGCCCTGTCTTCAAATAGCCGTCGGTGCTGGCGTCATCCGCGAAATGGCGCGCGAGCAGGCCGAGAACCTCACGGACGACCCCCGCATGCCTTCCCTCGAGCGCGACCTTGAACAGCGTTGCGGACGCCTCTAGGTCCCCGTTGTGGTGCTCCAGGCAATAGACAAGATCATGGGCATCCTTCCGCTCGTTTCTTTGATCGACGGCATAGGCTTTCAGCACAGTGAAGGCGACCAGATCGGCATAGTGCAGCGTCACCGTCGCCATGCCGTTGTCGCCCAGGAGTTCCGCGGTGATCTCCGTCGAGAGGTGGTGGTCGAAGACCATGGACGCGTGCGGGATATTCAACGCGGAGACATTGCCGTCGGTCGGCAGCTCCATCACCTTGCCGCCCGACTTTTCCGGGTCGTCAGCCAGAATCTCGACGATGATCGCTGTGCCACTCGGCGATTTGGTTTCCCAACGCCATGACACCGGCTTGCCCTTGCTGTTTGTCCCGCGCCCAAAGCCCAGCTTTTTTAAGTTGTCCTCAAGCGTATGATACGCGTCGGTATCAACAAGCATTTGCAGCTGGACCACGATATCGACGTCGCCGGTGCCGGCGTGGGCTGGCACGTCCGGCGGCTTCTTGGCTATGAGATATCGGGGCGTCAGCCCTCCGATCAGAAAGATGGAATCCCGCCATGGTCCAAGGCCGCGGATCAGCGTGACCAGCACGCGCTCGCAGTTCTCCGTGACTTCGTTGTTGTAGCCTTGGGCCGTTGTCGGTTTGATCATTCAGATACCCAGAATCTCCTTTCTCAAATGCTCGGCCATGTCGCGCGATCGCCCCTCGCCCCGCAGCAGGTCGAGGTAAACCTGGACCGGGCTGGCCAGCCAGATCGACTCCTTCAATTCTCGAAACAAGAACTCCCCGCGGGATTTGGTCTCGATCACGTCGAGATTGGCGCCCTCGGACACTAGGCGCGCCCCGAGCTGTATCAGGAGCTCGTCAGCGGGGTTACTCGGGGGCATGCGGCACGCGACTCGGGAAATGCTGGACAGGAAGGGGGCGTAAACCTGGGCGGCCGCCTCCTGCGTCAGCGCGTATTCTACGCCCGCGGCAGCGCAGAGCTCGGCAAGCCGATGCGACAAGGCTGCGCTCTCTCCCCCCGGCACGTAATAACGCCGCCGGATCAGTGATCGCCTCGAGGCCAAGACCTGAGTTTGCCACTCGTCCAGCAATTCGGCGGGATCGGAGAGGCGCCGTTCCTTGGACGGGCCGTGCCCGCGCGACGAGGTCCATCCCATCCGTTCAAGCGCGGTCATGGTCTCCGACGCCGTTGCGGGTGACACTTCCGCCAATCGCGCGAGTTCGGTGCCGCCAAGCCAGTCGCGGGGCCTAGTCAGCAAGGCATGCAGAACTTGCGACCGCTTTCCCGTGAAGAGCGATCGCACGGATTTTTCCAAGGTCCGCGGGACCGGGCGTTCGATGTAGAGGTACGCCGATTTCGCAGGAACAAAGAGACTGCCGCCGCTATCGAAGAATCCGACGTTCTCCTCCTTCAGAATTTCTCTGGCGCCAGTCGATATCGATTCAGCGGCCACAAAGGGGACCACATCTTCCCGATCTTCGTGAAGATATGAGTTTATATAATGGCTAATTTGCCAGATTATCTCTCTAGTATCGCGCGGATATACCGTTTTTTTGATCTCTATCAGGAGAGTTAAATTCCGATCAGCGATCTCAAGATCTATTGCAGCGTCCAGCTTGAGCGCCGAGGATTCTCTGGTGCCCTCACCAAGAACTAGGGACGCATGGGCTTGGGGAATCTTCTGGAGCGTCGTTAACAACGCGTCCAAGATCTCTCTTTCCCTGTCGCTCTCTCGTCCCTGCATCGATCCTCAGATTTTCGCTGCGCAGTGAATAACCAAACTATGTCGAATATTCGCCCTCATAGCAATGTTCACTGTGCAGCGAATGAGAGGAAATCACGCGCTAGCTGGGGAGGGGAAAATCACCGATTATCCGGTCGCCGACAGATAGCAGCTGCTGTTCGAGAGGGCCTGAGGGGCGTGGCGGTATCGCTGAAAGAAAGCCAGTGCATCGACGAACTCGCCGGCATCCTTTACGATATGCTGCCGGGCAGCGGCAACCCGCGTCTGTCCTTCCCCACGGTCGCGCAGTCCGTTGGAGTGCTTCCCTACTGGCCGGGCGGCAGTAAGCGGCCGGCGATTGTCGCGCTGCTGACCGCCACCTTCGAGCGTGAGCGCCACAAATTCACCCCGCTAATCGAAGG
Organism: Amaricoccus macauensis; assembly: GCF_014201905.1. Lineage (GTDB taxonomy): Bacteria > Pseudomonadota > Alphaproteobacteria > Rhodobacterales > Rhodobacteraceae > Amaricoccus > Amaricoccus macauensis. Next base: position 4,053 of record NZ_JACHFM010000010.1, on the reverse strand, counting down.
CGTTGTGCGCCAGTCGATCTCGTGGCGGGCTGGAAAGGGAACGCCCCTCACTCGTGAGGAGGTCGATGCGATCAACAGGTCGCTCCTGCGGCTAGGCTATAAGTGTCCCGACCTGCATGATGCTGATTTCCTCGGGAGTCTCGATCGGCGCCAGCGCTCTCCCCAAGGAGCCGTCTCCCAGGACCCTGCCCAGCTGGCGCGTCTCAAAGCTGAGTTGCTGGCCATCAGCACCTTGGACGCTACGCCGCGAGGCTTTGCCTTCGAACGGTTTCTGAACGAGCTGTTTGACGCAAGCGGCCTCGCCCCGCGCGGCGCCTTTCGCCTGAGGGGCGAGCAGATCGACGGCAGCTTCCAGCTTGACGGCCACACCTACTTGCTCGAAGCGAAATGGCAGAACGAGCCGGTCGGCCGGGCCCCGCTCTCAGTGCTGAACGAGACGGTCACGAGTAAGGCCGCCTGGTCGCGGGGGTTGTTCGTCAGCTACAGCGGGTTCAGCGAGGACGGGCTTACGGCCTTCGGCAGAGGGCGGCCCACGGCCATCATCGCCATGCACGGCCTCGACCTTCACGACACCTTGGACCGCAACCTGAAGCTCCCGGACGTGCTGCGGACCAAGGCGCGGCGCGCGGCCGAAACCAACAGTTGTCTTGTGCCAGTGCGCGACTTTTAGGGGCTGATTTGCGTGGCGGGTCCCTAGACCTAGCCAACCGGTCGACCTCAGGAAGCGCTTGTGCTAGGTTGTGTACACCCCAACACAGGGCTTGCCATGTCGACTTCCGCCACCATGACCATCCGGATCGCCACCGACACGAAGCGCAAGCTGGAGCGGCTCGCCGCCGACACCCGGCGCAGCAAGTCCTTCCTCGCTGCCGAAGCGGTCTCGGCCTACGTCGAGCGCGAGCTCGCGATCATCGACGGCGTCCAGCGCGGCCTTGCCGATGTCGAAGCCGGTCGCGTCGTCCCCCACGACGCCGCGATTGACGAGGTCCAGGCCGTGATCGACGCGGCGAAGAGCGGCAAGGCGTGACGCTCACCAAGCGACCGCGAAAGGCGCCGGGCCGCCCGGGGACCGCCCTCGGAGCGAAGGCGGCCGACCCCGGCACGCCGATCCCGATCGGTGCGCTCGAGCAACATGTGGCGATCGTCGGGCGTACCGGCAGCGGCAAGAGCTACGCCGCCCGCGGCGCGGTCGAAGCGCTGCTCGATGCCGGCCGCCAGGTCGTCGTCCTCGACCCGACCGGCGTCTGGTGGGGGCTTCGCGCCGGCGCCGACGGCGGGTCCGGCTTCCCGGTCCCGGTGATCGGCGGCGACCGCGCCGACGTCGCGTTGCCAGCCGACGCCGGCGCGGCGCTCGCGGCGCTGCTCGTCGCGTGCCGACAGTCGGCCGTGGTGGACACCAGCGGCTTCACCATGGGCGAGCGGCGGCGCTTCTATGGCGCCTTCCTCGCCGGCCTGCATCAGGAGAACCGCGCGGCGCTGCACCTCGTCGTCGACGAGGCCGACGAACTCGCGCCCCAGCGCCCCCTGCCCGACCAGACGACCGTGTTGCACGAGATGGATCGGATCGTCCGCCGCGGCCGCGCGCGTGGCTTCCGGGTGCTGATGATCACCCAGCGACCGGCGGTGCTGCACAAGGACGTTCTGAGCCAGGCCGGCTGCCTGATCGCCATGCAGCTCACCGCGGCGCAGGACCGAGCGGCGATCGGCGCCTGGATCGAGGGCCAAGCCGACCGTGCCGAGGCGAAGGCCTTGCTCGCGTCGCTCCCGCAGCTCCGCACCGGCGAGGGCTGGCTTTGGTGGCCGCACGCCGGGCCGCCGGTCCAGCAGCGCTTCCCGCGGATCCGGACCCTCGACACCGGAAGCACCCCGGCCCACGGCGAGGAGGCGGCCGAAGCGCCACTTTCCGACGCAGGCCTCGACCTCGAGGCCCTGCGCGCGGCGTTGGCGGCGCCGGTCGCCGACAAACCCCGCCGGGACGACAGTAAGGCGTTGACGGCGCTGCGCGCCGAGCGAGATCGGCTCGAGCGTGAGCGCGACCAGGCGCTCGCCGACCTCGAGGCATGCCGCGTCGCCATCCGCGCGGCGGCGGGTTCTCTCGCGCCCTTCGTCGGCGAGGTCGTCACTTCGCCCACCCTTCGGCCGGCGGAGGAGGAGGTTCCCGTGCCCGTGACTGCGCCCCCTGCCCCGCGTGGGAAGGCTCGGTCGACCGCCCGGCGCGGGCGCGGCGAGGGCGCCGAGCTGCGCATCCTCCGTGTACTGGTGGCGCACGGTCGGCCGGCGACGATGCGCCAGTGGGCGACCCTCGCCGGGCTCTCCGCCAAGGGCGGCACCTGGTCGACCTACGTCTCCCGCCTGCGCACCAGCGGCTACCTCGGCGCCGGCGTCGGCGGCACCTGGTTCGTGAACGACGCCGGACGAGCCGCCGCGGGGGAGGTCGGGCCCCCGCCGAGCAGCGAGGAGCTCGTCGGCCGGTGGTGCGAGGTCGTTGGCGCCGGCGGCGCCGGTCGCATGCTGGCGGTGCTGGCCGGACGATACCCGGCGACGGTCGACCGCGAGACCCTCGCCGGAGAACTGGGCCTCGCCGCCTCCGGCGGCACCTTCAGCACCTATCTCTCGCGGCTGGTCTCGAACGGCCTGGCGACCCGATTGCCGGAGGGCGTCCGCGCCGCGGGCGAGCTTTTCCCGGGCGGGAGCGAGGCGCGGTGACGCGAGCGGTAGAGTGGTCCCGCGACGCCCTCGACGACCTGAAGGCCCAGATCGCTTACATCGCCGCCGAGAACCCCGCCGCGGCACAGCGCGTCGCCGATCGCCTGCGCGCCGCCGGTGACGCCCTCGGCGAGATGCCGACCGGCCGGCCGGGCCGGGTCGCAGGAACCTACGAGAAGTCGGTAACGGGGTTGCGCACCATCATCGCCTACGCGCTGACGCGGCGCGGGGATCGGGAGACCGTGTCGATCCTCCGGGTGATCCACACCGCCCGCGACTGGCGCGACGAGGAATGGACGCGGTAGCGCGGTTGCAGTTCCCCGAAACGAAGACAGCCTGCCCTCTTGCGGAGGAACAGGCTGCCTCATTTCCGTCGGCGGTCATCGCCGTCCCCGGCTGTACCGCACGGGGATCGTAAGGCAGGAATCCGCGGGATTCCAGCGCTGTATGGTGGATTCTGGGGTTTTCTCCGATCCGAGCGCCCGCGGAAAGAATAGCAGTTTATGCGCCATATGTGTTATAGATTGCTCCGAGCAGGAGGCGGATGATGAACGTGTCGATCGGGAAGCGCTGGGAAGAGTTCGTCGAGGGCGTCGTGCAGGACGGCCGCTACGGCTCGGCGAGCGAGGTGGTGCGCGAAGGCCTCCGCCTGGTCGAGGAGCGCGAGGCGAAGCTGGCGGCGCTGCGCCAGACGATCGAGGCCTCGATCGCCGAGGGTGGGGCGCTGAGCCAGGACGAGGTGAGTGCCGCCCTGTCGGCGAAGGCGCGGGCGCTCGCGAACGAAGGGCTGTAGTGCGTCGCCTCGTCTACCTCGCGGCCGCCGAGCGCGACCTCCTGTCGATCCTCGAGTACATCGCCCGCGAGAGCAGCAGCGCGGCGATCGGCCTCGCCCTTCACGGAGCGGCTTCAGGGCCAGTGCGCCAGGCTGGCGTCGCTCCCCGGCACGCTCGGCCGCGCACGGCCGGAGCTCCGGCCCGATCTCCGCAGCTTTCCCTTCGGCAACTACGTGATCTTCTTCCGCTACCGCGACGACACGCTGGAGGTGGTGAACGTCCTGGAGCGCCACCGCGACATCGACGCGTTCTTCAGCGAGGGCACGCCGCCGGAGGAGTAGGCGTCCTCACAGGGCGGCCGGCGCGACGGTGTCTTCCTTCTCCCCGCGCAGCACGATGCGCAAGGCGCCGTCCGGCAGCGGGCGCTGCAGCGCCTTCGCCTCGCTCCACGACGCCGAGAGCCAGGTGTCCCATTCGGCCGGCTCGGTCAGGATCGCCGGCATCGCCTTGGGGTGAACGGCGCGGACCTCGGCGTTCGGCGTGGTGGTCAGGAAACCGAAGAGGTCCGCCGTCA
>NZ_JACHFM010000009.1 GCF_014201905.1 Amaricoccus macauensis | reverse complement strand
ATGACGGTCTACACCTCGCAGAACACCTACACCTTCGAGCTCCGCGCCGTGCCGATCCCGGCCGGCTCCTCGACCCTCAGCTACCGGATCGGTTTTCGATACCCCGACCGCGAGCGGGCGAGGGTGGCAAGCCGCCAGGTCGAGCAGGCGCGGCCGCGCGACCCGAACTACTACGTCGCGGGCGCCGCGACCAAGTTCCGCCCCGTGGCGGTCTACGACGACGGCCGGCGCACCACCTTCGAATTTTCGCGCGACGCGCCGCGGCCGGCGATCTTCCGCGTCGACGAGCAGGGCCGCGAAAGCATCATCAACGTCCGCGAGACCGAGACCGGCGCCGTGGTCATGGGCACCTCCGACCGCTGGACGCTCCGGATTGGCGATGAAGAGCTCTGCGTCGCCCACGAGCGGGTTATCAAGACGGTTCCCGGCGGCCGCCGCGCCAAGGCGCTCCGCTCCGGCTATCTCGTCGCTACCAGTCAGCCCGCCTCCGCCATCCCCGGCCTCCCGAAATGACCGAGAAGAGCGAGGAGGAACTCGCCCGTCTCGAGCTTATCCGCCGGCGGATGGCGCCGGTCCGTCCCGGCCGCGGGCCGCGCATCGCCGGCGGCATCCTCATCGCCGTGCTGCTCGTCATCGGCGCCCTCTGGACCTTCGCCCCGGCACAGGTTCGCTCGCTCTTCGGCTTCGGCACCTCGCGGCCGCAGGACATGCAGCAGCCGGCGGCCTTCACCGACGGCATCTCGACCGAGGTGCCGCATGGGCAGAGCAGCGTCGACACCGCGCAGCTCTCGACCGAGCTGCCGGTGCAGCAGCCGAAGGCCCAAGGCCTGACCCCGGAGGATCAGCTGCGTCTCGATCAGATGGAGGCGCGCGTGCGGGCGCTCGCCGATCAGCCGGGCGGCATGACCCGGGAGGAGCTGCAGACGATGCTCGACCAGAATGCCGCGCAGCTTCGCGCCGAGATCACCCGCCAGCTCCTCGCCCAGAACCCCGTCACCGCCGGCGTCGACCCGACGGGCGCGGCGGCCGAGGCCGAGGCGCGGAAGCGAATGGAGGAGGAGAAGAAGCGCCGGGAGGCGATCAACAAGGCGCAGATCGCCTCGAACGGGGTGGTGATCGACGGGGTGAACGGCGGTGAGACCGCGGCCGGCGGCGCTGGCGGGCGCCGGCTCTCCGAGAACGAGGGCTTCCTCGCCGCGGCGGCCGAGCAGACCCACAAGACCGTGCGGGCCGAGCAGATCGCCGACCCGTCCCGGACCATCGTCCAGGGCACGATCCTCGAGGGCGTGCTCGAGACCGCGATCAACACCGACCTCCCCGGCGCGATCCGGGCGGTGCTGACCGAGGACGTCGTCTCCTACGACGGGTCGACCACCCTCCTGCCCCGCGGCACCCGGCTGATCGGCAGCTACAGCTCGAACATGAAGATCGCGCAACGCCGGGCGCTGATCGCCTGGAACCGGGCAGTGACGCCGGCGGGCACCAGCGTCGCCTTGGGCGGCATCGGCGCGGACGCACTGGGGCGGAGCGGGCAGACCGGGCACGTCGACACGCATTTCTGGGAGCGGTTCGGCTCCGCCGCCCTGATCTCGATCTTCGCGCTCGGGCCGCAGTTCGCCATCGACGACGAGACCGACGAGGATGTTGCCGACGCGATCGACGCCATGGGCGGCGACCTCGAATCGACCTCGCGCTCGGCGCTCGACGCCTACCTGCGGATCCCGCCGACGATCAACGTCGACCAGGGCGACCGGCTCACCATCTTCGTCAACAGGGACTTGGTATTCTAGTGAACGAGGCCCCTCCCCTGCTCGCCTCCAGCAGCCATGCCGAGCACGACCTTCGCGAGCTCCGGCCGCTGCTCGTCGCCGACGACATCAACGAGGTGGTGATCAACCCCGACGGCGTGGTCTGGGCCGAGCGCGCCGACGCAGAGCACATGGTGAAGACCGGGCACCGGTTCCCGCCGGGGAAGGTGCTTCAGCTCAGCAAGCACCTCGCGGGCGAAACGATGAACCGGCTCGGACCGAAGCATCCGATAGTATCGGGGAGCCTGCATGCCTTCGGGCAGGTCCTGCGGGTGCAGATCGTCGTGCCGCCGGCGGTCGAGGAAGGCGCCTCGCTGTCGATCCGGAAGTACGTGTCGCGGATCCTCGACGTCAGCGAGATCGGGCTCCTGGAGGGGCGACAGATTAGTGTTGAGGGCGAGCGACGGGCGCGGCTTGCGGAGATCGCGAAGCTGGCCGAGGCCGGCCGACTTGCCGAGCTGTTCCAGCAGGCGATTGATCAGCGGATGAACATCCTCGTCTCTGGCGGCACATCTTCGGGGAAAACAACGGTGGCTCGGGCACTCCTGTCCCTAACCAACCCGACTGAGCGGTTGGTGACGATCGAAGACGCCCGAGAACTGCATCTGCCGCACGAGAACAGCGTAGCGCTGATCGCCGAGCGCTCTGGGGAGTCGGAGCGGACGCCGGCGAAGCTGCTGGTCGCGGCGCTGCGGATGCGGCCGGATCGGTTGATCCTTGGAGAAATGCGCGGCGAGGAGGCGCTCGCTTTCCTGGAGGCCATCAATACCGGACACCCAGGTTCGATCAGCACGATCCATGCGGACAGTCCGACCCTCGCGCTCGAGCGTCTGGCCCTTATGGTGATGCATGTAGGCAGCCGGCAAACTCGTCGTGATGTGCTGGAGTATGCGGTACGAACTCTCGACATTATAGTTCAGGTCGGTCGGCGGCGGGGTCGGCGTGGTATTCTCGAGATTCACCTTCCAGCAGGTACGAATACACGCTGTAAGGTGCTGGCCGAGCATGAGCCCGAGCTCTACATTCGCGCATAATTAGTACTAAACTCGAGGTTGGAGATTCGTGGCTACCTCGATAAAGCGACGAGTTGGGCCTGAACGGTTAGTGCGCTTCCAAACGAGCACCGTTTCGCTTCGGAAGTCTGGGTGCTGAATTGGGCGGACTTCGACATTGCGACCCAAGAACCCAATAAGGCTCTCAGGGTAGATTGTCAGTCCAAGACCTGCGGCGACCAAGCCTATCAAAGCGAGCGTGTTTGAGGCTTCCACGCTGACCTGCATTGGAATGCCATTGCTATGAAAAAGGTCTGCAAGACGCCAGCGGAACTCGCCCCACTCGACCATGTCTCCTAAGATCAGGTCGGCACCGGCCAGATCAGCCAGACGAACCGCGGCACGTCGCATAAGAGGATGATTGCGCGGACCAACTAGATAGAGCTGATCCAATGCGAGCTGGACGCTGTGATACTCGGAGTGGATAAAGGGGCCTATCATGTAGCCTACGTCAATCTCATCACTGGCGAGCGCAAGCTTCTGACCCTGAGTGCGGGTATAGGTGAGCTTAACCTCGATCTGCGGATGAATCTGACCGAACCGGGCGACCGCGCGCGGCATGAGTTCGGTCGCGGCAAAGGCCATGTAAGCGACGCGGACCGTGCCTGCCCGACCTTCGGAAATTGCACGTGCCGTCGCCACTGAGGCGGTGTAGCGCTGCAGCAGCCCGACGTTTTCTTCGTAGAACCGCCGACCACCTGCGGTGAGAGTCACTTCGCGTGTGGTCCGTTCGAGTAGGCGGAAGCCGACGGCCTGTTCGAGGCGCTGGATGCGGCGTGTGAGCGCCGACTGGTCCACATTCAACCGCTCGGCGCTGCGGCGGAAGTTCAGTTCGTCGGCGACGACAAGGAAGGAATGCACTAGGTCAAGACCAGCCGGGCTGTCCATTCGCGGCCTCCGAGCTCTGATGCATTTCATGCAATAAAACATGCCGATTCGGCAATTCCGCGGCGGTTGCGAGCGGCGCATTGTTGTTTCGGGAAGTATGGCAGCGAGTCGTACGACGATCCCCGAAACGGAAACTTCCAATGCGGCCGACGCATGCGCGTTCGGCAGAGGAGACGCTCATGTCCGACGTGGACAACAAGGAACTCGACCGTATGCTCAACGAAGCCTTCGCGGCCGCGAGCGAGATCTACAAGCAGCGCGGCTTCCAGCGTCGCGTCGGCTTCGGCAAGCGGCCGGCGCTCGTCAGCGTCGATCTCGCCAACGCCTGGACCCGCCCGGGCAACCCCTTCACCTGCGACCAGGAGAAGATGGACAACGAGATCATCCCGGGCATGCAGAAGCTGCTCGAGGCCTGCCGCGCCAACGGTCACCCGGTGATCCACGTCACCACCGCCTACGAGATCACCGACCGCAATGCGCCGTTCACCGACATGGGCCTCTGGCACAACAAGATCCCGGTCGACGTGGTCGATCTCGCCAACAAGGATCTCTGGGCGATCGACAGCCGGATCGCGCCGGTCGAAGGCGAGTACACCCTGCTGAAGAAGCGCGCCTCCTCGTTTCACGGCACCGAGCTCGCCGGCATCCTGCGGGCGAACGGCGTCGACACCATCCTCGTCACCGGCGTCACCGCCTGCGCCTGCGTGCGGCAGACGATCTGCGACGGCATCGCCGACGGCTTCCGCACCATCGCGGTCAAGGAAGCGATCGGCGACCGGGTGCCGGGCGCGGTCGCCTGGAACCTCTTCGACATCGACGCGAAGTTCGGCGACGTCCACACCGTTGACGAGTGCGTGGCGTACCTGAACTCGATCAAGGGCGAGACCCGCGCCGCCGCGGAGTAAGCCCGGCCCCAAAGGGCGGAGCGGCGACGCCGCTCCGCCTCAGAAAGCGCCCCCGTCGAACGCGGCGCCGGGGCCGATCCAGAGAGGAAACGCCCCGATGTCACAGCACGGCACGCCCGGCTTGCATGCGGATTCCGCTACCCTGCGCAAGGTCACCACGGCCGCGGTCGCCGGGACGGTGATCGAATGGTTCGACTTCGCGATCTACGGCTTCATGGCGCCGATCATCGCGGTCACCTTCTTCCCCGAAGGCAACCGGGTCGCCGGGCTTCTGCAGACCTTCGCGATCTTCGCGGTCGCCTTCGCCCTGCGCCCGGGCCGCCGCTTCCGGGCGGCAGGGCAAGGGACGCCAGCGACGCCGGCGGTCGCCCGGCCGGCCGCCTGATCCGCGTCCCACAACGATCCATTCTGGAGGAAATCAAATGGCGAGAATCGGCGTCGACGTCGGCGGCACCAACACCGACCTGGTGCTCGAGTGCCGCAAGGGCGTCTTCTACCACAAGGTCCCGACCACGCTTAAGAACCAGTCGATCGGCGTCGTCGAGGGTGTCAAGGCGCTCTGCGCCAAGGCCGAGATCGAGCCGGCCGAGGTCGAGACGATCGTCCACGGCACGACCACCGCGACCAACATCACGATCGAGCACAACGGCTCGGAATGCGGGATGCTGACGACCGAAGGCTTCCGCGACATCCTGCACATTGGCCGCCACAAGCGGCCCTACAACTTCTCGCTGCACTTCGACGTGCCGTGGCAGAGCCAGCCGCTCGTCAAGCGCCGGAACCGGATCGCGATCCCCGAGCGCATCCTGCCGCCGACCGGCACGGTTGAGACCCCGCTCGACGAGGCCGCGGTCCGCGACGCCTGCGCGGTCTTCCGGCGCCGCGGGATCGACTCGATCGTCATCGGCTTCATGTTCGCGTTCCTGAACGACGCCCACGAGCGCCGCGCCAGGGAGATCGTGCTCGAGGAGCTGCCCGACGCCTACGTCACCCTCTCGAGCGAGGTGGCGAAGGTCATGCGCGAGTACGAGCGGTTCTCAACCGCGGCGATGAACTGCTACGTCGGGCCGAAGACCGCCTTCTACCTCAACGACCTCGAGGCGCGGCTGCGCAATGCCGGCGTCGCCTCCAAGCTCCGCATCATGCAGTCGAACGGCGGCGTCTCGACCGTCGAGGCCTGCGCGAAGCGGCCGATCCGCATCCTGATGTCGGGCCCGGCGGGCGGCGTCATCGGCGGCGCCTCGGAGGGCGAGATGGCCGGCGTCGCGAACGTCATCACCGTCGACATCGGCGGCACCTCGGCCGACATCTCGACGATCCCGGGCGGCACCGTGAAGATCATGAACCCGCGCGACACCTACGTCGGCGGCCACCCGGTGCTCACGCCGATGATCGACCTTGTGACGATCGGCGCCGGCGGCGGCTCGGTCGCCTTCATCGACGAGGCGGGCGGCTTCAACGTCGGCCCGCGCTCGGCGGGCTCGGAGCCCGGCCCCGCCTGCTACGGCCGCGGCGGCGAGGAGCCGACGGTGACCGACGCCCAGGTGGTGCTCGGCCGACTCGACCCCGACCTCGCGCTCGGCGGCGACCTGAAGCTCGACCCGGAGCTTTCGCGCAAGGCGGTCGAGGAGAAGGTGGCGAAGCCCCTCGGCCTCAGCGTGACCGACGCGGCGCTCGGAATCATCAAGATCATCAACAACAACATGGCGCTCGCGATCCGCTCGAACTCGGTCGCCCGCGGCATCGACCCCCGCGACTTCTCGATCATGCCGTTCGGCGGCGCCGGTCCGCTCCACGGCGTCGCGCTCGCCGAGGCGGTCTCGGCCAAGGACGTGATCGTGCCGGTGGCGCCCGGCATCACCGCGGCCGTCGGGCTCCTGAAGTCCGACCTCCGCTACGAGCACACCGAGTCGGGCCTGATCGAGCTTGGCGCCGCCACCGACGCCGATCTCGACCGGCTGAACGTCGCCCGGGAGTCGCTCCGCGAAGTGATCACCGCGGATCTCGACGCCGACGGCATCGCGCGCGGGGACCAGGTGATCGAGCTCGTCGCCGAGTGCCGCTACCACGGCCAGGGCTTCGAGCTTCGCGCCGCCATGCCCGACGGCGCAGTGACGCAGGCGAACAAGACGGTCATCGTCGAGAGCTTCCACACCCAGCACCAAGTCGACTACGGCTACAGTTATCCCGACCAGGAGGTCGAGATCATCACGCTGCGCGCCATCGGCTCGGCGGCGGTGCGGCGGATCGAGATCCCGAAGGTCGACCGCAGCGACGGCTCGAGCACCGATCGCGCCTTGATGTTCGTGCGCAAGACCACCTTCGATGACGGCCACACGCTCGACACGCCGCGCTACGACCGGAAGAAGCTCCTCGCCGGCGACCGGATCGAGGGCCCGGCGATCCTCGTCCAGCACGACTCGAATACCCTCGTTCCACCCGGCTACGCCGCCGACCTGCTCGACTACGGCAACATCCGCATTCACGCGCTCGGCGTCGCCTGAGGAGCCCTCACCATGACCACCGCTACCCTTAAGAAGTCCGCCGTCGAGCCCCGGACCGAGGTCGATCCGATCACCCTCCAGGTGATCCGCGGCGCCTTCGAGACCATCGCCGAGGAGATGGGGCACGTCCTCTACCGGATGTCGTTCTCCTCGATCATCCGCGAGAGCCAGGACCTCGGCGCCGGGCTGTTCGACCTCGACTTCAACACCCTCTGCGAGTCGGAATCTACCCCGATGCACATCGGCTCGATCCCGGGCTACCTGCGCGGCATCGCCGAGACGATCGACGACGGCGAGTGGTACGAGGGCGACGTCGTCGTCCACAACCACCCCTACCACGGGTCGAGCCACACGCCCGACCTCGCCATCGTCGTGCCGGTGTTCTTCAAGGGCCGGCTCGTCGGCTACGCCGCCAACACCGCGCACCACGTCGACATCGGTGCGGCGACGCCCGGCCTCATCATCGACGTGCCAGACGTCTTCGCCGAGGGCATGCTCTTCGCCGGCACCAAGCTCTACCGCAAGGGCGAGCCGAATCGGGCGATGTGGAACTTCATCCGCCGCAACTCCCGCGCCGCCGGCCAGCTCGTCGCCGACATCGAGGCGCAGGTCGCCTCGGCGCGGCTTGGGGCGAAGCGGTTCGTCGAGCTCATCGAGAAGTACGGCGAGGCGACGGTCTTCGCCGCCGGCAACCAGCTCATGGACTACTCCGAGCGGCTGATGCGCCAGCGCATCGCCGAGATCCCGGACGGCGACTACGTCGCCGAGGGCTGGCTCGACGACGACGGCCGCAACCGCGACCAGCGGCTGAAGGTCAAGGTGACGGTGAAGGTGAGGGGCGACGGCGTCGAGGTGGACCTGACCGGCTCCGCGGACCAAACGCCGACCGCCTACAACGTGCCCTTCGAGGGCTCGACCAAGGTCGCCGCCTACTGCGCCTTCCGCAAGCTCCTGCTTGATGCCGTCACCTCAGACGTGCGGGCGCCCTCGAACGAGGGCTCGTTCCGCCCGGTGAAGATCACCGCGCCGCTCGGCTCGATCTTCAACCCGAAGGCGCCGGCCTCGGCGGAGGCGCGCTTCACCCAGTGCAACCGGATGATCGACCTCATCCTTAAAGCGCTCGCCCCGGTACTGCCAGATCGGGTGATCGCCGGCTCCTCCGCCTCGATCTCGTTCGCGGCCTACTCGGGCGTGCGGCCCTCCGGCGACTACTGGGTGTTTCTCGAGGTGAACGAAGGGGCCTACGGCGGCCGGCCGCACTCGGACGGGCCGGACTCGATCGACAACCTGATGGCGAACACCCGCAACAACCCGCTCGAGGATCTCGCGATGCACATCCCGATGATCTGCGACCGCTACGAGCTGCGCGACGACGAGCCGCCGGGGGCGGGCGAGCACCGGGGCGGGATCGGCGTCGTCAAGGCGCAGCGGGTGCTGACCCCGGGCTTCATCACCCACGAGTCCGAGCGGCACACCGACGCGCCCTGGGGTGCCTTCGGCGGCCGGGAGGGCACGGTCGGCAAGTGCCTCGTCTACAACACCAGCAAGCCCGGCGAGGTGAAGGAGATGCCCTCGAAGTTCTCGGGCTTCGCCGTCGAGGCGAACGACGTGATGGCCTACTACAGCCCGAACGGCGGCGGTTACGGCTCGCCGCTCAGGCGGCCGGCCCGGAAGGTGCTCGAGGACGTGCTCGACGGCTTCTATTCCGCCGAGCACGCCCGGGAGGCCTACGGCGTCGTCGTCGACCTGAAAGCCGAGACGGTGGACGCCGCCGCCACCGAGGCCCTGCGGGCCCGCATGCGCGCCTGAAGCTTCGAGAGGCCGCCGGATCGATCCGGCGGCCTTACTGCTTTCACCCTCGAGCCCGAGGGCCGCCAATCGCCGCGCGGCGCGCCTCGGCCGACCGTCAAGGACCATCCGATGACCCTGACAACTCCCGAGGGCGTGCTGGCGCCCGACCGCAACCCGCTCGTCGAGGAATCGATCCTCCCGACCGGGCTCGACCAGCGCCCGATCGGCGCCTGGGGCTACGCCTGGATCTGGGTCGGCATTGCCGTCATCATCGCCACCTTCTCGCTCGGGGCGACCGGCGCGCAGGGCGGCATCGGGCTTTCCGAGGTGGTGCTGACGATCTTCGCCGCCAACCTCATCCTCGGCGCCTTCATGCTGCTCACCGCCGACATCGGCACCGAGCACGGCCTGCCGTTCGCGGTCTACCTGCGGGCGCCCTTCGGCATCTACGGTACGCACCTGCCCTCGCTCTCGCGCGGGCTCGTCGCCGCGATGTGGTTCGGCATCCAGACCTACCTCGGCGCGATCGCGCTCAACGGCATCGGGTCGTACTTCCTCGGCTTCGACAACTGGTTCGTCTGGTACGTGCTCTTCGCCGTCGTGCAGGTGGTGAACACCGCCGCCGGCATCAAGGCGGTCGAGAAGCTCGCCTCGCTCGCCGCGCCGGCGATCATCGCGATCTCGGTCTGGATGTACTTCACCCTCGACGGCATCGCTGAGACCAAGGGGCTGAACATCTGGAACTTCCGCGCGTCCGGCGACATGTCGCTCCTCGTGCTCTTCGTCGCCAACCTCGGCTTCTGGTCGACGATGGCGATCGATATCCCGAACCTCACCCGCTTCGTCAGGACAGAGCCCGGCGCCCGCGGCTTCGTCGCCAGGAACCGCCGGGTCTTCGCCGGCCAGCTCATCGCGCTGCCGCTGACGCAGGCGATGGTCGCGGGCATCGGTGCGGTCTCCTGGATCGCGACCGGCAACTGGAACCCGATCGAGGTCATCCAGGCCGACGCCAAGGGCGTCGCACTCCTCGCGCTCCTCGCCCTCGTCGTGCTGGCGCAGTGGTCGACCAACACCGCCGCCAACCTGATCCCCGCCGCGCTCACCTTCGTCAACGCGGCGCCGAAGGTCATTAACTACCGCATCGCGGTGGCGCTCGCCGGCGTCGTCGGCACCGTCTGCTTCCCGTGGGCGCTTCTCGACAACCTCTTCGTGTTCCTCGGCTACTACGGCGCCTTCCTGTCGGCGATCGGCGGCATCATGGTGGCGGACTACTACCTGATCCGGCGCCGGCGCCTGAACGTGCCGGACCTCTACCGCGTCGACGGCCAGTTCCGCTACAGCGGCGGCTTCAACTGGGCAGGACTGGCGGCCTGGGTGGTCGCCGGCGGCGTCGCCGCCTGGTGGCCGCAGTATGCGGTGCTGATCGGCTTCCCGCTCGGCTTGATCCTCTATGTCGTGCTGATGCGCGCGGTCGTCCTCCCGAACCATCGGCAGGCAGAGATCGACAGCGGCTTCGCGGATCGGTTCCTCGCCACGTCGCGCGGGGCGAGCTGGGCCGACATTGCCGGCGGCCATCGCCTTGGCCGCGAAGACCTCTGACCTCCAGAAGTTCAATGCTTCCCGCGCGGTCGGTGCGGGAAGCATCCTGAGAAGCGCGTGCTCCAGCGAAGTTAGGCGGAGCTGTCATCTACATGATCGAGGACGCGCCCGTTGCCTGCCCCGTGGACAATATCCAGTCGCGAAAGAGCTTGACCACGGATGGGGAGGGCAAGTGATCATCATCACGGATCAGGACATAGTATCCCGAATCTGCGCGGATCGTTTTCTCGGAAAGCTGGATCAACCGCCCTTCGAGCAGATCGTCCGAAACGATAGCCAATGGACAAAGGGCAATCCCCTGGCCCGCCAGCGCGGCCGCCCGGAGCAGGTTGAAATCCTCGAACACCGGGCCCGGCGCAGCGCCGTCCGGCTCACCCTCGTCTTGCAGCCAGGTTCGCCAGCCCGTCGCGTCCGCATCGTGCAGAAGTCCCGCGCGCACCATTTCTGCGCCGGTCGCGGAAGAGTTCAGTCCGAGGTGCGGCGCGCAGACGGGCGCGGTTTCGCCGGATAGGAACTTCTCGACCACTGCGCCCTCCGGGGCAGGCGGAACGGCCGCAAACACGATCGCGACATCGACATCCCGGAAATCGATCGGCTGACCGTGGAACGCGTAAACCAGACGCACCTCCGTCGCCGGCGTCAGCGCCCGGAATTCGTCGAGCCGCGGTATGAGCCAGCACACCGCCACCGACGGTATCGCCGCAATGGTGAGCTTCGGCGGTCCGCCAGCGCGGCGTGCACGACTGCAGGCGTCCTCGATCTCTTCAAACGAACGCTCGAGCGCCTGTGCCAGCGTCACGGCGTGCGGCAACAGTGTCGCTCGATTGCCCCGGCGCTCGAAAAGCGAAGCTCCGAGCCAAGCCTCGAGGCCGCGGATCTGATGGCTCACGGCCGACTGTGTTACGCAGAGTTCGTCGGCCGCCCGGCTGAAACTGCCGTGCCGCGCAGCGGCTTCGAAGACACGCAGTGCGCCGAGCGGTGCCTGTGCCATCGGGGCACTCCTTCATGAGGCTTGCTCCTCGGTTTCAGACGCGGGCCTTGTTTGCAAGGGACTGTCGGCGCCCGACGCGATCGCGTCGCCTTCCCTGCGCTCGTCGTCTCGGATACGGCGCAAGCTCGGATGACCCCAAGCTTTTCGACGAAAGATCGACTCCATGCGGACCGGCTTCGCGGCACTGACGATCGCCTACACCCTTAGCCAGTTCTACCGCGCCTTCCTCGCAGTGCTCGCGCCTGCCCTCGCCACCGACATCGGCGCGAGCGCCGCGGATCTCGCGTTCGCCTCGGGGATCTGGCTGGCGGCGTTCGCGGGGCTCCAGCTCCCGGTCGGCTACGCGCTTGACCATCTCGGACCGCGGCGGACCGCCGCCGGCCTCGCGCTGGCAGCGGTCGGGGCGGCCGTCTTCGCGCTCGCGCAGGGTCCGGCGGCTGTCACCGTGGCCATGGCGCTGATCGGCGCCGGTTGCGCGCCGGCCCTGATGGTGTCGCTCTACATCTTCGCGAGAGCCTATCCGCCCGCGCTCTTCGCGAGCCTCACCGGTCTCATCATCGGCGTTAGCTCGGTCGGCAATCTCGCTGCCGCAACTCCTATGGCTTGGGCCGCCCGCGACTTCGGATGGCGCGCCTGCCTGTGGCTGTTCGCGCTTCTTACGCTCCTGACCACAGCCGCCCTCGTCGCTTTCGTCCGCGACCCTCCGCGCGTGGCGCCTCCGGATCGCAGGAGGGCGGGGTTCCTCGCCGTCGTGCGGAGGCCGGGTGCACTGCTTCTGATGCCACTCACGCTAGCCCACTACGCTCCCGTCGCCGGCGTGCGCGGCCTCTGGGTCGGGCCCTATCTCGCGGACGTCTTTCACCTCGGCCCGGTCGCGCTTGGCAACGCCACTCTTGCCATGGGAGTCGCGATGATCCTCGGCAGCTTCGCCTACGGACCGATTGATCGCCTGCTCAGAACGCGCAAGGGCGTGGTGCTCGGCGGCAACCTCCTCCTCGCGGCTGCATTGTTTGGCCTCGGGGCCTGCCCGGATAGCGGGCTGGGGTT
This sequence comes from Amaricoccus macauensis, assembly GCF_014201905.1. GTDB lineage: Bacteria > Pseudomonadota > Alphaproteobacteria > Rhodobacterales > Rhodobacteraceae > Amaricoccus > Amaricoccus macauensis. The sequence continues at coordinate 27,767 of NZ_JACHFM010000009.1, read as the reverse complement.
CGCCGTCGCCCTGCTCTGCGTCGTCGGTTTCGCCGGCTCGTCCTATCCGCTGATGATCGCCCACGGGCGGAGTTTCTTTCCCCACCATCTGGCCGGACGCGGCGTCACCTTCCTCAACCTCCTCGCCATGGGCGGGGCGGGACTGGCGCAGATCCTGAGCGGGCGCATCTTCGACAGCAGCGGCTATGCAGGCGTCTTTCTATTCTTTGGACTTTTCGTGCTCGCCGGTTGCCTGCCGTACGCGTTCTGTCGCGATAGGCTCGACTGAGATGGCCCCCGGGAATCAGAGCTCCTCCATGAGCATGGCTCATGCTTTCCTGAGAAACGGTCCTTTGACAAAAGGCGCCCGAGAACGGACATTCCGCCGATCAAGAAAATCGGAGGAAAGCCATAATGGACGCGGCCCAGCTCGAGCGCGATCGCCTTCAGGACTTCACCAGAAACGGCCCGAAGGTAAAGCCCACCTTCTCCGCGGCCGAGATGCAGCGCCGGCTCGATGCTCTGCGAGGCATCATGTCGAAGGCCGGCATCGATGCCGCGCTTTTCACCTCCTACCACAACATCAATTACTACTCGGATTTTCTCTTCTGCTACTTCGGCCGCCGCTACGGCCTCGTCGTTACCCACGACGCCTCGACCTCGATCTCGGCCGGTATCGACGGCGGCCAGCCGGCGCGGCGCACCTTCGGCGGCAACGTCACCTACACCGACTGGCAGAAGGACAACTACTTCCATGCCGTGCGCCAGCTGACCGGCGGGGTGAAGCGGCTCGGCATCGAGTTCGACCACGTCAACATCGATACCCTGAACCTGCTCAAGTCCGAGTTCCCCGGCATGGAGTTCGTCGACATCGCCGCGCCGGCGATGCGGCTGCGCATGGTGAAGTCGGCCGAGGAGATCGCCCACATCACCGAGATGGCCCGCATCGCCGACGTCGGCGGCGCCGCCTGCGTCGAGGCGACCAGGGTCGGCACCCCCGAGCACGAGGTCGCGCTGCACTCGACCGCCACCATGGTGCGCGAGATCGCGAAGACCTGGCCGCACGCCGAGCTTCTCGACACCTGGACCTGGTTCCAGTCGGGCCTCAACACCGACGGCGCCCACAACCCGGTGACCAGTCGCAAGATCGAGAAGGGCGACATCCTCTCGCTCAACTGCTTCCCGATGGTCGCGGGCTACTACGTCGCCCTCGAGCGCACGCTCTTCGCCGAGACCGCCACCGACGAGAACATCCGGCTCTGGCAGATCAACTGCGACGTCCATGACCGCGGCAAGGAGCTGCTCGTGCCCGGCAACAGCTGCGCCGACATCGCGAAGGAGCTGAACGCGATGTACGCCGAGAAGAACCTCCTGCAGTACCGCAGCTTCGGCTACGGCCACTCTTTCGGCGTCCTCTGCCACTACTACGGCCGCGAGGCCGGCCTCGAGCTCCGCGAGGACTGCGAGACCGTGCTGGAGCCCGGCATGGTCGTCTCGATGGAGCCGATGATCACCATCCCTGAAGGAATGCCCGGCGCCGGCGGCTACCGCGAGCACGACATCCTCGTCATCACCGAGGATGGCAACAAGAACATCACCGGCTTCCCCTACGGCCCCGACCACCTCATCGTGAAGTGATCGGACCAACCTTCTAGCTACGGGCGAAACTGTCGCCTCTGCTCTCGCCCCGACCCGCAACCGCGGGTCGGAAGGCGAAATGCTGCCAGATCGAATGATCGGCAGGAACAAGACATAAAATCGGGAGTGAAGCATGTCCTACGTATCCGCCGCGTCAGCGGCCGGAGTTCCGCATGACGTCGAGGTGTCGCCTGCGGTCCTGCGCAAGGTCCTCGGCGCGAGCTTCATCGGCAACTTCGTCGAATGGTTCGACTACGCCTCCTACGGCTATTTCGCTACGGTCATCGCCCACGCCTTCTTCCCGGAGATCGCGCCCCAGGCGGCGCTTCTCGCCACCTTCGCCGTCTTCGCGATCTCCTTCATCATCCGTCCGATCGGCGGCATCGTCTGGGGCAGCATCGGCGACAAGATCGGCCGGCGCACCGCCCTTTCCTGGTCAATCCTGATCATGTCCGGAGCGACGACGGTGATCGCGCTGCTGCCGTCCTACGCGCAGATCGGCATCATGGCGCCGATCCTCCTGCTCGTCGTGCGCATGGTCCAGGGCTTCTCCGCCTCGGGCGAATATGCCGGCGCCACCTCGTTCATCGCCGAGTATTCGCCGACGAACCGGCGCGGCTTCTACACCAGCATGGTGCCGGCCAGCACCGCCGCGGGCCTGCTCGCCGGCTCGCTGATGTCGGCGGCGCTGTTCGGCCTGCTGACCGAAGACCAGATGCAGTCCTTCGGCTGGCGGCTGCCGTTTCTACTCGCCCTGCCCCTCGGCCTCGTCGGGCTCTACATCCGGCTGAAGCTCGAGGACACGCCGAAGTTCCGCGAGCTCGAGGAGAGCCACCACGTCGAGGCGACGCCGGTGCGCGAGCTCTTCACCACCTACCGCCGGCAGATCGCCATCGCCTTCGGCGTGACCTGCCTCAACGCCGTCGGCTTCTACCTGATCCTGAGCTACATGCCGACCTATCTCATCACCGAAATGGGCATGGGCCAGACAGAGTCCTTCATCGCCACCAGCATCTCGCTCTTCGCCTACATCTTCCTCATTTTTCTGATGGGACAGCTCTCGGACCGCTTCGGCCGCAAGACCGCGCTCGTCACCGCCTCGATCCTGTTCATGGTACTGACAGTGCCGCTCTTCAGCTTGCTTGACGGCGCCTCCTTCGCGATGATCGTGCTGGTGCAGATCGCCTTCGGCGCACTGCTGACGATCAACGATGGGACGCTTCCCTGCTTCCTGTCGGAGATCTTCCCGACTAAGGTGCGCTACTCGGGCTTCGCCTTCAGCTTCAATGCCGCCAACGCGCTCTTCGGCGGCACCGCGCCCTTCGTCGCCACTTGGCTGATCGGTGTGACCGGAAGCAAGCTCGCCCCGGCCTGGTATCTCGTCGCCGCCGCCGCCGTCGCGCTCATCGCCATGCTCCTTGCGCGCGAAACCGCCGGCAAGCCGCTAGAAGACTGACGTCCCGGACGCCCCTTCATCCAAGTTCCTCCCCCGCCGCGGCCGTCACCCGGCCGTGGCCATCGCGGCCCGGACCGTCTCCAGATGCGCGCGCATCTCCCGCTCGCCGCCGCGCCGTCCCTCGCCTCGATCGCCGCGGCGATCGCCGCATGCTGGTCGCTGTGGCGCCCGCGGAACTCCGCGACCCCGATCCGGCGGTAGGTCCGGTCCCATTCGTGCTGCCAAGGCGCCCGACGCCGGGCGTCGGCGAGATAAGCGAGGACGCCGAGCAGCACGGGGTTGCCCGCCGTCTCGGCAACTGCGCGATGAAAGGCGCTGTCGGCCGCCTCGCAGGCCGCGAGGTCGCGGGCCTGGCGCCCGGCCTCGACGCGCCGCCGCAGATACCCGGGATCCCTCCGGCGACCTCCAGTCGCCGCCGCGCGGGCGACCGGGGGCTCGATGAGCAGGCGGGCCTCCATGAGATCGGCAGGTCCGGTGACGGCGACGAGCAGGGTCTCCCGTAAGGGCACGCCGGCGGGCCGCGGCCCACGGAACGTCCCCTGCCCAACATGCCGCCAAATCGCCCCCTCGGCCTCGAGGCGGGAGAGCGCCGCCCGCAGGGTCTCGCGGCTGCAGCCGATCCGTCGTGCCAGGGTCCGCTCGGCCGGAAGCCGGTCTCCCCGGTGCGGAACCTCCGTCTCGATGAACGCGGCGAGCTGCCGGCGGGCTTCGGAGCAATCCATCTTTCGAGCGTTTGGCAGACCAATTTGCAGACCAATCCCGATATCGTCGACAAGCGGCCCTGTCCACCCAGGAGCGCCGTCCCGTCATGGTCCCGACCCTCGTCCTCTGCCTCGCCGGCTTCGCCGCCGGCGCTCTCAACGCCGTCGCCGGCGGCGGCACTTTCCTCACCTTCCCGGTGCTCGTCTGGATCGGCGTGCCGCCGGTTATGGCGAATGCAACCGCGACGTTGACCGCCCTGCCCGGCTACATGGGCAGCGCATGGGGCTTCCGCCGCGACATCCGCGCCGAAGGCGCGCTCTCCCTCGGCGCCCTGCTGGGCCTCACCGCCGCCGGCGGTCTCGCCGGCGCCTTCCTGCTCACCGTCACCTCCGACGAGGCCTTCGCCGCGATCGTCCCGTGGCTGCTGTTCGCGGCGACGCTGCTCTTCGCCTTCGCGCCCCGCCTCGTCTCGCTCATGGCGGCCGACGGCTTCGGACCTGCGACCTCCGCCGCGATCGTCGTCGGCGTCGCGGTCTACGGCGGCTATTTCAACGGTGGCCTCGGCATCCTGCTGCTCGCGGCGCTGAGCCTCATGGGCTTCACCAACCTCCACGCGATGAACGGGCTGAAGAACCTCCTCTCCGTCCTGCTCTCGACCGCTTCGGCCCTCACCCTCGCCCTCGCCGGGCTCGTCGCCTGGGACAACGCCCTCCTCCTCGCGGCCTCCGCGACGGTGGGAGGTTTTGTCGGTGCCCACTATGCCCGACGTCGCTCCGATACCGCCTGGCTCCGCGCGGGCATCGTGGTCATTGGATTGGCGTTGACGGCTGCGTTCCTTCTCGCCTGACGCCGGTCGATTCCAGACGGAACGCCTCGGGAGTAGTCCCCACCGCGGACCGGAACACCTTGATCATGTGCGGAAGGTCACAGAAACCGGTGTCCGCGGCGATGCGCGTGGCGGACCGATCGGTGGTGCGTAGCAGGTGCTTCGCCTGCTCGACGCGTATCAGTCGGTCCGCTTCGGAAGGCGTCAGGCCGAGCGCCTCGCGAAAGTGGCGTTCGAGCTTGCGCCGGCTGATGCCGAGCGCCGAGACGATCCGACCGATCGACAATGGTGCGTCGATCGATTGCTGCATGGCGAGCAGCGCCTTTCTGACCAGGGCATTGTCGGTGGCGAGCGCCAGCGGCATTCCGGGCTGTGCTCGCTCGCCCGCCATGGCCTCGTCGATGATCATGATGTGCAGGCTCTTTGCCGCCCGCGCCCGGCCGAGGTGGCGTTCAACGATGAAGGCGGCGAGATGGGCGGAGGAGATTCCGCCAGAGCAGGTCAGCCGGTCGCGATCGACGACGAAGATCCGGTCGGAGACGGGCTCCAGCCCTTCGAACCGGTCGAGGAAATCATCGCGATGGAACCAGCTGACGCAAGCTCGGTAGCCGTGCATCAGGCCGGCCTGGTGCAGGACGAAGGTGCCGGTGCACACCCCCACCAGCGGCACGCCGGCGGCCGCTGCCCGGCCCAGGAAACGCACGGCGTCGGCGTGCAGGTTCTCGATCTCGTCGACCAGTCCCCCGACCACGACGACGTAGTCGAAGCGCGTCGGATCGCCGAGACGCTCGTCGGGTTGGACGGCGACGCCACAACTTGACGCGATCGGCTCCATCGTCGGGGAAAGCACCCGCCATCCGCAGAGGATCGGCCGCGACCGGTCGCCCTCATCGGCCGCGAGCCGCAGCACATCGACAAAGGTCGCGAAGGCGCAGAGCGTGAAGCGCTTCGTCAGGATGAAGCCGACATTCAAATTGGCCATTTTTCAGCATTCCGTCGCCTGCCGGCAGGATACACCGGAACTGACGCCTTCATACAGTTCCGACTCGTCGGTTTGTGGCATGGCGTACCCAGATAAGTCGGGAGGTCCGCATGACGCATTTCTCCTTCGCCCAGGTCATCAAAGGGGCGCTGACCGGCCAGAAGAACTGGACCGCGCAGTGGCCCGACCGCGAGCCGAAGGCCTCCTACGACGTCGTCATCGTCGGCGCCGGCGGACACGGCCTCGGCGCGGCCTATTACCTCGCCAAGGAGCACGGGATCACCAACGTCGCGGTGATCGACAAGGGCTGGCTCGGCGGCGGCAACACCGGCCGCAACACCACCATCATCCGCTCGAACTACCTCTACGACGAGAGCGCCCGGCTCTACGACCACGCGCTCGACCTCTGGGAGAACCTCTCCCAGGACCTGAACTACAACGTCATGTACTCGAAGCGCGGCGTGATGATGCTCGCGCACAACGTCCACGACGTGCAGTCCTTCCAGCGCCACGTCCACTCGAACCGCCTGAACGGCGTCGACAACCAGTGGCTGTCGGCCGCGGAGGCGAAGGCCTTCTGCCCGCCGCTCGACCTGAACCCGAAGGCGCGCTACCCGGTGATGGGCGCCGCGCTCCAGCGCCGCGCCGGCACCGCGCGCCACGACGCCGTGGCCTGGGGCTACGCCCGCGGCGCCGCCGCCCGCGGCGTCGACATCATCCAGAACTGCCCGGTCACCGCCATCCGCCGCGGCCCCGACGGCCGCGTCACCGGCGTCGAGACCGCGAAGGGCTTCATCGCCGCGAAGAAGGTCGCGGTCTCCGCCGCGGGCCACACCTCGGTCGTGATGGAGACCGCCGGGGTCCGCCTGCCGCTCGAGTCCTATCCGCTGCAGGCGCTCGTCTCGGAGCCGATCAAGCCGATCTTCCCCTGCGTCGCCATGTCGAACTCGGTCCACGCCTATATCAGCCAGTCCGACAAGGGCGAGCTCGTCATCGGCTCCGGCACCGACCAGTATGTCAGCTACTCCCAGCGCGGCGGCCTGCCGCTGATCGAGCACACGCTCGCCGCGATCTGCGAGATCTTCCCGATCTTCCGGCGGATGCGGATGCTGCGGAAATGGGGCGGCATCGTCGACGTGACCCCCGACCGTTCGGCGATCCTCGGCAAGACGCCGGTCCCCGGGCTCTACGTCAACTGCGGCTGGGGCACCGGCGGGTTCAAGGCGACGCCCGGCGCCGCCCACGTCCTCGCCCACACCGTCGCGAAGGACGAGCCGCACCCGATCAATGCGCCCTTCACGCTGGAGCGCTTCACCACCGGCCGGCTGATCGACGAAGCCGCCGCCGCCGCCGTCGCACACTAGGGGAACAAGACAGATGCTGCTGATCCACTGCCCCTATTGCGACGAGACCCTGCCGGAGCTGGAATTCGCCTATGCCGGCGAGGCGCACATCGCCCGCCCGGCCGATCCGTCCAAGCTCTCGGACGAGGAGTGGCGCGACTTCCTCTTCATCCGCACCAACCCCAAGGGCGTGCACTTCGAGCGCTGGCGCCACATCAACGGCTGCGGACGCTTCTTCAACGCCGTGCGCGAGACCGTCGGCGACAAGTTCCTTTCGACGTACGAGGCGGGCGAGCCCCGTCCAGACGTCGCCACCCTCACCGGAGAGGCCAAATGACCAGCTACCGCCTCCCGAACCGCGGCCGCGTCGACCACGCCCGCCCGGTCAAGTTCACCGTCGACGGCAAGAGCTACCAGGGCCTCGCCGGCGACACCCTGGCCTCGGCGCTGCTGGCGAACGGCGTCCACCTGATGGGCCGCTCGTTCAAGTACCACCGCCCCCGCGGCGTCGTCTCCGCCGGCTCCGACGAGCCGAACGCGCTCTTCGGCACCCGCCGCGGCCCCGGCCGCTTCGAGCCGAATACCCGCGCCACCCTCCAGGAGCTCCGCGCCGGGCTCGAGGCGACGAGCCAGAACCGCTGGCCGTCGCTCGCCTTCGACATGGGCGCGATCAACGACAACCTCGGCTCGCTGTTCTCCGCCGGCTTCTACTACAAGACCTTCATGTGGCCGCGCGCCTTCTGGGACCGCGTCTACGAGCCGGTGATCCGCAACGCCGCCGGCCTCGGCGTCTCGCCCACGGAGCACGACGCCGACACCTACGCCAGCCGCTTCGCCCACACCGACGTGCTGATCGTCGGCTCCGGCCCCGCCGGCCTCGCCGCCGCGCTCGCCGCCGGCCGCGCGGGCGCCTCGGTTATGCTCGTCGACGAGAATGCCGAACCGGGCGGCACGCTGCTCTCCGAGCCCTCGGTCGTCATCGACGGCAAGCCCGCCTGGGACTGGCTCGCCCAGGCGCTTGCCGAACTCGCTGGCCTGCCGAACGTCACCGTCATGACCCGGACGACGGCGATCGGCTACTACCATCAGAATCTCGTCGGCCTCTGCCAGCGCCTGACCGACCACCTCGACACGCCCCCCGAGGGCGCCCCGCGCGAGCGGATGTGGAAGGTCCGCGCCAAGGAAGTCGTGCTGGCTCAGGGCGCCCTCGAGAAGCCGCTGGTCTTCGACGGCAACGACCGCCCCGGCGTGATCCTGGCTGGCGCCGCCCAGACCTACCTCCACCGCTACGGCGTCAAGGTCGGCGACCGCCCGGCCATCGTCACCGCCCATGACAGCGCATGGTACGCCGCCTTCGATCTCGCCGAGGCCGGGGCGAAGCCGGCCGTCATCGTCGACGTCCGCGCCAGTGTCGATCCGGCGCTGACCGACCGCGCCCGCGCCCTCGGCATCGAGACGCTTACCGGGCGCACCGTCACCGGCACCTCCGGCCGGCTGCGGGTGAAGTCGCTCCGCGTCAACCGCATGGAGAACGGCAAGGCCGGGGCACCCCGCGACGTCGCCTGCGACGCGGTGCTGATGTGCGGCGGCTGGACCCCCTGCCTCCACCTCTTCAGCCACACGCAAGGAAAGCTCGCCTGGAACGAGGCGGCCCAGTGCTACCTGCCCGGCACCAAGACCGAGGCCGTGCAGATCGCCGGCGCCGGCCGTGGTCTCTGGGGCATCGCCGCCGCGCTCGAGGACGGCGCCAAGGCGGGCGCGCTCGCCGCGAAGGACGCGGGAAGCGAGGCGGAGGCGCCCGCCTTCACCGTCAGCGCCGACCGTATCGGCTCGGGCGTGACGCTGCGGGAGCTGCCGACCGATCGGGATCCGGGAAAGGCCAAGGCCTTCATCGACTTCCAGAACGACGTCACCGCCAAGGACATCCGCCTCGCCGTCCGCGAGGGGATGCGCTCGATCGAGCACGTCAAGCGCTACACGACGAACGGCATGGCGACCGACCAGGGCAAGATGTCGAACGTCAACGGCCTGATGATCGCCGCCGACGCGCTCGGCAAGGCGCCCCCGCAGGTCGGCCTCACCACCTTTCGTCCGCCCTACTCGCCGACGACCTTCGGGGCCTTCGCCGGCTACCACAAGGACGCGACCTTCGAGGTGACCCGCAAGACGCCGATCGACCCGTGGGCCGAGGCGAACGGCGCGGTCTTCGAGCCCGTCGCCCTCTGGCGCCGCGCCTGGTACTTCCCGAAGCCCGGCGAGGACATGCACGCCGCCGTCTCCCGCGAATGCCGCGGCGCCCGCGCCTCCGTCGGCATCTTCGACGCCTCGACCCTCGGCAAGATCGAGGTCGTGGGCCCCGACGCCGTCACCTTCATGGAGCGGATGTACACCAACCCCTGGGCCAAGCTCGGGGTCGGCCGCTGCCGCTACGGCCTCCTCCTCGGCGAGGACGGCTTCATCCGCGACGACGGCGTCATCGGCCGCCTCGCCGAGGACCGCTTCCACGTCACCACCACCACCGGCGGCGCGGCGCGCGTGCTCAACATGATGGAGGACTATCTCCAGACCGAGTGGCCCGACCTCCAGGTCTGGCTGACCTCGACCACCGAGCAGTGGGCGACAATCGCGCTGCAGGGCCCCAACGCCAGGCTGCTCCTCGCCCCCTTCGTCCCCGACGTCGACCTGTCGGCAGAGGCCTTCCCGCACATGGCGGTGATCGAGACCACCGTCGCCGGCTTCCCGGCCCGGCTCTTCCGCGTCTCCTTCACCGGCGAGCTCGGCTTCGAGATCAACGTCCCCGCCCGCCACGGCCGGGCGCTCTGGGAGACGCTGTTCGAGGCCGGCAAGGCCTACGACATCACGCCCTACGGCACCGAGGCGATGCACGTCATGCGCGCCGAGAAAGGCTACATCATCGTCGGCCAGGACACCGACGGCACGCTGACGCCCGACGACGCCAACCTCAACTGGGCGATCGGCAAGGCCAAGCCCGACTTCGTCGGAAAGCGCTCCCTCACCCGCCCCGACATGGTGGCGAAGGGCCGCAAACAGCTCGTCGGCCTCCTGACCGACGACCCGAAGGTCGTGCTCGAGGAGGGCGCCCAGATCGTCGCCGACCCGAGCCAGCCGAGGCCGATGACCATGCTCGGGCACGTCACCTCCTCCTACTGGTCGGACGCCCTCGGCCGCTCGATCGCCATGGCGGTCGTCGTCGACGGACGGGACCGTGACGGCGAGACGCTGCACGTCCCGATGCCTGACGGCAGCATCCCTGCGAAGGTCGTCAAGGGCACTGTCTTCCTCGACCCCGAGAATAGCCGCCTCAGCGCGTGACGATGGAGACTGTCATGAACGCAATGACCCCGACCATTGCCGCTGGTGCCACCGTCACCGAGCTGGCACCGACCACCCGCATCGTCCTGCGCCTCGCCGATCCGGGTGGCGTCGGCATTGCCCTCGGGGTGCCGCTGTCCGAACGTATCGGTAGCCGCGCGACCAACGGCGCCCGCAGCGCCCTCTGCCTCGGTCCCGATGAATGGCTGATCGAGGCCCCCGAGACCGAGGCCGCCACTCTCGGCGCGATGATCGCCGATCTCGCGGCCCGGACCGCGATCAGCGCCGTCGAGGTCTCCGACCGCGAGATCACCTGGCGGATCGAAGGGCCGGCCGTTCTCGAACTCCTCGCCGCCGGCTGCCCGCGGAACCTCGCGGGCATGCCGGTCGGCGAAGGTGCCCGCACGATCTTCGACAGTGTCCAGATCGTTCTCACGCGCGAGGCCGAGGACCGCTTCCACCTGACCGTGTGGCGGTCGTTTGCCCCGCATGTCCGCGCGATTCTCGACCTCGCCTTGCGCGAGCTCGCCTCCGGCCTCTGAAAACGAGAAGGAAACACCCCATGCTCGACACCGACGCCCCCCGCCTCACCGACGACGCCGTCGCCGCCGCCATAGGCCGCGAGCTCGGCCGCCAGCAGCACCAGATCGAGCTGATCGCGTCGGAGAACATCGTCTCCCGCGACGTGCTGATCGCTCAAGGAAGCGTACTCACTAACAAGTATGCCGAGGGCTACCCCGGAAAGCGCTACTACGGTGGCTGCGAGTTCGTCGACGAGGTCGAGACGCTCGCCATCGAGCGTGTGAAGGAACTCTTCGGCGCCGGCTTCGCCAACGTCCAGCCGCATTCCGGCGCCCAGGCCAACCAAGCCGTGTTCCTCGCGCTCCTTCAGCCCGGCGATCGGATCATGGGCATGAACCTCGCCCATGGCGGCCACCTCACCCACGGCTCGCCGGTCACCATGTCTGGCAAGTGGTTCGACGTCGTCAGCTACGAGGTTCGCGAGCAGGACCAACTCATTGACATGGACGCCGTGCGTGAACGCGCGCTTGAGACCAAGCCGAAGCTCATCATCGCCGGCGCCTCTGCCTACCCGCGCCAGATCGACTTCGCGGGCTTCCGCAAGATCGCCGACGAGGTCGGCGCGTACCTGATGGTCGACATGGCGCACTATGCCGGCCTGGTCGCCGCCGGCCTCTACCCGAACCCGGTGCCGCACGCCCATGTCGTGACCTCGACCACCCACAAGACGCTCCGCGGTCCCCGCGGCGGCATCATCCTGACGGACGACGAGGCGCTGGCGAAAAAGCTGAACTCCGCCGTCTTCCCCGGGAACCAGGGCGGGCCGTTGATGCACGTCATCGCCGCCAAGGCCGTCGCCTTCGGCGAGGCGCTGCGTCCCGAATTCAAGGACTACGCGAAGGCCGTCGTCGCCAACGCCCGCACCCTCGCGGCAACGCTGCATAAGGGCGGCCTCGACATCGTCTCGGGCGGCACCGACTGCCACATGGTGCTGGTCGACCTGCGCCCGAAGGGCGTGAAGGGCCGCGATGCCGAGCGGGCGCTCGAGCGCGCTGGCCTTACCTGCAACAAGAACGCCATTCCCTTCGACCCGGAGAAGCCTTTCGTCACCTCCGGCGTCCGCCTCGGCACCTCCGCCGGCACCACCCGCGGCTTCGGCGCCGCCGAATTCGCGAAGATCGGCGAACTGGTCCTGAAGGTCGTCGATGCCCTCGCCGCCAACGGCGCGGAGGGTAACGCAGCGGTCGAAGCAGAGGTTCTGAACGAGGTCCGCAGGCTAACCGACGCCCATCCGATCTACGAGGGCTGACGTCCGATCGGCCCGCGCGGACCTCTCGGCCGCGCGGGACTATCTCATCGAGCGATCTGTTCCCGCTCGCTGACCCATTGTGCCAAGGGGCGGAGCCATGTTCCTCAGCGTCTTCGACATCTTCAAGGTCGGCGTCGGCCCGTCGTCGTCGCACACCATGGGCCCGATGCTCGCCGCCACGAGCTTTCTCGACGCGCTCCGCGACGGGTCCGACCGCATCCCCGGCTCTGGCGCTCCCGCCCGCCTCGAGGCGACGCTGCACGGCAGCCTCGCCTTCACCGGCAAGGGCCACGCCACCGACCGCGCGGTGATCCTCGGCCTCCTCGGCTTCGTCCCCGACACCCTCGACCCCGAGAAAGCCGAGCGCCGCCTCGCCGCCGTTCGCGACACCGGCCAAATCGACGTTCCCGGCATCGGACCCCTCGCCTTCGACGCAGCCAGGGGCGTCGTCTTCGACTACGGCCCGCCGCTCCCCGGCCACGCCAACGGCATGGTGCTGCGCGCCTTCGACGCGAGCGGCAACCTCCACGTGACCGAGACCTATTATTCGATCGGCGGCGGCTTCGTCGTCACCGAGCGCCAGCTCCGCTCCGAGCCGATGAAGGGCGACGACGCCAAGATCGACCGCCCCCACCCCTTCGCCACCGCCGCCGAGATGCTGGCGATGGGCGAAGCCTCCGGCCTCTCCATCGCCCAGATGAAGCGCGCCAACGAGACCGCCGGCCTCGCCGCGCCGCTCGACGCCGGCCTCGACCGCCTCTGGTCGGTGATGAATGCCTGCATCGACCGCGGCCTCGCCACCGACGGCATCCTGCCCGGCGGCCTCAAGGTCCGCCGCCGCGCCCGCGCCATCCATCAGGCGCTCCTCGCCGAGCGCGGCAACAACCTCGCCCAGCCGCACACCGTCAACGACTGGCTCTCGGTCTACGCGATGGCGGTGAACGAGGAGAACGCCGCCGGCGGCCAAGTCGTCACCGCGCCGACCAACGGCGCCGCCGGCGTCGTGCCGGCGGTCCTGCGCTACTACCGCGACCACTGCGTCGGCGCGACCCATGCCGGCATCCGCGAGTTCCTGCTGACCGCGGCCGCGGTCGGCGGCATCATCAAGACCAACGCCTCGATCTCCGGCGCCGAGGTCGGCTGCCAAGGCGAGGTCGGCTCCGCCGCCGCGATGGCCGCCGCCGGCCTCTGCGCCGCGCTCGGCGGCACCAATGCCCAGATCGAGAACGCCGCCGAGATCGCGCTCGAGCACCACCTCGGCATGACCTGCGACCCGGTCAAGGGCCTCGTCCAGGTCCCGTGCATCGAGCGGAACGGCCTCGGCGCGATCAAGGCCGTCGCCGCCGCCAGCCTGGCGCTCCGGGGCGACGGCAGCCACGTCATGCCGCTCGACGCCTGCATCGAGACTATGCGCCAGACCGGCCACGACATGAGCGTCAAGTATAAGGAAACCTCCACCGGCGGCCTCGCCGTCAACCTGCCGGAGTGCTGACGATGACGGAAGCCTCTTTCATCCTTACCCTGATCAGCGCGCCGTTGCCTGGCATTATCGCTGCCATCTCTACTGCCATCGCCGACCTTGGCGGCAACATCACCGAGACCAACCAGCACTGGGACCGTCCGGCCGACCGCTTCTTCCTGCGCGTCGCCTTCGTCGGACCCGGGGGGCTGACCGTCGCGGCCGTGGAACGGGCGCTCGCCCCCACCGTCGAGAAGCTCGGCTTGGACCTCTACGTCGTCGACGCCGCGCGCCCGCCGAGGATCGTCGCCATGGTCTCGAAGTTCGACCATGCCCTCCTGCACCTGCTCTACCAGATCCGCGTCGGCTGGCTCCGCGCCGACGTCGTTGCGATCGTCTCGAACCACGAGGGCGCCCGCCGCATCGCCGAGCACGAGGGAATCCCCTTCGTCCACCTGCCCGTCACCCCGGAGACCAAACCGCAGCAGGAGGCCGCACTCCTCGATCTCGTCGAGGAGACCGGGACCGAGCTCGTCGTCCTCGCCCGCTACATGCAGGTCCTGTCCGACGACCTGACCCGCAGCCTCTCCGGCCGAGCGATCAACATCCACCACTCGTTCCTGCCGGCCTTCAAGGGCGCCAACCCGTACAAGCAGGCCTACCAGCGCGGGGTGAAGCTGATCGGCGCCACCAGCCACTACGTGACCGCCGACCTCGACGAGGGTCCGATCATCGAACAGGACGTCGCCCGCATTAGTCACGCCGACTCGGCTGACGATCTCGTCGCCATCGGCCGCGATACCGAATCCCGCGTCCTCGCCCGGGCGGTGAAGAGCCACCTCGAGCGCCGCGTGCTCCTCTGTGGCGCCCGCACCGTCGTCTTCGCGAAGTAGGGGTCCCCGGGAGCGCCGCTCAAAGATAGGCAAGCCCCGCCCTCAAGGGGTCATTCCACGCCGATCCACACTCGTGCGGGCTGGCGAGCCCAAGCGGCCCTCGACGGTCCGGTCGTGCAGGCCGGGGCTCCCCCTGCCGGCATGACCCGCCCGTCGGGAAGGCCGGGCGTCGCCCTGATGATACAGGCAAGGCACGTCGGCGCGGACCGCGGTAAGCCACTGGGGAACGGGCCGCAACGGAGGAGACCGCCGGGTCTTCATGGTCAGCACCCTTCGCACCACGACGCGGTGGAACGCGCTCGGCGACACCGGCTACGAATTGACCACCGAGGTGATGGAGCCAGTACGACCGAGAGGCGGAGGCCTTCGGTTGACTTCGCGGCTCGAACATCGCGGAAACGTGATGGGCGCGAGATTACGACGGGCTGGCGGCACTGCTCACGGGGCTGTTCGCCTTCGCGATCGTCATCGCGCCGACGACGCTTGCGCGCCCCGTCATTGCGAAAGCGTTATTCGTTGCCCCCTATGCCATGCCGGACGGGACGCTGCCCGATATCTGCGGTCACGCGTGCGCCCCGGTCGAACAATCATGGACAACAGCTCCCGCAGAGTCCGACTATGCCATGGTCTCCGACCAAAAGGCCTCAGAACCTTCCATTGCCGAGAGAAGCGCCAGACTGAGGGCCCTGCCGATAAGTCTGAACTCTTTCCTTAAGTCCATCCTGTCCGCCCAAAATCCCCCTGAGTTGGGTGACTTCTGACGAGGACTTGCCGACAGAAGAAGCTTCCATCGCCGGACCATCGGCCGCAACGACGAGGAAGCCGGGAGATTGAGATGAGCTGTTGCGAGAAGAGCTGTCGGACCCAGCCGGCGGCTCCTCGCGGGCGTCAGACTGAGCTTTCGGATCGGCTTCGCGCGGGTCGGCCGAAGCCACTGCGTTGGCAGTCCCCACGTCTCCCGAGGTCTGGGCGTGCCCGAGCGGAATGGGGCGAAAGCTCATCTCTGGCATCACTTCCGGAGGATTAGGGGGTATTCCCGCGGTCTGCCGCTCGGAGGGCCCGGTGAGCGCGCCATCCTCGTAGTATCTCACCTTCGCGACCCGCACCGGATTCTGATCCCGCACCAGCGCGATCGCCGCGCCCGGCCCGAGCATCCGGATCTGCTCCGGCCGGATCAGCCGGATCCCCTCCTGCCGCTCCTGGATCGAAGCTGCGTCCCAACCGCGCTGCCGCCAGGATTTCACCCGCACCATCCGCGTCTGGTCCCCGATCGCCTCGGAAACGTACCGCGGCGTGTCGGCATCGGTCGGAGCCATGAAAAGCTGCAGCTCGCAGTTACCCATGAAGTTCGCCGCCCCGTCCGCGCCGTAGACCTCGCGCAGGTTGGCGAGCGACTGCACGATCAGCATCAAGTGGGCACCCGACGAGCGCACGGTGGTGATCGCCCGCCCCATCTCCTGCATCTTCCCGAGCGAGGCGAACTCGTCGAGCAGGAAGAGCACGTCGAACCTGTCCGCCTCGGTCCGGTCGGTCTCCTGCAGCAGGGTGAACATCTGCTGGAACATGAGCCGGATCAACGGCGACAGCACGCCGAGGTCCTTCTGGCTGACGCAGAGGAAGACGCTCGCCGGGTCCGAGCGGAAGTCGGTGATCCAGAAATCCGTCGCCGCGGTCGCATCCCGCACGTCCGGATCGGCCCAGAGCCGCAGACCGCCGTCGAAGAGCACCGACATGTAGCTGCCGAGCACCTTCTCCGGCTGGCCGGCGAAGCGGTTGAACACCGACCGCGCCTCGCCGGACTGCGTGGTTGCCGCGAGACCTTCGAGCAGCGGCCCAGGTGCGCCCGGCTGCGTGAGGAGGTCGTAGACCGCGGCGATCGTCGGCGTCCCGCGCTCGTGCGCCACCACCGCCGTCGCCGCGAAGATTTCACGGGCGCCGTCGACCCAGGACTCCGTCCCCTTGCCCTTCGCCTCGACCAGGCTGTTCGCGAGCCGCAGCGCTTCGGAGAACCGTCGCCGCTCCGGCGCTGCCGCCACCTCGTCGAACGGGTTGTAGCGGTGGCTGCGCCGGTCCTTCGCATAGGGCGCGAATTTGAACACCCGGTCGCCGAGCTGCTGCCGCCGGCCCGCGGTCTTCTCGTAGTTCTCTCCCTTCACGTCGAGGACCACGGTCGACCCCGGATAGGTCAGCAGCGTCGGGATGACGACGCCGACCCCCTTCCCTGCCCCGGTCGGTGCCGCCACCAGCGAATGCACGATCTTCTCCGAGCTCAGGTACGGCGCTCGCGACTTGGGCGACCCGAGCTTGCCCCAGATCGGCCCGCGCACCTCCTCGAGCCGCCGCGCCAGCAGCCCCGCCCGGCGCAGCTCGCCCGGCTCCGCCCAGCGGGCCGTCCCGTGCAGGGTGAGCTGCGGCCGCCAGAGCAACGCGATGCCGGCCAAGGCGAAGGCGAACGCCACCCCTACCCCGATCAGCGCAGCCGTCGTCGGCAACCCCTCCCAGCGTGCCGCCGCGGGCAGCGTGCGAAAGTAAGTCGCGAGATCGATCTGGCGCAGGTCGCCACCGAGCCGCCAGGTGACGACGGCACCTGCCGCGAGCAGCCCGGGCAGGATGCCGACCATCAGCCCGACGCCACCGCCGAGCAGGATGTCCTGTCCGCGCCGGGTCATCACCGGCTCCGATCGTCGTCGTCGCGCTCGCGGCGCCGGCCCGTCCGCTCGGGCTTGCCGCGCCCGTCCGGCACGTCGTCATCACGACTGGCCGGCGGCGTGGCGCGCCCTTCCCCGCCGCGCGCCTGCGCGAGTCCACCAGCGGCGTCCCGCCTCGACCCGAGGTCGGGCGCGCCGCGCGGATCCGCGCGCTCGATCGCGCGCACCCGCGCGGCCGCCTCGCGGTATATCGTCCCGGCCCGGCGGTGGAAGTCAGCGAGCTCCGAGGTCGCCTCGTCGACGCGCTCCGCCGGCTGACCCCGGGCTTCCCGATCCGCCGCCCGCTCGGCGAGCTCCTCGGCCCGGTAGTCGCGCCCGAGCCCCACCGACACCGTCTTGGCCGAGAACCGCGCCAGCGTCGCCTCTGGCTGCAATCCGAACCGCTCTGCCAGCCGGGCGACCTCCCGGTCGGCTTCGGCTTTGATCGCCGCCGTCCGCGCATCGCCGGCCGGCACCGCCAGCCCGCGATAGTCCGCGTGCGGCGCATCCTCCCGATAGCCCTGCAGGCCTATGTCGTCGCGGATGAACGGCGCCGCCTCGGCCTTCAGCCCGGCCAGCTCGCGCAGGAACTCCGCCCGCTTCGCCGGATTCTCCACCGACCGCACGTCGGCCTCGAGCTCGACGAAGTTCTGCCGCACCTCGGCCTGCAGCTGTTCGATCGTCTCCGCCATCCGTATGGCCTCCTCTGGTGTCAATCTCGGCGCCGCCGCGCGCTCCGCCGCGAGCTCCACCACGAGCTCCTGGCCTGCAAGGATCGTCGCCGCCGCGGCCTCCAGCCGCCTGGCGAGCTCGGGCGCCTGGCCGGCGATCGACGCCGCAGCGCCCTGGTAGTCCCGGGCATAGTCGAGGATCTCCGCCGCCGTGGCGATCGCCGAGGCCTCGGTATGCGCCGGCGCCACCGCCTCCCGTCCTTCGGCCCGAGCCCGCCGGTACTCGGCATCCGGCACCGGCCGGTCATGCACCCCGCGTGACAGCCGCGTCGTCCCGGTTAGCGCGATCCCCTCGCGCGCCGCCACCGCGACCTGCACCTCGCGCAGCCGGTCGAAGGTCAGCTCCCCGCGCGACGACACCCTGAGCCACTGCCCCTCGTCGAGCCCGCGCCGTCCGACGACGACATGGATATGCGGATAGGCCGTGTCCTTGTGGAAGGCCGTGTAGTAGTCCCAGCGGTCGCCATAGGCGCCGCTGTCGAAGAGCGCCACCGCCCACGCCCGCCCAGCCCGCTCCGCCGCATCCGGATCGGTGCCTTGCGGAAAACTGACCACGAAGTGCGCGGTCCGGTCGGCTCCACCGCGGTCGGTGTCCGGCAGCCCCCAGGCCGCTGCGATCTGCGCCGCATCTCCAACCCCGAGCTCGGTGCCGAAGGTGCTCTCCGACGACACCAGCGGCACGTCGCCCTGCCGGCTCAGGTAGTCCATCTGCGCCCGCAGCCCGCGGGCTGTCGCCGTACCCCCCGAGCCGATCAGCTTGACCAGCGCCTGCGGGTTCGGCGACAGCACCCCGCCAATCGACGCCCGCCGCCGCGCTCCGGCACGCCGACCCTCGTCCACCGGTGGCCGCACAGCGCTGCCGCGGCCGAGCTCGAGGTGCGCCCAGTCCTCGCCCATCACCGCATCGACCGCCGACACCCAGACTGGGGCCTGCGCCCCGCGTCGCAGCAGCTCCGGGACCGACGGCATGCTCACTCCGCCCCCCCTGCCCTCTTTGGCTCCGCCGCCGCCTTCAGCCGCGCGAGCCCGTCCTCGCGTCGCGCACCGAGGTCGAGGATCCGCTGCAGCGCACCGCGGGTCTCGATCAGGACCCGGCCGAGCTCCGCCCGTTGCGCCATGAAGGCGCGGTAGTCCGGATCATGGGTCCGGTTGGCCGAATGCGCGATCTGGTTGATGTTCGTCGCCACCCCGGCGAGTTGCCGATTGATCGTCCGCAGCGCTTCGACCGTCGCACCATCGACCTCCAGGAAGCCGCCGATCCGCCGGGCGGCAATCCGCAAGGCGCGGTTGCGGTTGAGGCTGAGGCCCGAGATCTGGGCGTCGAGCTCGGCAAGTTCGGCCTCGGTCAGCCGCACCGAGATTGTCCGATCGGCGCGCGGCTCCTTCTTCGCCGCCTCAGGATCCTGCCATTTGCCGCGGATCATCCGGCGATCTTGCCAGCCGGAAGCGTCACCGCCCGCCCCGGCGCTCTTGCCGGCTCGGCCGGCGGTCTTTCGGGGGTTGGGTTGAGTCATGGTCAAATGTTCTACATTTATATATATCCTGCCATATACCATACCCAACTCTCTCCCCCTTGCAACCACCCTTTGGTCTTGCCACAGTCGGCCTCCAGGAGACGGTTCGAGAGGGAGCCGACATGCGGAAAAGGCCGATGCCGGAATGGCGCTTTCGCCTGATTGCGGGAATGCCGGGTGACGCGATGGCAGCGGCACGGAACGCCGAAATCACGGTATGGCGTGATAGCCGGGTGACTGATTGACGCTGTCGCGGTATGACGGAATAACTGAATTACGAGATGACCGCAGTGCGGACTGACGGTATCGGAGGACGGCCCAGGCGTGCAGATCATCAGCTTCATCAACTTCAAGGGTGGGGCGGGCAAGACCACCGCCCTGAGCGTCGTCGCCTCCGCCCTGCTCGCCCGCGGCAGGAAGGTCGCGCTCCTCGAGAGCGACGAAAATGCGCCGCTCGGCACCTGGCGCAATCACGCGCGGCGGTCGGGGACCTGGGACGAGGCTTGCGCGATCTTTCCGGCCGGGGACGTCGACACCTTCGCGCGGTCGGCCGGCACCGCCGAGAAAGCGGGCTACGAGTTCGCCCTGGTCGACACACACGGCGGCGGGTCGGAGCTCAACAGCACCGTCGTCGCGAGCTCGTGCCTCGCCATCATCCCGACGGCGATCACCTCCTACGACGTCAATGCCAGCGTCACCACCGTCGAGTTCATCGTCGACCTGATCGAGCGCGAGGAGCTGGGGGAGTCGGTGATCGTTGCCCTCCTCGTGACGAAGCTGCCGCATACCCTCAACAAGTCCCGCGAGGCCGATCTCGCCTCGATCCAGGACTTCCCGCTGTTCCAGACGATGTTGCGTGATCGCGACGCCCTGACCGGCATGCTGCGCTCCGGGCTGCTCCACCTGACGCTGGAGAAGCGGCGGGCTGATTCCTCGATTGGCGCCACCCATTTCCAGAGCGCCATGCGCGAGGCCGAGAAGCTCGTCGACGAAGTCCTCGAGGTCGTGGAGGGCTGAGGGGATGGTCGAGATCCGCAGACCGAAGAAGCCCTACGAGGAGCATCGCAGGGAGTTCGCGGCAGCGCGGGGTCTGGAGGGGGCGGGAGCCGGCTTGGACGCGGAGGCTCCGGCGGCAGCGATCCTAGCGGCACCGGCGCCCCCTACCCCGCCCGAGGCGGCTCCGACGCCGCAGCGGGTACGGCCACCCTCCGAGGAGAAGCTTCGCCTGAAGTTCACTGTCCATGCGCCGATGCTCGGGGCCTCCGCTTGGTTCGATCGGGCCGTGGCGCACATGGGGGACGAGAAGGCGCTGCGCCTGGTCCTCGCCAAGGCCTTCGACGAACTCGAGGCCGCCGTCGCGGCCGGCGAGGCCGTGGCGCGAGGAAGCTACCCGATCGATCCCTCCCGCAGCACTAGTACCTCGCGGCATGTCTCGGCGGGGCTCTTCGCCAGCGGCAAGAGCGCGCTCGATCCGATGGAGCTGCTCCCGCCTGGCACTTTCGGACGAGAGCTAGCGGTGGCCGCGCTCGCGCGGTTGCTCGACACTGTCGGCTGACCCGACTCCCCCCGCTGTGACCCACGCTCCATAGCTCGCCAGCCAAGGCCCCACTCCTTGAGGTTCTGAGCGCCCCCAGGGCATCACCTTGTCCTGTGAACTGGTTTACACAGCATCACACGGGAGTCTGAGCTGGGAACACCTCAAGAATGCACTGACGGATCAAGTCGCCAATGAGCTCGCCCTTCGGCTGATTCTCGTCGGGGATGTTAGTCATCAGCACATGCGAGGGATCCGGAAGCGGATATCCTGCCTCGGCCTCCAGCGGATCATGAATGACCGTGGCTTCGTGGCCTTCGGCTTCATCCCTGATGAACTGCCTGACTTGGCCGACATTCAGCCGCGCCAATTTGGCCGTCTTTCCGTAGGTCATCCTAGTGGCGTTCCGCACCTGCTGAACGCGCTCATCAAGGGTGCCTTGTAGGATCTCCAACCAGTTATAGGATGGGCAGTTTTCGTCCTTGGGCTTCGCGATAAACGCGCCCCCGGCGATCGTACCATCCTTCTCGACATGGATCCCGCCAACATACCGGAGTATGTGATCAGGATCAGGAATTAGGTCGCCTTTCATGCCATCAGGCGGCGCAGCCCATTGGTCTCGATCTGGCTTTCCATGTTCGTCACGAGATCCCGACCGGCATTTCGGGCGATATAGCCCTGTCCCGCCCTTCTCGCGAAGATCACGTACTGAACCTGATCCCCACCCAGGAACTGAAGGCCAACCTGCTCCCCAGCGGCCTTGTCTTCCCAGAATGCCCGCACGTTACCGTTGTCGAGCAGGGTAATATATGGACGCTTTGTGAACGGGATCGCCGCCAGAAACGCCTTGAGGCCTTTCTCAGAGGCAAGCGAGACGACGTGGCCTTCCTCAGCTGCAACTTCCTTGAGCTCCTGCAGACGCTTCTCAGCAGCGGCCTGCGCGGCAGTCCGCTTCTTGGCTTCCTCGGCCTGTCGATCGGCAAGCTCGTCCGCTGCGGATCTCCGCTCCTTTGCCACGTCGTTGGTAAAGACCACTGTAGGTGCCGCTGCGCGCTTCCGCACCATCTCGCGGAAACAGAGTTTCACCAGCTCGACCCGTGGAGCGGGCCGAAGCGGATCCCCACTCATAAACAAAGACGACGTGTTCGCGACCTCATCGAAACCCAATTGCACAACCGGACCCACTGCAGCGCTTGGCTTCCTTCGAACGTTCGCTAGGGCGTTCATTGGCTCTCCTCGGTCATGAACCGCCAGTGCTCCTTTTGCAGCGTCTCGCTTGTCAGGGCATTAAAGGCGTCCCCAATCGCGTCGTGCGCACGCTCGAACCAACCACTTAGGCTCGCATCCGTCTGCGCCTGAAGCTCTCCTCCCGTCCGCAGCTCAAGATATATGACGTCCTCACCTGATTGTTGATTCTTGCGACTCTGCATAATGACCGTTAGCGCCAAATCGCTGGCAATGGGGTACTCGTAGGTCAGCGAGAATGCACGGGCCGGTCTGTCTGGACCGATCGAGAGGGCACGGTAGGAGGGGATTGCCTTCTCCGTGTCAGCAAATGTCAGGAATAGCGGGGGTACGGGCCCGATCAAATTAACGTAGTTGAGCTCGCACCTAGCGATATCTAGTCTCGCGATGCCGAATTGCCGTTCGCAAAACCCCATGAACACTCCGAGCCATCGATCAAAACTCGCCTTCACCGCTTCATAATGAGGGTATGCATCGCCTCCCTGCCGCCAGTTGAGCAGGAACGCGTTCCTTTGCACTTGAATAAGGTATATTCCATTTTCTGACATAAACCAGAATCGTGGAAGAGGGAACACCTCCCCCGACGCTGAAATATCTATCTCCGCTCCAATAGGAACATTCTGCGCTGCCTCCGGAAAATCATCCTTGATCACCGACCAGAAGAGACCGACGTGTTCGGCCCGCATCGCCAAGATCGGATCCTTGAAGTAAACCCCGATCACCACCTCGTTAACGGGTGGATGCTTGTACTTTCGCCTCATGAGACCCTGTTATCTGCCTGATTGATTGGCCGGAAAGAGGCAACGTCCCCCCTGCCCTACTCCCGGTCTGTTGGTGCGATCTCGGCACGGCCGTACCTGGCAAAGAGCATATTCAGGCTCTCGCCGAGGAGCTGCTGGATCGTTTTGTCCTCCTCGGCCGCCAGCATCCGTAGCTGCTTCTTGACCTCCTGCGGAAAGTAGCCAGTTACGTTGGCCTTGCCCTGACGGCTCGGTCGGAAGTGCGGGCTCTCAGGGTCATTCCTGTTTGGCGCCGAAGAGGCTGGCGCGGATGGAGCGACCTCCACGGAGGTTGCTCTCCGGCTGCCGGAAGTACGTGCGAGAGCGTCAGCAATTCCCTTCCGCGTGTTCATGCGACAGCCTTTTTGCTCTTGGGCAACCCAACTAGCCCACGTGCAAACTCATAAACCTGTTTGCACTCAAGCGCGGCTTTCCCGGACGGATCGGATTCTTGGGGCGTGCGCCCTGCCCCACCCGCATCTTGGTACGTGACCCGGTCCCCAAAATAAAACGGGCAAACCTCAAAACCCTGCGATTTGAGCCATTCCGTCGTCTCAAGATGGCGCTCACCTCGGGGCTTCACACGCGTCAGGACGACGACACTCTTCGGATTTCCAGCCAATTTGACGATGTCTGCTGCGGCCTCGACGGTCTTCAGGTCGGTCACCGTCGGCTGAACCGGGATCAGGACCAAGTCCGCCGCCTTGCAGGCTGCCAGTGCTGCCTGCTCAGCTCGTCCAGCCGTATCGATAATGCATAGTCCAACGCCCTGCGCTTTGGCCGTCTCGAGGGTTTTCGGGAGGCGAGCAGGCTGGGTGTCGATCACAATTGGGGTTTCGGCCCCGCGAAGATCGGACCAATGGCAAAGGCTCGCCTGTGGATCCAGATCGATCGCTGCTGTCACGATCCCGTCGAGCTCTGCGGCCACTGCCAGGACCCCGGCAAGGGTGGTTTTTCCCGTGCCACCTTTTTGACCGATGACCGCGATGGTGTTCATAGCTTTTCTGCCAACCTAGTTGTATGGTTCATGTGTTCACACGACAACCCTTTTGATCGTTTGAGTGTCTCAGAGTCGGTGAGTTTGTCAAGCCGTTCGAGTTTGCGGCATTTCGCGGCGCCTGACCCCGCGCCCCTGGCGGCTTTGCGCTGTAACCCCCCACATATAGTGTTCACAGCTTCTATGCCTAACTAGCTTACTGGTTCATGTGCTCACACGCCAACCATCTTGATCGTTTGAGTGTCTCAGAGTCGGTAGGGCTTGCCGGGATTGTTTCGGGCTCGACTGCGGAGCAGCCGCGCCAAATGCCTGCGTTTCAGGGTAAATCTGCCTAGAGTATCGAAGCTCGAACGCGATCGGTCCTGATACGCGATCATCATAGCCGACGATCTCAAGCACCGGGCGGTCGACCTCAAGATGCTAGCGAAGCAGCAGCCGCGCGGCAAGAGGGGCGCCCGATCCTTGGCGTACTCGCCGATACTTGAGCTATGTGATAACTCTTGAACTTGTAATCCTATGACCCATGCGACTCGCAAAGTGTCCATCATCCTCTGCCTTATCGCGCTCCGGAAGCACGCGTGATACGAGGAAAGGGGGCGCCGAAGGCGCCCGAAATTTTTTGGAGTAGGGTAGGGGGCCGCTACGCGGCCGCCTCCTTCTCGTCGTCGCCGGCAAGCGCCAGAAGCAGGTCCGCCGCCTTCTGCCCCTCGGCCGCGGCGCGAAAGATCGCCCGCTTGTCCTCCTTCAGCGCCTTCAGCCAGCTTTCGACGTAGGCGCCGCTCTGCTCGAAGTCCGGGGTGAGCCCGAGATGGGTGCAGAGGATGACGTTGCCGAGCTCGGCGACGAGCTCCTCGAAGGCATAGGCCTTCCGGTCGGCGAACTTCTTGATGCGGTCGAGCCGGCTGCCGTGCCCGGTCCAGTGCGTCGCCTCGTGGGCCAGGGTCGCGTAGTAGGCGCCCGCGGTCTCGAAGGTGCCGACCGGCGGCATGTGGATGCGGTCGACCGCCGGGTTGTAGTAGGCGCGCGGGTCGTCGCTGGTCTCGATGACTACGCCGGTTGCCGCGAAGAATGCCTCCAGCTCGGCGTCCGGCTCGGTCCCGAGGTCGCGGGCCGGCTCCGGCCGTCGATAGTAGCTTTCCGGCAGTCCGTCGATCTGGTCGGCATTGAAGACGTGGTAGAGCTTGGTAAACATCACCTTGCGTGTCGCGGCATCCTCGCCCGCCGGCTCGGCCTTTTCGGTGTCGAAGGTGCCGAACTTGATGACGGGCGCCGACTTCTCGCCCTTCCGGACCTGGGCCCCCAGCTCCTGCGCCTGCCGATAGGTGAACCAGTGCGGCGAGGCGTAGCCCTTCGCATCGGCCTCGAGCCAGAGCAGGATGACGTTGATCCCGCGGTAGGGTTCGCCGCAGGCCCGCAGCGGAAAGGCCGCGCCGCCCCGGTCTCCGGTCCACGGCTTCCGCCACGGCGGCGTGCCCGCCTCGATCGCCGCGATGATGCGGTCGGTGACTTCCTGCTGCGCGTCAAACTTGCCGGTCATGTCCGTCTCCTTCGTGGTGGAGCGTCCGAGGTCTTCTGCCCTCGGCCCGCCGTCTGGGCGGCGCCTCCCGGTCGACCGACCGGAAATGCTCTCCGCATTTCCCGGGTGGGCAGAGCGGGGAGGGCGCTGCCCGACCCGCGTCCGGGCGCGCGCGGGTCAACCGGGCGGAGACGCACTGGAGCGGCCCGCAGCCGCAGGCGAGGACACGGGGGCGGCGGAGCCGGCGACGTCAGTCGCCGCTTGCCGGTTGACGCGCGGTCGCCCGGATGCTGGGCGGACGTCCAGGTATGGCGAAGTCGTCAGGGCGGGGGTGAGCGGGCCTCGGCTCGTCGATCCCCCGAACTGGCCGTTGATCACCACGATCGCCTTGGCGATCTCAGCCGTTATGACGTATCGGCGTTCTGCCGCTTCGTCGTGTATCCGCACCGTCGCATAGCGAGGGAAAGGGCGGCCGGTCGGCCGCCCTCCGCGGTCCGTCAGGACTGCGTCACCTCGTCCGAGGCCGGGTCGTCCTCCGGCCGGGGCGGGAAGCCGACGAGCTCGGTGACGGCGACGGGGAAGTCGAGCTTCACCGAGAGGAAGACCTCGCCGGTCTCGCGGCGGGCGTTCTCGAAGATCGCGCCGACCCGGCGGAAGCGGGTTTCGGTCTGGCCGTTGCGCTCGAAGGTGTAAGGAACGGTAAGGACGTAGCGGGTCATGTCAGCCTCCGTTGTTTCGGTGACGACCGGCCGGCGGATCGGAAGAGGGCAGGGGGCAACTGCGAATGCGGAGGGTCCGCGAAGCGGAAGCCGTATTCGTGGTTGCCGGCGCATCCGCGCCGGGCACGCCCTGGCCGCGATCCGCGAGGGTGTCATCGCTGCGAAACAGGAGGCTGACCGTGGCTTGATCGACGGGCTGCGACTCCCCCATCAGAGCCACTATCGGCACAGCGGCGGTCGCCGGCACGGACATTGTCGAGAACTCGGCTCGATGCCGAGGAATTATCTTCCGGCCTGCTCCACCGACTAGGGGACTCGTGCCCGCTCGAAGCACTTCGCGTTGGTCCGGCTTTCCGCGAGGGCTGTCCAGCTTGTCGGCAGGCTCGAACGGCGGAACGCTTCATCGGCCATCTGAGGTTGATCCCGCTGTGGTGAGCAGGATTCCGCTCACCACATAATTCTCCTTGTGATACATTTGGCAGCATCTGCCCGATTCGGGCGCAACATGCAGCTGAGGTATCTACCAATGGCGGATGTGCAGGTGTTGTGCATCAACAAGCAGCCTCGCAACGACCCTCATGAAGGGATTACCCATCTGGGCGGCAGCGGATGGAAATGGACCCGCGCGGAGGTCGTCCGTTCAATCGAAGACAAGAGCAACACGTTCTTCACGCGGGTCAATGGCAAGAGGGCCAACGTGGGCGTCGTGAACGGACCAAACGGCAAGTATGTCCGGACCTATGCCGATGGTGTCTGGAACGACAACCTGCTCGCCCTATGGGAATGCGTCGCGTAAGGGCGGCCGTACCCCTTCGGTCAGTGCCGATCCGTCGGCCTGACCTACTACCGCGCAGCATCGAGAAGGAGTGCGTACCCCATGCCCAAATCCACAGGCGGTAGCAATCATCGCAACGCGACCAGCGGCCGCTTCACCACGGCAACGAAGGCGGCCACGAACAAGGCTGGACATCAGGCCGAACCTCGCGGCAGGAGCGGCGATAGTCCCGGATCGCCTTACCGCAGCACAGATACGGGCCGATATGTGACGGAGGCCTACGGCAAGTCTCATCCAAAGACGACCGTGAAGGAAAAGTAGACCAAGCCAAGCCTCCAGCGGAGGCCATAGCCAGGGCAGGGCAGGGGGCTCGCGCGCGGGATCGTCACCCGAATGGGCCGAGACGGCTTTCCGGCTCGGGGAGGCCAGCACGGCAGAGTAGAGCCCGGTCCCGGCCGCGGCCGGGACGCGCCCTGGTGGACCCGTCAGGGCAGGGTTTCGCAGGCGACCCCGTCATGATCGCGATCGAGCCGATAGGGATCTCCCGGACCGGCATCCTCGTAGACGCGCTGCGCCTCGGCCTGCGTCGAGAAATCGCCGCAATCGTAGTCCCGTGCCGACACCACCACCGGCGCCGTCAGCATCGCCGCAACGACCATAATGAACCGCACGACCGCCCCCAGCTCCCCCGGGTCAGACCCTAGGGCATCGCCGTTCATCCGCTCAATGCCGACCTCGCGCCTTCGCTAATGCGCCCGGCGATAGTCCCACGGCATCTCGAACTCGGTCGACCAGATCCCGAGCCGTGCCGCCTCCGCCTCAGCCTCG
>NZ_JACHFM010000008.1 GCF_014201905.1 Amaricoccus macauensis | reverse complement strand
ATGACGGTCTACACCTCGCAGAACACCTACACCTTCGAGCTCCGCGCCGTGCCGATCCCGGCCGGCTCCTCGACCCTCAGCTACCGGATCGGTTTCCGATACCCCGAACGCGAGCGGGCGAAGGTGGCGAGCCGTCAGGTCGAGCAGGCGCGGCCGCGCGATCCGAACTACTATGTTGCCGGTGCCGCGACGAAGTTCCGCCCCGTGGCGGTCTATGACGATGGCCGGCGCACCACCTTTGAGTTTCCGCGCGATGCGCCGCGGCCGGCGATCTTCCGCGTCGACGAGCAGGGCCGCGAGAGCATTATCAACGTTCGCGAGACCGAGACCGGCGCAGTGGTCATGGGCACCTCCGACCGCTGGACGCTCCGGATCGGCGAGGAAGAGCTCTGCGTCGCCCACGGGCGGGTCATCAAGACCGTCCCCGGCGGCCGCCGCGCCAAGGCGCTCCGCTCCGGCTATCTCGTCGCGACCAGCCAGCCCGCCTCCGCCATCCCCGGTCTCCCGAAATGACCGAGAAGAGCGAGGAGGAGCTCGCCCGTCTCGATCTTATCCGCCGGCGGATGGCGCCGGCCCGTCCCGGCCGCGGGCCGCGCACCGCCGGCGGCATCCTCATCGCCGTGCTGCTCGTCGTCGGCGCGCTCTGGACCTTCGCCCCGGCGCAGGTCCGCTCGCTCTTCGGCTTCGGGACCTCGCGCCCGCAGGATATGCAGCAGCCGGCCGCCTTCACCGACGGCATCTCGACCGAGGTCCCGCGCGGCGAGAGCGTCGACACCGCGCAACTCTCGACCGAGCTGCCGGTGGCGCCACCGAAGGCGCAAGGCCTGACCCCGGAGGATCAGCTGCGCCTCGACCAGATGGAGGCGCGGCTGGGGGCGCTTGCCGACCAGCCCGGCGGGATGACCCGGGAGGAGCTTCAGGCGATGCTCGACCAGAACGCCGCGCAGCTCCGCGCTGAAATCACCCGGCAGCTCCTCGCCCGGAACCCGGTCACCGCCGGTGTCGATCCGACGGGCGCCGCGGCCGAGGCCGAGGCGCGCAAGCGCATGGAGGAGGAGCGGAAGCGCCGCGAGGCGATCAACAAGGCGCAGATCGCCTCGAACGGCGTGGTGATCGACGGGGTGAACGGCGGGGAGACCGCCGCCGGCGGCGCTGGCGGGCGGCGGCTCTCCGAGAACGAGGGCTTCCTCGCCGCGGCGGCCGAGCAGACCCACAAGACCGTGCGCGCCGAGCAGATTGCCGATCCGTCGCGGACCATCGTCCAGGGCACGATCCTCGAAGGCGTGCTCGAGACGGCAATCAACACCGATCTCCCCGGCGCGATCCGGGCGGTGCTGACCGAGGACGTCGTCTCCTACGACGGGTCGACCACGCTCCTCCCCCGCGGCACCCGGCTGATCGGCAGCTACAGCTCCAACGTCAAGATCGCGCAGCGCCGGGCGCTGATCGCCTGGAACCGGGCGGTGACGCCGGCGGGGACCAGCGTCGCGCTCGGCGGCATCGGTGCCGATGCGCTCGGGCGGAGCGGGCAGACCGGGCATGTCGACACGCATTTCTGGGAGCGGTTCGGCTCGGCGGCGCTGATCTCGATCTTCGCGCTCGGGCCGCAGTTCGCCATCGACGACGAGACCGACGAGGATGTCGCCGACGCGATCGACGCCATGGGCGGCGACCTCGAGTCGACCTCGCGCTCGGCGCTCGACGCCTACCTGCGCATCCCGCCGACGATCAACGTCGACCAGGGCGACCGGCTCACCATCTTCGTCAATAGAGATCTGGTGTTTTGATGGGCGAGACCCCTGCCCGGCTCGCATCCAGCAGTCATGCCGAGCACGATCTCCGGGAACTCCGGCCGCTGCTCGTCGCCGACGACGTCAACGAGGTGGTGATCAATCCCGACGGCCAAGTCTGGGCCGAGCGCGCCGATGCCGAGCACATGGTGAAGACCGGGCACAGGTTTCCACAGGGGAAGGTGTTGCAGCTCAGCAAACACCTTGCCGGGGAGACGATGAATCGGCTGGGGCCGAAGCATCCGATCGTCTCGGGGAGCCTGCACGCCTTCGGCCAGGTGTTGCGCGTGCAGATCGTCGTGCCGCCGGCGGTTGAGGAAGGGGCGTCGCTGTCGATCCGGAAGTACGTCTCGCGGATCCTGGACGTCGGCGAGATCGGGTTCCTGGAGGGACGACAGGTGAGCGTCGAAGGCGAGCGGCGCGCGCGGCTCGCGGAGCTCGCGGAACTGGCCGAGGCCGGGCGGCTCGCCGAGCTTTTCCAGCGGGCCATCGATCAGCGGATGAACATCCTCGTTTCGGGCGGGACGTCGTCAGGCAAGACCACGGTGGCGCGGGCGCTATTGTCCCTTGCGCATCCAGCAGAGCGACTGGTGACCATCGAGGATGCTCGGGAGCTTCATCTGCCGCATGAGAACAGTGTGGCACTGATCGCCGAGCGGATTGAGGCGTCGGAGCGGACGCCAGCTAAGCTGTTGGTGGCTGCACTTCGGATGAGACCTGATCGGCTCATCCTTGGCGAGATGCGTGGCGAAGAGGCCCTCGCCTTTCTCGAGGCGATCAACACCGGCCATCCTGGCTCGATCAGCACGATCCATGCGGACAGTCCGGTTCTGGCATTAGAGCGACTAGCGCTGATGGTGATGCGAGTCGGCAACCGGCAGACTCGGAGTGATGTATTGGAGTATGCGGCTCGCACGCTCGACCTGATCATCCAAGTTGGACGCCGCGGCGGACAGCGCGGTGTCCTAGAGATTCATCTGCCAGCCTTGGCAAAGCCTATTCCGGGCCCCCGCTAGACTTCAGCCCATCGTCGGCATGAACTCAGCCTCGGCCCGCAAGCCGGTGGGCCAGCGGGTGGTGATGGTCTTCAGCAGGGTGTAAAGGCGCGGCCCGTGCATGTGGTGGTCGCCGAAGAGCGTCGCGTCACGCACTCGGCGGATCAATTGTCAGCCAAAACGCCTCGAAGCGAAAGCGAGCAAGTGTGGAGGCACCTGAAGCGCGGTTGACCCGCTGCGCGCCCGTCACCTACCCCTTGATGTCCGACCGGGACGATTTGTGAGAGGCCTGGATGGTCCTGAATGGCTTTTTCCTCAGCTCAGCGGCGCATCGCCTTCGCATCGCCCTAAACCTCAAGGGTCTCGGCTACGAAACCCATTCCGTCCATCTTCGCCGGGGGGACCAGCGCTCTTAGAGCTACCTTGCGCTGAACCCGCAGGGGCTGGTGCCGTCGCTGGAAACCGACGACGGAACGGTGCTGACCCAGTCGATCGCGATTGTTGAATGGTTAGACGAGATGTATCCCGAGCCGCGGCTGCTGCCGGAGAGCGTGACCCTTCGCGCGCATGCCCGGGCGTTTGCCCAAGCGATCGCCTGCGACATCCACCCGCTGCAGAATCTGCGGGTACTTCGCTACCTGAAGAAGACGTTTGGGCAGGACCAGGACGGCCTCGACACCTGGTGCCGGCACTGGATCACCCCCGGCCTCAACGCCTGCGAAGCCATGCTCGGCAGGGAGAGGAAGGGTGCCTTTGCCTTCGGCGATGCGCCGGGTATGTGCTCGGCCGAGCGCTTCGGCGTCGACACGACTCGCTACCCGCAGCTCCACGCTCTCAGGGCACGTTGCGAGACGATCGCTGCCTTTGCGGATGCCCACCTCACTTGGCAGCCCGACTTCCAGGCATGAAGTCAGGCGCATTCGATCCGCGATCGGGGGACCTACGAGACCGTGATCGCCTCGGTGGCGCCGGTCTCTCGCATGAGGGCCGGCAACGCTTCCTCCGCCCGCTCGCGGCGAAGAACGAGCCGGCTCCCGGCTTTCTCGAGACTCTCCGCAAGGTGCTCGACGAGTGCCAGTCCCAACCGCCACCGGCTGGCCGCCCCCAAGGCCTCGGTCTCGGGATCGAGCACGACGACCGGAACCACAGTGCCGCGGCGGCCGCGAGAGCGGGTTGTCCGCGAGCCGCAGATCGCGGCGGAACCAGTGGATGGCGATCTCGTCCGAAGTCTCTGCGTTCATGCGCCTCCTATATTGCAAAGCAGGCGGCAGGCGCGCGCTTCCGCGGAGGATCGGGCTGGATCGAAAGCCGAGAGAGGGGCGCCACCGGATGCTTGCCTTACCTCTCGCCACCCGCCAGCGCGCGGCCCTCTCCATCGAAGAGATGGACGGCGGCGGGAGATATGGCGACACCCACTGCCTCGCCTACACGGACGGGGGCGCGGCCTGGGACGCGGAGGGTGACTTCGGTGCCCTCGGCATGCGCCACGAAGACGATCGAGTCGGCGCCCAGGTACTCGACATCCGACACGGTTCCGGTCAACGCCCCCGCCTCCGGCGCGGCGAACTCCAGATGTTCGGGCCTGACCCCCAGTTGCGTCGGCGCGCGCCCCCGCGAAGGGAGCGGCACGGCAACGGGCGGTCCCCCGAGGATCGACACGCCGCCGTCCGCGGCCCGGGCGGGAAGGACGTTCATCTTCGGGCTGCCGATAAACTGCGCCACGAAGAGGTCGGCGGGCCGGTGGTAGAGCGCCTCCGGCGTGTCGAACTGGCGCACCGAGCCCGCGTCCATGACCACGATCCGGTCGGCGAGGGTCATCGCCTCGACCTGGTCGTGGGTGACATAGACGGCGGTGCGGCCGAGGCTCCGGTGCAGCTTGGCGATCTCGTGGCGGGTCTGGACGCGAAGGGCGGCGTCGAGGTTCGACAGCGGCTCGTCGAAGAGGAAGGCCACGGGATCGCGAACGATCGCGCGGCCGATCGCAACGCGCTGGCGCTGGCCGCCCGAGAGCTGCTTGGGCAACCGGTCGAGCAGCGGCTCCAGCGCCAGGATGCGCGCCGCCTCGGCCACCTTGGCGTCAATCTCCGGCTTCGGCACCCGCGCGGTCTCGAGGCCGAAGGCCATGTTTCCGCGCACCGTCATGTGCGGGTAGAGGGCGTAACTCTGGAACACCATGGCGAGGCGGCGGTCCACCGGCTCGAGCGCGGTCACGTCGCGCCCGTCGATCTCGATGCGGCCGGCCGTCACCGGCTCGAGCCCGGCGATGAGCCGCAGGAGCGTGGATTTTCCACAGCCGGACGGGCCGACCATCACCACGAACTCGCCGTCGCGGATGGCGAGGTCGACGCCGCGGATCACGTCCACGCCGCCGAACGACTTCTTCACACCCTCAAGCGCCAGCCGTCCCATTGGCTTTTCCCCTCGCGTCAGTTCGGTTCCGTCGCTTCAGCCCTTCACCGCGCCGGCCACCA
Source organism: Amaricoccus macauensis (assembly GCF_014201905.1). Classification (GTDB taxonomy): domain Bacteria; phylum Pseudomonadota; class Alphaproteobacteria; order Rhodobacterales; family Rhodobacteraceae; genus Amaricoccus; species Amaricoccus macauensis. The sequence continues at coordinate 54,101 of NZ_JACHFM010000008.1, read as the reverse complement.
TGGCGCGGCCGATCTGCTTGTACATGGCGAGCCCGAGGATGACGGGCGGCAGGCTCGCCACCACGATCACCGCCGCCGCGACGCCCCACTGCACCCCGCCGCCGCCGGTGGCGAAGAAGAACGACGCGCCGACTGTCATCGGCACGGCGTGCTGGGTGGTCAGAATCAACCCGAACAGGAACTCGTTCCACGCGGTGATGAAGCCGAAGACGAAGGCGGTGGCGAGCGCGGGCCGCACGGTCGGAAGGATGATGCGCGCGATGAGCCGGCCGGTCCGCGCGCCGTCCATGGCGGCGGCCTCGTCGAGCTCGCGGGGGATCTCCGCGATCGCGTTGAGCAGGATGAGCATGGTCAGCGGCAGGTTCACGACGGCGAGCACGAGCCCGAGGCCGATCCGCGTGTCGAGCAGGCCCACGGCCTGATACATGAGATAGATCGGGATCGCGAAGATGATGAGCGGCAGCGCGCGGAGGTTCACCACCAGCGGCAAGAGCAACCGGCGCCCGAAGCCGCGCCGCGCCGCGGCGAAGGCGAACGGCAGGCAGAGCGCGAGCGGCAGGAGCGAGCCGATGAGCGCGGCGATGACGCTGTTGGTCAGGTAGGCCCAGACGTTGAGGCGGTCGCTGACCGTGACGACGGTGGCGTAGTTGGCGAGCGTCGGCGACTGCACGATCAGCCCCGGATTCGACATGATCTCCGCGGGCGGCTTGAGCGATGTCACGATGGTCACGATGACCGGCATGTTCATGACGAGGACGGCGATGACGAGCACCGCCCAGCGGAGGGCGTTCATGCCCCTGCCCTCCGGTCGGCGGCGCGGAGCGCGAGGAAAAGTCCCGCGAAGGCCGCGAGCGCGAAGAGCACGGAGGCCGCGAGCGCCGGTCCGAGGGAACCGCCGCGGAAGAACGACGTGTAGATGTAGATCGGCAGCGAGGTCGTGGACCCGCCCGGGCCCGCGCCGACCAGCACGTAGATGTTGTCGAAGACCCGGATGCCGTCGATGAGCCGGATCACCGCGGCGAGCGCCAGCGTCGGCATCAGCATCGGCAGCTCCACCCGGCGGAAGGTGCGCCAGCCCCGCGCCCCGTCCATGCGCGCGGCCTCACGGACGTCAGCGGGGATTGAGGAATAGGCGAGGTGGAAGAGGAGGAGCGCGAACGGCGTCCACTGGAGGATCTCGATCACGCAAACGGTCCAGAACACCCAGCCGGGGCTCAGGAAGGCGGGCGAATTGCCGAACCACTCGAAGAGGTAGTAGGGCAGCGGCCCGACGAACTCGTGGAGCACCAGACGGTACATCAGGCCCATCATCGCGGGCGCGATCATTATCGGCAGCGTGAGCAGCGCGAGCAGCCACGGCCTTGCCTGCAGGAGCGGCGACAGGAACACCGCGAGGAAGAGCCCGAGCGCCACCTCGACTGTGGCGGTCAGCACGCCGAACCGCAGGGAGAACCAGACTGCGCGCCAGAACGCCGGGTCGGAAAGCACCGCGGCGAAGTTGCCGAAACCCGAAAGGCGCGGGGTGCGCAGGGTCTCGAAGGTCACGTCGGAAAGACTGTAGAAGACGTTGAGAAGGGAGGGAAACCCGAGTAGCAGCAGGAGATAGAGCACCAGCGGTGTTGCCAGCAGCCGGTTTTCCCGCGTCTTCGGAGCCATCATGTCGGTCCTCCCGCCGTGTGGCGCGCCCGCGCGGGGGAAGCTCCCGCGCAGGCGCCCGGTTCAGGTGCGGAACGTCACTTCCCGGCGAGGAACCCGGTCATGCCCTTGGTCGTGTTGGCGAGGGCCTGGTCGAGGCTCTGGGTGCCCGCCCAGTAGCCGGTGAACTCGGCCGCCTGGAGCTGGTAGATCGCGAGTGCATTGGCGCTGGTGCCGCCCCGCATGACGTAGCCGTACTGGCTTGCGTACTCGCCAAGCGGCGCGAGGTCGGGTCGTTCACCGACCACAGCTTCGAGGGCCGCGCCAGTAAGTCCCGGAGCGCCGCCGGCGCGCGCGTAGGTCGCCATCGCCTCGGGGGTGGCGAGCCACTGGAGGAAGCGCTGCGCGCCCTCCTTGTGCGTGGAGGCCGCGTTCAGCCCGAGGCCGAGGCTGTGGACATGGGTGAAGCGGCCCGCCGGGCCGGCGGGAGGCGCGATGGTGGCGGTGACGGCGGCCACCACCGGCGCCTTCTCGGGATCGGTGAGCTCGGCCGCGGCGGCGTTCCACTGCACCATCGTCGCCACCTGCCCGGACGCATAGGCGGCATTGGCTTCGGCAAATTCGTAGCCGGTGGAGTCGGGCGGCGTGGCGCCGGCGTCGTAGAGCATCTTGTAGAGATCGAGGCCGGTCCGGTAGGCCTCGGAATCGACGGTCACCTTGCCCACCTCGTCGGTCCAGTCGCCGCCATAGGCGCGGGGAAGCGACTGGAACACCATGATGTTGAAGAGCAGGTTCTTCATCTGCAGCACGGTGCCGTAGCGCGTCGGGCTGTCGGGGTTGACGCCTTTGGTGAAATAGAGCGCCGTCGCCGCCCAGTCGCGCCACGTCCACTCGTCGGGCGCCTTCGGGGTCAGGGCTTCGCCGAGGTACTTCTGTGCGATCTCGGCATAGCGCTTGGAGGCATCCGCGTCCTTCAGCAGTGCGTCAACGAGATCGGTCCGATAATAGAGGAAGTGCAGGGACAGGTCGGTGGGCACGCCGTACTGCTTGCCGTCAAACTGCATCGTGGCGAGCACGGAGTCGCCGAAGGTCGTGGCCGCATCGGGACCGAGATCCACAGGCGTCATGAAGGGCGCGTAGCGGCCGATCGAGTAAGTCGCGATCTGCTGAGCGTCGAACGCGGTGGTGCCCGCCGCGAGATCGGCGGCGAGCTTGTCGTAGAATCCATCACGCGAGGTGAAGAGGAGCGCTACGCGATCCTCTTCGGGAAGCCCTTCCCGGGCATTGTACGCCTCGGCCGCCGCGCGGAGCGCGATTTCTTCCGGGCCGCCCGGCCACCCGAGGACCGTAACCTCGGCCAGCCCCGGTGTCGCGAGGGCAAGGAAGGCGAGCGTGGCCGACAGTGTCTTTGCTTGCATGCGAGTCTCTCCCTCTAAACCGCATCCTGTTTCGCGATGTCAGCCGCGCCAACGAGGCCCGCCCGGGTTCCCAGTGCCGCGGCGACGAGCCGTGGCCGACGGACGGGGGGCGTCGACGCGAGCGCCGCCTCGAGGCGCGCCAGGTATCCGTCGGCAAGCCCGATGCCGCCGCCCACGACGATAACGTCGGGCGCGATCGCGAGCTGGATGTTGGCGAGGAGGCGCGACGCGCGGTGCGCCTGTCGCGACAGGAGCGCCTCCGCCCACGCCTCTCCCCTCCCGGCGGCTTCGAATACCCCGCGCGCGTCCAGCCCGTGCCCCTCGCGCGCGGCCTCGGCCGCGACCCAGCGGCCGGCGATGCCGTCCTCGACGTGGGCGAACGCGCTGTCCTCGGGGAGGGGGTAGGCGATGCCGAAGTGGCCCGCGAGCCCCCCGCGGCCGCGCACGAGCCGCCCGCCGAGGACGATGCCACCGCCGACGCCCGTGGAAACCGTGACGAAGACCATGTCCGCGCCCTGCCCGGCGCCGTGCCGGTATTCGCCCCACGCGGCGGCCTGCGCGTCGTTGAGCGCGACGGCGGGGACGCAGAAACGGGTGCGCAGCCGCTCTTCGAGCGGGAAGCCGTCCGGAATGGCCAGCGTGCCGGGGTTGAGCGCCGACCAGCGGCCGTCCGCGACGATGCCGGTGACGGCGGCGACGACCCGGTCGAAGCGTCCCGCCCAGGCTTGGGCCTCGCGGCCGGCGGCGTCGATCCAGACGTCGGGGCTCGCCGTGGCGTCGGTCGGCACCCGCGCTTCCGCGAGCACTTCGGCGCCGCGCACCAGGGCCGCGAGCGTCTTGGTCCCTCCCACGTCGAGGACCAGAACCGACTCAGCCATCCTTGCGATTCCCCTCCGCCAACGCCTGAACGAACCAGCTCGTCACGTGCTCGGTTCGCGTGATGGCCGACCCCACCACCACCGTGTCCGCCCCGAGCGTCCGGGCGCGCGCGGCCTGCTCGGGCCGGTGATAGCGCCCCTCGGCCACGACGAAGCCGCCGACGCGCCCGAGCGCCGCCACCAGCTCGTAGTCGGGTTCGGCCGGCACGTCGCCCCCGGTGTAGCCGGACATGGTGCTGCCGAGTACGGATGCCCCGGCGTCGTGCGCCGCCTGGCCCTCCTCGGCGGTCGCGCAGTCGGCCATGGCGATCAGCCCGCGCGCGGCGATGCGCTCGATCAATGGCTGCACCGCGACCGGGCGCGGTCGCAGGGTGGCGTCCACGGCAATGATGTCCGCGCCCGCGTCGGCGAGCGCGTCGACGTCCTCGAGATACGGCGTGATTCGCACGGGAGAGTCGTCGAGGTCGCGCTTGATGATCCCGATGATCGGCGCGTCCGTCGCGGCACGTACGGCAACGACGTTCGCCACCCCCTCGATCCGAAGGCCCGCCGCGCCGCCTGCGAGGGCGGCCAGCGCGAACGCCGCGACGATCTCCGGCCGATCCATCGGCCCGTCGGGAACGGGCTGGCACGAGACGACGAGCTTGCCCCTCAGTCTGTCGAGCATCGGCTTTCCTCCCCATGAGGGTAATGCCACGAAAGGCTTCGCCTGCAAACTGGTATTTGACTGGTCTAGCGGATGAGATCCACGGTAAAGTCGTACGCCTCGCCGAGATAGCGGGTTTCGGTGAATTCGACGGGGACGCCCGCCGCGGCGAAGCAGCGCCTTTCGATGCTGAGGAGGGGAGCGCCGGGCGCGCAGCACAGGTGGCGCACATCCCGCGGCAGAGCCACCACGGCGCGGAACCGCTCGCTCCCGCGCACCGGCCGCATACCCAGGGCGTCGAGCGCGGCATAGAGCGACTCGCCGACCATGGACGGATCGGGGAGGATCGCCGCAGGGAGCACCGCGCGCTCGATGGCGACAGGCTCCAGGTCGGCCAGACGCACGCGCTCGATGCGCACCACGCTCGCATCCCCTTCCAGCCCGAGCGCTGCCATCTCGGCCTTGGTCGGTCTCGCCACCGTGCTGGCGATCAGGACCGCCCCGGGCGTCCGGCCACGCGCCCGCATGTCCTCGGAGAAGCCGACCAGTCGCGAGACCGACTTCTCCAGTCTGCGCGCCACGGCCGTCCGGGCGCCCTGCTGGCGTGCCACGAGGCCGTCCTCGCTCAGTGCGCCGAGGGCGCGGCGGAGCGTCATCCGCGAGACCCCGAGTTCGTTCGCGAGAAGGCGTTCGCTCGGCATCGGCATGCCGGGCCGGATCAGACCTTCGGCAATGGCTGCTGCGATCTCGTCCCGGATGCTGATCCAAATCGGCTGAAGGCCACGCTCGACCAGGCATTGCTTGAGCCGCCCCGCCAATTCTTCGATGGGACCGTCCCTGCACATGCCGTTCCAACCATCCTGTGCCGCCTCGTCCCCGGCTACAACAGCTTCGGATCGGTGACTACAGCGGCGAGGCGCTCGCTGGACGACCCGTCACGCCGCCATTACCATGTGAGCGCGTTTTTGCGGGGGGAAGGTGAAGCTCGCGCTTTTCGGCGTCGGTCACTGGCATGCCGGGATGCACGCCGCAGCGGCGCGAGTCGCCGATGCCGAGATCGTTGCGGCGTGGGATCCGGCGTCCGAACGTGCGACCGAATTCGCCTCGGCACATCGCTGCCCGGCTGTCGAAACCATTGACGAGGCGCTGGCGTTGCGGCCGGATCTGGCGGTGGTCATGGGGCGTCCGGCCGAGATGATGGCTCTGGCGGGACGCTTCGTCGGCGAACAACTGCCGGTGCTGGTCGAGAAGCCGGTCGGCGTCTCCGGTGCCGTGCTGCGGCCCTTGGCCGAAGCGGCGGAGCGCGCGGGCGCCTTCGTCGCCGTCGCGCTCGCCCACCGGGTCGGGCCGTTGCCCGGCGAGGTCCGCGTGCTCGGACAGGCCGGTCGTCTCGGCGCCCTCTCGCATTCCCGCTTCTGCCTGATTAACGGCCCGCCGGAGCGATACGTGAAGGATGGCTGCGGGTGGGTGCTCGACGCCGCGGTCAGCGGCGGAGGGGCCCTGCGCAACCTGGGGCTTCACGGGGTTGACGCGTTCCTCGGACTGGCCGGGGAACAGGACGTCGCCGTGGAGCACGTCACGTTCGGGCGGCCTCTGCAAGGAACGCCGGTCGAGGACTACGCGCTCGTCGTGCTGCGGGCCGCCGACGGCGCCATGGGGATCGTCGAGGCCGGGTACACCTTCGCCTCGATGACGGGCGGCAGCTTCGAGTGGCGGGTCTCGGCGAAGAACGCCACCCTGATCGACACCGGCGACCGGCTGCGGGTCGCGACGCTCGACGACGGGGAGACCCGGGAGCTCGCGGCGACGCCGCTCGGCCGTCGCTACGATGCGCTGATGGCCGACACCATCGATCGGGTGAGGTCGCGACGGAGGCCGGTCGTCTCGCTCATGGACCACTGGCGCGCCATGGACCTCATCGATCGCTGCTATGCCGGAGGTGGCTGAGATGCTGCGGGTCGGGATCATCGGGGCGGGCCACTTCGGCGCCGCCCATGCGCGGGCGCTCGCAGCGGTCGACGACGCGCGGCTCGTCGCCGCCTGCCGCAACGACGAGGCCGGGCTCGCGGCGTTCTGCGCCGGGTTCGGCTGCAAGGGCTATCGCGACTATCGCGACCTGCTCGCCGATCCCGGGATCGACGCGGTCGTCGTCGCCCTGCCGCACCAACTGCACGCCGAGGTGGCCATCGCCGCCGCCGGCTCGGGCAGGCACGTCATGCTCGAGAAGCCGCTCGCGCCGACCGTCGCCGAGTGCCGGCGCATCCTCGCTGCCGCCGATGCCGCCGGGGTGACGCTGATGCCCGGCCACACCATGCGCTTCACCCTGCCCTTCCTCGCGGCGCGGCGGATCGTCGAGAGCGGCGAGATCGGACGGATGCGCTTCGGCTCCAGCCGGATGATCAAGCTCTGGATGGAGGAGAACCGCCGCGACTGGCACCTCGACCCGGAGCGCGGCGGGGGGATGCTGTTCACCGCGGGCATCCATGCGCTCGACCGGCTGATCGGTCTCGCCGGGCGACGGCCGACCCATGTGAGCGCCGTCACCGCCACCGCCTTCCACGATCAGAAAGCCGACGACAGCGCGCTCCTCCTCCTCCGCTTCGGCGAGGACGCCGCCGGGCAGGTGGCGAGCATCGGCTATCGCGACGGCGCGTTCATCTCCGGCGACGAGATCGTCTGCGACGAAGGCGTGCTGAGGGTCGACTTCTTCAGCGGCGTCGAGCTCGGCCGCGGCCAGCGGTGGCAAGCGGTGCCTGCCTCGTACGAGGACGACATCGCCGGGCGCGCCCTCGAGCGGCAGTGGCAGGCGTTCGCGGAGGCGGTGCGGGCAGGCTCACCGCCGCCCGTCACCGGCGAGGACGGGCTGCACGTCGTCGCCTGCATCGAGGCGGCCCTCCGCGCCGCCCGCGAGCGCCGCGAGGTGGAGGTGGAGCAGTCGGTGCCGCGCTGACGCCACTGGCGATCGACGTCAGGCAGCCCGGCCATGGTCGAGAAAATCCTCGATACGGTCGCGCCAGGGTTGGATTTCGAGGCCGTTCCTCGCCAGCCATCCGCTGTCGTAGTAGGTCGACGCGTACCGGTCGCCGCTGTCGCAGATCAGCGTGACGAGCGCCCCGGCCCGCCCTTCCCGCGCCATCCGGGCGGCGATCGAGAGCAGCCCGAAGAAGTTCGTGCCGGTGGAGCAGCCGACCCGGCGGAACAGCCGCTCCGAGAGGACGTGCGCCGCCGCGATCGAGGCGGCGTCGGGCACGCGGATCATATGGTCGATGACTTCGGGCAGGAACGACGGCTCGACGCTGGGGCGGCCGATGCCCTCGATCCGGCTGCCGGGAGTGATGAAGCCGCGGTCGCCGCTCTTCCAGGCGTCGTAGAAGGCGGAGCCTTCGACGTCCACCACGCAGAGCCGGGTCGCGAGATTGCGGTAGCGCAGGTAGCGGCCGATGGTCGCCGAGGTGCCGCCGGTGCCTGCGCTCATCACCACCCATTCCGGCACCGGCTCGGCCTCGGCCTCCATCAGCTCGAAGATGCTCTGGGCGATTTTGTTGTAGCCGCGCCAGTCGGTCGCCCGCTCGGCGTTGGTGAACTGGTCGAGGTAGTGGCCGCCGGCCTCCCCGGCGAGGCGCTCGACGATGGCGTACACCTCGCCGGCGTGGTCGACGAAGCGGCAGGTGCCGCCGAAGCGTTCGATCGCCGCGATCTTCTGGCCGCTCGTCGAGCGCGGCATGACGGCGACGAAGGGCAGGCCGAGAAGCTCCGCGAAGTACGCCTCGGACACCGCGGTGGAGCCCGACGAGGCTTCGACCAGCGTCGTTCCGGGGCCGATGCGGCCGTTGCAGATGCCGTAGAGGAACAGCGACCGCGCCAGCCGGTGCTTGAGGCTGCCGGTCGGAGGGGTGCTCTCGGCCTTGAGATAGACCGGGATGCCCGGCAGCCCCCTGAACGTGAGCTTGACGAGGTGGGTGTCTCCTTGGCGAGGTCGAGGACGAAGAGCTCGTTCCAATAGACCTTGCCGAGGGTGGTGGCCTCGTTCGACGTCTTGCCCGGCTCGGGGAAGTTGGCACCGCCGCCGACGAGGAGATAGTCGCCATGCACGCCGGTGATCGGGCCGGCGAGCCCGAGCTGCCGCCACCAGGTCTCGCCGACCGGGATGGCGTCGTTCCAGGTGCTGGCGTTGGCCGGAACCGGGGGCAGCTCCTCCCAAGTCAGCGAAACGTCATCCGCAAGCGCCGGGGCAGCCCAGCCGAGCGCCAGGACGAGACCGAGCGCAGTCAGGGACTTCATGGACGAGGCATCGTATTCTCCTTTTTGACGCAATTGGTTGGTCGGCGGCATCACTCCGCCGCGCGAACTTCTCTGAAGGCACGCCCGGAGGGCGCGTTGCCGGCTCAGTCCAGCGGCGCGCCGCCGCGCCAGACGCCCCCGAGCGCGAGGTCGGCGTCGAGATGCACGAGGTCGGCGGCGAGCCCCGGCGCGAGGCGGCCCATCCGGTCGGTGGCACGGAGCGCCGCCGCCGGAGCATAGGTCGCCATGCGCAGCGTCTCCGGCAGCGTCAGCCCGACGTCCCGCACCATCACCCGGATGACGCCGGGAAAGTCGACGTCCGCCCCGGCGAGGGTGCCGTCCTCGAGCGTCAGCCGGCCGTCGCGCCGCAGGATGCGCCGCCCGTTCAGCGTGAACTCGGTGATGTCGGTGCCGGCAGGCGCCATGGCGTCGGTGACCAGAAACACGCTGTCGGTACCCCGCTTCGCGGCGAGCGCCGCGCGCATCGATTCCGGTGCGACGTGGATGCCGTCAGCGATCAGCCCGGCGGAGACGCCCGCGTCGTCGAGCGTCGCCCCGACCAGCCCCGGCTCGCGGTTGCCGAGCTGGCTCATGGCGTTGAAGAGATGCGTCACCATGCGCGCTCCGGCGCCGAACAGCGCCCGCGCTTCGGCGAGGGTGGCTTCGGAATGCCCGAGGCTGACGATGGCTCTCGCCTCCACGAGTGCCGCGACCTGCTCGGCCGTGGCGCTGGCCGGCGCCAGCGTGACGACGAGCGCCGGCAGGCGGGCCGCGGCGTCGCACAGCATGTCGAGATCGTCCGGCGTCATCGGCCGGATCAGCCGAGGATCGTGCGCGCCCTTGCGCCGGAGGTCGAGGTGCGGCCCCTCGAGGTGCAGCCCGAGGAAGCCCGGCACGCTCCCCGCCGCGGTGACCCCGGCCTCGATGGTCGCGCGCGTCGCCTGCGGAGTGTCGGTAATCAGCGTCGGCAGGAGCCCGGTGGTGCCGAGCCGGCCATGCGCCGCGCAGATCGCCGCGATCCCCTCCACGTCGGGCTTGTCGTTCAGGAGGATGCCGGCACCGCCGTTCACCTGGATGTCGATGAACCCCGGGGCAAGCGTTCCGCCGTCGAGCTCGACCCGCGCGCCATCGGGGGCTTCGGCCGCAGGAACGATCGCCGTGATCCGCCCGTCCTCGACGACGAGGGCGGCATCCTCGTGGAGCCGGTCGCCGTCGAAGACCGCCGCGCCGGTAAAGACGGTCACTGCCGTGGCTGCGCTCATCTCGCTGTCCTGCCTGATCCTGCGCCGCGCTCACACCGTCTCCGTCACCTTGCGCAGATGCGGCGGCGTATCGGGGTTGAAGCCGCGCCGCCGCGCCAGCGCCTCGATGAAGCGATAGAACGACGCCGCCAGCACCAGCGGCGCGGTCAGCGCGTGCACGCCCTCGACCGAGGGCAGCACCTTGACCGCGCCGCCCGCGCCCTTCGCGGTCAGGAACACGTCGGCCCCCTGCCCCGCCAGCCGGTCGGCGGTGGCCATGACCTGCGGCAGCGCCGCGTCGTCGACCCCGAGCGCCAGCACCGGGAAGCCCGCCTGGACCAGCGCCGCCGGCCCGTGCAGGACCTCCGCCGCCGAGTAGCTCTCGGCGTGGATGCCGCTCGTTTCCTTGAACTTCAGCGCCATCTCGTTGGCAATGGCGAAGCCCGGGCCGCGTCCGAGCACGAAGGCCGAGTTCGCCCGCACCAGCCGCTCGGCGAGCGGCGTCCAGTCGCAGGCGAGCGCCGCGGCGAACTGGTCGGGCAGCGCCGCCACCGCCGCGCGCAGGTCGTCGTCCTCGCGCCACTCGGCCACCAGCGCCAGCGCCGCCAGCACCGAGGTGATGAAGGTCTTGGTGGCCGCGACGCTGCGCTCGACGCCCGCCCTGAGCGGCAGGCTGTGGTCGCAGGCCCCAGCCATCGGCGAGTCGGCGACGTTGGTGAGCGCCACCGTCAGCGCCCCGCCGGCGCCGGCGCTCTTCATCATCTCGACGATGTCGGGGCTCTTGCCCGACTGCGAGATGCCGAGGCACGCCGCCCCGTCGAGCTTCAACGTCCGCCCGTAGATCGAGGCGACCGACGGCCCCACCGAGGCGACCGGCACCCCGGCGACGAGCTCGACGGCGTACTTCAGGTACGTCGCCGCGTGGTCGGAGGACCCGCGCGCCACCGTCACCAGCACCCGCGGGTCGGCCGCCCGCATCGCCGCGCCCGCCGCCACCACGTTGTCGCGCGACTCGGTCAGGAACCGCTTCGCTGCAGCCGGGATCTCCTCGACCTCGGCGTGCATCAGGGACTTGGTCTCGCTCATGTCGTCTTGCCTCCTGTTCGGCGCGGTCCTGCGAAGCGGGCCGCGAAATCCCACGGGGCTCGCGCCCCGGCCTTGTCAGCCGAGGTCGTCGCGGATGCAGGCCTTGAAGTGCCCCGGAGCGACCTCGCGCAACGCCGGAACCGCGCCCGCGCAGGCCTCGAGCGCCACTGGGCATCGGGTGCGGAAGACGCAGCCCGACGGCGGGTTGGCCGGACTCGGCACGTCGCCCTTCAGGATCTGGCGGTCGGCCTTGGCGTCCGGGTCGGGCATCGGGATCGCTGAGAGGAGCGCGCGGGTGTAGGGATGCTGCGGGCTCGCGTAGAGGTCCTCGCTCGAGGCGATCTCCATGATCCGCCCGAGATAGAGCACGATCACCCGGTCGCAGATGAACTCGACGACCGCGAGGTCGTGGCTGATGAAGAGCATCGTCAGTCCGAGCCGCTGCTGCAGCTCGCGCAGCAGGTTGACGACCTGCGCCTGGATCGACACGTCGAGCGCCGACACCGGCTCGTCGGCGACGATGAACTCGGGCGCGAGCGCCAGGGCACGGGCGATGCCGACGCGCTGGCGCTGGCCGCCGGAAAACTCGTGCGCATAGCGGTTGTAGGCGTCGGCCGGCAGGTCGACATGCTCGAGCGCCTTGCGCGCGCGCTCCTCGCGCTCTTTCGCGGTCCCGATCTTTTGGATCTTCAGCCCCTCGGTCAGGATCTCGCCGATGGTCATGCGCGGCGACAGGCTCGCGAAGGGGTCCTGGAATATGTACTGCATCCGCGGTCGCTGGCGGCGCATCTCGCCGGCGGAGAGCGTGGTGAGCTCGGTGCCGTCGAAGGTGACGGTGCCCGACGTCGGCTCGATCAGGCGCAGCACGGCGCGGCCGATCGTGGTCTTGCCGCTGCCCGACTCGCCGACGAGCCCGACGACCTCGCCCTTCGCGACGTCGAAGGAGATGTTCTCGAGGATGCGGAGCGTCGTGCCCTGCGACGGATAGTGCTTGGCGAGGTCGCGGACGGCGAGCAACGTCTCGATCATGGGCGGACCTCCTGCCAGCGGATGCAGCGGCTGTGATGGTTTTCGCTCACAGCGGCGAGCGGCGGGACGGCGGCGCGGCAGGCGTCGATCGCGTAGCTGCAGCGCGGCGCAAACGAACAGCCGGAGGGCAGGTTCCTGAGGCTCGGAACCATGCCGGGAATGGCGTTGAGCGTCTCGCCGGCCTTCTTCATGCGCGTCGCGTCGCCGAGCTTCGGCATCGATTTGAGCAGCCCGACCGTGTAGGGGTGGCGCGGGTTGCGGAATACCTCGCGCACCGGCCCGTCCTCGATGAGGCGGCCGGCGTACATCACCGCGACCCGATGGGCGATCTCGGCGACGACGCCGAGGTTGTGGGTCACGAACAGCATCCCCATCCCGGTGTCGCGCTGGAGCGCCTGCATTAGCTCGAGGATCTGCGCCTGGATAGTCACGTCGAGCGCCGTGGTCGGCTCGTCGGCAATGAGCAGCATCGGGTCGCAGGCGAGCGCCATGGCGATGGTGGCGCGCTGGCGCATGCCGCCCGAGAGCTCGTGCGGGTACTGCCCGGCGCGCCGGCGCGGATCGGGGATGCCGACCTTCTCCAAGAGCGCCACCGCCGCGTCCCATGCCTCGCCCTTCGGCGTGCCCTGGTGGACGCGCATCGGCTCCGAGATCTGGTCGCCGATGGTGTAGACCGGGTTCAGGCTCGTCATCGGCTCCTGGAACACCATGGCGATGTCGTTGCCGCGCACCTGCCGCATCGACTCCTCGTCGAGGGTCACGAGGTCGCGCACCGTGCCGTCCTTGCCACGGAAGCGGACGCTGCCCGCGGCGATCGCGCCGACCTTGCGGGCGAGGAGCCGCATCACCGACAGGCTCGTCACCGACTTGCCGGAGCCCGACTCGCCGACGAGCGCCACCGTCTCGCCCGGGCGGATCGTGAGGTCGAGATCGTTGACCGCGGTGATCGTGCCGCCGCGCAGGCGGAACTCCGTGCGCAGGCCGTCGATCTCGAGGATCGGGTCGGTGCCGGTGGCGATCGCGTTCATTTGAGCCCCACCGCGCGCAGGATGTCGTCGACGCCTTTGGCCTCGGCGTCGTTCAGCGGCTGGCGCGGGCGGGCCATGGCGTTGGTGTCGATGATCCCGAGGCTGCGCATCGCGGTCTTGAAGCCGCCGACGCCGGTGGCGCCGCCGCTGACCCGTCCCGCGGCCACCCAGACGATCTCGAAGAGACGGCAGAGCCGCTCCTGCTCCTTCTTCGCCGCCGTCCAGTCGCCCTTCTGCGCCGCGTCCCAGAGCCGGACGTAGCCGTGCGGATCGACGTTGGCGAGGCCCGGCACTACCCCGTGCGCGCCCATCTGGAGCACGCTGTCGACGACGATCTCCGACCCGGTCATCAGGAAGAAGTCCTTGTCGTCGGCGAGGTCGAAAAGCACGTAGCGGAAGTTGCCGTCGTCGCCCGAGCTGTCCTTGAGGCCGGCGAGCGCGCCTTCCCTCGCCAGCGTCACCACCGTCTGGCGGGCGAGCTTCACGTGCACGCAGACCGGGATGTCGTAGGCGATGACCGGCAGGTCGAGCGCGCCGCGCAGGATGCGGAAGTGCTCGAGGATCTCGGACTGGCTGGTGATGGTGTAGAAGGGCGCCGTCGCCACCACGGCATCCACCCCGATCGACTGCGCCACCTTCGCGTGGCTGATCACCCGGTCGGTAGCGGGGTCGAGGACGCCGGTGATGACCGGCACCCGACCGTTCACCACTTTGACCGTATGCTCGAGGATCTTCCGCCGCGTCGCCTCGTCGAAGAACGTCACCTCGCTCGTCGAGCCGAGCACGAAGAGGCCGTGGCAGCCGCCGCCGATCAGGTGCTCGAGCACCCGGGTGTAGGACGAGTAGTCGACCGAGAAGTCGGCGTTGTACGGGGTGACAACGGGGGGCACGACGCCCTGGAACTTCGGCATTTTCTGTCTTTCCTGTCCTTAGAGGTCGGCACGGGGGTCGAAGGCGTCACGGAGGCCGTCACCGATGAAGTTGATCGCGAGAACCGTCACCACCAGCGCCCCGCCGGGGAACAGCCACTGCCAGGGGAACTGCTCGAGCACCGCGGTCGAGCGCGCCGCGTTCAGCATGTTGCCCCAGCTCGCCGCGGGGGGCGGCACGCCGAGGCCGAGGAACGAGAGCCCGGCCTCGAGCAGGATGGCGTTCGCCACCTGAAGGGTCGCGTAGACCACGAGGATGTCGATCGAGTTCGGCAGGCCGTGGCGGAAAAGCAGGTGTCCCATGCCCGCGCCCATGCCGCGCGAGGCCATGACGAAGTCGCGCTCGCGCAGCTCGAGCAGGCGGGCGCGGACCATGCGCGACAGCACCGGCCACGAGAGCAGCGCGATGACGATGACCGTCGACCAGATGCCCGAGCCGATGATCGAGGCGAGCACGAGCAGGAAGATGATCGGCGGCAGCGTCATCGCGAGGTCGACGCTGCGCATGGCGATCGCATCCGCCCAGCGTCCGCCGAAGGCCGAGATCGCGCCGACGAGAAAGCCAATCGCGGTCGAGAGCACCACCGAGGAAACCGCGACGAGGAGCGAGATGCGCCCGCCCTCGAGCGTCCGGGCAAACACGTCGCGCCCTACGCCGTCGGTGCCGAACCAGTGGGTGGCCGACGGGCCGGCGTTCATCGCCAGGAGGTCGATGTCGTTCGGCTTGTAGGGAAGCCACAGCGGGTAAGTGAGGATCGCGAGCAGCATCGGGACGAGCACCGCCAGCCCGAAGAGCGCGGCCCGGTTGTCGACGAAGCGGACGATCGACCGCGCCAGCGGACCGGAGGCAGAGAGGGTGAGTGCGCTCATGTCAGGCCACCTTGATGCGTGGGTCGACGACCGCATAGGTGAGGTCTGTCAGGATGTTGACCACGATCACGGCGGCGCCGATGACGAGCGTCGCGCCCATGATGACCGGATAGTCGCGGGTGCCGACGGCATCGACGAGCAGGAGCCCCATCCCCGGCCAATTGAAGACGGTCTCGATGAAGATCGCCCCCCCGACCGCGAGGCCGATGGTCGAGCCGATGAGCGTGACGACCGGCAGCAGCGCATTCCTGAGCGTGTGCTTGACGATCACCCAGAACTCCTTGACGCCCTTGGCGCGCGCGGTCCGCACGTAGTCCTGGTTCAGAACCTCGAGCATCGAGGCGCGGGTGTAGCGCATGATGAGCGAGGTGTATCCGACCGACAGCACGATCGCCGGGAGGATCAGGTGGTGGAGGAGATCGAGGAGCGAGAACGGCGTTGCCGGGGTCAGCATTCCTCCCGACGGGGTCCAGTGCAGGCGCACCGAGAACACGTAGAGCCCGAGGAGCGCCGTCAGGAAGGCCGGGCTCGAGATGCCGACGAGCGCCAGCACCGACAGCGAGAGGTCCGGCAAGGTGTTGCGGCGGATCGCTCCGATGACGCCAGCGGTGATCCCGACGACGATGGCGATGGTAAGCCCCGCGGCCATCAGGAGCAGTGTCGGCCCCATCCGCTGCGCGATCAGCCCCGCAACCGTCTGGTCGAAGCGCTGTATCGAGTAGCCGAGGTTCCCCTGCACCGCCTGCGACAGCCACGCGAAGTATTGCACGGGGAGCGGCTGGTCGAGCCCGAGCCGGGTCCGCAGTGCCGCCATCTCCTCCTGGGATATCGCGACGTTGGGGTCGATGTAGGCGTCGATCGGGTCACCCGGCGTCAGCCGGAGCAGGATGAAGATCAGGACCGAGAGCGCGAGGAGCATCCCCGCTCCGATGAGAAGGCGGTGCAAGGTGTAGCGAAGCATGGTGCGCCATCCGAAAGCTGGGCTGGAGGCGGCCGGCGTGCGGCCGCCCCGGGCTGGTTCAGATCACCGCGTCAGGTCACTGTGCGACCGACCACTTCTCGGGATGCGCCTGGAAGGGTCCACCGGCTGGGGCAGGGGTCCAGACGAAGTTCTCGAGCTTCGTCGAGGCGACGCCGTAGCGGTTCGCCACCCACATCGTCGCCCACGGCAAGTTGGCGTTTGTCGCCTTGCACACCTCCTGGAAGGCAACGTCACGCGCGGCGGCATCGGTCTCGCCGAGCGCGGCGTCGAGCGCAGCGGTCACTTCCGGCATTTGCACCCGCATGATGTTGGCGCCGGCCGGCGGGATCTGGCTCTCGTTCAGCCCGATGTTGATGTTGCTCGGATCGGGGCCGTTCTGCAGACCGGCGAAGATCAGCGGGAAGTCCCCGTAGGTCTCGCCATAGACGATCGAGTTGTAGGTGGGCGTGTCGACGGCGCGTGGCACGATGTTGATCCCGACCTGAGCGAGCATCGCCTGCATGGCCGCGAGCACGTTCGTCACGAGCGGCGAGGTGTAGTAGGTCAGGATGGTGATCGGCTTGTCGCCGTTCAGCTCGGCCCAGCCGGCCTCGTCGAGCAACGCCTTCGCCTTCTCCGGATCGTAGGCGAACGCCTCGATCCCCTCCGGCACGAACTGATCGACGGTATAGACGCAGTTCGCCGCCTCGGCCGCACCGCCGTAGAGGCTCTGGATGATCGCGTCCCGGTTGATGGCGTACATGAATGCCTGCCGGACGCGCAGGTCCTTCCAGAGCGGGACCTCCTGATTGAAGCCGACGTAATTGACGACGAGGGAAGGCCCCTCGATCACCTCGAAGGCGGCGGCGTCGGCGAAGGTCGAGACGTCGTTCGAGTCGACGTAGGTGAACTGGATCTCGCCGGCCCGAAGCGCGGCGATGGCGGCCGCCGGATCCTTGAAGTAGCGGTTGATGAGCCGCGCGGCCTCGGGAGCGCCGCCGCGGTAGTCGGGATTCGCCACTACCTCGACGTACTGGTCAGTCGCGTAGCGCGAGAACTTGAACGGACCGGTCCCGATCGGCGTCGCCGACCACCAGGCGTTCTTGGCGAGCTCCTCGACTGGGATCTTCGAGAGCGCGTGCTCGGGCAGCATCATCAGCTTGGTCAACGTGTCGAGCATATTGGCGGCCGGCTTCGACAGCTTGATCACGGCCGTGCGCTCGTCGGGCGTCTCGACCGAGGCGATCGAGCCGAGGCGCGCGGCGAGCACCGAGCCGGACTTGTCGTTCTGCGCCAGCCTGATGGTGAAGGCCACGTCGGCCGAGGTGAACGCCTCGCCGTCATGCCATTTGGCCTCGGCGAGCTTGAAGGTATAGGTGAGCTGGTCGTCGCTGACCTCGAAGGACTCTGCGAGCGCGCCCTCGATCCTCGTGAGCTCGGCGTTCCAGATCACCAGCGGCTCGAAATAGGTGACGAGCCAGGTGAAGCCCGCAGTGGCGGCGAGCGGGTTGAAGTTGCCCTGCAGGCCGCCCGGGCCGACATCGAAGCCGCCCGTGATGGTGGCCCCGTCCTGCGCCACGGCCGGCAGCGCGAGCATCGTCGAGCCGGTGGCGAGCGCGGCCGTCACCGCCAGCGCCGAAGCGAGCATTCCCAGTCTCATAGTTCCCTCCCGTTGGAATGGCCGAATTTGTTGAAGGCGATCACCTGCATGATCCCCTGGTAATGTCTGTCGAGCTGGTCCCGCACCGAGGCGAGGTCGCGAGCCTCGATCGCATCGACGATCGCGACGTGATCCCGCCACGTCTGCAGGGGATCGGGGTTGGTCAGATCAGTGAAGTTCGACGCCCGGTAGAAGGCGAGCCAGAACACCTCGATCAGCCGTGTCAGGATGGCGTTGTCGAGGCACCGGAACAGCAAGACATGGAACTGCCGGTCGGCCTCGGGCGCCGCCTCGCCGCGCTCGGCGTGGTCGCGCATCGCTCCGAGCGTGGTACGGAGGTCGCGGATATCTTCGGGCTCGATCTGCTCGAGGGTCCGGTCGATCATGCCAAGCTCGAGCGCGCGGCGCACGGCGACGACGTTCTCGATCTGGGTGAGGACGTCCCCGAGCCCGTAGGTGAGATTGTCGAGCAGCGGCTCGAACGAGAACGCCTTGACGAAAACGCCGCTGCCGCGCCGGACCTCGAGCACGCCGACAGACTCGAGCGCCTTAATACTCTCGCGCACCGAGTTGCGGCTGACGCCGAGTTGCTGGGCAAGGTCGCCCTCTGCGGGCAGCGGCGCGCCCGCTTCGAGGTGGTTCTCGGCAATGTAGCTCCGCAGGCTTTCCTGGACGGACACATGCAGCGAAGGGGGCCTCTTGAGTGCGGAGATGGGCCTCACATCCATTTCCTCGCCGATGGGTTATCTGCCCTATATCCACTTGTAGGATATCCTTTCAACATAGAAATGTGGAGGTCGTCCCGGGTGTCGCTACAGAGTCGCGCGCTTGGCGCCGAATGACAGGAGCCGGCGCCAGCCCGCGCTGCGGCTAGAAAACCGGGAGTCTTCGCTTGAACGACCCGAGGCGACAAGAGCTAGAACCGGGTCAGGTGATTCTCGCCGCCAGTCAGCGGGCAACCCCGAGACCGCGATCATCAGCGGGTAGGAAACTCGAAGAAGCCGGCAGCGCAGAGTAGCGCGCCGACGAGGCCGAGCCCCCGTCGCGCCCGGCGCCCAAACCCGGCCGTACCTCTTCAATCGAGTCTGTCGCGCGAAAAGGTGTAAGGAACGCAAGCGACAAGCACGAGCAGGCCGAAGAAGAGAAAGACCGACGCGTGAGCGGCAGAGGCGTCGGCTGGCCGGCCGGCGGTCACCGCAGCATAGACCCGCCCGCTCGCGATCTGCGCCAGGCCGGCGCCACCCATGGCCAGGAGATTCAGGAACGTGACGCCGCGCCCCGCCAAATGGTGGGGAAAGAAGCTCCGCCCGTGCGCGATCATCAGCGGGTAGGAAGAGCCGAAGAAGCCGACGGCGCGGAGGAGCGAGACGGCGAGGCCGAGCTCCGCCGCTGGCCAGGCCCAGAGCCCGAGGAGCGCCGCTGCGAGCGCGAGGTTGCCGCCGAGCAGCACCCCCTTGCGAGTTCCGAGCAGCCGGTCGAGCGGGCCGTAGGCGAGGCTCCCGAGGATCATCGCGATGCCCATCGCGAGGGATGCGCTGCCGAGAGCCAGCGCGTCGAGATGGAAGACGTCCGCGAGGTAGGGGCCGACCCAGAGCCCGCGGACACCCGCGACCGGGGCGTAGTGGGCGAAGGTGAGGGGCACGAGAAGCAACACGGAAGGCGCCCGCATCAGCGCGAGAAGCCCCGCGCCATCGTGCCCGGCGGCGGCGGCGCGGGGCGAGTCACGGACGAAGGCGAAGAGCGCGAGCGTGATCAGGAGCGTCACTATCGCCAGCCCCCAGAGGCAGGCGCGCCAGCCGATAGTTTCCGCCGCCCAGGCCATCGGGGTCGCGGCGGCGAGGTTGCCAACCGAGCTCACGCCGATCAGCAGTCCCGTGAGGCTCGCGAACATCGCGGGCGGGTAGGCTCGGGCGAAGATGTAGAGCGAGACCATCAGTGCCGGCGCGCAGCCGGCTCCGATCAGCGCCATCGCGACCGTCACCATGGTCGGGCCATGGGCGACGGCGAAGACCGCCGCCCCGACTGCGGCCAGCACGAGCCCGCCGGCGGTGCGGCGCGGACCGAGGTAGTCGAGCGCGTAACCGATCGGCAGCTGGAGCCCGGCGAACGCCGCCAGCCAGATGCCCGAGGCGAAGGCGAGATCCTCGGCACTCGCGCCGATGTCGGCGTTCAGCACCGGCGCCAGCACCGCGAGGAAAGCGCGATAGAACTGGCTGAGAACATAGGCGACGGTCAGCGCCGCGAAGCCGATCCGCATGAGGTCAGCCCGCGCGCGTGGCATTGAGGGTTCCGCAGCATGTCTGGCCCGCAGGCGCCGGTGCTTACGTGTGCGCGGCAGCCGGAAACTCGGTGCAGAGCGCCTGCACGATGCCGGTGGTGCAGACCTCGAGCAGGATCTCGCCCTTCTCCTTCGACGCCTGCCGCGGCGAGGACAGCGTACCGCTGGGCGGCGTCCAGTCCGGGCGCGGCGGATAGACGTCGTAGGGCGGGAAGACGGCCGGCGGATGGTCGACGGCCCGTTCGAGCGCGACGAGGTGCGGATGAAGCGCCAGCATCAGCGAGGTCTCCAGCACCCCGCCGTGCTCAAGGGCCCAGCCGGTGAAGCCATCCGGGTAAAGCCGTTCGATCGTCGCCGGATCGACGAAGTCCCAGTAGGACAGCACCACGATCTTCATTTCGGCGATCCCGTCCCAGCGCAGCTCGCGCAACGCCAGGTCGATGCCCTCGACGATGAACCAGGAATTCTCGAAATGGCCGTTCATCAGGCAGATGCGGCGCACGCCGTGCCGCGCGAACTCCTTGATGACGTCGCGCAGCGCGGCAACGAGGGTGGCGCCGTCGAGGCTCGTCGTCCCCGGCAGGTGGTTGCCGCCGCCAGACTTCTGGTGGGACTTGTAGCCGTAGGTGAAGGGTGGCGCGACCAGCGCGCCGACCTGCTCGGCAACGCGCCGCGAGAACTCCACCGGCAGCAGCACGTCGACGTGCATCGGCATATGGTGGCCGTGTTGTTCCATCGAGCCGATCGGCAGCAGAATCGGAACCGCGCCATCCCGGACCCGGGCATCGTAGTCGGGCCAGGCCAGCTCGGCGGCGAAGACGGTGGCATTCGGCATGGGTAACCTCCAGGTCGGACACATCGAGCGGGATAGACCCGAACCCCCGTATATGATAAATTTATTGTTCTCATCCTGCCATCAGCATCGAACATGTATCATCCGCTGATCAATCTGCAGACTGACCTGCTGCGCGCATTCGTCTCCGTCATTGACCTCGGTAGCTTCACGAAGGCCGGGACGGCGCTTGGCAGAAGCCAGCCCGCGATATCGCTGCAGATGCGCCGCCTCGAGGAGCTCGTTGGCCGGCCGCTTCTGCGCCAGGAGGGCCGATCCTTCCGGCTTACGCCCGATGGCGAGATGCTGCTGAGCTATGCGCGCGATATTCTGCGGCTGAACGATCAGGCGGCGGCTCTCTTTAGCCGCGCCAGGCATTCGGGCATCCTTCGCGTCGGCCTGCCGAGCGACTATGGGGTTGCGTTCCTGCAGGGGGTCATCACCGACCACGTCCGGAAGCATCCCGAAGTTCTCCTGGAGGTTCACTGCGGCCTCAGCTCGGTGATCCTCGAGCGGATGCGTGCGGACGAGCTCGACCTCGTGATCGCGATGGTCGATACCGAGCGCAAGCAGTATCTCTCCCGCTCCTGGATCGAGCGTCCGATCTGGGCGGGTGCCGAGCACGGGCGAATCAGCATCAAGGCGGGTCTACCGATCGCGGCCCACCCCGACGGATGCACCTACCGCGCCCGGATGATACGCGCCCTCGATGCCGCCCGCATCCGGTGGCGGATCGCCTACACGAGCCCTGGCATCTCCGGCTTGCAGAACGCCGTCGTCAACGGCCTCGGGGTGAGCGCCCTGACGCGGCATACGCTGCTGCCCGGCATGCGTGTGCTCGGTCCCGAGGAGGGTCTGCCATCCCTCGAGGACATTCGGGTTGGTCTGTTCTACAAACACCCTCGTCTGACCAGCGCCGGTCTTGGCCTGATCAACCATGTGATCAGCCAGCTCGACGCCGCTGGCACTTCGGGCGACCCCACTCGCGCGCTTGGCGAGTTGCGCGGATTGTAGGCGCGATCATTTGCCAGATTTATGGTTCTATTTTGTCAATCGATTTTCCTGATGGAACCCTTTCTGTTAGGATTTCTGTGCCACAAGGTGGAGAAACGCCAATGTCAGACCTGAGCTCGTCCTCCGGGACGCGTCGCCATTTCCTCAAGGGCGCGACGGCTCTTGCCGGAGGCGTTCTTGCGACGCCGTTCCTCAATCGTCGCGCCTTCGCGCAACCAGTCGAGCTCACCATGCTCGCCTGGTATGGCCATGCCGAGCCGGACGTGGTGGCCGCCTTCGAGGCCGAGCACAACGTCAAGTTCAAGCCGAAATATTATACCGGTGGCGACAACATGCTCGGCCTGATCGCCCAGTCGCCTCCCGGCACCTTCGACGTGATCCTGTCGGACGCCGAATACGTCCAGCAGCTGAACGCGGCCGGATACATCGAGGAGCTCGATCCGGCGGACTATCCCTTCGGCGAGTATTTCCCGGAGTTCCAGCAATTTCCCGGGCACTGGCAGGACGGCAAGCTGTTTTCGGTCCTGACCAGGTTTGGCTTCCTGGGCGTTGCCTACAACACCGACGCGATCACCGAGAAGGAGGCCTCGACCTACAACGTCTACTGGTCCGAGAAGCTGACCGGCAAGGTCGGGCACTTCGACTGGCACCTGCCGAACCTCGGCCAGATTAGCCTGTTGCAGGGCAACGCCTCGCCCTACGACATCGACGAGGATGCCTGGGAGGCGGTGCAGGAGAAGATGATGACGCTCCGCCCGCAGATTGGCGGCTTCTTCGACTACGGCGGTACCTTCTCCTCGCTGCAGAGCGGCCAGATGCTGGCGATGGCCGGGATCGGCGACTGGATAACCGGCACCCTCGAGCGCAACGGCGCCAAGGTCCGCAGCGTCATCCCCGAGGAGGGCGGCTTGCAGTGGACCGAGTCCTTCTCGATCGGCAAGGGCTCGGCCAAGGCCGATCTCGCGAAGAAATGGATCCAGTACATCACCTCGGCCCAGGGCCAGGTGAAGTCGGCGACCATGGCCGCCTATCCCGCGCTGATACCGAACAAGGCGGGATGGGAGCTCCTCTCCAAGGAGGACCCCGCGGAGGCCAAGCGCCAGGGGATGCTTCTTGACGATCCGAGCAACGCGGTCGAGATGATCCGCCAAGGCAGAATCAAGTACCGCCAGCTGCCGTTCCAGCAGAGCCTTGAGGACTGGAACGACTTCTGGTCGGACTACAAGGGCGCATGACCGCCTCCGATCGGTCCGGCCTTGCGGCCGGGCCCGTGCCGGCCCGCAGGGAGATGCCGGGTCAGGCACGGCCTGCGGGAGCTCCCGCGCCGGGTCGCGCCCGCAAGACGGTCTCGCTATACGGCCTGACCTTCTCGCTACCGATGCTGCTCTGGCAGATGATCTTCTTCCTCGCGCCGCTCCTCTTCCTGGTGGCGCTGAGCTTCTGGTCGGTGCGCAACTTCCGCATGGAGCCGGACTTCAACCCGGACAACTGGTCGCGCATGCTCGGTCGGTCGGTGTTCTGGGAGGCCTACCTTCGCACGCTGCTGCTCTCGGCGACCGCGGCGATCGTGACGAGCGCCGTCGCCTTCCCGGCCTCTTACGCCATCGCTTTCAAGCTCTCCGAGACCGCACGGCGCTGGGCGATCTTCCTGATGGTGATCCCGTTCTTCACCAGCTACCTGGTGAGGGTCTACTCTTGGCAAATCTTCCTTTCCGACAACGGCATCATCAACGCCCTGCTCGCGAAGATCGGGCTCGGGCCGTTCCCGATGCTTAACTCGAACTTCGGCACCATGGTCGGCTACCTGACCCTGTGCCTTCCGCTCGTGATCCTCCTGCAGCTGTTCAGTTTGATCTTCGTCGACCGCACGCTTGTCGAGGCCGCGCACAACCTGCGCTGCGGCCGACTCAGGACCGTCTTCGAGGTGGTGGTCCCGGCGGCCCGGGTCGGTCTGACCATCGCTGCGCTCTTCTGCTTCATCCTGACCTTCGGCGACTTCGTCAGCCCGCTCTACCTCGGCGGCGGCGACCCTCCGACCCTCTCGATCCTGATCACCGACACCACCAAGTCGGGCCAGCAGTGGCCACGGGCCGCCGTCGTGGCGCTCGTGATGATCGCGACGCTGCTCGTGATCGCCTTCGCCGCTGTGCGGTTCGCCTACAAGGAGCGTGGCCGATGAGCGACTTCAACCGTAGCGCGCCGGTTGAGTGGGGCCTCCGGGCCTACCTGCTCCTGACCTTCGCCTTCGTCTTCGCGCCGATCGCCGCGAGCTTCGTCTTCTCCTTCAACGTCGACCGCTTCCCCTCCCTGCCGCTCGGAGGCTTCTCGCTCACCTGGTACCAGCAGGTGGCCGCCGACCCGCTGGTCTGGGAGGGCCTGCGCAACACGCTGATCGCCGGCATCACCGTTTCGGTGCTCGCGACCGCCCTCGGTTTCGGCGCTGCCTACACCGACTTCCGCTACAACTTCTTCGGCAAGTCGCTCTATCTCGCGCTGGCGCTGCTGCCGCCGACGATTCCGGTCGTCATCCTCGGGCTCGCGATGCTCGCCTTCCTCGCCAACATCGGTCTTTCGGGCGGCATCCACTCGGTCATCATCGCCCACGTCGTGATGTGCGCCCCCTTCGCCATGGCGATCATCCGGCTCAGGCTGTCGCAGATGGACGCCTCGCTCGAGGCCGCCGCCTGGAACCTCGGGGCCTCGCAATGGGTGGCGATGCGCCATGTCATCATCCCCTTCTGCCGGCCAGCGATCTTCGCGGCTCTGTTCATCACCATGGCAGTCTCCTTCGACGAGTTCGCGGTGTCGTGGTTCGTCTCTGGCCTCAACGAGACGCTGCCGGTCAAGGTCCTCGGCTTCCTGCAGGGCCAGGTCAGCCCGAAGATCAACGTGATCGGGACCTTCGTCTTCCTTACCTCGATGACCCTGGTGATCCTCGCCCAGATCCTCCTGATGAAACGCAGCACCGGCGGGAAAGCCGGTCAGTGAAGGAAACGCCGTCATGACCAGCGAACCCCTCGTCGCCTTCGACCGTGTCGGCAAGCGCTTCGGCGACTTCGTCGCCGTCGAGCCGATGCACCTCGAGATCCACAAAGGCGAGTTCCTCGCCATCATGGGGTCGAGCGGCTGCGGCAAGACTACCACGCTGCGGATGCTCGCCGGCCTCGAGGCCCCGACCGAGGGCGAAATCCGTCTTGCAGGCGAGCGGATCAACGACCTGCCTACGTGGCAGCGCGACACGCCGATGGTCTGGCAGAGCCTCGCACTCTTTCCCTTCCTCACAGTGCGCGAGAACGTCGAGTTCTCCCTCCGGATGCGCGGGGTCGGCAAGGCCGAGCGGCGCCAGCGCGCCGACAAGTGGCTCGAGCGGATGCAGATCACCGAGTTCGCCGATCGCAACGTCGCCCACCTTTCGGGCGGCCAGCGCCAGCGCGTCGCGCTCGCCCGTTCGCTGGTCACAGAGCCCGAGATCCTGCTCCTCGACGAGCCGCTCTCCGCACTCGACGCCCATCTCAAGGTGCGGATGCAGGCGGTGCTCTCGAACCTGCAGCGCGAGCTCGGGATCACTTTCGTCTACGTCACCCATTCGCAGTCCGAGGCCTTCTCGATGGCCGACCGCGTCGTCATTATGAGCCGCGGCCGCATCGAGCAGATCGGCGCGCCACAGGAGATTTACCGCTCGCCGCGGACCCGCTTCGTCGCCGAGTTCCTCGGATCCTCGAACGTCTTCGCGGGTCGGGTTGCCGAGGCGGCCGGCGGCGGCATCCGCGTCGAGACCCCTGCCGGCACTTTCGCGGCCCCCTTGGGCGAGCTGGCCGCCGCACTACGTCCGGGCGACGATGCGACGTTCGTCGTCTCCGACGACCGGATGCAGCTGAGCGGCAGCCGCCCGGAAAGCGGCAACGCGCTCGAGGCCACCGTCCTCGCCGAGGAGTTCGTCGGCGCCACCGCCGTCGTCCACCTCGAAGGTCCCGGCGGCGAGGAGTTGCGGGCGCAGAAGAGCCACGACGAGCTCGCCCGCCTAACCCTTTCGCCCGGCGACAAGGTCTGGATGTCCTGGGGCCCCGAGGCCGGCCACGTCCTGCCCGGCGGCTGATCCGGCGGTCGCCCGCCTAAGGCGTTGGCGCCGTCGACAGCAGCCACGCGCGGAACCGGCCGACCGCCCCGGACGGCTCCTCGGCCGTGCGCTGGGTCACGATGTAGTAGCCGTATTCGGCCCGGATCAGCCGGTCGGAGAGCTGAACCAGCCGCTCCTCGCGCAGGTCATCGGCGATGATCGCCAGCGCGCAGAGCGCGACCCCCTGCCCCGCCAGCGCCGCGGCGCGCAACAGGTTGAAGTCCTCGAAGACCGGCCCGGCGGCCACCGCCACCTCCGGCTCGCCCGTCGCGTCGAACCAGTCGCGCCAGCCGCTGGCGTCGGTGTCATGCAGCAACCCGGCGGCGAGCATCTCGGCCGCGGTGCGCGGACCCCCGAGGTGCGGGGCGCAGACCGGCGCCGTCAGCCCGGGCAGGAACGGCGTGACCGCCATCCCGGCCAGATCCGGCGGCGCGTCAGCGAAGACCACCGCGAGATCGACGTCGTTGAAGTCGATCGGCTGCCCGTGGATCGCATAGACGATCCGCACCTCGAACCCCGGCGCCAGAGCACGGAAGGCGCCGAGCCGCGGAATCAGCCAGCAGATCGCCACCGACGGAATCACCGCAACTGTCAGCGTCACCGGCCCGCCGGCCCGCCGCGCCCGCCGGCAGGATGCCTCGATGTCCCCGAACGACCGCCCGAGCGCCGCGCCGAGCTCCGCGCTGTGGGGCATGAGCGCCATACGGTTGCCATGCCGCTCGAACAAGGGCACTCCGAACCAGGCCTCGAGCCCGCGCATCTGGTGGCTGACCGCCGACTGGGTCACGCAGAGCTCGTTGGCTGCCCGGCTGAAGCTGCCGTGCCGGGCAACGGCCTCGAACGTGCGGAGCGCGCCGAGCGGTGCTTGAACCATAGCCTCCTCCATGAGCTCACCTCATTGTTCCCTGAGAAACCATCTTTTGACAAGAGGGCGCTCGGAACGGGAAACTCCCCGTCATTAACCACAGGAGGAATCCCCGATGACCAGCCTCGTGCTCGAGCGTGAGCGCCTTCAGGACTACACCAAGAATGGCCCCAAGGTGACGCCAACCTTCTCGGCGGCCGAGATGCAGCGCCGGCTCGACGCGATCCGCGCCCACATGGCCGATGCAAAGATCGACGCGGCGCTGTTCACCTCCTACCACTGCATCAACTATTACTCCGACTTCCTCTTCTGCTACTTCGGCCGGCGCTACGGCTTTGTCGTCACTCCCGACGCCGCGACCTCGATCTCGGCCGGCATCGACGGCGGCCAGCCGGCGCGGCGCACCTTCGGCGGCAACGTCACCTACACCGACTGGCAGAAGGACAACTACTTCCACGCCGTCCGCACCCTGACCGGCGGCGTCAAGCGGCTCGGCATCGAGTTCGACCACATCAACATCGATACCCTGAACCTGCTCAAGTCCGAGTTCCCGGGCATGGAGTTCGTCGACATCGCCGCGCCCTCCATGCGACTCCGCATGATCAAGTCGGCCGAGGAGATCGCCCACATCACCGAGATGACCCGCATCGCCGACATCGGCGGCGCCGCCTGCGTCGAGGCGACGAAGGTCGGGACCCCCGAGCACGAGGTGGCGCTGCACTCGACCGCCACCATGGTCCGCGAGATCGCCAGGACCTGGCCGCACGGCGAGCTCCTCGACACCTGGACTTGGTTCCAGTCCGGCCTCAACACCGACGGCGCCCACAACCCGGTCACCAGCCGCAAGATCGAGAAGGGCGACATCCTCTCGCTAAACTGCTTCCCGATGGTCGCCGGCTACTACGTCGCGCTCGAGCGCACCCTCTTCGCCGAGAGCGCGACCGACGAGCACATCCGGCTCTGGCAGTTCAACTGCGACGTCCACGATCGCGGCAAGGAGCTGCTGGTGCCCGGCAACAAGTGCTCGGACATCGCCAAGGAGCTCAACGCGATGTATGCGGAGAAGAACCTGCTCCAGTACCGCAGCTTCGGCTACGGCCACTCGTTCGGCGTGCTCTGCCACTACTACGGCCGCGAAGCCGGCCTCGAGCTCCGCGAGGACTGCGAGACCGTGCTCGAGCCCGGCATGGTCGTGTCGATGGAGCCGATGATCACCATCCCCGAGGGAATGGCGGGCGCCGGGGGCTACCGCGAGCACGACATCCTCGTCGTCACCGAGGACGGCAACAGGAACGTCACCGGCTTCCCGTATGGGCCGGAGCATCTGATCGTGAAGTGATCGACCCCCCCGGCCGGCTCCAGCCGGCCTCGGACGACCGATTCCGACCTCGACCCGCTGCTTGTCGGCGGGTCCGGCGCAAAAGCAAGACTTTGGAGGAAACGACGATGGCATACCGTATCCGTCCTGCTGGGGCGGCGGCTTTCTGCATTGCAGCTGCCCTCGCAGGCAGAACCGCACCGGGGGCTCGCGCGTGAACCCGCCCGTAGAGCTCCACAAGGGTCTCAAGCAGCGCCATGTGACGATGATCGCCCTGGGCGGCGCCATCGGCGCCGGACTGTTCATCGGCTCGGGCACCCTCATCAAGACCACCGGTCCGGCTGCCTTCGTGACCTCCGCGCTGACCGGCGCCATCATCGTGCTGGTGATGCGGATGCTCGCCGAGATGGCGGTCGCGCGCCCGTCCACCGGCTCCTTCGCCGACTACGCCCGCGACGCGCTCGGCGACTGGGCCGGGTTCTCCGTCGGATGGCTCTACTGGTATTTCTGGGTGATCGTGGTCGGGTTCGAGGCAGTCGCCGGGGCGCAGGTGCTCCAGTACTGGATCGACTCGCCGCTCTGGCTGCTCTCGCTCATCCTGATGGTGGCGATGACCGCCACCAACCTGTTCTCGGTCTCCTCCTTCGGCGAGTTCGAGTACTGGTTCGCCGGCATCAAGGTGGGCGCCATCGTGGTCTTCCTGACCCTCGCCTCCCTCTTCGTCCTCGGGTTCTGGCCCGGCAGATCGATGGACTTCAGCAACCTCTGGGCGCACGGTGGTTTCTTCCCCCACGGGATTCCGGCGATCTTCTCCAGCATCGTCATCGTCATCTTCTCGATGGTCGGCGCCGAGGTCGCGACCATCGCGGCGGCGGAATCCGAGAACCCCGAGCGCGCCGTCACCAAGGCGATGAACTCGGTAATCGTTCGCTTGATGACCTTCTTCGTCGGCTCGGTCTTCCTGCTCGTGGTCATGATGCCGTGGAACAACGAGGATGTGCACGCCGGCCCCTTCGTCGCCGCCTTCAAGGCCATGGGCCTGCCCTATGCCGACCACGTGATGAACGCGGTGGTGCTGACAGC
Source organism: Amaricoccus macauensis (assembly GCF_014201905.1). Taxonomy (GTDB): domain Bacteria; phylum Pseudomonadota; class Alphaproteobacteria; order Rhodobacterales; family Rhodobacteraceae; genus Amaricoccus; species Amaricoccus macauensis. Next base: position 24,932 of record NZ_JACHFM010000008.1, on the reverse strand, counting down.
GGTGCTGTCGTGCCTGAACTCCGGCCTCTATACCGCCTCGCGCATGCTCTTCGTGCTCGCGGGCCGACGTGAGGCCCCTGCCCGCCTGGTCAACGTCAGCAAGAAGGGCGTGCCGGCGAACGCGATCCTCGCCTCGACGGTCGTGGGCTTCCTCTGCGTGATCGCGGCCGCGATCTCGCCCACGGGTGTCTTCCTGTTCCTCCTGAACTCCTCGGGTGCGGTCATCCTCTTCGTCTACGGGCTAATCGCCGTTTCGCAGCTGGTGCTACGCCGGCGTACCGACCCGGCAAGGCTGCGCCTGAAGATGTGGCTGTTCCCGTACCTGACCATCGCCGCCATCGTCGCCATGCTGGCGATTCTAGTCGGCATGTACATGGGCGAGGCCACTCGCTCGCAGCTCCTGCTCAGCCTGCTCGCCTGGGGCGTCGTGCTGGTCGGCTTCGCCGCAAACAAGTGGCGCCAGAACCGCCTCGGCGAGTTCCACGATGCGCCTGCCGTTCCCGGCGCCTCCCGCGTGCTGGTGCTCGCCAACGAGACCGTCGGTGCTCCCGAGTTGCTCCGCGAGTTGCACCAGATGGATCGGTCCGACAAGGCGGAATACTTCGTCTGTGTGCCCGCAAACCCAGTGGACACCCACCAGACCGAGCACGCCGGCGCCGTCTGGGTATGGCAGGCGACGGTCAAGGCCGCGCAGGAGCGCCTCGACAGCACGCTGGCTGCGCTGCGCGCGAAGGGCTTGAAGGCCACGGGTGCCTTGGGCGACTACCGACCGCTCGTGGCCCTTCAGGAGGCCGTGGTTGCGTTCAGACCCGATCGCGTCGTGATCGCCACTCACCCGGACGGGCGTTCGGTCTGGCTGCACGAGGACGAAGTGAACGAGGCTCTCGGCTCCCGCGATCTGCCGGTGCGGCACATAGTGTCGAGCGGCACCCACAACGTGCACGAGTAGATCTTCGTGCCGAACGCGACGGCGGCGCCAGCCTGAGCGGCGATCAACACCGGAGCGGGCGACCTTCCCGGGTCGCCCGTCCGAAAGACCCTGATCACGTGCGGCAGGTCGCGGAAGCTGGTCTCGTTGGCGATCTGGGTCGCCGAATCGATCCGCTGTAGAAGCGGGACAATTCAGAAAGGGTTCGCAATGACGCACTTTTCCTTCGCCCAGGTCGTCAAGGGCGCGCTGACCGGCCAGAAGAACTGGACGCCGCAGTGGCCCGATCGCGAGCCGAAGGCCGCCTACGACGTGGTGATCGTCGGCGCCGGTGGCCACGGCCTCGGCGCCGCCTACTACCTCGCGAAGGAGCACGGCATCACCAACGTCGCGGTGATCGACAAGGGCTGGCTCGGCGGCGGCAACACCGGCCGCAACACCACGATCATCCGCTCCAACTACCTCTACGACGAGAGCGCCCGGCTCTACGACCATGCCCTCGACCTCTGGGAGAACCTCTCCCAGGACCTCAACTACAACGTCATGTTCTCGAAGCGCGGCGTGCTGATGCTCGCCCACAACGTCCACGACGTGCAGTCCTTCCAGCGCCACGTCCATTCGAACCGGCTGAACGGCGTCGACAACCAATGGCTGTCGGCGAAGGAGGCGAAGCTCTTCTGCCCGCCGCTCGACATCAATCCGAACGCCCGCTACCCGGTGATGGGCGCCGCGCTGCAGCGCCGCGCCGGCACCGCCCGCCACGACGCCGTCGCCTGGGGCTACGCCCGCGGCGCCGCCGCCCGCGGCGTCGACATCATCCAGAACTGCCCGGTGACTGCGATCCGCCGCGGCCCGGACGGCCGCGTCACCGGCGTCGAGACCGCGAAGGGCTTCATCGCCGCGAAAAAGGTCGCGGTCTCCGCGGCGGGCCACACCTCGGTGGTGATGGAGACCGCGGGCGTTCGCCTGCCGCTCGAGTCCTACCCGCTGCAGGCGCTGGTCTCCGAGCCGATCAAGCCGATCTTCCCGTGCGTCGTGATGTCGAACTCGGTGCACGCCTACATCAGCCAGTCCGACAAGGGCGAGCTCGTCATCGGCTCGGGCACCGACCAGTACGTCAGCTACTCCCAGCGCGGCGGCCTGCCGCTGATCGAGCACACACTGGCGGCGATCTGCGAGATCTTCCCGATCTTCCGCCGGATGCGAATGCTCCGGAAGTGGGGCGGCATCGTCGACGTGACTCCGGACCGTTCGGCGATCCTTGGCAAAACCCCGGTGCCAGGCCTCTACGTCAACTGCGGCTGGGGCACCGGCGGCTTCAAGGCAACGCCGGGCGCCGCCCACGTGCTCGCCCATACGGTCGCGAAGGACGAGCCGCACCCGATCAACGCCCCGTTCACGCTCGAGCGCTTCACCACCGGCCGGCTGATCGACGAAGCCGCCGCCGCCGCCGTCGCGCACTGAGGATCCGACCATGCTTCTAATCTATTGCCCCTACTGCGAGCAGGACCTTCCCGAGCTCGAGTTCGCCTACGCCGGCGAGGCCCACATCGCCCGCCCGGCCGATCCCGCGGCGCTCAGCGACGAGGAGTGGCGCGACTTCCTCTTCATCCGCTCGAACCCGAAGGGCGTCCACTTCGAGCGCTGGCGACACCTGAACGGCTGCGCCCGCTTCTTCAACGCCGCCCGCGAGACCGTCGGCGACAAGTTCCTCGCCACCTACAAGGCTGGCGAGCCCCGCCCGGACGCCGACGCCCTCCTCGCCAGCCCGACAGGAGACGCCAAATGACCAGCTACCGCCTCCCCAACCGCGGCCGTGTCGACCATCGCAAGTCCGTCCGCTTCACGTTCGACGGCAAGTCCTACCAGGGCCTCGCCGGCGACACCCTCGCCTCGGCGCTGCTCGCCAACGGCGTCCACCTGATGGGCCGCTCCTTCAAGTACCACCGCCCGCGCGGCGTCGTCTCCGCCGGCTCCGACGAGCCGAACGCGCTAATGGGCACGCGCCGCGGCCCCGGCCGCTTCGAGCCGAACACCCGAGCGACGATCCAGGAGCTGCGCGCCGGTCTCGAGGCGACTAGCCAGAACCGCTGGCCAAGCCTCGCCTTCGACATGGGCGCGATCAACGACAACATGGGCTCGCTGTTCTCGGCCGGCTTCTACTACAAGACCTTCATGTGGCCGCGCTCGTTCTGGGACCGGGTCTACGAGCCGATCATCCGCAACGCCGCCGGCCTCGGCGTCTCGCCGACCGAGTCCGATGCCGACACCTACGCCAGCCGCTTCCACCACACCGACGTGCTCGTCGTCGGCGCCGGCCCCGCCGGCCTCGCCGCCGCGCTCGCCGCCGGCCGCGCGGGCGCCTCGGTTATGCTCGTCGACGAGAATGCCGAACCGGGCGGCACGCTGCTCTCCGAGCCCTCGGTCGTCATCGACGGCAAGCCCGCCTGGGACTGGCTCGCCCAGGCGCTTGCCGAACTCGCTGGCCTGCCGAACGTCACCGTCATGACCCGGACGACGGCGATCGGCTACTACCACCAGAACCTCGTCGGTCTCGCCCAGCGCCTGACCGACCACCTCGACACCGCCCCCTCCGACGCCCCGCGCGAGCGGATGTGGAAGGTCCGCGCCAGGGAGGTCGTCCTCGCCCAGGGCGCGCTCGAGAAGCCGCTGGTCTTCGACGGCAACGACCGCCCCGGGGTGATGCTCGCCGGCGCCGCCCAGACCTATCTCAACCGCTTCGGCGTCAAGGTCGGCGACCGCCCGGCCATCGTCACCGCCCACGACAGCGCCTGGCACGCCGCCTTCGACCTCGCCGACGCCGGGGCGAAGCCCGTGGCCATCGTCGACGTTCGCCCGGCGGTTGACACAGCCCTCACCGACCGCGCCCGCGCCCTCGGCATCGAAGTGCTGCTCGGCCGCACCGTCACCGGCACCTCCGGCCGGCTGCGGGTGAAGTCCCTCCGCGTCAACCGCATGGAGGGTGGCAAGCCCGGCGCGCCGCGCGACATCGGCTGCGACGCCGTGCTGATGTGTGGCGGCTGGACACCCTGCCTCCACCTCTTCAGCCACACGCAGAGCAAGCTCGCGTGGGACGAGGCGCTGCAGGTCTACCTGCCGGGCAAGAAGACCGAGGCGGTGCAGATCGCTGGCGCGGGCCGCGGCCTCTGGGGCATCGCCAGCACCCTCGAGGATGGCGCCACCGCCGGCGCCACTGCTGCCCGCGACGCGGGCCACGATGCGACCGCGCAGACCCACACGGTCACCGCCGACCGCACCGGCTCGGGCGTCACCTGCAAGGAGCTGCCAACCGACAAGGACCCGGGCAAGGCCAAGGCCTTCATCGACTTCCAGAACGACGTCACCGCCAAGGACATCCGCCTCGCGGTCCGCGAGGGGATGCGCTCGATCGAGCACGTGAAGCGCTACACCACCAACGGCATGGCGACCGACCAGGGCAAGATGTCGAACGTCAACGGCCTGATGATCGCCTCCGACGCCCTTGGCAAGGCGCCGCCGCAGGTCGGACTGACCACCTTCCGCCCGCCGTACTCGCCCACCACGTTCGGCACCTTCGCCGGCTACCACAAGGACGCGACCTTCGAGGTCACCCGCAGGACCCCGATCGACGGCTGGGCCGAGGCCAACGGCGCCGCCTTCGAGCCGGTCGCCCTCTGGCGCCGCGCCTGGTACTTCCCGAAGCCGGGCGAGGACATGCACGCCGCGGTCTCGCGCGAGTGCCGCGCCGCCCGCGCCTCGGTCGGCATCTTCGACGCATCCACCTTAGGCAAGATCGAGGTCACAGGCCGCGACGCCGTCACCTTCATGGAGCGGATGTACACCAACCCCTGGGCAAAGCTCGGGGTCGGGCGCTGCCGCTACGGCCTCCTCCTCGGCGAGGACGGCTTCATCCGCGACGACGGCGTCATCGGCCGGCTGTCCGCCGACCGCTTCCACGTCACCACCACCACCGGGGGGGCGGCGCGCGTCCTCAACATGATGGAGGACTACCTGCAGACCGAGTGGCCGGACCTGAAGGTCTGGCTCACCTCGACCACCGAGCAGTGGGCGACCATTGCCCTCCAGGGCCCGAACGCCCGCAAGCTGCTGGAGCCCTTCGTCGAGGGCATCGACATCTCGGCGGAGGCCTTCCCGCACATGGCCGTCGCCGAATGCACCGTCGCCGGCTTCCCGGCCCGCCTCTTCCGCATCTCCTTCACCGGCGAGCTCGGCTTCGAGGTGAACGTCCCCGCGCGCCATGGCCTCGCCCTCTGGGAGAAGCTGATGGCGGCCGGCCAGCAGTACGACATCTGCCCCTACGGCACCGAGACCATGCACGTGTTGCGCGCCGAGAAGGGCTACATCATCGTCGGCCAGGACACCGACGGCACGCTGACCCCGGACGACGCCGGCCTCACTTGGGCGATCGGCAAGGCCAAGCGCGACTTCGTCGGCAAGCGCTCGCTCGCCCGCCCCGACATGGTGGCGAAAGGCCGCAAGCAGCTCGTAGGCCTCCTGACCGACGATCCGAAGGTCGTGCTGCAGGAAGGCGCGCAGATCGTCGCCGACCCAAGCCAGCCGAAGCCGATGACCATGCTCGGCCACGTCACCTCGTCCTACTGGAGCGACGCGCTCGGCCGGTCGATCGCCATGGCGGTGGTCGTCGACGGCCGTGACCGCGACGGCCAGACGCTGCACGTGCCGATGCCCGACCGCACGATCACCGCGAAGGTGGTGAAGAGCACGGTCTTCTACGACCCCGAAAATACCCGCATCAGCGCCTGACGATGGAGGACAGGATGAACGCCATGACTTCCACACTTGCCGCCGGCGTCACGATCACGGAGCTGGCGCCGACCACCCGGATCGCGCTCCGCCTCGCCGACCCCGCCACGGTGCCCGGCCTCTCGCTGCCCACTGAGGTCGGCGCCCGCAGCGCCGACGGCTCCCGCACCGCGCTATGCCTCGGCCCCGACGAGTGGCTGATCGAGGCCCCCGAGGCCGACCGCGCCGCCGTCCTCGCGACGCTCGCCGGCATCTCGGCGCCGCACAGCGCCGTCGAGGTCTCCGACCGCGAGATCACCTACGCCCTCGAAGGCCCGGCGGTCCTCGACCTGCTCGCCACCGGCTGCCCGCGCGACCTCGCGCGGATGCCCGTCGGCTCGGGCGCCCGCACCGTTTTCGACACCGCGCAGGTCGTGCTGACCCGCGAGACCGACGACCGCTTCCACCTGACTGTCTGGCGCTCTTTCGCCTCCCACGTCCGCGCCCTCCTCGACCTCGCCCAGCGCGAGCTTGCCGCCGGCCTCTGAGAAAACAAGGAAACGCTTCATGCTCGACACCACCACCCCCCGCCTCGCCGACGAGGCCGTCGCCGCCGCCATCGGCCGCGAGCTCGGCCGCCAGCAGCACCAGATCGAGCTCATCGCGTCCGAGAACATCGTTTCCCGCGACGTGCTGATCGCCCAGGGCTCGGTGCTGACCAACAAGTACGCCGAGGGCTACCCCGGCAAGCGCTACTACGGCGGCTGCGAGTTCGTAGACGAGGTCGAGACCATCGCCATCGACCGCGTCAAGCAGCTCTTCGGCGCCGCCTACGCCAACGTCCAGCCGCACTCGGGCGCCCAGGCCAACCAGGCGGTGTTCCTCGCCCTGCTCCAGCCCGGCGACCGCATCATGGGCATGAACCTCGCCCACGGCGGCCACCTCACCCACGGCTCGCCGGTCACCATGTCCGGCAAGTGGTTCGACGTCGTCAGCTACGAGGTCCGCGAGCAGGACCAGCTGATCGACATGGACGCGGTGCGCGAGCGCGCCCTCGAGACGAAGCCGAAGCTGATCATCGCCGGCGCCTCCGCCTACCCGCGCGAGATCGACTTCGCCGGCTTCCGCGCCATCGCCGACGAGGTCGGCGCGTACCTGATGGTCGACATGGCCCACTACGCCGGCCTGATCGCCGCCGGCCTCTACCCGAACCCGGTGCCCCACGCCCACGTCACCACCTCGACCACCCACAAGACGCTGCGCGGCCCGCGCGGCGGCATCATCCTGACCAACGACGAGGCCCTGGCGAAGAAGCTCAACTCCGCGGTCTTCCCCGGCAACCAGGGCGGCCCCCTGATGCACGTCATCGCCGCCAAGGCCGTCGCCTTCGGCGAGGCGCTGCAGCCGTCGTTCAAGGACTACGCCGCCGCCGTCATCGCCAACGCCAAGACCCTCGCCGCGACCCTGCAGAAGGGCGGCCTCGACATCGTCTCCGGCGGCACCGACTGCCACATGGTGCTGGTCGACCTCCGTCCGAAGGGCGTGAAGGGCCGCGACGCTGAGCGCGCGCTCGAGCGCGCCGGCCTCACCTGCAACAAGAACGCCATCCCCTTCGACCCGGAGAAGCCCTTCGTCACCTCCGGTGTCCGCCTCGGCACCTCCGCCGGCACCACCCGCGGCTTCGGCGAGGCCGAGTTCGCCCGCGTCGGCGAACTGGTGCTGAAGGTCGTGGATGCGCTTGCCACGAAGGGCGCCGAAGGCGACGCAGCAGTCGAGGCCGAGGTGCAGGCCGAGGTGCGCAGGCTGACCGACGCCCACCCGATCTACGAGGGCTGAGACTTACATCGCTCTCTCCGCGCGGGGTTCGTCCGCGCGGGACCAAACCGTCACGGTGAGGTCAGCGACGTGGGCGCTGATCCACCCAGTGCAAGGGGACATCCATGTTCCTCAGCGTCTTCGACATCTTCAAGGTCGGCGTCGGCCCGTCGAGCTCCCACACCATGGGGCCGATGCTCGCCTCCGCCCGCTTCCTAGACGCGGTGCGCGCCGGGTCCGACCGCGTGCCTGGCTCGGGCGCCGCGGTCCGGCTCGAGGCGAGCCTGCACGGCAGTCTCGCCTTCACCGGCAAGGGCCACGCCACCGATCGCGCGGTGATCCTCGGCCTGCTCGGCTTCGTCCCCGACACCCTCGACCCCACCGAAGCCGAGCGCCGCCTGAGCACCCTCCGCGAGACCGGAACGATCGACGTGCCTGGCATCGGGCCTCTCGAATTCGATCCCGAGAAGGGCGTCGTCTTCGACTACGGCCCGCCGCTCCCCGGCCACGCCAACGGCATGGTGCTCAAGGCCTTCGACGCCGCCGGCAACCTGCACCTCACCGAAACCTACTACTCGATCGGCGGCGGCTTCGTGCTGACCGAGCGCGAGATGCGGACCGAGGCCATGAAGGGCGACGACGCCGAGGTCACCCGCCCCCACCCCTTCGCCACCGCTGCCGAGATGCTCGACATGGGCGAGGCCTCCGGCCTCCCGATCGCCGCGATGAAGCGCGCCAACGAGACCGCCGGCGGTGGCCGCCCGCTCGACGCCGGCCTCGACCGGCTCTGGTCGGTGATGGACGCCTGCATCGAGCGCGGCCTCGCCACCGACGGCACCCTGCCCGGCGGCCTCAAGGTCCGCCGCCGCGCCCGCGCCATCCACCAGGCGCTCCTCGCCGAGCGCGGCCTGAACCTAGCCCAGCCGCACACCGTCAACGACTGGCTCTCGGTCTACGCCATGGCGGTCAACGAGGAGAACGCCGCCGGCGGCCAGGTCGTCACCGCGCCGACCAACGGCGCCGCCGGGGTCGTCCCGGCAGTCATCCGCTACTACCGCGACCACTGCGTCGGCGCGACCCACGCCGGCATCCGCGACTTCCTGCTGACCGCCGCCGCGGTCGGCGGCATCATCAAGACCAACGCCTCGATCTCCGGCGCCGAGGTCGGCTGCCAGGGCGAGGTCGGCTCGGCCGCCGCCATGGCCGCCGCCGGCCTCTGCGCCGCGCTCGGCGGCTCGAACGCCCAGGTCGAGAACGCCGCCGAGATCGCGCTCGAGCACCACCTCGGCATGACCTGCGATCCCATCCGCGGCCTGGTCCAGGTCCCCTGCATCGAGCGGAACGGCCTCGGCGCCATCAAGGCCGTCGCCGCCGCCTCGCTGGCGCTGCGCGGCGACGGCACCCACGTCGTCCCGCTCGACGCCTGCATCGAAACCATGCGCCAGACCGGCCGCGACATGAGCGTGAAGTACAAGGAAACTTCCACCGGTGGGCTCGCCGTCAACCTCCCGGAGTGCTGAACGTGTCGGAGACCTCTTTCATCCTGACCCTGACGAGTGCTCCCCTGCCGGGGATCATCGCTGCCGTCTCGACGGCCATCGCCGACCTCGGCGGCAACATTCACGAGACCCACCAGCACTGGGACCGGCCAACCGATCGCTTCTTCCTGCGCGTCGCATTCTTCGGTCCCGAAGGGCTGACCGCGACGGCGGTCGAGCAGGCGCTCGCCCCCACCGCCGAAAAGCTTGGCCTCGACCTGAAGGTCGTCGACGCGGCGCGCCCGCCGAAAGTGATTGCCATGGTCTCGAAGTTCGACCACGCGCTCCTGCACCTGCTCTACCAGATCCGCGTCGGCTGGCTGCATGCAGAGGTCGCCGCGCTCGTCTCGAACCACGAGGACGCACGTCGCTTCGCCGATCACGAGGGCATCCGCTTCGTCCACCTGCCGGTGACGCCCGAGACCAAGCCGCAGCAGGAAGCCGCGCTCCTCGCCCTCGTCGATGAGACCGGCGCCGAGCTCGTCATCCTGGCCCGCTACATGCAGATCCTCTCCGACGACCTCACCCGCAAGCTCTCAGGCCGGGCGATCAACATCCACCACTCCTTCCTGCCGGCCTTCAAGGGCGCGAACCCCTACAAGCAGGCCTACCAGCGCGGCGTGAAGCTGATCGGCGCCACCTCGCACTACGTGACCAGTGATCTCGACGAAGGTCCGATCATCGAGCAGGACGTCGCCCGGGTCAGCCATGCTGATACCGCCGAGGATCTCGTCGCCATCGGCCGCGACACTGAATCCCGCGTGCTTGCCCGTGCCGTGAAGAGCCACCTCGAACGCCGCGTCCTCCTGTGCAGCACGCGCACGGTGGTCTTCGGAAAGTAGATTGCGATGTGCAGGTTCATGAGGACGAGCGACTTACAAGGCCCCAGAAGTCGACGAGAACGTGTCCACTGGATGCCGATCTCGCCGGACCATGATGAGGACGAAGCTGCTGCGACTTTGGCAGCGCGACCCTTGTCCGGGCCCAGGCCTAGGCGCTCCTGCGAAATGATGCGGGCGGAGTCCAACCCGCCGAGTGGTCAGTGATGCCGCTCGCTGCAATCCTGGACCTGATCGCCGTCTTCGTCTTTGCGCTGACCGGCGGTCTCGTCGCATCCCGCGCCCAGCTCGACATCGTGGGATTTCTTTTTCTCGGCTGCCTGACAGGCGTCGGGGGCGGCACACTTCGCGATCTTGTGCTCGGGCGAGACCCGGTCTTCTGGGTCGGCAGCCCGCACTACCTCGCGGTCGCCTGCGCCGCGGCGATCCTGGCGTTCTTCGCCGCCCACCGGCTCGAGTCCCGCTACCAGGCGATTGTCTGGCTCGATGCGGTGGCGCTTTCGGTCGCGGCCGCCGCCGGCGTGTCGATTGCGCGCGAGGCCGGCGCCCCCTGGCCGATCATTCTGGTCATGGGTGTCGCGACCGGCACCTTTGGCGGACTGATGCGCGACGTGGTCACCAACGAGATCCCGCTGGTCCTGCGTCAGGGCGAACTCTATGTCAGCGCCTGTCTCGTCGGCGCGTTCGCGAGTGTCCTGATGCTCCACCTGTTTCCCACGGCCGAAACGCTGTCGCTGCTGACCGCCTCGGTCGCCACCTTCGTACTCCGCGCGGGCTCGCTTCGCTTCGGGTGGCGTATCCCCGTCTATCGCCCACGTGCGCCCCGAAGTTTTCCGCCAAGGTCCGCCGCCGCATCGCCCGCTCCGGGGTCGGATGGCGACCCCGGCGACGCGAGACCTTAGCCCCATCGCGGTTCGGCCAAGCCACGCCCCTTGCTCAGTAGGAGTGGGCGTGGCGTCGGCGCTGGCTGATAGGCAGGTAGCGACGGATGCAATTTCCTCTAATCTCCGGGAAATGAACGCGCGCGGGCACTAACTGCTTCCGGCGAGCGAGGAGCCATGGATCGTCTTGAGTGTGATCGCATGTTCGTCGCAGTGGTCGAGGCCCGCTCCTTCACCAGCGCCGCGGTCAAGCTCGGCACCAGCTCCGGACAAGCTTCCAAGCTCGTTTCCCGCCTCGAAGCCGAGCTCGGCGTGCGCCTGCTGAACCGGACCACGCGCGCCGTGTCCGAGACCGAAGCCGGCCGGGCGTATTTCGAACGCGTGCGTGCCATTCTGGACGAGATCGACAACCTCGACTTGGCGATCCGGAACGTCGCACAAACCCCACGCGGTCGGCTGCGTCTCACGGCTCCCCTGACCTTTGGAACCGTCGAGCTTGCGCGCGCGCTCAACGACTTCGCTGCGGGCTATCCCGAGATCGAGCTCGACGTCAACTTCTCCGACCGAGTCGTGAACCTAGTGGACGAAGGCTTCGACATCGCCGTTCGCGTCGGGCGCCCCACCGACACAAGTCTGATCGCCCGTAAGCTCTGCGACGTGCGGATCGTTCTCGTAGGGTCGAACTCCTATCTCGCCGCGCACGGTGCGCCGTCGACACCCGACGAGTTGCCCCGGCACGCGTGCATCATCGACACGAACTTTCGCGAGCCCGGTCGCTGGCCGTTCCGGAGCACGGACGGCGAGACCATCACAGTCCCGGTGACCGGCCGGCTCTACTATTCGAACGCCGAGGCGTGCCTCGGCGCGGCCGAGGCCGGACTGGGCCTCGCCTATGTGCCGAGCTTCGTTGCCGGTCCCGCCATCGCCGCCGGGAAAGTCCGCGCACTCCTGAACGCGTTCAGCGCCGAGCCCTTCGGCGTCCACGCGCTCTACCCGCACAGCCGTCATCTCGCGGCAAAGGTGCGGGTGCTGGTCGACTTCCTTGCCACGCGGTACCGTGGCCAGCCCCACTGGGAGGTTGGCTGGTGAGCGGCCTTCCCCGAGCGATCGCAAGCATTCCGACTGCGGGACCAAGAGAGCCACCGCTGCCGGTACGAATGTGAGCGCAGGCAGGATAGTTTCGGGTATCCTGGGGCGGACGACGTTCGCTGGCATCGTGTCCGGCAGCTTACTGGCACACAACGGAGGTCGAAGTGACAATCATGCCTGCGCTTTTTGTCGGTCACGGCAGCCCGATGAACACGCTCGAGGACAATGGCTATACGCGAGCATGGCGCAGGCTTGGGCGGGCGCTGCCGCAGCCGCGTGCAGTGCTGGTGGTATCGGCGCATTGGTTCATCGGCGCGACCGCCGTGACCGCGATGGCGCGGCCGCGCACGATCCACGACTTCTATGGGTTTCCCGACGAGCTGTTCGCCTTTGACTATCCCGCACCAGGCCTGCCGGAGCTGGCGGGCGAAGTGGCCGAAGTCGTCAAGCCGCACTGGGTCGGCGCCGACCGTGACCAATGGGGGTTGGACCACGGCACCTGGAGCGTGCTCGCCCACCTCTTCCCCCAAGCCGACATTCCCGTCGTCCAACTGTCGATCAACGCGCTCAAGCCGCTCGACTATCACATCGAGCTTGCCACGAAGCTGAACGAGCTGCGCGCACGCGGCGTCATGATCGTGTCGAGTGGCAACGTCGTGCACAACCTCGGCCGCATCGAGTGGAACCGCCCTGACGCCGGTACCGAGTGGGCCCGCCGCTTCGACGACATGGTCGCTCGCCAGATGACCGAGGCGCCGGCCGACATTCTGAAGTCCCTGGAGCATCCCGATTTCAATCTGGCGGTTCCCACGCCCGATCACTTCATTCCGCTCCTCTACACCGCAGGGCTCGCGACCGCGGAAACCGATGCTCAGGCCCTGCTGCGCGGCTACGCCATGGGATCGCTCTCGATGAGCTGCTACGGCGTGGGCATGAACGACGTAGTCTGTGAAGCGGGGGATGGCGCCGCCCAGCTGCCCCACGGGGTGCCGCCCGATCAGACCAACATCTGAGACTGGCGATCGCGCTAAGCGCCCGCTAGGTGGATTCCCATGCCGGGCGAGCCCATCGGAAGCCAGCCCGGTAAGCCGACCTCTTCCACTGAGGATGCAATCATCTTCAGGTAGGCTGGATTATCATTCCTCCTGAACAGGTCCATGTTCTCCCCACAGACGACGCGGATGCGCGTCCCCCTCAAAGGAGAACACCAACATGAACATTTCTCTCCTCGGCACCGGCAACATGGCCGCCGGCCTCGCCGTGCTCTTCGCCAAGGCCAGTCACACTGTCACCCTCGGATCGCGCGACGCCGAGAAGGCGAAGGTGGTCGCCAGCAAGATTGGCAACGGCATCACTGGCGCGGAGCTCGCCGAAGCGGCCCGCAAGGCTGATCTGGTCGTGCTGGCGGTGCCCTACGACGCCGCTGCGGACATCATCCGCGCCGCTGGCGATCTCACGGGCAAGACCCTTGTCGACATCACCAACCCGATGACCGCCGACTACTCCGCGTTGACCATCGGTCATACCACCAGCGCGGCCGAGGAAATCCAGAAGCTCGCGCCCGGTGCCAAGGTGGTGAAAGCCTTCAACACCGTGTTCGCCTCTGTGCTTCAGGCCGGCGGCAAGGCAGCGGGCCGTCCCGTCACCGTTTTCGTCGCCGGCGACAACGCCGAAGCCCGCAAGACCGTCTCCGACCTCGCCGTCAACGCCGGCTTTGAGACGATCGAGACCGGCGGGCTCGCTTCTGCCCGGTACCTCGAGCCGCTCGCCGGCCTCAACATCGCCCTCGGCTACGGCCTCGGCCTCGGCACCGACATCGCCCCGACCTGGCAGCGCGCTGCCTGACTTCATCTCACATGCAAGGAACCTGACCATGACCTACGCCACCGCCTCCCATGCTGCCCGGCCGTCTGTCGTTGCCGGCGTCAGCAACGCCGATCTCGCCGCGCTCGTCCTGCGCGTCTCCACCGGCGCCCTTTTCCTAGCTCATGCCGGGCTGAAGCTCTTCGTCTTCACGCCAGCGGGCACTGCTGGCTTCTTCGAGAGCCTCGGCTTCCCCGGGCCGCTCGCCTATCTCGTCATCGCAGCCGAGCTCCTCGGCGGCATCTCGCTCATCCTCGGCGTGTGGACGCGCTGGGTTTCGCTGGGGCTGGTGCCGGTCCTGCTCGGCTCGATCTACGCCCCGCACGGCGCGGCCGGGTTCTTCTTCTCCAACGAGGGTGGTGGCTGGGAGTTTCCGGCCTTCTGGGTGGTCGCGCTGATCGTCCAGGCCCTGCTCGGCGACGGCGCCTACGCCCTCCGCCGCGGCTGAGCCTGACCATCAGCCATCCCCTGCCGCGGCCCGGTTCGAAATGGCTGGGTCGCGGCAGGTATCTCGCAACATCCGTTTGAGGACCGAGACATGCTGGTGAATGGTAAATGGACTGCCGAGTGGCACCCGGTCCAGGCCAAGGACGAGAAGGGCGGCTTCGTCCGTCAGACCTCAAGCTTCCGCAACTGGGTCACGCCCGACGGAAGCGCCGGGCCCACTGGCGAGGGCGGCTTCGCAGCCGAAGCGGGGCGTTACCACCTCTACGTCGCGCTGATCTGTCCCTGGGCCTCGCGCACGTTGATCGGCCGCAAGCTGAAGAAGCTAGACGATGTGATCTCGGTCTCGGTCGTAGAGCCGGCGCTGACCGACCAGGGCTGGCGCTTCGCGACTACCCGGGGTCCGACCGTGATGAGCTGAACGGCGCCACCTATCTCTACGAGATCTACACTCGTGCGGACCTGGCCTTCACCGGACGGGCGACGGTGCCGGTTCTGTGGGACAAGCAGCGGGCAACGATTGTCAGCAACGAGTCCGCGGACATCCTCCGGATGCTGAACTCCGGCTTCGTGCCGCTGGCCGATGAGGCCGCCGCCCTCCGCCACGTCTTCTTCGCCGAGCGCGCCGCCCTGCGTCCCGCCTCCGTCAAGGGGGTCGAGCCGAAGACCCTCCGCACGGCCGCGGTCGTCGGCGGCGGCACCATGGGTGCCGGCATCGCCGCCGCCCTGCGCGACGGCGGCATTCCGGTGACGCTCGTCGAGCGCGACGCCGAGGCGCTGGCGCGCGGCCTCGCCAACGTCGCCGGGATCTTCGAAGGGGCGGTGAAGCGCGGGCGGCTCACCGAGGCGGACGGGGCGGTTCGGATGGCCGACCTCCAGGGGACGACGGACTACGCCGCCCTGGACGACACCGACCTCGTGATCGAGGCCGTCTTCGAGGAAATCTCGGTCAAGCTGGCCGTGTTCGACGCCCTCGGCACCGTCTGCCGCTCGGACGCGATCCTCGCGACCAACACCTCCTATCTCGATCCCCGCGCGATCGCCGAGGGTCTTCCCAACCCGGCCCGCTTCATCGGCCTTCATTTCTTCAGCCCCGCCAACGTGATGAAGCTCCTCGAGATCGTGCCCACGCCGGACACCAGCCCCGAGACCCTGGCAACGGGCTTCGCCCTCGCGGCCAGGCTCCGCAAGATTCCGGTTCAAGCCGGCATCTGCGACGGCTTCATCGGCAACCGTATCCTGAAGCGCTACCGGGCCGCCGCCGAGGACCTCGTCCGCAAGGGCGTTCCTATTGCCGGCGTCGACGCCGCAATGCGCGCCTATGGCTTCGCGATGGGTCCTTTCGAAGCCCAGGACCTAGGCGGTCTCGACATCGCGTTTCTCCAGCGCGAAGGGTCCCGCGGGCGTGGAGAGGACGTACCGGAGACCCTCGGCGACCTCCTCGTCCGGGCCGGTCGCAAGGGCCAGAAAACCGGAGGGGGTTGGTACGACTACGTTCAGGGCGACCGTGCTCCGCGTTCCTCACCGGCCGTGGCGCAACTCCTCGCCGCTGCACTGACACCGGGCGAGACGCCTTCCGATATCGCTGAGCATCTGGTCGCCGAAATGGCGCCGAAGGCGCGGCTATTCTCTGCGAGGGCATAGCAGCCCAGCCGGCTGATATCGACCTGGTAGAGATCCATGGCTACGGTTTTCCCCGCCGCCGCGGTGGACCGATGTTTCAAAGCGGAAGGTCAATCACCTGAGAGCTGGCGTCATCTGCCTAAAAGATGGCGGGCTGGGCGCGGCGGGTCAGGGGCAGGTCAGAAGGCCTCGCTCTTTCGGCAATCACAACGTGCACACTCTCGAGAGGGCTTCCGCGCTGGACGACCAGAATGCGAGCTTCGGCCGAGTTCGTCACTCCGACACTCCGACGATGGACTGACCAACTTAGGGTTGGGTGAGTCTGGTCAGCCCTGTCACTTTCTCAGAGCCTCCGGACCTTGTCGGTAGACAGCTATTGCCTGCCTGAGGTCGACCTGCTTTCCTCGGACAATCCTAAGCTTCGCTACCGGCGTCTCTAGAATCGCTGACTTCACAACGACATCGTGGCCCGAGTCCAGCGAGGGTTCGGCCCGCTTTTCAGGTCCGTTGTTGGAGGCCACTTTCTTCTCGTTGTCCCCCCCAGGCGGGATTGCCTCCGGCATCTCGCCGATCTCCTGGAAAGGTCCGACGCCCTTCTGCCCCTCGTATAGCGCCCTGAGCCCCCGGTCCTCGTAGTACCGCACCTTCGCCATCCGCACCGGGTTTTGATCCCGCACCAACGCGATCGCCGCATCCGGCCCCAGCATGCGGATCTGCTCCGGCCGGATCAGCCGGATTCCCTCCTGCCGCTCCTGGATCGACGCTGCGTCCCAGCCGCGCTGCCGCCAGGACTTCACCCGCACCATCCGCGTTTGGTCGCCGATCGCCTCGGAAACGTACCGCGGCGTATCGGCATCGGTCGGCGCCATGAAGAGCTGCAGCTCACAGTTGCCCATGAAGTTCGCTGCACCGTCGGTGCCATACACCTCACGCAGGTTGGCGAGCGACTGAACGATCAGCATCAGGTGCGCGCCCGAGGAGCGCACCGTGGTGATCGCCCGTCCCATCTCCTGCATCTTTCCGAGCGAGGCGAACTCGTCGAGCAGGAAGAGCACGTCGAATTTATCCTTCTCGGTCTGGTCAGTCTCCTGCAGCAGTGTGAACATCTGCTGGAACATCAGTCGGATCAGCGGCGACAGCACGCCGAGGTCCTTCTGGCTGACGCACAGGAAGACGCTCGCCGGGTCCGAGCGGAAGTCGGTGATCCAGAAATCCGTTGCCGCGGTCGCGTCGCGGACGTCCGGGTCGGCCCAGAGCCGCAGACCACCGTCGAAGAGCACCGACATGTAGCTGCCGAGCACCTTCTCTGGCTGGCCGGCGAAGCGATTGAACACCGACCGCGCCTCCCCGGACTGCGTGCTCGCCGCGAGCCCTTCGAGCAGCGCTCCCGGCGCTCCCGCCTCCGTCAGCAGGTCGTAGACCGCAGCGATCGTCGGCGTTCGGCGCTCGTGCGCAACCACCGCCGTCGCCGCGAAGATCTCGCGCGCACCGTCGACCCAGGACTCGGTCCCCTTGCCCTTCGCCTCCACGAGGCTGTTCGCCAGCCGCAGCGCTTCGGAGAACCGCCGCCGCTCCGGAGCCGCCGCCACCTCGTCGAACGGGTTGTAGCGGTGAGTCCGTCGATCCTTGGCGTAGGGGGCGAACTTGAACACCCGGTCGCCGAGCTCCTGCCGCCGCGCCGCGGTTTTCTCGTAGTTCTCGCCCTTGACGTCGAGCACCACGGTCGACCCCGGGTAGGTGAGCAATGTCGGGATGACGACCCCGACCCCCTTCCCTGCCCCGGTCGGCGCCGCCACCAGCGAATGCACGATCTTCTCCGAGCTCAGGTACGGCGCCCGCGACTTCGGCGATCCGAGCTTGCCCCAGATCGGCCCGCGCACCTCCTCGAGCCGCCGCGCCAGCAGCCCGGCCCGACGCAGCTCGCCCGGCTCGGCCCAGCGGGCCGTGCCGTGTAGGCTCAGCTGCGGTCGCCACAGCAGCGCGATGCCGGCCAGGGCGAAGGCGAGCGCCACCCCTACCCCGATCAACGCCGCTGTCGTCGGCAATCCCTCCCAGCGCGCCGCAGCAGGCAGCGTACGAAAATAAGTCGCGAGATCGATCTCGCCCAGATCGCCGCCGAGCCGCCAGGTGACGACGGCACCGGCGGCGAGCAGGCCGGGCAGGATGCCGACCATCAGCCCCACGCCGCCGCCGAGCAGGATGTCCTGTCCGCGCCGCGTCATCACCGGCTCCGATCGTCGTCGTCGCGGTCGCGGCGCCGGCCCGGCCGCTCGGGCTTGCCGCGCCCTTCCGGCACGTCGTCATCACGACCGGCCGACGGCCTGGCGCCCCCTTCCCCGCCGCGAGCCTGCCCGCGTCCACCAACGGCGTCCCGCGTCGTCCCGAGGTCGGGCGCGCCGCGCGGGTCCTCGCGTTCAATCTCGCGCACCCGCTCGGCCGCCTCGCGGTAGATCGTCCCCACACGGCGGTGGAAGTCGGCGAGTTGCGCCGTCGCCTCGTCGACCCGTTCGGCCGGCTGACCCCGCGCCATGCGATCCGCCGCCCGCTCGGCGAGCTCCTCTGCCCGGTAGTCGCGCCCGAGCCCCATCGACACCGTCCCGGCCGCGAAGCGCGCCAGCGTCGCCTCGGGCTGCAAGCCGAACCGCTCGGCGAGCCGTGCCACGTCCCTGTCGGCCTCGACCTTGATCGCTGCCGTCCGCGCATCGCCGGCCGGCACCGCCAGCCCGCGGTAGTCCGCGTGGACCGCCTCGGCCCGGTAGCCCTGCAACCCCATATCGTCGCGGATGAACGGCGCCGCCTCGGCCTTCAGCCCGGCGAGGTCGCGCAGGAACTCCGCCCGCTTCGCCGGATTCTCGACCGACCGCACGTCGGCCTCGAGCTCGACGAAGTTCTGCCGCACCTCGGCCTGCAGCTGCTCGATCGTCTCCGCCATCCGCATGGCCTCCTCTGGTGTCAATCTCGGCGCCGCCGCGCGCTCCGCCACAAGTTCCTGGCCTGCAAGGATCGTCGCCGCCGCGGCTTCCAGCCGACCGGCAAGCTCCGGCGCCCGTTCGGCGATCGATGCCGCCGCGCCCTGGTAGTTCCGGGCGTAGTCGAGGATCTCCGCCGCCGTGGCGAGCGCCGAGGCCTCGGTATGCGCCGGCGCCACCGCCTCCCGTCCTTCGGTGCGGGCGCGACGGTACTCGGCATCCGGCACCGGCCGATCATGCACCCCGCGCGACAGCCGCGTCGTCCCGGTCAGCGCGATCCCCTCCCGCGCCGCCACTGCGACCTGCACCTCGCGCAGCCGGTCGAAGGTCAGCTCTCCGCGCGACGACACCCGCAGCCACTGCCCCTCGTCGAGCCCGCGCCGGCCGACGACGACATGGATGTGCGGATAGGCCGTGTCCTTGTGGAAGGCGGTGTAATAGTCCCAGCGGTCGCCATGGGCGCCGCTGTCGAAGAGCGACGCCGCCCACGCCCGCCCTGCCCGCTCGGCCGCGTCCGGATCGGTCCCCTGGGGAAAGCTGACCACGAAGTGCGAGGTCCGGTCGGCCCCGCCCCGGTCAACATCCGGCAGCCCCCAGGCAGCGGCGATCTGCGCCGCATCGCCGACCCAGAGCTCGGTTCCGAAGGTGCTCTCGGACGACACCAGCGGCACGTCGCCCTGCCGGCTCAGATAGTCCATCTGCGCCCGCAGCGCGCCGCTCGTCGCCGTGCCGCCCGAGCAGATCAGCTTCACCAGCGCCTGCGGGTTCGGCGACAGCGCCCCGCCGATCGCCGCCCGCCGCCGCGCTCCCGTCCGCCGCCCCTCGTCCACCGGCAGCCGCACGGCGCTGCCGCGTCCGAGCTCGAGATGCGCCCAGTCTTCGCCCATCACCGCGTCGACCGCCGAGACCCAGGCCGGCGCCTGCGCCCCGCGTCGCAGGAGTTCGGGAACCGACGGCACGCTCATTCCGGCCCCCCTGCCCTCTCGGCCGCGGCCGCGGCCTTCAGCCGCCCGAGGCCGTCCTCGCGCCGGGCACCGAGGTCGAGGATCCGCTGCAGCGCGCCGCGGGTCTCGATCAGGATCCGGCCGAGTTCGGCCCGCTGCGCCATGAAGGCGCGATAGTCCGGATCGTGCGTCCGGTTGGCCGAATGCGCGATCTGGTTGATGTTCGTCGCGACGCCGGCGAGCTGCCGGTTGATCGAGCGCAGCGCCTCCACCGTCTCCCCGTCGACCTCCAGAAAGCCGCCGATCCGCCGAGCGGCGATCCGCAAGGCGCGGTTTCGGTTGAGGCCGAGGCCCGCGATCTGGGCGTCGAACTCGGCGAGTTCGGCCTCGGTCAGGCGGATCGAGATCGTGCGATCGGCGCGCGGCTCCTTCTTCGCCGCCTCGGGATCCTGCCATTTGCCGCGGATCATCTGGCGATCGCGCCAGCCGGAGGCGGCGCCGTCATTGGCGGCGCTCTTGCTGGCTCGGTCGGTGGCCTTGGGTTGGGTCATCGTTAAATGTTCTACATTTTTATATATCCTGCCATCAATCTAACCCAACCCTCTCACTCTTTTCAACCCTTTCTCCCGGCGGCTCAGCGGGCCGCTGGGGCGCTCGTTGCTTCGACCCTCCCGCGGACCCCAAAAGGCTCTGCCGTAGTGACGCACGGCGGTATTCACGTTTATGCGTTTCGTCGTTTTTTGATTATAGCACTTATGACGTTCTGCGGTTATGGCGTTTTGATGTTAACCGCGCTTTGCCGTTTATGGGGTATCCGGCCTTCAGGCGCTTTTGCGTTTCTTTGCTGTTTTCCGTATCTCAGTGTTTGTCGCTTTTTCGCAACGGCGCGTCGCCGCTTCAACGCTGTGCCGTATCCGCGCGTTGACGCATCGCCGCTAGGGTAGTTTAAGCGTATCGGTGGCTATGCCGTTTTGGCGTTTTCGAATTTTGCCGCTTCGCCGTGATGCCGCATTGCGGTTCTGGGAAGTGGTGGAAGGGACCGAATGAAGCTGATCAGTTTCGTCTCGTTGAAAGGAGGGGCCGGCAAGACGACGGCGCTGAGCGCCCTCTGCTCGGCCCTCCTGGCTCGCGGCCGCAAGGTTGCCCTTCTCGAGGGCGACGAGAACGCCCCGATCTCGCAGTGGCGCAGCTACGCCAAAGCCGCCGGCCGCTGGGACGACACCTGTCAGATCTACTTCGCAGCCGATCTCGACAGCTTTGAGAAAGCGGTCGTGGAAGCCGAGAAACAGGGGGTCGAGTTCATGCTCGCTGACACCCACGGTGGCGGGTCCGAAATCAACAGCATCGTCGTCGCGAACTCGGCGCTGGTCATCGTCCCCACGGCGATCACGACATACGACATCGACGAGGCGGTCAACACGATGGAGTTTGTCCACGACCAGATCGAGGAGGAGGGGACCAACACGCTTATAGCGTTGCTGGTCACGAAGCTCCCCCACACGCCGAACAAGTCCCGACAGATCGAGATCGATCGGCTGGAAGTCTTTCCCATGTTAGCCACCAAGCTGCGGGATCGCGATGCCTACGCCAGCATGAAGAGGGACGGCATGCTCCACCTGACCGTCCGTGCAAAGGAGTTGGATCCAGCGAGCCGCATTTCGGCAAAGCACTTCAAGATTGCCATGGCCGAAGCCGACGAGCTGGCGACAGACGTACTCGTGGCTCTGGAGGAATAGCAGTGGCGGGCATCGTCAAACCGAAAAAGAGCTACGAGGCGCAGCGGCGCGAGTTCAACATGAAGCGCGGGTTGCCTCTTCCCGCAGAGGCACCCGAGGAACCTGCCGCCGCGCCGCCGACGGCTGCCCCAGAACCCCAAGCTGATAGGAAAGCGCGGCCTCAGCCTGTCACACGGAAAGCTCGCCCTCCGAGGGCGGCGCCAACGAGGTCACCAGCGGAGGACAGCGAGGGAACTGTTCCGGTGAAGCTACGCGTTCCGGCTCCAAAGCCGGGCGCCTTTCCGCTGTTCGACCAGGCCGCGGCATCCATGGGAGAGAAGCGCGCATTGCAACGGCTGCTCTCTCGTTCGCTTTCCGACTTGGCCGACGCGGTGGAGCGGGGCGAGAGGATCAGTCCTGCGACCTATCCCGCCGGAAAGGTCAGCCTCAACACTACCAAGATGCTGAGCCCTGGGCTCTATGCTGCCGCCAAGGCGGCTCTCGACCCTTTGGATCTGGAGACTCCCGGCGGATTGGGACGCGCTATCAGCATGGCCGCGCTGGCCCGATACCTCGAGAGAGGAATACGGGTATCGGCCGGACATGCACCGACCTTGCCAGCCGCGAACGAAGAGGGCTGAGGATCGGTCCTTGGGCCAGCGCCGGAGGCGCTACGCCGGTTGGGCAATCCAGAGATTGCCCAACCGGCCAAATTTCTTAGTAGGGCAGGGGAGGCCGCTATGCGGCCGCCTCCTTCTCGTCGACGTCGGCAAGCGCCAGAAGCAGGTCTGCCGCCTTCTGCCCCTCGGCGGCGGCACGGAAGATCGCCCGCTTGTCCTCCTTCAACGCCTTGAGCCAGCTCTCGACGTAGGCGCCGCTCTGCTCGAAATCCGGGGTGAGCCCGAGGTGGGTGCAAAGGATGACGTTGCCGAGCTCGGCGACGAGCTCCTCGAAAGCATAGGCCTTCCGGTCGGCGAACTTCTTGATGCGGTCGAGGCGGGTGCCGTGCCCGGTCCAGTGCGCCGCCTCGTGGGCCAGGGTCGCGTAGTAGGCGCCCGCGGACTCGAAGGTGCGAACCGGCGGCATGTGGATGCGATCGGCCACCGGGTTGTAGTAGGCCCGGGGGTCGTCGCTGGTCTCGATGACCGCACCGGTTGCCGCAAAGAAGGCCTCCAGCTCGGCGTCCGGCTCGGTGCCGAGGTCGCGAGCCGGTTCCGGCCGCCGATAGTAGCCCTCCGCCAGCCCGTCGATCTGGTCGGCGTTGAAGACGTGGTAGAGCTTGGTGAACATCACCTTGCGTGTCGCGGCATCCTCGCCCGCCGGCTCGGCCTTTTCGGTGTCGAAAGTGCCGAACTTGATCACCGGTGCCGACTTCTCGCCCTTCCGGACATGGGCCCCCAGCTCCTGCGCCTGCCGATAGGTGAACCAGTGCGGCGAGGTGTAGCCCTTCGCGTCGGCCTCGAGCCAGAGCAGGATGACGTTGATCCCACGGTAGGGCTCGCCGCAGGCCCGCAGCGGAAAGGCCGCGCCGCCCCGGTCTCCGGTCCACGGCTTCCGCCACGGCGGCGTGCCGGCCTCGATCGCCGCGATAATGCGGTCCGTCACTTCCTGCTGCGCGTCGAACTTGCCGGTCATGTCCGTCTCCTTCGTGGTGGAGCGGTCGGGGTCTTCTGCCCTCGGCCCGCCGTCTGGGCGGCGCCTCCCGGTCGACCGACCGGAAATGCTCTCCGCATTTCCCGGGTGGGCAGAGCGGGGAGGGCGCTGCCCGACCCGCGGCCGGGCGGACGCGGGTCAACCGGGCGGAGACGCCCCTGGCGCGGCCCGCAGCCGGAGGCGAGGACACGGGGGGCGGCGGAGCCGGCGGCCCTCGCCGCCGCTTGCCGGTTGACGCGCGGGCGCCCGGATGCTGGGCGGACGTCAGGCATGGCGAAGTCGTCAGGGAGGGGGTGAGCGGGCCTCGGCCCGTCGATCTCCCGTCTTGGCCGTTGATCATCACGATCGCCTTGGCGATCTCAGCCGTTATGACGTATCGGCGTTCTGCCGCTTTGCCGTATATCCGTACCGTCGCATAGCGAAGGAAAGGGCGGCCTTGTCGGCCGCCCTCCGAGGTCCGTCAGGACTGCGTGACCTCGTCCGAGGCCGGGTCGTCTTCCGGCCGGGGCGGGAAGCCGACGAGTTCGGTAGCGGCAACGGGGAAGTCGAGCTTCACCGAGAGGAAGACCTCGCCGGTCTCGCGGCGGGCGTTCTCGAAGATCGCGCCGACGCGGCGGAAGCGGGTCTCGGTCTGGCCGTTGCGCTCGAAGGTGTAGGGGACGGTAAGGACGTAGCGGGTCATGTCAGCCTCCGTTGTTTCGGTGACGACCGGCCGGCGGATCGGAAGAGGGCAGGGGGCAACCGCGAATGCGGAGGATCTGCGAAGCGGAAGCCGTATTCGTGGTTGCCGGCGCGTCCGCGCCGGGCACGCCCTGGCTGCGATCCGCGAGGGTGTCATCGCTGCGAAACAGGAGGCTGACCGTGGCTCGTCGATCTAAGCGTTCTGATCCGTCTGGCGTGGCCACAATCTTGCCATTCGCACCAGCTCCGCACGCGCGTTTAAATCGCACTGTTTCGACTCAGGCGGGAACTGTACGCTTCGAGGACGCCCCAGTTAGTAGGGAACATCATGCCCCAGGTAGATCCAGATTCGGTAGTGGCGGCACTAAGCGAAGCGGGACTTTTGGACGCCGCACAAGGTGTTATCTTTCCTTATGGATTTCGGATCGTAGTCTCTTCAGAGGGACGCAAGTTTTTACAGCCTCTTACTCCAATGGAGTGGAAAACATTAATAGAAAGCGATTTAGGAATTACAGTCAAGGATGAAGAGATTAGAGATAATCGCTGCGTCTTCATTGCTGGCGGATGTGCACCCAGCAATCGCCGTTGCAACGTGGTCGGCTGTAGGACGCTCTCGCAGAACGGTCAGTGGTACTGTCACTGTGATTTCCCAGAAGGAGACTGAACCGCTAGCTCGAAGCTGCGCCATTGGGGCCACGTGGCCGGTCTGCAACCACGGACAACGGCGGGGGCTCGCGCGAGGGATCGTCACCCGAATGGGCCGAGACGGCTTGCCGGCTCGGGGAGGCCGGCGCGGCCGAGTAGAGCCCGGTCCCGGCCGATGCCGGGACGCGCCCGTCGCATCCGTCAGGGCAGGGTTTCGCAGGCGACCCCGTCATGATCGCGATCGAGCCGATAGGGGTCTCCCGGGCCGGCATCCTCGTAGACCCGCTGCGCCTCGGCCTGGGTCGAGAAATCGCCGCAATCGTAGTCCCTTGCCGACGCCACCGGCGCCGCCAGCATCGCCGCAACAACCAGAATGAACCGCACGACCGCCCCCCAGCTCCCCGGACCAGACCCTAAGGCATCGCCGTGCAACCGCTCAATGCCGGCCTCGCGCCTTCGCTAATGCGCCCGGCGATAGTCCCACGGCATCTCGAACTCGGTCGACCAGATCCCGAGCCGTGCCGCCTCCGCCTCAGCCTCG
>NZ_JACHFM010000007.1 GCF_014201905.1 Amaricoccus macauensis | reverse complement strand
CCCGCGGCAGCCAGGGCGGCGAGACGATCTTCGGCACCTCGGGGACGAACATCCTCGGCGGCCAGGGCGGCAACGACACCGTCGACGGCTGGCTCGGCAACGACTCGGTCTACGGCGACGACGGCAATGACCTCGTCTACGGCGGCCCGGGCAGCGACCTCGTGAACGGCGGCACCGGCAACGACACGCTGGTCGGCGGCGACGGCGTCGACCGGCTGAACGGCAGCACCGGGCGCGACGTGCTGCAGGCGGGCTCGGGCAACGACACCTTCATCTTCGCCGCGACCAGCGACTCGCCGCTCGGCGCCGCGGTCTGCGACGTGCTGCAGGCGGGCGGCGGCGCGCCGGCCTTCCAGGGCGCGGGCGCCGCGGCCGGCGACAAGATCGACCTCTCGCAGATCGACGCCAACGTCACCGCCGGCGGCAACCAGGCCTTCGTCTTCGGCGGCACGGGCAAGGGCCACGTCTGGTGCACGAACACCGGCACCACCACCACGGTCTACGCCAACACCGACAACGACGCGGCCGCCGAGTTCCAGCTCAGCATCCTCGACGGCGGCATCCTCGCCTCCGCCTACAAGGCAGTGGACTTCATCCTCTGAAGCCCGCCTGACCAGGAGCGGAGGGCGCTGGCGCGCCCCCCGCCACCCCCACCCGGACGATATTTTCCGCCGGGCGGCGATTTTCAGAAGATGGAGATTTTTCAGATGCTTCGCACTTTTCGACAGGGCCGGGAGTCCCCCCGCCCGCCTTCCCACCATCACGATCGGCACCACGATCGGCACCGGCAACCCGGCCGCGGAGGTCCGGCGCATCACCCCCGACGGGGATATGCGCCCACCTCGGCCGGCACGGCGGCGCGCTTCACCCTCTGAAGCTCCCGCCCGACCCAGGGCGGCGGGCGCCGCGCGCGCCCCTCGCCACCCCCGCCCGGCCGGTATTTTCCGACCGGCGGCCTCAAGACCCGATAGAAAATGGAGATTTTTCAGATGGCTATGCTTTTCGACAGGACCGGCGTCTCGGGCGCGACCCTCTTCTCACCCGTGACTCTCGCCAGCCCGGGCAATGACCTGATCTACGGCGACAGCTTCGACAACATCATCCGACCCGGGACCGGCAACGACACGGTCTACGGCGGCGACGGCAACGACTACATCGACGACTTTCCGGGCGGCGGCAACGACTGGTTCTTCGGCGAGAACGGCAATGACATCCTCTACGGCTACACCGGCAACGACTTCCTCTCCGGCGGCAGCGGCAACGACCGCCTCTACGGCGAGAACGACAGCGACACGCTGTCCGGCGGCGGCGGCGTCGACTCGGTCTATGGCGGCAACGGCAACGACTATGTCTACGACGACGACTTCGTCGCCTTCGACGTGAACGACGGCGGCGCGGGCAACGACTGGATCGACTACTCGCTCGTCACCTTCGGGCTCGGGCTCGTCACGATCAACCTCAACACCGGCGTCACCTCCGTGGCGGGGGGTGGCAACACCGAGCAGGTGACGGGCTTCGAGAACACCCGCGGCAGCCAGGGCGGCGAGACGATCTTCGGCACCTCGGGGACGAACATCCTCGGCGGCCAGGGCGGCAACGACACCGTCGACGGCTGGCTCGGCAACGACTCGGTCTACGGCGACGCGGGCAATGACCTGCTCTACGGCGGCCAGGGCAACGACCTCGTGAACGGCGGCACCGGCAACGACACGCTGGTCGGCGGCGACGGCGTCGACCGGCTGAACGGCAACACCGGGCGCGACGTGCTGCAGGCGGGCGCGGGCAACGACACCTTCGTCTTCGCCACGACCAGCGACTCGCCGCTCGGCGCCGCGGTCTGCGACGTGCTGCAGGCGGGCGGCGGCGCGCCGGCCTTCCAGGGCGCGGGGGCCGCGGCCGGCGACCGGATCGACCTCTCGGCGATCGACGCCAACGTCACCGCCGGCGGCAACCAGGCCTTCGTCTTCGGCGGCACGGGCAAGGGCCACGTCTGGTGCACGAACACCGGCACCACCACCACGGTCTACGCCAACACCGACAACGACGCGGCCGCCGAGTTCCAGCTCAGCATCCTCGACGGCGGCATCCTCGCCTCCGCCTACAAGGCGATGGACTTCATCCTCTGAAGCCCGTCCCTGCGAGGATCGGTCCCTGAGGATCGGCCCCTGAAGATCGGACGGCGGCCCGGCGCCTCGGCGGCGTCCGGGCCGCCCGCTTCTGCGGGCATTTCAAGACTGCCCGCTTTTCGCGGGCATCCCCCGGCCGGGCCTGTTAAGGGTGGCCCGGCATTGCCGTCACCGCCCGGCCAGCTTTTTTCCGGCAGGCCCCGGATCCCCGCGCGTCCGCGCGCGCCCGGGAATTGCCCCGACCCCGGGCCGCACTGATTCGAAGCGGGAGATCCCGAGACCATGTCGACGCTGCCGACCTATGTGAACGACCAGATCGCCGAGCAGATCGGCGAGGGGTATTATGGCGCGGACCTGCGCTGGAACCTCGACAGCACCGGCCCCCATGCGCAGGCGGGCGTCATCACCTACGATCTGAGTGCTCTCAGCCCGGCGCGGGCGGCGCTCGCCCGGCAGGCGTTCGGGCTTTACGAGGCGGTGCTCGACATCGACTTCCGCCCCGTGGCCGGGGCCGCGGACATCCGCTTCGCCGACCGCGGCAACTCGGCCAACACCCGGCTCCTTCCGGACGGCGACACGATCACCGGGGCGGTGATCAACATCGCCGCCCGCTGGGACGGCGGCGGCAGCACCACCGGCGATTATGTCTTCCAGACCTTCCTGCACGAGATCGGCCACGCCCTCGGCCTCGGGCATCCCGGGCCCTACAACGAGACCGCGACCTACGTCACCGACACCAATGACCCGGACTACGGCGACAACTCCAACACCTTCCTGAACGACAGCTGGCAGGTGTCGGTCATGTCGTACTTCAGCCAGAGCGAGAACACCTCGATCAAGGCGGACCATGCCTACCTGATCTCGCCGATGGTGGCCGACTGGATCGCGCTCGATGCCAAGTACGATCTCGGCGGCTTCACCGGCAACACCACCTGGGGCTTCAACTCCACGGTGCCGGGCACGCTCTATGCCCACCTCGCGCGCTTCGCCAACAAGACCGCCTTCACCATCGTCGACACCGGCGGCAACGACACCGTCGACTTCTCGGGCTACGGCGCGGACCAGCGCATCAACCTCACCGCCGCGTCCTACTCCGACATCGGCGGGCTCAAGGGCAACATGGCGATCTCCCGCGGCTCGCTGATCGAGAACGCCGTCGGCGGCGCGGGCTCCGACACGCTCCTCGGCAACGCCGAGGCGAACGGCCTGCGCGGCGGGGCGGGCAACGACGACCTGCAGGGCGGCGCGGGGACGGACCGCCTGCATGGCGGCATCGGCTCGGACCGGCTGGCGGGCGGCGTTGGCGCGGACGAGCTCATCGGCTTCGCCGGGCGCGACGTGCTGATCGGCGGCGGCGGACGCGACACCTTCGTCTTCGGCGCCACCTCTGAATCGGCGGGCCGCACCTCCGACGTGATCCGCCCCGGCGGCGGCGCGCCGGCCTTCGAGGGCGCGGGCGCGGCCCTTGGCGATCTCATCGACCTCTCGGGGATCGACGCCAACACCGTGCGGCCGGGCGAGCAGTCCTTCGTCTTCGGCGAGCCCGGGCGCGGCCATGTCTGGTGCGTCGAGTCCGGCTCGCGGACGGTGGTCTACGCCGACACCGGCGGCGGGTCGCTGCCGGAATTCCGCCTCGACATCCTCGACGGCGACGTCCGCGCCGCCGACTACACGGTGGATGATTTCATCCTGTGAAGGCCCGGGCGCGGGCGCCCGGGCAGGGAAGGGGGGCGTAAACCGGGCTTGAAATCCGGTTAACGCCAAAAGTTTAGTCAAGCCATATCAATTGCTTGACCAGCTGCGCACCGTGCGCGGGGCCTGGTCTGGCGTCACCGTGGTTTGACGCCGGCCCCCGGCCTCTGTTTCATGCGCGCCATGACCAGGTCACGCTCTCCCGCGCGCCCGCTCCGGCGCATCGTCTTCGCCCACAAGAACTTTCCCGCCCAGTTCGGCGCCTTCGGCGAATGGCTGGCGGGCGAGGGGCGCGAGGTGGTGTTCCTGACCCAGCGCGCCGGCGCCGCGCACCCGGCGATGCGGGTCCTCGGCTCCCCCGACCACCGGGCGCCCGCCGAGGGCACGCACCGGTATCTCAAGGGCTTCGAGGCCGGCGTCATCACCGCCCAGGCCTTCGCCCGGGCGGGCGCGGGCCTGCGCGGCGAGGGCTTCATCCCCGACGTCGTCATGGCCCATGCCGGCTGGGGGGCGGGGACATTCCTGAAGGACGTCTGGCCCGAGGCGCTCTCGGTGCCCTACTTCGAATGGTACTACAACTGGCCGCACCCGGACCGCACCCCCGAGGACGGCCCTCCCGGCGAGCCGCTCGACACCCGCGCCCGCACCCGGATCCGGAACGCCCCGCTCTGGGCCGACTTCTCCGCCGGCGACCGCGCGCTCTGCCCGACCCGCTTCCAGGCCGCGCAGTTCCCGCCCTGGATGCGCGAGCGGCTGACGGTGATGCACGACGGGGTCGACACCGACGTTCACTCCCCCGGCGACCGCGGCCGCGAGATCCTCGCGCGCTGGGGCGTGCCCGAAGACGCCGAGGTGGTGACCTCGATCACCCGGGGCATGGAGCCGCACCGCGGCTTCCCCGAGACCATGCGCGCCCTCAGCCAGCTGCAGCGCCGCCGCCCGCGGCTCCACGCGCTCATCGGCGGCGAGGACCGCGTCGCCTACGGCGCGCAGCTCCCCAAGGGCGAGAGCTGGAAGGCGCGCATGCTGGCCGAGCTCGACCTCGATCTCTCGCGCATCCACTTCACCGGGCTGCTCTCGCGCTCCGACATGGTGGCGGTGATGCGCGCCTCGGACGCCCACATCTACCTGACCGTGCCCTTCGTGCTCTCCTGGTCGCTGCTCGACGCCATGTCGACCGGCTGCCTGCTCGTGGCGAGCGACACCGCCCCGGTGCGGGAGTTCATCGAGGACCGGGTGAGCGGGCTTCTGGTGCCGCCGCACGACGTCGACGCCCTCGTCGCCCGCCTCGAGACCGCGCTCGACGCCCGCGGCGGCGGCCTCGAGGCGCTGCGCACCCGGGCGCGGGCCAGGATCACCGGCGAGCTCGACGCCCGCCGGGTGATCTGGCCGAAGAAGCTCGCCTGGCTCGAGGCCTCCCTCGCGGCCCCGGCCGGCGCCGATGTCCGGCCCCGCCGCCGCTGACGCTGACGCTCCGCCGGCGGCAGGAAACTCATCTTCGGGATCACCGGCACCGTCTGTGGCGGCCCGCTTCGCTCTCCGGGCATATGGCGGGGCCGTACTGGGGCCGTACTGGGGCGGTACTAAAGGCGCCCTGTCATGACAGCCGCATCATAACATAAGCTCTGGACCTAATCCCAAATCTTTTGCGATTATAGACCTGTCGATCGCTCCTCCCTGATTCGGTGTACTGTCAATATCATTGACAGTACCTGGTCGTTTCGAGGTGGAAACGTTCACTAACCTTGCACAGGCTTTGGCGGGAGGGGGACATCATGACCCAAGTTCGGGTTTGGCTCAGTCATGATGGATATCGGGATCCCGATGACAATCTCTCCATGCTGCTCGGTGCCGCTTATGCCCGAACTGTCGCGCAGTCATCAGGGTCATCCGTCAAGGTGGGTGGAATTCTATTCGGAGATACCAAGGACGGGGGCCAATACTACACGCTCAATCCTGGTGGCCAGGCCCCGAGCAGTTTCGGAACCGATGCCCGCTACGGCAACGCAACCGCCAACAAGCAGGCGGCGGGCAACTACGCCTTCTTTCAGGAATACGGCAAGGCGGCGATGAAGTCGCTGGGGTCGGGATGGAAGCTCTACGATCTGCTCGCCTCGGATCAGGGCGGGCTCCGGGCCTGGAACTTCAACGCCACGGCGAAGTCGCAGATCACCGGGGCGTCGCAGGCACTGGCCGATGACATCCTCAACGCCATCGGCCAGACCGGCGCGGCGACGACGCCGGCGAAGATCGTGGTCTATTCCGCCGGCGGCGGGGCAAATGTCGCGGGCGAGACGATCGGCTACCTGCTGAACCAGGGCCACAGCATCGCGACACTGCTCAAGCACTTCGTCGTGGTCCAGCACGGCAACAACTGGGTGACGAACTACGAGAGTGCGGCGCGCGATCTCACCCGCGAGTTCACCGTGGCGATCTCGAACCAGAACTATGCCAGCTACGCGAATGGTGATCCGGGGCCGGACCTGAAGCACGCGCTCACCGCGAAGGTGACGGGCGATACCGTCTTCGCCGATGCCTTCGACAAGGCGCTCGCGGTCGCGACCGGCGGGCAGGCGTTCGCGAACCTGCCCTCGGGGGCGACGTTCAAGACCACGCTCGACGCCTCGGACGCGGGCAGCCACGCCTTCGCGGCGAACCCGGCCGCGCTCCTCGCGGCGATGGCCAGCCGGCTCGCGAGCAACGAGGGGCTGCAGGAAGGCTACGACTGGGCGCATCTCATCGACACCGGTTCCGGCACCCGGCTGCGCGAGATCGTCTCGAACTTCGACGCCGCGGCGATCTCGAAGCTGCTCTGGGGCAGCAGCAGCGGGGCGAAGCCCGGCAGCCCGGCCGCACCCCCCGCTCCCGGCCCCGATACCGGCCCCGATACCGGCACGGAAGCACCCGAAGGCGGCACGGGAGTCGCCCGGACAGTCCTGAGCCTCGCTTCCGGCAATGACGACCGCGAGACCCTCGGCGGCAGCACGAGCATCGATCTCGACCTCGGCATGAACACGACCCCCACCGGCAAGCAGGCGAACCGCGTGACGCTGCACTTCGGCGACCTGGCAGCGGCCGGGGACGGCGAGGGCGACGGTCACGGCACGATCGAGAGCGCCTACCTGCTCTTCGAGGCAAAGCGCAGCGCGACGGCTACCGGGCATCTCACGATTGCCGCCGAGGGCATTGGCGAGAGCGTCGGCTGGGCTCCCGGCGCCTGGACCGCGGGGGGAAGCTATCGCTCGGCCGACGTCTCGGCGCTCGTCGAGGCGGCACTTGCCGACGGCGACGACGCGATCACCTTCGACATCACCGGCTCCGGTACGCACGTGGCGCACTCGTTCGAGGCGAACGGCGGCCCGCAGCTCATCATCGACTGGCATCTCGCCTGAGGGCCACGCGCCATCGGGTTCCTTGTGACCCGGGTTCCTTGTGACCCGGGGGGCTTGCGGTCGGGGGGTGCAGCCGGGGGGTTTTTGCGGTCGCGAACTGGACCCCCGCCGCCACGCGGGGTAAGATCGCGGCTTGCGTACCCGTTGCCGTCCGGGAGTTTCCGTGTCCGTCCCTGTGCCTCCGTCTGCGTCCGTTTCCGCTCCCGCGACCTTCGCGGGCGTCACCACAGAGGCCGCCGCGACGGCCCCGGCTTCCGCCACGGAGACCGGGCTCGCCGTGATCCCGGCCGACCGCTTCGCGCTCATCATCGGCTCGATGAAGTGCGCCACCACCTCGCTCTTCGCCTATCTCGCCGAGCATCCCGGGATCGCGCCGTCGATCGTCAAGGAGCCGGAGTATTTCTCGCGGCACCAGGGCCACCGCCATCCGGTGGCGCGCTACGAGGAGCTGTGGCCCGACTTCGACCCGGACCGGCACCGCTACGCCATGGAAGGCTCCACCGGCTACACCAAGTTCCACGAGCGCGGCGCGGCGGAGACGATCCGCGCCTACGGCCTGCGGCCGAAGCTCATCTACATCGTGCGCAACCCGTTCGACCGGATCGAATCGCACTACAACTTCATGCTGCAGGACCCCGAGTGGCGCTTCGCCATCACCGATCCGACCCTGGTGCAGACCTCGAACTACTGGCTCTTCGCCGATGAATTCGCCCGGGCGTTCGGCCGCGAGAACCTGCTGCTGCTCGACTACGAGACGCTGTCGCGCGATCCGCGGGAGACGGTGAACGCCGCCTGCCGCTTCCTCGGGCTCGCGCCGCTCGAGACGATCGCGGCCCCCGAGGCGCGCAACGTCACGGAGCTGCCGCGCTCGGGGTTCGAGCGCCGGCTCCGGCGGCTGCTGCCGGGCGTTGGCGGCGGCGTCCCGGAAGTGGTGAAGGCGCCGGTGCGCCGGGCGCTCGCGGCGCTGCGCCCCGACAAGAGCCGGCTCTCGGCCGCCGAGCGCGCCCGGGTGAAGGAGACGCTCGCGCCGGACATGGCCCGGCTCAACGCGGACTTCGGCGTCGACGTGGGGAAGTGGGGGTTCTGAGGCGGGCCCGGGGAGCAACAGGCGCCCCCCGTACCCGGCCTACTGCCCCGTAACGACCCCGGCCACCGGCCCGGACAAGCCGGGCAGGCGGCGGCCATTCGGGCCTGCTAACCGTTCTTATGTTGTCGGATCCTGCTGTCGACCGGGCGCCGGCGACAGGATCGGCCGGTTCCGCCGGCCCGTCGCGCAATCCTGTTCGAGATAAGCGAACAGCCGCCGAGAAATTTCCCGCGCGGGAACCACTCTGGTGTGATAGCTTCTGAGGGATTACGAATCTCGCCCGGAGATTTGCGAACGATCCGGGCGATCACCAGAGTAAAATTGACTTGATTGTACGGATGTGGGGCTGGCCCGACCGACGGGAGTCCGTCTATTGGCGGACCTGTCGCGGTACGGGAACCACCAGTAACCGCAAAGGATCGGATCTGGTCGATGATTCGGCTCGGGTATGATACGACCTGTGCCGACATGGCATGACCGCGACGGAAAGGGTAACGAGTGCAGACCACGGCGACGGAAAGCCCGCAAGCGGCGCTGAAGGGAACGAAGCGGCTCTTCATTTCACTCGGGCTGTTCAGCCTGTTCGTGAACGTGCTGATGCTCACCGGCCCGCTCTACATGCTGCAGGTCTATGACCGGGTGCTGTCGAGCCGGTCCACGGCGACGCTGGTGTCGCTGACCCTGCTCATCGCCGGTCTCTACATCATCATGGGCGTGCTCGACTACGCCCGCGGCCGGATCGCCGCCCGCGTCGGCGCGCTGATCCAGACCCGGCTCGATCCCAAGGTCTTCGAGGCCGGCCTCAACCGGGCGCTGGTCTCGGGCGAGCGCGGCCGGCCCTGGTCGGGCCTGCGCGATCTCGAGGCGGTGCAGCGGTTCATGGCCTCGCCGGTGCTCTTCGCGCTCTTCGACATTCCGTGGACCCCGATCTTCCTCTTCGCGATCTTCACCTTCCACCCCTATCTCGGCTGGCTCGCGGTCGCGGGCGGCATCGTGCTCGTGGGCATCTCGCTGGCCAACCAGCAGATGACCAAGCGCTCGACCAGCGAGGCCACCGCCACCGCCATGGTCTCGGACTCCTTCGCCGAGACGGTGCGCCAGCAGGCCGAGGTGGTGCAGGGCCTCGGGATGCAGGGCGCCGTGCTCACCCGGTGGCAGAAGAACCGCAACCGGGCGCTGCACGCGAACCTCGTCTCCGCCGACGTGGTGAACCAGTTCTCGACGATGTCGAAGACCCTGCGCTTCTTCCTGCAGTCGGCGATGCTCGGCCTTGGCGCCTGGGTGGTGCTCCGGGGCGAGATGAGCCCGGGCTCGATGATCGCGGGTTCGGTGCTTCTCGGCCGCGCCCTCGCGCCGATCGAGCAGCTGATCGGCGGCTGGGCCCTCGTCACCCGCGCCCGCCAGGGCTGGACCTCGCTCGAGACCCAGCTCGCCAAGAGCCCGACCGCGAAGAAGCACCTGCAGCTTCCGGTGCCCAAGCCCCGGGTCGAGCTGGTCGGCGTCACCGTGGTGCCGCCCGAGCAGCAGCGCCCGAGCCTGCGCGCGGTCAGCCTGAAGCTCGCCCCCGGCCAGGCGCTCGGCGTCATCGGCCCCTCGGCCTCGGGCAAGTCGACACTCGCCCGCACGCTCGCCGGCATCTGGAAGCCGGTCCAGGGCAGCGTGCGCCTCGACGGCGCCGACATCGAGCACTACGGCAGCGACCTCGGCGGCTACATCGGCTACCTGCCGCAGGACATCGCGCTCTTCGACGGCACGGTCGCGGAGAACATCGCCCGCCTCTCGGTCGCGCCCGATCCCCAGAAGGTGGTCGAGGCGGCGAAGAAGGCCGGTGCCCACGAGATGATCCTGAAGCTGCCCGACGGCTACGACACCCAGCTCCTCGTCGGCGGCGCGCGGCTCTCCGGCGGCCAGCGTCAGCGGATCGCGCTCGCCCGGGCCATGTACAACAACCCCGCCCTCGTGGTGCTCGACGAGCCGAACTCGAACCTCGACGGCGAGGGGGGCGAGGCGCTGATGCATGCGATCCGCGCCATCAAGGCGGACGGGCGCATCGTCGTCATCATGGCGCACCGCCCGGCGGCAATCTCGGAATGCGACCTGCTTCTCGTGCTGCACGAGGGTGTGGTGCAGGCCTTCGGGCCGCGTGACGAGGTGCTGCGCGAGCAGGTCAGGAACCACGCCACCATCGCCCTGCGTCCGCAGGACGGTGGCGCCCAGGCCGCGGCACCGAAGGCGGAGGCCGTCAACCAATGAAACTTCCCCACATGTTTTCCCGCTCCGGCCCGTCGAGGGCCAGCCAGTCAGGTGCCAGCCAGTCCAAGGCCAGCCCGCTCGCAGACGGTCAGGTCGAGACCGAGGCCGGTCCCGCGCCCAAGACCTTTGACTGGAGCTTCCGGCCGTTCGTGCTCCTCGGCTATGCCACTCTCGCGATCCTGGTGATCGGCCTCGGCGGCTGGGGCGTCTATGCCCGCATCGCCGGCGCGGTGATCGCCGCGGGCACCGTCGAGGTCGAGGGCAACCGCCAGGTGGTGCAGCACCCGATGGGCGGCGTCGTCACCGAGATCTTCGCCCGCGACGGCGACGTGGTGCAGAAGGGCGACGTGATCCTGCGCCTCGAGGGCGACACCCAGCGCGCCGAATTCCAGACCGTCGAGGGCCAGTACTTCGAGCTCGTCGCCCGGCAGAACCGGCTTGAGGCGCTGCGCGACGACAAGGACTCGATCACCTTCGACGAAGAGCTCGTCGCCCGCTCCGCGGACGAGCTCAACCTTCAGGAACTGCTGACGGCCCAGCAGGGCCAGTTCGATGCGAGCCGCGACACGCTCCACAAGGAGCAGAGCCAGCTCGACGAGCGTTCGGCGCAGATCGAGAAGCAGATCGAAGGGCTCGACTTCCAGCTCGCCGCCACCCGGGAGCAGGTGGACCTGACCGCCCAGGAACTCGCCGCCCAGGAAAAGCTCATGAGCCAGGGCCTCACCCAGCTCACCCGGGTGCTGTCGCTGCGGCGTGACCTCGCCCAGCTCAAGGGCACCCAGGGCGCGGCCCAGGCGTCGGTCGCCGAGAACCGGGCGAAGATCACCGAGATCGACCTCGAGAAGCTGAAGATCGAGAACAAGCAGCGCGACGACGCCATCGCCGAGCTGCGCGAGATCGAGTTCCGCGAAATCGAGCTGCGCTCCCGGCGCACGGCGCTCGGCGAAGAGATCTCCCGGCTCGACATCCGCGCGCCCGTGACGGGCGTGGTCTATGGCTCGGCCGCCGACACGCTCCGTGGCGTGGTGCGCGCCGCCGAGCCCATTCTCTACATCGTGCCGCAGGACGTCGATCTCATCGTCCGCACCCAGATCGACGCCGCGAAGATCGACCAGGTCCACGTGGGCCAGACCGCGACCATGCACTTCTCGGCCTTCGACGCGCGCACCACCCCGGTCGTCGCCGGCAAGGTGTCGAAGGTTTCGGCCGACATCTTCACCGACGAGCGCACCGGTCACGCCTATTACCGCGCCGACGTCGCCCTCGACGACACGATCCTCGCCGAACTCGAGGGGCGGCGCCTCGTCCCCGGCATGCCGGTCGAGGCCTTCATCTCCACCGAGGACAGGAGCGCGCTCTCCTACTTCGTGAAGCCGATGGCCGACTACTTCACCCGGGCGTTCCGCGAGCGCTGAGCGCCGCCGCCGCCCGCCCTGCCCTGTCCACGCGCCCCTTCGGGGGCGCGCGTCGTTTCAGGCCCCCTCCCGGCCGCACCCGTGCCATCAGCGCAGCCGGGCCAAGAGCTGCGTCCGCAGGTCCGGGACCGCGGCGCCGGCCACGAGGAAGACCGCGAGAACGCGGATCTCGTCCGCGGCCTCGTCCACCACGAAGGAATAGAGCGCGCGCTCGGTCACGATCTGCCTGAGCCCCGGCACCACGTCGTCGCGGCGCCTCGCCAGGAAGGCGATGCGGCCGAGCCCGGTCATCGCCGCCTCGATGGCGCGGACCCGGACGGCGGCGCGGGCAAGCGCCTCGGCGGTGGTATCGCCAAGCGCCCGGTAGCCATCGACGAGCTGGTCGAAGATCACCGCGAGATCGCGCTCACAGCCTCTGGCTCGCAGGATCTCGAGCGCCATCGGTCACCTGCCGATTTCTATGTCTGCATTCCGTGTTGGTCCCTCGGCCCCGGGGCTGAAGACCGGAGCCGAGGACCAAGGCCGAAAACAATGTCTGCACTCCGTGTTGGTCGATGCATCGGCATGGACCAACACGGAGTGCAGACATTGTTCAGAGCCCATGCGCCCGGCGCTTCGCCGCGATCGCCGTCTCGGTTGCCGCGCGTCCTGCCCCGAGCCCGGTGAACCCGCCCGCCTCGCGCTCGGCGAGGAGCGCGCGCAGGACGGCGAGCTCGGCCTCGCGCGCCTCGGTCTCGGCGCGCAGGGCCTCGATCCCGCGCTGCACCACCGCCGAGAGACTCGCATACCGCCCCTCCGCCACCAGCCGGCGGGCAAAGGCCGCCTGGCTCTCCGAAAGCGATACCGAGGCCTTGACCGTCATGGCGAACACCCGCTCTTAACCCTGATACTACCTGGTAGCATAAAGCTGGCCGTGCCGCGGCCGTTTTTCTTGCCAGCCCCGGGCGTCCCGCCTAAGCAGAAGCCTTGTGTTTCGAGTGTGAAGGGGTAGGCCCATGCGGATTGCGGTGTTCGGGACCGGTTATGTCGGCCTGGTGCAGGGCTCGGTCCTGGCCGAGGTTGGTCATGACGTGCTCTGCGTCGACGTGGATGCGAGCAAGGTCGAGGGGCTGAAGGCCGGGCGGATCCCGATCTACGAGCCCGGCCTCGAGGATATCGTCCGCAAGAACCACGCCGAGGGCCGGCTCAACTTCACCACCGATGCCGCCGAGGCGGTGAAGCACGGCCGCATCCAGTTCATCGCCGTCGGCACGCCCCCCGACGAGGACGGCTCGGCCGACCTGAAGTACGTGCTCGCCGTCGCCGCCACCATCGCCGAGCACATGGAGGAGCCGAAGGTCGTCGTGACGAAGTCGACCGTGCCGGTCGGCACCGCCGACAAGGTGCGGGCGAAGATCGTCGAGGTGCTTGGCGCGCGGGGCCGGTCCGACCTGCATTTCGACGTGGTCTCGAACCCGGAGTTCCTGAAGGAAGGCGCCGCCGTCGCCGACTGCATGCGGCCCGACCGCATCGTCATCGGCACCTCGGACCCGGAGTCCGAGGAACTGCTGCGCGAGGTCTACGCGCCCTTCAGCCGCAACCGCGACAAGCTCATCGTCATGGACGTGCGCTCGGCCGAGCTCACCAAGTACGCCGCGAACTGCATGCTCGCGACCAAGATCAGCTTCATGAACGAGATGGCGAACCTCGCCGAGCGGCTCGGCGCCGACATCGAGATGGTGCGCCAGGGCATCGGCTCGGACCAGCGCATCGGCTACCACTTCATCTATCCGGGCGCGGGCTATGGCGGGTCGTGCTTCCCGAAGGATGTGAAGGCGCTGATCCACACCGCCCGCGAGGTCGGCTTCGAGCCGAAGGTGCTGCAGGCGGTCGAG
Organism: Amaricoccus macauensis; assembly: GCF_014201905.1. Classification (GTDB taxonomy): domain Bacteria; phylum Pseudomonadota; class Alphaproteobacteria; order Rhodobacterales; family Rhodobacteraceae; genus Amaricoccus; species Amaricoccus macauensis. The sequence continues at coordinate 85,236 of NZ_JACHFM010000007.1, read as the reverse complement.
GACCGCAACGAGGAGCAGAAGTCGGTGATCTTCGACAAGATCGTGGCGCACTACGGCAGCGATCTCAGGGGCCGGACCTTCGCGCTCTGGGGCCTCTCCTTCAAGCCGCAGACCGACGACATGCGCGAGGCGGCCTCGCGCGTGGTCATGGAAGCGCTCTGGAAGGCCGGCGCGAAGGTGCAGGCCTTCGACCCGGAGGCCATGGAAGAGGCGCAGCGCATCTACGGCGACCGCGACGACCTCATGCTCTGCGGCACCAAGGAAGCCACCCTGCGCGATGCCGATGCCCTCGTCGTCATGACCGAGTGGCAGGCGTTCCGCGCGCCCGACTTCGACCTCCTGAAGGAAAAGCTGAAGTCGGCGGTGATCTTCGACGGCCGCAACCTCTACGAGCCGGCGCGCATGGCGCGGCGCGGCTTTGCCTACTACGCCATCGGCCGCGGCCTCACCGAGCCGCCCGCCGCATCCGCAACCCCCAGATCGGCGGCCTGAAAAAGTGCGCATCCTCGTCACCGGCGCCGCCGGCTTCATCGGCTTCCACGTCGTCCGCGCGCTCCTCGCCCGCGGCGACGCGGTGACGGGCTTCGACAACGTCAACGACTACTACGACGTGGCCCTGAAGGAGGCGCGCCTCGCCGAGATCGACCGCATGGGCGGCGACTGGCGCTTCCTGCGCGCCGATCTCGCCGACCGGGCGGCGGTCGATGCGGCCTTCGCCGAGGGCATCAGGGGAGAGCCCTTCGACCGGGTGATCCACCTCGCCGCCCAGGCCGGGGTGCGCTACAGCCTGGAAAACCCGCTCGCCTACGTGGAGTCGAACGTTCTCGGCTTCACCAACGTCCTCGAGGCCTGCCGCCGGGCGGAAACCCCGCATCTCACCTTCGCCTCGACCTCGAGCGTCTACGGCGGCAACACGAAGATGCCGTTCCGCGAGGACCACGGGGTCGACCACCCGCTGCAGTTCTACGCCGCGACCAAGCGCGCGAACGAGCTGATGGCGCACGCCTATGCCCATCTCTACCGCCTGCCAATGACCGGCCTGCGCTTCTTCACGGTCTACGGGCCCTGGGGGCGGCCCGACATGGCGCCGATGCTCTTCGCCGAGGCGATCCTCGCCGGCCAGCCGATCCGCATCTTCAACGAGGGCCGGCACAGCCGGGACTTCACCTACATCGACGATATCGTCGAGGGGGTGATCCGCGCCTCCGACCGGCCGGCGGCGCCCGATCCGGCCTTTGACCCGGCCAATCCCGATCCGGCGACCTCGGACGCGCCCTTCCGGCTCCTCAACATCGGCAACGGCGCGCCGGTGGAGCTTCTCGACTTCATCGCGGCCCTCGAAGCGGCACTGGGCCGCACCGCGATCCGCGAGCTCGTCCCCTCGCAGCCGGGCGACGTGGCCGACACCTTTGCCGACACCAGCCGGCTCGAGGCCGCGACCGGCTGGCGGGCCCGCGTCCCCGTCGAGGAGGGCGTGCGCCGCTTCGCAGAATGGTTCATCGACTGGAAAAACCGGAGCGCATGAGCTTTCCCCACTTCGACACGATCCGCACCCGCCCGTGGAATTCCCGCCGCTTCACGCTTCCCGGCTGGACCCGCACCTACCCGACGATGCTCACCCATGAAGAGATGCGCATGCTCGCCTGGGTCGCGGAGATGACGCCGGGCGCGGGCGCGGTGATCGATCTCGGCGCGTTCCTCGGGGGCTCGAGCGCCAGCCTCGCCCTCGGGGCCGAGAAGGCCGACCCACCGAAGCGGGTGCACTCCTACGACCGCTTCCAGCTCGACGAGAAGGTGAAGTTCCAGTTCCTCTACCGGAAGGGTCACGGCCTTGCCGAGGGCGAGGACGGGCTGCCGGTGTTTCACCGCTTCACCAGGGCTGTGGCGGACACGATCGAGGTGCATCCCGGCGACATCCAGGACGCAGACTGGGACGCAAGCCCGGTGGCGGTACTGTTCATCGACATCTCGAAGACCAAGGACATCAACGACCACCTGCTCGCCACCTTCTTCCCCGCCCTGGTGCCCGGCAGCGTCATCGTGCAGCAGGACTTCCTGTTCTTCCGCAATCCCTGGCTCTACCCGACGATGCAGAAGCTCGAGGCCTCGGTGGAGATGCTGTCCTACACCGACCAGAACTCGGTGATCTTCGGCGTGCACCGGACCCCAACGGCGGAGGAGCTCGACGCCTGCCGGGCAGAGCGGACGAGCTACGAGGAAACCGTGGCGGCGATCCGGCACTTCCGGGCGAAGTTCACCGACGTGCGGCAGACCGAGATGATCGACGCGCTGCTCGCCTCGCTCGAGGCGGCGCCGCGCGCCGACAAGGCCTGGCGGATGCCGAACGTCGCCCATCTGCCGGCGCTCGAGGACGAGATCTGAGGCCCCCGAAGCCCGGGAGAGCCGTCACAGCGGCTTTTGCAGCACGATGAAGGCGAGGTCGTCGCGCTGCGGCACGCCGAAGCGGTCGTCGCCGTAGGGGAAGGCTTCGGTCTCGCCGGTCGGTGCATAGCCGCGCCTGAGATACCAGGCGATGAGGCTCTCGCGCACGTTCACCACCGTCATGCGCACCGCGCGGCCGCCCTGCCCCGCGATCCAGGCTTCCGCGGCAGTGAGCAGCCGGCGGCCGAGGCCGGCGTTCTGCGCCCCCGGCTCGACGGTGAGCCCGCCGAGATACCAGCGCGCCCCCGCCTCGGGCACGAGCCAGACGCAGCCGAGAAGCCCGCCGCCCTCTTCTGCCGGTCCGCGCCAGAGGAGAAGCCGGCCCTCCGGGCTCGCCGCGATCTCCGCGCGCAGCATGGCGACGCTGGTCCGCTCACCCGAGAGATAATCCGCCTCGTTGGTCCAGCTGCCCTCGGGGTCGCGATAGGCGTGGTTCATCAGCGCCGCGACCACCGGCAGATCCGCCGGGACGGCCGGCTCCAGCCGCACGTCCGCCGGGGGGTGCGTCATCCGGGCTGTCGTCCCGGCGGCATCCACCTGCATGTCTGCACTCCGTGTTGGTCCGGCCCGGGGGGAGGCGGCGCTTCCATGTCTGCATTCCGTGTTGGCCGCCTCCCGGTGGACGGACCAACACGGAATGCAGACATCCGTCTCAGAACCAGCGGCCCGACGACATGAGCCCAAGCTCCACGAGCTGCTCCGATCGCTCGTAGCGGGTGCTGATGCCCGGGCTGTGGAACTCCGCCTCTGCCCCGCCGCGGCGGTAGTGGGCATACTCGCGGCCGCCATCGTAGTGCTCGCCCCGTGTCGCCTCCTCGTCCGCCTTGGCGGCAAGGGCGGAGACCAGCTTGAAGTGGAAGAGCGCCCCGGTCACCGAGACCTCGCCCTCGGTGTGCGCCCGGTTCAGCCGCCGCGGGTAGGCGTCATGGGTCGAGTGGCGGTAGTGGTAGACCCGCTGCCACCGGATGAGCGGGATCTTGTTGAGCGCCGGCGCCCCGTGCGGGTTATCGTGGAAATGCTGCCTCAGCCGCGGGCCGCCCTGGATCCAGACGCCGTTGCCCCAGCCCTCGGTCTGCACGTAGCCGTCCCGGTCGAAGTACGGGCAGACCGCGAAGGGATCGTCCCCCGGCCCGAGCACCGTATCGGCAAGCGGCCGGTCGCTGTAGGCATCGACCAGCAGCGCGTGCATGCAGGCGCGGCGGTCGTCCTCGAGAAACTGCACGAGATCGGGCAGGCTCCGCGTCTCCACATGCGGATAGACGAGGAACTCGTCCGGGTCGACGACGACGCACCAGCGGTGCACGGCATGGCGGCGCATCAGGTCGTTCAGCCACATCATGCCGAAGCCCGAGTCGCGATAACTTGCCTCGGTGTGCCAGACCGACATGTCCTTCTGCCCGGCCGCCCACTCGCGGAAACCGTCGGTGGAGCCATTGTCGACCACGAAGAAATGCCCGACCCCGAGCCCGCGATAATAGTCGACGAACGCCGGCATCCGCGGCTGCTCGTTGCGCAGGCAGACGAAGAGCAGGACATCGCGGGGCCGGATCGCCGACAGGCGGTCCTGCACGAGATCGAGCTGCCGGCCGTTCCGGCGATCCCGCCACTCGAGCCTGGTGAAGAGGCCGGCCCCCACCACCGCCTGGCGAGCCTGACGCAGACGGCTCATCCCCTGCCCTCCCGCAGGCGAGCGAACTCGCGCACGGGCCCGGCCGTGACCGCGCCCGCCCCACTGGCCGGCCCCCCGCCAGAGGCCTCGCCGCTCATTGCCTCTTCCGCTCCCGGCACGCTGGCGCCGAGCAGCGCTGCCTCCTCCGGCGTCAGCTGGCCGGGAAGCAGGCTGGCGTCCGCCTCGAACCGCTCGCTCCGGACCCGCCGCAGATCGCGGGCGAGCCCGTCGAACCAGGGGGCTCCGGCGAAGCGGCAGCTCTCGAGCGATGCCTCGAACATCCGCCGGCGCTGTGCCGGGGGACGGGCTGCCCCGGGGAGTGCCGCGAGCGCCCAGGGCAGCATGATCATGCCGTCCCGGTCGTGGCCGCCATCCCGGTCGCCGCCCCGGATCAGGGTGAGGAGGTCCTCCCGCCAGTCCGGCCAGGTGCCGGGCTGCACGGAGGCCGGGGCGTCGAGCCGGGCGCGGGCCGCCCGCGCGGGATCGACGCCGGTCATGGCGCTCGCAGGCACCCGCGCGAAGGGCGTGTCGTCGCGCAGGGCGAGGCTCAGGAGCCGCCGGTCGCGCTCGGCATCGCCGGTGAAGGGCAGGCAGGCAATGACGAGGGCCTGCGGGTCACGCAGCACCGCCGCGAGAAGCTCGGGGGCGTGACGCGGCGACCAGGCGATCACCGGCACGCCGGCTGCGCGCGCGCGCAGCCGGGTGAGAAAGAGCGCCGGGTGCATGTCCCGGATCGCCCGGTCGCCTCGCGCCAGTCCGCCAAGCTCCATGCGGAGTTCGCCCGCGTCCTCCCGGCCGAGGCCGACCTCATTCGGGTCGAAGACCTCGCCGAGCCGGGTGAGCTCCGTCCCGGACAGCCCGGCGATGACCGGGGTGGTGAGCGCCGGGGGGCCGAGCACCACCACGTAGGGCGAGGTCATGCCGGCGAGCACGCTGTCGATCATGTCGACCTGCTGGTCGCGGTAGAAGACCTGTCCCGCGCCGGGATACCAGGTCTGGGCGATGACCTTCAGCTGGTAGTCCGCGCGCCGCGGCGCGGTCGAGCCGAAGGCCTCGCCCTCGTCCGTGGCACCGGCGCGGGCGAGGCAGGCCGCGCGCAGCTTCGCCGCATGCGGCGAGACCTTGCGCACGAAGAAGCTCTCGAGGCTCGCCACGTAGTCCGCGTGATCGTCATGGAAGACGGCCGGCTTGCCGCGGTTCGAGAACTGGAAGTGGGTGAGCCCGTGCCCGGCAATCTCGCCCGGGCTGACGAGCGCGCCGACCCAGGTCTGGATCACCATCTCGTCGGGAATCCAGACGGTGCGGAAGAAGTCGAGCCGGGCAGGATCGCGCGCCATGTCCATGAGCATGGCCCGGCAGGTGTCCCAGGTGAGCGCCCACCACTGCGAGCCAAAGCGCGGCGTGAGCCCGGCGGGGAAGCGCCGCTTCAGCCGGAGCAGGCGCTGGATCTGGAAGGAGCGCCGTTCGGCTGTCGGCTGGGTGCGGTGATCGAACCAGAAGCGATACTGCCAGCGCTCGTCGCGCCAGCCGTTGCCGACCCAGCTGGCATCGGCGCACTCGATGAATTCGCGCCCGGCATTCTCGGTCAGGTAGCGCTCGAGGGCGGCGACCGGCCGGCAGGGCAGGCAGGCCCCCGAGAGCAGGATGACGTAGCCGGGATCGATCCCGGCCGCCTCGATCTCGCGGAGCGCGTTCAGCGGCGCCTCGACCAGGCCGAAGCTGCCCCAGCGCCCGGCGGCGCGCTTCGCGACCAGCCGGATCCGCGGCTCCTCGGCGGCGGCCGCCTCGAGACGGGCATGATCCGCCGCCGACGAGCGGGCATCGTAGTGGATGACCGCGATCCCGTCCGAGGCGGCGGCGACGAGGCTCCGGGCGAGCTCGATCGTCTGTTCGGGCCGGTCGTGAGCGAGAATGAGGAAGACGAGACGCATCGCTGCCACCTCAGGTCTGCTGCGCGAAATCCGCGCCGAACTCCGCCGCGAGGAAGTCCGCCTGGGGCCGGAGCCTCTCCTCGAGCCGGGCGGTGACGCTCTTCGGCACGTTGAAGCTCTGGGTCTTGTGCACCCGCTCGACGAGGCGCGGGTAGTCGTGGGGCTCGAGGCCGAGGAAGGTCTCGATCTCGCGCATCACGCCGGCCGGCTCCCTGGCGATGCGCCCGTAGGGCAGGAAGAGGATGTCGCCCGAGGCGAACTGTGCCTTCCAGCGGGGCACGTAGGTCCTGTAGTCGCCGCGGTTCGCGATGTCCCACTGGTCAGCCTGGGCGAGCCACTCGGTCTCGGTGAGGGAGCCCTTCACCGTGCGCGAGACGTTCATCTTGAGCTGCGACATGGCGCGCGAGACCGGGCTCCGGATCAGGTAGATGATCTTCGGCGCGCCGAGGAGCCCGCGCAGGTAGCGGATACCCTCCTCGGGGATCGTCGAGTACTCGGGCGTCATGTCGCCCATGAGCTTGCCGGCCGCCGCCGGCAGGTCGAACACTCGCCGATACCAGCCCTCGGTGAAGACCTCGTTCGAGCCGAGGTTCACCAGATACTGCACGTAAGGGAAATGCAGATCCTCGTTGCGCCCGACGTAGGTCTTGAGCGCGGCGGCGGTGGCGGAGCGGATGTGCCACTTCGTCCACTTGCGGTTCTCGGGCACGAACAGGTGATTGAAGTAGTGCACTTCCTTGATCGGCGGCACCCAGACCCCGGGATGCGAGTGGAGTTGCGTGAAGAGCCAGCTGGTGCCGGCCTTCTGCGCGCCGATGCAGAGAAAGGAGGGAAGCATGTCCAGTAAACCTTTAAAAACCCTCGAAAACCACTACCATCATCCACCCCCCGTGCGGCCGGACGACGCGGGAAAAAGCCCGCTCAGCCCCAGAGCTGTTCCTGGCCGTAGCCGTGCGTCCAGTCCGCTCCCGGTGCCTCGCCGCCGATCGCCTGGCGGTGGAGGATCATCGCGTCGCGCAGAAAATTGCGCTCCCCCTCCGGCCGCGCCCGGTTCACCGCCTGCAGCAGCAGCTCCGGGTGCACGAGGCTCCGCGGCTCCACCGTGGGCTCGATCCCGCGGGTCCTGAGCATCTCCACCCAGCGCGTCTTGACGTAGAGCAGGCAGTTCTGCCGGTAGAAGTAGGGAATGCGCGCGTCGTTCCAGAACGGTTCGCGGAAGATGTCGAAGGCCACATAGTCGAGGGCGCGGAACTTGCGGTTCCAGTACTCGACCCACTGCTCGTTCACGTGGTGGATGCCGCCCTGATAGGGCAGCGCCGCGGAGAACAGCACGATGTCGGAGAAGCCGCAGAGGTTCGCGATGAAGGTGTCCGCGTGCTCGGAGCCCACATGCTCGGCCACCTCGGTCGAGATCGCGATATCGTAGCGCGCCTGGTTTTCCATGCGCTTCGTCAGGTCGGTGATGGTGATGAGCTCGCGCTCGATCGCCAGCGCCTCGTCAGGCACCGGCACGAGGTCGAAGCCCGCGAGCCGGGTGGCGCCGAGGCTGCGCGCCGCATAGAGCCAGTTGCCGCCGCCGCAGCCCACGTCGGCCACGCTCGAGAACGGGTGAACCTGCGCGAGACGGCCGAGGAGCAACCCCTGGGCCATCATCGGCTGGCCGGTCGCCTGATGCGTGGCGCCCTCGATGCCGCCGGCGAGGTCGCTGAACTGGAGCGAGCCGCCCGCGGACTCCGCCGGCACCGCATGGGACGGGCCGGCCGGGGCGGCGGCGGGAAGGGTATCGGTGTCGCTCATTGGGGGGGTCCGTTCTCGGGTCCGGGGTCCGCCGGGGCGCGCGCGGGACCGGACGGGTGGGGCCGGTCAGCCGGCGGGCTGCAACTGGCGGAGGGGGATGGTGGGCGCGGGGCCGGCGCCGAGCGGGGTGAGATCGCCGATCGCCGCCTCGAGTTCGGCCCAGTTCGAAAAGCCGTCCGCGAGACTGCCCTTGTACTGCTTGCGGTAGTCACTCTGCAGATCGGCGGCACGGGCCTTCGAGCCGATGAAGGCAAGCAGCGCGTCGAGCACCTCGGGGTCGTTCGTCTGCTCGTAGTGAATGACGAAGCTCCCCGGCAGCGCCGCCAGCATCCGGCACATGGAGACGTAGCGGTTGTAGTGGAAGCAGAAGATCTCGAGCGACTCGGCGGTGAATTCGACGCGGGTGTCGAGCACCTGCTCGGAGACCTCCCGCCCGGCGCGGTTGGTCCAGACCCCGGTCGTCCGTGCCCGAAGGCCCGAGGCGTAGACCTCGAGGCCCGGGCGATAGAGGATCACCCGCCGGGTGGCGGGCGCCGTCACATACTCGACCGCCCCCGGCGCCCAGATCAGGTGCGAGGCGAACATCTTGTAGCCGAAGTGCTTGAACGGATTGATCCGCCGGAGCTCGGCAATGAAGGCTGTGGCATTGTGATTGCGCGCGGAAATGCTCCGCGGCCCGAGCTTGCGGCGGTGAAAGTCGGAAACCTCGATCTGGCCCTTCTTGAAGAGCTCGCCGTGGCAGATGGTGTCCTCGGCGGAGTTGAGCAGGCTCGTGAGGTTGTAGGAACCGGTGCGCGCATCGCAGAAGACGACGAAATCGTTGCGTCCGGCCCGGCGGCCGGCGGCTCCCTGCTCGTCTTTCAACACCCTGCTCCTTCGGGTCCTGTCCTCACCCGCCCCATTACAGGGCGGCAGGGAGCACGTCAAAGGGGAGCGGGGGGATGCAAGTGCGCGCAGGGAGATCGCGAGGGGGGATCAATGTCTGCATTCCGTGTTGGTCGGGGATTCATGCCGTCTTTTTTCCGCGAGGGAAGAACCCGGGGGCGTCCCGGGGGACCAACACGGAATGCAGACATTGCGTCCGGATGCGCGCCCGGTATCTGCTGCGACCACCACGCACCCACCCGCGACCTCGCCAATGCCACAAACCGACCCGCTCCTGCCTGATCTCACCGTCGCCATCTCGACCCATGGCGAGCGGGCGCTGGCGCTGCGCCCGGACGCGTGGGAACGGGCGCCCGGCCTCGACTGGCTGTTGCTGGTACAGGAGCCCGATGCCGATCCGCGCCTGCCGGCACATCTCGACGCGCTCGCGGCCCGGCCGGACGTGACGGTGGCGTGCCTCCCGAGCCGCGGCCTCTCCCGCAGCCGCAACGCCGCCCTCGACCTGGCCCGGGGCGAGGTGGTCCTGCTCGCCGACGACGACGTGACGCATCCCCCGGGCGCCATCGCGGCCGTCCGCCGCTTCTTCCGGGATCAGCCTGAGGCAAGCCTCCTCGTCGGGCTTTCGCTCGACGCGGAGGGCCTGCCGCGCCGACGGCCGACAGGCCCGTGCCGGCTCACCCGCTGGAATGCCGGGCGGACCGCGAGCCATGAACTCGCCTTCCGGATCGCCCCTGTCCGGGAATCCGGAGTGCGCTTCGACGAAAGCTTCGGCGTGGGCGCCGGCACTCCGGCCTTTTTGGGTGAGGAGTTCATCTTCGTCGCCGACTGCCTGGGCGCCGGGCTCACGGGCGAGCACCGTCCGCTGCCGGTTTCGGTTCACCCCGATCCGAGCACCGGCGCTGGCTGGTCGGGGAGTGCCGCGGCCCGCGCGCGGGCCACGGCACTCCGGCGCGGCTTCGGCCGGCAGGCTCCCCTCGCCCTGGGGGCCTATGCGCTGAAGAATGCCCGGCGGTTCGGCTCGATGCGGGATATCCTGGCGTTCCTGCGTGGCTGAGGCGCTTCACCGCCGATGTCTGCACTCCGTGTTGGCGGCCACCCGCGCAAGCCCGCTCAGTCCGAGCCATGGAGCCGGAGCACCTCCCGCACTCCCAACCAGGCGACGTATCCTGCCAGATACCGGGTGGCCGGTCCCCGGAACGGCGCGAGGAACCTCTCGAACCGGGCCTGCAGGCCGGGAGCGCCCGAAGGCCCGCCCAGCCGCAGCGCGACCCGCCAGGCAGCCCAACCCCCAGGAGGCACCTCACCGCGCGCGAGCGTGTACCAGCGCGGCCGTGGCGGGGCCGGACAGATACCCGGCCAGCGCGCGTGCCTCACCCATTCCCGCGAGGCCTTGCGGGATTCCCGGGTAAAGACGATCCCGCCCTCCACCGGCATGGGGCGGCGGAGGCAGCGCGCGAGCACCCGGATCCGCCAGCGCCAGACGGTCATGTGATGCACCCCGAGGCGCCTGGCGAGCCGCCGGCACGACGACGGTCCGGCTCCGAACATGTCCCTGATCACCGCCTCGAAGGCCGCCCGCCGGCGCAGCCCGGCCGCAAGCGTCCCGGTCGCGGGCGAAAAGGTGCGGCGACAGCCGCCGCAGCGCAGGCGCGCGAGCCCGCGCCCCGTCACCCCCCAGCGCTGCAACCGCACGCCGCAGCAGTGCGGACAGCCTCGCGGCATCGCCGGAACCGCCCCTGCGGCACGCGCCGGCGCACCGCCCTCGATCGACCCGTCCATCGCCGCCGGTCTCCCTCACAACCGGCGCGATGTTCTCATGATGTTCTGCGTCTGGCACCTTGCCAACACGGAGTGCAGACATACGCCTATCCGGTGCCCGGCCTACCCCACACCCTACCCCCCCAGCCGCTTCGCCACCCCCCGAACCGCGTACTGCGCAAAGTACCAGGCCGCCGCGAGCCGCGGCAGCCGCTCGTGCTCGCGGTAGAAGCGCCAGGTGTCGCGCGCCGCTCCCGCCTTGCCCGCCGAGAGCGAGCCCGGATGCACCCGGTAGTCCGCGAGCACCTGCGGCAGGGCATGGGCATGGGAGACATGGCGCAGCAGGTCGAGCCAGAGCCCGTAGTCCTGGCGCCGGGCGATCAGCGGCATCTCGGCCTTGCCGAAGAAATCCGTGTCGTAGATCGCGGTCAGGCAACCGATGACATTGCCCCGGAGCAGCCCCGCGCGCGTCACCGAGACCGGCGGGTGCACGATGCCGAGCGGCCGGCCGTCCGCGGCGATCCGCCGGTAGGCGGTGAAGGTGAGCGGATGGCCCCGGGTGCGCATGAAGTCCACCTGCAGCGCGAGCTTCTCCGGCCGCCAGAGATCGTCCGCATCGAGAAAGGCGATCCAGCGCCCGCGCGCCTCGCGGATGGCATGGTTGCGCGCCGCCGCCGCCCCGAGGTTCGTCGCATGGGTGAGGACCCGGATCCGCGGCTCCTCCGCGGCGAGGCGCGCGGCGAGCGCCCCCGAGCCATCGGTAGAGCCGTCGTCGACGAGCAGCATCTCCCAGTTGGCAAGGCTCTGCGCCCGCACCGAGGCGACGGTCTCCGCGAGCGTCGCGGCAGCGTTCCAGACCGGAGTGACGACCGAGACCGCGGGCCGCCCGGAAGACGCGTCCATCACCCCTCGATCAGCACGCTCGCATGCCGGCGCAGCAGGTAGGCGCCGATCACGAAGAGGATGCCCGAGACCCCGAGCACGTAGAGGGGCGAGGCGTATTCCGCCTCATAGGAGCCGTAGAAGCCCGCCCGCATCAGCCCGACGACGTGGATGAGCGGGTTCCACCAGAGCACGTCCTGCGCGGCCATCGGCAGCGACTGGAAGGTGTAGAACATCCCCGACATCAGGAAGAGCGGCCGGGTGAGCACGTTCCAGACGTTGCGCCAAGTGGGGAAGAAGCCGAAGAGCACGCAGTTCAGCGTGCCGAGCCCGAGTCCGAGGAATCCTGCGAGAACGAAGGCGAGGGCGGCGGAGCCCGCATCGAAATTCACCTCGAGCCCGAAGAACAGGATGAGACCGACATAGAGCAGCACCGCCACCATGAACATGGTGAGGAAGTCGAGGATGAACTTCGAGAACACGGTGTCGAGCGGCGTCACTACCGGATAGCGCAGGAGCCCGCGGTTCGAGGCCACCGCCGCCGCCACCGAATGCGAGACATTGTTGAAGAGCATGAACGGGATGACGCCGGTCGCGTAGAACAGCGCGAAGTTGTCGCCCATGGGTGGCCGCCTCAGCGCGAAGCTGAAGACGAGGGTCAGCATCAGGATGCCGCCGAGCGGCTCGGCGATCGCCCAGAGATAGCCGCCGTAGGACCGGCCGAACTTGGTGCCGGTCTCGCGCACCACCATGGCGAAGAGCACGCGCAGCCGCTGGAACGTCACCGGCCCCCGGTCTCCGCCTCCCGGGTCGATCCGGCCCGGGCCGGCCGGCGCATCCATGGACAGGCTCCCGTCGGCTGGCATACGTGCCACTCTCCGCCTCTTTCGCCGCCCCCCACTGGCCGGCGCGGTTTGCATTCCCTGCCCGCGAGGAGTAAACCTCGGACCCATGAGGGACAAGCCCGGGCGGACACCGGACACGCATCCCTTACGTGTACCACGGGTATCGGGCGAGGCAGGATGAGCGACGCGACCACGGACTCCCGGCCCGCGACACCCGCCGCTTCCAGCCCTTCGGCTTCCGCTCCCAGCGAAACGCCCCGAGTTTCCGGCCGAGTCTCTGACCGGGACTCCAGCCCGGACTCCGGGAACACCCGGGGCACCCCGACGCCCGCCCCCCCGACACCCGCCCAGATGGCGGCCCGGACGCCCGCCGAGGCCGCCGTGGCCGACCCCGAGGTTCTCGCCCGCCGGCGGCGCGCCCGCGCCGCGCGCGCCGCGCTCCGGGCGGTCGAATCGTCCTCCGCCGCGACGCAGCCGGCGCCCGATCCGCGCCCCGAACATCGCGATCCGGCCGCCCAGCCCAGGACCGAGCCGGTCCGGCCGCGGCGCCCGGCCCGGGGCGACGAGGCTCCCGTCCCCCCGGCCGCTCCGAAGCTCGAGCCCGCCCGGGTCCGGCCGCGCCACCGCGGGATGATCGCGAGCTTCCTCGCCATCGTCGTCCTGCCGGTGGTGGCGACGGCCGTCTACCTCTGGGCATGGGCCGCGCCGGAATATCACTCGGAGACCTCGTTCTCGGTGCGCTCCGAGGAGATGGGCTCGGCCGCCGCCGGCCTTCTCGGCGCCATCACCCAGATCGGCGGCGGCTCGGCCTCCGACACCGACGTGCTCTACGACTACATCCGCAGCCAGGCGATCGTGCAGGCGATCGACGAGCGCCTCGACCTGCGGGCCATCTACAACCATACGCCCTCCGACCGGGTGTTCGCCCTCGGCAAGGACCAGACCATCGAGGCCCTGACCGACCACTGGCGCAAGATGGTGCGGGTGAGCCTCGAAAGCCGCGAAGGCATCATCGACGTGCGCACCTACGCCTTCACGCCCGAGGACGCGCAGAAGATCGCCGACGAGGTGCTCGCCGAGAGCAACAAGCTCGTGAACCGGCTCTCCGACCAGGCTCGCACCGACGCGCTCTTCTTCGCGACGGAAGAGCTCACCAAGGCCGAGGCATACCTGCGCGGCGTGCGCGAGAATCTGGCGAACTTCCGCCGCGACCACCGCCTCGTCGACCCGAGGGCCGACGTCTCCGGCCAGGCCGGGCTGCTGAACGCGCTCGAGAGCGAACTCGCGAAAGCCATGGTCGAGCGCGACGAACTGCTTTCCTACGCCGACCCCAAGGACCAGCGGGTGCAGCAGATCGACCGGCGCATCGCCGCGGTGACGGGCCGCATCGACGCGGAACGGGGCTCGCTCTCGGTCGGCGGCGTCACCGGCTCGATGCCCGAAGTGGTCGGCGGCTACGAGGAGCTTGAGGTCGACCTCGAGATCGCCCGCACCGCCTATACCCACGCCCTCGCCGGCCGGGCCGCCGCCGAGGCGATGGCGCAGCGCCAGTCGCGCTACCTCGTGCCGCACATCCAGCCGACCCTGGCCGAGACCGCGCTCTATCCGCGCAGCGGGCTCATCATCGGTCTCGCAGCGCTGTTCCTGACGCTCGGATGGAGCGTCCTCATGCTGATCTACTACAACGTCCGCGACAACCGCTGAGGCCCGGATGATCGAGTTCCGGGATGTCTCGAAGTATTACCTCACCCAGACCGGCCGCAAGGTGGTCCTTGACGGCCTGAACCTGGTCCTGCCCTCGGGGGCGAAGGTGGGGGTGCTCGGGCGGAACGGCGCCGGCAAGTCGACGTTCCTCTCGATGATCGCCGGCACCAACCGGCCGAGCTCGGGCGAGATCCGCCGGCATGCCTCGATCTCCTGGCCCCTCGGCTTCGCCGGCAGCTTCCATCCCGAACTCACCGGCGCGCAGAACGTGCGCTTCGTCGCGCGGATCTACGGCATCGATACCGACGCGCTCGTGGCCTACGTGGAGGACTTCGCCGAGCTCGGCGACTTCCTCGACATGCCGGTGCGCTCCTATTCCTCCGGCATGCGGGCGCGGCTCGCCTTCGGCATGTCGATGGGCGTCGCCTTCGACTGGTATCTCGTCGACGAGATCACCGCGGTCGGCGACACCCGCTTCCGCAGGAAGTCGCTCGCCGTCTTCAAGAGCCGCCTGAAGAACGCCGGCCTGCTCATGACTTCGCACGCCCCCGAAACCCTCCGCAGCTACTGCACGAGCGGCCTCGTGCTCGAACGCGGCCAGGCGCTTTTCTTCGACGACATCGAGGAGGCGATCGCAGTGCACGAACGCAACATGGCCGAAGCCGCCTGAAACCCGGGATCCCCCTCATGCCCCCCATCCTCCGCCACGCCCCGTCCGGGAGGCGCCCATGAAGCGCATTTCCGATCCGAACCAGCCGGACCAGGCGCCCCTCGGGGTGCGCGAGGTGGCCGGGGCGACAGTCCTGCCCTGGCGCGCCGGCGAGGCCCGCGGCACGCTCGAGATGGGCGTGCTCGACGCCCGTGGCCACGTGCTCCAGGACACGCTCATCCGCCGCTCCTACGCCAACGGCCGCGAGGGGCAGGTCGGCTATCCCGGGCAGCTCACACCCGCCTCGGGGGAAGTCCGTCCGGGCACCGCGATCTATGCCGGCCCCTGGCTCGAGCACTTCGGCCACTTCCTGCTCGAAGGCCTCGCGCGCACCTGGGCGGTCAGGCGCCATCCGGAGCTGCCGGTGGTCTGGAGCGCCGCGGCGGAGAAGGAGGACGACACCGCCCTCGCCCCGGGCGAGGAGCCGGGCCTCAACGGCTGGCGGGCAGCCCTTCTCGAACTGCTCGGCATCCGGAACGAGATGATCTTCGCCACGCGGCCCCTCGGCTTCGAGCGGCTGCTGGTGCCCGAAGCGGGCTACCGGATCCAGCATTTCTGCCACCCCGAGCAGGCCGCGGCCCTCGGCGTCGTCGAGCACCGGCCCGAGCCCGGGCGCAGGCTCTGGCTCACCCGCTCACGGCTGAGGCAGTTGCAGAACCTGTCGATGCCCGCGGTCGAGGCGCGGCTCGAGGAACTCGGCTGGACGGTGATCGCGCCCGAAACGCTGACGATCCCCGAGCAGATGGACCACCTCGCCCGCGCCGAGCGGGTGGCGGGCGAGATGGGCTCGCAGCTCCATCCGCTCCTGTTCCTGAAGGAGGCGCGAGGTCTCAGGGTCGACGTCCTTCTGCGCGACCCGTCCCGGCCGCCGGAGATCTACAACCGCAACTACGACACCATCGCCGCCGCCAGGGGCCTCGACCAGCGGCTGCACCGCATGACCTCGGAAATCGTGCTGCGCAAGCGCGGCGTGCAGATCGAGAAGCTCAGCACCGATCTCGGGGAGTACTTCCGCGCCCTCGACATCCCCGAAGGGCCCGGGACGCCGGCCACCAACACGAAACGCAGACATGGGGCGCCGGCCGCCGGCACGGCGGCCAACACGGAACGCAGACATGCCGCGGCCGGTGCCAGGCCCGGCAAACGCCCTGACACGAGAGCTCACACGGGAGCCGCCCAGGACAGCACGGAAGAAGGACATCGGATGCCGAACGATCTCGCTACGCCCGACCCCGCCACCACCAGAGCCGGCACCGCCGCAGACACCGCCGCAGACACTGCCGCAGGCATGGCTGCAGACACTGCCGCAGGCATGGCTGCGGATACGGCCGCGAATGCCGCCGCAGGCACCGACACCGGAGCAGATGCGCCCGCGCCCCTCGCGACCGGCCCCGACGGGCGGCCGACCCTCGACGCCCTGGCGGAGCATTTCAATACCGACAAGGCCACGCGCTACCGCACCCGCGAGGGCAAGGAGATCGACGGCCACGCCTACGCCGACTTCTACGACCGTTTCTTCCGCGACTTCCGTGACGAGCCGATCACCGTGCTTGAGCTTGGCTGCGGCCAGGTCTGGAACATCGGCGCCTCGCTGCGCATGCTGAAGGCCTACTTCCCCCAGGCCGAGATCATCGGTGTCGATAACAAGCCCGCCGCGCGACAGCTGGCCTCGGACGGCTTCCGCATCGAGGTGGGCGATCTCGGCAAGATCGAGTTCCTGCGCCAGCTGCGCCGGTTCCGCCCGACGATCCTGATCGACGACGCCTCGCATCTCTGGTCGCACCAGATCCTCGCCATGGCCGAGCTCTACGACACGCTGCCCTCGGGCGGGATCTACGTGATGGAGGACATCAACACCTCCTTCGGCCACATGCGCGAGACCTATTCCGCCGGCGCGACCTTCTCGGGGCACGACTTCGTCAATGCGGTCTCGACCGCGCTCCACACCTTCGACGACGACCACCTGAAAGCGGTACCCTACCCCGAGTACGTCGCCTACGTGGCGCGACAGACCGCCTTCGTCGCGCAGTTCCGGCACACGGCGCTCTTCGTCCGGCGCTGAGGGGCGGGGGAACTCCCCCCTCCCCTCATGTCTGCACTCCGTGTTGGTACCGCCCGGGGCCGGGATCAGCCGACCGGAAGGAATGTCTGCATTCCGTGTTGGTCCCCGCCTCCGACCCGGGGCCGTGCTCCCGGGCCGTGCTCCCGGAAAAGCCGCCCGGGGCCGGTACATCGCCGCGCCGGCGCCAGTCCCCGGGAGGTGACGCGAAGGGAAGGATCAGTCCGGCAGAGCCGTCCAGGCCGTGTCGACCCGCGCCGTATCGACCCAGCCCGCCGCCGGCACCAGCCGACCGATCGGCCCAAGTCGGCGGACGAGTTCCTCCGGCGCGAGGGGCGCGAGGTCGGCGAGACAGCCGATCCCTGCCTGTTCCAGCGCCCAGACAAGGTTCGGCCCCACGCCCGGCAGGCGCTCGAGGTCGCTGGCCGCGGGTGACGACGCCGGGCGCTCGGGACGCTGGAAGCTCAGAACCTCGGCCGCCTCCACCACCACCGGGGCCGAAGGCGGCGGCTCCCCGGTCAGCGCCCGCAGGAACTCATGCAGCGCCGTCTCCGCTTCGTCATCCGGACCCGCCTCGGAGCGAGCGGTCTCCGGGTCGGCGATCTCCGGGTCGGCGGCCGTCTCTGGATCGGCGGGCGGGCGCAGACGGGCGAGCCGCTCGGCGCGCAGCGCCCGCAGCCGGCTGCGCTCGGCGAGCCGCGCCGCCAGCGTCGGGGGGGCCGGATCGGCGGGATCAACCGGATCCCGGGTCTCGGGAGAGGATATCTCGCTCATCGACCCGCCCTCAGCTCACCTGCGGCACGCGCGCCGGCACCATGGCCGCCTCGCGGCGCTCCAGCCGGGCGAGGAACTCCGCCAGCGCGAGACCGAGCGTCTCCTGGAAGGCGACACCCGTGGCGCCGCTCGTCACGCCGCCCTCCGCGAGCGCGGCGATCTCGCCAAGCCGGGCCGCCACCTGGTCCTCGCGGGCGATGTGGCTGTGCAGCACGTCCGCCTGGGCGTCGAGCCGGCGCAGCACCTTGGCGAGGAGTTCGGTCAGCCGGACCTCCGCCGCCGCTGCCGCCGCGCGCGACTCCGCCTCCGCGGCAAGCGCCACCTCGATCCGCGCCTGTCCTGCCTCGAACACCGTGAACCGCCCCGCGAAGTCCGGGGCCGGGTCTGCCTCGATCCGATCTGCCTCGATTCGGTCTGCCTCGGCCCGATTTGCGGCAAGCGCCGCCTCGATCCGCGCCTGCCCGGCTTCGAGCGCCGCGAACCGCAGCACGAGATCGGCATCTGCCGCGCTCTCGCCCGCCATCCGGTCCGCGGCCCTCCGGTCCGCGGCAATGTGAGCAGCGGCGATATGGGCGGCACGGGCGGCGAAGCTCGCGCTCACCACCGCCTGAACCCCGGGGCCGGCGAAATCGAGCCCGTCGGCCACCGCCCCGGCGCTGGCCCGGAGCAGGAGAAGCGGCGCATCGAGGTCGACCGCCATGTCTGCCGCCGGCTTCCGGGTGGTTGTCGCTTCTCCCGCGCCCGCCTCGGCGTCGTCGATGAGATCGGTCGCGTTCACCCAGGCCGCGTCAGGACCGAATTCGTCGGCGAGCCGCGCCTCGAGCGCCGCGCCGGCCGCCTCCGGATCCGTCCCCGCCGCCGCCGCCGCCTCGAGGCGGAAGGCATAGTGATAGGGCTCGATCCGCCAGATCGAACCGGAAACATGGGCGCAGAGCCGCCGCAGCGTCGCAGCTTCGGCCCCCGCCCCGAGCCTGGCCCCGAGCCTGACCGGATCGCCGATCATCTCATGGCTGACGAGACCCGCCGCCACCAGATCGGCAAGCGCGGCCGGCCCGGACCCCGGCTCCCCGGCCGCATCCTTCCCGGCCCCATCCTTCCCGACCGCATCCTTCCCGGCCTCGGCGCCATCGGCCGACGTGACATCGCAAGCCACAGTCTCAGGAGCCGACGTGCCCGGGGCGCACTCGGGAACGCTCGCCGATGCGGGCTCAGATATGAGTTCAGGCTCGAATTCGAGGAACTGGGTCAAGGGATCTCTCCGGGGCGGGGAAACGCGGCAAAGGCAGCATGCCGGTGTCAACTGACGGTGGGATGAAACAGGTTAACCGAAGGTTACGGGCAGGGTCGCCCCGCCCTCACTTGTGCAGCGAGATGATCCGCGGCAGCGCCCAGATCTCTTCCTCGTCCGAGGCCCCGCCGGTGGAAGCCCTGGCCTCCCTGCCATCCGGGGACATGCCATCCGGGGGCACCGCCGGGCCGACCTGGCGGGCGGCGGGCCGTGGCAGGGTCGCTTCGAGAAGCGCGAGCCGGTTGGCGAAGAGCGCGGTCTGCGTCGCGGCATCGGCGCGGAGCGCCGCAAGCTCGACCGCCACCTCGCCTGCCACCGCGAGGGCAGCCTCAGGATCATCGCGCGCCTCGAGGGAGGCGAGCCGTGCCTCAAGCGGCGCGAGCCGCTCAAACGCAGACTCGAGCGGCGCGAGCCGCTCCAGCGCGATTTCGAGCGGCGCGAGCCGCTCCAGTCCAGTCTCGACATGCCCGAGCCGGCCGAGCGCTGCCTCGAGCGTCGCCACCCGCCCGAGGACATCCTCGATCGGGCCGAGCCGGTCGAGGAGCGCCGCGAGGCCGGTATCCTTCCCGGTGAAGAGCTGCGCGAGCCGGTCGGCGGCCTCACTGACGCCCGCGCTCACCGCGGCCGTTGCCGCCGCCGTCACCGTCGCGGCCGGGCCGGCCGTGGCCTCGGCCCGGAGCGCCGCGAGCCCGGCCGCGGTCTCGCCAAGGTTCCAGTGCAGCGTTTCAATCCGGGCCCGGAGCCCGTCAACCGCCTTGAGCCCGTCAACCGCCGCGCGCGCGTCGTCCTCCGCCGCCCGGGCAAGACCGCCCTCGACAGCGGCGAGCTTTGCCTCAAGCGGCGCAAGGCGCCCGAGCACCGCCTCGACCGCAGCTTCCTTCTGGGCATAGAGGCTGCCCAGCGTCTCGGTCACCTCGGCGAGCGGGCTCCCGGTGGTCTCCACCGCCGCGAGCCGGCCCGCGACCCCTTCGAGCCGCTCGGCAAACCGATCGAGCGCCCCTTGCGGGTCCTTCGCCGCGATCTCGCGCTCGACGCCGCCGAGCCGGTCCTCGACCGGCCCGAGACGGGCGATCATCGCCTCGACGGCGGCTTCCTTCTGGGCGTGGATCTGCGCCAGCCGCTCGGAAAGCTCGGCGAGCGGGCTCTCGGCGCTCTCGATGAGCGTGACCCGTCCCGCGACCCCTTCGAGCCGCTCGGCGAAGCGGTCGAGCGCGCCCTGCGGATCGCGCACCGAGAGTTCGCGCTCGAAGCCCTGGAGACGCGCCTCGAGCGGCGCGAGGCGCGCGAGCACCGTCTCGACCGCCGCGTCCTTCTGGCCGTGGAGCGCGGAGAGCTTGTCCGAAAGCTCGGCGAGCGGGCTTCCGGCGGCCTCGATAAGCGTGAGACGCCCCTGCAGCGCCTCGATGCGGCCGAGAAGCTGCTCGATCGCCGCCCGCGGATCCTTCGCCGCGAGCTCGCGCTCGAAGTCACCGAGCCGCGTCTCGAGCGGCGCGAGCCGCCCGAGCATCGCCTCGACGGCCGCGTCCTTCTGGGCATAGAGCGCGGAGAGCCGCTCGGAGACCTCGGCAAGCGGGTTCTCCGTCGTCTCGATCAGCATCAGGCGGTCCTGCACGCCTTCGAGGCGCTCGGCGAAACGGTCGAGCGCGCCTTGCGGGTCCTTCGCCGCAAGCTCGCGCTCGAAGCCCTGGAGACGCGCTTCAAGCGGCGCGAGGCGCGCGAGCACCGTCTCGACCGCCGCGTCCTTCTGGGCATAGAGCGCGGAAAGCCGCTCGGAGACCTCGGCGAGCGGGTTCTCCGCCGTCTCGATCAGCACCAGGCGATCCTGCACCGCCTCGAGCCGCTCGGCGAGCCGGTCGAGCGCGTCCTGCGGATCACGCGCCGCCATCGCCCGCTCGAACGCCTCGATCCGCCCGGAAAGCTCGGCCCGTACCGCTTCGACCCGGGCGTCGACCCGGGCTTCGACCTGGCCCGGCGCGGTCTCGGCCGTGGCGCGAAGCGCGGCGATCTCGGTGCGCGCCTGCGCCTGCTCGCCCTGCAACGCCGCGAGGGCTGCTTCGAGCCGCTTCGTCGTCTCCCGCCCGGCACCGATGCCGCTCTCGAGCCCGGCGAGCCGGGTCTCGATCGGCGCGAGGCGCCCGAGCGCCGCCTCGAGGCCAGCGTCGCGCGCCTCGTGCAGCCGTGCCAGCCGCTCGGCGAGCTCCGACGCGCCGCCCCCCGAAGCGAGCGCCGCGAGCCGTGCCTCCAGTCCGGCCGCGCCGGCCGCGGCCCGGGTCTCGAGCTCGCCCATCCGGGCCTTCAGCCCCTCGAAGAGGCCGCGCGCCTCGGCGGGCTCGCCCATCTCCTCGAGCGCCTTCATCCGGGCGCGCAGCTGGTCGAGCCCGGTCATCGCCGTCTCGAGGGTGGCATTCTTGTCGCGGATGAGCCCGAGGAGCTGGCCGGCCATCGCCTGCAGCTTCTCCTCCGGCGCGCTTCCCGCCGCGGTCAGCGCGTCGAGCCGGAGCGCGAGTTCGGCCTGGGTGGTGGCAAGCGCCTCGATCCGGTCGCGCTCGGCTCGCCGGATGGCGGAGATGCCCGGGCCCTCGCCGCTGTCGACATCGCCGGTGCCGGCCGCGATCGCCAGCTCGCTTGCCGCCTGCAGGGCGAGCCGCCGGCGCCGGGCCCGGAAGGCGAGGCCAAAGGCGCCGAAGGTGGCGGCGCCCGCCGCGCCCAGTCCCGTGATGCCGATACCAAAGGGATCCATGGCGCGCCCGTTCTCTCTTGACTGAAACCGGGGCGATGAAGCGGGAAGTTGGTTAGCGGCGGATTAATCCCCGGGCTCGGGGGTGCGTTTTTTGCCAATGGCGGGCCGGGGCGCCCATGTCTGCACTCCGTGTTGGTCGATGCATCGGCATGGACCAACACGGAGTGCAGACATAAAAATGGCGGCGAGCGACCGCCCCCCGGCTCAGGCCGGCCAGCCGAAATCCCGCCCGAGGGCCGCGTAGAGCGCCTGGTTCATCGGCGCGAAGTAGGCCTCGAGCTCGGCCCGGACACCGGGGTCCACCTCCTCGCGGTTCGAGCCGACGTTCGCCGGCCGGAAGTCTTCCCCGCTCCTCGTCCGGTCGAGCCCGAGGAAATCGCACAGGCCCCCCATGAGCCCGGCCGGATCCTCGAAGAGATCCTCCGCCCGGAGCACCAGCAGGTTCTCCCGCGGGAAATGCGCCCAGTAGCGTTCGATCTGCTCGAGGTAGCGCCCGCGCGCCTTGTAGCTGTAGGCCCGGAACGCCTCGTCGCCGTAGTCGCCCCGCGCCAGCACCGGCGCGAGCCGCTCCTCCTCCGCCGCCATCGCCGCGCCGGGGCCAAGCTCCTCCTTGCAGCGGCGTACCGCGTTCTTCCGCACATTGTGGAAGTAGTGCGACAGCGCCCGGTCGGTGGGATCGCGCAGGATCGCCACCAGCTTCACCCGAGGCAGGATCTGCGCCATCCGCCCGGCCACCAGCGGGTGCAGCATGTAGAGGGGCGAGGCCTCGTAGGCTTGCACGCCCGGCGCCATCTCCGAGGCCAGCGGGAAGTGCGAGCGATACCAGCGCTCGCCGAAGGTATAGGTGTCGGTCCCCTCCTCGAGGCCACCGTCGAAGTAATGCACCTCCTTCACCGAACTCTCGCGCACCTGGGGGTGCTGGGTGAGATAGCGATAAAGGCTCGAGGTGCCGCTCTTCTGCGCGCCGATGATGACGAAGTCGGGCAGCACCCGGTCCTGCATCTGCCGCAGGCGGCGCCGGGCACCCTCCATCGCCGGGCGCAGCAGGCGGGTCATCGTGCCCATGGTACACTCCAGATCATCACACTCTCCAAGCAACCCCGCCGTTATCGCGGCCGGTCCCGGTCCTGTCCAGCCGCCCGGCGGCAGCGCGGCGGCCGTGACGACCCGGCCTGCGCCAGCGTGCCACCGGAGCCCGGGTGGAATCCCCGGTCAGTTTCCGGACTCGGGGTTCCTGGCTCGGGGCAAGATCAGCCCCCCGCCCAGGCGGCCCAGGCGGGGGCAACCGGCTTTCGGGCGGGTGGAGAGCCGGCGAACCAGCCGATCCATCAAAATTGACAATTGATAAAGAACAGACACGTTCCCGTTGGGAATCAATATTTTATACTGGATGCGCAACTCGCGCATTTGCATGTTTCCGCGCGTTTCTGAGCGGAACCTCGCCGAAGTCTCAAACCGTCACAATCGTTGGGTGACCGTTCCCGCCCTCATCCCCTAAAACCACCCCCGGATCCCGCCATCCTGCTCCCCGAGTTCGGGGAGATACGTCCCGGGCCGGCAAAGTCGTCCGGCGGCGAGCGTCAGGCAGCAAACCGAAGGCAACGACACCCCTCCGCACCCCCGGCGGAGCGCGGTGACCGGGGACGTGCGCGCGCGTTCCCGCAAGAAAAGTGGAGACAGTGACGATGGCAGTGACCAGGACCTACGGCCTCACCGGCGGCAAGGTGAAGGTGCAGATCGAGGATCTCCTCGGCAAGACTCCCGGCGGCGGCTGGGTCTACCAGGCTCCCGGCGTCGGCAACAAGAACGCCGAGGGTGCGCACTATTACTACAAGAGCCAGACGGCGGACGGCTCGCACAAGCAGGCCCCCGCCGCCGGCCGGTTCAGCTTCAACCTCAACATCACCGAGGCCGGGCAGTACAGCATCCTGCTGCGCGCCTCGCGCGACACCAACAACCCGGGCGACGCGCGCAACGACATCTGGATCAAGGTCGACGGCAACACCCAGAGCGTGATGCCGAAGGGCACGCCCAAGCTCACCTCCGGCGGCGACGGCTTCGTGAAGTACAAGGGCGCCACCACCTCCTGGATCGACGCCAAGCAGTTCTCGACGCCGATCGAGGGTGACCGCAACGCGCCCTCGACCGTGGTCTTCGACAAGGGGATGCACTCGATCACCTTCGCGCCGCGCTCGACCGGCTACCACATCGACTCGGTGCAGGTGATCAAGGTCGGCGGCAGCAAGACCACCGCCAGCACCACCCAGGTGGCCGCGGCGACCGAAGCCGAGACCGGCAAGACCGCCGTCGAGAAGCTTTCCGAGACCGTGACCAGGCCCGAGGGCACCGACAAGGTCGGGGTGGCCCTCGACAAGGCGGCCGACAAGACGGCTGACAAGGGCGCTGACAAGGCTGCGGCGGACGGCGTCGTCTCGACGAAGATCGCCGCCGCGAGCGACGACTTCGAGGCGAACAAGGCGGCTGCCAGCAAGGACCTCGAGTTCGGGCATGACGGCGCCGGCGAGCAGTCGGTCGGCCTGCGCTTCAAGGCGGTCGCGCTCGACAAGGACGCCGAGATCAAGGCGGCCTACTTCGTCTTCACCGCCGCCGAGACCAGCAAGGGCGCCGCGCACTTCGAGATCGAGGTCGAGGACACCACCCACGCCGCCACCTACACGCGTGCGAACGGCCCGGACGCCCGCGCCTACCTCGCCGACGACGTGGACTGGGACGTCCAGGCCTGGAAGAAGGGCGAGACCTACAAGTCCGCCGACATCTCCGAGCTCATCAGGGACGTGATCGAGGACGGCGGCAGCGACGCGCTCGACGCGCTCGCCTTCCGCGTCAGCGGCTCCGGCGAGCGGGTGGCGGAAGCCTTCGAGGCGAAGGGCGACAACGCGCCGGAGCTCGTCATCGAGTACGCCTGAGCCCCCGGGCCCGAAAGGGCCTCGGGTTGCCCCATCAGGTCATGGTCTGGCCCCAGGTTCTGGTGGCCAGATCATGGGCGCAGATCATGGGGCCAGACCATGACGGCAGCCTCGGGAAGGCATGTCCGCCGCAGGGCGCGCAGGTTCCGCGCCCTGCGGCAACCCTCACGAAATAGGCGACAAATCGCCGACTTACGGCAGGATACGATTATCCCCCTGCCCGGATCCGGGCTCCCTCGCTAGGTTTCGGCACCGCCTGCCCCAGCCCTGCACGCAGCGTCCCCACCACGAGGAAGCTTCCCCCCGTGGCCCGGCCGCCTGCGCGTCGTGCATGCACCCCCGGGGCCGGCAACCCTCGTGGTGTGTAAAAGGACTGGTCAGATGGCAGTGACGCGGAAATACGGGCTCGTCGACGGGCGCGTGAAGGTCCAGATCGAGGACCTGCTCGGCACGAACCCGACCGGCGGCTGGGTCTACCAGGCCCCCGGCGTCGGCAACAGGAACGCCGAAGGCGCGCATTACTACTACAAGAGCCAGACGGCGGAGGGCTCGCTGAAGACGGTGCCGGCGGAAGGCCGCTTCAGCTTCAGCCTCGATATCAAGGAAGCCGGCACCTACAGCATCCTGCTGCGCGCCGCCCGCGACACCAACAATCCCGGCGATGCCCGCAACGACATCTGGATCAGGGTCGACGGCGACACCCAGTCGGCGATGCCCGAGGGCACGCCCACCCTCACCTCCGGCGGCGAGGGCTTCGTGAAGCTCAAGGGCGCCCAGACCAGCTGGGTGAACGCCCACCAGTTCTCAACCCACACATCGGGCGACAAGAACCCGGCCTCGACCGTGGTGTTCGGCGTGGGCGAGCACACCATCACCTTTGCCCCGCGCTCGATCGGCTACCACATCGACTCGGTTCAGGTGATCCAGACGAGCCGCTTCGAGCCGGGGCCGGCCCCCGAACCCGAGCAGCCCGAGCCCGTGACCGAAACCATCTCGGTGGCGGTCAGGGCTGGCAGCGACGACTTCGAGTCGCAGAAGGCCGGCCCGAGCCAGGTCCTCGAGCTCGGCAAGATCGGCGGCGTCGCCCAGTCCGTCGGCCTGCGCTTCCAGGGAATCGGCCTCGACGGCGACGCGGACATCAAGGCCGCCTACTTCGTCTTCGAGGCCACCGCGACGAGCAGCGGCACCGCCCGGCTCGCGATCGAGGTGCAGGATGCCACCCGGCCCGGCACCTACTCGGCGCTGAAGGGTCCCGACGCGCGGGCCTATCTCGACGACGAGGTGATCTGGAACGCCACCGCCTGGCAGAAGGGCGAGACCTACAGGTCCGCCGACATCTCGAGCCTCATCGAGGCGGTGATCGCCGACAACGGCATCGACACGCTCAATGCGCTCGCCTTCCGCGTCACCGGCTCGGGCCAGCGCGCCGCGATGGCCTGGGAAGGCGCCGGCGCGGCCCCCGAGCTCGTCATCGAGTACGTCTGAGCGGCCCGGCCCGGGCCACACCCGGGCCGCAGCACCAGGATCAGCAGACCTGAATCCGGCGGCACCGGGCCCGGCAGCGCCGGGTCCGGTCGCGCGCGGACCTCAGTAGCCGAATTCCTCGCTGGTGTAGCGGCACATGTTGAGGGCGACGCCGAGCACGTTCGTCTGCTCGGCGATGTCCTTCTCGCACTTGTCGACCTCGTCGAGCCGGCTCTTCTCGGCGCCGGCCACGAGCAGCACGCAGTCGAGGTGCGGCAGGAACGCCATGGCGTCGTCGGTCTGCAGCATCGGCGGCAGGTCGTAGAGGATCACGGTCGGCAGGAACGCCCGCTTGATCGCCGCGACGCTCTCGGAGGTCGTCGCCTGCATGAGCAGCTCCGCCGAGTTCGACACCGTCTGCGAGTTGGCGCCGATCGCGAGGTTGTCGCCGTAGCGCACGAAGCTCTCCTGCAGCGACCGCTGGCCCTGGAGGAACTGCGCGAGCGAGCCCGCGGACTTCATCCCGATCATCCGCGCGATCGCCGGACGGCGCAGGTCGAGGTCGACCAGCACCGTCTTCACTTCCGGCTGCTGCGCCAGGCTGAAGGCGATGTTCGTGGTCATCGTCGTCTTGCCGCAGCCCGCGGTCGGCGAGGTGATGCCGAGCGACACCCAGTTGTTGCGCCGCATGGTCCTGAGGATCTTGGTGCGCAGGATGTCGAAATGGCTCGCCGCCGGATCGACGTCGGCGATGGTGACGATGTGGTGGCGCCGGAGCGCGCCCTGATCGGGCTCGAAGGCGGCCAGCTCGGGCCAGAGCGGCCCGGTCGGCGCCGGCCGCACCGTGCCGCGCGTCAGGCCTCCGCCCACGCCCGCTCCCATGCCGGCGCCGGGCACTGCCTCGCCGCGCTGTTCCTTGGCCTTCTGGATGGCAGCCTGAATGCGTTCCATGCTTTCTCGTCTTCCCCCGCTGCCGGCCCCAGCCGGACCAAGGTCACGTTCTCAAGTCTCGCCCGTCGCTCCCTGCCGTGACCGGCAAGTATCCTCCGCTTCGGGCCGCCGGTCCACGCGCTCGGTGGGCCGGCCTCTGTTCCCTGTCCGGGCTTCCTAGCCGAGGCCCGGGATCAGCTGGTCCAGCGGCTCGTAGTAGGTGTGGATCATCAGCAGAATGACCGGGATCGCCACGATGATCAGCAGCATCGCGCCCACCACCGCCCATCGGCGCCAGCGACGCTCGCCGGCGGTGCGGATGTAGGGAATGGTGATGATCGGCTGGATCCCGAGGCGCTGGCTCAGTTCCACCGGCCGGCGGATCGAGCGGTTCAGCATTTCCCAGAGCACGACGAAGCCGAGCGCCGCGCCGAGGCCGCCCACGAGGCCGGCGGCGGAGATCAGCACCCGCTGCGGGCTCACGGGCACGTTCCTGTCGAACGGCGCCTCGATCAGGGTGAAGCGCTGGCCCTTGGACATCACCTCGATCTTCTCGCCCTGCTGCGCCTGGCCGAGGGAGCTGACCGCGTTGGTGTACTGGGTCTGCAGGCTCTGGAGCTGCCGCTCGAGGTCGTTCAGCACCATCTCGTTCTGCGGCGTCGCCTGCTGGGCGGTGTCGAGGTCGGCGAGCTGCTTCTCGAGCAGGCCGCGCTCCGCGGCGATGTCGCCCAGCCGCTGGTCGAGCGGCGCAAGCTCGACGTCGAGCTCGGAGAGCGGCTTGCCCGCCGTGCCATCGGCCGAGGGCACGGCGCGGTCGGCCTGCTGCTGCTCCACGAGCTGCTTCAGCGCGGCGATGCGGGTCTGCAGCACGCGGATCTGCGGGCTCGTCGACTTGTAGATCGCCTGCTGCTGCAGGAGCTGGCTCTGCAGGGTCTGCAGTTCCTCTTCCTCGGGGCTGAGCGCCATGTTCGCCGAGGCGCGGCCGGTGCGCTCGAACACCCAGACGATCGAGGCGCGCTGGCTCTTCAGCGAGGCTTCCTCGCGGTCGAGGTCGAGCAGCCGCTGCTGGCCGCGCTCCTGCTGGGCGCGGCGGGAATCCTGGCTGTCGGGCAGCGCCTGGATGTTCGCGGTCTTGAAGTCGGCGATCTTCTTCGACTGGGTCTCGATCTCGCCGGTCAGCCGCGTCACCTCGCCCTTGAAGAAGTCGAGGGTATCGCTCGCCCGGTCGGTGCGCATCCGGGTGTTTTCCTGCAGGATGATCGAGACGAGCTCGTTCGCTCCCTTGGTGGCGAGCGGCGGGGTCGGCGCGAAGAAGTTGACGCCGATGATCGTCGCCCCCGGCTCGCCCGGCTTCGTCGTCGGGTCGGGCTGGAAGCCGATGAACTCGATCCGGGTCTTCATGTCGCCGATGATCTCGCCGGCCGAAAGATCGGGCTGGTCGGCGTAGAGGCCGATGCGCCCGGCCATGTCGTAGAGATTGGCCCGCGTCATCAGCCGCTGCTCGATGATCTGGATCTGCTCGTAGGGATTGACCGGGGCAGCCACGGTGGTGTCCGAGATCTGCTGCGGCTCGACGAGCAGGCTCGCCGAGGACTGGTAGACCGGCGGCAGGACATAGGCGATGGTGGTGGCGACCGCCGCAAAGAGCGTGGTGATCACCAGAAAATACGGCATCCGGCGCTTGAACACCGCCCATGCGTACTTGATGTCGAAATTCCCCAGCATCCCCTCGTTCATCCCTTCGCGAAATCTTCCGGGTTCCGGTCCCCGCGGCCGCCGATGGCACCGCAGGTTCCGGAAATCAGCCCGCTACCATCTTAAGGTTGCCGTGACGCCGGCGGTCGGTCACCACCTGCTCGATCACGCCCGCATCCACCGTGTCGAGCCCGTCGGTGAAGGCATAGACCAGCCCGTAGTCGCAGATCTGGTTGATGAGCCGCGGCACGCCCTTCGAGGCGAGGTGCACGCACTCGCAGGCCGCCGGCGTGAAGATCTCCCGGGTGGCGCCCGCGATCTTCAGCCGGTGATTGATGTAGGCCGATACCGAGTCGGCCGGCATCGCCGGCAGGTGATACTCCGCCGCCACACGCTGCGCGAACTGCACGAGGCGCGGCTGGGCGATCAGATCCCGCAGCTCCGGCTGGCCGACGAGCACGAGCTGGATGAGCTCGTCCTTGTCGGCGTTGATGTTGGAGAACATCCGGAGTTCCTCGAGGGTCTCGACGGAGAGGTTCTGCGCCTCATCGAAGATCAGCATCGTCCGCCGGCCGGCGGCATACTCCTCGATGAGGAAATCCTGGAACTGGGCGAAGAGCTGTACATAGGTCGCGGAGCCATCGGTCTGCACCCCGAGCGCCATCAGCACCCAGTGCAGCAGCTCGCCCCGGTTGCCCTGCGCGTTCGAGATCAGCCCGACGGTGAACTCCTCGGGCAGCGTCCGCAGCAGATGGCGCAGGAGCGTCGTCTTGCCCGCGCCGATCTCGCCGGTGATCACCGTGATCGGCGCATGGGTCAGCATGCCGTATTCCAGCATGGTGTAGGCCCGGGAATGACTGTCCGACCAATAGAGAAAATCCGGGTCGGGAAGGAGCGTGAACGGCCGTTCGGTCAGCCCGAAATGCTCGTTGTAGATCCTGAGCGTACTCATGCACCCATCCACCCGGCCCCAAAATCGGGGCATTCACCAAAAACACTTGTAGGGGCGCGCGACTGACCGCCCACCCCGGCACAGACCTTTCTCATACAGGCTTCCTCAGGTCATATCATCCCCCAAAAAGGTGAAGCCAGCGGTCCGATCCCGTATTTGCAGGAATTTTCGACGCCGTTGCAGGATTGTCGCCCCCCGGAAAGGCCGCTCGACATGGCCTCTGACAGCCTCGCCCCTGATTTGGTGGGGATTTTGCCGTCCGGCAGTCGTCCGGGACCGGTGATCACCAGCCAAGTCATTAAGGCGTCAATTAAATTTGATTGAGTTTGGTGGTAAAGGATGGCTTAATGGGCCGCGGTGAGGGGGGTGACTCACCCAAATCTGATTCAATTTGGAGGGACGCCTGCCGGGAAAGTGAACGAGCTGGTCGCAGGGCAATTCCGCACGGGATCGCTTGAGGCGCAGGCGCGTGCATCCGGTCAGGTGCGTGGTCGTGGTGTGGATTTGCGTGGGTGACATGGCACATTATTCGGAGTTCGAGTCCGTCCCTGGCTACGGTGCAAGCCAGGAAATCACATCGGGGCCCGTGGGGGGCTCCTCGTCCTTTTCCTGGAAGCTGAAGGCGGTGATGGACCGCCTGGTGGCGTTCCTGCTGCTCGTTGCGATCTGGCCGGCGATCCTTCTGGTCGCGCTGGCGGTCCGCCTCGACAGCCCCGGCCCGATCTTCTTCCGCCAGCCGCGCTTCGGCGCCGGCCGCTCGGTCATCATGGTCACGAAGTTCCGCACCATGCGCCAGGACGGCACCGATATCGGTGGCCGCCGCCAGGCGACGCGCGACGACGACCGGATCACCAAGGTGGGCAAGTTCCTGCGCCGCACCTGCCTCGACGAGCTGCCGCAGATCTGGGACGTACTCGTCGGGCGCATGAGCCTCGTCGGCCCGCGGCCGCATCCGCTCTCGCTCGAGGTGGACGGCCACCCGATCGAGGAGCTGGTGCCGAACTACCATCAGCGCCACACGGTGCGGCCGGGGATCACCGGGCTCGCGCAGATCAACGGCAATCGCGGACCGGTCGTAAGCGTGGCCATGGGTCGCGAGCGGGTGCGTTACGACGTGGAGTACATCCGCGACCACTCGCTCTGGCTCGACATCCGCATCCTGTTCCGGACGCTGGTGGTGCCGTTCCAGAAGGACGGCAGCTACTGAGGCTGTCCGGCCCGGACAGCTCGCCCGGCGCAGAGACCTGATCGCAATGGACAAGGCGGGCCGAGGGGTCCGCCTTTCGGCTTTTCGCAAGGGGCGATGTCTGCAGTCCGTGTTGGTCAACGCAACCGCCCCCCGGAGTTCCGCTGACACCGTGCCCGCAGACCGGGGGTCGCCGGGCGGAGACCAACACGGACTGCAGACATCGGAGAGCCCGGGGGGATGAACACCGGGACGAACTCCCGGGGGGGATGTGGGAGAGGCGCGCACGCGGGCGGCCACCTGCCGCTCCGGGGGGGCCTGCCCTCCAGCCCGTGCCCTCAGCCCGTGCCGTCACCCGTGGATGAAATGCCGAAGCCGCTCGATCAGCCCGGTATCAGCCGTTGTGGCGAGCCGCGCCCCGGCGTTCGCCGCCGCCGCGGCCGCGGCGATGCACTCCGGCAGGTCCGCCTCGCCGTCGGCGACCACCAGCCCGGGCTTGCCCCGGAGCCAGCTCACCGTTTCGACCTGGTGGTCGGAGGTATGCTCGCCAAGCGCCGCGCGCCGCGGCATGACCACGATGGGCTTGCCGAGCTCGCCCGCGGTCACCACCGAGCCGACGCCGGCATGGGCGACGATGAGCCGCGAGCTCGCCATCGCCTCGGCATAGGCGCCGCGGTCGAGCCGGCGCACCCAGCGCATGTGCCGCGGCTCGAAGCTGCCGTCGCCGATCTGGGCGAAGACCTCCTCACCCCGGCCCTCCGCCGAGGCCCAGTCGTCCATCGCCCGGATCATCCGGTCGAAGGGAAAGATCGATCCGATGGTGACGAAGATCACCGGCACCCCTCCCCGCACCCGGGAGCCCGGCAGATTTCAGCGCCGAGGACTTCGGCGGCGACTCCGGCGGCAGCCACACCACCCCTCACAGCACCGACCCCCAGTATTCCGGGCCACCGGGCTTCGCGAGATGCGGCCACTGCACCAGCCAGGCGTCGGCGAGCGGCCGCACCAGCCGCCCGGAGAGGGTCATGCCCTCGGTATGCGCCACCGTGTCGATCCAGACCGTCCGGCTGCGGCAGAAGAGCTTGGCGATCGCGATCGCCAGCATCCCCGGCGCCGCGCCCGTGGAGACCACCACGTCGGGACGCTCGCGGCGAACGATGCGCACGAGCTCGGCGACGATGCGCACGAAGCTCAGCCGGTCGCGGCGGGTGACGTTGGTGACGGCATAGTAGCGTGCCGGCGCGAGGTCGGCGTCGGCTACCGGCTCGGTCGAGACATAAACCGTCTCGCAGTCGGCGAAAGCCGGCATGACCCGCCTGAGTTCGACCCAGTGCCCGCCGCCTGAGGCGACCGCCATCACCTTGCGCAATCTGCTACCCATGAAATCGTTACCGATGCACCGTCCGCCGGCATCATGCCCGGCGGCTGCACCAACTCCCCCTGCCCCGTACCGCAACTCCAGTACCGCAACCCCCGGTACCGCGGAGCCCCAGACGGCCACGACGCTAAGGGAAGCCGGCGCGCCTTGTCCAGCCGCGGCCACCACGGGATCCGGCGGGATCCGGCCGGGAACCCGGCTGCCCGGGGCCCCGGGCAGCAAAAAACCGCCTCACTGTGGCAAAAATGACGACCCCGGACCTCAGCCGGCCCGGCCCGGCCCCCGGGGGACGGTTTTCGCTTTCGCCCTCCGCGGCCCTGACTATAAAAGGGCTCAAAGAGGGACAAGAGGCAGAACAATGAGATTAGTTTCCCTTCTCGCGGCAGTCGTGATGCTGCTCTCGGCGCCCTTCGCCTGGGCTCAGAGCGCCAACTACCGCATTCAGCCCGGCGATCAGCTGGCGATCACCGTCCTTGAGGACGACAGCCTGAACCGCACCGTTCTCGTGCTGCCCGACGGCCGGATCTCGGTGCCGCTCGCCGGTACGATCCAGGCTTCCGGCCGCACGGTCGATTCCGTCGAGGCCACCATCGCCGACCGGCTCGCCTCGAACTTCGCGGTGCGCCCGAGCGTCTTCGTCTCGATCACCGGCGTCTCGGACACCGGCGAGACCTTCCCGATCTACGTGGTGGGCAAGGTGACGAACCCCGGCGAGCACGAAGCGCGCGTTGGCACCAACCTGCTGCAGGCGATCGCTCTCGCAGGCGGGCTCGACCGCTTCGCGGCGACCAAGCGCATCCAGCTTCGCCGGACCGACGCCTCGACCGGCCAGGAGCGGCTCTATCTCTTCAATTACAACGCGGTGGAGCGTGGCGGCACGATCCAGTCGATGATCACCCTGCGCGAAGGCGACGTGATCATCGTCCCCGAACGCCACCTCTTCGAGTGAGGCGGACATGGCACGCCGCCCTCTCGCCGCCCTGACGAGGGCGGCCGCCACCCGGACTCTGCGCGCGCCTCTGGCCGCATCTCTGGCCCGGAAGAACCGCTTCGCGACGACGGCCGCCCTCGCCCTCGCCGCAGCCGCCCTTGCGCCGACCGTCGCGTCGGCCCAGGGGATGGGCATGGGCCTCGGTCTCGGCAACGTCGGCCCCGACCTGCCGGCGTTCGAGGTGCCTGACGGCAGTGCCTCGGTCCTCACCGCCACCGTCTCGCAGAGCATCGAGGCGAACACCAACTACCGCCTCGACCGGGATTCGCCCGGTACGTCGTACTACGGCGACACCCGCCTCGCGCTCGATCTCCTGAAGCGCACCGACACCCAGACCTTCGGCGCCGGCATCGACACCGGTTTCCGGCCGCTCTGGGAAGCGGACGAGAGCACCGACGTGGTCGTCGCGTCGCCCTCCACCGCCTACCTGACCTTCGACCAGGAAGGCGCCAACACCGCGTTCGATTCGAACTTCCGCCTGCGCTCGAGCGAAGTCGATGACGACATCATCACCTTCGATGTGGACAACCCGGTCCCGACGCCGCTCGACGGCATCGGCACGGCGCGCCAGACCCGGATCGACGGCAATGTCGGCTTCGTGCTCGGCTCGAACGATCCGTCGAGCTACGAGTTCCGTGTGCGCGGCACCTCCATCGACTATTCCAGCGTCGACGACGGCGTGAACGTCACCCCGCGGGACAGCCTGTCCGGCGAAGTGACCTGGAACCTCGACGTCTCCCCGGTGCTCTCCACCGTGGTCTCGGCCCGTTACGGCTATTCCGCCACGGACGACGGTCTCAGCACCGAGGTGCGCACCACCTCGCTCGATGCCGGGCTCGCCTACGAGCGGTCGGAGACCTTCCGCATCCGTGGCGGCATCGGCTATGCCGACCGGGAGCGCAAGCAGGACATCTCGTTCACCAACTCGAACCGGACGACCGAAAGCAACAGCGGCCCGCTGCTGCGCACCGACATGCGCTACATCACCGAGAACGTCACCTTCCTCGCCAACGCCGAGTACACCACTGCGGCGCCGCAAAACCGCCTGTCGGGCAACCTCGGCGCCATCTACCGGCTGCCGCGCGCCCAGCTTGCCGGTCAGGTGTTCCAGAACTACTCGAACGGCTCCGGCGGCGACGACCAGCGCATCACCGGCGCAGGCATCGGCATCACCCAGGAAATCAACACGGTGTCGAGCATCGGGCTCAATGCCGCCTGGGCCGAGCAGGTGGACCTCGAAGGCCCCGACAACAGCATCAAGCGCACCACCCTGACCGCGCGCTACACCCACGAGATCACCGAGGCGGTGATGGCGCAGGTCGGCTACTCCTACCGCAGCCGCAATCAGGACGGGACGGCCGACTCGAACGAGGTCTTCCTGGTGATCGGCCGGACCTTCGTGACCGGCTTCTGAGCTGCTTCCCCTTTCCCGCAAGTGGCGGGAAAGGAGCTTCCCATACCCGCTCTTCCCGTACCGGCCGGTGCCCCCGAGGCATCGGCCGGTCGCGTGAAGCGCCCCACCCTTCCCTCTTCGATGAAGCCCGCCGAGGCGGCAGTCCTGCCGCCGGTCTCAGCCCGGGAAGCGCATGATCTCGCCCGGGAACTCCCGCTCGATCCGCGCGAGATCCGCGTCGTAGCGCTCGCGCAGCTCGCTGCGCTCGGCCTCGCTGAACGGCTGGAAGCGCTCGCCCCCGGCCGTGGCGTAGAGTTCGCCCACCTGCCGGCGCCGCTCCACCATCGTGAGGGTGCGGTCGAGCTCCTCGGCGGCCCGGATCCCCTCGGCCGTGGGAGAGCGGGTCCAGCTCGGATCCGAGATGTCGGGCAGCGGCCCGAGCTCGAGGCCGCAGACCTCCTCCATGATCGCCTGGGCGTTCTCCCGGTAGTCCTCCTGGCGCCAGATCCGCAGCGGCACCCCAGGCGCCGAGCGGTGGATCAGGGCGACGAGATCGTACCAGCTCGGCGGGGAGGCGAGCAGGCGTGCCCGGTTGAAGCCCCCCTCGCGGGGCGGCCGGAACTTCAGCGACTCGGCGTAAGCCGACGGCAGGAGCCCGTCATAGCCGCGGATCGACAGGAAGAGCACGAGCTTCGCCTTCGAGCCGAGCATGGCGAGCCGGGTGACGCTCTGCTCCGCCTGCGGATAGAACGGCACCCGCAGCACCTGCTCCGGGACCCCGAGGATGTTCTCCTCCGAGAGCACCACCGTCTGCGGCCCGAGCCGAAGCGGCGTCACCGCCGCCTCGATCGCCTCGCGCATCTGCCAGGGCCCGATCAGCGGCAGCCGGACGAGCGGCCGGCGCTTCCAGATCGCGCGCGCCAGCCGGCGCTCGCGCAGGAGCGGGTTCGGGATGTAGTCGAGGCCGCGGGCGGCGAGCGCCGGCCGGACGAGGGTCAGGGTCTCCTGCAGGTGCGTCGTGGCCGTCTTGTGCGCCCCGAGGTGAACGCGCCAGTGGGTAACCGGCGCGAGAGACCTGTCCGCCCCCTGTGCAGCCCCTGCCGCCGTTCCTGTCGCAGTCGTGACGGTCATGCCGTTGTCCTGCTTCATCACCCGCCTCTCCGCACCCGTAACCACAACTTCACATCCGCCTCGAAACCCGCGCGCCGCCGCCTGTCCGCTGCCTTTCCGGGCAAGTTTGGGTTGCCATTGCGACGATGGCGACCTTTTGCACGGTTCCGTTGCGGAGGTGGCGTGGCACTCGCCACCCTAGGGCCAGTGGCCGCCAGAGTGAAGGGTCCCACCCGGTAGACATTGCCGGGCACATGCCCGTAAACCCCTCCGCGGCCCGGCTCGCTCGCGAGCTCCCCCGATTCATTTCCGACCGAGAGGAGGCCGGCTCCATGATCGACGCCCCCGCAGCCGAGGCGGACGCCACGCCCCCGGCCCCTGCCCCGATCCCCCCGACCTTCCTGCCCGAGGCGGCGAAGGCGGCCGAGCCCGTCGTCTCGGTCCTGGTCGTCAGCTACAACACCCGCTCGATGACGATCGCGTGCATCGCGAGCGTCATCGAGCAGACCTCCGTGCCCTACGAGCTCATCGTCCTCGACAACGCCTCGCCCGACGGCTCGGCTCAGGCGATCGCCGAGGCCTTCCCCGACCTCCGCCTGATCGCGAGCCCGGAGAACCACGGCTTCGCCGTCGGCAACAACGTCGCCTCGGCCGGTGCGCGCGGCAAGTACGTGCTCCTGCTCAATCCCGACACGCTGGTCCTCGACCACGCCATCGACCGCATCGTCGGCTTCGCCGAGCGCACGCCCGAGGCGCTGATCTGGGGCGGCCGGACGCTGAACGGCGACCGCACCCTGAACCCCGCCAGCGTCTTCGGCCGGATCACCCTCTGGAGCCTCTTCTGCCGCACCAGCGGCCTCGCGCTCGTCTTCCGCAAGAGCCCGCTCTTCAATCCCGAGGAGATGGGCGCCTGGCAGCGCGACGACGAGCGCCCGGTCGACATCGTCCAGGGCAGCTTCTTCCTGATCCGCCGCGATCTCTGGGAGCGCCTCGGCGGCTTCGACCCGACCTTCGTCATGTACGGCGAGGAACAGGATCTCTGCCTGCGCGCCGCCGCCCTCGGCGCCCGGCCGCGCATGACGCCCGAGGCGGAGATCGTGCACTTCCACGGTGCCTCCTCGCGCCGGGCGGCGCGCGAGATCATGACGCTCAGGGCCAACGTCACCGTGGTGAAGCGCCACCTGCCCGCCTGGCAGCGCTCCCTGGGCGTCCTGCTGCTCGAGGCGTGGCCCTGGAGCCGGATGGCGAGTGGCGGGCTCCTCGCGCGGCTGACGGGCCGTCAGGGCCTTGCGGAGGCGGCGGAGATGTGGGGCACCGTCTGGCGCGCCCGGGCCGACTGGCGCGAGGGCTACCCTCCCCTGCCCCACCCCGCCCGCAAGGACTGATCCGCCGGCCCGGGCAGGGATACGCCGGACAGGGATGCCCCGGACAGGAACAACCGGGCAGGACACCCGATCACGGCAACATGATCGCGGTTTCCAGTTCACGACGGCCTGATCGGGTCGCTCCCCTGCCCCCGACCTTGATGCCACGGGCCGGTCTGGTAGGCTCGCGCGCCAGTATTTCGGGGTGACGAGTGGACGGGGGATTTTGAGAACCATGGACAGCGCAGCAGCGGGCGGCCCGGAGATTTCCGTCGTCGTCCCGCACCTGAACCAGCCCGACCTGCTCGAGATCTGCCTCGCCTCGCTCGCCGCCCAGACCCTGCCGCCAGACCGCTTCGAGGTCATCATCGTCGACAACGGCTCGGGCCGGCTGCCCGCGGCCGAGGTGGCGCACTTCCCCTTCGCCCGGCTGGTGCTCGAGCCGGAGCCGGGACCGGGCCCTGCGCGCAACCGCGGCATCGCCCTCGCCCGCGCCGGGATCATCGCCTTCCTCGATTCCGACTGCATCGCCGACCCGCGCTGGCTCGCGACGCTGCTCGAGACCTTCGCCGCCCAGCCGGAGACCGGTGTCCTCGGCGGCCGGGTGACGATCTTCGCCGCCGGACCACGGCCGAACGTCGCCGAGGCCTTCGATCTGGTCTATGGCATCCGCCAGGAAGTGACGATCGCCCGCCACCGCTTCGCCGCCACGGCGAACCTCGCGGTCCGGCGCGAGGTCTTCGACGCGGTCGGCCTCTTCGCCGGTCTCGCGGTCTCAGAGGACATGGAATGGGGCCAGCGCGCCGACGCCGCCGGGTGGCCCACCCGCCTCGCGCCGGGCGCGCTGGTGCGCCACCCGGCGCGCGACAGCATGGCGGCCCTCAGGAAGCAGTGGGACCGCCACGTGAGCCACTTCTGGAGCATGCGGCCGAAGACCACGAAGAGCAGCGCGATCTGGATCGCCCACGCCGTGGCAATCGCGGGCTCGCCGCTCGCCGAGATCCCGCGCATCCTCGGCAGCGACCGGCTCTCGGGCACCCGCCAGCGCCTCGACGCCTTCCGCGGCGTCGTCGCCATGCGCGGCTACCGGTCGCGGCGGATGCTCGAGGAAGCCTTCCGCCCGGAATCCCACGCCCGCGCCACCCGCTGGAACCGCTCCTGAGACACTCCTGAGACGTTCCGCGCGCGGAACGTCGGGCGGCATCGCAGGCCCGTATCCCGGTGGGCCCACGTCCCTGCCGGACAAGAGTTGCGCCCGGCAGCCCTCGCAATCCCGGTAGCCCCCGCAATTCTGTCCATCCCCTTTCCCCAAAAGGCTGATCTGCCGGGGAACCGCTCCGGGCGTAAGCTTCGGGGACAGTTTGAAGGGGATTTTCATGACAATCGCATTTCTTCGCGGGCCGGCCTTCGCCGACGCCCCGGAAGCGGCTCTCCGCGCCAGCCAGACCCTGATCGGCAGCCCCGGGCCCGACACGCTCTATGGCGACGGCGCGCTCGTCGCGCCGGCCAACGGCAGCGTGACCCTGACCGGGGACGCGGACAACCTCTTCGGCGCCGGCGGCAATGACCTGCTCTACGGCGACGGCATCGCTGCCGGCGCCTTCGCCACCGGCCATGTCATCGGCGGCGACGACATCCTCGCGGGCGGCGCCGGCAACGACACTCTCTGGGGCGACGGCACCACCGGCTTCGGCCGGTCCCGCGGCATCGTCGACGGTGGCCACGACGCGCTCGCGGGCGGCGCGGGCAATGACCTGCTCTACGGCGACGGCATCGCCGAGGTGGTGCATGGCGGCGCCGACACCCTCACCGCCGGTGCCGGGGCGGACACCCTCTACGGCGACGGCATCGGCTATCCGACGCTCGACGGGGCGGCCGACCTGCTCCTCGCCGGGAAGGACGCGGACGTCCTCTACGGCGACGGCACGGTCAGCACCGTCTACATCGGCAATGCCCGGCTCACCGGCGGAGACGACACCCTCGCAGGCGGCGCCGGCAATGACCTGCTCTGGGGCGACGGCGTCGCGACGGCGGGCGGCAGCCGGGCCACCCTCATCGGCGGCGACGACACCCTCACGGGCGGCGCCGGCAATGACACGCTCTGCGGTGACGGCACAGCGGATTCCGCCTCCGGTGCCGCACTCATTGGCGGCGCGGACACTCTCGCAGGCGGTGACGGCAATGACCTGCTCTGGGGCGACGGCTACGCCGCCTCGGCGGGAACGACAGACTTCGCGCTGACCGGCGGCGCCGACAGGTTCGTCTTCGCGCTGCACAGCGGGCATGACGTGATCGAGGACTTCCGCGCGGCCGATGGCGACCGCATCGATCTCCAGGCGCTGCCGCTCGCCTGGGACGACCTCGACACGAACGGCAACGGCGTGCTCGACCGGGGCGACGCCGACGTCGCTGGCCGCGAAGGCACGCTCATCGACCTCGGCCACGCCTCGGGCGGCATGGCCGGGCACGACGTGTTCCGGGTGGCAGACGTCGGCGGGCTGACCGCGGCCGACTTCCTCTTCGCCTGATCCGGGCCTGACACGAGCCTTTCTCGGGCCTTCCTCGGGGGCGGGGGCCGGGCGCACGAACGCCCCGCCCCCGGCGGGACCACATCCGAAACGCGGCTTCAGAAACGGGAAACTGGCGGAGAGAGAGGGATTCGAACCCTCGAGACGGTTCCCCGCCTACACACTTTCCAGGCGTGCGCCTTCGACCACTCGGCCACCTCTCCGGGCAGGCGAGGGGATGCCACGTCGCGGGCCGGACGGCAAGCCCCCCGAGAAGGCTGTCCCGCGAGAGCCGGGAGCCGGCCACCCGGGGAACCCTGTCGACGTTCCGCGCGCGGAACGTCTCAGCCGAGCCGGGCGCGCAGTTCCTCGAGAAGCTCCGGGGTGACGCCCGGCCCCTTCAGCACGAAGCTGAGCGTGCGGCCCCTGAGCCGGGTCTCGAGGGTGACGCCCGGGCGGAACGGCTCAGGCGCGGGCTTCGCGGCCCGAGGCGGCGCCAGCAGCGCACCCAGAGCCGCGAGCTCGGCCTCGGGCGTCTCGGGGGCGGCCGTGGCGAGGGCGGCGGCGATCTCGTCGCGCCCACCGGCGCGGAGCCGCTCCACGAGCGTGAGGCCGAGCCTCTCGGGCAGGTGCGCGGGGAAGCGCAGGATGTCGTCGAAGGCGTGGAAGAGTTCGAGGAACGACCGGATCCGCGAGCGCTTCGGCCGCGAGGCGCTGGCAAAGAGCGTCCTGAGGGCGGCCTCCTCGTCGGGGAAGACCCCGCGCGCCGCGGCGAGGGCCGCCACCCGCGCCCGCTCGTAGTGGCTGAGCCCGACGCGGATCTCGTTTTCCTCGACCATGGTGACATAGGCGTCGGCCACGGTCTCCGGTCGGCGCACCAGCGCCTGCACCGTGGCAAACCGCGCCTCGCCGGTTTCCGCGTGCAGTGCCTTCAGCGCCGCGAGCCGACGCCAGCCGGAGATGAGCCCGTAGGGCAGGGTGCCCTTCGCGTTGCCCGGGATGAGGCCCGTGACATTGCCCGTGCCGTTACCCGTGACGAGCGGCGTCACCTCGATCGGCGTGCGCTGGCCATGGGCGCGAATCGAGGCGCGCAGCACGCTCATGTCCTCGTCCTCGGCCGGGATCCGGTCGCGGGTGAGGTGGTCGGGGGCGATGTCGCCAAGCGGCAGGTCGAGCACCATGCGCCCGGTGTCGCGGGCGCGCGCGACACTGTCGGCGAGCTCCTGCAGCGCCGCGGCCCCGGCGGCCTCGGCGGCCACGCGCGCGATCGGCGCTGCTGGCCCGGACGCTGGCCCGAGGCCGAGCGGTCGGGCAGGGGAGAGTTCCGCGCGCGGAACGTCCGCGTCCCCCAGCGCCGAGCCGGGAGTGGGGCCGAGGGTGGGGCCCAGGGTCAGGCGGCGGCGGGCCATCAGGCGGTCTCCCGGAGTTCGGCGGCGGCGCGTTCGTCGCGGCGCCAGGCGGCCAGCAGCAGCCGCTTGAAGGCGGCATAGGTGAGATCGAAGGTCTGCCGGCCACGGGCGTAGGTCTCGCGGTTGAAGTCGCGGTAATCGGCCTCGTAGATGCCGCCCGCCTGCTCGCCGGCCTGACCGACGAGCGCGGTGAAGTCCTGGCGGTAGGGCGAGAGGTGCCGCCCGAGGTAGGCCTGCATCAGACCGGCCAGCTCGGCCTGCTGGACGGCGTCGTAGCGGGTGACGACCGCCCGGACCGCGTCCCACTCGAAGCGGATTTCCGGGCGCCCCAGCGCGCGCGCGGCCATGTTCTCGCCGTCCTCGATCGACTGGAAGGTCGAGTGCAGCATGTCGAAGAAGCGCCCGGTGGAATCGAACTCGAGAAACGACGCGCCGAGCGGCACCAGCAGGATGTCGGCCGCGGTCAGGCCGTTGATCGTCAGGTAGCCGAGGGCGGGGGGCGTATCGAGGATGATGAGGTCGTAGCGCCCGAGCACGCCGTCGCGCTCGAAGGCGTTGCCGAGCGCCTCCCAGAGCTTCCAGGCACGCAGGGACATGCGCCAGACCGGGATCTGGAACTCGGCCCAGTAGAGGTTCAGCTGCGCCCCGATCAGGTCGATGTTCGGCCAGTGGGTCGGCTGGATCACGTCGTCGGCGGATTTCGTCAGCGCCGCGTCGAGGGTTTCCTCGAGCGGCAGCGGCGCCTCGCCCCGCTCGGCCCGGCGGCGGTTCTCGGCCTGCAGCCCGAGGGCGTAGTCCCGCGCGATCAGCGGAAAGACCGTGTCCCATTCCGAGGTGACGGTGCCGCCGAAGATCGAGGTCATCGAGCCCTGGCTGTCGAGGTCGACCACGAGCACCCGGTAGCCGTCGAGGGCCGCCGACATGGCGAGATGCGCGGCCATCGAGGTCTTGCCGACCCCGCCCTTGAAGTTGGCGATGGCGGCGATCTTCGCCGGCAGCCCCGCGGGGCGCCACGGCGCGTAGGGCTTGGCGCGCGAGCCCTCGGCGGCGAAGTGCGCCCGGAGCCGCAGCACCTCGTCGAGGCTGAACCAGCGGGCGCCGCCTTCGGTCTCGGAGCGTCCCTGC
This sequence comes from Amaricoccus macauensis, assembly GCF_014201905.1. GTDB lineage: Bacteria > Pseudomonadota > Alphaproteobacteria > Rhodobacterales > Rhodobacteraceae > Amaricoccus > Amaricoccus macauensis. Next base: position 43,322 of record NZ_JACHFM010000007.1, on the reverse strand, counting down.
GGCAGGGCCGGGTTTGCCCGGAGCACCCGGCGGAAGTGGGCCGGCGCGACCGGGATCAGGTATTTGGTGATCTCCCAGGTGGAGAAGGGCCGGAGCTGCTTGCCCCCGCCCTCGCTGTGGCCGCGCCGGGTGAGATCGTCCCGGCCCTGGGCGCAGAGGGCCGCCATCTCGGCGAAGTCGGCGGTTCCGACCGGTCCGCCGAGCTCGCGCAACGCCTCGTCAGGGGAAATGCCGAAGTAGGGAGGCAGCGCCTCGTCCGGGGTCTGGGCCATCCTGCTCGCGCCTCATGTGCTGCGTTTTCGGCAGTGTATCAAGATTCGCGGTACATGGAAGATTTTCCGGCATCCGATTCGGATTTTCCTGCCGGATCAGCCGGTTTTCAGGGTTTCCCGGTGGTTTTTCAGGGGGCCTGTGGCGGGTGGGGAAATTCTTCCGGTGTTATTCTCGTGTTAGATAGAGTGTTACGCGGATCGGAGCTGCCGCCAACCGCCTTGAGTCGACTGGCGGATTCCGGGCCGAGATCCCTTCGGGTGAATCCGGAACCACGTTTGCCCGACTCCGAAACCACGGGAAAGCGATTCCGAAACCGCGAAATCTCTGATTGCCCGACGGGCAGGCGCTCCCTACCCTCGGGCGTCATCGAAACCACGATAGAAAACGGGATCACCGTTTCATGGGCATGAGGCAGAGCAGCATGGGGCAGGGCGCGGACTCGCGCCTGCCGGCGGCCACGGCAGACGGCATCACTCCGGCGCTGCCGGGGTTCTTCATCTGCGATCTCGCCTCGCCGGCGCCGAAGGACGACATGGCGTCCATGGAGCATCCGCTCTTCACCCTGGCGACACGGCCCGACCGGCGGATCCTGCGCTACGAGCATGCCGGCGCCACGATCGAGGTGACGCCCTCGGTGAAGGGGCTCGCGACGATCCATGACAAGGACGTGCTGATCTTCTGCATCAGCCAGCTCATGGCGGCGCTGAACGCCGGGCGGCCGGTGGCGCCCACCCTGCGCCTCGTTGCCCATGACCTGCTGGCCGCCACCCACCGCGACACCAGCGGCGACGGCTATCGCCGGCTGCGCGAGGCCTTCGAGCGGCTCTCGGGCACGCGCATCGTCACCAACATCCTGACCGGCGGCATCGAGACCACCCGCGGCTTCGGTCTGCTCGACAGCTGGGAGATCGTGCGCAAGGCGCGGGGCGGCCGGATGATCCTCGTCACCGTCACGCTCTCGGACTGGATCTACCGCTCGGTCCTCGCCCGCTCGGTCCTGACGCTGTCGCGCGACTATTTCCACCTGCGAAAGCCCCTCGAGCGGCGGGTCTACGAGATCGCGCGCAAGCACTGCGGCCGGCAGGCGGAGTGGAAGGTGGGCCTCGAGACGCTGCTGAAGAAGACCGGATCCACCAGCCCGCGCCGGGTGTTCCGCAAGATGATCCGCGACATGGTCGAGGAGAACGGGCTGCCCGACTACACCATCGCCCTCGATGCCGGCGACGTGGTCCGGGTGCGCGCCCGCGGTCTCGCACCCGGCGAGGGGCCCCGGCTCGGGGCGGACGTCCACGACGAGGTGCGCGCCGCCGCCCCGGGGCTCGACCCGTATTATCTCGAGGCGGAGTGGCTCCGGCTCTGGCATGCCACCGGACGGCCGCGGCTGCGCAGCCCCGACGCGGCGTTTCTCGCCTTCGCGAAGGCCCGCGCGGCGCGCCGGAGCTGAGCGCCCCTCAGCCTCCGAGGTGGACCAGACCCTGCACCGGCCGGCGCGGCCGGACCGGGGTCTGGCTGCCGTCGCGGCTGGCGCGGCCAAGCGCCTCGAGATCCCGGCCGTAGCGGGTGTAGCGCCGCATCTGCAGCCGGATCGGTGGCAGCAGGAGCCAGCTGCCGAGCCGCTTGAGGCGCGACTTCGCCGGCACCTTCATCACCTTCTCGAAGGCGGTGGTGGTGTCGACCTCGCCCGCCGGCATGCCGATCTCGGCGAGCAGGCCGCGGATGAAGCCGGCGTTGTCGGCGGTGAAGTCCTCGTAGAGGATCGAGCGCACCCGCACCCCGCGCTGGTGCGCGTCGGCGGCGAGATCGAGCAGCCGGCCGCGCATGTCGGCCTGGTGGCGCATCACCTGATAGAGCAGCCGCGGCCGCACCGGGAAGGTCATGGTCTGCAGCCGCTCGATCGCCTCGCGCTCCACCGCGGCGCGGGCACCGATGGCGAGGCCGAACTGCGGGTGCTTCTCGATCTTCACCTCGGACTGCAGCTTGTTGCCGTGGCTCGTGATGTAGAGGCTGCTCGCGAGTTCGACGAAGTCGCGCCGGGTGAGCACGAAGAGCGTCACGTCGCGCGCGCGCAGGACCTCGCAGACCTTCGCCCAGTCGCCGAACGGGCGCCACTTGAAGCCGATGCTCGCGGGCGTCTCGCCGGCGGGAAACCGCGGCAGGTGCTCGGGCAGGTTCGCGCCGGGCAGCACCCCGGTGGCGAACACCTGGTCGAGGATGCCGGGGATCTCGCCCGTCCGGTCGGCGCCGATGAAGCGGCGGTCGAGGTTCTCGAACACCGGCACGCAGATCCCGGGCTGGCGGGCGAGGATATTGACGACGGGGCTCGATCCGGTACGGCCGGAATAGATGATGACGAAGTTGTGCGAGTGGTCCGGCACTCTCTGCTAGTCCTTCTGCCGATGCGCGCGGGGGGCTTGCGAGGCACTCCGCACGCGGATCCGGTGGGCACGTTCCGCGCGCGGAACGCCAGGCGGGGCGTGCGACCTACCAGTCGCTCGCGTCGTAGAAACGCTCCCAGATCGGCGAGGCCAGCCGCCGGATGGTGGCGATCTCCTCCGGGGTGAGACGGCTGCGGTAGGAACGCATCGAGGCGGCGCTCGAGCGCATGGTGCGCCGGCGGGTGCCGAAGAGCGAGAACCGCCCGATCGCCGGCTGGTCGCTGGTGAACTGCGTGAGCCCGGCCCTCACCTCGTCGGTGAACGGCAGCCCGAGCCGTTCGAAGAGCGGCGGGAAGGCGGTCTCGGGATCGCGCGAGAGATCCTCGTGGCGCACGAAGATCCAGTCCGGGTGCTCCTGGGCCAGCAGGTCGATGTGGTGGTGCAGGATGCGCCAGAGCAGGGTGTTCGCCTCGAGGCTCGGGGAGAGGCGCGGCGCGGCGCGGATCTCGTCGGCGAAGGGCGCGAGGCGGCCCTCCATGAGCGCGGGCTGCTGGCTGAACGCCTCGAAGTTCATCTTGAAACCCGCCGCCTGCATCGAGGCGACGAAGCCCGCCGGGTGGCGCACCAGCACCACGACCTTCGCGCCGAAGCGCCGGGCGATCCAGTCGGCGGAGAAGAGCGCGATCGGATCCTTGATGACCATCCGCGCGTCCTTGCGGCGCATCTGCTCGAAGTAGGCATAATCGCGCACAAGGCGAGCGAGCGCGCGGGGCGGCCGCGGTTTGGAGCGGGTCGGGATGGCGCGAAGCTCCGCCCTCAGGCTGAAGCGCCAGGCCAGCGTGTCCCGCATCGCCTCGAGATAATGCGCCTCGTTCTCCTCGGTGACCTGCACGAAGGAATGCGGGAAATCGGCGCGGCAGAGGCCCTGCGAGCAGTACTGGTTAAACGGTTCGTGCACGAATCCCACGTTTGGCGCGAGACAGAGCACGTTGCCGAGCCACGTCGATCCCGAGCGCGGGGCGCCGGTCACGAGAATCGGTGATCGGTCGCCGGGGCGGGAGGCGAGGTCGGCGATGGTCATGTCGGGGAAGGACGCCTGCTCGTCCAGCATGCGGTGGGGACTCCCTCATACCGGGTAAGGAAACACATGCCGCAGAATCGATTCCGGCGCGGATAAAAGCAAGCGGCAATTCCGCTGCGCTGCACAAGTGTCATTTACCCGCCGATGCGCGGTCTGGTAGGAGGAGCCGAAAACAGGCGGAGACAGTGGATGGGCGGGATCATCTCGAAGCGGATTCTCGTGACCGGCGGCGCCGGCTTCCTCGGCAGCCACCTCTGCGAGCGGCTGGTCGCCGAAGGCAACGAGGTGCTCTGCGTCGACAACTATTTCACCGGGCGCCGGGCCAATGTCGCGCACCTGATGGATGCGTCGAACTTCGAGCTGATGCGCCACGACGTGACCTTCCCGCTCTATGTGGAGGTCGACGAGATCTACAACCTCGCCTGCCCCGCGAGCCCGGTGCACTACCAGTTCGACCCGGTGCAGACCACGAAGACCTCCGTGCACGGCGCGATCAACATGCTCGGTCTCGCCAAGCGGACCCGGGCGAAGATGTTCCAGGCCTCGACCTCGGAGGTCTACGGCGATCCGAGCCAGCATCCGCAGACCGAAGAGTACTGGGGCAACGTCAATCCGATCGGGCCGCGGTCATGCTACGACGAGGGCAAGCGCTGCGCCGAGACCCTGTGCTTCGACTACCTCCGCCAGCACAAGCTCCGCATCAAGGTGGTGCGGATCTTCAACACCTACGGGCCGCGGATGCATCCGAACGACGGGCGGGTGGTGTCGAACTTCATCGTGCAGGCGCTGCGGGGCGAGCCGATCACCCTCTATGGCGAGGGCAGCCAGACCCGGAGCTTCTGCTACGTCGACGACCTGATCGAGGGATTCGTGCGGCTGATGGCGACGCCCGACGACGTGACCGGACCGATCAACATCGGCAATCCGGGTGAGTTCACCATCCGCGAGCTGGCCGAGAAGGTGCTGGAGCTCACCGGATCGGCGTCCGAGCTGGTGCACCGGCCGCTGCCGGAGAACGACCCGACCCAGCGCCAGCCCGACATCACCCGCGCCCGGTCGGTGCTCGGCTGGGAGCCGACCGTCGCCCTCGAGGAGGGGCTGAAGAAGACCATCGCCTATTTCGACGACCTGCTCGCGGGCCGGGTCGCCGCCGAGGCGTGAGAGGTTGCGGAGCCCTGGCTGCGCAAGTTGCGCGGATGGGTCAGGCGATTGATTGTCAATGATACCCTCCCTGCGCGTTAACGGGGATCGCAAGCTTCGTTAACCCCGGAGCGCGGAAACCTGACCCGGCCACGAGCCCGGAGCGCCAGCGAGAGCGGATGCCGGGTGCTCTGACCGCCCGAGGTGCCTCGGGCGGGGGGAGCGGTCATCATCATCAGTAGCGGGAGTCCTTCGGCTTCGGGTCGTTCGGCCAGTCCCCGACCTTGTCGGGGAAGTCCGGCCGGGGCATGTGCGAGAAGTACTCGGCCACGTCCAGCGCGTCCTGATCGCTGAGGCCGCCCTGGCCGAGCGGGAACTGTCCGTGCGCCGCGATCGGCATGTTCTGCCTGACGAAGGCGGCGGCGGTGTTCGTCCGGGCCATGCCGGCACCGATGTTGAACGAGTACGCGCCCCAGAGCGCGGGATAGATGATCCGGCCGGCGGCGTCCCTGATGCCCTCGCCGTCCGCGCCGTGGCAGACGGCGCACTGCGCGGCATAGATCTCCTTGCCGCGGACGGGATCGGGCGTGAGCGTCGTGTCGATCTTGCCGATTCCGCGGCCCTCGACCTTGTCCTCGGGCTTCGTCTCGCCGCGCATCCAGTCGAAATAGGCCAGCATGGCCTTCATGTCGTCGCCGGTGGGGTCGATCGGCTTGCCGTTCATCGAGCGGCGGAAGCAGCCGTTGATGCGCTCCTCCATCGAGATGACCTTGCCCGCGCGCTTCTGGTAGGACGGGAAGAACGCGGAGATGCCCACGTAGGGCGAGCCGTCGGCGACCGTGCCGGCGTTCAGGTGGCACGACGAGCAGTTGAGGCCGTTCCCGACGTTCTCCGGCAGGAGGTCGCGGGTCTCGGCGTTGAGCCGCATGCCGTGCACGAGCTGTTCCGCGTTGTCCTCGGCGAGCATGCTCGCGATGCGAGGGGTCTCGAAGCGGGAATCGTCGATCGAGGGGTCGAGCTTCCGGCGCGCCTCGGCCACCTGCTTCGTCGAGATGCCTCCCGCGCCGCCGCCCCAGTTGTCGCGCACGAAGGTCAGGATCGCGGCGATCTCGTCGTCGCCGAGGCGGGCGAAGCCCGGCATGTGGAAGCTGCGCGGATGGGTCGCGGTGACCGGTGTCTGCCAGCCGGTGAGCGTGATGTGGAGAAGCGTCGCCGGATCCTCGGCCGAGATCGTGTGGTTGCCCACGAAGGGCGGGAAGATCCCCGGCACGCCTTGGCCGTTCAGCCGGTGGCAGTCGGCGCAGAACTGCGCGTAGCCGAGTCCGCCCGGCGTGGTGTAGGTGGTCCCGGGCACCGTCGCGGCCGCGACCAGCTCCTCCTGGGTCAGGGGCACCTCGGGCTCGGTGCGCTCATAGGGCAGCGACTTCATGTAGACGGCCATCGCCGTCAGGTCTTCCTCGGTGAAATGCTGCGTCGAGTGCGAGATCACGTCGACCATGCCGCCCGAGACGGTGGCGAACCGGTTCTGGCCGGTCCTGAGCAGCTCCACCATGTCGGGGATGTCCCAGAGGTTGCGCAGGCTGACCGCGTTCCAGTTCTCGACCTGGGCGCCGGCGAGGAAGTCGGCTCCGTTGCGGCCCTTCTCGTCCATGGTGACTTCCTGGAAGGCGAGGCCGCGGGGCGTGTGGCAGGCGCCGCAGTGCCCGAGGCTCTGGACGAGATAGGCGCCGCGGTTCCACCCGGCGTCCTCGGCCGGGTCGGCCACGAACTGCCGGTCGTCGAGGAAGACGGCGTTCCAGTAGGAGAGCCCCCAGCGCTGGCTGAACGGAAAGGGCAGCGCGGTCGGCGTGTTGGCCCGCTCGACCGGGGCGACGCCCGCCGTCATGTAGGCCCAGAGCGCGCTCATGTCCTCGTCCGTCATCCGCGCGTAGGAGGGATAGGGCATCGCGGGATAGAGATTGTGCCCGTCGGCGGCGACGCCCTGGCGCATGGCGCGGTCGAACTCGGCGAAGGTCCACTCGCCGATGCCGGTTTCCCGGTCCGGGGTGATGTTCGTCGAATAGATCGTGCCCATCGGGCTTTCGAGCGCCAGACCCCCGGCCATGGGCTCGCCGTCCCTGGCGGTGTGACAGGCGACGCAGTCGCCGAGCTCGGCAATGTATCGTCCCTGCTCGATAAGCTCCGGGACAGGCGCTTCGGTAAAGCCCGGAGAGATCTCCGCCAGACGTGGCGGCAGCGCGAACCAGAGGGCGAGACCCGCCACGCCCAATACGGCCGCAGCACCGATGGCTGCTTTCTTCCCGAGCATTCTGAGTTCCTTCGTCCGGCCTCAGGCAAATCCAGCCGCCAGCCTATGGGATCCGGTATCTGAATAAATTGATCATGATCAATTCTGTTGATATGGATAATGCGGGGTGCATCTTTGAGTTAAGTCGGAGATATCCCCGTGGCATATCCGATAACGATATGAGATACTTCCAAATATAAATGGAAATATTTCCCAATGTGGTCATGCCAGGATGGGAAGCAGTCTGCCACGGGGGCAGTTCGCCCTCAGGAGGCGTCGGGGGGCTGGCGCCGGAGGGCGCGGGCGAGGCGCAGGCCCGCCACGTAGAGCGACATGGCGATTGGCCGGGATTGTCCCGGCCGGGCGGCCCGGGCGAGGGCGAGGTAGCACCGCGCCGCATCGAGGTCGCCGCTGCGCCGGCTGTCGCCGGCGAGGATGTAGTATTGCCGGGCGAGGAGGTCGGGGCGCCCGGCATAGAGCGGCCGCGACTTTTCGAGGATCATCGCGTGCGAGCGGAGCTGCTTCTCGAGATTGCGGGTGAGCGAGTTCGGCGAGAAGCGCTGATGCACCAGCGGCGCGTCGACGAAGGCGATCTCGCCGGCGCCCGCGAGGCGGATCGCGAATTCCCAGTCCTCCATGGCGGGCAGGCTCTCGTCGAAGCCGCCGAGCGCGAGGAAGACGTCGCGGCGCACCACCACGGTCTGGGTGCTCATGACGTTCTGCATGAGCAGCGTCGGCTGGATCCGCCCCTCGACGAGCTCGATCTCCGGGCCGGGAACGTAGGCGAGCCGGGTGCGGCCGTGGGCGTCCGCGTCAAGCTCCCCCACGGTCAGCAGGCCGCAGTAGGCGGCGATCGCGTCCGGGTGCGCCTCGAGGCGGGCGAGCTGCAGCGCGAGCTTTTCCGGCAGCCATTCGTCGTCGCTGTCCTGGAAGGCGATCCAGCGGCCCCGCGCCTCGGCGGCACCGGCGTTGCGCGCCCCCGCCGCCCCGCGGTTCTTCGGCAGCCGCACCACCCGGAGCCGGGGGTCGGCGACGGTTTCCGCCGCCTCGGCGGTGCCGTCCGAGGAGCCGTCGTCGATGACGAGGAGTTCGAAATCGGTCCGGGTCTGCCGCAGCACGCTGTCGATCGCCGCGACGATGGTCGCCGCCCGCTCATAGGCCGGGATCACCACCGTGACGGGGGGCGAGGACGGTGACAGGGGCGGGGAGTCGGCTGGACGCATGTGGTGCTTCTCTGGTCGGACCCGAGCTATAGGCGAGGCGGCAGGGGTTTCCAATGCAAGGCGCGCGGGCCTCGCGGAAATGTCGGCACTCCGTGTTGGTCGATGCCGATGCATCCGGGATCCACTGGCCGGATCCACTGGCCGGATCCACTGGCCGGATCCACTGGCCAACACGGAGTGCAGACATGCGCCCGGGCAGGTGTTTCACGCTGCCCGCGCCTCACTCCGGCACGCCTCGTTCTGGCACGCCTCATTCTGGCCGGCCGGTCTCCCGCACCACGAGGCGGCCGTCCGGGTCGCGTTCCAGCGGATAGGCGACGGTCTCGGCCGGGCCGCCGGTCTCCGGCAGGCGGCTGCCGTCGGGGGCGAAGATCTCGTCCGGGGTGCCGTCGCCGCGGCTCCGGACCCAGCCGGTGAGCACGCCGTCCTCGCCGTAGGTGAAGTGGTCGGTCCAGTCGGCGTGCGGCACCAGCATCGGGTCGGCGTAGACCCCGGGTGCGGCGTGGGCGATCGCTGCGGTGCGCGGCGCGCCGTCCGGCCCGGTCTCGATCTCGCGGACCTCCGAGGGCGGCATGTACCAGCTGAGGATCGCCGGCGCGCTGTCGTGGGCGCCGTTCGAGGCGAAGACGCCCACATCGACGCGGGCGGAACGGATCGGGTTCTCCTTCGAGATCGGGAACGGCGGCGTCCAGTCGAGGGTGATGCGGGCGCGGGTGCCGCCGTCGAGCGGCTCGATCGTGACGTGGCGCGGATCGCCCTGCAGCAGGCGCCACTCGAGGACGAGCTTGCGGCCGTTCGGATCGCGGGTCTCCGCCGCCGAGACCACCATGCTGCGCCGGGCGGCCTTGGAGCGCCAGACCCGCGCGATCGCGCCCGGCGTGTCGAAGAGCTGTTCCGAGAGACCGGCGCCGAAGAAGTCGATGCCCGGGGTGGCGAGGTCTTCGCTCTCGACGCTGAGGCGCACCTGCGGCGGGATGGCGTCGGCCTTGATGGCGTTCGCGAGGCTCACCATGCGGGCGGTGTTGATGTCCCAGGGCGCGATCGCGGCCGGCCAGGCGGTGGCGCTCATGTAGAGCGGGCGCGAGGTGACCGGCCGGAGGCTGCGGTGGAAGACCATCTGCACCGTGGGCACGATCAGGTTTTCCGCGGTGAGCTTTGCCTTGGTGTCGGGGCGGAAGCTCGCGAGGATGAGTGCGACCGCGTCGAGGAATGGCTGGTCCGACCCCGAGGAGCCGTGGCTGACCAGCAGGTAGGGGGTGTTCGCCGGGAAGAGGTCGCCCACCTCGTCCGTCTTCGCCGCGTCGAAGTCCTTGTGCGCGGGATAGACGTAGAGCGCGTTCGTGCTGGCGTTCTGCCAGAGGCGCAGGGGGCCGGCGCCGTCGGGCTCGGTCATGGCGAGGCGCGGCAGGCTGCGCCAGAGCGCGCCGTCGGTGACCGCGGTCGAGGAGTTGCCGAAGGTCGGCCGGTCGAAGAGGAAGCGGTCCTGCAGGCCGTAGTCGGCATCCGCCGCCCGGGCGGCCGGGTCGTAGACCGTGGCCGCGACCTGCGGGTAGCGGGTGAGATCGAGGCGCGAGTTGCCGCGATCGCGGTTGTCGTAGAGATCGCCCCAGTTGCCGGCGGCGCGGCCGCGTTTCCAGTGCTCGCGCAGGATGTCGAGGGCGGCGACCTTGGGCTTCGCCGGCAGGACCGGGCCGGGTGGCTTCGCGGCGAAGGCGAAGCGCGGCGTGAGCCGGCCGGTCTCGGGGGTCCAGGCGGTGCTGGCCTCGGTGATGGGCGCGCTCTGATCCGTGACCGCCGCCGGCACCGGGGCCACCGGCGCGGGGTCCGGCCGCGCCAGCAGCGCCGCGAGGCGGGGCGCGAGGGCGGGGTCATCGCCGAGCGGTGCGAAGATCGGGCCGGCGAGGAGCTGGGCAAGGCCGGTGAGCCCGGCGTCCGCCGCGGCCTCGAGGTCGTCGAGCGCGCTGGTGGGGACGCCCGCCAGCATGGCGAGCGCGGCCCGGGCGGCGCGGGGTTCCGGCAGGGCGGGGCTCGCCGCGATCCGGGCGTCGAGCCGGCGGGCGGCACCAGTGAGATCGCCCGCCTCGGCCTCACCGAGGGCGAGATCCACCTCGGCCGCAACGGCGGGCCGGGTGAAGAATGCGACGGCTGCCGGATCGGGGGGCGGATCGGGGGGCGGAGCTGCGGGCGGCCCGATGGCAGTCGGAGCCGGATCGGGCGTGCCGGGTGCGGCGGCGGCAGTTTCCGGGGCAGTCTCCGGGGCAGTCTCCGGTGCCGTTTCCAGCGCGGGGGCGGGGCGGGGCAGGGGAAGGAGCAGCGGGTCGGTCGCGGCGGCTTCCGGTGTGGTCTGAGCGGGGGCTTGGGTATACGCCGCCTCCGGCGTGGCGAGGAGGAGGCAGGCCAGGGGAAGGCCGATCACGAGAAGGCTGCGGAGGGGCAGGTCTTTCACCCTCGGAAAATCCGTTCCGCCCGCTGTCACGGCGATCCGGGATGGCGGAACCCGGACGGCAGGCGCTTCCTGAGCACGGGGGCGCCGGGAGTCAAGTCGTTGATTATTCCTTGGGAATACCCAATTGTAAAACAAGCATAAACTTTGGTGAATGTTCCCTTAATTCCACGAACTGTGTTCGGGTTGGTTTGGCAAAGCGACGAAAGATGTGCGTATAACCCGGTAAATTCGGGGCGGAACTTCCCGCCCGCCTGATCGTTCCTTTTGTCTCCCCGGAGTAATGCCAGTGGATCAATCCCCGGATACCTCTGCCACCGTCCCTGTAGGGACGACCTCTGTTTCCGTCCCTGCGGGGACCTCTGCTTCCGTCCCTGTGGGGACTGGCGACGACATCGTTTCCATCGACGAGCTCAGGGCCGGGTTCGGCGTGGTGGTGAGCGGCCGCGACGCCGCCGGCCAGCAGGTGAGCCGCTTCCGCGCCGATGCAGACGCGGTGGCGCCGCCGTCGGTGCTGCTCGCGCCGGCCCTTCAGGGTGCGCCAAAGGTCGGCGTCGCGCTGTCGCTCCTGCCCGGCAGCTGGCGCGGCGCGCCGGTGCTCGGCCTCGCGTGGCTCCGGGACGGGGTGGCGATCGCCGGTGCGACCGGGCTCTCCTACCAGCCGGTGGCGGCCGACGACCGGCGGCTCCTCTCGGTGCGGGTGAGTGCCGCGAACGCCCTCGGCACGGTGGTGGCCGAGACCCCCGCCCTCAGCGTCACCCGGGTGGCGCCGGTGGCGGCGCGCGGGCTCGCCGACGTGGCGACCGATCTCGGCGGCGCGGCGGCCAGCGTCCCGGCGGCCGCGGCCTTCGACGGCGCGGGGCTCACGTTCAGCGTGAGCGGCGCCGGTGTGCGGATTGACAGCGCGACCGGCGTGGTGACCATCTCCACCGCAACCCTGCTCACCCGGGAGCGGATCACGGTGACGGCGACGAACTCCGGCGGCAGTGCCACGGGCGACTTTTTCCTGACGGTTCGCCCCAGCCTGCCTGTCGTCCAGACCGCGCCGGCGCTCTCGGGCACCGGCCGGATCGGTGCGCCGGTCGGCGTCTCGCCCGGCGTCTGGAGCGGGGCACCGGGCTTTACCTACCAGTGGCTCCGGGGCGGCGTGGCGATCGCTGGCGCCACGGGGACGAGCTACACGCCGGTTGCGGCCGACGACCGCAAGGAGCTCACCGTCCGGGTGACGGCGACGAACCCGGGCGGCAGTGCCGTGGCGGTGACCCCGGGCCTCGCCATCAGCCGCACCCCGCCGGTGGCGGTGACGGCCCTCGGCGATGTCACCACCTACCGGGGGGCGCCTGCCCTCGTCCTTGACGCATCCCGCGCCTTCTCGGGCGAGGGGCTCGGCTTCGCGATCGCGGTCACCGGGGTCAGCGCGGCGCAGGCCGCCGGCGTGACGGTGCAGGCGGCGACCGGCCGGGTCAGCGTGGCGACCACCGCGGCCCTCGCGGGCGCCACGGTGCGCGTGACGGCGACGAACTCGGGGGGCAGCGCCGTCACGAGCTTCCGGGCGACGGTGACCGCGCAGCCGGCGAACGTGCTGCCGTTCCTGCTCACGCTGCCGCTTCTCGCCGGGTCGGCGAAGATCGGCTCGGCCATGACCGCGGGTACCGGCTCCTGGGGCGGCTATCCGGCGCCGACTGCGCCGCGGCAGTGGCTGCGCGACGGCGTGGCGATCCCCGGCGCGACCGGCGCGAGCTACACCCTCACCCCGCAGGACGACCAGCGGTCGATCTGCTGCCGGGTGACGGCGCGGAACGTGGTGGGCTCGGTCGTCGCCACGACTGCGACGGTGGTGCCGACCTACGTGGCGCCGACCGCGAAGGGTCTGCTGGCGGAGGAGATCTTCGACGCGGGCACCGGGCCGCAGCCGGTGCCGACGGCGGGCGACTTCACCGGCGAGGCGCTGGCCTTCGCGGTGGACCCGGCCGCGTCGACGGCGGGCGTCACGATCGACGCGGGCAGCGGGGTGGCGACGATCCCCACCACCGCGGCGCTCGCGCTCACCGTGGCGGTGACCGCGACGAACTCCGGCGGGGCTGCCACCTCGCGCTTCCCGGTGACGGTGGAGGCCGAGGACGACGCGCCCTTCCCGCTCGAGATCGAGGACATGGAGGTGCTGCGCTCGGAGTTCCGCCCCACGGACCAGAGCGTGTGGTTCTCGCCGGTGGTGCGCTTCCCCGGCCTCGCCGCGGAGGCGGTGGCCGCGATCGAGTGGACGACCGCGACCGGCGAGACGGTGGCGGACAGCCAGTACGAAGTGGTGGCCCGCATCGGCACGACCGACACCCACGCGCTCTTCATGCGCGACGCGGGCCGGAACGCGCCGGGGGCGCAGCCGCGGGTCGATTACAGCGTCTGGCGGCTGGACGAGACCAACCGGCGCAAGGCGCTGCGCTTCCGCTGGCAGCGTGTGGCGGATGGCGCCTGGTCGGCGCCCTCGGCGGCGGTCGAGGTGCCGGAGGCGTCGGCGACGGGGGATCCGCTCTGGGTGCCGCTCGTCGCCCGCAACAAGGCGCAGTTCGAGGCCGGTCAGGTCGGCGGCCCGGGCATGCAGTTCCTGCGGGACTTCGCCACGACCCCGGCGAACCCGAACCTCATCCTCTGCCCGATGGACCAGAACTTCCCCTGGGCGTCGGATGATTTCGGGGCGAGCCTCTACACGCCGAACTGGAACGGGCTCTGGGTCGGGCGCTCCGGGGTCTCGGCCTGGATCGACCCGGAGGACGCGAACCGGCAGATCCTCATGTATTCCGCCGCCAGCCAGGCGATCGACCCGGCCTTCGATGCGTTTTCCGGGGTCTATCTCTCCACCGACGGCGGCGTCAGCTGCACCCACGTGCTGTCGATGCCGCTCTTGCAGGGGACGACGAGCTCGCGCCACAACATGCGCCTCGTCACCCACGTGCCGGGCGGCACGCCCGCGACCCGCACGCTCTATGCGCTGCACAACGCCCGGGCGGACTCGAAGGAGCCCACGATCGGGATGCTGCAGCTCTGGCGCTCGCAGAACGGTGGCGCGACCTGGGCGAAGCTCGGCGGCGAGCTCGATGCCGCGACCTATGCCAAGGGCAAGAACGGCGCCTACGGCATCGCGGCGGCGCCGAACGGCGATCTCTACCTCTGGACCGAGACCGGCGCCTGGCGCTCGGCCGCGGGCGCCGCGGTCGGCACCACCTGGACGAAGCTCTCGTCGCTGCCCGCGGGCAAGACGGTGCACATGATCGACGCCGCCGCCGGCAATGGCGTGGTCTGGGCCGCGGTCGAGGACAGCGGGCTCTACACCGCCACCGACGGGGTGCGCTTCACCCGCAACGCCGGGCTCGGCGTCTACCGGGCGATGACCTTCGCGATCTCGCCGGCGGATCGCAACTGCATCGTCGTGAGCGGCAACGGCAGCCCGCCGCGCTACACCCGCGACGGCGGCAGGACCTGGAGGGAGACCGTCACCAACCCGGCCCTCGGCCAGGAGGACAACTTCAGCCACAAGATGGGCAGCGGCGACCACTACGGTCTGGTGGGCAAGCCGGACGACCCGCAGGTGTTCTTCGCACAGCGCGGCCAGCATCTCGGCATCTCGCGGGACGGCGGCGCCACCTTTGACTGGACCGGCAAGTTCTTCGATGGCAGCCACACCCGCGACATCGGCTTCCATCCGTCGGACTGGCGCGTCTTTGCTCAGGCGCAGCAGGACCGCAGCCTGGTCTACACCGCGACCGCGGGCGACTACTGGCTGAACGACCTGATCGGCGGCCCGCAGGATCCGGTCAGCATGCCGGGCGGGCAGATCGCCGCGGCGATCGACAACGGTCAGCACATCTCGGGCGGGGGCACCGTCCTCCACCCGAGCGGGCGGATCCTCACCCTGCAGGGCAACGTCAGCGGCAAGCGGGTTCCCTGCCTGATGCAGCCGAGGGGCAATGACCCCATGGGCGAGATCCTGGTGGTGACGGACGCGGTCAGCACCCTCTCGAGCGTGGCGCAGCTCGATCCCCACGACCCGAACACCGCCTTCCTCGGCAACTTCCGGGCGGACAATCTCGACGCGCCCGAGCTCGCCGGGATCGGCTTCACCCGGTTCGCCTACGGCTTTCTCGGCGCGACGGGGGCGGGCGGCACCACGGCGATCTTCGGCACCTCGAAGGACAAGACCGACAAGGTGATCCGCCGCTCGGTCAACCGGGGCACCGGCTGGACCGGCTGGGCGACCGCCTCGGCGAGCTTCCGCCCGGTGGACCAGACCCCGGCCATCACCGTCTGCCCGCACCATCCGGCCCGGGTCTATGCGGTGAGCGCCGGGGCGAAGGTGGTGCGCATCGAGGGGGTGACGAACCCGACCGAGACGATGATCTTCGACGCGCGGGACTTCGTCGCGCCGGGGCATCCGAAGTACGCGGTGAACTCGATCGCGGTCGATCCGCGCAACGAGGACCTGCTCTATGTCTCGCTCTTCATGTGGGGCACGCCGAACGTCTTCCGCTCCACCGACCGCGGCGCCAGCTGGACCGACATCTCGCGCAACGTGCCGAGCCTCGACGGGGAGATCTTCATCCACCCGCTCACCTCGGACGTGTTCTTCGGCTCGTCGCACGGCACCCACGTGCTGCCGCCGCCCGCCGGGATCCGGGCGGGCCTCGCGCCCGGGACCTCGGTCTATGACCGCACGCGGGCCTTCAACGCCCGCTGACGCACCTGTGACAGGATGGCCGGCCGCCCGCCCCCTTCGGGGATGACGCGGGCGCGCCTCGGTCCGGAAGGGGAAAGGGGGCGGATCCGGGAGGATCCGCCCCCTTTTCCCTGTTCCCTGCGGCATTTTCACCGGTCTCGGCCCAGTGTCCGCCGGCTGTTCTGCATCGGCAAGCTCTGGCGCAACCGGCCCGGGCCGGGGGGTGCGCAGATCTGTCAATTGATCGTTCCGGCAAATGACGGTATGAGCCACCGGAAGTGAGGGGCGTTACGGCGGGAAGCCGGCCCGGGTCCGGGGGGGTGATTCCGGGACCGTGCGCGCCCGGTTTTTGTCGTTTGTGTACCCGGTGTCTGGTGATGTCGATGCGAGGCTGGAGCCTTTAATGGTTGAGCAGACCCATCCGGGCAATGCCCGGTACGTCGTGCCACCCCGAGCTCCGGTCGCCACCCTGACGGCCGATGAGCGGGACACGCTGTTCCGTGGCCGCCTTCTCGTGGCGATCGTCGTCGTCCTGTTCATCCCCGGAATCTTCATGGTCGCGGGCAGCGTGCTGTCCCCCTACCGGGTGCTGCTGCTCGGCATCTTCCCCTGGCTGCTCTGGCGCTGGCTCACCATGCGCCCCTGCGTCGTCGATTTCCTCGTCCTTGCGAGCGCCACATGGACGGTGCTCGCGCTCGTGAAGAACCACGGGCTCGGCGTGGGGCCACGGGCGGTGATTTCCTTCGTGGAGTTCTTCGGCGCCTACCTGATCGGGCGGATCCTGATCACCAACGCCAGCGAATACAAGCGCTTCTTCAAGATCCTCGCCATAGCCTTCGCGGTGCTGCTGCCCTTTGCCCTCCTCGAGATGGTGACGGGCTTCAACCTGGTGCGGCGGATCTTCGACGTCTTCTTCACCATCCCGGCGCGCCAGCACAACCTCGGCATGCGCCTCGGCCTCGTGCGGGCGCAGGGCACGCTCGAGCACCCGATCCTCTGGGGACTCGTCGCCACCATCGGCGTGGCGAACGGCTTCTACATCTGGCGGCAGAACCTGGTGAAGGCCCTCGGCATGAGCGGCTTCTTCACCTTCATGGTGGGCACCTCGCTCTCCTCGGGGCCGCTGCTCTCGGTCTTCGCGCAGGCCTGCTTCATCGTCTGGGACCGGCTGCTGTTCTTCATGCGCTTCCGCTGGATCGTGCTGGGGTTCCTCGCGCTCATGGCGCTCATGCTCCTGCGGATCCTCGCGGAGTTCCAGGTGCTCGACTTCGTGCTCGACAACTTCACCTTCAGCAAGACGTCCGCGGACGGCCGACTCGTGGTCTTCGACTACGGCATGATGGAGGTGATGAAGCACCCGGTGTTCGGCATCGGCCTCAACGACTGGACGCGGCCCTGGTATCGGGCCGGCAAGTCGAGCTTCGACAATTTCTGGCTGCTCGAGGCCATGCGCTACGGCCTGCCGACCTTCGGGTTCCTGGCCCTCGCCTGGGTCGGCGGGGCCCTGCGCATCGCGACCCAGCGCACGCTCACCCCCGAGGAGCAGGACTGCCGGCGCGGCTACCTGATCGCGCTCGCGGGCCTCACGATCACCCTCGGCACCGTCTACATCTGGAACGCCACCTGCATCTTCGTCTGGATCTATCTGGGCGCCGGCGCGTGGTTCTACATGTCGAAGGAGCCCGGCGAGGAGACCCAGGACGAGGAGACGCGGGCCCGGCGGGCAGCACAGGGGCGCGGTGGCGTCCGGGGCAAGCCTGCCACGGGGGTAGCCCGGCCAGCCGGGGCGCGGGCGCGGATGCAGGAGCCGGCGGCGATCCGGGGAACGGGACGCGGCCGAAACGGAATGGCTGGCGGAATGAGCGAAGGAGTACCTGTGTGATCGCGACGTACCGCAAGCTTCTCGATCTCCTGACGGCGCGGGAGCGGCGGCAGTTCTACTGGCTGATCGTCATGATCGTCATCATGGGCGTGCTCCAGATGATGTCGATCGCCCTGATCCTGCCGCTCATGTTCGTGCTGCGCCGGCCCGACGTGATCGACACCAATACGACCCTCTCCTGGTTCTACCAGACCTTCGGCTTCCAGTCGCACCAGGGCTTCATGATCGGCCTCGCGGCGGCGGTGTTCTTCTTCATCATCTTCGGCATGGTGTTCAAGGCGGTGGCCTCCTACGCCACCTACCGCTTCACCATGATGCGGGCCTACACGATCAGCCTCCGGATGCTGAACGCCTATCTCGCCCAGCCCTACGCCTGGTTCCTGACGCGGAACAGCGCCGGGCTCGGCTCGGCGGTGCTCGGCGAGGTGCAGAAGGTGGTCACGACCTCGCTCCTGCCGGCGATGCGCTTCATCACCTCGGTGGTGCTCTCGGTCTCGCTCATCACGCTGCTCATCGTGATCCGTCCCGGCGTGGCGATGGTCGCGGCCGGGCTCATCGGCGGCATCTACGGCCTGCTCTACATGAGCGTGCGGCGCAAGGCGGTTCGCATGGGGCGCGAGCGGCACCAGATGAACGAACTGCGCTACCGGGTGGTGGGCGAGGCGTTCGGCGGCATGAAGGACGTGAAGCTCCTGAACCTCGAGTCGTATTTCAGCGCGCGCTTCCGCCACCCGGCCGAGCGGGTCGCCTATTGCGACGCGGTCAACCTCATCCAGCGCGAGGTGCCGCGCTACGTGATCGAGGGCGTGGCCTTCGGCGGGCTGCTGGTCTTCGTGCTCTACCTGCTCATCTCCGGCGACGGGGATCTGGCGAGCGTGGTGCCGATCCTGTCGGTCTACGCCTTCACCGCGATCCGGCTGTTCCCGGCGCTGCAGCAAGTCTACGGCTCGATCGGGCAGATGCGCTTCGCCCAGCCGACCCTCGACAAGCTGCACGACGACTTTCTCACCACCAACGCGAAGAACCCGCAGCGGCTCGACGCCGGCCGCTCGGCCGCGCCGGTCCGGCTCACCAGCACGCTGGAGCTGCGCGACGTGGTCTACGCCTATCCGAACGCCGAGCGCGCGGCGCTCCGGGGCTTCTCGATCACGGTCGAGGCACACAGCAGCGTCGGCCTCGTGGGTGGCACCGGTGCGGGCAAGACCACCGCGGTCGACATCATGCTCGGGCTGCTCGAGCCGCAGGCCGGCGCGCTCGTCATCGACGGGGTGGCGATCACGCCCGCGACGCTGCCCGGCTGGCAGCGCTCGATCGGCTACGTGCCGCAGCATATCTTCCTGACCGACGACACCATCGCGGCAAACATCGCCTTCGGCCAGAAGGCCAAGGACATCGACATGGCGGCGGTGGAGCGGGCGGCGCGGATCGCCGAGCTGCACGACTTCGTCCTGCGCGAGCTGCCCGATGGCTATCAGACCAAGGTGGGTGAGCGCGGCGTGCGGCTCTCCGGTGGCCAGCGCCAGCGGATCGGCATCGCCCGCGCGCTCTATCACGACCCGGACGTGCTCATCCTCGACGAGGCGACCAGCGCGCTCGACAACCTGACCGAGAAGGCGGTGATGGACGCGGTGCACAACCTCGGGCGGGCGAAGACCATCGTGATGATCGCGCACCGGCTCACCACCGTGCGCGACTGCGACACGATCTACATGCTCGAGCAGGGCCAGGTGGTCGCCGGCGGCACCTACGACGAGCTCATCGAGACCAACCGGCAGTTCCGGGCGCTGGCCGGTGCCTGAGGATCGCGCGGACATTCCCGGCGCGGCAGAAGCCGCGCCCGGGACGCATCCCGTGACTCATGCGGCCGGCGCCGCGCCGGTCGCTCCGGCCGTGGCCCATCCGCCGCTCTCGATCCGCACGAACCCAGGCCTGGCGGAAGGCCGCCATGCGGCCACGGTCTGCGCCATCGTGCATGACGAGATGTACTTCCTGCCGGCGTTTCTCGCCTACTATCGCGGGCTCGGGGCGGATCGCTTCATCATCCTCGACGACCGCTCCGGCGACGGGACGGCGGAGTATCTCGGCCAGCAGTCCGACGTGATGGTGGTGGAGAGCCCGATCCGCTACTCCGAGATCGTCGAGTACGACCCCGCGACCCGGGCGCAGGTGCTCGAGACCCGCGCGGTCCGGCTCTGGCGCGACCAGATGCTCGAGGGCTTCTGCACCGGCCAGTGGGCGGCGATGGTCGACCCGGACGAGTTCCTCGTGCTGCCGGACGGGCTCTCGCTGCCCGCCTTCGCCGCCCGCCTCGAGGCGGAGGGGGCGGACGCGGTCTGGGGGGCGATGATCGACATGTACCCTGCGGCGATCGGCGACATCACCGGCCCGGGCGCCGGCAGGACCGGCCCGGGCGGCTTCGATCCCGCCGGATCGGGGTCGGGGCCCTGGTACTTCGACGCCCGGCCGCACATCGACCCGGGCCAGCTCGTCCAGTCCCCGGCGATCCCGCGCACCGTCTATCCGGGCAGCGTCTCGCGGCTCTTCGCCACCTGGGGCGTGCTCGAGCAGGGCTCGCTCATCCGCCGGATCCGCCGGCGGATCTCGGGCTATCGCTACCAGGGTGCCAGCATGATCCACAAGACGCCGTTCCTGCGCTGGCAGGGCGGCGACCGGTTCCTCAACTGTCACGTGACCACGAAGCCGGTGAGCGCCAGCCATGCGGTGGCGATCCTGCACTTCAAGTTCACCGCCGATCTGGGACGCAAGATCGAATACGCCCTGACGAGCGGCAGCTACAATCAGGGTTCCAGAAGCTACCGCCTGTATTCGACGCTGATCGAGCGAATGATTCAGGCGGGTGCCAGCTTTCGTTCCGGGGTATCGCGCGAATATTCTTCGTGGAGAGACTTGCAGGAATCCGGGGTGATCCGCTGATGGTGGCCAGACATACCTGGTAAATTCCAGGGATTACTCTGCAGATAACGTTTTCTTGACTTCAATCCCCCCTCCCGGCAGAAAGATATTGCCGGCCAGTCTGTTCCGAGGTTTCGCATGCCGAGTCGTCGCGCCATTCTTGCTTCCCTCGCCGCCGCCACCGTCGCACCGGCGCTCGCCGGGCCGGCTGCCGCGTTTGCTCCGGGTGCCGGGGGCTTTCCCGGGCTGCTGCCGGAGATCCGGCCATGGGGCAAGTTCTTCATCGTCAACGGCTGGGTGCTGACGGCGAATGACCTCGAGACGCTCGGGCTGGCATGATCGTCGACGCCACTGATGCGGATCGCGGGCTGTTTGACCGCACTTTCGACGCCTGCGTGATCGGCGCCGGCCCCGCGGGCATCACGCTCGCGCGGCGCCTCGCGGCACGCGGCCTTTCCGTGGCGCTGATGGAGGGCGGCGGGTTCGAGTTCTCCGAGGAGTCCCAGGACCTCTACAAGGGCGAGAACGTCGGGCTCGAATACTTCCCGCTCGAGGAGGCGCGGCTGCGCTACTTCGGCGGCGCGTCGAACCACTGGGGCGGGCGCTGCCGGGAACTCGATGCGATGAACTTCCTGCCGCTCGCGGCGAATCCGCTGAGCGGCTGGCCGATCGACAAGGCGGCGCTCGATCCCTACGCCGAGGAGACCGACGAGATCCTCGACATGGTCTCGGCGGCCGAGATGCCGGACCTGCCGCTCACGCAGAAGACCCCGCGCTTCCACCGCATCCAGTATCGCTACAGCCCGCCCACCCGCTTCGGCGAGAAGTATCGTGAGGAGCTCGCCGAGAGCGAGGGGATCGTCTGCGCGCTGAACGCGAACCTCATCGACATGCGCCTCGACGACGCGCTCGGCACGGTGACGGGCGCGACCTTCAAGTCGTTCGCCGACGGCGATCCGGGCTTCACGATCAACGCCCGGGCCTTCGCGCTCTGCCTCGGCGGCCTCGAGAACCCGCGGGCGCTGCTGAACTGCCAGAGCCAGAAGCCGAACGGCATCGGCAACGACAATGATCAGGTCGGCCGCTATTTCTGCGAGCATCCGCACTTCCTCCTGGGCCAGATCTACTACAACCGGCCGATCCCCGAGGCGCAGATCCTCGCCGACCCGGAAGAAGCCTACGCGCCCACCGTCGAGTTCCTCGAGACGCACGACACCCTGAGCTTCTCGCTCCTCGTCACGCCGATGATCGAGGAGCCGCTGCGCCTCTCGACCGAGGTGATGCGCACCGCGGGCTGCGTCACCGGCTTTTCCGAGCATGTGCTCGAGAAGGTGCTGGGCAAGAACCTCGACTGCTCCCGCGGCGGCCTCAGGATGTACTTCGCCCAGGACGGGCAGCGCCACGCGGTGCAGGGCAGGGTGGCGGTGCACGCGGAGCAGGGGCTGCACCCGGAGAGCCGGGTCATGCTCAGCGACGAGGTGGACCGCTTCGGCCTCCGGCGCATCCGCTTCGACTGGCGCCTGACCGAGATCGACTTTCACACCATGGAGACCGCCGTCGCCGAACTCGGAGCGCATTACGCCGAGCAGGGCATCGGGCGGGTGCAGATCAGCGACTGGCTGACCGCCGATCCGGTGCGCGCGCCGGGCCTCGGCCAGGGCAGCCGGGTGGGCGGCCACCACCACATGTGCGCGACGCGCATGAGTACGAACCCGCGCGAGGGGGTGGTGGACGCAGACTGCAAGGTACACGGGGTCTCGAACCTCTACATCGGCGGCTCGAGCGCCTTCGCCACCACCGGCTACGCCAATCCGACGTACACCATCGTGCAGATGGCGCTGCGTCTCGGGGATCACCTCACCGGAACACTGAAAGCCTGACGATGGCCACCCTGCTTCAGATCGTCGGAGTGCAGCGCTCCGGCAACCATGCCATCATCAACTGGCTCGAGTCGCTCTTTCCGCGCTCGACCCACCTGAACGAACAGCCGCACGGCTTCTTCGAGGATGCCGAGAGCGTGGTCTCGACCCGCGCGGCGCTCGGGCGAAGCGATTGCGTCATCGTCTCCTTCGAGGACGCGGTCGGGGTGAGCAAGCTGCAGGGCGAGGCGCTGGTCGCGAACGTCCGCCGGCTCGATCCGGTGGACTTCCCCGGCCACGACTGCCACGTGCTCTACATCCTGCGCGACCCCTACAATTGCTGGGCGAGCCGGGTGAAGGCGCGCGAAGGCGGCAAGCTCTCGTCCTCGCCGCGGCTCGAGGACTTCCGGCGCGACTGGCTCGACATCGCCCGGATCGCCGAGCGCGCGCCCGAGACGGTGCTGCTCTACAACGCCTGGCACGGCAGCCGGGCTTACCGCGAGGCGGTCTGCGCCCGGCTCGGCGGCACCTATTCCGAGCGCACCCTGCGCGAGGTGCGGAGCGAAGGCGGCGGCAGTTCGTTCGACGGCTACGGCCGGCCCACCTGGCGCGCCATGCTGGGCAAGCAGGCCTACTACCGCTCGCGCATCTTCCGCGAGCGCTTCATGAAGGCGCCGGGCAGCTATGTCGCCCGGCTCTTCGCCACGCCGGTGGACGGCAGGAGCCTCGCGGTCGACTCCCGCTGGCAGCACGTGCTCACCCACGCCGCCTCGCGGCCGCTGTTCGAGGACGCCGAGGTCCGCCGGCTCTCGGACCGGATCTTCGGCTTCCACGTGGATGCGGGCGGGCAGATGACGAGGCGCAGGCCAGTGCCGGGGGCGCTCGCACCAGCAGGATAGCGGCCAGGACAAGCGGCGCAGGGTAGGGGCGCGGGGGGAAAAATGAGCGGGAAGGTCTTCTGCATCGGCTTTCACAAGACCGGCACCACGACGATGATGCATGTCCTGACCGAACTCGGCTACCGGGTCACCGGACCGAACGGGGTGGACAGCAAGAACCTCGCGCGGATCCTCGGGCCGCTCACCGTCGCGCTGTCAGAACGCTACGATGCGTTTCAGGACAATCCCTGGCCGCTGGTCTACCGCGAGATGGACGCGCTCCATCCGGGCTCGAAGTTCATCCTGACGATCCGCGACGAGCAGAAGTGGTACAACAGTTTCGGCAACCACTTCGACGGGCTCACCCGCACGCCGATGGCTGAACTCATCTACGGCCCCGCGGCGGCGCATCCCGAGGGCGCGGAGTTCTACAAGGGACGGATGCGCCGGCACAACGATGAGGTGCGCGCCTATTTCCGCGACCGCCCGGACGATCTCCTGGTCATCGACGTCACCAGGGCGCCGGGCTGGGAGCAGATCTGCGGCTTCCTCGGCAAGCCGGTCCCGGCGGTGCCGTTTCCGCATTCCAACCACCGCCACTACGACTTCCTGCCCCCGGCGCTGCGCGACCGGCTGAAGAAGATCTGGCGCAGGTTCCGCGGCACCGCGGCACCGGCAACCTGCCCACCCGATACCCCGCCCGACATCCGGCGACAGCAATAGCCGCACCCGCCTCGGTGGCGTCAGCCCTTCCGGGGCAATCGAGGGATCGGGAGCGGCTGATATCCATCGGGGCGGATATCAGCCCGATGGTCAAGCCCGGCCGGATCGGCGGCTCCCGAGGCCGATCTGCCGGCGGAGCTTTGCCATCTGCTCGGTCTGGGAGAAGGTGACGAGATCGTCCGGGAGCTGCGAGGGCACGCCCTTCCATGCCGCCCAGGCGAAGCCCGCGAGCTGCGCCGCGCCGCCGAGCACCACCGGCCGGCGGGTGATCGTGGCGGCGCATTTCGCCGCCTCGAACACCGGGTGGTAGCGCATCGCCCGCTCCATCATGCCGGTGTGGAAGCGGCCGCGCAGCGGGTTCTTCTTCTTTTCCTTCGGGGTCTTGTGGTGGCCGACCCGGAGGTCGGGGAAGGAGCGGATCTTCCAGCCGTGCATGCGCAGCGCCATCTGCACGATGGAATCCTCCTGCCCCCAGGGGATATAGCCGCCGACCGCGTCCCAGGCGGCGCGGCGGAAGAACTGGATCGGGCCGCCCACCCCGTCGGCGCTGGTGATGTAGGGCCATTCGCGGCCCTCGCTCGAATGGTAGATGAAGCCGCCCGCGAGCCCGAGGCCCGGGTCCTTCGCCATGCGCGCCATGAGGCTGGCGTAGAACTCCGGGGCGAAGGTGACGTCGCCGTCGATGTTGCCGAGATAGGGCGTGTCGGGGGCCTCGGCGCCGAAGGCCGCGAGCCCGGCCCGGAGCGCGGTCACCTTCTTCCAGGCGGTGCCGCCCATGGGCGCGGGCGAGGGCCGGCGGTCCTCGTGGCGCAGGAAGCGGATGAAGCCGTGGCGCGCCGCGGCCTCGCGGGCGATGTCGTCGGTCTCGTCGGTCGAGCTGTCGCTCACGATGATCCAGAGGGCGGGCAGCACGCTCTGCGCCGCCACCGACTCGATCGTCGCCGGCAGGAACCGCGCCTCGTTGTAGGCCGCGGTCATCAGCACGTAGGCGTTGCCGGCCGTGCTTTCAGCCGTGCTTTCAGTGCTTTCAGCGGTGGTTTCTGTGTTCACGGGGGAATTTCCGGGGAAGGAGCTTCCGGGAGGGGAACCAGGGTTCGGCCTCGGACTCGTCATGCTGGGGATACCTCATACGCCGGCCAGTGTTCAGCCGGTCACCTCGTCGATCATCAGGCGGAATTCCTCGGCCACCTGCGCATCGGTGGAACGGGCCGCCACCTCGGCCATGATCTCGAGGGCAAGGTGCCACTCCGGGCCGCCAAAGGCCGAGGCGGTCTCGTGCAGTGCCGTCTCGAGATCGCCGGCCCCGAGGCTCGCGGCGTAGAACGGATAATCGTCGCCGAGATAGTAGGGCGCATCGCCATCGTCGGCGGTGGTGATGACCACCGAATGGCAGTGGGCGGCGACGAAGCCCTTCAGGAACGGCTTCCAGCCATCCCAGGGCCGGGCGCGCCGCACGATCCAGTGGCAGTTGAAGCGGGGCAGGGTGTCGATCCAGGAGCTGCCGCTCTCGACGTTGCGGGTGTCGATGCCGACGAGTTCCACCAGGGGTGCGAGCGGCGCCGGGCGCACGGTGTTCTCGAGATCGCCGAAGTAGCCGGTGCGGAGCCGGTCGACGGGCGGCATCATCCCCCGCGCCATCGCCTGCACCTGGGTGTTCACGTGGTGGGTGACGAGAAAGCTCGGGGTATCGGGATAGAGCCGGTTCAGCTCGACGGTCTGGCGGTGCGACAGCGTCATGGTGGCGTCCACCAGCCGCGCCTTGCGCGGGTCGGGGCGGATGTCGTCCCAGGCGCCGACCAGGGCGCGGTTGCGCCGGCGGAGGTCGATGATCTCGTCCGGCTTCAGCGTCGCCATGGCGCCCTTGGTGAGCAGCACCACCGCATCCTCGACCGCCCGGGCATTCTCGGTGAAGGCGACGGTGTAGCGGTCGGGGAAGGCGGCCGCGATGAGGCCGGAGAGCTGGTGGCCGCGCAGCAGCGTCGAGGCGGAATTGGCATGCGCCGCGGCGGAGAGGAAGACGAGCGGCTGCGTGCGGCCGGAGATCCGGGTGCCGGGCGGGGTAGCGGCTGAAGTCACGGCCAGAGTCTGGGCCAGAGTCTGGGGCGGAGTCTCGGCCAGAGTCCCGGCCAGAGTCTCGGGCGGAGTGGGCGCGGGCAGCGCCGGGCGCGTCTCGGCCCCGCGGACTGGCCGGCGCTCGGTGCGGACGGTGAAGATGTTGTCGGAGGCCGCTCCGAGCCGCGCCGGCAGGATCGACGGCCGCTCGCCCGGCACCGCGGGATCGAGCGGCGCGGCCGGATCGTTCAGGGCGCGGTAGAGCGCGAGATCGTCGGGGCCGGGCGCCGCCGCCCAGGCCTGCCACCAGGCCTCGGTGAGCGCCGGCAGGCCCGGGGCGGTGTGCCGGCGCCAGACCATGCCGGTGTCGCAGGCGCCACGGCCACCGGGGATCTTGTCCATGGCGAGCCGCCCGGCCTGGGCGAGCACGCCCTGGGAGGGCAGGGCGCCCGAGAGCAGGTGCCGCTCGGCCATGTCGCGCCAGTCGTTCGACGGGTGGCGCCAGAGCACCAGTTCCTGGCCGAGCAGCCAGCGGGTGAAGAGGGTGTCGAGGTTGCCCACCAGCCAGCAGTCGGGATCGACCCAGAGCGAGGCTTCGGCCTCGATCCCGGCGGCGGCGAGCGCCTCGGGGGTGCGGATCTTCAGCCAGGCGGCCCAGGCCTCGGCCTCGATCTCGGCCTCGGACAATCCGGCGCCGGCGACCGCTGTCACGTCCGCGTCCGCCAGCGCATCGGCGGGCAGCGGCGGCAGCGGCAGGCCCTGCCAGCCCGGCGCGGCGGCGAGCGGCTGGTCGGTGAAGCAGACGAGCCGCAGGCCCTCGGGTGCGCCGAACACCGGCAGGAGCGGGCGCTGCCGGCCGACGATGGCGGTGACGACGACGATGTCGCGGGCGTGTGCCGGCGGCAGGCTGCCCGGGCGGTCGTCCGCCGGAATGGCGAGGGGGCCGGCGGTCGTCGAGCTGCCGGCGCGCAGCAGGCCGGCCGCAGGCTGGCCGGCGAGCACCGGTGCCTCGGGGTCACCGATGCGGGCGAAAAGCGGTGCGGCCGCTGCCCAGCCCCGGGCACGGGCGGTGAGCAGCGCCTCGGCCTGGGCGAGATCGAGCCGGTTCGGCCAGAGACGGCGGGCGGTGCCGAGCGGGCGGAGGAAAAGCTCGGGCCGGGCGAGGGCCGCGGCCTGCAACCGCGCCTCGGCCTGGAGCCGGGCAGCGGTCGAGGCCCGGCGCAGGCGCGCGAGCCCTTTCGTGCCGGCACCGACCGCCCGGCGCCGCAGGAAGCCGGCCGCACGGCGAAAGATGCTCCGGCCCGGTGGCGCCCCGATCTGGGGCAGCACCGGGGCGGCGGCGGGCTTCCGCGGCTCGGCCGTGCCGGAGGCCGTGGCGGAGGTTCCCGGAGCGGCGTCCGCGGGCATGTCCTGCTTTCCCCCTTCGGGCACGTTCAGCCGGCCGGCTGGCCGAATGCCGGCCAGGCGGCGTCCTTGTCGGAGATGACCGCGATGTCGCGCGGCCACGCGATGCCGAAGGCCGGGTCGTCGTAGCGCAGGCCGCCCTCGGCGCCGGGGGTGTAGGGATAGGAGACGAGATAGGCCGCCTCGGTGTCGTCCTGAAGCGTCAGGTAGCCGTGGCCGAAGCCCTCCGGCACGTAGAGCATCCGGCCGTTCTCCGCGGTGAGCTCGAAACCCTCCCACTTGCCCCGGGTCGGCGAGTCGGGGCGCAGGTCGACGATGGCATCGAAGAGCGCGCCACGGGTGCAGCGGACCACCTTCACCTCGGCATGGGGGGCGTTCTGGTAGTGCATGCCGCGCAGCGTGCCCGCCTTCGGGTTCTGGCTGGCGTTCTGCTGCACGAAACGGGTCTTGAGCCCCGCCGCGGCGAACTCGTCCTCGCAGAAGGTGCGGGCGAACCAGCCGCGCGGATCCTCCCGGCGCTCGGGCTCGATCAGGACCGCGTCCTTGAGGGTGGTGGGCAGGAAACGCATGGAAACTCCGGGCAAGCAGACAAGTCGGGAACGGCGGAGACTATCTCGGGAACTGCCGGGATAGAAGCCCCCCGGACAGGTCGCGGGGGAATGCGCCGAGGCGAATCCGATAGGGACGATCCGGAGCATATCATTGATATCGCGCGGGATAATACCACCGGTTTACGGTGGGCTGGACCCCGCGCCCGAAGCGGGGCAGAGAGGCTCCTGGACGGAACGGGCGGACGGAACGGGCGGGGGCGGTGCATGGAGCGGACGGATGCGATCGTGGTGGGGGCGGGCGTCATCGGTCTCGCCGTCGCGCGGGCGCTGGCGCAGTCGGGCCGCGAGGTCATCGTCCTCGAGCGCGAGCGGCTGATCGGCAGCCACACGAGCGCGCGCAATTCCGAGGTGATCCACGCCGGGATCTACTATCCGAAGGGCTCGGTGAAGGCGGCGCTCTGCGTGCGCGGCCGGCGGATGCTCTACGACTACGCCGCGAGCCGCGGCGTGCCGCACCGGCGGATCGGCAAGATCATCGTCGCGACCGAGCCCGAACAGGAGGGCGCGCTCGCCGGCATCGCCGCGGCGGCGGACGGCAACGGCGTCGAGGCGATGCGCCCGCTCTCCCGGGCGGACCTCGCCGCCATGGAGCCCGCGCTCCGGGCGAGTGCCGGACTGCTCTCCGGCTCGACCGGCATCATCGACAGCCATGCGCTGATGCTGAGCCTTCAGGGCGAGATCGAGGACGCGGGCGGCGCGATCGCGCTCGAGACCCGCTTCATCGCCGCGCGGCCCGGCGCCGGCGGCTTCGTGGTGGAGGCCGAGAGTGGCCCCGCCGGGCGGGCGGAGCGGGTGACGCTCGAGACCTCGATCCTCGTCAACGCCGCCGGGCTCTTCGCCGGCGAGGCGGGTGCTGCGATCGACGGGCTTGTTCCGCCGTTCCGCCGCGAAGTCTTCTACTGCAAGGGCAACTACTTCAGCGTCTCGGGCCGGGTGCCCTTCGACCATCTGATCTATCCGATCCCCGAGCGCGACGGGCTCGGGGTGCACCTGACGATCGACATGGGCGGCAAGGGCAAGTTCGGCCCCGACACCGAGTGGATCGAGGGCATCGACTACAGTCTCGACCCGCGGCGGGGCGACGGGTTCTATGCCGCGATCCGCCGCTACTGGCCGACGCTTCAGGATGGCGCGCTCTCGCCCGACTATACCGGGATCCGGCCGAAGCTCGCGCCCGCGGGCGGGGCGGCGACGGACTTCACCATCGAGGGGCCGGAGACCCACGGGCTGCCGGGGCTCCTGAACCTCTACGGCATCGAGAGCCCGGGCCTCACCTCCTCGCTCGCCATCGCCGAGGCGGGCGTGGGGCTGCTCGAAGGGTAGCCGGGGCATGTCTGCAGTCCGTGTTGGTCGATGCACCGGCATGGACCAACACGGACTGCAGACATGCGGGCGAAGGCCGGGGAGGGGCTGGTTTGCCCCTCCTTTGGCCCCGGCTTCAGGCCCCGGCGAGAAAGAAGCGCAGCATCTCGGCCGAGGCATCGGGCCCCTTCGGATCGGTGAAGGAGCCTGAAGGGTGCCCGCCCGACCAGGCGTGGCCGGCGCCCTCGACGAGCCAGAGCTCGAACTGATCTGCGTCGCGGTTGCGGCGCCAGCTCCGGCCGGCGGTGGTGCCGGTCTCGGGCGCGCTCCCCGGCATATCTCCCGCGATACCGTAGCGCGCGGCGAGGGCGTGGGCGTTGCCCGGGCTGACCGTATGGTCGGCGGTGCCGTGGAAGACGATGGCCCGCTGCCCCGGGCGGCGCCCGCCCGGGGCAGCGGCGCCCCCAAGGCCGCGCATGGCGGCGAAGGCCGAGGCGACGTCGTGTGCCGCGCCGTGCGGCAGGCCCGAGTGGATGCCCACGGCGGCGAAGACGTCGCCGTGGGTCTCCGCCAGCACCGCCGCCATCGCCCCGCCGGCGGAAAGCCCGGCGGCGAAGATCCGGCCCGGGGGCAGGGCGAATTCGGCGGCGAGGCCGCGGGCGAGATCTGCGAGGATCGCCGGCTCGCCCGCGTCGCGGCACTGGTGGCCGGGCTCGAACCAGTTCCAGCAGCCCGAGGTGTTGGCGCCCCGCGGCTGCTCGGGGTAGGCGACGACGAGGCGGGCGTCCTCGGCCAGCCGGTTCATGCCGGTGCCGGCGGCGAAATCGTCCGGGTCCTGGGTGCAGCCATGCAGCATCAGCACCAGCCCCTGCAGCTCGGACGCCGCGCAGGACGGCAGGAAGAGCCGGTAGCGCCGGGTCCCTGCGGCGCAGGCATGGGTGCGCCACTCGAACCGCGCCCCCTCGGGCAGCGGCGGCGCGGGCGGGCGGGCACCGGGAAGGTCGAGGCCCGGCAGGTCGACCCCTCCAAGATCAAGGCCGGGCAGGTCGAAGGCGGGAAGATCGAGGGCGGCGCGGCCGCCGCGCAGCAGGTCCACCACCTCGCGCAGCGAGCGCCGTTCCCCGGCGCGCGGCGTGCCTGCGGCCGTGTCCCCGGCCGTGTCCCCGGCCGTGCCCCCGGGGGTCTCCTTCTGCGGAGCGGCCTCGACGACCTCGGCCTCCTGCACGTCAGGGGCGCGGCGGGAATGCCGGACCTGTTCCGGTGCGGCTGGCTCCGACGTGGGGGGCTGCTGGCCCGCCTGACCGGACGCCTGACCGGACGCAGCCTGACCAAGGGCGGCCTGGATGATCGCGGTGGCCTCCAGCGGATCCTGCGCGCGCACGCGCTCCATGGCCCGGGCGAGGGCCCGGGAGAAATCGGGGGTCATGATGTCGTCCTTTCAGGGCTGGCTTGGGGGAGGGACGTCTTGCGGGGCTTCAGCTGATGCGGTCGGCGAGCGCGCGCTTCACCTCCGGGCTCGCCTGCAGCGCGCCGAGCACGGTGAGCGAGCCGATGGTGGCGCGGGCGAGTTCGGGGGTCACGTCCGCCGCGATGCGGGCAAGGCCCACCACCTTGACGTGCAGGGTCTCGCCGGCGCGCCGCACCGCCTCGAGATCGGCGGCGCTGTAGTCGCGCAGGCCGAGCTCCAGCGTGTGGCGCTCGATCGAGCGGGCGATCTCGGGCGCGTGCAGGCCGAGCTGGCTGCGGATCGCCGAGCGGATGAAGTCGGTGCGGTTGGAGTAGAACCCTTCCTGCACCAGCAGGTCGATGCGGCCGAGATCCACATGGCCGAGGTTGATGGTGATCTTCTCGCTGTCACCACCCCGCAGCTTCACCACATTGTCGGCCATGCTCACTCCTCACACCATCTGTGTGGATGGTATATGGATGGAAACTCGCACAAGACAAGGGGCCGCCGGAAAGCCCGGCGGCCCCTGTCATGTCATGGAGCAAGGGAGCCGGCGCGCGGCCCCCCCTGAGAGTCGCCCTATTCCGCCGCCGCGGCGAGCCCGAACATTGCCGCCTGCTCGGCGCGGAGCTTGTCGACGAGCCGGCCCTCGGGGAGCTTCACGTCGGCATAGGTCAGGACCGCGTCCTTCTTCACGTCGCGAAGCAGCGTCGCGCCGACGGCGACGCCGATCGGCAGGTGGCCCGATTTCGCGGTCTCGCCCGCGTCCTCGCACTCGCCGTAGACCAGATAGCCGCCGAGCTCGTCCACCACCTCGCCCGCCTTCAGGTCGCGCTTGGCGATCGCCACCACCTCGACGCACGGGCCGCCCGCCGGGGCGATCGTCGCGTCATGGAACAGCGCCGCGCGGGCGATCGTCGTCGGCACCTCGAAGTGGCAGAGGTGATAGGGGGTGTAGAAGCAGTAGATCGGGCCTTCGCCGAGCTTGTAGAGGTTGAGGTAATGCTGCTGGCGCGGGTGCTCGATGGTGCCGAGCACGAAGACGCCCGGCCCCGGCGCCGCCCCCACCACGTAGTCGACGATGCCCGGGCCCTGCAGCAGCTCCGCCGGATCCCAGAGCTTCGCGGCCTCCATGAGCGGGGTGCCGGCCTCGACGGTGTAGCCGTGGCAGCCGCGCTTCGCGACGGTCATGCCGGTCATGTTGGCGACCACCGCCTGCTCGAAGGAAACCTTGGTGCCGTCGGCGAAGGAGGTCACCATGGCGGGCTTCTGGCCCCAGCGCTCGGCGAAGGCCTTCTGGGTGGTCGGCGTGCGGTAGGGATCCTGCAACCCCTTGATGTTGCCGCAGAGCACCGGGCGCACGCCCAGACCCTTCACGAAGCGCCAGAGGTTGCCCTCGACGCCCGGCTGGTCGCCGTCGACGTCGGTGAAGATGACGCCGGCCTTGTCGGCCTTCGCCTTCAGGAGCGGCCCGAGCGTGCCGTCGAGCTCGGGGTTCATCAGCGCCACGTGTTTGCCGTGCTCGATCGCGGCGAGCACCGGACCCACCGCCTCTTCGACGGCACCGGTCACCTCGAGCAGCACGTCGACGTGCGGGCTGGTGGCTATGAGCATCGGATCCTCGGTCACCGCGGCGTGGCCCGCCTCGATGGCGCGGGCGAGCGCGGCGGCGGAGTCGCAGAGGACGGCGTCGTCCTGCCCGGCCTCGGCATAGGCCCTGACCGCCTTCGCCGGCGTCCGGTTCGCCACGGCGACGACGCGCATGGCGCCCTGATGCACGGTGTTGATCTGCAGGAGCACGCCCGAGGCCATGAAGCCCGCGCCGATCATCCCGACGCGGATCGGCCCCTTGCCGCTCTCCTTCAGCTTCGCGAGGGCGCTGTCGACGAGGATCATGGCTTGCTTCCTTCGGGGGCGGGGGCGGCGGGCGCATCGGGAGCGCCTGCCGGCGTGATGGCCGGCGTGGTGGTGGTGGCGGCGGGTGTCGCGGCGGCGGGCAGCGTTTCGCCCAGATGGTCGCCGAGGCGCAGCGCCAGCTGCACGATGGTGTAGGTCGGGTTCACGAAGCCCGAGGACGAGAACACGCTCGAGCCGCCGATGTAGAGGTTCGAGACCCCGTGCACCCGGCAGTCCGCGTCGACCACGCCCATCTTCGGGTCGGTCGCCATGCGGGTGCCGCACATGTGGTGCCAGGAGCTCATGCTTTCGGTCCCGGAGGAGGCGACCTCGATCGGGGTGTCGGTGAGCACCCAGTCGTAGATCTTCATCCGGCCGATGTCCTCCTCGGCCAGCCAGCCGGCGAAGGCCTGGATCGTCTCGCGGATCG
Organism: Amaricoccus macauensis; assembly: GCF_014201905.1. Taxonomy (GTDB): domain Bacteria; phylum Pseudomonadota; class Alphaproteobacteria; order Rhodobacterales; family Rhodobacteraceae; genus Amaricoccus; species Amaricoccus macauensis. The sequence goes on along the minus strand of NZ_JACHFM010000007.1, from coordinate 10,395 downwards.
AGGCGTTGTCGACCGGCTGGACGCGCCAGTCGAGCTTCACCCGGTTCATGCCGAAGGCGTCCACCTCGTCGGAGAGCATCACCCGGCTGTCGCGGTTGAGCGCGGCCTGGGCGTTGAACGCCACCCGGCCCCAGGGCCAGCGGACGCCGTCGCGGCTGTGCCACCAGTCCTCGACGCCACCGCCGAGCCCGCAGGTCAGCGCGTCGCCGAGCACCGCGTCGGTCAGCCGGTCGGCGTAGGGCACGGCGCATTGCAGCGTGCGGGCGAGCTCCTTGCCGAAGGGCAGGGGCTTGCGGTCGGCGGCGTAGTTGATGCGGACGTTCATCGGCATGCTGCCGAGCTCGGCCATCAGCGCCTCGGTCGGCTCGAAGAACTGCGCGTCGGCGAGCGGCTGGCCGGTGAAGATCACCTCGCCGAGCGGCGGCGGCGTGCCGGGATGGTCGTTGTAGTAGCGCCCGACCAGATCGTTCTGGTTGCCGATGCCGGCGGGGATCTGGCTCCGGAAGTTCAGCAGCAGCCGCGGGTTCTCGATGCCGCCGCAGCAGAGCGCATAGGCCCGCGCCTGCACGGTGAAGCCGGAATCGTCCCTGGCGTAGCCCTTGAAGAGCGCGCCCGTCACCGTGCCGAGGGCGTCGTCGAGGCGGATGTCGACGAGGTTCGCGTTCAGGCAGAGCGAGATGCGCTCGCTCGCGGTCAGCTCGTCGAGGTACTTCTCGCCGAAGCGGGTCGGGGCGCTGCGGAAGTAGTGGATGCGGCGGAAGCCGGTCGCGGGCTCGGTCCCCGGGTTCGGGTCGCCGTCGTCGATCGGCGTGAGGTCGAGGATGTCATGCACCGCGTCGGTGTAGGGATCGAGATCGGCCCGCCCGATCGGCCAGGCGGCGTCCGGGTTCGCCGGGCGCGCCTCGAAGTCCGTGGCGTCGAAGGCGCGGCAGAGGCCGTTCCAGTGGTTCGAATTGCCGCCGAGAAAGCGCAGGCGCGCCACGTCGAGATCGGGATAGAGGATGCCGACGCTTGTCCCCCTGGTGACGTCCTGGGATTCCTCGGACCACTCGAGCCCGCCGGCCTCCATCAGCGCCACGTCGAGGCCGCGGGCGGCAAGCTGGCGCGCCAGCGTGGTGCCGGCCGGGCCGGTGCCGATGACGCAGACGTCGAACGGGCGCCCGAAGGCGGCGCGGTCGGCGGGATTGCCGGCGTCAAAGCGCATGGCGCATCTCCCCTGCCGGAGCGGACCCCGAAGCGAACCGCGGGGAAGGGCGGCGGGCGGAAACTGGCATGGAACCTCGCTTGGCACTCGTCAGGACATGACCGGCCGGATCCGCCGGGGCGTGCAGGCACGGGATATTCGGTTCAGACCCCGGATACTCGGCACGGGAGAAGGGGGGCGCGGCGCGCGCGTGCAACGGACACGCGCGCCGGACTCGTTCAGACCGCCTCGGTGGCGTTCCAGTGCAGCCGCTCGTCCACCTGGCCGGTGTTGCGCAGGTGCTTGATCTCCTTCAGCCGCGTGAAGGGCGCGGCCTCGAACATCTCGCGGTCGAGCCCGATGCGCTCGAAGACCGCCTTCAGCTGCCTCGCGCCGCGCTCGGCGGTCCAGGAGGTCCGGAAGTGCGGCATCCGCTCGCGGATCTTCGCGAAGGAGACCCGGTAGCTGCGGGTGTCGCCGCCCGAGTCGCCGATGGTGAGCTGGCAGCCGGGGAAGGTCTTCGCCACGATCTCGGCGATCTCGCGCACCCGGTAGTTCTCGGAATCCGCGCCGACGTTGAAGCTCTCGCCCGAGATCGCCTCGCGGTCGGCGCTGAGCGCGCAGAGCATCGCCTCGCAGATGTCCTCGATGTGCACGATCGGCCGCCAGGGCGAGCCGTCGCTCGTCATGCGGATTTCACCCAGCGTGTGGGCGAAGCCGCAGAGGTTGTTGAGGACGATGTCGAAGCGCTGCCGCGGGCTCGCGCCATAGGCGGTGGCGTTGCGCATGAAGACCGGGGTGAAGCCGGGCGAGGCCATCGGCCGCACGGCCTCCTCCACGAGGATCTTGCAGCGGGCATAGGCGGTCTGCGGCGCGAGCTCCGAGGTCTCGGTACGCATCTCGTCGCTGCCGGCGCCGTAGGTGGAGCACGACGAGGCGTAGACGAACCGCTTGACGCCGGCCTCCTTCGCCTTTCGGGCAAGGCCGACCGAGCCCTCGTGGTTGATCTCCATGGTGAGCCCGGGGTCGTTCTCGCCGATCGGATCGTTCGAGAGCTCCGAGAGGTGGACGACCGCGTCAAAGCCCGCGAGATCGTCCGCCGTCACCGAACGGAGGTCTTTCGAGACCACCTTCGGATGGGTCCGGTGGTCATCGAAGAGCCAGCCGCGGCGATAGAAGCCGGTATCGAGGCCCACGACGTCGTGGCCGGCCTCGATGAGCTTCGGGCCCATGATCGCACCGATATAGCCGTCGGCTCCGGTCAGAAGCACGCGCATGTCAGGGAGCCTTCTACCTGTTACTCAACCAATTGCAGCGATCTTCGGCGACGGGCGATCCCAGATCCGCCACGGCGCCTTGCCGCTTTCCCAGAGACCCTGCAGCACGTGCTTGTCCCTGAGCGTGTCCATGTTCTGCCAGTAGCCCTTGTGGTGATAGACCGCAAGCTGGCCGCGGGCGGTGAGCGCGTGCAGCGGCTCCTGCTCGAAGACGGTGTCGTCGCCCTCGATGAAGTCGAAGACCTGCGGCTCGAGCACCAGGAACCCGCCGTTGATGAGATGCCCGTCGGACATGCTCTTCTCGCGGAAGCCGTTCACCCTCGTGCGGTCGGGCGAGAGGTCGAGCGCGCCGAAGCGGCCGGGCTGCTGCACCGCGGTCACCGTCGCGAGGGTGCCCTGGGCGCGGTGGAAGGCGATCGTGTCCTTCACGTCGATGTCGCTCACCCCGTCGCCGTAGGTGAGGCAGAAGGTCTCGTCGCCCACGTAGTCGCGCACCCGGCGGAGCCGGCCGCCGGTCATGGTGTCGAGGCCGGTGTCGACCAGCGTCACCTTCCAGTCCTCGCCGCCGCGGCGGTGGACCTCGATGTCGCGGCTGCCGAGATCGATGGTGAAATCGGCGTTGCGGTGCGAGAAGTTGAGGAAATAGTCCTTGATGAGATTGCCCTTGTAGCCACAGCAGATCACGAAGTCCGTGAGGCCGTGGTGGGCATAGATCTTCATGATGTGCCAGAGAATCGGCATGTTGCCGATCTCGACGAGCGGCTTCGGGATCGTGACGGATTCTTCGCTGATCCGGGTTCCGAACCCGCCGGCCAGAATGACGACCTTCATCCTCGTCAATCTCCTCTCTTACTCGTTATCCGGGAAAGCCATCGGCCACCCCGAGGGACAATCGGGAGGGAGTCTCACACCAGAACCGGCGAGGAAGCCGGGGGGAACATCCCCCGGAAGTGACCGGTCGCGCAGGAACCCTCCGCCCGGATCCGCCGGCAAGTAACGAGAGGCGCATGTCTGCAGCCTGCCCGGCCGGCCCGGGGCCTTTCCCATCCCACGGGCGCCTGCATAATACAATGCCCGGAATGGCTGGCCCCGGAATGGCTGGAAAAAAATCTTCCATTCCCGTGGAATTGTCCTACAGGACGTTCTACGGGAAATACAGAAGGCCACTCTGGCCCTTCCGACAAGTTCACAGTAAATCAACATAGATTAATGGAATATTTATGAATAAGATTACTAATATATTGATATAACGCCGTGATTGCACTCAGTATCGGCAGATTCATGCCGATGTGATGTCACCGCAGAATTTCGGGTAGATCCAGCCAGGGATCCCGACCACAAGTTACGTGAAACAACCCCTCGTCTGGCCCTCGGTGTCGGCTTCAAGGTCGTGATGATCTTGAACCGAGATTGGGCCATTTGCGCCTGTAACGGAGCACATTATGGATGGTTCAACCCAAGTAAAGGTCTGGTTCAGTGCCGACGGTTACAGGGATCCCGACGACAACCTCGCGACGCTCATAGGCGGCGCCCAGATCAAGGCCATCGCGTCTTCCAATGGCCGGGTCTCGCTCGGCGGCTATGTCTTTGGCGACACCAAGGACGGTGGGCAGTATTATACGCTGAACCCCGGCGGCAAGGCGCCCGCGTCCTATGGCACCGATGCCCGCTACAGCAGCGTCTCGGGCAACAAGCAGGCGGCGGGCAACTATGCCTTCTACAAGGAATACGGCAAGGCGGCGCTGAACGACCTCGGCGGCTGGAAGCAGTTCGACCTGCTCGCCTCCGACAACGGCGGCAAGCGCGCCTGGAATTTCGACGCCACCTCGAAGTCGCAGATCACCTGGGCCGCCCAGTCGCTGGCGAGCGACATCATCTCGGCGATCAACAAGGGCAACGCGGCGGTGGTCTACTCCGCCGGCGGCGGCGCCAACGTGCCGGCCGAGGCGATCGCCTACCTGGAGAACCTGGGCTACAGCCACGACGCGCTCACCTCGCATTTCGCCGTCATCCAGCATGGCCGGTCGAACTGGGAGAACAACTACGAGGCCGAGGCCCGCGAGATCACCCGTGACTTCACCATCGCGATCTCGAACCAGAACATGGCGAAGTACACGAACGGCACCAAGGGGCCGGATCTGAAGCACGCCATCGTCAACAAGGCCGGGATCGACGGCTCGGCGTTCGGGGCGAACTTCGACAAGGCCCTCGACGTGGCGATCGGCTCGAAGTCGTTCGGCGCCCTGTCGAACGCCACCTTCCGGTCGACCCTCGACGCCTCGGACGCGGGCAGCCACGCCTTCGCCGCCGACCTCGGCGACCTGCAGGCGGCCTGGGGCACCCAGATGCGCGGCAACGAGAGCCTGCCCTCGGGCGATCTCTGGGCACACCGCATCAAGACCGACGGCGGGGGCCGGCTCCGCGATCTCTACAACGAGTTCAACGCCCAGAAGATCGCGGATCTGCTCAGCGGCAAGAAGCCCGGCGGTACCAGCTCCCCGACGACCCCGCCGGTGACGCAGCCCGAGACCCCGTCGCAGCCGGAAACTCCGTCGCAGCCCGAGACCCCGACCCAGCCGGGCACGGGCAGCGCGCCCTTCACCACCAGCGGCACTCCCCTGAAGCAGGGCGTCGCCAGCCTCTATGCCCTCGATCTCGACGGCAAGGCGGCGGCGATCGGCCGCGAGGGCGGCAAGATCGGCGTGGCGGCGGTCAGCGACGCCAACACCGTCGACCACCAGGGCGCGAAGAGCGAGGCGCTCGGCTTCGACTTCGGTGCCGAGGCCGACGTGATGACCTTCAAGCTCGCCGGGCTCGCCGTGCGCAACGGCGCCAGCGAGGCGGCGAAGCTCACGGTCTATGACAGCGACGGCGACGTCCTCGACACCCGGACCTACACGAAGAACGGCAACTACAGCCTCGATCTTGGCAATGACGCGCACTACGCCAAGCTCGAAGCTATCGACTGGGTGACCTCCGGGGCCCATCCGAACGGCGAGCCGGACTTCTCCCTCGTCTCGTTCCACCTCGACTACGTCTGAGGCAGGACCGCGCGTCTGCGGCGTTTTGTCCGGTTCCGACTCCCTCCGGGGAGCCGGACCGGCGAAGCGATTCCGGATGCTGATTCGCGGAATTTCATGATATTGTCGTGATCGGCCGCAAATTACGGCGGCTCTTTCGGGTAGTGACTTCGGGCGGGAAGCGCCTGCGGCGAGCCTTCACCGGCGGGATCCGGCGTAAAGACGCCGTGATCGGGGATGGGCTGGACGACGGTGGCAGATCCCGACATTGTCCCGCCCATGCGGGATCCGGCAGGAGGAGGGTCGGCGCCGCGCATCCCTCCTGGCATCATACTCGGCGTGATTGCTTTCGGTGTGGGCACGGCCTTTGCCAGCCCGGGGATTTCGTCAGGGTTTTCGCGGGGTGACTCGCCGGATCTTCCGGCTGCGGCACAGCCGCTGAGCCCGCCGGAGGGGAGAGGCGCCGAGAGGTCCGGAGGCAACTCCGGGGATGCCGGAACCGGGACCGTGGTCCTGACCGGGGTCCGTGCGAGCCGGGGCGGCGCGGTCGATTGCCCGCAGCTCCGGGACGACGCCGGGGTCCTGCACCCGGTGTCCTACCTGCCGCCGCGGATTGCTCCCGGCGACCGGGTGACGGTGAGGGGCACGCTTGCAGTCACGACGACATGTCGTGGCGTCGTGCTGGTAGTGGATGAACTGGTAGAGGGCGCCCCGAGTAACGGCGCGCCCGGTGGGGGATAAAACCATGCGCCGGGACCATGGCGGGACCTTGTCCCGAACGACGACGGAACAGGCGGCAGAGGGGGCGGGATCCGCTTCTCCGGCCACCGGTCCCACTGCCGGACCGAATGCCAGCCGGGCCATCGATGCGGCAGCGCCCGGCGATCCGCTCTACGCGGCGCAATGGCATCTGAAGAACACCGCGGCCGGCCAGTACGACCTCGACATCGCGACGGCCTGGAAGCCGGCCGAGGGCACGGGCTACACCGGCAAGGGCACCCGGGTCTTCGTCGTCGATACCGGCATCGACTACAAGCATTCCGATCTGGCGCCGAACTACGACACCGAGCATGACCGGGACTTCGTCACCGGCAAGAACGATTCCTTCGGGTCGGCGTCCGAGGCGCATGGCACCGCGGTCGCCGGACTGATCGGCGCGGCGCAGAACGGCAGCGGCACGGTCGGTGTCGCCTTCAACGCCGAGATCACCGGTTACCGCACGTCGCCGACGATCAGTGATACCTGGCTGAAGGAGATCGCCAGCGCCATCGACAGCGCCGCGTCGAACGGCGGCGACGTGATCAACATCAGCCAGGCGATTTCCAACGATCCCAACAGCCAGTTCGCCACCGGCTACGCGGCGGCGCGCTTCGGCGCCATCGAGACGGCGATCGGCCACGCGGTCGCGGACGGCCGCGACGGCTTCGGCACCACCATCGTCAAGGCGGCCGGCAACGCCCGCGAAGACGTCTATGACGTCAACGCCGACGACTGGACCAACGACACCCGCCAGGTGGTGGTCGGCGCGGTCGACCGCACCGGCGCGATCGACCTCTATTCGAGCTATGGCTCGGCAATCCTCGTCTCGGCCTTCGGCAGCCCGGGCGAGGTGGTGACCACCGACCGGGTGGGCGAGCCCGGTTACGACGTGACCGACTTCACCCGCCACTTCGACGGAACCTCGGCGGCGGCGCCGATGGTCGCGGGCGTGGTGGCGCTCATGTACCAGGCAGCGCCCCGGCTCGGCTGGCGCGACGTGCAGACGATCCTCGCCTCCTCGGCCCGCCACGTGGGCTCGGAGGTCGGCGCGGCGCCCGGCACCTCGGCCGAGGCCGAGCATTCCGCCTGGCTCCTGAACGGCGCCGGCACCTGGAACGGCGGCGGCCTGCACTATTCCAACGATTACGGCTTCGGCCTCGTCGATGCCCACGCCGCGGTGCGTCTCGCCGAGACCTGGAGCGTCGGTGGCCGCGCGGCGGCGACCAGCGCCAACGAGGTGTCGGGCACGATGAAGGTGCTCGACGGTGCCCGGAAGGTGCCCGACGGCAAGCCCGAGGGCCTGGTGTTCAAGAGCAGCGTCAACGCGGACGATCTCGTCGAGCGCGTCACCGTGCAGATGAAGATCAGCGCCGCCTTCGTCGGGGATCTCGATCTCTTCGTCACCTCGCCCGACGGCACGACCAGCCGGCTCTACGACGGCGACCTGCTCGATTCGGCCTCCTACAACGGCAGCTGGACCTTCGAGAGCCAGGCGTTCCGCGGCGAGCGCGGCGCCGGCACCTGGACGGTCAAGGTGGCGGACTCCTCCACCGGCGACCGGATCAGCGTCTCCGACATCGTGCTGAAGACCTTCGGCGCCGCCAACCCGGCCGACCGCTACATCTTCACCGACGAGTATTCCGAGGTCCGGGGCAGGGCCATGAAGATCACCGACACCAACGGCGGCACCGACACGGCGAACGCCGCGGCGGTGACCTCGGACGTGACGATCCATCTCAACGGCGTCGCGGGCCGGATCGACGGCGTCGTCACCCGCCTCACCGGCATCGAGCACGCGGTCGGCGGCGACGGCAACGACCTCATCACCGGCAACGCCAGCGGCAACGCCCTCCACGGGATGCGCGGCGCCGACACGCTCATGGGCGCGGCCGGCAACGACCGGCTCGATGGCGGCACCGGGGCGGATTCCCTCGCCGGCGGCACCGGCGACGACACGCTCCTCGGCGGCAACGGCAACGACACGCTCTTCGGCAGCGCCGGGCGCGACGTGCTGATGGGCGGCAGCGGCCGCGATACCTTCGTCTTCCGCAACGTCGCGGAGTCGCCGAACGAGGCGGGGCACTTCGACGTGCTGCGCCCGAGTCTCGGCGGCGCGGCGTTCGACGGCGCGGGGGCCGCGGCCGGCGACCGGATCGACCTCTCGGCGATCGACGCGGACATCAGCGCCGCCGGTGACCAGGCCTTCGTCTTCGGCGGCACGGGCAAGGGCCACGTCTGGTGCGTCGATCGCGGCGGCATCACCAGCATCCTCGCCAACATCGACAACGACCCGGGCGCGGATTTCCGGATCGACATCTACGACGGCGGCATTCGCGCCACCGCCTACGGAGCGGCGGACTTCATCCTCTGAAGCCCGCCCGACAAGGGCCGGGGGCGCCGGCACGCGCGCCCCTCGCCACCCCCAAGGCCCGCCCGGGTGATATTTCCACCCGGCGGATACCCCCAAGTTGCTTCCAGTGCATGAAGCCTATTCAAGAAGACGCCCGCAATAACGGGCAAGACGTACAGCCTGTCGAGTTCTGACCATGTCATGATTCAGTACGGAGGCTTCGATATGTCTACGCTATTCGACAATAATGATTCCTTCGACACGACCCCCGCAGCCCCGCTCTCCGAGCCCGATCCGATCGGGGTCGGCGGCGCGGCCCTCGACCTCTCCACCGCCCCCGCGGACGGGGACGGGACGACGATCACCGTCCAGGCGCCGCTGCCGGTCTACTCGAACGACCAGATCGCGAGCTACATCCGCAGCGGCTACTTCGGTGCCGACTACAAGTGGAACCTCGGCTCCTCGGGCACCGCGCCGCAGTTCGGCCAGCTCACCTACAACACCAACGGCCTCTCCGCGCCGCGCGCGGTGATCGCCCAGCAGGCCTTCGCGCTCTACGAGGCGGTGCTCGGCATCGACTTCGTGCAGGTGGCGGGCACGGCCGACTTCACCCTCGACGACAACGTCGCGGGCTCGGCCTACGCCAACTTCTCCTACAGCGGCACGACGATCACCAGCGCCTCGATCAACATCTCCGCCGACTGGTACGGCGGCTCGAACGCCATGGGAGACTACGTCTTCCAGACGTTCCTGCACGAGATCGGCCACGCCCTCGGCCTCGGCCATGCCGGCAACTACAACGGCAGCGCCACCTACGTCACGGACTCGACCCAGGCGGGTCCGGGCACCAACCACTACCTGAACGACAGCTGGCAGGCGACGATCATGTCGTACTTCGACCAGTCGGAAAACACCTACGTCCCGGCGAGCTACGCCTTCCTGATCTCGCCCATGGTGGCCGACTGGATCGCCCTCGGGGGCAAGTACGGCCTCAACGCCTTCACCGGCAACACCATCTGGGGCTTCAACACCAACATCTCCTCGACGATCTTCTCGGTCCTCGGGGTGATCGCCGACGAGAACGCCTTCACCATCATGGACTCCGCCGGCATCGACACCATCGACTTCTCCGGCTTCTCGGCGAACCAGCTGATCAACCTCAACCCGGAGACCAACTCGAACGTCGGCGGGCTCAGCGGCAACATGTCGATCGCCCGCGGCACCTGGATCGAGAACGCCAGCACCGGCGCGGGGGCGGACGTGATCTACGGCAACGCGCTCGGCAACATCCTCCGGCCCGGGCTCGGCAACGACGTGGTCTACGGCGGCGCCGGCAACGACGTCATCGACGACTTCCCGGGCGGCGGCAACGACTGGTTCTTCGGCGAGAGCGGCAATGACACCCTCTACGGCTACAGCGGCGCCGACTATCTCGTGGGCGGCACCGAGAACGATTACCTCTTCGGCGAGGCCGACAACGACACGCTGTTCGGCGGCACCGGCATCGACACGGTCTATGGCGGCGACGGCAACGATCTCGTCTATGACGACGACCTGGTCACCTTCGACGTGAACGACGGCGGCGCGGGCAACGACTGGATCGACTATTCGCTCATCACCTTCGCGAACGGCATCGTCTCGATCAACCTCAACACCGGCGTCACCACCGTGACGGGTGGCAACACCGAGCAGGTGACGGGCTTCGAGAACGCCCGCGGCAGCCAGGGCGGCGAGACGATCTTCGGCACCTCGGGGACGAACATCCTCGGCGGCCAGGGCGGCAACGACACCGTCGACGGCTGGCTC
>NZ_JACHFM010000006.1 GCF_014201905.1 Amaricoccus macauensis | reverse complement strand
CCGCAGCTTCTGGAGGTCGGCGAGAGCGGGGAGTTCAAGCGCGGCACGCTGGGGGAGAGCAAGGAGAGCTACAAGGTCAAGACCTATGGCCGGGTCGTCGCGATCACCCGGCAGGTGCTGATCAACGACGATCTTGACGCCTTCACCCGGATCCCGGCGATGTACGGCAACTCCATCGCGCAACTGGAAAGCGATGTGGTCTGGGGGATCATCACCGCCAACCCGGCGATGGCCGATGGCAACACGCTGTTCCATACCAGCCACAAGAACCTCGCGGGCACCGGCACGGCGCTGGCGGTGGATGCGGTGGGTGCGGCGCGGGCGGCGATGGCCAAGCAGACGGGGCTCGACAAGAAGACGGTGCTGAACGTCCGCCCCGCCTTTCTGATCGTGCCCGCATCGCTGGAATTGAAGGCCGAGCAGCTGGTCGCGCAGAACCTCGTGCCCGCCGCGACCTCCAGCGTGGTGCCGCAGTCGATCCGCACGCTCGCGCCGATCAGCGAGCCCCGGCTCGACGCCGCCAGCGAGACCGCCTGGTATCTGGCCGCGAGCCCGAACCAGATCGACACCATCGAATACGCCTATCTCGAAGGCCAGCAGGGCGCCTACATCGAGACGCGCAACGGCTTCGACGTCGACGGCGTCGAGATCAAGTGTCGCCTCGACTTCGGGGCCACGGCCATCGACTGGCGCGGCCTCTACAAGAACCCGGGCGCGTAACCAGCACGCCATGCTGCCTGACACGCGGGCGGTCCTGACGGGCCGCCCTTCGTCGTTCCAAGAGGATCACCCCCATGAAAAACTACGTCCAGCCCGGCAACACCATCACCCTGACCGCGCCCTATGCCGTCGCCTCCGGCGATGGCCTGCTCGTCGGCTCCATCTTCGGCATCGCCGCAGGCGCCGCCGCCATCGCCGAGCCCGTCGAGACCGCGCTCGTCGGCGTCTTCGACATCACCAAGGTCGGCTCCCAGGCCTGGACCGTCGGCGCCAAGGTCTATTGGGATGACACCAACAAGCGCTGCACCACAGTCGCGACCGACAACACCCTCATCGGCGTGGCCGTCGAGGCGGTGGCGAGCGGCGCGGGCGACACCATCGGCCGGGTGCGGCTGAACGCGGCGTTCTGATGAGCGCCTTCGCCGCCGCCGTCGGCGCGCTCTTCGCCGACCCCAACATCGGCCGGGATGCGGTCTACATCGCCGACGGCGGCACGCCCTTGCTGGTGCGCGTCGTCGCACGACGCGCCGACGCCATCACCGACTTTGGCGATGCGCGGCTCTGGTCCGAAACCATCCGGATCGACCTTCGCGTCGCCGAGGTGGCGAACCCGCGCCCGGGCGACCGTATCGAGATCGACGGAGACGCCTTCCTCATCCAGGGAGAACCCGCCCGCGACCGCGAACGGCTCGTCTGGACCGTCGATTTGCGCCCAGCGTGACTGCTGTGAAGCTGAAGCTCAACATCGATCCCGACATCGTCGCGATGATGCAGGCCGAGGTTGCGGCGGGCGAACGCGCAGTGACAGCCGCCATGCGCGGGGCCGGGACCGGGCTGAAGTCGGCATGGCGGTTGCAGATCACCGGCGCGGGGCTCGGCACACGGCTCGCCAACTCGATCCGGAGCCAGAACTTCCCGAGGTCGGGCGAGAGCCTCGATGCCGCGGCTCTGGTCTGGTCCAAGGCTCCGGTCATCGTCGGCGCGCATGACACCGGGCCGCTGATCCGCTCGAAGAACGGGTTCTGGCTGGCGATCCCGTTGCCCGCGGCGGGCAAACCCCTGCGCGGCGGCCGGATCACGCCCGGCGAATGGGAGCGGCGACGCGGGCTCCGCCTGCGGTTCGTCTATCGCCGCTCTGGTCCCAGCCTGCTGGTGGCCGAGGGACGGCTGAACACGAAGGGACAGGCGGTGGTGTCGCGCTCGAAGACCGGGCGCGGAAAGGTCACCGCGCCGATTTTCCTGCTGGTGCCGCAGGTGAAGCTGCCGAAGCGGCTGGACCTGGCGCGGGATGCGGATAGGGCGTTGGACAGCGTGCCGGGGCTGATCGTGGCCAACTGGGTGGAGGCAAAATTCCAATAGGTATCAAGGAGGTACAATCTTCGAGGCCATATCTCGAAAGAAATCACAGTAGGCAATGAAGTGGGTCTTGTTTTGCTGAATCGCTTGTTGTCCGAAGTGCCGCTGCACAGGCGCTTGGAGGAGGGCAGCAGCCCCGTAGCCTTGCTTTAACTGCCCATTGGCTGGTTGAAGGAAATGGATTGCTGTCGCCTTGAAATCGGCCTTGCACTTCGTCGAGTCGTGCGCGACGCGATTTCTGATGGCGTTCGCGTGCTTTACCAGATCCGATGCGTTCTGGAGAGCTGAGAAAGAGTGCGCTGAGAAATAGAAGTCCGCGACCTTGCGAACCCACTTTGGATCCGAAACCTTCAAGTATGACCTATCTGGTTTGTAATCTGGGTCGAGAGAGAGAAGCTCGTAGGCGTGTTGGATGGTATCCGCCTTCCCTGCCTTGAGCGTCGGCCTGTAACCGTTGTTTGTCCTCGCGCCTGTCAGAAACCTGACGAGAGAGCGTTCAATGAACTCCTCCCAGCTTGCCACGACGCCCATAAATGCGAGTTCAACGACCTGGCCGACGTACTTTGGGTGTATTCCGGGGTTGTTTGATGGACGGACTTTCGTTGGCAAGGCTTGCATAGCAGAGACCAGAGAAGTGGCCGCGGCGATTTCTGAAAGAAACGCATCTCGGACGTGATCAACCTTGGCAGGACGGCCGCTTGGCACCTGAAGCTCTCCTTCTTGTCCGCCATTTCTCACTTTGTAACGCCAGTAGGTCTAGCCTTTTCTGGATTCTCGCAGAGTAGCGATCAATGCCCACCCCTCGCGAAACCATCCTCACCGCGCTGTACGCGCGGCTCTCGGCGCTGCCAGCGACCACTCTCCGCGGCGACGTGCTCCCCGAGCGCGTGCCCTCCGCAGGACTGCTGATACTGCGCGACGGCGAGCCGGGGGAGCCCGAGGTGACGCTGTCGCCGCTGGCCTACCACTACCAGCACCGGGCCGAGATCGAGGCGGTCGTGCAAGGCGCCGACCGTGACGCCGTCTTCGACGCGCTGACTGCCAGCGTCGGTGCAGCTCTTACCGCCGACCGCACGCTGGGCGGGCTCTGCGACTGGGTCGAGGCCGAAGCTCCGCGACCGGTCGACCTGCCGGTCGAGGGCGCGGCGAGCCTGAAGGCGGCCGTCATCCCGGTCGTGCTGCACTATTCCATGGCCGATCCGCTGACCTGACCCCGACAACCCGAGGAGAACACCATGGCACGTGCCCAAGGGGCGCGGGCGCTGATGGCGCTTGCGTTCGAGACGACCTATGGAACGCCGCCCGCCAGCGGCTTCACCCGCATGCCCTTCGCCAGCACCTCGCTCGGCGCCGAGCAGCCGCTGCTGAACTCGGAGCTTCTCGGCTACGGCCGCGATCCGCTCGTGCCGATCAAGGACGCGGTGACGGCGGATGGCGATGTCGTCGTGCCGCTCGACGCCGAGGCGTTCGGCTTCTGGCTGAAGGCCGCGTTCGGGACACCGACGACCACCGGCGCGGAGGCCCCGTACAGCCACGAGTTCCAGTCGGGCGCCTGGACGCTGCCCAGCATGTCGATCGAGACCGGCATGCCCGAGGTGCCGCGCTACGCGATGTACTCGGGCTGCGTGCTCGACCAGATCACCTGGCAGATGCAGCGATCGGGCCTGTTGACCGCGACGGCGCGGCTGGTGGCGCAGGGCGAGTCGGTGGGCACGACGACCAGCGCCGGGACGCCCGCCGCGCTGGAGCTGAAGCGCTTCGGGCACTTCAACGGGGCGATCACCCGCAACGGCTCCGCGCTCGGCAATGTAGTCTCGGCCGAGATCACCTACGCCAACAACCTCGACCGGATCGAGACGATCCGCTCGGACGGCCGCATCGACGGCGCGGACCCAAGCATCGCGGCGCTGACCGGCCGGATCGAGGTCCGCTTCGCCGACCAGACGCTGGTGACACAGGCGATCAACGGCGAGGCCTGCGAGATGGAATTCGCCTACGTCCTGCCGTCCGGCGAAAGCTTCACCTTCACCGTGCACGCCGTCTACCTGCCGCGCCCCCGGATCGAGATTTCCGGGCCGCAGGGCGTGCAGGCCACCTTCGACTGGCAAGCGGCGCGCGACAGCTTGGTCGGCCGGATGTGCACGGCAACCCTGATCAACGACATCGAGGTGTATTGAGGATGCTGACGCTCGACCTGACGAACGCGCCACGCTGGCATGAGCTCGCTCCCGGCGTCCGGGTGCAGCTGCGCCCGCTGACCACCGCCCTGATGGTGGCGACGCGCAGTGATCCCGCCGTCGAGGCGGTGCCCGAGCAGGCCTCCGACGAAGAGCGCGCGGTCGCCTTCGCGAAAGCACTGGCGCGGCGGGCGGTGCTCGGCTGGGAGGGCATCGGCGACGCCGACGGCAACCCCATCGACCCGAGCCCCGAGGCCATCGACGCTTTGCTCGACGTCTGGCCGATCTTCGAGTCCTTCCAGCTGACCTACGTCTCCAAGGGTCTGCTGCTGGAACAGGAAAAAAACGCCTCCGCGCTCTCGCCGAATGGTCCTTCGGCGGGGGCGAGCGCTACTGCCAAGCCTGCGCACCCTACGAGGGCCGCGAGCAAGCCTGCCCGGACTGCCCGGCGCGGCTGAACCGTCCGGAAACGCCGGAGGGTTGGCAGGTCTGGGACCTGGTCGGCCGCCTCGGCGGCCAACTGCGCGTCCTGCCCGGCGCTGTGATCGGCTGGGACATGTCGGCAGCGCTGGCGCTTGGTGACGCGCTTGGCGTGCCGCCGCTCGCCATGGCCGAACTGCTGCCCGTCATCGAAGCGGTGATGGTCCCCAAGCTCAACGAACAGATGGAACGACCCGATGGCTGAAAAGCGTGTGTCCGTCCGCCTCGCGGCCGTGGGCGGACGCCAGGTGCGCGCGGAGCTGGAGGGCGTCGGCGAGGCCGGGTCCCGAGGCTTCGGGCGGCTCAGCCGCGAGATGGAAGCGGCCAACGCCCGGCTCGCGGCCTTCTCGCGGCGGGTCCGGGTCGCGGCCGCCGCCGCCGTGGCCGCCGCTGCAGCCGCGGGCGTGGCGATGGTCCGCTCCGGCCTGCAGACGGTCGATGCGCAGGCTAAGCTGGCGCAGTCGCTGGGCACGACCGTCGCCTCGATCCAGACGCTCGAGCGTGCGGGCGAGCTGGCGGGCGTTTCCATGTCTGGCATCGAGCAGGCCACGAAGGATCTGACGCGTCGCCTCAGTCAGGCGGCCGCGGGGACCGGACCCGCCGCCGACGCGCTCGACCGGCTGGGCCTTTCCGCCAACGAGCTGATCGCCCTGCCGCTGGATCAGCGGGTGGGCGCGATCAACGCGGCGATCGAGAGCTTCGTGCCCGCCGCCGAACGCGCCGCCGTCGCGGGCCAGCTCTTCGGCGAGGAAGGCTCGATTGCCATGTCGCGCATCGACACCGCGACGCTGCGTCAGGCGACGGAGGACGTGCTCGCTTTTGGGGTCGTCGTCTCCGAGCAGAATGCCGACCAGATCGAGCGCACGAACGACGCGATCTCTCGGCTCGGGCTGATCTGGCGCGGGCTGTCGAACCAGCTGGCTGTCGCCGCCGCACCAGCGCTGGAAGCGGTCGCCGATGCCATGGCCGCGATCGCCAGCCGCACCGGCCCGCTGGGCATCGCGATCCGCGGTCTCTTCGACAACATCGGCCGCCTGACCACCTACGCCGCCACCTTCGCCGCCTTTCTCGCGGGCCGCTGGGTGGCTGGCATGGCCGCCGCCGCGCTCTCCGTGCGCGGTCTCGCCACCGCGCTGGTCGTCCTGCGCGGCGCGCTGATCCGCACCGGCATCGGGGCGCTGATCGTGGGCGCGGGCGAGCTCGTCTACCAGTTCACCCGTCTCGTCTCCGGCGCGGGCGGCTTCGGCGAGGCCATGTCGCTCCTGAAGGACCTCGCGGTCGAGGTCTGGGAACGCATCAGGATGGGCGCCGCAGCGGCGGGTGCGGCCGCCACGGCGATGTTCTTCGACCTGAAGGCTGATGCCGCATCAGGGATGCAGAGCGCCATCGAGAGCGTCGTGGGCTTCGGCAACACCGCCGCGAACACGTTTGAGGGCGCCTATGAGGCGATCAAGGCGATCTGGGGCTTGCTGCCCGCCGCCATCGGCGATCTGGCGTTCCAGGCCGCGAACAGCCTGGTCGACGGCGTCGAGGCGATGCTGAACGGCGTGGTCTCCCGCATCAACGGCTTCATCGGGGGCATCAACCAGGGGCTGGAAGCGCTCGGGTCGGAGCGGCGCATCTCGCTGGTGCCCGACCTCGACCTCGGCGAGATCGAGAACCGCTTCGAGGGCGCGGCGACGGCAGCGACCACCGCCGCGCAGGCGGCGTTCGACCGGGCCTTCGAGGACAACCCGCTCACCGCGCCCGATCTCGGGCTGACCGAGGCGGCGAACCGCGCGCTCGCGTCCGCCAACCTCTATCGCGGGGCCGCGCGCGACCTGGCCGAAGGGGCCCGCGCGCCGCTGGAAAGCTGGCAGGCGCTGCGCGATGCCGTGCGGGGAACCGACGAGACGAGCGGCGATGCGCTGACCGAGGCCACGGGTGCGGCCGAGCGGCTGGAGACGGCACTCGGCGATGCAGGTCGCGCCGCGACAGGTGTAGGCGCGGCGGCCGGGGCTGCTGCTGCGGCAGCGGAGCCCCCGGCCGAGGCAGCCGTCACCGGCTGGCAGGCCGTTACCGCCGCGCTTTCGGACTACGCCAGCAAGGCGCGCGAGATCGGTGGCGATATCGGCCAGAGTCTCGTCGGCGCCTTCCAGTCGGCGGAGAGCGCCGTCGGCCAGTTCGTGAAGACCGGCAAGCTCGACTTCCGCGACATGGTCACTTCGATGATCGCCCACCTCGCACAGCTCGCGGCGCGGCGGTTCATCCTCGGGCCGATCGCCAATGCGCTCTCCGGCGTGTTCTCCGGGGCGGGCGGCATTTTCGCGAACGTCCTGCATGCGGGCGGGATGGTCGGCTCTGCCGGGCCCTCGCGCATGGCCCCGGCCATGGCCTTCGCCGCTGCCCCGCGAATGCATGGCGGCGGGATGGCTGGGCTTCGTCACGACGAGGTGCCCGCGATCCTGCAGCGTGGAGAGCGGGTGCTGTCGCGACGCGAAGCGCAGAGCTACGGCGCAGGCGGCGGCGTCAATGTCACGATCATGGCCCGCGACGCCGAGAGTTTCCGGCAGTCCCGCACGCAGGTCGCGGCGGATATCGCCCGCGCCGTGTCGCTCGGGCGGAGGGGCATGTGATGGCGTTTCACGAGGTCCGGTTTCCCGACAATATCAGCCGGGGCGCGCGGGGCGGGCCCGAGCGGCGCACCCAGATCGTCGAGCTCGCCTCGGGCGACGAGGAGCGGAACGCCAACTGGGCCAATTCGCGCCGCCGCTACGACGTCGCCTATGGCGTCCGCCGCGCTGACGATCTGGCGGCGGTGGTTGCCTTTTTCGAGGCGCGCAACGGTCGGCTGCATGGCTTCCGGTTCAAGGACTGGGGCGACCACAAGTCCTGCCTTCCTTCGGGCACGCCATCGCCCACCGACCAGGAGATCGGCACCGGCGACGGCACGACGACCGCCTTCCAGCTGGTGAAGCGCTACGCCTCCGGGGCGCAGTCGTGGACGCGGTCGATCACGAAGCCGGTGGCGGGCACCGTGCGCATCGCCCTCGGCGGGGTGGATCAACCCTCCGGCTGGTCGGTCGACACCACGACAGGTGTCGTCAGCTTTGGCGCGGCACCGGGCGCAGGCGTCGCGATCACCGCGGGCTTCGAGTTCGACGTGCCGGTCCGCTTCGACACCGATGCGCTCGACGTTACGCTCGACCTCGAGCGGCTCGGCTCGATCACCTCCATTCCGCTTCTGGAGATCCGGCGATGAACGACACAGGCAGCTTCGTTGCGGCCGTGCTGCGCGAACTCGCGGCCTCGACCGCCGTGATCCTCGCCGCCTGGGGCGCGCTGGGCGGCGCGACGAACGCGCTGACCACGAAGATGCGGCTGCGCGATGCGCTGCGGCACATCCTGCTCGGCGGGCTGATCGCGGCGGGGATGGGCAGCCTCTCGATGGCCGTGATCACCGCCTGGCTCAGCCTTCCGCCCGAGGCGATCCCCGCAGGCGGGGCAGCGGGCTCGGCGGCCTATCTCGTCGGGGTGTTCGGCCCGGCCTTCATCGAGATGCTGCTCGCTCGGCTGCGCCGCGCCAACGAAGGCGGCGGCGATGAATGACCTTCTCCGCCTCGCGCGCTCCCTCCGCTGCGACCCCGCCGACCCCCGGCACGCCTTCACCCATCGCCTGCGCATCGGTCTCGCCGTCGCGGCGCTGATCCTGATCCTCTCGCTTTTCCGGTAATCCCATGCACATGACCGACCGGGGCCTGCTGGCCCTCGTCCGGCACGAAGGACTCGTGCCCGGACCCTATCTCGATGTGAAACAGGTCTGGACCTTCGGCATCGGCCACACGGCCGCGGCCGGACCGCCCGATCCCGGCACCATGCCGCGCGGCATGCCCGCCGATCTCGATGCCGGGATCCGCGAAGCGTTCCGGGTCTTCCGCGCTGACCTCGGGCGCTACGAGGCCGCCGTCCTGCGCGCCGTGAAGGTGCCGCTGGCGCCGCACGAGTTCGATGCGCTGGTCAGCTTTCACTACAACACTGGGGGCATCGCGAAGGCCGCGCTGACCCGACATCTCAATGCCGGAAATCGCGTTGCAGCCGCCGACGCGTTTCTGAACTGGCGGCGACCGGCCGCGATCATTCCGCGCCGGGAGGCAGAGCGCGACCTGTTCCGCCACGGCCGTTATCCCGGAGGCACAATCCCGGTCTGGTCCGTGGATCGCACGGGCCGCGTCGATTTCTCCCGACCAATCCGACGCCTGATCGAGGATGAGGCTCTGGCCTTGGCTCGCGGGCCGTCGCCGACGCCTCCGGTCCTCGCTCCTTCACCCACCGCGCCGACCGGCTGGCTCGCCCGGCTGGCCGCCTTCTTCTCCACCCTGATCCGGAGGGCCTGACTCATGCGCTACGTCCGACCCAACTCGCTCACGTGGTGGGCGGGATTGCTCGCCATGCTCACCGGCATCGCCTCGCTCGCGCTGCCCGCCACCGGGCCGTTCAGCGAACTGTCCCGCCTCGTCGCGCTTCTCGCAGGCTCGGGCGACGCCTCGCCGGCGGGGCTGATGTTCCTCGGGCTCGGTCTGATCGGTCTGCGTGACCGGATCGAACGTGGGTTCCGCGGCGATGCTTGAGTTCCTTGCCGGTCTGGTTGTGGGCGGCTGCCTGGGCTTCTTCATCGCAGCCCTCTGCGTGGCGGCAGCACGCGGGGAGCGGGACGATGGCTGATCTCCTGATTTGGCTGGTTGCGGCTTTCGGCGCCGTCGGGGGCGCCGTCCTCGGCCGGTTCTGGGGCCGCGTCGAAGGGAAGCGCGAAGGCAAACGGGAGGCTGAACGCGATGCGATGGAAGACAAGAACGAGCGCGTCGAGAGGGGGCGAGACGCGGTTCTCGATGGCCGCGACGCTGGCAATCCTGCTGACCGGCTGCGCCGCAACGATGGGCGCTGGTGACGCCGGCTGCACCTCCTATGCCGAGGCGCGGCTCGCCCGACCACCCGCCGAAACCGTCGTCAACGTTCCGCCTGACTGGGCGGACTGGATCGCCGATCTCGATGACCGCATGACGGGAACCTGCCGATGAAATCCCTCTCGCCCGCCCTGCAGGCCCATCTCGACGAGGGCACGACGACGCTCGCCTGGTGCTGGCGGATTACGCGCGCCGACGGCACGAGTCTAGGCTTCACCGATCACGACCGGACGCTGAGTTTCGACGGGACAGACTTCGAGCCTGAGAGCGGGCTGACCGCCTCCGAGGTGCGGTCGGGCTCGGACCTGTCAGTCGATGCGCAGGACGCGGAAGGCGTGCTGACCTCGGACCGGATCACCGAGACCGACATCCTCGACGGCCGCTGGGACAACGCCGAGGTCGAGCTCTGGCGGGCGAACTGGGCCGATACCGGGCAGCGCGTGTTGATGCGGCGCGGCGCCATCGGCCAGATCCGGCGCGGGCGGCTGGCCTTCGTGGCCGAGGTGCGCTCGCTCGCCCATGTGCTGGGCCAGACGGTGGGGCGTACGTTCCAGGCGACCTGCGACGCCGCGCTCGGCGATGCGCGCTGCGGCGTCGATCTGGAGAACCCCGCCTACAAGGGCACAGGCGCGGTGATCGATCTCCTGCGCGACCGGGCCTTCACCGCCTCGGGGCTGGGCACATTCACGTCTGGCTGGTTCACCTTCGGCACGCTCGAATGGACCAGCGGCGCAAACGCGGGGCGGCGCACCGAAGTACTGGGCCATGACGTCACGGATGGCGTCGCCGTGCTGACCCTGCTCGAAGCGCCGGTGCGTGCGATCATCGAGAGCGACGCCTTCATCATCCGTGCGGGCTGCGACAAGCGCATGGAGACCTGCGGCGCCAAGTTCGCCAACACCGTCAATTTCCGCGGCTTCCCGCACATCCCCGGCCAAGACTCGGTGCTGCGCTACGCCACCAAGGATGGCGGCCACGAGGGAGGCGTACTGTGACGCAACCCCTCGCATTGGCCGACCCCGCGCGCGTCATCGCCATCGCGCGGGCCTGGCTGGGCACGCCGTACCACGACCAGGCGAGTTTGCGCGGCGTCGGCTGCGACTGCCTCGGGCTCGCCCGCGGCGTCTGGCGCGAGGTCGTCGGCCCCGAGCCGTTTCCGATCCCGGCCTACAGTCGCGACTGGGGCGAGACAGGGCCGCGCGAGGTTCTGGCCGAGGGGGCGCGTCGCATGATGATCGAGGTGGAACCGGCGGCGGCCGGGCCCGGCGCGCTGGTCCTCTTCCGCATGAAGCCACACGCGATCGCCAAGCATGTCGGGATCCTTACCGGACCCGACACCTTCCTCCACGCCTATGAGCGGCTCGGCGTGATCGAGGAACCGCTCACGCCATCCTGGCGGCGACGCATCGCCTTCGCCTTCCTGTTCCCGCAACGCTGAGACCCCGGACATGGCCACCCTCGTTCTCGGTGCCGCTGGCGCCGCCATTGGCGGTTCGATCGGCGGCGCGATCCTCGGCGTCAGCGCCGCGACCATCGGCGGTTTCATCGGCTCCAGCATCGGCTCGGCCGTCGACAGCTGGATCATTTCGTCGCTGGCGCCCACCCAGCGCATCGAGGGCGCGCGGCTCGACACGCTGCGCATCACCTCGGCCACCGAAGGCGCGGTGATCCCGCGGCTCTATGGGCGCATGCGGATGGGCGGCAACATCATCTGGGCGACCGATTTTCGCGAGGAGACGAAGACCACTACCCAAGGCGGCGGCAAGGGCGGCGGGGGCGGCAAGGTCAAGACGACCGAGTATCTCTACTACGCCTCCTTCGCCGTGGCGCTCTGCGAGGGGCCGATCACCGGCATCGGCCGCATCTGGGCCGACGGCAAGCCGATGGACCTCTCCGGCGTCACCTGGCGCTGGTATCCCGGCGACGAGACGCAGACGGCGGACCCGTTCATCGCCGCAAAGATGGGCACAGCCAGCACTCCTGCCTATCGGGGCACGGCCTACGTAGTCTTCGAGGAACTGACGCTTTCCACCTACGGCAACCGCCTGCCGCAGCTCTCGTTCGAGGTGTTCCGGCCTCTCGCCGATCCCGACACCGCCGAGGGGCTGACCCGCGCCGTCACCATGATTCCGGCCTCGGGCGAGTTCACCTACGCCACGCAGGCCATCCGCAAGACCGATGGCGGCGCGACGGTGCCCGAGAACCTGAACACGCTGGCCGACTCCACCGACATGGTGGAGGCGCTCGACCGGCTGCAGGCGATGGCGCCTGCGGTCGAGAGCGTCAGCCTCGTGGTGGCGTGGTTCGGCGACGACCTGCGCGCGGGCTCCTGCAAGGTGCGGCCGGGCGTCGAGGTCTCGGCCAAGTCGACAACGCCCGCCAGCTGGTCGGTCAATGGTGTCAGCCGTGCCAACGCCTTCCTCGTCAGCCGCGACGATCAGGACCGCCCGGTCTATGGCGGCACGCCGTCCGACTTCGCGGTGGTGCAGGCGATCCAGGAGATGAAGGCGCGCGGGCTGCGCGTCACCTTCTACCCCTTCATCCTGATGGACGTGCCGCCCGGCAACGCGCTGCCAAACCCGTATTCCGACAACGCCGCCGAGACCGGCCAGCCCGCGTTCCCCTGGCGCGGCCGGATCACCTGTTCGCCTGCAGCGGGGTTCGCAGGGACCGTGGACAAGACCGCCACGGCCGCAAGCCAGGTCGCGGCGCTGTTTGGCGCGGCGACGCCCGCGAGCTTCAGCGTCTCAGGCGAGAGCGTCAGCTGGACCGGGCCATCCGGCGACTGGGGCCTGCGGCGCATGGTGCTGCACTACGCCCATCTCTGCGCGGCAGCGGGAGGGGTCGACGCCTTCCTCATCGGCGCCGAGATGCCGGGGCTGACGACGATCCGCTCGGGCGCCAGCAGCTATCCGGCGGTGCAGGCCTATCGGGACCTGCTCGGCGATGTGCGCTCGATCCTCGGGTCCGGCACCAGGATCGGCTATGCCGCCGACTGGTCGGAGTATTTCGGGCACCAGCCGGGCGATGGCAGCGGCGACGTGTTCTTTCATCTCGATCCGCTCTGGGCCGATCCGGAGATCGATTTCGTCGGCATCGACAACTACATGCCGCTGTCGGACTGGCGCGACGGCTTCGAGCATTCCGACGCTGCCGAGGGCTGGCCCGCGATCTACGACCGGGGCTATCTGCAGGGGAACATCGCGGGCGGCGAAGGCTTCGACTGGTTCTATGCCAGTGCGGCCGATCGCTCTGCGCAGGTCCGCACGCCGATCACGGATGGCGGCGCGGCCAAGCCGTGGGTCTTCCGCTACAAGGACCTGCGCGCCTGGTGGTCGAACCCGCATTACAACCGCCCGGGTGGGGTGGAGAGCGGGACGCCGACGGCGTGGGTGCCCCAGTCCAAGCCGATCTGGTTCACCGAGTTGGGCTGCCCGGCCATCGACCGGGGCACCAACCAGCCCAACGTCTTCTTCGACCCGAAGTCGTCCGAGAGCTTCACGCCGCATTTCTCGCGGGGCTGGCGCGATGACGCCATCCAACGCGCCTATCTCGAGGCGACCTATCTCTGGTGGGGCGAGGCCACGAACAATCCGGTCTCGTCGGTCTATGGCGGCCGCATGGTGCATGTCCCCGAATGCGCCGCCTGGACCTGGGACGCACGGCCGTACCCGTTCTTCCCGGCGCTGACCGACGTCTGGACGGACGGCGCGAATTGGCGGCTCGGGCACTGGCTGACCGGGCGGCTGGGAGCGGTGTCGCTCGCGGCGCTCGTCCGGCACCTCTGCCTGCGCGCCGGACTGCCCGAGGCCCGCATCGACGTTTCCGGCCTCTGGGGCGCGGTGGAGGGCTACGCCATCACGGCGCTGGAAAGCCCACGCGCCTCGATCACCACGCTGTCGCGGCATTTCGGCTTCGACGCCGTCGAGACCGAGGGTGTGATCCGCTTCGTGATGCGCGGGCGGGCCTCCGTCGCCACCCTCGCGCCCGAAGATCTGGTGGCCGCCCGCGAGGGCGACGTGCTGGAACTGACGCGGGGACAGGAGACCGAACTGCCGCAGGCGCTGAAGTGGCAGGTCGCGCGGGCAGACGAGGACTACGACGCGGCCCTCGTCGAGGCGCGGCGCATCACCGTGGACACGACCCGGATCGCTTCCGAGAGCTTCCCGATGGCGGTGCCGCCCGAGGAGGCCGAGCGCCGCTGCCGCCGCGCGCTGATGGAGGCATGGGTGGGCCGCGAGACGGCGGCGTTCCGGCTGCCGCCCTCGCGGCTAGCGCTCGATCCGGCCGACGCGATCCGGCTGGAGCACGGCGGGCGGCTGGTCGATCTGCGGCTCGTCTCCATCGCCGACACCGAGGCGCGGGGCATCGAGGCGGTCCGCCACGACAGGGCAACCTACGATCTGCCGCCCGGTGATCCCCGCGCGGCGTCGCTGACGCGGGCCGTCGTGTTCGGCGCGCCGGATGCGCTGCTGATGGACCTGCCGCAGCTGACCGAGGACCAGCCCGCGCACCGACCGATGGTCGTCGCGCACGCCGTTCCTTGGCCCGGCGAGATGGCGGTATTCCGCAGCCCCTCCACCGATGGCTTCGAGCTGCTGGCCACGTTCGGCAGCCGCGCGCGGATCGGGATGCTGGTCTCGGACTTCTATGCTGGCCCCACGTCGCGCTTCGATCTCGGCAATGCGCTCATGGTCGATCTGCTCACCGGCACGCTGGAAAGCGTCACCGACCTGACCCTGTTCGGGGGTGCGAACGCGCTCGCCATCGAGACCGCGCCCCGCGACTGGGAGATCGTGCAGGCAGGCGCGGCGGAGTTGATCGCCCCGGGCCGGTATCGCCTGACCCGGCTCCTGCGCGGCCAGCGCGGCACCGAAAGGGCCATGGGCAATCCCGCGCCCGCAGGCGCGCGGCTGGTGGTGCTGGACGACAGCCTCGCCACGTTGCCGATCGCCGAGGCCGATCTCGGCATCCCGTGGAACTGGCGCATCGGCCCGGCGAGCCGCCCGGTCAGCGACGAGACCTATGTGGCGCAGGCCTTCACGCCTGAGGGGGTGGGGCTGCGGCCGTTCTCCGTCGCCCATGTCGAGCAGCCGTGGCGCACGCCACGCGTTCCCGGCGACCTCACGATCCGCTGGACACGCCGGTCCCGCGCGCTTTCCGCCGACAGCTGGGGCGCTGTCGAAGTGCCGATGGCGGAGGAACTGGAAGCCTACGAGCTCGAAATCCTTGACGGTGCGACCGTGAAGCGGGTGCTGAGCACGGCCACCACCAGCGCGGTCTACACCGCCGCCCAGCAGACCGCCGACTGGGGCGCGCCGCTCGGCCCCGGCGACACGCTCGACATCCGCATCTCCCAGCTCTCTGCCCTCGTGGGACGGGGCGCGCCCAAGACCGTCACGCTGATACTCTGAGGCCATCCCATGTCCGACGCCACGACCCATCTCCTGCTGCCCTACATCCTCGCGGCGCAGGCCCAGAAGCACGTCACCCATAACGAGGCGCTGAGGATCCTCGACGGGCTCGTCCAGCTCTCGGTGCTCGACCGGGATCTGACGGCCCCGCCCGGCAGCCCCGCCGACGGCGACCGCTACATCGTCGCCTCGAGCGCAACCGGCGACTGGGCGGGGTGGGACCTCAACGTCGCGCTCTGGACCGATGGCGCCTGGCTCCGCCTGCCGCCCCGCACCGGCTGGCTGGCGTGGGTCGAGGACGAGGGGCTGCTGCTCGGCTACGACGGCGCGAGCTGGGTCGGGACCACGCCTGCGGCGTTACAGAACATGGCACTGCTCGGGATCGGCACCACGGCCGACGCTTCGAACCCGTTCTCGGCCAAGCTCAACGCCGCGCTCTGGACGGCGAAGACCGTGGCCGAGGGCGGGACCGGCAATCTGTTCTACACCATGAACAAGGAGGCCGCGGGCGACGATCTCGGCCTGACGCTGCAGACCGGCTTCGTGACCAAGGCGCTGGTCGGCCTCTTCGGCTCGGACAGGTTCCGGCTGACGGTCTCTGCCGACGGCAGCACCTTCTTCGACGGGCTGAGCGTCGACAACGCCACCGGCATCGTCGATCAGCCCCGGCTGCCCCGCTTCAAGGCGTACACGAACTACGATAACTACGTGGGCGTCGGAGCCTGGACGAAGATCGGACTGAACAACACCGACTACAACGATCAGGGTGCCTTCGACGCCGCGAACAACCACTTTGTGGCGCCCGTGGACGGCACCTACCTCTTCGGCGCGACGCTGCTCTACAAGATCAACGCCAGCGCAACGGCACGCATGCGCGGTCGGCTGGTCCTGAACGGCACCAGCGAAATCCGCGGTTCCCTCGGCGAAATCTCGGCCACCCATGTCTCGCTCGCCACCGTGATCTGGCTGCAGACCATGGTGCCGCTCACCGCGGGCGATACCGTCGAGCTGCAGGGGTATTTCCGGGTCGCGGACGGCTACTTCGCTGCCGATCACACGTCCTTCTGGGGCTGCAAGATCGGCTAAATTCACGCCACGCTGACGGTACCGTTCCCTGGGCCGTCGCAACCTTCAGAATTGGCCTGACGCATCGCCCGCCGCGTCCTGGTTTGCCTCCCAATCCGCGTAATTGCGTCCGTCTGGGAGCTTCCAGAGGATCCGGCCATTGGCGCTCGCACCAATGATGGTCGCAGCTGCGGCAGAGGCAGACGTGAAGCTGTAGGCGCTTGTGAAGACAAGAAAATCACCTTCCTCGCGGAGGACGCCCTTCTCGACAAGGGTGTTCCGGAGCGCGACCGTCCCTCTCGGTATCGTTCGCGTCGTCCGGACCCTTGCCCTCGAACCTGCTGTGACGACGAAATCCCCGGAGGGCCCGATCTCCATCTCTGCCGCGAAGCCGTCGCCCCGGAAGAACCGAGGGCTTTCATGGAGTTCAGCCTTTGGCAGTTCTTGCTCCGCGATCTGCTCCGGCGCACGACCGCGGACTTCTCGGAAGAGATCCCAGCCAAGGGCCCCAACCAGAGTTTTCGTCTGATCCACGAACTCGTCCATGGCTGCGCGGTCGGGGAGCGGCAGCTTGCCCGCGTCGTCGGACGGCGTGCGCGTGTTGGGCAGGGTCCAACGGGGATTGCTGACGACCCCCCGGATCAGACAAGCTTCGACATAGCGCGCGTGGCTCTTGGTCAGGTTCTCGTCCTTGCTGATCAGCACGACCGTGTCGGTCCAGAAGCCTTTGGCATCGCGACCGGCCTCATTCGAGTTGTGATACGACAATCGAGCGCCGACGCCTTCGGACTCGCCGATGTAAGCAAGTTGCCGGTCCTGCGCATCTTCATCGGCGCCGATCAGGATGTACACGCCTGGCCGTTCGATTTCGGGGAAAGCCTCACGGACCCGGCGGAGCTGATTGCGCCGGAAGGCGATCGCTTGGATCGTTGACATCGAGATTTGTGCCACCCGTATGCCATTCGGATAGCCGTCGAGCAGGAAGATATTGATTGAGCGGGGCTTCATCACGCCGCACGCCCGACCAAGTCCATTAGTTTCCCGTAGTCGGTCACAACATCGTATTTCACGCGATCCGCGGTGATACGCTTGCTGATTTCGTCGAAGAATTTGCGGGCGCACTCAATCTTCGTCTTCTCGATTTCGCGCAATTTCATGCTGGACATCGTGCCCTTCGTCTCGGCCACGAAGTAAATGTGCCGTACGCTGCCAGCCTTGAAGGATATCGCCCAATCTGGGTTGTAGTCGCCGACTGGAGTCGGGATCAAGAAACCCCGAGGGAGTTTGGCATAGACAACGACCTCGCTGCTTGTATCCAGCTCCTTCACGAAATCTCTTTCGACATTGGAATCGGTGATCGCATAATCGTAGACGTGGTTCTTGAGCTGCTTCGTGGCTCGGGAAAAATCTTGGCCAGTCTGGTTCGCGGTGAAAATGTCCACGTCGTACCGCTCATCCACTTCGTCATAGGCGAGGCGCTCAATCACCATGGCCGCCTTCTGCTCAGCGATGATGCGGGACGCCTCTGAGATGAAGTGCTCGGGGTTTCTCGTGAACTGTTCAAAAACCGCCGGTGTGATCTGGCCCAAGATGCTCGCCGTCGTGTCTCGCGTCAGCTGTGCGTTCTCAGCTACCTTCCCCACGAGGTCGTACTTCACGAGCGAATGGATTGAGTCCCCGCGCTCGGTCGTCGTGTTCGTGACCGAGAAGCCGTCGCCGCTGCGAAGCTGGCCGTCGGTCAACCCGTCATTCTGTACGCCGACCTGAACGGTGTACTGCAAGGGGGTGACCCGCAGCTGGCTGTCCAGCGCGCTGAAGCACTTGCGGATCAGCTCCTCTGAATCGAACTCCACCCGATAGACCGCCTTGCGGTTGATCCGCGCCCAGAGCTCCTGGAACTCCTTCTTCTCGAAATTGGCATTGAGGGGGTTGGTCTTGGGCTTGCGGCCGTCATCGACCTTGGGCAGTTGCGCGTCGCTGAAGACGCTGTCGATGAGCTGGAATACCTGCTCGGCGTGCGGCTTCAGTTCCTCGGGCAAGTCGGCCAGTTTTCCCGCCGCCTTGGCCTCTTGGTAAACGTCTGCGATCTGGTCCGCATCGTCGGTGTAGTCATTCTTCACCAGATAGCGGTAGATCTGCTTGGCTATGGCGGCGGTCACCTCAACCGGGCCATGCTCGGTCGCGAGTGTCTTGCCCGTGAAGTAGTCCTCTGTTGCCTGCCGCGGACGCGATGAGAGGGTCTCCGCGATCTCTTTCTGGAGCCCGGCCACGAAGTCTTTGTAGCTCTCGCTCGCCACCACGGTGAGTACGTTGATGTCGTGCACCACCGCCGGGTGGTCCATCCTGTCCCCGTGCTGATCGACGCTCAGCCGCAGGCCACGCCCCACCTCCTGGCGGCGGGAAATGGTGTTGTCGCTGTGCTTCAGCATGCACATGACAAAGACGTTCGGGTTGTCCCACCCCTCGCGCAGCGCCGAGTGTGAGAAGATGAACCGGGTGGGTTCGGCAAGGGAAAGCAGGCGCTCCTTGTCCTTGAGGATCAGGTCGTAGGCGTCCACGTCGTCGGAATCGACCGAGCGGGCGCCAACGGCAGGGTCTTTGAGGCGGTTCGTCTTCTTATCGATCGAGAAATAGCCGTTGTGCGTCTTTGCGGAGTCGATGCTGGCGAGATATTTCCGGTACGCCTCGTTGTCGATTGCGAGCTCCGAAAGATACTCAGCCTTCAGCAACTCGTACTCTTCTTCGAAGACCCGCGCATAATCGCCCTTCTCGTCGGCCTGGCCATAGTCCCGGTACTTCACCACCTCGTCGATGAAAAACAGCGACAGGACCTTGATGCCCTGTGCGAACAGCTGCTTTTCCTTGTCTAGATGCGCCTTGATCGTCTCGCGGATCTGGATGCGGCGGATATCGCGTTCCGAGACATCGCCGTTCGCCTCGCCAGCCCTCAGCATTTCCCCGTTGGTGAATTCGACCGTGTCGTTGACGGCGTCGATCTGGCTGATCGTGAAGCCGCGATATTGGTCCAGCTCGCCCGACTCCACGAACAGGTCGTCGCGGAACTCGAGCCGCCTGAGCTGGCGCTTGATCTCGCCCGACTTCCCTTTTTCACTACACCCGGATCGATGCGATAGGTCAGGCCAGAGGTCATCGGCTGGCCGGCGAAGCAGTCGACCACGTCGTTGACGGCATTGGTCTGATAGGGCTGGACCTTGAACTTGAGCTTCATGGTCGGCCTCAGATCGCTTTGACTTCGGTGCTGGGCGAAAGCTGGCGGAAGATCTGGGTCACGTTGATCTTCACCGCGTCCGACACGAAGCCGTTGTCGCGGAAGACGACGCGCAGGGGCTCGTGGCCCGCCAGCTCTTTCACCAGATCCTCGGTGATGCCGCGGTCGAAGCAGGCCACAAGGGCGTTGTCGTCGACGAAGAACACGGTCTTGCCCTGCACCGTCTCGCGGTGGATGGGCAGCGTCAGGTCCACGCCCCAATCGACCAGCACCTGGAACAGCAGGTCCTCGGCCGTGCGGCCCTCCTTCACGTTGTCCACCATGTCGAGCAGGTCGGACTGCTTCAGCTCGTCCGGGCGGTAGTAGACGTCCTTCATGTTCGACGTGTCCACCTTCAGCACCCGGAAGCCGACATCGCGGTTCCAGTCAGGGTGACATTCGCCTTCGAGAATCTTTTGACCTGCGCGACGCAAACGCTCTTTGCAGATCTCAGCAACGGTCGTCGGACGCTTTAATTTCTTCATCAAGCTAATGGCATTTTGGGTTACCTTCTTGGCCCCTCCTGTCGCTAGCTTGAGCGACTCATTCAGGTCTTCCGGAATCTGAACGACAATCGTTCTGCATTTACTTCCTTGCTGCCGATTAAGCTCAAAAAGCGCATGGGCGGTCGATCCCGAGCCAGCGAAAAAGTCCAGAACAATATCCTGCTCTTTAACCTGCATTGCCTTAAATAGATCAGCTAAGAGATTTTCATCTTTGGGGTTTGTGAAGATTTTCTCTCCAAACATGTCCTTCAGGCGGTTGGATGCCGCTCGGCCATCGACATACCTCATGCTCGTAAGGCTCTGATTTTCCGTGTTTTTCAGATATGTTTTATTGTTTGGGACGGTCGTGTGATCTTTGCCAAAGTGAATACGTTTCTCTTTGATCCGCTGTTTCATAGTTTCTTCGGGGAAACGCCAGCCGGTTGATGGCGGCTTGCAAATTTCACCGGTTTCGGGGTGTTGAACATCATAAACGTACTGCCCGTCGTTCGGCCCTGCGATGTTATCCGGGAAATACACCCCGCGCTCATCCATCCAGCTATAGTGCTTGCTGTCGCTAATTGGATTGGAAGGCGGAAACGACTTGAACCAATCTAGTGCGGCCTGATGTATGGCGCCCCAATCATCGCCATACTCCTTCCGGAAACCTTCAAAAGCTTTGTAGATTTCTTCCAAACCCTGCTTGCGCTCTGTCCACTCACCTGAGTTTGTATTTTTATCCTTCACATAGACAACAAGGTACTCGTGCTGAATAGAGACGTAGGCTTGGTCGTTCTTGCTGCTATTCTTCCAGACAATTTCTCCACAGAAATTGCTCGCGCCAAATACCTCGTCGCAAACCTTCTTCAGGTTTGCATGTTCTTTTTCGTCGATTGAAACAACGACGATCCCATCCTGCCGCAACATGTTGCGGGCGATAATCAGGCGGCTGTAGAGCATACTCAGCCATTCTGAGTGGAAGCGACCTGCCGCCTCGCGATTGGCAAGCAACTTGTTGCCTTCATCGTCCTCTTGGAGAGATTTCTTAAGGAACTCAGATGAACCTTGGGTGAAATTGTCTTGATAAACAAAGTCCTTACCAGTGTTATATGGGGGGTCGATGTAGATCAACTTGACTTCCCCGAGGTATGCTTCCTGCAGGAGCTTTAGCGCCTCGAGATTGTCACCTTCGACGAAGAGGTTTCTTGTGCCTTCGAAATCGACACTTTCATCGACAGCAGGAAGAAGCGCTTTGCCGATTGGCGCATTGGCAACCACCAGCGCCTCACGCTTCCCCGGCCAGTCCAGCCGATACCGCTCCTGAGGCCCTTCCACGATGTGGTCGCTCAACTCCTGACGCAGCTGATCGAAGTCCACCGCCAGACGCACCACCCCCCTCGCTTCGTCCTGCGCCTCGGTCACGCAGCCGGGGAACAGCTCGCGGATCTTCGCGATGTTGTTCTGGCTCAGGTCGGGGCTGTGCATCTTCAGCTTGTCCATGCTCGTCCTCTCAATCATTTGCCACGGCGGTTCCGGGGTGTACCCTGGTCAGCCGCTCAAGTTCTTGTTTCGCCGCGCGTAGCTCGGCATTGATCGCCACGCGCTTATTGAATTGCTTCTCGCGTCCCAGCCGCGCCTTGATCCGCTCGACCTCGCGCGTCTGCGCCTTGATCCCCTCGGCCTGCGCGATGCGCGCTTCCAGCGACACGGGGCGCTCGCCTTCGGCAGGGGTGAAGGGCGTCTGCGGTGCCTCGCCCATGCCGGGGACCAACCGAGCCGTCTGCCCGACCACCAGCGGCTCGAGCAGCCGCTCGTAAAGCGCGCCCATGTTCAGCGCCACCGGAAAGGGCGCGCGGGCTGCGTCTTCGGGCAGCCAATCCCCCTCGAAATAGTCGCCCACCACCCAGCGGGCGCTGTCGGCCTCACTCGGCCGCTTGTAGGCCGCGGCCAGCTTGACGCGGCCGCCGTGGGCGACCTCGAAGAACAGCGGAAAGGGGATGGCCTTGTCGATGGCGCGCAGCACAGCCGGGTCCAGCGTCGCGGTACGTGAGGTGATGCGGAAGACCTGTATCTCGGCCACCTGCTTTGTCGCCGCCAGATTGACCGTCTCGGGCGCCAGCTTGTGCGACCAGACGATCTGGTCCACCTCACGCACGAAGAGGCCCTTGAGGCCCGTGTTCGCCCCGGCGTGCTCGTAGATCTTGGTCTTGGGGATGACGCGCCCGAAGGCCGCGGCGCGGGGCCAGTCGTAGAGGGTCATGCGCCGCCCCCTTCGATGACCAGGAAGGCGATCAGCTCGAAATCGTCCAGCCCCTTGATGGTGTGGGTCAGCGCCGTGGTCCGCCCGCCGCTGAACAGGCTGTCGATGTCTTTCTCTTCCTTCACCTCGATCATGGAGCGGATCGCGCTGGAGAGCAGGTCGGAATAGCGGCCCATCTTGCGCCCGTCCTCGGTGCGCTCGTTAAAGATGCGGCAGACGTCACGGATCGGCTCGATCCGCCCCTTGCAGCTGGATCGGATCAGGTCGAGCAGGCGCTTGACCTCGGTGTGGTCGGCGACGATCCGGCCGTCGTCGTCGATGTAGACCAGGTAGAAGGGGTGGAGGCGGTTCTGCTGGTTGACGTTCACGCTGTCGTGGATGTTCTTCAGCGCGAAGATAACGCCGGGCACCAAGCCCAGCTCTGGCTGGGCGGGGACCACGGCGTGCATCCCGAAGGGCACGTTGTCGAGCTCGCCATGCTGTTTGACGTAATTGAGCAGGTCCATCCGGAAGTCGTTCAGCCCTAGATCGGTGATCGAGATACCGGCCTTTGCGTCCTCCAGCTCGATCACCTCCTCCTGCATCCGCCTCAGTTGTTCCTTGCGGTAGGCGATGTCGTTCGACTTGGCGGTGAGGACGTTGTCGTCGCCGGTTGCGGTGACGTCCGCGATCACCATCCGGTTTTCGACGCGTTCCTTGAGGTTGATGTACTCGTCGAGCGAGATATCGGGCCAGTAGTTGACCAGCTGGATCTGGCTGTTGGGGGATCCGATACGGTCGATACGGCCGAACCTCTGGATGATGCGCACCGGGTTCCAGTGGATATCGTAGTTGATCAGGAAATCGCAGTCCTGAAGGTTCTGGCCTTCCGAGATGCAGTCGGTGCCGATGAGGATGTCCAGCTCTCCTGGCTCGTTCGGAAGGACGATGGCCTTCTCCTTCGACCGCGGGGAGAACAGCGTCAGAACGCTTTGGAAATCGTAGGACTTCTTGAGCGTCGTCTTGGGTGCGTCTGATCCCGTGACCTTGCCGACATGCAGACCGAGCTGTGCGGCGAAGGGTGCCAGGTTGTCGAAGAGGTAGTTGGCTGTATCGGCGAAGGCCGTGAAGACCAGAACCTTCCTGTTTCCGGGGTTCAGCGGCTCATCGACCTTCTGCCTGATGAGGGCAAGCAGGTGCTGGAGCTTGGCGTCGTCCGCCGGTTTGACCTTGTCCATCGAGGCGATCAGATCTTCGATTAGGACGAGGTCCGCAGCCAGGTCGTGTTTCCACGACGGCAGATCCATGTCGCCGAGGCTGATCTGGACCTTTTTCCCGACCGTGAATTCGTCGAGGCCGGAGAGGTCATCGTCCTCCGGATCGAAGTCGCTCACGTCTGCAAGGTAGTCACTGACGCTGTCGCCACGTCCAGTTTTCTCGAATTCGTCGATCGCATCGAGGGTGCGCGAGATGTTGGCGCCGAGAGACCGAAGCGTGAGCCGGAACGCGGCGACCGAGCTCTCCAGGCGTTTCAGGAGGTTGGTCGTCATGAGCGCCTGAAGGCTGCGCTCACGATCGGCCTGTCTAAGCTTGCCGCGTCCGCCTTCGACCTGCGTGTCGTAGATTTCCTCATACTTCCGCAGGCGGCTGGGCAGGATGTAGCTGATCGGGGCGTAGACCGCGAGCTTCAGCACCGAAAGCTGCGTGAAGATATCGTTGAACCCCATCACGTCCGACCGCTCGGTGATCGGGCGGTGATAAGAGAGCGGCTTGCGCCTCTGGGGGAACTTCCCGATGTCCTTCGTGTCGTAGAAGGTCTCGATGTGCTTTCGTGACCGGGCGATAGTGACGGCGTCGAGAAGCTCGAAAAAATCGAAGTCGAGTGCCTTCAGGATCGACGCGGCGGTCCTCTCCTCTGGCGGCAGAGACGACCATTCATTGAAGGCCTTCTGGGCACGGCGGAAAATCTCTTCGACACTGGCCTGGGTCTTCAGGTTCTTGCTGAGCGCTTCCGACTGCCCTTCATAGGCAAGAGCCAGCTGGTTCCGAAGATCGTTGAACCTGTTGTTCACCGGGGTCGCGGAAAGCATCAGGACCTTGGTCTTCACGCCGGCGCGGATGACCTTGTTCATCAGTTTCTGGTAGCGAGTCTCGCGGTCCTTGTAGACATCGTTGTTCCGGAAGTTGTGCGACTCGTCGATCACGACCAGATCGTAATTGCCCCAGTTCACTCGATTGAGGGGGATGCCGAATGACTCGCCGGAGGTGCGGGAGAGGTCGGTGTGGCAGAGGACGTCATAGTTGAACCGGTCCCTGGCGAAAATATTGGTGGTCAAGTTCGTGTTGTAGTTCCGCCAGTTGTCCGCGAGCTTTTTTGGACAAAGAACGAGAACGGAGCGGTTCCGCAACTCATAATATTTGACCACCGCCAAGGCGGTGAATGTTTTCCCGAGACCAACCGAGTCCGCGAGAATGCACCCATTGTAGGTCTCGAGCTTGTTGATGATGCCCGTTGCGGCGTCTTTCTGGTAGTTGAAGAGTTTGTTCCAGACCACGCTCTCCTGGTAGCCTGTCAGATCGTTTGGCAGGACGTCTTCGTCGACCTCGTCGAGGAAGTCGTGAAAGATGTTGTAGAGCATCATGAAATAGATGCGCTCGGGGGAGTTCTCTTGGTAGACAGACTCGATGTGTTCGCAAATGGCGGCGGTGACATCCTTTACTTTGTCCGGGTCCGACCAAATCTGATCAAATAGCTGAAGGTACACCTTGGCGTGCGCGGGATCGTCGAAGCGGGTCACGAAGTTGGAGACCGCATCGCCCTTCTGGTAGCCAAGATCCACGGCTGTGAAGCCGCTGATTGGCATGTAAGCCACTTCGCCTTCGGACCCGGCCAGATGCATGAATTGCTGCATCGGAGCCTTAGTCGTGTTGGAACGAAATCTCGCCTTCTTGCGGATCCAGTCAGCACACTCGCGAGCGACGGCGCGTTGAGTGAGCTTATTTCGCAGTTGGATCTCGAACTCGGTGCCGTAAAGACCGCTTTCCCGTCGCGCCTTGGGAATGAAAAACTCGCGACGTTCCTTCCGGAGGCGGTCGGTCACCTCGGTCGGCACAAACGTAGGAGCGGTGAAGATGAACTGCAGGCTGTCGATCTTCGAGAGCTCGGATTTCAGGGCTTCGAATGCGTAGATCGAGAAGCACGACGCCGCGATCCGCAGACGCGTCCCGCGGCCAACCGAAGCTTTGAGGTCATCTCCTAAAAGCTGGGAGGTGTTATCGATGATCTGCATCGATAGCCTCCCTGTTCAGAAGCACGATCTGTTGATCCTGCGGTCTCCTGGCGGCGGGGTCCGTGTCGAGCCCGAGCCGCCTGAGCGCGTAGTAGAGGAGCGCGCGTCGAACCTTGATCTTCGCCTTGCCGCCTCGCATCCCGTAGTCGAGCGCGATGACCTTTGCCTGAGTTTCCGACAGGGCGGGGTGGGGCCCGACCTCCAGCGTGACCTCGGAATGCCAGTCGCGATCATCGTCGGCTGACGCTTCGCTCTCACGCGATCCTCGAATCTCCAGCACCCGCGAGAGCAGGAAGTCCTTGAAGCAGTCATCGGTCAGGCAGAACGCCCGGGTGTGCCAGCGGAACCCGTTGAAAGCGATGGCGTGAGGCGCGATCCAGCGCCAGCGCGGCTCGGGGCTGGACAGGGACTGGTACTTCACCTCGATCGCCTCGGACCGGCGGATGGCGCCGACGACCGAGCGGAGCGTCACCGGATCGATGCCGCGCACAGGCGTCGGGGCGGATGCGTTGGGTGGCAGGTCAGGGATCCAGCAATCTTCGCGCTCCAGCACATCGTCGGCAACCAGGCGGATTTGGGCGAGGTAGTGCGCTGCGTCTGGCGGGCGGAACTTGCAGTCGAAGTCCGGGCCGCGGACGTAGGTCCGCGCGCTCTTGTCGTAGACCATGTTGTCCGGTGCCAGCGCGATGTAGCGGTTCAGGTCCGAGGATGCCTGGTTCACCGAGACGCCGAACTGCTGCATCACGTCGATACGATTGACGTGTCCCTCCCAGAACAGACGGAACTCGATGAACTCGAGGCGCTGCTCAATCCCCCAGCGAAGTTCGGCCTTGTCCCGGTCCACGTTGCGCTCCCACCCGGCCCTGCGCGCACGCGAACTGTGCGCGCCCAATTTCTGGGCTTTCTTGGAGGGTAGCCGCGCGGAACTGCGCGATCAATCGAAAAGGGACGTGGCGGGGCGCGATTATCCCAAGGATTGCCTGAGGTTCTGCGCCACCGCATCGGCAGCCATCCGCACCGGCTCGGCCGCCAGATGGGCGTAGCGCGCCGTGGTCTGGACCTGCGTGTGGCCAAGGAGCTTGCCGATCATGGGCAGACCCTGACCCGAGGCGACGGCGGTCGACGCGAAGGTGTGGCGCAGGTCGTGGATGCGGACGTCCTTGACGCCGGCGCGGGCACGGACGCGCTGCCAGAAGGGCTGCAGATCGCTCAGGCGCTTGCCCGGCAGGGTGCCGGTGATGACCCACGGGTTCTCGTCGATGCGCTGAGCGTCGCGGAGCAGATCGACGACGGGCTGGCCGAGATGGATGACCTTGGCGCCGGACTTGGAATCCGGCAGGCGCAGGACGCGCTCGGCCAGATCGACGTGGGTCCACTTCAACGTCATGATCTCGTTCAGGCGGCAGCCGGTCAGGATCAGCAGGCGCGCCGCGAGAATGGCCGAGGGCAGTTCGATCCCCTCCGCCTCCATCTCGCGCAGCACCTCGCCGATGCGGCGCAGTTCCGCCGCGCTGAGGAACCGCTCGCGCTTCTCTTCGGGATACTTCCGGATGTGCTTTCGCGGATTTGTGCCGTCCGGACGCAGCCCCCACATCTCGGCGAGGCTGAACATCTTCGAGACCACTTCGAGGCAGCGGTTCGCCTGATAAGGGATGTGACGCATGTCGTGATGGAACTTCGCCACGTCCGCCCGGGTGATGCCCGTGACCGTCAGCTGCCCGAGCGCGGGCAGGATGAAGCGTTCGAGGTTCCGGCGATATTCCTTGGCCGTGCTCGCCTTCACGCGGATCGCGATGTGCTCCTTGTCGAACCGCTCGGCCAGCTCCTTCACCGTGATCGCCCTGCGCCCCGCGTCCCGCTCGGCGGCGGGGTCCGCGCCATTGCGCGCGGCGGCGACAATGGAGATGGCGCGGTTGCGGGCCTGCTCGCAGGTCAGGACCGTGCTGGGCCCGAGGCTGATCCGCCGGGATCGGCGTCCGGCGCGATACTGGACCACGTAGCCCTTGCGCCCGCTCGGCAGCACGCGCAGCCCGAAGCCGGGGATCTCGCTGTCCCAGACGAAGTATTCGGCTTGGCGGGCTTCTGCGGCGTCGACGAGGCGTTTGGTGATCCTAGGCATGGCGCTCTTCGGTGGTTCTTTCGCCCTTCCACAGTGCTGAAGCGCGGGCGACAGTCAACGAACACATTGAAATCGCGAAGAAAAAGGAACTGGCACGCGTTTCCGCGCAAGGCGTTTCGGCGCGATGGTGCGGGAAATCGACGAGCCGCGCGAATCAGAACGCAGGTTCCGGTGCCCGCGGGCTGCTGTTAGGCTCAGGGAAAAGAAACTGGCGATCCGATGGCGTCGAAGACCACCCTCAATGCGAAGAACCTCGAAGCGCTGGGCGCAGAGCGCCTGGCGCAATTGCTGATCGAGGTCAGCACCGGCAACGCGGCCGCCAAGCGCAAGCTGCGGCTCGCGCTGGCCGGGGCCCAGAGCCCGAGGGAGGCGGCGCGGGAGATCACCAAGCGGCTGACCAGCATCGCCCGCGCCCGCAGCTTCATCACCTGGAAGAATCGCAAGGCGCTGGTCACGGATCTCGAAACCCAGCGGCGCGCCATCGTCGAGCAGATCGCGCCGGCCGATACTGACGAGGCGCTGGCGCTCATGTGGCGGTTCATGGCGCTCGCCACGCCCGTCTTCGAGCGCTGCGACGACTCCAGCGGCACGGTCATCGGCATCTTCCACCAGGCCTGCGCCGATCTGGGCCAGCTCGCCGCAAAGGTCCGACCGGTCCCGCAGGCGCTCGCCGGCACTGTCCTCGATGCGGTGCAGGACAACGGCTATGGCCAGTATGATGGCCTGATCGGCATCATGGCCCCGGCGCTCGGCGACGAGGGGTTGGCGGCCCTGAAATCGATGGCCGAGGACCTCGGTCGCTCGCCCGTGCCAGTGCCGCCGAAGGACCAATGGAAGGCCGTGGGCTGGGGCCCGGGTGGCACGACCTACGAGCACGAGATGCGGGCGCGCGAGCGCACGAGCACGGTCGCCATGGCGCTCAAGGACATCGCGGACGCGCAAGGCGACGTCGACGGCTTCATCGCCCAGTACGATCCGAAGACCCGCAAGGTGCCGCAGATCGCGGCCGAGATCGCGCAGCGTCTGCTCGCGGCCGGCAGGGCGGGTGAGGCGCTGGGGTTCCTCGAGCGCGCGGAGCTCGGCGACGGCTTGCGGGTTCCGCTGGCCTGGCAGGACGTTCGCCTGCAGACGCTGGAGGCGCTGGGTCGCGGCGAGGAGGCGCAGGCGTTCCGGTGGGACTGCTTCGAGCGCACGCTCTCAGGCAGCTACCTGCGGGCCTATCTCAAGCGGCTTCCCGACTTCGACGACATCGAGGCCGAGGAGCGGGCAATGGCGCACGCCATGGCCTATCCGAGCCTTCTTCACGCCCTGCAGTTCTTTCTCGACTGGCCGGCGCTGGATCGCGCCGCAGAACTCCTGGTAGCCCGGCACGACGAGATCGACGGCGACCACTACGAGTATCTCGCGCCCGCTGCGGAGGCCCTGTCAGAACGTCATCCGCTGGCCGCGACGCTGGTGTTCCGCGCGATGATCGACTTCACGCTCACCAGGTCGCGGGCGAAGCGGTATCGCTATGCCGCCGAGCACCTGGTCTCATGCTCCCGGCTCGCTCGCGACATCCTGGACTTCGGTGCGTTCGAGACGCACGACGCCTACGTCCCCCGGCTCAAGGAGGAGCACGGCAGGAAGTTCGGCTTCTGGTCGCTCACCGCCGCCTGATGGTCGTGCTACCGGAAAATCAGGTCTCGGCCCCTTGGAAGCATTGTGGAAGCACGCGGCCGAAAAACGCTGCGCAATCCTCACAGGTCGCGCGAGGCCGGGCCGCTTCGCCGGGACCGGCAAGTGTCGGAAACTGCGCAAGAACTCGCGGTTCCGAGCGATTGTTCATGGTTCGTTCGACACGACTCATAACCTGAAGGCCGCAGGTTCAAATCCTGCCCCCGCAACCACCGATAACGACAAACCCGTCGCGCCAGCGGCAGGTTTTGTCGTTTTGGCAGTCTTTCCAATGGCTTGACGATCCGTCCATTCGAGGATCGTCGCAAGATCGCCATGCAGGCGGGCGAAAATCTCGCCCCGCTCCGGGCCGGGAGTCAGCACGATCTTCTCGATCAGGGCGCGCAAATCCTGCGAGGCTTCCTGCCGATCTTCCTTGCGGTTCAGGGCCTTTGTGAGCGCCACGACCTTCTTCGCGTAGATGGCCGAAGCACTCGGCAGAATGTCCGGCGTGTCCGCCGGAGCATCGGCGAGCAGAGCCGTCAGCTCTCCTTTGCGCGCTTCCAGCCCGGTCATCTTCTCCTTCATCGACGGATGATACATGCCGTCCGCAATGGCCTCGACGATCTGCGCGATCTGCTTCTCGACTTTCACCAGTTCGGCTTTCCAGGAATCGCCGTTCGAGCGGCGTTCCCGGTTCAGCCGGTTCGTCTCTTCCGCATAGGCGCGCATGGCGTCCTCGACGATCTCCGGCGCCATCATCCGGTCCTTCAATCCGGCAAGCACACGCCGCTCCAAATCTTCGCGCGCAATGCCGCGGCTGTTGGAGCAGGAACCCTTGCTGATATGGTTGGAGCAGGCAAAGCGGTCTGCGCCGCGCAGCGAGTAGGGACCGCCGCAGCAGCCGCAGAACACCAGCCCCGACAGAAGCGACTTCGGACGCCGCGCGCCGTTCAGCCGGTTCTTCTTGTGATGCGCGCGCACGGCCTCGGTGACATTGGCGAACTTCTCGGCGATCTCGCCCTGACGCTCACGGACGGCCTTCCAGAGTTCGTCGTCGACGATCCGCAGATCGGGAACGTCCTTCACGATCCATTCCGATTCCGGGTTCAGCCGCGAGACGCGCTTTCCCGTCGACGGGTCTTTGAGATAGCGCAGCCGGTTCCAGATCAGGCGGCCGATATAGAGTTCGTTGTTCACGAGGCCCGTGCCGCGCTTCACATGGCCGCGAATGGTGGTGTCGCTCCAGAGCCGTCCTTCGGGGCCGGGGACGCCTTCTTCGTTCAATGTGCGGGCAATGGTGCGCGGGCCGATGCCCGCGGCAAACTCGCGGAAGATGCGCCGCACGACATTGGCCTCGGCTGCGTCGATCTCGCGGTCGCCCCGGATCGGGTCGCCGCGCGCATCGAGTTGCTTCACGACCTTGTAGCCATAGCACAGCCCGCCGCCCGACTTGCCATCCTCGACGCGGCCACGGATGCCGCGATGCGTCTTGGCCGCGAGGTCTTTGAGGAACAGCGCGTTCATCGTGCCCTTGAGGCCGACATGAAGCTCGCTGATCTCGCCCTCGGCGAGCGTGACGATAGGAACGCCGGCGAATTTGAGGTGCTTGAACAGCGTCGCCACATCGGCCTGATCGCGCGAGATGCGGTCCAACGCCTCGGCCAGCACAATGTCAAACTGGCCCGCCTGCGCGTCCTGCAACAGCATCTGGACGCCGGGCCGCAGGATCATGCTTGCGCCCGAAATCCCCGCATCCTTGTAGGTGCCGACGATCTTCCACTTCTCGCGCTTCGCCTGTTCGCGGCAGATGCGGAACTGGTCCTCAATGGACGCCTCGCGCTGGTTGTCAGAAGAATAACGGGCGTAGAGGGCAACGCGGGTCATCGGCCAGTCCTTTCAAAACTCCATGGTCAGCGGCGCACGGCGCCGCTCTTCTTCGCGCGGGCCAGTTCGAGGAAGCTGGCCCTGATCTTCGCAAACAGCCCTGGCGGAATGAAGCCATAGGCAAACGCGCCCCGCTTGCCGGGAACCGGCGACAGCCCGCCATTGGGCCATTCGTCGATATTATGCTCCGACACGATCACCCAGCTCGGCGCATCGTCGAGGCCGATGGCTTGCTTCACCTTCGCCGGGATCTCGATGCCGACCGTTTCGCCGGAGGGCGGCGTGTGGGTGATCGGCAGCAGCACCACATGGCGGGGGCGGACAAGCGCATCGGTCGCGGCGACGAGGCAGGCCGGGCGGTCCTTGCCCTGATCCTGGCCGGCGGCAGCCTCGTGCGTCCAGAGGTAATCGTAGCGGAGGACGAGGCCGGGCTTGGGTTCAGGGATCGCCACGTCGCCCGCCTCACTTCAGCAGATCGTCGAGGTGGGCGTGTTCGGGGTCCATCTCGGCCCGCTCCACGGCGTCGATCACCACATCGGCGGCATCCGCCGTGCGATGCGTCCGCTGCGCGGCGGCGCGGAGCCAGTCGTAGTGGTCGGCGGACATCAGCACGAACTCGCGGCGACCGTGCCGGGTGATCTCCACCGGCTCGCGCTGCGCCTGGTGCTGGAACTCGCCGAACTTGCGCTGGAATTCGAGGGAACCGACTGTCGGCATGGCAGGCATCCTTTCGGTTGGGATGCCTGAATTATACGTGTAATTCGTGTTTTTGCAAGGCTGGAGTTACGCATCCTCGCCTGCCGGACGCTTCTTCTGCGCCCTGCGTTCCAGCGCGATCTTGCGCTCGAACTGCTCACGGGCGATCTGGCGACCGATCAACCGGGCGAGGGATCGGATGGCTGCATCGGCACGCGCGGGATCGTTCCGCGCCGGTTCCGGCGCGGCCGAAGGTCCAAAGACCTCGATGTTGATCCTGTCGCGTTTGAGTGCCATCGTCTCCAGAAATCCCATGCCCGAAAGGGGCAGGGACCATCAAAGAACCGTCCGGCAGCAGAAGGAAAGACCCGCATCGTAGCCGTGCGGCATATGGGATACTGCAGAGTAAAAAGGGGTTGGTCTGCGATGGGGAGGGGCATCGCGCGTTCGAGGCCGTCAAGGTCATGATCGGCGACATGATTCTCGCCCTGCCGAGACGACTGCCCACAGCATGTCCGAGGTGGAAACAATGTTGCCGGGCACTTTGACGACTTGCGACAAAGACACTCGCCTCATCCTTCAACGGGATAAACGGTCGATCTGGTGAGTAAGGTTTGCTTGGGCGGCATCGGCAGTCATCTGACCGACAAGCACGGCCGTACCGAAGCCGTGTAGCAGACCGAGAAGAATGGCAGCTTCCGCCTCAACGTTCAGTTCCGGGCAAAACTCGCCATCGTCTTTTCCTTGAGCCAGTATTGCGGCGATGCGCTGGCGGATACGATTGGGGCCGTCGATCAGTGTACCGCCCGAGATTCCGGGGTCTGTCTGCGCTAAGATGACGTAGGAAACCCAGAGCAAATGAAATTCGCGGCTCGCTTCATCGGTCGGCAACGCTTCCTCGAATAGCGCGCGCAGGGTCAAACGTGCCGTAGGCGGTCGTGGTAATTCTGCGATACGGTTTGCCCATCGCCTATTGCTCTCCCTTTCCAGAGACATGAAACCGGACTGCATAAGACCGGCCTTCGTCTCGAAATAATATTGCACCAGACGCAGCGATATCCCGGCTTCCGCCGCCACTGCACGTAGAGAAACAGAGGCCAGACCCTCACGTGCCGCCACGCGCACGAAAGCC
Organism: Amaricoccus macauensis; assembly: GCF_014201905.1. Classification (GTDB taxonomy): domain Bacteria; phylum Pseudomonadota; class Alphaproteobacteria; order Rhodobacterales; family Rhodobacteraceae; genus Amaricoccus; species Amaricoccus macauensis. The sequence goes on along the minus strand of NZ_JACHFM010000006.1, from coordinate 103,189 downwards.
GCCAAGATCGAGGCGCGACGTTCTTCATGATTGGCGGTTCTTGGCATCGAAGGACTATCCCGAACTGTTGCAAGATGTTATGATACAACTGTACCATAACATCAATCTGGAATCATGTCGTCATCCGCTCCACCTATTCCTCTGCGCCTTTGGGCCGTGGCTGCGATCACGGGTTCCGGTGCGTTCATGGCGATGGCGGATTCTACGGTCGCCAATCTTGCCCTTGAAACGATCCGCATCGACCTCGGCGCTTCGCTTGCTAGCGTTCAATGGGTAGCGACCGGATATTTGATCGCTCTGGCTGTGTCGCTGCCTTTGACTGGATGGCTCGGCCGGCGCTTCGGTCAATCCCGGTTGTGGATTCTCACCACGCTCATCTTCATTGTGGCTTCGATCCTTTGCGCCCTGTCGAGTGAGCTATGGCAGCTCGTCGTTGCGCGCTGCCTACAAGGATTAGCGGCCGGACTAATGGTGCCGGTCGGACAGGCGTTGCTCTCGGCGCTCGCCGATCGCCGGCAACTCGGCCGACTAATGGGAACCGTGGGATTCGCTGTTGCGCTCGGACCTGCTCTCGGCCCCGGCTTTGGCGGGATGCTGATTGACGCGCTTTCATGGCGCTGGCTGTTCTGGATCAATATTCCTGTCGGGGTTCTGGCCCTGATTGCGGCTCGGACGATGTTGCCGCCCGATGAAGCCTCAAGAGAAAGCCCGCTGGATGGCCGGGGGCTGGTAGTGATGGGGTTCGGCCTGCCGCTCCTGCTCTATGGTGCCGCCGAAATCGGCGCATCTGGGTTGAGCTCGACCGCGCTCGTAGCTTTCGCGCTTGGCATGGTGTTGACGGCGATATTCATCCGTCATGCGAGGAAATCCACCGAGCCGTTGATCGACATGCGGCTGTTGGGCCGGCCGGGTTTCACGATGGCCGTGGTGACGGCCGGGCTGACAGGCGCGGCTATGTATGGCGGGCTGCTGTTCTTTCCTCTCTACTTTCAGGACGCATTGCAACAGACGCCTACGGAAGCCGGCCTGATGCTGCTCGTCATGGGGTTGGGGTCGGCCTTGGCGCTTCCATTCGCTGGTGCTCTGACCGACCAGCGAGGGCCTGCCCTCATATGCCTCGCCGGAAGCGCGCTTCTCGTGATCGGCACAGCGCCGTTTCTTGCGTTGCCACTCCTGCCGGTTGTCGGTTTAGCAATCCTGCTTCTTCTCCGGGGTATCGGTCTGGCCCTAGCGCAGATGCCCGCGATGACGGCCGCATATGGAGCGGTCGAAAAGAATGAGACAGGAGACGCGGCAACACTGGTCAACATTGGTCAGCGGCTGGGTGGCGCATTGGGTGCGATAACTGTCGTCATCATATTGGAGCAAGGCCCGCCCGGTGATGGCGCGGGCTTCCAATGGGCTCTGGTGGTGCTGCTGGCTTTCGCATCGGCTGCGCTGTTCACGTCGCGCGGGCTCCCGAGCAAGGAATGATCCTTCATTATTGTCGCGGAAGTTGCAAAACCCGAGACTGCTGCGTGTTCATATCGAGGGTAAGGTTTCCACGAAGGAGAGCGCAGCGGCAAGCAATCTGCGGTGGGTATTATCGCCATAGGCTCCTGATTCTGCACGAACCAGCAGCTTCTGCGCCGTCCCGCGGGGAATTATCGACCCAACTCCGCGACCTCCAAGGCCCAATCGCCGTTGTTCTTGCCGAGCCGGGCCAGCATGCGGTCATCGCGGGCCGCGCGAAGAAGATTATCGCCATGCAGCCAAGCTCAGTCACTGAGCATGGCCTCTCGGTCATCCCCGACCGTGAGTTGAGGTACTCCCACAAGATTTCTTCAAGGCCCTCATCTCGCGCCAAACTTTAAACCCTTCCTCCTGTCACAGAGTTTCCGCAACCGGGTTCCACGTTACTGAATCAGCGCCTTTCCTCAACCGCCTGTACCAGAATCCGACGATAGCCGATCTTCGTCATCCACTTTGCGCGGGTTAGGTGGCTTTCCCAACAATGCCGCGTGCGCGCCGGATCGAAGGCGGGATCACGGTGCAGGACGATCCGCGCCACTTCCGCCCAGTCCGCGCCTTCCTTGTCCGCATCGAGAAGGCGCAGATAGGTCACGAAATGCTCTTCGTCGTAGATGGTGATGTCGGAGCCGGTCGGGGCTTCATCCTCGACATCGGGATCGAGTTCCGGCCTGACACGCATCGGTTCGTCTCCCTGTTCTTCTGGATGGTGTCCGCGGTGCGCCCCCGCAAACCATCCTTGTCACCCTGGTGATCGGGGAGTTCGAAACCGTACCAGACGGCCCCGTGGCCTTTAGGCGGGCAGCCCTGGACATAACGCCACGGGCTCCCCGACCATAAGGTCAAGGAGTGTGGTGCCGTTCTGGCTGGCACCAGCCACTGGTAGGGGTTTCGACGCCCCGGAGCAGTGCGTCTGCTCTGCGGCCAATCTATCCGGTCGGCGGCGGAAAGTAACGTGGTTTCTGAAGGCAAGAGCTAAGGGCGCTGCCCTCGCGCACCGCAAGAAAACTCTTCGGCCTTTCGCGGCATAAACGGCCTGCTCCCCGCAAGCGGGTCCCCTCCAATTATTCCACGGTGCCAAAGACTTATCTTGCGCCTTGCTACCCCGGTCTCGCCGACGGGCAAGGGTTCAGGAGCGGCGCTTCGCTTCTCTGAACCCCAAAACCCGAAGGAAGAAAGACATGACCGAGACCGCCAGCACCCCCCGCAACGTGATCTTCAATGCCGATTGCATCCAGGCGATGCGCTCTTTTGACAGGGCATCGGTGGACTTCATTCTGACCGACCCGCCCTATCTCGTGAACTATCGGGATCGGAGCGGTCGGAAGGTGGCGAACGACGACAACGCCCGCTGGCTTCGCCCCGCGTTCAATCAGATGCACCGCGTTTTGAAGGATGGCGGTTTTGCCGTTTCGTTCTACGGCTGGAACAAGGTCGATTTGTTCATGGACGCATGGAAGGCGGCAGGCTTCCGCGTTGTCGGGCATATCGTGTTCCGCAAGCGTTATGCGTCGTCGGCGAAGTTCCTGCGCTACCAGCATGAACAGGCTTACTTGCTGGCGAAGGGCAATGTTTCCCTGCCCGAAAATCCCATCCCGGACGTGATCGACTTCCCCTATGCGGGCAACAAGCTGCATCCGACGCAAAAGCCGGTCGAGGCGTTGCGCCCGTTGATCGAGGCTTTCACGAAGCCCGCCGATCTTGTGCTGGACCCGTTCAGCGGCAGCGGCTCCACCCTTGCGGCGGCGCAGCAGCTCGGCCGCGACTGGATCGGCGTTGAACTGGACAGCCGACACCACGAAACGGCCAGCAAGCGGCTTGCAGCCATGCAGCAGCACGGCAGGGCGGCGGCATAAGCCAGCCGCCGAGAGCGCCCGCTAGCATGGTGGGCGCCGCATCCCAACACGACACGGAAAGGATTTCGATATGCGCTGGATTGTTACAGTTGACCATCATGGCGGTTGCCTTGGCATGGGAGAGGATGCGGACGGTGTGCCCGCTCGTGGGAAGCCGGAGCAGGGCGACGCCCTGCCGATGGAGTTCCGGCTTTGCGGTGCGAGGGAAAATGTGCTGTTCGAGGGCCGTTGCGGCGACATTGACGCCGACTGGTGGCACGGTTTCGAGCCGTTGATCGCGACCTGGAACACATTCCGTTGCCGCCGCCTGCACTACCGCCGTGCCGGAACAAAAGAGCTTTGGCGCTCGTTCAAACAATCTTGACCTAAATTGTAACCACGGGGCCGGCAAACCGGCCCCGTGCCTTTTGTCACCGATCAGGCCCTGAAAAATTTCGGCCGATCCCCGGGGTGGATCGGCCGTCGCCGCACGTCCAAGCCCGCGCGGCAAAAAAATTGCGTTTGCCGGCGGCACCGGCTCGCAACAGACAATATTTGCGATTGGTTGAACAGAAATTCCCCAAAGCTGGTCGCATCCACCACAGGCTTTTGCCGATACGACCAGCTTGAGGGATGGTAGGCCCTCATGTAGTTTCCGGGCAGGTAAAGGAACTCGACACGTGTACTTTCCTTCGACGGAGCTGGGCATGATTGTCCTGAACACGACCCGCCTGACACTCAGTCCTTGCAACCCGAGAGATCGGGTCGACTTCATCCGGCTTGAGACTGACCCGGAAGTGATGCGGTTTCTGAACAATGGTGCGGTTGATCACAGCAGGATCGATCCGGCGAACGCACCGTTTCTCATGCCACGAGGGAACGAGCCGAACGTCTGGACGGCACGAGGCAATACAGATGATGAGTTTGTCGGCTGGTTTTGCTTGTCACCGAAAGGAAGGGCAGTCGCAGAAATCGGATATCGCCTGCGCCGGAAGGCTTGGGGTCAAGGGCTGGCGTCTGAAGGTGCCGCAGCGCTCATCGGCTGGGGCTTCGAAGGCGGCGGATACGACAGCATCGTGGCTCATACAATGGCAGTTAATCAGGGATCGCGCCGCGTGATGGAGAAAATTGGCATGAAGCACACGCGGACGGATTTCCTGAATTTCCCCGACCCTATACCCGGCACTGAGCACGGTGAGGTGATGTATGAGCTGAGTCACTCGGAATGGCTCGGCATTTAAGCGGCTTTCCTGCTCTCAGCCACAACAAAGCGATTCCAAACGTTAGTGATGAGGTCATTCCCGGAGATAAGGCAGAACGAAACCCACCCGTTCAGTTATGCCAATTTTCGGCAAGCTCGCCGTAGGCTCCGTTTGGGTCGGCTAGCTGATCCGAACGATATTAAACACAAGACATCCATCGCATTCTTCAGGCCGGGCGATCCGGTTATCTGGAAATAGTGACTACCCCGACTGTCAGCTGTGAACGACGCTCTTTATCAGGGCGATGTCATGGGGTTCATGCACCGCCCTGCTTAGGGAGGTGACGCCATGCCGTTGAGCATAGACTGGCGTGCATCGGCGGACTACAAGCACACGAAAACCATTCCCGCCGCCGGTTTCGCTTGGGAATACCTGCGACGCGATGATGAGTATCATCACGATTTTCACGCGATCTCGCGTATGAAGAATCCGACTGGCCCCCGGCTCGATGCGTTCGCACGACGCTGGGGGCTGCGATTTCCCCTGCGATCCTGAAACGCTCGCCGACCGGCAATCACAATTCTGGATTCCGAACCTTCAGCCGCGGGCGGTGATGTTGTCGCCCGCCCCGGAGCCGGTCGGCCCGGAGGCGCCGACATTCACGCTTGCCCATCTGGATGGCCTCGATCTGCGTCGCGCCGGTGACGGCTGGCACGGGCTATGGCGGGTGGATGGCGTCGCACATCAGTTCTGGCTGCCCGAGGCCGTCCCCGACGCGGCAGCCTTCTATGTCGTCACCCTGCCGATGGATGCCTTTCTTGAATTGCGCGCCCATGCGGCGCGGCGCTTGTGGCGGTCCCTGAACGGTCGCGCGCCAGGCCCGGATTTCCGGGCTATACCTTCGCAACTGCGCCAGTTTCATATCCTGTCCTTGCGGGCGCTCGATGCGAAGCTGCGCGGTGAAAGCCATCGCACCATCGGCGAGACGTTACTCGGCTTTCGCGGCGATAAGACAGATTGGGAGGGTGATCCTCGCCGTAACAAAACCCGTCGCCTGGTCACTCATGGCATCGCCATGATGAAAGGTGGCTACAGGTTACTCCTGCATTATCCAGTCAAGCCTCGGCGCAAATAGTCCCGGCCAACATCCTGGTCGCAGCAAGGGGGGCCGTAAAAACATACACGCAAATACGGCCCGCTACAGGTCGCCGATCCCTCGCCATGGTTCGCCACAGCCCGCTGTCGCCGACGACAGCAGCATCAACGAACCCGAGGTGATCTCATGCCCGATCCGCTGGCGGACCTTCCGCCGAGATTCCTGCGCACCAAGGAAGCCGCCTATTTCCTCGGCCTTTCGCGCCGAACCCTTGAGAAGCATCGCACCTATGGCACCGGCCCGGTCTACCGGAAAGTCGGGGGCCGCGTACTCTATGCCATCCGCGACCTGGAAGCCTGGACCGAAATCGGCGCCCGCACCTGCACGCGGGACAGGGAGGCGGGCACGGTCTTTCCCCCGCACCCGCTGACACCCGAAGAACGGGACCAGCTCTGAATGTTGGGGGACGACGATCACAACCCCGCCCGGCCGAATGGCTCCAGCGAGCGCAGTCGCCTCGATCCGTTCATCGTGGCGACGGGAGACGCCCCGCCGCGCGACCAGCGCGACCTGATGGAGCGGCCCTTCTTCTCGCTGGCGAAATCCCCGCGCACCAAACCCATTCTCTACAAGGCCGCCGACGTCGAGGTTCAAGTACTCGGCATGCCCGAACACGGCATGGCGACGATCTGGGATGCCGATGTGCTGATCTGGGCCGCCAGCCAGATTGTCGCGGCGGAGAACAGCGGCTTTCCCACGTCGCGCTTCTTCCGCTTCATGCCCTACCAGCTTCTCCGCGCCATCGGGCGGGCCACCGGCAACCGGGACTATCTGTTGCTCAAGGCCGCGCTCGCGCGCCTGCAATCGACCGTCATCGCCACCTCTATCCGCAACGGGCCGCATTGGCGGCGCCGGCAATTCTCCTGGATTAATGAATGGGAAGAATTGACCACGCGCGCCGGGCGCGTCGAGGGCATGGAGTTCGTCCTGCCGGAGTGGTTCTACAACAGCGTCATCGACCGTTCGCTGGTCCTGGCCATCGACCCGGCCTATTTCCGGTTGAAAGGCGGCATCGAACGCTGGTTGTATCGCGTCACCCGCAAACATGCCGGGCATCAGCCCGACGGCTGGGCGTTCGAGGTTTCCCATCTTCACCGGAAATCCGGCAGCCTTGCCCGGCCATCCGACTTCGCGCTGGACCTTCGTCGGATCGCGGCCCGCCAGTCGTTGCCCGGCTACCGGCTTCAGAGCGAACGGGAGGACGGGCGCGAGCTACTGCGTTTTCTCCCTGAAAATCCATCCACAGTGCCTGTGGATAACCATGTGGAACCTATCGGGACATCAGGCGCACGCAGTATCGGGACATCAGGCGCAAATCGCGCAGCGCACTCTATAGAAGAATCTAACAAAGAATCTAACTCTTCTTCTTTGACGCGCACGCACGCGAGGCGTGGTGCCGGTGCCGTGCCGCGAGGTGCGCCATGATGCGCGCCCTCGACCTGTTCAGCGCGGCGGCGGGCGGCTGGTCGCTCGGCCTGCACCGCGCCGGCTTCGTCACCATCGCCGCCTGCGAAATCGTCGAATGGCGGCGCATCCTTTATGCAGAGAACAATCCACATGTCAGACTCTACGAGGACGTGCGCGGACTCACGGCAGCTCGCCTTGTTTCCGACCTTGGAATCCTGCCCGACATCATCGTCGGTAGCCCGCCCTGCCAGGACATCAGCAGCGCCAACACCAAGGGCAAAGGGATCGACGGCGAGCGGTCGGGCCTCTATCTCGAAGCCGTCCGCCTGGTCGGAGATTGCCGCCCTCGCTGGTTCGCTTTTGAAAACAGCCCTAATCTCCGAACTCGCGGCGCTGACCGGCTGCTCGATGAACTGGAAACGCTCGGCTACGCCGTCGAACCGTGCGTGGTGGGTGCTGATAATGTCGGCGCCAACCATGTCCGCAAGCGGTCCTGGCTCATCGGCTACGACCCCGAACAGCTTGCCGACACCCGTATCGCAATCCCAACAGGGTGGCATCCGTCTGGAGGGCGGTTCTGGCGCGCGCAGGGCGATGAAGGAATCGGGCCTCTACGACCTGTTCCGCAGTCAGACCTTGGCGACGCCGAGGAAATCGGATGCGGATCGCGGTGGCCGGGGCGACGTGTTGAGCCAGTTGCAGGGCCATGCCAGCCGCCATGCGGGCATGATGGGAACCCCGACAGCGAATGCCGCGCCGCGGGGGAGTGTCCTGCGCAAGCTCAAAGGCCGGATGACATCGGACCAGGATGGTTTCGACCGGGCGCCGACCATGAGCGAGGTGCTCCATTTCGACAGCCTGGAATTGCCCTATGGCATGATGCCGACGCCGGTGAAGCCGAACGGCGGGCGCCGGTTGAGCGCGCAGGAGATCGAGACGGGCAAGCGGGCGAACGGCGCGAAGGCGCAGATCGACACGCCGAACCTGCTGCGCCATGCGGCGGAAATCCTGCCGACGCCGACGAAGCGCGACAGCCGGATGGACGGCTGGAGTCCGGCATACGACCGGAGGAAGTCGCCGACGATGGACGCGGTGATGGATGGCGCGATGACGGGCCGCGCGCCGGACAAATGGGCTGGGGCGCGGGCGCTGGCGGCGATGCTGCGGAGCCATGGGCTGACTGGAACGGCGGCCTTGCCCATCACCTACGGGTGGATGATGGGCTTTCCGCCTGGGTGGCTGGCACGCGCATTGCGCTCGGCAGCCGCAAAGGGACGGCTGCGGCCAGTCTGATCGTCGAGGCTTTCGGCGATGCGGTTCTGCCGCAAATCCCCGAAGCCATCGGCCGCGCCATCCTGCGCACCGAAGCCGCGCTCGACGCTGTGCTTGCCCGCACATCCATCGACATTCCCGGAGACGAACCATGACCCGCCGCGCTCATCGCAGCGCGCACGGCCGTCCGCTGCCGGACGGCCCCGCGCCCTTCACCACCCTGGTCCAACTCACCTTCGAGAAACGAAAGGTCGAGCATTGGATAAGGTTCGGCCGCAAGAGCTACGAACAGATCATCGACCGCCGCCGCAGCGTCGTCGGCTTCGCGCCGGAGAGCATCTTTGCGTTCGTCCGATGGGCGAACGGCGAGCATGGCACGGTCGTTTCGCGCATCGACATCGTGCGCGCCATCGGCCGGGGCGAGCCGTTCCAGACATTGCCCTTCGTCCGGCCCGGCGGCGAAATCCTGTTGCGGCTCGACGGCTGGCCGAAGGTGCAGCGCGCGCTTGCCGTCATCGACGCCTTGGAAGCCCTCGGCCTCGATCCGGCGGACGTGTCGCCGGACTACTGGCGCCACGCCCACAACCGCCTGACCGCCGATCTGGAGCCGAGCGCCTACACGCCGGAACGACATGCGGCATGGATCGGGCGCCGAAGGATCGAGCCATGACGCGCCGCCGCACCCTCGCGGTGACTGCGCTCGCTGTCATCGGCATCGCCGCCGCCAGCGCCGTCGATTGGCCTTTGAGGCTCATCTGGAACGCCACGGCCAGCGCGCCCATCGGCTTCTACACCGTCGAGCCGGCCGACGCGCTCGACGTGCCCGAGTTGGTCGCCGTCATGCCACCCGAACCGCTCGCCGCCTTCATGGCCGAGCGCGGCTATATCGCGGGTGGCATCCCGCTGTTGAAGCGCGTCGTCGGCCTGTCGGGACAGCGGGTTTGCCGCAACGGTAGCACAGTCACGGTGGACGGGATCGAGATGGGCGAGGCGCTGGAGCGCGACAGCCTCGGCCGCGATCTGCCCATCTGGCAGGGCTGCCGCGTCATCGGCGACGACCAGCTTTTCCTCATGAATTGGGAAGTCCGCGACAGCCTCGACGGCCGCTATTTCGGACCCATCCCCGCAGCTTCCGTCATCGGGCGAGCGGTCCCGCTCTGGACCGATGAGGAAGGCGTCGGCCGCTACGAGTGGCGCGCGCCGACGCACTGATTTCCCCAACCACAAGGAGACTGACCATGCCCGCCAATATCTTTGAACCCACCGCCAACGGTTACGCTGGCCGCGTCCGGCTGTTCGGCATCGACGAGGCAATCGTTCTTGTCGCCATTGAGCCGGGCGACGGCGAGAACACGCCGGCCTATCGCATCCAGCTCGACGACGAGGACGGCCCCGACATCGGCGGGGCGTGGAAACGTGTCGGCGAACGCGCCGGCGACTACATCGCGCTGGAGATCGACAGTCCGCTTTTCCCTGCACTGTTTCGCCCGGCGCTGTTCCAGGCCGACGACGAGGGGCGCACCTTCCGGCTCGCATGGAAGCGGCCACGGGCGCGTGAGGATCGGGGCTGATCGGTGCGCGTTCCCGTCATCCCTTTGTTCGCGGGAAATCCGTCTCATCCCTTCGTCCCGCTCGGGCGCAGGACGGCCAGCGCCCGGAGCGAAGGTCAGGGGCGGCCCCCGGCCGGCGCTTGCGCCTTGCCCTTGACCGCAGCGAGGACGCTGGCAGGCTGGAGCCATTGTGGAGACAGGGTGGCATGGCGTTGTGCCGTTCTGCTGCTCGCCGGGGCGCTTGCCTTCTGCACGGGATCGGGCGTCGCGGTCGCGCAGTCCGCGCCGGTCGAGCGCCCGGCAGCCGCCCATCCTTATGCGGCCCACATCGCCGAGGCGTCGCAGCGGTTTGGTATCCCCGAGCATTGGATCATCGCCGTGTTGCGCGCCGAGAGCGCGGGCGACGTGCGCGCCATTTCCTCGGCCGGGGCAATAGGATTGATGCAGGTAATGCCCGACACATGGGCGGGCCTGCGCGTCCGTTACACGCTCGGCCGCGATGCCTACGACCCGCGCGCCAACATTATGGCTGGCACGGCCTATCTGCGTGAAATGTGGGATCGCTACGGCAATGTCGGTGCGATGCTCGCGGCCTACAATGCCGGCCCCGGCCGCTATGACGAACACCATGCGACTGGCCGCCCGCTGCCAGCCGAAACCCGTGCCTATGTCGCCGCGCTTGCGCCGGTCCTCGGCGGCGCGGCTCCATCGGATGCACCATCCCGGCAACCGGCGCTGCCGCCCGACTGGCGCGCCGCACCCCTGTTTGTCCAGCGCCCGGATGGCAGCCAATCGACGGTCGCGCCGTCATCCGACCCGCAATCGGGCGACCTGTTCGCCGCCGCTTCGGAGCCGGATCACCGATGAAGATCGCCTATGCCGACCCGCCCTATATCGGTTGCGCCCACCTTTACCGGGACCATCCAGACTACGCGGGCGAGGTTGATCATGTGCGCCTGATCGAGCGGCTGGAGCGCGACTATGACGGCTGGATATTGCACGCCGCCGCAACGCCGCGCTCCATCGCAACGCTTGCCCCGCTGGTCGAGCGGACGGGCGCGCGGTGGATGGCCTGGGTGAAGGGATTTGCCGCGTTCAAGCGCAATATCCCTGTCGCCTTTGCGTGGGAGCCGGTCATCGTGAAGGCCGCACGAAAGCCCGTTGTCAGCAAGCGGCTGGTGATGCGGGACTGGATTCAGGAGAGTATCACGCTGCGCCGCGGCCTTACTGGCGCGAAGCCTGAAGCGGTCTGCCATTGGGCTTTCGAGATGGTCGCCGCGCGTCCCGACGACACGCTCGACGATCTGTTTCCCGGCACCGGGGCGGTCACTGAGGCGTGGCGCACATGGCGGCTGAAATTCGCATTGCCGGGCGAGCCGGCGGCGCGCGTTGGGCCTGGTGGGGCGCGGGAACGGCCAGCGGAGGGGGCGGGATCATGAGGGCCGGAGGGGCGGAAAGGACGGGTTTTTACGAGGGCAAGATAAAGGAACATGGCACCATGTCGGGCCAGTTCTGGAAATTATTGTTGTCTGCACACTGGTTAGGGGAGTCGCGAGCGGCACCCTGTTTTCGGACCCCGCGTGCCGCGGTCTTGCGCAAAGCCTTGGCTTTGCAGGGTTTTGACCGGCACCATAGGCCCCTATCGGCCTGTTTTCGGCAATTTTGGGCGGAGCCGCGCCCATGAGCGCCGACGACGAAAACCGCTTTCGCCCGAAGCCCGGACGCATCCGATCCGACACGCCGAAGGCGGGCAGGACCAAAAGTTTTCTCACCCAGGCGAAGAAGCTCGCCCGGCAGCACAGCATTGCCTATCCCAAATACGCGCCGCGCCTCGAAACCCGCACGGCCGCGAAGGGCGGCAAGGCTTCCCGTTCGGCCAAGGGGCCGGGTGTCCGGCGCGGTCGCGGCGCGGCCTTCGTTCGCTCCCGCAGCTTGTCGGGCGGCTGGCGGCACAGCGCGCCGGGGATGCGCCGCGTCGTCGTCAAGACCCGCTACGTCAAGGACGCCGGCCGGAACGGCAGATCGGCGGCCCATCTTCGCTACATCCAGCGCGACGGGACATCCCGCGATGGCGAACGCGGTCAGCTCTATTCGGCGAGTGAGGATCGAGCGGATGGCGATGCCTTCGTCGAGCGCGGCAAGGAGGACCGTCATCAGTTCAGGTTCATCATCTCACCGGAGGACGGTGCGGATCTCGTGGATCTGACGGCGCACACGCGCGACCTGATGAGCCAGATCGAGGCCGATCTTGGCACGAAACTCGATTGGGTCGCGGTCAACCACTACAACACCGGCCATCCCCATGTGCATGTCATCGTCCGGGGCAAGGACGAGTTGGGCGAGAACCTTGTCATCAATGGCGACTATCTCGCCAACGGAATCCGCGAGCGGGCGAGCGAGTTGACCACGCTCGAGCTGGGGCAAGTGACCGAGATCGAGCAGAGCCGCAAGCTATCCGCCGAGATTGACCAGGACCGTTTCACCCGCATCGACCGGGCGATGATGGAGGAAGCCGACGAGCGGTTCCTTGATCTTCGCCATGAACCTGCCGAGCCTCGCCGCCAGTTCAATCGCGCGCTGCGTCTGCGCCGCCTCGCCAAACTGGAGAAGATGGGCCTCGCCACCCCGCATGCGCCGGGCGTATGGGAATTGAGCAAGGACATGGAGCCGGCCCTGCGCGAACTGGGAGAGCGCGGCGACATCATCCGCAACATGCACAAGGCGCTGAAGGCCGATGGTCTGGAGCGCGATCCGATGACCTTCCACATCCATGACGGGCCGCCGGCGGCGCCCATCGCCGGGCGCGTCGTGGACAAGTATCTGTCCGACGAGATGGGCGAGAACCTGACGGTCGTTGTGGACGGGATCGACGGGCGAACGCACCATATCGCCGGCGTCGCACCCGAGCGGCTGGAGGATGCCCGCATCGGCAGCATCATCCAGATCGGCCCGGCCGAAGCGGCAGCCCGGCCATCTGATCGCACCATCACGGCCATTGCAGAGGATGGCATCTATCGGCCGAGCCGCCATCTGGAACGGGCGAAATTCGAGGGTCGCGTTCCCGGCGGCGACTATGAGGGCTATGTCGATGCTCATGTCCGCCGGTTGGAGGCGCTGCGCCGGGCCGGGATCGTCGAACGGATCGACGCCGATCAATGGCGCATCCCCGACGATTTCCAGAGCCGCGCCACGGCCTACGATGCCGGCCGGAATCGGCAGGCCAGTGTGCGCGTGCTGTCGGCCTTCGATCTGGATAAGCAGATCGGCGCGGACGGCGCGACCTGGCTCGACCGCCGGATGTTGGCGAATGACGCATCGGATCTCGCGCCGGCAGGATTCGGCCAGCAGGTGCGCGAGGCGATGGACCAGCGCCGCGAACATCATGTCGAACAGGGCGATGCCACCCGAGCGCGGGACGGCCGCATTTTCTATCGGCGCAGCCTTCTCGCCACCTTGCGCGAGCGCGAGGTTGCCCGCGTCGGCGCGGAGATGGCCGAGAACAAGGGACTGCCGTTCCGTGCCGCCACGGACGGCGAGAACGTCAGCGGCAAGTTCACCGGCACCGTGCAGATCACCAGCGGTAAGTTCGCTATCGTCGAGAAGGCGCATGAGTTCACCCTTGTCCCTTGGCGGCCCGTCATCGACCGCCAGCTTGGCCGGGAGGTTATGGGCGTTGTGCAAGGCGGCTCGGTGTCGTGGCAGTTGGGGCGGCAAAGGGGGTTGGGACTTTAGAGCACCTGAAACGGCGTTGCGACACCGGCGCTATTCGGATAGGAGATAGATACTCGTATTGCCAAGTGTGGAGCTATCAGCATGGGAACCGCTAAGTCAGCAGACAAGTAAGCCGCAACAACAAACACTGTTGTTGCGGCGTTCTGTAAGACCAATCCCAATCTGATTGTTGACGAGCAGACGCCGCCCGGAATCCTTAATCGAGCGGTTGATTCGTCATGACTATCACACGCCCTGCGTGGGCCTATACGTTGCCGGCAGCCCTGCTGCTGATGGCTCCCTTCGACATCCTCGCGTCACTGGCGATGGATATTTATCTCCCCGTCGTTCCAGCGATGCCCGGCATCCTGAACACGACGCCATCCGTGATCCAGCTCACGTTGAGCCTCTACATGGTTATGCTCGGCGTGGGGCAGGTGATCTTTGGCCCAATGTCGGATCGCATCGGGCGACGGCCGATCTTGCTTGCGGGCGGGGCGCTTTTCATCGTCGCTTCTCTCGGAGCGGCATGGTCGTCAACGGCCGCAGCCTTCGTCGCGTTTCGCTTGCTACAAGCGGTCGGAGCGTCGGCGGGGTTGGTGGCGACGTTCGCGACGGTTCGCGACGTTTATGCCAGCGGCCCCGAGGGTGTCGTCATCTACGGTCTTTTCAGTTCGATGCTGGCCTTCGTCCCCGCCCTTGGTCCCATCGCTGGAGCGTTGATCGGCGAGTTTTTCGGATGGCGAGCGATATTCGTCACGCTGGCCGCACTTGCGTTGCCTGCACTCTTGAACGCCGGTTTCAGATGGCACGAAACCCGCCCGTTGGATGAAGCAAAGACGCGCCGATCCGTACTGCCGATCTTCGCGAGTCCAGCTTTTTGGGTTTATACGGTCGGCTTTAGCGCCGGCATGGGGACCTTCTTTGTCTTCTTCTCGACAGCCCCCCGCGTGCTCATAGGCCAAGCGGACTATTCGGAGATCGGGTTCAGCTTGACCTTTGCCACTGTCGCGTTCGTCATGATCGTGACAACGCGTTTCGCGAAGTCCTTTGTCGTAAGATGGGGCATTGCCGGATGCGTGGCGCGCGGGATGGCTTTGCTCATTTGCGGAGCGGCCCTGCTGGGGGTCGGCGAACTCTACGGCTCGCCGTCATTCCTCACCTTCATCCTACCGATGTGGGTTATGGCGATCGGCATTGTTGTTACGGTGTCCGTTACCGCCAACGGCGCACTTGCAAAGTTCGATGACATCGCAGGATCGGCAGTCGCGTTCTACTTCTGCATCCAAAGTCTGATCGTCAGCATCGTCGGAACATTGGCGGTGACGTTGTTGAATGGCGACACTACATGGCCCTTGATCTTCTACGCGATGACGATGGCGGTGCTGGTATCAACGGGTCTGGCGCTACTTCGCTCCCGTGACGTTCCTGTCGAGAGGTCGTCAGTCGTCTAACCGGCGATTGGCAGGACGGCTGTCACCCATACGGCGCACCCGTCATCGCAGGCTCGTGAATGGCGGTATCCTGCCCGGCAGGATACCGCTCATTTCACTTATTCAGTTTATGGCTGTTGCCGATGTAACGCAAACCGAATCGCTTGGAAACTTCCGTCCGAGATGAATGATGAATATAGTTACTACCATCGCCGGAAAGCGACACTTGAATTAACGCCGCCAAAGCCGAACCCGTTGGAAATGGCATGTTCCATGAGAATGGGTCGCGCAGATTGGTGAACGAGGTCGATACCAGCGGCAACAGGATCGGGGTTTTCTAAATTTCTCGTTGGGGGAGCGATTTGATCCCGTAGGGCGAGTATCGTGAAGATTGCCTCAATACCGCCTGCGGCACCAAGTAGGTGTCCGGTCGCCGATTTCGTGGCGCTCACGGCCACATTATGATTGCCAAAGACGGATTTAATCGCCGCTATTTCTCCGCGGTCACCTACGGGGGTGGAGGTCGAATGAGCGTTCAAATGTTGAATATTGACTGGCTTCAACCCAGCACTCTGGAGCGCGATTTTCATCGCACGGGCCGCGCCTCGACCGTCCTCTGGGCCGGCAGTCATATGGTGTGCATCAGCGCTAGTGCCGTATCCTACCAATTCGGCTATGGGTTTGGCACCCCGAGCGAGGGCATGTTCCAACTCCTCTATGACGATCAGACCAGCCCCTTCGGACATTACGAAACCATCGCGCTCGGTGTCGAATGGCCTCGACGCCAGTTCCGGGGTAGTATTGTAGCCGGTGGATAGTGCTCGCGCGGCAGCAAATGCCCCAAGACTAACCTTATCAATGCATGCTTCTGCCCCGCCGCACAGAGCGATGTCGGCCTCGTTGGAGCGTATCAGCCGTGCGGCGTCGCCGATGGCCTGAACGCTAGCAGCGCAGGCGGTTACAGGCGTGCCAATTGGACCTGTAAATCCATACCTGATGGTAACATGTCCTGCCGCGAGGTTGGCGAGAAACGATGGCACGGTAAAGGGTGAGAGCCTCCTTGCTCCCCGTGTATCCGTTATGCGAACTGCCGAAGCGATAGCAGGAAAGCCGCCTATACCAGAGGCAATAACTGTCGCCGTGCGCTCACATTCGTAGTCGCTCGCGGGATGCCATCCCGCCGTTTCGAGAGCCTCCTTCGCGGCCGCAAGTGCAAACAGAATGAAGCGATCCATTTTTCGTTGATCCTTTGTGTCAACGATCAAATCGGGATCAAAACCAGCCTCGGAATCTTCAATCGGGCTAGGAACGAGTCCGCCGATTTTCACCGGAAGATTTCTGGAAATTTCATCAGGCAAACTCTTAATTCCCGATTTCCCGTCGAGAAGTCTTTTCCAGCTTATTTCAACGCCACAGCCAAGAGGACCTACCAAACCCATGCCGGTTACAACAATTCGACGCATTGGATTATTCCGCTCCTTTTTCTGAGCTTATCCGCTTCACGCGATTTATGACGCGCATCGTTTCCTCCGTTGCCGCTGGGCCTGCTAGAAGAACGGTGTTTTCAGGAGTAATTTTTTCTCCAGTATCCGCATCGACCATGATGGCGTTTCGTTCCCTGCCGGTTTCTTTGTCGCCGAGCCGCATGGCTATTTCATGTGGCGCAAGGTTCCGGTTCCCCCATGCGAACAGGGCGATTGCTACGGGATAGAAATCCCGCCCTTTGTCGGTAAGGACGTATTCAAATCGAGGCGGATGATCATTGTATCGTTGCCTTTCAAACAACCCTTCCGCCGTGAGATGCTTCAATCGCCTCGCCAAAATGTTCGCGGAAATTCCGAGATTCTTCTCGAATTCATCGAATTTTCTAAGCCCTTGGAAGGCGTCTCGCAGGATCAAGATGCTCCACCAGTCACCGACGCTTTCCAGCGCTCGGGCTGCGGGACACTCGAATGACAGAAAGCTTGTTCGCTGCATCACACATTCATAACGATGTGACTTCCATTATGCAAGTTACATATGTGACAGCTGGCAACATAGCGTGAGGGCTATCCGATGCGTCATCAATCCAAGGAAGCCATGCTACTGCACCCACGGCCGGACGCAGCGAGACTGCTGAGAACGTGACTGATGCGGCGGCGATCGGCAGGTGCCCGGTTCACAGAGGCCGGACACCTCTTTGTCGAGCGCGCCACTGCCGGCGTCAATCGACTGCATCGAGGTCGAGACAACGGCGTCCCTGCCTTCAAGCGCAATTGCTATGTCGGCTCGGTTTCTGAGGTCTCCGCGCACCGTCTCCAGCCGCTCTCCCGCGTTTCGCAGCGCCGAGTTGTGAACGAATGCTCCGACCTTATGCCCGCGGGCGAGGCATTCGTCCACGCATAGCCGTCCAGTGGCGCCGGCAGCGCCGAGTATAAGGATGTTCATGCAACTTTCTCCTGTGATCAGTCGGATTGTGAGGAGCACACCTGCACGAGCTGCTTCCCGAGATTGCGTCCTTCGAACAGGCCGGCGAGCGCGGCGGGTGCCGTTTCGAGGCCGGGGCTGATGGTCTCCTCGTAGCGGATGTCGCCGGCCTGAACCCAGGCCAGCATCCGGTAGAGCGCCTGCGGAAACTGCGCCACGAAATCGAGGAAGATGAAGCCTTCCATGCGCGCGCGTTTGAATGCGAGCTGCATGTAGTTCGACGGGCCGCGGCCGTAGGCGTCGTTGCGGTAGCCGGAGGAAATGCTGCCGCACAGAACGACGCGCGCATGCGGCGCGATATGATCGAGTGCGGCTTCCAGCGTCGCGCCGCCGACATTGTCGAACACCACGTCGATGCCGTCGGGCGCCAGTGCGCCGAGCCTCTCGCGCATGTCTTCCGCGCGATAGTCGATGCAGGCGTCGAATCGCGCGACGTCGCGGGCCCAGGCGCATTTGCGTTCCCCACCGGCGGACCCGATGACGCGCGCGCCCAGCTTGCGGGCGATCTGGCCTGCGATCGACCCGACGCCGCCGGCGGCGGCGCTGACGAAGACGGTCTCGCCTTCGAGCGGCTTTGCGATTTCCGTCATCCCGAAATAAGCGGTCAGCCCGTTGACGCCGAGGACGCTCAGCATCGCTCTCGGTTCGACCCCTTCGGGAATGCGGGTGAACCCGTGGAGCCCCTCGCCGGCAGCCAGAGCGTAGTCCTGCCAGCCCGTCTCGCCGACGACCCAGTCGCCGACCTTGAAAAGCTCGCTTCTGCTGGCGACGACCTGCCCGACGCCGCTTCCCGGCATGACGCTGCCGATACGGGCGGGAGACGTGTAGGTCTCACGCTCGTTGAGCCATGTCCGCTGGGTGGCGTCGATTCCCAGCCAGTGCACGCGCACCAGCGCCTGACCCGCTTCGAGCGCCGGCACGGTCGAACGGCGCATCTCGAAATGCTCGGGGCCGACATTCGCGTCCGGACGCGCGATGAGGACGAGCTGGCGATTGAGGGTATCAGACATCTGCGCCCCCGGTAGCCGAAGTGTTAGGAAATGGGGCACCATGCACCGGAATGAAGGCGAACCTCAGGATGAGAACGACCATCAGCCCGGCGAGCGACCAGAACGGCAAGGTCTCGTTCCATTCATAGAGCATGGTGCTGGCGGCCGGACCGATGATGAAACCGATGCCCTGCGAAGCGGAGACGAGGCCCGCCGCCACCCCCTGATCGTCATGGCCGACGGCCAGAGATGCCCCGGCCATGATCCCCGGCAGGAGGAATCCGGCTCCAAGCCCCAGCAGCGTGTAGGCGAGATAGTATGCCGATGCGTTCGCCGTCGACAGGAGGAGAAGCAGCCCTGCGATCCAGCTACCCGCTCCGGAAAGCACGAGAGCACGCGGCGTGAACCCCATGATTCTGACCTGCAGGAATTGCACGACGAACATCGCAATTCCGACGAGGGTGAGCGCGACAGAGAGCATCCCTGCAGCGGTCTCTCCGTCCAGATTGAGCCTGTCCTGAAAATAGAACCCTGCGCTGATCTGAACGGTCGCGATCGCGACCCAAAGCAGGATGCCGGCAACGAGCCAGGGTTGCAGAGCGGCGGAGAACAGGCTTGTCCGCTGCGGACGGACCGGCGAAGCCACAGGCGGAGCCTTCAGGAAGAACAGGGCCGCGAGCGCGCCGGAGGCACAGAGCGCAGTCGCCGCATAGAGCGGCCACGTGATGCCGCCGGCCACGAGGACGCCGCTCACCGCGGGACCGACAATCAGGCCGAGACCGGTTGCGCCTCCTATGATGGCCATGCCTCCGGCCCGCTCGGACGGGCTCGTGATATCCGCCATCAACGCCTGGGCGCCCGACGGCACGGCAGACAGGAAAGCGCCGACGAAAGCGCGCGACGCCGTGAGCGCAAGGAAGATGGCGGTCACGGACATGGCACCCGAAAGACCGCCGACCACGACCAACGTATAGACCGCGTAGCCCGCGAAGACGCCGAGAAAGCCGGCGACGATGGTTTTCTTGCGCCCGTAGCGATCGCTGACGATGCCCCACAAAGGAGCCGCGACCACCATGGCGACGGAGCCGATCGAAAGCATCAACCCGCCCTGAACGACGGAAAGATGCAGCTCCCGGATGAGAGGAGCCAGGATGGGCAGGATGAGCGTCGTCGCCACGATGGACAACGCGATGCTGATGGCGATCGTGGCCTTAGTCCGGTTCATGGGAAGCTCCCTTGATCTCGTTTGACCGATGGCTCAAATATGTGACGAATCCATCATATTTTGTATTCGCATTCGGACGACCGATGCCCGGCACCGCACAAGTGAATGTAAACCCACGAAAAATCCCCCGGCAGGCGCGCGCTCAGGCCACCGTGGAGGCGATCATCGTCGCCACCGCTCAGCTTTTGACGGAGCAGGGGTTCGTGAACCTCACGACGGCGCGGGTCGCGGAGCGCGCCGGCGTGAGCATCGGTTCGCTCTACCAGTATTTCCCCAACAAGCAGGGGCTCGCGGCCGCCGTCGTCGATCACTACAGCGACGAGGTCCTCGCGCGCTTCACCGCGATGGTCCGGGCGCGGCCAGGGAAGACGCTGGTGGATACCGTGGATGCGATGATCGGGTTCGCGCTCGTTTCCCATCCGCATGAGCCGGAAATGCATCGCGCGTTGAACGATCTCGCACCGCGCATCGGCCGCGAGGAAAAGACGCGCGCCATCAGCCGGGGGATGGCGAAGGTGATCGAGACGGAACTGGAGCGACATCGGCAGGAAATCTCGCCCGATCTCGACCTTGCGGATGCGGCCGCCATGATCGAGACGGTGCTGGAAACGGTCGCGCACCGGGCGATCCAGCGGCATCCCGTCAGGGTCGGCGCCGATGGGCTGATCGGCCAGTGCCGCAGGCTGATCATCGGCTATCTGAGAAGTCCATCACCAAGCTAATATGATGCTAGACTAGGGGAAGATGCTGAGCTTACGTCAGAAGCCTTATTGCACGCAATTGCCGTCGCTACTCTCCCGAGGCAGGCATTGCTGTTCGCTTGGCATTTTCACCTGGTTGCACGCTCTTGCTTTCGCGAAATAAAGTATGTGGCCAGCGTGTTGGTTCCGGTCATCGGCTCCCTCCATCAAGCGAGACCGTGAGTCATGCCTCAACCCAAATTAGTAGGTCTTGATCCTAATTTGTTGTACATGAACGCAGCCGCTCGAAACCGGCGATGAGGCTGTCGAGTCCAAAGTTGAACGCAGCATCCATGCTGTCTGTTTCCAACTCGTGAAACAGACCGTGTAGGAAGGACGATGGTGCTTGCTCGGATACATCTGACCTGTCCGAAATTCTCTCATCGGCATCAGATGCCTGCTGTTCGAGAACGGAACCGACTACATAGTTGCTGACCGCCAAAAGCGTCCAAACGGCATGCTTCGGACTAAAGCCCGCCGTGCAGAGAAAGCGTATTTGTGCCTCGGCGGTGCCAAAATTCGGTTCTGTCGGTCGAGTTCCCGCATGGATACGCGCGCCGTCGCGATAAGAGAGCAACGCCATTCTGAAACTCAGGGCGTTTTCTTTCAGGTACACCCGCCAGTCCTCGTTTTCCTTGGGTAGGGACCGAGTGTGGCGTTCCGTCAGCATCGCCTCGGCCAGTGCGTCAAGCAGCGCACGCTTGTTTTGGAAATGCCAGTAAAGCGCTGGCTGCTGAACCTTGAGGCGTTCAGCGAGCTTTCGCGTCGTCAGGTTGTCCATGCCAACCTCGTTCAGCAGTTCCAGCGCCGTCGCGATCACGGTGCCCTTGTCCAGTTTGGTCATTCATGCTCCTTCGTCAACGCTTGACAATTTATCACCGATAAGTTCTATGTCCATATACTTATCGATGATAAAGTCGCTCGCGCTTGAGCGGCACTGGAGTTTCAGGTGCACAGCTCTGCCATCATTGCCCTGCTGATCGTGGGTCTCGACGCCATGGGTCTCGGCCTCATCATGCCGGTCCTTCCAGCGCTTCTGCGCGAGCTTGTGCCGACGGAGCAGGTCGCTGGTCACTATGGTGCCTTGCTGTCGCTCTATGCGTTGGTGCAGGTCGTCTTCGCGCCCCTGCTTGGACAACTTTCGGATGCTTACGGTCGGCGTCCGGTGCTTCTGGCTTCTCTCGCGGGAGCCGCAGTCGATTACACGATCATGGCATCTGCGCCGGTCCTGTGGGTGCTTTATATCGGCCGACTCGTCTCCGGCGTCACGGGAGCAACCGGAGCCGTAGCTGCTTCAACCATTGCCGATTCGACGGGGGAAGGTTCGCGCGCACGGTGGTTCGGCTACATGGGGGCCTGCTATGGTACGGGCATGATTGCCGGGCCAGCTCTTGGTGGTATGCTCGGCGGTATTTCTGCTCATGCTCCGTTTGTCGCCGCTGCCCTTCTCAACGGGATCGCGTTCCTGCTTGCCTGCATTTTCCTCAGGGAGACTCGTCGCGGTCATGGCAAGACCGGAAAGTCGGTTCACATCGAACCATTGGTTCTGTTCCGGCTGGACGATGCGTTGCGTGGGCTAACTGCGCTTTTCGCAGTTTTCTTCATTATTCAACTGATTGGCCAAGTGCCGGCGGCCCTATGGGTCATATATGGTGAGGATCGTTTTCAGTGGAACACCACGACCGTCGGCTTGTCGCTCGCGGCGTTTGGAGCAACACATGCGATTTTTCAAGCGTTTGTTACCGGCCCTCTTTCAAGCCGACTTGGAGAACGGCGCACGCTGCTGTTTGGCATGGCCGCGGATGCGACTGGCTTCATTCTTCTGGCTTTTGTCACGCAGGGATGGATGGTGTTTCCGGTTCTGTTGCTGCTTGCCGCCGGGGGTGTCGGCATGCCGGCCTTGCAGGCAATGCTTTCGAATAATGTCAGCAACAACAAGCAGGGAGCCTTGCAGGGAACGCTTACGAGCCTCACCAATTTAAGCGCCATCGCGGGACCGCTTGGCTTTACGGCACTCTATTCTGCCACCGCCGGAGCATGGAACGGTTGGGTTTGGATTGTCGGTGCGTTTCTTTATGTAATGTGCTTGCCAATGCTCCGCAGGCCTTTCGCCACTTCGTCGTGATTGAGATCGTAGCGGATAGGCATGGGCAGGCTGAAGAAAAAGAGCAGGTTAAATCCGCCAAGCCATCAACTTAGTTTGGGGCGCATTCCACTTGCATCGTTGATCCAGACGCTTGCCGTCGCCGAACATCTCAGCTTCTACCGCGCCGCTCAGGCGCTCGGCACCAGCCAGTCCAACGTCAGCGCGAGGATCAAGGCGCTGGAGCAAGACCTCGGCATCCTTCTGTTCGAGCGCAATACCAGAGGCGTCCGCCTTACCGAGGCCGGGCGCCTCTTTGTCGAGCGGGTCGCCGCCGGCGTCGATCAACTCGACCATGCGGTGAAGACTGCTGGTATGGCGGCGTCGGGAGAGTGCGGCCGACTGCGCGTCGGTATCCATGCTCTGATGCCGCGCAGCTTTCTTGCCGAACTGATCGCGCAATTCCGCGAAGACCATCCTGGCATCGACGTCGAGATCACCGAAGGCACAGCCCGCGAGGCGGTGATGCAGCTTCGCGCCGACCGGTTGGATGTGGCGTTCGTGGCGGGGGCTCCCGAACTGCCCGACTACCACGCCCGTCCGATCTGGACCGAGCCGCTGGTGGTTGCGCTGCCGGAGAATCATCGCCTTGCCGGACGACCGGAGATCACCTGGGCCGATCTGGTGGGAGAGACGTTCCTTGTTCGGCATGGCGGCACTGGACCGCAGGTTCATGACCATATCGTGCTGCGTCTGGCAGGGCTTTGGCCCGCACCGTCGATCCAGCGCTTCGACGTAGGGCGGGGAACGCTACTGTCCATGGTTGGGCAGGGTTTCGGCGTCACCATCGTCAGTGCCGCCACGGCGCAACTGCCGTCAACGGGCATCGTGTTCCTGCCGTTGGCCGATGAGCCAGAGCCAGTCCCTTTCTCGGCTGTCTGGTCGCCGTTCAATCGCAACGCCGCGCTGCGCAACCTGCTTATGCTCGCAGGCACGATGGGCCGCGATTCGCGAAGCCGTCTGCGCAGTAGTAGCAGGGTGACCGTGAACACCGAAGCAACCCGTCCTATATACCGCCGATAGTATCCGGCAGCCCTCTCGCATCATCTTTGCTGTTGCCTGTCCCGATTTTGCCTACTCTCTGATCGGCTCTGTCTCTCTTGCCGACTGGAGCCCGTATGCGCGGAGGCCGAATTTTATGGGGTCAGATCGCTGTCGTCTTCACCATCGTTCTGGTGATGGTGTGGGCAGCGACGCAATGGACGGCGTTCCGCCTCGGCTTCCAGCCGCAGCTTGGAGCACCGTGGTTCGAGTTGGCGGGCTGGCCGGTCTATTGTCCGCCGGCCTTCTTCTGGTGGTGGTTTTCTTTCGACGCCTATGCGCCCGCGATCTTCGTAGAGGGTGCAATCATCGCCACGTCCGGCGGCTTCCTCGCCATCGCCGCCGCCATCTTCATGTCGATCATCCGGGCGCGGGAAGCGCGCAACGTCGCCACATACGGATCGGCGCGATGGGCCGAGGACAAGGAAATCCGCAGCGCCGGCTTGCTCGGCTCCGATGGCGTCGTGCTCGGCCGATACGAACGGGACTATCTACGCCATGACGGTCCCGAGCATGTCCTATGCTTCGCCCCGACGCGCAGCGGCAAAGGTGTCGGGCTGGTAGTGCCGACGCTGCTGACATGGCCGGCATCCGCTATTGTCCACGACATAAAAGGGGAAAACTGGACACTGACAGCCGGCTTTCGTGCGAAGCACGGCCGCGTTTTGCTGTTCGATCCGACCAACGCCAAATCGGCCGCCTACAACCCGCTGCTGGAGGTCAGGCAAGGCGAGTGGGAGGTCAGGGACGTTCAGAATATCGCGGATATTCTGGTCGATCCTGAAGGCAGCCTCGACAAGCGCAACCATTGGGAAAAGACTTCCCATTCGCTTCTGGTCGGCGCGATCCTGCATGTTCTCTATGCGGAGAAAGACAAGACGCTGGCGGGCGTCGCCAACTTCCTGTCCGATCCGCGCCGCCCGGTCGAGGCGACCTTGCGCGCCATGATGGACACGCCGCATCTCGGCGAGGCGGGCGTTCATCCCGTCATCGCGCCGTCGGCTCGCGAACTGCTGAACAAAAGCGAGAACGAGCGCAGCGGCGTGCTGTCCACCGCCATGTCGTTTTTGGGATTGTATCGTGATCCCGTGGTGGCGCGCGTCACCGCACGATGCGACTGGCGCATTGCCGATCTGGTCGGCAGCTGCCAGCCGGTCACGCTCTATCTGGTCGTGCCGCCGTCCGACATAAACCGCACCAAGCCCCTCATCCGCCTGATCCTCAACCAGATCGGCAGGCGGTTGACGGAGGAATTGACCACCTCCGGCAAGCGCCATCGGCTGCTGTTGATGCTCGACGAGTTTCCGGCGCTCGGCAGATTGGATTTTTTCGAGTCCGCCTTGGCCTTCATGGCGGGCTACGGAATCAAAGGTTTCCTGATCGCGCAGAGCCTCAACCAGATCGAGCGCGCCTATGGGCCGAACAACGCCATTCTCGACAATTGCCATGTGCGCGTCAGCTTCGCCACGAATGACGAACGCACCGCCAAGCGGGTGAGTGACGCGCTCGGCACCGCGACCGAACTGCGCGATTCCACCAACTATGCCGGGCACAGATTGGCCCCGTGGCTCGGGCATCTCATGGTGTCGCGGCAGGAGACGGCCCGGCCGCTGCTCACGCCGGGCGAGATCATGCAGCTTCCGCCAACGGACGAAATCGTGATGGTCGCGGGCACGCCGCCGATCCGCGCGACCAAGGCACGCTATTTCGAGGATGCGCGGTTTCAGGAACGCATCCTGACCCCGCCCGATCTGGTCGCCGCTCCGCTGGCGCCCAGCCCATCCGCCGATGATTGGTCCGGCCGCGTGGTCGCGGCGGAAAGCCGTTCCGCTCCGGCTGCCGCAGACGGGAACGAGGGTGATCCAGCCAATGCCGGCATCCGCCGCGAGCCGGAATTGCCCGAGCATGAGGAAGTCGTCGCCCCGCCGCCGTCGCCCGAACAGGAGTTCGAGTTTCTGGACGACGAGCCGGATGTTGACGCGGCCAAGGCCCGCGCCATGCGCCAGCGCATGAGGATGGTCGCGCGGCAGGTGGCGCTGAACCCCGATGATGGAATCGACCTTTGAGGATACGCCCATGGCAACCAGAACCCGCATGAACGTCTATTTCGACCCGGAGCTGCTTAAACAGGTTGAAATGCTGGCCCTGCGCCGGCAAGTCTCGAAATCCGCCATCATCGAGGCTGCCGTCGCTTCCTTCTTGTCCGGCGACGCGGCGGATCGGCTGGAAGCGGCCATGTCGCGCCGCCTGGACAGGATCGGGCGCCAGATCGACATACTCGACGAAGATCTCGCCGTGCTCGGCGAAACCGTCTCGCTGTTCGTCTACTTCTGGCTTGCCGCCACGCCTCCGCAGCCCGAAAGCGCACAAGCCTCGGCCCGCGCCAAGGGGGCCGAACGGTTCGAGGGATTCATGCAGACCCTCGGCAAGCGGCTGGCAACCGGCGACAGGTTCCTGAAAGAGCTTTCGCGCGACGTTGATTCGTTTCCGCAGGACCAGTCCGGCGCGGACGGCGACCGATCCTGACTCCGCATCCTGTCCTATTTTCCGCAGATCACCGCATCCCGCCGCATGCGCTTAAATACTTGTTGAAGCGGCCCGATTCCGGGCTTTCTTAATCGACCCCGATCCGGGGACCACCTGTTGCGCCCCGCCAGAAACCGGGGCCGACATGACCTTCACCGACCACAGACAGGAAATCATCGGGCGCGGGGCACGGATGTTGCGCACCGCGCTCGGCCCGGCCATTGCCCGGTTTCTGGAAGACCCCTCCGTCATCGAGGTCATGCTGAACCCCGATGGCCGCATCTGGATAGATCGGCTTTTGGAAGGTCTGGCCGATACCGGCGAGCGCCTGTCTGCTGCCGATGGCGAGCGCATCGTGCGCCTGGTCGCGCACCATGTCGGCGCGGAGGTCCATGCCCGCAGCCCGCGCGTCTCCGCGGAACTGCCGGAGAGCGGGGAGCGCTTCGAGGGTTTGCTGCCGCCTGTCGTCGATGCGCCGGCCTTTGCCATCCGCAAGCCCGCCGTCGCGGTCTTCACGCTGGACGACTATGTGGCGGCTGGCATTATGACCCGGTTTCAGGCCGAGGCATTGCGCCTGGGCGTTGCCACACGCGCCAACATCCTCGTGGCCGGCGGGACATCGACCGGCAAGACCACACTCACCAATGCGCTCCTGGCGGAAGTCTCGAAGGGCGCCGATCGTGTCATTATCATCGAGGACATGCGCGAACTGCAATGCACCGCCGAAAACAAGGTGCCGATGCGCAGCGTGGACGAGGTGATCGATCTCCTCGAGCTGTCGCGCGCGACCATGCGCTTCCGGCCTGACCGCATCATAGTCGGCGAGGTGCGCGGCCCGGAAGCACTCGGGCTCCTGAAACTTTGGGGCACCGGCCATCCCGGCGGCATCGGCACCCTCCATGCTGGTTCCGCGCTCGGCGCACTCCACCGCCTCGAACAGCTTGTCCAGGAAGCCGTCATCACGGTCCCCCGGTCGCTGATCGGGGAGGCCATCGACCTTGTTGCTGTCCTGTCCGGGCGCGGTTTCGCGCGCCGGCTCGCCGAACTTGCCCGCATCGACGGGCTCGATCCCGCCGGCAACTACCGCATTACCCCGATCATCCCCGATCCAGAAGGAGATTCCGAATGATCCGTCATGCCATGCGCCTGCGTCGCCACGTCGCCACGGCCACCACCTATGTCAGCCTGTTCATGGCACCGGCCGCCCATGCGTCCGGCTCGTCGATGCCGTGGGAAGCGCCCCTCGAAAGCATCCTCCAGTCCATCGAGGGGCCGGTCGCCAAGATCATCGCCGTCATCATCATCATCGTCACCGGCCTGACGCTGGCCTTCGGCGATACGGGCGGCGGCTTTCGCAAGCTGATCCAGATCGTGTTCGGCCTGTCCATCGCCTTTGCAGCGTCGAGCTTCTTCCTGTCGTTCTTCTCCTTCGGTGGCGGGGCTCTCGTTTGATGGCGGGCGGACTCGAACAGCTCGACGCGGTGCCGGGATTCTCGATCCCGGTCCACCGGGCGCTGACCGAGCATATCCTGCTCGGCGGCGCACCGCGCTCCATCGCCATCATGAACGGAACGCTGGCGGGGGCCGTGGGCCTCGGCCTGCGCCTCTGGCTGGTCGGCATCGCCATTTGGGCAATCGGCCATTTCGCGGCCGTGTGGGCGGCGAAGCGCGATCCCCAATTCGTCGAGGTCGGGCGCAGGCATCTGCGCGTCCCCGGCCATCTGGCGGTTTGAGGGAGGCGCGTCGATGATGAACCTTACCGAATACCGCCGCACCACCACCCGGCTCGCCGACTATCTGCCATGGGCCGCGCTGGTCGGCTCCGGCGTCGTCTTGAACAAGGACGGGAGTTTCCAGCGGACGGCGAAGTTTCGCGGTCCCGATCTGGATTCCGCCGTCGCGGCCGAGCTGGTCGCCGTCGCCGGCCGCATCAACAACGCCGTGCGCCGTCTCGGCTCCGGCTGGAGCATCTTCGTAGAGGCGCAGCGTAGCGAGGCAGCGACATATCCCGACAGCATCTTTCCCGATGCCGCGTCGGCGCTGGTCGATGCCGAGCGGAAAGCCGGTTTCGAGGAAGCGGGCACGCATTTCGTGTCGGGCTACTTCCTGACCTTCCTCTGGCTGCCCCCGGCCGAGGAAGCGGCCCGCGCGGAAACATGGCTCTACGAGGGCCGAGAGAAAACCGGCGTGGACCCGTGGGAGCTGCTGCGCGGCTTCATCGACCGCACCGACCGCGTGCTGGCCTTGCTCGACGGCTTCATGCCCGAGTGCCGTTGGATGGATGACGGCGCGACGCTTACCTATCTCCATTCCACCATTTCGACCAACCGGCATCGCGTGCGCGTGCCCGAGGTGCCGATGCACCTCGACGCGCTGCTGGCCGACCAGCCCTTGACCGGTGGGCTGGAGCCGCGCCTTGGCGACGCGCATCTGCGCGTCCTGACCATCGTGGGATTCCCGACCGCGACGACGCCAGGCCTGCTCGACGAAATGAACCGCCTGCCGTTCCCCTACAGATGGAGCACGCGCGCGATCCTGCTCGACAAGACCGATGCGACGCGGCTGCTGACCCGCATCCGCCGCCAATGGTTTGCGAAGCGCAAGAGCATCGCCGCGATTCTGAAAGAGGTGATGACCAACGAGGCGTCCGCCCTTGTGGACACCAATGCGGCCAACAAGGCGCTCGACGCCGACATGGCCTTGCAGGAGCTTGGGGCGGATGTTGCGGGCATGGCCTATGTCACGGCCACCATCACCGTTTGGGATGCCGACCCGCGCATTGCCGACGAGAAGCTGCGCCTTGCCGAAAAGGTGATTCAAGGCAGAGATTTCACCGCCATGCCGGAAACCGTCAACGCGGTTGACGCATGGCTCGGCAGCCTGCCCGGACACGCCTACGCGAATGTGCGGCAGCCGCCCATCAGCACTTTGAATCTCGCCCACATGATCCCGCTTTCGGCGGTGTGGGCGGGGCCGGAACGGGACGAGCATTTCGGCGACGCTCCACTGCTTTACGCCAGGACCGAAGGCTCTACCCCGTTCCGGCTAAGTCTCCATGTCGGCGACGTAGGCCACACCCTTGTCGTCGGCCCAACAGGCGCGGGCAAGAGCGTTCTCCTTGCTCTCGCCGCACTCCAGTTCCGCCGTTACGCACGAAGCCAGATCTTCGCCTTCGACTTCGGCGGCAGCATCCGGGCCGCTACGCTCGCCATGGGTGGCGACTGGCATGATCTCGGCGGCGAACTGACCGCCGCCGGGGTTTTCAGCCCTGACAGTTCCGTGGATCGGGATTTGCGCATTTCTCTCGCTCAGGACATTGCCGGGGTCGCCCTGCAACCACTGGCGCGAATCCACGAGACTGCGGAACGTGCCTGGGCCGCCGACTGGATCGCGGCAATCCTCTCGCGCGAGACTGTTCAGATCACCCCCGAGGTCCGGGAGCATATCTGGACGGCGCTGACGTCGCTGGCCTCGGCACCGGCTGGGGAGCGGACCATCACCGGGCTGAGCGCGCTGCTCCAGTCCAACGATCTGAAACAGGCGTTGCGTCCCTATTGCATTGGCGGAGCTCATGGCCGGCTGCTCGATGCCGAGGCCGAATATCTCGGCACGGCGGACGTGCAGGCCTTCGAGATCGAGGGGCTGGTGGGGACTGGCGCGGCTCCTGCCGTGCTGTCCTACCTGTTTCACCACATCGGCGACAAGCTGGACGGACGGCCGACGCTGCTCATCATCGACGAAGGCTGGCTTGCGCTGGACGACGATGGCTTCGCCGGCCAGCTCCGCGAATGGCTCAAAACGCTGCGCAAGAAAAATGCCAGCGTCATCTTCGCCACGCAAAGCCTGTCGGACATCGACAATTCGCCCATAGCGCCGGCGATCATCGAGAGCTGCCCGACACGGCTCCTGCTTCCCAACGAGCGCGCCATCGAGCCGCAGATCACCGAGATTTACAGGCGGTTCGGTCTCAATGACCGCCAGATCGAAATCCTCGCGCGGGCCACACCCAAGCGCGACTATTACTGCCAAAGCCGCAGGGGCAATCGCCTGTTCGAGCTGGGCCTGTCCGAAGTCGGCCTCGCGCTCTGCGCAGCATCCGCCAAATCAGATCAGGCTGACATCGAGCGCATCCATCTCGCCAACGACCGCGACGGGTTTATGGCAGCCTGGCTGCGCCATCGCGGCGTCGCTTGGGCAGCCGACCTGATCCCGAGCCTCACCAATCTCGCCCCGTGGGATGAAGCCCCACCCATCGACGCCGCCGTCGGCGACGAGATCGAACTCACCCTGGACGAAAAGGAGATTTCCCCATGACGCGCAAAATGCCCCGCATCACCCATATGGTCGGCGCCTCCGCACTGGCCCTCACACTTGCCGCACCGCTGGCGCTGGCCCCGGTGTTCACGACACCGGCCCATGCCTTCTTCGGTGGGTTTGGCCGGATCGTCTATGACCCGACCAACCACGCCGAGAACCTGCTGACCGCCGCCCGCACCCTTGAGCAGATCAACAACCAGATCGCCAGTCTCCAGAATGAGGCCCAGATGCTGATCAACCAGGCTCGCAACCTTGCGAGCCTGCCGTATTCCTCCCTCCAGCAGCTTCAGCAGAACGTCCAACGCACGCAGCAGCTTCTCGGGCAGGCGCAGAACATCGCCTTCGACGTGCAGAACATCGACCAGATGTTCCAGCAGGATTACGGCAATCTGTCTCTGACCGCGACCGACCAGCAGCTCATCGCGGATGCGCGCAGCCGGTGGGAGAACACCGTTGGCGGCTTGCAGGACGCCATGCGCGTCCAGGCGGGTGTTGTCGGCAATATCGATAGCAATCGCGCCGAGATGGCCGCGCTGGTCGGCCAGAGCCAGGGCGCGACCGGCGCGCTGCAAGCCACGCAGGCCGGCAACCAGCTTCTCGCCCTGCAATCGCAGCAGCTTTCGGATCTGATCGCGGTCATGTCGGCCAACGGCCGGGCCGAGGCGCTGATCGAGGCGGAGCGCGCGACCGCTGCCGAACAGGGCCGCATCCAGCGCGAGCGGTTCCTGACGCCGGGCACCGGCTACCAGCCCGGCAACGCGCAGATGTTCAACGGCAACAACTGACGGGAGGCTCGCCATGGACGGCAAGATACTGGCCCGCCTCGGGGCCGTGGTGTTCGTCGCCATCGCCGTTACGGCGACCGCAATCGACATGGCGCGGAAGGACGAGCCTTCCGCGCCAAGGCCAGCATCGGCCCTCCAGCCCCCGGCCGATCCGCTGCGCGAAACCTTGCGCCGTTGCCAGCAGCGCGGCGAGGCGGCGGCGAATGACGCCGGCTGCCTCGCCGCCTGGGCTGAATCCCGCGACCGCTTCCTTGGCAGGACTCCTGCGCCCGAAGCTCCGCAGCAGACCGGAGGACAGTGAGCTATGGGGGGAACGGGGGTCATCGACAACTTCCTGGGCATCTTCACCAGCTATATCGACAGCGGGTTCGGGCTGCTCGGCGGCGAAGTCGCCTTCATCGCCACGACGCTGATCGTCATCGACGTGACGCTCGCCGCGCTCTTCTGGGCATGGGGCGCCGATGACGATGTGGTCGCGCGGCTGGTGAAAAAGACCCTTTCCGTCGGCGTCTTCGCCTACATCATTTCCAACTGGAACAATCTCGCGCGGATCGTCTTCGAGAGCTTCGCCGGCCTCGGCCTGATGGCCTCGGGCACCGGCTTTTCCGTCACCGATCTGATGCGGCCGGGTCGCGTGGCGCAGACCGGCCTCGACGCGGGCCGTCCATTGCTCGAATCCGTTTCCGACCTGATGGGCTGGATCGCGGTTTTCGAGAATCTGGTCCAGATCGTCTGCCTTCTCTTTGCCTGGGCGCTGGTGATCCTTGCTTTCTTCATCCTGGCCATCCAGCTTTTCGTGACGCTGATCGAGTTCAAGCTGACCACGCTCGCCGGCTTCGTGCTGATCCCTTTCGGCCTTTTCGGCAAAACCGCCTTCATGGCCGAGAAGGTTCTGGGGAACGTGGTTTCTTCCGGTATCAAGGTGCTGGTGCTGTCGGTCATTATCGGCATCGGCTCGACGCTCTTCTCGCAATTCACAGCCGGTTTCGGTGGGGCGACCCCCACCGTGGACGACGCTATGGCGATTGTTCTGGCAGCCCTGTCGCTGCTCGGCCTCGGCATCTTCGGTCCCGGCATCGCCAACGGCATTGTTTCGGGCGGACCCCAGCTTGGCGCAGGCGCAGCTGTGGGAACCGGGCTTGCGGTCGGCGGCGCGGCCATCGCCGCTGGCGGCGGGGCCATGCTTGCCGCCAAGGGCGGTGCCGCTGCCCTGTCCGGTGGAGCCGCTGCCGTTCGTGGCGGCGCGGCAACCGCAGGCGCTGCCTCCGCTGCCTATAGCGTCGGATCGCTCGGTCAGTCCGGTGCGGCTGGTGTTGCTGCCGGCATGGGCGGTTTGGCGCGCGCCGCTGGTTCCGCCGCTATCTCGCCCCTGAAACGCGCCGTCGCGCGTGCCGGTGAATCCGTCAAATCCAGCTTTTTCGATGGCGTGAAGGGCAGCTTCGGGGCCAGCGGCGGCAGTTCCACCATGGGAACGGTCGGCGGCGCAAGCGCCGAACCCGCAGCCGCGCCATCCAACCCGGCCGGCAGCTCTCCGGCTTGGGCGCAGCGGATGCAGCGCCGGCAGGCCCTCAATCATGGCACCACCATGACCGCCCATGCCGTCCGCTCCGGCGACAGCCACGGCTCCGGTTCCTCCGTCAACCTTTCCGAAAGTGACCGCTCATGAGCATCTTCAAACGACCAGCAACCCATTACGGCAAGACGCCGGAACCCGAGACGCCCTATCAGCGCGCCGCGCAAGTCTGGGACGAGCGTATCGGCTCGGCTCGCGTGCAGGCGCGGAACTGGCGGCTCATGGCCTTCGGCTCGCTGATCCTGTCTGTCGGCTTCGCTTCGGCATTGGTCTGGCAATCGGCGCGCGGCACCGTGGTGCCTTGGGTTGTTCAGGTGGACAATCTCGGTCAGGCGCAAACCGTCGCGCCCGCCAATGCCGACTATCGCCCGACCGATCCGCAGATTGCTTTCCATCTTAGCCGATTCATTGAGCAGGTCCGCGCGATCCCGGCCGACGCCATCATTGTCCGCCAGAACTGGCTTCGCGCCTATGAATGGACCACGGATCGCGGCGCGGCGGCGCTGAACGATTATGCCCGCGCCAATGACCCCTTCACCAAGGTTGGCCGCCAGCAGATCGCCGTCGAAGTGTCATCGGTCATCCGGGCATCGCCGGATTCCTTCCGGGTGTCGTGGGTGGAGCGGCACTACGAGAACGGCCAGCTTTCCACTACGGAACGATGGACCGCCATCCTGACCATCGTGATCCAGACCCCGCGCGATGCCGAGCGACTGCGCGCCAATCCGCTCGGCATCTACGTCAATGCAATTTCGTGGTCGCGGGAGATGAGCCAATGAAAGCCTCAGCTTGCATCAATCACCTCGCTGATCTTTCCCTCGGAGATCATGAAGAACGAGGTGCCCGTCATCTTGATCTCCTGCCCGGCCTTCCAGCCATTGGGCAGGTCGGTTTTGACCTTGGCGCGATAGCCGATGCGCACGGCTGCACGGTCGTCTATCGCGATACAGTCGAGGATCGTCTGTTCTCTTTCAGCAAACAACTGGACGCCCTGTTCCGCCAGCGCGCGAAATGCCTCGATCCCGTGCGTTTCGTTCGTCGTCTCTCCGTTCGATCTGTTGATAAACCGAACGTCGTCCGACAGGCAGTCGAGCATCGCCTGAACATTCATCCTGTTGTAGGCGTCGATATACCGGGCAACAATCGTCGGCACAGAATCCATTCTGTCGGTTCCTCCTTACTGATCCTGAAGTCGCTAACCTATGCGATTTTTGCGACGGCGTTTGCAATTACTTTGGCAGGCTGCGCGACCAACCGGACGCCGCAATTCAGCTACGACGCCAGCGTGCCGCCGCTGCCAACCATGCAGGCGGCGGCAACCGACAACACGCCTCGGCCGCTGCATGTGCCCCCGGCATGGACCGTGGCGCGCGGCGGCACCGCCGCCGGCACGCCGACCGGCCGCGTTGAGAACGCCAATGCCGCCGCCCGCGTCGAGCCGCGCCGGGAAGGCTACTACAACGCCATCCAGATATATCCGTGGTCGGAAGGCGCGCTCTATCAGGTCTATGCCGCAGTCGGGCAGATCACCACCATTGCGCTGGAGCCGGGCGAGAGCCTGACAGGCGCGGGGCCGATCGCGGCCGGCGATACGACAAGGTGGATTATTGGCGACACCGAGAGCGGCAGCGGCGCAAACCGCCGTGTCCATATCCTCGTGAAGCCCACGCGGCCGGACATTTCCACCAACCTTGTCGTCACCACCGACCGGCGCACCTACATGATCGAGCTGCGCGCGCGGGAATCGCTCTACATGCCGGCCGTGGCATGGGCCTATCCGGCACCGCCTGCCGGCCAGCGCCAGACGGTCCCGGTCGCGCCGATCATTCCGGCCGACGCAGCGCGGAACTATCGCTACGCCTTGCAGGTGCAGGGCGACAGCCCGCCATGGCGGCCGGTTTCCGTCTTCGACGATGGACGCCGCGTCTATGTCGTTTTCCCGGCCGGGATCGTGCAGGGCGAAATGCCGCCGATCTTCGTGCTTGGCGCGAACGGCGAGCCGCAGATCGTCAATTCCCGCATCCACCAGAACGTCCTGATCGTGGACCGCCTGTTCGGCGCGGCCGAGCTGCGCCTTGGCAGCGGCAATCGCCAGCAGGTCGTCAGGATCGTTCGCACCAACCCGACGCAGGCCGCCGCCGCGCAGCCCGCCAGCGCGACCGGAGACACCCCGTCATGAGCGACAATACCATCACCGACACCATCGCACCCATGCGCCTGCGCGCCGAGCCGCCCCGCGTTACGCGCCTGTCCCGCAAGATGCTGGCAGGCGTCGGGGCCGTCGCGCTTCTCGGCATCGGCGGGGCGCTGATCTACGCGCTCCAGACCCGCGATGCAGGACCGGGCGGCGACGAACTCTATTCGACCGAGAACCGGCCCACGGCGGACGGCCTGTCCGGCCTGCCGAGCGACTATAGCGGGCCGGCGCTCGGCCCGGCGCTGCCCGGCGACCTCGGCCGCCCGATCCTCGACGCGCAGAATCGGGGACAGCCCATTGTAACGCCGGCAATCACGACGCCCGCCGTCGATCCAGAGGAAGAACGCCGCAGGGCCGAGGAAGAAGCCGCGCGCTTGAGCAACGTCTTTTTCCAGTCCGGCCCGCGCACGGGATCGCCGGCAGGAACGGCCATGCCCGGCCTTGCCGGTCTTGGCCTCGGCGGGCAGCCCGCGACACAGGATCGCCACGCGGCGTTTCTCAACGGGCCGGTGGACCGGCAGACCGTCGCCCCGGATCGCGTCGTGCCGCCGGCATCACCCTATATCCTTCAGGCCGGGGCCGTGATCCCGGCCGCGCTCATCACCGGCATCCGTTCCGACCTTCCGGGCCAGATCACCGCACAGGTGACGGAGAACGTCTATGACAGCCCCAGCGGCTCGCTGTTGCTGATCCCGCAGGGCACGCGCATCATCGGCCAATACGATGACGGCGTGACCTTCGGCCAGCGCAGGGTGCTCTTGGTGTGGAACCGCCTGATCCTGCCGGGCGGCCGCTCCATCGTCCTTGAGCGCCTGCCGGGCGCGGACGCCAGCGGCTATGCCGGACTGGAGGATGGCGTCGATTATCATTGGTGGGATCTGATGAAGGCCGCAGGGCTGTCCACGCTGCTCGCAGTCGGCACGGAGCTGGCGACCAGCGACGAGGACCGACTGATCCGCGCCATCCGCGAGGGGGCGCAGGATACCGTCAATCAGGCCGGCCAGCAGATCGTTCAGCGCCAGTTGCAGGTCGCGCCGACGCTCACCATCCGACCGGGCTTCCCGGTCAGGATCATCGTCACCCGCGACCTTGTATTCGAGCCGGCAGGAGGTTGACCATGACCAAGCTGAAACTCGGCCCCATCGTCGAGGACAAGCCGGTCAAGGTGATGCTGGAGCTGCCGGGGCCGCTTCATCGCGATCTTGTCGCCTATGCCGAGGTGCTGGCCCGCGAGAGCGGCCAGCCCGTCGCCGATCCCGTCAGGCTGATCGTGCCGATGCTGCATCGGTTCATGGCCACGGATCGGGGTTTTGCAAAGGCTCGGCGTGTCCAACAGCACGCCAAGACAGCTTAAGTAATGATACGCGATGATGACGTTTGCTCGGTATGCCGGGCCAGCAAACAGTTCAGTTGATCGAGGGGCCAGTTGCCAAGATCTCCTGGCGGTCGGGCCGCGAAGCGCGCTCCGCTCTTTGTCGAGGTCGGGCGCTGGCAACTGTGTATCCTAGGTCATCTGCCGGTGTGAGTCGACCTTAGTTGTCCAGAACCAGAATGACACCGGCGCGCTGCAAGCGACCCAGGTCGGCAACCAGCTTCTCGCTACGCAAAGCCAGCAGCTTTCCGACCTGAGCTCGCTCATGTCGGGCAATGGCTGAACTGCCCGTCGTATTGGGCATTTCGCGATAGGGGGTTCCGCCACAAAAGCATTGACCGTACTGGAAGTTGTAGAGACACTCGTGGTTGTTTCCGGGGGGCAGATGATGCGTTTAGTTGGTCTTACAGTTGAGAATTTTCGTTGTT
This sequence comes from Amaricoccus macauensis, assembly GCF_014201905.1. Taxonomy (GTDB): domain Bacteria; phylum Pseudomonadota; class Alphaproteobacteria; order Rhodobacterales; family Rhodobacteraceae; genus Amaricoccus; species Amaricoccus macauensis. The sequence continues at coordinate 66,312 of NZ_JACHFM010000006.1, read as the reverse complement.
ACTCAGCACCTGTCACGGTGCGCTTTGGTAACCTGACCGCGCTCGTTGGTAGAAATGACGTAGGTAAATCTACCCTCATGGACGCGCTGGCGATCTTCTTTGAGACTGCTTCGCCTGATAAGGACGACGCCTGCAAGGCAGGTGATCCGAAACAGATGCGCATAACATGCGAATTCGATCAGCTTCCTGAACAGCTGGTAGTGGATGCTGAATTTCCTACCACGCTCTCTGGTGAGTATCTTCTGAGTGCGAATGGAACGCTCGTCATTCGGAAGACCTACAATGGAAGTCTAGGGACGCCGAAGATTACTGCGATCGAAGCCTTGGCGGACCATCCGACGGCAGCGGGGTATAGCGACCTTCTCACTCTCAAAAAGGCCGAACTTGCCAAGCGGGCGGCCGATCAAGGTGTAAATTTGGATGGCGTGGACAAGAGGGCGAACGCTCTCGTGCGAGCGGCGATCTGGCAGAGCTGTGGCGACCTCAAACTAGCAACGGCCGCGGTGTCGCTGGATGCAGAGGGAAGCAAACAGGTCTGGGCCGAGTTACAGCAATACCTGCCGACATTTGCGCTATTTAAGTCAGATCGAGCTAGTACGGATCAGGATGCGGAAGCTCAAGACCCTCTGAAGGCCGCAATCAGAGAGGCGATCAAGGCCGTCGAACCGAAATTGCAAGAAGTTCGAGATTATGTTGAAAGTGAGGTAAAGAAAATTGCTGCTGCGACTGTAGATAAATTGCGGGAAATGGATGCATCCGTTGCTGAAACCCTAAACCCAGTCATAGCGACTAAAAAATGGGATACGTTGTTTTCTACGAGTATTACAGGTGATGAGGGTATTCCTCTCAATAAACGTGGGAGCGGCGTGAAGCGCCTCGTTCTTCTCAATTTTTTTCGTGCGAAAGCTGAGAAGTCCGCAGCGGAAAAAAGCTCATCTTCGGTGATCTATGCCATCGAGGAACCCGAAACCAGCCAGCATCCTAGAAACCAACGCCTGTTATTGAACGCTCTTCGGGAACTCTCAGATGGGGACGGTAAGCAAGTCATAGTCACCACGCATACTCCCATGCTGGCTCGTTATCTGGACGAGACTGATCTTCGCTTCATCCAGCGGGGAGAAGATGGAATTCGTTTGATCAGCGAAGGTAGCGAAGCGACCTCGGCTGAGATTGCAAAATCGCTTGGAGTGCTTCCTGACCACAATGTGAAGATCTTCATCGGTGTCGAAGGTCCGCATGATATTTCGTTTCTCAAAGGTGTGTCGCGGGTACTCATCGCCGCAGGCGAAGATGTGCCCGACCTCGAACAGCTCGAATTAGATGGTGAGCTCATTTTCGTGCCCCTCGGGGGCAGTAATTTAGCTTTATGGGCTTCACGGCTGGCTCCGTTCAACAGACCAGAGTTTCACATTTGTGATCGCGATAATCCACCGCCAGGTCAACCAAAGTATGTGGATCATATGAATGCGGTTAACGCCCGTGCCGGATGCCGTGCTGTGGCAACCCAAAAACGTGAGTTGGAGAGTTACCTACACCATGAGGCTATTTGTGAAGCCTACGCCCTGAACCAAATAAACATCGCCTTTGGGGTGCCTTTTGGCGATTTCGATGATGTCCCCCAAATTGTGGCGCAGGCGGTCCACGCGGTTAATGGTGCTGACCCTTGGGGCAACCTTGACGAGGAGAAGCGTCGGAAAAAGGAAAGCGCAGCGAAGCGCTATCTCAACAACACGGCGATATCTCGGATGACCGTCGATAGGCTAGCCGTAGCAGACCCTCAGAATGAGATCAGAGGTTGGCTTGCTACGATTTCACAAATGATGGTCGCGGGTGCTGCGTAATCATTCTAGCTAGCGACGGACTGCCTCGGGCGAAAACCATATGCCACTGTCTATAAATCCCTCTCCAACTACAGAATGTAATTTTTCGGAATGGATAATTGGCAAAAAAAATCGTGCCAAGCTGATCGAAATTATCGCCTATCTCTATTTGCGACAGGAGGAAAACGCTCAGCGAGTGATCAATGCTTTGGAACCGCGACGGCGCGTTTCAAAAGGCAGGGTCGCTCAGAATGTCGTGAGGAAGCTGACGGCTCCGCGTGCCGAAGACGTTGAGCTTTTCCGGTCGGGAACCGACGAACAGAAGGAGGCGGCAAGAAAGCGGATAAGGACATCCGTTATTCACCGGGACGGACTGTTATTTCAGCATATCTCCTGGGTTGCGGCGCGGCTAGCTCTTCCGAACGGCTATATGACATCGCCTCATGTCCGACAGGCAGACAAGGGATTCGACGGCTTTATAATCGAACTGGAAGATGGTGGGCGCGAGATCAAGCGCATTGTGCTTTGTGAGGACAAGGCTTCGAAATCGCCGCGCAGCCTTATAAGCTCCAGCGTATGGCCCGAGATCGGAACTATTCTGTGCGGTGATCGCGATGATGAAATCCTCGCCGACCTCGTAACCTTGCTAAAGAGTGTCCCTGACATCGATGCTGAGGCAGCGGTCGACGAAATGTTTTGGGAAGGTGCTCGCGAGTTCAGAGTTGCCGTGGCCACCGGCGAAGATCAGCGCAAGGCCGGAAATTTTCTGCATATCATAGCTGGTTTTGAAACGGTCGCTGGTGGTGAGCTCGAAAGTCGCACGGCCGGAGTGCTGGCTTTCGAGGACGTGCGCAAAGGGTTAGCTCTTCTCGCCGGCGAGGTGGCGGCTAAAATCCAGGAGATCGCCGGTGTTTGATCCAAGTTCCCGCGCTCTTCTACGGGAGGCTCCTGATCTACCGGGTCTCGATCCTGAAACGCTGGATGAGTTGTTGACGGCGGCTCACATTGAGTTGGCGACAGTTCGCCTTCTGTCCCGTGAAGGTGAATCTGAGCCTGCAAGCGGAGTGATCGACCGGGTAAGGCGTCTTGCTTCGACTTTTGAAGCCTATGTTGCACTCAATCTTCGACCGGAGCAGACGCGTGCCGCAGCTTTCGTCGCAGCTAGTGCTCATCAGATCTTGAGCCGCGTTCGTGAAACTGCATTGGATCGTCCAACCGTTATTTCGAGTGATGCTATTGGATCATCAATCTCCGCAACGCTACTGTTCCTGATTGCTGATCGGGCGGCGGACGCAGCGGAAGTGGCGGGGCAGCTCAGGGCCAGAGGCGAACGGCGGGCGGTTAGACGATCTCTGATCCTGAGTCTTCGGGAATTGGCAACTGGCAATCTCACGACGCTGATAGAGCGTGACCTCGGCGAAGACTCCATCGCCATGGGAGATAGCCGAGAAGTAGCCACTGATCTTCTTCTAAGGGAATGTGCCTACGTGGTTCAGGGACTTGGACAGGAGGCGCGCGGGAGCGCTGTGTCCGACCCTGATATCCGCTCAAGGCTCAAGCGTGTTATCCGCTTGTCGGAGGCCTCAGCGGTGGAGATCAACGTAGCGCTGGAAGGAACCGTGCAGCACCAGTTTGCCGGTCCACATCATCTGGCCACACTGTTGAGTCGGCTTGTTGATGGAATGCAGGCCGCGATGCTGGTTCGACTCCCAACACCATCTGGAGCGCAAGCTAAGGCATGGGCCGACTGGCTTCTGTCTCAGACGCAATCGCACCCATTTCTATGGATCAATCATCTGAAAGCTGTCAGGACGGGATACTTGAACCGTGGCAGGTCCATGGTGATGACATCGCCCACTGGTTCGGGGAAGACCACGCTATCTGTCCTGAAAATCGCAGCAACCCTATGCGCGGGCGAGAGCGTCGTCTACCTGGCTCCTACTCACGCTCTCGTAGATCAGGTAGAGACCGATCTCTCTGCACAAATCGGAGGCCTAGAGGCGGTCAGCGTTGTTGAAGACGTTGCGCTCGAAGAGCTTGGGGACAAGCTGCCACCATTCTCCGTCATGACACCCGAGCGTTGCCTTGCCCTCCTTGGTTTCGCGCCTGAGCTTTTCGACAAGGTCGGCCTCCTCGTCTTCGATGAGTTCCATCTCATCAGTGCCGACGATCCGGCTACGTCATCGAAAATCAGCGCACGCGCCATTGATGCGATGTTAGCGCTCCTGACGTTTCTCCGCCATCGCAAGGAAGCAGACCTGCTGCTGCTGTCTGCTATGGTCGCCAACGGCGCCGAAATCGCTCGTTGGCTGCGGGCCGTGACGGGAAGGGAGGTCGAAGCGTTCGACGATCCTTGGAAGCCAACACGGCAACTTCGCTCTTGCGTCATCTATGATCGCTCTGACGTGCTTGAGGCTGTGCAAGCGGCATCGAAGGCGAAGACCCAGTCCGCGCGGAGTCGGGTCCCCGCACAGCCTCTTGGACTCTTTTCGTTGATTTCTGGATGGCACCCCAAAAGGTCGGAGAAGCTGGTCGTGCAGGCGCTCACGGATCAACGGCCGCCGCTCGTGAAAAATGCCAAGGGGAAATTGACATCGAACAGGAACGAAGTCGCTGCGCGGATCGCGGCCGACTATGCGGCCGTAGGAAAGCGCGTGATCGTCTTCTGCAACGATACTAAAGCATGCGGGAGCGTTGCGGATCAGATCAATGGACTACTGGCCCCGGCCACCATCGCTCTGGATGAGACGCAGGAGGAAATGCGCAAGTCAGTTCTCAGGGATGTGGGAGCGGCCGAAGCCACATTCGATCCCATGGGGTGCAGAGCAGCGGTGCATCATGGTGATCTGCTGCCATTGGAGCGGCGGTTGACGGAAAGCGTTTTTCGGGTTCGCAGGGATTCTGAGAGTGAGGATCTGGGCCTTGATGTGGTTGCCGCGACATCTACAATTGCGCAAGGGTTGAATCTGCCGTGCGATGTCGTGATTCTTGCAGGAACCGACAGGAGCGCGATTGATGACCCAAGCGGCAATCCTCGCACGGACTTGCGTCCTCACGAGATACTCAATGCGCTCGGGAGGGCTGGACGCGCGGCGTATGCTGCAACCGGTCTGGCAATCGTTGTTCCCGCAAAACCCATCGGTGTGGAAAGAGGGAACCTCTCTCTTCCGTCCGAAGGAATTCTGAAGACCGTTTTCTCCGAGCAGGATGCCTGTGAGGAGGTTTATGATCCGATAGAGTTGCTTCTTGATCGGATCGAGGTATCCGCTAACCCTGATCCAAAAGTGCAGTCGATAATCCGGCGTTTGTCTGCTGTCACCACAGCAGGAGAGAGTGGCTTCGACGATATCGTTCGCCGTTCGCTGGGGTTTTTCCGGCGTAGGGAAGCTAATGCTTTGGGGGCGGACAAATGGCTAGAACGTCGCCGAACCGCGCTCAGGGCTGCCGAGGAACAACTGGAAGATCCGCCCGTTCTTGATTGGCAACGGGAAATTGCTGTCCGCAATGGTGTTCCGCCAAGGCTGATCGAAAGATTGGTCGAGGCGTTTGATCATGCGCCAGTTGAAAAGACGGCTACCGAGGACTGGATCAACTGGCTGCTGGATATAGTGGCCGAACATCCTTTGGATTTGACGATCTTCGTCAGGGAAACAGCTCTTGAGTCCGTTTTCGGCCGCGCCTACACGAATACAACAATACCTAAGGCCACCGCTAAGCGGATATTGGGAGCGCTCAAGACGTTGGTTTCAATGTGGTGCGCAGGACGCACGCTGGTCGAGATCGAGGCTTGGCTTCTCGCGTTCATTCGGAAGCACGAAGGAGAGGTCAAACAGCGAGCAAACCAATCCTCAACAGCACAACGGGCTCGCCGCTTCGCCATACGCATCGCCCCTGATCTCGGCTTTCTGTGTGGCGTGCTTGGGCAGATCGCCGCTTACAAGAACGCTGAAGAGGGCGGGGTTTCACTTCCCGTGGTTGATATGTTGCCACAGATGGTAAGAGTTGGGGATCATGATCGTCATCATACGGCCTTAAGACAAATGACAACAAACGCCTCGCGGGTTGAGACTTTTGGAGCATATGTTTCATTGCGTGGGTCATTCAAGGCGGGTGCATCCGCCGAAATGGATGTTGTACGAGACGAGGTTACTACGGCAATGTTGCTCCAGTCATTCACGGATTTGGACGACGAGGAATAGGCGTCAAAACGATCCAAGCGCCGATTGCTCCATTTCAGACAGTGACTTGTAGTGAATGTCGGTATCGGTAGTTGCACGCCCCCGCAACCAACGATACCAAACGCCGCGTGCCGAAAGGCCGCGGCGTCTTGCGTTTGTAAGCCAACGGACGGCCCATCCCGCCCCGCAGCACGACGCCGCAGCCCGTATCCGTCCTCGAATCCGCCGCAAGCAGCACACGCAGAAACCTCAGCCCGCGCAGCGGCCACTGACCTGCCCCCTTCCCGATCCCTCGATTTGAGTGAGGGTCCGTCACCCGAAGGAGACAGACGTGAAGAAGAGCAGTCTACGGAAGCACAGCAGGAAGCGGGCGGCACGACAGACGTCGCCGATCGGCACGCCCTCGTCGGTCCGCTTCAGGATGAACAACTGTCTCGCGCGTCCGAATACCTACTCGGCTTCATTGTTCCTCCGCTTCTCACCGGCCGTTCAAGCGTAGCCGGATTTCCAGAAGCGGGCGGTCCAGTTTTCAGGGGGCAGAGGACCTCGTCATGGCGGCGGGCCGGCCTCGCCGCCTCGTCCTGCAGCATTCCCTGTCGAGACTCAGCTCGGCAACGAGCTATTTCGGCCGCGCGGTCTCGTCTTTCAGCGCCTTCAGCCGCCTCATCTCCGTCGGCACCCGCAAGCGCCGGCCGGCCCATAGCGATCGTTACCGGGTTACCGTAGTAGGTATGGGACTTTGCTTCAATTTGGTCCAAAGACTGTGCGGTCCTATTTAACTGACTGCCTGGAAAGAGCGCGGCACAAGAGGGCGGCCTCGAGCATCCCGCTGCCTGCCACATGCTCGATGTCGCCGCAGTAGCGGAAGTCCTGCTCGCCGCATCAGATCCCGACCTTCCCGCGGGAAGGCGTGACCTTTTCTGCCTGCTCGTGGCACTCCACGACCTCGGCAAGATCGGGGCTCAATTCCGGAGGATGCTCCACGGCGAGGGGGCCCAGACCTGGCGCCACTGGCAGGTGACGGAGGCCTGGCTGCGCGCGGAAGCCATGGAAGATCTGATCTGCAATCGGATTGGCGGTAGCCATCTCACTCTCCAGCCGCTCGTCGCCGCCATTGCGGGGCACCACGGTGGGCCCCCGAGCGATACGGCCGCGGACCATCGCAGGATGCGGGTGATGGCGGGACCGGAGGCGGCGGCAGATGCGCAGGCTTTCGTGGAAGTCTGCCTCGACCTCTGGCCAGAGGCCTCGCTCGGCGGGATTGACAGCGCGGAAGCCAGGGCGCTCAGCTGGCGGCTTTCGGGACTGACCGTGGTCGCCGACTGGATAGGGTCGAACCCGGAGTGGTTCCCGCCGGCGCAGAGCCCTGCATCGGCGGCCGCATATCTGGTGGAGACACGGCGGCGGGCAGCCAGAGCGGTGGAGGAGGCCGGGTTGCTGCCGCCTGCCCCGGCGGGGGACTGGCCATCCTTCGCCTTCGCCCGCGTCGATGTCCGGCCCATGCAGAAGGCGGTGCTGGAGGTTCCCCTGCGCGACGGCCCTATGCTCGCCTTCGTGGAAGACGAGACGGGCGCCGGCAAGACCGAGGCGGCGCTCCTGCTGGCGCAGAGGATGCTGTTGGCAGGCAAGGGGCGGGGTCTCTATTTCGCGCTCCCCACCATGGCCACTGCCGACGCCATGTTCGAGCGGGCGCGCAAGGTCATGCGCGCGTTGTTCGCCGCGCCGCCGTCATTGACGCTGGCACATGGCCGAGCCGCGCTCTCGCCGGAGTTCCGCGAGGTGAGGGAGCAGACCGGCTGGTCCGACACGGTGGTCTGCGGCCCGTGGCTTGCCGACAGCCGCCGCCGGGCGCTGCTGGCGGATATTGGCGTGGGCACGATCGACCAGGCGCTGCTGGCGATCCTGCCGACCCGCTTCGCCACCCTGAGGATTCATGGGCTGGCGGCGAAAATCCTGATCGTGGACGAAGTGCACGAATTGGGTGATCCCTATCTTGCCGAGGAGCTGGAGGCGCTGCTTCGCCTCCACGCCCAGGGCGGAGGCTCGGCGATCTTGCTGACCGCGACCCTGCCGCTCGGCCAACGGGCGCGGCTCGCCCGCGCGTTCGAGGAGGGCGCGGGACGAGACTTTTCTCCTGACCCGGAGCCCGCCTATCCCGCCCTATCAATACCCGGCGCGGCGGCGGTACGGGATTTTCCCGGTGTCATCTCGCCCAAGGGCTCGGTCAAGGTTGCCCGGCTCACGATGCCGGACGAGGCCGTGACGCTGATCGCCCGAGCCTCGGAAGCGGGGGCCGCCTGTGCCTGGGTGCGAAATGCGGTGGACGACGCGATCGCTGCGGTCGAGGCTCTGCGCGCGGCCGGCGTGGAGGCAGAGCTGCTTCACGCCCGCTACGCTTTCGCCGACCGCAAGCGGATCGAGGCCGCCGCCCTGGCCGCCTTCGGGCCAGAGGGCGAGCGGCGGGGGAGAGACGGGCGTGGTCGGGTAATCGTGGCCACCCAGGTTCTGGAAATGAGCCTCGACTACGATTTCGATGTTATGGTCTCTGATCTCGCCCCGGTTGCCGCGCTTGTCCAGCGCGCGGGACGGCTCTGGCGTCATATGTCCCGGCGTCCCGCCCCTGGGCGTCCCGTTCCCCGCCCCGTCCTGCATGTGATCGCCCCCGACCCTTCTCGCCCGGCGGATGCCCACTGGCTGGCCGAAGTGCAGCCCCGCGGCGCGTGGGTCTATGGCCTGGCGGCGCAATGGCGCACGGCTGAGGTCCTGTTCCGGGCCGGCGAGATCGTGGTGCCCGGTGGCCTTCGCGCTCTGATCGAGGCGGTGCATGGAGAGAATCTGCTGAGAGTCCCCGAGGGGATCCGGGCGTCGGAGGACAGGGCCGCGGGGGAGGCTTATGCCGCGGCCGGCCTCGCCCGGCTGAACATCGTAAAGATCGCGAAGGGCTACCGCGAGGGCGGTGGCGCGAATGACGATCGGGATTACCCCACGCGCCTCGGCCGGCCGACCCGGGCCCTGCTGCTGGTGCGCCGCACGCCCGCGGGCCTCAGCCCCTGGGCCGAGGCCGCCTCCCGCGCGGAGGCGGAGCTGCTGAGCGAGGTCAGCGCCCGGGAGACCCGTTTCCGCGGTCTCGCCCTGCCGGACCAGTCGGCGCCGGAGATCGCGGCTTTCACCGCCGACTGGCCGGAGTGGAAACGCGCCGGCCTGACGGTCTGTCCGGTGGGGGAGAATGGGGGGATCTGCGAGGGGCTGCGCTATGATCCACGGCGGGGCCTGCTGTTCACCTCAACGACGAGCGGGGCGTGACGGACTTTCTGCGCGATTTCAGCGTAGTGGGCATTTGGCGGCCAGCAGCTCACTGAAACAGAGAGAAAAACACAAACGGACAGCGGTTTACCAATTTCGCCGATTGGTCACGCGAGGCGATTGCTCGGAGGACGGAGCAGGGGCAGCGTCCGATGAACCACCGACAGCCGTTTGGCTCCAGCAAGTGAATCTGCCCGCCAAGGCGCGTTAACCGTCCATAGGATTTCGCTTACAACCATGAAGATGCATCGCTAGGCTCACATCAAACCTATGCGATTGAGGTCGAGTCGCTGCGAAATGCCACTGAACCTTATCCGGGACCCCTGGATCCCCGTCGCCACCGCCTCCGGCGCCCGAACCATCCGGCCTGACCAGATCGCGGAGCCGGACGTGCGCTTTCCGGCCTGGCCCCGTCCCGATCTCGACATCGCCTGCCTCGAGCTCCTGATCGGCCTCGTCGCCCTCGCCGACCCACCGGCCGGTCGCGAGGACTGGCTGGCCCGGCGCGTGCCCGATCCGGAGCGGCTGAGGGCACGGCTCGCACCCCTCGCACCCGCCTTCGAACTCGACGGCGAGGGGCCGCGGTTCCTGCAGGATCTGGAGGCGCTGCCGGGCGCGCCAGCGTCGCCGGACATGCTCTTCATCGACTCGGCCGGCGAGAGCACGGCGAAGAAGAACGCCGACCTGATGGTCCGGCGCGACCGATATCCGACGCTCGATCCCGCGCTGGCGGCCATGGCGCTCTATACGCTGCAGGCGCACGCGCCTTCGGGGGGCGCGGGCAACCGCACCTCCATGCGCGGTGGCGGACCGCTCGTAACCCTGGTGGAGCCGCGACCGGATTGCCCGCTCTGGGAGCTGGTCTGGGCAAATGTTCCTTGCGGTGCGCCCCCGAGCGCGGACGAATTGCCCTGGATGCACCGGACGCGAGTCTCGGACAACGGGCAGCAGGTCCATCAGCCCTCGGGCGAAGGGATCGCGATTGAAGCCTTCTTCGGAATGCCCCGCCGATTGCGGCTGGTCTTCGCCGAAGGGCGGGTGGCGGGCGTGATCCAGCGACCCTGGGGCACGAACTACGGCCTGTGGCGGCACCCGCTGACGCCCTATTACCGGATGAAGCCCGGCGAGGCGCCTCTGCCGGTCCATCCGCGCGCCGGGCTCTTCGGCTATCGCAACTGGCTCGGCGTTGTCGCCAAGGCTGGGAACGGTGAGCTGCGCGAACGAGCGGCGGCGCTCGACGAATTCGACGCTCGCGTGCGGGAGGGCGAGCAGCTGGCGGCGCGGGTTATCGTCGCCGGTTGGGCGATGGACAACATGAAGCCGCTGGACTTCACCCTGTCGGTGCAGCCCTTCGTGGATCTGCCGGAGGACGGAGCACTGATCCTGTCCGGGCTGGTCGAGGCGGCGGACCAGGCGGCGCTGGCCCTGCGCACGGCGCTCGAGCCGCTGCTCGCCGGGGGCGCGACCCGCGAGGCGGAGCGGGAAGCGTTCCATGCCGCCACGGAACGTGCCTTCCGAGACCGTTTCGACGAACTCAAGGCCGGCGCCGCGGCGGCCGAGATTGCGACGCGCTGGCTCTCGGACCTGCGCGGCCAGGCGCTGGCGCAGTTCGACGCGCTGGCCCTGCCGGGGCTCGACCAGCGGGAGACCGACGTGATCGCGCGCATCGTCACCGCCCGGCGCCTCCTGCTCGGGGCCTTCGCGGGTCAGGGCAAATACGGCGACGCGATGTTCGGCAAGCTGATGCTGGAAAAGCCGGCACGGAAAGGGAGGGCCGCATGAGCGCGGCGGAGGACGACAAGACCCCGGCCCGGATCATCCTCGGCTGGTGGAGCCATGCCCTGGCCGATCGCCAGAGCGGACGCGCCAGGGCTCTGGCGGCGCGGCTGCGCCGGGCGAGCCCGGTCGAGGCGCTGGCGGAGCGGGAGGTCCATGACCTCGCCGGTGCCCTCAACCTGCGCGACGGCCTGCGCCTCACCCGGATCGTCACCCTGCTGGCCGAGGTCCGAACCCACTCACCGCAGACCCTGATGCAACGCCTGGGCGGGCCCGATCCGGCGCTCTCTCCCCTTCGGTTCCAGCGGCTGATGCGGGCGAGTGTCGAAGAGTTGCCCGACGCCCTGCGCCGGGCGATCGGGCTGGCGGAGCGGAGCTGCAACGTCGCCGCGCTGGGGGAGGATCTGCTGTACTGGTCCGAAAAGACCCGGCTGCGCTGGTCCTTTCAGTATTTCGGGGGCGCCGCGCCCCTGAGCCTGTCGATCGGGAGCCCGTCAGGCGGCACCCCGTCCAAGGAGACGACCGAATGACCACCTTCCTGCAATTCCATCTGCTGACGGTCTATGGCCCTTCGAATCCGAACCGCGACGACCAGGGGCGGCCCAAGCAGGCCATGGTGGGCGGCGCGCCGCGGCTGCGGCTGTCTTCGCAATCGGTGAAGCGGGCGCTTCGCGAGAGCGCCTTCTTCGCGCTGGATCTGGCGGGCCATCAGGGCGTCCGCACCAAGCGGCTTTGTGGTGAGTTGACGGATAGGCTCGTGGCGAGCGGCGCCGATGTGGCTGCGGCCCGGGGCGCCGCCGAGAAGGTGGCCGGCATCTTCGGCAAGCTGGAGGCTCCGGACAAGAAGGCGCCCGAGAAGGTCGTGGCGACAACCCTCGCCTTCATCTCGCCCGACGAATGGCGGCTGGCCGAGGATCTCGCCGCGCGGATCCTGGCCGGCGAGGACCTGCCGAAGGACAAGGATCTGAAAAGCCTCGTCCTGCGCAAGGCCGACGGCGCGGTGGACATCGCCATGTTCGGCCGGATGCTGGCCGATGACGCGGATTTCAACCGCGAGGCTGCGGTGCAGGTCGGCCATGCCATCACCACCCATCGCGCCCAGGCCGAAGAGGATTGGTATTCCGCCGTGGACGACCTGAACAAGGCCGAGGACACCGGCGCGGGCCATCTGGGCGAGCACGCCTTCGGCTCGGGGGTCTATTACCAGTATGTCTGCGTGAACGTGGATCTGTTGGTGAAGAACCTCGGCGGCGATGCGGAGCTGGCGGCGAAGGGCCTGGAGGCGCTCGCCCGCGCGCTCGCCATCGCCACGCCGACCGGCAAGCAGAACAGCCACGCCCATCATCCCCGCGCCGCCTATATCCGGGCGGAACGCGGGCGGCAGGCCCCGCGCGATCTGACCGGGGCGTTCTTCGCGCCAGTGACCGACCAGCCCTGGGCCACCCGCTCGGTAGCGGCGCTGGAGGAGATGGCCGCGATGATGGACCGCGCCTATGGTCCCGCCTGGGACGACGAAGCGGTGCTGGACGTGGTGCGCGGTCTCGGCTCGCTGGATGAGATTGCCGCCTTCGCTGCCGCCTCGGCCCCGACCGCCTGATGCAGCCCTATCTGGTCTTCACCCTCGCGGCGAACCTCGCCGCCATGGGCGAACTGGCGGGGCACGAGCGGCGCGGCTCGCTGACCTGGCCTGGTCGCTCGGAGATTCTCGGGCTGCTGGGCGCGGCCCTGGGGCTGGAACGCGGCGGGGACTTCTCCGCCCTCGACCTGCTGCGCGTAGGGGTTGCGGTCTTCGACGACGGGACGCTCCTGCGCGACTATCACACGGTAGAGACCGTGCCCTCCGCGGCGATCCGGAGGCCGAATTCCCGACCACAGGCGCTGGCCGCCGCGCGGCTGCGCTCCAGCACAACGATCACGCTCCGCGACTACCGCACGGATGCGCTCTATGGGGTGGCGGTCTGGGGTGGCGACCTCGCGCCCTTGCGCGACGCACTGGCAACTCCGCATTTCACGCTCTACCTCGGCCGCAAGTCCTGTCCCCTGTCCGCACCGCCGGGCGCAAAGATCGTCACCGCAGCCGGGCCGGAGGAGGCGCTGGATGCCCTCGTCTTGCCGCCGTGGCGGCAAGGGGAGACGGCCAGCTGGCTGATGACCGACGCCGAGCCCGGCGACACGCATGTGGAGCAGCGGCAGGACCAGCCGCTCGACCGGATGAGGTGGCATTTTGCCGCGCGCCGTGTCGCCGTCCGCAAGGTTGCGATCCAGCCGAAGGGCCGCTCAGCATGACGCTGTATCTCTCTCGTCTGCGTCTGTCCCGAACGGCCTCCGCGAAGGCGCTGGACGCGATCCTGAACCCCGCCGAGCCTGGTCTGCGTCTCGATGCCCATCACCGTCTGCTCTGGGCCGCCTTCGCCGACAGCCCGGACCGGAGGCGGGATTTTCTCTGGCGCGAGGAAAGGGGGGGTGAGTTCCTGACGCTCTCCGCCCGTCCGCCCGCGCCCAGCGACCTGTTCGAGGCGGCGGAGGTGAAGGACTTTGCCCCCCGGCTCGGGACGGGCGACCGCCTCGCCTTCGCGCTGCGGGCGAACGCCACCCGTGACCGAAAGGATGTCGGCCGGGTCGATGTGGTGATGGACGCGCTCCACGCCGTGCCGAAAGGCACCAGGGCCCCCGAACGCGCGGCCTTGGCCCAGCGGGAGGGCGCCGCCTGGCTGACCCGACAGGGCGAGACCACCGGCTTTCGCCTGATCGGGGTCGAAGTCGGCGACTATTCGGTCGCGGCGCTTCCTGGCTATCGGGGGAAGCGGATGGGCCAGCCGCAGTTCGGCATCCTCGACATGACCGGCACGCTGGAAGTGACGGACCCCGCCGCCTTTCTCGCCCGACTCGCCCAGGGTTTCGGCAGAGCCAAGGCTTTCGGCTGCGGGCTGATGCTGATCCGACGGGCAGGATGACCCTGCCCGGCCTGCCGCCGCCGAAGCCGGTCCCGCTCAAGGATCGCGCCTCGCTCGTCTTTGTTGAGCGCGCCCAGCTTGATGTGCAGGATGGGGCCTTCGTCGCGGTCAACGCCGACGGAACGCGCACCCAAATTCCAGTCGGCGGCCTCGCCGGGATCATGCTCGAGCCCGGCGCGCGCATCTCGCATGCCGCGGTGTCGCTGGCCGCTCGGACCGGAACGCTGGTCACCTGGGTGGGCGAGGCCGGCGTTCGGCTCTACTCCGCCGGTCAGCCAGGCGGGGCTCGCTCGGACCGGCTGCTCTGGCAGGCCGCCATCGCCCTCGATCCTGAGGCGCGGTTGCGGGTGGTGCGGCGTATGTATGCCATGCGCTTTGGAGAGGACGCGCCCCAGCGCCGCTCCATCGACCAGCTTCGCGGAATAGAGGGCGCACGGGTGCGCAAATCCTACGAGCTGCTTGCCCGGGCCCATGGGGTACGATGGGCCCGACGCAGTTACGACCCCAGGGACTGGGAAGCCGGGGATATTCCGAACCGATGCCTCTCAGCCGCCACTGCCTGCCTGCACGGATTGACCGAAGCTGCCGTCCTCGCGGCGGGCTACGCACCGGCGATCGGCTTCCTGCATACCGGCAAGCCGCTCTCCTTCGTCTATGACATCGCCGACCTCTGGAAGCTTGACACGGTCGTCCCCGAGGCGTTTCGGGTCGCCGGGCTGGCTTCGAAAGGCAAGCTCGATATGCACCCTGACCGTGCAGTGCGGCTTGCCTGCAGGGACGCATTCCGCCGCACCGGACTTCTGGCGAAGATCATTCCGCGTATCGAGGAGGTGTTGGAGGCCGGTTCCCTGCCGCGTCCCGAGCCGCCGCCGGAAGCGCTCGGTCCTGCCTTCGACGACAGCCCTGCCGCAGGCGACGAGGGCCATCGTGGTTGATCGGACAGCTTCGCCATGATGGTCATCGTCGTGACCAATGCCCCACCGCGCCTGCGCGGCCGCCTTGCGGCCTGGCTTCTGGAGATCCGGGCGGGCGTCTTCGTGGGGGACTATTCCGCGCGAACGAGAGAGCGGATCTGGGATCAGGTGGTTGGCGGCATTGATACCGGAGACGCCGTCATCGCCTGGACCGCATCAACCGACCAGGGTTTCGACTTCCGCACGACCGGTCAGAACCGTCGAGAGCCGGTGGATTTCGACGGATTGAAACTCGTCGCATTTCGACCCCGGCGGCAGGATTGACCTGGAGGCCGAGAGACCTCAGAATCGGTAAGTTCTTTGACTTCGCGAAAATCCCAATAGCGCAATGCCTTCCAGGCAGTCTGTTCCCCGCGCCCGCGGGGATGAACCGTGGCTGACGATCTGGTGGAGGACGCCAACTTCCTGTTCCCCGCGCCCGCGGGGATGAACCGTATTTTCGGGATCGCGGCGAAGCGTGGGACGACTGTTCCCCGCGCCCGCGGGGATGAACCGCGAAAATACTTCGCGACTTTCTGCGCTGCACTCTGTTCCCCGCGCCCGCGGGGATGAACCGAGTTCCGCCGGCAGAAGGTCGAACGCGACGCGCTGTTCCCCGCGCCCGCGGGGATGAACCGTGCGACTACCAGCGAGTCGCCGTCGCGGACTGCTGTTCCCCGCGCCCGCGGGTAGGTACGATGGCCTGTGCGCAAGGTTACGGTCGAACGCGTCGTCCGTCCTGGTGGAACAAGGTGGCGGCCGACGAGGGCGCCGGCGGCGCGGATCACCGCGAGGTGCCCGTGACCGCGCTTAAAAGGCGTGGACTCCGCCTGTACCGCGGTATGCGATGATCTCGGCCTACAACTCGGAGATGGCGAGGCTCGAACCACTTCCAAAACGGGCAAGCCAGTGACCCGTGCGAAAGCTCTCGCCAGCCGACAAGGCCTCTGCGCCAGTCCAGACCCATGCTTCGACGAGTAACCGGCGTTGGTATCCTGCCACCGCAACGAGAATACCAAACGCCGCGTGCCGAAAGGCCGCGGCGTCTTGCGTTTGTAAGCCAACGGACGGCCCATCGCGCCCCGCAGCACGTCGCCGGAGCCCGTCTCCGTAAGTTGAAGCTCGAATCCGCCTCAGGCAGCACACGCAGAAACCTCAGCCCGCGCAGCGGTGGCCATGAACGGCGTCGTATGATCTGAAAACCCTGCAACGATAGAGAGATCGGCCATGGCCGGATGCAGGATCGGCCAAGCCGTCTTGAAATGGCTCGGCCTCAGCGTCACCCTGCGCCATAATGCTGACGTGCGGGCTGTCGGTGAGAGGTCGGGCGCTTGCTCGTGAGAATGTCCTCAAGGTCAGCTTCCCCGTTCCCACAGTCTTAATCTGCGGGCGACCGCCGTCATCCTGGAGTCCGTGCACCGTGACGGCGAGAGGTCCGAGATTGGCGGGTTCAAAGGGCATCACCGGCCGCCCTTCGGTTGAATTCGAGGCCGTCTTCCTTTTCCCATGCCGGACGTCATGGAATGGTTATTCGGGGGCTGGGGTGGAACTCGGGGCCGCGCGAGCCATTTCCCCCGTTTGGGGTGGGGGAAACGCGGGTGCCGACGCGGCCGCCTCTTCGTGATACCCAATTGGCTTCGCAAAGAGGAGATCGCCGATGCTTCGACAGCTTGCCACTCGCGCTTCCACCCTGGTCCCGGCCATGATGGTGGCCGCGTTCGCGACACTGGCCGCCGCCGTCGTGCCATCGGCGGCAGGGGCAGTCGTGGTCTCGTCGAAGATCGACACCGAAGGGGGTGTGCTGGGCAACATCATCCTCAAGGTGCTGGACCATGCCGGGATCCCGGTAGAGGATCGCCTGCAGCTCGGTGCCACGCCCATCGTCCGGCAGGCGCTGCTGGCCGGGGAGATCGACATCTACCCCGAATACACCGGCAACGCGGCGTACTTCTTCGAGCGGGCAGAAGAGCCGATCTGGCAGGATGCGGCCAGGGGCTATGCGGAGGCGAAGGCCCTCGATCTTGCGGCGAACGACATCGTCTGGCTGGCGCCGGCTCCCGCGAACAACACTTGGGGGATTGCCTTGCGCACGGACGTGGCTGAGCCCAACGGCATCGTGAGCCTGTCGGACTTCGGAAAATTCATCACAGGGGGTGGCGCGGTGAAACTTGCCGCGTCGGCGGAGTTCGTGAACTCGGCCCCGGCGCTGCCTGCGTTTCAGACGGCATACGGCTTCACGTTGACTCCCGATCAACTCATCGTGCTGTCCGGGGGCGACACCTCGGCGACGATTCAGGCCGCCGCGGCGGGCACCAGCGGCGCGAACGCGGCCATGGTCTATGGCACGGATGGCGGCATCGCCTCGACCGGGCTGACGGTGCTCGAGGACGACAAGCACGTGCAGCCGGTCTATGAGCCGGCGCCGATCGTGCGCAAGGCGGTGCTCGATGCGAACCCCGAGATCGCCGACCTGCTCGCGCCGGTGTTTGCGAAGCTCACTCTCGAGACACTCCAGACGCTGAACGGCAAGGTTCAGGTCGAGGGGGTGCCGGCGAACGACGTGGCAACCACATGGCTCACCGAGGCGGGATTCCTGAATTGAGGCCGCCGATGCGGTTCGGGAAGCCGCAGGTGTGAGGTATCTGGCGTGAGGCAGGGAGGAGTCGATCTTCTGCGCCTCGGGCTCGCCGTCGTTGGCGTTGCGGCGGCTATGGCGTTGCCGGTCGTGTCAGTGCGTGCGTCGCGCATTGCGCCGCCGGAGTTGCGCTGGCTGGCGGCGGTCCTTGGGCCGGGGGAGCTTGCCGCGGCCGCGTCGGTGGGGCTCGCGGCGCTGGCCACGCTCGTGCTGGCGCGAGACGCGCGGGTGCGGCTCGCGGTGGCACTCGTCACGGTGGCGGGGCTGCTCGTGGGGCTCGGCCAGCTGGCGGCGGCGCTCGTGCCCGAGGCGGGACCCTATGCACGGATCGCGCCGGGCCCGGGCGCCTGGCTGTTGCTCGGGACACTGTCGCTGTTCCTGACCGAAGCGGCGGCGGCGCTCACGCTCGGGCCGCTCGGTCGGCTCGGGCTGGGTGCGGGGATCCTGGCCGGGCTCGTAAGTCTGCTCGGCTCGCCGATGCTGGCGTCCTTGTCTCTCCTCGTCGAGTACCGCAATCGTGCGGCGAGCTTCTGGAGTGAGGCGGCGCAGCATCTGGTGCTCGCCGGTGGCTCGTTCGCGGCGGCGCTCGTGGTTGGGGTGCCGCTGGGGCTCGTCGCGGCGCGAAGTCGTCGGGTGGGCCGACCGGTGCTCGCGGCGCTGACCGCCATCCAGACGGTCCCCTCGATCGCGATGTTCGGCCTGCTGCTCCTGCCGCTCGGCTGGCTCGCGACCCATGTGGCATTGGCGGCGACGCTCGGGGTGCGGGGCATCGGCACGGCACCGGCGCTGGTGGGGCTCTTCCTCTACGCGCTCCTGCCGGTGGTCGGCCATACCGCGGCCGGGATCGCTGGCGTGCCCGCCGCGGTTCTCGAGGCCGCCTCCGCCATGGGTCTCGACCGCCGCCAGCGACTGCGCGACGTAGAGCTGCCGCTCGCGCTGCCGGTGCTGCTCACGGGGGCGCGGATCGCGCTGGTGCAGAACATCGGGCTCGCGACCGTCGGGGCGCTGATCGGAGCGGGCGGCTTCGGGGTGTTCGTGTTCCAGGGCATTGGTCAGACGGCCACCGATCTGGTGCTGCTGGGTGCGCTGCCGCCGGTGGCGCTGGCACTCATGGCGGCTCTCGTCATGGACGCGCTCATCGCCGCCGTGCCGGGGAGCGCCGCGGCGGGGCGGGCCCGGTCGGGGTCCGCGCCGGAGGTTGCGGCGTGATCGAGCTCGACACTCTCAGGAAGAGCTATGGCGACGAGGTGGTGGTCGACGACGTGTCGCTCACGCTTGAGACCGGGACGATCACCGCGGTGGTCGGCACCTCGGGCTCGGGCAAGTCGACGCTCCTGAAGCTGGTGAACCGCCTCGTGGAGCCGGAGTCCGGAACGGTGCGCGTCGACGGCACGGACACCCGGGCGCTGCCGCTTACGGAACTGCGCCGGAGCATCGGCTACGTGATCCAGGACAACGGGCTGTTCCCGCACTGGAGCGTGGCGCGCAACGTTGGTGCGGTGCCGCGGCTGCTTGGCTGGCCGCAGGACGAGATCGACGCGCGGGTGAGCGAGCTCCTCGAGCTGATGCGGCTCGACCCGGAGCGGATCGGGCCGCGCTATCCGCACGAGCTCTCCGGTGGGCAGGCGCAGCGGGTGGGGGTGGCGCGCGCGCTGGCGGCGCGGCCGCGGATGATGCTGATGGACGAGCCATTCGGGGCGCTCGATCCGGTGATCCGGCAGGAGGCGCGGGCCGAGCTTGCCGCGATCCAGCGCCGGCTCGGCGCCACGGTGCTGCTCGTCACGCATGACATGGGCGAGGCGCTGTCGCTCGGCGATCAGATCGCGGTGATGGAGGCGGGGCGGCTTTTGCAGGTGGGGACGCCTGCGGAGATCGTGCTCAGCCCGGCGGCACCGCAGGTGCGGGCGTTGATCGGCGAGGACGAACGCGGCTTCCGGCATCTGGCGCTGCTGCCGCTCGCGCCGCTGGTCCGGCCGAACCGGGCCCACGTCCCGACGGGCGGCGCGGAGCTGGGCGAGCCGCTCGCGGCGGGCGCGAGCTGCGCCGATGCGTTGTCGCGGATGATCTGGACCGGCGCGCGGATGCTGCCGGTGGCCGGTCAAGCCGGGGAGCCGCCCGGGGTCGTCGCGATCGAAGACGTGCTCGCCGCGGGCCGGGCCGGCGGCCCGCAGACCGGTCGCAGCGGTCGCCCGGACGGCGTTGGCAGCGGCTGTGACGGGCGGCGGAACCGGGGCACGGGGCGATGAAGGCGAGCCTCGGGCTCGCGGCGGTGACGGGCGCGTTCCTGGCGATGCCCGGTGCCTTCGAGCCGCTGCTCCGGCCGTTCGCACCGCCGGGTGGGCCGATCCTCTATGACCGGGCGTCGCTCGCGGGGCTCGCTGCCGCGCACTTGCTGCTGGTTGCGGCTGCTCTCTTGCCCTCGGCGCTGCTCGGGGTTGGCCTCGCGATCTGGGTGACGCGGCCGGGGCAGGGGAGAGTGCTGCCGCTGGCCCGGGCGGTGGTGACGTTCGGCCAGACCCTGCCGCCGGTCGCCGTGCTGGCGATCTGCGTGCCGATTTTCGGCTTCGGCGCGTTGCCGGCGCTCATGGCGCTGTTCCTCTACGGGCTGCTGCCGATCTTCGAGTCGGCGCTCGCAGGCTTCGGGTCGGTGCCGGTATCGGTGCGGACCGCCGCTGACGGGATGGGGCTCACCCCGCGCCAGCGGCTGTTCCGGGTGGAGCTGCCGCTGGCGGCGCCGCTGATCCTCGAGGGGCTGCGCCTCTCGGCGGTGATCTCGCTCTCGACGGCGGCGATCGGGTCGACGGTCGCGGCGCGCACGCTGGGCGAAGTCATTATCGCCGGGATCAACGTGATGAACCTCGCCTTCGTTCTTCAGGGTGGGCTCCTGACCGCGGCGCTTGCGCTGCTCCTGCATGAAGCCTTCGGCGTGCTCGCCGATCGGGCGCGTCCGCCGGGGAGCACGGCGCACCCGGGGCCGTGAAGCGCGCCGCCCGCAAGAGACCCGGACATTCCGGCTCCGCGCGGCCCAAGGTTCGGGAGCAGTGCACAAACCGGGAGATTCCAGTTTGGCGCGGCCCTGAACGCGGGGAAAGGTCAGTCGGGAATCGCTTCCTTGCGCAGGCGGGCATGCGAGCGCAGCGACCAGCGTCGTCGTACTGCCATCGGTGACAGTGGACGGTGGATACAGGCTGACTGGAGGCCTCCTCGGGGTGTTTCAGGTTCTCGCCATTGCTTCCCGCACGACCGAGAACACGCGCGGGTCGTTCAGTTGCGCGGCGTTGAAGCGGAGGAAAGACGCTGCGGACTGCGAGATGCTGAAGACGTTTCCCGGCGCGAGGACCACATTCTCGTCCATGCAGCGCTGCGCGAGCACGGTGGAATCCTGGCCGTCGGGCAGGCGGCACCAGAGGTAGAAGCCGCCGCGCGGGATGATCCAGGGGGTGATCCCAAGCGGGCGCAGCCGGTCGATTGCGTCTTTCCTCGCGCGGGCCAGCCGGTGACGGACCTCGTCCATGTGCTTGCGATAGCCGCCCCCGGCGAGGACGCTTGCGATCAGTTCAGTTGCAACCGGGCTCGGGCCGCCGAAGCTGGTCGCGACCTGAAGATCGACCAGCCCTTCGATCCAGTCGGGCCGGGCCGCGATATAGCCGCAGCGCACGGCCGCCGAGAGGGTCTTGGAGAAGCTGCCAACTCGAATGACGCGGTTGAGACCGTCCAGGATCGCCAGGCGCGGCGACGACGCGGGCTCGAAATCGGCGAAGATGTCGTCCTCCACGATGGTCAGGCCGTGTGTTGTCGCCGCGCTCAGCACGCGATGGGCCACCTGAGGAGAAAGGCTCGCGCCGGTCGGATTGTGCAGCGCGGAGTTGGTGATGTAGAGGCGCGGCTTCTCGACCACGAGAGCCTGCTCGAAGGCCGAGGCGTCCGGCCCGGACGGTGTGAAGGGGATGCCGACGATCCTGACCTGATGCGCGCGCAACAGGGCCTGAAAGTTGAAGTAGCAGGGATCATCGACAAGGACTGTGTCGCCGGGCCGCAGCAGCAGACGGCATATGAGGTCGATGGCCTGCGTCCCCGACGCGGTCAGCAGGATCTGGTCCGCCGTTGCCGGGAGGCCTTCGTCGGCAAACCGGCCAAGCAGAAGGCGCCGCAAGGCCGGCGAACCGCGCGTCCCGGCATAGTCCGACAGCACCGTGTCGTCGGCACGGCCGAGCGCCCGCAATCCTCGCCGAAGCGCTGCGTTCGGCATCCAGTCGGCCGGCAGCCACCCGCAACCGGGCTTCAGGACCGAGGCATCGGCGTCGAGGGATTGTCGGGACACCCAGAAGGGGTCGACGTTGCGCTCGCGCGGCGGCCCCATCTCCGCGAGAGCCATGGGGGGCAGATCGGCGCCGGTGACATAGAACCCCGAGCCTCGACGCGCCCGGACGATGCCTTCGGCCTCCAGTCGGTCGTAGGCCTCGACCACGGTGGACGGCGAGACGCCCATGGTTGCCGCGAAACCGCGAACCGATGGCAGCCGGTCCCCGGGGCCGAGCACGCGGTTGGCGATCCTGTTTCGGACGGCCTCCATCAAGGCTTCCGTGCGTGTCGTCGCCTGGCTGTCCAAGGGGCCGGTCTCCCGAATTGTATGGGCATCAATACCAATACAGTTCGTTGACATTGTATCCCGCTGTTTCTGTCCAGCCCAGCCCCGGATCGCTATCTGATCGCATGGGAAGGCGAGGGCACATGGAACGAACGGCTACGGGTCTGGGCAGCGGCCTACTTGGCGTCATCATCTTCAGCGGGTCGCTGCCGGCCACGCGCGTTGCCGTTGCGGACTTCTCGCCGCTGTTTCTCACATCTGCCCGCGCGGTGATTGCCGCCTTGCTGGGCGCCGCATTCCTGTTCGCACTGCGTCAGCCGAAGCCGGAACGGCGCGATATCCTGCCCCTGACGCTCGTCGCCATCGGCGTGGTGGTCGGGTTCCCGTTGCTCACGGCGCTGGCGCTCCGGCACATCACCGCCGCGCACTCGATTGTCTTCATCGGGCTGCTGCCGCTGGCGACGGCCATCTTCGGCGTTGTGCGCGGTGGCGAGCGTCCCCACGCGCCGTTCTGGGTCTTCTCCGTCATCGGCGCGGCCGCAGTGGCGGGTTTTGCCCTCCATGGCAGCGGTGGCGGAACGCTGGTCGGCGATCTGCTCATGGTCGCGGCGATCCTCGTCTGCGGGCTTGGCTATGCCGAAGGGGCCACCTTGTCCCGGCGTCTTGGCGGTTGGCAGGTCATCTCGTGGGCGTTGTTGCTGTCCCTGCCGATCATGGCGGGCATCGCCCTGCTTGCCCTGCCCGCGAGATGGGCGGACATCGGGGTGCCCGCCTGGATCGGTCTCGCCTACGTGTCGGTCTTCTCGATGCTGGTGGGGTTCATCTTCTGGTATCGCGGCCTCGCGCTTGGCGGGATCGCCGGGGTAGGGCAGCTGCAACTCCTGCAACCCTTCTTCGGGTTCGTGCTGGCGGCAATCCTGCTGGGCGAGCCGATCGCGTGGACCATGATCGCGTCCACGGTGATCGTCGTGGCCTGCGTCGCCGGAGCCAAGCGCTTCGCGTGACGCGGGGTCAGTAGGACGGGGGCGTGATCGCCCAGATGACGACCGAGACCTGATCGGTGGGGTTCGCGTACTTGTGCGGCACGTCGCTCGGGAAGGCGAAGCTGTCGCCTTCGTTGAGGATGATCTCGTCACTGCCGAGCCAGAGATGCAGCGTGCCGGAGACGACGATGCCCGCTTCCTCGCCGCGGTGGGTGTAGCTCTCGGTGCCGCTCTCGGAGTGCGGCCGGAAGGTGCAGCGCAGGAGTTCGATCTGCCGGGAGAGGTTGGGCGAGAGCAGCTCATCAGTGATGCCGCTCTCGAACTGCAGGCTGCGGCGCTTGTCCGCGCGCACCACGTAGTCCTTCAGGTGCTCCTCGCCGTCCTCGGTCGCGCGGAAGAACCAGCTGATCGTGACGCCGAGCGCCCGGCTGATGGCGTGCAGCGCCTTGACCGATGGCCGGGAGAGACCACGCTCGATCTGGCTCAGGTAGCCCTGCGACAGGCCGGTGAGCTCGCTCAGCGTTGAGAGCGTCGTCTCGCGGGCGCGTCGGAGGTTGCGGATTTCCTCGCCGACACCTGCGTCGACTTCGAGAACATCGGCGATGCGCACCTGTTCGCTCGTGGCCTCCACCGGCCCCCGAAGGGTCGAGGGCCGCAGAATCTTGGGAAGCTCGCGCTCCATTCGTCCTTGCTCCTCCGCAGGCGCGCCCGATTGCTACCATCCGGGATTCAGCGGGGCAATCTTCACCGGTGTGAAAATGGTGCGCGCGAATCGATCATTTTCCGCTCGGATGACGATCCTCTGGTGCGATCGGGATGGACTCATCCTCGAAAATACCATTAATTCCAGATGGTTAGCCTTGTCACACCGAAGTGCAGAAATGCACTATCATTCTGATTGACAGTGAATTTGTTGGCTAGATAATTCACTTTATCAAAAAGATCACACGGGAGGTTGGCATGTGGCGCGTAGGGATCGACGTCGGAGGCACGTTCACTGACCTGTTCGCCTGGAGCGAGGCGGACGGGAGTTATCGGACGGCGAAGGTGCTCACGACGAAGGACGACCGGTCGCGGGGGGTGTTGAGCTCGATCGAGACCGCCGGGATCGACTTCGGCGATATCTCCTACCTGATGCACGGTACGACGACCGCCACCAACGCGCTCATCGAGCGCAACTATCCCGACGCGGCGTTCGTCACCACCGACGGCTTTCGCGATACGATCGAGATCGGACGCCAGCATCGCAAGTCGCTCTACGATCCCTATCAGACCAAGCCCGCGCCGCTGATCCGGCGGCGGAACCGCTTCTCGATCGGCGAGCGGATGTCCGCGGGCGGTGAGGTGCGCCGGCCGCTCGACGAGACCCGCGCCGCGGAGATCGCCCGCGAGATTGCCGCGCGCGGCATCCGGGCCGTGGGCATCGGCTTCATCAACTCCTACGCCAATCCGGCCCATGAGCAGCGGATGCGCGAGATCCTCCGGGAGCACGCGCCCGACGCGCACATCGTCATCTCGGCCGAGACGCGGCCGGTCTTCCGCGAGCACGGCCGCTTCACGACGACGGCGATCCGGGCCTGCCTGATGCCGATCATGACCGAGTACTTCGACCGCCTCTCGGACGCGCTCAGCGAGCGCGGTTTCAAGGGCACGCTCCTGATCCTGAAGAGCAACGGCGGGGTGATGGGCGCAGACAACGCCAAGCTTCGTCCCGAAGAGCTGATCGAGTCGGGACCGGCCGGCGGCGTGGCCTATGCAAGCTATCTCACGCGCTCGACCGGGTTCGAGAACATCATCCACACCGACGTCGGCGGCACCAGCTTCGACGTGTCGCTGGTGGAGAAGGGCGAGGGGCTCATCACCCGCGACTACGAACTGCAGTGGGAGGTGCCGGTCAGCGTGCCGATGCTCGACATCCACAGCGTCGGCGCCGGTGGCGGCTCGGTTGGCTGGGTGGACGAGGGCGGCTCGCTGCGCGTCGGGCCGCAGAGCGCGGGCTCGGAGCCCGGGCCCGCGTGCTATGGCCGAGGCGGCACGGAGCCGACCATCACCGACGCAAACCTCGTGCTCGGCCGGCTCAATCCGTCGCTGAACGACAAGTTCACTCTCGACCGCGCGGCGGCGGAGGCGGCCATCGACCGGCTGGCGGAGGAGATCGGCCTGTCGCGGCTCGAGACCGCGGAAGGCATGATCAAGATTTCCTGCGAGACCATGGCGCAGGCGGTGAAGGGTGTGGTCGTGGCGCGCGCCCGTGATCCGCGCGACTTCGTGCTGGCGAGCTTCGGCGGTGCGGGACCGATGCACGCGACCTTCGTGGCGCAGGCGATGAACATCCCCAAGGTGGTGATCGCGACAGGCGGGGGTGGCGTCGGCCTTTGGTGCCACGGCGATGAACATCCGCCACGATATCGAAAGCTTCCACTTTGCGCCGCTCGAGTCGGTCGACACGGAAACGGTGAACCGGCTCTATGCCGAACTCGAGGAGGGCGCGCGGGCGCGGCTCCGGCTCGACGGGATCGACGTCGCCAACATGACGACGACCCGCACCGCGCAGATGCGCTACATCGGCCAGACCTACGAGGTGGAGACCGACATCCCCTCCGGCGACCTGCGGGCGGAGCAGATCCCCGAGATCGCGAACGCGTTCCACGCGGCGCATCAGCGCGAGTACGGCGTCAGTGACGAGCAGTTCCAGATCGCGCTCGTGGCACTCGGCGTCACCGCCACGGGGACGTTGCAGTCGCCGCCGGAATACGACTTCGGCGAGGCGATGGAGAGCGCGCCGCGCAGGTCGCGCGACGTCTACTTCGACGGCAAGTGGTACGACTCCGGCCTCTACGACGGGTCGCGCCTCGCTCCGGGCGCGGAGATCGAGGGGCCGGCGGTCATCGAATATCTCGACTCGATCGCGGTCGTCCCGCCGGCCTGCCACGCCAGCATGGATCGCCGCGGCAATCTCGTCGTCTCCGTGGCCCAGTGAAGGATCGCACACCATGAACCAGATGTCGGAGACCAAGGCGCGCGTGAGGGCCCCGGAGACCCGTGGCAACTTCGGTGACGTCGATCCGGTGACCTTCGAGGTCCTGCGCAACACCTTCGAGTACGCCTGCAACCGCATGACGACGATCATGCAGCGCACGTCGTTCTCGCCGATCCTCGCGGACGTGCTCGACTTCTCGAACGCGGTCTACGACGCCAACCTGCAACTGCTGGCGCAGGCGGCGAACTGTCCGGTCCACCTCGCCGCCATGCAGTTCAGCGCGCAGGCGGCGGTGAAGCGCTTCCCCGTCGAGACGCTGAAGCCGGGCGACATCATCGCGTTGAACGACCCGTATCAGGGCGGCACGCACACCAACGACATCACCTTCACGATGCCGGTGTATCACGAGGGCGAACTTATCGGCTTCGCCGTCAGCCGAGGCCACTGGATGGATCTCGGCGGCGGTGCTGCGGGGGGCATGTCGTTCAGCACCCATGTGGCGGCCGAAGGGCTGCGGCTGCCGCCGATCAAGCTTTACGAGGGCTACAAGATCAATCGCGACTTCCTCGCGATCATCCTCAACAACACCCGCACGCCGCATTTCGTGGAGGGCGACCTGCAGGCCCACCTCGGCGCGCTCAAGGCCGCCGAGCAGGAGCTGCAGCGCGCGGCCGACCGCTATGGCCGGGAGACCGTCCAGTCCTGCATGCGCGAGCTGATCGGCTATACCGAGCGCATCATCCGCAAGAGCATCGAGGACATTCCGGACGGCACCTACACCGCCGAGGATTTCGCCGATACCGATGGCTTCTCGCCGAAGCCCGTGAAGGTGAAGGTGACGCTCCGGGTCAGGGGCTCGGAGATCGAGGTGGACTTCACCGGGTCGGATCCGACCTGCAAGGGCTCCATCAACTCGCCCTATGCCAACACGGCGTCGGCGGCCTACTATTCGCTGCAGTTCTTCCTCGCGCCGCATGCGCCGTCGAACGCCGGGATGTTCCGGCCGATCACTCTCAATATCCCCAAGGACAGCTGGCTGAACCCGTCCTGGCCGGCGCCGGTGATCGGTTGCACCACTGTCGCGTCGTCGAAGATCACGTCGGCGATCTGGCAGGCGCTGGCGCAGGCGATCCCCGACCGGGTGACGGGCTCCACGTGCTCGGAATGCAACTGGTTCGTTTCCTCGACGACCGACGCGCAGGGGCGGGCAGACGTCTTCTCCGATCTGCCCGCCGGCGGCTGGGGCGGCACGCCCTTCAATGACGGCATGTCGGTGACGATGGATCCGCTCGGCAACTGCATGAACATGATGGCCGAGACCGCCGAACTGCTTTTCCCGATCGAATACGAGAGCTTCGAGCTTCGGCCCGACTCCGCCGGTGCCGGCAGGTTCCGCGGCGGGCTCGGAGCGGTCTTCAAGGTTCGCTTCCTGCACGAGGGCGAGATGAACATGGAGACCTCGCGCACCCGGGAAGGCAGCCCCGGCGTCAACGGCGGCGGGCGGAGCGTGGTACAGCGTTCGAGCCACATCGCCCCGGACGGCTCGGCGACGGTGATCGGCGGGATTGCTCCCGATGGCACGTGGCGCAGTCCGCTGCTCTCGGGGCATCATTTCGGTCCCGACGAGGTCTTCATGTTCGAGAGCACCGGCGGCGGAGGCTGGGGTAACCCGCACGAGCGGCCGAAGGAGCGGGTCCTCGAGGACGTGCTCGACGGCTATGTCTCGCTCGAGCGGGCGCGCAGTGACTACGGCGTCGCGATCGACCCGGGCACACTGACGATCGACGAGGCCGAGACCGCTCGGCTCCGCGCCTGACCCTTTTCCCGCCGCCGAAAGGCCCGGCGGCGGGGCCCCTCCAATTGCCTGAATCCGGAGACGACCGATGACCTCTCTCTGGCTTGCCGAGATCGAAGGGCAGGGCGAGGCGCAGCCCGAGCTGACGGGCGATGTCCGGGCCGACGTGGCCATCGTCGGCGGCGGCTTCGTCGGGCTCTGGACGGCGATCCACCTGCGGCTGCTCGATCCTTCGTGCGACGTGGTGGTCCTCGAGAAGGGCCGTTGCGGACACGGCGCCTCCGGTCTCAACGGCGGCTTCGTCATGTCCTGGTGGCCGAAGATCGCGAGCCTGCTGAAGATCTGCGGTGCCGAGGATGCGGTGTGGCTCGCCGATCAGACCAGCGAGGCGGTGGGCGATCTCGGGCCGTTTCTCGACGCGCATCACATCGATGCCGAGTTCGTCCGGGCCGGCTGGCTCTGGACCGCGACGACGAAGGGCCATGTGGGCGCCTGGGAGAGTGTCGTGCGCACCGCCGAGCGGCTTGGGTGCGGCGATGTCTTCGAGCGCCTCGACCCCGACGAGGTGGCGCGGCGCACCGGCTCCGCGGCGCATCTCTCGGGTGTCTTCGAGCCGATGAATGGCACCATCCATCCGGCGAAGCTGGGGCTCGGGCTCGCCCGGATCGCGCGCGGGATCGGGGTGCGGATCTTCGAGAACACGCCGGCTGCGCTCGCTTCTCGCGGCTGTCCCGTCCGGCTCACGGCGCCGCGCGGCGCCGTGACGGCGGAGCGCGCGGTCATCGCCACGAATGCATGGGCGGCGACCGTGCCCGAGCTTGCCTCGCGCTTCATCTGCGTCACCAGCGCGGTGGTCGCGACCCCGCCGATCCCCGAACGGCTTGCGGAAATCGGCTGGACGGGCGGCGAGAGCATCACCGACTCTCAGACCACCGTCGATTACTACCGTACCACCCGGAGCGGGCGGATCGTCTTCGGCAAGGGCGGCGGTCGGCTTGGCTTTACCGGTGAGCCGGGGGACGCGGTGTTCCGTGACGCGGCGCTCATTGCCGCGGCTGAAGCCGATTTCCGCCGGGTCTATCCCACGCTCGCCGACGTGCCGATCGACCGGAGCTGGTCCGGTCCGATCGACCGCACCTATGACAGCCTGCCGCTCATCGGCCGCCTCGCCGGAGCGGAGCACATCTCGTACGGCGTCGGCTGGAGCGGCAACGGCGTCAATCCGAGCAAGATCGGCGGGCGCATCCTCGCGGGCCTCTCCCTCGGGCGGCGGGAGCGCTGGACGGAGAACGGCCTCGTCGACCGTCGGGCGCGCCGCTTTCCGCCGGAGCCGCTGCGCTTTCTCGGCGGCAACCTCGTCCTCAGCGCCGTGGGGCGGGCGGACATGGCAGAGATCGCCGGCCGCCGGCCCTCGGTGATCGACCGCAATCTCGCGCGGCTGGCGCCGGCCGGGCTGGAAGACAAGTGAGCGCCCGACCGGGCTGAAGCTCAGGACTTGCGGTCTCGCAGCAGCATCGGTCCGTACTCGATCAGGAACAGACCGAACGCCGCGATCCAGAGCCCGCCCGCGAGGTCGAGGAGCCACGACGCGGCGAAAACATCGGCCGCCGGCCGGGCCAGCGCCGCGGCGAAGAGGCAGGCGTAGGACGCGACCGTGATGCGCGAGGCGGTGAGTTCGTGCCGGGTGTGGCCGCGTGTCGCCCGTGTCATCACCGCGAGCATCATTCCGGCGATGCCGCCGACCAGCATCGGATGCATCGCGCCGGCGGGCGGCAGCCAGCCGACGGCGCCGGCCGCGAGGCTGAGAAAGCCGAGGACGAAGAACCCGAACGCGATGTGAAGGACGAGAAGCAGCGGCTCGGGCCACGTGGTGACCCCGCGCCAGCGCAGGAGCCGCCAGAGGACGACCCCGGCACCGGCGACACTGGCAACGGCCGCGGGAATGCCGGCGGGTGCCACGACCCAGACGAGCAGCGCCACGATGACGGCGCCGATGGCGATCCCGTCCTGACGGTTGAACGCCACTGGCAGGCGCTTTGCCCGCCGCATCGCCAGCCAGTTGCGGGTGAAGCTCGGGATGATGCGCCCGCCGATCACCATGACGAGGGTCACGTAACCCGCGAGGGCGGCGCGTTCGGCGATCTGGCCGGAGCCGGTCAGGATGACCTCCGCATGATAGCCGAGGTTCGCGAGGGCGATCACCGAGATCACGACGAGGACCTTCATGTCCTTGTATTTCCGCCCGGCGATCAGCTCGCGGGCGCAGACGGCGACGAGCACCGGCAGGAACAGCGCATCAATCGCCACCGCGGCCGTCACCCCGATCCACGGGGCGCCGAGCATGGCGAGCCGGCCTGCGAGCCAGAGGAGGGCGAGGGCCGCGAGCGGCGGACCCGACAGCGGCATCTGGCCGGTCCAGTTGGGGATCGCGGTCATCAGGAACCCCGCGACCACCGCCGAGGCGAAGCCGAAGAGCATCTCGTGTCCGTGCCAGGCGACCATCCCGTAGTCGCCGCCGAGCGGCAGGCCGCTCGTGAGGGCGGTGATCCAGAGGACCATCGCGACCACGGCGAAGACGCCTGCCCCAAGGAAGAACGGCCGGAATCCATAGGAGAGCAGCGCCGGGCCGGTGCGGCGCAGGCCGCGCGGAATGCCATGACGGCGGGGCGTGTCACCGGGCGCTTGCAGGGGCGCCGCAGGCGTGGTGCTGGACATCTCGGGTCTCCTTCAGGGGGCGGAACCTCTCGCCCGCCCCGTTCGTGGCGCCTACTGCCCGATCTTGGCGAAGGCCGCGTCGAAGCGCTCCTGCGCCTTCTTCGGGTTCTTCACGGCCTTGGCCGCCTCGAGGTTCGAGGACGGATCACCGACGACAATTAGCGCGACCATGCCCATGGGAACATGCGGCGTGCACTTCACGCCGTAAACGCCTTCCTCGGTGACGGTGAGGTCGTAGGCTTCATTCATCTTCGCCTTGAAGGGCTCGACACCGTCGGGAAGCATTCCCTTCACGCTCTCGACGTCGTGGCCCTTGTCGGTGGGAATGAAGTGGATGACGTCGCCGGGCTGGGCCTCGACGAAGCCGGGCTCGAACACCATCACGCCGTCGACGCCCTTGTTCAGCATCTTGACCTCGATGTCGGCGGCCGAAACCGCACCGGCAAGGGCCGTGGCGAGCGCAGCGGCCGCCGTGATCATTCCATAGAGTCTCATGTCGGTCTCCTTCGTGCGGAGCCGTCCGGGACCCCGCTCTTGGTGCGGACCACTGTCCGCGAGGCCGATGTAGGCGCCCGCCGGGATGTGGACGTTGCTCGGGCGCAAACTCGCCGCCCTTTGTGGGGGAGCCGCCGACTTTCCCGGAAAGTTTGCGATACCGCAAAGAATATCACGGAGTGAGAGCACAGAAATGTGAAATCCGACATGCGAGGAGGAGGAGGTGCGGAAGATGGAGGCCCTCAAGCGGCTGGCGGCGCTGCTGACGTTCGCTCTCTGCCTCGCACTGGGCAGCCTGGCGCAGGCGAAGACCCTCGGCGAGTTCCTCGCCGACGCCTCGCCCGCGGATCTCTTCCCCGGAGCCGCCAGCTTCGGCCCGGCCGAGGGAACCCCGCCGCTGGTGCCGGTGCTCGATGCCGGTGGCGAGCGGCTCGGCTGGGTCTATCTCAACACCGATTACACCACCTCGGTCGGCTATTCCGGCAAGCCGATCCGCATCCTCGTCGGCATCGATCCCGCCGGTACGGTGCGCGGGCTGAAGCTCGTGGAACATCACGAGCCGATCGTTCTCATCGGCATCCCCGAGCCAGAGGTGATGGCGGCGCTCAACGACCTGATCGGAACCGATCTCGGCAGCGTCGCGGCAGGTCAGGCAAAGCCGCCGCAGGTCGACATCGTCTCCGGCGCCACGGTCACCGTTCTGGTGATGGGCGACAGCGTGGTGCGCTCGGCGGTCAAGCTCATCCGCAGCGGCCGACTGAGTGGCGACGCGGCCACCGCCGCGGCACCGCTCGAAGTCAGGCGCGAGCTCGATCCGGCGAAGACCGAGGTGCGCGACTGGGCGAGCCTCGTCGGGGACGGGTCGGTCCGCAGCCTGCAACTGACGGTCGGCGAGGTGAGCCAGGCGTTCACCGAGGCCGGGCAGCCGGTCGCCGCGGCCCATCCGGAGACGGCGAACCCCGACGATCGCTTCATAGAGCTCTACGTCGCGCCGGTGTCGGTGCCCGCCATCGGGCGCAGCCTGCTCGGCGATGCCGCCTACGACCGTCTGGCGTCGAAGCTCCGGCCGGGGCAGGCCGCGATCCTCGTTGCCGGTGACGGCGCCTATTCCTTCAAGGGCTCGGCCTACGTCCGGGGCGGGATCTTCGACCGGATCGAACTGCTTCAGGACGGGCAGGGGATCCGCTTCCGCGACCGCAACCACTCGCGCCTGAACGCGATCGCCGCCGCGGGTGCCCCCCGGCTGAAGGAAATCGGGCTCTTCGTCGTGCCCGAGGACTTCGCCTTCGACGTGACCGAGCCGTTCGATATCCAGCTTCTGGTGCAGCGCGCGGCCGACGGCCGCGACAAGGCGACGATCCCCTTCGATCTCGGCTACACGCTGCCCGAGAGGTACCTGCTGCCGGCACCGCCGCCGCCCGCGCCCGCCGCCGTCGCCGCCGGGCCCGCCCCCGCGCCCGCCGGTCTCGCGGAGGAGGAGGAAGGTCCGCCGCTCTGGGTCTCGATCTGGGAGATGAACCGCGTCCAGATCGGCGTCGTCGTCGCCGCGCTCCTTGCGCTGACAGGCATCTTCTTCTTCCAGAACACGCTCGCGCGCCGGCCAAGGCTCCTGAAGGGCGTACGCTACACCTATCTCGCCTTCACCCTCGTCTGGCTCGGCTGGTACGCGCACACCCAGCTTTCCGTCGTCAACATCCTGACCTTCTTCAACGCGCTTGTGACCGGGTTCTCGTGGGAGTTCTTCCTCACCGCGCCGCTCGTCTTCATCCTGTGGGCGGCGGTTGCCGCGGGCCTGCTCTTCTGGGGACGCGGTCCCTTCTGCGGCTGGCTCTGCCCCTTCGGCGCGCTGCAGGAGTTCGCGAGCCTCGCCGCGAAGAAGCTGCGCATCCCGCAGATCCAGGTGCCTTGGTCGCTGCATGAGCGGCTCTGGCCGATCAAGTACATGATCTTCCTCGGCCTCTTCGGGCTTTCGTTCTACTCGCTCGCGCACGCCGAGAGGCTGTCCGAGGTGGAGCCCTTCAAGACCGCGATCGTGCTCCGGTTCGACCGCGAGCTGGTCTTCATCGGCATCGCGCTGCTGTGGCTGCTGCCCGGGCTCTTCATCGAGCGCTTCTTCTGCCGCTACGTCTGCCCGCTCGGCGCGGCGCTCGCGATCCCCGGCCGGCTCCGGATGTTCGAGTGGCTGAAGCGCTGGCCGGAATGCGGCTCGCCCTGCCACCGCTGCGCCAACGAGTGCCCGGTGCAGGCGATCCACCCGGAAGGTCAGATCAACGTCAACGAGTGCATTTACTGCATGCACTGTCAGGAACTCTACCACAGCGAAACCCGCTGCCCGCACATGATGGTCGTGAAGGCGCGGCGCGACAAGATCGCCGCCAGCAATGCGCCCTCCGCCCCGCCGGTCCTCCCCCGCGACCCTCGCCGCAAACCCGCTCACGCCCATTCCTGAGAGGAGACAGACCCGTGTCGACCGACGACCGCCTGCAGATCAACCGCCGCCAGCTCATCGGCAGCTCCGCGGCCATCGCCGCCACCGCCCCTGCCATCGGCGGCCTCGGCCTCATCGGCATCGGCTCGCCGGCATACGCCCAGGATGCGGCCGGATCGCCGCACGTGGAGCCGGGTGAACTCGACGAATACTACGTCTTCGTGTCGGGCGGCCAGTCCGGCGAAATCCGCATCGTCGGGCTCCCCTCCATGCGCGAGCTGATGCGCATCCCGGTCTTCAACCGCGACAGCGCGACCGGCTGGGGCCAGACCAACGAGAGCCGCCGGATCCTGACCGAGGGCCTGCTGCCAGAGAGCCGGGAGTTCCTCGCCGACAAGGGCGGGATCTACATGAACGGCGACCTGCACCACCCGCACCCGTCGCAGACCGACGGCACCTATGACGGACGCTACCTCTACGCCAACGACAAGGCGAACACCCGCGTCTGCCGCATCCGGCTCGACGTGATGAAATGCGACAAGATCATCCAGTTGCCGAACCAGCATACGGTGCACGGGCTGCGGGTGCAGAAGTACCCGCGCACGGGCTACGTCTTCGCGAACGGCGAGGATGGGGTGCCGCTGCCGAACGACGGCAAGATCCTTGACGATCCCAAGCAGTACTGGTCGATCTTCACGGCGGTCGACGGCGACACGATGGAAGTCGCCTGGCAGATCAAGGTGGACGGCAATCTCGACAACGTCGATGCCGACTATCAGGGCAAGTACTGCTTCGCCACCTGCTACAACTCGGAGGGGGGCGTCACGCTCGCGGACATGATGGCGGCGGACGAGGACTGGCTCGTCGTCTTCAACATTCACCGGATCGAGGAGGCGGTGCAGTCCGGCAAGGCCGAGATCATGAACGGCGTACCGGTGCTCGACGGCACGCACGGCTCGCCCTACACCCGCTACATCCCCGTGGCGAACGGTCCGCACGGCATCAACACCGCCCCGGACGGCATTCACATCGTGGCCAACGGCAAGCTGTCGCCGACCGTGACGGTCTTCGACGTGCGGCTCTTCGACGACCTCTTCGAGGACAAGATCGAGCCGCGCGCCACGGTCGTCGCCGAGCCGGAACTCGGCCTCGGGCCATTGCACACGGCCTATGACGGGCGGGGCAACGCCTATACCACGCTCTTCATCGACAGCCAGGTCTGCAAGTGGAACATCGACGACGCCAAGCGCGCCTTCCTCGGTGAGAAGGTCGACCCGATCCGGCAGAAGCTCGACGTCCACTATCAGCCGGGGCACAACCACACCTCCATGGGGCAGACCAAGGAGGCCGATGGCAAGTGGCTGATCTCGCTTAACAAGTTCTCCAAGGACCGGTTCCTGAACGTCGGGCCGCTGAAGCCGGAGTGTGACCAGCTCATCGACATCTCGGGTGACGAGATGAAGATCGTCCACGACAACCCCACCTTCGCCGAGCCGCACGACGCGACGATCGTGCATTCCTCGAAGATCAATCCGGTCTCGATCTGGGACCGGGCCGATCCGATGTTCGCGGATACGATCAAGCTCGCCGAGGCCGATGGCATCGACCTGATGCAGGCGGCTGACGTGATCCGTGATGGCGACAAGGTGCGGGTCTACATGACCTCCTCCGCGCCGGTGTTCAGCCTCGAGGCCTTCACGGTGAAGCAGGGCGACGAGGTGACCGTTGTCGTCACCAACATCGACGAAGTGGAGGACCTGACCCACGGCTTCGCGATCGTGAACTACGGCATCAACTTCGAGGTCGCGCCGCAGGCGACCGCCTCGGTCACGTTCAAGGCCGACAAGCCCGGTGTCTACTGGTACTACTGCGCCTGGTTCTGCCATGCGATGCACATGGAGATGAAGGGCCGCATGATGGTGGAGCCCGCCGCCGTATGACGTCTCGACTCGTCCTCCTCGCGCTCCTCTGCCTCGCCGGTCCGGCGTTCGCGGGCACGCGCACCCTCGTGCCCGGCGACGACGTGGCCGGGGCCGTGGCGGCGGCAGCGCCGGGGGACGAGATCGTGCTCGGGGCCGGAACCCACGCCGGCCCCGTAGAAGTCGACCGCGCCCTCACCCTGCGCGGCGAGCGGGGCGCTGCCCTTGTCGGCAACGACAGGGGCAGCGTCATCAACGTCACCGCTCCGGGCGTCACGGTCCGGGGCCTTGTCATCCGCGGCTCGGGCTCGGATCGCACCGGGATGGACGCGGGCGTCAATCTCGCGCGGGGCGCCGCCGGCGCGGTGGTCGAGGACAACGAGCTCATCGGCAACCTGCATGGCATCCGCATCCAGGGCGCCCGCGACGCCATCGTTCGCGGCAACCGCATCACCGGGCGCACGGGCCGCCAGTCGGAGGCCGGCAACGGCGTCTCGGTCTGGAACGCACCCGGCGCGCTGGTCGAGGGCAACACGATCCGCCTCGGCCGAGACGGCATCTTCTCGAACGCCTCGAAGAAGGACATCTTCCGCGGCAACCGGATGGAGAAGACCCGCTTCGCCATCCACTACATGTACACCAACGACAGCGTCATCGCGGACAACGTCTCGGTCGACAACACGGTTGGCTATGCGATCATGTTCTCCGACCGGCTGGAGATCACCGGCAACGTCTCCGACGGCGACCGCGACCACGGCTTGCTCCTGAACGCCGCCAACAAGTCCGGGATCCGCGACAACCGCGTCATCGGCCGCGAACTGCCCGCGGCCCGCTGGTTCACCGGCGAGGCAGGGGGCGCCAGCGACGGGATGCCCGGCTCGGACGCGGCCAGCGATGCCGCACCAGAGCCGGGCGGATCGCGCCTCGGGCCGGAGAAGTGCCTCTTCGTCTACAACGCCAACCGCAATTCCATCGCCGACAACCGCTTTGACGGGTGCGGCATCGGCATCCACTTCACCGCGGGCTCCGAGGGCAACAAGGTCACGGGCAATGCCTTCATCGGCAACGTGACACAGGTGAAATACGTCGGCACCCGCACCCTCGACTGGTCGGTGGAGGGGCGCGGCAACTTCTGGTCCGACAATCCCGCCTTCGACCTCGACGGCGACGGCATTGCCGATGCGGCCTACCGCCCGAACGACATCATCGACCGGGTGATGTGGACCGCCCCGCAGGCGCGTCTGCTGGTCACGAGCCCGGCGGTGCAGGTGATCCGCTGGGCGCAGTCCCGCTTTCCCGCAACCCTCCCCGGTGGCGTACTGGACAGTGCGCCACTCATGTCTCCGCCGGAGGCCACGCCATGATGAAGACGGTCGCTCTCGAGGGTGTCACCAAGCGCTACGGCTCGGTTGTCGCGGTGCGCGACCTCGATCTCGCGCTTCATGCCGGCGAGACCGTGGCGCTCGTCGGGCATAACGGGGCCGGCAAGACCACGCAGATCAAGATGATGCTGGGCCTCGCGCGACCGACCAGCGGCAGCGTGCGCCTGCTCGGGTTCGACCCGTCCACCGCCGCTTCCTCCATCCGCGCGCAGGTCGGGTACCTGCCGGAAAGCGTGTCGTTTCACCTCGCGCTCACCGGCCGTGAGACCCTCGGCTTCTACGCCCGTCTGAAGGGTCTCGACTCGCGCAGCCTTGACCCGGCGCTTGCCGAAGTCGGCCTGATCGGTGCCGCCGACCGGGCGATCGGCACCTATTCCAAGGGAATGCGGCAGCGGCTCGGTCTCGCGCAGGCGCTGCTCGGCCACCCCCGCGTGCTGATCCTCGACGAGCCGACCAGCGGCCTCGACCCGGCGTTGCGGCGCGAGTTCTACGCGATCGTCTCGGCCCGGGCCTCCGAGGGGGCGACGGTCCTTCTCGCGAGCCACGCCCTGACCGAGCTTGAGGGCCGCGCCCACCGCGTCGTGATCCTGAACCAGGGCCAGAAGATCGCCGACGGCACCCTTGACGATCTCCGCAGCGCTGCTCGCCTGCCGGTCAGCGTGCGGATCCGGCCGGTGGGCCGCTTCGCCGCCATCGGCTGGCGCCGCCTCGCTGACGGCAGTTTCGAGACCGAGGTGGCGGCAGGCGGCAAGCTGCCGCTGCTCGCATGGCTCCTGAGCGATGCCAGCGCGATCGCCGATCTCACCATCACCGAGCCGACGCTCGACGATCTTTACGCCCACTTCCTGCGCCGCGAGGCCGCCTGATGACCGTCACGACCAACACTGACGCCCTTCCCCGTGTCCGCCTCCAGCTGGAGCGTTCGATGCCGACGATCCTGACGCTCGCCGCGAAGGAAGTCCGGGAGGGCATTCGCAATCGGTGGGTGCTCGCAACGACCCTGCTGCTCGCAGCGCTCGCGCTGACGCTCGCGCTTCTCGGCAGCGCCCCCACCGGCACGGTCGGGGCGAGCCGGCTCGATGTGGTGACGGTCAGCCTCGCGAGCCTCACGATCTTTCTCGTGCCGCTGATCGCGCTGCTCCTCTCCCACGACGCCATCGCCGGCGAGGCGGAACGCGGTACGCTGCTCCTGCTCCTCGCCTATCCGGTCGGGCGCACGGCGGTGATCCTGGGGAAGTTCCTCGGCCAGCTCGCGATCCTCGGGTTCGCGACCACCTTCGGCTACGGCGCCGCCGCGCTCGTCGTCGGCTGGAATCTCGGCGCCGCCGCATGGGGCGCCTTCGCCGCGATGGTCGCCGCGTCGGTCCTGCTCGGCGCGGTCTTTCTCGCCCTCGGCCTGCTCGCGAGCACGCTGGTCCGGCAGCGTTCGACCGCCGGCGGCATCGCCATCGGCCTCTGGCTGTTCTTCGTCCTGATCTATGACATGGCCTTTCTCGGGCTTCTCGTGGCGAGTGGTGGCCACAGCCTGCCGCCGCTGCTGATCGACGCGTTGCTGGCGCTGAACCCCACGGACGCCTATCGGCTCCTGACCCTCGGCATGGCCGGCACCGGCAGCCTGACCGGCATCGGTGCCCTTGCCGGCCACACCGCCCTGACGCCGCCGATCCTCGTCGCGGTGCTGCTCGCCTGGACCGCGGCGCCGCTTGCGCTCGCCACCAGCGTCTTCGCCCGGAGGGAGCTCTGATGCCGCATGCGACCCTGCCCGCGCTTCTCGGCGGCCTTGCGCTTCTCGCGCTGGCCGCCTGCAAGGAGGAGGCCGGGAAGCCGGCGGCGCACACGCTGACCGACGATGCGATCGGGCGGTACTGCGGGATGATGCTGACCGAGCATGAGGGGCCGAAGGGCCAGATCCTGCTCGACGGCGTCGACGAACCGGTCTGGTTCTCGTCCGCCCGCGACACGCTTGCCTTCACTGTCCTGCCCGAGGAGCCGAAGGACATCGCCGCGATCTATGTCTCGGACATGGGCGCCGCGCCAAGCTGGGCCGAGCCCGGCGTTGACAACTGGACCGACGCGAAGACCGCGAGTTTCGTCGTCGGGAGTAACGTGGAGGGCGGCATGGGCGGCACGGAGACCGTGCCCTTCGCCGACAGGGAAAAGGCCGAGGCGTTCGCCCGGGAGCATGGCGGCGAAGTCGTCGCCTTCGAAGCGGTCGCGACCGAGGCCATTCTCACCCCGCACGGGGAGCCTGAGCCGGAGGAGGCGCAGCATGACCACTGAGGCTTTCACGCGTCGTCGCACCCTCGGCCTGCTGGCCGCAGCCGCGGGCCTGCCCCTCGTCCTTCGGGCCAGCCGCGCCACGGCGGAGGTCGTGACGTGGCACGGGCGGGCGCTGGGCGCCCCCGCGACGCTCGTCCTGCACCACCCCGATCGCACGGTGGCAGAGCGGCTGGTGGCGGCCTCGGTCGCCGAGCTGGAGCGGCTCGAGAGCGTCCTCAGCCTCTACCGTCCCGAAAGCGCGGTGTCGGAGCTGAACCGGGTCGGCGCGCTTGCCGCGCCGCCGGCGGAGCTCGTGGCGATCCTTGACGACTGCCGTCGCTTCCACGCGGCGACCGGGGGTGCGTTTGATCCGACCGTGCAGCCGCTCTGGCGGCTCTACGCCGGGCACTTCGCCGCTGGCGGCAGCCCGGCCGGCCCGGCGCCTGCCGACGTCATCGCGGCGCGTGGCAAGGTCGGGCTCGATGCGGTCAGCGTCAGCCCCGAGCGCATCGCCTTCGCGCGGCCCGGCATGGCGCTGACGCTGAACGGAATTGCGCAGGGCTGGATCACCGACCGCATCGCCGAGCGGTTGCGCGCGGCGGGCGTCACCTCGACCCTCGTCGACATGGGCGAGATCCGCGGGATAGGGCCGCATCCGTGGCAGGTGGGGATTGCCGGCACCGACGAGGTCGTGGCCCTGACCGACCGGGCGATCGCGACATCGTCGCCGCAGGGCTTCGCGTTCGATGCGGCCGGGCGCTTCACCCACATCATCGATCCGCGGACCGGCGCCACTCCGGCACGGTTCTCCCGCGTGACGGTGACCGCCCCGAGCGCGGCCGCGGCCGATGCCCTCTCGACCGGCCTCGCCATCGCGGCCGAGCTGCCGGTGATGCCGGGCGTCAGCGTCGAGCGGGTGGCGTCATGAGGCGCGGCTGAAGCGTCCGCCGGCCGCGAGGTAGCGGTCGAAGGCGCTCGCGATGATCCGGGTCAGCGGTCGCCCGGCGGGCAGGATCGAGAGCCCGCCGGCATCCGCCTCGACGAGATCGCCGAAGCGCGCGCCCGCCGCCAGCACATCGGCCGCCAGCACATCGGAGCCAAGCCTGTCGCCGTCCTGGCCGAGGGCCGCCAGATCGAGGCGGAAGTCGCAGAGCAGCATCTCGATGGCGCGGGCGCGCAGGCGGTCCTCGGCGTCGAGGGCGTGGCCGCGGCTTCCCGCCAGCGCTCCGGTCGCGATGCGGGCGGCCCAGGCGTTGGTCGCGGCGGCGTTCTGCACATAGCCTTGCGGGAAGCGCGAGATCGACGAGGCGCCGAGGCCGATCAGCGTCGGCCGGTCGTCGTCGGTATAGCCCTGAAAATTGCGCCGCAGGTGACCGGTGCGCGCCGCGCGATCGAGCCCGTCGCCCGGCCGGGCGAAATGGTCGATGCCGATGCGGCGGAACCCCGCGGCCTCGAACCCCTCGGCGGCGAGGGCCGCGAGACGGACCCGGGCGAGATCGTCGGGAAGCGTCGCCTCGGAGATCAGCTTCTGGCGCTTCGAGACCCACGGGACATGGGCGTAGCCGAAGATCGCCAGCCGGTCGGGCGCGAGCGCCAGTACCTTCTCGACGGTCTCGGCGAGGCGCGCCTCGGTCTGGTGCGGCAGTCCGTAGACCAGATCGGCGTTGAGCGACGCGACACCGGCGGCGCGAACGGCATCGACGGTGGCCCGGGTTTCCTCCCAGCTCTGCAACCGGCCGATCGCCTGCTGGACCTGCGGGTCGAAGTCCTGAATGCCTAGGCTGACCCGCGTCAGCCCTTCCTCGGCGAGCGCGTCGATCTTGGCGCGATCGACCAGCGTCGGGTCGATCTCGACGGAGAAGTCGCAGGTCCCGGCGGGCGGGATCACGTCGCGGATCGCGCTGGCAAGGCGGTGGATGAGCGCGGGCGGCAGGATCGTCGGCGTGCCGCCGCCCCAGTGCAGGCGGCTCATGCGGACGCCCGCGGGCAAGCGGGCGGCGACGAGCGCAAGTTCGGTCTCGAGCGCGTCCACGTAGCTCTCGACCGGGGCGAGGGTCTTCGTCCCCTGCGTGTGGCACGCGCAGTACCAGCAGAGGCGCTCGCAGAAGGGGATGTGCACGTAGACCGAAACCGGCGTGGCCGGATCGACGGCGCCGAGCCACTGCCCCTGCGCCGCCGCGCCGACGTGCGGCGTGAAGTTCGGCGCGGTCGGATAGCTGGTGTAGCGCGGCACGCGGCTGTCGAAGAGGCCGAGTTCGGCGAGGCGTTCGAGGTTTTCCATGCCCCTCTTTTCGCCCGGTGCGGCGTCACCGTCCTTGTGCGATGTCAAGCTTTCGGCGTCTCGTCGGCCTTTGCCATCAGCCGGCGTAGGTGCCGGGCAAAGGCCCATGCCGCCGGCACGCCGATGACGAGGCCGCCGACGACCGACCAGTTGGGGGTGAGCACCGGCACCCCGACCCAGCTCAGGATCAGCGACAGGAAGAAGAGGTTCACCGCGGCGGCGCCGGCGGCGAAGGGATAGACCGCGGCGAGGAGCCGCCAGCCCGGCCTCAGCGACGGCTGATCAGCCATTGCGCGGCTGCGAGGGTGACAACGAGGCCGACCGCGGCGAGGGCGTAGGAGACGGCGGCCGCGCCGGTCTCTCCCTGCGGCACCGGCCGCTCGAACGCCTCGGCGAGGACGGGACCGGGCAGGACGACGAGGAGCGTGAGGAGGCGGCGCATGGGTCAGGTCTCCATTGTCAGGGTCTGGTAGATCTCGGGCAGCGCCCGGGGCAGGCGGCTCGGGTCCGGCAGCAGGGTGAAGCCGCCGCGGCCGAAGATGCGGGCGAACCAGTCCTGCCCGTCGGTATCGACGACGATCCCGTGCACCGAGTGGCCGAGCGCGCGGGCTTCGCGCACCGCCATGCGGCTGTCCTCGATGCCGTGGGTGCCCTCGTAGTGGTCGAGGTCGTTCGGCTTGCCGTCGGTCAGTACGATGAGCAGGCGGCGCGCGGCGGTCTCGTCGGCGAGCTTCGCCGAGGCGTGGCGGATGGCGGCACCGAGCCGGGTATAGTGCCCGGGCCGGAAGCCGCCGATGCGCGCGGTGACGGCTGGCCCCATCGGTTCGTCGAAGCGCTTCGCGCGGGTCAGGTACACCCGGTCGCGGCGGAGCGAGGCGAAGCCCCAGATCCCCAGCCGGTCGCCGGCGGTGTCGATGCCCGCGGCGAGGGCCGCGAGGGCGTGGCGGGCGGTGTCGATGACCGATCCATCGCCGATCGCGGCTTCGGTCGAGCGCGAGCAGTCCATGAGGAAGGCAACGGAGAGATCACGCGCGCTCTTGCGCGAGGATTGCCAGATGCGGTCGCTGCCGCTCGACCCGGCGCGGATCGCGATCCGGCTCGCCACTGCGGCGTCGAGGTCGAGATCGTCGCCGTCGATCTGCCGCGACAGCATCACCCGGCGCGGGTGCAGGGGCTCGAACTGGCGGCGAACCCGCGCGATGAGGCGGGCATCCGGGATGAAGCCCGCGCCGGGCTCGCCCTCGGCCTCGAGCACGCAGGTATGGTCGGGCATCAGGGCACGGGTGCGGTGGTTCCACTCCGGGTAGGTGAAACGCCCGGCCAGCCGCTCGTGGTCCACGTCCTGCGGCGCGAGGTCGAGGCTCAGCCTCAGGCGCGACGCGGCGCGGCGCACGTGCTCGGAGAGGGTGATGTGGTCCTGATCATCGGCTGCCTTCTGGGCGTTCTCCGCGTCGTCGTCGTCGGTGGTGCGGTTGAGGTTCAGGCTCTCCGCCCAGGACATGATCGCTTCGAAGCGGTGGATGATGAAGCTGTCAGTGCGGCTCGCCTGGTCGCGGTCCTCGCGCTTCGCGCTCTTGCGGGTGCTGACCGGCAGCGAGGGGGCGGGTGTGTCGTCCGCGTCCGGCGCGGGGGCGCGGCCGGCTTCGATCCGCGTGAGGCGGAGCAGGATCGGCACCGGCGCCCAGGTGTGATAGCCGCGCGGCGCCGGGCCGACGGGCAGAACCCCGGGCTCGCCGCTGCCGAGGATCGCGCCGATGATCGCCTCCACCTGGGCCTCGGTCCTCGGCAGCGATCCCCGTCGCCGCCCCACCCGGAGTGCGACGGACATCGTTTCGTGCTCGGTCACGAGACCGGGACAGAGGTGCAGCGCCCGGCGGGACGCCTTCGCAAGCGCGGCGAGTTCGGCGAGATCGGCGAGGAGCGGATCGGACTCGGGCTCCGGCAACTCGACGCAGGCGGCGAGTGTCGCGAGCCAGAGATAGGCGGCGCGGTTCAGCGACGGATCCTGGAACGCGTCGATCTCCGGTGGCAGGCGCAGCCGGTCGCCGGAGAAATCGGCGACGTGGGCCATCTCGCGCCGCGCGCCGACCTCGGGACCGCGCCGGTGGCCGGGCGTGCTGGACGGGGCCTCGACGATTTCGGTCGCGGCCGCTCCGCCGAGGGCACGGAAGAGAGCGGCGACGCTCGGGCGCATCTGCTCGAACCGGGCGGCGGACCCGACACGAGCCGCCGGCCCGCGTGTCGTCCAGTCGTGCCAGAGGTTTCCGACGGTCTCCTCCGGCTCCATCAGGTCGCGCGGGCGGATCATCGCGCGTGCTACCCGTAGACCGAGGCGGCGACGTCGCGCAGCGCCTGTTGCACGTCGGCCTCATCGCTCAGGGGCGCGACGATGGCGGTCTCGATCGCCCGGTCCACGCGCATGCCGCCGGCGATCAGCGTGGCAGCATAGACGAGAAGCCGGGTCGAGACGCCTTCCTCCAGATCCATTCCCGAAAGCTTGCGGATGTGGCCGCCGAGGCGGACGAGCGCGCCGGCACGGGCCGGGTCGAGACCGGTCTCGGCGACGAGGACCGCTGTCTCGGTGGCAGGGTCGGGAAAGCCGAAGCCGATCGAGACGAACCGCTGCCGGGTCGAGGGCTTCAGCTT
Organism: Amaricoccus macauensis; assembly: GCF_014201905.1. Lineage (GTDB taxonomy): Bacteria > Pseudomonadota > Alphaproteobacteria > Rhodobacterales > Rhodobacteraceae > Amaricoccus > Amaricoccus macauensis. Next base: position 22,222 of record NZ_JACHFM010000006.1, on the reverse strand, counting down.
CTTCAGGATCGACTGGTAGCCGGGATTGTACGAGGCGACGAGCATGAAGGATGCCGGCGCATCGAGCTCCTCCCCCGTCCGGTCGATGACCAGCCTGCGCCGGTCATCGGTCAGCGGGTGGAGGACGACAGTGACGTCCTTGCGCGCCTCCACCACCTCGTCGAGGTAGGCGATGCCGCCCGCCCGCACCGCCCGGGTGAGCGGCCCGTCCACCCACTCGGTCTCGCCCCCCTTCAGCAGGTAGCGCCCGATCAGGTCCGCCGCCGAGAGGTCGTCATGGCAGGCGACGGTGAAGAGCGGCAGCCCGAGGCGGGCGGCCATGTGCTCGACGAACCGGGTCTTGCCGCAGCCGGTCGGCCCTTTCAGGAGCAGCGGCAGGCCGTGGCGGTGGGCCGCCTCGAACACCGCGCACTCGTCGGCGACGGGACGGTAGAACGGAGCGGCGGGGGTGGGAGCGAGCGCGTTCATCGTCACTCTCCGGGTACGGCGACCGGGCCGGGATCGATGATCTCACGCCGGACGACGAGCTGGCTGTAGATGAAGATGAGCGCCCCGACGACCACCGCGAGCCCGGCGCCGAAGCGCATCAGGTAGAAGAGCCCGAGCTGGTCCTGCACCTCCATGAAGGTCATTCCCATCACCCGCTGCAGGTGGGTCTGGACAACGCCGGCGAAGGTGAGCGTGAAGGTCATGAACGCCATGCCGCTCGTCATCAGCCAGAAGGAGACCATGTTCAGCACCTGATTGTAGGGTGCGCGGCCGCGCAGCACCGGCATGGCGAAGGTGATCATCGCGAGGTTCAGCATCACGTACGCGCCGTAGAACGACAGGTGCCCGTGGGCGGCTGTCACCTGGGTGCCGTGGGTGTAGTAGTTCACCCCGTGGATCGTGTGCATGAAGCCCCACACGCCGGCACCGAAGAAGGCGACGACCGAGCATCCGAGCGACCAGAGGAGGGCGGCCTTGTTCGGGTGGTTCTTGCGGCCCTTCCAGACCATGACGAAGGCGAAGCTCATCATCGCGAAGAATGGCACCACCTCGAACATCGAGAAGATCGTGCCGGTCCACTGCCAGTAGCCGGGCGTGCCGATCCAGAGATAGTGGTGGCCGGTGCCGAGGATGCCGGAGAAGAGCGCGGTCGAGACGATGACATAGAGCCACTTCTCGATGACCTCGCGGTCGACGCCCGTCAGCTTCAGCATGAGATAGCCGAGGATCGCCGCCATCACGAGTTCCCAGGTCGCTTCGACCCAGAGATGCACGACGAACCACCAGTAGAGCTTGTCCAGCCCGAGGTTCACCGGGTTGATGATCGCGAAGACCCAGAGCAGCGACAGGAGCCAGAGGCCGAGGAGCAGGATGTTGGTGATCGCGGTCTTTCGCCCCGCGAGCGCGGTCATCGAGACGTTGACGAGGAAGATCACCGCCGCCACGAAGATGCCGTACTTTACCCAGAGCGGTTGCTCGAGGAATTCGCGCCCGCCGTGGATGCCAATGAGATAGCCGGCGACCGCGGCGAGGGTGCCGACGACGAGAATCGCGAGCTGCACGTAGGCGAGCATCGGCGAGAAGAGTTCGCGTTCCGCTTCCTCGGGCAGCAGGTAGTAGGTGGCTCCGAAGAAGCCGAGGAGCAGCCACACGATCAGCGCATTCGTGTGGATCATCCGGATGACGTTGAACGGCACCGCCTCGGAGAGCGTGTTCGGTGAAACGTAGACCCAGCCGGCGAGAAGCCCGCCGAGTACCTGGATCGCGAAGAGGCCCATTGCCACGTAGAAGTATGCGAGGGCGACTTTCTGGGACTGGTACTTCATTTCTCTCCCCTCACCCGGCGTCGTTGGGCGGCCAGCCCTGGGTGTCCATGTGGTCGGACCAGCGCAGGAATTCGGACAGCGCCCGGGTCTCCTCGTCGCTGAGCGCGAAGTTCGGCATCTGGCGGCGGCCTTCCATGCCGGACGGTTGGGCTTCCATCCATCCCTTCATGGTCTCGAAGGCGGCCTCGGGATCGTCGTAGACCCCCCAGCGCGTCGTCACGTTGCCGAGTTCGGGCGCGAAGTAGGCGCCTTCGCCGTGCAGCGTGTGGCAGTTGATGCAGCTGTGGCGCTCCCAGACCTCCTTGCCGAGCGCGACCTCTTCGGTCAGCGGCAGGGACGCGGTGGACTTGGTCACGATGTGGTGGTGGCTCTGCCAGGCCAGCAGCGCGAAGACGCCGGCGAAGAAGATCGATCCGCCGTAGAAGACGTTTCGCGCCCGCGCTTTGGTGAGGAATTCGGACATTCCACGACCTCTCCCGGTGGTTTGCAGTCTCGCCTGCGTAGACCCGGCCGAAATCGGCAACGTTGCGAAAATGCAAAGAAGCGGCATCCGGGCGGCGGCACGCTCAGGCGGCGCCAGGGAGGACGCTTCCATGTCCGTGGACATCGACGACCCGGATCTCACGCTCGCCGAGATTTTCCACCGCTGGCCGGAGGTCGCGCGCGTTTTCTGGCGGCACGAGACGGCATGTGTCGGCTGTCCGATCGCGCCGTTTCACACGGTCATCGACACGTGCGTCGAGTATCACCTCGATGAGGTGGTCTTCCGGGCCGAACTGCGAGCCATTGTGGCCGGTGCTACTTCGCGGCGCCGCTCAGTACGACAAGACGATGAGGAGCCGAGACGGTGACCCGTCGGCGCGCGCTCTTGACGATCCCCTCGCGTTCCCACGCCGAGAGCAGGCGGCTGACGGTGTGAAGCGTCGTTCCGGTCATTTCGGCGATGTCGGCCCGCGTGACGGGAAACACGATCTCGATGCCGTCCTCGGTCTGGCGACCGGACTGGTTCACCATCCTGAGGAGTGCCGACGCCACCCGCCGCTCCACCGCCTGCGTCGCGAGTTCGGTCACCCGGGACTGGAACTCGCCGAGCCGCGCGCCCAACGTGCGGTAGGATTCCGTGGCAAACCCGTCGTAGTTCGCCGAGAACTCTGACCAGAGCCGCACCGGCCATCCGAGCGCCAGCGATTCCACGGCGGCGATGGCGGTGGCGGGGTAGGTTTCACGTCCGATTGCCGGGGCAATGCCGAAGAGCTGGCCGGGCGGGATGTGCAGGGCGATCACCTGCTCGCCGTCCGAGGTGGTGCGGACGACCCGGATATAGCCGTCGAGCAGCAGGAAGAAGCGGTCGGAGGATGCGCCCTCGCGAAAGACCGCCGTACCCTCAGGGTAACGCCTGGGCGTCGCGCGGTCGAGGATCTCGCGGATCTCGGTCCGAGACAGTCGGGAAAACGGCGGGAGGCTTGTCAGGAGGCTTTCATCAAGCTTGGGCAATGCATCACCGGCAGAATGGGGCGCGACCATCTAAACCCATCCTGTTGGAATCCGAAAGAGAGCGGCCGACCCCCGATGGAGGCCGGCCGCGGGGTGTGGCGCCCTGGGTGCAGCGATCGGCGTGGATTACTGCGCCGGTGCCGGTGCCTGGTCGGCGGTGCCGGAGTGCATGATCTCGTCATTCTCCGGGCCGTCGACGATCAGGTAGCCGGCGAGGCCGCGCTCGGCGCGCGACAGCGCGTGGTCGACGAGCACGAACGTCCCCGCCCGATCGAGCTTGAAGTCGACGACCGTCGAGCCGCCGGGGGGCACGGTGATCGTCTGCACGTTGGTCAGCGGCGGCGAGGTGACACTGCCGAAGGAATAGGCGGTGTCGAAGATTTCGCCGATCACATGGAACGACGACGTGAAGTTCGGGCCGCCGACGCCGAAGTAGATCCGCACGGTCTCGCCGGCGTTTGCGTAGAGCGGATGCCGCTTGGTGAGCGACTCCACAGCACCGTTGAACACGAAGTATTCCGGGTTCTCGGAGATGAGCTTGTCGTAGTCCATCTCCATCTCGCCCTGCGTGCCGAAGGGCTCGACCGTGTAGAGCTCGCCCTGCATCACGTAGAACTCGCGGTCGACCTGCGGCAGGCCGCCTTCCGGCTCGACGACGATCATGCCGTACATGCCATTGGTGATGTGGTGGGCGACGCTCGGCGTGGCGCAGTGGTAGACGTAGACGCCGGGCTTCAGAGCCTTGAAGGTGACGGTGTTCTCGGCCCCCGGCTCGGTCTGCGTCGAGTGGGCGCCGCCACCCGGTCCGGTCGCGGCGTGGAAGTCGACCGAGTGCATCACCACGCTGTCCGCATGGTTCTTGAGCTTCACCTCGACGGTGTCGCCGACGCGAACGCGGATGAGCGGCCCCGGTACCTTGCGGTTGAAGGTCCAGAACTCATAGCTGGTGCCGTTGTCGAGCCGGCCCTTCAGCTCGACGGTCTCGAGCTCGACCTTCACGACCTCCGGCTGACGCTGCCCGATCGGCTCCGGGACGTCCCCGGGGTCGCGCACGATGTCCGCCACCTGGTCGTCGGCCTCCTCGCGTGATCCGGCGATGACCTGGATCAGGCCCTCCATTCCGGCCGCGCGGTGGCCGGGGATCGTGCAGAAGTAGGCAAACTCGCCGGGCTTGTTGGCGAGGAAGGAAAACGTCGACGACGCGTTCTTCTCCACGACCAGCGACGAGCGGGCGTTGTACTGGTCGACGAACATGTCGTGCTCGGCGCCCTCACCGTTGATGAGGTTCACCTGCACGAGTTCACCCTCGTAGACGGTGAGCGTCGGGTTGATCTGGCCGTTGATCGTGCCACCGACGCCGATATAGACCATGCGGCCCTGGGCGATGCCGGTGCGCAGGGTGAAGACGAGGGGCGCGTGGTAACTGACTCCCGGAGAGGCTCCGGCAGAGGTGGCCTCGGTCGCGGCGGTTTCGCTTGTTGCCGGTTGGGTCGTGGCAGCCTCGGTCGCCGTGCCGCCGTGGTCATGGCTCTGGGCCCGCGCCGTGCCGGGGACGACCAACGCCACGAGCGCGAGGCAGAGCATCGCCAGAATGGTCTGGCCGAGCGTCCGCCACAGGCCGGGGGGTAAGCCGGCCGTTCTTGTCATATCTGAAATCATCCTCGATCCTCCGGACTTGCGTGTCGTGAATCTGCTTTCGACACCGAGCGGGCCCGGGTTGCCGGCATTTCACGCCCCCGTGACCCGGGCGGATCGTTGATCGCTGGCGCCATCGCCGTCGTTGCAGAATCGCAAGCACTCAACCGCCGGACGCGCCACGCGGCCCGGCTCGCGCGGCCGTGCGAACATCCGGCGGGGCGGGCCGGGACGCACACGCTCGTGGGCGCGACCCGGCCGGCGTTTGAGGAGAGGAAGGCTGCGGCGGTGCGCGCCCCCGTGGACCTTGGATCCCTAGATGCCGACGACGGCCTGAGCGACGACCACCGGCCGCGGCAGCAGGCCGAGCGCCGCGAAGGTGTCCGCGATGCGCTGCTGATCGGCGACCACCTGCGAGGTGAGGGGGGCCACGCCAAAGCTCTGGCGCGTCAGCGCAAGTTCGAGCGCCTCGGGGGGAATGCCGGTCAGGGGCGCCAGCTCGTCGGCCGCGGCCTTGGGGTTCTCCGAGATCCAGACGCCGATCTCGTGGATTGCCTCGGAGAGGGCCCGGATCGCGTCCGGGTTCGCTTCGACGAACGAGCGCTCGCCGAGATAGAACTGATAGTTCGGCGCGAGCCCCTCGGCGTTCACCAGCTCGCGGGCTCCGAGCGTCTGCTCCGCCGAGGCCTGGAACGGATCCCAGATCGCCCAGGCATCGACGGCGCCCGTGGCGAAGGCGGCGCGTGCATCGGCGGGGGTGAGGAACGTCGGCCGGATCTCGTCATAGCCAACGCCGGCGGCCTCGAGCGCGCGAATGACCAGATAGTGGACGTTCGATCCCTTGTTGAGCGCGACCCTCTTGCCCCGGAGATCGGCCACCGACCGGACCTGGCTGTCCTTCGGGACAAGGATCGCCTCGCCCTTCGGGGCCGGCGGCTCGAAGGCGAAGTAGGTCAGTCGCGGGCTCGCCGCCTGAGCGAAGATCGGCGGCGCTTCGCCGGTCTGCGCGATGTCGATGGCGCCCGCGTTCAGCCCCTCGAGCATCTGCGGCCCGGCGGTGAACTCGGCCCACGTGACCTTGTAGCCGAGTGGAGCAAGCTTCTCCTCCAGGAGCCCCTTGCCCTTCAGAAGCACCAGCGCGCCATATTTCTGGAAGCCGACGCGTACCTCTTTCCCGGCGGCCAGCACCGGAGCGCCTGCGAGCGCGAGGCCGATGCCAGCGGTGGCGCCGATCCCGAAAGCTCTTCTTGTCACACGCATTTCCGTCTCCTTGATGCAATGATGCGCAATTTTTCGCGCATGCGAAGGTCGTAGTTGCGGGCGCTTTTTATATCTATAATCTCGACCAAGTTAATAGTGATTCGGGACTGAGTGACCATGAACGGAAAGATTGTCGGACTGTCGGGCAGCCTCAGCAATCCGTCGCGGACGCGGGCGCTGGTCGCGGCCGCGGTCGAGCGCGCCGCCGCGAGGTACGGGCGGGAGCCGGTGGTGATCGAGCTTTCCTCGATCGCCGGTTCGCTCGGCGGCGCGGTGCGAATCGGCGATCTCGACACGGTTGCCCGCGCAGCGGTCGATCTCATGATCGAGGCGGACGGGCTCGTGCTCGCGAGCCCGGTCTACAAGGGCAGCTACGGCGGCCTCTTCAAGCACCTGCTCGATCTCATCGACCCGCTGGCGCTCATGGGCAAGCCGGTCCTGCTCGGTGCGACCGGTGGGGGCGCGCGCCATGCGCTTGTCATCGAGCACCAGCTCCGCCCGCTCCTCGGTTTCTTCGAGGCGCAGGCCCTTGCCACGGGCGTCTATGCCTCGGACGCGGATTTCCACGACGGGGAGATCGCCTCGGAGGCGCTGCTCGACCGGCTTGACCGGGCGGTCGGCCAGTTCGCGCCCTTCCTGCCGCAGGTCGCGCCGCGCTCAGTCGCCCACAGTGACGCCGTGCACGCCCTGGCGTTCTGACCCGTCCAACCAGACTCAACAGGAGACGATTCCGATGACCACGGAAACGCCGATCAAGTTTGCCTACTGGGTGCCCAACGTCTCGGGCGGGCTCGTCATCAGCAATATCGAGCAGCGCACCCATTGGGGCATCGACTACAACCGCAAGCTCGCGCAGATCGCGGAAGCGGCGGGCTTCGAATATGCGCTGTCGCAGATCCGCTTCACCGCCGGCTATGGCGCCGACAACCAGCACGAGTCCGTGTCGTTCAGCCACGCGCTCGCCGCCGCCACCGAGCGGCTGAAGATCATTGCCGCACTCCTGCCGGGGCCGTGGAATCCGGCGCTGGCCGCGAAGCAGATCGCCACCATCAACAACCTCACCGAAGGCCGGATCGCCGTGAACGTCGTCTCCGGCTGGTTCCGCGGCGAGTTCTCGGCGATCGGCGAGCCCTGGCTCGACCACGACGAGCGCTATCGCCGGTCGGAGGAGTTCATCCGGGCGATGCGCGGCATCTGGAGCGAGGACGACTTCACCTTCGCCGGTGATTTCTACCGCTTCCGCAACTACACGATGAAACCGAAGCCGATCGACCCGCAGCCCGAGATCTTTCAGGGCGGCTCCAGCCGCGCGGCGCGCGACATGGCCGCGCGGGTGTCGGACTGGTATTTCACCAACGGCAACACGCCCGAGGGTCTCGCCACACAGGTCGAGGACATCCGGGCCAAGGCTGCCGAGCAGGGCCGCCGGGTGAAGATCGGCATCAACAGCTTCGCGATCGCCCGGGACACCGAGGCGGAGGCCCGCGCGGTGCTCGGGGAAATCATCGACAAGGCGAACCCGGACGCGGTGCACGGCTTTGCCCACGAGGTGAAGAACGCCGGCGCGGCCTCGCCCGAAGGCGAAGGCAACTGGGCGAAGTCGAGCTTCGACGATCTCGTCCAGTACAACGACGGCTTCCGGTCGAACCTGATCGGCACGCCCGAGCAGATCGCCGGACGGATCATCGCGCTGAAGGACGCGGGCGCGGACCTCGTGCTGCTCGGCTTCCTGCACTTCCAGGAGGAGGTGGAGTTCTTCGGCAAGCGGGTGATCCCGCTCGTCCGCGAGTTGGAGGCGAACCGCAGCCGCACCGCCGTCGCGGCCGAGTAGGGCCGCGATCGGCGAGCCCGCAACTTCCGACCCTCACAGGGGGCACGCGGTCCCCGCAGCCAGAGATCTTTGTGGCGTCGCCCGCGCGGCGCTCCCCCCCGACAAGGAGCTACACCCATGACCGTCCACAGCCTGCCGCGCGCCAGCGAAGGCGCCGCCGTCCCGCCTGTCGCCCGCCCGAAGGCACCGGCGCACGTCATCCGCACCGATGACGAGGCGATCGCCATCGCGAAGGAACTCGCCACCGAGTTCGCCAGGGGCGCGTCGCAGCGTGACCGCGAACGCATCTGGCCGCTCGCCGAGCTCGACGCCTTCTCGCAGAGCGGCCTCTGGTCGATCAGCGTGCCGAAGATCTACGGCGGCCCTGAACTCTCCTACGTCACCCTGAACCGGGTGATCGCGATCATCGCGGAGGCCGACCCGAGCCTCGGGCAGATCCCGCAGAACCACCTCGGCGTCGTTGCGGCGATCCGCACGGTGGCCGCCGAGGCGCAGAAGACGCTGCTCTTCGCCGAGGTGCTGAAGGGCACGCGCTTCGGCAACGCCTTCTCGGAATTCGGCTCGAAGCGGGCGGTCGATTTCCACACCACATGGACCGACGCCGGTGATCATGTGGTGGTCAACGGCCGCAAGTTCTACGCCTCCGGCGCCCTGCTGGCCCACCGGGTGCCGATCGTTGCGCTCGATGACCAGAACCGGGCCTGGTACGCGATCGCCGATCGTGGCGCGCAGGGGCTGACGGTGATCGACGACTGGTCGAGCTTCGGCCAGCGCACCACGCTTTCCGGGACGGTGATCCTCGACAACGTCAAGGTGCCGAAAACCCACCTGATCCCGGGCTACAAGGGCTACGAGACCCCTTCGGCCGATGGCCCGGTCTTTCAGGTGATCCAGGCGGCGGTGGACCTTGGGATCGCCCGCGCGGCGATCGCCGACACCATCGACTTCGTGAAGACGAAATCGCGGGCGTGGGTCGACAGCGGTCTCGATCACGCGTGGCAGGATCCCTACACGATCCAGGCGATCGGCGACCTGAAGCTCCGCGAACGCGCCTCGGCCGCGCTGCTCGATGTGGCGAGCGCGAAGATCGACCACGCCATCGCCGAGCCGGGCGCCGAGACCGTCGCCGAGGCGCAGGTCGCGACCGCCGAGGCCAAGGTCCTGACGACCGAGCTGTCGATCGCCGCGACGAACAAGCTCTTCGAGCTTGCCGGCACCCGCTCGACGCTGGCCGAGCACAACCTTGACCGGCACTGGCGCAACGCCCGGACGCACACGCTGCACGACCCGGTGCGCTGGAAGTACGCGATCCTCGGCAACTACTACCTGAACGGCGTGAACCCGCCCAGCCACGCCTGGAGCTGATCCTACCGTCCAACCTCTGGTGACCCTGCAACAAGCGAGTAAACAGTCATGATCATGGACAAACCCCGCCGGGCCCGCCCCGTCGTCGCCATCCTCGGCGGCGGGCTCACCGGTGCCGCGACGGCGTTTCACCTCTCCCGGACGATCGCGCCGGAGGAGGTGGAGATCATCGTGGTCGAGCCGCGGGAAGCCCTCGGGCGCGGGCTCGCCTATTCCTCGGACGAGCCCGCTCACCGGATCAACGTTCCCGCGTCGCGGATGACGCTCTACGGCGATGACCTGAACCACTTCATGAACTGGCTGGCGGCCGAGAACATCCGCATGTCGCCGGGCACGCTGACCGCGCGCGGTGACTTCTTCCCCGAGCGCGGGGTGTTCGGCAGTTACGTCGCGGCACATCTCGAGCCGCTTCTGGCGAGCGGCGCGGTCCGGCACGCCCGGGCCTTCGCCGTCTCGGTCACCCGGTCGAACGAGCGCTACCTCATCGATCTCTCGGACGGCACCGCCCTTGGCGCGGATCTCGTGGTCCTGGCGATGACGCATCCGGCGCCGTCGGTGCCGGCGCCGCTGCGCGGACTCGTCGCGTCACGGCGTCTCGTCGCAAGTCCCTACGACAACGCCCGCATCGCCGCGATCGGCCATTCGGAGCGGCTTCTGATCGTCGGTGCGGGCCTGACCTCGGCGGACGTGGCCGCGAGCCTCGCCCGCCGCGGGTTCCGGGGGCGGATCACCGCGCTCTCGCGCCACGGGCTTCGGTCGCGCGGGCACGGAGTCGTCTCCGGGAAATGCGCGATCGACTTCGCGGCCGACGCGCCGCCCACGGCCCTCGGGCTGCTCCGGCGCATTCGCGCGGCGGTGGTCGCCGATGAGGCGCGTGGTCGAAGCTGGCACGCGGTGCTCGACGCGATCCGCGACCAGGGACAGGCGATCTGGGCGGTACTGCCCGAGGGCGAGCGCCGGCGGCTCGTACGCCACCTTCGGACGTTCTGGGACGTGCACCGCTTCAGGGTCGCCCCGCAGGTCGAGGAAGCCCTCGATCTCCAGGTCCGCCTCGGTCGCCTCGAGACCGTCGCGGCCCGATTGGTCTCGGCGCACGAGGAGGAGGGCGGCATCGTCGTCGAGTATCGCCCGCGCGGCTGCGACGAGGTCGCCTCGGAGGTCTTCGACACCGTCGTCGTGACCACCGGCCCGGATCACGCGAGCGCCCTCAGCTCGAACCCGGCGCTGCGGGCGCTGGCTGCGGAAGGTCTCATCGCCGCCGACCCGAACGGACTTGGTCTGCACGTCGCAGAGCATTGTCGCGCGGTCGGGGGCGAGGGCTCTGTCTCCGACACGCTCTTTGTCGTCGGCCCGCTCGCGCGGGGGTGCGTCGGTGAACTGATGGGCGTCCCCGAGGTGATCCGTCACGCGGAGCACGTGGCCGGCGTCCTTGCCCGCAAGGCCGGTGACATCGGCAAGGCGCTGCCGGAAGAAGCTCTGGCCGTCGGCTGACGGACCGGGGGCGAGCGGAAGATCGCCGGCATCCGTCTAAATAGACGATTTAGACTATCGTGATTTAGATGATTTGGCTTAGGCTGCACCCGAGTGAGAAAGAGGTTTTGTTCATGGTATCGCGACGAAGTGTCATCGCCGGAGGCGGGCTCGGCCTTGTCGCCAGTCTCGCCGCTCCGCTGCTCATATGGGGCAACGCCAACGCCGCCGGGACAAGGACGCTGCGGATTGGCTGGCAGAAGAACGGCGTGGTCGCCCTTGCGAAGAGCCAGGGCGCGCTGGAACGGCGGTTCGCCGCGCAGGGCATCGAGGTCCGTTGGTCGGAGTTCACCTCCGGGCCGCCGCTTCTCGAGGCGCTCGGCGCCGGGGCGCTGGACTTTGGCGCGACCGGCGACGTGCCGCCGCTCTTCGCGCAGGCATCGGGGCGGAATCTCGTCTATGTCGGAACCTATGCCGGCAGTCCGCAGGGCTCGGCAATTCTCGTCCACAAGGACTCGCCGATCCGGACCCTCGCCGATCTGAAGGGCCGGAAGGTCGCCTTCAAGCGCGGATCGAGTGCCCACAACATCACCGTGAAGGCGCTGCGCAAGGGCGGTCTGACGCCCGATGACGTCGAGGCGTCGGACCTCTCGCCGCCTGACGCGCTGGCGGCATTCCGGGCGGGCAGCATCGACGCATGGACGATCTGGGATCCCTACCTCGCTGTTGCCGAGGACGACCCGGACGCCCGGGTGCTGACGACCGCCGAGGGGCTCGTCCCGTCGTGGTCCTACTTCCTTGCGAACGGTGATTTCGCCAGCGAGACTCCCGATGTTGTCGTTGACATCCTGAACGAGCTCGCCGTCGTCGGCCGTGCCGCCCAGAGCGATCTCGACAGGACGGTGCCGGTCCTCAGCCGGATCACCGGCGTCCGCGAGGACATCACCCGTATCACACTGACCCGCAAGGGCTTCGATCTCGGCAGCGTCGCGCCGATGAACCGGGACGCGCAAGCCTACCAGCAGGCGCTGGCGGACGAATTCTACGGCCTCGGGATCCTGCCGAAGCCGCTCAACATTCAGGACATCGTCTGGCAGCCCAAGGCCAGCTGATCCGAGAAAGGCATGAAATGACCCAGCCCATCGACTTCTTCTGGTTCATCCCGACCTCCGGTGACGGAGCCTATCTCGGCTCCTCCGACCTCAACCGCGCGCCGAGCTATGACTATCTCTCGCAGGTCGCCGTTGCCGTCGATCGCCTCGGCTACACCGGCGTCCTGTTGCCCACCGGGGCCGGTTGCGAGGAGTCCTTCGTCATGGCGGCGGCGCTCGCGCCGGTCACGCGCCGGCTGAAGTTCCTCGTGGCGATCCGCCCGGGCGTTGCCTCGCCGGCCTACTACGCCCGGCTTTCCTCGACCCTCGACCGGGTGTCGAACGGCCGCCTGCTTCTCAATATCGTCGTGGGCGGCAACCCGGCCGAGTTGAAGGGGGACGGCGTCTTCCTGCCGCATGACCAGCGCTACGGCCACGCGGAAGAGTTCTTCGACGTCTTCGAGGATCTGCTCGCCACCGGCTCGGCCAATCTCGACGGCGAGCACATCAAGGCGATCGGCGCGACCCTCGGCTATCCGCCGGTCCAGTCGCCGCGCCCGCCGCTCTACTTCGGTGGCTCGTCCGACGCGGGCATCGATTTCGCCGCCGGCCGCGTCGACAAGTACCTGACCTGGGGTGAGCCGCCGGCGCAGGTCGCCGAGAAGATCGACCGCGTGCGCGCCGCCGCGCGGGAAGAGGGCCGCGAGGTCAGCTTCGGCATCCGCCTGCACTTCATCGTCCGCGAAACCGAGGAAGAGGCGTGGGCGGCGGCCGACCGGCTGATCTCGAAGCTCGACGACGAGACGATCGCCGCCGCCGCCAAGCACTTCAACAAGGAGAGCGACAGCGTCGGCCAGAAGCGGATGTTCGCCCTGCATCAGGGGAGTCGCGACAGGCTCGAGGTCTCGCCGAACCTCTGGGCCGGGGTCGGGCTCGTGCGGGCCGGGGCCGGCACCGCCCTCGTCGGTTCGCCCGAGAGCGTGGCGGCCCGGCTGCGCGAATATCAGGAGATCGGCATCGATACGGTGATCGGCTCGGGCTATCCGCATCTCGAAGAAAGCTACCGCGTCGCGGAGCTTCTCTTCCCCGCGCTCGGCATCGAGCGTGGCGAGCAGGCGGGCGGCTTCCTCAACGAGTTCGGCCAGAAGCGCGTCTTTGCCGGTGGCAGCCACGGCGGCAACCTTCGGGCCGCCTCGTGACGGCGCTGGCGCGAAACTCGATCGGCTGGCTCCTGCCGCTCACGATCATTCTCGCCTGGGAGGCACTTTCCCGGGCGGGGTTCATCGCCGCGAACGTCCTGCCGGCCCCCTCGGCCGTGGCGGCGGCCTTCTGGAAGCTGCTCCTCTCGGGGGAGCTGCTGCGCAACATCTGGGTGTCGTCCTGGCGGGCGCTGGCGGGCTTTGCCATCGGCGGCTCGATCGGCTTCGCGCTCGGCCTCGCCAACGGGCTTTCGCGGCTGTCGCGCGACATGACCGACACGACGCTGCAGATGGTGCGCAACATCCCGCACCTCGCGCTGATCCCGCTCGTCATCCTGTGGTTCGGCATCGGCGAGGAAGCGAAGCTCTTTCTCGTCGCGCTTGGCGTCTTCTTCCCGATCTATGTCAATACGCTGCTGGGGATTCAGGGCGTCGACCCGCAGCTCGTGGAGATGGGCCGGATCTACGGCATGAAGCCTGCCCGGCTGTTCTGGCGGGTGATCCTGCCCGGGGCACTGCCGGCGATCTTCACCGGGCTGCGCTATGCGCTCGGCATCATGTGGCTGACGCTGATCGTCGCGGAAACCATCTCGGCCTCGTCCGGGCTCGGTTACATGGCGATGCAGGCGCGTGAGTTCCTGATGATCGACGTCGTCGTGCTCTCGATCCTGATCTACGCGCTGCTCGGCAAGCTCGCCGACACGTTCGCCCGCCTGCTCGAGCGCCGGACGCTCGCCTGGCACCCGGCCTTCCAGACCTGAGGCGATGACCATGCTCGACCATACCTTCCCTTACCCAATCCCGGCGTCGCCCAAGGTACGCGAGATCCCGCGCGACGTCTCCGGTCCGCCCGGCTTCGAGATCCGCGGCCTCGTCAAGCGGTTCGATGGCAAGACCGTGCTTCAGGGCGTCGACCTCGTCGTGCCCCGGGGGCAGTTCCTCGCCATCGTCGGCAAGAGTGGCTGCGGCAAGTCGACACTCCTGCGCCTGCTCGCCGGCCTCGATCAGCCGACCGAGGGCACGATCCGGCATGGCGATGCGCAGACCGCCGACACGCGCATCATGTTTCAGGAGCCGCGCCTGCTGCCGTGGGCGCGCGTCGTCGATAACGTGACCGTGGGGCTCACCGGCATCGCCTCGGGCAAGCCCGCCCGCGAGCGCGCCCGCAGGCGCCTCGCCGAGGTCCGCCTTGAAGACCGCGCCGGAGAGTGGCCGTCGGTGCTCTCGGGCGGCCAGCGCCAGCGTGTGGCGCTCGCCCGCGCGCTCGTCGGCGAGCCGCGCGTCCTTGCGCTCGACGAGCCGCTGGGCGCGCTCGACGCGCTCACCCGGATCGAGATGCAGGGCCTCCTCGAACGGGTCTGGCGCGGGCAGGGCTTCACGGCGGTGCTGGTCACCCATGACGTCGCGGAGGCCGTGGTGCTCGCTGACCGGATCGTGGTGCTCGACGAGGGGCGCATCGCCCTCGACGTCGATGTGCCGCTCCCGCGCCCGCGCCGCCACGGCACGCCGGAGGTCGCGCGGCTCGAGAGCCGGATCCTGTCGCGCCTGCTCGGTGGCGATCACGCGGAGCGCCACGGGCAGGCCCCGGTCGTCGTGAGGGCCTGAGGCTCAGGCGGCCTCGAACGCCACCGGCGCGCCGGTAAAGACGGCCGCGCGCGTTCCGACGATAGCGGGATCGCCAGTGGTGAGGTAGCGCACGGCGCCGGTTCCGCCGGCGAAGCGCGGATGACGCTTCAGGTAGTCACCGAGGCTCGCGGCGATCAGCTCCGGTTGCGAGACGAGCGTGGTCGCCGACGGCAAGGCGGCACGGAACGCCGCTTCGACCAGCGGGTAGTGCGTGCAGCCGAGCACCGCCGACTGCGGCGCGGGCAGTCGGGCGAGGAGGGCGGCCACGTGGTCGCGGGCGACCTCGGCCGCCCGATCGAGATCGCCCGCCTCGATCGCCTCGACGAGCCCGGTGCAGGCCTGCGGCGCGACCGTGACGTCACGCGCCCGGAAATGCAGCTCACGCGGGAAGGCACCACTGCGCACCGTCGCGGGCGTGGCGAACAGCGCCACGTCCCGCAGGCCGGTGTGGGTCGGCGGCGTGTTGTCGCCCCAGTCGCGGCGGGTCAGGTGCTCGATCACCGGCACGAACACCCCGAGCACGCGGTGGGCGGCGGGGTTCAGCCAGTTCACCTGCAGATCGTGCAGGGCCACGGCGGAGGCCGTGTTGCAGGCGAGGATGACAAGACCGCAATCCTCGCGGAACAGCCGCTCGACGCCTGCGATGGTCAGTTCGTAGATCTCGGTGGGCGCCTTCCAGCCGTATGGGGCGTTGGCGTTGTCGCCGAGGTAGACGAAATCCTGCGAGGGCAGCGCCCGCGTGAGCGCCGTGAGCACGGTGAGGCCGCCAAGGCCGCTGTCGAATACGCCGATCTTCATCTCAGTCCTCTAGACGAGTGCCGTGGGGGGAGGGAAGGGGTCTCGCCGACCGCCTCGGCCGTCGCGAGGAGCCAGTCGCGGAACGCAGCGATCGCCGGGGCGCGGTCGGCGGGAGGGGCCGCGGCGGAGATCAGGTAATAGCCGCAGTCCTCGCGCACGGTGACGCCGGAAAGCTGGGCCAGCCGGCCCTCGCGCAGGTCCTCGGCAACGATCGCGAGGGGACAGAGCGCCACGCCCTGCCCGGCGAGGGCCGCGGCGCGAAGCAGGTTGAAGTCCTCGAACATCGGGCCGGGGGCAACCTCGACATCGGCCGCGCCGGCCGCGTCGAGCCACGCCCGCCAGCCCGAGGCATCGGTGTCGTGCAGCAGGCCCGCCGCCAGCATCGCCTCCGGCGTCTCGGGCCGGCCGAGGTGCGGCGCGGCGACCGGCACGGTGCGCCCGGGCAGGAAGCGCGTCACCGCCATCCCTGGCGGTCTCGGCGGGCGCTCGGCAAAGACGACGGCGAGATCCACGTCACGGAAGTCGATGGGCTGGCCATGGATCGCGTAGAGGATGCGGACGGCAACGCCCGGCACCAGCGCGCGGAAATCGCCGAGCCGGGGGATCAGCCAGCAGATCGCCACGGACGGGATGACCGCGACGGCGAGCTCCGGCGGCCCGCCCGCGCGCCGGGCGCGGCGGCAGGCGCCATCGATCTCGCCGAACGCCCGCGCCAGTGACTCGGCCAGCTCGGCGCCATGCGGCCGCAGGGTCGCGCGGTTTCCGGTGCGCTCGAAGAGCGGCGCGCCGAACCAGTCCTCAAGCCCGCGCACCTGATGGCTGACCGCCGACTGGGTCACGCAAAGCTCGTCGGCCGCGCGGCTGAAGCTGCCATGACGGGCGACCGCCTCGAAGAAGCGGAGGCCCCCGAGAGGAACCTGTGACATCACCCTCCTCCATGAGCGCCGCTCATGCTGGCGCGAGAATCGGTCCTTTGACAGAATCCGGTCGGATGCTCACACTCCGAGCATATTCCAGCAGGAGAACCCGTGACAATGGACGGCAGCGTGCTTCCCCGCGAGCGACTTCAGGACTTTACCCGCAACGGCCCCAAGGTGACACTGACTTTCACGGCCGCCGAGATGCAGCGCCGTCTCGACGCCGTCCGCGGCGCCATGGCCGCGGTGGGCGCCGACGCGGCGCTTTTCACCTCCTACCATAACATCAACTACTACTCGGACTTCCTCTATTGCTACTTCGGGCGCCGCTACGGCCTCGTCGTCACCCCTGACGCTTCGACCTCGATTTCCGCGGGGATCGACGGTGGCCAGCCGGCCCGGCGGACGTTCGGCGGCAACGTTACCTACACCGACTGGCGCAAGGACAACTGGTTCCACGCCGTGCGCACCCTGACCGGCGGCGTGAAGCGCCTCGGCATCGAATTCGACCACATCACCATCGACACCCTGAACCTGCTCAAGGCCGAGTTCCCGGAGATGGAGTTCGTCGACATCGCCGCCCCGGCGATGCGGCTCCGCATGGTGAAGTCGGCCGAAGAGATCGCCCACATCACCGAGATGGCCCGCATCGCCGACGTCGGCGGCGCCGCCTGCGTCGAGGCAACGAAGGTCGGCACGCCCGAGCATGAGGTCGCCCTGCACTCGACCGCGACGATGGTCCGCGAGATCGCGAAGACCTGGCCCCACGCCGAGCTGCTCGACACCTGGACCTGGTTCCAGTCGGGGCTCAACACCGACGGCGCCCACAACCCCGTCACCTCGCGCCGGATCGAGACGGGCGACATCCTGTCGCTCAACTGCTTCCCGATGGTCGCGGGCTACTACGTCGCGCTCGAGCGCACGCTGTTCGCGGAGTCCGCGACCGACGAGCACATCCGCCTCTGGGAGGTCAACTGTGCGGTCCACGACCGCGGCAAGGAACTGCTGGTGCCGGGCAACAGGTGCTCCGACATCGCCCGCGAGCTGAACGAGATGTATGCCGAGAAGAACCTGCTCCAGTACCGCAGCTTCGGCTACGGCCACTCGTTCGGCGTGCTCTGCCACTACTACGGCCGCGAGGCCGGTCTCGAGCTCCGCGAGGACTGCGACACCGTCCTTGAACCCGGCATGGTGGTGTCGATGGAGCCGATGATCACCATCCCCGAGGACATGCCGGGTGCCGGCGGCTACCGCGAGCACGACATCCTCGTCGTCACCGAGGACGGCAACGACAACATCACCGGCTTCCCCTACGGGCCTGAGCACCTGATCGTGAAGTAACGCCAACCCGGCCGGCCCGACGCGCGTCGGGTCGACGCCAACCCGGCCCGCACAACGGGCCGCATCGGACGCGATCCGCGCGGCGGACGTGTCGGGTGGCCCCTGCTGGCCGGGGCCACCCGCCAAACACAAACAAACCCCGGGAGAGAACATGACCTATGCAACGACGGCCGCCACGGCGGCTGCGCGGGCTGAAGCCGTGCCCGCCGCTCACCCGCCAGCTGATCGCGCCGTGCTTCGCAAGGTGCTCGGCGCCAGTTTCATCGGCAACTTCGTCGAATGGTTCGACTACGCATCCTACGGCTTCTTCGCCACGGTGATCGCCCGCGCCTTCTTCCCCGAGATCGCGCCACACACGGCGCTGCTCGCCACCTTCGGGGTCTTCGCGATCTCCTTCATCGTGCGCCCGATCGGCGGCATCGTCTGGGGCGCCATCGGCGACCGGATCGGTCGTCGCACCGCGCTGTCGTGGTCGATCCTCATCATGTCCGGGGCGACGACAGTCATCGCCATCCTGCCGTCCTATGCGCAGATCGGCATTCTCGCCCCGGTGCTCCTGCTCGTCGTGCGCATGGTGCAGGGCTTTTCGGCCTCGGGCGAATACGCCGGCGCCACCGCCTTCATCGCGGAATATGCCCCGACCGATCGCCGGGGGCTCTACACCAGCATCGTCCCCGCCTCGACCGCTGCCGGGCTCCTCGCCGGCTCGCTGCTCTCGGCCGGGCTGTTCGCGCTGCTCGATGACGCCGAGATGGCGTCCTGGGGCTGGCGCCTGCCGTTCCTTCTCGCAGCACCCCTCGGCCTCATCGGCCTCTACATCCGCCTGAAGCTCGAGGACACGCCCAAGTTCCGCGAGATGGAGGCGCAGCACGAGGAGACCCGCACGCCGACCGCCGAGCTCTTCCGCGAGCACCGTGGCCGCATGGCGATCGCCTTCGGCGCGACCTGTCTCAACGCCGTCGGCTTCTACCTCATCCTCTCGTACATGCCGACGTACCTGATGACCGAGATGGGCCTCGGCAATGCACAGTCCTTCCTCGCCACCAGCATCTCGCTTGCCGCCTACATCGGCCTGATCTTCCTCATGGGCACGATCTCCGACCGGATCGGCCGGCGTACGGCGCTTCTCGCCGCCTCGGTGCTGTTCATCGTGCTGACCGTGCCGCTGTTCTCGATGCTTGATGGCGCCTCGTTCTTCGGCATCGTGCTGATCCAGATCGCCTTCGGGGCGCTCCTCACGGTCAACGACGGCACCCTGCCGTGCTTCCTCTCGGAGCTGTTCCCGACCCGGGTGCGCTATTCCGGCTTTGCGTTCAGCTTCAACGCGGCGAATGCGCTCTTTGGCGGCACCGCGCCGCTGGTGGCGACCTGGCTCATCGGTGTCACCGGCTCGAAGCTGGCGCCGGCGTGGTATCTCGTCGCCGCCGCGGTCATCGCACTGACGGTGATGCTCTTCGCGCGCGAGACTGCGGGCGAGCCGCTCGAGGACTGAAGAATGGCGCCGGCAAGGGCGTCAGCGGCGCATCCATAGGGTGCGCCAGGTGGGGCGGTCGGCCCTGACCGGCACGGGCACTGGTCCCGCGTCGGTCAGCAGGTCGACCGCCTCACCTTCCAGTACCAGACACGAGAGCCGGCCGGTGCGGAAGGCGCCGGTATCGACCGCGATGCGGTTCGCGTGGTGCTCGACCTCCGGCACGATCGTGTGGCCGTGCACGACCTTGACGCCGTAGTCGGCCGACGAGCTGAGGAACGGCTCGCGGATCCAGATGAGATCGTCGCGCTCCTGCGCATCGAGCGCCACGCCGGGCCGGATGCCCGCATGGACGAAGAAGTACCCCCCAAGCTGGAATCCGAGCTCGCACGCGTCGAGGAAGGCCATGTGCCCGGCCGGGAACGCGGCGGCGAAGGCGTCGCGCGTTGCCGCCGGGTGGGTGTCGCTGGCATCCGGCACGCCATAGGACTCGAGCGTGGCATTGCCGCCCATGGCGTCGTGCAGCCAGTGATAGGTCCGGTCGTACCAGTCGGGATCACGCAGGTAGGCGCCCACGTAGCTGTCATGATTGCCGAGCAGGAAGCGCGCGGGCAGGTCCGAGCCGCGCAGCTCGATCAGCGCCTCCAGAACGCCCCGGCAGGCCGGCCCGCGGTCCATGTAATCGCCGAGGCAGATGACGAGCGGATGGCGGTGCGGCCGCCGGGACAGGTCGAGACGGATCCGTTCGAGCGTCGCTCGGACGAGATCGAGGCGCCCATGCATGTCGCCAATCGCGTAGAGGCGCCGGCCTTCGGTCAAGTCGGTCATGGGCCGGCAGTAATCCCGCGCGACGGCCTTTGTCCAGATGGCAGAGGAGCGGCGCGCGAGCCCGCCGCTCCTCCGCCTGTCAGCCGGCGATGCGCTGCTCCTCCTCGGCGAACTCGCCGATCTCACTGGCAATGACACTCGCGACCCGCAGAGCGTGGGCGATCACCGTGAGGCTCGGCCCCGTGCCCCCGGACGACGGGAAGGCGGAGGCGTCGGCGACCGAGATCATCGGGTGGCCATGGAGACGGCCGTCCGCGTCCACGACGGAGGTGGCAGGATCGGTCCCCATCCGGCAGGTGCCCATGGGATGGCCCCAGTTTGGCGTGCCTGGCTCGCTCAGGAACCGCACCGGCAGCGGGGCGAACGCGGCGCGGATCTGGGCGCGCTTTGCGGTGGATATGGCCACGAGATCAGGGTCCGGCGTGTAGCAGGCGACGATCCGGTTGCCCTCTTCGCGGACCATGTTCTGCGGGTGGGGCAAGTCCTCGGTGATCGTCGCGTAGATCGCCAGCGGACCGATCAGCCGGGCAGCGGTCCAGGCCGCTGGCCGCAGGAATTCCACCAGCGGCATCAGGGTGCGGCTGATGCGTTTCACGGCGCGCATCCGCAGGACGTGCATGATCGCGCCGGTGCTCACGGTGGCGCCGGTCGACTGGATCTCGCCGATGCTGATCTTGCCCTCGTCGTAGAAGTCCCGCAGGCAGAGCCACTTGCGCGGGACGACGGTGGCGTCGACCGGCGTCCGGACGGTGAACGCCTCGGAGAGGTGGAACATGAGCCCACGCGACAGCATGGCCGGTCGTCCGGTCTCGCGCCACAGATCCTCCGAGCGTTCGAGGAGCAGCGGCGTGTTGAGCGCGCCGGCAGCCAGCACGAGGCGTGATGCACGCAGCACGTCGCCGGTGCCGGCGAGGCGCAGCCTGACGCCGCGGGCATCGACCTCGATCCGATCAATGGTCGCGTCGGTCCGAAGGCGCAGGAGACCGCTCTCCACCGCCTGTCTGAGCGCGTGGTTGTAGGCGTCCGATTTGCACGCGCTTTGGCATCGGTATCCGAAACACTCCGCGCAACCCGCGTGGTAGTCGATGGCCACGTGCAGCCGAAACGGCTTGAGGCCATTGGCGGTGAGCGCGTCGTGGATCACGAGCGCTTCCGGCCCCAGCGGCGGCGGGGGCAGGAGCTGGGCGAGATCATCGGGGTCGGCGGGATCGCTGTGGCCGCGGACGCCCATCATCGCTTCGGCGCAGCGGTAGTAGTTCGCGAACTCGTCGTAGTTGATCGGCCAGTCGTTCGGCAGGGCCGGATTGGCGGCCGTGCCGGGTTTCGACCGGGTGAAATCGACCCGTCGGAACCGGCTGAGCGCGGCGGCGTAGAGCGCCGATGAGCCGCCGGGGCCGCGTCCATGGCGCACCAGGACCGGCTTCGCGGTCCCGTGGCCATCGCTGGAGCGGGTGAAATAGCTGACGTAGGATGGATCGGGTCTGGACAGGCCGATCTTGTGGCCAATGCGGCTGAGGAGCCGTCGCAGCCGTGTTCGGGGCCGGGCGGCCTCGGCTGCCGCAGGCTCGGGTCCCGCGTCGAGCACCAGTACGTTCAAACCGCATTCTGCGAGATGCACTGCGGCGGCCGACCCGCCAAGGCCGGCGCCAACGACGATGACATCTGCATCGTCGAACGCCTTAATCTTCACTGAAATTCCCCCAGTTCATATAGGGGGAAATGCTACGCCAGACCGGTCTGATCCCATAGCGGAACATAACGCCCGTTATGTTTTGGCGACGGGCACAGACGTTAGCGGTGGAAGTTGATGTGGCGACGATACCCTATGGGACTATCGCAAAGATTTGATTCTCGTACGGGTTGCGGCCAGCAAGTCGCGGCAGCGGCAGGTGAGTCGCGGCCGGCCGGTGCCGGCCGCGACTCTATTGCTCTGGATTACTCGATGATCTTGGAGACGACGCCGGCGCCGACGGTGCGGCCGCCTTCGCGGATTGCGAAGCGGAGCTTCTCTTCCATGGCGATCGGCGAGATCAGGGTCACCTCGAACTTCAGGTTGTCGCCGGGCATGACCATCTCGGTGCC
>NZ_JACHFM010000005.1 GCF_014201905.1 Amaricoccus macauensis | reverse complement strand
CCACTGACCTGCCCCCTTCCCGATCCCTCGATTTGAGTGAGGGTCCGTCACCCGAAGGAGACAGACGTGAAGAAGAGCAGTCTACGGAAGCACAGATCATCGGCGTGCCGCGCGAGCAGGAAGCGGGCGGCACGACAGACGAGGTCTGCCTTGCCGGTCGCGGCCTCGATCAGCCCCAGCAGCGCCTCCTGGCGCCGTCCGACAAAACCGTCAAAGTTGTCCGCCCGCAGCAACTGCGGATCGATCAAATGGCTCTCAAGGTGTGTATCGATAGCGGCGTCGGACGCCGCGCCCTGCTTCGGCAGGCGTGCCAGATACACAGACGGCGCATCACCGCCCACGATCCGGTTCGTCTTTGAACTGAGCGGAGTCTTGTTGATGATGGTGTCATGCCGCTCCCGCGCGATGCGGTTCTTTTGGCACCAGGCGCGCGGGAAGATGTGATGGATGTCGACGGCCTCGTCGAAGTAGCTGGTCTGGTTGTAGCTGTGCCCCGACAAGAAATCTCGGGCCTGCTTGTGCATCAGCAGAGCATGTACGCCCTTGTAGGCCGCCGACAGGCGTGAGGTCATCGTCTTCAGGCGTTCTGGCCGGAAGGCAGAGTCCTTCACCGTTGTCGGTTCCCGGCCCGCTCCATCGATCCATGCGAGGACATTGGCAAGGTCTTTTGCGAAACGGGTCTCGATCGCCCCTCCGTAAGGCTCACCGAAAACCCCGCACCAATACCACTGGGCAAGCTTCTGGCGCACCGCCTCCTGCGTCCAGCGATCGTTCCGTGAGGATGGCTGCCAGCGGCACCAGTTGCGACTGATAGGGGACATCTTTGAACCAGAAGATGTTCTGACCGAAAAGGAACTTCCCGGCCTTCTTGAACCCGTCTTCCAGTGCTCCCGCATATTGCTTGTAGGCGCTAAGCGGCACGCTGAGCACGGTATCGCGGGTGCAGCTGATGGCGGGAGCATCGCCGGGCATTTGCGCAGCCAGATGGTTCAGGCGGCGATCCCGCGTGAACAGAAGCGCCAGGGCCCGGAAGAAACCCGTCGGCTGCAAACGCGTCAGCGGATGCTCCTTCAGCGCGATCGCATCCTTCAGGTTCTTGGCGATCTTCGTCCATTCCTCGCGCAGCAGGAACCCTTCCTCCTCACCTGCGGAGATCGCTGTCAGCAGATCAAACGCGTCGAGTTTCTTGCCGCCGGTGTTCACCTTCTCGAACACCAGACAGACGGCCTCACGGCTTGTGCTCTTGCCGAGTTCGATCACCGGCATCTGGTACTGGTGAAAGGCAGACAGCACCTCGTTCAGGAACCGGAACCAGAACTACATCTTGTCCGGGGCATACTTCCAGTAAGCGGCAAACTTGGTGAGCCAGTCGTTCCAGTCCAAGCTGCGGTTGGTCGGGAACATGCACTGTTCGAACTCGGCCTCTTCGGTCGTCAGATCCCGGACGACCTCCTTGCCGAAGTTCCGCGTCTCGATTTTGCTCTCGGGGAGGCCCACGAAGGCGTCGATCCGATCAACGCCCTCGTCCAGGGCGCGCGCCATGTCGATGTAGTAGAAGCGTTTGATCTTCTGCTTCTTCGTGTTGATCGTCTCGACAACGTCTTGGCGCATCGTCGTCTGATAGAGGGAGGTCAGCCGCTGCTGCCCATCCAGCAGCAACGACTCGGGCGCGACACTTGCGCTGCCAGGTGACGCGCCTTCAATCGGGCGGGGCTTGAACTTCACCTCGCCGCCCGCCTGCAGGGTCATGATCGCGCCGACCGGGAAGGATCGGGAAATCGAGGCCAGAAGCCCCCTCAAGCCTTCATCGTCCCAGACCCAGCCGCGCTGGAAGTCCGGCAGACAGCTTGATGATGTGGACGCCCCCGCCACCGACCGTCGGCACCGGGCAGGATGGCGATGATGATCCGGAGAAAGGAAGGGGAGCGTTGCAATGACTATAGCAGTGATCGGACTCGACCTGGCGAAGAGCGTGTTCCAGGTGCATGGCGTTGACGAAGGTGGCGGAACCGTGCTTGTCAAGAAGCTGCATCGAAAACAGATGCTTCTTCTCCAAGCTGCCCCGTGCCTGATCGGCCCCCGTGCCTGATCGGCGTCGAGGCCTGCGCCACGGCGCATCACTGGGCCCGCACCCTCTCGGCGATGGGGCACGAGGTGAGGTTGATGCCGCCGTCCTACGTGAAGGGTACGTGAAGCGCGGCAAGAGCGACGCCCTCGATGCCGAGGGCGATATGTGAGGCCGTCCAACGTCGCTCGATGCGCTTCGTGCCGACGAATACTATCGAGCAGCAGGCGATCCTCATGGCCCATCGGACCCGGTCGCTTCTCGTACGCCAGCGGACGATGGCGGCGAACGCGCTCCGGGCGCATCTCGCCGAGTTCGGGCTTGTCGCCAACCCTGGCATCGCCAACCTGGCGAAGCTGCCCGGGAGGGCCCTCGCCGAACCCGATGGGCTCCCCTCCTATGCCCAGCGGGCCCTCGCGATCCTGGCCCGACGCCTCGCAGAGCTGACGGACGAGATCGGCACGCTCGACCGCGAGCTCTCCGCCTGGCATGCCGAGAATGAAGCGAGCCAGCGGCTCGCGGCGATCCCGGGCATCGGCGTCATCACCGCCACCGCGATCGCGGCGACCGTCACCGATCCCGAGCAGTTCCGGTCCGGCCGGCAATTCGCCGCCTGGCTCGGGCTGACGCCCCAGCAGCAGTCAACCGGCGGCAAGACCCGGCTCGGCGGCATCTCCAAACAGGGTGACCGCTACCTCCGGCGCCTGCTCGTCGTCGGCGCCACAGCCGTGATGCGTCACACGAAGGACAAGGCGACCCGCCTTGCCGACTGGATCAGGGACCTGCTGGCCAGGAAGCCGTTCCGGCTCGTCTCGGTCGCGCTCGCCAACAAGCTCGCTCGCATCGCATGGGCTGTGCTGGCGCGAGGCAAAATTTACCGACCTGCCCTCGCCGCCTGAGCTCGCGACCGGGCCCACGAATTGGCAAAGGCAGTTCCTGATGCGTAACGATCGAGCCAACGGCGAGAGGAGCCCGTCTGATTCACCGCGCCACCGAAGCGCGCCAGTTTGATCAGGGAACTCGCCGGCGGATTTCCATCAAGGCCAGCGGCCAGGACAGCGCCGCACCGACAGGCCGGACACATGAAAGCAACCGATCCGCGCGGAAGACAAAAAGCCATTGCCAGAGGGGGCGTCCACACATGAATCAGAACGGAAGCCAAACGGGAATCCCAAAGATTCAATCAGAACGGATTCCGCTCTGGGGAATCCCGTTTATGAGTTGATGACCTAGGTTCGGGATAAGCTCGGGAGACACGCGCGCGCGGCGCGGTTCCGAGCAAAACCATCCTTTCGTTGGCAGGTCCGTTGGAAAAGGAAAGGCGCTGATCCTTTCCTTGCGGGCCGCTG
Source organism: Amaricoccus macauensis (assembly GCF_014201905.1). Classification (GTDB taxonomy): domain Bacteria; phylum Pseudomonadota; class Alphaproteobacteria; order Rhodobacterales; family Rhodobacteraceae; genus Amaricoccus; species Amaricoccus macauensis. The sequence continues at coordinate 309,983 of NZ_JACHFM010000005.1, read as the reverse complement.
TCCGCCGCTTGCAAGCCCCTCGGCCGAGTTCGCGGTTCCTTCCTGGCGATATTCGTATACTGGCGGGCGAAGCGCGGGACATCGCCAGCGACAGGGCCGGAATTTTGGGAAGCCACCCGGAAGCCGGAACCACCCGCACCATGCGCAAACACCAATAAACACGAGCCTTTCCGACCGGACACCGCTGGTGGCCACTGGACCCCGGGTGGAGTCCGGCACGGCATCCGGAGTCCGGAAGCCACCAGCATCGACCCGACCGAGGAACCTTGCCCACCATGACGCTGAGCTTCGTCCCGGACGCGATCGAGACGTGGCCGCTGTCGCGCCTGCAGCCCTACGCGAAGAACGCGAAGGCGCACGGGCCGGACCAGGTCGCCAAGATCGCCGCCAGCATGGCCGAGTTCGGCTGGACCGTGCCGTGCCTCGTCGCCGAGGACGGCGAGCTGATCGCGGGGCACGGGGGGTGCTGGCCGCGACGCAGCTCGGGCTGACGAGGCACCGGTGATCGTGCTGGGCCACCTGACCGAGGCGCAGCGGCGGGCGTATAGGATCGCGGACAACAAGCTCACGGAACTCGGCAGCTGGGACGAGGCACTGCTGTCGGCCGAGTTGCAGGACCTGCTCGCGGACGACTACGACCTCTCGCTAGTCGGCTTCTCCGACGGCGAGCTGGACAAGCTGCTGGCCTTCGATCCGGACGGGGGCGGTGAAGAAGAAGGTGGCGCCGGAGGCTCCGTGCCTCCGGTGACCATCCCCGAGCCGCCGCGCAACCCGGCATCTCGGACGGGCGATCTCTGGATCCTCGGCGACCATCGCCTCCTCTGTGGCGACAGCACCAGCGCTGCCGATGTGCGTCGCCTGATGAAAGGCGAGCGCGCCGTGCTGTTCGCCACCGATCCTCCGTACCTCGTCGACTACGACGGCTCGAACCACCCGACCCGGAACAAGGACTGGTCGCAGTCCTAGGGCGTGACCTGGGACGACAGCTCGCAGGGCGCGGAACTTTACGACGGCTTCATCGCCGCTGCCGTTGCCGAGGCGATGAGGATGCCGCCTGGTATTGCTGGGACGCCTCCCGCCGCCAAGCGATGCTCGAGGCTTGCTGGGAGAAGGCCGGGGCCATCGTGCACCAGCAGATCATCTGGGTGAAGGACCGCGGGGTGCTCACCCGATCGCACTACCTCTGAAAGCATGAGCCGTGCTTCATGGGCTGGCGCCGACCGAACCGGCCGCCGAAGGTCGCCGAGCAGACGCTGCCCTCGACGTGGGAACCGTCGCGCCGCGCATGGCCGCCCGCCGCGTTATGGTGCGTCAGGCCTTCGAGACCCTGACGCGGGGCTATGACGGGGCCGCGAAGACCTCGGACTTCCCCGAGATCCTGTCGGCGGTGACCAATAAGACCCTGCGGCAGGCCTACGAGGCCTATCCCCGCTCCTTCATGCTGTTCTGCCGCCAGGTGCTCGCTACCGACTTCAAGGCGATGCACCGGGTGCAGCTCGGCGAGCGCGGCGAGTTCAAGCGCGGCACGCTCGGCGAGAGCAAGGAGAGCTACAAGGTCAAGACCTATGGCCGGGTGGTCGCGATCACCCGCCAGACGCTGATCAACGACGATCTCGACGCCTTCACCCGGATCCCGGCGATGTACGGCAACTCCATCGCCCAGCTGGAGTCGGATGTTGTCTGGGGCATCATCACCGCCAACCCGGCGATGGCCGACGGCAACGCGCTGTTCCACACCACGCACAAGAACCTCGCGGGCACCGGCGCGGCGCTCGACGTGAGCAGCGTAGGCGCGGCGCGGGCGGCGATGGCCAAGCAGACGGGGCTCGACAAGAAGACGGTGCTGAACGTCCGGCCCGCCTTCCTGATCGTGCCCGCCTCGCTGGAGCTGAAGGCCGAACAGCTGGTCGCGCAGAACCTCGTGCCCGCCGCGACATCCAGCGTGGTACCCCAGTCGATCCGCACGCTGGCGCCGATCAGCGAGCCCCGGCTCGACGCCGCCAGCGAGACCGCCTGGTATCTGGCGGCCAGCCCGAACCAGATCGACACCATCGAGTACGCCTATCTCGAGGGCCAGCAGGGCGCCTACATTGAGACCCGCAACGGCTTCGACGTCGACGGCGTCGAGATCAAGTGTCGCCTCGACTTCGGGGCCACGGCCATCGACTGGCGCGGCCTCTACAAGAACCCGGGCGCGTAACCAGCACGCCATGCTGCCTGACACGCGGGCGGTCCTGACGGGCTGCCCTTTTTCTTTCCACGAGGATCACATCCATGAAAAACTACGTCCAGCCCGGCAACACCATCACCCTGACCGCGCCCTATGCCGTCGCCTCCGGCGATGGCCTGTTCGTAGGTTCCATCTTCGGCATCGCCGCCGGGGCGGCCGCCCTCGGCGAGCCCGTCGAGACCGCGCTCGTCGGCATCTTCGACATCACCAAGGTCGGCTCGCAGGCCTGGACCGTCGGCGCCAAGGTCTATTGGGACGACACCAACAAGCGCTGCACCACGGTCGCGACCGACAACACGCTGATCGGCGTGGCCGTCGAGGCGGTGGCCAGCGGCGCGGGCGACACCATCGGCCGGGTGCGCCTCAACGCGGCGTTCTGATGAGCGCCTTCGCCGCCGCCGTGGGCGCACTCTTCGCCGATCCGAACATCGGCGGGGACGCGGTCTACACGCCCGAGGGCGGTGCGCCCGTGCTGGTGCGTGCCGTCGCCCGGCGCGCCGACGCCGTCACCGACTTCGGCGATGCGCGGCTCTGGTCCGAGACCACCCGGATCGACCTGCGCGTGGCCGAGGTGGCGAACCCGCGCCCCGGCGACCGCATCGAGATCGACGGCGAGGCCTTCCTCATCCAAGGCGAGCCGGTCCGCGACCGCGAACGGCTGCTCTGGACTGTTGATCTGAGGCCCGCGTGAAACTGAAGCTCGACATCGATCCCGACATCGTCGCGATGATGGCGGCCGAGGTCGCGGCGGGCGAACGCGCCGTCACGGCCGCCATGCGCGAGGCCGGGACCGGGCTGAAGGCGGCGTGGCGGTTGCAGATCACCGGCGCGGGGCTCGGGCCCCGGCTCGCCAATTCGATCCGGAGCCAAAACTTCCCGAGGTCGGGCGAGAGCCTCGACGCTGCGGCTCTGGTCTGGTCGAAGGCCCCGGTCATCGTCGGCGCGCATGACACCGGCCCGCTGATCCGCTCGAAGGATGGGTTCTGGCTGGCGATCCCGCTGCCCGCCGCAGGCAAGTCCCTGCGGGGGAGCAGGATCACGCCCGGCGAATGGGAACGACAACGCGGCCTGCGCCTTCGCTTCGTCTATCGGCGGACGGGGCCGAGCCTGCTGGTGGCGGAGGGACGGCTGAACACGAAGGGTCAGGCGGTCGTGTCTCGCTCCAAGACCGGGCGCGGCAAGGTCACCGCGCCGATCTTCCTGCTGGTGCCGCAGGTGAAACTGCCGAAGCGGCTGGACCTCGCGCGGGATGCAGATCGGGCGTTGGACAGCGTGCCGGGGTTGATCGTGACGAACTGGGTGGAGCGGGCTTTCCGATGACACCCGTGGGCACAGCCGTTGCGGCCGACCCAAACCGCTGCGAAAATGCTAGCTGTCGGGAAGCGTGGCGAAGCAAGCATAATGATTCATGGACCAATGGAGTGCCGTCTGTGCTGGGGCAACTCAAACGAAAAACAGACATTCTGCGATGGCAGGCGAAGTAAGATTGTAAATGATCCAGGCTATTGGGGCGCTTCGGATCCGAGGGTCCTCGTCTTAGGAATGTCCAAGGGCAATACCCAAAGCGAGGCCATGTCCGAAAGCTGGAGAAACGGTGACTACGACGACGTCCCCTACAAGGGTTTTCGTTTGCGGCTACTAAAGGTGCTTCAAGCAGTTGGGCTGATGCCGGGCGTCGAGAGTCTCGAAAGTCGGATCAAAGCGACAGAGCTGTCGTACGGCTGGGCGTCGATCATGCGCTGTTCACTCACTGGATTGAAGCCTGACGGGACGTTTGGAGCAAGCAGCGCGCAAGTCATCGCGGCGATGAAGCGGCCGGAGGCGAATGTCTGGCTTTCAAATTGCATTGCCTCCCATCTCGGACGATTGTCGCGAAGAGCGCGGCTGGTGGTGCTTCTCAGTAACGATGACAATTATATGCGTGTAATCAGCAAGACTATGAAGGGTGTCTTTGGTCAAGCATACGAGGAACATCCAAGTCTTTCTCCTGTCGTTTTTCGCGCTGGCCCACGCATCTTCGTCCATGTTGGTCATCCCTCTCCGCTAAACGGAACCCTTGGAGAGTTCCTGGATGGTGACAAATTATTGGGTCAGGGAAAGAAGCGTGAAATGGCGCGGTTGGGCGTCAAGGGAGCTCTCGGCGACCTAATGGGCACCATATAACCGGACAACAGTGCGCGGGTGCCTTGATCGAAAATCACCCATTCACCTCACGATATCGAGAATGCCCACCCCACGCGAAACCATCCTCGCCGCGCTGCACGCGCGGCTCTCGGCGCTGCCCGGCACCGCACTGCGCGGCGAGGTGCTGCCCGAGCGCGTGCCGGCCGAAGGCTTGCTGATCCTGCGCGATGGCGAGCCGGGCGAGCCCGAGGTGACGCTCTCGCCGCTGCGCTACCACTACCAGCACCGGGCCGAGATCGAGGCGGTCGTGCAGGGCGCCGATCGCGACGCCGCCTTCGACGCGTTGATTTCCAGCATCGGCTCGGCGCTCGCCGCCGACCGCACGCTGGGCGGCCTCTGCGACTGGGTCGAGGCGGAAGCGCCGCGGCAGGTCGATCTGCCGGTCGAGGGCGCGGCGAGCCTGAAGGCCGCCGTGATCCCGGTCGTGCTGCACTATTCGACGGCCGGCCCGCTCGGCTGATCCCGACAACCCGAGGAGAACACCATGGCACGAGCCCAGGGGGCGCGGGCGCTGATGGCGCTTGCGTTCGAGACGACCTATGGAACGCCGCCCGCCAGCGGCTTCACCCGCATGCCTTTTGCCAGCACCTCGCTCGGCGCGGAGCAGCCGCTGCTTAACTCGGAGCTCCTGGGGTACGGCCGCGATCCGCTGGCGCCGATCAAGGACGCGGTGACGGCCGATGGCGACGTGGTGGTGCCGCTCGACGCTGAGGCGTTCGGCTTCTGGCTGAAGGCGGCCCTCGGGACACCCACGACCACGGGTGTAGAGGCCCCGTACAGCCACGAGTTCCAGTCGGGGTCCTGGACGCTGCCCAGCATGTCGATCGAGACCGGCATGCCCGAGGTGCCACGCTACGCGATGTATTCCGGCTGCGTGCTCGACCAGATCACCTGGCAGATGCAGCGCTCGGGCCTGCTGACCGCAACGGCACGGCTGGTGGCGCAGGGCGAGACGGTCGGGACGACCACCAGCGCCGGAACCCCGGCCGCGCTGGACCTGAAGCGCTTCGGACATTTCAACGGGGCAATCACGCGCAACGGCTCGCCGCTCGGCAATGTGGTCTCGGCCGAGATCAATCCGCTCGGACGGCCGCATCGACGGGGCGGACCCGTCCATCGCCGCGCTGACCGGCCGGATCGAGGTGCGTTTCGCCGACCAGACGCTGGTGACGCAGGCGATCAACGGCGAGGCCTGCGAGATGGAGTTCGCCTACGTCCTGCCGTCCGGCGAGAGCTTCACCTTCATCGTGCATGCCGTCTACCTGCCGCGCCCGCGCATCGAGATTTCCGGGCCGCAGGGCGTGCAGGCGACGTTCAACTGGCAGGCCGCCCGCGACAGCGTGGTCGGCCGGATGTGCACGGCAACCCTGATCAACGACATCGAGGTGTATTGAGAATGCTGACGCTCGACCTGACGAACGCGCCGCGCTGGCATGACCTCGCCTCCGGCGTTCGGGTGCAGCTGCGACCGCTGACCATCGCGATGATGGTGGCGACGCGCAGCGACCCGGCCGTCGAAGCGGTGCCCGAGGAGGCCTCCGACGAGGAACGCGCGGTTGCCTTCGCCAAGGCTCTCGCGCGACGGGCCGTGCTCGCCTGGGATGGCATCGGCGACGCGGACGGCAACCCCATCGATCCCAGCCCCGAGGCCATCGACGCGCTGCTCGATGTCTGGCCGATCTTCGAGGCCTTCCAGCTGACCTACGTCTCCAAGGGCCTGCTGCTGGAGCAGGAAAAAACGCCTCCGCGCTCTCGCCGAATGGTCCTTCGGCGGGGGCGAGCGATACTGCGAAGCCTGCGCGCAAACCTGCCAAGACTGCCCGGCGCGGCTGAACCGCCCCTGGACGGATGAGGGCTGGCAGGTCTGAGACCTTGTCGGCCGCCTCGGCGGCCAGCTGCGCGTCCTGCCCGGCGCAGTGATCGGCTGGGACATGTCGGCGGCGCTGGCGCTCGGGGACGCCCTCGGCATCCCGCCCTTGGCCATGGCCGGACTATTGCCGGTCATCGAAGCGGTGATGGTGGCCAAGCTCAACGAACAGATGGAACGCCCCGATGGCTGAAAAGCGTGTGTCCGTCCGCCTCGCCGCGGTCGGCGGGCGACAGGTTCGCGCCGAGTTGGAAGGCGTCGGTGAGGCCGGGTCGCGCGGCTTCGGGCGGCTGAGCCGGGAGATGGAGGCGGCCAACGCCTGGCTCGCGGCCTTCTCGCGGCGGGTGCGGCTCGCGGCCGCTGCCGCCGTGGCAGCCGCTGCAGCCGCGGGCGTCGCCATGGTCCGCTCCGGCCTACAGTCGGTCGATGCGCAGGCTAAGCTGGCGCAATCGCTGGGGACCACGGTCGCCTCGATCCAGACCCTGGAGCGGGCTGGCGAACTGGCGGGCGTGTCGATGTCCGGCATCGAGCAGGCTACCAAGGATCTAACGCGCCGTCTCAGTCAGGCGGCTGCAGGGAGCGGTCCCGCTGCCGACGCGCTCGACCGGCTGGGGCTTTCGGCCAATGAGTTGATCGCGCTGCCGCTGGACCGACGCGTGGGCGCCATCAACGCCGCCATCGAGAGCTTCTGCCTGCTGCGGAGCGCGCCGCCGTCGCCGGCCAGCTCTTCGGCGAGGAGGGCTCCATCGCCATGTCGCGGATCGACACCGCGACGCTGGGCCAGGCGACCGAGGACGTTCTCGCCTTCGGGGTCGTGATCTCGGAGCAGGATGCCGACCAGATCGAGCGGACGAACGACGCGATCTCCCGGCTCGGGCTGATCTGGCGCGGGCTCTCGAACCAGCTGGCCGTCTCTGCGGCCCCGGCGCTCGAGGCGGTTGCCAATGCAATGGCGGCCATTGCCAGCCGCACCGGTCCGCCCGGCATCGCGATCCGCGGCCTCTTCGATAATATCGGCCGCCTGACCACCTACGCCGTGACCTTCGCGACCTTCCTCGCGGGCCGCTAGGTCGCCGGGCTGGCCGCTGCCGCACTGTCGGTCCGTGGGTTCGCCACAGAGCTCGTCGTCCTGCGCGGCGCGCTGATCCGCACCGGCATCGGCCCCCTGATCGTCGGCGTCGGCGAGCTGATGTATCGGCTTTGCCCGCGTTGGCGGGGTCGGCGAAGCCTTCCGACTGCTTAATCTCGCCTCTGATAGTAGAAAGCGCGTCAGCCTTCGTTGATAGGGTTGGCGATCATGCCCCTTCCGCCGCGCTTCCCGCCGCTCCTATCGTTGTCTGCCCCACCTCTGGGGAGCATTCGATGGAGGCCTCATGGGCATGATCGACGGCACCACTTCACAAGCCAGCGCCAAGCCGTCGAACGGTGTAGGAGCGGCATCCTCCTCGCGCGAGCAGGCCCGGCGGCTGATCGCGGCCCTGGTCTCGGACGGACGACTCTTCTGGCGGCACTCCTTTACCCGAAGCGCCCGGCACCGCGAGCAGTTGCGGGGGCGGATCGCGATGGATCTGCATTCCTCGAATACGGAATGGCGCTCCCCGGCGCCGCCGCTGGTCATGGTCTGGACACGGCCCAGCGCCTCGTCTCCGACGTCGAGGACTATGTGACACGGTGGGGAGCGGACGAACAGACCGCAATCGCGATCCGAACGCTCGGGGCGTGGCTGACGTTGAACTCCGGTCCGCAAACCAGGGGGCTCGCCGACCGGATTGCGGTCCTTCCCGACTGCAACAGCGACGCGGGCGTTCACGGTGGTGTCGAGGAGGTGACGCGCGCCGAAATCCTCGCTGCGAATAGCATCGATTTCGCGCGTTTCGCGGCCACCCGGCATTCCATCCGGCAGTATGCCGCGGGAGACGTCCCGGCGGACACGGTTCGACGTGCCGTCGCCGCGGCGCAGTTTGCGCCGTCGAGCTGCAACCGGCAGACGACCCGGGTCCACGTCTGGACCGAGCCCGAGGCGGTTGCACGGGTTCTCGCCTTGCAGTCCGGCAATCGCGGGTTTGGCGATCGGCTCGCCGGCGCCGCGGTGGTTTGGACGGATCTGCGCAACTGGACCGAGGCCGCCGAGCGCTACAATGGCTATGTGGACGGCGGTATGTTCGCCATGAGCCTCATCTATGCCCTGCATGCGGAAGGTCTCGGGACTGTCCCGCTCAACTGGTCGGAAGAGCCGCAGCAGGACGCCGCGCTGCGTGCTCTCGCCGACCTGCCGGAAAGCGCGCAGATCGTCGTCCTGATCGGCTTCGGTCAGTTGCCGGATCGTCTCCGCGTGCCGCATTCTCACCGGCGCTCGCTCGACAGCTGCCTGACGCTGAATCCTCGGTTGGCGCCCTGACACCGGAACGCTCGCTTTCCGGACAAAATCCCGCATGGGGAGAGCAAGCGGCGGGAGCGGTGGGGAACCGCAGCGCTCCCGCCGGGCTTGCGCTTGACCGGACGGATGGCCTTGAGACAATCCGTCCGGTCGCGGCGCTTTCGCCTTCGATCTTCGTCCTCAGGGTGCGGGCGGCTTATTTGGCCGCGGCTGCTACCGCTTCTGCCGCCGCGTCTGCGAATTCCCCCATGGCGGCCTTCTGGTCGCGATAGTCGATGCCATGCACGACCGAGACGGTCTTATCGTCCACCGCGATGCATTGAACGACGTAAGCGCCTTCTCCTTCGCGACCGCCGCTGACACTTACAAGCTGCTCCGGGAACCGCTGAACCGTGGAAATCAGACCGGCCGCTTCTGCCGCCTTCATCGCTGCGTCACCGCAGGCGTCGATGTCGAGCCGAGCGGAAGGAGTGCGTTCAACGTGATAGGTCAGGGTGAAATCTGTATCCTGTGCCATCAGCGGTCCCGATGCGGCGAGCAGGCCAGCGGCACAGAGAAGTGGGGCGATAAGCTTCATTTTCAGGCTCCGGTAGGGGTCACACCTCACCAACTAGGGGGATCTCCTCCGCGTTCCCAGAGCGATCGCGCAGCGGACAATTCGGTGTGCGGGTTCTCGCCGCCGGGCGGGATATGGGCCGGTGCCCTGCCCGCCGAGGGTTGGGCGACAGACGTGGCGCGGATCGCCCGGCGCGGGTTCTGGCGGGGCCGGAAAGCCGGTTCAGGTTCCGGACTTCAAGGGTGTCGAGGGCGTCTCCCCGGGTGCGGCTGAGACGTCGGCGGTCTGTCAGGTGGCGTGCGGAAGGGCGGTCGGAAAGCCGTAAGGGGGCCGTGCGCCCGTCTGGTCATGAATCCGCTTCACCGCGTGGAAGATATCCGACGAGATGCTCGCCTCCCGTTTCAGCAGCGCCTCCTTGACGGTGGTGCAACTGACGATGAATGCGACATTCGATTCGTGGTCGAATATCGGCAGGCAGAATGCCAGAAGGCCCTCGGCGAATTCCTCATCGCTTCGCACGTAGCCGCGTTCGCGGCTCTTCTGAAGCTCGGCGAGGACTTCGGAGCGGGTTGTCTTCGTGCGTCTGGTGTAACGGACTGGCTCCCAGCTATCGAGCCAGGCGTCGATGATGTTGGGCGGCTGCCAGGCGAGAAAGGCGCGCATCTGGCCGACGGCATCGCGCGGATAGCGGTATCCAATGGGATGGCCGACTTCGAGACCGTGGGAGACGTTGAACTTGTCCACAAGAAGATAGCTGAGGTCGGACTGCGGCTTGCTGATCACGAGGGGCAGGTTCAGCCGGTGTACCAGCTCGTTCATGACGATCCGCACCGTTTCAAGCTGGCCAGAGCGGAAGATCGACGAGATGCTGGCGAGAATGCCGATATCCAGCTGATAGACCTTGGTGCGCTCGTCAAAGCGAAGCCAGCCGTAACCTGTCAGGGTCTTCAGGATCGAATGGCAATGACTTCGCGAGATCTTCAGGGCAACCGACAGGTCCGCCAAGGAGGCGACTTGCGGTGAAGCGCTGTTAAGCGCCTCAATAATTGCGATCGCATTTTCAAGAGCGGGGACGAGTCCCAGCCGGTCCCGCTGAACAGCGGGACTATTCGGGCCGGTCAGAAGCCAATGGTCGCCGTCGCGATGCAGGGACTCGGTGCTCCTCGAAGCGATCTCCTTGTCCCCTTTCACCTCAGGCGGGATTGCTTTCGTCACGTGGTTCTCCTCTTCGGGCCTAGAGCTACTCGCTGCATGCCGAGGAAGGCAATGCCGCAATCTCAGCCCCTTGACGCCTCGCTCCGTTTTGTGTGTAGTAAGGTGTACTGGATATAGGACGATGGAGAGCGGGGAGCAACGCTGCCGTGCGGACTTGCGATTATATCGTCGTAGGGGGTGGCTCGGCCGGCTGCGTCCTCGCTTCCCGCCTCAGCGAGGACCCGGACGTCTCTGTCGCGCTTCTCGAGGCCGGCGGCGCCGACCGGCATCCCTTCCTGAGAAGCCCGCTGGCGTTCCCGCTCGTGCGCTATCGCAGGAACTTCAACTGGAACTACCACTCGGAGCCGGATCCGACGCTTGACGGCCGGCGGATCTTTCTGCCGCGCGGCAGGGTGCTCGGCGGCAGTTCGAGCATCAACGGCACGATGTACGTCCGGGGCCACCCCCGCGACTTCGACGAGTGGCGCCAGATGGGGCTGGAGGGGTGGAGCTACGCGGACGTCCTGCCCTATTTCAACCGCTCGCAGCGGCACTGGCGCGGCGAGGCCGACATGTACCACGGGACGACCGGGCCGTTGTCGGTTGAGCCGGTCGATACCCGTGGCCAGCTCTTTGACGAACTCGTCGCGGCAGCGTCGGCGGCCGGGCATCCGTTTTCCGAGGATATCAACGCCGCGAACCCGGAAGGCGTGAACCGGATCGAGCTTACCGTGGGGCAAGGCCGGCGGGCGAGCACGTCGCGGGCGTTCCTGCATCCGGTCAGCCACCGGCGAAATCTCTCGGTGATCCTGCGGGCGCTTGCGAGCGAGATCATCTTCGAGGGCGACCGCGCCGTCGGGGTGCGGTACCTGCGTGACGGGCGGGTGCACGAGATCCGTGCGACGCGCGAGGTCATCCTGTCGGGAGGGACCTACAACTCCGCGCAACTCCTGCTGCTGTCGGGCATCGGGCCGGCCGACGAACTGAAGCCTCTTGGCATCAACGTGCGGCACCATCTGCCGGGCGTGGGGAAGAACCTCTCCGAGCATGGCCGGGTGACGATGGAGTACCGGACCCGCGGGCTGGCCGGGATGAACGCGTTCCTCCGGGCGGATCGGGTGGCGCTTTCCGTCGTGCAGTGGCTCGCGACCGGCAAGGGCCCGTTCGGCACGCAGGCGCTGAGCGGGTCGCTGATGGCGCGAACTCGTCCCGGCCTCGAACGCCCCGATCTGCAGGTGCTCTTCGTCTCCGCGCTGGAGAACCAGCGGGTCTGGATCCCGGGGCTTCGGCCTCCGCATCCGCCGGGGCTCTCGGCCGGTGTCGTGATCATGCACCCGGAGAGCCGTGGGTATGTGACGCTTCGGGCCGCCGATCCGACCGTACCGCCGCGGGTCCAGCTCAATCTTCTAGCCACTGACAATGACCTCGCGGTGTTGCGCGAGGGGGTGCGCCTCACGCGGGAGATCTATGCCGCGAGCCCGCTCGCCGAATTCATCGACCACGAGTCATCTCCCGGCCCCTCGGTGCGCACGGATGCCGAGCTCAACGCGTTCTGCCGGCAGACCGGGCATATCGCGCACCACCCCGTGGGCACCTGCAGCATGGGGACCGGCGAGATGGCAGTGGTCGATGCCAGCCTGCGGGTGCGTGGGCTGAAGGGGCTCAGGATCGCCGATGCGTCCATCATGCCCACCGTGCCCGGCGGCAATACCAACGCTCCGACGATCATGATCGCCGAGAAGGCCGCGGACATGATCCGCGGCAATCGACTGCCGCCCGCCGAACTCGGCCCGGAGAGCGTCGACGATCTCTCGATGACCAGCACCCGGAGCTTTGCAGAGAGGGGGATGGAATGCGCGTCGAGGTAGCGGAAGCCCGCCAGGTGGCGCGTCACGCGCTGATCAATGCGGGGACGCCGCCGGAGCTTGCCGATATTCAGGTCGCCGCGCTGATCGAGGCGGAGCTTCGGGGTGTCGCCTCGCACGGGCTGCTGCGCCTGCCGCGTCTCGTCGAGCGCATCCGCAACGGCGTCACCGATCCCGCGGCGCGCGGCTCCGGGCGCTGGCGCTCCCCCGCGGTCTGGGAGGTGGACGGCGGCGGTGGTCTCGGTCCCGTGGTCGCATGCGAGGCGATTTCGCACGTGTCCGAGCGGGCGCGCGAAACCGGAATCGCGCTCGCCGCGATCCGTCATGCCGGCCATCTCGGCGCCATCGGCTGGTATGCCGAACGCATCGCCTCCGCCGGTCAGATCGCCGTCGTCGTCACGACGAGCGAAGCGCTGGTGCATCCGTGGGGCGGGCGACGCGCGCTGATCGGGACGAACCCGGTGGCGATCGGCGTACCTGCCGAGCCGCATCCCTTCGTCCTCGACATGGCGACCGGCGTGGTCTCGATGGGCAAGGTCCACGACTACGCAAATCGGGGCAAGGCGTTGGAGCCCGGGTGGGCGCTGGATGCCGACGGGACTCCCACGACCGACGCCCGGCGGGCGCGCGAAGGCGCCATAACCCCTTTCGGCGGCGCCAAGGGCTACGGCCTCGCGCTCGGGTTCGAATTGCTGGTGGCCGGTCTCACCGGATCGGCGCTTGGCACCGACGTGACCGGGACGCTCGACTCGACGAAGCCCTCGACCAAGGGCGACGTCATCATGGTGATCCAGCCTGATGACGGGATGGTGGCGCCGATCTCCGCATACCTCGACGAAATCCGCCGCTGCCCGCCGATCGACGAGGGAACCGCGGTCGCCGTTCCCGGCGATCGCGGGCGTATGCGCAAGGCAGGGGCGCTCGTCGAGGGCATCGAGCTGCCCGACGAGATCTGGGCTGCCCTGCGTGGCCTCGCGGCAGACGAATTCCAGGAGAGCTGAATGTTCGGAACGTTTCGGAGTCCCGCCGCGGTCTATTTCGGATGCGGCCAGCGCATGATGCTGGGGCGGGTGGCGGCAAGATTCGGGCAACGGGTCCTCGTCTGCACCGACGAGCGCCTCGCCGCGGATCCGGTCTTCGCCGCGCTGGTGAATGACATGACTGCGAACGGGATCACGGTCAGCGTCTTTGACCAGGTGCTGCCCGACGTGCCGGTCACGTCGGTGGAGGCGGCCGTGGCGAAGGCGGGGGAGACCGAGCCCGACAGCATCGTTGCGATCGGTGGCGGAAGCTGCCTCGACCTTGGCAAGGTCGCGGCACTCCTGCACACCCACGGCGGCCGGCAGCAGGACTACTACGGTGAGTTCAGGGTACCGGGGCCGGTGTTGCCGGTGATCGCGCTGCCGACGACGGCCGGAACGGGGTCAGAGGTGACGCCGGTGGCGGTGCTCTCCGATCCCGACAAGCCGTTGAAGGTCGGTGTCTCCGATCCTCACCTCATCCCGGCGGTGGCGATCTGCGATCCGGAGCTCACCGTGACCTGCCCGGTCTCGCTGACCGCGGTGACCGGCGCGGATGCGCTGACGCATGCGATCGAGTCATTCACGACGATCCGCCGGCCTTTGACGCCGGGCCTGCCGCTCGACCGGGTGTTCGTCGGCAAGAACTTCCTGAGTGACAATCTGGCGCTCGAGGCCGTGCGCCTGATTTCGGGAGCGCTGCCGGCGGCGCTGAAAAACGGATCGGATATCGAGCTCAGATCGCGCCTGATGGCTGGCGCGCTGCTGGCGGGGCAGGCCTTCGCGAATGCCGGCAACGCGGCCGCGCACGCCCTGCAGTATCCGATCGGCGCGTTGACCCACACGCCGCACGGCGTCGGCGTCGCCGCGCTGATGCCCTACGTCATGCAGTTCAACCTGCGCGCCTGCATCCCGGAATTCCGCCAGATCGGCGAGGCCATGGGCTGCACCGCGAGCGACGACCCGGAGGCCGATGCCGTGGCGGCGATCGACGCGGTCGAGGGCCTGTTCCGGGACGTGGGGATCCCGATGACCCTCGGCGAACTCGGCTTTGCGGAAGAGAAGATCGACTGGGCCGCGGAGCAGGCGATGACCGCGGCACGGCTCGTTGCGAACAACCCGGTGCCGATCGAGGTCGGGGACATGGCGGCGATCCTGCGCGCCGCCTGCCGCGGCGACCGGGCAGCACTGGCGCACTGAGGGTCGGGCGCCGGAGCGCGGACCCTGCCTTCTCCGACAGAACCGAGACACATGGAACGACACTCATGAACATCCAGACATCCCAGAGCGCGGCGGAGACGTTGCCGGGCCGCCTCTGGATCGGCGGCGCGTGGTGCGACGGTCGCGGCGGCGACGATATCGAAGTGATCGATCCGTCCACCGAGACGGTGATCGCCTCCGTCGCGAATGCATCGGTCGCCGACGGAATCGCCGCGGTGGATGCCGCCGCTGCCGCTGCGGCCGGCTGGGCGGCGACTGCGCCCCGGGTGCGCGGCGAGATCCTGCGGCGCGCCTATGAGATCATGACGGCCCGCGCGGAGAGCGTGGCGGCGCTCATCTCGCGGGAGAACGGCAAGGCGCTCGCCGACGCGCGCGGCGAGGTTGCTTACGCCGCCGAATTCTTCCGCTGGTACGCGGAGGAAGCGATGCGGCTCGCCGGCGAACTCGGCCCGGCGCCGTCTGGTGCCTACAACATCATGGTCCGTCACGAGCCGATCGGCATCGCGCTGCTCGTCACGCCCTGGAATTTCCCGGCCGCGATGGCGACCCGCAAGATCGGCCCGGCGCTCGCCGCGGGCTGCACCTGCATCCTGAAGCCCGCGACGGAGACGCCGCTGACCGCGCTGGTTCTGGCGGAGATCCTCGCGGAGGCGGGCGTGCCGCCGGGGGTCGTCAATGTCGTGACCACCCGGAGCGCCGGCAAGCTCACCTCGGCGATCCTGCGGGATCCGCGGGTGCGCAAGCTCTCGTTCACCGGCTCGACCGAGGTCGGTCGCATCCTGCTCCGCGAGGCGGCCGAACAGGTCGTGAGCTGCTCGATGGAACTCGGCGGCAATGCACCCTTCATCGTCTTCGAGGACGCCGACCTCAATGCAGCCCTCGACGGGGCGATGGTGGCGAAGATGCGCAACGGCGGCGAGGCCTGCACCGCCGCCAACCGCTTCTACGTGCATGAAACGCTCTATGAGCGCTTCGTCGATGGCCTCGCCGCGCGGATGGGCGCCCTCAGGGTGGACGACGGCGGGCTCGCGGCGACGCAGTGTGGCCCGCTCATCAACCGGGCAGCGGTGGCGAATACCGAGCGCCTCGTGCGCGATGCCGTCGCGGTCGGAGCCACGGTCCTGACCGGCGGCAAGGCGCTCGACCGGCCGGGCTATTTCTATGCCCCCACGGTGCTTGCGAACGTCCCGGCGCACGCCCGGGTCATGCGCGAGGAGATCTTCGCTCCCGTCGCTCCGATCGCATCGTTCACGACGGAAGACGAGGCGATCGAGCGGGCGAACGATACCGAGTACGGCCTGATCTCCTATCTCTACACCGGCGATCTGGCCCGCGGGCTTCGGGTCTCGGCGCGGCTGCAGACCGGCATGGTCGGGCTGAACCGTGGCGTCGTTTCCGATCCGGCGGCGCCGTTCGGCGGCATGAAGGCCAGTGGCCTCGGCCGGGAAGGCGGGCACCACGGCATCCTTGAGTACATTGAGCCAAAGTACACTGCCGTAACATGGTAGCATTGCCCCGGGGGAGGCGAACAAGCCTCTCCCGCAGCGCCGGCGGCTCTCATCCGGCCGCATCCTGATCGCATCCGCCGCCAGACCAAACAGTTGCTCCGCATTCGAAACGCACCGGCGGCCCCGGTTCCCACGTCCTGTCAGCGACCGAAGGGCTGACGACTCGCAGTGAGGCGCACGTGAAGATCAAGATCATCAATCCCAACACCACCCACACCGTGACCGAGGCCATGGCGCGGATCGCGGCCGACATCGTTTCCCCCGGGACCGCGATCGTCGCCGCCTCGCCACAGTTCGGGCCGCCGGCGATCGAGGGCTTCTATGACGAAGCGTTCGCGGCGATCGGCGTCCTAGACGAGGTTCGGAACGGCGACGCGGAGGGCTGCGACGGGTATGTGATCGCATGTTTCGGCGATCCGGGCCTCGCGGCGGCGCGGGAGCTCACGACGCGGCCCGTCGTCGGCATCGCCGAGGCCGCCATGCAGATCGCGGGGTTCCTCGGTGCCTCGTTCACGATCATTTCCATGGTCGAGCGGGTCCGCCCGATGCTTGACCGTGTCGTTGCCGCGAACGCGATGGGCGAGCGGTGCCGGTCGATCCGCATGGTCGGCATCCCGCTTCTCGACTTCGATGGCGAGGGGTGCCGCGCGCTGATCGAGACGTGCCGCGCCGCGGTCGTCGAGGATCGGGCGGAATGCATCGTGCTGGGCTCGGGTGGGCTTGGGGCCTACGCCGACATGATCGGACGCGAGGTTGGCGTCCCGGTCATCGACGGCGTCGCCGCCGCTGTGAAGACGGTGGAGACGCTGGTGACGCTCGGTCTCGCGACCAGCAAGCGCCAGTCCTATGCCTTTCCCCCGTCCAAGACCTACACCGGCAGCTTCGAGGGCTTCTCCCCGCGACCGCCGGCAGCGGGACCAGTCGGAGCACGGCCGTGACGAAGTTCGAGATCGACCGCAGCCTCGTCGTGCGGATCATGGACGATCTCTCCCGATACGGCTCTGACGGCGGGACCGGCATCACCCGCACGGTCTATTCGCCCGCGTGGGTCGAGGCGACCGATGCCTATGCGCGCTGGGTCGAGGACGCGGGGTTTGCCGCGCGCCGGGATGCGGTCGGCAACGTCTGGGCGAGGTTGGAGGGTGCGACGGACGGGCCCTGTGTGGTCTCCGGCTCGCACATCGACAGCCAGACGCCGGGAGGGCGCTTCGATGGCACGCTCGGCGCGGTGGCGGCGCTCGTGGCGATCCGCACGCTGAAGGAGCAGGCCGGGACGCCGCGGGTGCCGGTCGAGGCGGTGGCACTCTGCGAGGAGGAATCGAGCCGGTTCCCCGCCGCCGGCCTCTGGGGGTCCCGCGCCATAACCGGCCGGATAGCCGAGGATGACCTCGTCTCCGTCCGGGATTTCGACGACATCGCGATCGGTGACGCCATGCGGGCCGTCGGTCTCGACCCCGCGCGGATCCTCGAGGCCCGTCGCGACGACATTGACGCATTTGTCGAGCTGCACATCGAGCAGGGGCCGATCCTGGAGCAAGCCGGCTTCCCCGTGGCCATCGTCAAGGCGATCACCGGCATCCGGCATTATCAGGTCGTCCTTGAGGGAACTCAAAACCACGCGGGCGCCTTCCCGATGGATCTGCGCCGTGATCCGATGGCTGGTTTCGCTGAAATCGCCTCAGGCCTGATTGATACTGCTCACCGCTGGGGACGTCCCGCTGTCAGCACGGTCGGAAGGGTCGCCGTGTCACCCAACGGCACGGCGGTCATTCCGGAGCGCGTCACCTTCACGGTGGACGCCCGTCACCCGGATCCGGACTCGTTCCACCGTCTCTGCCGGACGCACGAAGCCCACATGCTGGAAGTCGCCGCCCGGCGTGATCTCGCCATCCGCTGGCGAACCCTGATCCAGTTCGAGCCGAGCCCGTCGGACCCGGCGATCGTCGAGGCTCTGACGACCGCCGCGGCAATCCAGGGGGTGCCCCACCTCGTCATGGCGAGCGGCGCGGCGCACGACACCCAGCAGATGGCCCAGATCGCCCGGACGGCCATGGTCTTCGTGCGCAGCAAGGACGGGCGCAGTCACACGCCGGAGGAATACTCCTCCCTTGATGACATCGTCGCGGGAATCGAGGTCCTGACGGCTGGCCTCCACCGACTCGCCTACCGGGGAGAGAGCGCATGATTTGTCAGGGCGCGGACAGGTGCCTGTCACCTTCATTGATCACGAGTGACCGACTTTCGGGCATCTGGCGGGACGTGCGCGAGCCGCGGCGCTTGTGGGCCAGAGAGCGCTTGACTTAGGCAGTCCGACTATATACGGAACGACATACTACATACAGAATATGCAGGCAGCACGGTGGCGCACGAAGTGGACCGGGAGTTCGACTACGTCATCGTCGGGGGTGGGTCGGCCGGCTGCGTTCTGGCGGCGCGGCTGACGGAGGACCCGCATGTCCGCGTCCTCCTGCTGGAAGCGGGCGGCAACGACAGTCATCCCTACCACAAAAGCCCCCTCGGCTACGCGATCGTCCGGTATCGCGAGAGCTCCAACTGGAGCTACCACTCCGATCCCGATCCGACGCTCTGCGGCCGCCGGGTCTTCCTGCCGCGGGGCCGCGTTCTCGGCGGCAGTTCCACCATCAACGGCACGGTGTACGTCCGTGGCCATCCGCGAGACTTCGACGAGTGGCGTCAGCTCGGCCTCGACGGATGGAGCTACGCCGACGTCCTCCCCTACTTCAAGCGCTCGCAGCGGCACTGGCGGGGCGAAAGCTTCTACTACGGCGGCTCCGGCCCGATCGAGGTGGTGCCGGTCGACACAGAAGGCCAGCTCTACGAGGAGCTCGTCGAGACGGCGATGGCGGCGGGCCACCCCTATTCCGAAGACATCAACGCCGAGCATCCCGAGGGCGTCAACCGGATCGAACTCACCGTGTCTCGCGGGCGCCGGGCGAGCACCTCACAGGCGTTCCTCAACCCGGTCCGTCATCGCCCCAACCTCTCCGTCCGGGTCAGGGCGCAGGCGAGCGAGATCCTGTTCGAGGGGCGGAGAGCCGTCGGCGTGCGTTGCCTGCGGCAGGGACAGGTCGAGGAGGTGCGGGCCGCGCGCGAGGTGGTGTTGTGCGGCGGTACCTACAATTCCGCGCAGCTTCTGCTCCTCTCGGGGGTCGGGCCGGCCGATGATCTCCTCGGCCACGGGATCAGGGCGCGCCTCGATCTGCCGGGGGTCGGGCGAAACCTCTCCGAACATGCCCGCCTCGGGATGGACTTCCTGACGCGCGACATGGTCGGCCTGAACCGGATGCTGCGGCTCGACCGGATGGCGCTCGCCGCCGCCCGCTGGGCGCTCACCGGCAAGGGCGTTCTCGGCACGCAGGCCCTGAGCGGTTCGTTGATGCTCAGGACCCGCGTCGGTCTCGAGCGGCCCGATATCCAGGTTCTCTTCGTTCCCGCGCTGGAGGACCAGCGCGTCTGGTTCCCGCTGGTGCGCCCGGCGCGTGCTCCGGGGATCGCCGCCGTCGTGCAACTCATGCACCCCGAGAGCCGCGGCCAGCTCACGCTCAGATCGGCGGATCCGCTGGCGCCGCCCCGGATCCAGCTCAATCTGCTCGATGCGGACGCCGACCTCGCCTCGCTGCGCGCGGGCATCCGCGCCACCCGCGAGATCTACGCCACGAACCCCATGGCCGGCCTGATCAGCCGCGAGCTGGTTCCGGGGCCCGGCGCGGTCTCGGACGCGGAGCTCGACGCCTTCTGCCGCTCGGCTGCGACGACGGCGCATCACCCGGTGGGCACCTGCAGCATGGGCACAGGTCCGATGGCGGTGGTCGACACCGAACTTCGCGTCCGCGGCATCGAGGGGCTGCGCGTCGTTGACGCCTCGGTCATGCCGACCGTGCCCGGCGGCAACACCAATGCTCCGACGATCATGATCGCCGAGAAGGCTGCCGATATGATGCGCGGTCGCCGTCTGCCGCCCGCCGAACTCCCGAAACGGCAAGACGCCGACCTGTCACTGGGAGGGTGACCCGTGAAGATCAAGCTCATCAACCCGAACAGCGCCGACACGCGCACCTCCAGGGCCGGTCAACTCGCCTTTCCGCTGACCGGGCCCCGCAAGGGCCGGCTCGCGGGCAGGGCCTTCATGGCAAGGGCCGCGGAATGACGCCGGCCGCGGTCCTGCACGACCAGCCCCCGGCCTTCGCCGCCGAGCTTGACGCGCTCATCAACGACGCGGTTGGCAGTCAGACGGTGGTCGGCACCTCGGTGCTCGTCGCCGTGGATGGCCTCCCGGTCTACGCACGTTTCGCCGGCTGGGCGGACCGCGAGCGGGAGCGCCCGGTGACCGAGCGCACGCTGTTCCGGCTCGCGAGCATGACGAAGCCAATCGTTTCGGCCGCGATCCTCGAACTGGTTGCCGGGGGACGCCTCGCCCTCAACGCCCCGGTCGCGACCTATCTTCCATGGTTCCGCCCGCGCTATCGGGGCAGCGAGCTTGCGATCACGATCTTTCAGCTGCTCACTCACACAGGTGGCCTCGCCTACGGCTTCGGTGAGGCGTTCCGGGACCATCCCTACATCGCCGCCGGTGTCTCCGACGGGATCGACCTTCCCGTGGGAACCCTGCGGGAGAACCTCGAACGCCTCGCCGGGGTCGACCTCTATGCAATTCCGGGCAGCGAATGGCGCTATTCGCTTGCCGCCGACGTCCTCGGGGCGGTCCTTGAGGCGGTGTGCGCCACGCCGCTTCGGGAGGCCATCGCGCAAACCGTGACCGGCCCGCTCGGGATGAACCGCACCGCGTTCAATCCGGTCGAGCCGGCCGAACTCGTCACCGCCTACGCCGATGCCGGGACACCGGGCGATCGGGCGAAGCGGATGCCCGAGCCCTGCCTCTTCGACCGTGGGGACGGCTCGCGGATCAGCTATGCGCCGTCGCGTGCCTTTGACACGGCCGCGTACCAGTCGGGCGGCGTCGGCATGATCGGCCATGCCTCGGACTACCTCCGGTTTCTCGAAGCCGTCCGCTCAGGCCGCTTCCCCTCGGGGCAGGCCGGCGAGATGACGCGCGACCAGATCCCAGGTCTCCCGATCAACCGGCCGGATACGGGCTTCGGTCTCGGCGTCTCCGTCCTGCGCAAGGATGCACCCGACGGCCGGAGCGCCGGCACGTGGGGCTGGGGCGGTGTCTACGGCACCAACTTCTGGGTCGATCCGAAGCGAAACGTCGCCGCGATCGTCCTCACCAACACGGCGCTGGAAGGCATGAGCGGCCGCTTTCCGGCACGTATCGCCGAGATCGTCTGCGCCGGGACCGGCCGGACGCCCACGGGCGCTTGAAGAAAAAAACATCAGGGGAGTACCAAGCAATGACGCACAGGAGACTGCATCGCGCGGGCGCTCTTGCTCTCGCCGTCGGGCTGGCGGTCGCCGCCGCCCTACCCGGTGCCGCGGCCGACCGCGACCGCTATGTGCCGAGCACACCGGAGCCCGGGATCGAGATCCCGGAGAGCACGATCCGCCTCGGCCTGAAGCCCTACGCGGACAACTCCTTCTACGTCATCGCGATGAAGAAGGGCTGGTTCGACGACGTCGGCATCAAGCTGTCCCCGGCCGAGGGTATCTCGCTCACCGAGGACAACACCAACGCCATGATCATCAACAACAATGTTGATATCAGCGCGCAGTTTCCGCCCATGTCCCTGCCGACCTACCGCACGTCGGACGCCATCAAGCAGATCATGTTCACCGACGTGATCCTCTCCGGCTCGATCCTTGCCCACCCGAGCCTCGGCTTCAAGACGTTCAGGGACTTCATTGCCGAGGGCATGCCGTTCGCCGACGCGATGCACGCCACGATCGAGCAGACCCGGGGCCAGACCCTCTACGCCCCGTCGCCGGTGGTGGAGCGCGTCCTCGAGGACGCCGTCGCGAAGCTCGCGGACTCGAGCTTCGATCTCGATATCATGGAGGACGCCCAGATCCTCGTCGCCGCGCGTGCCGATCAGATCAAGCTGGCGCATCCGGGCGGCGCGCCGATCGTCTATTCGCTGCTCCAGAACGGCTGGGTCCAGCTCGTCAGCACCGAGGACTTGATCGAACATGCCCCGCATACCCCGGATTCGCCGCTGCTGCCGACGATCCAGATCGTCGGAAACGTGGCGAACGCCGACTTCGTGAACAACAACCAGACGACCGTGCTCCGCTTCATGTCCGCGGTCTGGCGGACGGCGGACGAAATCGCCAGGGACGGGAGCCTTCTCGACCTTCAGGCGCCTTACCTCAACAGCGTCGCCGGCACGAGCCTGACCGGTGATGACCTGCGCGCGACGTTCGAGAACTTCCACCCGCTGACGACGTTCGAGGACAACGCCAAGTACTACGTCGGCAACTCTCTCCTGAACTACAAACCCATCTACGACGCGCTGATCCACGAATACGAGAAGAACCGGATTCTGCCTGAAGGCGTCGAGGCCGACGACTTCATCTGGGGCGGCGCGCTCTGGCAGGACATGATGGGCTACCGCGAGAAGGCCGACGCGCTCTTTGCCAAGCTCGAAGGCGCCGAGCTCCCGCAGGACAAGCAGGATCTCCTTGAAAAGGCGCGCCAGTTCTATGCCTGGCACGACTATCTCGATGCCTATCGCCTGGTGTCCGCCGTCTCTCAAGGTTGAGAGCACGGTGGTCCATGGAGGAGCGTGCCCCCCCGCACGCTCCTCCAACTTCCCGGGGGCCTTCCCCGCGCGAAAGGACGTACACATGCTGAAATTCGGCAGAATGCGGCTCGATCCGCTCGGCCTGCTCGGCGTTGCCATCCTCATCGGACTGTGGTTCGTGCTCCTGCCCTTCACCCCGCGGGCGATGCTGCCGAGCCCGGTGCAGGTGGTCCGCTACCTCGCGGAAAGCTTCTTCTACGCTCCCAACTTCCGCTACTTCGGCCTCGCCGACCACAGCTTCCTGAGTGCGCTCACATACACGGTCTCGAACGTTCTCATCGCGGTGGGCTTTGGCAGCGCCGTCGGCATTCTTCTCGGGCTGTTTTCGGCGCGTGTTTCGGCGCTGCGGGCCGGGACTGATCCGATCGCCCTGACCGTGGGCAACGTGCCGATCCTGATCGCCTCGCCGTTCCTGCTCATGTGGTTCGGGTCGGGCCGGCTCAGCACCGTCCTCGTGGTCGCGTTCTATGTGAGCGTCACGCTCTACGTCTATTCCCAGCGGGCGGCGGTCAACCTCAGCCCGGTCTTTGAGGCATCCGCGCGGACCTTCGGCGCGTCCACGCCGGCGGTCGTCCGGGATGTCCTGCTTCCGGGCACGTTGCCGGAGATCCTTGGCGGCATCCGCATCGCGCTTGCCGGATCCTGGGGCCTCGAAGCGGTCGCCGAGTTGCTGGGGGACCAGCGCGGCATCGGAAAGGCCATCCGCAGCATTGCGACAGCGATGGACGTCGAGGGGCTTTTCGCCGCGCTCCTGCTGCTCGGCCTCACCGCGATGATCGTCGATCTTGCAGCCGCGCGGCTGGTCTCGGGCCTCAGCTCGTGGCGCACGCGCGACGAAACCGAAACCGCATAGGGAGCCCCCGCACCATGCAGACTCGTGGCAACAGCATCGCCTTCGACAAGGTCTCCCGGATCTACCGCCGGGCAGGGCAGCCGAACTTCCGGGCGGTCGACAATGTGAGCCTCACCATCGCGGCCGGCGAGTTCGTGTGCATCGTCGGGCCGTCCGGCTGCGGCAAGAGCACGCTCATGCAGATCTGCGCCGGGCTCGTCACGCCGAGCGATGGCACGGTTCTGGTCGGAAGCACCCCGGTAACCGGACCGGGCGCCGATCGCGGAGTCGTCTTCCAGCAGGACAGCGTCTTCCCCTGGATGTCGGTGATCGACAACGTCGAGTACGGGCTGAAGTGCCGGGGAGTGCCCGCGCGCGAGCGGCGCGAGATCGCCCGCGAGTACCTTGCCCGCGTCGGCCTCGGCATGGTCGAGACGTCGTGGCCGAAGGAGCTCTCCGGCGGTATGCGCAAGCGCGTCGCGATCGCCGGCGTCTTTGCCAACGGCTCCGGCGTGCTGCTCCTCGACGAGCCGTTCGGGGCGCTCGACTACGTCACGCGCCACCAGCTCCATGATGTCCTGCTCGGCCTCTGGGACGACGGCACGTCCTCACCGCGAACCATCCTTTTCGTCACCCACGATGTGGACGAGGCGCTCACCCTTGGCGACCGCATCCTCGTCATGGGCAGCGGCAGGGTCGTCGACGATATCGCCGTCAGGGCGGCGCGGCCCCGCACGCCGGATGCGCTGCTCGACCGGGACATGGTCGAGATCCGTCACACGCTGCTGCGGCATCTCGGCCTCGAAGGGCCGCGGGCCAGGGCACCGGAACTCGTGGCGGCAGGTCGATGACCCGGAACAAGCGCGATACCATCATCGGGATCGTCACCCTCGCCTGCCTCGTGCTCGCCTGGCAGGCCCTCTCGATCCGGTTCCGATACGAGATCGCCCCCGGCGTGCCGATGGTGCCGGGCTGGCAGGTGGTCTTCACCTCGACGCTGAAGTCGCTGTCGCTGTACTGGCCGGGAGGCCTCGGGGTGCAGTCGGTCGCGGAAGGCGCCGAGCCGACCTACGGCCGCGCGCTGCTCGCGATCCTCTACCACAGCGGCGCCACCTTCGCGCGGCTGGCCTGCGGCATGGTGCTCGGGATGCTGCTCGGGACCTTGCTGGCGCTGGTCGCTTCCTGGTCGAAGTGGGGCCAGCGGATCGTCAACGGCCCGATGCTGTTCATCCGCGCACTGCCGCTGCTCGCGATGATCCCGCTCTTTCAGCTCTGGTTCGGACTTTCCTTCCTCGGCGGCGTGGTCTTCGTCGCCTACGGCGTGGGCGTCATCTTCTTCACGGCCGTCCTCAACGCCGTCACCAACGTGGACAGGGTCTACCTCGACAACGCGCGGACGTTCGGGGCGAGCAAGGGCCATATCTACCGCTCGGTCATCCTGCCCTCGATCCTGCCCGAGTTCGGCTCGGCGATGATGCTGGCGCTTGGCACCGGCTGGGCCGCTGTCATGGGCGCCGAATTCCTCGGGGCGCAGTCCGGGCTCGGCTACATCATCGTCTACTCGCAGTCGTTCGGCTATCTCGACCGCATGTTCCTGATCGCCTGCCTTATCGTGGTCTACGTCACGGTGATCTTCATGGCGTTCCGCAAGCTGTTCGACCACCTGACCCGGTGGAAGTACTGACGAGCCTGAAGCGAGGGCCTCCCGGAAGCCGGGAGGCTCAGAGATATCGCGACGTGGCCGCCATCACGCCGCGCAGTTCGGCGAGGCCCTTCAGCCGGCCGACAAGCGGATAGCCCGGCTGGCCACCGCGGCCCAGGTCGTCGACGATGTCCTGCCCGTGGTCGGGGCGCATGGGGATCGAGGCGTCCCGACGTCCGCTTGCCTCGCGCCGCCGCTCCTCGCGGATCACCGCTGCGACAAGCGCCACCATGTCGGTGTCGCCGCCGAGATGCTCGGCCTCGTGGAATGAGCCGCGGATGTCCGGGCTCTCGCGCGTGACATTGCGCAGGTGCAGGAAATGCACCCGCGCGCCGAGCCGCTCCATCATCCCGGGCAGATCGTTGTCCGGGCGCGCACCGAGCGAGCCGGCGCAGAGCGTGACGCCGTTCGCCGGACGGTCGACCGCGGCGAGCATCGCCGCAAGGTCTGGTTCGGTCGACATCACCCGCGGCAGGCCGAGCAGCGGGAACGGCGGGTCGTCCGGGTGGCAGCAGAGGCGGATCCCGAGGTCTTCCGCCACCGGCACCACTTCGGCGAGGAAATCAATGAGATGGCGCCGCAGGCGCTCCGGGCTGATCCTGCCATAGGCCGCCAGATGGTCGCGCAGATCGCCGAGGCCAACCGTTTCCGCCGCTCCGGGCAGACCGAAAGTGACGCTGCGGGCCAGTGCCGTGCGTGCGGCCTCGCTCATGCCGGCGAACCGCGCCGTTGCAACGGCCTGCAACGCTTCGGAATAGTCTGACGCCGCGCCGGGGCGCCGGAGCAGGAAGAGGTCGAAGGCGGCGAAATCGACGAGATCAAACCGCATGCAGGTGCCGCCATGGGCGACGCGGCAGGCGAGATCCGTGCGCGTCCAGTCAAGCACCGGCATGAAATTGTAGCAGACGACATCGATGCCTGCCGCCGCGAGGTGGCGCAGGCTCTGCTGCCAGGCGGCAATCTGGCCGCGCCAGTCGCCGGTCTGCCGCTTGATGTCCTCCGATACCGGCAGACTCTCGACCACCTCCCATGCCAGCCCGGAGGGCGTCCCGTCACGCCGCCGGGCAATCTCGCCCTGCCGCTTCGCGATCTCCGCGGGTGACCAGACCGCTCCGGTCGGCACGTGGTGCAGCGCGGAAACCACGCCCTCCACGCCCGCCTGCAGCATGTCGTCGGTCGAGACGTGGTCCACGGGACCAAACCAGCGCCAGGTCTGTCGCATCTCTCCTCCCGCCCCGACACCGGGGGCGCATCCGGTTGGCCGCCTCTCAGGCGACGAAGTAATCGGGGTGCGCCTCGGCGATCCGTGGCAGGTCGATCAGGATTTCCCGCAGGTGGCGCCGCATCGCCCGGTCGGCTCCCTCCGGGTCGGCCGCGGCCACGGCATCGACGATGTCGCGATGCTGCTGGATCACCCGCGCGCGCGGGAAGCTGAGGAGGCTGAGGTTGCGCACCCGGTCGAGTTGCAGCTTGACGTCCCCCACCACGCGCCAGGCATAGGGCTTGTCGATCGCCTCGGCGAAAGTGAGGTGGAAGCGCTCGTCCATTTCCTTGAAGCGGAAGGGGTCAGGCCCGGCGAATGCCTCCTGTTCCTGCATCTGCCGGCGCAGCGAGGCGATGAGCGCGGGATCCGGGTCGGTGGCGACGAGGCGCACCGTGTCGGCCTCGATCGCCTCCCGCACGAACCGCGCATCCATCACCACCTTGCGGGAGATCGGCCGCACGAAGGTGCCACGCTGCGGGCGGATCTCGATGAGCCCGTCCTCACTCAGCTTGATGAACGCCTCGCGCACCGGCTGGCGGCTGACATCAAGGCTCCGCGCCACTTCGGCTTCGGACAGCCGCTCACCGGGAACGAGGTCCACCGCGACGATCCGGTCGCGCAGCAGCCGGTAGATCTGCGGTGCGGCCGCCTCGGCGATCGAGATCCGCGCGGCTGGCCCGGGAGCCGGGGTGTCGGGGGGCATGATCGCATCCATCAAAGACGGTAGGCCTGCCGGGCGAGGCCGACGGTCAGCGCCTCGGCAAGCGCCGGCGCCTCGTCCCGGCCGAGCCGCCCGCTCGCCACCAGCGTCGCGAGCCATGCGCAGTCGACGCGGCGGGCGACATCGTGCCGCGCCGGGATCGAGCAGAAGGCCCGCGTGTCGTCGTTGAAGCCGACGGTGTTGTAGAAGCCCGCGGTCTCGGTCGAGAGTTCGCGGAACCGGCGCATCCCCTCGGGGCTGTCGAGGAACCACCACGGCGGCCCGAGCCGCAGCGAGGGGTAGACGCCGGCGAGCGGGGCGAGCTCCCGCGAGAACGTCGTCTCGTCCAGCGTGAACAGGATCACCGTCAGCTCCGGCTGCAGCCCCACCGCTTCGAGCAGCGGCCTGAGCGCACGCACGTAGTCGGTCCGGCCCGGAATGTCGAAGCCCTTGTCCGGTCCGAACGCCGCGCTGATCTGGCTGGAGTGCCCGCGCTGAGACCCTGGGTGGATCTGGAGCACAAGCCCGTCGTCGAGGCTCATGCGGGCCATCTCGGTCAGCATCTGCCCGCGGAAGGCGTCGGCCTCCTCCGACGAGGCGCTCCCTGCCAGAACCCTTTGGTAAAGCCCGGCCGCCTCGGACTGCGGCAGGTCCTCGGTGCGCGCGCTCGGGTGTCCGTGGTCGCTCGCCGTCGCGCCATGCTCGCGGAAGAACGCCCTGCGGCTGCGGTGGGCGTCGAGATAGCCCTGCCACGTGCCGATGTCGCAGCCGGCAAGCTCGCCCAGACGCTCGACGTTCCCGCGAAAGTCTGCCGCGTCGGGATCGACCACCGCATCCGGGCGATAGGTCGGGATCACCCGGCCGCGCCATCCTGACCCCGCGATCATCCGGTGCCAGCGCAGGTCATCGAGCGCGGAATCGGTGGTGGCCAGCACCTCGATCCCGAAGCGGTCGTAGAGCGCGCGCGGCCGGAAGTCCGGCTGGCCAAGGCATTCCTCGATCCGATCGTAGAAGTCGTCAGCCGTCGCGGGCGTGAACGGCGCCTCGATGCCGAAGACGGTCGCGAACGCATGATCGAGCCAGAGCCGGGAGGGCGTGCCCGCGAGCAGGTGATAGCCCGCCGCGAAACGGCGCCAGATCGCCCGCGGATCGGTCTCGACCGGTCCGCCGTCCCGCCGGGGCACGCCGAGGTCCTCCAGTCGCGTGCCCTGCGAGAACAGCATGCGGAAGACGTAGTGATCGGGGACGACAAACAGCCGTGCCGGATCGGCGAAGCGTTCGTTCTCCGCGAACCAGCGCGGATCGGTGTGGCCATGCGGACTGACGATCGGCAGGTCGCGCACTTCGGCAAAGAGGTCGCGTGCGATGCTGCGGCCGGTGGGGTCGAGCGGAAACAGACGGTCGTCGTCAAGCACGGGCATGGGCAGGATTCCCTCGGATTGGCGGTGAATGCCGCCGATCTGCCATACTGGTATGGTGGAGAAAGTTAAGCTGTCAAGCGGACATTGCCCATCCTGCACCGGCTGTACGGGCGGATCTGGAATGGCCGGGCCGTATTGACAGAATAACTGGAATGGTAGTAGCCAAATGACAATCAAGTCCAGGGAGGGACATCGAGATGGCAGAGATCACCCGCCGCCGGCTCATGGCCACCGCGGCCGGAATGGCGGCCTTCGGAATGATGACGTCGCGGGGCTGGGCCGCTCCGACGAAACCGGCGAGCCCGGTCGCGATCACCGTTGCCGACGTGGCCGGAAACCTCGCGCTCACTCAGGGCATGTTCGAGAACTATGCGGCCGAGAAGCCCGACTGGGTGTCGGGCTTCGCGTTTACCAAGGCGCCCGCACCCGAGCTGCCATCCAAGATCAAGGCGCAGCAGGCGGCCGGCAAGGTCGATATCGACCTCGTGCTGACTGGCACCGATGCGCTGTCCGCCGGCATGGATCAGGGCATCTGGATCGACCTCAAGAGCCACATGGGCGAGCTGCCGGATCTCGCGACGATCCTCCTGCCGCAGGCGCTCAAGATGCAGGCGCTCGCCAAGGATCAGGGCGTCGTCATCTCCTACTATCCGTCCGGGCCGCTGATCGAGTACATGCCCGACACGGTCGCGACGCCGCCGACGTCCGCCGAGGAACTGCTCGCGTGGGCCAAGGCGAACCCGAACAAGTTCCTCTACGCCCGTCCGGCGAACTCCGGCCCGGGGCGCACGTTCCTCATGGGGCTGCCCTACATCCTCGGCGACAAGGATCCGATGGACCCGGCCGCCGGTTGGGACAAGACCTGGGCGTATCTGGAGGAACTCGGGCAATACATCGAGTACTACCCGACCGGCACCGGCGTCACCATGAAGGAGCTCGGCGAGGGCACGCGTGACATCATCGTCTCCACCACCGGCTGGGACATCAATCCGCGCGCCCTCGGCATCGTGCCGATCGAAGCAAAGGTCGGAAGGCTCGACGGCTTCCACTGGGTGACGGACGCCCACTACGCCGTGATCCCGAAGGGCGTCGCCGAGGAGAAGATCCCGGTGATCCTCGACATCCTGAACTTCATCCTGCAGCCGAAGCAGCAGGCGATTTCCTACGATGCCGGCTACTTCTACCCCGGCCCGGCGGTACAGGGCGTGACGCTCGACATGGCCCCCGAAGAAAGCCAGCAGGTCATCGAGGAGTTCGGCCGTCCGGAGTATGAGGACTGGATCGCCAACAACCCGATGGAAGTCCCGCTCGACGCCCAGAAGATGGTCGAGGCATTCCGCATCTGGGACGAACGGATCGGCGCGCAGAAGGGCTGACGCCTGACACTTGCCGGCGCGCCCCCCGGCGCGCCGGTCACCTTCTCACGATCCTGGAGATGCGAGTGCCCGCGACAACGACGCCTGACAGGGGCCGGGAGCGTCTGGAACTCCGGGATCTGCGCCGTTCGTTCGGCTCCTTCAACGCGCTCGACGGCATCGACCTGACGATCGAGCCGGGGGAGTTCATCGCGCTTCTCGGGCCCTCCGGATGCGGCAAGTCGACGGCCCTCAACTGCATCGCCGGCCTCCTCGCGCTGACGGGTGGCGAGATCCGTCTGGGGGGCGCCCGCATCGACCAGCTCGAGCCGGAAAGGCGCGGCTTCGGCATGGTCTTCCAGAGCTACGCGCTGTTTCCGCACATGAACGTGCGCAAGAACGTCGGCTTCGGTCTCGCCATGCAGGGCATCCGGGGCGCTGAGGCCAACCGCCGCATTCAGGATGCCCTCGGCCTCGTCCGCCTCGAGTCGCAGGCAGAGAAGCTCCCCGGTCAGCTCTCGGGCGGCCAGCAGCAGCGGGTGGCAATCGCCCGCGCCGTGGTGATCCGCCCACCGGTCGTGCTGATGGACGAGCCCCTTTCCAATCTCGACGCGAAGCTGCGCCTGGAGATGCGCGCCGACATCCGCGGCATCCACGACCAGATCGGATCGACGACGATCTACGTCACCCACGATCAGGACGAAGCGCTGTCGATGGCAGACCGCATCGTGGTGATGAGTGAGGGGCGCATCGAGCAGATCGGCACGCCGCAGGAGCTCTATCAGCGGCCGGACAACCTGACGGTCGCCGACTTCATGGGCTTTCGTACCCGCATCCCCGGTCGGGTGGTCTCGGTGGCGGGGAGCGAGGCGGAGCTCGACATCGAAGGTGGCCGGGTCCGCGCGACGGTCCGCGGCGCGATCCGTCCAGGCGACGCCGCGACCCTCTCGGTGCGGCCCGAGGATCTGGTGGCGACACCGGGCGAGGGGATCCCCGCGACGGTCGAGAGCATGGAATATCGCGGCCGTGCCTGGTTCGGCCTCGCCAGCGCGCCGGACGGCACCCGCCTCTATTTCCGCTCCGGCGAGGCGCTGCCGCGCGGCGCGGCCACCACGCTGACACCGACGCCGGGGTCGGCCCTCGTCTTCGGGGAGGCCCGGGCATGAGTGCGCCGGGGAACGAGCGGACGGGGAGCGAGCGGATGGGGCGCGAGCGGATGGGGAGCCGCGAAGGCGGCGTCTCCTTCCGCGCCCGGCTCGCGGCGCGCGGCATCGACGGCACCACGCTCCTCGTGCTGCCGGGCCTGCTCCTGATGCTGCTGCTCTTCATCTACCCGTTCGCCTACGGCATCGCCGACTCGCTCAGCCCGGCGGAAGGCCCGTGGTACGCGAACTACGCGAAGTTCTTCGGCGATCCGTTCCAGTCGCGCACCATCGCCGCGACGCTCTGGCTGGCGCTGCCCGTGACGCTGGTCAACCTCGCGCTCGCCGTGCCGATCGCCTTCCGGGTGCGGCTGATGAAGCGCCAGCGGCTCCTCACCACAATCCTCGTCCTGCCGATCACCCTCGGTACGGTCTTCGTCGCCGACGGGCTCCTGACCTTTCTCGGGCCCCGCGGCTGGTTCAACCACACACTGATCGGCCTCGGCATCCTCGACTCGCCGGTGAAGCTCACCAACAACTACTGGGGCGTCTTCGCCTCGCTGCTGATCACCGGCTTTCCCTTCTCGTTCCTGCTGGTGCTCTCCTATGTCACCGGCATCGACCCGGCGATCGAGCACGCGGCCGCGACGCTCGGGGCGGGGCCGCGGCGGCGGTTCTGGCACATCTTCCTGCCGCTGCTGGTGCCGGGGCTCGCCGTCACGTTCTGCCTCGCCTTCGTGCAGGCCTACGCGGTCTTCCCCTCCGCCGTGCTGCTCGGCGCGCCGTCCGGACCAACCCGGGTGATCTCGATCGCCGCCTATCAGGCCGCGTTCGAGCAATCGGACCACGCCTACGGCACCGCCATCGCCATCATCATGGGCGGGGTGGAGCTTGTCATCGTCGCGGGCGTTCTCGCGCTCCGATCGCTCTTCTACAGCGGCCCGGTGGC
Organism: Amaricoccus macauensis; assembly: GCF_014201905.1. Taxonomy (GTDB): domain Bacteria; phylum Pseudomonadota; class Alphaproteobacteria; order Rhodobacterales; family Rhodobacteraceae; genus Amaricoccus; species Amaricoccus macauensis. Next base: position 277,878 of record NZ_JACHFM010000005.1, on the reverse strand, counting down.
CGGAACGAAAGGCTGACACGGGAATGATCCGGGATCAGGGGCTTCTCTCGAAGATCTGGCGCTTCGCGGTCTGGGCGGTGGTCGGGCTTTTCGTCCTGAACCTGCTCGCGGTGATCGTGGTCGTGATCATCAACTCGTTCTCCACCCGCTGGCTCGGCACATGGCTGCCGGCGGGTTGGACCACGCGCTGGTATTTCAGCGCCTGGAAGGAGTTCCAACTCGGTTCGATCGTGCTCGTCACCTTCCAGATCGCCTTCGCCGTCGTGCTGATTTCCGGCCTCATCGGGGTGATGACGGCCTACGCGCTGGCCCGTCGTGATTTTCCGGGCAAGCGCGCGATCATCCTCATGTTCCTCCTGCCACTGCTCATCCCGCCCCTGACCTATGGCATTCCGCTGGCCACGCTCCTCTACAAGATGGGGTTCGGCGGCACCTTCTGGGGGGCGGTGCTCATCAACCTCGTGCCCTCGGTGCCTTTCGTCGTCCTCGTCATGATCCCCTTCGTCGAGCAGATCGACCCGCGCATCGAGGCGGCCGCGCGGGTCTTCGGCGCGGGCACCACGAGTCTTTTCATCCGTGTCCTGTTCCCCCTGCTCCTGCCGGGGATGCTGGCCGCGCTGCTTCTGGTGCTCGTGCGCACCGTCGCGATGTTCGAGCTCACCTTCCTCATTGCCGGGCCCACCACCCAGACCCTCGTCGTCTCGCTCTACTACGCTGTCTTCGCCTCGGGCGTGCGCGCGTCGCAGTCGATCGACGCCATGGCGGTGGTCTATATGGTGACGACGCTGATCTGGCTGGTGCTCGCGCTCCAGTTCGTCAGCCCGACCCAGATCGTCGCCCGTGCCAAGCAGCAGTGAGCCCATGACCCGCCTTGCCCGCCTCGAGGACGTCCCCGCCTCCCGTCGCCCCGGCTACGTGCCGGAGGCGCACGGGGTCGGGATCGTCCATCTCGGCCTCGGCGCCTTTCACAAGGCGCATCAGGCCGACTACACCGACCGGGCGCTCGCGGCGTCGGGGGGCGACTGGCGCATCCTCGGGGTTTCGCTGCGCTCGCCGAAAGCCGCGGAGGAGATCGGGCCACAGAACGGGCTCTACACCCTCGTCGTGAGGGAGCCGGCCGCCACAACGGGCCGGGTCATCGGCGCGATCGCCTCGGCGCTCTGTTCGGCCGGCGACCCGGAACCGGCGCTCGCGGCCATGGTTGGTGTCAGCTGCCGCATCGTCAGCCTGACGGTCACCGAAAAGGCCTACGGTCTCGACCGCGCCAATCGTGCCTGTGACCCGAGCCATCCGGCGGTGGCGGCGGATCTCCTCGCGCCCCGTCGACCGCAAGGCGTGCTCGGGCTGCTGGTCGAGGCGCTGCGCCGGAGGCGGGAGGCGGGGACCGCGCCCTTCACCGTGCTCTGCTGCGACAACCTGCCGGAGAACGGCGCGCTGGTTCGGGCGGCGACGATCGACTTCGCCCGGCGCGTCGAGCCGTCGCTCGGCGGCTGGATCGAGGCCGAGGTCGCCTTTCCCTCGACCATGGTCGATCGCATCACCCCGGCCTCGACAGCCGCGACGCTCGCCGCCGCCGAGGCGCTGACCGGGCTCGTCGATCTCGCCGCCGTCGAGACCGAGCCCTTCACCCAGTGGGTGATCGAGGACCGCTTTCCGCTCGGCCGGCCCGACTGGGGTGCCGCCGGGGCGATCTTTGCCGACGATGTCGCGCCCTTCGAGGCGATGAAGCTCAGGATGCTGAACGGCAGTCACTCGATGCTGGCCTATGCGGGCTTCCACGCCGGGCTGCGTTGCGTGCGCGACGTCATGGCTGACCCGGCGCTCTCACGGCTGGTGCGACGCCACCTCACCGCCGCCGCCGCGACCCTGCCGCCGATGCCGGGCATCGACCTCGGCCGCTATGCCGACGAGTTGGCCACGCGCTTTGCCAACCCGGCGATCGCGCACGAGACGTTCCAGATCGCCATGGATGGCTCCGAGAAGCTGCCGCAGCGGATCTTCGCGGCCGTACCTTACGCCACGGACCTGCGTCCCTTCGCCTTCGCCACCGCCGCATGGTTGCGCCATGTCAGCGGCCGGAGCCACGACGGGCCGGCCTATGTCCTGCGCGACCCCCGTGCCGAGGCACTCACGGCGGCGGCGGCGAGGGGGACGGACGCCGCAGCCCTCTACGACGCCGTTTCGGCCCTCGTCCCGATCCCGGCCCCGCTTCGCGCCGAGACCGTGCCGCTCCTCGACGCCATGCTGAGCCGGCCCATGGCCGAGGTCATCCGGGACGAAGCCGGCCGATGAGCGTCAGGCGATCTCGAGGACGTTGACCGAGGGGATCACCGACCGCGCGAGCCCGACCACGTGCCGGTGGTGCGTGAAGAGGATCGTCTGACCGCGCTCGCCCATGGACGCCGCGAGCCTGAGCGCCGCCCCGACCCGGTCGTCGTCGAAGGTCTCGTGGATGTCGTCGGTGACGAACGGCAGCGGCCCATGCTCGGCGACGAACTGGGCGTGGCCGGCGATGCGCAGCGCGAGGTAGAGCTGGCCCTGCGTGCCCGTCGACATCGCGCCGACCGCGACCGGCTCGCCGTGCCGGAGGCCGACCAGCCGCTCGTTGGCGCCGACCGTCTGGATGTCGAGGCGTGGCCAGCTGCCACCGGTGATCCCGGCGAAGGCCTGTTCCGTCGCCTCGATCATGGCGCCGCGGTGGGCCTGCCGGAATCGCCGAAGCGCGCTGCGTGCCGCGAGAAGCCCGAACTGCCGGGCAAGCGCCTCCCGCCCGCCCTGCCGCAGGGTTTCCACCAGTGCCGCACGCTCCTGATCCGGGGCAGTCCCGCCATCCCCGGCGAGCGCCGTTTCGAGCGATTGCTTCGCCTGTGAGCGTCGCTCCAGCGCGGCGTCACGCTGGCGATCGGCCTCCCCGACGTCTTCCCGCAGGGCGTCGGTGCGGACCGGATCGTGGTCGGCCTCCTCGGCGGCGAGGGCGTCCGGGTCGAAGTCGCCGCCCTCCGCGTCAAACGCCGCCCGCGCCTCCCGCAGGCTCCGGCGCAGGCGGTCGCGCGCCTCGAGGCGGTTGACCATGTCGACGGGGTCGGCGGCGGCATCGCATGCGTGACCAGCGAGGATGCGGGCGATCTCCGCCCGCCCGGCGGCGCGGGCTGCCTCGGCGCCCCGCCCGGCATCGCTGGCGGCGTCGAGTTGCTTTCGCTCCGCGGCGACGGCCTGCGCCGTCTTCTCTGCCTGCGCCGCCCTTTGCCGCGCCATCGCGAGCAGTTCGCTCGGGTGGGCGACGTCCGTCAGCCCGAGCAGGTCGCGGAGCGGCCGGACCAGCGGCTCGAAGCTCGCGATGGCGCTCTCCATCGCCTCGATCCGGTGGTCGAGCTGCCGTCGCTGTTCGTCGAGCTCGGCCAGTTTCTCCATATCCGGCAGGCAGCCGAGCACGCGACCGGCATCGAAGTCCGCGCACCAGAGACCGGCGAGCAGAGTTGCAAGTGCCGTCTGGAATCCTGAAAGCCGTTCCGCCGCATCAGCTTCGGACGCGGTCATCCGGTCGATCGTCTTCCGCGCATTGCGCCAGCCGTCCGCCGCGGTCTTCTGGTCTTTCAGCTTCACGAGCGCCCGTTCGGCGATGGCCGGCAGCCGGTCATCGAGCGGCAACGCCTCACTGGCCCCCAATGCCTCGCGCAGCGCGCCAAGGCGGGCGAGTCGCTCCGCTCCGAGCTTGTCGGCCGTGTCCCGCGCGGCTTCCGCCTGGCGCGCCGCACGCAACGCCTCGGCGAGCCCGTCCCGTCGCGGGCGGAGCGCTTTCACCGGTGCCGTCGCGGGCAGACCAAGCCGCACGGCCATCGCCGCGGCTGCATCCGCGGCCTCTCCTGCCGCAACCTCTGCCGCCACGAGGGCCGCGTGCTTTTCCGCGTGGGCCGTGGTCCGTGCGTCGAGCTCCGCCTCGCTCGCGCTGTGGCGCAGGCGGGCCTCGGCGGTCGAGGCGTGGCGCGACTGGATGGCGTCATCGTCTCGCATCGCGGCAGCAAAGGTATCGGCGGTCTCGGCATTCAGTCCGGCGCGGTGGGCGTCCCACGCCTGATCCCGGCGGGCGCGGCTCTCGGCCGCCCGGACGTCGAGCACGATATCGGGCCGCCCGGCGAGGGTGTCGCGCGCCTTCAGCGCCGCCTCCCGCGCGTTCGCGGCCTCCTGCTCGGCGCGAGCGCGTGCCGTGCGGTCGCTCTCTGCCCGCTGCACCGCCTCAGTCACAGCCTCGATCTCGGCAACCTCGGGCAATCCGGCTTCCGCCAGCTCGCGCCAGCCGGCGGGAAGGCCGGCGGTCTGATGCGCGACCGCCGCTTGCGCCGCCTCCAGCGCCAGAAGGCTGTCGTGCGGGTCGGGGGCTTGATGCCAGAGTTGCAGCGCGTCGGCGAGCCGGTCGAGCCCTTCCGGCGGGTCGGTGCGCTCGCCCTGATCGGCCTCGGCGCTCAGGCGCGCGCGGGTCTCGCCGTCGAGCGCGGCGCGGCTGGTCCTTACGTCATCGGCCGCGAGGCGCAGGGCGCCGAGGGTACCCTTCGCGAGGACGATCGGACCCGGATCGGCGTCCGTGCCGGTGAGACGCGCCGCAAGTCCCGCCATGGCGTCGCGGATCCCGGCAAGGTCTCCCCGGCGCCGTGGAAGATCGCTGAGATTGGTCAGCACCCGCGGCACCAGCGGCTCGCCCTCAGCGAACACCGCGGAATCGAGCGTTGCGAGATGCGCCGCCACCTGCTGACCGACCGGATCCTCGGAGAGCACCGCCAGCCGGGCTGTGGCGGCGTCGGTGTTGGCGCGGGCTCTGGCGAGGCTTTCCTCCGCCCCGGCGCATTTCTCGGCGGCACTCGCCACGCGTGCGACGGCCTCGGCCGGGAGGTCGGGGCCGTCGGGAGCGTCGGCGAGTTCTGCCTCCATCGCGGCGATCCGGCGGGCCATGTCCCGCCTGCGATCCGCCGCCTCGCGCAGCTTCAGCGCGCGCCGGGCATCGGCGAGCGCGGCATCGGCGTGGGAGAAGGCCGCATCCGCATCGTCGCGGGCCTTGGCCAGACGGTCGAAGGCGCGCGGATCGAGGCGGACGTTGCGAAGCTCCGCATCGAGCTCCTTGAGCCGGTTGCGCCCCTCGTTCGCCGTGGTCTTCTTCCCACCCTTCTTGTGGAAGCCCGCCACCTCGCCCTCGATCGCCGTGAGCGCGTCCGACAGGCCGGAGAGACCGGAGGCGCCGGCGTGCAGGAGCTGGCCAAGGTCGCCCTGCGCCTGCGCGATCTCCTTGCCTCCCTCGCGGAGAACGGTGTCGTTGAGCGAGAACCGCGTCCGGTAGGCGTCGCGGTCGAGCCCGAAGAGCCAGTCGGTCATTCGACGGTCGGCGATGATGTTGCCGTTCGGATCGGTCAGCGATCCCGCCGTCGCGGTGGAGCGCCGCAGGTCCAGCCGGCCGTCCGGCGTCTCGATCTGCGCGCCCACCAGCAGCTCCCGCCGCTCGTGGCGGAAGGCGTAGGGCGAGGCGCCTTGAAAGCCGAAGAGGAAATCGAGCCACGCCATGAAGGCCGTGCTCTTCCCCGCCTCGTTGGCGCCATAGACCACGGTGACATCGGGCCGGCCCGGCTCCGCCTGACCGAAGTCGAGGGCGAAGTCCTGAAAGCGGCCGTGGCGGATCAGGTCGAGCCGGTTCAGCCTCATGCCGGTTCGTCCTCGATCGTCAGCCGCGCGATGACGGCGTCCAGTCCCTCGGCAATCAGGGCATCGATGTCGTCAGGGTCGAAGGCCTCGGCCACATCGGGGGGCATCGCCGTGCGCCAGTCGTCGAGAAGCGCCAGCGCCGCATCGCGAAATCCGACGGTTTCCGCGTCCTGCTTCATGAGTGCGGCAAGCTCGGCGACGACGCCCGGGGCGATCCGTTCCGGTGCGGAGACGAGCCGGACGGCCTCGACGTGCACCCCTTCGATCTCCTCGCAGGCCTCCTCCGCCAGCCGCTGCGCCAGCGCGGCCTTCGCCGCGAGCGTGCCCGCCCCGCGGATGCGCAGGCGCGCGGCAATCTCGTGATCCGGCCGCGCGGCACTGCGAAGGGCGCGGGCGATGAGCTCCTGACGCTCCCCGAGGCTCGCCGCCCGGGCGAGGTCGACCTCGATCGTCTCGAAGGCCACGGCACCGAGCGCGATCTCGCGGGCCCGGACGCCGTTCGCGTCGATCTCGACCAGCGTCGCCGAGCCGCGCCCGGTCTCCCCGGCGTGCCGGCCCTGCGGGATGCCGGGCATCACCGCGAGCGTGGTTTCGGAGCGCCGCTCGAAGCGTTTGTGGATGTGGCCGAGCGCCCAGTAGTCATAGCCATGGCCGAGCAGATCCGCCTCGGAACAGGGGGCATAGGGGTCGTGGCCCTCGGCGCCGCCGAGTGAGGTGTGCATCAGCCCGATGTTGACGAGCCCCGGCTCGGCCGCCGGGTAGCGCGGCAGCAGGCTCGATGCGACATGCCGCTCCTCGAAGCCGATGCCGTGAATGGCGACGCCGCGGACATGCAGCGTCGGTCGGGCGGCATCGAGGATGACGACACCCTCTTCCAGCGGGCCGTAGCGCGTGTAGTCGAGCAGCGCGTCGTGGTTGCCGCGGATCATCACCGTCGCGATACCCGCCCGCGACAGACGACGAAGCTCGGTCGCAAGCGCGACGCGGCTCGTCACGTCACCGACCCGGTTGTCGAAGATGTCGCCGGCGAGAAGGACGGCCGCCACGTCCTCCTCGATCGCCGCGCTGACCAGCCGGGCGAGCGCGAGCCGCGAGGCACCCTGCAGCCGTCGGGCGCGATCAGGATCGCGCAGCGCCTGCGAGCGGAGCGGGGAATCGAGGTGAAGATCGGCGGCGTGGAGAAAGCGCATGGTTGCTGCAACCTGCCGTCTGCCCGGGCCCGGTTCAAGGCATCGACTCGAAACTGGTAAATCAGCGTGCCGGCCGCTTGCAGGTCCAGATAGTTAGCCGGATGGCGAAGTTTTCCTTGCCTGAGACCAAAAGGAGGTATAGTTAGACGTATGGCTAACCATGATCCCGACCTCTCCCGGCTCTTCCACGCTCTGGCGGACCCGACGCGTCGCGGGATCCTGACTCGGCTGGCGGAGGGGCCGGCGCCGGTGACAGCACTTGCCGGCCCCACCGGACTGCGACTGCCCACGGTGATGCGGCACCTCGCGGTGCTGGAAGAGGCGGGGCTGATCGCCACGTCGAAGGACGGACGGGTTCGCTCCTGCGCGGTGGTGCCCGCGGCTTTCGAGCCCGTGCGCACCTGGCTCGACGAGCAACGCGCCCTCTGGGAGGGCCGCCTCGACCGGCTCGACGACTACGTGATGAACCTGATGAAGGAACGCAGCCAATGACCCCGGAGCTGGACCCGACCACCGACCTGAGCTTCACGCGCACGCTCGCCGTGCCGCGGCAACTGGTCTGGGAATGCTGGACCGACCCGAAGCACATCCCTCACTTCTTCATACCGGCGCCGCACAAGGTGACGGCGGTCGACATCGACCTGCGGGTCGGCGGCCGCTTCAACACGACCTTCGAGGTCGAAGGGCAGACGATGGACAATCAGGGCGTCTATCTCGAGGTGGTGCCGGGTGAGAAGCTGGTCTTCACCGACACCTATACCGAGGGCTGGAAGCCGGCGGCGGAGCCGTTCATGACTGCGATCCTGCTCCTTGAGGACGCGCCCGACGGCGGCACGACCTACACCGCCATCGCCCGCCACCGCTCGCCCGAGACCCGCAAGACCCACGAGGACATGGGCTTTTACGACGGCTGGGGCACGGTCGTCACCCAACTCGAGGCCTATGCGAAGGGGCTGATGTAGGGCTCGATCCGCCCGGCGCTGACGCCTGCTGAGGGGCGCAAGCGGTTGCTTCCGCCCCTCCGGGTCGGCGCTAGGCGGGCGGGGCGGCCTTGGCCGCGTTCAGTGCCTGCTTGAGCCCGAAGCCTGCCGCTTCCAGCACGGCCTTCGGCGTGCCGATCAGCCGCCGGGCAGCCATGTGCTCGCCGGCCGCGTTCACCGTCTCGACGGCGACGAGGCGGTTGTCGCGGAAGAGCAGGAAGACCGGTTGATCGTCAGGCCCGGGTGCGCGGACCACCTCGTCAGCGGTGGTGCCGAGGCCGGCAATCTGCAGCTTGTGCTTGCCCTGATCGCTCCAGAACCACGGCACCGCCGCATAGGAGTCGGTCGTGCCCTTCACAAGCCGGCGGGCGATGTGGCGGGCATGGTCGACAGCGGCCTGTACCGACTCGAGCCGCACCGGCGAACCGTCCGGCAGCGGGAACGAGCAGCAGTCGCCAAGCGCCGAGATCGCCGGGTCGGAGGTGAGAAGCGTGCCGTCCACGACGATCCCGTTCCCGACCGTGAGACCCGCGGCCTCGGCGAGCCCGACGTTCGGGCGGACCCCGGTCGCGATCAGCACCAGATCGCCGGGGATCACCTTCTGGTCGGACGTGTCGACGCCGGTGACCTTGCCGTCCGCGGACTCGATGCGCCGCGCGCCGGCGCCGAGGCGCACATCCGTTCCCATGGCGCGGTGCGCCTCGAGGAACCAGGCCGACATCTCGGGCGAGAGCGCCCGGCCCATCAGCCGCGGCGCCGCCTCGAGCACCGTGACAGCGACCCCGGCAGCCCGCGCCACTGCGGCGAACTCGAGGCCGATGAAGCCGCCGCCGATGACGATGGCCTGACGGGTGTCCGCGAGACGCTGGCGCAGCCGGGCGGCATCCTCAAGCGTCCGCAGTTCCTCGACGCCGTCGGCTTCCTGGCCCGGAATCGGCGGGCGGAACGTACTGGCGCCGGTCGCGAGGATCAGGTGGTCGTACGGATACTCCGCGCCATCGACGGTGGTGACGACGCGCCGGTCGCGGTCGATCGCGGCGGCGCGCGTGCGTTCGCGAAGCGTGATGGACGCCCGCTCGTAGAAGGCCGCGGGCTTCAGCAGAAGCCGGTCCGCCATGCCGTCCGCCATGTACGCCTTGGAAAGCGGCGGTCGCTGGTAGGGCAGGCCGGGCTCGTCGCCGATCAGGATGATCTCGCCCTCGAACCCCTCCTGTCGGAGGCTGGCGGCCGCCTGAAAGCCGCCCTGCCCGGTTCCGACGATGACGATCCGCGACATCAGAGTTGCGTTTCCGGCAGGTGGACGACGAGACCGTCCAATTCGGGCCTCATCTTGATCTGGCACGAGAGCCGGCTGGTCGGCTTCGTCTCGGACGCCGCGCAGTCGAGCAGGTCGCTCTCACCGTCGTTCTGCGGCCCGGTCTTCTCGGCCCATGCATCATCGACGTAGCAGTGGCAGGTGGCGCACATCATCGAGCCGCCGCACTCGCCGATGATCCCGTCGATGTCGTTGGCGATCGCAACCTGCATGACGCTGTCGCCCTCGCGGGCCTCAACGACGGTCTCGGTCCCATCGGCGGTGATGTAGGTGATCTTCATGGGAAACCTCTCGATTCAGTTCAGGATGACGGGAAGGTTGATCGGTCCGCGGAACCCGAAGCCGCGCCACTGCACGACGCTCGGGTCGGGCAGCGTCATGCCGGGGAAGCGCTCGAAGAGCATCTCGGTCATGACCGCGCCCACGGTCCGCCGTGCGACGTGGGTGCCGGCGCAGTGGTGCGGCCCGGAGCCGAACGCCTGGTGCGGATTCCTGGTGCGGAACACGTCGTAGCGCTCGGGGTGATCGTAGAGGTCTTCGTCGTGATTGGCCGACGCCTGAATCGTCATCACCGTATCGCCCCGGGGGATGTGGCAGCCGCGGATTTCCACATCTTCCGTGACGAGGCGCGACGAAGCCTGGATCGGCGCGACCCAGCGCACTCCCTCCTCGAACGCCTGCCCCCATTTGCCGGTTCTGCGGACTTCCTCGAGCTGCTCCGGCTCGGTCAGCAGGCCGAAGACGATTGTCGAGAGCGCGTCGCGCGGCTCGTTGATGCCACCGCCGATCGCGATCTTGATGTTAGCGACGATCTGGCTCATCGGGATCGGGTTCTCGGCATTCACCATGACAGAGAGTGCGGAGTGGTCGGGCACCGCACGCACCCGCTCGACCGCCTTCCCGAGAAGCGCGTTCATTTCGAGATTGGCGTGATCGGACACTGCGAAGGGACCGGGCTCCCAGCCGAAATTGCCGGCGCCGTCGATGAGCGCCTGCGACCAGAAGATCATCTCTTCGTCGGTCGCCTCGGGGATGCCGAGGATATGCGCGAGGATACGCGCCGCGATCGGGGCGGAGAGCTGCTTGTGGAGATCGACGATCTCGCCACGGGGCAATCGGTCGAGGTACTCGGCGGCATACTGGCGGTAGAGCGGCTGCCAGACCTCCTGGATCGTCTTCGGCAGGAGCGCCGGCGCCATCGCCATCCGCTCGGAGAGGTGCTCCGCCCCGTCCTTGCGCATCAGGGTGTGCGCCTGGAACGCCGGCTTCATCGGAGTGTTCGGGTCGTTCGACGAGAAGATCGCCGGATTGTCCTTTACGAACTTCGTGTCGGCGGCCTTGGTGAGGAACGTCCGTCCGGCGGCCTTCACGCGCAGCACCGGCGCTTCGGCCCGAAGGCGCTTGTAGATCGGGTAGGGATCGACATGCAGATCCTTGAGCGTGATCTGCTCGTCGACGGGCGCGAGCGTTCCGGTCTCAGCGGACATGGATGTTTCCTTGGCTGCGGGAGGACTTGGCAATGACGCCGAGATGCAGGTCGAGCTGCGAGGGGTCCTCGATCAGGCTGCGGCTCGGGGCCTCGTGGACGATGGCGCCGCGGTCGAGGATGATGGCGCGGTCGGTCACCCCGAGTATTTTCTTCGCGTGCTGTTCGACGATGATCGTCGCCATCCCTTCCTCGCGGATGATCCGGCGGATGGAGGCGAGAAGGTGATCGACGATGATCGGCGCGAGCCCTTCGGTCGGCTCGTCGAGCAGGAGCACCCGCGGGTTCAGCATGAGCGCCCTTCCGACGGCGAGCATCTGCTGCTCGCCGCCCGAGAGCTGGTTGCCCATGTTGGAACGGCGCTCCTTGAGGCGCGGGAACATCTCGTAGACGCGGACAAGGGTCCAGGCCCCTGGCCGGGCGGTGGCGAGAAGGTTCTCCTCGACGGTCAGCGAGCGGAAGATGTTGCGCTCCTGCGGCACCCAACCGATTCCCGCGGCGGCGCGCTTCTCGGGCGGGAGGCCCGAAAGGTCCCGCCCCGCGAGATGGACGCTGCCGCTGAAGCGGCGGGTGACGCCGATGATGCTGTCGAGAAGCGTCGTCTTGCCGACGCCGTTGCGGCCGAGCACCGCCAGTGCCTCACCCTCGGCGAGCGAGAGCGAGAGATCGCGGATGACCAGCGCCTCGCCATAGCCGGCGCGAAGGCTCCGCAGCTCCAGAAGCTCAGGCATGTTCTTCTTCCCCAAGGTAGACTTCGCGGACGCGCGGGTCGGCCATGACCTCCGCAGGCGTGCCCTCGGCGAAGTGGGTGCCGTTGACGAGCACGGTGATCCGGTCGGCGAAGGTGAAGACGAGGTCCATGTCGTGCTCGATGAGCAGGATCGAGACGTCCTTTGGCAGTGCCGCGAGGGTGTCGAGAAGCTCCTGCCGTTCGGCTTCCGGTACCCCGGCGGCGGGCTCGTCGAGCAGCAGCACGCGCGGGTTGCCCGCGAGCGCCACGGCGATCTCCAGCAGCCGTTGCTTGCCATAGGGCAGGCGCGCGGTCGGATGGTCCATCACGTCGGTGAGGCGGAAACGCTCCAGCAGCTCCAGCACCTCGTCGATGATGTCCGTCCGCGTGCCGAGGCCGCGCCAGAAGTCCGCACCGCCGCCCATCCGCTCGGAGACCGCGAGCCCGATCGACTCGACGGGCGTCATGGCCGCGAAGAGCTGGTTGATCTGGAAGGTCCGGCCGAGCCCGCGCCGGGCGCGCTGCTGCTGGCTGAGACGGGTCACGTCCTCGCCGTTGAGCAGAACCTGTCCGCCGTTCGACGGCAGGACTCCGGTCAGAAGGTTGATGAACGTGGTCTTGCCCGCGCCGTTCGGTCCGATCAGGGCGTGGCGGCCTCCCTGTGCGAGTCGGAAGCTCACCTTGTTGGTGGCGACGAGGCCGCCGAAGCGCTTCTCGAGGTTGATGGTCTCCAGGGCCACGCTCATTTGCCCATCCCCCGCACGCGGTTCCAGAGAGTGGCCGGCGCGCCGGTGATGCGCTCGCGGCCGATGAGGACGATCACGACGAGGATGAGCCCGAGCCAGAACATCCAGTACTGCGGCGTCAGGGTGGAGAGCGTGTCCTGCAGGAGCTTGAAGACGATCGCGCCGATCAGGCCGCCGTAGAGATAGCCGACCCCGCCAAGGACGAGGACGAGCAGCACGTCCGCCGAGCGGTGGAAGGCGAGGACATCGAGCGAGACGAACATCGTCGTCTGCGCCAGCAGCGCACCCGCGATCCCGGCGTAGAGCGCGGAGATCGTGTAGATGGCCACGAGCCGCTTTCCGACCGGAATGCCGATGGTGTTGGCCCGCATGGGGTTGTCCCGGATCGCCGCGAGCGACAGGCCGAACGGCGACGTGACGATCCGCCGGGCGACGAGGAAGAGCAGGAAGGTAACGACCAGCGCATAGGCATAGGAAGTCGTGCCCATGAGGTCGAAATCGAAGCGGCCGAAGATCGGGTCGATCCAGATGCCCTGCAGGCCGTCGGCGCCGCCGGTCAGCCAGGCGGCCTTGTTCGCCGCCTCGTAGAACAGCATGGCGATGCCGAGCGTCACCATGAGCCGGGTCAGGTCGGACGCGCGCAGCAGGAGGAGCGGCGCGGTCGCGAGCCCGAGGATGGCCGCGGCCACCCCACCGAGCAAGAGGCCGGTGATGGGCTCGCCGGTCATGTGGATCGAGATTAGGCCGGCCACATAGGCCCCGACCCCGAAGAACACGCCGTGACCCAGCGAGACGATCCCCGCGTAGCCAAGGATCAGGTCGAGCGAGAGCGCGAAAAGCCCAAGAATGGCGATCTCGCCCAGGAGCAGGTGCTGGTCAGGCAGGAAGAAGAACGTCGCGGCGGCGAGCGCCCAGAAGACGAACTCGGCTGGCCGCCAGCGTCCGGTGCGGCCGAGGTTGCGAAGCGCCCGTTCGTGAAGGCCCTGCGTCGTCGGCGCGACCGCGGTGGGAGGCTGAGTGAGGGTGTCTGTCGGCATTGTGGGGAGTCCTCGGGGCTTTGGGGTCAGCGGGCGCGGGCGATGAGCCCCTGGGGCCGCAGGATCAGGATGACGATCATGAGCAGGTAGATGAGGAAGGCGCCGACCTCGGGGACGTAGTACTTCCCCGCCACGTCGCCGACGCCGATGATGAGGGCTGCGATGAACGGCCCGATGAGGCCGGTCGTGCCGCCGATCGTCACGACGATCAGGAAGTAGACCATGAACTTGAGCGGGAAGGTCGGCTCCATCCCGAGGATCTCGATGCCGAGCGCCCCGCCGAGCCCGGCAAGACCGGAGCCGACCGCGAAGGTCGTGGCGAAGATGCCCGCGACGCCGATGCCGAGTCCGCGCGCGACCCGCTGGTCATCGACCGCCGCGCGGAGCTGGCTGCCGAAGCGGGTGCGGTTCAGGATGAGCTGGAGCCCGATGACGAGGACACTGCACACGACGATCAGGAAGGCGCGGTAGCGGCCCACCGGGATTCCGAAGAGATCGAAACGGCCCTGAAGCCAGCCGGGCAACTGGACGAGCTGCTGCTGCGAGCCGAAGAGATAGTCGGTGGCCGTCACCGCCATGAAGACGAGCCCGATCGAAAACAGCACCTGGTCGAGGTGGCTTCGCCGGTAGAGCCGGGCGTAGAGCGTTCTCTCGGCGAAGGCACCGGCAAGCGCGGGGACGAGGAAGGCGAAGGGCAGTGTCGCGAGAAACGGCACGCCCCAGCGGTTCATCAGGAGGGCGGTGACGTAACCGCCCGCCATGGCGAATGCGCCGTGGGCGAGATTGATGAAGTTCATCAGTCCGAGCGTCACGGCAAGGCCGGACGCGAGGACGAACAGCAGCATGCCGTAGGCGATTCCGTCTATGAGGATCGTGAGCATGGGAATTCCCCTGGTGCCCGTCTTCGCGAGCCAGCCCGTTACATGTGAAGTGAAGGTTCGAGCCCGCGGCTCAGGCCGGGGTCAGGACCAGCGGCAGGCTATCCAGACCGCGCAGGGTATTGTTGAAAGCCCGGACCGGCTCGCCGGCCAGCCGGATGTCAGAGGCACGGCGTGCAAGCGCATCGAGCAGGACCTCGCCCTCGAGCCGTGCCAGAAGCTGACCCACGCACATATGAACTCCGAACCCGAACCCCACGTGGCCGGAGGTGCGCCGCTCGATGTTGTAGGTGTCGGGATCCTGCCAGTGCCGTGGATCGCGGTTCGCGGCAGCGAGGAACATCATGATCTTCTGGCCCTCGGGGATCACCGCGCCGGAGAGCTCGACCTCGCGGGTGGTGGTGCGGAAGAACGTCTGCACCGGGCTCTCGAAGCGGATCGCCTCCTCGAAGGCCCCCCGTGCCAGCGCCGGCTTCTCGCGAAGCCTCGCGAAGGCGTCGGGGAAGCGCGCCATGCAGTAGAGCGCCGCGCCGATGCCGTTCACCGTCGTGTCGAGGCCGGCCGTCAGGAGCGAGCGCACCAGAAGCGGAGCCTCGTCGGCCGTGATTTCCCCGGTGTCAGCGGCGGCGTGGATCTGCGCGCCGAAGCCGTCGGGCGCAAGATTCTCGCGCCGGCACTGCTCGGTCACCCAGGCCACATGCGGTGCGGCGCGCGCCAGCGCCTCGCGCCGGAGCTCGTTGTCCGGCCCGAAGGCGTTGAAGGCGAGGCCGGCGTAGGGGAGCAGGTGCTCCCGGCCCTCGTGGACAAGGCCGACCGCGTCGGGAAAGACCGAAAGCGGGAAAGCCTGCGCGAGGTCGCGGATGCCGTCGATCTCGCGCCGTGCGACCAGCTCGGCAACCAGCGCATCGGCCTTCGCGACCATGTTGTCGCGCAGCCGCCGCATGACGATCGGTGACACGACCCGTTGCAGGACGGCGCGGGCGCGGTCGTGCTCCGGCGGGTCGGTCTCGAGGACGAGACTGGGGTCGCGCCACGGCTTCTCTACCGCGAAATCGCTCAGCCCGACGCCGCGGCTGGAGCAGAAGGTCTGCCAGTCATTCAGGACCGCGTGAACCTCGGTGTAGCGCGCGACCGCCCGCACACCGTAGCGCGAGAGCCAGACCACCGGCCCCGCTTCGCGAAGGCGCTCCTGGTCGGGGTAGGGGTCAGCGAAATAGGAGATGTCAAAGGGATCGAAATCGAGGGTGGGGAGCGTTTCCGCCGCCGTGACACGCATTGTTTTCCTCCTGGGGAGCTTCCGGGCCGCTTGAAGGAAATGCTCCTCCGCGCGAACCCGGTAATTGGCTGCCGAGCGATGGCCGCAAGCGGCCGGCGGGTCAGAGGCCTGCCTTCACCGGATCCTTCACGGCGGGGAACGTCTCGATCTCGACGTTCCAGAGTTCACCATCCGCACCGCGCTCGACCTTGCGCATGTAGACGTTCTGAACGATGTCACGGGTCTCCGGGTCGATCTGCATCGGACCGCGCGGGCTCTCCCATGCCAGGCCCTTCATCGCCTCGATCAGGCTCTCGCCGTCCGACTTGCCGCCGGTCTTCTCGAGCGCCGCATAGAGCAGGTGCATGCCGTCGTAGCCGCCGACCGCCATGAAATTCGGTCGCATCCCGTCGTTTGCCGCCTTGAACGCCTCGACGAAGGCCTTGTTCTCGGGGCTGTCGTGAGCGGCCGAATAGTGGAAGCCGGTGATTGCCGCCAGCGCCGGGTCACCCATCGAGTTCAGGATGTCGTCATCGGTGATGCCGCCGTCGGCGAGCAGCTGGACGCCGGTCGTGTCGAGACCGCGCTCGACGTACTGCTTCATGAACGGGGCGCCGACGCCCGACGGCACGAAGACGAAGATCGCGTCGGGCTTGGCGTCGGCCACCTTCTGCAGGAAAGGCGAGAAGTCGGGGTTGGCAAGCGGAACCCGCAGGGACTCGACGACCTGCCCGCCGGTCGCGCCGAATGTCTTGGCGAAGGTGGTTTCCGCGTCGATGCCGGGGCCATAGTCCGACACGACCGTCACGACCGACTTGATCCCCTCCTTCGCGGCCCACTCGGCGATCTTCGAGGTAACCTGAGGCGTGGTGTAGCTGGTGCGCACCACATAGGGCGACTGCTCGGTGATCGAGGAGGTCGCCGCCGCCATGACGATCTCGGGCACCTTGGCGCGGGTGGCGAGCGGCGCCGCGGCGAGCGCCAGCGGCGTCAGGCCGAAGCCGGCGATCGCCTCGACCTTCTCCTTCACGATCAGCTCCTGCGCGAGGCGCTTGGTCGCATCGGCGACACCGGCATCGTCCTTCACGATGAGCTCGATCTCGCGGCCGGCCACTTCGCTGCCGTGCTCGGCGATGTAGAGCTTCGCCGCCGCCTCGATCTGGCGGCCGGTCGAGGCAAAGGGGCCGGTCATCGGCAGGATGAGCCCGACCTTCAGGGGCTCCGCCGCGAGGGCGGGCCAGCCGGACATGACGACGGATACAGCGAGTGCCGCGCCGCAAAGCAGGTTGCGTCGATTCATACGATTTCCCCGGAGAAGGCGGCTATTCCTGCCGCGTCGTGGTGATTGCAGGAAGCGGCTATCCGATCCGCTGGATCAGTCCCGCTCCCTTGATGCTCCCGATGGCGGCGCGTGACTTCAGCGCGGTCGTCAGGTTGCGGTATGAGAGGCGCGCGTGCTCGCGCATGATCGCCTCCGCACGGGCGCCTTCCCGGCCGCGGATGGCCTCGACCACCGCCCGATGCTGGTCCTGCGCCACGACGAGGTGGCGCCGGGCGGTTTCCTCGTCCTGGTGGACGTGCACGAGCGCGCTCGCGAAGGCGAAGGGGCGCGAATTGGCCCGTCGCGTCTCCTGGATCAGCAGCGTGCTTGCGGTTGCCTCCGCCAGCGAGTCGTGAAACTCGGCGTTGAGCTTGGTATAGGTCGCGATGTCGGTCGCGGTGAACCTCGGCTGGTCGAGTAGGCTGTCGATGCCGGCAACGATCCCCTCGAGCCTCGCCATGTCCTCCGGCTTCGTGCCGCGCTCCGCCAGCAGGCGCGCTGCCAGGCCCTCGATCATGCCGCGAAGCTCGATCGCTTCGCCGATCTCCAGGATCTGGAAGCCGCGGACGGTGTAGCCGCCTGCCGACAGGGTTTCGATCATCCCCTCCTCGCGCAGGTGCTGGATCGCGGCCCGGATCGGCGTGCGCGACATGCCGAGCCGCTTGGCCAGCTGCGCTTCGGTGAAACGTTCTCCCGGCGAAATTTCGCCTTCAGTGATGAGATTCCGAAGATCGATGAGCGCGCGGGCACTCTGCGCCCCCGAAGGGATCGCCACCCCGTTCGCCCGCGTCTCAGCGGTCCTGACGCTCATCCCTTCCTCCCCGTCTTCTTGTTGATCTTGGTATACCGAAAAACTGGGAATGGCGCAAACGGTTTTGAAATGGACGCTGATAACGGAGAAAATGCAATGATTTTGCCAAACATGGTATACCGGCGAGGCCGGTGATGGCGCGGTGGTCGGGTGAGAAGCACGGAGAAAGCGGATTGGTCTGTTGTCTGACTGGCCGAATCACTCGCCTCTGCGCCGGAGCCGACAGGTCAGCGACGACCGTTCCTCACCGGGTCAGGTCCGGAGAGAGCGGGAACGGCCTCGGCGAGCGAGGCGAGACACTCCCTCGCCCCGAAGCGCTCCCTGCGACCGTGACGAAAACCTCGACTTGCCGGCGGGCCTGACTGAGAATTTCCGCGCTCCGGCCAGTCGGCGTGGTGATTCCCTTGGTGCCGGGCGAAGGGGGGCAGATGTCGCGCACGGCCGAGCAACGGCCGGCGATCCGATCCTACAGATCATGGGTGGCGAACGAGACCCTCGAGGACTATGCGCTGCGCTACGCGGCGAGGTCGTTCCGCCGCTGGACGCCGTTCGTCATCGCGAACACCGCACTCGGTGGCATCGCCTTCCTCGCTCTCGAGACGATCGGCGGGGTGATCACGCTGCGTTACGGCTTCGCGAACGCGATCCCGGCAATCGTGTGCGTGTCGCTGTTCATCTTCGTCACCAGCCTGCCGATCGCCTACTACTCGAGCCGATACAACATCGACATGGACCTGCTGACCCGGGCGGCCGGGTTCGGCTATATCGGCTCGACGATCACCTCGCTGATCTATGCCACCTTCACCATCATCTTCTTCGCCCTCGAAGGGGCGATCATGGCGCAGGCCATGCGGGTCTATGCGGACGTTCCGATCGTGATCGGCTATGTCGTCTCGTCATTCGTCATCATCCCGCTCACCGCGATGGGCGTGACTGTCCTCAGTCGCCTGCAGATGATCTCCCAGCCGCTCTGGATCATCATGCTGGTCGCTCCCTTTCTCTTCATCCTCGCACGCGAGCCCGGGGTTCTGGCAGAGTGGTCCGCGTTCACCGGGGCCGAGACAGGGTTCAGCGTGCTGGCCTTCGGCGGCGCGATCGGCGTGCTCTGCTCGCTGACGGTGCAGGTCGGCGAGCAGGTCGACTATCTCCGCTTCCTGCCCGACCTCGCGCGCGCGAACCGACGGCGCTGGTGGGTGGCCATGCTGTCGGCGGGTCCGGGCTGGATCGTGGTCGGCGGCCTGAAGATGCTCGGGGGCAGCCTGCTCGCCGTCATGGTCCTCTCGGCCAGCCGCCCCGCCGCCGAGGCGCTCGAGCCGATCCACATGTTCGCGCTCGCCTACGGGTACATCTTCGCGAACCCCGAGACTGCACTCGCGGCCGCCACGGTCTTCGTGCTGGTGTCGCAGATCAAGATCAACGTGACGAATGCCTACGCGGGCTCGCTCGCCTGGTCGAACTTCTTCTCGCGGGTCACGCACTACCACCCGGGGCGCGTGGCCTGGCTGGTGTTCAACATCCTGATCTCGCTCCTGCTGATGCTCCTCGGCATCTTCGACACGCTGGAACTGGTGCTGGCGGTCTATGGCAACATTGCCACCGCCTGGCTCGGGTCGCTGGTCGCTGATCTCGCGATCCTGAAGCCGCTGCGGATCAGCCCCGCGGTGCCGGAGTTCAAGCGGGCCTACCTGCGAAACTTCAACCCGGTCGGCTGCGGCTCCATGGCGCTCGCCTCGGTCGTCGGGCTTTCCTGCTATGCGGGCGTCGCCGGCCCCATGCTGCAGGCATGGTCGGCGCCGCTCGCCTTCGTCGTCGCGCTGGCGTCGGCGGTGCTGATCGGCGTCGTGACGCGGGGCCAGACCTATCTCGCCCGGCCGATCGACTATGCCGAGCGCGGCGGGGCGCTCGTGCAGTGCCGGATCTGCGACCACGCCTACGAGAAGCCGGACATGGCCTTCTGTCCGTTCTACGACGGTCCGATCTGCTCGCTTTGCTGCAGTCTCGACACGCATTGCCACGACGTCTGCAAGGCGCCGTCGCACGGACGGCCGAGCGTCGCTCCGGGGAACGCGCTGCGGCAGCGCTTCGCGCTCCGCCCCATGCAGCGGGTGGCCAAGGTGACCGGCGTGACGCTGGTGCTCTGGACGGTGTCGGCCGCGGTCTTCTTGCTGACCTACCGCATGGCCGATCTGCACATTGATCCCGCGCCCTACACCAACGACCAGATGCTCCTCAGGGTCTTCGTCGCGCTGCTGCCGCTGCTCGGGATCGGCGCCTGGTGGATCGTGCTGTCCCACGAAAGCCGGGAGCTTGCCGAACGCGAGCTCGTCGCGTCGCTGGAGGAGCTGCGCGAGACACAGGCGGAACTGGCCCGCACGGAGCGCCTCGCGGCGATCGGCACGCTGACCGCCAGCGTCAGTCACGAGCTGCGCAATCCTCTCGGGGCCCTCGCCAATTCGGTGGACGTCCTCGACCGGTCACTCCCCGCGGAGGCGCGCGAGGGCCCTGAATTCACCCGCATCCGTCGCAGCGTTCAGCGATGCTCGCGCATCATCGACGAGCTGCTCGACTTCTCGCGCCGGCGCGAGTCGGCGTTTGCCCCGCTCGCCGTGGACCGATGGCTGGCGGCGCAGGTGGGCGAACACGCGGCAGCCGCGCTCGTGGAGCTCGATCTCGGGGTCGATTGCACGATCGAGGCCGATGCCGAACTCATGCGGCAGGCGGTGGTGAACCTGCTCGACAATGCCCGGCACGCCGTCATCGAGGCCCATCCGGAAGGCGGCGGGCGGATCGTCGTTCGCACCCGGGCCGATGCCAGCACCGTCGTTCTCTCGGTGTCCGACAATGGGGTCGGCCTCTCCGAGGCGGAGCGGAAGCGGGTCTTCGAGCCGCTTTACAGCACCAAGGCCTACGGGGTCGGCCTTGGCATGTCGGTCGTCCAGCGGGTGGTCACTGTCCACGGCGGCCGCATCGAGCTTGGCGGCCGGCCGGGCGAGGGGACCACGATCGCACTGCACATCCCGCGGCAACAGTCGGGGCCGGCCGATGCCCGCTGAGTTTCCGGGCCGGCCGTGGCGGCTGCTGGTCGTCGATGACGACGTGGACTTCGCGGAAAGCCTCGTCCGCCTCCTCGCGCTCGACGGGCACGAGGCGCGCGTCGCCCACGACGGGGTCTCGACCTGCGAGATCCTCGCGAACTGGACCGCGGACGTTGCGCTCGTGGATGTCCGGCTCGGGCGGGAGGACGGCGTCGCGCTGGTCGGGAAGCTCCATGGGATGGCGCCCGACATGATCGTCGTCATGGTCACGGCGTATGCCTCGATGGAGACCGCCGTCGAGGCGCTGAAGGCAGGCGCCTACGATTTCCTGATCAAGCCGTTCTTCTCCTACGACCTCGACCGGACGCTTGCCCGGTGCTTCGAGCGCCTGCGGCTGGTCGCGGAGCGCGATGCGGCCGAGAACCGGCTGCGGCAGGCCCAGCGGCTCGATGCACTGGACCAGATCGGCGCGGGCGTGGCGCATGAGTTCAACAACACGCTGGCGGTGATCCTCGGCAACCTCGAACTCCTCGACGAGCGGCTGGAGGGCCAGCCGGTCTTGCGCGAGCTGGTGGACGACGCACTCGGGGCGGTCCGGGGCGGCATGGAGCTGACGAGCCGGCTGCTGTCGCACGCCCGGGCCGCTCCGCTGCACACGGAGCCGACGGATCTCGGTGGGACGCTTCCCGCGACCTGGCGGCTGCTCGAACGGGCGCTCGGGGCCAACGTCCGGGTGGTGCTCGACATCCCGCCCGAGGTGCCTGCCGTGCTGGTCGACCGCAGTCAGCTCGAGGCGAGCCTGATCAACCTTGCGATCAATGCCCGCGACGCCATGGCCGGAGACGGCACCCTGACGGTGACGGTGCGATCTGACGAAGCGTTCGTCGATCTCGCGCTGTCCGACACCGGGCCGGGGATGCCCCGGGACTTGCTCACGCGGGCGGTGGAGCCGTTCATCACCACCAAGTCCTCCGGCCGGGGTCTCGGTCTTGGGCTCACGATGGTCGCGGGCTTCGCCGAGCGATCAGGCGGCGCGCTCCTGCTCGCGAGCCCGCCGGGGCTTGGCCTGACAGCGACGATCCGGCTGCCGGTGGCCCCGGCGGAGGGCGGTGCCGCGACGGCCGCTCGGGTCGCGGCTCCCGTGTCGGGAGGCCGATCAGAGAGGGTGCTTGTCGTCGAGGACGATCCCGACGTCCGGCGCACCCTGCGCCGTCAGATCGCGCATCTCGGCTACCGGGTCGCCGTGGCGGCGAGCAGCGACGAGGCGCTCGGGATCATCGGCGCCTCCGCCATCGACCTGATGGTGACCGATGTGGGCCTCGGCGGGGGACGGAGCGGGGTCGAGCTGCTGCGGGAGGCGACCGCCCGGCTGCCGGACCTCGCAGCGCTGCTTCTCACCGCCGACACGGCACGGGCGCCGGGCAGTCCGGTCGCCGGGGTCGCGTGCCTCCTGAAGCCCGTCGATCTCGCCACCCTGTCGCGCGCGTTGCGCGCCGCGCTTCAGCCGCGCGCAACGGATTCCGGCGCAAAGACGTAGCCGATGCCGCGGACCGTGCGGATGATGCGGTGGTTCGGCCCCTCGTCGCCGATCTTGCGCCGCACCTTGCCCACGAGGACATCGACGCTCCGGTCACTCGGCGTCCACGCCCGGTTCGCCACGAGATCGAGCAGCTGGTCCCGGGACAGCACCCGCCCGGGTCGGCGCGCGAGCGCTGCGACGATGTCGAACTCCTTGCTGGTGAGGCCGGCGGCGACTCCGCAGGGCGCGTAGACCTCGCGGTGCGCGAGATCGACCCGCCACCCGTCGACACGGATCGTGTCGGCCTCGGTCTCCGGCACGACCGCGGAACGGGTCACGCGACGCAGCACCGCTCGGATGCGGGCGAGCAGTTCGCGCGGCTGGAACGGCTTCGTGACATAGTCGTCCGCCCCGAGTTCGAGGCAGACCACCTTGTCGATCGTGCTGGTCTTGCCGGTCACCACGATCAGCGCCGCGTCATATTGCGATCGCAGGGCGCGCGCGAGTGCCAGCCCGTCGTCGCCGCGCGGAAAGCCGAGGTCGAGAAGCACCAGATCGTAGGGCAGATCAGCCAGAGCGCGGCGCATTGCTGCACCATCGTGCGCCTGGGTCGGAGCGAAGCCTTCGCCGGCGAGAAAGCGCGCGAGGAACCCGCAGAGCCGGCGATCGTCATCCACCACCAGGATTCTGCCCTGCATCGGCTCGTCCTCCCAAATTGTGCAATCCGACTATGCCGCAAGTGGGCCGGTTGCGCCGCACCCGCGTTACAAAAGATTACGCGGTGACCCTCCGGTGACGGGAACAAGGTTACACACGCTCCATACGCTTCCTTCCGCGATCCGCCAACAGCGGCGGACGCCGACGACAGGGAGGAGACTGAAATGCCGAAGACCGCGTTCAAGATCGACCTGAACAAGGCGCCGGAAGAGCAGGACATCAAGACCCACAACCGGTGGCATCCCGACATCCCCATGGTCGAGACATTCAAGCCCGGCGACGTGTTCCGGGTCGAGTGCTACGACTGGACCGGTGGCCAGATCGGCAACAACGACAGCGCCAACGACATCCGCGACGTGGATCTGACCCGCGTGCACTATCTGTCGGGTCCGTTCGGCGTCGAGGGCGCGGAGCCCGGTGATCTGCTCGTGGTCGACATCCTCGACATCGGCGCGCTCCAGGGCTCGGAATGGGGCTTCAACGGTCTGTTTGCCAAGGAGAACGGCGGCGGCTTCCTGACCGAGCACTATCCGAACGCGGTCAAGTCGTGCTGGGACTTCGAAGGGATCTATACCACGTCGCGGCACATTCCCGGCGTGCGCTATCCGGGCCTCGTCCATCCCGGGCTCATCGGCTGCCTGCCCGACCACAAGCTCCTCGCCGAGGCGAACCGGCGCGAGGCGGCGCTGATCGCGACCGACCCGAACCGGGTGCCGCCGCTCGCCGCGCCGCCCTACGCCCCGACCGCGCTGATGGGCCAGATGAAGGGCGCCGCCGCCGAGGCCGCGGCCGGCGAGGGTTGGCGCACGGTGCCGCCGCGCGAGCATGGCGGCAACTGCGACATCAAGAACCTGTCGCGCGGCTCCAAGGTCTACTTCCCGGTCTACGTGAAGGGCGGCGGCCTTTCGATGGGCGACATCCACTGGTCGCAGGGGGACGGAGAGATCACCTTCTGCGGCGCGATCGAGATGGCCGGCTGGATCGACATCAAGGTCGACATCATCAAGGGCGGCATGGCGAAGTACGCGATCACCAATCCGATCTTCAAGCCGAGCCCGGTGGACCCGCATTTCGACGACTACCTGATCTTCGAGGGCATCTCGGTCGACGAGCACACCGGCGAGCAGTATTACCTCGACGCCCACGTCGCCTATCGCCGCGCCTGCCTGAACGCCATCGAGTACCTGAAGAAGTTCGGATATTCCGGCGAACAGGCCTACATGATCCTCGGCACGGCGCCCGTCGAGGGGCGGATCGCCGGCATCGTCGACATCCCGAACGTCTGCGCCACCCTCGCGATCCCGACGGCGATCTTCGATTTCGATATCCGTCCGAACGCCGACGGGCCCCGCAAGATGGTGCCCGACGTCGCCGTCGCCACCACGAGCTGAGGACCCCCCGGGGCCTGTCCGTCAGGGCAGGCCCGCCAATCTCCGGAGAACACCAATGCTTCTCGGATTCGCTCTGCTCTACGTCGGCGCGGTGCTGTTCCTGAACGGCCTGTGGCTGCACGGCAAGATCGAGGACCGCGAGATTGTCGTCATCAATGTCGTCTCGGGGTTCGCGACGCTGGCGGTGGTGATCTACACGGCCTTCGGGCCGGGCGCGAACCTCGCCTCGGTGCGCGGCGCGGCGCTCACGCTGCTCTTCACGACGACCTACTTCTGGGTGGCCTACAACCGCGTCGTCGCCGTCGATGGACGCGGTCTCGGCTGGTTCAGCCTCTTCGTCGCGATCACGACCGTGCCGGTTGCCCTCGGTGGGTTCGCGACGATGCAGACCTCGCTCGATGTCTGGATGGCGATCAACTGGGTGATCTGGGGCGTGCTCTGGTTCATGTACTTCCTGCTGCTGGCGCTGAAGAAGAACATCCTCTCCCCGACCGCGAGTTTCACGATCTTCGCCGGCATCGCCACTGGCTGGATCCCCGGCTTCCTGCTGCTCGACGGGCGGCTCTGAGCCGCCCCGCTTATTCCCTGAGGAGGACCCTATGCCTCTCTACGATTTCGTCTGCGGTGACTGCGGCCCGTTTCGCGCCTGGGCGGTGATCCGGGCAAGCGACGCCGCCGCCGAGTGCCCCGACTGCGGCACCGGCTGCTCCCGGATGCTCTCGGCGCCGGGGATCAGCACGATGCATGTCGCGCTGCGATCCGCCATGGCTCGATCCGAGCGCAGCATCGACGAGCCGAAGGTGGTCAAACGCTCACACCTCGCGGGCTGTGGCTGCTCGATGTGCCGCCCCAGCGCGCCGTCGGTCGCGTCGCGCTGGAAGATCGGCCACTGACATCGGGGGGGGAGTGGGGCCGGACGGTTGTCCGGCCCGCCCCCCGTGTCGCGATCGGGAGCCTCAGCCCAGGTCGAAGGCGTTCGCGTTCAGGGTGCCGGAGTAGTTGGCGAGGCGGATCTCGAGGAACTCGTCCTCATGATAGAGCGACATCTCGGGTTCATTGACGTGGGCCTGGATCACCACATCGCGACCGTCGCGATGCCAGCCGATCTCACCCACATCCATCTGGTTCGCTCGCGTCTGCCCCACGAACGTGAAGTCCTCCTCGGTCTCGAAGTGGATCATGTCCCCAGCCTGCCGATTGAAATCGGTGATGGTCTTGCTGGCAAAGGACCAGTATTCAGGCGCGAACGCCTGAATGAAAGTCATCTCGTCGGTAAAGATGAAGGTGTCGGCACCCGTGCCGCCAGTCATCTCGACCTGCCCGTTTCCGGCGTGCAGCGTGTCGTTGCCCGCACCGCCGATCAGCCTGTCAGTGCCAAGTTCGGTGTAGTAGACGGTTTCCACTTCAATCTGCGAGCCATTGCCGTAGATCAGGTCATCACCCGCGCCGCCCCGCAGCACCTCGGTGTAGCCGGCAAAGCCCCATTCCCCACCGATGATCGTGTCGTTGCCCGCGCCGCCGTCGACCGTGTTCGCACCATCGCCTGCGATGATCAGGTTGTCCGCGGCGCTGCCGGTGATCGTGTCGTCGCCGGCGCCCGTTTCGATGTTCTCGATGGAGACGAGGCGCGACAGGCTGCCGTCGGTGATCCTGAGCGTACCCGTGCCGAGATTGGCCGTCACCGTGGCGAAGGCCGGGTAATATTCACTGACGTCCACGTCAGGCCAGACGACCTCCACGGGGATGTAGAGCGTATCCGTGCCCGCGCCGCCGTCGATCAGATCGGCGCCGGTATCGGTGAACGACATCTCCCTGCCGTCCCAGTTGCTGTGGCCGTCGATCAGGAAGGTGTCATTGTGAAGGCCGCCCCGCATCGTGTCGTTGCCAAGCCCGCCGATCAGCAGATCAAGCCCATTGCCGCCGTCGAGGCTGTCGTTGCCCCTGCCGCCATCAAGCGTGTCGGCACCCACGTTGCCGATCAGCGTGTCGTTGCCCTGTTCGCCATAGAAAAGGTTTCCGGCGCCATTGCCGATAAACGTGTCCCGGCCCTGCCCACCGATCGCTCCCTCGATGCTGATCAGGGTTTCCCGCGGCCAGTTCGTGCCGGGGAAGCTGGCGAAGCCGCTCTGCAGGTCCACCCGCACGGGGCCGGAGTTCGGGGAATAGGAGACGAGGTCGAGGCCCTCGCCGCCATCGAGCAGATCGCGGCCATCACCTCCCACCAGGGTGTCATTGCCCTCACCGCCGTAGAGCGTGTCGTTGCCGCCACCACCTGAAAGGTAGTCATCGCCGCCAAGGCCGTAGATCACATCGGCCTTGCGCGTGCCCGTGAGCGCCGTCCAGCCATTGAGTTCGTTGCCATTCGTTCCAAAAATGATCGCCATACTATTATTCCAATCAGGTGAGATAAATCACGTTTTGCAAATGAACAACGCGTTGGCAAGACTATGTTTTGCAGATAAGCCAAGAAACAGTATTCCGAGCATCCACCTTGTTCTCAAGGTGGATGCTACACTTCTGTTGCTGTGTTGATGGCCCGGTGCAAATCCGATGGTCGGTGCTCGCCCGACCCTCGCCCGGCGGCCGCCTGCACTCGGAACAGCGGTCACCGACCCCCGGCGGGCGGGCCGTTCCTGCAAGTAAAGATGTCCGGGGGTTCCGGGGATGGTGCTGCGAGAGAGGATTGAACTCTCGACCTCTCCCTTACCAAGGGAGTGCTCTACCACTGAGCTACCGCAGCGAATCCCGATGCCGGGCCTCATAGCCGAGCCGTGAGGCGGCTTCAACGGGCATTCTGGACCGTACCGCCGCCATCGGGTAGAGAAAACTCCGATGAGTGAGAACCGCGCCCCCGGCGACATCCCTTCCGTGCCCTCCGACCCGAGCGAGCCCCGGCGGGCGAAGGCAGGCTCGAGCCGGGACGAGCGGCTGGCGGCGGCGCTCCGGGCCAATCTGGCGCGGCGCAAGGCACAGGGGCGGGCGCGAGCGGCAATCGACGTCGCGGACGAGACCCAGGAAGAATGACGAGAGGCAGAGCATGGACAGCATTCTCGTGCGGGGCGGTCGCCGCCTGAGTGGCACGATCCCGATTTCCGGCGCCAAGAACGCCTGCCTGACGCTGATGCCGGCGGCGCTTCTGACCGATGAGCCGGTGACGCTGACGAACGCGCCACGGCTCTCGGACATCCGCACCATGACCGCGCTCCTGCAGTCGCTCGGCTGCGAGGTCGCGAGCCTGCAGCAGGGGCGGGTGCTGGTCATCGGCTCCGAGGCGATCACCAACCACCGCGCCGACTATGAGATCGTGCGCAAGATGCGCGCGTCGATCCTGGTGCTCGGGCCGATGCTGGCGCGCGACGGCCATGCGGTCGTGTCGCTGCCCGGCGGCTGCGCCATCGGCGCGCGACCGGTGGATCTGCACCTGCGCGGACTCGAGGCGCTCGGCGCCACCATCGACCTGCGCGAGGGTTACGTGCACGCCACGGCGAGCGGTGGGCTGAAGGGCGCGACGTTCGAGTTCCCCTTCGTCTCGGTGGGCGCCACCGAGAACCTGCTCATGGCCGCGACCCTCGCGCGCGGCACCACGATCCTGAAGAACGCCGCGCGGGAGCCCGAGATCGTCGATCTTGCCCAGTGCCTGCGCCGCATGGGCGCGCAAATTCAGGGCGAGGGCACCAACACCATCGAGATCCGTGGCGTCGACCGGCTTTCGGGCGCGACGCATCCGGTGGTCGCCGATCGCATCGAACTCGGCACCTACATGCTCGCCCCCGCGATCACCGGCGGTGAGGTGGAGCTGGTCGGCGGTCGGCGGGATCTCGTGTCGGCCTTCGCCGACAAGCTCGAGGAGGCGGGGATCGAGGTCGCGGCCACGAATTCCGGGCTGAAGGTGCGCCGGATGAACGGCCATGTCGGCGCGGTGGACGTGACGACCGAGCCGTTCCCGGGCTTTCCGACCGACCTGCAGGCGCAGATGATGGCGCTGCTCACCCTCGCCGACGGGGTGAGCCACCTCGAGGAGAAGATCTTCGAGAACCGCTTCATGCACGCGCCGGAGCTGATTCGCATGGGGGCGCGCATCGATGTCCATGGCGGCACCGCGACCGTCACCGGCGTCGAGAAGCTGAAGGGCGCGCCGGTCATGGCGACCGACCTCCGCGCCAGCGTGAGCCTCATCCTCGCCGGCCTCGCTGCCGAGGGCGAGACGCGGGTTGCCCGCGTCTACCATCTCGATCGCGGCTACGAGCGGGTCGAGGAGAAGCTTTCCGCCTGTGGCGCGTCGATCGAGCGGATCAGCGAGCGGGCGGCATGAGCGGCGAGCGCAAGCTGCCCGAAGGTGCCGGGGCCGCCCAGCCGGAGGACGCCCGGTTCGAGGATGGTGTCGAGCGGCCGCTCCGGCTGAAGGCCGAATCGCCCGATGATCTCGCCATCGTCTCGGCGCTTCTGCAGGATGCGGTGGCCGAGACCGGCGAAATCGCCTGGGCGCGGCGCCGCCGCCGCTTCACGCTGCTGCTGAACCGTTTCCGCTGGGAGGATGCCGATCACGCGCGACGGCAGGGGCGGCCGTTCGAGCGGGTGCGCACGCTGCTGGTCTTTGACGACGTGCTCACGGCGCGAAGCGACGGCGTGGATCCGGCTGACAAGGCGACCGTCCTCGACCTGCTCTCCATCGTCTTCGAGCCGGGAGAGGATGCGAGCGGCCGGGTGCGGTTGATCTTTGCCGGCCATGGCGAGATCGCCCTCGATGTCGAGTGCCTCGATGTGACGCTGACCGACGTGACGCGGCCCTACGAGGCGCCCTCCGGGCGGGCGCCGAGCCACCCGGAAGGCTGAGGGCGGACACTCCGGGCATGAAGGACCGCTTCACCCATTCCGAGGGACGCCACGTCGAGGTGGGGGGCGCCCGCCTCTGGGTGGAGGAGATCGGCCGACCCGACGGCCCGCCGGTCCTGCTCCTGCCGGGCGGGCTCGGCACCATCAACGACTTCGACGCACTGACGCCGTTCCTCGCGCCGCACGCTCGCCTGATCGGCCTCGACAGCCGGGGCCACGGCGGCTCGACGCTCGGGGGCGCACCGCTCAGCTATGCGCGCCTTGCGAGCGACGTTATGGCGGTCTGCGACGCGCTCGGCCTCGTGGGCGTGACGATCCTCGGCTACAGCGATGGCGCCATCACCGGCCTGCGGCTGGCGGCGGCGGGCTGGCCCGGCCTGCGGCGGCTCGCGACCATCGGCGCGACCTGGCGCCTCCTGCCGGACGACCCGGTGGAGGGGCTTCTCGACGGGATCACCCCGGAAGTCTGTCAGGACAAGTTCCCCGACAGCTGGGCGATCTATCACGCGGCGAACCCCGAGCCCGATTTTCCCCGGCTGATCGCGGAGATCCGCCGTCTCTGGCTCGACCCCGGCACCGATGGTTATCCGGGCGAGTCCGTGCGCGAGATCAGATGCCCCGTCCTTCTGATGCGCGGTGACGGTGATCCCTTCGCGACGCGCGCCGAAACCGTGGCACTCGCCGACCGCATCCCCGGGGCGCGGCTGCTGAACCTCGCCTGGGCGGGGCACGACTTGCATGAAGATGCGCCGGAGGTCGTGGCCGGGATGCTCCGCCGCTTCCTCACGGACAGTTGAGCGGGAAGCGCCGAGCCGCTATGGCTCGCCGCCGAGGAGACACCGCGATGCCCCAGTACCTTGCCACAAGCGATCCCGATTTCAGCGCCCGCTTCACCGCTCTTCTGGCCCAGAAGCGCGAGGCCGACGCCGACGTGGACGCCGATGTGGCCCGGATCATCGCAGACGTGGTGGAGCGTGGCGACGCGGCGGTGATCGAACTCACCGCGCGCTTCGACAAGCTCGACCTCACCCCCGAGACGCTGGCCTTCTCCGAGGCGGAGATCGACGCCGCGATCGAAAAGGTGCCCCCCGACGAGCGCGCGGCTCTGGAGCTCGCGGCCGATCGGATCCGCGTCTACCACGAGCGCCAGCGCCCGGCGGATGCACGCTGGACCGACCCGTCCGGGGCCGAACTCGGCTGGCGCTTCACCCCGGTCTCGGCCGCCGGCCTCTATGTCCCGGGCGGCCTTGCCTCCTATCCGTCGTCGGTGCTGATGAACGCGATCCCGGCGCGGGTCGCGGGCGTGCCGCGCATCGAGATCTGCGCGCCCACGCCGCGCGGGGACGTGAACCCCCTCGTCCTGCTGGCGGCGCGCCTTGCGGGTGTGGATCGGATCTGGCGGATTGGCGGCGCGCAGGCGATTGCGGCCCTTGCCTATGGAACCGCGACGATCACCCCGGTCGACAAGATCACCGGCCCCGGCAACGCCTGGGTGGCGGCGGCCAAGCGCAGGGTCTTTGGCCGGGTCGGCATCGACATGATCGCCGGGCCGTCCGAGGTGCTGGTGATCGCCGACGCGGACAACGACCCGGACTGGCTGGCGCTCGATCTCCTCGCGCAGGCCGAGCACGACAGCGCGGCGCAGTCGATCCTCGTTACCGACGACGCCGGTTTCGGCCAGCGCGTCGCCGCCGCCGTCGAGGCGCGCCTCGAGACGCTGGCCCGGCGCGAGATCGCCGGCGCGAGCTGGCGCGATTTCGGCGCCATCATCACCGTCACGAACTGGGACGAGGCGGTGGAGATCGCCGACCGAATCGCCCCGGAGCATCTGGAAATCTGCACCAGCGACGCGGAAGCGCTCGCGGAGCGGGTCAGCCACGCGGGCGCGATCTTCATTGGCGCCCTGACGCCCGAAGCGATCGGCGACTACGTGGGGGGGCCGAATCACGTGCTGCCGACTGCCCGCTCCGCCCGTTTCTCCTCCGGCCTCTCGGTCCTCGATTTCATGAAACGCACGACCGTCGCCCGCATGAGCCCCGAGTCGCTCCGCGCGCTCGGGCCCGCCGCCGCCTGCCTCGCCGCCTCCGAAGGGCTCGAGGCGCACGGTCTTTCGGTCACCGCGCGCCTTGAGCGCCTGAACGCGGAGCCGGCAGAATGAACGACGTTCCGGCCACCGATCGGCTGATGGAGGTCACGCTCGACGAGACCGGCCTGCCGGCGCCCACTCCAGAGGTGGAGCAGGAGCGCCGGGTGGCGCTCTTCGATCTCATCGAGGACAACCGGTTCGGGCTTCCCGGCCGCGAGGGCCGGGCGGTGCCGCCCGGACCATACCGCCTGCGGCTCGCCGTCCGCGAGCGGCGTCTGGTCTTCGAGGTGGCGACCGAGCCCGGCGATCCCGTGGGCGAGGTGCATCTCTCGCTCACGCCGTTCAATCAGGTGGTGAAGGATTACTTCCAGATCTGCGAGAGCTACTTCGACGCGGTGAAACGGCTTCCGCCGGCGCAGATCGAGGCGATCGACATGGGGCGGCGCGGCATCCACGACGAGGGCAGCCGCCTGCTCCTCGAACGGCTGAGCGGCAAGGTGGAGACGGACATGGCGACCGCACGCCGGCTCTTCACCCTGATCTGCGTCCTGCACTTCAAGGGGTAGGGGCGGGGTGCTCCAGAACCCCCAGTCAGTACTTTTCTGTTGTGATCACAACGCGGTGCGCTCGCCGATGGCGGAGGGCATCATGAAGAAGAACTATGGCATGCGGATCTACGTGCAGTCGGCAGGGGTGAAGAACGACCTCGAGATCGACGGATTCGCGGTCGCCGTCTGTGCGGAGATCGGCGTCGAGCTGCATCGCCACCGGGTGCGAAGCTTCCACGACATGGAGGAATGGGGCGACCGCATCGGCAGCTACGACCTGATCGTCGCGCTCTCGCCGGCGGCACAGCGCGCCGCGCTCGAATATACCCGCTGGCACGCGATCGAGGTGGAATACTGGCCCACCTTCGATCCGACCGGCCTCGGCGAGAACCGCGCCGCCAAGCTCGATGCGTTCCGCCAGACCCGCGACCAGATCGCCAAGCGCATCCGCGCCCGCTTCGGACCGCCGATTTCGTCAAAGGCGAATCGCCCGTAGAGGCCTCAACCGAGCCGTGCGAGCGTCTCCGCGACCTCGGGCGAGCGTCGTCGCGAGTCGCGACCGCCACGTCGGCCCGTTTGCCCAGCGCGGTCTGATACGCGTCCGCCAGATCGCCCGCCCGTTCCCCGCCCGGCACATCAATGAGAACTGCCGCCTGCGCCCGGTCTGTCCGGTCAGGCATCAGCTCACCGGCGAACGGCGCTTCGGTTCAGCCGGCGCGTGGCGTCGTTTCCGACCCAAGCGCCAAGACTCACTCAGGACCGCAAGCGGACTCCAACGTAGCCGAACATTCCCGCAGACGATTTCTGTCGGTCCTTCCGCAGTGCAGCGTTCCGCGCTTGCCAACCCATTGCCGAGGGTCTAGCCAACTCGGCGAGTTTTCCACCGGAACAAGCGGGAGAGAGACGAAGATGGCACGACCGAAGATCGCGCTCATTGGAGCAGGACAGATCGGCGGGACGCTGGCGCACCTCGCGGCCATGCGCGAGCTCGGTGACGTGGTGCTCTTCGACATCGTCGACGGCGTGCCCCAGGGCAAGGCGCTCGACATCGCCGAATCGAGCCCCATCGGCAAGTTCGACGCCGGCGTCACCGGCACCTCGTCCTATGAGGCAATTGCCGGTGCCGACGTCTGCATCGTCACCGCCGGTGTTCCCCGCAAGCCCGGCATGAGCCGCGACGACCTGCTCGGCATCAACCTCAAGGTCATGAAGTCGGTGGGCGAGGGCATTGCCAAGCACGCCCCCGACGCCTTCGTCATCTGCATCACCAACCCGCTCGACGCCATGGTCTGGGCGCTGCGCCAGTTCTCCGGCATGCCGGCGGAGAAGGTGGTCGGCATGGCGGGCGTGCTCGACTCCGGGCGCTTCCGCTATTTCCTCGCCGAGGAGTTCGGCGTCTCGGTCAAGGACGTCAACGCCTTCGTGCTCGGCGGCCACGGCGACACGATGGTACCGCTTTCGCGTTACTCCACCGTCGGCGGCATCCCGCTCCCCGATCTCGTGGAGATGGGGTGGACCACCCAGGAGAAGCTCGACGCCATCATCCAGCGCACCCGCGACGGTGGCGCCGAGATCGTCGGCCTGCTGAAGACCGGCTCGGCGTTCTATGCGCCCGCCGCCTCCGCGATCGAGATGGCCGAGGCCTACCTCAAGGACCAGAAGCGCGTCCTGCCCTGCGCGGCGCATGTGGACGGCGCCTACGGACTCAAGGGGATGTACGTGGGCGTGCCCACCGTCATCGGCGCCGGCGGTGTCGAGAAGATCATCGAGATCAAGCTCGACCGCAACGACAAGACGGCGTTCGACAAGTCCGTCGACGCGGTGAAGGGCCTTGTCGAGGCCTGCAAGGGCATCGACCCGACGCTGGCCTGAGGCCGGTGCATATCCTGGTCACTGGCGGGGCGCGCGGCATCGGTGCCGCGGCTTGCCGGCTTGCCGGGGCACGTGGCTGGGACGTTACCGTGAACTATCTCAACGACGCCGTCGCCGCCGAGGCGACGGCGTCGTCCGTTCGGGAGGCGGGCGGCCGCGCGATCACGGTGCGCGGTGACGTGGCGCTCGAGGCCGACACGCTCGCTGTCTTCGACGCGGCAGAGGCGGCATTCGGCCCGCTCCACGGCGTTGTCGCCAATGCCGGCATCGTCGCGCCGCCATTGCGGCTGGCGGAGATGAGCGTCGAGCGGATGCGGCGGGTCGTCGAGGTCAACCTGCTCGGGGCGCTCCTGACAGCCCGGGAGACAGCGCGCCGGATGCGGGGCGGCTCGCTCGTCCTTGTCTCATCGGTCGCGTCGCGCGTCGGCTCGCCTGACGAATACGTCGACTACGCGGCGGCGAAAGGCGGCGTCGATACGCTGACGCTCGGGCTCGCAAAGGAACTCGGGCCAGCCGGCATCCGGGTGAACGCCGTCCGCCCCGGAACCACGACCACCGATATTCACGCCCGCAACGGCACGCCCGACCGCGCCGCCCGCGTCGGGGCCACCATGCCGCTGGGCCGGGCCGCCGAGCCGCAGGAAGTCGCCGAAGCGATCGTATGGTTGCTGTCCGACGCCTCCACCTACGTGTCGGGCGCGATTCTCGACGTGAGCGGCGGCCGCTGAAGACTTTGCCTGTGCGGCTCCCGTGAAATCGGTTGCCCACGGCCGCACGTTCAGATGGCGTGCCTCCGATCGACACGCCGCTCCGCTTCGACCGTCATGCCGGCGTCCGGTCGAGAATCGGGCGAGTGATGATCGTGTCGGTTGTAAGCAACTTTCCCCCCGATACTGAGTCGTCTGTCACAATCGCGATTCCTCCCGCATACGATTTCCGGAACGAGGTTTCATCCCGGTTGTGATCACGCTCATTTTTGCTGTGATCACACTTGGTCGATTTTGCACGACCATTGCGCCGCGGGCTTGAAATCTGTTTGCATACCGTGGAGTCCCCGCCTACGGGGTGCGCAGACAGAAAGGCCCGAGGGACGAGATGAACATCCACGAATACCAGGCCAAGCAGCTTCTCCGCCAATACGGTGCCCCGGTCAGTGAGGGCCGGATCGTGCTCAAGGCCGAAGAGGCAAAGTCGGCGGCGAGCGAACTCGACGGACCGATCTGGGTGGTGAAGTCGCAGATCCACGCCGGTGGTCGCGGCAAGGGCAAGTTCAAGGAAGCCTCCGCCGGCGAGAAGGGCGGCGTGCGCGTGACGAAGTCCGTCGCCGAGGCCGCCGAGGAAGCCCAGAAGATGCTAGGCCGTACCCTCGTCACCCATCAGAGCGGCCCGGCCGGCAAGGTGGTGAACCGCATCTACATCGAGGACGGCTCCGACATCTCCCGCGAGCTCTACCTCGCGCTGCTCATCGACCGCGTGTCGAGCCGGATCGCGTTCGTCTGCTCCACCGAGGGCGGCATGGACATCGAGGAAGTCGCGGCGAAGACGCCCGAGAAGGTCCTGACCTTCACCATCGACCCGGCCTCCGGCATCTCCGGCTTCCACGGCCGCCGCGTCGCCTTCGCCCTCGGGCTCGAAGGCAAGCAGGTGAAGCAGTGCGTCGATCTCATCAACAAGCTCTACCGGCTCTTCATCGAGAAGGACGCCGAGATGCTTGAGATCAACCCGCTCATCGTGACGACCGACGGCGACCTGAAGTGCCTCGACGCCAAGATGGGCTTCGACTCGAACGCGCTCTACCGCCAGAAGGACATCCTCGCGCTCCGCGACGAGACCGAGGAAGACCCCAAGGAGCTCGCCGCCTCGAAGTTCGACCTGAACTACATCGCGCTCGAAGGCGAGATCGGCTGCATGGTGAACGGCGCCGGCCTCGCCATGGCGACCATGGACATCATCAAGCTCTACGGCGCGGAGCCCGCGAACTTCCTCGACGTGGGCGGCGGCGCCAACAAGGAGAAGGTCACCGAGGCCTTCAAGATCATCACCTCCGACCCCAACGTGAAGGGCATCCTCGTCAACATCTTCGGCGGGATCATGCGCTGCGACATCATTGCCGAGGGCGTCATCGCCGCGGTGAAGGAGGTGGGTCTTCAGGTGCCGCTCGTCGTCCGGCTGGAAGGCACGAACGTCGAGCTCGGCAAGAAGATCCTGAATGAATCCGGCCTTGCGGTGATCGCGGCCGACGATCTGGCTGACGCCGCCGAAAAGATCGTGCAGGCGGTGAAGGGGTAATTTGAGATGGCGATCCTCGTAGACGAGAACACCAAGGTCATCACCCAGGGCTTCACCGGCTCGCAGGGGACCTTCCACAGCGAGCAGGCCATCGCCTACGGCACCAAGATGGTCGGCGGCGTCACCCCCGGAAAGGGCGGCGAGAGCCACATCGGCCTGCCGGTCTTCAACACGGTCGCCGAGGCGGTCGAGCGGACCGGCGCGACGGCAACGGCGATCTACGTGCCGCCGCCCTTCGCGGCCGACGCGATCCTCGAGGCGATCGACGCGGAACTCCCGCTCATCGTCTGCATCACCGAGGGCATCCCGGTCCTCGACATGATGAAGGTGAAGCGCGCGCTTCAGGGCACGAAGTCGATCCTGATCGGGCCGAACTGCCCGGGCGTCATCACGCCGGACGCCTGCAAGATCGGCATCATGCCGGGCCACATCCACAAGCGCGGGTCGGTCGGGGTTGTGTCCCGGTCGGGCACGCTTACCTATGAGGCGGTCGGCCAGACGACGGCCGCGGGCCTTGGCCAGAGCACCTGCGTCGGCATCGGCGGCGACCCGATCAAGGGGACCGAGCACATCGACGTGCTCGAGTGGTTCCTCGCGGACCCGGAGACCGAGTCGATCATCATGATCGGCGAGATCGGCGGTTCGGCGGAAGAGGACGCCGCGCAGTTCCTCAAGGACGAGGCGAAAAAGGGCCGCATGAAGCCGACCGCGGGCTTCATCGCCGGCCGCACCGCGCCTCCGGGGCGGCGCATGGGCCATGCCGGCGCCATCGTCGCCGGCGGCAAGGGCGGTGCCGACGACAAGATCGAGGCCATGCGCTCGGCGGGCATCGTCGTCGCCGACAGCCCGGCGGGCCTCGGCCAGGCGGTTCTGAAGGCCATCGGCCGCTAAGCCGAATGGCTCTCTGATCAACAAGTGCCGTCGCGGAACGGTCCGCGGCGGCTTCACGGGGACCGCAACAAGGTCCGGTTGAGGGAGCGGGCGCGGGCCCGGCGATATCCAGAATGACCGATCAGTCGCAGAACACGGTCTTCCACTCCTCCTCGTTCCTGCAGATGCAGAACGCGGAATACATCGAGCAGCTTCACGCCCGATATGCCCGCGACCCCGATAGCGTCGACGCCGCGTGGCAGGCGTTCTTCCGGGGTCTCGGCGATTCCGACAGCGATGCGGTGAAGGGCGCCGCAGGGCCGAGCTGGGTCCGCGCCGACTGGCCGCCGCAGCCCACGGACGAACTCACCGCCGCCCTCGACGGACAGTGGCCGGTGCCGGCAAAGATCGCCGAGAAGGTCAAGGCCAAGGCCGAGGAGAAGGGCGTCTCCATCTCCGACAATCAGTTGCGCCAGGCGGTCACCGACTCGCTCCGCGCGCTGATGCTGATCCGGGCCTATCGTATTCGCGGCCACCTCGAGGCCGACCTCGACCCGCTGAAGCTCGAGGAGCAGCTGCCGCATCCCGAGCTTCGCTACGAGACCTACGGCTTCACTGACGCAGACCTCGACCGGCCGATCTTCATCGACAACGTGCTTGGCCTCGAGACCGCGTCCCTGCGCGAGATCCTCGCGATGGTGAAGCGGACCTACTGCGGCACCTTTGCGCTCCAGTACATGCATATCTCCGACCCGGAGCAGTCCGCCTGGCTCAAGGAGCGGATCGAGGGCTACGGCAAGGAGATCAGCTTCACTCGTCAGGGCCGCCGGGCGATCCTGAACAAGCTCGTCGAGGCCGAGGGCTTCGAGAAGTTCCTTCAGGTGAAGTACACCGGCACCAAGCGCTTCGGCCTCGATGGTGGCGAGGCGCTGATCCCGGCGATGGAGCAGATCATCAAGCGCGGCGGCCAGCTCGGCGTCGAGGAGATCGTCATCGGCATGCCGCACCGCGGCCGCCTGAGCGTGCTCGCGAACGTCCTCGCGAAGCCCTATCGCGCGATCTTCAACGAGTTCCAGGGCGGCAGCTACAAGCCCGAGGAAGTCGAGGGCTCCGGTGACGTGAAGTATCACCTCGGCGCTTCTTCCGACCGTGAGTTCGACGGCAATACCGTCCACCTGTCGCTGACCGCCAACCCCTCGCACCTCGAGGCGGTGGACCCGGTCGTGCTCGGAAAGGTCCGTGCCAAGCAGGCGCAGATGAGCGATCTGGAGCGCACGAAGGTGCTGCCGATCCTGCTGCACGGCGACGCGGCCTTCGCCGGACAGGGGATCGTGGCGGAGTGCTTCGGCCTTTCCGGCCTCAAGGGCCACAAGACCGGCGGCACGATCCACGTGGTCGTGAACAACCAGATCGGCTTCACCACGGCGCCGCAGTATTCCCGTTCGTCGCCCTACCCCACCGACATCGCGCTCATGGTGGAGGCGCCGATCTTCCACGTGAACGGCGACGACCCGGAGGCCGTCGTGCACGCCGCTCGCGTTGCGACCGAGTTCCGCCAGCAGTTCCACAAGGATGTCGTCATCGACATCTTCTGCTACCGGCGGTTCGGTCACAACGAGGGTGACGAGCCGATGTTCACCCAGCCGCTGATGTACAAGCTGATCAAGACGCACAAGACCACCTTGCAGCTCTACACCGACCGCCTCGTTGCCGACGGCCTCATCCCCGAGGGTGAGATCGAGGACATGAAGGCAGCGTTCCAGTCGCACCTGAACGAGGAGTTCGAGGCTGGAAAGGACTTCCGCCCGAACAAGGCGGACTGGCTCGATGGCCGGTGGTCGGGACTCGGCAAGCGCGAAGGCCGCTACCAGCGCGGCAAGACCGGCGTCGAGATCTCGAAGCTGAAGAAGGTTGGCGATGCGCTGACCCGCCTGCCGGACGGCTTCCACCCGCACAAGACCGTGCAGCGGATGCTCGACGCCAAGCATCAGATGATCGAGACCGGCGACGGCATCGACTGGGCAACGGGGGAGGCGCTCGCCTTCGGCACGCTGCTCGCCGAAGGCTATCCCGTGCGGCTCTCCGGCCAGGACTCGACCCGCGGTACCTTCAGCCAGCGTCACTCGGGCATCATCGACCAGGAGACCGAGGAGCGTTATCTGCCGCTCAACCACATCCAGTCGGGTCAGGCGAGCTACGAGGTCGTCGACTCGATGCTCTCCGAATACGCGGTGCTCGGCTACGAGTACGGCTATTCCCTCGCCGAGCCGAACGCACTCGTGCTCTGGGAGGCGCAGTTCGGCGACTTCGTGAACGGCGCCCAGATCATGATCGATCAGTTCATCTCGTCGGGCGAGGCGAAGTGGCTGCGCATGTCGGGTCTCGTGATGCTGCTGCCGCATGGCTACGAGGGTCAGGGCCCGGAGCACTCCTCCGCGCGGCCGGAGCGCTTCCTTCAGCTCTGCGCATCGGACAACTGGATCGTCGCGAACGTCACCACGCCGGCGAACTACTTCCACATCCTGCGCCGGCAGCTGTTCCGCACCTTCCGCAAGCCGCTGGTTCTCTTCACCCCGAAGTCGCTCCTGCGGCACAAGCTTGCCGTGTCGAAGCTCAAGGACTTCGCCAAGGGCACGAGCTTCCACCGGGTGCTGTGGGACGACGCCGATTTCGGACCGGACTACGGGCTGTCCGCGACCAAGCTGGTCCCGGACGAGAAGATCAAGCGTGTCGTCCTCTGCTCGGGCAAGGTCTACTACGACCTCCTCGAGGAGCGTGACGCCCGGGGGATCGACGACATCTACCTGATGCGTCTCGAACAGTTCTATCCGTTCCCGGCCATGTCGCTGACGAAGGAACTCCAGCGCTTCAAGCAAGCCCAGATCATCTGGTGCCAGGAGGAGCCGAAGAACCAGGGTGCCTGGAGCTTCGTGGAGCCGAACCTCGAATGGGTGCTCGACAAGATCGACGCCAAGCACAAGCGGCCGACCTATGCCGGCCGTCCCGCCGCCGCCTCGCCTGCCACGGGCCTCGCCCGCGAGCACAAGGCGCAGCAGGCTTCCCTCGTCGATGCTGCGCTCAGCCTGAAGAAGGACCGATAGAACAATGGCCGACATCCGCGTGCCCACGCTCGGCGAGAGTGTCACCGAAGCGACGGTGGCCACCTGGTTCAAGAAGGTCGGCGACCTCGTGAAGGTCGACGAAATGCTCTGCGAACTCGAGACCGACAAGGTCACGGTGGAGGTCCCCGCGACCGCCGCCGGCGTCCTTGCCGAGATCGTCGCGAAGGAGGGCGAGACTGTGGGCGTTGACGCGCTCCTCGCCACGATCGACGAGAACGCCGATGCGAAGGCTGAGGCCGCTGCGTCCGCGCCCAAGGCGGCGAAGGCCGAGGAGAAGCCGGGCCGTGCTGCCGCGGAGGGCGTCGAATCGGCTCCGGCAAACGAAAGCTCGACCGAGGTTGCCGTCCCGACCCTCGGCGAAAGCGTGACCGAGGCGACCGTCTCCACCTGGTTCAAGAAGGTGGGCGACAGCGTCAATCAGGACGAGATCCTCTGCGAGCTCGAAACCGACAAGGTCTCCGTCGAGGTTCCCTCGCCCGCGTCGGGAACGCTGGCGGAAATCTACGCCGACGCGGGTGCGACCGTCGCCGCCGGTGGCAAGCTCGCCCGGATCGGCGGGGGCGTCGGCAATGCTCAGGTCGCGAAGGCCGGCAACGCGGCCGCCGCTGCCGCGCCGGCCGATGCCACCCGCCGTGACGTCGAGGATGCGCCGTCCGCGAAGAAGCTCATGGCCGACCGTGGTATCGACCCCGCCAGCGTGCAGGGTTCGGGCCGTGACGGGCGGATCATGAAGGAGGACGTCCTGCGGTCCGAGGCGCCGAATCCGGTCAAACCGGCACCCGCCGCCGAGGCCGTGCCGATCCCCCGCGCGCCCGTCCTCGCCGAGGATGCCGCCCGCGAGGAGCGGGTGAAGATGACCCGCCTGCGGCAGACGATCGCGCGCCGCCTCAAGGAGGCCCAGAACAACGCCGCCATGCTCACCACCTACAATGAGGTGGACATGAGCGGCATCATGGACCTGCGGAACGAGTTCAAGGACCAGTTCGAGAAGAAGCATGGGGTGAAGCTCGGCTTCATGTCGTTCTTCACCAAGGCGTGCTGCCATGCGCTGAAGGAAGTCCCCGAGGTCAACGCCGAGATCGACGGCACCGACGTCGTCTACAAGAACTTCGTGCACATGGGGGTCGCCGTCGGCACGCCCTCGGGCCTCGTGGTTCCGGTGGTGCGCGACGCGGACCAGATGTCGTTCGCCGCGATCGAGAAGAAGATCTCGGAACTCGGCGCCCGCGCCCGCGACGGCAAGCTCTCCATGGCCGAGATGCAGGGCGGCACGTTCACCATCTCGAACGGCGGCGTCTACGGCTCGCTGCTCTCCTCGCCGATCCTCAATCCGCCGCAGTCGGGTATCCTCGGCATGCACAAGATTCAGGAGCGGCCGATGGTGGTGAAGGGCCAGATCGTCGCCCGGCCGATGATGTACCTCGCGCTGAGCTACGACCACCGCATCGTCGACGGCAAGGGCGCGGTCACGTTCCTCGTTCGGGTCAAGGACGCGCTGGAGGATCCGCGCCGGCTGCTGATGGATCTCTGAGGTCAATGCCCGCCGAGCTCACGGTTCTCGCTCTCGCCGCGCTTCTGCAGGCAGTGCAGCTCCTGCTCGCGGGCGTGTCGATGAACCGTGACGTCGGGCCGGCCTACAACGCCGGCCCGCGCGATACCCCGGCGGAGTTCTCGCCCCTCACGGGCCGGCTCCGTCGCGCGGTTTCGAACCACTTCGAGGCGCTCATCCTCTTCACCATCGCCGTCGTCGTCGTGACGCTTTCGGGCAAGGCGAACGGGGTGACGGTGAGCTGCGCCTGGATCTATCTTGTCGCGCGGGTGCTCTACGTTCCCGCCTACGCATTTGGTTGGACCCCCGGGCGATCGGTCATATTCGCGGTGGGCTGCGCGGCCACGCTCGTGATGATTCTGGTGGCCCTGTTCTGACCGGCCCGGTCTGGGATCTGGTCGAAGGAGTGAAAAATGGCTGACTACGACGTCATCGTCATCGGCGGCGGCCCCGGGGGCTACGTCTGCGCCATCCGCTGTGCCCAGCTCGGGCTCAAGACCGCCTGCGTCGAGGGACGCGAGACGCTGGGCGGCACCTGCCTCAACATCGGCTGCATTCCGTCGAAGGCGCTGCTCCACGCGTCGGAGCTTTACCACGAGGCGCACGACACCTTCGAGAAGATGGGCCTGACCGGCGGCGCGTCGGTCGGCGTCGATGTGGCGAAGATGCAGGGCTACAAGGCCTCGACGGTCGACTCGAACACCAAGGGCATCGAGTTCCTGTTCAAGAAGAACAAGATCGACTGGCTGAAGGGCTGGGGTCAGATCACCGCTCCGGGCGAGGTCAAGGTCGGCGACACGACCCACAAGGCGAAGAACATCGTCATCGCCTCGGGCTCCGAGGTCACGCCGCTGCGCGGTGTCACCATCGACGAGAAGACCATCGTCTCCTCCACCGGCGCGCTCGACCTGCCTGACGTGCCGAAGCGGCTCGTGGTGATCGGCGCGGGCGTCATCGGTCTTGAGCTCGGCTCGGTCTATGCCCGCCTCGGCTCGAAGGTGACGGTGCTCGAGTTCCTCGACCAGATCACCCCCGGCATGGACCTCGAGATCTGCAAGGCGCTGCAAAAGCAGCTTACGCGTCAGGGCCTCGAGTTCATCCTTGGCGCGGCCGTCCAGTCCGCCGAGCCGGGCGACGACGGCATCAAGGTCACCTACAAGCTCCGCAAGGACGACAGCGAGGCGTCGCTCGACGCTGATGTCGTCCTCGTCGCCACGGGCCGCCGGCCCTATGTCGAGGGACTTGGCCTCGACGCGGCTGGCATCGAGCTGACCGAGCGCGGGCAGGTCAAGGTGGACGCCCACTGGAAGACCAACGTCCCCGGCATCTATGCCATCGGCGACGTCACGCCCGGTCCGATGCTTGCCCACAAGGCCGAGGACGAGGGTATGGCGGTGGCCGAGACCATCGCGGGCCAGCATGGCCATGTGAACTACGGCGTGATCCCCGGCGTCATCTACACCTCTCCGGAGGTGGCCTCGGTCGGCGAGACCGAGGAGACGCTGACCAAGGCCGGGCGGGCCTACAAGGTCGGCAAGTTCCCGTTCATGGGCAACGCGCGCGCCAAGTCGTACTTCATGGGCGACGGCTTCGTGAAGATCCTCGCCGACAAGGAAACCGACCGCATCCTCGGTGCCCACATCATCGGCCCGCAGGCGGGGGAGCTCATCGCCGAGGTCTGCGTCGCCATGGAGTTCGGCGCCTCGGCCGAGGATCTGGCCCGCACCTGCCACGCGCACCCCACCTGCTCCGAGGCCGTCCGCGAGGCGGCTCTCGCCTGCGGCGACGGGGCCATCCACGCCTGATCTTTACCGCGGGGTGGGTCGACCCACCCCGCGTCCACGCCCCCGGTCGGCCACGGTCAGATCGTTTCCGCGTTTCCTTCGGGCGTCCCGGTGCGGGCTCTCACGCCATCAGCATCCTCAGCCCCTGCGTCACGTCCGTCCGGATCGCGAGCCGCAGACCGGGCTCGTCCCCAGCCCGGAGCGCGGCAATGATCTTGCGGTGGAGATCGGTTGCCTGCCGCCGCTGCAGCCGCTCATAGAGCAGTCGCATCGTCGGTCCGGCCTGCAGCCATACGGTTTCGATCAGCGCCAGCATCGCCGGCGCCTGGGCGCGGAGATAGAGCGTCCGGTGAAATTCGAGGTTGGTCCGCACGTAGCCGGAGGCGTCGCCCTTTACGATCATCTCGTCGATCACCGCGTTGATCGCCGCCATCCGGTCGGTCAGCGCCGAATGGGCGCGCGGCAGGGCACGGCTGGCGAGCTCAGGCTCGATCAGCGCCCGGAGGGCCGCAAGCTCCTCGATGCGCTCGCTCGCGAGTTCCGGCGTGGAGATGCGTCCCGAGGCCGAGAGCTTCAGTGCCCCTTCTGCCACCAGACGCCGCACCGCTTCGCGCGCCGGCGTCATGCTCACTCCGAACTCAGCCGCTACCCCGCGCAGCGTGAGGGGCGCGCCTGGGGCGATCTGCCCATGCATCACCCGTGCGCGCAGCGTCCGATACACCCGCTCGTGCGCCGGCAGGACGGTTTCGCTCTGGCGCTCGCGCTCGTTCATCGGCCGCTACCTTTGCTGGACAGGGTTTCCTTCAGGCGGTCCGGTTGCCGAAATCGATTCGGTGGAGCGAACTTCCGTTCTCGCGCAGCCAGTCGCGCGGGCCGGCATACCCCGGCATCAGGCCCGCCACCACGTTCCAGAACGCCGGCGAGTGGTTGAGCTCGGAGATATGCGCGACCTCGTGCGCCACCACGTAATCGAACACGATGGGCGGCGCCATCACCAGCCGCCAGGAGT
Organism: Amaricoccus macauensis; assembly: GCF_014201905.1. Classification (GTDB taxonomy): domain Bacteria; phylum Pseudomonadota; class Alphaproteobacteria; order Rhodobacterales; family Rhodobacteraceae; genus Amaricoccus; species Amaricoccus macauensis. The sequence goes on along the minus strand of NZ_JACHFM010000005.1, from coordinate 233,820 downwards.
ACATGAGATCGGCGGCGTGGCTGCAGGAGCCCCAGCGGCTGCGCGGATCGCGCATGGTGATCCGACCGATTCGGACCCCGAGCTGGGCCGCGTGCCGCTGTGAGGCGGCGACGAGTTCGGCCCGGGCCGTCTCGCGCATCCAGCCGGCGACGAGCGGGCCGACCGGCCCCCGGGCCGGCACGAGGAGTTCCGTCCCGCGGTGCGCAAACCGGGCAACGGGCGCCACCCGAATCGTGAGTTCGCCGCCACGAAACGGCAGAACCGCGCCATCTGCCACCACCGTGGGCTTTGATTGCTTCGCGAGATGGCCGCGGATCCAGGCTTCCTGATCCGACAGAAACGCCCGCGCCCGGCTGAGCGGTATGCCGGGCGGCAGCGTCAGGACTGGGGTCGGGGTCAGGTGCGAAACGCGGAGAACCATGCGCCGGGCGCGGGCATGGCGCCGGAGCCTGACTTCGATCGCCGGGTTCCCGATGCGAATCGCCTCGGCCACAGACTTGCGCTCAGGACGGGTTGCTGTTCGCCCGGATGAATTCCCGGACCCGCGGCTCGATCAGCTTGCGCCACTTGGACCCGTTGAACACGCCGTAATGCCCCACGCCCTCCGCGACGTAGTGGCCACGCTTCGCCTTGGGGAGGTGCGGCGTCATGTCGTGCGCCGCCTCGGTTTGGCCAAGTCCGGTGATGTCGTCCTTCTCGCCCTCGACGGTCATCAGGGCGATGTCGTCGATCTGCGTCGTGTCGAGCAGGGTGTTGCGATACAGATACTCACCCTTCGCCATCAGCCGCTTCTGGAACACCCGCTCGATGGTCTGGAGATAGAACTCCGCCGTCAGGTCCATCACCGAGAGATATTCGTCGTAGAACGTCCGGTGCTGCTCGGCGCTGTCGCCGTCGCCGCGAACCAGATTCTGGAACTGATGCACATGGGCGTCGACGTGGCGGTCCATGTTCATGGCGAGGAAGCCCGAGAGCTGCAGGAAGCCCGGGTAGACCCGCCGCATGAAGCCGCGGCACGGCCACGGCACCATCACCACGACGTTGTTCTCGAACCAGCCGAGCGGCCGCTTCACCGCGAGTTCGTTCGGCTGCTTCGGGTTGCGGGCGGTGTCCATGGGCGAGCCCATCAGCACCATCGCCGCCGGGCGCTTGGGATTGTTCGTGGTGGCCATCAGCGCTGAGGCAGCCATCACCGGGATACCGGGCTGACAGACGGCCATCACGGTGATCCGCTCGCCCTCGTCGCTCAGCGCCTCGACCATCCGGATGAGGTAGTCGGTGTAGTCGTCCAGATCGAATTCGCCGTGAACCATCGGCACTTCGCGCGCGTCGATCCAGTCGGTGATGTAGACCTCGTGGTTCGGCAACATGTCCCGAACCGTGCCGCGGAGCAGCGTTGCGTAGTGTCCCGACATCGGCGCGACGATGAGAACCTTCGGGTCCTTGCGCGCGTCGGCGGCCGGTGAGACCCGCTTGAAGTGGATCACCTGGGCAAACGGCGCGTCCCAGACCACTTCTTCTTCGATCGAAGTCTCGACTTCATCAACGAGGACTGACGCGATGCCGAACTCAGGTTTGCTGTAGCGCCGGGTGGCGTTGATGAACATCTCCAGCGCGGCTGAGACTGCTCGGGAGCCGTAACTCGACGCCATGGGGTTCAGCGGGTTACTCATCACTTCGCGGCCAAGGCGCGCGGCGGCGCGCATCGGTGAAATCGCCGCATGGGTTATTTCGTAGGCGTGATACAGCATCCCCACCCTCAATTCCCTCTCGCTCTTCGACACCGAATTGGTCACTTATTCGTCACGTATAAACTCCTGCTGCAGCGCATCAAGAGCGTTTGACGGACTCCGGTGCCGGAAAGTCGCTTGACGGATAGCGGCGAAGGTTTGACAAAGTTCTGCTGGCGTGGCATCGCAGCGCCGATTTCCCCGAGATTCCAGCCGTGAGGAAGCGAATGCCCAAGGATGAATGGGGCGTTAAGCGCGTTTGCCCGACCTGCTCGACCCGATTCTACGATCTTCGTATCGATCCGATGACGTGCCCGAGCTGTGGCGCGACGTACACAGTTGACAGCCTTACGGCCGCCAAGACGAAGATCATGCGGCCGGAAAAGGCGAAGCCCGAGCCGGTCGACCTGGAGGATCTGCCCGAGATTGATTCTGACGAGGAGAGCCTCGACACGGATGATGATCTCAATGACGAAATCCTTGAGGATGAAGAGGACAACGTCGATCTCGACGAGATCGCCGACGTCGGCAACGACGAAGAAGAAAGCTGAGATCCTTTTGCGCGCCCCGGGCCATTTCCCGCTTGATCTGGTCCGGGCTCCCTCCTAAAGAAGCGCGCACCGCGGCCCGATCCTTCTGAAGATCGGTGTCTGCACCCAGGTGGTACGGGGCCATAGCTCAGCTGGGAGAGCGCTTGCATGGCATGCAAGAGGTCAGGGGTTCGATCCCCCTTGGCTCCACCAACCTCACGAACATGTGATCACCACCCGGACATCTCACGCAGCGACGGGCGCTCCCGCCGGCGAGCGCGCGCTGGCGGACCCCGCCGAATCACGCGTCGATCAGCCGGGTGACACGGTCGCGCCAGCGCTCGGCATAGACTGCGAGCGCCGGGTCGGGATCAAGCACGGTCACGGCGGCTTCTCTGGCCGCGGGCGGCACCGGAAGCGCGAGGAGCGCTGCCCCGAGGCTGGTGCCGGTGCTTCCCGGTGCCGGCAGCGTGACGGGACGACCGGTGGCCGCGCGCAGCATGGCGACGTAGAGCGCGTTGCGGGCGAAGGGGCCTTCGACCAGCGTCGGACCCGCGGCGCCGATGAGTTTGAGACAGGTCGCGGTCATCATTGCGAGATAGAGCGAGAGCGCGGCGGTCTGCTCCGCGGGGCTCCGGTCATCAGGGCCGGTCCACTCCGCAACGTGGCCCGGGTAGGGGCCGGACCCGGGGACGACCGAGGGGAGTAGAAAGATCTCGCGCTCGAGCAGGGTGGCGACGGCCGCGGGCTCGGGGACGGGCTCGGGGCGGGTCATCTCCCACTCGCGCCCGCCCATGAACCGGGCGGACGGCACCGGATCGCCGAAAGCGTTGACGTTGACGAGGGTGTCGCGTGCCGGGTCGAGGCGCGTTGCACGCCCGCCGATCGCCATGACGATGACCCATGTTCCGGTCGAGATGACCGAGAACGGCGCGGGCTGGCTCCTGAGGTGCGGCAGGAGCGATGCGTTCGAGTCGTGGATGCCGCAGAAGACCGGAGTATCGGGCGGCAGGCCAGTGGCGGCGGCGACCTCAGCGGTGATCGGGCCGAGGCAGTCGGACGCCTTGCGGAGCGCCGGGAAGAGCCGCCGCCAGCCATGGGCATCGACCATGCTTGAGAAATCGCGGGTGGTGGGGTTCCAGAGGTCGGTGTGACAGCCGAGCGAGGTTGCCTCGGAGGCCGCGACGCCCGTGAGGCGGTGCGCCCAATACTGCGGATACATGACGATCCGGTCGGCGCGCGCGGCCTCGGGGAAGGTCGCGAACTGCCAGAAGAGCTGGCGGCCGACCACGAGGCCGCAGGGAAGCTTCGGCGTGCCGGTCTCGGCGAAGGCCGGCGCCTGCGCGTCGTAGGCGGCGGCGAGTTCGTCGGGCCCGGGATGCTCGTAGTCGAGGACCGGCAGCGCCAGTTGGCCGTCGGCGTCGAGCAGCGCCGCGGTGGCGCCGTGGGCGGTGATCGAGACCGCGCCGACTTGGTGGCGCGCGTGAAGCTCGCGCATGGCATCGAGCAGGAACGCCCAGATGCCTTCAGTGTCGGCATGAGGATAGGGCGGGCCGGGCAGGACGCGGCTCGGCCGGGCGATGTGGTCGATCTGGGCAAGGCTCGCGGCCTCGACGACCGCGACCTTGGCGTTGGTCTTGCCGATGTCGATGACGAGAATGCGCTCACGCATGGCGGTGTGGCCGGAGGCGGGCGATGAGGCGCGGCAGCGCGATCACCGCGATGAGCAGGACGCCGATGAAGATGGACATGACGATGCCCGGCACGTTCATGAGGCCGAAGCCGAAGGTGACCATGCCGAGGACGAAGGCGGCGATGACGACGCCGAAGATGGAGCCCGAGCCGCCGAGGATCGAGACGCCGCCGAGGACGACCATGGTGATGATCTCGAGCTCCCAGCCGAGGGCGATCGACGGCCGGGTAGAGCCGAGGCGCGAGGTGAGGCAGACGGCGGCGAGGCCGGAGAAAAGGCCGGTCATCAGAAACAGCAGGAACTTCACCCGCACGACGCGGATCCCGGAAAAGAGCGCGGCGGTCGGGTTGTTGCCGATGGCATAGACCGTCCGGCCGAAGCTCGTGACGTGGAGCAGGACCGCGAAGGCGGCGGCGAGGATCCAGAAGAGCACGAACTCGACGGAGACGACCCACGCCACGTAGCCCTGGCCGAAGGTGGCGAACGCCTCGGGGTAGCCGGTGTAGGCCTTGTCGCCCAGCACGATGTAGGCGACGCCGCGAAAGAGGCTCATGGTGCCGATGGTGGCGACGATCGACGGCAGGCCGAGGCGGGTGACGAGCAGGCCGTTGAAGGCGCCGCAGATGAGGCCGGTGCCGAGGCCGATCAGGACGAGCTCGGGCGTGCCGGCGCCGAGGCTGAGGGCATGGCCCATGGCGGTCGAGGCGAGGGCGATGATCGACGCGACGGAGAGGTCGATCTCGCCCGAGATGATGAGGAGCGCCATGGGGAAGGCGATCATCGCCTTCTCGGTGAAGTTGAAGGTGGCGTCCGACAGGTTCCACGGGTCGAGGAAGTAGGGCGAGGCGAAGGCGTTCGCGATGAAGATCGCGACGGCGAGCGCGAGAAGGAGCGCCTCCCAGCTTCGAAGAAGGCGGGAGGCGCGGGTGTCGAGGCGGTCGGGGACGATGCGGGCGTCGGTCATGCGGTCTCCGCCGACTTGAGGATGACGCGGCCTTTGGTGCGTTCGGCGCGGGCGTTGAAGGCGACGGCGGCGATGATCGCGGTGCCGGAGATCGCGAGCTGCCAGAAGGGGGAGATGTCGATCACCGGCAGGGCGTTCTTGATGACGCCGAGGAAGAGCGCGCCGAGGATGGCGCCGCCGACCGAGCCGATGCCGCCGGCGATCGAAACGCCGCCGATCACGCAGGCGGCGATGACGTCGAGTTCGAAGCCGCCGGCGACGTCGACGTAAGCGACGGCGTAGCGGGAGACCCAGAGATAGCCGCAGATGCCGGCCAGCGCGCCTGAGAGGATGTAGGCGGCGCAGCGGGTGCGGCCGACGTCGATTCCGGTGTAGATCGCCGCGTGGGGGTTGCCGCCGGCGGCGTAGAAGGCGCGTCCGAGCGGGGTGCGGGTGAGGAGCACCCAGACCGCGAGGATCGCGACGATGGCGATCCACGTGAGGACGGGCAGGCCGGCGAGGCTGGCGCGCGGCAGGGCCTTGAAGGCGGGGCTCATCTCGTGGGCGTTCACCCAGGCGCCGCCGGAGAGCACGAAGATCGCGCCCCGGTAGATCGTGAGCGTGCCGAGGGTGGCGACGATCGGCGGGATGTCGAGCTTCCAGACCATGAGGCCGTTCACCGCGCCGAGGGCGGCGCCGAGGCAGAGGGCCACGAGCATCAGGAGCGGGATGGGGAGCCCGGGGAAAGTGGCGTTCAGCATGGCGACGACCATGCCGTTCAGGGCGAGGTTGGCCGCCACCGAGAGGTCGATGCACTTCGTCAGGATCACCGCCATCTGGCCGAGGGCGAGCATGATGAGGATCGAGGTGTCGTTCAGGACGTTCGCGAGGTTTGCCGGCCGGGCGAAGGCGGGGAAGCGGGTCGCGATCAGGCCGACGAGGGCCACGATGATCACGGCGAGGAGAAGCTCGCGGGATTTCATCGGCGGGCCTTCCGGTGAGGACGGGCGCCGCCGCGCGCGTTGCGCGGAACAGTCAAGATATTGACATGGCGAGATAATACCATGGGCATCAACCGTTTCTCAATGTTCGTTGACCGACGGCATGGGCTGTCGTCCGGCCGCGTCAGGCGAGAGCCGGGCCACGGGCTGGGCGCAGGGGGGCTGGGCGCGGGCTGAACGGCGTCATTCCTCATGGCTTCGTGCCGATCCCGGCGGCGGCGCGCACGAGGCGTTCGGGGTCGAGGCCGTCGCGGGGGAACTCAGCCACCATGCGGCCCTCGCGCATGACGATGACGCGGTCGGACATGCCGAGGATCTCGGGGATTTCCGAGGAGACCATGATGACGGCGAGACCTTCGGCGGCGAGCTCGGCCATGAACTCGTGGACGGCGGCCTTGGAGCCGATGTCGATGCCCTTGGTCGGCTCGTCGAGGACGATGACCCGGGGCCGGGTCGCGAGCCACTTGGCGATCACCACCTTCTGCTGGTTGCCGCCGGAAAGCTGGGCAAGCTCCTGATCGAGCGAGGCGGCGCGCAGGTCGAGGCGGCGGGTGTAGTCGCGGGCGAGCCTGAATTCCTCCGCGAGCCGCAGGAAGCCGTGGCGCGAGGTGCGGTTGAGCGACGGCAGGGTGACGTTCTGGAAGATCGGCAGCGCCCGGATGGCGCCCTGCGCGCCGCGGTCTTCCGGCACGTAGACGATGCCGCGGGCGATGGCGTCGGCGGGCGAGCGGATCGAGACGGGCGCCCCGTCGATGGTCACGCTGCCCGCCGAGGGCCGGGTGACGCCGAAGAGCGCCTGCATCAGTTCGCTGCGCCCGGCGCCGACGAGGCCGTAGAAGCCGAGGATCTCGCCGCGCCGGAGACTGAAGCTGATCGAATCGAATTCGGTCGGGTGGCTGTAGCCTTCGACGCGCAGGATCTCGTCGCCGGTCTCATGGGCGCGCGCGGGGAAGATCGCGTCGATGGAGCGGCCCACCATCATGCGAACCAGCTCGGCCTCGCTGACGTCGGCGATGGCGCCCTCGCCGATGAAGCGGCCGTCGCGGAAGACGGTGTAGCGGTCGGCGATGCGGAAGATCTCGTCGAACTTGTGCGAGATGAAGAGGATCGCCTTGCCCTCGGCCTTCAGCCGCTCGACCAGCGCGTAAAGCTCGGTAATTTCCTTGTGGGAGAGTGCCGCGGTGGGCTCGTCCATGATGACGACGCGGGCGTCGATGGAGAGCGCGCGGGCGACGGCGACGAGATGCTTGTTGGCGATGCCGAGGTCGCGGAGCCGGGCGGTCGGGTCGATCTCGGCACCGACGCGGGCCAGCATCTCGCGGGCCTGCGCGTAGAGCCGGCGCCAGTCGATGAGGCCGAGCCGGGTGCGCGGGGCGTGGCCGAGGTAGATGTTTTCCGCGACCGAGAGGTCATCGAAGAGCACGGTTTCCTGATGGATCGCGGTGACGCCGGCATCGGCGGCGGCGTGGGGCGTGGCGAAGCGGACGGGTTGGCCGTCGAGCAGGATCGCGCCCTCGTCGGGCTGATGGATGCCGGTCAGGATCTTGACGATGGTGGACTTGCCCGCGCCGTTCTCGCCGACGAGTGCCGTCACCTCGCCGGGATGCAGGCTGAGGCGCACCCCATCGAGCGCCTTCACGCCGGGGAAGCTCTTGGCGATCCCTTCGAGTGCGAGGACCGCCGCCCGCTCCGCGCCGGGCGCGGGGGCTTCGGTGACAGGGCTGACGAGCATGGGCGTCCCTTGCGGCGAGGGCTCCCGGGCGCCGCCCGGGAGCCCGAAGGCGTCAGAACATCGACTTGAACTGCTCGATGTTCGACTTGTCGTAGACGAACGGGTCGGCCATCGCGCCTTCGGTGTTGTCGTCGAGCTTCACCACGCCCATGCGGCCCATGGGGATCTCGCCGCCTGCCTTGGCCTCTGCCTTGTCGGTGGCGAGGTTGTAGGCGATCATCGCGGCGGAATAGCCGAGGTCGATCGGGTTCCAGATGGCGAAGGACTTCGTCGCGCCGCTTTCCACGTGGCCGGCCATCTCCGAGGGCAGTCCGAGGCCGGTGACGTTGATCTGGCCGATCTTGCCGGCGTCCTCGACCGCCTGCGCCGCGGCGACGATGCCGACGGAGGTGGGCGCGATGATCGCCTTCAGGTCGGGATAGGTCTGCATCAGGCCCTGGGTCTCGCGATAGGACTTGTCGGCGAGGTCGTCGCCGTAGACCGTCGCGACCACCTTGATCTTCGGGTAGTTCGGCAGGACTTCGTTCATCGCGGCGATCCATGCGTTCTGGTTCGTCGCGGTGGCGGTGGCCGAGAGCACCGCCACGTCACCGCCGTCGGGCAGGTTGTCGGCGGCAAGCTTGATGATCATGTTGCCGATGAGCGGGGTCGAGGACGGGTTGAGCTGCATCTCGCGGCCCTCGGGGGCGACGCCCGAATCCCACGAGATCACCGTGATGCCGCGCTGCATCGCCTTCTTCAGGGACGGGACGAGCGCGTCGGGGTCGTTCGCCGAGATGGCGATGGCATCGACGTTCTGGGCGATCAGCGAGTTGATGACCTCGATCTGACCCTCCGCGGTGGTGTCGGTCGGGCCGGTGTAGATGATCTTGACGTCACCGAGCTCCTTCGCCGCTTCCTCGGCGCCCTTCGCGGCGGCCTCGAAGAAGCCGATGCCGAGTGCCTTTGCGACGATCGCGATGCGCTTTTGATCCTCGGCATGGGCCGGAGCCATGAGCGCCGTCGCCAGTGCGGCCGATGCGAGCAGGGTAGGGACGAGTTTCACTGATAACCTCCCGAGTGCGGTCTTCTGGTCCGTTTGCTGGATCTGGTCGTCCGATTTTCTACTCACGATGGGGCTGCACCGGTCGCATGTCAATCATGTTCGATCATCAATGATCGTATTGCAGTGCAACATGATTGGTTATGATTGACAATGGCGGGTGGCGCGCGCAAATCTGTGCCAAAGCGCCGGGGTGGCCCGGGGCGCGCCAGGAGGAGTCTTCATGCTCGACGCCAAGGCCGACAGGCATCTCGCCAGCAACTGGAATGACGCGAAGGCCGAAGCGATGAGTGAGCCGGAACGGCTGCTCTACCGATCGAACCTGCTCGGTGCCGACAAGCGAATCACCAACTACGGCGGCGGCAATACTTCGGCGAAGGTGATGGAGACGGATCCGCTCACCGGTAAGGCGGTGGAGGTGCTGTGGGTGAAGGGCTCAGGCGGCGATGTGGGGACGATGAAGCTCGACGGCTTCTCGACGCTCTACATGGAGAAGCTGCGCGCTCTGAAGGGGATTTATCGCGGCCTCGAGTTCGAGGACGAAATGGTCGGGCTGCTGCCGCACTGTACCTTCAACCTCAACCCGCGCGCTGCCTCGATCGACACGCCGCTGCATGCCTATGTGCCGCGCGCGCACGTCGATCACATGCACGCGGATGCAATCATCGCCATCGCCGCGTCGAAGGACTCGAAGGCGCTGACGGCGGAGATCTTCGGCGACGAGATCGGATGGCTGCCGTGGAAGCGGCCGGGGTTCGAGCTCGGGTTGTGGCTGGAGGCGTTCTGCGTCGAAAACCCGGAGGCGAAGGGCGTGGTGCTCGAGAGTCACGGGCTCTTCACCTGGGGCGATGACGCGAAGAGCTGCTACGAGACGACGATCGCGGTCATCAACCGGGCGATCGACTGGCTCGACGCGAAGACCGCCGGGGTGCCGGCGTTCGGCGGACCGCGCGTGGTCTCGCTCGCGCCCGAGGAGCGGCGGGCGGTGGCGGCGCGGCTGATGCCGGTGATCCGCGGGCTCGTGTCGAAGGATGTGCCGATGGTCGGGCACTTCGACGATCAGGACGCGGTGCTCGAGTTCGTGAACGCGACCGGCATGGAGCCGCTGGCAGCGCTGGGCACGAGCTGCCCGGACCATTTCCTGCGCACCAAAATCCGGCCGCTGGTGGTGGCGTTCGACCCGGCGGCGCCCGACGTGGAGGCGACGCTGGCAAGCCTGCCCGAGGCGGTCGAGGCGTATCGTGCCGACTACGCGGCGTACTACGAGCGTTGCCGGCGGCCCACCAGCCCGGCGCTGCGCGATCCGAACGCGGTCGTCTACCTGGTGCCGGGCGTGGGGATGCTGACCTTCGCGAAGGACAAGGCGACGGCGCGGATCTCGGGTGAGTTCTACGTGAACGCCATCAACGTCATGCGCGGCGCCTCAGCGGTGAGCGAGTATCGCGGGCTGCCGGAGCAGGAGGCGTTCGACATCGAGTACTGGCTGCTGGAGGAGGCGAAGCTCCAGCGGATGCCGGCGCGCAAGAGCCTCGCGGGGCGGATCGCGCTGGTCACTGGCGGGGCTGGCGGGATCGGTGCGGCGATCGCGGACCGCTACCTGCGCGAAGGGGCCTGCGTGGTGCTGGCCGACATCGACGCGGCTGCCCTCGACGAGACCAAGGCGGCGCTCGGGGCGCGGCACGGCGCGGACGTGGTCGGGAGCGTGGAGATGAACGTGACGTCCGAGGACGCGGTGGCGGCGGCGTTCGCCGGTGCCTGCCTCGGCTTCGGCGGCATCGACATTCTGGTCTCGAACGCCGGCATCGCCTCGTCGGCGCCGATCGAGGAGACGACGCTGGCGCTCTGGGACCGCAACATGGCGATCCTGTCGACGGGGTACTTCCTCGTCTCGCGGGCGGTGTTCGCGGTCTTCCGGGCGCAGGGGATCGGCGGGTCGGTGGTGTTCATCGGCTCGAAGAACGGGCTGGCGGCCTCGCCGGGTGCTGCGGCCTACTGCACGGCGAAGGCGTCGGAGCTGCATCTGGCGCGCTGCCTCGCGCTCGAAGGCGCGCCGGACGGCATCCGGGTCAACGTGGTGAACCCTGACGCGGTGCTGCGCGGCTCGAAGATCTGGGAGGGCGAGTGGCTGGAGCAGCGCGCCGCGACCTACAAGACCGACAAGGACGGGCTCGAGGAGATGTATCGCCAGCGCTCGCTCCTCAAGCGCTCGGTCTTCCCGGAGGACATCGCCGAGGCGGCGTATTTCCTCGCCTCGGACGCCTCGTCGAAGTCGACGGGCAACATCGTCAACGTCGACGCGGGCAACGTCCAGGCGTTCACGCGCTGAGGGAGGCAGGCCGATGACGGTTCAGCGGACTGGGGCGACTGCGGAGGCAGACCTGCGGCGGGACTACGAGAGCCTCGGCGAGCGGCTGGCGCGCCGGGGCGTGGAGATCGACGCGCTGAAGGCGCGCGCGGCGGCCTTCGGCGTCGCGGTGCCGTCCTGGGGCGTCGGGACGGGTGGGACGCGTTTCGCGCGGTTTCCCGGGCCGGGCGAGCCCCGGGACGTGTTCGACAAGCTCGCGGACTGTGCCGAGATCAACCGTCTGACCGGTGCGACGCCGACGGTGTCGCTCCACATCCCGTGGGACAAGGCCGATCCGGCGGCGCTGCGCCAGACCGCGGCGGCGCTCGGGCTCGGGTTCGACGCGATCAACTCGAACACCTTCTCCGACGCACCCGGCCAGCGGCATTCCTACAAGTTCGGGTCGCTCTCGCACACCGACGCGGGCGTCCGGGCGCAGGCGGTCGAGCACAACCTCGAGTGCATCGCCATCGGCGAGGCGATCGGGTCGAAGGCGCTCACGGTCTGGATCGGCGACGGCTCGAACTTCCCCGGCCAGAGCCATTTCACCCGGAGCTTCGAGCGGTATCTCCAGTCCATGCAGGCGGTCTATGTCCGGTTGCCCGGGGACTGGCGGCTCTTCTCCGAGCACAAGATGTACGAGCCGGCGTTCTATTCGACCGTGGTGCAGGACTGGGGGACGAATATCCTGATCGCGCAGGAGCTCGGGCCGCAGGCGTTCTGTCTCGTGGACCTCGGCCACCACGCGCCGAACGCCAACATCGAGATGATCGTCGCCCGGCTCATCCAGTTCGGCAAGCTCGGCGGCTTCCACTTCAACGACTCGAAGTATGGCGACGATGATCTCGACGCGGGCAGCATCGATCCCTACCGGCTGTTTCTCGTCTTCAACGAGCTCGTCGATGCGGAGGCCTGGGTCGAGGGCTTCAACCCCGCACACATGATCGACCAGAGCCACAACGTCACCGATCCGATCGAGAGCCTGATGACGAGCGCCATGGAGATCGAACGGGCGTATGTTCAGGCGGCGCTGGTCGATCGGCCGGCGCTCGAGGGCTATCAGGATGCGAACGACGCGCTGATGGCAAACCAGACGCTCCGGGCGGCGTTCCGCACCGACGTGGAGCCGATCCTTGCCATGGCGCGGCTGGAGAAGGGCGCGGCGATCGACCCGGTGGCGGCGTTCCGGGCGTCAGGATATCGCGCGAAAGTCGCGGAGGAGCGGCCGGCGGTCGCGGGGGGCAGCAGCGGGATCGTGTGAGGCGGCGTGCGGGAAGAACCACGGCGGGGTCGGTCGCAACGGTGACGAGAGACGGATCCGGCAGGTGACACATCCGTCCGCGACTGCCCCTGTCGGCCTCCGCGCCTCCCGCTTCAGAGCACTATGACTTTCGCGCCGATCTGTACCCGGTCGTAGAGGTCGATGACGTCCTGGTTCAACATGCGGAAGCAGCCGGAGGAGGCGGCCCAGCCGATGGACTTCGGCATGTTGGTGCCGTGGATGCGATAGCCTGAGTCCGCCCCGCCGAAGTTGATGTAGAGCGCCCGGGCGCCGAGCGGGTTGGTGACGCCGCCGGGCTGGCCGCCCGCCCATTTCGCCACGTGCGGGTCTCGGGCGATCATCTCCGGTGGCGGTGTCCACGTCGGCCATTTGGCACGGCGGGCGATGGTGCCGTCGCCAGTCCAGCCGAACCCCTCGCGGCCGATGGCGATGCCGTAGCGCGTCGCCCGGCCGCCCGGCTCGACGAGGTAGAGAAACGGCCCCGTGGTGTCGATGACGACGGTGCCCGGCGCCTCGGTGGTCGGGAAATCGACCTCGTTGCGCAGGAGTTCGCGGTGAAACGCGGCGACGTCGACGGCGGGCAGGGTCCTTGAGCCGTCCTTGCGCGAGGCATAGATCGCCACCAGCGCCGGATCGGGCGCGGGTCTGACGGGTTGGGGAACGGCGGCCGCGGCCGCGGCGCGGCCGGCTTCCGGTACGGGCGCGACAGCCTCGGTCACCACGGGCCCGGTCGCCGGGACCGTGGCACAGGCTCCGAGCGCAACCGCCGCAACGAGCAGGGCGCAGGCTCTGACATTCATGTCGAACTCAAACTCCAGAACAACGGTCACGCAAGGCGTCCGTCCGGCGTCTGCGGCGCCGCTTCGGACCAGTACAGCTCGACAAGCCTCGGTAGGCCGCAAACCCTTGCGGTTCGCTGAACCTCACCTGATTCCCGATCGTAGTGCAGTGTGAAGTTGCCGACAATTGACCGCGAGATGGCTCTTTGGAGAGGGGTCGGAACCGTGGGGCGGCGCCAATCGTTCCCTTCATGAACAATCAGGTCATGACCATTCGGGGAGAATTGTGCGATGCGCAGGCTGATGATGGCGCTCGGGACGGCTCTCACGCTGACCGCGGGGGCCGCGCTGGCGGAGACGGATGGCTGCCGGGACGGAGCGGCGGCGGCGGGGCCTGCCACGGCCCCGGCACCCGGCAGCGACGGCGCCGCGCCGGGCAACGCCGGGAACACCGGCTGGACGGGCGGCACCGGCGGCTCGCACATCGGCACGAGTGGTCAGGGGGCGGTGGCGGAATCACGCTCCTGGCAGCCGCCGACGGCGACCGGGCTCGACCTTTCCGGCACGACGGACCCGAACTGCTGAGGCCTCAGAGCGCCCGGCGGGCGAGGAGCGCGGCGCCGATCGTGCCGTCGTCGAGGTAGTCGAGTTCGCCGCCGATCGGCACGCCCTTGGCGAGTGAGGTGAGGCTGGCGCCAAGCGGCGCGAGTTCGCCGGCGATGTAGTGCGCGGTGGTCTGGCCGTCGACGGTGGCGTTGAGCGCGAGGATCACCTCGCGCGTGCCTTCCTCCGCCACCCGCGCCACGAGTTCGGGGATGCGCAAGCTGGTGGGCGTGATGCCGTCGAGCGCCGAGAGGACGCCGCCGAGCACGTGATAGCGGCCACGGAAGGCGCCGCCGCGCTCCATCGCCCAGAGATCGGCCACCGTCTCGACGACGCAGATTTCGCCGGTCGCCCGGGCCGGGTCGGTGCAGATGGTGCAGAGTTCAGTGGTGGCGATGTTGCCGCAACGGGCGCATTCCCGCACTGTCGCGGCCACGTCGGCCAGCGCCTGGGCGAGCGGATCGAGCAGGCTTTCGCGGCGGCGGATCAGGGTCAGCACGGCCCGACGCGCCGAGCGCGGCCCAAGTCCCGGCAACCGGGCCATAAGCCCGATCAGCCGGTCAACCGCCGCATCTCCCGCGTCCGCCATCTTTGCCCGCCCGTTCTCAGCGCGTTCTCAGAACGGCAGCTTCATGCCGGGGGGCAGGTCGAGGCCCTCGGTCACCTTGGCCATTTCGGTCTGGGCGGCGGCCATGGCGCGGGCCTGGGCGTCCTGGATCGCCGCGACGATCAGGTCTTCCACCACTTCGCGCTCCTCGGGCACGAAGAGGGTGGGATCGATGGCAAGGCCCTTCACCGCGCCCTTGGCGGTGGCGGTTACCTTGACGAGCCCGGCGCCGGCCTCGCCCACCACCTCGACGTCGTCGAGACGGTTCTGGGCGTCGGCCATGCGGCTCTGCATTTCCTGTGCGTGCTTCATCAGCTTGGCCATGTCGCCAAGCTGGCCGAGACCCTTCAGCATGTCAGTTGTCCTCCGAGAACGGGTCGATGGGATCCCAGTCGTCGTCCTCCGCCTCCTCGGCGGCGGGTGCGAGCGGGGCGGTCGTGGGGTCGGTGAGGTCGGGAGCGCGGACCTCGCGCACCTCCGCGCCGGGGAAGGCGGCGAGCATCGCCTGCACCATCGGGTGGGCGAGGGCCTGAGCGTGCAGGGTGCCCTTCCGCTCGGCGCGCACCTCGGCGATGGTCGGCTCGCCGCCGGAGCCGACGATGGCGACGCCCCAGCGCACGCCGGTCCAGAGCTGGAGGCGCTGGGCAAGGCGGGCGGCAAGGTCGGGCGGCGCGCCGTCGCCGGGCTCGAACTCGATGCGGCCGGGGGCATAGCGGGCGAGGCGGACGTGGCTTTCCACCTCGACGAGCAGGCTGATGTCGCGCCGGGCGCGGATCAGGGCGACGACATCGGGGAAGCTCTGGAAGCGGGCGAGCGGGCCGGTGTCGGGCCCGGATCGGGGGGCGGTCTCCGAGGCCGGCATCGGCTGGGCGACGGCTTGTGCCAGCGCGCGCGCGGGGGCGGCACCGGCCCGCGCGCCGGGGTTGCCGGTGGGGGGCGTTGCGGGCGGGGACGGTGCGGTCGGGGCGGGTGCGGACGGGGCGGGGGCGGCGCCGCTCGTCAGGCGACGGACGAGCTCCTCGGGTGAGGGCAGGTCGGCGATGTGGGTGAGGCGGATCACCGCCATTTCGGCAGCCATCATCGCGTTCGGCGCCGTCGCCACTTCCTCGAGCGCCTTCAGGAGCATCTGCCACGCGCGGGTCAGCGCCCGCATGGGCAGGCGCGCGGCAAAGTCGAGGCCGCGGGTGCGTTCATCCGGGCCGACGGTCGGATCCTCGGCGGACTCGGGCGCGAGCTTCAGCATCGAGACCCAGTGCGTCACCTCGGCCAGATCGCGCAGGATCGCGGCCGGGTCGGCGCCGGCGGCATATTCCTGGGCAAGCTCGGCCAGCGCGCCGCGCGCGTCGCCGGTCATCACGGCGGCGAAGAGATCGAGGATGCGGCCGCGGTCGGCGAGGCCGAGCATGGCGCGCACCTCGGCCGCACCGGTCTCGCCCGCGCCGTGGGCGATCGCCTGGTCGAGGAGCGAGAGCGCATCGCGCACCGAGCCCTCGGCGGCGCGGGTGATGAGCGCGAGCCCGTCGGCGGCGACCGCCGCGCCCTCGGCGTCGGCGATGCGGGCGAGGTGGGCGAGCATGACCTCGGGCTCGATCCGGCGCAGATCGAAGCGCTGGCAGCGCGAGAGCACCGTCACCGGGACCTTGCGGATCTCGGTGGTCGCGAAGATGAACTTCACGTGGGGCGGCGGCTCTTCGAGCGTCTTCAGAAGCGCGTTGAACGCCGAGGTGCTGAGCATGTGCACCTCGTCGATGATGTAGACCTTGTAGCGCGCCGAGGCGGCCCGGTAGGCAACGCCGTCGATGATCTCGCGGATGTCGTTGACGCCGGTGCGCGAGGCCGCGTCCATTTCGAGCACGTCGACGTGGCGGCCTTCGGAGATGGCGCGGCAGGCGTCGCAGATGCCGCAGGGCTCGATGGTCGGGCCGCCGTTGCCGTCAGCGCCGGTGCAGTTCAGCCCCTTGGCAATGATGCGCGCCGTGGTGGTCTTGCCGACGCCGCGCACCCCGGTCAGCACGAAGGCGTGGGCGATCCGGTCGGACTCGAAGGCATTCCTGAGCGTGCGCACCATCGCCTCCTGACCGATCAGATCGGCGAAGGTGGCGGGCCGGTACTTCCGGGCGAGAACCCGATAGGCGGCGTCGGTCGAGGTCGTGGTGTCGGTCACGCGGGGCCATTCCTGAGATCGGCCACAACGTATGCGGGGGGGCGCCCGGTCGCAAGGGAACGCGCCGTCGTTGCCGGAGGCATCCTTCGGGAAGATCGTCGGAGCGGATACCTCGAAACTGCGCAAACGCGATATCCCGAGGGATTTTTCGGGCGAATCGGGGGTGATGGCCGGGCATTTCCGCCAGAGGTACGGTGACAGACCGGCGACTCGCGTCGATTGTCGGTTGCCCGGGACGTGTTCAGGCGATCTCGCGGATCCGCCGCATGTCGGCCACGAAGGCATCCCACTCCCGCCGCTTCGCCGCCTCGTCGGGCAGGCGGAGCAGGTGGGACGGATGGACGGTGATGTAGCCCGCGCGGTTGTCGAAGCGGGTTTCGCCGCGGTTCGAGGTGACGGGGAGCGCCTTGCCGGTGAGGGCGAGGACGGCCGTCGCGCCCATCGCGACGATGACGCGCGGTCCGACGAAGTCGAGCTCCGCCTTCAGCCACCAGCGGTAGTGCTTCACCTCCCCCGCCGTCGGGCGCTGGTGAAGCCGTCGCTTGCCGCGCTGGACATACTTGAAGTGCTTGACGGCGTTGGTGACGTAGACCCCGGCACGGTCGATCCCCGCCTTCTCCAGCGCCTTGTCGAAGACCTGTCCGGCCGGGCCAACGAAGGGACGCCCCGCGAGATCCTCCTGATCCCCCGGCTGTTCGCCGACGAAGGCGATGGCCGCACCGAGCGGTCCTTCGCCGAGCACGGCCCGGGTTCCGCCCTCGACCATGGGCGGTGCGCTGGCGATGATGCGGTTGAGGGCATCGAGGCTGTTCGGGGTCTGGTCGGCCATGGCGGCGAGCGCCTTCTCGGGCTTGCGGTGCGCGGGTCGCGTCGCTTCCCGCTGGATCATTTCCTTAACGCGCGCGGGAGCGTTTCGGATCATTTCTGGGATCGCCGCCGCCTCGGGCAGGTTCTTCCAGTACTTCTTCGGCATCTCGGCGCGGGTGGCGGCGAGGTTGACCCGGGCGGGATTGAAGGTGCTCTCGTAGTAGCCGCGCCAGCCGTCCTCGAAGGGGTCGGCGACCGGCGCCTCGTCGCGGCTGGCGGGCGGGCCGTAGCTCAGGCGAGTCCGATCCCATCGCATCCGGCCGATCGGCGTCAGGATCGCCCAGTCCATCGAGCGGAAGCGGGTGATGAAGAAGTCGGCGGTGGCCTCGAGGATGAAGTTTTCCGGCTCGAACCACGCGATGAAGCGTTCGCCGTCCGGCGTCTCGATCCGGCGGAAGCGGACGAAGGCGTGCATCTTGTGCAGGTCGCGGCGGACGGACTTCGCAAGACGCTGCAGGCGATACACGAGCGGGTCGGAGGCAACGTCGAGCAGGTGTTTCTCGCCGGAGTGCATCCGCCAGATCAGGGCGTAGAGGAGCGCGTAGCGCTCCGGGTCGCGGTGACAGGTGACGAGGCGCACGAGATCAGCGACGCGGCGCGGCAGCATGACCGCGGGCGCGTCGGTCTCGGGCGCGGCGGCGAACAGGCTGCCGCTGGCGAACACGACTTCCTCGGGCCGGGCGCCGGCAGCGATGAGCCGGCGGACGGCGGCACGAAAGCCGTCGAGGTCGGCACCGTCGTGCAGCGCCACGTGGATCACGGGAAGAGCGTGAGCTGTTCGGGCGGCTTCACGAGGTGCCGTCGAAGGTCGAGACGGTCGAGGCCGGGCGCGCGGTGGTCCGCGGCGACAATGAACGGCAGGGCGCGCTTCAGGGAGGGCGTCAGTCGCGCAAGGTCCGCAAGGCGCAGGCGGGTGTGCCGCCGGGCCGCGATGGCGCGGTTTACCGCCTTCACGCCAAGCCCGGGGATACGGAGCAGCATCTCGCGGGGCGCCCGGTTGATGTCGACCGGGAATGCGGCGCGATGTTTCAGGGCCCATGCGAGTTTCGGGTCGGCGTCGAGGTCGAGCATACCGCCCTCCCCCCCGGCTGCGATCTCGTCGACGCTGAACCCGTAGAAACGCAAGAGCCAGTCGGCCTGATAGAGCCGGTTCTCGCGTCGCAGCGGTGGCGGCTTCACCGGCAGGACCGACGACGGCTCGGGAATCGGGCTGAAGGCGGAGTAGTAGACCCGGCGCAATCGGTAGCTGCCATAGAGGCGCGCGCTGGCGCGCAGCACGCCCTCGTCCGTGGTGGCGTCGGCGCCGACGATCACCTGGGTGCTCTGCCCGGCGGGCGCGAAGCGGAGCTTCTCGGCCTTCGCCTCGTCGATGCGCTCGCGCATCTGGTCCATGGCGCCGGCGATGGCGGGGGCGCTCTTCTCCGGGGCGAGGGTCTTGAGGCTCGCCTCGGAGGGAAGCTCCAGGTTGATCGAGAGGCGATCGGCCCAGCGCCCGGCCTGCTCCACGAGCCACGGGCTCGCCTCGGGGATCGCTTTCAGGTGGATGTAGCCGGCAAACCCATGGTCGCGGCGCAGCGTGCGCGCGACACGCAGCAGATCCTCCATGGTGGCGTCGGGCGACTTTGCGACACCGGAGGAGAGAAACAGCCCCTCGATGTAGTTGCGCTTGTAGAACTCGAGGGTGAGGGTGACGACCTCCTCCACGCTGAAGCGCGCCCGTGGCGTGTTCGACGAGCGGCGGTTCACGCAATACGCGCAGTCGTAGAGGCACCAGTTGGTGAGAAGGATCTTCAGCAGCGAGACGCAGCGGCCGTCCGGGGTGTAGGCGTGGCAGATGCCCATCCCGGAGGTCGAGCCGAGCCCCTTCGCGCCGCCTGACCGCTTCGGCGCGCCCGAGGAGGCGCAGGAGGCGTCGTACTTGGCGGCGTCCGCGAGGATTCGCAGCTTGGCGGCGAGTCGAGGGTCCATGGCGCCATGTTCGCCATATGTTCGCATTCGACGCAAGGGCTTTGGTGCCGACGCGAAAGCGGTGAGCCTTTGCCGGCGCAAGCGGCCGCGTACCTTGCCGGCGCAAGCGGCCGCATACCTCTACCGGCGCAAGCGCCGGGTGGGCGCGCTCACATGTGGAGCATTCGGCCGTAGGCGTCGAGCACCGACTCGTGCATTGCCTCCGAAAGGGTCGGGTGCGGGAAGACCGTGGCAATGAGTTCGGCCTCGGTGGTCTCCAGGGTGCGGCCGACGACATAGCCCTGAATGAGCTCGGTCACCTCGGCGCCGATCATGTGCGCACCGAGAAGCTCGCCGGTCTTCGCGTCGAACACCGTCTTGATCATGCCGTCGGGCTCGCCGAGGGCGATCGCCTTGCCGTTGCCGACGAACGGGAAGCGGCCGACGCGGATCTCGTGGCCAAGTTCGACCGCCTTCGCCTCGGTCAGGCCGACGCTCGCCACCTGCGGCGAGCAGTAGGTGCAGCCGGGAATGGAGCCCGGGGCGACGGCGTGGACGGTCTGCCCGGCGATGAGTTCGGCGACCATCACCCCCTCGTGCATCGCCTTGTGGGCAAGCCACGGCGGGGCGGCCACGTCGCCGATGGCGTAGAGGCCGGGCACGCCGGTGCGGCAGTACTCGTCGACGACCACATGGCTGCGCTCGACTTTGGCGCCCAACGCCTCGAGCCCCAGATCCTCGACGTTGCCGACGATGCCGGTGGCGACGATCACCGTGTCGAAGTCTTCCCGGAGCGTCTCGCCGCCGCGCTCGATCGTCGCGGTCACGGTGTCCTGGCCGCGCTCGAGGGCGGTAACGGTGGCGGCTTCGAGGATGCGCATCTTCTGCTTCTCGAACGCCTTCTTCGCGAGGCCCGAGATCTCGGCGTCCTCGACGGGCAGGATGCGGTCCAGCACCTCGACCACCGTCGTCTCGGCGCCGAGGGTGTTGTAGAAGCTCGCGAACTCGATGCCGATCGCGCCGGATCCGATGACGAGCAGGCGGCGCGGCATGTGCGGCGGCAGGAGTGCGTGGCGGTAGGACCAGACGCGCACGCCGTCGGCTTCGAGGCCGGGCAGTTCTCGGGCGCGGGCACCGGTGGCGAGGATGATCGCGCCGGCTTCGATGTCATCTGCGCCCTCGACGGTGATCCGGCCCGGCGCGGCGAGGCGGGCGGTGCCCATCACCACCTCGACGCGGTTCTTCTTCATCAGGAAGCCGACGCCGGAGGAAAGCTGCTTCGCGACGCCGCGCGAGCGCTTCACCACCGCGTCGAGGTCGAAGCCGAGGCCATCGGCCGAGAGGCCGAATTCCTTCGCCCGGTGCATGAGGTGGAAGACCTCGGCCGAGCGCAGCAGCGCCTTGGTCGGGATGCAGCCCCAGTTGAGGCAGATGCCGCCGAGCGCCTCGCGCTCGACGACGACGGTCCGGAGCCCGAGCTGTGCTGCGCGGATGGCGGCCACGTAGCCCCCGGGGCCGCCACCGATCACCGCAACGTCGCAGGACCTTGCCATCTCAGGCCGCCACGGCCTCGTAGGCGTGGCGGTAGCCGCCCGCCTCGAGGAACGCCGCCTCGGCGGGCGTCGTCTCGCGTCCGAGCGCGTCGTTACGGTAGGGGAAGCGCCCGAACTGGCGGATGACCGCGCGGTGGGCGCGGGCGTGGTCGAGGGTGTCCGTCCGGCCGAGGTTCAGAAGCACGAGGCGGACACACTGGTCCTGATCCGACGAGACCTCGGAGTGCATGAGCGGCAGGTAGAAGAACTGCCTCTCGGGCACCGGGATGGCCTTGTCGAAGCCGGACGCGATCGCGGCGCGCGCGACGTCACGGGCGCGCGCGTCCGAGGCGAAGGAGCGGGCATCGCCCCGGAACATGTTCCGCGGGAACTGATCGAGCAGGAGCACGAGCGCGAGGCAGGATCGCGGCGTGGCGCGCCAGTCGCGCAGCACGCCGATCCGTCCGATCTCCCACAGCTCGCCCCAGCGGTCGATGATCTCGCGATCGATCGCCTCGTTGACCTCGTACCAGCCTTCCGGCCCGATACGATCCCAGAACTCCAGTATTTCCTCGGCGCGCGGGTCCATCGACCTTCTCCGCAGTGTCCATCCCAAGGATCACTCTTTCCCACCAAAATCGAAAAGGGAAGTGGTGAGACGGGCGCGTTGTCATGCCAGCGTCACTTTCGCGCCTCAGGGGCCTCCGCGGCCGTCGCGGCGGGTTGCGCGGGCTCGCCCGCGTCCCCTGCCTTCTGCGCATCGCTGCGTTCCACGGCGACTCCGCGGGAGACTTCGAGCGCGACCGGCGAGGCGGTGGGCAGGACGGTGGTGAAGGCGCCCGAGGTCTCCTCCGGCGCGGCGCGACGGGTCATGCGCCAGGCAGCGTAGGCGCCCATCAGCGCGAAGAGGCCGCCGACGAAGCCGAAGAAGCCCCAGCCGCCGAAGCGGGTGAGCAGCACGCCGATCACCAGCGGCCCGAGCATGGCGCCGGTGCCGTTGATGAAGAGCAGCCCGCCCGACGCCGCGGCCATGTCGGAGGGGTCGAGGAAGTCGTTGGTGTAGGCGATGATCAGCGAGTAGAGCGGGTTCGCCACCCCTCCGATCACGAAGCCGAGGGCGAGGACCACGGCATAGTTTCCGGCGAAGGCGGCGCCGCCGAGCGTGATGACGGCGCCGGCGGCGTTGAGCGCGAGGATGAGCTTGCGGCGGTCCATGCGGTCGGAGAGCCAGCCGACCGGCACCTGGAAGGCGAGCCCGCCGGTGTAGATCGCCGCGACGAAGGCCGAGATCTCCGCGACGGAGAGGCCGGTGACGGTGCCGTAGACCGAGGCCATGCCGAAGATCGCCGCGAAGACGCCACCGAGCAGGAACGTGCCGACGCAGCCGAGCGGCGAGATGCGGAAGAGCTCGCCGAGGCTCATGGGCTTGGTGAGGCGATAGGCGGGCGCGTTGCCGGCGGTGAGCAGGATCGGCGTGACGCCGAGCGAGACCAGCACCGACATCACGACGAAGAGCGTATAGTCGGCCGGGTTCGCGAGGTTGAGCAGGAACTGCGCCGAGATGATGCCGATCATCTGCACCACCATGTAGAGCGACAGCGCCTTGCCGCGGGTCTCGTTGGTCGCCGCGTCGTTCAGCCAGCTTTCCGCGACCACGTAGACGCCGGAGAACGCGAAGCCGACGAGCACGCGCATGGCGATCCAGACCCACGGGTTGGGTGCCACGGCGTAGATCAGGAACGCCGCTGAAATGAGCGAGGCGAGGGCGGCGAAGACCCGGACGTGACCGACGCGGGCGATGAGCGTCGTCGCGCGCCACGAGCCGAGCAGGAAGCCCACGTAATAGGCGCTCATCACCCACGCCATGGTGCTGGCGTCGAACCCCTCGATGCCGCCGCGCACGCCGAGCAGCGTGCCCTGGAGGCCGTTGCCGACCAGAAGCAGGAGGATGCCGAAGAGCAGGGGCCAGGAGCTGGAGAGAACGGAGAGCATGGCGGTTCCTCAGATCCCGTGCGGCAGGAGCAGCGACGAGTCGCCGTAGGAGAAGAAGCGGTAGCGGTCCGCGATGGCGTGCGCGTAGATCGCGCGGATCCGCTCGATCCCCATCAGAGCCGACACCAGCATGAGCAGGGTCGACTTCGGCAGGTGGAAGTTCGTCATCAGGCCGTCAGTGACGCGGAAGTCGTAGCCCGGCCGGATGAAGATGTCGGTCTCGCCGCGCCATGGCCGGATTTTGCCGGGCGCGGCGGCGGTCTCGATCAGGCGCAGCGCCGTGGTGCCCACCGGAATCACCCGGCCGCCGGCGGCACGGGTGGCGCGGATCGCCGCCACCGCATCCTCGCCGATCTCGCCCCACTCGGCATGCATCCGGTGGGTCTCGATGTCGTCGACCTTGACTGGCAGGAAGGTGCCCGCGCCCACGTGCAGGGTCACGCGGGCGGTGGAGACGCCGCGGGCGGCGAGCGCGTCGAGGAGTCCTGCGTCGAAGTGCAGCGAGGCGGTGGGCGCGGCCACGGCGCCCGGGTGGCGGGCGAAGACAGTCTGATAGTCGTCGCGGTCCTGTGCGTCGGCAGCGCGGCGGGTGGCGATGTAGGGCGGCAGCGGGATCTCGCCTGCCTCGGCCAGCGCCGCCTCGAAAGCCGGTCCCTCGCGGTCGAAGGCGAGCGTCACCTCGGCGCCGTCCTTGGCGCGGACCAGCGCCGAGAGCGGGCCGAAGTCGATGCGGTCGCCCACCGCCAGCCGCTTGCCGGGGCGGGCGAGCGCCCGCCAGAGGCCGCCGGTGGTGAAGCCGACGAGCGTCGCCTCGATCGTCGCCCCCGCACCGCCCGGCCGCTCGCGCCGGCCAGTCAGGCGCGCGGGGATGACGCGGGTGTCGTTCAGGACGAGAAGATCGCCCGGACGGAGCCATTCGGGCAGGTTCGCGACCTGCGAGTCGTGCTGCGCGTCCGGGCCGGCAACGAGCAGGCGCGACGCCGGGCGCGGCCGCGCGGGGCGCAGCGCGATCAGATCTTCCGGAAGCTGGTAGTCGAAATCGTCGAGCCGCATGGGAGACACCGGGTGGGGGGATTCGCGTGGGGAGACCGGATGCCGCCGGGTTTCCGGGAAATCGCCCCGGCTTGCAACCCGGCGCCGATTGTCGTCCCCTGCCGCGGCCAATTCAGAGGGAGACCTGCCATGGTCGACGTGGGCGATCCGGTTCCAGACTTCTCGCTTCCCCGCGACGGTGGAGGCACCGCCGGACCTGCGGATTTTCCGGGCAAGACGCTCGTCATCTACTTCTATCCGAAGGACGACACCTCCGGCTGCACGAAGGAGGCGATCGGCTTCAGCGATCGGGCGGACGAGTTCGCCGCCGCCGGCGCGGTCGTCCTCGGCATCTCGAAGGACAGCGTGGCGAGCCACGACAAGTTCCGCGACAAGCACGACCTGAAGGTGATCCTGCTGTCGGACGGGACCGGCGAGGTCTGTGAGGCGTTTGGCGTCTGGGTGGAGAAATCGATGTACGGGCGCAAGTACATGGGCATCGAGCGCGCGACGTTCCTCGTGAAGGACGGCACCGTGCGGCAGGTGTGGCGCAAGGTGAAGGTGCCGGGGCACGTCGATGCGGTCCTGAAGGCGGTCGCCAGCGCCTGAATCCCGGCGATTCGCGCGAATCGCGAGAGGGCCGCCGCGCATCGCACGGCGGCCTTTTCCGTATCACGTTGAATTTGCTTGAGATAATCCAGACACAAAATTGTAGCTTGTAAATCACGATCACATATGTCGTGATTAGTGGGCCGAACGATGGGGGGTCGGATGGATAGGCACAATCCACACCAGGACTGGCTCCGCGACGTCGCCCGCAGGCGCTCAGCACAGGTCGCGATGGCCAGGCTGCACCGCCCCTCATCGTTCGGCAGCAGGTCACGGCGCCTTCTCTCCGGGATCGCCAGGGCATTGGCCTCCGGGTGCGATCGCAACGCCGACCTGATCAAGCTCCCCAACCCGCCCCGTGAGCCGGGGCCGAGATCGAAGGAGTACCGACCATGACCCGCACGACCGCCCTCGCCATCGACCCGCACGCAGACATCCACCCCGAACGGGGCCCGGCCTCGGCCGTTCGCTCGGCGGTGCAGGCGCTCTTTTTCCGCCTCGGCGCCGGTGTCGCCGGCGACACCACCGGCATCGCGAAGCTGGACGAAGCCCGGGGCCGTCCCTCGTTCGCCGAGCATGGCCGGCGCGATTCCGACGAGGCGCGCGACCGGGCGGCGGCGGCATACCGGACCGTCGAAGGTGGCGGTGAGCCGGCGCTCGGGTTGGCCCTCGATGTCTTCGGCGACCACGTCCATACGCTTGAGCGCCGCCTTGACCGGCATGCCGAGGCGCTGAAGGCGATCCAGCTCTATTCGCCGGACCCGTGGGTTCGCCGCATCGCACAGCAGGCGTTGCTCGACAGCTCCGCGCCGCTCGAACTGCCGTCGTTCCTCGTAGACGTCGAGGACCACCGCGTCCCGCTCGAAGCCTTCCGCTTCATTGGCTGACATCGCTGGCCAGTGACCGCGAAGGTCGAGGGGCCCGCCCGGACCGGCCTGCACTGCAGGGTCCGGGCGGGATCCTTCCCGACGATCAGCGGAAGTTCAGGCCTGATCCGCGAAAATGACGGGTTTCGGCCACCAGCCGGCACGGCTATAACGCCCCCCGCGAACTACGCGGGAAGGTCCGGCCATGGGAAATGTCGTCGTCGTCGGAGCCCAGTGGGGTGACGAAGGCAAGGGCAAGATCGTCGACTGGTTGAGTGAGCGGGCTGATGTGATTGCCCGCTTCCAGGGAGGCCACAACGCCGGCCACACGCTGGTCGTCGACGGTACAGTCTACAAGCTTTCGCTGCTTCCCTCGGGCATCGTCCGGCCGGGCAAGCTCAGCGTCATCGGCAATGGTGTCGTGCTCGATCCGTGGGCGCTCATCACCGAGATCGACAAGCTCTCCGCCCAGGGCGTCGACATCTCGCCCGAGAACCTGCTCGTCGCCGAGAACACGCCCCTGATCCTGCCGCTGCATCAGGATCTGGACCGCCTGCGCGAGGAGGCGGCGGGGGCCGCGAAGATCGGCACCACCGGCCGCGGCATCGGCCCGGCCTATGAGGACAAGGTTGGCCGCCGCTCGATCCGCGTTGCCGATCTCGGGGACCCCGCGACGCTCGAGACGCGCATCGACCGGCTGCTCGCGCACCACGACCCGCTGCGCCAGGGGCTCGGCGCCGAGCCGATCGACCGCGCTGCACTGCGTGCGCAGCTCGACGAGATCGCGCCGCAGGTGCTGCGCTATGCCGCGCCGGTCTGGCGCATCCTCGCGGAGAAGCGCCGCGAGGGGCGGCGGATCCTGTTCGAGGGCGCGCAGGGCTCGCTCCTCGACATCGACTTCGGCACGTATCCTTATGTCACCTCGTCGAACACGCTGGCGGGCATGGCGGCGACCGGCACCGGCATGGGGCCGGGGGCGATCGACTTTGTGCTCGGCATCGTCAAGGCCTACACCACCCGCGTGGGCTCCGGTCCGTTCCCGGCGGAACTGACCGACGAGATCGGCCAGCGCCTCGGCGAGCGCGGGCGCGAGTTCGGCACCGTGACCGGGCGCAAGCGCCGGTGCGGCTGGTTCGACGCGGTGCTGGTGCGCCAGACCTGCACGACGAGCGGGGTGAACGGCATCGCGCTGACCAAGCTCGACGTCCTCGACGGCTTCGAGGAACTGAAGATCTGCGTGGGCTACGAGCTCGACGGCGAGCGGCTGGACTATCTGCCGACGGCGGCGGCGCTGCAGGAGCGGGTGGTTCCGATCTACGAGACGATGGACGGCTGGTCCGAGACCACGGCGGGCGCCCGCTCGTGGGCCGATCTGCCGGCGCAGGCGATCAAGTACGTCCGCCGCATCGAGGAGCTGATCGACTGCCCGGTGGCGCTGCTCTCCACCAGCCCGGAACGGGACGACACGATCCTCGTCACCGACCCGTTCGCCGCATGAGCCTGAGCTGGCGGGCGCGGCGACGCTGGTCGCTCGTCCTGCTCCTCGTCGGACTGCCGGCCTATGTGGTCGCGGCGGTGAGCCTGCTCGCGCTCTTCGAGCGGCCGTCGATCTGGGTCGAGCTTCTGGTCTATGGCGGCCTCGGGATCCTGTGGGCGCTGCCGTTCAAGGCGGTGTTTCGCGGGATCGGCCGCGAGGATCCCGACGCCCGGCGGCGCGCGGACCACGATGCGCGCGAACCCTGAGGCAAGGGCCGGGCTTTTCTTCGCGCGGCCGAGACGCCATCTGAACGGGCGGCAGGGGGAGATCAGGACATGACAGCAGCAAGGACGGTCGCGGCGCTCGCGCTGATGGCGGGGGTGGTCGCGTCCGGGGCGGCCAGGGCCGAGGAGATCGGCGAGGTCACGACGGCGATCCGGATCCTCGGGGCGAACCACAAGATCGTCGTCGAGGCGTTCGACGATCCGAAGGTCGAGGGCGTCGCCTGCTTCATCAGCCGGGCACGGACCGGCGGCATCAAAGGCAGTCTCGGGCTCGCGGAGGACACCTCCGACGCGGCGGTGAGCTGCCAGCAGATCGGGCCGGTGAAGTTTCGCGATACGCTCAAGGACGGCGAGGAGGTCTACTCCGCCCGGGCCAGCATCCTCTTCAAGCACATCCAGGTGGTGCGGTTCTATGACGAGAAGCGCAGCACGCTGGTCTACCTGACCTACTCTGACAAGCTGGTCGAGGGATCGCCGAAGAACAGCATCTCGGCCGTGGCGATCCACGACATGACGCCGGTCTCGCCGCCGGCCGCGCCGGCGCAGTGAGCGGCGGAGCGCCCCGCAGCGCGCATCATCGGGCCTCCGGCCCGGCGCATCAGCGGGCCTTCGGCCCGGTGCTGTATCGGGCCACCGGCCCGGTGACGCTGGTCGGCGGCGCGCCGGTTTCGGCAGAGCGTCTTGCGGACGCGCTGGCGCTGGCGCCCGAGGCGATCGCGGCGGATGGCGGTGGCGACGTGGCGTTGCCCGGGGGCGCGCGGTTTCGGGCGGTGATCGGCGACATGGACTCGCTCCGTGACGCGGAGGCGCTGCGCGGAGCCGGCGTGGCGGTCCAGCCGATCCCCGAGCAGGACACGACCGACTTCGAGAAATGCCTCTACTCCGTCGAGGCACCGCTGTTTCTCGGGGTGGGCTTTCTCGGCGGGCGGCTCGACCACACGCTGGCGGCGCTGACGGCGCTGACCCGCGTACCCGCGGGGCGGGTGGTGCTGATCGGCGACGAGGATCTGGCGTTTCTCTGTCCGCGGGAGTGGGAGTTGCCGCTGGCGGCCGGGACGCGGGTCTCGCTCTGGCCGCTCGGGCCGGTCGAGGGCCGTTCCACCGGGCTGCGCTGGCCGATCGGTGGCCTGCGGTTCCGGCCGGACGAGCGCACCGGAACGTCCAACGAGGCGACCGGCGGACCGGTGCGCCTCGACTTTGACTCAGGGCCGATGGTCGTCATCCTGCCGGCCGGGCTGCTGGGGACGGTGGTGGCCAGCCTCGGCGCGGCGGGGTGACGTCTCAGCCCTCGGGGGTGATCGTCACCGCCACGGCCTCGGTCAGCGACACGAGCACCCGCGAGCCCGGACCACGCCGTTCCGCGAAGCTGCGCAGTTCCGGCGGCACCACGGCCTGCCGCGTCAACCCGCTGGGGGCGCGGAACGTGGCGACGCCGCTGTTGCGGTCGTAGTTGACCACGGTGACCACGAGCGAGGTGTTGGACGCGGCCATGCCGCCCGGCTTGTCGCCGTCGGCCGCGCGCCCGGCGATCGCCGTCTTCTGGACCTCGCCGGTGTCGGCGGGATCGGCCATGCTGACCGTCGTCGCCTGAAAGAAGTCCATCCGCACCGTGTCGCCGGCCTTGAGCTGCGGCAGGTTGCGGACCTCGGGACCGGCGGCCACGTCCATGGTCGAGCCGTCGGCGCCCTTCAGGACCACCTGGCGGGTGGCCTGATCCACGGAGACGACGGTGGCCTCGGTGGTCGTCAGCGTCGAGGAAGTGCTGGTGCGCGGCGGGCTCAGTTCCGCGCATCCGAGCAGCGCGAGTGCAAGCACGCCCATGGCGAGCGCGGGTCTGACTTTCATCTTCGGTCCCCTGTTGACCCCTTGTGGTCCAAAGGGCGTCTCAGTTAGCGAAGTTCCGTCGCGGTTGTCGAGCGGGACGGCAGGACGTTGGGACGGGCAGGGCGGGACGGGCAGACGGCCGAAAGGCGACGAATGTCCCCGTCCAGCGGGTTTCAATTCGGCTTTCAGCGTCCCGACAATCC
The DNA here is from genome assembly GCF_014201905.1 of Amaricoccus macauensis. GTDB lineage: Bacteria > Pseudomonadota > Alphaproteobacteria > Rhodobacterales > Rhodobacteraceae > Amaricoccus > Amaricoccus macauensis. Next base: position 204,737 of record NZ_JACHFM010000005.1, on the reverse strand, counting down.
GCCTATAACGCCCCGGCCCCGCATTCCCGGCCACAGGCCCTGCCTGCAACGGAGGAATCCCATGTCGCTTTCGCCCGCCGATCAGGCCAAATCTGCCGCGAGCGCCCGCGCCCTCACTCTGGTCGAAGACGGCATGACGCTCGGGCTCGGCACCGGCTCGACCGCCGGCTGGTTCGTGCGGCTGCTCTCGGAGCGGATCAAGCGCGAGCGCATCCGCGTCACCGGGGTCGCCACGTCGAGCGCCACAGTGTGGCTCGCCGAGGAACTGGGCGTGCCGCTTTGCAAGCTCGAGGACGTCGAACGCATCGACCTCACGGTGGACGGCGCCGACGAATTCGACGCCAACCTCAATCTCATCAAGGGCGGCGGCGCGGCGCTCCTGCAGGAGAAGATCGTCGCTGCGGCCAGCGGCCGGATGGTGGTGATCGCCGACGACAGCAAGCGCGTCGCGCGCCTCGGGGCGTTTCCGCTGCCGGTGGAGATCGTCCGCTTCGGCTGGACATCGACGCGGCGCGCGGTGCAGGAACTCCTGAACGGCATGGACGTCGAGGGTCGCGAGATCTCGATCCGCACCGGCTCCGCCGGGCCGCTCGTCACCGACGAGGGGCACTTCATCCTCGACCTGCATCTCGGCCAGATCAACGACGCACCGCGCCTCGCTTCGGCCCTCAACGCCATTCCGGGCGTGGTGGAGAGCGGGCTCTTCATCGACATGGCGTCGATGGTCATCATCGGCAAGACGGACGGCAAGACCGAGGTGATCGAGCGCGTCGTGGCGCCTGGCACGTCGGTCGATCAGGCCGAACTTATGCGCAACCAGGACTCCTGAGGCATCGCAATGGCCTTCGATTTCGACCTCTTCGTCATCGGCGGCGGCTCCGGTGGGGTCCGCGCCGCGCGTGTTGCGGCCGAGGCCGGCGCCCGGGTGGCGCTCGCCGAGGAGTACCGCATGGGCGGGACCTGCGTGATCAGGGGCTGCGTGCCAAAGAAGCTCTTCGTCTACGCCTCGGCTTTTGCCGATGCCTTCGAGGACGCGCGCGGTTTCGGCTGGACGATCGAGGGCGCGCGATTCGATTGGGAGCGTTTCCGCGCCGCGCGCGACGCCGAGGTCGCCCGCCTCGAGGCCGCCTATCGCGACCGGTTGCTGAAGGCCGGCGTCACGCTTCATGACAGCCGCGCCGTCCTCGTGGATGCCCATCGCATCCGGCTGGCGGACGGGCGGGACGTAACGGCGAGCCATATCCTCATCGCGACGGGCGGCCGCCCCGTGCTGCCCGACGTGCCGGGCGCGGAACTCGGGATTACCTCGAACGAGGTTTTCGAGCTCACCACGCAGCCGCGGTCGGTGGCGATCGTCGGCGGCGGTTACATCGCGAGCGAGTTCGCGGGGATCCTGAACGGCCTCGGCACCCGCGTGATCCAGATCTACCGCGGGCCGCAGATCCTGCGCGGCTTCGACGACGAGGTGCGCGCCCATGTCGCGGACGCGATGCGCGCGCGCGGCGTGGCGCTCGAGCTCGGCCGTGACATCGAGCGGATCGAGGCCGCGGGCGACGAGAAGCGGGTCGTGCTCACCAACGGCGAGAGCCATCTGGTCGATCAGGTGCTCTTCGCCACGGGCCGCGCGCCGAACACCGCGGGCCTCGGGCTCGAAGCGGCGGGCGTGCAGCTTGGGAAGAAGGGTGAAGTCAGGGTCGGCGACTGGTCGCAATCGAGCACCCCCTCGATCTATGCGGTCGGCGACGTGACCGACCGTATCGCGCTCACACCCGTGGCGATCCGCGAGGGGCAGGCATTCGCCCGCACGGTCTTCGCCGCCGAGGCGACCCGCGTCGACCATGACCTGGTGGCGACCGCGGTCTTCACCCAGCCCGAGATCGGCACCGTCGGCCTGACCGAGGCCCAGGCGCGCGAGCGTGGCCCGGTGGAGATCGCCCGCACCAGCTTCCGGCCGATGCTGAACGTACTGGCGCATCGGGACGAGCGGATGCTGATGAAGCTGGTGCTCGAGGCCGGCAGCCAGCGGGTGCTCGGGGTCCACATCGTCGGGCATGGCGCCGGCGAAATGATCCAGCTTGCCGCCGTGGCGGTGGGCATGGGGGCGACAAAGGCCGATTTCGACCGCACTGTCGCGGTCCATCCGACCGCGGCGGAGGAACTCGTCACCCTCCCCGCGCCGGTGTAAGTCGGATCGGCGCGCGCCGACTGCTCGCAAAGGGTTGAATTCGCGCGCTCCGGTCGTCACATGCCTTCGGCCGGGGGAAATCAGAGGAGTCTCGAGGCGGATGCCCAACAACAATAACGGCGGTCCTTGGGGCGGCGGTGGTGGCAGCGGCGGTGGCAGCGGTGGCGGCGACGACAAGCGGGGCGGCGGCCGCGACCCCTGGGGTGGCGGTGGCGGCGATCGCGGCAATGATCGCGGTGGAAACGATCGCGGCGGCAACCGCGGGCAACCGCCGGTGCCAGACCTCGACGAGATCGTCCGGAAAGGTCAGGAGCAGCTGAAGATCCTCATGGGCGGTCGCTCTGGCGGCGGTCGCTCCGGCGGACCTGGCGGCCGTTCCGGGGGCCCCGGTGTCGGCAAGCGCGGCCTGCTCATCGGCGCGGTCGGTCTCGTCGCCATCTGGCTTGCCATGTCGGTCTACACGGTCCGGCCGGAAGAGCAGTCGGTGGAACTCACCTTCGGCGAGTGCCGTGGCGACTGCGTCGGGCAGCCGGGTCTGAACTTCGCGCCGTGGCCGATCGTTACCCACGAGATCGTCCAGGTGACCCGCGAGAACACCGAGGACATCGGCTCGGGCACGGTTCGCGGCACTGCGGCAGGCCTGATGCTGACCGGTGACGAGAACATCGTCGACATCACCTTCCAGGTCGTCTGGAACGTGCGCGACCCGAAGGAATTCCTCTTCAACCTGGCCGAGCCGGAAGCGACCATCCAGGCTGTGGCGGAATCGGCGATGCGGGAGGTTGTTTCGCGCTCGCAACTCGCGCCGATCCTGAACCGCGACCGTGGCATCATCAGCCAGGAAGTGAAGGATCTGATCCAGCAGACGCTCGACTCCTACGGCTCCGGCGTGAACCTCGTCCGGGTGAACTTCGACAAGGCCGACCCGCCGCAGGAGGTGATCGATTCCTTCCGCGAGGTGCAGGCCGCCCGGCAGGAGCGCTCGACCCTGCAGAACCGTGCGGACGCCTATGCCAACCAGACGCTTGCCGCCGCGCGCGGTAACGCGGCGCAGAAGCTGCAGGAAGCCGAAGGCTACCGCGCCCAGGTGGTGAACGCAGCCAGCGGTGAGGCCGCCCGCTTCAAGTCGGTGCAGGAGGAATACGTGAAGGCCCCGGACGTGACGCGCGAACGGCTCTATCTCGAGACCATGCAGGGCGTGCTCGGCGACGTGAAGCTGTTCCTTCTCGACACCCCCGGCGGCAGCGCGAACGGCGTCCTGCCCTACCTGCCGCTCGACACCCTGCGGCCCGCCCCGGCTGCGCCTCTCGCGGCGCCTTCGGTCGCGCCTTCGTCCGCCGCCACCTCGTCGGCTCCGGTCGGAGGGACCAACTGATGCGCATCCCCATTCTGATCGGCGTCATCGTCGCGATCGGCTTTCTCGTCCTGAACTCGGTCTTCACCGTGGACGAGCGGCAGAAGGCCATGGTGCTGCAGTTCGGCCAGGTGCGCGACATCCGCGAGCAACCAGGCCTCGCCTTCAAGCTGCCGTTCATCCAGAACGTCGTCTACTACGACAGCCGCATCCAGGGCCTCGACACCAACGCCCTCGAGGTGACGCCGCTCGATGACCGGCGCCTGATCGTCGATGCCTTCGCCCGCTGGCGCATCTCCGACGTGGCGCAGTTCCGCCGCGCGGTGGGCGCCGGGGGAATGCAGGCGGCGTCCCAGCGGCTCGAGGCGATCCTGAACGCGAACGTCCGCGAGGCGCTCGGCGCGGTGCGCTCCGAGGCAGTGCTTTCGGCCGACCGTGTCGGGCTGATGAACCGCATCCGCGACAAGGCGATCGAGGAAGCGCGTGACCTTGGCATCGAGATCATCGACGTGCGCCTGAAGCGTGCCGACCTGCCGGAGCAGAACCTCAAGGCGACCTTCGACCGGATGCAGGCCGAGCGTCAGCGCGAGGCGGCGGACGAGCGGGCACGCGGCCAGGAAGCGGCACAGCGGCTGCGGGCGCAGGCGGACCGGACGGCGCTCGAGACCGTCTCCGAGGCCGACCGCGACGCCCAGGTGATCCGGGGCGAGGCGGATGCGGAGCGCAACCGCGTGCTGGCCGAGAGCTATGGCGTGGATCCGGAGTTCTTCGCCTTCCTCCGCTCGATGGACGCTTACAAGGCGGCGATGACCGGCGCGAACTCGACACTTCTCATCGAGCCGGACAGCGCCTTCTTCAGCTATCTGCATTCGCCGCACCAGCGGCGGCTGCAAGACGTCATGTCGCCCGCCGCTGCTCCGGCGCCGTCCGCCGACCCGGCGGCCCCGGCTCCGGCAGAATGATCCGCCACCTGCTCCTCGGCGTGGGCCTCGTGGCCATCGTCGAGGGGTTGGTGCTGGCACTGGCGCCCGGCCGGGTCGAGGAGGCGCTCGCCTTCCTCGCCCGGCTGAGTTCCGAGCAACGGCGGATGATCGGACTGCTCGCGGTCACCGTGGGCATCGTTCTTGCGGCGGCCATGCGACCGTGAAATTCTTGCATGCGGAATTTCTGCGTGCGCTGCCGACCGGGCCGCGCACGCAGGCGTGACTTGCCGTCGGCGGTGACGGCAGGCGAGGCTATTCGGATCCCGGCGGCCGACCGTGGATCCCCGACGTGAGGAGGCGCCGAGGTGGCAATCCGGACCGAGTTTTTCCCCCGTATCGCGCTCAGCGGTGCCCTCGTCGCTGCTGTCGCGCTCGCGGCGGCGGCCCATGCCCAGGACGCGCAGGCTCCGACTCCGCCGGCCGAGGATCCGCAGATGCAGGGCGAGGCGCCGCTCAGCGTCGATCCCGGCCCGCGGTTCGTTCCCGAGAGCTTTGCGGGGCTTTCCGACCGGCTGAGCCCGGCGGTGGTGAACATCACCACGACGACGACGATCGCCGAGGCGGACGACAGCCTTCGGCCGATGATCCCGCCGGGTTCGCCCTTCGAAGACTTCTTCAGGGATTTCGGCGACCCCCGGCGCCAGCAGCAGCGCTCGAACGCGCTCGGCTCCGGTTTCATCGTCTCGCCGGACGGCTTCATCGTGACGAACAACCACGTGATCGACAGCGCCGACGAGATCTCGATCGAGCTCTTCCACGGTGATGATCTTGAGGCGCGGGTCATCGGCCGAGACGCACGCACCGACATTGCGCTGCTCAAGGTCGACAGCGACCAGCCGCTGCCCTTTGTCGAATTCGGCGACAGCGACGCGGCGCACGTCGGCGACTGGGTGCTGGCGATCGGCAACCCGCTCGGTCAGGGCTTCTCGGTCTCCGCTGGCATCGTTTCGGCGCGGAACCGCATGCTGCAGGGCAGCTACGACGACTTCATCCAGACCGACGCGGCGATCAACCGCGGCAACTCCGGTGGGCCGCTCTTTGACATGAACGGCAAGGTCATCGGGGTGAACACCGCGATCCTGAGCCCGAACGGTGGCTCGATCGGCATCGGCTTCGCCATGTCGTCGGCCGTGGTCTCGCGCGTTGTCGATCAACTCCGGGACTTCGGTGAGACCCGGCGCGGCTGGCTGGGCGTGCGGATCCAGAACGTCGACGAGGATATGGCCGAAGCGATGGGCCTGCCGGCGGCGAGGGGAGCGGTGGTCACCGATGTTCCCGAGGGGCCGGCACTTGCGGGCGGGATCAAGTCGGGCGACGTGATCCTGAAGTTTGGCGATGCCGATGTGGAGGACACCCGCCAGCTCGTGCGCACTGTCGCCGATACCGAGATCGGCAAGACGGTGGACGTCGTCGTGTTCCGCGGTGGCAAGGAAGAAACGCTGAAGGTCGAGGTCGGGCTTCTGGAAGACGCCACAGCCGCCGCGACGCCTGACAACGCGAAGCCCGATGCTGCCGCGCCGGCGGATCAGGCGATCCTCGGCATGACGGTTGCCGTGCTCGACGACCAGTTGCGCCGGCAGTTCAGTCTGCCGGGTGATGTTACCGGCCTGATCGTCACCGGAGTCGAGGACAGCGCGGATGCGTTCACCAAGGGGGTGCGCGAGGGCGACATCATCGCCGAGGTCGGACAGGAGCCGGTCGCGTCACCCAAGGAGATGCAGGCGCGGATCGACGCGGCGGAGCAGGCGGGGCGCAACTCGATCCTGTTGCTTGTCCGTCGCGACGGACAGCCGCGCTTTGTTGCGATCAACCTGACGAACTGACGAAGACCGCCACCGGCAGGATGTCGAAGCCGTGGCCGGCGGCGGGATCGGCGATTTCCGCCTCGGTCAGCACCTCGCGCCACCGCCCTTCGGGCAGCGGCAGAAGTCCGCGCTGCGCCGGGCCGTGGCGCAGCGACGCTGCCACCAGAAGCCGCGCGTCCGCCGCCTCGCGGACGAACCCGACGAGGGGCGCGGGCAGGTCGAGCGGGCGATAGTCGCCTGCCGCGAAGAGCTCCGGATGATCGCGCCGCAGGCGCAGGACACGCGCAGTGAGCGCGAGTTTCGACATCGGGTCGGTCCAGTTGGGGAAGGCCGCCGGGCCGGGCGGCAGCGCCGCCAGCATCGCCGCGCGGCCGGCGAAATCCACCGGGCGGCGGTTGTCGGGATCGACGAGGCTCTGTTCCCAGCAGTCCGCGCCCTGATAGGTGTCGGGCACCCCCGGCAGGGTCAGGCGCAGCGCCGTCTGGATCAGTGCGTTGGCCGCGCCATCCGCCGCAATCTCCGCCTCGAAGGTGCGGAACGACGCGAGAAAGCCGTTTCCGGGGCTCGGGTCGAGGGCGCGGTCCAGGAAGGCCGCGAGGCGCGCCTCGTAGTCGGGATCACCGTTCACCCAGGTCGTGTTGACCGCCGCTTCCCGCACGGATTTCAGCATCGCGGCACGCACCCGCTGTGTGAATGCCTCCCAGCCATCGCGCCGGACCCCGGGACGCCATTCCATCGGCCACGCCCCGAGCAGGAGCTGGTAGAAGAAGTACGCATCGTTCGGGTCGATCGGCGCCTCCGGGTCGGCGAGGCAGCGGTGCCATGCGGGCACTCGCGCGGCCCACGCAGCCGCGTGCCGGGGCAGTGCCGCGATCCGGGCGCGGGCATCCTCGCCGCGCTTGGTGTCGTGGGTCGAGGTGGTGAGCATGCTGCCGGGCGCCCGGGCGGCGTTGGCGGCGTGGAAGGCCGCGACATCGGTCGAGAAGCGGCCGGGCTCGCTTCCGACCTCGTTCAGCGCAAGGAGACGGGCGTAGCGGTAGAGCGCGGTGTCTTCGAGCCCCTTGGCCATCACTGGCCCGGTCAGTTGTTGCGCCCGGGCGGCGGCCTCGCGGACCTCGGCTTCCGCGCCGGGAAACGTGTCGAGGTCGAGACCGAGCGCGGCTTCCACGAGATTGAAGGCGTCGGGTTCGAGCCATGCCGCCGCCCGTCGGGCTTCGCCGACCGCCCGTGTCAGCCGCTCGCGGTCGCTGGCGGAGAGGCCGTTCGCGTCGGCGTAGGTGCGATAGACGTCGAGGGCCACGATCACCTCGACGAGCGCCACCTTCACGCTGTCGGCGCCGACGTCGCGGAACCGCAGGCTTGCCGCGGCGAGCGCCGCCAGCCGCCCGGAGAGCGCGCTGAATTCCGAGGCGAACAGCCGCTCCAGCATCTCGCGCTTGGCGTGCCGCACGATCTCCACCGGGTCCGTCCGGCCGGCGAAGGCGGCGTAAGCCTCGGTCATGGCGTCGTTCCCGGCGGGATCGGCGAGCAGGCCGACAAGAAGGTTCGTCACCTCGTAGCCGGTGGTGCCGTCCACGTCCCAGTCGGCGGGCAGCGTCTCGCCTTGCCCGAGGATCTTCTCCACGAGCAGCCAGAACGGCCGGCTGGTGCCTCGCCTCAGGCGGTGCAAGTAGGTCTTCGGGTCGCGCAGGCCGTCGATGTGGTCGATCCGCAGCCCGTCAGCCACACCCTCGTCGACGAGCCGGAGCGCGAGTGCCTGCGTCGCCTCGAACACTGCCTCGTCCTCGACCCGCACGCCGGCGAGATCGCTGATCGCGAAGAAGCGGCGGTAGTTGAGGCCGTCGCGTTCGAGACTGAACTTCGCCGGGCGCCAGTGCTGCCGGGCGATGAGCGCGTCGAGCGCAGCACCGCGAAATGTCCCGACGCCCGCCTCACGGATCGCGGCGGTGTCCTCCGACCGGACCGGCAGCTTGTGCGTATCATGTGCCCAGACCGCGAAGCCGTCGCCATCCGCCCGGAGGTCGAGGGCGCCCGAGGTGAGCGCCGCGCCGTAGCCTTCGCCGAGCACGGGCAGGATGACCCGGCCGCCGCACGCCTGCCAGTCGATGTCAAACCAGCGCGCGAACCGGCTCTCCGGCCCGTTCGCCAGCACGTCGAGCCAGTAGTGGTTGGCGGCGCCGCCGATGCCCATGTGGTTCGGCACGATGTCGAGCACGATGCCGAGCCCTTCGGTGCGGAAGGCGGCGACCATGGCGCGGAAACCCGCCTCGCCGCCAAGTTCGGGACTCAGCACCGCCGGATCGGTCACGTCGTAGCCGTGCGTGCTGCCCGGCCGGGCGGCGAAGACCGGGGCGAGGTAGACATGGCTGACGCCGAGGGCGCTGAGGTAGGGCGCGAGTGCCGCGGCGTCGGCGAAGCCGAAGTCCGGCCCGAACTGCAGGCGATAGGTGGCGCGCGGCGTCATGCGGTCTCCAGTGTCACGGTGACGGCAAGGGGGGCGATCTCCGCGCCGCCCTGCCAGATCACGCGACCGGGCGGTGGTGCGGGATCGTCGCCTTCGGGTACCAGACGCGCCCGGAGCCTCAGGATCGCGCCGTCGAGCGGCCAGTCGACCGCGATGCGACCGTCGGCGGCCTCGATCACCCGGCCGCCCTCGCGCGCGCCTTCGAGATGCGGCACCAGTTCGCGGGCGCGGATCGCGAGGAGGCCGCGGATGAAACGGAGCCATGCCTGTCCGTCGGCGGCCTCCCGGGCGGCCCAGTCGAGGCGGGAGGCCGCGAAGGACGCAGGGTCATTCGGATCGGGGATGTGTGCCCGCGCGTGTTCGCCCTTGAAGGCGGCGAAGGCCGCGAATTCCCGGCGCCGGCCCTCGCGCACCGCATCCGCCAGATCGCCTGTGAAGTCGGTGAAAAATACGAACGGCCGCCGCTCACCCCACTCGTCGCCCATGAAGAGCAGCGGCACGTGCGGCGAGAGCAGGAGGATCGCGAGGAGCGCCCTGTAGAGCGGCGCGGGTGCCAGCGTGGTCAGCCGCTCGCCAAACGCCCGGTTGCCGATCTGGTCGTGGTTCTGGAGGAAATCGACGAAGGCGAGCGGCGGCATGTGCCCGCTTGGTTCGCCGCGCGCCGCCCCGCCCGCATGGCGCGACGGCTCCCCCTGAAAGGCGAAGCCCTCGGCGAGCGCGCGGGCGTATTTCTCCCAGCGGTGTTCGGCGAAGTCGGTGTAGTAGCCTTCGGTCTCGCCGGTGGCGATGACGTGGGCGACGTTGTGCAGGTCATCGTTCCATTCGGCCGTGTGCAGGCCAGCCGAGCCGTCGGGCCCGCGCGCGTGCAGCCGGGTGATGTTGCGGTTGTCCTCGGTCATCAGGTGGACGTGGTGTCCGGGGAACGCCGCGCGGACTTCGCGGGCGATCGCAATCAGGATCTCCTCCTCGGAGCCGTCGTCGCGGATGTGGTCCACGGCGTCGAAGCGCAGGCCGTCGAAGCGGTAGTCGCGGAGCCACATGAGGGCGTTGTCGATGAAGAACCGACGGACTTCGGGGCGCTCGTAGGCGATGGCGGTGCCCCATGGGGTGTGGCGCTCGGGGTGGAAGAATGCCGGCGCCAGACGTGGCAGCGGATTTCCCACTGGCCCGAAGTGGTTGTAGACCACATCGAGGAAGACCATGAGGCCGAGCCCGTGCGCGGCATCGACCAGCGCCCGGAGGTCGTCCGGGGTGCCGTAGGCCGCGTGGGGCGCGTAGAGCTGCACCCCGTCGTAACCCCAGCCGCGGGCGCCCGCGAAGCTTGCCACCGGCATCAGCTCGATCGCGGTGATGCCGGCTTCCGCCAGCGCCGGGAGCCGCCCGATCGCCGCCCGGAAGGTGCCGCCGTCGGTGAAGGTGCCGACGTGGAGCTCCGAGATCACCGTTTCGGCCCACGGCCGGCCGCGCCAGTTCGGAGTCTGCCAGCGGAAGGCGGCCGGGTCGTCCACCAACGCCGCACCACCGGGACCGTCCGGGAGCGCGCGCGCCGCGGGATCGTCGATCGGGCCGTCGTCGAGCTGGAAGCGGTATCGCGCGCCCGCCGCGACGGGGAGGAACGCCTCGAACCAGCCGCCGCCCGTCGCCTGCATCGGGCGTCGCACGCCGTCCGCCTCGACCGTGACCCGGGGCGCTGTCGGCGCCCAGAGCCTGAAGCTGGTGCCGCCTGGAACCGGCTCCGCGCCCCAGTCGGACCTCCTCCCGGTCACGGAGCCCGTGTCGGCCATACCATCCCCGCGGTTACGTTTTCGTACGAAGGTGCAACGTCATGGGCATTGGAGCGTTCCACGCATCGGGTTTCCAAGCGTCGGGTGCCGTCGTATCCTCCCGGCGACGCGGAACGGCGCGCAAGAGGGAGAGAAAGCATGAGCAAGCGGGACGATCTGATTGCGGCGTATGCCGCCGATCTGCGGGAGAAATGCAAGGTCGAGCCGGATATGGCGCTCCTGACCAAGGTGGCGATCGGCCTCGGGCCGGCGATCTACAACAACGACTCCTCGACCGTCGCCGGCAGCGAGGCCTCGGAACTCGAAACGATCCGCAAGAACTTCCTGATGAAGAAGCTCGGACTGCCGGACGGCCCGGAGCTCATGTCCGGTATCGACGCGGCGATCGAGACCTATGGCCGGTCGAACCGCAGCAAGTACCGCGCGGTGATCTACTATCTGCTGGCCAAGCACTTCGGCCGGGAGTCGGTCTACGCCTGACCGCCCACCCGCTCGCCGATGCGGCCACGGGCCGGATCGGCGATGGATCCCGAAGCGGCGGGCGCCTCAGCTCACGACTTCGGTGATGCCGCCGTGTGCGCCGGACCAGGCAAGCGGTTCGGCGAGGAAAGAGCCCACCTCGGCCAGCGTGCCCGTGTCGAAATGACCTCCGGCGCGCGCCTCGGCAAGCACGTCGCGCCAGGTGGCGAGGTAGTGCAGCTTCAGCCCCTGCTCGAGAAGCGCGGGCTCGGTCTGCGGGAAGATCGCGTAGAAGAAGAGCACGAAGGTGTGCCCCACCTCGGCCCCCGCGCCGCGCAGCGCCTCGGCGAAGCGGAGTTTCGAGCCGCCGTCGGTGGTGAGATCCTCGACGAGCAGCACCCGCGCGCCTTCTGCGAGATCGCCCTCGATCTGGGCGTTCCGCCCGAAACCCTTGGGCTTCTTGCGGACGTAGAGCATCGGCAGGCCCATGCGCTCGGCGATCCACGCGGCGAACGGGATGCCGGCGGTCTCGCCGCCCGCCACCGCGTCGAAGCGCGCGAAACCGGCGTCGCGCAGGATCTTCGCCACGGCGAAATCCATCAGCGCCGAGCGGACCAGCGGGAACGAGATGAGCTTGCGGCAATCGATGTAGACCGGCGAGGCGAGCCCGGAGGTGAGCTTGTAGGGCTCGTCACGCCGGAAGTTCACCGCCTTTACCTCGAGCAGCATCCGTGCCGTCAGGCGGGCCATCTCTGCATCAGTGGGAAAGCCGCCCAGGGACATCGGAACTCCTCTCGCTCACAGGGGGCGCGGGCCGATTGGCCCGCGATTCCCGAGCCATTAGCACGCACCCCGGGCGGGGGCGAGCCTCAGGACCGCGCGCCCTGCCCGAACAGCACCTTCTGGGCGTTCTTGTCGTGGGGGAGGTTGCTCCGCGCCTCCTTGCCCAGCTCCACGGCCGCCTGCACCGCCGGTCGCGCCGCGATCCGGTCGAGCCATGCGGACACGTTCGGGAACTGGGTGATGTCCTGTTCCTGGTTCTCCCAGCTGCGGACCCACGGCCAGATGGCGATGTCGGCGATGGAGTAGTCGCCCGCCACGTACTCTCGCCCGGCGAGGCGTCTGTCGAGCACGCCATAGAGACGGCTGACCTCGTTGCGGTAGCGGTCCTGCGCATAGGGCAGCACCTGCGGCGGGTCCATCGCCGGGGCATAGCGCAGGAAGTGGTTCGCCTGCCCGGCCATCGGGCCGACGCCGCCCATCTGCCACATCAACCACTCCTCGACCTCGACGCGGGCCCGTTCGTCGCTGGGGTAGAACTTGCCGGTCTTGCGCCCGAGGTATTGCAGGATCGCGCCCGACTCGAAGACCGGGATCGGCTTGCCGCCGGGGCCGTCGGGATCGACGATCGCCGGGATCCGGTTGTTCGGCGAAATCTTCAGGAAGTGCGGCTGGAACTGGTCGCCCTTGCCGATGTCGATCAGATGCAAGTCGAAGGGCAGCCCCATCTCGAGCAGGGCGATGGCGGCCTTGAAGCCGTTCGGAGTCGGCCAGAAGTAGAGCTCTATCGGTTTGGACATCATTGGATTTCCGGACGCTGTGTACGAGTGGCAACATGGCGCACTCGCTGGCGCGATCAAGCGTGCCCGAGACCGGCCCCGAAGCCGGTGCCGAGCCGGTCGGCCGCACCGGACCGGCCGCGTCGGGGCAGGAGGCGGCTCCAGCGCGGTTCCTGAACCATGAGGCAGCGCACCCGGCGCAGGTCCGCCACGTCCCAGCCGGGCGCTCGTCGCAGGATCGCGCCGTAGACGGCGAACGCGCCGGGGCGTGTGTAGAAGCTCCAGTGGCAGACCCGCGCCTCGGGCTGCGACAGGGCGATGCCCTGACCGTTGATCCACTCGGTCACCGCCGGGTGATCGAGCTGAAGGTCGAACCAGCTCGGAGGCGCCCCTGTCAAGCCCGACCCGAGGGCGCGACCAGCGCCGGCGGGGCGCGGCGCGAAGCACTCGAAGGCGAGATCGTAGGCGTCGTTGGCCCGCGTGGTGACGTTGTAGATTTGCGGCTCCCGGGCGCCGCGCACGCCTGCGAGGCTGCGCATCGCCTCCGCCTCGTACTCCGCCGCGCCGAGCAGGATCACCCGCCCGGGCGCCTCGTCGAGATGCGGGAGTGCGGCGAGCGCCACCCGAGCGCCGAGCGAGTGCGCCAGCATGTCGACCGGCCGCCCGGGCGCGAGCTCCTGCACCAGTCTGATGAGCTCGGCGAGTTGCACCGCCCAGTTCGCCGCTGCGACATAAACGCGCGCAAAGCCGTTCCGTCCGGTGCCGAGCAGGCTGAGGAACAGCGGCGCGTCGGCGGGCCAGCCGAAGCCGATCGCAACCCCGGTCTCGCCGTCGTCGTCGGCGAAGCCGAGCCCGGCGGGCCAGCTGCGCACCCGGGTGCCCTCCCCGCGCGGCGTGGGGGCGAAGACCGACAGCTCGGGATCAAGGCCGCGGCGGTCGGGGTGAAACTTGTAACCATGCACCAGCACCGCCACGGGTCCTGACCCGCCGGCGAGGCGCCGGGCGAGGCGCTCGCGCAGCGACACGCCGGGTTCGGAGGCCATGAGCCCCGCCACCGTCGCGCGCACTCCGAGATACGCCATGGCCGCCTCCTTCACGCAGAGGTCTAGCCGTCGAGCGTCAAAGCGCCGTGACGAAATCGTAACGTCGCTGTGGCGTGGCAGTCGCATCACGGGTCGCTGAGGATGACCGGATGGATTCGTTGACCCGGGCAGGGATAGGAGCTACTGCGGCGCCCTTGCCGGCGCGCGGCGGGCGCGCACCGGCCAATCTCTCTGAGGATCGGACGATGAGCGAGGACTGGAGCCTGAGGACGCGGTCGGTGCATGAAGGCACCCGGCGGAGCCACTACGGCGAGATGTCCGAGGCGATCTTCCTCACTCAGGGCTTCGTCTACCCGGACGCCGAGACCGCGGAGCGCCGTTTCATCTCCTCGGGGCCGGACGAATTCGTCTATGCTCGCTACGGCAACCCGACGGTTCGCATGTTCGAGGACCGGATGGCGTCGATCGAGGGGGCGGAGGCCGCCTTCGCCACGGCGTCGGGGATGGCTGCGGTGCATGCCGCGCTCTTCTGCCAGCTGGCCGCGGGGGACCATGTGGTCGCGTCGCGCGCGCTCTTTGGCTCCTGCCTCTACATCGTCGAGACGCTGCTGCCGCGCTTCGGCGTCGAGGTGGACCTCGTCGACGGCACCGATCTCGCGGCGTGGGAAGCGGCGCTTCGGCCGGATACCAAGCTCGTCTTCCTCGAATCGATCTCCAACCCGACGCTCGAGATCATCGACATCGCCGCGGTCGCGCGCCTCGCCCACGCGGTCGGCGCGCAGGTCGTCGTGGACAACGTCTTCGCGACCCCGGTCTTCCAGCGCAGCATCGAGCTTGGCGCCGATGTGGTGATCTACTCCGCCACCAAGCACGTGGACGGTCAGGGCCGCTGCCTTGGCGGTATTGTCCTCGGCCGGCGTGATTTCGTCCGCGGGCCGTTCGAGACCTTTGTGAAGCATACCGGCGGGGCCATGAGTCCGTTCAATGCCTGGGTGATGCTGAAGGGCCTCGAGACGCTCGACCTGCGCTGCCGGGCGCAGGCCGCCACCGCCGACGACATCGCGCGTGCCGTCGAGGGCCACCCGGCTCTCGAGCGCACCGTCTACCCGGGCCTTGCGAGTCATCCGCAGGCGGAACTCTCGGCCCGCCAGATGGAGACCGGCGGCACCATGCTGGCGCTGGAGCTGAAGGGCGGCAAGGCGGGGGCGTTCCGCTTCATCGATGCGCTGAAGATCGTGCTCATATCCAACAATCTGGGTGATTCGCGCAGCATCGTGACGCATCCGGCGACCACGACGCACCAACGGCTCTCAGCCGATCAGCGCGCCGCTCTTGGTATCGGCGACGGGCTCATCCGCCTGTCCGTTGGTCTTGAAGATTCGCGTGATCTTAGAGCCGATATCCTTGGAGCGCTGGAGAGTGCTCTCAAGTAAGATAAACCTTCTCCTATGATCGCGATTGCATTCTGCCGCAGATTCCATTTCTGGTTGACGGACTGAGCTTTGACTCTGGAGGATGGGCCTGCGACCTTTGAATTTGGTTCGCGCACACCATCTGATCTTCGGAGCCCATGGTGATGAGCGAGGGACGGAAATGAACATGCACACGCCTGCGCCGGACGCCGGAGAGCCTTTCGACCTTGAAGCGCGCCCGAGCCTGGCCGACGCCGAGCGTGCTGCGCGGACGTTGCTGCGCTGGGCGGGCAGTGGTGCTGCGGATCTGGCTGATCCGGCCGTTGCGGCAGTGCTCGCCCGCGCGGCCGAGGCGTCCTACCCCATGCTGTCGCGAACCTATCCCGCCGATTTCACCACCGATCCGGCCTATATTGCCACGTTGCCCGACCTGCAGAACGGACCGGACAGCCTCATCAAGGGGGCCAAGACCGGCATCCAGCACGTGGGGATCTCCAACTTCCGGCTGCCGATTCGCTTCCACACCAGATCGGGCGGCGACGTGCAGCTCGAGACGTCGGTGACCGGCTCGGTCAGCCTCGAGGCCGACAAGAAGGGCATCAACATGAGCCGCATCATGCGGTCCTTCTACCGGCATGCCGAGACGCAGTTCTCGTTCGAGGTGGTGGACGCTGTCCTCGACAGCTATCTTCGTGATCTCGACAGCTACGATGCGCGGATCATGCTGCGCTTCAGCTACCCGATGCTGAAGCGGTCGCTGCGCAGCGGACTCGAGGGCTATCAGTACTACAACATCGCGCTCGAGATGGCGAAGACCGCCACCTCGCGGCAGAAGATCATCCACCTCGACTATGTGTATTCGTCGACCTGCCCGTGCTCGCTCGAACTTTCCGAGCACGCGCGCCGTACCCGTGGCCAGATCGCCACGCCGCACTCGCAGCGCTCGGTTGCCCGCGTCTCGGTGGAGGTGACGGGGGACGAGGTGCTCTGGTTCGAGGATCTGGTCGGTCTCTGCAACGACGCGATCCCGACCGAGACGCAGGTCATGGTGAAGCGCGAGGACGAGCAGGCGTTCGCCGAGCTCAACGGCTCGAACGCGATCTTCGTCGAGGACGCGGTGCGCCTGCTCTGCGAGAGCCTCGGGCGCGACGCGCGGATCGGTGATTTCCGCGTGGTGGCCAGCCACCAGGAATCGCTGCACAGCCACGATGCGGTGTCCGTTCTCACCATGGGCGAGACGTTCCGGCAGAAGAGCTTCGACCCCCGGCTGTTCGATTCGCTCTACCACGTCGGCTGACCGCGCCGCGAGGCGCGGCTCTTCACAGTTGATTTGACGCGCGCCAGCGGTTTGGGGTTTGATCCTGACCGTCCGACGCCATATGTAACGCAACATGCAGGGCGTGCCGGAGGCTGCCCTGCGGTTAGGAGACACGACATGCTGAACAATATCGGACCGGGTGGTCTGCTTCTCGTAGCGGTCGTCGTGCTGGTCCTCTTCGGCCGCGGCAAGGTCGCGGGCCTGATGGGCGAGGTCGGCAAGGGCATCACCAGCTTCAAGCGCGGCCTGAGCGAGGGCAAGGCGGAGATCGAAAGCACCCAGCAGGCGGCCGCGGCGGAACACGCTCGCGACATCACGCCCGAGAAAGAAAAAGTCTGACTGAATGTTTGACATCGGTTGGGGCGAACTCTTCCTGATCGGTGTCGTTGCGCTCGTCGTGGTCGGGCCGAAGGATCTTCCGGCCCTGTTCCGGACGATTGGCAACTTCACCGGCAAGGCAAGAGGCATGGCGCGCGAATTCCAGCGGTCGCTGGAACAAGCTGCGAACGAGTCCGGCATGAGCGAGGTCACGAAAAGCCTGCGCTCCATCGACGATACGCTGAACTCCGCGACCGAGTCGGCGCGCAAGTTCGCGACGCAGCCCGTGCGCAGCGTGATCCTGCCGAAGGACGGCGAGGCGGTGGCCAAACCGCACACTCCCGCGACCGGAGCCACTCCGGCCGCCCCCCCAACCGAGCCCGCCGCACAGTCCGTGCCAGCGCAGTCCGCGCCGATGCCGGAGGCCGTCCGTGCCCCCCTGGCCGGGGCCGACGCGGCTGACGCATCGACCGCCGCGGCCGACGAGAGCCGAGCCGCGCGCGGATGAAAGACGACGACAAGGACATCGACGACTCCACTGCGCCGCTGATGGAGCATCTGGTCGAGCTGCGGAAGCGGCTCATCACCTGCCTCATCGCCTTCTGCGTGGCGATGGTCGCGGCATTTACCGTCGCCGGCCCGATCTTCAACTTTCTCGCCGCGCCGCTCACGCGCCTGCTGATCGAGCACGGCCAGAAGCCCGAACTCATCTACACCGGCCTGCAGCAGGGGTTCTTCACCCAGATCCGCATCTCGGTGTTCGGCGGGTTCGTCCTGTCCTTCCCGGTCATCAGCTATCAGCTCTGGCGGTTCGTCGCGCCCGGTCTCTACAAGCAGGAGAAGCGGGCGTTCCTGCCGTTTCTCATCGCCTCGCCGGTGCTCTTCATGCTCGGCTGCGCCTTCGCGTTCTACGGCCTCTTGCCGCTGGTCTACGACTTCTTCCTCGGCTTCCAGCAGTTCGGCGCCGGTCCGATCGAGGGCCAGGACGTCACGATCCAGTTCCTCGGCACGATCAACGAGTATCTTGCCCTCACCATGAAGTTCATGGTGGCCTTCGGCCTCTGCTTCCAGCTGCCGGTGGCGCTGACGCTGATGGGCATCGCCGGCATCGTCAGCGCGAAGGGGCTCGCGTCCTTCCGCCGCTATGCCCTCGTCGGCCTGCTCGTCGTCGCCGCCTTCGTGACGCCGGGGCCGGACGTCATGTCGCAGCTCATCCTCTTTGCCGCGATCTATCCGCTCTACGAGGTCTCGATCGTTCTCGTGCGGTTCTTCGAGCGCAAGCGTGAGGCGGAACTTCGGGCGCAGGGTCTCTGGGTCGACGATCCCGACACCACCGACACGCCTGACAACGCGTGAGCGCCGTGAAGAAGTCCCTGCGACGCATCGCCGATGCGCTCGAGCGCATGAGCCCGGCCCCGGCGGACGTTCCCGATCTCGACGCCGCCGATGCCTTCGTTTGGGCCACCGGGCCGGACCGGCTCGATCCGGTGGCGCGGGTCTCTCGCGTCGATATCGCCCTGCTGGTCGGCGTTGACCGCTCGCGTGACACGCTGCTCGCCAACACCCGCCAGTTCGCCCGGGGGCATCCGGCGAACAACGTGCTGCTCTGGGGCGCCCGCGGCATGGGCAAGTCGAGCCTCGTCAAGGCGGCGCACGCGGAAGCCCTGCGCGAGGCGCCGGGGCTGAAGCTCATCGAGCTTCACCGCGAGGATTTGCCCTCGATCGGCCGTCTGCTCACGGTCTTGCGGGGGTCGGACCTGCGTT
The DNA here is from genome assembly GCF_014201905.1 of Amaricoccus macauensis. Lineage (GTDB taxonomy): Bacteria > Pseudomonadota > Alphaproteobacteria > Rhodobacterales > Rhodobacteraceae > Amaricoccus > Amaricoccus macauensis. The sequence continues at coordinate 186,289 of NZ_JACHFM010000005.1, read as the reverse complement.
TCATCCTGTTCTGCGACGACCTTTCGTTCGACAAGGATGACAGCCACTACAAGAGCCTGAAGGCGGTGCTCGACGGCGGCATCGAGGGGCGGCCCGAGAACGTCGTGCTCTATGCGACCTCGAACCGCCGGCATCTCATGCCGCAGGACATGATCGACAACGAGCGGCAGCGCGGCGTGAACCCCACCGAGGCGGTGGAGGAGAAGGTCTCGCTCTCCGATCGCTTCGGTCTCTGGCTCGGGTTCCATGCCTGCAATCAGGACAACTTCCTCGCGATGATTCGCGGCTACTGCGACGCCTACGGCATCGCGATCTCCGACGAGGAGCTGCGCGCCGAGGCGATCGAGTGGAGCCAGACCCGCGGCGGCCGTTCCGGCCGCGTCGCCTGGCAGTACGTCACCGACCTCGCCGGCCGCCGCGGTGTCGCGCTGACGGCCGGGCGCTGATGATGGCCGGCGCTGATGGCGGGACGCTGATGGCGGGGCAGGCGGTGCGCGGTTAACCATCCCGGGCGCCGGACTCGACTCCGGCGACGGAGGGGTTAGGATGAGAACGTAAAGAGAACGTTCGAGACCTTCCCCATGCTGCGCCGCCGAATCCTCTCACTCTGGTTCCCACGCCTCGCGGCGGATCGCGCGGTGCGCGTGGAGCCACAGCTTGCCGGTCTGCCGCTCGCGGTGATCGCCGACCGGCGCGGCGCCCTCGTCGTCGCGAGCCTGAGCGCGGAGGCGGAAGGGGTGGGGCTTCGCCCGGGGATGGCGCTCGGCGATGCCCGCGCCATCCGGCCGGATCTCGCGACCCGGCCCGATGATCCGCCAGCGGTCGCGGGCTTTCTCGTGTCGCTGCGCCGTTGGGCCGGTCGCTTTACGCCCTGGGCGGCGGTGGAGGGCGATGGCCTCGTCCTCGACATCACCGGCTGCGCGCATCTCTTCGGCGACGAGGCTGGCCTCGTCGCCGAGGTGGAGGCGGGTGCGGCACGGCTCGGTCTCACGGTGCGGCTCGGACTCGCCGACACGCTCGGCGCGGCCTGGGCGCTCGCGCGCTATGCCGGCGCGGGAAACGAGCTCGCCTTTGCCGGCGACGCCATCGATCAGGAGGCGCGCGCCACCCGCTCGCGCGCGCAGAAACGGCGGTGGGAGCGCGGGGGCCCTCCGGTCACCTCTCCGGTGGCGTCGGCGGCGCGGATCGCGCCGCCGGGTGAGACGATCACGCATATCGGGCCGTTGCCGGTCGCGGCCCTCAGGCTCGATCCGGGCGCGGTGGCGGCGCTGCAGGGCCTCGGGCTGCGGCGCATCACCGATGTGGCGGCCCAGCCGCGGGCCGCGCTGGCGCGCCGGGTCGGGCCGGAGGCGGGCCGGCGCCTCGACCAGGCCCTCGGTCGCGCCGCCGAGCCGGTCACACCGGCGCCGCCGGCCGCGGTCTTCGCGTTGCGCCTCGGCTTCCCCGAGCCGATCGGTCGGGTCGAGGATGTGCTGGCCGGGATCGACCGGCTGCTGCCGCCGCTCTGCGAGCGCCTGACGAACGCGGGACGCGGCCTGCGCCGGCTCCGTCTCAACCTGCTGCGAAGCGATGGCGGCGTGGTGCAACGCGAGATCGGCCTCGCCCGCCCCACGGTCGAACCGGCGGCGATCCGGGCGATTCTCGCGCTGTCGCTCGGCGAGATCGACGCGGGCTTCGGTCTCGACGGCCTGCGTCTCGAAGCCCTCGTGACCGAACCGGTGGCCTCCGTCGCGTCCCGGCCGCTGCCAGCGATGCGGGCCGGGGACCTTCCGGCAGCGGCTGATCCCGACATTGCCGATCTCATCGGCCGGCTCGGCGCCCGTCTCGGGCTCGACGCCCTGCTGCGGCTCTGTCCGGCGGACAGCCATGTCCCGGAAAAGGCGACGACCGAAATGCCTGCGGCCTTCATGTCACCGGGCTCCGGCTGGCCCCCGTCGGGCCGGACGCGGCCGCCGCTGCTGTTTCCGCCCGAGCCGATCACTCCGACCGATGACGGCACACCGCCCGGCCGGTTCATCTGGCGCCGCCGGCCGCGCCAGCGTGCTGCGGCATGGGGACCGGAACGCCTTGCGCCGGAATGGTGGCTGGACGATCCCGCCTGGCGGTCAGGTCCGCGCGATTACTGGCGGGTGGAAACGGAAGAAGGCGTGCGCCTCTGGCTCTATGCTGCCCTTGGCGGTGAAGCCACGGCAGGCTGGTTCGCGCAAGGCGTGTTCGCATGACGTGCCCGGTGCCGGGCTTGCATCTGTGGTTCCGCGCGACTTCGGGAAACGTCGAAGCCGCGGGAAGGCCGGGTTTCGACCCCGGTGAAACCGGCCTTGCCGGTGACGCGCGGCGCGGGCCTGCGATTGCTGCCCGCGAGCGGCTGACGCGCCGCTTTTGCGAGCACTGCCGGGACCGGAAGTGCCGGCGAGGGATCGCCGGGCTCAGCTCTCGTTCGGGCCGCGGAGCACCCGGATCGCCTCGCGCACCTGCCGCCACTGTTCGGCGGTGTCGCGATCACCCTTGGCGGCATAATCCTTGGCCCGCTGCGCGGCTTCGTACTCGGCTCTGTCGCCGTGGGCCGAATAGAGTTGCCGGGCATAATCGTCGATCTGACCGATGCTCATGGGTTTCCTCCTGGTTGTTGTTTGCAACCAAGATAGCACGTGGCTGGACAAGGGACAGCTTCCAGAGCCGGTTTTCAGCCACCCAACCGTCCGGGCAGAACACCGATGCCGATGGCGGGATCGCTCACGGCACGCGCGGCCAGAGCAATGCCTTCTCCCGCCGGCGGTTTCGGCTGGTGATCGCGCTGCCGGTCATATCGCGGCCAGTGCTGCCGGCCATGCTGTCGGTCCCGGTCATGCTGTCGGTCCCGGGCATGTTGCGGACCGGGGCGTGGACTGCGGCGCTGCAGGCCGCGGCGTGACTGTGGGATGCCGTAGCAATGGCCTTCGCCGAGCTCTCCATTACCTCGAACTTCACCTTCCTGACCGGCGGAAGTCACCCGCAGGAGTTCGCCCACAAGGCGATCGCCCTCGGTCTGCCGGCGTTTGCCATCGCAGATCGCAACTCGGTCGCCGGTATCGTGCGAGCCTATCAGGAGCTGAAAGACGCCGCCCGTGGCGGGGCGGAGGTGCCACGCCTGCTGCCAGCGGCGCGGCTCGTGGTGACCGAGGATCTCGAGATCACTGCCCTGCCACGGAACCGGACGGGCTGGGCGCGGCTTTGCCGCCTGCTCACCACAGGCAACCTGCGGGCGAAGAAGGGAAGTTGCCGGCTCGAAGTCGCGGATCTGACCGGCCTCGCGGATCTCGCGCTGCTGCTTCACGCGCCCACGGATGCCCGGAAGATGTGGGGCGTCGCCGCGCGGGCGTTCGTCGAAGCCAACCGCCATGCGCACCTGCTCACGAGTCCGCGCTATGACGGCGAGGACGCCCGGCGCCTGGCCCGGGCCGCCGGGCTCGCCACAAGGCTCGGGCTGCCGCTCGTCGCCTCGGCCGAGCCCGTCCTGCACGCGGCCAGCCGTCGGCGACTCGCGGACGTGCTCACCTGCATCCGCGAGGGTCGGCGCATCGACCGGATCGGCCGGGCGGCGCTCGCCAATGCCGAGCGGCGGCTGCGAAGCGAGGCGGAGATGCTGCGGCTCTTCGCCGACCATTCGGACGCGGTGCACCGGGCGGGAGAGATCGCCGCCGACTGCCGCTTCGACCTCGGAACCCTGCGATACGAGTATCCGAAGGAGATCTGGGAGGGCGAGGATCCGCAGGAGCGGCTGGAGCGGCTGACTGCGCGCGGACTGAAATGGCGCTATCCCGGCGTCGTGCCGGAGACGGTGCAGGCCCAGGTGCGCCACGAACTCGCGCTCATCGCCCAGCTCGGCTATGCGCCGTATTTTCTCACGGTGAGCGACGTGGTGGAGTTCGCCCGCTCGCGCGACATCCTCTGTCAGGGGCGGGGCTCGGCGGCGAATTCGGTGGTCTGCTACGCGCTTGGCATCACCTCGGTCTCGCCCGAGATCGGCACCATGGTGTTCGAGCGCTTCGTCTCCGCCGCGCGCGACGAGCCGCCCGACATCGACGTCGATTTCGAGCACGAACGCCGCGAGGAGGTGATCCAGTACATCTACAACCGCTTCGGCCGCGAGCGGGCCGGGCTCTGCGCCACGGTGATCCACTATCGCGGCAAGCGCGCGGTGCGGGAGGTCGGCACCGCCATGGGCCTGTCGCGCGACACGGTGGCGGCGCTTTCCTCGCAAATCTGGGGCTGGGGGTCCTCGTCGCTGCCGACCGAGCGGCTGACCGAGCTCGGGCTCGACCCGAAGGACCGGCGCCTCGCCCTCACCATGGAACTCGTCGACGAGATCATCGGCTTCCCCCGCCATCTGTCGCAGCACGTGGGCGGCTTCGTGATGACCGAGGGGCGGCTCGACGAGCTGGTGCCGATCGAGAACGCGGCGATGGAGGACCGCACCGTCATCGCCTGGGACAAGGACGACATCGACACCCTCGGCATCCTCAAGGTCGACATCCTCGCCCTCGGGATGCTCACCTGCCTGCGCAAGAGCTTCGATCTTCTCGCCGAACTGACCGGCGTCCGTTACACCCTCGCGACGCTGCCTTCGGAGGATCCGGCGGTCTACGACATGCTCTGCCGCGCCGATTCGCTCGGGGTCTTTCAGGTGGAGAGCCGGGCGCAGATGAACTTTCTGCCCCGGATGCAGCCGCGGACCTTCTATGATCTGGTGATCGAGGTGGCGATCGTGCGGCCCGGGCCGATCCAGGGCGACATGGTGCACCCCTACCTGCGTCGGCGCCGGGGCGAGGAGATGGTGGAATTCCCCTCGGACGCCCTCGGCGAGGTGCTGCGCAAGACCCTCGGCGTGCCGCTCTTCCAGGAGCAGGCGATGCAGATCGCGATACGCGGCGCCGGCTTCTCGCCCGAGGAGGCCGACCGGCTGCGCCGCGCGCTCGCCACCTTCAAGAAGACCGGCACCATCCATACTTTCCGCGAGCGTTTCCTCTCGGGCATGGCGGCGAACGGCTACCCCGCGGAGTTCGCCGAGCGGTGCTTCAGCCAGATCGAGGGGTTCGGCTCGTACGGCTTCCCGGAGAGCCACGCGGCGAGCTTCGCGCTCATCGTCTACGCCTCGGCCTGGATGAAGTGCCATCATCCGGCGGTCTTCGCCTGCGCGCTCCTGAACGCGCAGCCGATGGGTTTCTACGCTCCGGCGCAGATCGTGCGGGACGTGCGGGCGCACGGGGTGGAGGTGCGGCCCGTCTGCGTGAACGCGAGCTACTGGGACAATGTGCTGGAGCCCGACGCGCGCGGCGGCTTTGCGCTCCGGCTCGGGTTCCGGCAGGTGAAGGGGATGCCGCAGGAGGAAGCGGACTGGATCGCCGGAGCGCGCGGCAACGGCTACACCGATGTCGCGGCCCTCTGGCGCCGGGCCGGCACGCCGCCGAAGATCCTGACGGTGCTGGCCGAAGCTGATGCCTTCGCCAGCCTCGGGCTCGATCGGCGCGCGGCGCTCTGGCAGGTGCGGGCGATCCGGGGCGACGCGCCGCTGCCGCTTTTTGCCGGGCTCGAGGCGGAGGACGACGCCGTGCCCGCGACCCTGCCGGCGATGACCCTTGGCGAGGAGCTGGTGGCGGATTATCAGGCGATGCGGTTGAGTCTCCGGGCGCATCCCATGGCGCTGATCCGGGCCGATCTCGACGCGCTCTGTGACGCGGAGGCCCGGCGACATTGAGACAAGCCGCGCACGCCCCGGCGACATCGAGCGGCGGCAAGCATGCAACGGCCATCACAAGCCGGTATCCTGAACCCGCCGCCACACCTCCTGAAGGAGACCGCAATGGCCGGACACGAGACGGACCCTGCCGGGACGCTGAGCTGGAGCCTCGGCGGCATGGACTGCGCCGCCTGCGCCGCGAAGATCAAAGGCGCCGTCGAGCGGCTGCCGGGGGTATCGTCGATCAACGTCTCGGTCATGAGCGAACGGCTGACCTTGCGGCTTGATGGCACGGACACGGCGCCGGAGACGATCGAGCGGACCGTGAAGGGGCTCGGCTACACCATCGCCCGCCACGGGCCGGCACCCGGGAAGAAGGCGTTCGTCCTGCCCGGCGATGCAACGAGCGGCCCGGCCACCGCCGAGCCGTCCCCGGCCGGGACGCACCACCATGGCATGGAAACGCCCGCGGCCACGCCATGGCATGGCACGAGCAAGGGGCGGCTCGTCCTCGTGACGGGCGCGTTGCTGGCCCTCGCATGGCTCCTGCATTTCGTCGTTCCCGGTGAGATCGCGCCGTGGCTCTTCGCCGCTGCCTGCCTCGTCGGCCTCGTTCCGATTGCCCGGCGCGCATTCGCGGCGCTCCGATCCGGGCAGCCCTTCACCATCGAGGGGCTGATGACGATCGCGGGCGTCGGCGCGCTCCTGATCGGCGCGGCGGAGGAGGCCGCGCTCGTCATCTTCCTCTTCGCGGTCGGGGAGGTCCTCGAAGGCGTCGCGGCGAACCAGGCGCGCGCCTCGATCCGGGCGCTCGGCGCGCTGGTGCCGAGGACAGCTCTCATCGTCCTGGCAACCGGAGAGACCCGCACCGTCGATGCCGCAGGGCTTTCGATCGGCGACCGGGTCCTGATCCGGCCCGGCGATCGGATCCCGGCTGACGGTGTGATCGCGGAGGGCGTCTCGGGCATCGACGAGAGCCCGGTCACCGGCGAGTCCGTGCCGAAGACCAGGGGCGTGGGTGACGAGGTCTTCGCCGGCTCGATCAACACCGAGGCCGCGCTCACGGTCAGGGTGACGAAGGCGGCCGAGGACAACACCATCGCCCGCATCATCCGGCTGGTCGAGGAGGCGCAGGAGGCCCGCGCGCCCACCGAGCGCTTCATCGACCGCTTCAGCCGCTGGTACATGCCGGCGATCGTCGGGCTCGCGATCTTCGTGGCCGTGCTGCCGCCACTGGTCGCGGCCGAGCCGTGGGGCGTCTGGATCTATCGCGCTCTGGCGCTGCTCCTGATCGGCTGCCCCTGCGCCCTCGTGATTTCGGTGCCGGCCTCCATCGCCTCGGCGCTCTCGTCCGGCGCGCGGCGTGGGCTGCTGATGAAGGGCGGCGCGGTGATCGAGGCGACGGCCACCACCACGACCGTCGCCTTCGACAAGACCGGCACGCTGACCGTCGGCCGCCCGCAGGTCACCGACGTCGAGGGCCTCGCGGGCGGCGCTGACGCGGTGCTGGCGCTCGCCGCCGGAGTCGAGGCGGGGTCGTCGCACCCGCTGGCGACGGCGATCCTCGCGGAGGCCGCGCGGCGGGGCGTGGCGGCCGTACCGGCGACGGGCGCACGCGTGCTGCCCGGCCGGGGCGTCGAGGCGAGGACCGCGCTCGGCCTCGCCTATGTGACGTCACCGCGCCACGCGGGTGAACTCGGATTGCTGGACGCCGCCGCCGAGGCGCGTATCGGGACGCTCGAGGCCGAGGGCAAGACCATCGCTGTCGTCATGGACGGCGAGACGCTCCATGGCGTGATCGCGCTCCGCGACGAGCCGCGCGAGGACGCCGCCGCCGCCGTGATCGAACTCAGGGGCCTCGGCGTGCGCGCCGTGATGCTGACCGGAGACAACCGCCGGACCGCGGAGGCGATCGCCGGCACGCTCGGCATGGAGAGCGAGGCCGAGCTCCTGCCCGATGACAAGGTCGCCGCGATCCGCCGTCTTTCGGGCGCGGGCGGCCTGATGATGATCGGCGACGGCATCAACGACGCCCCCGCCCTCGCCGCCGCCACGGTCGGCATCGCCATGGGCTCGGGCACCGACGTGGCGCTGGAAACCGCCGACGGGGCGCTCCTCAGGAACCGCGTGACCGACGCCGCCGCGCTGATCCGGCTTGCGCGCGCGACCATGGGCAACATCCGCCAGAACATCGCCGTCGCCCTCGGGCTGAAGGCGGTGTTCCTCGTGACGACGGTCGCAGGCTTCACCGGCCTCTGGATCGCGATCCTCGCCGACACCGGCGCCACCGTGCTCGTCACCCTGAACGCTCTCCGGCTGCTGCGCTTCGATCCGGAGCGAGGGAGAAGGGCGGCGTCTGGCCACGCCGCGAGCATGGACCGTTAGCGAAACCGTTGCCCCGGCGGCACCGGGCGAGGCACTCTCGCGGAAACGCTCGGGAGGGGGCCATGAGGGGATGGTGTCGGCTGCTGCCTGCGGCTCTGGTTTGTGCCTGCGCGACACCGGGGCCGCCGCCGGAGTTCGCTCGCAACGCCGCGCTCGCGCAGGCCTATGCGAGCCAGTCGACCGAGGAGCTATGGCGTCGGCAGGCGACGACATCCGGTCCGCTCGAGCTGCTGATCGTCGAGGCTGAACTTGCGAACCGCGGCGAGTGGCAGAGTGGCACGAACTACATCGGGTCGCGTTCGTCGGCGTCCGTCGGAAGCTCGCGCTACGTGCGAAGCGCCGCGGAGACCGGCGACAGGGACTGCGCCGATTTTCCCACCGCCGCGGCCGCGCAGCGCCATTTCCTCGCGACGGGCGGACCGGTCTACGACCGGGACGGGCTCGATCGCGACGGGGATGGCTTCGCGTGTGAGTGGGGCGTCGAGGCAAAGGCCAACCGAGACCGATACGCCGCTCCGGTGCGTTCGAGCCACGCGCTCCTTTCGACGCCGGGGACCTGGTCCGCGTCGCAGGAATATCACCTCGGGCCACGCGGCGGCTGCTTCTATTTCACGTCGGCGGGCAACAAGCAGTACGTCGACCGCGATCTCTGCTACTGATCGTCAGGCGAACCGGGTCGGCGAGCGGACCACAGCGCCGCGCGCGATTTCCCAAGCAACCGCCTGAGCCCTCGCAATGGCTACGCCGCCCCGCGGGGCACTGTCCGTTTCGGATGGAAGGGTTGGTTTTCGCTGGTGAGCCCGGAAGGATTCGAACCTTCGACCAATTGATTAAGAGTCAACTGCTCTACCACTGAGCTACGGGCCCGACTCTGCCAGCGAGACCTTCAATCTGGTGAGCCCGACAGGATTCGAACCTGTGACCCGCTGATTAAAAGTCAGCTGCTCTACCGACTGAGCTACGGGCCCACTAGGCCGGGAGACCTATTCGGAGCGGCTTTCCCGGTCAACCCGGATTGCCGCTGCCTTCTCCCGAAAAGTGACTGTTTCCCGTGTGGCTTTCGCCGGTACAGCGGGGGCTTATTGACGGAGATCGCTGGCCCCGTCAAGGCCGGAGCCGCGCCATGGTGAAGCGAAAATGAAGCACCGCGCGGCGTCACTGGTCCGGCGTGGTTGCTTCTCCTATATACCGCCCCCATGGAAGGCGAATCCCACCGCCATCAGCGCCAGCCCCGGGACCTGCGGTTCCTCAAGATGCACGGGCTCGGCAACGACTTCGTCATCGTCGACGCCCGGCCGGGTGGCGAGGCGATGACGCCTGCGCTGGCGCGCGCGCTTGGCGACCGGCACCGCGGGGTGGGCTTCGATCAGCTTGCGGTGATCCGCAACGGCGCGGGCGTGGCGGCGGAGATCGATTTCTGGAATTCCGACGGCTCGCTGGCCGACGCCTGCGGCAATGCCACGCGCTGCGTCGCGCGGCTGCTCATGACGGAGTCCGGGCAGACGGCGCTCGATCTCAGGACCGGGCGCGGGGTGCTTCGGGCCGAGGATGCCGGGGACGGGTTGACGCGGGTGAACATGGGGCCGCCGGTGCTCGACTGGCAGGCGGTGCCGCTGGCGCGCGAGGTGGATCTCGACGCGCTGCCGATCGAGACGCCGCTTGGCGTGCTGCCCGGTGCGGCCGGCATGGGCAATCCGCACTGCGTCTTCGTGGTACCGGACGCCGAGGCGGTCGACCTGGCCGCGCTCGGGCCGCAGGTCGAGCACGATCCGCTTTACCCTGAGAGGACCAACGTCGAGGTGGTGCAGATCCTTGATCGCGAGACGATCCGCATGCGGGTCTGGGAGCGCGGCGGGATGATCACGCTCGCCTGCGGCTCGGGGGCCTGCGCGGCGGCGGTCGTGACGGCGCGGCGCGGACTGACGGGGCGCGGTGTGACGGTGCGGCTTGACGGCGGCGATCTGCGCATCGACTGGCGCGACGACGGGGTCTGGATGACCGGGCCGACGACGCTGGTCTTCGAGGGGCGGCTCTCGCACGAGTTCTTGGACGCCCTGGCATGAGCGCCCCGGTCTTTTCCACCATGGGTTGCCGGCTCAACGCCTACGAGACCGAGGCGATGAAGGGTCTCGCCGAGGCGGCGGGGGTCGGCGATGTGGTGGTGGTGAACAGCTGCGCCGTCACCGCCGAAGCGGTCCGGCAGGCGCGCCAGCAGATCCGCAGGCTCGCCCGGCAGAACCCCGGCGCCAGGGTGGTGGTGACCGGCTGCGCCGCCCAGACCGATCCGGCGGCGTTCGCGGCAATGCCCGAGGTCGATCATGTGCTCGGCAATGCCGAGAAGCTGCGGCCTGCCGCGTGGGCTCGCCTCCGGGATGGTGAGACGGGCGTCGACGTGGGCGACATCATGGCCGAGCGCGAGAGCCCGGCGCCGATCGTCGACGGGCTGGGCACCCGGGCGCGGGCCTATGTGCAGGTGCAGAACGGCTGCGACCATCGCTGCACCTTCTGCATCATCCCTTACGGCCGGGGAAACTCGCGCAGCGTGCCGGCGGCGACGGTGATCGAGCAGATCACGCGGCTGGTCGATCGCGGTTTCAACGAGGTGGTGCTGACCGGGGTCGATCTGACGAGCTGGGGCGCCGATCTCGACGGCGAGCCGAAGCTCGGCGATCTGGTGGCGGCGATCCTCGCGCGGGTGCCGGATCTGCCGCGCCTCCGGCTTTCGTCGATCGATTCGGTCGAGGCCGACCCGCGGCTGGTGGAGACGATCGCCGGCGAGGCGCGGCTGATGGCGCATCTGCATCTGTCGTTGCAGGCAGGTGACAATCTGATCCTGAAGCGCATGAAGCGGCGGCACCTGCGTGATGACGCCATCGCCTTCTGCACCGCGATCCGGGCGGCACGGCCGGACGTGGTATTCGGCGGCGACATCATCGCCGGTTTCCCGACAGAGACCGAGGCGATGTTCGAGAATTCGCTGCGGCTCGTGGAGGAATGCGGGCTGACCTGGCTGCACGTCTTTCCGTTCAGCCCGCGGAGCGGCACCCCGGCGGCGCGGATGCCGCAGGTGGCGCAGGAGGCGATCCGCGAGCGGGCGGCGCGCCTTCGGGCGCTCGGCGCCGCGCGGGTCGAGGCGCATCTCGCAGGGATGGCGGGGCGGCGGGTCGAGCTGCTGATGGAGAAGCCGGACCTCGGCCGCACCGAGGGGTTTGCCCAGACGCGGCTCGCCGGCACGTGGCGTCCGGGCGCCGTGGTGCCGGCCCGCATCACCGGTCGCGAGGCCGGCTTCCTGCTCGCCGAAGCGGCCTGACCCCGCGTCACGCCCGGCCCTCTCAGGGTTGACTTTCCTGCCGCTCTCACACTTTTGTGCCCAATGTGTTGCGCGGGAAACCGTGCGCCGGGGGGAGCCGTCTTGTGCGGCTGGGACTTGGAGACCAATCCGCATGTGGAGGCGCCTGATTATCGCGCTCGTCGCTCTCGTCATTCTCGTTGGCGGGATTGTCGGCTTCAACCTGTTTAAAGAAAAGGCAATTGGTGAATATTTTGCCAGCATGAAACCGCCGCCGGTCACGGTTTCCGTGGTCGAGGCGGAACCCGTGACGTGGAAGCCCGGTTTCGAGGCGATCGGCACCGCGCTTGCGGCGCAGGGCGTGAGCCTCGCGTCCGAAACGAGCGGCATCGTCAAGGAGATCCTCTTCAACCCGAACGACAAGGTCGAGGCCGGCCAGCGCCTCGTGCAGCTCGACGATGCGGTGGAGTCGGCCGATCTCGCAGCCTCGCAGGCCGAACTCGAACTCGCCCAGACCCAGCTCGAGCGCCAGCGCACGCTGCGTGAGCGCGGGGTGACGGCGATCAACGATCTCGACGTGGCGCAGGCCAGTGCCTCCAGCTCGCAGGCGCAGGTGCTGAAGCTGACGGCCGTCATGAACCAGAAGAGCCTCGAGGCGCCGTTTGCCGGGGTGATCGGTATCGCGCAGATCGACGTGGGCGAGTTCGTCCCGGCCGGCACCGTCTTCGCGACGCTGCAGGACCTCGACAACATGCGGGTGGATTTCTCGCTGCCCGAGCAGCAGATCACGCAGGTGAAGATCGGAATGCCCGTCGCCGCGACGAGCGAGGTGGGCGATCTGGAGCTGCGTGGCAAGATCATCGCGATCGAGCCGAAGATCGACCAGAACAGCCGCCTCGTCACCCTGCGCGCCCAGCTCGACAACCCCGGGCAGAGCCTGAACCCGGGTCAGTTCATCCGCGTCTGGGTCGAGCTTCCCGAGGAGCAGGGCGTGATGGCGCTGCCGCAGACGGTGGTGACCTCGAACCTCTACGGCGACTCGGTCTTCGTGGTGCGCACCGAGGGCGAGGGAGATCAGGCGAAGCAGACGGTGGAGCAGGTCTTCGTGAAGACCGGGCGCCGCTCGGGCGAACTCGTGGAGATCAGGGAAGGGATTTCGGCTGGCGACGAGGTGGTGAGCGCCGGGCAGAACCGGCTGACGAGCGGTGCCTCGGTGAAGATCGACAACACGGTCAACCCGCTGCCCGCGGCAGCCAACTGACGCGGGGGGCGGGTCGATGCATTTCAGTGAACTCTTCATCCGCAGGCCCGTGCTTTCCACGGTGCTCGCGGCCTTCATCCTGCTGATCGGCATCTACGGGATCGTCAACCTCAAGGTGCGCGAGTACCCGGAGGTCGAGGAGACCGTGGTCACCGTCACCACGACCTATCGCGGCGCGCAGCCCGACCTGATCCAGGGCTTCATCACCGCGCCGATCGCCGCCGCCGTGGCGACGACTGAGAACATCGACTACGTGTCCTCCCAGTCGACGCCGTCGGCGAGTGTCGTCAGCGTCCACATGAAGCTCGGGTCCAATCCGGACGTGGCGCTGACCGAGGTTCTCTCCAAGGTTCAGGGCGTGCGGGGCAAGCTGCCAGACGAGGCGGACGATCCGGTGATCGTCAAGGGCACGGGCATGCAGTTCGCGCTCATGTACCTCGCCGCCGTCAACCCGAACATGACGCCGGAGCAGCTGACCGAATATCTCGACCGGGTGATCCGGCCGCGGATGTCGACGATCGAGGGCGTTGCCGAGATCCAGATCATCGGCGCGTCGAACTACACCATGCGGGTCTGGATCGATCCGCTGGCGCTCGCGGCGCGCAACGTCACCGCGACGGAGGTCCTGCAGGCGATCCAGGCGTCGAACTTCCTCGCGGCACCCGGCAAGACCGAGAACGAATACGTTCTGCACAACATCAACATGCAGACGACGCTGCAGACGCCCGAGGCGTTCGGGACGTTGCCGCTCCGATCCGAGGACGGCAACGTGGTGCGGCTGCGGGATGTGGCGCGCATCGAACTGGCCGCGGACGAGCCCGAGGCGGTCGTCACGTTCAACTCCAGGCCGGGGACATTCATCGGCGTCTTCCCGACGCCGGCCGCCAACCCGCTCGACACCGCGTCCGCGGTGGTGAAGGAACTGCCGGCAATCAACTCGGCCCTGCCGCAGGGGATGTCGATCGAGCTTGTCTACGACTCGACCGAGACCATCAGCGCGTCGATCAAGGAAGTGTTCAAGACGATCGCCGAGGCGGTCGCGATCGTCGTCGTCGTCATCCTGCTCTTCCTCGGCTCGTTCCGGTCGGTCCTGATGCCGGTTGCGACGATTCCGTTGTCGTTGATCGGTGTCTGCGCCGTGCTGCTCGCCCTCGGGTACTCGATCAACCTGCTCACATTGCTGGCCATGGTGTTGGCCATCGGGCTTGTGGTCGACGACGCGATCGTCGTGGTCGAGAACATCCACCGACACATGGAAGAGGGATTGCCGCCACTCGAGGCGGCAATCGTCGGCATGAAGGAAATCACCGGGCCGGTGGTGGCGATGACGCTCACCCTCGCGGCGGTGCTGGCGCCGCTCGGCTTCACCGGCGGCCTCACGGGTGCGCTGTTCCGGGAGTTTGCCTTCGCCCTCGCCGGGGCGGTGGTGATCTCGGGCATCGTGGCGCTGACGATCACGCCCACCATGGCGGCGCGGCTCCTGGTCCACGGCAAGGTCAGCCGGTTCCAGTCGTTCGTCGACCGCACCTTCGACCGGGTGGCGAACTGGTACGAGCGGCGGGTGTCGAGCTCGCTCGACTATCGGCCGGTGACGCTTCTCGTCGTGGTGGCGTTGCTCGGGGCGACGTTCTTCATGTTCACCCGGACGACCTCCGAGCTGGCGCCGGAGGAGGATCAGGGCGCGCTGTTCTCGGTGCTGAATGGCCCGCGCTATGCGACGCTCGATTACACCAAGCTCTTCACCGACCGCATCTCGGAGCTGACCCGCGGCATCGAGGAGGTGAAAACCGAGTTCTCCATCGCCGGCATCAACCGGCAGGCGAACTCCGGCTTCTACATCTGGGTGATGAAGGACTGGGCCGACCGCAGCCGGTCGCAGGCTGAAATCCAGCAGGACATCCAGGCGCGGCTCGCGGAACAGACCGGCGTCGAGGCCTTCGTCTTCGCGCCACCGACACTGCCCGGCGCGGGTGGCGGCCTGCCGATCTCGGTGGTGATCCAGTCGATCCACGACCCTGACCGCGTGGTCGAGGTGGCCGACGAGGTGAAGGCCAAGGCGCAGGCGTCCGGGCGCTTCATCGTGGTGCAGAACTCCATGTCGTTCGACGCGCCTGAAGTGCGGCTGACGATCGACCGGGAGCGCGCGGCGGCGCTGAACGTGCCGGTGAGCGACATCGGCAACACGCTGAGCCTTCTGGTCGGCGGCGGCTCGATCGGCCAGTTCGACCGGGACTCGAACAGCTACGACATCATCACGCAGGTCCCGCGCCAGTTCCGGGACAACCCGGAGAGCCTCGGGCAGTTCTTCGTCCGGGCGGCGACCGGCGAGATGGTGCCCCTGAGTTCGCTCGTGCGCATCGAGACGACGGCGAACGCGGTGGCGATCGAGCAGTTCAATCAGCTGAACTCGGCGACGATCTCGGCCCTGCCGCTGCCGGGTGTGACGACGGGCGACGGGCTTGCGGAGCTGCAGCGGATCATCGGCGAGACGATGCCGGAAGGCTTCTTCATCGAGTATTCCGACCAATCGCGGCTCGAGGTGCAGCAAGGCAACACGATCATGATCGCCTTCGTCCTCGCCATCGTCGTGATCTACCTGGTGCTCGCGGCACAGTTCGAGAGCTTCCGCGATCCGTTCATCATCCTGATGTCGGTACCGCTGTCGATCTTCGGCGCGGTGCTGCCGCTGAACCTCGGGCTCGGGACGCTGAACATCTACACGCAGGTCGGATTGATCACGCTGATCGGGCTCATCACCAAACACGGCATTCTTCTGGTGGAGTTCGCCAACCAGCAGCGTGAGGATCACGGTCTCTCCAAGCGTGACGCGATCGTCGCGGCGGCGAAGATCCGGCTTCGTCCTATCCTGATGACCACGGCGGCCATGGCGCTCGCGGTGGTGCCGCTGATCATCGCCGAAGGCGCGGGCGCCGCGGCGCGGTACTCCATGGGCCTCGTGATCTTCTGCGGGCTTCTGATCGGCACCGGCTTCACGCTCTTCGTCGTGCCGATGTTCTACACGCTGATCTCGCCGGAGCATCACTCGGTGCGACCGGGGCATGAGCATCCCGAGCACGAGCCGCACCCGGCGTAACGGGTGACGGCACGGAAATCGAACCGGCCGCGGGGGCAACCCTCCGCGGCCGGTTTGCTTTTCGGTCCCTGAGATCGGATGGGGGCGCCGCGGAGGCGTCAGGCGTCCGGGTCGTAGAGGTAGCCCTCGCCGTGCACGGTGCGGAGCGTTTTCGGCGCGCGGGCGTCCTCGCCGATCTTGGCGCGCAGTCGGGTGATGCGGATGTCGATCGACCGGTCTCCGGGCTCAAGCGGGCGGCCGTGGGCGAGTTCGGAAAGCCGTGCCCGGCTCAGGATCTGCCGGGGGTGCCGGGTGAAGACGTCGAGCAGATCGAACTCCATGGCGGTAAGTGCGATGCTGCGACCTTCGGCGTCACGCAGGCAACGGGCCCTGAGGTCGAAAGTGCAGGCACCCATCGGCGTCGGCCGGAACGAAACCTCGGGAGCGGCGGCGAGGGGACCGGGTTCCAGTCGGCGAAGGACCGCGCGGACGCGCGCGAGCAATTCGCGAGGCTCGAACGGCTTTTCCATGAAGTCGTCGGCCCCGGCGTGCAGGCCGTCGAGTCGGGTTTCGAGGGTGCCGACCCCGGTCAGCATGATCACGCCAGCCGCCAGCCCGTCGGCGCGGAGCCGGGCGAGCGCGGCCAGACCGTTCTCGCCGGGCATGTTGATGTCGAGAACGATCACGTCGGCCGGTGCCGCGGCAAGCCTCGCCCCCAGTTCGACCGCGTCCGCCGCAGTCGTGACCTCGAACCCCTGCATCTCGAGGTAGTCTGCCAGCATCGCCCGCAGGTCGGGTTCGTCATCAGCGACGAGGATGCGCGGTCGGGTCATTCGGCGGCGATCCCGGAAATGCGGCGGTGAACTTCGGAGGCGAGCGCGCCGAGGTCGAGCGGCTTTTCGAAGACCGGCAGGCCGATGCCGCCGGCGCGCGCGCCGAGATCGCTGCCGAGCGCGTCGCCGGTGATCATCAGGATGCGGCCGGCCATCGCCGGCCATCGCCGATGGATCTCGCGGGCAAGGGCCGTGCCGTCCATGTCCGGCATCCGCAGGTCGCTCACCACCAGATCAATGCCACCCTGTTCGATCGCGGCAAGCGCCCGGCGGCCGCTGGTGGCGGTCGCGACGCTGAGGCCGTCCCTTGTCAGCCGCTCGGCGAGAAGCGCCGCGATCTCGGGCTCGTCGTCCACGACAAGGACCCGGCCACGCCCGGGCTCGGAGGCGGCGTCCGCGGGGCGGAGCACCGCGCCCTCGGTCGAGCGCGGCAGGCGCAGGCGGAAGCGCGCGCCCGAGCCCGGCGCCGTGTCAAGCTCGATGCGCCCACCGTGGGCTTCGAGGATGCCGTGACAGACCGAAAGCCCCACCCCGGTGCCGACACCTTGCGGTTTCGTGGTGAAGAATGGCTCGAACACGCGCTTCGCCACGTCGGGCGTCATGCCGGGGCCGTTGTCGGCGACTTCGAGCACCACCTCACCGCCTTCCTCCCATGCGTGGAGGTGCAGCTGGCGGGGTGCCTGGGCGCCGATGAGCGCCTGCTGTGCGTTGACGACGAGGTTCACCACCACCTGGTGCAGTTGGTCGGCGTCGGCGTGGACCGGGGCGAGGTCCGGGGCGATCTCGACGTTCACCGCCACATCGGCGCTGCTGAGGCCATAGGCGGCCAGATCGAGTGCGCCGAGCACCACCTCGCCGAGCGCCACGGCCTCGCGGCGCGGGGGCCGCGACCGGGCCATGGCGAGAAAGGTGCGCACGATCCGGGCGCAGCGCTCGGCAGCCGCGTGGATCTTCTCGATGCGGACCCGGGTGCCGTCTTCGACCTCCATCTCGCGCAGCATCGAGCAGTAGCCGACCACCACCGACAGCGGGTTGTTGAGCTCGTGGGCTACCCCGGCCAGCAATGCGCCGAGGGCGGTCAGCTTTTCGCTCTGGTGCAGCGCCTCGCGGGAGCGCGCCACTTCGGTCTGGGCAGTGCGCAGCGCCGACAGGTCGACCGAGGTGGTGACGATGGCCGGCTCACCCTCGAAGACGATCGGCCGCGAGGTGAGCGACACCGGCACCTCGCGGCCGTCAACGCGGCAGAGGGTGACCTCGAAGTCCGTTACCTCGCGGCCCGCCGCAAGCTCGCCATAGAGCCAGTCGCGGGTCGCGGGGTCGGGATAGAGCACGCTGCGATCGAAGCCGGTGAGATCCGTGCCCTCGAGGCCGTAAAGCCGGCGATAGGGCTCGTTGACGAAGAGCAGCTTGCGGTCGGACAGCCGGGCGATGTTCATCGGCACGGGGTTTGCCGCGTTGATCGCGTTCAGCCGCGCCTCGGAGGCGCGCAGCGCCGCTTCGGTGTCCCGCAGGTCGGTGATGTCCACGGTGGCGACCAGCATGGCGTCGCGGCCGGCCCAGACGATGCGGGTCGCCGACATGACCGCCTTGATCCGCCGGCCGTTGCGCATCAGCAGGTCCACATCCATCGCCCGGGCCGAGCCGTCCAGCAGCATCCGCGCGCGAAGCTGCTCGCGCTGGCCGAGGTCCGCCCAGACGTCGAGCAGGTTGTCGACTTCCGTGCCGTGCGGGATGCCGAAGATCGCCCGGGCGCGCGGGTTGAGATAGAGGGTGTGGGCGCTGTCGATCTCGCTGATGACGAGGCCCACCGGCACGCTTTCGGCCAGGGTGCGGAACTGCGCCTCGCGCTCGGCCAACGCCCGCTCGACTTCGGTCCGCGCGGCTTCTGCGAGTTTCCGGTCGGTGATCTCGCGGCCGATGCACTGGACCTCGATGAGGCGGCCCTCGCTGTCGAAGATGCCGGTGTGGGTCCAGTTCTCCCAGTGGATCGAGCCGTCCGGGTGGCGGGCGCGGAGTTCGAGCGTCTGGGTCGGCTGGCCGGCCGTGATCTTCTGCATGTGCGCGCGGAAGGCTGGCTGGTCCTCCGGCAGCACGAGGTCCACGTCGCGGATGCCCTGGCGCCGCATCTCCGCGAAGGTCGTGCCGATGTAGCGCTCCGCCGCGTCGTTCATGAAGGTCCAGTTTCCGCCCGGATCGACGCGGGCCAGAATCTCGGTCTGGGTGTCGACGACCGCGCGGTATCGCGCCTCGCTCGCCGCGAGCGCCCGGGCGGCGGCGCGCGCCTCGGTCACGTCACGCTTCACCGCGACGTAGTGGGTGATGACGCCGGCGTCGTCACGCAGCGGCGCGATGGTGGTCTCCTGTTCGATCAGGTGGCCGTCGCGGTGGCGGTTGACGATGGTGCCCTGCCACGGGCGGCCGGCTTCGAGATCGCGTCGCATCGCGTCGAAGAATTCCGGCGGCTGCGCGCCGCTCGCAAGCACATGCTGCGGCTCGCGGCCGAGCACCTCCTCGGGCGCGTAGCCGGTCGTGGTCTCGAAGGCGTGGTTCACGTACGTGAAGCCGTGGCTGGCGCTGGTGATCTCCACCGGATCCGCCGCCTGCTCGACCGCAAGCGCCAGCAGGCGCAACTGGGCCGCGCGGCTCCGCTCCTCGGTGATGTCGGTCGTCAGGATCACCCGCCCGCCGTCGGGGGTGCAGTTCTCGCGGATCCTGAGCCACCGGCCATCGGCGATGCGGTGCACATGCTCGTTCTTGCCCCGCTGGCGCAGGGCCAGGCGGTTTTCGAGGAACGCCGGGCCCATCTCCTCGTGGTAGATCGGCCCGTGGCAGATGCCCTCGCGCAGCCAGTCCTCGAACGGGCGGCCGAGGGCGAGGCCGTCGCGGAGCGGTTCGACCAGATGGTCGGGATAGCGGGCGTTGAAATAGGCGATGTGGTCGTCGCGATCGAGGATGACGAGCCCGTCGGGCAGCGCCTCGGCTGCGGCGAGCAGGCGGGCTTCCGAGAGCTGGAGCCGGCGGATCCAGCGACCGGCGACGCGGGCGACGTACCAGACCGAGCCGGCTGCGACGATGAAGATTAGGGCGAATGGAACGGCATCGCGGGGCTCGGCGCGGACGGTCAGGAGACCGCAGACCGCGATGAGCAGCAGAAGCGCGCAGGCCACTGTCCGGACCGCGCGGATTTCGCCAAGGTTGCGTTGATTGGCCGTGCCCGGCGCCGGCGACTCGTGCATCGTGACCATATCGTCCCCGTGGCCCTTCCCGCGGCGATCCCCACAGCGTCCGACGTTTCCCCCGGGCGGTCGCGGGTCCGCCCTGTCGTCCGCTGGCCGATACCGTGTCGTGGCGCGGTTTCGCACCTTTGCCAAGTCCGGCGGTGATTGTATCAAGTATCCCACAGATCGGGGAGCGAGCATGGCGCGGATCGCGGTCGTCGATGATGAGGTTGATGTGCGCGAGATGCTCGCCGACTACCTCGGCTCGATCGGGCACGAGGTGGTGACGGCGGGCGACGGCGCGGGGCTTGAAGGGCTTCTTGCCAACGGCGACGCGCCGGCGCTTTTCGTGCTCGACGTGGGACTTCCGGGGCAGGATGGCCTGGAACTGGCCCGGATGCTGCGCGGTCGGCTCGATCCCGGAATCGTCATGCTGACCGGCGCGGGGGATCTGGTGGACCGGGTCGTCGGGCTGGAGATCGGAGCCGACGACTACATCGCGAAGCCGGTGGCACTGCCGGAGCTTGCCGCCCGAATCGAGGCGGTGCTGCGCCGCCGCCGCCCCGTGGTCGCGGTGGAGGGCCTGCCGTTCGGCACCTACCGGCTCGATCTCCGCGCCTTTCGACTGGTCGACGGCGCCGGGCGGCCGGTGGACCTGAGCCCGATGGAGGTCGATCTCGTCGCGGCGTTCGCCACCAACCCCGGGAAGGTGCTGGGCCGCGACGACCTGATGCGCCTCGCACCACCGCGCGATGACGACAGCAACGACCGCTCGATCGACCACCGCGTGACGCGGCTTCGCCGCAAGCTCGAGGACGACCCCGAGCACCCGCAGCTGGTGAAGACCGTGCGCGGCATGGGCTACGTCTTTCCCGGCTGACCGGCATGGACCCGGAGGCGGCGCGGGCTACACCAGATCCATGCGCCCCGCGGATCTCCTCCAGTCGCGGCCCGAAGGCCTCTACTGCCCACCGGGCGACTTCTTCATCGACCCGGTCCGGCCGGTCGCCCGCGCACTCGTCACCCACGCTCATTCCGATCACGCCACCTCCGGCCACGGCGCCGTGCTTGCCACGCGCGAGACCCTCGACATCATGGCGATCCGCATGGGGGAGGGGTTCGCAGGCAGCGTGCAGCCCCTGCGCTACGGCGAACGGGTCGCGATCGGCGAGGTTGCCACGACCTTTCACCCCGCGGGTCACGTCCTCGGCTCGGCGCAGATCGAGGTGGAGCGCGGTGGTTTTCGCATCGTGGCGGCCGGCGACTACAAGCGCACGCCCGACCCGACCTGTGCGGCCTTCGAGCCGGTCAGGGGCGACGTCTTCATCACCGAGGCGACCTTTGGCCTGCCGGTCTTTCGCCATCCCGAGCCCCTCGCCGAGGCGGGCAGGCTTCTGCAGTCCCTCACGCAGTTTCCCGAGCGCACGCATCTCATCGGGGTCTATGCCCTCGGCAAGGCGCAGCGGCTGATCGCGCTGCTGCGTGCCGCCGGTCACGACGGGCCGATCTTCGTGCATGGGGCGCTCCGCCGGCTCTGCGACTACTACGCCGAGCGCGGCGTTGCGCTGGGAGACCTTCCCGACGCCACCATCGAGCGCGGCCGGTCGCGCGACTTCGCCGGCCAGATCGTGCTTGGCCCGCCATCAGCCTTCGCCAGCGCCTGGGTCCGCCGCTTCGCCGACCCGCTGATCGGCTTTGCCTCCGGCTGGATGCAGGTGCGCGCCCGCGCCCGGCAGCGCGGCGTGGAGCTGCCGCTCGTCATCTCCGACCACTGCGACTGGACCGAGCTGACCACGACAATCGACGAACTCGACCCGACCGAGGTGTGGGTCACCCACGGTCGTGAGGAGGCGTTGGTCCGCTGGTGCAGCCTCACCGGGCGGCCGGCCCGTCCGCTGCATCTGGTGGGCTACGAGGACGAGGCGGAGGACTGATGCGCCGCTTCGCCGACCTGCTCGAACGCCTCGCCTTCACGCCGGCACGCAACGGCAAGTTGCGGCTCATCGTCGACTACCTGCGCGAGGCGCCCGACCCGGATCGCGGCTGGGGCATCGCGGCCATCACCCGCGACCTGAAGCTCGACGCGGTGAAGCCCGCGCTGCTGCGGTCGCTGGCGACGGAGCGGGTGGACGCGGAGCTTTTCGCGCTGTCCTACGATTTCGTCGGCGATCTGGCCGAGACCGTCGCGCTGATCTGGCCGCCGGCGCCTGGGCTGCCAACGCCCATGCCGG
Source organism: Amaricoccus macauensis (assembly GCF_014201905.1). Classification (GTDB taxonomy): domain Bacteria; phylum Pseudomonadota; class Alphaproteobacteria; order Rhodobacterales; family Rhodobacteraceae; genus Amaricoccus; species Amaricoccus macauensis. The sequence continues at coordinate 164,283 of NZ_JACHFM010000005.1, read as the reverse complement.
CCTCGGACCCGAGCCTTGGTGAGGTGATAGACACGCTCCACGCCGCATCGCGCCGGGAGGCGCCGCAGGTGGTCGAGCGCCTGCTTGACCGGCTTGGCGGTTCGGAGCGCTACGCGCTCCTGAAACTCGTGACCGGCGGCCTGCGCGTCGGCGTCTCCGCCCGGCTCGCGAAGCAGGCACTCGCGGATTTCGGCGGTGTCGACGTGACGGAAATCGAGGAACTGTGGCACGGTCTGGCTCCGCCCTACCAGCCGCTCTTCGCCTGGCTCGACGGCGACGGCGAGAAGCCGGTCTCTGCCGCCGCGGCGCCGTTTCGACCGGTCATGCTTGCCCACGCGCTCGGGGAACGCGACTTGGACCGGATGGCCCCGGGCGATTTCGTGGCGGAATGGAAGTGGGACGGCATCCGTGTGCAGGCGGTGAGCGAGGCGGGTGGCCGGCGCCTCTACTCCCGCACCGGGGACGATATCTCCGGTGCGTTTCCCGATCTGGTGGCGGCGCTCGACTTCGATGCCGCGATCGACGGCGAGCTTCTGGTCCGGCGCCCCAATGGGTCGATTGCCACCTTCTCCGACCTGCAGCAGCGGTTGAACCGCAAGACGGTGAGCGCGGCGCAGCTTCGCCGTTACCCCGCGCACCTGCGCGCCTACGATCTGTTGCAGGCGGATGGACGCGATCTCAGACCCGAGCCGTTCGAAACCCGGCGCGCGGCGCTCGAGGCGTTGTCCGCCCGCCTCGATCCCGGCCGCTTCGATCTCTCGCCGCTCCTCCCCGTGGAGAGCTGGGAGGATCTGGCCCGGCTTCGCGCCGCGCCGCCTGATCCGGTGATCGAGGGGGTGATGCTGAAGCGCCGCGACTCGCCCTACGTTCCCGGCCGGCCGAAGGGGCTCTGGTTCAAGTGGAAGCGCGATCCGCACGTGATCGACGCGGTGCTGATGTACGCCCAGCGTGGCCACGGCAAGCGATCGGGTTACTACTCGGATTACACCTTCGGGCTGTGGACCAGCGATGGCAGTCTGGCGCCGGTCGGCAAGGCATACTTCGGCTTCACCGACGAGGAGCTGGAGCAGATCGACCGCTGGGTCCGGGCCAACACCACCGAGCGGTTCGGACCCGTGCGCGCGGTGCGCGCGGAGCCGGATCATGGACTGGTGCTCGAGGTGGCGTTCGAGGGCCTCGCCCGCTCGACGCGCCACCGCTCAGGCGTTGCCATGCGCTTCCCGCGGATTTCCCGGCTGCGCTGGGACAAGCCGCCCGGCGAGGCCGATACGCTGGAAACGCTCGAGGCGCTGCTTCCCGAGCCGCCTCAGGGCTTGGGGTCGTCAAGAAGTCCGGCCTGACGGCCAATGAGCGAGAACCCGGCTCCGGCAATCGCCGCGGCGAGAAGCAACATCAGGCCGATGTCATCCATCGGCTCGTCGCCGAAATGATCGGACAGCGCGGCGATCGCCGCGAGCGCGGCGGTGACGCCGAACCAGACCAGCGGCTCGCGGCGCATGACGGCGCGCAGGCTGAACCGGGCGGCGGGCGGGCGCCATGAGGTCAGACGCGGCAGGAACACGGGCGTCAGCGTCGCCCAGCCGACGAACACCATCCCGAAGCGACGGAAGAGACGCGCTTCCTCGGCGAGGATCGTGCGCTCGTAGTAGACCGCGAGCCACAGGGCGAAGGCGATGCCGAGGATCACGTCCTGCGTGAAGAGCATGATCCCGACCATGACCAGGCTGTTCGCGAAGTAGATCGGGTTGCGCGAGACGGAGTAGAATCCGCTTGCGTCGAGCCTGTCGCGCATCAGTGGATGGCAGGCTGCCATTCCGGCGCGGATCCCGAGCCCGGTCAGTACCAGCGCGAGGCAGACGGTCTCGTAGATTGATCCCCAGTGCGAGCCAAGCCGTGCCTCGATCGGCTCAGCGCGAGATGCCGCCAGAAACACCAGCGGAACGAACCCAAGTAACCCAAGCCAACGCCATACCGCGGGATGCGGCGTGCGCCGCATCCTCTCGCTGAGGAACATGGTATTCTCCTGCTCATCGTACTTATTTTTTATTGGGTTCGAGTATGGGCGGCTCTTCGATTCCTGCAAGTGGAACGCCGCGTTCTTGCTTTGATCCCAAACGGTGTGGTTCCGCTGCACCAACGGTCTCTGTCCAGTACGAAAACTCTTTTGTAACAGCCTGTTACAAGTTGCACTGTGCAGGCGGTCACGGCGCCCCCAACCCGCGATGGCTCATTCCGCGTGCAATCAGATCAGCGTGAGTGTGATATTTCTGCCGATGCGCGTGATCGTGCGACCGTCAAGCCACAGCGAACGAGGGCTCCGGGAGGGGTGCGGGCCCTGAGGGCCGGCGATTCACCACGGCGGTCCCGCGAACTTGTAAAGGCGCGGTAAAGCCGGCACGTATCTCCGACACTTGCAGGGAGACAGGGCAACGATGGCACCGCTCGAGGAGCGCTTCGCCTACGGGCGGAAAATTCGCGAGCGGGCGGCGCTCCTGCTCGAGGCCTATGGCGACACGGCGTTCGAGCAGGCGCAGCGCGCGGCGGACGAACCGGGGTTGCCGGCCGCGGAGCAATCATTCTGGTCGGCGGTGGCGGAACGCATCGCCCGGTCCACCGCGTCGGTCGAGCCGCTGGCGCCCTGAGCGGCGGCCGCGCACCTGTCTGTCGTGAAGACGGGGCCCGGGGGCCCCGTCCGCCCGTGTCAGGCGTGATCGGCGAGCAACGCGCGGAGCTGCGACGGGAAGGCCTGATAGATCCACGTCTCCGACATCGCCTGACCTTCGTGACGCAGGAACAGCCGCAGGTCGATCGGGTCGTCGCTGGGGTCCTCGCCGAAGTCGAGGTCGAATGTCACGCGCCAGCGGTCGGTGGTCGCGATCGGGAAGGCATAGACGAGGCTCAGCGTGCCACGGCTCGCCTCGACAACAGCCTCGACGCCGCTCGACCGGTCGAGCCCTTCGAGCCCCTTGCCGTCGAGGTCGAGCACGTACTTCACCGTGTTCGGCGGCCGCACCTGACCCGGCACACCCCCGGCACCGACGCGGGTCGCGATGAAGCGGGCAGTGTCCTGCGGCGGCGAGTCGCTCACCCAGTCGAGGGTGTAGCTCAGGTTGAATTCCTTGCCCGCCGCCGCCGGCTCGCCCGGGTTCCAGAAGGCGACGATGTTGTCGTGGATTTCGTCGTTGGTCGTCAGCTCGATCAGCATCACCGACCCCGGCCCCCAGTCGCCGCGCGGCTGGATCCAGGCGGTGGCGCGCTTCTCGTAGAAGACGCCGTCGTCCTGATACTGCTCGAAGCTGCGCTCGCGCTGGCTGAGGCCGAAGCCCTTGACGCTCTGCGCGCCGAAGGCGTTCGCCATGACGCGTGGCGGGTTGTTGAGCGGCCGCCAGATGCGCTCGCCGGTCGCGAGCAACATCTCGAGCCCGTCGCTGTCGTGGATCTCGGGGCGCCAGTCCGGCCCGACGAAGCGGTTGTTCTTGCCATACCAGAACATCGAGGTGAGCGGCGCGATGCCCAGCCGCTCGATGTCGCCGCGCAGGAAGATGTCGGCGTCGATGGTCTGGAACACGCCCTTGCCCGGCTGGTGCCTCGTATCGAGACGGTAGGCGCCCGTGACCCGCGGCCCTTCCAGCAGGGCGTGAATGACGATGCCGCCCTCGGGAGCCTGTTCGAGCCAGAACTTCGAGAAGCGCGGAAACTCTTCCGGCCCCGGTCCGCCCGAGTCGATCGCGATCCCCCGGGCGGAGAGGCCGAACTGGCCCGAGTAGCCCGAGGTGCGGAAGTAGGAGGCGCCGAGGATCGCCAGCCAGTCGTTCTTTTCGTCCGGGTCCATCACCCGGAAGCCGGCGAACCCGGCGTTCTCCAGCTTGCGTGCAGGATGGTCCTCCGGCAGGTCGAACAGGTCGAGCGAGAACTCGATCTGCCGGGCCTTGCCGTCCTGAACCGCGAAGATCTCGACCGGCTGTTTGAAGTAGCGCCCCGGGTGAAAGAACCGCACCTTGGCCGCGCCGGGCACGTCACCCCAGAGGGTGCGGTCGGCACGGTAGGTGATCTGGTTGTGAAGATCGTAGTCGATGGTCTCGAGCAGATCCGCGTCCGGCACCTCGGCGGGGGCGTAGGGCTGCTTTGCGAGATCGCGCGCCATCTCGCGCACCTGGTCGAAGGAGAAGGCTTGCGCCGCCCCCATCGCGGGATCCTCGGCGGCGGCGGGCCGGGGAAGCACCGGCAGCGCGCCGGCGACGATCGCGGTGGCCATCACTTGACGGCGGGTGGGGCGCAAGCTCATCCGGGAGGCTCCTGCTGTCGTAGCGGCATTGATGCGGAATGCTATCTCCCGCCCGCGGCGGCCTCAAGTCAGAGGCACACGCCGTCGATCAGCACGCCGCCCGATCCGCCGTCGTCACAGCCCTTCTGTCCGGGCGCGCGGTACGGCGCCTTGCCGCCGCTGCACCCGGCAAGCACCGCGGCGACGAGCGCGAGAGCCAGTGTCCACTTCGTCATCGCCGGTCTCATACCGCCAGCATCGGTCCGAGCGGCTTGCCCGCGAGGATATGCATGTGCATGTGCGGCACCTCCTGATGCGAGTGAGGACCGGAGTTCGCAATCAGGCGGCACCCCGCGCCACCCTCTCCCGGTGCCACGCCAAGCTCGTTGCAGAGCCGCGCCACCGTCCGGGTGAAGTCGATGATCTCCGCCTCGCTCGCTTCCGCCGCGAAGTGGTCGTAGGTGACATAGGCGCCTTTCGGGATCACCAGCACGTGCACCGGTGCCTGCGGCCGGATATCGCGGAAGGCGAGCGTGTGCTCGGTTTCGGCAACCGTGTCGTTGGGGATCTCACCTCTGAGGATGCGAGCGAAGATGTTTGTGTCGTCGTAGTCGTAGGCCATGGCGATCAACTCCTCGGATTGCGGGAAGCAATGGCAAAACCGGCGGGCCGGTCAAGGGGGGCATCGGCAAGGCGGATCGTGAGCCGGCACAGGCGCCGCATTGGCCGGAGCGCCCGAATCGAATTGAGTTGACACCGACTCACCCCCTTGGGATCCTCAGTGTCCCGGACAGTACAGGAGCGGACGACCGGTGCATTTCACCCGCCTGCGCCTGCTCGGGTTCAAGAGCTTCGTCGACCCTACCGAACTCGTCATCCATCAGGGACTGACGGGCGTTGTCGGGCCGAACGGCTGTGGCAAGTCGAACCTGCTCGAGGCCCTGCGCTGGGTGATGGGCGAGAACCGGCCATCGGTCATGCGCGGCGACGGCATGGAGGACGTGATCTTCAATGGCTCCGGCGGTCGGCCCGCCCGGAACCACGCCGAGGTCACCCTCACCGTGGACAACCGCAACCGCACGGCGCCCGCCGGCTTCAATGACGACGACGAGCTGACCATCGTGCGCCGCATCGTGCGCGAGGCGGGTTCGGTCTACCGGGCGAATGGCAAGGAGACCCGGGCGCGCGACGTCGCCATGCTCTTCGCCGATGCCTCGACCGGCGCCCAGTCGCCGGCGCTGGTGCGCCAGGGGCAGATTTCCGAGCTGATCAACGCCCGACCGAAGGCCCGCCGCCGGATCCTCGAAGAGGCGGCGGGGATCTCCGGCCTTTATCAGCGGCGGCATGAGGCCGAGCTGAAGCTGAAGGCGACCGAGGTGAACCTCGCCCGGGTCGGCGACGTGCTCGAGGCGCTCGAGGCACAGCTCGGCACGCTGGCGCGTCAGGCGCGGGCGGCGCAGCGGTATCGCGAGATCGCCGAGGGGCTGCGCCGGGCCGAGGCCATGCTGCTCTGGCGCCACTGGCATGATGCCGACGCGGCGAGGGGCGCGGCCGTGGCCACGCTGACCGCGACGGCCCGCGCGGCCGGTGCCGCCCAGACCGAGGCCGCGACCGCTGCCCGCGCGCGGGAAGAGGTTGAGGAAGCGATGCCGGCGCTCCGCGAGGAAGACGCGATTGCCGGTGCCGTGCTGCAGCGGCTGGTGCTGGAGCGCGACCGGATCGACACCGAGGTTGCCGAGGCGGTGCGCGCCGTCGCGGCGCTCGAGGCGCAGATTTCCCAGCTTGCCGCCGACCGTGAGCGCGAGGCGGCGCTCGACCGTGATGCCGTCGAGACCACTGGCCGTCTCGCGGAAGAGGCGGCGGAGCTTGAAGTCGAGGGCGAGGGGCACGAGGCGATGCTCGAAGCCGCGCGCGATGCGGCGGAGGAGGCGGCTGCCGCGCTCGACGCGGTGCAGGCCGAGGCCGACGCGCGGGCCGAGGAAGTCGCCCGTCTGCTCGCCGAGCATCAGGCCGCCGGCCGGCTGCGCGATGATGCCGCCCGCCGTGCCGCGGAGATCGCGCGCGGGCTCGAGGCCGCCGAGGGCGCCATGGACGCCGCCGCCCGGGATCTCGACGCCGCCGAGGAGGCGCGCGCCAATGCCGTCGATGTGGCCGAACTCGCCGCCGAGCAGGCCGCCATGGCCGAGGAGGCGCTGGCCTCCGCCGAAGATGCCGCATCGGCCGCGCGCGAGGCGGGAACCGCGCTCGCGGGCCGGCTCGCGAGCGCCGAGGGTGCCGCGCGGGCGCTTCGGTCCGAGGCGGCGGGGATCGAGCGGCTCCTGTCGCGGGCAAGGCCCGGCGATGTGGCGCCGATGCTCGACGCGGTCGAGGTGGCACCGGGCTTTGAGGCCGCGCTCGGCGCGGCGCTGGGCGACGATCTGGCGCACCCGGCGGCGGAGGCTGACTCGGGCTGGCACGCACTGCCGCCGCTCGATGCGTCGGCCTTGCCCCAGGGTGCCCTTCCGCTCGCGGCCGAGGTGACGGCGCCGGTGGCGCTGACGCGGCGGCTCGCGGCGATCGGTGTTGTCGATCGGGCGGATGGTGCAAGGCTTCAGCCGCTGTTGCGCGCTGGCCAGCGGCTGGTGAGCCGCGAGGGTGATCTCTGGCGCTGGGACGGACTGGCGCTTCTGGCCGGGGCGGCTCCCTCGGCGACGGCTGAGCGGTTGCAGCAGCGAAACCGCCTCGCCGCGCTCCGCGCCGAGTCCGAGGTGGCCGAGGCCGAGCTCGAGGCGCTCACTGAGGCGAAGGATGCCGCCGCCAGCCGGCTCGCTGCGGCGACGGCGGCAGAGAGCGCGGCGCGCGCGGCCCGCAAGGCGGCGGATCAGGCGGCAAGCGATGCCGCCCGGGCGCTGACGCGCGCCGAGACCGCGTTCGAGACGCTACAGGGCAAGACCGCGAGCCTGAAAGGCGCGGCGGCGCGCCGTCGCGACGAACTGAGCGCCGCGCGGACGGCTGAGACGCAGGCCGCGGCGGCGCTGGCGGCATTGGCCGATCCGGCGGAGGCGAAGGCGAAGGTCGATGCCGGCCGGATGCGGGTCGAGGCCGCGCGCATCACCATGCTGACCCGCCGGACCCAGTCCGAGGAGGTCTCGCGTGCCGGTGAGGCGAGGGCGCGACGGCTTGCCGAGATCGCGCGCGAGATCGGCGGCTGGGCGACCCGCAAGGCCTCGGCCTCGGGCCGGCTCGCCGACCTCGATCGCCGGGCGGGGGTCGCGACCGCCTCGCTCGATGACGCCCGGGCGCGGCCACCGGCGCTCGAAGCCCGCCGCGAGGAACTGGCTGCGTCGCATGAGCAAGCCGAGACGCGCCGTCGCCGGGCGGCGGATGCGCTGGCGGTGGCAGAGACCGCGTTCCGCACCGCCGACCAGCGGGCACGCACCAGCGAGAAGGCCGCCGGCGAGGCGCGCGAGGCGCGGGCGCGCGCCGAGGCGGTTGCCGAGGGTGCCGAGGCGCGGGCCGTCGAGACGACCGAACGGCTGGAGAGCGAGACCGGGCGGTCGCCCGCGGACGTGCTCGCCTCGCTCGCGGTCACAGGCGATCAGATCCCGGCAGCAGCGGCGCTCGACGCCGAGGTCGACCGGTTGCGCCGGGCGCGCGACGGCATGGGCGCGGTGAACCTGCGCGCCGAGGAAGATGCGCGGGAGCTGAAGGAAGAGGCCGACACGCTCGGCAGCGAGCGGGCCGACCTCGAGGAGGCGATCGCCAAGCTCCGGCACGGCATCTCCAACCTCAACCGCGAGGGGCGCGGACGGCTGGTGGCGGCGTTCGACGAGGTGAACGCGAGCTTCGGGACGCTGTTCCAGAGCCTGTTCGGCGGGGGTGAGGCGAAGCTCGTGCTGGTCGAGAGCGACGATCCGCTCGAGGCCGGGCTCGAGATCATGTGCCAGCCGCCGGGCAAGAAGCTCTCGACCCTGTCGCTGCTCTCGGGCGGCGAGCAGACCCTGACGGCGCTCAGCCTGATCTTCGCGGTCTTCCTCGCCAACCCGGCGCCGATCTGCGTGCTGGACGAGGTCGACGCGCCACTCGATGACGCGAACGTTACGCGATTCTGCGACCTGCTCGACGAGATGACCGGGCGGACCGACACGCGGTTTCTCATCATCACGCACCATGCAGTCACCATGTCGCGCATGGACCGGCTCTTCGGGGTGACGATGGCGGAGAAGGGCGTGAGCCAGCTGGTTTCGGTCGACCTGGCTGCAGCGGAGCGCATGGTGGAAAACGCCTGAGCGACCCGCTAGACCCGATGCCGCGAAAGTCGCAAAAGACGCGCCGTGGAGGATTGGATGACGACGATTGATGACCGCAAGGCCGGGCTTGAGGCACGCCTCACGGAATTGCAGGGGCGGCTGGTGCGGATCGAGGACGAACTCGAACAGCCGGCGAGCGACAACTTCTCCGAGCAGGCGACCGAGCGCGAGGATGACCAGGTGCTCGAGGATCTCGGCGCATCGGGCGCGCAGGAGATCCGCATGATCGAGGCGGCGCTCGACCGGATCCGTCGGGGCACGTATGGCATCTGCGCCAATTGCGGCGAGGTGATCGAGGCAAAGCGGCTCGACACGGTGCCAGCGACGCCGCTCTGCGCTGATTGCGCCGCCGGGCGCTGAGCGGACGCGGCCTTTTTCCGACGGTCGGGTGAGCCGGGAGCGAGGTGCGCAACGTGCGCACCCCGCCACTCGTTGTCAGACCGTCGGGGTGATGATGATCTCCACGCGGCGGTTCTGCGCGCGCCCCCCGGGTGTGTCGTTCGATGCAACCGGCTGATGGTAGCCCATGCCGATCGAATGCATGCGGGTCGCCTCGACGCCGCTTTCCGTCAGGACGTTGGCGACGGCGGCGGCGCGCCGCTCGCTCAGCCCCTGGTTGTACTTGGTGCTGCCGACATTGTCGGTGTGGCCCACCACCGTGACGATCGAGTTCGGGTGGTCGCGCAGGCTCCGAGCGATGAAGGCGATCTCGTCGACGTAGTCCTGATGCAGCCGCGCGCTGCCGCTGTCGAAGGTGACGGACTCGGGCAGCGTGACGACGAGGATGCTGCCGGTGTTGACGACGGTGGCGCCGGTGTCGGCGAGTTCGGCGTTGAGTTCCTTCTGCTGCCGGTCGAGCAGCGCGCCGGCCGCCGAGCCGACCACGTTGCCGAGCGCCGCGCCGGCGGCGGTGCCGATGCCGGTGGCCGGGCCCGCGCCGATGGCCACGCCGGCGGCGGTGCCGAGGATCGTGCCGGTCGTGCGGTGGTTGTGGCTGCCGTCGGGATTGGTGCAGGCCGCGAGCATCGCGGCCGAGGTCAACAGGATGAAGCCAGTCTGGAAGCGCATCGGGGGGAAGCTCCGCGTGACGCCGGTGATGTCCGGCAACTCGCGATAGCAGCAGATGGAACCCGCGGGAACCCGAAGCTACGCGGCGCCCTCCAGTTGTTCTGCCTCGAAGCGCGCTGCCTCCCACGCGAGCATCGCGCGCTTCACCCCGAGGCCCCAATGATAGCCGCCGAGGCCGCCGGCTTTCCGAAGCGCCCGGTGGCAGGGGATGAGGAAGCTGACCGGGTTGCGCCCGACCGCGGTGCCGACGGCGCGCACCGCCTTCGGCCGGCCGATGGCGCCGGCGATGTCGGAATAGGTCGTGACGTGCCCCGAGGGCACCTGCAGGAGCGCCTCCCAGACCTTGATCTGGAACGGGGCGCCCATCAGGTGCAGCCGCGCCTCGCCGGCACCGCGGAACGCGGCCTCGACCCAGGGGGTGATGGCGTCGGGGTCTTCGCGGAAGGCGGCGCGTGGCCAGCGGGCGCAGAGATCGGCCATGGCGGCGTCGCGTCCGGTTTCCGCCGCGAAGGCGAGGCCGCAGAGCCCGCGATCGGTGCCCATGGCGAGCGCCTCGCCGAAGGGCGTGTCGAACCAGCCCCACGCGACCGAAAGCCCGTCGCCGGCGCGGGCGTACTCGCCGGGGCTCATCGCCTCCCAGCGCAGGAAGAGGTCGTGCAGTCGCCCCGAGCCCGAGAGGCCGGCCAGATGCGCGGCGTCGAGCACGGTGTGGCGCTCGGCGAGAAGCCGCCGGGCGTGGTCGAGGGCGAGGTACTGCTGGTAGCGTTTCGGGCTGACGCCGACCCATTGGCTGAAGATGCGCTGGAAGTGCGCGGGGCTGAGGCCGACGCTGGCGGCGATTTCCTCGAGAGGCGCCTGTTCGGGCGCGCGCTCGGCGATCGCGGCGATGGCGCGGCCGATGACGCCGTAGTGGTAGGCCTGGGCGAGATCTTCGGACATGTGACGTGCTCCGCTTTGACGCAGAAGGTAGAGGCGGGCGGTCCGGTTCTCCACCCGGAAGCTGCGCAATGCCGCTGGACGCCACCGGGAGCGGGACGTAAGCCTCGGTGATCATGCCGGAACAGCTCGACTACGCCACTATTTCCGAGATCTTCCACCGCTTTCACGAAGCAGACCCCGTGCCGGTGGGCGAACTCGACTACATGAACGCCTTCACGCTGCTCGTTGCCGTGGCGCTGTCGGCGCAGGCGACGGACAAGGGCGTGAACCGGGCGACGGCGGAGCTCTTCAAGGTGGCGGACACGCCGCAGAAGATGCTCGACCTCGGTGAGGAGGGCCTGATCGGCCACATCAAGACCATCGGGCTCTTCAACTCCAAGGCCCGGCACGTGATGAAGCTGAGCCGCATTCTTGTCGATGACTACGGCGGCGAGGTGCCGTCCTCGCGCGCGGCGCTCTCGAGCCTGCCCGGCGTGGGGCGCAAGACGGCGAACGTGGTCCTGAACACCTGGTTCCGCCTGCCGGCGATGGCGGTCGACACGCATATCTTCCGGGTTTCGAACCGCACCGGCATTGCCCGGGGGAAGGACGTGGTGGCAGTCGAGCGCTCGCTGGAGGATCATATTCCGGCCGAGTACCAGCTCAATGCCCATCACTGGTTGATCCTGCACGGGCGCTATACCTGCAAGGCGCGACGGCCCGCGTGTCCGGCCTGTCTGATCCGCGATCTCTGCCCCTACGAGGACAAGACGGTTTGAGTGGCGGGGTTTCGGGGGAGCGCCGGCCTCGGGGAGCCTTGAAGGCTCCCGCTCGGCCGGCGCTTGGCGCTTCGCCGCCTTTGCGGCTTCGCTTCGGTGGAACGGGCTTCGCCCGTGAGTCGTTTGCTCTCCCCGCCCTTTGGCGGGGCCCCTGCGACTGCCCGATAGGGTTTCTGCCCATATGAAAACCGGAAACAGCACGCGACAGGCGGTCGGCGCCGCGCGGGAATGGACGATGCAAGGAGAGACGAGATGACCACGCTTTACTACAAGAACGGCACCTGTGCGCTCGGGCCGCACGTGGTGCTCGAGTGGATCGGCGCGCCCTATGAGGCGGTGCCGGTCATGATCGGGTCGGAGCTGCTGCGCGAGCTCAACCCGGCGGGCGCGGTGCCGGTGCTGAAGGAGGATGACGGCTGGATCCTGACCCAGGCTGGGGCGATCCTGCACTACCTCGCGTCGAAGCACCCGGAGGCGCGGCTTGGCGGTGGCGAAGGGCTGCGCGGGGCGGCGGAGCTCGACCGCTGGTCGTCGTTCCTGACCGGGGACCTGCATCCGGCGTTCTTTCCGGTGTTCGGCCCGGCGCGGTACACGACCGATCCGACCGACGAGGCGCGCGGCAATGTGGTCGAGGCGGCCCTCACGCTGGTGCGCAGGAAGCTCGATCTCTTCGAGGCGCACATGGCGGGGCGGCAGTGGATCCTCGACGGTGCTTCCGAAGACGGCCGGTCGGTGGTCGATGCCTATGCGCTGCCGATGCTGCGCTGGGCGCGGGCGAAGCTGCCCGAGCGGCTTGAGCGCTGGCCGGCGCTCGACGGGCTCGCGAACCGCCTCGAGGCCGATCCCGCCGTCAAGCGGGTGCTGGCGGTGCAGCAGGCGTCGGTCGAGACCCAGGTGGCCTGAGCGGGGTTTCCCTCGCCGCCGAATTTGGCCATGAGTGCGCCGCAGCGGAAGTCCCGGAAAGCAGGAGCGGAAATGAAGCCCTATCAGGTCGTCGGCATCGGCAACGCGCTCGTGGACGTGCTCGGGCACGTGGAGGACAGCTTCCTCGCGGAGCACGGTGTCGAGAAGGGCATCATGACGCTGATCGACACCGGCCGCGCGGTCGAACTCTATGGTCACATGGGGCCGGCGCGGGAGATCTCCGGCGGCTCGGCGGCGAACACCATTGCCGGGCTCGCGGCGCTGGGGACGACGACGGCCTATGTGGGCAAGGTGAAGGACGACCAGCTGGGCGCGATCTTTGCCCATGATCTCCGGGCGCAGGGGGCGAGCTACACGACGCCGCTCGCGCCCGCGGACCATCCGCACGAGACCGGGCGCTGCATCGTGCTGGTGAGCCCGGACGGCGAGCGGTCCATGTCGACGTATCTCGGCGTGTCGGAGTTCCTGTCGCCCGACGACATCGACGAGCGCCAGATGGGCGCGGCGGAGTGGATTTTCCTCGAGGGCTACCGTTTCGACGGGCCGGACAGCCACGCGGCCTTCGCCAAGGCGATCCGGGCGACGCGCGCGGAAGGCGGCAGGGTCGCCGTGACGCTCTCCGATCCGTTCTGCGTCGAGCGGCACCGCGACGCGTTTCTCGCGATGATCCGCGCGGACGTGGAGCTGCTGGTGGCGAACGAGCACGAGTTGAAATCGCTCTATCAGACAGATGATCTCGAGCACGCGATCGGGAAGGCGGCGGCGGAAGTGCCGGTCACCGCCTGCACCGTCGGCGCGGGCGGTGTGCATGTGGTGAGCCGTGGCGCGCGGGTGCATGCGCCGGCGCACGGCACGCAGGTTGTCGACGTGACCGGCGCGGGTGATCTCTTCGCCGCCGGTCTGCTGCATGGCATCGTCACCGGCCGCGACTGGCTCACCTGTGCGCGCATGGGCAATGTGGCGGCGGCGGAGATCATCTCGCACATCGGCGCGCGGCCCGAAGCGGACCTGAAGGCGCTTTTCGCGGCGGAGGGGCTGAACTGAGCACTGTCGCCGAGACTCCCGAGGAGCATCCCCAACCTGCCCGGGTACAGCGCAACAACCCGCGGCTCGGCATCGCGCTGATGATCCTCGTCACGGCGATCTTCGCCGGGCAGGACGTGGTCTCCCGCCACCTCGCGGAGCACTACAACGTGATGTCGGTGGTGATGATCCGCTACTGGGCCTTCGCAATCTTCGTGGTGCTTCTTGCGGCGGCGCGGCCGGGCGGATTGCGCGCGGCGGTGCGCTCCAGACGCCCCGGCTTGCAGATCTTCCGCTCGGTGCTGCTCGTTGCCGAGATCTGCATCACCGTCATCTCGTTCGTGCTGCTGGGGCTCATCGGGACCCATGCGATCTTCGCGGTCTTTCCGCTGCTCGTCGCCGCCCTCGCCGGGCCGGTGCTGGGCGAGCCGGTCGGGTGGCGGCGGAAGCTTGCGATCGGCATCGGGCTCGTGGGCGTTCTGGTGATCCTGCGTCCGGGGTTTCAGGTGTTCAGCCCGATGGCGCTGGTGCCGCTTGTCGCCGCCTTCATGTTCGCGCTCTATTCGTTGCAGACCCGGATGGTGGCGCGCTGGGACAGTGCGGAGACGAGTTTCTTCTACACCGGAGTCGCGGGTGCGGTGGCGATCTCGCTGGTCGCGCCGTTCTGGTGGACGCCGCTCCGCGGCTGGGCCGACTGGGGGTGGATGGGGCTGCTCTGCTTCACCAGCATCCTCGGGCACTTCATCCTGATCAAGGTCTACGAGGTCGCGGAAGCCGGGACCGTGCAGCCGTTCGCGTACTTCCAGCTGGTCTTCGTCACGATCATGGCCGTGACGTGGCTTGGCGAACGGCCGGACGTGTGGACCGTTGCCGGGGCGGCGCTGATCCTTGCGGCCGGGCTCTACACGGTGCTGCGCGAGGGGCGGCTCGGCCGGATGGGAAGCGCGCGCGCCTGAGGCCTCAGAGCCAGGCGGCGCCCCGGACACCCGAACTGTCGCCGTGGACGTTCGGCACCAGCCGGGTGCGGAACTTGTCGCCGAACACGTGGCGCTCCATGAGGGCCGGCACGGTGTCGTAGAGGCGCTTCACGTTCGACATGCCGCCGCCGAGCACGATCACGTCGGGATCGAGGACGTTGACGATGGTGGCGAGGCCGCGGCCGAGCCGGTCCTCGTAGCGTTGCAGCGTTTCGAGGGCGGCGGCTTCTCCGGCCTCGGCCCGGGCGATGACCTCCGGTGCGGTCGGGCCGGTCGTTTCCGGCAGACCGGCGCGCCGCGCGTAGTCGCGGGCGAAGCTCGGGCCGGAGAGCCAGGCCTCCACGTGGCCCGGAACCTGACAGGAGCACAAGGGGCCGGGGCGTTCGTCGTCGAGGGGGGAGGGGAGCGGGATGTGGCCCCACTCGCCGGCGATGGCGTTCACGCCCTCGATCAGCCTGCCGTTGACCACGATGCCGCCGCCGACGCCGGAGCCGAGGATGACGCCGAAGACCACCGGCACTCCGGTTCCGCCGCCGTCGACCGCCTCGGAGAGGGCGAAGCAGTTGGCGTCGTTCGCGATCTTCACCGGCCGCTCCAGAGTGGCCGTGAGATCGCCCCTCAGGTCCATGCCGTTCAGCCAGGTGGAGTTGCCCATGCTGACGCGGCCGGTCTCGCGGTCGACGGAGCCCGGCACGCCGATGCCGACCTGCGAGACCCGTCCGCCCGCCTGCTGCTCGAGATCCTGCATGAGGCCGCGGATTGCCTCAAGGCCGCCGTGGTAGTCGCCACGCGGTGTCGGGATGCGTGCGCGTGCCCGCTCCCTGCCTTCGTCGTCGAGAAGGATGCCCTCGATCTTGGTCCCGCCGTAGTCGACACCCATGCGCATTTCGTCGCGTCTCCCGTCCGCTCCAGCCCCGGAGTATTGCCCGAGGGTTCCGGGCAGACAACGGGCGAACCAGCTTCCGCGCGCCCCCGGGATGCTCTAGACCGATGTCATGTTCTGGAAGCTCCCGGCGCTCGGCAAGATCAGCAAGATCGGCATCCGGCCGCCACAGGCGGCGCCGGGGCGCTCGGGCGTCGCGATCGCGCTGATCGTCAAGAACGAGGCGCGGCACGTGGCCGAATGGGCGGCGTTCCACCTCGCCGCCGGGGTGCGGCAGTTCCTCGTCTACGACAACGGCAGCAGCGACGGGACGATCGACATCCTGCGCGAGACGCTGCCTGCTGATGCGCTCATTGTCGTGCCATGGCGGCAGATCTTCAGCGATGCCCGGATGGGGCGGGAGATCCACAATCAGGTGCTGGCCTATGCCCACGCCGCCTCGAACTTCGGCGGCGACCTGCGGTGGATGGCGTTCATCGATGCCGACGAATTTCTGGTGCCGAAGCAGGCGGCCTCGATCCCCGAGGCGCTCGGCCATCTCGGGGACGCGCGGAACCTGTCGCTGCCCTGGCACATGTTCGGGCGCTCCGGCCATGTGGAGCCGCCGGAGGGCGGTGTGGTGCGCAATTATCTCAGACGTGCGCGCGATCCGATGAGCGACGTTCGCGGCGTGCGGGCGTTCAAGTGCATCGTCGATCCCTGTCACCTGACCGCGCTGCGGGTGCATTCCATGGAGACCGACGGCTCGGGCCGGACCTGCAACGACCGGGGCGTCGTGGTGGAGGAGCGCGAGCGCGACAAGCCGGGGTTCTACTCGGCCGATCACCTCCAGCTCAATCACTACTACACCCGGTCGGAATCCGAGCTTGCGGCAAAGATCGGGCGCGGGCCGAACCTCGCCGCGAAGATGGGCGAGTACGAGCGCAAAGTGCGCCGGACGGTGGCGAACATCGAGGCGGACGAGGCAGAGGACCGCGCGGCGCTCGACTATCTGGAGCGCATCGGACCCGAGTGCGTCGGGGCCGCGCGTACCGGGGGGTGACGGTGCGCACCGAACTCATCGTCTCGACCTACAACAACCCGCGCTCGCTCGGGCTCTGCCTCGCGTCGGTCGCGCGTCAGGGGATTCTGCCAGACGGGATCGCCATCGCGGACGACGGGTCCGGGCCTGAGACCGCCGCCGTCGTCGAGGCTTTCGCCCTGCCGGGCGTCGCGGTGCGGCATGTCTGGCACGAGGATCGGGGCTTCGAGAAGAACGCCATCCTGAACCGGGCGATCGCCACGTCGGAGGCGGAGTTCCTGCTGTTTCTCGATGGCGACGTGCTGATCCGGCCGGATTTCGTGGCGCGGCATCTGGAGATCGCCCGGCCCGATCGCTGGTCGTCGGGGAGCCTGATCCGGCTCGACGCGGCGGCGAGCGCGGCGGTGACGGAAGACCTCATTGCTTCGGGCGAGGTGTTCAGCCGGGATTGGCTCCGGGCCCATGGCGCGCTCGACCGCTTCGGCACCTGGCTGAAGACCCGGCCGTTTCCGAAACCGGTCATGGCGGCGCTCGACCGGCTGACGCCGGTTCAGCGCGCCTGGGGTGGGTCGAATGCCTCGGCGTTTCGCGCGGCACTCGTCAAGGTCAACGGATTTGACGAGTCGATGAAGTACGGCGGCGAGGACAAGGAGCTTGGGGTCCGACTGACCAACGCAGGTATTCGCGGACAGCATAGCCGCTATCTTGCGTCGGTCGTGCACCTCGACCATTCCCGTGGCTATGTCGACCCTGAAATCATCCGTGCCAACAAGGATCGGATCCGGGAAGCGCGGCGATCCGGCCTCGCGTGGGCGGTGGACGGGATCGTGAAGCCGGCGGTCTGAGGCGGCTTATAGCGTCTGTTTTCAAAAGGATACCCGAAGGTGCCGTTGCGGCATCGGGCTGTCGCTGCGGATCAGCGCAAGACAGCCCTGGCGCAGGCGGAACGTGCGCGTTCATGGGCGTGGCCCTCCGGGATCAAGGTTACGTTTACGTAAAGACCCTTGCGCTGGGCACATGGCGGTCTTGCTGCACTGCACCTAACAAGCCGGGCTGAAAGCTGCCATGTATCCCTCAACCAAGACACAGGAGCACAGGAGTCATGAGCTTCAACCGTATCGTCGCCCGCCTTTCGAATGCCTTCGGCGAGGTTCGCCCCGCGAGCCGCATTGTTCTCCGTGGTATCGATACCACCCGGCCGGTGCCGGAGGCCGTGCGTCGTCTCGGTATGGATCCGCGCGCCTTCCTGAGCATCGGCCACGGCTGACGCGTCGAGTCTCCACCGTTTCGCAGACTTTCGTAATACCCAGAGAAGAGTATCCAGTCCCATGAAGATCAATCGCATCATCGCCAGCATTTCGGGCGCGTTTGGCACGGTCCGCAGCGCGAGCCACGTCGTGGCTGCCATCGAGGCCAACCGCCGGCCGGATCCGGTGCATCTGCGCCGCCTCGGCATCGACCCGAACACGTTCATGACGGTCGGGCACGGCTGACCGCCGGCCCCCGCCCCGATCCTGGTTCAGTCCTCGTCGGCCTGCATCGCCTTCAGCACCGCTCCCTTGCCCCGCAGCCTGAGTATCAGCGGCAGCAGGAGCGCGATGGCGGCGATGGTGTAGAGTATGATCGCCGCGGGCGAGTGGACGAGGACTGACGGATCGCCCTGGCTGATCGCCAGCGCGCGGCGGAGCTGCTGCTCCGCCAGCGGCCCGAGGATCAGCCCGACAACCACCGGCGCGATCGGATAGCTGAAGCGCCGGAGGCCATAGCCGAGCAGGCCGAAGGCCAGAAGCAGCGCGAGTTCGACCGGCGAGGGGTTTGCGCCGATGCAGCCGAGTGTCGCGAACGTCAGGATGCCGGCGTAGAGCCACGGCTTCGGGATGGCGAGGAGCCGCACCCAGAGGCCGACCAGCGGCAGGTTCAGGACGATCAGCATGAAGTTCGCGACCAGAAGGCTCGCGATCAGGCTCCAGACCAGCGGCGCGTTGGTGGCAAAGAGCAGCGGTCCGGGCTGAAGCCCGAACTGCTGAAACCCTGCGAGCATGATCGCCGCCGTGGCGCTCGTCGGCAGGCCGAGCGTGAGCAGCGGCACCAGCGTTCCGGCGGCGGAAGCGTTGTTCGCGGCCTCCGGTCCGGCCACGCCTTCGATCGCGCCGTTGCCGAACTCCTCGGGGTGCTTGGTCAGCGCCTTCTCGGTCGAGTAGCTGAGGAAGGTGCCGATCTCCGCACCGCCCGCCGGCATCGCGCCGATCGGGAAACCGATCGCCGTGCCGCGCAGCCACGGTTTCCACGACCGCGCCCAGTCCTGCTTCGTCATCCAGACCGAGCCCTTCACCGGCTCGATCCGTTCCTCGCCCTCGGGCGGGGTGGCGGCGATCTTCAACGCTTCGCCGACGGCAAAGAGTGCCACGGCGAGGGTTGTCACCTCGACGCCGTCGAGAAGGTCGGGGATGCCGAAGGAAAGCCGGGCCTGTCCGGTCTGCAGGTCGATGCCGATGAGACCGAGCGCCAGCCCGAGAAAGAGCGCGGTCAGGCCACGCAGCGCGCTGTCACCGAACGCCGCCGAGACGGTGACGAAGGCGAGCACCATCAGCGCGAAATAATCCGCCGGCCCGAGCGAAAGGGCGAACTTCACCATCCATGGGCTGATGAAGGCCAGTCCGAGCGTGGCAATGAGGCCCGCCACGAAGGAGCCGATTGCCGCGGTGGCCAGCGCCGGGCCGCCCCGGCCCTTCCGCGCCATCTTGTTGCCCTCGAGCGCGGTGACGATCGAGGCGCTCTCACCGGGGGTGTTGAGCAGGATCGACGTGGTCGAGCCGCCGTACATGCCGCCGTAGTAGATGCCGGCGAACATGATGAGCGATCCTGTCGGATCGAGTTGATAGGTCACCGGCAGCAGCAGCGCGACGGTGAGCGCCGGCCCGATGCCGGGCAGCACGCCGACCGCGGTGCCGAGCGTCACGCCGATCAGCGCGTAGAGCAGGTTCATCGGCTGCAGGGCGAGGCCGAGACCGTGGAAGAGCAGGCCGAACGTTTCCATGCGGATCCCCTCAGGGCACGAGGCGTTCCAGCGGCCCGGCGGGCAGCGACAGCTGCAGCACGTCCGCGAAGATGACCCAGACGACGAGCGAGAACACCACGCCGATCGGAATGGTGACCCAGAGCGGGCCGCGGCCAAAGCCCCGCGCGGTCAGCGCGAAGAGAAAGCCCGTGGCGATAGAGAAGCCCAGCGGCTTCAACAGGAGAATCTGCGCGACGAGGCCGCCGACGATCCAGAGCACCGGCGCGAGCCGCTCGGGTTCGCGCTCGGGGAAGCCGCCGCGCAGCGCCGAGACCGCCGTCCCGACCGCGAGGGCGGCGAGCCCGGCCGCGACCGCGTAGGGAAAGGTGGTCGGGCCGACGCGGGTGTATTGCGCCGTCACCGGCATCGCGCGAGTCGAGAAGAAGATGACCGCGGCGAGGATGGCGAGAAGCAGCGCAATGACGAGGCCGCCCCGATCGGGACGGCCGGACGCGCCGCCTCCGCTCATTTCACCAGACCGATGGCTTTCAGGATGGTCGCCGTCGCTGTCGTATCCTCGGCGAGCTGGTTGCGGAACTCCTCGCCGGACTGGAAGCGGTCGATCCAGCCGCGATCGGCCAGCGCCTTCTTCCACGACTCCGACTGCGCCATCTTCGTGATGTCCGCGGTGATCGCCGCTTCCTGCTCGGGCGTGATGCCCGGCGCGGCCGCGACCATACGCCAGTTCTCGAGACTGACGTCAACGCCGGCTTCCTTCAGGGTCGGCGCGTCGAGGCCCTCGATCCGCGCGTCGCCGGAGACCGCGAGCGCCCGCAGAGTGCCTGCCTCGATCTGGCTCTCGAACTCGCCATAGCCGGAGACGCCGACAGTGACCTGGTTGCCGAGGATCGCCGCGAGCGCCTCGCCACCGCCGGAGTAGGCGATGTAGTTGACCTTGGTCGGATCGACGCCCACCGCCTTGGCGATGAGGCCGGCGGCGATGTGGTCGGTGCCGCCCGCCGAGCCACCGGCCCAGGAGACCGCGCCGGGATCAGCCTTCAGCCTGGTGACGAGGTCGGCCATCGTCTGGATCTCGCTCGACGCAGGCACGACGATGACTTCGGATTCACCGGTCAGCCGCGCGATGGGCGTGACCATCGTGAGATCGACCGGTGACGCATTGGTCAGGATCGCGCCGAGCATCACGTAGCCGCCGACGATCAGCGCTTCGGGGTTGCCCTTCGACTGGTTGACGAACTGGGCGAGCCCGATGGTGCCGCCGGCGCCCGGGACATTGGTCACCTGCACGTTGCCGGCGATGCCTTCGTCCTGCATCACGGTCTGCATGGTGCGCGCGGTCTGGTCCCAGCCGCCGCCGGGCGCCGCGGGAGCAATGAGGGTGTAATTGGCAGCGAGAGCCGGCACCGCCAGGACAGCGGCAAGCACAACGCCGGAGAGCGATCGAAGCAGCATCGGACAGTCTCCCTTGGCCGGGGTCATCGAGGCCCCGTTGTGAAGACGGTAGACCGGCGCGTCGCGTCGCGCCAGCATTCAATCCGATTGATTTTCCATCGCCGGAATCGGGCCGAACACTTCCTCGAA
Organism: Amaricoccus macauensis; assembly: GCF_014201905.1. GTDB lineage: Bacteria > Pseudomonadota > Alphaproteobacteria > Rhodobacterales > Rhodobacteraceae > Amaricoccus > Amaricoccus macauensis. The sequence continues at coordinate 143,537 of NZ_JACHFM010000005.1, read as the reverse complement.
GGTGCGCGCCAGCGCCACGTCGAGGTCGGCCATCGTCACCGGCAGGCCGAGGTCGACGAGGCTGGTCACCCCGTGCTCCCGGATGCCGCAGGGTACGATCCCCTCGAAATGCGAGAGGTCGGGCTCGACGTTGATCGCGATGCCGTGGAAGCTCACCCAGCGGCGCAGGCGCACGCCGATCGCCGCGATCTTGTCTTCCGCCGCGCTGCCGTCGGCCTGTGCCGGGCGGTCGGGGCGCACGACCCAGACGCCGACCCGGCCGGTGCGCCGCTCGCCGCGCACCGAGAATTCCGCAAGGGTGCGGATCACCCAGTCCTCCAGCTGGCGCACGAACGCGCGGACGTCGCGGCCGCGGCGGTTCAGGTCGAGCATCACATAGGCGACCCGCTGACCCGGCCCGTGGTAGGTGTATTCACCGCCGCGCCGGGTCGGGTAGACCGGGAAGCGGTCGGCCTCCAGCAGATCCTCCGCCCGTGCCGAGGTGCCGGCGGTGTAGAGCGGCGGATGCTCCAGCAGCCAGACGAGTTCCGGCGCCGTGCCGGCGATGATCGCCTCGACCCGCGCCTCCATCTCGGCGAGCGCCTGCGGATAGGGCACGAGCCCCTCGGACACTTTCCACTCCAGTGCTTCCGGGGCGGGGGCGGTGATGCTGGCGGCTTCGACCATTCGGGAGTCTCTCGTGGTTCGGCGCGAATCAAACGGGAGCGCTCTCAGTCTTCTTGGGCAGCAAAGCCGGATATTTCGAGCGGATTCGGCCCGAGCCCGGCCGTGAATTTCCGCCCGGGATTTGCCCGCACGCCCGCCTCAGGGGGACGCGGAGACAGCCGCGAAACGGCCGGCAGTCGGCGCAGATAAACCTGTCGCACAGGCGTCATTTTCTGTCGCCGAAACCTGCGTGTCGGCACTTGTGGCGGCGTGAAGCCTTTGCTAGAAGCCCGCGCAGTGCGGTTGTGGCGGAATTGGTAGACGCGCAGCGTTGAGGTCGCTGTGGGCTAACCCCCGTGGAAGTTCGAGTCTTCTCAACCGCACCATTCTACCTTCGTTCGCGCGTTCCGGCGCAGCATTACCTCAAGCTGCCCGGACGCGAACCGGGGCCCGCCTGGGCTCCCCATGCGGTTGCAGATGCCGCGGCTCACCACTCCTCAAAACAGAGCGCCCTAGAGACGCAAGCCCGTGTCGACGCCCGTGGCGAAGTCGCGGAAAGAGCCGGAGCGGCAATGGGTTCTGATGACCCTCAACGCGCAAGCCGGCGCCGGCTGAAGACCTGCGCGCGCATATCCCCCGGGGCTCAACCCTTGACGAAGGGGTCGATCAGCTTGCGGTGTTCCTGAAGGGCAAAGCGGTCGGTCATGCCGGCGATGTAGTCGGCGACGACCCGCGCCCGGCCGGTGCTGTCGAGGGCAGCGCAGGCGTTCCATTCCGAGGGCATGAGCTCGGGCGCCTCGGAGAAGGTGCGGAACAGTTCCTCCACCACCACGCGCGCCTTGCGGCGCATCCGCTGCACCGTCCAATGGCGGTACATCCGCACGTAGAGGAAGCGGCGGATCGCCTTCAGTTCGGTGAACGTGCCCTCGGAGAAGCCGATCACCGGATGCCCGAGGTGGCGGATCGCGTCGGCGCTCCCCGGCGCGGCCTCGGCGAGGCGCTGCTTGCTGGAGGCGAGCACGTCCTCGACCATCAGCCCGAAGAAGCGCCGCAACGCCTCGTGCTGGCGCCGGCTCGGCGCGAGGCCCGGCCAGCGGGCGTCCACCGCCGCAACGCAGGGGCCGATGAGCGGCAGCTCGCGCAGGTCTTCCAGCGTGAAGAGACCGGCGCGCAGGCCGTCCGCGAGATCGTGATTGTTGTAGGCGATATCGTCCGCCACCGCCGCGACCTGAGCCTCGGCGCTGGCGTGGGTGGCGAGGTCGAGATCGAAGCCGGCGTTGGCATCGGCAAGTGCGAACGGGATCTCTCCCGTGACCGGGTCGGGCAGCACGGGGCCATTGTGCTTGGCGATGCCTTCGAGGGTCTCCCACGTGAGGTTCAGCCCGTCGAAATCGGCGTAATGCGCCTCGAGTTTCGTGACGATCTTCAGGGCCTGGGCGTTGTGATCGAATCCGCCGTAGGGCGCCATCAGGGCGGCGAGGGCATCCTCGCCGGTGTGGCCGAAGGGCGGGTGGCCGAGGTCATGGGCCAGCGCGACCGCTTCGGCCAGTTCCTCGTTCAGCCCGAGCACCCGGGCGATGGTGCGGGCCACCTGCGCCACCTCGATCGAGTGGGTAAGGCGCGTGCGATAGTAGTCGCCTTCATGCTCCACGAAGACCTGCGTCTTGTGCTTCAGCCGCCGGAAGCCGGACGAGTGGATGATCCGGTCCCGGTCACGCTGAAACGGCGAGCGATGAGCCGATTCCGCCTCGGAAAACCGCCGGCCCCGGCTGGCGTCGGGAAGGGTAGCGAACGGTGCGGTCATCAGCACATCCATGCGGGTCCGATGCCCTCTTAACCCATTGTGCCGGGACCCGGAAGCCGGCGCCATTCGGCGGGATTTCGCCGGTATGTTGGACAATCGAGGCAAAACGTACGACATTATCTCCAAAGCGGGCCCTGCAGGTGTCGTTTCGGTGCGAAAAACATGCGCCCTTCGGGTGTCGTACGTTGGTCGCGTGGAACGCACGCGCATGGCCCATCGTTTGTCCAGTGACCGAGAGAAGGGGTTCGCCATGTCACACCGTCCCATTCTACAGGGCATGATCGCCTCGGCGCTTGCGCTCGTCCTGATCCCCGGCATCGCCGCGGCCTATGTTGGTCCGGGCGCCGGGCTGACCGCGATCGGCACCGTGCTCGCGCTGATCGGCGCGGTGTTTCTCGCGATCGTGGGATTCGTCTGGTATCCGGTGAAGCGTCTGCTGCGCGGCTCGGCGTCGAACGCCAACGCCCCGGAGGGCCGGAATTCCGACGAGTGGTCGGGCAAGTGATCGTCGCGGCGCTGATCGCAGCGATCCTCGTCTTCGTCGTCGTGCTGCGGCTGCTCGATGCGGCCGGAGCCGGGGGCCGGGCGGTCGCAACTGCGCGCAGCGCGGCCGCCTCGCTGCGGAATGGCGCCCTGTCCGATGACGAGAAGGAACGCGCGGCGCGTCAGGCTGCGGCGGGTCTGTTTCGCGGCTTCATCGCCATCACGCTGATCGGCGGGGCTGCCGTGGCGGCCTCCGCGGCCCTGATCTGGGCGGGCTCGGCGGCGGGCCTCTATCCGCTCGACGCGCTGCTCGCGACGGCGGTGGGCTGGCCGTTCCTCATTGCCTCAATGGTCGTGGGCACGCTGGCCTGGGTCGCCGTGGAGCGCCTGACATGAGCGGCGCGGCCCCCTATGGCAGGCTCGACCGGGCAATGCACCGTCTCGGGTTTGGCACGCTCGGGCTGCAACGGCGCCTTGCCGGCGCCGAGACGTCGATGTTCCGCGACCGGATCGACCCGGCCCATGCGCGGCGGCCAGTCTTCATCACGTCGCTGCCCCGGGCGGGGACGACGGTCGTGCTCGAGGCGCTGACCCGACTGCCGGAGTTTGCCAGCGCCACCTACCGGCACATGCCGTTCCCGCTGCTGCCGCTGCTCTGGACCGACGCGAGCCGTCGTTTCCGCCAGCGGTCGGCGCTGGGCGAGCGGGCGCATGGCGACGGGCTCGACGTGGGGTTCGACAGCCCCGAGGCGTTCGAGGAACCGCTCTGGATGGCGTTCTGGCCGAAGCACTACCGCGCGACCGGGATCCTGCCGTGGGAGGCGGACGAGCGCGATCCGGGCTTCGAGCGCGCGTTCCGCCAGCACATGGCCAAGGTCGTCGCCGCCGGGACAGAGGGCGCGACGCGGTATCTCTCGAAGAACAACGCCAACATCGCCCGGCTGCCGCTCCTCGCCGCGACCTTCCCCGATGCCGCGGTGGTGGTGCCGGTGCGTGACCCGCTGTCCCACACGGCGTCGCTCCTGCGGCAGCACAGGCGCTTTGTCGAGTTGCACGCCGAGGACGACTTCGCGCGGACCTACATGGAGGGGCTCGGGCACTTCGAGTTCGGCGCCGCCCTGCGGCCCATCACTTTCGCAGGCCCGGCGGACATCGCTGCGGCCGACGATCCGGCGTTCTGGCTGGAGTACTGGTGCGACGCCTACGAGGCGGTGCTGCGCAACGCCGGGCGGCAGGCGATCTTCGTCTCGCTCGACCGGCTGTCGGGCGATCCGCTGCGGCAGATCGGCGAGCTTGCCGCCGCGATCGGCGCGGAGGCGGACGGTGAGGCACTTCGGACGGCGGCCGAGGTCTTCCGGCCTCAGAGCGGGCGACCGGTGGACAAGCTGGCACTGCCGTCGGCGCTGGTCGAGCGGGCGCGGCGGCTGCACCGCGCGCTGCTGGACCGCTGCATCGGAGCTGGGGAGGCTGCGGCATGAGTGATCGCAAGGCGGCAACGGTCTTTCTCGCCTCTGCCATGGCCCTGTCGGTCGCCTATGGCGTGGCGGCGGCGCGCAACGACTGGTTTCCGAACCCGCAGGTGAGCCTGGCGCTCGATACCGTGCGGGATCTCGGCGCGAACTGGCGCAACGATCTCGAACTGGAGCCGACACGGCATCTCGTTCCGGCGCGCAACGCCGGCCGAGACGAGGCGGAGCGCTACCGCGTGGAGCGCCCGGAGGCGGTCGAGCCGGGCTATGTGCTGATCGCCGGGCTGAGCGAGCAGCAGGAGACCTCCGCCTTCGAGGTCGGGCTCTACGACGGCGCAGGGCGGATGCTGCACCGCTGGCCGGTCGACTATCGCCGGCTCGACCCGGACGGGCCGAAGCCGCTGCACGTGATGCTTCACGGGATGGAAGTGTTCGACGACGGCTCGCTCGCCGTCACCTTCGACGCCGGTCGCGCCATTGCGCGGCTCGACGCCTGCGGCAACGCCACCTGGGTGAAGCGCGGCAACTACCACCACTCGATTTCCTCGGACGGCGAGGGCGGACTGTGGGTCTGGCGGGACGAGGCGATCGAGCGTCTCGACGCCGCGACCGGAGAGGTGACGAAAACCCTCGATCTGCGACGCGACATCCTGCCGGCCAATGGCGGTCAGGATGGGGTCTTCTCGGTGCGGGCGACGATCGACGGCAACGGCGAGGGGCTGGCCTATCCGTCCGACCCGTTCCACGCGAACGACGTGGAGCCGCTCCGGCCGGAGATGGCGGCGGCCTTTCCGATGTTCGAGGCGGGTGACCTGCTCATCAGCCTGCGGGAGCTCAATCTCGTGGCGGTCATCGACCCGGAAAGCGGCGCCCTGCGCTGGTGGCAGCACGGGCCATGGCTGAAGCAGCACGATCCCGACTTCCAGCCGGACGGCACCATCACGGTCTACGACAACCACACCGGATCGGGCGCCTCGCACATCCTGCGAATCGATCCCGCGACCCGCGCAGTCAGCACGGTCTACGCGGGAACGGAGGCGACGCCGTTCTACAGCTGGCAGCGCGGCAAGCATCAGATGCTGCCGGACGGCAACGTTCTCGTCACCGAGGCGGAGCAGGGGCGCGTCTTCGAGGCGGCGCCTGACGGCGGGCTGGTCTGGGAACGCGACATGGGATGGGACGCGAATCGTAACATGATCGTGACCGAAGCGCGCTATGTGCCGGCTGAATTCTATCCCGACGGCCCGCCAAGCTGCATGGATCTGGTGCCCGGCATCTGAGATCCTGACGGCAGACTGGCCGTGGGGCGGGGTTGCATCATGCAGCAACGCATGCGACGAGAGAGCGAGGCCGTCTGCGCCGGCCCGCTTTTCTCCCCCCGGGCCCTAGTGATGTCGATTTCAACCGCTTCTCCGACGACCACCCCCGAAACCCGTACTGCGCTGTCGGTGCTGTTTGCACTCAGCGCGTGCCATTTGCTGAATGACACCATTCAGTCGCTGCTTCCGGCGATCTATCCGGTGTTGCATCAGAATTATGCGCTGACCTTCACCCAGATCGGCGTGCTGCACTTCGTGTTTCAGGTGACCGCGTCGCTGCTGCAGCCGGCGGTGGGCTTTGTCACCGACAAGCGGCCGATGTTCCGGCTTGCGACCATCGGCATGGGGGCGAGTCTCCTCGGGCTCGTCATCCTCGCGTTCGCGACGCAGTACTGGGTGCTGCTGCTCGCCGCGGCGTCGATCGGCATCGGGTCGTCGATCTTCCACCCGGACTCCTCGCGCAACGCCCGCGCCGCCTCGGGCGGGCGCTATGGCTTCGCGCAGTCGCTGTTTCAGGTGGGGGGCAACACCGGCTCCGCGATCGGACCGCTTCTCGCGGCCTACGTCGTGCTGCCGTTCGGCCAGTCGTCGATCGCCTGGTTCTCGGTGCTGGCACTGACCGGCATGGTGCTGCTCTGGAACGTCGGATCCTGGGCCAAGGCGCTGCACGCGCAGCGGAGTTCCGGGCCGAAGGCCAAGGCACCCGAATCGGCGCTGCCACACCGCAAGGTGGTGATCGTGATCGGCATCCTCGCGCTGCTGGTATTCTCGAAGTACCTCTACCTCGCGAGCCTCACGAGCTACTACACGTTCTTCCTGATCGAGCGTTTCGGCGTCTCGGTGCGCGATTCGCAGCTCCTGCTCTTCGTCTTCCTCGGCGCGGTGGCGCTCGGCACCTTCGCGGGCGGGCCGATCGGCGACCGGATCGGGCGCAAGGCGGTGATCTGGGTCTCGATCCTCGGCGCGCTGCCGTTCACGCTGGCCCTGCCTTACGCCAACCTGTTCTGGACCGCGGTGCTCTCGGCGATCATCGGCGTCGTGCTTGCCTCGGCGTTCTCGGCGATCATCGTATACGCTCAGCAGCTGGTGCCGAACCGGGTGGGGATGATCTCGGGGCTGTTCTTCGGCTTCGCCTTCGGCGTCGCGGGGGTCGGAGCGGCGTTCCTCGGCATGGTGGCGGACGCAAAGGGCATTCTCTTCGTCTACCACGTCTGCGCGTTCCTGCCGCTTATCGGGCTGGTAACGGTGTTCCTGCCGGCGGACAACGCGATCAGGCGTCGCTGACCGCCGACAGGGGCGCCCCTCAGGTCGTGGACTTCAGCTGCGCGATGAGCTTGTCGAGGCTGCCACCGGCAGCCTCGAGCATGGAGCCGATGTTGGCGCGCTCGGACGCCAGCATCGAGACGCCCTCGATCACCAGATTCACGACCTTCGGCGAGCCGCTCCCCGAGCTGATCTGCCAGTCGACGTTCACCGTCTCCTGACCCGGCCGCAGGACCTGGCTGTTCACCAGCACGCCGACCCGGCCGCCATCCTTGGCGCCGGTCACCTTGATCTGGGCGTTCTTGTACTGGCGGAATTGCTTGCCATAGCGGCGCGACAGGTAGTGCGAGAACGCCTGGATGAACGACTGCTTCTGAGTCGAGGAGGCGCTGCGCCACGGCGGGCCGAGCACGCTTGCGCCGATCGCGCTCATGTCGGCGTACTGGCCGAGGAGGCTCTCGAACGAGGACAGGATCTGCTCGTCGCTTCGACCGGAGTTCACGAGCTGCGTCAGCTGGTCCGAGAGGCTGGTTACCAAGGTCTGGGCCTGCGCGGTCGCCTGGGCGTGCGCAGGGGCTCCGAAAGCCGCCAGCGCGCCGGTGGCCGCGAGGCCGAGCAGCAGGTCGCGGCGGCCGAGGCCGCCGGATTTACTCAGTTGCATAAACATCCTCCAAGGTATCGACACTGGTGCCACCGCCGAGAGACGCCCGCATCCTCTGCAGGTAGGCGATGCGTGTGGCATCGTAGCTGTTGGCGGACTGGTGCAGGAGCGCCTCGATGATCGAGTCCATCTCATAACGCTTTCTGACCAGATCAAGGCCGCCCACCACCGTGAGGCCCGTCAGCGCTTCCTGCGGCAGGACCCAGTTGAGCGGATCGCTCACGATGTCGAGGCCCCAGGCCGTCCAGTCGCGTTCGGTGCCGGGGCCGCCGAGCGGGATCTCGAGATAGCCCCCTTCGGGCACGCCCCATGCGTAGAACGTCTCGTTGAAGCCGTTTTCCTCGTACGGCAGGTCCATGTCCTTGGCCGGGTCGAGGATGCCGCCGAGACCGAAGGTGGTGTTGACGAGGAAGCGGGTGGTGGACTTCGCCACCTGGAGCCCGTCGCCCTGCAGCGCCGACTGCACCACGTGCCCCGGAAGCTTCCAGTTGTCGCGCACGTTCGTGATACCGCGCCGCAGGAGCGGCGGCGTCACCTCGCCGTAGGCGCGCGCCACCGGGCCGACGACGACGCGGTCAGCCGCGACGTTCACCTTGTGGGCGGTCTGGTTGAAGCTGCGATGCGGATCCCAGTCCAGGTCGTTGGGGGCCGGAGCAGTGGTGCACCCCGCAAGAAGGAGTGCAGTTCCCGCCGCCGCAATGAGTTTTCTCAAATCCGTTGTCCCCTTCCGCTCGCCTCAGTCGCTTTGCTTCCCGCAGAAATGCCCTCAATCCCGGCGGGATCAAGCCTACCGGCGAATTTCCGCGGACGTCCGGCTCGACTTAACGCATACGTCATGATACGTGTAGTGGACATTTATCCAGTCACATTGGTTGCGGAGATACAGATGCTGATCGTCGGAACAATTTCGATCATCGTGCTTTGCGCTCTCTACCTCCAGCAGCGTGCCGAAAGCCGGCACGACGACCGACACCTCTAGCCCCGAAGGGCGCTCTTGCTTCCCAGTCACCCGCCGGGGTATCAGCCGCGCTCAGATGGGTGATTAGCTCAGTTGGTAGAGCGCCTCGTTTACACCGAGGATGTCGGCGGTTCGAGTCCGTCATCACCCACCATCCATCACCTGCCATCGCCCCCGCGGTCCGGTTCCTGCCGGTTTTCACGCTCCGGCAAGTGCATTCCGTCGTTCCAGTCGTTCGGCCGCAGTCGCCGCTTCGTGACCGGCTCGCCCATGGAGAGGCCGACGAGCCGGCGGATGCCGCTCGCCAGGCCGAAGCAAGCGCCGATCACCCAGATCACGAGAAAGATCGCCGCGCCGATGTCGCCGGACCACGCGGCCCCGCCGAACGCCCAGATCGCGATGAAGATCGCGGCGCACCAGACGATCAGCCAGAGCGCCATGAATCCGATCGAGACCTTTCGTCCGCGATCCGGCTCCCCCGGGTCCGGCGCGGCCATCGCTTCAGTGGTTCCGCTGGCGATAGAGCAGGCGGCGCAGCGAGCCGGTCTTCGAGCGCATGAGAATCGTCTCGGTTTCCAGCCACTCGCCGTCACGCCGCGCGCCCGAGACGATCGAGCCGTCGGTGACGCCCGTGGCGGCGAAGATCACGTCCTCGGTCACCATCTCGTCACGCGAGTAGATGCGGTCGAGGTTCTCGATGCCGGCACTGCGTGCCCGCTTCTTCTCGTCTTCGTTGCGGAACAGCAGCCGGCCCCACATCTGTCCGCCCATGCACTTCAGCGCGGCCGCGGCGAGCACGCCTTCCGGGGCGCCGCCCGAGCCCATGTACATGTCGATGCCGGTCTTCGCGGCTTCGGCGCAGTGGATCACGCCAGCCACGTCACCGTCGGTGATGAGGCGGATGCGCGCGCCGGTCGAGCGGATCTCCTCGATCATCGCCTCGTGGCGCGGCCGCTCCAGGACGCAGAGCATGATGCCCGAGGCGTCGGTCCCCTTGGCCTTGGCCAGCGCCTTGATCCGCTCGGTCGGCGACATGTCGAGGCTCACCACGTCCTTGGCGTAGCCCGGTCCGATGGCGAGCTTGTCCATGTAGACGTCCGGCGCGTGCAGCATCGAGCCGCGCGGCCCCATGGCGATCACCGCGAGCGAGTTCGGCATGTCCTTGGCGCAGAGCGTGGTGCCCTCCAGCGGGTCGAGGGCGATGTCGACGCCCGGGCCGTTGCCGGTGCCGACTTCCTCGCCGATGTAGAGCATCGGCGCCTCATCACGCTCGCCCTCGCCGATCACGACGACGCCCTTGATGTCGAGGAGGTTGAGCTGCGTCCGCATGGCGTCGACCGCCGCCTGATCGGCCGCCTTCTCGTTGCCCTGGCCCACCAGCTTTGCCGCGGCAATGGCCGCTGCCTCGGAGACCCGGGCGAGCCCGAGGGACAACATACGGTCGGCGAAGATGGGATCGTCGGACATTCGGGCCTCTCCTGGTACTCTTTTCGCCTGCGTTTTAGGCGAAGCGGGCGCCCTCGGGCAAGGGAGGGGGTTGGTCGCCGCCGAGATCAGTGGCCCGAGATCAGGCGCCCGAGATCAGGGGCCCGAGATCAGAGTCCGAGATCACGGGAGCGTCCGGCCGCCTTCGCCGAGCGGGCGCTGCATCATCACCGTGTCCACCCAGCGACCGAACTTCAGTCCGACGTCGCGGAAGATGCCGACGTGTTCGAAGCCGCAGCGCCGGTGAACGCCGATCGAGCCGGCGTTGGCGCTGTCGCCGATCACCGCGAGCATCTGCCGCGCGCCCGCCGCCTCGGACCGGGCGATGAGCTGTTCCAGCATGCGGGTTCCGAGCCCCTGACCCTGCGCCGCCGCGTCGAGATAGATCGAGTCCTCCACCGTAAACCGATAGGCCGAGCGGTCGCGGAACGGTCCGGCGTAGGCGTAACCGACGATTTGACCGTCCGCCTCGGCGACGAGCCACGGCAGGCCGCGGCCGGTGACATTGGTGAAGCGCCGCGCCATCTCGTCGACGTCGGGCGGCACTTCCTCGAACGTCGCGAGACCTTCGAGCACGTGGCGGCGGTAGATCGAGCCGATCGCGCCCATGTCGGCAAGCGCCCCCGGCCGGATCACCGTATCCACCCTCAGAGTTCCTCGATGCGGATCGCCACCGGCGCCTCACGGCAGACGTCGAGCCCGGCGATCGTCGCCAGCGCGGCGTCCAGCCGGGCACGCTCGGTGCGGTGCGTCACGATCAGCACCGGTGCCTCCGGTCCATCGTGCTCGACCTGACGCATCCGGTTGATCGAGATGTCCGCCTCGCCGAGCGCGGTCGCGACCTTGGCGAGAACCCCCGGCGCGTCGGCCAGCAGGAAGCGCAGGTAGTAGGACGCCTGAGCGCCGACTCCGGGCCGGGCAGCGGGAATGAGGCTGGCGGAAGGGCGGCCGAACGGCGGGATGATCAGCCCGCGGGCGATGTCGACGATGTCGCCGACGATCGCCGAAGCGGTCGGCCCCTCGCCGGCGCCGGGGCCGGAGAGGACGATCCGGCCGACGAAGTCGCCCTCGATCACCACCATGTTCGTCACGCCCTCGAGCTGGCCGATCGGCGAGCCGGCCGGGACGAGGCAGGGCTGCATCCGCGCCTCGAGCGCCTCGCCGGTCACCTGCGCCACCCCGAGCAGCTTGATGCGGTAGCCGAGTTCGGCCGCGTGCTCGATGTCGGCGAGGCTCACCCGCTCGATCCCCTCGACGATCATCGACTCGAGATCGACCGGCGCACCGAAGGCGATCGTCGCGAGGAGCGCGAGCTTTTGCGCCGCGTCGATGCCGCCCACGTCAAAGCTCGGGTCGGCCTCGGCATAGCCGAGGCGTTGCGCCGCTTCGAGGACCTGCTCGTAGGGCGCATCCTCGGCCTGCATCCGGGTGAGGATATAGTTGCAGGTGCCGTTCAGCACGCCCATCACCCGACCGATGGCGTTGCCCGCCAGCCCCTCGGTCAGCGCCTTGACGACAGGGATGCCGCCGGCCACCGCCGCCTCGAAGCGCAGCGCCACGCCCTTCGCCTCGGCCACGGCGGCCAGAGACGTGCCGTGGCGCGCCATCATCGCCTTGTTGGCGGTGACGAAGTGCTTGCCGCCCTCGAGTGCCGCGAGCGCCGTGGCGCGGGCCGGGCCGTTCTCGCCGCCCATCACCTCGACCACGAGATCGACGTCGTCGCGTTTCGCCAGTGCCACGGGATCATCTTCCCAGGCATAGGCGGAGAGGTCGATGCCGCGGTCACGCCGGCGGGACCGGGCGGAGACGGCGGTGATCTCGATCGGGCGGCCAGCGCGCGCGGCGAGCAGATCGGGGTGCGTCTGGAGCATCCTGACGACGCCGGTGCCGACGGTGCCGAGGCCGGCAAGCCCGATGCGGAGCGGTTCGGTCATCGTCACTGATCCTTGACTGGGGAGAATGCGCCCTTCTCGTAGTCGAGGCGGTTTCGCGCCGCAAGCGGGGCGGCTTGTGGCGCGCGATGATCCGCAGAGCTTCGGGGCCGGCCGCACGCAGAACCTATCGCGCATGAGGTTGCCGGGCTAGGGTGCGGCAACCCCTCGGGAGGCGCGCCATGTTTCCGAAATCGATCAGCCTCGTCACCCTCGGCGTCTCCGACCTCGCCCGGTCGCGCGCGTTCTACGCCGCCCTCGGCTGGGAGCCGCACACCGCTCAGGAAGGCGTCGTCTTCATCCAGCTCGCCGGTCAGGTGCTGGCGCTCTTCGGCGTCGACGATCTCGCCGACGACATGAAGGCGCCGCGCGGCAGTCTCGGGCGGGGCGCGGTGACGCTTGCGCGCAACTTCGCCACCGAGGCCGAGGTGGACGCGGCCTTCGCGCTGGCGCTCGATGCCGGGGCGAGCGCGCTGAAGCGGCCGGAGAAGGTGTTCTGGGGCGGCTATTCCGGCTACTTCGCCGATCCCGACGGCCACGTCTGGGAGCTGGCGATGAACCCGTTCTGGCCACTCGGACCGGACGGCACGCTGACCCTGCCCGACGCCTGACGCCCCATGACGATCGCCCTCAGCCAGCTCGGCAGCTACGCCGCGGCGCTCGCGGTGCTCGCCGCGACTCCGGGGCCGGTCGTCGCGGCGCTGATTGCCCGCGCCGCAACGGGTGGCGTTGCCGCCGCGGTTCCCCTCGCCGCCGGGGTCGCGATCGGCGACGTGGCCTGGCCGCTTCTCGCCATGCTGGGTCTCGGCATGCTCGCAACCGTCTGGGCCGGGTTCCTGACGGCGCTCCGGCTTTTCGGCGCGGCGATCCTGATCTGGATGGGCATCAGGATGGTCCAAAAGGCCCCGGCCGCCGCCCTCCGCGCGACCGCAGGCGCCCCGGCGCGCGAGCGCCCGCTCACAGGCTTCCTCGCCGGCCTCTCGGTCATCGCCGGCAACCCGAAGGCGATCCTCTTCTACCTCGGCATCCTGCCTGGTTTCTTCGACTTCCGCACACTGACGCCGCTCGACATGGCGCTGATCTGCGCCGTCTCGGCCGCGATCCCGTTCCTCTGCAACCTCGCCTGGGCGGCCCTCTTCGCCCGCGCCCGCCGCTGGCTCGCCGATCCGGTGGCGATGCGGCGCACCCACATGGCAGCAGGCGCGGCGCTGATGCTGGTGGGTGTGGCGATTGCGGTGGGCTGAGGGGCGCTATATCGATATCGGTTCTGCCGCGAGGAACTGCCCTTCCTCATCGTAAGTTCGGATGACGCGATGGGCCAATCTGATCCGCATTCCCCCTGAACCTCTTGCAGCAATGCGGCCACCGCATCCCGGGTGAATGCCGTTTGTATGCCAGGCATCAGATCGAGTTCTGTCGCATGATGATGGTATATTGAGATAATATGCATCATAAGATCCGCACATCAGGCAGACTGGTAGCCTGCCATTCATGGAGATCTTTTCAATGACGCTTATTTTCTTCAGGTCCTGGACGAGATAGTCGCGCATTTTTTGATCGGATTGGCTGAGCTTGATCCACCGACGTGGGGAGAATCGATGCGGTGACAGTCTCTTCAAGGCTTCCTCTGCACTGACCTTTCTCCGTAGGACGTCGTCCAGGGATGGCAGGCGCTCGAGCGGTACTACAGTGCGACAGTCCCGACATACCCCCATACTCCTGTCAACAGGAGAACTAAGATCTTCTGGAATTCGATACTCGAAATATCCCCAAGATTTATATGAATATTCCGTCATATGGCATGCCGTGCACTCGAATATATAGTACGTCATGGACATGATCCATTCATCTCCTTATCGCGACCGTACCGCCGGAGAGCGCAGATTATCCTGAGTTTGTTTTCTGGTCACTCCCGGAGAGGTAGGTTCAGAGGGTGGCGAGAGACGGATTTGGCAGGGATTAGATCCGTCCGCGACTGCCCCTGTCGCGCCGGGATGGGTTGCTGCCGGTGGCGGGCAACCGGCGGCCGGGGTGTTGGCGGGGACGGTGACGCCTGCTGGATTTGGCGGGTGACAAATCCAGCCGCGCACGCCCCTCCCGGGGGCGGGCGAGCGCCCGCCAGGGGCGCGCACGTCTGGATTGGCGCGCTTCGGCGGAAATCTCGACCCCTGACGGCCTCCGCGCGTCCCGCGCTCCCCGCCGTCGGCGCGGCGAACGCCGTGCGTTCGCTTGTCGCGCCGGGACTCGCGCGCGCTCGTCTTTCTCCGGCCGATGGGCGCGTGGGGCGGGGCGCAAGCGGGCGATGGGGTGTCGGCGGAGACCCGTCCGTCCGAAGATTGCCCCGGCGGCCGCGAGCGCCTATATAACGTCTTGGCGGCAGCGACTATTCGCCCGTACGCCCGTGCTTTCCCGATGCGTGACATCACTGGCACCGCCCGGTAAGGTGCGGCACCACTGCCAAGGACTTCTCTCGTATGTCAGAACCCCTCCGCGTGTCCGACGAGTATGGCGCCGATTCCATCAAGGTTCTCAAGGGACTGGAAGCGGTTCGCAAGCGGCCGGGGATGTACATCGGTGACACCGACGACGGCTCGGGCCTGCACCACATGGTCTACGAGGTCGTCGACAACGGCATCGACGAGGCGCTGGGCGGCTGGGCGAGCGAGGTCTCGGTGACACTGCACGCCGACGGCTCGGTCAGCGTCAGCGACAATGGCCGCGGCATCCCGGTCGGCATCCACGAGGGCGAAGGCGTGAGTGCCGCCGAGGTCATCATGACCCAGCTCCACGCCGGCGGCAAATTCGACCAGAACAGCTACAAGGTCTCCGGCGGCCTGCACGGCGTCGGCGTCTCGGTGGTGAATGCGCTCTCCGACTGGCTGGAGCTCACCATCTGGCGCGAGGGCTGGGAGCACGTCGCCCGCTTCGAGCGCGGCGAGACGGTGATCAGCCTGCACCGGGTGAGCGAGAGCGACAAGCGCGGCACGATGGTGCGCTTCCTCGCCTCGACTCAGACATTCTCCAATGTCGAGTACAGCTTCAAGACTCTGGAGCACCGGCTCCGGGAGCTTGCTTTCCTGAACTCCGGCGTGAAGATCTCGCTGACCGACCGGCGCCACGCGGAGATCGAGCAGGTCGAACTCTGCTACGACGGTGGCGTCCGGGAGTTCGTGAAGTATCTCGACCGCTCGAAGACCCCGCTGATCAAGGAGCCGATCTTCATCACGGGCGAGACGGCCGGCATCGGCGTCGAGGTCGCGCTCTGGTGGAACGACAGCTACCACGAGACGGTGCTGCCCTTCACCAACAACATCCCGCAGCGCGACGGCGGCACGCATCTGGCGGGCTTTCGCGGCGCGCTGACCCGGACGATCAACGCCTATGCCGGCGAGAGTGGCCTCGCGAAGAAGGAAAAGGTGCAGCTCTCGGGGGACGATGCCCGAGAGGGGCTGACGTGCGTGCTGTCGGTGAAGGTGCCGGACCCGAAATTCTCGAGTCAGACCAAGGACAAGCTCGTCTCGTCCGAGGTGCGGACCGCGGTCGAGAGCCTCGTCAACGAGAAGCTCGCCGAGTGGTTCGAGGAGAACCCCGCCGACGCGCGCATCGTTGTCGGCAAGATCGTCGAGGCGGCCCTTGCCCGCGAGGCGGCGCGCAAGGCGCGCGAGCTGACGCGCCGCAAGACGGCGATGGACGTGGCGAACCTGCCGGGCAAGCTCGCTGACTGTCAGGAGAAGGACGCCTCCAAGGCGGAGCTCTTCATCGTCGAGGGTGACTCGGCCGGTGGCTCGGCGAAGCAGGGGCGCAGCCGTCAGAACCAGGCGGTGCTGCCGCTCCGGGGCAAGATCCTCAACATCGAGCGTGCGCGCTTCGACCGGATGCTGTCGTCGGAGGCGATCGGCACGCTGATCACCGCCCTCGGCACCGGAATCGGGCGGGATGAATTCGATCTCTCGAAGCTGCGGTACCACAAGATCGTCATCATGACGGACGCGGACGTCGATGGCGCGCACATCCGCACGCTCTTGCTCACGTTCTTCTTTCGGCAGATGCCGACGCTGATCGAGGCGGGGCATCTCTATATCGCCCAGCCGCCGCTCTACAAGGTGGCTCGCGGGCGCTCGGAGGTCTACCTGAAGGATCAGGCGTCGCTCGATGCCTATCTGATCGACGCCGGGCTCGACGGCGCGGTGCTCCGGCTCGGCTCGGGCGCGGTGGTGGCGGGCGCCGATCTCGCGCGGGTGGTCGAGGAGGCGCGCACGGTGCGCGCGACGCTGAACGCCTTCCCGTTGCAGTATCCGCGCGCGGTGCTGGAGCAGGCGACGATCGCCGGTGCGCTCCTGCCCGGCGCCATCGACAATGACCCGCAGGGTGTCGCGGACGCGGTGGCGGCCCGGCTCGACCTGATCGCCCTCGAATACGAACGCGGCTGGCAGGGGCGGCCGACGCAGGACGCAGGTCTCCGGCTCTGGCGGACCCTGCGCGGCGTCGATGAGGTGCGCCTGCTCGACGGCTTCGCCCTGCGCTCGGGCGAGGCGCGCCGGCTCGGCGCGATGACGGCGGGCCTGCAGGAGATCTACGGCGCTCCGGCGGCGCTGGTCCGAAAGGACCGCGAGCAGGCGATCTTCGGGCCGACCGAGCTTCTCGACGCGGTGACGCGCGAGGGTGAGAAGGGCCTGTCGCTGCAACGCTACAAGGGTCTCGGCGAGATGAACCCCGAACAGCTTTGGGAAACGACCCTCGACCCGGAGGCGCGCACGCTGCTGCAGGTGCGCGTCGAGGATCTGGCGGACGCCGACGACGTCTTCACCAAGCTCATGGGCGACGAGGTCGAGCCCCGCCGCGAGTTCATCCAGACCAACGCCCTCAGCGTGGCGAACCTCGACTTCTGACGAGGCTGCTTCCCACACTGCCTGTGAACCGCACGGGGCCGCGAGAGCGGCCTCTTGAACCCGTTTCTCCCGACAGATACTCGTAATGCTCTAATCGGGAACCGGGGACTGGGAGGTAGCCGGGTGTCCGAAGGGCGCGCTGGTCAGGACTGGAGCGAGCAGGAGATCGACCTGATCGTTGCTGACTACTTCGCCATGCTCGCCATGGAGTTGCGAGGCGAGCGCTACGTCAAGGCACACCGGAACGCAGAACTGCAACGGCTGACGGGTCGTCGGCGGGGGGCCATCGAGTTCAAGCACGAGAACATCAGCGCCGTCTTGCGCGAACTGGGAGAGCCATGGATCCGAGGCTACATGCCGATGCCGAACTATCAGAACGCGCTTGTCGACGGCGTTGAGCGCTATCTGGATGCTCGGACGGTTCCCATCGCGCCGACGAAGCCCGCGCAGGGCCTTTCTGAGGATGCCGCGTTGTTCATTGGGCCGGCCCCGCTGCGTACTGTCCGGACGACGCCGGAGATGACCCGGGATCTGGAGCGGCTCGTCAGGAAATTCGACCCCGCCGCGCGTGACGCGAAAAATCGCGCGCTCGGCAAGAGCGGGGAGGAGCGCGTTCTGCGGTCGGAGCGCGCACGCCTTCGCGCGGCAGGGCGCGATGATCTGGCCCGAAAGGTCCGGTGGGTCGCTGAGGAGGAGGGCGACGGTGCAGGGTACGATATCCTGTCGTTCGCCGGCAGCGGAGAAACGCGATTCCTGGAGGTAAAGACGACGGCCGGACCCGACAAGACGCCGTTCTACGTCTCCAGCAACGAGAAAGCGTTCTCGGAAGAGCGGCCCGCCGAGTTCCGGATCTTTCGCCTGTACGATTTCGCCCGCGAGCCGAAGGCATTTCTGATCGCGCCGCCCCTCGGTGATCATCTCAATCTGACGGCGGCGAACTATCGCGCCGCTTTCCGCTGAAGCTCTTCACCGAGCGCGTCCTCAGAGTGGCGCCGGGAGCCTTGTCGCGACCTCGACGAAGCGTTGCGTCGGGCCGGAGCGGTTGGTGCGTTTCCAGACGAGGACGGTCTCGATCCTGAAGTCCGAGTGCTGGATCGGGCGGGCCTCGACGTTGCGGCCGAGGAAGGCGAGGAGGTTCTCGGGGTAGATCGTCACGCCGAGGCCGGCGGCCACGAGGCCGATGAGGGCGAGGGTGTTCGACGCCTCGAGCCGGACCCGCAACGCGACACCGACGCCGTTGAAGAGCTCCGAGAGTCGCCAGCGGTATTCGCCCCACTCTTCCATGTCGCCGAGAATCATGTCGGCGTCGGCCAGGTCGGAGGGGCGCACGCTCGGCAGGCGCAGGAGCGGGTGGTTGAGCGGGCCGACGAGATAGAGCGGGTCGCTGGCGAGGCGGACGGCGTTGTACTCCGAATGCACGAACGGCCCGATCATGTAGCCGATGTCGATCTCGTCATTGGCAAGCGCGAGCTTCTGCCCCTGGGTGCGGATGTAGCGGAGCTTCACGTCCACATGGGGGTGCAGCTTGCCGAATCGCGCCACCGTGCGCGGCACGAGTTCGGTTGCCGCGAAAGCCATGTAGCCGACGCGGACGGTGCCGGTGTGTCCCTCGGCGATTCCCCGGGCGGCTGAGATCGAATCGGCGTAGCCGTTCAGCAGCGCGAGGTTGTCCTTGTAGAAGCGGCGGCCGGCGGCGGTGAGGCTCACCTCGCGCGTGGTGCGCTCCAGAAGCCGGAAACCCAGTGTCTGTTCAAGCTTCTGGATGCGGCGGGAAAGGGCCGACTGATCGACGTGCAGCCGCTCCGCGCTGCGGCGGAAGTTCAGCTCGTCCGCGACGACGAGGAACGAATAAACGAGATCGAGGCCGGCCGGTATCTCCATCGGGGGTCTCCGTTCGACTGATGCATCACATGCAATAATAGATGCCGAGTCGGCAATTCCTCTTCGGCGGCGACGAGCGCAGATTTGGTCTCGGGAAACGGGCGGCGCTGAGGCCGCACAAAACCCCGACACGATGAAACTTCTTGTAGTGCCGACGCTTACGCGGTTCGGCAGGGGAGACGCTCATGTCCGACGTGGACGCCAAAGAACTCGATCGCATGCTCAACGAGGCTTTCGCTCAGGCGAGCAAGCTCTACCAGGAACGCGGCTTCCAGCGCCGTGTCGGCTTCGGCAAGCGCCCGGCGCTCGTCAGCGTCGATCTGGCCAACGCCTGGACCCGTCCGGGCAATCCCTTCACCTGCGACCAGGAGAAGATGGACAACGAGATCATCCCCGGGATGCAGCGCCTCCTGGCCGCGTGCCGCGCCAACGGCCACCCGGTGATCCATGTCACCACCGCCTACGAGATCACCGACCGCAACGCGCCCTTCACCGACATGGGCCTGTGGCACAACAAGATCCCGGTGGACGTCGTCGATCTCGCCAACAAGGATCTCTGGGCGATCGACAGCCGCATCGCGCCGGTCGAGGGTGAGTACACCCTGCTGAAGAAGCGCGCCTCGTCGTTCCACGGCACCGAGCTTGCGGGCATCCTGCGGGCGAACGGCGTCGACACCATCCTCGTCACCGGCGTGACCGCCTGTGCCTGTGTGCGCCAGACGATCTGCGACGGCATCGCCGACGGCTTCCGCACCATCGCGGTCAAGGAGTGCATCGGTGACCGCGTGCCCGGCGCCGTGGCGTGGAACCTCTTCGACATCGACGCGAAGTTCGGCGACGTCCACACGGTGGACGAGTGCGTCGCCTACCTCGAAAACGTCGGCTCGGAGAAGCTCGCGGCCGAGTAAGGCCTTCCGATTTCAGCGCGGAGCGGCGATATGCCGCTCCGCCTTCCTCGAAGCGTCCCCGTCATCGTGGCGCGGGGCACCGACGAAGGAATGCCCCGATGTCACAGCAGACAACTCCGCAGGCCGATCCCGCCACGCTCCGCAAGGTCACCACGGCCGCGGTCGCGGGAACGGTGATCGAGTGGTTCGACTTCGCGATCTACGGCTTCATGGCGCCGATCATCGCGATCACGTTCTTTCCCGAGGGCAACCGCGTGGCGGGTCTTCTCCAGACCTTCGCCATCTTTGCCGTCGCCTTTGCGCTCCGCCCGGTCGGTGGCGCCTATTTCGGCATGATGGGCGACCGGCTCGGCCGCAAGAAGGTGCTGGCGCTGACCGTGCTGCTCATGTCGATCGCCACCGCGGCCATCGGGCTCCTGCCGGACTACCGCACGATCGGCATCTGGGCGCCGATCCTGCTCACCGTCGCCCGCTGCGTGCAGGGCTTCTCGGCGGGGGGCGAATACGCCGGCGCCGTCACCTACGTCATCGAGCATGCCCCGAGCGACCAGCGGTCGCGGCATTCGAGCTGGATGCCGGCGGCGACCTTCGCGTCCTTCGCGTTGGCTGCGCTCATCTCCTGGGTGCTGACAGTCGGCCTCTCGGCTGAGGCGATGAACACCTGGGGCTGGCGCGTGCCCTTCCTGCTCGCCGCACCCCTCGGCCTCGTCGCGCTCTACATCCGCAGCCGGCTCGACGAGAGCCCGCTCTTCCAGGCGGTGCTCGACGGCCCGGCGCCCGCCCATGCCCCGCTTGGCGAGACGCTCCGCGTGCAGTGGATCCCGATGCTGCGGCTCGGCGCCTACATCAGCCTGACGGCGCTCAGCTTCTACATCTTCTCCACCTACATGACGACCTTCCTGCGCACGGTCGTCGGCATGGCTCCGGCCCATGTGCTGATGTCGAACGTGCTGGCGCTGACGATCGCCGCGGGCATGGCCCCGTTCCTCGGCCGGCTTTGCGACCGGATCGGGCGGCGGCCGACGATGATCGCCTCGGCGCTCCTGCTCGGCTGCCTCGCGGTGCCCGCCTATCTCGTCGCCTCGACCGGCACGCTCGCCTCGGCGCTCTCGGCGCAGATCATGCTCGCCCTCGGCGCGGTGACGGCCAACGTGGTGACGGCGGTGCTGCTCTGCGAGGTCTTCCCGACCAAGGTGCGCTACACGGCGTCGGCGGTCACCTACAACGTCGCCTATGCGATCTTCGGCGGCACCGCGCCCTTCGTCGCCACCTGGCTGATCGCCGCGACCGACAACCGGCTGGCACCGGCGCTCTACATCACGATCGTGGCCGGGATCGCCTTCGTGGTGGCGCTGCTCACTCCGGAGACTGCAGGGCGGCCGTTCAAGGCGGCTGATGTGGGCACCCCGGAGGGACGCCGGCCTGCCCCGAACCCGCAGGCGGCGCGCGCGTGAGCAAGTCGGGCCTGAGCAAGTCGGGCCTGAGCAAGTCCGGCCTGAGCAAGTCGGGCCCGACCTGTTCGGGCCTGACCCATTCAAATCGATAACAATCTAGGGAGACACCGCCATGGCAAGGATTGGCGTGGACGTCGGCGGCACGAACACTGACCTGGTGCTCGAATGCGGCAAGGGCGTCTTTTACCACAAGGTTCCGACAACGCTGCGCAACCAGTCGATCGGCGTCGTGGAAGGGGTGATGGCGCTCTGCGCCAAGGCCGGGATCGAGGCCTCGGACGTGGAGACCATCGTCCACGGCACCACCACCGCGACCAACATCACCATCGAGAACAACGGCTCGGAATGCGGGATGCTGACGACGGAGGGCTTCCGCGACATCCTGCACATCGGGCGCCACAAGCGGCCCTTCAACTTCTCGCTCCACTTCGAGGTGCCGTGGCAGAGCCACCCGCTCGTCAAGCGGCGAAACCGCATCGCCATCAGTGAGCGTATCACGCCGCCGACCGGCGATATCGCCGTGCCGCTCGACGAAGACGCAGTGCGCGCGGCCTGCGCGACGTTTCGGCGGCGCGGAATCGACTCGGTGGTGATCGGCTTCATGTTCGCCTTCCTCAACGACGCCCACGAGCGCCGCGCCAGGGAGATCGTGCTGGAGGAGATGCCGGACGCCTACGTGACGCTGTCCTCGGAAGTCGCGAACGTGATGCGCGAGTACGAGCGTTTCTCGACCGCGGCGATGAACTGCTACGTCGGGCCGAAGACCGCGTTCTATCTCAACGATCTCGAATCGCGCCTGCGCAATGCCGGTGTCACCTCGAAGCTTCGCATCATGCAGTCGAACGGTGGTGTCTCGACGGTCGACGCCTGCGCCAGACGGCCGATCCGCATCCTGATGTCCGGCCCGGCCGGTGGTGTCATCGGGGGCGCGTCGGAAGGCGAGATGACCGGCGTCGCGAACGTCATCACCGTGGACATCGGCGGCACGTCCGCCGACATCTCGACGATCCCGGACGGCACCGTGAAGATCATGAACCCGCGCGACACCTACGTGGGCGGGCACCCGGTCCTGACGCCGATGATCGACCTCGTGACGATCGGCGCGGGCGGCGGCTCGGTCGCCTATGTGGACGAGGCGGGCGGCTTCAACGTCGGTCCGCGCTCGGCCGGGTCCGAGCCCGGGCCTGCCTGCTACGGCCGGGGCGGCGTGGAGCCGACCGTGACCGACGCGCAGGTCGTCCTCGGCCGCCTCGACCCGGACATGGCGCTGGGCGGCGACCTCGCGCTCGACGCCGACCTTGCCCGCAAGGCCGTCGAGACGGTGGCAAAGTCCCTCGGCGTCTCGACGATTGACGCCGCACTCGGGATCATCCGGGTGATCAACAACAACATGGCGCTGGCCATCCGGTCGAACTCGGTCGCCCGCGGCCTCGACCCGCGCGACTTCTCGATCATGCCCTTTGGCGGTGCCGGGCCGCTCCATGGCGTGGCGTTGGCCGAGGCGGTCTCGGCGAAGGACGTGATCATTCCCGTCGCGCCGGGCATCACCGCCGCTGTCGGCCTGCTGAAGACCGATCTGCGCTACGAGCACACCGAGGCGGTCATTGTCGAGATCGGCGCGTCGGGAGAGGCGGAGCTTGGCCGGATCAACGCGGCCTGCGCGCTGCTGCGCGAGCGTGCGAAAGCCGAACTCGACGCCGACGGCATCGCCGAGGCCGAGCAGCGCATCGAGATCGTCGCCGAATGCCGCTATCGCGGTCAGGGCTTCGAGCTGCGTGCGGCGATGCCCGAGGGCGCGGTCACGGCGGAGAACAAGGGTCTGGTGGCCGAGAGCTTCCACGCCCAGCACGAACTCGACTACGGCTACGCCTATCCCGAGCAGGAGGTCGAGCTCATCACCCTCCGCGCCATCGGTTCGGCATCGGTCGCGCGCATTGCCATCCCGGAGATTGCCGCCACCGACGGCAGCAGCACCGACCGGGCGCTGATGCTGGTGCGCCCGACCACCTTCGATGACGGCCGCACGCTGGAGACGCCGCGCTATGACCGCCGCAAGCTCTTCGCGGGCGACCGCATCGAGGGGCCGGCGATCCTTGTGCAGCACGACTCGAACACGCTCGTCCCCCCCGGCTACGGCGCCGAGGTTCTCGCGCATGGCAACATCCGCATCCGCCCGCTGGGCATCGCCTGAGGAGGTTGAGACGATGAACCAGATGACCATGAGCAAGCCCGTTCAGAGCAAGTCCCGCATGAAAGTCGACCCGATCACCCTCCAGGTGATCCGCGGCGCCTTCGAGACCATCGCCGAAGAGATGGGCCACGTGCTCTACCGCATGTCCTTCTCGTCGATCATCCGCGAGAGCCAGGACCTCGGCGCCGGGCTCTTCGACACCGATTTCAACACGCTCTGCGAGTCGGAATCGACGCCGATGCACATCGGCTCGATCCCGGGCTACCTGCGCGGCATCGCCGAGACGCTCGAGGATGGCGAGTGGTACGAGGGCGACGTCGTCGTCCACAACCACCCCTACTTCGGGTCGAGCCACACGCCCGATCTCGCGATCGTCGCGCCGGTGTTCGTGAAGGGGCGGCTCGTCGGCTTCGCGGCGAACACCGCCCACCACGTGGACATCGGCGCGGCGACGCCCGGCCTCATCATCGACGTGCCGGATGTCTTCGCCGAGGGGATGCTCTTCGCCGGCACCAAGCTCTACCGCAAGGGCGAGCCGAACCGGGCGATGTGGAACTTCATCCGGCGGAACTCCCGCGCCGCGCAACAACTCGTCGCCGACATAGAGGCACAGGTCGCCTCGGCGCGGCTCGGGGCGAAGCGGTTCGTGGAGCTCATCGAGAAGTACGGCGAGGACAAGGTCTTCGGCGCCGCCGGGCAGCTCATGGACTACTCCGAGCGCCTGATGCGGCAGCGGATCGGCGACATCCCCGATGGCGAATATGTGGCTGAGGGCTGGCTCGACGATGACGGCCGCAATCGCGACCAGCGCCTGAAGGTGAAGGTCACGGTCCGCGTCGAGGGCGATGGCGTCGAGGTGGACCTGACCGGCTCCGCCGACCAGACGCCCACCGCCTACAACGTGCCCTTCGAGGGCTCCACCAAGGTCGCGGCCTACTGCGCCTTCCGCAAGCTCCTGCTGGATGCCGCGACGTCCGACGTCCGGGCACCCTCGAACGAGGGCTCGTTCCGGCCGGTGAAGGTGACGGCACCGCTCGGCTCGATCTTCAACCCGAGGGCTCCCGCCTCGGCGGAAGCGCGCTTTACCCAGTGCAACCGGATGATCGACCTCATCCTGCGCGCGCTCGCGCCGGTCATGCCCGAGCAGGTGATCGCCGGCTCCTCCGCCTCGATCTCGTTTGCGGCCTATTCGGGTGTGCGTCCGTCGGGTGACTACTGGGTGTTTCTCGAGGTGAACGAAGGCGCCTACGGCGGCCGGCCGCGCTCCGACGGGCCGGACTCCATCGACAACCTGATGGCCAACACCCGGAACAACCCGCTCGAAGATCTCGCGATGCACATCCCGATGATCTGCGATCGTTACGAACTGCGCGACGACGTGCCGCCCGGCGCGGGCGAGTTCCGCGGCGGAATCGGCGTGGTGAAGTCGCAGCGGGTGCTGACGTCGGCCTTCATCACCCACGAGTCCGAGCGCCACACCGACGCGCCGT
This sequence comes from Amaricoccus macauensis, assembly GCF_014201905.1. Classification (GTDB taxonomy): domain Bacteria; phylum Pseudomonadota; class Alphaproteobacteria; order Rhodobacterales; family Rhodobacteraceae; genus Amaricoccus; species Amaricoccus macauensis. The sequence goes on along the minus strand of NZ_JACHFM010000005.1, from coordinate 118,706 downwards.
GGGGTGCTTTCGGCGGTCAGGATGGCACGGTCGGCAAGTGCCTGATCTACAATGCCGCCCGTCCCGACGAGGCGCGCGAGATGCCCTCGAAGTTCTCCGGGCTCGCGGTCGAGGCGAACGACGTGATGGCGTACTACAGCCCGAACGGCGGCGGCTACGGCTCGCCGTTGAAGCGCCCGGCCCGCAAGGTGCTGGAGGACGTGCTCGACGGCTTCTGCACCGTCGAACACGCCCGCGCCGCCTACGGGGTCGTCGTCGATCTCGACGCGGAGACGGTGGACATTCCCGCCACCGAAGCGCTCCGCACCCGCATGGGTGGATGAGGCCCGAGGCCGCCGGTTCCGCCGGCGGCCCTTTTCTTCATGACGTAACCCCGTTTTCCGCCTCCGTCCTGGCTGCGGTCCGCAGCCGGCCGGTTGCTGCGGCCAGAAGGACCAGCCCATGACCGTCACCTCCGAGGGCTCCCTCGCGCCCGACCGCAATCCCCTGATCGAGGAGTCGATCCTGCCGACCAGCCTCGACCAGCGCCCGATCGGCGCCTGGGGCTACGCCTGGATCTGGGTCGGCATCGCCGTCATCATCGCCACCTACTCGCTCGGCGCCACCGGCGCAGGGGGCGGCATTGCCCTCACGGACATCATCCTCACGATCTTTCTCGCCAACCTCGCGCTCGGCGTCTTCATGCTGCTCACCGCCGACATCGGCACCGAGCACGGCCTGCCGTTCGCGGTCTACCTCCGGGCGCCCTTCGGCATCCACGGCACGCACCTGCCGTCGTTGTCGCGCGGTCTCGTCGCGGCCATGTGGTTCGGGATCCAGACCTATCTCGGCGCCATCGCCCTGAACGGCATCGGCTCCTACTTCCTCGGCATCGACAACTGGGTGATCTGGTACGTGCTCTTCGCCGCGGTGCAGATCATCAACACCGCCGCCGGCATCAAGGCGGTGGAAAAGCTCGCCGCCCTCGCCGCTCCGGCGATCATCGCCATCTCGGTCTGGATGTACTACGCGCTCGACGGCATCGCCGAGGTGAAGGGCATCAACATCTGGACGTTCCGGGCGACGGGCGAGATGAGCCTGCTCGTGCTCTTCGTCGCCAACCTCGGCTTCTGGTCGACCATGGCGATCGACATCCCCAACCTCACCCGCTTCGTGAAGACGACGCCCGGCGCCCGAAGCTTCGTCACCCGCAACCGCACGATCTTCGCGGGCCAACTCATCGCGCTGCCGGTGACGCAGGCGGTCATTGCCGGGATCGGCGCGGTGTCGTGGATCGCCACCGGCAACTGGAACCCGATCGAGGTCATTCAGGCCGACGCCCACGGGCTCGCGTTGCTCGCGCTCCTCGCCCTCGTCGTCCTCGCCCAGTGGTCCACCAACAACTCGGCCAACCTGATCCCGGCGGCGCTCACCTTCGTCAACGCCGCGCCGCGTCTCGTCGATTACCGGATCGGCGTGGCGCTGGCCGGCGTCGTCGGGACGCTCTGCTTCCCGTGGGCGATCCTCGACAACCTGTTCGCCTTCCTCGGCTACTACGGCGCGTTCCTCTCGGCGATCGGCGGCATCATGGTCGCGGACTACTACCTGGTCCGCCGCCGCCGCCTCAACGTGCCGGATCTCTACCGCGTCAACGGCCAGTTCCGTTACGCCGGCGGCTTCAACGTCGCCGGCCTCGGCGCATGGCTCGTCGCCGGTGGTGTCGCGGCGTTGCAGCCGCAGTACGCCGTCCTGATCGGCTTTCCACTCGGCCTCGTGCTCTACACGGCGCTGATGCGGGCGTTCGTGCTCCGCGCGCACCCGCAGGCGGAAATCACCAGCGGCTTCTCAGACGCATTCCTCGCCACCTCGCGCGGCACAAGCTGGTCGATCGCGGGCGCCGGCACCCGCCACGAGCGCGAGGACCTCTGAGCCACCCGCAAGACCAACGCCCGCCGGAAAGGCGGGCGTTCAGTCCTTCGCTGCTCGCCTGAGTGCCTGCGGCGGCTGTCCGAGCGCGCGCAGGAAGGCGCGGCGCATGTGGTCGGCATCGCTGAAGCCGTGGTCAGTCGCGATCTTCCCGAAGGGGCGCGCCGTCCCTTCCACGGCGGCGCGTGCGGTCTCGATGCGCAGGCGCTCGATCGCCCTTGCCGGCGTCGTGCCGGTCTCGGCGGCGAAGGCACGGGCGAAGTTGCGCGGGCTCATTGCCACCTCCGCCGCCAGCCGCTCGACTGTCAGCCGTTCGCCGAGGTGGTCGCGGATCCAGTCGGCGAGCTCGGCGAATCGGCCGCTCGCGCCGCCAATGTCGGGCAATGCCGAGAACTGCGACTGCCCGCCCGCCCGGCGCTGGTGCACGACAAGCTGCCGGGCGACGCAGCGGGCGAGCGCTGGCCCGAGGTCGGCCTCGATCATCGCAAGCGCGAGGTCGATGCCGGCGGTGATGCCCGCCGACGTCCAGACGTAGCCGTCGCGCACGAAGATGCGATCCGGCTCGACGCGGACGGTCGGATACTCCCGGGCGAAGCGGTCGGTGCTGTCCCAGTGGGTTGTCGCCCGCCGCCCGTCGAGGAGTCCCGCAGCCGCGAGCAGGAAGGCGCCCGAGCAGACGCTCGCCACGCGCTGGGCGGGGGTCCGGCGCAGCCACGCGACGATCTCTCGCACGGCATCGGGTGCCCGGACGATCTCGCCCCCGGCGACCATGACGGTATCCGGCACCACCGCGCCCAGCGGCTCTGCCGCCATCCGGGCGCCGCCCGAGCTTTCCACCAGACCGTTGGTCAGCCCCGAGGCAGGACAGAGCAGGGCAAGCTCGTAGCTCCCGGGGGCGAAGCGGCCCGCGATCTCGAAGACCGCCATCGGCCCCGATGCGTCGAGGAGCTGGAAGCCCGGGTGCAGCACGATCGCGACAGTGCAGGCCATTGGCAGCTTTCGCCGGTTCTATGTCATTCCTGCCGGAAGATAGCGGCGTATCATAGTCGGGCAAATCGTCGGGGGCGATCATGCGCGCCGTCGCCAGCCTTGCCGTGTTTCTCGTACTCGCCGCCGTCGCCGGGGCAGGGTGGTTCCTCAGCCTGCCGCCGCGCATCGGGCATCCGGCGCCGGCGGCGATCAGCGACGAGGAGCGGCGCGCGACCCTCGCGGCGATGCGACCGAAGCGCGAGCGGCCGATGATAGCCGTCATCGGCATCAACGACGCGACCGAGGTCACCGACTACCTGATGCCCTACGGCATCCTGAAGCGGGCGGGCGTGGCGAACGTGGTGGCGCTCGCCACTGGCCCGGGGCCGGTCCGGCTCTACCCCGCGCTGGCGGTCGAGCCGGACATGACCACGGCGGCGTTCGACACGGCCCATCCGGCGGGTGCCGACTACGTCGTGGTGCCCGCCATGTCACGCGACGACGATCCGGCGGCGATCGCGTGGATCCGCGCGCAGGCGGCGAAGGGGGCGTTCATCGTCGGTGTCTGTGCCGGTGCGAAGGTTGTCGCCAGCGCGGGATTGCTCGAAGGCGGACGCGGCACGACCCACTGGTATTATCGCCGCGCGGTGGAGCGGATCGAGCCGACGCTGGCATGGGTGCCGGACCGCCGGTTCGTCGTCGATGCCCGGGTGGCGACGACGACCGGGATCACCGCGTCTGCGCCGATGATGCTGACGCTCGTCGAGGCGATCGCCGGCCGTGAGAAGGCTGCGGAGGTCGCCGCGCGCCTCGGCGTCAGCATCTGGGACGCGCGGCACGGGAGCGCGGCCTTCACCCTCAGCCGCCCCTTCGCGACCACGGCCCTCGCGAATCGCTTCGCGGTCTGGCGCCACGAGACGCTGGTGCTGCCGGTCAGCGATGGGGTCGATGAGGTCTCGCTGGCGCTCGTCGCCGATGCATGGTCGCGAAGCTGGCGGACGCGTGTCGTGACAGTCGCGCCGGGCCGCGTCACGACACGCGGCGGACTGCGGCTGCACCCCGACGTGGCGGAGGCGTCGGGCGAGGCACTGCCCGCCGCTGGCAACGAGCCCCCGCTGCGCCTGCTGGACGCGACGCTCGCGGCTATTTCGGCGAGGCTCGGCCCGGAAACGGCCGCGTTCGTGGCCGATCAGCTCGAATACCCCGCCGACATGTGAGCCTAATGTCGCATCGACGGACGCCGGCGGGACGCAACAAGCCTCTTCACAGAGACCGCGGAATCGCATATTCGGGCCGCGGGCGTGTCCCCGGTAAGGGCGAGCGGGGCGCACTCAGGAACATCGCCCTGACGACGGAGCCGGTTCATGACCGATGCCCCCGAAACCGCGACTCTCGCGGCCCCGAAGCCATCCCTGAAGCCTGCACGTCCCGAGTTCTCCTCGGGCCCCTGCGCCAAGCGCCCGGGCTGGACCGCCGAAGCGGTCGCCGCGCGCGCATTCCTCGGACGCTCGCATCGCGCGGCGAAGCCGAAGGCGCAGCTGAAGGACGCCATCGAGCGCACCGCGCGTGTCCTCGGCGTGCCCGCGGACTACCGCGTCGGCATCGTCCCGGCCTCCGACACCGGCGCCTTCGAGATGGCCATGTGGTCGATGCTGGGCGCGCGCCCGGTCGACATGCTGGTCTGGGAGAGCTTCGGACAGGGCTGGGCGACTGACGCGACGAAGCAGCTGAAGCTCGATGACTGCCGCATCGTGAGCGCCGGCTACGGCGAACTTCCCGATCTGGCGCAGGCCCGCAAGGACGCCGACGTCTGCTTCACCTGGAACGGCACCACCAGCGGCGCCCGCGTGGCGAACGGCGACTGGATCGCCGACGACCGCACCGGCCTCACCCTCTGCGATGCGACCTCGGCCGCCTTCGCGCAGGACCTGCCCTGGGACAAGCTCGACGTCACCACCTTCTCCTGGCAGAAGGCGATGGGCGGCGAGGGCGCGCACGGCATCCTGATCCTCAGCCCCCGCGCGGTCGAGCGGCTCGAAACCTACACCCCGCCGCGCCCGCTGCCGAAGATCTTCCGGCTGACCAAGGGCGGCAAGCTCATCGAGGGCATCTTCGCCGGCGAGACCATCAACACGCCGTCGATGCTCTGCGTCGCGGACGCCATCGACGCGCTCGACTGGATGGAAGCGATCGGCGGGCTCGACGCGACGCGCGCCCGGGCGGATGCGAACTTCGCCGCGGTGCAGGCGTGGGTGGATACGACGCCCTGGGTCGAGAACCTGGTGGCCGCCCCGGCCGCCCGGTCGAACACCTCCGTGTGCCTGTCGATCGTCGATCCGGCGATCGCCGGCCTCGACGAGGCGGCGCAGCGCGATTTCGTCAAGGCGCTGACCAAGCTCCTCGAGGGCGAGGGCGTGGCCTACGACATCGGCGGCTACCGCGACGCGCCTCCGGGTCTGCGCATCTGGTGCGGCACCACGGTCGACACGTCCGACGTCAAGGCGCTGCTGCCCTGGCTCGACTGGGCCTTCGCGACCGCCCGCGCCTGATCTCTTCCGAAGAATTTCCCCCCTTCAACGACGGGCCAATGGTGCCCGTCGATCCCGGAGTCATATCCATGCCCAAGGTTCTCATCTCCGACGAGCTTTCAGCCGCCGCCGTCCAGATCTTCAAGGATCGGGGCGTCGAGGTCGATTTTCAGCCGAAGCTCGGCAAGGATCCGGCGAAGCTCGCCGAGATCATCGACAACTATGACGGCATCGCCATTCGCTCGGCGACCAAGCTGACTGCCGAAATCCTCTCCAAGACCAGCAACCTGCGCGTCATCGGCCGCGCCGGCGTCGGGGTCGACAACGTCGATCTGCCGAGCGCGTCGGCCAAGGGCATCGTGGTGATGAACACGCCCTTCGGCAACTCGATCACCACCGCCGAACACGCGATCGCGATGATGTTCGCCTGCGCCCGCCAGATCCCCGCCGCCGATGCCTCGACGCAGGCCGGGAAGTGGGAGAAGTCGAAGTTCATGGGCACCGAGCTCACCGGCAAGACCCTCGGCGTCGTTGGTTGCGGCAACATCGGCTCGGTCGTCGCGTCCCGCGCCATCGGCCTCAGGATGAAGGTGATCGCTTACGATCCGTTCCTGTCCCACGACCGTGCGCAGGCGCTCGGCGTCGAGCGGATCGACGATGTGGAGGACCTGCTCCGCCGCGCCGACATCGTGACGCTGCACCTGCCGAAGACCGAAAAGACCGCGAACATCATCTCTGCCGAGCGCGTGGCGATGATGAAGCGCGGCGCGCGGCTCATCAACTGCGCCCGCGACGGCCTCGCCGACGAGGCCGCCGTCGCCGAGGCGCTGAAGTCCGGTCATCTCGCGGGCGCCGCCTTCGACGTCTTCTCGGTCGAGCCCGCGAAGGAGAACGTGCTCTTCGGCTGCCCCAACGTGGTCTGCACCCCGCACCTCGGCGCGGCGACGAACGAGGCGCAGGAGAACGTTGCCCTGCAGGTCGCTGAACAGATGTCGGACTACCTGATGGCGGGCGCGATCTCGAACGCGATCAACGCGCCCTCGGTCACCGCCGAGGAAGCGCCGATCCTCAAGCCGTGGATCAACCTCGCCGAGATGCTCGGCAGCTTCGCGGGCCAGGTCACCGACAGTCCGATCACCGACATCGAGATCGAGTACGTCGGCGAGGTCGGCCAGCTGAACCTGAAGCCGCTGACCGCCGCCCTGACCGCCGGCCTCCTGAAGCCGCTGGTCGGCGAGGGCGGCGTCAACATGGTCTCCGCTCCGGTCGTCGCCCGGGAGCGCGGCGTGAAGATCGCCGAGACCCGCAAGGATGCTCAGGGCGCCTTCGGTTCCTATGTCCGGCTCATCGTCACCACCGAGAAGATGACACGCTCCGTCGCCGGTACGATCTACTCGGACGGCAAGCCGCGGTTCATCCAGATCAAGGGGATCAACCTCGAAGCCGAGCCGATGAAGTTCATGATCTACACCACGAACACCGATACGCCGGGCTACATCGGCGCGCTCGGCACCAAGCTCGGCTCGCTCGACATCAACATCGCCACTTTCGCGCTTGGCCGCGACCAGAAGAGCGGCGAGGCGATTGCGCTCCTCGGGGTCGACGATTTCGTCGGAGCCGAGGCGCTGGCCGAAATCGCCGAACTGCCGCAGGTCCGCCAGGCCAAGGCCCTGCGGTTCTGACACCTCACGGTCCGGCCGGACGAACTGTCCGGCCGGCCCATCCTTTCCCGGTTACGGCGCCCGAAGTGTATGGTATTGCTGATACCGACGGCGCGCCGGGCGGGACTCCCGCTCAGACAGATTCGCGTGAGCTCACGGGGTCGATCGCAATCGCCGGTGCGACATGTGATACTAGTCGGAATACGCCTGCTCTTGTCGTGCAACGAGCGCAGGACGAGACATAAGAAGAACTCGACCTCCCGCCCGACTTCCGGCAGGTTTCGCTTTGGGTCGTCCGGGTTACAATTTGCGCGTGCCCTGAGAAGATTGGAGGCGTCAGGCTGGACTAGCGTCAGGATTTCGCTAATTCCCGGAGCCGGATAGCGAGAGGGCGTTGTGAGCGGTCTAAAGAGATACACGCTGATCCTGCGCCTCTTCGATGAGGAGCAGCGGTCACTGACTGTCCCCGAGATGGCCGAGATCACCGGCTCTCCGGCAAGTTCGGTCTACCGTCACGTTCGGGAACTGCTCGCGGAGGGCTTTCTCGAAAGCACCGTCGATTCGCGCTACCGCCTCGGGCCGATCTTCATCGACTTCTCCCGGCGGGTGCGCATCACCGATCCGCTGCTGCGGGCGGGCGTGTCACTGATCGAAGGGCTGGTCGAACAGGTCCGGTTGCCCTGCAACGCGCTTCTCTGCCGGCTCTATGGCGATCAGGTGATGTGTGTCGCCCTGTGCAAGTCGCCCGAGGCGCAGTTCGTGACGAGCTACCAGTACGGACGGCCGATGCCGCTGCTCTCGGGCGCGACATCGACGACCGTGCTTGCCCGGATGCCGGCGCGGGCGCTGAACAAGCTCCTCGACAACGTCGGCGCCACCGATCAGCACCGTGCCGACCTCGCGCGCTCGCTCGAGCAGATCCGCCGGCAGGGCTATGGGGTGATGGACGGTGACGTCGACGATGGCCTGAGAGGCATCGCAGCCGGGATCCACAGCAAGGAACTCGGCATCAACGCGAGCATCAGCCTGATCGGCGAAGCCGCGACGCTGACGCCCGAGTACCAGAATCGGGTCCTGCCGCTCCTGCTGTCCACCGCATCGGTCATCAATGGCCTGCTCGAGGAACAGGCGGGAGTCGTCCGCGAGCGCAAGCGGGCCCGGATCGAAGGTCGGGCACAGATCGAGACCTGAGCGGGAACGCCGGCCTTCGCCTCGCGAAAAGACCCGCCCGAATCATTCACCCGCGCGCCAGCCGACGCTTGCCCTTCGGGAGGCGCGCTTCAGCTCGCGGCGCGTGGCGTGGGGTGCCGCAGGCGGTCCATCTCGGCGACAAGCTCGGCGCTGATGCCGGGCTCCGAGAGCGCGTGGCCCGCGGTCGGGATCATGCAGAGGGTTGACGCAGGCCATGCCCGGTGCAGCGCATTGGCGGTATGCGGCGGGCAGATCATGTCGTAGCGCCCCTGCACGATATGGCCCGGGATATGGGCGATTCGGTGCATGTTGCGCTGAATGTGCCCGTCACCGTCGAGCCAACCGGCGTGGGTGAAATAGTGATTCTCCAGCCGCGCGAACGCAAGCGAGTAGGAGGACGACGGATAGCCACGCGGTTCGCCCGGATCGAGCACGGCAAGCGAGCTTTCCCATCCGGCCCAGGCGCGCGCGAAGCGGTCCTGCTCCCTGCGATCGGTTCCGAAGAGCCGCTTGTGGTAGGCCGCAATCAGGTCGTGCCGCTCATCCGGCGGCACCATCCCGGAAAAAGCCGCCCACTGCTCCGGCCAGAACGCGCCAGCGCCTCCGGCATAGAACCAGTCGAGTTCGGCCCGCGTCATGGTGAAGACCCCGCGGAGCACCAGCGACTCGACCCGCTCCGGGTGTGTCTGGGCGTAGACGAGGGCGAGACAGGCGCCCCACGAGCCGCCGAACACCACCCAGCGGTCGATCTTGAGCTCGGTGCGGATCCGCTCGATGTCAGCCACCAGATCCCAGGTGGTGTTCGACTCGACCGAGGCATTCGGCGACGAGCGACCGCAGCCGCGCTGGTCGAAGAGCACGATGCGGTAGTGTTTCGGGTCGAAGAATCGCCGCATTCCGGGCGAGCAGCCGCCGCCGGGGCCGCCGTGCAGGACCACCACCGGCGCGCCGTCGGGGCGGCCGCACTGCTCCACATAGACGCGGTGGCCGCCGGGCATTTCCATCACCTGCTGGCGGAACGGCTCTATTGGCGGATAGAGTCCGCTCCGGGACGACGGTCCAGCCTGGGTGAGGTTTTCCTTCATGCCGCCAGTATGTATCCCGGGCATGAACAGGACAAGCAGGTTCCCGCGATGAGTGACTGGACGGACACGGTCGATCCCGCCGAGGTTGCCAAGTTCGAGGCGATGGCGGCGGAGTGGTGGGACCCCCACGGCAAGTTCAAGCCGCTGCACATGATGAACCCCTGCCGGCTGGAGTACGTCGTCGCCCAGGTGGCGGCCGAGTTCGGCCGCGACCGCCGCGCGCCGCGGCCGTTCGAGGGCTTGCGGGTGCTCGACATCGGCTGTGGCGGCGGGCTGCTCTCCGAGCCCATGGCGCGGCTGGGCGCGGACGTCGTGGGGGTGGATGCCGCCGAGCGGAACATCCCGGTGGCGCGGCTCCACGCCGAGCAGTCGGGCCTCGCGATCGACTACCGCCACGGCACCGCGGAGGCGCTCGCCGAGGCGGGCGAGGCCTTCGACGTGGTGCTCAACATGGAAGTGGTGGAGCATGTGGCTGATCCGGCGGGGTATCTCCGGGCCTGCCACGATTTGCTGCGGCCGGGTGGCCTGATGATCTGCTCGACGATCAACCGCAACCCCAAGAGCTGGCTCATGGCGATCGTCGGGGCCGAGCGGGTGATGCGCTGGCTGCCGGTCGGCACGCACGACTGGCAGAAGTTCATCACCCCGGCCGAGCTCGAGACACTGCTGCGCGGTGCCGGGCTGGCGCCGGTCGATGCCAAGGGCTTCGTCTTCGATCCGCTCGGCTGGAGCTGGTCGCTGTCGGACCGCGATCTCTCGGTCAACTACGTGACCGCGAGCCTGCGACCCGGAGGCTGATCCGCGCGGCGCGCAGGCGGACGAAGCGGCGCAGCCTGTGCCTGGGGTGATTGACACCGCCAGCCGAAACGAGCATCGCGGAACCGTGATGAGCGTGGAACTCCACAGGCGGCTGGCGGTACTGCTGACGGGGCTTTTTGCCCTCGCAATCGTTGCCGCCCCGACGCTTCAGGCCCGGGCTCACATCGAGCGGGCGGCCTTTGCCGCCAACTACGCCATGCCGGACGGCACGTTGCCGACGATCTGCGGCGGCCATGACGAGCCGGTTGACCAGCGCGGACACCATACGCCGGACTGTTCGGCTTGTGTCCTCATGGCGTCGCCGGCGCTTTCGGACCATTCGTCCTTCGTCGCCCGCCGGCTCGAAGCGCCGGGCTCTGCCCGATTCGTCCTCGACGTGGTTGCGAGCGGACAGCCGATCGCATGGGCGCCGCACCGCGCGCGCGCCCCGCCCGCTTAAGTCCATCGCCTGATCGAGCCGCTGTCCGCGAGCGCGGACGGCACGGACGGATTCGCGGCGCAGGTGCGCGCGCGGCCAAGCGAAAGATGGAAATCCCATGTCGAAGATGATCATTGCTGCGGCCCTTGCCGTCGGCGTTGCCGGTGTTGCGCAGGCGCACGTCTCGTTCGAAACGAAGGAGGCGCCCGTTGGCGCCAGCTACAAGGCGGTGCTCCGGGTGCCGCACGGCTGCGAGGGCGAGCCCACGCTCAAGGTGCGGGTGCAGATCCCGGAGGGCCTGATCGCCGTGAAGCCCATGCCGAAGGCCGGCTGGACCCTCGAGACGGTGAAGGGCAAGTACGCCAAGACCTATGACTACCACGGCACGCCGACGGCCGAGGGGGTGACCGAAGTCATCTGGACCGGCGAGTTGCCCGATGCGTTCTACGACGAGTTCGTGTTCCGCGGCATGCTGACGGACAGCCTCGCGCCCGGCACCGACCTCTACGTTCCGGTCGTCCAGGAGTGTGCCAACGGCACCGAGCGCTGGATCGAGATCCCGGCCGCCGGCCAGGATCCCGACAGCCTCGAATACCCGGCGCCGGGTCTGAAGCTGCTGCCCGCCGTCGGCGGCTGACGTGCCCCTGCCACTTCTGGCGCTCCTCTGTCTGGTCGCGGCCCTCCTTTCCGGGGGCCGCGCCGAAGCCCACGCCCAGCTGGTCGCCGCCGACCCGGCCGCGTCCGCCGTCGTCGCGGAAGCGCCGGCCGCGGTGACGCTGAGCTTCAGCGAGCCGGTGCGACCGCTCGTCGCGCGGTGGTTCCCCTCGGGCGGCGGCGCGCCGATCGACGTGACGCCGCGGCCCGAAGGCGCGCAGGTCATCGTGCCGCTGCCCGGCGGCATCAGCTCGGGAACCAACGTCCTGAGCTGGCGGGTGGTCTCGGCGGACGGCCACCCGGTCGGGGGCAGCCACGTCTTTTCCATCGGGGAAGCGACGGCGGGGGGTGCCGCCGCGGGGCTGTCGACCGGCGCTTCCGCGCGGGAAGCCGCGCTCGGCCGCGGTATCCTGACCCTCGCGCTGGTCCTCGGAACCGGGGGAGCGGTCTTCCTGCGCATCATCGACCGATCGGGCGCACCCTCGCCCGCCGCGACGCGACTGGCGCTTTGCGCTGCCGCCGCCTCACCGCCGCTCGCCCTTCTGGCGCTGGGCCTGCAAGGCCTCGACATCCTCGACCTGCCCGCGGCAGCCCTCTTCAGCGCGCAGGCATGGAGCGCGGCGATGGCGAGCCCCTTTGCCGGCACTGCCGCGCTCGCAGCCCTTGCCGGGGTGTCGGCCATCGTCGCGCTTCGCGCCGGCGGGGCCGTCGGGCAGGGGGTCGCGCTGGTCGCCTGGGGACTCGCGGCAACCTCGTTCGCGCTCTTCGGGCACGCGGCCACCGCGCCGCCGCGCTGGCTGACGGCGACATGCGTGGCGGTTCACGCCGCTGCCTTCATCTTCTGGATCGGCGCGCTGCCCGGGCTCGCCGGTGCGGCCGCGCGCCGGGACACCGGCCTCTCCCGGACGCTCCACCGGTTTTCGGCGTTTGCCGTGCCGCTGGTCGCGCTGCTCGTCCTGAGCGGGTCGGCGCTCGCCGTGGTGCAGGTGCGTCATCTGTCGGCGCTCATCGACACGGCCTACGGGCGGCTTCTGACGGTCAAGCTGGTCGCGGTGGCGCTGCTCCTGCTGCTCGCCGTACTCAACCGGTTCCGGCTGACCCCGGGGATTGCCCGGGGTGACCGCGACGCGCCCGCGCGGTTCCGCCGCTCGGTCGTCGCGGAGATCGTGCTCGGGCTCCTCATCCTCGCGCTCGCCAGCGGCTTCCGGCTGACCCCGCCACCGCGGGCGCTCGCGGCCGTGCCCACGCAGGCCACCGTCCATCTGCACGGCCCGACCGTCATGGCCGCCCTGACGCTCACGCCCGGGCGGGCCGGGCCGAATGCGGTCGAGATCGGCATCGTCTCGACCGACGGCGCTCCGCTCGACCCGCTCGAGGTGCGGATCAGTGTCGCCGACCCGGCCCGGGGCCTTGAGCCCATCCGCGTCAAGGCGGTCCGGGAGGGTGAAGTCTGGAAGGCCGGGCCGATCCTCTTGCCCTACGCCGGCGACTGGACCATCCGGCTCGACGTCCTCGTCAGCGACTTCGAGAAGGCGACGCTGGAGGCAACGGCGACCGTGGCCAGCCCCTAAATGGGCGGGGCCCGCGAGACGGCAGGGCCCCGAGACGGCGGGGTCTGTGAGCACGCATTGACAGGCGGACACCGGCACGTCATTCGGGGCGCGCCGGTGTCCGAAAGGACGAAGAGGGAATTCGGGGGCTCGTCGTCAGGACGGGCCAGACCGGAGCCGCCCCCGCGACTGTAAGCGGTGAGGTATCTGCCGACATGCCACTGGGGCGCTCGACCCCGGGAAGGCGGCAGATGCCCGAGACCCGCAAGCCAGGAGACCTGCCGGCGCAGGAACCATAACCCGGGCGGGGTGGCCCGGAGGGGGATGGGAATGCGCGCAGCAGACCTGTCGTGCGATCCGCATGCCGTCGGCCGGCATGAGGCGCATGACCTCTCCAAGTCTCTCCGGCCTGTCGCAAGGAGAGTCCATGCGCGCCCTCTGCAGTCTCGCGGCCCTCGCCGCCTTCACCACCGCGGCCCACGCGGAGGCGACGACCTATCCCCTGACCGTTCAGAACTGCGGCGTGGAGGTAACCTTCGACGCGGCGCCCGCCTCGACCGTCTCGCTCGGCCAGATGGCGACCGAAATCCTCTACGCGCTCGATCTCGCCGACAAGGTGAGCGGCACCGGCATCTGGTTCAGCGACGTCCTGCCGGAGTTCACGGACGTGAACGCCCGCGTCGAGCGGCTGGCCGACAACGACCCGAGCTTCGAGAGCATCGTCGCGAAGCGCCCCGCCCTCGTCATCGCCCAGTACGAGGGGCACGTCGGCCCGCAGGGCAGCATCGCCACCCGCGAGCAGTTCGGCGACCTCGGGATCCAGAGTTACATCCTGCCCACCGACTGTATCGGCAAGGACAACACCAGGGGGGCCGACGGCACACGCCTCGCGCCCTTCAGCACCGACATGCTCTACGAGACGATCGACGAGCTTGCTGCGATCTTCGACGTGCAGGACAAGGGCGCCGAACTCGTCGCCAGTCTCCGTGCCCGCGAGAGCGCGGCGCGGGAGAAGGTCGCGGCGATGAAGATCGACGACATCTCGGCGGTCTTCTGGTTCTCCTCGCCGGAACTCGATCTTGACCCGTTCGTCGCCGGCCAAAAGGGCGCGCCCGGCTACATCATGGACACGCTCGGCGTGAAGAACGTCATCGCCTCCGACGAGGAGTGGCCGACCGTGGGCTGGGAAACGATTGCCCGCGCCAATCCGACGGTGATCGTCGCCGCCGAGATGACCCGTCGCCGCTTCGGGGCCGACGACATCGACAAGAAGCGCGGCTTTCTCGCCAGTGATCCGGTGGCGAGCCAGATGGAAGCGGTGAAGAACGGCCGCATCGTCGCGATGGTCTCGGACGCCATGGAGCCCGGCATCCGCGTCATCGGCGGTATCGAGCAGCTCGCCGACGCGCTCACCTCCTACGGCCTCGCCAATTGAGGCCGCTTGCCGCCGTCCTCCTGGCAACGGGTGCCATTCTCGCCGCGCTCGCCCTCGGGGCGGCGTTCGGCGAGACGGCGATTCCGCTCGGGATCGTGGCGAAGACGGCGGCGAACCACCTCTTCGGCGCCGGTTTCGCGGTCAATCCGATCGACGCCGGCATCGTCTGGGACTACCGGCTGGCACGCGCCGTCGTCGCCGCCTGCTGCGGCGTGGCGCTGGCGCTCTCGGGCGTCGTGCTGCAGGCGCTGCTCAGGAACGCCCTCGCCGATCCCTACGTCCTCGGGATCTCGGCCGGCGCCTCCACCGGCGCCGTCACCGTGGCGATCCTCGGGGTCGGCGCGGGCGCGCTTTCGCTGTCGGCGGGGGCGTTTCTCGGCGCGCTCATGGCGTTCGGCATCGTCGCGCTGCTGGCAAGGGCGGCCGGCAGCGGTGCCGGCGCGGTGATCCTCGCCGGGATCGCCGGATCGCAGCTCTTCAACGCGCTCACCTCCTTCATCGTCACCCGCTCCGCCAACGCCGAGCAGGCGCGCGGGATCATGTTCTGGCTGCTCGGCAATCTCAGCGGCGCCCGCTGGACCGACGTGGCGCTGACGCTCCCCGTCGCCGCCACCGGCGCGCTCGTCTGCCTCCTGCAGGTGCGCGCCCTCGACGCCTTCACCTTCGGTGCCGATTCCGCCGCGTCGCTCGGCGTGCCGGTGCGGGCGACGCAGATCCTGCTGGTCAGCACGGCCGCGCTGATGACCGCCGTCATGGTGTCGATCGTTGGCTCGATCGGCTTTGTCGGCCTCGTCATCCCGCACGCCGCCCGCTTTCTCGTCGGCGCGCGGCACTGGCGGCTCGTTCCGGTCTCGGCGGTGATGGGCGCGGTCTTCCTCGTCGCCTGCGACATCGCGAGCCGGGTGATCGTGCCGGGGCAGGTGGTTCCGATCGGCGTCGTCACCGCGCTGATCGGCGCGCCGATCTTCGCGCTCATCCTGATCCGTGCCCGGCGGCTCACATGACGCTCACTGCAAGCAGCCTCGGCCGCGACGCCGGCGGACGCGCGATCCTCGACGGCATCGACCTGACGGTCGCGCCCGGCGAGCGGCTCGGCATCGTCGGTCCGAACGGCTCGGGCAAGTCGACCCTGCTGCGGCTCCTCGCCGGGATCGCCCGGCCGAGCCGGGGCGAGGTGCGTCTCGGCGGCGTGCCACTGCAGCGGCTCACGCGCCGGGACATTGCGCGTCGACTGGCCTTCGTCGAGCAGCAGGCCGAAACCGCAGACCGCCTGACGGTGCGCGACGCGGTCGAGCTTGGCCGGACGCCGCACCTGAGCGCGCTCCGGCCGTTCGGGGAGGCCGATACCCGCGTCGTGAACGCCGCACTGGAGCGCGTCGACATGGCGTCATTCGCCGGCCGCCTCTGGCACACGCTCTCGGGCGGCGAGCGTCAGCGGACGCATCTCGCCCGGGCTCTGGCGCAGGAGCCCGCCATTCTCTTGCTCGACGAGCCGACCAACCACCTCGATATCCGGCATCAGGTCGCGCTCCTCGCCCTTGTCCGCCGCCTGCCGGTGACGGCGGTGATGGCGCTGCACGACCTCAACCACGCGAGTGCGTACTGCGACCGGGTGCTCGTCCTGCGCGGCGGCCGCATCGCCGGGCTCGGGGCGCCCGCCGAGGTGCTGACGCCCGCGACGATCCGGGCCGTCTTCGGTGTCGAGGTCACGGTGCACACCGACCCCGGGGATGGTACGCGCAGCCTGCTGGTCAAAGGCCACATCCCGTTCGGAGAGACCCCCGAGATGACGCACGTCACTGGCGCGGCCAGATGATCGCCCTCCTGCCCCTCCTCGCGATGCTCTGTGAACTGCTGACCGGCTATCCCGATGCGCTTTACCGCCGCATCGGGCATCCTGTCGTCTGGATCGGGGCGCTGATCCGGGCGCTCGAGCGCGGGCTCAACACCGGATCCGACCTGCGGCGGAGGGTCGGCGGCGTGGTGACGCTGCTGGCGGCAATCGCGGCGGCCGTCGTTGCCGCGGGCATCTGCACCATGGTCCTCTCCGGGTCGCTCGGGCCGGTGCTGCTGGCCGTCGTCGCGGGGAGCCTGATCGCGCAGCGGAGCCTCGGGCAGCACGTCCGCGCCGTGGCGATCGCCCTTGAGGAGGGCGGGCTTGCCGCCGGGCGAACGGCGGTCTCGCAGATCGTCGGGCGCGACCCGGAGGCGCTCGACGTCGCCGGAGTGTCGCGCGCGGCGGTGGAGAGTCTGGCGGAAAACTTCTCGGACGGCGTTGTCGCGCCGGTCGTCTGGATGACGATCGCCGGCCTGCCGGGTGCCGCGGCCTACAAGGCGATCAACACCGCCGACAGCATGATCGGCCACCGGAACGCGCGATACGGCGCGTTCGGCTGGGCTTCCGCGCGCCTCGACGATCTGGTGAACCTGCCCGCGTCCCGGCTGGCGGCGCTGCTGCTGGTGCTGGCGGCGGTGATCGTGCCGGGCGCGTCCGCGCGGGGCGCGCTCCGGGCGATCTGGCGCGATGCCGGGCGGCACCGCTCGCCGAACGCCGGCTGGCCCGAGGCGGCGATGGCCGGCGCGCTCGGCTTCGCCCTCGCGGGTCCGCGCAGCTACGGGGGCGTCACGGTCGATGACGCGGTGATGGGCGCCGGCGGCCGGCGCGATCTCGGGCCGGGCGACATCCGCCGCGCGCTCCGGCTCTACTGGGTCGCCGACGGGCTGATGGCGGCCGGGCTGGCGGGTGTCGTCGTCATCGGGCTAGCCTGAGAAGCGCGTCGAGGTCGAGATGCGTCTCGAGATGCCGGGCGACCGCGTCGAGTGCCGCCTCGACCCCGGCCTCGTAGCTCGTGCCTGACGCAGTGGCGCCGAGCCGCGAGAGCCACGCGCCACGCTGGGCGTCATCGGCGAAGATACCGTGAACATAGGTGCCCGAGACACGCCCGTCCGCCGAGGTCGCGCCCTCCGCGCGGCCGTCGGCGAGCGTGGCGAACGGGCGGGAGCGGTCGGAGCCGTCGGTCCGGCCCATGTGCATCTCGTAGCCGGAGAAAGCCGCGCCGTCTGACGTCTGGCCCGTGACGGTCGCGAGGCGCTTGTCGCGCGTCAGGTCGGTCGCCACGTCGAGAAGGCCGAGGCCGGGGTGGACGCCGGGCGCGCCCTCGATGCCCAGAGGATCGGCGATCGACCGGCCGAGCATCTGATACCCGCCGCAGAGACCAAGGACATGGCCGCCGCGACGGACATGCGCGGCGATGTCGATGTCAAAGCCCGCGGCGCGCAGGGCGGCGAGATCGGCGAGGGTGGATTTCGAGCCGGGCAGGAGCACCAGCGCGGCATCGCCGGGCAGCGCGCCGCCGGGGCGAACCCGGACGAGATCGACCGCTGGCTCGGCGGCGAGCGGGTCGAGATCGTCGAAGTTCGCGATGTGCGGCAGGATCGGGACGGCGATACGCACTGTGCCGCCCGACCCGGTCTCACGGTCCCCGGTCTCACGGTCCCGCTCAAGGGCCAGTGCATCCTCCGCCGGCAGCCGCCCCGCCTCGGGCGTATGCGGCACGAGCCCGATCGGCGCCCAGCCCGTCCGCTCGGCGATGAGCGTCATGCCGTCGCGAAAGAGCCCCGGGTCGCCCCGGAACCGATTGACGATGAAGCCGCGGATCAGCGCGGCATCCTCGGGGGCAAGGACCGCTCCCGTGCCGACGAGGCTCGCGATCACCCCGCCCCGGTCGATGTCGCCGATGAGCACGACCGGGGCGCCGGCCGCGCGGGCGAAGCCCATGTTCGCGATGTCGTTGGCGCGAAGATTGACCTCCGAGGCGCTGCCCGCCCCCTCGACGAGGACGAGATCGGCCTCGTCGCGAAGCCGCCCGAAGCTCTCGAGGACGGCGGGCAGCAGCGTGCCCTTGCGGTGCTGCCAGTCGCGCGCGGAGGAATTGCCCGCGACCCGGCCGTGGACGACGACCTGCGCCCCGACATCGCTCTGCGGCTTGAGGAGGATCGGGTTCATGTGGACCGTGGGCGCGACGCGGGCCGCGCGGGCCTGCAGCGCCTGCGCCCGGCCGATCTCGCCACCGTCGACGGTGACGGCGGCGTTGTTCGACATGTTCTGCGGCTTGAAGGGCCGGACGCGCAGACCACGGTTCGTGTAGGCCCGCGCGAGACCGGCGACGATCAGCGACTTGCCGACGTCCGAGCCGGTGCCCTGAAACATGAGGGTACGGGCGGCCATGCTCAGCGCCGCTTCGCCTGTGCGGGGAGCAGCGTCAGAACTCGATCCCCGCCTGAGCCTTCACGCCGGCGGCGAAGGGATGGCGGACGAGCGTGAACTCCGTGACGAGATCGGCAACGTCGGTGAGCGCGGGCTTCGCGTTCCGGCCGGTGACCACCACGTGGAGATCCGGGCGGCGCCCGGCAAGCGCGGCGACCACCCGGTCAAGGGCGAGGTAGTCGTAGCGGAGCGCGATGTTGAGCTCGTCGAGGACGAGAAGCGCAATCGTCGGATCGGCCATCAGCGCCTCGACCTGCTCCCACGCCCGTTCGGCGGCGGCGACGTCGCGGCGAAGGTCCTGCGTCTCCCAGGTGAAGCCCTCGCCCATCGAGTACCACGCCACGCGATCGCCGAACGCCCCCAGCGCCCGGCGCTCGCCGGTCTCCCACGCACCCTTCACGAACTGCACGACCCCGACCCGGTGGCCGTGGCCGAGCATCCGGAGCGCGAGGCCGAAGGCGGCGGTCGACTTGCCCTTGCCCGGGCCGGTGTGCACCAGCAGCAGGCCCTTCTCGATGGTCTTGCTGGCGACCTCGGCGTCCTGCACGGCCTTGCGCTTCGCCATCTTCGCCTTGTGCCGCTCGGCGGCGGCATCGCCGATCCCGGCAGCGGTCTCGGTCTCGGACTCGGACATCATTTCACCTCGACGGGAATGCCGGCCACCGTCAGAACGACCCGGTCGGCCGTGGCGGCGACCCGCTGGTTCAGCCAGCCGGCGGCGTCGCGAAACCGGCGGGCGAGGGGGTTCTCCGGCACGATGCCGAGGCCGACCTCGTTCGCGACCACCACCCAGTGCCCGCGCGGCCGGGCGAGGGTGGCGGCGAGGCGGGCCGCCTCGGTCTCCGCGTCGTGACCGGCGAGCAGGACGTTCGAGAGCCAGAGCGTCAGGCAGTCGACGAGGACCGGCCGGCCGCCCGGAACCGCACCGAGGACCGCGGCGATCTCCAGCGGCTCCTCGACGGTCTCCCAGCCATCGGTGCGGCGGGCACGGTGATCGGTGATCCGGTCGCGCATCTCGTCATCAAACGCCTGCGCAGTGGCGATGTAGAGCCACGGCGCGGGCCGCGCCGTGACGAGGCCCTCGGCGAAGCGGCTCTTGCCGGAGCGCGCGCCGCCAAGGACGAGGGTGAGGGACGACTTAGGCAAGGCGCGGCTGCGGCGCGCCGAGTTCGGCCGCGAAGCGTGGACGCAGGACTGCGACGGCGTAGCCGAGCAGCGGCCAGAAGACGAGGTTCGTGACGGTCACCGCGACGACGAAGCGGTGATGCAGATCCTCGGGAACCAGCGACTCGTGCGACGCCGGCTGCGGCGCGCCGATGAGGTGCGGCACGACGAGCACTGCCAGCCCGAGGAAGGCGAGCCCCGGCCCGCGACCCCAGACGATGAGCGCGAGACCTCCGGCGGTGGCGGCGACGGTGCCCACCCACCAGATCTGGCGTGGCGTGAGCTCCGCCGCTGGCATCCCCGGCAGCTCCGGTGGCAGACCGAGCCCCGGCGCGAGGGTGAAGACCGCGAACCCCGCGAGCCCCCAGAGGAACCCCTCTCGCCAGCTGCGGATGCCGCCAGCGAACTCCGAGGCCGCGACGAGGAGCAGGCCGAAGCCGATCGCGGTCACGACATTGGCGACAGCGGTCAGGCCCATGCGCTGAAAGCCGTCGGCCGGCTGCCATTCGTCGCCGCCGTGGTGGTGTTCCTCCACCGCTGCGGCCGCGTGATCGTGGTGATGGTGGTCCGCCTCTGCCGCGACAGCGGGGGTGGCGGTCTCATAGGTCTCCGCCTGCAGGATCAGTGGTACGGTGGCGAAGAACTGGAGGATCGTCATCGCGATCGCGACGAGGATGCCGGACGCTGCCGCCAGAAGCAGCATGTTGCGAAGCGCGCTCATGTCGATCGATCCCGCTCAGTGGCAGGGGAAGGCCATCGAGTGCCGGAAGTCGTGACCCGCATTGTGCGCCACCGTCATGTGCGAGAAGCCGACCATGCCGACGATGAAGGCGCCGAGCGCCGCCGCGATCAGGCGCGGCATCACGAGCGAGGACGATGAAGCGGAAGCGCTCGTTGAAGAAGTCGTAGCCATAATCAAGACCCTTTCGCCCTCCACCCGAGGGCCGCTGGAGACAAATCGATTCGCCGGCAGGTCTCCTGGCTTGCGGGTCACGGCCCTGGCCTCACCTTCCCGGGATGGTCCCCAGTGGTCATGAGAGGCAGGACTCGCCGCTTACAGTTGCGGGGGCAGCCGCGGATTCTCACCGCATTCCCTCGTGGTTCCCTTGCGGAAACACCGACGCCCCAAGGTTAGCGGAAACGCCGGCAGCGGCAAGCCGATTGTGCCCGCGCGCGGCACGTCAGGCCGCGTTGACTTTGCGCCGCAGCAGGCCGTAGAGAGCGGCCACTGACGGTCAATCCCCGCGAGGGGAGAGGGAATGCGGTGCGCCGGTCTTTGGCAACTCCGCAGCTGTACCCGCAACTGTAGGCGGTTAGTGCCGGCCAATTGCCACTGGGGCATGTGCCCCGGGAAGGCGGTCCGGCGCGACGATCCGCGAGCCAGGAGACCTGCCGTCGACCGAATTTCGTCCGCCCGGCGGGTCTACCTGGGCAAGGAGTGTGCATGGCAAGTCCCCTTCCGTCACCGACGGATCCGCCCGTCACCGTGGCCGAAGCGGGCGCGGTCACCGTGCTCGTCTGCTCGTCCTGCCGGCGCACCGGCGACGGGCCGGAGACGCCGCGTCCGGGCACCCGTCTCGCCGATGCGCTTGGGGCCGAGGCCTGCCCCGGGGTGAGCGTGCGGCGGGTGGCCTGCCTCGGCAACTGCACCCGGGGGCTCTCGGCCGCGATCTACCGCGAAGGCTGCTGGACCTATGTGTTCGGCGGCCTCGACGAAGGCTCCTCCGGCGACCTCCGCGAAGGTGCGCGGCTGTTCGCTGGCGCAAGCGACGGCTTCATGCCGTGGCGCGGCCGGCCCGAGGCCCTGAAGCGCGGCCTGATCGCCCGGGTTCCTCCCATCGACCTCCTGAAGGACTTGCCATGACCGATCCTGCTGCGAACCGGGGCCGCGTGCCCTGCACCATCGTCACCGGCTTCCTCGGTGCCGGAAAGACCACGCTCATCCGCCACCTGCTGGAGAATGCCGGCGGGCGCCGGATCGCCGTCGTCGTCAACGAATTCGGTGACGTGGGCATCGACGGCGAGGTGCTGAAGGGCTGCGGCATCGAGAGCTGCCCGGAGGAAAACATCGTCGAGCTGGCGAACGGCTGCATCTGCTGCACCGTCGCCGACGACTTCGTACCGGCCCTCGACCAGATCCTCGCGCGGGGCGACGTCGACCACATTCTGATCGAGACGAGCGGCCTCGCGCTGCCAAAGCCGCTGGTGCAGGCGTTCCAGTGGCCCGGCGTGAAGACCCGCGTGACCGTTGACAGTGTCGTCGCGGTGGTGGACGGGCCCGCGCTCGCCGAGGGCCGCGTCGCGCAGGACCTCGAGGCGCTTGCGGCGCAGCGGGCGGCGGACAGCTCGCTCGACCACGACGATCCGGTCGAGGAGGTGTTCGGCGATCAGGTGGCCTGTGCAGACCTCATCGTGCTCTCCAAGGCCGACCTGCTGGACGCGGTCGCGCGGGAGACGGCCGAGGCACGGGTGGCGCGCCATCTCGGCCGGGCGGTGAAGGTGGTGCCCGCCGAGCGCGGCCGCGTCGATCCGGCGATACTGCTCGGGCAGGGGTTGGCGGTCGAGGACCTGATCGACGGACGCCGGACCGCGCACGACGACGAGCCCGAACACGACCACGACGATTTCGACAGCTTCATCATCGACCTGCCGCCGGTGGCGCGGCCGGAGGATCTGGCGGCGAAGGTGGCCCGGGCGGCGGAGGCCTGCGACGTGCTGCGCGTGAAGGGCTTCGCGGCGGTGGAGGGCAAGCCCATGCGCCTTCTGGTGCAGGCGGTCGGCCCGCGGGTATCGCACCACTACGACCGGCGCTGGGCCGAGGGTGAGGTTCCGGGCACCCGGCTCGTGGTGATCGGGCTGAAGGGTCTCGACCGGGCCGCCGTGGAGCGGATGCTCGCAGCCTGATGCACATCCTCAACGTCACGACCGCATCGCTGGACGACCTGATCGAGCCCGTGGATCTCGGGCAGGCGCCAGCGGAGCTTGTGGCGGCGAGCTTTTCCGACAGCGACCTCGCGGCTCTGGCGGGCGCGTGGGACGCCGGGATGCCCGAGTTGCGGCTCGCGGCGCTGCGCGACCTCCGGCATCCGATGTCCGTCGATCTCTGGGTCGACGGCGTGGCCGCTCGGGCGCGGGCGGTACTGGTGCGCCTCCTCGGCGGCCACGACTGGTGGGAGTACGGCTGCGAGCGGCTCTCGGCGGTGGCCCGCGAGCGCGGGATCGCGCTCGTTCTCCTGCCGGGGGAGTGCCGCGAGGACGATCCGCGGCTTGCCGCGCTCTCGACCGCAACGCGGGACGACCGGGCGGGGCTGCTCGCCTGCTTCCGCGAGGGCGGGCCGCAGAACATGCGCGCCGCGCTCCTGCAACTCGCCCGGATCGGCGGACGAGACGAGGCCGCACCGTCCGCGCGCCCGCTGCCGCGCGTCGGCATCTATCTGCCCGGCGAAGGGGTTCGCGGGCTCGATGCCGCCCCGACCGCTCACGCCCCGACCGCTCACGCCCGGACCGCGCATGTCGCGAACGCGCAACCGCTGGTCGCGGTTCTCTTCTATCGCTCGATGCTCCACGCAAACGATCACGCCCCGATCGATGCGCTCGCCGCCGCGCTCGCCGCCGAGGGGCTGGCAGCGCTGCCGGTCTTCGTCCCGAGCCTGCGCGACGCGGACGTCCTCGCCGCGATCGAGCCGGCACTGCGCCGCGCCGGGGTCGCCGCGATCGTCACGGCGACGGCCTTTGCCGCGGGCGAGGACGCCGGGATGTTCGCCCGGCTCGGGGTGCCGGTCTTTCAGGTGGTGCCGGCGACCACGCGCGGCGAGGCCTGGGCCGAGGGGCAACGCGGGCTGGTGCCGGCCGATCTCGCCATGCACGTCGTCCTGCCGGAGCTCGACGGGCGCATCCTCGCGGGTGCCATATCGTTCAAGGAAACCCGGCCGCTCGATGCGGCGCTCGGCCTCCGCCTGCAACGCAACCGCCCCGAGCCCGACCGGGTGGCGCAGGTCGCGCGGCGGATCGCCTCGCACCTGCGCCTCGCCGCGACGCCGCCCGCCGAGCGGCGGCTGGCGATCCTCGTGCCGGACTATCCCGCGGCCACCGGCCGGGCCGGCTACGCCGTCGGCCTCGACGTGCCGGCCAGCGTCCTCGCCATGCTCGCCGACCTGAAGGCCGCCGGCCACGACGTCACCGACATCCCCGAGACCCCGCGCGAGCTGATGGCGCTCATCGGCCGCGCACGCCCCTCGCTCACCCGCGCGGACTACGCCCGCCTCGCGGCGCGCGTGCCCGCAGCGGCGATGGCGGACGTCGTCGCCGCATGGGGCGAACCGGAGGCAGACGCCCCGTCCGGCATGTTCGGCGTGCGCTTCGCCCGCTTCGGCAAGGTGACCGTGGCCTTCGCGCCCGACCGGGGGCAGAGCCTCGACCGGCGGGTCGAGTACCACGACCCGAGCCTGCCGCCGCGTCACGCGCTCGTCGCGTTCGGCCTCTGGCTGCGTGAGGTGGAGGGCGTCCATGCCCTCGTCCACGTGGGCGCCCATGGTACCCTCGAATGGCTGCCGGGCAAGACCGTGGCGCTCACCGAGACCTGCTTCCCGGAGGTCGTCGCCGGCGCCCTGCCGGTCATCTACCCGTTCATCGTCTCGAACCCGGGCGAGGCGGCGCAGGCGAAGCGGCGCATCGGTGCGGTGACGATTGGCCACCTGACCCCGGTTCTGACCGGGGCGGGCCTGACGGACGCCGAGCGCTCGCTCGAGCGGCTGGTGGACGAATACGCCCAGGCCGACGGCCTCGACCGGCGGCGCCGCGACCGTCTGGCGGGCCTGATCGTCGCCACCGCCCGCGAGACCGGCCTCGCGGTGGAGGCCGGCGTCAACGACTCCGACGACCCCGGGGCGGCGCTGGTCAGGATCGACGCATGGCTCTGTGATCTCAAGGACTTCGCGATCAAGGACGGCCTGCACGTCTACGGCCGGAGCGCGCCGGGCGAGGCGCCCGAGCGCGTTGCCTCGGCCGACGCCGAGCGGACGGCGCTGCTCCGCGCGCTCGACGGACGCTTCGTGGCGCCGGGACCGGCGGGCACGCCGGAGCGCGGACGGCGCGACGTGCTGCCGACCGGGCGCAACCTCTTCGCCGCCGATCCCCGGACGCTGCCGACGCCGACCGCCTTCGCGCTGGGCAAGGCGGCGGCGGACGAAACCCTCCGGCGCTTCCAGCAGGAGCATGGCGACTGGCCGCGCTCCCTCGTCATCGACCTCTGGGGCAGCGCCAGCCTGCGCACCGGCGGCGAGGCGATCGCGCAGGGGCTGGCACTCCTCGGCTGCCAACCCGTCTGGGACGCAGCCACGGCACGGGTCACCGGCATCGAGGTGCTGCCGCCGGCCGCGATCGGGCGGCCGCGGGTGGATGTGACCTGGCGGATATCGGGCCTCTTCCGCGACATGTTCGAGGCGCAGATCGCGCTTCTCGACGCCGCCGTCGCGGCCGTCGCGGCACGCGAGGAAAGCCCGGAGGAGAACCCTCTTGTCGCGGCAGGGCCGCATCCGCGGCGGATCTTCGGCTCGGCGCCCGGGACCTATGGTGCCGGCGCGGAGGAGCTGCTGCAGGACGGGCGCTGGGAGGCACAGGCCGAGCTTGGCGCGGCCTACCTCGCGGCGGGCTCGCATGCCTTCGGCGGCGTACGCGGCGAGGGCGAGGCGGCCGACGGCGCCTTTGCCGAGCGGGTGGCGACGGCGGAATTGCTGCTCCACGCCCATGACGACCCGGCGCGCGACATCCTCGAAGGCTCGGCCGACGTGGCCTTCGTCGGCGGCTTCGCGGCGGCGGTGGCGGCACTCGGCGGCAAGGCAGACCTCGTGGTGCTCGACACGACCGACCCGGCCCGGCCGCGCGCGCGCTCGCTCGTGGAGGCGGTGACTCGGGTGGTGCGGGCACGGGCGACGAACCCGCGCTTCATCGCCGGACAGCTCCGCCATGGGCCGCGCGGCGCCGCGGAGTTCGCCGAGACGGTCGACCGGCTGATCGGTTTTGCCGAAACCACCGACGCGGTGCCTGAACGGCTGATCGAGGCGGTGCACGCGGCCTATCTGGAAGACCCGGACGTGCGCGACTTCCTGTTGCGCGAAAACCCGGCGGCGGCCCGGGCGATTGCCGGGCGCTTCGCGGACGCGCGGCGCCGGGGGCTCTGGCATCCGCGCCGGAACAGCATCGACGACGACCTTGCGGCGCTCATCGCCGAGGCCACTGCGCTCGAGGCGCGAACATGACCGCCGCGCTGCGCCGGGACGCCTGCCCGAGCCTCACCGCGCCGATGCTGACCGGCGACGGCTGGCTCGCGCGCCTCACCTTCACCGACGGACTGAGCGGGGAGGGCCTCGCCGGCCTCGCGGCGGTGGCGGCGCGGCTCGGCAACGGGCTGATCGAGGTGACCTCGCGCGGCAGCCTGCAACTGCGCGGCCTTGCCCAGGGCGCGAAGCTCGCCGAGGCGCTGGCGCCGCTCGGGCTGCCGCTCGCCGAGGGCCTGCCGGTGGTGACGAGCCCGCTCGCCGGGCGCGATCCGGCCGAGGCGGCCGACCCGCGCCCGCTGGCAGCGACTCTCCGGGCGTTTGCCGGGCCGCTGCCACCGAAGGTGACGGCGCTCGTTGACGGCGGCGGCGCCTTCCCGCTCGACGCGGTGCCGGCGGACGTGCGGCTTCTCCGGGTGGCTGGCGGCTGGCGGATCGGTGTCGGCGGGACGGCGCGGACGGCGCGGTGGCAGGACGTCTGCGACGCGGACACTGCCATCGCGCAGGCATGCGATCTGCTGACGCGGATATCCCGCGAGGCTCGGCGCGGGCGCGATCTCGACGGTCTCGGCGTCGCGCCCGCACCGGCGCTCCGCCCGGCCGGCGCGCCGGTCGGCCGCTTCGGCCTGCGCGAGGACATCGCGCGCGCCGTCGCCTTCCCGTTCGGCTCGGCGGAGAGCGGCGCGGTCGCCGCGCTCGCCGCAGCGGCCGGCGCCGCACGGCTCTGCCCGGCGCCGGGACGCGCGCTCGTCGCGGTGGAGCTGACAGTGGCGGACGAGGCGGCCTTTGTCGGCGCGGCCACGCGCCTCGGCTTCATCACCGACCCGGGCGACCCCCGGCTTGCAATCGCGGCCTGCGCCGGGGCGGCCTGCGCCTCGGGGCGGCTCCCGGCGCGGGCGATCGCGGCCCGGATTGCTGCCGAACGCCCGGACATGACGGACGGCCTGCACCTGCACGTCTCGGGCTGCCCGAAGCGCTGCGCGCAGCCGGCCGGGCCGGCGGTGACCCTGCTGGCCGACGAATGCGGGACGCGCGTCACCGGAGACGGGCGCGGCGTCCCGGCGGACCTGGAACAATACCTTCTGGAGGTGGCGAGGTGAGCGGAGAATACCTTCGGGACGGAACTGCGATCTACGAGCGATCCTTCGCGATCATACGTGCGGAGGCGGATCTTGCGCGCTTCTCGCCCGAGGAGGCGGACGTCGCGGTGCGGATGATTCACGCCTGCGGGCTGGTCGAGGCGGCGGCGGCGTTCCGCTTCTCACCGGGCTTCGTGGCGGCGGCGCGCGCGGCGCTGGCGGCGGGCGCGCCGATCCTCTGCGACGCCGAGATGGTGGCGCACGGGGTGACGCGCGCCCGCCTGCCGGCGGGGAACGAGGTGATCTGCACGCTGCGCGACCCGCGCACCCCCGGCCTCGCGGCGGAGCTTGGCACCACGCGCTCGGCGGCGGCGCTGGAGCTCTGGCGCGACCGGCTCGGTGGCTCGGTGGTGGCGGTCGGCAATGCGCCGACCTCGCTCTTCCACCTCATGGACATGCTTGGCGCCGGGGCACCCCGGCCAGCGGCGGTGATCGGAATGCCCGTCGGCTTCGTCGGCGCGGCCGAATCCAAGGACGCGCTGGCGGCGACCGACCTGCCCCACGCGGTGGTGCTCGGGCGGCTCGGGGGCAGCGCCATGACGGCGGCGGCGGTGAACGCGCTCGCGAGGGCAGGGATATGAGTGGCCGGCTGATCGGCGTCGGCACCGGGCCGGGGGACCCGGGGCTCCTGACGGTGAAGGCAGTGCGCGCGCTGGGCGACGCCGACGTCGTGGCGTGGTTCGCCAAGGCCGGCCGGCGCGGCAACGCCCGCGCGACGGTGGAGGGGCTGTTCCGGGCGGACGCGGTGGAACTGCCGCTGCCTTATCCGGTGACGACCGAGATCCCGGTCGCCGATCCGCGCTACGGCGCCGCCATCACCGGCTTCTTCGTCGAGGCGGCGGCGGCGGTCGAGGCGCATCTCGCCGAAGGGCGCACGGTGGCGGTGCTGAGTGAGGGCGACCCGCTGTTCTACGGCTCGTACATGCACCTCCACGTCCGCCTCGCGCCGCGCTACCCCGCCGAGGTCATCCCCGGCATCACCGCCATGTCGGGCTGCTGGAGTCAGGCGGGCCTGCCGCTGGTGCAGGGCGACGATGTGCTGAGCGTGCTGCCGGGCACGCTGCCCGAGGCCGAGCTGACCCGGCGCCTCATCGACAGTCCGGCGAGCGTCATCATGAAGGTCGGCCGCAACCTCGCGACCATCCGCCGGGCGCTGGCCGGGGCCGGCAAGCTCGGGCGCGCGGTCTACGTCGAGCGCGGCACCATGGAGCAGTCGCAGATGACGCCGCTCGCGGCCAAGCCCGACGACGTGGCGCCCTACTTCTCGCTGGTGCTGGTGCCCGGCTGGGAGGACCGGCCTTGAGCGGCCGGGTTGATGGACCGGCCGTTAGCGGCCGGGTTGAAGAACCGCCCACGCCCGGCCGGCTGGTGGTGGTCGGTCTCGGGCCGGGGCCGGAGGCGCAGCTGACCGGCGCGGCGCGTGCGGCGCTCGCCGGGGTGACGGATGTCCTCGGCTACGGGCCTTATGTCGCCCGCGTGGCGCTGGCCCCCGGTCAGACGGCGCATGCCACCGACAACCGCGCGGAAATCGAGCGCGCGCGCACGGCCCTCGCCCTCGCCGCAGGTGGCCGGGCGGTGGCGATGGTCTCGGGCGGCGATCCGGGCGTCTTCGCCATGGCGGCGGCGGTCTGCGAGGCGGTGGAGCACGGGCCGGAGGCCTGGCGGCGGCTGGAGGTCGAGATGGTGCCCGGCGTCACCGCGATGCTCGCCGTCGCCGCGCGCTGCGGCGCGCCGCTCGGGCACGACTTCTGCGCGCTGTCGCTCTCGGACAATCTCAAGCCGTGGGAGACCGTCGAGGCGCGGCTCCGCGCGGCGGCCGGGGCGGGGTTCGTCCTCGCCCTCTACAACCCCGCGAGCCGGGCACGGCCGTGGCAGCTCGGCCGGGCCTTCGCGGTGCTTGGCGAGGTGCTGCCGGCGGAAACGCTGGTGATCTTCGGCCGCGCCGCGCTCCGGCAGGACGAGCGGATCGAGGTGACGAGCCTCGGAGCCGCCGACCCGGGCCGCGCCGACATGGCGACCTGCGTCATCATCGGCTCGACCGAGACACGCGTGGTGCCGCGGCCGGGACTGCCGCCGCTCGTCTACTCGCCACGCTCGGCAGGGCCGGCAAGGTGACGTCCGATCGCCGCCAGCGCGTCCTCGACGGTTTCCACGGCCTCCGGGCCGGCGGGCCGCTCGACCATGACGACCGGGATGCCGAGCGCCCGCGCCGCGGCGATCTTGCCGTATGTGGCGTCACCGCCGCTGTTCTTCGTGACCACCACCTCGATGCCGTGGCGAGCGAGGAACGCCCGCTCCGCCGCTTCGTCGAACGGCCCGCGCGCCAGCAGCACCTCCGCCCCGTCGGGCAGCGCGCCCGCCTCGGGCGGCTCGATGCTGCGCACGAGGTAGCGATGCCCCGGCGCCGCCCGAAACGCCCCGACCTCCTGCCGGCCGATGGCGAGCAGCACGCGCTTCGGCACGCCGCCAAGCGCGTCGGCGGCGGCCGCGAGATCCGGCACGCCGGTCCAGCGATCGCCGGCCTCCCGCTTCCAGCCCGGACGGCGCAGGGTGACGAGCGGCACGCCAGCGACGCGCGCCGCAGTGAGCGCATTCTCCGAGATCCGGCGCGCAAAGGGATGCGTCGCGTCGACGAGCACGCGCACCGCCTCGGCCGCGATCCAGCCGGCGAGCCCGCCCGCTCCGCCGAACCCCCCCACCCGGACGTCGCAGTCGGGCAGCACCGGCGCGCGCGTCCGGCCCGCGAGGGAATAGGTCAGGCGCTGGCCGGCCAGGCGCTGGCCGGTCAGCCGCTCCGCCAGCGCCCGCGCCTCGCCGGTTCCGCCAAGGATGAGGATGTGCATGCAGCCTTCTAGCCCGCCGCCCCTTGCCGCGACAGACCCCAGATCGCTCACCACCCGATGGCTCACGATCGTCGGGATCGGCGAGGACGGCCCGGACGGCCTCGGACGCGCCGCCCGCGAGGCGATCGCCGCCGCCGCGGTCGTCTTTGGTGGCGCGCGCCACCTCGCGCTCGCGGGGCCGCTCATCACCGGCGAGGCGCGGGCCTGGCCGACACCGTTTGACACCGCGCCGGTGACCGCGCTCCGCGGGCGGCGCGTCTGCGTCCTCGCCTCGGGCGATCCGTTCCGGCATGGGGTCGGGGCCACGCTCGCGCGCCGCGTCGACCCGGCCGAGATGACCGTCCTGCCCGCGCCTTCGGCCTTCAGCCTCGCGGCAGCGCGCCTTGGCTGGCCACTGGCCGAGGTCGAGGCGATCTCGCTCCACGGCCGCCCCGAGGCGCTGATCCGCCCGCTCCTCCACCCCGGCACCCGCATTCTCGCGCTCACCTCCGACGGGGACGCGCCCGCCCGCGTCGCCCGGCGGCTCACCGCCACCGGCTTCGGCCCGTCGCGCCTCCACGTCCTCGAAGCCCTTGGCGGCCCGGACGAGCGTCACCACACCGCCCGCGCCGCGGATCTCGGCGACGCTCGGTTCGCGGCGCTCAATCTCCTCGCCGTCGAGGTCGAGGCAGGGGAGGACGCGCAGATCCTCCCGCTCGGCGGGCTCGACGACGGGCTCTTCGAGCACGACGGCCAGATCACCAAGCGCGAGGTGCGCGCGGTGACGCTCGCGGCACTCGCTCCACGCCGGGGCGAACTCCTCTGGGACGTGGGCGCGGGTGCCGGCTCGGTCGCGATCGAGTGGATGCTCCGGCACCCCTCGCTCCGCGCCATCGCCATCGAGGCCGACCCGGAGCGCGCCGCCCGGATCCGGCGCAATGCCGAGGTGCTCGGGACGCCCGGGCTCGACGTGCGCGAGGGCAGGGCACCCGCCGCCCTCGCCGGGCTGCCACCCCCGGACGCGATCTTCCTCGGCGGCGGCGGCGCTGGCGGCGGCACTGGCGACGGCACTGGCGCGGGCCTCCTCGACACGCTGACCGCCGTCCTGCCCGGCGGCGGCAGGCTCGTCGCCAATGCCGTCACGCTCGAAATGCAGGCACTCCTCACCGCGACCGCCGGACGGCTCGGCGGCGCCCTCGTCACGGTCTCGATCGCGCGCGCCGGCCCGGTCGGCGGCATGTCCGCTTGGCGCCCGGCGATGCCGGTGGTGCAGTGGTCCTGGGTGAAGCCATGAGGGTCGCGGGGCTCGGCAGCCAGCGCGGCGTCACCGCCGCCGAAGTCATCGCGGCTGTCGAAGCGGCGCTTCCGGCGGCGGGCGGGCCGCTCGACGCGCTGGCCGTGCTGCCGGCCAAGGCGTCGGAGCCTGGCATCGCCGAGGCGGCGCGCCGGCTCCGCCTGCCGCTCGTCATCACCGAGGCCGCCACCGAGACCCGCCTCGCCAGCCACTCGGACGCCTCGATCGCGGCGACCGGGGCGGGCAGCGCGTCGGAGGCGGCGGCCCTCGGCGCGGCGGGGCCGTCGGCGCGGCTCCTCGGCCCGCGCATCGTCACCGGGCGCGTCACCTGCGCGATCGCCACCACCGGAGAGGCTTCATGACCGTCCACTTCATCGGCGCCGGTCCCGGCGCCGCCGATCTCATCACGCTCCGGGGCCGCGACCTGCTGGCCCGCTGCCCTGTCTGCCTCTACGCCGGCTCGGTGGTGCCCGCGGCGCTGCTCGACCACTGCCCGCCCGGCGCGCGGCGGATCGACACCGCGCCGCTGTCGCTCGACGAGATCGAGGCGGAGTTCGCCGCCGCCCATGCCGCCGGGCTCGACGTGGCACGGCTGCACTCCGGCGATCTCTCGATCTGGAGCGCGGTCGCCGAGCAGACCCGGCGGCTCGACGCGCGCGGCATCCCGTGGACGCTGACCCCCGGGGTGCCGTCCTTCGCCGCCGCCGCCGCGACGCTCGGGCGCGAGCTGACCATCCCCGAGGTCGCGCAGAGCCTCGTCCTCACCCGCGTCTCCGGGCGCGCCTCGGCCATGCCGCCCGGCGAGACGCTGGCGGGCTTCGGCGCCACCGGTGCCACCCTCGCGGTACACCTCGCGGTGCACGCCCTGCCGCGCGTCGTCGCCGAGCTGACACCGCTCTATGGCCGCGACTGCCCGGTCGCCATCGTCGTCCGCGCCACATGGCCCGAGGAGCGGGTGGTCCGCGGCACGCTCGCGTCAATCGAGGCGGCGGTGGCCGCCGATCCGATCGACCGGACGGCGATCATCTTTGTCGGGCCGGGACTGGCGGCGGAGGGCTTCCGCGAGAGCGCCCTCTACGACGCGGCCTATCAGCGGCGCTTTCGCGGACGTGAGGGGATATGAGCCAGATCGCGGATGCACTGGCGCGGCTCGCGCCGGACTTTCCTTCCTTCGAGCCGGGGCATGTCTGGCTCGCGGGCGCAGGTCCCGGCGGCCTCGGCTGCCTGACGCTTGATGTGGTGGCAGCACTCGCGGCGGCGGACGCGGTCGTCTACGACGCGCTGGTCGATCCGGGCGTCCTGCGGGCCTGCGAGGGTGCGGCGCTCAGCTTCGTCGGCAAGCGCAGTGGCCAGCCGTCGACGCCGCAGGCCGAGATCAACGCGCGCCTCATCGCCCTCGCCCGCGAGGGCAAGCGCGTGCTGCGCCTGAAAGGCGGCGATCCCAACATCTTCGGCCGTGGCGGCGACGAGGCGCTGGCGCTGGCGCGCGCCGGGATCGCGTTCCGGGTGCTGCCGGGCGTCACCTCGGGCTTCGCGGCGCTCGCGGCGGCGCGGATCCCTGCGACCCGGCGCGGCGTGAGCCGGGCGCTGATCCTCGCCACCGGTCACGCCACGGACGATGCGGGCGGCGCGGACCTCGACTGGGCGGCGCTGGCCCGCACCGGGCAGCCGATCGTGATCTACATGGGGCTGGGCTCGCTTCCGGCGATCGCGGGCGCGCTCGTCGCCGGCGGCCTCGCGCCCTCGACGCCGGCGGCGGTGATCGCCTCGGCGACCTGGCCCGATGAGCGGATCGTCGTCGCCGATCTCGCCACCATCGCCGCGCGGGTGGCGGAGGAGGGCGTGCGCGCCCCGGCGGTGATCGTCGTCGGCGCGATCGTCGCCCTGCGGGATGAACTCATCGCCGTGGCGGCGCAGGCGGTGCCCGCGTGAGCGCGCGGGCCTTCATCGTCGGCGCGGCGCGCTCGGGCTCCGGCAAGACCAGCGTCGCGGTCGGCCTGATGCGCGCGCTCGCCCGGCGCGGCCTTGCGGTGCGCGGCGCGAAGTCGGGGCCGGACTACATCGACCCGGGCTTCCACGCGGCGGCGACCGGCGCGCCGGGGGTGAACCTCGACAGCTGGGCGATGCCGCCCGCATTCCTCGGCGCGCTCGCAGCGGCGCAGGCCGAGGCGGATGTGCTGGTGATCGAGAGCGCCATGGGCCTCTTCGACGGCGTCCCCGCCGGCCCGGGCCGCACCGGGGCGGCGGCGGATCTGGCGCGCGCATGGGGCGTGCC
Source organism: Amaricoccus macauensis (assembly GCF_014201905.1). Lineage (GTDB taxonomy): Bacteria > Pseudomonadota > Alphaproteobacteria > Rhodobacterales > Rhodobacteraceae > Amaricoccus > Amaricoccus macauensis. The sequence goes on along the minus strand of NZ_JACHFM010000005.1, from coordinate 85,255 downwards.
GGTCCTGCTCGTGCTCGACGTCTCGGGGCAGTCGCAGACGGCGGCGGCAATCGCGCGCGGCTTCGCGAGCCATGATCCCGGGGTGCGGATCGCCGGGGTCGTGCTCAATCAGGTGGCGAGCGAGCGGCACGAGCGGCTTTGCCGCGCGGCTGTCGAGGCGATCGGCCTGCCGGTGGTGGGCGCTGTGCACCGCAACCCGGACATGGCGCTGCCCGAGCGTCATCTCGGGCTGGTGCAGGCGCGCGAACATGCCGCGCTCGACGCCTTCATCGACCGGCTGGCGGACGTGATGGCGCGCTCGATCGACCTCGACTCGGTGCTCGCGCTCGCCACGCCGCTGGCTGTGACGGGCGACGGATCGGCGGCGCTGCCGCCACCGGGGCAGCGGATCGCGCTGGCCGACGACGCGGCATTCGCCTTCGTCTATCCGCATGTCCTGCGGCACTGGCGCGCGGCGGGAGCCGAGATCCTGCCGTTCTCGCCGCTCGCCAATGAGGCGCCGGACCCTGCGGCGGACGTCTGCTGGCTGCCGGGCGGCTACCCCGAACTGCACGCCGGGCGGCTGGCGGCGTCCGGGCAGTTCCTCGACGGACTGCGCCGCTTTGCCGGGACGCGGCCGGTACATGGCGAGTGCGGCGGCTTCATGGTGCTCGGCCGCGCCATCGAGGACGCGGACGGCGTCACGTACCCGATGGCGGGCCTGCTCGGCCACGTGACGAGCTATGCGAAGCGGCGGATGAACCTCGGCTACCGTCAGGCGCGGCTCCTCGGCGCGACGCCGCTCGGGCCGGCGGGCGCGCGGGTGCGCGGCCACGAATTCCACTATTCCCGCGTCATCGAGACCGGAGACGACGCGGCACTGGCCGAGCTTTCCGACGCCGAGGGCCGCCCCCTCGGTCTTTCGGGCGCGCGCCGGGGCAACGTCTCCGGCAGCTTCTTCCACGCAATCGCATCGGAGTGAGCCCATGCTCGGGATCGTCGTCATCGGCATCGGCACCGGCAACCCGGACCACATGACGGTCGAGGCGATCGGCGCGCTCAACGCCGCCGATCTGGTGCTGATCCCGCGCAAAGGCGCGGCAAAGGGCGATCTCGCCGACCTTCGCCGGGCGATCTGCGAGCGCTTCCTCGAAAACCCCGCCACCCGCATCGTCGAGTTCGACATGCCGGTGCGCGACACCTCCGGCGGCTACCGCGCGGGCGTCGAGGTCTGGCACGCAGCCATCTCCGCCCGCTACCGCCACCTGCTCGACGGCGAGACCGGCACCGCCGCGCTGCTGGTCTGGGGCGACCCCTCGCTCTACGACAGCACGCTGCGCATCCTCGACCTGCTGGCGGCGGGCGGCCTTGCCTTCACCCGGCGGGTGGTGCCGGGGATCACCAGCCTGCAGGTCCTCGCGGCCCGCCACGCCATCCCGCTCAATCATATCGGCGAGCCCGTCGCCATCACCACCGGCCGGCAGCTGGCCACCGGCGGCGCGACTGGCACGACCACCGCCGTCATGCTCGACGGCGACTGCGCCTTCCGCGGCATCGACCCCGAGGGCGTCGAAATCTTCTGGGGCGCCTACCTCGGGATGGAGAACGAGATCCTGATCTCGGGCCCGCTTGCGGACGTGGGCGATGCGATCGTCGCCGCCCGCGCTGAGGCCCGCGCGGCAAACGGCTGGATCATGGACACCTACCTGCTCCGATGCGCGGGCGAGAGCGCGTCCGCCAGCGCCTCCCACTCGGCTTCCGTCCCGGGAAGCCCGAGCCGAAGCCAGCCCGCCGAATAGGGAAAGCTCCGCGACCAGATCCGCCGCCCGGCAAGGAGCGCCTGCGCCGCCCCGGCGTCGCCGGTGTCACAGAGCCGGAAGAGACCCGTCCCGCCCACGACCCGCCAGCCCGCCGCCTCCACCAGCCGGTCGAGCCGGCGCGCATCCGCCGCGAGCCGCACCCGCGTCGCCTCGGCCCACGCGACATCGGCAAGCCCGAGCCGCCCGGCGAAAAGCGCCGGCCCGCTGACCGCCCACGGCCCCGCAAGCTCCCGCAGCACGCTGATCTCCGCATCTGACCCGAGCGCGAAGCCGAGCCGCAGCCCCGCCAGCCCGTAGAATTTGCCAAACGAGCGCAGCACGATCGTCCGCGGCAGACCACCCAGCGCCGGACAGAGCGACCCAGCCGGCTCGGCATCGGCAAAGCTCTCATCGACCACCACGAGCCCGTTGCGCGCCGCCAGCGCGGCAACCGCCTCCCGCGACCAGCAGCGCCCGTCGGGGTTGTTCGGATTGACCACCACCACCGCGTCGAAGCCATCGAGTCCGGCGAGATCGGCCACCTCGCTCACCTGCCATCCCGCGGCCGTGAACGCGGCGGCATGCTCGTTGTAGGTTGGCCCGACCACCCCGACGCGCCCAGCCGGCCGCAGCGCCGGCACCAGCCGGATCGCCGCTTGCGCCCCAGCGAGCGGCAGACAGGCAACCCCAGCGCCCGCGCCATAAGCCGTCCGCGCCACCGCGGCACAGGCGGCGAACTCACCCCGATCGGGCAGCGCCCGCACCACCGCGGCAGGCAGCGGCGGCAACGGCCAGGGCGCGCGGTTGATGCCGGTCGAAAGGTCGATCCAGTCCGCCGGCGCGCCCCCGAAACGCGCGATCGCCGCGCCGAGATCCCCGCCATGATCCCGCATGCCGTGGTCCCGCATGCCTGCTCCTGCCATGAATGTGGCCGAGGCTTACCGCGCGGACAGGGGCCGGCCCAGCCGAAAGTGCCGGACGTCGGCCATGCCAAGCGCCCGCAGGGCGTCGCACGCCTGCCGCGAGCCGCCCCCAGGCGCGAAAAGGAGCCCGCGCGCCGATCCGGTGTGGGCCGCGACGATGCCGAGCGCCCCGAAGCGCCCGGCGGCGGCGAGGAGCCCGCCGAGATCCGGCCCGCCGCGCCGCGCCACGTTACGCCGCGCCGACTCCGTCGCGAGCCCCGCCAGCGTCGCGAGATCACCCCGCAAAGCCGCGGGCCCCCACGCGCTCGCGAGATCGGCAATGTCAGCGAAATCGAGATCGCCCGGATCGGTCCGCACACCCGGACCATGGAAGCCCCCGACGAGCTCCAGCGCGGGCAGCTCCGGCAGCGTCCCGAGCACGAGCGCCCGACGCGGATCCCAGAGCAGACGCGCCGGCGCGGGATGCATCAGCGGGTCCGTCGCCCCCTCAAGCGCGAGGCAGAGTCGCGCCAGCCGCTCCGCTCCGGGCGGGGGGAGGCCGTGCGCCGCGGCAATGACCGCCGCCGCCGCGAGCAAGGCCGCGGTCGAGGAACCCGCCCCGCCCCCCGCGGTCATCTCCGTGCGAAGCACCAGCCCACCGGACGGAACGCCGCCGAGCGCCCGATGAAGCGCTGCCACCTGCGCCCGGTCAATCGGCCACCTGCCGTCGGCGGAGTGAAGCCGGAAAGACCCGGGCCGCAGCTCCGCCGTGACGGAGAGCGGAGGTGCCGGAAGCGTGACGAGGGCCAGCGGCCCGCCGGGGCCGAGCCTGCCTTGCAGCAACTCGCCGAAGTGCCCGGCAACGGACGCCCGTTTCGGGCGGACCCTCGCCGCCATCGCGCGCCGGGGGCGGCGACCACGCACCGGCGCTTCGAGCGGAATTCGGGAGGTCAAGACGCGGGCGATGGCATGGCGGTTCGTGGCGACCGGCTCGTCACGCGGGCGCGTGTCTCGTTGCACCGACAGGCGCCGGATGGGATGTGCGCCTCTGGCGCCGGGTCCTTGGCAATGTGGTCGGGGCGACTGGATTCGAACCAGCGACCTGCGGTACCCAAAACCGCCGCGCTACCAGGCTGCGCCACGCCCCGATCCGGGCCGTGTAGCCCGACAGCGGGGCCGGGGGAAGGGGAATCAGCCGCTGCAGCTCCAGACCGCGCCGGTGAGGGCGGGGTTGCGGATCTCGGCGCCGGGCTCGATGCCAAGCTCCGCCGCGAGGCCGCCGTTGATCTCCAGCACATACTGGATATCGTCGCCGCCAAAGACCGGGGTCTCATCGTGCGGCTGCGCATTGGACTTGATCCGCTCAAGGCGGCCCTCTGCATCGAAGAACAGGATGTCGAGCGGGATGAGGGTGTTCTTCATCCAGAAGGCCACCGGCTGCGGCGTCTCGTAGACGAAGAGCATGCTGGAGAACTTCGGCAGGTTCTCGCGGAACATGAGCCCCTGCTCACGTCCCTCGGGCGTGTCCATCACCTCGACATGAAAGCGCAACTCGGTATCGGAGTCGCGCAGGTCGATCTGGTCGGGAGCGCAGTCTGCCGCGGACACCGGACCGGCAGCGAGCGCCGCCGCGGCGAGGAGCCAGGCAAGACGCATCAGGCCTGCATCCGCAACCGCGTCACGTAGTCCCAGCTCCGAACCTCGTAGACCATTGGCCCCCGCGGGCCGGCGGTCACTCGCACGGCGAGTACATCACCGGCGACCACTTCGCCGTAACCGTGCTGCCGCAGGGTCTCCATGTGGAGAAAGACGTCCTCGGGGCGACCGTAGACGTTGACGAAGCCGAAACCCTTCACCCGATCGAACCACTTGACCCGCGCGGGCTCAAGCGGACCGGCAGCGTCGCCATCCGGCATGGGGATGTGGATCTGCGCCGCCACGGGCGCGGTCGGGACGATGTCGAGAACCTCGACCGCCTGACGACCACGATCAGTTGACTGGACCCTCAGGGAGATCTCGGCGCCTTCTGCAACCGACGTGAATCCGAAGACTCGCAGGACGTTGCTATGGAGAAGAATATCACCTTCGCCATCGTCACCCACGACGAAGCCGTAGCCTTTGGTCGTATCGAACCACTTAACATGACCACGCACAACCATGCGGCGGACTTCCGAGCTCACGGGGCGCTCAGAGCGCCCGGTTACATTAAACGCAGTAGTGAACATTGGGGCACAGGATTTTGGGCACCTTCGGCACCGTAACGGTTTGGAGTATCAACGCAACCCGAAATTGGCGATTCCGAGAGGTGGACCGGCGCTTTCAACTCAAGATTGTTACTTGGTCGTCAATCGCTTGCCCCGATCGGAGACCTCTGTGTCTCGGGAATATGTTGCTTCGATGCCACTCTCAGCCCGCCGGTCAGGCGACATGATCCGCCACGTGGGCGCCGCGCTCGCCCATGGGACGCGGCCTGCCCGTCGTCGTGTCCGCTTCGGTCTGCAGCTCCAACTGAGCATTGAGTTCGGCGCCAAGCAATACGACGAAGGCGCTGGCATAGAGCCAGAACAGCAGTCCGACGATGGCGCCGAGTGAGCCATACGTGCGGTTGAACTCGGGGAAGCGCGCGAAATAGGCCGAGAGCGCCACCGAAACGAGCAGCCAGCCCACGGCTGCGAGCGCCGCGCCCACGGTGATCCACCGCTTGCGCGCCGGCGCCCGGCGCGGCGCATAGCGGTAGAGCGCGCCGATGACGAAGATGATGGCGGTGCCGAGGATCACCAGGGGCGTGACCCCGGCCAGGACTCCGCCGATCACACCGATGTCGGTAAAGTGAAGGACGGTCGGCACTGCCACCACCGCGAAGAGGGCGATGATTGCCACGGCAATGAAACCGAGGGTGAGCATGACAGAGATCGCGTATTGCACCACGAGACTGCGGTCATCCACCTCGCCATAGACGATGTTCATCCCCTCCATGAGCGCGCTCACCCCGGCTCGCGCACTCCAGAGGACGAGGGCAAAGGAGACGACCGAGGCAAACCCGAGCTTCGCCTGCGGCGCGGCGATCAGCGCATCGACCTGTTCCTCGATCATGACAAAGACCTCGGCGGGCAACACCGGCCGCGCCGCGTCCAGTGTCTCGGCCACATGGTGCGGATCGGCGACGAGGCCATAGACCGCGATCAGCGCGGCGATCGCCGGAAAGATTGCGAGGACGCCGAAGAATGCGACGCCGGCAGCGATGATCGACAGATGGTCGATGGTGATCCCTTGCCAGACCCGGCCGAGCACCTGTCGCCAGGCGGCCCATGACATCTGGTTCGGGTGGGAGGCGTCTCTGCCGGGCGCGCCGTCCGAAGCCTTGTCCGCGGTCTTGTGTGCGCTTCTGTCCATCTGGCCCGCGACTTTCGTGTTCTCACGAACAATCGCCGAGTCGCCGAAGCGTTCCGCGGCGGCGCAGGGACCCGCAACAGGCAAGGTCCGGGAGCGCGAGGACGTCGATTGTCGCTGCCCTCCGCGGAAGAGGCACCCCGCGGACATGTCAGCCGTCGAGGCCGTCCCGCGCCCGCGCCTCGCACCTTGTCGAGGCCCGCAGCCGTCAACCTTGGTTGCGTTTCCGTTAACGGTGCGGGAAAGCTGCTTTTGTATCAACCGCCTGACCGGTCTGCGCAAACTGCGCGCGCCCCGGCCGAATCCCCGGCCCCGTCCGACGGAACCGGGTGCGCCAGCCGGCGCTACTGGTCGAGGAAGCTCCGGAGCTTGCGGCTCCGGCTCGGGTGCTTCAGCTTGCGGAGCGCCTTCGCCTCGATCTGGCGGATACGCTCGCGGGTGACGCTGAACTGCTGCCCGACTTCCTCAAGCGTGTGGTCGGTGTTCATGCCGATCCCGAACCGCATCCGAAGCACGCGCTCCTCACGCGGCGTGAGCGAGGCGAGGACCCGGGTCGTCGTCTCCTTCAGGTTCAGCTGGATCGCCGAGTCGAGCGGCAGGATCGCGTTCTTGTCCTCGATGAAGTCGCCGAGCTGGCTGTCTTCCTCGTCGCCGATCGGCGTTTCGAGCGAGATCGGTTCCTTGGCGATCTTCATCACCTTGCGGACCTTCTCGAGCGGCATCTGCAGCTTCTCGGCCAGCTCCTCGGGCGTCGGCTCGCGGCCGATCTCGTGCAGCATCTGCCGCGAGGTCCGCACCAGCTTGTTGATCGTCTCGATCATGTGCACCGGAATGCGGATCGTGCGCGCCTGATCGGCGATCGAGCGGGTGATCGCCTGCCGGATCCACCACGTCGCATAGGTCGAGAACTTGTAGCCACGGCGGTACTCGAACTTGTCCACCGCCTTCATCAGGCCGATGTTGCCTTCCTGGATCAGGTCGAGGAACTGCAAACCGCGGTTCGTGTACTTCTTGGCGATCGAGATCACGAGCCGGAGGTTCGCCTCGACCATCTCCTTCTTCGCCTGCCGGGCTTCCTTCTCGCCCTTCTGCACCTGGTTCACGATGCGGCGGAACTCGGAGATGTCGACGCCCACGTACTGGCCGACCTCGGCCATGTCACGGCGGATCTCGTCGGCCTTCTCGCGGAAGCGGCTGGTGAGCTGGTCCCAGCCGCGCGACCGCAGCGAGCCCACCCGGTCGAGCCAGCCGGGTTCGAGCTCCGAGCCGCGGTATTCGTCGATGAATTCCTGACGGTTGATGCGCGCCTGATCGGCCAGCTTCACCATGCCGCTGTCGAGCGCCATGATCTTGCGGTTGATGCCGTAGAGCTGGTCGACGAGCTGTTCGATACGGTTGTTGTGCAGGCGCAGCGAGTTCACCAGCTCGACGATTTCCGAGCGCAGGCGCTGATACTCGCGCTCCTGCTGCGAGGTGAAGCTCTCGTTGCGGTTCAGCGTGGCCGAGATCCGGTCGTCCTGCATCTCGGCAAGCCGGCTGTAGTCGGTCGCGATGCGCTCCAGCGTCTCGAGCACCTGCGGTTTCAGCGCCGCTTCCATCGCGGCGAGCGACAGGTTGCCCTGATCCTCGTCCTCTTCCTCGTCGGGTTCGGACTGGCTCTGGGCGGGCTCCTCCTCCTCGTCGGCGAGGGGGGCGTCGTCGTCCTCGTCGTCGGACGCGGCGCGCGCGGCAGGCTTCGGCGCCGCGGCGGGCTTCGGGGCGGATTTCGGCGCGGCGGGCCGGGCAGAGGCAGGCTCCGGCTGTGCGACAGGCTCCTCGTCGGGCTCCTGCAGCACGCTCTCGACCTCGTCGGCCTCCATCTGTCCGGAGAACGTCGTCTCGAGGTCGATCACATCACGCAGCATGATCGCTTCGTCGAGAAGCTCGTCACGCCAGATGGTGATCGCCTGGAAGGTGAGCGGGCTCTCGCAGAGCCCGGCAATCATCGTGTTCCGGCCGGCCTCGATGCGCTTGGCGATCGCGATCTCGCCCTCGCGGCTCAGAAGCTCGACCGAACCCATTTCGCGCAGGTACATCCGCACGGGGTCGTCGGTGCGGTCGAGAGCCTCGCCGCCGGCGCTGGTGACGGTGATCTCGCGCGAGCCGGAAGTCTCGTCGGCGGCCGGCGGCGCGTCGTCGCGGTTGCCGTCCTCGTCCTCGCCTTCCTCGTTCTCGACGACATTGATGCCCATCTCGGAGAGCATCGCCATCACGTCCTCGATCTGCTCGGACGTCACCTGATCGGGCGGCAGGACTTCGTTCAGCTCATCATAAGTGATGTAGCCGCGCGCCTTCGCGGTCGCGATCATCTTCTTGACCGCGGCCTGGCTCATGTCGAGCATCGGCCCCGAGCCGTCGGCGGTATCTTCGGGCTTCTTCTGCTCGTCGTCCTTGGGGGCCATCGACTAGCTCCATTTAACTCCGGGCGGGGGGCTGACCCGGTCGGTTGAGGCTTCTTGCCTGCGAATCGCTGATTCGCAAGCCGGGGGTGTCATCGTCTGCGCGGTTTGCGCGCCAGAAGTGCCTCCGACGCCTGAATGACGCTCAGGAACTCCGGGCGTTCGAGCCCGGTGTCCGTCCCGTCATCGGCGAGAGGGCGAATGTAGGTCGCGTGCTCGGCCTCGGCCGCGGCGCGGACGCGCTCGGTCAGGCCATCGTCAGGGCCGGCGGCGAAATCGGCCGCCGCCTCGATCAGTTCGGCGGCGCGTCCGGCGAGCGCCGCGTGTCGGTCGAGTTCCTCCTCGATGGCCCGCGCCGCCTGCTCGGGCGAAGCCGTGGGCGCGAGATGCGGATTCGAACGGATCTGTCCGAGGGAAAGCTCGGGACCCGGATCTCGGCTCAGACGCAGAGAGACCGCCGCGACAAATGTCGCGCGGTCGGCGTTATCTGGGGCGTCGGCCAGCGCGGACAAGAGGGCGCGGCGAATCTCTTCAAGGTTTCGGCAACGGCACGCCAGCCGTTCGAGGCGCGATTCGAGCCGGATCGCCACGTCGGGATGATTGAGGCAACCGGCGAGGATGGCGCTCTCGCGCACCCGATCGTCGGCGAAGACACCCTCTCCCGCCTGCGCGAGAAGCGAGCTTCGGGTTGATGCCGTCGCCGGAGCGAAGCTTTCGCGGACCGGCAGCGCCCGGCGCGAGCGTTTCGGACCGGGGGAGAACGGCCGCTCGAACGGGCGCTCGAACGCTCGTTCCGGCCGCGACTTCTGCGGCGGCGCGAAGAGTGCCGCGCGGCGGACGCGGACCTCGGCTTCCCAGTGCGCCCGAAGCGTTGCATCCGAGATGCGGCTCACATGGGCGCGGAGTCGCGCGTCAAGCGCCGCGCGCCGTTCGGGGCTGTCGAGCACCTGACCATCGACCTCGCGTCCCCACAGAAGGTCGATGACCGGCTTCGAGTCGGCGAGGATCGCCTCGATCGCGGCCCGGCCGCCCGCGCGCACCACGTCGTCCGGGTCCTGTCCGGCCGGCAGAAGCGCGAAGCGGAGGCTCCGCCCCGCCCCGAGGTGCGGCAGCGCGAGGTCGACGAGGCGATGGGCGGCGTTGAGCCCGGCGGTGTCGCCATCGAGCGCCACCACCGGCTCGGGCGCGATCTTCCACAGCGCCTCAAGCTGGCGATCGGTGATCGCCGTGCCGAGCGGCGCGACCGCGTGGGTGACACCGGCGCGGGCGAGCGCGATGACGTCCATGTAGCCCTCGGTGACGATCACCGTGCCGGCCTTGCGCGCCGCGGCACCGGCGGGACCGGCATTGTAGAGGGTGCGGCTCTTGTCGAAGAGCGGCGTCTCCGGCGAGTTCAGGTATTTCGGTTCCTGACCGGGCGCGATCGCCCGCGCGCCGAAGGCGATGGCCCGGCCGCGCGCGTCCCGGATCGGGAAGGTGATCCGGTTGCGGAAGCGATCATAGGGGCTGCCCTGTCCGGGTTTGCCCGCGAGGCCCGCTTCGACGAGCTTCGCGAGGTCGAAGCCCTTGGCCGTCAGGTGTTCGATGAGAACGGTGCGCCCGTCCGGGGCATACCCGATCTCGAAGCTCTCGATCGTCTCCGCCCCGAGGCCGCGGCGTTCGAGGTAGGCCCGGGCGGCGGCCGCCCGGGAGCCGGTGAGCTGCGCGCGATAGAAGCGGACGGCGGCCTCCATCGCCTCGACGAGGCCGGTGTTCGCTGCCGCACGCGCGGCGGCGACGGGATCGGCCGCGGGCATCTGCATCCCGGCGTCGCCTGCGAGGCGCTCCACGGCTTCCATGAAGCCGACGTTCTCGGTCTCGCGCACGAAATCGAGTACATCGCCCTTGGCATGACAGCCGAAGCAGTAGTAAAACCCCTTGGCGTCATCCACGTGGAACGATGCAGTCTTTTCCTGATGGAAGGGGCAGGGCGCCCACCAGTCGCCACGCGCGGCATTGCTCTTCCGCGGGTCCCAGGTGACCCGCCGACCCGCTATCTGCGCCAGCGATATGCGGCCGCGAAGTTCGTCGACGAAACCCGATGGGAGCTGCATCGGCGAAATATCTGCCCGCCCCTGATGATTCGCAAGACTGATTCGCAAGTGATTCTCTTGATTCGCCTTTTCCGGTTGGCTGATCTGCAACAGTAAGTCCGGACAGTCGGTTAAGGCGGGATTAACCGCGCTTCACGTCAGCAGATTGTCGGGCGCGAAACGGAAGTCGTCGGCAGTGAAGTCCGAGACCTGCGTGTCCTCCACGAAGACCGCGCCGCTGCCATAGCCGATCCGAACGTCAGCCCCCGCCTGAGACAGGTGGAGGTCGGCGAAAGCGTCGATCCCCGCCACCCGCAGCAGAAAGCCGTCCTCGCCCGGCTGGAAGTCGAGAACGGTGTCCCGCCCGTCGCCGGTCGCGAACTGGAAGACGTCCGCGCCGTCGCCCCCGAGCAGCCGGTCGGTGCCGGCGCCGCCGAGAAGCACGTCGTCTCCGGTGCCGCCACGCAGCACGTCGTTTCCGCCCTGACCGGCCAGCCGGTCATTGCCGGCGCCGCCAAACAGAAGGTCGTCGCCGGTGGCCCCGAACAGCCGGTCGGCGCCGGTCAGCCCGGTCATGACGTCGGCGATCTGGATCCCTGCGAGCGTATCGGCCCGCGCGGTGCCGACGATGGTGCCGTCGGTGGGCGGCGTCACGTCGGCGACGATCTCCTTCCAGTAGCTGTAGCCGATCGCCTCGCTGCGATTGATGTCGTCGGGCAGCGACAGGGCCGGGAAGCCGCCGCCCGCCTTCACCATGGCGCCGGCGAAGGCGTTCGAGTTCGTCTGAAACAGCCGGTACTCATATCCGTCGTCGGCGAGCGCCTGCGCGTACTTCACGATGATGCCCCAGGCCTCGTCCGCCGTGTGGCCGGGAAACCGCAGGAGCGTCGCATGCCGGTCCTGCGGGGTCTCCCCGTCACGCGAGTCGGCGGAGTCGTCGATCGGGACGTTCACCTCGATCTCCATCGGCCCGCCGTAGGGCATGAGATCGGTCGCGCCGGAGCGGACCACGTATTCTTCGCCGTTGTCGCCCTGGTAGACGAGATAGAGGTGCAGCGTATTCGTGAGGTCGCCAACCACGCGGAGCGGGTGCTCCTCGATGTAGATCCGGGCCATGACACTTCTCCCCCCGAGCAGCTTGCGTTGCCGAAGAACGCGGCACGGGCCCGGCTGGTTTCATGGCCCCGTCACGGGCCGGACGTCACGGGCGGGGCGCGATGTCCACCTCGGCGCGCTCCACCCCGCTCACCCGGTCGAGCACCCGGATACGCTCCTTTCCGCCCGCATCCACCGTCACGACCGCGACCCAGTCGGAACCGAGCGTGATCGCGCGGGCGCTTTCCCCGGCCGGCAGGCGCACCTCCGGCGGCATGGCGACCGGCGTCGGAGCGGTCTGAAGCCGGATGACAAGCAGGATGACGATTGCTATCACCCCCGCGATCAGCGTCGCGGTCAACGCGAGCACCATCAGGCGCAGCTGGCGCAGGCGCGGCGGCTCGGGCGCCTCTTCGTGAGCAGCATTGCCGGCCATGTCCGACCCCCTTCGAGAAATTCGCGTCACGCTGGAGCGGGACGAGCGGCTTGACAAGGCTCTGGCCGCCGCTGCGCCCGATCTCTCCCGCTCGCGGATTCAGGCGCTGATCGCCGAAGGCGCGGTCAGTCTCAAGGAGAGAATCCTGGATGACCCGCGCGTCCGCCTCGCGCCGGGGACCGAAGTCACCGTCGCGTTGCCGGAACCCGGGCCCATCAATGCCAGCCCGGAGGCGATCGACCTTGCAATTGCCTACGAGGATGCCCATCTCATCGTCATCGACAAGCCCGTGGGGCTCGTGGTGCATCCCGCGCCCGGCGCTCAGACGGGCACGCTCGTCAACGCGCTGCTTCACCATTGCGGCGGATCGCTTTCCGGCATCGGCGGCCGACTTCGCCCCGGGATCGTCCATCGCATCGACAAGGATACCTCGGGCCTTCTCGTCGTTGCCAAGTCTGACGCCGCGCATCGCGGCCTCGCCGAACAGTTTGCCGATCATTCGATTGAACGCCGCTATCTCGCGGTTGTTCACGGCCACCCCGATCCCGCCGAGCCGCGTCTGCGCCACCTCGCCGGGATTTCGTGGGAGCCGGGCGGCGTCCTGCGGATCGAGGGCAACATTGGCCGGCACCCGGGGGATCGCAAGCGCATGGCTGTGCTGAGCGTGAACGGCAAGCCCGCCGTCACCCGGGCACGGGTGCTTGAGCGCTTCGCGCGCGCGAGCCTCGTCGAATGTCGGCTCGAAACCGGCCGCACCCACCAGATCCGTGTCCACATGGCCTTTGCGGGCCACCCGCTCGCGGGGGATACGGTCTACGGCCGGCGGCGGAGCGACGGCGCCCTCGGCGCCTTTCCGCGCCAGGCGCTCCACGCGGAGACGCTTGGCTTCATCCACCCGGTCACCGGAGAAGCCTTGCGCTTTTCCTCACCGCTCCCCCCCGACATGGAGCGGCTTCTCGACGATCTCCGCCAGGAGATTGCCGGGGAGAGCGACGGAGTAACGCAACCGGGACGTACAACGAACTGAAACTGCCCTATACAATGGGCCAGGCTTGCGGGGTTTTGGACAGTCCCCGCCAGGAGGACCATGGCTTACGACAAGCTTCCGGCGCCGTCCCCAGAACAGGGACTCTCGCGCTACATGCAGGAGATACGCCGGTTTCCGATGCTGGAGCCGGAACAGGAATACATGCTCGCCAAGGCATGGGTCGACCACGGTGATTCCGAGGCGGCGCACCAGCTCGTCACGAGCCACCTGCGCCTCGCGGCCAAGATCGCCATGGGCTACCGTGGCTATGGCCTGCCCACGGCCGAGGTCATCTCGGAGGCGAACGTCGGCCTGATGCAGGCGGTGAAGCGCTTCGACCCGGAAAAGGGCTTCCGCCTCGCCACCTATGCCATGTGGTGGATCCGCGCCTCGATCCAGGAATACATCCTGCGGTCGTGGAGCCTCGTGAAGATGGGCACCACCGCGGCACAGAAGAAGCTGTTCTTCAACCTCCGCAAGGCGAAGAACAAGATCGGCGCCATCGAGGAGGGTGAGCTTCGTCCGGAGAACGTGACGAGGATCGCCAACGACCTCAACGTCCCCGAGGATGACGTGATCTCGATGAACCGCCGGATGTCCGGCGGGGACGCGAGCCTCAACGCCCAGGTCAGGGGCGACGGCGACGGCACGGCCGAGTGGCAGGACTGGCTCGAGGACGAGGACGCCGATCAGGCGACGGCGTTCGCCGAACGCGACGAGCTCGAGACGCGCCAGGCGCTGCTGCTCGAGGCGATGCAGGGGCTGAACGAGCGCGAGCGCCACATCCTGACCGAGCGGCGTCTCAAGGACGAGCCGGTGACGCTGGAGGAACTCAGCCAGCAGTATGGCGTCAGCCGCGAGCGCATCCGCCAGATCGAGGTTCGCGCCTTCGAGAAGCTGCAGAAGAAGATGCGCGAGCTCGCGGCCGAACGCGGGATGGTGCCGGCGGTCAACTAGACTTCCGGTCTCTCGACAGCCGAGCCTGCTCCGGCCTAGGCTCGGCGGCGTTCCATCCCGAGGCCCCCGCCCATGCCGCGACGCGCCGGCAGCGCCGATCTTCCGCTTCACTCCGGTCGGGTGCCACCCTGGCTCGGGGCACGCATGACCCGGCTCGGGGTGGTGATCACCGAGGCGATCCTGCTGGAATACGGCCGGGACGAGTTCCTTGACCGCCTCGCGCATCCGTTCTGGTTCCAGTCGTTCGGCGCCGTCATGGGCATGGACTGGCATTCGTCGGGCATCACCACGAGCGTCCTCGCCGCGCTGAAGCGCGGTTTCGCCGGGCGCCCTGATCTCGGCCTCACCGTCGCGGGTGGCCGTGGCGCTGCATCGCGCCGCACCCCGGACGAGCTTGGCGCCGTGGCGGAGCGCACCGGCCTTGACGGCGCGGCCCTCGCCAGGGCGAGCCGGCTCGTCGCCAAGGTGGACAGCGCCGCGGTGCAGGACGGGTTTGAACTCTATCTCCACGGCTTCATCCTCGCCGACGACGGCCGGTGGGTCGTGGTGCAGCAGGGGATGAATGGCGCCCGCCGCACTGCCCGCCGCTACCACTGGCGCTCCGCCGGTCTCACGAGCTTCGTCGACGCGCCACACGCGGCGATCGAGGGCCCGACGGCGGGCGAGATCGTCAACCTGACCGACCATCGGGCGGCAGGGGCGCGCGCCGCGCAGCTCGATCTTCTCGCCGACCTCGGCCCCGACCGGCTCGCCCGTGAAGCGGCGAAGATCCGGGGCGGCGGCCTTGCGCGCGAGACCGTGCCCCCCGAGGCGCCATTGCTGCCGCATCTCGTCATGCCGGCGCATCACGACGTGCGTGAGGGCGATGTCATCCTGCGTCGCCTGCATGGGGCGCTCGCCGCCGCCGCGGATCGTGGCCCGACGGATTTCGCCGAGCTTCTGCTGGTGCCGGGCATCGGCCAGCGCACCGTCGAGGCACTGGCGATGGTTGCCGAGGTGATCCACGGCACGCCCTGCCGCTTCGCCGATCCGGCACGCCACTCGCTCGCCCACGGCGGCAAGGACCGCCATCCCTATCCGGTACCGACCCGCGTGCTCGACCGCACCATCTCCGTCCTGAAGGACGCCGTGACCCGCGCCCGCCTCGGATCGGACGACCGCCTCGCCGCGATCCGCCGCCTCGACGCGCAGGCCCGGGCGCTCGAAGCCACCGCCACCGGCCCGAGCCTGGCCACCCACATCGCCCGCGAGCGTGACGCCTCCCACGGCCTCGGCGGCCGCAGCGTCTTTGGCTGGGAGCCCGCTCCGGGCCGCGCGGCGGAGCGCGGCCGCCAATGATCGCGCTCCTTCGTCTCGTCACGCTTGCGCTCATCATCGGCCTCTGGTGGCTCGCGGCCCATGCGGGCAGCGCGCTCATCCCGACGCCGCTCGCCACGGCCCACGCCGCGGTCGACATGGCGCAGGACGGCCGGCTCTGGAAAGCGACGCTCGAGAGCCTCACGGTCTACGCCTCGGGCCTCGGGCTCGCCGTCGTCGTCGGGATCACCGCCGGCTTGCTCATGGGCGGCTTCCGCCTGCTTGGCGAGACGCTGGAACTCTACGTGATGGCGCTCGCGGCGACGCCGAGGGTCGCGTTCATCCCGCTGATCATCGTTCTTCTCGGCCTCGGTTTCGAGGCGAAGGTCGCGATCATCTTCCTTGGCGCGGTGATGCCGGTGGTGCTCAACACTTATGCGGGTGTCCTCAACGCCGACGGCGAGCTCGTCGAGATGGCGCGTTCCGCCGGCGCCTCCCGTGCGCAGGTGTTCCGCCGCATCCTGCTTCCCGGCGCGCTGCCGTTCATCGTTGTCGGCCTCCGCCTTGGCGCCACGATCGGACTGATCAACACCGTCGTTGCCGAGCTTTACACCGCCGTCCGCGGTCTCGGGGGGCTGCTCGCGATCTACGGCAACACCTTCCAGATGGCGCCGTACTTCGTCGTGGTCCTCGTCCTCGCCACGATCGGCACGCTTGTCACTCAGGGCCTGCGGCTCGTCGAGCTGCGCATGGACCGCTGGCGCTATGATGGTGGTTGACCTTGGTGGCTGATCGGGCAGCGGCACCGACGGCCGAATTTGCACTCGTCGGGTCGAGACCCTATCTCAGGGGCAACTCGGGAGACTTCCATGACACTCGCCGGACGCATTGCCTGGGATGATACCATCCTGCCCTTCCAGCTCGACCGCGCCGATGTTCGCGGCCGGGTAGCCCGTCTTGACACCGTGCTTGAGACGATCCTCGGCCAGCACGACTATCCGCCGGCCATTGCCGCCCTCGTGGCCGAGGCGGCGCTCATCACCGCGCTTGTCGGCCAGACCATCAAGCTGCGCTGGAAGCTGAGCCTCCAGGTGCGCGGCGACGGTCCGGTCCGGCTCATCGCCACCGACTATTTCGGCCCGACCGACGACGGCGCGCCCGCGCGGATGCGCGCCTACGCCGGCTTCGACCCGGATGCGCTGCCCGACAGCGTCGCGCGGCCGTTCGACCTGCTCGGTGAGGGCGTCTTCGCGATCCTGATCGACCAGGGCGCGGGCAGCGTGCCCTATCAGGGCATGACGCCGATCGCCGGCGAGTCGCTCGCCGATTGCGCCGAGACTTACTTCGCCCAGTCCGAGCAGCTGCCGACCCGCTTCGCCCTCGCCGTTGGCGAGGCGCTGGCGCCGGGCGGCGTCGCGAAGTGGCGGGGCGGCGGCGTTCTGCTCCAGCACATGCCCAAGTCGTCGCTGGAGGCAAAGCAGGCCGCCTCCGGCCCCGACGGCCTGCTTGCCGCCGCGGACATGCTCGACGGCGACGATGCGGAGAACTGGAGCCGGGCGGTGATGCTGCTCGAGACCGTCGAGGCGACGGAACTGGTCGGCCCGCACGTCGGCGCCGAGCAGCTGCTCCTGCGCCTCTTCAGCGAGGAGGAGCCTAGGGTCTTCCCGACCCAGGCCGTGCGCTTCGGCTGCACCTGCAGCCCGGAGAAGGTCGTGGCCTCGCTCGCCATGTACCCGGCCGAGGACATCGCGACGATGACCACCGAGGCCGGCACCGTCACCGCCGACTGCCAGTTCTGCGGGGCGCACTACGAGTTCGATCCCGCCGAGCTCGGCATCCGCGAGGACTGACCCGTCGCGGGAGGCCCGAGGCCTTCCGTGGACGCAGGCGTGACAGAACCCCGCCCATCGGGCGGGGAGTGGCGATTCACCCAACTGCGCGGAATCGCTCCGATGGCCGGCGTGCCCGTGGTAATCTTCCTCCGGGTTCTGGGGGATGAGAGATGCGTGCCGTTCGAGTCTGGCTGGGCGGACGGGGGACTGGCCCCGGCGTCATCACGCTGCTGCTCGTGCTGTACTTCGGCGCGCTCGGGTCCGCGGCCCTGGCGCGCGACGCGGCCGGGGAGCTGGCCCGCGAGTTCGATGCCCGGGAGTACTCCGACGCGGACATCCGCTACCTTCAGGTCGGACTGACGCTTGAAGGCGGCTATGTCGGGTTGATCGACGGTCGGTGCGGCGCCGGGTCGCAGCGGGCACTCGAAGCCTTCACCGCGCGGGCCGACGCACCGGGCGCCATCGTGCGCAACGCGCACGTCCTGCTTCTGGTCAGTCGCGGCACTGGATCGCCGTGCACCAGACCGGCAACGCCCGCCTCGGGCAGCGGGTGATTGCGCTCGGCTATCCGTTCTACGGCACGATCACGACGGCGCTGAACTCGACCGGAGGCAATATCAGCGCCATGGTCGGCCTCGGCGACGATCCGCGTCAGGTCACGGTCACGGCGCCGGTGCACCCGGGCAACTCCGGCGGGCCGCTCCTCGCCCTCGACGGGACGGTGATCGGCGTCGTCATTGCGACGCTCGACAAGATCGCGGTGGCCGAAGCCACCGGCTCGCTGCCCGAGAACACCAGCTACGCGGTCACCGCGACCGAGCTTCTGGAATTTCTGGAGGCGGAGGGCACGAGCCTGCCGCGTCAGGATGCCGGGCCCGCCGACTTTGATGCCGGCATCCCCGACGACATGCAGCAGGCGGTCGTCCCGGTCTTCTGCTACGGAGGATCGTAGCGCGACGCCGTGCGGGCGCCGCGCCCTCGTGGCCGGATCAGGCGGCCTTGCGGCCGGCCTGCTGGAGCCAGCCCCAGACCCGGACCGGGGTGAGGGGCATGTCCACGTGGCGCACGCCCTCGTCCCAGAGCGCGTCGAGCGTGGCGTTCGTCACCGCGGCGAGCGCGCCGACCGTGCCGGCCTCGCCGCAGCCCTTCATGCCGATCGCGTTGGCGGTCGAGGGCGTGAGTTCAGCGTGGAACGGGATCATCGGCACGTCGGCCGCCCGGGGCAGGCCGTAGTCCATGAACGAGCCGCTGAGGAGCTGGCCGTCCTCGGAGTAGACCACCTGCTCGGTGACGGCCTGTCCGATGCCCTGCACCACGCCGCCGTGCACCTGACCGGCGGCCAGCATCGGGTTGATGAGATAGCCGAAGTCATCGACGACGGTGTACTTCACCACCTCGACGCCGCCGGTCTCGGCATCCACCTCGACCTCGGCGAAATGCGCGCCGTTCGGATAGGAGCGGCCGGGGACGGTGAATTCCTCGGTCGTGACCAGCAGATCGGACTTGCCGCGCGCGCGCGCCACGCCCGATAGCGTCATCAGGTCCACCGCGCGGTCGGTGCCGGCGACGCGGAAGGCGCCGTCCTCGAAGACGAGATCGACGCCCGCGACCTCGAGCTCTTCCTCGGCGAGCGGGCGGAAGCGCTCGATCATCACGTCGGAGGCGTGGTTGATCGAATTGCCCTGCATCGTCACCGAGCGCGAGCCGCCGGTGCCGCCGCCGCTCGCGATCCGGTCGCTGTCGCCCTGCACGAAGCGGACCTTCTCGAAGGGAATGCCGCTTCGCTCTTCGAGGATCTGGGCGAACACCGTCTCGTGCCCCTGGCCGTTCGACTGGGTGCCGACGTGAAGCTCGACCATGCCGTCGTCAGTGAAGGCGATGGTGGTCGATTCGTTCTGCGCCCCGAGGATCGACTCGATGTAGTAGCTGAGGCCGATGCCGCGCAGCTTGCCAGACTTCGCGCTCTCGGCCTTGCGGGCGGCGAAGCCCGCGAGGTCGGCCTCTTCGATCGCCCGGTTCAGCACGCGCTCGAAGTCGCCGGTGTCGTAGAGCTCGCCCGCGGCGCTCTTGTAGGGGAAGGCGTCGGGCGGGATGAAGCTGCGGCGGCGCAGGTCGACCGGATCGACGCCGAGGGTGCGGGCCGAGGCGTCCATCAGCCGCTCGATGACGTAGATCGCTTCCGGGCGGCCGGCGCCGCGATAGGCGTCCATCGGCGGCGTATTGGTGAAGACGCCGCGCACCCGGAAGTAGGTGGTCTGCACGTCATAGACGCCGGGCATCACCTTGAGCGCGAGTTCCGACTGGATGAACTGGATATAGGGGCCGTTGTAGGCGCCAAGCCCGGCCACGCAGTCGATGCGGAGCGCGGTCAGGCGCATGTCGGGATCGAACGCCGCCTCGGCCACCGTCACGTGGTCGCGCCCGTCGCAATCGGTCAGCATCGCCTCCGAGCGCGTCGACATCCAGCGCACCGGCCGGCCGAGTTCCCGCGCGGCGAAGGCGCAAGCGAAATATTCCGGGTAGGCCGAGGCCTTCATGCCGAAGCCGCCACCCACATCGGGCGTCGTCACCCGCACGGCCGCCTTCTCGAGGCCCATGGTCTTCGCAAGCTCGGCCTTCAGCCCCCAGACGCCCTGACCGGAGAACGCCACGTGCAGCCGCGAGCCATCCCACTCGGCGAAGCAGCCGCGCGGCTCCATGGGCATCGCCTTGGCGCGGTTGTCGACGAGTTCGAGCCGGGTGGTGTGCGCCGCCGCCGCAAAGGCGCGATCGGTCGCATCCGCGTCACCGTGCGCCCAGTCGAAGCCGAGGTTCTCCGGCGCCTCGTCGTGGATCGCCGTGCCGCCCACGGCCGTCGCGAGATGGACCGGCAGCTCCTCGAAGTCGGCAGAGATCATCTCGGCGGCGTCGAGCCCGGCCTCACGGGTTTCCGCGATCACCACGGCGAGCGCCTCGCCGGCGAAGCGTACCACGTCCTCGGCGAACACGGGCCGGCGCGGCTTCGCGCCATGCGAGCCGTCGCGGTTCGTCACGACGGCCGCGTCGATCTCGTTCAGGAGCTTGCCCTCGAGGTCGGCCGCCGTGAAGACCGCGACCACACCCGGCGCCTCGCGGGCGGCCTCGACGTCGAGAGTCTGCACCCGGCCGTGCGCCACGGGGCTGCGAAAGAAGATCGCGTGGAGTGCCCCTTCGGGGGTCGCATCGTCGATGTAGGTGCCGGCGCCGGTCAGGAAGCGCACGTCCTCCTTGCGGGCCACGCTCTGGCTGGTTCCAAACTTGCTCACCGGTCGCCTCCCCTTGTTCGCGTGAAACGAGACACTAGCCGCCACGTCGCGCCCGTCCAGTCCTGAAGCCGGGCTTTCGTTCGGCCGACCGCGGCGTTATGAGACGCGCCGGACGGAACCCCGGGGAATTTGCAGCCATGGCGATGGAAAAGACCTTCGACGCACGCACCGCCGAGCCCGAGGTGAGTGCCCGGTGGGAAGAAGCGGACGCGTTCCGCGCCGGCGCGAACGCGCGGCCCGGCCCGAACGGCGAGCCCGCGCCGGCGTTTTCCATGCTGCTGCCGCCGCCGAACGTCACCGGCAGCCTGCACATGGGCCATGCCTTCAACCATACCCTCATGGACATCCTCGCCCGCTGGCACCGGATGCAGGGCCATGACGTGCTCTGGCAGCCCGGTCTCGACCACGCGGGGATCGCCACGCAGATGGTCGTCGAGCGCCGGCTTGCTGCGTCGGGCAACATCAGCCGCCGCGACATGGGCCGCGAGGCGTTCGTTGAAAAGGTCTGGGAGTGGAAGGAAGAATCGGGCGGCACGATCCTCGAACAGTCGAAGCGGCTCGGCGACTCGTTCGATCTCTCGCGCAACCGCTTCACCATGGACGAGGGCTTCCACGACGCGGTGTTGCGCACGTTCGTCGATTTCTATGACCGGGGCCTGATCTTCCGCGGCAAGCGGCTGGTGAACTGGGATCCGCACTTCGAGACGGCGATTTCCGATCTCGAGGTGGAGAACATCGAAGTCCCGGGCCACATGTGGCACTTCAAGTACCGCCTCGCGGGGGGCGAGACCTACGAGTACGTGGAGAAGGACGCGGACGGCAACGTCACGCTGCGCGAGACGCGGGACTATATCTCGATCGCGACCACCCGGCCCGAGACCATGCTCGGCGACGGTGCGGTTGCCGTGCATCCCTCGGACGAGCGCTACGCGCCGATCGTCGGCAAGATGGTGCAGCTGCCGCTCTGCGACCGGCTGATCCCGATCGTCACCGACGAGTACCCGGATCCGGACTTCGGATCGGGCGCGGTGAAGATCACCGGCGCGCACGACTTCAACGACTACAAGGTCGCGGAGCGCAACGGCCTGCCCATGTACCGCCTGATGGACACCCGGGGGCGGATGCGGGCGGACGGCACGCCTTACGCCGAGGCCGTTGCCCGGGCGCGCGAGATCGCCGCCGGGTCGCCCACGAACGGGGCCGAGGTCGATACCCTGAACCTGGTGCCGGAGGCTTATCGCGGCCTTGACCGCTTCGACGCGCGCAAGGCGGTCATCGCCGACATCAACGCCGCCGGTCTCGCCGTCACGGTGACGAACGCCGACGGCGAAGCGGTGCCGTATGTCGAGGCGAAGCCGATCACCCAGCCGTTCGGCGACCGCTCGAAGGTGGTGATCGAGCCTATGCTGACCGACCAGTGGTTCGTGGACACCTCCGATCTCGCCCGACAAGCGCTCGACGCGGTGCGCGATGGCCGCACGCGGATCCTGCCGGAGCGCGACGAGAAGACCTATTTCCACTGGCTCGAGAACATCGAGCCCTGGTGCATCTCGCGTCAGCTCTGGTGGGGCCATCAGATCCCGGTCTGGTACGGCGACTACGTTGATCCAGAGGGGCGGATCCAGCACGACGCCGGGGCGCCGGCCGCGTCCGACGAGCCGCATGTCTACGTGGAGCAGGGCCGGCGGGTCCGGGCGTTCTGCGGCGCCACCGCCGACGCGGTGCGCGAGGATGCGGAGAACTGGTATCGCGCCCGTCTCGGCGAGCGGGTCGTCGTCCGCTTCGAGGGCGAGCCGGAGGCCGAGAGCGGCGCGTTCCCCGAGGAGGCGGATAGCGTCGTCATCACGCTTGGCCGCGACGCGGACGTGCTCGACACGTGGTTCTCGTCCGGCATCTGGCCGCTCGGCACGCTCGGCTGGCCAGAGGATACCGCGGAGCTGAAGCGGTACTACCCGACCAGCGTCCTTGTGACCGGCTTCGACATCATCTTCTTCTGGGTCGCCCGGATGATGATGATGCAGCTCGCGATCGTCGGCGAGGTGCCGTTCCGCGACGTCTACATCCATGCCCTCGTCCGTGACGAAAAGGGCAAGAAGATGTCGAAGTCGCTCGGCAACGTGCTCGACCCGATCGAACTCATCGACGAGTACGGCGCGGACGCGGTGCGCTTCACCCTCGCGGCCATGGCGGCGATGGGGCGCGACCTGAAACTCTCCAAGGAGCGGATCGCGGGCTACCGCAACTTCGGGACGAAGCTCTGGAATGCCGCGCGCTTCGCCGAGATGAACGGCTGCGTGGCCGATCCGGCGTTCGATCCGAAGGCAGTGACCCTGACCGCGAACCGCTGGATCGTCGGCGAGACCGGCAAGCTCCGCGAGGCGCTCGACGCGGCGATCGGGGCCTATCGCTACAATGACGCGGCGAACGCGCTCTATGCCCACGTCTGGGGCAAGGTCTGTGACTGGTACGTCGAGCTCGCGAAGCCGCTCTTCCAGAGCGAGGGCGCGGCCGAGACGCGGGCGACGATGGCCTGGGTGCTCGACCAGTGCCTGATCCTGATGCACCCGTTCATGCCGTTCATCACCGAGACGCTGTGGGCCGCCGACGGGGAGCGGGCGACGCTGCTCGCTCATGCCGACTGGCCGACCTACGGCGCCGAACTCGTCGAGACGGACGCGGACACCGAGATGAACTGGGTGATCGGGCTCATCGAGGAGATCCGCTCCGTCCGGGCGCAGATGCGGGTGCCCGCCGGGGCAAAGGTGACGCTGGTGGAACTCGACCTCGCGCCGGCGCGGGCGGAGGCGCTGGAGCGCAATCGCGCGCTGGTGGCGCGGCTCGCGCGGATCGAGACGTTCGAGAGCGCGGCCGAGGCGCCGAAGGGGGCGGTGACGATCACCGTGCCCGAGGGCACGTTCTGCCTGCCGCTTGCGGGCGTGATCGACGTTGCCGCCGAGCGGGACCGTCTGGCGAAGGCGCTCGACAAGCTCGGCAAGGAGGCGAAGGGCCTGCGCGCCAAGCTCTCGAACGAGGCCTTCGTCGCGCGTGCCCCGGAGGAAGTGGTGGACGAGCAGCGCGCGCGTCTCGAGGCCGCCGAGGAGGAGATGGCGATCCTCAAGGCCGCCGAGGCGCGGCTGGCGGGGCTCTGACCCCGCCTTCGGCTGCGGCTCAGAGCGCCTCGATGCCGCTGCCGATCAGCATGGCGCCGATGACGAGGAGCACCGCCGCCACCACGATGGTCTGGTAGCGCGCGAGCCAGTCACGCGCCGCCTCGAGGCTGCCGCCCTCGCGTCGACCGGCGAGTGCCACCCAGACGACGGGAACCGCCGGCCCGAGCCCGGCGAGGATGGCGTAGGTCAGCGAGAGCGCCAGTGTCTCGCCGCCGGTCAGCGTCGCCTGCCCGATGAGCAGGCCCGCGCCGAGGACGAAGACCAGTTCCTTCATCTCCGCGACGGTCAGGAACATGCCGAGCCAGAACGCCCGCGCCGGTCCCGCGCTCTCGATGGCGCGGATCCAGCCCGGCAACTCGCCCGCCGTTGCACCCGGCGTCGCGCCCGCCGGCGGGCGCCGCCACCAGAGCACGATCGCCGCGATGACGAGGATGACCCCGAAGGCGATCCGCAACCAGCTGCCACGGTCGAAGATGTCGGCCATCGCCTCGCCCTCGATCCAGCCGGCGAGGAAGGCGGCGATCACGGTCAGCGCCGCGACGATCGCAACCCGTCCCGCCGCGAACCCGGCGCCCCCCGCGACGCCGCCGCGGCCGAGGAGCGGCATGATGACGACGAGGATCGGGAAGGGGCAAAGCGCCACCGGAATGGCATAGGGGACGAGATCGCCGAGAACCTGAAACATCGCATTTCCACGCCGGTTTGGGCGCAATTATCGGCGATTCGGGCCCGTCAGCAAGCAAATGTGCAATAACGCATAGTGAACGTGCGGAGTCTCAGCGGCGCAACCCTTCGGTGAGTTCGTGGTCGTGGACGAGCCATTCGGCGAGACCGTCCGCCAGCGCTCTTGCCGTCGTTGCGCGCCACTCCGGCGACTGCAGCGCCGCGCGGTCGTCGGGGTTGGACAGGAACCCGAGTTCCAGCAGGACCGAGGGCATGTCCGGGGCCGTCAGCACCTCGAAGTTCGCCGCCTGCCGTGGCTCGGTCCAGATCGTGCTGACCGGCCTGAGGGCGGAGACGAGCGTGTCGGCAAGGACACCGGCCCGGGCGTCGGTCTCGACCCGGGCGAGGCCTGCGAGGACCTCGCTGACCGGATCGCCCGGCGCAAGCCCGGCGAGACTGTCGGCGGCGTTCTCAGCGCGCGCCCGCGCCGCCGCGCGGGGGCTCGACCCGCGATCGGCGCGGGTGAAGGCGATGGCACCAGCGACGGTGGGGGTCGACTCCACGTTGGCATGCAGCGACAGGAACACGTCCGCGCCCGCCTGCCGCGCCCGAACCACTCGGTCGGCCAAAGGCACGAAATCGTCGTCCTCGCGCGTCATCAGGACCTGAAAGCCACGATCGATCAGCGCGGCGCGAAGCGCGAACCCGAAGGCAAGCACCAGTGACTTCTCCTCCGCGCCGTCGCGCACGGCGCCGGGGTCGATGCCACCGTGGCCCGGGTCGATCGCCACCACCACATCTCCCGTGCCCTGCACGCGGGGCGGCGGCAGGCCGCCGGAGGGCCAGACGCCGGGCGGCGCTCCCGAAGCGGCGGCAAACTCCGCCGCGTCGGTCTGGTGCAGCGAGACGAACAGCCGCGCGCCGGAGCCGTCCGGGCGCATCTCGGCGGTCGCGAGGGCCTGCGGCGAGGCGAGATCGAGGACGAGGCGTGACCATCCCGGCCCGATCCGGCCAACCCGGAGCGGTGCCTCGCCTCCGTCGCGGCGGATGTCGCGGGCGTCGAACCCCGCCCAGTCGAGGCCGGCGAAGTCGAGCACCAGTCGCGGCGGAGCGTCGAGCGTGAAGACGCGAAATGGCACCGGCCGGTCGAGGGCGATTTCCACATCGAGGCTGCGGCCGAACCAGCCTTCGCGCAGCGACGACGCGCTGGCGTCGGCTTGGGCAGGCGGTTCGGATTGCCCGGGAACAGGCAGCAACAGCGCGGTCGCGAGCACGATTGTCGCGAGAATGGGCCGGATAACCCGCCGACTGCCTGTGGAAAAACCATTTGTCATTTTGCCGTCCGCGTGCATAAGGTGCCCTGCGGCACGGTTGCATGCGCTTCCGTCCGCTCACGTATTCGTCGCACGCTCGCGGCATTGCAAGACCGCTGACGTCGTCTTGGATGATCCCGGCATACCTGCGACAGCCATCCCCGGGCCGCAAGGTCCACCACGTAATGGGCTCGGGACGATTGATCCGCCCCGGGCCGGAGACGATCCGCGGTGAAGCGCGCAGGAAGAGCACTGGCCATGACCCCCTCCCCTGAGCAGGGCGGTCCGGCTTCGCTTTCGCGTCCCGCTGTACAACCCCCTGGAACGCCAGCTGCCCCGCGCCCCCAAGCGTCGGCCGCCGTGCGCGTTCGCGAAAGAAGCCATGACAAAGAAAATGCTGATCGACGCCACCCACGCGGAAGAAACCCGCGTTGTGGTGGTGGACGGAAACAAGGTCGAGGACTTCGACTTTGAGTCACTGAACAAGCGGCAGCTCGCCGGCAACATCTACCTCGCGAAGGTTACCCGGGTCGAGCCGTCGCTGCAGGCGGCGTTCGTCGATTACGGCGGCAATCGCCACGGGTTCCTCGCGTTCTCGGAAATCCATCCCGACTACTACCAGATCCCCAAGGCCGATCGCGAGGCACTGCTGCGTGAGGAGGCGGAGTACGCCCGCCAGGCCGAGGAAGAGCCTGCTCGCGAAAAGCCCAAGCCGCGCACCCGCTCGCGCAGCCGCAAGCGCCCGGCGCCGGCGGACGCGCAGGTCGAGGATGCGGTGATCGCGTCCGAAGAGATCGTGGGCGAGGTCACCCGGTCGCCGGAACTCTCGGACGTGCCGCCGCCGTCGGCCGCTGGTGGCGAGATCGACATCAGCGTGCCTTTCGAGCCGGAGCGCCGTTCGGACGAGCCGGCCGCGCCGCCGGTCATGGACGCCATGGCCGAGGCCGCGGCGATCGATCCCGTCGCGGCGGACCCGCACCTCGAGGCCGACGCAGCCCACGGAGACGATGGACACGACGACCACGGTGACCACGGCGACGACCACGAGCACGACTCCAACGGCGATGCGCCGGAGGGGTATGAGTCGCTCGGCGGCGATGACGTTCACGAGGAACGGTCTGCGCCGCGCCGGCCGAAGCTGCGCCGCTACAAGATCCAGGAAGTCATCAAGGTCCGGCAGATCCTGCTCGTGCAGGTCGTGAAGGAAGAGCGCGGCAACAAGGGCGCGGCGCTCACCACCTATCTCTCGCTCGCCGGCCGCTACTGCGTGCTGATGCCGAACACGGCGCGGGGCGGCGGCATCAGCCGCAAGATCACCAACGCCGCGGATCGCAAGAAGCTCAAGGAGATCTCGAGCTCGATCACCGTGCCCGAGGGCGCGGGGCTCATCATCCGGACCGCCGGGGCGAGCCGGACCAAGACCGAGATCCGGCGTGACTACGAGTATCTCCTGCGTCAGTGGGAGCAGATCCGGGATCTGACCCTGAAGTCCATCGCTCCGGCGCCGATCTATGAGGAAGGGAGCCTGATCAAGCGGGCGATCCGGGACCTTTACAGCCGGGAGATGGACGAGATCCTCGTCGATGGCGAGCGCGGTTACCGCGAGGCCAAGGACTACATGAAGATGCTCATGCCTTCGCACGCGAAGAACGTGAAGCATTACGCCGATCCGGCGCCGCTGTTCTCGCGGTTCCAGGTCGAAAGCTATCTCTCGGCGATGTTCAATCCGGTCGTGCAACTGAAAAGCGGCGGCTACATCGTCATCGACGTGACCGAGGCGCTCGTCGCGATCGACGTGAACTCCGGGCGTGCCACCCGCGAGGCGTCCATCGAGGAGACCGCGGTCAAGACCAACCTCGAGGCGGCGGAAGAGGCGGCGCGGCAGATGCGGCTGCGCGATCTCGCGGGCCTCATCGTCATCGACTTCATCGACATGGAAGACCGGCGCAACAACGCCGCGGTCGAGAAGCGCCTCAAGGAGAAGCTGAAAAGCGACCGGGCGCGCATCCAGGTCGGTCGGATCTCGGCGTTCGGCCTGCTGGAAATGAGCCGGCAGCGGCTGCGCCCGGGCATGATCGAGGCGACTACCAAGGCCTGCCCGCACTGCCACGGCACCGGCCGGGTGCGCTCGGACGACTCGATGGCGCTCGCGATGCTGCGCGAGATCGAGGAAGAGGGCGTGAAGCAGCGCTCGAAGGAGGTGCTGATCGTCGCCCCCGTCGAGATCGCCAACTACCTCCTGAACCAGAAGCGCGAGCACATCGCGATGATCGAGGGCCGGTTTGGGCTGTCGGTGCGCATCGAGGGCGATTCCTCACTGATTTCACCGGATTACCGGGTGGAGCGGTTCAAGACCGCGTCGCGCATCGTGCCGGCCGCCAGCGCGGTCCTGCCGGTTGTCGCCTATCCCGATGAGATCGAGGACGAGGAAGAGGTCGTCGAGGCCGAGGCGCCTGAGGCGGTTGAGGCCGCTGGCGGCGACAAGGCGGGTGATGCCGCTGGCGGCGACAAGGCGAACGGCAAGCGCAAGCGGCGCCGGCGTCGGCGCGGCGGCAAGCTCAACGGCGAAAACGGGCACGAGTCCCACGAGTACGAAGCGGGTGAGGGCGACGACAGCGACGCCGGAACACCCGCGGAGGGCACGGCCGAGCCGGTATCCGAGCCGGCAACGGCCGAGCCTGCCCCCGCGCCGGAGGCGGAGTTCGCCGCATCCGAGGTGACCGGGACGCCGGCCTCCGAGCCGGCAGCCGCCGAGGCGGCGCCCGCGGCGGAGGCGGAGGCCGCGCCGAAGCCCCGGTCGCGTCGTCGCTCGCGCAACCGTCCCGCTGACGAGCCGGCCACGCCTGCGGAGCCCGCGGCCACGACGGCAGCCACGGCCCCAGCCACGGCCCCGGCGTCGCCATTTGACGACGTGATCGAGCTCGGTGACGAGGCGGTGTCGCAGATCGTCGAAGTGCCGGAGGCCAATGCGCCGCAGCGCAAATCGCGTGAGCGGGTGAGAAAGCCTGCGACGGCGGTTCTTGCCGAGGTGCTGAGCGGGGCCGACGCTGCAGTTGCGCCGACGCCGGACGTGGCCGAAGCCGGGGAGGGCCCGGCAGCGGATGCGCCCGAGGCTGCACCTGAAGCGGTCGGGTCGGATGACGCCCCGGCAGAGGCACCCGTGGCCGAGGCCGCACCGCTGGAGGTCGAAGCTTCAGAGGGCGAGCCCGTGGCGGCGGTTGCTGCCGAGGCTGAAGCCGAACCGGCGGCTGAAGCTGAACCGGCGGCTGAAGCAACGCCCGTGGCGGCGGTTGCCGTGGAAGCCGAGGCCGCGCTGGCGGAGGCGACTGCTGCACCCGAGGCGGCTGCCGAGCCCGGAGCGGCCGCCGAGGCGGAGGCTTCGGCCGAAGCTGAGGCCCCGGCCGAAGACGACAAGCCGCAGGAGCCGAAGCGCCGCGGCTGGTGGTCGCGGGCGATCAGCGGCTCTTGAGCAATCCCGCATGGGCCGGCGACGCGCCGGCCCATGCTTCCAGCCGGCGCAGGGCCTCGGCCATGTCGGCGGTCGATCTGGCGTAGGAGAAGCGCAGCGTCTGCGCGCCGCGCGCCGGATCGAAATCGAGCCCCGGCGTCACGGCGACACCGGCCTCCTGCAGGATCCGGGTGCAGAGTTCCCGGCTGTCCTCGGTCATGTCGCTGACATCGGCGTAGATGTAGAAGGCGCCGTCCGGGGGAGCGATCTTCGTGAAGCCGGCCTTCGGCAGACCTTCGAGCAGCAAGCGGCGGTTCTCGGCATAGACCGTGAGGTTGGCGTCAAGCTCTTCGCTGGCGTCGAGCGCGGCCAGCGCTGCGACCTGGCTCGCGTGCGGGGCGCAGATGAACATGTTCTGCACCAGCCGCTCCACCCGGCGGACGTGCGACTCGGGCACCACCATCCAGCCGATGCGCCAGCCGGTCATGGAGAAGTACTTCGAGAACGAGTTGATGACGTAGACGTCATCGGAGATCTCGAGCGCCGTCACCGCGCGGCTACCGTACTGGATGCCGTGGTAGATCTCGTCCGAGATGAACCCGAGGCCGAGGTCCGCCGCGCGCTCGATCAGCGCGGCAAGCTCCGTGGTGCCGAGCATGGTGCCGGTCGGGTTCGCCGGGCTCGCCACCAGCGCGCCGGCGAGGTCTGGCGTCAGGTCCTCCGGGCGCGGCTGGTAACGGCTCTCCGGCCCGGCCGGGATGCCGACCGGCTCAAGGTCGAGGGCACGCAAGATGTTGCGATAGCTCGGATATCCCGGATCGCCGATCGCCACGCGGTCGCCGCGGTCGAAAAGCGCGGTGAAGGTCAGGATGAACGCGGCCGACGAGCCCGCGGTCACCACCACCCGGTTCGGGTCGAGATCGACATTGTACCACTCGCCGTAGAGCTTCGCGATCCGCGCGCGCAGGGCCGGTAGGCCAAGGGCCACGGTGTAGCCGAGCGGTCCGGCGTTCATCGCCTCGGCCAGCGCCTCTCGCGCGCGGCGCGGCGCCGGCGTGCCGGGTTGGCCCACTTCCATGTGGATCACCGACCGGCCGGCCGCTTCCTCGGCCCGCGCCGCTTCCATGACGTCCATCACGATGAAGGGATCGACCTCACCCCGCCTTGAACTCCGCACCATGCCTCTCCTAGCTTGGCTCTATCCAGCTCGACGGGGCCCATGAGCCATGAAATCCGATCCCGTGCAACCGAGGCCCTCCGCCGCTGGCTGATGGGCGGCCTCGTGCTGCTTGCCGCGATCGTCGTTGCCCTGCCGGCCGCGGCCCAGAGCCTGATCCGTGACGCCGAGATCGAGCAGACCCTGCAGCGCCTCGCCTATCCGCTGTTCCGGGCCGCTGCCGTCAGCCCGTCGACCGTGCGCATCTACATCGTCAATGACCCCGAACCGAATGCCTTCGTGGCGGGCGGGTCCAACATCTTCGTCAACACCGGCCTTCTGACCGAGCTCGGCTCGATGGACGAGGTGCAGGCGGTCATTGCCCACGAGCTCGGCCACCTGACCGGCGGCCATCAGGTGACGCGGGGCGAATCTCTCGCCGGCGCCAAGACCTTCGGCGTGCTCGGCATGATCGGCGCGGCCGCCGCGACGGTGGCGGGCAGCCCGGAGGCGGGTCTTGCGATCATGGCCGGCTCTTCGCAGGCGGCGATGCGCAACCTGCTCGCCCACACCCGCGCCGAGGAGGCCGCCGCCGACCAGTCGGGCCTGCGCTACCTGTCGGCGGCCGGGGCTGATCCCGACGCCATGCTCCGCGTGCTCGACCACTTCCGCGGGCAAGACGCCATGCTTGGCGGCTACAACGTCGACGCCTATGCCCGAAGCCATCCGCTCTGGAGCGAGCGCATTTCGCTCATCGAGGAGCGGGTGGCGAAGCTCCCGAAGGGCAAGCCACCCTCGCCGGAAGACGACTACTGGTATCGCCGCATGGTGGCGAAGCTCGAGGCCTTCCTGTCGAGCCCGGCGACGACTCTGCGGGCCTATCCCGACGGCGACACGAGCGAGGCCGCCCGTCTGGCGCGGGCCGTCGCCTGGCATCGGCGCCCGGACCCCGCGAAAGCCGTGGCGGCCATCGACGCGCTGATCGCGATCCGCCCGGACGATCCGTGGTACAATGAGCTGAAGGGCCAGTTCCTGCTGGAGACTGGCCGGGCCGCTCCGGCGGCTGCGGCCTATCGTCGCGCCGCCGAGCTTGCGCCTGACGAGCCGCTCGTCCTCGCCGGGCTCGGCCGGGCGCTCCTGAACGAGGACGGACCCGATGCCGCGACGGAAGCCCGGAAGGTGCTCGCCCGCGCCCAGTCGCTCGACCGGGTCGGCGATCCCGGAATGTTGCGCGACCTTGCCCTTGCCGAGGCCCGCCTTGGCAACGATGGTGCCGCCGCACTGGCAACCGCCGAAAGATTCTCCCTGATGAGCGACTGGCGCGACGCTGCGCGCAATGCCCAGCGCGCTTCGGACCTCCTGCCCTACGGCTCGCCGGGGTGGCAGCGGGCGCAGGATCTCGTTACCATTTCCACCCGCGCGTTGAAGAGTTCGAGAAAGCCATGATCACCCGTCTTGCCCGAGCCGCCGTCGCCGGCCTCTGCCTGGTCACCGCCGGCGCCGCGTTTGCACAGGACGCCGCCCCGGTGCCGGAGCAGTCGTCACCCTTCACCGCGGACCAGCGTGAGGCGCTGCACGCCGAGATCCGCGCCTATCTGCTGGCGAATCCCGAGATCGTCATGGAAATGGTGAAGATCCTCGAGCAGAAGCAGCAGGTTGCCGCGGCCACCGACGACAAGGCGCTGGTCGCCGCCAACGCGGCGGCGATCTTTGACGACGGATTTTCCTGGGTCGGCGGCAATCCCGACGGCAAGCTCACCATCGTCGAATTTCTCGACTACCAGTGCGGTTATTGCCGCAAGGCGCAGCCCGAGATCCTCGCGCTGCTCGAGGACAACGACGACGTGCGGCTGATCGTGAAGGAAATGCCGATCCTCGGCCCCGGCTCGGACCTCGCGGCGCGCGCGGCGGTCGCCACCATGGTCGCCGAGGGGCCGGAGGCCTATGCCCGGCTGCACGAGCAATTGATGACGATGAAGGGCGAGATCACCGACGCGAGCCTTGATCGCGCCTTCTCCAAGGCGGGAGTCGACGCCGACAAGGCGCGCGCCGCCATGGAAGACCCCGAGGTGACGCGGCGCATCGACGCGACCCATGCCCTCGCGGAAACGCTGGGAATTGCGGGGACTCCGACCTTCGTCGTCGCCGACACCATGGTTCGCGGCTACGTGCCGCGGGCGCAGATCGAAGGGTTGCTCGAGCAGGCGCGCACGGCGGAGTGACCGCGAAGCCCCGGGAGAAGCGCAATTAATCAATTGTTCTAGCGCGCTGCGGGGGTTCCGCCCCACAGCCGCTGTCAACCGCTTTCCGCTTTTAACCGCCGTGTCAGCCGCCTATATAGGGGAACCCCGCGAGGGAGGGACAGGCGGCGAAGTCCGCGGAAGGCAGCAGGGCGCATCCATGAGCAAGAGACCCCAGGAGCAGGACATCGAGTTCATCAAGGCCCTGGCGGAGTTGCTGCGCGACAATGATCTCACCGAAATCGAGGTCAACCGCGAGTTCGGCGACGACGACAGCATGACTGTTCGGGTTGCCCGCCAGTTCCAGACGGTTGCCCCGGCGCCTGCGCCCGTCCAGGTGGCCGCGCCCGTGGCGATCCCGGCGCCCGCGGCCACTTCCTCTGGTGCGCCGCAGGCCGCCCCCGACCCGGCGGATGATCCGGGCGTCGTGCCCTCGCCGATGGTGGGGACCGCGTATCTCCAGGCAGAGCCCGGCGCGCCGTCCTTCGTCAAGGTCGGCGACCAGGTGGCCGAGGGCCAGACGATCCTGATCATCGAGGCGATGAAGACGATGAACCAGATCGCGGCGCCCCGCTCCGGTCGGGTGAAGCGCATCCTGATCACCGACGGCCAGCCGGTCGAGTTCGGCGCGCCGCTGATGATCCTCGAATGACCCACGCGCGGAGCTGACGCCCATGTTCAGCAAGATCCTGATCGCGAACCGCGGCGAGATCGCGCTCCGTATCCTGCGCGCCTGCAAGGAGATGGGGATCCAGACGGTGGCGATCCACTCCACCGCCGACTCCAACGCCATGCACGTGCGGATGGCCGACGAGAGCGTCTGTGTCGGCCCGCCGCCGGCGGGGCAGAGCTATCTCGCCATGCCGAACCTGATCGCCGCCTGCGAGATCACCGGCGCAGAGGCGATCCATCCCGGCTACGGGTTCCTGAGCGAGAACGCGAACTTCGTGCAGATCGTCGAGGACCACGGGCTCACCTTCATCGGGCCGAGCTCCGAGCACATCCGGCTGATGGGCGACAAGATCACCGCCAAGGAGACCATGAAGGCGCTGGGCGTGCCCTGTGTGCCCGGGTCGGACGGTGGTGTGCCGACGCTCGAGGACGCGCGCAAGGTCGCGGCCCAGATCGGCTATCCGGTCATCATCAAGGCGACCGCCGGCGGTGGCGGGCGCGGCATGAAGGTGGCGCGGACCGAGGCCGAGATCGAGACGGCGTTCCAGACCGCGCGGTCAGAGGCGAAGGCCGCGTTCGGCAATGACGAGGTCTATCTCGAGAAGTACCTGACGACGCCGCGCCACATCGAAATTCAGGTGTTCGGCGACGGCAAGGGGGGCGCGGTGCATCTCGGCGAGCGCGACTGCTCGTTGCAGCGCCGGCACCAGAAGGTGATGGAAGAGGCGCCCTCGCCGGTCATCGACGCGGCGACTCGCGCCCGGATCGGCAAGATCTGTGCCGACGCGGTGGCCCAGATCGGTTACTCCGGCGCCGGGACGATCGAGTTCCTTTATGAGGACGGCGAGTTCTACTTCATCGAGATGAACACCCGTCTGCAGGTGGAGCATCCGGTCACCGAGGCGATCTATGACGTCGACCTCGTGCAGGAGCAGATCCGCGTTGCCGCCGGCCTGCCGATGTCGTTCACCCAGGAGGAACTGGTTCCGAACGGGCACGCCATCGAGTGCCGCATCAACGCCGAGAAGCTGCCGGACTTCCGGCCCTCACCGGGCAAGATCACGACCTACTATGCGCCGGGCGGCCTCGGCGTGCGGATGGACAGCGCGATCTACGACGGCTACGTGATCCCGCCCTACTACGACAGCCTGATCGGCAAGCTGATCGTCCACGCCCGCACCCGCGATCTGGCGATCGCGCGCCTGCAGCGGGCGCTTTCGGAGCTGGTGGTCGACGGCATCGACACGACGACGCCACTCTTTCACGCGCTGCTCGAAGAGCCCGACATCCAGCGTGGACGCTACAGCATCCACTGGCTGGAGGAGTGGCTGGCGCGCGAGACGGACGCCTGAGGCGGGGGCGCCGCGCGCACCCCTCCGTGCATCAATCCGCTCCGGTCACCCGCAGCGGCCGTTTCACGCGAACCACTTGCCGTAGTCCGACACCATGAGCCGCCACGGCGCCTCGTCTTCCTCGATTTCGGGGAAGCGGCCGATCGCTTCGGCGAAGACGTTGTCGGTCAGGTCGTTGTTCACCGTCGAGACCTCGCCCACCAGCGCGTCGCCGCCCTCGGCCCAGAACGCGTGCCAGATTCCGGGAAGCAGCGTCACGCTCTCGCCGGGAGCGATCTTCAGGATCGAGCCGGCATCGAGCTCTCGCAGGATGCCGTCGCTCGCCACGGTCACATCATGGTCCTGGTCGATCTCGCCCGCATCGTTCGAGGCGTAGAGCTTCACCGCCAGCGTCGCGCCACCGCGGTTGATGATGTCCTCGGCCTTCACCACGTGGCGGTGCATCGGCGTGACCTGATCCTGCCGCACCACCATGATCTTCTCGGCGTAGCACATGCCGGAGCCGCGCCGCAGATCCTCTTCCCGGCCATTCCGGAGCGTGAAGAGGAAGAGCCCCCGCTCCTTGAATGCGCCGGAGCCGAAATCGGTGATATCCCAGCCGAGGTTCGAGCCGATGATCTCGCCGATTTCCGGCCGGCGCGCCTCCATGTCGTCCGGCGTCCAGCCCGCGAACGGCGGCAGCAGGAAGTTGAACGAGCGGATGAACTCGTCACCCGCTCGCAGGATGTCGTTGATCTCGGATCGCTTCACGATTGCCTCACGTCCAGAATGGCTTCGTCGCCGCCAGATCGTCCCACCGGGAAAAGATTTCCGGCCGCTCCGCCGCCGAGGCACCGGCGAGGATACCCAGAGTGAAGCCGATGGCGCGTTGCACTGTGGGATCGTCCTTCGCCACTGCATCGGGACCGCCCAGCTTCGCCTCGGCCATCGCCGCGTCGTTGAGGCTGCCGAAGCTGTCCTGCAGGTCCTTCAGCGCCGCGAGGAACGCCGCGGAGCGCTTGCCGGGGTAGATGCCGATCACCATGTCGCCCGCGTAGCGCAGCTTCTTCAGCGACTTTCGCAGGCTGTGCAGCTCTTCCGACTCCAGCTCGCGGATATCCTCGCCCAGCGACTTCACCTTGCGCCAGCGCTTGCGCAGCAGCTTCGGGGCAAGTTCCCCGATCGGCTGCGCCAGCCGGGTCGTCTGGTCGTAGTCCGAGGGCGCGAGCCAGCCCCGGGTCTCGACGTATTCCAGCAGGTCGAGCAGGAAGCGCCCGGTCTCGGGTGCCGCCAGCGCGGCCCTGACTTCGATGCGGATCGCCTCGCGGCGCGTGGCGAGCGCGGTTTCCAGCAGCTGGTGTGCCTCGGGATCGAGCCCGTGTGACGCGGCATGGGCCAGCACTTCCTCGATCAGCACATCGGCATCGCGCAGGTGGCCCACGTCCTGCCCGAGTTGCTGCGCGGCGGCGTTCAGCCGTTCAATGCCGGTTGCGCCGAGAGTCGGCTCGAATACCTGCAGCGCGGTCCGAAGCCGGCGCAGGCCGATGCGAAGCTGATGTGGGCCTTCGCTGTCGTCAGTGTCGAGCACCACGGGAATGTTGGCCGAGATCTGCCCGAGGCAGTCGCGCAGCACGTCGCGCGCCACCAGTTCCGCGCCGGTTTCCGGCCCGAAGTCGAAGGTGCCGGCCTTGCGCGCCTTCGGTGCCGGCGCCGCGCCGTTGCGCAGCAGCCGATAGCCACGCGCCGCCTTGTTCGTGGTCCCGAGCTGGAAGGGTGCGCCGTCCAGGAGCTGTCGGGCAACGGCGAAGATCGCGCCGACACTGCCGGACTTCAGTTCGAACTCCGCCTCCGAGATCGGCTCGGACAGCTCCCCGGCGCGGACGTCACCGTTGTCCAGCGCCAGCTCCACCTCGCCGAAACCCTCGATCCGCAGCAGCGTCGTCGTGCGTTGCACCCGGGTTTCGAAGACCGGAGCGAGTTCGGCGCCGTCGAGCGCCTCGCGCACGGCCGCAAGCGCGCCGTCGGGGTCGGTGCCGTCGAGCACCAGACGGCCGCCGGGCGCGGCCCTCTCGTCCTCGTGATTGGAGAAGAGGCCCCCGCTGTCGCCGGTCTGCTCCTTGCGCTTCACGGTCTGGACCCAGCGGCGGCCGATCTTGCGCAGGCGGAGCGCGATGCCTGCGGCCCGCAGGCGATCGTCGGAAGTGTCAAGGTAAACTGATACCAGTGACTCGCTCCGCGACGCCCCGACACGCAATGCGTTGAGGCGGGGGTGGGCCGCGATGGCGCGGATCCCGTCGGGATCCATCAGGATTTTCAGCTCGCTCTCGATCATGACGCGCTGCGGCAGTGCCGTTGGTTTTGTCGGCCGCTCATGCTATCGTAACCCTCAGAAGACTTTTCGTCGATCGGACAGATGGCTCAACGCACGACCTTGGTCAGTCCTTCGCGCGCCCGCGTCCACCGCCTCCCTTTTGCCATTGCCGTGATGCACCGCGCCAGCGGGGAGTGGTCCCGCGTTCGATCAGGAAAGGTTAGGAACTGCAATACATAGTCGCAAGTCGAAAGGTTCCGCGGAACCAGTGAGGTGACCATGGTCCAGGGCGTCCAGGGGAGCACTCGGGCAGGCCGGCGGGCACGGACCGCCGACCGCGGTCGGAGGCGCCCGGGATGAACGACGCGACCCTCGGCATCGCCTCCGACTTCGTCAAGGCCGGCATCGACAAGGCGGGCATCCCGCTTTCGACCACGCTTGAGGCCTATCTCTCCTTCACCTTCGCCCGCTTCATCGGCCGCCACGTCACCGTCGATCTTCTGACCATTCGGGTCGCCCGTGCGCTCGACGGAAATGCGCCGCGCGATGTCCTCCGGGCGCTTGCCGACGAATGCCTCATTGCCTGCGCGTTCTTCGAGCGCCGGCTGCGGCGCTCGGGTTCCGTCCGGCACTATGTCGGGCTCGGTCAGATGAGCTATGACGCCGCGGCGCTGACCGAGCAGGCCTACGGTTTCGTCCACATGCGCGACGTGATGGCCTCTGCCGCCGCGAGCGACCGGCCGGAGGAGGCGGCACTGCTTCTCGACCGGGCACGGGCCGGTTCGACGACGGCGCGCGCCGAGCTCGAGCAGCAGAACGTGGTGGTGGGGCCGTGGGCGCGGGCGTCAGGCCTTCTCTGGCGCTGACGCGCGCCCGCGGACGCGGGCGCCGGAGAACTGCACCGCGAGGATGCCGGCCATGATGATCGCGACGCCGAGGAAGTCGCGGGCGGTGACGTGCTCGCCGAGGATCAGCGCGGCGATGGCAACCCCGAGGAACGGGTTCAGGAAATGGAAGGTCGCGGCCCGTGTCGCGCCGATCCGGCGGACAAGGACGAACCAGATCATCGTCGCCACGACACCCGAGATCAGCGCGGAATAGACGAGCGCCACGATGAAGCGCGGTGGCGAGCTCACGGTCCATGTCTCGAAAAGCAGGCTCGCGGGCAGGAGCGCGGCGGAGCCGACCAGCATCTGAAGGCCGACTACCATCCAGAGATTGCCGCCTGCGGCCGCGCCGCGCAGCGTCAGCGTCGCGATGGCCAGCGCCGTAACGCCGATCATGCAGACCACCGTGCCGCGGAGGTCGAGGCCGTGGCCGAGGCGGGAGAGCATGATGACGAGGACTCCGACGAAGCCCGCCGCAAGCCCGGCGAGCGCGAGGGGCTTCAGGCGCTGGCCGAGGAAGATCCGCCCCAGCGCCGCGACGACGAGCGGCATGGAGCTCGCGATGATCGACGCAACCCCGGCCTCGACCGTCTGCATCGCGTAGTGGAAAAGCCCGAGGTAGAGCGCGTTCTGGCAGAGGCCGAAGATCACCACGAGGCGCCATTCCTGCGCCGTGAGGCGGATGCGCTGGCCGAGCGCGAAGCCGATGCCGAGGGCGAGGGCGCCCGAGACGAGGAAGCGCAGCGACAGCACGAGAAACGGTGGCCAGTACTGCACCACGATGTGCGACGAGGTGAACGCCGAACTCCAGATCGCCGCGAAGAGCACGCCGAGGCTCAGTCCCTTCCAATCCACCTCAGACACTGCCCTGCCCCCCGGAAAGCAAAAGGCCGCGTTTCGCCGCGGCCTTTTCCGCTTCACCCGGATCGGTGCCGGGATCAAGCGTCGATCTCAGCGCCGGGCGTCACGCGTTTATGACATCCTTGAGCTGCTTCGCGATCGTGACCTTGGCCACGCGGTCGGCCGGCTTCAGCATCTGCTCGCCGGTCGAGGGATTGCGCACGGTCCGCTCCGGGCGCGCGCGGCAGGCAAACTTCCCGAGCCCGGGCAGGGTGACGGCGCCACCGTCAGCCACCTGCTTCGTCACGATCTCGGTCAGCGCCTCAAGGGCGCGGTTGGCGCTGGCCTTGTCGAGCGCGGCCGTCTCAGCGATTGCCGCAACCAGCTGCGTCTTCGTCATGGGCTTCTGGGTCATCCCCGATTCCTGTTTTATTGTTTCCCGTGGTCGTCAAACGCCAGCGGCGGGCGTCGACTTGGCCGAACTTAAGCGGTGCCTTTTCGAAAACTCAACCGTGGATCGTTACGTTCCCTTGGAAAGCCTCAAGAAACGCTCAATCATGAGTTGAGTGTTGCAGTTTTGCGCCGCGACCGGCATCGAGACAGAGGATCAGACGACCACTTCGAAAGAACAGGGGCCCTGCACGGAGTCCCCTCCCATGCTCAATCCCGGTTTTGGCCGGGCAAAGCGGGACTCGCGGTGCCGAAGAGGTCGCCGGACTAGTTGAGTTCGAACCCTGCGTTTAGGACGTGAGAACCACGTCATCTTTCGGATTACGGTACCAAACCGGGCACTCGGTCAAGTTGCACCAAAGCCTCACTGCGGGCCTGCGCCAACGAATGGGGTAGTTTGCCCAGCAAGTGCTGATGCGACCGCGCCGGCCGCCGTGGGCAGGGTCGCCCCATAGACCTAGAGGAACGCCGTCTCGTCGAAACTCCTCAGTTTCCGGGAGTGGAGCTTCTCCAGCGGCATGTCGCGGAGCGATTCGACGGCGCGAATGCCGATCCGCAGATGTTGCGCCACCTGACGCTTGTAGAACGCCGTTGCCATGCCGGGCAGTTTCAGCTCGCCGTGAAGCGGCTTGTCCGACACGCAGAGCAGCGTGCCGTAGGGCACGCGGAAGCGGAAGCCGTTGGCGGCGATGGTCGCACTTTCCATGTCGAGGGCGATTGCGCGTGCCTGACTGAGGCGGGCCACCGGGCCGGACTGATCGTCGAGTTCCCAGTTGCGGTTGTCGATCGTCGCGACCGTACCGGTCCGCATCACCTTCTTGAGCTCGTAGCCTTCGAGCCCGGTCACCTCGGCGACGGCGTCTTCCAGCGCCACCTGCACCTCCGCCAGCGCCGGGATCGGCACCCAGACCGGAAGATCGTCGTCCAGCACATGATCTTCGCGCATGTAGGCATGGGCGAGCACGTAGTCGCCGAGCGACTGGGAGTTTCGGAGGCCGGCGCAATGCCCGACCATCAGCCACACGTGCGGCCGCAGCACCGCGATGTGGTCGGTGATGGTCTTTGCGTTCGACGGGCCGACGCCGATGTTGATCATGGTGATGCCCGAGTGGTCCGGACCGATCAGGTGGAACGCCGGCATCTGCGGCAGCCGCGCGGTCGGCGCGCCGGTCCGCCCCTCGCGGGTGACGACGGCGTTTCCGGGCTCGATGAAGGCGGTATAGCCCGAGGTCGGATCCGCGATCGCCGCGAGGGCGTAGTCCACGAACTCGTCCATGTAGAACTGGTAGTTGGTGAAGAGCACGTGGTTCTGGAAGTGCGCGGCGCTCGTCGCGGTGTAGTGCGCGAGGCGCGCGAGGCTGTAGTCGATGCGCTGGGCGGTGAACGGCGCGAGCGCGCGCACGCCGGCCGCGTTGGGCCTGGCGTAGCCGTTCACGATGTGGTCGTCGGTGTTGTTGAGGTCCGGCACGTCGAAGACATCACGCAACGGCCGATGCAGCACGTCCTCGATCGAGCCTTCCACATGCGCGTTCTCGCCCATGGCGAAGTGCAGCGGGATCGGCGTGTCGGAGGTGCCGACCCGCACGGGCATGCCGTGGTTCTGGATCAGCAGGCCGAGCTGCTGGGTGAGATAGCCCCGGAACAGGTCGGGCCGGGTGATCGTCGCCTCGTAGATCCCGGGCTCGGTCACGTGGCCGAACGAGAGCCGTGAGTCGACCTTGGCAAAGCTCGCCGTCGTGAGGCTCACGTTGGGATAGAACGCGCGATAATGCCCCTCGGGCTTCGTCCCCGCCATGACGCGGGTAAAGTTGTCGCGCAGGAAGCCGGTCGCGGCGCTGTAGCGCTGCTCCAGGTCTGCGACCGCGGCGGCGGCATCGGTGTACATCGTGTCCGGGTGAGACTTCGGAACGACGAGCGGCAGCTCGGTCAGCGGTTCGCGATGGTGCATGGGGCTCGATACTCGGAGGGCGCGGCGGGCCGGGACGGGCGGCGGAGGTCAGCCATCGCGTAACCATCCGCTGCCCTTGCCGTTGGTTCAACCGAATTATTTGCGACGCCGCTCAGGCCTCACGGACGGCCGAGGCCGGCAGCCCGAAGATGCGGTCGAACGCCAGATTGAAGACGAAGGTGTAGACGAGGAAGAACGTCAGCAGCCCGAGGTCGAGCAAAAGTGCCTCGATGAGGCCGATCCCCATCCACCACGCGACGACCGGCACGAGGATAAGGGCAAGCCCGCCCTCGAAGCCGATGGCATGGGCGATGCGCATGGAGAGCGGCCGCCCGGCGACCGCGCGGCGCGCCTCCCACGCCTCGAAGCCGGCGTTGTAGATCGCGTTCCACGCCATCGCGATCGCCGAGGACAGTACCGAGAGCCCGCCGGCGTGTGCGCCGCCAACCCCGTAGAGTGTCGCGATCCCGATCGTCGTGACAATGATGGCGATCGCCTCGTAGGCGGTCACGTAGACCACCCGCCGCTTCCAGCCGTGCATTCTCGATTTTGCCGCCCCAACGGGCGGTCCCCCTGCATCCAAATTCCGTGGACAACATACTCACGACTGCTGATTGTGCCAGACAGGTTCTATCAGTCTTTCTGACAGGTGGCGGATGGCGTTCAGCTCGGAGTCAGTCCGGTTGTTCCTCGCGGTGCTCGACCACGGGTCATTCTCCGCAGCGGCGCGGGCGCTCCGGCGCGCGCCGTCGGCGGTCAGCATGGCGATTGGCAATCTCGAGGCAGAACTCGATCTCCAGCTCTTCGACCGGTCGGGACGAGAGCCGGTGCCCACCGCTGCCGCCCGCGCGCTGGAGCCCGAGGCGCGCGCCATCGCCGACAGCCTGCACCGCATCGAGGCGCATGCACTCTCGCTTCACGCCGGTCTCGAGCGGCGGCTCGGTCTCGCGGTCGCCGACGAGCTTCTGGTCGGGCCGTGGCGCAATCCGCTGGCGGCGCTGGCCGTCGAGTTCCCGGCGCTCGAGGTCGAAGTGATCTCCGGGCCGCAGGACGAGGTGCTGCGCAGCCTGCACGGCGGCGAAGCCGCGCTCGCGGTCGTCTTCGAGCGGCCGGTGCTCATGAGCGACCACGAGGCGTTTCGCGAGGTGGGGCAGGAGGTGCTGCTGCCGGTCGCGGCGCCCGGCCATCCGCTGGTCGCCGGCGCGCCTCCGGGCGCTGTCGATCTCGTCGGCGCCCGCCAGATCGCCGTTGCCGGGCGGGACCGCAGCCGCATCGACCCCCGGCTCGTGGTTGCGCGCCAGCTCTGGCGCACGGACAGCCATCTCGCGACGCTCGGGCTCGTCGAGGCCGGTCTCGGCTGGGCGTACCTGCCGCGCACGCTGGTGCAGCCGCTGATTGCCGAGGGGCGTCTCGCGGAGGTAGCTCTTGCCGACATGAGCAACGAACTTCGCCTCTGGGTCGACGTGGTCTGGCGCAGTGACCGGCCGCTCGGTCTGGGCGCGCGTCGATACATCGAGTTGCTGGGCCGGCATTAACCCGCCCTCAACCCTGACCGCCGAGCGTGCGTCCCATGCTGCGCCCACTTCTCGCTTTGGTCTGTCTCTCTGCTCCGGTGGCGGCCGAGACGCTGCGCGTCGCCACCTGGGACGTGGGGCTCGCCCGTGACGCGGCGGGCGAACTTCTCGGCGACCTCGCGAGGCCGCCATCGCCGCAGCTCGCGGCCATCGCCACGGTGCTTCGCGCCGCCCGGCCCGATGTGCTTCTGCTCTCCGGCATGGACGACGACCATCAGGGGATGGCGCTTGCGGCCTTCGCCGACCTCCTCGCGTCGGGTCCGGACGGCCTCGTCCTTCCCCATCGCTTCCGCGCGGCGGTGAACGCCGGCGAGCCCTCGGGCTTCGATCTCGACGGCAACGGCAAGCGCACCGACTGGGCGGACGGCTGGGGTTGGGGGCGGTTTCCCGGCAACGGCGGCATGGCGATCCTGTCGCGCCTGCCAATCGACTCCGCCGCGGCCCGCAGCTTCCGCCTGCTGCGCTGGCGCGACCTGCCCGGCGCGCTGCTGCCGACGAAGCACGACGGCACGCCCTTTCCTGACCCGGTGGCGGCCGCCGAGCTTCGGCTGTCGTCGCGGTCGCACTGGGACGTGCCGGTGGTGCTTCCGGGGGGCGGCAGGTTGCACCTGCTCGCCGCCGCGCCGACGCCGCCGCTGTTCGACGGGACGGAAGGGTTCAACCGCCGGCGCAATCACGACGAGATCGGCTTCTGGACCGCATGGCTCGGCGGAGCGGTCCTGCCCGACGACACCGGCCAGCCGGCAACCGCCCCGCACGCGGGCTTCGTCGTGCTCGGCAACCTCAACGCCGATCCGTTCGACGGCGCGGGGCTTCGCGACGGGATCGCCGGGTTGCTCGCGCACCCGCGCCTGCAGGATCCGCGCCCTGCCAGCGAGGGTGGCCGAGCGGCGGCAAGCCCGGGCCACGCCGGGCCGCCCGAACTCGACACCGCCGACTGGGACGAGGCGGGGCCGGGGAACCTGCGGGTGGACTACGTGCTGCCGTCCGTTGATCTGGAAATCGCGGGCGCGGGCGTCTTCTGGCCCGCTTCCGGCGAGCCGTTCGCCGCCGCGGCGGCGGCGGCGTCCGCGCACCGGCTGGTCTGGGTCGACATCGCTCTGCCCTGAGGCGCCCACCTTGCCCCCCGGCTTGACCCCCGGCAGGGGAGGCGATACCGCGGGAACATCTCCGTCCCATTCCCTTGCCTCCGAGGTTTGCCATGGCCACCCCGACCCTTCTCATCCTGCCCGGCGACGGCATCGGCCCGGAGGTGATGGCCGAGGTCCGCAAGGTGATCGGCTGGTTCGGCGCCAACGGCCGCCCGTTCACCGTCGAGGAGGAGCTGGTCGGCGGCTGCGCCTACGATGCCCATGGTGCTGCGATCAGCGACGCGGCCATGGAGAAGGCGCAGGCGGCGGACGCGGTGTTGCTCGCCGCGGTCGGCGGCCCGAAGTGGGACAAGGTGCCCTATGATGTGCGCCCCGAGGCGGGCCTGCTGCGCCTGCGCAAGGATCTCGAGCTCTTCGCCAACCTGCGGCCGGCGAAGTGCTTCGACGCGCTGGCGGACTTCTCGTCGCTGAAGCGCGAGCTGGTCGAGGGCCTCGACATCCTCATCGTGCGCGAGCTGACCGGCGGCGTCTACTTTGGCGAGCCCAAGACGATCACCGACCTTGGCAACGGCCAGAAGCGGGCGATCGACACGCAGGTCTACGACAGCTTCGAGATCGAGCGGATCTCGGCGGTCGCCTTCGAGATGGCGCGGGTCCGCGACAAGCGCGTCTGCTCGATGGAAAAGCGCAACGTGATGAAGTCGGGTGTCCTCTGGAACGAGGTGGTCCAGCAGACCCACGACGCACGCTTCCCCGACGTCGAACTCAGCCACATGCTGGCCGACGCTGGCGGAATGCAGCTCGTGCGCGCGCCGAAGCAGTTCGACGTCATCGTCACCGACAACCTCTTTGGCGACATGCTCTCGGACGTGGCGGCGATGCTCACCGGATCGCTCGGGATGCTGCCCTCGGCCTCGCTCGGCGCGCCGGACCCCAAGACCGGACGGCGCAAGGCGCTCTACGAGCCGGTCCATGGCTCGGCGCCCGACATCGCCGGTCAGGGCAAGGCGAACCCGATCGCCTGCATCCTC
Source organism: Amaricoccus macauensis (assembly GCF_014201905.1). Lineage (GTDB taxonomy): Bacteria > Pseudomonadota > Alphaproteobacteria > Rhodobacterales > Rhodobacteraceae > Amaricoccus > Amaricoccus macauensis. The sequence goes on along the minus strand of NZ_JACHFM010000005.1, from coordinate 40,623 downwards.
TCCTTTGCCATGGCGCTGCGCTACTCCTTTGACGCAGGCGCCGACGCCGACCGGCTGGAAGCGGCGGTGGAACGGGTGCTGGCCGACGGCCTGCGCACCGCCGATCTGATCGGCCCGGGTGGCGGCAAGGCGGTCACGACATCGGAAATGGGCGACGCCATCGTCGCGGCGCTCGGCTAGTCGCGCTCTGCGCGCGTACCCCGACCAGACGGGCGGATGCACTGCGCCCGCTGGTCGCGAAAGTGAATTTTCAGTCCTCAGGGCTGAGGATGCAGCCGGGAATGTCCGGGGTCGCAAAATCCCTCCGCTTCGGCGTCATGCAAGGCGTTTGGCGGAGGGCCCGTCTGTTGAGGCTGATCAGCCGGGGGTATTTTCGGTACCTGGAAGGTTGTTCTCTCCACGATACGCGCTTATGCCTTTCGGGAAGCCCCCCGGAGGAAGACCATGGCGATCGCCCGACACGGCATGAGGCGGCACGGATGCCGCTGACCTCGAATACCCGCGGCGCGATGTTCGCGCTCGCAGCCTTCGGCATCTACTCCACCCACGACGTGGTGGTGAAGTTTCTGGGCGAAGTCTACGCGCCGTTCCAGATCGTCTTCTTCTCGACGCTCTTCGGCTTCCCGATTGTCACCCTCATGCTGCTCCGGGACAGGATGCAGGGCGATCTGCGGCCCCGGCATCCGTGGTGGACGCTGCTGCGCACCGCGGCGGCGGTCGTCAGCACCACTTCGGCGTTCTATGCCTTCTCGGTGCTGCCGCTGGCCCAGACCTATGCGCTGATCTTCGCGGCGCCGCTGCTCATCACCGTCCTCGCGGTGCCGGTTCTCGGCGAGACGGTGGGCCTGCATCGCTCGATCGCGGTGATGGTCGGCCTCCTCGGGGTACTTGTGGTGCTTCGCCCGGGCGCCACCGAATTCTCGTCCGGGCATCTCGCGGCGCTCGCGGCAGCCGTCTGCTCGTCGGTCGCGGCGGTCGTCGTGCGCAAGATCGGCGCGGAGGAGCGCAGCGCCGTGCTCCTGCTCTATCCGATGGTGGCGAACATCCTCGTCATGGGGTGCATCCTGCCCTTCGTCTACAAGCCGATGCCCGGGCTTCACCTTGGCGGGGTGGCGCTGATGGCGCTTCTCGGCTTCACGGCGGCGCTCTGCCAGATCGCCGCCTACCGGACCGGGCGGGCGGTCGTCGTGGCACCCATGCAGTACTCCCAGATCCTCTGGGCCGTGGTCTATGGTGCGTTCTTCTTCCACGAGCGCCCGGATTGGCCGACGGCGCTCGGGGCCGGGATCATCATCCTGAGCGGCATCTACGTGGTCTTCCGCGAGGACAGCCGGTCGAGCACCCGTCCGGTACTCCGCACCGAGAGCCGTTATGTCTCCGGCATCTACCCGAGGATCAGCCTGCTCCGCCGGCTGGCGCGGCGGGATGCCGACTGACGCGACCGCCTCCGGCCGGGGCCGCTGATGCGCGCGCGGACGTCGCGAGAAACCCCGAACGAAGGCCGTTGCGCTCCCCCCGCAACCGCATTAAGAGACGCGCCAGTCGGAGTGTAGCGCAGCCTGGTAGCGCACCTGCTTCGGGAGCAGGGGGTCGGAGGTTCGAATCCTCTCACTCCGACCAGTACGAAATTCGCCTGTCGCGAAAACCCGTCGAAAATCGTCACCTCAGCTGAAATGGTTCTTCCTCCCTCAAAAAGGGGGGGAAAATTCCGTAGCATTCCCCACGGCATCTGCGGGGATCGGAAGTTGAAAAAAAGACACTCCGGGGGCGATGCGCGGCTGCCCTGGTCTGGTCTGTTTCATCGTGGGCGGCGTGATTGCATGGCCGCATGACCATGTCGCAAGTCGACGCCTTCCGCGCCCTTCATGTCGCGTTCGGGCTCTGGTCTGACATTCACCGGCGGCCATGGATCGAGCAATGGACCTGCGCTTCCCGACGGTCGATTTCGCCGTCAGTGCGTTGGTCCTCGGCGGGCACGAGGGGAAACATGCCAATGCTGGTGCGGATCGGGGTTTTTCTCGCGGGGCTGGTGCTTCTTGCCGTCGTCGGCGTCCTCGCCGGACGATGGCTGTTCCCACTGCCGGACATCTCGGGCCGCGCACCGGAAGTGTCGCTGCCGCGTGATCCATCGACGCGGCTCGCGGAGCGGGTGCGCGCCGGGATGGCGGGGCATGAGCATGAGAGCGGCGTCATCCCGCTGGCGGGTGGCCACGACGCGCTGGGCAGCCGCCTTGCCCTGTCGGAGATCGCTGACCGTTCGATCGACGCACAATATTACATCTGGCACGACGACACGTCGGGGCGGCTGCTGCTGAAGATGCTCTACGACGCCTCGAAGCGCGGCGTGCGGGTGCGCCTGCTGCTGGACGACAATGGCGTGCCGGGGCTCGACGGCGTCATGGCCACGCTGAACGCGCTCGACAATTTCGAGATCCGGCTCTTCAACCCCTCGACTATCCGCACGCCCAAGATGGCCGGCTACGCGCTGGATTTCATGCGGATGAACCGGAGGATGCACAACAAATCCTTCATCGTCGACGGCGAGGCGGCGATCATTGGCGGGCGCAACATCGGCGACGAATATTTTCGGGTCGGGGATGCGAACTACTACCTCGACATGGACGTGCTGGCCTTTGGTGACGTGGTCGGCAAGACCGCCGATGTCTTTGACGCCTACTGGAACAGCGCCTCGGCCTTCCCGGTTGACCAGATCATCAGGGGTGAGGGCGATCTCGACGCATTTCTGGCCAGCGTCGCCGAGTCCGCGCGCAGCGAGGCGGCAGGGAAACTCGTGGGCCAACTCGAGTCGAGCGCGAGCCGCTTCCGGGGCGGATCCGTCAGGCCGGAGTTTACCCGGGTCGAGGTCGTTGCCGACGATCCGGTGAAGGGGGAGGGCAAGGCGTCCCGCGATCAGCTGATGATCACCCGGCTCTCGGGCATCCTCGGCGAGGTCCGCACCGGGATCGACGTCGTTTCGGCCTATTTCGTGCCGGGCAAGCAGGGGACGCGGCTCTTCGGGGATCTGGCGCGCTCAGGCAAGCGCGTGCGGATCCTGACGAACGCGATGAACACGACGGACGTGCTGATCGTCCATGCCGGCTACACGAAATACCGTCGCGATCTGCTGAAGGCGGGCGCGGAGCTCTTCGAGCTGAAGCTTCGCGCGGAACAGGAGCCGGGCCGCGAGGAGCTGAAGCGGCTTGGACTTTCCGGCGCGGCGCTGCACGCCAAGACCTTCGCCGTCGACGATCGCCGCGTCTTCATCGGATCGTTCAATTTCGACCCGCGCTCGGCGCTGCTGAATTGCGAGATGGGCTTTCTGATCGACAGCCCGACCATGGCCCGCCGGGTGTCCGAGGGGTTCGACGGGCCGCTGAAACGGGCCTCCTATCAGCCCGTCCTGACACTCGATGGCCAGATGGCATGGACCGAGGAGATGCCCGACGGCAAGCTTGGCATCTACCAGCAGGAACCCGGCGCAAGCTGGTTCAGGCAGGCGGCCATCGCCGTGATCGGGCTGCTGCCGGTCGAATGGTTGCTGTAGGCGGGGTGGCCTGCCATGGACATTTTGCTCGCCTTGATGACGCGGGCTGCCGGAGATCATGGGCGCCCCCTTGTGCTTCGGGAACCTGGCGGGGCGGATCGGTTTCCGGTCCGGCCGCGGTTCGCGTGTCGCCGGGACGCCCGGATCGCGCAACGGCCCTTCCGGCGATGACGGTTTTCACCACTCGGGGAGCGTGGCTTGACCCTCGCGGATCCTCGGTTTACCCGGGCCGTTGGCTAAATTATCGTTGCCCGGTGCCGGGAGAAGAAGCGAGGGCAGATGGCGTCGAAACTGGATCGGGTCGCGCCTTGGCTTTCCGTGGTGGTGCCGCTCAAGAACGAGGCTGAGAACGTCGTCTTCGTCGCTGAGGGCATTGCGGCTGCATGCGCCGACCTCGCCCCCTTTGAGATAATCTTCGTGGATGACGGCTCGACCGATGACACCGCTCACCGGGTGCTGGCGTTGCGTCAGGAATTGCCGATGCTGCGCCTGGTGCAGCACCGCAACAGCGCCGGGCAGTCCGCGGCGATCGCGAGCGGCGTGAGTTTCGCCCATGGCCGGGTGATCTGCACGCTCGATGGCGACGGGCAGAACCCTCCCATGGAGATCCGCAAACTCGTCGCCCGCCTCGAAGGCACCGCGTTCCCGGAGGGCGTCGGTCTCGTTGCGGGCCAGCGGGTCGGGCGGAAGGACACCGCCTCGAAGCGGATTGCCTCGCGCTGGGCCAACGGTATCCGTCAGCGGTTGCTGAACGATGGTACCCGCGATACCGGCTGCGGGCTGAAGCTTCTGCCACGCGACGTGTTCCTCGGCCTGCCCTACTTCGATCACATGCACCGCTATCTGCCGGCGCTGGTGGCGCGTGACGGGTGGCGGACGATTCACGTGGACGTGGCGCATGACGCCCGGCATGCGGGGAAATCGAACTATGCCAACATCAGCCGGGCGATCGCCGGCGTCTGGGATCTGCTCGGCGTCATGTGGCTGATCAAGCGGCGCCGGAAGGCCCGCCCCATGGAGCTCGCGCCGGTCGAGGGCGACGCCTGATGGAGGCGGTCTTTACCATCTTCCACGTCGACCATTGGGGCGAATTCTGGTGGGTGATGGTCGGCTTCGTCGGGCAGGCGCTGTTTTCCATGCGCTTCCTGGTCCAGTGGATCATGTCCGAGCGGGCGCGGCAGTCGGTCATGCCCGTGGCCTTCTGGTACTTCTCGGTCGGTGGCGGGATCGTGCTCCTCGCCTACGCAATCTATCGCCGCGATCCGGTGTTCATGCTGGGGCAGGCCATGGGTCTCATGGTCTACGCTCGCAATCTCTGGCTGATTCATGCACCGCAACGAACTGAGTGACGGAAACCGGGCCTTTGTGCTCAGCCTTTTCGCGATCGGGGCGATCACCCTCTGGCGGATGGCGTTTCTGCCGTTCGATCGGGCGGATCTCTACGTCGATGATGCGCAATACTGGTTCTGGGGGCAGCAGCTCGCGTGGGGTTATTATTCGAAGCCGCCGCTGATCGCCTGGATCCTTCGGCTGTCGACGTCGATCGGGTCTGACTCGCCATTCTGGATCCGTCTGCCGCTGCCGCTGATCTGGGCCTTCACCTCGGTCGTCGTCGGGCTGATCGCCCGGCGCCTCTACGGCGCGCGCGCGGGCGCCGTCGCCGGCTTCGGCTTTTCGCTCTTTCCCGCGGTTGCCGTCGCGAGTCTTCTTGTCTCGACCGATACACCCATGCTCGCGTGCTTCGCGCTGGCGATCCTTGCGTTCATCACCCTCGCCGAGCGCCGGTCGATCGGCTGGGCGATCGTCCTCGGCGCGGCGGTCGGCGTCGGGATGCTCTCGAAGTACGCGATGATCTACTTTCCGATCTCCGCGGTCCTTGCCGCCCTGGTGATGCCGCAGGCGCGGATCGCGCGCCGGGACGCGGTCATTGCCCTCGTGGTCGGCTTGCTGATCCTCTCTCCGAACATCTTCTGGAACCTGCAGAACGGCTTCACGACGCTGCAGCACACCGCGGACAACACCAAGCTTGAAGGCGGTGCCGGTTTCTATCCGATCAAGCTTCTCGACTTCATCGGCGCCCAGTTCGGTGTCGCGGGGCCGGTGTTCTTCGCCGCCTATATCCTCGGTCTCGGGCGCGTGGTGTCGGACAGCCGGGCGCGGCTTCTGGCGTTCCTGTCGCTGCCGACGTTTCTCATTGTCTCGGTGCAGGCGATCCTCGCCGGGGCGCACGGCAACTGGGCGGCCGCGGGACATGTGGCCGCGGCGGTGCTCGCCAGCGCCGTTCTGGCGCCCCGGCCGCGCTGGCTCGCGGCCGGGCTTGTCCTCAATGGCGCGATCGCCCTCGCGCTGCCGGTCGCGACCACCGTCGCCGACAGTTTCCGCCTCGGAGACCAGCTCGCGCTCTATCGCTACGTGGGGCGGACCGCCGCGACCCACGAGTTCGAGCGCCTCGCCCGCGAACAGGGGCTCGAGGCAATCGTCGCCACCAATCGCGATATTCTCGCCGATCTCTTCTACACGCTGCGCGATTCCGACCTCACGATCTACGCCGAGCCGGTCGACGGCTTTCCGCCGCACCACTACGCCCAGAAGCATCCGTTGCCGCCCGGCCCGGGCGAGGTGCTGTTTGTCGGTCGGGGAGAGCCGCCCGACTGCCGCCCCGGTGGTACCCCGGGAACCGAGGTTGCGCGCTGGCGTCCGGCAGAAGGCTACGTGACGACCGACTTCGCGGCCTACCGGGTGCCGCGGAGCTGCTGGTTCCCGGGCTGACACCTTCAGAATTCCGTCAACTTCCAATCACAAATCGGTCAAGAGCCGTCGCTAGACCGCATCCGGAACCCCGGTTGAGAGGTTGGCGGCTTGAAGTATCGGACGATCCTGATTTCCGACGTGCACCTCGGTACCCGCGGGTGCCAGGCCGAGTTGCTGCTCGATTTCCTGTCCTGCCATGAGGCTGAGACCTACTACCTCGTCGGCGACATCTACGATGGCTGGCAGATGCATCGCGGCCTGAACTGGGCCGAGAGTCACACCGCCGTCGTTCACGCGCTGCTCGGCAAGGCTGCGGCGGGGGCCAGGATGGTGTTCGTGCCCGGAAACCACGACGAGATGTTCCGCTCCTGCCTCGGGGCGCACTTCGGTGGCATCGAGGTCATGGCGCGCGCCGACTATGTGACAGCCGACGGCCGGCGCTATCTCGTGACGCACGGCGATGAGTTCGACGCAGTGGTGGTGCACGCGAAGTGGCTCGCGCACGTGGGCGACCGGGCCTACGACCTCGCGATCCAGGCCAATATTCTCTTCAACCGCGTGCGCCGGCTCTGGGGCGGACCCTACTGGTCGCTCTCGAAGTGGGCGAAGGCGCAGGTGAAGCGCGCGGTGAGCCACGTGAGCGCCTTCGAGGCGGCGCTCGCGAAGGAAGCGCGCGAGCACGGCTACGACGGCATCGTCTGCGGCCACATCCACACCGCCGCGCTGCGTGAGATCGAAGGCATCCAGTACGTCAACACCGGCGACTGGGTCGAGAGTTGCACGGCGGTGGTGGAGCGCGAGGATGGCTCGCTGCACCTGCTCGACTGGGCGGCGGTCCGGCGTCGCCGCGCCCTCGCGAACAGTCACCCGCGCCTGATGCGCCGCCGTCGCCAGAACGCAGAGGCCGCGTGATGACCGAGATCGCAAGTCCGGCGCCCTCGGCGCAGATCCGTACCGCCGTCAGCGAGACCCGTCGTCTCACCGCCACGAGCGTGCTCGAGTCGGTCTTCGCCCGCATGTTCGAGGGGCTGGTCTATCCGCAGATCTGGGAGGACCCGGTGGCGGACATGGCCGCCCTGGGCCTCGCGCCCGATGAGCATGTGATCTGCATCGCCTCCGGCGGCTGCAACATGATGTCCTATCTGACCGCCGGCCCCGGCTCGGTGACGGCGGTGGACCTCTCGCCCGCGCATGTCGCGCTCGGGCGGCTGAAGCTCGCGGCGGCGCGGGCGCTGCCCGATCATGCGGCGTTCCACGACTTCTTTGCCCGGGCGGATCGCCGGGAGAACGTTGCGCGCTATGACGAGCTGATCGCGCCCGTCCTCGACGCGGAGTCCCGCGCCTGGTGGGCGGGCCGCGGGCCGCTCCGCCGGCGTCGGATCGAGATGTTCGCCCGGGGCTTCTACCGCCACGGGGCGCTGGGACGCTTTATCGGCACGCTCCACGGCATCACCCGACTGGCCGGCGTGGACTTCCGGCCGCTGCTCCAGGCGGAAAGCCTCGAAGCGCAGGCGGCGTTCTTCGACGCCCGGATCGCGCCGCTCTTCGAGAAGCGGCTGGTGCGCGGGCTGGCGGCGCAGCGCGCGTCGCTCTTCGGCCTCGGCATTCCGCCCGCCCAGTACGACAAGCTCGCCGCCGATGGCGCGGGTTCCGTCCTGCCGGTGCTGCGCGAGCGGACGCGGCGGCTGATGTGCGACTTTCCGATCCGCGAGAACTACTTCGCGTGGCAGGCGTTCGCCCGCCACTACGATCAGCGGCCGGGTGGCGCGCTGCCGCCCTATCTGCAGGCCGGGCAGTTCGAGACGCTGCGCGAGGCGGCGCATCGCGGTTCGATCGTCAACCGCTCCCTGACCGACCAGCTGGCCGGAATGCTGGCGGGATCGCTCGACGCCTATGTGCTGCTCGACGCGCAGGACTGGATGAGCGACGCGCAGCTGAACGCCCTCTGGGCCGAGATCGACCGCACGGCGGCACCGGGCGCGCGGGTTCTGTTCCGCACCGGTGGCACGCCCGACATCCTGCCGGGCCGTGTGTCGCCCTCGATCCTCGACCGCTGGCACTATGACTCGGAGGCTTCCGCCACCGCCTTCGCCGCCGATCGTTCGGCGATCTACGGCGGCGTCCACCTCTACAGGCGCACCGCATGATCGCCGCGGAGACCCGGAGCCACGCGGCGCTGATGGACGGCATCTACCGCCATCAGCGCCGGATCTACGACCTGACCCGCGCGTGGTACCTGCTCGGACGCGATCACCTGATCGGGGAGCTTCGCGTGCCCCAGGGCGGGCGCGTGCTGGAAATTGCCTGCGGCACCGGGCGGAACCTGCACCATATCGCGCGGGCCTGTCCCGGGGCGTCGCTCCACGGCCTCGACATTTCCGAGGAAATGCTGCGCTCGGCGCGGGCCAAGCTCGGCGACCGGGCGCGTCTTGCCGCCGCCGACGCCTGCGACTTCGATCCGCAGGCGCTGTTCGGTGTCGCGACGTTCGATCGGGTGGTCCTCTCCTATTCCGTCTCGATGATCCCGGACTGGGAGCGCGCGCTCGACATGGCGACGCGTTGCCTCGCGCCGGCGGGAGAGCTGCACGTCGTCGACTTTTCGGAGCAGTCGCGCCTGCCGGGCTGGTTCCGCACCGGGCTGCGCGCATGGCTGGGCAAGTTTCACGTGACGCCGCGCGCTGATCTTCACCCGGCGCTTGAGCGGGCCGCCACGTCGCTCGGTGGCCGCGTGCGCTGGCGATCGCTGTTTCGCGACTACGCCCAGTATGGTGTCGTGATCCGCCCGTGATCCGCCCGTGACGTGCGGCGCCGGGGTCTCCGCCGCCCGGGGTCAGGCGGCGTCGAGCAGCTGCTTCTCCGCCGCATCGAGCCTCGCGACGATGAACCCGACCGCCTCCTCGATGCGCCGCTGCCGCATGAGGTCGAGGAGCCTCAGGTGCGCGTCGCGAAGCGCCTGCAGGTCGTAGCTGCGGGATCGGGTCGCGCCCGCCATCGCCAGTTGCAGCTTGGCGAGCTGGCGCGCGTAGAACTCGACGAGATCGCCAGAGCCGATCAGCGCGACGATCTCGGTGTGGCAGGCGATGTCATCCTGCACGATCGCGTGGGTGTCGCCGGTCCCGACGGCCCGCGGCGAGCGTTGCCGTCGCGGCGGCGAGCGGCTGGAGCGCCACATCGTCCAGGGCGCCGAACGCCCTCACTCCGGCGGCTTCGAGCAGGCGGCGGACCCGGTAGATCTCGTTGATCCCTCCGCAGTCGAGCCGGGTCACGCAGAGCGAGCGCGTGGTGGGATTGCGGGTGAGCAGGCCCTCGACGATCAGGGTGTTCAGCACCTCGCGAACCGTCGGGCGGGAAACGCCCATGTCGCGCGCGATGCTCTCCTCCGTCACGACCTCTCCGGGAACCAGCCGCCACTCGAGGATCTGCCGGCGCAGCAGCTGCACGCATTGTTCCGCGACGGTCTCACGCCTGATGCGCATGGTTGGGTCTCTGCCCCGTTGTTCCGCTATTGCTCGCCGGGCTTTCGCGGCGTGTACGGTTGCCCATAGGTCTTGTCGATCGCGAAACGCTCGATCCTGAATTCGTCGAGCGCCGCCTGCGGCTCACCGCCCAGCTCGGCGGCGACCGCCTCGCCAAGGTAGGGCGCGAGGGTCACACCGGAATGGGTGGCGACGACGTAGAACCACGGCACGCCGGGAGCGAAGCCCGCGATCGTGCGGCCATCCTCCGGCATCGCCCGCTGACCGACCATCAGCTCGACAATCCGCGCGCCGCCAGTGCCGTCGAGCAGCGCCCGAAGTCGCGTGAGCAGCTCCCGGGCGAGGGGCGAGTCCGTCCCGGGCACCTCGCGCGGATCGGCGGTCGCATCGAGGTCGAGCGCCTGCAGCATCAGCCGGCCACCACCGGCGGGCCGGACGTTCAGCCACGGGCTGGTGACGAGGGACGCGAGGCGCACGGGCAGGGGATTGGTCACCGCGAGGTAGCCCACAACGATGTCGCCCGGCTCGGAGAACTCACGCACGGGCACGTTGGCGCCGGCGAGCGCGGCGCAGCGCGACGTCCAGCGCCCGGTCGCCGACACGACCCGGTCGACGTCCTCGACGCTGCCGTCCGAGAGCCCGACCGACGCCGTCTCGCCGTTGCCGGTGAGGCTGGTCACCTCGACGCCGGTCCTGATCCGAGCGCCGGCAGCGCGCGCCTCGCCGAGCACATGCGCGAGGTAGAGCGCGGGATAGGCGTGGGCCTCGCCGGGATAGCGGATGATGAGCTGCACGCCCTCGGGCAACCTGACGTCGGGCAGCAGCCGCGCGACGTCCGCCGCCGTGATCTCCTCGGCCGGGTAGTCCCAGGACCTGAGCCGCGCCGCCCGGGCGGCAAGGTCGTCGCGGTGATGGTCGTCGATCGCGAATTCCACGTGGCCGCCAATATCGAGCCACGCGGCGCCGTCCTTCGGCGAGAGGCGCTTGTGGGCGTCGAGGCCGGCGCGGTTGATGTCGAAGTACGCCTTCGGCTGTTTGCCGTTCGAGTTCAGCCAGGCATACGAGGTGCTCGTCGTTCCGCACCCCGGGTGACCCTTGTCGATGACGACCACCGACGCACCCCGCTCGGCGAGCCGAGCCGCGATTGTCACTCCGATGATGCCCGCTCCGATGACCGCAACCCGCATGCCGATCCTCCATTGTCAGACAGTCACACACTCCATGCGCAGGGCCCGCGTGGTCGCAGGCGGGTCAGGTGGCGGGGCGCGCGACGGCCCGGGACGGACCGCCATCGCATCGCTCCCGCAGGCCGGCGCCGCGCTTCTGGCCGCGCGTCGGACGGGGAAAGCCGGCGTCTGCCGACGGCTTCATGCTGGCTGGCGGAACCGAGCAGCGCCTAGACACGCGGCGGTCGCGGGGTCCATGGTCTCGCTCGGGAGTGCTCGCGCTCTCCTTGACAGGAAGGAAACGCTCAATGTCCGAGACCCACCAGGGAACCTGTTTCTGTGGCGCTGTCGCCGTCGAGGTGACCGGCGCGCCGGAAGCCATGGGCTATTGCCACTGCGCGTCGTGCCGGTTGTGGTCGGCCGGGCCGGTCAACGCCTTCACGCTCTGGAAGCCGGAGAACGTCACGGTGACCAAGGGTGATGACAAGCTCGGACACTTCGCCAAGACCGCGATGTCCGACCGCAAGTTCTGCACCGTCTGTGGTGGCCACGTGATGACAGATCATCCGGGCCTCGGGCTCGTCGACGTCTATGCCGCGATAATTCCGACACTTGCCTTTGCGCCGGTGGTGCACGTCAACTATTCCGAGGCCGTGCTGCCGATCCGGGACGGCCTGCCGAAGCTGAAGGACTTCCCCGCGGAGTTCGGCGGCTCGGGCGAGACGATGCCGGAGTGACCGTGACCCGGACAACGTGACCCGGGCGAATCCGGTTTACTTTCCCCCGGATATGCGCAAAAGCGCCCCCGCACTGTACCAGGAGTGAAGGGCAATGGGCTATCGCGTTGCGGTCGTCGGCGCCACGGGCAACGTGGGTCGGGAAATGCTGAACATCCTCGCCGAGCGGGAATTTCCCGTGGACGAAATCGTGGCGCTTGCGTCCCGAAAGTCGCTCGGCACCGAGGTTTCCTTCGGCGACCGCACACTGAAAACCCTCGATCTCGACACGTTCGACTTCACCGGGTGGGACATGGCGCTCTTTGCCATCGGGTCCGACGCGACCAAGAAGTACGCGCCGATCGCGGCGAAGGCCGGATGCGTCGTGATCGACAACTCGTCGCTCTACCGCTACGATCCGGACGTCCCGCTGATCGTGCCCGAGGTGAACCCGGACGCGATCACCGGTTACTCCCGGAAGAACATCATCGCCAATCCCAACTGCTCCACGGCGCAGATGGTGGTGGCGCTGAAGCCGCTGCATGACCGGGCGAAGATCAAGCGCGTCGTCGTCTCGACCTACCAGTCGGTGTCCGGCTCGGGCAAGGGCGCGATGGACGAACTCTGGAACCAGACCAAGGGCCTCTATGTCCCCGGTCAGGAAGTGGAGCCGAGCGTCTATCCGAAGCAGATCGCCTTCAACGTCATTCCGCACATCGACTCCTTCATGGAGGACGGCTTCACCAAGGAAGAGTGGAAGATGGTGGCGGAGACCAAGAAGATCGTCGATCCGGCGATCAAGGTGGTCGCCACCTGCGTCCGCGTGCCGGTCTTCGTCGGCCACTCCGAGGCGGTGAACGTCGAGTTCGAGGATCCGCTCGACGAGGACGAGGCCCGCGAGATCCTGCGCGAGAGCCCGGGGCTGCTCGTCGTCGACAAGCGCGAGGCCGGTGGCTACGTCACGCCGATCGAGTGTGTCGGCGAGTATGCCACCTACGTGAGCCGCATCCGCACCGATCCGACGGTGGAGAACGGGCTGGTGCTCTGGATCGTCTCCGACAACCTGCGCAAGGGCGCGGCGCTCAACGCCGTGCAGATCGCGGAGCTTCTTGGTCGGCGGGTCCTGAAGAAGGGCGACGTCCCGGCGACGGTCGCCTGAAGCCTGTCATGAGCGGGACCATCGGTCCCGCTCATGGAACTGCGCGCGCCGGCGGTCAGCGTGCTGCTGGCGCGCTCGCCTGTGGCGGCACCGCCGCGAGATAGGCCGCGATGGCGTGCAGGTCGTCATCCGGCAGCATCGCAAGGTTCTCCTGCACGTCCACCATGCTCCCTCCGACCGCGTCAAAGTCGGGGTCGAAGCCGGTCTGGTAGAAATAGACCATATCCGCCAGTGACCAGTCGCCCACCGGGCCGCCCGGCGTGATGTTGGGGATACGTCCCTTGCCCTCCGGGTTCGGCGCGCCGGCGAGCCAGCGGCTCGTATCGACCGCGCCGGCGAAGTTGCGGGGCGTGTGGCACTCGCCGCAGTGACCCGGACCCTCGCTCAGGTATTGCCCGCGCAGAACTTCCGGGCTCGCATCGGCGATCGTGACCGCCGGGCTGTCGTCGAGGAATGCGAGCTTCCAGAGACCGACGCCGCGCCGGATGTTGAACGGGAAGCGAAGGTCCGTCTGCGCCGCCGCAGTCTCCGGGATCGGCGGCAGCGTCTGCATGTAGGCCCAGAGGTCGGCGACGTCGCCGAGCTCCATCCGGGTGTACGACGCGTAGGGGAAGGCGGGATACAGATGCTCGCCACCCGGCCCGATGCCCTTCAGCATCGAGTTCGCGAAGTCCGCTGCCGTCCAGTTGCCGATGCCATGCTCGGGATCGGGCGAGATGTTCGGCGGAGCGAAGTTGCCGAACTCGGTGGCGAGCACGCGCCCGCCGCCGAGTTTCAGCCGGTCGTTCTCCTTTGCCCCGGCCGCCGCATGACAAGAGGCACAGCCGCCGACCCAGAAGATGGACTCGCCACGAGCCGCGTCGCCCGGCGGCATCGCGGCCAGCGTTTCGGCCGAGAGGCCGCGGGGCATGGTCAGCACCCAGAATCCGGCGCCGGCCACGAGGCCGAGCACCGCGAGCCAGCCGAGAATGCGCAGGACAAGCATGGCCCGGCCTCAGTCTTCGAGGCGGTAGTTCTCGTGACAGCCCTTGCAGGTGCCCATCACCGGCTGCGCCAGCTTCTGGAAGCTGGCGAGATCTGGCGGGCCGTCCTTGCCGGACGCCTTCATCGCGGCGTCCGAGGCCTCCTCGAACTTGGCGAGTTCTGCGTCGAAACCGGCGCGGTCCTCCCAGATCTTCGGCGCGGCATGGCTGCGGGAGGCGTCCTCGCTGCCTTCGGGGAGGTAGTCACCGAAAGAGACGGCAACCGCGTGCCACGAGGCGATCGCAGCCTTGCCGGCTGCGGGCGAGTAGGGGACCTGCTCCTTCAGCATTCCGCCGGCAAGCGCCGTCGCGGCGCCGCTTGCATCCATGAGTGAAATTCGAGTGGTGATGGGATCGTCTGCCGCAACCGCCACGGTACCAGCGATCACAAACACTCCGAGCAAGCCGGCCAGCTTCCGCATCAGCCTTCCTTCCTATCTGGGTATCCAATTCCAATACGCGCGTTGATCTAACCATTGTGTCGGCAACACTGCCAAGCAGGAAGTGATCAACAGAAATTGATTCCCGAAATTGATTCCCTAAAGCGGAACGAACTGATCGGTTTCGGCATCGTAGAGCTCAAGCCCGCCGTCGCGGATGTCCTTCCAGACCCCGTGCAGTTGCAGTTGGCCCGACTCGACGCCCGCGGCGATGAAGGGAAACGTCATCAGGTTGGTCAGACTGACGAGCACCGCCTGCTTTTCCAGCACGGAAATGCGCTCCTCATAGCTGAGGCCGCGCCCGGCGAGCGCTTCGTATCCGGGCTTCAGGAGCCGGAGCCAGGTGCCGACGAAGCTCGTGGGCGTGTCGAGGTCGGGCGCGAGCCCGGCCAGCATGTCGTGACAACCGCGCACGCCACCGCAGGCGTGGTGGCCCATGACGATCAGGTGTTCGATCTTCAGCGCGATCACCGCGTACTCGATCGTCGCCGAGGTGCCGTGGCTCTCGCCGTCCGGCTCATAGGGCGGGACGAGGCTCGCGATGTTGCGATGGATGAAGAAATCACCCGGCCCCTCGCCGAAGATCTCCGATATGAGCACCCGGCTGTCGCAGCAGGTGATGATCATAGCCGTCGGGTTCTGGCCGTTCTCGGCGAGTTCGGCGGAATGCGCCGTCTGCTCCGGGGTGCGGCGCTCCTTCCAGGCGCGATACCGGACAATCAGGTCCTCCGGCAGTGGCTTTGCATGTTCCATCGCTTGTCCCCCCGGCGAATCGTAGGTCCGATTTGGCTAAACTCGGCGCGACTTTCAGGCTTATGACGCGCTGCGGCAAGCGCAGACGTCAGGATGGCCTTTACCACTTCCCGGCAATGTCCTGCGTCGGGTACTTGGGGGATTGCCATGGGAGCCGAGCTTTACAGCATACCGGCATACGAGGACGCCGAACTCGACCGGTCACGGATTCATCTGCTGCGCCAGTCGCTTGGCGACCAGCGCTGCCGGGAGGTGGTCTCGGAGGTGGTGTTCCACCTGACCGACCGACTCGGCCTGCTTCGGACCGCCCTCGACGAGGGCGATGCAGAGGAAGCCCGGGCGCTCGCCACGCGCCTGGCCGGGCTTTCCGAGCAGGTGGGACTCTCCGATTTCGCCCGCGTCGCCCGCGATCTCGTGGGCTGTCTTTCCACCTGCGACGAGATCGCCACCGCTGCGGTTTCGGCGCGGCTGGCGCGGCTCGGAGAGGATTCGTTGCTTTCCGTAATCGTATTTACTGAACAGTCCGCTTTGTGACTCTTGTAACACTGGGCTGACGCGCCCTAGGATGGTGTATCAATTCGAAGAGCGCCTACCGAATGCCAATCGTCGCCCAATCCGACGTCCGGAAAATCTCGCTCCGCCTGATTGAGGGCGCGTCGCTGGCGTCCTGGATAAGCACTCAGACGCCCGAAATACGTGCGTGGGTCGAGGCGTCGGGGTTCGGCGCCGCGATCGGCGAGGTCCTTGCATTGCCCGGAGAATCCGGGATTTCCGCGGTCCTTGTCGGTTGGGGCAGTGCGGCCGCCCGGGCGCGCGACCGCTTCCCGCTCGCCGCGGCTGCGGCGAAGCTTCCGCCCGGGCGCTACGTGCTGGAGCCCGGCGACGTGCCGATCGACCTGAGCGTCGAGGTGCTTGGCTGGCGGCTCGCAGACTACCGCTTCCAGCGGTACCGGGCTGGCAAGGCGTCCGAGGTGGAACTCGTCTGCCCCGAGGGCGTCGACATCGAGCGCGTCGAGACGCTGGCGCGCGGCGCCGCCCTCGCGCAGGACCTCATCAACACCCCGGCGCGTGACATGGGGCCGGAAACCCTGGAGGTGGCGTTCGCGACGCTTGCCGCGCGCCACGGCGCGGCGTTCAGCGTGGTGCGCGGTGGCCCGGCGCTTCGGGCGGCGAACCTGCCGATGATCGAGGCGGTGGGCGCCGCCGCCGCCGAGGCGCCGCGCCTTCTCGATTTCGTGTGGGGCCGCGAGGACGCGCCGAAGGTGACGCTGGTCGGCAAGGGCGTCTGTTTCGACACCGGCGGGCTCAACATCAAGCCCGGTGCGTCCATGGGCAACATGAAGAAGGACATGGGCGGCGCCGCGACAGTCATGGGCCTCTCCGAGATCATCATGAGCCTCGGGCTCGACATCCGGCTCCGTGTTCTCGTTCCGGCGGTCGAGAACGCGATTTCCAGTGCGGCGATGCGGCCGGGGGATATCCTGCCGAGCCGCAAGGGGCTGACGGTCGAGGTGAACAACACTGACGCCGAGGGCCGCCTGGTCCTTGCCGACGCGCTGGCGCTCGCCGACGAGGAAGCGCCCGAACTGGTGGTAAGCTTCGCGACCCTGACCGGTGCGGCGCGCGTTGCGCTCGGCCCGGACGTACCGCCTTTCTTCACCGACGACGAGGCACTTGCCGCCGACCTCGTTGACTCAAGCCTGAGGGTCGCGGACCCTCTCTGGCGGCTGCCATTCTGGACTCCATACGAGCCGTTGATCGAGCCGGGAATTGCCGATCTGGACAACGCACCGGCGGGGGGCATGGCCGGGGCGATCACCGCAGCACTATTTCTGCGTCGTTTCGTCACCGAGAGCCCGCGTTACCTGCATCTCGACATCTACGGCTGGACCCCGGCGGCCAAACCGGCCCGGCCGAAGGGTGCTGCGTTTCAGGCCGCACGCGCGGTCCTCGCGCTGCTGGAGAACCGCTATTGCCGCACGTGAACGGACCGTTCCACCGGCGCCTGGTCCCCGCCCGCCCCGACCTCGCGGCTGCCCACCTGCGAGGACGGGTGGCTGCCGAGCGCTTTGCACCCGGGCGACCCGCCCGCGTGGCGCCGTCGTTGCTCGACCTGACGCTCGATCCCAATCCGACAGGGGAACGGGCGACGCAGTTGCTGCATGGCGAGGTCTTCGTCGTCTATGAGGAGCGGCCGGACGGGCTCGTCTGGGGACAGGCGCAACTCGACGGCTATGTCGGCTACGTGGCGCGGGACGGGCTCGGCCCGCAGCGCGGCGCGGGGCGGCCGGTGACGGCGATCTGGTCGCAGAGTTACCAGCGGCCTTCGGTTCAGGCCCGCGTGCTGGGGGAATTGCCGCTCCTCGCCGACGTCCCGGTCTCGGGCAGCACCAGTGGCTTCGCGCGGCTCCGCGACGGCGGGCATGTGCCGCTGCCGCACCTCACCCCGTCGGCCGGTGATCCGGTGGCGCAGGCGCTGCGGTTCGTGGGCGCGCCCTACCTCTGGGGCGGGCGCAGCATCCGCGGCATCGATTGTTCGGGGCTGGTGCAGATCGCGCATCTTGCGTGCGGCGTGGCATTGCCGCGCGACACCGACATGCAGGTCGAGCTCGCAGGGGCGCCGCTGCCCCCTGACGCGGCGCTTGCCCGCGGCGACCTCGTGTTCTGGCGCGGCCACGTGGCTCTGATGATCGATGGCCAGACGCTTATCCATGCCAACGCGCACCACATGGCGGTGGCGGTGGAGCGGCTCGCGGATGTGGAAGAGCGGGTGCTCGCCGCGCGGGGTGGTCCCGTCACGGCGCGCCGCCGGCCCTAGCGGATGGCTGGGCACGCCACCGGCTGATGCCGCCGGGGCGTGAGCCTATTGCAGGATGCGGGGCTCCTGGCCGCGCATGAGTCCGAGGCCTACGTCCTCCGCAAGCCCGGCAAGGCAGAGCGCGAGGTCGGGCCGCACGATCAGCGAGGCCATGAGCACCGCCTCCTCTCGCGCGCCCTCGGCGGCGAGCGAGACGAAGCGGGCGAAGACGCATTCGTCACCGCCCGCGCAGGGGCAGTCGAGCGCATGGCCGAGGAGCGGCCGCCGGGCATGGCTGGCGGTGACATGCAGCAGCTCGGCAATCCCGTCCGCCACCCGCTCCGCCGTGTCCGGCCCGAGGCGCTGGGCCAGCTCGCGACCCAGAGCCCCCTGACCGGCCGGCCCGGAACACCAGAAGCGCAGGCAGCGGATCACCTGCCGCTCGAGCGGCGGCAGCTCCGAGAGCCTGCTGACTGCCGCCGCTCCCGGATTTCGCGGCATGGCGCTCACTTGGTGAGGATCAGCTTGCCCTGCCGCGTGATGCGCAGGACGTAACGCACGCCGTCGAGGCGGATTTCGGCCTCGTTGCCGCCATCGGTCAGGAGGCGGGCATCATGCACCGGCGGCGGCGACTGGCGCGCCGGTTCGCGGCGGGGAAGCGGCGGCAGGAAGCCGTCCGCATGGCGGTGGTCGCGGTCCATCGGGGTGGCCCTGCGGGTCTCGGACGAACGCACGTGATACATGCCGATCGGCTCCAGATTACATTGGTTGCTGACGGTGGCTCGCCCCGACGGACTGGCTGTGGAGTACATGACCAATTCACTCAGGATGAGTCAATCCCGATTCGTTTAGTCGGGGAATGAGGCGCCCTCTGGCGCTGTCGTACCCCTGTTGTAAAGGCACGGGTTCGCTGCCAATCTCACGGGACGGAAGCATCCCCCGCGGGGGCAGGGAGGGGAGGCAGACATGGCACCGGACGCGGCGCTGATCGTCATCGACGTCCAGAACGATTTCTGCACTGGCGGCGCGCTTGCCGTCGCAGGCGGTGAAGAGGTGGTGCCGCTCGTGAACCGGGTCGCCCGGCGGTTTCCGATCCGGGTGCTGACGCAGGACTGGCACTCGCCGGACCACAAGTCGTTCGCCGCGAGCCATCCGGGCGCCGAGGCGTTCTCGGTGACCGAGATGCCCTACGGGTCGCAGGTGCTCTGGCCCGTCCACTGCGTGCAGGGAACCCCGGGCGCTGAATTCCATCCCGAGCTTGAGACCGACATGGCCGACCTCGTGCTGCGAAAGGGGTTCCGGCCGCAGGTCGACAGCTATTCCGCGTTCTTCGAGAACGACAGGTCGACGCCGACCGGGCTCGCGGGTTACCTGCGCGAGCGGGGCGTCGGCGAGGTCTGGCTCGCCGGTCTCGCCACCGACTTCTGTGTCGCCTATTCCGCGCTCGACGCCATCGCGCTGGGCTTCCGCGCCACGCTCCTCGAGGATGCCTGCCGGGCGATCGACCTCGACGGTTCGCTTGCGCGGATGACCGGGACGATGCGCGATCAGGGCGTCCGCTTCGCCGTCGCCGAGGAGTGCGAACCCGCATGACTGATATCGCAACCCGCGTCTACGACCATGCCTGGCGCATTGACCCGGTGGTCCGCTCGATCCTCGACACCGATTTCTACAAGCTCCTGATGCTGCAGACGGTCTATCGCCGTCATGCGGACGTGCGGGTGAAGTTCTCGCTCATCAATCGCACGACCAGCGTGCCGCTGGCCGAGCTCATCGACGAGGTGGAGATCCGCCAGCAGCTCGACCACATCCGTGGCCTGCGGCTGACGCGGGGCGAGTCGACCTGGCTGCGGGGCAACACGTTCTACGGCAAGCGGTGGATGTTCGGGCCGGACTTCATGGCCTGGCTCGAGGACTTCCGCATGCCGGAGTACCAGCTGGAGCGGAAGGGCGACCAGTACGAGCTCACGTTCGAGGGCTCATGGCCCGAGGTGATGATGTGGGAGATCCCCGCCCTCGCGGTGCTCATGGAGCTGCGGTCGCGGGCCGTGACGCGCGGCATGGGCAAGTTCGAGGTGAAGGTGCTCTACGCCCGGGCCATGACCCGGCTCTGGGAGAAGATCGAGCGGCTGCGCCAGTTGCCCGACCTCCGGATCTCGGATTTCGGCACCCGGCGCCGCCACTCGTTCCTGTGGCAGGACTGGGCGGTGCAGGCAATGATGGAAGGGCTCGGGGAACGGTTCTCCGGTACCTCGAACTGTCTTATCGCGATGCGGCGCGACCTGGAGGCGATCGGCACCAACGCCCATGAGCTGCCCATGGTCTACGCGGCCCTCGCGGAGGATGATGCGGCGCTCGCGACGGCTCCGTACCGGGTGCTGGAGAACTGGCATCAGGACTACGACGGTAACCTGCGGGTGATCCTGCCGGACACCTATGGCACCCGGGGTTTTCTGGAGCATGCGCCGGAGTGGCTCGCGTCCTGGACCGGCATCCGGGTTGATTCCGGCTCGCCGGAAGAGAACGCCGAGGTAGCGATCGACTGGTGGAAGCGCCACGGCCAGGATCCGCGCGAGAAGCTGGTGATCTTCTCCGACGGGCTCGACGTCGACCGGATCGAGGAGCTTTACGCGCGCTTCCACGACCGGGTGAAGCTCTCCTTCGGCTGGGGGACGCTGCTCACCAACGACTTCCGCGGCCTCGCGCCCCACGACGCGCTGGCGCCGTTCAGCCTGGTCTGCAAGGCGGTCAGCGCCAACGGCCGCCCGACGGTGAAGCTCTCGGACAACCCGGCGAAGGCTCTGGGGCCGGCCGAGGAAATCGAGCGCTACAAGCGGGTCTTCGCGGTCGGCGCGCAGCAGGCGGAGCCGGTTCTGGTGTGAGGGGGCCGGCGGAGCGGGTGCCTGAGCGGGGCATCGCGCAAGGCGACGACGACCGACGGATTTGGCGGGTGACAGATCCGTCCGCGATCGCCCCTGCGGGGGGCGAGCGCGTTCCGCGCACGCCGGGGCGATCACGACCGGATGGCGCGCTGCCGCAGAAATCTTCACGCCTGACGGCTTCCGCGCTCCCTGCCGCTGGCGCGGCGAAAGCAGTGCTTTCGCTTTTCGCGCCGGGGCTGGCGAAAGGCAGTCCCGGCGCGAAAAGGATCTCCACCCAGACCCGCGAGCGAGATACCGGTTGAGACCAGTGACCGGCACTCAATGGGTCGGCGGGCCCATTCTCCAGTCGCAGGCGCTTACCCCTGCAGCGAACGCACCCGCAGATCCCCCTCCAGACGGTCGCGCATGGCGAGCGCCGCCGCGCGCGCGCCGGCGGCCGTCGTGTAGTACGGGATCTTGCCCGAGAGCGTCAGCGAGCGGATGGCGCGGCTGTCGTTGATCGACTGGGAGCCCTCGGTGGTGTTGAAGACGATCTGCACGCCGCCGTCCTTCAGGACGTCGACGATGTGCGGCCGGCCTTCGTAGACCTTGTTCACCCGGACGGTCGGGATCCCGGCGTCGGTCAGGAACTTCGCGGTTCCGGCGGTCGCCAGCACCTTGAACCCGAGCTCGTGCAGGATGCGGGTGGCCTCCAGCAGCACGTCGGTCTTGTCGCTGTCCTTGACCGAGACGAAGAGCGTGCCGCTTGTCGGCAGGGCGGTGCCCGCGCCCATCTGCGCCTTCAGGAACGCGCGCGGGAACGAGCGGTCCCAGCCCATCACCTCGCCGGTCGAGCGCATCTCCGGCCCGAGCAGGGTGTCGACGCCGGGGAAGCGGTTGAACGGCATCACCGCTTCCTTGACCGAGAACCACGGCATGTCGGGATCGGCGAGCGTCAGCGGGTCGGCATAGGGCAGCGTGTCGTCCGGGCCCGTGCCCTGCGGGTAAGGCTCGCGCAGGGGAAAGTTCGAGAGCGGCTCGCCGGCCATGACGCGGGCGGCGATGGCGGCGATCGAGCTGTCGGTGGCCTTCGCCACGAACGGCACGGTGCGCGAGGCGCGCGGATTTACCTCGAGGACGTAGATGTCGCCGTCCTGGATCGCGAACTGCACGTTCATCAGGCCGACGACGCCGAGCGCGAGCGCCATCGCCTCGGTCTGGCGCTTCAGTTCGGCGATCGTTGCGTCGTCGAGCGACCACGGCGGCAGCGAGCAGGCGGAGTCGCCGGAATGGACGCCGGCTTCCTCGATGTGCTCCATGACGCCGGCGACGTGGACCGCCTTGCCGTCGCAGATCGCGTCGACATCGACCTCGATGGCGTTCGAGAGGTAGCTGTCGAGGAGCACCGGCGTGTCGCCGGAGACCTGCACGGCGGTCGAGATGTAGCGCTGGAGCTGCGCGTCGTCGCGGACGATCTCCATCGCCCGGCCGCCGAGCACGTAGGACGGGCGGATGACCAGCGGGTAGCCGATCTCCTTCGCCACGGTCATCGCCTGCGCGGGCGAGCGGGCGATGCCATTGCGCGGCTGGCGCAGGCCGATGCGGTTCAGGAGCGCCTGGAAGCGCTCGCGGTCCTCGGCGAGGTCGATGGCGTCGGGCGTGGTGCCGAGGATCGGGATGCCGGCGTCGTGCAGCGCGTTCGCGAGCTTCAGCGGCGTCTGGCCGCCGAACTGGACGATGACGCCGTGCAGCGTGCCGTTCTCCTGCTCGACCCGGAGGATCTCGAGGACGTGCTCGAGCGTCAGCGGCTCGAAGTAGAGCCGGTCGGAGGTGTCGTAGTCGGTCGACACGGTCTCCGGGTTGCAGTTGATCATGATCGTCTCATAGCCAGCCTTGGTCAGCGCAAAGCAGGCATGGCAGCAGCAGTAATCGAACTCGATGCCCTGACCGATGCGGTTGGGGCCGCCGCCGAGGATGACGACCTTGCGGTTGCCGCTGGGGCGGCTCTCGTCCTCGACCGAGCCCATCGCCTCGACCTCGTAGGTCGAATACATGTAGGGCGTCTGGGCCTCGAACTCTGCGCCGCAGGTGTCGATGCGCTTGAAGACCGCGCGCACGCCGTGGCGCTGGCGCTCGGCGCGCACCGAGGTTTCGGTTCGGGCGGTGAGCGTCGCGAGACGGGCGTCGGAGAAGCCCATCATCTTCAGGCGGCGCAGGCCGTGCGGCTCGCGGGGCAGGCCGTCGCGGATGAGGCGGGCTTCCTCGTCGATGATCTCGCGGATACGCGCGAGAAACCACGGGTCGAACTTCGTCACCGCGTGGATCTCGTCGTCGCTGAGGCCGTGGCGCATGGCCTGGGCGGCGAGGCGCAGGCGGTCGGGGGTCTGGGCCGAGAGGGCGCGGATGATCGTCGCCTTGCCGTCCGGCCCCTCGGCGCCCTCGATCTCGATCTCGTCGAAGCCGGTGAGGCCGGTCTCGAGCGAGCAGAGCGCCTTCTGGAGCGACTCGTGGAAGGTGCGGCCGATCGCCATCGCCTCGCCGACCGACTTCATCGCGGTGGTGAGCAGCGGCTCGGCGCCGGGGAACTTCTCGAAGGCAAAGCGCGGGATCTTGGTGACCACGTAGTCGATGGTCGGCTCGAACGAGGCCGGCGTCACCTGGGTGATGTCGTTGTCGAGTTCGTCGAGGGTGTAGCCCACGGCGAGCTTGGCGGCGATCTTCGCGATGGGGAAGCCGGTGGCCTTCGACGCCAGCGCCGAGGAGCGGCTGACGCGCGGGTTCATCTCGATGACGACGAGGCGGCCGGTTTCCGGATGGACGGCGAACTGCACGTTCGAGCCGCCGGTCTCGACCCCGATCTCGCGCAGCACCGCGATCGAGGCGTTGCGCATCATCTGGTATTCCTTGTCGGTCAGCGTCAGCGCGGGCGCGACGGTGATCGAGTCGCCGGTGTGGACGCCCATCGGGTCGATGTTCTCGATGGAGCAGACGATGATGCAGTTGTCCGCCTTATCGCGGACCACCTCCATCTCGAACTCCTTCCAGCCGAGCAACGACTCGTCGATGAGGATCTGGCTGACCGGCGAGGCGTCGAGGCCGGTCTTGCAGATGCGCTCGTAGTCCTCGCGGTTGTAGGCGACGCCGCCGCCGGTGCCGCCGAGGGTGAAGGCGGGGCGGATGATCGCGGGCAGGCCCACGTATTCGATGGCGTCCATGGCCTCGGCCATGGTGGTGACGATGGTGGCCTTGGGATTCTCGAGGCCGATCCGGTCCATCGCCTCGCGGAAGAGCTTGCGGTCTTCCGCCTTCTCGATCGCGTCGCGCTTGGCGCCGATCAGTTCGACGCCGAACTTGTCGAGAACGCCCATGTCGGCGAGGGCGAGCGCGGTGTTGAGGCCGGTCTGGCCGCCCATGGTGGGCAGGAGCGCGTCGGGGCGTTCCTTCTCGATGATCTTCGCGACGACCTCCGGGGTGATCGGCTCGACGTAAGTGGCGTCGGCCATCTCCGGGTCGGTCATGATCGTGGCGGGGTTCGAGTTGACGAGGATGACCCGGTAGCCCTCTTCGCGGAGCGCCTTGCAGGCCTGCGCTCCCGAGTAGTCGAACTCGCAAGCCTGACCGATGACGATGGGACCCGCGCCGATGATCATGATCGAGCGGATGTCGGTGCGCTTGGGCATAGGGGAGGGCCTTACGTCGGGGGTGGTGGTGCGCCGTGGCCGGAGGCGGATTCCTCATGGCCGGCAAATTGTCGCGGTTATAGAGGCAGGCGGAGGGTGCGCAAGCGCATAAGCGGCGGAGGTTCCCGGGATTGCGCCTGGAACCGCCCAGGTCCGGCTTTCGACTTTCGTTGGCTTGGTCCTGGGGCTGCGGGCCGCTATCGTGTCGCTCTTATAATCGAAAGGAGATTGCCCATGCCGATATGGCGGAGTGTCGCGGTCGGGTTCATCATGGCCGTGGCGCTGTCGGGCGGCGTCGCACAGGCGCACGGGCCGTCGCGGCAGAAGGCGAGCGAAGAGGCCACTCTCGGGGCGAGCGTTGACGAGGTCTGGGCCGTGGTCGGCAATTTCGCCGACATGAGCTGGTATCCCGGCGTCTCGAAGACCGAGGTGGCTGCGGACGGCAAGACCCGCACCGTCAGCTTCGGCGATGTGTCGGTGCCGGAAGAGCTCGGCAAGTACGACGCGGAGAAGCACACGATCGCGTTCCGGCGGACCCAAGATGACGTGGAACTGATCCCGGTCACGAACTTCGCCAACACGATCGTGCTGAGCGACGAGGGCGGCAAGGCGCATGTGAAGTGGTCGGCGGCGTTCTATCGTGGTTTTCCGAACGCCAATCCGCCGGCAGAACTGAGCGACGAGGCGGCGATGAAGGCGGCGACCGACTTCATCCAGGGCGGCCTTGACGCGCTCACCACCCGGTTCGGCGCGGGCGGATGAAACTCGCCGCCCTTTTCCTTCTCGCGCTCAGCGCGGGAATGGCGGGGGCGGCTGATCTGGCGGCCGTCACCTCGCAGGGGGCGGGGGCGCTGACGCTGCTTGATCCGGCGTCCGGCGAGATCCGGGCGACGGTGCCGCTGCCGGGCAAGCCGGCGGCGGTGAGTGTCGATGCCGCGCGCGGGCGCATTCTCGCGGTGGCGGTCGAGACGAAGCGGCTGCACATCTTTGACCTGACAGGCCGCGAGCTTCGGCAGGTGGCGCTTGAGGGCGCGCCGTTCGGGCTGGCGGTCGATCCCGCGACGGGCCTTGCCTATGTCTCGGACTGGGAGGTGCCGCGGGTCTTCGAGGTCGATCCCGGGACTGGCGCGATCCTGCGTGAGATCGCCACCGGGCCGACGCCCTCGGGCATCGCCATCGTGGACGGTCTGATGGTGACGGCGGACCGGGATGCCAATGCCCTGAGCCTGATCGAGCTTTCGAGCGGTGCCACGCGGACGGTGCCGGTGGGCGAGCACCCCTTCGGGTTGACGCTGCACGAGGGCCGGGCGTTCACCGCCGACGTGCTGGCCAACACCGTCTCGGTGGTCGATCTGGCGACGGGCAAGACGGTGGCGACGATCCCGACGGGGGAGCGGCCCTATGCTGTCGCGTTCGCCCTCGACGAGGGGTTCGTGACCGATCAGTACGGCTCGACGGTGACGGTGTTCGACGTGGGCCGGCTGGAAGTGACCGGCACGATAGACGTGGGCGAATACCCCGAAGGGATCGCGCCGACGTCAGACGGGCGATCGCTGGTCGTCGCCAACTGGTTCTCCGACTCGGTGATGGTGATCGACGCGGCCAGCCACGAGGTGGTGCGCGAGATCACGATGCCGGAGGGGCCACGGGCCTTCGGGGCGTTCGTCGCGGCGGTGCCCTGACGCCTCAGGCGAGCCGCAGCGTGATCGCGCCGAGAACGATGAGCCCGGCCGCGGCGACCCGGATCGGGCCAACCCGCTCGCCGAGCACGACCGCGGCGATTGCGAGGCCGAAGATGATCGCGGTTTCGCGCAGTGCCGCCACCATGGCGACCGGCGCGCGGGTCATCGCCCAGAGGGTGATGCCGTAGGAACCGAGCGTGCCAAGGCCGCCGACGATGCCGCGCCAGAGATTGGTTCGGGCATAGATCCGGAGCTCGCACCCCCTTGTGGCGATGGCCCAGACGAGGATCGGCATCGCGAGAACGAAGAGCCACATGGAATAGGCGATCGGCGCGCCCGAGAGCCGGACGCCGGTGCCGTCGACCAGCGTATAGGTCGCGATGACGGCGGCGTTCGTGAGCGCGAATGCGGTGCCGCGGCGGCTCGTGGCGACGCCGGTGCCGGAGACGGCGAATGCCATGGCGAAGACGCCGGTCGAGACGAGGCCGATCCCGGCCCAGCCGATCGCGGAGAGATGTTGACCGAGGAACGTGGCCCCGAAGATCGCGACGAGGGTGGGTGCGAGGCCGCGCATCAGCGGATAGGCCCGGCTCATGTCCGTGGCGCGGTAGGCCGCGGCGACGAGCGCGAAATAGAGCAGTTGCAGCGCCGCGGACGTGACGAGGTAGGGCCAGCTTTCAGGCGCTGGCAGCGGCAGGAACGGCACGACCGCCAGCGCGATCAGCGACGAACTGGCAGCGACCAGCACGGTGGAGAGCAGCGTGTCGCTGCCGCCCTTGACGATGGCATTCCAGCTCGCGTGCAGCGCGGCCCCGCAGAGCACCGCCGCGAAGACTATCGCTGACATGACGCAGACATGGAAATCCCGGCGGCAACCTGTCCGATGTCACGCGGAGGGGACGTCCGTGTCAACGGGCGTCACGATACGGTGACCGGCGAGGGTGAATCAGTGTAAGATATTTCTCTATCCATATGGAGGAACGTCGCAGATGGCTTCCACTCCCACGTTCGACCCGGCGAACCAGCCGCTTCTGGCGGCGCTCGCTGCCAACTGGTGGTTGATCCTGCTGCGCGGCATAGCCGGTGTGCTGTTTGCCATCCTCGCGTTCATGTGGCCGGGGATCACGGCGCTTTCGCTGACGTTCCTCTGGGGCGCCTATGCGCTGGTCGATGGCGTGGCGTCGCTCTGGGCCGCGATCACCGGCGGCGGCGCGGGGTCGCGCGGCTGGTTGCTGCTCGTGGGCCTGCTCGGCATCGCTGCGGGCATCATTTCCTTCGTCTGGCCAGTGGGAACGGCCGGCATCCTGCTGCTCTTCATCGCGGCCTGGGCGATTGCGACCGGGGTCCTGCAGATCTGGGGCGCCGTCCGGCTGCGCAAGGAGATCGAGGGCGAGTGGCTGCTGATCCTCAGCGGCCTCGTCTCGATCATCCTGGGCATCGTGCTCATGGCGCAGCCGGCCGCTGGCATACTGGCGGCGGTGTGGATGATCGCGCTCTTTGCGCTCATCTTCGGCATCGACCACATCCTTCTCGCGTTCAAGTTGCGCGGCTACCGGACCTGAGGCCGAACAGGCCGTTTCCGGGACGGGGGCTTCCACTCGGGGCATTCCGGCCTGACATTGGTCCCTGAAGACCTCACCCGAACGGAGGAGAGATCATGGACCTCAACCTGACCGGTCTGCACCACGTCACCGCGATCACCGCTGACGCGGCCGGAAACCGGCGGTTCTATACCGACACGCTGGGCCTGCGTCTGGTGAAGAAGACGGTGAATCAGGACGACACGAGCGCCTATCACCTGTTCTACGCCGACGGGCTGGCCTCGCCGGGCACCGACCTGACGTTCTTCGACTGGCCGGCGCCGCCGGAGAAGCGCGGCACGCACGCGATCTCGCGGACCGGCCTCCGGGTCGCGGGCGAGCCGGGGCTGCTCTGGTGGAAGGAGCGGCTCGGGACTGCGGGCGTGCGCGTCGGCGAGATCGCCGAGGTGGACGGGCGCGCAACCCTCGACTTCGAGGATCCCGAGGGGCAGCGCCTGCGGCTGACCGATGACGGCGGTGCCGGCCCCGCGCATCCTTGGGCGCAGAGCCCGGTCCCGGCCGGGCACCAGATCCGCGGTCTCGGCCCGGTGACGATTTCCGTGCCGAAGCTCGATCCGACCGCGGCGCTGCTGACGCGCGTGCTCGGGATGGCGGAGCTCCGGGCCTATGCCTCGCCGGATGGCGAGGGCGAGGTCCGGGTCTTCGGCATGGGCGAGGGCGGTCTGGCGGCCGCGGGCCCGGCGTCGGAGCTGCATGTGGCGGTGCAACCCGGCCTGCCGGTGGCGCGGCAGGGTTCGGGGGCGGTGCATCACGTGGCGTTCCGCACCCCGAACATCGAGCTGATGCACGACTGGACCCGGCATCTCGCCGCTTCCGGCGTGCCGACCAGCGGCGAGGTCGAGCGCTATTACTTCCGCTCGCTCTACTTCCGCGAGCCGGGCGGCAATCTCTTCGAGATCGCCACGGACGGCCCGGGCTTTGCCGTGGACGAGCCGCTCGAGTCCCTCGGCGAGCGGCTGAGCCTGCCGCCGTTCCTCGAAGGCAACCGGGCGGCGATCGAGGCCGGGCTGAAGCCGATCGGCTGACGCGAAGCCGTCCTCCCCGAGATGGCGGGGAGGACTGGCGAGGTCAGACGAAGAGCACGTCGCTGGTGACGAGGCCGCCGGCGTAGTCCGGCAGGTGGAACTCGAGGTCGTCGTCCTGCGTGACGTCGTCGTGGGCGGTGACGAAGCGGGCGGTGAGCTCCTTGCCGTCGGCGATGTAGCCGAACTGGAAATCCTCGAGTTCGTCGAGATCGTTCACTTGCCCGACGAAGACCGCCCGGGCGTTTTCCGGGTTGTCGGTGATGCGGATGACGATCTGGTCATCGTCGCTGCGGGTGAAGTCGCGGATTTCGATCTTCTGGGCCCAGCCTTCCACGTGGGAGTCCGGGCCGCGTTCGCGGTAGATGCCGTTTGACGCCTCGAAACGGTCGGTGCCGTCGCCGCCGACCATGACCGTCGTCGGGGCGTGGCCGCCGACGAGGGTGTCGTCGCCCATGCCGCCGTTCAGGTAGTCCCGCCCCGTCGGATGTCCGGAGAAGTTGATGCTGCCGCCGGCGGTGAGGTGGTCGTTGCCCCGCTGTCCGTAGAGTTCGTCCTGCCAGATGGCGGCGGAGTCCTTCTCGAACTGGCGACCGCCGGTGATGGTGTCGTCTCCGGCGCCGGCACGGACGAGATTGTTGCCGTCGCCGGCCGTGATCCGGTTGGCGATGCCGCTGCCGATGATGGTGTCGTCGCCCGATCCGCTGGTCACGTTCTCGATGGAGACGAGCCTGTCGGTCGCGGCGCCGGGGGCGTTCACCCGCAGGGTTCCGGCGGCGAGGTCGACGCGGACGTCGATCGGGCCTTCGCGGTAGAGGCTGCCGGCCGCGTTGGGGATGCGGAGCGTGTCGATGCCGGTGCCGCCGTCGAGCGTGTCGCGGCCGTCGTTCGCCAGCGTACCGGCGGCCGTGAGGAGGGCGCCGACGAGATCATCCCGGCCCCCGCCTCCCAGGAGCAGGTCGTTGCCGGTGCCGCCGTCGAGGGTGTCATTGCCCCTGTCGCCGTCGAGGGTATCGTCGCCGGCCCCGCCCGCGAGGCTCTGGGCGAGGGCCGAGCCGATCAGGCTGTCGCCGCCCCGACCGCCGATGGCGTTCTCGATCGAGTCGAAGACGTCATGCAGGGAGATGGTGCCGTCAATGGCGCTGGCGGTCCCGGCCTTGAGGTCGATCACCATGCCGCGCTGGTGCGAGCTGTAGCTGATCGTATCGGTCCCCGTCCCGCCGAGGAGCGTGTCATTGCCGGCGCCGCCGTCGAGGGTGTCGTTGCCTCCGGCCCCGGCGATGAGGTCATTGCCTGCGCGGCCGCGCAGGTCGTTCGCGTAGCTGTTGCCGGTGATGTCGTCGCCGCCGCTGGTGCCGAGGATGCCGAACACGTTCAGAAGCGTGTCGTCGCCGTCTGACGCTGACGCGGCGAGGCCAAGTTCCAGGTCGATGCGCAACGCGCTTGCCGTCCGGTAGTCCACGTAGCCGCGGTATCCGCCGTCCAGCGTGTCGTCACCGGCGCCGCCGGAAAGGGTGTCATGCACTCCGTCGCTGGCGTTGGCCGTCAGCTCGTCATTGCCGGCCTCGCCAAACAGACTGACCCCGGTCGGGCCGAACCGCGACAGGACGGTGTCGTCGCCGCCGCCTGCCCGGACCTCGACGCCGTCGTTGATCTCGATGATGTCGTTGCCCGACCCGGTCCGGATCGCCTCGATGGTGCCGAGCACGTCATCGTTGCCGGGAAAGCCCGCGTACCGGACGGATCCGCCGTCCTTCAGCACCACCACGAGGTCGGCGGACACTGCGTCGTATCGGGCGACGTCCACCCCGCCCCGGCCGTTGAGGGTGTCGTTTCCGGTGCCGCCGATGAGCTGATCGGCACCGCGTCCGCCGTCGAGAACGTCGGCTCCGCCGAGCCCGAAGAGCGTATCGTCGCCCGCAAGGCCTTCTATCGTGTCGGCCGCGCTGGTGCCCTGGAGCAGGTTGTTCCCGGCGTCTCCGGTGATCCTGGCCATGCGATGATCCTCCTGCCGTCCGGGGGCCGGACGGCGTCTGGTCTTTCAAGGGAAGCTGATGCGGGCAGACTGCGCTCTCGGGGCGAGTGTGTAAACCGGGCACGGGCAGATTCCGGGGAGGGGCGGGCGCCAGATTCCACCAGTGCGCGAGAGTGGAGCCGCGGGAGCGATGGGGGTGGTCCCCGAGCCGGCGCGTCGGCTAGAAGGACGTTCAGCCGGGACCGGAGGACACGAGATGCCGCAAAGCTACCCGAACTATGGTCGGATCGACGGGCCGGTGGTCCTGATCGGCTTCGGCTCGATCGGTCAGGGAACGCTGCCGCTGATCGAGCGGCATTTCACCTATGACCCGCATGACGTGCACGTCATCGAGCCCTCCGACACGCATCGGACCTTCCTCGAGCAGCGGGGCGTGCATTTCATCCACCACGCGGTGACCCGGGAGAACTACCGGGCGTTGCTCGGACAGCTCTTCAAGGATGGCAAGGGGTTCTGCGTGAACCTCTCGGTCGACACGAGTTCCATTGAAATCATGCAGTTCTGCCGTGAAATCGGCGTGCTCTACATCGACACGGTGGTCGAGCCGTGGGCCGGGCACTACTTCGATCTTTCCATGCCGCCGGCGGAACGGACGAACTACGCGTTGCGTGAGGCACGGCTGGCGGAGACGCGGGCAAACCCCGGCGGGACGACTGCGGTATCCTGCTGCGGCGCCAACCCCGGTATGGTGTCGTGGCTGCTGAAGGAGGCGCTGCTGCGCCTCGCGAAGGACACCGGCCACGACGCGACGCCGCCAAAGGACCGTGAGGGCTGGGCGAAGCTCATGCAGAGCCTCGGCGTCAAGGGCGTCCACATCGCCGAACGCGACACGCAGGCCGGACGGGACGCGAAGCCGCTTCACACCTTCGTCAACACCTGGTCGGTGGAGGGGTTTGTCTCCGAGAGCTTCCAGCCGGCGGAGCTTGGCTGGGGCACCCACGAGCGCTGGTTCCCGCCGAATGGCCACCGCCACGACGAGGGCTGCCGCGCGGCGATCTACCTAGACACGCCCGGAATGCTCACCAAGGTGCACACCTGGACGCCGGAAGGCGGGCCGCAGTACGGCTTTCTCGTGACCCACAACGAGGCGATCTCGATCGCCGATTACTTCACCGTGGGCGATCCGGCCGCGCCGGAGTTCCGTCCGACCTGCCACTATGCCTATCACCCCTGCGGGCAGGCGGTGTTGAGCCTGCACGAGATGCTGGGCTCGGGCGTGGTGCAGGAGACGCTGAAGATCCTCGACGAGAACGAAATCCTCTGGGGCGAGGACTGCCTCGGGGTGCTCATCTACGGCCACGAGCGCAATGCCCTCTGGTACGGGTCGCGCCTGTCGATTCAGGAAGCGCGCGCGCTCGCGCCCTTCCAGAACGCCACCGGGTTGCAGGTGACGAGCGCGGTGCTCGCCGGCATGGCGTGGGCGCTCAGGAACCCGAACGCGGGCATCGTCGAGACCGAGGAGATGGACCACGCCTTCTGCCTCGACGTGATGCGCCGCTACCTCGGCCGGATCGAGGCGCATTATACCGACTGGACGCCGATCGCCACGCGCTGGGCGCAGTTCGCCGAAGAGATCGACGAGGACGATCCCTGGCAGTTCCAGAACGTGCTCGCGACCTGAGGCCCCGCAAGGGCGGTGCGTCAGCCGCCCGAGAGCGGCGGCGTCGGCCCGCCCGCGGACTGGCCGACGGGAGGGTTTCGGCCGGCGCGAGCCGACCGATTGGCGGGTCGGTTGGGCGGTGTCGCAAGAGTCTGCCGGGGAGGCGCCTGATGAAGCGGCTGCTTCCTCAGGGCGCCTTTCCGAGGCTGGTGTTGCGAGTCGGGCCGGCGTCAAGGGTGAAGGGCGGCCAGCCGCCCCGGCTTCGCCGCCCTTGACCCCGACCCGACTCGCGGGAAAGGCTGCGCGGCAGCGTGCGGGCAAGGGGAAGTCATGGCTGGTACGGTTCCGGTGAACATCGACGGCGCGCAGGCGATGCTCGCGGGCGAGGGATATGTCGCGGGACGCGGCCTCTCCACGGTGGTGTTCCTCGCGCTGAAGCTCGGGCGGCCGCTGTTTCTGGAAGGTGAGGCCGGGGTCGGCAAGACCGAGATCGCCAAGGCGCTGGCCAAGGGGCTCGGGCGGCGGCTGATCCGGTTGCAGTGCTATGAGGGGCTCGACGCGTCGAGCGCCGTCTACGAGTGGAATTTCCCGGCGCAGATGGTGGCGATCCGCACCGCCGAGGCCTCGGGCGGCATGGACCGGCAGGGGCTGACCGAGGAGCTGTTCTCGAGCGACTACCTGATCCGGCGGCCGTTGCTCGAGGCGATGGAGCCGCACGCCGAGGGCCCGCCGGTGCTGCTCATCGACGAGCTCGACCGGACCGACGAGCCGTTCGAGGCGTTCCTGCTGGAGGCGCTGAGCGATTTTCAGGTGACGATCCCCGAGCTTGGCACGATCCGGGCGCCCGAGCCGCCGATCGTCATCCTGACCTCGAACCGCACGCGTGAGGTGCATGACGCGCTGAAGCGGCGCTGTCTCTACCACTGGGTCGACTATCCCGACTTTGACCGGGAGCTGGCGATCCTCCGGGCGCGGGCGCCGGAAGCGGGTGAGACGCTGAGCCGGCAGGTTGTGGCCTTCGTGCAGCAGTTGCGCTCGGAGGACCTCTTCAAGCGGCCGGGGGTGGCGGAGACCATCGACTGGGCGAAGTGCCTCGTGGCGCTCGACGCCATCGCGCTGTCGCCGCAGGTGATCGCCGACACGCTCGGCGCGCTCCTGAAGTATCAGGACGACATCGCCCGCCTGCAGGGATCGGAGGCGAAGCGGGTGCTGGACGCGGCCGAGGCGGCGCTCGCCGGCTGATGGCCGGGCTCGCCGATCTGCCGGTGCGGACGGACGGCAAGCTCGCCGAGAACGTCGTGCATTTCGCGCGCGCGCTCCGGGCCGCCGGGGTGCCGGCGGGACCGGGCCGGGTGATCGACGCAATCCGGGCGGTGGAGGCCGTGGGCTTCAGCGACCGGCGGGACTTCTATGCGGCGCTCGAGGCGAGCCTGATCTCGCGGGCGGAGCATCGGGCGGTGTTCGCGCAGGTTTTCCGGCTGTTCTGGCGTGATCCGCGGTTCATGGAGCAGATGATGAGCCTGCTCCTGCCCGCCGTGCGCGGCGCGGTGCCGCCGTCCGCGCCGAAGGCGGCGGAGCGGCGCGCGGCGGAGGCGCTCATCGAGGGCGCGGAGAAGCCGCCGGGGCCGCGCGAGACCGAGGGTGAGGAGGTCGAGTTCGACGCCACGCTCACCTTCTCCGCCGAGGAGCGGCTGAAGCGGCTCGATTTCGAGCAGATGTCGGCCGCGGAGCAGGCCGAGGCGCGCCGGGCGATCGCGAAGCTCGCACTGCCGGTGCAGCCGCTGGCGAGCCGGCGGACGCGGCCGAGCCCCCGGGGGCGCGTTGCCGACTGGCGCGGCACCATGCGCGCGGGCCTGCGCTCCGGCGGGGATGTGGAGCAGCTGGTCTTCCGCGCCCGGCGGCAGCGCTGGCCCAATCTGGTGGCGCTCTGCGACATTTCCGGGTCGATGTCGGCCTATTCGCGGATGCTGCTGCACTTCCTGCACGCGGCGGCCAACGCGCGCGGCGCCGGATGGGCGAAGGTTCATGCCTTCACCTTCGGCACGCGGCTCACCAACGTCACGCGGCATCTGCGGCAGCGGGATGCCGACGCGGCGCTGGCGGCGGCGGGGCGCGAGGCGGAGGACTGGGAGGGCGGCACGCGGATCGGTGAGGCGCTGCATGTCTTCAACCGCGACTGGTCCCGCCGGGTGCTGGGGCAGGGGGCGGTGGTGCTGCTCATCACCGACGGGCTGGACCGGGGGGACCCGGACCGGCTGGCGCGTGAGATGGAGCGGCTGCATCTCTCGGCGCGGCGGGTGATCTGGCTGAACCCGCTCCTGCGCTGGGAGGGCTTCTCGGCGCGGGCGCGCGGGATCCGGGCGATCCTGCCGCATGTGGACAGCTTTCGCGCCTGCCACTCCATCGCTTCGCTGGAGGACCTCTCGGCGACGCTGAGCCGGCCGGACGATCCGGTTGACATCATGCGCATCCGGCAGTTGCTGGACGAGAGGCAGTGAGGAGAACGGGCATGAGGCGGGCAGGTCTGGCGGCTGCGGCGGTGTTGGCTCTGACGGCGGGGCCGGGATCGGCGGGCGACGGTTTCGAGCAGGCGGGCGACGTGCTGCGCTGGGTGCTGCCGGCCGCTGCGGCGGGCTGCGCGTGGCAGCAGGAGCGGCTCACGAGCTATGCGGTCGGGCTCGGCACCGCCGTCGTGGTGACCGAGGGGCTGAAGCGCGGTCTTGGCGACGGCGGCATCAACGAGCGTCCGAACGGCAAGAGCGAGGGATTTCCCTCCGGGCATGCGGTGACGGCGTTCTCGGGCGCGGGCGATCTGATGATGCACTGCGCGCCGGGGAACCCGTGGGTTGCGGCGGCGGCCGGCGGCGCGGCGGTGGTCGTGGCGGCCTCGCGGCTCGACGCCGACGAGCACGACCTGCTGCAGGTCGCGGCCGGCGCGGCGCTCGGCTTCTTCTCGACCGGCATCCAGGTGACGCGCGCGCCGGGTGGCAGCGGCTATGGGCTCGCGTACGAGCTGAAGTTCTGAGGGCTCAGCGTGGCTTCAGGACGCCGCCGATCAGGTGCACGACGCCGTTCGCGGCACCGAGGTCGGCGGTGGTGACGGGGACGCCGTTCACCACGAGGCCGGGGCCGGTGCCGTCGACATTGACGCTGGTCCCGGCGAGGGTCGTGTAGTTCACATCGACGCCGGAGAGGAACGCGGCGGTGAAGTCGCCCGGGACCACGTGGTAGGCGAGGAGCTTCGAGAGCGCCGCCGGATCGGAGGGCAGGCCCGCGGCGGCGATCGCGCGGTCGGTGGGCGCGAAGAGGGTGTAGGGCCCGGAGTCGGCAAGCTTCGCGGCGAGGCCGGCCTGGGCGAGGGCACGGGCGAAGCTGCGCGCGCCGTGGGCGCGGGCCACGTCGAGCACATTGCCGCTGGCGGCGGAACCACCGCCCGATCCTCCGGCACAGGCGGCGAGCGGCAGGGCGCTCAGCGCGAGGAGGAGTTTCAGACCGTCGCGGCGGGTCGGCATGGGCAGGCTCCCTGACAGGCGTCGGAGCCACGGGCCCCGGCGGGCGGCCACCCTAGGAGGGCCCCTCGTGAGGGTCAACACGGCGCGCAGACCTGTCACGGCGGGGTGTTCGGCGGGCGTAGCGGTTCCCCGACCGGGGTTGAAGCATCGCCTCCGGCGCAGTAGGGCCGAAGGAAGACCGTCAGGCGCGAGGGGCACCCATGTTCGACTTCGACGAGATCATCGACCGGCGCGGCACGCACTGCTCCAAGTGGGACATGATGCAGCCGCTCTATGGCGTCGCGCCCGACGACGGGCTCGCCATGTGGGTTGCCGACATGGATTTTCGCCCGCCCGCGGCGGTGACGGAGGCGCTCGAGGCCGAGCTGCGCCACGGGGTCCACGGCTACTTCGGCGATGATCACCGGTGGAAGGCGGCGGTCGCGGGGTGGATGGCGCGGCGCCACGGCTGGGAGGTGGACCCGGCCTCGATCGCGACGACGCACGGGCTCGTCGCGGGGTTCGCGCTCTGCCTGCAGGCGTTCACCGCGCCGGGCGACGGGGTGATCCTCTTCACCCCGGTCTATCACGCGTTCCACCGGATCATCCGCGCGAATGGCCGCGAACTCGTCCAGTCGCCGCTCGTCGAGCGGGACGGGCGCTACGAGATGGACCTCGACGCGCTCGAAGCCGCGCTGACCGGCCGGGAGAAGGTGGTGGTGCTCTGCTCGCCGCACAATCCGGGCGGGCGGGTCTGGTCGCGTGAGGAGCTTCAGGCGCTGGCGGCCTTCTGCGAGCGGCATGACCTCCTGCTCATCTCCGACGAGATCCACCACGATCTGGTGATGCCGGGCGGGCGCCACGTGGCGATGCCCCTGGCGGCGCCGGAGGTGGTGAACCGGTTGGTGATGCTGACCGCGCCGACCAAGACCTTCAACATCGCCGGCGCGCTGACCGGCAATGTCATCATCCCGGACGGGGAGCTGAGAAAGCGCTTCGCGGCGGTGCAGATGGCGAGCGGCGGCAGCCCGAACCGGTTCGGCGTGCTCGCCTCGACCGCCGCCTATGAGAACGGCGATGCCTGGGTGGACGCGCTCTGTGCCTATCTCGCGGCGAACGCGGCCGCCTTCGATGCCGGCGTCAACGCCATCCCGGGCGTGCGCTCCATGCGGCTGGAGGGGACGTATCTCGCCTGGGTCGACTTCGCGGGCACCGGCATGACCGACCCGGAGGTTCAGGCCCGGGTGGAACGCGAGGCGCGCATCGCCGCCAGCCACGGTGCCACCTTCGGGCAGGGCGGCGAGGGCTTCCTGCGCTTCAACCTCGCGACGCCGCGCGCGCGCATCGACGAGGCGGTGGGCCGGTTGCAGGCGGCGTTCGCCGACCTGCAGTAGGTCAGAACCCCCAGAGCCGGGGCTCGGCGAATTCGACCGAGTTGCCGGCCGGGTCGCGGATGTAGAGCGATCGGGCGCCGTTTGGCCAGGTGAAGTCCGCCTCGATCGCGACACCGGCGGCTTCGAGACGCGCCTTGAGGGCGTCGATTTCCCCGGTGCCGGCGGCGAAGGCCATGTGGCCCGGGCCGCTGGCGCCGTGCGGCGGCACCGGCAGCGCGCCGGGCGCCGGGGGGTGCGCGGTCTCGGCGGGATTGAAGATCAGCAGCATCGAGCCGTCGAGGCGGAAGAACACGTGCCGCTCGCCGGCGCGCGTGACCTTCTCGAGGCCGAGAAGCCCGCCGTAGAACGCTTCGGCAGCGTCGAGGTCGGCGGCGTAGAGGGATGTTTCGAGCACACGCATGTCCCTGAGAGTGGGCCTTGTGCATCGGGATGCAAGGTGACGAGCGGGGTTTTGCGTCTCGTCCGGGAATGCGATAGCTCGGACGCCGTGGGACAGGGAGGCGCCAACATGACCGAGATCATCCAGTCGCTGGAGGACGTGGGGCCGGGCTACCGGACGCTGTTCTGCGACCTCTGGGGCTGCCTCCACGATGGGGTGAAGGCGTTCCCGGCGGCTGTGGCGGCACTTGAGGGCTTCCGCGAGCGGGGCGGCACCGTGGCGCTCGTGACGAACTCGCCGCGCCCGGCCGGCGACGTGGCGCGGCAACTCGATCTGCTCGGCGCGCCGCGCTCGTGCTGGGACCTGATCGTCTCGTCGGGCGATGCGGCTCAGGAGGCGATGCAGGCGGGAGTTTTCGGCCGGCGGGTCTATCACATCGGGCCGGAGCGGGATCTGGTGTTCTTCAACGACGCCGAGGGGCGGCCGCTCGACGTCACCCGGGTCCCGCTGGAGGAGGCCGAGGGCATCGTCTGCACCGGGCTGTTCGACGACCGGACCGAGACGGCCGAGGACTATCGCGCGACGATCCTCTACGGCAAGACCAAGGGCATGAAGCTGCTCTGCGCCAACCCCGACATCGTGGTGGACGTAGGTGACCAGCGCATCTACTGCGCCGGAGCGATCGCGAAGGCGTATCAGGAGGCGGGTGGCCGGGCCTTCTACTTCGGCAAGCCGCATCCGCCGATCTATGCCCTGGCGCGGCGCAAGGTGACGGCATTGCTTGGCGAGGCGCCGCGGGACGACGAGATCCTCTGCATCGGCGACGGCATCGCCACGGACATTCTCGGCGCGATGGGCGAGGGGCTCGATGCGCTCTTCATCGCCGGCGGACTGGCGGCGGAGGAGACCGGGACGCAGGAATTCGGCGTGCCGGACCCGGAACGGCTCGCCGCGTGGCTGAGCGTCGAGCGGCTGGAGCCGAAGTACACCATCGGAATGCTGCGGTAGAGTCGTCCGCGCCGCCGCGCTTGGTGGCGGTGCGCGGGTCCTGCTGGGTGAGGGCGGCCGGGGCCGCCCTCAAGTGCGGGGTCAGAGAAGGTCGTCAATGCAGGGCGTGCAGACCTCGAGCTTGAGGTCGTCGAGAGCACCCGAGCCTTTCAGGCGCACCTGCATCTGGGCAACGTCGTCGAACTCGGACAGATCGACCGTCTGAAGCACCCCGTCCGCCGTCTTCGGGATTGCCTTGGAGCCGATCAGATTGCCGTTCGAGTCGAGAGCGCGGATCTGGCCGCCCTCCTCGATGTCGACGAGATCGACTGACGTCAGGTCGACCGCCTTTGAGAAGAAGAAGCGGAAAACGCCGCCGGCGCTCGCGTCGTCGGGATCGCTCGAGTCATCGTCTTCGCTCAGGATCAGGACCTTGCCATCGCCCGCGAGCAGGTCGTCGTCGCGGCCTGACACTGGCGGTGACTGGTCGGCGTCGAAGATCATCGCATCGTTGTCGGGATTGCCCTCGCCGTTCTCGAGACCGCGGATGCGGACATGCAGATCGCCGTCCAGCACGTCGAAGCCGGCCATGGTCATCTTCTGACCCGCCTTGAACTGCTCGAAGTCGACGGTCACCTCCTCGCAGACCGGGACGCACGGTACGTCCGGGACATCGATGATCTTGAGCGAATCGTTGCGCGGACCATCCTCGGAGCCGACGCTGGTGAGGCGGGTGCCGAAGCGCTGGCCTGACAGCATGTCGATGCTCAGGGTCTCGTCGGCATCGAGCGTGAAGCTCGTGAGCCTGACATCGTCGCCCTGACCGATGCCGGGCGACCCGAGCCGGACGCCGAGGTCGAACGGCTGGTTGGTCGCGCCGTTCATATTGGCGCCGTTGCCGAGATTGAGGGTGTTGGTTCCCTCCCCGGTCACCAGCGGTCCCGTGAAGTCCGGGTTGGTGATGGTCCCGTCGATGTCGAAGAAGAGCGCGCGAAGGTCGCCGATCGTACCTTGCGTGTCCAGAACTTCGACCGTGAAACTGAGATTGCCGCCGCTGTCATTCACCGTGACGCGCACGTTGACTGCACCCTCAATAACGAAGGTTGTTTGCGCCATGCTTGCTTCTCCCCCCGGAGTATTTAGCTTAAGACTATTAAAATCGAAGTAAATACAACTTACTTCGCGCTTCTATTATTAGATAATGATACTGTCCAATGGCTAAAGTTGCAAGCAGATTCGCGTGTCCCCGATCGGTGATTTCCGGCGGCGACTGGCTCGCCGGCGAGCTCAGCCGCAGTCGACGCGGGTGATCCGGTCCGACTTGTCGACGATGACGTTCATCCGGTCCTCGCGGTGATCCATCGTGGCCGGCGTCGTCGGGAAGAGCACGCGGGTGCCCTGCGGCAGCTCGACGTCGTTCAGGACGTCGATGCGTTTTCCGACCCAGTCCTGATGCTGGTCGGCCGGGCAAGTGCCGCCACCGGCGAGGGTCCCGCCAGTGCCCGTGTTCTGGAGTTCGGCACAGGCGCCGAGGGCGACGAAGACGCCGAGGCAGGCGACAGGAAAGCGAGGCATGGGCGCGGGATCCTTCTGCGCGGCGGCGGGACGAACGGAAGCAATCACAGCGGCGCGAGCTTGGCAACCCGCGACGCCGTCCGGCCGGTGCTCTCCCGACGCCGCGTCAGCCGCACTGCACCCGGAGGATGCGGTTCTGTTCGTCGAGCCGCACCGTGGTGCGCTGCGGCTTGAACATGGCGCCGCCTGCCTCGCCGGCCGCCAGCACGCGGAACTCGCCGGTGAAGACGGCGCCGTTCGCGGCGCTTGCATCCTGGCCGACGAGAGCCTGCAGCTGGTCCGCCCCGCAGGTGTCCGCCCCCGCCCCGGCAATCGCCTCGGTGTCGGTCACGCCGGTGTTGCAACCGGTGAGCCCGACGACGAGGAGCCCGGCGGGCAGGAGCCAGCGGCCACCCATGCTCAGGTCCGGTTCATGCGGTTGTCGATGAGTTCATCGACGACGCCGGGATCAGCGAGGGTTGAGGTGTCGCCGAGGGCGCCGTAGTCGTTCTC
>NZ_JACHFM010000004.1 GCF_014201905.1 Amaricoccus macauensis | reverse complement strand
TCGATCCAGTCAAGCTGGCCCCCCTGCTCCCCCCAGAACCCTTCAGGGTCCGAAACCGAGCGCCCGTACATCTCGGAATACCCAGCCGCATCCACTAGGGCGTGGGCGACGGTGGCGGGGGATGGCTCGTGCATCGACTCGGACATGGCGGTTCCCCTGGAGTGATTGGCGGAGACCTTAGAAAATTGCGCGAGCGTTGGGAAGCGAGTCCGATCAGGAAAGACTCCGGCGCGCTGCGGCAATCGCTTCGATCACCGATGGCATCAGCAGCCCGGCGCCGAAGTTGTTGAGATGGTTGTCGTCGAAGTAGAGCGGCCGGTCGCCAATGCTGTTGAGGCAGCGTCCGGGGATCTCGTTGTTGCAGAGGGTTGCATCCGGTCGTACCCGAAAAAGCTTCGGATCAGAGATTGTGTCAAAAGCGGCAAT
Organism: Amaricoccus macauensis; assembly: GCF_014201905.1. Classification (GTDB taxonomy): domain Bacteria; phylum Pseudomonadota; class Alphaproteobacteria; order Rhodobacterales; family Rhodobacteraceae; genus Amaricoccus; species Amaricoccus macauensis. The sequence goes on along the minus strand of NZ_JACHFM010000004.1, from coordinate 401,539 downwards.
TACAGCCGCCTGCCGTCGTGAGTAGGCGGCCGCGTCGGTGGTGAGGGTCACCGGTTCGGACGAAGATTCGCGCCGACGGGCCAGCTCTTCCGGCACGTTCCAGCCGGCTTCGGGAATCGGGTAGACCAGCACGACCCGGTGACCTTTCGCGAGAAGCGATTCGATCCCGCGCACGTAGGCGGCGATCACCGCCGCCTCGCGGTCCGCCGGCACCGGGACGCCGAGCGGCGTCAGGAAGTCGCCGGGCTGGCCTTCCACGCCGCCCTCGCCGTTGTCGTAGGCGCGCGGCGCGGCGCCTGCCGTCCAGCGCGCGGCGAGGACGACGACGGGGAAGTCGTTCGTCTCGACGTAGTCCTCGACCCCGCGCACGAAGGCGTCGCAGGCGGGAGAGGCGGCGTCGCCCGTCCGGTCGAGGCCGGGGATGGGCGGACAGGCGCTGCGGGTGACCGAATAGAACCGGAAGCCGGCCTTCTCGGCGGCGCCGAAGAACGCCCCCTGCAACGCATCCGCGTGACTGTCGCCGTAGAACGCGACGGCGGGCGCCGTGCCGTCGACGAGGCACCCGGGGCGGGGGTGCATCGGGTTCGCGTCGGTGAGGCCGGTCTTGCAGATGTCCCGGTACGGGTTGGTGTCAGTGACGGTGGCGAGGATCGCGCGCACCGCCTCGGGCTTGCGCGCCTCGAGGCCGTTCGTGACGATCCCGACGGCGCCGAGTGCCACGAGGGCCGCAATCGTGCCGCCGGCGATGGCGAGGACGCGCGACGCCGTCACGCCGCCGGGACGGCGGAACGGCCGCTCGATGAAGGCCCAGGACGGCCAGGCGACCAGCACCGAGAGGGCGCCCAGTGCCACGAGCATCGTGGGCGAGAGGCCCTCGCCGAACCGGATGCGGGCGAAGACGAGGATCGGCTGGTGCCAGAGGTAGGCCGAGTAGCTGATGAGCCCGATCCCGACCATGGGCGGCAGCGACAGGAGCCGCGTCGCCGCGCCGCCCGGACCGGCACAGGCGAGGACCGCGGCGGTCCCGGCGCAGGCGAGCACGTTCGGCAGGACGCCCGCCTGCAGGCCGAGCGGGGCCGCGGCCATGCCCGCGACGATGGCGACGAGCCCGGTCGCCGCCAGGAGGTCGCCGCCACGCGGCGGTCGCGGCAGGAGGAGGGCGGCAAGGCCGCCGAAGAGCAGCTCCCAGGCGCGGAAGGGCAGCAGGAAGAACCCGGCGGACGGGTGGCGTGCCTCGATCCAGGTGGCGGCCGCGAGACTGAGAGCGCAGGCGGCGACGAGGATCGGCACCCGCCAGGCGCGGCGCCAGACGAGCGCGAGAAGCGGCGGGAACAGGATGTAGAACTGTTCCTCGATCCCGAGGCTCCAGGTGTGTAGCAGCGCCAGCCGGTCGGCGTCGGGGCCGAAGTAGTCGAGCTTCAGCCAGTAGAGCACGTTCGAGACCGAGAGCGCGCTTGTCACGATCTCCTGTCCGAGGCCGCGCAGTTCCGGCGGCGACATCCACGCGAGGCCGAACGGGACGCAGGCGAGGAGCATCACCGCGAGTGCCGGCAGGATGCGCCTGGCGCGCCGCTCGTAGAACCGGGCGATCGAGAAGCGGCCCGCCTGCAGGTCGCGCGCGAGGATGCCGGTGATGAGAAACCCGGAGATGACGAAGAAGACGTCGACCCCGAGATAGCCGCCGGCAAAGGCCGGGACGCCGGCGTGGAACAGGATGACGGGCAGGACGGCGACGGCACGCAGGCCATCGACTTCACGGCGCCAGCCGGCGCGCGGCTCCGCCGCGTCAGGGGAGAGGGGAGGTATGGTCATTGGGCGTGGAAGATGCGCGGGCGGCCGGGCGGGTGCAAGCCACTCCGCGGGGCCGGCTCGTTCAGCGTCGCTTGCCGGGCTCCATCGGCCGGAAGCGCCGCGCGGTGTCCGCCCTCGGCCGGTTCGGGATCGCGCCCTGCGCGGTTACACCGTCCAGCGCATGGCGGTTGTCGCCGGTGACGCGGGTTGCGGTGAGGGCAGAGTTCGCGCCGGGGGTGGTCGCGGTGACCCCGGGCTCGGGAAAAGCGCGGTGGCAGGCCGCGCCACGGCGGCCGTTCGGCTGTCACACCACCCCGAGGGTCAGCGGTTGCCCGCCGTCGGGAAATCCGGGCCTGATGTCGGGAAAGGCGGCCCGGAGACGCCCCCGGGCCGCTGGACCTCACATGAGTTCGCGCACGTCCGTGAGCCGCCCGGTGATCGCGGCGGCCGCCGCCATCGCCGGCGACAGCAGGTGCGTGCGTCCGCCACGGCCCTGCCGGCCCTCGAAGTTGCGGTTCGAGGTCGACGCGCAGCGCTCGCCGGGCGCGAGCTGGTCGGGGTTCATGCCGAGGCACATGGAGCAGCCGGCCATGCGCCAGTCGAAGCCCGCCTCGATGAGCTTCTGGGCGATGCCCTCTTCCTCGGCCTGCGCGCGCACGAGGCCCGAGCCCGGCACGATCATCGCGCGGATGCCGTCCTTGACGCGGTGGCCCTCCATCACGCGGGCGACCTCGCGCAGGTCCTCGATGCGGCCGTTGGTGCAGGAGCCGATGAAGACCGTGTCGATGGTGATGTCCTGCAGCCGGGTGCCGGGGGTGAGGCCCATGTACTCGAGCGAGCGGCGGGCGGCATCGACCTTGCCGCCCTTGAAGTCGTCGGGGTTCGGCACGAGGCCGGTGATCGGCAGCACGTCCTCGGGGCTCGTGCCCCAGGTGACGACCGGCGGGATGTCGGCGGCGTTCAGGATGAGCTCGCGGTCGAAGTGCGCGCCCTCGTCGGTGTAGAGGGTGCGCCACCACGCCTCGGCCATCTCCCACTGTCCGGCCTTCGGCGCGTGCGGGCGGCCCTTGACGTAGGAGAACGTGGTCTCGTCCGGGGCGATCAGGCCGGCGCGGGCGCCGCCTTCGATCGCCATGTTGCAGACCGTCATGCGGCCTTCCATGGAGAGGCCACGGATCGCCTCGCCGCAGTATTCGATGACGTGCCCGGTGCCGCCCGCCGTGCCGGTCTCGCCGATGACGTAGAGGGTGATGTCCTTCGCGGTCACGCCGGGGCCGAGGGCGCCGCGGACCTCGACCTTCATGTTCTTCGACTTCTTCTGGATCAGCGTCTGGGTGGCGAGCACGTGCTCGACCTCCGAGGTGCCGATGCCGTGGGCGAGCGCGCCGAAGGCGCCGTGGGTCGCGGTGTGGCTGTCGCCGCAGACGATGGTCATGCCGGGCTGGGTCAGTCCCTGCTCCGGGCCGATGATGTGGACGATGCCCTGCCGGACGTCGGAGACGTCATAGATCTCGATGCCGAAGTCCTTCGCGTTCTGGCGCAGGGTCTCGACCTGGATGCGGCTTTCCTCGTTCTCGATGCCCTTCGCGCGGTCGACGTCGGTGGGCACGTTGTGGTCGGGCACGGCCACGGTCTTGCCCGGCGCGCGCACCTGGCGGCCGGTGTTGCGCAGACCCTCGAAGGCCTGCGGGCTCGTCACCTCGTGGACGAGGTGACGGTCGATGTAGAGCAGGCAGGTGCCGTCGGACGCCTCGTCAACGAGGTGGGCGTCCCAGATCTTGTCGTAGAGGGTCTTCGGAGCGGACATGCTTTCCTCCCGCGAGGATGGCTTCGACTGGTGGTTGAAGGGCGGGCGACGGCGTGCGGTCTCAGCCGGAGGCGAGAATCCCGTGGGTCCTGCCGTAGAACCGCCACGGAAGGCGGCACCGGTCGTCCATGTCGAAAACCCGTCGCATGGTCCGGGTGTCTAGACCCGAATCGGAACCGCCACAAGCTGGCGCGGTTGCCGCCCTCGCAGATACGCGCGAAGGTTTGGGACGAAACGCGGGGGGCTGGGGTGATGGACTGGTCGGCGCGGCAGTACACGAAGTTCGAGAGCGAGCGGTCGCGGCCCTGTGCGGAGCTTCTGGCGCGGGTTCCGGGTGAGGTGCGGCGGGCGGTCGATCTCGGCTGCGGGCCGGGGAACTCCACCGAGCTCATCCTCGCCCGCTGGCCGGAGGCGCGGGTGAGCGCGCTCGACAGCTCGCCCGACATGGTGGCGGCGGCGCGGGAGCGGCTGCCCGGTGTCGAGGTGGTCGAGGCCGATCTGGTCAGCTGGGACGATCCCGGGCCGTTCGACCTGATCCTTGCCAACGCGGTGCTGCAATGGGTGCCGGAGCATGAACGGGTGTTTCCGGCGCTCGTCGAGCGGCTCGCCCCGGGGGGGAGCCTTGCGGTGCAGATGCCGGACAACCTCGACGAGCCGTCGCACCGGCTGATGCGGGAGGTCGCGGCTGACCCGCGATGGGCCGGGCGGATCGGGGACGCGGCCGGGCTGCGCACGCCCCGGCGGCCGGCGGAGTGGTATGCCGGGCTGCTGCACGGGCTGGCGGGGGTCGATCTCTGGCGGACCACATACTTCCATCCCCTCGCGGGGGCGGCCGGCATCGTCGAGTGGCTGAAGGGGACGGGGCTCAGGCCGTTCCTTGAGCCGCTGGGGGCCGACGAGCGGGCGGGTTTTCTCGCGGCCTATGAAGCGGCAGTGGCGGAGGCCTATCCGGCGCTGCCGGACGGGACGGTGCTGCTGCCGTTTCCGCGGCTCTTCATCGTTGCGACCCGGGGGCGCTGAGGCTCGCCTTGCCGCGGCGTCGGCGTCATCCTATCTTTGGGGCAAGAGTTCTCCACGGGATCTGAGCCCATGCTTGCCATTCCGCCGCGGGTCACCGACCGCGCCTTCGACCGTCTCCGGGAGATCGGGGAACAGCCTCTGCGGGTCGCCGTCGAGGGCGGCGGCTGCTCGGGGTTCCAGTACGAGATCAAGCTCGACGATCCGGCCGAGGACGATCTGGTGCTGGAAAAGAACGGGGCGAGGGTGCTGATCGACCCGGTGTCGCTGCCGTTCCTCGCGGATGCGGAGATCGATTTCGCAGACGAGCTGATCGGGGCGCGCTTCGTGGTGCGCAATCCGAACGCGACCGCCTCTTGCGGCTGCGGCACGTCGTTCTCCATGTGACGGCGCCGGCCCCGCGCAAAGAGGGGGCGGGCGGAGTTTGCTGCTATTTCCGAGACTGTCCCTCCCCGGGGGCGCGCAAGCGCGCCGGGAAGGGCCTCCTCGGACGAATTGGTGCGCTCCCCGGAAATCTCGACCCCGACGGCTTCCGAGCGTCGCGCGCGCTCTGCCGGCGGCGCGGCGAACGCGGTGCGTTCGCTTGTCGCGCCGGGACTCGCGCGCGACGCGCGCTTCGGTTGGACGGGGGCGCGCGTGAAACGCGGCGCTACTGCGCCCACGCGGGCGGGCGCTTCTCGATGAACGCGGTGATGCCCTCGGCGGTGTCCCCGAGGAGCATGTTCTCGGCCATCACCTCGCCGGCAAGCGCATAGGCGGCGTCGAGCGGGAGTTCGGCCTGCTCGTAGAACGCGCGCTTGCCGATCCGCACCGCCGGGCCGAGCTTGCCGGCGATCGTCGCTGCGAGTGCCTGCGCGGCGGCGGAGAGCTCGGCCTCGGGCACCACGCGGTTCACGAGGCCCATGGCACGGGCCTCGCCGGCGTCGGCGAATTCCCCGGTGACGAGCAGCTCGAAGGCGCGCTTGCGCGGCACCACCCGGCTCAGCGCCACCATGGGCGTCGAGCAGAAGAGGCCGATGTTGACGCCGTTGACGCCGAAGCGCGTGCCCTCCGCCGCGACCGCGAGATCGCAGCTCGCGACGAGCTGGCAGCCGGCGGCGGTGGCGATGCCGTGGACCTCGGCGATCACCGGCTGGGGCAGGCGGACGATGCCGAGCATCACCCGGGTGCAGAGCGCGAAGAGCGCCTGGAAGGCGGCGCGGCCGGCATCCTCGGACTGGCGGGCGGCGGTCATCTCGCGGAGGTCGTGGCCGGCGCAGAATGCCCGGCCGGTGCCCTTCAGGATCACCACGCGGATGGCGGGATCGCCGGCGATCGAGGTGAACTCGGACTCGAGCCGCGTCAGCATGGCGGTCGAGAGTGCGTTCAGCCGACCCGGATCGTTCAGGGTGAGGGTGCAGATGGCGCCGTCATCGGCGCGGAGCAGGATGTCGTCCATGGGTGTGCGTGCCTCCGGGGGGTCGGAGAAGACACTCTGCGCCCGGCGGGAGCGGGCGCAAGGGGGAAGCGGCAAAGTCTGCGCCCGCCGGAGCGGGCGCAGAGTGATCATGAGGTGGCGAGAGGTAGCGGAGACCTCACGCGGGTTCAGGCTCGGAGAGAATGTCGGCGGTCTCTTCGTTCAACGTGCCGTTCAGCACCGCGTGTGCCCGCTCCTTGTCGATGTCGCCTTCCCAGGCGGCGATGACCACCGTCGCGACGCAGTTGCCGGTCAGGTTGCCGAGCGCGCGCGCCATGCCCATGAACCAGTCCACCGACAGCACCAGCACGAGGCCGATGGCAGGGATCACGGGGACCGCGGAGAGCGTGGCGGCGAGAACGACGATGGCCGATCCTGGGATGCCGTGCGCTCCCTTTGAGGTGAGCAGCGCCACCCCGAGGATGAGGAGCAGGTCCGAGAAGGCAAGCGGCGTGTTCGTCGCCTGGGCGATGAAGACGGTGGCGAGCGTCAGGTAGATCGAGAAGGCATCGAGGTTGAAGGAATAGCCGGTCGGGATGACGAGGCCGACCGTCGAGTCCTTGACGCCCATGTGCTCGAGCTTGCGCATGATCTGCGGCAGGACGCTGTCCGACGACGCGGTGCCGAGCACGATCAGGAGTTCCTCGCGGAGGTAGCGCAGGAATTTCAGGATCGAGAAGCCGGCGAGGCGCATGATGACGCCGAGGATCACGAACACGAAGAAGATGACCGTGACATAGTAGAGGACGACGAGCATTCCGAGCTGCTGCAGGGAGCCGACGCCGTACTTTCCGACAGTGTAGGCGATGGCGCCGAAGACGCCGAGCGGCGCGAGCCGGACGATGAAGCTGATGATCTTGAAGAGGACGTCGGTGCCGCGCTCGATCAGCTCGGCGACCGGCTTGCCGCGCTCGCCGATGAGCGAGAGCGCCGCGCCGAAGAGGATCGCCAGTACGAGAACCTGAAGCACGTCGCCTTCGGCGAAGGCGCCGACGAAGGTGCTCGGGATCACGTGCATCAGGAAGTCGGCCGTACCGCCGATCTGCTGGACGCGCTCGGTGTAGGTCGACATCGCGCCCGCATCGAGGGTCGATGTGTCGACGTTCATGCCATGGCCCGGCCCGACGAGAAACGCCACGGCGAGACCGAGAATAAGGGCGATGGTGGTCACGACCTCGAAGTAGATGATGGACTTGACGCCAACGCGTCCGACCTTCTTCAAGTCACCGGCCGAGGCAATGCCGTGTACGACGACGCCAAAGACGAGCGGCGCGATCACCATCTTGATGAGCTTGATGAAGCCATCTCCGAGAGGCTTCATGGCGGCAGCGAAGTCAGGCCAGAATACGCCGACGACAATGCCGAGCACGAGGGCGATCATCACCTGGCCGAACAGGGATTTCATGAATCCGGGCATGGTTTTCCTTGCTGGGGAGGTTTGGGTTGAGGGGGCAGCGGAAAATGCCGTCGCCCCCCGGCTGCTTCAGGTGGCCGCGATCTCTCGGACCGCCGCCTCAGTTGCCGCAATCACCGGAATGATGAGCGGAATCTCGAATTGTGGCTGGAGCCGGAGCGCGGAGGACGTCAGCGGCCCTCCTCCGATGATCACGGCCTGCGCGCCGTCGGCTATCGAGGCGGTCACGGCCCGCGCGAGCGCGGCGTCGAGCTCGGGGGGCGATTTCGCCATCAGCGTGGCCGGATCGTCGGGAGCGGCGCGGGTGCCGAGGAACCGGCTCTCGTAGCCGAGGGCCACTGCGGCCTCCCGGAAGGCTTCGTGCAGTCCCGGGTCGGGGATCGTCGTCGCGATGCCGAAGGCGCGCCCTCCCTCGGCTGCTGCGAGGAAGGCCTGTTCGCGGATGCCGAAAACCGGTTTGTCGATGGCAGCGCGGAGCGCCATGAGGCCCGGGTCGCCGAAGGCCGCGACGATGATCGCCCTGACGCGCGGATCACGGGCGGCGGCGATGCCGATCTTCACCACGCCCGGGCCGGCGGCCGCCAGATCCTGCGGGGTGGTGAGAAGCGGCGGCACGCCCTCGTTGCTTTCGCCCACGACGCGTGCGGCGTCACCGGCGGCGCGGGCGGCGTGGTTCGCCATCGACCGGGTCGTCTTCGCGTTCGAGTTGGGATTGATCAGAACGATGATCCGCCCGGCGTCCGGCGCGAGGGGTGCGGCGGTGGTCGTCGGGTCGCCGGCTCTGCGGGTCGAGGTCATCGAAGTGTCCTCTCAGCGACCGGTGAGAAAAGGCTGCCGTCCGCCAGCAGCGACGCCCGGCCGGTCAGGTTCATCAAGACGTAACGAAGAGGATACCCCCGGGCGCCGCCGGCAACACGCGCCAACCGGTCTGGCTGAATGGCGCAGGTCAGGTCACGCGATCGCGTGTCACGTCCCCGGAGCCCCGCCCCGAGGGGGGCGGTGGGGCGCCCCGGATCGGCGGCGATGGTGCCAGCACGGCGAACGCCGCCGGATCGCCCGGCAGTGTGGTTGATGCCCGTCATCACGGAGCCTTCCCCTCTTTCGCCGGCAGAGTTCCCGCCGGCTTCCTCTGATTCTCTCCGTCCCTTGCATTCGGGCTTCTGGAACCTTAGGTGACATGTTAGTTAAGATGTGTGGGCCGGCACAACTCCGCGAATCGTGAAGGTCCTTCCTGTTTTCCACGAAGACCGAGGCGCGATGGGGACTGAGGCGCGATGGGCGGCGAGACGGAAACCCGACTGATGTCCGATGAGGCGTACGCCCGGCTGGTGGCCGCGCTGCGCGACGGGAGTCTGGCCTCGGGGCAGTTCGTCTCGATGCCCGGGCTCGTGGAACTCCTCGACCTGCCGCTCGCCGCGACGCGGGAGGCGGTCAAGCGCGCCGATGTGAACGGTCTGGTGCGGATCTTGCCGAAGCGCGGCGTCCTGGTGATGGAGGCGTCGCCGAAGGTGACGCGCGACTGTATCGACCTGCGCACGGTCCTCGACGCTGAGGGTGCCCGGCGCTTCGTGCGCAATGCGGGCTCGCTGCCGCTGGCCGAGTTGCGGGCCAGTCACGAGACGCTGATCGATGAAGCGCTCACCCGGATGACGCCCGAGCTGCCGGCGCGGGCGATCCTGACCGACCTGTCGCTTCACGACGCGCTGGCGAGCGGGCTCGCCAATCCGATCACCTCGGAGGTCTATGCGGTCAACCGCGACCGGATCGCCGTGGTGCAGAACACCCGGGCATTTCTGCCCGACCGGATCGTTCCGGCGATGCAGGAGCATCTCGGGATCATCGAGGCGCTGGAGCGGCGCGATGCGGACGCGGCGGTCAGGGCAATCTGGATCCACGCCCGGTCCACCTTGCGCTGGTGGGGGATCCTGGAGATATGAGCGGCATGGGGCTACAGTTCACGATCCCCGAGATGCACGCCTACATGGCGGAGGTCTTTCCCGAGCTCGGCACCCGCTTCGAGGTGCTGGAGATCGCGCCCTATCGTCTGGTCGCGGCCATGACGACGCTGCCCGGCGACCTGCGCCCGGGTGGCACGGTGTCGGGGCCGACGCTCTTCGCGCTGGCGGACTGCGTCTATTACATGGCGACGCTGGCCATGGTCGGCCGCAAGGCGCTCGCGGTGACGACGAGCTGTTCCATCGACTTCATGCGCAAGCCGGAGCCCGGGCGGCTCATTGCCGAGGCGCGGGTGCTGAAGCTCGGGCGCGTGCTGTCGGTCGGGGACGTGCTGATGTTCTCCGAAGGGGTGGAGGGCGCGGTGGCGCGGGCGAGCCTCACCTATTCGATCCCGCCGTCTGCCTCGCCATCTGCCTCGTCCTCGTCCTCGGCGAGCCAGAAGAGCGCGAGGTCGTAGAGCACGGCGAGCACCACCGGCCCGAGGAAGAGGCCGATGAGTCCGAAGGCGAGCGTGCCGCCGATCACGCCCATCAGGATGACGATGATCGGCACTTCGAGACCCTTTCCCATCAGCAGCGGCTTCAGGAGGTTGTCCGAGAGGGCGCAGGGCAGGAGGTAGAGCGTCAGGATGAGCGCCGGTGTCGCTTCCCGCGTCAGCCATGCCCAGGCGAGGATCGGCAGGACCACGGGCAGCGCGCCGATCTGGATGATGCAGAGCACCAGCGTCGCAAGCGCCAGCAGGCCCGCGCCTGGCACGTCCGCGACGATGAGGGCGAGGCCGACCAGCACGGTCTGGATCATCGCAACGCCGATGACGCCGCGCGCGACGTTGCGGATCGTCGCGGCGGCGAGATCGACGAAGGTCGAGCCGTGCGCGCCGGAGACCCGCCGCGCGAAGCGGCGCACACCGCGCTGCAACCGCGGCCCGGGTGCATAGAGAAAGCCCGCGACCACCACGCCGAGCAGGATCGCAGTGAGACTCCCGGCGATGCCTTCGACCCGGACGAGCAGCCAGCCGCCCGCGGTCAGCAACTCGGCGCTGTGGCGGGTGAGAAAGCCCTCGAAGTTCGCCGAGGCCGTCGTCCAGGTCGCCGTCAGGTCACCGAGGAACGGCACGTCGCGCAGCGCCGCGGGCGGTGCCGGCAGGACGAGCCCACCCGCGTGCAGCCGCTCCCCCAGATGTTCAAGCGAGACCGCGAGACTTGAGAGAAGCAGCGTCGCCGGCCCGACGGTGACGAGCAGGAAGGCGAGGGTGAGCAGGAGCGACGCGAGGCGGGGCCGTCCGCCGAGCCGGCGGTTGAGCCAGTCGTAGGCGGGGTAGAACGCGACCGCGAGGATCGCCGACCAGATGAGCACGGCCATGAACGGCTGCAGCAGCAGGCTGGCGAGCCAGAGCAGCGCGCCGAGCAGGAGAAGCCGCACCGCCAGATCGATCGCGATCTGGTCCAGGCTGCGCTCGGGGCCGCCGCCGGAAGAGAGGGGCATGACGTGGAAGGCCTGTTCAGACCTTGATCGCTTAACAGATTCCATGCCATCGCGACAGCATTCAGCCGCTCTGCGGTGGTCCCACGCCGATCTTGCCGTGGGAGCGCGCACGAGCCTACATTTGGGACCGATGCGACAGATATTGCCGCTCTTCATTGCCGTCGCCGCGCTGCTTCTCGCTGCGGGCTTCCCGCGGGTTCGCTGGGTCGCCGCCGGCGTCGTCGCTCTCGTGATGCTCTACATCGTGCTGAAGCTGACCGGGGTCATTGACGTCACGGTACCGCCGCGAAGTGGGGTATTATGATACCGATATTGCAACTAGCTGATTTACAGAGATAAATTTCGCCTTGTGCGGATTGACCGGCGCGCGAATCTCCGTCATAAGCCCGCAGTCCGGCCGGGGTATGCCCCTGGCCAGTTCAAGACATGCCGAGACGACACGGGGACGGACCTCAGATGAAGACCTACTCTGCCCGCCCGGCCGACATCGACAAGAAGTGGGTGCTGATCGACGCCGAAGGCGTCGTCCTCGGCCGGCTCGCGAGCCTTGTCGCCATGCGGCTGCGCGGCAAGCACAAGGCGACGTTCACGCCGCACATGGACATGGGCGACAACGTCATCATCATCAACGCCGACAAGGTGCAGATGACGGGCAACAAGCGCGCCGACAAGCGCTACTACTGGCACACCGGCTTTCCGGGCGGCATCAAGTTCCGCACCGCCGGCCAGATCCTCGAGGGCCGCTTCCCGGAGCGCGTCATCGTGAAGGCGGTCGAGCGGATGCTGCCGGGCGGCCCGCTCTCGCGCAAGCAGATGGGCAACCTGCGCGTCTATGCTGGTGCCGAGCACCCGCACGAGGCCCAGAACCCGGAAGTCGTCGACCTCGCGTCGAAGAACCCCAAGAACACCCGGAGCGCGTAAGTCCATGGCAGATCTTTCTTCGCTCGAGGAGCTGCGCGACGCAGTCGCCGCGGCGCCGGTGGTCGATGAGGCCCCGAAGCGCGAACCCGTCCGTGACAGCCTCGGCCGCTCCTACGCCACCGGCAAGCGCAAGGACGCGGTCGCCCGCGTCTGGGTGAAGCCCGGCAACGGCAAGGTTCTCATCCGCAACAACAAGGGTGAGTTCGTCGACTACGAGAAGTACTTCGCCCGTCCGGTGCTGCAGATGATCCTGCGCCAGCCGTTCCAGATCGCGAACGTCGAGGGCGAGTTCGACGTGATGTGCACCGTGAAGGGTGGCGGCCTCTCGGGCCAGGCCGGTGCGGTGAAGCACGGCATCAGCCAGGCGCTTTCGCTCTACGAGCCGAGCTTGCGCCCGGCACTGAAGGCCGCGGGCTTCCTGACCCGCGACAGCCGCGTCGTCGAGCGCAAGAAGTACGGCAAGCGCAAGGCGCGCCGCAGCTTCCAGTTCTCGAAGCGCTGATATCTTCGACCGAGGCGCCTCCGGCGTCTTCCCGCTATCGTTACCGGCCCCGGCGTACTCTCGCCGGGGCCTTTTTTGTCTGCATGGCAAAGACTTGCGCCACTCCCATCGTCTCGCCCTGCGGACGTGGCGCCCGCGGGGGTTGACGCGGCGAGCGGTGACGCGGCAAGAGAAATACTCATGATTGCCTGATAGGCTTCGGGGGGGAGTCATGCGACTGGCCTATTGGCATTCGGATCGCCTGAATTTCGGCGACGACATGAACCTATGGTTCTGGGACCGCATTTTTCCAGGTTGGGATACGTGGTGTGACGAGAGCACGTGGCTGTTCGGGATCGGCACGATCCTGAACAACAAGGCGCTGTCGCGTCCGGGCCGGTGCGTCGTCGTGGGAAGCGGCACCGGCTATGGAATCATCCGCCCTGCCTCCGCCTATCCGGGCGTGGATTTCCGGTTCGTTCGCGGGGCACTGACCGCGGCGAAGCTCGGGCTGCCGTCGGAGACCGCCACCTCGGACCCGGCGATCCTCACCCCCGATGTGCTGGAGACCGGGCCGCATCATGGCAACGTGGTGTTCGTTCCGCACCATGCCACCGCGGCGATCGGCGTGCCGTGGGCGCAGTGGTGCGCGGCGATGGACGTGGAGTTCCTGTCCCCCTCGGGCGAGAGTCAGGAGGTCATCCGGCGGATCGCCGGTGCCCGGCTGGTGATCGCCGAATCGATGCATGCGGCGATCATAGCCGACGCCTATCGCGTGCCCTGGGTGGCCGTGCAGCTCGCGGGCGGCTTCAACGAGTTCAAGTGGCAGGACTGGCTGGGCGGTCTCGACATGGAACTGAGCAGCATCAGCTATCCCGCGGCGGCGGTGAGGCTGGCGAAGCGGGTGGTCCGACCGTCCGGTTCGCCGGCGGCTGCCGGGGAACCTGCTGCCGCGAGGGCCGAGGCCCCAAAGCCGGCGGCTCCTGCTGCGGGGGAAGCTCGGGGACCGGCTGCTGCTGGTCCGGGCGTCGAGGGTGCGGGGCGCGGGATGTCGTCGCGCGTCCTCCGCGTCGCGTCTGGGCCACTCGGGCTCGCGTTCAGGGGCATCCTCTGGCAGGCCCTGCGTCGCAGCCCTTCCCTCAGTTCCGACGCGGCGCTCAGCCGTCAGCAGTCGGCGCTTCGCGACGCGATGGCCCGAACGGCTGACGTCTACGGCTGACGTCTACGGCTGACGGCTGCGGCTGATGTCCACGGAGGCGGGGAGGGGCGTCCCGTCGCAGGGCATCCACCTGATCTCCGGCCGCAAGCGTCTCATCCTGAGGCGCGCATCTGCGTCATGGCGGCGCTTCTCGTCTGTCAGGGGGCCGGGTGGTCGACCTGGCCCCCGGATCGCTGCCGTTCAGTGGCAGACGACGGGGACGATCGCAGCCTCGAAGCCGTCGGGCACACCGTCATCGGGATCGAAGCGACTGATGCTGTCGGCACCGGCGCCGAACTCGGGCAGGGTCGTGGCGAGAAACCCGGCGAGCTCGTCCTCGCGCAGGGCGTAGTTCACGTTCTGCGGCAGGCTGCCGGTTGCCTCGACGATGTAGTCTTCGGAGAGGCGCGCCACCACCAGCCCGAGGACGCGGCCGCGGGCGTCGAGCAGCGGGCCGCCGCTGTTGCCGGGCTGGACCGGGGCGCTGAAGCTGAAGAAGCGGGCGTCGTCGTCGATGCCGGCAAGGGCGCTGACGTTGCCGCCGGTCAGGGTCAGCGAGGTGCCGGCGATGCTGTAGTACGGGAAGCCGATGGCGTAGACGCGCTGCCCGAGGCGCAGGGGGTCGTCGGCGAGGGAGAGCCAGCGCGGGGCGCGGCGCGGGGCGCGCAGCACGGCGACGTCAAGGGCCTCGTCGGAGGCCAGCCACTCAAGCGGCGTGCCGTCGGCGAGGGCGGGCGCGTCGCAGTCGGCAACCACGTGGGCCGCGGTCAGCAGCAGGCGCGGGGCGATGTAGAAGCCGGTGCCGGTGCCGCCGGAATTGAACCCGGCCTCGGAGTCGCCGGGGGGCAGGGCGGTGATGTCCGCGTCGAACCGGGCCGGGGCAGCCACGAGTCCCACGGGACCGGGGGCCCGGGCGGTATCCGCGACGAGGCGGGCGAGGCGGCCGCCCGCGGGCAGCTCGAACGGCTCGGGCCGTCCGGCGTGAATGCTGGCGGCGGCGAGGCGGAGGGCGCCTTCCGCCGTCGGGTCGGCGGTGAGATGGATCGTGGCCCAGACCCCGGCGATGAGATCGGAGCGGGTGTGGAAGACCCGCCCGTCGGCGAGGGTGCCGAGGGTGACGAGCCGGTCGGGGCCGCGGTATGTCCCCGCGCCGCCTGCGGCGAGACGCTCCGCCGTGGCATGCCATGCCATCGCGTCGTCCTGGTCGAAGCGGTGGCTGAGGACGGAGAAGCTTGTGTCGATCGTCCAGCGGCGCGTGCCGCCGGCCTCGGCCACAGGCTCTGCCAGCCGATCGAGCGGCAGGGCGATGGCGAGGCCGAGGTCGTCGAGCGAGACCTCGCGCCAGCCATCGGCGCGGACCGCGTCGAGAAAACCCGCCACCGCAGCGGCAGCATGAGCCGCGAGGGGCGGCTCGCCGAACGCGCGCATGGACCAGTCCGCCAGCGCGGCGGCGTCAAACCGGCTCCAGCGGCCATCGAGGACGCCGGCGTTGTCGCCGCTCGCCGCGAGCGCCGCCTGAAGGAGGCGGGTCTCGGCGGGGTCGAGCGTGTCGGCGTCAAAGGGCGCCGCGATCCCCCGGTCGCCGGTGTCAACGGAGGCGCGCGCCTGTGGCGCCATGGGGAGACTCGCCAGAAGACACAGACCCAGAACCCGCCACATCACCGATCACTCCCCCGACCCTTAAGGGGAAGCTAACACGGGCTCGGGTGCACGCCCAAAGGAAGTGTTGAATTTTCCTAAACGGCGCAAGGGTTTGGTTAACGCCGGTTCAGAGCAGGAAGTCGTCCGCGCCGGGCAGGACGTTTCCCGCGAGCACGATGCCGAAATCGGGGCGCCCGTCGCCGTCGATGTCGCCCTGAACCAGACCGGGCCGGACACGAAGCTCGCCCGCATCACCGCTGAAGGCGCCGTCGATCAGGTGGAACGCCTGATTGCCGCGTACGGTGGTGTCGGCGTCCATGCCGCTGAGGTCGATCCGGTCGCCGCGCGCGAAGTCGGTGATGGTGTCGCGCGTCGCACCGGCACCCGCATGGCCGGGATCGGCAAAGACGAAGACATCACGCCCGGCGCCGCCGGTGAGCGCGTCGACCCCCCAGCCTCCCGCCAGCCGGTCGTTGCCGGCGCCGCCGAGCAGGCGGTCGTCGCCCGGGCCGCCGAAGAGCGCGTCCTGTCCGGCGCCACCGAGCAGCCGGTCGTTGCCGCCGTCGCCGAGCAGGCGGTCGTTGCCGGTGCCGCCGAGCAGCACGTCGCCGCCCTGGCCGCCGCGCAGGATGTCGTCGCCGCGTCCGCCGGAGATGCGATCGGCGCCACCGAGACCGTAGACGATGTCGTCGAAGGCGGTGGCGGCGATCCGGTCAGCGCCGGCGCTGCCGAGGATGCCCGGCACGCCCGTCGGGTCGGCCGTCGCGCCGAACCAGACGTGGGCGACCTTGCCGCCATAGGGGCCAGGACCGGACGATGTGTCGAGGCCGACGCCGATCACCTGGAAGCCGATGCCGTCGAAGCCGCCCGATTCGGTCAGCACCGCGTTGTGGCCGGGAGACGACTTCCATCCGTCGAGCGCTCCGGCGGCGTCGTAGCCGGCGGCGGAGATCTCGTAGCCGCTCGCCGTGTAGCCGGTGCCGAGGCGGTCGGGCGCCTCCCACATGACCGACGGGTTGCGGCCGTCGGCATAGTAGGGCGCATCGCTCCAGCTGTGCAGGCTGGTGCCGTCCGGCAGTTCCAGCCCGGCGCCCCAGATGTTTTCGCGGCTGTCGAGCACGTGCCGCCCGGCGGTCGCGGAGAGCGCCTTCGAGAGCCGGAGCGCGGGCAGGCCCACGCTCGCGCGATAGGCCATGATCTCGTGGTAGAGCGCGAGTTCGGCGAGACTGATGCTGTCCTGCGGCGTGCGCCGGTAAATGTTGACGGTCACGGGGATCAGAGCATCGCCGGGACGACCTGATCCGGCGGCCGGTGGCCGTCGGCGAAGGTCTTGATGTTGATGATCACCTTCTCGCCCATTTCGAGCCGGCCCTCGATGGTCGCCGAGCCCATGTGCGGCAGCAGCAGCACGTTCGGCAGGTCGCGGAGGCGCGGGTTGATGTCGTGGCCCTTCTCGTAGACGTCGAGGCCGGCGCCGCCGAGCTCTCCCGCGCGCAGCATCCGGGTGAGGGCGTTCTCGTCCATCACCTCGCCACGGGCGGTGTTCACGATGACCGCGTCGGGCTTCATGAGCTTCAGCCGGCGGGCGTTCATCAGATGGAACGTCGAGGGCGTGTGCGGCACGTTGATCGACAGGATGTCGACGCGCGCGAGCATCTGGTCGAGGCTCTCCCACCACGTGGCGCCAAGCTCGGCCTCGATGTCGGGGTGGAGCCGGCGGCGGTTGTGATAGTGGATGGCGAGGCCGAAGGTCTTTGCCCGGCGGGCGATGGCACGCCCGATGCGGCCGAGGCCGAGGATGCCGAGGTTCTTGCCGGCGATGCAGCGGCCCATGAGCGCGGTCGGGCTCCAGCCCTCCCACTCGCCGCGCTGCATGAGCACCGCGCCTTCCGGCACCCGGCGGGGGATCGAGAGGATGAGGGCCATGGCCATGTCGGCGGTGTCTTCGGCCAGCACGCCGGGCGTGTTGGTCACGAGGATGCCGCGTTGCAGGGCGGTTGCCACGTCGATGTGGTCGAAGCCCGCGCCGTAGTTGGCGATCAGCCGCAGGTTCGGGCCGGCCTGGGCGAGGAGGCGCTGGTCGATGCGGTCGGTGATCGTCGGCACCAGCACTTCGGCCTCGGACATCGCCCATCGCAGCGTCTCTGGCGACATGGGCTCGTCGGTCTCGTTGAGCGTCACGTCGAAGAGCTCGCGCATCCGCGCCTCCACCGGCTCCGGCAGGCGGCGGGTCACGATGACACGTGTCTTTTCAGGCATACGATTTTCCAGTTTGTCGGGGCGCGTCGGCGCGGTATCCTCTCCCGCGAAAGATAATTGCACGGGGCGGTCTGGGAGATCCAGACACTTCCCGGCATTGGGCAGATGAGCGGGATCCTCGTGATGAATGCGGTGACGCGTTTCCTTCCGGCGTGCGCGCTGGCGCTTGCGGCATTCGCGGGTCCGCCGGTGCTGGCTCAGGGGACCGATCAGATGGCGGCGGGTGCCGCGGCGGGCGCGGTTCCGGGCGTGGGGGCGGTGACGAACCTGCCGATCCCGCGGTTCGTGTCGCTTCGCGCCAACGAGGCGAATGCCCGGCGCGGGCCGAGCCTCGACCAGCGCGTCGACTGGGAGTTCGTCCATCGCGGCCTGCCGCTGGAAGTGACGGCCGAATACGGCCAGTGGCGGCGGGTGCAGGATGCCGACGGCATGGGCGGCTGGGTCCACCATGCGCTGCTTTCGGGCGTGCGGACGGCGCTCGTCACGTCGGGCGACCCGGTGCCACTGCGCGCGGAGCCCGAGGAGAGCGCCGTGGTGCGGGCGCTGGCCGAGCCCGGCGCGATCGGCCGGGTGGAGGCGTGCAAGGGAGCGTGGTGCGAGATCGCCGCCGGCAGTGTCTCGGGCTGGGTCCTGCGGCGTGTGCTCTGGGGCGTGAGCGCCGACGAGACGATCGAATAGGCCACGATCGAATAGGCCGCGAACAGGCAAGCGATCCCTCCCTGGGAGGGACCGCCTGCCGGAAGCGTCTCAGGCGGCGCTGCCGCCGACGGTCAGGCCACCGATGAGCATGGTCGGCAGGCCGACGCCCACGGGAACCCACTGGCCGTTCTTGCCGCAATTGCCCATGCCCGGGTCGAGCGACATGTCGTTGCCGATGGCGCGGATGTGCTTGAGCGCGGTGGCGCCGTCGCCGATCAGTGTCGCGCCCTTCACCGGCGCGCCGACCTTGCCGTCCTTCACGCGGTAGGCCTCGGTGCAGGAGAAGACGAACTTGCCGTTGGTGATGTCGACCTGCCCGCCGCCGAAGCCGACGGCGTAGATGCCGTCCTTGAGATCGGCGAGGATTTCTTCCGGCGAGGCCGAGCCACCCAGCATGTAGGTGTTGGTCATGCGCGGCATGGGCGCGGCGGCGTAGCTCTGGCGGCGGCCGTTGCCGGTCGGGGCCACGCCCATCAGGCGCGCGTTCTGCCGGTCCTGCATGTAGCCGACGAGGATGCCGTCCTCGATCAGCACGTTGCGCTGGCTCGGCGTGCCCTCGTCGTCGAAGCTGATAGAGCCGCGGCGGTCAGGGATGGTGCCGTCGTCGACCACGGTCACGCCCGGCGCGGCGATCCGCTGGCCCATCAGGCCGGCGAAGGCGGAAGTCTTCTTGCGGTTGAAATCGCCCTCGAGCCCGTGGCCGATCGCCTCATGCAGCAGGATGCCGGGCCAGCCCGGGCCGAGGACCACGTCCATGACCCCGGCCGGGGCCGGCACGGCCTTGAGGTTCACTGCCGCGACGCGCAGCGCCTCGCGGGCGACGGTCTGCCAGTGATCGGTGCCCATGAGCGGCGAGAGGCCGTAGCGACCGCCGCCGCCGGCCGATCCCGATTCGCGCCGGCCGTTCTCCTCGACGATCACTGAGACATTCAGCCGCACCATCGGCCGGGATTCGGCGAGGCGCGTCCCCTCGGGGCGGAGAATTTCGACTTCCTGCATCGAGGCGGCGAGCGACGCGGTCACCTGCACGACGCGGGGATCGAGGTCGCGGAGGAAGGCGTCGATCTCGCGCAGCATCTCGACCTTCACCGAGAACTCGGCGTCGTCGAAGGGGTCACGGTCGGTGTAGAGGCGCTGGTTCGTGGCCTTCGGCGCCGCGGCGAGCGTACCCCCTCCGGCGCCGACCGCGAGGCGCGCGGTCTCGGCGGCGCGGCTGAGCGCGGCCTCGGAGATCTCGGTCGAATGGGCATATCCGGTGGTCTCGCCGCGCACGGCGCGCAATCCGAAGCCCTCGCCGGCGTCGTAGCTCGCATTCCTCAGGCGACCATCGTCGTAGGTCAGCGCTTCGCCCCGGCGCCGCTCGAGGAAGAGTTCGCCGTCGTCGGCGCCCGCAACGGCGCCGCGCAGCACCGTCAGGGCACGGTCAGCGTCAAGATTCTCTTCGAACGGGCGAAATCGGGGCGAATCGGTCATGGCTCTGGAACTCCCTGGCGTCGGGGACAAAGCCTGGCCGGGCGTTCGCCCGCGGCAATCCCGCGTCTTGTCCTTCGCACGCTAATATGGTTGATCTGGCCCGAGCTACAACACGCAGGGCCGAGCCGCGGGCACAAGAGCGCGCGAGGACCCCCACGAAACTGAGCGGACGGATACGCCGATGAAGAACTACCGCCTGGGGCTGGGACTCCTCCTCTCGATGCTGGCGGCTGGTTCCGCACTCGCCCAGGAGGCGACCGGCGGCGAGCCGCGCGACCTGCCGGTGATCGGCGTGCCGGTGCCGGGCGGGATGAACTACCAGCCTGCCGTGACCGACGTCGCCCACGACACGCACTGGCTGTCGTTCTGGGTGCACTCGACGATGGGCGTCATCGTGCTCTTCGTCTGCATCCTGATCGCCATCGTCATCATGCGCTTCAATTCGAAGCGGAACCCGGTGCCCTCGACCTTCACCCACAACACAAGGATCGAGATCGCCTGGACGCTCATCCCGGTGCTGATCCTGATCATCATGGGCTCGTTCTCGCTGCCGATCCTCTTCAAGCAGCTCGAGGTACCGAAGCCCGACCTGACGATCCGCGCCACCGGCAACCAGTGGTACTGGTCGTATCTCTACCCCGAGAACGACGTGAACTTCGACGCGCTCATGCTGACGCAGGACGAGCTGCCGGAATACGGCTACAAGCCCGAGCATCATCTCCTCGCCACCGACAACGCGGTCGTCGTGCCGGTGAACAAGGTCGTCCACATGCTGGTGACCGGCGCCGACGTGATCCACTCCTGGGCGATCCCGGCTTTCGCGGTGAAGATCGACGCGGTGCCCGGCCGTCTGAACGAGACCTGGTTCAAGGTCGAGAAGGAAGGCGTCTACTTCGGCCAGTGCTCCGAGCTTTGCGGCAAGAACCACAGCTACATGCCGATCGTCGTCAAGGCGGTGAGCCAGGAAGCCTATGACAACTGGCTGAACTGGGCGATCGACGAGTACGGCGGCACGCGCCCCGAGGCCGCTGGCGCCGGTGCCGCAGCGGCTGCCGAGCCGCCGGCCGCCGCGCCCGCCGCAGAGGCGCCCGAAGCCGCGGAGCCTGCTGCTGCGCCCGAAGCCGCCCCCGAGGCGCCGGCTGCCGAACAGCCCGCGACGGAACAGCCCGCGACGGAGACCCCCGCCGCGCCCGAGACGCCCGCCACCACGGAGCCCGCTGAGGCTCCGGCAGGAAACTGAGCCCGAAATGACCGACGCCAGCTGGAGCCAGACGGCCCGCGAGCCCGAGTTCGGGGATTACCTCGAACTTCTGAAGCCTCGGGTCATGCGGCTTGTCGTGTTCACCGCGGCGGTCGGCCTGCTCGCAGCGCCGGTCGCGGTGCATCCGGTGATCGCGGTGGCGTCGATCCTCTGCATCGCGGTCGGTGCCGGTGCCTCCGGTGCGCTCAACATGTGGTGGGACAGCGACATCGACGCGGTGATGTCGCGCACCAAGGGCCGGCCGATCCCGTCGGGGCGCCTGACCCGCGGGGACGCGCTCGCCTTGGGCCTCGCGCTCTCCGGCTTCTCGGTCGTGATGCTCGCGCTCTTCGCCAATCTGGTGGCCGCCGGCCTCCTCGCCTTCACGATCTTCTTCTATTCCGTCGTCTACTCCATGTGGCTGAAGCGCGCGACGCCGCAGAACATCGTCATCGGTGGTGCCGCCGGGGCATTCCCGCCGATGATCGGCTGGGCCGTCGCAACAGGCGGCGTGTCGGCGGCGAGCATCGCGATGTTCCTGATGATCTTCCTCTGGACGCCGCCGCACTTCTGGGCGCTCGCGCTGTTCCGCAACGACGACTACACCCGGGCGGGCGTGCCGATGCTGCCGGTGACGTCCGGCGAGCGGGTGACGCGCAACCACATCTTCGCCTATTCGCTGATCCTCGTGCCGGTGACGCTGGTGCCGGCGTTTTCCACGATCGGCGGGCCGGTCTATCTCGCGGGCGTGCTGCTGCTGAACGCGAAGCTTCTTGCCGACGCCTGGACGGTCTGGCGGCGCGACGAGGCGACGGCGGCGGGCGACAAGCTCCGTGCGGAGAAGCGGTTCTTCGGGTTCTCGATCGTCTACCTCGCGATCATCTTCGCGCTCATTCTCGCCGAGGCGGGACTGAAGGCCGGCGGGCTCGCGCCCGCGCACTGGCCGGCGCTGTTCTGAGGGGCGTGGTCATGAAGCCTGACAGCCACGAAGTCTACGGACGCAAGCGCAGCCGCAACCGCGGCCTCGGCCTCGTGCTCGGCGCGTTCGTCCTCATCGTCTTCGCGGTGACCGTGGTGAAACTCTCCGAGGGTGCGGACATGCGCTCGCCCGACAATTTCGGGCAGCTTCCGCCGGGCAGTCACTGATGGCGGGGAACAAGAACACCCGGGTCGCGCTCTGGCTCGTCGCCTTCGTCGGGCTGATGGTCGGCGCGAGCTTTGCGGCGGTGCCGTTCTATACGTGGTTCTGCAAGGTGACCGGCTATGCCGGCACCACCGGGCGGGCCGAGGCATTGCCGGCGGACGAGGTGCTCGACCGGATGGTAACGGTGCATTTCGACGCGAACCTCGCCCCCGGAATGCCATGGGAGTTCCGGCCGAAGCAGCGTTCGGTCGAGATCAGGCTCGGCGAGACCGGACTGGCGTTCTTCGAGGCCCACAACCCCACGAACGAGCCAGTCGCCGGACAGGCCGGCTTCAACGTGGTGCCGTTCTCGACGGGCGAGTATTTCGACAAGATCGCCTGCTTCTGCTTCGAACTGCAGGTGTTGCAGCCGGGCGAGAGCATCGACATGCCGGTGACGTTCTACGTCGATCCGGCAATGCTGAACGACCGGGAGACGCGCGACGTGACCAACATCACGCTCTCCTATACGATGTACCGTGCCGACCTGCCTGACGCCGCCCCGGTCGGTCCGAGGACCGACGCGGGCGTCGAAGGGCCAACGAGACTGGCGGCCGGCCTGACGGACCGCAGACAGACGATCGAACAGTAGAGGGACCGCCGATGGCTGGGCAAAAGAACCACGCCTACCACATCCTGCCACCCAGCATCTGGCCGTTGACCGGGGCGATCGGCGCTATCGTCATGCTTGGGGGCGGTGTGCTTTACATGCACGACGCGGGGCCATGGATCGCATTGATCGGCCTCGTGATGGTGCTTTACACCATGTGGTCCTGGTGGGCCGACATGATCGCCGAGGGCGAGGCGGGCGACCACTCGGGCATCGTCCAGATCGGTCTGCGCTACGGCATGCTGCTCTTCATCATCTCCGAGGTGATGTTCTTCTCCGCGTGGTTCTGGACCTTCATCAAGCACGCGCTCTATCCGGCCTACGCCATCGACGGCGTCACGGTCACGCCGGGCGTCTGGCCGCCTGCCGGGATCGAGACGTTCGACCCCTGGCACCTGCCGCTCATCAACACGCTGATCCTGCTGTGCTCCGGCTGCGCCTGCACCTGGGCGCACCACGCGCTGGTGCACGACAACGACCGCAAGGCGCTGAAGCAGGGCCTGTGGCTCGCGATCGTCCTCGGCGCAGTCTTCTCGGTGTTTCAGGGCTACGAGTATGCGCATGCGCACTTCGGCTTCTCGGGCAACATCTACGGCGCGTCGTTCTTCATGGCGACGGGCTTCCACGGCTTCCACGTGATCATCGGGACGATCTTCCTCGCGGTCTGCCTCGGTCGGGCGTACGCCGGGCACTTCACCAAGACCGAGCATGTGGGCTTCGAGGCCGCGGCCTGGTACTGGCACTTCGTTGACGTGGTGTGGCTGTTCCTGTTCGCCACCATCTACATCTGGGGCTCCTGACCCGGAGCCTTCCGGCGGCGACGGGCGAATGCGCGGCCCGTCGCCCACCCCGGCTTCCCGCCGCGCGTGCAGCGTGCTGCCCGCGCCCGGAACCGGACCGGCCGCACGCTTTCCCCGCTCCGGCCACAATGAGTTGAGGTATTTCGAATGACGCGGCGGATGATCGCGCCGCTGCTCTTCGGCGTCGTCGGCGTGGCGATCCTGCTGTCGCTCGGCATCTGGCAGGTGCAGCGGCTGGCCTGGAAGAACGCGATCCTCAACGAGATCGGTACACGTCTCGCCGCCGAGGCGGTGGCAATTCCCTCCGCGCCCGACCCCGCCGTCGATGCCTACCGCCGGGTCATGGCCGACGGCGTGATCGAGCCAGGCGAGCTTGATGTCTACACCTCGAACCCACCGCAGGGCGTCGGCTATCGGGCGATCGTGCCGTTGCGGCTTGCGGACGGGCGGCTGGTCCTGCTGGACCGCGGCTTCGTGCCGATCGAGAACAAGGATGACGCTCGTCTGGTCGGGCCGATCCACGTGGAGGGCGCGCTGGTCTGGCCTCAGGAAACCGACTTCTTCACCAGCGAGCCGGACCAGGAGAAGAACATCTGGTTCGCCCGCGACGTGCCGCTGATGGCCAAGGCGCTCGGCACGCTTCCTGTCATGGTGGTGACGGAAACCAGTGACGACCCGAACGGACCGACTCCGATGCCGCTCACCGTAAATATCCCCAATGACCATCTGCAGTATGCGATCACGTGGTTCCTGCTTGCAGTGGTATGGGCGGGGATGACAGGCTATCTCCTCTGGCGTATCAAGCGCCGGATCGATTGAAGGACCGTTTTCCCCCCATGCGTTACGTCTCGACCCGCGGCAGTGCGCCGGTGCTCGGCTTTGAGGAGGCGATGCTCGCGGGCCTCGCCCGCGATGGCGGCCTCTATGTTCCCGAGACCTGGCCCACCATGTCCGCCGCCGAGATCGCAGCGCTGGCGGGGCTCACCTACGAGGAAACCGCGTTCCGCGTGATGCGTCCGTTCGTCGGCGATGCGTTCTCCGACGACGAGTTCCGCGGCATCATCGCCCGCGCTTATGGCCGTTTCGACCATGCCGCGCGGGTGCCGCTGGTGCAGACCGGGCCGAACGACTGGCTGCTGGAGCTCTTCCACGGTCCGACGCTCGCGTTCAAGGACGTGGCGATGCAGCTGATCGGCGGGATGTTCGAGACGTCGCTCGCCCGCACCGGCAAGCGCATCACCATCGTCGGCGCCACGTCCGGCGACACCGGCTCGGCGGCGATCGAGGCGTTCCGGGGCAAGGAGGGCGTCGAGGTCTTCATCCTCTTTCCCGATGGCCGCGTCTCGGACGTGCAGCGCCGGCAGATGACGACGCCCGTGGAGGCGAACGTGCACGCGCTCGCCATCGCCGGGGATTTCGACGATGCGCAGGCGCGGCTGAAGGATCTGTTCAACGACCACGCCTTCCGCGACGGCGTCGGCCTTGCGGGCGTCAATTCGATCAACTGGGCGCGGGTGCTGGCGCAGGTGGTCTACTACTTCACCGCCGCTGTCGCGCTCGGCGCACCGCACCGGCCGGTGAGCTTCACGGTGCCGACCGGCAATTTCGGCGACATCTTCGCGGGCCACGTGGCGCGGCGCATGGGTCTGCCGATCGGGCGGCTGGTGATCGCGACGAACCAGAACGACATCCTGCATCGGACGCTCGAGACCGGCGAGCACCGTCGGGGCAGTGTCGAGCCGTCGATCAGCCCGTCCATGGACATTCAGGTAAGCTCGAACTTCGAGCGGCTGCTGTTCGAGCTCTACGACCGCGAGGGGCCGGCGGTGGCGGAGCTGATGGGCGAACTCGGCAAGGGCGGCTTCGCGCTGTCGCAGGGGGCGCTCGGGCGGCTCCGGGCAGAGTTCGACAGCGCGCGGGCGTCCGAGGCCGAGACGACGGCGGCGATCGCCGAGGCGTACCGCGCCACGGGAATGCTCGTCTGCCCGCATACGGCGGTCGGGCTCCATGCGGCGAAGGTTCGGCGCGGTGATCCGGCCGTGCCGATGGTGGTGCTCGCGACCGCGCACCCGGCGAAGTTTCCCGATGCGGTCGAAGCCGCGACCGGCCGCCGCCCGGATCTGCCCGAGCGGCTTGCCGAGGCGCTGTCGGGACCTGAGCGGGTGGAGAAGGTGGCGAACGACGTGGCGGCGCTGCAGGCGCTCATCGCCCGTGGCGCCGGAGTGGAGGCGGTACGATGACCGTCGAGGTCGTGACCCTGCCGAACGGCGTGCGCGTCGCCGTCGAGCCGATGCCGGGGCTGCATTCCGCCTCGGTCGGCGTCTTCATCACCGCCGGCGGACGCCATGAGCGGCCCGAGCAGAACGGCATCGCGCACTTCCTCGAACACATGGCGTTCAAGGGCACGCCGACGCGCAGCGCCCGGGCGATCGCCGAGGAGATCGAGGACGTGGGCGGTTATATCAACGCCTACACCGGCAAGGAGATGACGGCCTACTACGCGCGCGTCCTCGCGGCCGACGTGGGCCGCGGGCTCGACGTGCTTGGCGACATCGTGCTGAATCCGCTGTTCGACGCGCCCGAGATCGAGGTGGAGCGCGGCGTGATCCTGCAGGAGATCGGTCAGGCGCTCGACACGCCGGACGACATCATCTTCGACTGGTTGCAGGAAGTCTCCTATCCCGAGCAGCCGTTCGGCCGGACGATCCTCGGGCCGGCGGAGCGGGTGGAGGGCTTTGGTCGCGGCGAGCTTTCGGGCTTTGTGACCGAGCACTACGGCCCTGACCGGATCATCGTCTCCGCTGCCGGAGCGGTGAACCCGGAGGAGGTGGTGGCGGCTGCGACCCGGCTCTTCGGCGGCCTTGCGCCCCGGCCGAGGTTGCCGGTCGCGCCGGCGCAGTTCCGGGGCCATGAGCGGCGCGAGACGCGCGACCTCGAACAGGTGCATCTCGCCATGGGTTTCGAGACGCCCGGCGCTCGCGACCCGGACGCCTATGTGGCGCAGGTCTACACCACGGCCATGGGCGGGGGCATGTCGTCGCGGTTGTTCCAGGAGCTGCGTGAGCGGCGCGGGCTCTGCTACACGATCTTTGCCCAGACCGGCGCCTACGACGACACCGGCTTCCTGACGCTCTACGCGGGCACCGGCGAGGACCAGATCGGCGAGTTGCTGACCCTCACCGCCGACGAGCTGCGACGGTCGGCGGAAGGGTTGTCGGTCGCGGAGGTCGATCGTGCCCGGGCGCAGATCCGCGCGGCTTCGCTCATGGGGCTCGAAAGCCCGTCGGCGCGTGCCGAGCGCACGGCGCGGATGCTGGCGATCTGGGGAAAGGTTCCGACCATCGAGGAGACGCTCGCCAGGATCGACGCGGTGACCCGCGAGGGTGTCCGCGCGCTGGCCGAGCGGATGGTCGGGCGCGCCGATCCCGCTCTCGTCCTGCTTGGCCAACTCGGCGATGCGCCCGATCGTGAGGCGCTCAGCCGTCGTCTTGTCGCCTGAGGAGTTACCCGAGTGCTGAGCTTCCGCCGCAGCACGCCGCCGGCCATCGAGACCGAACGCCTGAGCCTCCGCCTGCCGGAGATCGGCGACCACGCCGCGTGGTCGCTGCTGCGTCGGAACGGCGAGGCGTTCCTGCGGCCGTGGGAGCCCACATGGTCGATTGATCACTTCAGCCGGAGGTCGTTTCGCAACCGGGTCTACTGGGCCTGGCGCGCGCGGGAGGAGGGCAAGGCGCTCGCGCTGTTCCTGATCCGGAATGACGACCGGTCGCTGATCGGCGCGATCACCCTCGACAACATCCGCCGCGGTCCGTCGCAATCGGCACAGGTCGGCTACTGGGTCGGCCCGAGGTACGCCCGCCAGGGCTACATGCGCGAGGCGCTCGGCGCGGTCGTCACCCACGCCTTCGTCGACCTCGATCTCAGCCGGATCGAGGCGGCCTGCCTGCCGGAAAACACGGCGTCGCGGGCCTTGCTCGAGGGATCGGACTTTTCCTACGAGGGCAGGGCGCTCGCCTACCTGCAGATCAACGGCCGCTGGCGCGACCACGTGCTCTATGCCCGCATCCGTGCCGACCGGGAGAGTGCCGACCGGGAGAGTGCCGACCGGGAGAGTGCCGACCGGGAGAGTGCCGACCGGGAGGTCGAGGCAAGGGCGGCGAGGGAGGCGGAGTCCCCGTGACACATCATCTGAACGCCGCGGACGAAGGTTTCGTCGCGCGCCTCGCCGAGGCGCTTGGCCCGGACGCCGTGCGTCCGGCCGAGCCGCGTTATCTCGAAGAGCCGCGTGGCCGCTATCACGGGCAGGCGGCGGCGGTGGTGCGGCCCGACACGACCGAGGCGGTGGCGGCGGCGGTGCGGCTCTGCGCCGGGGCGCGCGTCGGGATCGTCCCCTATTCCGGCGGCACCGGACTGGTCGGCGGGCAGATCCTGTCGAACGGGCCGATGCCGGTGCTCCTGTCGTTCGAGCGGATGAACCGCATCCGTGACGTCAACGTCATCGACGGTATCCTGACCGCGGAAGCCGGCTGCATCCTCGCCGACGTACATGCGGCGGCCGGCGAGGTGGCGCGGATATTTCCGCTCACCCTCGCCTCCGAGGGCTCGGCGCGGATCGGCGGGCTGCTCGCCACCAACGCCGGCGGCGTCCATGTCATCCGCTATGGCAATGCCCGCGATCTCTGCCTCGGCGTCGAGGCGGTGCTCGCGGACGGCACCATCGTGCGGGGCCTGAGCCGGGTGGTGAAGGACAACATGGGCTACAACTTCCGGCATGTGGTGATCGGCTCGGAAGGGACGCTCGGCCTCATCACCGCGGCGAGCCTCCGGCTCTATCCGCGGCTGGCCGAGACGGCGACGGCGTGGGCTTCGGTGGCGTCGCCCGCCGATGCGCTGGCGCTGCTCGGCCGGCTGCGCGGCGCGCTCGGCGGCACGGTTTCGGCCTTCGAGCTCATCTCGACCCAGGGGCTCGAGTTTCTGGCCGAGACCCTGCCGCAGGTGACGCAGCCGCCGGCGATGCCGGGCGACTGGCGCGTGCTCGTCGAGGTTGACGACGGTCCGGGCGGCAATGTCGGGGACCGGCTGGAGGCCGCGCTGGCGGACGCGATAGAGGCCGGGCTCGTGGGCGACGTGCTGATCGCTCAGGCCGATGCCCAGCGGGCGGCGTTCTGGCGGGTGCGCGAGATGATCCCGGAGGCGAACCGCGCGATCGGCGCGATTTCGAGCCACGACATCTCCATTCCTCCGTCGCGTCTGCCGGAGTTCATTGCGACGGCGGGGCCAATGCTCGGTGCGCTCGACCCCGGTGTGCGGATCAACTGCTTCGGCCATCTGGGGGATGGCAACCTGCACTACAACGCCTTCCCGGCGCGCGGCGAGTCACGGGACCGCTACGAGCCGATTCGCGCATCTGTGAGCCGCGCGGTGCATGATCTCGTCCACGAGTTCGGCGGATCGGTTGCCGCCGAGCATGGCGTCGGCCGGCTCAAGGTGGCCGATCTCGAACGCTACGCCGATCCCGGCAAGCTCGAGGCGATGCGGCGGCTGAAGCAGGCGTTCGACCCGCTCGGCATTCTCAATCCGGGGGCGGTGCTCGCCTGAGGGGAAAGGGCGCCCCCGTCTCCTTCGGGGGGGGGGACGAGGAGAGGGGGGCGCGGGATCCAGACGGGTGGGTCTGGCCTTCAGAAGGCGCGCCTCGCCCCAGGGGGGGAGGGAGAGGAGCGCCGCACCGGACTTTCGTCCGGATCTCTTGGTTGGTTGCGCTCCTTCCCCCGGGGGGGACGGGGGGAAGGAGCGCTCTATCCAGACTGGAGGGTCTGAGTTTCGCAAGCAGCCCGTCCGTTTGGACACCCTCTTTTTCGCGGAGATTCGTTACCAAAGGTTTAAGCGAATACGGAAAGATCTACCCAAGGTTGATCGGTGGCAGAGCGCCACTTGCGACGGAATTCGGGCTTTTTATTGCAGGCGCCCCCGTGATACCGCGACTGCGATACAGGAGGCTTGGGTCGAGTCGGATGAGTGAGCGTAAGCAGTTGCAGGGCCGGCGGCCGCCTGAGACGGTGACGCCTGCGTGGTCTGGCGGTTCTTGCTGGCACGATGTTCCGTATCCTTTGTGAGTCTCCCCGCGACTGGGACGAGGTGGAAGCGCTGCTCGATCTCGCGTTCGCGCCGGGCCGGACGGCGCTCAGCTCGTACCGGTTGCGCGACGGCGTACCGCCGATCGCCGAGCTGTCTCTCGTGGTGCGTGACGACTACGACGCGGTGGCGGGCGCCATCCGCTACTGGCCGGTCAGGGTGGGCGAGGCGGGCCACGCGGCGCTGCTGCTCGGGCCGGTCGCGGTCCACCCGACCCGGCAGGGCGAGGGTCTGGGCGCGCTCCTGATCACCGAGAGCCTCGACCGGGCGAACAAGCTCGGGTGGCATCGCATCATCCTCGTGGGCGACGAACCCTATTATCGCCGGTTCGGCTTCACCCGCGCGGCGGCGCTCAAACTTGACTACCCGCCGCCGACCAACCCCGACCGGCTTCTCGCCCGGGCGCTGGTGCCCGGCGCGTTTGACGGCGTGAGCGGCATGGTGCGGCGCTGGACCGATGAAGCGGACGATCAGGCGTCCGGAAGCAGTCCCGCGAGTTCGTAGACGAGGTCGAGTGCCGCGCGCGGTGTCAGCTCGTCGGGCCGGATGTCGCGCAGCCGGGTCTCGATGACCGACGCCTCCGGCGTGGCCACCGGGGCGGGGCGGGCTGCGGCGGCGAACAGCGGCAGGTCGTCGATCAGCGCCCTGGCCTTGCCGCCCTGCTCGCGCTCGCCCTTCTCCAGCGCTTCGAGCACGACGCGGGCGCGCTCGACGACTGCGCCCGGCAGGCCGGCGAGCTTCGCCACCTGCACGCCATAGGAGCGATCGGCGGCGCCGTCGATCACCTCGTGCAGGAAGATGACATCGCCCTGCCACTCTCGCACCGCCACGGTGGCGTTCCTGAGCCCCGGCAGCTTCGCCGCGAGCGCCGTCAGCTCGTGGTAGTGGGTGGCGAAGAGCGCCCGGCAGCGGTTCACGTCGTGCAGGTGTTCGAGCACCGCCCAGGCGATCGAGAGCCCGTCATAGGTCGCCGTGCCGCGGCCGATCTCGTCGAGGATGACCAGGGCGCGCGGGCCAGCCTGATTGAGGATCGCCGCGGTTTCCACCATCTCGACCATGAAGGTCGAGCGCCCGCGCGCGAGGTCGTCCGCCGCGCCGACCCGGCTGAAGATCTGATCCACGACGCCGACCTCCGCCTCCGCCGCCGGGACGAAGGCGCCGATCTGGGCGAGGAGCGCGATGAGCGCGTTCTGCCGCAGGAACGTCGACTTGCCGGCCATGTTCGGCCCGGTCAGCAGCCACACCGGCCGCGCGCCCGCGCCGTCGGCCCCGAGGGCGCAGTCGTTCGCGACGAAGCTCTGGCCTGCGCGCCGGAGTGCCGCCTCGACGACCGGGTGCCGCCCGCCGACGATGCGGAAGGCGCGGTCGTCGCGCACCTCGGGCCGCGCCCAGTCGGCGGCGGTGGCGAGATCGGCGAGCGCCGCCGCAAGGTCGATCTCGGCGAGCGCCTTTGCCGTCGCGCCGATCCGGCCGGCCTCAGTGAGGATCGCCTGGCGCAGGCTCTCGAAGATCCGCTTCTCGATGTCGAGGGCGTGGCCGCCGGCGTTCAGGATCTTCGTCTCGATCTCGGCAAGCGCCAGCGTGGTGAAGCGGATCGCCCCGGCCATGGTCTGGCGATGCACGAAAAGCTCGGACAGCGGCGGCTTCAGCATCTTTTCCGCGTGGGCGGCCGGCGTCTCGACGAAATAGCCGAGGACGTTGTTGTGCTTGATCTTGAGCGCCCCGATGCCGCTCCGCTCGACGTATTCCGCCTGCAACTCGCCCACCACGCCGCGGCCTTCGTCGCGCAGCCGGCGGGTCTCGTCGAGCTCGTCGTCGTAGCCCCCGGCGACATAGCCACCATCGCGCGCAAGCTGCGGCGGTTCGGCCACGAGGGCGGCGTCGAGGAGGTCGGCGAGGGGTTCGTGGCCCGCAAGCGCCGCGCGCGCCTCGGCGAGGACCGGCGGCAGGCCGTCGGGCAGCGCCGCGTGCAGTCGCTCGGCCTGTGCCAGCCCGTCGCGCACCGCCGCAAGGTCGCGGGGGCCGCCCCGGTCGAGGGCGAGGCGGGAGAGGGCGCGTTCGAGGTCGGGGACGCGGCGCAGAGCCTCGCGCGCGTCACGGGCGTCGGCGCGCTCCTCGACGAAGTGCGCCACCGCCGCCTGCCGCGCGCGGATGAGGCCAACGTCGGTCGACGGGCCGGTCAGCCGGGTTTCGAGGAGGCGCGCGCCGCCGCCCGTCACCGTGCGGTCGATCGTCGCGAGGAGCGAGCCGTCGCGGGCGCCGGCCATGCTGCGGACGAGTTCCAGGTTGCGGCGCGTCGCCGCGTCGATCTGCACGAGGCCGCCCGCGCTCTCGCGCACCGGCGGGCGCAGCAGCGGCAGCCGGCCGCGCTGGGTGAGCTCCAGATAGTCGACGATCGCGCCGAGTGCTGCGAGGTCCGCACGATCGAAGGCGCCGAAGCCGTCGAGCGAGCCCACCTTGAACGTCGCCTTGACGCGCGCTTCGCCGGCGGTGGAGTCAAAGCTCGCGCGGGCCATCGGCGTCGCGACGGCGCCGGCCTCGGAGATCAGGTCGCGAAGCTCGTTCTCCTGCGCCTCGGACACCAGCACCTCCCGGGGCGCGAGGCGGGCGAGCATCGGGCCGAGCGTCACCCGCGGGCAGGGCGCGACCGTCAGATCGCCGGTCGAGACGTCGACCCACGCGAAGGCGCCGTCGCCGCGCACCTCGGCATAGGCGGCGAGGTAGTTGTGGCGCCGGGCTTCGAGCAGCCCCTCCTCGGTCAGCGTGCCGGGGGTGACGAGGCGAACCACCTCGCGGCGGACCACCGACTTCGATCCGCGCTTGCGCGCCTCGGCCGGGTCTTCCATCTGCTCGCAGACCGCGACCCGGAAGCCCTTGCGGATAAGCTGCAGCAGGTAGCCTTCTGCAGCGTGCACCGGCACGCCGCACATGGGGATGTCCTGCCCGAGGTGCTGGCCGCGCTTGGTGAGCGCGATGTCGAGTGCCGCCGACGCGGCCTCGGCGTCGGCGAAGAACATCTCGTAGAAGTCACCCATCCGGTAGAACAGCAGCGCATCGGGGTTCTGCGCCTTCTGTTCGAGGTACTGCGCCATCATCGGCGAGATGCCGGGGGTGCCGTCCAAGGCGTCGCTCCTTCTCGGGAGGCCATGGTTTAGCCGCCCGGCCCGGGCGCTGCCAAGGCGCGATCCTTGCCCGGCTCAGGGAAACTGGCCGGTTCCCGCCGCATCCTTGTACTGCATCGCCGCCGCTGCAAGCACGTCGGCGTCGAGCAGGCGCGCGTTGATGCCCATCCGGTCGCGCGACGCCTTGCGCGGATACCAGTGCGTGACGCAGCCGCAGGTGGCGCAATGGTGGAAGTCGACGTTCCGGCCATTCCACGCATAGGTCACGGTGGGCAGGGGGTCGGGACTCAAGGCCACGTCCGCGATCGGATAGTACGCCCAGAGCACGCCGTACCGCCGGCAGAGGCTGCAATTGCAGCGTGTCACCGTCGCTGGCGCCGCCGCGAGGCGCAGCGTGACCGCGCCACAGTGGCAGGAGGCGGCGATCCCTTGTTCCTCGCTCTCCGTCATCCGTCGCCCTCCTCCCCTGACCGGCGGAAGGTTACGCGAGTGCGGCAAGAGAGCAACGAAAATGGCCTGCCGGGGGCACCCCGGCAGGCCATCGCGCTCTGTCGTCCGCTGGACGGTGGCTCAGTGCACCACGGCGGACTTCGGCTTGACCGCTTCGTCGCCGACGGCGAGCTGGCCGTCGTGGACCGTCACCGGCACCGTGGAGCCGTCCATGATCTTGCCGGCGAGAAGCTCGGTCGCGAGCTTGTCCTGCAGCTCCTTCTGGATCACCCGCTTCAGCGGCCGCGCGCCGTAGACCGGATCGTAGCCGCGGTTCGCGAGCCACGTCCGGGCGTCGGCGTCGACTTCGAGGGTGATGCCGCGCTGGGCCAGCCGCTTCGCCAGCAGGCCGATCTGGATGTCGACGATGCCGTCCATGTTCTTCCGGGAGAGCCGGTCGAAGATGACGATCTCGTCGAGCCGGTTCAGGAACTCCGGCCGGAAGTGCGCCCGCACGGCCGCCATCACCTGATCACGCGCCGCCTCGGGGTCGGAGCCCTCGGGCAGCGTCGAGAGCGCCTGCGAACCGAGGTTCGAGGTCAGGATGATGAGGGTGTTCTTGAAGTCCACCACCCGGCCCTGTCCGTCGGTCAGCCGCCCGTCGTCGAGCACCTGCAGCAGCACGTTGAAGACGTCCGGGTGTGCCTTCTCGACCTCGTCGAAAAGGATCACCTGATATGGCCGCCGCCGCACCGCCTCGGTCAGGACGCCGCCCTCGTCATAGCCCACGTAGCCCGGAGGCGCACCGATGAGGCGGGCGACCGAGTGCTTCTCCATGAACTCGCTCATGTCGATGCGGACCATCGCCTGATCGTCGTCGAAGAGGAACGACGCCAGCGCCTTCGTGAGTTCGGTCTTGCCGACACCGGTCGGGCCGAGGAACAGGAACGAGCCGAGCGGGCGGTTCGGGTCGTTGAGCCCGGCGCGCGCCCGGCGCACGGAGTTCGACACCGCCTCGACCGCCGGGAACTGGCCGATGACGCGCTTCGCCAGCTCGTCCTCCATGCGGATGAGCTTCTCGCGCTCGCCCTCCAGCTGCTTCGACACCGGGATGCCGGTCCAGCGCTCCACCACCTCGGCGATCTGCTCGGGCGTCACGGCCTCTTCGACCATGGCCTGGCTGCCAGCCGCCTCCGCCGTCTCGAGGTCGCGCTCGAGGCCCGGGATGATGCCATAGGAAAGCTCGCCCGCGCGCGCGAGGTTGCCCTGCCGCTTCGCGGTTTCGAGCTCACCGCGCGCCTGATCGAGCCGATCCTTGATTTCGGCAGCGCCCTTCAGCTTGTCGCGCTCCGCGGTCCAGCGGGCGGTCATCTCCGTCGAGCGCTCCTCAAGGCCGGAAAGCTCCTTCAGGAGCTTCTGGAGCCGGTCCTGACTTGCCGCGTCGTGCTCCTTCTTGAGCGCCTCCGCCTCGATCCGCTTCTGCAGGATCTCGCGGTCGAGGGCGTCGAGCTCCTCGGGCTTCGAGTCGACCTGCATCCGGAGCCGCGACGCCGCCTCGTCCATCAGGTCGATGGCCTTGTCCGGCAGGAAGCGGTCGGTGATGTAGCGATGGCTGAGCGTCGCCGCCGAGACCAGCGCGGAGTCGGTGATCCTGACCCCGTGATGGACCTCGTACTTCTCCTTGATGCCGCGCAGGATCGAGATCGTGTCCTCGACCGACGGCTCGTTGACGAACACCGGCTGGAAGCGGCGGGCGAGAGCCGCGTCCTTCTCGACGTACTTGCGGTACTCGTCCAGCGTGGTCGCGCCGACGCAGTGCAGCTCGCCGCGGGCCAGCGCCGGCTTCAGGAGGTTCGAGGCGTCCATGGCCCCATCCGCCTTGCCCGCGCCCACCAGCGTGTGCATCTCGTCGATGAAGAGGATGACCTCGCCGGCCGATGCCGTCACTTCCGAGAGCACGGACTTCAACCGCTCCTCGAACTCGCCGCGGTACTTCGCGCCGGCGATGAGCGCGCCCATGTCGAGCGCCAGCAGCTGCTTGTCCTGCAGGCTTTCCGGCACGTCGCCGTTGACGATGCGGAGCGCGAGGCCCTCGGCGATCGCCGTCTTGCCGACACCGGGCTCGCCGATCAGCACGGGATTGTTCTTCGTCCGCCGGCTCAGCACCTGCATGGTGCGCCGGATCTCCTCGTCGCGGCCGATGATCGGGTCGATCTTGCCCTCGCGGGCCGCCTCGGTCAGGTCGCGGGCATATTTCTTCAGCGCGTCGTAACCCTGCTCCGCGCTCGCCGTGTCGGCGGTGCGGCCCTTGCGCAGGTCGTTGATCGCGGCATTCAGCCCCTGAGCGGTGACGCCCGCGGCCTTCAGCGCGTCGTTCGCCCCGGATTTCGTCACGGCGAGCGCGGTCAGCAGCCGCTCGACGGTGACGAAGCTGTCCTTCGCCTGCTCCGCGAGCTTCTCCGCCTCGGCGAAGACCTTGGCCGTCTGGCCGTCCATGTAGAGCTGGTCGCCCCCGCCTTCGACACGCGGCACCTTGGCGAGCTTGGCCTCGACCTGCGCGCGCGCCTCGTTCGGGTCACCGCCGGCGGCCTTGATGAGATTGGCCGCGAGCCCCTGATCGTCGTCGAGCAATGCCTTCAGCAGATGCTCGGGCAGGAACCGCTGGTGGTTCTCCCGGAGAGCGATGGTCTGCGCGGCCTGAATGAAACCGCGGGCCCGCTCCGAGAACTTCTCGATGTTCATTGGTTGTCTCCCCATTCCGGCGTCCTCAGCCTGATGCCCGCCGTTGCGGCGCTATCGCGGAGGACCACGGGGTAGAAACTAGGAAGGACCCGCTACGGTTGCAAGATTGCCACAGTTTTTTGGAGCGAATTCCGGTGACGGCAGGCCGCGCCGGGCGGGCGGCAGAAACGCTCCGTTCGACCGGTGTGCCACGGTTTCAGGCCATTAACCTTTTTACTTGCGATTCCTCTCGACCTTTCACGGGTGAGTCGGCCAACGTGCCGGCGGCGCATGGTCGCGCCAGGGCAGATGGCCGCAGGGCCAGTGGCAGACAACCGGAGGGAGGCGTCATGACTTCCCCCGGAGATAGAAAAGGACGGGCAGAATGCCAGTAATCGTAGGTACTAGCGGCAATGATTCCCTGTCTGGCGGGCTTCTCGCGGACACGCTTCTCGGCCTTGCCGGAGACGACACGCTGGTCTCCAGCAGTGGTCCCGACTTCCTGATCGGCGCGCAGGGGAATGATCTTCTGTTCGGCGGTGCCGGGCCGGATCACCTGAATGGTGGCATTGGCAACGACACGCTGAATGGCGGCGACAACAAGGACGTCCTCGTCGGCTGGTACGGCGATGATGTCCTCGACGGCGGTCAGGCGGGCGACGATCTCGACGGCGGCGAAGGCAACGACACGCTCTCGGGCTCGACCGGCTTCGACACGCTGCGCGGTGGCGAGGGTGACGACAGCCTCGACGGCGGCGCCGGCAAGGACCATCTCTTCGGCGACAACGGCAACGACTACATGAACGGTCGCACCTACGAGGACCGGATGGACGGCGGTGGCGGCAACGACACCCTGATCGGCGGCAACCACAACGACACGCTTTTCGGCGCCACGGGCCGTGATCTCCTGATGGGCGGCTGGGGCGACGACGAGCTCACCGGCGGCCGGCTCGGCGACGTCTTCCAGTTCGATGCCGGCGACGGCAACGACGTCATCCGCGACTACGGCTTTGGCAACGACAAGATCGACGTCGTGGCCTTCGCGTTCGCCAGCGTCGCCGACGTGCTCGCGACCGGCCAGCAGGTCGGCGAGGACGTGCTCTTCCAGCTCGACGCCGAGACCTCGGTGACGATCCTCGGCCAGGACCTCACCACCTTCAACGCGACGGACTTCATCCTCGCGTGACGCTCCCGGGGCGCCCGTGTGGCGGGCGCCCCTCAACTCCCCTTCTCTCCACGCCACTTCCCTTGACAACGCCGCATCCCGCGCAGATGACGGCGCCGTCAGGGTTTCCGCCTCAACGGGCGGAATGAAAAGGGAACTGCGGTCAGGGATTTCACCCGACCCCGCGGCTGCCCCCGCAACTGTAGGCGGCGAGTCCGCGCCTCGAATGCCACTGGGACCACCCCGGGAAGGCGAGGTGCAACGGGCGGTGACCCGCGAGCCAGGAGACCTGCCCTGACCGTCACCCAACCGCGGCGCGGGGTGCGTCCGAGGTGCGGTCCCTCCGCAGCGGTGAGCCTTTCACGAATGGCCTGACGGCCCACCGCCACGAGGAGACCCGGCCATGCGCCGCACCGCACCCCTGCTTGCCGCCTTGGCATTACCCTATGCCGCCGCTGCCCAGGACGTCGCCCCCGCCGAGGACGTGACGATCCTCCCAGAGGTCATCGTCTCGGCGAACCGCACCCCGACCGCTGCTGCCTCGACCGGGTCGAGCGTCTCGGTCATCACCGGGCAGGACATCATCAACGACGGCCGCCCGTTCGTGCTGTCGATCCTCGCCACGCAGCCCGGCGTCTCGGTCTCTCAGGCCGGGCCCGCTGGCACCAACTCAGGCTTCGCCATCCGTGGCGCGTCGCAGCAGTACGTGCGCGTCGCCGTCGATGGCATCGAGATCTCCGACCCCACCAGCACGCAGGTGCAGGCCTCGTTGTCGGGTCTCCTGCTCGATGGCGTCGGCCGCATCGAAGTCCTCAAGGGCAGCCAGTCGGCGCTCTATGGCGGACAGGCGGTCGCCGGCGTCATCGACATCAGCTCGCCCCGCGCCACCGAGGACGGTCTGCAGTCCACCTACGTGCTGGAAGGCGGTACCTACGGCACGGCCCGCGCGGCCTATGCGCTGACCGGCCAGAACGATCGCGGAGACTTCTCGCTGACGGCCGCCCACCTGCAGACCGACGGGTTTTCCGCCGCCGAGCGGGCGGACGGCAACACCGAGGCGGACGGCTACGACGGCAACCGGCTCTCGGCGACCGGCACGTTCCGCGCAACGGACAACCTGTCGCTCTTCGGCTCGGCGTTCACCCAGCACGAGTCCGGCGACTTCGACGGCTTTGACCCGATCACGTACCAGCTGGTCGACCGTGACAATACCTACGACACCACCACGTGGGGCGCCCGCGCCGGCTTCGATCTCACGACCGGTGCGCTGGCGAGCCGCGTGGCGGTGTCCTGGTTCGACATCGATCGGGACACCGATGAAGAGGACATCGGTCACTCCAACTTCAGCGGCGACCGGGTGAAGGTCGAGTATCTCGGCGGCTACACCGTCTCGGACGCACTGCTGCTCCAGTTCGGGGCCGACTGGACCCGCGAGACGGCGCGGACGACGAGCCCATATGGCGCCACCGCCGGCGACGCGGACGTCGCCGGCGTGTTCGGTCAGGCGATCTGGCAGCCGGTCGAGGCGCTTACCCTGACCGCCGCCCTGCGCAACGACGATCATTCGGAGTTCGGCAGCTACCCGACGGGCCGCCTGTCGGCCGCCTGGGAGGCGCTGCCGGACACGACGGTGCGCGCCTCGGTCGGCACCGGCTTTCGCGCGCCGTCGCTCTACGAGCTGTTCTCGCCCACCTACGGCAATCGCGACCTCGACCCGGAGAAGAGCGTCAGCGCCGATCTCGGCGTCGAGCAGGGCTTCGCGGAGGGCAGGGGTCTCGTGTCGGCCACGCTCTTCCTGCTCGACATCGATGATCTGATCGACTTCACCACGCGCTTCGAGCAGGTTCCGGGCACGGCGCGCAGCCGGGGCGTCGAGCTCGCGGGCTCCTATGATCTGACCGACAGCGTGAGTCTCGTCGGCAACTACACCTACACCCATTCCCGCACCGCCACCGGCAGCCGCCGGCTCCGCGTGCCGCTTCATGACGTCAACGTCGGGGTGGAGGCCACGCCGGTCTCGCGCCTGACCACCGGTGTCGAGGTGCAGTATGTGGCCGGTCTGCCGGACGAACCCTTCGCCAACAGCTCCGCCTGGCGCTCGGACTACACGCTGGTGAACGCGCGGGTCGCTTACGCGCTGACTGATGCAGCGGAAGTCTACGTCCGCGCCGAGAATCTGTTCGACGAACAGTACCAGACCGTGGAAGGTTACTCGACGGCCGGCAGCGCGGTCTACTTCGGGGTACGGGGGACGTTCTGATCATGGCGTGGCGGCGGTGGTGCGCGGCCTTTCTCGTGGCGGCTGGCCTTGCCGGCGCCACGATGATCAGCGCCACGACGGCCGGCGCCGACGACCCTGCGCCGCGCCGGGTCGTCTCGATGAACCTCTGCACCGACCAGCTCGCCATGATCCTCGCGGGCCCCGGCCAGCTCGTCGCCATCTCGCCGATCGCCCGGGACCGGGTCGCCTCGGCGATGTGGCGGGCGGCCGCGTCGGTTCCGGTCCACGCGGGCAATGCCGAGTCGATCCTTGCGCTTGATCCCGATCTGGTGCTGGCGGGCGAGTGGGATCCGTCGGCGACGATCGCGATGCTCCGCCGGCTCGGCATCCGGGTCGAGACCTTTCCGATCGAGCGATCGTTCGCGGACATCGAGGCGAACGTCCTGCGCATGGGCGAGTTGCTCGGCACGTCCCGGGATGCGCGACGGCTGGCCGCCGGCCTTCGGGCAAGGCTCGCCGACATGCCGCCACCTTCGGGGCCCCGGCCGCGCGCGGCGATCTACTACGCCAATGGCTATACCTCCGGCAGCGGCACGCTGGCGGACGCGATCCTCGAGGCCGCGGGCTATGCCAACATCGCGGCCGAGCGTGGCCTCTCCGGCCTTGCGAACCTGCCGCTCGAAACTCTGGTGACCGAACAGCCCGACCTCATCGTCCTCGGTCAGGACTACCCCAGCCCGGCGCTGGCCGAGGGGATCCTGCGCCATCCTGCACTCCGGGCGCTCGATGCCGGCCACGCCAGCGTGGCGGACAGCCTCTGGGTCTGCGGCACGCCGCTGGCGCTCGACGCGGTGACGGCCCTCCGGGCGGCCCGCCCGAGATGAGCGGTCCCGACCGACGCGCCCGGGTGACGCTCGCGGCGCTCGTGGCGCTCGTGGTCGCACTTTTTGCCGGAAGTCTTCTCCTCGGCCCGGCGGCGATCGCGCCCGGTCGCGCGCTCAGTGCCCTGGTGACCGGAGAGGATCCGGCCGCCGCCCTCATCATGCGCGAGATCAGGCTTCCGCGGGCGCTGCTCGGGCTCCTGATCGGCGCGGGGCTCGGGGCATCGGGGGCGGCGCTGCAGGGATATCTGCGCAATCCGCTGGCCGAGCCCGGCCTTCTCGGCATCTCGGGCGCGGCGGCGCTTGGGGCCGCGCTCGCGCTCTACAGCGGCATCGCGGCCATGGTTCCGATGGCGCTGCCCGCCGCGGCGCTGACTGGCGCCGCGCTTGCCACCCTTCTCGTGCAGGGGATGGCCGGCGCCGGCGGCAGTTCGATCACCCTCATTCTGGCCGGGGTCGCGGTGTCGAGCCTCTCGGGTGCGTTGACCTCGCTCGTGCTAAACCTGTCGCCAAACCCGTTCGCGGCCTCGGAAATCGTCTACTGGCTCCTCGGCTCGCTCGCCGATCGCTCGGTGGTCCACGTGTTTGTCGCCGCGCCATTCATTCTCGCGGGACTCGCCCTGCTGCTCATTGTCGGGCGTGACCTCGATGCACTCACCCTCGGCGAGGACGCGGCCGCCTCGCTCGGGGTAACGCTCGGGCGCACCCGCACGCTCGTCGTGCTCGGCTCGGCGCTGGCAGTGGGCGCCGGCGTCGCGGTTGCCGGCGCCATCGGCTTCGTCGGGCTGGTGGTGCCGCACCTCTTGCGCCCGCTGGTCGGCGCGATGCCGTCGCGGCTGTTGCCCGCCTCGGCGCTGGGTGGCGCGGCGCTGCTCCTCGCTGCCGACATCGCCGTCAGGCTGATTGCGCCGGAACGCGATCTGAAGCTCGGGGTCGTGACCGCGCTCGTGGGCGCGCCGTTCTTCCTCTGGCTGGTCTGGCGCGGCCGTCGGAGGCTCGCATGACCCTGCTCCGGCTCAAGGACGTGCGGATCGAGCGGCGCGGGCGGCGGGTGCTGGATCACGTGAGCCTCGAGGTGCATCGCGGCGAAGTCGTCGGACTGCTCGGCCCGAACGGCTGTGGCAAGACAACGCTGCTCCGGGCGGCGCTGGGGCTTCACCCGGCGGCGGGCACCATGGAAATTGCCGGCGTACCGCTCGGCCAGATGGCGCCGCGGGAGCGCGCTCAGGTCGCGGCCTACGTGCCGCAGGAGCATGAAATCGCCTGGCCGATCAGTGTCGCCGCGCTGGTCGCGCTCGGCCGCCTGCCGCATCGCGCCAGTGCGGCAGAAGACGCGGCCGCGGTCGAGGCGGCGATCGACCTGATGGAGCTTCGTCCGCTCGCCGGGCGGCCGGCAACCGATCTCTCCGGGGGGGAGCGGGCCCGGGCACTCGTCGCG
The DNA here is from genome assembly GCF_014201905.1 of Amaricoccus macauensis. Taxonomy (GTDB): domain Bacteria; phylum Pseudomonadota; class Alphaproteobacteria; order Rhodobacterales; family Rhodobacteraceae; genus Amaricoccus; species Amaricoccus macauensis. The sequence goes on along the minus strand of NZ_JACHFM010000004.1, from coordinate 359,999 downwards.
CGGGCGCTCGCGCAGGGTGCGCCGCTCATTCTTGCGGACGAACCGACCGCGGGGCTCGACCCGGCCCACGCCGTCGCGCTCATGGTGACCCTCAGGCGACTGGTTGCCGAGGGTCGTGGCGCGCTCGTCACCCTGCACGACCTCGGTCTTGCCGCGCGCTGGTGCGACCGGGTGATCCTCGCCGGACACGGTCGGCTCATCGCTCAGGGTCGGCCGCTCGACGTGCTGACCCCGGAGCGGATTGCCGAAGTCTACGGGGTGGAGGTTTTCATCACCGGCGACGCCGGTGGCCCGATCCTGCAGGTGCTCGGACCGCAGCGCGGGGCCGGTGGCGGCAATCAGTAGAGATAGACCGCCTGCAGCAGCGCCACCTGTCCGCCGCCTGCGTCGAGTAATTCGAGCGACTGGCCCGAGATCCGCCAGGTCGCGGTGGCCTCCAGACCGTCCACAAGCCGATCCTCCAGCGCGTCGAGCGGATCCGGGCAGTCGAACCGCGGCGCCTTGATCTGTCCGAACTGCAGGTTGTCATCATCGACGGTGAAGCGGCCTGCGATGGGGTTGCACCCCACCGTCGCGCTGAAGCGCCGCTCGCCTTCCCGCAGGATCAGGCTCGGTTCGCGGCGGTTCGGCGAAGTGGCGACCTCGGTCTGGCCGAGTCGCAGCAGGCGCCAGTAGGTGTTGCGCAGCGTCGCCGGGCTCCGGGCGCGGTCGCAGGTTTCCCCGGGCCAGACCCCGACGAAGCGATCGACCACCACCTCGCCCTTGCCGTCCTCCGGCCGCTGGCTCTGGACGATCGTCCCGTCAAAGCTCGCCATCAGCGGCAGGCCGGGCTCGACGCCGGCGGCGAGGTAGGCATGCTCGAGCGACTGGTAGTCAGCCTCGTCCAGCACGGGATACCGACGCCCGGTCAGGCACTCGACGAGCGTGGCGCGGTCGTCGCTCCAGGTCACCAGTCCGCGAAGCGCGAGCTTGGGGTCGAAGGGCTGGAACGTCGGTGATGCGGTGAGGGTGCGGTCGCCCGGAAGCTGGGTCCGTGCCCGTACCACCTGCTGCAGCCTGTCCGGCCCGAGCAGCTCGAACTGGAGATCGTTCTCGCCGCCATGGAGCGTGAGGAGCGCGGAGGCGGGATCAACCGACCAGCGGCCGATCACATCCCGCTGCATGTTCTTGCCTTCCCATATCCGGCGGAGATGGAAGACCCGGTCCGGCCAGAGATTGAGCAGGTAGCGAACGTCATCGCAGTCTTCGCAGGGCACGGCCCCCGAGAAGCTCGCCGGCAGTCTGAGGCCGACCGCTCCGGCCTCGGCCGGTCGGACGTGGGCGAGCCAGAGCGTCGTTTGTGATGGCTCGCCACGGGTCAGGACGGGGAGGAGGCCGCGGGAGCGATAGAGAACCTCTCCCCCCGACGAAAGCTCCGCCCGGAGGACGTACGTCCCCTGTGGCCGGATCGCCGAAGGGTCGTAGGCGATGTCGAAGGCATAGGGCGGCCCGCTCGGCCGGTCGAGGGTGGCGACACCGATCACCCGCGCCGCCACGTCCTTGCCGCGACTCACATCGGCGAGCAGGACCTGAACCACCGCGTCCGGCGGCACCGGTCCGGTGTCCCGGAACGCGACACTCCCCGTCAGATGCCCTTCGGCCGCGGCAACGCCCTGCGCGAGGGCGAGCGCAAGCAGTGCAGCAAAGAGAGGGAACGCCCGAAGCATTGACCGATTTTTCGTTTCACCAGTGGGTTGAATCTCGCAGGATTCTGCTTGTCCGCCAAGCCTGCCGAAGGGGTAAGGCCGTAAAGAATTCGCTGGGGTTGCATGCCCGGCGATCAACCGTTCGGGCAACCGGTCTTCCCGCAGAAGCCGGCCGAACGGTCAGTTCACGTCCCTGATTTCGTTCCGCCCGCGACCGCGGGCTCTCCCGCGCCGATCCGGTCGAGCATCTCCTCGGTCGGCACGAAAAACAAGCTTCCGGTGACGGCGCGGCTGACGTCGAGCAGACGATCGTAGTTGCCCGGCGGATCGCCGATGAACATGTTGTCGAGCATCTTCTCGGTCCGGCCCGGCTCGCAGGAGTAGCCGATGAAGTAGGTGCCGAATTCGCCGCGTGCCGGACTGCCGAAGGGCATGTTGTCACGCACGATCTTGAGTTGCCGCCCGTCAGGGCCATTGAAGTTCGTGAGCACGTTATGCGCGTAGCTCGCCTTGTCCGCGTCGCGGAACTCGATGTCCGAGAGCTTGTGGCGGCCGATGATCACCTCCTGCCGCTCGACCGTGAGCGCCTCCCAGGCGGCCAGATCATGCATGTACTTCTGCACGATCACATAGGATCCGCCGGTGAAGGGTTTGTCCTCGTCGCCGATCAGCACCGACTCGATCGCCTCCTGTCCGGTGGGATTCTCGGTGCCGTCGACGAAGCCCAGCAGGTCGCGGTCGTCGAAGAACTTGAAGCCCTGCGTCTCGTCCTCGACCGTCACCACGCCGGCGAGCCGCTTCATGATGTTGGTGGCAAGCTCGAAACAGAAATCCGGTCGCATGGCGCGGATGTGGAAGAAGAGGTCGCCGGGCGTCGACGGCGCGTGATGGACGCCGTTGATCTCCCGGAACGGGTGCAGGCCCTGCGGCGTGGCGCCGGGGCTCAGTCGCTTCCAGAGCGTCGCGCCGATGCCCGCGACACAGGACAGCCCGGCTTGGTTGTTGCGGAACCCCACGCCGCGCTTGAGCGAGGCGAGATCGCCAAGCAGCTCGCGCACCGTCGTCAGGTCCTGTTCTCGCGGGCCGACGGTCAGCGTGAGAAAGATCGCGTTTCTGGTCAGGCCGCCGGTCGCGGATTGACTTGTGATATCAGGCATCGACACCTCCCCCCCGGAACGGTCTCCCCCTCAGGAATAACGCGGTTGCCGACGATCGCCAGCGATTTTCGACCGTCTTCGGGGCGGCAGGGGTTCCGGAAGCTTGCGGGACGGACGGCGCCGTGAGACGAATTTGGAACGTGGAACCCGAAGCGGAGGGGACAGAATGTCGAGCGCACGCACGTCACGATCCCGGAGCCTCGCTGCCCACGGCATCCTGATGCTTTACACGGTGATCGCGCTCTTTCCGGTCTTCGTGATCATCGTCAACTCGTTCAAGTCGCGCCGTGCGATCTTCGCCGAACCGCTCGCCCTGCCGACGCCTGCCACCGCCGACCTTGTTGGCTACCGGACAGTCCTGTCACAGGGAGACTTTCTGCTCTATTTCCAGAATTCGCTCATCGTCACCGTGGCATCTCTCGCGGCGGTGCTGCTCTTCGGCGCCATGGCGGCCTTTGCGCTCTCGGAGTACCGGTTCCGGGGCAATACGCTCATGGGGCTCTACCTCGCGCTCGGGATCATGATCCCGATTCGCCTCGGCACCGTGGCGATCCTCCAGCTCATGGTGGCCTCGGGGCTGGTGAATACGCTCCTCGCACTGATTCTCGTCTACACCGCGCAGGGGCTGCCGCTCGCGATCTTCATCCTCTCGGAATTCATGCGGACGGTCTCGCCCGACCTGAAGAATGCCGGGCGGATCGACGGGCTCTCGGAATACCGCATCTTCTTCCGGCTGGTCCTGCCGCTGGTGCGTCCGGCGATGGCGACGGTCGCGGTCTTCACCATGATCCCGATCTGGAACGACCTCTGGTTCCCGCTGATCCTCGCGCCGGCCGAGGCGACGAAGACCGTGACGCTCGGGGCGCAGGTCTTCATCGGCCAGTTCGTCACCAACTGGAACGCGGTCCTCGCCGCGCTCTCGCTCGCGATCCTGCCGGTTCTGGTGCTCTACCTCGTCTTCTCCCGCCAGCTCATCCGCGGCATCACGTCGGGAGCGGTGAAGTGAACGACAACGCCACGCCTGCCTGTCGGTTGCCGTGCGGCGTCGCGGGGAACACGACGCTCGAGGGGCCGGCCATCCTATGACCCCGCTTCGCACGCTCGTCGCCGGGCTTGGCAACATGGGGCGCAGTCACGCGCTTGCCTACCATGCGGATCCGGCGTTCGAGATCGTCGGCCTCGCCAACCGCTCCGAGCCGCCGCTGCCGGCGGAACTTCAGGGCTACGAGCAGTTCCGCGACTACGGGCGGGCGCTCGATGCGCTGCGGCCCGACCTCGTCTCGATCGCCACCTATTCCGACAGCCATGCCGACTATGCCATCGCCGCGATGCGGGCGGGCGCCCATGTCTTCGTCGAGAAGCCGCTTGCCACCACCGGCGAGGACGCCGACCGGGTTGCCGCCGTCGCGCAGGAGACCGGGCGCAAGGTCGTCGTCGGTTACATCCTGCGGCATCATCCGTCGTGGCAGCGGCTGATCGCCGAGGCCCGTGCCCTCGGCGGGCCGTTCGTCTTCCGTCTGAACCTCAATCAGCAGTCCTCCGGCCCGACCTGGGAGGTCCACAAGGCGCTGATGCAGACGACGCCGCCCATCGTCGACTGCGGCGTCCACTACGTCGACGTGATGTGCCAGATCACCGACGCCCCCCCGGTGGAGGTCCGCGGCATGGGACTGAGGCTCTCGGACGAGATCGCGCCCGGGATGTACAACTACGGCCACTTTCAGGTGCTGTTCGGAGACGGCTCCGTCGGGTGGTACGAGGCGGGGTGGGGGCCGATGATGTCCGACACCGCCTTCTTCGTGAAGGACGTCATCTCGCCGAATGGCGCGGTCTCGATCCGCATGCCGGAGAGTGCCCGCTCCGACGACATCGACACGCATACCAGAACTTCGCTCCTTCGGGTTCACCGGGTGGGGCAGGGCGACGAGGATCTCTCGATGACCGACGAACCCGGACATCAGGAGCTCTGCGACCGCGAGGCCGCGTTCGTCGCCCACGCCATCTCCGGGGATCTCGACCTCTCCCGCCACCTCGCCGATGCAGTCGCCTCGCTCAAGGTCTGCCTTGCGGCCGACGAAAGCGTGCGCTCCGGCCAGCCCGTGAGGCTCTGATGGGATCGCTGACACTGACTGCCGTCACCAAGTCGTTCGGAGCGACCCACGTCATCAAGGGCGTGGACCTCGAGGTCGCGGACGGCGAATTCTGCGTCTTCGTGGGTCCGTCGGGCTGCGGCAAGTCCACGCTGCTGCGCATCATCGCAGGGCTCGAGGACGCGACCTCGGGCGACGTGGTGATCGACGGCCGGCGGGTGAACGACGTGCCGCCGGCGAAGCGCGAGATCGCCATGGTGTTCCAGAGCTACGCGCTCTACCCGCACCTGAGCGTGCGCGACAACATGGGCCTCGGGCTGAAACAGTCCGGTGCCGACGCCGCCACGGTAAAGGAGCGCGTCGCCGCCGCGTCGGCCATGCTCTCGCTCGACCCGCTGCTCGAACGCCGCCCGGCCGAGCTCTCCGGCGGGCAGCGGCAGCGCGTCGCGATCGGGCGGTCCATCGTGCGCACGCCGAAGCTCTTCCTCTTCGACGAGCCGCTTTCCAACCTCGACGCGGCGCTCCGGGTCGCGACCCGCATCGAGATTGCCCGCCTGCACCGCGAGCTCGGCGCGACGATGATCTATGTCACCCACGATCAGGTGGAGGCGATGACGCTCGCCGACCGCATCGTCGTGCTGAACGCCGGGCGGGTCGAGCAGGTGGGCGCGCCGATGACGCTCTACAACGATCCCGCCAACATGTTCGTCGCGGGCTTCATCGGGTCACCGAAAATGAACTTCCTCGCCGCCGGCCCGCTCGGGCAACCGGGCAAGACGCTCGGCATCCGGCCGGAGCACGTCGCCATCGACCGCGGGCAGGGGGCGATTGCGGCCACCGTGAGCCACGTCGAGCATCTGGGCGGCGAGACCAACGTCTACGCGCGCTGCGAGGAGCATGGCCTCGTGGCGGTCCGGCTCTTCGGGGAGCACCGCTTTGAGGTGGACGAGCGGGTGTTCCTCACCCCCGACCCGGCCAGAGGCTTCCACTTCGCCGAGGACGGCAGCCGATTGCGCGTCTGAGGACGGGGCTTCGGCGCGCTGGCCTGTCCGAAACGGGCCGATTCCGCGCCGATTGATGCTGGCCGGCCCGCCGAGGTCTGCGTTTCGGTCGGCATGATGCGATAATGCACCATCCGTCGGCATTTTTTCGCATACATATGTATGCAGACCCTTCCCCTCAGCGCGCTTGTGGATTATTGCAGCAGCGCCTAGACCACGGGACACCTAGCTGCGAGGGGCAATCATCTGATGGCGAAGATCAAGGTCGATAATCCGGTCGTCGAGCTCGACGGCGACGAGATGACCCGGATCATCTGGGACTACATCAAGACGAAGCTGATCCTGCCGTATCTCGACGTCGACCTGAAGTACTACGATCTCGGGATCGAGGAGCGCGACCGCACCGACGACCAGATCACCGTCGACGCTGCGAACGCCATCAAGGAGTACGGGGTCGGCGTGAAGTGCGCGACCATCACCCCGGACGAGGCACGCGTCGAGGAGTTCGGCCTGAAGCAGATGTGGCGGTCGCCGAACGGCACGATCCGCAACATCCTCGGCGGCGTGATCTTCCGCCAGCCGATCATCTGCCGCAACGTGCCGCGTCTGGTTCCGGGCTGGACCAAGCCGGTCGTCGTCGGCCGCCACGCCTTCGGCGACCAGTACCGCGCCACCGACTTCCGCTTCCCCGGCAAGGGCAAGCTGACGATCAAGTTCGTCGGGGAAGACGGCGAGACGATCGAGCGCGAGGTGTTCGACGCACCCGGCGCCGGTGTGACGATGGCGATGTACAACCTCGACCAGTCGATCATCGACTTCGCGCGCGCATCCATGAACTACGCGCTGGGCCTGAAGTGGCCGCTCTACCTCTCCACCAAGAACACCATCCTGAAGGCCTATGACGGCCGCTTCAAGGATCTGTTCCAGCAGGTGTTCGAAGAGGAATTCGCCGATGCCTTCAAGAAGGCCGGGATCACCTACGAGCACCGGCTGATCGACGACATGGTGGCGGCCTCGCTCAAGTGGTCCGGCGGCTATGTCTGGGCCTGCAAGAACTACGATGGCGACGTACAGTCCGACACCGTGGCGCAGGGCTTCGGCTCGCTCGGCCTCATGACCTCGGTCCTGATGACGCCGGACGGCAAGACGGTCGAGGCCGAGGCGGCGCACGGCACCGTGACGCGGCACTATCGCCAGCACCAGAAGGGCGAGCAGACCTCGACGAACTCGGTCGCCTCGATCTACGCGTGGACCGGCGGCCTGAAGCACCGCGCCAAGCTCGACGACAATGCAGAGCTGAAGCGCTTCGCCGAGACGCTCGACAAGGTGACGGTCGATACGGTCGAGTCCGGGTTCATGACCAAGGATCTCGCGCTCCTCGTCGGGCCGGACCAGAAGTGGCTCACCACGACCGGCTTCCTCGACAAGATCGACGAGAACCTGCAGAAGGCGATCGGCTGAGTTTCCGCCGCGGGGTGGGCTGACCGCCCTGCGGGCCGACCAGAGCAGACAGACATCGGGCCGCCCGTCGCATCTGACGGGTGGCCCGATTGCTTTCGGGATCGGCGCGGTCAGTGGTTGTCGCGCGGAATGCCCTTGGTCTGGGCGATACGCTGGTACTTCACCGCCGGCTCCAGCACCGCGCCGGTCTCGAGCTCACCGACGATGCCGCGCTGGATCTCCTGCCACGGGGTCTGGTGCGCGGGATACTGATAGCCCCCGTCGGCGGCGAGCTTCTCGCGCCGGCGCGCCAGCTCGGCGTCGTCCACGAGAAGGTCGAGCCGGCCGTCGTTCAGGTCGAGCACCACCCGGTCGCCGGTCTCGATGAGGGCGAGGCCACCTCCCGACGCCGCCTCGGGCGAGGCGTTCAGGATCGACGGGCTGCCGCTCGTGCCGGACTGCCGGCCGTCACCGACGCAGACGAGCGACGAAATCCCCTGCTTCAGCAGGTAGTCCGGCGCGCGCATGTTCACCACCTCGGCCGCGCCGGGATAGCCCTTGGGTCCAGCGCCGCGCATGAAGAGGATGGTGTTCGCGTCGATGCCCAGGGCCGGATCGTCGATGCGGTGGTGGTAGTCCTCCGGCCCGTCGAAGACCACCGCGCGGCCCTCGAAGTGGTTCGGATGCTCCGGGTTCGACAGGTAGCGGTCGCGGAACTCCTGGCTGATCACGCTCATCTTCATCACCGCGGAGTGGAAGATGTTGCCCGAGAGCACCCGGAAGCCCGCACGCTCCTTCAGCGGCCGGTCGAAGGGCCGGATGACGTTCTCGTCGGTGATGACCGCGCCGCGATAGCACTCGCCCACGGTCTTGCCGCTCGCCGTCATGACGCTCTCGTCGATCAGGCCGTGCTCGATGAGCTGGCCGAACACCGCCGGCACGCCGCCGGCGTGGTAATAGTCCTCGCCGAGGTATTCGCCCGCCGGCTGGAGGTTGACGAGCAGCGGGATCTCTTCGCCGAAGGTCTGCCAGTCCTCGATGGAAAGCTCGACGCCGAGGTGGCGGGCGATGGCGTTGAGATGGATCGGCGCGTTCGTCGAGCCGCCGATGGCGGAGTTGACCCGGATCGCGTTGATGAACGCCTCGCGCGTCATGATGTCGGAGGGCTTCAGGTCTTCCGCCACCATGTCGACGATGCGCTTGCCGGTGCGCCACGCCATCTCCTGCCGGTCGCGGTAGGGAGCCGGGATCGCGGCGGAGCCCGGAAGCTGCATGCCGAGCGCCTCTGCGAGCGAGTTCATCGTCGTCGCGGTGCCCATGGTGTTGCAGTAGCCGGTCGATGGCGCCGACGAGGCCACGAGGTCGAGAAACCCGCCGTAGTCGATTTCGCCCCGCGCCATCATCTCGCGGGCCTTCCAGACGATGGTGCCCGAGCCCGTGCGCTCGCCGCGGAACCAGCCGTTCAGCATCGGGCCGACCGAGAAGGCGATCGCCGGGATGTTGACGGTCGCCGCCGCCATCAGCAGCGCGGGCGTCGTCTTGTCGCAGCCGATCGTCAGGACCACGCCGTCGAGCGGGTAGCCGTAAAGCACCTCGACGAGGCCGAGGTAGGTGAGGTTGCGGTCAAGGCCCGCGGTCGGGCGCTTGCCGGTCTCCTGGATCGGGTGGACGGGGAACTCCATCGCGATGCCGCCAGCCTCGCGGATGCCGTCCCGCAGGCGCTTCGCCAGCTCCAGATGGTGACGGTTGCAGGGCGAAAGGTCGGAGCCGGTCTGTGCAATGCCGATGATCGGCTTGCCCGATTGCAGTTCCTCGCGGCTGATGCCGTAGTTCAGATAGCGCTCGAGGTAGAGCGCCGTCATGTCCGGATTGCCCGGGTTGTCGAACCATGCGCGCGAGCGCAGGCCCTTGGTGATCTCGGCGGTCAAGGCAAACATCCTCCCTTTTCCTCAGGATATGGAGCCGGATCGCCGGGGATGGCAACAGCCGTCTCAAGGGGATTGACCTTCCAGCAGGGGGAAGCGGCACGGTCGCACCCGAGTCAGTCTGGAGGAAAGACCATGCGTTCCATCGTATTCGCAGCCCTCGTCTGTGCCCTTGCGCCCGCCGCCTTCGCCGAAGACGCGATGCAGGGAATGGACCACGGCGCCATGCACGGCACGGCCGCCGCCGCGCCCGGGCCGTTCGACGCCGTGACGCAGAAGATGCATGAGGCGATGATGGTGCCGCCGAGCGGCAACGTCGACATCGACTTCGCGCGGGGCATGATTGCCCACCACGAAGGCGCAATCGGCATGGCGAAGGTCGAGCTGGAACAGGGGAGCGACCCCGAGATGCGCGCGCTCGCCGAAGCGGTGATCGCCGCGCAAGAGAAGGAGATCGCCGACATGCAGGCATGGCTCGCCGCGCACGGCGGCTGACCGGTCAGCCCCTCGGCTGGTCGAGGGGCAGAGCGTCGACGCGCCGCTCGATCTCGGCGACCATCGCGGCGTACTCGGGGCTGTCCACGTCGCGGAAGCGGGCGCGGAACTCTGCCTCGCTGAGGCCGCTCGGCAGGCCGTCGATCGAGGGCATGATGTCCGCTTCGGTCGCGATCCGCGCCAGCATGTCCGCCCAGCGCTCGGGCGGGGCGGCGAGGAACGCGCGGGCGAAGCGGACGCCGGCGAGATCGGCCGCCATGTCGTCGAAGGAAAACCCGCTGCCGCCGGGGTTGCTGTCGAGCAGCTCCTTCAGTTCGCCCATGCCGAAGGCCGCCTGACCGGTGTTGACGGCGTAGAGGCCGGCGGAGACCAGGAAGTGTTTCCTGAGGTCGGCGCGACCGGCGAGCGTCGTGCCGGCGCAGCCGCTGGCGGCGCTCTGCATCCGCTCGTTGAAGCCGACGGCGATCGAGGTGCCAAAGTCCGGGTCGCCGCAGACGAGGGCGAGGGTGTAGAGCGCGGCGCGCAGACCTTCCCGGTCGGCCTCGCGGTTGCGCGGATCGCTGGGCGCGGTCAGTGCCTGCTTCAGCCATGGCAGGATCGAGCCGTCGCGCGGCAGGCCGCCGCGGCGCGCGCGCTGGTCGAGGATCCAGGCCAGCATGTAGACCCGGTCCCGTGCCGTGGAGCCTGCGGCCTCGATCACCCGGGCACGCAACCGGCCGAAGAACTCCGGCCCACCGGCGGCGTCGAAGTCGAAGGCGACAGCCACGGCCGGTTTCGCGTCGCGCGGGGTGAGGTTGAGGCGAACCCAGGCGACGCTGGCAAGCAGGTCGCTGCCGAGGCCATCACCAAGCTTGCGGTCGAGCCCGATGCGGATCGCCTCGAGCGCCAGCCACGGCGGCACCGGCAGCCGGCCGAGGCGGGCCGAGTCGAGCACCAGCCCGGAGTCCGACGGCGCCACGCTGAGGTGAAGGTTCGCCCAGAGGGCGTGTGGCACCAGCGGTGGGCCAACGGAGAGGTCAAGCGTCGCGTGCCCTCCGTCGACGTGCGCCCGTCCGAAGGTGCCCGGCGCGAGCCGCTGTCCGGCCGCGAGCACGGCATTGAGTTCGTCCTCGCTGATCGAGAACCCCGCCTGCGGCGCGTCGTCGTCGATCATTGCCTTCAGCCGCGCCGCGACCACGCGGATGCGCTCGGCGGCCAGCGCGTCGGGAGGGCCGGCGTCGGTGACGCGCGGATGCGTCTCAACCATCAGTAGAAGAAGGCCAAGTGGCGACAAGACAACGAGTGCCAGCGCCAGCACCCTGACAAGGCGTGCAAGACGGGAAGTTCTGCGGCGTCGGGACTTCGTGAGTGACATGGCGGGGACCATCGTGCGTCCGGGGCGACAGCACAAGGGCCGAGCGTGAACACAACTTCAGGAGGACTTCAGAGCAAGGGGCTCACACCGTCCGGTACTTGCGGTCCGGGCGCAGATCGAGCCGCGCGACCAGCCCGAGGAAGTACCGGTCCCCATCGACGGCGAGCAGATCCAGCGCCGCGGGAATCGTCATCCAGACGGCGGTGTGGCCCGCCTCCGACGGCGGGCCGAGGCGCCGCACCGGGCGAGCGAGGTAGATGTGGCAGACCTTGCGCGCCCAGAGATCGTATTCCGGCATATAGGTGAACCGCTGGAAGGCGCCGAGGCGGCGGGTGACGGCAATGCGCCATCCGATCTCTTCGAGACACTCGCGGTGCAGCGCCCGGAGCGCGCCCTCGCCGGGATCGATGCCGCCACCGGGCAGCTGGAACTCACGGCTGGTGGCCTCCTGCTCGGTGACGAGCACATCGTCGCCCTGACGGATCACCGCGTAGGCGCCCACCCGGTCGGTATAGCGCCGACCGGGTTCGACCGGCTCGCCGAAGCGTGCCAGCATCAGAGCACGTAGCGCGACAGATCGGCAGAGCGGCTGAGCTCGCCCAGGTACTCTTCAACGAAGGCGGCATCGACCGTGACCGCTTCCCCGGAGCGGTCAGGCGCGGTGAACGAGAGCTCCTCGAACACCCGCTCCAGCACGGTGTGCAGCCGCCGGGCGCCGATGTTCTCCACTGCCCGGTTCACTTCGGCGGCGATGCGGGCGAGCGCCTCGATGCCATCGTTGGTGAAGGTGATCGAGACGCCTTCGGTCTGCATCAGCGCGGCATATTGCAGGGTCAGCGCATTGTCGGTCTCGGTCAGGATGCGGATGAAGTCGTGTTCGGTCAGCGCCCGGAGTTCGACGCGGATCGGCAGGCGGCCCTGTAGCTCCGGCAGGAGATCGGAGGGCTTGGCGATATGGAAGGCGCCCGACGCGATGAAGAGCACATGGTCCGTCTTCACCGGCCCGTATTTGGTCGACACGGTCGTGCCCTCGATGAGCGGCAGCAGATCGCGCTGCACCCCCTCGCGCGAGACGTCGGCGCCGCGGGTCTCGGCCCGGGCGCAGACCTTGTCGATCTCGTCGAGGAAGACGATGCCGTTCTGCTCCACCGCCGTCACGGCTTCACGGTTCACCGCCTCGGGGTCCAGAAGCTTGTCGGCCTCCTCGGTGATCAGCAGGTCGTAGGACTGCGCGACGGTCAGGCGGCGGCGCACTTTCCGCCCGCCAAATGCCTTGCCGAAGATGTCGCCGAGGTTCATCGCGCCCATCCCCATGCCGGGCTGACCGGGGATGTCCATCATCGGGAACGGGCTCGACGTGTCGGTTACTTCGAGTTCGATCTCCTTGTCGTCGAGCTCACCCGAGCGGAGCTTGCGGCGGAACATGTCCCGGGTCTGATCGCGCGCGCCATCGCCGGCAAGCGCGTCGATCACCCGGTTCTCGGCGGCCTCGTGGGCGCGTGCCTTCACCCGCTCGCGCATGTCCTCGCGCACCATGGCGACGGCGGCATCGGCGAGGTCGCGGACGATCTGCTCCACGTCGCGGCCGACGTAGCCGACTTCGGTGAACTTCGTCGCCTCGACCTTGAGGAACGGCGCCTTCGCGAGCTTGGCGAGGCGGCGCGAGATCTCGGTCTTGCCGACACCGGTCGGGCCGATCATCAGGATGTTCTTCGGATAGACTTCTTCGCGGATGTCGTCCGGCAGCTGCTTGCGGCGCCAGCGGTTGCGGAGCGCGACCGCGACCGCGCGCTTGGCGTCAGCCTGGCCGATGATGAAGCGGTCGAGTTCGGAGACGATCTCGCGTGGGGTGAGTTCGGTCATGGGATCGGACGAGCCTCGGGCTGGTACTGCATGATGAGGGTATCGCCGGTCCGTCCCGCGAGATCGGGAACGGGCGCGTAGCCGGCGTTGGAATAGGCCCGGACGGCGCGGGTATTGGCGGCGTCGGGGTCGATGACGATTGTCTCGAAGCCTTCGCCGACGAGCTTGCGGGTAAAGGCGGCGAGAGCCGCCGAGCCAAGACCGCGCCCGATGAGGGCAGGGTCGCCGATCGACAGATCGACGCCGACGGCATCCGCTGGCAGTTCGGCGAGCCACGGGTAGGTGGCGATCGCCGTGGCGGTCTGCTGATCACTGACGAACCAGTACTGGATGTAGCCCACCGGGCGGTCGCCAAGCTCGATCACGAACGGTCGCGTCGTGTCGCGCCCTTCCACCATGGTGCGGATGTGTCCGAGTTCCTCGTCAGGGGCGCCCCACCACTCCCGGATGTGCGGCAGTTCGAGCCAGGCACGGATCACGGGGTAGTCGGACGCCGTGACCGGCCGAAACCTGATCTCACCCGCCATCCACTCCACGGCCATGCCGGTCACCTCGCCTCGAGGCTTTCCACGACGACGTTGCCGTTGGTGTAGACGCAGATGTCGGCGGCGATGGCCATGGCCTTGCGCGCGACGGCCTCGGCGTCGAGATCGGTGTCCATGAGCGCGCGGGCGGCGGCGAGGGCGTAGTTGCCCCCCGAGCCGATCGCGGCGACGTCATGCTCGGGCTCGAGCACGTCACCCGCACCGGTCACGACCAGCAGGTCGTGGCCGTCGGTGACGATCAGCATGGCCTCGAGGTTTCTGAGGTACTTGTCGGTGCGCCAGTCCTTCGCCAGCTCGACGGCGGCGCGCTGGAGCTGGCCGGGGGCGGCTTCGAGCTTCTTCTCGAGGCGCTCCAGCAGGGTAAAGGCGTCGGCGGTGGAGCCCGCGAAGCCGCAGACCACCGTCTGGCCGCCGGGCGTGAGGCGGCGCACCTTTCGCGCGGTCCCCTTGATGACCGTCTGGCCGAGGCTCACCTGACCGTCGCCCGCGACGACGACGCGGCCGCCCTTGCGCACGCCGATGATCGTGGTGCCGTGCCAGCCGGGAAATCGCTCGCTGTCCGCCATTCGTCCCTCCGTGGTCGCGGCGGAGATATATGGTCTCGGGGGGCGCGGCGCCAGTGGTGCGGACGACTGGCGTGTCAGCGCCCGGCCGAAGGGATCACGGCACGGCCACCCGGGGGTCGGGTGGCCGTGCCGGAACAACATACAGGGATACTCAGACACCTGCGACGGGCCGCCACCCGCCGGAACCGATACTGGTCAGTCGAGAACAAGGATCCCGGTCCGCACGAGCGCGGAGCATGGAACATGAACTCCCGGAAAATTGACAAAGGGATCAGGCTCGACCCGGCCGAAGGCGCGAAGGGCGGGGGGCTTGCGACGGGGAGCGACAAGGCCCTCTCCGCGGTCGATGCGCGTCGCCATGCTCGTGGTGAAGACCTGCATCGTCGGGGAACTCCTTCGGCCGGCCGGCACCCGTTGGGCGCCGGCCGGGTAGGAATGGCCCCGGCTTGTATCGTACGGGTCTCAGGAATTGTTGCATCCGTCTCAGGCGCGCGGGCGAAGCCTCAGGGCCGGCGAAGCTCGGCCAGCAGACGTTCCACGTCCTCCGGGCGGGCAAGTCCGGTTCCCGGGTGCAGCACGGTGGCGCTGCCGGCGGCCATGCCGCGCAGGAAGGCGTCTTCGGGCGACCAGCCTTGTGCGAGCGCGAGGGTCATCGCCCCGACGAAACTGTCCCCGGCGCCGGTCGCACTCCGCGCCTCGACCGGCGGCGGAAGCCGGAAGAGCGCGCCGGCGCCGGTGGCGAGTACGGCGCCTTCCTGCCCCATGGTGACAGCGATCATCTCGGCCCGGCCGGCGCACACCAGTGCGAGCGCGGCCTCGGCAATGTCCTCCCGCGTTGCGAGCGGCAGACCGGTCAGCGCCCGGAACTCGCCGTGGCTCGGCTTGATGAGGGTGAGGCCACCGACCTCGACGGTGGCGGCAAGCGCCGGGCCGGAGCTGTCGAGCACCATGCGCGCGCCGCGCTCGCGGCAGCGATGAAGCAACGAGACGAGGCAGTCGTCCGGCAGGCCGGGCGGCCGGCTGCCGCTGACCACCAGCCAGTCGAAGTCGAGAGCATCGACCACCGCGAGGATCTCCAGCCACTCCCCCGGCGAGACTTCCGGCCCCTCGGGGACGAAACGGTATTCGAGGCCGGTCGCGGTCTCGAAGACCGCATGGCTGATCCGGGTGTGACCGGCGATCGGGATGCGGCGAAAGGCGAGCCCGCGCGCTGACAGGAGCTCGTCAAGCACGCCCCCGGTGGCGCCGCCCGCTGGATAGACCGGCAGCGCGGCGCCGCCGAGGGCGGTGATGACGCGCGCGACGTTGATGCCGCCACCGCCCGGATCGTAGCGATCGCCGGTGGTGCGGATCTTGTGGGTCGGCTGCACCCGCGGCGTCTCGCAGGCACCGTCGATCGAGGGGTTCAGCGTCAGGGTGACAATCGGCTTCATGAAGCCTGCTCCGGCAAGCACTTGCCGGGCGGTTGTTGCGTCTCGGAGCGGTGAGGTCAACGCAGGAGCGGTGCGCCGAAGTCGATTCAAATGCCGCGTGATCCCGGTTTGACGACTCTCCCTGTGGTTGAAACTGTCGTCCCCGGAGCCACAAGTTGCGGCTCGTGAGACAACAAGCGCAGGAGTGCCCTGATGTCGATGCCTGACGTCGATGCGATCTTCAAACAGTACGGCGACTGGTGGTGCCGCGAGCACGGCGGCAAGTGCGACCGGATGAATGTGGTACAGAAAGGGTACGAGGATCGTCGGCTGGTGCTGAGCGACGAGCGGATCGAGTACTATGGCAGCGCCGATGCCATGGAGAAACCGACCACGGGCGCCCGGCAGGTACTGGTGAACGGAACCAACGTCGAACAGTCGCAGACCGTGCAGCTCACGAAGTCGACCACCAGCACGTTCGCATGGAGCCTGACCGAGGGCTTCAAGCTTTCGCTGGGCGCCAAGTTCAAGGTCGGGGTGCCTCCCATCGTCTCGGCCGAGACCTCGATCAGCGCCGAGCTTTCGTTATCGAGCACACAGACGCAGACCAGAACCGAGACCAGGACCTGGCAGGTCAGCCAGCCGGTAAGGGTTCCGGCACGGACCGAGGTCGAGGCCGTCCTGCTGATCGATGAAGAAAAGTTCTCGCAGCGGTTTCACAGCAAGGCGGTGCTGTCTGGTTATGTCTGCTCCAACAGCCCGGATCGCATCGACGGGCACTACTTCTGGTTCCACGCGATCTCTTCGATCTTCGAGAAGTTTCCGACGCGGGGCTTCACCGTGCAGCCCGGCAATCGGGTCTTCTGGGAAGGCGACGGCATCTGCGAGGGGCTGCTAGGCGTGCGCACGCGGCTGAACCTCACGGAGAAGCCGCTCGACAACGCGAATGCCCTGCGCAGCTACACGATCATCGAGCCGATGATCGGTGCCGGGATCGCCGGCGTCCACCAGCAGGCCGCCTGAGACTGAGACGTCCGAAAATGAAAGGGCGCCCGGACCTCGCGGTCCGGGCGCCCTCTTTCATTCGGGTCGACCTCTGATCAGGCGAGCGTGCGCTCGACCGTCTCGGTCTCGAAGATTTCGATCACATCGCCTTCGCGCATGTCGTCGTAGTGCTCGAACGCCATGCCGCACTCCTGGCCGACCTGCACCTCGCGCACCTCGTCCTTGAAGCGCTTCAGCGTCTTCAGCTTGCCCTCGTGGATCACCACGTTGTCGCGCAGCAGGCGGACGCCGGCCGAGCGGCGGGCGACGCCTTCGGTGACCTGGCAGCCGGCGACCTTGCCGACGCCGGTGATCTTGAAGACCTGCAGGATCTTCGCGTAGCCGATGAACTTCTCGCGGATCTCGGGGCTGAGAAGGCCCGACGCCGCCGCCTTCACGTCATCCACCAGATTGTAGATGATCGAGTAGTAGCGGATCTCCACGCCCTTCTGGTTCGCGGCTTCGCGCGCGGGCGCGTTTGCACGAACGTTGAAGCCGATGATCGGTGCGCCCGAGGCGTCCGCCAGCGTCACGTCCGACTCGGTGACCGCGCCGACGCCCGAATGCAGCACGCGGATGCGCACCTCGTCGGTGGAGATCTTCTCCAGAGCCTGCACGATCGCTTCCGCCGAACCCTGTACGTCGGACTTCACGACGACCGGGAGCTCCTTCACCTTCTCGTCGGCCTTTGCCTTGGCGAGAAGCTGGTCGAGCGTGGCGCTCGCGCCCACGGCGGCGCGCTTGTCGCGCGCGAGGCGACCGCGGTAGTCGGCGATCTCGCGGGCCTTGGCCTCATCGTCGACGACGTTGAGCACGTCACCCGCTTCCGGCGTGCCGTTGAGGCCGAGAACCTCGACCGGCACAGACGGGCCAGCCTCGTCCACGCGCTCGCCCTTGTCGTTGATGAGCGCGCGCACCCGGCCCCACTGCTCGCCGACGACGAAGATGTCGCCGCGCTTCAGCGTGCCCTTCTGCACCAGCACCGTCGCCACCGGGCCGCGCCCGACGTCGAGCTTGGCCTCGATCACCGCACCCTCGGCCTGACGGTCGGGGTTGGCGCGCAGGTCGAGAAGCTCGGCCTGAAGCGCGATGTCTTCGAGCAGGGTGTCGAGACCCTTGCCGGACAGGGCCGACACCTCAACGTCCAGCACCTCGCCGCCCATCTCCTCGACGACGATCTCGTGGCTCAGAAGCTGGGTGCGCACCCGGTTCGGGTCGGCGCCGTTCTTGTCGATCTTGTTGATCGCGACGATGATCGGCACGCCGGCCGCCTTCGCGTGGCTGATCGCCTCGACGGTCTGCGGCATGACGCTGTCGTCGGCCGCCACCACCAGAACCACGATGTCCGTCACCTGCGCGCCACGGGCACGCATGGAGGTGAAGGCCGCGTGGCCCGGCGTGTCGAGGAAGGACACGACCGCGCCGTTCGGCGTCGTCACCTGATAGGCGCCGATGTGCTGGGTGATGCCACCGGCCTCGCCGGAGACGACGTTGGTCTTGCGGATCGCATCGAGAAGCGACGTCTTGCCGTGATCGACGTGACCCATGATCGTCACGACCGCCGGGCGCGGCATGAGCTTCCCCGCGTCATCCTCGGACGCCTGGACGATCACGTCCTCCACGTCGGAGTCGGAGACGCGCACGACCTTGTGGCCGAACTCCTCGACGATGAGGGCGGCGGTATCGGCGTCGATCGTCTGGTTCTGAGTCGCCAGGATGCCGTTCTGCATCAGCGTCTTCACCACGGCGGCCACGCGCTCGGCCATGCGGTTCGCCAGCTCCTGGACGGTGATCGCGTCCGGGACCTGCACCTCACGCACAACCTTCTCGCGGTCGCCCGTCTGGCCGCCGGTGCGGCGCTTTTCGCGCTCCTGACGGCGGCGCATGGCGGCGAGCGAGCGCTGGCGGCCATCTTCGCCGGTGGCGTTGGCGATCGTCAGCTTGCCCGAGCGGCGGCGGTCATCATCCGCCTTGCCCCGGCCCCGCTTCTCGTCATTGGACGGGGCCTTCTCGAGCGTCTTCTTCATGACCGGGCCGGTCGGACGACCAGCCTCCGCACGCGCGGCCTGAGCCTGAGCGGCGGCCGTATCGACCGTGGCCTCGACCGGGGCGGCCTTCGACGGCTGCTGCTTGGCGCGCTGGGCGCTGCGCGCCTCCGCTGCGGCCGCCTCGGCGGCAGCCGCGGCGGCGCGCTGCTCCTGGATCTCGCGCTCCTTCTCGGCGCGCTCGGCGGCCTCCTTCTCGGCGCGCAGGCGCGCGATCTCGGCGGCGCGGGCTTCCGCGGCCTCGATTTCCTTCTGGCGGCGCTCGGCCTCCTGAGCCTTCGCGGCCTCGACGGCCTTCAGCCGCCGCTCGAACTCGACGTCGGAGAGGCCGGCGGTGGTGCCCGTGCGTCCGGGTCCGGTCGGCGAGCCGGGCTTCGGAGTCAGGATCCGCTTGCGCTTGTGCTCGACGGTGACGGATTTCGTCCGGCCGTGGCTGAAGCTTTGCCGAACGTGGCTCGTCTCGGTGCTGCCGCCGCGCAGCCCGAGGCTCTTGCCCTTCCCGGTACCGTCCTTCGTATCCACCATGTCGTCTCTAGCCTTTCCCGCGGGAGCCTTCCCCCGCCGATCCATTGCCAACGCCTGCCGCGGCCGATTCCTCGGCCGCAGGCAGGAGCGCCCTATCCCGGATGCCTGACAGCCGCAGGGCATCGTCCCTTATCCGGTCGCCAAGACCGCCCGCCAGCACGGCGGCATGTATCACACGATCGCGGGCGAATGCCAAACCCAATTCGTGCGCGGAAAGGCACGTAACCAGGCTGTTCTCCCCCGCGGGCGGCCGTAGTCGGGCGCGTTCGCGTTCCGACCCGTCCGCTGCCTGCAGTAGCAGCACCGCTTCGCCTGAAACGAGCGCCGCCGTGGTCTTTTCCAGACCGCACACCGACTCTCCGGCCTTGCGTGCAAGGCTGACGAGTTCGGTGAGTCGCGCCGCAAGCAGCGCCTCAACCCTTTCCGCCAGATCCGGCGGAACCTTCACCTGCTGCTTCGCCGCGCGTGCGAAGTGTCCCTTCTTCACGGCGGTGCGCAGGGTCTCCGCGTCCGCCGCGACGTACATGCCCCGGCCGGGCAGGCGCCCGGCCAGATCCGGCACGATCTCGTCATCGGGACCGACGACGAAACGGACGAGGCCTGTCTTCGGCCCGGTTTCCCGGGTGACGATGCAGCGCCGTTCCGGCTCGTCCCGCTCCTTCACCCTTCCCCCGCGCGTCACGTCAGACCCGGTTCTCCGTGTCGTCACCGGCATTGCCGCCGGCTTCGCCATCGGCTTCCGCGTCGCCATCAGCTTCCGACTCGGCCACCTCGGCCTCGCCGTCTTCCTCCGGCTTGACCAGCTCGGACGCATCGACCCAGCCAATCTGGACGCGAGCCTTCATGACAAGCGTCTGAGCCTCTTCGAGGCTCATGTCGTACTTCTCAAGCAGGCCGGTATCCTTCACCCGCTTGCCCTCGACGGTGGTGTATCCGCCGGCGAGCTCCCAATCGGCGCAGGTGGCGAAATCCTCGATGGTCTTGATGCCCTCGACGGCAAGGGTCTCGATCATCTGGGGTGTCAGGCCCTCGAAGTCCAGTAGGCTTTGCTCGACGCCGAGCTCGCGGGCGTGCTCGATCGCCTTCGCATTGATCTCGTCGATGCTCTCGCGTGCCCGGGCCTGCAGCTCCTCGGCGGTCGACTGATCGAAGCCGTCGATGGAGGCAAGCTCCTCGGGATCGACATAGGCGACTTCCTCGAGCGTGGCGAAGCCCTCGGCGACCAGAAGCTGGGCCACCATCTCGTCGACGTTCAGGCTCTCCATGAAGAGCTGGGTCCGCTCGGCGAACTCGGCCTGCCGCCGCTCGCTCTCCTGCGCGTCGGTCAGGATGTCGATGTCAAAGCCGGTGAGCTGCGTCGCGAGACGCACGTTCTGGCCGCGGCGGCCGATGGCGAGCGAGAGCTGCTCGTCGGGAACGACGACCTCGATCCGCTCGCTGTCATCGTCGAAGACGACCTTCGAGACCTCGGCGGGCTGCAGCGCGTTCACAAGGAACGTCGCCGGGTCCTGATTCCACGGGATGATGTCGATCTTCTCGCCCTGAAGCTCGTTCACCACCGCCTGCACGCGGGAACCCCGCATGCCGACGCAGGCGCCGACCGGGTCGATCGAGCTGTCGTAGGAGATGACGCCCATCTTCGCGCGGGAGCCGGGGTCGCGGGCGACCGCCTTGATCTCGATGATGCCGTCATAGATCTCCGGCACTTCCATCTTGAAGAGCTCGGCAAGGAACTCCGGCGCGGTGCGGCTGAGGAAGATCTGCGGGCCGCGGGTCTCGTGGCGCACTTCCTTGATGAGCGCGCGCACCCGGTCGCCGTTCCGGAACGCCTCGCGCTGGATCAGCTGGTCGCGGCGCAGGATCGCCTCGCCACGGCCCACGTCGACGATGACATTGCCGTACTCGGTCCGCTTGACGACGCCGTTGATGATCTCGCCCTGACGGTCCTTGAATTCCTCGTACTGCCGCAGCCGCTCCGCCTCGCGGACCTTCTGCATGATGACCTGCTTCGCGGACTGGGCGGCGATGCGGCCGAAGTCCATCGGCGGCAGGTGGTCGATGATATAGTCGTCGAGCTGGACGTCCGGCTTGATCCGGCGAGCGTCGGCGACGGTGAGCTCGGTGAAGAGGTTCTCCGGCTCCTCGACGACATGACGGTAGCGCGTGAGCTGCAGGTCGCCGGTCTTGCGGTCGATCGCCGCCCGGATGTCGTATTCGGCGCCGTAGCGCGATCGGGCGGCCTTGCCGAGAGAATCCTCCATGGCCTCGATGACGAGGGCCGGATCGATCATCTTCTCACGGGCGACTGCATCGGCGATCTGGAGGAGTTCCAGCCGGTTGGCAGAGGTCACGCTCATTTCGCTTCTTCCTCGTCTTCCTCGTCGGAGGCGTCGGTTTCGTCGGAACTGTCATCGGGCTCGACCTCGTCGAAGCCTTCGGGGACTTCGCCCGGGTCAAAGCCCTGGGCCTTGCGGCCGGCAAGGCTCTCGGCGATCAGCGCGTCGGTCAGCACGAGCTTCGCGTCCGACAGCATGTCGAAGTCGAGGCCGATCACCGTATCCTCGGCGATCTCGATCAGGATTTCGCCGTTCTCGACGCCCTGAAGGATGCCCTTGAAGCGCCGCCGGCCGTCGATCAGCTCGTGGGTCTCGAGCTTCGCCTCATGTCCGGCATTGGTCTCGAAGTCCTTGAGCCGGGTGAGCGGCCGGTCGATGCCGGGGGAGGAGACCTCGAGCACGTACTCGCCCGAGATCGGATCCTCCACGTCGAGCACGGCCGAGACGGCGCGACTGATCTTCGCGCAGTCGTCGACCTCGATGCCGCCATCGGGGCGGTCGGCCATGAGTTGCAGCACGTTCCGCTTGCCGCTCATCAGCCGCAGGCGCACGAGTTCGAATCCAAGCCCCTCGATCGTCGGCATGACGATCGCCGCAAGTCGGCGGTCAATGGCAGCTTTGGCGATGAGATCTGCCAAGCGAAGCTCCAGAAAACAAAAAACGGGCCGTGCGGCCCGTTCAAGATTACCGGTGGGGATTGGCCTAGTGACCGATCCGCCGCTGTTGGCTGCGATATAGGCCCGCGATTTGCGCTTGGCAACCCCCTTTAACACCGTACCGGGTGTGGATGCGCGGTGCCCGGCCGACGAAAACCAAGCGGCTTCCTGCTTACAGCCCTGGCCGCTCGCAGATGCGTCTTGTGCAGATGCACACGGAAAGTTCAGGATGATAGCTGAGAAAAGTATCTCAAAATAATAAACTCGAGCGGGCACTAGTTGGGTTCAGATGCGGAACAGGATCGAAATCAGGCCTTACAGGTCTGATATAGACGGCATGCGTTCGATCGCCGTACTGGCCATCTTGCTGGGGCATGGCGGGTTCGGCACCTTTGCGGGTGGTGATACTGCGATCGCCGTATTCTTCGTGATCGCCGGATACTTTGCCACACAGACGTTGGTGCTGTCCGGTGGCTCGTTCTCGATTGGTGAATTCTACGACAGGCGGGCGCGGCGGATGCTGCCGACGCTGATCGTCGCCACGACGGCAACGCTGGTCGCCGGATCGCTGCTGCTCGCGCCCGACGAGATATACGGACTCTTCCGCCAGGCGCTCGCCTCGGTCGCGCTGGTCTCGAACATGGTCGTCCCGGGTGATTCCGGTACCGATCCGTTGTTGCACACCTGGTCGCTGTCGATGGCGGGGCAGTTCTTCCTCACGCTGCCACTGGCCGTGCTGCTGCTGCGGCGGGCCGGAAGGCGGATGACTGTGGCGATCGTCGTCGTGGCCACGGCGGCCTCCTTCGCGCTTGGCATGACCGACACGGCAGCGATGGGCGCCGTGCCACTCCACCACCGGCTCTGGCAGTTCGGCGCCGGCGCGCTGGTCGCGCTCGTGCCCTTCGATCCGCCGCGCCGGCCGATTGCCGGGATCCTCGCGGCCCTCGGCCTCGCGGCGGTGCTGGTGCCTGTGCTCGCCGCCGGACCGGACGTGTCGCTGAGCGGCATGGGGGCGGTGCCGACCGTGCTGGGCACCGCGCTCGTCATCTGGGCGAACCGGCGCGAGACTCCGGCGCGTGCCCTTCTCGAATCCTCGCCCGTGGTTTTTCTCGGCGTGATTTCCTACTCCCTCTACATCTGGCACTGGCCGATGCTGATTTTTGCCCGGCGGCTCTGGGGCGAGTTTGGGGTCTGGGGGGCTCTCGTCTGGCTGGCGGCGACAGTCGTGGTCGCGATCGTGTCCTGGTACTTCGTCGAGCAGCCGTTTCGCTACCGGACAGGGCCGATCCGCAGCCGTGTCGCCGTGTTCGCGGCATCGCTCGCCGGTTTCGCCTCGGCAGCCGCCCTTGCCGCCACCGTTGCGTCCGGTGGCATCGTCGCAGTCAGCTCCGGCGTCTCCGCGGCCTACGCCTACGCCTACGACGCGGGTCGCTAGGGGGCCTATTCGGCGCGGCCGGTGCGTCCGCTGCTTTTGCGCAGCGGAGCGCCGTCGTCGCTCAGCCGGAATAGGGCCGCACGATGTCGGTCTCGCCGAGACGCCGGAACAGCACGACGCTGCCGGTCGAATGCCGGGGGTCATAGACGAACCCGTGGTCGTGCATGGTCACAAACAGCCGTCGCACGCCGGAGAGGCCGGTGACGTGATCGTGGGTCTCGACGAAGATCCGATCGACGCCGGAGAGATCCGCTCCCTCGAAGAGATCGGCCTCGGCGCCTTCCACGTCGCAGACGATGAGGTCGATCGCCTCGTCCCGCAGCAGTCCGTCGAGGGACATCGTCGGCACCTCGACCGTCCCGATCCAGGGGTTGGGCTCGGCCGAAATCGAGCCCATCCAGAAATCCCGGCGCAGATAGAAGGTGACGTTCGCGGCGGCGGAATTGCCGAGAATGGCATTCAGCCGGTGCACCTTGTCGACACCGTTGCGGGCATGCAGCCGGCCCATGTAGTCGAGCAGATGCGGATTGGCCTCGACCGCGATCACGCGGGCGACCTGCGGCTGCCGGGCGAGGAGCGTCGAGATGAATCCGATGCCCGCGCCGATCTCGAGCACCCGGTCGCCGTCGCGGACGATATGCGGGATCTGTGCCGCTTCCTCGGTCTCGAACCGCCCGGCGAGCATCGCCTGCCGGATCACCGGGGTGAGCACCTGCTCGTCCCCGGGCACGATCACCCCCGCAAGGACCAGTTCATCATCGGCTGGCCCGCGAAGCGCCGCGGTTCTCTCGGCAGAAGGACCCGACATGCACGTTTTCCCGTTGCTGCTGCGGCCGGCCGGAGTCGCCGCGCCCGCCTGCTCGTTCTGCGACAATGACCCAAGCCTCACGGAAGTGGGTCGTCCCAGCCTCTCGCGGAACGATTAACGGATCGTTCATGGATCGGTCAGCCAGCGATCGTTCATGGCCTTATCAGCGCGGGCTTCGCTTGCTCAGGATACGCTGGAGCGTGCGCCGGTGCATGTTGAGCCGACGCGCGGTCTCGGAGACGTTGTGGTCGCAAAGCTCGTAGATCCGCTGGATGTGCTCCCACCGGACGCGGTCGGGGCTCATGGGGTTTTCCGGCGGGGCCGGCCGGCCCGTGTCGGACGCGAGCAGTGCGCCAAGGACGTCGTTCGCATCCGCGGGCTTTGCGAGGTAGTCGGTCGCGCCGATCTTCACCGCGGCGACCGCGGAGGCGATGGCGCCGTAGCCGGTCAGGACCACAATGCGCGCGTCAGGACGCCTTGCCCGGAGATAGCGCACGACTTCCAGGCCGTTCCCGTCCTCGAGCCGCAGATCCACCACCGCGTAGGCCGCGGCCCGTCGCTCGGTCGCGGCCTTGCCTGCCGCCACGGAATCCACCGCCGTCACCTCGAAGCCCCGCTTCTCCATGGCGCGCGCGAGCCGCCGCCGGAACGCTTCGTCATCATCGAGGATGAGCAGCGAGGGATCGGGACCGATCGCTGCGGACTGGGGTACGGGTTCCGGGCGGGTGAACCCGGCTGCCGACATGTCTGAATGCTCCAGCATCAGAGTTTCTCCGCGAAGCAGGCTGCCGTCTTTGCCATATCTTCAGGTGTAGCGTCCGACGGAAAGAAGTCGAGAAACCCGACGCCCGGCGCCATGAGATAGGTAAACGTTGAGTGGTCCATCAGGTAGTATTCCGGATCACCGCCAGCCTTGCGATAATACACCTTGTAGGCCTTCGCAGCGGTCGAAATCTGCTCGGCGGACCCGGTCAGGCCGGTGATCGCCGGGTCGATCGACTCGGTGAACGCCTTCATCGCCTCGGGCGTGTCGCGCTCGGGGTCGATGGAGACGAAAATCTGACCCGCATCGATGCCCTGCTCCTTCAGGTCGGCGGCCACGAGGGCGTTGCGCGACACGTCGGTCGGGCAGATGTCCGGGCAGAACGTGTAGCCGAAATAGACCAGCGTCGGGCCCTTGATGACGTCCGCATCGGTAACCTGCCGCCCGTCGCTGTCGATCAGGGTGAACGGGCCGCCGATCGTCGCCGTACCGCCCGCCACCGTGCTGCGCCGGCAATCGGCGAACGGATCGCCCCCCGTCGGCCGCAAGGCAATGTAGCCGGTGGCGGCAAGTCCAGCGACGGCGACCACCGCAGCCATGATGGCGAAATTTCGGGTCATCTGGCTGCGTCCTCCATCGCAAATTCCTGCGGGATATCTCGCATGCCCCCTGCGCCATCACAAGATCGGGGGGCGGTCAAATCCGTTTGAAGGACCGATCCGGGCGCTGCTATGTCGCGGTTATGGCCGAACCTTCATACGCTTCGTTTCCGATCGGGACGCGCCGCACATGGGTCCGGTTGCGCACGCTGGTCCTGCTGCGCTGGTTCGCGGTGGTCGGCCAGACGGTAACCTTGCTCATCGCCACACTGGCTCTCGGCATTCAGGTCCCACAGCTGCCGTGCGCCCTCGTCGTCCTCTCCTCGGCGGTCTTCAACGCGGTCGGCATGGGAGTGGCGGCCAGCACCCGGCAGTTGCGCGAGCGCGAGGCGCTTTACACGCTGCTCTTCGACCTCTTCCAGCTCGGGGCGCTGCTCTACCTGACCGGCGGCCTCGGCAATCCGTTCGCGTTGCTCCTCATGGTCCCGGTGACGATCAGCGCATCCGTCCTGTCGCTCCGGGCGACGCTGCTGCTCGGCGCGGTGGCGGGCGTCATCATCACGCTGCTGGTCAAGTTCTATGTGCCGCTCGAACTGGTCAGCGGCGAGCACCTTGCGCTTTCGCCGGTGGTGGTGGGGGGGACGTGGACGGCGCTGATCACCGGGATGATCTTTCTCGCGATCGGCGCGCGGCGGGTGACCGGCGAGACGCTGTCGATGTCGGAGGCGCTGGCCGCGACCCAGCTCGCGCTCGCCCGCGAGCAGCAGCTGAGCACGCTCGGCGGCGTG
Organism: Amaricoccus macauensis; assembly: GCF_014201905.1. GTDB lineage: Bacteria > Pseudomonadota > Alphaproteobacteria > Rhodobacterales > Rhodobacteraceae > Amaricoccus > Amaricoccus macauensis. The sequence goes on along the minus strand of NZ_JACHFM010000004.1, from coordinate 333,467 downwards.
GTGGCGGCGGCGGCCCACGAACTCGGCACGCCCCTCGCCACGATCAAGCTCGCCTCGACGGAGCTTGTCGAGGAACTCGGCCACATGCCGCACCTGCAGGAGGATGCGGCGCTGGTGCGGGCGCAGGCGATCCGCTGCACGGAAATCCTGCGGGCCATGGGGCCGCGCGGCAAGCAGGATATCATGGTCCGCTCGGCGCCGCTCCTCAGCGTGGTCGAGGAGGCGGCGGCTCCGCACACCGGCCGGGGTATCCGCGTCATCACCCGCGTCGAGGGCGGCCTCGCCGACGATCCGCCGGATGACCAGCCGCAGATGCAGCGCCGGCCGGAAATCGTGCAGGGACTGCGCAATCTGGTGCAGAACGCAGTCGACTTCGCCGGCTCGACGGTCTGGATCGACCTCGAGTGGACGGATCGGGACATCCGCGTGGTGATCGGCGACGATGGTCCGGGCTATCCGCCCGATCTCATCGGCCGGATCGGTGATCCCTTCGTGCGCCGCCGGTCGCGGCTCGCCGCCGAACGGCCGGCCTACGAGGGCATGGGCCTTGGCCTCTTCATCGCCAAGACCCTGCTCGAGCGGTCCGGCGCCCGGCTCGACTTCCGCAACGCCGATCCGGTCCCGGAGGACGAAGCCGCGCCGCCGGAGTTCTCCCGGCCGACCGGCGCCGTTGTGACAGTCGTGTGGCCGCGTGCGGCGCCGGAGACCGGCTTAAGTCTTCATTAAGCCCCGCCGTCTCTGATGTCCCGGGCCACTCGCCGCCTGGACAAGCCCATGGATCTCCCCTCGCTTCCCTTGCCCGACCTCGCCTCGCTCCACTTTCTCAATGCGCTGCCGGAGACGATCACCGCGGCGCTCGTGAGCGCTGTCGCCACCATCGGCCTCATCGCCGGCTTTTCCGGGCGGCTCCGCTCCCGGCCGGCCGCGGCTGCGGACGAGGAGACCGCGGCGCTCGAGTTCCTGATCGACGGGGCGAGCGTGAAGCCGCTCACGTCGGGAGCACGGCGTGTCATGGAGGCGCTGGCGCCCGGCAGCACGCGGCTTGCCGCCCTCGGCCGACACTTCACGACTGACTGCCCGAATCTGGCCGGAGATCTCGAGACGCTCGTGCTTCATGGCACCCCGTTCCGGCACCACTGCCTGCGCGGCGATGGCAGCGCCCTCGAATTCGCCGGCGAGCCGCGCGGCGGGGCGGCCCGGCTGTCGATCCGTCCGGCGAGCGAGGACGCTCAGGCGCTCCGCGAGGTTCGCGTCGCGCTGACCCGGGCGAACGAAGAGGCGGAGTTCCTGCGCGGCGTGCTCGACCGGGCGCCGCTCCTCGCCTGGAGCCATGGACCCGACGGACAGGTTGCCTGGACGAACGCGCCCTATCGCGACCGTTTCGGCTCAGTCGCCACCGGCCTGCCGGACGAGCGCATTCCCGACGCCTTCGGCCACACGATCGAGGAGGTGCCGCTCACCGCGCGCGGGATCGGCAGTGGCAGCCGGCGGCGCGTGGCGGTGCCCGGCCACGACGAGGCCGCGCCGGCCTGGTTCGAGGTCTCCCGAGCCGGCGGCCCGGGCGGCGAGTCCCTCGGATTCGCACTCGAAGCGGGCGAGATCGTCGCCGCCGAGGCGACGCTGCGCCGCTTCGTCGAGACCCTGACCGAAACCTTCGCGCATCTGCCGATCGGCCTCGCGGTCTTCGACAAGAACCGCCGGCTCGGCCTCTTCAACCCCGCCCTGACCGATCTCGTGAAGATCGACGCGGTCTGGCTCGCCGGGCGCCCGTCCTTGCGCGACTTCCTCGAGCGGCTGCGCGAGACGCGGCAGATGCCGGAACAGAAGGACTTCGCCTCGTGGCGCCGCAAGCTCTCCGAACTTGAGAAGGGCGCGCGCGAGGGCACCTACGAAGAAAACTGGGTGCTGCCCTCGGGCAAGATCTTCCGCGTCACCGGGCGGCCGCACCCGCAGGGCGCGCTCGCCTTCCTGTTCGAGGACATCTCGACGACGATCATGCTCGAACGAAAGTACCGCTGCGAGCTGGAACTCAGCCAGGCGACCCTCGACCGGCTGACCGAGGCGGTCGTCGTCTTCGACGCCTCGGGGACGCTCGCGTTCGTGAACTCCGCCTTCGAGCGGCTGTGGCAACTGGACCCGATGACGCGCCTCCACGCGCCCGGCATCGCCGAGATGGTGACGCTCTGGGCCGAGCGGTCGGGCCCCAGCCCGGTCTGGGCGCGGATCGCCGAGTTCGCGACCGCCGGGGGCGCGCGGGCGAGCTGGACCGACGAGGTGGTGACCGGCGACGGACGACGGATTGGCGTCCTCGTGGCGCCGTTGCCGGACACCTCCGCCCTCGTGGTGTTCGAAGACCGGCCAGCGGCCGCCCGCCCGGCCGATCGGCCGGTTGCCCTCATGGACGACGGGCTGGCCGACCTCGCGCTCGACCTGCTGCGCCTGCCGGCCGAGGTGGCGCTCCAGAAGCTCATGTCCGCGATCCCGGGCGCGCCATCGGCGGGTGCCTTTCAGGCGCTCAGCAGCGCGGCGCAGGGTCTGCGCGAAGGGCTCGCCCGTGCCGACGACCTGCGCGCCGCGCGTGCCGGGCTCGCCGAGTCGCCGGCCGGTCCGTTTCCCGGCCTCACCGCGGCGCTGGGCCGCCGGAGTCTTTCGCTCGCCGTGCCGCCTGACGCGGCGGACTGGCCGGCCGAGCTTCGCCGCGCCGCGTTCTCGCTCAGTCTCGCGGCGGCCGATCTCGCCGAGCCCGGTGGCACCGTGGAACTCGCCCTCGCGGCTGATGGCCGCGCGCTCTCGGCCTCCGTGGCCGTGGTCACGTCCGGGCGCAGCGATGGTCCGGGGGTCGCGCTGGCACGACGTCTCGCCGAAGCGGGCGGCGGGGCGCTCTCGGTCAACCGGTCGGGCGGCGGGGTCACGCTCGCCGTGACGCTGCCTGCCGCGGAAGAGCCCGCCGTCCGCCGCCGGGCCTGAAGCGTCAGGCCGGGAGCTCGCCGGACCAGCCCGTCCGCCGCATCGCGAGCTTTTCCGCCTCGAGCAGCGGCATGAGGCCGATCCCGATCGCGATGACGCGCGCGCCATCGGTGAAGGCGATCTGCCCCGCGACCACGCGGCGATTGCCACGATCACCGCAACGGTCTCGCCGCCGTTTTCGGGAGCGTCCAGGCGATCACCTTGCGGATGTTGTCGCAGACCCTCCGCCCCTCGCTCACCGCCGCGACGATCGAGGCGAAGGTGTCGTCGAGCAGCACCGTCTGCGCGGCTTCCCGCGCCGCGTCGGTTCTCTTCAGCCCCATCGCCGTCCCGACGTCCGCCTGCTTCAGCGCTGGCGCGTCGTTCACCCCGTCGCCGGTCATCGCGACGATCGCCCCATCGGCCTCCCCCCGGTCCGTTCTTAGGTCGGATACCGATTGGGATGGCGCGTCCCGGGATTGGCGGCCTGCAAGCTTGATGCGGCGCAAGGGGCGCGCAAGGTGAAGCGGGCGCAAGGTTGACCGGCACTTCCCGGGCAAGGCTTGCGTCCGCCGGCCCCGGCGATAGAACGAGGCAGCCTTGGGGAGACGGACGGCCTTGGAGTCACTGCTACTGACGCTCGCGACCCCTGCGGCGACCGACGGCCTCGCCCGCGCGCTCGCTCCGCACCTCGCGGCCGGCGACACGCTGGCGCTCTCGGGGGATCTCGGCGCCGGCAAGAGCCATTTCGCCCGCGCGCTCATCACCGCCCGCCTCGCCGCCCTCGGCCGCCGCGAGGACATCCCCTCGCCAAGCTACACGCTGGTGCAGTCCTACGACCTCGGTGACGTCGAGCTCTGGCACGCCGACCTCTACCGCCTCGGCGATCCGGGCGAGATCACTGAACTCGGCCTCGACGAGGCGTTTGGCCGGGCGATCGTCGTGGTGGAGTGGCCCGACCGCCTCGGGCCGGCGCTGCCCGCCCGCCGCCTCGCGATCGACCTCGACTTCGTGCGCGACCTCGACTTCGTGCCCGACGCCGACGACGCCCGACACGCCCGGATCACCGCGCACGGACCGGGCTGGGACTGGCTTGCGCCTGCACTCGAGGCCCTGGAATGAGCATCCCCGACACCCGCGCCCGCGACACCGAGATCCGCGACTTCCTCGCCGCCTCCGGCTGGGGCGCGGCCGAACGGGCGCCGCTCGCCGGGGACGCCTCGGCCCGGCGCTACGAGCGCGTGCGGTTCGGGGGCGCGAACGCGATCCTCATGGACGTGCCGCCGGCCTCGGGGCTCGTGGTCGGGCCGTTCCTCGCCGTCGACCGCTGGTTGCGCGCCGCGCGCCTCAGTGCGCCCGAGGTGATCGCCGCCGACGAGGGCAGGGGGCTCGCCCTGCTCGAGGATCTGGGCGACGACCTCTTCGCGCGGATCTGCGCCGGGCACCCCGAGCGCGAAGGCGGGCTCTATGCCGCCGCCGTCGATCTGCTCGCCCACATGCAGGCGCTGCCGCCGCCCGCCGGCGACTGGACGCCGCCGCCCTACGATCTCGCCTTCCTGCAACGCGAGGCGGCGCTGATGCTCGAATGGTACTATCCCGCCACCACCGGCGCGGACCTGCCACCCGACCTCGCGGCAGAGTTCCACGCGCTGACCGGGGCCGTCCTCGCGCCCGTCGCCGTGGAAGAAGTGGCGGTCTATCGCGACTATCACGCCGAGAACCTGCTCTGGCTGCCCGAGCGGGCCGGCCATGCGCGGATCGGCCTTCTCGACTTTCAGGACATGCTGATCGGCCACCCGGCCTATGATCTGGTCTCGCTTCTCGCCGACGCCCGGCGCGACGTCGCGCCCGACCTCAGCCACGCCATGGCGGCGCGCTACGTCGCGCGCACCGGCGTCGAGCCGGAGGCGTTCGGCGCGGCCGCCCGCATCCTCTCGGCGCAGCGCAACATGAAGATCATGGGGCTTTTCACCCGCCTCTGCCGCCGCGATGGCAAGGCGCGCTACGTGGATCTCCTGCCCCGTGTCTGGGGCTACCTCAGCGCCGATCTCGCGCACCCGTCGCTGGCACCGCTCGCGGCGTTCGTCGCGGCGCACCTGCCTGCGCCCGAGGCCGCCGTCCGCGCCCGGATCGCCGCATGATGCCAGAGGCCGTGATGATCTTCGCCGCGGGGCTTGGCACGCGGATGGGCGAGCTCACCCGGACCCGGCCGAAGCCGCTCATCGAGGTGGCCGGCCGGCCGCTCATCGACCACGCGCTCGCGCTCGCCCGTGACGCCGGGATCGCGCGCATCGTCGTCAACACCCACGCGCACGCCGACCAGCTCGCGGCGCATCTGGCGCAGGTGGCGCCGGACGTGCTCGTGTCGCACGAGCCCGAGCGGCTGGAGACCGGGGGCGGGCTGAAGCGCGCGCTGCCGCTGCTCGGGCCGGGGCCAGTCCTGACGCTGAACGCCGACATGGTCTGGCGCGGCCCGAACCCGCTCACGCTCCTCGCCGCCAACTGGCACGAGGGTGACGGCGCGCTGCTCGCACTCCTGCCGCGCGAAGCGGCGACCGGGCACACTGGCCCGGGCGACTTCTTCCTGAACGACGACGGCGCGCCGGAGCGGCGTGGCACGGCGGCGGCGGCGGATTTCGTCTATCCCGGCGTCAGCATCACCGACACCGCCGCCGTTGCCGCCTTTCCGGGGGAAGTCTTCTCGCTCAACCCGGTCTGGGACGGGCTCCGGGCGGAAGGGCGCCTGCGAGGCGTCGTCTATCCCGGCGGCTGGGTCGACGTCGGCCGGCCCGAGGGCATCGCCCTCGCCGAGGCGGAGCTCGCCCGGTGACGTTCTTCGCCCCCGCCCCCGGACCACGGGTCTTCGCGCTGCCGCCGGGCGCCGACTTCCTCGGCGCGCTCGTCGCCGGCATCGAGGCCCGCCTTCCCGCCGGCGACCTCTTCGGCCCGGACCCTCTCGCGCTTGCCGAGGTGGAGATCTGGGTGAACACCCGCCGCGCCGCGCGCGCGCTGGAAGAGCGCATGGCGATGGGCGGCCCGCGTCTCCTGCCGCGCATCCGCGTCGTGACCGAACTCGCCGACGCGGCGCTGGCGCCGGTCGACCTGCCCGTGCCCGTGCCCCCGCTCCGGCGCAAGCTCGAACTGGCGCGGCTCGTGCGCGGCCTCGTCTCCGCCGCGCCGGAGCTCGCGCCCGGCAATGCGGTCTTCGATCTCGCCGACAGCCTCGCCGAGCTGCTCGACGAGCTGCAGGACGAGGGCCTCTCGCCGTCTGCCCTCGCCCGCGTCGATGCGGCGGAGCACGCCGCGCACTGGCAGAAGAGCCTCGCCTTCCTGCAACTCATCTCCGGCTATCTCGAAGCGGCCGGCCCCGGCGGCGGCCCCGGCCGGCTGCGCGCGGCGGCGACAGCACTCGCGGCGCGCTGGGCCGTCGCGCCGCCGACCCATCCGGTGATCGTCGCGGGCTCCACCGGCTCGCGCGGGGCGATGCGGGTGTTCATGACTGCCGTCGCCAGCCTGCCGCAGGGCGCGCTGGTGCTGCCGGGCCTCGATCCGTCGCTGCCGCCCGCTGTCTGGAGCCGCCTCGGCCGCGACGACGCCGGCGCGTCCGACCATCCGCAGCACGGCTTCCGCCGCCTCGCCGACGCCATCGGTTTCGACCCGGCGACGGTGCCGCTCTGGCGGCCCGCGCCGCCACCCGCGCCGGAGCGCAACGCCCTCGTCTCACTCGCCCTGCGGCCCGCGCCGGTCACCGACCAGTGGCGCGAGGAAGGCGCGGCGCTTCTCGGCGCGCTCGGAGCCGCCAGCGAGCGGCTCTCCTGGATCGAGGCGCCGGACCCGCGCCGCGAGGCGCTCGCGATCGCGCTCGCCCTGCGCGAGGCCGCCGAGACCGGCCAGCGCGCCGCGCTCATCACGCCCGACCGCACGCTCGCCCGCCGGGTCGCCGCCGAGCTCGACCGCTGGGGCGTCATCCCCGACGACAGCGCCGGCCGGCCGCTCGGGCTGACGCCGCCCGGCACGCTCCTGCGCCGGCTCGCCGTGCTGATCGGCCGCGCCCTCACCCCCGCCGACCTGCTGTCGATCCTGAAGCATCCGCTCGTCGCCAGCGGCAGCGGCGCGCGGGCGCCGCACCTGCGCCTGACGGCGCGGCTCGAACGGGCGAAGCTGCGCGGCGGCGCGCCGTGGATCGACTGGCCCGACCTTGGCCTCTGGGCCGATGCGGAAGGCGGCGAGGCGCCGGGCTGGATCGTCTGGCTCCATGAGGCGCTCGCCCCGCTCGCCGCCGGGGGCGCGATGCCGCTCGCCCATCACCTCGCCCTGCACCGGAGCACGGCCGAGGCCCTCGCGGCGGGGCCGGCCGGCGACCCCGCCCACGGTCTCTGGGAGGAGGCGCCCGGCGTCGAGGCGGCAGCGCTCTTCACCCTCGCCGAGGCCGAGGCCGAAGCGGGAGGCGAGCTCTCGCCGGCGGACTACCGCGGCCTCTTCCAGTCGCTTCTCGTCGGCCGCGACGTGCCGGAGGCGGCGGCCGTCACGCATCCCGGCCTCGCGATCTGGGGCACCCTCGAGGCGCGCATCCAGTCCGCCGATCTCGTGGTGCTCGGCGGGCTCAACGAAGGCATCTGGCCGCGCCTGCCCGGTGCCGACCCATGGCTCGGGCGCGGACTCCGGCGCACCATCGGCCTGCCGAGCCCGGAGGACCGCATCGGCCTCTCGGCGCACGACTTCCAGCAGGCGATGGGCGCGCCGAGCGTCATCGTCTCCCGCGCGATCCGCGATGTGGAGGCGCCAACCGTCGCCTCGCGCTGGCTGCTGCGGCTCGAAAACCTGCTGCTCGGGCTCGGGACCGAAGGGGCCGAGGCGCTCAAGGCGGCGCGCGCGCGCGGCCAGCGGCTCGTGGCGATCGCCCAGCGGCTCGACGAGCCCACCGAGCGCGTATCCCCGGCCCGCCGCCCCGCGCCGCGCCCGCCGAGTGCCGCACGCCCGCGCGAACTGTCGGTGACGCAGGTCGAGACGCTGATCCGCGACCCTTACGCGATCTACGCCCGCAAGGTGCTGCGGCTCCGGCCGCTTGACCGGCCCGGTCGCGAACCCGACGCGATCTCCCGCGGCATCGTCATCCACGCCGCGCTCGACGACTTCGTGACCGCGACCCTCGACGCCCTGCCCGAGGACGCCGAAGCGATCTACCGCGAGACGATCGAGCGCGCCCTTGTCCGCAACGCGCCCTGGCCGGCGGTGCGGGCGATCTGGACCGCGCGGCTCGCCCGCGCCAGCCGCTGGTTCCTCGGCGGCGAGGCCGCCCGGCGGCGGCGCGCCCTGCCGGAGCATCGCGAGGTTTCCGGCCGGCGAGAAGTCCCGGGGCTCGAACATCCCTTCGCCGTGACGGCGCGGGCGGACCGGCTCGACGTGACCCCGGACGGCCGTGTCGCGATCTACGACTACAAGTCCGGCAACGCGAAAAGCGACGCCGAGATCGCCGCCTTTCACCTGCAACTGCCGCTGGAAGCGGCGATCGCGGCGGCGGGCGGCTTCGAGGGGCTGGCGCCGGCCGAGGTGGTACACCTCGAACTCCTCTACTTCGGCAACCGCGAGTCCCGCGCGATCGACCCGGAGACGCTCGCCCGGACGTGGGAGCGCTTCGCCGCGCTCGCCGCGCACTACCAGTCGGCCGAGACCCCGTTCATCGCCCGCCTGCGCCCGCAGAAGATCTCCTGGGCCGGCGACTACGACCACCTTTCGCGCAAGGGCGAGTGGACGGACGGAGACGAGCCATGACCGCGGCAGGCGACGCGCAGAAGCAGGCGGCGCAGCCGGGAAGGTCAAGCTGGGTCTCGGCGAACGCCGGCTCCGGCAAGACCCGCGTGCTGACCGACCGCGTGGCGCGCCTGCTCCTCGCCGGCACCGACCCGGCCCGGGTGCTCTGCCTTACCTACACCAAGGCGGCGGCGGCGGAGATGCAGACCCGGCTCTTCCGCACGCTCGGCGAATGGGCGATGCTCGATGACGCGCCGCTCCGCGCGGCGCTGACAGCGCTGGGCGAGCCCGGCAACGACATCCCGGACCGTGACCTGGCCCGCGCCCGGACGCTCTTTGCCCGCGCGCTCGAAACCCCGGGCGGGCTCAAGATCCAGACGATCCACGCCTTCTGCGAGGCGCTTTTGCGGCGCTTCCCGATCGAGGCGGGCGTGGCGCCACAGTTCGCCGTGCTCGACGACCGGCAGGCGCGCGTCCTGCGCGAGGAGGTGCTCGACGCCTTCGCCTGTGCCGCGCCGCAGGACTTCGCCGAACTCGCCCACCACTTCGGCCGCGAGGACGTGGACGCGCTGCTGCTGGAAATCTCCCGCCACCGCGCGGCGTTTTCCGGCCGGTTCGACGACGCGGCACTCGCCGCGACGCTTGGTGCGCGGCCGGAGATCACCATGGCCGACCTCGCGGCGGAGGTGCTGACGCCGCCGGCCCGCGATGTCCTGACCACGCTCGTGCCGCTCCTCGCAGCCAGCGGGAAGAACGACAGCAAGGCGGGCGCGAAGCTCGCCCTCGCGCTCGGCGCCAGCGATCCGACCGAGATCCTGACCGACCTCGAGGGCGTCCTGCTCTACGGCAAGGGCGCGAAGGCGCCGTTCGGCTCCAAGGCCGGCAAGTTCCCGACCAAGGACGTGCGGGCGGCGCACCCGGCGCTGATGACGGAACTCGACGACCTCATGGACCGGCTGGCCGACGCCCGGCCGCTGCGCCTCGCCAACGCCGCCTTCACGAAGTCGGCGGCGCTGAACCGCTTCGGCCGCGCCTGGCTCGACGTCTGGAACGGCCGCAAGGCCGCGCTCGGCGTCCTCGATTTCGACGACATGATCAACCGGGCCGAGACGCTGCTCGCGCAGCCCGGCACCGCCGCCTGGGTGCTCTGGCGGCTTGATGGCGGCATCGACCACATTCTGGTCGACGAGGCGCAGGACACGAGTCCGGCGCAGTGGCGCGTCATCGAGGCGATCTCCGAGGAGTTCTTTGCCGGGCGCGGTGCGCGCGACGACGTGGATCGCACGATCTTCGTCGTCGGCGACGAGAAGCAGTCGATCTACAGCTTCCAGGGCGCCGAGCCGGGCGAGTTCGCCGCGAAGGCCCGGCACTACACACGCCGCCTCGACGCCATCGGCTCGGTGCTGCAACGCTGCGACCTGCTCTATTCCTTCCGCTCGGCCGGACCGATCCTCGAACTCGTGGACCGGGTCTTCGATGGCCCGGCGGGCGAGGGGCTGTCGCAGATCACCCACTACGCCTTCAACGCGGAGAAGGCCGGGCGGGTCGAGGTCTGGCCGTTCCTGCCGAAGCCGGAGAAGCCCGAGGAAACGCCGTGGGACGATCCGGTGGACAAGCCCGCGCCGCAGGACCCGGTGCTCGTCCTCGCGCGGCGCATCGCCGAAGAGATCCGCGGCTGGCTCGACGCCGCCCGCGAGCTGCCGGGCGAGGGCCGGGCGATCCGCGCCGGCGACGTCATGATCCTCGTGCAGCGGCGAAACCTGATCTTCGACGCGATCATCCGCGAGCTGAAGCGGGCGGGCGTCCCGGTCGCGGGCGCCGACCTGCTGCGCATCGGGGGCGAGCTTGCGGTCAGGGATCTGCTCGCGGCGCTGCGCTTCGCCGCGACGCCGACCGATGACCTCTCCCTCGCGGCGCTGCTCAGGAGCCCGCTCGGTGGCCTGAGCGAGGACGAACTCTTCGAGATCGCCCATGGCCGGCAGGGCAACCTCGGCGGCGCGCTCAGGCGCCAGCCGCCGGAGCGCTGGCCGGGGGTGCGCGCGCTGCTCGACGACCTGCTCGACAACGCCGACTACCTGCGCCCGTTCGAACTGCTCTCGCGGATCCTCATCCGCCATGGCGGACGGCAACAGCTCGTCGCGCGGCTCGGGCCGGAGGCGGAAGAGGGGATCGACGCGCTCCTCGATCAGGCGGTCGCCTACGAGAGTGTCGAGGCGCCGAGCCTCACCGGGTTCCTCGAATGGCTCGACCGCGACGAGGTGGCGGTAAAGCGCCGCATGGACGAGGGCCAGGATCAGGTGCGGGTGATGACCGTGCACGGCGCCAAGGGACTCGAGGCGCCGATCGTCATCCTGCCCGACACCGCGCCGCGCGCCGAATCCGCCAACCCGCCACTGATCCTGCCGCTTGGCGACGGCCGGGCGGTCTGGCGCGCGCGATCGGAGGAGGCGCCGGACGCCGTGGCAGCCGCCGAGGCCGCGCGCTGCGCGCTTGTACGGGCGGAGAACCGCCGGCTGCTCTACGTGGCGCTGACGCGGGCGAAGTCGTGGCTGGTGGTGGCGGGGGCGGGCGATCCGAAGGCCGCCGGCGAGGGCTGGCACGCCCTCGTCACCGAGGCGATGACGCGCCTCCCCTCGACCCGGCAATCTTCGCCCGAGGGGGACGTGCTCCTCTACGCCCGCAACTGGACGGACGGCACCGCGCGCCGGGCCGCGCCGCCCGTGCCCCCGGCACCGCTGCCGGGCTGGACGCGCGCGCCCGCGCGCGCGCCGCTCGATGCGCCGCGGCCGGTCTCGCCCTCCGGTCTCGGCGGGGCGCATGTCCTGCCGGGCGATGCGGCGGGGGCCCTGCCGGAAGCCGAGGCCAAGGCGCGCGGCACGGCGGTGCATCGCCTGCTCGAACACCTGCACGGCCGCCCGGCCGCCGAGCGCGCCGACCTCGCGGCGCGTCTCCTGCCGGGTGCTCCGGACGTGGCCGAGCGGCTGGCCGAGGCGTCGGCCGTGCTCGACGCGCCGGACCTCGCGGCAATCTTCGCCGAGGGGCTGAGCGAGGTGCCGATCACCGCCACCTTGCCCGAACTCGGCGGGCGCCGGATCCTCGGCCGGCTCGACCGGCTCATCGTCAGTCCGGAGCGTGTCCTCGCGGTCGACTTCAAGAGCAACCGCGCGATCCCTGCGACGACCGACGCGGTGCCCGAGGGCATCCTGCGCCAGATGGGCGCCTATCGCGCCGCGCTCCGGCAGATCTTCCCCGGTCGCGCGGTCGGAACCGCGATCCTCTGGACCGACGCCGCCCGCCTCATGCCGCTGCCCGACGCGCTGGTCGACGCGGCCCTCGCCCGAAGCACGTCCGGCGCGACGTTCCCTTGACCAGCCGGGGGGGCAATCTTACGTTCCTCCCAAGCCACGCACCCTTCAGGAGAACTCAGCCATGTCGACCGTCAAGGTCACCGAGACCAGCTTCAAGAACGAAGTGCTCGATGCGGACGTCCCCGTCCTCGTCGACTTCTGGGCGGAGTGGTGCGGCCCCTGCAAGATGATCGGCCCGGCCCTCGAAGAGCTCGCCACCGAATATGACGGCCGCCTCAAGGTCGCCAAGGTGAACGTCGACGACCACCCGTCCGTCGCCGCCCAGTACGGCGTGCGCGGCATCCCGGCGCTCTTCATGTTCAAGGGCGGCGAAGTGGTCTCGAACCGCACCGGCGCCGCGCCGAAGGCTTCGCTCAAGGGCTGGATCGAAGAGACCGTCTGACCCGCATCGCCGGGAGGCATCGGGGGCGTGCCCGGCGGGCGCGCCCTTCTTCATCGGCAATGGGTCAGCCGACCTCGCCCGCGATGTAGCGGGCGATCATCAGGTCGAGATGCGCTCCGCCGCCGTTCTTGAAGAGCGTGATCTCGCTCTCCGACTGGCGCCCGGCCCGGCCCGGGACCAGATCGTAGAGATCGCCGCGCACCGCGTCGGCGGTGATGACGCCGTTCGAGATCGGGATCAGCAGCTCGCCGATGTGGTGCAGCGTCGTCGCGCGGCTGTCGACGAAGAGCGCGGCCTGCGAGATCAGCGCGTCGTCCGCCTCGCGCATGTCCGCCTTGTAGGCGCCGATCAGGTCGACGTGGGTGCCGGGGCGGACCCATTCGGCCTTCAGCACCGGTTCGCGCGCCATGGTGGCGCTGGTGACGATGTCGGTCTCGCCGAGGGCTGCGGGCAGATCCGGGGCGGCCGTCACCGGGATGCCGACGTCCCCGAGCGTGCGCGCCAGAGCCTCCGCCTGCTCCGGCCGGCGTGCCCAGATCGCCGCGCTTTCGAGCTTCGGGAAAAGCGCGGCGTAGGCCCGCACGAGGCTCGCCGCCACGGTGCCCGCACCAACGACCAGCAGCCGCGCGCTGTCAGGCCGCGCGAGGCAGAGGGCGCCGAGCACGGAATCGGCCGCCGTCTTGAACTCGGTGACCAGACGGCTCTCCACCACGGCGTCGAGCTGCCCGTGGTCCGGCTCGAACACCAGCATCGCCCCCTGCACCGTTGGCAGCCCGCGCGCGGCGTTGCCGTCGAGCACCGTCACCGACTTCACCCCGTAGCCGAGGCCGTCGATCCACGCGCCACGGCTGAGCAGCGTCGCGTCCGCCGGGCCGAGGAACATGTCCGCGACCTCGGCCCTGGGCAGGCGATGCCCCGCCCGCAGGGCCTCGACGGCCCCGCGCCATGTGAGCCGGGCGGCGGCGTCGTCGTAGGTGATGAGCTGCGGTCCGGTCATGCTGCCTCCGGGTGAAACTTCAGGCGGGCGTGGAAGCGCGCGATCTCGCTCGGCGTCGGCGTGCGGCCGGAGAAGATCTCCACGTAGCGCGTGATCCGCGTCATGCGCAGTTCGCGGGTCTCCTCGACCTGCATGGAGATGTAGCCGATCTGCACCAGATAGACCGTCCGCGCGCGCACGTCAGCCTCGTCGGCAGGGTAGCCGAAGCGGAGGAACATCTCGCGAATGGCCGCGAGCCGGCGCTCGTCGGCCGCGTTGATCCGTGCGTTGACTGCCTCGGACTGATGCGCCCAGCCGCGAACCGCGAAATCGAGGCGCGGCTCGAACAGTGTCTCGTCCATGAACATCGAGAGCAGATTGAGGATCCCCTCCGCGATCGTCTCGGCATAGGCGTCGCAGGCATCGACGAAGGCGCCGGTGTTCTTCGCCTCCCAGTCTTCGATCAGGGCGTCGAGAAGCGCGGTGCGGTCCTTGAAGAACCAGTAGAAGCTCGTGCGCGCGATGCCGAGACGGCTCGCCAGCGGCTGGATCTTCACCGCGTCGAGGCCGGTCTCGATCAGCGCCTGCTTCGCCGCGGCGAGCCACACCTCCCGCGACCCGCGCCAGCCGGACGTCTTCTCGGTCCCGCTGTCGATGTCGCTCTGCACGGTCATGGGATCGGACCTTACCGACCGGGCCGGGCGCCTGCAAGAATGAACACGTATGATCCATATCTTGACAGTAGTGAACATTTCTGGAATTTGTCCCGTCAGCCAACGGGAAGTGATTCATGTCCAGCGATCCGCTCCTCCAGCCCTACCGGCTCAAGCACCTCGACCTGCGCAACCGGCTGATGATCACCAGCCACGAACCGGCCTATCCCGAGGATGGGATGCCGAAGGAGCGCTACCGCGCCTATCACGTGGAGCGGGCGCGGGCCGGTGTCGCGCTCACCATGACCGCCGGTTCTGCCTCGGTCGCCCGCGACAGCCCGCCGGTCTTCAACAACATCCTCGCCTGGAAGGACGAGGTCGTCGGCTGGATGAAAGAGCTCACCGACGCGTGCCACGACGAGGGTTGCGCGGTGATGATCCAGCTCACCCACCTCGGCCGCCGCACCCGCTGGGACAAGGCCGACTGGCTGCCGGTCGTCTCGACGAGCCACGAGCGCGAGCCCGCCCACCGCGCCTTCCCGAAGAAGGCCGAGGACTGGGACATCGCCCGGATCATCGAGGACTACGCCGACGCCGCCGAGCGGATGCAGGTCGCCGGCCTCGATGGCATCGAGCTCCAGGCCTACGGCCACCTGATGGACCAGTTCTGGTCGCCGCTCACCAATGACCTCGAAGGCCCCTACGGCGGCAGCCTCGACAACCGCCTGCGCTTCACCTTCGACACCCTCCGCGCCATTCGCGCCCGGGTCGGCGACGACTTCATCGTCGGCGTCCGCTACACCGGCGACGAGGATCTGCCGGGCGGGCTCAGCAAGGCCGACGGACTGGAGATTTCGCGCCTGCTGAAAGACTGCGGCATGGTCGACTTCCTGAACGTGGTGAAGGGGCACATCGACACCGACGCGGGCCTGACCGACGTCATCCCGGTGCAGGGGATGCGCTCCGCGCCGCACCTCGACTTCGCCGGCGAGATCCGCGCGGCCACCGGCTTCCCGACGTTCCACGCGGCAAAGATCCAGGACGTGGCCACCGCGCGCCACGCGATCGCCAGCGGCAAGCTCGACATGGTGGGCATGACCCGCGCCCACATGGCCGACCCGCACATCGTCGCGAAGATCCTGCGCGGCGAGGAGGATCGCATCCGCCCCTGCGTCGGCGCGAACTACTGCCTCGACCGGATCTATCAGGGCGGCATGGCGCTCTGCCTGCACAACCCCTCCACGGGCCGCGAGCTGGAACAGCCGCACGCGATCGCGAAGGCGGAAGCCCCCCGGCGCGTCGTGATCATCGGCGCCGGCCCGGCCGGGCTGGAGGCGGCGCGGGTCGCCGCCGAGCGCGGCCACGAGGTCATCGTCCATGAGGCCGCGAACGATCCCGGCGGTCAGGTCCGCCTGACCGCCCAGACGCCGCGCCGCGCCGAGATGATCTCGCTCATCGACTGGCGCTTCGCCGAATGCACCCGTCTCGGCGTCACCTTCCGCTTCAACAGCTTCGCCGACGCCGACACGGTGCTGGCCGAGCAGCCCGACGTGGTGGTGGTCGCCACCGGCGGCCTGCCGCACACCGAGGTGCTGGACGAGGGTGACGACCTCGTTGTCTCCGCTTGGGATATCCTCTCCGGCGATGCCCGGCCGGGCTCGAACGTGCTGATCTATGATGACGCCGGCGACTATCCTGCGCTGCAGGCCGCCGAGAAGATCGCCGAAGCCGGCGGCCGGGTCGAGATCATGACCCGCGATCGCAGCTTCGCGCCCGAGGTGATGGCAATGTCGCTCACCCCCGCGATGCGCGCCCTGCAAAAGCACGACGTCACCTTCACCGTGACGTGGAAGCTCGACGCCGTGCGCCGTGATGGCAACCAGATCCTCGCGACCGTCGGCAGCGACTACGGCGGCGTCACCCGCGAGCGCCGCGTGGATCAGGTGGTGGTGAACCACGGCACCCGGCCGCTCGATGACATCTACTTCGAGCTTCGGCCCGGCTCCACCAACCTCGGCGAAGTCGACTACGAGACGCTCGTCGAGGGCCGCCCGCAGGCGGTGCGCCGCAACGACGCCGGCAGCTACCAGCTCTTCAGGGTCGGCGACGCGGTCGCGGCCCGCAACACCCACGCCGCGATCTACGACGCGCTGCGTCTGGCGCGGACGCTCTGATGCGCTCGTCCCGCACCATCCACGTGATCTCGGCCCACGCGGAGGGCGAGGTCGGCGACGTCATCGTCGGCGGCGTCCTGCCGCCGCCCGGCGACACGGTCTGGGCGCAGAGCCGCTGGATCGCCGAGGACCAGTCCTTGCGCAACTTCGTCCTGAACGAGCCGCGCGGCGGGGTCTTTTGCCACGTGAACCTGCTGGTGCCACCAAAGGATCCGCGCGCGGACGCGGCCTTCATCATCATGGAGCCCGAGGATACCCCGCCGATGTCCGGCTCCAACTCGATCTGCGTCGCGACGGTGCTGCTCGACGGCGGCCTCGTCCCGATGCAGGAGCCCGTGACGGAACTCGTGCTCGAAGCGCCCGGCGGTCTCGTTCACGTCCGCGCCGAGTGCCGGGACGGCAAGGCCGAGCGGATCTTCGTACGCAACCTGCCGAGCTTTGCCGCGCGCCTCGGCGTCCCGCTGGAAGTGGAAGGGCTGGGGACGCTGACCGTCGATACCGCTTATGGCGGCGACAGCTTCGTCTTCGTCGATCCCGCCGCCCTCGGCCTCTCCCTCACCCCGGACGAGGCGCACGACATCGCGTCGCTCGGTGTCAGGATCACCGCGGCGGCCAACGAGGCGCTCGGCTTTCACCACCCGGACAACCCTGTCTGGCGGCACATCTCGTTCTGCCTCTTCGCCGGGGCGCTCACCCGCGATGCGGACGGCCTTCGGGCGAAGGCGGCGGTGGCGATCCGGCCGGGGAAGGTCGATCGCTCGCCGACCGGCACCGCCCTTTCCGCGCGCATGGCCGTCCTGCACGCGCGGGGCGAGATGGGCGAGGACGACCGGCTGACCGCCGTCTCGCTCATCGGCTCGACCTTCACGGGGCGCATCGTCGGTCAGACCACCGTCGGCGGCCAGCCGGCGATCCTGCCCGAGATCTCCGGGCGCGGCTGGATCACCGGCATCCACCAGCACATGCTCGACCCCTCCGACCCCTGGCCGGGTGGCTATCGCCTCTCGGACACCTGGGGCGCCCGCTGATCTCGTCTCCCTTCCGAATATCCGAAGGACACCCTGCGACGATGACCAAGTTTCCGTTTCCGGGCCTCAACCTCGCCGTCACCACGCCCTTCGACGCCAGCGGTCGGGTCGATCTCAACCAGCTCGACGCGCATCTCGACCGCTACATTGCCGCGGGCGTCGACGGCATCGTCCTGAGTTCCGGCACGGGGATGCACGTCTACCTCTCCCGCGAGGAATCCGACGCGCTCGTCGCGCGCGGCGCGCGGGTGATCTCCGGCCGCGTCCGGCTCATCGTGCAGACCTCGGCGCTGCTCGTCGAGGACGTGCTCGCCCGCACCCGGCATGCGGCCGACTGCGGCGCCGACGGCGTCATGGTGCTGCCGCCGTTCTTCGAGGGGCCGACCGACGACGAGGGCATCCTCGCATTCTACACCGCCGTCGCCGGGGGCGGGCTGCCGGTCATCGGCTACAACGTGCCGCAGGCGGTGGGCGTCGGCATTTCGCCCGGCCTCCTGCGCGAACTTTGTGCGATCCCGAACTTCTGCACCGTCAAGGACTCGAGCGGCGATCTCGCACAGCAGGCCGATCTGATCCGCACCGGCCTGCCGGTGATGAACGGTGCCGATCCGCTGATGCCCTACGCTCTCCTCGCCGGCGCCGCCGGCGTGATCTGGGGCGGGGCGAACTTCGCGCCGCGCACCTGCGTAGAACTTGTACAGGCTGCCCGCGATCACCGCTGGGACGAGGCGCGCGCGATCTGGCGGCTGCTGGAGCCCGCGATGAACCTGATCTGGCAGGGGGACTACGTGGCGTCGGTCTATGCCGCCGCCGACATCACCGGCTACGGCTCCGGCGTGCCGCGCCGTCCGCTGCGCGCGCTCGACGCCGGCAAGCTCGATCTTCTCCGCGCCGCCCTCGGCGATCTCGTCGCCCGCGAGCGGGAAGCCGTTCCGGCGTGAGCACCTCCCGCGTCTTCGCCGCCTCGCGACCGCAGCGGCCCCCGTGCGACGAACGCCACCGCCTCACGCCTCGCCGGCAGAGACTCCTGTCGGAGCCGAGAGCGATCTCATGCGTATCTACCGTAGTTTCGCCGCGCCGCAGGCGCTGCCGATCGCTGGCCGGCGTGCGGGCAGCGCTGGCCTCCGGCACAAGGCGTGGCGGGGCGGCGCGGGACAAGAGGAACGACCTGGTGAACTGACCTTCAAGACAAATCCGCCGCCGGCCCACGCCGGTGGAAAACGGCGGACCGGACCTGCCCGAAGCCGGACCGCGACAAACCCGGGCATTCAGGGGGAACAAGAATGAAGCTCATCCAACTTCTCGGCGCCACCGCTCTCGCGACCATGCCGGCGGCGGCGCTCCTCGCGCAGGACGCAGCCGAAGTGCCGCCCTGCGAGAACTGCTCCGACACCATGACGCTCGTCTCGTGGGGCGGCGCCTATCAGGCGATGCAGCAGAACGCCTACGTGAAGCCCTACATCGACGCGACGGGCGTGAAGGTCGTCTGGGACGAGAGCGCGAGCGAGGGCGTCGCGAAGCTTCGCGCGATGAACGAGGCGGGCAACGTCACCTGGGACGTCATCGACCTGCTGGCGGCCGACGGCATCCGGCTCTGCGACGAGGGTCTGATCGAGGAGGTGCCGTTCGACGAGTGGCTGGCCCCGGCGCCGGATGGCACCCCGGCATCCGAGGATCTCGGCAAGAACATCGTCTCCGACTGCCACATCCCGACCAACCTCTATTCGACCACCTTCGGCTACCGTACGGACGTCGCCGCGTGGAACGGCAAGACGCCGGAGGACATCTGCGCGATCTTCGATCTCGAGACCTTCCCCGGCAAGCGGGCGCTCGAGAAGCGGCCGATCGGCAACCTCGAATGGGCGCTCATCTGCTCCGGCGTTCCCGCCGACCAGGTCTATGACGCGCTCGAGACCGACGAGGGTGTGGACAAGGCGCTCGCCAAGCTCGGCACGATCAAGGACCAGACCGTCTGGTGGTCGGCCGGCGCCGAGACGCCGCAGCTGCTGGCCGACGGCGAGGTGGTGATCGGATCGACCTACAATGGCCGGCTCTTCTCGCTCATCGCCGAACAGCACCAGCCGGTGGCAATGCTCTGGGACTACGAGGTGCTCGACATCGACGGCCTCGTCGTGCCGGTCGATCTCCCCGAGGAGCGGCTGAACCGGGTGAAGCACTTCCTGCGCTTCGCGACCGACACCCAGCACCTCGCCGATCAGTCGAAGTACATCTCCTACGGCCCGTCGCGCGCCTCGTCGCAGCCGCTCGTCGGCAAGCACGTGGATCTCGGCATCGAGATGGGGCCGGAACTTCCGACCGCCCCGGAGAACTCCAAGACCGCGTTCGTCTTCAACTACACCTGGTGGGCCGATCACCGCGACGAACTCGACGGCCGCTTCCAGGGCTGGCTCGGACAGTAACCCCCCCACGGGGATCGACACGCGTGGCGGAGCCGCAAGGCCCCGCCACCACCTCCCAACGCCACGCCTCCCCAGGGCACTGCTTCCCGCAGGCACCGCAATGGTCTACCGCCACTACCGCCTGCCCTCGCTCACCTCGCTCGCCGCCTTCGAGGCGTCGGCGCGGCACCGCAGCATGCACCGCGCGGCCGCCGAGCTGAACGTCACCCCGGGCGCGGTCAGCCGCCAGATCAAGGCGCTGGAGGAGGACCTCGGCGTCCCGCTCTTCACCCGCACCACGACCGGCCTCGTCCTCTCCCCCGACGCCGAGGCGCTCCATGCCGTGCTCTCGCAGATGTTCAGCCGCACCGCCGAGGCGGTGCAGGTGATCCGCAGCGGCACCCGCACTCGCCGGGTGACGCTCGCCTGCACCCACGCCTTCGCCTCGGAATGGCTGATGCCCCGGATCGGCGTCTTCTGGCGCGGCTACCCGGAGATCACCGTCGATCACCTGATCTCCGACGACGCCCGCGAGTTCCGCCGCGCCGAGGTCGACCTGCGCATCCGCTACGGGCTCGGCGCATGGCCGGACGAGACCGCGGTCCTCCTGATGACCGACCGGATCTATCTGGTCGCGGGACCGGGCTTCGCCCGTGAGCACGCCGGTGCGACGGTCGCGGACATCCCCGAGCTGCCACTCCTGCACGTGGACTGGGCCGACACCGAGTGGACCGGATGGGACGAGGTTCTGCGGCGGGCGGCGATCCCGCACGGCGCGTTGCCCGGACGCCGCTTCAGCACCCTCGGCGTGGTGCTTCAGGCCTGCATGGACGATCAGGGCCTGGCGCTCGGCTGGGATCGCCTCGTGCGCCCCCTCGTCGCCGACGGCCGGCTCGTCCGGTTCACCGATCTCGAGATGCCGGCGCCGGGCTCCTACTACCTGAGCTGGTCGGCGCACGCCCCGGTCTCGGGCGCGGTCGCGACACTGCGCGACTGGCTCCTCGGCGCGGCGGCGGAAGATATCTGACCCGTTGAGTTTCCGGCCATCCGCCGGCGATTTTTTCGCCCGCCGGCCGGCGTGTGCGGCCTGCTATACCGGAAAGCGCAAAGAGTCGGGCAGCGCCGACCGCGGGCGCCGCTGAAACGAAGGAGGAAGCACCGTGCTCCAGGACATCGACGTCCAGTCGCTCATCGCCAGCCGCAAGCCCGGCCACTCGCTGCCCCGTGCCTTCTACACCGATCCGGATATCCTTCAGGCCGACCTCGATCGCATATTCTACAGGAGCTGGCTCTTTGCCGTTCCGGCCTGCGACATCCCGAAGGCCGGCAACTACGTCACGCACAAGGTCGGGCTCCATTCCATCATCATCGTCCGCGGCGCCGACGGCCAGATCAGGGCGTTCCACAACAGCTGTCGCCACCGTGGCTCGGCCCTCTGCCGCCAGCACAAGGGCACCAGCCCGAAGATCGTTTGTCCCTACCACCAGTGGACCTATGAGCTCGACGGCCGCCTGCTCTGGGCGCGCGACATGGGCGCGGACTTCGATCCCTCGCAGCACGGGCTCAATCCCGTCCACTGCCGCGACGTGGCGGGCCTCGTCTACATCTGCCTCGCCGACAACGCGCCCGACTTCGAGGCCTTCGCGTCCGAGGCGGCGCGCTACCTCGCGCCGCACGATCTGGCGAACTCGAAGGTCGCCTACGGGTCGACCATCGTCGAAAAGGGCAACTGGAAGCTCGTCTGGGAGAATAACCGCGAGTGCTATCACTGCGCGGGCAACCATCCCTCGCTCACCCGGACCTTCCCGGAGGATCCGAAGCTCTCGGGCGGCGTCGGCGGCGCGGGGCTCTCGGACGTGCTCGACCAGCACGTCGCCCGCTGCGAGCGGATCGGCGCGCCCTCGGCGTTCCGGATCGACCCTGCGGGGCGCTGGCGCTTCGTGCGGATGCCGTTGCTCGGGACCGCCGAGAGCTACACCATGGACGGCAAGGCGGCCGTCGCGAAGCCGAACTCCTCCTTCCCGTTCCGGGACGCCGGCGCGCTCCTCTGCTTCAACTATCCGAGCACGTGGTGTCACTTTCTCGGCGATCACGCGATCACCTTCCGCGTGACCCCGGTCAGCGCGACCGAGACCGAGGTCGAGACCAGGTGGCTCGTGCACAAGGACGCGGTCGAAGGCGTCGACTACGACCTGAAGCGCCTGACGGAAGTCTGGGTCAACACCAACGACGAGGACCGCGTGGTGGTCGAGAACAACCAGCAGGGTATCCTCTCGCCCGGCTACCGCCCAGGCCCGTACTCGGCGGCGCAGGAGAGCGGCGTCATCCAGTTCGTCGACTGGTACCTCGACACGCTCGGCGCCTCGCTCGCCGACCGCACGCTCATCGCGGCGGAGTGACGCCGCCGCCGGTGAGTGCCGTCTTCGCCCTGGCGACGGCAGGCATCTGCCGGGTCCGGCAGCTCGGCCGACGACATCGGGGGGCGGGCTCCATCCTCGCCCGCTGCCGGCCCCGTTGACCAGGGTTGTGCTCTGGTTGGTGCGTGGATGATTTGTGATACAAATCAATATCATATCCATCGTATGCACGTTGCAGGAGGACCGTCTGGCGCAGGCTCAGGCGGCCGGGTCCACCCAGAGCGACCAGAACGCGAAAAGCGGCGCCTCGCCCGAGCGCATGGCGTGGACGATGTGGGGCGTATTGTGGAACGATCCCCCGACGCCCGGCTCGAACCAGTCCCCGCCGCCCTGCCGGAACTCCCCCGGCGAGAGCACCAGATACGTCTCCTCCGGCGCGTGGGAGTGGTCGGTGTAGCGGACATGCGGCGCCAGCAGCGACACCCCGATCCAGATGTCCCGGCGGTTCTCCAGACCGGCCGGCCCAAGGATCATCGCGTTGGCGTGCCCGTCCGCGAAGTTCTCGCTCGCGGTCTCGTCATGGCTCGCCCGCCGGACCCATTCGAGATCAGGTTCGATCCCCCGGAACGCCTCGACCAGCCGCCGGAGCGACGGCCGCCCCGGCTCGACGCCAAGCGCGGCATCGAGGTGGGCACAGACCGGCAGCCGGCCGCCCGCCCGCTCCCGCCGCGTCCCCGGCGAGGCAAGCGCCGCAGTGATCCGTTCGAGCGAATCCGCCGCCTCCGCTCCGGGGATGACCTCGGCATATGCGGCCAGCAGGGCATCGACGAAGCTCTGGAGCGCAGGGTCACGCCGCATCGGAAGGCCCCTTCGCGGTGCCAAGGGCGAGCGATTTCCCGAGTGCAGCGGCAAGTCCCTTCGAGACCGCCGTATCGAACCCCGCCGCCCGCATCGCCTCGATCCCGGCCGCAGTGACCCCGCGATACTCCACGAACTCCGCGACAGTCTCCTCCGGGTCCTCGTCAGTCTTCTCCAGCAGCCGCCCGGTGCCCACCAGCATCGCCACCACCGACCGCCGGGCAACCTCCGGGGAAACGCCGTGGGTGACGGCGTCGCGTATCAGCGCGGCAGCGAGCAGGGCAGGGTAGGCGGGCCCGGTGCCGGAAAGCCCGGTCATATAGTCGATCACCGCCTCCCCCGCGACCTCGTCGCCACTGCCGATGCTCCCGACGAGCCGCGCGACGGTCACGCGATCGTCGTCCGTCACGCCGGCCGTGGCCGTCCACGGCGTGTACGAGCGCCCCACATCGGCCGCCGCGTTCGGCATCGCGCGAACCACGCGGTCGGTCCCGACGCGCCCGGCGATGTCGGCAAGCGTCACGCCCGCCATCACCGAAACGACGAGCTTGCCCGGCGCTGCGACCGCGACCGCCGGCCAGTCCTGCGGCCGCACCGACAGGATCACGACGTCGGAGCGGTCCGCCAGCGCCTGATTGTCGCGCGTCCAGTGGGCCGTGGGAAGCCAGCCGGGCGGTTCGCTGCGGCAGGAGAGGGTGAGATCGCCGGCAGGCACGACCTCCGCCGCCACGAGGGCGCGCGCGACCGCGCCGCCGATCCAGCCGTTGCCGCCGATGATGCCGATCCGCATGAGCCTGTTCCCTTCGGTGAAACGGCAGGATGCACCGCTTCCGCCCGATCGCAAGCGTCCCGCACCGCGTCCGGGGTCAGCCCTCCCGTCCGGCCTGCATCTCCTGCCAGCGAATGCGCGCGCGGGCACCGATCGTCGCGATCGGCTCGGGCGGCAGGCGGCGCGGCGCTGGCCGATCCTTGTACGTGTCGAGATCCACCGACCTGGTCCCTGTCGCGAGTTCAGCCGCCATCTTTCCGGCGAGCGTGCTCTTGACCGACCCGAGGCCGTTGCAGCAGCAGGCGGAGAAGAGGCCCTCGTCCACCTCGCCGAACGCCGGCACGCTGTTCAGGCTGAGGCAGAGGCGCCCGGCCCAGCTGTATTCGAAGCCGAGGCCGGCGAGATCGGGAAAGCGCGCGTCAAACGAGCGGCGCTGCTTCGCGGCGGTAGCGGCGACGCGCGCCTCGGAAACCTCGAGCGACGGATCATAGGTAAAGCGGGTGCGGATCACGATGCGCGACTGCGTCCCGTGCGTCACCTTGCGCACCGTCGCGCCCATCGGATCGGCGGGCAGCAGTGCCCAGCGGTCCTGGCCTGCCTTGTCCGCGAACGGCACCGTCATCGAGGCGTAGGTGAAGACGTGCATCAGGCGCCGCTCGAAGTGACCGAACGCCTGCACGAGGCCGTTGACCGCGAGGATCACCCTTGGCGCCGTCACCCGGCCCTTCGGCGTGGCGGCGGTCCAGGTGCCGTCCTCCCGGGTCAGTGCCGTGACCGGCGAGTTCTCGTAGACGTCGATCCGCTCCCCAAGCCCGGCGGCGAACGCGCGGATGTAGGCCGCCGGCTCGATCAGCACCGCGCCCGGGGTGTAGAGCCCGCCGCGATAGTAGTCGCTGCCGGTGATCTCGCGCATCCCGGCGGCGTCGATCTGCCGGAGCGGCTCGCCGATCGCGGCGAGCGACGCCGCGAAGTTCCGGTTCTGCGTCTCGCCGCGCTCGGACGCCGCCGCGTTGATCTTGCCGCAGGGGTCGAAGATCTCGCGCGGCATCCGGTACTCGGCCGCGGCTTCCGTCGCGAAGGCGATCCCGAGGCGGTTCTGCGCCATTTCGAGCCGCGTTCCCGCGGCGTCACCCGAGGAATAATCGCCGGCCGACAGGTTGTGCGGCACGTCGATCATGAAGCCGGAGTTCCGCCCCGCTGGCCCTTCGGCCAGCTCGCGGGCGTCGAGGACAACAATTCGCTCGCCCGGACGAAGCTGCGTCAGCCGACGGGCGGCGGAGAGGCCGGCGAACCCGGCGCCGATGATCAGCCAGTCGGCCCTCAGGTCAGTGTCGAGGGTCCGCGCCGGGAACGGGCGGCGCGAGATCGCCTCCCATCCCGAGCGGCCGGTATCGACCGGCAGGCGCGTGACCGCGATCGTCGTCATCGGACAGTCTCATCCGGGCGGTCGGAGACGTCGATCCAGATGGTCTTGAGCTCGGTGTACTGGTCGTGAGCGAAGATCGACTTGTCCCGCCCGCCGAAGCCCGACTCCTTGTAGCCGCCGAAGGGCGTGGTGGCGTCGCCCTCTCCGAAGCAGTTCACCGTGACGATCCCGGCGCGGATCTCGCGCGCGAGCCGGATCGCGTTCCGCAGGCTGCCGGTATGGACTGATGCCGCGAGCCCGTAGGGCGTGTCGTTGGCAAGCGCGACCGCCTCGGCCAGCGTCTCGAAGGTGGTGACCGCGAGCACCGGGCCGAACACCTCCTCGCGGAAGAGCCTTGCATCGGGCGCCACGCCGTCGACGACTGTCGGCTCGACGAAGATGCCGCCCTCGGTCGCGCCGCCGAGCGTTGGCGCCACGCCGTCGAGGAAGGACGTCACCTTGTCGAAATGCTCGCGGCTCACCAGCGCGCCGACGCGGTTGGCCGGATCGAGGGGGTCGCCCATCCGCCACTCGCGCATGTGGGCGGCGATGCGCTCGAGAAGCGCGTCCTTGACGCTCGCCTCGACGATCAGCCGCGAGGTGGCCGAGCAGTTCTCGCCCATGTTCCAGAAGGCGCCGTTCACCACATGGCTCGCCACGAGGTCGAGATCCTCCGCGTCGGCCAGCACAACGGCGGGGTTCTTGCCGCCGCATTCGAGCACCACGCGCTTGAGGTTCGAGTCTGCCGCATAACGCAGGAAGCGCCGGCCGGTGGCGGTCGAGCCGGTGAAGCTCACCATGGCCACGTCCATGTGCAGGCCGAGCGGCTCGCCCGCGTCCTTGCCGGTGCCGGTGACGACGTTGAAGACGCCCGCCGGCACGCCCGCCTCGACGGCGAGTTCCGCGACCCGGAGCGTGGTGAGCGAGGTCAGCTCCGCCGGTTTCACCACCACCGAGCAGCCGGCGGCGAGCGCCGGGCCGATCTTCCACGCGAGCATCAGCAGCGGGAAGTTCCATGGCAGCACCAGTCCGACGACGCCGATCGGTTCGCGGACGACGAGCGCCAGCGCCGAGGCGGCGGCGGGAGCAGTGGAGTCGTAGATCTTGTCGATCAGTTCGGCGTGCCAGCGGATCGTGTGGATGGTGTCGGGCACGTCGACCGTCTCGCACTCGGCGACCGGCTTGCCGCTGTCGAGGCTTTCGAGCACCGCGAGTTCGTGGCGGTTGCGCTCCATGAGCTTCGCGAGGCGGAGCAGGGTTTCCTTGCGCTCGGAGGGCGCGCGCTTGCGCCAGCGGCCATCATCGAAGGCTTCCTTCGCCTTGCCGACTGCGAAATCCACGTCCTCGGCACCGCAGGCGGCAAGCTCGGCCAGCACCTTGCCGGTGGCCGGGTTCACCGTCGGGAAGGTCTTGCCCGAGGCGGCGGGGCGGAAGGCGCCGTCGATGAAGGCGTTGCCGGAGAAGCCGAGTCCATCGGCGATCGCGGCGTACTCGGCGGCGGTCAGGAGATCAGACATGGTTCGCTCCCGAGGTGATCTTCGCGACGGTACGCTTCAGGGTGGCTATGACGGTCTCAAGCTCGCGCTTCTCGTCCGGGTCGAGGCCGCGCAAGGGCGCCCGCAGGCCGCCCGCCTTCAGGCCGGCGATCTCGCAGCCGTGCTTGATCGACTGCACGAACTTGCCACCGTCGAGAAAGTTCATCAGCGGCATCATCGCCATCATGATCGCCCGGCCCTTGTCGAAGTTCTTCTCGACGACGCAGGCCTCATAGAGCGCGATGTGTTCGGCCGGGATGAAGTTCGATCCGGCACAGACCCAGCTCCGCGCGCCCCATGCGAAGAATTCCAGCGCCTGATCGTCCCAGCCGCAGCTGAGGGCAATCTGCGGGAATCTGCGCGCCAGCATGTGGACCTGGCCCATGTCGCCGGAGCTTTCCTTGATCGCGACGACGTTCCGCGAGCGGCTGACGCGGGAGAAGTACTCCTCGCCCATGGAGATGCCCATGCGGCCGGGATAGTTGTAGAGCATGATCGGCAGGTCGGCGGCGCGGTCGATGGTGAGCGCATGGATGGCGTTCTCCCGCTCGGTCGGCACCGCGTAGGGCGGCGAGGTCACGAGGATCGCGTCCGCCCTGATCGCCTTCGCCGCCATGGCATAGGCGACCGAGTCCTCGGTGCGGATGGCGCCGGTGCCGACGATGAGCGGCACCCGCGTGCCGATCACTTCCTTCGCGAAGGTCGCGGAGTCGATCCGCTCTTCCATGGTGTGCGCATAATACTCGCCGGTCGAGCCGCCGATGATGATGCCGTGCACGCCCGCCGATACCAGCCATTCGAGCACGTCGGCGAAGGCCTTGCGGTCGATGGCGCCGTCGGCGGCGTGCGGCGTGATGGCGGGCGTGTAGATGCCTTCGAACTTCACGGCGTCCTCTCCGATCTGCCGCCGGCCTCGACGAGGGCGTCGGCTTTCAGTCCCTGCGGGGCGATGAACAGCTCCATGTTCTCCCGGGAGAGTTCCCAGTGGTCGAAGACGAGATCGACCACGGCCTCCTCGTCACGGGCGGTGATGGCGGCGATGAAGCTGTCGTGGTGATCGGCGGCGAGCTGCAACCGCCGCTCCATCCCGGCGTCGCGCGGCCGGAAGAAGGTGTGGCCGATCCGCGCGTGGTCGATGAGCAGCCGGCCGAGGCTCGGCTGGAGGTAGGCGTTGCCGGACATCTCGCCGATGATCTCGTGGAAGCGGTTGTTCTCGAGCACCATGGCGAGCGGGTCGCGGGCGTCGGTCGCGGCGCGGAACCGCGCCTGGGTCTCCTCCAACTCGGCAAGTTGCTTCGGACGGAAGTTCTGTACCGCGAGCCGGCCGATGGCGGCGTAGACCATGGGAGCGACGAGGAAGAACTGTCGGAGCGTGGCGTGGCTCATGGGCGAGACACGAGTGCCGCGGTTCTCGCGGATTTCCACGTAGCCCTCGCCCGCCAGCCGGCGGAAGGTCTCCCGCACCGGCGTCCGCGACAGGCCGTAGCTCTCGCAGAGCGCGGCCTCGTCGAGGTCCGCGTCGGGGTCGAGCTCCATCGTGAGGATCTGGCGCTTCAGATCCTCATAGAGACTGTCTTTCCCGGCCTTCACCATCAGACCCTCCCGTGACGCGAGCCAATGGGCTGCCCGAGTCGATGGGAGGATAGATGCCGGATTGGATACTCTGAGTCAACCTAAATGTATCCACCATGTATTCACTTCGAGTGTGGGTGGCTTCGGAACGCCCCGGCCGTGGCCGGGGCGCTCGCATCAGGTCACATCACTTCGGAAAGGCAGGCGCCCAGGCCCGCTTCCAGTTCGCCGCGATCGAGCCCGCGACCGATGAAGACGAGCCGGTTCTCGCGCTTCTCGTCGCCCCACGCGTGATCCGGCCGGAGGTCGATCAGCTCGTGGACGGCCTGCAGCACATGGAACCGGTCGTCGCCGGCGATCCAGAGGATGCCCTTGGTGCGAAAAGCGGTTTCTCCCTGTTCGCCGAGATGCTGTTCGAGGAAGCTCCGCAGTCGAGGGAGGTTGAACGGCTGATCGAAGGTGAACGACTCGGAGGTCACGGTGGCGTCGTGGCTGGCGTGGTTGTGCTGGTGCCCGTGTCCGTGCCCGTGTCCGTGGCCATGCTCGCCGTCGAGGTCGAGAAGCTTGGCCCGCTCGGCGACGTAGGAGGGGGTAAAGCCGCTGATCCCGAGGATCGAGCCGAGATCGACCACGCCGTACTGCGAGCGCAGGATGCCCGCCGTCTGGTTCAGGCCACGGATCTCGTGCTCGAGATCGGCAAGGGCCGCCTCGCTCGCAAGATCGGTCTTGTTGATGACGATCCGGTCGGCGGCGACGATCTGATCCACCGCCTGGTTCGGCTTGCCGTCGAGCACCGTGTCATGCAGGTGCTGGCCGATGTGCTTGGCGTCGACCAGCGTCACGATGGCGTCGAGCTCGGTGGCGTTCATCACGTCCGGGTCGATGAAGAAGCTGGTGGCGACCGGCGTCGGGTCGGCGAGGCCGCTGGTCTCGACGATGACGTGGTCGAAGCGGTCGCGCTGGGCGATGAGCTTCTTCATCACCTCCACGAGGTCGTTGCGCACGTCCACGAAGCAGCAGATGCAGCCGTTCTTCATCTGGAAGATCTCCTCCTCGGAGGCGAGCACCAGATCGGAATCGACGTCGATCTCACCGAACTCGTTCTCGATCACCGCGATGCGGTGGCCGTGCCGTTCGGTCAGGATGTAGTTGAGCAGCGTCGTCTTGCCCGCCCCGAGAAAGCCGGTGAGGATCGTCACGGGGATCTTGTTGGTGTCCTGCGGCTCATAGACCTGCATTGGTCGTCTCCTCCTTGGCGCGGAGACCCTTCAGGACGTCTTCCGGCGTGATGGGATAGTGGTGGAACCGGACGCCGATGGCGTCGTGGATGGCGTTGGCGATCGCCGGGCCGATGGCGATGATCGGATCCTCGCCCACGCCCTTCGCGCCCCACGGGCCACCGGGATCGGGCGCGGCCTCGAGGATCACCGTCTCGATATGCGGCATGTCCATGGAGAGCGGCATCTTGTAGTCAACGAGCCCGGCGTTGAGCGAGCGGCCGTTGGTCCGGTCGATCACGTAGTCCTCGGTCAGTGTGTGGCCGATGCCCTGCTGGATCCCGCCCTCGATCTGGCCCTGCGCGGCGATGGGGTGGATCACCTTGCCGATGTCATGAACCGGCAGGACATGCTTCACCTCGACGAGGCCGGTCTCGGTATCGACGGCCACCTCGACGAAATGCGCGGCGAAGGAATAGGACTTCGTCGGCATGTAGCTCGCGGTCTCGATCAGGTGCTCCGCCGGGATGCCCCGGCTCGGCCCCATCGCCTCGTGGACGGTGATGCCCTGCTCCGGGTTGGCCGTGAGGAACACCCGGCCGTCGACGAGATCGACGTCCTCGACCCGCGCCTGAAGTCTCTCCGCGCCACGGCGCAGCACGGAGGCCCGCACCTTCGCCGCCGCCATCTTTGCCGCGGACCCGACAAGATAGGTGGTGTGGCTCGCGAAGGCGCCGATGTCCCAGGGCACCACGTCGGTGTCGCCGTGGACGACCGAGACGCTCTCGAACGCCACGCCCAGTTCCTCGGCGACGATCTGCGCCAGCGCGGTGTGCGCGCCGGTGCCGAGGCCGGCGGCGCCGGTCAGCAGCGTGACGCTGCCGTCCTCGTTCATCTTCACCGTGGCGTTGCCCTGCTCCTTGATGCCGGGATAGGCGCTGGAGCCGTGCATCTCGCAGCCGATGCCCCAGCCGCGACGGATCGCCGGGTTCGTCGGGTGCTCGCGCGGCTGGGCGCGTTTCGCCGCCCAGTCGAAGCGGGTGATGCCCTCGCGGATGCAGGCGGGCAGGCCGTCGCCGATGATCGGGTGACCGGAGGGCGCGATGTCACCGTCCCGGACCGCGTTCTTGAGCTTCAGCTCGGCCGGGTCGACCCCAAGGCGCTCGGCGGCCTCGTCCATCTGGATGTCGATGGCGAAGTAGGTCTGCACCACGCCATAGCCGCGATAGGCGCCGGCGATCGGGGTGTTGGTGTAGACCGCGCGGCCGTTCAGCCGGACGTTCTCGCAAGCATAGAGCGAGGTCGCCGACGCGGTGCCGACATTGGTGACGCCGGGGCTGTGCGAGCCGTAGGCGCCGGACTCGAAGACGAGCTTCATGTCGCGGGCAACGAGGGTGCCGTCCTTGCGGAAGCCCTGACGCAGCCAGAGCCGGAAGGGATGGCGGGAGCGGCCGGCGACGAAGGTCTCGCGGCGGGTGAACTCCATCTTCACCGGGCGCCGGGTCTGCTTCGCGAGAAGGGCGCAGAGGAATTCGTGCTGGAAGAGATCCTGTTTTGCGCCGAACCCGCCGCCCATGTGGTCGACGAGGACGCGCACCTTGTTGAGCGGCAGCCCGAGTACCTCGGCAAGCGCGCCTCGGACCATGAAGGACGACTGGGTCGAGGTCCAGAAGGTGAGCTTGTTCGAGCCGTCCCAGTCGGCGATGCAGACGTTCGGCTCCATGTAGGTCGGAACCGGACGGCCGCCCTCGAAAGTGCCCTCAAGGATCAGGTCGGCCTCGGCGAAGCCCTTCTCGACGTTGCCGCGCTCCACGTGCACCGGCGGGATGACGAGATTGCCGCCCGGGCCAACACCGTGGATCAGCGGCGCGCCCGGTACCTGCGCCGCGTCGATGTCGCAGACCGCCGGCAGCGGCTCGTACTCGACCTCGATGAGGTCTAGCGCCTCGTCGGCGATCTCCTCGGAGATGGCGGCGACGGCGGCGACGCCCTCGCCCCAGAACCGGACCTTGTCGTCGAGGATGTACTGGTCCCGCGTGCAGGAGGCTGACCGCGGATGCGGCGAGCCGTAGTGGAGCACGCGCGGCACGTCGGCGTGGGTCAGCACCGCCTTGACCCCGGGCAGCGCCAGCGCCTTCGAGGCGTCGATGCGCACGATCCGGGCGTGGGCGATCTCGGATCGCTTGATCTTGCCGTGGAGCAGGCCGGCCGGCGCATAGTCGCCGGTGTAGAGGCCTTCGCCTGTCACTTTCTCGAGGACGTCGGCGCGCTTCACGCTCTGTCCCACGATGCGGAAATCCTGCCTGGTCATTCGGCGGCCTCCAGCCCGGACGCGTCGGCGGGGGGCGCGGCCATGCGCCGCGCCGCGGTGCGGATGGCGTCGAAAATCTTGGTGTAGCCGGTGCAGCGGCAGATATTGCCCGAGAGACCGAAGCGGATCTCCTCGTCGCTGGG
Source organism: Amaricoccus macauensis (assembly GCF_014201905.1). Taxonomy (GTDB): domain Bacteria; phylum Pseudomonadota; class Alphaproteobacteria; order Rhodobacterales; family Rhodobacteraceae; genus Amaricoccus; species Amaricoccus macauensis. The sequence goes on along the minus strand of NZ_JACHFM010000004.1, from coordinate 301,623 downwards.
GTCCGGGTTCCGCTCCAGCAGGCTTTGCGCCATCAGGAGGATCCCCGGCGTGCAGAAGCCGCACTGCGAGGCGCCGTGCTCCATAAAGGCTTCCTGCAACGGATGGAGCGCGTCCGGCCCGGCCTGCATACCCTCGACGGTCCGCACGTCGCGGCCCGCTGCCTCGACGGCAAGCATCAGGCAGGCGTTGACCGGCTCGCCATCGACGATGACGGTGCAGGCGCCGCAGTCGCCGACGTCGCAGCCCTTCTTGGTACCGGTGAGGCCGGCCTCCTCGCGGAGCGTGTCGAGAAGCGAGCGGTAGCCCTCGACGGCGAGGCTCCTTTCCTCGCCGTTGACGGTGAGCGTGACGAGCGTCTTCATGCGGCGGCCTCCAGGGCGAGCGTGACGGCGCGGCGGGTGAGCACCCCCACCATGTCGCGGCGATAGTTGGCGGAACTGCGGACGTTGCTGATCGGCGTGCACTCCAGCATCGCCTGTTCGGCGGCAGCGGCCACGATGCCCGCCTCGAGGCGCGAGCCGGTCAGGATGGCTTCTGCCCCGGGTGCGCGCAGCACCGTCGGCCCGACGGCGCCGAGCGCGATGCGCGCGGCCGTGCAGCGTCCGTCCGCGGTCTCGAGGCTGACCGCGACGCCGACGGTCGCGAGCTCCATCGCCCTGCGGCGGCCGTGCTTGATGTAGGCTCGGCCGCTGCCCGTGGCGGGGGGCGGAACGCGGATGCCGGTCGCGATCTCGCCCGGGGCGAGCACGCTGCGGCCGGGGCCGGTGAAGAAGTCCGCGAGCGCGATGCGACGGCCACCGTTCGGTGCCCAGGTCTCGATCTCGGCTCCGTCCGCCACCAGAGGCGGGATTGTGTCGGCGGACGGCGAGGCCCGGCAGATGTTGCCGACCACCGTCGCGCGGTTGCGGACCTGGATCGACCCCAGCGAGCGCAGGCCGGCCCAGAGGTTCGGATAGAGCCGCGCCACTTCCGGATGCCGCTCCAGCGTGCCGGCGGTGACGAGCGCCCCGAACCGCAGGCCCTCGCCGTCGAGCGTCACGGCGTCGAGGTCGGTGATGCGCTTGATGTTGACGAGATGGTGCACCCGGCGCAGCCGCTCGCGGATCTCCACGAGCAGGTCAGTGCCACCGGCGAGCAGGAACGTGCCCTCGCCGAGACCGGTCAGGAGGTCTGATGCCTCCGCGAGGGTTCCCGGCTCATGGTATTCGAATCGTCGCAATTCGGCCTCCCCTGGTTGCTGGTCTCAAGCATTCTCTTGCCTGGCCGCTGATCCGTTGGGGGCTACGCCGGGTCGTCGCTTCTTCGGGGGCGGGCGGCCTAGTCCTGAGGGCCGCCGGCGCTGGTCAGGGTCTTCTCGATCTCGGTCAGCAGCGCGGTGTTGATTTCCGCGGCGCCCTCGCCATCGCCACGCAGCAGCGCGGCGAGCGTCTTGGTGTGCGCAGGGACACCGGAGAGCACCGGGACATGAGCCGAGCGCCCGGCGAGAAGCGGCTGGCAGTCGATGAGCTCGCGCACGAAGCGGGCGATCATCGCGTTGCCGGCGAGTTCGGTGAAGGCGATGTGGAACTCCCGCGCACGGTGGCTCGCCTCCTCGCGCCGGCCGTCGTCATAGGCGGCGGACTCGGCGCGCAGGATGGCCTCGAGGCGGCTGCGGCCGGCATCGTCGAGCCGTCCGGCGAGGCTGGTGAGCGCCGCCCGTTCATTGACGATGCGCGCCGTCATGATCTGGTGCGCGAGATCGGGCGAACACTCGATCACGCTCGCCCCCTTGTTGCGGTGCAGATCGACGAGGCCGGCCTGAGCGAGGCGCAGGAGCGCGTTTCGGACCGCGAGACGGCTGGCCCCCGCGGCTTCCGAGAGTTCGCGCTCGACCAGTCGGTCCCCGGGGCGAAGCCGGCGTCGGTGCAGTGCCTGGCTGACAACGCGCACGACACGCTCTTCCGCCTCCGGCCCGCTCTTTGGGAGCGCATCTTCTTCGGAGTCCGGCTGATGCGATTCGGCTGCGCTGCGTTCCACGGTGCCCGCCTGCGGAGATTGTTGACAATCAAAGCGTGGCAGTCAGCCGAAATATTGTCAACAATCAAATGCGAGACCCCGGGTGCGAAGGTGGCGCGTGCCGCGTGGAAAGTGAAGGGGGCTGGACGACGCCCCCCGCGCCATCCAGCTCCCTTCTGCCCGGCAGAGGTCAGGCGTTGACCTCGGCCGGAGTCTGCGGGACCACCGGGGTGGAACCGGTGGTCTCCCGTTTCGGCACACCGTTGAAGAGCAGGTTCAGGAGTACCGCGGTAAACGTGCCGACCAGAACACCGCTGTGGAAGAACCGGCTGACCGCTTCCGGCAGCTGATCGAAGACCCCGTCAGCGACCACCGGCACCATGGCGAGGCCGACGCTGACCGCCACGATGTAGAGGTTGCGGCGGTTGTGGACGAAGTCGACCTTGGCGAGGATCTTCACGCCGGTCGCCGACACCATGCCGAACATCAGGATCGCGGCGCCGCCGACGACGTAGCTCGGGATCGACGCGCTGACGAAGGCGACCTTCGGCAGGCAGCCGAGCAGGATCAGCATCGCGCCACCGGCCGCAACCACCCAGCGGCTGAGCACGCCGGTTACCTGCAGAAGCCCGACGTTCTGGGCGTAGGTGGTGTAGGTGAAGGTGTTGAACAGGCCGCCGATGATGTTGCCGATACCGTCGGTGCGAAGTCCGCGCGCCAGCCGGTCCTCGCTGATCTTCTGTCCTGCAATGTCGCCGATCGCAATGATCTGGCCGGTCGCCTCGATCATCATCACCGTCATCACGGCGCAGAGCGCCAGCGTGCCCCAGAGATGGAAGACCGGCACACCGAATGCCAGGGGCCGGACGATCGTGACCCAGCCCGTGTCCGCAACACCGTGAAAGTCGACGCGGCCGAAGGCGATGGCGATCGCAAAGCCGATTCCGATGCCCATGAGCACGGCGATGTTGGCGAGGAAGCCCTTGAGATACCGGGTGAGGAGGAGAATCGTCAGCAGGACGATTGCCGCAACCGCCAGCGCGAACGGCTCGCCATAGGCCGGGTTCGCCACCATGGCGCCCTCCGGTCCGCGGATCATCGGCTGGCCGCCCGCAGCCCAGTTGACCCCGACCCGCATCAGCGACAGGCCGATCACCAGCATGACCGACCCGGTGACGACGTGCGGGAAGAACCGGACCCAGCGCCCGAAGAACGGCGCGGCGAGAACGGTGAAGACACCCGATGCGATGACGGCGCCGAAGACGCCCTGCATCCCGGATGCCGGGTCGGAGCCGGTGGCGATGATCACCGGAATTGCCGTGAAGCTGATGCCCATCATGATTGGCAGGCGAGCGCCGAACTTCCAGACACCAAGACACTGAATAATCGTCACCACGCCGCAGCAGAACAGATCGGCGCTGACCAGCATCGCAATCTGATGCTTGTCGAGGTGCATGGCATTGCCAATGATCAGCGGGACCGCGACGGCACCCGCGTACATGACGAGCACATGCTGAAGGCCGAGCGCGAGGAGCTTCGGCAGCGGGAACATTTGTTCGATCGGGTCTTCAATGGGATGTGCGGCCGCAGTGAGCGCCATATGTCCCTCCCCCCTGATATTCATGGATTTGCCGGCACGAACAGGGCTTGGATTCGCCGTTGGGTTCGCCGGAGTGCCGCCATGCTGCGGCGAAGGGTTCCATGAAGCAACGGCCCCAACTATCTATATTCATCTAGTAAGCCTATGATTGGCCATGGAGCCGACCCTCAAGCAGCTCAGGGCGTTCGTCGTCGTCGCCGACACGGGCCAGTTCACCCGGGCGGCAGAGCGGCTCGACCTCTCGCAATCCGCTGTCAGCACGCTGATCCGGCAGCTCGAGCGGAGCCTCGGCCTTCGCCTTTTCGACCGTCACACCCGGGTGCTGCGTCTGACGGAAGCAGGCGAAGACATTCTGCCGGTGGCGCGGCACGCGGTCTCCGATGTCGACATCATCGTCGAGAACTCGCAGGAACTCGGGCTGCTGCGCCGCGGCCGGGTCGCCGTCGCCGCGGGCACGCTGCAGGCCGCCCTGACCCTGCCGCGGGTCATCGGCGCCTTCAACGAGCGTTTCCCCACCATCGAGGTGCGGATGTACGACGTTTCGGAGCGGGCCGTCATCGACATGGTGAAAAGCGGGACCGTGGACATCGGCATCGGCACTGTGCCCGATGACGACAGCGAGATCGTCGGCACCCGCCTTTCGAACGACGTCTTCCTGCTGGTGCTGCGTCCCGAACATCCGCTGGCGCGCCGCAAGAACCTCTCCTGGGCCGATCTTGAAGGGATTCCGCTGATCGGGCCGCAGACCGGGAACCCGATCCGCGAGCGGCTCGAGGCAGAGCTGGCCCGCGAGGGGATCGTGCTCAAGTTTCACCGTGCCGTGCAGGACGTCACCCTGCCACTCACCATCGTCGGCATGGTGGAGGGTGGACTCGGGATCGCGGTGCTGACCTGTGCGGTTGAACGGCTTGTGCGGGCCATGGGCCTCGTCACCGTGACGCCCGGCCAGCCGGTGCTGTCGCGGGCGGTTTCAGTGATCCTGAAACGCGATCGCTCGCTGTCTCCGGCGGCAAGGCAGTTCCGCGATTTCGTGTTGCGCTCGGCGCAGGGGGATTGATCTGATTATCTGATCATTTAATAATTATAATTAGTTTGCCTGATCGAACTCCACCCTCCTATTGTCAACAATCAAACGACGAGGGGGGAAGTCGTCATGCTGGACCAGCAGAGCGCAGTGAGGCTCGGACCACGGCTGCTCGCCGGTGGTATGCTCGCCATCGACGGCGGCACGGTGCAGGGCGATCTTCTGATTTCGCCGGAGGGTCGCATCCAGGCGCTGGGCCTCGGGCTCGCTTCAGGTCCCGGAGTCGAGCGCGTTGATATCAGCGGAAAACTCGTCTCGCCGGGCCTTGTCGACGCGCATCAGCATCTCGACAAGACCGGAGTGCTGCGCTTCACGCCCAACCCGTCCGGCACGCTGCAGGGCGCCCGGGATGCCTTCGCGAAGTATGCCCGGACGGCGCCGCCGGATGACATCACGCGTCGCGCCGGCCGCACGCTCGGACGTTGCCTTTCGCGCGGGACGACGGCGATCCGCAGCCACATAAACGTCGACAAGGACGCAGGCTTCCGCGGCATCGAGGCGCTTGCGGCGTTGCGCGCCGAATGGGCGGACCGCGTGACCTTGCAGCTCGTCGCCTTCATGACGCCGCACCCGGGGCAGGACTTCGACTGGCTTGCAGCGAACATCGACGCCGCGGTGGGCCTTGCCGACGCGGTGGGCGGAACTCCCGCAGTGAGCGAAGACCCCGAGCGCTATCTCGACGTGATCTTCGAGGCGGCGGTGCGGCACGGCAAACCCGTCGACCTGCACCTCGACGAACATCTCAACCCCGCGCGTCCGCTCTTCGACGCGGTGCTCGACCGGGTGGAGCGCTTCGGAATGCAGGGCCGCACGGTCCTCGGTCATTGCTCCGTCCTCTCCGCCTTGCCGCGCGCCGAGTACGAGCGCATCCGGGAGCGCATCGCCGCCGCGCGCTGCGGCGTCATCACCCTGCCGGCGGCGAACCTCTACCTTCAGGGTCGCGATGCCGACATGCTGCCGCCGCGCGGTCTGACCCGTGTCGCGGATCTGGCGCGCGCCGGGATCCCCGTCGCCACCGCCTCCGACAACATTCAGGATCCGTTCGTCCCGACGGGCTCCGGCGACATGCTCGAGATCGCCCGATGGACGCTTCTCGCCGGCCACTTGCGCGGCGACGAACTCGGACTCGCCCACCGCATGGCCACGGAGGTTCCGGCGCAGCTGATGGGGCTTGGTGACGACTATGGCCTCCGCACCGGGGCATGGGCAAATTTACTCATCACTGACTGCCCTGACATTGACACGCTGGTCGCCGGCGGACCGGACAACCTGTGCGTCCTGGCGCGCGGCCGGGTGGTCTCCGAGCATTCCGTAACCTGACAGCGCGCCTCCGGCCGCCGATGAGGAAGGATCACATCATGTTCCGCTTCACCGCTGCCCTCGCCGGGATGGCGATCGCAGCAGCCTTGGGTTTTGTCAGCGCCGCCAACGCGGAGGACGGCTTTCGCATGGGACTGCTCGTTCCGGGCAGCGTCTCGGAAGAGGGCTGGAACCGCATCGCCTATGACGCGCTGAAACGTGTCGAGACAGAGCTCGATGCCGGGGTCAGCTATGTCGAGCTTCACGACAACCCCGCGACGTTCGAGACGGCGTTCCGCAACTACGCCAGTCAGGGCTATGACGTCGTGCTCGGCCACGGCTTCCAGTTCGAGGACGCGGCGCTCACCGTCGCGCCGGACTACCCGGACACCACCTTCCTCATTTCATCGAGCCACATTCACGACGGCAACGTGGTGGGCCTCGACACCGACTCGAGCCAGCCGTTCTACCTGATGGGCATCCTCGCCGCGATGACCGGCGACGCTGCCGGTCTGGTGGGAGGCATGGAGATCCCGCCGATCCATGACGCATTCGAGGGCTTCCGTCTCGGCGCGGCGAGCGTCTCCCCGGACTTCAGGATGTCCGAGATCTACATCGGCAGCTTCACGGACATTTCCGCGGCCAAGGAGGCGGCGCTGAGTCTCGTGGCCCAGGGCGCGGACTTCCTCGTGCCGAATGCGAACGCAGCCGGCCTCGGCGTCATCCAGGCGGCCAAGGAATCGAACGTCGGGACCTTCAGCGTCTACAGCGATCACCGTGCGGTGGCGCGGAAGAACATCCTCGGCGTCTATGTCGCCGACTACGGCCAGGGGATCGTCCGCATCGCCTCGGAGGTGAAGAAGGGCAGCTTCGCGCCCGCCTCGAACATCGTGTTCGGCCTGAGGGATACCGACGTCATGCACTTCGAGCTGAACCCCGAGGCCGAGCCGGCCGTCGCCGAGAACGTCAGGGCGGCGATCGACGCGGCGCGGACGCAGATCATCGCCGGGGACATCCGTACCCGCAGCCGCGACAACTAGCCCGAGATCCGATCGGGCGGAAGCGCCCGACGGAAGAGATATCGTGGAATTCCAATAGTCTCGAAGGGAACCAGCCGGCTCCGCCGGAGCGGGTTCGGATCCGGCTGGCTGGCGCCAGCCACAACAGAAAAACTTTCCGGGAGGATCAAGAGATGACTTTCACCAGACGAGCAGTCCTGGCCACCACCGCCGCCACGCTCCTCTTCGCCACGGCCGCCACGGCCGATGAACTGAAGATGGCGCTCCTCGTTCCCGGCAGCGTTTCGGAGGAAGGCTGGAACCGCATCGGCTTCAACGCCCTGAAGCGGGTCGAGAGCGATCTCGGCGCCAAGGTGAGCTATGTGGAGCTCCAGCAGAATCCTGCGGCGTTCGAGAAGGCGTTCCGGGACTACGCGGCCCAGGGCTACAACGTCATCCTCGGCCATGGCTTCGAGTTTCAGGACAGCGCGATCGACGTCGCCTATGATTTCCCCGACACGGTGTTCCTGATTTCATCGAGCGACATCCACGAGGGCAACGTCATCGGTCTCAACACCGATACCAGCCAGGCCTTCTACCTGATGGGCGTCGTCGCGGCGAAGCTCGGCAAGAAGGCGGGGCTGGTTGGCGGCATGGAGATCCCGCCGATTCAGGAGGCGTTCGAGGGCTTCATCAACGGCGCGAAGAGTGTGAACGCCGACTTCCCGATCTCCGAGACCTACATCGGCAACTTCACCGACACGACGGCGGCGAAGGAAGCGGCACTCAGCATGATCTCGCAGGGCGTCGACTTCCTGATCCCGAACGCATCCGGCGCCACCGTCGGCGGCTATCAGGCGGTGGCGGAATCCGGGCCGGGCATCGGCACGTTCAGCATCTTCAGCGACTACACCGAGGTGGCGCCGCAGAACGTGCTCGGCATGTACGTCACCGACTACGCCGCCGGTGTCACCAAGGTGGTGCGGGCCATCCAGGGCGGCGACGTTCCCGAAACCAACGTGGTCTTCGGCCTGAAGGACAAGGACGTCATGCAGTTCACCTTCCGTGACGAGGCGGCACATCCGGTGCCGGCGGATGTCCGGGCCGAGGTTGCGGCCATCTCCGACCGCATCGCGGCGGGCGAGATCGTGACCCGCGGCAACTGAGCGTCCGCGGCGGCCCGGGGCAACGGGCCGCCACCCTTCCCGCCACCGAGTAGGAAGCCATCCCGACATGACCGCCGTACCTCTCGCAGGCGCTGACGGCCTCGCAGCCCGCAATTCGCGACGGCTCGCCTCCCTCGTCCGCGCCATCGTCCTTCCCGCCGCCGCGGTCGTGATCGCGCTCGCGTGCGGCGCGCTGCTGCTTTACGCGACCGGCTTCGACGGCGCCGCGCTGTTTCGCGTGATGCTGGTCGATTCCTTCGCCGACACCCGCTCGATCGGCGAGACGCTCCTGAAGGCGATCCCGCTCATCCTGATCGGGGCGGGGCTCTGCGTCGCCTTTCGCTGTGGTATCTGGAACATCGGCGCGGAGGGCCAGCTCTATGCCGGGGCCATTGCCGCCACGCTGGTCGGCACCAGCCTGCATGGCCTGCCGCCCGCGCTGCACATCACGCTGGTGATCATCGCGGGGGCGCTCGCCGGCGCGTTCTGGGCCGGCATCGCGGGGGCGCTTCGCGTCGCCTTCGGGGCGAGCGAGATCGTGACGACGATCATGCTGAACTACGTCGCGCTGTTCCTGACGAGCTGGCTCGTCACCGGGCCGATGAAGGACGCGGGCGCGGCCTATCCGCAATCCGCCCGTCTCGCCCGCGAGGCGTGGATGCCGCGGATCATCCCGGAGACGCGGCTTCACCTCGGCATCCTCGTGGCGCTCGCCCTCGCGGGTCTGCTCTATGTCTTTCTCTTCCGCATGGGCGCGGGCTACCGGGTGCGCGTGGTCGGCACCAGCGCGGACGCGGCCCGCTATGCCGGCATGAACGTCGGGCGCAACATGCTGCTCGCGATCTGCATCAGCGGGGCGATGGCCGGGCTTGCCGGTGCCTTCGAGGTCGCTGGCGTCACCCGGCGGCTCTATCAGTCGATCTCGCCGGGCTACGGTTTCGAGGGCATCGCGGTCGCGCTGCTCGCGGGCAACAACCCGCTCGGCGCCATCGCCTCGGGCGGGCTCTTCGCCGCGCTCCGGTCCGGCTCGGAGCTGCTTCAGATCAACGAACAGGTGCCGCAGGTGCTCGTCCAGGTGATCCAGGGGATCGTGATCCTGCTGGTCGTGGCCTTCGGCGTGCTTGGCGCGCGACTGCGGCTTCGGCGCTGAGGGGAAGGAGACCCGGATGGACGATATTCTGAACCTCGGCCTTGTCGCCGCCACCCTCGGGGCGAGCTGGCGTCTCGCCACGCCGCTGATCTTCGCGGCACTCGGCGAGGTCTTTGCCGAACGGGCGGGCGTGCTCAACATCGGCATCGAGGGCATGATGCTGACGGGCGCCTTCACCGGCTTCGCGGCCGCCTTCGCCAGTGGCAGCGTGCCGCTCGGCCTGCTCGCGGGCATCCTCGGCGGCATGGCGATCGGGCTTGTCTTCGCGGTCTTCACGGTCACGGTGAAGGCGAACCAGATCGTCGTCGGCGCCGCGATCAACCTTCTGGGCATGGGGCTGACCGCGTTCCTCTTCCGCACCTTCTACGTCTCGACCGGGCTCGGCGTGGAGATCGCGCAGCCGATCGCCATCCCGTTCCTGTCCGACCTGCCGGTGATCGGCGCCGCGCTGTTCCGGCAGAATGCCATCGTCTACGCCACGATCCCGCTCACGTTCCTCGTCTGGGTGGTGCTGTTCCGTACCTCGTTCGGCCTGACGCTGCGGGCGGTGGGCGAGCATCCGAAGTCGGTCGCGGTGGTCGGGCGCAGCGTCGCCGCCTACCGCTACGGCGCGATCCTGATAGGCGCGGCCTTCGCGGGGCTTGGCGGCGCCTTCCTCACCCTCGGGCACTCGAACCAGTTCGTGGAGAACATCACCTCGGGACGTGGCTTCATCGCGCTCGCGGTGGTGGTCTTCGCCCGCTGGTCGCCGGTCGGCGCGTTCTTCGTGGCGCTGCTCTTCGGGCTCTTCTACGCGGTGCAGCTCCAGCTTCAGGCGCAGCCCCAGCTCGGTGTGCCCTACCAGCTCTTCCAGGCGCTGCCCTACGTGATGACGATCATCGTGCTCGTGCTGGTGAGGAGCCGCCGCGGCGCACCGAAGATGCTTGGCGTCGCCTACGATGGCTGAGGAGACACCCATGACCGGCCCGACCTTCCTGCGGCTCGACAACATCCACAAGCGCTTTGGCGCGGTCGTCGCCAACGCCGGCGTCACCCTCGACGTGGAGCAGGGCGAGATCCACGCCCTGCTCGGCGAGAACGGCGCGGGCAAGAGTGTCGCGATGAACATCCTTGCCGGTGTTCTTTCGCCGAGCGAGGGGCGGATCCTGATCCGTGGCGAGCCGATCCGGCTCGGCTCGCCACGCGATGCCATCCGGCACGGCATCGGCATGGTGCACCAGCACTTCATGCTGGTGCCGAACCTGACCGTGGCCGAGAACTACATCCTCGGCCAGGGCACGCCGGCCCGCCTGATCCGCGACATGGGCGAGGTCCATCGCCGCATCGAGGCACTGAGCGCCCGCTACGGCCTCGACGTGCGCCCTGATGCGATCGTCGAGACGCTGACCGTCGGCCAGCAGCAGCGGGTGGAGATCCTGAAGGCGCTCTATCACGGTGTCGAGCTTCTGATCCTCGATGAGCCGACCGCGGTCCTGACGCCGCAGGAGACCGAGCGCCTGCTCGTCCTGATGCGCGGCCTCGTGGCGGACGGAAAGACCATCGTCTTCATCTCGCACAAGCTCGACGAGGTGATGGCGGTCAGCGACCGGATCAGCGTCATGCGCGATGCCCGCGTTGTCGACACCGTCCGCGCCGCCGACACCACGCCGCGGGAACTCGCCCGCAAGATGGTCGGCCGCGACGTGCTCATGGAACTGCCGCGCCGCCCGAGCCACGAGGGCCGGGTGGTCCTCGCCGTCGAGGGGCTCACCTGCCGCGACGAGGGCGGCCTGCCGGCGGTCCGCGACGTCTCCTTCGAAGTCCGTGCCGGAGAAATCGTCGGGGTGGCGGGCGTCTCCGGCAATGGCCAGACCGAGCTTTCGCTGGCGCTTGCCGGCCTGCTGCCGGTCGACGCGGGGCGGGTGGTGCTCGACGGCCGCGACGTGACCGGCTTCTCGCCGGCCGAGATGTCGCGGCTCGGGGTTGCCAACGTGCCCGAGGACCGGCACCGCATGGGCATCGTCCTGCCCTTCACTCTGGCCGAGAACGTGATCCTGCAACGCTCCGGCGATCCCGCGTTCAGTCGCGGTGGCCTGCTGCGCCGAGGCGCGATCACCGAGGCGACCGCGGAGATCCTCCGCCGGTTCCGGGTGAAACCACTCGACCCTGACGCGGTGATCGGCTCGCTCTCGGGCGGAAACCAGCAGAAGCTCGTGGTCGGGCGCGAACTGGCGCGCAATCCGGGGTTCATGCTGATCAACCAGCTCACCCGCGGCATCGACATCGGCGCCATGGAGATCGTCATGCAGGAGGTCCTGAAGGCACGCGATGCCGGGGCCGCGATCCTGCTCGTCTCCACGGAGCTCGAGGAGCTCTTCTCCGTCGCCGACCGGATTCTCGTGATGTGCGGCGGCGAGCTCATCGGCGAGGTGCCTCCGGAGCGCGGGCGGATCGAGGAGATCGGCCTGATGATGGGCGGCAAGCGTCTCGACGCGATCGAGCCAGCGGCGTGACACCCACCTCCGGCTGAGCAGCCGGTCGAGCGCCCCTTGCCCACGAGGCGGGGACCCCGGGAGATCGCCGACACGGGCGGTCTCCGGCAGACGCGGCAAGCAGCGAGGCGGTGATCGCCCGGCCGGCCGCCCGCCACAGCCGTCCGGGATGGCGGGCGTGATGATGCGCGCGCGGAGCGCAGAGACGGCGTCTCGCCCGGGCGGATGCCGTGCCTCCATGCAGGCGAGGCCGAAATCCCCCGACACCTGCCGGTGTGCCGCGGACCGCCGCTGATGGGCGTGACCTGCCTCGAAATCCGGAAATGCGTCGCTTGCGCCACGGGCCGGCGCTCGCGGCAAGGCGATCCGGGCCCGGCGGCGGCTCCGGCTGATCCGCTGCGGGGGCAAGATCAGGGGTATGCGTGGTGGCAGGATCGTGGAGTGCTCGGATATGTGAACGAATGACGGCGATTCTCCCCCGCAAGGGATGCGCGCCCGTGTCCGGGAGCATATGATCACCGTCCGCTGATCGGGCAAAGCAGGGGGGCCGAGCGTGAACGTGACCGTCCGACAGCTTCGGGCCTTCCTCGCGGTCGCCGATCTCAGACATTTCCGCCGCGCTGCCGACCGGCTCTCTCTCAGCCAGTCGGCGGTCTCGATGCTGGTCAGCACGCTGGAGGCGGAGGTCGGCCAGCGCCTTTTCGACCGGCACAACCGGATGGTCACACTCACTGCCGCGGGCCAGGAGTTTCTCCCGCAGGCCCAGCGGATCGTCGAGGAACTCGAAGCCGCCGTCTCCGGGATGCGCGCCAAGGCCTCGCTTCGTCGCGGCAGCGTGACGGTGGCGGCGTCGATCGTGCTTGCGGCGACCTATCTCCCGCCGGTCGTGGCCGCGTTCCGGGCGCGGTGGCCCGCGATCGAAGTCCGGGTGCGTGACATGCCCGAGGAAGAAATCCGCCCGGCGATCACCAGCCATGCGGTCGACCTCGCCATTGGCACCATCTCGGGCGACGAGCCGGACATCGCGGCGACGCCGCTTCTCACCGACCGCCTCGTCGTCATCTGCCGGTCCGATCACCGGTTTGCCGTCCAACCGTCGATTCGATGGGCCGAACTGGCGGGTGAGCCGCTGATCGGGCTCGCCAAGGGCAATCCGCTTCGCAGCATCGTCGACCGCACCCTTGCGGTCGCGGCCCCCACCGCGACGGCGACCTTCGCGGTGCGATTCTCCACGACTGCGATCAGCATGGTCGGTGCTGGCCTCGGCGTCGCCGTGCTGCCGGAAAATACCAGCCAACTGGCCCCGCAAGTGCGCGTAACGGCGGTTCCCCTCACCGATCCGGTGGTCAGCCGCGACGCCTCGCTCCTCTCCCACCGGCATCGCACCCTGTCGACAGCCGCCGCCGCGATGCGGAGCGCGATCCTTGCCGCGCCACGGACCAGAATCGCCTCCCGCCGCCCAGAAGATTGTTGACAATCTGCCGTCCGGCATGATGTGATCAGCTTCGAGTAGAAGCAAAAGGTCGCGCTCCGACGCGGCGATAATTGCTCACCAGTCCACGATTGGGTGAGCAATGGCTTCCAGCCGAATTCCTCGAACGCACCGTCCGTCCCGGCCCATGGCCGGCGCGGCGCGTGCCCGACCCGCGCCGCGGTCCACCGCTGGCCGGTCCCCATTCGATTCCAAGCCCGAGAGGAGGATCGCATGATCATCGACCTTAGCTGCTATCCGACGGATCTCGTCGACCTGGCCTGGCGCCACGACGGCGACCCGTTCACCGGCGAGCGGCTCCTGAAGATGATGGACGGCCCCTGGACGATCCGCGGCAAGCCGCGCCGGATCGACAAGGCCTTCATCCAGCCGCCGCAGGGGAACACCATCTACACCCATGGCGTGCACGAGAAGGAAGGCAAGGCGGCCATTCGCGAGTACATGGCCTACACCGAGAAGATGGTCACCGAGCACCCGGACCGCTTCCTCGGCTGCTTTGTCTACAACCCGCGCTACGGCACGCAGAACGGTGCGGAAGAGATCGCCCGTTACGCCAAGGAATTCGACTTCAAGATGGTCCAGTTGCAGGCGAACATGCACGCCTACCGGCCGGACCGTGCCCTCGACTGGCTGCGCCCGGCAATGCGGGTCTGCGCCGATCTCGGGCTGATGGTGAAGCTCCACACCGGCGACGGGCCGTATTCGATCCCGACCGAGTTCTACCCGATCATCCGGGAGTTCCCCTCGGTCAACTTCATCCTCGCGCACTTCGGCGTGCAGACCGGCGGCGTCTATGTCTTCGAGCCGTTCCAGATGGCTCTCGATGCGCCGAACGTCTACGCCGAGTCCGGCTGGTGCCTGCAGTCGCGCATCGTCGAGTTCGCCAAGGAACTGCCGAAGCACAAGATCCTCTTCGGCTCCGACACGCCGCCGAACGAGCCCGGCATGTGGATCAACCTGCTTGAGGTGCTCTGCCACGAGCCGCCGCAGGGCCTGAATCTCGATGAGGACACGCTCGAGGATTACCTCGGCAACAACGTCGCCCGGATGATCGGCCTCGAGCCGACCGCTCCGCCGCGCTCCGTCGAGGAGGCGGAGGCCTACCTGCGCAACCACGGCATCGCTCTCGAGACCGCCTGAGCCGACCGACAGGAGACACGAATGATCATCGACACCCACCTCCACCCCACGAACCTGGTGGACGAGGCCTGGCGGCATACCGGCACGCCGTTCACCGGCGAGCGGATGCTCAAGCTGATGGACGGCCCCTACATGATCAACGGCAAGCCGCGCCGGATCGACATGGGCTTCATCCAGCCGCCCCCGGGCAACACCGGCTACCGTGACGGCAACCGCATGGGCCGCGACGGCATCCGCGACTACATGTCCTACATCGCCGAGCTCTGCCAGAACTACCCCGACCGGTTCATCGGCAACTTCACGTTCAACCCGCGCTGGGGCCCGGAGAACGGCGCGCTGGAGCTGGAATTCCACGTCAAGGAGTACGGCTTCAAGATGCTGAAGCTGCACGCCAACATGCACGGCTACCGGCCTGACCGGGCGCTGGAGTGGCTGCGGCCAGCCATGAAGATGTGCGCGAAGTACAACGTCGTCGTGCTCATCCACACCGGTGACGGCCCGTACACCATCCCGACGATGTTCTATCCGATCATCCGGGAATTCCCGATGGTCAACTTCATCATCGGTCACTTCGGCATCCAGACCGGCGGCAACTACTCGTTCGAGTCGTTCTGGATGGCGCACGACACGCCCAACGTCTACTGCGAGTCCGGCTGGTGCTTCCAGTCGCGCATCGTCGAGTTCGCCAAGCAGCTCGAGAAACACAAGATCGTTTTCGGCACCGACTCGCCGCCGAACGATCCGGGCATGTGGCTGCGCGAGCTCGAGGTGCTCTGTCACGACGCACCGCAGGGCATGAACCTGTCGGAGGACGACCTCGAGGGCTATCTCGGCAACAACGTCGCGAAGCTCGTGGGCATCGATCCCACGCCGCCGCCGGCGAATCTCGAGGACGCCAAGGCTCGCCTGACTGACACGTACGCAGGCGTTGACCGGGCCACCGGCCGTCATCTCGCGACCGCCTGACAAGCCCGCGGCGCCGGGAACCTCCCCCCCGGCGCCGCACCCCCGTTTTCCTCTTCACCGCGCCGAGGCCGATCCCAGCCCGAGCCCGATCCGAGAGCCAGACCGATGCGCCAGGATGCCGTGTTTCACCCGCAGGACGTTCGCAGCTACCTTGCCGCCTACCGCGCGGCGCATCCCGAGGACGTGCTGAGCGTCGCGGGGCCGGTGAGCGACGATCAGGACGCCACTGCCCTCGTCTTCGCCCTCGCCGAGCGCGGCCGGGCTCCGATCGTCGAACTGAAATCCGTCTCCGGTATCGGTACCGAGGTGGTGACGAACATCTTCGGCTCAAGGCAGCGCATCGCGCGCATGTTCGGCACGGACGAGCCCGGCCTGCACGCCGCCTACCAGGCCGCCGCCCGGCGCGGGACCGAGCCGGTCGAGGTTGCGAACGCGCCGGTGCTGGAAGAGGTCATCACCGACAACATCGACCTCTCGACCCTGCCGATGATCAAGCACTTCGCCACTGATCGGGCGAAGTACATCACCAGCGGCATCATCATCGGCGAGCACCCCGAGACCGGTGCCGGCAACCTCAGCTATCACCGGGCAATGATCAATTCGCCGGACACGCTCGCCACCAGCCTGCATTCCCGCGGCCATCTGTGGCGGCTGCTCAACATGGCGAAGGAGGCCGGGCGGCCGATGCCGGTCGCGATGGTGATCGGGGCACACCCGCTCTTCATGATCGCCGCGTCTGCACGTCTTGCGTTCGGCGAGGACGAGCGCGTGGTGGCCGGCGGGCTGCTCGGCGCGCCGCTCGAAGTCGTGCGCACGCCGAAGCACGGCATCCGCGTGCCCGCCCACGCCGAGATCGTGCTGGAGGGCATCCTCGATCCCTCCGCGCACGTCGAGGAGGGGCCGTTCGGCGAGTTCACCGGCTATTCCTCGGACCGCTCCACCAACAACCTCTTCAAGGTCGAGGCGATCCTGCGCCGGCGGCAGCCGATCCTCGTCAGCGTCACCGGGGGCGCCTCCGCAGAGCATCTGAACCTTGGCCGCGTGCCGCGCGAGGCGGAGATGGTGGAGAAGCTGAAAGCCCGGTTCCCGGCGGTGACGGCGGTGCACTACCCGGCGTCGGGCACGCACTTCCACGCCTACGTGGCGCTGAACCAGAGCCGGGTCGGCGAGGCCCGTCAGGTGATGCTCGGGCTTCTCGGCTGGGACCAGTATCTGAAGACCGTGATCGCGGTCGACGCGGACGTCGACGTGACCCGCGACTCCGAAGTGCTCTGGGCGCTCTCCACCCACTTCCAGCCGCACCGGGACGTGATGATCCTCGACAACCTGCCGGGGAACGCGCTCGATCCGTCGGCCTCGGGCATCGGCACCACCTCGCGGATGGGTCTCGACGCCACCCGCGGCCCGGACTTCCACGGAGTGCGTGCCGAGGTCGGAGCCGACGCCCGCGCCCGGGCCGAGGCGGTGCTCACCGCCGCCGGGCTGGCGTGATCGGAGCCGCCATGATGATCCACCGCCCCGAGCGGCCCTGCCTCATCGTCGGCATCAGCGGCGCCTCCGGCGCGATCTACGGCAAGCGCATCCTCGAAGTGCTGCGCGACGTCGGCATAGACAGCCATCTGATGCTGTCGCAGGCGGCCCGCGTCGCGATCGCCGCCGAAGCCGACTTCACGCCCCGCGACGTCGAGGCGCTCGCGACCGTCACCTACGCGCCGAAGGACATCGGCGCGGCCTGCGCCAGCGGATCCTTCCGCACCCTCGGCATGGTCGTCGCCCCGTGCTCCGTGCGCACGCTGTCGGAAATTGCCTGCGGCACCACTGCGAGCCTGCTCACGCGCGCCGCCGACGTCACCCTGAAGGAACGCCGCCGCCTCGTCCTGATGCTGCGCGAGACGCCGCTGCATCTCGGCCACATCCGCTCGATGGCGGCGGTGACCGAGATGGGCGCGATCGTCTATCCGCCGGTCCCGGCCTTCTACGCCCGGCCGACGACGCTGGCCGAAATGGTCGACCACACGGTCGGCCGCGTCCTCGATCTTTTCGACCTCGACGTCGGCCTTTCGCACCGCTGGGCGGGCGTTCGGGCCGAGACCGGCGCCTGAGCCCGCACGCTTCGCCCAACGGTCTCGCGGGCCACGCCAAACCGCGCTAGGTTTCGTCCCGGACTGCTTCGATTGCGGCAGTCCGGGACAAGAGCGGACGCGGGTATCTTGAAGAACAGCCGACCCTCCGAGACAGGCTTCGGCTTCGCCCTCCCACCGGAGGTCGAGGGTCTGCGACGCCGCGTGCGGGCCTTCGTGGATGCGCACGTCCTGCCGGTCGAGGCCGACCGCACGACCTGGGACGAGCATGACAACATCCGGCTCGACGTGCTGGAGCCGTTGCGGGCGAAAGCGCGGACCGACGGCCTGTGGGCGCCGCAAACCCCCGTCGCGCTGGGCGGGATGGGTCTCTCCGTCGTCGCCCGCGCGGTGATGTACGAGGAAGCGAACCGCTCGATCTTCGGGCCGGTCGTCTTCAACTGCGCCGCCCCCGACGACGGCAACATGGACGTGCTCGCCCGCCTCGCGAGCCCGGCGCAGCAGGACGAATGGCTTGCGCCAATCGTCGAGGGCCGCGTCCGCTCCGCCTTCGTCATGACCGAGCCCGCGCCGGGCGGCGGCTCGGATCCCGGGATGATCCGCACGCTGGCCGAGCGCCACGGCGACGTCTGGCGCGTCTCCGGCCACAAGTGGTTCATCACCGGGGCAGGGGAGGCGGCGCACTTCATCCTGATCGCCCGAACCGATCCGAACCCGGACGAGAGTCGCAAACACCTGACCGCGTTCCTCTTTCACAAGGACCAGCCCGGCTGGGAGATCGTCCGGCGCATCCCGATCATGGGGCCGGAGGAGCATGGCGGCCACTGCGAGCTGCGCTTTGACGGTCTGGAGATCCCGGAAGCGAACCGGCTCCTCGGCATCGGCGACGGCTTGAAGGTCACGCAGGTCCGCCTCGGCACCGCGCGGCTGACCCACTGCATGCGCTGGCTCGGGCTCGCGAAGCGGGCGATGGGCATCGCGCAGGACTACATCGACTCGCGCACCGGTTTCGGCGTGCGGCTCGCCGACCGCGAGTCGGTGAAGCTCATGCTCGGCGGCCTCGCCCATGACATCGAGATCGGCCGGCTTCTGACGATGCACGCGGCATGGAAGCTCGATCAGGGGGATTTCGCCCGGAAAGAGGTGTCGATGGCCAAGCTGCACGTCGCGGACACCCTGCACAAGGCCGCGGACACCGCGATCCAGCTTTGCGGCGCAAGGGGGTACTCGAAGGACACGATCCTCGAGTGGATTTACCGCTATGCCCGGCAGGCCCGCCTCGTCGATGGCGCGTCCGAAGTGCACGGCATGGTGCTGGCCGACGCCTATGCCCGGGAGCGGGACGACTTCTGGCGGTGGGGCGCGTGACCTCGTTTGTCGGGAACGCCGCGCTCGAGGCATGGCTCGGGGACGCGCTGAAGGCCGAAGCGGTCAGCGTCGAGGGCGCGGGAAAGCTCTCGGGCGGCGCGATACAGGAAAGCTGGGGCCTCGATGTCCGGGCCGACGGCGCCGCGCTGGCGCTGGTCCTGCGCCGTGACGCCGAGGGGACGATCGAGGCGAGCCGGAGCCGCGAGGAGGAGCACGAACTGGTGTCCGCGGCATGGCGCGCGGGTGTCGCCGTGCCGAAACCGGTCGGGTTCTGCCGCGACCCGGCCGTCGCGGGGCGCCCCTTCGCGGTGGTCGAGCGGGTGGCGGGGGTGGGCTACGGGCCGAAGATCGTTCGCGATGTGACGCTTGGCGGTGATCGCGCGGCGCTCGGACGCGACCTCGGGCGACAACTGGCCCGCATTCACGCGATCGAGCCGGACGCTCGCCTCGCAGGGGTACTCGGCCCGAAGCCCGCCGATCCCGCCCGGGCGGAGGTCGCGCTGATGCGCGCCCGGCTCGACGACATGGGCATCGAGCGTCCCGGCCTCGAATGGGGTCTCCGCTGGGCGGAGGTGAACGCGCCCGCCCCGGGCGAGGTGGTGCTGTCCCATCAGGACTTTCGCACCGGCAACTTCCTCGTTGACGCCAGCGGACTGACCGCCATCCTCGACTGGGAGTTCGCCGGGTGGTCCGACCCGATGGCCGATCTCGGTTGGTTCTGCGCCCGGTGCTGGCGCTTCTCGCGGCCGGATCTCGAAGCCGGCGGCATCTCGGATCGGACTCCGTTCTACGCCGGCTACGCGGAGGCGAGCGGGCGGACCATCGAGCCTGCCCGTGTCCACTGGTGGGAAGTCATGGCGCACATCCGCTGGGCGGTGATCGCGCTCCAGCAGGGCAAGCGGCAGGCAAGCGGCGCTGAGGCTCTGAGTCTGGCGCTGACCGCCCGCATCGCCGATCCGGTCGAGCTCAACCTCCTCCGCATGACCGCGCCGGGAGCAGTGGCTTGAGCGGCGCCGTGAGCGAGGGAGCCCTCGCGCTGCTCGACGGCGCCGCCGAGGTGCTCCGCGCCACCGCGCCGGGCCTTGCCCCTGACGCGCGCTACGCCACGCTGCTCTGCGCGAGTGCCATCGCGACCGCCCGCCGCGATGCGGCGACGGCCGCCCGGTCGGAGGGCCTTGGCGCCGCCGTGGGCGACGTTCGTGACGCCATCCGTGCCGGTGCCCATGACGGGGACGCCGATCTCCACGCCCGCCTGCTCGCATGGGCGGCGCTCCGCGCGTGGGTCGCGGACCCGGATGCGCTGACGCCTTGGGAACGCGCAGTGCTCGATGACGTTGCCGAGTGACCTGCGAGCTTCCCGCCAGCGCAATGCCTGTCGCCCACGTCAACCATCCGGTGAGCCTGCCATGACCGACTACGCCATGATCGTGACCGCCCCCGGCGGACCCGAGAACTTCGCGAAGCGCGAGATCGCCGCACCGACGCCCGGTCCGGGAGAGGCGATCGTCCGCCACACAGCCATCGGGCTCAACTTCCTCGATGTCTATCACCGGAGCGGCCTCTACCCGTGGGCGGTCGAGCACGATCTCGTGCCGGGCTCGGAGGCGGCGGGTGTCGTCGAGGCGATCGGGGAGGGAGTCCGGTCCGTCGCTCCCGGTGACCGCGTCGCCTACACCCTGCCGCTCAACGCCTATGCCACCGTCCGCAGCATTCCCGCGGACCGCCTCGTCCGGCTGCCGGATGCGGTCACCGACGAGGCGGCCGCGAGCCTGATGCTGAAGGGGCTGACCGCGCACTACCTCATCCACTCGACCTTCCGCGTCGAGCCGGGGATGACGGTGCTGGTGCAAGCGGCGGCCGGCGGCGTCGGGCTCATTCTCGGCCAGTGGCTGGCGGCGAAGGGCGTTACCGCCATCGGCACCGCCGGCGGCCCCGAGAAGGTCGCGCTCGCCGAGGCCCATGGCTACGCCCATGTCATCGACTATCGCGCCGGGGACTTCGTGCCGAAGGTTCGCACGCTCACCGGTGACGCCGGCGTGCCGGTGGTCTACGACAGTGTCGGCCGCGACACCTGGAAGGGCTCGCTCGCCTGCCTCGCGGCTCACGGAACCTTCGTCTGTTTCGGCCAGTCGTCCGGGCCGATCGAGGGCTTCTCGCTTGCGATGCTCGCCAGGGGTTCGCTTTACGCCTGCCGCCCGACGCTTTTCGACTACATCGTGACCCCGGCGGAACTCCGTGCCCGGGCGGCCGATCTCTTCGCCGCGGTCGCCTCCGGCGCCATCCGCTCCGATGTCCGCCAGCGCTATCCGCTTGGCGACGTCGCCGACGCGCACCGCGATCTCGAAGCCCGCCAGACCATGGGCGCGACCGTGCTCATTCCCTGAGGCGCGACGACCGCGCACCTTTGACTCGTGCGGCGTCGGACCTCACTTCCCACTGCGATCCGCGCGCGGCATAAGGGCGCCATGCCTCGCCGCCTGGTGCGCTCTCTCCTCGTCGTCCTGACGGCCCTCGCGCTGCTGATGCCGCGCGTGTCGGCGGTGGCTGCGTCGGTCGTGCCGGGCACGATGACGGTGGTGATCTGCACCGGGCAGGGGATGGTGACCCTGCGCATCGACGAGAATGGCAACCCGGTTCCGGACACGGTGCAGTCCGACCACTGCGTGCTGTCCCACAGCGCCGACACGGCCGTCCGGGCCGAGATTCCGGCCATCGTGGCGCCGGTCATCGATCAGGTGAAACGGCCGTCCGGCCACCTGATCCGGGCGGAGGGCTATCGCGCCGCCCGTCCGCCCCCGCGCGCGCCTCCGACGACCTGAGCCGTCCCCGGATCGTCCGTGCCCTGTCGGGCTGCGGCGCTCCGACGCGCAACCCCGTACCCGCTGCGGGGACCCTCAGGCCTGTCAAGCGAGAGACATCATGATCACCACTTCCCCTGTCACCGGGGCGCCCGCTGGTGCGCCGCGCGTGAACCGTTTCTACTTTGCCGCCTGGCGCTGGCATTTCTATGCCGGGCTCTACGTCATCCCCTTCCTCCTCATGCTTGCCACCACGGGCCTGCTGATGCTCTGGATCAGCGTGCTCTCCGGTCGCGACGGCGAGAGGATCCCCGTCGTGCCGGCGGGGACGCCGATCTCCGTCGAGGCGCAGGCGGACGCGGCGCTTGCCGCCGTTCCGGGCGGCAGTCTCGCGGGCTACATCGCGCCCTCGTCGGTGGATCAGGCGGCACTCTTCAAGGTGCGCACCGGCGAAGACGCCGTGACGCTCGTCGCCGTCGATCCCTACGCCGGGGATGTGCTGGACCAGTACCCCTACCGCGCCGGCTGGTACGACACGCTGGATACGATCCACGGGACGCTGCTGCTCGGCACCCTCGGCGACCGGCTGATCGAGGCGGCGGCCTCGCTCGCGGTGGTGATGCTCGTGACCGGACTTTACCTCTGGTGGCCGCGCGGGGGCAGTCTGCGCGCCGCGCTCGTGCCTAATCTCGGCGCCCGCGGGCGGGGGCTCTGGAAGTCGCTGCACGCGACGACCGGCATCTGGTGGTCGCTGGCGCTGCTCGCCTTTCTCCTCTCGGGGCTCTCCTGGTCGGGAATCTGGGGCGAGCGGTACGTGCAGGCCTGGAGCACGTTCCCGGCGGCGAAGTACGACGCCGTGCCGCTTTCGGACAAGACGCACGCCAGCATGAACCACGGCAATGCGAAGGAAGTGCCTTGGGCGCTGGAGCAGACACCGATGCCCGCCTCGGGCTCCCACGCCGGCATGGCGATGCCCGGCATGGCGGACGGCGAGCCGCTGACCTTCGGCAAGGCCGTGGCGATCGCGCGGGAGATCGGGTTTGACGGGCGCTTCCAGCTCGCGGCACCGCGCGGCGAGGACGGCGTCTGGACGATCTCGCGTGATTCGATGAGCAACGACAGCCCGAACCCCACGACGGACCGCACGGTGCATCTCGATCGCTACACCGGCAACCTCCTCGCCGACATGCGGTTCGCCGACTATTCGATCTATGGTCAGGCGATGGCGGTGGGCATTGCGCTCCACGAGGGCGACATGGGTGCGGCGAATGTCGCCTTCAACACGATCTTCTGCCTCGGGGTGATCTTCCTCGCCGTCTCCGGGGTGGTGATGTGGTGGAAGCGGCGGCCCGCCGGCGTCCTGCGCCTCGCCGCGCCGCCCGCGCCGCGCGACATGGGGCTCTGGAAGGGCGCGGTCCTCGTCGGGCTCGTGCTCGCGATCGCCTTCCCGCTGGCGGGGATCGCGATCCTTGTCGCCGTCGTCTTCGATGCGCTGCTGTTGTCGCGGCTGCCCGCGGCGAAGCGGCTCGTCTCCTGATCGGCGGCCACTTCCGAAGTGCCTCTGGTCCTCGCCGGGACGGCGGGGGCCACCAGCGCCGGGCTGCCGGCTCGCCTCAGATCCTGAGGGCGACGAGCACGGCGCCCCCGGCGATCATTGCAACGCCGAGCCAGTTCGTGGCGGACAGGCGCTCTCCGAGAAACACCGCCGCGATGATCGCCACCATGACAACGCTCAGCTTGTCGATCGGGGCGACGCGCGAGGCGTCACCGAGCTTGAGCGCGCGAAAGTAGCAGAGCCAGGACGCGCCGGTCGCAAGGCCTGACAGGATCAGGAAGACATAGGTTCGTGCCGGGATGGTCCGGGGCGCCTGCCACTGCCCCGTGGCGACCACGAGGATTGCCAGCAGGCACAGGACCACCACGGTGCGGATGAGCGTCGCGAGGTCGGGATTGACCGCCGCCACGCCGACCTTGGCAAGCACCGCGGTCAGCGCCGCGAAGGCCGCCGACAGGACTGCCCAGAACTGCCACGATTCCACGACCACCTCCATCCGGCTCCGGTCCCGGATGCTTGGGGAAAGGCGCGCGCCGCTGCAAGGCCCTCGAACGGCAGGCCAAAACGCAAGAAGCGCCCCGAAGGGCGCTTCTCTGCGTTTAGATTTTCTCTTACGAGAAACTGGAGCGGGCGAAGGGATTCGAACCCTCGACCCCAACCTTGGCAAGGTTGTGCTCTACCCCTGAGCTACACCCGCGTTCCGGGGGCGGATATAGGGGAGGGCGCGGGGGGGCGCAAGAGCAAAAGATCGGCCCGCGAGATGTGCGTGAAACGGGCCCGTGGCGCCCCGCCGGCAGCGGGATCAGAGCAGGAAATCGGGGGCGGAATAGTCGCCCGCGCGGGTGCGTCCGTCGAAGATCGCAAGCTCGAATTCCGCCGCAGCGTCGCCATCCGTGTTGCCGTAGACGTGGGTCACGTTGCCCACGTCGCGAAGCCAGAGATGCCCGCGCCCGGTGCCGCCGAAGGTGAAGGCCTGATTCCCGCCCAGCGTCGCGTCGGCGTCGATGCCGCGCAGATCGATGAGATCGCCCGCCGCATCGCCGGGGCCCTGGAAAGCCGCGGCACCCCCGCCGGCGATCACCCGGTCGACCGCTCCCGGATGCGAGTCGGTGGCCTTTCTGAAGACGAAGACATCGGCGTGCTTGCCACCGACGAGCGTGTCGGCACCGGCGCCGCCCACCAGACGGTCTTGACCGAGGCCGCCGAAAAGCCTGTCGGCGCCGGCATTGCCCGTCAGCGTATTGGCCGCGGCATTGCCGGTCAGGACGTCGGCCCCGGCGCCGCCGACCGCGTTCTCGATCAGCGACCGGCCGTCGCGGTCGTGCAGGAGCGCGTTGAAGATGTTGCCCCGCGCGTGGCCGCCGCTCGGCCCGCCACCGAGATCCGCGAGCTGCGCGTCCGAGAAGACCGACGCCTCCCCCGGCGCCAGGTTCACCTTCACGCCGCGGCCGTAGGCCGAGAGATCGTAGGTATCGCGACCGCCGCCATCCCAGACGGTGGCGAAGATGCGGTTGCCGCCCGGATCGAGGCCGATGCCGCCGTCAACGAGGGTTCGGCCCGAGCCCGGGGTCCAGCGGTAGACGGTATTCCCGGCGTTGACGGCATAGTTCGCGCCGTACATCTCCTGCAGCGCGGCGATGTCGAGCATCATGTAGGTCTGGGGCGCACTCCAGCTGCCGAAGTGGTAGCCGGTTGCCGGCGCGCCCGCCCACCCGCGGTAGGTCATCGCACTGTATTCGGGACTGTCGAGGGCGCGCGGGACCGCCCCGAAGCCGCCGGTCTCGTGAGCATGCTTCAGGCCCAGCGCATGGCCGAGTTCATGCACGATGGTGCCGTAGTCGTAGTTGCCGACCTTCGGCGCATGACCGGAGGCGCCGAACCAGACGTCGCCGCCGGCGCCCGGGCCCGGCAGGTAGCCGAGGGCGGTCGGCGTCGAGGTCGTGTTGCCAAGGCGGATGTCACCCGCGCCGCTGCCGCCGGCGATGTAGCTGATGGAGAGACCGGTCATCCCCTCGACGGTGAACCCCGCATGGGCGCGGGGGCCCGAGTCGGCATCAAGGATCGCGCGCGCGGCCCCGAGAGTCGTGGCGGCGACCCGCGAGAAGCCGGCGAGGCTCGACGGATAGCCCGAGCCATAGTCGAGCGCCTGATCAGGGTCGCTGAAGGTCAGGTTTCGGTCGTTCCAGACGTATCCCGACAGAAGACCGTCGATGCGCGCGTCGCCGCTGCGCCCGACCGTTGCCAGTCCAGCCATGATGATGTCCCCTCACGCTCCCCCGAGCGGACTCCGGGGTAACGGAGAGGGGCCGTCGCGCGCAACGATGGCGCGACGGTGTGGTTCAGGAGGGGTTAAGCCGACGCTCTTCGCCCGGGGGGGCCGGAAGGCCGGTGCGTGGCGAGGGCGTCCCCTCGTGTCATGTTGTGGGGACAGTCAGACCTTGAGGTTGCCGGCGCTCTTGCGGCCGTCACGTCCGTCGATGAGTTCATACTCGATCGGCTGGTTGTCCTTGAGAGTCTGCAGGCCTGCGGCCTGGACCGCGGTGATGTGGACGAAGATGTCCTTGCCGCCATCACCGGGTTGGATGAAACCGTAGCCCTTCTCGGTGTTGAACCATTTGACGGTGCCTTGTGCCATTCCGAGCAACCCTTATCTTGCGTCGTCGCCCCTTCGTGACCCGCAGATGACTTGGGCACCAGCATCGGGGGGCGAAGATCTCGTGGTGAAATGTTTACCTCGATTCGAGGTCCAAAAAAAGCGAATCGTCAGGCAGGTAACGGATTTGGCGCGTGTTTTCACGAGTTGCCCGCTCAATGGGCACCCCCATCGCGATTGTTGCCGGTGAGGGACTGTCACGCCTCGACCCTCTGGCAACCGGGGCAGCGTGCCATTATGTTCCCGTTGCAACCGGCCGAGGTGCCCGTCCAGATGAATCAACCGACCGTGCGGCTCTTTGGGTTTGTCGTGCTT
Source organism: Amaricoccus macauensis (assembly GCF_014201905.1). Taxonomy (GTDB): domain Bacteria; phylum Pseudomonadota; class Alphaproteobacteria; order Rhodobacterales; family Rhodobacteraceae; genus Amaricoccus; species Amaricoccus macauensis. The sequence goes on along the minus strand of NZ_JACHFM010000004.1, from coordinate 275,491 downwards.
GCGGCGATCGTGCTCGCCACCGGCTTTGGAGCGCTTGGCTGATGGCTGAACGCTTTGGTGGGAAGTACTCGCCCGGGGGGGCGAATGGCCCCGGTGCGAGTGGCCCGGGTGCAAGTGGCCCGCCACCGCCGAGGCCGAGCCGTCGCCCTCACAAGGTGAGCCTCCGGGCGCGACTCATGTTCCTCCTGCCCGTGCCGCTGCTGCTTGCCGGTCTCGGCTCGATCTCGCGCGGCAGCGCCTCGGAGATGCTGGGGGAGCTTGGCGCGTTCGCCGGGCTGATGGCTGGGGCGGCGCTCCTCAATGAGGGATTGCGCGCGGAGGCGTCCTATGACGCCCGCGCGGTTGCGCGCCCGCCCGCGATCCCGCGCAAGCTTTTCGCCGCGGCGCTGACCGGGGTCAGCATTGCCGCCGCCGGTGTGCTCAGCCTCGGGCAGGCGCTGCCGGTGGCGGTCGTCTTCGGGGCGGTTGCCGCCGGGGCGCAGGTGCTGGCCTTCGGGCTCGATCCGATGCGGCGCAAGGGGATGGAAGGCGTCGACGACTTCTCCAACGAGCGCGTCGCGCGGGCGGTCGATCAGGCGGAAGAACTGGTGCGCCAGACCGTGGACGCGGCGAAACGCATCGGCGATCGCCGACTGGAGGGCCGGATCGACCGGCTCTGCGATCAGGCGCGCGATGTGTTCCGCACGATCGAGCGCGACCCGCGCGACCTGCCGAGGGCCAGGACGTTTCTCAGCGTCTACCTGCTCGGCCTGCGGGACGCGACGACGAAATTCGCCGAAGTCTGGAATCGCAGTCGCGACCCGGGCGCGCGAGTGGCTTACGAGGATCTGCTCGGGGATCTCGAAACCAGCTTCGGGGCACAACGGACGCATCTTCTCGAAGAAGATCGTTCCGATCTCGACGTGGAGATCGAAGTGCTTCGGGACCGACTGAAACAGGATGGGCTCATCGCCCGCTAGGACCGACGGAGGGAGACCTGATGTCAGAGAACGTGCGCGCGGAAGCCGAAGCCACCCTGAAGGAGGTTGAGGTCGTGACCGCGACGCTGCTGCCCGAGCCAACGGCGGAGATCACGTCCGCGGATATCTCCGACCCTGCGGTGCAGGCCGAGATCGCGCGGCGCAAGGCCGAGATCGACGTGACGAGCACCCAGTCGATCATCCGCTTCGGCTCGACGGCGCAGGCGGAGTTGCAGACGATCAGCCAGGAAATGCTGTCGGGCGTCCGCAGCAAGGACGTCGGCCCGGCGGGCGACAGCCTGCGCGAGATGGTGACGAGCCTGCGCGGCTTCACGGTCGACGAGCTCGACCCGAACCGCAAGCGCAGCTGGTGGGAGCGCCTGATGGGCAGCGCGGAGCCGATGGCCGGCTTCATGGCGCGCTTCGAGGAAGTGCAGGGCCAGATCGACAAGATCACCGGCGAGCTTCTGCAGCATGAGCATACGCTCCTGAAGGACGTGAAGTCGCTCGACAAGCTCTATGAGAAGACCCTCGGCTTCTATGACGAGCTCGCGCTCTACATCGCCGCGGGTGACGGCAAGCTCGCCGAGCTCGACGCGAACGACATCCCCGCGCGGCAGGCGGCGGTGGAGGCGGCCCCCGAGGGCCAAGCGGTGATGAAGGCGCAGGAACTGCGCGACATCCGCTCGGCCCGCGACGATCTGGAACGCCGGGTGCATGACCTGAAGCTGACGCGGCAGGTGACGATGCAGAGCCTGCCGTCGATCCGTCTGGTTCAGGAAAACGACAAGAGCCTGATCACCAAGATCAATTCCACGCTCGTCAACACCGTGCCGCTCTGGGAGACCCAGCTTGCCCAGGCGGTGACGATCCATCGCTCGCGTGAAGCTTCCAGTGTCGTGAAGGAGGCGAACGACCTCACGAACGACCTGCTGCGGAAGAATGCCGAGAACCTCCGGCAGGCGAACGCCGAGATCCGCACCGAGCTCGAGCGCGGGGTCTTCGACATCGAGGCGGTGGAGAAGGCGAACGAGGATCTGATCGCGACGATCGAGGACAGCCTGCGCATTGCCGACGAGGGCAAGGCCCGGCGCGCCGAGGCCGAGAAGAGCCTCGTGCGCATGGAGGGCGAACTCAAGGCGACGCTGGCCTCGGCCCGCGCGCGATCCGCTGCACCAAGTTCGCCCGCGAACCCCTGAGGCGTGTGATGGCAACGGCGCGACGGTACCGGGCGAACCGGCTCGGGGCGAGGGCGACCGCCCTCGCGGCGGCGGCCCTCGTGGCCGGCTGTGCCGTCGCGCCTGATCCCTCGCCACCGGCCCGGGCGACGGGGAACCTGCCGGTGCGCGAGGCGCCGCCGGAGCCCCGGTCGCCGGCCTCCGCCGACGCGGACCTCCGCAGCTTCTACGCGGGGGTCGAGAAGCAGCTTGTCGACAGCGGGCGGCTTCGGCGGGATCCGGCGCCGGCGGATCTGCCGTTCACCGACGACGATCTGATCCGTGACTTCGTGCGGGTCGCGCTCTACGACGAGTACACCGACGTCAACGGCCGCTTCATGCACGCCGAGCGTCCGGCGCTCCTGCGCCGCTGGGAGACGCCGGTGCGGGTGGCGGTGATGGCCGGCGGCTCGGAGCCCGCGGAAGAAGCCGCGCGCGACCGGAGCAACGTCGCGGCCTTCACCCAGCGGCTTGCCCACCTGACCGGCCATGACGTCGCGCTGACGGACGGAAACGGCGCGAACTTTCTCGTGCTCTTCATGACCACGGCGGAGCGCGAGGCCTTCGCCAATCAGGTGCATGAGACCTATCCCGACTTCGCGCCCGCGGTCATCACGGCGCTGCGGAACGCCTCGATCGACAACTTCTGCATCACCTACGCCTTCTGGGACAAGACGAACCCCTCGGTCTATTCCGCGGTGATCGTGCTGATCCGGGCCGAGCACCCGGCCTTCACCAAGATGTCCTGCGTGCAGGAGGAGATGTCCCAGGCGATGGGCCTGCCGAACGACAGCCCCGATGCCCGGCCCTCGCTCTACAACGACGATCTCGAGTTTGCGGTGCTGACGGAGCACGATGCCATCCTGCTCAGGATGCTCTACGATCCCCGACTGAAACCCGGCATGTCGGTCAACGAGGTGCTGCCACTTCTGCCCGCCATTGCCGCCGACGCCCGCGCCGCCGAGGAGCGCGACAGCGGCGTGACGCTGGCGGTGAACTGAAAGGACACGTCATGGCGATCTTCGATTTCCTGCGCGGCGAGTTCATCGACGTCATCCACTGGACGGACGAGACCCGCGACACCATCGTCTGGCGCTTCGAGCGGCAGGGGCACGCGATCAAGTACGGCGCCAAGCTCACCGTCCGCGAGGGGCAGGCGGCGGTGTTTGTGCACGAGGGCCAGCTCGCCGACACCTTCGGGCCGGGGCTCTACCAGCTCGAAACCAACAACATGCCGATCCTGACGACGCTGCAGCACTGGGACCACGGGTTCCAGTCGCCGTTCAAGTCGGAGATCTATTTCGTCAACACCCGCAGCTTCACCGACCTGAAGTGGGGCACGCGCAACCCCATCATGTGCCGCGACCCGGAGTTCGGCGTGGTGCGGCTCAGGGCCTTCGGCACCTACACCATGCGGGTGAAGGATCCGGCGAAGTTCCTCATCGAGATCGTCGGGACCGACGGTGAGTTCACCACCGAAGAGATCGAGTTCCAGATCCGCAACATCATCGTCACGCACTTCAGCCAGATCATCGCGTCGAGCGGGATCCCGGTGCTCGACATGGCTGGCAACACGCTGGAGCTGGCCAGGCTCGTCCACGAGCGCATCGCGCCGATGGTCGCGGACTACGGCCTCGAGCTGCCGGCCTTCTTCATCGAGAACATCTCGCTGCCGGCCGAGGTCGAGGCGGTGATGGACAAGCGTACATCGACTGCGGTTGCGGGTGACCTGCAGAAGTACACCGATTTCGCCGCCGCCGAGGCGCTCGGCAAGGCCGCCGAGAACCCCGGCGGCGGCGGCGGCATCGGCGCCGGGATCGGCATGGGGATGGGCATGGGCATGGCCGACCGGCTGTCGCGCAGCGGCCCGTGGGGCAGCGCTCCGGCCGCCGCCGCTCAGGGTGGCGCCCCTGCCGGTGCCGCACCGGCCGGTGCCGTAGCCGGTGCCGCCACCCCGCCGCCACCGCCTTCCGAGACGAAGTGGCACGTGGCCGTGGATGGCAAGGCAACCGGGCCTTACGCGAAGGCCGATCTGGCGAGGATGGCTGCAGAGGGGTCGCTGACGCGCGACAGCTGGCTCTGGACGCCTGCCGGTCCCGACTGGGTGCGTGGCCGCGACGTGACCGAGCTCGCCGACGTCTTCGGCGCCGTGCCGCCGCCGCCGCCGCCGGCCTGAGATACGGAATGTCGCTTGACCCGGCCGCCGGGGCGGCTCCGTCGGACCACAGCTTCGACTGCCCGACCTGTGGCTCTAAGCTGCGCTTCTCGCCGGGCGCGGGCAAGCTCGTCTGTGACCACTGCGGCTTCGAGGAGGCGGTCCGCGAGCATCGCGGGCGCGTCCCCGAGCTCGACCTGCGCGCCGTCGAGCGTGGCGGCCCGCCGCCCTCGGAGATGCAGGACGCGCGCTTCGTGCAGTGTCCGAACTGTGGCGCCCGCGTCGAGCTCGGCACCGACGAGCACGCCCGGGAGTGCCCGTTCTGTGCCACGCCGATCGTCACCGACACCGGGATCTCCCGGCAGATCAAGCCGCAGGCGCAGCTTCCGTTCCTGATCTCGGAGGCGGAGGCGCGGACGGCGATGAACCGCTGGCTCGGGCGGATGTGGTTCGCGCCCTCCGATCTGGTGGAATACGCCCGCGCCGGGCGGGCGATGCAGGGAGTCTATGTCCCGTACTGGACCTACGATGCCGAGACCGAGACCACCTACAGCGGCCAGCGCGGCACCGTCCATTACGAGAGCCGGCCGGTGTCGGTCACGGTCAAAGGCCGGCGGCAGACCCAGATGCAGCAGGTCGCCCGCGTCACGTGGCGCCCGGCCGAGGGCCGGGTGGCGCGGCACTTCGACGACGTGCTGGTGCTCGGCTCGTCGAGCCTGCCGAAGAAATTCACCGACGCCCTCGCGCCGTGGGATCTCTCCGCGCTCTCGGCCTACGAGCCGAAGTTCCTCGCCGGCTTCCGCGCGGAAGGATACACCGTGCCGGTGGAAGAGGGCTATCGCGAGGCCAGGGAGATCATGAACGGCGTCATTCAGGCCGACGTGCGCCGCGACATCGGCGGCGACCAGCAGAAGATCGGCCGGCTCTCGACGGAGGTGGGCGCGCTTACCTTCAAGCATGTGCTCCTGCCGGTCTGGCTGGCAGCCTACCGCTACCGTGGCAAGAGCTTCCGTTTCGTGGTGAACGGGCGAACCGGCACGGTGCAGGGCGAGCGGCCGTATTCGACGATGAAGATCGCGCTTGTCGTCATCATCATGCTGCTTCTCGCGGCCACACTCGCCTTCGTGCAGGTCGGGGGGAAGTTCTGATGCGGGTGCTGACGGCGGGCCTCGCGCTCCTGATGCTGGTCGGGCAGATCTCCGCCGCCGCGGAGCCGCCCCCGGACCTCGTGGAGTTCACCGAGGAGCAGACCGCGTTCTGCCGCGACCTCGGTGGCATTCCGAACATTCTCGCGAGCTATCAGACGGTGCGCGACCTGAACGCCGACGGGCGCGACGATTTCCTCGTCAACCTCGCCAACCTCGAGTGTCAGGGGGCGTGGAGCGCGTTCTGCGGTTCGGGCGGCTGTCCGGTCAACGCCTGGCTTTCGGAGCCTGACGGCGGCTATCGCCGGTTCGACTTCGGCTATCTCGAGGGCGTCAAGGTTCTGGACGGCTCGCCGCTGCCGAAGGTCGTCGCGGGCTATCACGGATCGCTTTGCGGCGACCCCGACCGGATCGGCGCCGATACCTGCACTCGGACCTGGACCTTCGCCGTCAACAACCCTCCCGAGCCGGCGATCGACGCTCCCGAACCAGCCGCTTCGCCCGCGCCCGCCGCTTCGCCCGAGTCGGTCTCGACCGATGCACGCGGGCCGATGCCGCGGCCTCAGCCCGAGGAAGCGAGGCCGCAGTCGCGAGCCGATGCGCCGAGGCCACGGGTACAGGCGATCGCGCCCGGCTGGACGCTGCGCAACGTCCCGGGATCGAGCCCGGTGGCGCTCGGTGGCGGGACCGGCGACATGGCGTTTCTCGCGGCGTTCTGCCTCGGCGCCCAGCCGTTCCTTGCCGTGACGTTCCACGAGCGTCCGAAGGCGGACGCGGTCGATCTCGGTTTTGCCTTCAGCGAGGGGTCGGTGACGGCGAGGGCCCTTTATGAGGAAGGGGCGGGCGGCGCGTTCGTCATCCCGCTTGCCGAGGGACCTCTGCGGGAGCGCCTTGGCGGACGCGATGCCGAGGTGGCGCTCACTGTCGATGGCGCGGCACAGGGCGAGCTGTCGCTCTCGGGCTCGAGCCGGAGCCTGCGCGGCGCGCTGGACTCCTGTCTCGTCCGGTAGGCGATCAGCCGCGGCGCCCGAGGATCGCCTTCGTCTCGGGATTGGCCTCGACGGCAACGAGACGCTCCTCGGCGGCGGGTCGGAGCAGGGGCGCCGCGCCGGGGCCGCGCTCGCCGAGCCAGAGGGCATGGTCCTCTGGCTCGATCAGAACGGGCATCCGCTCGTGGATCGGCCGGAGCGTGGCATTCGCCGGGCAGGTGATGATGGCCACGCTCGCGATGATGCCGTTCGGTCCGCGCCATTCCCGCCACAGCCCCGCCATGGCGATGAGTCCGCCCTGCGCGGGGTGAATGACCCACGGGACGCGGGCGCCCTTCTCACCCTGCCATTCGTAGAAGCCGTTCGCCGGCAGCAGGCAGCGCGAGGTGCGGATCGCCTCCTTGAACGCCGGCCGCTCCGCGATCTTCTCGGACCGGGCGTTGATGAGCAGCGGGCCGGCGGTGGGGGATTTGTACCACTGGGGGATGAACCCCCAGCGCATCAGCTCGATCCCGCGCGCCCCGTCGTGGCTCAGGACGACCGGCACCTGCTCGGTCGGCGAAACGTTGGGACGAATCCCTTCGGGGCCGAGCTCGCCGGGCTCGGCCTCGAAAAGACGCGCCATCGCCTCGAAACTCGAGGTGATCATGTAGCGGCCGCACATGGGTCGGACCTGCCTCCGGTCAGCCGAGCTGGTAGCCCGGGGACGAGCGCATGACCTCGAGTTCAGCGTCGTTCATCTCGGCGCCATAGGGCTCGAAGAGCGGCGTCGAGAGGTAGCGTTCGCCGGTGTCGGGCAGCATGACGAGCATGATAGAACCGGGAGCCGCCTTCTCCGCCACCTGCCGCGCCGCCGCGAAGGTCGAGCCGCCCGAGACGCCGGTGAGGATGCCTTCCTTCGCGGCAAGCTCACGTGCCCACTTCATGCCCTCCGGGCCGGGGACGGGGACAATCTCGTCAAAGTAGTGGCCGTCGATCGCTTCCTGCAGCACGAGCGGGATGAAGTCCGGGGTCCAGCCCTGGATCGGATGCGGCTCGAACGCCGGGTGGCTGGCCGCCGGCTCGCCTTCGGCGTTGCGCTCCTGCTCGGTGCCCGAACCGACGAGCTGGGCATTGGCGGGCTCGGCAAGGATGATCTTCGCGTCCGGCCACTGCTTCTTCAGCACCCGGCCGACACCGGTCAGCGTGCCGCCGGTGCCATAGCCGGTGACGAAGTAGTCGAGCTGGCCCATGCCGAAATCGCCGAGGATCTCCGCCGCGGTGGTCGATTCGTGGATCGCGGCGTTCGCGTCGGTCTCGAACTGATGGGCGAGGAACCAGCCGTGTTCGTCGGCAAGCTCCCGCGCCTTCTTGACCATCCCCATGCCCTTCTCGGCCTTGGGGGTGAGGACGACCTTCGCCCCGAGCATCCGCATGAGCTGGCGCCGCTCGACGGAGAAGGTCTCGACCATGGTGATGACGAGCGGGTAACCCTTGGCGGCGCAGACCATGGCGAGGCCGATGCCCGTGTTGCCGCTTGTCGCCTCGATCACGGTCTGGCCAGGCTTCAGGCGTCCGTCGCGCTCGGCCGCCTCGATGATGTTGAGAGCGAGGCGATCCTTCACCGAGCCGGCGGGGTTGAAGAACTCACACTTGACATACATCGTGACCCCGTCAGGGGCGAGGCGATTGATGCGCACAGCGGGCGTGTCGCCCACGGTGTCCACGATGCTCTCAAAGAGCCGGCCGCGGCCCGTGGTGTGGCGCAGCCCGTTCCCGCTTCCGTCCATGCCCATGGCATTCCCCCTCTTCGCCGGCCCCTGCCGGCAGCGGCAAACCGTCTCACACAGAGGTGCGAGGGGCAAGGCAGCGGTTTCGAAGAGTGAAATACTGGTTAACATATAGAAAATATGAGGGAAAAGTGCTTTGAACGCGAAAATCGGGACGGAGCGGCTGTTCGTTGTGACCGGAGGGCCGGGGTCCGGCAAGACGGCTTTGATCGAGGCGCTGGCATCGCAGGGCGTCGGGACCATGCCGGAGGCGGGGCGCGGGATCATCCGCGACCAGCAGGCGGTCGGCGGAGCGGCATTGCCATGGGGCGATCGTGAAGCCTTCGCCGAGGCGATGCTGGTCTGGGAGATGCGATCGCACGCCGAGGCCCTGCGCCGCGGCGCGACAGTGGTCTTCGATCGTGGCGTGCCGGACGTGGCCGGATACCTGCGACTCTGCGGCCTGCCGGTGCCGGCACACGTGGAGCAGGCGGCGCGGATCGTGCGCTATGCGCCGCGTGTGTTCCTCGCGCCGTTCTGGCCGGAGATCTTCACGCGTGACGCCGAACGGCGGCAGGACATGGCGGAAGCCGAGGCGACCTGCGAGGTGATGACGCGGGTCTATACCGCGCTCGGCTATGAACTCGTGCCGCTGCCGCTTGGCCCGGTGGCGGAGCGGGTGCGTTTCGTCCGGGACGCAATCGGGTTGCCTCAGCGGCGCTCGGCGAAGAAAGCGCGGAGCAGCGCCTGCGATTCGCGCTCGGAGACGCCGCCCCAGACCTCGGGCTTGTGATGCGCCTGGCTGTGGACGAAGACCCGGGCCCCGTGTTCGACGCCGCCGGACTTCGGATCGGCCGCGCCGTAGCAGAGCCGGGCGATGCGTGCCGCCGAGATCGCGGCGGCGCACATGGCACAGGGTTCGAGGGTGACGTAGAGGTCAAGCCCCGCCAGCCGTTCCGAGCCGAGGGCCGCGCAGGCTGCGCGGATCGCGAGGATCTCGGCGTGGGCCGTGGGGTCGTGCAGTTCGCGCGTCCGGTTGCCGGCCTGCGCCACGATGCGATTGGTCTCCGGATCGATGATCACCGCCCCGACCGGCGTTTCCGCCCGCGCGTAGGCGGCGCGGGCCTCGGTGAGCGCGGTTTGCATGTGCGGCGCGAAACGGACCATGGCCGGTGCTATGGCGCCGGGTCCAACGCGGGGCAAGGGGCATTAACCGTCCGGTGACTTCGGGTTTTGCCGCCGCCTGCAGTTCCCCTAATGTTCGATGAGGGGCCCGGTCGAGGGGGCGGGGGTGGAAGAGGACATCTTTCTGATCGCGGCGGGCGCGTTGTTTCTCGTGGGCTGGGGCGTGCTCAGGACCGCCATTGTGGACGCGTGGCGTCATGGCCTAAGAGCAAGACATGAGCACAGCGGATGGCAAGCCGGCCGAGGGAGAACGCATTGCGCGGCGGATCGCGCGGGCGGGGGTGGCATCGCGCCGGGTGGCCGAGGCGATGATTGCCGAGGGCCGGGTCACGGTGAACGGCCTGGTGATCGACAGCCCGGCGCTGAACGTGACCGCCCGGGACAAGATCACGGTCGATGGCCAGCCGCTGGCGGCGCCGGAGCCGCCACGCCTGTGGCGCTACTACAAGCCGATCGGACTCGTGACATCGGAGCGCGACGAGAAGGGGAGGGATACCGTGTTCTCGCGGCTGCCCGACGACATGCCCCGGGTGGTGAGCGTGGGCCGGCTGGATCTGAACTCCGAAGGTCTGCTTCTCCTCACCAATGACGGCGCGCTGAAGCGGCGACTCGAACTTCCAACGACTGGTTGGCTCAGGAAATACCGGGTCCGCGCGCGCGGCGAGGCCGATGACGCGATGCTCGAACCGCTGCGCCGGGGCATTGTCGTCGATGGCGAGCGGTTCCAGCCGATGACCGTCACGCTCGACCGGACGCAGGGTTCGAACGTCTGGCTGACGATGTCGCTTCGGGAGGGCCGCAACCGAGAGGTGCGTCGTGCGCTCGATATGGTTGGTCTTGAGGTCAACCGGCTGATCCGGGTGTCCTATGGCCCGTTCCAGCTTGGCGAGCTTGAGCCGGGCGAGGTCGACGAGGTGCGCTCGAAGGTGCTGCGTGAGCAACTCGGGATCGCCTCCGAGTCCGGGCGGGCGAAGGATGCCCGGCCGGGCGGGAGCGCCACGGGCCGGGCCGGCAGTGGCAAGGGCGGAGCCGGTGCGCGTGTGGCGAAGTCCGGCGCGACAGGGACGGGCGCGGCCCATGCCGGCGGGACCGGGACCGGTCCCGCGAAGGCGGGTGCGGCGAAGGCGGGAGCCCCGAGGGCCGGAGCCGTGAAAGCCGGAATCAAGCGGGCCGGGGCGGCGTCCGGTGCTGCGCCAGGCGCGACCGGCCAGCACGGCGCCCGCGCCGGACAGTCGTATAGGTCGCAAGGGGCGGCCGGCAAACCGGCGGACTCGACCTCCCGCCCGAAGCCGTCCCCGAAGCCTCAGCGGCCCGGGAAGCCGTTGACCCCGAAGCCACGGCAGCCCAAGTAGGGCGGGTGCGGACGGCCGGACGACCGCGGCATGCGAGTGTCGAGGAAAGTCCGGGCTCCAGGGAGAAATGGCGGCGGGTAACGCCCGCCCGGGGTAACCCGAGGGAAAGCGCCACAGAGAGGAGACCGCCGTCCCGGCGGCTCACGGACCGCGAGGTCCATGGGATGGCATGGGACGGCAAGGGTGAAAGGGTGGGGTAAGAGCCCACCGCGCTGGCGGCAACGTCGGCGGCATGGCAAGCCCCGCCAGGAGCAAGGCCAAATAGGGATCGCGCGGGGCTTGTCCCCAGGGCTTCTCCCGCCCGAGCGATCCGGGTTGGCTGCTGGAATCCGTCGGCAACGGCGGATCGAGAGGAATGGTCGTCGGCGGTTTTTTGCCGCCACAGGACCCGGCTTACAGGCCGTCCGCACCCAATTCTCCAATGATTCGAGGCAGGAAGCGTGGGAAGTGCTCCCGCTGCCTCAGTCTATACAACTTTACAGATACTTATGTCGCAAAAAACAACCTCAGGTAGAGGCAGATATTGTGTTATGCTGCAGGCGCTAACGCTATCCTTGGGACAATTTCGCGTGATTACCGTTTTCGGCAACTCTGTTGCGAAGAGGTGGCCCTAAGTCCCACATAATTCCATTGAAACCCATGATCTCCCATGTTATCCACTGAATCACGGAAGGCAGCGGAATACAGATTAAGGGCGAAAAGACCCGGATCAGAGACCAGGCAGGTTTCATACAGGCCCGCTACTTTCTCATCGGAAGAAGACCCGACACAGACCAGACGGAAACGAGCAGTAATACCGCGGCAGTCGGGTCAGGCCCAACGGGACCAAATGGCGGGTCGTGCCCCAGGCAGCACGACCCGCCATTTTCGTTCGTCGAGTGATCACCCGGCGCAAGACCGGGATGAGGACAGGAGAAGAGGCCGGTGATACGGCGCTTCAGGGGCGAGTCGGTCCACAAGGTGGACCAGAAGGGCCGCGTGTCGGTTCCTGCCCCGTTTCGCCGTGTCCTCGAGGAAGGTGACCCCGACTGGGGCCCCGGGCAGAACCCGACGCTCGTTCTGATCTACGGCATGCCGAGCGGGTGCCTCGAAGGCTTCACCGTCGAGGGAGCCACCCGGCTGGACGAGAAGGTCTCGAAGCTGCCGAGCTTCTCCCCCCAGAGAAAGGCGCTCGAACGCCTGCTCAACACCCAGTCGATCTATGCACAGGTCGACGAGAACGGCCGGATGGTACTCCCGCAGAGGTTGCGCGACCGGTTCAATCTGACCGACGAGGCGCTGTTCGCTGGCATGGGTGAGCACTTCCAGATCTGGGCGCCGGCCGACTACGCTCAGGACATGGTCGATCTCGACGCCTGGCGGGATGGCCTCGCCGATGGCGAGGATCCCTTCGCGGCGCTCGACGCTCTCCCAGGGGGCGAATCATGATGGTCGCCCCGTTCGCCACCCACGTTCCCGTCCTCCTCCATCCGCTGCTCGACGCGGTGGCGCCGGTCGCCGGAGTCTGGCTCGACGGAACGTTCGGCGCAGGCGGCTATTCCCGGGCGCTCATCGACGCGGGCGCCGCGCGGGTGATCGGGGTCGACCGCGACCCGAGCGCGCTCGCCCGCGCCGCCGCCTGGTGCGCCGAGTTCCCGGGGCTGGATCTTGTCGAGGGGCGGTTCAGCGGTCTCGACACGCTGGCCGCCGAGGCTGGCGCCCCGGCGCTCGATGGCGTGGTGCTCGACATCGGGGTCTCGTCCATGCAGATCGACGAGGCCGGGCGTGGCTTCTCCTTCCAGAAGGACGGCCCGCTCGACATGCGGATGGGCGGGACGGGGCCGACGGCGGCCGATCTGGTGAACCGCCTGCCGGAAGCAACGCTCGCCGACATCTTCTATGTCTACGGCGAGGAGCGGCAGTCGCGGCGGATCGCCCGGGCCATCGTCACCGACCGCGCGAAGGCGCCGTATGAGTCGACACTCGCGCTGGCAGGCTTGCTGGAGCGGTTGCTGCCCCGGCCGAAGCGGGGAGAACCGCACCCGGCGACGCGTGTGTTCCAGGCGCTCAGAATCGCGGTCAACGACGAACTCGGGGAACTCGCGGCAGGGCTTCAGGCAGCGGAACGCGCGCTGGCGCCCGGCGGCTGGCTGGCGGTCGTGACCTTTCATTCCCTCGAGGACCGGATGGTGAAGCGCTTCCTGCAGCTTCGCTCGGGCGCCGGTCCGCGGGGCAGCCGGCATGCGCCGGAAACCAGTGCCGAAGCGCCCCGTTTCGTCCTCGCGCCGCGAAAGGCGATCCTGCCTGACGAGGCGGAGGTTGCGGCAAACCCGCGGGCGCGCTCGGCAAAGCTCAGGGTCGCGCGACGGCTCGACGCGCCAGCGGGACCGGTGGACCCGGCGGCGCTCGGCCTGCCGCAGGTAGCGTTCGGAGGTGCCTTGTGAAACTCGTGCTCTATCTTTCGGCGTCGGTCATGGTGGTCGTCTGCGCGACCTGGGCCTATCGGGTGAACTACGCGACCCAGGAGGCGATGAACCGTGTCGCCGACCTGCGCGGGGAGATCGCGGCGGAGCGTGAGGCGATCGCCGTCCTGACCGCCGAATGGGAGTACCTGAACCGCCCGGACCGGCTGGCCCGGCTCGTGAAGGCAAACCATGCCGCTCTCGGCCTCGCGGAGCTCGGACCCGAGCAGTTCGGCGACGTGGCCAGCGCGCCGTTCCCGCCAGACCCCGAGAACGAACTCGCCGGGATGGTCGCGGGGGTCGTCGCCACGAAGGCCACCCGGACCGGAACGACAAATGCCACGGCGCGGGCCGCTGCCCGCATGCCGCTGGCCCGGCCGCTCGGGGAAACCCAATGATCCGCCGCCCGCTCCGTCCGCTCGCGCGGATTCTGCGTGCCCGTGCCGAGGGACAGGATCCCGATCTCGTGGAGGCTGAGGAGCGCGCTGCGCGTCTTGCGGAGCGTCACCGGGCCGAGCGGGCGAAGGCGGAGACCCGGCTGCTCCTGCTCGGGGTGGTCTTCATTCTCGGGTTCTCCACAGTCGCCGGGCGCATGGCGCTGGTTTCCGGTTCGCTGCCGGTCGAGCCACGGGCCGGCGGTGTGGGCGAGCCGATCCACACCCAGCGAGCGGACATCGTCGATCGCAACGGCGTGGTGCTGGCGACCAACATCGCGACCGCCTCGCTCTATGCCCAGCCAAAGGACCTGATCGATCCGAGCGGTGCGGCGATAAAGCTCGCGGCGATCTTCCCGGACCTCGACGCCGACACGCTGGCGTCGCAATTCACGGACGGGCGGAAGTTCCTCTGGATCAAGCGGACGATCTCGCCGGAGCAGCGCCAGCGGGTGCACGATATCGGTGAGCCGGGGCTGCTTTTCGGGCCGCGCGAGACGCGGCTCTATCCCAACGGCGCCGTGGCGGCGCACGTTCTCGGCGGCGCGAGCTTCGGGCGCGAGGGCGTGGACGCGGCCGAGGTCGTGGGAACCGCCGGCGTCGAGCGGGTGTTTGACGCGCGGCTGCGCGATCCGGCGGTGTTGAGCGACCCGCTCCGGCTCTCGATCGACATCCGGGTGCAGACCGCGCTCGAGGACGTCCTGGCGCAGGGCATGTCCGAACTGCGCGCGAAGGGCGCCGTCGGCATCCTGATGGAGGCCCGCACCGGTCAGATCGCGGCGCTCGCGAGCCTCCCGGACTTCGATCCGAACAACCGGCCGGCGCTGCCGACGTCGGGTGATCCCGCGGACAGCCCGCTCTTCAACCGCGCGGCGCAGGGCCGCTACGAGCTTGGGTCGACCTTCAAGCCGCTGACCGTCGCCATGGGCCTCGAGGCGGGGCTGATCTCGCCCCAGACCATGATCGACACCAAGGGCCCGATGAAATGGGGCCGCTTCACCATTCGCGACTTCCACAACTACGGGCCGCGCCTGACCGTGGAGGACGTGCTCGTCAACTCGTCGAACATCGGCTCGGCGCACATCGGGCTCATGGTCGGCGCCGCCCGGCAGAAGGCGTTCTTCGAGAAGATCGGCATGATGCAGCCGTCGCCGGTCGAGCTGACCGAGGCCGCGCGGACCGCGCCGCTCCTGCCGAAGCAATGGTCGGATCTCTCGACCATCACGATCTCCTACGGCCACGGCATGGCGGTGACCCCGCTGCACCTGGCCGCGGCATACGCGAGCCTCGTCAACGGCGGCCTCCGCGTGAAGCCGAGCATCATTGCGGGCGAGGCGCCGCCCACCGAGGCCGACCGGGTGGTCTCCGAGCGCACCTCGCGCCAGATCCGATCGATGCTGCGGCAGGTGGTGGTGCGCGGCACCGCCGAGCGGGCCGATGTCGCGGGCTACGATGTCGCGGGCAAGACAGGCACGGCTGACAAGCCGAATGCCCGGGGCGGCTATGCCCGCGACAAGACGATCGCCACCTTCGCGTCGTTCTTCCCGGCGAGCGATCCCAGGTACGTGCTGGTGATCTGTCTGGACGAGCCGACGACCGTCATCAACAACACCTCGTTCCGGACCGCCGGTCTGACCGCGGCCCCGGTGCTCGCCCACGCGATCCGTCGAATTGCTCCCGCATTGGGCATGCGACCGGCCGAGCCGGCGCGCGCCGAGGTGCCGCTGCTTTACACGCTGGCCGGAAATCACTAGCCGAGGGAGGCGCGAGGCAGGAAGCCATGGGCCGGGTGCAAATGAGCGGAACGGATCGGACGGACAAGCTGACGGAGTTCGAGACCCTCGGGCTCCTCACCGGGACGCGCCGGGCGGGCGACTGGTCCGGGCGTCTGCCTGAGCTGACCGGCCTGTCGGTCGACAGCCGCGACACGCGCACCGGGCATCTCTTCGCGGCGCTGCCCGGCACGAAGGTGCATGGCGCGGACTTCGCTCCGGCGGCGCTCCGCATGGGCGCGGCGGCGCTGCTCACCGATCCCGCCGGGCTCGCGCGCATCGAGGCGGCGCTCGGGCGGATCGAGGTGCCGGTCATCGTCAGCGATCGGCCCCGGCACGTGCTCGCGATCGCCGCGGCACGCTGGTACCAGAGCCAGCCCGACGTGATGGTCGCGGTCACCGGAACGAACGGCAAGACCTCGGTCTCGAGCTTCACCCGGCAGCTCTGGGAGGCCCTGGGCGAGACGGCGGTCAACATCGGCACCGTGGGCGTCGAGGGGGCGATCTCGGCACCGCTCTCGGCCACGACGCCGGAGCCGATCACCCTGCACCGGCTGCTGACCGAGCTTGCCGACAAGGGCGTGACCCACGCGGCGATGGAGGCGTCCTCGCACGGGCTCGACCAGTCCCGGCTCGACGGTGTGCGGCTGGTGGCGGCGGGCTTCACCAACATCACCCGGGATCATCTCGACTATCATCCTGATTTCGAGGCGTATTTCGCGGCCAAGCTCGGGCTCTTCGAACGGGTTCTGCCGCGCCAGGGGACCGCGGTCGTGAACCTCGACGACCCGCACGGACCGCGGGTGCGCACGATTGCCAAGGGCCGCGGGCAGGCCGTGCTGACAGTCGGACGGGCGCAAGGCTGCGACCTGCGCATCCTCGGGCAGAGGTTCGACGCCACGGGGCAGGAGTTGCTCTTCGCCTGGGGCGGCCGGAGCCAGAAGGCGCGGCTCGACCTGATCGGCGGTTTTCAGGCGCAGAACGCTCTGGTCGCCGCCGGGCTCGCCATCGCGGCCGGGGCCGCGCCCGAGGCAGTTCTGCCGGCGCTCGGAAGCCTGCGCACCGTACGCGGGCGCATGGAGCGCGCGGCGACCCGGACAAATGGCGCGGCGGTGTTTGTCGACTACGCCCACACGCCCGACGCGCTGACGACGGCGATCAATGCGCTCCGGCCGCACGTCATGGGGCGGCTGCACGTGGTCTTTGGCGCCGGTGGCGACCGCGACCGGGGCAAGAGGCCGCTCATGGGCCGCGCCGCCGCCGAGGCGGCGGACATGGTCTACATCACTGACGACAATCCCCGCACCGAGGATCCGGCGGCGATCCGCGCGGCGGTGCGCGAGGGCGCGCCCGAGGCGATCGAGGTCGGCGACCGGGCCGAGGCGATCCTGACGGCGGTCGATGCGCTCGAGCCGGGCGACGCGCTGCTCATCGCCGGCAAGGGGCACGAGACGGGCCAGATCATCGGCCAGGACATCCTGCCGTTCGACGACATCGAGCAGGCGAGCGTTGCCGTGGCGGCGCTCGACGGGCTCGGGGCGTGATCCGGGCTGCCGCGAGCGGCGCGTCGGTGGTCCG
Source organism: Amaricoccus macauensis (assembly GCF_014201905.1). Taxonomy (GTDB): domain Bacteria; phylum Pseudomonadota; class Alphaproteobacteria; order Rhodobacterales; family Rhodobacteraceae; genus Amaricoccus; species Amaricoccus macauensis. Next base: position 258,516 of record NZ_JACHFM010000004.1, on the reverse strand, counting down.
CGTGGGGCGGCGTTCGGACCGCGCCGCGCTTCGCCGGAGTCGCGGCTTGCAGCGGGGCCTCTCCGGTGAGGCGGGGTTGTCGCCGGCCGCCGCAAGGGATGGCGCGCCATGAGCGCGCTCTGGACACGTGACGACGCGGTCGCGGCGACGGGTGGCACCAGCCCGCGCGACTGGGTGGCGTCCGGGGTCTCGATCGACACGCGTTCCATCGCACCCGGCGATCTTTTCGTGGCCCTTTCCGCCGCGCGGGACGGGCATGATTTCGTCGCCGATGCGCTTGCGCGCGGCGCTGCGGCGGCGCTGGTCTCGCGAGTGCCCGAGGGTGTGCCGGCGGACGCGCCGCTCCTCGTGGTCGGCGATGTGCTCGACGGTCTGCGCGCGCTCGGGCGGGCGGCGCGAGCACGGTTTGCCGGCCGCGTCGTTGCGGTGACCGGCTCGGTCGGCAAGACCGGGACGAAGGAGATGCTGCGGACGGCCCTCGGCGCGCAGGGCAGCGTCCATGCGGCGGAGAAGAGCTTCAACAATCACTGGGGTGTGCCGCTGACGCTGGCGCGGATGGCGCCTGACTGTGACTTCGCGGTCTTCGAGGTCGGCATGAACGCGCCGGGCGAGATCGCGCCGCTTGCGGAGATGGTGCGGCCGCATGTGGCGATCATCACGACCGTGGAAGCGGTGCATCTCGCGGCGTTCCGCAACCTTGCGGGCATCGCACGCGAGAAGGCATCGATCGTCCGGGGGCTCGAGCCCGGCGGCGCGGTGGTGCTGAACCGCGACACGCCGACCTATCCCGTGCTCCTCGCCGCAGCCCGGCGCGCGGGCGTGCGCCCGATCCGCTTTGGAGCGACCGGGCGCCCAGAGTACCGTCTCACCGAGGTACTGGTCGAGGGACCGGTGACCTGTGGGGCGGCGGTCGCGGGCCGGCGGAAGTTCTACTATCGGCTCGCCGCACCCGGCCGGCATCTCGCCATGAACGCGCTCGGCGTGCTCGCGGCGGTCGAGGCGCTCGGCGGCGATCTCGGACGGGCGGTGATCGCCCTCGGCGGCTGGCAGGTGCCCGAGGGGCGCGGGGCGCGCTGGCGGGTGTCGCTCGGGCCGGGCGGCATCGACGGATCGATCACGGTGATTGACGAGAGCTACAACGCCAACCCCGCGGCGATGGCGGCGGCCTTCGAGGTCTTTGCGGCCGTGCGGCCGGAGGACGGCATCGGGCGCGTGTCGCGGGGCCGCAGGATTGCCTTTCTCGGTGACATGCTCGAACTCGGGCCGGAGGAACAGCGGCTGCACGCGGGTCTCGCGCAGGTGCCGGCGCTTGCCCGGATCAGCACGGTGCATTGCGCCGGGAGCCGGATGCGGGCGCTCTACGATGCCTTGCCCGGCGGGCAGCGCGGCGAGTGGTTTGCCGACGCCGAGGCGATGGCCGCCAAGGTCCCGCGTCTCGTTGACGCGGGCGACATTGTCATGGTGAAGGGATCGAACGGCTCGCGGGTCGGGCAGGTGGTCGAGGCGCTGAAGCGGCTGGGCGACGCCCGGCCGGCGGATGCCGTGGAGTAACGAGCTGGGGCGCGCGGTTCGCGCATGCCCCGAGAAACCCGTGGGGACGAAACCGGACGCATGCTCTATTACCTTGCCGAGTTGTCGCAGAACCTGAGCGCGCTCAACCTCTTTCGCTACATCACATTTCGCGCGGGCGGTGCCTTTTTCACCGCGCTGATCTTCGGCTTCCTGTTCGGGCGGCCGCTCATCGAGATGTTGCGGGTGCGACAGGGGCGCGGCCAGCCGATCCGGGCCGACGGGCCGGCCAGCCATCTGGTGACCAAGGCCGGCACGCCGACCATGGGCGGCCTGCTGATCCTCTCGGCAATCGTCGTCTCGACGCTGCTCTGGGCGCGCTGGTCGAACGGCTTCGTCTGGATGGTGCTGTTCGTCACCCTCGGCTTCGGGCTGATCGGCTTTGCCGACGACTATGCCAAGGTGCGAAAGCAGACGGTCGCGGGTGTTTCGGGCCGGGTGCGGCTGCTCGTAGGCTTCCTGATCGCGCTCGTTGCCGGCGCCTGGGCGATGTACCTGCATCCGACCGACCTGACGGGTCAGGTTGCCTTCCCGGTCTTCAAGACCGCGCTCCTCAACCTCGGCTGGATGTTCCTGCCGTTTGCATTGCTGGTGATCGTCGGCTCGGCGAACGCGGTCAACCTGACCGACGGGCTCGACGGGCTCGCGATCATGCCGGTGATGATCGCCGCCACCTCGCTCGGGATCATCGCCTATGCGGTGGGCCGCGAGGACTTCTCGGCCTATCTCGGCGTCCACTATGTCCCGGGCACCGGCGAGCTCCTGATCTTCGTGGCCGCGCTCATCGGCGGCGGGCTCGGGTTTCTCTGGTACAATGCCCCGCCGGCGGCAGTCTTCATGGGCGACACCGGGTCGCTCGCCCTCGGCGGCGCGCTCGGGGCGATCGCGGTGGCGACGAAGCATGAGATCGTGCTCGCGATCATCGGCGGCCTCTTCGTGGTCGAGGCGCTCTCGGTCATCATCCAGGTCGTCTACTACAAGCGGACGAAGAAGCGCGTCTTCCTGATGGCGCCGATCCATCACCACTTCGAGAAGAAGGGCTGGGCCGAGCCGCAGATCGTCATCCGCTTCTGGATCATCAGCCTGATCCTCGCGATGATCGGCCTCGCCACGCTGAAGCTGCGCTAACCCCCTTTTACCGCTCAGGACTTGCATCAGGCGGCGCACTTCTCTTAGGTCGAGACCCGACCGGGGAGGAAAGGTGCCTCAGGACAAGCCATCGACAGTCGCGGGTGAGTATCCCGCAGCGGAGCGTTCCGCAGTCGAGCTCGACGCCGTGAAAGTCGCCTACGGTGACCGCGACACGAGCTACGTCGCGGTGGCCCGTGCCGATCTCACCGTTCGGCGAGGAGAATTCGTCGCCGTTGTCGGCCCCACGGGATGTGGCAAGTCCACCCTTCTCAACATCGCCGCCGGGCTCATCCGGCCCTCCGCCGGGGTCTGTCGCATCGACGGCGTGCCGCTCGACGGGCTGAACGGCGCGGCCGGCTACCTGTTTCAGGCCGACGCGCTCATGCCTTGGAAGCGCGCCATCGACAATGTGGCGATCGGCCTCGAGATCCGCGGCGTGTCACGTTCCGAGGCGCGGGAGCGGGCGACGGGCTGGCTGGCCCGCGTCGGGCTGCGCGCCTTCACGGACCGCTATCCGCACCAGCTCTCCGGCGGGCAGCGCAAGCGCGTGGCGCTGGCGCAGACGCTGATCCTTGAGCCGAAGCTTCTGCTGATGGACGAGCCTTTCGGCCCGCTCGACGCGCAGACCCGGCAGCTCATGGGTGAACTGCTGCTCGGGCTCTGGTCGGAAGACCGCAAGGCGGTGATCTTCATCACCCATGATCTCGAAGAGGCGATCTCGCTCTCGGATCGGGTGGTCATCATGTCGGCCGGCCCCGGGGCAACGATCATCGGCGACTATCCGGTCGAGCTTGAGCGTCCGCGTGATCCGGCCGAGGTCCGCCACACCGCCGCCTTCGCCCGGCTGCACCGCGAGATCTGGGACCATCTGAAGTCCGAGGTGGTGAAAGCCTACGCTCAGGAGGACTCCCGGTGAACCGGCGCACCATCCTCCTCCTGCAGATCCTCGTTGGTCTCGGGTTCTTCGTGATCTGGCATTTCGGCACCACGGTGCCGATGCCGAACGGCAAGCCGCTCATCAACCCGTTCTTCTTCTCGACGCCACTCGACGTGCTCGCCCGCACCTGGAAGGACTTCGCGTCCGGGGTGATCTGGCGCCACCTCTATGTCACCGCGCTCGAGATGGTGCTGGCGTTCATCATCGGCTCGGTCCTCGGCATCGTCGTCGGCTTCTGGTTCGCGCGCCGGGCGCTGACGGCGGCGGTGTTCGATCCCTACGTCAAGGCCGCGAACGCGCTGCCGCGCGTCGTGCTCGCGCCGATCTTCGCGCTGTGGTTCGGCCTCGGTATCTGGTCGAAGGTGGCGCTCGGCGTGACGCTGGTGTTCTTCGTGGTGTTCTTCAACGTCTATCAGGGCGTCAAGGAAGTCTCGCCGACCGTGCTGGCGAACGCCCGGATGCTCGGCATGAACAACCGCCAGCTCCTGCGCCATGTCTATATGCCGTCGGCGATGTCGTGGGTGTTCTCGAGCCTGCACACGTCCGTCGGCTTTGCGCTGGTGGGCGCGGTGGTGGGTGAGTATCTCGGCTCATCCGCCGGCCTCGGCTACCGCATCGCGCAGGCGGAAGGGGTGTTCGACGTCACCGGCGTCTTCTCGGGGATGCTGGTCCTGACCGCTTTCGTCATTCTCGTCGATCTCATGGTGTCGGCGGTCGAGCGGCGCCTGCTGGTCTGGCGCCCGTCGGCGCCGACGAGCACGGCACAAGGCTGAGACGAACACGAAAGGGAGGAAGAACAATGCTCAACGCACGCAAGCTCTTGGCGGCGCTCGGAGCCGCGGCGGTCCTGATGGTCTCGGGCGCCGCCTCGGCGCAGGACCTCGAGAAGACCCACGTGGAGCTCGGGGTGGGGGGCAAGCCGCTTCTCTACTACCTGCCGCTGACCATCGCCGAGCAGAAGGGCTTCTTCAAGGAAGAGGGGCTCGACGTGAACATCAACGACTTCGCCGGCGGGTCGAAGAGCCTGCAGGCGCTGGTCGGCGGGTCGGTCGACGTGGTGACAGGCGCCTACGAGCACACGATCCGGATGCAGGTGAAGGGCCAGCCGATCAAGGCCGTGCTCGAACTCGGCCGCTATCCCGGCATCGTTCTCGCGGTGCGCGAGGAGCTGAAGGACAAGGTCAAGACCGTCGCCGACCTCAAGGGCATGAAGATCGGCGTGACGGCGCCGGGCTCCTCCACCAACAATTTCGCGACCTACCTGCTGCACAAGGCCGGTCTGACGGATGAGGATGTCGCCTACATCGGCGTCGGCGGTGGCGCGACCGCGGTCGCGGCGATGCTGCGCGGCGAGGTCGATGCCACCTCGAACCTCGATCCGACGATCTCGACGCTGGTCGGCGGCGGCAACGCGTTCGTGCTCGCCGACAGCCGGACCGAGGCGGGGATGAAGGAGATCTTCGGCGCGGAGACCCTGCCGGCGGCGGTACTCTACACCCGGGACGACTTCATCAAGGAGAACCCGAAGACGACGCAGGCGCTGGTGAACGCCCTCTACAAGGCGCTCCGCTGGCTCGAGACGGCGACGCCCGAGGACGTGGTGGCCACGGTGCCGGAAGAGTACTATCAGGGTGATCCCGCGATCTATGCCGAGGCGGTGAAGAACTCGCTGCCGACCTATTCGCGCACGGGTCTTGTCACCGAGGATGGCGAGAAGGCGGCAATGGAGCTTCTTTCCTTCGACCCCGAGATCGCCAGCGCCAAGGTCGACCTCGCGGCGACTTTCGACCCGACGTTCATCGAGGCGGCGGGAAAGAACTGAACAGGCAGACTGGCCGGAAGGAGGGCGGCATGATCCCGGTTCGAGGATATTCCGGCCACAAGGTCGCCGTGCTCGGGCTCGGGCGCTCGGGCCGGCCGACCGTCGCGGCACTGCTCGCGGGCGGTGCCGAGGTCGTTGCGTGGGATGACGGAGCCGCAGCGCGGGCGGCGGCGGAGGCCGACGGCATCCCGCTCGACGACCTGACGAAGGCGAAGGCCTGGGACGGGGCCAAGGCGCTCATCGTCAGCCCCGGGATCCCGCATCTCTATCCGGCGCCGCATCCGGCGATCCGCGCGGCGTGGGATGCGGGCGTTGCCGTGGACAATGACATCGGACTGTTCTTCCGGTCGTTCGCCACGCCGGCGTGGCAGGAATTCGACCGGATGCCGAGCGTGGTCTGCGTCACCGGGTCGAACGGCAAGTCGACGACGACGGCGCTGGCTGCGCACCTGCTCGCGGCAACCGGCCGCCCGGTGCAGGTCGGCGGCAACATCGGACGCGGCGCGCTGGACCTCGATCCGGCCGAGGACGGCATGGTCGTGATCCTCGAGCTTTCGTCCTATCAGATCGAACTTGCGCGGGCGCTCCAGCCCGACATCGCGGTCTTTCTCAACCTCTCGCCCGACCATCTCGACCGCCACGGCGGGATTGGCGGCTACTTCGCCGCCAAGCGCCGGCTCTTTGCCGAGGGCGGACCGTCGCGCTCGATCATTGGCGTCGACGAGGACGAGGGTCGATTCCTTGCGAACGCCATGCGCGAGGAGGCAGGGACCGGGGATCCGGTCATCGAGATCTCGTCCGGGCGCAAGCTCGACCGGCTTGGCTGGTCGGTGTTCGCACGGAAGGGCTTCCTTGCCGAGTGGCGCCACGGCCGGCAGCAGGCGTCGATCGACCTGCGGGCGATGGCGACCCTGCCCGGCGCCCACAACCACCAGAATGCCTGTGCCGCTTACGCGGTGGCGCGCGTCCTCGGGATCGGCCCCCGGCAGATCGAGGCGTCGCTCGCCACCTATCCCGGCCTGCCGCATCGCAGCCAGATCGTCGGCGAGTGGGGCGGTGTGCGGGTGGTGAACGACTCGAAGGCGACGAACGCCGATGCCGCGTCACGCTCGCTCGGCAGCTTCGAGCGGGTCCGCTGGATCGCCGGCGGCCGGCCGAAGGAGGGCGGCATCGAAGCGCTGCGCGAGCTTTTCCCACGTGTGGCGAAGGCCTACCTGATCGGCGAGGCGGCCGGGGGGTTTGCCGCGACGCTCGGCGAGGTGCCGTACAGCGTGGCCGGGACGCTGGATGCCGCGGTCACGGCGGCGCTCACCGAAGCGGAGCCCGGCGATACCGTGCTCCTGGCCCCCGCGTGTTCCAGCTTCGATCAGTTCGCAAGCTTCGAGGAGCGCGGCGAGCGCTTCGAGGCGCTCGTCCGGGAGCGGCTGGCTGGCTGAGCCCGTCAGCCCTGCTGCATGAGCCGCAGCGCCGCCGCGTGGAGTTCCGGCGTGGCGGCGGCGATCACCGTGCCGCCCCGGAGCGGCGTCTCGCCGTCGATGTCGGTCACGACGCCGCCCGCCGCGGTGATGATCGGTGCGACCGGCAGGATGTCGTAGGGCTGGAGCGAGCTTTCGATGACGAGATCGACGAAGCCCATGGCGAGCAGGCAATAGGCGTAACAGTCGCCGCCGTAGCGCGTCAGACGCACCGACTGCGACACCCGGGCAAAGCCCGCGCGCGTGGCGTCGGTGGTGAAGATCTCCGGGTGGGTGCAGTAGAGGATGGCGGACGCGAGGTCGGTGCGGCCGGAGGTGGCGAGCACCGTCTCGGCGCCGCCCCGGCGGCAGACCGCGCGCCCGGCGCCGCCGATGAAGGTCTCGCCGGTGAACGGCTGGGCGACGATGCCGCCGACCGGCTGGCCGTCATGGCGCAGCCCGAGCAGCACGCCCCATGCCGGCATCCCGGAGATGAAGGCGCGGGTGCCGTCGATCGGATCGACGATCCACGACCACGGGCTGTCGCCGGGGGTAAGGCCTGCCTCCTCGCCCTCCACCGGGCTGTCGGGCCAGAGCGCCAGCAGCCGCTCGCGGATCAGCGCCTCGACCTCGCGGTCGGCGATCGTCACCGGGTCGAAACCGGTGCCGAGCTTGTTTTCCACGTCGAGCGGCTGGCGGAAGTAGCCGAGCGCATGTGCGCCGGCCGCCTCGATCACCGGGAGAGCGGCGGTCAGGCGGGTTGTGATCTCGCTGTTCATGCAGCCTCCGAAATGCGGCCCTGGTCGAGGCGGAGCGTCCGGTCCATGCGGGCGGCAAGCTCGGGGTTGTGGGTGGCGATCAGCGCGGCGAGCCCGGTCTGGCGCACGAGGTCGAGCAGCATCTCGAAGACCCGCGACGAGGTCTCGGGGTCGAGGTTGCCGGTCGGCTCGTCGGCGAGCAGCAGCTTCGGGCGGTTGGCGAGGGCGCGCGCGAAGGCGACGCGCTGCTGTTCGCCGCCGGAAAGCTCCGCCGGCCGATGGCTGAGACGGTGGCCGAGGCCGACCGCTTCGAGGAGCTCGCGGGCCCTCGCGGCGGCATCGGCGCGGCTGAAGCCAGCGGCGCGCTGTGGCAGGGCCACGTTCTCCACGGCGGAGAACTCAGGCAGCAGGTGGTGGAACTGGTACACGAAGCCCACGGCGTCGCGGCGGAGGCGCGTGCGGGCGGCGTCGGATGCCTGCTCCACCGGTTGCCCAAGCAGGCGCACCATGCCCGAGGACGGGCTGTCGAGCAGGCCCGCCACATGCAGCAGCGTCGACTTGCCAGCACCGGAAGGGGCGACGAGGGCGACGACCTCGCCCGCGGCGAGCGTCAGGCTCGCGCCGTCGAGGACGGTCACCGCCGCCGGTGTGCCGGGATTGTAGGTCTTGGCGACGTTTTCGAGATGGAGGACTTCAGACATGCGGGCCTCCGCGCAGCAACTCCTGGCCCGGCGGAAACAGCGCGTCCGCTTCGCGGAGAGATGCGCATTTGGCGGAGCCCTGCGCGGGGCGATGCGCGCCTTCACTCATAGCGCAGCGCCTCGACCGGGTTCATCCGCGCGGCGTTGCGGGCCGGCAGGATGGTGATGACGAAGGAGAGAAGCAGCGCCATGCCGGCGACCGCGCTCACGTCCTGCCAGCGCAGGCGCGAGGGGATCTCGGTGAGATACCGGATCTCGGGGTTCCAGAGCGAGGCGCCGAGGACGCTCTCGATCAGCATCTGGATGTCCTTGATGTAATAGGCAAACAGGCACCCGAGCACGACGCCGAGCACGGTCCCGACCACGCCGATGAGTGAGCCGCAGATGAAGAAGACCCGCATGATCGACCCCTGCGTCAGGCCCATGGTCCGAAGGATGCCGATGTCGCGGCCCTTGTTCTTCACCAGCATGACGAGGCCCGAGATGATGTTCATCGCGGCGATGAGCACCACGAGCGACAGGATGATGAACATCACCCGCCGCTCGGTATCGAGGGCCGAGAGAAACGCGCCCGATGCGTCCTTCCATGTCCAGAGCACGGCGCGGGGGCCGGCGGCGGCCGCGAGTGCGGGGAGCATGTCCTCGACCCGGTTCGGATCCGTCACCATCACCTCGACCTCGTCGGCGCCCGCCTCGCGGTCGAAGAACGACTGGGCCTCGGTGAAGGGCATGTAGACGCGGGTCTTGTCGATGTCGTAGCGCCCGACGCCGAAGATGTAGACGACCGGATAGTCGCTGACCCGCGGCTGGGTGCCGAAGGGCGTGTCCATGCCCTCGGGCGAGATCAGCGTCAGGGTGCCGCCGATGCCGATGCCGAGATCGCGCGAGACGCCGGCGCCGATGGCGATTCCCTGCTCGAAGTCGGCGAGACTGCCGCCCGAGGTCTCCGGGCGGGCGACGAGCGGGATGCTCGCCAGATCGTCCGGCCGGATGCCGATCACCTCGACGCCCGAGGCGCGGCCGTTGGCCGAAACCATGACCTGCCCGCGGATCTGCGGTGCCGCGTGGGTCACGCCCGGGACGGCGGCGAGGCGCTTGGCGAGATCGTCGTAGTCGGGGATCAGCCGGTCCTGCACGCCGTTCGCGTCGATCTCGGGCGAGTAGTAGACCGTGACGTGCGCATTGGCGCCGAGGATGCGCTCGGTGAATTCCTCGCGGAAGCCGTACATCACCGCCTGCACGACGATGAGGGTGGCGACGCCGAGCATCACGCCGATGAGCGCATACCAGGCGATGACCGAGATCCCGCCGTCCTTGCGCCGCGCGCGCAAGTACCGCCAGGCGATCAGCCATTCGAAGGCGGAGAAGGGCGGGGGGGATGATGCGGCAGCGGTCATGGCGGGCGGACCCTGTGGCCCCGGCCGTCGAAGGTCAACCCGCGACCGCGTGAGCTCGCGTTCGCGCCATCGCCTTATCGGCGGCCGGACGCCCCGCGCCCTTCCACAATCGGCTGGACGATCGGGCAATGCGCACTACGCCCGGAGGGACAGCGTTTCGCCGCCGGCGGTCTGCCCACGTCATCTCCCGGCCCCGGATGCGACACTCGATGACACCGGTGCGCGCGCCCGCTTGCGTCCCGCTGGAAAAGAGGCTGCCGATGATCGCTCTCTTCGCATTGCTGCCAGTTGTCCTCGCGCTCGCCTGGATCTGGCGGCTTGCGCGGCTCGACGAGCCCTCGCGCGGGCGCTGGTTGCTCCGGGCGGCGGACATCTGCGCCCTCCTTGCCCTGCTCGTCCTTGTCACCCGCTGGGATATCGTGGGTCTCCACACCCGAACCCTGATCCTCGCCGCCACCGTCGTGACGGCCGGCTGGTCCTTCTGGCGCCATCGCCGACGGTCCGCGAGATCAGCAGTGCCATGGCGGCGCAGTGACCTCGTCGCGACGCTCACTTCGGTCGCGCTCATGGTGGGGCTCGCAGGGTTCGCCGCGACCGGGATGCTTCCGCCTCGGAGCGCAATCCCGCTCGCTTGCCCGCTCGCCGGGGACGGCGGCTTCATGGTGGTGCAGGGCGGTGGCAATCAACTGGTCAACCATCACGCGGGCCACCCGGAGCAGGCGCGGGCCGTGGACATCGTTGCGGTCGGGCCGCTTGGGTTCCGGGCCGCCGGGCTGCTGCCGCGGGATGTTTCCCGCTATCGGATCTGGGGCGCACCGGTCTTGAGCCCATGCGCCGGGGATGTCGTCGAGGCGGTGGACGGTCTCCCGGACCTCGAGCCGCCGAAGCGCGATCCGGCCGCCGCGGCCGGCAATCACGTGGTCCTCGCCTGCGGTGCAGTCACGGTAGAACTCGCCCATCTGGAGCGCGGCTCGGTGGCAGTGGCGGCGGGCGGCTCCGTCGCGCCGGGCGATCGGCTCGGCCGGGTGGGCAACTCCGGCAACACGACCGAGCCGCACCTGCACCTCCACGCGGCCGACGCCGCCACGGGGCGCGCGGTGGCGGTGAGGTTCGGAGGGGTCGATCCCGTGCGCGGCCGGCGCCTCGACTGCTGACTCAGCGGTTGGCGTAGATCTCGCGGAGACGGGCGACCGCCGCCTCGGGCGAAAGCTCCTCGCTCTCGCCAGTGCGCCGCGAGGTGAGCTCGACCTTGCCGGCGGCGAGGCCGCGCGGGCCGACGGTGACACGCCACGGCAGGCCGATCAGGTCCATCGTCGCGAACTTCGCCCCCGCCCGCTCGTCGCGGTCATCATAGAGCGGATCGACGCCGGCCTTGGTCAGATCGGCATAAAGGCTCTCGCAGGCGGCGTCGGTGGCGGCGTCCCCCTGCCGGAGGTTCACGATGCCGGCGCCGAACGGCGTGACGCCCTCGGGCCAGATGATGCCCTTGTCGTCATGGCTCGCCTCGATGATTGCGCCGACGAGGCGCGAGACGCCGATGCCGTGGCTGCCCATCTGGACGGGCACGCGCTCTCCGGCCTCGTTCACCACCACCGCCTTCATCGGCTCGGAGTACTTGGTGCCGAAGAAGAAGATCTGGCCGACCTCGATGCCACGGCCTTCGATGCGGCGATCCTCGGGGATCTTCGCGAATTCGTCGGCGTCGTGGCGCTCGTCGGTGCGGGCGTAAGGCGTGGTCCACGTCTCGACGATCTCGGAAACGGCGCCCCGGTCAGTGAAGTCGATGTCGCGATCGCCGAGCGTCAGGTCGGTGATGGCGCGGTCGTAGAAGACGCCGCTCTCGCCGGTGGGCGCAAGGACGAGGAACTCGTGGGAGTGGTCGCCGCCGATCGGGCCGGTGTCGGCCTTCATCGGGATCGCCTTCAGGCCCATCCGCTCATAGGTGCGGATGTAGGTGACCATGTGCCGGTTGTAGGCGTGGATGGCGTCCTCGACGGTCAGGTCGAAGTTGTAGCCGTCCTTCATCAGGAATTCGCGGCCGCGCATGACGCCGAACCGGGGGCGGACCTCGTCACGGAACTTCCACTGGATGTGGTAGAGCGTGAGGGGCAGATCCTTGTAGGAGCCGACCGACGAGCGGAAGATGTCGGTGATGAGCTCCTCGTTGGTCGGACCGTAAAGCATGTCACGCTGGTGGCGGTCCTTGATGCGGAGCATCTCGGCGCCGTAGTCGTCGTAACGGCCGCTCTCGCGCCAGAGATCGGCGGATTGCAGCGTCGGCATGAGCAGCGGGATATGGCCCGCGCGCTGCTGCTCCTCGTGGACGATCTGCTCGAGGCGGGAGAGCACCTTGAAGCCGAGCGGCAGCCACGAATAGATGCCGGCCTGCGCCTGGCGGATCATGCCGGCGCGCAGCATCAGGCGGTGGCTCGTGATCTGCGCCTCCGCCGGGTTTTCGCGCAGGATGGGCAGGAAATAGCGGGTGAGGCGCATGTGTCCGGGCTCCGAGGGCAGAGGTCGAGGCGATTTAGGCCAAGCGGCGCCGACCTGCAACCGATGAGCTGCGGTGGCCGCCCGTCCGGCGCGGGTCAGCCGAGCTTGTAGTCGCGGGTCGCCTCGGGATCGTGCGTGTCGAAGGGCAGTGCCGCGAGCTCGGTCCAGAGCGCATCCGGGATCGGCCATGCCGCCCAGGCGAGCGTCTCCTGAACGCGCTCGGGACGGGTGACGCCGCAGACCGTCGACGCGATACGAGGATCCCGCATGGAGAACTGCAACGCGGCGGCGCCGGGCGGCACATCGTAGCGGGCGCAGGCCTCCTCGACGCGGACGACCGGGGCACGCATCTCGTCGGTCGGCTCCTGATAGACGTAGCGGGCCTTTGACGCGCCCTTCGCCAGCATTCCGCCGGCATAGGGGGCGGCATTCAGGACCGCGATGCCGCGCTCGGCGGCGAGTTCGAGCATCGGCTCGGCGTTGCGGTTCACCAGCGTCATGCGGTTGTGGGTGACGAGACAGTCGAAATCCCACTCGGTCAGCAGCGGCATCATTACGTCGACGCGCCCCGCGGCGAGACCGACAACGCGGGCGAGGCCCTCGTCCCGCATTGCGATCAGCGTGTCGAGCGCGCCGCCTTTCCGCGTCACCTCGTCGAGGTCGGTGGCGTATTCGGGGTCATGCAGGTGCAGCATGTCCACCCGGTCGAGGCCAAGGGCGGTGAGGCTCTCCTCGAGCGAGCGGCGGGCCATGTCGCCATCGAAGCGGCCGGTCTCGGGGTCGCGGTCGAGCTTGGTGGAGATCAGCCGGCCCTCGGGCCAGCCGCCGAGCTCGGCCACCGCCTTGCCGATGCGCTCCTCGCTGCGGCCCATGCCATAGAGGCGGGAGGTGTCGAGCATTCCGTCGGGCAGGGCGAGGACCGCCTGAATCGTGGCAATCGCCCGTGCCTCGTCGACGTCGTAGCCGTAGGTGTCGGGCATTCCGCCGAGGCCGGAGGTGCCATACGAGATCTTCGGCAGCGTGACGCCGCGCGCCCGGGTACGAAGCTCGGTCATTGGGTCGTGACTCTCTCTTTTCCGGGCGTCCGCCTCAGCGGCACAGGCGAGGCGGCGCGGCCGGACAACCGGCCGCGCCCGTGGTTCAGGGATTTCCGCTCATCCGGTCGAGGAGGATGCGCTGGACCTCGCGGACCTGTTCGTTTGGCGCCAGCAGCGCGTAGGGATCGGGCTCGCTGACGTTGGCGGTCGGAGCGGGAGCCGTCGTCGAGGCAGCATTGCCCGACGTCGAGCCGCCGCGCCCGGGTTCGCCCGCAAGCCAGATCTCGATGCGTCCGGTCACCGTCGGGGTCGGGTAGTCGGTGAAATCGCGCGTCTCGGGAGCACCACCGAGCGCGTCGGCGATCAGCGCGCTGGCGCCCTCCGCGCCCTCCCGGTCGGCGTCATGATAGAAGCGCACGTTCGAGTGGCCGATGGCGAGGCCGACCGGCATGATCTCGACATCCGCGACGCCGGCGGCGCGAAGCTGGGCCTGGATCGACGTCGCGGCGCCCTGCGCCGAGCGGGGGTAGTGGATCGAGATCCGCTCCGGCAACGGCCCCGCGACGATGCCCGGGGTCAGTTCGTCGCTGGACGCGAACTCTGGCGGTACCATGGTTTCCGGCTCGGCCAGGGTCGGGCTCGCGGCGTCGATGATCTCGTCGATCGCCGGACCAGGCGGCGCCATTGGTGGTGGCGCCGGCTCGGACACTGGCACCGCCAGACTGGCCGGGGCCGAAGGCTCGGTTGCCGGCGCGGCGGTCCGCGGCGTGGCGGCAGCCGGTCCGTGCGCCACGGGCGGCTCCGCGACGGCCGCGGGCGCGCTGGCAACGCCGGGGGCGACCGGCTCGGGAGCGATCGCCGGTTCCGGGGTATCGGTGCCGACGCTCGCCGTCGCGATCTGCTCCGGATCGCTGTCCGCCGGGCTCACCACCATGGCGACGATGGTGGCGCCGATGCCGAGACCGGCGACAAAGAGGAGCGCGGCGGGCGTCATCCGGCGCCGCGACCTTGGCGTTGCGGTTCGCAGAGCCGCCAGAAGCGGGGACTCAGCCTCGCCCTCGGCGCCGAACGGAGGATGCTCGCTCGCGGGGTGGTGGGCCTTCCTCGCCGGGCCCCCGGCGGGAGCGAGGAGCACCGGACGCAGACGCGTCGTCGGACCGGCCGGCTCGGGAATGGAATCGGGAGCCTGAAAGCCCGCGGCTCCCGCCGGCTCGGCCGCCTTGTTACGACTGATGTCGTCCAGCCAGCCGGGACGCTTCGGCCCGAGGGAGACGGCCCTGGCCGCCGGCGCGGGGGGCGGCCGTGGTATCGTCCGCTCACTTTGCGAATCATTCTGGCACGCTGGTGGCTTGGCAGGTAGCTCTGCCTCGCGCTGCGCGAGCACCTTGGCCCGTCGGAGACGCGCATCCTTCAGTCGCGCTTCAAGAGCGACCGGATCCATCAGATCCGCCATTGTCGGTCCCGCCGCTGGAGCGAAACCTCCGACCTGCCCATCCTCAGCCATTTTCTTCCCCCGCCGTCCGCTGGCGCGGCGACCGTTTTCAGCGGCCCTCAGAGCCTCCGAATGGGTCGGAGACCACGGGGACCACGTACGACCTTATCCCACGCGGATTTTTCAGGCCATCGGCCGGCAGGGAAACAGGCGCCATATGGTGAGAATTCGGCAATATTCCGCCGATGATGACGCCATGACGACAGATTCCTCCGCCGAGCGTCACCGAAAAAAGACAGAGGCCGCGCAAACAGCGCGGCCTGCGTCAGAAGTACTTGCTTTACGCTGGATCAGCCCTGGCGGGCCTTGAACCGACGCTGGGTCTTGTTGATTACGTAGACCCGCCCCTTGCGGCGCACGACGCGGCAATCGCGATGACGCAGCTTCAGGGAGCGAAGCGAATTGACAACCTTCATGGCCTCTCTCCTCTGCGGCGCGCGAGCGCCTCTCGTTTCGTTCTGGTCCGCGGGGGGGACCGGTCAGTTCGCCCCCTTGCGGAGGGCGGAAAATGGTGGGCGTAACTGGGATTGAACCAGTGACCCCTTCGATGTCAACGAAGTGCTCTCCCGCTGAGCTATACGCCCGAGAACCGGCCGCTGAGGGCAGCCGTTTCGTCGGCAGTCCTATAGACGGGGCCGCGCGCCTGTTCAAGGCATTTCGCCGGCAGATTTGACCGGCTATGGTTCCGCGAAAGGGATGCCTGATGGACGACGCCTTCAAGCTCGCGATGCCGGCTGACCGGCGATCATGCGCAGTGTTCAGTTCGCCTCACAGCGGGCGTGAGTATCCTGTCCAACTGATCCGCCGTTCGAGGTTGTCGCTCCCGCAGCTGCGCTCGTCGGAGGATGCTTTCGTCGACGAACTCTTTGCGGCCGCGCCGGACGCGGGGGCGCCGCTGCTCGCGGCGCGGGCGCCGCGCGCATGGGTCGATCTCAACCGCGGCCCGGAGGACCTCGACCCGGCCCTCATCGCCGGGGCGGGGCGTGTGGGGCAGAATCCGAGGATCGCCGCCGGGCTCGGGGTGATTCCCCGAGTGGTCGGCGAGGGACGGGCGATCATTGACGGCAAGCTCAGCCTTGCCGAGGCGGAGTCGCGCATCCTGACGGTGTGGCGACCCTATCACGCCCGACTCACGGAACTGATCGAGGAGAGCCGGGCGGCCTTCGGAATGGCGGTGCTCTTCGATTGCCATTCCATGCCGCGCGATGCGCTGAACGCCACGCCGTCGGCGTGGGGCCGGCGGCCCAACGTGATTCTCGGCGACCGATTCGGCGCGGCCTGCGACCGCTGGCTGATCGATCTGGCGGCGGATGTGTTCGGTGAGGCCGGATTCCTCGTGGCGAGGAACACGCCGTTCGCCGGCGGCTACATCACCCAGACCTATGGTCGACCGCGCCGCGGCGTGCAGGCATTGCAGATCGAGATCGACCGCTCGCTCTACATGGACGAAGCGCGAGTTGAGCGCGGTAGCGCATTCGCTGCGGTCGCCGCTCGACTCACCGAGGTGACGCGCAGGCTGGCCGCGATTGCGCCCCGCGCGCTGCCGATGGCCGCGGAATAGTCTCGCCACGACGCCTTGCTCGCTCTGAAAGCTGCCGCAAGCCATTGCGGCTCGGACAAAAAAAGAGGCCGTGCGCGAGGCACGGCCCAAGTTTAGGGAGGAAACGCCCGTAGGGCGTGTATGATGCAACGCATCACGGGCATCAGTTTATGCCGCGGCGCAGCATAGTCAACTCCCTCCGCGCAAATTTTCGGAATCCTGCGCTAATTTTCGCTTCACTGCCTAAAAATATAGCGATCGCGCGTGCCAAAGGTGCGGTCGGTCCTCACGCTCACTCAAGCGAGCGGCCGAGGATGATCGACTTTTCACCAAAACGGGCTCGAATGCTGTCCGTGGCACGTTCAGCTTTCAGTCGTCGCTCGGAATCCGCGCTGAGCAGATCGCCGGACTCGAGCCCGGCAACCGAAAGCGAGGCGAGGCCGACGCCAATGAGCCGAAACGGGCCGGCGCTCATGTCGCGCTGCAGCATCGGCAGGGCCGTGCGGTAGAGGCGATCGGCCATCACCGTCGGCTCATCCAGTGTCTGCCGGCGGGTCAGGGTCGAATGGTCGGCCCGCTTCAGCTTCAGCGTCACGACCCGGCCGGCGAGATCGAGGCGCTTCGCCCGCGCCGAGACCTTCTCGGCGAGCTGCCAGAGATACCGTGCGAGAGCGGCGCCGTCTGCGATGTCGAGGTCGAACGTCATCTCGTGCGAGATCGACTTCAACGGGCGGTCCGGGGTGACGCTGCGGGTGTCCTCGCCGCGCGCCAGATGCCACAGGCGATCCCCGAGGCTGCCGAAACCGCGCACCAACGTGGCGCGGTCGCGCGCGCGGAGGTCGGCGATGCTGCGGATCCCGGCGCGCTCCAGGCTCGCGAGCCCCGCCTGTCCGACCCCCCAGATGATCGACACCGGCTGAGTCGCGAGGAATGCATCGGTCTCGGCGCGGCCGATGACGGCAAAGCCGCGGGGCTTGTCGCGCTCCGAGGCGATCTTGGCGAGGAACTTGTTGTGGCTGAGGCCAACCGACGCGGTCACTCCGAGTTCCGCCTCGATTCGTTTCTGCAACCGGGCCAGCAGCAGCGAGGGCGGGGCGCGGTGCAGACGTTCGGTGCCCGTCAGGTCGAGGAATGCCTCGTCGAGCGACAGCGGCTCGATAAGCGGCGTGAGCTCGAGCATCATCGCGCGCATCGCGCGCGACACCTCGGCATAAAGGGCCATCCGCGGCGGCACCACGACGGCATCGGGGCAGAGCTTCAGCGCCCGGAACATCGGCATCGCCGAACGGACGCCGCGGATTCGCGCGATGTAACAGGCGGTGGAGACAACGCCCCGGCGGCCGCCACCCACGATGAGCGGCCGGTCGCGAAGGCTCGGGTCCTCGCGCTTCTCGACGGCGGCATAGAAGGCGTCGCAATCGAGATGGGCAATGGAAAGCGTGGCAAGCTCCGGGTGAGTCGCAAGGCGTGGCGATCGGCAGGCCGGACACCTTGGCGCCTCCGTGCCGAGCGGGGTGAGGCAATCGCGGCAGAAGGAGAATGCCATCGGAATTGGGCGGTGACTTTCGGAGGCTGGCATCCTTGCATCAGGTCACGCCAAATCTCAATTGTGGCCCAAGGCTCCGCTTGACCTGTGGGAAACCATAGGCGATTTTCAGCCGATGTGTTGTTTGTGCCGGACGAGGGCTGTGATGCGTCACATCTTGCTTGCAATCGCCGCCGTTTCTGCTCTCGCCTCCGCGGGAGTCGCTGCCAATGCGGGTACTGACTCCTCCGGAGATGAGGTGTTCGTCGAGATTACCGGCGCCGCCGGGGCTCTCGTGCTGCGCGACGGACCGACCAAGGGTGCGAGCATCGTCGCCCGCCTGGACGACCGAACTCTGCTCCACACGATCGGTTGCCAGATGGCTGCCGGCCGCAAGTGGTGCGAGGTCGAATTGCCGGAGGACGGCAGCGTCAAGGGGTGGGTCGGGATGACCAACCTCCGGGTCGTTCCGGCTCCGACTCCGACGAACTGATCCACTTCCGCGGCTTCTGACGGGGGCAAGGCCCGCTCTGGTGTGGCCTCGACACACCCGTGTGGCGCAATGCCGCACGAGCCCTCGCAGCGCTTTGACACTCTCTGCGGGTCACTGATACCACCCACTCGAGTCGAATCAGTAAGTGGGGTACCCAGAAATGACCGCAACGAACCTCGTGCCTATTCCGGAGCTCTACGTATCGGCGGACAGCGCCGTGAAGCTCAAGCTCGAGGCGGCGGACCTCGTGTCCTGGGACCTGACACAGCGCCAGATCTGCGACATCGAACTTCTGATGAACGGCGGATTCAACCCGCTCAAGGGGTTCCTTGGCAAGGCTGACTACGACGGCGTCGTCAAGGAGATGCGCCTCGCCGACGGTGCCCTCTGGCCGATGCCGATCAATCTCGACGTTTCCGAGGCGTTTGCCGCCAAGGTGGAAGTCGGGCAGGATATCGCGCTCCGCGATCAGGAAGGCGTGATCCTCGCGATCATGTCGGTCACCGACAAGTGGGTCGCCGACAAGGCGTTCGAGGCCGAAGGCGTCTTCGGCGCCGACGACATCGCACATCCGGCGGTCAACTACCTGCGCCACAAGGCGGGGCCGGTCTATCTCGGTGGGCCGATCACCGGCATCCAGCAGCCGACGCACTATGACTTCCGCGCGCTTCGCAACACGCCGAACGAACTTCGGACCCTGTTCCGCAAGCTCGGCTGGCGGCGGATCGTGGCGTTCCAGACCCGGAACCCGCTGCACCGCGCGCACCAGGAGCTGACCTTCCGCGCCGCGCGTGAGGCCCAGGCCAACCTGCTCATCCATCCGTCGGTCGGCATGACGAAGCCCGGCGACATCGACCACTTCACCCGCGTGCGCTGCTATGAGGCGGTGCTCGACCAGTATCCGGCGTCCACCACGGCGCTGTCGCTGCTTGGTCTCGCCATGCGCATGGGTGGCCCGCGCGAGGCGGTGTGGCACGGCATCATCCGCCGCAACCACGGCTGCACGCACATGATCGTTGGCCGCGACCACGCCGGCCCGGGCAAGAACAGCCAGGGCAAGGACTTCTACGACCCCTACGGCGCCCAGAAGCTGTTCGGCGACAACGAGGCCGAGATCGGCGTCGAGATGGTCGATTTCAAGCAGATGGTCTACGTCCAGGAGAAGGCCCAGTACGAGCCGCGCGACGAGGTCGAAGAGGGGCAGACCATCCTCGACATCTCCGGCACCGAGCTGCGCCGCCGTCTGCAGGAAGGCCTCGAGATCCCCGACTGGTTCTCGTTCCCGCAGGTGGTCGAGGAGCTCCGCAAGTCGAAGCCGGCCCGCGCGAAGCAGGGCTTCACCGTGTTCTTCACCGGCCTCTCCGGCTCGGGCAAGTCGACCGTCGCCAACGCGCTGATGGTCAAGCTCATGGAGATGGGCGGTCGCCCGGTGACGCTGCTCGACGGCGACGTGGTGCGCAAGCACCTGTCCTCCGAGCTCGGCTTCTCCAAGGAGCACCGCGACATCAACATCCGTCGCATCGGCTACGTGGCGTCCGAGATCACCAAGAACGGTGGCATCGCGATCTGCGCCCCGATCGCGCCCTATACCGCGACCCGTGCCGCCGTGCGCGAGATGGTCGAGGCTTACGGTGCGTTCCTCGAGGTCCACGTCGCGACCTCGATCGAGGAGTGCGAGCGCCGCGACCGCAAGGGTCTCTACAAGCTGGCCCGCGAAGGCAAGATCAAGGAATTCACCGGCATCTCCGACCCCTACGAGGAGCCGACGAACCCCGAGATCCGGCTTGAGACCGAGGGCAACGAGATCGATTACTCGGCCCAGCAGGTCATCCTGAAGCTCGAGAACATGGGCCTGATCAAGGCCTGAGCTGAGCGGGGGTCGCGTCTCGCGGCCCCGACCTGCCGATACCGAACGAGATCGAGTCGAGGGCGGCATTGATCCCGGCGAAAGCCCGGGGGGCGATGCCGCCCTCCGCGTTTCCGGTGATCAGCGTGGTGCGACGCGCCAGACGAATTCCGGCGCCGGGGCGTCCGCCTCGGCGTCGATCGCGGCCACGAGGTCGGCGTGGCGGTCCGAGCGGGAGCAGACCGGATCGGTAGCCGCGGCATCTCCGGCCAGCGCCAGCGCCTGACAGCGGCAGCCGCCGAAATCCACGAGCTTCCGCTCGCACGAACTGCACGGCTCCTGCATCCAGTCGGTGCCCCGGTAGGCGCGGAACGCCGGGCTGTCAGTCCAGATTTCCGCGAGCGGATGGTCGGCGACCGACCAGAACTCGAGGCCGGGGATGGTCTGTGCCGCGTGGCAGGGCAGGACCAGCCCCTCGGGCGTGACGTTGAGGCCGGTAGAGCCCCAGCCGCCCATGCATGCCTTCGGAAAGCGCGCGTGGTGATCGGCGGGCACGTAGTCGATCACCATCCGACCCTTGAGCTTCTCGCGCGCCTCCAGGACGAGGCGCGACGCCTCGCGGGCCTGTTCGCGGGTCGGCATCAGGGCCGCGCGATTCGTGGCGGCCCAGCCGTGGAACTGCACCGTCGCCACCTCGATCCGGCGGGCGCCGAGGTCGAGCGCGAGGTCGAGGGTCTCGGGCAGGTCCTTGAAGTTGTGGCGGTGCATGACCGCGTTCAGGGTCAGTGGCAGGCCGAGGTCCGCGACCCAGCCCGCAACTTCCATCTTGCGGGTAAAGCTGCCGCGATAGTGGCCTATGCGGTCAGCCATCGCCGGCCCGACGCCCTGCAACGACAGCTGCACATGGTCGACACCGGCCGCATCGAGCGCCTCGAGCCGCTTGCGGGTGAGACCGATCCCCGAGGTGATGAGGTTGACGTAGAGCCCGGCGTCGCGGGCGGCGGCCACCAGGTCCTCCAGATCGCGCCGCGAGGCCGGCTCGCCGCCCGAGAGGTGAAGCTGGAGAACGCCGAGATCGGCCGCCTGCCGGAACACGTCGGCCCAGCCATCGGTGTCGAGTTCCGCCTCGCGCGCCGTCAGCTCCACCGGGTTCGAGCAGTACGGGCAGGAGAGTGGACAACGGTGGGTGAGCTCTGCGAGGAGTGCCAGCGGCGCGCGCGGAGATGCGGCGCTGGACGGTGAGGCGGCGTGTGCGTTCATCGGGCGAGGTCCACCATGCGGCGGGCAATGAGCCCGTCAAGAAACCGGCTGGCGTCCGCGGCGATCTGTTCGCGCGGCGCATTGTAGGCGGCGGCGAGATCATCGACGATGGCCCCGAAGGTCCGCGCACCGTCCACCCGTTCGAGCACCGCGAGGCCGACCGCATCGAGCTTCAGCACGCGTTCCGGCGCCAGCAGCACCCATGTCTGCCGCACCCGGTCGTGGTGCAGGCGCACGCCGCGCGGCAGCGCCGGCACCGACGCGTCTGGCAGGGGCGGGGGCGTGCTCGCGGCATGTGCGGGAAGCCTGGTCCCCTCGGCCGATCTGGCGGGGGCGGCGCTCATTCCGCGGCGACCGGCAGGAGCCCGGTTCCCGGCCGCCAGGCGCCCGGCGGAATGCGCGCCGGCGTCACGTAGGCGTGTTCGAGCGCGTCGAGCTGGGACCAGAGCACGTCGGTCTTGAAGGTGAGCGCCGCCGCCGCCGCATCCTGCTTCTCCAGCGTGTCCGCGTGATCGAGCACGTAGCCGAGGCCGAAGGCCACATCCTTCGGTGCCTCGTCGAGCCGCTTGCGGAAGTAGGAAAGGCTCTGGTCGTTGGCGAAGGCGTAGTGCTTCAGCAGCCCCTCGATGCGGTCGGCATGGATCTTCGGCGCGAAAAGCTCGGTGAGCGAGGCGGCGACCGCTTCCAGCAGCGGCGTTTCGCGGACGAAGCGCACGTAGGCGTCCACGGCGAATCGCGTGCCGGCAAGCACCCCGTCACAGGAAGCGACGTAGGCGGGATCGAGCCCGACCGCCTCGGCGAGCCGCAGCCAGCGGACGATGCCGCCCTCGCGGCGCTCGCCGTCGGAGGGGTGACCGTCGTGGTCGAGAAGCCGGCTCACCCACGCGCGCCGGAGATCCGGGTCTTCGACGCGGCTCATGAAGGCCGCGTCCTTCATGGGGATCCGCGACTGGTAGTAGTAGCGGTTGATCACCCAGGCGCGCACCTCGTCCGGGCTGCAACCACCGGAGTGCAGTCGCAGGTGGAACGGATGTTTGTCGTGGTAACGCTCGGCGCCGATGGCGCGCAGGCGGGCCTCAAAGGTTTCGCGGGAAGGTGTCACGCGCGGATCTCCATGCCATCCCCGGCGACGGTCCAGCCGGCCGCCGTGACCACCGCGCGCTCGGGCGTGCGCGGGTCAAGGACGGGGTTCGAGTTGTTGAGGTGGACGTAGACCTTGCGGCCGACGTCAAGCTCGGCGAAGGCCGCGAGCGAGCCGTCCGGGCCCCCGATCGGCATATGGCCCATGCGCCGCCCGGTCTTGGCACCGAGGCCGGCGGTGATCATCTCGTCGTCGCGGTAGAGTGTCCCGTCGAAGAGGACCAGCGCCGCGCCCTGCAGCCGGGCCGCGAGGGCGGGGGTCATGCGGGCGCAACCGGGGATGTAGAAGCCACGGGCGTCGGTGCTGGCGAACTCGACGCCGACGGTGAACTCGCCCTCCTGATCGGTGACGACCTCGCCCGCCTCAAGATAGAGCGGCACCTTGCCCGGCACCGGGAAAAGCGTCGCGCGGAGGCCCGGGGCCAGCTCGACCGTTTCGCCGATCGCCACCGCCTCCCGCGCGACGAGCGTGGGGTCGAGTGCCTGGAACAGCGGATTCGCGGCGAGCACCGCGTGAACCTCCGAAGTCGCGAGCAGCCGGAACGGCTGTTTCTCGCGGAGCGTGAGCAGGCCGGCGACGTGGTCGATGTCACCGTTGGTGACGAGAACCGAGACGATCGGCGTCTGCCGGAGCCCGGTGGCATGCAGCGCGGGCGTGGCCGCGAGCTGCTGGCGCAGGTCCGGCGAGGCGTTGATGATCGCCCAGTGTTCGCCGTCGCCGCTGACGGCGATCGACGACTGGCTGAGCGAGGGCAGGTCACCCTCGCGGGCGGCGACGCAGTTCCGGCAACCGCAGTTCCACTGCGGGAGACCGCCCCCCGCCGCCGCCCCCAGAACGAGAATGCGGAGCGACATGGCGCGCCGCTCCCTCGTGTCTCAGCGCCTCAGAACAGCACGCCTTCGTCGTCAGCCGGAGCGTACATGTTGATCTCCATGCCGCAGCTGATCTCTTCGATCCTGGGAGCAGTCCAAGCCATTGTATCCTCCGTTTGTTTCCCCCGTTGGTCCGGGGATTCGCAGAGCCTACGCCGTCTGTTCCGGAGTGGGAACCGTAGGAAAGTCGTAGGCTGGCGCTCGTACCCTGTCAGGCGCGCGCGGGACGCCAGCGAGAGGAGGCTGGATTTCCGTCAGCCGCCGTCGGCGATTCGCACCAGATACTGGCCGTACTCGGTCTTGAGGTACAACTGGGAGAGCGTGCGCAGCGCGGCCTCGTCGATCCAGCCCTCGGAGAACGCGATCTCTTCCGGGCAGCCGATTTTCACGTTCTGCCGCTCCTCGATCATCCGCACGAAGTTGCCGGCGTCGAGCAGGCTGGCGTGAGTGCCGGTGTCGAGCCAGGCGAACCCGCGGCCCATTCGCTCAACATTGAGCAACCCGTCCGAAAGATAGGAGGTGAGGACCTCGGTGATCTCGAGCTCGCCTCGCTCGCTCGGCCGCACGGCCCGGGCGCGTGCGGGCGCGCTGCCGTCGAGAACATAGATGCCGGTGACGGCGAAGTTCGAGCGGGGCTTCGCCGGCTTCTCCTCGATCGAGAGGACGGTGCCCTCACGGTCGAAGGAGACGACGCCGTAGCGCTCCGGGTCACGCACCTGATACCCGAAGACCGTGCCGCCCTCGGGCCGGCTGCCCGCGCGCTTCAGAAGCTGCGGCAGGTCGTGGCCGTAGAAGATGTTGTCACCCAGTACCATGGTCGAGGCCGCGCCGCCGAGAAAGTCCTCGGCGAGGATGTAGGCCTGCGCCAGACCCTCGGGCCGGGCCTGGGTGATGTACTCGAAGCGCATCCCCCACTGGCTGCCGTCGCGGAGCAGACGGCGGAACTGGTCCTGATCCTCGGGCGTCGTGATGATCGCGATCTCCCGCAGGCCGGCCAGCATCAGCACCGACAGCGGGTAGTAGATCATCGGCTTGTCGTAGAGCGGCAGCAGCTGCTTCGACAGCGAATGGGTGATCGGATAGAGCCGGGTGCCAGAGCCACCGGCGAGAATGATGCCCTTGCGGTCGGTCATGCGGAGGCTTCTCCGAGTTCTTCGAGGACCTCGTCGAGGGCGAGGCGCCAATCGGGCTGAGCGATGCCGTAGGCCGCTTCGATCGCGCTGCAATCGAGGACGGAGTTTGCCGGCCGGACGGCCTTGGTCGGCCAGTCCGCCGTCGCGATCTCGGTCACCGCCGGCCGCGCGGGCCAGCTGGTGCGCTCGAAGATCGCGCTCGCGAAGCCTGCCCAGCTTGTGGCGGGTGCGCCGGCGTAGTGGAAGATGCCGGCGCGACCGCGTCCGCGGCCCCAGTCCCCGGCGATTGTCCAGAGCGCGCCCGCGATGTCGGCGGCCGCGGTGGGGCAGCCCTCCTGATCGCCGACCACGCGCATTTCCGGCCGATCCTTGCCGACCTTCAGCATGGTCTTCACGAAGTTCGCGCCGTGGGCGGAAAAGACCCACGCCGTGCGCAGGATCACGTGGTCCGGGCACGCGGCGATGATGGCCTGCTCCCCGGCGAGCTTCGAGTGGCCGTAGGCGCCGAGCGGGCCGGTCGGGTCGTCCTCGCGCCACGCCCGGCCGGAGGTGCCGTCAAAGACATAGTCGGTCGAGACATGCAGGAAGGGCACGCCCTTCGCGTCGCAGGCCGCGGCAATGGCGCCGGGGGTCTCGCCGTTGATCCTCGTTGCGAGGTCCGGCTCGTCCTCGGCGCGGTCGACGGCCGTGTAGGCGGCGGCGTTCACCACCACGTCGGCGCTGGCCGCGCGCACGGCGGCGGCACAGGCGGCCGGGTCCGCGAGATCGGCAGCGGCGCGGTCGAGAAAGGTGGCCTCGATCCCGAGCCCGGTCGCGGCGCGGCGAAGCTCGCGGGCGACCTGTCCGGTCGAGCCGAAGATCAGCGCCCGCATCAGGCGGTGGCCTGCTTCAGGCCGAGGCGTTCGAGCTTGTGGCCCCGCGCCTGGATCGCCTGCCACCAGTCGCGGTTCTCGAGATACCAGCGCACCGTCTGTCGCAGCCCCTCGTCGAGGGTGACGGAGGGCTCCCAGCCGAGCTCCTCGCGGATCTTGCTGGCGTCGATCGCATAGCGGAAGTCGTGGCCCGGCCGGTCCGTCACGAACTCGATCAGCCGCACGTGCGGCGCGCCCTCGGGGTGCATCTCGTCCATCAGGCCGCAGATGCGCTCGACGATGGAGAGGTTGGTTGCCTCGGCGTTGCCGCCGATGTTGTAGCTCTCGCCCACCTTGCCACGGCTCGCGACCGCGAGGAGCGCGGTCGCGTGATCCTCGACGTAGAGCCAGTCACGCACGTTGTCGCCCCGGCCATAGACCGGAATGGCCTTGCCCGCGAGGGCGTTCAGGATGACGACCGGGATGAGCTTCTCGGGGAAGTGGAACGGCCCGTAGTTGTTCGAGCAGTTCGAGAGCACGACCGGCAGGCCATAGGTCTCGTGCCACGCGCGCACCAGATGGTCGCTCGCGGCCTTGGAGGCGGAGTAGGGCGAGTTCGGCGCATAGGCCGTCGTCTCGGTGAAGAGACCGGTCTCGCCGAGCGTGCCGAAGACCTCATCCGTGGAGATGTGGTGAAAGCGGAAATCACGGCCCGGCTTGTCCCGGCTGCCGCCCCAATACGCGCGGGCGGCTTCGAGAAGCGTGTAGGTGCCGGTGATGTTGGTGTCGATGAACGCCGCCGGCCCGTCGATCGAGCGGTCCACATGGCTCTCGGCCGCAAGGTGCATGACCGCGTCGGGCGTGTGGCGGGCGAAGATGCCGTCGAGCGCCGCGCGATCACGGATATCTGCCTGCTCGAAGGAATAGCGGTTCGACGCGGCGATGCTGTCGAGGTTCGCCGGATTGGCCGCGTAGGTGAGCGCGTCGAGCACGATCACCTCGTGACCGTCGCTGATCGCCTGCCGCGCCACGGCGGAGCCGATGAACCCCGCCCCCCCTGTCACCAGAAGTCTCATGTCAACCAAACTCCTGTCTCAGCGGCCGCGCTCTCAGGCGGCCACGTACTCGAACGGCGAAACCCAGTCCTGAAAAGCCGGTGCGGCGCGGTCCTTGTCGGACAGCGTCACGTCGGCGGCCGCGACCCCCCAGTCGATGTCGAGACCCGCCCCGTTCCAGAACACGCTGCCATCGCTCGCGGCGTCGTAGCCGTTATCGACCTTGTAGAGAACGAGCGTGTCCGGTTCCAGCGTCACGAAGCCATGCAGAAACCCGCGCGGCACCAGAAGCTGCGCGGCGTTCTCGGCCGAGAGCACCTCCGCCACCCACCTGCCGTAGGTGGGCGAGCCGCGGCGCACATCGACGGCCACGTCACGCACTGATCCGCGCGCGACCCGCACCAGCTTCGACTGAGCGAAGGGTGGTGACTGGTAGTGCAGGCCCCGGAGCGTTCCCGGCTTTGCCGAGAGGCTCTCGTTGTCCTGGACGAATTCCGTGGAAAGACCGGTCGCGGCCATGCGGGCCGCGTTCCAGGTCTCGCTGAAGTAACCGCGCGCGTCGCCGAAACGGCGCGGGGTCAATACCTTCACATCGGGAAGGTCGGTGGCCCGGATATCCATGATGCGCAGGCTTAGTCGATCCCCGCGCGGCCCGTCCAGAGCCTTTTGCAGTGCAACAGGGTGCGCCAATGGTGCCGGACCGTGGCCTCCGTGCACGTATCGGCGAGAAATTTCCGTGTAGTGGGACCCGGACTTTGCCGTGGGCGTTCAATTGCGTAAGGTCTCGTTAACCAAGAAACCGGTAATCGGAACGAGGTGGGCAGGCAGGTATGAGGGCTGGAACCGAGCATCGATTCCTCACGGGCGCCGCGCTTTGCGTTGCTGTGTTGGCTGGCGCACAACCTGCGGCAGCATTCTCGATCATGGGGTTTCACCTCTGGGGTGCGCGCGAGGATGAGAATCGGGTCGAGGTGATCGACCCGCTCACCTACACCGTTACGCTGACAGTGAGTGGTCAGGGCGAAGATCTGCAGTCGGCCCTCGAAGAGGCCTCCTCGCTCTGGGCTGACAAGGACGAGCCCGCTTCCGGCACCGGCGGTCTGCTCGCCAAGGCGCGCGGCGATTATCGCCGCCTGATCGCGGCGCTCTACGCCGAAGGTTACTACGGACCCTATGTGAGCATCCGGGTCGGGGGGAAGGAAGCTGCCGACCTCACGCTCGGACAGGAATTTCCCCAGGACGTGCCGGTGACGGTCGACGTCGATACCGGACCACTCTTCCGCTTTGGCGATGCCGCGGTGGTGAACCCGCCGCCCGAGAGGGTGGCGGACGAGGACGAGGACGAGACGCTCGATTCGATCGGCTACAAGACCGGGCGCCGGGCGCGCTCGGGGGTGGTGAACGAGGCGTCCGCGCTGATGGTCGAGCGCTGGCGTCAGGCCTCCTACGCCAAGGCCCGCGAGGCGGAGCGCCAGATGCTCGCCGACCACCCCAACTCGCAGCTCGACGCGAGCATCGCGCTCGATCCGGGTCGCCCGGCGCGCTACGGCTCGACGACGGCCGTGGGTTCCACACGAACCGACCCCGCCTTCATCGCTTTCATGGCCGGCCTGCCGGAGGGCGATTCCTTCGATCCCGACGACATCACCGACGGACAGGCGCGTCTGAACCGCCTCGGCATCTTCCGTTCGCTGCGCTTCGAGGAGGCGCCGGCGATTCTCGATGACGGCAGCCTGCCGATGACGGTCCGGGTGCAGGACCGCCGTCCACGGACCATCGGCTTCGGCGGCACCTATTCCACCATTGACGGGCTCGGCGTCTCGGCCTACTGGCTGCACCGCAACCTGATGGGCCGGGGCGAGCAACTGCGCTTCGACGCGAGCGTCGATGGCATCGGCGACACGCTCAATCCGCAGGACTTCGGCTACAACCTCGGCGTCTCGTTCACGAAGCCGGGCGTGTGGACCCCCGACACCGACTTCATCACCTCGCTCGTCGGCAGGCAGGTGAACTATGACACCTACAAGGAGAAGTCGGTCACGGCGCGGGCCGGCCTCCAGCAGTCGTTCGGGCGGTACGTCACCGGAGACATCTTCGTCGTCGCCTCGCGTTCCCGCTTCGACGACGACTTTGGCATCCGCCACTTCACCACCTTCGGCCTCGACGGATCGCTGCAATACGACCGGCGCGACGACAAGTTCGACGCGACGCGCGGCTACTACATCGCGGTGACGGCGGATCCGTTCTACGAGGCGGAGTACGGCAATGCCGCGATCCAGACCACGCTCGAAGGGCGGGGGTATCTGGGCTTCCTCGAAGACCGCAGGCTCGTGCTGGCGGCGCGGGCGATGGTCGGCACGTACCTCGGCGCCGGCATCGCCGAGAGCCCGCCCGACATGCTGTTCTTCGCCGGTGGCGGCGGCTCGATCCGCGGCTACGCGTTCCGCTCGATCGGCGTGCCGTTCACCAACGCCGAGGGCGAGAACTTCACGTCCGGTGGCCGGGGCATCGTCGAGGCGTCGGGCGAGGTGCGATATCGCTTCACCGACAACTGGGGCGCGGCCGCCTTCGTCGACACGGGCTTCGTTACCGCCGATCCGACGTTCGCGGGCGACAGCGACTTCAAGACCGGCACCGGCCTCGGGGTGCGGTACCACACACCGATCGGCGTGCTCAGGGGCGATCTCGCGACACCGTTGCAGCCCGAGCCCGGCGATTCACGCGTCGCACTCTACATCGGCATCGGACAGGCGTTTTGAAACGGGTTCTTCTGGCACTGGCGGCTTTCCTGCTCGTGGCGATCGCTGCGGTGGCGCAGGACGAGGCGAATGACCCCGGTGACAATTCGTTCATCACCCGCTTCATCCAGGAGCGCATTTCCGGTCCGGGCCGCCAGATCCAACTGAGCGGCGTCTCTGGCGCGCTTTCGTCCCAGGCGCGGATCCAGCGCATCACCGTTTCGGACGCCAACGGGCCGTGGCTTCAGATCGAGAACGCCCAGCTCGACTGGAGCCGTCTCGCGTTGCTGCGCGGCCGGCTCACCATCAACCGGCTCGCCGCCGACCAGATCGTCTGGCTGCGACGCCCGGACATGCCGCCCGCGCCGAAGCAGTTGCCGCAGGCCGAGACGAAGCCGTTCTCGCTGCCGGAGCTGCCCGTCTCGGTGAACCTCGACGATCTCGCGGTGCCGATGGTGCGCTTTGCCGAGCCGATCTTCGGCCAGGCGGCCGAGATCAGCCTCGCGGGGCGGCTGAGCCTCGCCGACGGTGCGCTCGACACCGCCCTCGACGTGCAACGCCTCGACCAGCCGGGCGGAACGCTCGGGCTCAAGGCGGCCTTCTCGAACGCCTCGCGCCAGCTCGACCTCGACGTGGCACTCCACGAGCCGAAGGGCGGCATCGCCGCGACGCTCCTCAAGATCGAGGGGACGCCCGCCATCGACCTGACCCTCGCGGGCTCCGGGCCGCTCGACCAGGTGGACGTGAACTTCGCCCTCGACGCCGACCAGACACGCGTCGCCGCCGGCCTCGTCGCGCTGCGCGCCCGGGACGACGGCCTCGGGTTCGACGTTGATTTCGGCGGCGAGCTCGCGCCGCTCATTCCTGCGCAGTTCCGCGACTTCTTCGCCGGCCGCAGCACCGTCAAGGCGCAGGGCGTCTCGAAGACCGGCGGTGGCGTGCGCGTCGATACCCTCGCCCTCGCCAACGATGTGCTGAAGCTCGACGGCAACCTCGAAACCGGCGCCAGCTACCTTCGCCGCCTGTCGCTCACCGGCAACCTCGGCGACCCCTCGGGGCCGCCGATCACCCTGCCGGTGCCGGGCGCCCGCACCCGGATCAACTCCGCGGCGCTGCACGTCGCTTACGGTGACGCGGCGAACTGGGACGGCCTGCTCGTGCTCGACCGGCTGGAGGCCGCCGATCTCGCGATGGAGGACGTGACGTTCCGCATGGGCGGGCTCGCCCGGAACCTCGACGACCCGGCGACGCGCAATGTCACGGTGAACCTCGAAGGGCTCGCGACCGGCGTCTCGTCGACGCGGCCGGAGGTCGAGAACGCGCTCGGCTCGCGCATCGACCTCTTCGCCGATGCGGTGCTGCCGCCGGGTGGGCCGATCACGGTCAACCAGCTCCAGGTGAGCGGCAACGGCCTGTCGATCTTCACCGCCGGCGAGTTCAGGGACTACGTCTATACCGGCCGCAACGCTGTGCGCATCTCCGACCTCGCGATGTTTGCGGGCCTCGCCAACCGCGACCTCGGCGGCGCCCTCGATCTCACCGCGAACGGCAGCGTCAGCCCGCTCACCGGCGGCTTCGACCTCGCCATCGACGGCACCGCGAACAACCTGCGCGCCGGCATCGCCCAGGTGGACGGGCTTCTCGCCAACGAGACGACGCTCTCCGGCCGCGCCGTCCGGGACCAGCAGGGCTTCCGCACCGAGAACCTGAAGCTCGCCAACCCGCAGCTCTCGTTCGCCTCGAACGGGCAGGTGTCGAGCGCGAAGACCGACATCGGCTTCAACGCGGCGATCACCGACCTCAATCTCGTGGATCCGCGGCTCGGCGGCGCGCTCACCGCCTCGGGCCACGCCACGGGCCAGGGCCAGCCGATCACCGTCACGGTGAACGCCGCCATCCCGAATGGCAATCTCGCCGAGCGCAAGCTCACCAATGCCACGCTCGGCTTCGACGGTGAGGTGAACGGGACCGATCTCATTGGCACGCTGACCGGCGGCGGCGGCCTCGACGGGCTCGTCCTGTCGCTCGCGGGCGACGTGTCCTCGGTCGGAGAGAAGCGCTCGGTCAAGGATCTCGAAGTCGTCATCGGCCCGAACCGTCTCAGCGGCGATCTCGCGAAATCCGGCGCCGATCCGCTGGAAGGCCGGCTGAACCTCCATGCCCCGGACATCTCCTCGATCGCGGCGCTTGCGCTCGTGGACGCCGCCGGCGCGCTCGACGCGGACCTGACGCTCGCACCCGCGGAGACCGGGCAGGGGGTGAAGGTCGTCGCGGGCGCGAACGGCGTCTCGGTGGGCGCCACCCGCATCGGCCAGCTCAACCTCCAGGCGGACGTCGTCGATGCCCTCGGCGTCCCGCTCGTTGATGGCGGCCTCGACGCCTCCAGCCTCTTCGTCGGCGGCATCGAGGTCAGCTCGCTCAGCGCCACCGCCAGCCGGGCCGACACGAAGCAGATGCAGGTCTCGGCCAACGCGCGCCTCGCCATCGGCACGGAGATCGACACCTCGGGCGAAGTCGCGCACCTCGACGGCGGCGGCATCGAGACGACGCTCGCGTCGCTCAACCTCCGCCAGCAGGACATGCAGGCGCGCCTCGCCGCACCCTCCACCGTGACGCTGAAGGACGGCAACGTCTCCCTGACGCCGCTTCAGCTCGACGTGGGCAACGGCAGCCTGACGGCGCAGGGCAAGATCACCGACAGCTTCGACGTTGGCGTCATGCTGGACGCGCTGCCGCTCTCGGTGGCGAACAGCATCCGGCCCGACCTCGCGCTCGCGGGCACCGTTGACGGCGCGCTGCGCATCACCGGGCCGCGCAACGCGCCCGACGTGCAGTATCGCCTCACCGCAGCCGACATCGCGTCGAACATCACCCGCAACGCCGGCCTGCCGCCGGTGCGGCTCGAGTCCGCCGGCCAGACCGAGAACGGCCGGCTGAACCTGACCGCTGACCTGAGCGGCAATGACATCGCCGCCTCGGCGCGCGGCGGCGTGCCGCTCGGGCAGGGCAATCTCGACCTCGCCGTCAACCTCGGCTCCTTCCCGCTGGCGCTCGTCGACCGGGCCGCCGGCAACCGTGGCCTGCGCGGCACCGTCGCGGGTACCGGCCACGTGGCCGGCACCCTTGCGAGCCCGCAGGCAACCTTCAACGTGAACGGCACCGGGATCAGCGCCGATGTCCTCGCGTCGAACGGACTGCCGGCGCTCGGCTTCAACATGGCGGGCAATTTCCGCGGCAACGCGGTCCGGCTCGACTCCGCCGCCGTCACGGCGCCGGGCGGGCTCGA
The DNA here is from genome assembly GCF_014201905.1 of Amaricoccus macauensis. Taxonomy (GTDB): domain Bacteria; phylum Pseudomonadota; class Alphaproteobacteria; order Rhodobacterales; family Rhodobacteraceae; genus Amaricoccus; species Amaricoccus macauensis. The sequence goes on along the minus strand of NZ_JACHFM010000004.1, from coordinate 225,985 downwards.
CATCACCGGCGCGGGCACCATCCCGCTCTCCGGTCCGGGCCTCGACGTGCGGGTGAACGGCACCGTGCCGCTCGCCATGGCGAACCCCTTCCTCGCCGACCGCGCCGCCCAGCTCGCGGGCACCGCCCGCCTCGACGCGTCCGCCCGTGGCTCGCTCGCCTCGCCGCAGCTCGGCGGCAACGTCAACGTGGCGGGCGCAACGTTCGTCGATTCGGAGGCGAACATCCGCCTCGAAGGCGTCACCGTCGATGCCGGCCTGCAGGGCAACGCCGCGATCCTGCGCAGCTTCCGGGCCAACGTGGTCTCCGGTGGCTCGATCGAGGCGGACGGCCGCGTGACGCTGGCGCCGGGTTATCCCGCCGACCTGAACGCGCGGATCAACAACGTGGTCTACACCGACGGCGCCTTCGTCAGCACCCGGGCGAACGGCGTGCTGACCATGGAAGGCCCGCTGATGGGACAGGGCGGCATGCTTTCGGGACAGATCGACCTCGGCCGCACCGAGATCTCGGTCGCCGAGGGCCTCGGCGCCGGCGGGCAGGCGCTCGAGCAGGTCGAGCACCGCGCCCCGTCGCGTCCGGTCGTGATCACGCTCGACCGCGCCCGGATGAACGAAGCGCCGCGCGCCGAGAGCACGCCGCCGCAGATCGGCCTCGACGTGCTCGTCCGCGCGCCGAACCAGATCTTCATCCGTGGCCGCGGCCTCGACGTCGAGGTCGGAGGCGAGCTGCGGGTCCAGGGCACCACCGCCGACATTCAGCCGGTCGGCCAGTTCGACCTGCGTCGCGGCCGGCTCAGCATCCTCGGCCAGCGCATCGACTTCGATCAGGGGTCGGTCCAGCTCATCGGCAATCTCGACCCGCAACTGCACTTCGTCGCCGAGACCCAGTCGGCGGACGTGACAGCGATCGTCACCGTCGACGGCCGCGCCTCGGCGCCGACGATCACCTTCTCCTCGCAGCCGGAGTTGCCGCAGGACGAGGTGCTGGCGCGCGTGCTCTTCAACCGCACGTCCGAAACCCTCTCGCCGTTCCAGCTCGCCCAGCTCGCCGCCGCGGCGGCCGAGCTTGCGGGTGGCGGTGGCGGTCCGGGGATCATGGACCAGCTCCGCAACGCCACCGGGCTCGATGACCTCGACGTGGTGACGGCCGAGGACGGCTCCACCGCCGTGCGCGCCGGCCGCTACGTCTCGGACCGGGTCTATGTGGATGTGCAGAGCGATACCCGCGGCGTCAGTCAGGCCCAGGTCAACTACGAGATCAACCAGTCGCTCAGCGCGCGTGCAGCGGTCGGCACCGACGGCAACACCACGCTCGGCCTGTTCTTCGAACGCGACTACTGAACCGGCGCCTGAGGCTCCGGCCTCAGGTGAGCAGCCGCGCCACGCGACGTCGGCCATGGTCCAGGACGCGGTGGAGATCCATGCCGGTGAGCCGGCCCCCGGCCACGACCCGGCGCCCCTCGACGATGAGATCGCGCACCGAAAACGGCCCGCAGAGCACCAGCGCCGCGACCGGATCCCACGCGCCGGCCGCGGCGAGCCCGGAGACGTCCCAGATCGCCAGGTCCGCCCGCCTGCCCGGCGCGATCACCCCGAGCTCCGCACCCCGGCCGAGCACCTCCGCCCCGCCACGCGTGGCAATCCTCAGCGCCTCGCGCGCGCTCATGGCGTCGGCGCCGTTGCGGACGCGCTGGAGCAGCATCGCCTGTCGTGCTTCGGAAAGCAGGTGCCCGCTGTCGTTCGAGGCCGAGCCGTCGACCCCGAGGCCGACGCGCACGCCCGCGTCCCGCATCGCCCGCACTGGCGCAATCCCCGATCCGAGGCGGCAGTTCGAGCACGGGCAATGCGCGACGCCGGTGCGGGTCCGGGCGAAGAGGTCGATCTCGCCCGCGTCGAGCTTCACGCAGTGGGCGTGCCACACGTGCTCGCCGGTCCAGCCCAGATCCTCGGCATATTGCCCCGGCCGGCAGCCGAACTCGGAGAGCGAATAGGCCACATCCTCGTCGTTCTCGGCGAGGTGGGTGTGGAGCATCACCCCCTTGTCGCGGGCGAGTGCCGCGGCATCTCGCATCAGCCCGGTCGAGACCGAGAACGGCGAGCAGGGCGCGAGGCCAACCCGGACCATGGCGCCGGGGGCGGGGTCGTGGAAGGTGTCCACCACCCGGATCATGTCCTTCAGGATCGCGGGCTCGGCCTCGACCAGACTGTCCGGCGGCAGGCCGCCGGCACTTTCGCCGACGCTCATCGCGCCGCGTGTGGGATGAAAGCGGATGCCGACCGTGCGCGCCGCCTCGATCGTGTCCTCGAGGCGCACGCCATTCGGAAAGATATAGAGGTGGTCCGAGCTCATGGTGCAGCCGGAAAGCGCCAGCTCGGCGAGCCCGATCTGCGCGGAGACGAACATGTCGTCAGGCTCCATCCGCGCCCAGATGGGATAGAGCGTCTTCAGCCAGCCAAAAAGCAGCGCGTCCTGTCCGGCGGGAACCGCCCGGGTCAGGACCTGATAAAGGTGGTGGTGGGTGTTCACGAGGCCCGGCGTCACCACGCATCCGTTGGCGTCGATGACCTCGTCCGCCGCATCCGCGTCCGAGCCGGACTCCCGCGCAGACGCCGGTGTGACGGTCGTGATCACCCCGTCGTCGATCCGAACGTCGCCGACGAACTCGCGCCCTTCGTCGTCCATGGTCGCGATCGTCGCGTTGCTGACGACAAGGCTCGGCATGTTCATCCTCCATTCCGGGGGACGAACACGATGCCCGCCCCTCGCCCCAAGGTGACGGGCAAAAGCCGCCGGAACAAGCGCCGCGGGCACCTGCTCCGGCGGTGAGTCCGTCAGTTCCGCGCGGCGGTGACGATGAACTCGACGAGATAGTCCGGCGTGGCGAGCTTCGCTTCACCGGCGGCGCGGGTCGGCTTGTGCTCCGGGTCGACCCACGCGTCATAGACCGCGTTCATCTCGGCGAAGTCCTTCATGTCGGCGAGCCAGACCGTGACCTGCAGGATCGAGGACTTCGAGCCGCCGGTCAGGTCGAGCAGGCGCTCGACCTCGGCAAGCGCCGAGGTGGCCTGCTCGGTCACGGTCGTGCCGGTGCCGACCTGGCCGGCGAGATAGATGGTATCGCCATGGCGGACCGCCTGGCTCATGCGGGCGCCGGATTCGAACCGCTTGATCTTCGACATAGGGTCAATCCTCACTGTTGGGGGTATTCAGACTTTGGTATCGCTCAGGCGACGGTCGGGAGGAAAGGGGCGGCACGCCGCATCACCCGCTTCCCACAGGGATTTCGCGGCCCGGACTATAACGATTTCTTCATCGGTCGGGACGACGCGGACTTCGACCGGGCTCGCGGACGTGGTGATGACCTCGGCGCTGGCAGCGTTGCGCTCCGGGTCGAGCTCGATGCCGATCCAGCCGAGCCGCTCGCAGACCTCCGCGCGGATACGCGGCGAGTTCTCGCCGATCCCGGCGGTGAAGACGAGGGCGTCGAGCCCGCCGAGGGTGGCGGCGAGACGGCCGACCTGCTCGCGGATCCGCGCGGTATAGTAGGCAATCGCCGCATCCGCCTCGGCCGTACCGCTCGCCTCCAGAGTGCGCATGTCGTTCGACAGCCCCGAGAGGCCGAGAAGCCCGGACTCGGTGTAGAGCAGCGTTTGCACGTCGTCGATCGGCCGCTCCTCCTCCGCCAGCATGTAGAAGATGACGCCCGGGTCGATCTGGCCGCAGCGCGTGCCCATGGGCAGGCCGTCGAGCGGGGTGAAGCCCATGGTCGAGGAGATGGAGCGCCCGCCCTCCACCGCGCACATCGAGGCGCCGTTGCCGAGATGGGCAATCACCACCCGCCCCGCGGCGCGCTCCGGCGCGATCCGGGCAAGCTCGCCCGAGACGTATTCGTAGCTCAGCCCGTGGAACCCGTAGCGCCGTACGCCACGGGCATAGTAATCGGGCGGCAACGCGTAGGTGTCGTTTACCCACGGCTGGGTGCGGTGGAAGGCAGTGTCGAAGCAGGCGACCTGCAGCGCATCGGGAAAGGCGGCCTGCGCCGCCTCGATGCCCGAGACGTTGTGCGGCTGATGGATCGGCGCGAACGGGATCAGCCGCGTGAGCTCGGCGAGAACCTCGGGCGTCACCACGATCGGCGCGGCGTAGGTTGTCCCGCCGTGGACCACGCGATGACCGACCGTGACGATGCGTGCATCCGGAAACGACGCCTCGATGAGGAACAGGACCGCACCGAGGGCGCCGGCGTGGTCATGCACCGCCTCGGAGGCGAGATCGCGGGCGACCGAGGGCAGATCGGCGCGGAACGCCGCCTTCAGCCGCGGGGCGCCACCAATGCGCTCGACGATGCCCCGCGCCCGCTCGACCGGCGCGGCGGCGATGTCGTAGAGGGCGAACTTCAGCGACGAAGAGCCGGCGTTGAGCACAAGGGCGAGGGGCGTGGTCATCGGGACTCCATGGAACCGGTTGTCGCGAAACATTTGCTCCGCGCAACGCCCCCGCGTCAAACCACGACGACGCCGCTGTGCTTGGCCTTGTTCTCCGGCTCCACGTGGATGGTGATGAGCGAGCCCTCGACCGTCTCCTTCAGCTCCCGCTCGATGCGGTCGCAGATGTCGTGCGCGTCGCTCACCGGCATCTGGGCCGGCACCACGAGGTGGAAGTCGATGAAGGTCACGCGGCCCGCGTTGCGGGTGCGCACGTCGTGGGCCTCGATGGCGCCTTCCGCGTTCTGGGCGATCACTCCGCGGATGCGCTCAAGCTCCTGATCCGACACCGCCTCGTCCATCAGGCCACCGAGCGAATCCCGGATCACCCGCCAGCCGGACCACAGGATGTTGAGGGCGACGAACCCGGCCAGCGCCGGATCGAGGATCGCCCATCCGGTATAGATCGCGAGCGCGATGCCGATCACCACCCCGACCGAGGTGATGACGTCCGAGATGAGATGCTCGCCATCCGCGACGAGCGCGGGCGATCGCAGCTTGCGGCCGCGACTGACCAGCAGCCAGCTCCAGAGCGCATTGATGACGCTCGCGACACCGGCGAGCGCGAGACCGAGCCCCGGCGCCTCGATGGTGCGCGGCGCTTGGATGGCGCCCCAGGCCTCGCGCAGGATGAGAAGGGCGGCGACCATGATCAGCGCACCCGCCAGAACGGCGCTGAAGTACTCGACCTTGTGGTGGCCGTAGGGATGGTTGTGGTCGGCCGGCTGCTCGGAGAGCCGGACCGCGAGCAGCGCCGCGATGGCGGTCACCACGTTGACGAAGCTTTCGAGGGCATCCGAATACAGCGCGACCGAACCGGTCACCATGTAGGCGAGCCACTTGATCCCGAGCACGAGGATGCCGATCAGGATACTCCCGGCGGCGATCCTCACCGTTCCACTCATCGGGGTACTCCACAAGCAACGACTCCTGGCAGGGGTCTACCCGGCCAGGTCATGGGGGACAACCCGGCGGACCCGGAGCGCGGGCGGGGAGTGTCTCCCGCCGGCTGCTCCGGGGCGGCCGAGGACGAATGCCCGGGGAGGATGCCCCCCCGGGGAAGATTTCAGTACTTCTCGGGAACGTAGAGTTCCTTCGGCAGCACCTCCCGCTCGTAGTTCGGGTTGAAGATGCGCTCGGGCAGATGGATCTCTTCGTGCTCGACCGGCTGGTAGGGGATGAGCCCGAGGAGGTGGTCGATGCAATTCAGGCGGGCACGCTTCTTGTCGTTGCCTTCGACGATGTACCAGGGCGCTTCGGGAATGTTCGTACGGTCGAACATCTCTTCCTTGGCCTTGGTGTAGTCCTCCCAGCGCACCCGGCTCTTCAGGTCCATCGGCGAGAGCTTCCACTGCTTCAGCGGATCGTGGATGCGCATCAGGAAGCGGAGCTGCTGCTCCTCGTCGGTGATCGAGAACCAGTATTTCACCAGCCGGATACCGGAGCGGACCAGCATCCGCTCGAACTCGGGGACATCGTTGAAGAACTGCTCGACCTCATCCTCGTCGGCGAACCCCATGACCCGCTCGACGCCGGAACGGTTGTACCAGGAGCGGTCGAACAGCACGATCTCGCCGCCGGCCGGCAGGTGCGGCACGTAGCGCTGGAAGTACCACTGGGTCTTCTCGCGGTCGGACGGCGCGGGCAGTGCCACGACGCGCACGACCCGCGGGTTCAGCCGCTGGGTGATGCGCTTGATGACCCCGCCCTTGCCCGCGGAGTCGCGGCCCTCGAAGATGACGACGATCTTTTCCTTGCTGTGCTGCACCCAGTCCTGAAGCTTGATGAGCTCGGACTGGAGATGGAGCAGGGTGCGGAAGTAGGTGACCCGGTCGATCGCCGCGGGATGGTGCCGGCGATAGATCCGGCGGATCTCGTTGCTGATCGCCGGTTCTGAAATCTCGAGCTCGTAGTCTTCGTCCAGGGTGTCGGCGAGTTCCGCCGCCAGCCAGTCCTCGGCATTCCGCCGGTTCTCGGCATCCTGCAAGTCCTCGACCATCTGCAAGTCCTCGACCACCTGCCTCTCGTTCATGTCTCTCAACCTTCTTCTACGCTGGCCGCTGCTGTTTGGCGCTCTCTTACCCGCTGGGGAGGGGGAGCACAGTGAACCTTTGATGACGCGGTCGGCGACCCTTTCGGGCATGCCAGACAGCGCGCAAGACCCTCGAGGCGAGGGTCGTGCGATCCCGTCCGGCCCCCTCTGATAGCGGCCGAACCTGTCGGGAGGCTGTCGTTTTCGGGGGTCAGCCGGTCCGGCTGCCGAAGAGCGCCGATCCGACGCGCACATGGGTGGCGCCATGCGCGATCGCCGTCTCGAAGTCGTCGCTCATGCCCATGGAGAGCCCGGTGAGGCCATTTCGCGCCGCCATTTCCGCGAGCGCGGTGAAGTGCGGTGCCGGGTCCTCGTCCGCGGGAGGAATCACCATGAGGCCGAAGACCGGAAGCGCATAGTCGCCGCGCAGCCGCATGAGGAAGGCGTCGAGCTCGTCAGGGTCGATGCCCGCCTTCTGCGGCTCGCGGCCGGTGTTCACCTGGACGAACAGCGTCGGGCAGGCGCCGCGGGCCTGAACCGCCTCGGCAAGCTTCCGGGCGAGGCTGTCGCGATCGACGCTGTGAATGGCGTCGAAGAGTGCCAGGGCCTTGTTGAGCTTGTTGGTCTGGAGCGGGCCGACCAGATGGAGCGTGATGTCGGACACTTCGGCCCTGAGCGGGGTCCACCGACCCTCCGCCTCCTGCACGCGGTTTTCGCCGAAGACCCGCTGGCCCGCGGCGATGACGGCACGCACCCGGTCTTCCGGCTGCACCTTGGAGACGGCGACGAGGGTGACCGATTCCGGCGCGCGGCCGGAACGGGCCGCGGCCGCCGCGATGCGGGCTTCGATGTCTGCGAGGGCCATGGGGCGGACTCCGGCTCGGCTAGGGGCTGCGACCATAGGGCAGGGGCAACCTCTGATCCAGAGCACGCCAAAAAGAAAGGCGGGCCGGAGCCCGCCTTTCCCTCTCACTGTCCCGTTTTCGGGATCAGAACGCCATCTTGATACCGAAGTCGCCGACGGTGTCGCCGTTGTAGTCCTGGCCCACGCCGCCGTTGATCGAGGCGCCGCCGCCGAGGTCGTACTTGCCGGTGACCGCGAAGGTGTCGTTGCCGTCGATGTCGCCGAGGTCGGTCATGCCACCGGCCTCATCCGCGAGAACGCCTTCGGCCTTCAGGATGTTGCCGTAGTAGGCACCGAGCGTGAAGGCGTCGAAGCCGAACTCACCGCCGACGAGCAGCGAGTCAAACTTCGGGTCGGAGTCGCCGTCCATGTCGGTGGTGACGTAGGTCACGCCGAACGAGAAGTTCTCGTACTCGCCCTTCAGGCCGGCCGACCACTGGGTGCCGTCCTCGTAGTCAATGCCGGTCGTCGAGGTGAAGCCGGTGAAGTTGTTGTAGCCGATGCCGAACGCCCAAGTGCCGCCGCCGAAGTCGGCGGAGTAGCCGGTGCCGACGGTGATGTCGTCGAGATCACGGTTGGACGACGCCGAGATGCCGAAGCCGGCGATGTCGAAGTCGTAACGAACGGTCGGACGCGCCGCCGGGTTCGCCGCGAAGCTGCCGGCGTAGTCGTTGCCGAAGCTGCCGCCGTTCGAGATGAACGCGGTCTCGTCACGCTCGCCGAGGCTGGTGAGCGAGAGATCGCCCGGCACGTCGCCGACCCACTGCTCGTCGGCAGCGTTGGTGTCACCAAAGGTCAGCGTACCCCAGCTGCCCGACACGAACACTTCGCCGGCACGCTGGCCTTCGGTGCCGCCGTGGCCGCCAGCGGAGTTGTCCGCACGGATGGTCGCGCCGAAGGTGATGCCGCTATCGGTCTCACCGGTCATGTTGACGCCGAACCGGACGCGGGAGACAGCGCGCAGGTCGTCCTGGACCTCGCCGTCGTCGCCGTACCAGGTCGTGCCGTCGTTCTGGATGTTATAGCCAAGACCCAGACGGGCGTCGCCGAACAGCGCGATACCCTGGGCCGAGGCCACACCGGCAATCGCCAGGCCGGCGAACGCGGTGGTTGCGAAGAGCACCTTCTTCATCGCTTTTCCTCGTGGTTCTTCTTTGAAACCCATCTCAAATCCGAGACATCCCGGACCCGTGAGCCTGTCATCTCTCATCGGCTCTCTCAGGGCAAGCGAATGGCAGGCAGGGGGAAGATTGCCCGCGCCCCTGATGCAAGGACGCCACAGTGGCCCCGGGGGCGCACCTCATGCTTTGGGCTTGCCGGGCGCTGGGGTTCTCTTTACACACCGCGCGAAGATGCCTGAGGGACTGTTCGGCTCGTGATAGACAAGCGCGCAATCTGTCTCGCCCTTGCCGCCCTCGTGGCGCTGAGTGCTTGTGGTGGGGATGCCGATCTCCAGCGACAGAAGGCGCTTGAGCGCCGGAACGCCGAGCAGGAGATCAGCGACGAGAGCATTTTCGACCTGTTCCGCCACCGCGGCGATGTGAATCGCCAGGTCGCGGTCAATCGCTTCCTGTGGCAGGCATCGCTCGACACGCTGTCATTCCTGCCGCTCGAGGCTGCCGACCCGTTCTCCGGTCTCATCGTCACCGACTGGGGCAGCCTCAACGGCGGCGCCTACCGGGTGACTGTCTATATCTCCGATCCCTCGCTTGATGCGCGGGCGCTCAAGGTCGCTGCCTACCGTCAGCAGGGCGGCCGCGCGGTGCCGGTGGGCGTGGCGGAGAACAAGGCGCTCGAGGACGCGATCCTCACCCGCGCCCGTCAGATGCGCATTGCCGTGGCGGGCCAGTGATCCGCTGACCGCCGTCGCCTTTCGAGACTTGTCTCTCCGGGGCCTCTGTCGCACGAGGCCCCGTCTTGTCGAGGATTACCCATGTCGCGTTACGACCCCCGTGTGATCGAGCAGAAGTGGCAGCTCGCCTGGGAGGACGCCGGCATCTTCAAGGCGCGGCACGATCCGGCGCGGCCGAAATACTACGTCCTCGAGATGTTCCCCTATCCGTCGGGCCGCATCCACATGGGGCACGTGCGCAACTACACCATGGGCGACATGGTGGCGCGCTATCGCAAGGCGTGCGGCTACAACGTGCTGCACCCCATGGGCTGGGACGCCTTCGGCCTGCCGGCCGAGAACGCCGCCATGGAAAAGGGCGTCCAGCCTGGCGCCTGGACCTATCAGAACATCGACGCGATGCGGGCGCAGATGAAGCCGCTCGGGCTGTCGATCGACTGGAGCCGCGAGTTCGCCACCTGTGACCCGGAGTACTACGGCCGGCAGCAGGCGCTGTTTCTAGACATGCTCGACGCCGGCCTCGTCACCCGCAAGAGCGCGCAGGTGAACTGGGATCCGGTCGACATGACCGTGCTCGCGAACGAGCAGGTGGTCGATGGACGCGGCTGGCGCTCCGGCGCGGTCGTCGAGCGGCGCGAGCTCGTCCAGTGGTTCTTCCGCATCACCGACATGGCCGACGACCTGCTCGCCGCCATCGACGGGCTCGACGCCTGGCCCGAGAAGGTGCGCACCATGCAGCGCAACTGGATCGGCAAGAGCCGGGGCCTGCAATTCGCCTTCGAGACGAAGGGCGCCCCCGAGGGGTTCGAGCGACTCGAGGTCTTCACCACCCGCCCGGACACGCTGATGGGCGCGAGCTTCGCGGCGATCGCGCCGGAGCATCCGCTGGCAAAGGCGCTCGCCTCCGACCCGAAGGTGGCGGCGTTCATCGCCGAGTGCCGCCAGTCCGGCACCTCGGAGGAGGAGATCGAGACCGCGCCGAAGATCGGCCTCGACACCGGGATCCGCGTCACCCACCCGTTCGATCCCACGTGGGAGCTTCCGGTCTGGATCGCGAACTTCATCCTGATGGACTACGGCACCGGTGCGATCTTCGGCTGCCCGGCGCATGACCAGCGCGACCTCGATTTCGCCCGCAAGTACGGGCTGCCGGTCGAGGACGTCTTCACCGCGAAGGGCTCGGACGTCCGCGTCGGGACCGAGGCGTTCGTGCCGCCGAAGACCGAGCCGGTCGAGTACGTCCGCCCGCTCGGTGAGGGCGGTGTGATGACCGGCGAGGCGGCGGTCGAGGCGGCAATCGACCTCTGCGAGGCGAAGGGCATCGGCTCCGGTGTCGTGCGCTACCGCCTGCGCGACTGGGGGGTCAGCCGCCAGCGCTACTGGGGCTGCCCGATTCCGGTGATCCACTGCCCGACCTGCGGCGTGGTGCAGGAGAAGCGCGAGAACCTGCCGGTCCGCCTGCCCGATGACGTGAGCTTCGAGAAGCCCGGCAACCCGCTCGAGCACCATCCCACCTGGTCGAAGACCACGTGCCCCACCTGTGGCGGGCCTGCGCGGCGCGAGACCGACACGATGGACACCTTCGTTGATTCGTCCTGGTACTACGCGCGCTTCACCGCGCCGCACGCCGAGGGCCCGACCGATCTCGCCGAAGCCGGCTACTGGATGAACGTCGACCAGTACATCGGCGGCGTCGAGCACGCGATCCTGCATCTGCTCTACTCGCGCTTCTTCGCGCGGGCGATGGTGAAGACCGGCCACCTGCCCGCGTCGGCCGGCGAGCCGTTCAACGCGCTCTTCACCCAGGGCATGGTGACGCACGAGACATATTCCACCGCCGGCGCCGACGGCCGCCCGGTCTGGCGCGAGCCGTCCGAGGTGATCCACGACGAGGCCGGCGCGCACCTCGCCGACGGGACGCCGGTCGAGGTCGGGCCGTCGACCAAGATGTCGAAGTCGAAGAAGAACGTCGTCGATCCGGCCGACATCATCGCGCACTACGGTGCCGACACCGCGCGCTGGTTCGTGCTCTCCGACAGCCCGCCCGACCGGGACGTGGAATGGACGGCCTCGGGCGCCGAGGCGGCGTCGAAGCATCTCGGGCGCGTCTGGCGCCTCGCCCACGAAGCGAGCACGGCGGCAGGTGGCGACGGCGACGCCGAGCCGCTGCTCCGCGCGGCGCACCGGGCGATCCGCGACGTGACGGCCGACATCGAGGGCTTTGCCTTCAACAAGGCGATCGCGCGCATCTATGAGCTGACGGCGGCGATCAGCCGGGCGGAGAGCGCGCCGGCGGAAGACCGGCGCTTCGCGCTCCGCACGCTGGCGCAGCTCGTCGCTCCGATGACGCCGCACCTCGCCGAAGACGTCTGGGCGCTGGTCGGAGGCGAGGGCCTCGTCGCCGCGGCGCCGTGGCCGGTCGTGGATCCGGCGATGCTCGCCGAGGCGGCCGTGACGCTGCCGGTGCAGGTGAACGGCAAGCGCCGGGCCGAGATCACCGTGCCCGCGGGCTCTGACGCCGCGACGGTCGAGGCGCTGGTGCTGCAGGACCCGGCAGTGCAGCGGGCGCTCGACGGGAAGACGCCGCGCCGCGTCATCGTCGTGCCGGATCGGATCGTCAATGTCGTGGTCTGACGCCGTCTCGCGCCGCCGGATGCTCGGGCTCCTCGCGCTGCTGCCCGTGGCGGGCTGCGGCTTCGCGCCACTCTATGGCGAGGGCGCGTCCGCGTCGCGCATGGCCGGGCGGGTCGATGTGGGCCTGATCGACGGCAAGGCCGGGTTCGAGCTGCGCGAGCGGCTGGTGAACCGTCTCGGCCAGCCAGTCGATCCCGCCTATCGTCTGACCGTGCGGCTGGTCCTCGAAAGCACCGGCACGGCGCTCACGCAGGAAAACGTGACGACGCGATTCGGCGTGAACGGCATGGCGGAATACACCCTCGTGCCGGTGACCGGCGGCCTGCCGGTTGCCTCGGGCGTGGTGCGCTCGGTCACGGGCTTCAACGCGCCCGACGCGGTCGCCTCGACCGCCTTTGCCGCGCGGGCGGCAGAGATCGACGCGGAACGGCGCCTCGCCGTCACGCTCGCGGATCAGATCGTGCAGCGGCTGGCGCTCTCGGCCGACGGCTGGGCGTGAAACTCTCCGGGCGCGACGCCGCGAAGGTTCTCGCGCGGCCCGACCCCGGGATGGCCGGATTTCTGCTCTATGGTGCCGACGCCATGCGGGTGGCCCTGAAGCGCAAGACGCTCGTTGATGCGCTGGTGGGCCCGAAGGCCGCCGACGAGATGCGCCTCACCCGCCTCGCCGGCACCGACCTCCGGCGTGATCCGGCGATGCTTCTCGACGCGGTGAAGGCGGTCGGCTTCTTCCCCGGGCCGCGCGCGGTGTTGGTTGAAGAGGCCGGCGAGCCGGCGCTCGCCGCCATCAAGGCCGCGCTCGAAGACTGGACGGCGGGCGACGCGCGTGTCGTGGTGACGGCGGGCAGCCTCGGGGCCGCGAGCGGCCTGCGCAAGACGTTCGAGGCGGCGCGCAACGCCGCCGCGCTCGCCGTCTACAATGATCCGCCGGACCGGGCCGAGATCGAGGCGGCGCTCGCCGCCGCCGGTCTCGCCAACGTCGGCCGCGAGGCGATGGGCGAGATCGACCTGCTTGCGCGGACGCTCGATCCCGGCGACTTCCGGCAGTTCCTCGAAAAGCTCGCGCTCTACAAGCGCGGTGACGCGTCGCCGCTTGCCTCGCAGGACGTGGCCGCAGTGGCGCCGCCGTCCGGCGAGGCGGAGATCGACGAAGTGCTGATGCTCGCCGGCGAAGGCGACGCCCGCGGGCTTGCGCGGGCGTTTCGCAACCTCGGCGCCGGCAGTGCCGTCTCGGTGACGATCGCGGCCGGCCGCTACTTCCGCACGCTCCACGCCGCCGCGTCGGCCGGCGATCCGGAGGCCGCACTCGCCCGGGCACGGCCGCCGGTCTTCGGGCCGCGACGGAGCCGGATGGCGGGGCAGGCGCGCGCCTTCGGCCGCGACCGCCTCGAGACCGCGCTCGGTCTGCTCATGGAGGCCGAACTGACGCTGCGCTCCTCGCGTCCGGTGCCAGCGATGGCACTCGTGGAGCGCCTGCTCGTGCGCATCGCCATGCTGCGCCGCTGACACGCCCCCCGGATACGTGATGCAAACCGCCAGCCGGACGGCTGGCCGCGACCTCGCCTGCGTCCTACGATTCCAATGTTGACGCAGGAGGCATCGATGTCAGCACTTCGGGGCGGGGTGATCGCGCTCGCACTCGCCGCGGCCGGGCCGGCGCCGGCGGCCCATGGTGGGCTCTATGGCGTCGACGGGCAGAACCTCCACGTGGAGCGGCTCGGGACCAGTGGTCCCGGCGTGGTCTTCGAATCGGGTCTCGGCGGCGACAGCCACGCCTGGGACAAGGTGGCCGGGCCGATCTCGGGGTTCGCCCGGGTGATCCTCTACGATCGAGCGGGTCTTGGTCAGAGCCTGCCGCTGCACGCCGCCGACCCGGCGACGGCCGAAACGGTGGCGAAGCGGCTTCACGCCCTCCTTGACGCGGTTGGCGTGCCGCCGCCGTGGATCCTCGTCGGTCATTCGCTCGGCGGGCTCTACCTGCAAATGTTCGCGCGGACCTATCCCCACGACGTGGCGGGTCTCGTGCTGCTCGACTCGACGATCGCCGAGCAGCCGCCGGAACTCGATCCGCTCTGGGAGATGGAGCCGGGATCGGCGGAATTCCTCGAAGGCGAAGGCATGCCCGAGAGCACGCGGCAGGTGCGCGAGGCCGGCCCGTTCCCCGACGTGCCGCTCACGGTTGTCGCCGCGACGGACCACGGCACCGACCTGCACGCGCTGGAACCGGTGCTGCTGCGCTTCCAGTCGCGCCTCGCCGAGATGTCGCCACAGGGCCGACTGGTGGTGGCCGAGGGCAGCGGCCACATGATCCAGAACGACCGCCCGGACCTCGTCATCGCTGCGGTCCGCGCCCTCGTGGAGCAATAGTCCCGTCTCATCCGGTCGCCCGGGCGGCTAGCGCCCGTCCGCAGGCTTCGCGTCCAGCCGTTCGATGATCTGGTCGAGGCGGGTGAGGATCGCGTCGTCGATCTTGGCCTGGATGTGAAGGATCTCGATCTCGGTCCGCAGGTTCACCTGAAAGTCGAGCTGGGCGGCGAGGCGATCCTTCTCGGCCTGTCGGTTCTGGCTCATCATGATGATCGGCGCCTGGATCGCGGCGAGCGTCGAGAGCATCAGGTTCAGGAAGATGAAGGGGTAGGGGTCGAACACGAAGCCCCAGCGGCTGAGCACGTCGCTGTTCAGCAACATCCATCCGAGCAGGACCACCGAGAAGCCGCCGATGAAACCCCACGAGCCGCCCACCGAGGCGACCCGGTCCGCGAGCCGGTCGCCGGCGCTGGACTGCCCGGCGATGATCCGGGTCACATCCTGGCTGATCGGCTCGCGCCGGTCGATCTGGTTCAGAATCGCCGCCTCGGCGTCCGCCAGCGCGTGGATCTCCTTGCCGAAAAGCCGCTTTGCGAGCCGTTCCCGCTTTGACGCCATCCCCGGGGCTCCTTCGCCTGCCGCTCCCGCATTGCGTAGATGCGAACGGTTCGCAGTCAGCGTCAACCATCCTCACGAGCCGGTGATCGCAAGCTGAACGGTCAATACCATGGATTCATTAGAGGATCCCCTCACGCCATCACATCGGGCCATTGCGGCCGGCCACTCACAACCGCTTGCACGACTTGCGCACTTGCCTAAACTCCGGGCAATTGCGCAGTGCAGGTGAGGGAATGGCCCGGAGAAGGGGTTCGCTGAAACGTCTCGACGACGCGGCACGCGCGGGCTGGCTCTACTACATCGCCGGCCGCACCCAGGACGAGATCGCCGCCGAAATGGGCATCTCGCGCCAGGTGGCCCAGCGCCTCGTGTCGCTCGCGGTCTCGGAAAAGCTGGTCCGGGTCTGGATCGAGCATCCGATCGCCCGCTGCCTCGATCTCGCGAAGGCGCTGACCGACCGCTACGGCCTGCTGCGCGCCGAGGTCGTCCCGACCGACCCGGGCAGCGACGGGGGCACTGTCGGCATCGCCGACGCGGCGGCGGCGGAGATCACCCGCTGGCTGAAACGCGAGCAGCCGATCGTGATGGCGGTCGGCACCGGGCGCACCCTCAAGGCCGCGATCGAGCATCTGCCGCCGATCGAATGCCGTCAGCACTGCATTGTCTCGCTAACTGGCAACGTCGGGCCGGACGGCACGGCAGCATATTATAATGTGATATTTTCCATGGCCGAGGTGGTGGACGCGCGGCACTTTCCCATGACCCTCCCGGTCTATCTCGCCTCGCCGGAGGAGCGGGCGCTGATGCGGCAACAGAGCCTGCTTCGCTCGACGCTCGCGCTCGCCAGCACTGCCGACGTGGCGTTCGTCGGCATCGGCGAGATGAACGAGGAGGCGCCGCTGTTCCTCGACAAGTTCCTGACCGGGGAGGACCTCGCGGCCGAGCGCGCGGCCGGTGCGGTCGGCGAGATCTGCGGCTGGATCTTCGATCGCGACGGGCGGTTGCTCGAAAATGGCGCCAACACACGCACCGCGAGCGCACCGATCCCCGACCGGACGCGCAGCACGGTGATTGCGCTTGCCAAGGGCCGCAGCAAGCGTCCGGCTATCGCCGCGGCACTCCGCGGCGGCCTGGTGAATGGCCTCATCACCGATGAGGCGACGGCGGAAGGATTGCTCGCCGACGCATGACGGAGCACGGGTAATCGGCATTCGATTATCAATCACTTGCCCGGCGAGTGGGCGTTTGCCCACTTTGCCGTTGACAGATTGGCGGAATCTTGCGACGGTGGGCCTCAATCAACAACAACCGTGATTGAACGGTTCCAACGGAGGAATCATGCGTCTCACACCCATTCTGATGGGGGCGGCTTCCGCTCTCGCGTTCACCGTCTCGGCAAACGCCGCTGCCATCACCATCGCCACGGTCAACAACGGCGACATGATCCGCATGCAGGGGCTGACCTCGGAGTTCAACGCGGCGCACCCGGACATCGAAGTCAACTGGGTCACGCTGGAGGAGAACATCCTCCGCGAGCGTGTCACGACCGACATCGCCACCGGCGGCGGCCAGTACGACATCCTGACGATCGGCAACTACGAAGTGCCGATCTGGGGCAAGCAGGGCTGGCTCCTGCCGCTCGAGTTCTCCGCGGACTACGATGTCGACGACATGCTGCCGGCGATCCGTGGCGGCCTGACGGTCGACGACAAGCTCTATGGCGCGCCGTTCTACGGCGAGTCCGCGTTCCTCATGTACCGCACCGACCTGCTCGAGAAGGCCGGGCTCACCATGCCCGATGACCCGACATGGGAATTCGTCGGCGACGCGGCACGCAAGATGACCGATCGCTCGGCCGGCATCAACGGCATCTGCCTGCGCGGCAAGGCCGGGTGGGGCGAGAACATGGCGCTCGTCGCCTCGATGGCGAACAGCTTCGGCGCGAGCTGGTTCGACGAGACGTGGACACCGCAGTTCGACCAGCCGGAGTGGAAGGAAACCCTGCAGTTCTACGCCGACCTGATGAAGGACGCAGGGCCGCAGGGCGCCTCGTCGAACGGCTTCAACGAGAACCTGACGCTGTTCCAGCAGGGCAAGTGCGGCATGTGGATCGACGCGACGTCCGCCGGCTCGTTCGTCTCCGACCCGAAGCAGTCGACGGTGGCCGACAAGGTCGCCTTCGCGATCTACCCGCACAAGGATGGCGTCGACAATCACGGCAACTGGCTCTGGTCGTGGAACCTCGCGATCCCGACCAGCTCGAAGAACGCCGATGCGGCCAAGACCTTCATCGAGTGGGCGACCGACAAGGCCTACACCGAGATGGTCGCGGGCAAGGAGGGTTGGGTGAACGTGCCCCCGGGGACGCGGACCTCGCTCTACGAGAACCAGAACTACCTCGACGCGGCGCCGTTCGCGGCGAAGGCCAAGGAAGCGATGGATGCGGCCGACATCACCAAGCCGTCCGTGAAGCCCGTGCCCTACACCGGTGGCCAGTTCGTGGCGATCCCGGAGTTCCAGTCGATCGGCACCACCGTCGGCCAGCTCGTCGCCGCGGTCATCGCCGGGCAGTCGAGCGTCGATGACGCACTGGCGCAGGCCCAGTCGACGACCGAGCGCGAGATGCGCCGCGCCGGCTACGGCCGGTAGCACCTCCTCCGATCGAACCCGCCGCGGGCGTCTTCCCGGGCGGGTTCGTCTCCTCAGGACATCCGACGGGAGGGATTTCCCATGGCCACCCGCCAGACCGCGAGCATCGCGCGCCTCATGCGGCTTCCGGCGATCGTCGTCCTTTTCATCTGGATGATCGTGCCGCTGGCGATGACGGTCTATTTCTCGTTTCGCTATTACAACCTGCTGAACCCCGCCGCGGGCGGCTGGGCCGGCTTCGAGAACTATCAGTATTTCCTCACCGATCCCGCGTTCTGGCAGGCGATCCGCAACACGCTCGCGATCGTGCTCGGCGTGCTCGCGATCAGCGTGGTCGGCGGCATCGGCGTCGCGCTGCTCATCGACCAGCCGATCTTCGGCCAGGGCCTCGTGCGGATCCTCGTGATCTCGCCGTTCTTCGTCATGCCGCCGGTGGCGGCACTGGTCTGGAAGAACATGATCCTGCACCCGGGCTACGGGGTCGCGGCGGATATCGCCAAGTTCTTCGGCCTGCAGCCCGTAGACTGGTTCGCGTCCTACCCGCTCTTCTCGATCATCCTCATCGTCGCGTGGCAGTGGCTGCCGTTTGCCGCACTCATCCTGCTCACCTCGCTGCAATCGCTCGATGGCGAGCAGAAGGAGGCGGCCGAGATGGACGGCGCCAGCGCGTTCTCGCGCTTCCGCTACCTGACGCTGCCGCACATGTCGCGGGCGATCACCATCGTCATCCTGATCGAGACGATCTTCCTGCTCGGGGTCTATGCCGAGATCCTCGTCACCACCAACGGTGGCCCGGGCTATGCCTCCACCAACCTGCCGTTCCTGATCTACCGCGCCGCGCTCCTCAATCAGGACGTGGGCGGGGCCGCGGCCGGGGGCGTCGTCGCCGTCATCATCGCCAACATCGTCGCGATCTTCCTGATGCGCGCCGTCGGCAAGAACCTGGACTGAGGGGGGACAACCATGGCCCGTGCCGTCAAGACCAGCACCCGGGTGAGCTACACGATCGCTGCCTGGGTGGTTGCTCTCCTCATCTTCTTCCCGATCCTCTACACGATCATCACCAGCCTGAAGACCGAGGGCGAGGCGATCGCCGGCTTCAACCTCATCCCGTCGTTCAGCCTCGAGAGCTACCGCGAGGTCCAGAACCAGCAGAACTACATCAAGCCGTTCACGAACTCCGTGGTGCTCGCGGTCGGCTCGACCGTGCTCGGGCTCCTCATCGGCATCCCGGCGGCGTGGGCGATGGCGTTCTCACCCACGAAGCGCACCAAGGACGTGCTGATGTGGATGCTCTCGACCAAGATGATGCCGGCGGCGGCGGTGCTGGTGCCGATCTACCTGATCTTCCTCAGGCTCGGGATCATGGACAGCCGGATCGGCATGACCGTGCTGCTCATGCTCATCAACCTGCCGATCATCGTCTGGATGCTCTACACCTACTTCCGCGAGATCCCGGGCGAGATCCTCGAGGCCGCGCGCATGGACGGGGCGAACCTCTGGGGCGAGATCTGGCATGTGCTGACGCCGATGGCGGTGCCGGGTATCGCCTCGACGCTCCTGCTCAACATCATCCTCGCCTGGAACGAGTCCTTCTGGACGATCCGCCTCACCACCACCAACGCGGCGCCGCTCACCGCCTTCATCGCCAGCTTCTCCAGTCCGCAGGGACTGTTCTGGGCCAAGCTCTCGGCGGCGTCGGTCATGGCGATCGCGCCGATCCTGATCATGGGCTGGTTCAGCCAGAAGCAGCTCGTCCGCGGCCTGACCTTCGGCGCCGTGAAGTAATCTCGGGGGAAACACCGCCATGGGCACCATCCAGCTCCGCGACGTCCACAAGGCCTTCGGTGCGACCAACATCATCCCGAAGCTCAACCTCGACATCGAGGACGGCGAGTTCGTCGTCTTCGTCGGCCCCTCGGGCTGCGGCAAGTCCACGCTGCTGCGCCTGATCGCCGGGCTCGAGGACATGACGAGCGGCACGATCTCGATCGACGGCCGCGACGTGACGAACGAGGCCCCGGCGAAGCGCAAGCTCGCCATGGTCTTTCAGTCCTACGCGCTTTACCCGCACATGACCGTGGCGAAGAACATCGCCTTCCCGCTCAAGATGGCGGGCGAGAGCCAGGCCGAGATCGACAAGAAGGTCGCGAACGCCGCGCGCATCCTCAACCTCTCGAACTATCTCGAACGCAAGCCCGGGCAGCTCTCGGGCGGCCAGCGGCAGCGCGTGGCGATCGGCCGCGCGATCGTGCGCCAGCCGTCGGCATTCCTCTTCGACGAGCCGCTCTCGAACCTCGACGCGGCGCTCCGCGGCACCATGCGCCTCGAAATCTCCGAGCTGCACCAGTCGCTGGGCAAGACCATGATCTACGTCACCCACGATCAGGTGGAGGCGATGACCATGGCCGACAAGATCGTCGTCCTGAACGCCGGCAACATCGAGCAGGTGGGCTCGCCGCTCGACCTCTACCGCAGCCCGAAGAACCTCTTCGTCGCGGGCTTCATCGGCAGCCCGAAGATGAACTTCGTCGAAGGCAAGGCGGCCGAGGCGATGGGCGCGAAGACGATCGGCGTCCGGCCGGAGCACATGAAGATCACCGTCACCAACGGCGCATGGCGCGGCGTCGTCGGCGTCGCCGAACACCTCGGCTCGGACACCTTCCTCCACGTCCACACCGACGACCACGGCACGATCAACGTGCGGGCGGACGGCGAGATCCGGGTCAGCCACGGCGATGTGGTGTTCCTGACCCCGGAGCCCGCGAAGATCCACCGCTTCGACGCGAACGGAAAGGCACTCTGACAATGCGACTGGAAGGCAAGTCCGCGCTCATCACCGGGGCAGCGCGCGGCATCGGCGCGGCCTTCGCCAAAGCCTACGTGGCGGAGGGTGCGACGGTCGCGATCGGCGACATCAACATGGAGCGCGCGGAAGAAACCGCCGCCGCGATCGGCCCGCAGGCCTACGCGGTGAAGCTCGACGTGACCGATCAGGCGTCGATCGACGCGGCCTTCGCCTCAGTGGTGAAGCGAGCGGGCGGGCTCGACATCCTGATCAACAACGCCGCGCTCTTCGACCTCGCGCCCATCGTCGAGATCACCCGCGAGAGCTATGAGCGGCTGTTCCGCATCAACGTCGGCGGCACGCTCTTCTGCATGCAGGCGGCGGCGAAACAGATGATCGCCCAGGGCCGCGGCGGGCGGATCATCAACATGGCGAGCCAGGCCGGCCGCCGCGGCGAGGCGCTGGTCGCCGTCTACTGCGCCACAAAGGCGGCGGTCATCAGCCTGACCCAGTCGGCGGCGATGAACCTGATCGAGCACCGCATCAACGTGAACGCCATCGCGCCCGGCGTCGTCGACGGCGAGCACTGGGACGGCGTCGACGCGCTCTTCGCGAAGCACGAGAACCGTCCCCTCGGCGAGAAGAAGCGGATCGTCGGCGAGAGCGTCCCCTACGGCCGGATGGCCACGGCGGACGATCTGACCGGCATGGCGGTGTTCCTCGCCTCGAAGGACGCCGATTACATCCTTGCCCAGACGTACAACGTCGACGGCGGACAGTGGTTCAGCTGAAATGGATCTTGATCTGAGTGGAAAGGTCGCCGTCGTCACCGGCGGCAGCATCGGGATCGGCCTCGGCGTCGCGCGCGCCTTCGCCCGTGAGGGGGCGAACGTGCTGATCGCCGCCCGCGACCGCGAGCGCGTGGTCGGTGCCGCCGCCGGCCTCACGCAGGAATTCGGCGTCAACGTCGTCGGCCACGCCTGCGACGTGAGCACGGCGGCAGGTTGCGCCAGCCTCGTCGAGGCGGCGCGCACCGATTTCGGCGGCGCGGACATCCTCGTCAACAACGCCGGCACCGGCTCGAACGAGACGATCCTCGAAGCGCCGGACGAGAAGTGGCAGGCCTACTGGGATCTGCACGTCATGGCCGCGGTGCGCCTCGCCCGCGGTCTGGCGCCGATGATGGCAGCGCGCGGCGGCGGGGCGATCCTCAACAACGCCTCGATCTGCGCCACGCAGCCGCTCTGGTACGAGCCGATCTACAACGTGACCAAGGCCGCCCTCGTCATGCTCTCGAAGACCATGGCGACCGAATTCATCCCGCAAGGCATCCGCGTCAACACCGTCAGCCCCGGCCTCATCCTCACGCCGGACTGGAAGAAGACCGCGACCCAACTCACCGCCGACACGGGCGGCGACTGGGAGGGCTATCTCCAGTCCGTCGCCGACGAGCACGCGGCGATCAAGCGCTTCGGCACCGTGGAGGAGCTCGCCGACTTCATGGTGTTTCTCTGCTCGCCCCGCGCGTCCTACGCGGTGGGCGGCAATTATTTCGTCGACGGCGGCATGCTCCGCACCATCTGAGAGGGCTTCTCCATGGCCACCACGACGCCGCTTTCCCTCGCCAGTCTCGACAGCCTGCCCGCCGGGGTCGAGCGCCCCGCCTACGCGCGCGGCGATCTCTCCGCCGGCATCGTGCACTTCGGCGTCGGCAACTTCCACCGGGCGCACCTTCAGGTCTACCTCGACCGGCTGATGAACGCCGGCCGCGACCGGGACTGGGCGATCGTCGGCGCGGGCGTCACGCCCTACGACGTGAAGATGCGTGACGCGCTCGCCGGACAGGACTGGCTCACCACCGTCGTCGAACAGTCGGCGGACGTGTCCTCGGCGCGGGTGACCGGGGTGATGACCGACTTCCTGCCGCCGATGGACGGCCCGGCGATCGTCAGGGCGCTTGCCGACCCGGCGATCCGCATCGTGACGCTGACCGTGACCGAAGGCGGCTACTTCGTGAACCCGGCGACCGGCAAATTCGACCCCGAGAACCCGGCGATCGCCGCCGATGCGGCGAACCCGGACGACCCGAAGACGGTCTTCGGCCTGATTCTCGCCGGCCTGAAGGCGCGCCGCGCCGCCGGCGTGCCGCCCTTCACCGTGCTTTCCTGCGACAACGTCCCCCACAACGGCCGGGTCTGCCGTGATGCGGTGGCGGGCCTCGCCGCCGCGCAGGACGCGGGCTTCGCCGACTGGGTGCGCGACAGCGTGGCGTTCCCGAACGCCATGGTCGACCGCATTGCCACCGTCACGACCGACCGCGAGCGCCAGATCACCCGCGAGACCTACGGCATCGACGATGCGTGGCCGGTCTTCGCTGAGGACTTCATCCAGTGGGTGATCGAGGACAACTTCCCCGCCGGCCGCCCGGCCTTCGAGGAGGTGGGCGCGCAGTTCGTCGAGGACGTGACGCCGTTCGAGATGATGAAGCTGCGCATCCTCAACGCCGGGCACGCGATGATCGCCTATCCCGCCGGGCTTCTCGACATCCACTTCGTCCACGAAGGCATGGAGCATCCGCTGGTGCGCGACTTCCTGCGCAAGGTGGAGCTGGAGGAAGTCGTACCGATCGTGCCGTCGGTGCCGGGGATGGAGCCCGCGCAGTACTTCGACATCATCGAGCGGCGCTTCGCCAACCCGAAGATCGGCGACACCATCCGCAGGCTCTGCTTCGACGGCTCCAACCGCCAGCCGAAGTTCATCATCCCCTCGATCGCCGACCGGCTGGCGCAGGGCCTCGCCGTCGATGGCCTCGCCCTCGAAAGCGCGCTCTGGTGCCGCTACTGCGCCGGGACGACGGACTCGGGCGCGGTGATCGAACCGAACGACCCGATCTGGGACCGCCTGAGCGAAACCGCGCAGCGCGCGAAGACCGACCCGGGCGCGTGGCTCGACATGCGCGACATCTACGGCGACGCGGCCGACGCGCCCGCCTTCCGCGACGCCTTCGCCGGCTGGCTCCGCGCGCTCTGGGCCGACGGCACGGCGGCGACGCTCGAGCGGTATCTCGGCCGCTGATGGCGCGGCCGGGGCTCGTCATCTTCGACTGCGACGGGGTGCTGGTGGACAGCGAGCCGATTTCGCTGCGCCTGCTGCTCGCCACGCTCGCCTCGGCCGGGCTCGTCCTCTCGCCGGACGAGGCCGACGAGTTCTTCCTCGGCCGCTCGCTTGCCACCACGCGCGAGATCCTCGCGCGCGACCACGGCCTCAGCGTCAGTGACGCGGCGCTCGACGACATGCGCCGCGATCTCTACGCGGCGTTTCGCGCCGAGCTTCAACCGATCCCGGGCATCGCCGCGACCCTCGACGCGCTCGCCGCTCCCTACTGCGTCGCCTCCTCGTCGCAGCCGGAGCGGATCGAACTCTCGCTCCGCATCACCGGCCTCTGGTCGCGGTTCGAGGGCAGGGTGTTCTCCTCGACCATGGTCAAGCACGGCAAGCCCGCGCCCGACCTCTTCCTCTTCGCCGCCGAGCGGCTCGGCCATGAGCCCGCCGACTGCCTCGTGGTCGAGGACAGCCCCGCCGGGATCATGGCGGCGCAAGCCGCCGGGATGCGTGTGGTCGCCTTCACCGGCGGCAGCCATGCGGCCTCCGACCGGCACCGGGCCGACGTGGCGCGCCTCAGGCCTGACGTGATCATCGACCGGATGCCGGCGCTCCTCGATGTCCTCGCCGGCTGATCTCGTCGCCGCCGTCGACGTCGGCACCGGCAGTGCCCGGGCGGGCGTCTTTGACCGTGCGGGGCGCCTGCTCGGCCGGGCCGAGGCGCCCATCGAGACCCGCACCGACATCGGCGGCCAGTCGCAGCAGTGCAGCGAAGCAATCTGGAGCGCCTGTGGCGCAGCACTGACTGATGCCCGGGCCGAGGCCGGGGCGGGCCCGGCCCGGATCGCCGGGCTGGCCTTCGATGCGACCTGCAGCCTCGTCCTGCGCGACCGGGCCGGCGCGCCGCTCGCTGCCGGGCCGCACGGCGACGACCGCTCCGACACCATCTCGTGGTACGACCACCGCGCCCGCGCCGAGGCGGCGGTGTGCACCGCTTCGGGCCATCCGGTGCTCGACGATCTCGGCGGCGCCATGTCGCCCGAGATGCAGATCCCGAAGCTCATGTGGCTGAAGCGGCACCTGCCGGCCACGTGGTCGCGGCTCGGGACGGCGTTCGACCTCACGGACTTCCTCGCGTGGCGGGCCACCGGGACGCCCGCGCGCTCGCTCTGCACGCTGGCGTGCAAGTGGGGGTATCGCAGCCACCTCCGCCCCGGCCGGCCGGCCGATTTCCTCGACGCGATGGACCTCGCCGACCTGCCCGCCCGCGCCGGGCTGCCGGCGGAGGGCACAGCGCCCGGCACCGACCTCGGGCCGCTGCTGCCGGAGGCCGCAACCGCGCTCGGCCTCGCGCCGGAGACCCGGGTGGCGACCGGGCTGATTGACGCCCACGCGGGTGCCCTCGGCGTGCTCGGCCATCTCGCGGGCACGCCGGAGATGGCACAAGACCTCGTGCTCGTCGCCGGGACATCGTCCTGCCTGATGGCGCTCGCGACGGAGCGACGGCTGGTCCCGGGCCTCTGGGGGCCACAGCTCGGCGTCATCCTGCCCGGCCTCTGGCTCACCGAGGGCGGCCAGTCGGTGTCCGGCGCGCTCCTCGACCACCTGCTGCGCCTGCATGGTGAAGTCCCGACGCCGGAGCTGCACGCCCGCGTCATCGTCCGGATCGGCGCGCTTCGCGCCGGGGAGCCCGACCTTGCGCCCCGCCTCAACGTGTTGCCGGACTTCCACGGCAACCGCTCGCCCCTCGCCGACCCCGACGCCCTCGGCGTCATCTCCGGCCTGGCGTTCGATGCCTCCTTCGACGGGGTCTGCCGGCTCTACTGGCGCACCTCTGTCGCGCTCGCACTCGGGCTCCGGCACATCCTCGACACCTTCGACGCGGCCGGCTTTGGCACCCGCGCACTGCACGTCACCGGCGGGCACGTCCGCAACCCCCTGCTCATGGAACTCTACGCCGACGCGACCGGCCGGACGATCGTCGAGCCGGCGGCGCCCGACGCCGTGCTCCTCGGCTCGGCGATGGCCGCCGCGACCGCCGCGCGCCTGCATCCCTCCCTCGAAGCCGCGGCCCGTGCCATGCATCAGGGTGGCCAGCGACGCGAGCCTCGCGGCGCTAGCCGCTACGCGCGCGACTGGGCGGTCTTCCGGACGATGCTGCGCCACCGGGCCGAGATCGACGCGATGACGGCACCGGGAGGGCACGGAGTCTCGGAATACGATTAAAACATTGAATACCGTTGGATAATGCCCCGCCTGCCGGGCGGCTTCGGCCAATTCGGACGCCGCCGGTTACCTTTTGTTAATACAGTCGCCCCATGGTCGCTCCGACGAGCCTGAGTGCTCAAGAGGGAGGCGTCCGGATGTCGGGTCGAGTGTTGGTTGTGGATGATGTCGCCACGAACCGGCTCCTCCTGCGGGCCAAGCTGTCCTCCGCCTACTATGACGTCGTCGTTGCCGAAAACGGCGCCCAGGCCCTGCAGATGGCCCGCAGCGAGCAGCCCGACATGGTGATGCTCGACGTTCTCATGCCCGACATGGACGGCTTCGAAGTCTGCGAGGCGCTGAAGGCGCGCGAGGAGACGGCGCACATCCCGGTCATCATGGTCACCGCCCTCGACACCCCCGAGGAGCGGATCCGCGGCCTCGATGCCGGTGCCGACGACTTCCTGTCGAAGCCGTTCAACGACCTCGCGCTCTTCGCCCGGGTCCGCAACCTGATGCGCATGAAGATGATGTTCGACGAGCTCCGCCTGCGCGACATGACCTCGCGCGAACTCGGGATCGCGGACTTCGTCGGCGACATCGGCGCGGACATGGACCTCGACACCTGCGGGCCGATCCTGCTCGCGCCGCCGTCGGACGCGCAGGGCGCGCTCTGGGCGGAGCAGCTCTCCGCGCGGCTGGCGATCCCGACGATCGTCACGCATTCCGAGCGCGAGGCGACCAATCTCGCGCGCATGGAGTTGCCCGACTGCTTCGTCGTGCACCAGTCGCTGGCCGAGGGCGGCGATGGTCTGCGCCTCGTCTCGGCGCTGCGGTCCCGGCCGGAGACGCGCCAGTCGGCGGTGATCCTCGTTGTCGAGAACGGCGACGTGCATGTGGCGGCGAAGGGCCTCGACCTCGGGGCGTCGGACTACATCGAATCGCCGTTCGACATCTCCGAGCTGATCGCCCGCATCCGCTCGCAGCTCCGCCGCAAGCGCTACTCCGATCGGCTGCGCTCCAACCTGCGCAACGGGCTGAAGCTCGCGGCCATCGACCCGCTGACCGGCATCTACAATCGCCGCTACGCGAGCCAGCACGTGCTGCGGGTGATGGAGCGGGCGCACGACACCGACGGCGTCTTTGCGGTGATGATGATCGACCTCGACAAGTTCAAGTCGATCAATGACCGCTTCGGCCACGATGCGGGCGACGCCGTCCTGAAGGAGTTCTCCCGGCGCCTGCAGGAGAATATCCGCGGCGTCGACCTCGTGGCGCGCTTTGGCGGCGAGGAATTCTTTGTCGCCATGCCGGACGTCGACCAGACCGCCGCCGCAGCGGCGGCGGAGCGCATCCGGCGGGCAATCGAGGGGGGCTCGATGCCCCTGCCGGACGGCGGCGCGGTCGAGGTGACGGTGTCGATCGGCGTGGCGATCGCCACGGCAGCCGACACCGATCCCGAGGCGATCATCAAGCGCGCCGACTCCGCCCTCTATCGCTCGAAGGAAGCCGGGCGAAACCGGGTGAGCTTCGCCCAGGCGGCATAAGCAGTCCCGGCAGCGCGAGATCCACATGATCTGCGCGCGCCGGCGTCTGTCTGGCCCTGATCAAACCGTTTCCATCGTCAGCATCTTGTCCACGAGCAACTGCGCCTGCGCGTTGAACATGCCGGCACCCGGCATCGTGGCGCAGCCCAGAGCACGGGCGGCGACGAGCATGGGCGAGATCTCCGGCTTGGTGATCACGTCGGCGACGAACTGGTTCGAGGTCAGCTTCGTCGTGTCGACCGGCAGCGGATCGCCCTCGCGCATCCCGAGCGGCGTGGCGTTCGCCACCAGATCGACCCCGCTCGGATCGGCGTCGCCGACCGAGACCCGGCCGGGGAAGCGCTCCGAGAGACGCGAGACGATGCGCTCGCGACGGGCGTCGTCGATGTCGTGGATCTTCAGGTGCGTCGCGCCCCGGGCGAGGATCTCGTAGGCGATCGCCGAGCCCGCGCCGCCGGCGCCGACGAGCAGCGCGGTCTTGCCGGCCACGTCGAAGCCGCAGGCCTTGATCCCGTCCATGTAGCCCTGACCATCGGTGTTGTCACCGCGCCAGACCCCGTCCGCGCCACGGCGCATGACGTTGGTCGACCCGGCGAACTGCGCGCGTTCGGTCGCTTCGTCGCAGTGGGCGAGGGCGGCGAGCTTGTGCGGCACGGTGACGACGATGCCGTCGACGTTCCGGGTGGCACGCGCGGCGCGCATGAAGAGATCGAGATCGGCAGTCGAGACGTGCGCCGGCACGACGAGCGCATTGGCACCGCGCTCGACGAGGATCGCGGTCAGCGAGGGCGGGGACTTCACCTGAGCGATCGGGTCGCCCACGATATAGTACAGTCGAGTTTCACCAGTCAGGGTCACATCCATCCGAGCCACCTCCCGAGGCTGTGCCGATGCAAGGGCCAGAAGGTGTCTGCCCGGCGATTCGGCAATTTGCCCCCTCTGCATGGGGGAAAATGAACCGTCATTCAATAACAGAATGCTATTCCAATTTCGTATGGCCCATGCTACCACTCTCTCACAGACAACTCGGAGAGTCGCAGATGAGCGGCGTACTGGAACGCACCTTGGGAATTCTCGAACTTCTCTGCCGGCAGCCCGGCGGAATGTCGGTCGGTGCGATCGCCTCGCGCCTCGATATGCCGCCAAGCGGGGCGCACCGGCTGCTGAACGACCTCGCCCGCCTCGGCTACGTGCGGCAGGACCGGGTTCAGGGCGACTACGGGCTCACCATTAAGCTCGCATCCATGGGGCTGAGCTTCCTCGGGCAGAGCGGCATCACCGACGTGGCGCAGCCGATTCTGGACCGCATGGCGGCGGAGTCGGGCGAGCTGGTGCGGCTGAGCGTCATAGACGAGGGGGATCTCGTCTGGGTCGGCGTGGCGCAGGGCGCGACCACGGGCCTGCGCTATGATCCCGGTCGCGAGCAGGGCGTCGTGGTGCATCTCGCCTCATCGGCCGGCGGCATGGCGTGGCTCGCGTCCATGAGCGACGACGACGCGCTGATGGCGGTCTCGCGGCAGGGCATCACGCCCACCCGGGCAGGGTCGGGCACACACGCGCCAAGCGGACCGAAGGAACTTCTCGCCGGGCTCGCGGAGGCGCGGCAGCGCGGATACGCCGTGGCGATCGACAGCTATCTCGCCGGAATGGCCGCGATGGCAGTGCCGATCCGCCGCCCCGAAGACGACTCCGACGGCGGCCCCGACACCGGAAACGGCGCGGTGGTCGGCTGTCTTTCGATTGCCGGCCCGAGCGTTCGTCTCGATGCCGCGCGGATGGAGACACTGGCCGGACCGCTCGCGGAGGCCGCTGCCGAGATCGGCGCGGCCAGCCGCGGATCTCGGTTCTTTGCAACTCGAAGCAGAACTGGCAACTGACACATGACAAACCTCCCCAACAACATCCCCGCTCCCGAGGACGGGACGCCCCTTCCCGCGGCCTGTGACGTGCTCGTCATAGGCTCCGGCGCCGGCGGCCTCGCGACGGCAGTCGTCGCAGCTCGCGCCGGGCTCAGCGTCGTCGTCGTCGAGAAGGAGGCGGTGCTCGGCGGCACCTCCGCCTGGTCCGGCGGCTGGCTCTGGGTTCCGCGCAACCCGCTCGCCGAGCGGGCCGGGATCGTCGAGGACGCGTCCGAGCCCCTGCGCTATCTCGCGAGCGAACTCGGCAATGCCGCTGGCGATACGCGGCTCCCGGTCTTTCTCGAGAATGGCCCGGAGATGCTGCGCTATTTCGAGGCCGAGACCGAAGTGGCGTTCATCGACGGCAACCGGATCCCCGACTTTCATGCCACCCCCGGCCATGTCACCGGCGGCCGCTCGGTCGCGGGCGCGCCCTACGATGGCCGTGCCCTCGGTCCCTGGCTGACAAAGCTTCGCCCGCCGCTCGATCTCATCTCCGTCGGCGGCATGGGCATCGCCTCGGGCGTCGATCTCAACCACTTCGTGAACTGGCTTCGCTCCACCACGTCCTTCGTTCATGTGACGCGGCGGTTCCTTCGGCATGGACTGGATCTCGCCCGCCACGGCCGCTCGACGCATCTCGTGAACGGCAACGCGCTGATGGCGCGGCTGCTCCGCAGCGCCCTCGACGCAGGGGTCCGCATCCGCACCGACGCTCCCGCCGACACGCTTCTCGTCGAGGGCGAGCGCATCGTCGGTGCCCGGATCGGCGGGACGGTGCCGGGGGTGATCCGGGCGGAGAAGGGCGTCGTGCTCGCGACCGGCGGCTTCCCGCATGACCGCGCCCGGATCGCGGCGATGTTCGAGCACGCGCCGGACGGCACGGGACACCACTCCGCGGCGCCGGAGTCGAACACCGGCGACGGTATGCGCATGGCCGAGGCGATCGGCGCAGTGGTCGCGGACGACCTCGTGCATCCGGGCGCCTGGGCGCCTGTATCGCTCGTGCCGCGCAAGGACGGCACCGTGGGGCGCTATCCGCACCTCGTGGAGCGCGCGAAGCCCGGCTTCATCGCGGTCGATGCGCAGGGGCGGCGGTTCGTGAACGAGGCGGACAGCTACCACGACTTCATGGCGGCGCTGCTCCGGGCGACGCCCGTCGGCGCGGAACCGATGGCATGGCTCATCGCTGACTATGAGGCGCAGCGCCGCTGGGGCATCGGCTGGGCGAAGCCTTTCCCGTTCCCGCTCGGTTCCTACCTCAAGTCGGGCTACCTGAAGCGCGGGCTCTCGATCGCCGATCTCGCGAAGGCCTGCGGAATGGATCCCGCGACGCTCGAGGCGACGGTGGAGACGTTCAACCGCAACGCCGTCGAGGGCGAGGATCCGGACTTCGGTCGTGGCCAGTCCGCCTACAACCGGGTGCAGGGCGACCCGATCTCGAAGGGCAAGAACTCGTCGCTCGGCCCGATCGTATCCGCCCCCTACTTTGCGGTCAGGATCGTTCCCGGCAGCCTCGGAACCTTCGCGGGGCTCAAGACGGATGCTGCCGCCCGGGTCCTGAAGCAGGATGGTGCCACGATCCCGGGCCTCTTCGCGGTCGGCAACGACATGTCGAGCATCATGGGGGGCAACTATCCGAGCGGCGGCATCACCCTCGGGCCGGCCATGACCTTCGGATACGTCGCGGGCAGGGTGCTCGCGGGACTGCCCGTCACCGGACTTGACGAAACCACGGAAGCAACCAGGGAAAACGCAGGATGACTTACTACGAAATCGCGACGCTCAAGACGGTGATCTTCGGCGCCGGCAAGGCCGCCCCGGCCATCGAGGCCTGGGTCAATGCGCCCGAAGCCAAGGGCAAGCTCCTCGGCGCGTTCGGCTCGGACATCGGCTCGCTGAACGAGGTCTATGTCCTGCGCGGCTTCGACAGCCTCGAGGATCTGGCCGCCGAGCGGGAGCGCGCGCTCCGCAGCGACAACCCCTTCGGCTGCATGGAGCACCTCGTCGGCCTCACGTTCGACAGCTACAAGCCGCTCGACTTCCTGCCGCCGGTGGAGACCGGCAAGTTCGGCCCGTTCTACGAACTGCGCACCTACAAGATGAAGCTGAACGGCCTGATGCCGACCATGGGCAAGTGGGAAGGCGCCGTGCCGAAGCGCAGCGAGTATTCGCCGCTCACGGTCGCGATGTACTCGCTCGACGGCGCCCCGCGTCTCACCCAGCTCTGGCCCTATCCGAGCCTCGAGGCCCGGGCGAAGGCGCGCGGCCAGTCGGTCGCCGACGGCAACTGGCCGGCCAAGGGTGGCCCGGACTGGCTGACGCCGGACATGACGTCCGCGATCCTGATGCCGCTGCCCTTCTCGCCGCTCCAGTAAAGTGAAAGACCTCCCCATGTCGCATCGCTACTCACTGGCGTTCCTGACCGTCTTCGAGCTTCCGCCCGTGGAAGCGGTGAAGGCCGCGAAGTCCGCGGGCTACGACCTCATCGGGCTCCGGATGCTTCCGGCGGCGCCGGGGGCGGAGGCCGACTATCCGCTCCTGACCGACGACCGGGTTCTGGCTGACACGCTGGCGGCGCTCGACGACACCGGCATCGGCGTCGCCGACATCGAGATCGTGCGCCTGAAGCCCGAGACCGACGTCGGGAGCTTCGAGCGGTTCTTCGAGCGCGGCCAGCGCCTCGGCGCGAAGAACGTGCTCGTCGCCGGCGACGACCCGGAAGAGGCGCGCCTCGCCGAGTCCTTCGGCAAGCTCGCCCGCCTCGCCGCGAGCTTCGGGCTCACCGTCGACCTCGAGTTCATGCCGTGGACAAGGGTCCCGGACCTCGCGACCGCGCTGCGGATCGTCGAGGCGTCCGGCGAGCCGAACGGCGGCGTGCTCGTGGACGCGCTGCACTTCGACCGCTCGTCGAGCACGCTCGACGAAGTGGCCGCGATGCCGCGGCAGCGGATCAACTACGTGCAGTTCTGCGACGGCCCGAAGGACTACGACCGGTCCGACGCCGGGCTGATCGACGTGGCGCGGCGCGCGCGGCTGATGCCGGGTGATGGCGGCATCGACCTCGCGGGCTTCGCCCGGGCGATCCCGTCGGACACCGTCATCAGCATCGAGCTGCCGAACTACGAGCTCGCCGAGCGGATGAACGGCGCGGACCGCGCGGCCCTCGCCCTGCAGCGGACGAAGGCGGTGGTCGACGCCGCCCTCGCCGGCTGAGGCCCCGACAGGATGGCGGGCGCACCCGAAGGGGTGCGTCCGCCGCATTTTCACAGGAGCACACGATGAGACTCGCCGTGATCGGCGGCGGCGCGATTGGCTCGACCCACGCGCAGGCCATTGCCGAAACCGAAGGCTTCACGCTCGCGGGCATCGCCGATCCCTTCGACGGCGGCGCGGCCCTCGCGGCGCGCTTTGGCACCGCGCACCATCGCGACCACAAGGCGCTTCTCGACGCCGAGCGGCCGGACGGCGTGATCATCGCGACCCCGAACGAGACCCACGTGCCGATCGCCCTCGACTGCCTCGCGGCCGGAGTGCCCGCGATCGTCGAGAAGCCGGTCGGCAACACCGTCGCCGAGGCCGAAGCGCTGCTCGCCGCCCAGGCCGAGAGCGGGCTCGCGGTTCTTGTCGGACACCACCGGCGGCACCATCCGGTCCTGCAGAAGGCCAAGGAAATCGTCGACGCCGGCACCCTCGGCCGCCTCGTCTGCGTCAGCGCCAGCGCCTGCCTCATGAAGCCCGACGACTACTTCGCGCCCGAATGGCGGCGCACGCCAGGCATCGGCGGCACCTTCCTCATCAACCTGATCCACGAGATCGACCTGCTGCGCTACCTCTGCGGCGAAATCGTGTCGCTCTCGGCCCATTCGTCGAGCGCGACGCGCGGCCTCGCCGTCGAGGACACCGGTGCGATCACCTTCGAATTCGCCGATGGCGCGCTCGCGTCCTTCGTCGTCTCCGACACCGCCGCCGGGCCGTGGAGCTGGGACCTGACCGCAGGCGACAGCCCGCGCTTCGCCGTCCACGACGTCGACTCCCACCGCTTCGTCGGAACCGAGGCCTCCGTCACCCTGCCTGGCCTCGAAGTCTGGCGCCACGACGGCCCGCGCGACTGGACCGTCCCCATGAAACCCGTGCGCGAGAGCGCCCCCTTTGAAAGCCCCTATGCCCGCCAGATCCGGCACTTCCGCGCCGTGGTCGAGGAGGGCGCGCCGACCCACGTGGGCGCCATCGAGGGCGCACGCAACCTCGCGGTGATGGACGCGGTCTGGCGCTCGATCGAGACCGGCCGCCGCGCCGACGTGGCGCCCGTCGGCGCCTGAGCGGCCGACCCTTCGCCCGGGCCGCACTGGCGCGGACCGGAGCCATCCGATACGGTCCGCCAGGAAGACCGGCATGACCCACCGAACACCGAAAGCCCCCGCGTGAGCGCCATCTTCGCCATCACCGGCCCGATCTTCGCCCTCATCGCGCTCGGCTACGTGGTCCGGCGCGTCGGCGCCTTTGCCGCGAGCGACCTGCGCGCCCTCGGGCGCTACGTGGTGATGCTCGCCCTGCCGGCGCTGATCTTTCGCGCCGTCACCGGGCGCGACCTCGGGGCGCTGTTCGATCCGGGCTACGTGGCGGCCTACCTCATCGGCTCGCTCGCGACCTTCGGCCTCTTCTGGGCGGTGGCGGTGGGCGGCGGCCGGTCCAAGGCCGCCGCCACCTTCGAGGGCATGGGCTCGGCCTGCCCGAACAGCGGCTTCTTCGGCTATCCGATCCTGCTTCTCGCCCTGCCGGCGGTGGCGGATCAGGCACTGGCGCTGAACATGATCGTGGAAAACATGATCCTGATCCCGCTGACGCTGATCCTCGCCGAGGCCTCGCGCGGTGGCGCGGCGTGGGGGCGCACGGTTCGCGGCGTGGCGACGAACCCGCTGATGCTCGCCCTCGCGACGGGTCTCGCGCTGACGCTCCTCGGCATCGCCGTGCCGCCGGTGCTCGGGCAGGCGATCGACCTCGTCGCCCGCTCGTCGGCCGCGATCTCGCTCGTGGTGATCGGTGGCGCGCTCGTCGACGTGCCGCGCGCCGCCCGCAGCCTCCGGGTGATCTGGGTGGCGGCGGGCAAGCTGCTGATCCAGCCGGCGGCGGTCAGCGCGGCCTTCGCGATCCTCTGGGCGCTCGGCGTGGCGCTCGACCCGGTGATGGTGCGCGCGGGCGTCCTCATGTCGGCCATGCCGGTGATGGGCGTCTATCCGATCCTCGCCGCGCAATATGATCAGGGGGCGCAGGCCGCAGTGGTCATGCTCGCGACCACCGTCGGCGGCTTCGTGACCATCGCCGCCCTTCTGCTCGTCCTCGGCCTGCCCTGAGGCGTTTCCTTGCCTCACCGGGGAACGGCCGCCATATTTCTGCCGCGACCGGAGTATCCGGGGGAGGAGAACCACATGGCGGCGGACATCGGGCTGATCGGACTCGGGACGATGGGGGCGGCGCTGGCGCTCAACATCGCCGAGAAGGGCTTCGACATCGCGGTCTTCAATCGGACGACCAGCGTCACGGAGAAATTCGTCGCGGACGCCGGCGACCTCGGCTCCCGCATCACACCCTGCGAGACGCTGGAGGCGCTCGTCGCGGCGCTGAAGACGCCGCGCGCGATCATTCTCATGGTGCCGGCGGGGGCGCCGGTCGACGAGATGATCGACCACCTTCTGCCGCTGCTCGACACCGATGACCTGATCATCGACTGCGGCAACGCCAACTTCCACGACACCGTCCGCCGGGCGGCTGCCGCGGCGGAGCGCGGCTCGCCCTATCTCGGCGTCGGCGTCTCCGGCGGCGAGGAGGGCGCGCGCCACGGCCCCGCCATCATGGGCGGTGGCCCGAAGGAGGCATGGGACCGCGTCGCGCCGATCTTCAAGGCGATCGCCGCGCGGTTCGGCTCCAGCCCCTGCGCCGACTGGATGGGGCCGGACGGGGCGGGTCACTTCGTCAAGACCGTCCACAACGGCATCGAATACGCCGACATGGAAATGATCGCCGAGGTCTACGGCATCATGCGCGACGGCCTCGGGATGACGCCGCTCCAGGTCGCCGACGTCTTCGACCGCTGGAACGGCGGGCCGCTCAAATCCTACCTGATCGAGATCACCGGCATGGTCTCGCGCGCGATCGACCCGAAGACCGGCCAGCCGATGCTCGACGTCATCAAGGACAGCGCCGGGCAGAAGGGCACCGGGCGCTGGACCGCGATCGAGGCGCTGATGCTCGGCGCGCCGGCTACCGCGATCGAGGCGGCGGTGGCGGCGCGCAATCTCTCCTCGCGCGTCTCCGAGCGGGCCGAGGGCGCGCGCATCTTCGATCTCCCGGCGAAGCCGGTGCCGGCGGAGGGGATGATCGACCGGCTGGAGGCCGCGCTTCTGGCCGGCAAGATCGCCTGCTACGCTCAGGGGTTCGGCCTGCTCGCGGCCGCGTCGAAGGAATACGGCTGGTCCCTGCCCATGGGCGGGATTGCCCGGGTCTGGCGCGCGGGCTGCATCATCCGCTCGGCAATGCTCGACGACATGGCAACGGCCATGGAGGGCGGCGAGGTGACGAACCTCATGTTCGCGCCGCAGTTCGCCGACCGCCTGAAGCGCAGCGAAACCGGCTTGCGTGAGGTGGTCTCCGCCGGCGCGCTCGCCCGGATCCCGACCCCGGCGCTCGCCGCGGCGCTCGGCTATTTCGACACCATGCACACCGCGCGCGGCACCGCGAACATGCTGCAGGCCCAGCGCGATTTCTTCGGCGCGCACGGCTTCGAACGGGTCGACACGCCCGGCGCCCACCACGGTCCCTGGGGCGGCCACGAGGCTTGACGAGGGGGCCTGACGGGCACTCGTTACGTCGGGCGCGGCTAAGGGATATCCGGGAAAAGGACCGGGCGGAGGAGACCTCCGCCCGGTCAGGTGGAGGCGCGAGTGACTAGCTCATTCCTCGGGACATTCACTCACATCTCTCCCGGAATTCGGTTCCACGCAAGCGGATTATTCAATATTGCGACTTGGTTGACCGCAAAGATCATTTCCATATGTTTCAATGGCTTATACCGGGTGCGCAACGTGCGCACCCGAGCTCTCCGGGGCTGGATCAGGCGTCGATGAACTCTGCGACGAAGCGTGTTGCCGGCCGGCCACGGATCTCCTTCGGAGTGCCGACCTGCTCGATGCGGCCCATCGACATGACGACGACGAGATCCGCGAGTTCCATCGCCTCGTCCTGATCGTGGGTGACGAAGATCGTGGTGAGCCCGGTCTGGTCATGGATCTCCCTGAGGCCAGTGCGGAGCTCCTTGCGGACCCGGGCATCGAGCGCCCCGAACGGCTCGTCGAGGAGCAGCATCCGCGGTTCGATCGCCAGCGCCCGGGCCAGCGCCACCCGCTGGCGCTGCCCGCCGGAAAGCTGCGCCGGATAGCGCCCGCCGATGTCGGGAAGCTGGATCAGGCCGAGCAGCTTGTTCACCCTCCTGTCGATCTCCGGGGCCGTCGGCCGGCTCGACTTCGGCCGCGCCCGCAGCCCATAGGCGATGTTCTCGAAAACCGTCATGTGCTTGAAGAGAGCGTAGTGCTGGAACACGAAGCCCGCCCGGCGCTCCTGCACGCTCAGCCCCGTGGCGTCCTGCCCGTCAAAGAGCACCCGTCCCGACGTGGGAAACTCAAGGCCGCCAAGGATACGCAGCAAGGTCGTCTTGCCCGACCCCGACGGCCCGAGCAGCGCAATGAGCGCACCCGACGGGATCGACACGCTGACCGGCAGCAGCGCGGTGGTGGCGCCGAATTCCTTGGCGAGCTCTTCGACTTCAATATGCATGGCACTGGTTCCTATCGGAGCACGGGTGGGATCAATGACGGCGGGCGGCGGCGGCAAGCTCACCGCCATGGCGCCATTCAAGCAGCGATTTCGCCGCCAGGGTGACAAGACCGAGCAGCGCCAGCAGCGCCGCGAGGGTGAAGGCCGCCACCGGCATGTATTCGTTGTAGAACATCTCGATCATCAGCGGCATCGTGGTGGTCTCGCCACGGATCCGCCCCGAAACGACCGCCACGGCGCCAAACTCGCCCATGGCGCGGGCGTTGCAGAGCAGCACGCCGTAGAGCAGCGCCCAGCGCACGTTCGGCAACGTCACGGTGCGAAACATCCGCCAGCCGGAGGCGCCAAGGGTGAGCGCCGCCTCTTCCTCGGCGCGGCCCTGCTCCTCCATGATCGGGATGAGCTCGCGGGCGACGAACGGGAAGGTCACGAACATCGTCGCGAGCACGATGCCGGGCACGGCGAAGACGATCGGAATGCCGTTCGCGACGAACCAGCCGCCGATGCCGCTGTTGGCGCCGAAGAGCAGCACGAAGCAGAGACCGGCCACCACGGGCGAGACCGAGAACGGCAGGTCGATGAGCGTGATGAGAAACGCCTTGCCGCGGAAATCGAACTTCGCGATCGCCCAGGCCGCCGCGAGTCCGAAGACCGCGTTCAGCGGTACCGCGAAGGCGGCGGTGATCAGGGTGAGCCGGATCGCGGAGTGGGCGTCGGGATCGGCGAGCGACTCGAGGGCCGAACCGATCCCCTCCTGAAGCGCCTGCGCAAAGACCGCAAGCAGCGGCGCGAACAGCAGCACCGTCAGCAGCGCCAGCGACAGGCAGATGAGCGTGATGCGGAGCCATACCGGCTCCGACGTCACGCTCCGACCCGCCGGGCGCCGAGCCGGCTTCGCCAGGCGCGACGGGTCAGCGGGGGAAAGCACCAGATCGACCATATACTCAGATCCTGTGGAAATGCAGCGGCGCGGCGGCGCGGCGGACGATCGCCGACGGCCGGAGCGAGGCGAAGCCGACGACGGTGAAGAGCGTCGCGGAAGCGCCGAGGCTGTAGGCGAGGAACGCCGCGATCAGTCCGCCGCCGGCGATGCTGACCCAGACGGCGAGGCCGAAGCCGGTGAAGAGGCCGAGCAACATGCCCGCCCGGGGACCGAAGGCGCGGAGCTGCTCGCTGGAGCGGTAGATCGACGGGACGAAGCGATCGTTACGCATTGCCGTATTTCCTCCGGTTCAGGACCTGGACGAGGTTGATGGCGAGAAGCATCGTGAAGGAGATGGCGAGCATGGCGATGGCGATGGCCACGGCGCCGTCGTAGTTGAATTCTTCGAGCCGGATCACGATCAGCAGCGGTGCGATCTCGGTCACCTGCGGCAGGTTGCCGGCGATGAAGATCACCGAGCCGTACTCACCGACGCCCCGGGCAAGCGCGAGAGCGAAGCCGGTGAGGAGCGCCGGCGAGAGCGTCGGCAGGATCACGCGCCAGAAGGTGCGGGCCCGGCCAGCGCCGAGGGTGGCGGACGCCTCCTCGACCTCACGGTCGAGCTCGGCAATCACCGGCTGCACCGTCCGCACGACGAACGGCAAGCCGACGAACACCAGCGCGATCCAGATGCCAAGGGGGGTGTAGGCGACCTTCACCCCCATCTCCGCCGCGATCGAGCCGAGCGCGCCGTTGGGGGCGTAGAGCGCGGTGAGCGCGATGCCCGCCACCGCCGTCGGCAGCGCGAAGGGCAGATCCACGGCCGCGTCGATCAGCCGCCGGCCGGGAAACTCGTAACGGCTGAGCACCCACGCGAGCATCAGGCCGAAGCCGAGGTTGAAGACCGCCGCGAGGAAGGCGACGCGGAAGGAGAGGGCAAGCGCTGCCCAGACCCGCGGCGAGTTGATGTCGGACCAGAGCTGGCCCGCCCCGATCTGGCCGCCCCTCGCGAGAAGCGCCACGATGGGCAGGATGACGACGATCGAGAGCACCGTCATCATGATCCCCGACGCGAGACCGAAGCCGGGCAGGGCGGATTGATTGCGGAAACGGGCCATGCTCGTCACTTCGCCTGATAGATCTGGTCGAAGATGCCGCCGTCGCCGAAGTGCTCGGGCTGAACCTTCTTCCAGCCGCCGAGGTCGTCGATGGTGACGAGATCGAGCGCGGGCAGGAGGGCGACGTCCGCCGGGTCGGCCTTGCTGGTGTCCCAGGCGCGGTAGAAGTTCTTCACGGCGATCGCCTGTGCCTCGGGGCTGTAGAGCCAGGAGAGATATTCCCCGGCCGCGGCCTTCTGCGCGTCGGAGTGCAGGTTGCCCTCCACCACTGCGACCGTCGGCTCCGCGAGGATCGACAGCGACGGTCGGATGATCTCGAACTCGCCCTGTCCGAGCTCCTTCTCGGCGAGGAACGCCTCGTTCTCCCAGGCGAGCAGGACGTCACCGATGCCGCGCTGGGCGAAGGTCGTCGTCGCGCCACGGGCACCGGTGTCGAGCACCGGCACATGGGCGAAGAGGTCGTGCATGTAGGTGCGGATCTCGTCCGGATTGCCGCCATACTGCTTGTCGGCCCAGGCCCATGCGGCGAGGTAGTTCCAGCGCGCGCCGCCGGAGGTCTTCGGGTTCGGCGTGATGACCTGCACGTCATCCTTCACCAGATCGCCCCAGTCGGCGATGCCCTTCGGGTTGCCCGAGCGCACCAGGAAGACGATCGTCGAGGTGTAGGGGGCGGAGTTGTGCGGCAGCTTGCTCTGCCAGTCCTCCGGGATCTTGCCGGTCTTCGAGGCGATCGCGTCCACGTCGGATGCGAGCGCCAGTGTCACGACCTGCGCGTCGAGGCCGTCGATCACCGAACGGGCCTGCGCGCCGGAGCCGGCGTGCGAGGTCTTGATCTTCGGCACCCCGTGGCCAAGGGCTTCCCAGTGCTCGGCGAAGGCCTTGTCGTACTCCTTGTAGAGCTCGCGGGTCGGATCATACGAGACGTTGAGCAGGGTGTCGGCGGCAAGCACCGCGCCCGGCTCGAGGGTGAGGCCGAGGCCGATCACGGCGATCGCCGCGCCCGCGAGCCATCGCCTTACCAGAGCCGGGGTAAGGCGGGCGGCTTCGCGGAGGCCCTCCTCACGGCGTTCGGCCCTCGGTCCGTCGCTGTCGTCGCTCACCACCATCTGGTGGACGGCGCCGTACATGTCGAAGACGTAGACCGTGCGGTCTGCAGTGGCATCGGCCGCTGCGTGCGCATCGCCGGGAAGCATCCGGTCCATGAAACCTCCATCGCTATTTGCCCGATAATGACGACAGAGTTTATCGTGATAATCAAGCAAAAGGGAATGCCCGCTGAATCCGGATGGATCAACGGGTTAGCGGGGGCTCAGGACGATATTGCCGAATCGAGCAGCGGGGCTGGCAGCTCATTTACCCGAATCAGGTCCTCGACGGTCATCGATTCGATGAGAAGCAGGTATGCCGCGAAGACGTCGCCAAACGCGCGGCGGATGGCGCAGGTCGCCTCGTCCTGACAGTCCTCGCAGCGCTGGTAGGCGCCGCGCGACAGGCAGGGCAGGGGAGCGATCGGCCCGTCGATCAGCCGCAGCACCGCGCCGAGCGTGACCGTCGCGGGGTCCTTGATGAGCTGGTAGCCGCCGATGCGGCCGCGCCGGCTGCCGATGATGCCGCCGTTCTTGATGACGAGCAGGATGTGCTCAAGAAAGCGTTTGGGCACGCCGGCGCGGGTAGCGATCTCCTCGATGGTGAGAGCCCCTCCGCCACGCGCCTTTTCCTCGGCGAGTGTGCCAAGGGCCTTCAGCGCATACTTTGCCTTTTGAGAAATCATTCCTAGTGGTTAGGCTTCGCGGAGCGCGGTTTCAAGGATCTTGGGGGCCGTTCGACACAACCTTTCACTGAACTTGTGCCTGACGTGCCCCGGAGGCAGACGCCCCGGGGGCAGACGGTCGGCCTGCCGGTTGGTCCCGGTTGTCGCGTCGTCCGAGGGCCTAGGCGGCGGCAGTGGCGCCGGGCTGCCGGTCGAGAACGCGCCGCCCGAAGAGGCTCGCCACCAGCTCGGTGGCCGCTAGGGCCGTGCGGCCACGGGTGTCGAGGAACGGGTTCAGCTCCACCAGGTCGAGGGAGCAGACGAGCCCCGCATCCGAGAGCATCTCCATGACCAGATGCGCTTCGCGGTAGGTGGCGCCGCCCGGCACCACCGTGCCGGTGCCGGGGGCTGCCTCGGGATCAAGGAAATCAACGTCGAAGCTCACGTGCAGCCACACGGCCTTCTGCTGCCAGCGGGCGATGCGCTCGGCCATCAGCGCCGCGACGCCGCGCTCGTCGATCTGGCGCATGTCCACCACGTCGATGCCATGCGCCCGCAGGCGCGCCCGCTCGCCGGGGTCGATGGAGCGGGCACCGAACACGTGCAGGTTCTCGCGGGCGACCGCCTGGACCGGGCGGTCGAGGATCGACGCCAGCACCGGCTCCCCGGCGAGGAAGGCCAGCGCCATCCCGTGCATGTTGCCGCTCGGCGAGGTGGAGGGCACGTTGTAGTCCGGGTGGGCATCGACCCAGAGCACTGCCAGCTCGCGGCCCGCCGCGGCACAGTGTCGCGCCACGCCGCTCACCGTGCCCATGGAGATCGAGTGATCGCCGCCGAGAAACACCGGCACCCCGCCACGCGCAGCCATCTCGCAGGAGCGAGCGTGGATCGTGCGGACCCAGCCGGCGATCTCCGGCAGAAAGCGGCACATGGCGGCGGCCTCCGGGTCCATGGCCACGTCCGCAAGCGGTGCATCGTGGAGGTTGCCATGGTCCGTGACGTGGTGGCCGAGCCCGGCCAGCGCCCGTGCGATGCCGGCGGTGCGCAGGGCGTCCGGTCCCATGAGCGTGCCGCGTGACGCGGCGCCGAGTTCCAGCGGCACCCCGAGGATTTCGATGTCGCGGTGTTCGATGCCGGCGGCTTCGGGCAGGAGCGGTTGGTGGCGGCGGTCGGGCACGGGGCGGCCTCCGGGCATCTGGAGCGGGAGCTTCAATCCACGCTAGATGCGGGCTGTGCTCCCGAACAGGGCAATTCGCGGCGGTCGGCGGCGCGGAAGCAGCCGGATCCGGGTTGCGAAGGGCGGGCTGAAGGCGGATCCTGCCTCGCATGTACGCGCATGTCTTCGACACGTCCGCCGGCTTCTGCGGCATCGCCTGGGGCGAGGCGGGCATCACCGGATTCTGCCTGCCTTCGAGCCGGGCCGCGTCCGCCGAGGCCGCGATCCGGCGCCGTGCCGGCGCGGAGCTCGCGGAACTGCCGGACAGTCTCGGCGAGGTCACGGAGGCGGTCCGCCGGTACTTCCTCGGCGAGCAGGCGGATTTCTCCGCAGCCCTCCTCGACCTTCGCGCCCGCGAGCCGTTCTTTGCCCGGGTCTACGCCGTCGTCCGCACGCTTCGCTGGGGAGAGACGACGACGTATGGCGAGGTCGCGGCGCGCCTCGGCGTCGGTCCCGAGGCGGCTCGCGACGTGGGACGGGCGATGGGCGCGAACCCCATTCCGCTGCTCATGCCCTGCCACCGGGTGCTGGGCGCGGGCAACAGGATCGGCGGATTCTCGGCACCGGGCGGAGCCGAGACCAAGCGCCGGATGCTGGCAATCGAGGGCGTGCAGCTCGACGACTTGCCGCGCCAGTCGGCCTTCGCGTTCTAGCCGTTCTAGTCGCCCAGCAGCGGGCCGACGCGCTCCGGCAGGGTCACCGCCCCGGCGATCTTGCCGATGACCTTGCCGGGCCACGCGATCGGCTGTTCGTGGCGGGTGAAGAGGATGCCCGCGGTGCGCGCCCGCACCGCCACCGTCTCGCCGAGCGGGTCGACGATCTCGGCCACCAGATCGCCCTCCGCCAGCGCCGCGCCGAGCGGGGCGCGGTAGACGACGATCCCCGCGGCCGGGGCGATCACCTGCGCCATGGCGTCGAGCGGTGTCGCTTCGACCGACGCGGGCGGCGGCGCGGCCTCGCCGGCCACCACGCCGCGGCGCACGAGGAACCGCAGGATCGCCGCCGCATCCTGGTCCGCGAGAGCCGCATCCACGTCGTTGTTCGAGCGCAGCTCGACCGTCACGGCGAGGCAGGCGGGCGGGATCGCCGCGTCGGGGAAGCGTCGGGCGAGGGCCCACCACGGGCCGCTCAGCGCCTCGTCGAAGGGATTGCCGCCCGAGACCTCGGCGAGGAGCACCGCCGCCGCTCCGAGATCCCCGGCGAGGTCGGCCGCGTCCGGCCAGAGCGGCGTGCCGGTGTAGAGATGGACCAGCGCCTCGCTGTCCGCGTGCAGGTCGAGCACGATGTCCGCGTCGAGCGCCAGCCCGAGCAGTGCCTGCCGCATGGCGTCGAGCTCGGACGCTGGCGCAAGGTCCGCGAGGGCCGTGGCCATCGCGCCCCGAATGGCCGCGACGTTGGCGGCCGCATCCGTCCCAAGCTGCCCGTCGAGGGCATCACCCGCCGCCGGAGCCAGATCGGCATAGCCGCGGTTGAAGTTCGCGGACGTGTTCGCCTCGACCCGGCCACGCAGGAGACCCTGAACGTGCTGGGCGAGGCCGATCGGATTGGCGATCGGCACGAGCACGATCTCTCCGGCGATCGTGGCCTCCGACAGGAGCGCCGCTAGCCGGTGCAGCACCAGCATCCCGGGCAGTTCGTCGGCATGGAGCCCGGCCTGCAGATGGACCTTGGGCCGTGCCCCGGGCGTGCCGA
This sequence comes from Amaricoccus macauensis, assembly GCF_014201905.1. Lineage (GTDB taxonomy): Bacteria > Pseudomonadota > Alphaproteobacteria > Rhodobacterales > Rhodobacteraceae > Amaricoccus > Amaricoccus macauensis. Next base: position 182,435 of record NZ_JACHFM010000004.1, on the reverse strand, counting down.
AGCGCAGGACCTCGATCTGTCGCGTTGTGCCGGGCGACGCGCGGGGCAGGTCGATTGTCTCCCGTCGCGCGGCCGACGCCCGACCCTGCTCTGACTCCATTCCCCGTGCCCCCTCTGTGCGAGCCATCTGCGTAGCGCGATCGCGCAGGCGCTCCAAGGGTGGCATTCGGGTCCGTCGGGCGCTAGCTCTGGCCCATGCGACGCTTCCTCATTCCGCTCCTGGTCGCCGCTGCCCTGCCGGCCGCCGCGGCGCCGCTTGATCCGGCGTCCTTCGAGGCGCTGTCCGAGGGCAATACGCTCCGATTCGCCACCCGCGACGGCGCGTTGTTCGGCTCCGAGCAGTATTTCCCCGGACGGCGAAGCCTCTGGCAGCACCCGGATGGCAGCTGCGCCGAGGGCTATTGGTGGCCCGAGGGGAACGACATCTGCTTCAGCTACGGGCCGGGGTCCGAGCGCGAGTGCTGGAGTTTCGAGTCCGGTCCGAACGGCATCGCGGTGCGGCTCATCGAGAGCAGCGACGGGGTGCGCGCCGGGCAACTCGTGATCGACCTCGCGGGCATCGACAAGACCCCGCTCGACTGCCCCGCCCCCGACGTCGGCACCTGACAGCAGCGAGGGCCGCCGGCGAGAGCCGATGCCGCGGCAAGGCAGGGATGCAAAAATCGGGGATGGAACCGCGGCGGGCGACGCACTAAATACCCGCTGACAGGAGAATGCGGGCGCAGATGGCGAAGATCACCTACATCGAGTTCAACGGTACCCCGCACGAGGTCGAGGTGCCGACCGGCCTGACGGTGATGGAGGGCGCCCGCGACAACGGCATCCCCGGTATCGAGGCCGACTGCGGCGGCGCCTGCGCCTGTTCCACCTGCCACGTCTACGTCGATCCCGCCTGGGTCGACCGGCTGCCGCCGAAGGAGACGATGGAGGAGGACATGCTCGATTTCGCCTATGAGCCCGACCCTCAGCGAAGCCGCCTGACCTGCCAGCTCACCGTGAGCGACGCCCTCGACGGCCTCGTCGTGCGGATGCCCGAAAAGCAGATCTGACGCCTCCGGTTGCCGGGGCGCCGCTGGCGATTGCTCGTCAATCGACGAAGGTGCTTAGTCTGCGGGCGGACTTCTCAAGCGACCCCTAAAGACGGCATGAACTTCCCAGTCGCGGGTGCATTGATCCGCAATCAGCTAATGGGGAGGGCTAGCTGCGTGACAAAATCAGATGTCGATTTCGCAACGACCGAGGGCGGACCTCGGGTGGATCCAGTGGACGAGGTGCTGCCGGTCGGGCAACTGTCGGTGCTCGGGCTTCAGCACGTCCTCGTCATGTACGCCGGTGCGGTCGCGGTGCCGCTCATCATCGGTGGCGCGCTGAAGCTGCCGAAGGATCAGGTGGCGCTGCTCATCAACTGCGATCTTCTGGCGGCGGGCATTGTCACGCTGATCCAGTCGATCGGCTTCTGGAAGTTCGGCATTCGTCTGCCGGTCATGATGGGTGTGACGTTCGCTGCCGTGGGGCCGATGCTTGCCATGGGTGCAAACCCGGCACTTGGCATCAACGGTATCTTCGGCGCGGTGATTGCCGCCGGCGCCTTCGGTATCTTCGTATCACCATTCATTAGCAGATTGTTGCCCATGTTCCCGCCGGTCGTTACCGGTGTCATCATCTCGGTGATTGGTCTTTCGCTGCTCCGGGTGGCCGCCAACTGGGCGGGCGGAGGTGTCGGCAACCCGAACTTCGGTGCGCCGCTCTATCTCGGCGTCTCGCTCGTGGTGCTGGTCTCGATCGTGCTCATTACCCGGTTCGTGAAGGGGTTCCTTGCCAACATATCAGTGCTTGCCGGCCTGATCGTCGGCTTCATGATCGCTCTCGCCCTCGGCGAGGTGAGCTTCGCGGGTCTGGCCGAGGCGCCGTGGGCCGCGCCGATCTACCCGTTCATGTTCGGCTGGCCGGTCTTCGACGCCATTGCGATCGCGACGATGTGCGTGGTGATGATCGTGGTGATGATCGAGTCCATGGGCATGTTCCTGGCGCTCGGTGAGCTCACCGGCCGGCGGATCACCCAGGATGACCTGTCGCGCGGCCTTCGCGTCGACGGTCTCGGCACGCTCATCGGCGGCATCCTGAACACGTTCCCGCATACCTCGTTCAGCCAGAACGTCGGGCTCGTCGGTGTCACCGGTGTCCGCAGCCGCTACGTCACGATCGCGGGCGGCATCATCATGGTGGTGCTGGCGCTCATGCCGAAGCTCGCGCTTCTCGTCGCGTCGGTCCCGCAGTTCGTGCTTGGCGGCGCCGGGCTCGTGATGTTCGGAATGGTCGCCGCGACCGGCATCCGCATCCTGCACGGTGTCGATTTCCACGGCGCCAAGCGGCACAACCTCTACATCGTCGCGATCAGCATCGGCATGGGGCTCATCCCCGAACTGTCGCACAACTTCTTTGACCAGATGCCGGAAGCGCTCTCGCCGCTCCTGCACAGCGGCATCCTGCTCGCCGCCGTCACCGCGGTGATCCTGAACCTGGTCTACAACGGCTGGGAAGATGCCGGGGAAGGCAGCCACGCCCACTGACCGGACGATCGAAGGGGCGGCTCTGCCGCCCCTTCTTGCATTCGGGACGCGCCACGCTGGACAGCGGGGCATCCGCTCTTCACCATCTCGTTATTGAGCTGCGGCCCATTCGGCCGCGGAATCTGATTCCGGTGCATGGAGAGACCCCCCGACATGGACAACGCCCGACACTCCGTTGACGAGATGCTGCCAGCTCCGAAGCTTTTTGCCCTCGGCCTGCAGCACGTCCTCGTCATGTACGCCGGTGCCATCGCCGTGCCGCTCATCGTCGGCCGCGCGCTGCAACTCGCCCCCGAGGACGTCGCGTTCCTCATTTCCGCCGATCTCTTCTGCTGCGGCGTCGTCTCGATCCTGCAGTCGCTCGGCGCGACGCCGTGGTTCGGCGTCAGGATGCCGGTGATGATGGGCGTGACCTTCGCCTCCGTCGGCCCCATGGTCTCCATCGCCGTGACGCATCCCGGCACCGAGGGCGCGCGCATGATCTTCGGCGCGATCATCGGCGCCGGCATCATCGGGGTGCTGATCGCCCCGGTTGCCAGCCGCATGCTGCGCTTCTTCCCGCCGGTGGTGACGGGCACGATCATCCTCGTCATCGGCATCTCGTTGATGCGCATCGGCATCAACTGGATCTTCGGCAATCCCTTCGGCCCCACCGCGCCGATGCTGGTCTCGCCGGAGAACGCCGCCTGGCTCGAGGCCGCGAAGGCCGGGGGTGGCGCCGTGCCGCCCGCGCCCGACGGGCTGAAGCTCGCGCCGTCGATGCCGAACCCGGCCTACGCCCCGGTGTCGCATATCCTCCTGTCGCTGGTGGTGCTCGCCATCGTCATCGGGTTCGCCCGCTTCGCCAAGGGGTTTCTCTCGAACATCGCCGTGCTGCTCGGCATCGTGGTCGGCGGCGTCATCGCCGCGGGCCTCGGCATGATGCACTTCGACAAGGTCGCCTCCGCCGCCTGGTTCGCGCCGATCCGGCCGTTCCACTTCGGCGCGCCGATCTTCGACCCGGTGCTCATCGCGACGATGACGCTGGTGATGATCGTGACGCTGATCGAATCGACCGGCATGTTCCTCGCGCTTTCCGACATCACCGGCAAGAAGCTCACCCAGCCGGCCCTGTCGGCGGGCCTGAGGATGGACGGGCTCGGCACGGTGATCGGCGGCGTCTTCAACACCTTCCCCTACACCTCGTTCAGCCAGAACGTCGGGCTCGTCGGCGTGACGGGCATCCGCTCGCGCTATGTCTGCGTCGCGGGCGGCGTCATCATGGTGGTGCTCGGTCTCATCCCGAAGATGGGGGCGCTGGTCGAGGCGCTGCCCACGGTCGTCCTCGGTGGCGCCGGGCTCGTGATGTTCGGCATGGTGGCGGCGACCGGCGTGCGCATCCTCGGCCGCGTCGATTTCACGACCAGCCGCAACAACCTCTTCGTGGTGGCGATCTCGGTCGGCCTCGGGATGATCCCGCTCGTCGCGCCCGACTTCAAGATGTGGCTGCCGCACGTCATCCATCCGCTGATCGACTCCGGCATCATCCTCGCCTCCATCGGCGCGGTGTTCCTGAACGTGATCTTCAACGGCGCGGGCGCCACCGAGGAAGATCTGCGCGAAGCCGCCATGTCGAGCGGCGAGCACTGACCCGAGGGCGGCGCGGGGCCCGAGTCTCGCGCCGTTTCCACTGGGGAATTGCCGCGCCGCGACGGATGGCTATGTTGCGCTCCGACAGCGCGGCTTCCGGCGCTCCCAGGACGAGGCTCCCATGACCACCCGCCATTCCCGCCTGATCATCCTCGGCTCCGGCCCCGCCGGCCACACGGCCGCGATCTACGCCGCGCGCGCGAACCTCAAGCCGCTTGTCATCACCGGCCTCGAGGCCGGCGGCCAGCTGATGACGACGACCGATGTGGACAACTGGCCGGCGGACGTGGACGGCGTTCAGGGACCGGACCTGATGGCGCGCTTCCAGAAGCATGGCGAGCGGTTCGAGACGGAATATGTCTTCGACCACATCGCCGAGGCGCATCTCGGCGAGCGGCCGTTCCGGCTGGTGGGCGACTACGGCACCTACACCTGCGACGCGCTCATCATCGCGACCGGCGCCTCGGCGCAGTATCTCGGCCTGCCCTCGGAGCAGGCGCTGATGGGCAAGGGCGTCTCGGCCTGCGCCACCTGCGACGGCTTCTTCTTCAAGGGCCAGGACGTCGCCGTGGTCGGCGGTGGCAACACCGCGGTCGAGGAAGCGCTCTACCTCGCCAATATCGCGAAGCACGTCACGCTGGTGCACCGCCGCGACAGCCTGCGCGGCGAGAAGATCCTCCAGGACCGGCTGTTCCAGAAGGCGAAGGAGGGCAAGGTCACGCTGAAGTGGAACCGCACCGTCGACGAGGTGCTGGGCGACGCGACCGGCGTCACCGGCCTGCGCCTCGCGGACACGGCGTCCGACGCCAAGGAGGACGTGGACCTCAGCGGCGTCTTCATCGCCATCGGCCACAAGCCGAACACCGGGCTCTTCGAAGGCCAGCTCGAAATGGAGAACGGATATATCATCACGCAGGGCGGCCGCCACGGCAACGCCACCCAGACGAGCATTCCGGGGGTCTTCGCCGCCGGAGACGTGCAGGACCACATCTACCGCCAGGCGGTGACGAGCGCGGGCTCGGGCTGTGAGGCCGCACTCGATGCGGAGCGCTACCTCGACGGCCTCGCGGCCGCGGTGATCTGAGACGCCGCGGCGGGCGCGGTCGGCGGGCGGGACCCTGCCTCGGGTCCCGCTTCAGCCTCGGCCTACGACTTCAGCCGGGCCTTCACGTCTTCGGCGAAGTCCTCGTAGCGCCGGATCGGCGTCGTCTTGATCGTCACGTACTGGCCCATCCGCTTCATGATCGGCAGGTCGAACAGGATCTGGTCCAGCGTGTTCGGCGAGTCGATGTCGATGATGACGATCACCCGCCGCTCACCGACCACCTTCCAGAGGTCGACGACGACTCCCGCCTCCTTGGCGCCGATCGCCACGCCGGCCTCTTCCTGCCAGATGTCGAAGAGATCCTGCTGGCTCATGTCGGCGCCATAGCCAACGGTGAATTCCAGGTGATAGAGCACCGCATCCTCCCGATTTTCCCGCGTCTCGCGCGCGTGGCGGCACGATAGCGGAGCCCGGCCTGCGGGCAAGCCTTTCGATGGTCGAAGGCTCCCAGCCTTGCAGGTGGGGGGCACGAACGCTATCTCCCGCGCGGGGCAGAGCCGCTGGGGGCGAGGACCGATGGACGAGACCGCGATCGCCTTCGAGCTGCCGCATGCGCGCGCGAGCGCCACGCATGTCGGCCCGCCGCTCGACCGGATTTCAGTGCGCGACTACACCCGCGATGTGGAGATCGGTGCCTTCCGCTCCGAGCGAGGCGTCACGCAGCGCATCCGTTTCAACGTGGTTCTCGAGGTGTCGCATCACGCCGCCGCCGAGGATGACGACGTGGACAAGGTGATTTCCTACGACACGATCACCGAGGCGATCGAAGCCGAGCTTGCCGCCGAGCGGGTGAACCTGCTCGAGACGCTGGCGGAGCGGATCGCTGCCCGCTGTCTCGCTGACCCCCGCGGGGTCAGGGTCTTCGTGCGGATCGAGAAGCTCGACCGGATCCCGGGAACCCTCGGGGTCGAGATCGCCCGTTCCCGGCTCGAGGATGGCGCGTCACGGATCCGGCAGGTGGTGCCGCCGAGCACCGTCGCGGCGGCGGACCCGGTGATCGTGCATCTGCCGCCCGAGGCGGCGTTCGGCGCGGACGCGCCCGCGTGGCGCGACGCGCTCGCCGCGCTCGGCCGGCCGGTCATCGTCGTTCTCGCGCCCCGCGACCCGCAGAAGCCCGCCCTGAGCGAAGCGGAGCGGCGGATTGGCCTTCTCTCGATCGAGCAGTCGGTCTGGGCCTTCGCGGGGGCGGACCCGCGCTTCGACGTGGCGGCGACCCGCACCGAACTCGACTGGGCGGCAAAGCATGGCCGCCTGACCGTCTGGGCGCCGTCGCACATGACGACGGCGGCCCTGAAGCACGCCGCACCCGGGCCGGACGATCCCGCCGGCCTTGCCGCATGGCTCGGGGCCGAGCTTGGCGCCGCGACGGTGATCATCGTGGGCGGCGCGCTGGCGCGGCCGGAAGATTTGGCAGGAGCACTCCCATGACAAAGGCGCGACTGGTCTTCGACCTCGACGGCACGCTCCTTGACTCGATTCCCTCGCTCGTCGCCGCTGGCAACGCGCTCCTCGCCGAGCTTGGGCGCCCGTCGATCGACCTTGACACCGGGCGGGGCTTCGTCGGCCACGGCGTCGTGAGGCTGGTGGAGAGCCTGCTCAACCATACCGGCGGCATCCCCGGCGACCTCGACCCGCATGTGGAGCGGTTCCGCGAGATCTACGGCGCGGATCCGGTCACCGGGACGGTGGTCTATCCCGGCGTGCACGAGGCGCTGTCGGCGCTCGCCGCCGCAGGGCACGGCCTCGGGGTCTGCACCCAGAAGCCGAACGGGCCGGCCATCGACCTCCTGCAGCAACTCGCCCTCATGCCGCCGATCACCGGGTTCACCGGCGGTGACAGCCTCGCGGTCATGAAGCCCGATCCGGCCATGCTCCGGCACACCGCCGACCAGCTTTCCGGCGACGTGACCATCATGATCGGTGACAGCGAGACTGATGCCGAGACGGCACGGCGCGGCGGTGTGCCGTTCCTGCTGCACACCGAAGGCTATCGGCTGGCCGAGATCACGGACCTGCCGCATGTGGCGGCCTTCTCGGACTTCGCCGAGCTGCCCGGACTGGTGGCGGCGGTGCTGGACGGCGACGCGGCCGCATGACCCCGCGCTGGCGCCCGCTGCCCCGGAGCGGCGGGCCACGGCCGCCGGACGCGCTGGTGCTTGCGGGCGGGCCGCTCTGGTTCAATGAGGTGGCGTTCCACGATGCCGGGCGGGAGCCGCGGCTGCGGCCTGCTGCCGAGCTGCCGCCAGCCGTGCGGGAGGCGCTGACGGCGCCGCGTCCGCCGGTCGCGGGGCTGTCGCTCGACCGGCCGCGGATCATGGGGATCCTGAACGTCACCCCGGACAGCTTCTCCGACGGCGGCGAGCATTTCGCCTTCGACCACGCGGTGGCGCGGGCGCGGGCAATGCTCGACGAGGGCGCGGACATCCTCGACATCGGCGGTGAATCGACCCGGCCGGGCGCGGAGCCCGTGGCGCCCGAAGCCGAAGCGGCCCGGGTCGTGCCGGTCATTGCCGCCCTGCGCGCCGCCGGGATCGCCGCGCCGGTCTCGATCGACACCCGCAATCCCGAGGTGGCCGAAGCGGCCTTCGCCGCCGGCGCCGATCTCTGGAACGACGTGGCGGCCCTCGGCCATGCGAGGGCAAGCCTCACGGTCGCGGCGGCCTCGGGCCGGCCGGTCTGCCTCATGCACGCAAAGGGCGACCCGCGCACCATGCAGGACGCGCCGACCTATGAGGACGTCCTGCTCGAAGTGACGGATTTCCTCGCCGCCCGCGTCGATGCGGCGGAAGCGGCCGGGATCCCGCGCGGGACGATCCTTGTCGATCCGGGGATCGGCTTCGGCAAGACGGTCGCGCACAATCTGGCGCTGATCCGCGGCCTTGCGGTACTGCACGGGCTCGGCTGCGGCCTGCTCTTCGGTGCCTCGCGGAAGCGTTTCATCGGCTCGGTCGCCGGCGCTCCGGTCGCCGCCGACCGGGTGGCGGGCTCGCTTGCCGTCGCGCTCGAGGCTTTGCGCCAGGGAGCGCAAGTGTTACGTGTGCATGACGTGAAAGAGACCCGGCAGGCAGTCGACCTCTGGTCCGCACTGAACGGGTCCGGCGACCAGGAGTAGAGGCATGGCAAGGAAGCTCTTCGGCACCGACGGCGTTCGGGGCCGGGCCAACGATGCGCCGATGACGCCCGACACCGCGCTCCGGCTCGGGCAGGCCGCGGGACGGTACTTCACCAATGGCGGGCACGCGCATCGGGTGCTGATCGGCAAGGACACCCGTCGCTCGGGATACATGCTCGAAACAGCGCTGACGGCGGGGTTCACCTCGGTCGGCATGAACGTCTTTCTCGTCGGCCCGGTGCCGACGCCGGCGGTCGGCATGCTCGCCCGCTCGATGCGGGCCGATCTCGGCGTGATGATCTCCGCCTCGCACAACCCGTTTCAGGACAACGGCATCAAGTTCTTCGGGCCGGACGGCTTCAAGTTGTCCGACGCGGCGGAGGAGGAAATCGAGGCGCTGCTCGACGCGGCGCCCGAGCTGGCGGAGCCGTCGCGGATCGGCCGGGCGCAGCGCATCGACGACGCGCGCGGCCGCTACATGGAGTTTGCCAAGACGACGTTCCCCAAGGGCCTGCGCCTCGACGGGCTGAAGGTGGTGGTCGACTGCGCCAACGGCGCGGCCTACCGCACCGCGCCGGAAGTGCTCTGGGAACTCGGCGCCGAGGTGATCCCGGTCGGCGTCTCGCCCGACGGGTTCAATATCAACAAGGGCGTCGGCTCCACCCATCCGCAGGCGGCCGTGGCGGCGGTGGTCGCGCACAAGGCCGACCTCGGCGTCTCGCTCGACGGCGACGCGGACCGGGTGATGATCATCGACGAGAAGGGCGTGGTGGCGGACGGCGACCAGCTGATGGCGCTCATCGCCGACCGCTGGGCAGCGCAGGGGCGTCTCGCGAAGGGGACGCTCGTCGCCACGGTCATGTCGAACCTCGGGCTCGAGCGCTATCTCGCGGCACGTGGGCTGGATCTCGTGCGGACCGCGGTGGGCGATCGCTACGTGGTCGAGGCGATGCGCGAGGGTGGCTTTACCCTCGGGGGCGAGCAGTCGGGACATATCGTCATGACCGACTACGTCACGACCGGCGACGGGCTCATCGCGGCGCTGCAATTCCTCGCGGCGATGGTGGAGACCGGCAGGCCGGCGAGTGAGCTCGCCCGGGTGTTCCCGGCTTTCCCGCAGGTCCTGACCAACGTCCGCTACAAGAAGGGCCGCACACCCCTCGACGAGGCGAGCGTTAAGGCGGCGATCGCCGATGCGGAGGCACGGATCGACGGGCGCGGCCGGCTGGTGATCCGCAAGTCGGGGACCGAGCCGCTCGTCCGGATCATGGGGGAGTGCGACGACCCCGAGCTCCTGCGCCGGGTCGTCGGCGAGATCGAGGCGGAGGTCGCGCGCTTCGCGTGACCGCTCGGGCTCGGGCGTTGGCGGCTGCGTCATGGTTAACGGCGCAGCGCCCCTGATTCAGAGGATATCGCCCGCCCGTCGCCTTGCGAACGCGCTTCCTGCCACGAGGTTAACCGCGACGAGGCAAGCGCCCCGTGACTCTGGCCCGCGACGCTGAGCCGTGGCGCTGGCCCGTAACGGCGGCCCGTGGCCCGTGATTGCCCAAAGCCCGCAACCGCGTCCCGCTGCCGCTCGCGCTGGCTGTGTGCGGCCAGGACGCGCCCTGACTTGTCTGGCGCGTCGCAGGCCGGGAGCCGCGGGCTCAGACGAGGTTGTCGTCCTCGTCCTCGTCGTCGTCCTTGCCGGGGGCGATGTTGAAGAACGCCTCGGCGTCGGCCTTGGCGGCCTCGGGCGACAGACGCTCTTCCTTGCGGGTGAGCGTGAAGTTCTCGACGCCGGCCACGTTCGACGGGATGCGCGGCTCGGGCTCCATGGAGAGCGACTGCTCGATCGAGACGAGCTTCATGCGCTCGGCGTCGCTCATCACGCCGTCACCCGGCGCGCGCTTCACCGCCTTCGCCACGGCGCTGTCGAGTTCGATCTGCTTGCAGAGGCCAAGGGCCACGGGATCGACCGGCGAGATGTTGGCGATGTTCCAGTGGGTGCGATCGCGGATCGACTCGATCGTCGGCTTCGTCGTGCCGACGAGCTTCGAGATCTGGCCGTCCGAGAGCTCCGGGTGGAACTTGACAAGCCAGGCGATCGCCGCCGGCCGGTCCTGACGCTTGGAAAGCGGGGTGTAGCGCGGCCCCTTGCGCTTCGCTTCGCCATCGGCGGCGGGGTTGTGGAACAGCCGGAGCTTGTGGTGGGGGTTTGCCTCGGCGCGGCGGATTTCCTCGGCGGAAAGCTGGCGGTTTGCGATCGGATCGAAACCCTTGATGCCCTGTGCCACCTCGCCGTCGGCGATGCCGTTCACCTCGAGCTCGTGCAGACCGCAGAAATCGGCGATCTGCTGGAAGGTGAGGGTTGTGTTCTCGACGAGCCACACAGCCGTCGCCTTCTGCATCAGGGGGAGCGCCATCGCTGCGGTTCCTTCTTCAAAAACAAGCTTCGCCCGGTCCGAAAACTCGGTTGCGCCACGGCGCGAGGATCGGTTTTCGAGGGGAGATCGGCCCGTTATATAGTCCTGATGGGCAGGATGATAAAGAGCTTTTCGCTGGCGGCGTCTGTGGCGCTTGGCCTTACCTTCACCGGAATGCCCGCAGCGGGCTTCGACTACTACGTGCTGGCGCTGACCTGGACGCCGACGTGGTGCCAGACCGACGGCGGCCCGGAGGACGCGCAGCGCGGCGGCCAGTGCGATCCGGCGCGCGATCTCGGCTTCACGCTGCACGGCCTCTGGCCGCAGGACGCAGCCGGCGGCTGGCCGGAGTACTGCGACACGGACGCACGAGATCCGAGCCGGCGCGAGACGGCGGCGATGGCCGACGTGATGGGGTCGGGCGGGCTCGCCTGGTACCAGTGGAAGAAGCACGGCCGGTGCAGCGAGCTGGAGCCGGAGGATTATTTCGCTGCGTCGCGGCGGGTCTACGAGGCGCTGTTGCTGCCGGCGCCGCCGGCCGGGGCATCGCCCGGCGCGATCGAGGCGGCGTTCCTGAAGGCGAACCCGGCACTCTCGTCCGATGGGGTGATCGTCACCTGCGGCGGGGGGCAGTTGCAGGAGATCCGCATCTGCCTGACCCCGGATTTCATGCCGCGCGCCTGTGGGCAGGACGTGCAGGAGGACGCCTGCCGTGCCCGCGGCCGGCTCGACGTGCCGGACTTGCGGTAGGGGGGGATCAGGGTGGCCGGTCGACCGGCCACCCGGCATTGTCAGAGCCCCGGGTAGATCGGGAAGCGGTCGCAGAGCGCCTGCACGCGGGCCTTGACCGAAGCCTCCACGTCGCCGTTGCCGTCCGGGCCGTTTTCGGCAAGCCCGTCGAGGACTTCGACGATCAGCGCGCCGACCTCGCGGAACTCCGCCTCGCCAAAGCCGCGGGTGGTGCCGGCGGGCGTGCCAAGGCGGACGCCGGAGGTCACGGTGGGCGGTGCCGGGTCGAACGGGATACCGTTCTTGTTGCAGGTGATGTGCGCCCGGCCGAGCGCCGCCTCGGCGTCCTTGCCGGTCACGCCCTTCGGCCGCAGGTCCACGAGCATCAGGTGGGTGTCGGTGCCGCCGGTCACGATGTCGACACCGCCCTTCATCAGCGCCTCGGCGAGCGCCTTCGCGTTCGCCACGACCGCGGCCGCGTAGTCGGCAAAGTCCGGGCGCAGCGCCTCGCCGAAGGCCACCGCCTTGCCGGCGATGACGTGCATGAGCGGGCCGCCCTGCAGGCCCGGGAAGATCGCCGAGTTGATCTTCTTCGCGATCGCCTCGTCGTTCGTCAGCACCATGCCGCCGCGCGGGCCGCGAAGCGTCTTGTGCGTCGTGGTGGTGACCACATGGGCATGCGGTACCGGGTTCGGGTGCTGGCCACCGGCGACGAGGCCGGCGAAGTGCGCCATGTCCACCATCAGGTACGCCCCGACCGAGTCGGCGATCTCGCGGAACTTCACGAAGTCGATCTGGCGCGGAATGGCCGAGCCGCCGGCGATGATGAGCTTCGGCTGGTGCTCCTTCGCCAGTTCGGCGACCGCGTCGTAGTCGAGCCGCTGGTCCTGCTTGCGCACGCCGTAGTGCACCGGCTTGAACCACTTGCCCGACATGTTGGGCTTCGCGCCGTGGGTGAGGTGGCCACCCGAGGCGAGGTCCATGGCGAGGAAGGTATCGCCGGGCTGGAGCAGCGCGAGGAACACCGACTGGTTGGCCTGACTGCCGGAGTTCGCCTGTACGTTGGCGAACTTCGCGCCGAATAGCTGGCAGGCGCGCTCGATCGCCAGCGTTTCCGCCACGTCGACGTACTGGCAGCCGCCATAGTACCGCCGGCCGGGATAGCCCTCGGCGTATTTGTTGGTCATCACCGAGCCCTGTGCCTGCAGCACGGCGCGCGAGACGATGTTCTCCGAAGCGATGAGCTCGATCTCGTCGCGCTGGCGTCCGAGCTCCTGCTCGATCGCGCCGAAGATCTCGGCGTCGCTCGAGGCGAGATCCTGAGTGAAGAAGCCGCTGTCGGTGGGGGTGTCAGGCACGGGAGACGCTCCGGAATGATCGCAAGGAAGGGTCGGCCGTGGGCATACTCCCATCGGTGGATCCGGGAAACCCCGATTTCCGGCAGGGCAGCCCGCCACGGTAGCCACGGTAGCTTGCCACGGTAGCCTGGCGGTGTCTCAGGTGGAGACGATGCCGAGCGTCGCGTCCCACGCAGCGACGCTGGCGCGCGCGGCGTCCGAGATGCGCTGAAGTGCCCAGTCCGGCTTGAAGAGCGCGCTGCCGAGGCCGAAGCCGTCGATGCCCGCCGCCGTCCAGGTGGCGAAGTCGCCCGGGCCGACGCCACCGACCGCATAGATTTGGGTCCCGCGCGGCAGGACGGCGCGGATCGCCGTGACGCCGTCGCGGCCGAGGACGCCTGCGGGGAAGATCTTCAGGGCGTCGGCGCCGGCCGCAAGGGCCGCGAAGCATTCCGTGGCGGTGAAGACGCCGGGGTAGGAGCCGAGGCCGAGCTGTTTGGTGCGCTCGATGACGCGGGTGTCGGCGTTTGGCGAGACGATGAAGGTCGCGCCGGTGCCGGCCACCGCGCGGACGTCGTCGGGCGTCAGCACGGTGCCGGCGCCGATCTCGGCCCGGTCGCCGAGGGCGGACTGGAGTGCCGCGATGCTTCTGAGCGGCTCGGGCGAGTTCAGCGGCACCTCGATGCGGGTGATGCCGGCGGCGAGGAGCGCCTCGCCGGTCTCGACGGCACGCGCGGGATCGAGGCCGCGCAGGATGGCGATGAGCGGGCGGGTCATGGATGGGCTCCGTTGCTGGCGACACGGGTGCGCAAGGCAGCGCGGGCGGCCGCGAGGCCGGCGATCGTCATGGCGGTGGCATCGGCCTCGCGAGCGTCGAGCCCGGCGAGCGCGAGGGCGCCGCCATAGGCACGCGACAGCGCGGGGGCACCGATCAGGACGACGTCGCGGCCGAGCCAGTAGGGCTTCGCCGCGGCGATCTCGCCGCCGATCAGCAGGCCCGACAGCCGGGAGCGGGCGACGACCGGGTCCAGGTCGCCGACGAGGGCGCCGGCGCGCAGGCCGAAGAGACGCGCGGGCACCCGGTCGGGTCGCGCGAGACCGTCCTCGGCGCCCGCGAGGAACGCCGCCTCGTCCCAGCCGTCGGGCGCCACGGTGCGGCGCAGGACCGACTGGCCGGCGAGGAGCGCGAACATCTCGCCCGTCATGTAGCTCGCGAAGCTCACTACCTCCCCGGCCGAGACATGCACCCACTTGGTGTGGGTGCCGGGCAGGCAGGCAACGCCGTCAAAGCGTGGTTCCTCCGCGATGAGGCCGGCGATCTGGGTCTCCTCGCCGCGCATGACGTCGGGCGGCGCGGTCTGCGAGAGGCCGGGCAGGATGCGGACGGCAAGGCGCGGGTCGGTGGTGGGCACGCGCGCCGGGTTGGCCGGTGAGGGTGGGCAGGGGACCGTGCCGTACGGCGCTTCCACCCACGCGCCGCGGGCGCCGGCCATGCCGCAGATGATGACGTCGGTCGGGGGTTGCCCGGCCTCGCGGAGCCAGGGGCCGATGGCGCCGAGAAGCGCGGGCTCGAAGGCGTCGGGCGCGAGTGTCGACGCGCCGGTGGCGGCGCTGGTTTCGGAGATGGGGCGGGAGGTGCCGTTCATGGCCCAGGCGCGGAGGTTTGATGATCCCCAGTCGACGGCGATCCAGTCGACGGCGATCCCGTCGGCGATCCCGTCGATCAGGGGGCTTGAGGTGCGGCTCGTCACGTCTATCTCCCGTCTGTCGCGCCGAGCTAAGGCCCGGCGGCGGCACGGGTCAAGCACCGGGCCGGTTCTCCTTGCGCCGCGAGCGAGAACCGGCAGAAGTGCAGGCGGATCAAGTTCAAGGGAGGTCGCAGCATGGCGACGAGCGAGATGACGGCGGTCTTCGCACCGCATGGCAAGCACCTGATCGCAGGCGAGTGGGTCGGAACGGAGCAGACCTTCCGCTCGGAGCCGGCGTCGGGGCCAGCGCACGACTTTTCCGTCGGGACGCCGGATCTGGTCGACCGGGCCTGCGAGGCGGCGGAAGCGGCATTCTGGTCCTACGGCTACACGACGCGGGAGGAACGCGCGGCGTTTCTCGAGGCGATTGCCGACGAGATCGAGGCGCGCGGCGCGGCGATCACCGAGATCGGCACGCAGGAGACCGGCCTGCCGGCGGCGCGGCTGGAGGGCGAGCGCGGGCGGACGACGGGGCAGCTTCGGCTTTTCGCGTTCCACATCCGCGAGGGCGAGTATCTCGACCGGCGCCACGACAAGGCGCTGCCCGATCGCAAGCCGCTGCCGCGGCCGGACATCCGCATGATGCAGCGGCCGGTCGGGCCGGTCGCGGTGTTCGGCGCGTCGAACTTCCCGCTGGCGTTCTCGACGGCGGGCGGTGACACGGCGGCGGCGCTGGCGGCGGGGTGCCCGGTGGTGGTGAAGGGGCATTCGGCCCATCCCGGCACCGGCGAGATCGTCGCGGAGGCGGTGCAGGCGGCGCGGGAGCGGCTCGGGCTGCATCCGGGCGTCTTCAGCCTCGTGCAGGGCGGCAACCGCAAGGTCGGCGAGGCGCTGGTGACGCATCCGCGCATCAAGGCGGTGGGCTTCACCGGCTCGCTCGGCGGCGGGCGCGCGCTCTTCGATCTCTGCGCGGCGCGGCCGGAGCCGATCCCGTTCTTTGGCGAGCTCGGTTCGGTCAACCCGATGTTCCTGCTGCCGGAGGCGGTCGCGGCGCGGGGCGACGCGATCGCCGAGGGCTGGGCCGGATCGCTCACCATGGGCGCGGGCCAGTTCTGCACCAATCCGGGCATCGCGGTGGTCCGCGCCGATCAGGCGCAGGGCTTCGCCGAGGCGACGAAGGCGGCGCTCGCCAAGGTGGGCACGCAGGTCATGCTGACCGACGGCATCGCGAAGGCCTACCGCGACGGCACGGCGCGGATCGCCGGCGGCACGGGCGTGCGGGAGCTTCTGACCACGACCTGCGACCAGCGGCAGGCGAGCCCGCAGCTTTTCATCGTGCAGGGCTCGGACTGGGTCGGCAATCACGCGCTCGCCGAGGAGGTCTTCGGGCCGCTCGGGCTCGTCGTCACGGTTGCGGACGAGGACGAGATGATCGCGGTCGCGAAGAGCTTCGAGGGGCAGCTGACCGCGACGCTCCACATGGACGCGGGCGACGCGGCCCTCGCGCGCCGGCTCCTGCCGGTGCTGGAGCGCAAGGCGGGCCGGGTGCTGGCGAACGGCTTCCCGACCGGCGTCGAGGTCTCGGACGCGATGGTCCACGGCGGGCCTTATCCGGCCTCGACGAACTTCGGCGCCACCTCGGTCGGGACGATGTCGATCCGCCGGTTCCTCCGGCCAGTCAGCTACCAGAACATCCCCGAGGGGGTGCTGCCCGACGACCTGAATTGACGGGCTGAATGGACGGGCGGGGCGGCCTGTGGGCTGCCCCGCCCCCCTGATGTCACTTCGCGGCGGGCGTCGCGTGGTAGTGATAGATGGTTGTCGCGTCGTCCTCGGGGGCAAACCAGCAGTCGACGCCGTTGTCCCCGGCTTCGCAGAACTGCGGGTTGTTGGTGATGACGAGATCGGGCCTCAGCCAGATCTTGACCGGAAGCTGGTGAACCGGGGCGTTGCGCTCAAGATCGACAAGATCGAGGCCGCCGACCGCCACTTGGTCCGCCTCCTCGGGGCCATACCTGGTGAGGCCACCGCAGAGCATCCGGGCCGGTCCGGCGTAGTGGCAATCCTGGTAGTCGATGTAGAAGCTCGGGTTCGCAACCGGCTCGGCCGAGGCGGACGCGGGCTTGCCATCGCTGCCGAGGTCCCAGGCGTAGAGGCGGCGCGAACCCCAGCTCACCGCGTGAAGCCGGTGGTTCTCGCGATCGAACGTCACGCCGCCGAGGTGATCGTTGAAGCGCAGGATCTCGGTGGCCTCAAGGGTCTCGGGGTTCACGCGGTAGATGATGGCGGAACTGTTCGGACGGTACTCGGCCACGGGGACGATGATCGAGGTCCCGTCGAAGTCGATGCCGCCGGGGTGATAGGCGTCGCCCTCGCCGAGCTCGACCTTGCCAAGAAGCTCACCCTTGGCCGAGAGCTTGAGCAGGAAGCCGGTGCCCTTGCCGGCTGAGCGGTCGAAACCGTCCTTCGGGGTGTCGTAGGGCGCCGGGCGCTCGGCGATGCGCACCGTCGAGATGAAGAAGGTGTCGCCGATCTTCAGCATACCCTGCGGGTGGTGGTCCTCGAAGTCGACCGGGATCTCGTCGCCGACCCGCTCCCAGGTGGCATTGTTGTCGAGGGCGGAAAAGGCGGTTGCGAGATCAGAGGCTCCCTCGTCGGCGATTGCGGGGTGCGCAAGGCCGAACGCGGCCGCCACGAGAATGGCGGCGAGCGACATCGGAGTGCGTGCGGGGCGATGCGGGAGCGGGGTATTCATGGGGGGACCTCAAGGCTTGGACTTCGGGACTGTCGCTGCCGCCGGGATGTGACAGTCGCTTGTTCGTTGCCGGTTGCCTGTCCCCTGCGGCTCGTATCACCGCCCGGGGCTCGCCGGCCGCGGCAAACTAGCTTGGTGTGGCCGAGGCCGAAGCGCAAGGCGCTGGAAAAACGACCCTGCCTGCCGGCCCGAGGGGTTTCGCCGCACGGTTCTACCGTTTCCGAAGCGAAAGTTCCCGCCCGGGTTCGTCCCGGCGAGCCGGGGAGCCCCCCGCAAGTGGCGAAGGCTTCGCTCAGCAACGCAAATGCGTCGCAAACACGCCCTGCGTGTGCGCCGAACGAGTGCACACTTCCCGATGTCAAAGTCTGACGTCACGTCACGGAGACTCTGAGCCAGGTGGCTCGCACACGGGGGGACTAACAATGCAAACTGGGAAGAGACCGTCCGGTCTCGAACCGGCGGTCTTTTGGCCATCGGTCGCGATCGCGGGCGGCTTCGTGCTCTGGGGCACGATCGGCTCGGAGAGCCTCGCCACCGTCGCCCACGCGGTGCTCGCGTTCATCATCGACGGGTTCGGCTGGTCGTTCGTCGTATCGACCGCGGTGTTCCTGGCCTTCTCGGTCTTTCTCGCGCTCAGCAGGTTCGGCCACATCAAGCTTGGCCACGACGATGACGAGCCGGAGTTCAGCACTGTCTCCTGGGTCTGCATGATGTTCAGCGTCGGGATGGGCATCGGCCTGATGTTCTGGGGCGTCGCCGAGCCGATCTCGCACTTCGGTGCGCCGCCGCACGG
The DNA here is from genome assembly GCF_014201905.1 of Amaricoccus macauensis. Lineage (GTDB taxonomy): Bacteria > Pseudomonadota > Alphaproteobacteria > Rhodobacterales > Rhodobacteraceae > Amaricoccus > Amaricoccus macauensis. The sequence goes on along the minus strand of NZ_JACHFM010000004.1, from coordinate 164,312 downwards.
CCTGGCCGGGCCCCAGACCCGCGAGGCGGCGTTGCTCGCGATGCAGTATTCCTACTTCCACTGGGCGCTGCACCCGTGGGCGATCTACGCCGTCACCGGCCTCGCCATTGCCTATTTCAGCTACCGCAAGGACTTGCCGGTGCTGATCTCGAGCGCGTTCACCCCACTCCTCGGGGATCGCGTCAACGGCCCGATCGGCAAGGCGATCGACGTGCTCGCCATCATCGCCACGTTGTTCGGCACCGCCACCTCGCTCGGTCTCGGCGCGCAGCAGATCAACAGCGGTCTGAACTTCCTCTGGGGTACTGGCGAGTCGAACCTGATCGCTCTTCTCATCATCGCCGTGCTGACCGTGATGTTCATCCTGTCCGCGGTCTCGGGAGTGGGGAAGGGCATCCAGTATCTCGCCAACATCAACATGGTCCTGGCGGTTCTTCTGCTCCTCTTCCTGGTGATCGTCGGGCCGACGACGTTCATCCTGAACACGTTTCCGGAGGCGCTCGGCGACTACCTGAGCAACCTCGTGAGCATGTCGTTCAAGACGGCCGCGTTCAGTGATGGCGACTGGCTCGGCGGCTGGACGATCTTCTACTGGGCGTGGTGGGTGAGCTGGGCGCCGTTCGTCGGCGTCTTCATCGCCCGCATCTCGCGCGGCCGCACGATCCGCGAGTTCGTGACCGGCGTGCTGCTGATCCCGAGCGTGGTCACCTTCATCTGGTTCACCATCATGGGAGGCTCCGCGCTCCACTCAGAGCTCGCGGGGCCCGGAGGGCTGGTCGAGGCGGTGAAGGCGCAAGGCGAGGCGGTCTCACTCTTCGTGCTTCTCGACCAGTATCCGATGGCGACGCTCACCTGCTTCATCGCGATGTTCCTGGTGGCGATCTTCTTCGTCTCGGGCGCCGATGCCGGTTCGGTCGTGATGGGAATGCTCTCGGAGGGTGGCACGACACATCCGACCGCCCCGGTCGTCGTGCTCTGGGGCGTCCTCGCCGGGGCCTCGGCGTCAGTGCTGCTGGTCATGGGGGGCCTCGACGGGTTGCAGACGGCGGCGATCATCGCGGCCGCGCCGTTTCTCATCGTCATGGCGGGCCTCTGCATTGCCCTCTGGCACGCACTGATGGACGAACTCGAGTCCCGTGGCCTGCGCCGGACCGAGCGGTCCGGGTCCACCCCCGAGGTCGAGGCGGGCGAGTAGCCCACGGCCTGAGATGAGGGAAGGGGTGCGCAAGTTGCGCGCCCCTATCACATGTCTGATATTAAACGATAATACCGTTTGCGTTAGCCTGATCTCAACCAGTCTTAGTCCAGGTAGGCGGCAGAACTCGACGCCGCGCCCAAGCTCAGATCGTGACAGGCCCCGCCTCGCCGGCGGCTCCGGTCACCGCCGGGCCGTTCGTTCCGGGATGAGCCCCTGCGGGGCGAAGCGGAGGACGGTGAGGAGGATGAGGCCCATGAGGAGCAGGCGGATGTGGGGGGCGGCGGCGAGGAGTTTCTGTTGCCAGAAGCTGCCCGGGGTCATGCCGGTGGTGGCCGTCGCCATCGCCCAGCTGCCGAAGGGCTCGGCCATCACCCAGACGTACCAGATGAGAAAGCCGCCAAGCACCGAGCCCCAGTTGTTGCCCGAGCCGCCGACGATCACCATCACCCAGATCAGGAAGGTGTAGCGCAGCGGGTTGTAGGACGAGGGGGTGAACTGGCCGTCGAGGGTGACGAGCATGGCGCCCGCGATGCCGACGACGGCGGAGCCGAGAACGAAGATTTGCAGGTGGCGGCGGGTGACGTTCTTGCCCATCGCCTCCGCGGCGTCGCGGTTGTCGCGGATCGCCCGCATCATCCGGCCCCACGGGGAGCGCAGCGCCCGCTCGGCGAGCCAGAAGATCGCCACGAGCACGATGGCGAAGAGCGCGGAATAGGCGAGGCGCGCGACGATGGCGGCGGCGGTCTGGACGTCGCTGCCAAAGCGGACGGCGAGATCCTGCACCCAGGGCGCTGCCTGAAGCGTGCGCTCGTCAGGGATCGGGCGCGGCAGGCCGGTGACGTTCTTGACGCCGCGGGTCAGCCAGTTCTCGTTCTTCAGGACGGCGAGGATGATCTCGGCGATGCCGAGGGTGGCGATCGCGAGATAGTCCGAGCGCAGGCCGAGGGAGACCTTGCCGACGATGTAGGCGGCACCGGCGGCGAAGAGGCCGCCCACCGCCCAGGAGATCACGACCGGCAGGCCGAGGCCGCCGAGATAGCCGGCGGCGGCCGGGTCGATCGCCTCGATGGCGGCGGACGCCGGGTCGAGGAACGTGCGCATGACGAAGTAGCCGATGGCGATCACCGCGAGCATCACCGGCGCGCGCCAGTAGCCCGCGACGCGCTCGCGCGCGAAGAGCGCGGCGGCGAGGGTGAGGACGATCGCGAGGGCCGAGAGGCCGAGGTTCCAGCCGCCGGCACCGAGCGCGCCGGGGACGGGGGGCATGGAGACCAGAACGACCGCGACGCCGCCGAGCGCCGCGAAGCCCATGATGCCGGCGTTGAAGAGGCCGGCATAGCCCCACTGCATGTTGGCGCCGAGCGCCATGATGGCCGAGATCAGGCAGAGTTGCAGGATCGACAGCGCGACGACCCAGCCTTGCAGGAGGCCGACGCCGACGATGAGCGCGGTCATGACGGCATAGAGTGAGGCGACACGGCCGGTCATATGGTGCGCCCCCTGAAGATGCCTGTGGGCCGTATCAGCAGCACCACGACGAGGATGATGAAGGAGACCGCGAACTTGTAGTCGGTGCCGAGCATCTGCACGAGCCCTTCGGGGCGCCATGCCTCGGGGAGGAGGTAGGTGAGCACGCCCTTGTAGGCGTAGGTGACCATGACCTCGGAGTAGGCGACGACGAAGCCGCCGGCGACCGCGCCGAGCGGGTGGCCGATGCCGCCGACGATCGCCGCGGCGAAGATCGGCAGGAGCAGCTGGAAGTAGGTGAACGGCCGGAACGACTTGTCGAGGCCGTAGAGCGTGCCGGCGATGACCGCGAGGGCGGCGGCGAGGATCCAGGTGATGCGCACGACACGCTCCGGGCTGATGCCGGAGAGAAGGGCGAGATCCTCGTTGTCGGAGTAGGCGCGCATGGCCTTGCCGGTGCGGGTCTTCTGGAGGAACCAGAACACGAAGGCGACGGTAAGGATCATCACCACCACGGTGATGAGCTGCGAGGTGCGGATCGCGAGACCTTCGTCGAGGCCAGACCATTTCCGGAAGTCGCCGACCTTGACGACGAAGCGGGCGCCGTCCTCGAAGCGCTGGTCGTCGGTGCCGATCACGAAGCGGGTGAGCGCGTTGTAGACGAACATGACGCCGACGCTGGCGATGACGAAGATCACCGGCTCGGAGCGCTTGCTTCGATAGAAGCGGTAGACGGACGCGTCGGTCACGAGCGCGAGGACGATGGTGCCGAGGATGCCGATTGGCAGGGCGAGGAGTGCGGTCGGCAGCGGCCCGAGGCTGACCCCGAGGGACTGGAGGCCCCAGGTGACGAGCACGACCAGCATGGTGCCGAAGGCCATCATGTCGCCGTGGGCGAAGTTCGAGAAGCGCAGGACCGCGTAGATCAGCGTCACGCCGAGGGCACCGAGGGCGAGCTGGGCGCCGTAGGCGGTGGCCGGGATCATGACGAAGTTGAGAAAGAGGACGAGGGCGTTCAGGACGTCCATGCGCGGGCGCCTCCGGTTCGGGCCGGGATGCGACCGTTTTTCATGCGCGCCGGGTTCGGCCCATCCGGCCGCCTGCGGCGGGCGTCCTCTGTTCGATGCATTGCGTCAGCCCCCGAGGAAGGTGCGGCGGACCTCCGGGTCGGCGAGAAGCGCCTCCCCGGTGTCGGTGAAGCGGTTCCTGCCCTGCACGAGGACGTAGCCGCGATCGGCGATGGCGAGGGCCTGGCGCGCGTTCTGCTCGACCATGAGGATGGCGATGCCGGTGGCGGCGACCTCGAGGATCTTGTCGAAGAGTTCGTCCATGACGATGGGCGAGACGCCGGCGGTCGGCTCGTCGAGCATGAGGAGCGAGGGCTTCGTCATCAGCGCGCGGCCGACGGCGACCTGCTGGCGCTGGCCGCCGGAGAGCTCGCCCGCCGGTTGGCGGCGCTTCTGGCGCAGGATCGGGAAGAGGCTGAACACCTGCTCCATGGTGTCGTGGAAGTCGTCGTCCCGGATGAAGGCGCCCATTTCGAGGTTTTCCTCGACGGACATCGAGACGAAGACGTTCCGGACCTGCGGCACGAAGCCCATGCCGGCGCGGACGCGTTCCTGCGGCGAGAGGGTGGTGATGTTGGTGCCGTCGAGGCTGACGTGGCCGGCGCGGAGCGGCAGCATGCCGAAGACCGCCTTCATGGCGGTGGACTTGCCCGCGCCGTTCGGGCCGACGATGACGGCGATCTCGCCCCGGTCGACGGCGAGGGTGCAGGCGTGCAGGATGTCGGCGGCACCGTAGCCGCCGGTCATCGCATCGGCTGTGAGGAAGGTCATGCGGGCCCCATGGCGCTGGCCTTGCGGTTCTTGAGGCCGCGGCCGAGGTAAGCCTCGATCACCGCCTCGTTCTTCATCACCTCGGCCGGGTGGCCGACGGTCAGGACCTTCCCCTCGGCCATCACGATCACCGGGTCGCAGAGGCGGCCGATGAAGTCCATGTCGTGCTCGACCATGCAGAAGGTGTAACCGCGCTCGCGGTTGAGGCGCAGGATCGCGTCGCCGATGGTGTTGAGCAGCGTCCGGTTCACGCCGGCGCCGACCTCGTCGAGGAAGACGATCTTCGCGTCGACCATCATGGTGCGGCCGAGTTCGAGGAGCTTCTTCTGGCCGCCGGAGAGGTTGCCGGCGAGTTCGTCGGCGACGTGGGGGATTTCAAGGAAGTCGATCACCTCGTCGGCGCGGGCACGGACTTCGGCCTCGCGGGCGCGGACGCGGCCGGGCTTGAACCATGCGTCCCAGAGGACTTCGCCGGGTTGTTCGGCGGGGACCATCATCAGGTTCTCGCGCACGGTGAGCGAGGCGAATTCGTGGGCGATCTGGAAGGTGCGCAGCAGGCCCTTGTGGAAGAGCGCGTGCGGCGAGAGGCCGGTCACGTCCTCGCCGTCGAGCCAGACCTTGCCCGAGGTCGGCCGGTAGAGCCCGGCGATGACGTTGAAGAGCGTCGACTTGCCGGCGCCGTTCGGTCCGATCAGGCCGGTGATCGAGCCCTTGGCAATGTTGACGGAGGCACCATCGACGGCACGAATGCCGCCGAAGTGCAGGTGCAGGTCCTCGACCCGGATCATGGTGCCTCCGCTCGTCGCAGGGATCAGCGGTAGCCGATCGTCTCGGCCTTGTCGTCCTTGATCTCGTAGACGCGGTAGGAGCCACGCGCCTCGCCGGGACCGACGAACTCGACGCCGGTGGCGCCTTCGTAGTCGATGTCGGTACCGGCGGCGGCCAGTTCGATGCCCTTGGCGAGTTCGCCAGCATAGATCTTTTCGCCGGGCTCGTTCGCCACGTCCATCATCTTGTCGCGGATGCCGGTGCGGTCGGCACTGCCCGAGGCGGCGATCGAAAGCGCGATGAGCGCGCCCGCGTCATAGCTCTCCGGCACGTAGGTGCCGGTCGGGTCCATGCCGTTCTCCTTGGCGTAGGCGGCGAACTTGTCGGCGGCCTCGCCCTCGACGCCCGGGAGCGTGCCCCAGACCTTGCCATTGATGTCGTCGCCGATCTTGTCGATCAGGCTCTGGCCGTACATGCCGTCGGCGAAGACGAAGCTCTCGAAGGCGCCGGTGTCGAGGGAGGCCTGCACAACGCCGACGCCGCCCTGGTCGACGTAGCCGAAGACCATGAGGGTATCCGCGCCCGCTGCCTGGAGCGCCGCGACCTCGGAGGAGTAGTCGGCCTTGCCGTCCTCGTGGGGGGCGGAGATCAGCACCTTGCCGCCGGCCTTCTCGAAGGCGGCGCCGAAGCTGTCGGCGAGACCCTTGCCATAGTCGTTGTTGGTGAAGGTGACGGCGACTTCCTTGATGCCCTTCTCCATGGCGATGGCGGCGAGGATTTCGCCCTGGCGCGCATCGGAGGGAGCGGTGCGGAAGAAGTAGCCGTCGTCCTCGATCGTGCTGAGGGCGGGCGAGGTGGCGGACGGCGAGATCATGACGACGCCGGCCGGGATCGCCACGTTGTTCGCGATCGCCGTGGTGACGCCCGAGCAGTCGGCGCCGACGATGGCCGCGACCTTCTGGGTGTTCACCTGCTGCTGCGCCGCGGTGGTGGCAGCGGCGGCGTCGATGCAGGTTGAGTCCGAACGGGTCGGCGCGAGCGTGATGCCGCCCGGGAGCTTGCCGGAGTCCGAAGCCTCCTTGAGGGCCAGCTCGGCGCTCGCCGCCATGCCCGGCGTGATCGACTCGAGCGGTCCGGTGAAGCCGAGGATGATGCCGATGTTGGTGGGCTCGGCAACGGCCGCGGATGCGAGGCCGGCGCAGGCCGCGGTGGCCAGCAGGATACGTCTCATGGAAGGCTCCCTGTTCTTCCCCTGGTGCTCCCCGGCCTGCGGCCAGTGGAGTCCGTGATGTTCACCATAACTTTTCATGAACTGTCGGCAAGCGGATGGGTTATGTCTGTGAGACCGGCGGCAGAAATGAGAAAAAAGTCTCAATTCCCGACGGGTGCGCGCTTTCGCGGGCGAAAGGCGGCAGGATGCCGCGAACGGAGGGTTGAGACATGGCATTGAAGGACAACTTCACGCCGGAGGAATGGGCGCAGGTGGTGGCGGCTCCGATGGTTGCGGGCATCGCCGTGACCGCGGCTGACCCGCGCGGGCTTATCGGCGCGCTCAAGGAGAGCTTCGCCGTGGCGGGCGCGGTGCAGCGGGCGAAGGGTGGGGATGCCGCGCCGCTTCTCCACGAGATCGCGGCTGCCTACGACAGCTCCGAGGGCCGGGACAAGGCGAAGGAGGTCCTGAAGGAGCAGGCGAAGGGCAAGAAGCCGGCGGAGATCGTCGACTCCGCGCTCGCCGAGCTGACCGCGGCGGCGGGAATCGTGGCGGCGAAGGCGCCGGATGCCGCCCCGGCGTTTCGCGACTGGCTGAAGGCGATCGCCGGCAAGGTGGCCGAGGCAGGGACCGAGGGCGGATTCCTCGGTTTCGGCGGCGAGAAGGTGAGCGCGGCGGAGAAGGCGACGCTTGAGCGGATCGACACGGCGCTGGCCTGAGGGCAGCGGCCGCGAGACGGGCCGCCGGTGATCCCGGCGGCCCGAAGGTCCGCAGGAAGGCCCGGGCGCTGATCGCGCGACGTCAGACGATGCCGCCGTCGATCAACCGGCGAGCGATCCCCGCGAAAGCCCGCGCCTCCGGACTGTCCGGGTGAGTGACCGTGACCGGGGCGCCGCTGTCGCCGGCAACGCGGACCTTCAGATCGAGGGGGATTTCTCCGAGGAAGGGGATGCCGATCTTCTCCGCCTCGGCCCGCGCGCCGCCGTGGCCGAAGATGTGCGCCTCATGGCCGCAGTTCGGGCAGATGTAGGCGGACATGTTCTCGACCATGCCGAGGACCGGCACCTTGAGCTTGTCGAACATGTCGAGGGCCTTGCGCACGTCAAGGAGCGCCACGTCCTGTGGCGTCGACACGACCACGGCGCCGGTCAGCGGGTAGCGCTGCGAGAGGGTGAGCTGCACGTCGCCGGTGCCGGGCGGCAGGTCGACGATGAGGGTGTCGAGCTCGCCCCATGCCACCTGACCCATCATCTGCTGCAGCGCGCCCATGAGCATCGGCCCGCGCCAGACAACCGCCTCGCCCTCCTTCAGCATCAGCCCGATCGACATGAGCGTGACGCCGTGGGCGTGCAGCGGGATAATGGTCTTGCCGTCCGGCGACTTTGGCCGCTCGGAGACGCCCATCATCCGCGGCTGGGAGGGGCCGTAGATGTCGGCGTCGAGGAGCCCGGTGCGCTTGCCGGCCCGGGCGAGGGCGACGGCGAGATTGGCCGCCAGCGTCGACTTGCCGACGCCGCCCTTGCCGGACGCGACGGCGATGATGGTGCGCACGCCCGGGACGGGTTCGGGCCCGGCCTGCGGCGTCGGGTGGCGGCCGAGCTTGAGGTCGGGCGGCGGCGCGGCCTTTGCCGCCGGGCCGTGGGCAGTCAGGAGCACGGAGACGCCGGCGACGCCGGGCAACGCCGCGACGGCGGCCTCGGCCTCGGCGCGGGTCGGCTCCAGCCGGGCGCCGATCGCGGGATCCACTTCGAGGATGAAGCGCACCCGGTCGCCGTCGACGGCGACCGCGCGCACGATGTCCGCGTCCACCACGCTGCCGGTGGTTCCGGGCATCGGCACGCGACTGAGTGCGGAAAGGACGTCGTCTCGGGTCACGGTCATCGCAAGCTCGCCTCGGGTTCAGGGACGCCGGCCGCCCCCCGCCTAGATCGGCCACTCGTCGCGGAGAGGCAAGTGGTGCCCGAGTCGCACCTTGGCCAGGCCTCGGGTTGGTCGGGGCCAAATGTTGCTCCATGCGCGATTGTGAGTGCTGCATTCATGCATCGCAACATACATCGCGGCGCCGTGAGCCAAGTGGCATATGCCTGTGGATAAACGATAATAATTGATTTATGACAGTTTGTTAAGAGCCATGCATGAGGGGCATGGCCGGTTTCGCGCGTTGGGCATTGCTTCGCATCAGCAAGCGTTTATCTTGCGATGCAGCAAGAGTGGAAACGCTCATATCGAACGAAAGCGAAAGGAAGCGGACATGATGGCTTCGAGCCTCGCGACGTCCGGCTCCGGTCATACCGTCGCCGGCGAGCATTCCGAGGGTCTCCTCGGGAAGATCACCCGGGCCTGGAACAACTTCCGGACCTATCACGCCACCCTCGCGGAGCTGACGGCGCTCACGGATCGCCAGCTCGGCGATCTCGGCCTCGGCCGCGGAGGCATCCGCGCGATCGCGCACCGCGCGGTCTACGGCAACTGAAATGAAGGGTGCTCTTCGGGGCGCCGACACCGAACGACGGCGTTCATCGGAGCGCCACTGAGCATCTGAAAGGACTTCACCATGGCCACCAACGCCATTCACGCCGAATTCGGCACCCCCCGTCCCGGTCTCTTCGCCCGCCTCAGCGGTGCGATCTCCGACTATCGCCTCTATCGCCGCACGCTCGCGGAACTCGAGGGGCTGTCGAACCGTGATCTGCGCGATCTCGGGATCTCGCGCTTCGCCGTGCGGCAGGTCGCCTACGACTCGGTTTACGGCAACTGATCCCGGAGTAACACCGGGTTGGTTCGAGGGATGAGGCCGGGCGAAAGCCCGGCCTCTTTTCGTTTCCGGATCATGCCGTCCCGTGCGGAGACCGGCCCGTCATGGACCGGCCCCCGCGAGAGGTCAGGCGGCTTCGAGGAAGAAGCGCAGCATCTCGGCCGAGGCGTCGGGGCCGGCCGCGTCGGTGAAGCTGCCATCGCGGTTGCCGCCGGACCATGCGTGGCCAGTGCCCTCGATCATCCAGAGTTCGGCCGCCGCCGTGCCGTCGGGGCGCCGTGCGACCGAGCGGCCGACGGTGCGTTCGCCGATCGGGGCGTGGGACTCGCGCGAGGGGCGCACGTCGGCCAGCGCGCAGGCGCGCGCCATTACCCGGTCGGCATTCATCGGGTGGACCACGTGATCGGTCGTGCCCTGGAAGACGATGACGCGCGGCGAGCGGCTCGCGGGCATCAGCGGCCGGGCGGCGGCGGGTGCGCCGCGCATGGCCGCAAGGGCCGAGCGGCCGTCATGCGCCGTGCCGCAGGCGAGCCCGGAGTGCACGCCGACGGCGGCGAAGGCTTCGGGGTAGGCCTCGCCGAGCACGGCCGCCATGGACCCGCCGGCGGAAAGGCCGGCGACGAAGGTCCGCGCGCGCGGCACGCGGAACTCGGTGCGGAGCTCCTTGGCGAGACTGGCGAGGATCGCGGGCTCGCCGGCGCCGCGATGCTGATGCTCGGGGTCGAACCAGTTCCAGCAGCTGCGGGCGTTGTCGGTCGGGGCCTGTTCCGGCCAGGCCACGACGAGGCCGTGCTCGGCGGCGAGGGCGTTGATGCCGGTGCCGAGGGCGAAGTCCTCGGGTGTCTGGAGGCAGCCGTGCAGCATCAGGAGAAGCCCGGCCGGCTTCTGCGGCGGCACGAACAGGCGGTAGTCGCGGCGTCCGGCGGCGCACTCGAAGCTGCGGGGATCGAGGTCGGGAAGCTCGGGCCGCGGCAGCGCCGCGGGGTCGGGCGCGCGCCGGGCGGCGAGATCTGCGACGGCCTGGCCGAGTCGCTGGCGACGGCGCAGGGGCCGATCTGATGCGGGCCGATCTGTTGCGGGCCGATTTGATGCGGGCCGGTCGGATGCGGGCCGGTCGGGTGCGGCCGGCTTTGCGGCGCCCCCGAACGCGGCACGCAAGCTCCGCGCAGCGGTGGAAATGTCGAGGTGCCGCACTGCGCCCATCTTCCGGCGCAGCGAGGCGACGAGATCGTATCCCATGACTGCCCATCCTTTTTTCTTGTGCTGCCCGCGTACATGGCGGCTATTGTGCGGTGCAGCAAGGACGTCGCGCAGGTGTGAAGGGTGGACGGCGGGAAGCCGCGTGCTAAGGATCCGCCACGAAGCCGGCCACATGAGCCGGCCATGCGAGACCATCGGGAGGATGACGAAATGCTGAAGGGGATCGACCCGATCCTGAACGCCGAGGTGCTGGGCACGCTGCGGGCCATGGGCCACGGTGACGACCTGATCCTCTGCGACATGAACTTTCCGGCGCAGGCGGTGGCGCAGCAGACCGGCCTCGGGCGGCTGCTCCGCATCGACGCGCCGATGCAGCGCGTCGCGCGGGGCGTGCTCTCGGTCTATCCGGTCGACACCTTCGTGGACGACGCGGCCGCGCGCATGGAGGTGGGCGGCGCGCCGGACGAGATCCCCGACGTGCAGCGCGAGGTGCAGGCCGAGCTTGACGCCGCCGAGGGCCGGAGCTGGCCGCTGATGCCGATCGAGCGCTTCGCGTTCTACGAGCGGGCGAAGCGGGCGTATGCGGTGATCCAGACCGGCGAGCGCCGTTTCTGGGGCTGCATCGCCCTGCGCAAGGGTGTCCTGCCACCGGAGGCGTGAGCCATGCCGAAGCCGAACTCGGTTGTCATCCTCGGCGTTTTCGTCGCCGATACCTCGTATCGTGCCGAGCGCCTGCCGAAGATCGGCGAGACGCTCCTCGGCCGGAGCTTCGTCCTCGGGCCGGGCGGCAAGGGGTCGAATCAGGCGGTGGCCGCAGGCCGCCTCGGGGCGGACGTGAGCTTCATCACCCGGCTGGGGGCGGATGCCTTCGGCGACATGGCGCTCGTCACGTGGGCGGAGGCAGGCGTCAAGCCGGCGGTCAGGCGTGACCCGGAGAGCTATACCGGGGCGGCGTGCATCTTCATCGAGGACGGCACCGGCGATAACGCGATCATCATTTCGCCGGGTGCCGCGGCGGAGATCGTGCCGGAGGACCTCGATGCCGAGGCCGGGCTGATCAGCGACGCGGCGGTCTTCGTGACGCAGCTTGAGCAGCCGCTCGCCGCCGCGGTGCGCGGCCTCGAGATTGCCCGGGCGAACGGCGTCACGACGATCCTGAATCCGGCACCGGCGCAACCGCTCGACGATGCCGTGCTGAAGCTCTGCGACTATCTGACGCCGAACGAGACGGAAATCGGCCAGCTGACCGGCATCGAGGTGACCGACCTCGACAGTGTCCGGGCGGCGGCGGACCAGCTGCTGGCCCGGGGCGTCGGTGCGGTGGTCGTCACGCTCGGTGAGAAGGGTGCGCTGCTGCACGGCCACGGACGCTCGGTGGTGGTGCCCGCCGTGGCGGCCGGGGCACTCGTGGAGACGACCGGCGCCGGGGACGCCTTCAACGGGGGATTCGCGACTGCTCTCGCCCGGGGGGAGGATGCAAACGTCGCGGTCCGCTATGGTTGCGCCGCGGCCGGAATCTCGGTCACGCGCGCGGGAGCGGCCCGCTCGATGCCGACCCGAGCCGAGGTGGAAGCGATCCTCGCGTCGCTGTGAAGCGACCCGTTTCCGACTGAAATCGTTGGTGAATCTTCGCCATGAGCGGATAATTGCCCGGCGGATGGGCGTTTGCAACTTGCGGCCGGGATGCACGTTGCGCTACGGAGAGCCCATAAGCCGCTGTAGTTCTTGGTTGGATTCCTCCCCAGCACGAGTACCTGGTAGATGCGGCGTGGGAAGGGCGGCTCCGGTGCCCTTCCCACTTTTCCCAAAGGCCGCCGCGGCGGCGCCCCCGGGTTGCCCCGGTAGCGCGGGCTGAGGTAACTCTCGGCGGCCCTTCCCGGAGGCCAAGATGGCGACCACTCTCCGACCCGTTGAAGACCTGAGCCCGGAGGAGGCGCGCGACGAACTCGCGGCGCTGGCCGCCGAGATGGCGCGGGCGAATCTCGCGTATCATCGCGACGACGCGCCGGAGATCAGCGATGCGGACTACGATGCGCTGAAGCTGCGGAACGCGGCGATCGAGGCGATGTTCCCCGAACTGAAGCGGTCCGACAGTCCCTCCGAGCAGGTGGGTGCCGCGCCGTCCGAGGCGTTCGCCAAGGTGCGGCACGCGAAGCCGATGCTGAGCCTCGAGAACGCCTTCGACGATGCCGAGGTGGTGGAGTTCGTCGAGCGTGTCCGGCGGTTCCTGAACCTCGCGCCCGACGCGCCGCTCGCTTTCACGGCGGAGCCGAAGATCGACGGGCTGTCGCTGTCGCTGCGCTACGAGGACGGGGTGCTGGTCACCGCGGCGACGCGCGGTGATGGCGAGGTGGGCGAGAACGTCACCGCCAATGCCCGCACCATCGCCGACATTCCCGACCGGCTCGATGGCGCGCCGGGGGTGATCGAGGTGCGTGGCGAGGTCTACATGAGCCATGCCGACTTCGAGGCGCTGAACCTGCGCCAGGCGGAGACCTCGGGGCGGACCTTCGCCAATCCGCGCAATGCCGCCGCCGGCTCGCTGCGGCAGCTTGATCCGAAGATCACCGCGGCGCGGCCCCTGCGCTTCTTTGCCTACGCCTGGGGCGAGTTGTCGGCGCCGCTCGCCGACACCCAGGACGGCGCGATCGCGCGGCTTCACGCGCTCGGCTTCGCCACCAACCCGCTGATGCGGCGGTGCGAGAGCGTGGACGAGATGCTCGGTCAGTATCGCCTGATCGAGGGGCAGCGCGCGACGCTCGGCTATGACATCGACGGCGTGGTCTACAAGGTGGACCGGCTCGACCTGCAGGCGCGGCTCGGCTTCCGCTCCACGACGCCGCGCTGGGCGCTGGCGCACAAGTTCTCCGCCGAGCGGGCGACGACGGAACTGGAGGCGATCGACATTCAGGTGGGACGCACCGGCGCGCTGTCGCCGGTGGCGCGGCTGCTGCCGGTGACGGTGGGCGGCGTCGTGGTGCGCAATGCCACGCTGCACAATGCCGACTACATCGCCGGGCGGGACTCGAAGGGCAACCCGATCCGCGAGGGGCGCGACATCCGGGTCGGCGACTGGGTGACGATCTACCGCGCGGGCGACGTGATCCCGAAGGTCGAGGATGTGGACCTCGCGCGCCGGCCGGCGGGGTCGGAGCCGTACCGGTTCCCGACCGCCTGCCCGGTCTGCGGCTCGGACGTGGTGCGCGAGGAGGGCGAGGCGGTCAGCTATTGCACCGGCGCGCTGGTCTGTCCGGCGCAGCAGGTGGAGAAGCTGAAGCATTTCGTCAGCCGCGGCGCCTTCGACATCGAGGGGCTGGGGGCGAAGGCCGTCGAGGCGCTGTTCGTCGACGGCTGGATCCGCGAGCCGGCGGAGATCTTCACGCTCGCGGCGCGGCACGGGCCGGGCGGCGTGACGCAGATGAAGAACCGCGAGGGCTGGGGCGAGCGCTCGGCGGAGAACCTGTTCCGGGCGATCGACGAGCGGCGGAAGATCCCGCTCGACCGGCTGATCTTTTCGCTCGGCATCCGCCATGTGGGCGAGACGGCGGCGCGGATCGTGGCGCGGCACTACGGCTCATGGACGCGTTTCGCCGAGGCGATGACCGCGGCGCACGAGCACGCGGGGCCGGAGTGGGATGACCTGAACGCGGTGAACGGCGTCGGTGAGGTGCTCGCGGGCTCGCTCGTCGACTTCTTCCACGACGCGCGCAACCGCGCGGCGGTGGAGCGGCTGGTGGCGGAGCTCGAGGTCGGCGACGTGGCGGCACCCGCCGCGAGCGGCTCTCCGGTTGCGGGCAAAACCGTGGTCTTTACCGGAACGCTGGAAAAGCTGACCCGCGCCGAGGCGAAGGCGCGCGCCGAGGCGCTTGGCGCCAAGGTGGCGGGCTCGGTTTCGGCGAAGACCGACTACGTTGTCGCAGGCCCGGGCGCCGGCTCGAAGGAGAAGAAGGCCCGCGAACTCGGGCTCACGATCCTGACCGAGGACGAGTGGCTGGAGCTGATCGGCGGCTGACGGATCCGGCTGTCGCCACGATCGCCCGCGCTGCGGCAAGAAGCTCGTCCGTTTCACGGAACTGTGGGACTTCCCAAGCGTTTTCTGCGGTCAGCGAACGAGGAGGGCTCCGCGTGGGCATTATCTGGACGATCATCATCGGCTTCCTTGCAGGGGTCATTGCGAAGTTCATCATGCCGGGGTCGAACGAGCCGCAGGGGTTCATTCTGACCGCGATTCTCGGTATCGTCGGCGCCTTCGTCGCGACGTTTCTCGGTCAGGCCGTGGGGTGGTATGGTCCGAACGACGGCGCGGGTCTGATCGGCGCCGCGGTGGGCGCGATCATCGTGCTCGCCGTCTGGGGTTTCATCTCGAAGCGCGCCTGATCCATCAAACTCGAACGGGAGAACCAAATGGCTTCGAAAGGCATGCCGTCGCTGCTGGCGCTGCTCGGCCTCGTGGCCGTCGCCGGCTTTCAGAACCGCGACAAGATCCGTGACATGATCGGCGATGCCCGGGCGGGTGCGCCGGCGGGCGGCGCACCCGATCCCGCGGGGACCGTGACGGCCGACGCGGGTGCCGGTGGCGGTGGCGGGATCCTTGGTGACATCGGCAAGATGTTCGGCGGCGGCGATGACTCGGGGCGCAACCTGAAGGACGGGCTCGACTCGCTGATGGATCGCTTCCGCACCACCGGGCACGGCGAGAAGGCCGACTCGTGGGTGTCGAGCGGATCGAACACCGGCATCGAGGAGAACGAGCTCGAGACGGCGCTCGGCGGGGACACGCTCGACGAGCTGGCCCAGAAGACCGGGCTCTCGCGCGCCGAGATCCTGTCGCGCCTGAAGACCTCGCTGCCCGACGCGGTCAATCGCCTGACGCCGCAGGGCCGCGTGCCCTCGGAAGACGAGGCCCGCGAGATCATCTGAGCGGGCTTCCCGCGTCGAACGGAAGGGGCCGGCCACGCGGGGACGTGGCCGGCCCCTTCGCGGTTTCAGCGGCGGCGGAGCCGGCGGCGGATGCGGAACCAGTCGGGGTTCTCGTGGACGAAGCGGGCGATCCAGTCGGAGATGAACGACTGCGAACCCCGACGCACGTAGAAGAAGCCGTAGGCGGCGATGATGAGGCCGCCGGTCGAATCGAGGATGAGGTCGATCATCGTGTCGGTGAGGCCGGAGGGGTCGCCCGGCGTCGGGGTCTGCATGGTGGTGCCGAGGGTCACGTCCATGAGGAACTCCACGATCTCCCAGAGCGCGCCGAGCGACAGGGCGAAGGTGAAGGCGAAGACCGCCATGAAGAGCGGCTTCAGGGACATGTCGATGCGGTCGTCCTCGTTCAGCAGGTAGGTCAGCATGAAGCCGAGGATGCCGAGCAGCAGCCCGGAGCTGAAGTGCAGGATCGAGTCCCACCACGGGAACATCACGTAGAACTGCCGCATCGACCCGAGGTAGAGCGCCGCGAAGACGAAGACGATGGCGATGATCTGGAACGCGTAGGGCATGCGGACCGAGAGCCGGTGGCGCAGCAGCAGCGGCAGCAGTGTCAGGATCATGATGGCGAGGACGAGGAGCGTGTCCTGCAGGTCGCGGCGCCAGAGCAGCACCAGCACCTCGATCGCCATGGCGGTCTGCAGGGTGATGAGTACGATCCGGTGCAGTCGTTCGGCGGGGTCGACGGGAAGCAGCGGGCGCTTCGGCACGGGCGGCCCCCTCAGCTCCGGGCGATCCAGCCGCCGCCGAGGACCCGGGTGCCATCAGTGGCGTAGAAGACGCAGGCCTGGCCCGGTGCCACGCCCTCTTCGGGTGCCAGCAGCTCGATGCGTGCGCGCGCCGGCCCCTCGGGGAAGACCCGGGCGGGTTTAGGCGGACGGGTGGAGCGCACCCGGACCTCGACTTCCCAGCCCTCGGGCGGTGCCGCCTCGAAGGGGGAGTCGCCGAGCCAGTTCACTTCGCTGACCGGGACCGTGGCGCGGGCGAGGGCTTCGCGCGGGCCGACGATGACGCGCCGGGCGTCCGCGTCGAGGCGCACGACGAAGAGCGGCTCGCCACCGGAGTCGCCGCCGCCGATGCCGAGACCGCGGCGCTGGCCGACGGTGTAGCGGATGACGCCGCCGTGCTGGCCGAGCACCCGTCCGTCGAGATGCACGATCTCGCCCGGCTCCGCGGCACCGGGCCTGAGCTTCTCGATCACCGCCGCATAGGAGCCGTTCGGCACGAAGCAGATGTCCTGGCTGTCGGGCTTGTCCGCGACGGAGAGCCCGAAGCAGGCGGCGAGCGCGCGGGTCTCGGCCTTGGAGGCGAGACCGCCCAGGGGAAAGCGCAGGTAGTCGAGTTGCGCGGGCGTGGTGGAGAAGAGGAAATAGCTCTGGTCGCGGTCGAGGTCCGCCGCCCGGTGCAGCTCCGGCCCGTTCGGCCCGGCGATCCGGCGGATGTAGTGGCCGGTCGCCATGCAGTCCGCCTCGAGATCGCGGGCGGTCTCCATGAGGTCGCGGAACTTCACCCGCTCGTTGCAGCGGATGCAGGGGACAGGGGTCGCGCCGGCGAGATAGGCGTCGGCGAACTCGTCGATCACCGCGGCGCGGAACCGGTTCTCATAGTCGAGGACGTAGTGCGGGAAGCCCATGGCCTCGGCCACCCGGCGGGCGTCATGGATGTCACGACCGGCGCAGCAGGCTCCCTTGCGTGCCAGGGCGGCGCCGTGGTCGTAGAGCTGGAGCGTCACTCCGACGACATCGTAGCCCTCGGCCTTGAGCAGGGCCGCGACCACGGAGCTGTCGACGCCGCCCGACATGGCGACGACCACGCGCGTGTCGCATGGGGCCTTGGGAAGCCCGAGAGAATTCAGCTCGGCGAGGGCGGCAGCGACGGACATGGTTGGGCCACATGTTTGGATCGCCCAGAATATAGTAAAACCCTAAGCACCGACAAGGGTTAGCTTCATGGGCACTTAAGGGATGGGGCGCTACCAAGCCGACTGTCGTGAGTGCGAGTTTCGTGGAGTGGATCATGTACATTCGTCGAGGGAAGGGGCCGGTTTCCGTCATGCTGCCGAATGGCAGCCGCCTGACGCGGTCCGACCTGCCGCCGGTCAACACCGACCGATGGGTTGCGCGTCGCAAGGCGATCGTGGTGGCGGCGGTTGACAACGGCCTGATGGACGCCGAGGAGGTCCAAGAGATGTATGGCATCTCGCAGGAGGAGCTCGACGCCTGGCGCGAGGCGATGGCGCGGCACGGCGCATCGGCGCTGCGCGTGACCTCGCTGCAAAAGTATCGACAACCTTAAGGAGAGTTGCTAGGGGGTGAACTATCGCGTAACCACTCGTTAACCATTTCGGGGTTATGTGCGGACGCGGTGCGAAGGGCCGGCTGGTAGAACGGAGTGCAGGACATGCGCGTCCTCCTTGTCGAAGACGATCCGACGACCTCGAAGAGCATCGAGCTGATGCTCCAGAATGCCAATCTCAACGTGTACGCCACAGATTTGGGCGAAGAGGGCATCGATCTTGCGAAGCTTTATGACTATGATCTGATTCTTCTTGATCTCAACCTGCCGGACATGAACGGGCATGACGTTCTGCGGCAGCTGCGCCTCGCCAAGGTCGAGACGCCGATCCTGATCCTGTCCGGCGCGGACGACACCGAGAACAAGCTCAAGGGCTTCGGTTTCGGCGCGGACGACTACATGACGAAGCCGTTCCACCGGCAGGAACTGATCGCGCGCATCCACGCCATCGTGCGCCGCTCCAAGGGGCACGCCCAGTCGGTCATCGCCACCGGCAAGTTCACGGTCAATCTCGACCAGAAGACGGTCGAGGTCGATGGCACGTCGGTGCATCTTACCGGCAAGGAATACCAGATGCTGGAGCTTCTCTCGCTTCGCAAGGGCACAACCCTCACGAAGGAGATGTTCCTCAACCATCTCTACGGCGGCATGGACGAGCCGGAACTGAAGATCATCGACGTCTTCATCTGCAAGCTCCGCAAGAAGCTCTCCGAAGCCACGGGGGGCGAGAACTATATCGAGACAGTGTGGGGGCGCGGATATGTCCTCCGGGATCCTTCGAGCAGCGAGGCAAAACGCCGGCTGGCGGTAGGGGCGTAACGCGGGCGAGGTGCGCGACCGCCCGCAGTTGACGAGTACCGCCCACGCGTGAGGCGGCGAGTGATGGACAAGGCCCGGCCGGCGACGGCGCGGGCCTTTTCGCTGTTTCGGACTGCGGCCCGGCAGGCTGCGGCGTTGCGCTTGATTTTGTTGCCTTCTGCCGCGAACATTCGAGTCGAATCGGCCGAGAGCCGCACAAGCGAGAATGGGGAGATTTTCATGCGCGGACTCTTGCCGCTGGCAGCGATTGTCGTCATGTCGCAGGGCGCGTTCGCCCAAGAGTATCCGACCGGGCCGATCACGTTCGTCGTGCCCTTCACCGCGGGTGGGCCGACCGACACCGTGACGCGCCTCATCGCCGAGCCGATGGGCAAGGAGCTTGGCCAGCAGATCGTCGTGCAGAACGTCGGCGGCGCCGGTGGCACCCTCGGCGCGACGCAGGTGGCGAAGGCCGATCCTGATGGCTACACGCTGCTCCTCCACCACATCGGCATGTCGACGGCGCCCTCGCTCTACCCGGACCTCGCATTCGATCCGGTGAAGGACTTCGCGCCCATCGGCCTCGTCACCTCGGTGCCGATGACGATCATCGCGCGCAAGGACTTCCCGCCGAGCACCCTTGAAGAGCTCATCGCCTACGTGAAGGAGCACAAGGACGAGGTGACTTACGCCAATGCCGGCATTGGCGCTGCGAGCCATCTCTGCGGCATGCTGTTCATGGAAGCGATCGACACCGAACTCGTCACCGTTCCCTATCAGGGCACCGGACCGGCGATGACCGACCTCATCGGCGGTCAGGTCGACTTCATGTGCGACCAGACCACGAACACCACCGGGCAGATCCTCGGCGGTGAAGTGAAGGCCTATGCGGTCACCTCGCCCGACCGGCTCGGCAACCTGCCTGACGTGCCGACGACGGCCGAGGCCGGGCTGCCCGACTTCCAGCTCGGGATCTGGCATGGGCTCTACGCGCCCGCCGGCACGCCCGACGGGGCGCTGCAGAAGCTCGGGGCGGCGCTGAAGGTCGCCGTGGCAGATCCGACGGTCGCCGGGCGTTTCGCCGAGTTGGGCACCGCGCCCGTTGCCGCCGACGAGGCGACACCAGAGGCGCTTGCGTCGCTTCTCAGCGACCAGATCGCGCTCTGGAAGCCGCTGATCGACGCCGCCGGCGCCAAGGCGCAGTGAGTTGATGGGCCGTGCGGGCGTCAAGGACATCCTGTCCGGCCTGATCTTTCTCGGCTTCGCCGGGGCCTTTGGCACCGCCGCCGCGGGTTACAAGCTCGGGACGGCGTTCCGCATGGGGCCGGGGTACTTTCCCCTGGTGCTCGCGGTCGCGCTCGGGGTGCTCGGAGCGGCGATCCTCGTCAAGGGCGTGACCGCGGCCGCCTCGGACACGCCGCTCGGCCCGGTGCCCTGGCGGGGGGCCGTCCTGATCCTCACCGCGCTGGTCTGCTTCGGCGCCACCGTCCGCGGCCTTGGCCTCGTGCCGGCGGTCTTCGCGGCGGCGTTCCTGAGCGGGCTCGCGAGCCGCAGCAACTCGCCGCTCGCCGCGCTCGCGATCGCCTCCGCCCTGACGGCGCTCGCGGTCGTCATATTCCACTTCGGGCTTGGCGTCTCCGTGCCGCTCTTCGGGTCATGGCTGCGAGGGATCGTCTGAGATGGAACTTCTCGCGAACCTCGCCCTCGGCTTCGAGACCGCGTTCACGCCAGTCAACCTGCTCTACTGCTTCGTCGGCTGCCTGCTCGGCACGCTCGTGGGCGTCCTGCCGGGGATTGGCCCGACCGCGACGATCGCCATGCTGCTGCCGATCACCTTCTCCTTCGCGCCGGTCACCGCGCTCATCATGCTGGCGGGCATCTACTACGGCGCGCAGTACGGCGGTTCGACGACGGCGATCCTCATCAACCTGCCGGGGGAGACCTCCTCGGCGGTGACGGCGATCGACGGCTATCAGATGGCGCGCAAGGGCGAGGCGGGCGCGGCGCTCGCCACCGCGGCGCTCGGCTCGTTCTTCGCCGGTACGGTCGCGACCTTCGTGCTGGCGCTCGCCGCGCCGCCGCTCGCGCGGGCGGCGCTCAATTTCGGCGCGCCGGAGTACTTTTCGCTCATCGTGCTCGGACTCATCGCCTCGATCGCGCTTGCCCACGGCTCGATCCTGAAGGCGCTGGCGATGATCGTCCTCGGCCTGCTGCTCGGCATGGTGGGGCAGGACATCTACACCGGCACGCCGCGCTTCACCTTCGGCTTCTTCGAGCTCTACTCGGGCCTCAATTTCGTCGCGGTCGCGGTCGGCGTCTTTGGCGTCGCCGAGATCCTGCGCAACCTCGAGAACGAGACCACGCGCGAGGTCATGGTCCGCCGGGTGTCGAACCTCTGGCTCACCCGCGAGCAGCTCCGCCGCATCGCATGGCCGGTGCTGCGCGGCACCGGCCTCGGGACGGTCCTCGGCATCCTGCCGGGCGGGGGGCACGTGCTGTCGTCCTTCGCGGCCTATTCGGTCGAGAAGCGGCTGTCCAAGCGCCCGCAGGACTTCGGCAAGGGCGCAATCGAGGGTGTCGCCGGCCCCGAGAGCGCCAACAACGCCGCGGCACAGACCAGCTTCATCCCGATGCTGACGCTCGGCATCCCGGCGCATCCGGTCATGGCGCTGATGATCGGCGCGTTCATCATTCAGGGGATCACCCCCGGACCCAACGTCATCAAGGACGAGCCGGCGCTCTTCTGGGGCATCATCGTCTCGATGTGGGTCGGCAACCTGATGCTCGTCATTCTGAACCTGCCGCTGATCGGGCTCTGGGTGAAGCTGCTGACGGTGCCGTACCGGGTGCTGTTTCCGGCGATCGTGGTCTTTGCGTCGGTCGGCTGCTACGCGATCGCCTCGAACCACTTCGATGTCTACGCGATCGCGGTCTTCGGCCTGGTCGGCTACGTGCTGGTGAAGCTCGGCTGCGAGCCGGCGCCGCTGCTGCTCGGCTTCGTCCTCGGGCCGCTGCTGGAAGAGCACCTGCGGCGAGCGATGATCCTGTCGCGCGGCGATCCGATGATCTTCCTCGAGCGGCCGATCTCGGCGACGCTGCTGGCGCTCGCCGTCATCGCGATCGTCGTCGCGGTCCTGCCGTCGGTGCGGCGCAAGCGGGACGAGGTCTTCGTCGAGGAAGACTGACGCCCCCTCGCGCGGGCGTCGCGCCGGCCCTATGGTGGCCGGCGATTCTCCGGGCCTGCCCGGAAAAGCCATAAACCTGAAGGAGCCCCCCGGAATGATCCGCAGTCTTGCTCTGGCTGTCGCCCTCGCGGCGGCGACCCTTCCCGCGAGCGCCGACGAGTTCACCGATACGGTCGAGAGCGCGCTCAAGGCCTACAACGACGGTGACGTCGATGGTGCGCGGCAGGATCTCGACTATGCCTCGAAGCTGCTCGGCTCCATGAAGGCCGAGAGCCTCGCGAAGTTTCTGCCCGAGCCCCTGCCGGGCTGGACCCGCGAGCCGGCCGCCGAGGACGACAGCACCGATTTCATGGGAATGTTCGGTGGCGGCACCAGCACCGAGGCGACTTACACCAGGGACGGTAATGACCTGACGATCACCCTGGTCGCCAATTCGCCGATGGTCTCGAGCGTCGGGGCAATGATCTCGAGCCTCTCGGGCGTGGCGGGCGGCAAGCCGATCCGGATCCAGCGGACCGAGTTCAACCGCGACGGCGAGGACCTGCAGGGCGTGGTCAACAACAAGGTGATGATCAGCCTCGGCGGCAGTGCCTCGATCGAGGACAAGACCGCCTTTCTCGAAGCGATGGACTTCAAGGGCCTCGGCGAGTTCTGACGCCTGACCCGGGAGAGAAGCTCCGACCCCGGGGCTTCTCTTCCGACGCCTCGCCGGGTTCCTCCGGAGCCTCGTGGCGCCCGCCGAGAGTTACGAAAAACCTTATCGCCTTATAGTTGTGTTAACCTTGTTAACGATCTATCTGGGATTGCGGCCGAGACACTTTACCATGTGTGTCTGGCCAGACTATAAGCAGTACGCGTTCCACGGAAAACCACAACATCGGCGAGGCGAGAGGGCGAACGACATATGTTTGGTGCTTTGAGCGGGTTGTTCTCGTCGGACATGGCGATCGACCTCGGAACGGCAAACACACTCGTCTACATCAAGGGCAAGGGCATCGTCCTGAACGAGCCCTCGGTCGTCGCCTATTCCTTCAAGGACGGCAAGAAGCGCGTGCTCGCGGTCGGCGAGGAGGCGCGCCTGATGCTCGGGCGGACGCCTGAGTCGATCCAGGCGATCCGGCCGCTGCGCGACGGGGTGATCGCCGACTTCGAGGTCGCCGAGGAGATGATCAAGCACTTCATGAAGAAGGCGCATCGCCGCGGTGGCTGGTCGAAGCCGAAGGTCCTGGTTTGCGTCCCGCACGGCGCGACGTCGGTCGAGCGTCGGGCGATCCGCGAGAGCGTGCTCGCGGCCGGCGCTCGGAAGGCGGGGCTGATTTCGGAGCCGATCGCGGCGGCCATCGGGTCGGGGATGCCGATCGCTGATCCGACCGGCAACATGGTGGTGGACATCGGCGGTGGCACCACGGAGGTCGCGGTGCTCTCGCTCGGTGACGTGGTATACGCGAAAAGCGTGCGCGTCGGTGGCGACCGCATGGACGAGGCAATCATCAACTACCTGCGCCGCCACCACAATCTGCTGGTCGGCGAGTCGACGGCAGAGAAGGTCAAGTGCGAGATCGGCACGGCGCGGATACCCGATGACGGCCGCGGGGCGCGGATGGACGTGCGCGGGCGCGACCTGCTGAACGGCATCCCGAAAGAGATCGAGATCAATCAGGGCCAGATCGCCGAGGCACTGGCCGAGACCGTGGCGCTCATCGTTGACGGCGTGATGACCGCGCTCGAACAGACACCGCCGGATCTCGCGGCGGACATCGTCGACCGGGGCGTGATGCTGACCGGCGGCGGGGCGCTGCTCGGCGATCTCGATCTGGCGCTGCGCGAACAGACCGGGCTCGCGATCACCGTGGCAGAGGACTCGCTCAACTGTGTGGCGCTCGGCACCGGCAAGTCGCTGGAGTTTGAATCCCAGCTTGCCCATGTGATAGACTTCGGGACGAACTGAGGCGGGCGCCAGACCTGCCCGGCCGAGGCACGCCGGCCCGACCGGTGAAAGGCATTGAGACCCGTGGCGCTTCGCAGCGACTCCCCCCCGAACTATCTTCGCGGCGTCCGGCGCGTGCTCATCGGCACGTTCGCGGTGCTGCTCATCGGGCTGTTCCTGCTCTGGCGCATCGACAATGCACGCGTCGAGCAATTCCGCATCGATCTGGTCGACCGCTTCGTTCCGGGCTTCGAGTGGACGACGAAGCCGGTGGCGCATGTGGCGCGGATGATCGCCGATCTGCGCGCCTATGGCCGGATCTACGAGCAGAACACCGAGTTGCGCCGTGAACTCCAGCGGATGCAGGGCTGGCGCGAGGCCGCACTTCAGCTCGAACAGAAGAACGCCAAGCTGCTGGCGCTGAACCGGGTGCGGCTCAATCCGCGGCTGACCTTCGTCACCGCCGAGGTGCTGGCGGATTCGGGCAGTCCGTTTCGCAACTCCGCCATGGTGAACGTCGGGCGCATCGACGGGGTCGAAGACGGCTGGGCGGCGATGGACGGGCTCGGGCTCGTCGGTCGCGTCGCGGGCGTCGGCGAGCGGTCGAGCCGGATCATCCTCGTCACCGACGCCTCGAGCCGGGTTCCGGTGACGATCCGGCCCTCCGGGCAGCGGGCGATGGTGTCGGGGGACAACACGCCATCGCCGACGCTGGAATTTCTCGATCAGGGCGACGAGCTTCGGCCCGGGGATCGGGTGGTGAGTTCGGGCGACGGCGGGCTCTATCCGCCGGACATCCTCATCGGGCAGGTGTTCACGGGCAAGGACGGCCGCGCCCGGGTGCGGCTCGCGGCCGATACACGGCGGCTGGAATTCGTCCGGGTGGTGCGCTCGGTGCCGCCGGCGGTCGTCGAGGGGCCGGGCGGGCTGATCGGGCCGCTGAGGCCCGCGACACCGGCTGCGGTCGGGAGCGTCAGCGAATGAGCGGGCGCGGGCTGCCCGGGCCCGTCGAGGCGGTGCTGCTGCCGGCGATCGGCGTTGGTGCCACGATTGCCATGACCATGCCGCTCGACCCGGGGCGGGTGACGCCGCCGGACCTGGTCTACTGCCTGATGATCGCCTGGGTCGTGCGCCGGCCGGATCGGGTGCCGCTCTGGGCCGCGCCCCTGCTCGGGCTCGTTGCCGACATCCTGCTCATGCGGCCGATCGGGCTCGGGGCGCTCGGCCTCATGCTCGCGACGGAGGTGTTCCGGCGCTGGGCCCTGACGTTGCAGATGCAACCCTCCGTCTTCACGTGGATTGCCGCGATCGCCGGCTATGCGGCGATGCTCTTCGGGATGTGGCTGGTGCTCGGCGCCACCTTCGTCGAGGGCCCGAGCCTTGCCCGGCTCGGCGGTTCGGTGCTGGCGACGGCCATCGCCTATCCGCTGGTGGTGTTCGGGCTGGTCTGGTGCCTCGGGATCAAGGCGCGGGGAGGCAGCGCATGAGCCCGCCGGGGATCGGGCGCCGGGCGGCGATGCTGCTCGGGGTGCAGTTCGGGCTCGCCGGCGTGCTCGCGTGGCGGATGCGCGACCTGCAGATCGTGCAGGGCGACCGCTACAAGCTCCTCGCCGAGGAGAACCGCATCAATCTGCGGCTGATCCCGCCGGCGCGCGGCATCATCACCGACCGGACTGGCGCGCTGATGGCGGGGAACCGGCAGAACTATCGCATCATCATGGTGCGCGAGCAGGCGCGCGACCCCGCGGCGGTGCTGGCACGCCTCGCCGAGCTCATCGAGCTTCCCGCCGATCGGCAGGAGCGGGCGATCCGGGAGATGGCGGGGCGGAGCCCGTTCGTGCCGGTGGTCGTCGCCGAGCATCTGAGCTGGGACGATGTGGTGCGGGTGTCGGCCAATGCGCCGGTCCTGCCCGGCGTCGAGGCCGAGGTGGGGCTCAGCCGGTTCTATCCGGACGGGTTCTCGACGGCGCATGTGGTGGGCTACGTCGGGCCGGTCTCGGACGCGGATCTCGCGAAGATGGAGAGCCCCGACCCGGTGCTGCAGATCCCGCGCTTCCAGATCGGCAAGACCGGCGTCGAGCAGCGGCTCGAGTCCGAGCTGCGCGGCGAGGCGGGGACCCTGCGCATCGAGGTGAGCGCCTCGGGCCGGGTGATGCGCGAACTCGGTCGCGCCGAGGGCACGCCGGGCCGGGACGTCGAGCTCACCATCGACAAGGGCCTGCAGGACTACGCCATGCGCCGGATGGCCGGGCAGAGCGCGGCGGCGGTGGTGGTCGACGTGACGAACGGCGACATCCTGGCGCTCGCGTCAGCGCCCGGCTACGATCCGAACAGCTTTGTCTTCGGCATCTCCTCTGCCGAGTGGAAGGGGCTGCTCGCCGACGAATACCGACCGTTCGCCAACAAGACGGTGACCGGCACCTATCCCCCCGGCTCGACCTTCAAGGTGGCTATGGCGCTCGCCGCGCTGGAGGCGGGCGTGGTGAGCCCGCGCGACGTGGTGAGCTGTCCCGGCTACACCCAGCTTGGCAACCGCCGGTTCCACTGCTGGAAGCACGGCGGCCACGGCCGGGTGGACCTGCGACGCAGCCTCTCCCAGTCCTGCGACTGCTATTACTACGAGATGGGCCGGCGGCTCGGGCCGGACCGGATCAGCGCCATGGCGCATCGTCTGGGGCTCGGGATCGCCCACGACCTGCCGATGCCGGCGGTCTCGACCGGCAACATGCCGGACGCGGCCTGGAAGAAGGCGGTGAAGCACGAGTCCTGGACCACGGGCGACAGCTTCAACTACGGCATCGGTCAGGGCTTCACCCTCGCCTCGCCGTTGCAGCTCGCGCTCATGACGGCGCGGGTGGCCGGCGGGATCGACCTGGCGCCGCGCCTGGTGCGCGCGGTGGGCGGCGTCGCGGTGCCCGATCCCGCCCCCGTGGCGCTCGACATCGACCCCCGGCATCTCGCCGCGGTGCGGGACGGGATGTTCGCGGTCTCGAACGAGGGCACGGCCTATCGCTCGCGCATCGTCGATCCGGCGATGCTGATGGCCGGCAAGACCGGCACGAGTCAGGTGCGCATCATCTCCGCCGCCGAGCGGGCGGCCGGCGTCACCTCGAACGAGCAGCTGCCGTGGCGGCGGCGCGATCACGCGCTCTTCGTCTGCTACGCGCCCTATGACAAGCCGCGCTATGCGGTGGCGCAGATCGTCGAGCACGGCGGCGGCGGCTCGGCGGTCGCGGCGCCGATCGCTCGCGACATCCTGCTCTATGCGCTCCACGGCGGGCTGCCACCGCTCAGCGCGTACCCGGCGGAACAGCGTGACGCGATCGAGAAGGAGCGGCTGGCCATGCCGCCCGAGGGGCAGGAGGCCGCGGCGACGCCGGCGCGGGACCCGGCGTGAGAGGCGGTGCGTCCGTGACAGCGCCGGTGGCCGCGTCGGCCCGCCCGCGGACAGGCGGTCGGGATGGTGTCGGCGCCGCGAGAACCGCAGCGGGGGGTGAGCCATGAAGGGCGTCGCGCACGAGGGGGTGCTGCGCAAGCTTCTCGCCCTCAACTGGTCGCTGGTCCTGCTGCTCTGCGCCGTGGCGACGGCCGGCTTCCTGATGCTCTATTCGGTCGCCGGCGGCTCGCTCGAACCCTGGGCCGAGGCGCAGATCCTGCGCTTTGGCGTCGGGCTCCTCATCATGATCGCGATCGGTCTCATCGACATCCGGTTCTGGCGCTGGATGGCGCCGTTTGCCTATGCGGTGTCGCTGGTGCTGCTGATCGCGGTGGACGTGATGGGGGTGATCGGCATGGGGGCGCAGCGCTGGATCGCCATCGGGCCGCTGCAGATCCAGCCGAGCGAGATGATGAAGATCGCGCTGGTGATGGCGCTTGCCGCCTACTACGCGCGGCTGCCGGTGGAAAAGGTGTCGCGGCCGCTCTGGGTGTTGCTTCCGCTGCTCCTGATCCTGATGCCCGTGGCGCTCGTCATGGAGCAGCCCGATCTCGGGACGGCGATCCTGCTGCTGGCCGGGGGCGGGGCGGTGATGTTTCTCGCGGGCGTCAGTCTCTGGTACTTCGCGGCGGCGATCGCCGGTGGGACCGGGCTGGTCGCGGCGGTCCTGAAGTCGCAGGGCACCGACTGGCAGCTGATCGAGGACTATCAGTTTCGCCGGATCTTCACCTTCCTCGACCCGTCCGCCGACCCGCTCGGCGCGGGCTACCACATCACGCAGGCGAAGATCGCCATGGGCTCGGGGGGCATGCTCGGCAAGGGCTACATGCAGGGGACGCAGGCTCGGCTGAACTTCCTGCCGGAGAAGCACACGGACTTCATCTTCACCACCCTCGCCGAGGAATTCGGCTACGTGGGGACGACGACGATCCTCGTGCTCTACCTGCTGATCATCGTCTTCTGCATCGTGTCGGCGGTGTCCAATCGCGACCGTTTCGGCGCGCTGCTGACCGGGGGAGTCGCCATGAGCTTCTTCCTTCTGTTTGCCGTGAACATGGGTATGGTGATGGGCCTGATGCCGGTCGTGGGCGTGCCCCTGCCGCTGATTTCCTACGGCGGGTCTGCGATGCTCGTTCTGCTGGCGGCGTTTGGCCTCGCCCAGAGCGCGCACATCCACAGGCCGCGCGGCAACGACTGACGATTTCGCTTCGAAAGGGGACGACCAATGGGGCCGCGCATCCTGTTTTCTGCGCCCGACGAACACTGGCCGCTGTGGCGGCCGCATCTGCTGGCCGCGTTCGCCGATGCCGGCCTGGACGTCACGCTGACCAATGATCCGTCGGGGCCGTGGACGTTCGACTATGTGGTCTATCAGCCCGGTGGCCCGGTGCGGGACTTCGCGCCCTTCGAGCGGATCAAGGCGGTGCTGTCGCTCTGGGCCGGGGTCGAGTCGATCGTTGGCGATACCTCGATCGTCGTGCCGCTCTGCCGTATGGTGGACGTGGGCCTGACCCGCGGCATGGCGGAGTGGGTGACGGCGCATGTCCTGCGCTATCACATGGGGATCGACGGTCACATTCTCGGGCAGGACGGGGTCTGGCGCAACTCGGTGGTGCCGCCGCTCGCGCCGGAGCGCACCGTCGGGATCCTCGGGCTCGGCGAACTCGGGCGGGCGACGGCGGCGATGCTCACGTCAATCGGCTTCCGCGTGGTCGGTTGGAGCCGGGGGCCGCGTGAGCTGCCGGGGATCGAGACCTGGAGCGGTGCCGAGGGGCTCTCGGAGGTTCTCGGTGCGTCGGAGATCCTCGTGCTGCTGTTGCCCGCGACGCCCGCGACGGAGAACACCCTCGATGCGCGGGCGCTCGCCATGCTGCCGCGCGGCGCGCGCATCATCAATCCCGGACGCGGGCCGCTGATCGACGATGAGGCCCTGCTGAAGGCGCTCGACAACGGGCATGTGGGTCACGCGACGCTCGATGTCTTCCGGCAGGAGCCGCTGCCGGCGGAGCACCCCTACTGGGCGCATCCGATGGTCACCGTGACGCCGCACATCGCTTCGGCGACCCGGCCGGAGACCGCCTCGATGGCGATCGCGGAAAACGTGCGGCGCGGTGAGGCCGGGCTCGATTTCCTGAATGTGGTGAACCGGGCGGAGAGCTACTGAACGCCGCTCCGGTGTCCTGAGGCGCGGCGATAGCCGATCGGGCGATCCCGTCCGATCGGCCTGAGCCCTACCGCAATCGCGGCGGCTTCGGCTCGGCGGGCGCGCTGGCGGCGGGCGCGGGGGGAGCCGGCATTTCGAGCCGCAGGCCTTCGCGGGCCACGGCGGCGGCGAGGGCCGAGCCTTCGGCCGGGAAGGTCACGTCGAGGACGGTCTGGTCGAGCCCGCTGAAGCGGACCGCCTCGGCGACGGCGGCGGCCATTGCCGGGCGCGCCGGCTCGGGGACGCCCACGAGGCCGAGCAACAGGCCCGGAGGGCCGTCGCCGAGGCGGGCCGATGCCAGATGCGCGCTGCCGAGCCGGTCGGCCATGGCGCCAAGCTTCATTGCCAGCGCGTCGAGCAGCGTCCGGGGCACGATGCCGGCCGGGCCGATGTCCTGTGCCCGGGCGGAGGTCTCCGGGACAGCTTCGGCGGCGATCCGGGCGAGCCAGTCGACGGCCTCGGCGGGCAGGAGCGCGGCCGAAGGCGCCCCGAGGTTCAGCGCGAGTCCGGTGCCGTGCCCGGTGAGGAGTGCGACGAGGCGGCGCCCCGTCATCGCGGCGAAATCGGCGGGCGTGCCGAGGAACTCCGCCATGCGGTCGTCGCGGTCGAAGGCGAGGACCACCGGCCCGTCGCTGAGCGCGAAGACCTGAGGCTCGACGCGATCGCCGTCGGGCGGTGCGGTCAGCGGCACGATGAGCTCGGAGTCGAGGATCCGCTCATGGAAGCGCAGGCGCAGGCCCACGTTCTCCGGGTTCTCGGCGTGGGCGGCATGGGCGAGATCGAGGGCGGTCTGCATCAGGGAGCGGTGTCCAGCAGGGTGGCGACGCGGGCGCGGAGTTCGGGCACCACCTCCGCCTCGAACCACGGGTTGCGTTTGAGCCAGCCGGTGTTGCGCCAGCTGGGGTGGGGCAGGGGCAGGAGGTCGGGGAGCGCCGCGCGCCAGTCGGCGACGGCTTCGGAAACCGGGCGGGCGCGGCCGAGGTGCCAGCGCTGGGCATGGGCGCCGATCAGCAGCGTGAGGCGAACCCCGGGCATCACCGCGAGGGCGCGGGCGCGCCAGAGCGAGGCGCAGAGCGGCGGCGGCGGCAGGTCGGAACCGGAGGCGTCATAGCCAGGAAAGCAGAACGCCATGGGCAGCACCGCGAAGCGGGTGCGGTCGTAGAATGTCGCGCGGTCCACCCCGAGCCAGTCGCGCAGCCGGTCGCCGGAGCGGTCGTCGAACGGCCGGCCAAGCTCGTGGACCCGCGCGCCCGGCGCCTGGCCGCAGACGAGGATCGGCGCCGTGGCAGAGAGCCATGGCACCGGGCGTGGCGAATGGCGGGTGCGGGTGGCAGCGAAGCGGTCGGCGCAGGCGCGGCAGGCGAGCACCTCGTCAGTGAGGCTCGCGAGACTGTCGGGCTGGTCGGGGCGCAGGTGCATGTCCGGGGAGTTAGTGTGCCGCGGGTCCGGGAGCAACTGGCTCGCTGCCGCTGGTCTGAGGTGCCGGGCGGAGCTTCGCCTCGATGGCGGCGAGCTGCGCCTGTTCGCGGCGGGCGAAGGCGGCGTTGTCGGCCGCCGGCAGGTCCGGGCGCCAGAGGGTGGCAAGCTCGTCGATCATCGCGGTGTCCTCGGCGGCGAAGGCGCGCAGCAGGACCTCGATCTCGTGCCGGTCGTGGCCGAGTGCGGCGAGGGCGTGGCCGCCGGTGCGCACCGCGCCGTCGAAGACCTCGCGCACGCACTCATGCGCGCCCGCCGCGGTCAGGCGGTAGATGGCGTGCCGGTCGCGGGCGCGGGCGATGATCCGGACGTGCGGCGCCCGCCGGCGCACGATGCTGGCGATGCGCACCGCCTGCTCCGGGTCGTCGATGGCGATCACGAGCGCGCGGGCTTCGGCGAGGCCGGCGGCGGCGAGCACCTCCGGGCGGTCCGCATGGCCGAGATAGGCCGGGATGCCGAGGGCGCGCATGCGCTCGACCAGTGCCGGCTGGCTGTCGAGGAGCACGGTGCGGTGGCCGAGGCCGGACAGGATGCGGTTCACCGTCTGGCCGAAGCGGCCCATGCCGGCGACGATCACCGTGCCGGGATCCCCGACTTGTTCGGGGACACGCTCGCCCCGGCGGATCAGGCGGCGCGAGAGCAGGTCACGCAGGTGGAAGAGGCCGGGGGTCAGCACCATCGAGCCGGCGATGAGCAGCAGCAGCGTGGCCGCGATCTCGGGAGGGATCACGCCGATCGTCTCGGCGAAGGTGATGAGCACGAAGCCGAACTCGCTGCCCTGCGGCAGGGCGAGGGTGAAGAGGACGCGCGCCTGCGGCGGCAGGCGGAAGGCCCGCGCGATCGGCCAGAGCACGACGGCCTTCAGTGCGATGAACCCGACCACCAGAAGGATGATCTGGAGCGGCGTCTCGGCGGCGCGCTGGATGTCGACGCCGGCGCCGACGGTGATGAAGAAGAGCCCCATGAGCAGGCCCTTGAACGGCGCGAGATCGGCCTCGAGCTCATGGCGGTAGGCCGAGCCGCCGAGGACGACACCGGCGAGGAACGCGCCGAGCGCCGGCGAAAGCCCAAGCGCTTCCATCATGAGCGAGACCGCGACGACGAGCAGCAGGGCGCTCGCGATGTGCACCTCGGGCAGTCGGGCGTGGCCAAGGAAGCGGAACGCCGGCCCTGCGAGGTGGCGTCCGGCGAAGATGACGAGTCCGACCGCGCCGACGACCACGGCCACGTGAGCGAGAGGCGAAAGCCCGTCGAGCACCGAGGCATGTGCGCCTGCCACTGCGTCCACCGCGCCCGGGCCGAGCGCGAGGAGCGGGATGAGCGCAAGGAGCGGCACCGCGGCCACGTCCTGAAACAGCAGGACGGCGATGCTGGCCCGCCCGCCCTCGGTCGCGGCGAGGCGGCGCTCCGAGAGCGTCTGCATGACGATCGCCGTCGAGGAGAGCGCGAGCGCCATGGCGGCCGCCAGCGCCTGATTCCACGGCAGGCCGAGGGCGAGGCCGGCGGCGGCGATGAGCGGGATGGTCAGCGCCAGTTGCATGCCCCCGAGGCCGAGAAGCCGGTGGCGCAGTTCCCAGAGGCTGCGGGGATGCATCTCGAGCCCGATGAGGAAGAGCATGAGGACGACGCCGTATTCGGCGTAGTCCTGCACCAGCGCGGTCTCGCGCCCGACGAGTTGCAGCCCCGGGCCGATGGCGATGCCGGCGGCGAGGTAGCCGAGGACTGAGCCGAAGCCGAGCCGCTGGCTGATCGACACGGCGATGACACCGGCGGTGAGATAGATTGCGAGCTGAAGAAGGACGGAATCCAAGGCGTGCCTCTCGAATGGCCCCAGCATAGGCGGTGGGGCGGTGAGGACAACGCAGCATGTTGATCGGCGCCACGAACACAGCGCGAACATGCCCTTCCCTTTCCGCCGGTGCGGCAGTAACCTTCGGTCCATGAGCTGGACGAGCGACGAGGCGGAGGCCTTCGAGGCCGCGGCACAGGCGAAGCCGGGGCTCCGCCTGTCGGAGCGTGCCATGCCGGGCGGTACCGGGCCGGTGTCCGGCCCCTGGCTCGACGGGCTCAATCCGGCGCAACGGGAAGCTGTCGAGGCGCTGGACGGTCCGGTTCTGGTGCTGGCCGGCGCCGGCACCGGCAAGACCCGGGCGCTGACGGCGCGAATCGCCCATATTCTTGCGGCTCGCCGGGCGCGGCCGAACGAGATCCTCGCGGTGACCTTCACCAACAAGGCGGCGCGCGAGATGCGTCACCGGATCGGCGGGCTGGTGGGCGGCGTGGTCGAGGGGATGCCGTGGCTCGGCACCTTCCATTCGCTCTCGGTGCGGATCCTGCGCCGTCACGCGGAGCTCGTCGGGCTGAAGTCGAACTTCACCATCCTCGACACCGACGACCAGATCCGCCTGCTGCGCCAGCTCGTGCAGGCGGCCGGCATCGACGAAAAGCGCTGGCCGCCGCGGATGCTCGCCGGGCTGATCGACAGCTGGAAGAACCGGGCGCTCGCCCCGGAGCAGGTCCCGACCTCCGAGGCGTCGTCCTACGCCCATCGGGGCACCGAGCTCTACGCCGAGTATCAGCAGCGGCTGGCGACGCTCAACGCCTGCGACTTCGGCGATCTGCTGCTGCACGTCGTGCATATTCTGCAACGTCACGAGGACGTGCTGGAGCAGTACCGCCGGTGGTTCCGCTACATTCTCGTCGACGAGTATCAGGACACCAACGTCGCGCAGTATCTCTGGCTGCGGCTGCTCGCCGGCGGGCATCGCAACATCTGCTGCGTCGGGGATGACGACCAGTCGATCTATGGCTGGCGCGGCGCCGAGGTCGGCAACATCCTGCGGTTCGAGCGGGATTTCCCCGGGGCGCGGGTGATCCGGCTCGAACAGAACTATCGCTCCACGCCGCACATCCTTGCGGCGGCGAGCGGGGTCATCGCCGGCAACGAGAGCCGGCTCGGCAAGACGCTCTGGACCGACGTGCCCGAGGGCGAGAAGGTCCGGCTCATCGGCCATTGGGACGGTGAGGAAGAAGCACGCTGGATCGGCGAGGAGGTCGAGGCGCTCGGTCGCGGCACCCGTGGCCTCGCGCCGATCGAGGCCGACGGCATCGCGATCCTGGTGCGCGCCTCGCACCAGATGCGGGCGTTCGAGGACCGGTTCCTGACCATCGGCCTGCCCTACCGGGTGATCGGCGGCCCGCGGTTCTACGAGCGGCAGGAAATCCGCGACGCCATGGCCTATTTCCGCGTCGCGGTGTCGCCCGACGACGGGCTCGCGTTCGAGCGGATCGTCAACGTGCCGAAGCGCGGGCTGGGCGACAAGGCGGTGCAGGAGATCAACCGCTCCGCCCGTGCCGCGGGCGTGTCGCTGCTGGAGGGGGCGCGGCTTCTCGTCGAGCGTGGCGGGCTGCCTGCGAAGGCGCGAAAGGCGCTGGGCGAGCTGGTCGCGGGCTTCGATCGCTGGCACGCGGCGGTGCGTGAGGGCAAGCCCGGCCATGTGGAACTTGCCGAGCAGATCCTCGACGAGAGCGGCTACACCGAGATGTGGAAGGCCGAGCGCTCGCCGGATGCGGTCGGGCGGCTCGAGAACCTGAAGGAGCTGGTGAAGGCGCTGAACGAGTTCGAGAACCTGCAAGGGTTCCTCGAACACGTGAGCCTCGTCATGGACAACGACGCCGAGGACGGCGGCGCCAAGGTCTCGATCATGACGCTGCACGGCGCCAAGGGTCTCGAATTCCCGGTGGTGTTCCTGCCAGGCTGGGAAGACGGGCTCTTCCCGTCGCAGCGCTCGATGGACGAGAGCGGGGTGAAGGGGGTCGAGGAGGAACGCCGCCTCGCCTACGTCGGCATCACCCGGGCGCGTGTGCTCTGCACCATCTCGTTCGCGGCGAACCGCCGGGTCTACAACCAGTGGCAGTCACAGCTTCCCTCGCGCTTCATCGACGAGCTGCCGGCAGAGCACGTGGAGGTGCTGACGCCGCCCGGGCTCTACGGCGGTGCCTTCGGGGCGGCGGCTCCGGTCGGGCGCGGGGCAGCGGTCGCGGAGTCGACGCTCGTGGACGCGGCGGCGAAGGCCGATGTCTACAATTCGCCCGGATGGCGGCGGATGCAGGCGCGTGCCGGTGCCCGCACCACGTCCCAACCGCAAGAAGCGCGCAACATGGTTATTGACGCAACCGCGCTGCCGGCCTTCGAGGTGGGGACGCGGGTGTTCCACCAGAAGTTCGGTTATGGAACCGTCGCAAGCGTCGAGGGCGACAAACTGGCGATTGAGTTCGAAAAAGCCGGTCGCAAGAACATCGTTTCTCGCTTTGTGGTAGCCGCGGACGAGGTTCCGTTCTGAGGCGCTTGCCGCAATGACGGCACGCCTTGCTTGCCAATTCTTTTACACATCGTCCGTTTGGCTGAGTCGACTTGAGAGGCCATGCGGGCAAGCTCGCCTGGCGACCAATGAGTTGTCAGTTCACGAGGAGGTAGATTTGAACGGAGAGTCCCAGGACGTCGATAATCGGGACCAGCCGGCCGACCCCGAGCGCCGGGCGGCGCTGGCGAAAATGGGGAAGTACGCCGGCGTGACTGCGCCGGCCGTGATGGCCTTGCTCACCGCTGACGCATCCGAGGCCTGGGCCGCCAGCGGCAGAGGCGGCGGCAGAGGCAGAGGCGGCGACGGAGGTGGCAGGGGACACAGGGGCCCCGGTCATTCGCACGGGCCGCTCAGCTGGCTCATCAGCATGTTCTTCCGCTGAGCCAACCGGCTCCGCTGATCAGCCATGCTGGAACCTGACCGCGCTCAGAGCGCACATCCTTGCGTGCGTCTCGGCGCACTGCTCCAGCCGGTCGCGGTGCGACCGGCTGGCGTCCGATCCACGGAGGCTACCGGCGCCGTGTCGGTCGCCGAGGAGGTTCTCGCGGTCGCGGGACGCCACCACATGGTGCCGGCGCTCGCCTCGGCACTGCTGTTGCGCGGCGAGCGACCGGATGATCCGGAGCTCGCGGACTATCTCGACGCCATTCGCGGGCTGAACGCCCGGCGCAACGCGCGGCTGGCCGCGGAGGCCGGTGACATCGGACTGATGCTGGTCCGGCGGGGAATCCGGCCGGTGTTCCTGAAGGGAACCGCGCTGCTCCTGCTCGGAATCCATGCGGATCCGGCCAGTCGCTTCATTGGCGACATAGACATACTGGTGGCGCCGGCGGAGACCGACGCGGCGGCCGAGGCGATCGAGGCGCTCGGATTCCGCCGCAAGCCGGCGGGGCCGGCGCATGCCCATGATCGTGTCAAACTCGCCCATCCCTGCCGCCCGGCGCAGGTGGAGCTGCATCATCCGGCGGTGCCGGGTCATCTCGCCGGCCCGCTCAGGCCGGACGAGATGCGCGCGCGCGCGGTGCCGGTTGCGGCACTCGCCGGCGCGGCGGTTCCATCGGCCACTGATCTGGTGATCCACAACGTGATCCACGCCATGCTGCACGACCGGAACCTCGCCACGGCGGAACTGCCGCTGCGAGACGCCCTCGATCTTGCGCTGGTGGCGCGCGGCGGCGCGGTCGACTGGGACGAGGTGGTCGCCCGGATGCCGCTCGCGCCGCAGGGGACGGCCGCGCTTGGCTTCATGCTCGCGGCCAGCCGCGAGGTGTTTCCATGGGCCGGGCTGCCGGAGGTGCAGGTCCCGGGTGCGGCCGCCCGCGCGCTCTCGGCGTGGCGCGATCGCCGGGGGCGGCCGACCGGTCGGGTCCGGCGCCGGCTTGCCAATGTGGCCGAGCACTCGGGCCGGGCGTGGCGTGGCCTCAACCGTGCGATCCGCCCGGCCGAGGTGCCGGCATGAGCGCCGCCCGATCAGAGGTGCGGGCCATTCCGTTCACCGATCATCTCGTCGTCGATCGTGGTGCCGAGGCGCCGCTCCTGTTGCTCGATGCGGCAGGTCGCGCCGCGTGGGAGGCGCTCGACGCCGGGGTTCCCGCCGCCGAGGCCGGGGCGACCGAGGCGGTTCTTGCCGCCCGCGTTCCCGTGGTGCCGGTACCCGTCGCCCCCCGGCCGCGCCCGCGTCGCGTCTGGCGGCCTGTGGTGCGCACGTATGCCTTCACGGGCGCTCCCGTGGCGATCGATTGCGCGGATCACGAGCTTGCGGACTTGATGCACCCGCGTCTCGCCCATGCGGAGACGGCGGCGCCCGCCGCCGCGAGGCTACGTCTGCGCCGGGCCGGGACAGGCTTCGCGCTGCTGGAGGCGGGCCGTGCGCCCGAGCATCATTCCCGCGCCGAGGCGCTGGTCGGGGCGGTCGTTCGCCGCCTCGTCGAGCTTGGCCACGGGAGTGGCGACTGGAGCGCGGTGCTCCATGCCGCGGCCGTCGCGGACGGGGCCGGGGCCGCCATCGTGCTGGCCGGCGCCTGTGGTCGCGGCAAGAGCACGCTGACCGCGGCGCTGGTCGGGGCAGGGGCGGTCTACTTCAGCGACGATTGCGTCCCGCTCGATGCATACGGCCGCGCCGTCGCGGTGCCGTTCGGGCTTTGTCTCAAGCAGTCAGGCTGGGCGGTGGGGGAGGCGGTGCTGCCGGTGTCGGCCAGCGCGCCGGTCTTTCACTGCGCCGAGCGGGGCCCCTGCCGCTATGTGCCGTCGTCCGATGTGGCGACCCGGCCGCTGCCGCTCTCGGCCTTCGTCTTTCCGGGCTACGTGCCCGGCGCCGGGCTCACGCTCGAGCCGATGCGGCCGGAAGAGACGCTGGCCGCGCTGGTCGCCGGTCGGGCGTGGCTCTCGCGCGATGCCGACGGCCTCGCGACGGCGCTTGGGGTGATCGAGCGCACCCCCGGCTGGCGGCTCGAATATGGCGACACAGCCGATGCGCTGGCGGCGATCGCCGGTCTCGGCGCGGTGGGCGCGCCGTAGTTAGATGGTGCGCCCGCCGTCCACTTCGAGCACGACGCCAGTGACGAAGCCGGCCTCGTCGGAGGCGAGATAGACCGCCGCGCCCGCCACGTCCTCGGGCGTCGACAGGCGGCCGAGGGGGATCGTCGCGACGAACTTCGCGCGGTTCTCCGGCGTGTCGGGCAGACCCATGAATGCCTCGAGCAGGCCGGTGACGCCCATCACCGGGGCGATGCAGTTCACCCGGATCGCGTCCGGCGCGAGTTCCACGGCCAGCGAGCGCGAGACGAGGTTCACCGCGCCCTTGGAGGCGTTGTACCAGGTGAGCCCCGGCCGCGGCCGGATGCCGGCGGTCGAGCCGATGTTGAGGATCACCCCGCCGCCGTGACCGCGCATCAGCGGCACCACGGCGCGGGTCATCAGGAAGACGGCCTTCACGTTGATCTCGAAGATCCGGTCAAAATCGGCTTCGGTCACCTCCATCAGCGGCCGGTTGCGATGGGTCCAGCCGGCGTTGTTCACGACGATGTCGAGCCGTCCGCCCTCGGAGGCGGTGCGGACCGCCGCCTCCACGTCGTCGCTGCGCGTGACGTCGCCG
The DNA here is from genome assembly GCF_014201905.1 of Amaricoccus macauensis. Lineage (GTDB taxonomy): Bacteria > Pseudomonadota > Alphaproteobacteria > Rhodobacterales > Rhodobacteraceae > Amaricoccus > Amaricoccus macauensis. The sequence continues at coordinate 126,118 of NZ_JACHFM010000004.1, read as the reverse complement.
ACGAAAACGCGCGCGCCCGTGCGTTCGGCGACCCGCTCGGCGGCGGGGCCGTCGAGGTCGAAGATCGTGACCGTCGCGCCTTCGCGCGCGTAAGCCTCGACGATGCCGGCGCCAAACCCGGAGCCGCCGCCGGTGACGAGCGCGGTCTTGCCCGCCAGCCGGTCAGCCATGGTTCAGCACCACGGTCTTCGCCACGGTGAATTCGCGGAGTGCTTCCATGCCCTTCTCCCGTCCATGTCCCGAGCGGCCCATGCCGCCGAAGGGAAGCTCGATCCCCGAGCCCGCGCCGTAGCCGTTGACGAAGACCTGTCCGGCGCGGAGCGCCGTCGCCATGCGCATCTGCCGGCCGCCGTTCTCGGTCCAGATGCCGGCGACGAGGCCGAAGGCGGTGCCGTTCGCGATGCGGATCGCGTCGGCCTCGTCCTCGAACGGCACCAGCGCGAGGACCGGGCCAAAGACCTCCTGCTGCGCCAGCGGGTGATCCTCGGGCACCGGGCCATAGAGCCGCGGGGCGACGTAGTAGCCTCCCGCCGTCAGCGCATCGGCGCCGCCCTCGGCGAGGAGCGGCAGGCCGTCGGCGTCGGCGCGGTCGAGAAAGCTGCGCACCCGGGTGAGCTGCGTTTCGGAGATCAGGGGCCCGCAGTCCGCGTCGAGGTGCGACGGCCCGACCCGGAGCCCGGCGAAGCGCTCCGCGAGGCGCGGCACCAACGTGTCGAGCAGGCGCCGCTCGACAAGGAGACGGCTGCCCGCCGAACAGGTCTGCCCGGCGTTCTGCACGATGGCGTTGAGGATGACCGGCAGCGCCCGGTCGAGATCGGCGTCGGCGAAGACAATCTGCGGCGACTTGCCGCCGAGTTCGAGCGTGCAGGCGCGGTGATGCTCGGCACAGGCCTTCTGCACCGCGGTTCCGGTGTCGGGCGAGCCGGTGAACGACAGGAAGTCGATGCCCGGATGCGCCGCGAGCGCCGCCCCCGCCTCGCTCCCGAGGCCGGTCACCACGTTGAGCGCGCCGGCTGGTAGACCCGCCTCCATGGCGAGCGCCGCGAGGCGGAGCACGGTGGCGCAGGCCGCTTCCGCCGGTTTCAGCACGCAGGCGTTGCCGGTGGCCAGCGCCGGTGCGAGGGTGCGGCCAAACATCTGCGCGGGATAGTTCCACGGGATGATGTGACCGGTGACGCCGTGCGGCACCCGCTGCACCATCACGGTGAAGCCGGGCTGATAGGGGATCGTCTCGCCGTGGACCTTGTCGGCGGCACCCGCGTAGAATTCGAAGTAACGCGCGACGGCTGCGATGTCGGCGCGCGCCTGCTTCAGGGGCTTGCCGCAGTCCTCGGCCTCGGAGGCGACGAGATCGTCGGCGTTTGCCGCGATGAGTGCCGCGAGGCGGGCGAGGATGCGGCCGCGATCGGCCGGCGCCGTCCGGCCCCACGGACCTTCGAAGGCAGTGCGTGCGGCGTTGACGGCGGCGTCGATCTCCGCCGCGCCGCCCCGGGCGATCGCGCCGATGACCTCGCCGGTGTCCGGCGCGTGGACCGGGAGGCTCTCGCCGGACGCGGCGCCGCGCCACGCTCCGGCGATCAGGATGCTCTCCGGGCTGACGGCGCCGTGCCTCATTCCTTCACGGCCCCGGTCATCGAGGACACGTAGTAGTCGACGAAGAACGAGTAGAGGATGACGACCGGCAGCGAGCCGACGAGGGCACCCGACATGAGCGCGCCCCACTCGTAGATGTCGCCGCGCACCAGTTCGGTCAGCACGCCCACCGGCACCGTCTTGTTCTCCGACGAGGAGATGAAGGTGAGGGCGTAGATGAATTCGTTCCACGACAGGGTGAAGGCGAAGATCCCGGCGGAGATCAGGCCCGGCACCGCCAGCGGCAGGATGACCTTGGTCAGGATCTGCCAGCGCGTGGCGCCATCGACCAGCGCGCTCTCCTCGAGCTCGAACGGGATGGAGCGGAAGTAGCCCATGAGGAGCCAGGTGCAGAACGGGATGAGGAACGTCGGATAGGTGAGGATGAGCGCGAGACGCGAGTCGAAGATCCCGACCTGGAAGACGATGAAGGCGAGCGGGATGAAGAGGATCGACGGCGGTACGAGGTAGGCGAGGAAGATCAGGAGCCCGGTCACCCGCGCGCCGGTGAAGCGCAGCCGCTCGATCGCATAGGCGGCGAAGACCGATGCCGCGAGCGCGATCACCGTCGAGGCGACCGAGACCACGACGGTGTTCCAGAGCCAGCCGGGATACGACGTCTCGAAGAACAGGAACTTGATGTGGTCAAGCGTCGGCTGCACCACCCAGAACGGGCTGTAGTCGTTGTAGTTCGTCAGCTGGTGGTCCGGTTTGATCGCGGTGATCGCCATCCAGTAGAACGGGAAGAGCAGCACGAAGACGAAGATCGCCAGCGGGATATAGGTGACGACGACCCGGCGGGGCAGCGAGTTGAACTGCTCCATGCCAACGATGTCGTCCTGCGGAGTCTCGGCCATGATGGTCCCTTTCAGTCTCCGCCGCCCTGCTGCCAGCGGCGCCGTTGCAGGCCGAAGAACGAGAAGAGGATGGCCGCGAGCAGGAACGGGATCATCGCGACCGCGATCGCCGCGCCCTCGCCAAGCTGCCCCCCGGGGATCGCCCGCTGGAAGCTGAGGGTTGCCATCAGGTGGGTTGCGTTCACCGGGCCGCCCCGGGTCAGCACGTAGATGAGCTGGAAGTCGGTGAAGGTGAAGAGCACCGAGAAGGTCATCACGACCGCGATGATCGGCGTGAGCAGCGGCAGCGTGATGCGCCGGAACCGCTGCCACGAGGTCGCCCCGTCGAGCGCCGCGGCTTCGTTCAGCGACTGCGGGATGGTCTGGAGCCCGGCGAGGAGCGAGATCGCGACGAACGGGATGCCGCGCCAGACGTTGGCGGCGATCACCGAGAAACGCGCGTTCCACGGCTCGCCGAGGAAGTTGATCGGCGCGTCGATCATGCCCCACTTCATCAGCACCCACGAGATGATCGAGAACTGGCTGTCGAATATCCACCAGAACGCCAGCGCCGAGAGCACCGTCGGGACCACCCACGGCAGCAGGATCACCGCCCGGAAGAAGTTCTTGAACGGCAGGTTCTCGTTCAGGATGAGCGCGAGCCAGAGGCCGAGCGCGAACTTCAGCACCGACGCGATGAGCGTGTAGAAGAAGGTATTGAAGACCGAGAGCCAGAACACCCGGTCCTCGGACAGCCAGGTGAAGTTCTCGAGCCCGATGAAGATGCCGGCCCGGCCGATCTTCGTGTCGGTGAACGCGAGCCAGACCCCGAGACCCAGCGGGTAGGTGAGAAAGCAGATCAGGAACACTGCCGCTGGCAGCATGAAGATAAGCCCGAGGCCGTTGCGGCTCTCGGTCAGCCAGACGAGCGGTCCCCCGCGCCGTGCTCGCGCCATACGTCTCTCCCCGGGAGCGGTGGCCGGCGGGGGCGTCCCGCCGGCCATGTCGGCTCAGCTGTAGTAGCGGCCCGCGCGGCGCGCGGCGCCGCGGATGGCGTCATCGGCCGATGCGCCGGTCACGGCCTCGGCGAACATGTCGACCAGCACGTAGTCGGCCATGACGCCGGCCGACGCCGGGCCGAGGGGGCCGGCATAGCCGTTCGGCCGCAGGCTCTCGGACGCCTTGGCGTAGGGCGCGTGGATCGGGTTCGAGGTCCAGACCGGATTGTCGGCGAAGCCCTTGAGCGCCGGGCAGCAATAGGCGCTCGCCCCTTCGATCCAGGCGTTCATCCGGTCAGCCTCGTACATCCACTGGAGGTACGCCATCGCCGCCTCGGGGTACTTCGTGTGCTTGAAGATCGAGAGCGACGTGGTCTGGTGCAGCTCGACCGACTTTCCGACCGGGCCGATCGGCAGGACGTGAGTGCGGATGTCCTCGGCGATCTCTGCCATCGCCGGGTCGTTCTTCGCCGCGTAGTAGAGCGAGACGCCGTTCGCGGTGAGCGACACCTGCCCGGCGAGGAAGGCGCGGTTGTTGTTGATGTCGAGCCAGCTCTCGGTGCCGGGGATGAACGTCTTGTAGAGTTCCTGGGCGTAGGCGATGGCCTTGCGGGTCGCCTCGCTGTCGATCGCCACCTTGCTCTGCTCGTCGACCATCTCGCCGTCATTCGACCAGAGCAGCCAGTGGGCATAGTTGTTGCCGTCGCCGACGGCCTTGCCGTGCGGGAAGCCCGCCGGCGTGCCCTTGCCGTGGAGCGCCTTGCAGAGTTCGAGGAAGCCCGCCGAGTCCGTCGGGAACTCGCTGAAGCCCGCGGCCTTCATATGGCTGTCGCGGTAGCAGATGGCGTTGCCGATGGCGCAGAGCGGCATGGCGATGAACTCGCCGTCCTTCACCGCGTAGCCGCGCGGGCCGTCGTACCAGCCGCCGTTCGCCTCCCCGATGGCGTTCGCGAGTTCGGTCACCGGGATGAGCTTGTCGGGATACTGGAACGGGTCGTCGAACCAGCTCATCACCATGTCGGGGCCGGAGCCGACGTTCGCGGCGACCGCCGCCTTCGGGCGGACGTCTTCCCAGCTCTCCTGGTCGATCGTGACCTTGACGCCGGTGGCCTCGGTGAAGGCCTGCGAGTTGGCGTTCCACGCCGCCTCTTCGCCCTTCACGAACGGCACCCAGCGCAGGAGCCGGAGTTCTGCGCCGCTCTCGGGCGTGTAGGTGGGCGCCGCCGCCTGCGCGAAGGCGCGACCGCCGAGCGCGGACGCCGCGGCGAGGCCGGCGGCACCTGCCATCAGGTGTCTGCGTGTGATGTCAACCATTTCGAGTCTCCTCCCCAAGAAACGTCGCGAGGTTCGTTCTTCAGCGCGCCGGGCGGCCCCGCGTTCCGCCGGCGCCGTGCTCAGGCAGAGAGTCGCATCCCCGATCCCGCGTCGAAGAGATGCGTGGCGCCGACGTCGATCCCGACGTGGATCTCTTCGCCCGGACGTGCGGCGATCCGCTCGCGGAAGACGCCGACCACCGGGACGCCGCCGACGCTGCCCATCACGTGGGTCTCCGAGCCGGTCGGCTCCACCACCTCGACCCGGAACGGGATGTCGCCGCCGAGGCTCATGGACTCGGGCCGCAGCCCGTAGATCATGCCTGCCCCGGCGCTCGCACCCGGCGCCGGCGGCGGCAGGGGCAGCGACACGCCGCCATCGCCGACGAAACGGCCGCCATCGACACGTCCGGGCAGCAGGTTCATCGCCGGGGAGCCGATGAAGCCTGCCACGAAGAGGTTCGCCGGCCGGTCGTAGAGCTCGAGCGGTGCGCCGATCTGCTCGACGCGGCCGTCGTGCATGACGACGATCTTGTCGGCCATGGTCATCGCCTCGATCTGGTCGTGCGTGACGTAGACCGTGGTCGTGGAGAGCCGCTGATGCAGGTTCTTGATCTCGGTGCGCATGGAGACACGCAGCTTTGCGTCGAGGTTCGAGAGCGGCTCGTCGAAGAGGAACACCTGCGGGTCGCGCACGATGGCGCGGCCCATGGCGACACGCTGGCGCTGGCCGCCGGAGAGCTGGCGCGGGTAGCGGTCAAGGAGCTTCGCGAGGCCGAGGATCTCGGCCGCTGGCCGCACCTTCTCGGCGATTTCGGCCTTGGGCGCACCCTTGAGGCTCAGAGAGAACGCCATGTTCTCCGCCACCGTCATGTGCGGATAGAGCGCGTAGTTCTGGAACACCATGGCGATGTCCCGGTCCTTGGGCGGCAGTTCGTTCACCACCTCCGACCCGATGCGGATCTCGCCCGAGGTCACATGCTCGAGGCCCGCGAGCATCCGGAGCAGTGTTGACTTGCCACATCCCGAAGGGCCGACGAGCACGGCGAACTCGCCGTCCTCGATGTCGATGGATACGCCGTGAAGCACTTCCACGGTTCCGAAAGACTTGCGGAGATCGCTTATCGTGACCGATGCCATGGGCTGCGGTCCCCTCCCTGATCGTTTTCTTTCGTTTTGCCGAGGACGATAGAGGGGGGAAGGGGCTACCGCAACCCGCGTACTTTCGCGTGTTCACCCCGGCGTCAGCTTGGGGCATCCTGACGGCCCGTCAGCCGAGCCGGAGTCTCGCCCATGACAGTTGCCCATGCCTTCAGCCGCACCGATCTGGCGCCGGCGCTCGCCGAGCTCCGGCTCCTCCTCGGCGACCGGCTGACGACGGCGCTGGCGGTGCGCGAGCAGCATGGCAAGGACCTGACCTATCACGCCGGCCACGCGCCGGATGCGGTCGCCTTCCCCCGCACCACCGAGGAAGTGGCGGAGATCGTCAGGGTCTGCGCCCGCGCGGGCGTGCCGATCGTGCCCTATGGCACCGGCACCTCGCTTGAGGGACATATCGCCGCACTCGAGGGCGGCATTACCGTCGATCTCTCCGGCATGGCCCGGATCATCGAGGTGAACGACGGTGACATGGACGTGCGCGTCGAGGCGGGCGTTACCCGAAAGGCGCTGAACGCGCATCTGCGCGACCTCGGGCTGTTCTTCCCGATCGATCCCGGCGCTGACGCCTCGATCGGCGGCATGGCGGCGACGCGCGCCAGCGGCACCAACGCCGTGCGCTACGGCACCATGCGCGAGAACGTCCTCGGGCTGACCGTCGTCACGCCCTCGGGCGAGGTGATCCGCACCGGCACCCGCGCGCGGAAGTCCTCCGCCGGCTACGATCTCACCCGGCTCTACGTCGGATCGGAAGGCACCCTCGGCATCATCACCGAGGTCCAGCTTCGCCTGCACGGCGTGCCCGAGGCGATCTCCGCCGCCGTTGCCTCGTTCGAGACGCTGGAAGGCGCCGTGGATACGGTGATCACGACGATCCAGTCGGGCGTGCCGGTCTCGCGCATCGAGCTGCTCGACGCGCTGCAGATGAAGGCGGTGAACGCCTATTCGAAACTCGACTACCCGGAGCAACCGACCCTCTTCTTCGAGTTCATCGGCACGCCCGCCGGGGTCGAGGAGCAGGCGCGAATGGTGGAGGAGATCGCCGACGGGTTCGGCGCGGGCGTCTTCCGCTGGTCCACCCGGCCCGAGGACCGCAACCGCCTCTGGCAGGCGCGCCACGATGTGCTCTGGGCGACGAAGATGCTGCGCCCGGGGTCCGAGATGAAGGCGACGGACGTCTGCGTGCCGATCTCGCGCCTCGCCGAGGCGGTGCTCGCGGCCCGTGCCGACGCCGAGGCAGCCGGGCTGACCGCGCCGATCGTCGGCCATGTGGGCGACGGCAACTTTCACCTGAGCTTTCTCGTCGACGTGAACGATCCGGGCGAGATGGCGGCGGCGGAGGAGGTGAACGACAAGGTGGTCATGCGCGCGCTCGCCATGGGCGGCACCTGCACCGGCGAGCATGGGGTCGGCTCGGGCAAGATGCGCCACCTCGAGGCCGAGCACGGGCCGGGCATCGAGGTGATGCGGGCGATCAAGCGCGCCCTCGACCCGCTGAACATCATGAACCCGGGCAAGATCTTCCGCCTCGACCCCTCCGCGCCGTTCCCGGAGCGCTGATCCGATGCCGAATCTCCTCGCCTATCTGCTGGTCATCGGTGCCGGGGTCAGCATTGCCCTGCAACAGGTGCTGAACTCCAATCTTCGCGCCGAAATCGGCTCGCCCTGGTGGGCGGGCGTCGTCAGCTATCTCGGCGGCCTCATCGCAATCACCCTCGCCGCGCTGGTGATGGAGGGCCCGCGCCTGCCGGTGCCGTCCGCCAACGGGTCGTGGTTCTCGTGGACGGGGGGCGTCTTCGGCGCGATCTTCATCGCAATCGGCGTGCTCATGGTGCCGCGCTTCGGCGCCGCGACGGTGCTCGCGCTCATCGTTGTCGGCCAGATGCTTGGCTCGCTCATCTTCGACCACTTCGGCATTCTCGGCCTCGCCGAGCAGCACGCGAGCCCGCTCCGCCTGCTCGGCGCGGGCTTCCTCATTCTCGGCGTGGTGCTGATCCGCGCCTGACGCGGGACTGCTACGCCCCGTCGCCCAACCCCGGGTTGACCCACGCGGCGGTCCTCGCCAAGCTGTGGTGAGCCCGGCGGAGAAGACGACCCATGGACCCGACCTTCGGCCTGCGCTTCTTCGGCGCGCTCTTCGCGATCATGAACCCGCTCATGGTCCTGCCGCTCTTCCTGTCGCTGACCGACCGGTTCAGTGTCCACGACCAGCGCCGCACGGCACTGGCGGTCACCTTCTACACGCTCGTCATGTGCGCCGCGGTCGGCCTCGCCGGCTCGCACATCCTCGCCTTCTTCGGGGTGGGCATCGACGATTTCCGCATCGCCGGCGGCCTCGTGCTCGCGATCATCGCCCTCAACATGCTGAACGGCGCCGGCAACCCGGCGCACGAGGGCGGCAAATCCGAGACCGTCGAGCCGACCCGCATCGACGCGGTCGCGTTCTACCCGCTCACCTTCCCGATGGTCATCGGTCCGGGCACGATCACCACGCTTCTCGTCTTCCTTCAGGGGGCGCGCAGCTCGGCCGACTACGTGACGTTTGCCGGGGTGGTGGTTGCAATCGTGGCGATCCTCGGCGTCGTGCTCTACTTCGCCGCATCGATCGGCGAGCACCTCTCGGCAACCTTGCGAGTCATCATCTCCCGCCTGATGGGAATGATCCTGCTCGCCATCAGCATGAGCATGCTCGCGGCCGGCGTGAAGGCGCTGTTGCCGGGTCTCGCCTGAGCGGGTTTGCCTTCCGGCGCGAGACCGCCTAAATCCCGCGCCAACCCGAGATCCGAGAGGCGACTCCCATGGCGACCCCGCAGTATGTCTTCCACATGGACGGCCTCTCCAAGGCCTATGCCGGCGGCAAGAAGGTCTTCGAGAACATTCGCCTGTCGTTCCTGCCGGGCGTGAAGATCGGCGTCGTCGGCGTCAACGGCGCCGGCAAGTCGTCGCTGCTGCGCATCATGGCCGGCACCGACAAGGATTTCCAGGGCGAGGCGTGGGCGGCGAAGGGGGTCACCGTCGGCTACCTGCCGCAGGAGCCCGAGCTCGATGGCTCCCTCGACGTGCGCGGCAACGTCATGGAAGGCGTCGCGGCGAAGCGCGCCCTGCTCGATCGCTACAACGAGGTCGCGATGAAGGTCGCCGAGGACTACTCGGACGAGCTGATGGAGGAGATGACCACCCTCCAGGACCAGATCGACGCGCAGAACCTCTGGGATCTCGACTCTCAGGTCGACGTCGCCATGGAGGCGCTGCGCTGCCCGCCGGACGATGCGTCCGTCGACCAGCTCTCGGGCGGCGAGAAGCGCCGGGTGGCGCTCTGCAAGCTCCTGCTCGAAAACCCCGACGTGCTCCTCCTCGACGAGCCGACGAACCACCTCGACGCCGAGACGATCGCGTGGCTGCAGAAGCACCTGATCGAGTACAAGGGCACGATCCTGATCGTCACCCACGACCGCTATTTCCTCGACGACATCACCGGCTGGATCCTCGAACTCGACCGCGGCCGGGGCATCCCCTACGAGGGCAATTACTCGGCGTGGCTCGAACAGAAGGCGAAGCGCCTCGAGCAGGAAGCCCGCGAGGACAAGGCACGCCAGAAGACGCTCCAGCGCGAGCTCGAGTGGATCCGTCAGGGCGCGAAGGCCCGGCAGACCAAGCAGAAGGCGCGCATCAACGCCTACAACGAGCTCGCCTCGAAGTCGGAGCGCGAGAAGATCACGACCGCCCAGATCGTCATCCCGAACGGCCCGCGCCTCGGGCAGAACGTGATCACGGTGACGGGGATCGAGAAGCATTACGGCGATCGCGAGCTCATCTCCGATCTGTCGTTCTCGCTGCCGCCGGGCGGCATCGTCGGCGTCATCGGCCCGAACGGCGCCGGCAAGACCACGCTCTTCCGCATGCTGACCGGGCAGGAGCAGCCCGACTCCGGCACGATCGAATATGGCGAGAGCGTCGAGCTTTCCTACGTCGACCAGTCCCGCGACGCGCTCGATGCATCGAAGACCGTGTGGGAGGAAATCTCCGACGGCCTCGACGTGGTGAAGCTCGGCGACGCCGAGATGAACTCCCGCGCCTACTGCTCGGCCTTCAACTTCAAGGGCACCGACCAGCAGAAGAAGGTGGGCCTCCTCTCGGGCGGTGAGCGCAACCGCGTCCACCTCGCGAAGCTCCTGCGCGCGGGCGGCAACGTGCTGCTCCTCGACGAGCCGACGAACGACCTCGACGTCGAGACCCTGCGCGCGCTGGAAGACGCGCTGGTGGACTTCGCCGGCTGCGCCGTCGTCATCAGCCACGACCGCTTCTTCCTCGACCGCATCTGCACCCACATGCTGGCCTTCGAGGGCGACGCCCACGTCGAGTGGTTCGAGGGCAACTTCGAGGACTACGAGGCCGACAAGATCCGCCGCCTCGGCCCGGATGCCGTGGAGCCGAAGCGGATCAAGTACAAGAAGTTCGCGCGGTAAGACTGGACTGGACGACCGCCTTGAAGGACTGAACGGCCGGCCCTGCCACGACCGGCCGTTCGTCTGCGACGGCTTCCCCTGGCCAAGCGAACATCTTCGTCGTCGGGGAGGAACCCGGCAGTCAGAATGGGTGCCAACTGGTGGACGTTCTGGTCGCCCGCCACGGGGTTCGATCTCTCGCGGCCTTCCGCAGTGAGTATGAGGCGCAGACACAGCGGCGAAAGCTGAGCAAGCGTCCCACCCGATGCCGCTTGCCTTCCGCGCTGGAAAGGCCGACAATGACGAACTGCACATTCCCTCTTTCGGGAGAAGACGCGGATGTCTGGGCCTTATGTCTGGAAGGAGCGTCCGGTCGCGGCAGGGATCCAGATCGCGCGTGTGACGGCGCTCGCCATTCATCAGGCGTATGGGACGATCACCTGCTTCGTGCGGAAATACCCGCGCAACGGCGTCGTCGAGGCCGACGATCCGGTCTACCTGCTGACCGCCGGCCACGTCCTCAGCCCCAACAAGAAGAAGGATGGTATCACGCCAGTCGATGACGTGGTCTATCAGCCGGCTCCCGTGGGGTGGATCAACCGCATCGCCACGGTGGACGAGGTGCACTACGATGGCACGCTCGACGCCGGAACCGCGCTGCTCGACAGCGACGTGGACTTCCGCAACTACGCCTGGAAGATCGGAGCCATCAAGAGCATCGCGGCGCCGGTTCCCGGCATGAAGGTCGTGAAGCACGGCCGGAGCACCGGCAGGACGTACGGGACGATCATCGACGTGAACACCACGACCAACACCGGGGACATGGTGTTCAAGGATCTGATCTATATCTCGTTCGACAAGACGAATTCGGGAAACGACACCACGGCGGGGTTCTCGACCGAGGGCGACTCCGGGGCGCCGATCATCACCGGCGACGGGGTGCTCGTCGGCATCCTGCATGCCGACTACGACGGGGATGCCTACGCCATCAACGCCGGCACGGTCTTTGCGACGATGATGCTGCGACTGGCGTGAGACCGGCGCACACAGAAGACGACATCCGAGCCATGCGGCATTCGCGCCAGCGTCACACCCACCCGCCAATGCGGGCATCCGGGTTCCGGAGCGGTGAGCGGACTGGCGAGACGCTTCCGTCTCGCCAATCAGCCGGTCAGTCGTCGAGCACGAACGTCACTTTCATGTTCACCCGGTAGGTGGCGATTGCATCGTTCTCGATGGTGATGGTCTGTTCCTGAACCCATGCGCCCTGGACGTTCTTCAGGGTCTTGCAGGCCCGGTCGATGCCCTGCTTGATCGCGTCCTCGAAGCTCTGCTTGGATGACGAGGTGATCTCGGTCACGCGTGCGACGCTCATGGTGCTCTCCTTCGACGGGTCGTTGACCCCTGGGTTGCAGGCAGGCGTTTCGTCCACCACCAGCAGTCTAGCACATGATCGCGGAAATTCGACAGGCGCTGCCTTCCGGCCGCCGATGCGGGTCCCTGACTGCCCGGCTCGGGATTGGCCGCGCGGTTCCAGACGCAGCCGGGGTGACTGCACGCTCGCCTGATTGTCATCGTCAGACACGTTGCACTTGCGGCGAAATGCCGCATCTGTATTGCAACGCAACATAAACTACGAAGGACCATCAATGGCCTCCGCATCGCATCTCCCGGACAGCCCGGCAGGCTATGGCATCGTCACCCGCGCGCTCCATTGGGGCATGGCGGGACTTTTCCTCTGGCAGTTCGCGAGTGCATTGCTCCGGGTGTTCGCCGAAGACACCGGCGTCGAGCGGCTGTTCTGGTCGACGCACTACAGCGTCGGGTTCACCCTCTGGCTGCTCGTGCTGGTCCGGGGTGTCTGGGGTCTGGCGAACCTGCACCGCCGGCCGCGACCCGAGGGTTCGCCTGCGATGGCAAGGGCGGCGCGGGCCGGGCACCTCGCGCTCTATGGCCTGATGGTCGCCGTTCCGAGTCTCGCCATCCTGCGCGCAGTCGGTGGCACCCGCGGCTTCTCGGTCTACGGCGTGCAGCTCGCGGCGCCCCGCGAGGCCGCCGTCGCCTGGCTCACGGCTCCGGCGAACGCGCTGCACGGGCTCCTGGGCTGGGCGCTGCTCGCGCTCATCGTGGGGCATGTGGCGATGGCGCTCTACCATACCCGGATCCGCCGCGACGGCACACTCGAGCGCATGACCCGTGGCCACAGGGGCGAGGCGGCGCTGACCTGATGCGGCATCGGGTCACCGGACGCCACTGGACGGGGCCGCGCGGGCGGCCTAGGTCTCGGGACGAGCCGCCGCCGCGGCGACCGGAGACCTGATCCCCGTGAGTTCCCGTGATATCGACGGCCCGAACCAGGATCGTCCGGCATGTCCGACGGTCGTGCGCGCGGGCGCCCGATGACCTCGGGCTTTCATCCCGAGACCATCCACGCGCGCCTTGGCCCGGCGTTCTATGACCCGGTTCGCCCGGCGGACTTCCCCGAGACGATCCTGCGGTTCCGCAACGATCGCTGGGCGGCGCGGGTCGGGCTCGACACGTTGTCCGACACTGACTGGACCCGGCATTTCGGACGGTTCGAGCCGCTGCCGGGCAGCCTGCCTGAGCCGCTGGCGCTGCGTTATCACGGCCACCAGTTCCGGTCCTACAACCCCGATCTCGGTGACGGGCGGGGGTTCCTGTTTGCGCAGGCGCGCGATCTCGTGGACGGCCGGCTGCTCGATTTCGGCACCAAGGGGTCGGGTCTCACGCCGTGGAGCCGCACCGCCGATGGCCGGCTGACGCTGAAGGGCGGGGTGCGCGAGATCCTCGCGACCGAGATGCTGGAGGCGTTGGGGGTCTATACCTCGAAGACCTTCTCGCTGGTGGAGACCGGCGAGGCGCTGGAGCGCGGCGACGAGCCGTCGCCCACCCGCTCGTCTGTCCTCGTGCGGCTCTCGCACTCGCACATCCGCATTGGCACCTTCCAGCGCCTCGCCGCCCACCAGCAGTGGGACGAGATGCGCGCGCTCGTGGATCATGCGATCACGCACTACTGGCCCGAGGCGACGGGCGTCGGCGGGCTCTACGAGGCGATCGTCGGCGCCGTCGCCCGGCTCGGCGCGGAGTGGTTCGCCGCCGGCTTCGTCCACGGCGTGCTCAACACCGACAACATCAACCTGACCGGCGAGAGCTTCGACTACGGGCCGTGGCGGTTTCTCGACCGCTTCGACGCGGGCTTCACCGCTGCCTATTTCGATCAGTCCGGTCTCTATGCCTTCGCCCGTCAGCCGGAGGCCCTGCAATGGAACCTTGCGCGGCTCGGCGAATGCCTGATCCCGATTGCCTCGCGTGAGGCGATCGAGCCGGTCTTCGAGAGCTTCCCCCGCCACTTCCAGGCGGCACTGGCGCGCCAGACCTTCGCCCGTCTCGGGCTCGACTCCGACGATCAGCCGCTGATGCATGCGTTCTGGGGCGCGATGCAGGCGAGTTCGCCGCCGTTCCAGCAGGTGTTCCATGACCTGCTCGGCGGCGGCCTGCCCGAGCGGCTGGCGGCGAGCCCGATCCGCCCGGTCCTTGAGGCCGCCCCTTGGATCGAGGTGGTCGCGGGCCTGCGCGCGCTCCCGCCCATGCCGGGACTTGCGGCGGCGCTGGCGCATCCGGCGGCAGGTCGGCGGCCCGAGACCATGGTGATCGAGGAAGTCGAGGCGATCTGGTCGGCCGTCGACGCGAATGATGACTGGGCGCCACTTGCAGCGAAGGTCGCCGCCCTGCGCGAGACCGGAGCGATGAACCGTGCGCTTGGGCTCCTCACCGGACCGACGGGCCGGCAAGGCCACGTGCCGATCGGCTGAGGCTGGTGGCTTGACGCGCCCCGGGGGGGTCGGAAAGGAATCCCCCCGGGGCGCGCGCGCCCCGACGCCCTCCCCAGGACGCGCCGGACGCTTGCCTTTGCATGGCCGATTCCCGCGACCGTGCCCTTGATCTATATCATGATGCGGCACGGAACTGGCCAGATCTCAGTGATGTTTTGCACACTCCGGATGAGACGAAAGCATCTGGCTGTCGCATCGGCGTCACAGCCGGCGCTCGTGAAGCGAGCTTTGGTGTGCAGCGAGCTCGCGCAAGCCAGAGGGGCTTCGCGTCAACGCGAATGCCGGTTCGCGGCGCGGCCGCCGAACGGGCTTGCCTGCGCCGGTGTTTGGCGAGGCCCTGGATGGGCAGGTGCGCTGGTCAGTTGCGTGACCGGTGCGGTTGGGGGAAACCGCTGATCCTCGCGATGCCGCGAGATGGTTGCCGGAGGGAAGCTCGGCAGATTGCGGGCGGGGGCGACACGATGTCGCTCCCGCCCGCCGGGCGTCAGCCCATTGTCGGCATGACGAACTCGGCCTCGGAGCGCATGCCGGTCGGCCAGCGCGTCGTGATCGTCTTCAGTCGGGTGTAGAAGCGCACCCCCTCCGGCCCGTGCATGTGGTGGTCGCCGAAGAGCGACGCCTTCCAGCCGCCGAACGAGTGGAACGCCATCGGCACCGGGATCGGCACGTTGACGCCGACCATGCCGACCTCGATGTCGTGGGCGAAAGCCCGCGCCGAGTCGCCATCGCGGGTGAAGACCGCGACGCCGTTGCCGTACTCGTGCTGACCAACGAGATCGACCGCCTCCTGATAGTTCTTCGCGCGCACGACCGAGAGCACCGGCCCGAAGATCTCTTCCTTCCACACGGACATGTCGGCGGTCACGTCATCGAGCAGCGTGCCGCCGATGAAGTAGCCGTTCTCGTAGCCCTGCGGTGCCTTGAAGCCGCGGCCGTCGACGACGACCTTCGCGCCCTCCTTCTCGCCCTGATCGACGTAGCCGCGGACCTTGGCGAGGTGCTGGGCGGTGACGAGCGGCCCCATCTCGGAGGCCCTGTCGGTGCTCGGCCCGATCTTCAGCGACTCGATCTGCGGGACGAGCTTCTCGATCAGGCGGTTCGCGGTCTCTTCGCCCACCGGGACGGCGACCGAGATCGCCATGCAGCGCTCGCCGGCCGAGCCGTAGGCCGCGCCCATCAGCGCGCCGACCGCCATGTCGATGTCGGCGTCCGGCATGATGATCGCGTGGTTCTTCGCGCCGCCGAGCGCCTGCACCCGCTTCCCGTTCGCGGTGCCGCGGGAGTAGATGTAGCGGGCGATCGGCGTGGAGCCGACGAAGCTCACCGCCTTGACGTCGGGATTGTCGAGGAGGGCGTCGACCGCCTCCTTGTCACCGTTCACCACGTTGAAGACGCCGGCGGGGACCCCCGCTTCGTGCAGCAGCTCGGCAATGAAGAGCGGAGCGGAGGGGTCGCGCTCGGAGGGCTTCAGCACGAAGGTGTTGCCGCAGGCGAGTGCCACGGGGAACATCCACATCGGCACCATGCAGGGGAAGTTGAACGGCGTGATGCCGGCGACGACCCCGAGCGGCTGGCGCAGCGAGTGGCTGTCGACGCCGGTGCCGACG
Source organism: Amaricoccus macauensis (assembly GCF_014201905.1). Lineage (GTDB taxonomy): Bacteria > Pseudomonadota > Alphaproteobacteria > Rhodobacterales > Rhodobacteraceae > Amaricoccus > Amaricoccus macauensis. The sequence goes on along the minus strand of NZ_JACHFM010000004.1, from coordinate 110,275 downwards.
TTCTCGGTGACTTCGCCCTTCAGCAGGTGCGGGATGCCGACGGCGAACTCGACGACCTCGAGGCCGCGGGTCACTTCGCCGAGCGCGTCGTCATGGGTCTTGCCATGCTCGGCCGAGATCAGTTCGGCGAGCTTGTCGGCGTTCTCGACGAGCAGGGTCTTGAAGCGATCGAGGATGCGGGCGCGGCGGAGTGGCGGGGTCTTGGCCCAGTCCGGCCATGCCGCCTTCGCGACGGCCACCACCGCGTTCACCTCGTCGGTGGTCGCGAGCGGCACGCGCTTTTCCGCGACGCCCGTCGCCGGGTTGAAGACGTCGGCGAAGCGGCCGGACGTTCCGGGGACGGCCTTGCCGCCAACGTTGTGCGTGAGATCGGTCATCATGCTTCCTCCCGAGTTTGCCTCCCCGAAGATCGCATTGTAGAAAAGCGCAATCAACAGACGGAAATCAGGAACTGATATGCAAGAAACCGCATTCAGCCGGCTTAACTGGGATGACTGTCGGCTGTTCCTTGCGGCGGCGCGGGCCGGGCAGATCCTGGCGGCGGCGCGGACGCTCGGGCTGAACCAGGCGACGCTCAGCCGACGCATCGCCGGGCTTGAGCACGATCTGGGGGCGAAGCTGCTGGTGCGGCGCACGCACGGCAGCGAGCTGACCGATGCGGGGGCAGCACTCGTCGAGGCGCTGGAGCGGGTCGAGGCGGAGCTTCTCGCGTCGCAGGCGCACCTTCAGGGTGCCGACGCCGCGGTATCGGGCGTGGTGCGGGTCGGTGCGCCGGACGGCTTCGGCGTGGGCTTTCTCGCTTCGCGGCTGGCGCGGCTGGCGGCACGGCACCCGGACCTGACCGTCCAGCTCGTGCCGACGCCGCGCGGCTTCTCGCTGTCCCGGCGCGAGGCGGACATCGCGGTGATGGTGGGCCGCCCGGAAGCGGGCCGGTTGGTGGCGCGGCGGCTCACCGACTACACCCTCGGGCTCTACGCCTCGCGGGGCTATGCCGACGCGAATGGGCTGCCGGAAAGCCTCGCCGGGCTCAGCGAGCACCGGCTCGTCGGCTACGTCGAGGATCTGGTGGCGGCGCCCGCGCTCAACTACGCGCAGGAGTTCCTTCGGAGCTGGCGGTCAAGCGTCGAGATCACCAGCGCGATCGGGCAGCTCGCGGCCGTGCGCGCCGGGGCCGGAATCGGGGTGCTCCACGACTATCTCGCCGCTGACGAGGCGGATCTCATTCCGGTTCTGCCAGGGGCGCGGGCGATGCGCTCGTACTGGACCGCGATGCACGAGAACCTGCGGGATGTGGGCCGGGTGCGGGCGGTGTCGGACTTCCTCGGTGAGATCGTGCGCGAGGCGCAGCGCGACTTCGTCATTGCGGCGGACGGGCCGGCGCACGGCCGTTGACCTCGGCGGCACTCAGGCCGTAGGGCGGGCGCGCGGCCGGGCCGGGGCCGCGTGAGGAGACGTGCCTTGGGCCTGTTCGACCAGTCGTTCGCCTATCTTGTCGTCGCGGTGCTTGCCGCGTTCATCGTCGGGCTCTCGAAGGGCGGTCTGCCGGCGGTGGGCTCGCTCGCCGTGCCGCTCATGGCACTGACGATTTCGCCGGTCGTCGCCGCGGGGCTCCTGCTGCCGATCTACGTGGCCTCCGACGTGGTGGGGCTCTGGCTCTACCGGCGGGAGTTCAGCGCGCGGAACCTGCAGATTCTGATCCCGGCGGGACTGCTCGGCGTGCTGATCGGCTGGATGGCCGCCGAGGCGGTTTCGGAGGAGACGGTCCTGCTCTTTGTGGGCTTTGTCGGGCTCTTCTACTGCCTGTCGAGCTGGCTCCGGCGGGTGCCAGCGGAGCCGAAGCCGGCGGACTGGCCGCGCGGGCTGGCGTGGGGAACGCTCGCGGGGTTCTCGAGCTTCGTCGCCCACTCGGGAGCCGCGCCGTTTCAGGTCTACGTCCTGCCGCAGCGGCTGGAGAAGATGGTCTTCGCCGGCACCTCGACGATCCTTTTCGCCGTCATCAATTTCGCGAAGATCCCACCCTACTGGGCGCTGGGCCAGATGAACCTCGGGACGGTGGAGAGTGCGGCAATCCTGATGCCGATCGCCATGGTGGGCGCGGTGTCCGGCATGTACATGACGCGCCTGCTGCCGGAGAAGGTGTTCTTCGAGATCGTGCGGATCGCGCTCTTCCTCATCTCGCTGAAGCTCGTCTGGGACGGGATCGCGGCGTATCTGCGCTAGCGGTCTCGCGTAGCGGACTGCGAAGCAGCGTTTGTCGGAGGGTCTGGCGCTGCGGCCGGGTTCGGCGGGATCACGATCCGGCAGGCGCCGAGATGAAGATCTGCGGATCCTTCACACACGCCCGATCAGCGAACTCCGGCGGAGAGGCTCGCCGGGGCCGATCTGCCCGTGTGGCCTTCGAAGACGGTGGCCGGAGCAGTGGCGATCATCGGGACGATATGGTGGCCGGCAACACGTCGTATCACCATGAATTATTGCACATGTCATGCGGGGGTGATCAACGTTGCGTCCGGGACGCACGAAGCGACCCCAGCGGAAGCAGAGCACCGATCTGGTCAAGAGGGATGCAGGATGTCTCAGAGCCCTGAAGTGCAGCAGAAGGACAACCAGATTCCGCTTCTGACCGGGTTGCGGGGCCTGGCGGCTGGCATTGTCCTCGTGTCGCACAGCGCGATCGTCGGGATGCTTCCATCGGCACTGGGCTACGGCTTCGGTCAGGTGGGGGTGATGATCTTCTTCGTGCTGAGCGGGTTCCTGATGGCCCACCTCTACCTCGACAGGGCGCCTGACAAGCGGAATGTCACGTCCTACATCCGGGCGCGCGTCGGCCGCGTCGTTCCGTTGTACCTCTCGGTGGTCTTCGCCTCGATCGTGATCTCGAACTCCATCTACCCGGACTTTCGCTACCCGTTCCCGATCGGGGACACGGCGACGATCGCCAAGGCCGTCCTCTTCGTCCAGGCGCCACGGGAGCTGTGGACGATCCCGGTCGAGGTGCAGTTCTATGCCGTCTTCATCATCGTCTGGCTGCTCCGTCCGAAGCTGGGGTGGCCGGCCATCTTTCTGGTTGGCGCGATGGTGATGGTTCCCGCCGTGATCTATCTGGGGCTCTACCGGATCAAACCCGCGATCCTCCCGACATACGGGTTCGCCTTCTTTATCGGCGTCGTCGCGGCAGAGTTTCTGCCTCGCATCAGGAAGCTGAAGGGAAGGCTTCCGGCAACCGCCGGTCTGGTATTTCTGGCGCTGCTCTTCGTGAACCTTCCCGCCGTACGCGATCAATTGCACCTCTCGGTCGCACCGGGGAATGTCTATACATCCACCTGGCTCGATCCGGTCACCTGGTTCATCGTGTGCGGGCTCTTCGTCTGCGCACTTGTGGAATCGCCAGGTCTTGCGGTTCTGGATTCTCGGCTCTTCGTGTTTCTCGGAAATATTTCGTACGGACTCTATCTGCTGCACTATCCGATTCTGGAGATCACCGCCCGGTTCGTGGGGACGTCATTCCTCGGCCTGCTTGTCGGCGTTGGCGCGTCCGTCGGTCTTGCGTGGGCGTCGTACCGCTGGTTCGAGCTGCCGGTGATGGAGATCATCCGCGGCCGGCGAGCCTTGCGAACCTCTCGCGCCGACGGGCCTGCGACCCGGGCCTAGAGCGGTGGCCACATCCGCCGGACGATGCCGTCGCGCTGCACGCCGTGCCACGTGGCGGCGGCGACGTGGAGCGCGATGAGGGCGAGAAGGCCGATGATCGCCGTGGCGTGGACCCTCTTGGCCACGGCCGCCACCGCCTCGTTCTTGTCGAAGAGCGGTGGAATGCCGAGGGCGTTCAGCGCCTCGATCGGGAAGCCGCCGGTGGTGACGCGGACGTAGCCGCTGATCGCCATGATCAGAAGGAACACGTAGAGCCCGGCGTGGACTGCGGACGCGGCCCGGCGCTGCACCAACGGCAAGTCGGCGGGCAGCGGCGGCGCCGGGTGGAAGGCGCGCCAGCCGAGACGCAGCACGACGACGATGAACACGACCGGACCAAGCCCCTTGTGGAGGATGAACAGGCGATCCTGCACGCCGCGCGGGATCTCCTGTATCATCGTCAGTCCGACCGGTATCATCACCATGACAAGAAGCACGGTGATCCAATGGAAGAGCCGGGAGACGCGCCCGTACCGCACTGTTTTTCCTCCCGCCTGCGGGACCACCCGACTGTAGCAGGAATGCCGCCCGCCGGCACCCCTCGGGAGGCGCGGGTGTGACGCAGACCCGGCTCGATCCCACGACCTTTCAGCCGGGGGCGGTGGTCCGTGTCGCCGCCTGCGCCTCGATGCTCGTGCTCGCGGGCACCGCGGCCGTTCTCGCGGCGCTGCCGTTCGAGGGGCGTTTCGCGCCCGCCACGGGGATCCTCGTCGCCGTCGCGGTCAGCGCCGTCATGCTGGACCGGATCGGCGCCTTCCATCCTCATCCGCGCTTCGGTCTTGGAAATGCCGTCACTCTGGCGCGCGCGGGGGCGACGGCGGTCTTCGCCGGCCTCGCGCTCGACCCCGGGCTTCTGGCCTCCGCGGCGGCGGGGTGGGCCGCGCTCGGCGCAGCGGCGGTCATCCTCGCGTTCGACGGCGTCGACGGCTGGCTCGCCCGCCGTCAGGAGCTGGAGTCCGCGTTCGGGGCGCGGTTCGACATGGAGGTCGACGCGCTCCTCATCCTCGTGCTTTCCGCCCTCGCGCTCGGTCTCGGCAAGGCCGGCCCGTGGGTGCTCGCCATCGGCCTCATGCGCTACGCCTTCGTCGGTGTCGGCCGTCTCGTCCCGACGCTTGCCGCGCCACTTCCCGCGTCAGGCCGGCGCCGGGCGGTCTGTGCGCTGGTGATCGCCGTGCTGGCGCTTCTGCTCGCACCGCCGCTGGGGCCGCCGGTCTCGACACTTCTCGCGGCGGCCGCCCTCGCCGCCCTCACCGCGTCCTTCGCGGCGGACGTGGTCTGGCTTCTCGGCGCGCGATGACCGGGGCGCTCCTGAGCCGGATCGGGCTCGCGCGATCGCTCGTCATCTACCGGGCGCGGCCGTGGCTGATCCCGCGTCTTGCGCGGTTCTATCGCGGCATCGTCGGGCCCGGTGATCTCGCCTTCGACATCGGCGCCCATGTGGGCAACCGCACGCGGGCGCTGCTCGCCGCCGGGGCGCGGGTGGTGGCGGTCGAGCCGCAGGGGCTGTTTCGCGACTTCCTGCGCCGTGACCTGCCACCGGGCGCTGTCCTCGTCGAGGCGGCAGTGGGCGCCCGGGCGGGGAGCGCGCGGCTCGCGGTGTCCCGCCTGCACCCGACGGTTTCGTCGCTCGCGCCGGGTTTCGCGGCCCGAATGGCGGCGGCGCCGGGTTTTGCCCGCGTGCGCTGGGATGCGGAGGAAGAGGTCGCCGTCGTCACCCTTGATGCGCTCATCGCCGCCCACGGCGTGCCGCGGTTCGTGAAGATCGACGTGGAGGGGCACGAGGCGGAGGTGCTGGCCGGGCTGACGCGGCCGGTGCCGTGGGTCGCGTTCGAAGTGCTGCCGGCGGCGCCGGCAGTGGCGCAGGCCTGCGTTGCCCGCCTGGCCAGCCTCGGCCGCTACCGCTTCAACCTCGTGGCCGGCGAGCGGCCGGTCTTTGCATTGCCAGACTGGTGCAGCGCCGAGGGCATCCTGTCCGCGCTCGAAGCGCAGGCCGCGAGCGGCCGTCCGGGCGACGTCTACGCGCGTCTCGCCGATGGTTGATGTCGATCGGCAGGGCGGGTTCGCCGGCTGGCTCGCGGCGGCGGGGATCCTCTGGCTCGTGCTCTCGCTGCCGGCGGAGCCCGGGGCCCTGACTGGTGCCGCCGTGGCCGGCATCCCGCTTGAGCTGCCACTGTTGCTCCTCGGACTGGCCGCCTGCCCGCAGCGTCTCGCGAGAGTGGCCCGCGTCGCGGTGACGCTGGTCCTCACCGCGAGTGTCGTCCTGAAGCTCGCCGACCTCGGAACCGGGATCGCCTTCCGGCGGCTCTTCAACCCCGTCCTCGACGGCCCGCTCCTCGTCGCCGCCTGGCGCCTTGCCGAAGGCGCGCTTGGGGTGGTGCCCGCGCTCGCCGCCGGGCTTGCGATCGTCGCGGCGCTCGTCCTCGTGGCTGGCCTCTGCTGGTGGGCGACTGGCCGCCTCGTTGATCGTGTCCCGGTCGGGCGCCGGCTGGCAGCGGGGCTCCTCGCTGCCGTCTGCCTCGGCCTCGTCGCGCTCGACATGAGCGGTGCGGCCGGATTGCCGGGCGGGGCGAAGACCAGCCGCTGGGCGGTCGAGCATGTCAGCGCGGCACTCGATGCCCGCGCCGAGCTTGCGGCGTTCCGCACCGAGGCAGCCCGCGATCCCTGGGCCGGGGCGACGCCGGGCGCGCTCCTGCCGGGGCTTGCCGGGATCGACGTTCTGGTGGTCTTCGTCGAGTCCTACGGCCGTTCGGCGATCGAGGCACCGCTCTACGCGCCGACCGTCATGGCAGCCCTCGATGACATCGGCGCCGCGCTGGCCCGGCAGGGGCTCGCCGCCCGCTCGGGTTTTCTCGCCTCGCCGATCGTCGGCGGCCAGAGCTGGCTCGCGCACGCGACGCTGCTTTCGGGGCTGACCATCGACAGCGAGGGCAAATATCGCGCGCTCCTCGGCAGCCCGCGCCGCACGCTGCTCCATCTCGGGCATAAGGCCGGCTGGCGGACCGCGGCGGTGATGCCGGCGATCACCCTCGCCTGGCCGGAGTCCGACTGGTTCGGATACGACCGGGTTCTCGCCGCCCGCGATCTCGGCTATCGCGGCGAGCCGTTCGGCTGGGTGACGATGCCGGACGAGTACACCCTCGCCGTCCTGGAGCGCGACCTGCTCTCGCCGCCGGACCGGCCGCCGGTGATGGCTGCCGTCGCGCTCATCTCGTCCCACGCTCCGTGGACGCCGCTGCCGCCGCTGCTGCCGTGGGAAGCGATCGGCGACGGCCGCGTCTATACCATGGCGCTCCGCGCCGGTGAGCCGCCGGAGGTCGTCTGGCGCAATGAGGACCGGGTGCGCGATCAGTATCGCCTTGCGCTCGACTACAGCCTCCGCTCCGTTGGCGCCCTCGCGACCCGGCCAGTTGCCCGGCCGAGGCTCCTCGTGGTGCTCGGCGACCACCAGCCGGCGGCCTTCGTCTCTGGCGACGTGGGGGGCCGCGACGTGCCGGTCCACGTGATCGGTCCACCCGACCTCCTCGCCCGGCTCGACGGCTGGGGCTGGACGGAGGGCATGGCCCCGGCGCGGGATGCCCCCGTCTGGCCAATGGACGCCTTTCGCGACCGCTTCCTCGCGGCCTTTTCGAAGCTTGGGGCAAGTGGCTGACGGCTGGCACCGAGTTCGCCCGGTGGTGATCGACCACAGGGCATCTGCGAGACGCAGAGCTGGCGGGCGGCCTTGATGCCCTCCAGGCCAGTCGGCAGAAGCCATCGCTCGGACAGAGGCTTCTTGCCATGCCGTCCTTCCGCGACCGGACCACCGGAGCTGGCCGGGACCCCACGGTCGGCGGACGCCTGCGCTCGCGGATCCGCGTCGTCACACCGACCGCCCTTCGCGGGGCCTGCAGGCCCAGGGAACGCACGACCCGGTCATTTCGGGCCGTGCGTCTCGGGTCGCGCGTCCGGTTGCTGCGTTGACGGAGCGGGTCGCGCGGGGGTCCGCCGCGATCGGCCTCGTTACCTGAGCAACGGACCCGATCGGGGTTCATGGCCTCTTCCTTCGCCCGATGCCCGGGCGGAGTGGCTAGCCTTGCGCCATCGCCAGCAGCAACCGGGCTACCGCTGGCCCGGGGTTGGTGATCATGCGCGGCTCGTCCGGGGCGACGCGGCAGGAGTCATAGCGGCCGAGATGGTGGGTTTCGGCTCCATTCGAGATCTCGATCTCGCCCTCGACCACCACGTAGAACTTCTCGGCGCCCGAGGCGGACAATGCGATGCCCCCACCCGGCTCGATCGTCGAGAGGGCCAGCCACATCGTGTCGGCTGGCCCGGCCTCTTTCCCCTGAAGCCGCAGCATCGTCATCTGGGAGTGGCCGGGTGCCATGTATTCCGGCGCCTCGGCCGCGCGGGTCACATGCATCGCTCAGCCGCGCGGCAGCAGGACGACGCGATCGCGGGACGACCCCATCACCGCCTGATAGGCGTCGTAGGCCCGGTCCAGCGGATAGGTGGCGCGGTCGTGGATGGGGTACGGTTTCAGGGCGCCCGAGGCGAACCCCTCGACCAGTTCGCGCAGAATCGCCCCCGAGGCGACCGAGCCGAGCGAGATGGTGTCGATGCCGACGTAGGTGTGGCGGCCCTTGTAGAAGGCCAGCATGTCGAAGGTCACGAAGCGGTCGATCACCGCGATGAAGATCGCCCGGCCGCCGACCGCCATCGACTTCTGGCCGAGTTCGTAGAGCGGGTCGCCCACGGTGTTGAAGACGATATCCGCACCCTTGCCGCCGGTCAGTTCGCGGATGCGCTCGGCCGCGCCCTCGCCGGCGACGACGACTTCGACCGGGGTGCTGGAATGCCCCTCATAGCCTTCGTCGCGGCGCACGGTGCCAATAACGCGGGCGCCGAGCCATGTGGCGATCTGTGCTGCCGCCTGCCCGACCTTGCCGTTCAGCCCCAGGATGAGCACGGTATCGCCCGCCTTGGGCAGGCCGGCGCGCTTCAGCCCTTCCCATGCGGTGACGAAGGGCACGCCGATCCCGGCGGCCTCGGCCGCGGAGAGGCCGGCAGGCAGCTCGACCACCGCGTCGGCCTCGACGACCATGTGCGTGGCATGAGAGCCGTCCTGGCGGATGCCGAGATCCCCCGAGGAGCCGAAAACCATCTTGCCGAGCAGTCGGTCCGGACCGGCGACGACCTTGCCGGCGTAGTCACGGCCCGGCGTCCGCGGGAAGACCGCGTAGGGCATGAGCCCGGTCGCCGCCTTTGCGTCCGACGGGTTCACCGCAGCGGCATGGATCTCGACCACGACATCGCTGTCGGAAGCCGGGCGCAGCTGCCAGTCCTCGAGATCGAGCGCGATCTTGTCATAGCTCGGTGCCTTCTCCTTGAGCCGGAGACCCCGGGCGGTTTCCACCTCGGTCTTAACGTCGTCGCTGTAGCTGGTCATGGCAGGGTTCCTTGCTCAAATGGCCTTGGTGGGGGCAGAGGTCAGGTGCAGCATCTCGCGCGCCTCCGCAGCGCTCGCGACCTGGCCCCCGAGGGATTCAACGATCTGGCGCGCCTTCAGGACCAGCGCGGCGTTCGAGGGCGCAAGCTCGCCCCGGTCGAGATAGACGGCGTCCTCGAGCCCGACGCGGACATGGCCGCCGGCGAGATAGGACTGGGCAACCGTGGGGAAGGAATGCCGCCCGATCCCGATCGCCGTGAAATCCGCGCCTTGCGGCAGCAGGTTGCGCGCATAGAGCACCGACTCGGGCGAGGGCTGGAAGCCGTACTTCACTCCCATGACGAAAGAGGTCAGCAGGTGATCCGGCCTCGGTCTCTCGGCAAGGAGATCGTGCAGCAGCGCAATGTCCCCGGAATCAAACAGCTCGTATTCCGGCTTCACACCGGCTTCGTGGATGATCTTTGCCATGCGGCGGACATTGGCCGGGGTGTTGATGACCACCTGACCGCCCGAATTCATGGTGTTGAGGTCGAGCGTGCAGATATCCGGGCGCAGTTCCGCGATATGTTCGACCCGTGCCTCGGGCGGCAGCAGCGTCGTGCCGGGGCCGGCTTTCGCCGGATCGCCGTCCGAGGGGACATAACGTCCGCCCGGACCGGTGGTCAGGTTGATGATGACGTCGGCATTCCGGTCGCGAATGCGGCTCACGACCTCGCGGTAGAGCGCCGTCTCCATGGCCGGCTGGCCGGTCTCGGGGTTGCGGACGTGAAGGTGCACGATCGCCGCGCCAGCCTCGGCCGCGCCGAGCGCGGATTCGGCGATCTGCTGCGGGGTGATCGGCAGGTGCGGCGTCTGTTCGGGACGGGTCAGGTTGCCGGTGATCGCGGCAGTGACGATGACCCGGGCGAGCGGCTCTTTCATGGCATCCCCCTAGAGACCGCGACCGCCGTCGACCACGATGTTGTGGCCGGTCGAGTAGGTCAGCATGGTGGCGCAGGCGGCGATTGCGGCGGCGACATCCTCGGCGCTGGCGACGCGCCCGACGGGGATCGTCTGGGAGACCTTCGCGTTGAAGTCCGCCCCGCGTCCGGCCACGAATTCCGTATCGACGACACCCGGCGCTACGGCCAGAACCCGGATTTCCGGGGCGAGGCTGCGGGCGAGCGACTTCGTCATCACGTCGATGCCGGCCTTCGTGGCGCAGTAGGCGATGGATGAGCCGACGCCCGTGGCCCCGGCGATCGAGGAGAGCGAGACGACGAGCCCGTCACCGCTGGCCTTGAGCATTGGCGCGAAGGTGCGGATGGTCGCGAACTGGCCGCGCCAGTTCACTTCGAACATGCGGTCGATCAGGTCGTCGGTCAGCGCGTCGAGATCGCTGTGTTTGATCGGGACGGTATAGCCTGCGCTGTTGACGAGGATGTCGAGCCGCCCGAAGTCGCGCTCGATGGTGTCGCGCAGCGCGATCAGCGAGGGGGTGTCGGCCACGTCTGCCGGCAGCGTCGTGACCTCGTCGCCGAGCGCATCGGCGAGGCGCTTCAGTTCCGCCTCGATGCGGTCATGCTCGCGGTAGGTGACGATCACGGTGGCGCCCGCGTCGCGCAGGAGCCGGGCGGTTGCGGTGCCGATCGCGCCGGTCCCACCGACGACCAGTGCGACCTTGCCGTCAAGGCGGCGCGGGAAGGCGCTGGCAGGCTGATCGGGTTGACGCGTCGTGTTGTCCTGGATGGTCATCGGAGCTTCCTTCGGAAAACTGGGGAGGCGGACGGGTTGCCGCATGTGGTCATCCCGCCCGGAGAGATCAGCCGCGCTGCATGCCCCACTTGCGAACCGTTCGATTCTCGATGAAGCGGAAGATGACGCCTTCGACGAAGAGCCCGACTGCCATCACGGTCAGAAGGCCGGCGAAGACTGCGGGCGTGTCCAGCAGGTTGCGGTTCTCGAAGATGAACCAGCCGAGGCCGCCCTGTCCGGAGGAGACGCCGAAGACCAGCTCGGCCGCGATCAGGGTGCGCCAGGCGAACGCCCAGCCGATCTTGAGACCCGCGAGGATGGCGGGGAAGGCGGCGGGGATCAGCAGCTGCACGACATAGCGCATGCCGCGAAGACCGAAGGTCTGGCCGGCCATCCGCATGGTCTCGCTGACCGTCAGAAAGCCCGTGTGCATGTTCAGCGCGACCGCCCAGAGGACCGAGTTCACGATCACGAACACCAGCGACGGTGTGCCAAGGCCGAACCACAGCAGCGCGAGCGGCAGAAGCGCGATGGCGGGCAGCGGGTTGAACATCGCGGTCAGGGTCGACAGAAGGTCAGTGCCAAGCCGCGACGACACCGCGATGGTGGTAAAGACGGTGGCAAGGATCACGCCGATCACATAGCCGACCACCAGCACCTTCAGCGTCGCCAGCAAGCGCACCGGGATGGTGCCGTTCGCGATGTTGGACAAGAGCGCCGACAGGGTCTCGCCCATCGTCGGGAAGATCATCGGATTGTCGAGCCAGACACCGTAGATCTGCCAGATCATGGCCAGACCCAGCAGGATCAGTGTCTTGCGGAAGGCTGCGGAATTCCACAGCGTCTCGGCCAGCGGCAGCTTTCGTTGCACGTCCTCGAGCTTCGCGTCACCAAGATCGGTGCGCTCGTACTCGGCGCGGATGACCGGGGCGAAATCGCCCGGTGCGGCGTTGGATGCCATGTTCCCCTCCTTCAGTGCGCAGTGGCGGCGTCGCCGAACAGCATCCCGCGGATACGCGCGCAGGTTGCCGCGAATTCGGGGCTGTCAGCATTGCTGCTGTGGAACTGATGCGTGTTGATCTCGGCGCGGACCTGACCGGGATGCGGCGACAGGACCAGGATGCGGGTGCCGAGCAGGACCGCCTCTTCGATCGAGTGAGTGACAAACACGAGGGTGAAGCGGAGCTCCTCCCACAGGGTCAGAAGCTCATCCTGCATCTTGCGCCGGGTCAGCGCGTCGAGCGCCGCATAGGGCTCATCCATCAGCAGGACATCGGGGCGCATCGCCATGGCACGGGCAATGGCCACGCGCTGTTTCATCCCGCCCGAGAGCATGTGCGGAAAGACGTCGAGGAACTTGGCCAGATTGACCTTCTGGATCATCTCGGCCGCGCGCCTGTCAGCCTCGTCATTCGGGATGCCGTTGATCTTCAGCGGAAAGGCCACGTTCTCGCGCACGGTCTTCCAGGGCAGAAGCTGGTCGAATTCCTGAAAGACCATGGCGCGATCAGGTCCGGGGCGTTTGACCTTGCGGCCTTTCAGCGCGATGTCGCCTTCGACCGGCGGCATGAAGCCCGCGATGGATTTCAGCAACGTCGACTTGCCGCAGCCCGAGGGCCCGAGCAGGACGAACCTGTCGCCGGTCTCGATGTTGAAACTGACGCGATACGTCGCGGTCACGAGATGGTCGGGGGTCTTGTACTGCAGAGTCACGCCGTTGATGTTCAGCAGCGCACTCGGCTCGGCATCCTGGGCAGGCCGTGAAGCGGTGCGGCGGTCCAGTCGATTTGTCTCTTGAGAAGACATGGGTTCTCCTCCCGGTGAATGCTTGTTCCGGTGGGTGACGTGGATCGGTCTTGCAGGGATTCAGGCGCGGGGAGGGGTCAGGACCCTTCGCGACCGTTCAGCACGGCAGAGGTAAAGACCTCCTGCCAGTTGGCCGGCGTCTTGCCGAGGCCGCCATGGCGGCCCATGAAATCGCTATAGGCCTGAACGCCGTGGACCTCGGGGCCGAAATCGTCGGGATTCTCGCGCAGGAAGGCGACTAGGTCCTCTTTCGTCATGACCTTGGACGGTTCTGCCGCCAGGTATATGTCCGCTGCCTCCTCCGGGTTCTCGCGGATCAGCTTGGCCGCGTCATCGAGGGCGGCAACGATGATCGCCGGGACATCGGGGTTATCCTCGAGATAGGCCGAGGTGCTGGCCAGCGCGAGGAAGGTCGACTTGCCGCCGAAGATCTTCTCGGAATCGGTCACCGCATGCACGTTGGGGCTTTTCAGCGCGATCTGCGTGAACGGAGGCGCGGAGAAGTAGCTGTTCACCTCGGTCGCGCCGGCCGTGATGGCGTTCAGCGCCTCGGGGTGCGGCAGCGCGACGACCTGCTCGCGCAGCTTGTCCTGCTGGCCCTCTCCGAATTCCGCCTCGGATTCCTTCTGCAGCGCATACATCTGCGGTGAAACCAGCGAAGGCATGGCGATGCGGTCCGTCGCGGCAAACCCCTTCAGGTCGGTGACGCCTTCGCGATTGGACAGCAGCGTCAGCGGACTTGCGTTGACGCCTGCCACTCCGACGATCTTGCCGCGCGTCTTGTCCCAGCCGATCAGGATTGCCGGAATGCCGTACGCGCCAAGATCGACCGAGCCCGAGATGACCGCATCCTGCATCGCGGCAGAGCCGGAAATGCGCTGATAGGTCGGGGTCAGGTCGATCCCCGCCTCCTTGGCGCGGGCCTCGATCAGATCCTTGGCGTCGAGGATGTGCAGTGGCAGGAAGCCGATGCCGTAGCCGGTGCCGATCGTCACGTCGTCGGCGGAGGCGGCAACGCCGGTTCCGATGGTGAGTGCCAGGGCGGCAACAGTCGATTTGATCAGGTTGTTCATGATTTCCTCCCGGAATGATTGTTGTCGTGGCCCATGCGGGGCATCACTTGATCGGCGGCACGGGCAGCTCCGCCTTGCCCGGCTTCATCACCAGCCGGTGCTCCAGCCGGTACCACGGACCATCCGTGCCATCGGGCGCGGGCCCCTGACCCTCCTGGAAATTTCCGACGAGCGATCGGGTCACCCCGAAGACGACGTCGCTTTCCAGGTTGCTGTCCTTGTCGACGAAGATCTGGGTGATCAGCGTCTTGTAGCCTTCCTTGAAGCCCAGCAGATGCACATGGGCCGGGCGATAGGGATGGCGGTTCTGCGCACGCAGAAGATCACCGGTCGGGCCATCCGTCGGCACCGGGTAGCCGGCCGGCTTGACCGAGCGGAACGTCACCTTGCCGTCCGCGCCGGTCGTGAACTTGCCGCGCAGGTTCATGTCGGCCTGATCCGCGTCCTGATTCTCGTAGAGGCCGACGGTCGAGGCCTGCCAGACATCGACATCCACGCCCTCGATCGGCTGACCCGCCTCGTCGACGACGGCGATCTCGGCGAAAAGTGCGGGTCCAGGTGTCGTGCAGCGCACGATCGATCCGCCGTTCTCGGTGCGGGGCGAGTGCATCCGCCAGAACGGGCCGAGCAGAGCGGCATCCGTTTCGGTCGCGCCGTCATCGCCGTTGTTCAAGAGGCAGATCAGGGTCGAGAACCCGAGTGCATCCGAAATCAGGATGCCCTCGTTATGAGTATCGTTCGTCGCCTGCCCGACGCGGTTCAGATAGTCGATTCCGATGTCGAACTCGCGTTCGCTCAAGCGAACTTCCCGAGCAAAATCATGCAGGTGCGTCACGAGAGAGCGCATGATCTCCTGAAGGCGCGGGTTGTTGGTGTTCGCCATGGCCCGCAGCACGATGCCGGTCAGGGTGGCCTGGCTTTCGACGATCTTGGGTAGCTCTGCTTCCGTGGCTGTCATGTCTTGTCCTCCTCTTCCGGCGGGGGCGTCTGCCTCTGCCTCCTCCCGTGGATCCCGCGTCTGGCTTGGCGCTGGGTGTCGTTCGAAGCTCGTGCAATCGATTGCACGCAACATAGTGCGATCGATTGCATGCTGTCAACGATTCATGTTATCGGGACATACTGGACGGCCAATACGGGTCCCCCACGCAGGGACGACACGCCCGAAACCGAAGCCGAAACAACAAGATGACCCTCATGGACGAAAAGCCGCGCCCAAAGGCCGCAACGCTGCAGACCATCGCGGATGCGCTCGGCGTTCATCGCTCGACGGTGGCGCGTGCGCTGAACGCCGAGGAGCGCCATCGAATCACGCCCGACGTCGTGAAGCGCGTCACGGAAGAGGCGGAGCGGCAGGGTTATCGCCGCGACATCATCGCGGCCTCGCTGCGGACGGGAAAATCCCGGCTCGTCGGAGTGATCGTGCCCGATCTGGCGAACCCGGTTTTCTCGACGATCCTCGACGGGGTGTCGGCGGCGCTGACCGGGCGCTCCTATTCGATGCTGGTCGCCGACGCCGGGGTGCCTCTCGGCAAGCAGGCCGAGATCGTCGACGCGTTGGTCGGGCGCCGCGTTGACGGCCTGATCCTGGCGACCGCAATGCGCAACGACCCGACGGTCAGCTTCTGCCTGGGCCTGAAGGTGCCGACTGTGCTGGTGAACCGTGCCGAGGACACCCTTCGCGCGTCCTCGGTGGTCGCCGACGACCACCGCGGAATGGGCCTTGCAATCGCGCATCTGGCGGAGCTTGGGCATCGCCGCATCGCGCATATCGGCGGCCCCGAGGCGGTCTCGACCGGCTGTCTCCGTCGGCAGGGATTTCAGGACGCCATGGTGTCTGCCGGCCTCGGCGCGACACGGATCGTTTCGGCCGACAGCTACGCCCGGTCCGCGGGCGCCAGTGCCGCGAGGCAGATTTTCGCATGCTGGCCAGACACAACGGCAATCGCGGCCGGCAACGACCTGCTGGCGCTCGGGGCGCTTGAATACATGCGCGAAAGAGGCATCGGCTGCCCGGGTGAGGTATCGTTGACCGGTTTCAACGACATGCCCTTCATCGATCTCGTGGACCCGGCGCTGACCACCATCCGCGTTCCGCAACATGAAATGGGAAAGGCTGCGGCGGATATGCTGCTGGGGGCGATCGAGGGCCCCGGGCGGCCGCCGGAGCTCCAGCGTTTGCCGGTCACACTGGTTGTCCGGTCCTCAAGCTGCGCGACGGCGTCCGGGCCGCGGGAAGATCGCCGCGAGGGATTGCCATCCGACCTTCTCTTACCGCGCGCGTAGCGTCCGCCGACACCCGGAGGCTGCCGCCGGCAAGCTTCCGTCAAGGCGCTCGTGCAGTCAGGGGAGCCTGCCGTTGCCATCGCGGGCGGGCAGAACATGCACCTGCGGATCAGGCGTGCGACCCGCGCCGCGAGAAAGGCGGCGCTTGCGGCCGCCCATTGGTGATCTCCCAGGTGGAGAAGGGCCGGAGCCGGGAACGGCTACTCGCGAGAAGCGGGTTGTTCGGCCGTCAGGTTCAGGAAGTGCTGGGTTGCAGGCCGGTCCTTGGTCCCAGTCCAGAGGGCTGCGATTGCCCAAGGAGAGGACAAAGAACCGGCTCGGTGCGCCAGGTATGTTCGCGGCATGCCCTAAGCAGGCGTCACCGTCGGCCCACGCTGATGGCGAACCGCATCCTCCTTCAAGCGGCGGGAGGTATCAGAGGATGAAGTCGATCGCCGCATAGTCGCTCGCATGCACCCCGGCACCGTCGTGGATCGCGAGGTCGAACTTCGGCATTCCGGCACCGATGTTGCCGCGAATGTGGGTGACGTCTCCCACGTCTACCGACCAGAGATCACCGACGCCACGGGAGGTGCCGAAGTTGAAATGCTGCTGACCGGCAACGTCGGGGTTGGCGTCGATCAGCGAGAGATCGATACGATCGCCTCCGGTAACGCCAACGCCCTGAAAGGCGGCGACGCTGCCGGTGGTGACGATCCGGTCGCCGATCGCATCGCTGGCCGCGGCGAAGCGAAAGACATCGGCCCCGGCACCGCCGGAGATCACATCGGCGCCGCCTGCTCCGGTCAGGGTGTCGTTGCCGCCACCGCCCATCAGCGTGTCGCTGCCGACGCCGGCGGCGAAAACGTCAGCCTTGGCGCCGCCTACCAGGAGGTCAGCTCCACCTCCACCCATGACCGGCCCGGAGACCTGACCGTTCTCGCCATGGTAGATGTCGTTGCCCGCGCCGAGCGTGGCTGCTCCGACCAGAGAGCCGTCGTTCGTGACCGTGTCGGCGCCATACGACAGATGTATCGACTCCTTGCCACCGGAGATCGTGCCGCTGTTCACTATGGTGCTCACCACCCCGTTATTCACCTGGATCCCGAAGCGATCCAGCGAGGTCACGGTGCCGCTGTTCTCGACCAGGAGGGTCTGAGCGGGCAGGGGATCCGTGTTGCCATAGGCCTTGATCCCGACCGACTTGGGATTGTCCGCGACGATTGATCCGTCATTCACCACGGTGGTCGATATCGAAGAGACCTGGATAGCAGTGGTCCAGCTTTCCCAACTGCTTTCGGCCTTGATAAGCCCCTGGTTGACGACGGTCGCCTCCTTGCCCGAAAGGCTGAGGCCCGTCGAGTCGCCGAAGATCGTGCCGTTGTTGACGACCAGGCTCTTCGTTTCTTCGCTCGGGTAGCCGAGCGAGGCGCCAATGGTGGCATGCAGCAGCCCGTTGTTCACGAGGCTGCTGTCCCCGGTCGCTTCGAAGCCGATCAGCCCCCCCAGGAGCTTGCCGCTTTTTCCGACAGTCAGATGCATCGCCGACGGATAGGCCATAACCGGAGACCAAGCCCCGTAGGTAGCCTGCACCGTGCCGTTGATCACTGCCTGCAGGTTGCTCAGGCTGCTCTCATAGGCGGATATGACGAAGTCCGCACCGTTGGACAACGTGACACCCCGGTTGACGACGAGCCGTTCATCGTCCTCGGTAAACGTGAAGATAGGGTCTTCGCCGTCGTTGATGACCGACTCTGTGATGATGGTTGTCTTCATGGCCCCCTCCCCAAACAGAGACCTAACGTTCGCGCAAAAGGTGAGTTGCACAAGGCGGGAGGCGAGTTTTCTTCCGAGACGGGTCGGCTGAGCCCATCCATCACGGGCGGCGCGAGGTGCTCGTGCCCGGCGCGATGTCGAGGCTCGCGTCTGCCCAAGGGCGGATCATAGGGTCACATCTCGTCAACCCAGGCCGCCCGAGATCGGTAACGTGTTAACGGAACGCCGTCTTCGCTGGCATGAGTGTGCGCTCCGGTCTGCCAGCCAAACAGAGCACGCATCCCTGCGCGCCCATCGATCTGCTTCAGCAGCTCACCGGCCCGGCGGATCGCGCGAAGCCTGCGGGCCGTTTGGCGGGATGCGAGCGCGAAAGCGACGGCGCTCGGCGATATCCTGACGAAGATCATGGAAGCCGAGGCGAGAACGATGGAGGGCGTTCTCATCAAGGCGCAGGCGCTCACGGCTTGGAGCAAGGTGGATGGCACCTCGCGCATGTTTCACCCGGGGCAACCTGACTCGGGTCCGAAGTTGCGACGGACGAATGAGACAGCGGGCCGAGGCTCGGCGGAGCGCCTGACGACATGAGGCGGCCGATTAGTTAGTGCGGTGAATCGTCACGCCGATCACCGCTTGCCAATTGGCAGGTTTTACGGCGGTCTGAGAGACGCGCCCCGAAGAAATCAGAGCTGAATCAAATGCTTGAAGGGGAAAGTGGCGGACTGGGGAGGATTCGAACCCCCGACCCCTTGATTCGTAGTCAAGTGCTCTATCCAACTGAGCTACCAATCCGTCGGCGGCGGAAATACGATGGCCGTGGGGGGATTGCAAGCCTTCTGCGAAGGTTTCTTTGCAGTCGGACACCGGCTGGACGGTAGCGCGGATCTCGGCCATCCAGATTGAGAAGAGTTGCATCGGGAGGGATGGGCATGGCGACCGGCAAGCGAGTGTTGTTCACGGGTGGATCGGGAAAGGCCGGGCGGCACGTGGTGCCGTATCTGGTTGCGGCCGGCTGGAAGGTGGTGAACGTCGATCTGGTGCCGCTCGACGTGCCGGGGGTCGACAATCTGGCGGCGGACATCACCGATTCCGGCCAGGTGTTCAACGTGCTCACCTCCTACGGCAATCTCGGCGAACTCGATGCCGGCACCGGCGTGCCGGCCTTTGACGCGGTGGTGCATTTCGCCGCGATCCCGCGCATCCTGATCCGCCCCGACAACGAGACGTTTCGGGTGAACACGATCGGCACCTACAACGTCATCGAGGCGGCGGTGAAGCTCGGGATCCGCAAGGTGGTGATCGCCTCGTCCGAGACGACCTACGGCATCTGCTTCGCGAATGGCGTTGCCGACCCGAAGTCGTTGCCGCTCGACGAGGACTACGACGTCGACCCGATGGACAGCTACGGGCTCTCCAAGGTGCTGAACGAGGTGACGGCGCGAAGCTTTCAGCGGCGCTCCGGCATCGACATCTACGCGCTCAGGATCGGCAACGTCATCGAGCCGCACGAATACGCCACGCTGTTCCCGGGCTATTTCGCGGCGCCGGAGGTGCGGCGGCGGAATGCGTTCTGCTACATCGACGCGCGCGACCTCGGGCAGATCGTTGACCGCTGCCTCACGACCGACGGTCTCGGCTTCCAGGTGTTCAATGCGGGCAACGACACCAACGGCATGAACATCCCGACCGCAGAGCTCATCGAACGGTTCTTCCCCGGGGTGCCGGTCACACGCCCGCTCGGCGAGAATGAGGCGCTGTTCTCGAACACGAAGATCCGCGAGATGCTGGGCTTTCGCGAGGAACACGACTGGCGGAAGTACGTCGACGGCTGAGCCCGGCTCTGGTCCCCGGGGCGGGCGACGGCACCGCGCGCGAGGCCGGCGGCTGCCGTTGAGGTCGGTCCGCCAGAAGCGCCATCGTGTGCTCGGGCGATCGGAGCGGTGGCCGGCCCCGGCCGGGTCGTGACAGAGCGGCCGAACCCGGAGCCCGTGGGCTGCCGGCAGGGCAGTGCCGGTCAGAAACTTCGTCACTCTTCACGCCCGTCCCCCTTGACTTGCGAGGGCCGCTTTCATACCTCGTGCAGCGTGTTAGCACTCACGGGCGGCGAGTGCTAAATCAGTGACAAGGGCCGCCCGGCAGGAACGCGAACCAAGGGAGCGATCCACATGCAATTCACGCCGCTGCACGACCGCGTCGTCGTCCGCCGCATCGAGGGCGAAGAGAAGACCAAGGGTGGTCTCATCATCCCCGACACCGCCAAGGAAAAGCCCTCCGAGGGCGAAGTCATCGCCGTTGGCGAGGGCGCCCGCAAGGACTCCGGCGAACTGATCCCCATGACCGTCAAGGCCGGCGACCGCATCCTGTTCGGCAAGTGGTCGGGCACCGAGGTCAAGATCGACGGCGAGGATCTCCTGATCATGAAGGAGAGCGACATCCTCGGCATCATCAAGAACTCGAAGGCCGCCAAGGCCGCCTGATCCAGACGATTTCAAGGAGTTAGACTCATGGGCGCCAAGCAGCTCAAGTTCGATACCGATGCGCGCAACCGCCTCCTCAAGGGCGTCGACCTGCTCGCTGACGCGGTACGCGTCACCCTCGGCCCGAAGGGCCGCAACGTTGTCATCGACAAGTCCTTCGGGGCTCCGCGGATCACCAAGGACGGCGTCACCGTCGCCAAGGAGATCGAGCTCGAGGACAAGTTCGAGAACATGGGTGCGCAGATGGTTCGCGAAGTCGCGAGCCGCACCAATGACGAGGCCGGCGACGGCACCACCACCGCGACCGTGCTCGCCCAGGCGATCGTCCGCGAGGGCATGAAGTCGGTGGCCGCCGGCATGAACCCGATGGACCTGAAGCGCGGCATCGACCAGGCCGTGGCGCTCGTCGTCGACGACATCAAGTCGCAGGCCCGCACCGTCTCCGGTTCGGACGAGGTTGCCCAGGTCGGCACCATCTCCGCCAACGGTGAGGCCGAGATCGGCCGGCAGATCGCCGATGCGATGCAGAAGGTCGGCAACGAGGGTGTCATCACCGTCGAGGAGAACAAGGGCTTCGAGACCGAGACCGAGGTCGTCGAGGGCATGCAGTTCGACCGCGGCTACCTCAGCCCCTACTTCATCACCAACGCCGACAAGATGATCGCGGAGCTCGAGGATGCCTACATCCTGCTCCACGAGAAGAAGCTCAGCTCGCTCCAGCCGATGGTTCCGCTGCTCGAAGCGGTGATCCAGAACGGCAAGCCGCTGCTCATCATCGCCGAGGACGTCGATGGCGAGGCGCTTGCGACGCTCGTCGTCAACAAGCTCCGTGGTGGCCTGAAGATCGCCGCCGTCAAGGCGCCGGGCTTCGGTGACCGCCGCAAGGCCATGCTGCAGGACATCGCGATCCTGACCGGCGGCCAGGTGATCTCCGAGGACCTGGGCATGAAGCTCGAGAATGTCGGCCTCGACATGCTCGGCCGTGCGCGCAAGGTCGTGATCACCAAGGACGAGACCACGATCATCGACGGCTCCGGCGAGAAGGCCGAGATCGAGGCGCGCGTCGCCCAGATCCGCGCCCAGATCGAGGAGACCACCTCGGACTACGACAAGGAGAAGCTCCAGGAGCGTCTCGCGAAGCTCGCGGGCGGCGTCGCGGTGATCCGCGTCGGTGGTGCCTCCGAAGTCGAGGTGAAGGAGCGCAAGGACCGCGTCGATGACGCGCTGAACGCCACCCGCGCCGCGGTGCAGGAAGGCGTCGTCGTCGGCGGCGGCGTGGCACTGGTGCGCGCCTCGAAGAAGCTCGATGGCGTGACCGGCGAGAACTCCGACCAGACCGCGGGCATCACGATCGTCCGCAAGGCGCTTCAGTCGCCGCTGCGGCAGATCGCCGAGAACGCGGGCGTCGATGGCGCCGTCGTTGCCGGCAAGATCATCGAGTCGGACGACGCGGCCTTCGGCTTCAACGCCCAGACCGAAGAGTACGGCGACATGTACAAGTTCGGCGTGATCGACCCGGCGAAGGTCGTTCGCACCGCGCTGCAAGACGCCGCGTCGGTTGCTGGCCTGCTCATCACCACCGAGGTGATGATCGCCGACAAGCCGGAGCCGAAGGGCGCGGTCGGTGGCGGCATGCCGGGCGGCATGGGCGACATGGGCGGCATGATGTAATCAACTCGCGAGAGTTGAGACGGGAACGGGGGGCCTTCGCGCCCCCCGTTTTTCGTTCGGCGGCAGCGGATTGGCAGTGGACGCAATCCCCGGGATTGGGTTCCATGCGGCAACGCGAACCGCGAGTGCCCATCATGCGCGACGGTCTCCCCCGGCTCTTCTACGGCGTCGGACTGGCGTTGATGATCGGCTGGATCCTCGTCATCGGCCGCCCGATCATCCTGCCGGTGGTGGCGAGCGTGATCATCGCCTACGTCGTGCTCGGTCTCGCGGAGCTGATCGGTCGTGCGCCGGGGTTCGGGCATGCATGGGCGGGCCTGCGCTATACCCTCGCGGTCGTCCTCAGCCTCGGGGTGATGGCGGTGATCGTCTGGCTGATCGTGCAGAACGTGAACCAGGTCTCCGCCCTCCTGCCGCGGTATCAGGAGCAGTTCCTCGCGCTGATCCAGCGCGGTGCGGTGGCGATCGGCCTCGAGGACGAACCGAGCTGGCAGAGTCTGCGCCGGGACATCGTCGGCAAGCTCGACCTGCAGCGGATGATCCTCGCGTCGGTGACCTCGGTCGCGTCAATCGTCGCCACCTTCGCGGTGATCCTGATCTACGCCGGCTTCATCCTTGCGGAGCAGGGGGCCTTCGCCCGGAAGATCGCGCGGCTCTCCGACGAACCGGCGAAGGTCACGCACATCCAGCAGGTGATCCGCGACGTGAACAGCCGGATCGGCACCTATCTGGTAATGAAGACGCTGGTGAACCTCGCGCTCGGCGTGGCGAGCTACGTGATCCTGCGGCTCTACGGCATCGAGCTCGCCGGCTTCTGGGCGCTGCTCATCGGGCTCTTCAACTACATCCCCTACGTCGGCGGCATCATCGGGGTCGCGCTGCCGGCGATGCTGGCGCTCCTGCAGATGGGCGAGCTCTGGCCGTTCGTCGTCTTCGTGCTCGTCATGTGCATTCCGCAGGTCGCGTTCGGCAACTTCGTCGAGCCGCTGCTCATGGGAAGCTCGCTCAACCTCAGCCCGTTCGTGATCCTCGTCAGCCTCGTTGCGTGGACCTCGATCTGGGGCGTCGCCGGTGCCATTCTTTCGGTGCCGATGATGGCGATGCTTGTGATCGTCCTCAGCGCCTTCAGCACGACGAGGCGGATCGCCATCCTGCTGTCGAAGGACGGGACGATCGCCTGACGACGTTTCTGGCCAGCCCCTCGGGCAGTCAGCCGGCGAAGTAGTCGCGGATGATGCGGCTGTAGATCCCCTTCAGCTGGACGATGTGCTCCACCTCCACATGCTCGTCGGTCTGGTGCATCGTCGCGCCGACAAGCCCGAACTCGACCACCGGGCAGTGGTCCTTGATGAAGCGCGCGTCCGAGGTGCCGCCGGAGGTGGAAAGCTCGGGCCGTACGCCGGTCTCGGCCTCCACCGCCTTCGCCACCAGCTCCACGAACGGACCGGGTTCGGTCACGAAGCTCTCGCCCGAGATCTCGAAGCCCGCGGCGATGCCGATGCCGGCTTCCTTCGCGACGATGTCGGCCTCCTCCTCGATCCAGTCGGAGAGCGACTGTCCCGTATGGGCGTCGTTGAAGCGGATGTTCACCCGGGCGCGCGCCTCGGCCGGGATGACGTTGCTCGCCGGGTTGCCGACGTCGATCGTGGTGATCGCCAGCGTCGAGGGCCCGAAGTGGTCCGTGCCGCGGTCCAGCGTCTTGCTCGCCAGCCGGTCGAGCAGGCGCACGAGGCCGGGCAGCGGGTTCTGTGCCCGGTCGGGATAGGCGGTGTGCCCCTGCTTGCCGTAGGCGACCAACGTGGCGGTCATCGAGCCGCGCCGGCCGATCTTCATCATCTCGCCCATGCGCGTCGGGCAGGTGGGCTCGCCGACGAGGCAGTGGTCCATCCGATCACCATTGTCCCGCATCCACTCGAGGATCGCCGGGGTGCCATCGGTGCCGGTGCCCTCCTCGTCGCCGGTGATCGTGATGAGGATGCTGCCATTCGGCGGGGTCGCGGCCACGAAGTCGATGGCCGCCGCGACGAAGGCCGCGACGCCCGACTTCATGTCGGCGCTGCCCCGGCCCCAGAGCCTGCCTTGCGAGATCTGGCCGCCGAACGGGTCATGGCGCCACGCTGACGGGTCGCCGGTCGGCACCACGTCGGTATGGCCGTTGAAGCCGAGGACCGGTCCCTCGTTGCCCCAGCGCGCCACGAGGTTCGGCGTGCCGTTGCGGTCGGCGCGGTGGACGCGGAAGCCGGCGGCGGCGAGCATCTCCCCCAGCATGTGCAGGGCGCCACCCTCGGCGGGCGTGACGGTCTGACAGCGGACGAGTGCCGCGGTCAGGTCGACGGGATCGGTGGTCTCGGGCATGGCGTCCTCACGGGTTGAGGCGAACGACGGACCAGGGCGCGTCCGGCGAGGGGCGGGTCCAGCGGAAGCGGTCGTGCAGCCGGTGCGTGCCGTCCGCCCAGAACTCGATCTCGAGCGGCGTCAGGCGATAGCCGCCCCAGAACGGCGGGCGGTCCGGGTCGATGCCCTTCATCGCCGTCACCTTCGCGACCTCGAGCATCAGCGCCGATCGGCTCGACAGCGGTCGCGACTGCTTCGAGGCCCAGGCGCCGAGCCGGCTCTGCAGGCCACGGCTCTTGTAGTAGGCGTCCGCCTTCGGCCCTTCCTCGCGCGAGATGAGGCCCCGGGCACGGATCTGCCGGCGGAGGCTCTTCCAGTGCGCGACGAAGGCCGCCTTGCCGGCGCCGTCGAGCTCGCCCGCCTTCACGCTCTCGTAGTTGGTGTAGAAGACGAAGGCGTCATCCTCGACGTCCTTCAGGAGCACCATCCGCACGTTGGGCAGGCCGGTGGCGTCGACGGTGGCGAGCGCAATGGCGTTAGGGTCGTTCGGCTCGGTCGCTTCGGCTTCGGCCAGCCACTGCCGGGCCAGGCGGAACGGGTCGTCGCCGGTGAAGATGCCACTCCGGTCCACGTCCGCCAAAGCCTTGTCCTCCTGCTGGTGCGGGAACCATAGGAGCCGCCCCGCGGGAAGGGAAGCCGCCCTGATCACGCGGGCTCGGCCCCGGCCGGTCCCGTCTCACTTTCGCCGGTGTTCCTCGAGGCGCGGCATGATCTCGACGAAGTTGCACGGCCGGTGGCGCAGGTCGAGCTGGGCGGCGAGGATCCCGTCCCAGGCGTCCTTGCACGCGCCCGGCGAGCCCGGCAGCGCGAAGAGGTAGGTGCCGCCCGCCACCCCGGCGCAGGCCCGGCTCTGGATCGCGGATGTGCCGATCTTCTGGAAGGAGATCATGGTGAAGAGCGTGCCGAAGGCCGGGATCGACTTCTCGTAAACCGCCTCGTGCGCCTCCACCGTCACGTCACGCCCGGTGAGGCCGGTGCCGCCGGTCGAGATCACCGCATCGACGCCGGGATCGGCGATCCAGCCCCGGAGCCGGGCCTCGATGCCGGGCTGGTCGTCGGTCACGATCGCCCGGTCGGCGAGGACGTGACCGGCCGCCTCCAGCCGCTCGACCAGCACCGCGCCCGAGCGGTCCTCGGCGAGGCTGCGGGTGTCCGACACGGTGAGCACCGCGATACGGATCGGCACGAACGGCAACTCAGCCATCGAGGCGCTCCTTCAGCATCAGAAGATCGGCCCAGGCCTCGCGCTTGCGGATCGGATCGCGCAGCAGCGCCGCCGGATGCCAGGTGGCGATGACCGGCAGCCCGGCGATCTCGGTCCACTTGCCGCGGCGCCGGGTGATGCCGTCGCTGGTCTGGAGCATCGTCCTGACCGCCGAACTGCCGACGAGCAGCAGCACTTCAGGCGCCACGAGCTCGATGTGACGGTGCAGGAACGGCAGCATCGCCGCCACCTCGTCGGCCGACGGCTCGCGGTTCCCCGGCGGGCGCCAGGGCAGGGTGTTGGTGATGTAGACCGCCGCCGCCGGATCCTCGGCCTGCCGCGAGAGGCCGATCGCCGCCAGCATCCGGTCGAGCAGCTGGCCCGAGCGGCCGATGAACGGCAGGCCGGCGCGGTCCTCCTCGCGGCCGGGCGCCTCGCCGATCACCATGAGGCGCGCGGCGGGGTTGCCGTCGGCGAAGACCGTGGAGCGCGCGCCGGTGCGGAGGGCGGCCAGCCCCTCGAACTCGGTCATCGCGGCCTTCAGCGCCGCGAGATCGGCGCAGGCTGCGGCCACCTCGGCCGGACCGCTTGCCGCCGGTCGCGGCGGTGCGGCCGCCGGGGCAGGGGCAGCGGCCGTGCGGCGCGGAGTCTGCCGGGGGGCGGGGTTTCCCGCGGTCTCGAAGCGGTTCGCCGGCACCTCGCCGATCGCCTCGTCAGCGCCGCATTCGAGCTGCCATTCCAGCGCTGCGACCAGCTCGGCATGGGTGAACGACTCGATCTGCAACGCGGGCCTCCCTCTGTGCCGCCGACCCTATGCCGGGCGCGGGCGCTGGGCCAGCCTCAGTGGAACGCCTCGCCGTCCCAACGGATCGTGGTCGGCACGCCGCCCTCGCCGACCCAGCGGATTTCCGGGGTCGGACCCTGCCCGATGGTCATGTCATAGCCCGAGGCGTCGCCGAGCGCGGGCGTGAACCGCGCGCCGCGGCGCAGCCACACCCTGATCCGGCACAGGACCTCGCCACATTCGGCGCTGCGGGGCGCGCTCGCGCACTCGATGCCCTCGTGGGCCACGACGAGATCGGCCATGCCGTCGCCGTCGAGGTCACGCTCCACGACGAAGGCCGGATCGTAGCGGCCCGGTCCGCCGCCGCACGCCGCCTTCACCTCCTGCGCGACCAGCTCGCTCGCCACGTCCGAGAGCGCGAACGCGGGCAGCGGCGCGGCGGTGACTCCGGCGGCGGTGACTGCGGCGATCGTCAGGACGAGACGCAGCATTTCCCTCTCCTCCCTTTTCCGACCTGCCGGCAAGGCAGCAGGCGATGTCCCGTCGCAGACAAGCCGGCGGGTTGCCGACCGGCACGCGGCTGATATAGATGCGCCGACCCGGAACCGGAGGTTCTCCCTTGTTCGCGCACCGTCATCTCCTCGGCATCGAGGGCCTCTCGCGCGAGGATATCGAGAGCATCCTCGACCTTGCCGAGACCTATGTCACGCTGAACCGTCAGACCGACAAGCGCGCCGACGCGCTGAACGGCCTCACCCAGATCAACATGTTCTTCGAGGCTTCGACCCGGACGCAGGCGAGCTTCGAGCTCGCCGGCAAGCGACTCGGGGCGGCGGTCATGAACATGTCCATGGCGCAGTCGTCGGTGAAGAAGGGCGAAACCCTCATCGACACCGCGATGACGCTGAACGCCATGCACCCCGACCTGCTCGTGGTGCGGCATTCCTCGTCCGGCGCGGTCAACCTCCTTGCCTCCAAGGTGAACTGCGCGGTGCTGAACGCCGGCGACGGCCGGCACGAGCACCCGACACAGGCGCTGCTCGACGCGCTCACCATCCGCCGGCGCAAGGGCCGGCTCTCGCGCCTCACCGTGGCGATCTGCGGCGACATCGCCCATAGCCGTGTGGCGCGCTCGAACATGATCCTGCTCGGGCGGATGGAAAACCGGGTGCGGCTGATCGGGCCGCCAACGCTCATCCCCCCAGGCGCCGACCGCATGGGCGTCGAGATCTTCGACGACATGGCGAAGGGCCTCGAAGGCGCGGACGTGGTGATGATGCTGCGCCTCCAGAAGGAGCGGATGGACGGCGCGCTCATCCCGTCGATGCGTGAATACTACCACCGCTTCGGCCTCGACGCCGAGAAGCTGGCGGCAGCGAAGCCCGACGCCATCGTCATGCACCCCGGCCCGATGAACCGCGGGGTCGAGATCGACGGCCTTCTGGCCGACGACATCAACGTGAGCGTCATCCAGGAACAGGTGGAGATGGGCGTCGCCGTGCGCATGGCAGCAATGGACCTCCTCGCACGCAACCTGCGCGCGCGAAACGAGCCGGGGGGAGCGGCGCGATGACCGGCCTCCGACTCGATGGGCTCGCGGCCCTGCGCGATCGCACGGAGGCCCGCCTCGCCGAATTGGTCGCCGAGGCGCCTGGAGCGCCGATGACCCTGACCAACGCCCGTCTCGTCGACCCCGCCGCTGACCGCGTCTTCGAGGGCGGCGTCGTGATCCGGGATGGCCTGATCGCGGAAGTCTTCGAGGGCGCCCGGCCCGGCGAGGATTGTGGCGGGCGGCATCTCGCGCCCGGGATCGTCGACATCGGCGTGAAGGTGGGCGAGCCCGGGGAGAGGCACAAGGAGAGCTTCCGCACCGCCGGCGCCGCCGCGGCGGCGGGCGGCGTCACGACGATGGTGACGCGGCCCGACACGCTGCCCGCGATCGACACGCCCGAGACGCTCGAATTCCTGCAGCGCCGCGCGGTCGCGACCAGCCCGGTCAACGTGCTGCCCATGGCCGCGCTCACCAAGGGCCGCGACGGGCGCGAGATGACCGAGATCGGCTTCCTGATGGACGGCGGCGCGGTTGCGTTCATGGATGGCCGCGCGGTTCGCGACACCCGCATCTTCCAGCGCTGCCTGACCTATGCCGCCGGCCTCGGGGCGCTCGTCGTCGGGCATCCGCAGGAATCGCACCTGACCGAAGGCTCCTGCGCCACCTCCGGCCAGTTCGCGAGCCAGCTCGGCCTGCCCGCGGTCTCGCCGCTCGCCGAGCGGATCGGCCTCGAGCGCGACCTCGCCCTCGTCGAGGCGACGGGCGTGCGCTACCACGCCGACCAGATCTCGACCGCGGGTGCGCTCGCGGCGCTTGCCCGGGCGCGCGCCGCCGGGCTGAAGGTGACGGCCGGCGCCTCGATCCACCATCTGACGCTGAACGAGTTCGACATCGGCGACTACCGGACCTTCTTCAAGCTGCGCCCGCCGCTGCGCTCCGAGGACGACCGCATGGCGCTCGTGGAGGCGCTCGCCGCCGGTGAGATCGACGTGGTGGGCTCGTTCCACACGCCGCAGGACGAGGAAGAGAAGCGCCTGCCGTTCGAGGAAGCCGCCCCCGGGGCGGTGGGCCTCGAGACGCTGTTGCCGGCGGCGCTGCAGCTCTACCACGCCGGCCACCTGGCCCTGCCCGCCCTCTGGCGCGCGCTGGCGCTCAATCCGGCGAAGCTCCTCGGCCTGCCCGCCGGCCGGCTCGAAGCCGGCGCCCCGGCCGATCTCGTGCTCTTCGACCCGGACACGCCCTTCGTCCTCGATCGCGCCACGCTGCGCTCGAAGTCGAAGAACACGCCCTACGACCTGCGCCGGATGCAGGGCCGGGTGCTCGCGACCTGGGTCGGCGGGGACCGCGTCTTCACGAGGGATGCCGCATGAGCCTCACCTTCCTCGCCGCACTCGTCCTCGGCTATCTCGTCGGCTCGATCCCGTTCGGCGTGCTCATCACCCGGGCCATGGGGCTCGGCGACCTGCGCTCGATCGGCTCGGGCAACATCGGCGCGACCAACGTGCTCCGCACCGGCAACAAGGCGGCGGCGTTCGCCACGCTCGTCCTCGACGGCGGCAAGGGCGCGGTGGCGGTGCTCGTCGCGCGCGCCATCGCCGGCGAGCCTGCGGCGCTCGTCGCGGCCCTCGGGGCGTTTCTCGGCCACCTCTTTCCGGTCTGGCTCGGCTTTCGCGGCGGCAAGGGAGTGGCGACTTTCCTCGGCATCCTGCTGGCGCTCGCCTGGCCTGCCGGCATTGCCGCCTGCCTGACCTGGCTCGCCACCGCCGTCGCGTTCCGCTTCTCCTCGCTCGCGGCGCTTGTCGCGGCCGCCTCGGCGCCGCTCTGGCTGGCGCTCTTCGGCCGCCCGGACGCGATCTGGCTCGCCGTGGCGCTCGCGGTCCTCGTCTTCGTCCGGCACCACGCCAACATCCGTCGACTCGCCGCCGGCACCGAGCCGAGAATCGGCAAGGGCAAGTAGCCTCATTCGACCAATGTCTCCCAAAGGAGGGCTTGTCCTCCGCCAGCGACTCCCGCGATGCTGGGGGAAACGGGCTTCCTCAGGGGAGGAAAACGATGGAGGACGACAGCCGGGAAACCCGGATGCCGGCAAGCGGGGCACGCACTGAACTCGGGGGCCTCGTCCGCGGGCTCGAGGCGGGGCTCATCGGACGTGCGTCGCTGGTGGAGCGGCTGGCGATCGGCGTCCTGACCGGCGGGCACATCCTGCTCGAGGGGCCGCCGGGGCTTGCGAAGACCCGCGCCGCCCGCTTCCTCGCCGACGCGCTCGCCGTCAGCTTCTCGCGCATCCAGTGTACGCCCGACCTGATGCCGGCAGACCTGACCGGCACGCTGGTGCTGAAGCCCGATCGCGGCGCCTTCGAGTTCGTCGCCGGCCCGGTCTTCCATTCGCTGGTGCTCGTCGACGAGATCAACCGCGCCCCACCCAAGGTTCAGTCAGCGCTGCTTGAGGCCATGGCCGAGCGGCAGGTGACGGTCGGTGGCGAGACCCGGGCGCTGCCCGATCCGTTCATGGTGGTCGCGACCCAGAACTCCATCGAGCACGAGGGCACCTTCCCGCTGCCCGAGGCGCAGCTTGACCGCTTCATGCTGCACATCCTGCTGGACTATCCCGGGCGGGAGGAGGAGCGCCAGATCCTCGACCTCGTCGAGAGCGAGGAGCGGGCGGCGCGCCATGGTCCGGTGGAGCGGCTGACCCCGGGGGGCCTCGCCGCTGCCCGGGAGGAGGTGCGGGCCGTCCATCTGGCGCCGGCCCTCAAGGACTACATCGTCCGGCTGGTGTCCGCGACACGCGAGGCCGACACCCTGCCGGAGCTCAGGGCGGCAATCCAGCATCCGGTGTCGCCGCGCGGCACGCTGGCGCTCGCCGCCGGGGCGCGGGCGCGGGCCTTCCTGCATGGCCGCGATTTCGCGGTGCCCGAGGACGTGGCCGAGCTGGCGCAGGATGTGCTGTCGCACCGGCTGGTGCCGACCTGGCGCGCGGCGGCCGACGGCGTGACCGCGCGGAGCCTCGTCGCGACGCTCGTCGAGCGCGTGCCGGCGCTGTGATGCAGGCGGTGGACCGTCCGGGCACCGACGACCCGGCGCTCGACGTCACGCCCGGGCGGCTGCTGGCGCTGCGCCGGCATCTTCGTACCGGCGGCGGAGGCCACTGGCATCCCGACCTGCGCCCGGCCGGGTTTCCCGGACGGCGGCGCGGCGCCGGGCTCGAGACGATCGACGTGCGGCCCTTCGTCGAGGGCGACGACGTGCGCCACCTCGACCGCAACGTCACCGCCCGCACCGGGACGCCGCACGTGCGAAGTTTTCGCGAGGAGCGGGGCGCCACGGTGATCCTCGTCGCCGACTTCCGCGCGCCGATGCTCTGGGGCACCCGCCGGGCGCTGCGCTCGGTCGCGGCGGCCGAGGCGCTGGCGCTCGGCGGCTGGCGGGCGCTCGAGGCTGACGGCCGTGTCGGGTCGCTCGCGCTGGCTGCGAGCAAGATGCGCTATGTGCCGCCGCGTGGCCGCCTCGCGGGCATGGCCGCCGCTGCCGGCGGTCTGGCGGAGGCCCACGCCGCCGCGATCGCCGCTGCGGGTGCGGCGGCGGCGGAGCCGACGCTCGACACGCTGCTCGAAACCGCGCTCGGGCTCGCGCCGCGCGGGGCAAGCCTCGTCCTCGCGACCGCCCTCGACGATCCCGGCGCCGAGTTCGAGGCGCTCGCGGGCTCGCTCGGCCGGGCCGGCCAGCTGAAGCTCCTGCTGGTGCAGGACGCCTTCGAGCTGGCGCCGCCGCCCGGCGCCTACGCCTTCGCCGCTGAGGCGCGCAGCCGCCGGGTCGGGTGGCCCGAGCCCGTGTCGGAGCGGATCGAGGCGCTTGCCCGCGTCGGCATCCCGGCGATGCAGGTCGACGTGAGGGCTGATGGCGACGCGCTTGCCCGGGCCTGGGATCTTTTCGACGGGTGGAGCTGAAGCGCCATGGATCCCGCCGACCTCGTCACGCAACTCCGCCCGATCCGCTTGCCGGTCCCGACCGAGGCGGAGGCCTGGGCTGACGGGCTCCTCGCCTTCGGCCTCGGGCTGCTCGCGGCACTCGCGGTCTACGGGCTGCTGCGCCTCGTCCTCGCGCGGCGCGCCGATCCGCGTCGCCGGCTCCGGGACGAGATCGCCGCGACCCGGCGGCTTGCCGCGGCGGAGCGGCACGTGGCGCTGGCCTGGCTCGCGGCGCGCGAACTCCCGGCGGGGGCCGAGCCGCGTCCGGCGCTCGAGGCCGGGCTCTATCGGCCTGACACGAAGAGCCTCGATCTCGACGCCGAGGAGCGCCGGCTCGCCCGGGCGCTCGGGGTCTGAGCCGATGTGGAGTCTCGCAACGCCCGCAGCCCTCGTCCTCCTGCCCCTGCCGCTCATCGTCCGCCGGCTGTTGCCGCCGGTCCGCCACGCGAAGGCCGCGCTGCTCGTGCCGCCGACGATCGCCCGGCAGCTGGGTGACGCCGGCCGCCACGGTCTCGCCGCGCGGCTGCCGGTCCTGCTGCCGGCGATCCTCTGGACGTGCCTCGTCCTCGCGCTGGCCGGGCCGCAGCGTCTGACCGACACCGGCGCGCTGCCGGTCTCGGGGCGCGACATCGTGCTGGTGCTCGACCTCTCGGGCAGCATGGAGAACGAGGATTTCGAGATCGACGGCCACACCGTGAGCCGCCTCGACGCGGTGAAGCAGGTGGGCGCGGCCTTTGCCCGTGGCCGCGAGGGTGATCGCATGGGCCTCGTGATCTTCGCCGAGGGTCCGTATTTCGCCACGCCGATGACCTACGACTCCGAGGCGGTCGCCGACGCGATCGAGGCGGCAACCATCGGCATCTCGGGCCGCTCCACGGCGATCAGCGACGGCCTTGGCCTCGCGATGAAGCGGCTCGCGGCCGGCGATGCGGCGAGCCGGGTGGTTGTGCTGCTCTCCGACGGAGTCGACACCAGCGGCCGCGTGGCGCCGGTCGGCGCGTCGCGGCTCGCGAGTGAACTCGGCATCCGCGTCCACACCATCGCGCTCGGGGTGACGGCGGTCGGCGAGGCGGGGGCGACCCGCGACTCGGTCGATGCCGGGACGCTCGAGAAGATGGCGACGACCACCGGGGGCGGCGCCTTCCGCGTGCGCACCACCGCCGATCTCGCGGCCGTGGGCGCCGACATCGACAGGATGGAAGCGAATGCCCATCAGGCCGCATCTGTCGCGGTCCAGCAGCCGTTCTGGCCCTGGCCGGCCGGCCTTGCCTTCGCGGCTGGCCTGCTGCTGCTCGCGGGCGGAGGGCGTCGGCCATGATCGCGTGGGGCGACCTCGCGCTGCTCCGGCCCTGGTGGCTGCTGGCCCTGCCGGTCGTCTTCGCGGCCGCGCGCCTTGCGGAGCGGCGGTCGACCACGCCGGCCGGCTGGGGCGCGGCGATGGATCCGGTGCTCCTGCAGGCGATGGCGCGGCTCGGACGCGTGCTGCCCGGCGCCCGCCGGGCAGGATACCTGCCGGCGGCGATCCTCGCGACGCTGGCGCTGGCGCTCGCCGGGCCGGCGCTGCGCGATCGCAGCGCGCCGACGTTTCGCAACCTCGACGGGCTCTTCATCGTGTTCGACGTCTCCAGCTCCATGACGATGGGCGGTGCGCTCCCGGCGGCGGAGGACGCGGCGCGGCTCATCGTCTCGGCGGCGAGTTCCCGGCCGGCGGGCCTCATCGTGTATGCAGGCGACGCCTATCTCGGAAGTGCGCTCTCCACCGACGGCGATGTCCTCGGGCCGATGATCGCGGCGCTCGACGGCGAGACGGTGCCCGACCCCGGGAGCTGCCTCGCCTGCGGGCTCAACCTGGCCGGGCGGCTGCTGGCGGAATCCGGTACGCTGAAGAGCGACGTGGTGGTGGTGAGCGATGGCGGCGGCGCAGCCGAGGCGCTTCCGGCGGTTGAGGCGCTCGTCGCCGCGGGTGCCCGGGTCTCGACGCTCGCCGTCGCGCCGATCGAGCATCCGTCCGACCTGCCGCCCGGCGATCCCGCGGGCCTTGCCGCCATCGCGCGGGCCGGGCGCGGGGTTGCCGCGAGCCTCGATGATCCCCAGCCACTCCTTGCCGCCGTTCGGTCGGGAGGAGGCCGCGTGACGGTACCCGCCGCGCTCAGGCACCTCGGATGGCACGACTACGGCCGGCTGCTGGCGGTGGTGCCGCTCCTGCTCGCGTTCGGCCTCTTCAGGAGGAGCGCATGAGGCTGCGCCGCATCCTGCCCATGGCCTGCGTCGTGCTGGCGCTTGCGACCATCGTTGCCGCCGGCCCCTCGGCGTGGGGGCGTCTCGCGCTCCGGGCAGGCGCGCCGGGCGTCGCGGCGGAGCTCATCGAGGCGCCGCGCTGGCGCGGTGTCGCGCTCTACGAGGCGGGACGCTACCCGGAGGCGGAGCTTGTGTTCCAGACGGCGGGGCGCGGGTCCACCTACAACCGGGGCAACACGCTTGCGCTCACCGGGCGCTATGCGCTCGCGGCGGACTACTTCGACGCGGTGCTCTACAGCGATCCGACCGACTCCGACGCGCGGGCGAATCGGGTGCTGCTCGAGCGCTTCATCGAGCGCAAGAGCGGCGATGGCGGTGGGGTCTGGGGCAAGGTCGGCGTCGCCAACGCCAAGGTCGCCGCGACGAACCCCGGCACCTACGAGATGCACATTCAGGCGCTGATGCGCGCGCGCCCGCGCCTGCCGCGCCCGAGCGATTCGATCCAGTCGGTCGAGGCGACGAGGGACTGGCTGCGCTCGATTCCCGACGACCCCGGGCGCTATCTGAAGGCCCGTATCGCCGCCGAGCACGAACAGCGCGAGAGCGAGGGGACCTTGCCTGCCCCGACGGGAGACCCATGGTGATCCGCCTCGCCCTCCTGCTCCTCGCGGCGCTTGCCGTCATGCCCCGGCCGGTGGTCGCCGAAACCGGCTGGCCGCCCGAGGTGAGGCTCGCTCTCCTCCCGGACGCGCTGCCCCGGGGTGGGCCGGTGCTCGGCGAGATGGTGCTCGCCACCCTGCGCGGCGAATACGTCGGCAACGTGGCGAAGGAGACGCTCGCCGTCCCGCCCTTCAAGGGCTGGAGCTGGATGCAGCTCGGCGCGCCGGAATGGACCGAGGAGCGCATCGACAACCGCAACGCCCACGTCTTCGAGGTGCGCTTCGCGTTCTTCCCGCAGGAGCCCGGCAAGCAGGAAATCGGGCCGATCACCCACCATCTGATCTTCGCCGGCTCGGGCGGGCAGCGCATGACGATCGACGCGGCCTCCACGCCCGTCGCCTTCGAGGTCGCCGAGCCGCCGCTGCCGCCGGAAGTCGCGATCGGTCTGCGCCAGCCGTTCTGGATGCCCGCCCGCGCCGTGCGGATGACCGACGAATGGGAACCCGCGCCCGACCGGATCGTGGCGGGCGACTGGACGCGGCGGACGGTGACCCTCGAGGTCGCAGGCCTTCCGCCGGAGGCGCTGCCGTCCGCTCCGCAGATGGCGGCGGGCAATCTCTTCAGCTTCATCGACGGCGAGGAGCGCACGGTCGAGCGCACCGCCGACGGGCCGATCTCCAAGGTGATCTGGCGCTACCGGATGCAGCCGCAAAGCACGGTGCCGGCCGAACTCGACAACATCCCCGTCGCCTGGTTCGACACCGGCAGCCGGGTCTGGCGCGAGGAGATGCTGCGCGGCGCGGAAATCGCCTTCGAGGGCACGGCCCTGCCGAAGGAGCCCGGTCTCGTGGCCCGGCGCGCCGTCCCGGTCGGGCTGGCGCTCGGCGCCGTCGTCGGCGCCCTCGCGCTGGTGCCGACGCTTGGCGTGGGGCGCAGCGGCGCCGTCGGACGCCTGCGCCGCTGGGGCAGGGCGCAGCGGGCGGCACTCGCCCTGCGCTGGGCGGAGGCGCGACGCGATCCGGTGGGTGCCCGCCGGGCGCTGCTGGCGCTGCTCTCGGCCCGAGGTATCGCCCCCGCCGGATCGGCGGCGCTGCAACGGCTCGATCGCGCGCTCTTCGGCCGGCCCGGCACGGCGAGCGAGCTTGGCGGCCTGACGCGGCAGGCGCTGCGCGAGCGCGGGGTCAGAGCGGAAGCTCGCGGCTCTCCTTGATGGTCTTGAGCATGATCTCGGAACGGATCTGTCGCACCAGCGGATGCGGCAAGAGCCGGTCGTGGACCAATGCCGCGAACGCGTCGAGATCGCGCGTGCAGACGTAGAGCACGAAATCCGCGTCGCCTGACACCGAATGCGCCGACAAGACTTCGTCGCAGCGCTGAAGAAAATCCGCGAACTCACGGGCCGTGTCCTGACCGTGGCCCTCAAGGTTCACCCGCACCACGGCGTTCAGCCCGAAGCCGAGCTTGCGGCGGTCGAGCCGCGCGGCGTAGCCCTCGATGATCCCGGCCGCCTCGAGCGCCTGCCGGCGCCGTGAACATTGCGAGGGCGAGAGATGCACGACCTCGGCGAGGGCGCCGTTGGTCATCGCGCCGTCGCGCTGCAATGCTCGAAGAATCGCGGTATCAAAGCTGTCCATGCGGCTTCCATGCGTTCAACAGGAAATAGTGCGTAAGCTGTGCGAATTGTCGGCCGGAGGTGGCCGACTTTGCAACCCTCTTGTGCGGGTTCGGGGGCATGATGGGGCGATCGCTGATGCTGCGGAGGATGAGAGATGAAGACGACGGTTGGTGACTTCCTGATCTCGCGGCTGAAGGAGGCGGGCGTCGGCCACGTCCTCGGCGTCCCGGGCGACTTCAATCTCCAGTTCCTCGACCAGATCGGCCGCGACGGCGGCCTTGCCTTCGTCGGATGCTGCAACGAGCTGAATGCCGGATACGCCGCCGACGGCTACGCGCGGCTGCGCGGCGCCTCGGCGCTGCTGCTCACCTACGGCGTCGGCGACCTGAGCGCGATCTGTGCCATCGCGGGCGCGGCGGCCGAGCATGTCCCGGTGATCTGCATCACCGGCGCGCCGCCGCTCGAAAAGATGCGCAAGGGCGTGCCGCTGCACCATACGCTTGGCACCGGCGACTACGCCGACGTGCTGATCGCCGTTGCCCAGTTCACCGCCGCGCAGGCCCGGCTGACGCCGGAGACCGCCGCGGCCGAGATCGACCGGGTGATCCGCACCGCGATCGAGGCGCGCCGGCCAGTCTACCTGCAGCTTCCCTCCGACGTCTCGCATGTGGAGATCGACGCGCCGGACGGCCCGCTGCTCGTCGGACGGATGTCGAGCGACGAGCGGCTCGAGGCCGCGCTTGCGCACCTCGGCCGGCTCTGGGACGCCGCCTCGGCGCCGGCGATCCTCGTCGACATGGACGCGGAGCGGTTCGGCTACGCGAGCGAGCTTCTGGCGCTTGCCGAGGCCACGGGAACCCGCTTTGCGGCGCTCTCGACCGGCAAGGCGATCCTGCCCGAGGCGCACGAGTTGTCGGCCGGCCTCTACGGCGGCGCGGCCTCGACGGCGGAGACGCGGGCGCTCGTCGAGAACTCCGATTGCCTGATCGCTGCGGCGCCGCGGTTCATCGAGGTGAACTCGGGTCACTTCACGGCGCAACTGCCGCAGGCGAGCGTCCTTCTCGGATCGCATTCGGTCGAAATCGAAGGTCAGGTCTACTATGGCGTCGAGCCGCAGGCGCTGCTCCGCGCCTTCCTGGCCTGCCTTCCGGCGTCGGCCCGGCCGCGCTCGGGCAACCAGCGCAATGCCCATGCCGAGGCGTCGTTCGGCGGCCCGGTGCCGCTCACGCAGGCCCGGCTCTGGCCGCGCATGGCGAACTTCATCCGGCCGGGCGACGTGGTGCTCGCGGAATCCGGCACCTCGAACATCGGGCTCGGCCGCGAAGTCCTGCCGGCGGATGTGACCTACATCGCCAGCAACATCTGGGGCTCGATCGGTTACACCCTGCCCGCGACGCTCGGCACCTGCCTCGCGGCGCCGGACCGGCGGCAGGTTCTCTTCATCGGCGACGGCTCGTTCCAGCTCACCGCGCAGGAGCTCTCGACCCTGCTGCGCCTTGACCAGAAGCCGATCATCTTCGTGCTCAACAACCGCGGCTATACCATTGAGCGGTTCATCCTCGGGATGACCGACGCTTACAACGACGTGGCGAACTGGAACTACGCCGGGCTGCCGGGTGTCCTGACGGATCGTGGCAATTTCCACGTGCGGGTGGCCTCCACCGAGGCGGAACTCGATGACGCGCTCTCCCTCGCCGAGGATGCCGACCGGCTGGTCCTGATCGAGATGCGCCTGGACGCGTTCGATGCGCCGAACGCCCTGCGCCGCTTCGGCCCGGCAACGGCGGAATTCGACTACGGTCCGCTCGGCCCGCAGCGGGTGCGCGCCTGAGATTGGTGATGGCCGGTCCCGGCACGACGCCAGGACCGGCCGACGGCGATCACATCGCCGAGGCGCCGCCAAGGCGCAGGAAGTGGGTCTCGCCCGAGCTGTCATCGACACCGTCATTGTCGGTGACGGCGAAGGCATTGCCGCCGGCGTCGATGGTGAAGCCCTCGACCTTGTCGACCACATAACCACCCGTCGCGGCGAGATCGGGCAGCAGATCGCGGACCACCTGCTTCGAGACCACCGGAAGCTCGCCTCCGAGCGGCGCGGGCTTCAGCTCGGCGACCGGGACGCTGGTGATCTGCTTCACCTTCGCGGCCGCGCCGATCTGATTGTCGCGCTCGATCAGGAACAGCGCGTCACCGTGGACGGCAAGCTCGGAAAGCCCGATCCAGCCGCCGTCCGGCGCCGCGTCGAGCGGATAGCGCACCGCGCCCCAGCTTTCGCTTTCGGGGCGATAGGCGAGGAGCTTCACCTCGCCCTTGGGGTCGTCCTTCCACTCGCGCTGCATCGCCAGCCAGATCGTGTCACCGATCACCGCGACGCCTTCCGCGCCGAAGCGCGTCTCGGCCCCGGCAAGCTCGGCCGGCAGGGCGATCTCATCCTCGATGGCGCCGTTCGCGTCGACGTGCAGCAGCGCGTGCGGGACAAGCTTCGAGCGGTCGCCCTCGTTGGCGAGCCAGAAGCCGCCCTCGCCGTCGGGGGCGATGCCTTCGAGGTCGAGCTTCTGCGCCGGGGCGCCGTCGCGCGTCACGTCGATGGCACGCACGATGCGGGCGGGCGTCGTGGTCGCGTCGATCTCGAAGATGCGCGGCTGCGCGCCGTAGAAGCTGTCACTGACCGCGTAGAGCTTGCCCGGCGTCGCCGGATCGGCGGCAAGGCCCGAGAGGGCGCCCCAGCCGATGAGCTCCGGGGCCCCGGCGGAGGTGATCGTCGGATAGGCCGGGGCCTCGCGGTCGGCGAGCTCGTAGAGCATCACGTGCGAGCGCGCACCACCGTCCTCCACGAGGTCGGTCTCGTTCGCGGTCACGAGCAGGTTGCGCGACGGGATCGCCACGGCGCCTTCGGGTGAGATGCCCGAGGGCAGGATCTGGCTGAGGACCGGCTCGCCGTCACCGAGACGGTAGACCGCGACCACCGAGCCGCGCTCGGAGAGCACGAAGGCGTAGTCCTGGTCGCCGAAGCGGGCGACTTCGAGGCCTTCGGGTTCAACGCCCTTGGCGTCGGAGCGCTTGTCCGGGTAGTGGCCGATCTCGACGATGGCACGCTCGAGGCTGGTGCCGCTGTCGTAGGCGACTTCGCCCGCCGGGGTGAAGATCGTCCAGCCGCGGGTGCCGCCCTGCCAGTCGCCTTCGTTCGCCACCGCGAGGCGGTCGGTGCCGATCCACTGCACGGTGTCAGGCTCGCGCGGCACGCCGGCAAGGCTGTCGGTGAAGACGAGGGCGCCGTCGTCCTTCGCGTCGATGCCGTCGAGATCGACGCTGCCGGCGGAGAAGTGCGACAGCACCTTGCCGGTGCGATCAAGGATCGCCACGGCGTTGTTCTCCTGAAGCGTCACCGCGATCTCGCCGTTGGCATTGATGTCGACGAACTCGGGCTCGGGATCCTCGGGCGAGACGCCGCTGAGGCCGGTCATGTCGGCCTTGATCAGCCCGCCACAGTCGAGCGCGCCGCCCTTGAGCGGCACGATCGCGAGATAGCCGGCGGGCATCTGCGGCAGGGCGCCGTCGTTCAGGTCCTCGTCGCGCTCGTTCTCGATCGCCACGGCGACGAAGCTGCCATCGCGGGCGACGGCGACGGAATCGGGCTGGCCGCCGAGATCGCAGCTCGCGCGCTCGGTCCGGGTCGCGATATCGACCTCGGCGAGGCGGCCGGTCGGCTCGGTGAAGCTCTCGCGGGTGTTGACGCCGACGAACGCCGTGGCGCCGAGAATGCCGACCGATGTCGGCTCGCCGTCGAAGCCGAGGCTGCCGAGCGGCTTCGGCGCCTTCGGGTCGGTGATGTCGACGAAGCCGATCGCCCGGTTCGGGCTGTCGCTGTAGACGAGCGTCATGCCGTCGCCGCTGGCGGCGACGATCTCGGCCGATGTCGGCGTCGCGGGATCGGTGCCGGCGGGAAGGTTGAGAGCGACAGGAAAGCTCGCGACGCGGTCGAAAAATGGCGCCGCAAGCGTGGGCGACGCGGCGAGCAGCGCCACGACGGACACGAGGGAGGTGGCGGACGGCCGGAAGAACATGGGTAAGCTCCGAATGAGATCTCCTGGCGTCTCTTTCCGCCCCCTTCGCGACGCGCGGATGGCAATTGCGTGTCACTTACGTGACGAGCCTCGCCGGCTGACCACGCGTCAGGATGGACGGATCGCCGATTGCTGCTAACCTCCGCGCCGGACCGATCGGCGGGAGACGGAATGCGGGGGGCAGCAGGCGGGATGCGGCAGAGCGCGGTGGTGCCGGTCCTGACCGTCGTCGCCGCGATCGTCGTGCTGTGGTATGGCCTTGCGGTCGTGCTGAACGCCCAGTGGGCGCACGATCAGGCGGCGCGCGACGGGCGGACCCTCGGCGCGCGGGCGCTCGTGGTCGAGACTCTCGGGCAGGAGCGCCCCAAGCTGCCGGCACCGCATCAGGTGGTGGCGGAGCTCTGGAAGACGACCGCGACCGTCCCCGTCTCCTCGAAGCGCAGCCTCGTCTATCATGCCTGGGTGACACTCGCGGCGACCCTCGCGGGCTTCGGTCTCGGCGCCGGGCTCGGGGTCGTGCTCGCGGCGCTCATCGTCCATGGCCGGACCATGGACGCCAGCGTGATGCCATGGGTGATCGCCAGCCAGACGGTGCCGATCCTCGCGATCGCGCCGATGATCATCGTCGTGCTGAACTCGGTCGGCGTCACCGGGCTGCTGCCGAAGGCGATCATCTCCATGTACCTGAGCTTCTTCCCGGTCGTCGTCGGGATGGTGCAGGGACTGCGCAGCCCGGAGCCGATGCTGCTCGACCAGATGCGCACCTGGAACGCGAGCCGCTGGCAGGTCTTTCTGCGCCTGCGCTGGCCCGCCGCGCTGCCCTGGCTCTTTGCCTCGCTGAAGGTGGCGGTCGCCGCGAGTCTCGTCGGCGCGATCATCGGCGAGCTGCCGACCGGGGCGGTGGCGGGTCTCGGCGCGCGGATGCTCTCGGGCAGCTACTACGGGCAGACCGTGCAGATCTGGGCGGCGCTCGTCATGGCGTCGATCTGTGCGGCGGGCCTCGTCGGGCTCGTGGCGCTCGTCGAGCGGCTGGCCTTCGCGGCGATGGGAGGGCGGCGGACATGAGCCGCCAGCCACACGCCGCCTCAGGGGCCGAACTGGAACGCCTCGAACCGGCCGAGCGCCGCCTCGATCCGAGCCTGATCGCCGTCGCGGGGCGCGTCGATCCAGCTCCACTGCTGGATGAGAAGCGTGCGGTTCGCACGGTCGGCCTTGGTGTCGATGATCGCCGCCACCCGGTCGCCCACCAGCACCGGCAGGCCGAAGTAGCCGTATCTGCGCTTCGCCGCCGGTACATAGGCCTCGAACCGGTGGGCGTGGCCGAAGAACTGCTCCAGCCGGGTCCGCTGGATGACGAGCGGGTCGAAGGGCGACAGCAGGTGAACGGCGTCCGTCTCCGGCAGCGCCTCGGAGAGCGCTTCGGGTGTCACCCAGTGCGGCTTCAGCCCCTCGATCGTCACCGGCACCAGCAGGCGCCGGCGGACGCGGGCCTCGATCAGCGCCGCCATCGCCTTCTTGCGCGGCGCGTCCATGTAGCAGGCGGAGTCGATGCTGATGACGCCCTGCGCGCGGATCGCGCGGTCGAGGAGGTAATCGAGCGTCTGGCCTTCGGTCGCGATCCGCGGCCGTGGCGGCCAGCCGAAATGCCGGTCTGTGAGCTCGTATGTCTTCACCATGCCCGCGCGGGCGCTGACCGTGAGCTGGCCGCCGAAGAAGCCGTGTTGCAGCACCCGCTTCGATGGCTTGCGGCTCGCCCAGGGGTGGGTCTTGTCGACGAGGACGTCTCCGTCGATGTCACGGATGCTGAGCGCGCCCTCACGGCGGATGCGGCCGAGCATGGTGCGAAGCTCACCCGCGTCGATGTCCCTGAACCACGCGGACGGAGTCTCGCGGTGGGC
This sequence comes from Amaricoccus macauensis, assembly GCF_014201905.1. GTDB lineage: Bacteria > Pseudomonadota > Alphaproteobacteria > Rhodobacterales > Rhodobacteraceae > Amaricoccus > Amaricoccus macauensis. The sequence goes on along the minus strand of NZ_JACHFM010000004.1, from coordinate 67,984 downwards.
GCGCATCGCCGCCATGTGGTGCCGGTAGTCCCGCGCCGGAATGTAGGCGAGCGCGTGCGCCCAGTACTCGAAGACCGACTTCTCCACGCTCTGGGCCTGAACCAGATCGCCGCGCGCATAGGCCGGGATGCGGCTCCAGAGGATATGATGATGGGCGCGCTCGATGACGTTGATCGTGTCGATCTGGACGTAGCCCAGATGCTCGATCGCGGCGCGCGTGGCGCCCGCGCCGACGCCGAAGGGCTCGGCGGTGTCGAGCCGCTGCGCCCGGAGCCAGAGGCGCCGCGCGTCGGGCAGGGAGATCGTCCGTGGCTTCGGCATCGCACGCTGTCCTTCGGAACCAAGGGGATAGTCCATCCGGCCCGGGAGGCAAGCCGATGATGGTGGCGACGGGGGTCCTCGTCTGGATCGGCGGCTGGCTCCTCAACATCTGGCTGGCGGCGAGGGCGACGACGTTCTGGACACGCCTGCTGCCGCCGCTGGTCTTCGGCGCGACGCTGATCGTGCTCTGGGAGATCGTGGTTCGGGCGTTCGACGTCTCGCCGGTCCTGCTGCCGGCGCCGAGCGCGATCTGGGCGCGGATCATGACGAGCGGGCCGGTGCTTCGGGCGGACGTGATGCAGACCGTGGTGAAGGGCGCGTTCTCTGGCTACGCGATCGGCTGCGGCGCGGCGTTTCTCGTCGGCATCCTCGCGGACCGGGTGCCGTTCCTGCGCCGCGGGCTTTTGCCGGTCGGTGGCTTCGCCTCGGCGCTGCCGATTGTGGGCCTCGCGCCGATCATGGTGATGTGGTTCGGCTTCGACTGGCAGTCGAAGGCGGCGGTCGTTGTTTTCATGGTGTTCTTCCCGATGCTGGTGAACACCGTGCAGGGGCTTGCGAGCGCCGATCCGATGCAGCGGGACCTGATGCGGACCTATGCGGCCGGCTACTGGCCGACGCTGCTGAAGCTGCGGCTGCCCGCGGCCGCGCCGTTCCTGTTTAACGGCTTGAAAATCTGCACGACCCTCGCTTTGATCGGGGCGATCGTGGCGGAGTTCTTTGGCTCGCCCACGCTCGGCATGGGCTTTCGCATCTCGACCGAAGTGGGCCGGCTCGCCCTCGACATGGTCTGGGCGGAGATCGCGGTCGCGGCGCTGGTGGGCTCGGCGTTTTACGGCGTCGTGGCGCTTCTGGAGCGGTGGGTGACATTCTGGCACCCGTCGCAGCGGCGCTGAAGGCCCCTCCGGCGACCGGTCCAACGTGGGAGCATCTAGGCATGACAAAGACGTGGTTCGCGCTCGCCGGGGCCTCCGCCCTGGCGCTATTCGCCTCCGGTGCCAGTGCCGAGGAGGTGACGCTGCAGCTGAAATGGGTCACGCAGGCGCAGTTCGCCGGCTACTACGTGGCGCAGGACCAGGGCTTCTACGAGGAGGAGGGGCTGGAGGTCACCATCAAACCAGGCGGCCCGGACGTGGCGCCGGCGCAGGTGATCTCCGGCGGCGGCGCCGATGTCGTCGTCGACTGGATGCCCTCGGCCCTCGCCGCGCGCGAAAAGGGCCTGCCGCTCGTCAACATCGCCCAGCCGTTCAAGCGCTCGGGGATGCAACTCACCTGCCGCAATGACTCAGGGGTCACGGCGACCAAGGACTTCCCCGGCCACACGCTCGGCGTCTGGTTCGGCGGAAACGAGTATCCGTTCTTCTCGTGGATGTCGAAGCTCGGCATCCCGACCGACGGCAGCCCGCAGGGCGTCACCGTGCTGAAGCAGGGCTTCAACGTCGATCCGCTCTTGCAGAAGCAGGCGGCCTGCATCTCGACCATGACCTACAACGAGTACTGGCAGGTCATCGACGCCGGGATGAAGCCGGAGGAGCTCACCGTCTTCAAGTACGAGGATGAGGGCGTGGCGACGCTCGAGGACGGGCTCTACGTGATCGAGGACAAGCTGAAGGATCCGGCCTTCGTCGAGAAGATGGCGAAGTTCGTCCGGGCCAGCATGAAGGGCTGGAAGTGGGCTGAGGAAAACCCCGACGACGCCGCGATGATCGTGCTCGACAATGACGAGACCGGCGCGCAGACCGAGCATCACCAGAAGCAGATGATGGGCGAGATCGCCAAGCTCACCGCCGGGACGGACGGCACGCTTGATCCGGCCGACTACGAGCGCACCGTCGAGACGCTTCTGACGGCGGGCTCGGACCCGGTCATTACCAAGAAGCCCGAGGGGGCGTGGACTCACGCGGTCACGGACGTGGCGTTCAAGTAAGGGCGGCCGGCGCGGGACGGGCAGCGCGTCCGTCCCGGCGAAGGCCGGTTGCCGAAGGTCGCCCCGGCCGGATGGTCCGGGTCCGGGGCGCGCGACTGAGAAATGGGAGACGTTGATGGCCTGGAGCCAAGAGGACCTGGAGCGGCTGAGGGCGCGTTACGCCGATGACCCCGGCGGGCGGATGCACGATCCGAAGTTTGCACGGGTTGCCGAGCGCGTGTTCAGTCGCGGCGCCCGGCCGGCCCCCTACGTGGGCGTTCCGACCTTCCTCACGGCGCCGTTCCGGCAAGTCAATCCTGAGTCACCGGACTTCTCCGGCCTCGACGTGGCGATCAGCGGCGTGCCCATGGACCTCGGGGCGGGCAACCGTTCCGGCACCCGTTTCGGGCCGAGGGCGGTCCGGACGATCGAGCGGGTCGGGCCGTACCACCATGTGCACGGCGTGACGCCGATCTACGACCTGCGGGTCGCCGACGTGGGCGACGTGCCGTTTTCCAGCCGCTACGACATCGCCGCGAGCCATCGCGAGATCGAGGCGTGGGTGGCGGCGATGGTGGACGCGGGCGTGGTGCCGCTGTCGGTCGGCGGCGATCACTCGATCACCTATCCGATCCTGCGGGCTGTCGGTCGCGACCGCCCGGTCGGCCTCGTCCACATCGACGCGCATTCCGACACCGGCGGCCCGTTCGACGGGCTGCGCGAGAACCACGGCGCGCCGTTCCGCAACGCGGTGCTTGCCGGCGTGCTCGATCCGACGCGGACGATCCAGATCGGGCTGCGCGGCGCGTCGGAATACCTCTACGAGTTCGCGACCGAGTCCGGCATGACCTGCATCCACGCGGAGGAAGTCGACCTCATCGGCATCCCGGCGATCATCGCCAAGGCGCGCGAGGTAGTGGGCGATGGTCCGGTCTATCTCTCCTTCGACATCGACTCGCTCGACCCGGCCTTCGCGCCGGGGACCGGCACGCCGGAGATCGGCGGGCTCACCTCGCGCGAAGTGCAGGCGATCCTGCGCGGCCTCGCGGGCATCGACATCGTCGGCGGCGACGTGGTCGAGGTGGCGCCCGCCTATGACGCCACCACCAACACCGCCCATGCCGGCGCCCAGATGCTCTTCGAGATCCTGAGCCTCGTCACCGTCAGCCCGCGCTTCCGGAAGGCCGTGCCGTGAGCGGGAATGCCAATCTCTTCGCCCGGCTGGCGTCCGGGTTTCCCGCCGACCGCTCGCGGGAGTTTCTCGAGGCGGAAGACGGGTCGAAGCTGACCTTTGCCGAACTCCTCGACCGGGCGGGGCGCATCGCGTCCCTCCTCGTCGCCTCGGGCGTGGAGCCGGGCGACCGGGTGGCGGTGCAGGTCGAGAAGTCGGTGGCCTCCATCGGGCTCTATCTCGGCGTCTTGCAGGCAGGGGCGGTCTACGTGCCGCTCAACCCGGCCTATACGCCGGCGGAGCTCACCCACTTCATCGGCGACGCCGAGCCGAAGGTGATGGTCTGTGATCCGGCGAGCGAAGGCGCGATCGCGCCGCTGGTCGGCAAGGCCTGGCTCTTCACCCTCGGACCGGCGGGCGAGGGAACGTTGCTCGCGCAGGCCGCGAAGCTTCCCTCCGAGCGGGACGTGGCGGCGCGGTCGGGGGACGATCTCGCGGCGATCCTCTACACCTCCGGCACCACCGGGCGCTCCAAGGGGGCGATGCTGACGAGCGACAATCTCTGGTCGAACGCCACCACCCTGCACCGGTTCTGGGGCTTTCAGCCCGAGGATGTGTTGGTCCACGCGCTGCCGCTCTTCCACACCCACGGGCTTTTCGTCGCGCTGAACGTCATGCTGCTGAACGGCGGGCGGATGGTCTTCCTGCCGAAGTTCGACCCTGAGCGGGTGATCGGTCTCCTGCCGCGCGCGACGGTGATGATGGGGGTGCCGACGTTCTACACCCGGATGCTGGCGAGCCCGAGCCTGACGCGCGAGGCAACGGCCGGCATGCGGCTCTTCATCTCCGGCTCGGCGCCGCTGCTCGCCGCGACCCACGAGGCTTTCGAGGCGCGGACCGGCCAGCGGATCCTTGAACGCTACGGCATGACCGAGACCTCCATGAGCACCTCGAACCCCCTCGAGGGCGAGCGGCGCGCAGGCACGGTCGGGCCTGCGCTGCCCGGGGTGGAGGCCCGCGTCGCCGACGCGGAAGGCGCGATCCTCGGGCCGGAGGAGACCGGCATACTCGAAGTGCGCGGCCCGAACGTCTTCAAGGGCTACTGGCGCCTGCCGGAGAAGACCGCCGAGGAGATGCGGGACGGCGGCTGGTTCGTGACCGGAGACGTGGCGCGCATCGCCGCTGACGGCTACGTGACGATCGTCGGGCGCGCGAAGGATCTCATCATCACCGGCGGGCTCAACGTCTACCCGAAGGAGGTGGAGACCGCCCTCGACGCGCTGCCCGGCGTGGTGGAAAGCGCCGTCGTCGGCGTGCCGCACCCGGATTTCGGCGAGGCGGTGGTGGCGGTCCTGACGGTCACCGGGGATCCGGGCGACGTGGTGGCGATGCTTCGCGAGCAGCTTGCGGCCTTCAAGCTCCCCAAGCACGTGGCCGTGGTCGACGAGCTGCCAAGGAATGCCATGGGCAAGGTGCAGAAGAACCTGCTCCGCGAGCGCTTCGCCGGGCTGTTCGGGCCTGCCTGAGCATCTGACGCGGGGGTGGTTGCCTCAGAACCCGCTTCGCGTCAGCCCGAGGACCAGCCGCGCCCGGGTCTCCGGGTCGGCGACCGGCAGCGCCTCGAGGAAATAGCGCTGATCAGCGTCGTGCGCCGATCGCCGGGCGAATGCCGCCCAGCGGCGCGCGGCGCGCTCTTCGTCGGCGAGCGCGTGGCTTGCCGCCGCGATCATCGCGATCACCACGTGGGCGCGCGGCGTTCGTGCCGCGGCCTCGGCGTGGCGGGCGGCCTCGGTGAAATCCCCGGCGGCGACCCGCGCGAGCGCCTTAGTGGCGCGCATGGCGTAGAGCAACGGGTCGAGGGGTGAGAGGCTGATCGCGGTGTCGGCCTCGGCCTCGGCACGCCAGTGCCGCCCTTCGAGCGCGTCGACGAGGCCGCGCACGTAGTGGCCCTGTGCGTAGTTCGGACTGAGCTCGGTCGCCCGCTCGAACCACGGCATCGCCCCGGCCAGGTCGCCCTCCAGCCAGAAGCTCCGCCCGAGGTTGAAGTTGACGAACGGATCGAGCGGATCGAGCGCCATTCCGCGCTCCGCCGCGCCACGTGCCGCGCGGATCTCGGCCGGGCGGTCGGGGACGTGGTGCAGAAAGGCGTTCTGGAAGTGAACGAAGGCGAGCCCCGCGTGCCCGCGCGCCATCCCGGGTTCGAGCGTCACCGATCGGCGGAACAGCCGCTCCGCCGCCACGTTGCCTTCGCGGGTGTAGAGGTGCATCTGCGTGAGGCCGAGGTGAAAGGCCGACCAGGCGTCGAGGTTCTCCGCCGGTTGCCCCTGCGCCAGACGCGCCTCCGCGCCTTGGATCCGGGCCTCGAGGGTGACCGCGGTCACCCGGACGATCTCGGCACGCACCGCGTGCACGTCGTCGAGTGGTCGCTCGAAACGATCGGCCCAGACGACACCGCCGGTCGCGGTGTCGGCAAGTTCCACGGTCACGCCGAGGCGCCGCGATGCGAGTTCGACCGTCCCGGTCAGGCAGTAGCGCACCCCGAGGCCGCGCCCGACGGCCGCCACGTCCGGCGCCGGCCCGCGAAAGCGAAACGACGAGGCGCGGGCGATGACAAAGAGCGAGCGCAGTCGCGCCAGAGCGACGATGATGTCCTGCGCCAGCGCGTCCTCGAGTCCCGGCGCGCTCTCGCGCTCGCCGATCCGCTCGAACGGCAGGACGGCGATCGACGGCGGCCGGCCGGCCGTGTGCGTGGCGTCGGGGTCTGCCTCGGCAACCCGGGTGGCGCTCGAAGCGATGACCGCGCCGCGGAAGCGGAAGCCTCGGCCGCGCACCGTCTCGATCCAGGTCTGAGCCGTGCCGCTGTCGCCGAGGGCGTGTCGCGCGGACTTCACCGCGGTGGCGAGCGTCGCCTCGGAGACGATGCGCCCGCGCCAGACCGCTTCGATCATCCGGTCGCGGTCGATGACCCCGCCGGCGCTTTCCACGAAGAGCCGGAGGAGATCGAAGACCAGCGGCTCGATCCGCACCGGGACGCCCGCCCGGGTGAGGCGGAATTGCAGGGTGTCGAGCTGGAAGTCGCCGAAGCCGTAGATCACCGTCCGAGCCCCCGGACACTCCCCAAGGTATCCTCAGCCGCTCCTCATGCACAAGCGCGCGGTCCGGAGCAGTGTCGCATCCATTGAAACAAGGAGTGATTCGATGACCGACCAATCAGTTCCGAGCATTGACCTGACCGCGCTCAAGACCCGGCAGCAGGCGACGTGGGCCTCGGGCGACTATGCCATCGTCGGCACCACGCTGCAGATCGTGGGCGAGCGGCTCTGCGAGACGATCGACCTGCGATCAGGCGCGCGCGTCCTCGATGTGGCGTCCGGCAACGGCAACGCCGCGCTGGCCGCCGCCCGGCGGTTCTGCGCCGTCACCTCCAGCGACTACGTTCCCGCCCTTCTCGCGCGTGGCAAGGCTCGCGCGGCCGCCGAGGGGCAGGACGTGGAGTTCCGGGTGGAGGACGCGGAGGCGCTGAGCTTTCCCGATGCGAGCTTTGACGCCGTGCTCTCGACCTTTGGCGTGATGTTCACCGCCGATCATGCCCGCGCGGCGGCCGAGCTCATGCGCGTCTGCCGGCCGGGTGGCGTCATCGCCATGGCGAACTGGACGCCGGAGGGCTTCATCGGCCAGATGTTCCGCACCATCGGCGCCCACGTCGCCCCGCCTCCCGGCGCGAAATCGCCGGCGCTCTGGGGCACGCGTGCGGCACTCGAGACGATGTTCGGCGCCGGCGCGAGGTCGATCGAGGTGCATCCGCAGACGTTCGTCTTCCGCTACCGCTCGCCGGAGCATTTCGTCGATGTCTTCCGCCGCTGGTACGGGCCGATGCTGAAGGCGTTCGAGGCGCTTGGCGACAAGTCCGCGGCACTCGAGGCCGATGTCCTCGGGCTGCTGCGTGCCGCGAACCGGGCGGACGACGGCACGCTCGTCGTGCCCTCGGACTACGTGGAAGTCGTGATCCGCAAGGCCTGAGCCGGGTTCAGAAGCTCTGGGTCAGCCGCGTCTCGGCCTGATCCACCTCGGAAACGAGGCGGCGCACGAGGGCGTCGGAGAGCTTCCGCTCGCGGCCGAGGCGGTAGTAGGTCGCGCGCTCCGCACGAAGCGCCGCGAGGCGGAGGTCGCGGTCGATCGCCAGCGTGCGGCGCACCTCCTCGGCCTCGTCCCCGGTTTTCGCCATGCCGTCGATCCGGGCACGGTAGAGGTCTGAAAGCCGGGCGGCCGCTTCCATCCAGGTGACGGTCTTCGCCGAGACGGAATGCTCGTCGTGCGAGACCTTCTCGATGGAGTCGATCGCGGCGAGCGCCGCCGCCTTGCGGGCGCGGCGCTCGAAGCGCTCGGCGTCGTCCTCGTGGAACGGACCGAAGTCCTTGAGCAGCCATGGCAGGGCGATGCCCGCGGCGGCAATCGACAGGATGACGACCCCCGCGGCCAGCGTGATCGCCTGATCCCGGGCGGGGAACGGCCCGCCGTTCAGTTCGAGCGGCAGGGTGAGGATGCCGGCGAGGGTGATCGACCCCCGCACGCCCGCGAACGACACGATGAGCAGCGTCCGGACCCCCGGCATCGGTCCCGGGTTGCGGCGAAACGGCCTGACGCGGAGCGACACCCAGACCCAGACGAAACGCAGCAGGACGAGCGCCAGCGTGATGACGACGATGTGCACGACGAGAAGCGCCGCCCCCCAGCCATGAACGCCGTCCATCGCCGCGGCCGTGTTCCGGGCGATCGTCGGAAGCTGCTCGCCGATCAGCACGAACATCGCGCCGTTCAGCCCGAACTGCACCATGTCCCAGACCGCGATCCGGCGCATCCGGGTGCCGGGCAGGGCGCGGCCGGACTGCTCGACATAGGCCATGGCGACGCCGGCGGCCACGGCGGCCAGGATCCCCGACGCGCCGATCGCCTCGGCAAGCAGGTAGGCGCCGAACGGCATGAGCAGGCTCATGAGGATCTTCGAGCCCGGGTCCTCTCCGAGCCGGACCGCGATCAGGCCCTGCGCCCTGGTCACGGCGAAGGTCGTCGCGACACCGGCCGCGACGCCGGCCACCACCAGCCACAGGAAGGTGCCGGAGGCCGAGAGCAGGGAAAAGCCGCCCGTCACCATCGCGGCGACGGCGAAGCGCATGCAGACGAGGCCGGAGGCGTCGTTGAGGAGCGACTCGCCCTCGAGGACGTGCAGGAGTCGCGGCGGCACCGGCGCCTTGCGCAGGATGGCGCCGACCGCGACCGGATCAGTGGGCGAGAGTACGGCGGCGAGCGCGAAGGCGACCGGCAGCGGCATCGCCGGGATCATCCAGTGGACGAGGAAGCCGAGCCCGAGGACGCTGAACACCACGAGCCCGAAGGCGAGGTCGGCGATTTCGCGGAAGTCGCGCACCAGCCCGTCCTTCGGGATGCGCCAGCCGTCGAGAAACAGCAGCGGCGGCAGGAACAGCAGGAAGAACACCTGCGGGTCGAGCTGGAGCCCGAGCCCGGAGCCGCTTGCCATGACGGCGCCCGTGGCGATCTGCACCAGCGGCAGCGGCACGTCGACCGGCAGCGCGCGCGCGAGCCAGCCGCTGACCACGACCGCGAGCATGAGCAGGAGCGAGGCGACGACGACGTGCTCCACCGGGGCCTCCGACGGCATGGGCGCTCGCGGGTCTGCGCCGATTGCGCCACCGGCGCAAGCCCCGGGCGCGCGTGTCAGCGCGCCTTGCAGTTCCGCAGGATCATCGTCTCGTCCGCGTCGTCATGCGCGAGGAAGCCCTCCTTGCCCTTCACGTGCCAGACGAGGTTCGACCCGTCGATGGAGGTGTAGCGCACGCCGGATCCGGTGATGCCGGCCTTCAGGACATCGAGCTTCGCAGCGTGGACCAGCACCGCGTAGGAGTCGCCTTCCGGCGTGTTGATGTAGGCAACCGGCAGATGCGCCCCATCCTCGCAGCGATAGTGCACCGTCACGGTCTCTTCAGCGAAGGCCCCCGCGGCAAGGGCCGTCAGAGCGAAAGCGGAAACGGTGGAAGCAGCGGCGGCGCAGGCGATGCGGCGAAGCATGGGGAGCAGGTCTCCGGGCCTGAGGGGTCAGTCGCCTGAGGGGTCAGTCGAGGGCGTCCGAGAGCCAGTGGTCCAGCAGGAACCGCGCGATCGAGCCGGCGCGGGCCGGGCGCATCGTCGGGTCGTGCCCGGCGATCGAGGCGGCGATCGCTTCGCGGCTGACCCAGCGGGCATCGTCGAGTTCGGCGGGGTCGAGCGTGATCTCGCGCCCGGTCGCGATGCCGCGGCAGCCGATCATCAGGCTCGACGGGAATGGCCAGGGCTGGCTCGACAGGTAATCGACCGGCCCGACCGGGACGCCGGTCTCCTCCGCGACCTCGCGCCGCACGGCGGCTTCGATCGATTCGCCGGGCTCCATGAAGCCCGCGAGGAGCGAGTACATCCCTTCGGGCCAGCCAGGCGAGCGTCCGAGCAGGACCGAGTTTCCCGACAGGATCAGCATGATCACCACCGGATCGGTGCGGGGGAAGTGCTGCGCCCCGCAGGCCGGGCAGGTGCGGCGCCAACCGGCGTCGGCGGCCTCGGAGCGGGTGCCGCAGTTGGCGCAGAAACCATGGCTCTGGTGCCAGCCGAGAATGCCCTTGGCCGCCGCCGCCGTTCCGGCTTCCGCGGCGTCGAGGGTGGCCATGTTGGCGCGGAGATCGCCGAAGCCGAGGCTCGGGTCCAGGTCCGGGTGCTGCACCAGCGGCACGGCACCGAAGCCTTCGACCGGCGTGGCGTCCGGGTCCCAATCGAGGATTTCACAGGCGAAGCAGGGGATGCCGTCGTCGAGGCCGAGAAACACCCGCGGCTCGCGCGCCTCCCCGAACAGCGGATCGTCGAGCGACCGCCAGCCGAGGGACAACGCGCCCTCGTGAGCCGCGAGCAGTGGCCGGCCGCGCCAGAGTGCAAGGCCACGCGCCCTCGGGTCGGCCGCGAGCGCGGTCTGGGCGGCCTGATCGCCCCGCAGCCGCGAGGCCCGGTCGATCCGCCCCCCGGCGAAGGTCACCGCTTCGGCGTCGCGCATGGAGTTCCCCCTCGTCCCGGAAAGAGCTATGCCGCAATCGTCGGGGAACGGCAATCAGCGGACGCTTGCGTTTCATGCCGCCGAGGCGCTCAGTGCTGTCATGACCCTGACCCTGCATTTTCATCCGCTCTCGTCCTTCTGCCACAAGGCGCTGATCGCGGCCTACGAGCTCGATGTTCCGTTCGAGCCGCTGATCGTCGACCTCGGCGACCAGCCCGCGCGCGACCGACTGGCGCAGATCTGGCCCCTGCAGAAGGTTCCCGTCCTGGTCGATTCGGAGCGCGGCGCGACCGTGGCCGAGTCGACGACGATCATCGAATACCTCGACACCTTCCACCGCGAGGCCGGGCACCGCGGGCTGGTGCCGAAGGATCCCGATCAGGCGTGGCAGGCGCGGATGTGGGACCGCGTCTTCGATGGCTACGTCGATCTGCCGATGCAGTCGATCGTCGGAAACGCTCTCCGGCCCGAGGGCGAGCGCGACGCTTACGGCGTCGCCATGGCGCAGGCGACGATCGCAAAGGCGTACGCGTTCCTGAGGTCGCAGATCCGGGGTCCGTGGATGCTTGGCGACGCCTTCACGCTGGCCGACTGCAGCGCGGCGCCGGCGCTGTTCTATGCCGAGCTCGCGCAACCGTTCGGCCCGGAGGACGCGCCGCTCGCCGCCTACCTCGACCGGCTGAAGCGGCGCCCGTCCTTCGAGCGGGTGCTGGCAGAGGCGGAACCCTACTTCGGGTTGTTCCCGCTGCCCGGCAAGCCGTCAAGGTTTCCGACCTCAGGCTGACTTGCCTTGTCCCGGTCGTCCCGCTACGCATTCGGGCGCTTCGAGCTGGAGACTATTTCATGTCGATCCCACAGTCCGGCGGTGGTCTTATCGAGCACCGCGATCAATTGGCGGAATATCTTGCGTCGGGCTGCAAGCCGCCGGAGGATTGGCGCATCGGTACCGAGCACGAGAAGTTCGGCTACGGTCTGGAGAACCTCCTGCCGCTCCCCTACGACGGCGACTGCTCGATCAACGCCATGCTCGAGGGCCTGCGCGACCGCTTCGGCTGGGAAGAGATGCGCGAGGCGGGCAAGCTCATCGGCCTCACCAAGGACGGCGCCAACGTCAGCCTCGAGCCGGGAGGCCAGCTCGAGCTCTCCGGTGCCCCGCTCGAGACCATCCACCAGACCTGCGACGAGGTGAACGTCCACCTCCGCGAGGTGAAGGAACTTGCCGACGGCATGGGCGCGGGCTTCATCGGCCTCGGCGCCGCGCCGATCTGGACCGAAGCGCAGATGCCGGTGATGCCGAAGGGGCGCTACGCCCTGATGACCCGCTACATGAAGTCGGTCGGCAGTCACGGCACCCAGATGATGTATCGCACCTGCACCGTGCAGGTGAACCTCGACTTCGCCTCCGAAGCCGACATGGTGAAGAAGTTCCGCGTCTCCCTCGCGCTCCAGCCGATCGCGACGGCGCTTTTCGCCGCCTCGCCGTTCTTCGACGGCCGGGTCAACGGCTGGCAGTCGTGGCGGGCGCGCATCTGGCAGGACACCGATCCGGCGCGGACCGGGATGCTGCCCTTCGTCTTCGAGCCCGGCATGGGTTTCGAGCGCTACGTGGACTACGCCCTCGATGTGCCGATGTACTTCGTCTACCGCGACGGCAAGTACATCGACGCGCTCGGCCAGTCGTTCCGCGACTTCCTCGATGGCCGCCTGCCGGCGCTGCCGGGCGAGAAGCCGACGCTCTCGGACTGGGCGGACCACCTCACGACGATCTTCCCCGAGGTGCGGATCAAGAAATTCATGGAGATGCGCGGCGCGGACGGCGGCCCGTGGCGCCGACTTTGCGCGCTGCCGGCGATCTGGGTGGGCCTGCTCTATGACGGGGCCGCCCTCGATGCGGCCTGGGACATCTGCCGCGACTGGACGGCGGAAGAGCGCGATCAACTGCGCTACGACGCCGGCCACCTCGGTCTGCGCGCCGAGATCCGCGGCCGCAGCCTGCGCGACGTGGCCCGTGACGTGCTCGCGATCGCCGAGGGCGGTCTCAAGGCCCGGGCTCGGGCGGGGGCAGGCGGGCTCATTGCCGACGAGACGCACTTCCTGAACGCGCTGCACGAAATCGTCGCCTCAGGCCAGACTCCGGCCGACGAGATGCTCCACCGCTACCACACGGACTGGGACGGCGACCTGTCGCGAATCTACAGCGAGTACAGCTACTGAGCGGTCATGGGATCGCTTTTTTTGCCTGGGTTTCACGCGCTGCTTACGATGGCGTAACGGCTCCGGATGCAAGGTCCGTGTCAACCGCACGGAGATGACGACCATGACCAGTTTTGCCATCGTTCCCACCCCGCCCGCGAACCGCGTTCCGATTCGGGCCGCGGTCCTCGATCTTCTCGCGCTTGCGGCGCCACGCCCTGCGGCACTCGGCGGGCCCAGCGAGGAAGAGGCGGAGTTTCTCGAGACGCTCCGGCGCATCGTCGCGCGGAGCGCCGCCGAGGAGCTTCTGGACAAATACCGCGCGCCGGTGAGCGACGCCCGCGCCAGGGTCTTCGCCAGGTACCGTGACTGACCGGGGCGAAGGCCAGACGGAAGTATGGTTAACGGCGAAGGCCCCCTGATTCGATCGTAGGCCCGTACCGCCGACTCCGGCAGCGCCACCTTCCGACAGGGTTAATGGCAGCCGTCCGGCAGCGACGGAGCGAGATGACCTCCGCATGCCCGGCTGCGGCGGGAGATCAGTCAAAGCCGCCGCGCTCTATCATCCGTGCGGCGAAGTCGTCATAGGCTGAGCGCCACGCCTCCTGCAATTCACAGGTGAAGTGGTCTCCCAGAGTCTCGCCGAGCGTGACGAGCAACGCGGCGCCGACCGCAGGGAAATGCTCCGCGCGCACCCCGATCCCGCGATGTGCCTGAGCGAGACCGTCAAGGGCCCGCGCCAGTTCGGCATCGTCGTTAAGAAGCTCCGCGATCACCGCGAGGGTCGTCATGAACCGCATACCCTGCCCGGCGAGATCCGAGCGGAACAGCCGGCGCAGGTCCGGCGCGAGCACGAAAAGATTGTCGTAGAACTGACTCGATGCGGGAAGCACCCGGGCGCGGATCAGGACAAGACTGTCTGTCACCAGTCGTTTCTGACGATCATCTGTCACACCCGCCTCCCCATTCGGGAAAAGCGTGACATGTCCGATGGCCCGGCCCCTTGATCTGGCGCAAGCTTGGAATGCGTCGCCGTCAGGCGGGGTGCGGCTCGGCCTCGAGCGGAACCGGCGGTTGCGCGTCGCGGAACGGGTCGCGCGGGTAGACGCCGAGAACCTGCAGCTGGCTGGTGAAATACGCGAGCTCGTCGAGTGCGCGGCGGACGCGCGGCTCGTCGGGATGGCCTTCGATGTCGGCATAGAACTGGGTCGCGGTGAAGTGACCGTTCAGCATGTAGCTCTCGAGCTTGGTCATGTTCACGCCGTTGGTGGCGAAGCCGCCCATGGCCTTGTAGAGCGCCGCCGGGATGTTGCGCACCCGGAAGACGAAACTGGTGATCGCCTCGCGCTCCGGGGTGGGGGCGGGCTCGGGCGACATGACGAGAAAGCGCGTGGTATTGTTCGACTGGTCCTCGATCTGGCGCGCCAGAACGTCGAGCCCGTAGATCCCGCCGGCAAGCTCGGAGGCAAGCGCCCCGAGGCTGCGGTCGCTCTGCGCCGCGACGGCCTCGGCCGATCCGGCGGTGTCGGCGCCGACCCGCGACTGAATGCCGCGCTCGCGCAGGAAGCTGCGGCACTGGCCGAGCAGCACCGTGTGGCTCATGGCCGTGCGGATGTCCTCGATCCGGGTTCCGGGCAGGCCCAGCAGGCTGATGTGCACCCGGAGGAAATGCTCGCGGATGATGTGCAGCCCCGATGCCGGCAGCAGGTGGTGGATGTCGGCGACCCGGCCGTAGGTCGAGTTCTCGACCGGCAGCATGGCGAGATCGGCGCGGCCGTCCTTCACCGCTTCGATCGCCCCCTCGAAGGTGTTGCAGGGCAGGCCCTCCATTCCCGGGAACACCTCGGCGCAGGCCTGGTGCGAATAGGCGCCGCGCACGCCCTGGAACGAGATCTTGCCGGTTTGCATGGGATTTTGCCTCGGGAGTCTAGCCGGGGCGGGGTATGGCAGAATCCCGCGCGGTTGGAAAGCGCAGGCCGCGATCATGGCCGATTGACCCTTGCGCCTCGGAGGGCGCGCCCGGCTAATGGGAGCCGTCGAGCCGCAAGGGAGTGCGTCATGTCCGATTTTCCAGAAGGCGCCAGCCGGCGCGACCTCCTGATCGGCGGGGCAGCCCTCGCGGCCGCTCAGGGCTTTGCGACCGTCGCGTTCGGGCGGAGCGGCGCGGCACCGGTCGCGGAGCTTGCCGAGGCCGACATGGTACTCGCCGAGGCCGGGGCAGCGAACGCGCCAAAGGTCGGGGCGAAGGAGGGGCTGAAGGCTTCGGCTTACCTCTCCTCCGATGACCCGTTCGTCGCGCAGGACGCCGATCTCGCGCGGGCGGTGCAGGAACTGAAGTCTGACCGCCGCTTCTCGGTGCTCGACCTCGAAGGGCGGACGATCGCGCTCGACCGCACGCTCGACATCGACGACGGCGACGGCAACCCGTTCTCCAAACCCCTGAAGATCGTCAACGGCACCCTCATCCCGTCCGACAAGTGGCAAGACCCGGATGCGCCACTCGTGCGCTTCTTCTCGAGCTCGAAGCAGCGTGTCGCGCGCTGGGGGCTCGAAGGCATCAAGATGAAATGTCTGAACCGCGCGTCGGCCATCTTTATCGACGGCGGCTACGTCAACATGCGCTTCCGCTTCCTCGATCTCGACGACCCGGCGCGCTTCGGCATCCGCACCCGCGTCGGCGACTCGACCGGCAGCGACCTCCGGGTCGAGCACTGCGACATCACGTCGAATTCCGCCGACAAGCTCGCGAGCAAGCGCGTGCTGATCGGGCTCGATCTCTCCAGCGACAACGACGGCAAGGTGTTCGGCAACCGCATCCAGAAGGCCCGGACGGCGATCAAGGGGCCGATCGGCTCGTTCATGATCTCGCACAACCACTTCTGGCAGGGCTCGGACGTCGGCCTGCCGCGCACCGACCGGACACCGGTCCTGCACTTCGGCGCACGCTCGACCAACATCGTCGCGGTCAACTACATCGACAACGGCGTGACCGTGCTCGAAGAGGGGCTGGGCGGCAGCGGCGAGACCCGGACCATGGGTTTCTGTCAGTTCATCTCCAACATCTTCACTCTCGCGGAGTCGGACGAGAAGGGCACCTATATCTCGATCAAGCCCGCCGCAGCCGGCCGTGGCCTCGCGAACATGATCATCATCGGCAACCAGATCCGCAACATCGGCAGCAAGGGCGAGAAGGTGACACGGCCTTTCTCCGTCGATACGTCCGCCGGCGGGCACGTGAACACCGCGCTCGGCTCGAACATCCGCATCGAGGACAATTACTTCTGGGGCAAGGTGCAGCCGCAGTCGAGCCGGGTGGAGAAGTTCATCGAGCTCACCGGCAAGAAATCCTACCCGGTGGACGTCACCGGCCAGACGCCGTTCGATCTTGACGCGGACGTGGTGACCCAGATCGGCGTGCGCGCCGAAGCCGACCCGGGCAGCGTCTGGTACAAGCGCGCCGCCGGACGTCGTGGCACGCTGCAGGTGGCAAATCCGGTGAACGGCAAGGTCTACCTCGCGCTCACGGTGAACGCCGCCGGGCTTTTCGGCTGAGGCGTGCGCGCCGGGAGCGCCCGCGTCGGGGACTTGTCGGGGGCGGTGCGCCCGCGTATATGCACGGGCGAGAGGTTGGCGCGGGCAGGCGCTCCGCCAACCCGGTCAGGTCCGGAAGGAAGCAGCCGTAACGGGTCCCGCTTGGGTCGTCGTCCAGCCTCTCGCCTCCTCCCGCCCTCGACGCTCCCGGCTCATCCGGGACTTGCGACCTCCGGTCCCGCAGGGGCAGGTGCAATTCGCGCGGCGCCGCTGATCGCTGGCGCTCTCTCCCCGGCCGCGGCCGCAACGCAGGATCGACCGTCATGAGCCGCAGCGTCTTCACCGAGGCCCCCGAACCCGATGCCGCGGCCGCCGAGGCAGGACGCCTGCTCTTTGCCGGGCCGGTCACGTTCCTCAAGGGCGTCGTCGACATGTCGGGCCTGCCACCGGCGGATCGGCTCGAAGTCTGCTTCGCCGGCCGCTCGAATGTCGGAAAGTCGAGTCTCATCAACGCGCTGACTGGCCGAAAGGCGCTCGCGCGCGCCTCGAACACGCCGGGCCGCACGCAGGAAATCAACTACTTCACTCTGGGTGACAGCCGCTATCTGGTGGACCTTCCCGGCTATGGCTTCGCCGAGGCGCCAAAGCCGGTCGTGGCGCGCTGGCAGGAGCTGATGCGCTCCTACCTCGCCGGCCGCGTCACCCTGCGCCGGGTCTTCCTGCTGATCGACGCCCGCCACGGGCCGAAGGCGGTGGACGGCGAGATCATGACATTGCTCGACCGCTCCGCCGTCACCTTTCAGGCAGTGCTCACCAAGGCCGACAAGCCGAATGCCCGCGACCTCGCTGCGGCCATCGAGGCGACGAAAACCATGCTCGGCAAGCACCCGGCCGCGTTCCCCGAGATCGTCGTGACCTCGTCGGAGACCGGCCGGGGGCTCGCGACGCTGCGCGCCATCGTCGCGGAGCTCAGCTGAGGGCTCAGAGCCGCGTGCGCGTCGTTGCCATCGGTGCGACGAATCCGGCTTCACGCGCGATCGCCATCGCCTCGTCGAGCGCGCCCTGACTGGTGAACGTGCCCACGTAGAGCCGCCGGCCAAGCGTTGGCGCCCCGGTGCCGCGCGTGCCGTAGCCGAGGCCGCGGAAGAACCGCGTCACCTCACGCTCATCCTCGATTCCGGTGACGATCCCGACATGCACGACGGTCGGGCGGATCGTCGCGCCGCTGTTGACGACCTGATGCCCGGCAAGGCGCGCGGCGAGTTCCGGCAGACCGTCGAGATCGGCGGAGGACGTGCGGCACCCCTCCTTGATCAGGAGCCGCGCCGGGCGCGACACCGGTCCCGGCACCATGGGTGCGGGATTGTCGTCGCTGCCGAATGCGTTCGCCGGATAGGTGCGCACAGCCCGGTCGTAGGACTGGAAAAGGGCGAGGCAGGTGTCGGGATCACCCCGGGATGGCTGGTCGGCCAGTATTCCGGCGGAACAGCCGCCCAACATGACGAGCAGGACACCACCTGCAATTAGACTCCGCATTCAGAACCTCGCTGGATAGGCGTGGGTGAAGCCGGCGCTCCGCGCGAGGGCGAGCGCCGCGTCGAGGGCGCCCCGCGTGGCGAACGGCCCGACGTAGATCCGCCGACCCAGGGCCGCGCTGCCGATGCTCGTCGCGCGAAGGCCGTGGCTCTCAAAGAACGCCCGTGCGGCGGCGTCGTCGGACATCGAGGTGACGGCGCCGGCATGGATGCGCACCGGCGGCACGAGGCGCGGACCGCTCTCGACGATCGGCGCCGTTGGCGCAGCGTCGAAATTCAGTTCGCGCGACAGGCTGATGCAGCCGTACTGCCGGATCGCGCTGGTGATCCGTTGCAGTTCCGGCCGGATCGTCGGCTGGTCGCGACGCGGCCCGGCAGTCGACATGGTGGCCTCGATCAGATCGAAGCGCTCGAACAGCGAGACGCAGTCCGTTGGTGCCGGCGGCGGCACACCAGTGCAGGCGACCAGGCCCGCGAGGACCGCCAAAGCGGCAATGCTGCGCAAGACCTGCCTCCTTGTGCCAGCGCGCGAGGGGTAGTATCCGGCGGTCGCGCCGCGGGCGCAAGCGCGCGACAGGGGAGAGCCATGAACAAGCCCACCGCCCACACCCGTGACTGGATCGCCACCGCGCGGACGCTCTCCGAGGCGCTGCCCTATCTCCAGCGCTACGACGGCTCCACCATCGTCATCAAGCTCGGCGGCCACGCCATGGGCAGTGACGAGGCGATGGAGCAGTTCGCCCGCGATGTCGTGCTCATGAAGCAGTGCAACGTCAATCCGGTGATCGTCCACGGCGGCGGGCCGATGATCAACGACATGCTGAAGCGGCTCGACATCCAGTCCGAGTTCATCGACGGCAAGCGCGTCTCCGATGCCGCCACCGTCGAGGTGGTCGAGATGGTCCTCGCCGGCAAGATCAACAAGCACATCGTTCAGGCGATCAACGCCCAGGGCGGCAAGGCGATCGGGCTCTCGGGCAAGGACGCGAACCTGATGATCTGCGAGAAGGACATCACGATCGCCGAGCGCGACGGCGAGCGGGTGACGATCGACCTCGGCTTCGTCGGCAGGCCGGTCGAGATGAACCCCGAGATCCTGCGCAGCTTCCTCGGCTCCGATTTCATTCCGGTCGTCGCGCCGATCGGCGCCGGCCGCCACGGCGAGACCTTCAACGTCAACGGTGACACGGCGGCCGGCGCGATCGCCGCCGCGATGAAGGCGGACCGCCTGCTGCTGCTGACCGACGTCGCGGGCGTGAAGGGCTCGGACGGCACGGTGCTGACAACGCTTTCCGCCGACCAGGTCCGGGAACTGACGGCCACCGGAGTGATCGCTGGCGGCATGATCCCGAAGACGCAGACAGCGCTTGACGCCATCGACGGCGGGGTCCGCGCCGTCGTCATCCTCGATGGCCGTGCGCCGCATGCCGTCCTTCTCGAGCTCTTCACCGCGCACGGTGCCGGCAGTCTGATCCGCGGTTGATGGCGGCCCTCGGCGTCGCCGGGGTCGACGCCCGCGCGGCGCGGGACGGCCTCACCGTCCTTGGTGCGTTCCATCCCGAGCCCGCCGACGACGCGCCCGCCGGGACCGGCACTCTTCTGCTCCTCGGCCCGGATCCCGCCGGTTTCTGGCCGCTGTTCGAGGCGAGCCCGGAGTTTGCCGACAGCGCGGCCAATCCGCTCGACCGCTGGTCGGCGCGGGTGGTCGGCGCCATGGCGGCGGAGGTCGGCGGGACGGCGGTGTTTCCGTTCGGCGGGCCGCCCTACGCGCCGTTCCTTGCCTGGGCGCGGCGCAGCGGGTCGGCGTGGAGCTCGCCGGTCGGGCTGCTGGTGCACGCGCGGCTCGGGCTTTTCGTCTCCTTCCGCGGTGCGCTGGCGCTGCGGGGGCGGCTCGCGCTGCCGGCTGCGGCTGCCTGTCCCTGCGACGGTTGCGCTGCTCCCTGCCGCGATGCGTGTCCGGCCGGGGCGCTTGGACCCGGCGGCTACGATGTGCCGGCCTGCCACGCCTGGCTCGATACCGCCGCAGGCGTTTCGTGCTTTCAGACCGGCTGCGCGGTGCGCCGGGCCTGTCCGGTGGGTGAGACGCGGCAGCCCGCCGCGCAAACCGGCTTTTATATGACAGCCTTTCATGGCAGGCAGGAGGTATGCGACGACTGATCCTGATGCGCCACGCCAAATCCAGCTGGGCGGATCCCGGCCAGCGTGATCACGACCGGCCTCTCAACAAGCGCGGCCGGAAGAGCGCCGTGCTGATCGGTGCGTGGATGAAGGCGAACGGCTTCCTGCCGGATGTGGCACTGGTATCAAGTGCCCGGCGCACGCAGGAAACCTGGGCGGGGATCGTGTCGGTCACACGGGCGGCGCCGACAACCTATCTGCCCGAGCTCTATCACGCCGGGCCGGAGGCGATGCTCGCTGTGCTGCGGGCAGCGCCTGACGTGGGAACGGTGCTGATGCTGGGACATCAGCCGGGGGTGAGTGCCTTTGCCTGCCGGCTC
This sequence comes from Amaricoccus macauensis, assembly GCF_014201905.1. Taxonomy (GTDB): domain Bacteria; phylum Pseudomonadota; class Alphaproteobacteria; order Rhodobacterales; family Rhodobacteraceae; genus Amaricoccus; species Amaricoccus macauensis. Next base: position 47,742 of record NZ_JACHFM010000004.1, on the reverse strand, counting down.
CTCGCCGAGCCACCCGGTGACGAGGGCATCGTGAACTATCCGACGGCGGCGACGGCGGTCATCGGCTTCGATGTGGACGGTTGGGAGGCGGTCGGCTGGAAAGCCGGCCGCCTCGTTGATTTCGTGATCCCGCGCGCGCTCGAGTGAAGCCTCAGCGCAGGTTCTCGGCGTGCCAGCGGACGTGGTCTTCCATCACCGACGCCACGTAGAAGTAGCTGTGGTCGTAGCCCTCGATCATGCGGAACTCGAAGGGCTGGCGCCGGGCGGCGGCGGCGGCGACGAGTGCCTCGGGCTTCAGGAGGTCGAGGAACTGGTCGGCCGATCCCTGGTCGATGAGGATCGTTCCGGGGTAGCCGCGCTCCTCCATCAGGATCGTCGCGTCGTGCGCCCGCCACTTCGACTCGTCGGGGCCGAGGTAGGCCGCGAACTGCTTGCGGCCCCAGTCGGACTTGGTGGGGTTGGCGATCGGCGAGATGGCCGAGACCGAGCGGTAGTTCTCGGGGAAGGACATGGCGAGGGTCAGCGCGCCGTGGCCGCCCATGGAGTGGCCGGTGATGCCCTGGCGGTCGCGGTCGAGCTGGAATTCGGAGAAGACGAGCTCGGGCAGCTCGTGGCGTATGTAGTGCCACATCTGGAAATTGGCCGCCCACGGGGCTTCGGTGGCGTCGACGTAAAAGCCGGCGCCCTGGCCGAGGTCATAGGCCTCATCGTTCGGCACGCCCTCGCCGCGGGGGGAGGTGTCGGGGAAGATCAGCGCGATGCCTTCCTCGGCGGCCCATGCCTGCGCGCCCGCCTTGGTCATGGCGTTCTCGTGGGTGCAGGTAAGGCCGGAGAGATACCAGAGCACCGGGACCTTGCCGTGTTCTGCTTGCGGCGGCAGGTAGACCGCGAAGGTCATCTCGCATTTGCAGGCCTCCGAGGCGTGGCTGTAGACGCCCTGGACCCCGCCGAAGCTCCTGTTTTCCGAAACCGTCTTCATCTTGCCCCCTCCGGATTCTCGAGTCGGCGCCATAGGGCAGGGGGTGGAGGGCGGCGTCAACTGCGACGATGGCAGGACTGGTGCTCCGTAGACGTGGGCGCGCGAGCTGCTCTTTCAGGTCAAGCGCCTGAAACTCCTGACAATTGCGGTTTCGGTTCAGGGAATCTCGAGAGAGGTTGACCGGCATCGGGCGGGGGATCGCCGCCCGATGCCGGTCGTGGTCAGTGGCCGAGGATCTGGCTGAGGAACAGCTTCGTCCGTTCGTTGCGCGGATTGTTGAAGAACTCGCGCGGCTCGTTCTGCTCGACGATCTGCCCCTGGTCCATGAAGATGACCCGGTTCGCCACGGCCTGGGCGAAGCCCATTTCGTGGGTGACGCAGAGCATCGTCATCCCCTCCTCGGCGAGCTCGATCATGGTGTCGAGCACTTCCTTGATCATCTCGGGGTCAAGCGCCGAGGTCGGCTCGTCGAAGAGCATGATGCGCGGCTTCATGCAGAGCGAGCGGGCGATCGCCACGCGCTGCTGCTGCCCGCCGGAGAGCTGGCCCGGATACTTCAGCGCCTGCTCGGGGATCTTCACCTTGCGGAGGTAGTGCATCGCCGTCTCCTCCGCCTCCTTCTTCGGCACCTTGCGCACCCAGATCGGCGCGAGGGTGCAGTTTTCGAGGATGGTGAGGTGCGGGAAGAGGTTGAAGTGCTGGAACACCATCCCGACCTCGGAGCGGACCTTGTCGATGTTCTTCAGGTCCGAGGTAAGTTCGACGCCGTCGACGATGATCTTGCCCTTCTGGTGCTCTTCCAGACGGTTGATGCAACGGATCAGTGTCGATTTTCCCGAGCCCGAGGGCCCGGCGATGACGATGCGCTCACCGCGGCGGACGGTGAGGTTGATGTCGCGCAACACGTGGAACTGGCCGTACCACTTGTTCATGTCGATGATCTCGATCGCGACCTGATCGGAGACCTTGAGTGCGGACTTGTCGACGGGCTCGAGATCGGAGGCGTCGACTGGATGAGTGTCAGCCATGTCTTGGCTCCTGTCAGTGGCGATCCGTCCGGAGACGGCGCTCGAGGTACTGTGAATATCGGGACATTCCGAAGCAGCAGATAAAGAACATAAACCCGACGAAGCCGTAGAGCTCCCACACGATGCCGTTCCAAGCGGAGTTGGCGCGGATCGAGGTGATGAGGCCGACGGGATCGAGCAGGCCGATGATCGCAACCAGCGTCGTGTCCTTGAAGAGGCCGATGAACGTGTTGACGATACCGGGGATCGAGATCTTGAGCGCCTGCGGCATGATCACGAGGCGCGTCGCCTGCCAGTAGTTGAGTCCGAGCGAGTCGGCGCCTTCGTACTGGCCGCGCGGCAGGGCGGCGAGGCCACCGCGGATCACCTCGGCCATGTATGCCGCGGCGAAGAGCGTGACCATGATGATGACGCGCAGGATGATGTCGAAGTTCGTGCCCGGCGGCATGAAGATGTTGAGCAGAAACGACGCGACCAGCAGCAGAGTGATGAGCGGCACACCGCGGATGAATTCGATGAAGCCGACGGAGATCCACTTCACGAACAGCATGTCGGAGCGCCGCCCGAGCGCGAGAAGCACGCCAAGCGGCAGCGAGAAGGCGATGCCGGTGACGCCGATCGTCATCGACAGCATGAAGCCGCCGAACTGCTTCGACTGAACGGCGGGAAGCCCGATGTCGGGCAGAAGGTTGGCGAGCGGCCCCGCGATGAAGAGCCACCAGACGATGGTCACGACCGCCGCCGCGAGCGGTGGCAGGAAGCTCGGGCCGCGCTCGGCGACGCGGAAGGCGACGTAGCCCGCGACGAAGCCGAGGTAGATCGCGATCGGAAAGAAGATCGAGCCACCCCAGAGCAGCCAGTAGGCGACGCCGGGGAAGATCGCGGAGAACCAGAGCATCTTGCGCGGCAGGCTGGAGAAGAGCACCGGGGCGAGCGCGACGAACATCAGGATGAACGCGAGCGTCGGCCGCCAGTAGTAGTCTGCCGGGTAGAAGCCGAAGAAGAACTGCTTCCAGCGCTCGCGGATCACCGCGAGACAGGCGCCGCTTGCCCCTTCGCCCCAGGTGCGGGCGACGATCTCGCGGCATTCGCTGTAGGAACTCGCGTTCCAGACCGAATGGGCGAAGAACGGCACGATATGCGAGGCGAGCAACCAGATCGCGCCGAGGGCGGCGACGGTCAGGATGACGTTCAGCCAGGTCGAGAACAGGTTGGCGCGCATCCAGCCGACGATGCCGACGGCACTGGCCGGGGGCGCCTCGGGGCCGAGCATCTCGGTGCGGGTCCAGGCGACGTCGTCCATCTCAGCGCTCCTTCATGGCCACGGAGGCGTTGTAGACGTTCATGACCGTGGAGATTGCCAGACTGATGAGCAGATAGAAGCCCATCATCAGGATCATGCATTCCAGCTCTCGCCCGGTCTGGTTCATGGTGATGCCGCCGAGTGTGGCGCGGACATCGGCGTAGCCCACGACGATCGCGAGCGAGGAGTTCTTGGTGAGGTTCAGGAACTGCGAGATCAGCGGCGGGATGATGACCCGAAGCGCCTGCGGCAGGATGACGAGGCTCATGATCCGCCCGGGCCTGATGCCGAGGGCGGCCGCCGCCTCGCTCTGGCCGCGCGCGATCGCCTGGATGCCGCCGCGGACGATTTCGGCGATGAAGGCGCCGGTGTAGAGCGCGAGGGCAAACCAGAGGGCGATGAGCGACTTGTCGATGAAGCCGCCGCCTTCGAAGTTGAATCGCTTCAACTCCGGCACCTGGAAGGAGATCGCCCCGACCAGCCAGTCGACGATGAGGGCGGGCAGGACGATGAGCGCCAGCTTGATCCAGAAGGTCGGCAGCGTGCGGCCGGTCGCCACCTGCCGGGCGTGGGCGTAGCGCCCGAACGCCCAGGCGGAGGCAATCGAGAGAAGGAAGACGATGGCGACCGCCTGCCAGCCCGTGCCGAAGACCGGCCACGGGATGTAGGCGCCGCGGTTGGTGATCGCGACGGTGCCGTTGGCCATCATCGCGGCGGTGGCGTTGTCGCCCCGGAAGGCGGCGGGCGCCGGGAAGAGGTCGGTGATGACCGCCATCAGCGCGAGGATCCAGAGCAGGACCGGCACGTTGCGGAAGGTCTCGACGTAGACCGTGGCGAGGCGCGCGACGAGCCAGTTCGACGAGAGCCGGAGCACGCCGACCAGCACGCCGATGATCGTCGCGGTGATGCAGCCGAGGACGGCGACGAGGAGCGTGTTGACGATGCCGACGAGCGCCGCGCGGCCATGGGTGCTGTCGTTCGTGTAGGGGATCAGCGCCTGGTTGATGTCGTAACCGGCGCGCTGCTGCAGGAAGCCGAAGTCGAAGGTCTTCCCGAGTGCGGCGAGGTTCGCGAGCGTGTTGCTCACGATCCAGCCGAAGAAGGTGAGTGTTGCGACAAGTGCGATGATCTGGATGGTGATCGACCGATATCGCGTGTCGTAGATGAGCATGCTCAGGCGGAACGGCTCTGCCGTCACGGCGACTGGCATCGTCATGCGCGGCCCTCCTGCTGCAAGAACGGCTCAGGCGTCAAGCGGCCCGGACCCCGTGCGGAGTCCGGGCCGGAGCGACGAGCTCAGCGGAAGGGCGGGGAGTAGAGAAGGCCGCCGTCGGTCCATTGGCCGTTGAGGCCACGGGCGAGGTTCGAGGGCGTGCCTTCGCCGATGGTGGCGGCGAAGATTTCGCCGTAGTTGCCCCCGGCCTTGATGGCGTTGTAGGCCCAGTCGTCATTCAGGCCGAACATCTTGCCGAGGCTGCCCTCGACGCCGAGGAGACGGCGGATCTCCGGGTTTTGCGACCCCTTCATCTCGTCGAGGTTTGCCTTGGTGACGCCGAGCTCTTCGGCGGAGACGAGCGCGTTGAAGGTCCAGCGGCCGATGTCGGCCCACTGGTTGTCACCGTGGCGCACGACCGGCCCGAGCGGTTCCTTGGAGATGATCTCCGGCAGGATGATGTAGTTTTCCGGGTTCGGGTAGCCCGAGCGCGCGGCGGCAAGGCCCGAGGCGTCGGTGGTGTAGGCGTCGCAGGCGCCGCCGAGGAACTGCTGGCGCGCCTCGGCCTCGGTCTGGATCGGCACTGGCTGATAGGTCATGCCGTTGGTCTTGAAGAAGTCGGCGAGGTTCAGCTCGGTGGTGGTGCCGGTCTGGATGCAGACCGTGGCGCCGTCGAGTTCCTTCGCGGAGGTGACGCCGAGATCCTTCGACACCATGAAGCCCTGGCCGTCGTAGTAGTTGACCCCGATGAAGTCGAGCTTCAGGTCGACGTCGCGGGTGAAGGTCCAGGTCGAGTTGCGGGCGAGCACGTCGATCTCGCCGGAAACCAGTGCGGTAAAGCGGGTCTCGGTGGTGGTGGGCGTGAACTCGACCTTCTCGGCGTCGCCGAGGACCGCCGCGGCGAGCGCGCGGCAATAGGCGACGTCGAAGCCTTCCCAGCGGCCGCTGGCGTCGGGCGCCGCGAACCCGGCGAGGCCGGCATTGACACCGCACTTGAGGGTTCCGCGCGCCTTTACATCGTCGAGGGTGCCCGCGGACGCCGCTCCGGCGGCGAGGGCCATGCCGGCGAACGCTCCGAGAAGAATACCTTTGTGCATCCGTGTGTTTTCCTGTTGGGCCGCATCCTGAGGACACGGGGCAGGGGTCGTCTCCCCCCGGGTTTTTGTTCACGGGGCGATGTTCACCGCCCGTGCGCTACTGTTGAAGGGAGGCAGCCAAACGTCAAGCGGGCCGATGAAGATTCATTAACCCTGGCATCACAGAAATTGATGAATAGTCCGGCAGTTCGTTGTATGTGCCGCGGATGCGGGCGGAGTGCTGGTCAGTCGAGCAGCGTGAGCAGGCGGGCCGATCCGAGGAAATCCGCGCGCGCGGCGGCGGCCATTGCTTCTGCTTCCGCGTCGAGGCCCCATTGCTCCGCCTGCCAGGTCTCGTCGATCCGGGCGAGAGCCCACGCTTCTTCGGCCGGAAGCGCGCCGCGAGCGACGGCGAGGCCGAGGATCAGCGAGCCCGAGAGCGACACCAGTCCATAGAGGCCGGCGAGGGCGAAGGGGGTGTAGGCGGCGGTGGCGGCGTGCAGCGCGGCGAGGCTCGGGCCGGGCTGCTGCTGGTGAGCAATGCCGGTGACGGCGATCAGCGGAGCGTGCAGTTCGCGCGCCGACCAGGCGAGCCAGGGATCCCAGCCCGCGGCCTGCCGCTCCGCGAGGGCCTCCGGCTCGGCGGCGCGGTAGCAGAGCAGGTCGGAGCCGCCATATTCCGCGATGGCGTCGATCACTGGCCCGGGGTCCGGCGCGATGCGGTCGATGGCGGAGTTCGCCGCGCGGGTGAGGTGGAGCTCGTCAGGGCGGATCGCGCCGTCGATGGCGTTCCACTCGGCGGCGATGGCGGCAGCGAGGGCCTCGGTCGGGACGATGAGCGTGGCGCCGGCCGGCGTCTTGAGGGGGCGCGTATCGAGCGACACGCCGAAGCCGTCGGGCTCGGGACGGGGCGTCGCCTCGGTCCAGAAGCGTTTCTGCGGGGTGAGGCTCATGCGGGCACCAGCCCGAGGGAGGCAAGCGCCGCGTCGAGCTCGGCGAAACCGTCGATCACCACGTCGGCGCCGGCCGCGGCCAGCCGGTCGCGGGGGTGATAGCCCCACGCGACGCCGACAGTGCGCATGCCCGCGGCCCGGCCCATGGCGATGTCATACTCGGTGTCGCCGACCATCGCGGCGCACCCGGGCGTCGCGCCGCTCTCGGCGAGCGCGCTGAGCAGCATCGACGGGTGCGGTTTTGAGGGGTGGCCGTCGGCGGTCTGCAGTGTAACGAAAAGCTGCCGGAGATCGTAGGCGTCGAGCAGGTGGTCGAGACCGCGCCTTGCCTTGCCGGTGGCGACGCCGAGCAGCGTCTCGGGCGTCGCGTTCAGCCGCTCGAGGGCGTCGAGAGCGCCCGGATAGAGCGGCGGCACCGATTCTGCCGCATTCTCGAGCCGACGGGCGAGGAAATGCTGCCGGTAGCTGTCAGCGGCCCGCAGCGCGTCCTCGGGCGGGAGATGCGGCAGGAGCGTCCCCATCGCTTCCGGCAGCGAGAGGCCGACGACGGAGAGCGCCGTCTCGCGCGGCGGCAGCGGCTCGCCGAGGAAGTCAAAGGCGGCCTGCATCGACGCGAGAATCAGGTGCTGGCTATCGACGAGCGTGCCGTCCACGTCGAAGACGATCAGGCGGCAGTCCATGGCAGATCCCGTCATGGCAGAAAGGCTCGCGGCATAAAGGCAGGGCGACGCCGCCCGTCCCTTTGGTGTCTCAGCTTTGCCGTCGGGGCACAACCGTGTTCTGCGGCGCCGTGCCCTCTGCAGGACGGCCAGAAGGAGGGTCGGAAGGACGGGCGGAAGGGCGGTCGGGCCGGTGCGTCGCGCGGAGCGCCGAGACGAGATCGGCACGGAGGTCTTCGAACGGCCGGGCGGCCGTGGCGCCGGGGCGGCCGATCAGAACGTAATCCCAGCCAGCGAGGCCGTTCGCCGACAGTTCGAGCCGGGCCACCTCGCGCAGCCGGCGCTTCGCGCGGTTGCGTGCGACGGCATTGCCGACCTTCTTCGAACAGGTGAACCCGACGCGCAGCCGTTCCGGTGCGACGCCTTCCGCCTCGGCGCGGCGGCGCGCCTGAAACAGCAGGCCCGGTCGGGTGTGCCGAACGGCACGCGCCGCCGCGAGGAAGTCCGCACGGCGGTTCAGGATGTCGAGCATGGCTTCAGGCGATCCGGCGCGGTGTCCCGCGACTTCGGAATCAGGCCGAAAGGCGCTTGCGACCCATGGCGCGGCGGCGGTTCAGGATGGTCCGGCCAGCCTTCGTCGCCATGCGGGCGCGGAAGCCGTGGCGACGAGCGCGCACGAGGTTGCTGGGCTGATAGGTCCGCTTCGACTTCGACATCTCACATCTCCTGGTCTCGCCGGATCCGGGCCGGCCGGGGATGTCAGCGCTCTGCGTCGAGCTCCCCTTAATTTCGAGCGCTTGCCTTACGGATGAGACGCACCAAAGTCAATTCCCGGAATGCGCTGGAGCGTCGGATTCCCGCCGGACTGCCACGCGGGTCGGGCCGGCGAGTTTTCGCTTGGCCGGACGGTGACTTGTGGCGGCGAGGCGCAAGGCCTAGACTCCACGCGAGATCGTGAGCCCTGGGACGCATGGCCCTTAACACGCTTTCCGGACGCTTCCTCGGCCTGACGGTGATCTTCGTCGTCATTGCGACGGTACTTGTGTCCGTCCCGTCGATCACCCGATTCCGTGATAATTACCTGCAGAGCCGGCTGGAGCTGGGCGAACTCGGCGCCCTCGCGATGCTGAACTCCTCGGGCGACGCGGCCTCGGAGGGGTTGCAAAGCATCCTGCTTCAGACCTCGGGGCTGCTGAACGTGGTGCTCTGGGATGGCGGCGTCCGCGAACTCGTGCTCTCCGCGCCGTTCGATGGCCAGGTGGCAGAGAGCTACGATCTGGTGCATTCCGACACACGCACGCGGATTCAGGACGCGCTGCACGTGCTCTTTCTCGATCAGGACCGCATCATCAAGGTGACGGGCGCGACCGGGCGCGGCATCGTCGAGGTCACCATGCATGAGACGCCGCTGCGCATGGCGCTGGTCGATCATGCGAAGCGGATCTTCTACGTGTCGCTCGGCCTCTCCCTTGCAACGGCGGCGCTGCTGTTTCTCGCGGTGCAGCGTCTGATCGTGCGGCCGATCGACCGGGTAGTGGCGCACATGACCGCATTCCGCGACGACCCCGAGGACTCGACCCGGATCATCTCGCCGCGCGAGGGCGCGCGCGAGCTGCACGAGGCCGAGGTGGCGCTGCATGATCTCGAGGTGCGGCTGGTCTCGGCGCTGCGCCAGAAGGAGCGGCTGGCGCAGCTCGGCTCGGCGGTGGCGAAGATCAGCCATGATCTCAGGAACATGCTGACGACGGCGCAGCTTCTCGCCGACCGCATCGACGGGAGCGATGATCCGGCGGTCAGGCGGACCGCCCCGAAGCTCGTGGGCTCGCTCGCGCGGGCGATCCATCTCTGCGAGCGGACCCTCGACTTCGGCCGGGCCGAGGAACTGCCGCCGGTCGTCACGATCTTCCGCCTTGCGCCGCTGGTCGGGGAGGTGCTGGAGAACGAGGGGAGCGGTGGTTCCGGCCTCGCTCGGGTCGCGGCCTCACTGCCCGGGGATCTGCTGGTGCGCGGCGATCCCGACCAGCTTTTCCGGGTGCTGACGAACCTCGTGCGCAACGGCGTGCAGGCGGTCGAGGCGACGGGTCAGCCGGCGTCGGTGACGGTCATTGCCGCCCAGGTTGGCGGCACCACCGAGATCCGGGTGCGCGACACCGGGCCGGGGTTGCCAGAGAAGGCGCGGGAGAACCTGTTCCGGCCGTTCCGGGGCTCGGCGCGGCCGGGCGGCTCGGGCCTCGGCCTCGCCATCGCGGGCGAGCTGGTCCGGGGCCATGGCGGCACGGTCACGCTGGAGGAGACCGGCTCGCGGGGCTCGACCTTCCTCGTCTGCCTGCCGTCGCCCACCCCGGGGGAGGTGGCCCTCGCCGGCAATGGCGGACGCGGCGAGCTGCGGGCGGGGGGCGCTTGACGCGGGTCGGCCTGCTGGTGGTGCTCGGGCTCGCGCTGCAGGCGCCGGCCGCCGCAGGGGAGGTGCCGGAGGGCGTGTTCGTGCCGGTCGCCGGGGCGCCGCTGCCACGGCCGGCGGTGGCGGGGCCGGTTTGCGATGCCGACGCGCTGGTCGGGGTGCCGTTGCCGGAGATCACCGGGCCGGGCGGCTGCGGTGTCGCGGCACCCGTCGAGCTGCGATTCGCGGCCGGCGTGGCGCTTGATCCGCCGGCGGTGGTGAGCTGCGGCGCGGCCCGGGCGCTCGCGGCGTGGCTCACGGCGGACGTGAAGCCGGTGCTGGCCGCGGCAGGCGAGCGGCTGGTCGGGCTCGACATCGCCGGCACGTATGTCTGCCGAGGGAGGAACGGCCAGCCGGGGGCGAAGCTCTCGGAGCACGGGCTCGGCCATGCGCTCGACATGGCGGCCTTCCGGCTGGCGGAGCGGTCTGGGGCCGGCGCGCCGGTCGCGGTGGCGCCGGGCGCCCCACCGCTCGTCGCCACCGCCCGCGCCGGGGCCTGCGGTCCGTTCTCGACGGTGCTGGGGCCGGGCTCGGACGCCTTCCACGAGGATCACCTGCACCTCGACGTGGCGGAACGGCGGCATGGGCCGTACTGTCGGTAGAGATCCGAAGCCGGAAGGAGCACTTCGAGCGGCAGATCTTGCTTGCGCGACTTCGGGTCCTATCCCAGTCTCATCGAATTGCGGGGGGGCAGAATGTCAGACATCTTTGGAACCAACGGCGCGGATGCGCTGCGTGGAACTGCGTTTGCTGACGCGATCCATGGCTTTTGGGGCGACGACAGCCTTGAGGGGGTGCAGGGGCGCGACTTCCTCTTCGGGGGCAATGGCAACGACACGCTCGACGGTGGCGCGGGTTCGGACGTCCTCGATGGCGAGGGCGGGTTCGACCTTGCGCTCTACACCAGCAACACGACGTCGGTGCGTGCCGACCTGCGCACGGGGGTCGTGAGCTTCCCCGGGCAGGCGTGGCCGGACGAGGCGCTGCTGAACATTGAGGCGATCGACGGCGGCGCCGGGCATGACGCCTTCGTCGGCAACGGCGCCGGCAACCTGTTTTTGGGCAACGCCGGCAACGACACGCTTACCGGGAACATCGGCTCCGACACGCTGGTCGGGGGCGTCGGCAACGACAGGCTCGACGGCGGCAACGGCCTCGACAGTCTCGTCGGCGGCTTCGGCGACGACACGATGCTCGGCGGGTTGCACGACGATGTCTTTGCCATCGGGCCGATCGGGACGGTCGTGCCCGGCGACGAGCCCCCGACCACCGGCGTCGGCCTTGTGGACTTCGGCGCGGACCTCATCGACGGCGGTGGCGGGACCGATACGCTCTACGTCAGCGGATCGGTCTACGAGATCGATCCTGTAGGCTCCGGCTTCGATGTTCTGGCCGGAGCGCCGGCGGTGCGAGCGAACCTTGGTCTCGGAACGCTGCGACTGGGCGACAGCGACACCCGCTCGACGCTCGTTTCCATCGAGAACATCGAGACCGGCTCCGGCCACGATTCGATCAACGGAAGTACCGGAGACAACCTCATCGTCGCCGGCGCCGGCGCGAACGTGGTCTACGCAGGCGCGGGGAACGACACGATCGTCGGCGGGTTCGAAATCTATGCTGCCGACTCCAGTTCCAGCAATCCGGTCGAGGTGCTGAATGGCGGGGCGGGCGATGACGCCATCTTTGGGATGGGGTCGGAGTTGCTCCAATTCTATGAAAGCCAGCCTGTAGGCGGAGAAGAGGTTCTCGTTGGCGGCGACGGGAATGACAGTCTCTATGGCGGAGGCGCGATGGGGACGATGTCCGGGGGAAGTGGGCGGGATCTGTTTTCCATCAGCGACCGCCATTTTTACGACTTCTCGCCGGAAATGAACCTCTTCGGTACAACGACGGTCACCGACTTCGAGCGGGGGCAGGACTCGTTCCAGTTCGAAACCATCGAAACGGGTGGCGTGATGCGCTTCGTCGGTGCCGCAAATTCGGAGGATCTGGCCGTGGGCGACGTCGGCTATCACCGCGATGGCGGCGACACGATCGTGGAGGCAAGGCTGGTTCTCGATGGCGAAGAGCAGTTGCTCACCATCGTGCTGTCCGACTACACGGGCCGGCTCTCCGCGAGCGACTTCGATCTCGGGTAACCGTCAAGGAGAGGCGTCGCCTGCGCCGCAGGGGCGCCTCGACCGGGGGACGAGCGAGATCGCGCGCGGGTGCGGGGTCGAGAAGCGAGGTGGCAGCCCCTACGGGAGTCGAACCCGTCTTTCCAGATTGAGAATCTGGCGTCCTAACCGATAGACGAAGGGGCCAGGTGCCGTCGCTTCAGACTGTGCCGGCGAATCGAGTGCCGGGTGGTGGTGGTACGCCCTACGGGAATCGAACCCGTCTTACCAGATTGAAAATCTGGTGTCCTAACCGATAGACGAAGGGCGCCCGGTCGCGCGGGGTATGTAGCGAGCCATCCCGGTGGATTCAAGCCGGAAAATCGCAGGTTTCAATCGCCGGGTGCCGCGTCTTCCACATGCAGTTTCACGCGCGTGCGGCCGCCCCAGTCGTCGCGCTCCAGCCGTCCGGCGACGTGGAGGCCGCCGCCGACGCGCTCGGCGAGGAAGGGGCCGAGCGGGCCCTCGAAGGCGCGGAAGGCGATCGCTTCGAGGCGGGGGCCGCCAGTGCCGGCGAGCGAGAGCGCGAGGTGGCTGTCGCCGACGCGCCGGGTGCCCGCGAGGCGCACGCCGGCCAGCGCCACGCGCGGCGCGGGGGCGCCTGCCCCGTAGGGGCCGGCGTCGGCCAGCGCGCTGACGAGCGCGGGCGTGGCGGCGGCGGGCGCCACGATGCCGTCGATGCGCAGGCTGCGGGGCGACGGCGCGGCCTCGGGTGCCTGTGAGGCGAGGAGATCGCCGAGGCGGGCCATGGCGGGCTCGAGCTGGGCGCGGGAGAGGCTGAGGCCCGCGGCCATGCGGTGGCCGCCGCCCTTCTCGATCAGGCCCTCGCGGGCAAGCTGGTGGATCGCGGCGCCGAGGTCGAGGCCGTTTGCCGAGCGGCCCGAGCCCTTGCCGGCGTCGCCGTCGAAGCCGATGACCACCGCCGGGCGGTGGAACGCGTCCTTCAGCCGCGAGGCGACGATGCCGACGACGCCCGGATGCCAGCCCGCTCCGGCCGCCCAGACCAGCGGGCCGTCCGGGCGGGTGGCGGCTTCGGCCTCGGCGGCGGCGCGCACTGACGCCTCGATGGCGCGGCGCTCGGCGTTCAGGGCTTCGAGCCTTGCGGCGAGGGCCGCGGCCTCGTGCGGGTCGGCGGTGGCGAGGAGCCGGGCGCCGAGATCGGCCGCGCCGACCCGGCCGCCGGCGTTCACCCGAGGCCCGAGCACGAAGCCGAGGGAAAAGGCGGTGACCGGGCCGTTGGCGCCGGCGGACCCGGCAAGGGCCGCGATCCCCGGCCGGCCACGCTGGGCCATGATCTTCAGCCCCTGCCGGACGAAGGCGCGGTTCAGCCCGACGAGCGGCGCCACGTCGGCGACGGTGGCAAGCGCCACGAGGTCGAGAAGCCCGAGGAGGTCAGGCACGCCGGCTCCGCCAGTGCGGGCGAGGCGGTTGACCGCGACGAGGAGCAGGAAGACGACGCCGGCGGCGCAGAGATAGCCGAGGCTGCCGTCCTCGTCCTGGCGGTTGGGATTCACCACGGCGAGGGCCGGGGGCAGGGTCTCGGCGCCGAGGTGGTGGTCGAGGACGATGACGTCCGTCCCGGCGGCGGCGATCGGCTCATGCGAGAGCGTTCCGCAATCGACGCAGACGATCAGATCATGTGCGGCGCCAAGGTTCTCCATCGCCGGCACGTTCGGCCCGTAGCCCTCGTCGATGCGGTCGGGGATGTAGAGCGTGGCGGCGAGGCCCATCTCGCGCAGCCAGACGAGAAGCAACGCGGCGGAGGCGCCGCCGTCCACGTCGTAGTCGGCAAAGACGGCGATGCGCTCGCGCTTCTGCACCGCCTGCCAGAACCGGAGCGCGGCCCTGTCCATGTCGCGCAGGCGCGAGGGATCGGGCATCAGGTCGCGGAGCGAGGGCGCGAGGAACGCCGCCGCCTCGGCGGGCGTGACGCCGCGCCGGGCGAGGACGCGGCCGACGAGTTCCGGCAGGCCGTTTGACTGAGCGATCGCGAGGCCAAGGCGTTCGTGCTCTGCCGATGGCCCGAGCCAGCGGCGTCCGGTGACCGAGGCGTCGACGTTCAGGAAGGCGGATGAGTCGAGCATGGCCCGAGTGATGCCCGCGATCCCAGTCGGTGGCCAGCCCGGCGTTTGTCCGGGCCGAGAGCCGGCCCGCGATACGCCCGCGACCGGAGACCCGTGAGCCAAACGGGCGCGGGCGCCGGGTGCAATCGCCCGCGCTGCCGGCACGTCGGCGCAAGTCGCGGACAGGTTCTTCGCACATGCACTGGACACGCGCCGGGAAGGCGCTAAGTCGGGACGTGGATCGTTTGCGAGACGCTTGCCAAGGCGCGGCTCTCCCGCGGCGATCCGTCGAATCCTGCCGCGGATACTCGGACGTTTGGTCCGGCCGCCGGTGTCGGTCCCGCGTCATCGTGTCATGGGGTGTCGGCATCTTCCGGTGGAGCGATTGCGTGCAGGGTTTCCGGCGTGCCCGTGATTGCGGGCTCGCCGAGTGATGAAGAAAAAGGAGAGTGACATGGGTACCAGCTTCAGCGGCGCCGGCGCGGCCGGCGCAATCGGCGACTCCGCCGTGGCGCGGCCTGAGCCCGCGGCCGCCGGCAAGACCGGAACGGCTCCGGCGAGCGTCCCGACCCCGGGGCGTCAGGACACCTGAGGACAAGCGGATTCGGGCGGACTCCGTGGAGCCCGCCCGCACCGCGTCGCCGGGGTGACCCGCAGGGCGGATTTGCGACAGCACATCCCTGCGAGTGCTCCACGGTCCCACGTCAGAAGCGCCTGTGGATCGGCCTCCATTCCGATAGCGAGATGGGAGTCGCCGGATGAACTTCAGAAACAGAGTGATCCTCATTACCGGCGCCGGGCGTGGCCTGGGCCTCGCCTATGCCCGTGCTCTCGGGGACCTCGGGGCAACGGTCATCATTCATGACGTGGGGGCCGATTCCAGCGGCTTTGGGGGCGATCCCGGGGTCGCGGAGGGGGCGGCAGCCAAGCTGCGCGAGAGCGGTTGCGATGCGCTGGCGATCGCGGGCTCGCTCGAATCACGGAACGGTTGCCGTCTGCTCGTTGATGAGGCCGTTGCGGTCCACGGCCGTCTGGACGGCTTCATCCACAATGCCGGGTGGGTCGCCTATCAGGCCGTCGAGGAGATCGAAGAGGCGGCCTTCGATCACATGATGGCAGTCGGTGCCAAGGCGCCGCTCTGGCTCGCGCAGGCCGCGTGGCCGACCATGCGGCAGGCCGGATACGGACGGATCGTGCTGACGACGTCCTGTCGGGCGCTCTATCCCCAGTATGTGCAGCAAGGGCTTGCCGCCTATGCCGCCGCCAAGATGGCGGCCGTTGGCATCGTCAATGTGCTGGCGGCCGAGGGCGTTGCCCATGGCATCGTCGTCAATGCCGTCTCACCCGTCGCCAAGACCCGGATGTGGGGTGTCGAGGGGGAGCCGGACGAGCTTCGCGCGGCCGACGTGGCACCGGGCGTCGCGTTCCTCGCCTCGGACGCGTGCAGCGAAGGCGGCTGGATCCTGCGGGCGGCGAACGGTCAGTTCCACGCGACGCGCGCCGCCGAGGCCGCCGGGGTGGACTATCCGCGCGATCTTCGGGCGATCAGGGCCGTGACCGCCGACGAAGTCGCGGCGCAATGGCAGCGCATCGCCATGCCGGCGGTGGAGCCCCGGTGAGCGCGGGGCCGGTTCGGCCGTATCTCGTCCGGCGCTGTCTCAGGCGCCGGCCAAGGTCCGCAGGATCGCGCAGTCCGGTGTCTCGTTGCCGGCGCACCGCTCTGCCAGATCCGCCAGACTCCGGCGCATGGCCGTCAGCTCCGCGATCTTCGCGTCGATGCGCGCAAGATGCTCGACCGCAACCCGCTTCACGTCGGCACTGGCGCGCTCCGCGTCCGCCTGAAACGCCAGAAGCTCGCGGCATTCCTCGATCGAGAATCCGAGGGAGCGCGCGCGGGCCAGAAATTCCAGTGCCTGCAGGTTCTTGCCGTCGAACGCCCGGTAGCCGTTGGCGCTGCGCAGCGGCCGGACCAGCCCGATGTCCTCGTAATAGCGAATGGTTTTCGCGGGCAGGCCGCTCTGCGCGGCCGCCTCGCCGATGCTCACGCCCATATTCTTCCCCTTGACCTTCCAGTGACTGGAAAGACCATTTAGGGCGCAAGCTCGAAATTTGGAGGCTTGGCTCATGCATTCCGCTGAAGTTCTTGACGCCCCGGCGGTGATCCGCGACCCGGTCTGCGGGATGACGGTCGACCCGCATGGCGGCAAGCCCGCGCACGTGCACGACGGGCGCACCTTCCACTTCTGCTCCGCCGGTTGTGCCACGAAGTTCGCCGCCGACCCGGACACGTATCTCACCGCGAAGGATCCGGTGTGCGGCATGGACGTCGATCGCGCTTCGGCCCGCTTCATGACGAAGCACGAGGGGCAGCGGCATTATTTCTGCTCGGCGCGCTGCCAGTCGCGATTCGAGGCGGATCCGGCGGGGTTCGCGGGCGAGGCGCCGCCCCCGGTCGACGTGCCGCCGGGGACGCTCTGGATCTGCCCGATGGATCCGGAGATCGAGCAGGATCATCCCGGCGACTGCCCGATCTGCGGCATGGCGCTGGAGCCCGCGGGCATCCCGCAGGACAGCGGGCCGAACCCGGAAGTGGTGGATTTCACCCGGCGCTTCAAGGTGGCGCTGGCCTGCACGGTGCCGCTCGTCGTCATCTCCATGGGGCCGATGCTCGGGTTGCCGCTCCATCTCGGGGCGGCGGGGCGGTGGCTCGAGCTGCTGCTGGCGACGCCGGTCGTGCTCTGGTGCGGCTGGCCGTTCCTCGTGCGCGGCGCGAAGTCGTTCCGCAGCGGCCATCTCAACATGTTCAGCCTGATCGCGGTCGGCGTCACGGCGGCCTATCTCTTCAGCGTCGTGGCGACGGTGGCGCCGGGCGTCTTCCCGCATGGCTTCCGGGGGCACGGTGGCGAGATCGGCGTCTATTTCGAGGCGGCGGCGGTCATCGTCACGCTGGTCCTGCTCGGGCAGCTGCTGGAGCTCGCGGCGCGCGAGCGTACCGGCTCGGCGATTCGGGCGCTGATGGATCTGGCGCCGAAGACCGCGCGGCGGATCACCGACGCGGGCGAGACCGAGGTGCCGCTCGAGACGATCGTGGTGGGCGACCGGGTGCGGGTGCGGCCGGGCGAGCGGGTGCCGGTGGATGGCACGGTGCTCGACGGCTATTCGTCGGTGGACGAGTCGCTGCTGACCGGCGAGCCGGTGCCGGTGGAGAAGGTGGCCGGCGACAGCGTGACGGGCGCCACGATCAATGGCTCGGGCACCCTCGTCATCGAGGCGGCGCGGGTCGGGCGCGACACGGTGCTCGCGCGCATCGTCGAGATGGTCGCGACCGCGCAGCGCTCGCGCGCGCCGATCCAGCGGCTTGCCGACCGGGTGGCGGGCTGGTTCGTGCCGGCGGTTCTCGCGGTGGCGGTGCTTGCGTTCATCGTCTGGGCGATCGTCGGGCCGGAGCCCTCGCTCACCTGGGCGTTCATCGCCGCCGTCTCGGTCCTGCTCATCGCCTGCCCCTGCGCGCTCGGGCTGGCCACGCCCATGTCGGTGATGACCGCGACCGGACGGGGCGCGCAGGCGGGCGTGCTGATCCGCGACGCGGCCGCGCTCGAGACGCTGGCGTCGGTCGATACGCTGGTGCTCGACAAGACCGGCACGATCACCGCCGGCAAGCCGGAGCTTGCGGCGATCCTGCCGGTGAACGGCGGCGACGAGTACGAGATCCTGCGCCTCGCCGCGAGCCTCGAGAAGGGCTCGGAGCATCCGCTCGCCGATGCGATCCTGCGGGCCGCGGAGGCGCGGGGCCTGCCGCTGACCGAGCCGCAAGGCTTCGAGGCGGTGACCGGGAAGGGCGTGCGGGGCCGGATCAACGGGCAGGAGATCGCCCTCGGCAACGCCGCGATGGTGGGGGACGCGGTCGATGACCGGGCCTACGACGAGGCGCGCGACCGGGGTGAGACGGTGATGCACCTGCTGGTCGACGGCCGCCACGTCGGCTCGCTGGCGCTGGCGGATCCGGTGAAGCCCACGACGCCGGAGGCGCTGAAGGCGCTCCATGCCCTCGGCCTCAGGATCGTCATGGCGACCGGCGACGCGGAGCGCACCGCCCGCGCGGTCGCGGCCGAGCTCGGCATCGACGAGGTCTATGCCGGCGTCACGCCCGAGACCAAGGCGGCGGTGATCCGCGAGTTGCAGGCGAAGGGCGCGAAAGTGGCGATGGCAGGCGACGGGGTGAACGACGCGCCGGCGCTGGCGCAGGCGGACGTGGGCATCGCCATGGGGACGGGCGCCGACGTGGCGATCGAGAGCGCGGGCATCACGCTGGCCGGTGGCGATCTGGCGGGCGTGGTGCGGGCGCGGCGGCTCGCGAAGGCGACGCTCCGGAACATCCGGCAGAACCTGTTCTTCGCCTTCGCCTACAACGCGGCTGGTGTGCCGATCGCGGCGGGGCTGCTCTACCCGGCGTTCGGGATCCTGATCTCGCCGATGCTGGCGGCGGCCGCCATGAGCCTCTCGTCGGTCTCGGTGATCGGCAATGCGCTCAGGCTGAGGACGGTAAACCTCGATCGGGACTAGGACTTCGGCGCCGACCCGGGCACCCCCCGGGCGGCGCATCGGGCTGGACATGGGATGCCGCCTTGCCGCAGCTTGGCGGCAGGACAGGCGGAGACCCCCCGATGCATCTGGCCGACGACATCCGTGACCGCGCGGACGATCTCATTGCGTTGACGCAGGCGCTGGTGCGCATCCCGACGCTCAACCCGCCGGGTGAGCACTACCGCGACATATGCGAGCTTATCGCCGCCCGGCTGGCGCGGACGGGCTTCGCGTCGGAGTTCATCCGGGCCGAAGGCACGCCCGGTGACAGCGACCGCTATCCCCGCTGGAACGTCATCGCCCGGCGCGAGGGCACGCGGCCCGGGCCGACGGTGCACTTCAACGGCCACACCGACGTGGTGGAGGTCGGGCAGGGCTGGACCACCGATCCGTTCGCGGCCGACCTGATCGACGGCAGGATATACGGGCGTGGCACCTGCGACATGAAGGGCGGGCTGGCGGCGGCGATCGTCGCGGTCGAGGCGTTTCTCTCGCACACCCCGGATTTCCCCGGCGCGATCGAGATTTCCGGCACGGCGGACGAGGAATCGGGCGGCTATGGCGGCGTCGCGCATCTGGCGCGGCTCGGGCGTTTCGCCCACGTCTCGGCGGTCATCATTCCCGAGCCGCTCGGCAAGGACCGCATCTGCCTCGGGCACCGCGGCGTCTGGTGGGCCGAGATCGAGACCGAGGGGCGCATCGCCCACGGCTCGATGCCGTTCCTCGGCGACTGCGCGATCCGCCACATGGGGGCGATCGTCGCGGAGATGGAGGAGACGCTTTATCCCGCGCTCGCCGCCCGCAGGACCGCGATGCCGGTGGTGCCGCCGCAGGCGCGGGCCTCGACGCTGAACCTGAACTCGGTGCACGGCGGCCAGCCGGAGCTAGACGGCTTCGACGGCTGGCCGGCGCCGGTGGTGCCTGACCGCTGCCGCATGGTGATCGACCGGCGGTTTCTCGCGGAGGAGGCGATCGGCGATGTGAAGGCCGAGATCGCGGCGGCCATCGACCGCGCCACGGCGCGCCGGCCGTTTTCCTATACGATCCGCGACATGCACGAGGTGCTGCCGAGCATGACCGCGCGCGATGCGCCGGTCTCCGCGGCGCTCACCCGGGCGATCGCCGAGCGCTTCGGACGGGCTCCGGAATACGTCGTCTCGCCGGGCACCTATGACCAGAAGCACGTGGATCGCATCGGAAAGCTCGATAACTGCGTCGCCTACGGCCCGGGGATACTGGATCTTGCGCATCAACCCGACGAATATATCGATGTCGAGGACATGCTCGACGCCGCCACGGTGATGGCCCGCGCGTTGGGCGATCTCCTTGGGGTGGGAGGGGACGCACAGGGATGACAGCAGGTTCGGTCGCGGCCCCGGCCGTTTCGCGTCGCCGGTCGGTGCACGAGGGCGCCCGGCGCCCGGCCGTGGCATGAGCCACACCGGCCACTGCCTCTGCGGCGCCATCGGCTTCGCCTTCGACGGGCCGGTGACCTGGGTGCTGCACTGCCACTGCGAAAGCTGTCGGCGCGCCACCGCCTCGCCGATGACCACCTTTGTCAGCGTTCCCGACGCGCAGCTCGCGTGGTCCGGGGCAACGCCCGCCGCATTCGCTTCCTCGCCCGGCGTCACGCGCGGCTTCTGCCCGACCTGCGGCAGTCCGCTTTTCTACCGCAACGACAGCCTGCCCGGCGAAACCCATCTCTACGTCGCGCTCCTCGACGATCCGGGGGCATTCACCCCCGAGGGGCATGACTTCCTCGAGGAGCGGATCGTCTGGATGCAGCCCCTTCCCGACACGAGGACGCCTCATGCGTGACTCCAGCCCCCTTCGCCGCCTGCTCGCCGCGACCCTCCTCGCCGCGCCGCTTCTCGCCGGCACGGCCCTTGCCGCGCCGCGCACCGACATCGTCGTCGGGATGCAGCTCGAGCCACCGACCCTCGATCCCACGTCCGGCGCGGCCGCCGCGATCGACGAGGTGGTTTACGCCAACGTCTTCGAGGGGCTGACGCGGTTCGGCCCGGACGGCGAGGTGCTGCCCGCGCTCGCCGAGAGCTGGGAGCCTGCACCGGACAATCTCAGTTGGGTCTTCCACCTGCGGCCGGGCGTGAAGTGGCACGATGGCACGGCGTTCACCGCCGAGGACGTGGTCTTCTCCTTCGACCGCGCCATGGCGCCGGATTCCACCAACGCCCAGAAGCAGCTCTTCAAGGGCATCAACGAGGTGACGGCGATCGACGACGTGACCGTCGAGATCGGCCTCGACGAGCCGAAGGGCCTGTTCCTGTCGAACCTCGCCTGGGGCGACGCGGTGATCGTCTCGCCCGCGAGCATCGATACCGACAAGACCCAGCCGGTGGGCACCGGCCCCTTCAAGTTCTCGAAGTGGGTGCAGGGGGACCGGATCGAGCTGGTGCGCAACCCCGACTACTGGGGCGAACCCGCGAAGCTCGAGCGGGCCACCTTCAAGTTCATCTCCGACCCGACGGCGGCCTATGCGGCGATGATGTCGGGCGACATCGACGCATTCCCGGTCTTCCCGGCGCCGGAAAATCTCGCACAGTTTCAGGCAGATTCGCGGTTTCAGGTGATCGTGGGATCGACCGAGGGCGAGACGATCCTCGCGATGAACAACAAGCGCCCGCCGTTCGACGACATCCGCGTGCGCGAGGCGATCGGCCATGCCATCGACCGCAAGGCGATCATCGACGGCGCCATGTTCGGCTACGGCACGCCGATCGGCAGTCACTTCGCGCCGCACAATGCGGCCTATGAGGACCTGACCGGGCTCTCGGGCCACGACCCCGAGAAGGCGAAGGCGCTGCTGGCCGAGGCCGGGGTGACAGGGCTGAAGCCGACGCTCGTGCTGCCGCCGCCGACCTATGCCCGGCGCGGCGGCGAGATCGTGGCGTCGCAGTTGCGCGCCGTCGGGATCGAGCCGCAGATCGTCAACGTCGAATGGGCGCAGTGGCTGGAGCAGGTGTTCAAGAACCACGACTTCGACATGACGATCATCAGCCACACCGAGCCGATGGACATCGAGATCTACGCCCGGCCGGACTACTATTTCGGCTACGACGACCCGGTGATGCGCGCGCTGATCCGCGGGCTCGACTTCACCTCCAAGGACGAAGAGCGCAACGAACTGCTGCGGGCGGCGCAGGAGCGGGTGGCGACCCACTTCGTCAACACCTTCCTGTTCCAGCTTGCGAAGACCGGCGTCGCGGACGCCCGGCTGCGCGGTCTCTGGCCGAACTCGCCGACGCAGGCGACCGATCTGACCGCGGTCTATTGGGCGGAGTGATGCCCCTGTCGCGCCACATGCCCTGCCGGGGCCGGCGGTTGCCGGCTTCGGCCCTTCGCGCCCGCAGGTCTGCCCGCAGGTCTGAACGGGTGGCCTGATGCTGCGCTACGTCCTCACCCGCACCGCCTCGCTGGTGGCGAGCCTCGTCGTGGCGAGCCTCGTCATCTTTCTGGTGCTGGAGGTCGTGCCGGGCGATCCCGCCTCCTTCATGCTCGGGATGAACGCGCAGCCCGAGACGGTGGCGGCGCTGCGCAGCGAGCTCGGGCTCGATGCCGGGGCGCTGCAACGCTACGCCACTTGGGTGGGGGGCGTGCTGTCCGGGGATTTCGGCACCTCCTATGCCTATCGCACCCCGGTTTCGGGGATGATCCTCGACCGGGTTCAGGTGTCGCTGCCGCTGGCGCTGCTGTCGCTGGCGCTCTCGACGGCGATCGCGTTTCCGATCGGCCTCTGGGCGGCCGCGCGGCGGGGGACGCCGACCGACACCGGGATCATGGCCGCGACGCAGGTGGGCGTGGCGCTGCCGAACTTCTGGTTCGCCATGCTGCTCGTCCTGCTCTTCGCGGTGCGCCTGCGCTGGTTGCCGGCGGGGGGATTTCCCGGCTGGGCGGATCCGGTGGCCGCCGTGAAGGCGCTGCTGCTGCCGGCGCTGGCGCTGGCGCTGCCCCAGGCGGCGATCCTGTCGCGGGTGATGCGCTCGGCGCTGGTCGACACCATGTCGGAGGACTTCATCCGCACCGCCCGCGCCAAGGGGTTGACCCGGTGGCAGGTGCTGACGCGGCACGCGCTCAGGAATGCGCTCATTCCCGTCCTCACCATCATCGGCCTTCAGTTCTCGTTCCTGCTGGCGGGGGCGATCATCATCGAGAACGTGTTCTTCCTGCCCGGCCTCGGGCGGCTGGTGTTTCAGGCGATCAGCCAGCGCGATCTCATCGTGGTGAAGAGCGTCGTCCTGCTGCTCGTGGTGGCCGTGGTGCTGGTGAACTACGTCGTCGATCTCGCCTATCTCGCGGTCGATCCGCGGCTGAGGCGGCCATGACGGGGGGGCTCTGATGGGGCGCGCTTCCGCCATCGTCGGCGTCGTCCTCGTGACGCTCGTCGCTGCCGCCGCGCTTCTCTCGTTCGTCTGGACGCCCTATGACGTGTCGGCGCTCGACATCGCGGCAAAGCTGCAACCGCCATCGGCGGGGCACTGGCTCGGCACCGATCACTTCGGGCGGGACGTCTTTTCCATGCTGCTGGTGGGGGCGCGGGTGTCGATCGCCGTGGCGCTCGTCGCGGTGGGGATCGGCATGGGGCTCGGCATTCCGCTCGGGCTCGCTGCCGCCGCCCGGCCGGGGACGCTGCTCGACGAGACGATCATGCGCGGCAACGACCTCGTCTTCGCGTTTCCCTCGCTGCTCATCGCCATCATGATCACCGCGATCCTCGGGCCCTCGGCGCTGAACGCGATCCTTGCGATTGGCATCTTCAACATTCCGGTCTTCGCGCGGGTGACGCGCGGGGCGGCGCTGGCACTCTGGCGGCGGGACTTCATCCTGTCGGCGCGGCTCGCGGGGAAGGGCAAGGCGCGGATTTCGGTGGAGCACATCCTGCCGAACCTCGCGAACCTGCTGGTGGTGCAGGCGACGATCCAGTTCTCGCTCGGCATCCTCGCCGAGGCGGGGCTCTCCTACGTCGGCCTCGGGGCGCAGCCGCCGACGCCGTCGTGGGGGCGGATGCTGGCGGAGAGCCAGACCATGATCGCGTTCGCGCCCTGGCTCGCGCTCTTTCCCGGCCTCGCGATCGTGCTGACGGTGCTGGGGCTGAACCTGCTCGGCGACGGGCTCCGGGACATGCTCGATCCGCGGCTGCGGCGGAGGGTGCGCACATGACGCGGCTTTTCATGATCGCGGGCGAGGCGTCGGGCGACCTGCTCGGGGGGGCGCTCCTCGCCGGGCTGAACGAACTCGCCCCCGGCGTCGAGGTCGAGGGGGTGGGGGGCGCCTCGATGGAAGCGCAGGGGCTCGTGAGCCGCTTTCCCATGGACGAACTCAGCGTCATGGGGGTCGCCGAGGTGCTGCCGCGCCTGCCGAACCTGCTGCGCCGGATCTCGGAGACGGCGGACGCGGTGGTTGCGGCCCGGCCCGACGCGCTGGTGACGATCGACAGCCCGGATTTCACCCTGCGGGTGGCGCGCAAGGCGCGCAAGCGGCTGCCGGGGCTGCGGGTCATCCACTACGTCGCCCCCTCGGTCTGGGCGTGGCGTCCGGGGCGGGCGGCGAAGATGGCGGAGGTCGTCAACCACGTGCTCGCCATCCTGCCGTTCGAGCCGCCTTACATGACGGCGGCGGGCATGACCTGCGACTTCGTCGGGCATCCGGTGGCGACCGAGCCGCAGGCGGGCCCGGAGGCGGTGGCTGCCCTGCGCGAGGAGCTGGCGATCGCGCCGGGCCAGCCGGTGCTGGCGCTGCTGCCCGGATCGCGGCGGGGCGAGGTGACGCGGCTCGCCCCGGTCTTTGCCGAGGTGGCGCGCCGGCTCCGGGCGGCGAACCCGGAGCTCGCGGTGATCGCGCCGGCGGCGCGCGGGGTCGTGGGCCTGCTCGACGAGATGCTGAAGGCCGACGCGGCCGGCTGGCCGCATGTGCTCGACCCGCGCGGGTTCGATGCGGCGGGCTGGGAGATGCGCAAGCGGACCGCGTTCGCCGCGGCGGACGTGGCGCTGGCGGCGTCAGGCACGGTCAGCCTCGAGCTTGCGGCGGCGGGGACGCCGGTGGTGATCGGCTACGACACGAACCGGCTGACCGCCTGGCTCGCGAAACGGCTGGTGAAGGTCGATACCGCGACGCTGGTCAATCTGGTGACGGGCACGCGGGCAGTGCCGGAATTCCTGTTCGAGAACTGCACGCCCGGCGAGATCCGTCCTGCCGTCGAGGCACTGCTGGTCGATCCGGCCGCCTCGGCGGCGCAGAAAGCCGCCGGTGATGAGGCGATGCGGCTGCTCGGGCGGGGCGGTGAGCCGCCGGGCCTGCGGGCCGCGCGCTCGGTGCTGGAGCATCTCGGATAGGGTCAGCCCGGCCGGGGGTCGCTCCGGGCGGCGTCCTCGTCCAGCAACTCGCGCAGGCGGCGCAGGATGGGGAGCGCGCTGCGCATCCGGTCGAGTCCGAGGCCTGCCACCACGTCGTCGAACACCGGCTCGATGGCGGCGACCGCCAGATCGCGCGCGGCGCGGCCGGTCGGGCTCAGGGCCACCCACTTCCGCCGGCCGTCCTCCCAGTCCGGGCGGATGTGGACGTATCCGGCGGCGTCGAGGCGGGCGAGCGTGTTGGTCATTGCGCCCTTCGTCACGCGGAAGGCGCGGGCGAGCTGCGCCGGCGTGCGCTCGCCGCCGAGCCGGGCGAAGTGGTTCAGCACCATGAAGTGCGAGAGTTCCATCCCCTTCGGCAGCACCCGGGCGAGGCGGGTGCGGGTCAACGTCTCGACCATGACGATTTCGCTGAAGAGCGCGATGATCACCGGGTCGCGGGGAGACTCCGGGGGATCGTGCCGTGCCGTCATCAGGGCGCGGAGAAGTCGCGGTCGTGGCGCAGCGACGGCACCATCTCGCGGGCCCGGGCGATCTCGTCGCGTTTGATCTCGACGAAGGTGACGCCGGGGCCGTCGTCGCCCGCGTCGGCGATGATCTCGCCCCACGGGCCGACGGCGAGGCTGTGGCCATAGGTGCGCCGCGGCTTGCCGGCGGTGGCGGGATGGGTCCCCGACTGGGCCGGGGCGAGAACATAGGCGCCGCACTCGATCGCGCGCGCCCGCAGGAGCACGTGCCAGTGCGCTTCGCCGGTCGGCACGGTGAAGGCGGCGGGAACGGTCAGAACCTCGGCGCCTGCCTGCGCGAGGCTGCGATAGAGCCGGGGAAAGCGCAGGTCGTAGCAGATGCTGAGCCCGAGCCGGAGGCCGGCGGCCTCGGTCAGGACGGCGCGGTCGCCGGGGCGGAAGGCGGCGCTTTCGCGGTAGCTCTCGCCGTCCTTCAGCGACACGTCGAACATGTGGATCTTGTCGTAGCGCGCCGCGATACCACCATCAGGGCCGATCAGGAACGAGCGGTTGACGAAGCGCTCGTCGTCATCGGCGTCGTCATCGGCCTTGAGCAGCAGCGAGCCGAGGAGGACGGAGGCGCCAAGCTCGGCGGCGACCTCGCGCATCCGGGCGAGCGTGGCGTCTTCGGCCTCCGGGCGCAGGAACTCGCGCTGCCGCTCGCGGCTCGAGGACATCATGTTGGTGCATTCCGGCGTCAGGATGAGCGCGGCACCACCCGCGGCCGCCTCGCGCACCAGCGCTTCTGTCACCTCGAGGTTCGCGCCCGGATCGTCGCCGGAAGTGAGCTGGACGAGTGCGGCGCGCATCAGTCGCCGGCCAGCGCGCGGTCGAGGCTGCCGGCGCTTTCCAGCGCATAGAGATCGTCGCAGCCGCCCACGTGGGCGCCGCCGATGAAGATCTGCGGCACGGTGCGGCGACCCATGGCGCGCTGGGTCATCTCGACGCGGCGCGCGGGGTCGGCGGCGACGTTGATCTCGTCGAACGACACCCCCTTCGAGGTGAGGAGCCGTTTGGCGGCGGCACAATAGCCGCACGTCGGGGTGGTGTAGATGGTGACGGGCTTCATCGGCGTTCGGGCCTTGTCGCAGGGAGGCGCGACTATAGGCCCAGCGACTCGTCGAAGGCAACGCGGGCGAGAACCAGCACGTCAACCGCGGCGGCCCCGCCGGCGCGCAGCACCTCGGTGCAGGCCGAGAGCGTCGCGCCGGTCGTCAGCACGTCGTCGATGAGGAGCACACGCTGGCCCGCGACGCTGCGACGGCGTGCGAGGGCGAAGGCATTGGCCTGGTTTGCGGCGCGCGCCTCGCGGCCGCCTGCCTGCGGCGGGGTGGCGCGGCGGCGCACCAGCAGATCCGGGATGACGGGCCTCTCCGCGAGGCGGCCAATGCGGCGGGCGAGTTCGGATGACTGGTTGTAGCGGCGGCGGAGCAGCCGCCACCAGTGGAGCGGCACGGGCGCGATGACGTCGGCGTCCGCGAGGAGCGGCCGGCCCGCCGCCGCCATCCATGCGGCGAGCGGGCCCGCGGTATCGAGCCGGTCACCGTGCTTCAGCGCCAGCACCATGCGCCGGCCCGCGCCGCCGTAGACGAGGGCGGCGGCGCCGCGGTCCCAGCCGGGCGGGTGGCGAAGGCATCGCTCGCAGGTGTCCTCCGCCCCCGCCTCGCCATGGAGCGGCGCGCCGCAGCGGCGGCAGGTGGTGCCGGTGATGAAATGCGTCTCGCCCCAGCAGGTGGCGCAGAGCCGCCCGGCGCTTTCGGTCGGTGTCGCGCAGGCGAGGCAGCGCGGCGGGAAAACCCCGTCGACGACCGCCTTCGTCATCGTCTCGAGCATGGTCATCCGGCGCGCCGCCCCTTATCTCAGGCGGGCCGAGGAGGTGAGCCAGATGCCGACCCCGCCAGCCCTGTTCGATGCCGACCTCCTCGCCCTGCGCCGGGCGCGAGCCGCCCGGATCGGTGGCGCCGACTTCCTGCAGGAGGCGGTGGCCGACGAGATCGGAGAAAGACTGCAAGAGGTTAACCGCAGCTTTCTCGCACCCGCGATCGTCGGGCCGAAGGCGGGCCTCTGGGCGGAACGCCTCGGGCTCGCGGGCGCGACACTCGTGGCCGACTCGGAGCGGCTCGACCTTGCGCCCGGGGCGCATGATCTCGTGGTGCACGCGCTCGCGCTGCACTGGGCGAACGATCCGGTCGGGCAACTCGTGCAGTGCCGCCGGGCGCTCCGCCCCGACGGGCTGTTGCTCGCGGCGCTGTTCGGCGGTGAGACGCTGAGCGAGCTCAGGCAGGCACTGGCGGCGGCGGAGACCGCGACCCTCGGCGGCCTCAGCCCCCGGGTGGCGCCGATGGGAGAGATCCGCGATCTCGGGGGGCTCCTGCAGCGGGTGGGGTTCGCCATGCCGGTGGCCGACAGCCGGCGGTTCGATGTGAGCTACGGCAGCGCCGTCGCTCTCATGCGCGATCTTCGGGCGATGGGCGAGACCAACGTCATGCGCGAGCGGCTGCGCCGGCCGATGCCGCGGGCGATGCTGGCCCGGACGGAAGAGGCCTACGCGCTCGCGGCGCCCCTGCCGGGCGGGCGCATCGCCGCGACGTTCGAGGTGATCGTACTGACCGGCTGGGCGCCGGCTCCGGGGCAGCCGCAGCCGCTGCGGCCCGGCAGCGCCACGACGCGGCTCGAGGCGGCGCTGCGGGAGGCCGAGGATCCGTCCGGGGAACGGTGAGACGATTCACCGATGCTTAAGGGAGTGAGCGCTACGGTCAGGAGTGCCCGCCCGAAGGAGCCCCGCGATGATCCCGCTTCCCATGATCGATGCATTCAAGCTGGCGGAGCCGATGCACGGACTGGCGGCATCGCGGCTCGAGGCGCGGGCGCGGCTCCGGTTCAAGGTGGCACAGGCGATCGCTCAGGGCCGGATGCTGTTCCATTTCCAGCCGGTGGTGCGGGCGGCGAATCCGCGCTTCCCGGCGTTCTTCGAGATGCTCGCCCGGTTGCAGCTGCCGGACGGGCAGTTGCTGGCGGCGGGGGCTTTCGTTCCGGTGGTCGAGGAGAGCGAGCTTGGCCGTGCCCTCGACCGGGCGGCGCTCCGCGCGGGACTTCGGGCGCTTGCCGCGGCCCCGCGCCTGCGCGTCTCGGTGAATGTCTCGCCGCTCTCCATGGGTGACGAGGCGTGGCTTGGGATGCTGGCCGCGGCGACCCGGCGTGGCGGCGGGGTCTGCGAGCGGCTGATCCTCGAGGTGACCGAGACGGCGGCGCTGCGCGACCCCGAGCAGACCCGCGACTTCATCGAGCACGTGCGCCGCAGCGGCTGCGCCTTCGCGCTCGACGACTTCGGCGCCGGTGCGACCGGGTTCCGGCACTTCCGCGACTTCCGCTTCGACTTCGTGAAGATCGACGGCAGCTTCTGCCGGGGTGTGCATGCGCAGCGGGACGCGCAGGTGCTGGTGGAGTGCCTCGTGGGCATCGCGCGGCATTTCGAGATGGGGACGGTCGCCGAGCGCATCGAGGATGAGGCGGACGCGATCTGGCTGCGCGAGCAGGGGATCGACTGTTTCCAGGGCTGGCTCTATGGCCGGCCGGAGGCGGAACCGATACTGCCGCCACTCCGCGAGGCATCCGCGCAATGCGTCGAGCGGGCTGAGATCGCCGAAACCGCGCGACGCGTGGGGTAAGGTCCGCGCGCCATCGCTCCGGGGCCGGAGCGCGCGCACCGGGGTGGGCTCTCAGCCCTCCTTCACCAGCTTCGCGAGCTGGGCCTGCATCGAGGCAAGCTGTTCCTTCAGCTCCTCGAGCTCGACGTCCTTGCGCGGGTTGCGGCCGGCAGAGGCACCGGCCACGGGCGGCTTCGCGGGCATGCCGCCGGCGAACGGCGCGAACATCTTCAGGGCGTTCTCGAACCATTCCATGTTGGAACGAGCCAGCGCCTCGAAGTTCGCAAGTGCAGGATTGGCGTCGAACGCCTGACGGACCTGTTCGCGCATGGCTTCCTGATTGCGCGAGAAGGTCTCCATCGACGCTTCCAGATAGCCTGGGACGAAGCCCTGCAGCGAGTCGCCATAGAGGCGGATCAACTGGCGCAGGAACGCCGACGGCAGCATCGTCTGCCCCTTGGCTTCTTCCTCGAAGATGATCTGGGCAAGCACACCACGGGTGATGTCCTCGCCAGTCTTTGCATCGTTTACCACGAAATCCTGACCGTCCCGGACCATCTGCGCGAGATGGTCAAGGGTGACGTAGCTCGACTTCGCGGTATTGTAGAGCCGGCGATTGGCATACTTCTTGATGATGATCGGCTCGGCGGCGGCATTTTCGGGCTTCTCGGCCACTCGCATCTCCCCTAGTGAATGTGCCTCTCGCTGATGCAACCTTATCGTCGGCGGGGCTGTACGAACAAGGGCATTCTCGCATCTGCGAAAAACCCGGGGGCGTGTGCGGGAGGACTGCATGGCGACGAACGAGCAGGCCGGAGACGGGCGCGGGGGGGCGGCCGACGATCCTGCCGCCCGGGCGCGGGCATATCTCGACCTCTGGGAGCATCATCTGGTCCACGCCGCGGTGCGGACCCGGATCGGTCCCGCGGCGCCGGAGACGCAAGACGAGGCAGGTGGCGAGGCGGTCGATGCCGCGGCGGGAGGTCCGCCGCTGGCGTGAGGGGAGAAATCGCACCGCACCGGGTGGGCGAACCCAGTCCGCTCATCTTTCACCTCACGGTCGCGCTTTCGGCCTACGGGCAGGCTCTCGCGATGGCCCCGCGCGCCGACAGCCCGGATTTTCCATGGCTGCCAGCCCTCGCCCCGGATCGCGAGACGGTGGCCGGTCTCGACCAGACCGAGATCACGGCCGAAGTCGCCGCGCGGCTTCAGGCGATGATGACCGGGATCGAGACCTGGCAGAGGCACCCCTACCGGCGCAGCCTCGACGAGGCGCCGGCGATCTGGTCCGACGGCTGCACGCGGCTGCGCGACTTCGGAGCGGTTCCCGGGGCGACGCGGCCGGACGGGCCGCCGGTGCTCGTGGTGCCGAGCCTGATCAATCGCCCCTACATCCTCGATCTCCTGAAGGGCCGCTCGCTGCTGCGCTGGCTGGCGGCGCAGGGCTTCCGGCCGCTGCTCGTCGACTGGGGCGAGCCGGGGCCCGAGGAGGTGGGGTTCAGCCTCGACACCTACGGCGAGCGGCGGCTGGTGCCGGCCCTCGCCGCGGCGCGCGCGCTCGCCGGGCGCCCGGTGCCGGTCATCGGCTACTGCATGGGCGGCACGCTCGCGGTCGGGCTGGCCGCGCGGGTGCCCGAGGACGTGGCGGCGCTCGTCACCATCGGTGCGCCATGGAATTTCGCCCGGGGGATCGGCATCGCGGGCGCGCTGCGCACGCTCATCCGCTCGCGTGGGGCGGAGCGCTTCGAGCAGTTGCTCAAGTCGATGGGGGCCGCCTTCGGGCTGGTGCCGGTCACCTTCCTCCAGTCGCTGTTCGCGCTGGTCAATCCGATGCAGGCGGCGATGAAGTTCCAGAAGCTCGCCCGCCTCGATCCGGCGAGTCCGGCGGCGGAACTCTTTGTGGCGCTCGAGGACTGGCTTGCCGACGGGGTGCCGATGCCGGCGGCGGCGGCGAGCGATCTGCTTGTGGGCTGGCAGATCCGCAATCTGACCGGATCGGAGGACTGGCGATTTCTCGGCCAGCGCGTCGTGCCTTCGGAAATCCGCGCGCCGACGCTCGTGGTCTGCGGCGAGAGCGACTCGATCGCGCCGCCCTCGCTGGCGCGACCGCTTGCCTCCGTCCTGCCGCACGCCGCGATTCGGGTGGCACGAACCGGTCACGTCGGGATGATCATCGGCAGCGAGGCGCGGACGGCGGTATGGCGGCCTCTGGGGGATTTTCTGCGCACCTATGGCAGTTGAGCCTGCCCTTGCCATGTGCGAGAGGGTGAAGCGTCAGGGAAGGATTCGCCTGCGCAAGACCAGAATGGCGCCGCGGGCCAGTAGGAGGAAGCATGACGAACGTAGTAATCGCATCCGCTGGCCGTACTGCAGTGGGGAGCTTCAACGGCTCTTTCGCCACGACGCCGGCTCAGGCGCTCGGTGCTGCGGTGATCCAGGGCGTGCTTGAGCGCGCGGGTGTGTCACCGGAAGATGTAACCCAGGCGATCCTCGGTCAGGTCCTGACCGCGGCGCAGGGCCAGAACCCGGCTCGTCAGGCCGCGATCAACGCCGGCCTGCCTCAGTCGAGCACCGCCATCACCATCAACCAGGTCTGCGGCTCCGGCCTCCGTGCCGTCGCCATGGGCGCCCAGCACATCCTGCTCGGTGACGACAAGGTCGTGATCGCGGGCGGCCAGGAGAGCATGTCGCTGTCCACGCACGCGCAGCACCTGCGCGCCGGACAGAAGATGGGCGATCTCGCCTTCATCGACACGATGATCAAGGACGGCCTCTGGGACGCCTTCCACGGCTACCACATGGGCACCACCGCCGAGAACGTGGCGCGTCAGTTCCAGATCACCCGCGAGCAGCAGGACGAGTTCGCGGTTCAGAGCCAGCACAAGGCCGAGGCCGCGCAGAAGGCCGGCAGGTTCAAGGACGAGATCATCCCGTTCACCGTGAAGACCCGCAAGGGCGAGACGGTCGTGGACGCGGACGAGTACATCCGGCACGGCGCGACGATCGAAGCGATGCAGAAGCTGAAGCCGGCTTTCTCGAAGGACGGCACGGTGACGGCGGGCAACGCCTCGGGCCTCAACGACGGCGCGGCGGCAGTGCTCCTCATGACTGAGGAAGAGGCCGCGAAGCGCGGCATCGAGCCGCTCGCCCGGATCGCCTCGTGGGCGACGGTCGGTGTCGATCCGGCGATCATGGGCACCGGGCCGATCCCCGCGTCGCGCAAGGCGCTGGAAAAGGCCGGCTGGAAGGCCTCCGACCTCGATCTCATCGAGGCGAACGAGGCGTTCGCGGCGCAGGCCTGCGCGGTCAACAACGACCTCGGATGGGATACGTCGAAGGTGAACGTGAACGGCGGCGCGATCGCGATCGGCCACCCGATCGGAGCCTCCGGTGCCCGGATCCTCAACACGCTGCTGTTCGAAATGAAGCGGCGCGATGCGAAGAAAGGCCTTGCCACTCTGTGCATCGGCGGCGGTATGGGTGTTGCACTCTGCGTCGAACGTTGAGCTATTGACTGCCGGGGACCTGCGGGCCCCCGGGTCGATTCAGAAAAAATTCACCGTAGGAGGAACGACTTATGGGACGAGTAGCTCTTGTCACCGGCGGCTCGCGCGGAATCGGCGCGGCAATTTCCAAGGCCCTGAAGGATGCGGGTTACACCGTCGCGGCGAACTACGCCGGCAACGACGAGGCGGCGAAGGCCTTCACCGCGGAGACCGGCATCAAGACCTTCAAGTGGTCGGTGGCGGACTATGATGCCTGCGCCGAGGGCATCAAGGCCGTCGAGGCCGACCTCGGTCCGGTCGATGTGCTGGTGAACAACGCGGGCATCACCCGCGACGCGATGTTCCACAAGATGACCCCCCAGCAGTGGAAGGAAGTCATCGACACGAACCTCACCGGCCTCTTCAACATGTCGCACGGCGTGTGGAACGGCATGCGTGAGCGCAAGTTCGGCCGCATCGTCAACATCTCGTCGATCAATGGCCAGAAGGGCCAGGCCGGTCAGGCGAACTACTCGGCGGCGAAGGCCGGCGATCTCGGCTTCACCCGGGCGCTCGCGCAGGAAGGCGCGCGGGCCGGTATCACGGTGAACGCGATCTGCCCGGGCTACATCGGGACGGAGATGGTGCGTGCCATCGACGAGAAGGTGCTGAAGGAGCGCATCCTGCCGCTCATCCCCGTCGGCCGCCTCGGCGAGCCGGAGGAGATTGCGCGCGCGGTGGTGTTCCTGTCGGCCGACGACGCGGGCTTCATCACCGGCTCGACGATCTCGGCGAACGGCGGCCAGTACTTCCTCTGATCACTCTGCCAGCGTTTCGATATCGGGGCCGCCCTTCGGGGCGGCCCTTTTCCGTTCAGGGCAGGTCGGGCCGGACTTGCCACTCATCGCGGCGCTGCGCGACTGGCTGGCGGAGGAGGCGGCGTTTCTGCGCGAGACGGTGCCACGGCCGGCGGCAGCGCAGCGGGAACGCGGGGTCGAGGCAGCCCCGCGCTGCGGCGCTGCCTCCCGCCATGCTCAGTCGGCCTTGATGTTGGCGCCCTCGACCACGGGCTTCCACTTTGCCATCTCGGCTTCCACGTGGGCTGCGAGTTCCTCTGGGGAGGAGCCGACGATCTGGGCCGAGAACTCGTCCATGCGCTCGGCGACCTTCGGGTCGGCGACGGCGGCGAGGGCCGCGGCATTCAGCTTCGCGACGATCTCGGGCGGCGTGCCGGCCGGCGCGAAGAGCGCGTTCCAGGTGTAGGTCTCGTACCCCGGCAGGGTCTCGGCGATCGTCGGCACGTCGGGGAAGGACGGCGCGCGTTCGGCGGTGGTGACGCCGAGGGCGCGGAGCGTACCGGACTTGATGTGCGCCGAGGCCGAGGGGAGGTTGTCGAAGATGATCGGAACCTGGTTGCCGATCACGTCGGTGAGCGCGGGGCCGGAGCCCTGATAGGGCACGTGCTCGATGTCGACGCCGGCCATCGACTTGAAGAGTTCGCCCGAGAGATGCAGCGGCGTGCCGTTGCCCGAAGAGGCGTAGGCGAGTTCGCCCGGCTTCTCCTTGGCGAGGTCGATCAGCTCCTGCACGGTCTTGACCGGCAGCTCGGGGTTCACCGCGAGCACGTTCGGCACGATGATGAGCAGCGAGACCGGTGCGAAGTCCTTGACCGGGTCATAGGGGGATTGAGCGAGAATGAGCGGGTTCAGGGCGTGGGTGGCGACGGTGCCCATCAGGATGGTGTAGCCGTCCGGTGCCGCCCGGGCGACGGTGCCGGCACCGAGGCTGCCGCCGGCGCCGGCGCGATTCTCCACCACCACCTGCTGGCCGAGTTCCTGCGCCATGCGTTCGGCGATGATCCGGCCGACCACGTCGGTCGAGCCGCCGGCGGCGAAGGGGATGACGAGCGTCACGGGTTGGGTCGGGTAGTCCTGCGCTGCCGCCGGCAAGGCGACGGCGGCGAGCGCCGCCGCCATCATCATGGCGCGTCGGGTCAGTTTCATGGGAGGTCCTCCGAGCTTGTCGGGAGACTGTCCGGGAGGGTGGCAACGTCTGTCAACCGCCAGCCGGTCACGCGCCGCCGGGGTGTCGACGGGCGACGCGGGAAAGTCGGCTTGCAGCGGAGCGTGGAAAGCTCCAAATCTCGCGCAAGCGGCGCTCGGCGTGAGGCGGGAGAGACAGGCGAGATGAAGCTCGGGATACTCGAGACGGGCGATGTGGCCCCGGAGCTGAAGGCACGCCATGGCGATTACCCGGCGATGTTCCGGGCCCTGCTCGGCGCCGTCGAGCCGAAGCTGGAATTCGCCACCGTCTCCGTGGTGTCGGGCGCAATGCCGGCGGCTCCCGGGCAGGCTGACGCCTGGCTCGTCACCGGCTCGCGGCACGGCGTCTACGACGGGCTGCCATGGATCGAGCCCCTGAAGGGGTTCCTGCGCGACTGCATCGACGCGCGGGTGCCGGTCGTCGGCATCTGCTTCGGACACCAGATCCTTGCCGAGGCGCTGGGCGGGCGAGCGGTGAAGTCCGATCGCGGCTGGGGGCTCGGGGTGCAGGAGTATGACGTGGTGCCGGGGGCGCCGGCCTGGCTCGGGGCGCTGCCGGAGCATTTCGCCATGCGGGCGCTGCATCAGGATCAGGTGGTCGAGCTGCCGCCGAACGCCCATGTGCTGGCGCACTCGGCGCATTGCGACTTCGCCGCCGTGGCCTACGGCGATCCCGAGCGGCCGGAGGCGATCTCGCTCCAGCCGCACCCGGAGTTCGGGCCGGAGTTCATGGACGAGCTGCTGGCGCTGCGCGCCGGGACCACCTTCGCGACCGAGCTTGCCGACGAGGCGCGGGCATCGCTGGTCCGGCCGGTGGCCAACGAGGCGTGGGCGCGGGCGATCGTCGACTATCTGCACGGTGTCTTGCCGGACGCCGCATGAGCCGGGGCCGCGCGACGGCGACCGGATTTGGCGCCGTCCTGCTCTGGGCGCTGCTGGCGTTGCTGACGGTCGCCGTCGGGCCGGTGCCGCCGTTCCAGCTTTCGGCGTTCTGCTTCGCGATCGGCGGGACCGCAGGGCTCGTCTGGATCGCGGCGACCGGCCGGCTTTCGGGCGCGATCCGCGGGGTGCCGGGTGTGGTCTGGCTCATCGGGATCGGCGGGCTTTTCGGCTATCACGCGTCCTATTTCGCGGCGCTGCAACTGGCGCCGCCGGCGCAGGCGAGCCTCATCGCCTACCTCTGGCCGCTGCTGATCGTGCTCTTCTCCGGGCTGCTTCCGGGTGAGCGGCTGCGGGCCGGTCATGTGGGGGGGGCGGTGGTGGCGCTTCTCGGCGCGGGGCTGGTGGTGGCGGGGCCGGGGCAGGCGGTGGCGGCGGCGTTCCTGCC
Source organism: Amaricoccus macauensis (assembly GCF_014201905.1). Taxonomy (GTDB): domain Bacteria; phylum Pseudomonadota; class Alphaproteobacteria; order Rhodobacterales; family Rhodobacteraceae; genus Amaricoccus; species Amaricoccus macauensis. The sequence goes on along the minus strand of NZ_JACHFM010000004.1, from coordinate 11,913 downwards.
GGGCTACCTCGCGGCGGCGGCCTGCGCCCTCATCTGGTCGGCCTACTCGGTCCTGAGCCGGCGTTTCGGCACGGCACCGACCGAGACGGTGGCGGTCTTCTGCCTCGCAACGGCGGCGCTGTCGCTGCTGGCGCATCTGGCGTTCGAGACGACGGTCTGGCCGGGGACGGCGTCGGGCTGGGTGGCGATGGTGGCGCTCGGGCTCGGGCCGGTGGGGCTCGCGTTCTATCTCTGGGACATCGGCGTGAAGCGCGGCGACATCCAGCTTCTTGGCACCGCGTCCTATGCCGCGCCGCTGCTGTCGACGTTTGCGCTCATTGCGGCAGGCTTCGCGCGGCCGAGCCTGTCGCTCGTGGCGGCGACGGTGCTCATCACCGGCGGGGCGCTTGTCGCGGCGCGGGCGAGCCGGAAATAACGCAATTCAGCGCGGCGCGGCAGGGGCCACGGGAGGTGCTGCGCCGAGTTCCTCGCGCAGCCGTCCCGGGGCGACGCCGGTGCGCTTGGAGAAGAACCGGCTGAAATAGGCCGGATCCTCGAAGCCGAGGGCATAGCCGATTTCGGCGACGGTCATCCCGGTGTAGATCAGCCAGCGCTTCGCTTCGGTGATGATCCGGTCGTGCAGGAGCCCGGAGGCGGTCGTGCCAAGCCGGGTCTTGCAGGCGGCGTTGAGCCGCGCCGGGGTAACGCCGAGTGCGCTGGCGTAGAACTCGGTTCCGCGCTCGGCGCGAAAGTGCTGCTCGACGAGATCGCGGTAGCGCAGGACGAGGGCGTAGCTGCGGTCCGTCGGCTGGCTCGGCGCGGCGGCGAAGACCTGGGCGCGCATCAGGGCCACGAGCACGGTGATGAAGTGCGCCATGATCGCCGGTCGGCGGCCGGGGGCGGAAAAGACGAACTCGCGGCTGAGCTCGGCAAAGCAGCTTGCGACCTGCGCGGGGTCGAGGCCGGTGCCTGCGAGGGGGAAGACCCCGGCGAGGCGGGTCGCCTCCATGAGCCGGGCGTCGCCGTGCGAGGACTGGCTGACGAAGGGCTCGGAGGCGGTGATGACCGTGCCGTCGGTCCCCGGCAGAAAGTGGATCTGGTGGATCGCGCCCACGGGCACGCTCATCAGACATGGCGTCTCGACCGGGATCCGACTGTCCTCGATGTCGATCGAGCCGCCGCCCGCGGCTACGTAAAGCACCTGATAGTGGTTCGGATGCGAGTGCGGCGCGATCGTCCAGTCGTAGGAGCCCGACCGCTTGGCGATGGGCTCGACGTGGACGAAATCCAGCTCGACCGCGGCGCTCTCGTCGTCATCAAGCTGGCCGTAGAGATAGTAGTGCGGGATTGGCACTGCCGCGGTCATGCTTCTTGCCCCCTGCCGGACCCCGCCCGCCGCACGCGCCGGACATTCGAATTGTGCAAGCTTTGAGCGGGAGCGTCCATTCGCCGTGGCGTGTGGGGCGGCTAGTTTCCTCATCAGCAAAACGGAAATGCCGGCAACGTCAGTCATGACGGAGAGGTCGGCCGAAGCGGAGGAAACATGGCGCTATCTCAGGATATCACGTGCGACGTGCTGGTGATCGGCTCGGGTGCGGGCGGTCTCTCGACGGCGGTGACGGCGAAGAAGCACGGGCTCGACGTGGTGGTGATCGAGAAGGACGATGTGTTCGGGGGCACCACGGCGTTCTCGGGCGGCGTGCTCTGGATCCCGGGGAACGGCCGGGCGCAGACGGATGCGCGGGAGAGCCGCGACCGGGCGAAGGAGTATCTGAAGTCCGAGACCGGCAACTTCTTTCAGGACGACATGATCGAGGCGTTCCTCGACACCGGCCCGAAGATGCTCGACTGGTTCGAGAACGAGACCGAGGTCCGCTTCGTTCCGACGATGTATCCCGACTATCACCCGACGGCGCCGGGGGGTGTCGATGTTGGACGCTCGGTGCTGGCGGCGCCGTTCGATTCGTCGGAACTCGGCCCGGAGCTGAAGCGACTGCGGCCGCCGCTCTCGACGATCACCTTCGTCGGCATGATGTTCAACTCGTCGAACGCTGACCTGAAGCACTTCTTCAAGGCGACGAAGTCGATCACCTCGGCACTCTATGTGGCGAAGCGGCTCGGGATTCATGCGGTGGAACTCGCCCGCTACGGGCGGGGTGTACAGGTGACGAGCGGCAACGCGCTGGCGGCGCGGCTGGCGCGGTCGTGCTTCAAGCTCGGGATTCCGATCCACACCGGCACGCCGGCGGAGTCGCTGATCCGCGAGGGTGAGGCGGTGACGGGCGCGGTGGTGAAGGGGGCGAACGGCCCGGTGCGGATCTCCGCGCGGCGTGGCGTGGTGCTGGCCTGTGGCGGCTTCCCGCACGACCGGGCGCGGACGACGGAGGCCTATCCGCACCTGAAGCGGGGCGGCGAGCATCTCTCGCCGGTGCCGGCGGCAAACACCGGCGACGGGATCAAGCTGGCGGAGACGGCCGGGGCGCAGATGGAGATCCGGTATCCCTCGGCTGCGGCGTGGATGCCAGTCTCGAAGGTGCCCAACGGCAAGGGCGGGTTCACGGCGTTCCCGCATCTGCTGGACCGCTACAAGCCCGGGATCATCGCCGTCCTGAAGAACGGCAAGCGGTTCTGCAACGAGGCCGAGAGCTATCACGACGTGGGCGCGGCGATGATCGCGGCCTGCGACGGCGAGAAGGAGACGGCGGCGTGGCTGATCGCCGACAAGGAGACGATGGGGAAGTACGGGCTCGGCTACGCGAAGCCGGCGCCGCTGCCGCTCGGGCCGCTGCTGAAGAATGGCTACCTGAAGAAGGGGGAGACGCTGGCGGCGCTGGCGCAGGCCTGCGGGATCGATGCGGCCGCGCTCGAGGCGACGGTGGCCGAGTACAACCGGGGTGCGGCGAACGGGCGGGACGAGCAGTTCGGCCGCGGTGAGACGGCGTTCAACCGCTATCTCGCGGACCCGGAGGTGAAGCCGAACCCCTGCGTCGGGCCGGTGGCCAAGGGGCCGTTCTATGCGGTGAAGCTGGTGATGGGCGATCTCGGCACCTTCGACGGGCTGAAGACGACCGTGCAGGGGCAGGTTCTCGACGCCGACGAGCAGCCGATTTCCGGGCTCTATGCGGTGGGCAATGACCGGGCGAGCATCATGGGCGGCAACTATCCCGGGGCCGGCATCACCCTCGGACCGATCATGACCTTCGGGTTCATCACCGGCCGGCATCTGGCCGAGGCGGCGTGAGCGAGCCTTGCCGCGCGAGATGCGCGGCAAGGACAACTATCTGGAAGAGATAAATGACCTTCCGGGCATCAACCCGGCGGAAATCAGGCTCAACAACACCTGAAGGGGAGGAACCCATGCACGTTACGCGACGCACACTGCTCGGCACGGCGGCTGCCGCCGCTGCCGTCAGCGTCTGGCCGTTCGGACCGGCACGGGCCGAGGACAAGACGATCCGCATCGGCGTCATCACCGACATGTCGGGGATCTACCGCGACGTCTCGGGGCCGACGACGGTCGAGTGCACGAAGCAGGCGGTCGAGGAGTTCACGGCGGCCAATCCCGATATCGCCGTGGAGGTGCTGGTCGCCGATCACCAGAACAAGCCCGACGTGGGCCTCAGCGTCATCCGGCAGTGGTTCGATCAGGAGGGCGTCGATCTCATCTCGAACGTCGGCAACAGCGCCATCGCTCTCGGGGCGGGGGAACTGCTGAAGGCGCAGGACAAGGCCGCGCTCATCACCACGGCGGGCTCGTCCGACCTGACCGGGAAGAGCTGCAACGCCAACTGGGTGCACTGGAGCTGGGACAGCTGGGCGCTGGCCCATTCGACCGCGACCTCGTCGGTCAAGACCGGCGGCGACAAGTGGTTCTTCATCACGGCTGACTACGCCTTTGGCCACGCCGCCGAGCAGGACGCGACGAGGTTCGTCGAGGCCGCGGGCGGTCAGGTGCTGGGCGCGGTGCGCTATCCTTACGGCAGCACCACGGATTTCTCCTCGTTCCTGTTGCAGGCACAGGCCAGCGGCGCGAACGTGATCGGCCTCGCCAACTCGGGCAACGAGCTGATCAACGCGCTGCGGCAGGCGCAGGAATTCGGCATCGTCGCGAGCGGTGTCCGCATGGCGGCGCTGGTCGGCTACATCACCGACGTGATGGGCATGGGCCTCGACGTGGCGCAGGGCCTGACGCTGACCGAGACGTTCTACTGGAACCTCAACGACCGGACGCGGGCCTTCATGGACCGGATGCGGCCACGGCTCGGCGAGAACGTGTTCCCGAACATGAGCCAGGCCGGCGACTACGCGGGCGTGCTCCACTACCTGAAGGCGGTGAAGGCGGTTGGCGTCGATCAGGCGAAAGCCTCGGGCGGTGCCGTCATCGCGAAGATGAAGGAAATGCCGACCGACGACGACGCCTTCGGGCAGGGCACGATCCGGCCCGACGGCCGCAAGCTGCACCCGGCGTATCTCTTCCAGGTGAAGACTCCCGAAGAGAGCACCGAACCCGGCGACATCTACAACCTGCTCGCCACCATTCCCGCCGAAGAGGCGTTCCGGCCCATGAGTGAGGGCGGCTGCCCGCTCGTCGCCGGCTGAAGGAGACAATTCTGATGGAAACGAAGCACACCCCGAGCCACTGGCTCGGGATCGAGGGAGACGTGGCCGTCGTCACCGGCGCGGCCGGGGGTATCGGCAAGGGGATCGCACAGGTTCTGGCAGATGCCGGGGCGGCGGTCTGGATCCTCGACCGGGATCAGGCCGCGTGTGACGCGGCGGCGGCGGAAGTTGGCCATGGCGCCCGGGGGCTGGCGTTCGACGCGGCCGACCGGGCGACGATCGACAGGGCTGCGGCGACAATCGGACGTTGCGATATCCTCGTCAACAACGCCGGCATCCTGCGCGGCGGGCCGCTCGCTGAGACGGATCTGGCGGAATGGGATCTGGTGCTGCGCATCAACCTCACGGGCTATCTCGCCTGCTCGCAGGCGTTCGGCGCGGGGATGCGCGAGCGCGGGCGCGGGGCGCTCGTCCACGTCGCCTCGATCGCGGCGAGTGAGCCGCAGGCCTTCTCGGGCGCCTACAGCCCGTCAAAGGCCGCGGTCGCCATGCTGTCGCGCCAGCTCGCCTTTGAATGGGGGCCGGATGGGGTGCGGTCGAACTCGGTGAGCCCGGGGATGATTCGCACGCCGCTGTCGGAAAGCTTTTATCAGGTGCCGGGGATCCTCGAGGCACGCTCGGCCGTGGTTCCGGCGCGGCGCGTGGGGGCGCCCGAGGACATCGCCAACGCGGCGGCGTTCCTTGCGAGCCCGCGAGCCGCTTACGTCAGCGGGCAGGATCTCGTCGTTGACGGAGGCTTCAGTCAGACGCTGATGTCGCACGTGCCCCGGCCGGGACATTAGAGCAGTGCCCTGCGCCTTCGGCGGGAAGCTTTCGGTCGCGCGACCCCAAGCATCCCGCCGGATGACAGGACGAGATCGAAATGCCGAAGCCCCGCGCTTCGGCGGCTCAGCCTCGCATCGACCGCCGCCAACGCCCGCTCGCTCAATCCATCTACTGAGGTTTGCCCATCTTCTCGTCCCGATCCGCCTCGGGGGAAAGGCAATCAGACAACCCCACTGTCTCTCGGGAATTGCGGATGATTCAGATCGGGCGGAAACCGCTCTGACCGCGGAGGAACAGACTCCAGCGCCGCCGGGTTCTTCCGGCGATAGGACTGATAGCTATAAATGTACATCATGACTATGAAAGGAACGCCGTTCACGAAGTACATCCCAAGCCGAAGGTAAATGATAATGAGAGTTACAAAGAATGCATGATTGATATAATTTGCGACATTTAATGAAAAGAAGCGCACCAGAAAGAAGATGGAGAGGGCAAGGCCAACAATGCCCATCTCTGCCGTGACCTTCAGGAGAAACGATGAGGCGGAGTTGTTACCAGGGAGGATTTCGAGGTACGAGGGCACCTCGAAGCCCCCGATATACCTACTATAAATCTCATAGTAGGATCCGATTCCTGTACCTAGGTAATAGTTGTCAAAGAACGCTGATTTGGTGATATAGTAATTCACCAGGAGCGTGTAGGTGCTCAGGTTCACGTCATAGGGTTTCAGGGCCGATTTATCTCTAAGCACTTCCAGAGTATCTGCGAAGCGTACCGCGAAGACGTCGACACTGATCATCGAGATGACCAGATACAAAATGAAAGGAGACGCCAGGGTGAAAAAGAGAAGGCGGCGTCGCGCAAGCGTGGGCAAAATCAGAAGTATCGAGGCAATAATGCCCATGTATCCCAGCGCGGAAAGGGTGAGCAACTGCGCTGCGATGACCGCTACCGCGCCGAGCGTTATCTTTCTCAGGACCAGAATTTTGTAGAGGGCAAAGTAGACTGCCGGCATCAGTGCTACGGCAAAATTCGAGGGTTCGCTGCTAAGCCCGACGACGCCGAGAAGGGAGCCGCTCGTCTTTCCGATGAGTGCCCATGCGAAAAGGATGGTTGACCCTGCAAGCCAGAACGCTTCCTGGACGAAAGCGAATATCGAAAAGTATACAGCGACCGCATAGTACTTTCGAAATATTCGCTCAATGTCAAAATTATAATCTCGGATGTATGCATGATACGCCAAGAACGTCAGAATGATTGGCGGCATGTAAGAGATCAGATATTTTATTGGTGTCGAAAAGGCCAAGCTTCCGATAACCGATAGAAATACGATTAGAAAGAACATGTAAGCAAACGATGCCGGGAATCGCAAGTTGCCATTGACAAGAATATGCCCAAAAAGATACATGGACAATGGGATGTAAAACAAGTAAAGGTTGCCAATAGGGCTATCGAAGAAGAGGCCCGACATGAAGGGCGAACTCAGCACCAGTGCGTCCCAGATCGTGAGGCGCGTTCTTACAATCTTCATCTTATAGCCCTTATCGCCAGTCGTCTGCGCATCCTGATCGGGTTGGGACGCTGCTCGCCGGGAAGCCTGAAACTACTTGCAACGGCTTGATCCTGCCCAGCCCACAGGCAGGGCGGACGATCCTCGCCTGCGAGTTGCGAGAGATCAGGCTGACCGTATCTGTGCCGACTCCGGACGCGGAACGGAAGCATAATCGCATATCGATGGAAAATACAACTATTGGCTGATCCGGACGGATCGGCGTCGGGTTTGGCGAGCGCGCCTCGCAGATCCCAGGTCGACCTGGCGACCCAGTTCGAGTGGGACGTGCGAGGCGATCTGGTCGCGCAGAGCCATAAACGCTGACTTTAAGTGCAACCAGCACTTTCGTCGGGGCCACGCATGAGTGATGGTCGAAACCGCCGGCCGGGGGGGCCGGACAAAAAGGACAGGAGAAAACGCTTTATGCGTACCCAGGTCGCAATCATTGGCTCTGGCCCGTCAGGGCTTCTGCTTGGGCGTTTGCTGACGCTCGCCGGAATTGACAACATTATTATCGACCGGGTCGATCGCGAATACATCCTTGGACGTGTGCGTGCGGGTGTGCTCGAGCAGGGCATGGTCAACATGATGCGCGAGGCGCAGGCGTCCGAGAAGCTCGACGCCGAGGGCCTGCCGCATGACGGCTTCGAGATCGCGTTGAACGGCGGGCTGCACCACATCGACCTGCACGGGCTGACCGGTGGCAAGCGCGTCACGATCTACGGGCAGACCGAGGTCACGCGCGACCTGATGGACAAGCGCGAGGCGGACGGGGTGACGACGATCTACGACGCCCAGCACGTCACGCCGCGCGAATTCGGCGGCAAGAATCCGTGGATCAGCTACGAGAAGGACGGTGCCACCCATCGCATCGACGCCGACTTCATCATCGGCTGCGACGGCTTCCACGGGCCGAGCCGCAAGGCGGTGCCGCCAAAGGCGATCGAGACCTTCGAGCGGGTGTACCCGTTCGGCTGGCTCGGGCTGCTGGCCGACGTGCCGCCGGCGGCGGAGGAACTGGTCTACGGCAAGCACGCGCGCGGCTTTACGCTCTGCTCGATGCGCTCGAAGACCCGCAGCCGCTATTACCTGCAGGTGCCGCTGACCGATCAGGTGGAGAACTGGTCGGATGACGCGTTCTGGGATGAGCTGCGCCGCCGCCTGCCGGAGCAGGTCGCCGACGCGGTGGTGACCGGCCCGTCGTTCGAGAAGTCGATCGCGCCGCTGCGCTCGTTCGTCGCCGAGCCGATGCGCTTCGGCAAGCTGTTCCTTGCGGGCGACGCGGCGCACATCGTGCCGCCGACCGGCGCGAAGGGTCTGAACCTCGCGGCGTCGGATATCCGCTATCTCTTCGACGGGCTGCGGGAGCACTATGCCGACAAGTCCCCGGCCGGGCTCAATGCCTATTCCGAGCGGGCGCTGGCGCGGATCTGGAAGGCGGAGCGGTTCAGCTGGTGGATGACGACCATGCTGCACACCTTCGCCGAGGATGATGCATTCGGCCGGCGGATCCACGATGCCGAGCTGTCGTATACGCTTTCTTCGGTCGCCGCGCGGACGGCGCTCGCGGAGAACTACGTGGGGCTGCCGTACTGATGCTCTACGAATGGCGTACCTACAGCTTCCGGCCGGGACAGGCGGTGCGTTACCTGGAGGCCTTCCGCAAGGAAGGCCTGCCTCTGGTGACGCGGCACCTGCCGATGCTCGGCTACTGGCTGACCGACGCCGGGCGGCTGAACCTGCTGCACCATCTCTGGGTCTATCGTGATCTCGACGACCGTGCCGCGTGTCGCATGACGCTTGGCGCGGATACGGAGTGGGTGTCGGGCTTCTGGCCCGGCGCCGCCGCGATGGTCGAGGCGCAGGAGACCTGGTTCCTGAGCCTCGAGACCGGCTCGCCGGAGCTTGAGGCAGCGGTCGCCGGGGCGCGGGGTGTGCGCGAGGCGCCGCCCGGCGAGCTCTTCGCGCCGGGCATGGCGATGGTGGAGTTCGGCGGGACGGGCGAGCCCCTCGCGGGCAGCGTTGCGACGTGGCGCGTGGTCGCGGGCGAGCGGCCGGGCACGCGGGTCGGGCTGGCGCGTTGGCCCGGATTGCCGCCGTCGCTGCCTGAGGGCAGTGCCGAGCGGCGGGAGATGATGCGGACCTGCGCCTTCTCGCCGCTCTGAGCCTGCGGTCACGGGATCCGGTCGGCGCAGTCGGTCGGAACCGCCGCGGTGAGGGTGCCACCCGAGGCCACCGGTGCGAGGTGGCCTTGGGTGATCTCGATCGGCCGGAAGGGCGGGTCCTGGATCGCCGGCTGTATCTGCCGTGTGGTGTAGCAGCCGGCGAACGTCGTGACCGTGCCATTGGTCGCGGTGGCGCGGATCGCGGCGGGGACGGCGGCGTAGATGCTGCCGACGGCACCGTCGGTCGTCACCGGGCCGAGTTCGAGCTCGACCTTCGCCGTTTCGGCGTAGCCGGCCGCGAAGCCCGGGTAGTCGGGCGGGCTGGCGAGATAGCCGTAGGCCCGGGCGTACTCCTGCCGGGCCACGGCGTTGTAGTAGGAACGCACGAGGCTCGCCGGATCCGAGCGGTCGTCGAGGTAGGGCGGCAGATCCTGCGCGAGGGCCGGGGCGGCGAAGAGAAGGGCGAGGGCGCTGAGCATGGGGCCGAGGCTGATCCCCCACGGTGCCGGGGTCAAGCGCCGGGGATCGTCGCGTGGCGATTGGCCCTTGCCGCGGCCGGTCCGCTGCCTACATGCCGCTGCATGATCCCGTATTCGCTCCTTGATCTCGCCCCGATTCCCGAAGGCTCGACTGCGGCCGAGGCGCTGGGGAACACGCTCGACCTTGCCCGCCATGCCGAGTCGCTCGGCTACCGGCGCTACTGGCTCGCCGAGCATCACAACATGACCGGCATCGCCAGCGCGGCGACGGCGGTGCTGATCGGCCGGGTGGCGGCGGAGACCCGGACGATCCGCGTCGGCGCGGGCGGCATCATGCTGCCGAATCACGCTCCGCTACAGGTTGCGGAGGCGTTCGGCACGTTGGAGACGCTGTTTCCGGGCCGAATCGACCTTGGGCTGGGCCGGGCGCCCGGCACCGACATGGCGACGGCGCGCGCGCTCCGGCGCTATCTGGCCGGCGCCGACAGCTTTCCGCAGGACGTGGTGGAGCTTCTCGGCTATCTCGGTGATCCCCGGCCGGGCGCACAGGTGCGCGCGGTCCCGGGCGAGGGCACGCACGTGCCGGTCTGGATTCTCGGATCGAGCCTCTTCGGCGCGCAACTCGCGGCGCATCTCGGGCTGCCCTACGCCTTCGCCTCGCACTTCGCGCCGACCGATCTGGTGGCGGCGAGCCGGATTTATCGCGAGACGTTCAAGCCCTCGCCCGAGCTTGCCGCACCACGCCTGATGATCGCTGTGAACGTCTTCGCGGCGGAGACCGACGCGGCGGCGCGGCGGTTGCGGACCTCGATGCAACAGGCTTTCGTGAACTTGCGCACTGGACGACCCGGGCCGCTGCCGCGGCCGGTCGACGACATCACCGCGGTCTGCGATCCGGCCGCACTCGCCATGGCGGATCAGGCGCTCTCGGTCACGGCCGTTGGCTCCCCGGAGACAGTGCGCGCCGGAATCTCGGAGATTATCGAGAGGTTTCAGCCAGATGAGGTGATTCTCACCGGCCAGATTCATGACCACGCCGCCCGCCTGCGCTCCTTCGAGATCGCGGCGGAGGTCCTGCAAAGCCTCGGTTCGGGGCCGAAGGACGCCGGAGCGGCGTGAGCGGCACGTCCGCGCGGCGGGCGAGAATCCTGTTGCACCCGCGGCGCTCGGCTGGCGGAATGCCGCCGCGGCCGCAGGAGGCCGGCGGAGGACGATGATGAAGCTTGCCGCGGCAGCCTTTCCGATCGAGTGGCACTCGCGCTGGAATGACTATGTGGGAAAGCTGCGGGTCTGGGTCCGCACCGCCACGGAGCAGGGGGCCGAACTGCTGGTTTTCCCGCAACTGGCCGCTCTCGAGCTCACAAGTCTCGCAGGCAAGGAGAACGCCAAGGATCCCGAGCGGGCCATCGAGGCGATGACGGCCCGGCTGAAGGACGTCGACGATCTCCACGCCAGTCTCGCGCGCGAGTTCAAGGCAACGATCTCGGCGGCCACCGGCCCGGTGCGGCCGCGTGACGGCGATCCGGTCGATCGCGCGCGCCTCTTCACCCCCGACGGCAGCGTTGGCCGGCAGGATCGCCTCACGATCGACCCGAACGAGGCACTCCCGCTCACCGCCGGCGAGATGGCCCGGGTCTTCGAGACACCGCTCGGCCGCATTGGTATCCTGATCGGCAGCGACCTGACCCGCCCGGAAATCGCCCGGGCGATGGTCGACTCGGGCGCGAGCCTGCTGCTGGCGCCCGGTATCGCCGACATTCCACGCAGCGTCGCCCGCCTCCGGATCGCCGCGCGCGCCCGCGCGGCAGAAACCGGGGTGCCGGTCATCGCCGCCATGACGATCGGAAGCGCCGACTGGCTGCCCGCGGCCCGGCAGGGCTACGGCGCGGCGGGGATCTACGTGCCGCCGGCCCCCGGGCTGCCCGACGACGGGGTCTTCGCCATGGGAAAGGTCGATTCCGCCGGCTGGACCTATGGCGAGATCGATCTGGCGCTTCCGGGGCTCGAAGCAGGCCCGCGTCCGCTGTGGAATGGCGGCGTCGAGACGGTGCCGCTCGGGGTTGCCAGCCCCTCCGCCGGGCAGGCTGAAAAGAATCTGTCATGAGCTCGCTTTTTTCGCTTGCGGACTCTGAGACTCGGCCGTAGAAGACGCTCCACCGGCGGCGAGGCAAACACTAGCGCAGCGGCGGCGGAAATCGGAGGTTCGGGCAGCTTGTAGCGCCAGAGGTTTGGCGCCACGGGTTGTTTTTTCGGCCTCCCGCTCTTTGACATAACATATCTAGATGAAGGGATATGTGGGCGGTTTGGTTCATTTCGATGGACGAACGTTTGCATATCTGGCCCTTTAGGCGGA
>NZ_JACHFM010000003.1 GCF_014201905.1 Amaricoccus macauensis | reverse complement strand
TCGATCCAGTCAAGCTGGCCCCCCTGCTCCCCCCAGAACCCTTCAGGGTCCGAAACCGAGCGCCCGTACATCTCGGAATACCCAGCCGCATCCACGAGAGCGTCGGGCAGCGGCCGCACGATGGCATTGGCCGGCCTGGGGGCGACTTCAGTCATGCGAGTTCCTCCGTGAGGTCGTTCATTCCGGCGACGGGGCCGAGCCTCAAATTTGCGCTATCGTGAACGTGTCGAGTTAATGACGCAACAACCTTTTGGTATTACACGATATTTTTGTCAATAAACCCACACGCGCCCGTGCTATCATGTCAATAATTGACAAGGGAGGCGCGCGCCGTGCCCCGAGCGTTCCTCGGACCCCGCATCCGCGAGTTGCGGCGCAATCTGGGCGTCACCCAGGCCGATCTCGCGCGGAGCATCGGAATTTCGCCATCGTACCTGAATCTTATCGAAAGCAACAAGCGAACCATCGCCGGCCCGCTCCTCAGGCGCACGGCCCAGGCCCTCGGGATCGGCATGGAGGAACTCGACGGCGCGGCCGAGCGCCACCTGCTTGCAACCCTGTCGGAGATCGCCAAAGGACCGGAGTTCACCGGCCTCGGAGTCGAGGGAGACGCGGCGGGAGAGCTCATCGGACGCTATCCGGGTTGGGCGCGCGCCGTCGCGGCCCTCACCCGTTCCGAGCGGGCGGCGACGGCCGAGGCACGCGCGCTCGCCGATCGGCTCACCCACGACCCGATCCTCGCGGAAACTGTCCACATGATTCTGAGCCGGATCGCCGCGATCCGCCTCGCCGCCGAGATCCTCGCGGACTACGCCGACATCTCCCCCGAGCAGCGCGACCGGTTCCTCTCGATCATCGCCGACGAAAGCCTCGCCTTGAGTCATGGTGGCGCGACGCTTGCGGACTACTTCGACAGCGCCGGGTCCGACGGCCGAAGCCTCACCCCCTACGACGAGGTCGCCGCCCTCTTCGAGGGTCACGACGAGTATTTCGAGGAACTCGAGACCGCGACGGCCGGACTGGATCCCGGCTCGAACGAACGCACGATCGATGCTGCCCGCCGCGTGGCGCGCGCCCACTGCAGCGGGCTCATCGCCGCGATCGTCACAGAGGAGCCTGACCTCAGCGCCACCGCCGCGGACCGCGCCACGAACGGGCTTCTCGACTATGCCGCAGCCGCTCTTCTCGTGCCGATGGCTGCATTCGCGCCGAAGGCCATCGAGCTCGGCCACGACGCCGAGGCGCTTGCCGACTTCTTCGCGGTCGATGTCGCCATCATCTGCCGTCGGCTGGTGGCCCTGCGCGACGGACCGCGCTTCGGCTATCTGCGGGTCAATGCCGCCGGCAGCCTGCTCGAGCGCCGGGGGCTTTCGGGCCTTTTCGCCCCGCGCTATGCCGCGGCCTGCCCGCTCTGGGTGCTCTACCGCGCGCAGCAATCGCCGGAAACGATGATCCGCCAGCTCGCGGTGTTTCCGACCGGCGACCGGTTTGTCTTCGTCGCCCGGGCCGGCTCGGTCGGCCCCTCGGGGTTCGGCCGGCCGCGGCACTACCTGACCGACATGCTAGCCATGAGCGAGACCGACGCCCGGCGGACCGTGTACGCACCCGATGCCGGCGCGCGGGCCGAGGAAGTCGGCCCCGCCTGCCGGATCTGCTCACGCAGCACATGCCCGCACCGGGTGGACGACGCCCTCGGATGAGGCGGGATGGCCCGGGGGTTTGCCTCCCGGGTCGGACCGCGACAGCTTCGGTCAGGCCGCTTCCGCCCGGTCGAGAACCGGGGCGATCCCGGCATAGACCCGCGCGAGCCCGGCCTCGAGCGGGATGCCCGGGCGCCAGCCCAGCGCCCGCAGCCGGGTGCCGTCCATCAGCTTGCGCGGCGTCCCGTCCGGCTGGCGCGGATCGGTCAGGAGTTCGCCATCGAGACCCACCACCCGCATGATCGAGCGGGCGAGTTCGGCGATCGTCACGTCAACGCCGGAGCCCACGTTGACGTGCATCTCGTCCGACCAGTGCTGCATCAGGTGGACGAGCGCGTCGGCGCAGTCGTCCGCGTGCAGGAACTCGCGCCGTGCCGCGCCGGTGCCCCAGATCGGCAGGTCGCGCCGGCCCGCGGCCTTCGCCTCGTGCGCCTTGCGCAGCAGGGCCGGAATCACGTGGCTCGTCTCGAGGTCGTAGTTGTCCCCCGGCCCGTACAGGTTCGTGGGCATCGCGGCGATGAAGTCGCAGCCATGCTGCCGCCGGTAGGACTGGCAGAGCTTGATGCCCGCGATCTTCGCCACCGCGTACCACTCGTTCGTCGGCTCGAGCGCGCCGGTGAGCAGCGCCTCCTCGACGATCGGCTGATCGGCGAACTTCGGATAGATGCAGGACGAGCCGAGCAGCAGCAGCTTCTCCACACCGACCCGGCGCGCCGCCTCGACGACGTTCGCCTCGATCATCAGGTTCTGGTAGAGGAAGTCCGCCGGATAGGCATCGTTGGCCCGGATGCCGCCGACCTTGGCCGCGGCGAGAAAGATCGCCTGCGGCCGGGCCTCGGCCATCCAGTCCTCGACCTCCACCTGGCGCGCGAGGTCCACGTCGCCCCGTGGGGTGACGATGACTTCGCAGTCCTCGCGCGCCAGGCGTCTCGCGAGGGCCGAACCGACCATCCCGCGGTGGCCGGCGACCCAGATGCGTTTGCCCCGAAGGGAGTAGAGCGGCTCAGACATGCCGGCCGATCTGGTTGTGCTCGCGGCGCACGTTGGCAACGTCGGCCGCCACCATCTCGGCCACGAGATCGTCGAGCGACGTCTTGTGACGCCAGCCGAGCCGGTCATGCGCCCGAGCCGGGTTACCGATCAGCAGATCGACCTCGGTCGGGCGGAAGTAGCGCGGATCGACCTTTACGAAGGTCTTGCCGGTCTCGGCGCAGACGCCGACCTCCTCGACCCCGTCGCCCCGCCAGTCGATCTGCCGGCCGGTATGGGCAAAAGCCTTCTCGACGAAGCTGCGCACCGTATGGGTCTCGCCCGTGGCGAGCACGTAGTCGTCGGCCACCTCCTGCTGCAGGATGCGCCACATCCCTTCCACGTAGTCGCGCGCGTGGCCCCAGTCGCGGCGGGCGTCGAGATTGCCGAGGTGGATGCAGTTCTGCAGCCCGAGGTGGATCGCCGCGACCCCCCGGGTGATCTTGCGGGTGACGAAGGTTTCGCCGCGGATCGGGCTCTCGTGGTTGAAGAGGATGCCGTTCGAGGCATGCAGACCGTAGGCCTCGCGGTAATTCACCGTGATCCAGTAGCCGTAGAGCTTGGCCACCGCATAGGGGCTGCGCGGGTAGAACGGCGTCGTCTCGGACTGCGGCACCTGCTGGACCATGCCGTAGAGTTCGGAGGTCGAGGCCTGGTAGAAGCGCGTCTTGTCCTGAAGGTTCAGGATGCGGATCGCCTCGAGCAGGCGCAGCGGGCCGATGGCGTCGGCGTTCGCGGTGTATTCCGGCGTCTCGAAACTGACCTGGACGTGGCTCTGGGCGGCGAGGTTGTAGATCTCGTCCGGCTGCACTTCCTGCACGACGCGGATCAGGTTGGTCGCGTCGGTCATGTCACCGTGATGCAGGATCAGCCGCGGATCCTCGTCGTGGGGGTCCTGGTACAGATGATCGATCCGGCCGGTGTTGAACGACGACGAGCGCCGCTTGATACCGTGGACGGTATAGCCCTTGGCGAGCAGAAGCTCGGCCAGATAGGCGCCGTCCTGACCGGTGACGCCGGTGATGAGTGCAACCTTGCTCACGCTACGCTCTCCATTGCCGGTCCGCAGCCGCGGCCGGCGACTTACTCAAATCAGGTGCGCCACGCCCTCGGACGAGGACGCAGCACCGCGGTAGATCAGCTCGGCGGCGCGCAGGCCGCCGGTCTGCAGGCGAACGATCGGCTCGTGGCCGAGCGCATTCAGCAGGATGCCCATGTGCCCCGGCGCAGGCTCGCTGGCCGGCACGAGGTCGAAGCCCGCGGCCCGTGCCGCCGGACGCTCGATGTCGCCCCAGAACTGAGCGATGATCGCCTGCGGCGCAGCCCGCTTCAGCGCCGCGAAGTCGGCGGCATTGAGCGGGGGATTCTCCGCAGGATTGAGCGAGATCACCACCGCATCCCAGTCGTTCGGGCGAAGGGCGGCAACGCCCGGCGCGAGTTCGACCTCGGCACCGGCGATCGTGAGGCCGTCCTGCAGGAACGGTGCAAACGGGTTGTCGCAGACGACGGCGACGCGGCTGCCCGGCACCTGGAAGCCTCTGTCCTGCAGAAGCCGGACGCAGAGCGGGCCAAGGAACGGAAAGACCCCGACGTCGTGGTGACGCTCGTTCACCGCGGCAATGCGGATGCCCCGGGCACGGGCAGCGGCGAGGTCGAGGTCCTCGCCCCGAAACTCCCAGCCCTCGAACATCAGCGCGATGACGGCGTGGTCCGGCAGCGCCGCAATCATCCCGGCGGTGATCGGCCGCAGGTGGCCGGAGTTCGTCAGGATGTCGCAGTCGGCGAGATGCGCCGGTGTGACCGCGTCCACCATGGTGACCCGGTCGCCCACCCCGGCGACTTCCGCGAGCCCGAGCGTCTGCATCGCGGCGTCGCGCGCGGTTCCGTGACGGCGGGTGTCGCGCGCGAAGGCGGTGACCCGCGCGCCGGCGAGGGCGGCGATGACCGCCGTGCAGGCATAGTCGCCGGTCGCGGCCTCAGTCACCACATGGAGACCCCGGAGATCGAGCCCCAGGGCATCGACTCGGGTGATGATCGATTCAAGCATCGGGTGCTGGACGGGATGAAAGCTGGAGACGCGATGCTGCATGGTCATCCGGGATCAGGCGGTGAGGCGTTGCCGCGGGCGTTCGGCCGCGACGGCATCGGCGAAGGCGGCGACGACGGCGTCCTGGGTCGCGTCGTCCATCTGGGCGAAGAGCGGCAGCAGGACCGAGTGGTCGCGCGCCAGTTCCGACCGGGAGAGATCGTGCGGCAGCGCGACATCGGCATGGGCGTCCTCGAGATGGATGCACATGATCCCGCGCCGGCTCGCGACGCCCGCATCGAGCATTCGCTGCATGACCGCCTGCTGATCGATCGCAGGGTCGAGCGCGACGCAGTAGCTCTGCCAGTTCGACCGGGCCCAGCCGGGTTCGGCCGGTGACGTCACGCCCGCGATGCCGGCGAGGAGCGCCGCGTAGCGATCCGCGAGCGCGCGGCGGCGCTCGACGATCCCGGGCAGCCGCTTCAGCTGCTCGCGGCCGATCGCCGCCTGCACGTCGGTCATGCGGTAGTTGAAGCCCTGTACCGGGTAGCCCTCGAAGATCACCCGGGCGCTGCCGTGGCGCAGCGTGTCGGGCACCGACATGCCGTGCTGGCGCCAGAGGCGGAACTTCGCATCCCACTCCGGGTTCGCGGTGGTCAGCATTCCGCCGTCACCGACCGTCAGCACCTTGCGCGGGTGGAACGAGAACGCGACGACATCGCCCTGCGGCTTGCCGATCCGCGCCCAGGCGCCATCAAGCGCGATCTCCGAGCCGGCAGCGCAGGCCGCGTCCTCGATGACCGCAATGCCACGGGCACGCGCGACCGGCAGGATGGTGGCGAGATCGCACGGCATCCCCATCTGATGCACGACGAGGACCGCCTTCGTCCGCGGCGTGATCGCGGCCGCCATGGCGTCGGGATCGATGTTGTAGCCGCCGGCCTCGATGTCGACGAAGACCGGCGTGGCCCCGCACTGGCGGATGGCGTTCGCCGAGGCGATGAAGGTGTGGCTCACCGTCACCACCTCGTCGCCCGGACCGACGTCGGCGGCGAGGAGCGCGAGGTGCAGCGCGGTCGTGCAGTTCGAGACGGCGCAGGCGAAGGGCGCGCCGACGTAGGCCGCGAACTCGGCCTCGAATGCGGCGACCTGCGGGCCTTGCGTCAGCCAGCCGGAACGGATGACCGCGCCGGCGGCGTCTGCCTCTTCCTGTCCGACGAGCGGCTGGGCGATCGGGATCACGCTGCTGACTCCGTGAGCGTTTCTGCGGGAAGCTTCACCTCGGCGCGCCACCAGTCGACGAGGTCGCGGATGCCTTCGGCGAAGGAGATGGTCGGGCGGAAGCCGAGGTCGGCGGCCGCGGCCGCGCCGGAGGCGAGGCGACGCGGCACCGGGTTGACGGCACGCTCGGCCTGATGCTCGGGCACGAGGCCGGGGCGGTCCATGGCGCGGCCGAGCTCGTGGGCGAGCTCGAGGAGCGAGGTCTCGGTCTCGCTGCCGACGTTGTAGACCGCATCCGAGGCCGGAGCCTTCGCCGCGAGGATGTTCGCCCGGGCGATGTCGCGCACATGGATCATGTCCATGGTCTGCAGGCCGTCGCCAAAGACGATCGGCGCCTGGCCGGCGTCGATCCGCTCCATCCAGCGCACCATCACCTCGGTGTAGCGACCGTGGATGTCCATGCGCGGCCCGTAGGCGTTGAAGTAGCGCAGCGCCACGTAGTCGAGGCCGTACATGTCGTTGAACGAGCGCAGCAGTCCCTCGCCGAACGCCTTGGCCGCACCGTAGAGCGTGCGGTTGTCATAGCAGTTCTGCGCCTCGGTGGTCGGGAACTCGGTCGCGAGTCCGTAGACCGAGGCCGAGGACGCCATAACCACTTTCTCGACCTTCGAGTCCACGCAGGCGCGCAGGATGTCGTAGGTCGCGTCGACCATCACCTTCATGGCGAGATCAGGCTCAGCGGCGCAATGAGTGATCCGGAGCGCCGCCTGATGGAAGACGATGTCGCTGTCGGCGATGAGGCGCCTTGTCAGCGCGCGGTCGCAGATGTCGCCCTCGATCACCTCGACCTTGCCGCTCGGCAGGGCGTGGCGCAGGTTCGCGAGCCGGCCGCGCACCATGTTGTCGACGACGACGATCTTCGCCACGTCCTCATGGAGCAGGAGATCGACGATGTGCGAGCCGATGAAGCCCGCACCGCCGGTGACGAGGATGCGCTTGCCAGAGAGGTCGTGCGCGTGCGTGGTCCGGGTCATGCGGCACCTGCGAGCTTGTCGATGGTCGTGAAATTCACCGCCTCGATGACCGTCGCCACGTCGGCGTCGGACATCTCGGGGTAGAGCGGCAGGGACAGCCAGTCGTGGGCGAGCGCCTCGGTCACCGGCAGATCGCCCGCCTTGTAGCCGAGATGGGCATAGGCCGGCTGCAGGTGCACCGGCACCGGATAGTGGATACCCGTCGCGATGCCCCGCTCGCCGAGCAGCGCCTGCACGTCCGCGCGGTCGGAGATCTGGATGGCGTAGACGTGGCTGACGGTGTCCTTGCCGATCGGTGCCGGACGGCGGATGCCGTCGGCGAGGCCCTGCTGGTAGGCCTGCGCCACACGGCGACGGGCGGCGTTCCAGCCGTCGAGGTGGCGCAGCTTCACGCCGAGCGCCGCCCCCTGCACCGCGTCCATGCGGAAGTTGAAGCCGTGCCGGACGTGATTGTACTTCCCCTCCTGGCCCCAGTCGCGGAGCGTGCGGAGCGTCGCCGCGAGCGCGGGGTCGGAGGTAACGATCGCTCCCCCCTCCCCACAGGCGCCGAGGTTCTTGCCGGGATAGAAGCTGAAGCACCCCATGGCGCCAAAGGCGCCGGCCCGCTTGCCGCCGCGCTCGGCGCCATGCGCCTGCGCCGCATCCTCGATGACGGCGAGCCCGTGGCGGCGGGCAATGGCGTCGATCGCCTCCATGTCGGCGAGGCGGCCGTGGAGGTGCACCGGCAGGATCGCCCTGGTGCGCGGGGTGATCGCGGCGGCGATCTTCGCGGGATCCATCGTCCAGCTGACCGGATCGACATCGACGAAGACCGGCGTCGCGCCGCAGTAGATGACCGCCGCCGCCGTGGCGACGAAGGTGGCCGAAACGGTGATGACCTCGTCGCCCTGGCCGACGCCAGCGGCGAGCAGCGCGAGATGCAGCGCCGAGGTGCCGCTCGAGACCGCGATTGCCTGCTCGGCGCCGCAGTACGCGGCGAAGTCCGCCTCGAAGTCGGCAACCGGCTGGCCGAGCACGTAGTTGCAGCTCCGCAGAGCGGCGATCACCGCTGCTTCGATGTCGGCGCCGACGGTCTCGTACTGCGCCTTGAGGTCGAGAAACGGGATCATGATGCCCTCTTGAGTTCGCCGATTTCGACGGGCTGGCCGCGGAGTCGGGTGGAATGGCTGGCGGCGGCCAGGAGCTCGACCACGCGCAGGCCGCTCTCGCCGTCGTTGTAGGGCGTGACGTTCGCCTCGATGCAGCGGACGAACTCCTGGACCTCGGAGACGAGCGCTTCCTTCGAGGACAGCGCCGGCGCCCACATCTCGCCGACGCGATAGGAGATCATCCGCTCGTAGGCCTCGCGCGGGTCGTCCGTGAAAGCGACGCCCCGGTCATAGACCTTCACCTTCTCGGAGGTCTGCATGTCGTCGTAGATCACCATGCGCTTCGAGCCGCCGATGAGCGTCTGGCGCACCTTGACCGGCGCGAGCCAGTTGACGTTGAGATGCGCAAGGGCGCCGTCGTCGAAGTAGACGGACAGGTGCGCCATGTTCTCCGGGCTCTCGGGCAGGAAGCCCGCGGCACTGGCGGAGACGGCGACGGGGCGGGCAGCGAAGAGATAATCCATGATCGCGAAGTCATGGACGGCAAGATCCCAGATGACGTTAACGTCGCGCTGGAAGAGGCCGAGATTCACCCGCGTCGAGTCGTAGTAGTAAATATCACCCAACCGGCCGTCGGCGATAAGACCGTGGATCGTCTGCACCGCGCCGGTGTAGATGAAGGTATGGTCCACCATGAGGACGCGGTTGCGCGCCTGCGCCTCGTCGACGAGAAGCGCGGCCTTCGTGACGGTCTCCGCCATCGGCTTCTCGACCAGCACGTGCTTGCCGGCCTTCAACGCCGCCATGGCGATCTCGAAGTGGGTCGCGACCGGCGTCGCGATCATGACCGCATCGACCCTGGGATCGGTGACGAGATCCTTCCAGTCGGCGATCAGGCGTGCCGACGGATGACGGCGGAACGCCCGCTCCCGGGCCGCGGCGGAGTAGTCCGAAATGGCCTCGAGCACGGCGGTGTCAGTTTCCGCGACGGCGCGGGCGAGATTCGGACCCCAGTAGCCGTAGCCGACAATGCCGACACGGATCATTGCAGTTCCCCCATGGCGCGCGCGACATTGCGCAGGCGGTTGTGATGGTCTGGTTTGGCACGATGGGTGCGGACGTCCCCGACGACCCGGGCGGGGACGCCGACGACCAGCGCAAAGTCAGGAACGTCGCGGGTCACCACGGCACCGGCGCCGATGACCGCGCCCTCACCGATTGTCACGCCGCAGATGATCGTGGCGTTCGAGCCGATGCCGGCGCGACGCCTGACGTGCGTCGGGGTGCATTCCCAGTCGCCGTCGCGCTGGAGACTGCCGTCGGAGTTGGTTGCCTGAGGGACCAGGCCGTTGGTGAACATCACCCCGTGGCCGACGAAGACCTCATCCTCGATGGTTACGCCTTCGCAGATGAAGGAGTGTGACGAGATCTTGCAGCGATCTCCAATCGTACTATTCTTCTGAATTTCGACGAAAGGCCCGATTGTTGTGCCGGATCCAATCGTACATCCGTACAAATTGACCAAATCTGGATAGGTAATGCCGACGTCCTCTGACATCGTACAAGATTTTACTGGCATAAATCGAGTTCCCCACGTCCTCGTCGCCCTTCGGCTCCTCGGCCGATAGCTGGTTATTACGCCGAGTGGGGTATTGCGGGAACTTGGCCTTCCGGGTGACGCCGGGGCGAGACGGGCAAGCCCGAAAGGATGATACCCGGACTAGCCTTCCGGACGGCAGGCCGCGGGGCCGGCGCATGGGCTGCGCATGTCATGCACAACCCATGCACGAGGCCTGTGCCGGCAGACACCGGCGGGGGCGACCTCAGCCGCGGCCGATGAACGGCATGTTCGTCGCCATGATCGTCATGAACTGCACGTTCACATCGAGGGGCAGCTCGGCCATCTGAACGACGGCCCGGGCGACGTGGGCGACGTCGATGCGCGGCTCGGCCGCAAGGGTGCCGTCGGCCTGCGGAACGCCCGCGACCATCTTCGCGGTCATGTCGGAGGCGGCATTGCCGATGTCGATCTGACCGCAGGCAATGTCGAAGGCGCGCCCGTCGAGCGAGATCGAACGGGTGAGACCGGTGATCGCGTGCTTCGATGCGGTGTAGGGTGCCGAGCCATAGCGCGGCACATGTGCCGAGATCGAGCCGTTGTTGATGATGCGCCCGCCCCGCGGCGACTGCTCGCGCATCTGTCGAAACGCGGCGGACGCGATCAGGAACGCACCGTCGAGGTTGACCGAGACGACCCTGCGCCAGTCCTCCCAGCTCACGTCACCCACGAGGGTTGCGGAGATATTGGCGCCGGCATTGTTGAAGACGGTGTCGAGGCGGCCGAGATCGCTGCGGATGCGGGCAAAGAGCGCGTCGACGGACTCGGGATCGGTGACATCGGTGGCGACCGGGATCGCCGTCGGGCCAAGCTCGTCCGCCGCGGCCGCGAGCTTCGTGGCATCGCGCGCGGCAAGCACGACGCTGTGCCCCGCCTCGACGAACGCACGCGCGGTGGCCGCGCCAATCCCCTGGCTCGCGCCCGTGACGAGCACGATCTTACGATCCGACATCCATTCCTCCATGTCCGGTCTTTGGCCGCACTCTGGCCGCCTGGCCCGGCGGCGGCAAGGAGGGGCCGGCAGGATCCGCACCGCTTTTCCGAAACCTGGAGCATGCGCTATCCGAAGTCGACCGGGCT
The DNA here is from genome assembly GCF_014201905.1 of Amaricoccus macauensis. Classification (GTDB taxonomy): domain Bacteria; phylum Pseudomonadota; class Alphaproteobacteria; order Rhodobacterales; family Rhodobacteraceae; genus Amaricoccus; species Amaricoccus macauensis. The sequence goes on along the minus strand of NZ_JACHFM010000003.1, from coordinate 737,536 downwards.
GGGCTACCGCCGCGGCCCCTGGCCTTCCGGCAGGGTCTGCCCGAAGACAGTCTCGCGGTGCCAGCGAAGGTTCTCCGGGTGGGGCGCGGCGCGAGGATCGGCGGGTCTGAGCAACCTGCGGTCCGGCGGGAGGAGGCGATTGACCACGTCACCCGGGACCTTGTTGTGCGACACGAGGATCGTCGCGCAGTCTTCCGCGACCGAGATCAGACCGCGATCGAACATCCAGTGCAGCGTGCCCGAGAGCGCCAGCCCGTTGCGCACCGAGTCGCTGCCCTGTTGCTCCACAGGGCGGATGTGCGCCGCGTCCACCTCGGGCCGCCCGCCGCCATTGCGCAGCAGAAGCCCCGACATCGCACAACGATAGCCATAGGCCTCACGCACCTTCCGGCGGAACACGACATCACGATACGCGCGCCGCGTCAGCCGCTCGATGACCGGACGCTCGAAGAGCTCCGCCCCGTCCTCGAAACCGCTCCCGAGAGGGTCATAGCGGGTCGCCTCGATCCGCTCGAGCTCCTGCGGCAACCCAAGATTGACGATCCGGGCAAAGTCGGCTTCCGGTAGCCGACGCACGGCGAGTTGGACGACCCCGCCCTTTCTCGGCGTGCCATCCGCATTCCTCAACGCGGCCTCAAGTGGCCTCCCATCGATCACGCGCGGCACATCTCGGTCGAACTCGAGGAAACTCCCGGGCTCGATCAACGCGAGGTACCTCCCCTCGACACCGGGTTTAGGGATGATCTCCGAAATCCTCGCCACCGCGAAGTATCCGCGATCCCCCGCCTTCACCGGCTCGTAGTAGACGATCCAGCCGCCGACGGCCGCCTGTGCCGTCTTCAGGTATCTGGCAGGGAAATCGTAGACGGCGTCCGGAACATCGTCGTAAATCGAACCTGCCTTGTGCAGGAGTACGAGCTTCGTCATACGGCCCAGGAAATCCCCAAACCGCAGTAATGCAAGTTCTTTCCACCGGGCGCTGATCCGCTCACACGCCAGGGACGCACCCGCACAGACAGCCGAACGGCGCATCCTTTCGATCTGCGCGCAATTTGAACGACAGTCTATCGGCTAACCCATCGGAAATCCCCGCGAGCTAGGAGCGACTTCCGACCCCTCTCCATCTGGAGTTCGCCCGTATGTCCCTTCGCTCCGGTCTTCGGCCGGCGCTCGCCTTCGGCTTGTCGCTCGCCTGCCTCGCGTCCGCTCCCGCCGCCCGCGCCGAGAGCCTCGAGGCCGGGGCCGCGGCCTGTGAACGGGCGATCGTCGAAGGCGCGCGGCGGGCCCGCGTGCCCGAAGGTGTGTTGCAGGCGATCTCGCTCACCGAGACCGGGCGGATGGTCGGCGGGCGGCTGCGGCCCTGGCCGTGGGCGATCAACCGCGAGGGTCAGGGCCACTGGTTCGCGAGCCGCGACGAGGCGCTCGCCTTCGCCCGGGCGAGCCTCGCCGAGGGGCGGCGCAGCTTCGACGTCGGCTGCTTCCAGATCAACTATCTCTGGCATGGATCGAACTTCGCCTCGCTCGAGGCGATGTTCGATCCCGGCATCGGCGCAGACTATGCGGCCGGCTTCCTGACCGACCTGCATCGCAGCCGGGGCGACTGGTCGCTGGCGGCGGGGGACTATCACTCCCGGACGCCGGACAAGGCGCAGGTCTATCGCGCGCGCTTTGACCGGATCCTCGCCGGCATCGGCGGCGCGCCGTTGCAGGTGGCCGCCGCCCCGGACGCACCCGTCCTGCTCACGCCGAGGAAAAGCCGCACCCGGCTGAAGGGGCCGAAAATCATCACCCTGCCGCCGAGGGACCCAGCCCCTCCCGTCGTCGAGGGGGGCGCAGTGGGGGGCGGGGTGCAGGCAGCGATCCGGGCGTCAGGAGCGCCGCGGATGATGGCGGCGCTGATCTACTGAAAGCGGCCGACGTCGTTGACGAACGGTAAGGGATTCTAAACGTCTGTGGCGTGTGTTGGCGGCCTGCCCCGACCGGCGGGAGACCCGACGATGACGAGCCTCACGATCTTGCGGCGCTGCCTCAGTGACACGCGCGGAGCGGCGGCGATCGAATACGCCCTCATCGCCGCGCTGCTCGCCGGGGCCATCATCGCGGCGGTCGGCGGCGCAGGCCAGTCGGTCCTCGGCCTCTACACCCGAACCACCGCCGCGGTGCAGGCCGCGATCCCCGGATCGGTGTCGCCCTGACCTCGTTATTGGCGAGTGAATGTATTGAGAACAAATCGAGACACTACAAGTTTGACAAGAGGCGATTTCTCATAATAGATGAAGTCACTTTTCGACGTCACAAGTTGTGTATCTGGTAACTGGAGACTATGATGAACAAGTTCTTCAACTTCGGCAAGTCGCTGTGGCGGGATGAGTCCGGCGCGACCGCCATCGAATACGGCCTGCTTGCCGCGCTGATCGCCGTCGTCATCATCGGTGCCGTCGGTACTCTCGGCAGCACGATGAACACCAACTTCGGGCTGGTGGCCTCGGAGCTGGAAGACGCCGGGGCCACGGTCACCACGCCGTAGTCCGGCAAAACGGAAGCGGGTCCGATCTCATGCGTATGGTCCTTGTCATCCTTGCGGCGCTGATCGTAGCGGGCGGCACGGGGTTCTACGTCATGCAGAGCCTCCGGCCCGCGCCGCCGGAGCCGGTGCGGGCGGAAGCGCCCGCACCCCGTCTCCAGGTCTACGTTGCCGCCCGGGCGATCCCGGTCGGCACCATCCTCACTCCCGGCCAGCTCGGCCGCATGGCGATCGACGATCGCGCCCTCGGCCCCGAGATGATCGTGGCGGACGACGCCGGAAGCACGCTCCTCGCCGGCAGCGTCGCCCGCCAGCCGCTGGCGGCGGGTCTCCCCATCGCCCGCTCGGCCATCGTGCAGCCTGGCGAGCGCGGCTTCCTCGCCGCGGTGCTCCCCCGCGGCAAGCGCGCCATCACCATCCCCGTCGACGAGATCGGCAGCCTGAGCGGGCTGGCGCTGCCGGGCGACCGGGTCGATGTCCTCCTGACCTATGCCCTCACCAGCACCAACGGTGACGCGGAGCCGGTCCGCGCCAGCGAGACGGTGCTGAGAGGCCTGCGGGTGCTCGCGTTCGACCAGCGGCTCGGCCCCCGGCCCGAGGATCTGACGACGGCGTTCGAAGCCACGCCGGTCGCCCGCACCGCGACGCTAGAGGTCTCGCCGCGCGAGGCCGAGGTCGTGACCCTCATGCAGACGCTCGGCACCCTGTCGTTGACCCTGAACTCGGTGCGCGACGATGCGGATGACGCGAGCGGCGACAAGCTGGAGCTGACCGGCGGCCCGCTGCACCCGAGCGACGCGCCGATGCGCCCGAACCGCCTGACGCTGTCGTCCGACGTCACCTCGACCTCGCGGGTCCAGGTCGTTCGCGGCACCACCGCCCACGCCACCATGCCATCTCCCTCCGCCGCCCCCGCCCCCGCGGAATAGGCCTCCGAAACGGGATCACGCCGTTGAAACCCCTGTCCCTCGCCACCGCTCTCGCCGCCGCCGCGTTCACGCTTGCCCTCCCCCTGCCCGGCCGGCTCGCCGCCCTCGAACTGGTGGCGCCCGAGACCGGGAGCGATGTGTCGCTCGTGGTCGGCACCGGCCAGCTCATCAAGGTGGACGACGACTTCTCGAGCCTCTTCGTCGCGAACCCGGAGGTGGCGGATGTCGAGGTGAAGTCGCCGCGGCTGCTCTACCTGACCGGGGTCGGCGTCGGCGAGACGACGCTCTTTGCCGTCGACGACAAGGATACCGTGCTCATGTCGTCGAAAATCCGCGTGACGCACAACATCGGGGCACTTCAGGCCGGCATCGCGAAGCTCGCGCCGGGCCAGCGGGTACAGGCGACGACCGTCGACCAGTCGCTGGTGCTGACCGGCAGCGTGGCGGACCCCGAGCAGGCACAGAACATCGTCCAGGTGGCAAACCAGTTCGTCGACGATCCCGCGCGCGTGGTGAACCGCATGTCGGTGGCCGCGCCGGTGCAGGTGAACCTCCAGGTCAGGATCGCCGAGGTATCGCGCAACGTCGATCGCCAGCTCGGCATCCAGTGGAACGCGATCAGCGGGCAGATCGGCGGCTCGCGCTTCGGCTTTGTCGGCGGGCGCGGCGTCAGCGATCCCGGCGGCTTCTCCGGCGTGGGATCGCTGGCCCGGGGCTCGTTCAACCTCGACGTGGTGCTCTCCGCACTGGCCGAGGAAGGGCTCGTCACCATCATGGCCGAGCCGAACCTGACCGCGCGCTCCGGCGAGGCGGCGAGCTTTCTCGCGGGCGGCGAGTACCCTTACGCCACGGTGAGCGATAACGGCACGAACGTCGCCTTCAAGAACTACGGCATCGGCCTCAACTTCACGCCGACCGTCGTCGACGGCAGCCACATCAGCCTGAAGATCGGCACCGAGGTGAGCGAGCTCGACTTCCGCCACTCCTCGGACACTCCCGCGATCGTGGCGCGGCGGGCAGAGACCACCGTCGATCTCGCCAGCGGCCAGAGCTTCGCAATCGCCGGGCTCATGCAGAACTCCTCGGCACAGAACGCGACGAAGCTGCCGGGGCTCGCCTCCGTGCCCGTGCTCGGGGCGCTCTTCAGGAGCCACGCGTTCAAGCGCGGCCAGAGCGAACTCGTGATCATCGTGACGCCGATCCTCGCGAAGCCCGCGTCGAACGGCCGGCGGATCGCGACGCCGCTCGACAGCTACGTCCCGCCGAACGACGTGGAGCGGATCCTGCTCGGACGCTTCCAGGGAACGCCGAAGGCCAGGGAAGTCTCAAGCCGGCTCGGTCAGCGCCGTCTCGCCGGACCGTCGGGCTTCGTCTTCAAATGAGGCCCGCCATGTTCCTCACTCCGCCCGCGCGCCTCTGCCTTCTCGGGCTCGCCGTCGGGCTCGGGCTCGCGGGATGCGAGGCGCAGCCGCTCGGCAGCTTTCAGACGGCACGGTACTCGGCGAGCGAGATCCAACCGGATCTGCTCCTGAACTTCACACCGGGCCGCGCGACGCTGGCCCCGGCGGAGGTTGCGCGCCTCGACACCTACCTGCGCGACGCCCTGCCCGGTCCCGGCGACGACGTGGAGCTCTATACCGGCCGGAGCGGCTCGCGCCGGCTCGATGCGGCGCGGCTCACCACGCTCAGGCAGGCATTCCCCGCGACACCGGCGCGCGTCAGGTTCATCACGGCGCCGGAGGCCGCCGGCGTCGATGTCGGGCCGGACAGCGTCGTGGTGCGCACGGTGAGCTATGCCCGCATCACCGTCGAATGCCCCGGCAACACGGCCGGGCCGCTGGAGCTGACGACCCCGCTGCCGGAGATGACCTGCTCCAACGCCTTCAACCGCGCGACGATGGCGGCGAACCCGCGCGACCTGATCGCGCCGGACGACTTCGGCGGCACGCCGGCCGGGCTCGCGGCCGCGGCGGTGAAGCAGCAGCAGGACGGCAAGGTGCCCTACCGGATGATCGGGCTGTCCGCGGTCTACGGGAACTGACGCCATGGCACAGGCCGCAGCCCTGAGCGGCATGATCTTCGACGCGGCCGACGACGAGCGCGAGCCGTTCGCCGCCTACCTCGGCGACGACACCAGCCACGCCGCCGCCCAGGCGGTCGCCACTCCGCGCGGCTGGTCGGCCACGAGCGTGCGCAAGGGCGGCCTCCCCGCCGCACTGAGGTTGCTCGGCGTCGCACCCCCGGCGCGGTTCATGGTCGTCGATGTGGAAGGACTGCCGGTCGAGGAGGCCGAAAGCGGTCTGACCGAGCTCGCCCGCCTCGGCGCGTCGGTCATCGCACTGGGGTCGGTGAACGACGTCAACCACTTCCGGCGCATCATGCGGACGGGCGCGCGGGACTACCTCCTGAAGCCGGTCGATGCCGACGCGCTGGCCGAAGCGCTCGTCAGGCTGGAGCAACCGGGCGACGGGCTGAGCCCGCAGGGCCGCGTCGTCGGCATGATCGGCGCGCGCGGCGGCGTGGGCGTCACGACCATCGCGATCAATGCCGCGTTCATCATGGCGGAAAAGCTGTCGCGACGCACCGCGCTCGTCGACATGGACATCTATGCCGGCAACATCGCCCTCGCCCTCGATCTCGACCCGACGCGCGGCCTGCGCGAGGCGTTCGACGACCCCGAGCGGGTGGACCAGGTCTTCCTGCAGAACGCCATGGCGAAGTTCGGCAAGAGCCTGCACGTGCTCGCCACCGAAGAAGCGTTTGATGACACGGTGCGGATGACCGACGACAAGGTCCTGATCCTTGCCGACACCATCCGGGCGAACTTCGACATGGCGGTGCTCGACGTCCCCCGGCACTTCGTCATGCGCGAGCCCGCACTCTTCACGCGCTTCGACGACATCGTCATCGTCGCCGAGCTGACACTTCAGTCGCTGCGCGACACGAACCGGCTGGCAAAGCTCATGGCCGTGCGCACCAGGCAGGCGAAGATCCACGTGATCGCAAACCAGGTCCCGGCAAGGCCCGACGTGACGGTGAAGGAATTCGAGGCCGGAATGGAGGGAAAGCTTCGCTGCGTCTTTTCAGACGACGCAAGGGCGATGGCGAAAAGCGCGCTGCAGGGCAAGGCCCTCGCCCTCGCCGATCCCCGGCACCGGATGATCACGGACCTGCACCGGCTCTGCATCGAGCTCGCCGGCGTGCCGGAAGAGACACGCGTCAAGAGCGCCGGCCTCTTCCGCCGCAAGGCACGGAAGTAGCGCATGGACGACGGCTTTGACCCCTCCCGCCTCGCGGCGCCTGACAGCCTCTCGATGCTGCGCTCCGCCGCCACCGAGCGGATCCGTCAGGCGCTCGGGTCGGACGGGCTGGCGAAGGCCACGCCCCTCGGGCTCGCCGAAGCGGCGAACGAGGCACTCGACGCGCTGGTCGGACGCCTCGACGCCCGGCCGAGCCTGACCGAGCAGCGCACGATCCTGCGCGACATTGTCGACGTCCTGAAGCACGAGCGCGCCGCGGGCGCTCCCCACCCCCCGGCGGCAGCCGACATCCAACCGCAGGACCCGCTGGCCGAGGTCGAGCTCCCCGTGGCCCCCGAGGCGCGCAACCGGCGCCAGCTTCAGGTCAAGGCGGAAGTCATGCCGCTCCTGATGCAGCGCATCGACATCTCCGTCGCCTCGGCGCTCGGCGCGCAGGAACTCCGGGCGCAGATCGCCGGGATCGTCCAGGAGATCATCGTCGATCTGAAGATCCAGCTGAACGCCAGCGAACTCCGGTCCATCGTCCGGCTGCTCGTGGACGACATGGTCGGCCTCGGACCGCTGGAGCCGCTCCTCGCCGACGAGACCATCACCGACATCATGGTGAACGGTCCGCACATGATCTACGTGGAGCGCCGGGGCAAGCTCGAGCTGACCGACGTACAGTTTCGCGACGACGCGCATGTCCTGCATGTGGCGACACGCATCGTCACCGACGTGGGCCGGCGCGTCGACGAGTCGACGCCGCTCGTCGACGCCCGCCTCAAGGACGGCAGCCGCGTCAACATCATCATCCCGCCGCTGGCCATCGACGGGCCGACGGTCGCGATCCGAAAATTCTCCCGAAAGGAGATCACCCTCGACGTGATGGCGCGGCAGGCGAACATGTCGCTCGACATGGCGACGGTCCTGAAGATCGCCGGGCGGGCGCGGCTAAACATCCTGATCTCGGGCGGCACCGGCTCGGGAAAGACCACGCTCCTCAATGCCATGAGCCGGATGATCGACCATGGCGAGCGCACGATCACCATCGAGGACGCGGCCGAACTCCAGCTCCAGCAACCCCACGTGGTGCGCCTCGAGACCCGGCCGTCAAACATCGAGGGCGAAGGCGAGATCACCATGCGCCACCTCGTCAAGAACGCGCTGCGCATGCGGCCCGACCGGATCATCCTCGGCGAAATCCGCGGCGAGGAAGCGATCGACATGCTGCAGGCGATGAACACCGGCCACGACGGGTCGATGGGCACCATCCACTCCAACACGCCGCGCGATGCGCTGACCCGCCTCGAGAACATGGTGGCGATGACCGGCTTCAAGCTGCCGCCCGAGGCGGTCCGCGAGCAAATCCAGTCGGCGATCCACCTCATCGTGCAGGTGAGCCGGATGCGCGACGGCAAGCGGCGCATCACCCAGGTGACCGAGATCACCGGCATGGAAGGCGAGGTGGTCACCACGCAGGACCTCTTCAAGTACGTCTACGAAGGCGAAAACCCCGACGGCGGCCTCCTCGGGCGGTTCGACTGCACCAACCTGCGCCCGCACTTCCTGCAGCGCGCGGAATACTTCGGGCTCGGGACCCGGCTTCTGGAGGCGATGGGATGTCGGGCAACCTGATCGTCGCGGCGGCGCTCTTTCTCGCATCTGCAACGGTCGCGATCAGCCTCGGGCTCTTCGCGCTCAGTGTCGTCCTGAAGGCGCAGGGCGCACACCGCAAGCGCCTCGCGCGCGTCGGGCGGCAGCGGATATCGGGACGGATCAACTTCGAGGACGCACACCTGTCGCTCCTGAAGCCGAAGCAGGAACAGGGCGCGCTCGTCGGCGTCAGCCGCGGGCTCGCGCGCGTCCTGCCGCTGCTCGAACAGGGCCGGCTTCGGGCGCAGTTCGTCCGCGCAGGGCTCGGCTGGTCGGTCACGACATTCGTCGCGCTCTCGATCGTGCTCGGGGCCGCCCTCGCGCTGGGGCTCACCCTCGCCACCGGGAGCTCGCTGCTGGTGACGCTTCTCCCCTGCCTCGTGATCGCCATGCTGCTGATGGACGCGCTGGTGCGCCTCCTCGGCAACCGCCTGTCGCAGCGCTTCATGAAGCAGCTGCCGGCGGCGCTCGACACCATCATCCGCGGCATCCGCTCCGGCCTGCCGGTCATCGAGTGCATCACCAGCGTCGGACAGGAGTTCGACGAGCCGGTGCGCGGGCATTTCCGTTCGGTGAGCGAGCGGGTGGCGCTCGGCGAGCCGATCGACGCCGCGCTCTGGCGGGTGGCGCGCGTGGTGGACCGGCCGGAGATGGACTTCCTCGCCATCGCGATCTCGATCCAGATGGAGACCGGCGGCAGCCTGTCGGAAGCCCTCGGCAACCTCGCCGACCTGCTCCGCGCCCGCGAGCGGATGAAGCTCAAGATCAAGGCGATCTCGTCGGAGGCCAAGGCCTCGGCGCTGATCATCGGCGCCCTGCCCTTCCTGATGCTCGGCCTCCTCATGATGATGAGCCCGGACTACGTGATGACGCTCTTCCACGATCCGCGCGGCCACATGATGCTCGGCTGCGGCCTCGGCAGCATCGGCGTCGGCGCCCTCGTCATGTGGCGGATGACGCAGTTCGAGATCTGAAGGAGCCCGGAGAATGCCCGCACCGATCGTCGTCCTCGGCCTCTGCATCGCCCTCGCCGCGAGCCTTCTCGCGATCGGCGCGACCCACTGGCTCTACGAGCGCCGGGCCCGGCTGGCGCGGCTCCGCGCCACCACGAACCGGCACGGACGGGCACCACGCGGCACCGGAAAGGCCGCGAACGGCCAGATTCAGCGCGGAGCGCTCGCGCTGATGCGCGCCTCGACCGGACGCCTCTCGATCCTGAAGGGGCGGCAGGTGGCCGAGATCCGGGCGTTGCTCGTCAGCAGCGGCTACCGCAGTCGTGACGCGGTGGTGGTCTACACCTTCTTCAAGGTCGTCGCGCCGCTCGTCTTTCTCACCGGCGCCGCACTCTGGGTCTACGGGGTCGGCACGCTTGGCAAGGGAGCCCTCATCGACGCGGCGGCGGTGATGGCGGCCGGCCTTGCCGGCAGCAAGCTCCCCGATCTGGTGGTGCGCAACGCTCGTGCCAAGCGCCTCACCGCGATCCGCAAGGCGCTCCCGGACACGCTCGACATGCTGGTGATCTGTGCCGAGGCCGGGCTCGCATCCGACGCGGCGTTGAAGCGGGTGGTGGCCGAGACCACGCGCAAGTCCTCGGTCCTCGGTGAGGAACTGCAACAGACCGCCCTCGAGCTCTCGTTCATGCCCGAGCGGCGACAGGCCCTCGAAAACCTCGCCGAGCGCGCGCCCGTGCCCTCGGTCAACGCCTTCGTCACCACGCTGATCCAGGCCGAACGCTACGGCACCCCCCTTGCCCGCGCCTACAAGGTCCTGAGTCAGGAGCAGCGCACCGAACGGATGCTGAAAGCCGAGGAAAAGGCCGGCCGCCTGCCCGCAACGATGACGGTGCCGATGATGCTCTTCATCCTGCCCGCCCTCTTCATCGTTCTGATCGGACCGGCGGTGATCGGCATCATGGACAGCTTCATCTCGCGGTAGGGCTCGGAGGCAGTCCAAGGCGTGTTTCTCAGGATGCACTGCGATGGTTTCACCCAGCTGTCCTCGCCGGCTATCAGAGCTTGCTCGCCGACGTCCTCCGTTGGCCATCTACAAAGAAGATTTCGGAGATGGCTTCTCCGCGTGAAGTTGCGGCGTTCCTGATTGCGATCAGACTTTCGCCCTTTTCACCCATCTGACCCACGTCGAGGACAACATAGTACCCTCGTAGAGTCTCCTCGGCCGTCTTATACTTCTCAAGTTGCCGGGTGTACCCTTTCACGAGCTTACCGTTCGTGGACAGCTTGATTTCCACCAACACACGTGCCGCAAAGCCAACCGACACCTTGAAATCCACAGGGCCGTTGCCGGTTTCGGCTTCCGGCGTGAGATCGAGGTTGTTTGCCTTGCAGTAAGCGTAGGCCACCGCGAAGAAGAGCCGCTGCGCCGCTTTCTCTGGCCGCGGTTTGCCTCCATGGAAGAGCTCCTCCGACAGCCGTCGATCTTCGATCAGGAATCGGAACTGCTCGATTATCTGCGCCACCACACTGACGACACCCGCCATGTCGAGGCGAGGCGGAACCTGCATCGGGAAGGGCTCCTGGTCGGCCAAGGTAGCGGCAATCCGCCGCCAGAATATCTCGCCCCGTGGGTCACCCGCCAAGTCATAGGATTCAGGCCGAACAGCGCGAACCGTTTCGAGCAAGGTCTCGAAGGCATCCTTACCAGAAAGCGCCCACGCCCGCACCTTGCCCTTGTCCTGCCACGTCTTCCGCGTCCACAACTCGGCTATCTGTCCATTGAGGCGCATACGGATTTCTTCGTTCTTCGACGCAACTTCGGCGACTTCAGATCCGTCGGTGGCGATCGGAAGGTCTCGAAGGATGTCGGTCGGGACGAGGACTATCGGCGCGCCGCCCTTCACATACGGATTAACCGGGAGTGCAGCTTCATAAGTCCTTCCGTTCCGCAGCTGGGTGGTTGTCATTTCGCACGGTACCGCCAGGCCCGCGAGGATGCGCTCATTGAAACGAAGCAGATCGCCGAGGATGATGTTCGTGGTCATGTCGCTGATCCGGTCAGGCCCAAAGCCTTCCTCGAAAAGCGCCATGGCGACGAATAGGTCCGGGTCGTCCACACCGAGATCGACAATCGTCTTGGCGGTCTCGATCAACCGCCCGGTCATGTCATTCCCCGAGCCGCTTCCGGATACAGACTGCCCGCCATAGCCTAGGCACGTTCCTCTAAACTCGGGGAAGGACATATGTCGCAGGGCATTTCGCCACGGGACGTCTCCCGGTGCCTTCGCGGCGCGGAGCAGGCGGATCACTGTTGTGAAGTGAGCCTCGTACGTCGCGAGCGCCCCGACGCAAACTTCGTCATGTTGGCTGCCAACCATCAGAAGCGGGTCAATGAACAGGCCGGTATCGGCGTTCAGCGACGGGTCGAGGACTCCTGCAGCGGCGAGCTGCCTGGGGTCGATCCCGAAGTGGTCGGAGAACCGGACTGGGTCGACTATCTTGGTCATGAGCGCACCCGGGCAGTCACGACACCTTTACGGTCGCACGCGGATGCGTCGTCCCCGGTGACGAACTGGCCAACAGCGCACTCCAATGGCAGCCCGTCGACCCCACGTCCGTAGTTTCCTTAACCGTCGCTTGCGGTCTTGCCGCGCTGCGCCCTGTAGTGACGTACCGCCCAGAGATGGCGCTGGGATAGCTGCGGCTGGGCGATTTGCTTGTTACCATTAGACAGCCCTACCAGATGACGTGCCGGACACGGAAAGCGATACTGTATATCACACCTGATGATGTCTCGTTCCGCACTCTTTTTGAGCGTTGACTGAAGCCAGCCAATAGAAGCGCCCGGCGCGCAGACGACACCTATTTACTCGAATGGGCGGCGATCCGAAGTCCAAGACGCGTCAGGCACCCGTCCTTCACCTGTCGGACCAGAAGCAGGCGCAGCGGAGACCCACGTGCCGGCGCGCTAGTTGAATAGCATCGCGCCGTCTCCTCTCGTACGGAGCCAAGTGGGCTGCTTCCAAGCACCGGGCAATTTCAAGCTCGTGCCATACCGCGCTTCCCGGCTACTTCCGCCGCGCGAACACAGCCTGTACCGGGGGCAGTTCGGCCTCGTTGCCGACGATCGAGCCCGCGAAGCCGCTGTCCGGGATCACCTCCCAGTCGCCGGCGGGCAGCTCGACGCTCACCGGGTCCGGGCCGAGGTTGAAGGCGCAGAACATCGCCTCCGTCTCATCCTCGCGCACGTAGGAGACGAGCGAGTCCGTGGTGCGATGCAGCGCGAAGCCGCCCTTGGCGAGCACCGGGTGGGACTTCCGCCAGGCGAGCATCCGGCGATAGGTCGAGAGCATCGACTCCGGGTCGTTCTCCTGCAGCGACACCGCCATGCGCAGGTGCTCGAGCGCCACCGGCAGCCATGGCTTCGCGTCGCTGAAGCCCGCGTGCATGTTGTCCGAGAGCCACGGCATCGGCGTGCGGCAGCCGTCGCGGCCACGGTACTTCGGCCAGAACCGCTTGCCATACGGGTCCTGCAACTCCTCGTAGGGCACGTAAGCCTCGGTCAGGCCCAGCTCCTCCCCCTGATAGAGGCAGATCGACCCGCGCAGTGACAACAGGATCGCCAGATAGACCCGAAGCTCGGCGGCATCGAGCGACCAGCGCGTCACATGCCGCTCCACGTCGTGGTTCGAGAACGCCCAGCACGCCCAGCCATCGGCGGCGACAGTCATGAACTTGCGCAGCACCTGCCCGACACGCCGGCCCGAAGGCGGCTCCACCGACAGGAACTCGAAGGCGTAGCACATTTGCATCAGATCATCGCCGCGGGTGTATTCCCCCATGATCTCCATGCCGCGCTGCGCGTCGCCGACTTCGCCGACGCAGGCCGTGTCGCCGAACTCGTTCATCAGCGCCCGCAGCCGCTGCAGGAAGCCGATCATCTCCGGCCGGCTCTTGTCGTAGAGATGTTCCTGCCAGTTGTAGGGGTTCACCTTCGGCGCCGTCGAATAGTCGCGCCGGTCCTCGGCGAGCGGCGGATTGTCCCGCAGATCCTGATCGGCGAAGTAGAAGTTGATGGTGTCGAGCCGGAAGCCGTCGACGCCGCGCTCCAGCCAGAAGCGCGCGACCGAAAGCAGCTCGTCCTGCACCTCCGGCTCGTGGAAATTCAGATCCGGCTGCTCCTTCAGGAAGTTGTGCAGATAGTACTGCAGCCGCTCGCTGTCCCACTCCCAGGCCGAGCCGCCAAAGATCGACAGCCAGTTGTTCGGCGGCGTGCCGTCCTCCTTCGCGTCGGCCCAGACGTACCAGTTGGATCTGGCGTTGTCGCGGCTCGCCCGGCTCTCGCGAAACCAGCGGTGCTGGTCCGAGGTGTGGCTGAGCACGAGGTCGATCATGACGCGCATGCCGAGATCGTGCGCGCGCTGGATCAGCGCGTCGAAGTCGGCGAGCGTGCCGAACATCGGGTCAACGTCGCGGTAGTTCATCACGTCGTAGCCGAAATCGAGCATCGGCGACGGAAAGAACGGCGAGATCCAGATCGCGTCGACCCCGAGCGAGGCCACATAGGGCAGGCGGTGGATGATCCCGGTCAGATCGCCCACACCGTCGCCATTCGAGTCCTGGAACGAGCGCGGATAGATCTGGTAGATGACGGCACCGCGCCACCAGTCGTCGTCCGTCGGCAACGGCTTGTTTTCATGCGTGACAATGTGCGGCGCGACCATCTTCTGTCCCCGGGCGGCTACTTGGCCGTCACGCTAGCGAGGCTTCCGGAGATGTGCCAGCGCCCTCGTTCGCAATCGCGTGAGCCTCAGGGACGCGCGCCCACCGCCGGCGGAAGCGGCGTCTCGGCACTCAGCCGCCGGGCGTGGTACGCCCCGATGAGCGACCCGAAATGCTGGACCGTGAAGTCGGGCCAGGCGACGGCGGGAAAGTCGAACTCGGCATAGGCCGCCTGCCAGAGCAGGAAGTTCGAGATGCGGATCTCCCCTGAAGTGCGGATGATCAGATCCGGGTCTGGCAGATCGCGCGTGTCGAGCGCCTGAGCGAGACGGGTCTCGCAGATCGCCGACGGCGGCAGCGCGCCTTCGGCAACCAGCTGCGACAGTGTCCGCACGGCACGGGTCAATTCGTCACGTCCGCCGTAGTCGATGGCGATCGAGAGATTGAGCCCGCCGCAATGGCGCGTCTCCTGCTCGAGGCGGCCCATGAGATCGCGCAAACCGTCGGGCAGCCGGTCGCGCATCCCGAGGAAGCGCACGCGCACGTCATTGCGCCGAAGGCCCGCCATCTTGCCCTGGATATACTGGTGGAAGATGCGCATGAGCCCCTCCACCTCGGCGAGCGGCCGGCGCCAGTTCTCGGTGGAAAAGGCATAGAGCGTCAGGTGGGTGACACCGAGCGACGGACAAGCCTTGACGATATCGCTGACCCGCCGCGCTCCCCGAGCGTGACCCGAGAGGCGCGCGAGTCCCCGTGCCTCGGCCCAGCGGCCGTTTCCATCCATGATGACCCCGACGTGGAACGTCGGGGCAGCCGCCTGCTGCATCGCGTCATTCACCTGCCCGATTGCGGCTCAGTATGCCGGATGCGCGTTACGGGCAACAGCGGACTTTCGGTTTCAACCGGTCAAAACTTGGCGAGGGAACGGTGATGTTACGATATGTTTCAGCGCGTTCAACATGTTCGGCCGGTTTCAGCCGTTCTCCCGCAGCACTCGCCCCGCGAGATAGAGCGAACCGCAGATCACGATACGACAGTCCGGCGCATCCGCCACGATGGCGCGGATCGCCGCCTCGACGCCCGCTGCCTCATGCGCTGCGGCGAAACCCGCGGCACGCGCTGCGGCCACTGTCTCGGCGGCGGAAAGCGTCGCCGCCTCGCCCTCGATCGTCACGCCTTGCAGCGACCGGGCGACCGGTTCGAGGGGCCGCAGAAAGCCCGCCGCGTCCTTGGTCCGGAGCATGCCGACCACGAGATGCACCGGGCGCCCCGGCAGACGCCCGAGCGCCTCGGCGAGCGCCACTCCGGCGGCGGGATTGTGCCCGCCGTCGAGCCAGACCTCCGCCCCCGCCGCCGCGTCGACGAGCGGTCCGGTCCTGAGCCGCTGCATCCGGGCCGGCCACTCGGCCTCGGCAAGCGCGGCCAGGCAGGCCGTCTCGTCCATCCCGAGCGCGCGAAGGGCCGCAACCGCGGTGCCCGCGTTCTCGACCTGATGCGCACCGATCAGCCGTGGCAGCGGCAGGTCGAGCAGCCCCTGCGGGTCGAGGAACGCGACGCGCCCGTGCTCCTCCCAGACCTGCCAGTCCTGCCCCTCGACCATGAGCGGCGCCAGCATCCGGGCGGCGCGCGCCTCGATCACCTCGAGCGCCTCGGCCGGCTGTCGGGCGATGATGCCGAGACAGCCGCGCTTCAGGATGCCGGCCTTCGCCGCGGCGATCTCGGGCAACGTCTCGCCGAGATACTGCTGGTGGTCGACGGAGACCGGGGTGATGACGCTGAGCCGCGGCCGCTCGATGACGTTCGTCGCATCGAACTCGCCGCCCAAGCCGACCTCGAGCAGCGTCCAGTCCGCCGGCGTCTCGGCCATGGCGAGAAACGCCGCCGCCGTCGTCACCTCGAAGAAGGTGATCGGCACATCGCCGTTCGCCGCCTCGCAGCGCTCCAGGCAGTCGAGCAGCCGGTCCTCGGAGATGAGTTCACCCGCGATGCGGATGCGCTCGTGAAAGCGCGCGAGGTGCGGCGAGGTGTAGACATGCACCCGTGCTCCGGTTGATTCGAGCCCGGCGCGGATCATCGCGATGGTCGAGCCCTTGCCGTTGGTGCCCGCCACGTGGATCACCGGCGGCAGCCGCCGCTCCGGGTGGCCGAGCGCCGCGAGCAGCCGCTCGGTCCGCCCGAGTTCGAGATCGATCACCTTCGGGTGCAGCCGGGTCAGCCGCTCCAGAACCCGGTCGCTGTGCGCGCTCAAGATGCGTCGCTCAGGACTGGGCAGCGGGTGCGTCGCCGGTGACGTCGTCGTCTTCCGGCTCCGGCGGCGGCAGGTCGCCACGCACATAGGGCGGGCTCGCGGTCAGGAGCCGGAGCACGGTCGCGATCTCGTCGCGCAGAGCCTTGCGCGACACGACCCTGTCGATCATCCCGTGCTCAAGCAGATACTCCGCCCGCTGGAACCCCTCGGGCAGGGTTTCGCGAATGGTCTGCTCGATGACCCGTGGCCCGGCGAAACAGATGAGTGCCCCCGGCTCGGCGAACTGCACGTCGCCGAGCATGGCATAGCTCGCGGTCACGCCGCCGGTGGTCGGATGCGTCAGCACCACGATGTAGGGCAGCCCCGCCTCCTTCAGCATCTCGACCGCCACCGTGGTGCGCGGCATCTGCATCAGGCTGAGGATGCCTTCCTGCATCCGCGCGCCGCCAGCCGCGGCAAAGACGACGAGCGGGCACTTGCGCTTCACCGCACGCTCGGCGGCGGCGACCATGGCGTTGCCCACGTACATCCCCATGGAGCCCGCCATGAACGCAAAGTCCTGCGCGGCGCAGACCGTCTTCAGCCGGCCGATGTCGCCCTCCACGACGAGCATCGCCTCGGCCTCGCCGGTCTTCTTGCGCGCCTCGCGCAGCCGGTCAGGATATTTCTTCTGGTCCTTGAAGCCGAGCGGATCCGCGAGCGGCTTCGGAACCGGCACTTCGACGAACACGCCGCCGTCGAAGAGCGCCGCGAACCGGTCACGCGGGCTGATCGCCAGGTGGTGGCCGCAGTTGGTGCAGACGTTGAGATTGTCCGCGAGTTCCCGGTGGAACAACATCGTGCCGCAGGCGTCACACTTCACCCACAGGTTCTCCGGAACCTCCCGCCGCGAGAACAGCGAGTTGATCTTCGGGCGGACGTAGTTGGAGATCCAGTTCATACGGGGCCGGGCTCCTGAGGCGCGCGCGTCGGGTCAAGTGTCGGGCCTAGATAGAACCCGGCCCCTCCGAATGCAATCCGCCGCCCCGACGGCTGCCCCGACTGCCATCCCGACTGCCACCCCGAACCGCGCCCGGCCGCGTGGCGTTCACCGGCGCGGCAGTACTTTCCCAAAAGTACTTTCCCCTAGGGTAACCACTGGAACTTGACGCGCGACCTGCTTACGGTTTCGAGCGAAGTTCCGTGGGGGACGGAACTAGGAGGAGACACCAATGGCAGACGACGAAACCAACGATCGCACGCCGAACCCGTGGGAACTTGTGCTCCGCGCCCAGCGGATCGCGCTCCGGGCTCAGACCAATTCGCTTGCCCGGGCAAGCGGCAAGGACTTCTCCATCGTCGACGCGAAGAGCGTCAGCGAGGCGTTCATGAAGGCCGGCGCCGAACTCGCCGAGCGGCCGATGGCGATCGCCACCGCGCAGCAGGAAGCCTGGGCCGGCGCGACGCGCGCCTGGCTCAGCGCCTTCTCCGGCGAGACCAAACCGGTGAAGGACCGCCGCTTCCGTGACAAGCGGTGGGACGAGGACCCGGTCAGCCGCGGCCTCCGCGACGCCTACCTCGCTGTGGAGGAAGCCGTCGACGGGCTGGTGGGCAACCTGCCCAAGGGCTCCAAGGAGGCGCTCCGCGCCGAGTTCTACACCCGGCAGTTCCTGAGCGCGCTCTCGCCGGCCAACTTCCTGATGCTGAACCCGGCCGCGCGCGACCGCTTCGTCGAGACCGAGGGACGCAGCCTCCTCGACGGCATCGAGAACCTGCTGAACGACCTCGAGGCGGGCGACGGCCGACTCGACATCTCGACCAACGACCGCGCCGCCTTCGAGGTCGGCCGCGACCTCGCGACGACGCCGGGCAAGATCGTCTACCAGAACGAGCTCATGCAGCTCATCCAGTACGAACCGCGCACCGAAACCCAGCGCGCGCTGCCGATCCTCTTCGTGCCGGCGTGGATCAACAAGTACTACATCCTCGACATGCGCCCGAAGAACAGTCTCGTGCGCTACATGCTCGACCGCGGCCACTCGGTGTTCGTCATCTCCTGGATCAATCCGACCAAGGAGCATGCGGATATGTCCTTCCAGGACTACATGCACCTCGGGCCGCTCGCCGCACTCGACGCCATGGCCAAGGCCACCGGCGAGCGCCGCGCCAACGTGCTCGGCTTCTGCATCGGCGGCATCCTCGTCACCTCGACCCTCGCCTACCTCGCGGCGAAGGGTGACGACCGCATCGCTGCGGCGACGACACTCGCCACCATGGTCGACTTCGCCGACGTGGGCGAGGTCGGCGTCTTTGTCGACCGCGACCGGCTGAAGGCCCTCGAGGAACACATGGCCGACACCGGCTTCCTCGAGAACCACCACCTGCAGGACATGTTCTCGATGATCCGCGAGAACGACCTCGTCTGGTCGTTCCACGTGATGAACTACCTGATGGGCCGCCGGCCACCGGCGTTCGACCTGCTGTTCTGGAACTCGGACTCCACCCGCCTGCCGGCGAAGATGCTGCTCTGGTACCTTGAGAAGATCTACATCGAAAACGGCCTGCGCCGCCCGGGATATCTCTCCCTCGACGACACGCCGATCGACATCAGCAAGATCCAGACCCCGGTCTTCGTGCTCGCCACCAAGGAAGACCACATCGCGCCCTGGACGTCGGTCTATCCGGTGACCCAGATCCTTGGCGGCGAGGTCAAGTTCGTCCTCGGCGGCTCCGGCCACATCGCGGGCGTGGTGAACCCGCCGGCGGAGAAGCCGAAGTACGGCTACTGGACCCGCGACGACTACCCCGCCACGGCCGAGGAATGGCTGTCCGGCGCGACCTACGCCGAAGGCTCGTGGTGGCCGCTCTGGGCCGAGTGGCTGGAGGCAAAGGATACCGCCGAGCAGGTACCCGCCCGCAAGCCCGGCAGCGGCAAGCTGAAGGTGATCGAGGACGCCCCCGGCACCTACGTCCTCGCCCGCGGCTGAACCCGGGCCGAACCGAAGGCGGGCGGCCACCATGGTGCCGACCGGCCTTCGGTTCTGGCCTTCGGTCCTGGCCTTCGGTCCTGGCCTTCGGGACCAGTTCTTCGGGCCGGGCCTTCGGATCAGCCCCCTGACGGGTGGCCGACACTGTCCTCCGGCACTGGTTTCCGGCATTCGGGCCTGAGAAACCGCCATCCCCCACGGCGAGGCCCGCGCCCGCGCCTTGACCGGCCCGGGCGTTAACCGCATCAAAAGAAAGGGCGTTCCCGCAAGGGAGCGCCCCTGCTACTCTCGGATCAGGGGCACTCCGGCGTTAACCAAACCGCCCCCCGGACCGCTTCAGACGTCCAGCCCGAAACGCCGGGCGCCGTTCACCTTCACGTAGACCGAATAGAGGCTCTGCGTTGCGGTGATGTAGAGCCGGTTGCGCTTCGCCCCGCCGAACTCGACGTTCGAGACCACCTCCGGGATGCGGATCTTGCCGATCAGCGTCCCGTCCGGGGCATAGACGTGCACCCCGTCGCCGGCGCTCGCCCAGACGTTGCCGAGCCCGTCGAGACGGAAGCCGTCGAAGAGCCCGACCTCACAGGTGGCAAAGATCCGACCGTTCGCGAGCCCGAGCCCGTCGTCGGTCACATCGAAGACCCGGATGTGCCGCGGGCCATTCTCCATGTGGGTGGCACCAGTGTCGGCGATGTAGAGCTGACGCTCATCGAGGCTGAAGGCGATGCCGTTCGGCCGCACGAAGTCTGTCGCGACCGGTGTCACGACGCCGTCGGTCCCCACCCGATAGACATGGCAGCCATCCGCCTCCGGCTCGGATTTGTGCCCCTCGTAGTCGGAATCGATGCCGTAGGCAGGATCGGTGAACCAGATCGAGCCGTCCGAGCGCACCACCACGTCATTCGGCGAGTTCAGCCGCTTGCCGTTCACTCGCTCGGCGACAACGCTGACCGAGCCGTCATGCTCCCGGCGCGAGACGCGCCGCCCGCCATGCTCGCAGGCGAGCACGCGCCCCTCGGGGTCGATGGTGTGGCCGTTCTGGTAGCCGCACGGCGTCTCGAAGACCGATACCGCGCCATCGGTCTCGTCGAAGCGCATCACGCGGTCGTTCGGGATGTCGGAAAACAGCAGGTACTTGCCGGCCGGCACGTAGACCGGCCCCTCGGCCCAGCGCGAGCCGGTCCAGAGCTTTTCCACATGGACGTTTCCGAGGATGAGCGCGGCGAAGCGCGGATCGCGGGTCTCGAACCAGTCGGTGATCATGGCAGGGGGTCTCCGTGGATCATAGTTGGGGTTCAGAGGCGTGGCGCTCAGAGTCGGGTCAGCGCCTGCGCGAAAAAGTCGGCGCCACCAAAGTTGCCGGACTTGAGCGCCATGGCGAGCGGCGGCTCGTGCCCGAGCGTCACCAGCACCGGCACGCCCGGCGCGATCTCCGGGCCGAGGCGGAAGCCCGCGATCCCGAGCCGGTCGACGACGGCGCCGGAAGTCTCGCCGCCGGCGACAACGAGCCGGGTGACGCCGGCCGCCACCAACCCCTCCGCGAGGCTCGCAAGCCCGGCCTCGATGGCGGCGCTCGCCGCCTCCCGGCCATGGCGGGCCTGCACAGCGCGCACGGCGTCAGGCTCGCCGCTCGCCGCGACGAGCACCGGTCCCGCCTTGATGCGCTCCCGCGCCCAGTCGAGGGCTTCGGCGATCGCCTCGCCTGCAACCAGCCGGTCGGGGTCGAGGCGCAGCACCGGCATCACCGCCTCGGCCGCCGCCACCTGTTCGAGCGAGCGCGCCGAGCAACTGCCGACGACGATCGCGCTCGGGCCCGTCGTCGGTGCGCTCGCCGGGACGGCGCCACCGCCGAGTCCGCTCGCGCGCGCCAGCCCGAGCCCGAGGCCCGAGGCGCCGGTCGAGACCGGCATGGCACCGGCCGCCCGGCCGAGCACGTCGAGGTCAGATTCCGCGACCGCGTCGGCGATGACGGACCGCACCCCCTCGCCCGCCAGCGCGTCGAGCCGCGCCGCGACGGCCGCGTCCCCGGCCCGGATCGTCGCGAGGTCGAGCAGCCCCACCGGATCCGGTGTCTGGCGGCCGAGGACGCGCACGAGGTTCGGATCATGCATCGGGTTGAGCGGATGGTTGCGCAGCGGGCTCTCGCTCAGGAGCACGTCCTCCACGAAGAGATGCCCCTTGTAGAGCGTGCGCTTCGTCTCGGGGAACGCCGGCGTCACCAGCGTCAGCGCCGCCCCGGCGCGGGCACGCAGCGCGTCGGTCACCGGGCCGATGTTGCCTTCGTCGGTCGAGTCGAAGGTCGAGCAGACCTTGTACATCACGTGGTCAAAGCCCCGCGCTGTCAGCCAGTCCCAGGCGCGGATCGCCGCTGCCACCGCCTCTGCCGCCGGCACCGAGCGGATCTTGAACGACACGACCAGCGCGTCGGCGCCGCTCACGTCGAGGCCCTCGGGGATGCCGATCGTCTGGATCGTGACGAGGCCGTTCTTCGCCCAGGTGTTCGCGAGATCGGAGGCGCCGGTGTAGTCGTCGGCAATCGCGGCGATCCTCATTGCGCCCGCCTCCACGGTGCGAACCAGCCAAGCCCCGCCGAGGTCGTTGCGCGCGGCACGTACTCACAGCCGACAAAGCCGTCGTAACCGGCGGCATCCAGCATCTCGAACAGGAACGGGTAGTTCAGTTCCTCGCCGTCCGGCTCATGGCGCGACGGCACGCTCGCGATCTGCACATGGCCGATCACCGGCAAGAGCCGGCGGAATGACATGGCGACGTCACCGTGCATGATCTGCCGGTGAAAGATGTCGTACTGCAGCCGCGCGTTCGGCGCGCCCGACTCAGCGATCAGCCGCTCGGCCAGCGCGAAGTCATTGAGAAAGTATCCCGGCATGCTCCGGCTGTTGATCGGCTCCACCAGCACGTCGATCCCATGCTCGGCGAAACGTCCCGCCGCGTGTTCGAGCGCACGGCGGTAGGCCGCGACCGCGGCGGCGTCGCCACTGTCGGCGTGCCCCGCCATCATGTGCACCCGCCCCGCGCCGGCAGCGAGCGCGTAGTCGATCCCCTTGTCGACACTCGCCTTCAGCTCGTCGAAGCGGGCCGGATCGCTCGCGACGCCCCGGTCTC
Source organism: Amaricoccus macauensis (assembly GCF_014201905.1). Lineage (GTDB taxonomy): Bacteria > Pseudomonadota > Alphaproteobacteria > Rhodobacterales > Rhodobacteraceae > Amaricoccus > Amaricoccus macauensis. The sequence continues at coordinate 715,176 of NZ_JACHFM010000003.1, read as the reverse complement.
CCGCCTCCCAGTTGCCCGGCGCGAGGTTGAAGAGCGCGAGCGTCAGGTCATGGCGCGCCAGCGTCTCGGCCAGCCGCTCCGGCGACAGGGTATAGGGAAAGAGGCATTCGACCGCAGCGAAACCGGCGTCGGACGCGGCGGCAAACCGGTCGGCGAACTCCACCTCGTTGAACATCATGCTGAGGTTGGCGGCAAAGCGCGGCATCAGGCGTCTCCCGGCAGGCTGACACCCGAAAGCCGGGCGTAGACCCGCGCGAGCGACGCGTCGTCGTCGCGCCCCATGCCGGAACCGGCGGCGGCGAGGTACATCTGCAACGCCGCTGCGGCGACCGGAGCGGGGTAGCGCTCGGTGCGAGCCATGTCCTGAATGATCCCGAGATCCTTGACGAAAATCTCGACCGAGCTCAGCGGCGTGTAGTCGCCCGCCAGCACATGCGGAATGCGGTTCTCGAACATCCACGAATTCCCGGCCGAGCCGGTGATGACCTCGTAGACCGTATCGAGATCGAGGCCGAGCTTGCCGGCCAGCGTGATCGCCTCGCAGGCCGCGGCGATGTGCACGCCCGCCAGCAACTGGTTCACCATCTTGACCGACGCGCCGATCCCCGCCCGGTCGCCGAGCCGATGGACCTTGACCGCCACCGCCTCGAGCACCGGGCCGGCCTTCGCGAACGCGGTCTCCGCCCCCGAGGCCATCACGGTGAGTTCCCCCTCCGCCGCGCGCTTCGCGCCGCCCGAGATCGGCGCGTCGAGAAACAGCAGCCCCGCATCCTCGCAGCGCCGTGCCAGCGCCTCGGCATCGGCGGGCGCCATGGTGGCCGAGGAGACGACGACCGCTCCAGCCGGCGCCACCGGCACCGCGCCATCACGGCCAAAGAGCACGTCCGAGGTCTGGGCGGCGTTCACCACCACCACGACGATCACCGCCGCGCCCTCGGCCGCCTCGGCCGGCGTGGTGCAGGGCCGCCCGCCAGCCATCGCCAGCCGGTCGAGTGCGGGTTGCGCGAGATCACAGCCCGACACGGCAAATCCCGCCCGCAGCAGCGACTCAGCCATCCCGAGCCCCATCGAGCCAAGCCCGATGACGGCAACCCTGATGGCCGGCGTTTCGCCGACATCACTCATGAAGTCTTCCCTCCCGTCTCATCGCCGCGCGTCGGTCCGAGCAGGTAAGGGTCGGTCGCGCAGTCTTTCTCATTGCTCGTTCCACGGCCGCGCGCCGTACGCAACCGCTTTGACGCGTGCCGGGCGAGCTTGACGCAGGCCGAGCCGACCACCCGCACCATCCCGCCCCGCACCACTTGCAGGATCGGCAGGAACGGCCGGATGACGAGCGCGGGAATGAGCAGGGTCCGGCGCCGACGCGCCGATCAGCGAACCAGACGTGACCGGAACGCCGATCAGCCGTGACGTCAAGAACACCATCACGGGAAGCAGGATGAGCGAGAGGAAGCGGGAAAGAGCGCCGCCGGCAGGGGCGCACGCTCGTTACATTTCAGTTAATGGCGGCGAACAATCTGTTTATTTCAACATGTTGATCAGTCTGCTTGACCAGTCAGCGCAACTTGCGCACCGGGGGGTCTCCACCTGCCTGAAGGCGATATCCGCCAGTTCGAGCCGCCAGTTCGTGGCGATGGGCGGCGTGAAGCCGATCCCGTCCCCGACCCGCGGCGCGGGCCGAACGCTTCCGGAGGCGGGAGGCCGACGCGCCGCCTCCGCCCGGAGGGCTTCCCTGAACGCCCCTGCCCGGATTCGACCGGGGGGCCGCGAAGGCCCCCCGAAGCTCGCTTCAGAGCGAGTAGTACATCTGATATTCCACCGGATGCGGCGTGTGCTCCAGCATGTACACTTCCGGCCACTTGATCGCGATGTAGCCGGCGATCTGGTCCTTGGTGAACACGTCGCCGTGCAGCAGGAACTCGTGGTCGTTCTCAAGGCAGATCAGCGCCTCGCGGAGCGAGCCGCAGACGGTCGGGATCTCGGCGAGCTCCTCCGGCGGCAGGTCGTAGAGGTCCTTGTCCGCCGCGGCACCCGGATCGATCTTGTTACGGATGCCATCGAGTCCGGCCATCAGCAGCGCCGCGAAGCCGAGGTAGGGATTGGCGCACGGATCGGGGAAGCGGGCCTCGACACGCTTGGCCTTCGGGCTTTCCGACCACGGGATGCGAATCGAGGCCGAGCGGTTGCGCGCCGAGTAGGCGAGCAGCACCGGCGCCTCGAAGCCCGGGATCAGCCGCTTGTAGCTGTTGGTGGTCGGATTGGTGAAGGCGTTGATCGTCTTGGCGTGCTTCAGGATGCCGCCGATGAACCAGAGCGCTTCGGACGAGAGGTCGGCGTACTTGTCGCCGGCGAACACCGGCTTGCCGCCCTTGAAGATCGACATGTTGACGTGCATGCCCGAGCCGTTGTCGCCGTAGTAGGGCTTCGGCATGAACGTCGCGGTCTTGCCGTAGGCGGCGGCGACCTGCTGGATCACGTACTTGTACTTCAGGATGTTGTCGGCCTGCTCGGTGAGCGAGCCGAAGATCAGGCCGAGCTCGTGCTGGGGCGAGGCGACCTCGTGGTGGTGCTTGTCGACCTTCATCCCCATCCGCTTCATGGTCGAGAGCATCTCGCCGCGAATGTCCTGCGCCGCGTCGATCGGCGGCAGCGGGAAGTAGCCGCCCTTGGTGCCGGGCCGGTGGCCCATGTTGCCCATCTCGTACACCGTGTCGGTGTTCCAGGCGCCATCCATCGCGTCGACCTCGAACGAGACCTTGTTCGGCCGGTTCGAGTAGCGCACGTCGTCGAACAGGAAGAACTCGGCTTCGGGGCCGCAGTAGAAGGTGTCGCCGATGCCGGTCTGCTTGAGATACGCCTCTGCCTTCAGCGCGGTGCCGCGCGGGTCGCGCCCGTAAGGCTCGTTGGTATCGGGCTCGAGCACCGAGCAGTGCAGGCAGAGGGTCTTCTCGGCGAAGAACGGATCGATGTAGGCCGACTTCGGGTCGGGCATGAGCTTCATGTCCGACTTCTCGATCGACTTCCAGCCGGCGATGGACGAGCCGTCGAACATGAAGCCTTCGTCGAGGAAGTCCTCATCCACGATGTCGGAGTCGATGGTGACGTGCTGAAGCTTGCCCTTCGGATCGCAGAACCGCAGGTCGACGTAGGGAATGTCCTCGTCCTTCAGGGACTTCAGAACGGATTTCTTGTCGCTCATCTCACTTCCTTGGTTGAGAGACTTGTTGCTGGCGGCGGTCGGAAGACGCGGGCTCAGAGCGCGTCGGTGCCTTCCTCGCCGGTGCGGATGCGGATCGCCTGCTCGACAGGCATGACGAAGATCTTGCCGTCGCCGATCTTGCCGGTCTTGGCGGCGTTGATGATGGCCTCGATCGCGGCGTCGACCTGCTCGTCGGCAAGCACCACCTCGATCTTCACCTTCGGCAGGAAGTCGACGACGTATTCCGCCCCGCGGTAGAGTTCCGTGTGGCCCTTCTGCCGCCCGAAACCCTTGGCCTCGGTGACGCTGAGGCCCTGGATCCCGACCTCCTGAAGCGCTTCCTTTACCTCGTCGAGCTTGAACGGCTTGATGATGGCTTCGATCTTTTTCATCCGCGGCCTCTGACGTTGTCTCTTGCGGCGACGCATCGCCAAGATCGGCGTCCGGGAAATCAGCTGACTCCGGGGGATTCAATGCGACGCACCCGCCGCAGCCAGCCCGCCCGGAAGAATCCGGCGCCGCTGCCTTGGAATTGACCAGATTGCCCAAGCTTTGGGCAAGTGGAGAAGCCCGGGCCTTCGGATATTTCCCTGCCGCGGATCGACCGGCGGACTGGCGATTTTTCGCTCGCGCGGGTGCATTGGCTCTGCTAGAGAGCGACCTTCCACCAGATCCGGGCTCTCAGGGGCGGGAACAAGCGTGGGATGCCGAGGCTCGCGGGCGTGGCGGAATTGGCAGACGCACCAGATTTAGGTTCTGGCGCCGCAAGGCGTGGGGGTTCAAGTCCCTCCGCCCGCACCAGACGGAAGAAACGAGGACGAGGATGCAGGTCACCGAGACCCTGAACGAAGGCCTGAAGCGCGGCTACGCCATCACGGTGCCCGCGGGCGAGCTCGAGACGAAAGTCACCGAGAAGCTCGAGGAAGCCCGCAAGGACTTCCAGATGAAGGGCTTTCGCAAGGGCAAGGCGCCCGCCGCCCTGATGAAGAAGATGTTCGGCAAGTCGGTGCTGGGCGAGGCGATGCAGGAGACGATCGACCAGGCGATGCGCGAGCATTTCGAGTCGTCCGGCGACCGCCCCGCGCTGCAGCCCGAGGTCAAGATGACCAACGAGGACTGGCAGGAAGGCCAGGACATCGAGGTCTCGATGACCTACGAGAAGCTGCCGCAGGTGCCCGAGCTCGCGCTCGGCGACATCGCGCTGGAGCGGCTGGTGGTCGAGGTCGACGACTCCGCGCTCGAAGAGGCGCTGGCGAACCTCGCGAAGTCGGCTCAGAGCTTCGACGATCGTGAGGACGGCGCCGCCGCCGAGAGCGGCGACCAGGTGGTGATCGACTTCAAGGGGTCCGTCGACGGCGAACTGTTCGAGGGCGGCTCGGCGGAAGACTTCCCGCTGGTGCTGGGCTCGGCCAGCTTCATCCCCGGCTTCGAGGACCAGCTCGTCGGCGCGAAGGTCGGCGAGGAGCGTGAGGTGAAGGTGGCCTTCCCGGCCGACTACGCCGCGCCGAACCTCGCGGGCAAGGACGCCTCCTTCGCCGTGACGGTGAAGGCCGTGAAGTCGCCGAAGCCCGCCGAGATCGATGAGGCGCTCGCGACCCGCTTCGGCCTCGAGTCGCTCGACGAACTGAAGACCCAGATCCGCGCCCGCCTCGGCGACGAGTACACCCAGGCCGCGCGGCAGGTGACCAAGCGCCGGCTGATGGATGCGCTCGACGGCCTCGTGAGCTTCGATCTGCCGCCCTCGCTCGTCGACATCGAGGCCAGCCAGATCGCCCACCAGCTCTGGCACGAAGAGCATCACGACCACGAGGGTCACGATCACGGCAACATCGAGCCGACCGACGAGCACCGCAAGCTCGCGGAGCGCCGGGTCCGTCTCGGGCTGCTGCTGGCCGAGATCGGCAACAAGGCCGAGGTCGAGGTGAGCGAGCAGGAACTGCAGCGCGCCGTCTTCGAGCAGGCCCGCCAGTACCGTGGCCAGGAGCGGCAGTTCTTCGAATTCGTTCAGAAGAACCCGCAGGCGCTCCAGCAGATCCGCGCGCCCCTCTTCGAGGAGAAGGTCGTCGACCACATCATCGGTCTCGCGAATGTGACCGACAAGGCGGTCACCAAGGACGATCTCGAAAAGGAGATCGAGGCGCTCGACGAGTCGGCCGGTACCGAGGCGTCTCCGGCCCAGGCCTGACAGCCCCCGAGGGGGCACCTGTCCTTTCGGCCGGGGGGCCTTGCGGTGCCCCGGCCGGAACACTATTCCTCAGGTCAACCAGGACGCGCGTGAGCGAGGGCGTCGGGGACAGGAAGGCGGAACTTTCATGAAAGACCCGGTAGAGACCTACATGAACCTCGTGCCGATGGTGGTCGAACAGACTGCCCGGGGCGAGCGGGCCTACGACATTTTTTCGCGGCTCCTCAAGGAGCGCATCATCTTCGTCGCGGGCCAGGTCCACGACGGCATGTCGACGCTTATCGTCGCACAGCTTCTCTTCCTCGAGGCCGAAAACCCGAAGAAGGAAATTTCCATGTATATCAACAGCCCGGGCGGTGTCGTCACCTCCGGCCTGTCGATCTACGACACGATGCAATACATCCGTCCGCCGGTCTCGACGCTTTGCTGCGGGCAGGCGGCGTCCATGGGGTCGCTGCTGCTGACCGCCGGCGCCAAGGGGATGCGCTACTCCCTGCCGAACAGCCGGATCATGGTGCACCAGCCCTCCGGTGGCTTCCAGGGCCAGGCGACGGACATCATGATCCACGCGCGCGAGACCCAGGCGCTGAAGGATCGGCTGAACCAGATCTACCATCACCACACCGGCCAGCCGGTCGAGGTGGTGGAGGCGGCGCTGGAGCGCGACCGCTTCATGACCGCCCAGGACGCCAAGGACTGGGGGCTCATCGACGAGATCGTGGAGAGGCGTGACCTCCCGGTAGCAACTGAGTGAGCGTTGCGGCCCCCTACGGCTCCGCTGAAGCCTTTGCCCTTGTAATTGCGCGCGGAGGCATGTTCCTATTGGGGATGCCTCCACGGAGACGTGGGCGGAGCGGACTTTTGAGACAGGCATGGATGGCGAAAGCCGGAGGCGAAAGATGAGCAAATCGGGCGGCGGCGACGCAAAGAACACCCTCTATTGCTCGTTTTGCGGCAAGAGCCAGCATGAAGTGCGCAAGCTCATCGCAGGACCGACTGTGTTCATCTGCGACGAATGCGTCGAGCTTTGCATGGACATCATCCGCGAGGAGACGAAGTCGAACCTCGTCAAGTCGTCGGATGGCGTGCCGACGCCGCACGAGATCTGCAAGGTCCTTGACGACTACGTCATCGGCCAGCAGGTGGCGAAGCGCGTGCTCTCGGTCGCGGTGCACAATCACTACAAGCGGCTGAACCACGCGACGAAGAACACCGACGTCGAGCTGCAGAAGTCGAACATCATGCTGATCGGCCCGACGGGCTGCGGCAAGACCCTGCTCGCGCAGACGCTCGCCCGCATTCTCGACGTGCCGTTCACCATGGCCGATGCCACCACGCTCACCGAAGCCGGCTATGTCGGCGAGGATGTGGAGAACATCATCCTGAAGCTGCTGCAGTCGGCGGAGTACAACGTCGAGCGGGCACAGCGCGGCATCGTCTACATCGACGAGGTCGACAAGATTTCCCGCAAGTCGGACAATCCGTCGATCACCCGCGACGTGTCGGGCGAAGGCGTGCAGCAGGCGCTCCTGAAGATCATGGAAGGCACCGTCGCTTCGGTGCCGCCGCAGGGTGGCCGCAAGCATCCCCAGCAGGAGTTCCTGCAGGTGGACACGACCAATATCCTGTTCATCTGCGGCGGCGCCTTCGCAGGTCTCGACAAGATCATTGCGCAGCGCGGCCGTGGCTCGGCCATGGGCTTCGGCGCCGACGTGAAGGATACCGACGATCGGCGCGTCGGCGAGATCTTCCAGGAGCTCGAGCCGGAGGACCTGCTGAAGTTCGGTCTCATCCCCGAGTTCGTCGGCCGCCTGCCGGTTCTGGCGACGCTGACCGATCTTGACGAGGCGGCGCTGATCACCATCCTGACCGAGCCGAAGAACGCGCTGATCAAGCAGTACCAGCGGCTGTTCGAGATGGAGGACGTGGCGCTGTCGTTCACTGACGACGCGCTCCGTGCCGTGGCGAAGCGGGCGATCGACCGCAAGACCGGCGCGCGCGGCCTGCGCTCAATCCTCGAAGAGGTCCTGCTCGACACAATGTTCGAACTGCCCTCCATGCAGGGCGTCGAGGAAGTCGTGGTGAACGAGGAGTGCATCACCCGCAAGGGCGAGCCGCTGCTCATCTACGCCGACCGCAAGGAAGGCTCTTCCGCATCGGCCTCGGCCTCCTGAGGCGCCACCGCGGCGCAGCAGTTTCGACGCCCGCCGACACCGGCGGGCGTTCTCGTTTCCCCTGCCCCGGCTGCCTGACCCACCACACGGCGATCTCCTTGGGAGCCGGCAAGAATCCCACCGGGTCCCGGGTTGACAGGCGGAGCGGATCGGGTAGAAGAACGCTCTGAAATTTCGGGTCCGCGGGCGGGCCCATGGCATCGCGGGCGACCGCGGAAAGGGACCCAGATGGCGAAGCCGACCACGATCAAGATCCGGCTGAACTCCACGGCCGACACCGGATACTTCTACGTGACCAAGAAGAATTCGCGCACCATGACCGAAAAGATGTCGGTCAAGAAGTACGACCCCGTTGCGCGCAAGCACGTGGAATTCAAGGAAGGCAAGATCAAGTAATCAGGCCCACGGGGCTTGATGAAGTTGATCGGGGCGGGCCAGACGGCACCGCCCCTGTTGCTGTTTCCTGCGGGCCGCACGGCCCCTTCGCGATTGACCCTCAGACGCCGGCAGCCGACGGCGCGTCGGGCACGGCATCCAGCGCCTTGCGCAGGGCATCCTCGCGGGTGTGGTCGAGCGAGGTCTGAAGGATGGTTCCCCCGACGCCCTTCAGGGCCTCGAGCACCTTGTCGCCGGTGACGCGCTTCACGAGGACAAAGAGGACTGCCTCGCCATCCTTGATCTTGTCCGCGGTCAGACCCTTCATGAAGGCGTCGTTGACTCCGACGTCGGTCAGGGCACCGGCGATCGCGCCGCTTGCAGCACCGGCGGCAACGCCAAGAAGCGGGTTCATGAACAGGATACCGATCAGCAATCCCCAGAAGCTGCCACCCGCCGCGCCAGCGGCCGTGGTGCTCATCAGCTGATTGAGCTTGACCCTGCCGTTCGCGTTCTTCACCGCGATCACGGCGTCGCCGATGTCGATCAGATAGTCCTTCTGCAGCGCAAGAATCTTGTTTCGGACTTCTTCCGCCTTCTCTTCGGTCGGGAAGATAACCGCGATGAGATCCGCCATGGCGCCCCCCTCTCTGCGTGCGGGCCGCCCCCTTGGCACCCCAGGGAGAATAGTCCTCAGCGCAACGCCAGATGTCAATCAGCGCCGATCCCGTTCGTTTCCCCACGGGACCGACGCCGGGAGAAGCTTACTGGCAGGCGCTCAGCTGAGTGCCCGCTGCCGCGCCGACACCCGCCCCGGCCGCCGTGGCGAGCCGCTTGCCGCTGCCGCCACCGATCTGGTTGCCGAGAAGGCCGCCCACCGCTGCACCACCGATGACGCCACCGGCGCACTGAATATCACGGTTGGTCTGCGGGTTCTGTGTGCAGCCAGTGACTGCGAGCGCCAGCGCGGCGATCATCAGGAGGGGTTTCATCGTTGTCTCCTACTCCATCCGGCCGCGAGAGGCTCGGGCCATCGGAAAGGTTCTAGGAGCAACCGACGGCGCGCGCCACCGATTTGACCGGCATTTCACCGCGCGCCGCCGCAAGGTCAGTTGAGCGAGCCGTCGCCGTCGCTGTCGGCGGCCACGAAGTCCTTCTGTCCCGCGATCTTGAACTCCGAGCGGCTCAGCCCGTTGTCGCCATTGGCATCGGCCGCCGCGAACTGCTCCGGCGTCATGACGGCAGACGATTCCTGAACCGTTACGATGCCGTCGCCATTGGCGTCGAGCTTGACGAAGGCCGCGTCGAGAAAGACGTCGAACTCCGCCTGGCTCACCTTGCCATCCCCGTCCGTGTCGAGTGCCGCAAGATCTTCCGTTGTCATCGGCTGTGCCAGCGCCGCGCCGGAGACGGCAAGGCCGATGGCCGCCGCGAGGGTGAGGATCCGCATGATTTCGCTCCTTACTTGGCGCAGGCGAGATTGGCGCCGACCGCGGTGCCGAGGCCGGCCCCTGCGGAGGTCGCGAGCGTCCGCCCGACGCCGCCGCCGATGAGGCTGCCGGCGAGGCCGCCGATGACGGCGCCGGTCAGGGTCCCGGTCATGCAGCCGACTTCATGCTTCTGTTCAGGAGTCTGGTTCGCGCAGGCGCCGAGGATCATGGCTCCGGCGGCGAAAAGGACGATGGCCGATTTCAAAGAGTTCCCCTCCATTCTGCGAGTGCAGGATCACAATCTAGCCATGGAGCCGCGCGGCTGTCACCTGCCGAAGCCCGGCCGAAGTCGCATCGGCGGCGCTTCCGCCGCCTCCGACGATCGCCTGTGCCGCCGCTTCCACAGCGCCCGGCCCCCGGGCGATGCCGAGCGCGCCTAGCCCGGCCTCGATCGTTGCCAGCGTTCCGAGCAGCATGTGCGGGTTCAGGTGCCCCATGTGGCCGATGCGGAACAACCCCTCCGGGTCGATTCCCGGTGCCGAGAGCCCGATGCCAAGCGTGAGCCCGGCCATGTCGGAACACCAGCGGCGCAGCCGGCTGCCGTCGCCCGACTCGACACGGATCGTCGTCACCGCGTGACTGCGGCAGGCGGGATCGGCGACGTTGAGCCGGAATGCCCCGCCCGCGCCCCAGGCATCGACCGCGGCCCACACCGCGCGCGCATGGACGGCGTGCCGCCTCCAGACCGCTTCGAGCCCCTCCTCGACAAGGATCATGTCGAGGGCACAGCGCAGGCCATAGAGGTGGTGTGTCGGCGGGGTGCCGGCGAAGAGCTGATAGAAGACGTCAGGCTTTGTCCGCGGCTTCCAATCCCAGTACGGGCTTGGACAGTCGACCGCCGCGGCCGCCGCGCGGGCGTTGAAGAATACGAAAGCGACGCCGGGCGGAGTCATCAATCCCTTCTGGCAGGCCGCCACCATGACGTCGGCGCCCCAGGCGTCCATCTCGAAACGATCGCACCCGAGGCTCGCGATGCAGTCGACGGCAAGAAGCGCCGGGTGGCCAGCTGCGTCGATCGCCGCACGGATCGGCGCGATCTCGCTCCGCACGGACGAGGCTGTGTCAGTCTGCACCGACAGAATTGCCCGGATCTCGTGATGCGGATCGGCGCGGAGCCGCGCCTCGACCTGCGCCGGATCGACGGGGCCGGTGAAGCCGAAGTCCATCACCTCGATGTCGATGCCCATCTGCCTGCCGATCGCGGCCCAGCCGAGGCCGAAGCGCCCGGTCGCGAGCACCAAGGCCTTGTCCCCCGGGCGCAGGATGTTGGCGACGGACGCCTCCCAGGCCGCATGGCCGTTGCCGATGTAGATGACCGCCTCACCGTCGGTGCCCGCGAGACGCTTGAGATCGGCAAGGACCGACGCGGTCAGATCGATGAGCTCCCCCTCGTAGATGTTCGGCGCCGCCCGGTGCATGGCATTCAGCACCCGGTCGGGAACAATCGAAGGGCCGGGAATCGCGAGGACGTCGCGGCCGCGGGAAAGCGTCATGGCACTACTCCAAGGGGGGACTCACAATGGACGCTAGCCGCTTGCCTCCGCGAGGGAAACCCGGATCCCCCGTGATTCCGGCCGGCTGGACAGGCGGATGCAGAAGCCTGTCAACAGCGTCGCAAGCCGCTTGATCCGGCGGCCGCGCTGACGCATAAGACCCGCATGACGACGCGCAGCATCCCTGCCACCTGCATTAGCCGCTGACCCCCCGTCGCGGCGCGCGTCCCGTTCCCAAACCAGGTCCAACGTGATAGCCGCCGCGGCAGAACCGCCGAGGCCCCGCATGACCGAAATTAGCCTCTACAACACCCGCACCCGCTCGAAGGCGCCGTTCCGGCCCATCGACGCCGAGAACGTGCGGATGTACGTCTGCGGCCCGACGGTCTATGACCGTGCGCATATCGGCAACGCCCGCCCGGTGGTCGTCTTTGACACGCTCTTCCGGCTGCTCCGCATGATCTACGGCGACGACGCCGTCACCTACGTGCGCAACCTCACCGACATCGACGACAAGATCATTGCCCGCTCGAACCAGAGCGGCCGCCCGATCGACGCGATCACCACGGAAACGACCGACTGGTATCATGCGGACACGGCCGCCCTCGGCGTCCTGCCCCCCACGATCGAGCCGCGCGCAACCGCCTATGTCCCGGCGATGGTGGCGATGATCGAGACGCTGATCGAGCGCGGCCACGCCTACGCGGCGGAGGGCCATGTGCTCTTCGCCGTCGCGAGCTATGCCGACTATGGCAGGTTCGCGCATCGCTCGCTCGACGAGATGCAGGCGGGCGCCCGGGTCGAGGTGGCGCCCTACAAGCGCGATCCGATGGACTTCGTGCTCTGGAAGCCGTCGGCCCCCGAGCAGCCCGGATGGCCGAGCCCCTGGGGACCTGGCCGTCCCGGCTGGCACATCGAATGCTCGGCCATGAGCTACGAGCTGCTGGGCGAGAGCTTCGACATCCACGGCGGCGGCATCGATCTCGTCTTTCCGCACCATGAGAACGAAATCGCCCAGTCGATGTGCGCCCACCCGCACGGCCACTTCGCCAACGTCTGGATGCACAACGGCTTCCTCAACGTCGAAGGCGAGAAGATGTCGAAGTCGCTCGGCAACTTCTTCACGGTGCGCGACCTGCTCGATCGCGGGATCCCGGGCGAGGTGATCCGCTTCGTGCTGCTCTCGACGCACTACCGCCAGCCGATCGACTGGACGGAGGCCAAGGTCCATGATGCGACGGTGCTGCTGACGCTCTGGGAGAAGCTCCTGCGCGAGGCCCGCTCGGCCGGCCGCGTCCCGGCCGCGGATGCACAGCCGGCGCCCGAGGTGATGTCCGCACTTGCCGACGATCTGAACACGCCGCTGGCCCTGAAGGTGCTGCGCGATCTCGCCTCCGAGATCCGTCAGGGCGGCGCGCAGGCGGAGCACGCGTTTCAGGAGTTCACCGCGTCGCTCAATCTGATGGGCATCAGCCCGGACGGTTTCCGCGACGCGGCGATCGAGGTTTCGCTTTCGCGGGCGTTCGCCGACGCGGGCACCCTCGAGAGCCGGGTATCGGCCCTGCTGCGCGCGCGGGAGGACGCCCGTGCCCGCCGTGACTTCGCCCGCGCAGACGAAATCCGCGAGGCGCTGACCGCCGCCGGGATCAAGGTCATGGACCGGACCGGCGGGCCTTCGGAATGGGCGATCGGCGCGGATTTCGACCCGGCAAAGCTCGAAGGGATCGACGCATGACCGACGCCAGCCAGGTGCCAGCATGACCCGCGAACGTCTCACCCTCTATGACACCACGCTGCGCGACGGCCAGCAGAGCCAGGGTGTCGACTTCTCCGTCGATGACAAGATCCGCATCGCCGAAGGCCTCGACGCCCTCGGGATCGACTACGTCGAGGGCGGCTGGCCCGGGGCAAACCCCACGGACAGCGCGTTCTTCACGGCCGCACCGAAGCTCCGCCATGCGACGCTCACCGCGTTCGGTATGACCAAGCGGTCCGGCCGATCGGCCTCCAACGACGAGGTGCTGGCTGGCGTCGTCAACGCGAACACCCCCGCGGTCTGCCTCGTCGGCAAGACCCACGACTTCCACGTGTCGACAGCCCTCGGGATTTCGCTGGAAGAAAACGTCGACAACATTGCCACTTCCATCCGTTTCCTCAAGGCAAAGGGGCGCGAGGCGCTGTTTGACGCCGAGCACTTCTTCGATGGCTACAAGGCCAACCCCGCCTACGCGCTCGACTGCGTCAGGGCCGCTCTCGCCGCCGGCGCCCGCTGGGCGGTGCTCTGCGACACCAACGGCGGCACGCTACCCGCCGAGGTCGGACGCATCGTCGGTGAGGTGATCGCCGCCGGGATCCCGGGCACGAAGCTCGGCATCCACACCCACGACGACACCGGCAACGCAGTCGCGAATACGCTCGCGGCGATCGACGCCGGCGCGCGCCAGCTTCAGGGCACGCTGAACGGCCTCGGCGAGCGCTGCGGCAACGCGAACCTCGTGTCGCTGATCCCGACGCTGCTCCTGAAGGAGCCCTACGCCAGCCGCTTCGACACGGGCATCCGGCGCGACCGCCTGCCCGGCCTCGCGCGCCTCAGCGGAATGCTCGACGACATCCTGAACCGCGTGCCGAACCGCTCGGCGCCCTACGTCGGCGCGTCGGCCTTCACCCACAAGGCCGGCCTGCACGCGAGCGCGATCCTGAAGGACCCCTCGACCTACGAACACATCCCTCCGGAGACGGTCGGCAATGCCCGCGTCATACCGATGTCGAACCAGGCGGGCCTCTCGAACTTGCGCGACCGCCTCGCCAAGGCCGGGATCGAGGTCGAGGCCGGCGACCCGCGCCTCGGCGAGATCCTTGCCGAGGTCAAGGCACGCGAGGATCGCGGCTTCGCCTACGACGGCGCGGCCGCGAGCTTCGAACTGCTGGCGCGCTCAATTCTCGGGCGCCTGCCGAAGTTCTTCGAGGTCGAGCGCTACCGCGTCACCGTGGAGCGCCGGCCCGGCGCAAAGGGCGCGATGGTCACCGTCTCCGAGGCGGTGGTGGTCGCGCGCTTCGGGCCGGAGCGGGTGATGAGCGTGAGCGAGAGCCACGACCCCGTCACCCAGGCCGACCAGGGACCGGTCAACGCACTGTCGCGGGCGCTCGGGAAGGATCTCGGCCCCTATCAGCCCTACATCGCCGACATGAAGCTCGTGGACTTCCGCGTCCGCATCACCAGCGGCGGCACCGAGGCGGTGACGCGCGTCCTGATCGAGAGCGCCGACGGCCGTGGCCGGCGCTGGTCCACGGTGGGCGTCTCGGCGAACATCGTCGATGCCAGCTTTCAGGCGTTGCAGGACGCGGTCCTCTGGAAGCTGCTCTCGGATGGCGCCCCCGTGCTGGGGGAGCCCACGCGCAGCGTGACGTTCCTGCCGTGAGCAAGGCGGTGGCAGCGGGCGACGGGCTGGCCGCGATGGTCGAGCGCGGCGATCCCGACCGCTGGCGCACGGTGATGACTGCGCCCGAAGCGGCCCGTCCGGGGCTGTTCGCGCTCTACGCATTCAACCTCGAGATCGCCCGCGCCTCGTGGGTGGCCTCCGAGCCGCTGCTCGCGGCGATGCGCCTGCAATGGTGGGCCGACGCTGTCGAAGAGATCTACGCCGGCCGGCCCGCGCGGCGCCACGAGGTCGTCGAGCCGCTCGCGGCGACCATCGCCAGCGCCGACCTGCCCCGGCGCCTGCTCGACGAAATGATCGAAGCACGCCGACTCGACGCCGAGCCGCCGCTGATCGATGTCATGACCTACGTCGATCACACCGCCGGGCATCTGATGGAGCTTGCCGCCCGCCACCTCGGCGCCGAGGGCGGCGCCCTGCCGGTGGTGCGTGATTTCGGCCGTGCCACCGGGACCGCAGCGCTCCTGCGCGCCCTGCCCGAGTTGCGCGCGCGCGGTCGGACGCCGCTTCCCGACGACATCGCGCCAGCCGCGTTTGCCCGCGATGGCCTCGCGGCCCACGCGCGGGCCCGTACCCACCGCGATCGGGTGCCGGCGTCCGCCCTGCCCGCCCTGCTGCCGGGGTGGCTCACTGCCCGCACACTGCGACTCGCCGCTTCCGGCGACACCGCGCTCGAACCGGCACCGATCGTCGCCCGGGCCGGGCTGCTCTGGCGGGCGTCGACGGGGCGCTGGTGGAGCTGAGCCGCTTGGGCAAGGCGCAACACCTTGGAGCGGCCGGGTGGAGACATACCAGTAAAGGTTCCGGCGAAGTCATTCGCCGCGCCCCGGGTCTTCCGCATGCGACCGGAAAGGGCTAAAGTGACAAAAAAGACTCGCATGAGGCGGAAGGGCGAAATTGATGATCGGGCGGATACTCGGCGGAATCGCGGTTGCGGGAGTTCTCGCCGGCAGCGCCGTGGCGCAGCAACGTCCTGAACTCAGCTACGGCATCGGCGTCACCTCGAACTACATCCACAAGGGCTCGACCCAGTCGAATGACAACCCGGCACTTCAGGGCTATGTCGAGGGGTCGGCCGGCATGTTCTATGGCGGGGTGTGGGCCTCGACGGTGGACTTTCCGGGCGGCGAGGATCTGGGGCGCGACCGGGTGGAGTTCGACATCTACGCCGGCATCCGCAAGACCTTCGACCTGCTCACGATCGACGCGAGCTATTATCGCTATCTCTATGATCGCAGTGGAGATTGTTGCGGTGAATTCAAGCTCGCGGCAAGCTATCCCATGGCGGATCTCGGCTCGCTCGGGGCGGAGCTGGACTATGATCCGTCCGGCCAGACGAAATGGGGCAAGCTCGGGGCGGAGATCTATTTCGCCGACGTCTGGACCGTCGGCGGCGCGGTCGGGACGGACTTCAACAGTGAGGATCTCGGCGAGCGCAAGGTCGCCTACGACGTGGGTGTGAACCGCACGCTCGGCGACAACGCGAATGTCGATCTGCGGTACTTCGACTCGAACTTCGATCCCGGCCACGTGGTGGTGTCGATCGGGATGGACTTCTGAGCGGGAAATAGACCGGAGTACGCCGCGTCAGCGCGTCGGATAGAGCGTCACGTTGATGTTGGGATAGTTGCTCACCGGGAAACCTGGCCCGGACCAACCCCACGGCCCCGGTCCCCAGCCCGGTCCCCAGGCGGGCCCCCACGGCCCGCCGCGAGGCCCGAAGAACGGGTCCCCCCAGACTCCCGGCGGCTGCTGCCAGCGCGTGACGATCCGCGTCGAGGCACTGCCGGCGCTGTCCGGAGTGCGGCACGCCACCGTCACTTCCGGCGACTGAGGACCAAAGTTCGGCACGACCGCCCGGGCGGGCGTGACAAGCTCGATGCGGTAGAGGCTGGTGACGAGTTCGCACCGCGCGCCGATCACCTCCTGCTGCTGGCTCCCGGTGGAGAGGAAGCTGCGGACGAAGAAGCGTGCCTCGCCCTGCACCGCCTGAAACTGTCCGCCCGGCACCACGACCTGCCGCGTGACGGGCGCGCCGGTGGCGCAGGCCGCCAGAAGCAGTGGCAGCAGGAGCGACGGCGCCCGAAGCCCGGGACGGATCATTCCGCGGCCCTCAGCGTCGTGGTGCCGCCGCCCGCGATCGCGGCGAGCAACTCGGCCCGCCGGATGGCCGCCGCTTCCGCCGCGCGCGCCTTCACGTGGCCAAAGCCGCGGATCTCGAGCGGCAACGCCGCAAGGGCGATCGCCGCATCGCGGGTGGCGGGGGTCCAGCTCTTGAGGATCGCATCCATATCCGTCTCGTATTCGGCGACAAGCCCACGTTCCATCCGGCGTTCCGCCGTGTAGCCGAACGGATCAAGGACCGTCCCGCGCACCCGCCGGAAGTGGCGCAGGATGCGGAACGCCCGCAGCATCCACGGCCCGAAGGTCCGCTTCACCGGCTCGCCGTTCGGCCCGGGCTTCGCGAGGAACGGCGGCGCGAGATGGAAGCGCATGGCACGGACGTCGGTGAACTGCTCGGCGACCGCGCGCTCCAGCGTCTCGGCGTGCAGGCGGGCCACTTCGTACTCGTCCTTGTAGGTGAGGAGCTTGTGGTAACCTTTTGCGACAGCTGCCCCAAGCGCGGGATCAATGCCGTTCGCGGCCTCCACCCGGGCGCGGTAGCGCCGGGCGAGGCGGCGGCTCTGATAGCGCGTGAGGTGGGCCGCGCGACTTTCGACGATCGTTGCGAAATCCTCAGCCGGTGCCGGGGCTGGCGTCACGGCAGCGGCGGCCTCGACCGGGCGGGCGACGGCCCAGCGGCCGATCTCGAATGCGCGGAGATTGCCCTCCACGCGCTCGCCGTTCAGCTCGATCGCGCGGGTGACCGCCTCCCGGGACAGTGGCACCAGCCCGGATTGCCATGCGGCGCCGAGCATCAGCACGTTCGCGAAGATCGCGTCCCCGAGCAGCTTCTCGGCGAGCCGCGTCGCGTCGAGCACCGTCAGCGCGTCGTCGCCGAGGCGGGCGCGCAGCGCAAGCGACAGCCGGTCGGTCGGAAGCTGGAAGCTGCGGTCGCGGGTGAACTGGCCGGTGACGATCTCGTGGGTGTTGAGGATGCCACGGGTCCGGCCACGGGCGAGAAGCCCGAGGGTCCTCGACCCGGCCGACACCACGAGGTCGCCGCCGATCAGCGCATCGGCCTCGCCGACCGCGACCCGGATCGCGCTGATGTCCTGCGGCCGCTCGGCCAGGCGGACGTGGATCTGCACCGCGCCGCCCTTCTGGGCGAGGCCGGCCATCTCCATCTCGCCGGCGCCCTTGCCTTCGAGGTGTGCCGCCATGGCGAGAAGCGCGCCCACCGTGACGACGCCGGTGCCACCGACGCCGGTCACCACGACGTTCCAGGTTCCGTTGATCCGCGGCAAGACGGGCTCGGGCAGGTCAGGGAGCGCCAGCTCCGCCGGGGCGGGCTTCCTGACCCTGGCGCCTTCGAGGGTGACGAAGCTCGGGCAGAAGCCGTCAAGGCAGGAGAAATCCTTGTTGCAGGACGACTGGTCGATGGCGCGCTTGCGCCCGAACTCGGTCTCGAGCGGCACCACCGAGACGCAGTTCGACTTCATGCCACAGTCGCCACAGCCTTCGCAGACGTCCGGGTTGATGAAGACCCGCAGGTCCGGGTCGGGGAACTGCCCGCGCTTGCGGCGGCGGCGTTTCTCGGCGGCGCAGGTCTGGATGTAGACGATCGCCGAGACACCCGGCACGGTTTCCATCTCGCGCTGCACGGCGTCGAGTTCGGCGCGGGGGCGCATGGGGATCGGAAAGGATCCGGGGTCCACCGCTTCCTTCGGATCGTAGACGCCGACCACGGTCTTCACGCCCATGGCGAGGAGTTCGCGGGCGATCTGCTGCGGCGTCAGGCCGCCTTCGTTCGGCTGGCCGCCGGTCATCGCCACGGCGTCGTTGTAGAGGATCTTGTAGGTGATGTTCACGCCGGCCGCGAGAGCCGCGCGGATCGCGAGGCTGCCGGAGTGATTGTAGGTGCCGTCACCAAGGTTCTGGAAGACGTGGGCGCGGGTGGAGAACGGCGCCTCGCCGATCCAGTTCGCCCCCTCGGCGCCCATGTGGGTGAAGCCCTCGGTGCCGCGATCCATCCACTGCACCATGTAGTGACAGCCGATGCCGGCATAGGCGCGCGCGCCCTCCGGCACGCGGGTGGAGGTGTTGTGCGGACAGCCCGAGCAGAACCAGGGCTTGCGGACGGCGATTTCCTCGACGTTGTCGGCGCGGACCGCGTCCTCGAGGCGGACGCGGGCGGCGGTGAGGCGCTCGGTTTCGATCCCGTCGAGCCCGAGCAGCGTGCCAAGCGTGCGGGCGACCCGCACCGGGTCGAGCGCCTGCTTGACCGAGAAGACCACCTCGCCGCGCTCGTTCTTCCAGCCGGTCACGCGGCGGCCACGGCGATCGTCGAAGATCGCCTCCTTGATTTCCACCTCGACGAGCTTGCGCTTTTCCTCGACGACGATGATGTGCTCGAGATCGTCGGCCCACTCGCGGAAACTCGCGACATCGAGGGGCCAGACCATGCCGACCTTGTAGGTGGTGATCCCGAGGCGGCGGCACTCGGCATCGTCGAGTCCGAGGAGATCGAGCGCATGGGCGGTGTCGAGCCACGACTTGCCGCAGGAGACGATGCCGATCTTCGCCTTCGCGTCGCCATGGACCCGGCGGTCGATGCGGTTCGCCCGGGCGAATGCCTCGGCGGCGAAGCGCTTGTGGTCGTGCATCCGGGCTTCCTGTGCCGCGGGGGTGTCGCCGCGACGGATGTTGAGACCGCCCTCCGGCATGGCAAAATCGGTCGGGGTGACGATCTTCAGGCGGTTCGGATCGCCATCGACGACCTCGGTGACCTCGATCGTGTCCTTGACGCACTTCAGCCCGACCCAGGTGCCGGTGTAGCGCGACATGGCCCAGCCGAGCAGGCCGTAGTCCAGCACCTCCTGCACACCGGCGGGCGAGAGGATCGGCATCATCGCGTCGACCAGGGCGAACTCGGAGTGGTGCAGCGTGGTCGAGCTCTCGCCGGTGTGGTCGTCGCCCATGCAGGCGAGCACGCCGCCGTATTCGCTGGTGCCCGCCATGTTGGCGTGGCGGAAGACGTCGCCGCAGCGATCGACGCCCGGCCCCTTGCCGTACCAGAGCCCGAAGACACCCTGCACCCGGCCCTCGCCATGCAGGTTCACCTGCTGGCTGCCCCAGACCGCGGTGGCTGCAAGGTCTTCGTTCAGGCCGGGCTGAAAGGTGATGTCGGCCGCGCGGAGCTGATCGCCGGCCTTCCACATGGTGAGATCCACGCCACCGAGCGGCGATCCGCGATAGCCGGATGCAAACCCGGCGGTGGCAAGGCCGGCCGCCTCGTCGCGGGCCTTCTGCATGAGCAGAACCCGCACCAGCGCCTGAATGCCGCTGAGAAGCACGGTTCGCTTCGTGAGATCGAAGCGATCAGCAAGCGAGACATCGTGAAGGGACATGCCACCTCCGGTCCCCGGGCACCGGCCCGTCAGCTCTCAATATAGCGACGGAAGTGGCCGAAACGAGCGGATTTTACCACGAAATCAGCGAAATCGCCGGCACGAAACGAGTGTCGCGATTCCGCCAGCTCGCGCGAAAGAATATCGAGCCCGGGGGGGCGCGGGCGGAAATCTATGGTAATGGTCGATAAAAACCTTACATCGGCTGCAACGCCGGTAGGAAGACGCGGGACGACATGGACTGGGACAAGCTGCGAATCTTCCACGCCGTCGCGGACGCCGGCAGCCTGACGCATGCGGGCGAGACGCTGCATCTGAGCCAGTCGGCGGTCAGCCGGCAGATCCGGGCGCTCGAGGAAAGCCTCAGCACGACGCTCTTTCGCCGCCATGCCCGCGGCCTGCTCCTCACCGAGCAGGGTGAGTTGCTGTTCGACGCGACGCGGACCATGTCGAAGCGGCTGGAGGCGACGGCCGCGCGGATCCGCGACTCCGAAGACGAGGTCCACGGCGAACTGCGCGTCACCACCACCATGGGCTTCGGCACGCTCTGGCTCGCGCCCCGGCTGTCGCGCCTCTTCGCCCGCTATCCCAACCTGAAGATCGAGCTGATGCTCGAGGAACGCATCCTCGACCTGTCGATGCGCGAGGCGGATGTGGCGATCCGCCTGAAGGAGCCGAGTCAGGCGGAACTGATCCGCCGGCGCCTGATGGATGTTCACATCCGGCTCTATGCCTCCGCGGAGTACGTCGCGAAACACGGGTTTCCGCGCACGGCGGCGGAACTTGCCGGGCACCGGATCATCACCCAGAGCCCGCAGTCGCCGCAGGTCCGCGCCGGAGCGGACTTCGTCCAGCCGTTCCTCGCAATGGCACCAATGTCATCGCTGACGGTGAACAACTATTTCGGCATCCTGCAGGCGGTGCGCGAAGGGCTCGGCATCGGATCATTGCCCGACTACCTCGCCGGCGACTTTCCCGAGCTTGAGCATATCCTGCCGGAAGAGCACAGCGCATCGATCCCGACCTATCTCGCCTACGTGGAAGAACTCAAGCACTCCAAGAGGGTGACGGCTTTTCGTGACTTCATCATCGAAGAGATCAGCACCTTCAAGCGCGAGGTCGATGCCCGCGAGCGCCGCATCTTGAGCCATGCATCAGCGCCATAGCGGCCATGCTCAACAATTGAGCATCGGCTCTTGCCGAACGCGGGTCCCGCAGCTATATTACAACTCGAAGTTGGGCAGGCGCCTCGCGCAGGCTGACTTCAACCTCCCTGTTGGACTTGGGCCGAGCGAATGCTCGGCCTTTTTTTTTGGGCTGGTGAGCGAGCTTTTGGCACACGGCCGATGCGGTCCGGGCTTTCGCTCACCTCCCGGCCGGCCTAAATGGGGCGCAGTCCCCCTGCCCCGGAGCCGTAGCCCGTCATGCACGACACCGCCCATGCCCGCGAGCCCGAGATCACCGACGCGCTGGTCGCGGCGCACGGCCTGAAGCCGGACGAGTATCAGCGCATCCTCGACCTGCTCGGGCGGGTGCCGACCCTGACCGAACTCGGCATCTTCTCGGCCATGTGGAACGAGCACTGCTCCTACAAGTCCTCGAAGCGCTGGCTGAGGACGCTTCCGACCAAGGGCCCACAGGTGATCTGCGGCCCCGGCGAGAACGCGGGTGTCGTCGACATCGGCGACGGGCAGGCGCTGGTCTTCAAGATGGAGAGCCACAACCACCCCTCCTACATCGAGCCGTATCAGGGCGCGGCCACCGGGGTCGGCGGCATCCTGCGGGATGTGTTCACCATGGGCGCCCGGCCGATCGCGGCGATGAACGCGCTCTCCTTCGGCGAGCCGGCGCATCCGAAGACGCGCTCGCTCATCAACGGCGTCGTGGCGGGCGTCGGTGGCTACGGCAACGCCTTTGGCGTGCCGACAGTGGGCGGCGAATTGCGGTTCCATGCGGCCTACAACGGCAACTGCCTCGTCAACGCTTTCGCCGCCGGGTTGGCGGACGCGGACGCGATCTTCTATTCCGCGGCGTCCGGGGTCGGGATGCCGGTGGTCTATCTCGGCGCGAAGACCGGGCGGGACGGGGTCGGCGGCGCAACGATGGCGTCGGCCGAGTTCGACGACTCGATCGAGGAGAAGCGCCCCACGGTGCAGGTGGGCGACCCCTTCACCGAGAAGCGGCTGATGGAGGCCTGCCTGGAACTCATGGCATCGGGCGCCGTCATCTCGATCCAGGATATGGGCGCGGCGGGGCTCACCTGTTCGGCGGTCGAGATGGGCGACAAGGGCAACCTCGGCATCGAGCTCGACCTCGACCGTGTGCCGGTGCGCGAGACGCACATGACCGCCTACGAGATGATGCTCTCCGAGAGCCAGGAGCGGATGCTCATGGTGCTTCGGCCCGAAAAGGAAGCCGAGGCGAAGGCGATCTTCGACAAGTGGGATCTCGACTTTGCCATCGTCGGCCGCACCATCCCGGAGGATCGCTTCCGGGTGCGGCACGACGGCGAGGTGAAGGCCGAGCTGCCGCTGAAGGCGCTCTCGGGCGAGGCGCCGGAATACGACCGTCCGTGGGTGGAGACACCGGTGGCCGCACCGCTCGGCACCGTGCCCGAGGTGGTGCCGATCGACGCGCTGGTGACGCTCCTCG
This sequence comes from Amaricoccus macauensis, assembly GCF_014201905.1. Lineage (GTDB taxonomy): Bacteria > Pseudomonadota > Alphaproteobacteria > Rhodobacterales > Rhodobacteraceae > Amaricoccus > Amaricoccus macauensis. Next base: position 692,661 of record NZ_JACHFM010000003.1, on the reverse strand, counting down.
AGCGGCCGAACTTCGCGAGCCGGTCGTGGGTCTGGGCCCAGTACGATCAGATGGTGATGGCGGATACCGTGGTGGTGCCCGGGTCGGATGCCGGCGTGGTGCGGATCCACGGCACCGACAAGGCGGTGGCGTTCACCTCGGACGTGAACCCGCGCTACTGCCGCGCCAATCCCGAGCGGGGCGGGATGCAGGCGGTGGCGGAAGCCTACCGCAACCTCAGTGCCACCGGGGCGGTACCGCTCGCAACGACGGACAACCTCAATTTCGGCAACCCCGAGAAACCAGAGATCATGGGGCAGTTCGTCGGCTGCGTCCGCGGTATCGGCGCGGCCTGCGAGGCGCTCGGCATGCCGATCGTCTCCGGCAACGTCAGCCTCTACAACGAGACCGACGGCCGGGCGATCCTGCCCACGCCGACGATCGGCGGCGTCGGGCTGCTCACGTCGCTCGATCAGCTGATCCGCATGGCGCCCGTGGCGGGTGACGTGCTGCTGTTGCTGGGCGAGACCAAGGGGCATCTCGGACAGTCCGCGCTTCTGGCCGAACTCTACGGCCGGGAAGAGGGCGACGCGCCGGAGGTTGATCTGGCGGCCGAGCGGGCAGCGGGCGAATTCGTCCGCGCGGTCAAGGCCGAGGGGCTGATCTCGGCGGCGCACGACCTCTCGGACGGCGGCCTCGCGGTCGCTGCTGCCGAGATGGCGCTGGCCGGCAACGTCGGAGTCGATCTCTTCGCCGACGACGAGATGAGCGCGGCGGAATGGTTCTTCGGCGAGGATCAGGCCCGCTACCTGCTCGCCAGCCCCGCGGTCGAGGTCGACCGCCTGCTCGCCCGCGCCGTCGAGGCCGGAGTGCGGCTTCGGGTCGTGGGGTCGGCTGGCGGTGGTGAAGTCCGACTCGGCAATGGCGCGGTTGAACTCGGGCGGCTGCGTGCGCTCCACGACAGCGGCTTGCCGCGGCTCTTCGACTGAAGGCTTCTTGCGCCCACCCTTGCGGGGGAGGTGGGGCGCCTCTAGATTTCCCTGTGATCGAGGTTCATTGGAGGCTGCAACCGGATGGCGATGGAAGCTCAGGAGATCGAGCGGCTGATCCGGGAGGCATTTCCCGGCGCCAGCGTCGAAATCACCGACCTTGCCGGTGACGGCAACCACTACGCCGCCAGCGTCGAGGCGGAGGAGTTTCGCGGCATGAACCGCGTGAAGCAGCATCAGATGGTCTATGCTGCGCTGAAGGGAAAGATGGAGGGGTCGCGGGGCGAGCTGCACGCGCTGGCACTGACGACCCGGGCACCGGAGTAGAGCCATGAGCGAGACGACAGCGGATCCGGCCCACGAGGCGATCCGGAGGGAAATCAACGACAACGACGTCGTGCTGTTCATGAAGGGCACGGCCTCGATGCCGCAGTGCGGCTTTTCGAGCCGCGTGGCGGGCGTTCTGAACTACATGGGCGTCGCTTACAAGGACGTGAACGTGCTGGCGGACGAGGCGGTCCGGAACGGCATCAAGTCGTTCTCGGACTGGCCGACGATCCCCCAGCTCTACGTGAAGGGCGAGTTCGTGGGCGGCTGCGACATCATCACCGAGATGACCCTCTCGGGCGAACTCGACGCGCTCTTCGCGGAGAACGGCATCGCCTTCGACAAGGACGCGGCCGCGAAGATCCGGGAAGCGAACGCCTGATACCGGGCGCCAGGAATGCATGAAAAAGGGGCAGGCCGTTGGTTCGGCCTGCCCCTTTTTTCACTTTGGCGTGTTCCGCCCTGCCCTGCTCAGGCGCCTTCCAGCTCTTCCGCGAGCTGATTGATCCGGGTGATGACCTTGCCAAGGAGGGCGCCCGCGAACTCGTTCTCCTCACGAAGCTCGGCGACCTCGACGGGCGAGAGCTTGTGCGAGGCTTCGGTCTCGAGCTTCAGCGCGTTCGCGGCGAGCATGGCCGACTTCGCCTCGGCGATGCGCGTGCGCTCCTCGGCCTGGCGAATGCGGTCCTCGGCGTGGCGGAGCTGCTCCTGCAGCGCGGTCGTCGAGTCGGCAAGGAGAAGCCCGGCGAGCAGCAGCATGCGCTTCTCGGTAGACCGGCCGGCGTCGCCGATACGGGTGGCCTCCGCGTCGAGCAGACGGGCGGCGCGCTCGAGCGAGGCTTCCTCGCCCGGCTGGCAGGCAACCTCGAAGACGCGGCCGCCGATTTCCAGGATGAGCTCGGGCATGGTGTCAGACCTCGGCGATGAGGGGCTTCAGCTGGGCGATGAGATCATCGAGCGCGGCGACGTCCTTGTCGCGCTTGGCCTCGAGCCGGGAGAGCTCGTCGACCAGCTCAGACTTCTCCGCCTCAAGCGCATCAATGCGCTCGCGGAGCGCCCGCTCGTCCGGCCGTTCCTCTGTCGCCGCCGCACGGGCGGCAACAGCGGTACGGAGACGATCGAGCGCCTGCGAGAACTGGGCTTCGAGTTCGGCGAACTGACTCATCCACGGGCCTCTTCGATAGGGTTCTTCGTTGTACGGAGCGCTTTCGGGGATTGCAATCAGCGGAACGCCGCGTACGCGAGAGCGGCGGTGTTCAGGCGCTTGCTCGCGCAGCGGGTTATACACTCGCGGTCGAAAGCCACGATATCCCCCTGATCTCCCGAAGAATAAGGAGGTGGAACGCCCGGGGCAAGAAGGCTTTTTCGCGGCCGGCAACCGGCGCGTTCCCCTTGACCCCCTTCCCGTGGCTGATATCAGTGCCCGCGGTGCCTGACGGTCAGGTCCCCCGCGCGCAAAAAAGGACGTCCCGGTGAACATTCCCGAGCTCCGCGAACGCCATCCCGAGCACTGGAAGAAGGCCGCCGCGATCCGAATGCTGGCCATCGATGCGGTCGAGGAGGCCAATTCCGGACATCCGGGCATGCCCATGGGCATGGCCGACGTCGCGACGGTGCTCTTCGAGAAGCACCTGAGGTTCGACCCAACCGACCCGAAATGGCCGGACCGCGATCGCTTCGTGCTGTCAGCCGGCCACGGCTCGATGCTGCTCTATGCACTGCTCTACCTGACCGGCTACTCCGACATGACGATCGACGACATCCGTCGCTTCCGCCAGCTCGGTTCGCCGGCAGAGGGGCATCCGGAGTACGGACACGCGTCGGGGATCGAGACGACGACCGGCCCGCTCGGCCAGGGGATCGCCACCTCGGTCGGTATGGCGATAGCCGAGGAGAGCATGGCGGCCCGCTTCGGGCGCAAGGTGGTCGATCACCATACCTACGTGATCGCCGGTGATGGCTGCCTGATGGAGGGTGTCAGCCAGGAGGCGCTCTCATTCGCCGGCCGGCAGGATCTCTCACGGCTCATCGTCCTCTGGGACGACAACGGCATCTCGATCGACGGCAAGGTGAGCCTGTCCGACAAGACCGACCAGAAGGCGCGCTTCGCCGCCTCCGGCTGGTCTGTGCACGAGTGCGACGGACATGACCCGGACGACATCGACCGGGCGATCTGCGAGGCGAAGGCGACGGGGCAGCCGGCCCTGATTGATTGCCACACCCATATCGGGTTTGGGGCGCCGACAAAGCAGGACACCAAGGGTGCCCACGGCTCGCCGCTCGGCGCGGCCGAGATCGCGAAGGTCCGCGAGATCTATGGCTGGCCCTATCCGCCGTTCGAGATCCCGAGCGACGTGCTCTCGGCATGGCGCGAGATCGGGGCCCGCGGCAAGGTGACGCGGGCTGAGTGGACCGCCCGCTTCGAGAAGCTCGGACCGGGCAAGCGCGCGGAATTCGAGCGGGTGATGGCGGGAACACTGCCGAAGAAGCTCGCGCCGGCGCTCGCCGCGTTCCGCAAGGAGATTTCCGAAGGCGCGCCAAAGGTCGCCACGCGGAAATCGTCGGAAATGGTGCTCGAGGTCATCAACGCCCATGTGCCTGAGACGATCGGCGGGTCCGCGGACCTGACCGGCTCGAACAACACGTTGACCAAGGATCTCGGGACGTTCGACGTGGATTCTCGCGGCGGGCGGTATGTCCACTACGGCATCCGCGAGCATGGCATGGCGGCCGCGATGAACGGCATCGCGCTGCATGGCGGCTGCATTCCCTACGGCGGCACGTTTCTCGTGTTCTCGGACTATGCCCGCGGCGCGATGCGGCTTTCGGCGATCATGGGGACGCGCGTTGTCTACGTGTTCACCCATGACTCCATCGGACTTGGCGAGGACGGGCCGACCCACCAGCCGGTGGAGCATCTCGCGATGCTTCGCGCGACGCCCGGCACCTACGTCTTCCGTCCGGCGGATACCGTGGAGACGGCGGAGTCCTGGGAGCTCGCACTCAACACCGGCGCGCCGTCGGTGCTGGCGCTGACCCGGCAGAACCTGCCGACCGTGCGGACACGGCATACCCGGCAGAACCTGACCGCGCGCGGCGCCTATGTGCTGGAAGAGGCGGTGGGACGGCGCAAGGCGATCCTGATCGCCACGGGCTCCGAGGTGGAGATCGCCCTCAACGCGCGGACGCTGCTCGAGCGCAAGGGGATCGGGACGCGCGTGGTTTCGATGCCCTGCTGGGAGCTCTTCGCGGAGCAGGACGAGAAGTATCGCAAGAGCGTGCTGCCGGCCGGACCGGTGCGCGTCGGCGTCGAGGCGGCGCTGCGGTTCGGTTGGGACCGCTGGCTCTTTGGTGAGCGCGGATCGGAGAAGAAGGCGGACTTTGTCGGCATGACCGGCTTTGGCGCCTCGGCTCCCATCGAGCAGCTCTATCCGCACTTTGGCATCACCGCGGAGGCGGTGGCTGCCAAGGTCGAGGCACTGATCTGAAGGGACGACGACGATGGGTTGGAAGACGCTCGACGACATGGACCTGACCGGCAAGGTGGTCCTGACACGCGTAGACATCAACGTACCCGTCGAGAACGGCAGGGTGACGGACGCAACGCGGATCGAACGGATTGTCCCCACCGTCAAGGACATCCTGGCGAAGGGCGGCAAGCCGGTGCTGCTTGCGCACTTCGACCGCCCGAAGGGCAAGGTGGTGCCGGAAATGAGCCTTCGGGTGGTCCTGCCCGCGCTTGAGGCCGGGCTCGGCACGAAGGTCGCCTTCGCCGAGGACTGCATCGGGCCGAAGGCGTCCGAGGCAGTCGCAGCACTTGCTCCCGGCGAGGTGCTGCTCCTTGAGAACACCCGCTTCCATGCCGGCGAGGAGAAGAACGACCCGGCTTTCGTCAAGGCGCTGGCGGCGGTTGGTGACATCTACTGCAACGATGCCTTTTCCGCGGCACACCGGGCGCACGCTTCGACCGAGGGTCTGGCACATGAGATGCCGTCCTGTGCCGGGCGGCTGATGCAGGCCGAGCTCGGGGCGCTCGAGAAGGCTCTCGGCAAGCCTGAGCGACCGGTCGTCGCCGTGGTCGGCGGCGCGAAGGTGTCGACGAAGCTCGACCTGCTCGGCAACCTGATCAGCCGTGTCGATACGCTGGTCATCGGCGGCGGCATGGCTAACACGTTTCTCGCGGCGCAGGGCATCGACGTGGGTAAGTCGCTCTGCGAGCACGACCTGACCGACACCGCGAAGGACGTGGCGGAGAAGGCCAGTGCCGCGGGCTGCACGATCCTGCTGCCCGTCGACGTGGTGGTGGCGCGCGAGTTCAAGGCGAATGCGGCGAACGAGATCGTGCCGGCCGACAAGTGCCCGGCTGACGCGATGATCCTCGACGCCGGCCCGGAAGCGACGAAGGCAATCACCGCGGCGTTCGAAGCGGCGAAGACGCTGGTCTGGAACGGCCCGCTCGGCGCCTTCGAAATCCCCCCGTTCAACGCGGCAACCGACGCGGCAGCGACCGAGGCGGCCAGGCTGACGCGGGAAGGCAAGCTCCTGTCGGTGGCAGGGGGCGGCGATACGGTGGCCGCGCTCAACGCCAGCGGCGCCGCCGAGGATTTCACCTACGTCTCCACGGCGGGCGGCGCCTTCCTGGAGTGGCTGGAAGGCAAGACACTGCCGGGCGTCGCGGCGCTCGAGCAGGCTTAACGACTGTAATCACGAGGGAAGCTTATGAAGGCGACGCGTACCGTCCAGAAGATCCTGAGCTACTACGAATCCGACAACCCCGGTGTGAAGGGCAACCTCTGCCGCATGCTGATGCAGGGGCGGCTCGGTGGCACGGGCAAGATGATCATCCTGCCGGTGGACCAGGGATTCGAGCACGGGCCGGCGCGCAGCTTCGCCCCGAACCCGCCGGCCTATGATCCGCACTATCACTATCAGCTGGCGCTCGACGCTGGGCTCAATGCCTATGCGGCACCGCTCGGCATGATCGAGGCGGGCGCGGACACCTTTGCGGGTCAGATCCCGACGATCCTGAAGATGAACTCGTCGAACTCGCTGGTGCCGAAGGTTGCCGGTTTCGACCAGGCCATCACCGCATCGGTCGATGACGCGCTGCGCCTCGGCTGCACGGCGATCGGCTTCACGGTCTATCCCGGCTCGGCGCACGGCCTCGACATGTTCGAGGAGATCTCGTCCCTGCGCGAGGAAGCCGCGGCCAAGGGCCTCCCGACGGTGATCTGGTCCTATCCCCGCGGCGAGGACATCTCGAAGGACGGCGAGACCGCGATCGATGTCGGCGCCTACGCAGCGCAGATTGCCGCACTTCTCGGCGCGCACATCATCAAGATCAAGCTCTCGACCGACCATCTGGAGCAGGGCGAGGCGAAGAAGGTCTACGAGAAGCAGGAGATCGCCATTTCCTCGCTCGCAGATCGCGTCCGCCACTGCATGCAGGCGGCGTTCAACGGCCGCCGCATCGTGGTGTTCTCCGGTGGTGCGGCGAAGGGCGAGAACGCGGTCTACGACGAGGCCCGCGCGATCCGCGACGGCGGCGGCAACGGCTCGATCATCGGCCGGAACACGTTCCAGCGGTCGCGCGAGGATGCGCTGACGCTCCTCAGCACGCTGATCGACATCTACAAGGGACGCGGCTGACGCGTCTTCCCCCGCGCCGCACGCGCGCGGGGGATTCCCAACGGCCGCTGTTTCTGGCAAGCTCGGCAAAACGAGCAGAAAACAGGCGGCACAAGCTTTGGCATATCCTGACTACGAGCCGCGGCGGCGGGGAGTCGCCGGCGGGATTTTTGCGATCGTGGTGATTGCTCTCACGAGCTACCTGACGTTCGCGGCACTCCAGGGCGAGCACGGGCTGTTCAGCCTGTTCCGTGTCCAGTCAGACGAGGGTAATCTCAGGGAGGAGCTCGCCGCCCTCAAGACCGAACGCGCGGCGATCCAGAACAAGACGGTGCGGCTCTCCTCCGAGAGCCTCGACCTCGATCTTCTCGACGAGCAGGCCCGCAAGGTGCTGACGCTCGGGCGGCCGGACGAGATCATGGTGCGGTGACCCGCGTTTTTTCGACTTCCTCTGACGGACGAACCGGGTATACTCTAAGGTAGTTCAACGTTGAACTATCTGGGAGGACCGTGCATGGCGGTGACCCGACGCGCAAGCTCGAGGGCGGCAAAGCCGGCAGCCAGCAAGGAAGAGGATGTGTCCGCGGAGACGCTTCTCGACTTCTACCGTGACATGCTGCTGATCCGACGCTTCGAGGAGAAAGCCGGACAGCTCTACGGCATGGGCCTGATCGGTGGCTTCTGCCATCTCTATATCGGTCAGGAGGCGATCGTCGTCGGCCTTGAATCGGTGGCGGAGCCCGGCGACCAGCGAGTCACGACCTATCGCGACCACGGGCACATGCTGGCCTGCGGCATGGATCCGAAGGGCGTGATGGCCGAGCTCACGGGCCGTGCCGGTGGCTACTCGCGCGGCAAGGGCGGCTCGATGCACATGTTCTCGAAGGAGAAAGCCTTCTACGGTGGCCATGGGATCGTCGGCGCCAACGTTCCGATCGGCGCGGGCCTCGCCTTCGCGAACAAGTATCGCGGCAATGACGCGATCTCCTTCACGTACTTCGGCGATGGCGCCGCGAACCAGGGTCAGGTCTACGAGACCTTCAACATGGCGAGCCTCTGGAAACTGCCCGCGCTCTTCGTGATAGAGAACAACCAGTACGCCATGGGCACGTCCCTGAAACGCGGCTCTTCGACACCGGCGCTTTACACGCGCGGTCAGGCGTTCGGAATTCCCGGTGAGGCGGTCGATGGAATGGACGTGCTGGCGGTGGCGGAAGCCGGTGCGCGGGCCGCAGCACACTGCCGGTCCGGCGAAGGGCCCTACATCCTCGAAATGAACACCTACCGCTATCGCGGACACTCGATGTCTGATCCCGCGAAGTACCGGACCCGGGAGGAAGTCCAGAAGGTCCGTGAAGAGCGCGATCCCATTGACCACCTCCGCGATCAGCTGCTGAAGCGTTCGGTCGCTACGGAAGAACAGCTGAAGGGCATCGACCGGACGATCAAGGGCATCGTCAGTGACGCCGCACAGTTCGCGCAGGACAGTCCCGAGCCCGACCCTGCCGAGCTCTGGACCGATGTCTACGCCTGAGACCGAGGAAGCGACATGCCGAGCGAAATCCTGATGCCAGCGCTGTCTCCGACGATGGAGGAGGGAACGCTGGCCCGTTGGCTCGTGAAGGAAGGTGATCGGGTCGAAGCCGGCCAGGTGATTGCCGAGATCGAGACCGACAAGGCCACGATGGAGTTCGAGGCAGCCGACGACGGCGAAATCAGTCGTCTTCTGGTCCCCGCCGGAACCGAAGGTGTCAAGGTCAACAGCCCGATCGCCACGCTGCTGGCGGAAGGCGAAACGGCCGAGGCCAGCCCCGCCGCAGCTCCGCCGGTCTCCACGCCACAGGTCGCCCGCCCAACGCCCGAGCCTGCGAAAGCCATTCCGACAGCCGCAACTGCACGGACGCCGGATCCGCAAGCGACCGGTCCAATGCGAACCCAGACAGTTCGCGAAGCCCTTCGCGACGCCATGGCCGAGGAGATGCGGCGCGACAGCGATGTCTTCCTGATCGGCGAGGAGGTGGGCGAGTATCAGGGCGCCTACAAGGTCAGTCAGGGACTGCTCGACGAGTTCAGCCCCAAACGGGTGATCGACACGCCGATCACCGAGCATGGCTTCACCGGACTGGCAGTAGGCGCAGCATTCGCCGGCCTCCGGCCGATCGTCGAGTTCATGACCTTCAATTTCGCCCTGCAAGCAATTGACCAGATTATCAACTCCGCCGCCAAGACCCTCTACATGTCCGGCGGACAGATGCACTGCCCGATCGTCTTTCGTGGCCCGAACGGCGCGGCGGCACGTGTCGCCGCGCAACACAGCCATGATTTCGCTGCGCTCTACGCGCAGGTTCCGGGTCTGAAAGTCGTGCAGCCCTATACGGCGGCTGACGCCAAGGGACTGCTCAAGTCCGCGATCCGCGATCCGAACCCGGTGATCTTCCTCGAGAACGAGATCCTCTACGGTCGCAGCTTCGAGGTGCCGGAGGGCGACGACGTGACCGTCCCGATCGGCGTCGCACGTGTCGCGCGTGCGGGCAACGATGTGACGATCATCAGCTTCGGAATGGGCATGACGATCGCCCTCGAGGCAGCCGACGCCTTGCAAAAGGACGGCCTCTCCGCGGAAGTGATCGATCTGCGAACCCTTCGTCCCATCGACTACGATACGGTCCTCGCGTCAGTGAAGAAGACCAACCGCGCCGTAACGGTTGAGGGAGGATTCTCGGTCGGCTCGATCGGGAACCACCTGAGTGCGATACTGATGGAGAGGGCGTTCGACGATCTCGACGCACCGGTCATAAACTGCACAGGCAAGGACGTACCCATGCCTTACGCGGCCAACCTCGAGAAGCTCGCACTCGTCAGTACGGCCGAAGTCGTGCAGGCCTGCCGCGCCGTCGCCTACAGGTAGGGATTGATCAATGCCCACCAACATCCTGATGCCGGCGCTATCCCCCACGATGGAGGAAGGAACCCTTGCCCGTTGGCACGTCGCGGCGGGCGACAGGATCGAACCGGGCGATGTCATCGCAGAAATCGAGACCGACAAGGCCACGATGGAACTCGAGGCCGCCGAGGAGGGAACGATCGGTCAACTTCTGGTGCCTGAAGGGTCAGCCGGCGTCCGCGTCAACGCGCCTATCGCGACGCTGCTACAGGAAGGCGAGAGCGGCCAACCCGAGGATATCGCACCCGCGTCAGGTGCGAAGGCCGGACCAGACGCCGTCGAGGCACCCTCCCCCACCCCTCAACCGGCCCCGGCGCCGGCCCCGGCTCGCACCAATCACTCCGGCGAGGGGCGGGTGCTCGCGTCACCCCTCGCCCGCCGGATCGCTGCGGACAAAGGCATCGATCTGCGCTCCCTCACCGGATCCGGTCCGGGCGGGCGCATCATCAAGACCGACGTGGAAGCGGCCGTTGCCGCGCCTCCCCCTCCGCCCCGCGAAGCACCACCTTCTCCGCAGCCTCCGGCGGTATCGGAGGGGACGATCAAGCTGCAATACGCCGATCGCCCCCTGGAAGAGGTTCCGCTCGACGCAATGCGCCGGACGATTGCCGCACGCCTCAGCGAGTCCAAAGGCACCATCCCCCACTTCTACTTGCGCAGGGAAGTCCGCCTCGACGACCTGCTTGCGCTACGTGAACAGCTGAACGGCGAACTGGCCGAGCGGAATGTGAAGCTCTCGGTCAATGACTTCGTCATCAAGGCCGCCGCGCGGGCCCTGCAGGAAGTGCCCGACTGCAACATGATCTGGGCCGACGACCGGATGCTGCGTTTCCAGCGGTCCGACATTGCCGTCGCCGTGGCGATCGAAGGAGGATTGCTGACCCCGGTCCTGCGCGACGCCGACGTCAAATCTCTCTCGGCGTTGTCGCTGGAAATGCGGGATCTGGCCACCAGAGCCCGGGGGCGCAAGCTCCTGCCAGCTGACTATACTGGCGGAGTACTCTCGGTGTCCAATCTGGGGATGATGGGGATCGAAAACTTCGATGCGATCATCAACCCGCCGCAATCGGCAATCCTCGCGGTCGGTGCCGCGCTGCGAAAGCCCATCGTGGCCGCCGATGGGGAAATCCGAGCGGCGACCGTGATGTCACTCACCCTCTCGGTCGACCACCGGGTGATTGATGGCGCCCTGGGTGCTCGCCTGCTCGCCGCGCTGGTCCGGAACTTGGAGTCGCCGCTCCTGATGCTCGTCTGAAGCGACGCCCCGGGTCTCAGCGCTCCGACGCGACCGCCTCGTTGAGAAGCTGATCCATCGACTTCGATGGCTCGGCACAGCCCGCTTCGCCCACGATCCGCGCGGGCACCCCGGCCACCGTCTTGCAGGGCGGCACGTCCTGCAAGACCACCGATCCAGCGGCGACCCGGCTGCAGCCGCCCACACGGATGTTTCCCAGAACCGCTGCGCCGGCGCCGATGAGCACGCCATCACCGATCTTCGGATGCCGGTCGCCGTCCTCCTTGCCAGTGCCACCCAGCGTCACCGAGTGGAGCATCGACACGTTGTTCCCAACGACCGCCGTCTCACCAATGACGATCGAGTGCGCATGGTCGATCATGATGCCGTTGCCCACGCGCGCACCGGGATGAATGTCGACGCCGAACGTCTCAGACGTGCGCATCTGGATGAAGTACGCCATGTCGCGCCGCCGGTGTTCCCAGAGCCAATGGCCAATGCGGTAGCATTGCAGCGCCTGGAACCCCTTGAAGAACAGCAGGGGCTGAAGATAGCGGTGGCACGCCGGGTCGCGCTCGAACACCGCCAGGATATCCGCCCGTGCCGAGAGACCGACCCCCGAGTCCGCCTCATAGGCTTCATCCATGATCTCCCGCAGGATCAACTCACTCATTTCCTGCGATGCAAGCTTCTGAGCGAGGCGAAAGCTGAGCGCGCTTTCCAGACTGCCGTGGTGCAGAATGCCGGCATGAACGAGACTCGCCATCAGAGGTTCGTCCCGCGCGACCTGCTCGGCCTCATGGCGTATCGTCGTCCAGACTGGGTCCACGCTGGCGACGTTGGGCTGCGTCCGCATAGGTGCCTCCTACCCCCGGTCCCGGGTGAGGTGAACTGATGCACTGCAAAAATCAAGGGGAAGCGGTTTCACAAACCGCACGTTCAGACGGCACGGGGCGGCGAAATCTCCAGGAGATGCAGCGCGAGCCGTACCGTCCCGGAAACGAACGCTCCCCCTTCCGCCGACAAGAGAACGGGCGTTGCCGCGTAGTATGTGACCGGCGCGCCACTCAACCCGGCAACATAGGAGTTTCGCGTCAGGCCGAGCCCGGATCCATACCGATTGTCCGATCCTGTGACACCCGCGCGCCAACCGGTGATACCCGCCCCGACGACCGCACTTGTCACCCGGCCTGACAGTCCGACCACCTGCGCTCCGGCGGGGATCCGCACGGTGGTCAGGTTGGTCGCACCCGCTGCGATCTCATGATCGAACTCAAGGACACGAGCCGAGAGCCGGGCGCCGCCCGCAGATACCGCCAGAGCGTTCGGCACCCAGACGCTCCCGTCGAACATCTGCCAGCCCGCCAACCTCTCGTCCCACGCCCGCCAACCCGGTCGAGGCGTCAGATAGCTCCACCCCCCGTTGCTCCAGGCAGCGATCATCCCCGCCTTTCCCGCCCATGCTCCCCCAGCGCCGGCCGGCACGAGGAAGGCGTCCCCGTCTCCCGCCGATGGCGGTGGTGTCGTCGTCAGCGAGTCCTTCACGCGCAGCTGAGTGACGGTGTCGAGAATCGCAAGCGCCTGATTGACCGTGACATGCTTCTGCGCCTGAGCCGGCATGACAAGGGGAAGCGAAAGCTCAGAGGTTCTGGGCATTCAACTGCATCCTTTGGAAAGGTCCCGGACCGAAGCGGGACGAAATCTGCGCGACTTCAAACGCTGACACTACATCCGCGTCACTGATCTGGCTGGCCCGGGAATAGATGAACCGGGTGACGTCGATAACGTCCTCGCGCACCACCGCCTCATCCTGCAGGAGCCGCACGAGATACTGCTCGCGTTCCTCCCCGAGCGGAACGTCGAGCGCCTGCCAGCTGTCGCCATCAATCCGGGTGCGTCGCGTCCACCCCAATCGAAGCCCGCCATCCGCAAGCCGCTCCGCGCTCAGGTGCGTGGGGGCATATGGCCGCAAGCCAACCCCCTCGAACGCTTCGGTCAGGTGAACGTAGCTCGGATCATCATAGGCCCGCCTCGCCGGGCCGATGCGATAGTGGCGCTCCACACCGCGCACCGATGCCGGGACCATGAGCTGCTCGACGGCCCCGTCGAGCGCCACGAAGTCGGTTCCCACTGGCCAGGAGTCCGGTATGAGCCAGTCGGTTCCGGCCTGTCCCCGCAGTAGTCCTCCGAGCTGGTAGACCTGCGGCCCGATCAGCGTCGCGGTCCGGAACTGGATGACCTCCCAATTCCCGGAGCCGCCGTTCCGCAGGGCGGCCGCGTTCTCGCCCCCGAGCACGTCCGCCTCCTCCCGGCTCTGCAGGCTACCCGCCAGTAGTCTGACCCTCACCTCCTGCGGCATCCATAGTCCGGGACGCGCGACTGGAAGCCGGTCCAGCAACGTGCCGATGGTGGCCGGCCGCCGCACCTGCCGATCAAGCACGTATCCCGCATCGCTCTTTGCCGAATAGACGGCGGCCGGCCCGGCCCAGGGCGATCGGGATACCGCCAGATGTGGGGACGCCGGATCCTCGTCTCCCCGCAATATCGGCAGATCGAGAAAGGTCGCGGTGACAGGCAACGGCGCCGCGATGTGCCGCGAGGAACTGACCGAGCTCACCACGGGCGCCGGCACATAGACCTGCCGCTCGATCCTCGTCGCGCTCACCATGCGGGCGCCGGCATCCTCGATCCGGTCGATCCGAAATCGAAGCTCTGCGTCTGCGCTGCGGAATGCCAACACGTCGCCCAGGGTCAGTTCCATGGCCGACGGCGGCAAGGCGCAGGACAATCCGTCCCGCGCGACCCGACCTTCGCTCAGGAGCCGCGCTGCAAGCGCTCTCCCTTCCTCCTCGCGCATGACCAGCGGCACGGAGGTCTGCTCAGCCCGCGGCTCGCTTGCCTCTGGCGCCAACGCCGAAGCCGCCCCGACCTGATAGTCATTGTCAGCTCGCACGAAACCGAGCGTGACGCGGTCGGCAGTCTCGAGCGCTGGCGCCCGGCTCAGCGAAATCACCGGCTGGGCCCCGTTCACGACGCAACCAGCAGCCGAGACCTCCCGCACAGCCTCGCCGCCACGACTCACAAAACGCATCGTCTCGCCCACGGCAAAGCTGTCCAGACCATGTGCCACGATGAGCGGCTGCAAGCTCTGCCGGCCGCTCTCCACCGCACCGATCTGGTAGCCCGTCACCAGACCATGCAGCCGGGCGACGTCTGGCGCCTCGATACCGGCTCGAAGGCAAATCTCGGAAACGACTTCGCCAAGACTCGACGAACTGATGCGGCCGTTCAGCCAGTGCCCGCGCGTGTAGTTGTCGCCATCAACCCAGGTCTCGAGACGATCAGGAAAGTCCGGCCAGGGACGCGCGTCCCACGCCCAGACATGCGCGTGCGCCATGTCCACCATCCGCCCCGGGTAGACGTCCGATACGGGATTCTTCGCGGCGTCGGCCCAATGCCGGAACGTTGCCTGCAAATACGCGCGCTGAATGAGATCATCGCGTGCACCGGATGAGTGATATGGAAAGAAGCTCTCCGAAGATTTCGGGTCGTGAAAGACGTTGGGCTGGTTCGTTCCCTTGTCGACCGCCGGACATCCAAGCTCGGTGAACCAGATCGGCTTCGACTTCGGCCGCCATGTCGTCGGGACCGCGGCGCGCACGCCCCCGACCCGGTTGCGATGCGGGTTCGACCACCAGCCAATCAGGTCCTTGTAGCGAAAGACCCAATGCTCCCCATGAGCACCGTCGATGATTGGCAACCGCTCCTGACGCTCCCGCGCATCCGCGCTGGCGTAGTACCAGTCAAACCCCTCGCCGCCCGCCACATTTGCGCCGAGGTACTCAAGATCATAAATCGACCCCGCTGAAGCATCCACATGGCCTTCGCCATCCCGCCAATCGGAAAGCGGCATGTAGTTGTCGATTCCGATGAAATCCACGTCATCGGAAGACCACAACGGATCGAGGTGGAAGAGCACGTCACCAGACCCATCCGCGGGCTGATGCCCGAAATACTCGGACCAGTCCGCGGCATAGCCAAGCTTTACCTGCTCCCCGAGAATGGATCGCACATCCGCCGCCAGCGTACATAGCGCCTCCACTGCCGGATAGGCGTCCGCCGAACTCCGAATCTGCGTGAGGCCGCGCATCTCGCTGCCGATGCAGAATGCGTCCACGCCGCCCGCCACCGCGCAGAGATGGGCATAGTGCAGGATGAAGCGGCGATAGGTCCACTCGTCCGGGCCAGCATAGAGCACCGTATCGTCCTGCCGGACGAAATCCTCCACCGTTGCCGTCCCGAAGAACGCCGCCACCTCGGCAGCCGCCTCGGGCGTCTTGTCGGAACTCCCCGAGGTACCCGGCGCGCGATCCAGCGTGATCCGCCCCCGCCACGGCACGGCGGGCTGGCCGGCTGCACCGGACCACGGATCGCCGAGCACGTTGCCCGCATGAACGTCCATCAGGATGAACGGGTAGAACACGACCCTCAGGCCCTGCTCGCGCAGATGCGCAATCGCCTGAAGCACCGAACGGTCTGCCGGCGTTCCGCCGAACGCCGGTCGACCATCAACAACGCTCACCGTCCGCGCCTCGTCGCGCGGCAGCCCACCGACCACCCACGGCATCGGGTCGCCGTCGCTCCCGCCCTGCTCCACGGCCGGAGCGAGCCGACACCGGCCACATCGAAGATCGTCCCCGAACCACGTCACCACCAGGGACACCGATTGAACCGCGGGCAGCTCGGATATCAGATGCGATGTCGACGCGAGCAGATCAGGGACGCCCCGGTCATTGTGAACATTGGCAACCGCGCTGTCGGCCTGTCCTCGCCGGAGATAGACAGGTTCCGTCGCGAGTGAGTACTCGCCGGTTCCCGGAACCAGCGCCACGCCCCGGATGTCGAACGCCGGAGAGCGAGCCACCCCCTCGAGCCCCTCCGGTGGCAGGCGAAAGACCTCGAAGTTGAACTGAGGGATCCGGTTGCCGTAAGGCGTGAGATCGAGGTCCTCGATCACCACGTATGCCGTCCCGCGGTACGCCGGCGCGCGTCCCACCCCCTCGACCGCCTCGATGAGCGGATCGGGTTGCTGGTCATCCGTGCCCGGGTGAAGCCGGAGCGTCATGTCCGACTGATCGACCGGCTGCCCGTCCGCCCAGATGCGCCCGATCCGCGACAGCACACCCTCCGAGAGGGCGATGCCGAGGCTGATCGAATAGCTGTACTCCCGGACACTCGCACCACCGCCTTTGCCGCCAACACTTTCGGTGCTGACGTGCTCGAGAAAGCGGCTGGACCAGATCACCTGCCCAGCAATCCGGTTACGACCAAAGACCCTCGGCAGAGCGGTGCCTTCGCTCGACCCCATCACTCGAAACTGATCGACGCGGCCGGCCTCGACTGGTGCCGATCCACCGCCGAGTATCCGCTGGTCGATGGCCGAGCCCACCATTGCGCCCGCCGCCTTGCCGATAGCGAGCGCCCCAAGCCCGGCCACGGAACCGCCCACTGCGCTACCAAGCGCGGAACCCGCCGCCGCGAGAACAAGCGTTGCCATCAGACACTCCCGCCAGGAAACCGGAAGACACCGGCGATACGCCGCACCCAGGCCGGCGTCAGGGAAGACTCGACGACACCACGCCCCGAGTAGGCGTGGACCAGCGTGAGCAGCCCGGCAGGCGTCTCCGCCAGAATCCCGACATGCTTCGCCACTCCGGTCTCGCGCATGCGCAGCACGAGGACATCCCCGGGTCGCATCTCGCCCCGTCCGATCTCGTCGAAATTGCGCCTCGCCGCAGCCAGCAGGTCCTCGCTTTGAGCCGGCTCGGACCAGTCGGCGGTGTAGCTCGGAACCCCTTCCGGCTCCGGTCCCACGGTTTCCCGCCAGACACCCCGCAGCAGCCCGAGGCAGTCGGTACCCGCTCCGCTGCAACTCGCCTGATGCCGATACGGTGTCCCGAGCCACTCCCGCGCCCGTCCGACGATCGCCTCACCCCTGCTGACTTGATCCGTCATGAACAGCTCCATCGGTCGGATACGCCGTCACCCAATCTTCGCCAGGGAGATGGGGGAACCCGCGGAAGTTGATGAGATTCTGAAACTTCACCTGACAGGCGCCGGCTGACTTGTCGCATCCGGCGACGATCTGGAAACGATCACCTGTCGCAATCGGGCGACCGGCCGCCTGCCACGGCCACAGCTCTCGTCCGGCGGCCAGCGATCTGTCGAGCTTGATCGCCTGCCGCTGACCAGCGTTCTCCCCGGTCATCCAGATCAGAGCGCCATGGGTGAACCAGCCAGCGGAGAACCCCTCGAGCCCGGACGCCAGCACGGCCCCCCAGATCCCGCCGCCAATCACCTGGCCTTCCCCGGCAATCTCCGGAGCCGTCACATCGACGCCGCACTTCGCGTCCCCAAGCATCCGGTCACAGGTCCGCAGGATTGAACGACCGACCGGCGCATTCAGCGGCTCAGCCAAACCGCGCAGCTCAACTTCGAAGGCGTGATCCTGCCGCTTGATCTCACCAAAGGTGCCAGCGAACAGCAGCACCCTGAGATCCGGCTGCTCCCAGTCCACGAGCCAGTGCCGGATCCGCGCCCCGTCGTATCGCCCGGCAAGAACGTCCGCCTCGCTGATGGCCGCATCGCTCAGCGCGCCCGTCGCCTGCGCATTGTCGACGCTCAGGCCCGTGGAAGTCTGTAGCGCGCTCGCGTTCATGCCCGTGCCGGCTCGAAACACCAGCCCATCGAATGTCACGTCGAGGTCATGGTCGGTAAAGCCCAGCACGGTGCCGTCCGCCCGGTCCACCCGCCAGCAACGGCAGTGTCGCGTGGCCCCTCCATCGAGCCGCGCCTGCAACTGAGCATCGATTTCGCGCATCAGATTCGCACCTCGACCACGGGGATCGAGGGCACTTCCCCCGCAGCGAACCCGGCAAGACTGGTCGCGATCCGATCGGCATCGAAACGCACCGGCACATCAAATTCGAACCCCGCGGTCACAATGCTCCCCTCAGCCGGCGCCACGGCAAAACTCACCGCCCCGGCCGTGGCATCGAGCAGAAAGTCTCCCCCCTCATCGAGCTCGACACCTCCCACCGCGACGCGCACGCTGCCGGGGACGGGCTTCGCAATTGGCCGGAAATAGCTTTGCGATCCTGACACGTACGACTTCCGCAGCAGGAACTTCGTCACCAGTCCGTCCCCGACCCCCAAAGGCTCATCGAATGCAGCGATCTGCCCGGAAGGAAGACACGACCTGAAGTCCGTCCAGTCCTTCCAGCGAAACCCGTGAAGCTGCCCATGCCGCGCCTCGAAGAACGCAATCACTTCCGCCAGATCGTCGAGAGAGCGCACACCGAGCCCAGCATCATAGCGCCGACGCGAATGAGCCCAGGGCGAGTTCCGCTCCTCAAATCCGTTGCTCAGCGTAACGATCTCCGTTCGCCGCTCCGGCCCACCGCTCGAGCCGACCGACAAGGCCGCGGGAAATCGGACTTCGTGAAAGTTCATCGCTGCCTCCGCTCAGAGATTGCGGCGACCGCGCTGGATCGCGCGGGTCATCTCCGCCGCGATCTGCGTCTGCGATCGCTGAAAGCCCGAGACGTCGGGCGTCGAAATGTTCATCGTCACATGCACGGCTCCGCCCGACCCGCCGGCACCACGGATCCCGAGCTTGCCATCCGAGCCGCGCGCCAGCGGCATGATCGCCTCGGGCCCCGCCTCGCCCATCAGCCCGACGCCACCGCGCATCGGGAAATGCGTCGGTCCGTCCACCACGCCCCCACGCGCGAACGCGGCTATCCGCCCGCCCGAGAATGCCCCGCCGTTCGCGAACGGAAGGAACCCGCTCAGGAGCGACGAAAGCCCACCGCCAACCGCCGAGTTCACCGCGCCCTGAACCGGCTGCAGCGCCGAGTTCAGCACGGATGACGATAGACTCCGCCCGACGCTCGCCAGGGCGTCCGACAGCTTCTCACCGTCAAAGATCACGCCCTCGAACGCCTTGCGGATTGAGGTTGTGACCGACGTAGACATGCCGATCGCCTCGCGCCCGGCCGCCTTCATGCTCCCCTGCACCCCGTCGAGTTCGCGCTGAAAGGCACCTGCCACACCTTCGAGTCCCGAGAGGGTGCTCTGCAGCCCGAGAAACCGCCCCTCGGCCTGCGAGAGGTCATCGTCGAATTCTGCCATCTCCGCTCCCGCTATCCCGCCTGCCCGTCATCGGGGAACCGGGCCGCCAGCTCGGCAAACCCGGTTCGGTCCATCGCCGGTGACGCCTCGCTCTCACCCGCCATGACCATGATTTCCGCCGGGGTGAGCCCCCAGAACACTTCCGGCGCGAGCCCGAGCCGCAACAGGCCAAGCCGCATCAGTCCCGCCCAGGCAATCCGCTTCATCCCGACTCTCCCGGCAGCACGAACGTGAGCTTCAGAAGCCGTGCCGCGGCCCGCGCTGCCTCGAGCGGCCCGCCGGCGATCTCGGCCTCCGAGAGCGCCTCCTCCGACACCCTCCACCCGCCGCCTCCAAGCCCGGCGCGCAGAATCGCGATCAGATCTCCGACCCGGAACGTCCCGGTTTCGAACCGCTCCACCACCTCGATCAGCGATTGCGCCCCGAGACGCGCCTCAAGCTCCGCGAGCGCCGCCAGGCTCAGGCGCATCACCCGCGCTTCGCCGTCGACGACAAGCTCGACTTCACCTCGCCACGGATTGGCCATCAGATCGCCGCGAAACTCAGCGCTCCCGCCGACGACAAGGCGATCTCGTAGACAGCCTCCCCATCGTGCTGGCCGGAGTATTCGATCGACGTGATCTGGAACGGACCCTCGATAACACCGAAGTCGGGCACGATCACCCGAGCCCGCGGCGTCTCCCCCGCGAAGAACAGCGCCCGCGTCCGCTCATCAGTCGCCTCGTCGCGAAACACGCCCGACCCGCTGATCGCGGCGCTTCGCACGCCCGCGCCAGCCAGCAGCTCGCGCCACCGGCCCTCGCTGCCGAGGTTCGTCACGTCCACGGTCTCCGCGTTGAACGTGAGCCGCGTTGCCCGAAGCCCGGCGACGGTCTCGAACCTCCCGCTCCCCATGTCGAGCTTCAGGAGCAGATCCTTGCCTCTCTGGGCTGCCATCGTCTTATCCTTTCCGAAATCAGTCGGCTGCATCCAGGACGGCGCGGAACCGCATGGAAATCTTGCGTTTCTCTGGCGCCGGCCCGCGCTCGGCGCCGGCGCGCAGGAACCGCAGCGCCACGAGCCGCCCGGCCTCGACCGGCAGGGGCGCATCAACGAGGCACGCACAGATCGCGGCAGCGATCCGCTTTGCCGTCTCGAACCCGTCACGCGCCGAATGCACCGTCACCGTGAAATCGTGGATCGCACCGACGCTCGTCTTGGTGTCGTTCGCGCGAACAGTCTCGTCGCCAAGTATCACGTAGTCTCGCGCGGCCCCATCAGGCCCCGGCTTCAGCATCCCGTCATGAATTGCCGTCCCGACGAGCCCCGCGAGCGTCGCATCGCTCGCAAGCCGTTCGTAGATGCGGGCCTGCAATCCGGCTCCGAAAAGATAGCTCATTGCGCCGGCCCCTCCTCCGCGAGGATCTCGAGAAAGCGGTGGTCCCGGTCGGCCACGCTCAGAATGTCGAATACCCGCGCGCCATCGCGGAACCGTTGATCCGGCCGCGGCCGGGAGGCCCCGCCATACGGCACCGACCGCACGATGATGCGATAGGTCACCCTGGCCCGCGGCTGAGCGCCGACGAACGCCTCACGCGCGAACCTCGGCCTCACTTCGGCCCAGACCGCGCCGAGTGCCCGCCAATCAACGATGTTGCCCCCCGCTCCGTCGGGTATCGCCACCCGCTCCTCAAGCGTCAGCCGTCGTGACAGCTCCGCGCCACTCACGACATGCCCCCGATCCGGGTGGCCCGATATGCCTCGATCAGCGCGAGAACCCCGAACGGTATCCACCCTGCCGGCGTTCCCGCTTCGGCCCGTATCTCGTAGTAGTGCGCTGCCAGCAGGAACACCGCCTGTTGCAAGTCCCCCGGCACCTCGTCCCAGACCGCGCCAAACCCCGCGACAAGGCGCACCGTCGCCGACCCGCCCCGCGGGATGCGCGGCAGGTTTCGGCCAAAGCGTCCGACCAGCCGCGGACGCTGCGCATCGCGCAGCAACGACCAGGCCAGCGCATCGACCGCCGTCTCATTTCCCTCGGCGTCCGCGAGCATCACGCTCTCGATCAGCCGCACCGGCGCCACCGGTAGCGCCTGACTGGTGTCCTCGCGCCAGCGCTCCACCGTCCAGACGAAGCTCCGGGCGAGAAGCACCCGCCCCAGCCGCGCCTCGATCGCCGCCATGGCCGCGCGAAGGTAGAGTTCGAGCACCACGTCCTGCGAGCCGTCGTCGGCAAAGCCGGTCCCGAGCCGCAAATGCCCGGCAAACGCGCGCACTGGCAGCGCCGTCGCCGGAACGGCGGCGACTTCAGTCAAGATCATTGCTCACTCCTGCTGACCGCCTCTCGGCGGCACGGGGTCGGACGCGCGGCTGCCCCGGCGCCCGACGATACTCAAAAGCACACCCCCGCACCGCCCGAGCGGAGGGAGGAGCAGCAGACTGGAAAGATGCGGGGGTGTGCCACCGCCCCCGGTCGCCCGGGACCGGATCCCTGCGGCGCGGCCTCAGGCCGTCGCGAACTTCAGAAGCTTGATCGCGGCAAAATCGGAGACGTCACCGCCGATCCGCTTCGTCGCGTAGAAGAGCACGTGCGGCTTGGCCGAGAACGGATCACGCAGGATCCGCAAGTCAGGCCGCTCCGCCACGGTGTACCCCGCGCGGAAGTCACCGAAGGCAATCGCATAGGCGTTCGCCGCGATGTCCGGCATGTCCTCGGCGATCAGCACCGGATAGCCCATGAGCCGCGCCGGCTCCCCGGCCGCGAGCCCGTCCGACCAGAGAAACCGACCGTCCGCGTCCTTCATCTTGCGCACGGCGCCGGCGGTCTTCGAGTTCATCACGAAGGTCGCGTTCGCCCGGTAGCGCGCGCCGAGCGCATAAACCAGATCGACAACCGCATCCGCCGGTTCCGTCGCACTGAAGTCCCCGGCTGCACCGGTCGGCACGTAGCCGAGCGAGCCCCAGGCAAAGAGGTCATTGTCGACCTTGGGATACTTCAGAAACCCCGTCGGCTTGTCGACGCCGTCGCCCTTCACGAAGGCTTCAGCCTCCGCCCGGCTGAACTTGTCGGCGATCCGCTGGGCTAGCCAACCCTCCACATCGAAAGCCGAGTCGTCGAGCAGCCGCTGGCTCGCCTTCGGCAGCGCCGAAAGCTCGTGGAGCGGAATGGAAATCCGGTCCACCTGCGGCGTCCCGGTCTCGGCCACCGAAGACGTCTCCGTCGCCCAGCCAGAGCCGATGTCGGTGTGGTCGACCAGCACATCGAAGGCACTTGCCTCGACCGTCACCACGTTCGCGATCGTGCGAAGCGATGCCGAGGAGCGCAGCACCCCGACGATGTCCGCCGCCGTTTGCGGGTCGATGAGATAGCCGCCGTCGGCGGCCACCGCCGTCGACATCGCTTTTTCCTCGACGCCAAGGCCGCGCAGCGCGCCCTCTTCCCCCGAACGGAGGTAAGCGCCGAAGGCCTTCTTGTGGGGCGCATCCTCGGCAGCACGCGCGAGCGGGGGGCGGGACATGGCGATTGATTTGCGGTCGAGCATGGCCAGACGGGCTTCCTGTTCCTTGATCTTTGCTTTCACTTCGGACTGAAATGAGTTGAATTCCCCAAGGAAACCGGCGATTGCCGCCTTGACCTCCAGGGCGCCATGACCGGCGGCGCTCGCCTCCGGTTTCGCGTCAGCGTTCTGCATCGATGCCTTTCCTTGAGCTTCCAGATGGCGTCTCACGCCAGCATCTGCCTCGCCTCGCGGAAGGTCTCCGCCAGGGTCCGCGCCAGATCGGGATCGAGGTCGACGGAATCGGCCCCTACCCGCGCTTCGGGGAGCATCGGGAAGGTGACGAGCGACACCTCCCAGAGCTCGATCTCGTGCAGGAGCCGCCGACCTCCGGCCGTCTTTTCCGCACGCACCGTGCGGTAGCCGATGGACAGCCCGTCGATGGCACCCGCTTCCATAAGCACATGCGCCTCACGCCCGGCCTGCACGTCGAGGAGCAGCCGCCCCTTCACGTAGAGACCGCGCGCGTCCTCACGCACTTCATCCCACACGCCGATCGGCTTCGTCGGATCGTGCTGCCACAGCATCTTCACACCCGACCCCGCCGTGGCGAGCCGCCGCAGCGAAACCGAATAGGCACCTGCCTGCACCACGTCCCCGCCCTGATCCGCGGCACCGAAAAGGCTCGCATACCCCGCGATCGCTGCCCCCTCGGTCAGCGCCAGCGCGCCGTCGAAGCTGCAGAACTTCGTCTCGAGCGGGCAGGACCCGCCACTCCGATAGCTCATCTCCAACCTTCCCTCAGGATGTGGACATCGACAGCAGCCCGTAGGCGATGTCGACAAGGATCAGCGACGCCGCGCCGTAGACCGCGAGCCAGATCCGCTTCTCCAGCCGATCGAGCGAAACCTCGATGTGCAGGAGCCGCCTCTCAAGCTGCCCCCAGCGTTCTTCCTGAATTCTCTCGTGAACCTCGATCCGCGCCGAATTGACGTCGAAGGGCTCATACAAGAAGCGCGAGCCGCCGCCGCGAACCGTGGCCACGCATCACTCCCCCTGAACCTTCGGCAACCCGAGCAACTGCCGCTTCTCGCCTTCGCTCAGGAAGCCCGCGTCACTGATCCGCCGCCAGAGCGCCTCGCGCTCCTCGGCAAGCGCCGGAACATTGTCCTCGTCCACCTTGAGCTGGAATCCGGCACCGTAGAACCCGGGCAGCCACCCAGACAGCGCCGCCAGCGTCTTGGCGACGAGCGGCAGCACCGTCAGCCGATAGAACGCCCGGTGCGCCTCGGAATAGTTCGCGTAAGTGTTGTCGCCGGGCAGGCCGAGAAGCATCGGTGGAACCCCGAAAGCCAGCGCCACGTCCCGGGCGGCCGCCTCCTTCGTGCGGTGAAACTCCATGTCCGACGGCGAGAACCCCATGGGCTTCCAGTCGAGCCCACCCTCGAGCAGCATCGGCCGCCCGGCATTCCGCGCCCCTTGATGGTGCGTCTCGAGTTCCTCGACGAGTCTCGCGTACTGGTCTGAGCCGAGTGCGCCCTGCCCGTCCACGCCCCGATAGACGATCGCCCCGGACGGCCGCGCCGCATTGTCGAGCAGCGCCTTCGACCAGGTGGCCGCCGAATTGTGCACGTCGATTGCGGCCGCGGCCGCCGCCAACGGTGTCAATCCGTAGTGATCGTCCTGCGGATGGAACGCCTTAACGTGCAGAACCGGCACCCGCTCGGCCCGCATGTCAAAGACATGCTTCCGCCCGCCCGCACTGTACTCGTAGGCAACCGGCCAGCCGTCCGGCCCGGGCACGACCTTCATCCGGTCCGAGCGCAACGCGTAAAGCTCGCGCGGGCCGCCCGACTCGACGATCCCCGCGGCTTCAAGATACCCGTCTCCGGAGATCAGCAGGTTGCCGTAGAACGCTTCCATCAGTGCGGCGCCGCCCTGCCCCGGGTTCGGCGCGGCCAAGAGATCAATCACCGGATGCACATCGAAACGCCGGTCGGCGTCCTGCGCCACGACCGGGACCGCCGCCGCCGCCTCCGCAATCACCTTGACGCATCGAAAGGCCACCGGGTTTCCCAGGAAGCCGATCCGCGTCAGCGTGCCCACATCGCGAGACGACCATGCCGCCCGTCCGGCACCCTGAAATGCGACCACAGGCGAGCTTGCAGCCGCCGACGCCTTTCGCTCCGGCGACTCCGCGTGAGCGGACCGGAACATTCGCAACACCATACGCTTGGCTCCTGAATTGCCACGGCCGAAAGACGGTGCGTCCGGCTCGGCCCCAACGAGAACGCCGATACGCCCTTGCGACGTCAGAGCGCCCTGATCGCCGGGCCGCCTGCACGCCACTCGTGCGCCGGCCAGACAATGAGTTCGGTGAGCGCCCAGACCAGCGCATCCACCCGATCCGGGCTCCCCTTGCCGCGAAAGCCCTTGACCGTCATCGCCGTCATCTGATCCTCGAGCGCGCGAAAGACGTGCCGGTGCCGCACCCGCCCCTGCTCGTAGAGCAGCGCCACGGGCTCGGCCCGCACCGACTTTGCCTTGGTCGCCCTGACCGAAGCGATCCGAACCGAGGGATCGGTTCCCCGAACCATCGTCGCCACCATGTCGCCGCCCTGATTGACCTCGGCGACCATCCGGTCCGCGCCATATTCGTGATAGACCGCAATCGCGCGATCCACCCAGTCCCGCGGCGACGCCGGCAAGCTGTGATCGGCAATCACCTCCGCAGTCCAGTGATGCGGCGTTCCCTGCTGCCGCACGCCGACGACCACGATTCCGCAGATGTCGCCGTCCTTCGTCATGGACGGGTCGACCGCCACGATGATCCTGTCCGACTCACCCTCGGAGGGCACCCGGGTCGCCTCGATCATGTCCCAGGTCCAGAGCGCCCCGTCGACATCCGTCACGAACTCACCGTCAAGCTCCTGCCGCTCAACCCTGCTTCCGGCAAATCTGCCGAGCACCGTCTCGAGAAAGCCCTTCGCGAGATGCATCCGGTTCGCCGCCGTCGAGGCGCGGGTCAGCACGGTGCCCTTCGCCGCGACGAGCGACTGCAGGAACGCCGTCGTCTTCGGCGTCGTGGTGACGAGCGCCCGTGGCTGCTCCCCGAGCCGAAGCCCGAGTTGCAGCATGTCCCAGGTGCTCTCCGCCTTCTTCCACTTGCCGACCTCGTCGCACCAGGCGCCGTCAAATTGCGGGCCGCGCAGGCTTTCCGGGTTCGACGCGGAGAAGACCTGCGCCACCGCGCCGTTCGGCCAGACGAGCCGCTTCCGGCTCGCCTGCCAGTCTGGCCGCCGATCAGGCGGCGAGCACGCGAGGATGCCGGATGGCCCGAAGACCATCACCTCGCGTGCGTCGTCGATCGTATCGCCAACCAGGGCGACCCGGGACATCCGCCCCGGGTCGCCCGGCTTGCCCCCTTCGACCATCGCGCGGATCCATTCTGAACCCGCGCGGGTCTTGCCTGCCCCCCGGCCGCCCAGGATGACCCAGGTCGTCCAGTCTCCCTCGGGAGGCAGTTGATGCCCCTCGATCGCCCAATGCTCGAAGAGCCAGGGGAGCGAGAGGAGGGCATTCGGACTCAAGCCGTTGAGAAACGCCGCCAGCTCACCCTTCGGCAAGCCAGACAGCAAGTCTCTCAGCGATTTCTGCGCGTGCGGCATCGAGGTCGAGTTCGCTCGCCCCGTCGGCCCACGCCTGCTTTCGCTTTCCAAAACTCGCCTCGAGATCAAGGACCGTCTGCAGGGCTTTGCGGTGGGAGGCGAGAGCGGACTCCACCTCCTTCCCGGTTTCCTTGGCGTCGCCGGCGGTCATGCCGGCGTCCGCCTTCAGTCTCGTGATCAACCCGCGCAACGCCACGGACAGATCACGGTACAACTCAAGGGACGCCTCCAGCATGCTGGTGGAAGCGCCCCGGTCGAAAGCTGCGGTCGTCATTAGAGTGAAGATGCCCTGGCTGCTCCGCCCGGGCGAAAAAAGCAAACGGCAGGCCGCGTTCTCGCGCCTGCCGACCCACTTCTTCCAGCTTGCCCTTTATATACCTTGGGGAGATCGCTGTGTCAATAGCTAAATCATAGCGTGCAATCACTCATCCATCCGCCGACCCGCCTCCCCCGGTTGACCGTCCCGACAACAGCATCCAACAATGGGACCGGTGGATGCTTCGGGGGGAGCTTGCCCATGTCGCGCGAGATCATTGCCAACCAGATCACCGCTGTGGGTCAGGAGCACCCGGACATCGCCGCCACTGCCGACGGCGGTTTCATCCTGACCTGGGACAGCTACCTTCAGACCGACGACTACGACACGACCTACGTGGCGTCCCGCAGCTTCGACGCCGGCGCCCGTGCCATCACCGCCGAATCGGTCGTCTACGGCACGCCGGACGGCGCATCGGTCGATCCCCACATCACGGCTCTGCCCGACGGCGGCCACACCATCGTCTTCGCTCACTCGAACGATGGCATTCTCGGCCAGAAGGCCGCCGCCGCCGCGAGCTTCACCGGGAGCGGCGCCTCGCGCGGGGTCTGGAACGCCGACAGCATTGGTCTCGACGACATCCGCATCGTCGACGTCGCCACTTCCCCCACCGGCCGGCAGCTGGCGGTATTCTCCGGCACCGATCCGTCTGCCGGGTCGTTCGACGACCGCATCTACGGGCGGTGGATCGGCCGGAACGGCCAGCCGATCGGCGAAGATTTCGCCATCAGCGGCCATCCCCGCCACACTCAGGACGACGCCGAAATCGTCACCCTCGCCAACGGCAATCTGCTCGTCTCCTGGCAGCTCAGCTTCTACAAGACCGAGCCCGTCACTCTCCACGATACCTATGCCACGATCCTGTCGCCGAGTGGCCGCGTGATCCGCGATGACTTCCGCGTCGCTGCCGGAGGCGACGAAGCGGCCGCGACCGGGCTGTCGACCGGTGGTTTTGCGCTCGTCCACAACGAAACCCGGCTCGGCGACCACCTGAGCGACCCGTCCTCCTTCGGCTTCACCCTCCAGCTCTTCAACGCACGCGGCAACGCAACCTCCCGGGTCATCGACGTCGCTTTCATCGACTCCGTGCCCCGGAACGCCGACGTGGTGCAGCTCGTCACCGGCGAGATCGTCGTTGCCTGGCAACAATCAGGCACCCTCGACGCCTACGACGACGTGGTCGGACGCATCTTCGACGCGAACGGGCGCGCGCTCAGCAGCGTGTTCAACCTTGCCGAATACCGGTGGGAAGAGCAGGAGGCGCCGCGCCTCGCCGCGCTCACCGGCGGCGGCTTCGCCGCCACCTGGACCTCCTACGGCAACGACGGCGAGGACGAAGGCATCGCTGCCCGCACCTTCGGCAGCGGCACCGCCGGAAACGACCGCCTCAACGCCGGCGCCCTGCACATGATGGCGGGGCTCGCCGGAAACGACCGCATCCTCGGCACCCCCGGCGCCGACCATCTCTACGGAAACGCCGGCAACGACGTCCTTGTCGGCCGCGCTGGCGCGGACTTTCTCTCCGGCGGCCTCGGCAGCGACCGCCTGACCGGCGGAGCCGGCGCCGATACCTTCGTCTTCGATCGCCGCCCCGGGCCCGGCAACGTCGACACCATCACCGACTTCGACGCCCGCGCGGATTCAATCGCCCTCGATGACGCGATCTTCTCGTCGCTCCGCCCCGGCGTGCTCCGGGCCGCCGCCTTCCACGCCAGCACCTCCGGCATCGCCCACGATCCCAATGACCGTATCCTCTACGACACCACGTCGGGAGAGATCTTCTACGACGCCGACGGATGGCGCCGCGGACCTGCCGTCCACATCGCCACGCTGACCGACCATCCCGCGCTCGGCGCCGCGGACTTCCTCATCATCTGAGCCACCCGGCCCCGCCCACGGAGTCCGTGGAACTCGGGGCTTTCCCTTCCGCGGCCCATCCCGTATGTCCGCGACCTATCGCAAGACCCGGGGCACGCCACCGATGAAGTTCACCCTCGCCTGGCTCAAGGAGCACCTCGACACCTCCGCCTCGCTCGAGGACATCACGTTTGCGCTCACCGACCTCGGCCTCGAGGTGGAGGGCGTGACGGACCCCGCCGCGCGGCTGGCCGCCTTCACCGTCGGCGAGGTACTCGACGCCACGCCGCACCCGGACGCGGATCGCCTCCGGGTCTGCCGCGTCATGACCGTCGACGGCGAGACGCAGATCGTCTGCGGCGCACCGAACGCCCGCGCCGGCATCAAGGTCGTCGTCTCGAAGCCCGGCGACTACATCCCCGGCATCGACACCACCATCAAGGTCGGCAAGATCCGCGGCGTCGAGAGCCACGGCATGATGCTCTCCGAGCGCGAGATGGAGCTCTCCGACGAGCACTCCGGCATCGTCGAACTCAGCCCCGACGCACCCGTGGGCGCTCGCTACATCGACGTCCGCGCCTTCGATCCGGTGATCGAGATCGCCGTTACCCCGAACCGCCCGGACGCCCTCGGCATCGCCGGTATCGCCCGCGATCTCGCCGCGCGCGGCCTCGGACAGCTCAGGACGCCGGCCATCGAGCCCGTCCCCGGCACCTTCCCCTGCCCCGTCGCCGTCTATCTCGCACCCGACGTGGCGACCGAAGCCTGTCCGCTCTTCGCCGGCCGCCTGATCCGCGGCGTGAAGAACGGCCCCTCGCCGCAGTGGTTGCAGGAGCGACTGCGCGCCATCGGCCTCCGGCCCATCTCGGCGCTGGTCGACATCACCAACTTCCTCACCTTCGACCGCAATCGGCCGCTCCACGTCTTCGACGCCGACAAGCTCAACGGTCCGCTCACCGTGCGCCTTGCCCGCTCGGGCGAGACGCTGCGCACTCTCGACGGCAAGGACTACACCTTCGACGGCACCGAGACGGTGATCGCCGACGCCACCGGCCCGGACAGCATCGGCGGCATCAAGGGCGGCCTGCGCACCAGCGCCACGGAACTGACGACGAACGTCTTCATCGAAGCCGCGTACTTCGACCCGATCCGCACCGCCCGCACCGGACGGCGGCTGAACGCCACCTCGGATGCGCGCTATCGCTTCGAGCGCGGCATCGACCCGGCCTTCACGCCCGTCGGCCTCGAACTCGCGACGCGCCTCATCCTCGACATCTGCGGCGGCGAGCCCTCCGATGTCGAGATCGCCGGCGCGGTCCCCGCCACCGGGCGCCGCCACCGCTTCGACCCGGAGCGCGTCGTCCGCCTCGTCGGCATGGAGATCCCCGAGGCCGAGCAGGTGCGCATCCTCGAAGCGCTCGGCTTCGCCGTCGACGGCCGGGAGGCGATCCCGCCGAGCTGGCGCCCGGACATCCTCGGTGACGCCGACATCGTCGAGGAAATCGCCCGCGTCGCCTCGCTCAGCAAGCTCGAAGGCAAGCCGCTCACCCGGCCGGCCGGCGTTGCCCGGCCGATCATGTCGCCGATGCAGCGCCGCGAGCGCGATGCCCGTCGTCGCATCGCCGCCCTCGGCTTCAACGAGTGCGTCACCTACAGCTTCATCGACCGCAAGGCGGCCGAACTCTTCGGCGGCGGTGCCGAGGAAGTCCGCCTCGAAAATCCGATCAGTTCCGAGATGAGCCACCTGCGGCCGAACCTGCTGCCGGGACTGCTGCGTGCCGCGGCCCGCAATCAGGCGCGCGGCTTCGCGGATCTCGCGCTCTTCGAGATCGGCCCGGGCTTCCCGGGCGGCGAGCCGGGGGAGCAGATGCTCTTCGCCTGCGGGATCCGCGTCGGCGCGACCGCGCCACGCGATCCCATGGGCACCCGCCGCCCCGTCGACCTCTGGGACGCCAAGCGTGACGTCGAAGCGGCCCTCGCCGCCATCGGCGCACCGGCGAGCCTGATGGTCCGCCGCGACGTTCCCGGCTGGTTCCACCCGGGCCGCTCGGCCATCCTCTCCCTCGGGCCAAAGACCAAGGTCGCGGTCTTCGGCGAACTGCACCCGAAGGTGCTCGCGGAGCTCGACGTGAAGGGTCCCGCCGTCGCCTTCGCGATCCGCCTCGAAGCCGTGCCCTTCCCGAAGACCCGCACGACGACCCGCCCGCCGCTCGTCGTCTCCGACTTCCAGCCGGTGGAGCGTGACTTCGCTTTCGTCGTCGATGCGCGCGTTGAGGCAGAGGCGATCCTGAAAGCTGTCCGCGCGGCCGACAAATCTCTGATCGGTGCCGCGAGCATCTTCGACGTCTTCGCCGGTCCCAAGGCCGAAGCGCAGATGGGCGACGGGAAGAAGTCCGTCGCGGTCAGCGTCCGCCTGCAACCGACCGACCGGACCCTCACTGACGCCGAGATCGAGGCGGTCGCGGCAAAAGTCGTCGCAAGCGTCACGAAGGCGACCGGCGGTAGTCTGCGGACCTGACGCAGGCGGCTTGCAGCCTGTCGCGGGGGGCGGTACGTGGATTCATTGGATCTTGGGAGAGGGAGAAGCCAATGATCAAGGAATTCCGCGACTTCATCGCGCGCGGCAACGTGATGGACCTGGCTGTGGGTATCATCATCGGTGCCGCGTTCACGGCAATCGTCACCAGTCTCGTCAATGACCTCATCAATCCGCTGATCGGTTTCGTCATCGGCGGAATCGACTTCTCGAGCTACCAGCTCATCCTCGGTGAGGGCGATCACGCGGCAACCTTCCGCTACGGTGCGTTCCTGACCGCGGTCATCAACTTCCTGATCATCGCCTGGGTGGTCTTCCTGCTGGTCAAGGGTGTGAACAGGGCCCGCAACATGGTCCCCAAGGAAAAGGCTCCCGATGAGCCCAAGGGCCCGACCCAGGAAGAGGTGCTGATCGAGATCCGCGACCTCATCCGTGACGGCGCCAAGCCCGCCGCTCCGACGGTCTGAGCGAAAAAGAAAGCCCGCACGTCCGTTCTCACGGACGTGCGGGCTCTCCTTGATCCTCACTCACGCGCGCAGCCATGGCTGATGCCGGAAACGGATCGGTCGCGTTGCAGGCGCCGCGCCAGGCCGCCGAAGCACCAGACGCGTGCACTCTTCCTCCCTGCGTCGCCCCTGGTTCGAGGCCTTCTGCCGGTTTCCCCGGTGTCGAAATTGATAGCCAGCGCCGCCATGCCGGGCAAATGCAATCGGCGGCCTTTCACATGACGATTTTGACATGGACGACAGCTCGCGGCCCGGTCACCTGCCGGGATCGATCAACACCTTTACATCGCCCGGCCGTGCCGGTGCCGCGATGACTTCGGACGCATCGGTGAGCGAGACCGTTCGCGATACGAGCGGCGCGACCTCGACGGCTCCCGAAGCGATGAGTGCGACGGCCCGCGTCGTCGTGAACGGGTTGATGAAGGCGAAATCAAGCCGGATCTCGCGGAACAGCAGGTCGAAAGGCTCGATCGGCACCGTGGCACCCTGAGCGAGCACACCAAGGACGACCACCCGTCCCCCGGCGCGCGCCAGCGATGGTGCCGCCGCGACAGTCGCGGGCACGCCGGCGCACTCCAGGACGAGATTGGCCCCGTCCGGCCAGATCGCGCGCGCCGCCTCCGGCGTCGGGGCTGTGGCGCACGCTCCCAGCCGGGACCCGAGCGCGCGCTTGCCCTCGCTCCGGGTGAGGAGCAGCACCTCGGCACCCGAGAGACGCGCGAGTTGCAGCGCCAGCAGGCCAATCACTCCACCCCCCAGCACGATCACCCGTTCGCCCGGGCGCGGCGCCCCAACGTCAACGCCGTGGAGCGTACAGGCGAGCGGCTCCGCAAAGGCACCTTGGGCGAGGTCCAGCCCCGCCGGCAACGGCACGGCCTTCCACGCCGGAAAGACCGCGTATTCAGCGAAGCCGCCGTCCCGGTGGATGCCCGTCGCGACATTGCGGGCACAGAGGTTGACCCGGCCGCGGTTGCACGCATCGCAAGTGCCGCACCAGGTGTTCGGATCACAGGCCACCGGCGTGCCGACCGCCAACCCGACCCCCGCGCCCACCGCCTCGACGGTGCCGGAGAACTCGTGGCCGAGCGTGACCGGCGGCCGGCTCGGGAACTCCCCGAGATAGAGATGGCGGTCGGTCCCGCAAATACCGGCGGCGGCGACCTTCACCAGAACCTCGCCCGGTCCGGGTGCGGGCATCGGCACCTCGACGCAGGCGAGCTCACCCGGCGCGAGAAGACGAACCGCACGCATGTCACGCCTCCGGGACATTGCGCGCCAGCTCGTCGAGCCACGGCCGCGCGGTGGAATCCGATGGTGCTCGCCAGTCGCCACGCGGCGAGAGCGCGCCCGCCGACGATACCTTCGGGCCGTTCGGGATCGCCGACCGCTTGAACTGGCTGAACGCGAAGAAGCGCCAGAGAAAGACTTCGAGCCACTTCCGAATGGTGGCAAGGTCATGGGACCGCCGGGCGTCCCTGGGGAAATCCGCCGGCCAGAGCCCCGCCTCCGCATCGCGCCACGCATGCCACGCGAGGAACGCCACCTTCGAGGGCGCATGCCCCCAGCGCATGACCTGATGCAGGAAGAAGTCATGCAATTCGTAGGGGCCGATCTTTGATTCCGTGCTCTGGATCGCACCGCTTGCGTCGGCAGGAACAAGCTCGGGCGAGATCTCGGTGGCGAGGATCGCCTCGAGCACCCCGGCGGTCTCCGCATCGACTTGCGTGCGCGCGGTCCAGCGGATCAGGTACTGGATGAGGGTCTTCGGCACGCCGCAGTTGACGGCATAGTGGCTCATCTGGTCGCCGACGCCGTAGGTGCACCAGCCGAGCGCCAGCTCGGAGAGATCACCCGTGCCGACCACGATGCCGTTCCGCTGGTTCGCGAGACGGAACAGGTAGTCGGTCCGAAGCCCGGCCTGCACGTTCTCGAACGTCACGTCATAAGCCGGCTCACCGTCCGCGAAGGGATGCCCCAGGTCGGCGAGCATCTGCCGGGCGGCTGGTCGGATGTCGATCTCGTCGCCGGTGATCCCGGTCGAGCGCATGAGCGCCCAGGCGTTCGATTTCGTCCCGTCGCTGGTGGCGAAACCCGGCATGGTGAACCCGAGGATCGCCGTCCGCGGCAGCCCGAGCCGGTCGCACACCTTGGCGGCGACGATCAGCGCGTGGGTCGAATCGAGCCCACCCGAAATGCCGATCACCAGCGTCTTCGACCCCGTCGCCTGAAACCGGCGCGCAAGCCCCTCGACCTGAATGCTGAACGCCTCGTAGCAGTCTTCCTCGAGCTTCTCCTGCCGGTTCGGCACGAACGGAAAGCGACGGATCCGACGCATGAGGCCGATGTCGCGAAACGACGGACGATGCTCGAAGCCGATACGCCGGAACGGCCGCGCGAGCCCCTCGGCGGCATCGTTGAACGTGCCCGTGCGCAGGCGCTCGGCGAGCACACGGCCAACGTCCACGTCGGCGATGGTGAGGCCCGGCTCGAGCGGAAACCGCTCGGACTCCGCAAGCAGGTCGCCAAGCTCGTAGATCACCCCCTGCCCGTCCCACGCGAGATCGGTCGTGCTCTCCCCCGGACCGGCCGCGGCGTAGACATAGGCTGCGACCGCGCGCGCCGATTGCGAGCGGCAGAGCAGATGCCGCTCGTCGGACTTGCCGATCGTGCTGTTCGATGCCGAGAGGTTCGCAAGGATCGTCGCACCGGCGAGCGCGCCATCGGACGAGGGCGGATGCGTCGCCCAGAAGTCTTCGCAGATCTCCGCATGCACCACAAAGCCCGGCAGGTCGGTCGCCTCGAACAGCAGATCGACTCCGAACGGCGCCTCGATGCCGCCAACGCGGATCGAGCGTCCGACGACGCCCCGGCCATGGGCGAACCACCGCTTCTCGTAGTACTCGCGGTAGTTCGGCAGATAGGACTTCGGCACCACCCCCAGCAGCCGCCCCCGCGAGATCGCGAGCGCGCAGTTGTAGAGCCGGCCCTCGTGACGCAGCGGCGCGCCGATGAGAAGCAGCGGCGTCAGCCCGGAGCTCTCCTCGACCAGCGTCGCGACCGCCGCCTCAACCGCATCGAGAAGCGCGGTCTGCATCAGCAGATCGTCGATCGCGTAGGAAGAAAGCGCGAGTTCGGGGAAAACCACGAGATCGACGTCTGCCGCCGATGCCCGACGCGCCTCGGCGAGGATGGCATCGCGGTTGAAGGCGACATCCGCCGGCAGCACGCGGGGGGTGCTCGATGCGACCCGTACGAAGCCATGACGGTGCATGGCATAGAACTGCGTCGGCTCCGTTGCGTCGACCATGCGCTCTCCCCGGCTCGCGAATGTCCGAGAGGTACTGCCTCGAACGCGCGGGGTCGAGCGACAGATTTCCAATGGAGTCCCCGACGAGCAACGAGGCTTGTTCGCCCCGGCGATTTCGCGGTAAACGGGGCCGGATTTTGCGGAGGGCATCGATGCGGCGAGTGGTGATCACCGGAATGGGCATGGTCTCGCCGTTGGCGAACGGTGTCGAGGAAACCTGGTCCCGGCTCATCGCCGGCAAGTCCGGCGCCGGCCGGATCACCCTCTTCGATCCGAGCCACCTGCCGACGCAGATCGCCTGCGAGGTGCCGCGCGGCGACGGCTCGAACGGGACCTTCAACGCCGACGACTGGCTGGCCCCCAAGGACCAGCGCAAGGTCGACAACTTCATCCTCTTCGCCATCGCGGCTGCCGAGCAGGCGCTCACCGACGCGGACTGGAAGCCCGAGGACGAGGCGGAGCGCGAGCGCACCGGCGTCATCATCGGCTCCGGCATCGGCGGGCTCGCGACCATTGCCGAGACGTCGATCACCCTGAAGGAAAAGGGGCCGCGGCGCGTCTCGCCGTTCTTCATCCCCGGCAGCCTCATCAACCTCGGCTCCGGCCAGGTCTCGATCCGCTACGGCTTCAAGGGCCCGAACCACTCCGTGGTGACCGCCTGCTCCACCGGCGCGCACGCGATCGGTGACGGCATGCGCCTCATTCAGCACGGTGACGCCGACGTCATGGTCGCCGGCGGCGCCGA
This sequence comes from Amaricoccus macauensis, assembly GCF_014201905.1. Classification (GTDB taxonomy): domain Bacteria; phylum Pseudomonadota; class Alphaproteobacteria; order Rhodobacterales; family Rhodobacteraceae; genus Amaricoccus; species Amaricoccus macauensis. The sequence goes on along the minus strand of NZ_JACHFM010000003.1, from coordinate 656,956 downwards.
AGCGGCGATCTGCGAACTCGGCATCGCCGGCTTCAACGCCTGCAAGGCGCTCTCGACCGGTTACAACGACACGCCTGAACGCGGCAGCCGCCCGTACGACAAGGGGCGCGACGGCTTCGTCATGGGCGAAGGCGCCGGCGTCGTGGTGCTCGAGGAATACGAGCACGCCAAGGCCCGCGGCGCGAAGATCTATGCCGAGGTCGTCGGCTACGGACTTTCCGGCGACGCCTATCACATCACCTCCCCCGCGCCGAACGGCGAAGGCGGCTTCCGGGCGATGACCGCGGCTCTCAGGAACGCCGGGCTGACGCCCGAGGCCATCGACTACGTGAACGCCCACGGCACCTCGACGCCGGTTGGTGACGAGATCGAGCTTGGCGCCGTCGTGCGGCTTCTCGGCGATCACGCGGGCAAGGTGACGATGTCGTCCACCAAGTCCTCGATCGGCCATCTGCTCGGTGCGGCCGGCGCCGTCGAGGCGATCTTCTGCGCGCTGGCAATCCGCGACAACGTGGCGCCGCCGACGATCAACCTAGACGAGCCCTCCATCGAGACCGCGCTCGATCTCGCACCGTGGAAGCCGGTGGAGAAGCAGATCGACGTGGCGCTGTCGAACTCCTTCGGCTTCGGCGGTACCAACGCTTCGCTGGTGCTCCGGCGGGTGGAGTGAGCACGGGACGATGATGCGACACGTCGCCGCCAACGCGCTGACGCTCGTCATTGTCGGGCTGGTGGTGCTCTTCGGCCTGATCACCTGGGGGCAGTCGCAGTTTCGCGCGGCAGGCCCCCTGACCGCACCCGTCGATTTTGTCGTCGACAGGGGCGAGACCTTCGCCAGCGTCTCCGACAAGCTGATGTCACAGGGGGTGGTGCGAAATGCCACCATCCTGCGCATCGGCGCGCGCTACGCCCATCTCGATGGCGGTCTGAAGTTCGGCGAGTACCAGATCCCCGCCGGCGCTTCGATGGAAGACGTCCTGAAGCTCCTGAACACCGGCGGCAATGTCGTCCGGCAGATCGTCGTGCCCGAGGGGCTGACCAGTGCGCAGGTCGTGGCGATGATCAACGCGCGCGAAGACCTCGTGGGCGACGTGACGACGGTACCGCCCGAAGGGATGCTGGCACCGGCCGGCTATGACGTGCAGCGCGGCGATGACCGGAACGCGCTCCTCGGCCGCATGCAGGCGGAGCAGGAGCGCATCCTTGCGGCCGCGTGGGACAGCCGGGCGCCCAACCTGCCCCTGAAGTCACCCGAGGAACTCCTGACCCTCGCCTCCATCGTCGAGAAGGAAACCGGAGTGCCGACCGAGCGGGCGCGCGTCGCGTCGGTCTTCGTCAACCGGCTGAACCGCGGGATGCGGCTCCAGACCGACCCGACGGTGATCTATGGCATCACCGGGGGGGCGGCACCCCTCGGGCGCGGTCTTCGCGCGAGCGAGCTTTCCGCCCCGACGCCCTACAACACCTACGTCGTCACCGGCCTGCCCCCGACGCCGATCGCCAACCCCGGCGCCACGGCGATCAACGCGGCGGCGCATCCGGAGGCCACGGACGACATCTTCTTCGTCGCCGACGGCACGGGCGGCCACGTGTTCGCCCGGACACTGGACGAGCACAACCGCAACGTGGCGACGTGGCGCCGGATCGAGGCGCAGCGCATCGCCGAGGAACGGGCGGCGGCAGTGGCGGCCGAGAACGCCGCACCCGAAGCCGACCCCGCCGATGCCGGCACACCCGATGGGGGCGCAAGCCCCGAAGGCGCGCCCGGCGAGGTCAACGGACCGATGCCACGCCAACCGTGACGACGAGAGGGGCCCGACCGCTCCGGTCCGGCTCGTGTCCGCTCTCAGACGTTGAGGAAGGCCCGGTTGAACGGCACCGCCTCGCACCGTCCACTGACGTCCACGAGCGCCAGCTCCCCGTCGCTCAGCACGATCTCCGCGATCTCGCTCCAGCCCTCGGGCAGCGGGATCGCACCCAGCGCATACCGCACGTCCACCCGCCCACCGAGGGCAACGGCGGTCCGGTAGCCGGCCCGCGTCAGATCGTTGTCGCCGCCCGAGACGGTCGGTCCGTCGCCGAAATGCGAACAGGTCTCCTCGATCCCCAGCACCGCCTTGTGCCGCGAGGACCACGGCGCGTAGCGCCGCCCGCCGTTGCTCATCCAGAGCGAGGTCTGGCCAAGCACGCTCGCATCCTTCACCGCGAAGAAGACGAAGCCGTCGACCTTCGCCACCGCCGCCGACCAGCCGATCTGCGCGTCCGGCGGGTCGAACAGCGTCAGGAAATCCTCCTGCCCCTCGCCCCAGGGATACCGGCTGAGGTCGCGGCGCGTGCCATCGGCGAGCCCGACGTCCGTCAACGCCTCGAAGCGTTGCGGATAGGCGAGGAGCGAGCGCCCGCGCTCCGGATCTCCCTCCTGCGGCGTCGTCGGCGTCGCGCCGAAATCCTTGGGCGAGAAACTGAGCCGCGCCCCGCCGGGGACCCGGATCATCGCGTGGTGCGCGATCGGCAGCCGCCCCGCCCCGCCCCGCAGCACGTGCCGCTGGTAGACGACCGGATGTCCCGGGCAGACCGTCACCTCCTTGGTCACGGCTGCACCCTGCACCAGCTCGCCCAACTCCAGCCGCGCGGTCTTCGCACCATCCTCGCCGATGTCGATGCCGCCGAGCTGCCAGTGTCCGTTCGCCGGCCAGCCGTGCGCCGGGATGTCGGGATCATCGGTCCGCCCGAACGGCGCGCAAAAGAAGTCGCCCTCGAGGACCGCGAGATGCGGCGCCGCGTCCGCGGGTACCTCACTTGGCCGACCGACCCACGGCGCCCGGTGCAGCGGCGCGATTCGCCGGCCGCCCCGTTCGATCACCAGATCGGCGAGGATGCCGCACCGCGGCTCGACCGACAGCGAGATACCTTCCACGGCCAGACGATGCATCGGCGGCTTCCTCTTCGCTCGTTGCGCTGACAGAGCGAAACGGCACGAAACCTTGCGCCATGTCAACGCGCTGCACCCGCCACTTCGGGCAAGTCACACTCAACGCCGTTGCGAGGCTCGACGTCTGCGCCGGTTGCGGTAGTCTGGCAGGGTGGCCGCCAGACGCCCCGAGAGGAGACGCCCATGAGCCCGACCGCCGACCTTCAGGCCTTCCCGCGGCCAACCGTCCGCCGGATCTCCTCCGACGACGTTTATGCCGCGCTCTCCGCCGGTTGGGCTGACTTCCGCGCCGTGCCCCGCTTCGGGCTGTTCTTCGGCGGTGTCTATGCTGCCGTTGGCATCGCGATCTTCCTGCAGCTCTGGGTCGTGCAGCATTCGCTCTGGATCATCCCCTTCTCCTTCGCCTTCCCGCTCGTCGGCCCCTTTGCCGCGGTCGGGCTCTACGAGGTCAGCCGACGCCGCGAGACCGGTGAGGTCCTGACCTGGCCCGCGATCCTCGGCGTCGTCTGGAACGCCCGCAATCGCCAGATCCCGATGATGGCCTTCGTCGCCCTCGCCGGATTTCTCACCTGGATGTGGACCGCGGGGATGCTGACGCTCCTCTTCCTCGGTCGCTCGAACATCGGGTTCGTCGATATCGACGCCGTCCTTGCCAGCAACAGCGGCATCGCGCTCCTGATCGTCGGAACCCTCGCTGGCGCCGGCATCGCCTTCGTGCTCTTCGCGCTCACCGCTGTCTCGCTGCCCATGCTCGTCGACCGGGATCTCGACTTCGTCACCGCCATGGTGACGAGCTTCGAGGCCGTGACGAAGAACCCGCAGGCCATGCTGCACTGGGCGTGGATCATCATCGGACTCCTCGCCGTCGCCATGGTGCCGTTCTTCCTCGGCGTCGTCGTTGCGCTGCCAGTACTCGGTCACGCGACCTGGCACCTCTACCGCCGGGTGATCACTCCAGACTGAAGAATCTTGTAAGTAATCGTCCGCTTCACTCCGCTCGCGCTTGCATCCGACCTCAGCCCGTGGTGACAGTCGCCTCGGGTTCAACTGAGGGGGGAGAAGAGCCATGTCGGCGTGGGATTTCTGGATTGACCGCGGCGGTACGTTCACCGACATCGTCGCCCGCGACCCGGACGGCCGCCTGCATCGCGCGAAGCTCCTCTCCGAGAACCCCGAGCGCTACGAGGATGCCGCGGTGCATGGCATTCGCCAGTTCCTGGGCCTCGACGCCGCGGCGGCAATCCCGGCCGAGCGCGTCGCCTCGGTCCGCATGGGCACCACGGTCGCCACCAACGCGCTCCTTGAGCGCCGCGGCGAGCCCGTCGTCCTTGTGACCACCCAAGGCCTCGGCGACCAGCTTCGCCTCGCCTATCAGAACCGCCCGCGGCTTTTCGACCGCCACATCGTGCTGCCGGAGATGCTCCACTCCCGCACGATCGAGGCCCGCGAGCGCGTGCGGGCGGACGGCACCGTCGAGGTTCCCCTCGATGGGGCGCATCTCGCAGCCGAGTTGGCCGCCGCCCGCGCGGCGGGCTTCAACGCCTGCGCCATCGTCTTCGTCCACGGCTACCGCCACACCGACCATGAGGCGCGCGCCGCCGAACTCGCCCGCGCAGCCGGCTTCACCCAGGTCTCCGCGAGCCATGCCGTCAGCCCGCTGATGAAGATGGTGAGCCGCGGCGACACCACCGTCGTCGACGCCTACCTCACCCCGATCCTGCACCGCTACGTCGACCGGGTCGCCGCTGCCTTCGACGGCGACATGGGCGCCAAGCTCATGTTCATGCAGTCCTCGGGCGGCCTCACCGCCGCTGACCGCTTCGACGGCAAGGACGCGATCCTCTCCGGCCCGGCCGGCGGCGTCGTCGGCGCGGTCCAGACCAGTGCCATCGCCGGCGAGAAGCGCATCATCGGCTTCGACATGGGTGGCACCTCCACCGACGTCTGCCACTACGCCGGCGAGCTTGAACGCGTGCTGCGCAGCGAGGTTGCCGGCGTCCGCGTGACGGCTCCGATGATGATGATCCACACCGTCGCCGCCGGCGGCGGCTCGATCCTCGGCTTCGATGGGGCGCGCATGCGCGTCGGGCCGGAGAGCGCCGGTGCCGACCCCGGCCCCGCCTGCTACGGCCGTGGCGGCCCGCTCGCCGTGACCGACGCCAACGTGCTCACCGGCCGGCTGCGGCCCGAGTTCTTCCCGGCGATCTTCGGCCCCGACGCCGACCGCCCCCTCGACGTCGCGGCCACCCGCGCCGCTTTCGAGACGATCGCCGCCGAGATCGGCCGCGAGCCCGAGGCCGTGGCCGAGGGTTTCCTGAAGATCGCCGTCGAGAACATGGCAAACGCCATCAAGAAGATCTCCGTCCAGCGCGGCCATGACGTCTCGGGCTACTGCCTGACGGTCTTCGGCGGCGCCGGAGCGCAGTCCGCCTGCGCCATCGCCGACACCCTCGGGATGGAAACCTGCCTCATTCACCCCATGGCCTCGCTTCTCTCCGCCTACGGCATGGGCCTCGCCGATATCCGGGCGGTCCGCGCCCGGGCCGTCGAGGCGCCGCTCGACGACGAGGGACGCATGACGGCGGCTGCCGTTCTCGACCATCTCGGCTCCGACGCGGACATGGAGGTCGCCTCCGAAGGCGTGCCCGCCACGGCGATCCGCCTGCGCCAGATCGTCCACCTGAAGGTGAAAGGCACCGACACCGCTCTGCCGGTCGCCTTCGGCACGGTCGCCGAGCTCAAGGCCCGCTTCGCCGAGGCCCATCGCGCCCGTTTCGGCTTCGACCCGGGCGACGCGCCCCTTGTCATCGAGACCGCCGAAGCGGAGGCGATCGGCACCGCGAACTCCATCGAGGAGCCGGTCCTCGCCGAGAGCGAGCGCGCCGAAAGCGCCTACGGGACCGCGCTCACCGCGCCGGTCTGGCTGGCCGGTGGCTGGCGCGACGCGCGCTTCGTGCATCGCGAGGTGCTCCGGCCCGGCGACACCCTCACCGGGCCGGCGGTTCTCGTCGAGCCGCACACCTCGATCCTCATCGAACCGGGCTGGCAGGCGCGGATCACCGCCCACGACCACGTGCGCCTCGTGCGCGTCGAGCCGCGCCCGACGACCCACGCGATCGGCACCGAGGCCGACCCGGTGATGCTCGAGGTCTTCAACAACCTCTACATGTCGATCGCCGAGCAGATGGGCGCGGTCCTCGAGAACACCGCCGCGTCCGTGACGATCAAGGAGCGCCTGGACTTCTCCTGCGCCGTCTTCGACGCCGAGGGTGATCTCATCGCCAACGCGCCGCACATGCCGGTGCACCTCGGCTCCATGGGCGCGTCGGTCAAGGCGATCATCGCCCAGAACCCCGATATGGCCCCCGGTGACGTCTTCGTGCTGAACGCCCCCTACAACGGCGGCACGCACCTGCCTGACATCACGGTGGTTCGCCCGGTCTGGGACGACGCCGGCACGCGCGTGCTCTTCTTCACCTCCGCGCGCGGCCACCACACCGACGTGGGCGGCCTGACGCCGAGCTCGATGCCCCCCGACAGCCGCACGATCCACGACGAAGGCGTCTACATCGACAACTGGACCCTCGTCTCCCGCGGCCACTTCCGCGAGGCGGAGACCCGCGAACTCCTCGGCTCGGCGCGCTATCCGGTCCGCGCGCCAGAGACGAACCTCGCCGACCTCCGCGCCCAGCTTGCCGCCTGCGAGAAGGGCGCACAGGAGCTTGGCCGCATGGTGGCCGACTTCGGCCTCGCCACGGTCGAGGCCTACATGCGCCACGTGCAGGCGAACGCCGAGGAATGCGTCCGCCGCGCCATCGAGGCGCTCTCGGACGCGGAATACGTCTACCCGATGGATCCCGACTTCGACGGGCGCCCCCGCGAGATCCGGGTCAGGATCACCGTCGATCGCGCGGCGCGCTCGGCGACGATCGACTTCACCGGCACGACGGCGGAGCTCGCCACCAACTACAACGCGCCGGAGCCCGTGACGCGCGCGGCGGTGCTCTACGTCTTCCGCTGCCTCGTCGACGACGACATCCCGATGAACGAAGGCGTCATGAAGCCGCTCGACGTCATCCTGCCGCCCGGCACCATGCTCTCGCCGCGCTATCCCGCAGCGGTGATCGCCGGCAACGTCGAGACCAGTCAGGCTGTCACCTCGGCGCTCTTCCTCGCCCTCGGGGTGCAGGCCGCGGCACAGTCAACGATGAACAACACCACCTGGGGTGATGACCGGCTGCAATACTACGAGACCGTCTGCGGCGGCACCGGCGCGGGGCGGCTCTCTGACGGGTCGGGGCACCCGGGGACGTCGGGCGTCCAGTCGCACATGACGAACTCGCGCCTGACCGACCCGGAGGTGCTGGAATGGCGCTATCCGGTCGTGCTCGACACCTTCGCGATCCGCACCGGCTCGGGCGGGGCGGGGCGTTTCCCGGGCGGCGACGGCGTGGTGCGCCGCATCCGGTTCCTCGCGCCGATGACGGTGGCGATCCTCTCCGGCCACCGGGTGGTGCCCCCGCCCGGGCTCGGCAGCGGTGAGCCCGGCGCCTGTGGCCGGACCCGCATCGAGCGCGCCGACGGGCGGATCGACGAGCTGCGCTCGGCCGACCGTACCGAGGTCGCGCCCGGCGACGTGTTCTCGCTCGAGACTCCGGGCGGCGGCGGCTACGGCTGATCCTCTCGGATCATGGTGGAACGGCGGCATTGTCTCCGGTTCGGAGACAATGTCTTTCCGGATTGAACGGTTCAGTTTTGCGCTGCGACTGCGTATCTATGCCGCAACAGCGAAACATCCGTCCGAAAGCGCACGCCATGAACCAGATCGCCCGCATCACCAGCCGCACCTCCGAGCATCCGATCGACCCGCTCTTCATCGACCGGTGGTCGCCGCGCTCGTTCGACGGCACCCCGCTCACCGAGACGCAGATCCTGACGATCCTCGAAGCGGCGAGCTGGGCGCCGTCGGCGTTCAACGCCCAGCCCTGGCGCTTCATCTACGCCCTGAAGGGCACGCCCGAGTTCGACCGGCTGCTCGACCTGCTCGTCGAGTTCAACCAGTCGTGGGCCCGGGACGCGGGCGCGCTGGTCTTCATCGTGTCGCGCACCCATTTCGACGCCACTGACGACGCCGAGGCCAAGCCGATCTACAGCCACTCGTTCGACGCCGGCGCAGCCTGGGGCCAGCTGGCGCTGCAGGCGCATCTGCTCGGGCTGCACGCCCACGGCATGACCGGCCTCGACTTCGCCCGCATCCCCGAGGCGCTCGGATTGCCCGAAGGCTACCGCATCGAGGCCGCGGCCGCGATCGGCACCAAGGCGCATGCGGACCGTCTGCCCGAGGCGCTCCGCGCCCGCGAGGAGCCGAGCCCGCGCCGGCCGCTCGCCGAGATCGCCTTCCACGGCGCCTTCGCCGCCTGAGCCTTGCAGCGACAGGACGGCGGGTGCAGAGTCGGGCGTATGTCCGACCTCCCCGCCTCCGGCTTTCCCGGCTCTGACTCCCCGGGCGCAACCATCCGCCCGACCGTCTCGATCACCTATTGCACGAAGTGCAACTGGCTGCTCCGCGCCGGCTGGATGGCGCAGGAGCTGCTTCAGACGTTCCGCGACGAACTCGGCGCCGTGCGCCTCGTGCCTGGCACGGGCGGGGTCTTTCGCATCGACGTGGACGGCGCGCAAATCTGGGACCGGAGCGGGGACGGCGGCTTTCCCGACGTGCGCGCCCTGAAGCAGCGGGTGCGCGACCGCATCGCGCCCGAGCGCTCGCTCGGGCATCTGGACCGCGCGAAGGCCGACTGATGCCGCCTCCCCCCGCCTGGGCCGTGGCGCTTGCCCCGGTCGCACCGCAGATCGCGGAGCTCGAGGCCCGCGTCGCCGAGGCCCGGGCCGCCGGCCGGCCGATCGCGCCCGGCGAGGTGGATGTCTGGCGCGCCCTCGCGCTGACACCACCCGAGGCGGTGCGCGTCGTCATCCTCGGACAGGACCCCTACCCGACCCCCGGCCACGCCGACGGGCTCGCCTTCTCGGTCCGCCCCGGGGTCGCGCCCCCGCGGTCGCTGCGCAACGTCTTTCGCGAACTCGGCGATGACCTCGGTATCCGCGAGCCCGGCACCGGCAGCCTTGAAGCCTGGGCGCGGCAGGGCGTCCTCCTGCTCAACACCGCGCTGACAGTCGAGGAGGGTGCGGCGAACGCACACGCGCGCTGGGGCTGGGGGCCAGTCACCGACGCGATCATTGATGCGGCAAGCTCCGGCCCGCCGAGCGTCTTCGTGCTCTGGGGACGGCAGGCTCAGGCAAAAGCGCCACGTGTCGCCCCGCGCCACACGGTTCTTGCCTCGGCACACCCCTCTCCGCTTTCCGCCCGCACCGGATTCTTCGGCTCGCGGCCGTTCTCCCGGGCGAATGCCGCGCTCGTGGCATCGGGGCGCGGCGCGATCGACTGGCAACTCTGACAGGTGGCAACTCCGAGGGGAACCGCACCCGGTTTCGCCTTTGTCTCCCGGATGGAACCATGTTACCGGATCTGGAACAGCATCCGACGAGGCGCCATGACCCAGCGGAACACCGCCCGCCACACCTCGCCTTGGTGGCGGCTCTGGCGCGACTGGCTCCGGCCCCACTGGGGCCTGCTCGCGATCTCGCTGGCGATGACCGGCATCGTCGCCCTCGCCTCGGCCGGATACTCAAAGCTCATCCAGCTGGTGATGACCGCGTTCCAGGGTGACACGTCGGGCGTGGCGTGGTGGGGCCCGGCCGGCGTCATCGTGCTGTCCGCCGCCAATGGCATCGGACAGTACTTCCGCGAGACGACCAGCACCCGCGTCACCACCCGCATGGAGACCGAACTCCGCAAGACGATGTTCGAACGCCTGGTCGGCACCGACCTCGCGAAGCTCCAGACCGAAGCGCCCGCCGGCCTCGCCGCGCGGTTCTCCTCCGACATCACGCTGATCGGCACCGCCGTGCGCGCGCTTCTCGGTGGGCTCACCGGCACGCTGACGATCATCGCCACCTTCATCGTGCTGCTGACCATCGACTGGCAGCTCACCATCGCCATCTGCCTGATCTTCGGCATTGCCCTCGTCCCGGTGAACCGCATCGGCCGACGCCTTCGCGGCCTCGCCGGGCGGACCCAGGTCGAGGTTGCGACCATGACCTCGGAAGTGACCGAAGGTCTCGCCGGCATCCGCATGGCGCGGACCTACCGCCTCGAAGAACCCCTGACCGCGCACGCGGACGATCTCTTCGAGCGGCTCTTTGGCCTCCGCATCAGGCAGAACCGCTGGCAGGCCCGGATCAGCCCGATCATGGAGATCCTGATCGGGGTCGCGGTGGCGGTGCTGCTCTACGCCGTCGCGGTCCGTGTCCGTGCCGAGACGATCACCATTGCCGACTTTACCGCGCTCCTGACCGGCCTCGGCGTCATCTCCAGCCCGGCGCGCCGGCTCGGGGGCAACTACGCCACCGTGCAACAGGGCGCGGCGGCACTCGATCGCGTCTTTCAGCTTTTCGATGCCGAGAAGACCATTCTCGACGGTCCGGTGACGCTCCCCCACGCGGCCGGCCAGCTCCGCTTCGACGACGTGACGTTCGCCTATCCCAACGGGTATGTCGCGCTGGAGGACCTGAGCTTCACCGCCGAGCCGGGGCAGAAGGTCGCCTTCGTCGGGCGATCCGGCGCGGGCAAGTCGACGGTCTTCAACCTCATTCCACGGCTCTACGATCCGACGAGCGGGCGCATCCTGCTCGACGGCCACGACCTGCGCGAACTCACCCTCGCCTCGCTCCGCGATCAGATCGCGGTGGTCAGTCAGGAGTCCGTGCTCCTGACGGGGACGGTCGCCGAGAACATCGGCTTCGGCCGGCGCACGGCCACCCGGGAGGAGATCGAAGCGGCCGCGCGCGACGCCGCGGCGGACCGCTTCATCCGGGCGCTGCCACTCGGCTACGACACGCCGGTCGTGCCCTCGGCGGGGCAGTTCTCCGGCGGGGAGCGCCAGCGGCTTTCCATTGCGCGGGCCATGCTGCGGGATGCCCCGGTGCTCCTGCTCGACGAGCCGACCTCGGCGCTCGATGCCGAGAGCGAGTCCCTGATCCGCGGCGCCCTCGACAAGCTCGCCCATGGCCGCACCACGCTCGTGATCGCCCACCGCCTCGCGACGATCCTCGACAGCGACCTCATCATCGTCATGGACCGGGGCCGGATCGTCGAGAAGGGCACCCATGCCGAGCTTCTGGAGCGCAGCGGGCTCTATGCCGATCTCTACCAGCTTCAGTTCGCCCACACCGGCGACTGACCGCAACGAAAAAGGCGGCCGGATCGCTCCGGCCGCCCTGGTGGTCTGCTGCGTCAGCTTCAGTAGCGGATCGTCGCCACTTCCCGCAGTTCGTCGGCAGTGGCGCTGCCGAGTCCGAAGAACTCGAGATAGGCCGGGATCTGCTCGAAGAGCATGTCCGTGCCGATCTGGTAGGCGCAGCCGCGCGCACGGGCGGCGGCGAGGAATGGCGTGATCTCGGTCTTCATCACCACCTCGCCGACGAACGTCGCCGGGTCGATCCGATCCACGTCCACGGGGAGCGGATCGCCTTCCTTCATGCCGAGCGGGGTGGCGTTCACCACCACGTCGTAGCCTGCCGGATCCTTGGCGCCGGCGGCGACTTCAAGATCGGGATAGTTCGCGCGGAGCCGCCCGGCGAGCCCGTCCATCATCGGGGTGTACGCATCGAAGACACCGAGCTTCGAGACGCCCGCCTTCGCGAGGGACGCGGCGATCGCCGAGCCGACCCCGCCCGAGCCCACCACGAGCGCCTTCGCGCCCTCGAGCTTGCGGCCCTTGCGCAGCACGCCGCGCACGAAGCCTTCGCCGTCGAACATGTCGCCGATGAGCCGGCCGTCAGCGCCGGCCTTCACGGCATTGCAGGAGCCCGCCACCTTTGCCGTGGTGGACGCCTCGTCGAGGAGTTCGACCGTCGTCACCTTGTGCGGCATGGTGACGAGCGCGCCGGCGATGTTCGAGAGCCTGAACACCATGGGCAGGAAGGCCCGGTAGTCCTCGGGCTTTACCCCCATCGGCACGACCACCGCGTCGGTGCCGGTCTTCTCGAACCAGGGATTGTAGATCATCGGCGCCTTGAACGATTCGGTCGGATAGCCGAGGTGCGCGATGACCTTAGTCTTGCCGCTGATCATGCGGGATGTTTCCTTCGTGTGTTCCGCAACGGGAAGGGGCAGCGAGCCGCCCCTTCCTTTCGGTTCAGCCCTTCACGAGCATCGCCTCAGCCCGCAGACGCTCGTACTCGGGCATCGGAATGGGCTCCGCGTTCGGGTTGCCGAGGTCATGCATCGGAACCCGATAGGTCTCGCGGCCGGACCAGGCGGCGATCGCCGCGATGATCGTGATGCCGAAGGCGAGGCTGCCGATCATCATGGGCACGTTGTCCGAGCCCGGAGGAGCGACGTAGGCGAAGAGTGCCGGCAGAAGCGCCGTGATCGTGGTGCCGACGTTCTGGCTGATCGCCATCGCCGAGACGCGGGTCCGGGTCTGGAACAGCTCCGGGAAGTAGCTCGGGAAGATCGCGTTGTAGCCCTGGTAGACGACGCCCCACATGAGGATCGAGAACAGGATGGCGAGCGGCACCGAGTGGATCGAGATCGCCCAGAGGTAGGCGAAGGAGAGCAGGCCCGCGGCGAGCGAACCGATGATCATCGGCGGACGACGCCCGATCCGATCCGAAAGATTGCCGATCATCGGGATGACGATGATGGCGACGATGTTTCCGAGAACCGGGATCCAGAGGAAGACGTCCTTGTGGAACCCAATGCCATAAGCCGCCTGCACCGCATAGGCCGCGCCGAACACGGTGGTCACCACCGGGATCGTGTTCATGAGCGCCATGCAGACCACGCGGATCATGTCGCGCCAGCTGGTGCGGAACGCCTCGGCGATCGGCGAGGTCGGCACGGAGTTCTCGCCGCTCTCTTCCGAGAATGCCGGCGTCTCGTGGACCTCGCGACGGATGATGTAGCCGGCGATGATCACGAAGACGCTGAGCAGGAAGGGAATACGCCAGCCCCACGAGGCGAACGCCGAGTCGGGCATGTAGTGGGCGAGCGGCAGGAAGATGGCTGCCGCGAGGATCTGGCCGACCTGCACGCCCTGCAGCGTGAAGGAGGCGAAGAAACCGCGACGACCAAAGGGCGCGTGCTCGACGATCATCGAGGATGCACCGGAGATTTCACCGGCCACGGCGAAGCCCTGGACCAGACGGCAGACCACGAGCAGAGCCGGCGCCCAGAGGCCGATCTGGTCGTAGGTCGGCAGAAGGCCCACCGCCATGGTCGAGAAGCCCATGAGGAACATGCAGAGGATCAGCACCTGCTTGCGGCCGTGGGTATCACCCCAGTGCCCGAGCACGAAGGCGCCGATCGGGCGGGCGATGTAACCCACACCGTAGGTCGCAAGCGATGCGATGATCGCGACCTTCGGATCTTCCGACGGAAAAAAGATCTGCGGGAAGATCAGCGACGCAGCGGTCGCGTAAATGAAGAAATCATAGTATTCGAGAGCCGAACCGATCCAGCCGCTTGCGGCAGCCTTCTTCGGTTGGTGCACTCCCTTTGGTTCGTGATCCGCAACAGCGGTCATGGCCTTCTCCCTAAGAGCAGTAGAAATGGATTCTTGCAGCGGTCCCCGGAGCCGGGGACAACCGTTCGGACGGCGTTCATTGACGCCGCACGCTTGCTTTGGGCGACGCGCCTGCGCCGCGTCAGCGTGAATTGGTCAGAGAGAGGCTGCATGGCAGCAACATCCCCCCCCTTTTTCACGAGCGCCTTATCCTGGCGCCTTCGTCCGGGACGGCGCTTCTCTTGCGCGTCCTTCGTCTATGGGGCAGCATCGCTTCCTAAGAGGCTAACGTCAAATACTCAAGTATCGAGCCCATTAACTCAATGTTAATCTCGCGTGCTTGCACCGCGTAGCCCGGTCGCAGCCCGGACCTCATCGCGCAGGCGGGCAATCGCATACTCGGCGAAGCTCGAAAGCGTCCGCCCGGCCTTGTGGATGGCATAGAGGGTGAGGGGCGCCCGTTCGACCAGCGGCACCCGGACAATGCCGCGCAGATCAGCACTCGCCACCGAAAACTCGTCGATCGTCGCAATGCCGATGCCACGCTGGACGAGCCCGACCGTGGTCTGTGCAAAGCGCACACGGATCGCGAGGCGACGCGACATGCCAGCCATACGGAACGGCTGCTCCATGAGCTGGCCATAGGGATCACTTGGACCAACCCCTATCAGCGATTCCCCGGCAAGTTCCCGCACCGAGATTCGCTCGGCCGTCGCCAGCCGATGGCCTTCGGGCAGGATCGCAATGACCTCGCCGGTGCCGAGCGGAGTGAACTCCAGCGACGGGTGCTCGAACAAATAGGAGAAAGCCACGAACTCGCCCCTCTCCAGCAGAAGGTAGTCGACAGTCTCCTCAAATCGCAGGAGGTCCAGATTGATGTGAAGCTCCGGATACCGACGGCGAATCCTTGCAATGGCACGCGGCACCACGCAGTTGGCGATAGACGGCGCGGACGCGAAGGCGAGTTCCAACTCCGTCCCGGCGCGAAGCCGTGTGATGGCATAGGAAAGCCCGGACATCTTCTCGTAGATCTGGTGGATCTGCTCGAAGACCGGCCCCGCCTCGGGGGCCGGCTGAAAGAGACCCGCCTTACGCTCGAAAAGCCGCACCCCGAGGCTTTCCTCAGTGTGCTTCACCAGTCGGCTGATGCCGGGTGCGGAGACATTGAGCAAGTCCGCCGCGCCAGAGATCGTCCCCGTCATCATGACGGCTCGGATCACTTCTACCTGGCGCAGTGTCAAATCCCGCATGGTACGCTGACACTAGCGTCCTGGCTGCGTAGCCGACAAGCGGGACGCGGCGTCCGGAAGGCCCGGACGCCGGAGAAAGCGAGATCATTCCGTACGAAGTATCGCCGCTCCGGTGACGGCCGGATCCTCCGCCTCCTCCTCCTCGATCACGTCCTCGATGCCCACCTCGGCCGGTCGCTCCGGTCCATCCTCGGCGACTGGCCCGTCGACCGGCGCAAGAGTGACTTCCTTCGCCTCTCGCATGGCTTTCTGCATCGCTTCCTTCTGTTCGGTCGTCTCCTGCGCCTCCCGCGTGGAATCGCCACCCTGAGGCATTTGCTCGTTCGGTTCCGCCATGTTCCGTCTCCTTCGGCAGTCGAGCCACTGCAGCCCGTAGCCTCTGGCTGAAACCCCCGGACAGGCGTGGTCGTTCCGCCACGGTTCGCCAACGACCTCACCCCCGGGCTGGTCCGCCACGCAGAACTCGGTCACGCTGCATTGACGAGAAAGCTTCGAGGCACGCCCCATGCCGGATCGCGATCCGCGCGCCAGACCGGTCACCGTTGCAGCCGCGCACATCGACGCGCTGCTGGAGAGCATCGAGCGCGAGCGGACTCCCGAGCGGCTGATGGAGCTCGCGCGGGAGTTGCAGGACGCGCTCCGCGCGCGCGCTTCCGGGGCAGATCGCAAATCCTGACCTCCAGCGCGCAACCGAGGTAACCTGCATCCTAGCCGGAGAGGCAGCCCTCAAGATCACAATTGCCCGCCAACAGGACCGACGACCGGCAATCCCCCGGCGCCTGCTGGATCGAATCGGTCGACGTCATCACCTGGAGCCCGCCAGAGCTTCTGCTGAGCGTGCCGCTGCTCCAGCGTCGCGGTTGCGACGAGGTCGAAGCCTATGCCTGCCCCTCGCTGCTCGACCCCGAGAGCCCGAGCCTCGCCTGTTCCGGTCGCCGTGCCGATCCAGAGATCGCCGGGCGCCCGCCGCTCCGCCGCGCCGCTCGCGCGCCGGGTCACTGAGAAAATCCGCCCGGCGCAGAGCCCGGGCGACGCGCGCCCGAGCCGGGTCTGCGGTCAGGCCGGTTCCCGTGTCCGCTCCTGCACCACACGGTCGGCGGCCTTGCCGTGCAGCTCTTCGTAGTGATCGAAGGCCGCATCGTACCAGCCGACCCCTTGCGTCGCGGCCCGGATGTCGTTCGCGAGCGGCGGCAGCGCGGCGCCCGGCACCAGTGCCTGGAAGATCTCCCAGCCCTTGGCGTCAGGATCACTGTCGAAGCCGAGCACCTGACCCGAATGCGACGAGACGAGCGGCCCGAGACTGCCGGTGAAGGCGGCCGGAGCATGGATCGCCACGCGGAAGACCGGTTGCAGCAGGACCGGTGCCGCCGCCTTCAGTGCCTCGCGCACCCCCTGCCGGCCAGCGATGCGGAACGCCATTTCCGAGCTGTCGACCGCATGGGCCATTCCGTCACTCAGCGTCACCGCGACGTCGACGACGGGAAATCCGAGCGGACCGGTATCGAGGGCATCGCGAGCCCCCTGCTCCACGGCGGGAATATAGTTCTTCGGGACCGAACCGCCCTTCACCACTTCGGCGAATACGAACCCCGCGCCGCGCTCGGCCGGCGCGACGGTGAGCTTGACGTCCGCAAACTGCCCGGCGCCGCCGGTCTGCTTCTTGTGCCGGTAAGCGGTCTCCTGCGGTTTCGAGATCGTCTCGCGATAGGCCGCGGCCGTCGGCTGCTCCTCCACGTCGATGCTGAAGACGTCCTTCAGGCGCTGGCGCAGCAGGCGCATGTGCAGCGGCCCCTGCAGCCCCGCGAGCGCGTTGCCGGTTTCGGGGTCTTGCGTGACATTGAGCCCGCCATCGCCCTCGGCGACGGTCGCCAGCGCCCCGGAGAGCTTCACCGTGTCACGATCGTTGGTGGCGAGAAGCAGGCGCTGGAGCATCGGCGGATGCGGCGCGTGCCATGCCGGCGCATCGACGAGAGCTGTCGCCGTCGCGATCTTGCCGGCGGCGAGATGGTCCGACTTGACCGCGGTCACGATGGTGCCCTCGGGCACGGTGTCGAGATGGCGGCTGTCGCGCGGATCTGCCGGAGTGAGCTGGCCGGCGGCCCGGCCTCCGAGCGGCTGCCCGGCGGCGAGGGGTGCCAGCGCCCGCAGCAACAGCGTCTTTCCGAGGTGCTTGCGGTTGGCGCTCGCAAAGACCGCGGCAAGCAGAGGCTCATCGGTCGTGGTCTGCTCGGCGAGACGCGTGCGCAGGGTCTCCGGTGCCGGGGTTTCGTGCCGGAGTGCCTTCATCATCCGCACGATGCCGTTGCCGTGGCCCGCCGAGCCGATGAGCGCGGGCAGCATGCGATTCTCGCCAAGCGCGCGGGCGCAGAGCGCGAAGACCGCGTCGTTCGGGGGTACGCGGTCCTCGATCAGCTCCTCCAGCAGCCAGTCGTCGAATTCGGAGAGGTGTTCCAGAAGCTCCCCGCGCGCCTCGTGCTCGCGGGCGGAAACCGCGGCCGGGATCTCGATGAGCTGCGAGGGCTCACCCTCGCGGTAGTGCCATGCCCGTTCGGAGACGAGATCGACAGAACCCGTGACCTGCCCGTCCTCGACGATCGGGATCTGGCGCAGAATGATCGGATGCCGCGCGTAGTCCTGCAAGGCGGCGACGATGTCGCGGACCCTGCCCTGGGCCTCGTCGATGCGGTTGACGAAAAGGATTGCCGGCGTGCCCGCGGCCTCCACCAGATGCAGGTACGGCGAGGCGAGGATCGCGGCCGCCGGATCAGGACCAACGCAGATGACCGCGATGTCCGCCGCGAGCAGGGCATCGGCGGAGACATGCAGAAGTTCGATCGAACCCGGGCAGTCGATTGCCTGCCAGTCATCCCCGAGGTGGGTGAAGCCCGCCACGCGGAGCTCGCCTGGCTGGGCCGCCGGCTGGGGCTGGCCTTCGAGGGCACACATCCGATCGACCAGAGTCGACTTGCCGGTGTTCGATGCCCCGAGGACGGCAAAGGTGCGTGCCATCTCGTGTTCCCCCCTTCCCTATGGTTCTTGTCTGACAGGGATCATGGGGCGAGCGCGTGCGGATTTCCAGCGTCTCGCGTGCCCGCAGCACCGGGAACGCCATGCTCGCCTTCCTGCGCCGGACGAAGGTGCTTCGTGCAATCCACCGGTTGTCCGGTCGGTGCCGGCAGGGTTGACTGGCCGGGTTTGGATGCGACGCAGGGAGTCAAGAATGACGGCAAGGGCGTTGAGGGGCGAGGTGGTGAGCCTGCGGGCCGATCCGTTTCTGGAGGACCCGGCGGACTGCCTCGAACACATCCCGGACGCCCTCGTCGTCATCGAGGACGGGATCATTGCCTCGGTGGGGCCGTGGGACGAGGCCGCGGCGCGCGGCCTCGACGTGACGCACTATCCAGGCGGCATCATCACCCCCGGCTTCATCGACGCCCACGTCCACTATCCGCAGACCCAGATGATCGGCGCGTTTGGCGAGGGTCTGCTCGAGTGGCTCGAGAAATACACCTTCGTCGCCGAGCAGGATTTCGCGAACCGGGTGCATGCGGAAGAGGTCTCGGCGATTTTCCTGCGCGAGCTGCTGCGCGCCGGCACCACGACGGCGGCGGTCTACTGCACCGTGCATCCGCAGTCGGTGGAGGCGTTCTTCGCCGAGTCCGAGCGTTTCGACACCCGGATGATCGCCGGCAAGGTGCTGATGGACCGGAACGCTCCCGAAGCACTCCTCGACACGCCCGAGAGCGCCTATGCCGACTCGAAGCGGCTGATCGAGGCATGGCACGGGCGGGGGCGGCAGCTCTATTGCATCACACCGCGCTTCGCGCCGTCCTGCTCGCCGGAGGAGCTTGCCGCTGCTGCTCGGCTCTGGCGGGAGCATCCCGGAACCTACGTCCAGACCCATCTGTGCGAGACGACCGCCGAAATCGACTGGGTGCTCGACCTCTTCCCCGGACACGAGAGCTATCTCGACGTCTATGACCGGGCAGGCCTCGTCGGGCCGCGGGCGATCTTCGGCCACGCGGTCCACATGAACGAACGTGATTTCTGCCGCTGCCACGAGGCGGGGGCGGCACTGGCACATTGCCCGACCTCGAACCTCTTCCTCGGATCGGGTCTCTTCAAGGTGTTCGAGGCGCGCCGCGCCGACCGGCCGGTGCATGTGGCACTCGGCACCGACCTCGGCGCCGGGACGGCCTTCTCGCAGCTCCGCTCGCTCGACGAAGCCTACAAGGTGGCAAAGCTCGGCGGTGAGAAGCTGACCGCGGCACATGGCCTCTGGCTGGCGACGCGCGGCGGCGCCGAGGCGTTGCAGCTCGGCGACCGCCTCGGGCAGGTGGCGCCGGGAATGGAGGCCGACCTCGTCGTCCTCGACCCCGCGGCGACACCGATCCTCGAATTCCGCAGCCGCTTCGCGCGCGACCTCATGGAGCGGCTGTTCATCCTGATGATCCTCGGCGATGACCGGGCGGTGCGCGCGAGCTGGGTCGCGGGACGCCCGGTCTATGATCGCGACCGCGCGGATGCGTTCCGGTATGCCGCCGACGCCGTGGAGCTCGGCTGACAGCGGTCACTGTCCCGGCGTCGACGGGCATCGAGCCCGTCTCCGCCGTCGTCGGCTGCGCCGACTTCTGGGCCTCCTCTCCTGCCGCCGCGCGGGGGCTCGCCCGGCAGGACGCGGCCGTTGCCGCGAGGACGTGCGCGCAGGTGCGCGCAGAGTCTTCCTTGCTGCTTTTCCCGCTGTTGCGGGAAAAGCGACTGCGCTCCAGGCTTCAGGGCCGTATGAAAGCCCTGACTGACTGCAAGGCGCGTTCTCCGCTCATCGCGGGGGCATGCTGGTGGCGGCTGGCTCGGGCGCGACGACCTCGCGCATGTCCTTGATCGGCGGCCCTTGATCGGCGGCCAGAAACGGGCTTAGGTCGCCGGGTGCCGCTTGGGGAGGAGCGTATCACGAAGCCTGCCGATTGCCGGCGCCGGAGAGCGCTGCGATCTCCTTTCGACCCGATTTTGCTCCGGACCTCAGATGACCCTCCCCCTTCAGGCCTTGCCGACCCCCAGACCCGAGTTCGAAGACCCCGCGGTTCTCGCCCGCGAGGTGATCGACCGTCTCACCTATCGCGTGGGCAAGGATCCGAAAGTTGCCAAGCCGCACGACTGGCTGCAGGCGACCGTGCTCGTCACCCGCGACCGGGCGATCGAGTACTGGATGAACGCGACCCGCCAGACCTATCTCGAAGGAGGCAAGCGGGTCTACTACCTCAGCCTTGAGTTCCTCATCGGCCGGCTGATGCGCGACGCCCTGTCGAATCTCGGCCTGCTTGACTCCATGCGCTCGGCCCTGAAGCTGCTCGACGTGGACTTCGACGAGATCGCCGAGCTCGAGGCCGACGCCGCGCTCGGCAACGGTGGCCTCGGCCGGCTGGCGGCCTGCTTCATGGAGAGCATGGCGACAGTTGGAATTCCGGCCTACGGCTACGGCATCCGCTACCGGCACGGGCTCTTCCGGCAGGAGATCATCGACGGCTGGCAGGCCGAGATGCCGGAGACCTGGCTCGAGCACGGCAATCCGTGGGAGTTCGACCGGCGCGAGGCGGCCTATACCATCGGCTTCGGCGGGCGGGTCGAGTACAACGACGCGAATGGCAAGACCGAGCACTATACCTGGCACCCGCAGGAGCGGGTGACCGCAACCGCCTATGACACGCCGGTGGTCGGCTGGCGGGGCGCGCGGGTGAACACGCTGCGCCTGTGGAAGGCCGATCCGATCGATCCGATCCGCCTCGACGCCTTCAACGCGGGCGATCATATCGGCTCGCTCACCGAGTCGAACCGGGCCGACGCGCTGACGCGGGTGCTCTATCCCGCCGACGCCTCGCCCGCCGGGCAGGAACTGCGGCTTCGGCAGGAGTATTTCTTCTCCTCCGCGTCGCTCCAGGACATCCTGCGGCGCCATCTGCAACAGTACGGACTGTTCGACAATCTCCCGGAGAAGGTGGCGATCCAGCTGAACGACACCCACCCGGCGGTCTGTGTGGCCGAGCTCATGCGTCTCCTCATGGATGTGCACGAGATCGAGTTCGAAGACGCCTGGAAGCTGACCGTTGGCACGATCGGCTACACCAATCACACGCTGCTGCCCGAGGCGCTCGAGAGCTGGCCGGTGCCGCTCTTCGAGCGGCTGCTGCCGCGGCACATGCAGATCATCTACGAGATCAACGCCCGGCTACTGAAAACCGCCCGCCACGACCACGAGATGTCGGACGACGAGATCCGCTCGATCAGCCTGATCGACGAGTCGGGCGAGCGGCGGGTCCGCATGGGCAATCTTGCGTTCGTCGGCGCGCACGCGGTGAACGGCGTGGCGGCGATGCACTCGGAACTCCTGAAGGTGACGGTCTTCAAGGACCTGCACCGGATCTACCCGGACCGGATCAACAACAAGACCAATGGCATCACCCCGCGGCGCTGGCTCTTCCAGTGCAATCCGGGCCTGACGCAGCTCATCACCGACACCATCGGCCCGGTCTTTCTCGACGACATCGAGCGGCTGCGCGACCTCGAACCCTACGCCACGGACGCGGGCTTCCAGGATGCCTTCGCGCGGGTGAAGCGAAAGAACAAGGACGCCCTCACCGACATGGTGCGCGACCGCATCGGCCTCCGGATCGACCCGAACGCGCTGTTCGACATCCAGGTGAAGCGCATTCACGAGTACAAGCGCCAGCTGCTCAACATCGTCGAGACGGTGGCGCTCTACGATCAGATCCGCACCCACCCGGAACGGAACTGGGTTCCGCGCGTCAAGATCTTTGCCGGCAAGGCTGCGCCGACGTACCACAACGCAAAGCTGATCATCAAACTGGCGAACGACGTGGCGCGGGTCGTCAACTCAAACCCGATTGTGCGGAGTGTTCTGAAGGTCGTGTTCCTGCCCAACTACAACGTCAGCATGGCGGAGATGCTCGTCCCCGCCGCCGACCTGTCGGAGCAGATCTCGACGGCCGGCATGGAGGCGTCGGGCACCGGCAACATGAAGTTCGCGCTGAACGGCGCACTGACCATCGGCACGCTCGACGGC
This sequence comes from Amaricoccus macauensis, assembly GCF_014201905.1. GTDB lineage: Bacteria > Pseudomonadota > Alphaproteobacteria > Rhodobacterales > Rhodobacteraceae > Amaricoccus > Amaricoccus macauensis. The sequence goes on along the minus strand of NZ_JACHFM010000003.1, from coordinate 635,071 downwards.
GCCAACGTGGAGATCCGCGAGGCGGTGGGGCCGGAGAACATCGTGATCTTCGGCCTGACCGATGCCGAGGTCGAAGAGCGGCGGCAGAACGGCCACGATCCGCGCAAGGTGATCGAGGGCTCGCCCGAACTCAGCCAGGCCCTGTCGGCGATCGCCGGCGGCGTGTTCTCGCCGGACGATCCCGGGCGCTACGCCGAGTTGGTCGGCGGGCTCTATGACCACGACTGGTTCATGGTAGCGTCGGACTTCGACTCCTACACCGCGGCGCAGCGTCGGGTGGATGCGCTCTGGTCCGATCCCTCCGTCTGGTGGGAAAAGGCGATCCTGAACACCGCCCGCATGGGATGGTTCTCCTCCGATCGAACCATCCGACAGTACGCGACGGACATCTGGGGCATTGCGCCGCGCCCCGACTGAACGAAGACCAGACCTTGGGGAGGGGAAGGTATTGGGCAAGGAACCTTCGGGGCCGGTGAGACGCAAGGCGGCGGGCCTCGACATGGCGGCGATCGAAGCGATCGTCACCGGCGATCACGCCGACCCCTTTGCGGTGCTCGGCCTGCACAAGGTTGGCCGCAAGCTCGTGGCGCGCGCGTTTGTCGAGGGCGCGGAAGAGCTTGTCGCGTTCAGCCTCGCCGGTGAGGAACTGGGGACACTCGAACGGCGGCATGACGCAGGGTTCTTCGAGGGGCCGGTGGCACTCAAGGAGCGCGCCCCGCTGCGCTACCGGGCGCGGAATGCCGGCGGTACGTGGTGGGTGACGGACCCCTACACCTTCGGGCCGGTGCTCGGGCCGATGGACGACTACTACATCCGCGAAGGCAGCCATCTGCGCCTCTTCGACCGGATGGGGGCGCACCCCATGTCGCACGAGGGCGCCGAGGGTGTGCATTTCGCCGTCTGGGCGCCAAATGCCCGACGGGTGAGCGTGATCGGCGACTTCAACGCCTGGGACGGGCGGCGGGACGTGATGCGGCTGCGCCGCGACACCGGGATATGGGAGATCTTCCTGCCCGACGTGGGTGTGGGGGCGCACTACAAGTTCGAGCTGGTCGGACCGGACGGCAACCTGCTGCCGCTGAAGGCCGACCCCTATGCCCGCGCCTCGGAGCTTCGTCCGGCCACCGCGTCGGTGGTGGCGGCGGAGATGGACCACGACTGGCACGACGCCGCCCATCGGGAGTTCTGGGCCGGCGCCGACGTGCGGCGGATGCCGATCTCGATCTACGAGGTCCATGCCGGCTCCTGGAAGCGTCCTGACGATGGCGGGTTCCCGAGCTGGGACGAGCTGGCTGACGAGCTCATTCCCTATGTGGTGGAGATGGGCTTCACCCACATCGAGTTCCTGCCGATCAGCGAACATCCCTACGATCCGTCCTGGGGCTATCAGACCACCGGCCTCTATGCGCCGACCGCGCGCTTCGGGCCGCCCGAGGGGTTCGCACGTTTCGTCGATGGCGCGCACAAGGCGGGGATCGGCGTGATCCTCGACTGGGTACCCGCGCACTTCCCGACCGACGCGCACGGCCTCGCCCGGTTTGACGGTACGGCGCTCTACGAACACGCCGATCCGCGCCAGGGGTTCCACCCGGACTGGAACACCGCAATCTACAACTTCGGGCGGCAGGAGGTGTTCTCCTTCCTGATCAACAACGCCCTCTACTGGTCTGAAAAGTTTCACGTCGATGGACTTCGCGTCGATGCGGTCGCCTCGATGCTCTACCTCGACTACTCGCGCAAGGACGGCGAGTGGGTGCCGAACCGGTACGGCGGCCGCGAGAATCTCGAGGCGGTCGAGTTCCTGCGCGCGACGAACCGCGCGGTCTACGGCAAGCACCCGGGGCGGATGACCATCGCCGAGGAGTCGACCTCCTGGCCCAAGGTCTCGGCACCGGTCTACGACGGCGGGCTCGGGTTCGGGTTCAAGTGGAACATGGGCTGGATGCACGACACGCTGCAGTACATGGCCCGCGATCCGGTGCACCGGCGCTTTCACCACAATGACCTGACGTTCGGCCTGCTCTACGCCTTCAGCGAGAACTTCGTCCTGCCGCTCAGCCACGACGAGGTCGTCCACGGCAAGGGGAGCCTGATCGCCAAGATGACCGGCGACGGCTGGCAGCAGTTCGCCAACCTGCGTGCCTACTACGCCTTCATGTGGGGCTATCCCGGCAAGAAGCTCCTGTTCATGGGGCAGGAGTTCGCGCAGGGCGCCGAGTGGTCCGAGGCGCGCAGCCTCGACTGGTGGCAGCTCGATCTCGAGCCGCATCGCGGCGTGCATCGGCTCGTCCGCGACCTGAACCACCTCTACCGCGAGACGCCGGCGCTGCATCAGCGCGACTGCGAGGGCGACGGCTTCGAGTGGCTGATTGCGGATGACGCGGAGAACTCGGTGTTCGCCTGGCTGCGCAAGGCACCCGGGCAGCCGCCGGTGGCCGTCGTCACGAACTTCACGCCCACACCGCACAGCGGCTATGCCCTGCCACTGCCAATCGCCGGCCGCTGGAAAGAGATCCTCAACACCGATGCGGGCGACTACGGTGGCACCAGTGTCGGCAACATGGGCGGGGTGACTGCGGAAACTGCCGAGGGCGCTGTGCGCGCGATCGTGACGCTGCCGCCACTCGGGACGATCTGGCTCAAGCTCGATACCGGCGCGTGAACGCCCGGGACAGGATGAAGGGGGGAAACCTTGGTTGACAGACGTTCAGGACCGCTCGCCCGCGATGCCATGGCCTACGTGCTTGCGGGAGGACGCGGCAGCCGGCTGAAAGAGCTGACCGACCGGCGGGCAAAGCCTGCGGTCTATTTCGGCGGCAAGACACGGATCATCGATTTCGCGCTCTCGAACGCGCTCAATTCCGGCATCCGCCGCATCGGCGTCGCCACCCAGTACAAGGCACACAGCCTGATCCGCCACCTGCAGCGCGGCTGGGACTTCTTCCGGCCCGAGCGGAACGAGAGCTTCGACATCCTGCCCGCGTCCCAGCGCGTGAGCGAGACGCAGTGGTACGAGGGGACGGCGGACGCGGTCTATCAGAACCTCGACATCATAACCGATTACCAGCCGGAGTTCATGGTGATCCTTGCCGGGGATCACATCTACAAGATGGACTACGAGCTGATGCTGCAGCAGCATGTGGAGCAAGGTGCCGACGTCACCGTCGGCTGCCTTGAGGTGCCCCGGATGGAGGCGACCGGCTTCGGCGTCATGCACGTGGACGAAAAGGACGAAATCACCGCCTTCGTGGAGAAACCCGCCGACCCGCCGGGCATCCCCGGACAACCGGACATGGCGCTGGCGTCCATGGGCATCTACGTCTTCCGCACGAAGTTTCTCGCCGATCTCCTGCGGCGCGATGCGGAAACGCCGGGATCGAGCCGCGATTTCGGCAAGGATCTGATCCCCTACATCGTCGAGCACGGCAAGGCGGTGGCGCACCGCTTCTCGAGTTCCTGCGTGCGCTCGTCGCGGGAGTCCGTCGCCTACTGGCGCGACGTCGGTACGGTGGATGCCTACTGGGAAGCCAACCTCGACCTGACCGACATCATCCCCGAGCTTGACCTCTACGAAACGAGCTGGCCGATCTGGACCTATGCCGAGATCAAGCCGCCGGCGAAGTTCGTCCATGACATCGACGGGCGGCGCGGCGAGGCCATCTCGAGTCTCGTCTCCGGCGACTGCATCATTTCCGGCGGGTCGGTCCGGCGGAGCTTGCTCTTCACCGGCGTCCGGGTGCACTCCTACGCCGGACTTCAGGAGGCAGTGGTCTTGCCCGAATGCGATATCGGCCGGAATGCCCGGCTCTCCAAGGTGGTGCTCGACCGGGGGGTGCGTATCCCGGACGGTCTGATCGTGGGCGAGGATCCGGAGCTCGATGCCCGGCGGTTCCGCCGGACCGAGTCGGGCGTCTGCCTGATCACCCAGCCGATGATCGACGCGCTCGACACCTGATGCGCATTCTCTCGGTCACGTCGGAGGCCTTTCCGCTGGTCAAGACCGGCGGGCTCGCGGACGTCGCGGGCGCGCTCCCCCTCGCCCTCGAGCGGCAGGGCATCGAGGTGCGCACCTTCCTGCCCGGCTATCCGGGCGTGATGGCGAAGCTCGACGGTGCCGGGCAGTCGGTCCACGAGTTCCACTCGCTCCTCGGGGCCCGGGCGCGCATCCTGTCGGCGAAGGTGGCCGGGCTCGACCTGCTGGTCCTCGATGCGCCGGAATTGTTTGACCGGCCCTTCGGCCCCTACGGCGGCCCCGATGGCGACTATGACGACAACTGGCGCCGGTTCGCCGCCTTCGCCAAGGCGGCGGCCGAGGTCGCCGCCGGCGCGATCCCCGGCTTCCGGCCAGACCTCGTGCATGCCCATGACTGGCAGGCCGGGCTCGTGCCCGCCTACCTGCGCTACTACGGCATTCCGACGCCGTCGATCCTCACCATCCACAACCTCGCCTTCCAGGGATACTTCCCCGCGCATGTCTTCAGCTGGCTCGACCTGCCGCCACAGGCCTTCGCGCTCGACGGGGTGGAGTACTATGGCGGCGTCGGCTTCCTGAAGGCCGGGCTCGCCAACGCCACCGCGCTCACCACGGTCAGCCCGACCTATGCCGAGGAGATCGCCACGCCCGGTGGCGGCATGGGGCTCGACGGGCTGATCGGCACGCGCGCCGGCGCCCTGACCGGCATCGTCAACGGAATCGATGACCGCGCCTGGGATCCGGCGACCGATCCGCTCCTTGCCGCGCGCTTCTGCGCGGACGACGTCTCGGGACGGGCGGCAAACCGCGCCGCGGCGGAGAAGGCGTTCCACCTCACTGCCGACGACACCCCGCTTTTCGTCGTCATCAGCCGGCTGACCGGCCAGAAGGGCATCGACCTGCTGGTCGAGGCATCGGACGAGCTGGTGGCGCAAGGTGCGCGCCTTGCGGTGCTCGGAACCGGCGACCCGACGCTTGAAGCGGCGTTCCTCGGCCTCGCCGCCGATCACCCGGGCCGGATCGGCGCACGCATCGGCTATGACGAGGCGCTCGCGCACGTGATGCAGGGCGGCGCCGACGCGATCCTCATCCCCTCGCGCTTCGAGCCCTGCGGCCTCACCCAGCTCTGCGGCCTGCGCTACGGCTGCATTCCGGTGGTCTCGCGCGTCGGCGGCCTCGCCGACACGGTGATCGACGCGAACATCGCCGCGATCAACGCGGGCGTCGCCACCGGCGTCCAGTTCCAGCCGGTCGACGCCGGCGGCCTGCGCCACGGCATCCGCCGCGCGCTGACCCTCATGCGCCAGCCGGACACATGGGCGATGATCCAGCGTCAGGCGATGGCGGCGGACGTCTCATGGGATCGCAGCGCCCGGCTCTATGCCAACCTGTATGCTTCTCTTTTGCCTGAAGGATCCGACGCATGACGATCGTCGCGACGACACCCTACGACGACCAGAAGCCGGGCACCTCCGGCCTCCGCAAGAAGGTGCCGCACTTCCAGCAACCGAACTACGTGCACAACTTCATCCAGTCGATCTTCGACAGCCTCGAAGGCTTCGAGGGCAAGACGCTGGTGATCGGCGGCGACGGGCGCTTCTACAATCGCGAGGTGGTCCAGATCGCGCTGAAGATGGCGGCGGCGAACGGCTTCGGCCGGGTGCTGGTGGGCCAGGGCGGCCTGCTCTCCACCCCGGCCGCCTCCAACGTCATCCGCAAGTACGGCGCCTTCGGCGGCATCATCCTCTCGGCGAGCCACAATCCCGGCGGCCCGACCGAGGACTTCGGCATCAAGTACAACATCGGCAACGGCGGCCCGGCGCCGGAACGCATCACCGAAGCGATCTATGCCCGGACGAAAGAGATCGAGGACTACAAGATCCTCGAGGCGCCGGACGTCGATATCGACACCATCGGCACGACGGACCTCGGCGGGATGACCGTCGAGGTGATCGACCCGGTTGCCGACTACGCCGAGCTCATGGAGACGCTCTTCGACTTCCCTGCCATCCGGGCGATGTTCGCCGGTGGTTTCCGCATGGCATTCGACGCCATGTCCGCCGCCACCGGCCCCTATGCCACCGAGATCCTGGAGCATCGGCTCGGTGCCGCTGCCGGCACCGTGCGGAACGGCATCCCCCTGCCCGATTTCGGCGGCCACCACCCGGACCCGAACCTCGTCTACGCCAAGGCACTCTATGACGAGATGATGGGCCCCGACGCGCCGGACTTCGGCGCGGCCTCCGACGGCGACGGCGACCGCAACCTGATCATCGGGCGCGACATCTTCATCACGCCCTCGGACTCGCTCGCCATGCTGGCAGCGAACGCGCATCTCGCGCCGGGCTACGCCGCCGGGCTCGCCGGGATTGCCCGCTCCATGCCGACGAGCGCCGCCGCCGACCGGGTGGCGGAAAAGCTCGGCGTCGGCATGTACGAGACGCCGACCGGCTGGAAGTTCTTCGGCAACCTGCTCGACGCCGGGCTGGCGACGATCTGCGGCGAGGAGAGTGCGGGCACCGGCTCGAACCACGTGCGCGAGAAGGACGGGCTCTGGGCTGTCCTGCTCTGGCTGAACATCCTCGCGGTCCGCAAGGAGCCGGCGAAGGCGATCGCGGAAGCTCACTGGCGCGAGTACGGCCGCAACTACTATGCCCGGCACGACTATGAGGGCATCGACACCGACGCGGCGAACGGCCTTGTCGAGGCGCTTCGGGCGAAGCTTCCCGACCTGCCCGGAACGAAGGTCGGCCCCCTCACGGTCGCGGCGGCGGACGATTTCGCCTACCTTGATCCGGTCGACGGCTCGACTTCATCGCATCAGGGCATCCGCATCCTGTTCGAGGGCGGCAGCCGCGTGGTCTTCCGCCTGTCGGGCACCGGCACGTCCGGCGCGACGCTCCGGGTCTATATCGAGGCCTACGAGCCGCCGGACGGCAACCTGGGCCTCGAAGTCCCGGACGCGCTCGCAGATCTCATCGCCGCCGCCGAGACGCTGGCGCAAATCAAGGAGAGGACCGGCCGTACCGAGCCGGACGTCATCACCTGAGCGCGCCGCCGCTCTCCGAGCCGCTCGGCGCGACACCCGGGCCGGACGGAACCCGCTTCGCAGTCTGGTCGGCGAACGCCGAGCGGATGTGGCTGTGTCTCTTCGACGGCGCCCGCGAGCGGCGACTCGAACTCGACCGCGGCGCTTTCGGCCAGTTCTCGACGACGGTGCAGGACGCAGGTCCCGGCACGCGCTACGGCTTTCGCGCGGACGGGCCTTTCGACCCGGAGCGCGGGCACCGCTTCGATCCCGCGAAGCTCCTCGTCGATCCTTATGCCGTCACCCTCGACCAGCCGTTCCACTACAACGCCCGCCTCGCCGCGCCACGGGCTGACGGAACCGACACCGCGGCGCTGATGCCGAAGGCGGTCGTGACCGCCCTTCCCGACCTCGCGGCCGCGCCCCCGCCGCTCTTCCGCCCCGGCGGGTTCATCTACGAGGTCGCAGTCCGACCCTTCACCCATCTCCACCCCGAGGTGCCCGAGGCGCTCCGCGGCACGGTGGCGGCTCTCGGCCACCCGGCGATCCTTGACCATCTGGTGCGCCTCGGCGTCGATGCGGTGGAGCTGATGCCAATCACCGCGTGGATCGACGAGCGGCACCTTCCGCCGCTCGGCCTGACCAACGGCTGGGGCTACAACCCCGTCGCCTTCATGGCACTCGATCCGCGGATCTGTCCCGGGGGCATCGGCGAACTCGCGGCCACGGTGGCGGCCCTGCGATCCGTGGGGATCGGCACGATCCTCGACGTGGTCTTCAACCACACCGGCGAGAGCGACCGCTTCGGCCCGACGCTGAGTCTGCGCGGGCTCGACAACGCCACCTACTTCCGTCACCTGACCGACGGCACGCTGGTGAACGATGCAGGCACCGGCAACACGCTCGCCTGCGAACATCCGGTCACCCGGCGGTTGATCCTCGATACCTTGCGGCACTTTGTCGGGCGGGCGGGGGTGGACGGCTTCCGCTTCGACCTTGCGCCGATCCTCGGGCGCGACGCCGGCGGCTTCAGCCGCGACGCCGACCTGTTCCGCGACATCGCCGGAGATCCACTCCTCGCCGATCGCGTGATGATCGCCGAACCATGGGACATCGGTCCGGGCGGCTACCAGCTCGGGCAGTTTCCCGACGGCTGGCTGGAGTGGAACGACCGGTACCGCGACCGCGTGCGCCGCTTCTGGCGCGGCGACCGGCACATGCTCGGCGAGATGGCAACCGCCCTCGCCGGCTCGTCGGACGTCTTCTCGCCGCCCGCGACCCGCAGCGTCAATTTCATCGCGGCGCATGACGGCTTCAGCCTCGGCGATCTCGTGGCCTACGCGGGCAAGCACAATGAGGCGAACGGCGAGGAAAACCGCGACGGGCACGGCGAGAACTTCTCCTGGAACCACGGCCACGAGGGGCCGACCGACGATGCGGGCATCGTCGCGGCGCGCCGGCACGACGTCATGGCACTCCTTGCCACGCTCTTCGCGTCCCGCGGCACGATCATGCTCACCGCCGGCGACGAGTTCGGCCGCAGCCAGAACGGCAACAACAACGCCTACGCGCAGGACAACGCCCTGACCTGGCTCGACTGGGACGGGCGCGACCGGGAGCTCGAAGCCTTCACGGCGGAGCTTGCGGCGACCCGCAGAGCGTGCCCGCAGATCGCCGGGCCGGAGCTGCTGTCCGGGGAGCCGGGGACGGACGGGCTCGCGGACGCGCTCTGGCTCACGCCGACGGGCACGCCGATGACCGCGCCCGACTGGGAGGCGGCGGAGGCTGGTGCCCTCGCGATGGTTCTGTCGCGCGATGGCCGCCGGGTGGCCGTTCTGCTGAACCGGACCGCGGATGAAGTGAGCTTCCACCTGCCCGGCCGGGAGGCGCACACCTGGGAGCTGGAGGCAGACGGGTGCATCCGCGTAAATCCGCGTGCGATCGCAATCGTGACCGAGGGGGTACCTTGAGGCCGGGCGCCCGGCGACGTAAGGACAGGCAACCCAGCGAACCCCAAGTAAGCAAGGACGAAACATGGATCGCCGCACCCTGCTCGAGACCTTCGTCCTCGGCCTCGCGGGCGCCCACCTGCCGCTCTTCGCAACCGCGGCATCGGCGCAGGATTCGAGCAAGCCCTTCAGCTTCGACAGCGTGATCGCGCTGGCGCGCGAGGCGGCGGGCAAGCCCTACAACCGGCCGATGATGAAGCTCACCGAGCCGTTCGCCGACCTGAAGTATGACCAGTACCGCGCCATCCGCTTCCGGGACGACAAGCGCCTGTTCCTGGGTGCCGGCTTTCAGGCGGAACTGCTGCCCCCGGGGTTCTCCTACCAGGACAAGATCGAGATCAACGTCGTCACCGGCGGAAAGGTCGAGCCGGTGGCGTTTTCCACCGACTTCTTCGCGTTTCACCCGAACTATTTTCCCTACCCCGACGGCCGGGCGCCGGCAGGGCTCGGCGCCGACATGGGCTTCTCCGGCGTGCGCTTCCGCCATCCGGTCAACCGGCCGGGCGTCTGGGACGAGTTCGCGGTGTTCCAGGGCGCCAGCTACTTCCGCGCCGTGGCCCGCGACACGCTCTACGGCCTTTCGGCCCGGGGCCTCGCCATCGGCAGCGGGGGATCCGAGCCGGAAGAGTTTCCGGTCTTCACCCGATTCTGGATCGAGGAGCCGGCCCCCGAGGACCGGGTCCTGCGCTTCTCGGCGCTGCTCGACAGCGACAGCGTCACCGGCGCCTACGACTTCTCGATCGAGCCCGGCCGCGAGACCGTGACGCAGCTGCGTGTGGTGCTGTTTCCGCGGCGCGATATCGCCTCCATCGGGATCGCGCCGCTCACCTCGATGTACTTCTTCGGCCCCGAGAGCCGCACCGGGATCGACGACTTCCGCAATGCGGTTCACGACAGCGACGGCCTGCGCATGGTGAACGGGTCGGGTGAACGCCTCTGGCGGCCGCTCCGCAACCCGCCCGGCATCGAGACCTCAGCCTTCTCTGACGAGAACCCGCGCTCCTTCGGGCTGATCCAGCGGGCGCGCAACTTCTCGGACTACGAAGACGCCGAAACCCACTACGAGCGGCGTCCGAGTGCCTGGGTCGAGCCCGGCGAGGGCTGGGGCAAGGGGGCCGTGATGCTGGTGGAGATTCCGTCCGGCGACGAGTTCGCCGACAATATCGTCGCGTTCTGGCGGCCGGAGACGCCGCTCAAGGAGGGCTCGCAGGTCGATCTGTCCTATCGCCTGACCTGGGGGCTGGTGCAGGAAGAGGAACTGCCGTTCGCCACCGTGGCCGCGACCCGAAGCGGCATCTCGATCCTCGACACCCGCGAGCGCGTCTTCGCCGTGGACTTCGACCTCGGCGAGATCACCTTTTCCGGCGTCACGCCGCGGATCGAGGTGACCGCGGGCCAGATCAAGGGGCTGAGCGTCATCGAACTGCCCGCGCCCGGAATCGTTCGCGTCGGCTTTCACTTCCTGCCGGGCGAGGCGAAGTCAGCGGAGTTCCGGCTCTGGCTGGAAAGCGAGGGAGTAAAGGCGTCGGAGATCTGGCTGTATCGCTGGAGCGTGTGAGGCCGGCGGGGAGGCGAATCTGGTTAACGGCGAAGCGCCCCGGATCTGAAGGTAGAGCCTCGCCGGCGCCACGGGAACGCGCCTTCTCGCCCGACCGTTAACGCGGAGCATGCGGCTGCTCCGCGCGCGTATGCCGGGTCCTACCCGGCGGTCCTACCCCGCGATCTCGACCACCACCTTGCCCGTCGCCTGCCGGCGGCGGAGAAGGTCGAGCCCCGCCTCGGCCTCGGCGAGAGGCAGGACGTTGCTCACGTGGGGCGCGAGACGCCCGAGACGCCACCACGCAAAGAGCGTTTCGAAGCAGCCCCTGACCGCCTCGGGCGAGTGATCTGCCCAGGCGCCGAAGTGGACCCCGAGCACGCTCAGATCCTTCACGAGCAGCAGGTTCGCCGGATACTGCGGCACGCCGCCGCTCGCGAAACCGATCGGCAGGATGCGCGCCCGGGGGCGCGTCGCGCGCAGCGCCGCCTCGGCGAGCTCGCCCCCGACCGGATCATAGACCACGTCGGCACCGCCAAGCGCCTTCACCTCCGCGCGGATGTCCGCACTCGCATCGAGGAGCACCGAGGCGCCGGCCCGCTCGGCGATCGCCTGCCGTTCGGGACCGCGCGCCACCGCGATGACGCGCGCGCCCATGCGCGCCCCGAGCTCCACCGCCGTCAATCCGACGCCGCCGGAGGCCCCGAGGACCAGCAGCGTCTCGCCGGGCCGGAGCTTCGCGACCCAGCCGAGCGCGATGTGGCTCGTGCCATAGGCGATGAGAAACCCGGCCGCGACCGTGTCAGGCATCCCCTCGGGCACCACGGCGCAGCGGTCGGCCGGCACCACCGCCCACTCCGCCAGCCCGCCGTAGCCCGCATAGGCCGCGACCCTGGCTCCGAGTGGCAGGCGCGTGACACCCTCGCCGACCTGCTCGACGACGCCGGCGATCTCCATTCCCGGCGCGAAAGGCATCTCCGGACGGACCTGATACTTGCCCGCCACCAGCAGCGTGTCGGCGAAGTTGAGACCACAGGCCCGCACCCGCACCAGAACCTCGCCCGGCCCCGGCACCGGAACCCGCGTCTGCACGGCCGTGAGCGGCGCGCCCGGCGCGGCCACCACCATTGCCTGCATCATTTCCGTGCTCACCGGTCGGGTACCTCCGCCGCAGGATCGCGCAGGCCCAGCACGTCGATCATCGTGTATTGTCCCGGCGGGCGATCCTGTCCCCAGATGGCCGCCCGCACCGCCCCCCGGGCGAAGAGCATCCGGTCGGTGGCGATATGGCCGATCACCACCCGCTCGCCCGGCCCGGCAAAGATCACCTCGTGCTCGCCCACCACGTCGCCGCCGCGCAGGCTGGCGAAGCCGATGGCTCCCTCCGCCCGCGCCCCGGTGATGCCGTGGCGCCCGGCCTCGGTCACATCCGCGAGGTTTACCCGCCGCCCGGCCGCGGCCGCCTCGCCGAGCATGAGCGCGGTCCCGGAGGGTGCGTCAACCTTGGCGCGGTGATGCATCTCCACGACCTCGATGTCGTACTCGGGGCCGAGCACCGCCGCGATCCGGCGGGTCATCACCGTCAGCAGGTTCACGCCCACGCTCATGTTGCCGGCACGCACGACGACCGCATGCCGGCCCGCCGCCGCGATCTTCTCGAGATCCTCCCGCTCCAGTCCGGTCGTGCCGATCACGTGGACGAGACGCGCCTGCGCCGCCAGCACCGAGAAATCGACCGTGGCCGCAGGCGTGGTGAAATCGAGAACCGCCTGGCTCCGGGCGAAAACCTCGAGCGGATCGTCCTCGACGATGACGCCGAGCGCCGGCCCGCCCATCGCCTCACCGAGGTCACGGCCAACCCAGGGGTGCCCCGCCAGCACCGCGGCGCCGGAGAGATGCGTCCCCGGTGTTTCGAGCACCGCCTGCGCGAGCATCTGCCCCATGCGCCCGGCGACACCCACCACCGCGATGCCGATGCTGTTCCCCTCAGTCATTCCGCCCACCCTTGACTTCAAGCGGCGCCGATAGGATGTGACCGGGATGGCAAAGACAAGACCCATCACCTCCGGCGGCGCGCCGGGCCAGCGCCAGCTTCGCGTCGGCGAGGTGATCAGGCGTGCGCTGTCGGAGATCCTCCAGCGCGGCGAGCTTCACGATTCCGACCTCGCCCACGTCTCCGTGACCGTCTCCGAGGTGAAGGTCGCGCCCGACCTGCGCCACGCCACCGCGTTCGTGCTGCCGCTCGGCGGCGTCAACACTGACGTTGTGGTGCGCGCCCTCGCCCGCAACCGCACCGAGCTGCGCCGGCTGGTCACCGACCGGATCGACCTGCGCTTTTCGCCCGAGCTTACCTTTCAGGCGGATACCCGCTTCGACCAGATGGACCGGACCCGCGAGGTATTGAGCTCGCCGGACGTCCGACGCGATCTCGAGGACTGATCCAAAGATGGCGAGAAAGCGTCGCGGCCGGCCGGTTCACGGCTGGCTCATTCTCGACAAGCCCACGGGCGTCACCTCCGCTCACGCCGTCGCCCGCGCCAAGCGCACGCTCGACGCCGAGAAGGCCGGCCACGCGGGCACCCTCGACCCGGGCGCCACGGGCCTGCTCGCGCTCGCCTTCGGCGAAGCGACGAAGACCGTTCCTTTCATTGCCGACGCGCACAAGTCCTACCGCTTCACCGTGCGCTGGGGCATGTCGACCGCCACCGACGACGCCGAGGGCGCGCCGCTCGCCACATCCGACCTGCGCCCCGACCGCGCGGCGATCGTAGCAGCGCTCCCGGAATTCACCGGCGACATCCTGCAGGTGCCGCCTCAGATCTCCGCGGTGAAGGTCGATGGTGAACGCGCCTACGCGCTGGCCCGCGCCGGCGAAATCCTTGAGCTCGCGCCCCGGCCGCTCCACGTCGGCCGGCTCGCGCTCACAGACATGCCCGACGCCGACAGCGCCACCTTCGAGATGAGCTGCGGCAAGGGCGGCTACGTGCGCAGCATCGCGCGCGATCTCGGCGCCCGCCTCGGTTGCCACGGTCACGTCGTGGCGCTTCGTCGCCTCGCGACCGGCCCCTTCAACCTCGACGGCGCCGTGAGCTGGGAAGACCTGACCGCCCCCGATCTCGCGGAGCGGATCCTGCCGCTCGAATCCGCCCTCGCCGGAGTGCCCGAACTCTGCTGCCCGCCCGCCCTCGCCGTACGCATCCTGAACGGCAACGCCATGGCCCTTCCCGGCGCGGGCCTCGCCGACGGCGAGACGGCATGGGCAAGCCGCGACGGCGTCCCGCTCGCGGTCGGAATCTGGCGTGGAGGCGCGCTCCACCCCTCCCGGGTCTTCGTGTTGGGGGACAACCGGTGAGGCCGGCGCGCTGGGCCACGGATGGCTGGCGCTGGTTCGTCGAGCGGATCGAACTCCGCACCCTGATCGTGCTTGGCGCCGTTGCCGGCTGCCTCTGGATCTTCATCTCCATCGCCGAAGAAGTGATGGAAGGCGAGACCCATGTCTTCGACAAGACCTTGCTTCTCGCGCTCAGAAACCCGGTCGACCCGGCCGATCCGCTCGGCCCCCCCTGGCTTGAGGAACTGGCACGAGACGTGACCGCACTCGGCGGGATCGGCATTCTCACTGCGATCACCCTTGCGGTCGCCGGGTACCTCTGGCTTCAGGGCCACCACCGCTCGATGTGGGTGGTTCTCGCCTCGGTCGGCAGCGGGCAGGTGCTCTCTTCGCTCGCGAAGCTTGGCTTCGACCGGCCGCGCCCCGACCTCGTACCGCACGGCATGACCACCTACACCACGAGCTTTCCCTCGGGCCACTCGATGATGAGTGCCGTCACCTATCTGACCCTCGCGGTCATGCTCGCCCGGTTGCAGCCAACCGCGGCCCTGCGCACCTATGTCATCGCCCTCGCCATCGCCCTCGTCGTCGCGATCGGCATCAGTCGGGTCTATCTCGGCGTTCACTGGCCGACCGATGTCCTCGCCGGCTGGACGGCCGGCGCGGGCTGGGCGCTCGCCTGCTGGCTTATGGCGAGCTCGGCCGAGACCGGCGCAAAGGAAAATCGCCGATGACCGGACTGCTTTATCTCGAGGACCTGACAGTGGGCCGCCGCTTCGAAAGCCCCGAGCGCCAGCTCGACGCCGACGCCATCATCGCCTTCGCGAGCGAGTTCGACCCGCAGCCGTTCCACACCGACCCGGCGGCGGCGGAAGGCACGTTCTTCCAGGGCCTCGCCGCCAGCGGCTGGCACACCGCCGCTTTCACCATGCGCCTGCTGGTCGGAAGCCTGCCTATCGCCGGCGGGTTGATCGGCGCGGGCGCCGAAATCAGCTGGCCGCGCCCCACCCGCCCCGGCGACCGCCTGCGCGTCGTCTCGACGGTGCAGGATGTGATCCCCTCCCGGTCGCGCCCCGATCGTGGCCAGATCGTGCTGCTGAGCGAAACCCTGAACCAGAATGACGAGATCGCCCAGCGCCTCGTCTCGCGCATGGTCGTCCCGCGCCGCGAGACCTGAGCGGCGGTCAGTCGAGCCGCCGAGCCTCGTCGAGCAGCATCACCGGAACGCCATTCCTGATCGGAAAGGCGAGGCCAGCGTTGCGCGACACGAGTTCCTGACGCACCGCATCGTAGACCAGTGCCCCGCGCGTCACCGGACAGACCAGCACCTCGAGCATCCGCCTGTCGGCCGCCGCGCCGGCCGGCGGCGCTGGCGGCGCGTCGCTCACTGCAGCACCCCGTCGTCACCGCCGGAGCGCAGCGCGAATTCCATGAGCGCTGTCAGCGTCTCTCGCCGGTTCGCGAGCGTCGGCGCCTCGAGCAGCGCCTGGCGCTCCTCGGGGTCGAACGGGCAGAGGATCGAGAGCGAATTGATCAGGAGTTCCGCGTCCGCCTCCTTCAGGCTCTCCCAGTCCGAGGACAGCTGCGCCGCCTCGAAGAACCGCCCCAGAACGTCGAGAAAACCGTCCCGATCAAAGCCGGGATCCATCTCTGCCCGCCCGAGGTCACGCTCGAAGCTCACCCAGTCGACCTGTGCCCGCAGGTAGGGCGTGAAGCCCTGCTCGATCGGGCCGAGCCGGAAGCGCGCCACGCCAGAGAGGGTGATGAGATACCGCCCGTCCTCGGTTTCCTGAAACGCCGTCACCCGCCCGGCGCAGCCGATCCGATGCAGCCGGGCAGTCTCCACCCGCTCGGTCTCGTGCCGCTCGCCACGGTCGCCGGGAAGCAGAACAGGCTGGATCATCCCGATCAGCCGATGCGGCGTCTTGAGCGTGTCCTCGAGCATCGCGAGATAACGGGGTTCGAAGATGTTGAGTGGCAGCCGGGCCCGCGGAAGCAGGAGCGCACCCGGCAAGGGAAACACCGGAATGCTCTCCGGCAGGTCGGCCAGACCGTACTTGCGAATGACCACGCGGCGTCTCCCCGCAGACTGTCAGGCGAAGATCATCGAGCTCAGCCGCCGTCGGCCCTTCTGGCCCACCTCACTCTTCGGCCCGAGGCTGTCGAAGAGCTTGAGAAGCTGCGTCTTCGCCGCTCCTTCGTCCCACTCGCGATCCCGGCGGAACAGCTCGAGCAGATCGTCGATCGCACCGGCCTGATCCCCGGCCCCGACACGGGCCATCGCAAGATCATAGCGCGCCTGCAGATCCGTGGGATCGGCAGCCACCCGCGCCTCGAGATCGGCCGTCTCGCCGGAGGCACCGGCACTCGCCTCGGCAAGGTCGATCTGTGCCCGCGCCGCGGCGATCGCCGGGTCGCCCTCCTTGCCGGCGGGGGTCATCCCGAGAACGCCCTTCGCCTGCTCGATCTCACCGAGCGCAAGATGCGAGCGGGCAAGTCCGCCGATCGCGGCAAGATTGCCCTCATCCTCCTGCAGCACCGCAGCGAACGTCTGCGCCGCATCCGCCGCCGCCCCTTCGGCCAGCATCTCCTCGGCGGCAGCGATCGCTTCCTCGAGCCCCGCGTTGCCGCCGGACATGTCGATCAGCCGATCGACGAACGCCTTGATCTGGGCCGGGGTCTGCGCCCCCATGAAACCATCGACCGGCTGGCCGCCCACGAAGGCGAAGACCGCCGGGATCGACTGTACCCGCATCTGCGCCGCAAGGCGCTGGTTCTGGTCGACGTCGATCTTGACCATCCGGACCTTGCCCTTGGCATCGGCCACCGCCTTCTCGAGCGCCGGCCCGAGGGTCTTGCAGGGACCGCACCAGGGCGCCCAGAAATCGACGATGACCGGAACCTCGACCGAGGCCTCGACCACATCGGCCATGAAGGTCGCCTCGGTTCCGTCCTTGACAAGGCTCTCGGCGGGCGTCGGGGCTTTCAGGTCCATGCGATCAGCTCTCCTCCTTGGGCGCCGCGAACGCGACCCCGGATTTGCCGGTTACGTGGGGTAGCCTCGCCCGTCCGTCAAGCCATATCGCCCAACGCTTTGCGCGCGGCCTCAGCACGCCGCCATCAGCTCGGCGTGCCGCGCGAGAAACGCCGCCTTCACCGCCATGGGCGGCCGCGGCCGCAGCACGAGGCTCCCCGCCTCGTCGAGGCGCGGCGCTCCGAAGAAGCGATTGGCCTCCGAGGGCGAGAAGCCGGCGATCTGCGTCGCCTCGAGCCACGCCGACACCTTGTCGGCCCGCTTGATCTGCACCTTCACCCCCTTGGGCAGATCCGCCGGCAGGCCGAAACGGATATGCACCGCCCGTGTCAGGCGCGCGTCGAGCAACGCATACCCCGGCCCGACAGCGGCCTTCACCGGCGAGATCATGTCGCCGATCACGTACTCCGGCGCGTCGTGGAGCAGCGCCGCCAGCCGCCACTTCGGCTCCGGCTTCGGCACGATCCGCCCGTAGAGGTCCTCCACCAGCAGCGAGTGCTCCGCCACCGAATACGGATGCTCACCCCGGGTCTGACCGTTCCAGCGTGCGACGAACGCGAGTCCGTGGGCGATGTCCTCGATCTCGACATCGAACGGCGACGGATCAAGCAGATCGAGCCGCCGCCCGGAGAGCATCCGCTGCCACGCACGCTCAGCCATTTCGCCCCCACCCTGCCCTGCAGGTCTTCATACGGCCTTGAAACCTGGAGAGCAGTCGTTTTCCGCCAACGGGCGGAAAACCAGCAAAGAAGATCCTGCGCGCATCCGCGCGCCCCGAATCGCGGCAATGTCCGCGTCCCGAACCACCGGCCCCGTGCCGACCCCGGCAACCGGGCGCCAGAGCCGGCGTCAGCCGGCGACGGCGGAGGGGGGCTCGATGCCCCCCGACGCCGGGTCCGCCGCCCCTCACGCCAGCACCGTCAGATCGTCGGGAAAGCGGTCAAGATAGGCCCCGAGCTTGCCGAGCGAGAGCAGGTGCTTCACCAGCATCCTGCCGACGAACCGCCGGTTCGCCAGCGGCGCCACTCCGTCCGGTCCCACCGGCTCTTCCGGAAAATTCGCCGCGAAGAAGTCGCGGTAGGCCCGCCGGAAACGCAGCGGCAACTCGCCGCCGTCATGACTCCACGGCTTCCGCGGGCCGATGAAATGCACCACATGGGCATCGGCCAGCGCCTCGAAGAGCCGCGAGGCCCAGGTGTACTGCCAGTTCCAGACCGGCGAGAGCTCGGCCCAGCCACCGCGCACCACAGCGTTCACCAGATCCTGGTCGAGACCCACACGGGCGGGATCATGTGCCGCGCCGAAGGCGAGCATCCGGCCGAGAACGTCGCGCTCGCGCCACGTGCTGACATCGATCAGCATCATGCCGCTGTTGAAGACCGAGGCCCAGGGCAGCCCCAGACGCTCATAGGACGGCGTACGCCGCCGGGGTGTGCGCCATTGCATGTTGTCGCGCACCGCCCCGAGGGGATGCGCCCCGAGGTCCACCGAGAGGAGCGCGCCGAAGTCGCCGCCCTGAATGAAGACATCTGCGTCGAGATAGAGGAGCCGGCCGTACTCGGCCGCAAACGCCTCTGGCAGGGCATAGCGCAGGTAGGAGGCGGCACTCCGGCGCGGATCGAGACCCAGACGATCGAACATGTCCCCCGTCGTCACCCGGCAGCGGCGCAGTCCGAGCCCGTCGAGACCCGGAACCGCCTCGGGCATCTCCGGCCCGCAGAGACAGATGTCGAAGTCCCGCGCCGGGATGAGGCGCGCGAGCTGCGCGGCGGCGAAGGCGGCATATCGCAGGTAGGCGCCGTCGGCGGCGAAGACCACGGCGCGCCCCGAGCGCGCCGGGCCATCGGCCTCCAGCGTGACCGTGTGCTCGGTTCCTGCCATGCAGCGCCTCCCGGAACAGCCTCTCGATCGGGCATCCCGGCGGTCTAGCTGCACCCGTGGTTGTGGAGCAACCACGTTCTTGGTAAGCCGCGCCCCGACATTGATCTTATCGGAGCACCCCCGGACCATGAGCGAAGACCAGGCTGTCATGAGCAGGGACTACGTCGTCAGGGACATCAACCTCGCCGATTTCGGGCGCAAGGAGCTCGACATCGCCGAGACCGAGATGCCGGGCCTCATGGCGATCCGGGCGGAATACGGCCCGTCGCAGCCGCTGAAGGGCGCGCGGATCGCCGGCTCGCTGCACATGACGATCCAGACCGCGGTCCTCATCGAGACGCTGACCGCCCTCGGCGCCGACGTCCGCTGGGCGTCGTGCAACATCTTCTCGACGCAGGACCACGCGGCGGCGGCGATCGCGGCGACCGGCGTTCCGGTCTTCGCGGTGAAGGGCGAGACGCTCGAAGAGTACTGGACCTACACCGACCGCATCTTCGACTTCGACGGCGGCGCGAACCTGATCCTCGACGACGGCGGCGATGCCACGATGTACATCCTGACCGGCGCGCGGGTCGAGGAAGGCGAGACGGATCTCATCGAGAACCCGGACTCGGAGGAAGCGGAGTACTTCTTCGCCCAGATCCGCAAGCGGATGGCGGCAACGCCGGGCTGGTTCGTGCAGCAGCGCAATGCGCTCAAGGGCGTCTCGGAGGAGACGACGACCGGCGTGCACCGGCTCTATCACCTGATGGAGGCGGGCCACCTGCCGTTCCCGGCGATCAACGTGAACGACAGCGTCACGAAGTCGAAGTTCGACAACAAGTACGGCTGCAAGGAAAGCCTCGTCGACGGCATCCGGCGCGGCACCGACACCATGATGGCCGGCAAGACCGCGGTCGTGCTCGGCTACGGCGACGTGGGCAAGGGCTCGGCGGCGTCGCTGCGCGGTGCGGGCGCGCGGGTCATGGTGACCGAGGTCGACCCGATCTGCGCGCTGCAGGCGGCGATGGACGGCTTCGAGGTCGTTACCATGGACGACGTGGCGCCGCGGGCGGACATCTTCATCACCGCGACCGGCAACAAGGACGTCATCACCATCGACCACATGCGGGCGATGAAGGACATGGCGATCGTCGGCAACATCGGCCACTTCGACAACGAGATTCAGGTCGCGCAGCTGAAGAACCTGAAGTGGACGAACATCAAGGATCAGGTCGACATGATCGGCTTCCCGGACGGGAAGCGGATCATCCTGCTGTCTCAGGGCCGGCTCCTGAACCTCGGCAACGCCACCGGGCATCCGTCGTTCGTGATGTCGGCGTCGTTCTCGAACCAGACGCTCGCACAGATCGAGCTCTGGACCCGGGGCGATGCCTACGAGAACAAGGTCTATACCCTGCCGAAGCACCTCGACGAGAAGGTGGCGCGCCTCCATCTCGCGAAGATCGGCGTGAAGCTGACCGAGCTCTCGCCGGAGCAGGCGTCCTACATCGGCGTCGCGCCCGAGGGGCCGTTCAAGACCGACCACTACCGCTACTGAGGCGCGGCAACGCCTTCATTACCTTGAAGTCTAGGCGCTTCCCGTTTGACGGGAGGCGCCGTTTCCGGCAATGGTCGGAGCAGTCGATGGCCGCGGCAGAAACGCCCCCTGAACCCATCGTCCTCCACGAAATCGCATCGGATGCACCTTGGGGTCCAACAAGACCCTGGAGGGGTCGTGCGGGTCGGCGAGGGTCTGGCAAGGCGCGGTCGATCGGGTCCCACCGGCGTTTGGTGGGTCCGCCGGGGGACTCGTCCCGCGCGCCGGACCCGAGCGGATGGGGGTCCGTAGTACCCGCACGCAGCGGATCGGGGGGGCCCTTGAGGGGAGGCCCCCCCGATCTCATTTGACGGCCCGACGCGCAAGTTGCGCTGGGTGTCTATCAAGTTGATTTTAGTTAATAATATTATCTGACACTACCCAGAATGCTATCGCCTGCCAATCCGGGCGGCATTCGTCAGCCCCCTGCCGCGCCCCTACCGCGTCGCCAATCTCGGGGCGGGGCCGAGGGGGATGGGGCCGAGGCGGGTCTGGCCGGCGGCGAATTCGAGGGGGATGTCGATGGCGTCGGGCTTGCCGGCCATCTGGGCGAGAAGGCCGAGGCCGACGCGCAGGGTGTCGGCCATGGTGGACCCGATGACTCCGCTCTGTTGGGCCACGTCGATCATGTCGCGCCAGTTGGTGGCGGTGAAGTCGAGCCGGCCCTCGGCGAAGCCCTTCGCATCGACGTCGAGATCCCCCTTGCCGCGCAGGTCGAGCCGGCCCCACGAGAGGTGCAGGTCGCGCACGTTGACGCCTTCGAGGGTCGGCAGGCCCGCCTCCACCGAGGCCCGGTCCCATGGCTGGTCGAAGTCCAGCATCGCATCGAGCGACATGGAGCCGATCTCGGCCGGAAGCACCTTGCCGGCGCGCAGCGTCCGCATGAGTTCGGGCGGCAGGGTGAGGCTCGAGACCTGAATCGCGAGATCGTGGGCGAACGGCGGGACGTCCTTGCCGGCGGACTGTCGCGTGGCGAGGAGCCCCTTGCCGATCTGCGCCGACCAGCCGGCGTCGCCGGTGATCTGCATGTCGCCGATCTCGAAGGTCATGTGGTCGAGTTCGAGCCGGGGCGTCGGGCGGAACAGCACCGAGCCGCGCAGGGCGTCGGCGTGCAGGCGGATGGTGTCGTAGGGCGTGGAGAACACCTGTTCTCCGGGCAGCGTCGCGATGATGTGGTGTGGCTTGTAGGTGAGCGAGAGGAGTTGCAGTTCGTCTGCCTTCCATGCCCAGCCGGCGTCCGGGTCGGCGAGGTTCAGGCCGGTGACGAACGTGTCGACGCGGCTCGGGAAGCCCGCCATCTCCACGCCCCTGGCCTCCGCGACCCAGCCGTCGGCTCGCCGCTCGGCAAGCCAGCCGTCGATCGCCTGCTCCCGCAGCGATACCTGCCAGTACCAGAAGCCGCTCCACGCCAGTGCGGCCACGATGGCGACGGCAGTGATTGCCAAGATTACGCGCATGCCCTACCCCCTTTCCGCCAGTTACCCGAGCCTCGGCACCGATGCGAGGGGAAATGGTTCGCGAGTCTCGAAGGACGGCATGATGGCGACGGGTGATCTCTGGGTCTTCGGATACGGCTCGCTGATCTGGCGTCCGGGTTTTGACTTCGTGGAGCGGCATCTGGCACGACTTTCCGGCTGGCGCCGCGGCTTCTGCATGACCTCGATTCACTATCGCGGCACGCCGGAGGCACCGGGCCTCGTTCTCGCCCTTGACGAATCGGCGGAGGCGGTTTGCGAGGGGCTGGCGTTCCGGGTCACGGCGGAGCACGCCGAGGCGGTCCTTGCCTATCTGCGGGAGCGCGAGCTGGTCTCGTCGGCCTATGAGGAGCGGCGCCTGCCGGTGACGCTCGAGGACGGGATCGAGATCGAGGCGCTGGCCTACGTGGTGGACCGCGGCCATGTGCAGTACATCGGCGGGCTGACGCTGGAGGAGCAGGCCGCGGTGATCGGCCGGGCCGAAGGGTCGAGCGGGCGCAACCTCGACTATCTGATGTCGACGGTCGAGGGGCTCACGGCGCTCGGGATCCACGACGAGGAGCTGGCGCGGCTCGCCTCGCTGGTGCGGCACGGCGAGCCCGGCTGATCACCGTATCGTGCAGCGACACGGGCGCGCGCGACAGCAGTATCAGGAGTATCAGGGAGCCCGCGTGCCGGTCGGGCGCCCGCGAGAGAGGGATCGACGGATGACCCGCCTTCACGCCGCCCTCGTGGCGCTCGCCTGTCTCGCGCCGGGTGCCGCGCTTGCCGACATGTCGTGCGCCGAGTTCAACGGCCTGGACAAGGACTCGCAGATGCAGATCGCCGGTTCGATGGCGGAGGCCGGCGAGGGCGGGATGGACGCCTCGGAGACCATGCTGTCGGGCGAAGGCGAGGATGCCGAGGTCGTGGCGAACGATGATCTGGTGATGGCGGTGCAGGCCGCGTGCCGCGCAAGTCCCGGGCGGGAGCTCGGCGACGCGATGCGCGACGCCGGCAGCCAGTAGCCATGGCGGACGCGTCTCCCGACCCGTCTGGCCGGACCATCCGGCGGCACCGCGTCTCGACGCGGCTCTGGCACTGGGTGAACGCGGGGGTCCTCGTCATCATGCTGATGAGCGGGCTGATGATCTTCAACGCGCATCCCCGGCTCTACTGGGGCAGCTATGGCGCCAACTCCGATCCGGCGTGGCTCGAGATCGGCGCGACCGGGGCGGAGGGCTATCTCAGGGTCGGGGGCGCCGAGTTCGACACCACGGGGGTTCTCGGGGTGAGCACGCGGGACGGCCGGCTCTGGGCGATCGCCTTCCCCGGCTGGGCGACGATCCCGTCAGCCTATGACCTGGCACTCGCCCGGCGCTGGCATCTGAGCTTTGCATGGCTGTTTGCGGGCGGCCTCGCGGCCTATGCGGTGGCGAGCCTCGTCAACGGCCATCTCTGGCGCGACCTGCGGCCCAAGGGGCGCGAGCTGGCACCGGGGCATCTCTGGGGCGAGGTGAAGGCGCACGCCCGGCTCGACCTTGCGAAGGGCGAGGCGGCGCGGCGCTACAACACCTTGCAGAAGCTTGCCTATCTCGCGGTGCTGGTGGTCCTGCTGCCCGGGATGGTGCTGTCGGGGCTCGCCATGTCGCCGTCGATGGACGCGACGGCGCCCCTGATCGTCGATCTCTTTGGCGGGCGGCAGACCGCGCGCTCGGTGCATTTCATCGCGGCGTGGCTCATCGTGGCGTTCGTGGTGGTGCATCTCGTGATGGTGCTGCTCGCCGGGCCATTGAACGGGGTGCGCTCCATGGTGACGGGGCGCTACCGGTTGCCGGAGGCGCGGCGATGAGCCGGGTGAGCCGGCGGGCGCTGTTGCGGGGCGCGGCGCTTGCGGCCCCGGGGTTGCTGCTCGGGGGCTGCGATGCGCTCGGGGCCAGCCCGAGTTTCCGCGACATGGTGCTCGGCAGTGGCGAGTGGCTCTCCTACCGGGTGCACCGGCTGATCGGTTCGGACGCGCTGGCCCGGGAATTCGCGCCGTCGGAGATATCGCCCACCTTCCGCACCAACGGCAACACCCGCCCGGCGTCGCCGGAGTGGCAGCGCCACGCGGAGACGGGTTTCGCGGACTGGCGGCTCGAGGTGGGCGGGCTTGTGGAGGCGCCGCAGCGGCTCGGGCTGGCGGAGCTGAAGGCGATGCCGGCGCGGACGCAGATCACCCGGCATGACTGCGTCGAGGGCTGGAGCGCCATCGGCCAGTGGACCGGCGTGCCGCTCGGGGCGGTGCTCGCGGCCGCGCGGCTGAAGCCTTCGGCGCGCTACATCGTGCTGCACTGTGCCGACGACTTCGACGGCATGGCGTATTACGAGAGCATCGACCTGGTGGATGCGTTTCACCCGCAGACCATCCTCGCCTACGGGATGAACGGCGGCGAGCTGCCGCTCGGGCATGGGGCGCCGCTGCGGCTCCGGGTGGAGCGGCAGCTCGGCTACAAGCACGCGAAGTTCGTGATGCGCATCGAGGCGGTGGCGTTGCTCGGCGCGGTGCGGGGCGGCCGGGGTGGTTTCTGGGAAGATACCGTGGGCTACGACTGGTACGCCGGCATCTGACGAGCGCGACCGAAGTGGAACATTCCACGGGCGATTTTTTCGGGTAGGCTCCCTGCGCGAGTGGTCTCGCCCCCGGCGCAGGCTACGTGAAGCGTACCAACGGGTTCCGGCAAGCCGAAACGGCGAGGGAAATACGATGCAGCGAGCGGACGTGACGGACGCGGTCTGGGCGGCGCTGCTCGCGCGCCGCAACGACGATGCGGCGGCCGGGCCATCACAGGAGTGGAGCGAGGCGGAGCGCGCGGCGTGGGAGCTCTATGCGCCCCTCGCCACGGGGCATCCCGGCGCGCACCTCTTCGCGCAGGTCGGGCAGTCGCTCGACGGTCGGATCGCGACGCCATCGGGCGATGCGACGGACGTGTCGGGGCCGGAGGGGCTGAAGCATCTGCACCGGTGCCGCGCGCTGGCCGACGCGGTGGTGGTGGGCGTCAAGACCGCGTTGCAGGACGATCCGCGGCTGACCGTGCGGCTGGTGCCCGGCCCGAGCCCGGCGCGCGTGATCATTGATCCACGCGGGCGATTGCCGGACAGCGCGAAGGCGCTGACGGACGCGAGCGTGCGGCGGGTGGTGATCCAGGCCAGCGACCGGCCACGGGCGCCGGGCGTCGAGGTGGTTCGCCTGACGCCGGCCGAGTGCGGATGGATCGCGCCCGAGGACATCGCGGGCGCGCTGGCCGATCTCGGGTTCGGGCGGGTACTGATCGAGGGCGGGTGCGTGACGATCCAGCGGTTCCTTGATGCGGGGCTCCTGCACCGCCTGCACGTGGCGGTGGCGCCGCTCATCATCGGTGACGGGCCGTCAGGGCTGCGCACGGCGCCGGTGGCGCGGCTCCGCGATGCACTCCGGCCCGAGACGCGGGTCTACGGGCTCGAAACCGACGTGGTCTTTGACTGCGCGCTGGCGAATCCGGGCAACGCGAAGATGTCCAGGTGTCCGACGGAGCCGAAGGTCGTCGCGGCGCGGGCCTGACGCCACGCGCTGGTGTCGGCTCCCGCCTCGGTGGCCGCCCCGGCGATGCCGTCGAGGAGCGCGTCGAGCAGCGGCCCCGGCGCGAGGCGCCACGGGCTGAGCCCGAGGCGCACGCGATAGCCGCGCCGGGCGAGCGCCGCCGCGAGATAGCGCGCGGCGTCCGGGCCGAGGGCCGGTCCGCCGAGGCCCTTGTCGCCGTGCTGATGGCGGTTGAAGGCAAGGGCAACCGCCGCGTCGCCCGGATGGGCCGGGGTCCAGTCGAGCCGGCCGTCGTAGCTCAACGCCGCATAGAGCGCGGTCCCAGCCGCCGCGAGGCGATCGGCGAGCGCGTCGAGCCACGCGGCACCGGCGAGATCGAGCAGGGCGGAGGCAGTGACGAGGCGCACGTCCGAGAGGTCGACGCAGTCGAGGCGGGCGAGGTCCGCGACGACGGTCTCCGCACCCGGCACCCGCTCGGCGGCTCTGGCGAGAAGCTCCGGGTCGTGATCGAGCAGGCGCCAGCGGACACCCGACGCGGCGACGGCGCGCACGGTCGCGCCGGTTCCCGCGCCGAGGTCGAGCGCCAGCGCATCGGGACTGCCAAGCAGACAGGCGCGCGCCGAGGCGAGAAGCCACGGGTCGCGGGCCGCGTCGTCGGCGGGCGCGCGCAGGTCGAGCCAGTCGGGATCAAAGCTCACGGGCGCGCCACGCGGTCGAGGCAGGCGGCGACGGTGCGCGCGGTGTCGGCCCATGACGGCAGCCGCTGGCCGGCGGCGAAGGCCGCTTCGGCGGCGGCGCGGCGGCGGGCGGCATCATCGAGCAGCGGCGCGAGGGCCGCGGCAAATCCCGCCGCATCGCCCGGCGGCGCCAGCCCGCCGGCCGCTTCCGGCACGAGATCGGCGATGGCACCGGCGCGGCAGGCGATGACCGGCACGCCCTGCGACAGCGCCTCGGCGAAAGCCATGCCGTAGCCTTCGTACTCGCTCGCGAGCACGAAGACATCGGCGGCCGCGAGTTCGGCCCGGGTGTCGGTGACGGCACCGCAGAGCGCGACGCGCTCCCCGAGACCGGCGGCGGCGATGCGGGCGGCGAGATCGGCGGCGCAGGCCGGGTCGAACATGGCCGAGCCCACGATGCGCGCCGTCCACCGCCGGTCGGCGAGACGGGCGAGCGCATCGACCAGCACGTCATGGCGCTTGCGCGGGATGAGCGAGCCGATGGCGAGGAGGCGCGGCGGATCACCGTCTCCCGCCGCGCGCGGCCCGGGATCGGTGCCGGGCGGGGCAGTCACCAGCCGCTCGGGCGCGACGTCGAAGCCGCTGGCGAGCCGGCGTGCGGTGGCGGGGCTGGTGCAGACCACTGGTCCGGCGGCCCGAAGGGCTTCACGCTCCGAGGCGAGAAGCCTTTCGCGATCAGGCGCAGCAAGGCCGCTCTCGTCGCCGAGCGGGTGGTGGACGAGCGCGACGAAGCGGAGGCGCCGGGCCTCGGCCGCTGCCTCACCCGGCATCGCGCCGAACGCGAGGCCATCGGCCAGGACGAGCGCGCTGTCGGGTAACGCCGCGAGCAGCGCCCGCGTTGCGGCGCGCGCGGCGGCATCGGGACTGGGCCAGTCGCCGGGCGGCCGCAGCACCGTGACCGTCCAGCCGAGGTCCCGCAGTCCGGCGATCAGCCGGCGGTCATAGCCGTATCCGCCGGTCGGCGCGTCGAGATCGCCCGGAACGAGAAAGGTGACGGCGCGCGCCGCTGGCGTCACAGGTCCGCCTCGTACCAGCCGCGCGCGGCGTGGCTTTCGTGCAGCGTGATGCGCAGGCGCCGGAGCCCGCCGGGATTGCCGAGCGCGCCGGAGCGCGCGGGGCCAGCGAGCGCGTCGAAGACGTGGCGGGCGAGGACTTCCGTGGTCGAGGCCCGGCCGGCGAACTCGGGCAGGTCGTCGAGGTTGCGATAGCGCAGCGGCTCAAGCGCGGCGGCCAGCGCCTCGGTGGCGCGGCCGATGTCGACGACGATGCCGTTCTCGTCGAGCGCCTCGGCGAAGAACGCGGCGTCGACCACGAAGGTCGCGCCGTGCAGGCGTTGCGCCGGGCCGAAGACCTCGCCCGGCAGACTGTGGGCGATCATCACGTGATCGCGGACCTCGACGGCGTACATGGTCACTCTCCCCTGTCGGTCAGTCGTAACGCACCAGATGGCAGAGGGTATCGGGATCAGCGAGGATTTCCCCGTACCGCTCCGGCAGGTCGGCAAAGGCGGTCTCGCCGCTCAGAAGCGCGTCGAGCGCCGGGTCGGCGAGGAGCGTCAGCGCCGCCTCCAGCCTGCGGCGGTGGCTCCAGCGCGGCCGGCGTGAGGGCGCGATCTCACCGACCTGGCTCGCGACGAGGCGGAGGCGGCGGCTGTGGAAGGCGCCGCCGAGGCTGACGCTGACCGGGCGATCGCCGTACCAGCTCGCTTCGACCACGGTTGCCTCCTGCCCGGCGAGGCCGATCGCGGTGGCGAGGCCGGACGCGGTAGCGCTGGCGTGGATCACCACGTCGCAGTCGGCCGGCGCCGTCTCCGGTGTGGCGAAGCCGCAGCCGAGCGCCGCGGCGAGCCCGGCGCGGGCCGGGTTCAGATCGACGAGCGTCACCGCGGTGCCGGGGATGCCCGCGGCGATCCAGCCGACGAGGGCGCCGACGACGCCCGCCCCCACCACCGCCACCCGGTCACCCGGGCCGATGCCTGCGTCCCAGACGATGTTGAGCGCGGTCTCGGCGTTGGCCGCGAGTGCGGCGCGGCGGAGCGGCAGGCCGGCGGGCAACGGGATCGCCATGGCGGCGGGGGCCGCGAAGCGGTCCTGATGCGGGTGCAGCACGAAGACGGCGCTTCCGACCAGCTCCACCGGCCCGGCGACGACCTCGCCGACCGCGGCGTAGCCGTATTTCACCGGAAACGGAAAGGCGCCTTCCTGCAGCGGTGCGCGCATGCGGTGCCACTCGGACGCCGGTACCTCGCCGCGGAAGACCAGCGCCTCGGTGCCCCGGCTGATCCCGGAGATGCGGGTGGCAACGACCACATCGTCGCCACCGGGCTCCAGCGCGGCGGGCTGGAGCACCCCCTGCCCCGCCGCCTCGATCCAGAAGGCGCGCGCTTCACTCGCCATCGGCGCCTTCGGCACGGAAGCGGCTCGGCGACTGGCCTGTCCAGCGGCGGAAGGCGTTCGAGAACGCGCTCTGGTCAGCGTAGCCGAGCAGGAAGGCGATCTGCGCCAGCGAGAACGCCGGGTCGTCGAGGTAGCTCATGGCCATGTAGCGGCGGATCTCGTCGAGCACCTGGCTGAAGCTCGTGCCCTCGGCGGAAAGCTTGCGCGCGAGGGTCCGCTCGCTGACGCCGATCGCCTCGGCCATCTGGCGCGCGGTGGGCACGCCCTTCGGGAGCGCGTCGAGCACCATCCGCTCCACGCGGCTGCGGGTGCCGCCTCGCCATGGTCCGCGCCTCGCGTAACAGTCCGCGGCTACGCGCTCGAGCAAGTCTAGGAGGTACGGATCGGAGCTGTTGGGCGCGAGGTCGAGCTGTTCGAGACTGAAGACGAGCCCGGTCGCCTCCGCGCCGTAGTGCGCCGGACAGCCGAAGCGGCACGCCGCACCACCCGCCTCCCCGCGCGGAACCGCGAGCCGGACCTTCTGCGGCCGAAGCGCCGGGCCGACCCAAGTCTGGCAGGCCTTGACGGCGATCGCGACCTTGAACTCGGTTGCATGGCGGCTGATGCGCATCTGCGGCGAGTGCGTCTCGATGCGGAAGAACGCCTCGCTCTCGGACACGATCAGGTCGTAGTCGGCCGAGGTGTCGCTGATCGCGCCGAAGCGGCAGGCGTTCTGCAAGCCGTCCCGGACGGTTGCACAGGCGATGCTCATGTAGGCCACGAGCCCCGACGCGCGCAGGTCGTAGCCGAGGCCGAGGTCGAGACCATAGAACTCCTCACCAGTCGCGCGGGCAGCCCCCTCGATGAACCGGGCGAAGCGCCGGGCTGCAATCTGCTCCTCTCCCTCAGCAATGACGGAGAGCGACAAGCCCGAGGCGGCGAGACCGGCGCGCACGTCAGGAGCATCCGCTCCGCGGAGGTTGACCACGTGCGCGAACCAGGCGACGGGTACCAAGTACATACCGACCTCCCACTCCTGGTCAATCGAATCACCCCCCACCCATCACAAAAGCTCGATGTCTGGCGCTCGCAAGTAAATGTCCGGGCATTGCAAGACTGGCGGCGGAAATCCGCCGATATATGATGGTGCGCAGGGGAGCATGTGATTCGACCCGCGGCACGGCAATCGAAGCCGGTTCCGCGCGGTAGGTCCGCATCCCCCGAAGTGCAGAGACGCAATGACCGGCCCTGCCCGGACGAGCCTTGTGTGGAGTGACACGTGAGTGATCTGAAGACCTGCAGCCGGTGCCGGGAGCGACCAGCCTCGACAGAGCATGCCGCCTACTGCAAGTCCTGCCGCGCGGAGTATCAGCGCGAGTGGCGCAGGCGGCGATTGCAGAAATCCGAGGTGGCCTGCGAGACCGCAGCACCCGTCGCATCAACGGCACCGCGGCTGCGGCTGCGCGGCACGCCAACGCGCGCCGAGATGGTGCGCTACCGGCTGATCTGACTCAGGCGGCAGCGGACAGCCGCCCCCGCTCGGCTGCGAGCAGGTGCGCGGCGATCATCGGACCGACCAGGTGCGGATCGGTGAGCGGCGCCATGTGCCCGACCCGCGGCAAACGGCGCAGCACGCCCGAGGGAAGCGCCTCGGCCACGAGCTCCGCCACCCGGACCGTGGCGGCCGGCGCCTCGAGCCCGACGATCGCCAGCGCCGGACAGCCGATGCCGGCAAGCTCCGTGAGGCGGCCCCGTTCGGACGCGAGCGACGCGAGATCGTCGAGCACCCGGTCGAGTTCGCCGACCAGGCGCGTCCGCCCCCCTGCCCGGCTCCGCGCCCAGGCGCCCGGGCCCTGCCAGAGATCGACGAAGCGTGCGACAGCGCCGGTGCGATCCCCGCCCGCCGCTGCCACCGCCATCGACGCGACGACGTCCATGACACCCCCGAAGAGCCGACGTTCCGCCGGCCCCTCGCCGCGCAGCAGGTGGTAGGCTGCGGGGCTGACGAGCGTGAGGCTCAGCACCACGCCCGGCCGCTCCAGCGCCGCCCGAAGCACCACCGCCGCGCCGTAGCCGTGCCCGACCAGATGGACCGGTTGCCCGATCCGACGGATGAGCCCGAGGAGCGTCCGCGCATCGGCCGGCACGCCGCGCGGCCCCGCCGCAGCGCCACGGCACGCGACATGACCGTACCCTGGCAGATCGGGCGCATTGAGGTCGAAGTGCGGTGCGAGATGGCCCGCAAGCCCGCGCCACTGGCCGCCATCGCTGGCGGAATCGTGCACGGCGACGACCACGGACCGCTCAGGCCCGGGCACCAGCTCGGGCATTGGCCGGGACACTGGCTCGGACACCGGGCGCCCGGCCGCCGACGCCGCGACCGCCGCCGCGCGCCGCCGAGCCACGAGAGATCCAAGCCCTGCCATTCCCCATCCCTCCCGCTGCGTCGGTCGACGACGCGTAGGGGCCCCGCGTTTCAGCCGCTTGCCAGCGCCGCGTCCCATTTGTTGCAACTGTCGCAGGCGCAACTCAAATCCGTCACATCCGAGGACGCATCTCCTCTTGCGCCGGCCCCGCCGCTTGCATATGGCTACGCGCCAGTGGAGAGATGCCGGAGCGGTCGAACGGGGCGGTCTCGAAAACCGTTGTGGGGGTGACCCCACCCAGGGTTCGAATCCCTGTCTCTCCGCCATTACACATTGATTGTTAACAGATAATTCGCGTTCCTAGACCCTTACCCGCCAACCAGCCCGCCGTATCTTTTGCGCTTGAATGCATCGCAGTGAGACAGGGTGATATCGACGCTGGGCGTGCAGGGTATACGTCGATTTCCAAACAGCCTTCGGTGCGCTCCCCTTGGAGGGCAGATCGCACAATCAGATCTCTACCAAGTCCTGAAGGAAGTCCGATATCGGCGACTTTCCCGACACGAGCAACCGTTCGCGCGCTCGTGTCGTGGCGACATACAATAGGTGTCGTTCGACGGCGAAAGCTTCCGCCAGCGCGGTCTCGTCGGCTGCCTCCATGAGGCTTCGGGCCGCGGGAAGGATTTCCCTGTCGCAACAGATGGTGGCTGTGGCACGGAATTCGAGGCCTTTGGCGGCGTGCATGGTGGTGAGGAATATTTTCCCTGTTTCGAGGCCGGCTGCGGCGATCGCGGGTTCGGCGCGGGGGAACTCGGCGGGAGAGCGGACGAGGACCGCGATCTCTCCGGGCGGATGCCGTCGGCGACGGCGCGGGTGATCCAGTCGGCGACGAAGGCGGTCCCGGCCGCTTCGCTCGGGAACGCGCGAATCTCCGGCGCCGGACCGTCGAAGACCGACTGGACCCCGGTGCGGTCCTCCTCGGTACCCTCAAGCTCGACGAGGCGCGGCGGAAGGAGCAGGTCGGCTCGTCGGCGGATCTGGCGCGAGGTGCGGTAGTTCACCTTGAGCGAGCGGGAGCGGCCGCGGATCTCGACGCCTTCGGCGGACCAGGCGAAGGCCGGGCGGAAGACGCGTTGGCCAATGTCGCCCGCGAAGAACAAGCCGTTGATTTCGCGGGACACGGCGGATTTCAGGAAGCGAAGCTCGGCGAGGGTGAGGTCCTGTGCCTCGTCGACGAGGATGTGATCGAAGGGCCTATTCGCCTCGGCCGCGAGGGCGGCTGCAGTGTCGTGCAGCGCCTCAGCGCAGGTCTGGAGGCCCCGGGCGGCGAGCCCATCGCGGGTTCTGGCGAAGATCGTCCAGAGGGCGTCGCGGCGGTCTGCGCTCACGCGGGTGCGACGCGCCTCGTCGGGGAGGTAGCCGTCGAGATCGAGAAGCGTGTCCTCGGTGGCGGCGCGGACGTCGGAGGGCCAGTCGGCGGGGACGCCGCAGAGGAGCAGTGTCGCCTCGGGCGTACGGGAGAAGAGAGCAGGCTTCGAGGCCGGGACGGCCACGGGGATCGCGATTTCCTCGACCCTTTCACGGACTTCCACGAGCTGCGCCGCCCCGGTCGTCGGATGGGTCTCCAGGCGACGGCGCTCGGCCCAGGCGTAGGCGGCGTCGTGGTGGCCGACCCAGGTGAGCAGCGTATACCCTCCCCGCTTGTGCAGCACGATACGGAGGTCGCGAGTGACGCGGGCGGTCCAGAACTCCTTGTCGCGCGAGCGGTCGACCCGGTGCAGCTGGAGGCCGGGGGCGCTGGGATCGACCTGAAGATCGAAGGCGGCCCTGCTTCGCCGCGGCCTTTTCCGGGGCCGTCAGACGGTCGAGGGCGGCGGTGAAGGTATCGGCGATGCGCAGGGTCATCGAGGGAGAATATTCCTGATTTTGCTAAAGTTTAACGAGACACTACCGATGCACTTCCCATGCACAGAGCATATGCATTATTGCGGGCAGAGAGTGGGTGCGAGCATGCAGCGCGTCAACATCCACAAACCCTAGCCCACCGACGTGCTGGGCCATTCAAAATTGAACCTATCAACATAGAACTCGTCGAAGAGGAATCTAAGGTCGGTCTCCCAATCACGTATCGCGGCATTCAGGCGCGCGTCTCCCCTTCGCCGCTTCGCATTTCGCGTGAAGGCGGCGATAGTCTCTGCCAACTTTTGAAGCCTAAGCTTGCTCGAAGGATGTGACCACTCGTTGAGATACCCAGGACGAAACACTGGTGGTAGCGGTCCCTCGAACACATGGGTTAGAACCCGGCGCCTTATCTGGGCATTCAAGCCCGCTGTCGTTCCGACAGAATACCCCATATACTTCAGCACACCTTCAGACTCCCAGTCTTTGCCACAAAGACGACCATCACCGCCCGGCGCGTCTGTCGATGGCCAATCGAAATAATCTTTGGGGTCCGGCGGCCGCGTGCCTCGCTTCGCCCACTCGATTCGTATGGCGGCGATAGTTTCCTTCGCTCTCCCGTAAAGCTTTGATCCCTTCCCTTCCGCCTCGTACTTCACAGCGTTCTGCCATAGCCGAATTAGTTCGGACGCTCTCATTGTGGGGATAATTTCGATGATCGAGCGATCCGCCATCCCTAAACCCCGAACACCTTCATCGCCTCGTCCCCCAGGTGGTTGATCACCTTCACAGCGATACGCCCGGATTTCGGTCGTGGGAACGGGCGTGAGACTGTAGCCTTAAGGCTCTCCCTGGCGTCCTCGTCGATCTCGGCCTTCAGCGTCGTGCGGATCGCCTTGTAGGGGAGGTCAGCGGCGGGGAAGTACGCTTGGCGGACGAAGAAGGACTCCTCGTTGTAGTCGGTGTCGATGAACCAGCAGGCGATCTCGTCAGGCTCGGAAGAGGCGACTTCGCCGAGGGAGGGTTTGAAGATGTCGACGCCCCTGAGTTCGACTCGGAGCCTGGGGCCGTCGTCGTGGATGAGGACGTCGGGCTCGCCGAAGATGGTGAAGAGGTTGCCGCCCCCCGCCTTGAGCTCGCCAGCCATGTGCAGGTCGGGGTTCATCCGGGCCTGCAGCACCGGGACGCGGCCGAGACGATGGAACTCGGAGGCTGGGCGTCGAAGTTGAAGGCGCAGGCGATCACCACGTCGAAGCCCGCTTCCGCCGCCTCGCGCGCCACGGCGACGAGGTCGGCGCGCTGGACGGTGCCGTATTCCGGGCCGATGAAGATCGCGGCGCGGCGTTCGACCGGCGCGTCGGGGTCGCCCTCGGGGTAGCGGCCTTCGGCGCAGACGAGTTCGCCCGGCCAGGGCTTCAGCGCGGTGAAGGCGATGCGGTCGCCCTTGTCCTTCTGGTGGACGCCGGCGCGGCGGAGGTTCTCGAGGATGGCCTCGACGTAGGACTCGGCCTCGGCCTCGGCCTCGCGGGAGTGCAGGCTGCGGGAGGCGTCGAGCTCGTCGATCAGCTCGCCGTTGGCGCCGACGGCGGCGGCGCGGTGGGGCGACAGGCTCTCGACGGTGAAGGGGCCGGCGACGCGGATGCGTTTGCGGTCCTCGTAGGGCTTGTTGTAGAGGTATTCGAACTCGGCGCGGGCGGCGATCGAGGCGTCGATCTCCTTCTGGCGGGCGATGCGGGCCTCCCAGAACTCTCGAACGGCGACCTTCGCGAGGACGGGCCAGTCGTCGGGCTCTGTTCGTGGAACCTCCCATTCAAGGAGGTCGTTGGCCGGGACTTTCTCGCCCGAAGGCAACGTCTCCGAGAAGTGCATCGTGAAGTCGATCTTGCGTCCGGCGCGAGCTCCTGTGGTCAAGAGGAATTCGACCGGGTGTCCTTCAAGAGCAGCATTGAGCTCGATGAGGGCTCTTTGCACGGCGGGTTGCCGCTTCGCCCAGATCACGTCGATCTCGGCGTTGTTGGCGATCGACTTGAGGGTGATGTGAGGGACGCGCTCGTAGACGAAGCCCTGGCGGATGTCGTTGTGCGTCGGCGTGTCGGGCGGGGGCGTGCGGGTGATCTGGGCTTCCTTCGCCCGGCCCTCGGGGCTGTCGGCGAGGAGGTAGAAGGGGAATTTCGCGCCCATGATCCGGGCGCGGGCCAGCACCAGCGCCACGCGGGAGGTGTCGATGGTGATCCAGCGCCGGCCCCACTGCTCGGCGACGAAGGCGGTGGTGCCGGAACCGCAGGTCGGGTCGAGCACGAGGTCGCCGGGGTCGGTGGTCATGAGGAGGCAGCGGGTGATGACCTTGGGAAGTGTCTGCACCACATAGATCTTATCCCCCGGTCGGCCGGCAATCTGCGTGTCGCTCCATACGTTCGAGAAGCCGACTACGGCGTAGTCGTCGAAGAACCGAAGATAGCCCAAGGAGTTGGCGCGTGGGACCATCCGCCCCGCCCGGATTAGGCGCCCCATTCTCTCGCTATCCGTTTTCCAGTAACCTGACGGGTAAAACCTAAAGCCGGAAAGTGGGACGTCGTACTTCGTTCCCGGAGATTGGCTGGTGACAGTATCGAGGCGAAACACTCGACCCTCGTTTGGAAGCGAAACGGAGCCCGCGATCTCCTCGTCGCTCAACCGTCGTGTGGCGCCGTCCGCAAAAAGAACGCTCCTATATTCCCCGCCACCCTCACCATCGAGACGTTTAGGGGCGGCTTGGTTCCGATACTTCACAGCCTCCCGATTGCGTGCGTACCAAAGGATGAAGTCCGATGTTGTTGGTAGCGCGTTTGTAGTCGCACTTGAAGTTTTCGCGAAGATGATCTCGCTAACAAAATTCTCCTCCCCGAACACCTCGTCCATCACCGCCCGCACCCGGTGGACGTTCTCGTCGCCGATCTGGACGAAGCAGGAGCCCGACTCGGTCAGGAGCTCGCGGGCGATGGTCAGGCGGTCGCGGAGGTAGGTGAGGTAGGAGTGGATGCCGTCGCGCCAGGTGTCGCGGAAGGCCTTCACCTGCTCGGGCTCGCGGGTCAGGTGGCCGAGGTTGCCGTCCTTGACGTCGCGCGAGGTGGTCGACCACTGAAAGTTCGAGTTGAAGCGGATGCCGTAGGGCGGGTCGATGTAGATCGCCTGCACCTGGCCGCGCAGACCCTCGCGCTCGGCGAGGGAGGCCATGACGGCGAGGCTGTCTCCGAGGATCATCCGGTTCGACCACTTGCGGGAGTGGCGGTAGAACTCAACCTCGGCCTCACGGTCGTCGTCGGTCAGGCCGAAGTGTTCGAAGAGGTCGGGGCCGCCCACTCTGCCCTCGCGGAGAGAGGCGCGGAGGTTCTCGATGAGGGCCTTGGGGTGGATCTGCTCCTGAAGGTAGATCGGCGGGGCCTGGACGATCAGGTCGGACCAGTCGGCGAGATCCTTGCCGCGCCACACGAGCTGCGGGTCGAGGTCAGGGTCGCGGCGTTCCCAGGCAGTGCGGATCGGTGCGCGGTCCACGTCCGCCAGGACGGATTCGAGCTCGGCCGACGGGATGTTGGCGCGGCGGTCATCGTGGGTGATGGACTCTACCCGGGTGCCGGCGGGGGCGTTCTCGGTCATTGGGCTTCTCCTCCGGCAATCAGAGCGAATGCGGCGCGGCAGGCGGTGACAGTCGTCAGCATCCGGTCGATGATTTCGAGCCGGGTGATCTCGTCGAGCTGACTGCGGGGTAAGGTCCGGACGAAGCCGATGCCGGTCATGCCGGGACTCCGTCAATGGTACGGGCGACGAGAGATTCGAGTTCCTCCGCCATAGTGAAGGGGTCACGCATCTCGGCGTAGGCCCAGCGGCCGAAGCGCGACAGGCGGTTGACGGCAGGAATCCATTTGTCGCGGGTGGCAGCGGCCTTCAGCGCATCGTCGTGGTCGCGGGCGCCTTTGACTTCGAGGACGAGCGTGGTGCCGTCGGACAGCCGGACAAGATAGTCCGGCCGGTAGCGGTGTGGCTCGCCGTCGCGGATGTAGGGGATTTCGAGGCCGAGATTGTGGTTCTTGGCGTAAGCGGCGACCCGTGGATGGTTCTCGATCGCTTGGGCGAGCTGTGCCTCCCAGTCTGAGTCAAGAACGATCCAGTTGATCTGGCTGCGGTCGGAGCGCGGCTGCCACCTGTCGGTCTTCGTGGTCGTGAAATTCACCGCCGCGGTCGTGCCCTCCGGGTCGAACGGGTCGAGCATGGCGCGCACGACCCCTGCGCTGGCGCTGGCGACGTTGATGGCGCCCACCAGTAGCTCGCAGACCTCGTCTGCGAGTTGGCGATAGGAAAGCTGGGCGGGGAAAGTGCCGTCCTTGCAGACGAGCAGGCCGGAGTCGAGCCACTGACTGACGATCGCCTGCGCCTGCGGGAAGAGGTGAAGCTTCGGACGCGCGTTCGCGTCCCGCAGCGTGTGGTTGAGCAGGTGTGTGGCGAGGCGGAAGACGAGGGTGGAGCGTCGCACGGTATCGAGGTGTGCGAGCGTCAGGGTCTCGGTCTGCCCGATGATCCCGGCCATCTCGACCTTGGTCGCACCGACCTTCGCCGGGTCGAGGATGTAAGGCTCCAGCGCGGAGAAGTCGGCGACGAGACGTTCGTCCGGAAGCTCGAGGCGATAGCCCTCGATGCGGGGAAAGGTGATCTCCAGCGGCTCGCGGCCGGGGACGGCATGTACGTGGATCGTCTCGCGGGGTGGTTTTGGCTCTGTCTGGACAGCCTGGGCGGCGAAGTTGAGACCGTCGATCCCCATGATGTCGGCGTACTCGACGTGGAAAAGGCCGGTCTCCGGGTCAGCGTCATAGGAGAGGCGGCGAAGCGCCCGACCGATCACCTGCTCGGAGATGAGCCGGGTGCCGAAGGCCCGCAGACCGAGGATGTGCGTGACAGTGTTTGCGTCCCAGCCCTCGGTCAGCATCGAGACGGAGACGACGCAACGGATCTGCTCGCCGAGGCGGCCGCGGCGCCCGATGGTGTTCATGACCTCGCGGAGAACTTCCTCGGACGTGATGGTCTTCGCAGCTTCGGCGCCCTCCCGGTGGGCTTTCTCACGGCGGAAGGTCTCGATCTCGTCCTTGTAGACGTCAAGGAACGCAGGCGGGATCGCCTCGCCGCTGTCGATCTGCTGGCTGTCGATCAGCAGTGTGCGCGGACGGTGCACGCGGTCGCCCTCGTCGGTGAAGTTTCGGAAGAGTTCGAGTGCGCCCTGGCGGAACTCGAGCTCGCCCTCCGCGATCTCACGTTCATAGCCGGCGATGTAGTCGGCGACTAATTCGGAGTTCGTGGTGTTGTTGCAGACGACGATGAAGACCGGCGGGGTTTCCACTCCCGCCTTCTGCCACTCGTCGAACGTTTTGGTGTAGTGGCCATAGAGTGCGTCGAGAGCAGTTTTCAGTTCCGTCGGCAGCTTCTGCGGGTCGAGCTTCTTCTCGCACGGTTCTTCTTCGGCATCTTCTGGCGGATCGTCGGCCAGAGGTTGCGGTAAAGCGGCGCGGGCTGGCCCGGCAGGTTGTCGGCGACGGGGACGCGGGGCAGCTTGACGATGCCACACTCGATCGCATCCATCAGGGAGAAGTCGCTGACCACCCACGGAAACAGCATTCCCTCGGGCCAGCCGGACCCGGAGAGGAAGAAGGGGGTCGCCGAGAGATCGTAGACGGCACCGAGCCCGAGGTGCTTCTTCACCGCCTCGATCCCGGAAATCCAGAGACGCGCGGCCTCCTTGTTCTCCTCAGCCTCCTTTCGCTCCTCGCCGGTGAGTCTCTCCGTTTCCGCCATCGGTCGCTCGCGGTAGCAGTGGTGCGCCTCGTCGTTGAGGACGACGATGTTCTTCATCCCCATCAGGTCCGCCATTGCGCGGCGGAGCATCTCGCCCTCGGACTCCTTCGTGGCGATGTCCGGCCCGTGGCCCCTGAGCGCCGCGCGGGTGCCGGTGGTGAGCTGGATCGTCTCGCGTAGCCGGAAGGCGTGGTAGTTGGTGATCACGACCTTGGCGCGGCCGAGGTCGGCCAGCATGTCGGAGGGAACGAGGCCTCGATCGCGGTAGTAGGCAGGGTCGTTCGGCATCAGCACGCGCAGGCGGTCGCGAATGGTGATGCCGGGGGTGATCACGAGGAAGGCGCGGGAGAAGGACTTCGAGTTCGGGCTACGGGTGGCGTTGATCGCCTGCCAGGCGATCAGCATCGCCATGACGGTGGTCTTGCCCGCGCCGGTGGTAAGCTTCAACGCCACGCAAAAGAGATCCGGATTGGCGCCGGCATTGGCGTCACGAAGCCAGTCGAGGAAGCGGCGCCCGGCGGCGAGCTTCGGGGCGACCTCGTGCAGCCAGATCGCGGTTTCGACTGCCTCGACCTGGCAGAAGAACGGGCGGATCGCCTGGGTTGTGTCGCCTTGGAGCGCCCGCCAGTGCTGAAGCAGCGAGGCAGTGACGGGCGTCACCCGCCATTTGCCCGGTTCGGGCTCAGCCCGCCATCGGGCGACCTCCTCGCGGAGAAAATTGATGGTCGGGGTCGGATTGTACTCCTGCTCCTCGGTCGAGAAGCCATGTCCGGTGTCGAGCACGAAGCTTGTCTGCTGTCCCTTCCCCGTCTGTTTCTTCACCTTCGGGATCGGTGTCAGCAGATCCGACAAGCGCCGGCTCGGGACGATTTTGTCGGTCGGAAGGCCGTCCTTGTCGAGCTCTCAGTGTTTGCGCGGCTCGACGTATGGCGAGTTCAGGATCGGCTCGTCGAAGAAGGCGGTCATTGTTTTGGCATTTCCTCCCGAGGATGTCAGACAGGAGCAGCAAGTGTGGCGCCGATCAACCCCCGGCCGAGCGCATTGTCATTCTGAAATCTTCGAACGGTGAAAGAACGTCAGGCGCTGATCGCTTTCAGCATTGTGGTCGGTGCCGGACAGGATCGTCGTCGCCGATCCATTGAGGACTCCAGTGCTGGTGGATGCTAAGGTTCCTGTCTGCTCAGGCACGGCGGCACGGGTGCGCAGGGGATGATCCGGCCGCCCGCGACCAAAGCCTCAGCTCCGGCGCAAGCGGCCGGGGCGCAGGGCGGCCCGCAACTCCGGCTCTGACAGGCGAAGCTTGTCTGCAATGCCTCGATACAGAATGCTGCGGAACCGGCCGCTTTCCTGGCACGATCGGTAGGTCAGGTCATGCGCATCCCGGTGAGCGAAGAGCCGGCTACCTAACGGCAGATGCAGCTTCGTGGCGCGCCGGCCGGTCAGGGGACAGATGAACCACCAGCGAAGTCCACCCCAGTGCGGCCGCGTGGTTGTGAGCCTGATGCACTGGGTCTCGGACGGTCCCGGACCGAATGACGTGAGTCGGAGCAATGCGTTCTGCGGGTCGACGGCGTCTGAATCACAGAGGAAGAGCGCGGCAAGCCGACCGTTGATGCACCATCCGCGAGCCCGGGTGCGTGCCTCGCCCGGAACGATCACGCCGTCTCTCATGAGGCGCGTGATCGACAGTGTCAGGGCGTCCTCCACCGTAGCTTTCTTCGGCCGGTTCCATCCTGAGCCATATCCGCCCATGACAGGTTTTCTCCTAACTCATTAGCCGATGTGGGTGCTCGTTTCGGCGGGCCTCCTGACTGCGATTGCGCGGGCGGTCCCGAGAGTGAGCAAGCGAGGCGGGCCGGATCGAGAGCCCTGGATCCGTGCTACACGTGCTACATGGCGGTTGATCCGGCTCTCGCCGTGTCGCACATGTAGCACGTGTAGCACGCACTCGGCCTCCCGCTTCTCCATCTGGTCTTGCCTGACGATCGCGTTCAGGCTTCCTCCCTGACCTTCACGATCTGCCAGGCGGTCGAGCGGGGCGAACCGCGGACCACTGTCCCCTCCGGCAGCGCCACGACCCAGCCATGCCGTTCGAGCAAGCGCAGCGCCGCCACGGCGTTTTCGCGCAGGGGCCGCGTGGGAGCCTGCTGCGCGACCTCGCGCGTCATGATCTGGTCGTGCCGCCAGACATCGACGAGCCGGTGCCGCAGACATTCCGCCCGCTCGGTCTCCTCGCGGATCGTCTCGGCACTGGCGAGACGCACCGCCTCGGACAGGTAGTAACGCGCAAGCTCGATCCCGCAGGCCATGTCCTCGAGCGCGACCGACGCGGCGTCCAGGTCACGCCAGAGCGTCAGGACGCCGGCGATCCGGCAGGCGTGCTCGGCGGCCTTGGAGGCGTGCCCCGTCACACTGGAGAGCTCGCCCCCCGGAGCCTGCCGCAACTCGCACTCATCGGCGAAGCGGATCAGATCCGCCCGCGCCTCCGGGGAGAGCGCCAGGCGTCGGGGCTGCAAGGCGCGCGACTCCGCCTCCATCGGCAGCGGCGTCCGCAGGATGACCCCGAGACGCACGTTGAAGGCCGCGAGCGCTTCGGTGCCGTCGCGGGCCAGGGCGTGCAGGCGGGTGCCGATCGTGCTCGGCGGCTCGCAGACCAGGAAGCGCGGCAGGAAGCCGGTGTCGCTGACTCTCGGGTCCGCCATGAAGTCGCGCGCCACCCCGGGCTGTACCATCAGGTGGATGGCGAGCCTGCGGTCGTGGAGCGTGAGGCTGCCGTCGCCCTGCCGGGTCCGGCGAATGGGGTTCCCCTGCCAGAGGTCGTTCAGGGCCGCCAGCGTCTTCTGCCGGTGGTCGCGCGACATTGCGAAGCCGCCAAGGAACTGCCCGCCCTCGTCGGAGAAGATGCCGAGGCTCGGCATGCCCTCGGCGAACTTGCGGGTCAGCCCCTCGTAGGTCGGCTCGGTGACCGTGCGGTCGGGCTGTGGTGGCGCGACAGGCTCGTCGCCGAGCGCCGCCAGATCGGCTTCCGCCTCCAGCTGGCTGGCCTTGCCGGCATTCCCCCTGACGGATGCCACGATCGCGTCGTGCAAGG
This sequence comes from Amaricoccus macauensis, assembly GCF_014201905.1. Classification (GTDB taxonomy): domain Bacteria; phylum Pseudomonadota; class Alphaproteobacteria; order Rhodobacterales; family Rhodobacteraceae; genus Amaricoccus; species Amaricoccus macauensis. The sequence goes on along the minus strand of NZ_JACHFM010000003.1, from coordinate 593,401 downwards.
CCTTCCAGAGCGCGTGGCACGCCGCCTTCCACGACTTCAACGCCTGCCGATAGACCGCGGCCTGCTCACGTTCAAAGTCGCGAAGTCCCCGCATCAGAAGCTTATCGCAGGTGCTCTTGCGCTCGCCGCTGCCGGCGACAGTCAGGGCGTAGATTGCGAGCGGCCGATCCCCGCCCAGCGTCTCGACGTTGGCAAAGCCCTGCACCGCGAGCGACGCCACCGCAAGCGCACTCTGCGCCGGCAGCGCGACGGGAGCCTGGGTCATGCCCTGCACCGCATTCACCACCGCCTGCAACGGTCCGAGCGCGGCGACGGGGTACGGGAGCCCAGGCTGCGGTTCCTGCGGCAGCGGCATGGGGTTCTTGGCTCGGCGAGATTGATCGGCGCGTTCATCCCGCGGGCCTCCTCAGCATGATGATGTCATTCCAGTCCCGACCGATCGGGGCGGGCAGGATGTCCACGCTCCAACCCAGGGCGGATGCGCGCTCGGCCAACCGGCGCGCGGCTGCCCGGCCAGCATCGTCGCCGTCAGCGGCAATGGTGAGGCGACGCGGGACGCCCTCCGGCAGCCACAGCTTGGCGACGCAGATCGTGGCATGGTCCGCAAGGAGGCCGCAGGCGAGGCTCAGCGCCGTCTCGATGCCCTCGGCGACGACGAGCCGTCCCCCGGGCGCGTCGGTAAGCCGCACGGCGCCACCGATGGTCGTGCCCAGCATCGCCCGCGCGGGATCGACGGCCGCCTTGCCGCAGCCATCCGGTCGGAGGTAGGTGCGATGCACGGCCACGCGCGGCAGCCCATCCACCCGCGCCACAAGGGCCGGCAGGCGTCGGCCGGACGGGTGCCAGCACTCGGGGTGGAATCGGAGGGTCTCGGACAACGCGCAGTCGATGCGGCGCTGGCGCAGGTAGGCCTCCGCGATGGTGCCCTCCACCGGCTTCGCTTCGTTCCAGCACGTGAGCGCCTGCCGTTCCGTCTTCGCGGCGTGCGCGTCGCGCCTGGCCCGCCGTCGCGCGATCTCGGCGTCACTGAGGGGCCGCGGCCAGGTCAGCCGTCCACGAGCCCCCGCTGGCGCAGCGCATCGATCACCTGCTGGAAGGCGCACCCGGCCTTGCAGGACAGGAGCAGCTTGCCATTGCCGCCATCAGCCAGGGTCAGGCTCGGCCTGCTGTCGGGATGCGCCGGGCAGCAGGCCTGACCGGAGCGGCCATTCCGGCGGCCGCCGAGGGCCAGCGTGAGGGAACGGGCGTCAGTCATGGGTGTAGCCCAACTGGTGCTCCGCTGCGGGAAGGGACGGGTGATCCGGGCGGAGTGACTCCCGCCCGGGCCTTCAAGGTCTTCATTTCCGGTTATCCTCTTGCCTTGCCGGCAAGGGGCGCTCGCTCTAGGATGCGAACCCATAAACAGGATTCCGGTTTGGCTTGATGCGTGATTCACTGCCGCAAACGGGGGCAGGTGATGGCGCGTTTCGATCTGACGGACTTCGAGTGGGGGCTGATCCAGCCCCTCTTGCCGAATAAGCCGCGCGGCGTGGCGCGGGTGGACGACCGGCGGGTGCTGAACGGGATCTTCTGGGTGCTGAGGACGGGCTCGCCGTGGCGCGACCTGCCCGAGCGCTACGGACCGCCGACGACGATCTACAACCGTTTCAACCGCTGGGCCAAGGCCGGGGTCTGGGTCCGCGTCTTCGAGACGCTGATCGAGCGATCACCCGACAGCATGCAGTTCATCGACAGCTCGATCATCCGCGCCCACCAGCAGGCCGCGGCTAAAAAAGGGGGAAGGATAACACCCTCGGTCGCTCTCGTGGGGGATTGAGCACCAAGATCAATGCCATGGTTGACCATCGCGGCCTGCCGGTCGCGATCACGCTGCTCCCGGGCCAGGCCTCCGACAAGGCGGCGGTGGAGGACCTTCTCGCCGCTCATGGCGCCCCGGGAGACGTCGTCGCGGATCGCGGCTACGACGCCCGCGCCGTCCTCGATCTCATCGCGGCGCGCGGCGGGCGCGGCCATATCCCCACCCAGCGCGACCGAAAGGTCCAGCGCTCCGTCGACCCGGCCCTCTATCGCAGGCGAAATCTCGTCGAGCGCTTTTTCAACAAGCTGAAGCACTTCCGCAAGGTCGCAACCCGCTACGAGAAGACGGCGAGAAACTACCTCGCCGCTATCCTCATCACCTCGTCACGCCTGTGGTTGCGCCACTATGAGTCCGCATCCTAGGCTCCGGTGTATCCACACAACCGGGACGACCAGCGCCGCTGCCCCTCCACCGGGCGGCGGTTGCGTGTCACGCGTTGTTGGCCTTCGCAGCCTTCGCGGCCTCCCAGGCCTCCAGCTCCGAGAGCTTCCAGCGCGTGCAGCCGGGCGTCAGCGTGACGGGCTGCGGGAAGTCCGGATCGGTCTTGGCCCAGCGCCAAGGCGTCGAACGATGCACGCCGTAGCGCGCAGCGATCTGGCTGTCGGAAAGGTAGGTTTCTGCCATGCAATGCACTCCAACGGTTTGCGGTGGGTGCAGTCTGACCCCTTGTCCGGACAGTGGCGGGGTTATGTCCCGGATTTCTCTTTGCGGCGATTCCAAAGCTTGCGGTTCGCTTCCGCAGAGGTGCCGTATCCCTTTCTGTGGGCCAACGCGGCGGCCCGGGTCGGCTTGAGGTGCGGGTTCTCCTCAATCATGCGGTCCATCTCGGCAAGAATGACTGCACTCCTGGCTTCGGCCTTGCGGCCACCCAAGAGACCGCTGTTCCTTCCGCCGATACGGACCCTCATCCCTCGCAGCGCGTCTGGTTCCGTTTCTTTACCGAGTGCCAACTGAAAGTGCCGACCCGCTGTGAAGGCATAGACCACGGCCGTGGCAACGTGCTCCTGGAGTGCGGCAGCCAGCTCTTCGTCTAACAATAATTTCCAGAAACGGCCCAACATGATGCCGTCTTCTTTAATCTTGCCCTCCGCCCTTTCTGCCTTTCCTGCCCCTCCCGCCGCGAAACCAGCCGGGCAACAACCTGCCTGACTGGACACCGGAAATGAGCGCCACCGAGCGCGGGAACGCCGCTCTCATGGCTTTCCCGCGCTCGCGTCGGCGACGAAAATGCTGTTGCCCTGCGACTCTGCGACCCCGGGATCGCGCGCCGGAACGATCGCGCGGCCGTCGCCGGATCGTGCGTCGGACAGCGGCGCGGCGACAGCCCGCGCGTCGCCTGGACGCATGACGAACGGCGGTGCCTCGCGCCAATCTGGCGGCGGTCGCGGTGCTGATGACGGCGGTTCGGTTGCAGCTGCGCCGCCGAGGATCGGCGCGAGCGCGGCGACGTAGGCCCGCGTTTCGGCCGGCAGCGTGCGGCCAGTCGCAAGGTATTCATCATAGTGATCGGGACCGGCATTGTAGGCCGCCAGCATCGCCGCGACATTGCCGTATCGGTCGATACGTTTCGCGCAGGTAGGCCGTGCCTGCGAGGATGTTCGCTCGTGCGTGTAGGCGTGCGGGTCCAGATTGGCGGTCAGGCGGTTGTACGCGTGACGCCAGTAGTCCGGCGACACGTCCGCCAGATCGAGGCCGAGCGATTCCACGGCGTCGATGGTCGCAAGCCCGCGCTGCACCTTTGCCCAGCTATCGAGGCGCAGCCGGATTTCGCCGCCGGGGCGGATGAAGGGACGATCTCGGACTGACGCTCCAGACCGGCTTCGTGACCAAGGTGCTGGTGGGCCTCTTCGGCTCCGACCGGCTCCGGCTGGCACAACGGCATCGTCGACCAGCCCCGGCTGCCGGGGTTCAAGGCTTACACCAACTACGACAACTACGTCGGTGTCGGGACCTGGACGAAGATCGGCCTCAACAACACCGACTATAACGATCAGGGGGCGTTCGACGCCGTGAACAACCACTTCGTGGCCCCGGTGGACGGCACCTACCTCTTCGGAGCGACGCTGCTCTACGAAGTCAACGCCAGGGCCCGTATGCGCGGGCGGCTGGTGCTGAACTGCACGACGGAGATCCGCGGCTCCTTCGGAGAGATCTCCGCCACCCATCTCTCGCTCGCCACCGCGATCTGGTTGCAGACTATGGTGCCGCTGACGGCCGGCGATACCGTCGAGCTCCAGGGGTGTTTCCGGGTCGCGGACGGATACTTCGCCGCCGATCACACGTCCTTCTGGGGCTGCAAGATCGGCTGAGCGGCGGAAGGAGGATCGCAATGACACCACCCCGATCCGAGGGCTTCGTGCGCATCCCCGACGCCGAGTTCGAGGCGATCTTGACGCGCGCGGCCGAGGAAGGCGCGAAGCGCTCGCTCGCTGATGTCGGCCTCGACGGCGACGAGGCCGCGCTCGACATCCGTGATCTCCGCTCGCTGGTCGACTGCATCCGGCTCGTGCGCCGCACCGCCATGCAGACAGCCGTCCGCATGATCACAACCGGCGCAATGCTGGCGCTGGGCATCGCCATCAAGCTGAAGATCTTCGGCGGCAGTCCTTAGCCGCGCCGCATCCCCATACATCAGCCTGCAATGACCCGCCCTCGAGGCGGGTTTGTCGTTTTCGGAGGCCCCCATGACGAAGACCTTCCACAGCCACTGGAGCGACGTGCTCGAGGGCACCTGGCGCTGGCCGAATTTCAGCCCGGCCGAGATCGCCTGCCGGGGCACCGGCAAGTTGCTGGTCAACGAAACCGCGCTCGACAGGAAGCAGGCGCTTCGTGACTGGCTCGAAAAGCCGCTGATCGTGCGTTCCGCCTATCGCAGCCCCGAACACAACCGCGCCGGCGGCGGCGCGACCCGGTCGAAACACCTCGACGGCGCCGCGTTCGACATCGCCATGGCGAACCACGACCCGTTGGCCTTCGAGGCCGCAGCGCGGGAGGTCGGGTTCCTCGGCTTCGGCTTCTATCCGGGCTCGGGCTTCATCCACGTCGACATCGGCCCCGCGCGTCAGTGGGGTGAGCGCTTCCCAGTCCGGGAGATGGCCTTCGCGGCGGAAACGCCCCCAGCGCGCGAGGTTCTGGCTGACAGCCGCACCATGAAGGGGGTGGCGCAGCAGGAGTGGTGACGCTGGGCGCAGCCGGTGTCGAGGTGGCCCAGCAGGTGCTGGCGGAGACCCAGACCGCGTATCTCGACACGCTACGATGGGTATTCATCGCCGTCGCGCTCGGGGGGATCGCGGTCACGATCTACGCTCGGCTCGACGACTGGAAGGGGGCGGCGATGATCGGCGGGCTCCTCGCCAAGCTCGCCGGATCGGCATGGGCACGCACGGCGCTCTGCTACGGCGTCATCGCACTGGCGATCCTGCTTTTCCTGCTGGCCCTGCACCGCTCCGGCGAGCGCGCCGGTCGGCAGGCTGAGCGGCTCGAGTCCATGGAGAAAACCCCATGACGTACAACGACGGATGCTGGAGGCTGCGGCTCGCCGCCCGCGGTCTCGTAGCGATCTGGCTGAGCGGCTGCGCGACGGTCAGTTCTGAAGTTGGCGGACAAGGGACATGTCCACCTTTCGTCGAGTACCGCAGGGAGTTCCAGGCGCGCGCGGCAGAGGAGATGGCCCTGCTGCCGGAGGGTTCGGTCATCGCTGAGATGCTGAGCGACTACCCGGTGATGCGAGAGCAGGCTCGTGTCTGCAAGGGCAGCCTCAGGTGAACATCGGCCTCTCGCGCGCGCGAAGGCGGAAGAACGATCATCAGGCCTGCTTGTCAAGAAATGAGATACGCAAAACGCATACCCTGGTCGGGATTGATGAGGGTGGCCATGAACGCACCGATTGAGCACGGAGACTTGAACAAGCGAATTTCACGTGACCAGGCGAACGCGCTAGCAGCAGTTCGATGCGCGCAGCATGAGCTCGCCCAGTTTCGAGCGCCCGTGCTCTCTGGAAGTGGGCTGGACGGCACCACCGAACATGATCTGGGCCGCAGGGACTATGCAGATAAGCGGCTCGCTGCCCTCGAAGCGATCATTTCGGACCCATTCCAAGCCATGGTCGAAGTCTGCACCGAGGTGGTGGGCGAGCGTGGTGAGGTCATCGAGAAAGAGCAGCTCTGGTATGCGAACGTCGAATCCTCAGTGAATGAAGTATTTCGGGATGGGTCTTCCAACATTGCCGTTCTGTCCTGGACGCATCCGGGCATCCAGCTGGCCCTATCCACAGACCTCGGCGACTTCCGAGACGTGAAGGCAAGTGGCTTCAAGCTTCGTAGCGTTGAACCGCTGGCTAAGGCGCGCTTCGACGCTGCGCTGCCACAGATGTCGGCAGTCTACCAGCCTGGTGGTGCAGTGCGTCCCAAGCGTGCTGTGCAGCCCAAGACCGGGTTGAAGGCCGTCAAGCTGGAGATGACGAAGGATCAGGTGCAGGCCTTCGTATCGCGGATGAGCGGCCTCATGATCGTGACTGGCGCACCGGGATCAGGAAAGACGACCGTCGCGTTTCAGCGGATCCGCTTTCTCTTTGATCAGCAGGACCAGCGCGACGACGGAGGTCGGCTGGTGAAGTACGCGCCACACCTCACTCGCGTTTTCCTGGCAAATGAAAATCTGGCTGGTCAGGCAAAGACTCTCCTGAGCAAGCAGCTGGCGATCCCTGCATCTGTCGTTGCAGGCGTCAGCGACTTTATCAGCAACTATGTCGATCAGGTCTGGCTGTATAAGCACAACGCGCGCCCGCGGCAAAGGAGGCTCTCCCAATTGGAGATCGCGGCGAGAAGCGCCATCCCGGGGCTTTCCGATCAGCACGACCTCGTTCGCCTTTGGGAGCTCTACGAGCATCAAGTGGCGGAACGCCTGCAGCATGGAGCGGATGCCAAATGGTCGACCTTGGCCCCAGGTGCAGCGACCCAGCTCGCAACACTGGCATCGGCCCTACGGCGCTCGGCAGAGACCGCCAATATGGGGCGTGATCCGGCGTCGTCCGCTCTTTCCATGGCAGCGGTATTCTCAAAGGTGTCGCAGCCGTACGCTGATGCGCGCGATCGCATGAACTCAGCCGAGCGTCGTCAGTTTGATGAAGCATTCCAGCAATGGCTGTACTGGGTGTACGACCCGCTGATCGCCATCGCGGGCTACCTCGGAACAAGAGAGTCAGAGGCGGCACACCGGATGAGGCGCGGCACCGGAGGGCGCGTGAACGAAGCTGAGGTCCTCGCCACCGCTCAACGTGAATGGAATGATCGGACCTACGGCCCCGAGGATGTTGCGTGGATCGCCTGGCTTCTTCGCTTTTCTCTGCCGGCAGAGTTGGAGCCACAAGGTCGATTCAGAGAGATGCCTTCGGCGCTGGGCCCGGCCACAGTTGACGGCGATCGGTGGACGCACGTCGCCATTGACGAGGCTCAGGACCTTACGGTGGCGGAGGCGTCGCTCCTCGGCTCGCTCGTAGACCCCGACGGCGCACTGACCGTTTCCGCAGATTTCCGGCAAATCGTGAGTCCCGTTCAGGGCATGCGCAACGCCGAAGCACTTCACATCGGGCGCTCCCTGCGAGGCAAAGGTGCCGAGCAGATCTATCCATTCGCCCGGAACATGAGGCAGAGCAAACAGATCGGTCGCTTCCTGCAGGGCTTCTACGAGGTAGCCTTTCGAGAAAGGCCGACTTTTGACGCGAACAGCTCGCTGGAGGACAAGAAACCCCAGCTCATTGTGGCGCCTTACCAGGACCATGCTCGCCGCATAAAGCAGCTTGTCGCGGTTCTACGCCGATCTGATGTGGTATCGAGTATCGCTCTTCTACAGATCAACGAGGATCAGCCGGCGCTGAACGCTCTGCGCGAGGAACTGGCAGCCATCGATGTTCCACTTGCCCCGATTTGGGCTGCATCCGGCGACGGTCTGCTGACGTCCTCGGTGGAGCGCATCAAGGGCCTCGAGTTTGATGCATGCATCGTGCTGGGCCTGGAAGGCGTCGAGAGCGCAGCGCTGAATTTCACTTTGAACCGGGCGTATGTCGCGCTTTCCCGGCCTGCGCGCCGTTTGGCCCTGATCTGCAGCGAATATCCGCCGCTGCTCCGCAAAATGGACAAGTCACTCTTCGATGTGACTCAGTCCTGACAGAACGCAGAACAATGTCAGACACAGCCGACGCCCAACTCTTCCCAGAACTTGAAAGATACGTTGAGAAGAATGGGCTTCTTGCAAACGCAAAGGGAATTCTCGCAGCGCGCTTGCCGCGTATTCTTGGTCAAGGGAAGACTCGTGCAGAGGGACTTGATCTCCCTCCAGCTACAATTGAACGACAGCAAGAGTTGCTTGCCTTGTCGCTCCCGGAAGATGCAACGAAGAATCCTGGAATTCAACGTGAAATGGAGGCGGCTCAAAGGGCTGTCGACGAGCATGCAGACCATATGCGGCATCCCGAGAACCGAAGGCGTTTCGCTCTGCAGGTACTCCGCCAACTCGAAGGGGTGACCACGGGTAACAAAGACAATCACTTCTTTGCTGACCGTTTTGTATTGGTGCCAGACAAGAGTGGCTTAAGTTGGTCATGGTCGATGACGCCACACTACGCCATGACTTCGAAGATTCCGGCGGATGTCGAATACGTAGTAAGAGCCTACGAAGCTTCTGAACGCATCGTCGAGAAGTGGACGATGCCTGTCGATCGTTTTCTGGATCGGCTTTCGCTCGCCTGGGGAATGGCGCGACACTTCAACGAAGACGAGAACGTACTGATCGCGGAAGTGGCACGTCTCTTCAAGGTTGCTGTGCAGGATGACCGCTTCTGGAACAGCCCGGCGCGAAGAAACTTCGAGGACGTACCCGAGGCTGTTTTTATCATCAACCTGATAAATTGGCGTCAAAATCGCGATAGCGCATCTGGCCCCAACTTTGAACTCGTGCCTGCAACTCTCAATCAAGCACACGGATCAAAGTCACGTGCCTTTTTCGTTCCCGGAAATACCGAAGGCACCATCGTGCGATCGATGATCTATATCCGGCGCGTGGGAAAATAATGGGTATGACACGATGATCATTGCCATATCGAAGGTCGATGCCCGTCGCTTGATCCAAAAGCTTCTGAATGCCCCAATTGCACCCGGGCGCGACTCCTACTTCATCAATGTTGGCACTGAACCAATTATTGATGCACTCGATCAAAACTATTTCCGCGGCGACCTCGCGGACGGCATTGGCTGCTTCAAGTACCTCGAGGGCGATTATGGAAGCGGAAAAACGCAGTTCATTAACAGTCTGGCTCAGCGAGCCTCCGAAAACGACGTCGTGACTGCCCTCGTAACCGTCGGCGCCGAGTGCCCGTTTAATTCGCCGGCTGCCATCTTCCGCGCCATCATGGAGTCGTTCCAGCCGCCGGCTGACGCCGATACCGGAGACGCAAAGGGTATCGAGATCCTGATCGACAGTTGGGTCAGTACACGAATACGGCAACTTGGCGTTGAGCCAGGTGACGATGTCCCTGATCTGGTCCAGCGGCAGATTGAGGGGCAACTCGGCGGTCTGTGGAAGGGAGCGCCGGATACGCAGATGGCGTCGGCGTTGACGGCGCTGAGCAAGCGTCTCCTGAAAACCAACTGCGGTGCCACAGAAGCGGTGGCAGATAGCGAACTGATCTCATGGATCAGGGGCGACAACGTCCGCTCGACTGCGCTGAAGGCGCTTGGCCTCTTCGAACCGGTACGAGATGACAACGCCTTCCGACGCTTGAAGACGGTCATCGCGTTCCTTCGCACACGGATGGCTTACCGCGGATTTCTGATCGCCTTCGATGAAGGGACCCGCACGTCTTCCTTTAGGAGAGGATCTGCCAAGCAGAAGCAAGCCATCGAGAACCTCCTTACAATGATCAACCAAAACGCCGAAGGCGAGTTCGGCGGCGTAATGTTCTTGTACGCTGCGACACCTGACTTCCGGTCAGAGCACATCAGTAAATATCGAGCTCTCCAGGATCGTATCGGGACGGTCGCATTTTCGCGTGGAAGTCCGCTGGTGCCCCTGATCAACATCGAAGAAGCCAACTCTGAGAATGTTATATTTCAGATTGGCGACCGACTTCTCGCGGTCTTTGCCAAAGCATACCATCTTGAATGGGATGAGGGTCTGCAGAAATCGAACATGAAAGCAATTGTCGAGGCGCAGAAGGATCGCCTCTTTGAAACGCCGAAACCGCGCTTCTTCGTTTACCAGTACTGTCGCTTCTTGAATGGCCAACGCGAGGCTCAACGCGCAATCAACAATGAGCAGGCTAGCGACTTTGTGAACGACAACGAACCTCCTCTGGAGGGGGAGGACGCGTGATCAAGCCTGGTGATCAAGTTGAGCACGAGGAATTCGGCATCGGCCAAGTTCTCGCTCTGCTCGGCGAGACGGCTACCGTTGAGTTCTTCGGAGAGACGTTCGATGTCGAGGTTGGAGAGCTGCTGCCTCGTCCGAACGGCAGTAGTCCGGTCATAAATTCGGCGCCAGTACGAGAAGGCACCGACTTGGCCTTCAGGCAATCGTTCGAGGCGGTCAATCTGGGCGTGGTGCCATCGAACCCCGACCAACTGATCAAGCTGACGATAGGTGGGGACCAAATCTCCGCCAATGTGCGCAGTATCCTTGTTGATGCTCTTCGCAGCGGCGCGTCTCGTATCTTCATGGGTTACTATGGCTCAGGCAAATCCCACCACCTGAGGCTTGTGAGAGCTATCGCGCTGCGTGAGGGGTGGGCAACGGCATCGATCGAGCTCGACCCAAAAGCTGCCGATCCGGCCAAGCCGTTCTCGGTCTACCAAGAACTTATCACGGGCCTGGAGTTCCCGATGCGCAGCGATGGCAGCCGGAACGAGGACTTCTTCGATCTCATCAAAGAGATTCGAGATAAGTGGATGGACGTGCGGTCGCTGAAGTATCTGAAGGCGTCGCAGTGGTTTGGGAACGGCATCGAAGCGCTACAGTTTCTTGCGCATCGCCGCGACGACCTTGAGTATGTCTCCGCGGTCAACTGGCTGGCCGGACAGGTCAAGCTCATTAGTGCAATAAGGAAGGTCACGTGGCGGGAGGGCTACCGGGGGAAAATCCCGACGATGCCACAGACCAAAGACACCGGACTCATCTATGCGTTTCACTTGGTCGTTCTGCACGAAGTGCTGAAGGCGTTGGGATATCGGGGCTTGGCCTTGATCATCGATGAAGCGGAGCACGTCAGGACTTATTCAATCAATCGGTACCTTCGGGCGAACAATTTCTTCGATGTGCTAGCGCGATGTGCGCATCCCCCTCGAAAAGACCTTCAGGATCCAAATTGTGATTACGACATGACGGGAGTTCCGCCGTTCTGGCGAGAAGGCCCGCACTTCGGTTTGTTCGTCGGCTTGACTGAGGGTGAGGACACGCAAGACCTCGAGAGAAAGGCTGGTGAGATGAGCGTGCTTATTCACTCGCCGGATGAGGTCGTGCACCTCGCTCCACCGAGTGCTGCTGATTACGAGGCATGGGCAATCCGTTTCTTGACCGAGGCCTCAAGCCACCTTGGGCCAAAAGTGGACTTGCTTTCGGATCCAGACTTGTGCGCGCAGATTGCTGCCGTGCTGAGGGAGCGGTTCGAGCAGATACCAGATACCGAGAAGTTGCTTCGGAACTGGACGAAGATGGCCGGTCTTCCGGCCGCGGTGCTGCTGAGCCAGTCAGCGGCCGTAGGGCATAATGAGCTACTCGCGATTGTTGATGACGCAGCCAAGCAAATTTCAGGGGAGGTGATGCCCTGGGATGAGTAACAGCCGAGCCGAACTGGCGCGTATGATGCCGGACGCCTTTCCGATATTCTTCGCCGGACGGCAGCCATATCCGGGCCAAGCGTCCGTGATGCCGGAGATCGTTCGTGGTCAAAACGTGCTGTTCGCCGCGCCGACGGCTTCTGGCAAGACGGAAGCGGCCGTCGCGCCGCTCTATCAGCGGCATGTTAGTTTCCGACGCGGGGCTTTGTCCACGATCTATGTGGCGCCGACCAAGGCGCTCGTAAATGACCTCTACGAGCGTCTGGTCACCTACTTGGGCATCAAGCACCCCGGGACGATTGCTCGCTACACTGGCGACCGCCATGAGTACTCACGCGCAGAAGGGGCCTTCTGCGTCGTGGTGACCCCGGAGGCGCTCGACTCTCTGCAGCTTAGGCACCCGGAACTTCTGCATTCGGTGCGATCGGTGGTAGTGGACGAAATTCATCTGCTGCATGGTCAGGCGCGCGGCCAGCAACTGCGGCACGTGATCTCTCGTATCCGGAGTCCGGCCAAGCCGCCAAGGTCTCCTCGGGACAACTTTCAGATCGTTGGAATGACCGCGACGCTAGACGACATGCCGGCAGTTGCGGCGCTCTGGCTCGGCGAAGACGCGAAGGTACTGTCTCATGGCTCGCCGCGCGAAATCGATCTGGAGCTCGTCGATGTCGTCGTAGAGGAGCCCGGACAAGCAGACCGGGCTAAGGCCCGGCAGCTCGCCCGGTGGCTCGAGAGGGCGGGCGCTGAGAAAGTGCTCGTCTTCACAAATTCCCGCAATGGTGCGCACGCCATGGCGGCGCATCTTCACGAGGAGCTCTCCGGCACCCGGTGGCCGGTTCATCTCCATTTTGGGGCCTTGCCTGCCGGTCAGCGGGAGCGCGTAGAGGAACAGATGCGAAGCGATCGATCTGGCGTCTGTGTGGCCACATCGACGTTGGAGATCGGGATCGACATCGGAGACGTTGATACCGTCGTACTCGCCGAGATGCCGCGAAGCGTTAACGGCTTCCTACAGCGGATAGGCCGCGGAAGCCGCCGAACTGGGACCTGCAGAGTGGTCGCGTTCCGGAGCTCAGACGACGACGAACGGCTCATGCAGGCGTTGCTGGACTGTGGTCGCCGTGGAGACCTTGACGACGTGTATGAGTACGATCGCCCGTCAGTTCGGTTTCAGCAGGTACTTAGCCTTGCCTGGCGCGCAACTCGTGAGGACCGCTCCCTAATGGAGAAGCATTTGGCTGACGAAGCCGGAACAGCCGAGCACACTCGGGTCGTGGATGACATGCTGGCGACGGGCTGTCTCGTGGATTTGCGCGGGGCCCTCGTGCCGTCTGATCGGCTGATCGATGAGGGAGATGCGGGGAGGATCCATACCGTCATCGCCGGCGGGGTTAGTAGCTCCGTCGTCGATATCCGCACTGGCGACACAGCATTCCGTGACGCGGACGCAGCGACCACAGGTGGCGCCCTGTTCCACGCCGGTGCAATGCGACGGCTGCTGGCGGGAGGCGATGGGGCGGCTTACCTCGGAGATAATGCCAAAAGGTCTCACCCGCTCGCCAAGATCAAGGCTACTGGGCCTGCTCTACCAACGAGCCGTAGCATCATATGGGCGCTGGCACGTCTCAATGGGTATGATCCGGCTCGTTGGCAATTGAACGGGGGAACGCTTTTGACTTGGGGTGGGCAGACACTGAATGCTCTGCTTGCTGCAGTTTTTCGAAGGTCAGCCCCTGACCGAAACTTCTCTCCGAGCCCAACCGCAGTTTCCGGAGACATCTTCGCGATCGATCTGTCGATTGAATCTATCCGGGACTTGGCCAAGGGTATCGAGACGGCAAACGATCTCCCCCTTTCCGTCGCTTCGAAGTTCGTCGGCCCAAGCCGCTTCATCGGGGAGCTGTCAGATGCGCTTGTGGCAGAGGAGAAGCGACGTGCAGTCCCGTGGGCGCTCTTGCATCGCTGGCTTGACAGGGTCGAAGGCATCGACCTCGGAGGATCATTGCCCATGGAAAAGCGGGATTGAGTGCGGGTACTCTGACGCTGCGTATTGGGAACTTTTAATTGCTTTATAAAACAAAGACTTAGTCTGGAGAATGTTGGATGCCAGACCCATCCCTCCGCCATTAGTCCATAAGTTTTCTAATAAATTCTGCGTTTAGGACACCCGCCAAAGCACCCGTTATCCCGTTTGCGCTTGAATGCCATGACGTGCGACGAGGTGTTAACTAGGCGCCCATTCCAGAGGCGGCGCCCCGAAGTCCGCCGGGCTTCTCTACGCGATCTGCAGGGCTCGACCGGTCAACATCCGCCGACTGATCGAACCGATCGGACGCATCCCGCCTGCCAAAGCTGAAGATCGCCATTGGCCGAGCTGGCCACCCGGCATGTTGTCGGCGCGCCGAGCCCTGAGGCGCCCACAAACCTGCCAGGCCAATTCCTGAATATGCGTCGCTGAGCGCCCGGTCCGCGGTAGCGAACAGTCACGAATGACAAGGGTATGTCGGTGGATTCTTGTTGTGGCTCCGGGCTTCTCCAAAGAGGTTGTGATTGCCGAAGGTCGGCAACCCACGGAATTATAGATATTATTTGGAAACAAAGCTCCGGGACGTGCGTACTTGCATTTCAATTCACCTTCCGCATATATATCACACGTGAGTTAATCAAACGGGGGGAAACTGTGAAGCTCGCACGCGCTTTTCTTACTGCCGGCGCCCTCGCCGGTTCAGCGTCGGCCGCCTTTGCCGACGCGCAGCCTGCGGTGATCTACGACCTCGGCGGAAAGCACGACAAATCGTTCAATGAGGCGTCGTATGTCGGAGCCGAGCGCTTCGCCGAGGAGACCGGGATCGAGTACCGCGAGTTCGAGTTGCAGTCGGACGCGCAGCGGGAGCAGTCACTGCGCCGCTTCGCCCAGCAGGGGCGCAACCCCGTCGTCGTGACGGGCTTCTCCTGGGGGCAAGCGGTGAAGTCCGTCGCGCCCGAGCACCCGGAAACAAGTTTCGTGCTGATCGACTCCGTCGTCGATCTGCCAAACGTCCGATCGGTGACGTTCAAGGAGCATGAGGGCTCGTATCTGACCGGGCTGATGGCAGTCATGGCGTCGAAGTCGAACAAGATCGGTTTCGTCGGTGGCATGGACATCCCGATGATTCAGGCGTTCGCCTGCGGGTACCGGCAGGGAGCGAAGGCGACCAACGCGGACGTCGAGATCCTCGAGAACATGACCGGGACCACGAGCGCCGCGTGGCGCGATCCGGTAAAGGGCGGCGAGCTGGCGAAGTCGCAGATCGGGCGCGGCGCCGACGTGATCTATCACGCGGCGGGCGGCACCGGCATCGGTGTGCTTCAGGCGGCCGCCGACGCGGGCGTTCTCGGGATCGGCGTCGACAAGAACCAGAACGGGGTTCACCCCGGCAAGGTTCTGACCTCGATGCTCAAGCGCGTCGACGTGGCTGTCTATCAGGCGATGATGGACGTACAGAATGGCGCGTTCACGCCGGGCATCCAGTCGCTCGGGCTCGCCGAGGGCGGCGTCGACGTCGCGATCGACGATGACAACAGATCTCTCATTACCCCGGAGATGGCCGCCGCGATCGAAGCGGCGAAGCGAAAGATCGTGTCCGGCGAGGTGTCGGTGCATGACTACCGCGCCGATGACTCGTGCCCCCTCTGAGGACGCAGCACGTGGTCGCTGGCGCTAGGGGCAAACCGGCTTCTCCCCCACTCGCGATCGAGCTTAGTGGCATCAGCAAATCGTTTGGCACTGTTCACGCGAACAGGGACATCTCGATGGCGGTGGCCAGGGGCACGATCCACGGGATCGTGGGCGAGAACGGCGCGGGGAAATCGACCCTGATGTCCATCCTCTACGGTTTCTACCAGGCCGACAGGGGAGAGATCAGGATCAACGGAGAGCGAGTGGCGATCCGCCACTCGGACGACGCGATCGCGGCGGGGATCGGAATGGTTCATCAGCATTTCATGCTGGTGAAGCCTTTCACCGTGCTTGAGAACGTCATTCTCGGCGCCGAGGAGGGGGCGAGTCTGCAGCGCTCGGCCGCAAAGGCGCGCGGGATCCTCGGTGAGCTTGCGGAGACCTACGGGCTGGAGGTCGATCCCGACATGGTCGTGGGCGATCTCTCCGTCGGGCTCCAGCAGCGCGTCGAGATTCTGAAGGCGCTCTACCGGCAGGCGGAAATCCTCATCCTCGACGAGCCGACGGGTGTCCTGACGCCGTCGGAGGCCGACCACCTGTTCCGGATTCTCGAAAGCCTGAAGGCTCAGGGAAAGACGATCATCTTCATCACCCACAAGCTGCGCGAGATCATGTCGATCACCGACACGGTCAGCGTGATGCGGCGCGGGGCAATGACCGCGACGCACCCGACGTCCGAGATGAGCGTGACGCGGCTCGCCGAGCTGATGGTGGGACGCGCGGTCGAGCTGAGGGTGGACAAGACGCCGGCAAGACCCGGCGCCGAGATCCTCTCCGTCCGCGACCTGACGGTCGCACGGAACGGCACCGAACGGCTGAAGTCGATTTCCTTCGGCATTCGCGCGGGGGAGATCCTCGGGGTGGCGGGCGTCGCCGGCAACGGACAGTCCGAGCTGCTCGAGGTGCTCTGGGGCACGGCAGCGGCCACGGCCGGCGAGGTCCTCCTGAAGGGTGCGCCGCTCGACGTCTCGCGCGGTGGACGCGCGGCGGAGCGGCGTCGGCAAGGGATCGGCCATGTTCCGGAGGACAGGCACCGTCACGGCATCATCATGCCGTTCGGAGTCTGGGAAAACGCGAGCTACGGCTATCATCGCAGCCCTTCCTTCACGAGCGGCCCGTTCTCGCTGCCGGGCAGGATGAAGGACGCGGCCCGCGAGCTGATCGAAACCTTCGACGTGCGCCCGGACGATCCGCTTCTCAAGACCGCGAACCTGTCGGGCGGCAATCAGCAGAAGATCGTCCTCGGGCGGGAAATCCGTCAGAACCCGGACCTGCTCCTGATCGGCCAGCCCACGCGCGGCGTCGACATCGGCGCGATCGAGTACATCCACCGCGAGATCGTGGCGCTGCGCGACCAGGGCAAGGCCATTCTCCTCGTGTCGGTGGAGCTCGACGAGATCCTCGGGCTGTCGGACCGCGTGATCGTCATGTTCGACGGCCGGATCTCCGGCGAGCGCGTCATCGAAGAGACCGACGAAAACGATCTCGGCATGTTGATGGCCGGTGTGGACCAGCGGGAGGGCAAGAATGTCACAGCTTCCAAAATGGGCTGACAGCTTCCTCGTCCCACTGCTGAGCGTTCTGCTCGCGCTCGTCGTGTCGGGGCTGGTGGTTCTGGCCATCGGGGAGAACCCCCTGACGGCCGTCCGGGTGATGATCACCGGCGCGTTCGGCAGCACCTACAATCTCGGCTTCACGCTGTTCTACTTCACGAACTTCGTGTTCACCGGGCTGGCCGTGGCCGTTGCGTTTCACGCCGCTCAGTTCAACATCGGCGGCGAGGGGCAAGCGACGTTCGCCGGCATCGGCGCGGCACTGATCGGCCTCTCCCTTGGCGAGACCCATTGGCTGCTCGTGCTGCCGCTCGGGATCCTCGTGGCGTTCCTCTTCGGCGCCGCCTGGGCCGCGGTTCCTGCCTACCTGCAGGTCCGGCGCGGCAGCCACATCGTCATCACCACCATCATGTTCAACTACATCGCCGCCGGTCTGCTGGTGGCGCTGCTCGGAAACTTCCTGAAGCCGGCCGGGTCGGCCGCGCCGCAGTCGCGCACCTTCGACGAGGGCGCACACCTGCCGCGGCTGGATGAAGTCCTCGGCTGGATCGGGATCGAGGCGCAGAGGATGGAGGGGAATATCATGTTCTTCTTCGCTCTCGCCGCCTGTGCGGTGGTCTGGTTGCTGCTCTGGCGCACGCATCTCGGCTTCGAGATCCGCGCCTATGGCCACAATGAGAAGGCCGCCGACTACGCGGGTATCTCGGGCTTTCGGATCGTCATGCTCGTCATGCTGCTGTCGGGCGGGCTTGCGGGCCTGATGGCGACGAACACCGTCCTCGGCCAGCAGCATTCGCTGGTGCTCGGTTTCGTCGAAGGCGCGGGCTTTACCGGTATCGCCGTCGCGCTCATGGGACGCTCGCACCCGTTCGGCGTGGCGCTCGCAGCACTGCTGTTCGGCGCTCTCTACCAGGGCGGCGCGGAGCTGGCGTTCGAGATGCCGGCGATCCCTTCGAAGATGATCGTGATCATCCAGGCGCTCATCATCCTCTTCGTCGGGGCGATGGAGAACATCGTTCGGATCCCGCTCGCGCGCATCTTCATGTTCGTTCAACAGTCGCGGAAGGCGTAGCGATGGATTTCGATATCCTGATCCAGATCCTCGGCGCAACCTTGCGCGTGGCGACCCCGATCCTGCTCGCGTGTCTTGCCGGCCTCTACTCCGAGCGCTCGGGGATCATCGACATTGGTCTCGACGGCAAGATGCTCATCGCGGCGTTCGCGTCGGCAGCCACGGCAGCAGTTGTCGGAAACGTCTGGGTCGCCCTTGGCGTGGCGGTGCTCGCGTCTTCGGCCTTGGCGCTCATCCAGGGCCTCGCCGCGATCACCCTGCGGGGAAACCAGCTCATATCCGGCGCGGCGATCAACATGCTCGCCCTCGGGACCGCCTATCTCCTCAGCCAGACAATGTTCGGAACCGGCGGGCAGACGCCCGGGCTCGGCCCGGATCAGCGCTTCATGGGGATCGAGCTGCCCTTCCACGACGCCTTGGGCGGCTTCTACCAGCAGGTCGTCTCGGGCCAGAGCGTCATCGTCTACTTCGCGCTCGCAACGGTGCCGTTGACGTGGTGGGTGCTCTACCGGACGCGCTTCGGTCTGCGGCTTCGGGCAGTCGGCGAAGCTCCGAACGCGGTGGATTCCGCCGGGATCAGCGTCGCGAGGCTGCGCTATTCGGCCGTGCTGATCGCCGGCGCGCTCTGCGGCGTCGCCGGCGCCTATCTCGCGACGGCGCAGGCTGCCGCCTACACCGACGGCATGACGGCGAACCGCGGCTTCATCGCACTGGCGGCCCTGATCTTCGCGAAATGGCGCCCCTACCCGGCTCTCGGGGCCTGCCTGCTCTTCGGCTTCGTCGAGGCCGTCGGGTATCAGGTGCAGGGTAACCTCAACGTTGACAGCCGCGTCCTCGCGACCCTCGTCGATTTCCTCGAGAGCTCCCTGCCGTACATCCTGACCGTCGTGATCCTCGCCGGGTTCGTCGGGAAGGCAACGCCGCCCGCAGCGGGCGGAGTCCCTTATGTCAAAGAGCGTTAACATGACCACAGAAGCTTCCCTGAAGATCATCAACGACCGTCTCGGCGCCCCAAAGGTCCGCATCGGCTTCATCCTCGGCTCCGGTCTCGGCCACCTGACGGAAGCCGTCGACGGTGTTGCGATCGACTACACCGATCTGCCCGGGTTCCCGCACGCCGGCGTTTCGGGCCACACGGCCAAGCTCGTGATCGGCAAGCTCGAAGGCGTTGATGTCGCGGTGTTCGGCGGCAGGGCGCACTTCTACGAGAAGGGCCAGGCGGACGCGATGCGCGTTCCGCTCGAGGTCCTCGCCGCCCTCGGTGCGGAGCAACTCTTCGCCACGAACGCCTGCGGGTCCTTCCACGCGGAGATTCCGCCGGGCGAACTGATGCTGATCTCCGATCATATCAACTTCTCGGGCCGCAGCCCGCTCATCGGCGAGGGGACCGACGCGCGCTTCGTCAATCTGGTCGATGCCTACGACCCCGCCAGCCGCCTGCGACTGCAGGAGATCGCCCGCGCCGAAGGGATCGCTCTGCGGGAGGGCGTCTACGCCTGGTACTCCGGCCCGAACTTCGAGACGCCGGCCGAGATCCGCGCGCTGAAGACCCTCGGCGCCGACGCGGTCGGCATGTCGACGGTCCCTGAGGTCATCCTCGCCCGCTTTCTCGGGATGAAGGCCTGCGCGGTCTCGGTCATCACCAACATGGCCGCCGGCCTTGGCAACGAGCACATCAGCCACGAGCACACGAAGGCCAGCGCGCCGATCGGTGCAAAGAAGCTCGAAAAGCTCATTCGCGGCTTCCTGCGCGGTTTCTGAACCGCGCGGCCAGAACCACGAGGCGAAATGTCCGAGGAGCTGACGAGATGAAGGAAACGTCCGGCAACTGGCACGAGTACTCGGTCATCAAGGCCGCATGGATGTACTATATCGGCGGCAAAAGCCAGTCCGAGATCGCGAAGACGCTGAGGATCTCGCAGCCCACCGTCGCCCGCCTGATCGCCGAGGCGCAGCGGGACCGGATCGTGCAGATCACCATCAGTCAGCGGCCGGGCGAGTGCGTCGAGTTGGAAGGCATCCTTGCCGACCGGTTCGGCCTTGACCACTGTATCGTCGTTCCGACGGACGTTTCCTTGTCGGCCCAGTTCGACGACGTCCTGCGCCCCGTCAGCCGGATAGCGGCGGCCTATCTCGCCGCCATCCTCTCCGACGAAGCCGTCAGGACGGTCGGCATCGGGCTCGGCCGCACACTCGCGGCGAGCTTCGCCGAGATGACCAGCATCGAACGGCCGGACCTCGAGGCCGTTTCGATCACGGGCTCGCTGACCCGATCGCTGGCCGCGAACCGGATGGATCCGAGCCAGCTCCTGGGCCGGAAGATCCGGGGAGACGTCTACTTCCTGCCCGTGCCGTATCTCGCGACGACCGTAGAGGAAAAGCTCGTTTTCCTGTCACAGCCCAGCGTGCAGCAGCTGATGGACAGGGCGCGAGCGGCCGATCTCTTCGTGGTCGGCATCGGCTCGCTCGGGCGCGAAGACCATCTCTTCGTCAACCAGGTCATCACCGAGGCCGAGTACGAGGAACTCGTGGGAACCGATGCGGTCGGCGACCTCATGGGCCGCTTTTTCAACCTCGCGGGGCGGCTCGTCTCGGTGGAGCTCGGCGACAAGGCCGTCGGGATCGCCCCGTGGGAGATCTCCGGCCGCCGCATCGTCGCGATCGTGTGCGGCGACACCAAGACGGAAGCGACACTCGGAGTGCTGCGGAGCGGGCACGTCACCGAGCTCATCATCGACGAACACCTCGCCCGCAGCATCCTCCAGAGAATGAACGACTGAACCAATCAAAATGAGCAACACCAGAGCTGTTCTGATCGTCCTCGATTCCGTGGGCGTCGGCGGTGCCGACGACGCCCACCGATACGGCGACGCAGGATCCAACACACTCGGCCATATCGTCCAGGCGGCGGACGAGGGACGCGCCGATATTCCGGGTGGCCGGAAAGGGCCGCTGCACCTGCCGCATCTGGCGCGCCTCGGTCTTTTCGACGCGCTGCACCTCGCCTCCGGCCGGCCGGCGATGCCGGTGAGCGAGACCGGGACATGGGGCGTCGGGATCGAACGCTCGCCCGGCAAGGATACGACCTCCGGCCATTGGGAAATCGCCGGAACTCCGGTCCGAAAGGACTTCCACTACTTCCCGGTCGAGGAGCCTGCCTTCCCGCCGGAGCTTATCGCGGAGATCGTCGCACGCGCCGGCCTGCCCGGTGTCCTCGGGAACAGGCACGGGTCGGGTACCAGGATCATCGAGGAGCTTGGCGACGAGCACGCGAGAAGCGGCAAGCCGATCTTCTACACGTCGGCCGATTCAGTCGTCCAGATCGCGGCCCACGAGGTCCACTTCGGACTCGACCGGCTCTACGACCTTTGCGTGCTGACGCGCGAGCTCGTCGATCCGCTCATGGTCGGACGGGTCATCGCGCGGCCGTTCACCGGAGAAACACCATCCTTCACGCGGACGGCGAACCGGCGCGACTACTCGATGCCGCCGTTCGATCCGACGCTTCTCGACACTCTCGTGGCGGAGGGGCGCAGCGTCATCGGTGTCGGCAAGATCAGCGACATCTTCGCCGGGCGCGGCATTTCCCAGTCCCGCAAGGCGAGCGGCATCGAGGGGACGGCGCTCGCGACGGCCGAGGCGATCCGGGACCTTCCCGAAGGCGGGCTCGTCTTTTCCAACGTCGTGGAGTTCGACAGCGAATTCGGCCATCGACGGAACGTCGCAGGCTACGCCGCAGCCCTCGAGACGTTCGACGCACTGGTGCCCGCGATCCTCGGCGAGCTTCGGCGGGACGACCTGCTCATCATCACCGCCGACCACGGCAACGATCCGACGTGGCGCGGCACCGATCACACCCGTGAGCGAACGCCGATCCTCGTCACGGGACCGGCTGCGCGACCCGGCTGCATCGGCCTCAGAGACTTCTCGGACATCGCCGCAACGATCGCTGCGCACCTCGGGGTGAGCGCGCCAATCGGCGGCAGCAGCTTTGACTGGAAGGGGGAATCGACAAATGTCCGGCATAAGTGAAGTCGTGGAAGCTTCACCTGCTGTTTTCACGCAGCACCATGAGCTGCCGCGCAATCCCGGCACCGCGTTGGATATCGGCTGGGTCAACGACGCCCGGGCGAACACATCCGCCATTGAACGGCGGACCCGCACCCTCGTCACGCGCCGCGGGCCCAAGAAGGACCACCAGGCCGCGTGGCTCCTGCGGGCGGTCGCCTGCATCGACCTGACGACGCTCTCGGGCGACGACACCGAAGGGCGCGTGCGGCGGCTCTGTGAGAAGGCGAAACGGCCGATCCGCGCCGATATCCTCGACGCACTCGGAATGTCGGACGCGGGCCTCACGACCGGAGCGGTCTGCGTCTACCACGACATGATCGGGCCGGCGACGCGCTGCCTTTCGGGCAGCGGTATCCCGGTCGCGGCAGTCTCGACCGGATTTCCCGCCGGACTGTCTCCGCTCGAACTCAGGCTCCGGGAGATCGAAAGCTCCGTTGCGGCCGGGGCGAGCGAGATCGACATCGTAATCTCGCGGCGCCACGTGCTGATGCAGGACTGGGACGCGCTCTACGCGGAGATTTCCGCATTCCGAAAGGCGTGCGGGCCTGCGCACATGAAATCGATCCTTGCGACCGGCGAACTCAAGACGCTGCGCAACGTCTACAAAGCCTCGATGGTCGCCATGATGGCGGGGTCGGATTTCATCAAGACGTCCACCGGCAAGGAAGCCGTGAACGCGACGCTGCCGGTATCGCTGACCATGGTGCGCGCCATCCGCGACTACCATGAGAAAACCGGCCACTTCGTCGGCTACAAGCCGGCGGGCGGCGTAAGCTCCGCGAAGGACGCGCTTGGCTATCTCATTCTCATGAAGGAAGAACTCGGACGCCGCTGGCTCGAGCCGGACCTGTTCCGCTTCGGCGCCTCGAGCCTGCTCGGCGACATCGAGCGGCAGCTCGAGCATCACGTCACCGGCGCATACTCCGCCTCCTTCCGTCATCCGCTCGTCTGACAGGCCACAAAGACATGACCGTAAGAGAGATATTCGAAACCATGGAGTACGGCCCGGCCCCCGAAGGGAAAGCGGAAGCCCTTGCGTGGCTCGACTCGGCGGGCCGCCGATTCGACCTGTTCATCGATGGCGCCACCACCGCGCCGGCGTCGGGAAGCTATCTCGAGACCCATTCGCCGGCGACCGGCGAAACGCTCTCGGAGATCGCCTTGGCCGGTGCCGACGACATCGACGCCGCCGTGAAGGCAGCGCGGCTGGGCGGCGCTGCGGGGCGTCGAGCGGGCGAAATACCTCTATGCCCTGGCGCGGCACATGCAAAAGCATGCCCGCCTCTTCGCCGTCCTCGAGTCCATGGACAATGGCAAGACCATCCGCGAGAGCCGGGACATCGATGTCCCGCTGGCGATCCGACATTTTTACTACCATGCCGGTTGGGCGACGCTTCAGGCGAAGGAGTTCCCCGGCCACGAGCCTCTCGGCGTCGCCGGACAGATCATCCCCTGGAACTTCCCGCTCCTCATGCTCGCATGGAAGGTGGCGCCCGCCATCGCGATGGGCAACACCGTGGTGCTGAAGCCCGCCGAGCAGACGCCGCTGACCGCGCTCCTGTTCGCGCGGATCTGCCAGGACGTCGGCCTGCCGAAGGGCGTCGTCAACATCGTCACCGGCGACGGTTCGACCGGCGCGGCGCTCGTCGACCATCCGGACGTCAACAAGATTGCCTTCACCGGCTCGACGGCGGTCGGCAAGATGATCCGCGAGCGGACCGCCGGGACCGGCAAGAGCCTCACGCTGGAGCTTGGCGGCAAGTCGCCGTTCATCGTGTTCGACGACGCTGATCTCGACAGCGCCGTCGAGGGCATCGTCGACTCGATCTGGTTCAATCAGGGCCAGGTGTGCTGCGCCGGTTCGCGTCTGCTGGCACAGGAAGGCATTGCGGAAAGCCTCTACGCCAAGCTCGCTGCCCGCCTGCGCACCCTCCGGGTCGGGGATCCGCTCGACAAGAATGTCGACATGGGGCCGATCGTCTCGGCCGAGCAACTCGCGCGTATCAGGACGCTCGTCGCCGCGGGATGCAGCGAAGGGGCGACGCTCACCCAAGCCCCCTGCGACGTGCCATCAAATGGTCACTTCTATCCGCCGACGCTCCTCACCAATGTCGAGCCGGCGCATCTCGTGGCGCAGGAGGAGATCTTCGGCCCCGTGCTGGTGGCGATGACCTTTCGCACCCCCGGGGAGGCGGTCGAGATCGCCAACCATACCCGATACGGGCTCGCCGCGAGTGTCTGGACCGAGAACGTCAATCTCGCGCTCGACATGGCGCCGAAGCTTCGGGCGGGCGTGGTCTGGGTCAACTCCGCCAACCTCTTCGACGCCGCGGCCGGATTCGGCGGCGTGAAGGAATCGGGGTATGGCAGAGAAGGCGGCAGGGAGGGACTCTATGCCTACCTCAAGCCGGTGGGCCGGCCGGCGGCGCCAAAGAAGGCCGGGCGGAAGCTGAAGGCCGCGGCTGTCACCGGCATCGACCGCACGCCGAAGCTCTACATCGGCGGCAAGCAGGTCCGGCCGGACGCCGGCTACTCCATCGGGGTCATCGGCACCGGCGGCGTGTTGCTGGGCCACGTCGGGCAGGGCAATCGCAAGGACGTCCGCAACGCGGTCGAGGCGGCCCGGAGGGCCGCGGCCTGGAGCGGCACCACGGGATACGCGCGGTCGCAGGTGCTCTACTTCATCGCCGAGAACCTCGCCGCGCGCCGTCAGGAGTTCGAGGCACGGATCATGGCGATGACCGGCCAGGACGACGCGTCGTCAGAGGTCGACGAAGCGCTCGACAGCCTCTTCACGTACGCCGCATGGGCCGACAAGCATGATGGCGCGGTCCATTCTGTCCCGATGCAGGGTGCGGTCCTCGCGATGAACGAAGCGACCGGCGTCATCGGTATCGTCTGTCCGGCAGACCGCCCGCTGGCTGGGCTGATCGACCTGGTGGCACCCGCGATCGCCACTGGCAACCGTGTCATCGCCGTTCCGAGCGAGGCCCATCCGTTGTCCGCGACGGACCTCTATCAGGTTTTCGACACATCGGACCTGCCTGATGGCGTCGTCAACATCGTGACGGGCGAGGCCGAGGCCCTCGCCGAGGTCCTCGCGCTCCACAACGACGTCGATGCGCTGTGGTACGCGGGCCCCGACGAAGGCCGCGCGACCGTAGAGCGGGCGTCGATCGGCAACCTGAAACGGGTCTGGCTCCCGGGCCCCGACGGCGCAACAGACGGCGAGGCCCTGCGCCAGGCCACTCAGGTCAAGAACGTCTGGCTGCCCTACGGCGAATAGGCCGGCCGAGAGAGGGCATGCAGCCTCGGCGATCGCGGCGGCTGCATGCCCTCTTCGGTTTTCAGTTCCGGCGGGTCCGCGCAAAGCCGCCGGCAACGTCGTTCGCCGTGCGAAATGCGCTCGCAGGCCGTCCGACCGGCCGGCAATGTGACAGGTTCCTGGCCTGACCGCGAATGCGGAAGGATCAGGCACGGGCACCGCCGGCCGGTGACACGATGCGGGTACGTCGCCTCACAGCCCTCTCTCGTCAGCCGCCTTGTACGCAGTCGTCCGGGGCTTCAGCGCGCGGATCGCGGAATCGGTCAGCGGCACTTTGGGGGCCTTTCAACTCGAGACCAATCGGGAGGCCCCCGCGAAGGCCCCCACCTTCATCCGATTGTGGGCGGACGAAAGCGGACACCGGCGTTCAGGCCGGCTTAAATTATCTCACAATTTCCGATGGTTCTCAATCATCCGCGCACATTGGCGAACGGGATGGTGGTGCCGCAGAAGGGACTCGAACCCCCGACCCCATCATTACGAATGACGTGCTCTACCAGCTGAGCTACTGCGGCGCGCGCTTCCCTTAGCAACCGCCAGAGCGCGCGTCCAGAGGCTAGTCCTGCCGATCGAGGAAGCATTCCACCGCGGCGACGAAGGCGTTCGGGGCGTCGGCGTGCAGCCAGTGGCCGGCGTTCGCCAGGGCTTCGTGCTCGGCCGCCGGAAAGCGCGCAAGCACCCGCTCGCGGTAGGCGGGACGCACGTAGTCCGAGGTGGCGCCGGTCAGGAACAGCGTCGGCCCGGTGAAGCGCGCCTCGATCGCGGGGAAGTCGAGGATTTTCGGCATCTCGGCGGCGAGCGCCTCGAGGTTCAGGCGCCACTCGGCGTGGCCACTCTCGACGGCGAGGCTGGTCAGCAGGAACGCCCGGACCGCGGCCTCGGGCACCGTTTCCGCGAGGGCCGCGTCGGCCTGCGAGCGGCGGGTGACGCCCGAGAGGTCGATTCCGCGCATCGCGTTGACGTATTGCATCTGATTGTGGCGGTAGGCGACCGGCGCGATGTCGGCGACGATGAGGCGCCCCACCCGGTCGGGCTCGGTCAGCGCCAGCGTCATTGCGGCCTTGCCGCCCATGGAGTGGCCGAGCACGTCCATCCGCCCGGCGTGGGCGGTGATCACGCGGGCGAGGTCCGCGGCCATGGCGGGATAGTCGTGGGTCGGGCTCCACGGGCTCTGGCCGTGGTTGCGCAGGTCGACCGTCACCACCTGCCGGTGCAGCGCGAGGCGCTTGGCGATGGCGCTCCAGTTCCGCTGCGAGCCGAAGAGGCCGTGGACGATGAGAAGCGGCCGATGCTCGGTGGCGGGGCCGTAGGTGGTCGAGGCAAGTTGCATGGGCTCAAATGATCAGGTTGGTGATGACGGCGTCGGACGTGATGTCGAGCCAGGTGAAGCCGGCGGCGGCGACCCGCGTCTCCAGCCCGGCGAAATTTCCCCGCTCGCGGGTCTCGATGCCGATCAGGACCGAGCCGAAGTTGCGGGCGGACTTCTTCAGGTACTCGAAGCGGCTGATGTCGTCGTCGGGCCCGAGGGTTTCGAGGAATTCGCGGAGCGCGCCCGGGCGCTGTGGCAGGCGGAGGATATAGTACTTCTTCCGGCCCTCCCAGCGCAGCGCCCGTTCCCTGACATCGGGCAGCCGCTCGAAGTCGAAGTTGCCGCCCGAGACCACCGCGACCACGGTCTTGCCGGCGATGTCGAGATCGCGGAGCGCGTCGATGGCAAGCGCGCCGGCCGGCTCGAGGACGACGCCCTCGACGTTCAGCATCTCGATCATCGTGGCGCAGATCCGGTCTTCGGTGACGTGGATGACGGCGGAGGGGTCGAGGCTGGCGAGGGCGGCGAAGTTCAGGTCGCCGATCCGGGCCACGGCGGCGCCGTCGACGAAGTTGTCGACCTCGGGGAGCGTCACCGGGTGCCCGGCGATGAGCGCCGCGTGGAGGCTCGTGGCACCGGCGGGCTCCACCAGCAGAAGGGGCGTTGCGGGGGCCAGCGCCGTGAAGACGGACCGCAGCCCCGAAGAGAGGCCGCCGCCGCCGACCGGGACGACGAGGAGATCGGGGGCGCGGCCGAGCTGGTCGAGGATCTCGAGGCCGCAGGTCGCCTGACCTTCGATCACGTCGGGGTCGTCGAAGGGCGGCAGGAAGTGCGCACCCTCGGCGGCTGCGAAGGCCTTCGCAGCGGCGAGGGTCGCGTCGACGTAGTCGCCGATGAGGCGGATCTGGACGCGGCCGCCGCCGAAGGCGCGGGTCTTGTCGATCTTTTGCTGCGGTGTGGTCACCGGCATGAAGACGACGCCATCGACGCCGAAATGCCGGCAGGCGTAGGCGAGGCCCTGGGCGTGGTTGCCGGCGGAAGCGCAGACGAAGCGGTTGGGCGCCTCGGGCCGGGCGAGGACCTTGCGCATGGCGTTGAAGGCCCCGCGGAGCTTGTAGGAACGGACCGGGGTCAGATCCTCGCGCTTCAGCCAGATGTCGGCGCCGTAGCGGGCCGAGAGGAAGTCGTTGCGCTGGAGCGGCGTCGGCTCGAGCACGGACGCGAGTTCTGCGGCTGCTTCCCGCACCGCCGCGACGAAATCCGCGTCCATTCCCCGCCCCCCAAGGTGCTGCCGAGCCACTGTTCCATAGGACGGGGGTCGGGTCGAACGCAACCGTGCGGGTCAGCTCCGGAGCAGGAAGCGGACGATCGACTGGCCGAACGCGACGAGGCAGATGCCGGCGAGGAAGGCCACGGGGCTCTCCGAAAGGTGAAACAGTCGCGCGGGACGAAGGGCGAGCCGATCCCGACGAAGACGGGATCTGGAATCAGGGCGGCGAGGAAGTGCGAGCGGCAGCCATAGCCGGGCTGCCGGGCGCCCTGGGAAGGCGACGGGGGCGTTGGTGGCCTGAATTCCCGGAGATGCCCTCGGGGTTGAGACGTCCCTCCCTGCGCCGAGTTCGATCGCGCGGGCCGGGTACAAGGCGGTCCTGGGGCGGCGTATCGAGAGCCCCGCGGCTGTCAAGGGGGGCCATGTCATACGCGCGACTGCCCCACGGACAGAGCCAGTTGCGCGGATGGGTCAACTATTATATTCTCATATACACTTTCTCACGTACTGGTCAGATTGAACCACTTACTGATGCTCACCTTGATAGTAGAAGTGCAATCCAAACAACGATCGCCACAGACACTCCGAGGCTTGCGAAACTTACTCCGACAAACTGCCAGCGGGTAAAGCCGCCGTGGGGAACGAGGCGCGATCCGATCCAGACCAGGAACGGATCGAGAATCATCACGATCAGCACGAGGACGGGGACCAGCAGGAAGGGCCGCGTCACGTGGGATGTCCAGAACGCATTTGAAAACACCATGAGCCACACAAATGGCAAGGAGTGCATCTGGCTCAACTCCCGGATTGCGGGATCCCTGCCCAGGCGCCGCCGGAACTTCAGGCGCTGCCACCAGCCCCGGACGGTGCCGGAGGCCTCGGCGGCGTGAAGCTCCGCCCTCCAGGCCTGCCTGGCGCGCTCGACCTGCCGCTCGAGTTCGGCGGCCCGGTGCGGATAAGGCACGACCCGCAACTGCTTCCCCTGGCGCTCCAGGCGGTCGGTCATGGAAATGGTCATCGGCCCCCCGGCCATATGGCCGAGAGTATACCGGATTTGCGAACGACCGGCGGGTCCGGCCCGAGGCCCCCTGCCCTCAGAAACTGACGCCGAGCCGGAGACCGAGGCCGAGGGCGGAGCCGTCGTCGAAACGGGTGTCGAGCCCGTTCCGTGTGTCGCCGATGCGGCCCCACGTCACCCCGCCGGTGAGGTTTGCCGCGCCGAAGTCGTAGCTCAGGGCGGCGGTCGCGGAGGCGCGGCCGTCCTGCGGCCCGAGGGTGGTGAGCTTGCCGCCGGTCGTCGGCTCGTAGGTGACCGAGAGCGCGCCCGCGAGGGCGTCGGTCAACTGGTGCGCGAGGCCGGCGGTCCAGGTCCAGCCGTCGCCGGAGTACTCGACCAGCGGTTCGCCGATCATCTCGCGATAGAGCATCGGGTCGATGCTGAAGTCCGACCACTCCACCCAGCGCAGCGAACCGAAGGCGAGGGTGCGGGGGGCGATGCCGGACTGGATCTCGAAGGTCACCGCCTGCGGGGTGTCGATCGCGGTGGTGCCTGACTGGTGGGCGAGAGCCGTGCTCTCGGCGGTTGCGAGGCGGTGGCGGATGGCGGAGCCGTAGGTGAGCGCGGCGCGAAAGGCGATCTCCGGCCGCTCGAACGCGAGGCCGGCCACATAGCCCATGCCCCAGTCACCCCTCCCCCGGACGGTGTAGCCGGCCATGAACGGGATGTCGGCGCGCGCCTCCAGCCACTGCGCCCGCAGGCCGGCATAGGCCTTGAGCGAAGGCGTCACGTCCC
Organism: Amaricoccus macauensis; assembly: GCF_014201905.1. Lineage (GTDB taxonomy): Bacteria > Pseudomonadota > Alphaproteobacteria > Rhodobacterales > Rhodobacteraceae > Amaricoccus > Amaricoccus macauensis. The sequence goes on along the minus strand of NZ_JACHFM010000003.1, from coordinate 563,606 downwards.
ACGCGAGGATGCCGCTCGCCTCCCACGTGTCGAGACGCGCCAGGGTGCCTCCGTAGAAGGCGGCGACGGGGGTGCCTCCGCCGGGATAGGTGGTGCGCGCGCCATAGGGCTGATCGAGGATCAGCGCGAAGGACAGGCGCTCGCCGAGGTCGGCCTTCAGCGCCCCGTCGAGCGACCACATGGCGTCGAACATGTTACCGGTGCGGCCGTCGAGGACCGCGGGCGTCCCGAGGGGCGAGAGGTCCGCCCCGATGCCGTTCTGGCGCGCGGCGATCCATGTGGTGCCGAACTCGCCGTAGCGGCCGGTCTCGAAGAGGATGCGGCTGGTCGAGGGCACCGATCGTTCGATGGCCGCGGCCTCGGCAATGGCGGGAGCGAGGGAGATCGCGGACGCGATCGCCGGGGCGATCGGCACGGCGATGCGGGCGGCCCGCGCCATCAGGGCGCGGACCCGAGCACGAGGCATGGGCTCCTCCAGAAGGAAGGTGATGCCCCGTTATCCGATTATTGCGAGAGCAGTGCAACCGAAATTCTATCTACGGTTGTATTAGGGGACGCTCGCCGTGGTCGGGCGAGCGTCCGGGCAGCGCGTCAGCTGCGCGCGTCCTGCGGTGGCAGAAGCTGCTCCTGCTGGTTTTGCGCCGTGGTCTGCTTGGCGGCGCCGCAGGCCATCGCCGACGTGGCGGCGCCGGCGAGCACCAGCGCGGCGACAAGTGCGGTAGCGATCTTCATGGGCAAGGCTCCTTCCGATGTCCGGGCAGATGTCCCGGGCCGATGTTCCGGGAACCGACAGGTTAGCACGGGTGGCCGGCCATGTCCTGTCACGCGGCCCGGTGCGACGGGCTTACCGCGAAGGGGTTGCCGGCGCGGGAACCGTGGCCTCGGGCGCCGAGGTTTCGGCCACCGGGCTCATCCGGTGGAAGAAGTCGATGTCGCGCACCGAGACGCCGCCCCAGACGATGAAGGCGCAGACCGAGGCCCAGACCACGATGGTGACGACGGTGGTCTGAAGCGCCTTCTTGCGGATCATCGGGTTGACCGGGGCCGAGGACGGCGTCCCCTCCACGGTCTTGCCGCTCTCGCCCTGGGTCTGCAGCCCGATGGGGATGATGCAGAGCAGGGTGAGGAACCAGATCATCCAGAACAGGACGATGGCGGAGATGATGCTCATGCCTGTTCCAGTTCGACGAGCGCGCCGTTGAAGTCCTTGGGGTGCAGGAAGAGCACCGGCTTGCCATGGGCGCCGATCTTCGGCTCGCCGTCGCCGAGCACGCGGGCGCCCGCAGCCTTCAGCCGGTCGCGGGCGGCGAGGATGTCGTCGACCTCGTAGCAGATGTGATGGATGCCGCCGGCGGGGTTCTTGGCAAGGAAGGCCGCGATCGGCGAGCCCTCGCCCAGCGGATGCAGGAGCTCGATCTTGGTGTTCGGCAGCTCGATGAAGACGACCGTCACGCCGTGGTCGGGCTCGGGCTGTGGCGGGCGCACGGTCGCGCCGAGCGTGTCTCGGTACTGCGCCGCGGCAGCGTCGAGGTCGGGCACCGCGATCGCGACGTGATTGAGACGACCGATCATGACTTCCCCCCTTGCTGTGTCGGCGAGAGGGGTAGTCCATTGTGACAGGTGGAGCAAGGCGCGCAACGTCGCGGGCCCGTACGCCCGGGACCGCCCGCCCTCGTCCGGTACGAGCCGGGCGTCAGGTCATATCCCGCCGCGCGAGTTCCGGGCGCGCCGGGAGCGGCCAAGTCGTGCTGAGAGCGCGCATTTTGGCTGCCGGCACCAAAAGTCACTTGGAATCTCGCGCCGTTCCGCATCAGATGTGGCCGAGACACCCACCGGTTCCGCAACGTCGCGGACCGGAGGCACATCGATTTTGGGAGGGATCGGATGCCGCAGGTATCCATGACTGTGAATGGCCGGAAGGTTTCCGGCGAAGTCGAGGGACGCACGCTTCTGGTGGAATTCCTCCGGGAGGGCCTGCGGCTCACCGGCACGCACGTCGGCTGCGACACTGCGCAGTGCGGCGCCTGCGTGGTCCACGTGAACGGCAACTCCATCAAGTCGTGCAACATCTTCGCCCTCGAGGCGGACGGTGCCGAGGTGACGACGATCGAGGGCATCGCCGGCAAGGACGGCTCGCTCTCCGTGGTGCAGGCGGCGTTCCAGACCCATCACGGGCTGCAGTGCGGCTACTGCACGCCCGGCATGGTGATGACGGCGACGTCGCTCCTGAAGGAGAACCCGGCGCCGAGCGAGGCCGAGATCCGGGAGTATCTCGAAGGCAACATCTGCCGGTGCACGGGCTATCACAACATCGTCAAGGCAATCCAGGCCGCCGCGGCCGAGCTCGGCTCGAACCGCGTCGCAGCAGAATAAGCCAGGGAGGGAACGATGCCTGATGGCGGGATCGGCGCGAGCACCAAGCGCCGCGAGGACGTGCGTTTCCTGACCGGGAAAGGCCGTTACACCGACGACTACAACCGTCCGGACCAGACCTACGTCTGGTTCCTGCGCTCCGACGTGGCGCACGGGCGGATCACGAAGCTCGACACCAGCGCCGCCGAGGCGATGCCCGGTGTCGTGAAGATCTTCACCTCGGCCGACTTCACCACGGCCGGCGGCATTCCGGCGGGCTGGCAGATCCACGACCGCCAGGGCGAGCCGATGAAGGAGCCGAAGCACCCGATCCTCGCAGAGGGCAAGGTTCGCCACGTGGGCGACCCGATCGCCGCGGTGGTGGCCGAGACCCGCGCCCAGGCCCGCGACGCAGCCGAGGCGATCGAGGTCGACATCGAGGAACTGCCCGCCGTCGTCGATATGCGCGCCGCCCTCGAGGCGGGCTCCGCACTCGTCCATGACGACATGGGCACCAACCTCTGCTTCGACTGGGGCTTCGTCGAGGACAACCGCGATGCGGTCGACGCCGCGATCAAGGCGGCGCCGCACGTGACGACCCTCGAACTCGTCAACAACCGGCTGATCCCGAACGCCATGGAGCCGCGCGTGGCGCTCGGCGACTATGACCAGGCCGACGACCAGCACACGCTCTACACCACGAGCCAGAACCCGCATGTCATCCGGCTGCTGATGGGGGCGTTCGTGCTCAGCATCCCCGAGCAGAAGCTTCGGGTGGTGGCGCCCGACGTGGGCGGCGGCTTCGGCTCGAAGATCTTCCACTACGCCGAGGAGGCGTTCGTCACCGCCGCCGCGAAGGTGGTGGGACGGCCGGTGAAGTGGACGTCGACGCGGTCGGAGGCGTTCATGTCCGACGCCCACGGGCGCGACCATGTGACGAAGATCGAGCTTGCGACCGAGAAGGACGGCACCTTCCTCGCGCTGCGCTCCACGACGCTCGCGAACATGGGCGCCTATCTCTCGACCTTCGCGCCGTCGATCCCGACCTATCTGCACGGCACGCTGATGGCCGGGAACTACAAGACGCCGCAGATTTACGTGAACGTGCGCGCGGTCTTCACCAACACCGTGCCGGTCGACGCCTATCGTGGCGCCGGGCGGCCGGAGGCGACGTTCCAGATCGAGCGGGTCATCGACAAGGCGGCGCGCGAGCTCGGGATCGACCCGATCGAGATCCGCCGGCGCAACTACGTGACGGAATTCCCGTACCAGACGCCTGTGGCGGTGAACTACGACATCGGCGACTACAACGCGCTGATGGACAAGCTCATCGAGATCGCCGACGTGGCGGGCTTCCCGGCGCGGCGGGAGGAGAGCGCGGCGCGCGGCCGCCTGCGCGGTCTTGGCATCTCGTCCTACATCGAGGCCTGCGGCATCGCGCCGTCGAACCTCGTGGGCCAGCTCGGCGCCCGTGCCGGCCTCTACGAGGCGGCGACGGTGCGGGTGAACCCGACAGGCGGCATCACCGTCTTCACCGGCAGCCACAGCCACGGCCAGGGCCACGAGACGACGTTCCCGCAGGTCGTCGCCTCGATGCTCGGCATCGACGCGGGTTCCATCGAGATCTCCCACGGCGACACGGCGAAGGTGCCGTTCGGCATGGGCACCTACGGCTCGCGCTCGCTCGCGGTCGGCGGGTCGGCGATCGTCAAGGCGGTGGACAAGATCATCGCCAAGGCGAAGAAGATCGCGGCGCACCTGATGGAAGCGGCGGAGACCGACATCGAGCTCAAGGACGGGCGCTTCTCCGTCGCGGGCACCGACAAGTCGGTGGCGTGGGCGGACGTGACGCTCGCGGCCTACGTGCCGCACAACTACCCGCTCGACCAGATCGAGCCCGGGCTCGAGGAGACGGCGTTCTATGACCCGTCGAACTTCACCTACCCCGCCGGCGCCTATGCCTGCGAGGTCGAGGTCGATCCCGAGACCGGCGTCGTGACGGTGCTGGGCTTTGCCGCAGCCGATGACTTCGGCAACGTGGTGAACCCGATGATCGTCGAGGGACAGGTCCACGGCGGCATCGCCCAGGGCATCGGTCAGGCCATGCTCGAGGCCGCCGGCTACGACGAGAACGGGCAGATCACCACCGGCAGCTACATGGACTATGCCATGCCGCGGTCGAACGACGTGCCGAACTACAAGGTCGACCATTCCTGCGTCACGCCCTGCACCCACAATCCGCTGGGGGTGAAGGGCTGCGGCGAGGCTGGCGCCATCGGCTCGCCGCCGGCGTTCGTCAACGCCGTGCTCGACGCGCTGAACAGCGGCGGGATCAAGGTCGACCACATCAACATGCCACTCACCCCCTCGCGGGTCTGGGCGGCGATTCAGGCCGCCAGGGCCTGAGGGGGAAAGACGCATGTACGCATTCGAACTGGTGCGGCCGGCCACGGTCGCGGAAGCGGTGGCCGCCCTCGCCGAGGACGGCGCGCAGGCCCTCGGCGGCGGTCAGACGCTCATTCCGACGCTGAAGGCTCGCCTCGCCATGCCCGAGAAGCTTGTGAGCCTCGGCGGCATCGCCGAGCTTCGCGGCGTGACGGTCGAGGGGGACGAGGTGCGCATCGGCGGCGGCACGCCGCACGCCACCGTGGCGCACGAGGTGGCGAAGGCCTATCCCGCCCTCGCCTCGCTCGCCGAGCGCATTGGTGATCCGCATGTGCGCAACCGCGGCACGATCGGCGGCAGCCTTGCCAACAACGACCCCTCGGCCTGCTACCCGGCGGCAGCACTCGCCTCAGGCGCGACGATCGTCACCAACAAGCGTGAGATCGCCGCGGACGACTACTTCCAGGGCATGTTCGCCACCGCGCTCGATGAGGGCGAGATCATCACCGAGGTGATCTTCCCGATCCCGCAGGCGGCGCACTACGAGAAGATCCGCCAGCCCGCTTCCCGCTTCCCGCTGGTCGCGGTCTTCGTGGCGAAGTTCGCCGACGGCGTGCGCGTCGCGGTGACCGGTGCCGCGGAGAACGGAGTTTTCCGCTGGACGGAAGCCGAGGAAGCCCTCAGCGCCGATTTCAGCCCCTCGGCGGTCGAGGGTCTGTCGGCGGACTCCGACGGCATGATCGGCGACATGCACGGCACGCCGGAATATCGCGCGCACCTCATCGGTGTGATGACCCGGCGGGCGGTCGCGGCGGCGGGGTGATCCCCCGCGCCCTGTGAAGCCCTCCCCAGGACCCGCTCTTCCCTGTGACGCCGCGCCTGCTTGGCGCGGCGTCCGGGCTTTGCTAAGGCGCGGGCGCACCCAGGCGGAGTGAGGAATGGCGCGAAAAGACATCGGCGTGGATCGCGCCAAGGCAGCGACCGTCGGCCCGCTGCGGGGCCTCTGGCCGTTCCTGCGGCCCTACCGCCTGTGGGTCATCGGTGCGCTGCTCGCGCTGACCGCGACCGCTGCGCTGTCGCTCAGCCTGCCGCTCGCGGTGCGGCGGGTGGTCGACAACTTCTTTGGCGAGTCGATCGAGCTGGTGAACGCCTATTTCGCCGGCGCGCTCGCCATCGCCGCGCTTCTCGCACTCGGCACCGCCGCACGGTACTACTTCGTGACGCGGCTCGGCGAGCGGGTGGTCGCGGACATCCGCCGGGCGATCTACGACCGGGTGATCGGCATGAGCCCCGGCTTCTACGAGCGGCTGATGACCGGCGAGGTCCTGTCGCGGCTGACGACCGACACCACGGTCGTGCTCTCGGTCATCGGCTCGTCGGTCTCGGTGGCGCTGCGCAACGTGCTGACGCTGGTCGGCGGCCTCGGTCTCCTGTTCTGGACGAGCCCGAAGCTCACCGGCCTCGTGCTGATCGGCGTGCCGTTCGTCGTCGTGCCGATCCTGACGCTTGGTCGCCGACTCCGCGGGCTGTCACGGCTCAGCCAGGACCGGATCGCGGAGTCGAGCGGCCGGGCCTCGGAGACGCTCCTCGCGGCGCAGACCGTGCAGGCATATACCCACGAGGCGGCGAGCCGCGCCGAATTCGGCGCCCTGACCGAGGCGTCCTTCGATGCGGCGCAGGCCCGGATCCGCACCCGCGCGGTGATGACGGCGATCGTCATCTTCCTTGTCTTCGCCGCCATCGTCGCGGTGCTCTGGATCGGCGCCCGCGACGTGCGCGACGGCACGATGAGCGCGGGCGAGCTGGTGCAGTTCGTGATCTATTCGGTGATCGTCGCGGGCTCGGTGGGGTCGCTTTCCGAGATCTGGGGCGAGTTGCAGCGGGCCGCCGGTGCCACGGAGCGGATGAACGAGCTTCTCACCGCCATCGACCCGATCGAGGAGCCCGCCCATCCGCGCGCCCTGCCATCGCCCGTCAAGGGCCGGATCGCCTTCGAGGACGTGACCTTCCACTACCCCGCGCGACCGACCCAGAGCGCGCTCGAGGGGGTGAACCTCACGATCGCCCCCGGCGAGACCGTGGCGCTGGTCGGGCCGTCCGGCGCCGGCAAGACCACGGTCTTTCAGCTGCTCATGCGGTTCTTCGACCCGGACACCGGGCGGATCACCCTCGACGACATCAACATCCGCGACCTTGCCCTGACCGACCTGCGCCGCCAGCTGGCGCTGGTGCCGCAGGAGCCGGTGGTCTTCGCCACCAGCGCGCGGGAGAACATCCGCTTCGGCCGGCCGGAGGCGAGCGACGCCGAGGTTGAGGCGGCCGCCAGCGCCGCGGCGGCGCACGAGTTCATCTCGCGCCTGCCGGAGGGCTACGACACCCACGTGGGCGAGCGCGGCGTGATGCTGTCGGGCGGCCAGCGCCAGCGGCTGGCGATCGCCCGCGCGATCCTGCGCGACGCGCCTGTCCTGCTGCTGGACGAAGCGACGAGCGCACTCGATGCCGAGAGCGAGCGCGCGGTGCAGTCGGCAGTCGAGACGCTGGCGCGGGGCCGCACCACGCTCATCATCGCTCACCGCCTCGCGACGGTGAAGCGCGCTGACCGGATCGTGGTTTTCGAGGAAGGCCGGATCGTCGCCGAGGGCACCCACGCGGCGCTTGTGGCCGAAGGCGGGCTCTATGCGCGCCTCGCCCGGCTCCAGTTCACTGACGGCGCGGTCTGAGACGTCTCACGGGCTCCTTGCCGGAAACAGAACGGGACGGGCTCCGGCGCGTGCTTCCGCGGCGCCGTGAGGGCTGTCCCGGGCGGCCGACCGGAGGCAAGGTTCCGGTCGTGCCGCGTGGCCGTCTTGCGTGGCCGTCTTGCGTGGCCGTCTTGCGTGGCCTGGTGGCTCAGGACTCGACGAACTTCCGGTAACCTTCCTCGTCCATCAGACCGTCGAGATCGGTCGGATCGGCGAGGATCATCCGGAAGAACCAGCCGTTCTCCATCGGATCCTCGTTCACCATCGCCGGATTGGCGACGATGGCGGAGTTCACTTCGGTGATCTGGCCGTCGAGCGGCGCGAGGATGTCGCTTGCGGCCTTGACCGACTCGATCACCACCACCTCGTCGCCCTTCGCCACGGTGCGGCCTTCTTCAGGCAGCTCGACGAACACCAGATCGCCCAGCTGCTCTGTCGCATACTGGGTGATCCCGACGACGACCTCGTCGCCGTCCTGCTTCAGCCACTCGTGCTCCTCGGTGAAGCGCAGCATCGTCTCTCCTCGAACCGCCGGGCCCTTCATTTCCGGCGATAGCCGGGGCGGACGAAGGGCAGTTTCGTTACTGTCGCAGGCAACATCCGGCCACGCAACTGGCCGTAAAGCCGAGTCCCCGGTGCTGCCAGCTCCATGGGGACGTATCCCATGGCCAGCGGCGCGTCGAGGCTCGGTCCGAACCCGCCGGAGGTCACGCGCCCCGCCGACGCCCCGCCTTCGGCTTCGGCGAAGAGCTCGATCCCCTCGCGCATCGGCGCGCGGCCTTCGGGCAGCAGGCCGACCCGGCGCCGGGCGGCACCGGATGCGATCTGGCCAAGGATCACCTCGGCGCCCGGGAAGCCCCCTGCCCGGTCGCCGCCGGAGCGGCGTGCCGGCGGGATCGCCCATTCGAGCGCCGCCTCGACCGGGGTCGTCGTCTCGTCGATGTCGTGGCCCCAGAGGCAGAGCCCGGCTTCGAGCCGCAGCGAATCGCGCGCGCCGAGCCCGACGGGCAACACGCCGGGGAAGCCGAGCAGGCGCTGCGCCACATCGGCGGTGTCGCGTTCGGCCAGTGAAATCTCGAAGCCGTCCTCGCCGGTGTAGCCGGAGCGCGACACCACTGCGGGCATGCCGCCGAGATCGAGCGCGCGGACGTCCATGAAGCGCATGCCGCGCACGTCGGAGTTGAGCTCGGCGAGAGCCGCCTCGGCGGTCGATCCCTGCAGGGCGATGAGGCCGCGTTCGAGCGGCACCACCTCGACGCCGTCGAGCCCGGCCTGAAGGTGGGCGAGATCGTGCGCCTTGCGCGCAGCGTTCACCACCAGAAGCAGGTGATCGCCGCCGTTCGTCACCATCAGGTCGTCGAGGATGCCGCCGTTGGCGTCGGTGAAGAAGCTGTAGCGCTGGCGCCCCGGCGCGAGGCTCAGGATGTCGGCGGGCACCAGCCGCTCAAGCGCACGCGCCACGTCCGCCACATCGCCGGACGCGGGCCACAGCTCGACCTGGCCCATATGGCTGACGTCGAAGAGCCCGGCCGCCGCGCGGGTGTGCAGGTGTTCCTTCAGGATACCGCTCGGGTACTGCACCGGCATGTCATAGCCGGCGAACGGCACCATGCGGGCACCGAGCCCCACGTGCAGGGCGTGCAGTGGTGTCTCAGCCAGTTGCTCCGCCACCTTGGTCTCCCCTAAAGGTCGTAGTCTGCCCTCTCATAGGACGCGGCCACCGCCGACGGCAACCCCGCCGCGCATCCGCTTCCGCAGGCTATGCGCGGCCCCGCGCGCCCATTGACGGCGGGCCATCCGGTATTTTATGTTTAAATGCCTATTGTGCCCTCACGAAGCCCCGCCAGCGCCCCACCGCCCGCGCCCCACCGACAGCCCGTTCATGCCAAGGCAGACGCAGATGCTCGACGCAGCCACTCCGCTCATTCTCAGCCCCACCGACAACGTGGCGATCCTGACCGTCCGCGCGCCGCAGGGCGCGCAGCCGCTCGGGCACGGCGCGCCGCTCGACCACCCGGTCTCGCCCGGCCACAAGCTCGCCCGAACGGATATCGCGGAAGGCGGCGCAATCGTGAAGTTCGGCCAGATCATCGGCTATGCCACGAAGCCGATCGCCGAGGGCGAGCACATCCACACCCACAACTGTTCCTTTGGCGCCCACGATCAGGACTACGAGATCGGAGCCGACCTCGAGGCGGCCCGGGCGGCGGTGCCGGTGCTCGCGGCGCGGACGTTCATGGGCTATCGCCGTGCCAACGGTCAGGTGGGGACGCGCAACTACATCGCGGTCTGTGCCACGGTGAACTGCTCGGCCACGGTGATCCGCCGGGCCGCCGAGACGGTGATGACCTCGGGCATCCTCGCGGACTATCCGAACGTCGACGGCGTCGTCGCCTTTGCCCACGGCACCGGCTGCGGCATGGCGTCCGAGGGCGTGGGCTTCGACAATCTCCAGCGCGTGCTCTGGGGTCATGCCACCCACCCGAACGTCGGCGCGGCGGTCTTCGTCGGCCTCGGCTGCGAGGTGATGCAGGTGGCGCGGATGCAGCATTCGTTTGGCGCCAGCGGCGCGGAGCGCTTCCACGGCCTGACCATTCAGGAGACCGGCGGCACCACCAGGACGATCGCCGCCATCGTCGCGCAGGTCGAGGCACTGTTGCCGCAGGTGAACGCCATCGAGCGCGAGCCGGTGCCGGCGTCCGAGCTGAAGGTGGCGCTCGAATGCGGCGGCTCGGACGGCTTCTCGGGGATCACCGCGAACCCCGCGCTCGGCGTTGCCTCGGACATGCTGGTCGGCCTCGGCGGCACGGCGATCCTCGCGGAGACGCCGGAGATCTACGGGGCCGAGCAGCTGCTGCTCCGCCGCGCGGTCAGCGCCGAGGTGGCCGCGAAGCTCATCGAGCGCATCCGCTGGTGGGAGCGCTACACCGAGATGAACGGTGGCTCGATGGACAACAACCCCTCCCCGGGCAACAAGCAGGGCGGCCTGACGACGATCCTCGAGAAGTCGCTCGGCGCCGCCGCCAAGGCCGGCTCGACGCCGCTCACGGACGTCTTCCAGTACGCCGAACAGGTGACGACACCGGGTTTCGTCTTCATGGACACGCCCGGCTATGACCCGGTGGCGACCACCGGACAGATCGCCGGGGGCGCGCAGATCGTCGTCTTCACCACCGGACGCGGCTCGGCCTTCGGCTCGAAGCCGGCGCCGACCATCAAGGTAGCCACCAACGACCGGCTCTATGCGCAGATGCCCGACGACATGGATATCAACTGCGGCGACATCGTGAGCAAGGGCGTCTCGTTGCAGGAGAAGGGCGCGGAGATCCTCGAGCGGATCCTCGCGGTCGCCTCGGGCGAGAAGACCAAGAGCGAGGCGCTCGGGCTCGGTGACAACGAGTTCGTGCCATGGCAGGTCGGCGCGGTCATGTGACGGCAAGGCGGCCGGCGGGCGACGCGCCGGCCCGACCATCTGTATCAGGCCGGAACGGTCCGCGCGCTGCTGCCGCGGGACGCGGCCGTGGCCGCGACGAGGGGCGCGCTGGTGCGCGCGGAGTCTTCTTTTCCGGTTTTCCGGCTGTTGCCGGAAAACGACTGCTCTCCAGGTTTCAAGGCCGTATGAAGACCTTCGGGACGGCTGAAAGCGCGGGCCGCGGGCGGTCAGCGGAAGCGGTCCACCAGCCGCTGCAGGGGGGAGCGGGTGTCGTCTGGCTCCGCCTCTGCCGGCGCGGCGGGCACTGCATCCGCGGCGGGCACTGCATCCGCGGCGGGCTTCGGTGCTGCGGCAGGCTTCGCGGCCGGCTTCGGTTTCGCCGGCTTCTCCGGGCGTTGCGGCAGGTGGCGTGCGAGTTCGGTCATGAAGCCCGAACTGTCGCCCTCCGCGAGCTTCGGCGCGCCGGCGGCGACGCCCTTCATCAGCGCCTCGACCCACGCGGCTTCCTGCCTGGCGAAGTCGCCGAGCACGTAGTTCGTCACCAGCCGCTTGTCGCCTGGATGGCCGATCCCGAGCCGGACGCGCACGAACTCCGGTCCGATGTGCCCGGTGATCGAGCGCAGACCGTTGTGCCCGGCATGGCCGCCGCCGGTCTTCACCCGCACCCGCTCGGGCGCGAGGTCGAGTTCGTCGTGGAACACCACCACGTCCGAGGGCTCGATCTTGTAGAACGTCATCGCCGCCTGCACCGCGTCGCCGGACAGGTTCATGAAGGTCTGTGGCTTCAGGAGCAGCACCTTCTCGAGGCCGAGCCGGCCCTCGGCCAGCTCACCCTGGAACTTCGTGCGCCACGGCGAGAAGTTGTGCGCGTCGGCGATGGCATCGACCGCCATGAATCCGACGTTGTGCCGGTTTCGGGCATAGCCCGCCCCGGGATTGCCAAGACCGACGAAGAGTCTCACGCCGCCTCCGAAATGCGAACGCGCCGCGCGGGTAAGGCGCGGCGCGTGGGGATGTAGCACAGGCGCGGGCGAACGTCAGCCCGCGCGGGTGAGGATCACTCCTCCTCGGCCTCGTCGCTCTCGTTCTCTTCCGAACGCAGACCGGACGGCGCCTGGATGTTCGCAATCGCGAAGTCGCGGTCGGTGATGACCGGCGAGGTGCCCGCGGGCAGCTTCACATTGCTGATGTGGATCGTGTCGTTGATCTCGGCGCCCTCGAGGTCGATCGTCACCTTTTCCGGGATCTTGCCGGCGGTCACGAACAGCTCGAGGTCGTGCCGGACTTCCGTCAGCACGCCGCCGCGCTTCAGGCCCGGCGACTTCTCGCGGTTCACGTACTCGATCGGAATGTGCAGCGAGATGCGCGTGCGGTCGGTGAGGCGCATGAAGTCGATGTGCGTCGGCAGGTCCTTGACCACGTCGCGCTGCACGCCGCGGCAGACCACCTTGTTGTCCTTGCCATCAACCTTGACGTTGATGAGCTTCGACAGGAAGCGGCCGGCCTTCAGCTCCTTCAGGAGCACATTGAACTTCACGGCGATCGCCTGCGGCTCCTTGCCGCCGCCGTAGATCACTCCGGGAACGAATCCCTCGCGACGCGTTTGCCGAGCGGCCCCCTTGCCGACTCCCTCACGCGCCACGGCTTCGAGAACTGGTGTCTCTGCCATCGTGGCAACTCCTATTGGACTGTCAGACGCGACCTTCCTCCAAGGGTGCAAGGCCGCGAGGCGCGGTCCATAGACGATTTCGGGGCAAAGGGAAAGGGCTTCCGGGCCCGCACGCGTGGTGTGGCGCGTGATGTTCAGGCGCGGGCACGGCCAAGCCCCGCGCGGCGTTCGGCGATGCGGCGGCGGACGAGGTCGAGGTGGACGCGCATGGCGTAGGCGTATTCGCGGTAGCTCGGTGGCAGGCGGGTGCGGGTCACCTGTCCCTCGATCGCGTCGAGCTGGCCGGCGAGACGGTCGAGGGTGGCCGGGTCGTTCGCCACCGCCGCCTCGCGCTCGACGGCGCGAAGCTCGGGGTAGTGCCGCCAGATCCGGCCGCGCATCCGCCACTGGTAGAGGCTCGGGGCGATGCGGAAGACCGGGATGAAGATGACGAGGAGCGGCACGAGGAGCAGCGCGAACTTGCTGATCTGCGCGCCGATCCAGTACGGCAGGAAGCGGTTGAACGGGTTCGGGCCCTTCTCGATCAGGCTCGCGGCCTGCGGGTTCAGGGCCATGTCGGCACCGATGGTGGAAGGGAACTGGCCTTCGCGGGTGATGAGATCACGACCCGAGTGGACGGTGCGCGCCGCCTCGACCAGCCGGTCGACGAGTGCCGGGTGCAGGTCTTCGCGGCCGACGAGGCGCGCGACCATTGCCACGAGGTCGACCCGCTCGTCCGGGCGGCGGGCGGCATAGTCGAAGCTCGCCGCCGGAATGTCGGTCAGCTCGACGAAGGGGAGCCGGCGCACGAGCGCCTCGGGATCGCGGATCGAGAGCGCCCTGAGAGCCGGGTCGGCAACGAGGCGCTGCAGGTAGGGCGCCGTCACCGGCCCGACGAAGACGCCGATGTCGATCGTGCCGGCCTCGAGGGCGGCGGCCGAGTCGGTGGAGTTCATCGCCTGGAGATCGAGGGGCCCGGCGTCGATGCCGAGGGTGGCGAGGGCGGCCTCGACCACGAAGCGCGTGCCGCTGCCGGGGTCGCCGGCGGCGATGGTGAACCCCTGCCAGCGCGAGGGGTCGGCCGGGTCGGGCACGGGCCCACGTCCGAAGATCCAGAGCGGTTCGAGAAACATCGTGCCGAGTGCCGAGAGCGGCGCCTCGGGGGGCACCGGCACGCCGCCCTGGACGAAGGCGACGTCGGCGGGGGCATCGGGGCGGGTCAGGGCGGCGACGTTGGCGACCGAGCCCGGCGTTTCCTCGATCGTTGCCTCGATGCCGTCGCGGGCGAGGATGTCGCGGTACTGCTCGGCGAGGGCATAGTAGGCGGTGCCCGGCCGTCCCGCGGCGAAGCTCACCCGGTCGGGGGGCGTCAGGTCGAGGAGCCAGACCGCGAGCACCATTGCGCCGACTGCGCCGAGGACCGGCAGGAGGTAGGGCCGGATCCAGTGCCAGCGCGGGTCGCGGTCTTCATCTGCCAAGGGGCCGAGCCTCCGGTTGTTCGCGTCACCGGAAACCTAGGCCACCCGGCGGCCGAGGCCAACCCGGGACGCCAACCCGGGCGGCCAGCCCCGCGCGCGGAGCCCCGGCGTCAGCCCGCGTGGGTCGCGTCGGCGAGGCCGCGGACGAAGGCGAGGATCGCATCGACCGGCTCTCCGGCGGCGATCTTCTCGACGATCGCCGAGCCCACCACCGCGCCGTCGGCGACGGACGCGATGTCGCGGGCAGCCTCGGGGGTGCGGATGCCGAAGCCGACGCAGATCGGCAGCGAGGTGCCGGCCTTGATCCGGGCGACTTCCGGGCCGACAGAGGCGGCGTTCGCCGTTGCCGAGCCGGTGATGCCGGTGATCGACACGTAGTAGACGAAGCCGGAGGTATTCTGCAGCACCCTCGGCAGGCGGCGGTCGTCGGTGGTCGGCGTGGCGAGGCGGATGAAGTCGATGCCCGCGGCCTGCGCCGGCAGGCAGAGCTCGTCGTCTTCCTCGGGCGGCAGGTCGACGATGATGAGGCCGTCGATGCCCGCGGCGGTCGCCTCGGCGAGGAAGCGCTCCACCCCGCGGGAATAGATCGGATTATAGTAGCCCATGAGCACGATCGGGGTCTCGTCGTCGCCCTCGCGGAAGGCGCGGACCATGTCGAAGGTCCGGTCCATGGTGTGGCCGGCATCGAGCGCGCGCTGGCCGGCCTTCTGGATCGCGGGTCCGTCGGCCATCGGGTCGGTGAAGGGCATGCCCATCTCGATGACGTCGACGCCCGCCGCCGGAAGGCCGCGCATCACCGCGAGCGAGGTCTCGTAGTCGGGGTCACCGGCCATCACGAAGGAGACGAATGCCTTCGTTCCCTTGTCGCGCAGCGCCGCGAACCGCTTGTCGATGCGTGTCATTCCCCCGCCCCTTTCCGGTTTCGCCTTCTGTGGGACAGGTATGGCGCGGAATCAAGCCGCCTCGATCCCCGGTGCCTGCCGACCGCGTCAGCTTGACCCCGGCGCGTTCGGCGCCATAAGGGGCGCCGAACCTTTGGGAGGCGCCGGGATGGCCTTGAAGATCGGGATCGTCGGGCTGCCGAACGTCGGCAAGTCGACGCTGTTCAATGCACTGACGCGGACGGCCGCCGCACAGGCGGCGAATTTTCCGTTCTGCACCATCGAGCCGAACGTCGGCGAGGTGAATGTCCCCGACCCGCGCCTCGACCGGCTCGCGGGGATCGGCAAGAGCCAGAAGGTGATCCCGGCGCGCATCACCTTCGTCGATATCGCGGGCCTCGTGCGCGGCGCCTCGAAGGGCGAGGGTCTCGGCAACCAGTTTCTCGCGAACATCCGCGAGTGCGACGCGGTCGCCCATGTGCTGCGCTGCTTCGAGGACTCCGACGTGACCCACGTCGAGGGCCGGGTGGACCCGGTCGCGGACGCGGAGACGGTGGAGACCGAGCTGATGCTCGCCGATCTCGAGAGCGTCGAGAAGCGCCTCGCCGGGCTCCAGCGCAAGCTGAAGGGCGGCGACAAGGAAGCGGCCGATCAGGCGCGGCTGCTCGAAGCGGCGAAGGCCGCGCTGGAGGCGGGCAAGCCCGCGCGCACCGTTGCCGTCGCCGACGAGGACGCGCGCACCTGGCGGCTGCTGCAGCTTCTGACCGCGAAGCCCGTGCTCTACGTCTGCAACGTCGAGGAAGGCGCGTCGGCGACCGGCAATGCCCAGTCGGCGCGGGTCGCGGACCTCGCCGCAGCGGAGGGATCGGGCGTCGTCGTCATCTCGGCGGCGATCGAGGAAGAGCTTGCGCAGCTCGAGGACGCGGAGCGGGCGGAGTATCTCGAGTCCATGGGCCTGCACGAGGCCGGGCTCGACCGGCTGATCCATGAGGGCTACCGGCTGCTCGGCCTCGCGACGTATTTCACCGTCGGGCCGAAGGAGGCGCGGGCCTGGACGATCCCCACGGGGGCGAGCGCGCCGCAGGCGGCGGGTGTCATCCACGGCGACTTCGAGCGCGGCTTCATCCGCGCCGAGACGATCGGCTTCGACGACTATGTGAACCTCGGCGGCGAGCAGGGCGCGAAGGAAGCCGGGCGGATGCGCTCGGAGGGCAAGGCCTACCGGGTGCAGGACGGCGACGTGCTGCACTTCCTGTTCAACGCCTGATTTCGGCCGCGCCGTTCCCGCAGGGGAGCGGCGACACCGGCGCCGGGGCGCGAGCACGGCGCGCGCGTGAAGGCCCGCTCCGCCGCTCGGCGGAGCCTCAACGGCCTTTGCGGCCCTTGCCTTGCGGGGCGGATTTTCCCCGCGCCGGGTTGCGCGTGGCGCGCGCCTGCTGGGCGGCGGCGCGCAGTTCCTCGGCAATCTCGTCGGCCTCATCCGGGTCGAAGTCGAGTGGCAGCTCGAACGCCTCGGTTTCGATGTAGAGGCGGACCATGCCAAGCGACGTCGGACCGATCTGAAGGTTCGCCGACACTTCACTCTCGCGGTTGATCCCCATGCGCCTGACCGTTTCCTGCTGATCTGCCTCTCGTTTTGCGGCCCCGGCGCGGCGGGTGCAAGTGGCGATCGCTCGGATGAACCTTCCGCGATTGAACCTCCCGATTGACTGCGGTAGGGTTGTCACAATCCGTTGGGGTGCCCTGTCGAGGGGCTGAGAGGCGCGAGCCAACCCATCGAACCTGATCCGGACAATGCCGGCGTAGGGAACGGGCCAAGCTTGAGAGCTATAGCCACCCTATTCCGGCACCCATGGGAGTCGAGGAATGGGCGTTGCCAAGGCGCTGACGATTGCAGGGTCGGACTCCGGCGGTGGCGCCGGGGTGCAGGCGGACCTGAAGACCTTCTCCGCGCGCGGCGTCTATGGCGCGAGTGTCCTGACGGCGATTACCGCGCAGAACACCCGGGCGGTGACCGCCGTGGCGGAGGTCTCGCCGGCGATCGTCGCGGCACAACTCGACGCGGTGCTCGCCGATATCCGCATCGACGCGATCAAGGTGGGGATGCTGTTCTCCGCCGCGATCATCGGCGAGGTGGCGGAGCGACTGCGGAGCTCTCAGGCGCCGGTCGTGGTCGATCCGGTGATGGTGGCGAAATCCGGTGACGCGCTGCTGGAGCCGGCGGCGACCGAGGCGCTGGTGGCGCGGCTGCTGCCGCTCGCGGGGCTGCTCACCCCGAACCTGCCGGAGGCCGCGCGCCTGCTCGACTGCCGCGAGGCGGTCACCGTCGCCGAGATGACCGAACAGGGCGACGCGCTTCGGGCGCGGGGGGCGCGCGCGGTCCTGGTGAAGGGCGGCCACGGCGCGGGCGAGATCTGCACCGACGTGCTGGTGACCGGCGACAGCGATCCGATGCTGATCGAGGCACCGCGGCATCCGACGCTCAACACCCACGGCACCGGCTGTTCCTATTCCTCGGCGATCGCGGCGGAACTCGCGAAGGGCCTCGGGATCGGCGACGCCGTCCGGGTGGCGCACGACTGGTTGCAAGGCGCGATCCGCGCGGCGGACAGCCTCGGGGTCGGCGGGGGACGCGGGCCGGTGCATCATTTCCACGGAGTCTGGCCGGCATGACACGGCACATTCTCGGAGCCGGCGTGATGGGCCTCGCACTCGCGAGCGAGCTTGCGGGTCGCGGTGTCGCGGTCAGTCTGCACGACCGTGGCGGCGCGCCGGGACCGCACGCCTGCTCGTGGTGGGCGGGCGGCATGCTCGCGCCGTTCTGCGAGGGCGAGACCGCCGAGGAGCCGGTGGTGCGCCTCGGGCAGGAGGCCGCCGGCTGGTGGCGGGCGCATGGCGCGGAGGTGACGGCCGGCGGCACGCTCGTGGTGGCGCTCGGGCGCGACGCGGGTGAGCTGGCGCGGTTTGCCCGGCGCACGGCTGGCCACGTGAGCCTCGATGGCGCTGGCGTGACGGCGCTCGAGCCTGATCTCGCCGGGCGCTTTGCAAGGGCGCTGCACTTTCCCGACGAGGCGCATCTCGCGCCCCGGCAGGCGCTCGCTGCGCTGGCCGCCGGGCTTGCCGCGCGGGGTGTCGGGATCGAGATGACGGCGCCCGAAGTGGTGGATTTCGACTGCCGCGGGCTCGCGGCGAGGGATGCGCTCGCCGACCTGCGCGGGGTGAAGGGCGAGATGCTGGTGCTGCGCACGCCCGACGTGACGCTGTCGCGGCCGGTCAGGCTGCTGCACCCGCGGATCCCGCTCTACGTGGTGCCGCGCGGCGACGGCGTCTTCATGCTGGGCGCGACGATGATCGAGTCGGGCGAGCGCGGGCGGATCACCGCGCGCTCGCTGCTCGAGATGCTGACCGCTGCCTGGGCGCTGCATCCGGCGTTCGGCGAGGCGGAGGTTCTCGAGATCGGTGTCGATGCGCGGCCCGCGTTTCGCGACAACCTGCCCCGGATCAGGCGGCGCGGCGGGACGATCTATCTGAACGGGCTCTTTCGCCACGGCTTCCTGCTCGCGCCCGCGATGGCGCGGATGGCGGCCGATCTGGTGACCGAGGGCCGGAAGCCGGAGGTGATGGATGAAGATCGAGCTGAACGGTGAGGCGCGCGAGGTGAGCGCCGGGCAACTGGCCGAGGCGCTGGTCGAGCTCGGTTACGGCGGGGCCACGGTGGCGACGGCGGTAAACGGTGCCTTCGTGCCGGTGGCCGCGCGGGCGGAGAGGATATTGTCAGAGGGCGACCGGCTCGAAGTGCTGGCGCCGCGGCAGGGAGGCTAGAGAATGCCGGTCTTCTATGGCGTCGAGGTCGCCTCGCCGCTTCTGCTCGGGACGTCGCAGTATCCCTCGCCCGCGGTGCTGACGGAGGCGTTTCGCGCCTCGGGCGCGGGGATCGCCACGGTCTCGCTCCGGCGTGAAGCGGGTGGCGGCCGGGCGGGCGAAGACTTCTGGGCCATCATCCGCGAGCTGGGCGTCCGGGTGCTGCCGAACACCGCCGGCTGCCACAGCGCGCGCGAGGCGGTGACGACGGCGCAGATGGCGCGCGAGGTGTTCGGCACGCCGTGGATCAAGCTTGAGGTGATCGGTCACACCGACACGTTGCAGCCCGATCCCTTCGCTCTGGTGGAGGCGGCACGGACGCTTTCGGCCGACGGGTTTCAGGTCTTTCCCTACATGACCGAGGATCTGGTGCTCGCCGACCGGCTGCTCGACGCGGGCTGCGAGGTGCTGATGCCCTGGGCCGCGCCGATCGGCACCGGGCTCGGGATGGTCAATCCCTACGGGCTCCGCGCGCTGCGCGAGCGGTTTCCGGGGGTGCCGATGGTGGTGGACGCTGGGCTCGGCCTGCCGAGCCACGCGGGCGCGGTGATGGAAATGGGCTATGACGCGGTGCTGCTCAACACCGCCGTGGCGAAGGCCGGCGACCCGGTGGCGATGGCGCGGGCTTTCGCGCTCGCGGCCGAGGCCGGGCGGCTTGCCGTGGGGGCCGACCCGATGCCCGCGCGCAGCATGGCCGCCGCCTCGACCCCGGAGATAGGGAGGGCGTTTCTCGAATGAACGGGGAGCAAATTTTCGGCGCGACGAGCGCAAACACTGCTTTCGCCGTCCCGACGGCAGGGAACCCGGAAGCCGTCAGGGGTGAGGATTTCTGCGGAAGGGTGCCATCCGGCCGCGATCGCCCCGGCGGGCGCGGCAACGCGCTCACCTGCCAAATCCGTCGCTCTTCGCCGTTTCAACGACCGACCCGGCCGGGGTCAGCCTCAACGCTGGAAAGCAAGCCGCATGACACTTGACCGGTTCTACCCGATCTTCCCCGACGCCGCCTGGATCGAGCGGATGCTGCCGCTCGGCGTGACGTTCGTGCAGCTTCGGGCGAAGGATCTGAGCGAGGACGAGACGCGGGCGGAGATCGCCCGGGCGCAGGCCGCCTGCACCGCTGCGGGCGCGACGCTTGTGGTCAATGACCACTGGCAGCTCGCGATCGAGGAGGGCTGCGACTTCGTGCATCTCGGGCAGGAGGATCTCGACGACGCCGACGTCGCGGCGATCCGCGATGCGGGAGTCCGGCTCGGGATCTCGACGCATGACGTGCCCGAGCTCGACCGGGCGCTGGCGCTCGCACCCGACTACGTGGCGCTCGGGCCGGTCTACGCGACGAAGCTGAAGTCCATGCGCTTCGGGCCGCAGGGGCTCGAGCGGGTGGCGGAATGGAAGCGGCGGGTTGGCGACATGCCCCTCGTCGCCATCGGCGGCTTCACCATTGACCGCGCGCCGGGCGCGTTCAGGGCGGGTGCTGACGTGGTCTCCGTCGTGACCGACATCACCCTCGATCCCGACCCGGAAGCGAAGGTCCGCGCCTGGCTGGAGGCGACGCGATGAGCCGCTATGCCCGGCAGATCGTGCTGCCCGAGGTGGGCGACGCCGGGCAGGCCCGCCTTGCCGCCGCCCATGTGCTGGTGGTCGGCGCGGGCGGGCTCGGGGTGCCGGTGCTGCAATACCTCGCCGGTGCCGGCGTCGGCGCGATCACCCTCGTTGATCCCGACCGGGTGGAGCGCGGCAACCTGCACCGCCAGACGCTTTTCGGCGAGTCGCGCATCGGCCTGCCCAAGGCGGAAGCCGCGGCGGCGGTGCTCGCCGATCTCAACCCGGAGGTGCGGGTGACACCGCTCGTCACCTCCCTCGATCCGTCGAACGCGCCCGGCCTCGTGGCGGCGGCTGACGTGGTGCTCGACTGCGCCGACAGCTTTGCCGCGAGCTATGTGCTGTCCGACGCCTGCCTCGCGGCGGCGAAGCCGTTCATCAGCGCCTCCGCCCTCGGGCTCGGCGGCTATGTGGGCGGCTTCTGCGGCGGCGCGCCGTCGCTTCGGGCGGTCTTTCCCGACCTGCCGGAGCGCGCGGCGACCTGCGCCACCGCCGGTGTGCTCGGCCCGGTCGTGGGGCTGCTCGGGATGCTTCAGGCGCAGATGGCGCTCGGGATCCTCCTCGGACTCGCGCCGAGCCCGCTCGGGCAGGTGGTGAGCTACGAGGCCGCCGGCCTGCGCTTCTCGGGCTTCCGTTTCGACGGGGCGCCCGAGCCCGAGCACGCGCTGCGCTTTCTCGCGCCGGGCGCGATCGAGGCGGGCGATTTCGTGGTCGATCTGCGCGGAGCGGAGGAGGCTCCGGTCCCGGCCGCCCCGCAGGCGCGGCGCGCCGGGGTGGAGGCCGTCACCGACGGGCCGCTCCCCCTCCCCGGCCAGCGCGCGGTCCTCGCCTGCCGCAGTGGTCTGCGCGCCTGGGCCGCGGCCCGGCGCCTCGAACGGGTCTGGGACGGCCCGATCCTTCTTGTCGCCATGGGCGACCCAGTGCCTGCCTTGGAGGCCTCATGAAACTTGCTACCTTCGTTCTCGGTCTCTGCCTCGCCGCCCAGCCGGCGCTGGCAGCGGACAAGCTCACGCTGATCCTCGACTGGTTCGTCAATCCGGACCACGGACCGATCGTCATCGCGCAGGAGAAGGGCTATTTCGCCGACCAGGGACTCGACGTCGAGGTGGTCGCCCCCGCAGATCCGGCCGATCCGCCGAAGATGGTGGCTGCCGGGCGTGCCGATCTCGGCATCACCTATCAGCCGCAGCTGCATCTGCAGGTCGCCGAGGGCCTGCCGCTGAAGCGCGTCGGTACGCTGGTGGCGACCCCGCTCAACTGCCTGCTGGTGCGCGAGGACGGCCCGATCCGGTCCATCGCCGATCTCAAGGGCAAGAAGGTCGGCTATTCCGTTGCCGGCGTCGAAGAAGCCATGATCGGCGCGTTGCTGAAGCGCGCCGGTCTCACGATCGATGACGTGGAGATGGTAAACGTGAACTTCTCACTGTCACCGGCCCTGATGGCCGGTCAGGTGGACGCGGTGATCGGCGCCTACCGGAACTTCGAACTCAACCAGATGAATATCGAGGGCGTGCCCGGCCGCTGCTTCTATGTCGAGGAAGAGGGGCTGCCGACCTACGACGAACTGATCTATGCGGCGAACGCCGAGACGATGGACAAGGAGAAGATCGCCCGCTTCCTCGCCGCCACCGAGAAGGCGACCCAGTTCATCGTCAACCATCCCGAAGAAAGCTGGACGATCTTCGCCGGCACCTCGCCCGAGCTCGACGACGAACTGAACGCCCGCGCCTGGAAGGACACGATCGCGCGCTTCGCGCCGAGCCCCGCCGGGCTCGACGCCGGTCGCTACGCCCGCTTCGAGGCGTTCCTGAACGAGGCCGGACTGGTCGAGGGCATCCGCCCGGTGAACGATCTCGCGATCGACGTAGGTGCGCAATGAGCGCGCTCGCCACGCCCGGATACGGCCGGGCCTTCGCCTTCTTTCGCGAGGCAGCCGGGCCTGAGTGGGATGCCTACACCCGCCATGCCTTCGTCGAACAGCTCGGAGACGGCACCCTGCCGCGCGCGTCGTTCCTGCACTACATGCGGCAGGACTATGTCTTCCTCTTCAATTTCGCCCGGGCATGGGCGCTCGCCGCGGCAAAGTCCGACACCCTTGAGGAGATGCGCCACGCGGCCTCCACGGTGGCGGGGCTCGCGGAGGGCGAGATGGCGCTCCATGTGGAGGTCTGCGCCCGGGAGGGCATCGACAAGGACGCGCTGTTCGCGACCAAGGAGACGCAGGAGAACCTCGCCTACACCCGCTACGTGCTCGAGTCCGGCTATTCGGGGGATCTCCTCGACCTGCTCGCCGCCCTCGCGCCCTGCGTGCTCGGCTATGGCGAGATCGGCCTGCGGCTCGCGGCCGAGGGACGCGAAACGCCCTACGCCGAGTGGATCGCGACCTATGCGGGCGAGCCCTATCAGGCGATCTGCCGCGAGGTCGGCGCGCTCATTGACGGGGCGATCGAGCGCCGGCTCGGGGCGGACTTCACCGCCGTGCCGCGCTCCCGACGGCTGGCCGAGCGGTTCACCACCGCGACGCGGCTCGAGGTCGGCTTCTGGGACATGGGGCTCCGCGGCTCATGACGGCCCCGGCGGTCCGCGTCGCCGGACGCGGCGAGGTGGACGGCGCACCGCTCTTCGGCCCGCTCGACATCGTGCTGCCGGGCGGCCAGTGGACGTGTCTGCTCGGACCCTCGGGCGTCGGCAAGTCGACCGTCCTCAGGCTCATCGCCGATCTGCCGACGGGGGTGAGCTTCCTCGGCACGATCAGCGCCGAAGACGGCATGCCGCTGAAGGGCCGCGTCGGCTATATGGCGCAGAGCGACCTGCTGCTGCCCTGGCTCGACGTGACCGGCAACGTCGAGCTCGGCGCGCGGCTCCGGCACGAGAGGCCTGACGCCGCCCGCGCCGCGGCGCTGGTCGAGCGGGTCGGACTCGGGCCACGCGCCCGGCGGCGGCCGAGGACGCTCTCTGGCGGCGAGCGCCAACGGGCGGCGCTCGCCCGGACCCTGATGGAGGATCGCCCGATCGTGCTGCTTGATGAGCCGTTCTCGGCGCTGGATGCCGGCAACCGCGCGGCGATGCAGGAAACCGCCGCCGAGCTTCTCGCCGGGCGGACCGTGCTTCTCGTGACCCATGACCCGGCCGAGGCGGCGCGCCTCGGCCACCATATCCTGGTGATGACCGCGTCAGGCGTCATCCCGGCAGAGCCGCCCGCCCTGCCGCCGATCCGGCCTTTCGATGATCCGGGCACGCTTGCCTGTCAGGCCCGGCTCCTGACGCTTCTGAGGCGCGCGGCATGAAGCGGCTCCTCTGGGCCGCTGCCGCCACCGTTCTCGTTCTCGGGCTCTGGCAGGCGCTGGTGAGCCTTGCCGGCCTTCCCCCGTTCATCCTGCCCGGCCCGGGGCGCGTTGCGACGGCGCTCTGGAAGAACCGGGTGCTGATTGCCGACAACGCCGGGGTGACGATCCTCGAGGTGCTGCTCGGTCTCGTGCTCGGCACTCTGGTCGGGGCCGCGACCGCGATCGGCCTCGCGGCGTCGGCGAGCGCGCGGGCGCTGATGCGGCCGATCCTCGTCTTCTCGCAGGCGATCCCGGTCTTTGCGCTGGCGCCGATCCTGACCCTCTGGCTCGGCTATGGCATCGGCTCGAAGGTGGTGATGGCGGTGCTGATCATCTTCTTCCCCGTCGCCTCGTCGTTCCTCGACGGGCTTCTGACGACTCCTCAGGGCTACCTCGATCTTGCGCGCTGCATGGGGGCGCGGCCCGGCGCCACGCTCTGGCGTATCCGCGTGCCCGCAGCCCTGCCCTCGCTCGCCTCGGGGCTGCGGCTCGCCGCGGTCTACGCTCCGATTGGCGCGGTGATCGGCGAATGGGTCGGAGCCTCTCGCGGGCTGGGCTATCTGATGCTGCTCGCCAACGGACGGGCGAAGATCGACCTCATGTTCGCCTCCCTCATCGTCCTTGCGGCATTCACGATTATCCTTCACGCCCTGATTGATTTTCTGGCGACGCGTTTACAGTCGGACGCAAATTAAACTTGCGATTTACTTAAAACCCGTCGCAACCTGCGAAGCACCACGGCATTCTGCAAATCACCCACCCGGCGATTGGCCATTGGATACTCGCTCGTGCCAAACATCCTCCATTTCGGTCAACACGAGCGCAAATGGGTGATCTTGTGGGAAGAATCGCCAACCTAAGGACGATGGGCATCATCCAAAAGGATGAACCCGACGCTCTCAGCGCACACCCGAAAGGCGACTGGGAGATCATACAGACAGCTGTGGATAGTGACGATTTGGTGAAACCCCACCAAGCCAGTCTGCCGATTTGCCTATGAAATCAGGGGGGTCCGAGACAAACCGTCGCACAAGGAATCCGTCTCAACTACTGGGAGAGCATACGGCTAAGTTTTACGGGAGAATTAGTTTGCTCGCCGAATGACGCGTGATAGGGTGAGAGTGGGGAACGGGAGATGGTGGCAAGGGACAGAGCCGAGCCATCAACCCCATGTAACGGGGACGAGTACAAAGATGAATATGATGAAGGGCGATGCGTATATCGCCGAACCGATTGGTCATGGGAACTTGCATTCCGCGAACTCTGTTCGCAACCTCAAAAGGCCGGGGCGTTTTGTTGAAACGCTCGTTCTGATCGACCGGCGTGCACTTGAGCGCGATTGCTTTGTTCGCAGCATCGAGATGTCGCATCCGCGCGTTTCCGTCATCGGCTTTGGCAGCGTCGAGGAATGGCGCGAGTGCGGCAACGGCGCGGGTGAGCCGGCGGCCATTCTCTTCAACATCGGTAGCCGGCAGGTCTCCGACCCCGCGGTCGCACACGAACTGCGCGCCACACTCGAGAACGTGCGCCCGGTGCCGATGATCGTCATCGCCGAATCCGAGGATCTGCGCGACATGATCGCGGCCGTCGATTGCGGTGCGCGTGGATACATCCCCGCCAGCATCGGTTTCGAGTTCATCGTCGAGGCCATGCGCCTTACCGCGGCGGGCGGCATGTTCCTTCCGGCGGCGAGCGTGTTGTCGCTCCGTGACGTGATCCGGCCAAGGAGCGAGGCCGCCCCTGCGCTCGACAAGCAGTTCACTGCCCGTCAGCTCGACGTGGTGGACGCCCTGCGGCGCGGCAAGGCCAACAAGATCATTGCCTTCGAGCTCGACATGTCGGAAAGCACCGTCAAAGTGCACATCCGCAACATCATGAAGAAGCTCAGCGCCACCAACCGCACCGAAGCCGCGTTCAAGCTGAATTCCATGTTCGGCCCGGCCGACCACTGAAACGAATGGCGGCTCGGGCCGCGGTTCGACCGGATGGCCTTCGCAGACCACCGCGGCCTGGCAGAAGCATGCGGCACGGCACCTGTACCTTGTATTGCGAGTACCACGATGAACGAGAACCTTGTCTCCAAGCGCATCCTCGTGACCGGCGGCGCCGGCTTTCTCGGCAGCCATCTTTGCGAGCGTCTTGTCGCCGAAGGTAACGACGTCCTGTGCGTCGATAATTACTTCACCGGGCGACGGGCCAATGTCGCGCATCTGATGGATGCGCCGAACTTCGACCTGATCCGACACGACGTGACCTTCCCCCTCTATGTCGAGGTTGACGAGATTTACAATCTCGCCTGTCCGGCGAGCCCGGTGCACTATCAGTTCGACCCGGTGCAGACCACGAAGACCAGCGTGCACGGCGCGATCAACATGCTTGGCCTCGCGAAGCGGACCCGGGCAAAGATCTTTCAGGCTTCGACCTCGGAGGTCTACGGCGATCCAAGCCAGCATCCGCAGACCGAAGAATACTGGGGCAACGTCAATCCGGTCGGACCCCGCTCCTGCTATGATGAAGGCAAGCGCTGCGCCGAAACGCTGTTCTTCGACTATCGCCGCCAGCACGACCTTCGGGTGAAGGTGGCGCGGATCTTCAACACCTACGGACCGCGGATGCATCCGAACGACGGGCGGGTGGTGTCGAACTTCATCGTCCAGGCGCTGAAGGGTGAGCCCATCACGATCTATGGCGATGGCAGCCAGACCCGCAGCTTCTGCTACGTCGACGACCTGATCGAGGGGTTCGTGCGGCTGATGGCGACGCCCGACGACGTGACCGGGCCGATCAACATCGGCAATCCCGGAGAGTTCACCATCCGCCAGCTCGCCGAGACGGTCATCGACATGACCGGATCGCGGTCGCGGATCGTATCGCTGCCGCTGCCGGAGAACGACCCGAAGCAGCGCCGGCCGGACATCACCAAGGCTGGCGAAGTCCTCGGGTGGACGCCGGCCGTGGACCTCAGGATCGGCCTGCGCCGGACGATCACCTACTTCGATGGCCTGCTTGCCGGCTCGAAGACCGAGGCCAGCCCTGAGCTGTTCCTTCGCGCCGGGGAATAGACCGGAGAGAGGACGGCCGGGAACCGCGGCACGAGGGCCGCTCATGCCCTCTTCCCGCGCGCAGCCCAAGAGCCTCTGCGGACGGGCCGTCCGCGGCGACGACAGGAATGAGACGAGAGGCCCGGCTTCGCGAGGCGGATGCGTGCATCCGCCCACGGCCGGCGCCCGGGCCTCGGCGGCGTCGGCGTGTGTCCCCATTCGGGCGCGCCCATGCCTGACGTCGAGCGATCATGGCCCGCAGCTCTCGACCTTTTCGAGCGCTCGATTTCGGGCCGGTCGCACTGCCCTGACCACCAGGTGGAGCCGTCCGCAGGGACAGCGCTCCGGCTCCGTCCAGGCGGACGACGTTTCGGCACCCCCGAGGCGGCTCCGCGCCGCTGCGGGACGCGCACAAGCCGCGTGCGGTCTCAGGCTGCGTGTCCGGGCCGTGTTGTCCCGAAGTCACCCGTGGCCGGCGCCCCGGCCACGGGCAGCGGCCGGGCTCCTCCTACTCGGCCAGCGCGGCAAGGATCCGGGCCCAGGAGCGGATGCCCTTGTGGAAGCTCTCGAGCTCGTACTTCTCGTTGGGGCTGTGGATGCGGTCGTCGGCGAGACCGAAGCCCACCATCACCACATCGACCCCGAGCTTCGTCTTGATGAGGGTCGTCACCGGGATCGAGCCCCCGCCCCCGACGAAGGCCGCGTCCTTGCCCCATTCGTCTGTCAGCGCACCCTGCGCCTTCTGGAAGGCCGGCCCGGAGGTGTCGAAGGCGACGGCCGTGCCCGACCCGTGCTCGTGGAACTCGACCGAGCAGTCCGCCGGGATGCGCGCCTTGACATGGTCGCGGAACGCGGCGCGCACCTTGTGCGGATCCTGATCGAAGACCAGCCGGAACGAGACCTTGGCGTGCGCTTCCGCCGGGATCACCGTCTTGAAACCGGCCCCCTGATAGCCACCACCCATGCCGTTCACCTCGGCCGTCGGTCGGGACCAGGTCATTTCCAGAACCGAGCGGCCTTCCTCGCCCGCCGGCACCGAGAGGCCGACCTCACCGAGGAATTCCGCCGGATCGAAATCGAGCTTCGCCCAGCTCTCCTTCAGGCTCTCCGGCAGCTCCGGCACCCCGTCATAGAAGCCCGCGAGCGTCACGCGGCCGGTGTCGTCGTGCAGGTCGGCGAGGATGCGGGCGAGGATGTGGTTCGGGTTCGAGGCGGCCGAGCCGTAGAAGCCCGAGTGCAGGTCGCGGTCGGCCGCGCGCACCACGATCTCCTCGCCGCAGAGACCGCGGAGCGATGTGGTGATCGCCGGCGTCGCCTTGTCCCACATGTTGGTGTCGCAGATCAGCGCATAGTCGGCGCGCAGTTCCTCGAGGTTCGCATCGAGAAACGGCGGCAGGTTCACCCCGCCCGACTCCTCCTCGCCCTCGAGCAGGATCGTCACCGGGATCGGCAGCTTGCCGGTGACCTTCTTCCACGCGCGACACGCCTCGACGAAGGTCATGAGCTGACCCTTGTCGTCGGCTGTCCCGCGCCCGACCAGCATCTTCGAGCCGTCCGGGCGGGTGATGATCTTCGGATCGAACGGATCGTTCTCCCAAAGCTCGAGCGGGTCCACCGGCTGCACGTCGTAGTGGCCATAGAAGAGTACGGACGGCCCGGACCCATCCCGCTGGTGCCCCACGACCATCGGATGACCGGCGGTGTCGCGGACGCTCGCCTCGAAGCCGATTTCCGCGAGGTCCTTCGCGTGCCATTCCGCGCAAGCCCGGGTCTCTGCGGCGTAGTCGGGATCGGTGGAGATCGATTTCAGCCGGAGCGTCGCGAACAGCCGTTCGAGAGCACCATCCATATCGGCGTCGATGGTCGCGAGCACCTTTTCGAGATCAGACATATCTACCCCCAAGGGTTTCCGAGGTGTCAGGCCCGCGCCGTCAGCCCGGTCCGAGCGGGATGCCGAGCAGCGCCCAGGCCACGAGAAGCGCGGTCCAGAGGATGATGAGGATCACCGTGTAGGGCAACATCAGAGAGACGATGGTGCCGATGCCGGCGTCCTTCTGGTACTTGGCGGCGAAGCCCACCATGACGCCGAGGTAGACGTTGAGCGGCGTGATGACGTTCGCCGGCGAGTCGCCCACCCGGTATGCTGCGAGCACGAGGTTCGGATCGCTGCCAAGCCGCATGAAGAGCGGAATGAACACCGGAGCGAAGATCGCCCATTTCGCCACCGCGCCGGTGATGAGCAGATCGACCACAAGGACCAGCATCACGAAGATCACGAGATAGCTCGCGGTCCCGAGCGGCACCGTCTCAAGGAAATCGGCAAGGTTCGCCGCAAGCACGGTCGCGATATTGGTGAAGCTGAAGAATGCCACGAACTGCGCGATGACCAGCAGCAGGAAGATGAGCGACGCCATGCCGGAGAAGGTCTTCTCCACCATCTTGATCGCAGCCGTGAGGTCCTTGATCGTCCCGGCGCCCTTGCCGTAGCAGAAGCCCAGAGTGAAGAAGAGCAGGCTGATCTGGACGATGAGGCCGGTCATGAACGGCGAGCCGGAGAGGATTTCACCGGTCTCGGGATGCCGCAGCGGCGCTCCCGGCGGCACGAGCAGAACGCCGATGATGACGAGGTAGCCGAGCAGGCCCCAGCCCGACCAGCGCAGCCCGCGCGACTGGGACGGCGTCAGCCCCTCCTGCGCCTCGACCGGCACCCCACCCTCGTAAGGCCCGAGGTGCGGCTCGATCATCTTGTCGGTGATGATCGTGCAGACGAGCGCCATCACGAAGGACGACACGATCATGAAGTAGAGGTTGCCGACGAGCGTCACCTCCTTGGTCGGATCGACCAGCCGGATCGCGTCATTCGTCATTTCCGCGAGCAGGCCGTCGACGGGTGTCGAGAACAGATTGACGAGGAAGACCGCCGCAACGCCGGAGAATGCCGCCGCGAGCCCCGCAAGCGGGTGCCGTCCGAGGCTGTGGAACGCGGCCGCCCCGAGGGGCACCAGCACGAGATAGCCCGCGTCAGCGGCGAACGACGAGACGACGCCGAGCATGACGACGATGAAGGTGAAGATCGATCGAGGCGCAATCTCGACGACCTTGCGCACCAGCGTCGCGATCAGGCCGGATTCTTCCGCCACGCCGACGCCGACCATGGCGACGATGATCACGCCGACCGCGCCGAACCCCTGAAAGTTCGGCACGATCGAGGTGAACATGAAGCGGATGCCGTCGGCGGAGAGCAGGCTTCTGACCGTCGTGGTCTGCGTCACGACCTGGTGGGTGGCCGGGTCGATCGCCTCGTAGGTGGCCGCCCAGCCGATGAGGTTCAGGAAAACCGACAGGAGCACCACGATCGCGATCAGCATGAAGAAGATGATCGCCGGATGCGGAACCTTGTTCCCCGCCCGCTCGACGGTACTCAGGAAACGATCCATCATCCCGGGCGTACCGGACGCCACCGCCGGCTTCTGTGAAGCCATCCCCGCACCCCCTCGAGATGTCGCCTTATTGGCGAACCTTGGTTCGACTGTTAACTCAACCTGTGATTGCGAAAAGACTAGCATCCTCGCATTGCGCAGGCAAGCCATTCATGCAATCTGGCACTATCTCAGTGCCTGGGGGGAGCCGATGAACGAGATCTGGATGATCTTCGCGATCATCGTTGCGGTAATCGCGCTCTTCATCTGGGATCGCCTGCCGGTGATCGCCGTCTGCGTCGGCTGCGCGCTCGCGCTCTGGGCGACTGGCATCGTGACCTTGCAGGAGAGCCTCGCGGGCTTCGGCGACCCCGCGACGGTCTTCGTCGCCTCGCTGTTCGTGGCGAGCGCCGCGCTGGAGAAGACGGGCGTCACCGCCTGGACCGGGCAGGTGCTGATGCGCGGCGCCGGCGACAGCCGCAACAAGCTCATCGGTTTCATGATGCTGATCGTGGGCGTGCTCACCGCGCTCATCAGCGTCAACGGCGCGGTGGCGGCACTCCTGCCGGTGATCGTGGTGATGGCAGTGCGGTTGCAGCGGCCACCGTCGCAACTCCTGCTGCCACTCGTCTATGGCGCTCACTCGGGTTCGCTGCTGGCGTTGACCGGGACGCCGGTCAACGTGCTGGTGCTCGAAGCCTCGCTCGAGGCCGGCGAGCGAGGCTTCGGCTACTTCGAGTTCGCGCTGGTCGGGATTCCGCTGGTCATCGGCGGCATTGCCATCGCCATCCTGCTCGGGCCGCGGCTGTTGCCGGTGCGCGCGGTGCAGGCGCTGCCGCCGGATCTGAGCGACCACGCCCGGACCCTCGTCGAGCAATTCGGCCTCACGCATGACGTGCATCTGCTGCGGGTGCGCGCGGACTCACCCCTCGTCGGCAGCCAGCGTGCCGACCTTTTGCTCGCCGACTATCCCGGCCTGACGCTTCGGACCATGCGCGCCGCCGGCAACAGCGGCGCCCTGCGGCTCCGCATGATCGAGCCTGACGACGTGCTGCTGGTGCAGGGGCCGCCGGAGGAGATTGCCCAGCTTTGCCGCGACGCTCATCTGAGCCCGCGCACCGACCCCGACGATGGCGTGGTCGCGACGCTGTTCAACCGCGACTCGGGGCTGGCGGAGGTGGTCGTTCCACCCCGCTCCGCGCTCATCGGCCAGCGCATGTTCCCCGGGATGGTGACCCAGAGCGGTGATCTCGTGGTGCTCGCGGTCAGCCGTCAGGGGATCGACCTGCCGCAGGGCGAGCTCATTGCCGCCGGTGACACGATGCTGCTGCAAGGCACATGGGAGGCGCTCGACAAGCACCTCGCGCCGCCCGAGATCCTCGTGGTGAACTCGCCCGATCTGGTGCGGCGGCAGGCGCTTCCCATGGGACCGGGCGCGACGACGGCGCTCGGCGTGATGGCGGCCATGGTGATCCTGCTCGCCACCGGCCTCGTTCCGGCGGCGGTCGCGGGCCTGGTTTCGGCCGGGGCGATGCTGCTTCTCGGGCTGCTGTCGGTGCCGGAAGTCTACCGCGCCATCAACTGGACGACGGTGATTCTGGTGGGCGCGATGATGCCGCTGTCGACCGCGATCAGTTCGACCGGCGCGGCGCAGCTCCTCGCGGACGGACTGGTGCAGACCCTCGGCGATTTCGGGCCGCGGGCGCTCATCGCCGGTCTCTTCTTGCTGACCGCCATCCTCGGTCAGGTGATCTCGAACACCGCGACCGCGCTCATCATCATCCCGATCGCGGTGGTCGCGGCGCAGGACATGGGTGTCTCGCCGCAACCGGTGCTGATGGCCGTGGCGGTGGCGGCCGCGGCATCGTTCTTCACCCCGGTCGCGACGCCCACCAACCTCATGGTGATGGAGCCGGGAGGCTACCGCTTCGGCGACTACTGGAAGTTCGGCCTGCCGCTGATGCTGCTCTATTTCGTTGCGGCAGTCTGGCTCGTTCCGGTGATCTGGCGGTTCTGAGCCTCAGCCGGGAAGCGACAGAAATCCGTCGCGGAGCGCATTGCCCCAGGCCTCCGACATGGCGCTGAACGTCGGATCTCCGGCCTCGATGCGCTCGCGGGTCGACACGCGGTACTCGCCCCGGCGGATGGTGAGCAGATCGAGCGGCATCCCGACCGAGAGGTTGGAGCGCATGGTCGAGTCCATGGAGATCAGCACCGCCTTGCGGCCTACCTCGATGGTCGTCTCCGGCGTCACCACCCGGTCGAGGATCGGCTTGCCATACTTGTGCTCGCCGATCTGCAGATAGGGCGTGTCGTCGGTCGCCTCGATGAAGTTGCCCTCCTCGTAGACGAGGAACAGCCGGAGTTGCCCGCCGAGCCGCTGGCCGGCGACGAGCATGGACGCGCTGGCGGAGTACTTCGTCCGCTCCATGCGCTCGTTCACCGCGACGTGGACGTCGTTCAGCGTGCGCCCGATGATCTCGGCCACGTCGAGCATCGAGGGCGCCCGCATGATCGAGTGTTCCGGGTCATCCCGCGCAATTGCCTGCCGAAGCTTCGCGATCACCGTCTGCGTGACGGACAGATTGCCCGCTGTCAGGATCGCGACCACCCGCTCGCCCGTGGTCTCGAAGACGAACATCTTGCGATAGCAGGCGACGTTGTCGAACCCCGCGTTGGTGCGCGTGTCCGAGAGCATGACGATCCCGGTCTCGAGCAGCAGGCCCACACAATAGGTCATTCGCGCCCGCGCCCCGCACCAATTCTCTGCGCTTTCAAGTCGTTGTCTCTCGCCACTCAGCGTTGCGGCGATGGTTAGCACAGGCTGGCCCGGGTTTGCACGGGGAAAGACCTGTCCTCGGACTGTCCGGCGCGTGGTCCGGCCGCGGGGAGCGCGCCGAAGACGCAAGATGCACGTTCCGTCCTGTCATACGTTACCTCTGTCCGTTGATCGAAACCGCACCTCGCGGTTTATCGGGACAACAGCAACGCCAGGGCATGCCATGCACCCGGACGGGATCCTAACCCGACCGGCCGGTACCGCCCGGGCTCCAGTCCAAGCGCCGCCGCCACGAAACCAACCGGCGGCAATCAGGAGGAAGCGACCGCATGACCCACCAGATTACCCTTCGGTTCGAGGACGGGGTGACGCAGTTCATAGACTGCGAGGACGGCGAGCCGGTCTCAGAGGCCGCCCTGCGCGCCCGGATCAACATCCCGCTCGACTGCCGCGACGGCGTCTGCGGCACCTGCAAGGCGCTCTGCGAGTCCGGCGACTATGAGCTCGGCGACTGCGTGGACGACGCCCTCTCGCCCGAGGAAGCCGCCGCCGGGCGGGTTCTCACCTGCCAGATGCGGCCGACGAGCGACTGTGTCGTCCGTATCGCCACCAGCTCGGATGTGTCGAGCGTCGCCGCCTCGGCCTACAAGGGCCGCGTCACGGCGCGCCGGGTGATCTCGGACACCGCCCTCAGCTTCTCGGTCGCCCTTGAGAACCGCGGCGCACTCAGCTTCCTGCCGGGGCAGTACGTCAATCTTCAGGTGCCGGGCACCGACCAGACCCGGTCCTATTCCTTCAGCTCCGGCCCGTCCGATGACGAGGTGTCGTTCCTGATCCGCAACGTGCCGCACGGCGTCATGTCGAACTGGCTGCTGGAGCGGGCAAAGATCGGCGACGAGATCGAGATGCGCGGCCCCATGGGCAGCTTCTACCTTCGGCCGATCGAGCGCCCGGTTCTGTTCCTCGCCGGTGGCACCGGGCTTGCGCCGTTTCTGTCCATGCTGGAGAAGATCGCCGCCGACGGCGAGACCCGCCAGCCGATCCACCTGATCTTCGGCGTCACCAATGACGCCGATCTGGTGGAGATCGAGAAGCTCGACGCCTTCGCCAGCCGGCTGCCGAACTTCAGCTATCTCTGCACGGTTGCAAGCGAGACGAGCAGCTATCCGAACAAGGGCTATGTCACCTCGCATATCCTGCCGTCGCAACTGAACGGCGGCGAGGCGGATGTCTATCTCTGCGGTCCGCCGCCGATGGTCGATGCGGTGCGCAGCTTCCTCAAGGCCGAGGGGCTGATGCCGCGGAACTTCTACTACGAGAAGTTTGCCGGCAGCGGCCTCGTGGTGCAGACCGGCGAGGAGCACATCGCGCCGATCGACGTCGACGAGGCCTTCGACCTGCGCCTGGCGCTCGAACTCGGCGCGGCGCAGCTCGTCATGGGGCGCCTCACGAGCGAGCAGCTCATGGCCTACCGCAAGCTCGCGGACACGACCGGGCGCCATGTGGCCGGCAAGCGCTTCACCGATGTCGCGCGCTACAGCGAGGCGAACCACGCCTTCCACATGTTCCTGATCGAGGCGTCGAAGAACACCCAACTCGTGACGCTCTACAAGCAGCTCGCGGTTCAGGACTACATCGGCCGGGCGCTGACGGCGGAGGTGGAGATCGTCGGCGACATCGTGCAGCAGCACCACGATCTGGTGGCGGCGTTCGAGCTTGGCGATATCAACCGCGCGCGCGACCTGATCGCGCTCCACGCCCAGCACTCCAAGGCGACGATGAGCCGGGCGCTGGAGCGGATGGACCGCGTACCGGCCCCTGCCCTGGCGCCCGCCCCTGCCCCGGCGCCCGTCCCTGTCGCGGCGCCGGAGCCCGAGCCCGCGGGTTGCCCGTTCGCCGCGGCACCGCTGCCCCCCTACTCCCACGAGCTGGCGTGGCCCGAGGGGCTTGAGCCCTTCAAGGTGGTGGACGACGGGTCGCAGGGCGATCCCTACGAGCACTATCGCTGGATGCGCGAGAACGCGCCCGTGCTGCGCTGCCAGTCGGCGACGTCGGATGTGTGGTTCCTGTCGCGCTACGAGGACGTCTACGCCGCGGTCCGCAACCCGAAGCTCTTCTCGTCCGAGGTCGTGAGCCCGCCGCCGCTGACGTTCCTGACGCTCTTCGACTCGCCGGGACACTCGCGCCTGCGCAAGGTGGTCCAGCCGTCGTTCATGCCGCTGTCGCTCGAACCCTTCGTCGACCAGATCACCGCGCGCGCCGAGAGCTTGCTTGATGCGATGATCGCGAAGGGCGGCGGCGACGTGGTGGAGGACTACGCCATCCCGCTCTCGATCGCGACGATCTCGACGATGATCGACGTGCCGAACGAGGACGAGGAGAAGATGAAGTTCTGGTCGGACGAGACCTTCAGCTACTTCGGCCGCCTCGCCCGCAACGCGCCCGGCACCGGCACCGACGAGCAGAGCGCCATGGACTTCTTCGCCTATCTCAAGGAGGCGATGGAGCGCCTGCACAAGTCCGGCAGCCCGTCGATCGGCGGCCACATCGCGCGCATGTGGAAGGACGGTCTGCTGTCGGAGAAGGAAGCCAAGGAGCTCTGCGCCTTCGTCTTCATCGCCGGACACGATACGACGACGATCCTTGTCGCGAACGCCTTCCGGATGCTGACCGAACAGCCCGGGCTGGTCGCCCGGCTCCGCGACAACCCCGCCGACATCGACCGCTTCGTCGAGGAGGTCGCGCGCTACCGCGGCACGGTTCAGCGGGTGAGCCGGATGACCACGGAAGAGACCGTGGTGTCGGGCGTGACCCTGCCGAAGGGCGCGACCGTACGGCTGCTCCTCTCGGCCGCGAACCGCGACAGCGCCAGGTTCCCCGACGGCGAGACCTTCGACATCGACCGCGACACCAGCGGCCACCTCGGCTTCGGCAACGGGGTCCACAAGTGCCTCGGGATGCCGCTCGCCAAGCTCGAGACCCTGATCTCGGTGAAGCTGCTGGTGAACAAGCTCGACGGCATGGCCTTCGACCCGGCAAGGCCGATCAAGTACGTGCGCGGCAACAACCTCACGAACTCCGGGCCGGAGAACCTCCACGTCATCATGGGCGAGCTCGTCGCCTGAGGCTCAGGTCGCCTTGGTTTCGTCGCTCAGGGTCGGTGCAAGCCGGCTCTGAGCATTCGCGCGGTACTCGGTCGGGCGCAGGCCGGTCTGCTTGCGGAAGAACCGGCTGAAGTATGCCTCGTCCTCGAAGCCGAGCTCGCTCGCGATGTGCTTGACGCTCATCACCGAGTAGCCGAGCAGGCGCTTGGCCTCGTGGATCGAGCGCAGGTCGATCGCCTCGATGGCCGACACCCCGAAGGCCTCGCGGCAGATCCGCGTGAGCTGGCCGGTGGTGATCCCCATGGCCGCCGCATAGCTGCTGACGGGCTGGCGCGTGCGGCAACGCGCGTCGAGGAGCAAGCGAAGCCGCTCGATCCGCGCCGCCCTCGCGGCGCGGGCGGGGATTGCCAAGAGCCGCGCCGTCTCGCTCAACCGCGCGACCTGCACGAAGAGCGCGATGGTGAGTGCGATGCCCGCGGTGAACTGCCACCGGCCATGGCTTTCCGCCTCGCGGCCGATCGCCTCGAAGAGCGGGCCGAGCGGGGTGCCGCGCCGGCTCGCCGGGTCGATCGCCAGCACCGCCGGCGTGCGCATGTACGGCAGAAGCTCGGGCTCCGCCGCCATCGCAACGGACTCGAGCGCGGACTGCGCGGCGGTGATGACGTGACCGTCAATGTCAGCACTGAAGCGAAAGCCGTGAACCGACCGCGCCGGCACGACGATCAGGCAGGGCGCCGCGAAAGCCCAGTCCTGGCCGTCGATGAAGGTCTCGCCCCCGCCTTGCGTCACGTGCAGCGACTGGATCAGGCCGTCGTGCGAATGCGGCTCGATCTCGAAGCCGAAACGGCCGGCGCGGGCGGGGATGCGCTCGCAATGCACCATGTCGACCCAGGCCTGACCTGCCTCCGCGCCATAGAGCGCGAAGTTCGGAACGGTCCGGCGCCGGGGCGCATCATTCGTCATGGCGGCGTCCCGAGGTGACTGTCTGCAGGAGTGTCACCCTAGTGGATGACGCGCTCGCCATAGATCGGCGTGAACTCGGCGACGATCACCGCGTTTTCCCGACGGCAGCGCTCGATGAGGTCGCGCTCCTCGTCGCTCACTTCACCCTCTGTCTCGCGTTCGGCGAGCGAGCCATAGCCCGTCACGTCGAGCGGCCGAAGATCGGCGGCCCGCAGCACGTTCACCGTCTCGCGCACCGCCTCGGCCTCATCATTGCCCGTGGCGTAGCACAGGAGTTCGGCCCCCGTCGCATCGCTTGGAAGATCGTCGCTCGGCCCCCGGCCGACCACGACAAGCAATGTGAACACATCGCTCACGAGAGGATCGTCAATCTCGCAGTAGGTCATTGATACCCGTCTTGGAACGCGTGCGCTCGTCAACCCGCTTGACGATCACCGCACAATAGAGACTCGGACCGGGCTCGTTGTTCGGGAACGATTTGCCCGGCATGCTACCCGCGACGACAACCGAGTACGGCGGCACTTCGCCGTAGAAAGTCTCGCCTGTCGTGCGGTCGACGATCTTGGTTGACTGGCCGATGAAGACGCCCATGCCGAGGACCGAGCCCTCGCGCACGATGCAGCCTTCGACCACCTCGGAGCGAGCGCCGATGAAGCAGTTGTCCTCGATGATCGTCGGGCCGGCCTGCAGGGGCTCGAGCACGCCGCCAATGCCGACGCCGCCCGAGAGATGCACGTTCTTGCCGATCTGCGCGCAGGACCCAACCGTCGCCCAGGTATCGACCATCGTCCCCTCGCCCACGTAGGCGCCGAGGTTGACGAAGGAAGGCATGAGCACGGCGCCGGGCGCGATGTACGCCGACCGGCGGACGACAGAGGTCGGCACCGCCCGGAAGCCGGCGGCCCGCCAATCATGCTCGGTCCAGCCCTTGAACTTCGAGTCGACCTTGTCCCACCAGCCGCCGCCCTGCGGCCCGCCGCTCTGCTCGGCCATGTCCTGCAGGCGGAAGCCGAGGAGAACGGCCTTTTTCGCCCACTGGTTGACCTTCCAGACGCCATCGGTCTGCCGCTCGGCCACCCGCAGCGCGCCCTTGTCCAGCGCCTCGAGGGTGGTTTCGATGGCGGCACGCGCATCTCCGCCAGTGGCCGGCGTGATGGTATCGCGCGCGTCCCACGCTGCCTCGACAGCACGTTCAAGATGGGCGTGATCGAGGCTCATGGTTCAGGCACTCCGGGATTCGTGATTCAGACAGTATTCAGACGATCAAGTTCAAGTCTGGCAGGGGTTCGGCCGAACCTATAGACGGGCGCCGGACCTGAGGCAATGCGCCGAGAGGATGATGGGCATGAGCCAACCGACCGAACAACCGCGCCGTTTTCCTGATGCGAGGGAGGATGTCGCCCGCTGGGACCGGACGCCGGAGACGCCACAGACGCTGTCGCCGAGCTATCGACTTGCGTTCAACGACGCCGATTTCCTGACTCGCGAGGAGCTGCGCCCGGTGCGGTTGCAACTGGAGCTGCTGAAGCCCGAGATGACGCTTGCCGAGCGCGGCATCGACTCCACCGTGGTGATGTTCGGCAGCGCGCGGATCCCCGATCCGGCCGACACCGGCCCCGCGCGACCGGCAAGCGGGCTCGCGCACTGGTATGAGGAGGCGCGCACTTTCGCGCGGCTCTGCACGAAAAAGGCGATCTCGACGGGCAACCGCGACTATGTGGTCTGCACGGGTGGCGGCCCGGGGATCATGGAGGCCGGCAGCCGCGGCGCATGGGAAGAAGGCGGCGTCTCGGTCAGCCTCAACATCGTGCTGCCGCACGAGCAGAGCCCGAACCTCTACGGCACGCCGGAGCTGAGCTTCAACTTCCACTATTTCGCCATCCGCAAGATGCACTTCCTGATGCGCGCCCGGGCGATCGTGGCGTTTCCGGGCGGCTTCGGAACCCTCGACGAGCTTTTCGAGGTGCTGACGCTGGTGCAGACCGGCCGGATGAAGCGGCTGCCGATCCTGCTGTTTGGCGGCGACTTCTGGCATGAGGTGATCGACTGGCAGGCGTTGGTCAGGGCCGGAACCGTGGCGCCGGACGATCTCGGGCTGATCACCCACGTGGCGAATGCGGCGGAAGCGTGGAAGGTCGTGGAGAGCTGGCCCGCCTCCTGACGTCGCCCCCCCGAGGCAGCCGCTGACGTCAGCCTCGTCCCGGCCGCGGCCACACGCGTCGCTGCGGGATTCAGCGATTCTGTACTATGGTGCCGCCGGGGAACCCGGCCGCGCGACGGGGCGTTCCCTCACGAGTGCGAGAGCGCAGGCACGGGGAGCGACAGGCATGAGCACCGCAACGTCGGGCGTCGGGGACGGGCACGGGCACGCGAAGGGGGAACCGGAGCTGGTGCGGGTGATGGGCCCGAAGCTTCTGCTCCTCTTCATCGTCGGCGACATCCTCGGGACGGGCGTCTACGCCCTGACCGGGACAGTGGCGGGCGAGGTCGGCGGCGCCGCATGGGCACCCTTCCTCGTGGCATTCGCGGTCGCGACCATCACGGCACTTTCCTATCTGGAACTCGTCACCCGCTATCCGCAGGCCGCCGGTGCCGCGCTTTACACCCACCGGGCGTTCGGAATCCATTTTCTGACGTTCCTCGTGGCGTTTACCGTGATGTGCTCAGGCATCACCTCAGCCTCCACCGCATCCAATGCCTTCGCGGGCTTTCTCTCGGACGGCTTCGGCCTCGGCTACGAGGCCGGCAGCGGCGGGATCCTCATGCTCGCCCTTGCCTTCATGGCAATCGTCGCGCTGGTGAACTTCCGCGGTGTCGGCGAGAGCGTGAAGGCGAACGTGGTGCTGACCTGCGTCGAGCTCTCGGGGCTGCTGATGATCATCCTCATCGGCTTCTGGGCCATGACACAGGGCCGGGCGGATTTCACCGAGGTCATGATCTTCCACTCGTCAGCCGACAAGAGCGCCTTCATGGCGCTGACCGCCGCGACCTCGCTGGCGTTCTTCGCCATGGTGGGCTTCGAGGATTCGGTCAACATGGCCGAGGAGTGCACCAATCCGGTGCGGGACTTCCCGCGGATGATGCTGGCCGGGCTGGGGATCACCGGCGTCATCTATGTGCTCGTCTCGATCTGCGCCGTGGCGCTGGTGCCGGTCGGCGACCTGACCGACCCGGCCAAGGGCTCGGCGCTGACGCAGGTGGTGCGTGCCGGCGCGCCGGGGCTGCCGTTCGACACGATCTTCCCGTTCATCGGCATGTTCGCGGTGGCGAACTCGGCGCTCATCAACATGCTGATGGCCTCGCGCCTGCTCTACGGGCTGGCGCGGCAGGGGGTGCTGCCGCACGCGCTTGGCCGAGTGCACCCCACGCGCCGGACCCCGTGGGTGGCGATCATCTTCACCACCCTGCTCGCCTTCGGGCTCATCTACTTCGTGGTGACGAACAGCCAGGGTGCGGCGGTGAGCCTGCTCGGCGGCACCACGGCGCTCCTGCTGCTCTGCGTCTTCACCATCGTCAACGTCTCGCTGCTGGTGCTGCGCAAGCACAAGGTGGCGCACGTCCACTTCCGCGCGCCGTCGTGGGTACCATGGGTCGGTGCCGCGACCTGCGCGTTCCTCGTCGGCCCGTGGGCACGCAGCGCCGCGCAGATGCCGCAATATCGCATCGCCGCCTGGCTCATCACCATCGGCGTCGTGCTCTGGGCACTGACCTGGGC
Source organism: Amaricoccus macauensis (assembly GCF_014201905.1). Classification (GTDB taxonomy): domain Bacteria; phylum Pseudomonadota; class Alphaproteobacteria; order Rhodobacterales; family Rhodobacteraceae; genus Amaricoccus; species Amaricoccus macauensis. Next base: position 522,878 of record NZ_JACHFM010000003.1, on the reverse strand, counting down.
CTGGAACCACTTCGTCCGCCATCGGGACGGCCACCTGCGGCATCCCGAGGATCTGGCGGAGCATCACGACGGGGCGCCGCACAACTGAACCGGCGCCCGCCGCTTGGCGAAGCGTCGCTCAGGCGTGCGCTTCGGCCTCCTCGCTGCGATCATTGCGGCCGGCAGTGATCACGTTCAGCGACTTCAGCTTGCGGTGCAGCGCCGAGCGCTCCATGCCGACGAAGTTCGCCGTCCGGGAGATGTTGCCGCCGAAACGGTTGATCTGGGCCACGAGATACTCGCGCTCGAACATCTCCCGCGCCTCGCGCAGCGCGAGACCGGCGAAGGCCGCGCCGAGCATCCCGCCGGCGTTGGCGCCATTCGGGGCGGACTCGAGCACCAGTTCCTCCGGCTCGATCGGACCCTGATCCGGCCCGAGGATCAGCGAGCGCTCAAGGGTGTTCCGGAGCTGGCGGACGTTGCCGGGCCAGCGCATGGTCTGGAGCTGGGCCTCGGCCTCCGGCGTCAGGGTACGCTTCGGCAGGCCCTGCGCGGTGCTGAGGTCCTCGAGGAAACGCGCGGCGAGCTCGGGGATGTCCTCCCGGCGGGCTTCCAGCCCCGGCACGGTCACCGGCACCACGTTCAGCCGGTGGTAGAGTTCGGTGCGGAACCGGCCGGCCTGCACTTCGCGGGCGAGGTCGCGCGTGGTCGCGGAGACCACCCGCACATCGACACGCACGGTGTTCGACCCGCCGACCCGCTGGAAGCTCTGGTCCACGAGAACACGCAGGATCTTCGACTGGGTGCCGAGCGGCATGTCCGCCACCTCGTCGAAGAACAGCACCCCGGTGTGGGCCCGCTCGAAGAGGCCGGCCTCGACGCCGCGGTCCGGACCCTCGCGGCCGAAGAGCACCTCCTCCATCTGGTCGGCGCCGATGGTGGCGGAGTTTACCGTGACGAACGGCCCTTTTGCCCGCTCGGAGTTCTTGTGGATGTAGCGCGCCGCCACCTCCTTGCCGGAGCCCGCCGGCCCGGACAGCATGATGCGGCTGTTGGTGCGCGCCACCTTGTCGAGCTGGCCCTTCATGTGGCGGAAGTTCGGGCTGCCGCCCAGCATGACCGAGGAGCCGGTGTCACGGGTCTTCAGCGCGGCATTCTCCCGCCTGAGACGCGAGGTCTCCATGGCGCGGCCGATCACGACCATGAGCTGGTCGATGTTGAACGGCTTCTCGATGAAGTCGTAGGCGCCCTGCTTGATCGCGGCGACGGCGATCTCGATGTTGCCGTGACCCGAGATGATCACCACCGGGATTGCCGGGTTGTCGCGCTTCACCTTCTTCAGGATGTCGATGCCGTCGAGCCGACTGTCCTTGAGCCAGATGTCGAGGATGATCAGGTCGGGCGCGGCGCGGTCGATCTCGCCCAACGCCGTCTCGCTGTCCCAGGCGAGACGCACGCCGTGGCCCTCATCGGTCAGAATGTCGCCGATCAGGGTACGGATGTCTGCCTCGTCGTCGACCACCAGGATGTCGCTCATCACAGGCTCTCCCTCAACTTCTCAGTAATCTTGGCTTTTTCGTCGCTGTCACGGCTGTGTTCGGGGGCGGCCTGGGGCAGCACCATGCGGGCCCAGGCGCCGGGGGGCGCGCCGTCCTCGAACGGCGGCGCCGGGACAAGGTCGAGCGTACCGTCGTGCTCCTCGACGATCTTCTTCACGATCGGCAACCCGAGCCCCGTCCCCTTCGCCCGGTGAGTCACATAAGGCTCGAAGAGGCGCGCGGGCTGCTCGGGCAGGCCGATGCCATTGTCCTGAATGTCGATGCGGAGCTGTCCCGGCTCGGTCATCAGCGATACCCGGATCTCACCGGCGGCGCCTTCGGATGCCGCGGTCAGCCGCTCCTCGATCGCCTCCGCCGCATTCTTCAGCAGGTTGGTAAACGCCTGATTGATCATCGTGCCGTCGAGATGCGCGAGCACCGGCGTCTCGGGCAGCGCCAGCCGGTAGATGACGTCGGGACGCGCGGATTCCTGCAACAGCACAGCCTCCGAGAGCAGCTTGCCGAGGTCGACCGGCCGACGCTCCGGCGCGGGCATCCGGGCGAACTTCGAGAACTCGTCGACGATGCGGCGCAGGTCGTTGGTCTGGCGAACGATCACGTCGGCATACTGCTCAAGCCCCGCGCGCTCCTCCTCGGGGACCATCGGCCCGAACTTGCGCCGGAGCCGCTCCGCGGAGAGCTGGATCGGGGTCAGCGGGTTCTTCACCTCATGGGCGATGCGCCGCGCCACGTCGCCCCACGCCGCCATGCGCTGAGCGACAACGAGGTCGGTGACGTCGTCGAAGGACACGACGAAGCCCTCAAGACGCCCGTCATCGGCCGTTCGCGCGGCAATGCGAACCAGAAGGTCGCGCTCCTGTCCGGCCCGCACCAGCTTCACTTCGGCCTGAGCGACGCCGTTCCGCCGGGTGTCGAGGCGGTGCAGCAGTTCGGCAAACTCCGGGACGGTGACGTCGAAGGGCTCTCCGGCCGATACCTCGGGGTCGAGATCGAGAAGCGCCCCGGCAGCGGCGTTCATCACCTCGATGCGGCCGGCGCCGTCAAGGCCGATCACCCCGGCCGTCACGCCCGAGAGCACCGAGTCGAAGAGCCGGCGCCGGCGCTCGGTCTCGTCGTTCGCCGCGATCAGCGCGTCGCGCTGGCCCTTCACCTGCCGGGTCATCTCGTTGAAGGTCCGTCCGAGAAGCGCGATCTCGTCGTCGCCCTGCTCCTCGCGGACCTTCGCGTCCAGGTCGCCACGCCCGACCCGCTCGGCAGCGCTGGCGAGCCGGCCGACGGGCCGCGCCAGCCGCTCGGCGAACCAGAGGCCCATCCACATGGCGGCGAGGATCACCACGAGGGCGAAGCCGAGATAGACCAGCGCGAACTCGAAGAGCAACCGCCCGCGATCCGCTTCGAGCTGCTGGTAGAGCCGCACGGTCTCCTGCGTCTCGTCGAGGAGCGAGAGGATCTTCCCGTCGACCTCGCGGCTGACGTAGAGGTAGTGATCGGGGAACGCCTTGAGCCGGAGCAGCGCCCAGAACTCGTTGTTCTCCCAGTCCTGGATGATGACGGTCTCGCCTTCCCGCGCGCGGGCCATGTCGGCGGGTGTCGGCGCGGTGTACCAGAAGAGGTAACTGCGCTCGCCGCGGGCACGCAGCCCACCGTCACCGTCGATGACGTAGGCCTTGGGAAGCGCGCGCTGCATCTGCAACTGGCCACGGGTCAGCAGGTCGCGGAGCTGCCCGCCCGCGAGCAGGGGATTGCGCTCCTTCTGTTCGTCGAGAAAGCCCCCGAGCTCCTGCGCGTCCGATTGCAGCGTGGTGCGGTGCTCCTCCTCGTAGGCCTGTGCCGCGGCCATCGAATTCGTCACCACGTCGTGCACCCGGTCCGAGAACCAGCCTTCGAGGCCGAAGTTCAGCGTGGCCGTGGCAAAGACCGCCACGAGGACGGTCGGAATGAGCGCGATCAGCGTGAAGAAGCGCACCAGCCGCATGTGCAGCTTCGAGCCAGCCGACTTGCGCCGGCGCGCGGCGATCATCTCGCCGACCCGCTGCGCCACGAAGGCGGCGACGATGATCGCGTAGACAAAATCCGCGAGCAGAACCGGCCGCAGCATCTTGCCGCCGCCGAACCACTGCATGTCCGAGAGGACGAGCATCGTCGCGATTGCGAGCAGCGGTCCGAGCGCCACCATGATCCAGAGCGTGGCCTGGCGCAGGTTGTGGCGATTGCGCCACCGCGCCAGGCGGAGCCCGGCGTAGGTCAGTTGGTGACTGCGCATTCTTTGTGACGCTTTCCGGCTCGACTGTGGCCGTCTTACATCATTCTCGCGCCACGTGTAACCCGAATGTCGAGGTACCGGCTGGAATCCTCCGATGCCTAGTTGTGGCCGGAAAGGAACCGGGAAAATACGCGGCTGACGTTGATGGCCTTCGCCTCCAGCTCGCCGCCGTCAGCCGTGACCACGAGCTGAGTATCGTGGCAACTGAAGCAGTTATGGTACGTCGACTGAGTGAAGGACTCCATCGCGAGGCTCGAGAGCGCGTCCTCGCCGGCGACCGGTCCTTCGTCGGAGCTCTGGCCGGGCGCGTTGACGAACTCCCGTCCGGCCGCGAAATCCCGGTCCGGCCGGTCGAGCCAGGTGGCGCCGACCAGGCGGTAATGCTGGCGCATGTCGCCCGAGTCCTCCGGCAGGAAGCGCGACCACACGCTGGCATTCAGGAGCTCGAGATCCTCGTCAGGCGTGGTCGTCGTCATCTTGGAGGCGGGGTATTCGCGGTAGATCGGCGTCGTGGCGCCGCCGTTGCGGGTGAAGGACTGGGACGCCTCGTCGAAGGCCGCCGCGAGCTCGTCCGCCGTGCGCAATGCGCCGAGATTGGAGTGAGCTGCCGTGGCGCCCGCGCGGTAGAGCAACCACGACCGGGAGGCATCCGCCACATAGCCGGGGTCGGTCGCCTCGGGGTTCGCGTCGGCCTCAGGCGCGCTGTCGGGTCGCTTTTCGCGGTCCACGTGCTCGAAGGTCGACCAGATGAATTCCGGATGGCCCTCCATGGTAAAGACCACATGCAGCGCCACGAGCGCCACATCGACCGTCTCGCAGAGCCCTGACGGGTCGGGCACCACCCCTCTGTCGGAGGCGACCAGATGCGGGACGGTGGCGCGTTTCCAGAAGTAGCTGCTGCGGTCCTCACCCGGCGCAAGGATACGCCATGCCGACTTCAGCTCGATGATGCCGGGCTCGTCGAAGGCCAGCGACGGATCGGCGCCGAGCACCGCCGCGGGCGTCGTCAGCCCATTGCGCCGCACGAACTCGGCGAAGCGGTCGTTGAGATGGATGGCATAGTAGATCGGCCGGCCGTTCCCGTCGATCAGCAGGCCGCCGAGCCCGGCCTGCTCGACGCCCGAACCGATCTCCGGCAGCACCGCTGTCCCGTCTTCCTCGGCCACCTTTACCGACAGGTCGAGATGGTCGGTCTCCTCGCCCGCCGGATCGAACAGTTCGCCGATTCCGGGATAGCTCAGGAACGCAGGCTCGCCGTCAGCACCCGGTTGCGAGACATGGAGAAACGTCTGCCATGCCGCCTGATAGAACGGACAGTCCGACGCCGGATGGGGCGCCGGGAGATCAAGGACCGGAAACGGCGTTCCCGGGAGCCAGGACTCGGGATTGCCACGCAGAGGCGCATCGCAGCCTGCAAACGCGGACATCGGAAAGCAAAACGCGAAAACACACGCGACAAACGCACTCGACCGGAGCACCGCACTCCCCCACGGATACCACAGAAACAGACGAGGGTCCGGGCTACATCATCCTCTTGCCCCGGGTAACCCGGATGTCGAGATCCTTGATCTTTTTTCGAAGGGTGTTGCGGTTGATCCCGAGCAACTCGGCGGTGCGCACCTGATTTCCCCGTGTCGCCGACAGCGACAGCGAAATAAGCGGCAGTTCCATCTCCTTCAGGATCCGATCGTAAAGCCCGTCCGGTGGCAGGCCGTCGCCGTGCAGGTCGAAGTAGCGCCGCAGATGCGCCTCGATCGCATGGGCGAGCCGTTGCGGCTGGGCAACCTGCGGGGCCAGGGCGGAACTCGGCCGGGCGGAGATCTCCTGCGCCACGACCTGCCCCGAGATCACCTCGTCGGGGCAGAGCACGCAGAGCCGGCGGATCAGGTTCTCGAGCTCGCGCACGTTGCCCGACCATCCCTGCTTCTTCAGGATGTCGAGGGCTTCCCTGGAGATCGTCTTGCGTGGCAGCCCCTCGATCTCGGCCCGGCGCAGGAAGGCCCGCGCCAGATCCGCCACGTCCTCCAGCCGCTCACGCAGCGGCGGCAACCGGATCGGCACCACGTTCAGCCGGTAGAACAGATCTTCGCGGAACCGGCCCTCGTTGATCAGGTTGCGCAGATCCTGATGCGTCGCCGCAATGATCCGCGCGTCGGCGCTCTGCACCTCGCGGCCACCGACCCGGGTGAACTCGCCCTCCTGCAGCACGCGCAACAGCCGCGTCTGGGCGTCGAGCGGCATGTCGCCCACCTCGTCGAGGAAAAGCGTACCGCCTTTCGCCTGTTCGAACTTGCCCGCGATCGCACGGTCTGCACCGGTGAAGGCACCCTTCTCATGGCCGAAGAGCTCGCTCTCGATCAGGTCGCGTGGGATCGCCGCCATGTTGATCGCAACGAACGGCCCCTTCTTCCTGAGGCCGTAGTTGTGCAGCGCGCGGGCCACGAGTTCCTTGCCGGTGCCGCTCTCGCCGGTGATCATGACGCCGAGATCGGTGTTCATGAGCCGCGCGAGGATGCGATAGACCTCCTGCATCGCCGGCGAGCGGCCGATGAGAGGCAGGTTGTCCTCGCGCCCCGGTGCCTCTTCCTCCACGGCCGGAGTGCGGCGGGTCTTCTGGTTCAGCGCCTTCGAGACCTGTCCCAGCACCTCCTTCAGGTCGAACGGCTTCGGCAAGTACTCGTAGGCGCCCACTTCCGCCGCGCGGATCGCCGTCATCACGGTGTTCTGCGCGCTCATGACGATGACCGGCAGCTCGGGCCGGCGCTTCCTGATGGCAGGGAGCAGGTCGAGCGCATCGCCGTCGGGCATCATCACGTCCGTGACGACCACGTCGCCTTCGCCCTCCTCGATCCAGCGCCAGAGGGTCGTCGCGGTACCGGTTGCCCGCACCCGGCATCCGGCGCGCGTCAATGCCTGCGCCAGAACCGTACGGATCGTGCGGTCGTCGTCCGCGACGAGGATCGTGCCTTCCATGGACTTACCCCTCTGCCGCCTCATCGACGACATCGCCCCGCCAGACAGGCAGGCGCACGCGAAAACGCGTCCTGCCGGACCGGCTATCACATTCAACCACCCCCCCGTGGTCGGCTACGAATTTCGACACCAGCGACAAGCCTAGCCCGGTGCCATTCACCTTGGAACTGACAAACGGATCGAAGATGTCCCGGATGATATTCTCCGGTATTCCCGGCCCGTTGTCTGCAATCGTCACCACCAGCGGCACGCTCTCGCTTTGGCCTCCTGGCCGTGTCATTTTCACCCCTGGCTGATACGCCGTCGAGATCGAGATGACACCTCCGACGCGCGGCGCGGCCTCTGCGGCATTCTTGAGAAGGTTCTGGAACACCTGAAGCAACTGGTCCGGGTCCCCGGCCGTTGGCGGCAACGAAGGGTCGAACTCCTCGGTAAAGCGCGCGTGCGCCGCGAATCCCGCCTGCGCCGCCCTGCGGGAGCGATCCAGAACGTCATGTATGTTCAATGGCCTGCGCTGAGCCGGCCGCAGATCCCCGAACTGCTCCACCCGGTCGACGAGCTTGCCGATCCGCGCCGCCTCGGCCCGGATGAGGCCGGTGAGCTCGCGGTCATCATCGCCAAGGGTCATCTCGAGAAGTTGCGCAGCCCCGGATATCCCGGCGAGCGGGTTGCGAATTTCGTGGGCGAGCATCGCGGCCATGCCTGTGACCGAGCGCGCGGCGGACCGATGGCCAAGCGACCGGTCCATCTTGTCGGCCATGCCCTGCGGATGCATCAGGATCATGATGCCGCCGTCGTCGTTCAGCGGCGTGACATGGACGTCGTGAAGCTGCGGCGGCTGATCGGCCCAGCCCACCATGATGTCGTACTGCGCCACCGAAACGCCATCGCGCCGCGCCTGGCGGGTCATGTCGAGCACGGCGCTGTCGGCACCGAGAAAGCGGCCGAGCGGTCGGCCAGCCATCTGGCGCAGGGAGGTGGATGCAAAGCTTTCGGTGGCCGGATTGGCCGTCACGATCGTGTCGGCACCGTCCAGCACCAGCGCGGGGTACGGTATCGCACCCCAAAGTGCCTCGAAGCTCATCGTGTCTGCTTCCATGCCACACCTGCCGTCCATCATGCGTTCGTCGTCATACCCGCTGATATTTTAGGCATTGTCCCCGCTCTGCGCCCGGGTTCAGCACTGTGCGCTTATTCGTTGAGCACTCACATCATTCCTACCGCAGTGCGGCATAGCTGGCAAGCGCCTCCACCTCACAGAACTGTCGGGGAGGCCCGCGGCCCGCATCGGCCGTCGGCGTTGTGGCCGCCCGGCCTTTCGCCCTATAAGGCGCGCGACAGCAGGGATGGGTCGAACTTGAGCAGACGCACGGCGGGGCTGATCGTGGCGGCAGGCCGGGGCGAGCGGCTGGGCGGGGCGATCCCGAAACAGTATCTCCCGGTGGCCGGGCGCGCCATGCTGCGCCGCAGCATCGAGGCGCTGCTCGCCATCGGGGAACTCGACTGCGTCATCGTGGTGATCCATCCCGACGATGCCCCCCGCTATGCCGACGCCGTCGAAGGTCTTTCCGATCCGCGCCTGCTCCCGCCGGTCACCGGCGGCGCCGAGCGCGCCGCCTCGGTGCGCGCCGGGCTTGAGGCGCTGGAGCCGCAGGCGCCCGAGCGCGTGCTGATCCACGACGCCGCACGCCCCTTCCTGCCGGCCTCCGTGGCCCTCTCGGTGCTTGCGGCGCTCGACGAGGCGCCCGCGGCCTTCCCGGCCCTCCCGGTCGTTGACGCGCTCTGGCGCGCGGATGCGAACCACGCCGAAGTGGCGGTACCGCGTGACGCGCTCTGGCGGGCCCAGACGCCGCAGGGTTTCCGCTTTGACGCCATCCTCGCCGCGCACCGGGCGCACACCGGCGCCGCCCTCGACGATGTGGCCGTCGCCCACGCCGCGGGGCTTGCCACCCGGCTGGTTCCGGGCGACGAGACGAACTTCAAGATCACCACGCCCGGGGATCTCGCCCGGGCCGACCGACTCGCGAGGGCAGCAATGGATATCCGCACCGGCAACGGCTTCGACGTGCACGCCTTCGGGCCAGGCGACGGGGTCATGCTTTGCGGCGTGCGGATCGCCTTCGACCACGGCCTTGTCGGGCACTCCGACGCCGACGTCGGCATGCACGCCCTGACGGACGCGCTTCTCGGTGCGCTGGCCGAGGGCGACATCGGCCGCTGGTTCCCGCCGAGCGACCCGCAGTGGAAGGGCGCGGCGTCCGAGATATTCCTGGACGCGGTGATCGCGCGCGTGGCGGAACGCGGCTTCATCCTCACCCATTGCGACGTGACACTGATCTGCGAGGCGCCGAAGATCGGGCCGCACGCGGCAGCGATGCGCACGGAGCTCGCGCGCATCTGCCGCATCGACGCCGACCGGGTGAGCGTCAAGGCGACGACCTCCGAGCGGCTCGGCTTCACCGGCCGGGGCGAGGGCATCGCCGCGATCGCCACCGCAACCCTCGTGCAGGCCTGAGAGGTAGGGACGCCATGAGACGCATCGTCGGCAGCTTCGGCGGGGTCGGCTTCGCACCGGTCGGAGCGGGGACCTGGGGCTCGCTCGCAGCGCTCGTGATCGGCTATCTGCTGCACTGGCTGGGCGGCTTCCCGCTCCTCGCCATCGCCACGGTCATCGCCTTCGCGGCCGGGCTCTGGGCCGCGCAGCACGAGGTCGGGAGCCCGGGCAAGTTCGACCCCTCGTGGATCGTTATCGACGAGGTGGTGGGCATGTGGATCGCGCTCTTTCCGCTGTCGCTCGGCCTCTGGCTGAACGACGCGCCGGCCTCGCTGTTTCCCTGGCCGGGCTGGGTCTCGGCCTTCGTGATCTTCCGCCTGCTCGACATCTGGAAGCCGGGGCCCGTCGGATGGGCTGACCGGCGACGGGGCGCCGCGGGGGTGATGCTCGACGACGTGATCGCCGGCATCCTGACCGCGCTCGCCGTCACCGTGATGGCCGGCATCGCCCACGGGTGGCTCGCATGATCGCCGAGACCCGAGCCCGGGCACTGCTCGACGCCGCCCGCGCCCGCGGCTGGAAGGTCGCGACCGCCGAAAGCTGCACCGGCGGCCTTGTCGCCGGGGCGATCACCGACATTCCCGGCTCGTCCGACGTCTTTGACCGCGGCTTCGTCACCTATTCCTACCCCGCGAAGGTGGCGATGCTCGGCGTGCCGCAGGTCATGCTCACCGAGCATGGCGCGGTCTCCGAGCCGGTCGCCCGCGCCATGGCAGAGGGCGCCCTCGCTGCGTCCGACGCTGACGTCGCCGTCGCGATCACCGGCGTGGCCGGGCCGGGCGCGTCGGATGCCAAGCCCGAAGGGCTCGTCTGGTTCGCCATCGCAACCCGCGACGTCGTGCGCACCGAGCGCCGCGAATTCGGCGCCCTCGGCCGCGACCGGGTCCGCGCGAGAAGCGTCGACGTCGCGCTGGAACTCGCGACCCTCGCCATCATCGGCGGCTGACGCGGGCACGGCGCCGACCCGCTCCGGTCAAGACTCCCGAAACCAACTGCGAACTCTCGCAGTGCGGCGCACGCTGGTTGTTAACGCGTCGTCGCAATGGTGCGGGCTCTGATCTATCGGAGAGCTCGCAGATGGACCGCACCGAACAAGACCGCCTCAACGCCCTGCTGAAGTACGCCATCGCCGGAACCCCGCCCGAGCCGAACTTCGACCGGGTCACGCTGGTGGGCGCCAAGGTATTCGGCAGCGCCTTCTGCACCCTCAACCTCGTCGAGGCCGAGCGCCTGTGGATCAAGTCGCGCCACGGCATCGACGTGGAGGTTCTGCCGCGCAGCATGTCGTTCTGCGACCACACGATCCGTGGCAGCGACGTCATGGTGGTGCCGGACGCGACGCTGGACCCGCGCTTCGCAGACTCGGCCATCGTCGCCGGCGCGCCGAACATCCGCTTCTATGCCGGCGCCCCGCTGGAAACCCCGGACGGTCACCGGATCGGCACGCTCTGCCTCCTCGACCCGACCCGGCCGCGCGACTTCACCGCCGAGGAGGCCGTCGTCCTGCGCAACCTCGCCGCGACCGCCATGGAGCTGATCGAGGCGCGGTCGCAGAACATCCGCCTGTCCGACCTGACCCGGCAGATCAGCCATCAGGCCAACCACGACGCGCTGACCGGCCTTGCCAACCGGCGCGAGCTCCTCGCCCGGTGCGACGGCATCCGCGCCGAGGCGGCCCGCGGCGAATACCTCGCCCTGCTCTATATCGACCTCGACGGGTTCAAGGCGGTCAACGACACCAGAGGCCATCTCACCGGCGACGAGCTGCTGGTTCAGGTGGCCGCGCGCCTCCGGGAAGGCCTGCGCGACTCCGACTGCCTTGCCCGGATCGGCGGCGACGAGTTCGTGGTGGTGCTGCGCGGTGACGAGCGCATCATCGAGCGCGCCGAGATGATCGCCGCCCGGCTGATCCAGCGTCTTGGCGAGCCCTTCCTCATTCGCGGCCACGTGGTCGGGATCGGCGCGAGCGTCGGTGTCGCGGTCGATTCCGCCCGGAGCGCCGGGCTCGAGGACATGCTGAAGCGTGCCGACACCATGCTCTACAAGGTGAAGAGCAGCGGGAAGAACAACTTCATGTTCTGGACCGAGAACGGCGCGGGCACGGGCTCCCGCGCCCAGTAGCACGCCGGCCGCCCGCCAACCCGTCCGGCTGCCGCCTCAGGCGGCCGGGCGCGGCCCGTAAAGCGCCTCGGCGCGCTTCTCGAAGGCCCGCACGATGCGGTGCATCGCCTCGGTGAAGACGAGGCCGATCAGCTTCTGCAGGATCGCCGAGCGAAACTCGAAGTCGACGAAGAAATCGATCTCGCAGCGCCCCGCGCCGGCATCGATGAACCGCCAGTGGTTCTTCAGATAGCGGAACGGCCCGTCGAGGTACTCGACGTCGATCGTCCGCGCAGCGGGCTTCAGGGTCACCCGGCTGCCGAACTTCTCGCGGTAAACCTTGAACGACACGATGAGATCGGCGTCCATGACCTCGCCCGACCCGTCGGGAAGCGGTCTCGTGCTGCGGACCCGGGCGGCGGCACACCACGGCAGGAACTCCGGGTAGCGGCCGACGTCCGCGATGAGCGCGTACATCTCTTCCGCCGTGTAGGGCACGGTGCGCTTTTCTGCGTGGGTCGGCATATGGCTCCCCAGCCCGGTTCCTGAGTTGTCGGGGCCGGACAATGACAATAGGATGTCGCCGGGCACAAGGCCGAACGGGCCAAACCGCCGGCCGGGGGAGCATATCTGTGACGAAGCGGGACTATGTGATCGACGAGATGATCTCGGCGAAGGCCATTGCTGCGCGAGTCGAGTCTCTCGCCCGCGAGATTTCGGAGTTCTACGCCGGTACCAACAAGCTGGTGGTTGTCGGCCTGCTCCGGGGGTCGTTCATCTTCATCGCCGATCTGGTGCGCGAGCTTGATCTGCCGGTCGAGGTCGATTTCCTCGAAGCCTCCTCCTACGGCAACGCCATGGTGTCGAGCCGCGAGGTGCGGATCCTGAAGGATCTGCGCGCCGGCATCGAGGGGCGCGACGTGCTGCTCGTCGAGGACATCGTCGACACCGGCCGCACGCTCTCCCACGTCCTCGCGATCCTGAACACCCGCCGCCCGGCGCGACTCGAAGTCTGCGCGCTCCTCGACAAGCCGTCACGCCGCGAGGTCGACGTGAAGGCGCGCTGGACCGGCTTCGAGATCCCCGACGAGTTCGTGGTGGGCTACGGCATCGACTACGCCCAGAGGAACCGCAACCTGCCCTACATCGGCAAGGTCCGCTTCCCCGAGTGACGGCCGCCGGGAGCCGTCGCCGCCCCTACCGCTCGTTCCGCAGCAGATAGAGCCCGTAGAGCCCGATCGGCAGGATGAAGACGACGGGCAGGACGGGCGCCCAGAGCGGCATGTCCGGGGCGGCACCCTCCGTCGCGGCTTCCATCCCCGGCGCGTGGGCGAGGAAGGCGAGAAACGTCGCGAAGTTCCAGACCGTGTGATAGCCGATCGCCGGCCAGAGCGAGCCTGTGCGGATGCGGATCGCCGCGAGCAGGAGGCCGCTCGCCATCGCCGCGAACGACTGCGCCACCGCGAGGACCAGATCGCCGGTCAGGAACACGTTCAGCACATGAACGACGCCGAAGACCACGGTGGAAATCGCCACCGCCGGCCGCAGACCGAGCCGTGTGCGCAGGCCCGAGAGCATCACGCCACGAAACATCGTCTCCTCCGAGAGCCCGACGAAGAGCGTGTTCAGCAGCAGCATCCAGAGCACCGGCGAGGCCGGCAGCGTGCCGAGGCTCGCGACGGCGAGCATCAGCCCGACGTAGAGCGCGGGAAACCACAGCAGGCCGAGCGACGCCCAGCGTGGCGCACGGAAGCCCACATCCGGCCAGCGGAAGACCCATGCCGCAACGAGAACGAAGATCGCCGCGAGCACGATCTGCCGGGCGATGCCGTGGGTGACGAGGTCGGTGAGGGTTTCGTCCGTCTCGAGATGCGGCGCGGCGGCGAGGGTGATCGCGATCCACCCGGCGAAAACGAGAAGCGCCCGGCCGATCGTGCCGGCCGGGCGCTGCAAGGAGAACTTCACCTCGATCAGGCGCGGGCGTTGCCCACGAGCTTCCAGAGACCGGGGACCACCAGCGCGGCGAGGCCGGCCTTCAGCAGGTCGCCGATGATGAACGGCGTCAGGCCCCAAGCGAGGGTCTGGTCCCAGGCAGAGGCGTATTTCGCCGGGTCGAACATGCCAGCGACCACGAGGTGGTTCAGCCAGAGCAGGCCCGGGACGTAGAGGATCGCGCTGCCGACGAGCATCGCAGCGGCCATGCCCACGACGCTGCGATCCCAGCCGCGGCGGGCGAACGCACCGAGCGCGAGGGTGGCGAGGACGTAGCCGACGAGATAACCGCCGGTCGCACCCATCATGTAGGTGAGGCCCTGCGCATTCGCGGCCGAGTTCTGGAACACGTCGAAGCCGAGGGCGCCGATCACCATCCAGGTGAGCATGGTGACGAGCCCGAGCCGCGGCCCGTAGGCGGCGCCGATCGTCAGCACCGCGAAGGTGCCGAGGCTGATCGCGACCGGCGACGGCCAGACCGGCACCTTGATCTTGGCGCAGATCGCCAGCACCGCCACGCCAAGGACGACGAGCACGGCCCGGCGGATCCAGAGGCCAGCACCTTCGGCGGGCCAGAGGGCTTCGGTCAGGACGGGTCTCGATGCGGTGGCGGCCATTCCGTGCGTTCCTTCAAACCTCGGGAGACATCCGGGATTTCATGGCGCAAATCGTCAGGTCTGTCCAGAGATGCGGCTCCGGGGGCGAGAAGTCGCCCCCGGTCAGTCGCCGCTCAGTGCACCCGGGTGATGCGCCCGGTCTCGGGCTTGTAGTCGGGGTTCGCCGCGAGATAGTCCGCCAGCACATCCTCGAGCCCCGGCCCGTAGTCATAGGCGTTGGTCGCCGTATCACGCAGCGCCACATAACCGTCGCCGCCCGCCCGCATGAAGTTGTTCGAGGCGACGGTGTAGACCTTTTCCGGCTCGAGCGGCACCCACGCCCCGTTGGCCTGCACCTCGACGGACTTCACCCGGCCCTGCCCTGGCGCCGCGGTCGCGTCCCAGCTGAAGCGCAGGCCCGCGACCTGCGGGAAGCGGCCCGCCCCCTCCTCGACCTGACTGACACCGTTCTCCAGCGCGGCGACGATGTCGGCACCGCGGATGTTGAAGGTCGAGAGCGTGTTCTGGAACGGCAGCACGGCGATCACGTCGCCCATGGTGACAGTGCCACCCTCGATGGAGGCCCGGAGGCCACCGCCGTTGGTGAGCGCGATCGTCACGCCCTGTCCCGCGACCCGCGCGAGCATCGCGTCGGCCACGAGATCGCCCATCGGGCACTCGGCAGAGCGGCAGAGCTCCCGCGTCGCGTCGATGTTGCCGGCAATCTCGGCGACCTTCTGCTCCTTCAGCGCCTCGATCGGCCCGGCGAGTTCCCTGATCCGCGCGAGCGTCGGCTGGTCCGGCGTCACGCTCGCATCGAGCAGGATCGTATCGCCGGTGGCCGAGGTGAGGCTGCCCTCGTCGTCGAAGACCAGCGTCTCGTGCCCGAGATACTTCGAGTACGCCCCCGCCTGCACGATCGGCACCCCGACGCCATCCGGCCCCGTCACCATCAACGGATAGCGGAAGGGCGCCTTCGGGTCAGTGTTCGAGTAGAGATCGTGGGTGTGGCCACCAACGATCGCGTCGAGCCCCGGCACTTCGGCCGCGGCGCGCTCGTCAAGCGGCGTTCCGAGGTGGCTGAGCAGGATCACCTTGTTCGCCCCCCCGGCCGTCACCGCCGCGACCACCTCGGTCAGGTAGGGCACCGGGTCGCGGAAGCTGATCGTCGGCCCGGGCGAGGAAATCTCCGGCGTGTCGGGGGTGGTGGCGGCGAGGATCGCCACCTTCTGGCCGCCAACGTCGAGGATCAGATGATCGACCGCGAGCGGCGCGAGATCCTTATCCTTCGAGACCTCGACGTTGCCCGAGAGCACCGGAAACTCCGCCTCGCGGATGAAGGCGGCCAGCGGGGCCGGCCCGAGGTCGAACTCATGGTTGCCGTAGGCCATGGCATCGAGCCCGATGCGGTTCAGCATCTCCGCCTCGGCCTTGCCGGAGTAGGTGGTGAAGAAAAGCGATCCCTGAAAGGCGTCGCCCGCCATCAGCGTCACGACGTTGCCGCCCTTCGCCCGGATATCGTCGCGGAGCTTTGCCACCTCGGTCACCAGCCGAGCGGCGCCGCCGAAGCATTTGCCCGCGCTCTCGTCCTCGGCCGAACAGGTCGAATCGAAGGCGTTGATCGATTCCACCCGGCTGTGAAAGTCGTTGAAGTGCAGGATG
Organism: Amaricoccus macauensis; assembly: GCF_014201905.1. Lineage (GTDB taxonomy): Bacteria > Pseudomonadota > Alphaproteobacteria > Rhodobacterales > Rhodobacteraceae > Amaricoccus > Amaricoccus macauensis. Next base: position 507,200 of record NZ_JACHFM010000003.1, on the reverse strand, counting down.
TCGAGCGTCCACGCCCTGACGGGCGAGGCTATGGTGCAAACGGCAAGCGTCAGGGCGCCGGCCACGGCAAGGGGATGGTACAAGGGGGGCCTCCCGATCAGCGACGTGGATGCCCGAAGGATGGCAAGGCGGCCCGGTCTTGCCAAGGCCGCTCGAGGCTCAGGTCATCTCAGCGCGGACCGTAGGCCGCGAGGAAGGTCGAGACCGCGGCCTCGGCCGTCCTGCGGATCCGCTCGTCGTCGGGCGGCGGCAGGGTGCCGAGCGCGACCCGCGCGGAAACCGGGTGGCAGCACATGGAGATGAACTGCCAGGCGGCGATGTCGGCATCCTCGGCGACGAGCCGCCCGGCCGCCACCTGCTCGGTGATCCAGGCCGCCAGCCGTGCGTGTCCGTAGCCTGCGCCCGCGTCGTAGAACTGCCGCGCGAGACCGGGGAAACGGTCGGCCGCGCCCATGACCATGCGCACCATCGACACATGATTGGGCATCCGGAATTTCTCCATCAGGCCGGTTGCGAGCATCGTGAGAAACGGGGCGATATCGCTGTCGCGCGCCTCCCTGAGCTCCGTGTCGAGGCTGAGAAGCCGCTCGGAAGTCTCGCGCTTCGCCTCGACGATCAGCGCACCGAAGAGCGCTTCCTTGCTGTCGAAGTAGACGTAGAGGGTGCCCTTCGAGACCTTCGCCTCGCGGGCGATCTCGCCCATGCTCGCCGCAGCGAAGCCGGCGCTCAGGAACACGCGCCGGGCACCATCGAGGATCTGCTTGCGCTTGGCCGACTCCGGCCCCGATTCCGACACCGACTCCTGACCGGCTCCTGCCTCCAGGCTTCCCGCCGGGGCTGGCGCGGAGTCTGGCGCGGAGTCTGCCGCGGAGTCTGGCGCCAGTTCTGCCGCACGATCGGCCGCCGGATCTGCCGCCGGACCCGCTCCACCCTCGAACTGCGTATGCATCGCTTTCTCCGCCTCCTTCCGACCGACGGCCGGCCTCGTTCAAGAATAATGACCGAACCGTTCGGTCAGCCTTGATCTGGCAACTCGCCTGCGCTATGTCAACCGGATCGAACCGAACGGTTCAGTCAAAATCCGGCCAAGGGAGCCACAGTCGATGCCGAAGGATTTCGAGGCGAGCACCGCGCATGCCCGGCCCAAGGCGGAAGCGGAAACGTCCACCCCCGTCCAGAGCACCGCCGTGACCGTCAGCAATGATCCCGCCGCCCCCACGGGCGCCCGCAAGCGGGGCCGCAAGGGTATCGTGCTCGGCGGCGTCCTCGCGGCGCTGCTCGCGGCGGGTGCATGGTACGGCCACCACTACTGGACGGTCGGCCGGTTCATGGTCGCGACCGACGACGCCTACGTCCACGCGGACTTCGCGATCATCGCCCCCAAGATCACCGGCTACGTCGCCTCCGTCCCGGCGGTGGAGAATCAGGCCGTCAGGGCGGGCGACCCTCTCGTCGTGCTCGATGCCGGCGACTACCGCGACGCGCTCTCGCTCGCCCAGTCGCAGCTCGCGTCCGAAGAGGCCGCCATCACCCGGATCGGGAGCCAGGCGGCCGCCGCCGATGCCGCGACGACACAGGCGCGTGCCCGCGTCGATGCGGCGCAGGCGCAGGTGAACCAGGCCGAGGCCGACCTGCACCGCTACCAGAACCTCGCGAAGAACGACGTCGCCTCGGCCCAGCGGCTGGAGCAGGCGCAGGCGGCGAGCGCCTCGGCGGTCGCGGCACTCGCCGAAGCGCGGGCGGGCGTCACCTCGGCGGAAGCGAACCGCGAGGTCATCGTCGCGCAGAAGGCCGAGGCTCAGGCGACGCTCTCGGGTCTCTCCGCCTCGCGCGACAAGGCGCAGCGCGACCTCGACGCCACGGTGCTGCGCGCGCCCTTCGACGGCACGGTCGGCAACCTCTCGGTCGCGGTCGGCGATCTCGTCGCACCCGGCAAGCGCCTCCTCGCCGTGGTTCCGCTCTCGCAGGTCTACGTCGAGGCGAACTTCAAGGAGACCCAGATCGCCGAGCTGACGCCCGGCACGAGGGTGCATCTCGCGTTCGACGCCTTCCCGGACCGCGATGTGGAGGGAACCGTCTCCGGCGTCGCGCCAGCCTCCGGCGCCCAGTTCAGCCTGCTGCCGCCCGAGAACGCCACAGGCAACTTCACCAAGGTGGTGCAGCGCGTGCCGGTCAAGGTCGCCGTGCCCGCCCACGTCGCGGCGCAAGGCTGGCTCCGGCCGGGCCTCTCGGTCACGGCGTCGGCCGACATCCGCACGGCCGGTGGCGCCAATACGGAAGTCGCCGCGCGGTAGCGGCGCACATGACACGCAAGTGAGGACGGACGGGCGATGGAAGAGCCGAAAGTCACTCCGCGCCGGCTGATCGCGTTTTTCGCGCTGGTCTTCGGCATGTTCATGGCGATCCTCGACATTCAGATCGTGTCGTCGTCACTCTCGGAAATTCAGGCCGGGCTCTCGGCGAGCCCCGACGAAATCTCGTGGGTGCAGACCAGCTACCTGATCGCCGAGGTCATCATGATCCCGCTCTCGGGCTTTCTCGCCCGGGCGATGTCGACGCGCATTCTCTTCGTCATCTCGGCGGGCGGCTTCACACTGGCGAGCGCGCTCTGCGCGACGGCGACCTCGATCGACCAGATGATCGTCTACCGCGCGCTTCAGGGCTTCATCGGCGGCGGCATGATCCCGACCGCGTTCGCCGCCGCCTACACGGTCTTTCCGAAGCGCGCGCAGCCGGCGGTGATGGCGCTGGTCGGCCTCACGGTGACGCTCGCGCCCACGATCGGCCCGACCGTCGGCGGCTACCTGACCGAGCTTTTCTCGTGGCACTGGCTCTTTCTCGTCAACGTGGTGCCCGGCATCGCCGCGACGCTGATCGCGTGGTTCCTCGTCGACTTCGACGAACCGGACTGGGGCCTGCTGAAGCATTTCGACGTGGTCGGCCTCATCTCCATGGCGATCTTTCTCGGCAGCCTCGAGTTCGTGCTCGAAGAGGGCCAGAAGAACGACTGGTTCGACGACCGCGGCATCACCCTGCTGGCCCTCGCGGCAACCGTGGCGGCGGGGGTGTTCTTCTGGCGGGTGCTGACGGCCCGGGAGCCGATCGTCGACCTCCGGGCGTTCCTCGATCGCAACTTCGCCGTCGGCTCGCTCCTGACCTTCGTGCTCGGCATCGGGCTTTACGGCCTCACCTACCTCTATCCGCTCTACCTCGCCCGCGTCCGCGGCCTCTCGGCGCTTCAGATCGGCGAGACGGTGTTCGTGACCGGCGCCTTCATGTTCGTCGCCGCGCCCATCGTCGGAAGCCTCGCACGGAAGGTCGACCCGCGGATGCTCATCGGCTTCGGCTTCGCGCTCTTCGCCATCTCGACGTTCGACCTGACGCGCCTGACGGGCGACTGGGCTTTCGGCGAGCTCTTCCTGCCGCAGGCGATGCGGGGCGTCGCCCTCATGGCCTGCATGATCCCGATCAACGTCATCTCGCTCGGCACGCTGCCGCCCGAGCGGATCAAGAACGCCTCCGGCCTCTTCAACCTGACGCGCAACCTCGGCGGCGCCTTCGGGCTCGCGGTGATCAACACGCTGCTGCAAAGCCGCGCGACGCTGCATGGCGAGCGGCTGGCCGAGCATGTGGCGTGGGGCAACCCCATCGCCGAGGACCGGCTTGCCGACATGACCGCCGCGCTCACGCCGACGCTCGGCTCGGACGCGGGCGCGGGCGCGCTCGCGCGGCTCTCGGGGCTGGTGCAGAGCCAGTCGATGGTGATGACCTTCGCCGACGTCTTCTTCCTGATCGCCGTGCTCTTCGCCGCGATGCTGCTCCTCGTGCCGCTCGTCGCGAAACCGACCGCGCCCGCAGGCGCGGCGGGCGGGCACTGAGGCTCAGCCGAACGGCCCGCGCGCGGTCCAGGGCTGCGCCAGATCGTAGGCGTGGCCAAGGCGCAGCACCGCGAGATCCGCACGCGCCGGCCCGATGAGCTGCAGGCCCATCGGCGTGCCGCCCGCGCCGAAGCCCGCCGGCACCGCGAGCGTCGGCGCCCCCGCCATGCTCGCGGGCACCACCACCTCCATCCAGCGGTGATAGGTGTCCATCGCCCGGCCGCCCACCACCTGCGGCCAGCGCTCGTCCGCATCGAAGGCGAAGAGCTGGGCGGTCGGCAGCGCGAGGACATCCCACGTCCCGTGCGTCTTCAGGAGCGCGCGATGCCAGTCCGAGCGCACCGCCGAGGCGCGCAGCACCGCCCCCGCCGTCAGCGCCCGGCCACGCTCGATCTCCCACACCGCCTCGGGCTTCAGGCCCGCCCGCATCGCCGGCATGTCGTAGAAAAGCCCGAGGCTCCCCGCCACGAGAAAGCTCCTGAGCGTCGCCCAGGCATCCCAAAGCGCATCGAGATCGAAGTCGATGCGCACCGGCTCGACGACGCAACCCATGGCCTCGAAGAGCCCGAGCGCCGCCTCGCAGGTCTCGATGACGCCGGGCTCCATGGCGAGCCGCCCGCCGAGATCCCCGAGCCAGCCGATGCGCGTGCCCGCCGGATCATGATCCAGCGGCCCGGCAAAGACACTCCCGTCGCCGTCGAGCGACAGCGGCATCCGCGGATCGTGGCCCGCTTCCGTCGAAAGCAGCATCGCGAGATCGGCCACCGAGCGGCCCATCGGCCCCTCGGTCGAGAGCTGCTGCAGGTAGATCTCCGGCCCGGGCCCCGTCGGCACCCGGCCAACCGACGGCCGGAAACCGTAGACGTTGTTCCACCCGGCGGGGTTGCGCAGCGAGCCCATCATGTCGCTGCCATCCGCCACCGGCAGCATCCGCGTCGCGAGCGCCACCGCCGCCCCGCCGGAACTGCCCCCCGCCGACCGGCTGGGGTCGTAGGGATTGCGCGTGGTGCCAAACAGCGGATTGAAGGTGTGCGAGCCGAGGCCGAACTCCGGCGTGTTGGTCTTGCCGATCAGGATCGCCCCGGCCGCGGTGGTGCGCTCCACGAGGATCGAATTTGCCCCCGGCATGTTCCGCGCCAGCGCCGGCGCGCCCATCGTGGTCACGATCCCCGCCGTCGCCGTCAGGTCCTTCGGCGCCTGCGGGATGCCGTGCAGCCAGCCCCGGTCATGGCCCCGGCCCAGATCGGCGTCCGCGGCCGCAGCCTCGGCGAGCAGCGCCTCGCGCGGTCTGAGCGAGACGAGCGCCGTCACCTCGCGATTGATCGCCTCGATCCGGTCGAGATAGGCCGTCATCACCTCGACAGCGGAGACGTCCCGCCCGTGAATGGCGCGCGACAGCTCCCGCGCGCCGAGGGCCGTGATTGCATCGGGCGCGGGGAGCGCCATCGCCGTCATGCCCGCAGGACCAGCGCGCCCGTCTCCGGGTCGAAGACATGCAGGCATCCCGGCCGCACCGGCAGCGCGATTGCCTCGCCGATCGCGCCCGCGAAGGTGTTGTCGAGACGCGCCCGCACCGTGGCAGCCCCCGCCAGCTCGAAGGCGACGATGGTCTCGGCGCCAAGCTGCTCGACGCTCGTTATCCGCCCCTCGAGACGGCCGAGACCCACCTCGCCGGAGGGTTGCAGTGTCTCGGGCCGGACGCCCACCGTCACGCTTCCGGGCGGCAGCGGCTGCGGCAGGCGCAGGACCGCCTCGCCGACCCGAAGCTCCGTGCCACCGCCAATGGGCTCCGCCCGGCCGCTCAGCAGGTTCATCGGCGGCGCCCCGAGAAAGCCCGCGACGAAGGCGTTCGCGGGCTCGCGGTACACCTCCATCGGCGTGCCGACCTGCGCGACGCGGCCGTCCTGCATGATGCAGATGCGGCTCCCCATGGTCATCGCCTCCACCTGATCGTGCGTCACGTAGACCATCGTGGCCCCCAGCCGGCGGTGCAGCCCGGTGAGTTCAGCCCGCGTCGAGACCCGCAACGCCGCGTCGAGGTTCGAGAGCGGCTCGTCGAACAGGAACACCTTCGGATCGCGGACGATGGCACGGCCCACGGCGACCCGCTGGCGCTGGCCGCCCGAGAGCGCATGCGGACGGCGATCGAGATAGGGCTCGAGCCCGAGGCTCGCGGCAGCCTTCGCCACCCGCGCGGCGATCTCCTCGCGCGGGACGCTGCGCCGCCTGAGACCGAAACCGAGGTTCTCGCGCACGTTCATGTGCGGGTAGAGCGCGTAGGACTGGAACACCATGGCGATGTCGCGGGCCTTGGCCGGCACGCCATTCATCAGCCGATCGTCAATGCGGACCTCACCCTCGCTGATCGACTCGAGACCGGCGATCATCCGCAGCGTCGTCGACTTGCCGCAGCCCGACGGGCCGAGCAGCACCATGAATTCGCCATCCTCGACCCGGAGGCTGACGTCGTGGATCACGGGCACCTGGCCGTAACGCTTCCAGACCCGGCTGAGTTCGACGGTGGCCATTCAGTCTCCCTGGTTCGCCGCAGCGGGGCGAGAAACCAGCCCGGCGCTGATGACGACGCTGCCACAAGCCGGATTTGGCAAGCGACGAATCCGGCCGCGGCAGTGCCTCGGCTCGTCGGGCCGGGACTCGCGACAGCCGGCGGCTGCCGCTTCGGTCGTCCGGCGGGACAACCTGAACCTCGCGCTCATGCCCAACCTACTTCACCGCCCCCGCCGTCATGCCCTGTATCAGCCGCTCCGAGAAGAACGCATAGAACAGCACGACCGGGATGACGGCAATCATCATGCCCGTGGCGATCATGCCGATATCCTCCATCTGGTCTCCCATGAACTTCTGGATGCCGAGCGGCAACGTGCGCTTGTTGTCGTCGCTGATGATGACCACCGCATAGAGGAAGTCGTTCCAGAGGTGGATGAAGTTCAGGATGATCGTCGTCGCGATCGCCGGAAACCCGACCGGCAGCGTGATCTTCCAGAACACTTCGATGCCGCCGTAGCCATCGATCTTCGCCGCCTCGTAAAGCGCCTCCGGGATGCGGGCGAAGAATGCCTCCAGAAGGTAGACGGTCAGCGGCAACTGGATCGCCACGTAGACCAGCATCAGGCCGAGACGGGTGTCGTAGAGGTCGTACTCGACCATGATCTGGAAGAGCGCGATGATGGTGATCTGCGGCGGAAAGATGATCGTCGAAAAGATCGCCGCGCCGACGATGCGACGGCCGCGGAAGCGATAGCGCGCGAGGGCATGCGCCGCCATGGCACCGACCAGCGTCACGATGACGACCGACGCGACGCAGATCGCCACGCTGTTCCAGAGGTACGTGCCGTAGTTCGACGTGGTCCACGCCTCGACGAACTTCCACCAGTGCGGCGTCCAGGCCGGGGCATAGGGCGCGGCCATGATCTCGGGCGTGGTGCGCAGCGACATGTTCGCCACCCAGACGAACGGGCCGGCGGTGTAGACCGTGTAGAGCGCCAGCGCGCCCCAGAGCAGGCCGCGGGAAAGCCAGTCTCGACGCACTCTCAGAACTCCAGCCGGTCGCGCTGGCGAAACAGCAACGTCAGTACGACGACCGCGGCGATCACCACGAGAAACCAGATGACGGCGATCGCCGACGGATAGCCGAGATCGAAACTCCGCCACTCGAACGCGCGCTTGAAGGTGTAGGTCGACGCGGTCTCCGTCGCCCAGAGCGGCCCGCCCCGCGTCGTCACCCAGACGAGGTCGAAGACCTTCATGCGGCTGATGAACGCGAGAATGAGCAGGTTCAGGAGCGTGGCGCGCAGCATCGGCACGACCACGTGGCAGAGCTTCGCCCACCAGCCGCAGTTGTCGAGTTCCGCCGCCTCCATCACCTCTGATGGCAGCGAGTGCAGCGCGGCGAGGCAGACCACCATGTTGAAGCCCACCCACTTCCAGCTGTCGGCGAGAATGAGCGCGGGCAGCGCCGTCGCCGGGTCTCCCAACCAGGCGCGCGTCATCCCGTCGAGGCCAATGGCGCGCAGCATCAGGTTCAACGCACCCCAGTCGTAATTGTAGATCCACGACCAGATGATCGCGACCACCACGGTCGAGATCAGCACCGGAGTGAACCAGGCGATCCGGAAGAACCGGGCGAATGGGACCTTGGTATACAGCGCGAGCGCCAGAAGCAGTCCCAGACCAACGTCGATGAACGGCTCGACCGTCGACCAGACCAGCGTATTCAGCACGGCGCGGCGAAAGACCGGATCACCTGTCAAAATCTCGCGAAAATTATCGAATCCTACGAAAATCTCATTGCCGTTCGGGCGGATCTCGAAGAGGCTGTTCCAGAAGGTTCGCAAGACCGGATAGGCAGTGAAAGCCGCGAAGAGCAGGAGGGCAGGCAGCAGAAACGCTGCAACCTCGATCCGCCGCCCCCGCGCCTCTTCATCCCGATGGTCCATCACTGCTTGCCTCCCGGCGGATTCGCTGATCTATTTTAATGCATACATTGGTTTGCTATGCTAGGGATTGCCACATGCTCAGGGACCTTGGCCGAGAAACATCCGTGCAGCACGCAACGCCCGCCGGATCGCGCTCGAAGCGATCTTTCGCAGAAGACGCCTATCGGCGCCTGAAGGCGGAGATCCTCGACAACCAACTGCCGCCGGGTTTCCGCGCGCTGGAGGCGGAGCTTGCGGAAACCCTCGGCATGAGCCGGACACCGGTGCGCGAGGCGCTGCTCCGCCTCCAGTCCGAGGGGCTGGTCCGGGTGGAGCCCCGGCGCGGCATGGTGGTGCTCGCGATCTCGCCGGCCGAGATGGCCGAAATCTACGACGTCCTGACCGCGCTCGAAACCATGGCGGCCGAGACGCTCGCCCGCGTGCAGCCCGACGCGGAGCGGATGAAACCTCTGTGGCAGGCGGTCGATGACATGGACGACGCGCTGGCGGCCGATGATCTCGACCGCTGGGCCGATGCCGACGATCACTTCCACCGCAGCCTTGTCGAGGCTTGCGGCAACGCCCGCCTCGCCCAGACCGCCCTCACCTTCCGCGACCAGATCCGGCGCACCCGCCACCTGACGCTGCGGCTGCGCGCCCGCCCCATCCGGTCGAACGAATCCCACCGCAATCTCCTGCGCCTCATCGAGGCGGGCGACGCGGAAGCCGCCTTTGCGGCTCACCGTGCCCAGCGGCAGCGCGCCGGACAGGAACTCATCGATATCCTCCGCCGCTTCCGGCTGGAGAACATGTAAGTCCGGGAAACGGTCGCCAACGGTTCCCGTCGCGTCGTTCCCGTCTCCCCATTCCCGTCGCGGAGCGCGCGTGCGCCCCAGGCCGGAGGCCGCCGCCGCGTGATTTCCGCTCCGGCCTCCGCTCAGTCGAGCAACTCGCCCTGCCCTTCCGGCGCGTCCTCGGACGGTGGCGTCTCGGGGCTCGGCCGGTTGTCGAGAAGCCCCGCGGCGCGAAGCTCGGCAATCCCCGGCAAGTCGCGCTCGGAGCCGAGGCCGAAGTGGTCGAGAAACCCTTGCGTCACCACAAAGGTCATCGGCCGCCCCGGCGTCATCCGGCGACGACCGAGCTTCACCCAGCCCATTTCCATCAGCTGGTCGAGCGTCCCCGCCGACACCGAGACGCCGCGGATCTCCTCGATCTCGGCGCGCGTCACCGGCTGGTGATAGGCAACGATGGCGAGCGTCTCGATGGCGGCGCGCGACAGCTTGCGCGTCTCCTCGACCTCGCGGCTCATCAGAAAGCCGAGATCGGCCGCGGTGCGGAACGCCCAGGCGTCACCGACGCGGGCGAGTTGCACGCCGCGCCCCTCGTACTTGCGCCCGAGCCCGACCAGCGCCTCGCCCACGTCGCAGCCGCGCGGCAGGCGCTCTTCCAGCGCCCGCATCGAAAGCGGCTCACGGCTGGCGAAGAGCACAGCCTCAAGCATCCGTTCCTGCTCGCCGATCGGCGGCACGGCGAATGCGGCCTCGAAAAGCCCCTGTCCTGCCTCGTCGTTCATCCTGCCTCTCCGTCTTGTTGTCGTTGGTCTGCCAACCCGCCGTCTTGTCGCGGCTTCAGCCAGATCGGCGCGAACGCGCCTTCCTGGCGGATTTCGAGTGCGCCGTTCTTTGCAAGCTCCAGCGCCGCCGCAAAGCTCGCCGCCGTCGCCGACCGCCGCCGCTTGCCCTCGTGAAGCCAGTCCTCGGGCAGCCAGGCCGCAAGCTCCTGCCAGCCGAAGCAGGTGCCGAGGATGCCGCGCATCCGCTCCAGCGCCTGCTCCATGGCAAAGACCGGCCCGCGCCGGAAATGCAGCGGCGTGAAATCGTCCTTCGTCTTGATCCGGGCATAGGCGCGCATCAGGTCGACCAGCGACGCCTCGTAGGTGACCCGCACGTCGCGCCGCACCGTCTCGGTATCGCCGCGCGCAAAGACGTCGCGCCCGAGCTGATCACGCCCCATGAGCTGCGCCGCCGCCCCGCGCATCGCCTCGAGCCGCTCGAGCTGGAACGCCAGATGCGCCGCCAGATCATCGCCCGACGGCCCCTCGTCGGCCGGATCCGGCGGCAGCAGCAGCCGCGACTTCAGGAACGCGAGCCACGCCGCCATGACGAGATAGTCGGCCGCAAGCTCGATCCGGAGCCGCTTCGCCGCCTCGACGAAGCCAAGGTACTGCTCGGAAAGCTTCAGGATCGAGATGCGCCGCAGGTCGACCTTCTGACTCCGCGCCAGCGTCAGCAGCAGATCGAGCGGTCCCTCGAAACCCTCGACGTCGATGACAAGCGCCTCGGCGGCGAGCCGGGCAGCGGTCGAATCGGCGTCGAAGAAATCCTCGGGCATCAGCCGACCTTCATGTTGCGGGAAGCGTCCGGGCCGGGCGCGGTGCGACGCGCTGCGCCTGACGGAGTTGGCAAGCGACAAGTCCGTCGGCGCCCGCCGGGGCAACCACGGCCGGATGGCGCCCTTCCGCAGAAATCTGCGCCCCTGCTGGCCGCCGCGCGTCCCGCCGCCGATGCGGCGAAGGCAGTGCTTCGGCTTGTCGCGCCGGAACTCGCGCGCTGGCGCGCTTCGGTCGCTCGATGCATCATGCGACACCAACCGCTCCAGCGGTGAGCGCCGCGTATTCCGCCGCCGCCTCCGCCGCGTCATCGCCGGGCGCGCGCCGCAGCGCCAGCGCCGCCGCCGCCCGATCCGCCCGGCAGCCGGAAAGCTCCGGCACCGCCGCCGCCACCGCCGCCATCTCGGCCGCATCACCGTTGCAGTGCAGGACGATGTCGCAGCCGGCCGCCAGCGACGCCCGCGCCCGGTCGCCGAAATCCCCCGCCAGCGCCTTCATCGAAAGATCGTCGGTCAGGAGCAGCCCGTCGAAGCCGATGTCGTCGCGCACCAGCCCGATCACCGACGGCGACTGGGTGGCCGGCCGGGTGTCGAGGGCGCGATAGACCACATGCGCCGTCATGGCGATCGGCAGATCCACGAGCGCGCGGAACGGCGCGAAATCCGCTTCGAGCTGGCCGCGATCCGCCGTCACCTCCGGCAGCGCCAGATGGCTGTCGAGCGCCGCGCGCCCCTGGCCCGGCATGTGCTTGATGACCGGCAGCACGCCGCCGGCAAGGAAACCCTCCGCCACCACCCGCCCGAGCCGCGCCACCTCGGCGGGATCGCCACCAAGGCAACGGTTGCGAATGACCGCATGGGTCTCGTCGCAGGCGAGGTCGAGCACCGGAGCGCAGTTCACGTCGATCCCGACCGCGCGCAGCTCCGCCGCGATCAGCCGCGAGCGCAGCCAGAGACCGCGCGCCCGGGCCGCCGGCGCGAGCGCCGCCGCCTCGTCGAGCATGGGCAGCCAGTCGCGCCAGTGCGGCGCGCGCATCCGCTGCACCCGTCCGCCCTCCTGATCGACGAGCACCGGCGCGTCACGACCGACGCTCTCGCGCAGCTCGCCGGTCAGTCGGGCGAGTTGCTCCGGGCTCTCGACGTTGCGGGCAAAGAGGATGAAGCCCCACGGGTCCGCATCGGCGAAGAACGCCCGTTCGGCGGCCGAGACCGCCGTCCCGCCGCAGCCGAATATGACAGCGCGCGCTGCCATCCTACTGCAGGGTGACCGGAATGCAGGCGACCCCGCGTCCGCGCAGCGCCTCGCACATCCGCCGCGTGTCGTCAGCCGACTGGAAGCCAGCCACCCGCAGCCGGTAGAAGACCCGGGCGTTCGACGTGGTTCGCTCGACGTAGAGGCTCTTGGAGCTCAGCAGGTCCGGGTTCTTCGCCACCAGTGACGACCAGGCCTTGCGGGTGATCTCCTCGCTGTCGAAGGCGCCAAGCTGCACCAGCCGTGCGCCCGACTGCACCGAACCCACCTCATTCGTCGCGACCGACGCGGCCTTGGCGGGCGCCGGTCGTGCTGCCACCGGCTCCGGCGCAGCCTCTGCCACCGGCGGTGCGGCGGCAGAAGTCGCCCGTACGGGGGCTTCCGCCCGCGCGACCTGCAAGCCGGCCGGACGGTTCCGCGGGCGCACGGCGCTCGCCGCGGCATCGTCCGCGCCCGCCACCTCGGCATCCGGCACCTCGGCCGTCTCACCGGCACCGCCGAGGAGTCCTTCCTCGTCGGCCGTCACGTCGGATGGCAGGATCGGCTGCACCGCAGCGGCGGCGGCGGCACCTTCGTTCGGGGCCGCAAGCTCGGCCGCGACCTGACCCGCCACCTTCTCGGCCAGCGCCTGCGGCGCGGAGGCCACGAGTTCGCCCTGCGGCGCATCTTCCTTCGCGAGCGCGGGCGGCGTCGGGCGTGCTGGCGGGATCGCAGTCGCCCGCGACCGCTCCTCCGGCGCGCCGCCGAGCACGCCATTCACTTCGAGACCCTGATGGGCGGCCTGCAGGCCACCCGGATCCGCCGGCTGCATCCGCGACGGGCCTTCCATCGCCCGGATGACCGGCACCTCGGTGGCGTCGCGGGTGCCGAGCCGCCAGGCCCACACCCCCATCACCACGATGACGCCGACAAAGACGATCGCGCCGGTGACGCGTCGCATGCCGTCCGGGATCAGTCGGTCGGCACCATCAGCCGCAACCGACTCGAAGTCGTCGCTGTATAGATCGCGCATGGGGTACGTGCCTGTTTTGACAACACCATATCTCGTAGGTGCCTCTGCTCCAACCCCAAAGTGCTCGTCGGATGCGTCAGCGCATCTCTTTCATCGGGGTGACCCCGAGAATACCCAAGCCTGACGAAATGACAACCTGCGCCGCACGCACCAGCGCCAGCCGCGCGCGGGTCAGGTCCGGCGCGTCATCGCGGATGAAGCGCAGCGACGGGTCGAGCTTGCCCTGATGCTGCAAACTGTGAAAGTCCGCCGACAACTCATTGAGATAGAAGGCGATCCGGTGCGGCTCGTGGTGCGCGGCGGCAATCTCTACCTGCCGGGGCCACTCTGCGGCCTTGCGCGCCAGCTCCAGCTCCCCCGGCGCGCCGAGCAGCGCGAGGTCGGCCCCGGCCAGCGCCCCGTCGTCAACCGCGACCCCGCCATCGGCCGCGCGGTTCAGCACCGACTGAGCCCGCGCATGGGCATACTGCACGTAAAAGACCGGATTGTCCTTCGACTGCTCCAGCACCTTGTCGAAGTCGAAGTCGAGCGGCGCGTCGTTCTTGCGGGTCAGCATGACGAAGCGGGTGACGTCCGGTCCCACCTGCTCGACCACGTCGCGCAGCGTCACGAACGTGCCCGCGCGCTTCGACATCTTGAAGGGCTCGCCGCCCTTGAAGAGCTTCACCAGCTGGCAGAGCTTCACATCGAGCGGCACCCGGTTCTTCGAGAGCGCCGCCACCGCCGCCTTCATGCGCTTGACGTAGCCGCCGTGATCGGCGCCCAGCACGTCGATCAGCTCGTCGAACCCGCGCTCGATCTTGTCGAAGTGATAGGCGATGTCCGGCGCGAAGTATGTCCAGCTTCCGTCCGACTTCTTCACCGGCCGGTCGGTATCGTCACCATAGGCCGTGGAGCGGAACAGCGTCTGCTGCCGCGGCTCCCAGTCTTCCGGCAGCTTGCCCTTCGGCGGCTCGAGCGTGCCTTCGTAGATCAGTCCGTCGGCTTCGAGCGCCGCCAGTGCCGCCTCGATCCGGCCAGTTCCATAGAGCGACTTCTCGCTGAAGAAGACATCCATCGTCACGCCGAGAAGGGCCAGATCCTCGCGGATCATCGCCATCATCGCCTCGGTCGCGAACTCCCGCACCTCGGCGAGCCACTCCGCCTCGGGGCGCTCCAGCAGGCTCTCGCCATACCTCGCCTTCAGCGCCTCACCGACGGGGATCAGGTAGTCGCCGGGATAAAGCCCCTCGGCGATGGCGGGCTCCAGCCCGCACGCCTCGCGGTACCGCTCGTAGGCCGAGCGGGCGAGGACGTCGACCTGCGCGCCGCCGTCGTTGATGTAGTATTCCCGCGTCACCTCATGGCCCGCGAAGCCGAGCAGCCCCGAGAGCGCGTCACCGAAGACCGCGCCGCGCACATGGCCCACATGCATCGGCCCGGTCGGGTTGGCGGAGACGAACTCGACATTCACCTTCCGCCCCGCGCCCATCACCGAGCGGCCGAAGTCCGTGCCCGCGGCGAGTGCCGCCGGCACCACGTCGAACCACCGCCCCGGCGTCAGCCGGATGTTGAGAAAACCCGGCCCCGCCACCTCGGCCGAGGCGATCCCCGGCGCGCCCGAAAGCTCCGCCGCGAGCAGGCTCGCGATGTCACGCGGGCCCATCCGCGCCGGGCGTGCCAGCACCATCGCCGCGTTCGTCGCCATGTCGCCATGGGCGGCGTCGCGCGGCGGCTCTACCGTCACCGCGTCGTACGCGAGCCCCTGCGGCAGCGAGCCTGCGTCCACGAGACGGCCGAGCGCATCGAGCACACGAGCCTTGACGTCAGCGAAGATATCCATGGTTTCCTCCGGTCCGGCCGCGGCGGTACCACAGGATTCCGCCGCCCTCCACGGGCTTCTCGATTAATCGCCGGTCAGTAGCCGGCCAGCCTCAGTCGCGTGCCAGCGCGCGCCAGCCGATGTCACGCCGGAAGAACCCGCCGGGCCAGTCGACTGCCTGCGCCGCGCCATAGGCGAGCGCGCGCGCCTCGGCGAGGCTCGCGGCGCGCGCCGTCGCGTTCAGCACCCGGCCGCCGTTCGAGACAAGCTCTCCGTCCACCGTCTTCGTTCCCGCGTGGAACACCTTCACCCGGGGATCGGCCGCCTCGGCCAGCCCGATCGCCTCGCCGCGCTGCACCTCGCCCGGATAGCCGTTCGCCGCGATCACCACGGTCATCGCGTGGTCGTCGGCGAAGTTCGCCCGCGCCTCCCCGAGCGCGCCCGTCGCACAGGCGAGGCAGGCGTCGAGCAACTGCGCGCCGAGCCGCATCGCCAGCACCTGCGCCTCCGGGTCGCCGAAGCGGACGTTGTACTCCACCAGACGCGGCGCCCCCGCCTCGATCATCAGCCCGACGTAGAGCACCCCCTGATAGGGCGTGCCGCGCCGAACCATCTCGGCGAGCGTCGGGCGCACGATCTCGGCGATCGCCCGCTCCGTCACCTCCCGCGTCATCACCGGTGCGGGGGAATAGGCCCCCATCCCGCCGGTGTTCGGCCCCTTGTCCCCGTCGAAGGCGCGCTTGTGGTCCTGCGCGGTGCCGAGGATGAGCAACTCCTCGCCGTCCGCCAGCACGAAGAGGCTCGCCTCCTCGCCGGTCATGAATTCCTCGATGACGACCCGCGCGCCCGGCCCCTCGGCAAAGATCGCATCGAGCGCCGCCTCAGCCTCCGCCACGCTTTCAGCGACCGTCACACCCTTGCCGGCTGCGAGCCCGTCGGCCTTCACCACGATCGGCGCGCCCTTCGCCGCTACATAGGCATGCGCGGCGTCCGCGTCGGTGAAGGTCTCGCTCGCCGCCGTCGGCGCGCCGCTCGCCGCGCAGATTTCCTTGGTGAACGCCTTCGACGCCTCGAGCCGCGCGGCCTCGCGCCCCGGGCCGAACGTCGCGACCCCGCCCGCGCGCAGCGCGTCCGCGACGCCCTCCGCCAACGGCGCCTCGGGGCCGACCATGACGAACTCCACGTCGTTCTCGCGCACGAACTCGAGCAGCTTCCCGCCGTCGAGGATGTCGAGCGCGACGCAGGTCGCCTCCTCGCCGATCCCGGCATTGCCCGGCGCGCAGAACAGCCGGTCGCACTTCGGGTTCTGTGCGAAGGCCCAGGCGAGGGCGTGTTCGCGGCCACCGCCGCCCAGGATCAGGATGTTCATGTGGCGCGCGCTCGCTTGGCCTCGATGGGGCCGCGTTCTATGGTGCGCGCCCCGCCACCGCAAGCACGAGCACGCGCATGGACCTCTTCGAGGACGCCCGACCCGGCACCAACGCCCCGGAGTTCACCGTCTCCGAGATCTCGGGCGCGGTGAAGAAGACGATCGAGGGCCAGTTCGGCCGGGTGCGCGTGCGCGGCGAGGTCGGCCGCGTGTCACGCCCCGCCTCGGGCCACATCTACCTCGACCTGAAGGACGCGAATGCCAGCCTCGGCTCGGTGATCTGGAAGACCACCGCCCGCGGCCTCGCGATCCGCCCCGAGGAGGGCATGGAGGTGATCGCCACCGGCCGCCTCACCACCTTCCCCGGCGCCTCGAAGTACCAGATGATCATCGAGGAGATCGCCCCCGCCGGCGTCGGCGCGCTCATGGCGATGCTCGAGGCCCGCCGCAAGGCGCTCGCCGCCGAGGGCCTGTTTGACGCGGCGCGCAAACGCCCCCTGCCCTTCCTGCCGGAGGTGATCGGCGTCATCACCTCGCCGTCGGGCGCGGTGATCCGCGACATCCTGCACCGCCTGCGCGACCGCTTCCCCCGGCCCGTCCTGCTCTGGCCGGTGACGGTGCAGGGCGACCGCTGCGCCCCGGACGTCGCCGCCGCGATCCGGGGCTTCAACGCCATCGCGCCGGGCGGGCCGATCCCGCGCCCGGACGTGCTCATCGTCGCGCGCGGCGGCGGCTCGATCGAAGACCTCTGGGGCTTCAACGAGGAGATCGTCGTGCGCGCCGCCGCCGAGAGCGCCATCCCGCTCATCTCCGCCGTCGGGCACGAGACCGACACGACGCTGATCGACCTCGCCGCCGACCGCCGCGCGCCGACGCCGACCGCCGCGGCCGAGATGGCGGTGCCGGTGCGCCTCGATCTCGTCGCGGCCGTCGCCGCGCTCGACGCCCGGCGGGGCGCCGCCCTCGGACGCGGCCTCGACCAGCGCGGCCAGCGCCTGCGTGACCTCTCCCGCGGCCTGCCCCGGCCGGAGGCGCTGTTTGCCGAGCGCGCCCAGCGTATCGACGCGCTCAGCCAGCGCCTGCCCCGCGCCATCGAGGCGCTGAGCCGCAACCTTCACCTCGCGCTCAGCCGTGGTGCCGCCGGACGGTTCGGCCCCGGCCTTCTCGGGCTGCTCATCGAACGGCGACGGCGCCAGCTCGACCGCGCCGAGGCGGGCCTGCGCCCCGACGCCATGCTCGCCCACATCCGCGCGCGCGAGCGCACCATGGCGCGCGGGCCCGCCGGGCGTTTCGGCCCGGGGCTGCTCGCGCTCGAACTGGAGCGCGCCCGCGCGAGCCTCGCCCGCGCCAGCCTCGGCCTCCGGCCCGACGGTCTCACCCGCGCCATCGCCCAGCGCCGCGAGCGGCTGGACGCGCGTGGCGACCGCCTCGCCCGCGCCGGCGGCGCGCGGGTGCGCGATGCACGCCCGGCGCTCGAAGCCCTCCGCCGCACCCTGGAAAGCCTCAGCCCCGCCCGCGTGCTCGACCGCGGCTTTGCCATCGTGCGCGACCTCAGGGGCAACGTCGTCACCAGCGCGGCCGTCGCCCAGCGCGCGCCGGGTCTCGAGCTCGAATTCGCTGACGGCCGCCTCGCCGTCCGCCCTGCAACGCCTGCCCGGCGCCGCGCGCCGGCGCCCGAGGACGAAAGCGGCACGCTGCTCTGAGGTCGGGAAAGCCCCGGACCACCGCCGAATTCAGATGACAGGTCCGTCCGCGCACGCCCCTCCCCGGGGCCGGCTCGAACGGACCGGCGGCCTCAGGCGCGCCGGCGCGGGATCTCCCGCAGCACCAGCCAGATGAGCGCGCCGCCCGCCGCCGCGAGGAACGGCGCCATGGCGATGTTGACGGTGTTCCATCCCGTCACCGCGTCGCCGCCAATGCAGTTCATCAGCCCGCCCGAGGCGAGCGACGCGAGGCAGACGAGGCCGAAGACCGCGAAGTCGTTCATCCCCTGCACCCGGCCCCGTTCCTCCGGCGTGTGCGACGCGGCGAGCATCGCCGTCGCACCGATGAACCCGAAGTTCCAGCCGAGCCCGAGCAGGATCAGCGCCACCGAGAACTGCCAGAGCGCGACGCCGGAGAGCGCCACGACCCCCGCCGCCGCGAGCGCCACGAGGCCCGCCGCGATCACCCGCTCCGCCCCGAAGCGCGCGATGAGCGCCCCGGTGAAGAAGGACGGCGCGAACATGGCGAGCACGTGGCCCGAGACCACGTTCGCGGCATCGTTGGTGCCAAAGCCGCAGCCGACGATGGCGAGCGGCGTCGAGGTCATGACGAGGTTCATCAGCGCATAGGAGACCATGGCGCAGATCATCGCGACGGCGATGCGCGGCGTGCGCAAGAGCTCCATGCGGGTCCGGCCCTGCGAGCTGCCAGGCGCGGGCTGCGGCGGAGGCGGGCTGTCGAGGGCGAGGAAAAGCCAGACGCCCACGAGATTGAGCACCGCCGCGGCGACATAGGCGCCGGCGAAGGGCACCGGCGCCAGCGCATCGACGGTGTACTTGACGAGGATCGGCCCGGTGATCGCCGAGGCGAGGCCCGCGCCCATGACATAAGAGATCGCCTTCGGCCGGAACGCCTCGCTCGCCCCGTCGGTCGCGGCGAAGCGGTAGAATCCCTGCGCCGACATGTAGAGACCGGAGACCAGCGATCCGAACAGGAACATCCCGAACGACCCCTGCACCAGCGCGAAGGCCGAGAGCGCGGAGCCGACGCCGCCCCCCGCCGAGCCGATGATGAAGCCGAACCGCCGGCCGTGGCGCTGCATGATCCCGGCGAGCAGCGGTGCCGACAGCATCGAGCCGAGCACGATCATCGAGATCGGCAGCGTCGCGAGGCAGCGGTTCGGCGCCAGCGTCTGGCCGGCGAGACCGCCGAGGATGAACGTGACCGGAAGCTGCGAGCCGAGCACCACCTGCGCGGCAACGAGCACCCAGACATTGCGCCGGACATGCGATTCGGGAGGGGTGGACTGTGAGGCGATCATGCCTCGCTTCTAGGGCCGGCCACCCCCGCTGCCAAGTGGCGCGGCCCCCGTGACCAGCCCGCCCCGGACTCCGGCGAAGGGATCAGCCCTTTCGGCCGATCATCCGCCCGAACCAGCCGGGCTTTTTCCCCTCGGGCGCCGCCGTTTCGTCCGCGTCATCCGCCGGCGGCTCGATGGCCGCGCGGAAGTTGTCGAAGAACTTGTCCGCCATGTTCTTCGCCGCGCCGTCGATCAGCCGCGATCCGAGCTGCGCGATCTTGCCGCCGACCGCCGCCTTCACGTCATAGGTGAGCAGCGTGCCGTCGTCCTTGTCCTCGAGCCGGACCGCCGCCGAGCCCTTGGCGTGCCCGGCCGCGCCGCCCTTGCCCTCGCCGGAGATCGTGTAGCTCTCGAGCGGCACGATGTCCGCGAGCGACACCTTGCCCGCGAAGGTCGCGCTCACCGGCCCGACCTTCTGCTTTACCGTCGCCTCAAACCCGTCCTCGGGGCTGCCGGTCAGTTCCTGGCATCCCGGGATGGCAAGACGCAGCACCTCCGGGTCATTGAGCGCGGCCCAGACCACATCACGCGGTGCGGCAATCTGCCGCGATCCGGTCATCTCCATGTCGTTCCCGCCTCCCGAAATTGCTTTGCGTGACGATAACTCACTTGTCCCGCAGGGTGAAGCTGATCCCAAGGTCGTAGCCGAGCGGCACGCCCTCCGGCGGCACCGGCAACCGCGCGTCGCGCACCGCCGCCAGCGCGGCGTCGTCAAGCGCCTTCGCCCCGGACGAGCGCACGAGGCGCAGCGCCATCACCTCGCCCGCCGGGCCAACGAGAAACGTCACCCCCGCCGTGCCGAAGAGCCCGCGCTCTCGCGCCGCGCGCGGATAGACCTTCGCCCGCTCGACCGCCGCCCGCACCCCGGCGCCATACGCCTCGGCGCTGACGGGCGAGGCTTCCACCGCCTCCCCGGCCGCGTCCGGCGGCCGCCCCGACGCCCCCGGGACGAGCCGCGAGCCCGCCCCAAGCCCCGAGCCGAACTCCGTCCCCGAGCCGA
This sequence comes from Amaricoccus macauensis, assembly GCF_014201905.1. GTDB lineage: Bacteria > Pseudomonadota > Alphaproteobacteria > Rhodobacterales > Rhodobacteraceae > Amaricoccus > Amaricoccus macauensis. The sequence goes on along the minus strand of NZ_JACHFM010000003.1, from coordinate 487,000 downwards.
ACCCCGTCCCGAACTGCTCGTCCGGCACGACCGCCCCCGCCTCCGGCGCGAGGCTCCCCGGCTCCGGCGCAACCGCCTCCGGCGCCGCCCCGATCCCGAGCGGCGCGACCGGATCGAACCGCTCTCCCAGCCCCTCCACCGGTGGCGCCTCGGGCGGCATCTCGGGATGCGGCACCGTCGCCTCGGGCCGCGCCACCACCTCGGGCACCGGCTCCGGCGTCACGGCGGGTGCAGGGGCCGGCGGCGGAGCCAGCAACTCTGACGGTTCGACCAGCCGGACAGCCAGCACCGGCACACCCGGGTCCGGCCCGGCGCGGAGCCACGGCAATGCCCAGACCGCCAGCGCAAGCACCGCCGCATGTCCCGTCCCGGAAATCGTCGCGCCCCAGCCACCCAAGGCAACGCCCCTTCCACTGGTCCACCTCCCTGCCTAGCAGACCCGCGCCCGATGAAAAAGCCGGCGGGCTCCCGGGACGTGGAAGCCTCTGACGCGCCAACGTGAAAAACCGCGCCACCCGCGACGGAATCCCCGGCCCGCCACGTTCCAGTCCGGGAAACCCGCACCCGATCGCGGAGAAGCATCCCCGACGGGGGACCGAACGAGGCCGCCCGAGCAGAATGAACCGCCCCCTCCCGAACCCGACGTTCGAGCCCGCCCCGGCGCCCGTGCCTCCCGCGCCCGTGCCTCCCGCGCCCGTGCCTCCCGAGCCCGTGCCCCCTGCGCCCGTGCCCCCTGCGCCAGAGCACCCCATGCGGCGCCGCCCGACCCGACGCTGGCGCCCGGGCCTCGCGCTCGTGCTCGCCCTCGTGCTCGCCCTCGCCGGCTGGCTCTGGTGGCGGACCGACACCGCCCCGCCGGTGGCACTCGTCACCGCGCCGGTCACGATCGGCGACGTCGAGACCTCGGTCCTCGCCACCGGGCTCCTGAAGCCCACGAGCCTCGTCGCCATCGGCGCCCAGGTCTCGGGCCGCGTCGAGACCCTCGCCGTCGCCATGGGCGACCGGGTCAAGGCGGGCGATCTCATCGCCGAAATCGACCCGGTGCCGCGCCAGAACGCGCTCCGCATCGCGCGGGCGAACCTCGCCGAAGTCGAGGCCGAGCGCGACGAGGCGAACGCCACCCTCGGCCAGCAGCAGCGCCTGCTCGAACGGCGCCGCGGCATGGCCGGCGCTGGCGTCACCCAGTCCGACGTCGACGCGGCCGAGGCTGACGTGGCGATCACCGAGGCCCGGATCGCCGCCCTCGGCGCCCGGATCGAGTCCGCGAAGGTCGCGGTCGAGGACGCGGAGGTCGATCTCGGCTACACCCGCATCACCGCGCCGCAGGACGGCACCATCCTCGCCGTCGTCACCCAGCAGGGCCAGACGGTGAACGCCACCCAGACGACGCCGACCATCGTCGTCATGGGCGAGCTTGCCACCATGTCGATCGAGGCCGGCATCTCCGAGGCCGACGTCGTCCACGTCCACCCCGGACAGGAGGTCTGGTTCACCATCCTCGGCGAGCCCGACGTCCGCCACGCCGCGAGCCTGACGGCGATCGCGCCGGCACCCACCTCGATCACCTCCGACACGCTCTTGACCGGCTCGTCGAGCGCCGCGGTCTCCACCACCTCCAGCGAGGCGATCTACTACAACGGCGTCTTCTCGGTGCCGAACCCGGACGGGCGGCTCCGCACCTACATGACCGCCGAGGTCCACGTGGTCCTCGACCGCGCCACCGCCGTGCCGACGATCCCCTCGGCCGCGCTCGCAGCCCGGACCCCGGACGGACGGGCCAGCGTCAGCGTGGCGCGGGCCGACGGCACCACCGAAAGCCGTGACGTCGAGGTCGGTCTCGACGACCGCACCACCGCGGAAATCCGCTCCGGCCTCACCGAGGGCGAGCGCGTCGTCCTCGGCAGCGGCAGCGACGGGACGGGCGGCGCGCCCGGCATGTCCCGGCGGATGCGCCCGCCCATGGGCTTCTGATCCCCATGCCAACCCCCCTCCTCGCCCTTCACGGCGTCTGGAAGTCCTTCCCCTCCGGCGAAGACCGCGTCGCGGTGCTCCGCGACGTCAGCCTCGAGATCAACGCCGGCGAGATGGTGGCGATCGTCGGCGCCTCGGGCTCGGGCAAGTCGACGCTGATGAACATCCTCGGCTGCCTCGACGTGGCGAGTGCGGGCACCTACCGCGTGCGCGGCCGCGACGTGGCGAGCCTCGACAACGACGAGCGCGCGGCCCTCAGGCGCGAGACCTTCGGCTTCATCTTCCAGCGCTACCACCTGCTCGCGGAACTCACCGCCGAGGCCAACGTGGCGATCCCGGGCGTCTACGCCGGCCTTGCCCCCGAGCCCCGCCGCAGCCGGGCGCAGGCGCTCCTCACCCGCCTCGGCCTCGGCGATCGCACCGGCTACCGCCCCGGCCAGCTGTCCGGCGGCCAGCAGCAGCGGGTGTCGATCGCCCGCGCGCTGATGAACGGCGGCGAGGTGATCCTCGCCGACGAGCCGACCGGCGCCCTCGACAGCCACTCGGGCGAGGAAGTCCTGACGATCCTCGACGAGCTCAACGCCGCCGGCCGCACGGTGATCATCGTCACCCACGACATGGACGTCGCCCGCCGCGCCGGGCGCATCATCGAGATCCGCGACGGCGTCATTGTCGCCGATCACCGCGTCCCGCGGCCGGTGACCCCGGGCCTGCCCCCGACGCATCCCCCCGAGAAGGCCAGCGCCGCCCTCTGGACCGGTCTGGTCGAGAGCTTCCGCATGGCCGTCGTCGCCATGGCGGCGCATCGGCTTCGGACGTTTCTCACCATGCTCGGCATCATCATCGGCATCGCCGCGGTGGTGAACGTCGTGGCGCTTGGCACCGGCGCGCAGCAGCAGGTGCTGGCCTCGATCTCCGGCCTCGGCACCAGCACGCTCGAAATCTTCCCCGGCGAGGACATGGGCGACGTGCGCTCGGGCCGCATCCGCACCCTCGTCGTCGCCGACGCCGACGCGCTGGCGCTGCAACCCTACGCCGCTGCCGTCACGCCGACGGTGCAGACCTCGGCGACCCTGCGCCACGCGGCGAACGCCTCGTCCGCCACCGTCACCGGCTCGGCGGCAAGCCTCTTCGACGCCCGCGGCATCACCCTGGCCGCCGGCCGGCTCTTCACGCCCGAGGAGGTCGCCGGGCGGGCGCAGGTGGCGGTGATCGACACCCGGACGCGCGACACGCTCTTCGGAGAGGGCAGCGCGCCCATCGGCGACGTGCTCCTCGTCGGGCGCGTTCCGGTGCGGGTCGTCGGCATCGTCAATCCCCGGCAGGGCTTCGGCGGCAACGACAACCTCAACGTCTACCTGCCGTTCACCACGGTGCAGACGCGCTTTCTCGGCTCTAGGGTGCTGCGCAGCATCACGCTCCGCGTCGCCGACGACGTGGAGCCCGCCGCCGCCGAGGCCGCCACCACGGCGCTTCTCGCCGAGCGCCACGGGCGGCAGGACTTCTTCATCGTCAACACCGACGAAATCCGCGAGACGATCACCGCCACCACCCAGACCATGGCGCTGCTCATCGGCTCGATCGCGGTCATCAGCCTGATGGTCGGCGGCATCGGCGTCATGAACATCATGCTGGTCTCCGTCAGCGAGCGGATCGGCGAGATCGGCGTGCGGATGGCCGTGGGCGCGCGGCGGAGCGACATCCAGCGGCAGTTCCTGATCGAGGCAGTGCTCGTCTCCGCCCTCGGCGGCGCCCTCGGGGTCGGCGCGGCCTTCGGCACCGGCGGGCTCTTCACCGCCTTCGGCGAGAACTTCCGGCTGATCTACTCGGCGCAGTCCATCGTCCTTGCGGTCACCGCCTCCATGGCGATCGGCGTCGTCTTCGGCTACCTCCCCGCCCGCCGCGCCTCCCGCCTCGACCCGGTGCGCGCACTCTCCCCGGCTTGACGGAGCGGCGCGGAAGCGCTCCTCCTCCCACCCCTCGAAACGACGAAACCGGATCGATTTGTCCCGCGACAAATCCGTCCGCGACTGCCCCTGCGGGGGGCAGGCGCGATTCCGCGCCCGCCGGGGCAGCCACGGCCGGATGGCATCCTCCCGCAGAAATCTGCGCGCTTGTCGGGCCGGAACTCGCGGGCTCGCGCCCGCTTCGGTCGCCCCACGGCTTGTCCGATCAACGCAACTCTGCGCAGCGTCACCCGAATGCCAGATGCACCTTCATCGACCGGCTGCGATCGGTCGCCGCCTCGAAGGCCGCAACCGCCTCTTCGACAGGATAGCCCCCGGTGATGAGCGGCGCGAGATCGACCCGGCCCCGGTTGATGAGATCGACAGCGAGCCCGAACTCGTCGTGGAACCGGAACGAGCCCCGGACCTCGATCTCCTTCGCGGTCACCACGTTCATCGGCACCGCCATGGCCCCGGACCCGAGGCCGAGCTGCACCAGCGTCCCGCGCGGCCGCAGCACCTCCAGACCGCTCGCCACGGCCCGGTCGTTGCCGGAGCACTCGAACTGCACGTCGAAGCTGCCCTTGTCCGCTCCGTACCCCCCGAGCGCCTCCGGCTCCGCCGCGACATTGATCGTCCGGTCCGCCCCCACCGCCCGGGCGACGGCCAGGACCGGCTCGGCCACGTCGGTCGCCACGATCTCCCGCGCGCCAAAGACCCGCGCCGCGACGATGACCAGCGCCCCGATCGGCCCGCAGCCGGTGACGAGCACCCGGGCCCCGAGAAGCGAGCCCGCCCGCGCCACCGCGTGCAGCGTCACTGCCAGCGGCTCCGCCATCGCCGCCTCCGCCGCCGACACACCGTCGGCAACCCGGTGGCACTGGCTGGCCACCGCCACCAGCCGCTCGCGGAACGCCCCCTGAATGTGCGGGAACGGCATGGCGCTGCCATAGAAGCGCATGTTGAGACAGTGGTTCGGCAAGCCTTCGAGGCAGTAGCGGCAGGCCCCGCACGGCCGGCTCGGCGAGACCGCCACCCGGTCGCCGGGCGCCAGCCCCTCGACGCCGTCCCCGAGTGCGACCACCCGGCCCGCCACCTCATGCCCGAGGATCATCGGCTCGCGGACCCGCACCGCGCCAAACCCGCCGTGGTGATAGTAGTGCAGGTCCGAGCCGCAGATGCCGCCTGCCTCGATCGCCACCTCGACCTCGCCGGGGCCGGGGGCCTCGGGCGCGCGCTCCTCCACGCGCAGGTCTCGGGGGCCGTGAATGACTACGGCACGCATGGCAGTCCTCCCCGGCGGCAGGCGTTCTCAGAGGCTCGCCGTGATGCCGCCATCCACGAAGAGCGTGTGACCGTTCACGAACGACGAGGCATCCCCCGCGAGAAACACCGCCGCCCCCACGAGCTCGGCCACCTCGCCCCAGCGCGCGGCGGGCGTGCGCTTCTCGAGCCAGGCGGAGAACTCCGGGTTCTCCACCAGCGCCTGATTGAGCGGCGTGCGGAAATAGCCCGGCGCGATCGCGTTCACCTGCAGCCCGTGCTTTGCCCAGTCGGTCGCCATGCCGCGCGTGAGGTTCCTGACCGCCCCCTTGGTCGCGGTGTAGGGCGCGATCCCCGGCCGCGCGAGTTCGCTCTGCACCGAGGCGATGTTGATGATCTTGCCGCGTCCCCGCGCGATCATCCCCCGCGCCACCGCCTGCGCCACGTAGAAGACGCTCGAGACGTTGGTCCGCAGCAGCTCGTCCCACCTGTCGTGGGGGAAGTCCTCGAGCGGCGCGCGGAACTGCATCCCGGCGTTGTTGATCAGGATGTCGATCGCGCCCGCCGCCTCGACCTCCGCCACACCGCGCGCCACGGCTTCGGGGTCGGTCACGTCGAAGGCCGCGACCTCCGCCCGGTGGCCGGTCTCGCAGAGCGACGCGGCCACCGCCTCGAGCCGCGCGGCCGTGCGGCCGTTCAGGATCACCTCGGCGCCGTGCGCCGCGAGGCCCTCGGCGAGTGCCAGTCCGATCCCCTGGCTCGACCCGGTGACGAGCGCCCGGCGGCCAGTGAGATCGAAGAGCCGCGAGGAGGTCATGCCAGCGCCTTCATCGCCGCCTCGATGCGGTCGCAACCCGCCTCGATCGTCGCGAGCGAGGTGGCGATCGACAGGCGGAAATACGGCGAAAGCCCGTAGGCCGCGCCGTGGACCGCCGCGACGCCGACACTGTCGAGGAGGTAGCGGACGAAATCCTCGTCACTCTCGATCAGCTTGCCCTCCGGCGTGCGCTTGCCGATGGCGCCGGGGCAGCCGGGATAGAGATAGAACGCCCCGTCCGGCATCCGGCAGGTGAGCCCCGGCACCGCCGCAAGCCGTGCAACCGCATAGTCGCGGCGCTCGCGATAAGCGGCGCACGCCTCCTCGACGAAGCCTTGGTTGCCGGAAAGCGCCGCGGTCGCCGCAGCCTGGCTGACCGAGGACGGGCAGGACGAGATCTGCGACTGGAGCTTGTTGATCGCCGCGACCAGCGGCGCGGGTCCCGCGCCGTAGCCGAGGCGCCAGCCGGTCATGGCGTAGGCCTTGGAGACGCCGTTGACGAGCAGCGTGCGCCCCTTGAGCGCCGGCACGGCGGCGGCGATCGTGGTCATCGGCTCGGGGCTGAACCAGACCTGATCGTAGATGTCGTCCGAGAGCACCCAGACCTGGGGATGCCGCAAGAGCACCGCGCCGAGCGCCTCGAGTTCGGCACGCGAATAGGCCGCCCCCGTCGGGTTCGACGGCGAGTTCAGGATGAGCCAGCGGGTCTTCGGCGTGATCGCCGCCTCGAGCGCCTCGGGCGTCAGCTTGAAGCCGTCGCTCTCCGGGCACTCGACGATGACGGGCGTGCCGTCGTTCGCCAGCACCATGTCGGGATAGCTCACCCAGTAGGGCGCGGGGACGATGACCTCGCTGCCCTCGTCGAGGCTCGCCATCAGCGCGACGAAGAGCACCGGCTTGCCGCCGCCACCGACAGTGATCTCGCCATCGGCATAGTCGAGACCGAGCCGCCGCTTGAAGTCGGCACGGATCGCGGCGCGCAACTCCGGCGTGCCGTTCGTCGAGGTATAGCGGGTCTGCCCCGCCTCGATCGCCGCCACCGCGGCGGCGCGCACCGGCTCGGGCGTGTCGAAATCGGGCTCGCCGGCGGTCATGTCGACGATGTCGCGCCCCTCGGCCTTGAGTTCGCGCGCTCGCGCAGCGGCCGCAACGGTGGGCGACACGCGGATGCGGGTGACCCGGGCGGCAGGGACGAAGACCGGGGCTTCAGGGATATCGTTCATCGCGTGACTTCTCCGAGCGACCAGGGCAGCGCCTCGCCGCCGCGGAAGACGACCACCTCATCCTCGCCTGCCCGGATGGTCTCGGGCGCGGTCTCTGCGCGGCGGTTGAGGGTGACGGTGCCGGTGTTCGGCTCGAGCCCGTGGAAGCGCGCGCCGTTCAGCGAGGCGAAGGCCTCGAAGCGATCGAGCGCGCCCTCCTCGTCGAAGACCTGGGCGTAGCACTGCAAGGCGACCGGACCGAGGAAGACGCCCGCACAGCCGCAGGCGCTCTCCTTCGCGCCCTTCGGATGCGGCGCGGTGTCCGTCCCGAGGAAGAAGCAGGCCTCGCCCCCGGTCGCGGCCTTGCGCAGCGCGAGGCGGTGGCGCTCGCGCTTCGCGACCGGCAGGCAGTAGAGATGCGGGCGCAGACCGCCCTGAAAGATCGAGGTGCGGTTGATCATCAGGTGGTGCGGCGTGATCGTCGCGGCGACCCGGCCGGCGTGGGCGCGCACGATGTCGGCGGTCTCGGCGGTGGTGACGTGCTCGACGCAGACCTTCAGCCCCTGATGCCGGGCGAGGAGCGGCAGGAGCGAGGCCTCCATGAACGCGGCCTCCCGGTCGAAGATGTCGATCGCGGGGTCGGTCGCCTCGCCGTGGATCAGGAGCGGCATCCCGATCTTCTCCATGCGCTCCAGCACCGGGGCGAGTGCCGGGATGTCGGTGACGCCGTGATGGGCATTGGTGGTGGCACCGGCCGGGTAGAGCTTGGCGGCGATCCAGATGCCTTGCGTGAACCCCGCCTCGATCTCGTCGGGCGAGGTCGCGTCGGTGAGATAGCAGGTCATCATCGGCTGGAAATCCGAGCCCTCGGGCAGCGCCGCGCGGATGCGCTCGCGATAGGCGCTCGCGGCCGCCGGCGTCGTCACCGGGGGCACGAGGTTCGGCATGATGATGCCGCGGGCGAACTGCGCCGCGGTGTAGGGAACGACGGCGGCGAGCATCGGCCCGTCGCGCAGGTGGATGTGCCAGTCGTCCGGGCGGCGGAGGGTGATCGTATCGACCCCTGCCGGGGCTGGCGCCGTGAGAGTGGTCATCATGGGGTCCCTCTTGCCTCGCGCGATCGCGTCTAGCACCGGCGGACGGGGGAAGGCAAAGGCTCGCTGGCGTCCGTGTCGCGCTCTTCCGGTTTCAGCCGGCCTGACCGAGTTCGCTGGCCAGCGCGGCGACGATCTCGCCGGCGGGCAGCACCCGGGCCCGGGCGGCGCCGACGCCGGACCATTGCGCGCCAAAGCCGGTCTCTCCCGCGCGGACCGCGGCCGCGTTCAGGGCCTTGCCGAGGTCGTAGGCGCAGGGATAGGGCGCGACCGTGTCGTCCGGCGCGTCCCTGCCCCAGTCGGTGAAGCGGTTCGCGAGGCAGCGTGCCGGCCGGCCGGAGATGACGCGGGTCATCACCGTCTCGCCGCCGGCGAGCAGGCGCGCGCGATAGGCCGCGTCGGCGAGGCTCTCGGAGCAGGCGACGAAGATCGTGCCGAGCTGCGCCGCGACCGCACCCCAGCCGAGCGCCCGGGCAATGTCCCGGCCATCCATCAGGCCGCCGGCGGCGATGACCGGCAGGCGGCACTCGCGCGCGAGGCGCACGACGAGCGCCTCGGTCTCGAGCCGCTCGTCCGGGCCGTCGGGATCGAAGATGCCGCGATGACCACCCGCACCCCACCCTTGCGCCACGATCGCGTCGAGGCCCGCCGCCTCGATCGCGCGGGCCTCGTCAAGCGAGGTCGCGCTCGCCAGCAGCATGATGCCCGCGTCGCGCAGGGCGGCAAGCTGGTCCGGGCGCGGCAGGCCGAAATGGAAGCTCGCAACCGCGGGCCGGGTCTCGAGGAGGAGCGCGAGCATCGCATCGTCGTCGTGGCGGAAACTCCGGTAGATCTCGCGAAGCTCCTCCGGCGGTGCGGCACCGAAGCCGGCGAAAAGCGGCTCGGCGCGGGCGATCCACGCGCGCTCCACCGCCGCGTCGCGACGGGCGGGAACGTGGCAGAAGAAGTTGACGTTGAACGGGCGGTCGGTTCGTGCCCGGGTCTCGGCGATCGCCATGCGCGCGGCATCGGCCGTGGACGACGCGAGCCCGAGCCCGCCGAGCCCACCCGCCTCGGAGACCGCGGCCGCCATCGCAGGTGTCGTGACCCCGGCCATGGGCGCCTGCAGGAGCGGCACCGTGAGACCGAGTCGATCGAGAATGTCTGTCATGCCGACGACCAGAGCATGGGCGAGCGGGCCGGATCAAGCCGCATCGGGAACCCCGCATGGAAGAAGGGGCCCGGCGCGATGCCGGACCCCTTCCGATGTCGGGAGCGTCAGCTCCGGCAGTGATCAGCCGTGCGGTGATCAGGCCGTGATCGGCTCGTGGGCGGGCATGCCCTCATCGTCGAGCGGGACCTTGCCGCCGAGGACGGCGTTGAGGCGGGTCTGGTCGAGCTCGCCCTCCCAGCGGGCGACGACGAGGGTCGCGACCGCGTTGCCGACGAAGTTGGTGAGCGCGCGGACCTCGGACATGAAGCGGTCGACGCCGAGGATGAGCGCCATGCCGGCGACGGGCACGGAGGGAACCACCGAGAGCGTCGCCGCGAGGGTGATGAAGCCCGCACCGGTGATGCCCGCGGCACCCTTGGAGGAGAGCATGGCGACGAGGAGCAGCAGGATCTGGTCGCCGAGCGAGAGGTCGATGTTGCAGGCCTGGGCGATGAAGAGCGCCGCCAGCGTCATGTAGATGTTGGTGCCGTCGAGGTTGAACGAGTAGCCGGTCGGAACCACGAGACCGACGACCGAACGCTTGGCACCGGCGAGTTCGAGCTTCTCCATGAGGGAGGGCAGCGCCGCCTCGGACGACGAGGTGCCGAGGACGAGGAGCAGCTCTTCCTTCAGGTAGCGGATGAGCTTCAGGATCGAGAAGCCGTTGAGCCGGGCGACCGCGCCGAGGACCACGAGCACGAAGATGAGCGCGGTCAGGTAGAAGGTGCCGACGAGCATGGCGAGGTTCACGACCGAGCCGATGCCATACTTGCCGATGGTGAAGGCCATCGCACCGAACGCACCGACCGGAGCCGCACGCATCAGGATCTCGACGAGCTTGAACATCGGCGCGGTGACGGCCTGGAGGAAGTTCAGGACCGGGGCGCCGCGCTCGCCGACCGCCGCGAGAGCGATACCGAAGAGCACCGAGAAGAACAGCACCTGCAGGATGTCGCCGCTCGAGAAGGCTCCGACCACCGTCGACGGGATGATGCCGGTCAGAAAGCCGACGATCGAGGTGTCATGCGCCTTCGCGGCATAGTCGGCGACCGCCGCACCGTCGAGGGTCGCGGGATCGATGTTGAGGCCGTGACCCGGCGCGACGACGTTGCCGACGATCAGGCCGACGATGAGCGCGAGGGTCGAAAAAGTCAGGAAGTAGGCGAATGCCTTGCCGGCAACCCGGCCGACCTTCTTCAGGTCCGACATGCCGGCAATGCCGGTGGTGACGGTCAGGAAGATGACCGGGGCGATGATCATCTTCACGAGCTTCACGAAGGCGTCGCCGAGCGGCTTCAGGCTGGCACCGATCTCGGGCCAGAAGTGGCCGACGGTGATGCCGAGCACGATCGCCGTCAGTACCTGGACGTAGAGTTGCCGGTAGAACGGCTTTGGCGCCATCGTCGCGCCGGCGTGGTGGGGAATCTGCATCTCGCTCCTCCGCGTGGACCGTTTCTGGGGACCCGCCGCCAAGGCCGGCCCTTCCCCACCAAAAGCACACTTCGTGCCAACTTTGGCACAACCGCATTGTTGCGTATTCACAGTTACTTGCCCGATGGACCGCCGGATGGCGGCGTGCGGAAATCCGCACATGTTGGGCTGGTGCCGACCCGATTCCCGCACTACCCTCCCCCCGGGGGGAAACCTTTGATGGCGAGTGAGGCGGCAACGAAACGGGCCTGGTCGCGGCGGCCGGTCATCCTGACGCTCGGCCTCACCGTGCTGATCGGGCTCTCTCTCCTCGCCGCGCAGGTGGCGCGCTCGCGGGCCGCGGCCGATTTCGTGCAGCGTGCCGAAGCGGCGCTGCCGCTGGCGGATGCGGCGTTGTCAGCGGTGATCGAGAAGCAGCGGCTGATCCCGCTGGTCCTCGCGCGCGACCCGGAGGTGACAGCGCTGCTTCTGGCCCCGTCGCTCGCCGCCGAGGAGCGGCTCGACGCCAAGCTCGCGGACATCGCCGCCGACGCGGGCTCGGCCGTGCTCTACGTGGTCAACAAGGACGGCATGGCGATCGCCGCATCGAATGCCGACCGTCCCGAGAGCTTCGTCGGTTCGTCCTATGGCTTCCGCGAGTACTTCATCGGGGCGATGGAGAGAGGGACGGCGATGCAGTATGCCCTCGGCACCGTCAGCCGCCGGCCCGGGCTCTACCTCACGCGCCGCGTCGATGGCCCGGACGGTCCCCTCGGCGTGGTGGTTGTGAAGGTCGAGTTCGACGAACTCGAAGCGCGGTGGCGTTCCGGCGGCTTCGTCGTCGTCACGAGCGATGCAGCCGGGACGGTGATCGCAACCACCGAGCCGGAGTGGCGCTTCGGCAAGGTGCCGGGCGCGGACGACACGGCGCAGCCTGCGATCCCGGTGGTGGTCGAAGCGGACGGGCTCTATCTCCTGAGCCGGACCGCCACGGACGGGCGCGCCGCGCGCTATGCCGGCGCCGGCTCGCCGGTGGGATCGGCGGCGCCGGACTGGCATCTCTCGATCTACGTCCCGGTCGACACGGCGCTCGGCCGGGCGGCGCGGAATGCCGCGCTCATGACGTTGCTCGCCGGCCTTCTCGCCTGCGCCGGCCTCGTCTGGCTCCAGCGCCGCCGGCGCTTCGCCCGGGCCTTGGCGGTAATGAACCTCGAACTGGAGCGCCGTGTCGCCGAGGAGGTGGCCGAGCGCGAGGCGGCCGAAACGAGGGTCCGCCGGGTCCGCGAGGAACTCGCCCAGGCCAACCGCCTGTCGATCCTCGGACAGATCACTGCCGGCGTCGCCCATGAAATCAACCAGCCGGTCGCGGCGATCCGCACCTACGCCGAGAACGGCCAGCAGTTGCTCGACGCCGGCGACGCGGGCGAGGCGCGCGACAATCTCGGCGCCATCGTGCGGGTGACCGAGCGGATCGGCGGGATCACCCGGATGCTGCGCGGCTTCGCACGCCGCGGCACCGCACCGATCGGGGCGGTGGCGGTCGACGAGGCGATCGACGGGGCGCTGGCGCTGCTTGCCGGGCGGATCCGCGACGCGGGCGTGCGCATCGACCGCCCCCCGCCGCGACCGGGGCTCACGGTCCTCGCCGGACAAATCCGGCTGGAGCAGATCCTCGTCAACCTCCTGTCCAATGCACTGGACGCGCTGCGGGGCCGACCGGACCCGGGCATCGTCCTCTCGATCGACGCGACGCCCGAGCGGGTGACGATCCGGGTCGCGGACAACGGCCCCGGGCTCGACCCGCGGATGAGGGAGAGCCTCTTCATGCCATTCAGCACCACGAAGGAGACCGGGCTCGGCCTCGGCCTCGTGATCTCCGGCGATCTCGCACGCGAGTTCGGCGGCAGTCTCGCGCTCGAGCCCGGCGACGGGCCGGGCGCGACCTTCGTGCTCGAGTTGCAACGCGCCTCGGCGGATGCACGCGGGGCGGCGGCGTGAGCGGGAGCGCCGGCGCTGCGGCTGGTGGCGGTGCCGGCGGCGTCAGTGTTGGTGGCAGGGGACCGGTCGTCTTTGTCGATGACGATCCTGATCTGCGCCGGGCGACGGCACAGACACTGAAGCTCGCGGGCTTCGCCGTACAGGTCTTCGACAGCGGCGCGGCGGCTCTCGCGACGCTCGGGCCGGACTTCGCCGGCCCGGTCGTCTCGGACATCAGGATGCCGCGCATGAGCGGGCTCGATCTCTTCGAGCGGCTGCGGGCCATCGATCCCGAGATCCCGGTGATCCTCGTCACCGGCCATGCGGATGTCGATCTCGCGGTGCAGGCCGTCCGCGACGGGGTCTACGACTTCATCGCGAAACCCTTCGACGCGGCGCGCCTCGCGGGCGCCGTCGCGCGGGCTGCCGAGAAGCGGCAGCTGGTGCTCGAGAACCGCAGGTTGCGCAAGGCCGCGGCAGAGATCGGCGAGGACGCCCCGCTCGTCGGCGAGACACCCGCGATCAAGCGCCTGCGCGACACGATCCGTCAGGTGGCCGACGCGGCGGTCGATGTGCTGGTCCTCGGCGAGACCGGCTCCGGCAAGGAGGTGGTCGCGGCACTCCTGCACCGCTGGAGCGGGCGCAGCGGCAACTTCGTGGCACTGAACTGTGGCGCCCTGCCCGAGACGGTGCTCGAGAGCGAGCTTTTCGGCCACGAGGCCGGCGCCTTCACCGGGGCGGCCAAGCGGCGGATCGGCCGGATCGAGCACGCGAGCGGCGGGACGCTCTTCCTCGACGAGATCGAATCCTGCCCTCCGGCGATTCAGGTGAAGCTCTTGCGGGTACTTGAGACCCGCGAGGTCGAGCCTCTCGGCACCAACGAGAAGCGGCGGCTCGACCTGCGCATCGTCGCGGCGACCAAGGTCGACCTCGGCAGCCCGGCGGCGCGCGCCGACTTCCGCGCCGATCTCTACTACCGGCTGAACGTGGTGACGCTGCCGATCCCGCCGCTTCGCGAGCGCAAGGCCGACGCGCCGCTGCTCTTCGCGCTGTTCGCCCGACGCGCGGCCGAGCGGTTCGGCCGCCCGGTTCCGGTCATCACCGCGGCGATCCGCCAGCATCTCGAACGCCACGACTGGCCGGGCAACGTGCGCGAGCTCATGCACTACGCCGATCGCGTGACACTCGGCCTCGAGCCCGCGGCCACCGAACCGGAGGCCGCCAGCCCCGCTGAAGCGCCGGACGGGACGCTGCACGAGCTCGTCGACCGCTATGAGGCGAGGCTGATCCGCGATGCGCTCGCGCGGCATCAGGGCGATGTGCGCGCCACGGTCGAGGCGCTCGGGGTGCCGCGCAAGACCTTCTACGACAAGCTGAAGCGCCACGGGATCGTGCGCTCCGACTTTGGCGGGACGGATGGCTAGCACCGGTACCGGCGATGTGAGCGAGGCGGGACGTGCAACGCCGGAGAGGCCGGGCTATATGGCGGGCATGATCACCCGCCGCAGCCTCCTCGCCGTCGCCCTGCCCTCCCTCGCGCTCGCACTGCCCCCCGTGGCGCGTGCGCAGCAGGCGGCCCCCAAGCAAGTGGCCCCGAAGCAAGTGGACGCGACCGCAATCAACACCTACCTGACCGGGCTTCGCTCGGCGCAGGGTGGCTTTCGCCAGACGAACCCGAACGGCTCGGTCCAGACGGGCACATTCTATCTCGCGAAGCCCGGCCGCATCCGCTTCGAGTACGACACGCCCAAGGGTGCCATGGTGATCGCCGACGGCTCCTGGGTCGGGGTCTTCGATCCGAAGTCGAACCGCAATCCGACGCGCTATCCGCTGAACTCCACGCCGCTCGGCCTGCTGCTGCGTGACCGGATCAGCCTGACCGAGCCCGGTCTGGTGCAGGGCGCGACCCGCGACGACACGGCCACCCACATCACCGTCGTCGACCCGGAGAACCCCAAGGCCGGCAGCATGGTGATGAGCTTCTCGAACGAGCCGATCGCGCTCACGAGCTGGGAGATCACCACCCAGACCGGCGCCCGCACCCGGGTGGACATCACGAGCCTCACGCCCGGCGTGGTGCCGGACCGGAGCCTCTTCAACATCGAGCTCGCGGCCACGGCCTACCGGAAGCGCTGAACGTCCGGCGTGGCGGGCGGCGTGGCATCAGGCCCGCGCCGCCCGCCACGCCGCCCAGTCCTCGGGTGTGTCCAGATCGACGATCGCCCCCCGACCTTCGGTCGCGACTTCCGTGACGAACTCGCCCGCATCGCGGATCACCTCGCGCGCGCCCCGGTCGCCGGTCAGCCCGGCAAGGGTCTCGAAGAAGCGCCTTCCGAAGAGCACCGGGTGGCCCGGGGTCCCGTCGGCGCTCACCGCGCGGCAGATCTCGCGCCCCTCCTCCGGGTCGAACGCCGCGATCAGGCGATCGATGGCGCGCGCGTCCACTTCCGGCATGTCCGCGAGCAGCACGACGACGGCGTCGGCGCGCGCCTGCACCGCAGCGAGCCCGGCCCGGAGCGAGGCGGCCATCCCCTCGGCCCAGTCCGGCGCCTCGACGATCGTCGCCCCGAGCCCCGCGAGGGTCGCACGACGCGCGTCGGCGCCGGGTTGCAACACCACGACCGTCTCGTCCGCCTGGCTTGCGTTGGCGGCGCGCGCGACCCGCGCCAGCACCGGCTCGCCCGCCACGCCCTCCAGCAGCTTGTCGGCGCCGCGCATCCGCCGGGACGCCCCGGCTGCGAGCACCAGCGCCGCGACGCGCGCCCGCCCCACAGGCGCCGCGCGACCGGCACGCGGCTGCGGCCGGGCCGGGATTTCCTTCAGGAGCCCGCCCACGCCCATCCCGGAGAGACCCGCCGCCGTCATCTCGATCCCGGCCGCCAGACGCTCGAGCACCCAGTCCGCGCCGTTCAGGGCCGGCGACCGGGCGCAGCCCGGCATGCCGACCACCGGCCGCCCGCGATGGCGCGCGAGAAAGAGCAGGTTTCCCGGATCGACCGGCAACCCGAACCGCAGGAGTTCACCGCCCGCTGCCACCACCCCGGCCGGGCAGACGTCCGCAGCGTCCGACGTCGCCGAGGCGCCGAGGACGAGCACGAGATCGCCCGTCGCCGCAGCCACGGCTTCAGCGACCGCGCCAGTCTCGTGCGCCACGATGACCGGAGGCTCGGATGCCTGCCCGAGCGCCGCGAGACGGGCGCCGACCGTTTCGGCACCCTTGGTGAGCAGGCTCGCCTTCATGCCCGGCGTCCGGGTCAGGATGAGCGAGACCCGCTGCTCCCGGAACGGATGCAGCCGCAGGACGCCCGCGGACTGGACCAGCCGGCGCACCGCCAGCCGCACCGACTCGCCCGCGACGGCATAGGGGATGATCTTCACCGTCGCGACCATCTGCCGCGCCGCAACGCGCGCGAAGGCCGGCAGGGTTGCGAGGGTGATCGCCGGATCGAGGCTGTTCAGCCCGTTGACGGCCGTATCATCGACCCGCAGCACGCCCGGCACGGTGGCAAAGAGATTGACCCGCCCGGTGTAGGGCGCCGAGACCGAGAGGCCGCCCCGCTCGGGCACCAGCGCCGTGGCGATCGCCTCCGCGGCGGCGTCCTCGCCTACGTCACCCGGATCGAGGCGCGCGACCGTCACCGCATCGACCCCGGCTGCCGTCAGCGCCGCGAGATCCGCCGGGCCGAGCGTGCGGCCCTTCTTCAGCCGCAGCCCACCGGCGGCGATCGAATGCGCCAGCACGGCGCCCTCGGCCTCGGCGACGGGAACCGACCCGAACCACATGGCTCAGCGCCGCCGCGTCTCGGGGCGCCGCAATCGCTCGGTCACCTGGGCGAGGATCGAGATGGCGATTTCCGCCGGAGACTTCGCCCCGATGTCGGCGCCGATCGGCGCGTGGATTCGGGCGATCTGAGCGTCGGCGAATCCCTTCGCCCGCAGCCGCTCCACCCGCTTCGCATGGGTGCGCGAGGAGCCGAGGCACCCGAGGTAGAAGACCGGCGCGGCAAGCGCGGCCTCGATCGCCGGATCGTCGAGCTTCGGATCATGGGTGAGCGTCACGACGGCCACGCGCGAGTCGAGGCCGACCTCCGCGAGGGCCTCGTCCGGCCACTCGTGGCTCAGCGGCGTCCCGGGAAAGCGCGCCTCGCTGGCGAAGGCGTCGCGCGGATCGATCACCGTCACGTCGTAGCCGGCGACCTCGGCCATGGGCACCAGCGCCTGCGCGATGTGGACCGCGCCGACGACCGCCATCCTTAGCGGCGGGTTGTGGGTGCCGAGGAACCAGTCGCCGGCGAAATCCGCGCGATCGGCAAAGAGCGCCGCCTCGGCCTCAGGCCAGAGCGGATCATCGGGGCCGGACACGAGCCGCCGCGCCCAATCGCCCGGACGCACCGCATAGACCACCGGCTGCCGTGCGGCGCGGGTGGCGACGAGCTCGGAGAGAAGCGCGCGGTCTGGTCCCTGCCCGACACCGACCGGCTCCACCATCACCCGGATCCGCCCGCCACAGGCGAGCCCCACGGCGAAAGCCGCGTCATCGCTCACCCCGTAGTCGAGCATCCTCGGCTTGCCGTCGGCGAGCGCGTCGAGCGCCTCGGCGACCACTGCCCCCTCGACGCAGCCGCCCGAAACCGAGCCCGCCATCTCCGCCTCGCTCGAGATCGCGAGCTGCGAGCCGCGCGGGCGCGGCGCGGAGCCCCAGGTCTCGACAACCGTGGCAAGGGCCACGCCCTTGCCCGCCTCGGCCCAGGCGAGCGCGGCCTCGGGGATCTGATCGTGTTCGGCTGTCATGGGGCGCGCCTCCTCTTCGGCGGCCCCGATCATTAGCGATGCCTGCGCCGCCCTCAAGAGCCGGCGGCGGGCTCAGAAGCGATAGGTGGCGCCGACCAACGCGTCGAAGCTCTGGTAGGTGGTGTCGAAGTTCGCCAATGAGTTCGATACCTCGTTCTCGCTCACGCCGAGGTAACGGACCTCGCCCGAGATCGTCCAGCTCTCGTTCATCTGGTAGCCGATGCCGGCGATCGCCTGGTAGGCGAACCTGTAATCACCGCCGAGCCGGGGAATCCCGTCGGGCTCGTAGGTGAGATCGGCGGCGCCGAGCCCGATTCCGAGGAAGGGCCTCACCGCTCCGGCCTGATCGACAGCATCGAAGCTGTAGATCGCGTTGGCCATATAGGCGTTCGACTTCATCTGACCGGAAAGGCCCCCGTCGCTGTCGAGCTCGACGTCGCTGGCACGGTAACTGTACTCGAGTTCCAACGCCACGTTCGGAGTGATGCTGTAGCCGCCCGCGATGCCCATGACGTAGCCAGCATCGTAGTCGAGCCCGCTCGCGGCCGGATCCTCGTCCTCGATCGCGAGGGTGAAATTGTCATCCTTCGGGAGGGTGACGCCGCCGAATACCTTGACGTAGGCGCGGCTCGTTCCGAGCCCCTGAGCCGCGGCCCAGCCGGTCCCGGCGAGGAGAATGGCGACGGCGAGGCCGGCGGTTGTGCGGATCGTGGACGACATGACGGACCTCCCGGGTGTCATTGACCCGGCCATCCTACGTCCGTCCGGTCGCATGCCGATGCGACACGCGCGCCCAGCGGGGAAGTTTGCGGCGACCTGCGTCCTTCGCGCCACGCAGGCGAGGTGCCGGCGACACCGGAGTGCGGCGCCGGCACCCGTTCCCGGCTCAGAAGTGGTAGGTCGCGCCAACGATGGCGTCGAAGGTACCATAGGAGTTCTTGACGCCGTAGTCGCTGTTTTCCAGCGTCTGGTCGGTGACGCCGAAATACCGGACCTCGCCGTTCAACGTCCAGTTCGGAGCCACGTCGTAGGCCACGCCAGTGATGACCTGATAGGCGAAGTTGTAGTCGCCATCGAGGCTGCCGAAATCTCCGGGATTGTACTTCTGGTCAGCCGCACCGAGGCCCGCGCCGACGTAGGGCCGGAACGCCCCGTTCGGTCCGATGCCGTTGAAAGTGTAGATGGCGTTGGCCATGAACGCGTTCGATTTCAGCGTGCCGTCCGCCCCACCCGTGCCCTTCAGCGTCGCGTCCGAGTTCCGATAAGCATACTCGAGCTCCAGCGCGACATGCGGGTTGACCTCGTACCCGGCGGCCGCGCCGAGGATGTAGCCGCTGTCGTAGTCGAGGCCACTGCTGCTTCCCGTTCCAAGGTTGCGGTCATCCAGCGTGAAATCGTTGTTCTGCGGGATGGTCCAGCCGCCGAAGCCCTTCAGATAGTACCCTTGGGCGCTCGCCGCGCCCGCCCCCGCAAGCATTGCCGCGGTGGCGGCTGCGCCGATGATGATTGTTGCTCGTGACATCACGATACCCCCTCAATCAGTGACTGGTGGCCACCTAGGGTGATCCTCGACGGACGAAAGGCATCGCCACCCTGGATCGACGGTTTGTGATCCGCCGGCGAGCTCCAGGACCTGTTTCCAACCTCCACGACACTAAGTGCGGTACTTCACACTTAAAGGGCGCGCGGGGGCTGGACATGCGACCAAATGCCCATCATGACGCGGTTGTGGTGAACCAACCAGAAACACTATGGTTCGCCGATAAGTCCGGCACCCGCCGGACGGAGGGAACGCCAGCCAAGGAAGGCCCGAAAATGCTAAACCGGACCCTGCTCGCCATCGCCTTCGCCGGCCTTAGCACCATGCCGGCAATGGCTCAGGATGATCTCGTCGCCGCCGGCGAGAAAGTCTTCAAGAAGTGCGCCGCCTGCCATGCCGTCGGCGAAGGTGCCAAGGATCGCGTCGGCCCGTCGCTGAACGAAATCTTCGGCCGGACCGCCGGCGGCGAAGAGGGCTTCAAGTATTCGCCCGCCATGACCAAGGCTGGTGAAGGTGGCCTCGTGTGGAACGCCGAGACGCTCGACGCCTACCTCGCCGATCCGAAGTCCGACATCCCGGGGAACAAGATGGCGTTCCCGGGCCTGAAGAAAGAGGACGATCGCAAGGCGGTCATCGCCTACATCGAGTCGAAGTGCTGCTCGTAACGCTTCCGCACTGAGGTCCGTCCCCCCGACGGGCCTCCAGCCACGGGCTCCGTCGCCGGACCTGCTGCTGGCGGCGAAGAGAGCCGGAGATCGAGCGCTCTCGGGAGTCACGGGATCTCGCTCGTCGAGGGCAGCGGTTCCGGCGCTGCCGTCCCTCACGTCCCGCACGATGGGCGCCCGATCGCGAGGCGGATTGCACTCGCCGGGGCAACGCTGCCGCTTGCCCGAAACGGCCGCCGCGTGTAGGACGGCCCGCCATGAGCCTCAACCCGCCAGACCTGCGCCCCGACCGCGCTCCAGCACCCCGGATCGACGCGACCGCCCGCCCCGGCCAGCCGCGCGTTGGCATGGTGAGCCTCGGCTGCCCCAAGGCACTGGTGGACAGCGAGCGCATCCTCACGCGCCTGCGCGCCGAGGGCTACGCGATCTCGCCCGACTACGCCGGCGCAGACGCGGTCATCGTCAACACCTGCGGCTTTCTCGACTCGGCGCGCGTCGAAAGCCTCGAGGCGATCGGCGAGGCGCTTGCCGGCAACGGGCGCGTCATCGTCACCGGCTGCCTCGGCGCGGAGGAAGCACTGATCCGCGGCGCACACCCGACCGTCCTCGCCGTCACCGGCCCGCACCAGTACGAGGCGGTACTCGACGCGGTCCACGCAGCCGTCCCGCCTTCGCCGGATCCGTTCGTCGATCTGCTGCCGGCGGGCGCTGTCCACCTCACGCCCCGCCACTACAGCTACCTCAAGATCTCCGAGGGCTGTAACCACAAGTGCAAGTTCTGCATCATCCCCGACATGCGCGGCCGGCTCGTCTCGCGCCCGGTCCATGCGGTGCTGCGCGAGGCGGAGAAGCTCGTCGCCGCCGGTGTGCGTGAGCTTCTCGTCATCAGTCAGGACACCTCGGCCTACGGCGTCGACCGGCGCCACGACAGCCATCCGTGGCAAGACCGCGAGGTTCGGACGCACCTGACCGATCTCTCCCGCGAGCTCGGCCAGTTCGGGGCCTGGGTGCGGCTGCACTATGTCTACCCGTATCCGCACGTCCGCGATCTCATCCCGCTGATGGTCGAAGGGCTGGTGCTCCCGTACCTCGACATCCCGTTCCAGCACTCGCACCCGGACGTCCTGCGCCGCATGGCCCGCCCGGCGGCAAGCGCGAAGACCCTCGACGAGATCGCCCGCTGGCGCGCCGACTGTCCTGATCTCACCCTGCGCTCGACCTTCATCGTCGGCTATCCCGGCGAGACCGATGCCGAGTTTGAGCACCTGCTCGACTGGCTCGGCGAGGCACGACTCGACCGGGTCGGCTGCTTCCGTTTCGAGAATGTCCCCGGCGCCCGGGCGAACGACCTGCCCGATCAGGTTCCCGAGGCGGTGAAGGAAGAGCGCTGGCAGCGCTTCATGGAAACCGCCGCGGCGATCAGCGAGGAGAAGCTCGCCGCGCGCGTCGGTTCCCGCATCGACGTCATCGTCGACGAGGTCGACAGCGAGGCCGCGACCTGCCGGACGAAGGGCGACGCGCCGGAAATCGACGGCCATCTCTACATTGACGAGGGATTCGAGCGCCTCCGTCCCGGCGACATCGTTTCGGTCACCGTCGAGGAGAGTGACGCCTACGATCTCTGGGGCAGCCTCGCCACCTGAGACGGCCTGCGGCTGAAGGCCCGCCAACAACCTTCAACTTGGCGTTGACGGCACTGCAAGTTGCGCTTGTCCGCTGCTCCCATAGGTTGTAGTCGGATAGCAAGCACAGCCATCCGGAAGCCCCAGGCCGCGATGACAATTCACGATCCTATTCCGTTTGCGGATGCGCCTTTCCGCTTTCTTTCGCATGCGGGCCTCGGCGCGGCCGGCATATACCTCACGGGGTGCACCGGGACGGATCTTCTCGCCACGACTCCCGCCCTGCGGGCGCTCTTCGTCACCGATCCGCCCAACGCCCCGCCAATGCCGTCGCCGTCGTCATCTCCGGCCCAGGTCGACCCGTCGGCCTTCGGCCTCTCCTGTGGATTCGCCGCGGTCACGCCGATACTGCGCTCGCCGAGGGAGACGGCGGGTTTCCTGCTGGTCGCCGACGTTCGCCGCCGCCGCCTCGGGCCGCAGCTCGGCCGCCGCCTCATGGACGCGGCCACTCTCGCCGGCGCCCTGGTGCCCGAATCCGAGCCCGAGCCCGAACCCTGGCACCCAGACGAGACCCGCGGTCCGGTGCGCTCCCGCGTCCAGACGCATCGGCTGGTCGATGCCGCGCTTCGCGCGTCGGCCACCGGCCCCGCCCCCACGGTGATGATCCTCGACATCGACCGCTTCCGGTCGGTCAACAACGCGCTCGGCTCCACCGCTGGCGACGCTGTCCTCGCCGTCACCGGCGCCCGGCTCCAGCGGGTGATCGGCCCGGCGGACAAACTCGTTCGCCTGGAGGGCGATCGCTTCGCAGTCATCGCCCGGCGTGTTGCGGCCGAACTCGAACCGCTCGCGAATTCCCTCCTCGCGGCCGTTTCCGAACCACTGGTGCTGCGGGGACGCACGCTCGCGATTCAGGCCTGCATCGGCATGGTCACCAGCACGAACGGCCCCCGCGGTGCCGCGGCCCTGCTCGGCCAGGCCGAGAGCGCGCTGCGCCGCGCCAAGGCCGGCGGCCTCGACCGCTGCGCCGTGCACGAACCCACCGAAGCCGCCCTGTCACTCGACAAGAGCCGGCTCGAACTTGATCTCGCTCACGCCGCGCAACGGGGCGAACTCTACCTGGTCTACCAGCCCTACGTCGACCTCGCCGAGGGTGTCGTCAGTGGCGCCGAGGCGCTGATCCGCTGGCGCCACCCCACCCGGGGCGAACTGCAGCCCCTGTCATTCATCCCCATGGCGGAGGCGACCGGCCTCATCCTGCCGCTCGGTCGCTGGGCGCTGCGGACCGCGCTGCGCCGCGCGTCCGAGTGGCCCGCCTCAACCACGCTCTCGGTCAACATCTCGCCACTCCAGTTTCAGCAGAGCGGTTTTCTCGCCGAGGTGGACAGCGCCCTCGCCGACACCGGCTTCCCGGCCGAGCGGCTCGAGCTCGAGATCACCGAGACCGTGCTCATGCGCGACAACCCCGAAACCACGGCGCAGCTTCACGCGCTCATCACCCGCGGCATCCGCATCGCGCTTGACGATTTTGGCACGGGCTACAGCGCACTCGCCTACCTCGCGCGCCTGCCGCACCACCGGATCAAGCTCGACAAGACGTTCGTGCAGGATCTGGCGAACCCCGCGACTGCCGAGCTTATCCGCGCGATCATCTCGCTTGCCCGCGCCCAGGGCATCGCGGTCACGGCCGAAGGCGTCGAGCGCGACGAGCACCTGGCTCTCGTGCGCCGCGCCGGCTTCACCCACGCCCAGGGCTACGCCATGGGCGCTCCGGCCGCCGATCCGCCGGAACTCTCGACGCCCGCGCCGCGCGCCTCCGCTTCCTGACTTCCGATCCGGTTACCGGAGGCCGCGCGGCGCCACGCTTGCCAGCGTCGCTTCGCACCCCTATAGCACCGGCAATCCTGCACACACGGAAACCCCTCCCGATGGCCAAGATCAACGGCAACGAAATCCGTCCCGGCAACATCCTCGAGCACGACGGTGGCCTCTGGGTCGCGGTCAAGGTCGCCCACGTGAAGCCCGGCAAGGGCGGCGCCTTCGCCCAGGTCGAGCTCAAGAACATCCGGGACAACCGCAAGCTCAACGAGCGCTTCCGGTCGGCGGACAAGGTCGAGCGCGTGCGGCTGGACCAGAAGGACCAGCAGTTCCTCTACGAGTCCGACGGTCTCCTGCACTTCATGGACGCCGAGACGTTCGAGCAGGTGACGATCGCCGCCGACATCTTCGGCGACCGCCGCGCGTTCCTGCAGGACGGCATGACGATCGTCGTCGAGTACTACGAGGACGAGGCGCTGAACGCGCAGCTTCCCGACAAGGTGACCTGCACCATCGTCGAGACCGAGCCGGCGGTGAAGGGTCAGACGGCGGCGAACAGCTTCAAGCCGGCGATCCTCGACAATGGCGTGCGCATCATGATCCCGCCGTTCGTGGGCGAGGGCGAAGCCGTCGTGGTCTCGACCGAGACCATGGAATACGTCGAGCGCGCCTGAGCCGGCCCGCGCGGCCTTCGGGCCGCCGTGCGCTCTCTCGCGCCGACAGGGGAAGGGTGTAGCGGTGCCAGGCCGCGATCGACCCGGCTGGAGGTTCGTCGGCGAGGTGCTTCGCATCTGGCTGCCGATTCTCGTGTCGCTCTGCGCGATCTCCGTCGCCGCCTATCAGTCGAGCGTCACCCGGCGCCACGCCCGGCTGAGCGTCCAGCCGCGGCTCGAATGGACGGTCATCGCGGACTCCCGCCTCGGGACCGTCGAGGTGGCGCTCGCCAACGTCGGGCTTGGTCCGGCGATCATCCGATCGCTCGCCTTCACGATCGACGGCACACCGATGCCGCTCTCCGGCATGGAGACTTGCGACGCGATCAACGCCACCCTTGGCCGATCGCCCGACGCATTCGATACCCATTGCCATATGCAAACGGGCGAATGGGTGATCCGCGCGGGGGACCAGCTTGTTCTTTACCGAAGCGAGCCTGCGCCAGGCCAGCCGGCGGAATTGTCCGAAAAGGAACTCTCCCAGTACCGCCGCTTCGGTGCAACAGGCACCTATTGCTCATTCTACGATGAGTGTTGGGAGATCGAGACACCCTGACCTTGCCGCCCCTCCGCCGTTGAACCATGGTGGCGCTGGCACTCAGCCGCCAGTTGAAAACCCGACGTCGAGGCCCATTGCATGCGTACATTTCTCGCCGCCCTTCTCCTGACGCTTTCCGCCGGCTCGATCCCCGCCAGCGCCGCGGATCTGCCCGATCTCGGCGGCCGGGAGGTCGTGGTGGCAAGCGAGAACGCCTACCCTCCACTCCAGTTCATCGACAAGTCCGGCAACGCGGTCGGCTGGGAGTACGACGCAGTCGCGGCCATCGCGAAGCGTCTCAACATCAAGGTGAGCTACCGGACGGCGAACTGGGAAACCATGATCCCCGCCGTCTCCGCCGGCCGGTTCGACATGGGCATGGACGGCATCACCATTCGTGACGACCGGCGCGACAAGGTGGACTTCTCCGACCCCTACATGCGGTCCGAGATGGTGATGCTGGTCCGCGCCGACGAGACCCGCTTCACCGACGCCATGAGCTTCGTCCGCACCCGCACGGCCCTCATCGGCAGCCAGCCCGGCACGACGCCGTTCTATGTGGCCGTCTACGACATGCTCGACGGGGACGAAACGAACCCGCGGATCAAGCTCTATGAAACCTTCGCCGACAGCCTGACCTCGCTCGAGTCCGGCGCGGTCGACATGGTGCTGACCGATTCCACGGCCGGCCACGGCTACGTTCGGGCCCGTCCGGACCGACTGAAGATCATCGGGACACCCCTCGGCACCGAGGACTTCGGCTTCATCTTCCCCAAGGGCTCCGAGCTGGTCGCGCCGGTCAACGCCGCGATCGCCGCGCTGAAGGCCGATGGCACGTTTGACGCGCTGAACGAGACCTGGTTCGTGAAGCATGAAATCTCGCGGTGACCCGGGAGGTATCCGCCTGTTAACCTATTAATAATATTAACCTTTAGAGGACATTCATCAAGATTTAACCTCCTCGTTGCTTCAAATAGCGCAGACTATCCGGGCAGAAGATTGCCGCGCTGTTTCGTCAGTTTCGAGGAGAGTTGACATGTTTGCGCTTACTGACGACGCGGAGCCGGCGGGCGGCCTTCAACCTGCCGGCGGCCAGCTGATCCGCAAGGTCCGACAGCCGCTCAAGCGTGTGATCGACGTGACGGTCAGCATCGGTGCCCTCGTCGTGCTTTTCCCCCTCGTTCCGGTTCTCGTGGCAGCGATCTGGCTCCGGTACCGGGTAAGCCCGTTCTACGGCCATGAGCGCGTCGGCCGCGACGGACGCCGCTTCCGCTGCTGGAAGCTGCGGACCATGGCCCCCGACGCCGATGCCCGTCTCGCGGTCCTGCTCGCAAGCTCGCCCGCCGCGGCGCGGGAATGGGCCGAGGTCCGCAAGCTTCGCAACGACCCGCGGATCCTCGGGCGGATCGGCCGGTTCCTGCGGCGGACGAGCCTCGACGAACTGCCGCAGCTCTGGAACGTGGTCGCGGGCGACATGAGCCTCGTGGGCCCGCGGCCGGTGGTGGGCGAGGAGCTCGACCACTATGGCGCGCAGGTCAACTGGTACCTCGCGGTACGACCGGGCCTGACCGGCCCGTGGCAGGTGGGGGGGCGCAGCGACACGAGCTATGCACGCCGGGTGCAGCTCGATGTGGGCTATGCGCGCATGCCGAGCCTGCGGCGTGATCTCGCGATCCTCGTGCGGACCCTCGCGGTGCCGTTCGAGCGGCGCGGCGCCTTCTGAGGTGGGTGCGATGCGGGTTGCGCTGGTCCACTACTGGCTCGTCGGGATGCGGGGTGGCGAGAAGGTGCTCGAGGCCCTCTGCGAGCTCTTCCCCGACGCGGACATCTTCACCCTCGTCGTCGACCGTGACGCGATCTCGGAGACGATCTCCCGGCACCGGATCGAGACGTCGTTCCTGCAGAAGATCGGCGGGCGCCGGCACTACAAGAAGCTCCTGCCGCTGATGCCGCTGGCGCTCGAAATGTTCGATCTCTCGGCCTACGACCTCGTGGTGTCGAGCGAGGCCGGGCCCGCGAAGGGGATCATCCCGCGGCCGGACGCCTTGCACGTCTGCTACTGCCATTCGCCGATGCGCTACATCTGGGATCTGGCACCGGAGTATCAACGCGAGGCGGGCCGGCTCGCCGGTGCCGCCCTCCGCCTCGCCGGGCCGCGGCTCCGGCAGTGGGACGTGACGACGGCGGCACGCGTGGACCGCTTCATCGCCAACTCGGCCTTCGTCGCCCGGCGGATCGAGAAGTATTACCGGCGCGAGTCGACGGTGATCCATCCGCCGGTCGATCTCTCGCGCTTCGCGATCCGCAGCCCGGGCGATGCCTATCTCTGCGCCGGTCAGATCACCCCCTACAAGAAGATCGAACTGGCGGTCGAAGCCTTCACCCGCATGGAACGGCCGCTGGTGGTGGTCGGTGACGGGGTGAGCAACCGGCTGCGCGCGCTCGCGGGGCCTGGCATCCGGTTCACCGGGCCGGTCGACGACGCCGAGATGGCGGGCTGGCTCGCACGCTGCCGCGCCCTCGTCTTCCCCGGGGTCGAGGATTTCGGCATCGTGCCACTCGAAGCCATGGCGTCGGGGCGCCCGGTCATCGCCTGCGGCCGGGGCGGGGCGCTGGAAACCGTGGTTCCCGGGGTGACCGGCGTTCACTTTGTGGAGCAGACGGTCGCGTCACTCGCGGACGCGGTGCAGCGCTTCGAACTCATCGAGCCGCGCCTTGATCCGCGGCGCATCCGCGCG
Source organism: Amaricoccus macauensis (assembly GCF_014201905.1). Lineage (GTDB taxonomy): Bacteria > Pseudomonadota > Alphaproteobacteria > Rhodobacterales > Rhodobacteraceae > Amaricoccus > Amaricoccus macauensis. The sequence continues at coordinate 459,703 of NZ_JACHFM010000003.1, read as the reverse complement.
CACGCAGAACGCTTCAGCCGGCAGAGATTTCTGAACGAACTCCGTGATTTCTTCGACAGGGAGCTTGGTCGGACCGGCGTTCGGGCAGTCGCCTGAAGCGGACCCCCGCGGTGTCGGCCCGAAGACGGTCCGGCATCGCGCATTGGTCGACTGAGCGGACAGCCCCGACGAGACCCCAGTGGTCACGACCGCCGCCGCATGACCCGGTCAGGCGGCGGAGCGGGCTTTGAGGTCGATCGACCCGGAGCGGGCAGTGTGTCCCGAACTACGCAAAAGTGTCACAAACGTCGGGTTGGGGCTTGCCGAACGTCAGCCGTTGGGTAAGCCCGGGCCGACAATGGGGGACACGGGTCTTCATGGACGAGCTCTCGCCAACGAAAATCAACCGGTGGAAGACCCTCGACAAGGATCTCGGGCGCATTGCCCTCCTCGAGGACGCCAGCGCGATGATCGCAAGGCCAACCGTGGCGGTTGGCCTTGCCGTGATCTTCATTCTGGTCTGCGGTCTCGCCGCGGCCGGCGTCGTCGGGGCCGGTCCCGGGACGATCACCATCGTCATCGCCGCCGCCTTCGGCGCGTATATGGCGCTCAACATCGGCGCGAACGATGTGGCGAACAACATGGGCCCGGCGGTCGGTGCGAACGCGCTCACCATGTCGGGCGCGCTGGTCATCGCCGCGATCTTCGAGACCGCAGGCTCGATGATTGCCGGCGGCGACGTGGTCTCGACGATTTCCAGCGGGATCGTCGCGCCCTCCGCGGTCGCCGATCCCACGATCTTCATCCGCGCCATGATGGCGGCGCTGATCGCCTCGTCGGTCTGGCTCAATCTTGCGACCTGGCTCGGGGCGCCGGTCTCGACCACCCATGCCATCGTCGGAGGCGTGATGGGCGCGGGCGTCGCCGCGGCGGGGTTTGCCGCCGTCCAGTGGGGCACGCTCGGCCAGATCGCCGCCTCGTGGGTCATCTCGCCGGTAATGGGCGGCCTGATCGCCGCCATCCTGCTCGCATTCATCAACCGCTACATCAAGGACGCCTCCGACCGGCTCGACGCGGCCCGCCGCTGGGTGCCCGCGCTCATCGGCCTCATGGCAGGCACCTTTGCCGCCTACCTCGCCCTGAAGGGCCTGAGGCAGGTGGCCGATATCTCCATGACGCAATCGCTGCTGCTCGGTCTCGCTGTCGGCCTGATCGCATGGGCCATCTTCCGGCCGATCATTCGCCGGCAATCCGAGGCGATGGCAAACCGCAAACGCGACCTGAAGAAGCTCTTCAGCCTGCCGCTCATCGCCTCGGCCGCGCTCCTGTCCTTCGCGCACGGGGCGAACGACGTGGCGAACGCCGTCGGGCCGCTCGCCGCGATCGTTCATGCGGTGCACTCCGCCGATGCGAGCGAAGCGGTCGCGATCCCGACCTGGGTCATGGCCATCGGCGCGCTCGGCATCTCCTTCGGGTTGCTGCTCTTCGGGCCGCGGCTGATCCGTCTGGTCGGGCAGGAAATCACCAAGCTGAACCAGATGCGCGCCTATTGCGTGGCGCTGTCGGCAGCCGTGACGGTCATCGCGGCCTCCGCCCTCGGGCTGCCGGTCTCCTCGACCCACATCGCGCTCGGGGGCGTCTTCGGGGTCGGCTTCTTCCGGGAGTGGGAGGAGGAGCGCCGCGCGCGCGTCCTGAACCTGAAGAAGGGCAAGCCGGTGGCGCCCGAGGAGCGCAAGCGGCGCAAGCTCGTCCGCCGGGTGCACGTGCTCGGGATCGGTGCAGCGTGGGTGGTGACGGTACCGCTGACCGCGCTGCTCTCGGCCCTCATCTTCTGGTCGATCGGCCTCGTCTCCTGAGGACGGCGCGCGCCGCTACCGGCAGTTCAGGTTACCGAGCGTGTCCTTGCGGCAGGGGCCGGACAGCCCCCGTTCGAGCATGAGCGTGCCGCCGAGCCGGCGGGTCTCGCGGGACGGGACGAAGGTGTCGGGCCGGTTCTTCGTCGCTGCCTTCTGCTCCACGCGGTCGAGGGCCTGCACCGGAGCGCGGTAGATCGGCCGTGGCTTCGGCCGCGCGCCATTGTCCGGGCAACTGATGGTGCCAAGCGCGTTCGGCCGGCAGGTCATCGTGTCCGCCGCCTGCGACGGCAACGCCATCGCCATGAAGAGCAGGATCGCAAGGGGGAGAGAGCGATGCATAGCCTTCATGTGCGATCGAGCCCGCCTTTCGTCGAGTCTCCGGCACCGGCGACAGCGTTGCGTTGCAGCAAGGTCCGTCCTAACACTTTGCGGTCCTTCTTTTCGAGCGAGCGACTGGCCACATGACAAGCTTCAACAAGATCCTGGTCGCCAACCGCGGCGAGATCGCCATCCGGGTGATGCGCGCGGCAAACGAGATGGGCAAGCGGACCGTCGCGGTTTTCGCCGAAGAGGATAAGCTCAGCCTGCACCGCTTCAAGGCGGACGAGGCCTATCGCATCGGCGAGGGACTCGGGCCGGTGGCGGCGTATCTCTCGATCCCGGAGATCATCCGCGTTGCGAAGATGTGTGGCGCCGACGCCATTCATCCGGGCTACGGGCTGCTTTCGGAGAACCCGGACTTCGTCGATGCCTGCGTGGAGGCCGGCATCACCTTCATCGGCCCGAAGGCTCAGTCCATGCGGATGCTCGGCGACAAGGCGAGCGCGCGCAAGGTGGCGATCGCGGCCGGCGTCCCGGTGATCCCGGCGACCGAAGTGCTGCCCGACGACATGGACGAGGTACGCCGGATGGCCGACGAAGTCGGCTATCCCTTCATGCTGAAGGCGAGCTGGGGCGGCGGTGGCCGCGGCATGCGCCCGGTCATGCAGCCGGAGGAGCTCGTGGAGAAGGTGCAGGAGGGCCGTCGCGAGGCCGAGTCCGCCTTCGGAAACGGCGAGGGCTACCTCGAGAAGATGATCCTCAACGCCCGGCACGTCGAGGTGCAGATCCTCGGCGACAAGTACGGACATCTCTATCACCTCTGGGAGCGCGACTGCTCGGTGCAGCGGCGAAACCAGAAGGTGGTGGAGCGCGCCCCTGCCCCGTACCTGACGCAGGAACAGCGGGACTACGTCTGCGCGCTCGGCCTGAAGATCGCCGAGGCCGCGAACTACGAGTGCGCGGGCACCGTCGAGTTCCTGATGGATCGCGACTCGGGCGAGTTCTACTTCATCGAGGTGAACCCCCGGGTGCAGGTGGAGCACACCGTCACCGAGGAAGTGACCGGCATCGACATCGTGCGGGCACAGATCCTCGTCGCCGAGGGCGCGACGCTGGCCGAGGCGACCGGCAAGGCCAAGCAGTCCGACATCACCCTCAACGGCCACGCCATCCAGTGCCGGATCACCACGGAGGATCCGCAGAACAACTTCATCCCCGATTACGGACGGATCACCGCCTATCGCGGCGCGACCGGCATGGGGATCCGGCTGGACGGGGGCACGGCCTATTCCGGCGCGGTCATCACGCGGTACTACGACTCGCTGCTGGAAAAGGTGACGGCCTGGGCGCCGACGCCGGAGATGGCGATCGCCCGCCTCGACCGGGCGCTGCGCGAGTTCCGCATCCGGGGCGTCTCCACCAACATCGCCTTCGTCGAGAACCTTCTGAAGCACCCGACGTTCCTGAACTACTCGTACACCACGAAGTTCATCGACACGACGCCCGAGCTCTTCCACTTCAGCCAGCGGCGGGACCGGGCGACGAAGATCCTGACCTACATCGCCGACATCACGGTGAACGGCCACCCCGAGACCGCCGGCCGCCCGAAGCCGCCGGCCGAGGCGCGCGCGCCGAAACCGCCGGTCGTCAGCCACGGCGAGCCCGCGCCCGGCACCCGGCAGCTCCTCGAGGAAAAGGGCGCGCAGGCGGTTGCGGACTGGATGCTGGCGCAGAAGCAGCTCCTCATCACCGACACGACCATGCGCGACGGGCACCAGAGCCTGCTCGCGACGCGGATGCGCTCCCACGACATGATCCGCGTGGCACCAGCCTACGCGCAGATGCTGCCGCAGCTCTTCAGCGTCGAATGCTGGGGCGGCGCGACCTTCGATGTGGCCTACCGCTTCCTGCAGGAGTGCCCGTGGCAGCGGCTGCGCGACCTGCGCGCGGCGATGCCGAATCTCATGACCCAGATGCTGCTGCGCGCCTCGAACGGCGTCGGCTACACCAACTATCCCGACAACGTGGTGCAGACCTTCGTGGCGCAGGCGGCGAAGTCGGGCGTCGACGTGTTCCGGGTCTTCGACTCGCTGAACTGGGTCGAGAACATGCGCGTCGCCATGGACGCGGTGATCGAGTCCGGCAAGGTCTGCGAGGCGGCGATCTGCTATACCGGCGATCTGAACGACCCCGATCGCTCGAAGTACGATCTGAAGTACTACGTCGCCATGGCGCAGGAGCTGAAAGCCGCGGGCGCGCATATTCTGGGCGTGAAGGACATGGCGGGCCTTCTGAAGGCCCCCGCCGCCTACACGCTCATCAGGACCCTGAAGGAGGAGGTGGGCCTGCCCGTCCACTTCCACACCCATGACACCAGCGGCGTGGCGGCGGCGAGCATTCTCGCGGCGAGCGCGGCGGGCGTCGATGCGGTCGATGCGGCGATGGACAGCTTCTCGGGCAACACCTCGCAGCCCTGCCTCGGCTCGATCGTCGAGGCGGTGGCTCGCACCGAGCGCGACACCGGGCTCGACATCGAGGCGATCCGCCAGCTCTCGGACTACTGGGAGGCGGTCCGGACGCAGTACACGGCCTTCGAGGCCGGACTGAAGGCACCGGCGTCGGAGGTCTACCTCCACGAGATGCCGGGCGGGCAGTTCACCAACCTCAAGGCACAGGCCCGTTCCATGGGGCTCGAAGAGCGCTGGCACGAGGTGGCGCACATGTACGCCGAGGTGAACCGCATGTTCGGTGACATCGTGAAGGTGACGCCGAGCTCGAAGGTCGTGGGCGACATGGCGCTGATGATGGTGGCGCAGAATCTCACCCGCGAGCAGGTCGAGGATCCGGCGATCGACGTGGCCTTCCCCGAGAGCGTCGTCGATATGATGCGGGGCAACCTCGGGCAGCCGCCGGGTGGCTGGCCGAAGGCGCTGCAGGCGAAGATCCTGAAGGGCGAACCGGCGACGACCGAGCGGCCGGGCGCGGTCATGCCGCCGGCCGATCTCGACAAGCTTCGCGCCGACGCCCAGAAGCTCGCGCGCGAGGGCGAGACGATCGACGACGAGGACTTCAACGGATATCTCATGTATCCCAAGGTGTTCTCGGACTACTTTAACCGGCATCGTGAATACGGGCCGGTGCGCACTCTGCCGACGCCGGTCTATTTCTACGGGATGGAGCCCGGTCAGGAGTCCTCCGTCGAGATCGACCCCGGCAAGACCATCGAGGTGCGGCTGCAGGCCGTGGGCGAGACCAACGATCAGGGCGACGTGCGGGTTTTCTTCGAGCTGAACGGCCAGCCGCGCACCGTGCGCGTGCCGAACCGCAAGGCGCAGGCCTCCGCGCCCAAGCGCCCGAAAGCCGAGGCCGGCAACCCCGGCCACGTGGCGGCGCCAATGCCGGGCGTCATCGCGTCGGTCGCGGTCAAGGACGGGCAGAAGGTGAAACCGGGCGACCTGATGCTGACGATCGAGGCGATGAAGATGGAGACCGGGCTCTACGCCGACAAGGCGGGCACGGTGACCGCCCTCCATGTCGCGCCGGGGTCGCAGGTCGACGCGAAGGATCTGCTGGTGGAGATCGGCGCCGACTGATGGAACCCGCCCCCGCTCCCCGGCGTAGGGTAGCGGGACGAGTTCATGACTGGCTGGCAGCGAATGGGCAGACAGCTCGATCTGCGGACCGGGCGGCCGGTCTGGAGTGCGTACCGTGCGCCGCGGGTGCCCACCGCGGCGCTCACCCGCGACGTCCGGACCGACGTGCTGGTTGTCGGCATGGGCATCTCCGGCGCGATGATCGCCGACGCCCTGACCGAGGCGGGGCACGCGGTGATGGCGATCGACCGGCGTGGCCCGATGCTCGGCTCCACTGCCGCGACCACGGCGCTGGTGCAGTTCGAGCTCGACACGCCGCTGGTGAAGCTCGCCGCGATGATCGGCAAGGACGCGGCAGAGCGGGCCTGGCGCCGGTCACGGCTCGCGGTCGCGAACCTGATGGCGCGCATCGAGGTCGTCGGCATAGACTGCCGCCTCGCTCCGCGCCGCTCGCTCTATCTCGCGGGCGACGTGCTCGACGCCGATGGTCTCGCCGAGGAAGGCGCGGCGCGGCGGGCGGCCGGGCTGAGCGCGCGGCTTCTCGATGGATCGGACCTCCGGGAGACCTACGGCCTGCGTCGCGACGCAGCCCTCGAGAGCGCCGGCAATCTCTCGCTCGACCCGCGCAAGCTGACCGCAGGCCTGCTCCTCGCCGCTCGAGCGCGCGGCGCGCGGCTTTATGCACCGGTCAAGGCCACGGACTTCAGCCACTCGGCCGATGGTGTCGAGGTGGTGACCGCCGGTGGGCCGGTGATCCGGGCGGCACACGTGGTGCTGGCCACGGGCTACGAACTCACTGACCCGGTTCCGGCAAAGCGGCACCGGATCATCTCCACCTGGGCAATCGCCACCCGGCCGCAACCACGGGCGATCTGGCCGCACGCCGCCTTCATGTGGGAGGCCTCCGACCCGTATCTCTATCTCCGTGCCACGCACGACGGACGGGTGATCTGCGGCGGGGAGGACGAGGAATTCACCGACGAGGACGCCCGGGACGCGCTGATCCCCGAGAAGACCGCCCGCGTCGCGGCAAAGCTTGCGAAGCTTCTGCCCGGCATCGACGCCACACCTGAATTCGCCTGGGCCGGCGCGTTTGGCTCGACGACGACGGGAATGCCGATTATCCGGCGCCTGCCCCGCAAGCCGCGGATGCACGCGGTCATGGGCTATGGGGGCAACGGCATCACGTTCTCACGGCTGGCGGCCGAGATCGTGGAAACCGACCTCGCCGGCGGCACCGACCGGGATGCCCGGCTTTTCGCAGATGCCACAAACTGACCCTGCGGTGGTTGCGCGACAAACTGTCGCATCCCATGTGCCCCTGAACACAACGAGGGACCCCGATGCTCGAACTTCTGTCTGATCCGGCCGTCTGGATTAGCTTCGCCACCCTGACGGTCCTCGAGATCGTTCTCGGTGTCGACAACATCATCTTCATCTCGATCGCCGCATCGAAGCTGCCACCCGAGCAACGGCGCCAGGCGCGCATCATCGGCCTCTCGGGCGCGCTCATCCTGCGAATCCTGCTCCTCATGTCGATTGGCTGGATCGTCGGGCTCACCGAGCCGTTCATGACGATCTCCGGCTTCGAACTCAGCTGGCGTGACGTGATCCTGTTCGGCGGCGGCCTGTTCCTGCTCTGGAAGGCGACGACGGAAATCTTCCACGAAGTCGAGGGGCACGAGGCGGCGGAGCACTCGATCCGCAACGTCACCTTCCGCGCCATCATCATTCAGATCATGATGCTCGACGTGATCTTCTCGCTCGACAGCGTCATCACCGCCGTGGGCATCGCCGACCACGTGCCCGTCATGGTCGCCGCCGTCATGGTCGCCATCGTCGTGATGATGCTGGCCGCCGGCCCGATCGCCGAGTTCGTGCATCAGCACCCGTCGACCAAGATGCTTGCCCTCGCCTTCCTGGTGATGGTCGGCATGGCGCTGGTCGCGGATGGCCTGCACTTCCACATCGAGCGGGCGTTCATCTACACCGCGATGCTCTTCTCCGGCATCGTCGAGTTCCTGAACCTCTGGCGCGCCAAGAAGCTCGGCAAGACCCGGCCGGCGGACCAGGACGCGCACTGAGCCGAACCGGCGTCCGAAACCGGCACACCCGGTCGGACCACACCCGCGAGGGCGATGCGGACGGGCGTAGCAAACGTCCGTCCGCAGTCTTGTCCGGCACCCGCTGCCGGGACGCGGGTCCGCCGGACGCCTCCCATCGGCGGTTGGCAGCCACGTTGCACATTCCGCAGGCAGCCCATGGAACGCCCGGTGAAGGCGCTGCATTTCTCTCGGCGGACCCCAGGATGGAGAGATGCGATGTCGCCGCAAGAGCCGGTGCGATGTGAGGAATGCCCCCTGCGGCGACTGCCGGCATTTCGCGCCCTCAGCCCCTCCGAGATCGAGTTCATGCACCAGTTCAAGCGCGGCGAGCTGGTGGTCGAACCCGGCGCGACGATCCTGCTCGAGAACAGCGCCAGCCCGCACGTCTACACGGTGCTGGAGGGCTGGGCCTATCGCCACAAGGGCATCGCGGACGGCCGGCGGCAGGTTCTGAACTTTGCGCTGCCCGGCGATCTGGTCGGCCTGCAACTCGCAATCCTGAACGACATGCAGCACACGGTGACGGCCCTGACACAGGTCCGGCTCTGCGTCTTCCAGCGTGACAGCTTCTGGTCGGTCTATCACGACCATCCGGCCCTCGCCCACGCCATGACCTGGGTCGCGGCGCGGGAGGAACAGTTGCTCGACGGACTTCTGCTGAGCGTCGGGCAGCGCAGCGCCATCGAGCGCACGGTCTATCTGGCGCTGCACCTATACGACCGGGCGAAGGCGGTGGGTTACGCCACCAGGGATCTGCTGCGGACACCCTTCGCGCAGGGGCATTTCGCCGACGCCCTTGGCATCACCTCCGTGCATCTCAGCCGCACCCTGCGCAAACTGCGTGATCAGGGCTTGATGCGCTGGCAGGAAGGCACGATCTACCTGGAGAACCGGCCGGAACTCGAGGCGCTCGCTGCCTACGAACGGACCGATGGAGAACCTCGTCCGTTGATCTGACCACTGGAACATTCGTGCGATTAGTGCGTTTTGGTGTGTCTACGACCAAAGTCCTAGCTTGATCGGAGAATCCTTATGCTCGAATGGGGCCTGGGCTCCCTTATCGTCGCACTCGGGGCAGCAATCCTCGGGTTCGGTGGCAGCGAAGGCGCGGCCGTGGAGCTCGCGCGCATCGTCTTTCAGGTAGCGCTCGCGTTTTTTGCCCTGTCCGCGGTCGTCCGGATGGTGCGCGGAAACGGCTGAGACGCGCCGGGAGCGGGCGCGGATCGCCTCGCGGCCGTCGCCAGGCAATCCGCGCCCGCTCCCGGCGCACCCCGTCTTGCAGACCCTCGCGCGACTGCTAGGGTCGCGGCCATGGCCGAGCCCCGATTCATCCACCTCCGCGTGCATTCCGCATACTCGCTGCTTGAGGGCGCCATCGCCGCCAAGGCGCTGCCGAAGCTCTGCGGCAAGGTGGGAATGCCGGCGGTCGCGCTGACCGATACGAACAACCTTTTCAACGCTCTGGAGTTTTCCGACGCCTGCGCGAAGGCCGAAAAGCCGGTGCAGCCGATCATGGGATGCCAGCTCACGCTGGCCTACGCGCGGCCCGCGCACCCGGGCGACCGGGCGCCCGCGCCCGCCGCGGTGGTGCTGCTCGCGCAGGACGAGACCGGGTTCGGCAATCTCCTCAAGCTCTCCTCCGCCGCCTATCTCGACTGCGGCGCCGAGCTTCCCCACGTCACTCTCGAGACCCTCGCCACCCACGCCGACGGCCTCCTCTGCCTGACCGGTGGCGCCGATGGCCCGCTCGGGGCGCAGTTGCGCGACGGCCACCCGGAACGCGCCCGCGCGCTCGCCCAGCGCCTCGCGGAGGTCTTTCCCGGCCGGCTCTACGTCGAGATACAGCGCCACCCGGAGAACGGCGCGCCGCGGACACCAGCGGAAGAGGCGACCGAACCCGGTCTCGTCACGCTTGCCTATGACCTCGACCTGCCGCTGGTGGCGACGAACGACGTCCATTTCGCCAGCCGGACCATGCACGAGGCGCACGACGCGCTGCTCTGCATCGCCGACGGCACCTACGTCGACCAGCAGGAGCCGCGCCGCCGCCTCACGCCCGAGCACTGTTTCAAGACCGAGGCGGAAATGGTCGAGCTTTTCGCCGACCTGCCCGAGGCGGTGGCGAACACCGTCGAGATCGCCCGCCGCTGCGCCTATCGCCCGAAGAAGCGCAATCCGATCCTGCCCCGTTTCGCCGAAGACGAGGTGGAGGAACTGCGGCGGCAGGCGCGCGAGGGCCTCGACGCCCGCCTCGAGGTCATCCCGCACTCGGCGAGCCTTGAAGCCTATCGCGACCGGCTCGAGTTCGAGCTTGGCGTCATCGAAAACATGGGCTTCCCCGGCTACTTCCTGATCGTGGCGGACTTCATCAAGTGGGCGAAGGAGCACGACATCCCGGTCGGCCCCGGCCGCGGCTCGGGCGCGGGCTCGCTCGTGGCCTATGCGCTCACGATCACCGACCTCGACCCGCTGCGCTATCAGCTGCTCTTCGAGCGGTTCCTGAATCCTGAGCGCATCTCGATGCCGGACTTCGACATCGACTTCTGCATGGACCGCCGCGAGGAGGTCATCGCCTACGTGCAGGAGAAGTACGGCCGCGACCGGGTTGCGCAGATCATCACCTTCGGTGCGCTGCTCTCCAAGGCCGCGGTGCGCGACGTGGGCCGGGTGCTGCAGATGCCCTATGGCCAGGTGGATCGGCTCTCGAAGCTGATCCCGATGGAGGGCGTGAAGCCGGTCTCCGTCGAGAAGGCGCTCGCCGACGAGCCGCGCCTGCGCGAGGAAGCGTCAAGGGAGCCGCAGGTCGCGCGCCTTCTGGAAATTGCCAAGTCTGTCGAAGGGCTTCTGCGGAATGCCTCGACTCACGCCGCAGGTGTCGTCATCGGCGACCGGCCGCTTGAGCAACTGGTGCCGCTCTACCGCGACCCACGCTCGGACATGCCCGCCACCCAGTACAACATGAAGTGGGTGGAAGAGGCCGGACTGGTGAAGTTCGACTTCCTCGGGCTGAAGACGCTGACCGTCATCCAGAACGCCATCGACCTCCTGAAGCTCCGCAACGTCACGGTGGATATCGGCGCGATCCCCCTCGACGACGCAAGGACCTACGAGGTCTACGCCAGCGCCCAGACGGTGGCGGTCTTCCAGGTGGAATCGACCGGCATGCGTTCGGCGCTGCGCCAGCTGAAGCCGAACTGCATCGAGGACATCATCGCGCTCGTGGCGCTCTACCGCCCCGGCCCGATGGAGAACATCCCGAAGTTCTGCAACGTCAAGAACGGCCGCGAGCCGCGCGAGGGCCTGCATCCGACGATCGACCAGATCCTCGACGAGACGCAGGGGATCATCGTCTATCAGGAGCAGGTGATGGAGATCGCCCGCAAGATGGCGGGCTATTCCCTCGGCGGCGCCGACCTGCTGCGCCGCGCCATGGGCAAGAAGATCCAGGCCGAGATGGACGCGCAGAAGCCCTTGTTCCTGAACGGCGCCGCCGAGAACGGCGTGCCGAAGGCCAAGGCCGAGGAGGTGTGGAACCTGCTCGACAAGTTCGCGAACTACGGCTTCAACAAGTCCCACGCCGCCGCCTATGCGGTGGTGAGCTACCAGACCGCGTGGCTGAAGGCGAACCACCCGGTCGAGTTCATGGCCGCCGTCATGAACTGCGACATCCATCTCACCGACAAGCTCGGCGGCTACAAGCAGGAGGTGGACCGCCTCGGCATCGAGACCGTCCCGCCCTGCGTCAATCGCTCGGACGCCACCTTCGCCGTCTCGGAGGGGCGCATCGTCTACGCTCTCGGGGCGCTCAAGAACGTCGGCGTCGAGGCGATGCGGCTCATCACCGAGGCGCGCAAGGCCGGCGGCAGGTTCGCCGGACTCTTCGATTTCGCCGCCCGTGTCGACCTGCGCCGGGTCGGACGCCGGGCGCTCGAGATGCTGGCCCGCGCCGGCGCGCTCGACGTGCTCGATTCGAACCGCCGCAAGGTGATGGAGAGCCTTGAACTGCTCATCGCCTATTCCGCCTCCGCCCACGAGGAACGCGCCTCCGCACAGGTCTCGCTCTTCGGTGATGCCACCGCGTCCTTGCCCGAGCCTCGCCTGCCCCAGCCCGAGGACTGGTCGCCCATGGAGCGGTTGTCGCAGGAACACGCGGCGATCGGTTTCTATCTCTCGGGCCATCCACTCGACGACTACCAGGGCGCGCTCCGCCGCGAGCGGGTGGTCACCCACGCCGAGCTGGTGCGCCAGTGCGCCGGCGTCTCGCAGACCGTGGCGCGCATCGCCGGCACCATCGCCGCCGTCGACTTGCGCAAGTCCTCGCGCGGCTCGCGCTTCGCCTTCCTGCGCCTCTCCGACCCGACCGGCCTCTATGAGACACTGGTCTTCTCCGATGTCTTCGAGGCATCGCGTGACCATCTGGAGCCGGGGCAGAACGTGGTCCTGACCGTGGAGGCCACCGTGGAGGGCGACGAGATGCGCCTCCTCGCCCGGGGCGTGCAGCCGATCGAGGCCGCCGTTGCCGCCGCCGCCGCCGCGGGCCTGCGCATCTTCGTCGGCGATCCGGCCGCCGCCCCGTCGCTCTCCGCGCGCCTCGCCATGGTGACGGAGCAGATGACCAGTCGGCGCAAGGGCCCGATCAACCTCGTGCTGATCCACCCCGACCTGCCCGGCGAGGTGGAGATCACCCTCCCGGAACCCTACCCCATGAGCCCGCAAATCCTGAGCGCGCTCAAATCAGTGCCGGGCGTCATTCACGTCGAGGAGTTCTGACGTGGACCGCGTCGCCCGAAGGACATCTCCGGGCGACGTCGCACGCCGCCACCCCGATCCGCGAGGGCGCGCACGCCCTCGCATCACCTGCGCCTCCTCCCCGTCACCGACATCCCCCCGCCGGCCCGAGTGGCCGGGACGAGAAAGGCCGCCATGCGAACCGCCGTCTTCTCCACCAAGCCCTACGACCGCCAGTTCCTGACCGAGGCAAACCGCGCCGGAGCGCACGAACTCGCCTTCTTCGAGGCCCGCCTCGACGAGGCGACCGCCCGACTCGCCGACGGCTTCGAGGCGGTGTGCGTCTTCGTGAACGACCGCCTGGACGCCACTGTTCTCGACGTCCTCGGGGCGGGCGGTGTGCGCGTGGTGGCGCTGCGCTGTGCCGGCTTCAACAACGTCGACCTCGCCGCCGCCGCCGAACGAGGGATCGACGTGGTGCGGGTGCCCGCCTATTCGCCGCACGCGGTCGCGGAGTTCACCGTCGGCATGCTCCTCGCGCTTGACCGCAACATCCCCCGCGCCTGGGCGCGGGTACGGGAGAACAATTACGCGCTTGACGGCCTGATCGGGCGAAACCTGCACGGCCGGCGAGTGGGGGTGATCGGCACCGGCAAGATCGGCGCGATCGTCGCGCGCATCCTGAAGCTCGGCTTCGGATGCGAGGTGGTGGCGAGCGATCCGTTCGAGAACCCCGAAATCACCGCCCTCGGCATTCCCTATCTCTCCCGGGACTCGGTGATGGAGGGCAGCGACGTCATCACCCTGCACTGTCCCCTGACGCCCGATACCCGGCATCTGATCGACGCCCGCGCCATTGCCGCCGCCCGCCCGGGGTTCTTTCTCGTCAACACCAGCCGGGGAGCTCTCGTCGACACGACCGCTCTCATCGCCGGGCTGAAGTCACGGATGGTGGGCGGTGTCGCGCTCGACGTCTACGAGCAGGAGGAGAACCTGTTCTTCGAGGATCTCTCGAACGAGATCGTCGAGGATGACGTCTTTCAGCGACTGCTCACCTTTCCGAACGTGATCGTCACCGGCCATCAGGCTTTCCTGACCGAGGAGGCGCTCGCGAACATCGCCGAGACGACACTCGCGAACCTTGATGACGTGGCGGCAGGCCGACCGCTCGCCAACACCGTCACCGCAACGCGGCTCGCGGGCGCGTCGATGTCCTGACCCTCACACCTCCGCCACCCGGCGCGGCTCGCCGGGGCGCGGAGGAAACGCAAGCGAGATCGCCACTGCACCGACACCGAGCACCGCGGACCCGAGATAGAGCCAAGTGTAGCTGCCGAATTGGTCAAACAGCCAGCCTCCGCCCACCGGCCCCAGTGCCATGCCGAGGGACGACAGCAGCGTGGCGGCTCCAAGAACCGTGCCCATGATCGCCTGACCGAAGTATTCGCGCGCGAGAACTGCGTAAAGCGGCATGACACCACCGTAGGCCATCCCGAAAACCGCTGCGAGCAGATAGAACTCACCAAGCTCCCGCACGAGCAGATAGGACGGGATTGCCACGGCCTGCACCGCGAGCCCTGCAACGAGCACCCGCTTCACCCCGAGACGATCGGCACCGATCCCGAAGACCAGCCTCCCCGCGAGCCCGGCCAGCCCCTCGACGCTGTAGACGCTGACCGCGGCCATCGTGGAAAGACCGCAGAGCGAGGCATAGCTCAGCATGTGAAAGATCGGCCCGGCGTGGGCGGCGCAGCAAAGGAAGAAGGTGCCGCCCAGCACCCAGAACTGCGGCGTGCGAAAGGCCCGGCCAGGGTTGTCCGGCACATCCGCCTGAGCGTCCTGCGGCGCCGGCGGGCGCCGGACGAAAAACGCGGCCGGCAGGAGCAGCGCCCAGGCTATGAGCCCCATCACCGCCATTGCGGTTCGCCAGTCGTAGGCGGAGACGAGCCACCCCGCGAGGGGCGTAAATGTGAGTGGCGCCATGCCCATGCCGACGCTGGCCAGTGACACTGCGAGTCCCCGCCCCGTCTCGAACCAGCCGGTGACGGCAGCGATCATCGGCGCGAAGAAGGCCCCGGCGGAGAGCCCGACGAGAAGCCCGAAGCCGAGCTGGAAGCTGCGCGGATGGGTGGTCTGGCTCGCGATCAGCAATCCTGCCCCGAGGAGCACCGCCCCGATGAGCGCCACCGGCCGAGGTCCGAAGCGGTCGCTTGCGGCGCCCCACAGAAACCCGGCCACCCCCATGATGAGAAAGTCGATCGACATTGCGGTCGAGATGCCGGCGCGCGACCATCCGGTCTCTCGCGCCATCGGCTCAAGAAACACCGCGAGCGAGAACATCGCGCCGATTGCCACGCAGCCCATCAGGCCGCCCAACGCCACGATCACCCATCGGTAAGGGATGCTGTACATTGCCCCGCTCCGCCGCTGCGCCCGCCAAAGATTACCGACCGGTTGGTATCTGTGTCAACGAGTCGCATCCCACGGACATGCGAAAGCCCCGCCGGTCATCGACCGGCGGGGCTTTTCAACCTTGGCACCGCACCGGCAGGGCGCGGGCAGCTGCGTCTCAGGCGGCTTCGGCCTCGGCGCGGGCGTGCTGGCGCTCGCTTTCCTCGCGACTCAGGGCCACCGAAGTCCGGACACCACGGCGCACGAAATCCATCATCCCCTTCACCGTCCGCTCGTTCGGATCGATGCCGGCACACATCAGGACCTCGCGCCCGTCACGCGAACGGGCCCAGCGAGCGATCACGTCGGGGCCATTGCCATACTTCTTGTCGTCGGCGATGGCGTCGTCCAGCGCAGCCAGAACCACGGCGGCAAACAGTTTCTGAGCCCGCGCACCCTGATCATTGGTGAACGCCAGCTCGTCCACGTAATCGAACATTACGTCGTCCTTCCTCAAGACTTTTCTCTTATCGGTCTGGGCATACCGGATTTCGTCGCCCGGCGGGTCTGCGATTTCTGCCACCCTGGCATGCGCCAGCCGTATATCAACTGCCGAGCATATAGAGGCAGCACGACGCCAAATCAACAGAACTCGCCTCCGAAGGTTCCACTTCAGGATGCCGATTCCAGCGGCGTTTCAAGCGCAGTCTCGGCCCAGCGGAGGCGCCGGTAGTCAAACCCGGCCTCCAACGTCGGCTTCACAATGTGAAAATACGGCGAAAGATCAAAGTCACGGGGTGCGAACAAGGAGTGATGACGGATGTGCAATATCTCTCGCCGATGCGCGCGGGCGCGCGGATTGGCCCGAAACTCGCGCGTGATCCTCGGCAGGATGGGATAGCGGATGCGCTCGAAGGCTTCAGCAATCAGCGTTGAGCAGATTGCCCGGGTCGGATCGCCCGAGCCAACGGCCAGCATCCGGCGTCGCCAGCGCGCCGGTACCGGCGGCTCAGGCAGAGCGTAGCGCAGCAGGTCAGTGATGTTCTTCATGTCGTAGCGCTTGCCGATACTGCCAACCATAAAGTCGATCACCCGGGCGAGATCGGCATCCAACAGGTGGCTCGGCCGACAGATTCGGGTGTTGTAGAACTCGTACTTCGAGAGCGGCGCCGCGATGCAGCCGTCCCCAAGGTTCACCTCGACGAGGACGAGCGGTTCCCCATCCGCCGAAACCCGGCCGACGGCATTGCCGACGCAGAGCGCGGCGTGGCTCCAGGTCGACATCGTCAGGTACTTGATGGTGCTCGAGACCCGGCTGTTGCCCTCGACAAGCAGCACGTCGCCCGGCCGCAGGGAACGGCGCAGCGCCGCGACGTTGGCATGGGTGTAGGGGTGCGCACCGGGCGGCACCTCATTCAGGCGCCGCGCCAGAAACCGACCAAACCGGTCCGCCAGACCCTCCGCCGTCGCAGTCACAACATCTCTCCTGTCACACCGCCCCCTTTTCAGGAACGCTGCCAAGCGGCTGCGGTTTCGCTGACCGCGTCTCCTCCCGGCCCGCCGGCGCCTGTTTCTCCGGCCCCGTCGCGCGATGGCAACTCGTCCACATTCTGGCACGAAATCCGGCTGCGCCGGAACGAATGGAGGAAAACATGCCCCAAGGCCAGCCGAGCCACCGCGTCTCCCCGCCGCGCGGCTATCCGTGTCCGCCCATGCCTGCCGCACCCTGCCTGCCCTTGCGCTGTCGCAGGGTTGCCGAGCGGCGTTGTGCCGCGCCCCTTGACGCGCCGGCCCCGCCGCCGCTTCCGGCGCGTCGGATTCTCGGCGCCAGGCACTCTACCATACGTTGTATCAATAGGCGCGAAATGCGGAACCTCTTGCATTCGGGAGGTTTTTACCCGAGCCTCTGCTCGCTCTGTTACGTGGAACGACCTCCCTTGTCTTCACGGCTGGACAGTCGGTTCTTCGATGACTGCGCCAGGCCGCCGCATCCTCGCGGGCGGCACAAACGACAAGGACACGCGCCCGATGGCCTCCGGTACTGTCAAGTGGTTCAATGAAACCAAAGGCTTCGGCTTCATCCGTCCGGATGGCGCCGCCAAGGATGTCTTCGTCCACATCTCCGCGCTCCAACGCGCCGGAATCCAGCGTCTCGATGACGGCCAGAAGGTCAATTTCGACCTGGAGACCGGCCGCGACGGTCGCCAGTCAGCAGCGAATCTCTCGCTGGCGGACTAAACTTACAGGGCGGCTTGCAGCACGCGAGCGTGCCGCCCACCGCCCGGCGGGTCCCTCGCCGGGCGGTGGGCATCGAGCTTGCCCATCGGGGCCCGACGTGCAGTGGCAAACCGTGACCCGGCTACCAGCCATCGAAGGCCCGGGCATTCTCGATGCGCTCGAGCCGGCCGAAACGATCGACCAGCGCGAGGTCGAAGCGACAGGGCCGCGAGCCATCGGTCTGTTCGGCGAGATAGCGGGTCGCAGCCGCCCCGATGCGCGCCCACTGACGTTCGGTGACGGCGCCGGGATCGTGGTGGCGGCGGGCCTTCACCTCAACGAACACGATCTCATCGGGCAGGTCGACGACCATGTCGAGCTCGCCCTCCGGACAGCGCCAGCGCATCGCGCGGATCTCTCCGCCCCCCATCCGATAGGAGCGGGCGGCGAGTTCCTCCGCGGCAATGCCGGACTGAAAGTTCTGTGCGGTAAACATCGCCCGAGTGTGGCCCCGCCCCCCAACCGCCACAAGCCACCGCCGATCGACTTGGTTAACGCCGGGCCAGTTCCAGCGCCCGGGCATAGACCTCACGGCGTGGCAGACCGAGCGTCGCCGCCACTTCGGTCGCCGCGTCGCGCACCGTGAGCTCTTCAAGTGCGGTCACGAGGGCTGCATCGAGCGTCTCTTCCGAAGGCGCACTCGCAACCGGCGGCCCGGTGAGCAGAACCACCTCGCCTCGGGGGTCCGGCTCGGTGCCATAGGTCGTGGCAAGCTCCCCGAGCGACCCGCGACGCGTCTCCTCGAAGCGCTTGGTGAGCTCGCGGCAAACGGCCGCCTCCCGCTCGGCCCCAAGCACCTCGGCCATGTCCGCGAGGCACTCCGCCACGCGTCGGGGCGACTCGTAGAAGACGAGCGTCGCCGGCACCGCCGCGAGTTCCCCGAGCGCCCGGCGGCGCGCTGCACGCTTTGGTGGCAGGAAGCCGGCGAACAGAAAGCGGTCGGTCGGCAGCCCGGCGATCGACAGTGCCGAAAGCAGTGCCGAAGCCCCCGGCACCGCCGTCACCGCGTGCCCGGCCGCCCGCGCCTCCGCCACGAGACGATACCCCGGATCAGCCAGAAGCGGCGTCCCCGCGTCGGAGACCAGCGCCACGCTCCGCCCCTCGGCCAGCGCCGCCAGCAGCCGCGGACGCACCGCGGCACCGTTGTGGTCGTGATAGGCGACGAGGCTCCGCCCGCCGCGCCTGAGCCCGTGGATCTCGAGCAGCCGCCGGGTCGTGCGAGTGTCCTCGGCCGCGAGCAGATCGGCGGATCCCAGCACGTCGAGGGCGCGCAAGCTGATATCACGGGCGTTGCCGATGGGCGTCGCCACGAGATAGAGGCCGGCCGCCAGCGTTCCGTCGCCCTCCGGCTCCGGTGCGTCCGCCTCCGGCGCATCGCTCCGGTCGCTGTCCATTCCTCGTTTACTTCCGCCTGCCAAGGCCCTACGAAATGGCGACACCGCCTGCCGCGCACCTGAAAAGTCGCCCTGAAAGTCACGGTGAGGGATGATGCTGTCAACTCGATTCTCCATCCGCAACCTCCTTCGGCCCGCAGCTCTGGCGCTCGCCGGCACCCTCGTGGCTGGCTGCGTCTCGCAGGCGAGGCTGCCCGTCAACGACGGCATCGCGGTCGACGTGAACGGGCCCGTCAGGGTGGCATTGCTCCTGCCCTACGGCACGGGCGACGAGGGTCGCGAGCAGATCGCCCGGAGCCTCGAGAACGCCGCGCGCCTCGCCCAGGGTGACGTGCACAACGCCACGATCGATCTCGTCGTCTATCCCACCGCGGGCACCACGTCGGGTGGCGCCGCCGCGGCGAACCAGGCGGTTTCCGAGGGCGCGAAGATCATCGTCGGCCCGCTCTTCAGCACCGAGACGGCCGGCGCGGAAGGCCCTGCGGCCGCCGCGGGCCTGACGCTCCTCAGCTTCTCGAACAACCCCTCGGTCGCCGGGTCGAACGTCTACATCCTCGGGACCACCTTCCAGAACACCGCCGACCGGCTCATCGCCTACGGTCAGGCCCGCGGCCTCGGGCCGTTCGGCGTGGTCTACCCGTCCGGGCTCGAGGGCGAGACCGCCCGCGACGCGGTCCAGGCTGCTGCGGCCGACCGCGGCGCGACCCTTGCGGCAAGCCAGGGCTACAATCTCTCGGTTCAGGGCATCCAGTCCGCCGCCGGGCCGGCGGCGCAGGCGCTGCTCGGCGCCGGGGCGAACGGCATCATCCTGACCGACGGGCCGACCGGCGGCCTTTCGTTCATCGCCGACGGACTGCGCAGCAACGGCGTCGGCCCGGATCGGGGCCAGTTCCTCGGGATGCAGCGCTGGGACATCTCCGCCGAGGCGCTGCAGGCGCCGAGCCTGCAGGGTGGCGTCTTCGCGGCGCCCGATCCCGGCATCGTCACCGCGTTCAACGGCCGCTACCACGCCGCCTACGGCGAGAGCCCGCATGAACTCGCCGGGCTCGCCTATGACGGCGTGGCCGCGGTCGGCGCGCTGATCGCCGAGGCGCGGAGCCAGGGCGGCAGCCCGTTCTCCACCGAGCGACTGACCCAACCCTCCGGCTTTGCCGGCGTGAACGGCCCGTTCCGCTTCACACCGTCCGGCCGGGCACAGCGCAACCTCGCGATCATCGCAGTGCAGAACGGCGCACCGGTGGTCCGCGAACCGGCAGCGCGGTCGTTTGACACCGTTGGCTTCTGACCAGCTCCCGTCTTCCACGGCCGAGGCGACCGCACCCGACCCGTGGCCGGGCCTGGTCGCCGACCCCGAGCGCCTGATCGACGCACCGGCGCTCGCCGCGGCGATGGACAGCGCCGCGGCCGAGGCAATCGCCGCGGGCGACCGCTGCGCCATCCGCCCGGCCGTGGTGCCCCTGCTGCGCGATGCGCTCGCCGAAGCACGCGCGGCGATCGCCGCGGCGATCGCCGGCGCCCCGCGCGAGGCGCATCGGGCGATCCACGACTACGCCTGGATGTCCGGGACAATCGTGCGTCTGGTGCTCGACCTCGGCGTCCGGCGCATGCATGTCCTGCCGAACCCGACGTCGTCCGAGCACATCGCCGCCGTCGCGGTCGGCGGCTTTGGCCGCGCCGAGATGGCGCCGTTTTCCGACATCGACCTGCTGTTTCTCACGCCCTACAAACAGACGCCCTGGGGCGAGAGCCTGATCGAGAGCGTCCTCTATGTGCTCTGGGATCTCCGTCTCAAGGTCGGCCACTCGACCCGCTCCATCGACGACTGCCTGCGCCTCGCGAAGCAGGACGTGAGCATCCGCACCAGCCTGCTGGAAAGCCGCTACCTCTGGGGCAACCAGGCGCTGGCGGAGGCACTCGACTCCCGCCTCTGGTCCGAGCTTTTCGACTCGACCGGTCCGCAGTTCGTCGAGCTGAAGCTCGAGGAGCGCAACGCGCGGCATGATCGGCAGGGGAGTTCGCGCTACCTGCTCGAGCCGAATGTCAAGGAAGGCAAGGGCGGCCTGCGCGACCTCCAGACGCTCTACTGGATCGGCAAATACCTCTACCATGCCGGGTCCACCGAAGATCTGGTGCGCGTCGGCGTCTTCACCTCGGAAGAGTACGCGAGTCTCGCCGCCGCAGAGGCCTTCCTCTGGACCACGCGGGTCCACCTGCACCTGCTGAACGGCAGGCCGGTGGAGCAGCTGACCTTCGACGCGCAGGTCGATATTGCGGGCATGCTCGGCTACCGCGACGACAGCGCCCAGCGCGGCGTCGAGCAGTTCATGCACGACTACTTCCGCCACGCGAAGCACGTGGGCGATCTCACCCGCATCTTCCTCGCCGCCCTCGAGGCGCGGCACGTGAAATCGAAGCCGACCTTCGGCGAGAAGCTCCGCACGGTCTTCACCTTCGGCCGCGACCCGACGGGACGGGGCTTTACCCTGAAGAACGGCCGGCTCGACATGCTGGACGAGCGCGCCTTCGAGACCGATCCGGTCAACATCCTGCGGCTCTTCGAGGAGAGCCTTGCGGCCGATATCCCGATCCATCCGGACGCGCTGCGCCGGGTGGCGGCAAACCTCGACCTGATCGACGACGGCGTGCGCAACGACCGCGAGGCGAACCGCATCTTCCTCGACCTGCTGCTCGGCCACCAGAACCCCGAACGGGGCTTGCGGCTGATGAACGAGGTAGGGGTTCTCGGCGCCTTCATCCCCGAGTTCGGCCGCATCGTCGCGCTGATGCAGTTCAACATGTACCACTACTACACCGTGGACGAGCACACGATCCGCACGATCTCGACCCTCTCGACGATCGAACGGAAGGAGCTCACCGGCGACTTGCCGATCGTCTCGGAAATCATGGCGCGTGGCGTCGACCGGCGCGTGCTCTACGTCGCCCTGCTGCTGCACGACATCGGCAAGGGCTCGGGCCGCGACCATTCGACGGTCGGCGCCGAGGTGGCCGAGACGCTCTGCCCGCGCCTCGGCCTCGAGCCGCAGGAGACCGAGCTCGTGGTCTGGCTCGTGCAGAATCACCTGCTCATGTCCGACGTTGCCCAGAAGCGCGACCTCGCCGACCCGCGAACCGCCCGCGACTTCGCCCGTCAGGTGAAGAGCCCGACCCGGCTGAAGTTCCTGACCGTGCTGACCGTCTGCGATATCCGCGGCGTCGGCCCCGGGGTCTGGAACAACTGGAAAGCGATGCTGCTGCGCACGCTCTACAACGAGACGATCGACGTGCTGACCGGCGGCACCCAGGCGCCGAGCCGCCCCGAGCGCGAGGCTGCGGCCAAGGCCGCGCTCGGTGAGGCGCTTTCCGACTGGTCCCAGTCCGAACTGGAGGACGAGTGCGCCAGGCACTACGCCCCCTACTGGCTCGGGTTCGACACCCGCACCCACGCGATCTTCGCCCGTCTCGGCCGGGGTCTGAAGGACGACAGCCCCGAAATGGAGATCGAGCTCGACGCGAACCGCGACGCCACGCAGGTCTGCTTCGCCATGGCCGACCATCCGGGCATCTTCGCCCGCCTCGCCGGCGCGCTCGCGCTTGCGGGGGCGAACGTGGTCGACGCGCGCACCTACACCACCACGGACGGCGTCGCCACCGCCGCCTTCTGGATCCAGGATGCCAGCGGCAAGCCATACGAAGAGGCGCGCATGGCCCGTCTCCGGGCTTCAGTCCAGGGCACGATGGCCGGCCAGATCAAGGCGCGCGAGGCACTGCGCGACAAGGACAAGATCAAGAAGCGCGAGCGCGACTTCCAGGTGCCGACCCGGATCAGCTTCGACAACTCCGGCTCGGACATCTACACCATCATCGAGGTGGAAACCCGCGACCGGCCCGGCCTGCTCTACGACCTCGCGCGGACGCTGACGGCGAACGGGATCTCGATCTCCTCGGCGATCATCGCCACCTTCGGCGAGCAGGCGGTCGATGCCTTCTATGTGAAGGATCTGTTCGGGCTGAAGCTCTATACCGAGTCCAAGCGCTCGCAGCTCGAGCAGCGCCTCCGCGCCGCCATCGCCGCCGCAGTTCCCGAACCAGACAGAGCGACCAGATGAACAAGCCGATCCGGCTCCTGCCCGCCTTCCTCGCGGTCGGCGGGTGGACGATGGCGAGCCGTGTGCTCGGGCTCGTGCGCGACATCCTGATGGCGAGCTTCCTCGGCACCGGCCCGGTCGCGCAGGCATTCCTGATTGCCTTCACCATGCCGAACATGTTCCGCCGGTTCTTCGCAGAGGGCGCGTTCAACCTCGCCTTCGTGCCGATGTTCGCCAAGAAGGTCGAGGCGAACGACGACCCAGAGGGCTTCGCGCGCGATGCGCTGTCCGGCCTCGGATTCGTGCTCATCGCGCTGGTGGGTATCGGCATCGTCGTCATGCCGTGGTTCGTCTATGCGCTCGCCTCGGGCTTTCACGGCGACGAACGCTTCACCCTCGCCGTCGAACACGGCCGCATCGCGTTTCCCTACATCCTCTTCATCTCACTGACCGCGCTGCTCTCGGGCGTCCTCAACTCCCTCGGTCGCTTCGCGCTCGCCGCCGCCGCACCGATCCTGATGAACGTGGTGATGATCGCCTTCCTGCTCTGGGGCTGGTGGTCGGGCGGCAACATCGGGCTCTGGCAGATCTGGTCGGTCCCGGTGGCGGGTGTCGCGCAGCTCGCGCTCGTCTGGTGGGGCTGCGCGAAGATCGGCATGCCGATCCGGCCGCGCTGGCCGCGCCTGACGCCGGAGATGAAGCGGCTGACGGTGATCATGGTACCCGCCCTCCTCGCCGGCGGCGTGGTGCAGATCAACCTGATCGTCGGACGGCAGGTCGGCTCGTTCTTCGATGGCGCGGTCGCGTGGCTCTCCTACGCCGACCGGCTCTATCAGCTGCCGCTCGGCGTCGTCGGCATCGCCATCGGCACCGTCATGCTCCCGGACCTCTCGCGGCGCCTCAAGGCCGGTGACGGGTCGGGGGGACGTGACGCGATCAACCGCGCGACCGAGCTCACGCTCGCCCTCACGCTGCCTGCGGCGGTCGCCCTCATGGTAATCCCGGTGCCGATCGTCGCCGTGCTGTTCCAGCATGGCGCGTTCGATGCCTCCGACACCTGGCCGACGGCGCTGGCCGTGGCGGTCTACGGCGCCGGCCTGCCGGCGTTCGTGATGCAGAAGGTGATCTCACCGCTCTACTATGCGCGCGAGGACACCCGCTCGCCTTTCATCTTCGCGGTTCACGCGATGATCGTGAACGCGGTGATCGCGATCGGCCTCGCGCCCTTCATCGGCTTCATTGCCGCGGCCCTTGGCACCACCGTCGCCGGCTGGACGATGCTCTTGCAGCTCTGGTGGGGGACGCGCGCCATGGGCGACGCCGCCTCTGCCGACGAACGCCTGCGCCGTGCGATTCCCCGGATTCTGCTCGCCTGCATCGTCATGGGCGGCGTCCTCGCGATCGCGGCACACGTTCTCGCGGGAGCGATCGCTCACCCGACGCTGCAGTATGCAACGCTTGCGGCCCTCGTCGTGGTTGGTGCCGGAGTCTACGCCGCCGCAGCTCTCGGGTTTGGCGCGCTGAAGGTATCCGACGTGCGCGCCGCCCTGCGCCGCTCCCCGGCCAGTCGCTAGGAAACAGTCGCTAGGAACTCGTGAGGTTCAATCGCGGCGCCGGCGGCCCCCCGACCGCCGGCGCCGACGCCGGGCACGCTCCTTAGCGTCAGATCCGCTCGACCAAGTCTCGATGCAGATCCACTCCGGCGTTACGTTAAACCCACTTTCTTCAACAATTCGCCTCCGACCCGAGGTGTCGTCAAAGTCCTGCACGCCGCCCGCACTCTCATCTTCGTTGAACATGACTGTCCCCCGTCTTCCAAGGCGACCTGCGGCGCCGCCGCAGGACTGGCGCCACAAGCGTGCTGATTTCGACTGCCCCCCGGGGCGAAATTCCGTTGCGACGTCAATCACGGAAAATGGTCTACTGATATACCATGTCCCAGATCTCACCGCGCGCGGCACTTCTATTTAATGTATACGTGATGCTGCGATCGACGATCAAGATGCCGATGTGATCTGCATGATTGATGGATCGATCTATCTCACACGCTTTCCTCCGACCCCCGACATATCACCAGTTGACCAACTGGCGGACCGCGCGGAAACTCGGGGACCGGGAAGATCCCTGTCGAAAGGGACGACTCGGTGCGCCGGAGGAAGAAATGGCCCGAAGCACCCCACGTCCTGCCGCACGCCATGCCGCCCGTGTCGAGGCGACGCTCGCCTCCAACGCCCCTGCCCGCTCGGCGCTCGCCGCATCGTGGCGCCGCTCGTCCGAGCACCACAAGCTCGACCCGGCCGCGGACGCCGCGCCGCATCGGCTCGGCGAGGCCGAACTGCGCGACCACCGCGACGCCATGGGCCCCCTGCTCCACGCCGCGCGCCCCTCCCTCGACCGGCTCTATCAGGCCGTCGGCGGCAGCGGCTGCTGCGTGTTGCTGGCCGACAGCAACGGCGTGCCGGTCGATCGCCGCGGCGCATCCGTCGATGACCCGGTGTTCCGCGGCTGGGGCCTCTGGACCGGCGCGGTCTGGGACGAGAGCTCCGTGGGGACCAACGGCATCGGCACCTGCCTGATCGAGCACCGCCCGCTCACCATCCACCGCGACCAGCACTTTCTCGCCAAGAACGCCTCGCTCTCCTGCTCCGCCGCGCCGATATGGGACCACGACGCAAAGCTCGCCGGCGTCCTCGATGTCTCCTCGTGCCGCGCGGACCTGGCCGACGGCTTCGTCGATCTCATCCGCCTCGCCCTCGCCGACGCCGCGCGGCGCATCGAGGCAGAGGTCTTCCGCCTCGCCTTCCCCGACGCGCGAATCGTGCTCGCCGAGAACGGCGGACTTCTCGCGGTCGATCGCGACGACCTGATCGTCGGCGCGAGCCGCGCGGCACGGCAGGAGCTCGGGCTGACCGCCGAGCGCCTCGGCACCCCGCTGCCGGCCCGCGATCTGCTCGAGACCGGACGCGCGTGCGAGAGCCTCGATCATGCGGAGCGCGCGGTCCTGACTCGCGCCCTCGCCCGCGCCGGCGGAAACGTCTCCGCTGCCGCGGCCGCCCTCGGCATCAGCCGCGCCACGCTCCACCGCAAGCTGAAGCGCGATCCGTCGGTTCGTCCCTCCCGCGCGAACTGAGGCTCGCCTACGCTGCACCCGCGAAGAGAGCGCAACTTTCTTCCGAAGTGTCGCAGGTCTGCGACACTTCAATGCGACAGCCTTCGCGGCAGGGCTGATTCGCGCCTCCCGGCCTGCCATCTTCTCCTCAGGCACCGCGATCGCGGTCGCCCCCGAAACCCGGGAGGAGATGAAGATGAACAAGGTCGAGTTTCTCAAAGCCGCCGAGACGCCCTTCAAGACGCGCTACGGCAACTTCATCGGCGGTGAGTTCGTCGAGCCGAAGTCCGGCAAGTATTTCGAGAACCGCTCGCCGGTGAACGGCCAGGTTCTCTGCGAGGTCGCACGGTCGAACGCCGATGACATCGAGGCCGCCCTCGATGCCGCCCACGCGGCGAAGGACGCCTGGGGCCGCACCTCGCCGGCCGAGCGCGCGAAGGTGCTGAACCTGATCGCCGACCGCATGGAGGAAAACCTCGCGTCGATCGCCGCCGCCGAGACCTGGGACAACGGCAAGCCGATCCGCGAGACCACCAACGCCGACATCCCGCTCGCGATCGACCACTTCCGCTACTTCGCCGGTGCCATCCGCGCGCAGGAAGGCTCGTTGTCGCAGATCGACGAGGACACCGTCGCCTATCACTTCCACGAGCCGCTGGGCGTCGTCGGCCAGATCATCCCGTGGAACTTCCCGATCCTGATGGCGGTCTGGAAGCTCGCGCCCGCGCTCGCCGCCGGCAACTGCATCGTGCTGAAGCCGGCGGAGCAGACGCCCGCCTCGATCCTCGTCGTCGCCGATCTCATCGCCGACCTGCTGCCCCCGGGCGTGCTCAACGTGGTGAACGGCTTCGGCCTCGAGGCCGGCAAGCCGCTCGCCTCCTCGAACCGCATCGCCAAGATCGCCTTCACCGGCGAGACCACGACCGGCCGGCTCATCATGCAGTACGCCAGCCAGTCGCTGATCCCGGTGACGCTGGAGCTGGGCGGCAAGTCGCCGAACATCTTCTTCGAGGACGTTGCCGACGAGGACGACGACTTCTTCGACAAGGCGATCGAAGGCTTCGTGTTCTTCGCGCTCAATCAAGGCGAGATCTGCACCTGCCCGTCGCGCGCGCTCATCCATGAAAAGATCTATGACCGCTTCATGGAGCGGGCGATCCAGCGGGTGGAGGCCATCGTTCAGGGCGACCCGTTCGATCCGGCGACGATGATCGGCGCGCAGGCGTCGTCCGAGCAGTTCGAGAAGATCCTCGCCTACATCGACATCGGCAAGCAGGAGGGCGCGGAGCTGCTGACCGGCGGCGAGCCCGCGAAGCTGACCGGCGAGCTCGGGGACGGCTACTACATCAAGCCGACGGTCTTCCGGGGCCACAACAAGATGCGGATCTTCCAGGAGGAGATCTTCGGGCCGGTGCTCTCCGTCACCACCTTCAAGGATGACGCGGAAGCTCTCGAGATCGCCAACGACACGCTCTACGGCTTGGGCTCGGGCATCTGGACCCGCGACATCAACCGCGCCTACCGCTTCGGGCGCGGCATCCAGGCCGGCCGGGTGTGGACCAACTGCTATCACGCCTATCCCGCCCACTCGGCGTTCGGCGGCTACAAGCAGTCGGGCATCGGCCGGGAAAACCACAAGATGATGCTCGACCACTATCAGCAGACCAAGAACATGCTGGTGAGCTACAACCCGAAGAAGCTCGGCTTCTTCTGATCCGATCCGATCCGATCTGATCCAGATCAAGGGCCGGCGGCGTCCGCCGGCCCATCCTTGAACACGTGAAAACGGAGGAGACACCATGGCCAGGACCATGAAGGCTGCCGTCGTCCGTGAATTCGGCAAGCCGCTTTCCATCGACGAAGTGCCAATTCCCGAGCCGGGCGAAGGCATGATCCAGGTCGCCGTCCAGGCGAGCGGCGTCTGCCACACCGATCTGCACGCGGCCGAAGGCGACTGGCCCGTCAAACCGAATCCGCCCTTCATCCCCGGCCACGAGGGGGTGGGCTTCGTCTCCGCTGTCGGCAGGGGCGTTCGCAACGTCAAGGAAGGCGACCGCGTCGGCGTGCCGTGGCTCTACACCGCCTGCGGCCACTGCAAGCACTGCCTCGGCGGCTGGGAGACACTCTGCACCGAACAGCAGAACACCGGCTATTCGGTCAACGGCGGCTTTGCCGACTACGTGGTCGCCGATCCGAACTACGTGGGCCACCTGCCCGACAACGTCGATTTCGCCGAGATGGCGCCGATCCTCTGCGCCGGGGTGACGGTCTACAAGGGCCTGAAGGTCACCGACACCAAGCCCGGCGACTGGGTGGTGATCTCCGGTATCGGCGGCCTCGGCCACATGGCGGTGCAATACGCCAAGGCCATGGGCATGAACGTCGCGGCCGTCGACATCTCCGACGAGAAGCTGGAGCTTGCGAAGGAACTCGGCGCGACGCTGACGGTCAACGCCATGAACGAGGATCCGGCCGAGTACATCAAGCGCGAGACCGGCGGCGGCGCACAGGGCGTGCTCGTGACCGCCGTCAGCCCCAAGGCCTTCGAGCAGGCGGTGGGCATGGTGGATCGGGGTGGCACCATCTCGCTGAACGGCCTGCCGCCGGGGACCTTCCCGCTCGACATCTTCGGCATGGTCCTGAACGGCATCACCGTGCGCGGCTCGATCGTCGGCACCCGTCTCGACCTGCAGGAGTCGATCGACTTCGCCGCGCAGGGCAAGGTGAAGGCGACGATCCACTCGGCCAAGCTCGAGGACGTGAACGACATCTTCGCGAAGATGCACAAGGGCCAGATCGACGGCCGCATCGTTCTCGACATCGCGGGCTGAGCCATGGTCCGGGACGCCTCCGGCAAGGTGAGCGCCACACCGGGGGCGCTCACCCTCCTTGCCGAGATCATCGCCGACCACGGCCCGGTGCTGTTCCACCAGTCGGGCGGCTGCTGCGACGGCTCCTCGCCGATGTGCTACCCCCGCGGTGACTTCCTCATCGGCGAGCACGACGTCCTGCTCGGGACGATCGGAGAGGACACGCCCGTCTACATCGGCGCGGCGCAGTTCGAGGTCTGGAAGCACACCGACCTGACGATCGACGTCGTGCCGGGCCGTGGCGGCATGTTCTCCCTCGACAACGGGCGCGAGCGGCGGTTCCTCACCCGCTCGACGCTCTGCGAGGTGCCCCCGGCGTGATCGGGCCGTGGCCGGCCGTCATGGCGCTTGTGCCGCGCCCGGGCGCGTGCAAATCCTTCCGGCTCGTGTGACGGAGGACCTCGTCCATGCAGCCCTGTGATCCCGCCGCCCCGCCGCTCTGGCGGGCGACGGTGCCCGTGTTCCTCGGTGTTCTCGACCGGCTCGAGGCGAGCCTGCGCCGCGCCGAGACAAAGCTCGGCGACGGCTACGCCACCGGCCTCGCCCGCCGCCCGCAGGAGCATATGCTTCCCGCGGCGCGACAGGTGGCCACGGCGGTGCAGTTCACTCTGCGCATCGCGTATCCGCTCGCCGGGCAGCGCGTTCCCGAGGTCCGGGCGCCACTCGACGCGGGCGGGCTCATGGAGCGCATCGAGGCGACGCGCGCGCTGCTGCGCGCCCTCGACCCCGGCGCCTTCGCCGACGCGGGGACGCGCGTCGTGCGTGACCAGGCGGGTTTCGCCGTGCTCGATCTGCCGGGCGAGGCGTACCTGAACGAGTTCGGCCTGCCAAATCTCTACTTTCATCACGCAATGGCGCACGTGGCATTGAAGCAGGCGGGCGTGCCCCTCGGCAAAGCCGACTTCGACGGCAAGCACGATTACCCCGAGGGTTTCTCGCTGGGCTGAAGTTCCGTCATCATCCCGTTACTTGCATGCGCTGGAGCCGCGTGCGAGTGGGGTAGTGATTGGGGGAGACCAGCGATGCCGTCATTCGGAGAGCCATTACCCGACTGGACGCCCCCAGCCCCGCCGCAGCCAACGCGGCTTGACGGCATCTCGGTCCGCCTGGAGCCGCTCGTGCCCGCGCACGCGCCGGCGCTCTTCGCGGCCAACCGGGAGAGCGACGCGATCTGGGACTATCTGCCCTATGGCCCGTTCGGCGAAGAAGCCGAATACGTCGCCTGGGTGACATCGGTGGCGGGCAAGGCCGATCCGATGTTCTTCACCGTCAT
Source organism: Amaricoccus macauensis (assembly GCF_014201905.1). Lineage (GTDB taxonomy): Bacteria > Pseudomonadota > Alphaproteobacteria > Rhodobacterales > Rhodobacteraceae > Amaricoccus > Amaricoccus macauensis. The sequence continues at coordinate 429,722 of NZ_JACHFM010000003.1, read as the reverse complement.
CGACACCGCCACGGGCCTTCCAGGCGGCGTCATGAGCTTCCTGCGCATCACACCCGCCTCAGGCTCCATCGAGGTCGGGCACATCTGCCTTGCTCCGCGCTTGCAGCGCACCCGTGCGGCGAGTGAAGCGATCTACCTCATGGCCGACTGGTCATTCGCGAACGGCTATCGGCGCTTCGAGTGGAAGTGCGACGCGCTGAACCTCCCGAGCCGGCGCGCGGCCGAGCGTTTCGGCTTCTCCTACGAGGGGGTGTTCCGGCAGGCGACGGTGGTCAAGGGGCGCAACCGCGACACGGCCTGGTTTGCCATGACCGACGGCGACTGGCGCTGTCTCGCGCCCGCCTGGCGGACCTGGCTCGATCCCGCGAACTTCGACGCCGACGGCCGCCAGCAGCAGAGGCTTGGCGATCTCACCGCGCCCTGCCGCGTTTCAGCAGACCCGAGCAGGGCGGAGGCAGGCTGACGTGGCCAAGGGACTGGTCCGGCGCTGGCAACGGCGCTGGAAGGATGGCTGGAGCGGGCGTCTCGACAGCCCGCGCGCCCGGCGTGACGCGACAATCGACATGCTGGTCTTCGACCACGGGCTGATCCGAACCCTCTGGCACAACGAGGCCGAGGTCGCCCCCGGCGTCTGGCGTTCCAACCAGCCGGACCCTCGGGCAATCCGGGGACTCGCGGCGCGCGACTTTCGCGCGATCCTGAACCTTCGCGGCGCCACCGAGTACGGCTCGTACCTGCTGGAGGCCGACGCGAGCCGGGCTGCGGGGATCAAGCTCGTCGACTTCAAGCTCTCCTCCCGGGTGCTGCCGTCCCGGGCGCAGATCCTCGCGCTCGACGCACTCTTCGCCAAGCTGCCGAAGCCTTTCCTTTTCCACTGCAAATCCGGCGCCGACCGAGCGGGCTTCGCCGCGGCGCTCTACTTGCTGCTACGGGAAGAGGCCGCCCCGGCGGACGCCCTCAATCAGCTCACCTGGCGCCACCTGCACTTCAGCCGCGGGCCGGCGGGGATCATGCGCTACATGATCGAGCGCTACGCCGACGATGCCGCGCAGGAGCCCATGACGTTCCGCCAGTGGGTCGAAACCCGCTATGACCCGGCCGCACTCACCGCAGCCTATCAGGAAGATCCAACTGCGCGCTTCATCAACGACCGGGTGCTCCGGCGCGAGTAGAAGGCCTCAGTTCGGGAACAGGTCGTCGGCTGCGCGGATCTTGACGCCACCCCCGATGGTGAAGAGTCGCTCACCAGCGAGGAAGGCCTTGCGCTCGTCCTTGGTGAGCCAGAGCCGCGCGGGCATGGCGCAACCAACCACGTCACAGGTGACGGCGGTCGACGGATAGCCGAGCGGGAGCGCATAGCTCACATGCTCGGAATCGTTCGGCCTGTGGTCGTCGCAGCGAGCGGTTGCCATGGTCCATTCCTCCCCGTTTGGTCCAAAGGATGAGAATGGCACGCTGCGGCCGGATGGCAAGGCCGCGGCGCAAGGTCAGGCGCTGAGAAGCTTCTTCAGGTTTGGCACCGTGGCGAGCGCCTCGGGGTCCGGGTGAGCGCCGCGCGCGATCAGCATCTCCGCGAGACGGATGTCCTTCGCGACCGCATTGCCAGGCCCGACGCCGCTCGCAGCGAGAAGCCGCCCCTCCGGGCCGAGGTGAAAGAGCACGAAGCCCTCCCCGACCGGGCGTCGGACGGTGGTGATGGACCCCTCCGCGAGACCGGCAATCTGCAATGTGAGATCGTACTGGTCCGACCAGAACCACGGCACGGCCGATACCGGCTGCTCGGCGCCAAGCATGTTCCGCGCCGCCAGTGTCCCTTGTTCCTGCGCGCTGCGCCAGGACTCGAGCCGGATCCGCCGGCCATAGCCCGGATGCAGGAACGCGGCGCAGTCGCCGGCCGCGAAGATCGCCGGATCCGACGTCGCCAGCCGGTCATCGACGGCAATGCCGTTGTCGATCGCAAGCCCCGCCGCCTCGGCGAGGGCGGTCTCGGGCACCGCGCCGATGCCCACAAGCACCAGATCGGCAGGCACGGTGATGCCGCCCTCCAGCGCCACCCCGTCGCCGGTCACCTCCACGATGCGGGCACCGAAAATCAGCCGCACCCCCTCGGCCTCGTGCCTGGCGGCGAGAATGCCCGCCACCTCCTCCGGCACGCCGCGCGACAGGAGCCGGGGCAGCGCCTCGATCACCGTCACCTCGGTTCCGAGCCGGCGCGCGGAGGCGGCAAGTTCGAGCCCGATGAAGCCGCCTCCGATCACCGCGAGCCGCCGCCCCGGCCCGAGTGCCGCGCGGATCCGTGCCGCGTCCTCAAGGCCGCGCAGCGTCGCGACATTCGGCCCGTCGATCCCCGGCACCGGCAACGCGCGCGGCCGCGCCCCGGTGGCGAGGAGCAGGCGGTGATAGGCGAGCCGCGTGCCATCCGAGAGCACGACGACCTGCGCCGCACGGTCGAGTGACACGACCGTGACGCCGGGCCGGAAGACGATCCCGCGCTCGGCCAGGCCGTCGGCGCCGCCGATCGTCTTCGGCTCGGGCATGTCGGCCGCGATCGCGTCCTTGGACAGCGGCGGGCGCTCGTAGGGCGTGTGGATCTCGGTGCCGACCAGCGTCACCGGCCCGTCATATCCCGCCTCGCGCAGGGCGAGCGCCGCGCGCGTGCCGCACTCTCCTGCCCCGACGATGACGAAACCCGGCGCTTCGGAACCAGCCTCGGAGCCCGTCCCGGCGGGGCCCGCCTCAGACATCGACGAAAACCTCGCCGTCCTCGACCTTCACCTTGTAGGTGTTCAGATCGACGCAGACCGGGGCGCCCTTCGCCTCGCCGGTGCGGTAGTCGAAGCGGCCGTTGTGCTTCGGGCACTCGATGATGTTGTCCAGAACGAGACCGTCGGCGAGGTGGATCTGCTCGTGGGTGCAAAGCCCGTCGGTGGCGAAGAACTCGCCGTCGGGGCTGTGGTAGATCGCGAAGGTGCGTCCGTCGTGATCAAAGCGTGCGACGTCTTCCTCGTCGATGTCGTCGGCGGAGCAGGCGCGGATCCAGGCCATTGCGGTAGTTCCCCTCTCGAGTGCCGCGGCGGCGCGCGGTGCCTGCCGACCTGATAGGGGCGGACTCGCGACCGCTCAATCTGCGGCATGACAGAACCTATCAGAACACATCAGGACGGTCCCTGCCACTCGACGTCACCTCTCGCCGCGCCCGGCCGCTCTCCACGTGGCATCCGAGACTTTGAAACCGCGCTGCGACGTGGTGATCTTTCGGGAAAGGGCGGCGGAGTCCGCTCGGTGAGAATCGCACCCGCTCGTTGTGCAGATCAGGAGGAGGACGCCGTGCCGTCGACCCCACCCCGTTTCGCGCTCAACCACATGACCGCCCCGCGCCTCGCGCCGGACGCGTTCTTCGCCCTCGCGGGCGCGCTCGGACTGGACGCGGTCGAGATCCGCAACGACCTTGAGGGCAACGCGATCCTCGACGGCACGCCGCCCGCGCGCATCCGCGGCCTCGCCAGCGACGCGGGCGTGCGGATTCTCTCGATCAACGCCCTGCAGCGCTTCGACGACTGGCGCGCCGAGCGGGCGAACCAGGCCGTGGCCCTCGCCGACTATGCCGCCGCCTGCGGTGCCGAGGCGCTGGTTCTCGTGCCCACCAACGACGGCAGCCGGCCCGACCGCCTGCAAGCGGCGCTGGAGGGGCTGAGGGCGATTCTCAAGGGTCGGGGCCTGCGCGGTCTCGTGGAGCCGCTCGGTTTCGAGAGCTGCTCGCTCCGCCTGAAATCCGAGGCGGCGGCAGCGATCCGCGCCATCGGCGGGGCCGACACGTTCGGTCTGGTCCACGACACGTTCCACCACCACCTCGCCGGCGAATCCGAACTCTTCCCGGAGCTCACCGCCCTCGTGCACATCTCGGGCGTTGATAACCCGGACCTTGCGGTGGCCGACATGCGCGACCCCGACCGCGTGCTCGTCACCGCCGCGGACCGGCTGGGAAACGTCGTGCAGATCCGGTCGCTTCGACAGGCGGGCTTTGACGGATACCTCTCCTTTGAGCCGTTCGCTGTGGAAATTCAGGCCCTCGACGACCCGAAAGCAGCCCTCGCGGCCAGCATGGCGCTCGTCCGCGAAAGCACGAGCACGTCCACGGCCTGAACCCGATCGCTCCGACGCGGCGCCGGAATGAGCGCTTGACGTCGCGACATAAAATGGAATAAATATTCTGAAATGCCGCAGGGCACGGCTGGGCATTCCATGTCGCGCCCGCGGACCGGCGACCGGGCGGGAGACCCGGCGTCTCCGGGAGTTCACAAGGGCGCGCCCGGGCGCCCGCAGTGGAGGGAAAGACCAATCATGCGGAGACTTCTCGCGGGCATCGCCCTCTCGACCGTATTGGCGCAGGGCGCGATGGCAGCCAACGTCGGCGTGTCGATGGCGCTCTTCGACGACAACTTCCTGACCGTGCTGCGCAACGGGTTGCAGGACTACGCGGCGACGCTGCCGGACGTGACGCTGCAGGTCGAGGACGCCCAGAATGACGTGGGCAAGCAGCTGAACCAGATCCAGAACTTCGTCGCCTCCGGCGTCGATGCGATCATCGTCAACCCGGTCGATACCGACGCCACCGTCGCGATGAGCCAGGCGGCGAACGACGCCGGGATCCCGCTCGTCTTCGTCAACCGCCAGCCGGCGAACCTCGACGATCTGCCGGAGACCCAGGCGTTCGTCGCGTCCGACGAGAAGGAATCGGGCACCCTCGAGACCCAGGAAGTCTGCCGCCTGCTCAAGGCCGCCGGCAAGGACAAGGACGGCGCCAACATCCTCGTGCTGATGGGCGAGCTGTCGAATCAGGCGGCCCGCCAGCGCACCGAGGACATTCACGACGTCATCGCCACGCCGGACTGCAGCTTCATGAAGATCATCGAGGAGCAGACCGCCAACTGGTCGCGCACCCAGGGCACCGACCTGATGACGAACTGGCTCTCGGCGGGCGTGAAGTTCGACGCGGTCGTCTCGAACAACGACGAGATGGCAATCGGCGCCATCCAGGCGATGAAGAGCGCCGGCGTCGACATGAAGGACGTGGTCGTCGGCGGCGTCGACGCCACCCAGGATGCGCTCGCGGCGATGGCGGCGGGCGATCTCGACGTCACCGTCTTCCAGGACGCCGCCGGTCAGGGCAAGGGCGCGCTCGACGCCGCCCTCTCGCTCGCCAAGGGCGACAAGGTGGACCGCAAGGTCTTCATCCCGTTCCAGCTGGTGACCCCCGAGAACCTCGCGGAGTTCCAGAAGGCGAACTGACGCCGATCCCGGCGGCCCTCCGCCGGGATCACGACCCCACGATGCATCCCGGAGACACGACATGAAGGGCTTTCTGTCCGCAACCGCGCTCGCGCTCGCTTTCGCCGGGGCGGCACAGGCCCAGACGGTCGGCGTCACCGTGGCGCGCTTTGACAGCACGTTCCTGACGCTGGTCCGGGACGGGATCGAGGCGAAGGCGAAGGAACTTGGCGACGGCGTGAAGCTGCAGATCGAGGACGCGGTCAACGACCCCACCCGCCAGCTCGATCAGGTGCAGAACTTCATCGCCTCCGGCGTCGACGCGATCATCGTCGTGGCCGTCGACGGCGAGGGCACGCCGATGATGACCAAGGCCGCGACCGACGCCGGCATTCCGATCGTCTACATCAACCACCCGCCCGCGGACGCGGCGACGCTGCCGGCGACGGCGGCCTTCATCGGCTCGGACGAGAAGCAGTCAGGCACCATGCAGACCGAGGAGGTCTGCCGGCTGCTCGGCGGCAAGGGCCAGGCCTTCGTCCTCATGGGGCCGCTCAACAACAGCTCCGCCAGTGTCCGCACCCAGGACATCAAGGACGTGCTGGCAAAGCCCGAGTGCGCCGGCATCAGCATCATCGACACCCAGGTCGCGAACTGGGACCGGCTCGAGGCGGTCGACATCATGACGAACTGGCTGAGTTCCGGTCAGAAGTTCGACGCGGTGATCGCCAACAACGACGAGATGGCGATCGGCGCCATCCAGGCGATGCAGGGCGTCGGCACCGATTTCTCGACGATCATCGTGGCGGGCATCGACGCGACGCCCGACGGCCTCGCGGCCATGGACCGGGGGGAGCTCGACGTGACGGTCTTTCAGGACGCGCACGGTCAGGGTGCCGCCGGCCTCGCCACCGCGGTCGATCTGGCGAAGGGCAAGCCGCTCGAACAGAACATCTGGATCCCGTTCCAGCTCGTCACGCCCGAGAACATGGAAGAGTACCAGACGACGAACTAACCCGGAGGAAGACAACTTTGGTACTGGCCTCAACCGAGAGTCAGGTAGACCATCCCTCCCTCACCCGCAGTCCGGCGGAGACGATTGACGTCCGCCGGGACGGACTGGCGCCGCCAGCCGGCTGCGTCCCCGAGACCAGGAAGGAACCCCGATGGGCCCCCAGATCCGCGCCATTGCCGCCGCAGCCCTCCTTGCCGGGGCAGCATTGCCCGCCTCGGCGCAGGAGATCGGCGTCGCCGTCTCAAACTTCGACGACAATTTCCTCACCCTGCTCCGCGAGGCGATGACCGAGAACGCCGCGCAGCACGAGGGCATGTCGCTGCAGTTCGAGGACGCCCAGCGCGATGTCGGCCGCCAGCTCAGCCAGGTCGAGAATTTCGCGGCGACCGGCGTGCAGGGCATCATCATCGCGCCCGTGGACAGCGACTCGACGGTGCCGATGACCGTCTCGGCCGAGAACGCCGGCATCCCGGTCGTCTACGTCAACAACCGCCCGGTGAACCTCGACCAGCTGCCGCCGAACCAGGTCTTCGTCGGCTCGGACGAGACCGAGGCGGGCACCCTCGAGGGTCAGGAAGTCTGCCGGCTGCTCAAGGAGGCCGGCAAGACCGAGGCGACGGCGGTGATCCTGCTCGGTGATCTCTCGAACCAGGCGACCCGCCTCAGGACCCAGGCGGTCAGGGAGGTCTTCGAGAAGGCGGACTGCCTCTTCATCAAGATCACCGACGAGCAGACCGCCACGTGGCAGCGCACCCAGGCGGCCGACCTCATGACGAACTGGCTGACCGCCGGCGTGAAGCCTGATGCGGTGATCGCCAACAACGACGAGATGGCGATCGGCGCCTATCAGGCGCTCGAAGCCGCGGGCGTGCCGCTCGATCAGGTCATCGTCGCGGGCGTCGACGCAACGCCGGACGCGCTCCAGGCCATCGCCGACGGCAAGCTGGACGTGACCGTGCTGCAGAGCGCGCCCGGCCAGGCCAAGGGCGCGATCGACGCGATCGCGGCGCTTGCCAAGGGAGAGCCTGTCGATCGCGAGAACTACGTCCCCTTCGAACTGGTCACGAAGGACAACTACAAGGACTACCTGCCGAAGTGAGACCCCGGACGCGCGGGCCTCGCCGGCCCGTGCGTCCCGTCCGCCGGCGCGACGTAACGGGAGGGAACATGCAGGGCAATGCAAAGCTCGCCGCCGCGATCCACCGCCACAAGCAGCGGATGGGCGAGGAGGTTCTGGCCGTGGAGGGAGTCCGCAAGGAGTTCCCCGGTGTGGTCGCGCTCGACGACGTGCAGCTCAAGGTCCGCGCCGGCACCGTCCACGCGCTGATGGGTGAGAACGGCGCGGGCAAGTCGACGCTGATGAAGATCATCGCCGGCATCTACACCCCGGACCGCGGCACCGTGCGGCTGCGGGGCGAGGAGGTCACGCTCAAGGGCCCGCTCGATGCGCTGGAGCAGGGCATCGCCATGATCCATCAGGAACTGAACCTGATGCCGTTCATGACGGTGGCGGAAAACATCTGGATCCGCCGCGAACCAAAGGGTGCCTTCGGCCTCATCGACCACGCGAAGATGAGCCGGATGACCCGGGAGCTCTTCGACCGGCTGAAGATCCGCATCGACCCCGACGTCGAGGTGCGCACCCTCACTGTCGCCGCCCGGCAGATGGTCGAGATCGCCAAGGCGGTGAGCTACGACTCCGACGTGCTCATCATGGACGAGCCGACCAGCGCGCTCACCGAAACCGAGGTCGCGCACCTCTTCGACATCATCCGCGGCCTGCGCGAGCAGGGCATCGGCATCGTCTACATCACCCACAAGATGAACGAGCTTTTCGAGATCGCCGACGAGTTCTCGGTGTTCCGCGACGGCAAGTACATCGGCACCCACGCGTCAACCGACGTGACCCGTGACGACATCATCCGCATGATGGTCGGCCGCGAGATCACCAACATGTTCCCGAAGGAAACCGTGCCGATCGGCGACACCGTGCTCGAGGTCCGCGACCTGACGCTGCCGGGCGTGTTCGAGGGGATGAACTTCACCGTGCGCGCGGGCGAGATCCTCGGCTTCGCCGGCCTCGTCGGCTCCGGCCGCTCGAACGTCGCAGAGGCGCTCTTCGGCGTGACGCCCGCCGCTTCCGGCACGATCCGCATCCGCGGTCAGGAAGTCTCGATCCGCTCGCCGGTCGACGCCATGCGGCACGGCATGGCGTTCCTCACCGAGGACCGCAAGGACACCGGCTGCTTCCTGTCCCTCGAGGTGCTCGAGAACATGCAGATGGCCGTGCTGCAGGAGGCTCACGTCAAGATGGGCTTCGTCGACCAGGCCGGGGTCAACAAGCGCTGCGAGGAGATGAAGGCCGCGCTCCGCATCAAGACGCCGACACTCTACGAGCGGATCGAGAATCTCTCGGGCGGCAACCAGCAGAAGGTGCTGATCGCCCGCTGGCTCCTGACGAAGCCGAAGATCCTCATCCTCGACGAGCCGACCCGCGGCATCGACGTCGGCGCCAAGGCCGAGATCCACCGGCTGATCTCGAAGCTCGCCGGCGAGGGCGTCGCGGTGGTGATGATCTCGTCGGAGCTGCCGGAGGTGCTCGGCATGTCCGACCGCATCCTCGTCATGCACGAGGGTCACCAGACCGGCATTCTCGACCGGGCGGAAGCCAATCAGGTGAAGATCATGGAACTCGCGGCCCGCTGAGGTCCGCAGGGGGGAACGGAAATGTCAACGCAGAACACCGATACCTCGAGCATCTCGCCCCCCGGGAAGACCCGGCGCGTCCCGCCCGAGTTCAGCATCCTGACGATCCTCGTCGCCGTCGCGGCGGTCTTCGAGATCCTCGGCTGGATCTTCCAGGGGCAGAGCTTCCTCGGCAATCCGCAGCGGCTCACCATCATGATCCTGCAGGTGAGCGTCATCGGCATCATCGCCGTCGGCGTCACCCAGGTCATCATCACCGGCGGTATCGACCTCTCCTCCGGCTCTGTCGTCGCCATGACCGCGATGATCGCCATGAGTTTCGCCCAGGTCTCGACCTATGCACGGGCGGTCTATCCGGGGCTCACCGACCTGCCGGTTCTCGTCCCCATCGCGGTCGGGCTCGGCGTCGGGCTGCTCGCCGGACTGATAAACGGCACACTGATCGCAAAGACCGGCATTCCACCATTCATCGCCACCCTCGGCATGATGGTGACGGCCCGCGGCGTCGCGAAGTGGTACACCAAGGGTCAGCCGATCTCGTTCCCCTCGGAGAGCTTCGCCAAGATCGGCTCGGGCGTCTGGCCGGTGGTGATCTTCCTCGTCGTCGCGCTCATCTTCCACATCGCGCTCAGGTACACCCGCTACGGCAAGTTCACCTACGCCATCGGCGCCAATCCGCAGGCGGCGCGGGTCTCGGGCATCAACGTCGGCGCGCATCTCATCAAGGTCTATGCGATCGCCGGCACGCTGGCAGGTCTCGCCGGCATCGTCACCGCCGCCCGTGCCCAGACCGCGCAGGCCGGCATGGGGATGATGTACGAACTCGACGCCATCGCCGCCACCGTGATCGGCGGCACCTCCCTCGCCGGCGGCCAGGGCCGGATCACCGGCACGGTGATCGGCACGGTCATCCTCGGCGTGATGACATCGGGCTTCACCTTCCTTCGGATCGACGCGTACTATCAGGAGATCGTCAAGGGCATCATCATCGTCGCCGCCGTCGTCCTCGACGTCTATCGCCAGAAGAAGAGGACGAAGACAACCTGATGCTCGACACCCTCGCCTCCCGCCATGTCGAGACCCGCGCCATCATAACCGGTGGCGCCCAGGGTCTCGGCCTTGCCATCGCGCTTCGGCTCGTCGCCGAGGGCTGCCCCCGGCTGGTGCTGGCCGGCCGCGACGAGGTGAAGGGGGCGGGCGCCGTCGATCTCCTCGCCGCCGCCGGCGCGGAGGCGAGCTTCGTCTGCGCCGACCTCTCGCGGGTCGAGGACTGCTTCCGCCTCGTCGACACGGCCGCCGCCGAGATGGGCGGCGCGAACGCGCTGGTGAACGCCGCCGCCACCTGCGACCGGGGCGGGCTTCTCGACACCACGCCCGAGATCTGGGCGCGGCTCATGGACACGAACGCCCGCGGACCGTTCTTCACCATGCAGCGCTTCGCCGAGCAGGCGATCGCCCGGCAGGAGCCCGCGGCGATCGTCAACATCCTCTCGATGGTCATCCACTGCGGCCAGCCGTTCCTTGCGCCCTATACCGCGTCGAAGGCCGCCCTCGCGGCGCTCACGAAGAACCTCGCGCAGGCCCACCGCCGCGACCGGATCCGGGTGAACGGCATCGCCTGCGGCTGGATGGACACCGAGGGCGAGGACGCGACGCAGCGCCGCTACCACGGCGCCGGAGACGACTGGCTGGAGAAGGCCGAGGCCGAGCAGCCCTTCGGCCAGCTCATCAAGCCGGCCGAGGTTGCGGGTCTCGCGAGCTATCTCCTCGCCGCCGAGGCCGGGGTGATGACCGGCTCCATCATCGACTACGATCAGAACATCGCCGGCGCCTACTTCTGACCGCGCCGCCCCCCAACGAAGAGCGAGGACTTCAATGACCGTTCGTTTCGCCGTGCTCGGCGCCGGCCGCATCGGCAAGGTGCATGCGGGCGCCATCGCCGCCAACCCCGGCGCGCGCATCGTCGCGGTGGCCGACGCCCTCGCGCCCGCCGCCGAGGCGCTCGCCGCCCAGGCCGCCGCCGCGGTGCGCACGATCGACGCCATCGAGGCGGCCGACGACATCGACGCCGTGGTGATCTGCACGCCGACCGACACTCACGCGGATCTCATCGAGCGCTTCGCCCGCGCCGGGAAGGCGATCTTCTGCGAGAAGCCGATCGACCTCGACGTCTCCCGGGTGAAGGCCTGCCTCGCCGTCGTCGAGGAGACCGGCGCGAAACTGATGGTTGGCTTCAACCGCCGCTTCGACCCGCACTTCCGCGCCGTTCGCAAGGCGATCGACGACGGCGCCGTGGGCGATGTCGAGATGGTGACGATCGTCTCGCGCGACCCCGGCGCCCCGCCGGTCGAGTACATCAGGCGCTCGGGCGGCATCTTCCGCGACATGACGATCCACGACTTCGACATGGCGCGCTGGCTCCTCGGCGAGGAGCCGACCGTCGTCGCGGCGTTCGCCTCGAACCTCGTCGACTCCGAGATCGGCCGGGCGGGCGACTTCGACTCGGCGAACGTGCTGCTGGAGACCCCCTCGGGCCGGCAGGCTGTCATCACCAACTCGCGCCGCGCCACCTACGGCTATGACCAGCGCATCGAGGTCCTCGGCTCGAAAGGCATGGCCGCCGCCGAGAACCAGCGCGAGGTCTCCATCGAGATTGCGAACGGCGCAGGCTTCACCCGCCCGCCGCTCCTCGATTTCTTCATGACCCGCTACACCTCCGCCTACGCCGCCGAGATCGCCACCTTCGTCGCCGGCGTCACCGAGGGCACCGCCATCGCGCCGACCGGCGAGGACGGCCTGAGAGCGCTTGCGCTCGCCGAGGCCGCGGTCCGCTCCGTCGCCGAAGGTCGCAAGGTCGCGGTCGCCGACGTCCTCGGCTGAGATATCCACTGGCGGCGGGCAGCATTGTTCTGCCCGCCCCGTCGACCAGTCCGCGGCGTCCGCGACCGCCCCATTTGTACTCTGACCAGCGCGTTAACCAGGACACGGGCTTGCGCCGCGTGCCTGTTCCTGCAATGTTCCGATTGTGCGACTCTCGCGCGGTTCGCTAGATATTGATGATGACGCATGATCCGGCCCAAGACCTGAGACAATCGCTCGGCCAGCGCCGGTTCTCGACCGTGCTCGCTGATCCGCCGTGGCGTTTCGTGAACCGCACCGGCAAGGTCGCGCCGGAGCATCGGCGGCTCAGCCGCTATCCGACGCTCACCACCGAGGAGATCTGCGCACTGCCGGTCGAGGAACACCTCGAGGCAACGGCGCACTGCTATCTGTGGGTGCCGAACGCGCTCCTGCCCGAAGGGCTCGAGGTGATGCGTTCCTGGGGCTTTCAGTACAAGTCGAACCTGATCTGGCACAAGATCCGGAAGGACGGCGGCTCGGACGGGCGCGGCGTCGGCTTCTACTTCCGCAACGTGACCGAGATCATCCTCTTTGGCACCCGCGGCCGCAACGCCCGCACCCTTGCCCCGGGCCGGCGGCAGGTGAACGTCATTGCGTCGCGCAAGCGCGAACACTCACGCAAGCCCGACGAGCAGTACGACGTGATCGAAGCATGCAGCCCCGGCGACTACCTCGAACTCTTCGGCCGCGGCGTCCGCAAGGGCTGGACGGTCTGGGGCAATCAGGCGAGCGAGGACTACCGCCCCGACTGGGAAACCTACGCCTACAACTCCCGAAGCCTCGCGGCGGAGTGACGCGGCGGAGGCCGTGGCGAAGGCGAACCAGGTGATCATCAGTCGGTCGGCCGCCTGAAGCGCGTGCCCGGGACAGATTGTCCGATCTGAAGAGGTCCACCCCACTGGTCGGCGCCTCTGCCCTTGCCATCCCCCCGGCGGAGCGCTAGATACTGCGCCTTCGCGCGAGATACGTTCCGAGGAGCAGCCCCTATGGCCCGAGTAACCGTTGAAGACTGCGTCGACAAGGTGCCGAACCGCTTCGAGCTCGTGATGCTCGCGGCGCACCGGGCGCGTTCCCTCGCTGCCGGCGTGCCGCTGACCATCGACCGCGACAACGACAAGAACCCGGTGGTCGCGCTCCGCGAGATCGCCGAGGAGACCCTGACCGCCGATCAGCTCCGCGAGGCGGCGATCGAGAGCTTCCAGCGCCAGATCGAGGTGGACGAGCCGGAGGAGGATCAGATGACCCTCCTGCCCGGCAACGTTGCCGACGTTCCGGCCGAGGGCGACATGTCCGAGGAGCGGATGCTCCGGGCGCTCATGGAAGCTCAGGGCGAGGGCTGATCGGCCCAACTCCGCGCCGGTCCTGCCGCCTCCCACCCGCTGCCATCGACGCGGGCGCCGCTTTCGGCGCCGGCGTCATTTCTCGTGGGTGCACCCCTCCAGCTCGGTGCCGCCCGCTTGCCGTCACGGGCAGGGATTTGTCGCGCCCGACCCATCGGCTCGGGCAGGTGATCTGTCGAACCGGATCCAGCCGATACTCTCCCCCCGGCGCTTGATTTCCCCGATCCCAGCGACTCTATTGTAAGGATCGATCGCCCTCCGGGGCGGAAAGGAATGTAATCGCCATGAACCGGGAATTTGCCCTCGAAGCCCCTGCCCCCAGGGCAAAGCCGGGGCGTGACGGGGTTATCCCGGTCACGACCCTGACGGAGCTCATCCGCTCCTACAATCCGCACTCCGACAGCGGCCTGATCGAAGCCGCCTACGAGTACGGATGGAAGATGCACGCAGGCCAGACCCGCTGGTCGGGCGAGCCCTATTTCATGCATCCGGTCGCGGTGGCGCTGCTTCTGGCAGAGATGAAGCTCGACGACGCAACGATCGTCACGGCACTGCTGCACGACACCATCGAGGACACGCTCTCCACCTACTCCGAGATCGCCCTGCGCTTCGGGGACGAGATCGCCCAGCTTGTCGACGGGGTGACAAAGCTCACCAACCTCGAGCTTTCCTCTTCCGGCAACGCCCAGGCCGAGAACTTCCGCAAGCTCCTGATGGCAATGTCGAAGGACTTGCGGGTCCTCCTCGTCAAACTCGCCGACCGCCTGCACAACATGCGGACGATCAAGCACCTTCGGCCCGAGAAGCAGGCCCGCAAGGCACGCGAAACCATGGACATCTTCGCGCCGCTGGCCGGCCGGATGGGCATGCAGTGGATGCGCGACGAGCTCGAGGACATCGGCTTCAGCGTGCTGAACCCCGAGGCGCGCAAGTCGATCATCCGCCGCTTCGTGAAGCTCCGCCGCGAGTCGGGCGACGTCATCGCCCAGATCACCGAGGACATCCGCACCGTCCTCACCCAGGCCGGCGTCGAGGCCGAGGTGTTCGGCCGCGAGAAGAAGCCCTTCGCGATCTGGCGCAAGATGGAAGAGAAGAAGGAGACCTTCTCGCGGCTCTCCGACATCTACGGCTTCCGCATCATCACCGACTCGGTCGAGGACTGCTATACCGCGCTCGGCGCCGTGCACCGGCGCTGGCGGGCGGTCCCGGGACGGTTCAAGGACTACATCAGTCAGCCGAAATCGAACGGCTACCGCTCGATCCACACCACCGTCTCCGGGCGGGACGGCAAGCGGGTCGAGGTGCAGATCCGCACCGCCGAGATGCATTCGGTCGCCGAGTCCGGGGTCGCGGCGCACTGGTCCTACAAGGACGGCGAGCGGTTCGAGAACCCCTTCGCGGTCGACCCGTTCCGCTGGCTCCGCTCGATCACCGAGCGCTTCGACGACGGCGAGGATTCCGAGGATTTCCTCGAGCATGTGAAGCTCGAGATGTTCACCGACCAGGTGTTCTGCTTCACTCCGAAGGGCGAGGTGGTGAAGCTGCCGCGTGGCGCGACGCCGATCGATTTCGCCTACGCCATCCACACCCGCATCGGCGACAGCTGCGTCGGCGCCAAGGTCGACGGCCAGCGGGTGCCGCTCTGGACCAAGCTTCGCAATGGCCAGGGCGTCACGATCATCCGCGCTGAGGGCCAGCGGCCGCAGCCGTCGTGGGAAGACATGGTGGTGACGGGCCGGGCCAAGGCGGCGATCCGGCGCAGCCTCCGGGGCGAGCAGCGCGCGACCCAGGTCCGCCTCGGCCGCGAAATCGCCCGCGTGGCGCTGGAACGCATCGGCAAGAAGCCCACCGACAAGGCGCTTGAGACCGCCGCCCGCCGCCTCGGCCTCGACGAGGCGGAGGACGTGCTGGCGCGCCTCGGCGCTGCCGAGCTGACCGGCAGGGAAATGGTGGCGGCACTCTATCCCGAACTCCTGCGCGACGCGGCCCTGCCCCGCTCCGGCGACAAGACCGCGCCCGTGGTCATCGGCCTCGACAGCGGCCAGGTGGCGCAGCCGGCGCAATGCTGCAATCCGATCCCCGGCGAGCGGATTGTCGGCATCGCGATCCGCGGCAAGGGCGTGACGATCCACGCCATCGACTGCGCCGAGCTTAGCGCCTTCGAGGACTCGCCCGACAGATGGATCGACCTCCGCTGGGCCGAGGGCCAGGCGCGGGCCGACCACGAGGTGCGCGTCGAGGTGACGATGGCGAACGACGCGGGCGTGCTCGGCCGGATCTGCACCCTGATCGGCGAGCAGCGCGCGAACATCACCGACATCGTGTTCACTGACAGAAAGCCCGACTTCTACCGCATGGTGATCAATGTCGAGGTGCGCGACATGGAACACCTGACCCACGTGCTGACGGCGATCGACGCAGATTCCGACGTGGCGCAGGTGCGCCGCTTCCGCCAGTCGCCGAGCAGCCGCAAGGCCTGAAGGGGTCGTGGTCTTCAAGCGTCGTGACAGGCCGCCGGTGCTCACGCGCCTGCGTGAGGCCGTGCTGCCGCGCCGTGGCTGGCGGCGTGGGCTTGAGTACCTCGGCCATCGCGTCCGCCGGTTGCCCGACACCCCCCACCGCATCGCGCTCGGGTTCTCCTGCGGCGTCCTCGCCTCGTTCACGCCGCTCTTCGGGCTGCATTTCGTGCTCGCCGCCGCCTTCGCGAAGCTCGTGCGCGGCAACATCCTTGCGGCACTCCTTGGGACGCTGGTCGGCAATCCCCTGACGTTTCCGGTCATCGCCTGGAGCTCGCTCTGGCTCGGACGCAAGATCGTGGGCTTCGGTGCCACGGGGCGGGATTTCGACCGGGTGGCGGACGCCTTCGCCGAGGCCGCAGGCGCGCTCTGGCAAAGCTCGCTCGCACTCGCTGGCCTCGGTCACAGCCAGTGGGGTCATGTGGTGCCGTTCCTGCGGGACGTCTTCTGGCCCTATCTCATCGGCGGCATCGGCCCCGGGGTCGCCGCGTCGGTCGCGAGCTACTACCTGCTGGTTCCCCTCGTCACCACCTACCAGCTGCACCGACGCAAGCGGATGCAGGAGCGCGCGCACCAGCGCCTCCGGCAGAAATCCGAGGCTGACGGCCCCCGCGCTGGGGCCTATAAACACGATGGCCGCACCGCGGCGAAAAACGGATCAGACGAATGAGCGACGCAAGCGCCGGCCGGCTCCGGCTCGGATTGAACATTGACCACGTGGCAACGGTCAGGAACGCCCGCGGAGGTCCGCACCCGGACCCGTTGCGCGCCGCACTCCTCGCCGAAGCCGCGGGGGCCGACGGCATCACCGCGCACCTGCGCGAGGACCGCCGGCACATCACCGATACCGATATCGACGCGCTGATGGCGAAGCTTACGCTGCCTCTGAACTTCGAGATGGCGGCGACTGCCGAGATGCAGGCGATCGCGCTCCGTCACCGCCCTCATGCGGTCTGCGTCGTGCCCGAACGGCGCGAGGAGCGCACCACTGAGGGCGGCCTCGAAGTGGCGCGGGACGAGAACCGGCTGGCGCACTTCATCGCACCGCTGCGGGACGCAGGGATCCGTGTCTCCATCTTCATCGCCGCCGACCGGCGCCAGATCGAGGCGGCGCACCGGATCGGCGCGCCGGTGATCGAGCTGCACACCGGCGGGTACTACGAGGCGGGGCTGACCGGCAACGCGGCAGGCGTCGCGGAGGAGCTGGCGAAGCTCACCGACATGGCGGCCTTCGCCCACGATCTCGGGCTCGAGGTCCACGCGGGCCACGGCCTCACCTACGACAACGTCGGCCCGGTGGCGGCGCTGCCGCAGGTGCGCGAACTCAACATCGGGCATTTCATCATCGGCGAGGCCATCTTCGTCGGCCTGCCCGCCGCCGTGGCGCGGATGCGCGAAGAGATGGACAAGGCGCGTGCGAGCGGCTGAACCGGTCTCCGGCTGGCCACAGGTCGCGACGGTGACGCCTCTCCCGGGCGCGGCCGCGAGCGCCAGCCAGCGACGCGCACGGCCGGATTGGCGTCCTTCCGCGGAAATCTCGCCCCCTGACGGCCTCCGCGCGTCCCGTGCTTCCCGCCGTCGGCGCGGCGAAAGCGGTGCTTTCGCTTGTCGCGCCGGGGACACGCGCGCCCGATGCGCGCTTCGGTCGTCTCGCCTCGGCCGGCACCTCCCATGATCCTCGGCATCGGCAACGACCTCGCCAACATCGAGCGGATCGGGCGCACCATCGAGCGTTTCGGTCCCCGCTTCCTGAACCGCGTCTACACCGAGACCGAACAGCGTCTCGCGGAGTCGCGCCGTCTCCGTGTCGAGACCTATGCCAAGCGCTGGGCCGCCAAGGAGGCCTGCTCGAAGGCGCTCGGCACCGGCCTGCGCATGGGGATCAAGTGGCGCGACATGGGGGTCGTCAACCGCCGCTCCGGCCAGCCCACCATGCGGCTCGACGGCTGGGCCGCGCGCCGGCTCGCCGACCTGACGCCGGAGGGTCACGCCGCCCACGTTCACCTGACCCTGACCGACGACCACCCGTGGGCCTTCGCCGTCGTCGTCATCGAGGCGCTGCCGCTCGGTCAGCTCCCGCCCGATGTTCCCATGCCGCTGCCGCCGCTCGCGCGGTAGTCCGGGTCGCGCTCCGGGTCGGCCACGTAGACCGTCACCGCGTCGGGATGCACCTTCACCGCGATGGGCGTCTCGGTGATCAGCTCGCCATCGACATTCACCGGCTTCGGCTTGCGGGTGCGGATCTCGAATTCGCTGCCCCGCGCCGTCCTGACCTCGTGCCAGGCCCCGTGCTCACCGGTGCGGAACGTGCGCACCATGAGCGCCAGCTTCAGGACGTCGCTCACCTCCAGGCTGTAGAGATCGAGGTGACCGTCATCGATCGCGGCATCTGACGCGACCTTGGTGCCGCCGCCGTAGAAGACCCCGTTGCCTACGGCGATCTGCATGGTTTTCGTCCGCGTCGTGCTGTCGCCCTCGGTGATCCAGGCGCTGAACCGGCGGGCCTTGCTGAGGGCACGCAGCGCCGCCATGGCGTATCCGAGCCGTCCCCAACGCTTCTTCAGGCCAGAGGACAGCTCGCGCGCCAGATCACTCGCGAGGCCGAGCGAGGCGACGTTGAAGAACGGATGGCCGTTCACCGTGCCGAGATCGATCTGCCGCTTTCGCCCGGCGAGGATGACGTCCAGCGCCGCCTCGGGATCGTCCGGCAGCCTGAGGGTGCGCACCAGATCGTTCGCCGTGCCGAGCGGCAGGATGCCGAGCGGCAGCCCGGTCTCCATGAGCGCGACGCCGGCACGCGAGATGGTGCCGTCGCCGCCACCGATGATCACCGCATCGACGCTCCCGGCCGCGTCGCGGATCGCCGGTGCGATATCCTCCGCGGTCTCGGTCTCGGCACGCCGGACCTCGACTCCGGCGGCGTCGAGGCGCGCGCGGATCGCGTCATAGGCTTCCGCCCCGCTGCGTGCCTTGGTGTTGATGATGAGCAAGACGCGCCGTGGCGGCTCGTTCCCGGCCAAGATTGACATGCGTGTTTCTCCCCCTGACACGGCACGGCAAGGTCCGAGAGGTAAGCAGGCACGCGGCACGCGACAAGTCTCCGGCCGCGCAGGGCCCGGCTTGAGCGGGTCTCAGCCTGAGGCGGGTTCCGGCCCGGGCAAACCTCGGCCCGGGCAAGTCTCAGGAAGTCTGCGGTATGTCGTCCGAGACCTGCGAGCCGTCAGGCCGGCGCACCACCCGCGTCACGTCACGCACCCCGATCCGGCCCCGGCCGGACAGCGAGGGATTCTTCATGAAGAAGCGGTGGCAGGAGAACAGCTCCTCGCCCTCCCTCGGGAGCTGTTTGGCGTAGTTGCCATCCGGTTGCGCCACCCAGCTGTGCGCCTGATCGGCCATGTTCGCCGCCATGATCTGATCGAGGATCTGGGCGCGCACCGTCTGGTTGGTGATCTCGACCAGCGTCTCGATCCGCCAGTTGAGATTGCGCTCCATCCAGTCCGCCGAGCTGATGTAGACCCGCGCCTCGGACGACGGCAGACCGTAGCCGTTGCCGAAGCAGAGGATGCGGCTGTGTTCGAGGAACCTGCCGATGATCGACTTCACCCGGATGTTTTCCGACAGCCCCTTCACCCCGGCTCGCAGGCCGCAGATGCCGCGGATCACCATGTCGATCTTCACCCCGGCCTGACTCGCGGCGTAGAGCGCGTCAATCACCTCCGGCTCGGTGACGGCGTTGAGCTTGATCCAGACCTGTGCCGGACGCCCGGCTTTCGCGTGTTCGATCTCCGCCTCGAGGCCCTCGAGGATGCGCGGCTTGATCATGTGCGGGCTGATCGCGAGGTTCTCGAGGCTCGATGGCCGCACATAACCGGTGACGTAGTTGAAGACCTTGGTCGCGTCGCGCCCCAGCGGCTTGTCGCAGGTGAACAGCGACAGGTCGGTGTAGATGTTCGCGGTGCCCGGATGATAGTTGCCGGTGCCGAAGTGCGTGTAGGTGACGAGATCGGGGCCTTCGCGGCGCACCACGGTCGAGATCTTCGCGTGGGTCTTCCAGTCGATGAAGCCATAGACCACCTGCGCGCCTGCCCGCTCCAGCCGGCGCGACTGGCGGATGTTCGCGGCCTCGTCGAAGCGCGCCTTGAGCTCGACCAGTGCCGTCACCGACTTGCCGTCCTCCGCCGCCTCGCATAGCGCGGCAACGATCGGGCTGTCGCGGCTGGTGCGGTAAAGCGTCTGCTTGATCGCCAGCACGTCCGGGTCCCGGGCCGCCTGCTGCAGGAAGCGCACCACCACGTCGAAGGTCTCGTAAGGGTGGTGCAGGAGCATGTCCTTCTGGCGGATCGCGGCGAAGATGTCGCCTTCGAAATCCTGCACCCGCTCGGGCATCCGCGGGGTGAACGATGGCCAGAGCAGATCCGGCCGGCCAATGCGGGTGAGCTCGGCGAGATCCGCCATCCCGAGCAGGCCGGAGATCTCGACCACCTCCTCCGAGACGACACCGATCGAGCCGACGATCATCTCGCGCAGGTCGGCGGGCGCGTCAGCGGTCATCGTCATCAGGATGACTTCGCCGCGCCGGCGCCGCTTCAGCGCCGTCTCGAACTCGCGCACGAGGTCCGCCGCCTCTTCCTCCACCTCGAGGTCGCTGTCGCGCAGGACGCGGAAGGCGCAGAGCCCGAGCATGACATAGCCCGGAAACAGCCGGTCGATGAACACCTCGAGCAGGCCCTCGAGCGGCAGATAGCGCAGTTGCCCCGCCGGCCCGTCGGGCAGGCGCACGAAGCGCGCCACCTGGCTCGGCACCGGCAGCAGCGCCTCCAGCACCTCGCCGTCAGTCTCGCGCCGAAGCTGCAGGCCCATGGCAAAGCCGCCGTTGGCGATGAACGGGAAAGGGTGCGCCGGGTCGATGGCGAGCGGCGAGAGGATTGGAAAGACCTGCTCGAAGAAATGCGACTCGAGCGCCTTGATGTCCGCGATGCGCAGGTCCGAAGGGCTGGGGAACTCGATGCCCTCCGCCCGCATCAGGGTGTTCAGAACCCGCAGGCATTCCTGCTGGCGGTTCATCAGCGCCCGGGCGTCGGCGTTGATCCGCTTCAGCTGCTCGCCCGCGGAGAGCCCGTCGGCGGAGGCCGTCGTCACCCCCTCGCGCAACATGCCGCGCAGGCCCGCGACACGCACGGAATAGAACTCGTCGAGGTTCGACGCGGAGATCGACAGGAAGCGCACCCGCTCCAGCAGCGGCACCGCCGGGTTCTCCGCCTCGGCCATCACCCGCCAGTTGAACGCGAGCCATGACAACTCACGATTGATGAACCGTTCGGCGCCGGTGATGTCGAGGTCCGGCACCGCGCGACCCGGACCGGCCGTGCTGTTGAGGAAGTCGGCGTTCACCACGGCCTCGGCCGGCGCATCAGGCATTTCTTTGTCTCCACGGGCGGTTTGACGCCAATCTTAGGGCGCATCGGCGGCCGCGCAACCGTCGGATCGCCGTGATGCCGGCCAATCGCCCGAATGCTCGAATAACGATCGGGTGATCAGCTACTCAAGGCGTTCCACCCGGCGCAACGACGGAAAGACCCGCATCCAGACCAGCGCCACCAGCACCGTCCCGGCACCGCCGATCACCGCCGCGGGCACCGTGCCGAAGAGCGCCGCCGTCATGCCGCTCTCGAACTCGCCAAGCTGGTTCGAGGCATTGACGAAGAGATAGTTTACCGCTCCCACCCGTCCACGCATGTCGTCGGGCGTGCGCAGCTGGACGAGCGAGGTGCGGATCACCACGCTGATCGTGTCGGCCGCCCCCATGACGATGAGCGCCACCAGCGTGAGCCACATCACCCGCGACAGCGCGAAGACCAATGTCGCGAGACCGAAGACCAGCACCGCCTGCAACATCCGCATGCCGACCCGGCGCGTGATCGTGCGCCGGGCGAGCAGCACGGTCATCGCCAGCGCCCCCACCGCCGGCGCGGCGCGCAGGATCCCGAGACCCCACGGTCCGGTGTGCAGGATGTCGCTCGCATAGATCGGCATCAGCGCCGTCGCGCCGCCGAGCAGCACCGCGAAGAGATCGAGCGAGATCGTCCCGAGGATCGCCGGATCGCTGCGCACGAAGCGGATCCCGGCAAAGAACTCCGAGATCCGCGGCGCCGGCCGCACACCCGGCGGCCGGTCCAGCCGGATCGCGCCGTTGAGCAGGCTCCCGAGGATCCAGAACACCGCCATGATGCCGTAAGGCACCGCCGACCCGGCCGCATAGGCGAAGCCGCCGATCGCCGGCCCCGCGATCACCGCCAGCTGGAACATGCCGGTCGCGAGCGCCGCCGCCCGCTGGAACTGTCCGCGCGGCGCGACACCGGTCAGCAGCGCCGCCGTCGCCGGCGACTCGAAGGCGCCCGCCATGCCGAAGACCGCGACGGCGCCATAGATCCCCGGCACCGTCATCCAGCCGTTCAGCGTGCCCCACCAGAGATAGCCCGCCGCACAGGCCTGCACGATCTGACAGATCTGCACCACGCGCTGGCGGTCATAGCGGTCGGCCGCATGGCCCGCGACAAAGACGAGCACGGCCATCGGCAGGAACTGCACGAGGCCGATCAGCCCGAGATGAAACGCCGAGCCGGTCAGCTCATAGACCTGCCAGCCGAGCGCCACCGTCGCCATCTGCGCGGCGAAGCGCGAGAAGCCGCGGCCGAGGAAGTAGAGCAGGAAGGGCCGGTGCGCGAGCAGCCGCTCGTCCCTGGCGATCCCGGCCGGCTCGGTCATGCAGCGCCCCCCTCGGCCGCCAGCACCTCCCCCGCGAGCCGAAGACTGACGGGCCGGCGCTCCGCGAGACCGGCACGGTCGATCGCCGCCACCACCCGCTCGGCCGCCGGCAAGGCGCGGTCGATCCGGAGCGCGAGATAGCGCACGACCTCCGCCGCGACAATGAGCTGCCGGTCGGCGAAGAGCTTCGCCAGCACCGCCGCGAGCAGATCGTCGTCGGGCAACTCGAGCCGCGCGACCGGCGCCACCGCGAGGCGGCTCGCGAGATCGGGCAGCCGCAGCGGCCAGCGCGCCGGCGCCTCGCGCCCGGTGACGAGCAGACTGCCACGCGCGGCGAGCCGGTTGCAGAGGTGAAACAGCGTCTCCTCCGCCGCCGCCCCCCAGAGGCCGTCCGCGTCCTCGACCGCGAAGGCCGCATCGTCCGGCACCGCGCCGAGATCGAGCCCCGGCAGTTCCTCCGCCCCGAGCATCCGCGCGCCGGACCGCGCCGCCCAGACGTGGGCGAGATGGGTCTTGCCGCTCCCCTCCGGCCCCGCGACGGCGAGCCGACGCCCGGGCCACGCGGGCCAGGCATCGACCTGCGCCAGCGCCAGTGCGTTCGCCGGCGACACGAAGAAGTCCGACCGCCCGAGCGCGGGCCGCGCCGCGAGGTCGAGAACAAGCTGGCGCGGCGCCGCCAGCGTCACGTCTCCTCGTCCTCGCTCAGTGCCCTGGCGCGCCCGGTGTAGATCGGGCTCGCCATGTAGCGCTCCAGCCCGAAGCGCCCGATGACCCCGAGCGCCGCCGCGACCGGCACCGCGACCAGAAGGCCCGCAAAGCCGAAAAGCGTGCCGAACACCGACAGCGCGAGGAGCAGCCACACCGGATGCAGCCCGACCGACTTGCCGATCAGCTTCGGTTGCAGGACGTTGCCCTCGACGAATTGCCCGAAGAGAAACACGCCGAGGGTGACGACGATCCAGATCTTCGCGTCCCAGAACTGGAAGAGCGCGATCCCGACCGACAGCGTCAGCCCGACCACCGACCCGACGTAGGGGATGAATGCGATCAGCCCGGCGGTCATGCCGATCAGGAAGCCGAACTGCAGCCCGATCGTCATGAGCGCCAGCGCATAGCACGTCCCGAGGATCAGGCAGACCGTGAGCTGACCGCGCACGAACCCCGCCAGCACCGAGTCGATCTCGCGGGCGAGCCGGCGGATCGTCGGCGCGTGGGCGCGCGGCAGGATCGCATTGACCCGGGCGACCATCCGGTCCCAGTCAAGCAGCAGATAGAACGCAACGACCGGCGCGATCACCAGCAGGAAGATGAAGTTCAGGACCTCGAGCGAGCCCGCCAGCAGCTGATTGAGCACCGTCATGCCGTTGTCGCGCAACGCCACCTCGATCTCGCCGAGATTGCGCATGATGAGCGAGTGCTCGCCGAAAATCTCCGGATAGCGCCGGCCGAGAATGCCGGTCAGTTGATCAATGAAGGTCGGAAGCGCCGTGACAAGGCCCTGCACCTGCTCGATGAGGGCCGGCACCGCGAACAGCAGGACGGCGGCGAAGGCGACAACCACGCTGAAGGCGATGACCGAGGTCGCGATCAGCCGGCTGAGGCCCGCGCGCTCGAGCCGGTCGGCGACCGGGTCGAGGAAGTAGGCGAGCCCGGCGCCGAGCAGGAACGGCAGGAGGGTGGTGCCGAGCAGCCAGAGCACCAGCGCCAGGACGACGAAGCCGATCCCCCAGAACTGCGCTTGCCGGCGAGCGCTGACCGCCATCCCCTGCCCTCCGTCCAGACTCCTGCGCCTAGGTGACGCGGCTTTTGGGGCGTGGCAAGGCTCGTCCGCGCGCGGGGCAAGCCCCGCGCGCGGTTGTACCGGTCCGTGTAGCCGGCTCGCCGGTCAGGCGTTGGCGAGGGTCTGCCGGGCCTCGGGCTGCGGTTTGCGCAGCAGGAGGCAGCCGCCGATGCCGATAAGGGCACTGAACGCGAGGTAGTAGGCAGGAACCATCGGGCTTCCGGTCTTCGCGATCAGCCAGGTGAGGACGAGCGGCGCGAGCCCGCCGAACACCAGCACCGCGAGATTGTAGGCGAGCGAGACGCCGGTGGACCGGATCCGCACGGGGAAGACCTCGGCGAGCGCCGCCGGCGTCGGTCCCCAGATGAAGCCCATGGTGACACCGATGAGGCACTGGGTCAGGAGCATCGCGCCAAACGACGGGGCGGCGATGAAGTTCGTGAAGAGCGGGACGGCAAGCAGGCCGTAGACGACGATCGCCGGGAAGAAGACCGCCTTGCGGCCGAGCTTGTCCGAGACGTGGCCGGCGATCGGGCAGAAAACCAGGATGACGATCGTCGCGATCAGCGTGCTGAGCTGCGCCGTGCCCATGGGCATGCCGAGCTGCTTCACGGCAAAGATCGGCAGATAGAAGACGATCACATAGGCCGAGACGGTGCCCACGATGGAGAGGCCGAGGCCGGAGAGCATCTCGCGCGGGTAGTTCTTCAGGGTTTCCACGAGCGGCGAGCGCGGCGCGGACTCGGCACGCTCGGCGAGGGCGGCGAACTCGGGCGACTCGTTGACGCGCTGACGGATGTAGAAACCGACCGGCCCAATGAGGACGCCGAGGATGAACGGCAGGCGCCAGCCCCAGCTCTGCAGCGCCTCGGCGCTCATGCTGGCGGTCAGGCCCCAGGCCACGAGCGAGCCGATGCCGAAGGCCAGCGCCTGGGAGAACATCTGCCACGATCCGTAGAAGCCCTTGCGGTGCTTCGGGGCAAACTCAATCAGCATTGAGGTAGCACCGGCGAACTCACCACCGACGGAAAAGCCCTGAGCGATGCGAGCGAGCACCATCAGGACCGGCGCAGCGATGCCGATGGACGCATAGGTCGGCAGCAGACCGATGGCCGCGGTCGAGAAGGCCATCATGACCATGATCGCCGAGAGCGCGGCCTTGCGCCCCTTCCGGTCGGCGAAAAGGCCCCAGAAGATGCCGCCGAGCGGCCGGAAGAAGAACGCGACACCAAAGGCCGCGACGCCTGCCATGAGCGAACTCACGTCGTTCTCGGCGGGGAAGAAGTGGTGCGAGATGATCACGGCGAACATGCCGTAGATCGCGAAGTCAAACCATTCGAAGGCGTTGCCGATGACCGAGGCGATCACCGCTCGGCGGCGCTCCTCGGGACGGATTTCGGCAGGGGCAGGCGTGGCATTCATGTGCAATCTCCAATGAAGAGGTGGGGTGCAGGCACGTCTGTCAGTCAAGACCGCGCGGTCACATCCCCGCGGGCTTGGTGAAGGTTGGTCAGGCGAGGCGAAGCTCGACGATGCGAACGAAGACGCTGGCGCCGATCGGCGCGATCGTGTCGTCAAAGTCGAATTCGGGATGGTGGCACATGGCGCCGTCCTGTCCGAGGAACGCGAAGGCTCCGGGCAGGCGCGCGAGGAGGAACGAGAAGTCCTCCGACGGCATGGCGGGCGCCACGTCGCCATTGACCCGTTCGGCACCGATCACGTCGGTGGCGGCGCTGACGACGATGGCAACGGCGCGCGGGTCGTTCACTGTGGGTGGGCAGCGGCCATCGACCTCACAGGTGATGCTGGCTCCGTACTGCAACGCGATGCCGTCGCAGATGGCGCGCATCCGGGTGACCGTGGTGTCGCGCACTGCCGGCGAGAACGTGCGGATGGTGCCGGCGATCGTCGCTTCACCCGGGATCACGTTGGGGCTGGTGCCGGCCTGAAACATCCCTGCCGAGATCACCGCGGTCTCCAGCGGATCGATCGAGCGGCTGACGATGGTCTGCAGGCCCTGCACGAGCGCCGCCCCGACGACGATCGGGTCGATGCAGTCCTGCGGCGCTGCGCCATGTCCCCCGACGCCGCGGATGGTGATGTTGAAGGCGTCGCACGCCGAGAGGATCGCACCCTTTCGAACGCTGATCGTGCCCTTGGGCAGCGACGGCATGTTGTGCAGGGCATAGACCTCCTCGATCGGGAAGCGCTCCAGCAGCCCGTCGGCGAGCATCGCCGCGACACCCCGCAGCGTCTCCTCCGCCGGCTGGAAGACCAGCACGACAGTCCCCGCGAAGGTCCGGTGCGCCGCGAGATACTGCGCTGCGCCGAGCAGCATCGTGGTGTGGCCGTCGTGGCCGCAGCCGTGGAAGCGGTCCGGCCGGCGCGAACGGTGCGGCACGTCGCCCTCCTCGCGCATCACCAGCGCGTCGAGTTCGGCCCGGAGCCCGATCATCGGCCCCGGCCGGTCGCCCCGGATCACTCCGACGACGCCGGTGCCGCCGATCCCCTCATGGACCTCGATGCCCCAGGCCGTGAGCTTTTCCGCCACGAACCGCGCGGTCTCGACCTCCTCGAAGCCGGCTTCCGGGTTGGCATGAATGGTGCGGCGCCACTCGGACAATAGCGGCGCGGCGTCGAGAAACTCGGCGTGTATCGGCATGGATCACCCTTTTGAGAAAGTCTGAAAACGGGATGCAGACAGTATCTTTCTAAGATAGTCTTATGGTGAAACCATTGTGCGCACTGACTATCTCTGTCAACGATAATCGCAACAGCGACCCGCCCCACGGACGGGCACGACGGAAAAATCTCAACGATCGGACGGGGTCAGACCCTTGAACGCGAAAATCTTCTTCAGCGACTTCATCACCTACCGGCTGAACGTGCTTGCCGAGGCCGCGATCGAGACCGGCGAGGTTGCGTTCAGCGAGCTGATCGGCGGATCGATTCGCGAGGTGCGGGTCCTGCGCATCATCGACGACTACCCGGGCATCGGGTTCGCCGACATCGTGCGCGCCACCCGCCTCGACCGGAGCCTCGTGTCGCGTCTGATCCAGAGCCTCCTGAAGCAGGGCCTGATCGAACGCCGCGGCGCGCCCGACGACGCCCGACGCTACGAGCTGCACGCGACGGAACTAGGCCAGAGCAAGCGCGCCAGTGCCCAGGCCATCACCATCGCCTACGAGCAGCTCATCCTTTCGCCGCTCTCTCCCGAGCAGGAACGCGCCTTCCGCGACGCCCTCGACATCCTCGCGGAATGGGTCGGCTCGAATGTCTACGAAGAGCGGGCGGCCGAGCTGCACGCCGAGCTCGTCCACAACGGCGCCGCCCCGCGCGACCCGGAGTGACCGGCCGCGCGGCCAGTCCCCCCGACAGCCCCCGCACCGGCGTTGACCCGCCACGCGCACCTGCTAGGAACGGGTCATGACCGAGCTTCTCTACCGCGACGATGCCTATCTCGCCGAGACCGACGCGACCGTGACCGCCGTCACTGAAGACGGTGTCGAGTTCGACCGGACGATCTTCTACGCTGCCTCCGGCGGACAGCCCGGTGACAGCGGCAAACTGAACTGGGACGGCGGCAGCGCCCTCGTCACCGACACCGTCCACCCGGACGGCGACCGCACCCGCATCCTTCATCGCCTCGACGGGGCCCCACCCCCGCCCGGCACCCGCGTCAGCCTCGCGCTCGACTGGGACCGCCGCCACCGGCTGATGCGGATGCACACCGCGCTGCACCTGCTCTCGGTGGTGCTGCCCTACGGCGTCACCGGCGGGCAGATCGGCGAGGAAAAGGGCCGGCTCGACTTCGACATGCCCGAACCGCCGGACGACCTGCCGGCGATCGAGGCCGCACTCAACGCACACGTGGCCGCGGACTTCCCGGTCAGCGCCGAGTGGATCGGCGAGGACGAGCTCGCCGCCAGACCGGAGATGGTAAAGACCATGAAGGTGAAGCCGCCTGTCGGACAGGGTCGTGTGCGCCTCGTGCGCATCGGCGGCCCTGACCCCCTCGACCTCCAGCCCTGCGGCGGCACGCACGTGGCCTCGACCGGCGAGATCGGCCCGCTCCGCCTCGGCAAGATCGAGAAGAAGGGCCGGGAAAACCGCCGCGTCTCGCTGCATTTCGCCGGATGAGCGCCGATCCGGGCAAGAGCGGCCCCATGGCGCTCTACCGCCAGCGCGTCGCCGACGGCACCATCGAGGCCGATCCCGCCCAGCGGCTCGCGGTCGAGAAACTTCAGCTCCTCTGGATGCGCCTCGCGGACTACAACCCGGCAAAGCCGAAGCGCGTCGGCCTCGGCCTCTTCGGCTGGGGCCGGGAGCGGATCGAGGAAAAGGTCGTCCCCGGCCTCTACCTCTACGGCGGCGTCGGCCGCGGCAAGTCCATGCTCATGGACCTGTTCTTCGAGACCGCGCCGGTCAGCCCGAAACGCCGCGTGCACTTCCACGCCTTCATGCAGGAAGTCCACAAGGGCATCGCCGCCGCCCGCGCCACCGGCGTCACCGACCCGGTGCGGCCCGTGGCGGACGCCATCGCCGACAGCGCGACGCTCCTTTGTTTCGACGAGATGCAGATCACCGACATCACCGACGCCATGCTGGTCGGCCGGCTCTTCGAGCGGCTGTTCGAGCGCGGCACGGTGATCGTCACCACCTCGAACCGGGCGCCGGACGAACTCTACAAGGACGGGCTCAATCGCAACCTGTTCCTGCCGTTCATTGCGCTCATCAAGGAACGCCTCGAAGTCCACGAACTCGCCAGCAGCGTCGACCACAGGCTCGACCGCCTGAGCGGCGCGCCGGTCTACTACGCACCGCTCGGGCCGGCCGCCACGAAGGCGCTCGACGATGCGTGGCAGAGCCTCGCCGGCGGCCCCGGCCACCCGCTCGATCTTACCGTGCAGGGCCGCACCGTGACCCTGCCCGCGTTCCGCAATGGCGTCGGTCGCGCGAGCTTCACCGATCTCTGCGGCAAGCCGCTCGGGCCGGCGGACTATCTCGCCCTCGCCGAAGCGGTGGATGTGCTGATCCTCGACGACGTGCCGACCCTGTCGCGCGCCCGCAACAACGAGGCGAAGCGCTTCGTGACGCTGGTCGACGCGCTCTACGAGGGCAAGGTCCGGCTGATCGTCTCGGCCGAGGCGGAGCCCGATGCGCTCTATCTCGAGGGCGCGGGCGCCTTCGAGTTCGAGCGCACCGCCTCGAGGCTTCACGAGATGCGCAGCGCCGACTGGCCGCCACGCTAGGCGGCCTGAGCGCGCCGGCCCGGGGGGCACCGACGTCAGAGGGCGCGCTTGGCGCTCACTGCCAGGTGGGACTCCTGCGAGGGCGCTCGATTGAAGGCGTGGGCTCGAACGGCTTCCCTCGAAGGCGCTTTGCGCCGCCGCGCCCTTGCGGGTCAGCGCATCATGAACCACCGGCGGGAGGCGCCGTGGACGTGATGCTTCCGACTGCGTCGGCCGTCGCGTTAACCTTCTGGAATGGTCGGTATTGCCGGCCCTCGCACCCGCGGGCAGAGTCGGTCATGGGGCGCTTCGCCGTTAACCATGACAGGCCCCGGGGGCCGCGCCCCCCAAACCATCGCGCCCGACGTCATTCAGTCGACGAACGCCTTCTCGATCACGAACTGACCCGGCTCGGAATTCGAGCCCTCGCTCATGCCGGCACCCTCGCAGAGCGCCTTGTGCTCCTGAAGCATCGCCATCGAGCCGCAAATCATCACCCGGTCGGTCGCCGGATCGAGCGGCCCGCCGGTCGCGGCGGCAAGGCGGCCATCGCGGATCCAGTCGGTCATCCGGCCCATGGCCGGGCTCTCCTCGCGCGTCGTCGTAGCGATGTGCTGGAGCTTGTCGCCCACGAGTTCCGAAAGCATCTCGTCGCCCCGGATGCGCGCCACGAGGTCGTGCCCGTAGTCGAGCTCGTTCACCTGTCGGCAGGTCTGGGTCAGCACGATGTGGTCAAACTTCTCGTAGGTTTCCGGGTCGCGGATGATCGAGGCAAAGGGCGCGATGCCGGTACCGGTCGAGAACAGGAACAGCCGCTTGCCGGGAATGAGCGCATCGTGGACCAGCGTGCCGACCGGCTTCGGCCGCATGACGATCTCATCGCCCTCCTGCAGATGCTGCAGGCGCGAGGTGAGCGGGCCGTCCTCGACCTTGATCGAGTAGAATTCGAGATCGTCGTCCCAGGAGGGCGAGGCGATCGAGTAGGCCCGGAGCAGCGGTTTGCCGTCCACCATGAGGCCAATCATCGCAAACTCGCCGGAGCGGAAGCGAAAGCCCGCCGGACGGGCGCAATTGAACGAGAAGGTCCTGTCCGTCCAGTGACGGATATTGGAGACCTTCAGCAGCGCCATGCCGCGCAGCGCCTTTTCCACAACCTGGTTCATGTCAGCCTCAACTCGGGAATCGACCGCGCCTATACACGGCCGTTCGAAGAACGAAAACCCTGTCCCCGGGGCTCAGGAGCAGGTAGCTGCGAATTCCGTCCGCTTTTTCCTCCGAACGGCAGTCCATTCTTCCCATCCGCTTTGATCGGGCCGCAGGCGCGTTCGCCCGCCCGCAGCACCGGCCACGCGAACGACCTTTTTTCCGGCGCCTTCACCGCATCCCCCCGTCACCGCATCCCCCGGCCGATGGCCCGCAGAGGGCGACCGCCCGGCAATGTCTCCCGGCATCAGGCCGGCGAGCCCGCTCCGGTTCGAGCAGCCCATGAGCGCGCCTGTCGGCCCCGGGTGATCGAGACGGCAGTTGACCGCGTCGGGAAACGCCGCGCGCCGCGTCGTGAAACCATGGCGCACCGTCGCGGGCGTGCCGGGCACGGCTGTGTCCCACTTCAGCCCCACCCCGTCGAGCCGCAACAGGCGGCAGTCACCGGCCGCCATCGCCGGCCCGCCCTCCACGGCGGCGCCGATCGCGGCGGCAGGCAGCGGACCTGCGGTCAGACCCGGCAACCGTCTCAGGGAGAAGCCCTCCGTTCCCGGAACCTTCCGGGCGGAACGACGTTACGGCTGACCCGGCGTTCTGGCAACGACGTTGCGGGTCCGCGCGCCATTCGGGACTTTCGTCCCTGAAAACCCGGTAAGTCACAAACCCGATGCAGCGCCCCCTTGCGCCTCGCCACCGAGTTTCGCAGCATTCGCCACGACAGCATGAGAGAACCGGACGTGCCCGACACCGCCCCCGAGATCCGCCGCACGACCTGCTACATGTGCGCCTGCCGCTGCGGCATCGACGTGCATGTGGCGGAGAACCGCGTCCATCACATCGAGGGCAACCGCGCTCATCCGGTCAACCGCGGGGTGCTCTGCGCCAAGGGCTCGGCCGGCGTCATGCAGCACCTCTCGCCCGCCCGCCTGCGCGCGCCACTCCGCCGCACCGGCCCGCGCGGCTCGGGCGAGTTCAGGGAAATCTCCTGGGAAGAGGCCCTCGGCATCGCGGTGAACTGGCTCGAGCCGATCCGCGAGCAGCACCCCGAGCGCCTCGCCTTCTTCACCGGCCGCGACCAGAGCCAGGCGCTGACCGGCTGGTGGGCGCAGCAGTTCGGCACGCTGAACTACGCCGCCCACGGTGGCTTCTGCTCGGTCAACATGGCCGCCGCCGGCATCTACACCATGGGCGGCGCCTTCTGGGAGTTCGGCGCGCCCGACTGGGAACGCACGCGCCTCCTCATCCTCTTCGGCGTTGCCGAGGACCACGACTCGAACCCGCTGAAGATCGGCCTCGGCAAGCTCAAGGCCCGCGGCGCGCGCGTCATCTCGGTCAACCCGATCCGCACCGGCTACTCGGCCATCGCCGATCAGTGGATCGGCATCACGCCCGGCACCGACGGCCTGCTCATCCTCAGCCTCGTCCACCTGCTGCTCACCTCCGGCAAGATCGATCTCGCCTATCTCATGCGCTTCACCAACGCCGCGTGGCTCGTCGACCAGGACCCCGCCTCCCCCGGCTTCGGCAGCTTCCTGCGCGACAGCGAGGGACGCGAGCTCGCGTGGGACCCCGCCCGCCACCGCGCCGTCCCCGCCGCGGATGTGGCGAGACCCGCACTCTCGGGCGGCTTCAACGTCGGCCCGACTCACGTGAAGCCGGTCTTCGCGCTGATGGCCGAGGCCTACCTCGACCCCGCGCTCGCCCCCGAGGCGGTCGCACCGGCCTGCGGCATCGAGCCCGAGGTCATCCACCGCCTCGCGGCGGAGCTCGCCGACACCGCCTTCAACCATCCGATCACCCTCGATCGCCCGTGGACCGACCATTGCGGCAAGCGCCACGAGACCATGGTCGGCCGCCCGGTCGCCATGCACGCGATGCGCGGCATCGCCGCCCACTCGAACGGCTTCCAGACCTGCCGCGCGCTCCACCTGCTGCAGCTCATCCTCGGCACCGTCGAGACGCCCGGCGGCTTCCGCTTCGAGCCGCCCTACCCGAAGCCCGTCTCGGCCCACCCGAAGCCGCACCACAAGGTGACCCCCGGCTACCCCCTCGACGGCCCGCAGCTCGGCTACCCGCGCGGCCCGGAAGACCTGGCGATCGACGCCGACGGCCGGCCGAAACGCATCGACCACGCCTTCTCGTGGGAAGCGCCGCTCTCGGCCCACGGCATGATGCACATGGTGATCGCCAACGCCGCCAGGGGTGATCCCTACCCGATCGACGTGCTGTTCCTCTACATGGCCAACATGGCGTGGAACTCGTCGATGAACACCGCCCAGACCATCGGGATGCTGACCGCGACCGATGCGACCGGCGTCTACCTCATCCCGAAGATCATCGTCGCCGACAGCTATTCCTCGGAGATGGTCGCCTACGCCGACCTTGTGCTGCCCGACACCACCTATCTCGAACGCCACGACTGCATCTCGCTGCTCGACCGGCCGATCTCCGAGCCCGACGCCGCGATCGACGCGATCCGCTGGCCGGTGATCGAACCCGAACGCCCGGGCGCCGAGGGCGTGCGCGGCTTCCAGTCGGTCCTGCTCGACCTCGGCGTCCGCCTGAAACTCCCCGGCATGGTGGATGCCAACGGCAAGGCGATCTACCGCGACTATGCCGACTACATGGTGCGCCACCAGCGCCGCCCCGGCGTCGGGCCGCTCATGGGCTGGCGTGGCGAGGACGGCACCGGGACCGGGCGCGGCGCGCCGAACCCGAAGCAGCTCGCCCGCTACATCGAGGCCGGCGGCTTCCACATCGCCCACGTCCCCGAGGAAGCGGCGTTCTTCAAGCCGTGGAACCGCGCCTATCAGGACTGGGCAGTGAAGATCGGCATCTACGACACGCCCCAGCCCTACCTCTTCCAGCTCTACGTCGAGCCCCTCGCCCGCTTTCAGGCCGCAGCCCTCGGCCACGGGCCGCACCAGCCGCCCGACGCGCTGCGCGAGCGCCTCGCCCGCGCCATGGCGCCGTTGCCGGTGTGGTATCCGCCGCTCTCCGATACCGACACCGACACGTACCCGATCCACGCGATCACCCAGCGCCCGGCGGCGATGTACCACTCCTGGGGCTCGCAGAACGCATGGCTGCGCCAGATCCACGGCGAGAACCCGCTCTACATCCCCGGCGCCCTCTGGGAGTCCCTCGGCTTCGAGCCCGGCGACTTCGCGCGCGTCGTCTCGCCCCATGCCGAGATCCGCGTCCCCGTCGCCCGCATGGACGCGCTCAATCCGGCGACCGTCTGGACGTGGAACGCCATCGGCAAACGCCCCGGCGCGTGGTCCCTCGCGCCAGACGCCCCGGAGGCGACCCGCGGCTTTCTCCTGAACCACCTGATCCCCGAGACCCTGCCCACCGGCCTCTCGAACTCCGATCCGGTCACGGGACAGGCGGCGTGGTACGACCTGCGGGTGCGCATCGAGCGCATCCCGGCCGAAGCCCGCTCGGCCCCCGCCTTCCCCTCGGAAATGTCTCCCGTCCCCCGTGCCCCCAAGCTGGTGAAATTCCGTGCCGGTTAGTCCGATGGCAGGTGATCCGATGGCAGGTAAGCCCAACCCTGACGGTCGCGGCGAAAGCCACGGCGGTTCCGGCCAATGACCGCGCTTCCTGCCTCGACCGAGCGCGCCCTCGGGCTCGTCATCGACCTTGACACCTGCGTCGGGTGCCACGCCTGCGTCGTCGCCTGCAAGGAATGGAACTCGGGCTCCTCGCCCGCCGGGCCGCTCTCGGACACCGACGCCTACGGCGCCCGTCCGTCGGGTACCTTCCTCAACCGCGTCCACACCTTCGAGGCCGTCCCCGCCGACGGCCGGCAACCCCGCGTCGTCCACTTCCCGAAGTCCTGCCTGCACTGCGCCGACGCGCCCTGCGTCACGGTCTGCCCGACCGGCGCCAGCCTCAAGCGCGAGCGTGACGGCATCGTGCTCGTCAACGAGGACGACTGCATCGGCTGCGGGCTCTGCGCCTGGGCCTGCCCTTACGGCGCCCGCGAGCTCGATCCGGTCGCGGGCACCATGAAGAAGTGCACGCTCTGCGAGGACCGCATCGACAACCTCGCGCTGCCCGAGGAAGACCGCATCCCCGCCTGCGTGCGCACCTGCCCGGCGGGCGCGCGCCACTTCGGCGACCTCGCCGACCCGGAAAGCGCGGTCTCGCGGCTGGTCGCCGAGCGTGGCGGGATCGACCTCATGCCAGAGCAGCAGACCCGGCCCACCAACAAGTACCTGCCGCCGCGCAGCCGCGACGTCGACGTTCTCGCGCCGCTCCTCGAGCCGCTGCCCGAGGAGGCCGGCGGCTTCCTCGGCTGGCTCGACCGCACCCTTGCCCGGCTCTGACCCCCGATGCATCCAGCCCCTTCGATCATCGCCTTCACCACGCTCTCCGGCATCGGATTCGGCCTCATCATCTGGCTCGGGCTCGGCGCCGCCCCGGACGCGACCCACCTCTACGCGCTCATCCTCTGCCTGCTCGCCGCCGGCCTCGTCTGCGCCGGCCTGCTGGCGAGCCTCCTGCACCTCGGCCAGCCCACCCGGTTCCTGAAGGCGTTCTCGCAGTGGCGCACCAGCTGGCTCAGCCGCGAGGCCGCGCTTGCCATGACGACCCTCGTCGTCTTCGCGCTCTACGCGGCGCTCTGGGTCACCGGGACCCGCTTCCTGCCCCTCGGCCTGTTCGCCGCCCTCCTCGCGTTCAAGACCGTCTTCGCGACGGCGATGATCTACGCCCAGATGCGCAGCGTCCCGCGCTGGCGATCGGTTCTGACGCCGGTAATCTTCCTGCTCTTCGCCCTGACCGGTGGCGCGCTCTTCGCCGGCGTCCGCGGCCCGACCCCGTGGCTCCTCGGCGCCCTCGGGCTCCTGCAGATCGTCGCATGGCTCTGGGGCGACCGGGCGCTGGCGCGCTCCGGCACGACGCTCGCCACCGCCACCGGCCTCGGCGAGATGGGCCGTCCGCGCCTGCTGGAGCCGCCGCACACCGGGCAGAACTACCTCCTGAAGGAGATGGTGTTCGTCGTCGGCCGCCGTCATGCCGCCAGACTGCGCGTCATTGGCCTCGTCCTCGCAGTGGTGATCCCCCTCGCGCTTATCCTGCCGACCGAGGGGCGGCTGGCGGTCTGGATCGCCGCCGACGTCCACGCCCTCGGCGCGCTGGTTTTGCGGTGGCTATTCTTCGCGCAGGCCGAGCACGTGGTTGGCCTTTACTACGGAAAGCGCTAGTACAACCTTCGCCCACAGCGCCAGGAGTTCCCCTGCCTAAGTTGAAGCCCATTCCGACGCGAAGCACCGCGGTCACGGCACCCGGTCAACCGCCCCGGCTACAGGTCGGTGCTCTCTGCTGGCGCCGGAGCCGAAAGGGTTTGCGCATCCTGCTCATCACCAGCCGCGACACCGGCCGCTGGGTGATTCCCAAGGGCTGGCCCATGCGCAACCGCACCGAGGCCGGTGCCGCCGCCCGCGAGGCGTGGGAGGAAGCCGGGCTTCGCGGCCAGATCTCCGCCGTCAGCATCGGCGTCTACACCTACCGCAAGCGCACGCCGCACTCGGTGTTCCTGCCCTGCGTCGTGCGGGTCTATCCGCTCGAGGCGCGCGAGATGCTCCAGAAGTTTCCCG
The DNA here is from genome assembly GCF_014201905.1 of Amaricoccus macauensis. Taxonomy (GTDB): domain Bacteria; phylum Pseudomonadota; class Alphaproteobacteria; order Rhodobacterales; family Rhodobacteraceae; genus Amaricoccus; species Amaricoccus macauensis. The sequence goes on along the minus strand of NZ_JACHFM010000003.1, from coordinate 393,391 downwards.
AGATCGGCCAGCGCCGCGCCCGATGGTTCTCGCCCGAGAAGGCCGCGCGCCGGGTCGCAGAGCACGAACTCGCCGCGCTCATCCGGGCCTTCGACCCCGACGCGTGGGCCACCGCTTCACCCGGGCCCGCGCCGAACCATCCGGCCGATCAATCGCAGGATGCCGCGCAAGAAGAATCTGAGAACGATTGAGACCGGTTGCGTTCGGATTAGGATGCCATAACTTATTCAGTACGATCAAATACTTGACCATCTCGCGCAACTTGCGCACCAGCCCGGAGGAACAGCTCATGGAAATCATCCCCGCCGGCAGCCGCCCGTCCGGCCGTGGCCCCGCCGACTGGTTCACCGGCACCGTCCGAATCGATCCGCTGATGAACCCCTTCGACGCCGCCCGCGTCCAGGGTGCCACCGTGACCTTCGAGCCCGGCGCCCGCACCGCATGGCACACCCACCCGCTCGGCCAGACCCTCCTCGTCACCGCCGGCCGCGGCCGCGTCTGCCGCTGGGGTGGTGAGATCGAGGACATCCGTCCCGGTGACGTCGTCTGGTTCGCCCCCGGCGAAAAGCACTGGCACGGCGCCGCCCCCGACGTCGCCATGACCCACGTCGCCATCCAGGAGGTCGAGAACGGCCAGGTCGTCGACTGGCTCGAACAGGTCTCCGACGCCGACTACGGCGCCACCTGAGGCGCCCCCGCCGGCGTCAGCACCGTCACCCCGAGCGCCCCCGCCCGCGCCAGCGCCGGATCGAGCGACATCGGGATATATTCCGCCTCGCGCCAGATCGCCGCGAGATCGTCATAGTGCCGCGACAACGGATGCCCGCTCTCGCCGGTCGAGATGACGTAGAGGCTCGAGTCCGGATCCGAGAAATCATAGACCGCCCGGAACCCCGCCGCATGAACGTTGGCGTAGGGCTCGGGGCCCGTCGCCGTCGACTGCCCCCGAAGCAGCGTCTGGTCGCCCCCTGACGAGCTCTGCCGGATGTTCACGAGGCTCCTCAGCACCGGCACCTTCCCGAGCGTCTGATGCGCCTGCACCGCCGGATGCGCATCACCCCAGCGCCAGCTCTCCAACGGCGGCCCGTAACGCTCGTCAAGCTCGATCAGCGCATCATCGAGCGCGCGCCGAGCCATCTCCGGGCAGGTCTCGACCGCCGTCGTCTGCTTCACGTCACACCACGCCCCCGCCCCGTCGGTGTTGCGGAACACCCGCTCCAGAAACACCGGATCGGCCTGCGGAACCAGCGCCGCCAGCGGCCCCAACTCGTCCTGCACCAGCCGCCGTTGCAACGACCGCACCCATGCCGCATAGATCAGAGGCTCGGGGTCGTGCTCGCGCATCGCGCCGTTCCAGTTCGCCAGCCGCTCCAGCGCCACCTGCCGCTGCCGCTCGGTCGAGCCGCTCGCCGCCGGCTCGCCGGAGTACCAGAGATCCCGCGCGATCAGCGGCAGAAGACGCCGCGCCGCCTCCGACACGTCGTCGGTCTGGACCTCCACGAAGCTGTCCCGGCTGTGATACTGCCGGTCGCCCAGCAGCCTCCCGGCCCGGACGATGCGAAAGCTGTCACCCCAGTCGAAGCTCAGGTGGTCAGGGAACGCCGTGTCGGTGATGCGGTTGTTGGTGTTCACCACCACGCCGCTCGGCGGGTCCTCGACCCACGGGTTCTCGTCGAAGCTCCGCATCCCCTGCCAATCGTTGACCGCAAGCCAGCCCGGAGACGGCAGCCGCCCCTTCGAGGTGCTCCCCGCCTGCCGCCGCGGCGCCGCCCCCGACATCTGCAACGCCACGGACTTCGCATCCGCGATCGTGATGTTTTGCGACGGCGCCACCACGTCGCGCGCCGCCTGCCGCGCCTCCGCGACGCTCCCGGCCCGCATCAGCCCGAGGGCCGCGCCGATCGAGCGATCCTCCGGCGTCAGCGCCGTCCAGGCCAGCGTCGCCACATGTCCGGGCGGCGTCACCGCCGCGGCCCCGAACGTCTCGCCCGGGATCACCGGCCCATGCCGGCTCCGCCGCAGCGTCACCACCACCGGGTCCGCGTCCTTCACCCCGATCGTCGCGGTCCGGGCCTCGAACCGCTGCCAGCCGGTCGGCGTCAGATAGCTGTCCGGGTCATCCGGGTTCAGCTTCTCGATGTAGATGTCCTGATCGTCGAGATAGCTCGAGGTCAGCCCCCAGCCGATGTCCGGATTGCGCCCGATGAGGATCGCCGGCATCCCCGGGATCGTCGCGCCGATCACCGGCCCGCTGGCGAGGTCCATCCGCGCCAGCATCCAGATCGACGGCGCGCTCAGCGACAGGTGCGGATCGGTGGCGAGCAGCGGCGCACCGCCCGACGTCCGGCTCCCCATCGCTGCGAAGGCGTTCGATGCGCCGCCAAAGCCCGGGGCCGGCACCGGATCGAGCGGATGCTTTACTGCCGCGAACTCCGTCCCTCCCGGAGCATCCGGAAAGAGCTCGGAGAACTGCGGCAACGCCATCACCGGCTCGGTCGGCGAATCCGGCAGGATGTCCCTGAGCCGCTCGTTCGGCAGGACGAGCGAGAGCCGTGCCCGCAGCGCCTCCATCGCCGCCTTGTCGGTCAGCTGGAGCGCGATGAGCTTCTGGATCGAGATCGAGTCCGCCGGCAGCCACGGCGAGATGTCCGCCGAGAACAGGAAGAACTCCGGCGCGCCGCGGCCGAGCGCCTTTTCCTGCACGACCTTCAGCCAGGCATTCACCCCGTCCGCATAGGCCTCGAGCGCTACCCGCGTCTCGGGCGTCTGCCGGGCCACCGCGTCGCGGGCATAGCCCGAGAGATCGAGTGCCCGCATCAGCGTGTCGATCGGCACCGTCTCCGGCCCGAAGAGTTCCGAGAGCCGCCCCTGCGCGGTGCGCCGGAGCAGCGTCATCTGCCAGAGCCGGTCCTGCGCGTGGACGAAGCCGAGTCCGAAGAATGCGTCGTGATCGTCCTTCGACAGGATGTGCGGCACCGCGTAGCGGTCGCGCACGATGTCGATTTCCTGCGCCGGACCCGCAATACTCAACCTGGCATTGTAGTCAGGCAGGGACTGGGACGCGAGATAGTAGGCCAGGAACAGCCCGACGGCGGCGAGCGCGGCGAGCGCGAGAAAGCCGCGCATCAGCCAACGGAACAGAAACGCCATCCGCTAAACCGGTCCTTTCGCCCTGCCGCCTCACGCCATCGCCTTGACCCTGCCCGGATAGCAGGCGAACAGTTCGGCTACAACGCGAGAAGGGTTAACGGGGAGCGAGCACATGGCACGCGTGGCATTCATTGGTCTGGGCGTCATGGGCTACCCCATGGCAGGCCATCTGGCGGCCAGGGGGCACGACGTCACCGTCTACAACCGGACGCTGAAAAAGGCCGAGGCGTGGGTGGCCGAGCACGGTGGCCGGAGCGCCCCGACCCCGGCCATGGCCGCGGAAGGCCAGCAGATCGTCTTCGCCTGCGTCGGCAATGATGACGACCTGCGCAGTGTCACGATCGGAGACGGCGGCGCGTTCGAGACGCTGGCGGCGGACGCGATCTTCGTCGACCACACCACCGCCTCGGCCGCCGTCGCCCGCGAGCTCGACGCCGCCGCAAGGACCCGCTCGGCGCACTTCATCGACGCGCCGGTTTCCGGCGGTCAGGCGGGTGCGGAGAACGGCGTCCTGACCGTGATGTGCGGCGGCGAGGCGGAGCCCTACGCCCGTGCCGAGCCGGTGATCGCGGCCTATGCCCGCGCCTGCCGCCTGATGGGCCCGGCGGGCTCCGGCCAGCTCACCAAGATGGTGAACCAGATCTGCATCGCCGGGCTCGTGCAGGGCCTGTCGGAAGGTCTCGCCTTCGCCCAGAAGGCCGGGCTCGACGGCGAGGCGGTGCTCGAAGTGATCGGCAAGGGCGCCGCCGGATCGTGGCAGATGGACAATCGCGGCAAGACCATGCTCGCGGACAAGTTCGACTTCGGTTTCGCCGTCGACTGGATGCGCAAGGATCTGGGGATCTGCCTCGAAGAGGGCAACCAGAACGGCGCCGCCCTCCCCGGCACCGCGCTCATCGACCAGTTCTACAAGGACGTGCAGCGCATGGGCGGGGGACGCTGGGATACCTCGAGCCTGATCCGCCGCTTGCGATAGGCCGCGCCTGCCGCCCGTGCTATTCTCCGGCGAGGACCGCGGGGAGGAGTGGCATGCGCAGTGCATGGCTCGCTGTGGCGGCGGCGCTGACACTGGCAGCGCCGGGCGGTCGGGCTCAGGACGTCGTCGAGGTCGATGCGAAGATCGTCCTCGCGGTCGATACCTCGCGATCCATGGACCTGGGCGAAATCAGCATTCAGCGCGAGGGCTATCTCGCGGTGCTGCGCCATCCGGGCCTCGCCCGCGCGATCTCGGCGGGGGAGCTTGGCCGTGTCGCCCTCGCGTATTTCGAGTGGGCCGGACAGGTTCAGGATGGCGGCCTCGTGCCCTGGCGGATCATCGACAGCCCCGCTTCGGCCGCGGCGCTCGCCGACGAGATCGCCGCCATGCCGGTGCGCCGCGGCCGTGGCACCTCGATCTCCCGTGCCATCAGGTTTGGCACGGTTCTCCTCGAGGACGATCGCATCACCGCGCCGCGGCTTGTGATCGACATTTCCGGCGACGGCACGAACAACACCGGCCCTGCCGTCACCAAAGCCCGGGATGAAGCGGTGGCGAAAGGCATCACCATCAACGGTCTGCCGATCCTCGCCTTCGAGGGCGGCGCGGCACCCGACCTCGATCTCTACTATCAGGACTGCGTCGCCGGCGGGGACGGTGCCTTCGTGATGGTCGCCCGCGAACGTGACGACCTTGCCAGGACCATCCACCGCAAGCTTGTCCTCGAGATCAGCGGCGTCGCGCCACCTCTCGCGATCATGTCGGCGCAGTTCGAACCCACCGACTGCTGATGGGAGAGAAGTCCTTCGGTCACCGGAACCGCTGACCGCGCGGCGCCGGCCTAGCGCACCACGTCGAACCGGTTCGGCAGTTGATCACGCGTGACAAGCACGTAGAAGATGAAAATCCAGCCGATCACCGGAAGAAAGACCATCAGATACCACCAGAAGCTCCAGCCGGCATCATGGAATCGGCGACTGGTGACCGCCAGCGAGGGAATGAACAGCGCAATCGCCAAGATGGTCCCGAAAAGACCGACATCCGGAGCGATCCTGAATCCGCTCAGGTTATCAGCTATCTCGCCTCCGATGCTCATGAGCAACATGAAGAGGGCGAAGAACCAGTACTCGGAGCGCGACGCGCGGCCGCGGAAGGTGAAGTACTCGGCGAGGCAGACCTCGATCGCCGAGTTGAACCCGTGCCAGGGCGCCGGGCCGCGCCCGGGCTCCTCGTTGTCCAGCATCTCACGCCCCTATCACCAGCGAAGGCCGCACAGTGGATCACTGCGCGGAGTCTCACAAATGAGCACAGCAGGCACGCTGTCCGGTCGCGTCACGCCGCGGCGCGCGCGCCTGCGTCCGCAAGCTCCACGATGTCGAGCATGATCCGGTTCAGCTCGAAGTCCTTCGGCGTGTAGACCCGTGCAACACCCGCCGCGCGCAGCAGGTCGGCATCGACGTCCGGGATGATCCCGCCGACGACGAGCGGTACGTCACCGATCCCGTCCGCGCGCATCCGCTCGAGCACTTCCGTCACCAGCGGCAGGTGCGAGCCCGAGAGAATCGACAGGCCGACCACGTGGACGCTCTCTTCCAGCGCGGCGTTGACGATCTGCGCCGGGGTGAGGCGGATGCCCTCATAGACCACTTCCATGCCGCAGTCGCGCGCCCGGACGGCGATCTGCTCGGCGCCGTTCGAGTGGCCGTCGAGGCCGGGCTTTCCGACCAGGAACTTGATGCGGCGACCGAGCCGGCCGCTCGCCGCCTCGACGGCTGCCCGCACCTCCGCGAGGTTGCCCGCGGCCGCCGAGACCGTCTTGCCGACGCCGGTGGGCGCCCGGTACTCGCCGAAGATCTCGCGCATGGCCCCGCCCCACTCGCCGGTGGTGACACCCGCCTTCGCCGCGACGACCGACGCCGGCATGATGTTCTCGCCGGCCTTCGCCGCAGCCTTCAGCCCCTCGAGGGCCGCCGTGACCGCGGCCGCGTCCCGACCCTGCCGCCAGGCAACGAGCCGCTCGATCTGCACGGCCTCGACCGCGGGATCAACGACGAGGATGCCGCCGTCCCCGGCGGTGAGCGGCGAGGGCTCGGCCTCCTTGAAGCGGTTGACGCCGACGACGGTGGTCTCCCCCGCCTCGATACGGCGGAGCCGCGCCGCATTCGCCGAGACGAGTTCCGACTTCATGTAGTCGATCGCCGCAACGGCGCCGCCCATCTCGTCGATCTTCGCAAGCTCGGCCCGAGCCCCGGCCTTCAGTTCCTCGACCTTAGCGTCAACCACGGGATTGCCGTCGAAGAGGTCGCCGTATTCCAGAAGGTCGGTCTCATAGGCCATGATCTGCTGCATCCGGAGCGACCACTGCTGGTCGAACGGCCGCGGCAGGCCGAGCGCCTCGTTCCACGCGGGAAGCTGCACGGCACGGGCGCGCGCCTTCTTCGAGAGCACGACCGCCAGCATCTCGATCAGGATGCGGTAGACGTTGTTCTCCGGCTGCTGCTCGGTCAGGCCGAGGGAGTTCACCTGCACGCCGTAGCGGAAGCGGCGGAACTTCGGATCCTCGACGCCATAGGTCTCGCGGCAGATCTCGTCCCAGAGATCGACGAAGGCCCGCATCTTGCACATCTCGGTCACGAACCGGATGCCGGCGTTCACGAAGAACGAAATCCGGCTGACGAGCTCGGGAAAGTCCTTCGGATCGACCTGACCGCGCACCTCGTCGAGCACTGCGCGGGCGGTGGCGAGCGCGAAGGCGAGTTCCTGCTCGGGCGTCGCGCCGGCCTCCTGCAGGTGGTAGGAGCAGACGTTCATCGGGTTCCACTTCGGAACCGAGCGGTAGCAGTACTGCGCCACGTCGGCGATGAGCTTCAGGGACGGCTCCGGCGGGAAGACATAGGTGCCCCGGGAGAGGTATTCCTTGATGATGTCGTTCTGCACCGTGCCTTGCAGCTTCGTGACATCGGCCCCCTGCTCCTCGGCGACCGCCACGTAGAGCGCGAGCAGCCACGCCGCGGTGGCGTTGATCGTCATCGAGGTGTTCATCGCCTCGAGCGGGATACCGTCGAAGAGCGCGCGCATGTCGCCGATGTGGCTAACCGGAACGCCGACCTTGCCGACCTCGCCGCGGGCGAGGACATGGTCGCTGTCGTAGCCGGTCTGCGTCGGCAGGTCGAAGGCCACGGAAAGGCCGGTCTGGCCGCGGGCGAGGTTCGAGCGATAGAGTTCGTTCGACTTCGCAGCTGTCGAATGGCCGGCGTAGGTGCGGAAGAGCCAGGGCTTGTCACGGGCGGGTTCGGTCATGCGAGCCTCAAGAAAGGTGTCTCACGCGGAGAATTCGATCTGTCCCACGGATGCAATACGGACTCATTCGAACTGTTCGGGGTCTTGTCCGTTACTGTCATCTTGCGGATTCCGAGCGACTATGCTGCATCGCAGCGGAGGGCGCAAGAGCGTCGCGCAAGAAGATTGCGCGAAGACGGCGCTGGAGAGAAATTTTCGGGCGTATTCAAGCGAATTCGCAAAGGGGCGCGCTTCAATTTCGTCGGAAGCCGCAGGACGCGCTCGCCTACCTCGGGGCGCACAAGGACGGCATGGGCACCGAAAGGGACGGCTGGATCTTCACCATGGGCCTCGGCGCCTACGGCACTGACTATGACAAACGGGCGCTGGTCGCGGCCTTCGGCTGGCCGGCGAACCTGGCGCGCACAAATACACCCTGACCTTCCCGAAGGGACAGGAACCGCCGGTCAACGGCTTCTGGTCGATCACCATGTATCAGGTCGATCAGGGCTGGTGGTTCGTGCCGAACGCGCTCGACAAGTTCACGGTCAGCCCGCGCAATGACCTCGTCGCGAACGCTGACGGATCGGTCACGTTCTACTTCCAGACCGAATCGCCCGGCAAGGACAAGGAGGCGAACTGGCTGCCCGCGCCGAAGGGTGCCTTCCTGCCGATGCTGCGGATGTACTGGCCCAAGGATACGGCCCCCTCGATCCTCGACGACAGCTGGACGCCGCCGCAGATCGTGAAGGTGGACTAGGGCCATGCGCATCGCTCTCGCGGCCGTCGGAACGGCCTTGCTCACATTGCCTGCCTGGGCCGACGAGGGCGGCGTCGGTTTCTGGCTTCCGGGGCGATACGCCAGCTTCGCGGCCATCGCCCCGGCGCCGGGCGTCTCGCTGCCGATGCAGACCTATTACTATGGCGGCAACGCCGGAGGCGACACCGCGCTGCCGCAGGGGGGCAAGCTCACCTTCGGGCTCGACACCGGCTTCGTGGCGCAGTTCATCGCACCGACCTGGACGCCGGACACCACGGTGCTCGGCGGACGCCCGAGCTTCTCGCTCGCCTTCTTCCCCGGGTGGAACACGGTCTCGGCCGATGTCGCGGTGGCGGGGGGCCAGCGCCTCGGACGGTCGGACACGACGACAGGCTTCGGCGACCTCTATCCGAACGCGCAGATCTTCTGGACCAGCGGCGTGCACAACTGGATGGCCTATCTCACCGGCAACGTGCCTGTCGGCGCCTATGACGCGAGCCGTCTCGCAAACCTCGGGCTCGGCCACGGCGCCATCGACGCGGGCGGCGCCTATACCTATCTCGACCGCCAGACCGGCTGGGAGTTCTCCGCCACGGCCGGGCTGACCTACAACTTCGAGAACCCTGACACCGACTACACCAGCGGGATTTCCTCGCACCTCGACCTTGGGTTCTCGCGATCTCTGAGCGAGCAGTTCTTCCTCGGGCTGGCCGGATTCGCCTATGTCCAGCTCACGCCCGACGAGGGTCAGCCCGACGCGCTCGGCGACGTCAAGAGCCGGACCTTCGGGATCGGCCCGCACCTCGGCTACACATTGCTGGCCGGCCGGTTTTCACCAGCCTGCGCGGCTACGTCGAATTCGCCGTCGAGAACCGGCCCGAGGGTGGCTCGCTGTTCCTGACCGTGAGCCTGCCTCTCGGCCCTGTTGCCGCGGCGAAGGACTGAGGTACAAAAGCACCGCACCGAGCGCTGGAGCCGCGTTTGGGGCGGTGCCGAGGCCCCTTCGGAGGGCGGTTTCACCGCACCGCACAAAGACGGTTGCATCCGCGTCGTGATAATGTAATGAAAGCGATTAGCCGTGACACGTAATAAAATTGCGCGGAGAAGGAGATGATCTTGGCCCCGCTCGACGCACCCGCCACCCAGCCCACCTATGCCGCCCCGGAGAAGGATCTCTACGAGGTTGGCGAGATTCCCCCCCTCGGCTACGTCCCGAAGCAGATGTATGCCTGGGCCATCCGTCGCGAGCGCCACGGCGAGCCGGACCAGTCGTTCCAGGTCGAGGTCGTCGATACGCCGAAGCTCGATTCCAACGAGGTTCTCGTCTTCGTCATGGCGGCCGGCGTCAACTACAACGGCGTCTGGGCCGGCCTCGGCGTGCCGATCTCGCCGTTCGACGTGCACAAGGCACCCTATCACATCGCAGGCTCGGATGCCTCGGGCATCGTCTGGGCGGTCGGTGACAAGGTTCGTCGCTGGAAGGTGGGTGACGAGGTCGTCATCCACTGCAACCAGGATGATGGCGACGACGAGCACTGCAACGGCGGCGACCCGATGTTCTCGCCCTCCCAGCGGATCTGGGGTTACGAGACGCCGAACGGCAGCTTCGCGCAGTTCACCAACGTCCAGAGCCAGCAGCTGATGGCCCGGCCGCAGCACCTGACGTGGGAAGAGGCTGCCTGCTACACGCTGACGCTTGCCACCGCCTACCGGATGCTCTTCGGCCACTCGCCGCACGAGTTGCGCCCCGGCCAGAACGTCCTCGTCTGGGGTGCGTCGGGCGGCCTTGGCTCCTTTGCGATCCAGCTCATCAACACCGCCGGCGCGAACGCGATCGGGATCATCTCCGAAGAGAACAAGCGCGATTTCGTGCTGTCGCTCGGCGCGAAGGGTGTCATCAACCGCAAGGACTTCAAGTGCTGGGGCCAGATGCCCACGGTGAACAGCCCCGAATACAAGGAGTGGCTGACCGAGGCGCGCAAGTTCGGCAAGGCGATCTGGGACATCACCGGCAAGGGCGTGAACGTCGACATGGTCTTCGAACACCCGGGCGAGGCGACCTTCCCGGTCTCCGTCCTCGTGGTGAAGAAGGGCGGCATGGTCGTGATCTGCGCCGGCACGTCGGGCTACAACCTCACCATGGATGCCCGCTATCTCTGGATGAACCAGAAGCGGGTGCAGGGCAGCCACTTCGCCAACCTCAAGCAGGCGTCGGCAGCGAACCAGCTCATGCTCGAGCGCCGGCTCGACCCGTGCATGTCCGAGGTCTTCCCCTGGGCGCAGATCCCCGATGCCCACGTGAAGATGCGTCGGAACGAGCACAAGCCCGGCAACATGGCCGTCCTCGTCGGCGCGCCGGTCACGGGCCTGCGCACCTTCGCCGATACGATCGAGGCGAGCCAGGCGCAGGGGTGAGCGCGCCCCGGACCTCGGGCCGGCGGGCGGGACAGCCCGGCATCGGCCCGAGACCGCCTGCGAACAGTGACAACTGACAGGCCGACGGCGGAGGGACTTCGCCGACGGCCGCAGTGATTTGCGGCCCTCCCGGCAACGCGCGCACGGCCGAGCAGGCGCCGCCTTCGCCCACCGCGATGGGCAGATCAAGTCATATCAACAGCTTGCCGTTGCAGACCCCCTCATTTCTGCGGTCTCAGAATTGGCGAATTTCACCGGACTCCCCCCGGTGCTATCCCTCTCAATACGGAGCCCCCCGCCCCCGAAAGGTGCCGCACGAAATGAAAGCCTACTGGGTCATTGATATTCTGAAGGACATCCGGCAGTTTTCCGAAAAGAACGGAATGCTCGAACTCGCCGAGCAGCTTGACGACGCCATCTTCGTCGCAGCCAGTGAGATCGGTGCCAAGCTCTGTGCGGGAATTGACGTTGGAAAAGGCCAGGCTCGAAGCGCTGCTGGAGCGTTTGCAGACAACGATATCCATTGACGATCTGCAGGTCTGGGCACACGAGCTGCGCGACTTTTTCCGCGTCACTCATGTCTTCTACCACACCGCGACGCTGAAGCGGGAACAGATCGGCGCCTTCACCTACAGCCGGGACTGGGCGCGGCACTACGTCGAGAAGAATTATCTCGCGATCGACCCCGTGCTGCTCGGCGCCATGCGGCGCTTCCACCCGATGGACTGGAAGACCCTCGACTGGTCGAACCTCGCCGCCCGCGCCTTCCTGCGCGACGCCATGGAGCACGGGCTCGGCAACCAGGGGTGGACGGTCCCGATCTGGGGGCCGCAGGGCGAGTTCGCGGTGTTCTGCCTGAACCACCAGTGCGATGATACGGAATGGGCGGAGTTCACCGGACGGAACGCCAAGGACATCCTCGTCGTCTCGCACCTGATGCACGAGCAGGCGCTGCGAATCATCAACCGCGAATTGACGCCGCCGAGTACCGAACTTTCGCCTCGGGAGCGCGAGGCACTCACGCATCTCAGTGTCGGGCACAGCCGTGCGGCGGTGGCTGACATCCTGCAGATCTCCGAGAATACGCTGCGCGCCTACATCGATTCGGCCCGTCACAAGCTCGGGGCGCTGAACGTTACCCACGCGGTGGCCCTCGCACTGGCCAAGGGGATCATCACCCCGCAGGGGGCGTTGCCGAAATATTAGGGCGGCGCACGGTCGGACTTTCTTAACAACGATTGGCGATTCCTGAAGTCCTCAAGACGACAGGAGGCCACCATGATCCACTTCCTCTACGCTGACCAGTTGTCCGGATATCCCATCCTCGCCGACACCATGTTCCTGGATCGTGCGGCCCAGTTCAAGCACCGGCTCGACTGGGAGGTTACTGTCGACGATAGCGGGCGGGAGATGGATCAGTACGATGTCCTGAACCCTCTATACATCATTGCGTCAGCGCCGGACGGCCGGCATGCCGGCTCGGTCCGCATCATGCCGACGCTCGGCCGGATCATGACGAACGAACACTTCACGCACCTGACCGGCGGTGTCCGCATCGCAAGCCCGCTGATCTGGGAGTGCACCCGTTTCTGCCTCGCCCCGGACGCTCCGGTCGGCGTTGCGGCGGCACTGCTGGCCGCGGGCACCGAGATGGGCATTCGCTTCGGCATCGAGCAGGCGCTCGGGGTGATCTACGCCAAGACCGTGCCGATCTACCGGCGCATCGGCGTCACGCCCGACATCATCGGCACCGACGGCAAGGGCCGGGACGCGATCAGCGTGGGCCTCTGGCCGATGACCGAAAGCGCGCGCGCCGAGATCTCGCGCAAGTCCGGGATCCCGCTGTCCGTGATGGCACGCTGGTTCGACGCCTCGTTTCCCCGACATGCCATGACCGAGAGCGCGGCCCGGCTCGCCGCGTGAGAGTCCACGCCCCGCTCCGGCGAGCGCGTCGGCGCGGGGCGCGCGCAGCGACGCCATCACGGGACACCCGGCACGACGCGCCCCGGCCCTCCCCGGAGGTTCACACGGATCAGGTCACGGCCCCTTCCGCGAGCCCAGTCGTCGTCCGCGTTCTCAGATCTGCGCTTCGATCGCCGCCTTGTCGATCACCGACCAGACCGAACTGATGCGCGTGTCCTGGTACTGGTAGAACACGTTCTCGACGAAGACGACGCGCCGGCCGTTGACCGGCAGGCCGAGGAATGTCGCCCGCGGCGTGCAATTGAACGTAAGGCGCGCCGCGACGAGCGGAGGCTCGGCGAGGATGATCGCCGGCTCGAAGTGCAGGTCCGGGATGTCCTCGAAGTCGCGGACGAGCATGGAGCGGTATCTGCTCAGACCGAGAGGCCGGCCGTTGTAGCGCACGATCGTGGCCACGTGGCGGTCGAGTTCGTTCCACGCCTGCCGGTTCAGGCAATCGAGATAGGCACGGTAACGGTCGGCCAGCGTCTGCGGCACGCGGGTTCTCCGGGCAAACGACGGAACGCAGCCTGCTGATACTGGCGCAAAATTACTCCAGCCGCTAGGGAAGCGGCATGGAGTTCTCCGAGGACCAGGCGCGGGCCGATGCCCGGATCGAGACGGCGCTCATGGCGTCGGGCGTCGATCTGGCCGGCGCGGCGCTGCTGCCGGAGGGTGGCGGGCCGCAACCGACGCTTGCGGTGATCGGCAAGGCCGGGTCTGGCAAGACGATGCTGCTCGCGCAACTGGTGCGCCGGCTGATCGCCGCGGGTGTCGAGCCGGTCTCCGCTGACTACGAGAGCCGCAAGGCGCGGCAGAAGCGCACGCTGGCCGTGCTCGCGCCCACCAACAAGGCCGCGAGCGTGCTGCGCTCCCGGGGTGTGCCCGCGACGACGATCCACCGCATCCTCTACACGCCGCTCTACGATCCCGAGTATGAGGCGATTGCGGAATGGCTGACCGGCAAGGGCGACCGGCCGAAGATAGAGGGTCTGACCGAGGCCGCCCTGGACCGGGCATACGCCTTCTATCAGGCGACGCCTTCGGTCCCGGGCGCGCTGGCGACCGCGGGATTGCGCGGGTCCGACTTCATCAAGGGCTGGAAGCGCCGGGATGAGCCCCTCGACATCGGCTTCGTCGACGAAGCCTCGATGCTCGACGACCGGCTCTATTCCGATCTGCGTGAGCTCTTCCGCACGCTCGTCCTTTTCGGGGATCCGGCGCAGCTCGCGCCGGTCGGCGCCTCCGGTGCCATGGTCTTCGACAGCCTGCCCGAGGACGCGCATCTCACCCTCCACCGCATCCACCGGCAGTCCGCCGACAATCCGATCCTCGACCTCGCCCACGCGCTCGCCGACCCTGCCCTCAGCTTTCGCGATTTCGAGGACATGCTGGGCGAGGCTGCCCGGCGCGACGAACGCGTGGTCCTGGCACCCCGGGTCGACGCCGCGGCGATGTCGCGAGCGCCGGTGCTGGTCTGGCGCAATGCCACGCGCATCCGGCTGATCAATGCCTTCCGCCTCGCCTATGCCGCGCCCTTCGACGCGCTGCTTCCGGGCGAGCCGCTGGTTTGCGACGGGATCGAGTTGCCGCTGAAGCACCGCAAGCGCCGGATGGATCTGGAGGCGCGCGGGCTCATCAAGGGCGCGCAGGTGATCTACCTCGGCCCTGGTAACCGCCCGGGATTCTCGCGGATCCACGTGGTCGGCGCCGAGGACCCGCGGGTGGGCGTCGCCTCGATCATCCAGATCGAGGCGCCGGAGCAGGACGAACCGACGATCGTCTCCGCCGCCTCCATGGGCGCGGTCTTCCTGCACGGCGCGGCGGTCACGATCCACAAGGCGCAGGGCTCCCAGTGGCGCGAGGTGCAGGTGTTCGGCCCCGATCTCTATGCCGCCGCGCAATCGAACCGGCAGGAAGCCGGGTTGCCGCTCTGGAAACGCCTCGCCTACGTGGCGATCACCCGGGCGGAGGAGCGCCTGCACTGGGTGACCCGCTACGCCATGGCAAGGCCCGCCGAGCCGCTCGGGATCGAGGATCTGCCCCGGGAGTCCGCCGCCCTGAAGCTCGAGGCCGAGTAGGCCGCGCGAGATGCCCTAGTGATCGTCGTGCAGGTAGCTCGCTATCCGCGGCAGCCTGAGGCTCACGAGAAACACCACGACCATCATCGCCGAGACGTACCAGTAGAACATCTGCTCGTTGCCGGCGGCCTTCATCCACAGCGCCACGAACTCCGCCGAGCCGCCGAAGATCGCGTTGCCGATGGCATAGGCGAGGCCGACGCCGAGCGCGCGGATCTCGGGCGGGAACATCTCGGCCTTCACGATGCCGCTGATCGAGGTGTAGAGGCTGACGATGGCGAGCGCGACGAGGATGAGCCCGCCGGCAGCGAACGGGCTCGACACGGTCTGGAGCGCCTTCAGGATCGGCACCATGCAGATCGCGCCGATGGCGCCGAAGAGCAGCATGCTGTTGCGCCGCCCGATCCTGTCGGAGAGCGCCCCGAAGAGCGGCTGCATGCACATGTAGAGAAAGAGCGCGATCGTCATGATGTAGCTCGACGTACGCACCGGGAAATGCGCGGTGTTGACGAGGAACTTCTGCATGTAGGTGGTGAAGGTGTAGAAGATGAGCGAGCCGCCCGCGGTATAGCCGAGCACCGTCAGGAACGCCGGCATGTGGTCGCGGAACAGCACGCCGAGAGAGCCGGCGGCCTTGCTCTCGCGGACTTCGGTCTTCTGTGTCTCGGTCAGGGTGCGGCGCAGGAAGATCGAGACGACCGCGGCGACGGCGCCCACCACGAACGGAATGCGCCAGCCCCAGGCGCGGAGCTGGTCGTCGGTCAGCAGCGTCTCGAGCACGACGATGACGAGCACGGCGATAAGCTGCCCGCCGATCAGCGTCACGTACTGGAACGACGAGAAGAAGCCGCGCTGGCCGCGAAGCGCCACCTCGCTCATGTAGGTGGCCGTCGTGCCGTACTCGCCGCCGACGGAAATGCCCTGGATCAGCCGCGCCACCAGCAGAAGGAACGGAGCCAGGGCGCCGATCTGGGCGTAGGTCGGCAGGACCGCGACCATCAGGGAGCCGAAGCACATCATCGAGATCGAGATGAGCATCGAGGCCTTGCGCCCCACCCGGTCGGCGAGCCGGCCGAAGAGCCATCCGCCGATCGGCCGCATGAGAAATCCCGCCGCGAAGACGCCCGCGGCCTGCAGGAGCTGCACCGTCGGGTCCTCCTTCGGGAAGAAGGAGGCGGCGAAGTAGAGCGCGGTGAAGGCGTAGACGTAGAAGTCGAACCACTCGACGAGATTGCCTGACGAGGCCGCGACGATCGCGAAGATGCGGTGGCGACGTTCCTCAGCCGTGTAGTGCGGCAGCACCGTCGGAGAACCTGCGTCGAGTTTTGCCATTTTCCCGTCCCCTCGACCGCTCAGAGGCGGAAACCTAGCGCCGCTTGCAGAGCTGACGAGCGACACGCGCGCCGTGTGGCCTGTGGTAGATTGTCGCGCGGGCCGGGCTCGGGAACCGCTGCCGCCGGAAACAGGTCTCGCGCCGAGGCGAGGAACTCCCGTCGGGAAATCAAGGAAGTAGGTCCGGTCGCATGGCAGTCGCGCCGAGTTCCTTCCCCCTTCCCCGCTCCCTGCAGTTCCGATAAGCCGGCACGCATGGGACTGCGCGTCGATGCCCTCTCCTGCGCTCGCGGTGGCCGTCTGGTCTTGCGCGACATTGGCTTCGCTGTCCCCGACGGTGAGGTCGCGATCCTGCGCGGACCGAACGGCGCGGGAAAATCCACGCTGTTGCGCGCACTCGCGGGCCTTGCCCCCCATTCCGGCCGGGTCGAGATCGACGGGCGAGTTCCCGACCGGGACGCCCGCTCGGAGCTCATGGCCTACGCCGGTCACCTCGACGCGGTGAAGCCACAGCTGACCGTTGCCGAGAACCTGCAATTCTGGGCCGACGTCCTTGGCGGCACACCCGGGCAGGCCCTCGCCACCTTCGGCCTCGAGCGGATCGCCGATCGCCCGGCGCATCTGCTCTCGGCCGGCCAGCGCCGCCGCCTCGGCCTCTCGCGGCTGCTGCTCGCGCCGCGCCGGATCTGGCTCCTCGACGAGCCGACCGTGGCACTCGACTCCGACGCACTGCTCGCGCTGCTTGGCGCGGTGCGCGAGCATGCGGCGGCGGGCGGTGTCATCGTCGTTGCGACCCACGGGCCGATCGGCGTGCCCGCCGATGTGCGCGTGGAACTCTCCGCCGAGGCCGCCCACGCTGCCGAAGTCAGTTCCGATCCGTTCCTCGCGGGTGCCTGGACGTGAGCGCCGCCCGCGCCGTCCTCGCCCGCGAACTCGCCCTCGCGCTCCGCTCGGGCGGTGGTGCCGGCCTCGGGCTTGCGTTCTTCCTGACCGCGGTCCTGCTCGTGCCCTTCGGCTCCGGCCCGGAGCCGGAGCGCCTCGCGACTGTCGCCGTTGGCACGCTCTGGGTCGCGGCCCTTCTCGCCTCGCTCCTCTCGCTCGACCGGCTGTTCCAGGCTGATGCGGAGGACGGCACCCTCGACCAGCTCGCCCTCGCGCCCCTGCCCCTCGAAGCGCTGGTGGCGCTGAAGGCCACCGGCCACTGGCTCACCACCGGGCTTCCCCTTGTCATCGCGGCGCCGATTCTCGGGGTCACGCTCAGCCTCGCCCCCGCATCCATGCCGTGGCTGGTCGCGAGCCTCGCGCTCGGCACCCCGGCCCTCAGTTTTCTCGGCGCGGTCGGTGCGGCGATCACGGTCGGGGTCCGCCGGGGCGGGCTCCTGCTGTCGATCCTCGTGCTGCCGCTCTACGTGCCGACGCTGATTTTTGGCGCTCGTGCCGCGACTGCGGCGAGCACCGGCGCCGACCCGCTCCCTGCGCTCGTCCTGACCGGGGGGCTGACGCTTTTCGTCCTCGCGGGCGCGCCGTTTGCCGCAGCTGCGGCACTTCGGGTGAACCTGCGCTGAGCGCAACCCGAAGTTGCTTGAAGCCAGCGCCCGAGTCGCCTATCTCGTAAACACGGACAGCGCCGGCCGATTTCGCTTGAAATCCCCCGGCGCTCGCATCATTTTCCGCGCGCGCCAAGACCGTCAGGTTTTCGCGCGCCTTTGCAACTGTATCGGACACCAAATGGCCAAGGAAGAGCTTCTGGAATTTCCCGGGGTCGTGACCGAACTTCTGCCCAACGCGACCTTCCGGGTGGAGCTCGAAAACGGCCACACAATCATCGCTCACACTGCCGGCAAGATGCGCAAGAACCGCATTCGCGTTCTGGCTGGGGACAAGGTGCAGGTGGAAATGACCCCCTACGACCTGACCAAGGGCCGGATCAACTACCGCTTCAAGTGAGACCGATGTGAGCGAAAGACCGCGGCTGATCCTCGCCTCGGCGAGTCCTCGCCGCCTCGAGCTCCTCGCCCAGGTCGGCATCCGGCCCGACGCGACCCTCCCCACCGACATCGACGAAACCCCGCTGCCGCGCGAGCTGGCCCGCGCCTGTGCGCTGCGCCTTGCCGCCGCCAAGGCCGAGGCAATCCGGGACGATGACGCCGTGGTGCTCGCCGCCGACACGATCGTCGCCGTGGGTCGCCGTATCCTCGGCAAGCCCACGGACGCAAAGGAGGCCGAGGCTTTCCTGCGCCTGCTCTCCGGCCGACGCCACCGGGTGGTCACCGGGGTCGCCGTCCGCACGCCCGACAAGACCCGGCTGCGCGCTGTCGAGACCGCCGTCCGCTTCAAGCAGCTCGACCGCGGCGAGATCGCCGCCTACCTCGCGAGCGGCGAATGGCAGGGCAAGGCGGGCGGCTATGCCATTCAGGGACGTGCCGGCGCCCTTGTCCCGTGGATCGGCGGCTCCTATTCCAATGTCGTCGGCCTGCCGCTCACCGAGACGGTGAACCTGCTGGCCGCCGCCGGCGTTCGCGCGGAGGTGCCGTCATGAAGGGCCGTCAATTGCTGATCGAGCCGCTGCCCACGGGCGGCCATGCGGCTGCGCTGATGGTCGACGGACGGCTCGAGGATCTGCTCATCGACCCTGACCCGTCCGATCCGACGCCGCGCCCGGACGCGATCTTCCGGGCCGTCCCCGCCCGCCCGATGAAGGGCATGGGCGGCGTAATGGTGGACCTCGGATCGGGGCGCACCGGCTTCCTGCGCGGACCGAAGCTGCCCGCCCCCGGCCGGCCGCTGCTCGTGCAGGTGCTGGGCTCCGCAGAGGCCGGCAAGGCGCAGCCCGTCTCGGCCAGACCGATTCTGAAGGCCCGCCACGCGATCCTCACGCCGGGCGCGCCCGGCATCAACATCGCCCGCAGTGTGCGCGACGCGGACCGCCGTGCCGCGCTTGATTCCCTCGGCGCCGCGGGGATGGCGGGCGCCGATCCCGAGACCGGCCTCATCCTGCGGACGGCCGCGATCGACGCGTCTGACGAGCTCATCGCCGGCGACATCGCGGCACTCCTCGCTGAATGGAGCGCCCTCGCCGCGACCGGGGAGCCGGGCCTCCTGCGGGAGGCCCCCGGTGCCCGGGCGGAGGCCCTGCGCGAATGGCGCGCGCCTGGTGATCCGGTTCGAGAGGCGCGGAGCGCACTGGCCGATGCCGGCATCTGGGAAGACGTGGACGCCCTCCGCGAGCCGGAAGTCTCGCTTGGTCAAGGGTTTCTCGCAATCGAGCCGACCCGCGCACTGGTCGCCGTCGACGTCAACACCGGCGGGGACACGAGCCCCGCCGCCGCGCTCAAGGCGAACCTTGCCGCCGCCGCGGAACTGCCCCGCCAGCTCCGCCTGCGCGGTCTCGGCGGGCAGGTGGTGATCGACTTCGCCCCCATGCCGCGCGCCGAACGCCCGCGCGTCGAGCGCACGCTCACACAGGCGCTGCGGGCTGACGGCATCGACACGAACGTCGTCGGCTGGACGCCGCTCGGGCATCTCGAATTGCAACGCAAGCGGGCACGTCGCCCGCTCGCCTCGGCGCTCCGAACGTGACAGACTAGGACGATGTCACAGAACCGCATGACCCTCACGGCCGCAGGCCCCGGGCAGATCCGCTGCCGCGATTGCACCATCCGGTTACGGGCGGTCTGTGCACATGCCGACATGCTCGCCCTGACCGAGCTTGAGCGGATCAAGCGCTACCGCAGCTACACGCCCGGCCAGGTGATTGCCTCGACCGGCGAGGAGCCGTCGGTCGTCGGCTCGCTGGTGGAAGGGGTCGCCCACATCTCGACGCTGCTGCCCGACGGGCGCCGGCAGATGGTGGGCCTGCTGCTGCCCTCGGACTTCGTCGGGCGCCCGGGCCGGTCACGCATCGACTACGACATCGTCGCCGCCACCCCGGTCACGATCTGCACCTTCCGCAAGCCCGACTTCGAGCGGCTGCTGGCATCGAATCCGGCGATCGAACGGCGGCTGCTCGACATGACGCTCGACGAGCTCGACGCGGCGCGCGACTGGATGACGCTGCTCGGTCGCAAGAGCGCCCGCGAACGCGTGGCGAGCCTCGTGCTGATGATCGCCCGCCGCGACGCCGCCCTCAACGGCGAGGAGCCGACCGAGGGCCAGCACGTTCCGCTGCGCCTCACCCGACAAGCGATCGCCGACTATCTCGGGCTCACGATCGAGACGGTCAGCCGCCAGTTCAGCGCCCTCGCCCGCGACGCGCTCGTCGCCCACGGGTCTCAGCGCACCCTCGAAATCCTTGATCTCTCAGGCCTCATGACCGCCGCCGGCGAAGCCGTCTGAGCCTTCCTCACGATCCCTTGATCTGAATCAAAGAACCTCCGACGCTTGCGTGACAGCTACGCGCGAGGCGGACGGGTCTTCCGGAAGCTTGCGGATCGGGGGACTTCATGTCTGACGCTGTCAAGATTGCGGGCTGGGGCCTGCTCATACTGTTCTTTGCCATGGGAGCGAACTGGGGCACGGACGTCGCCTACCGTTTCCATGCCATCCTCCTGATGGTGGTCTGCGCCACCATGTTCATCTGGTCGATCCGCACCGCCGGCAGCGGCCCGAAGGACCCGGACGGCCCCGTTCCCGAAACGGGCTACATGGATGGCGTCGTGCGCTACGGGGTCATCGCCACAGCCCTCTGGGGCGTCATCGGGTTCCTCGCGGGCGTCTACATCGCCTTCCAGCTCGCATTCCCGATGCTGAACTGGGATCTCCCCTGGACCAGCTTCGGCCGCCTCCGTCCGCTGCACACCTCCGCCGTGATCTTCGCCTTCGGCGGCAACGCCCTCATCGCCACCTCGTTCTACGTCGTGCAGCGCACCTGCGCCGTGCGGCTCTGGGGCGGCAAGACCGCGTGGTTCGTCTTCTGGGGCTACAACCTCTTCATCGTGCTTGCCGCGACCGGATACCTGCTCGGCCAGACCCAGTCCAAGGAGTACGCCGAGCCCGAATGGTACGTGGACCTGTGGCTTACGGTCGTCTGGGTCGCCTACCTGCTGGTGTTCCTGATGACGATCGTGAAGCGCAAGGAACCCCACATCTACGTGGCGAACTGGTTCTACCTCGCGTTCATCGTCACCATCGCCATGCTGCACGTGGTGAACAACCTCGCGGTTCCCGTGTCGATCTGGGGGTCGAACTCGGTCATCCTCTTCCCCGGCGTGCAGGGCGCGATGGTGCAGTGGTGGTATGGCCACAACGCGGTCGGCTTCTTCCTGACCGCAGGCTTCCTCGGGATGATGTACTACTTCATCCCGAAGCAGGCCGACCGCCCGATCTACAGCTACAAGCTGTCGATCATCCACTTCTGGGCGCTGATCTTCCTCTATATCTGGGCCGGTCCGCACCACCTGCACTACACCGCCCTGCCCGACTGGGCACAGATGCTCGGCATGGTCTTCTCGATCGTCCTGTGGATGCCGTCCTGGGGTGGCATGATCAACGGCCTCATGACGCTGCAGGGCGCCTGGGACAAGCTTCGCACCGATCCGATCCTCAGGATGCTGGTCGTCGCGGTCGGCTTCTACGGCATGGCGACGTTCGAGGGGCCGATGATGTCGATCCGCTCGGTCAACTCGCTCAGCCACTACACCGAATGGACCATCGGGCACGTCCACTCCGGCGCGCTCGGCTGGAACGGCATGATCACCTTCGGGGCGCTCTACTATCTGGTGCCGCGGCTCTGGAACCGGCCGGCGCTCTATTCGAACGCCCTCGTTTCCTGGCACTTCTGGCTCGCGACCATCGGCATCGTGCTCTACGCCGCGTCCATGTGGGTCGGCGGCATCATGCAGGGCCTAATGTGGCGCGAGATCGACGACCAGGGCTTCCTCGTGAACTCGTTCATCGACTCGGTTGCTGCAATGCACCCGATGTACGTGGTGCGCGCGCTCGGCGGTACGATGTTCCTGCTCGGGGGTGTCATCATGCTGTGGAACCTCTGGAAGACCATCGCTGGTGAGGGCGCCGCGCGCACCCAACACGTGCCGGCCGAGTGAGGACGCGACCATGTTCATGAAACTTCACCAGTGGGCCGAGACCAACGCCTTCGCGCTGCTCGTCCTCAGCTTCATCGTGGTCTCGGTCGGTGGTCTCGTGCAGATCGTGCCGCTCTTCTACCTCGACAATACCATCGAGAAGGTCGAGGGCATGCGCCCCTACAGCCCGCTGGAGCTTGCGGGGCGCGACATCTACGTCCGGGAAGGCTGCTACACCTGCCACAGCCAGATGATCCGTGTCATGCGCGA
Organism: Amaricoccus macauensis; assembly: GCF_014201905.1. Lineage (GTDB taxonomy): Bacteria > Pseudomonadota > Alphaproteobacteria > Rhodobacterales > Rhodobacteraceae > Amaricoccus > Amaricoccus macauensis. The sequence continues at coordinate 371,143 of NZ_JACHFM010000003.1, read as the reverse complement.
CGAGGTGGACCGCTACGGCCACTACTCGCTTGCCGCGGAATCGATGTACGACCATCCCTTCCAGTGGGGATCGAAGCGCACCGGGCCGGATCTGGCCCGCGTCGGTGGCCGCTACTCCGACGACTGGCACGTGGCTCACATGCACAATCCGCGCGACATCGTGCCGGAATCGATCATGCCGGCCTATCCCTGGCTCGCCGAGACGCCGGTCTCGACAGACCTCATCGCGCAGATGATGACAGCGCACCGCCGGACTGGCGTGCCCTACACCGACGAAATGATCGAGAATGCGGTCCTGGACTTCCGTACGCAGGAAAACCCGGACGCCGGTGACGTCGACGCTCTCCTCGCGCGCTATCCCAAGGCGCAGGCGCGCAACTTCGACGCCCAGCCCGGAGTGAGCGAACTCGACGCGCTGATCGCCTATCTGCAGATGCTCGGGACCCTGGTCGATTTCTCGACCTTCGAGCCCGAAGCCAGCCGCTGATCGGGGGGTGTAATGGAAACCTACACCTTCCTGCGCCAACTCGCCGACAGCTGGGGCCTGCTCAGCATGGTGCTGTTCTTCACGGTGGTTGCCGTGTGGATCTTCCGCCCGGGCGCGCGCGCGGCCCAGAATGAGGCGGCAATGCAGATCTTCCGCAATGAAGACCGACCGAAGGACGACTCCGATGGCCGATAGGCGTGAGCTCGACGAGGCCACACAGACCGAGACCACCGGCCATGAATGGGACGGGATCAAGGAACTCGACACCCCCATGCCGCGCTGGTGGCTGTGGACCCTCTACGCCACGATCGTCTGGGGAGTGATCTTCACCATCCTGATGCCGAGCTGGCCGATGGTGAACAGAGCGATGCCGGGGCTGCTCGGCTACTCGACGCGGCAGTCCGTCGCGACCGAGCTTGCTGCCGCGAGCCAGGCGAATGCCGCGCTGGACGAGCGGCTGGTCTCCAGCGAGCTGAGCGAGGCCAAGAACGACCCCGAGCTCCTGCGCTACGCCATGGCAGGCGGTGCGGCGGTGTTCCGCAACAACTGCGCCCCCTGCCACGGAGCGGGTGCAGGCGGCGTGGTCGGCCGGTATCCGAACCTTCTGGACAACGACTGGCTTTGGGGCGGCACGATCGACGACATCGACCAGACGATCGCTCACGGGATCCGGTTCGACGCTGACGAGGACACCCGGATCGGCGACATGCCCGCTTTCGACGGTGTGATCGAGCCGGCGGACATCGACGGGCTGGTGCAGTACGTCCTGTCTCTCTCAGGCACGGCTCAGGATCCGGCCAGTGCGGAGCAATCGACGCAGCTCTTCATCGACAACTGCGCGACTTGCCACGGCGAGGATGGCAAGGGGATGCGCGAACTCGGGTCGGCGAATCTCACCGACGCGATCTGGCTCTACGGCAGCGACCCGGCCGCAATCCGCAATACGATCCTGCACGGTCGCCACGGGCAGATGCCGGCCTTCGGTACACGCCTCAGCCCGGCCGACATCGCCAAGGTCGCGATCTACGTCAACACACTCGGCGGCGGCGAGTAGCTCTCGCGCCGGTCGGTCCTCGGACCACTGCCCGCTCCCTCAAGGGAGCGGCGCAGGCCCTCGGCATCCAGCACCGTCACCGAGCCATAGCCCTGGGCGATCCAGCCCTGCGCCGCAAACCCCTGCAGTATGGTGTTTGCCTGCCGCCGCGAGGCATTTGCCATTGTCGCGAGGTCGAGCTGGGTGAGCGGCACGCGCACCTCACCGTCTCGGGTTGCGCGCAGCAACGTCGCCGCCACCCGCCTTCCGGTGTCCGGCTGCAACAGATCCTCGACGACCCGCAGCCAGAGCGCGGCGTCGTCAGCCGCGATCTCTCCGAAGGCCCGGGAATGGGCCGGCTCAGCCGCCACGACCACTTCCATGGCACGAAGCGGCACATGGAAGAGAGTGGCCTCCGTCACCGTGCTCAACGCCACGGCCCGCCTTGGTGCCCCGAAGAAAGTCAGGGCGCCGAGCCAGCTGCCGACAGCGGCGTGCTGGACAATCGCGGGCTGCAACCCGACCGGCACTGCGGTCAGGGCCACCACACCGTCAACTACTCCATAGATTCCGCCGCCCTGATCTCCAGGCCGGAATACAGTGCTGCCTGACGCGAACCGCTGCGGCGTTCCGCGGCGCAGCAGTTCATCAGCAAGCGTGCTTGTCTGGCGCGATAGCCAGCCATCTTTCCGCAGGACAGTCTCGGTCAATTCACGAATCCGGTTGTCGCTCATACTTCCCCCCGACCAACGCAACGCCGGAATGAGGGCTCTTAACCCCCCATCATACGCCACACTAGCCAAGAAGAAACGTTCACGCTGCGATCCCGGTTCCCTTTCAACCCCGCGGTGCACAAATCTCTGCCAAGAGTGTCATTTTCCGAGCAGAAATGCGTTTCCCGCCCGCCGACGAAGATAAGATCTGCGCAAAGTTCCGACATCGAAGGTCACTTCGACCTCATCTCTCCCCGCCTCGACGGCAGCACCGCAGCGGCTTGCCATTGTCAGGAATGACCGATTCCCCGGCAGCGTGTAGGCCCGAATGATCCGAACGCCGCGAGGCGCGAGAACGTGTGCCGCTGTCTCGACGAGTTCCGTCGCGATGCCGTTCCGGCGCAGTCCGCTGTCGACGCTGATGCCGAGCTCCATTTCCCGGCCGGTGCCGACCAGCTCGGCGACTGCCCGCACCGGACCGGTGCGGAAGAACGGCGTCTCGAACAGCGGGCCGTCGAAGGCGAGCAGCACCACTCCGCCGCGCGAGCCGATTCGCTCAACGTGCCGTTCAAGCGCCGCCGCTCCCATTGTCGCGCAGAAGCGCATGCGGCGATCCTCGGCGCTGAGGCGGCGCAGGTGATCAAGCACCGCCGGAGAATCACTGTCGACGGCAGCGCGAAGGCCAAGCCCGGAGTGTCCCGCGCATGGCAGCGGGACCGGGTAGCCAATAAAACTCATATGCGGGTAACCGAACGCCATTTCTGCGATCCTCACCATTTCAGTGGGGAATATAAATCACCGCGACGGAAGAATCATCCCGCATGTGCTCACAAATTGTTGCATGTGCGAAGAAGCGCCGCCGGGGTGGGCGGCGCCCCTCCGAAAATCCTGACCGCTCAGTGGTTCGAAGTCCCGTCCCGATCGAACTTTGCCGCAGCGATCTCGCGGATGCTCATGGCAGCGGCCGCGTCCGCATCGAGCCCGGCGCTGGCCGCGAGTTGCGACCGGTCCACCGCCCGATAGGGCGAGCGGGTGGCCATTCCGACGCTGCTGTCCTGCTCGAGCTGCAACTCGGACTCACCCTTGCCGTGGTTGATCTTCGCCACGAACACCCGCTCAAGGCTCAGTCCCTGAGCCTCGCGCGGGTCCATGCCAAAGGACGCGGCGAGACGCGAATAGTCACCCGACGGTGTGGCGGGCGCAACCGTCGCCTGCTGATCGTCGGAACGCGTGTCCCGGTTGAACTTGATCCGCGCCGCGTCGGTCAGGGTCATCCCGTTCCCGGCCACGACCTGCGTCGCCGCGTTGGCAGGCAGAACCGCGCCAAGGGCCAGGAGCACGGCAGCAAATGCAGAGTACTTCATGTGAATACCTCTTATGTATATGATGAAATATCGAAGGGCTACGACAATTGGGGGTGCCGCCGCCCTGGCGTCGGGAGGCATGTCCAACGCCGCCCGATGACAAGAGACTGTATGATCGACCACTGTTTCAGAATCGCGCGTCGCGGTTTTTCAAATGTCTCAGCGACCGCGAATCCGTGGATCGAGCGCGTCTCGCAGGCCGTCGCCGATGAAATTGATCGACAGCACGGTCATGGAAATCGCCAGACCCGGCCAGATCACCCGCGCCGGCGTCAGCGTCATGAAATTCGCCCCGTCGAACAGCAGCCGGCCCCACGTCGGGAAGTCCGAGGGAAAGCCCAGCCCGAGGAAGGAAAGTGCCGACTCGGTGATGATCGCATTGGCAATGCCGAGGGTTGCGGAGACCATGATCGGCGACAGGACGTTTGGCAGGATGTGGCGCAGGATGATGCGCCGCGACGGCGTGCCGACCGACTTCGCCGCCACCACGAACTCCCGCTCCTTGATGCCGAGCACGTCACCCCGGACAATCCGCGCGGTGTTCATCCAGGACGTGATGCCAATGATGAAGACGATCAGCAGGAAGATCCCGGTCTCCGGTCCGAAAGCCGCCCGGAGCGTATCCCGGAACAGCATGATCACCACGAGCAGCAGCGGCAGCAGCGGCAACGCGAGGAAAAGGTCGGTGACGCGCATCAGGATGCCGTCAAGCCGGCGGTAGTAGCCGGCAAGGACGCCGACGAGGGTGCCGACCAGGAGCGAGATCAACATCGCGGTGAAGCCCACGAGGAGCGACACCCGCCCGCCCTGGATCACCTGCGCGAAAATGTCCCGCCCGATGTTGTCGGTGCCCATGGGATGGGCGAACGACGGCCAGGCATTGCGGGCCTTGACGTCGATGTAGGTGGGATCGGTGTTCCAGATCCACGGGCCGGCGATCACCAGCAGAACGATGAGCGCGAAGATCACCACGCCCGCCATGGCGCCGCGGTGGTGCCGGAACTGATACCAGACATCGCTCCAGAGGCTGTGCTCGGGCGTGTCGATCCCGCTCGCCACAGTGGGTGCCGCCGCGTCAGTCATAGCGGATCCGCGGGTCAAGGATGCCGTAGAGGACATCGGCAATCAGGTTGAAGAAGACGATCAGCACCGCAAAGATGAAGGTGAGCGTCTGCACCAGCGGCATGTCCGCGGACTGGATCCCCGAAATCAGCAACTGTCCGAGGCCGTTCACCCGGAAAATCTGCTCGGTGATGATCGCGCCGCCGAAGATCGTCGGCACGCCGAGCGCGATCACCGTGACGACCGGGATCAGGCTGTTGCGCAGCACGTGGACGAGAAGCACCGACCGTTCGGACATGCCCTTGGCGCGGGCCGTGCGCACGTAGTCCTGGCTGAGGTTGTCGAGCATCGCCGCCCGCATGTAGCGGCTGATCTGCGCGGCGTTGTAGAGTGCCAGCACGCTCACCGGCATGATCATCTGCTTGATCTGCAACCAGAATGTGTGCGCATCGGTGACGCGCAGGTTGGTGTCGTAGATCGTCGGCAGCCACTGGAGCTTGACCGAGAAGATCACGATGAGCGCGAGGCCGGTGAAGAACGTCGGCACCGAGAATCCGATCATGGAGAACAGCGTCGCGAACTGGTCGATCCAGGAATACTGCCGATAGGCCGAGATCACCCCGAGCGGGATCGCGATCAGCACCCCGATCAGATAGGCGAGGCCCACGACCCAGAGCGTCTGCGGCAGGCGCTGGACGATGAGATCGACGACCGGAGAGCGGGTCTGCCAGCTGATGACCCGAAGGCGGTTCCCATCGCCAATCGTCCATCCTGTCCACTTTTCAAGGAGATTGAGCGGTTCATTGATGAAGAACTGCTGCATCCAGAGCAGATAGCGGATGTGAAACGGTTGCCCGAGACCGAGGCTCTCGCGGATCTTCTCGCGCACCTCCGGCGGGATCGTCATCGGCAGGTTCGCGGTTGGATCCCCCGGCGAGAGGTCGAGCAGCGCGAAGATGATGAAGCTGATGACGAGAAGCGTCGGGATGGCGAACAGCAGCCGGCGGAGCGTGTAGGTCAGCATTCCGCCCCCGCCGACGGACGCTTTCGCGCAATGCAATCGAGAATGATCACTCGTAACATCATGGCCTTACCCGGGCTTCCGTATACGCAGACCTGTCGCGCCCACCGCACGACAGGCACCGGCCCGGCCCCCTCGGAGCCGGGCCGTCACACTCACTTCGCGCGATACCAGTCCGCGGCGTTCCAGAGCTCGCTGTCCCAGGCGTTCATCTTGACGCCGGCGAGGGAGTTCACGGCGGCGGAGAGACGGCCGCGATGGACGAGCGGGATCACCGCGGGCGAGTTCACGATGAGATCGTTCGCCTTGATGATCACCTTCGCGCGCCCATCAAGCCCGGCGGTCTTCGCGAGCTCGGCCAAGGCCGCGTCGAAGTCCGCGTTGCACCAGCGCGAGGTGTTTCCACCCTGCCACTGGGTGTCGGGGCCTGGGATCTCGCCGCAGGTCCACTCGCCGAGGTACTTCTCGGGGTCGGTCCCGTCGAACTCGTTCGCGTACATCTCGACGTCGGCGAAGAACTTCTGGAGCGTGTCCGGCGAGCCCGGATCGCTGCCGAAGAACACCGAGCCGTCGATGTTGCGAAGCTCGACCTCGACGCCGATCTCGTTCCACCACTGCTTGATGAGCGCCTGCGCCGCCTGACGGACCGAGTTGGTCGACGTCTGGTAGAGGATCGAGAGCTTCCTGCCATCCTTCTCGCGGACACCGTCCGAGCCTTCGGTCCAGCCGGCCTCGTCGAGGAGCTTCTTCGCGCCCTCCATGTCCTGCTTCAGGCACCAGTCATTGTTCGGCGAGACGTTCAGATCCGGCGCCGGAATGAAGTTGCAGGTGGCGCGCCCCGCCTCGCCGTACCCGGTCTCGACGAGGATCTCCCGGTCGATCGCCAGCGACAGCGCCTTCACCACCCGCTCGTCGGTCAGGAAGGGATGCGGATGCGCGACGGTCGAGCGCTCCGCGCCGAGCGCCGGGTCGGGATCGGTCTGGTTCACCTGCAGACGCTCGAGCAGCGTGCCGAACGCCGACAGGATCTGACCCTTTCCTGCCGCGGCCATCTGCGCGAGGATTTCCGGCTCCACCTGCGTGTTCCAGGCGAAATCGTACTCGCCGGTCTCGAGGACCGAGCGCGCGGCACTCGCCGGGTCGCCGCCGCCCTTGATCACCGCCGTCGCGAACGCGGGCTTCGAGGGATCGCGGTAGTTCGGGTTCGCCTCCAGGGTCACGACGTCGTTCGCCTTGAAGTCGACGACCCGGAACGGCCCCGTGCCGATCGGATAGGTGTTTGCCTTGGTGCATTCAGGCGCTTTCGGCCCGAGGCAGTCGGCGAACTGAGCCTTCTGGATGAGCGGGGCCTGCCCGCCGACGAGCGGGCCGTAGGGGAAGGGCTTCGGCACGCCGAAGGTGATCCTGATCGTGCGCGGGTCGACCGCCTCGACGTTCGTCACGTCGGAGAAGTTCGAGATCTGCGCGCAGCCGCCGTCGGGGTGGGTGCAGTATTGCCAGGTGAAGACCGCGTCATCCGCGGTGACGGGCGTGCCGTCCGACCAGAGGAGGCCCTCCTTGAGCTTCCACGTGATGGTGAGAAGATCCTTCGAGACGCCGCCATTCTCAACCGTGGGAATATCCTCGACGAGGAACGGCTCGAGATCGCCCTTCTCGTTGTAGCGGGCGAGCGGCTCGATGACGAGGCTCGCGGCCTGCAGGTCCTTGGTGCCGTTCGAGAGGTACGGCGTCATGATCGACACCGCCTGCCAGTAGAGGAGGTTGACCTGGCCGTCCGCTCCGCGCTCGGCGAAGGCCGGCGCTCCCCCCGTCGTGGCAATCAGGGCAGCGATCGCCGCTCCCGTCAGGAGATGTCTGAGCTTCATCGAAAAACGCTCCTCTGTCGAAAAACGGACCGCTTATATCGCGGCCCCTGGTTCAGCCACGTCCTCCCGGACGTGTACCACGGAATCATCATGCAGATGGCAGGCGACGCGCCGCCCGTCGCCCTTGTCGAGCAGTTGCGGCACTTCCTTGCGGCATCGGTCGAAGACTTTCGGACAACGGGTGTGGAAGACGCAGCCCGCCGGCGGCTTCGCCGGGCTCGGCACGTCGCCCTTGAGGATGATCCGCTTGCGTCCGGCCTCGGCGTCCGGGTCGGGGCTTGGCACCGCCGAGATCAGCGCCTCGGTGTAGGGATGCAGCGGCCGGGCGAAGAGCGCCTGCGTCGGGCCGATCTCGGCGAGCCGCCCGAGGTACATCACCGCCACCCGGTCGGCGATGTGGCGCACCATGGAGAGGTCGTGGCTGATGAAGAGGTAGGTGAGCCCCAGCCGGTCTTGCAAATCCTCGAGCAGGTTCACCACCTGCGCCTGAATCGACACGTCGAGCGCCGCGATCGGCTCGTCGCAGACGATGAACTTCGGGTTGAGCGCCAGCGCCCGCGCGATGCCGATCCGCTGCCGCTGGCCGCCGGAGAACTCGTGCGGATAGCGATTCACGAAGCTGCGGTTCAACCCGACCGCATCCATGAGCGCCATCACCCGCGCCCGACGCGCCGACCGCGAGAGCCTGCCATGCTCGTCGAGCGGCTCGGCGATGATCGAGCCCACGGTCATGCGCGGGTTGAGGCTCGCCTGCGGATCCTGAAAGATCATCTGCATCTCGGGCCGGATCGCGCGAAGCGCCCCACCCTCCAGCGTCGCGATCTCGCGGCCCTCCAGCCGGATCGAGCCCGCTGTCGGCTCGTAAAGCCGCAGGATCGCCCGACCCGTCGTCGACTTGCCACAACCGGATTCGCCCACGAGACCAAGAGTCTCGCCGGCGGTGATCTCGAAGCTCAGGTCATCGACCGCCCGGACCTCGCCGGCGCGGCGGCGAAAGACGCCCCGATAGATCGGGAAGTGCATCTTCAGCCCCTCGACCCGGAGAAGCGGCTCGCGCGCGGGATCGTCAAACATCGCGGGCTCCGCCGGTCGCAGGATCCCACCAGCAGGCCACGTCGTGACCATTGCCGACCGGGATCCGCGGCGGGTTCTCGCGGTGGCAGCGGTCGAAGGCGTGGCGGCAGCGCGGGGCGAACGGGCAGGACACGGGCGCGGCCATCAGGATCGGCGGCTGGCCCTCGATGGTGCGAAGCCGCGCCTGCCGGCCCTCGGTGACGCTCGGCACCGTGGCGAGGAGCGCGCGGGTATAGGGGTGCTGAGTCCGCGAGAAGATCGCGGCCACCGGTCCCTGCTCGACCACGAGGCCCGCGTACATCACCATCACGCGGTCGGCGATGCCGGCGACGAGCCCGAGGTCGTGGGTGATCCAGACGATGCCGGTCCCGAGCCGCCGGCGCAGTTCGCGCACGATCTCGAGGATCTGCGCCTGGATCGTCACGTCGAGCGCGGTGGTCGGCTCATCGGCGATCAGCACCTTCGGATCGCAGGAGAGCGCCATGGCGATCATCACCCGCTGGCGCATGCCGCCCGAGAACTGGTGCGGGTAGTCGTCGAGCCGCGCCCGCGCGTCCGGGATCCCGACGAGCGCCAGCAGCTCCGCCGCGCGTCGGCGGGCGGCCGCCTTCGAGAGCCCCATGTGCTTGCGGATCGGCTCCATGATCTGGAATCCGACGGTGAACACGGGGTTGAGGCTCGTCATGGGGTCCTGAAAGACGAAGCCGATCTCCCCGCCCCGCAGGCTGCGAATCTCGCGGGGGCTCATGTCGCGGACCTCGCGGCCCTGATAGAGAATCGAGCCGCCGACGATCTCGGCCGGGGGCGATGGCAGCAGGCCCATGAGCGACATCATCGTCACCGACTTGCCCGAGCCGCTTTCTCCGACGACGCCAAGGATTTCGCCCTCGGCGACGGCAAAGCTCACGCCGTTCACCGCGTGCACCGAGCCGCCCCGTGTCGCAAAGACCGTTCTCAGGCCGGAGACCTCGAGAACCGGCCCAGGGCCGTCAAGCATCGATATCGCCCCCTGGTGATGCCGGCCGGACACGCTGGGCGGGCAAGAGATCGGCGAAGTGTACTCTCAGAGTTTCTTTCGCGACAACAGTCATCTGGGAGTACCGGGCGTCTCCGCCGAGACCACGCACAGGACATCGCGGCAACTTTCGTGCCGCCGCAGCCTTGACCCGGCGGCGGCGGGCCGGAAGACTGGCGGGACCAACGAGGGGATCCCATTCATGCCGTCCGCCCGCGGACCGGAGGCGATGCTGGCGCGGCTCGTCGCGTTTCCGACAGTCTCGACCGAGTCGAACCTCGATCTCGTGGCGTTCGTCGAGGCTCATCTGGCCGGGCTTGGCGTCGCCACGACCCGGGTACCCGACGCGACGGGCGAGAAGGCCGGGATCTTCGCGCGGGTCGGCCCTGATGTCCCCGGCGGCGTGGTGCTGTCCGGCCACACGGACGTGGTGCCGGTCACGGGTCAGGCGTGGAGCACCGACCCCTTCGAGCTGACCGGGCGCGACGGGCGCCTCCATGGCCGCGGCACCTGCGACATGAAGGGCTTCCTCGCCTGTGCGCTGGAGGCGGTGCCCGAGATGCTCGCGGCGGACCTGAAGCGGCCGGTCTGGCTGGCGTTTTCCCGCGACGAGGAGATCGGCTGCATCGGGGCGCCGCCGCTCATCGAGGCGATGCTCGCGGCGGGCCCGAGACCCGGGGCGGTCATCGTCGGCGAGCCCTCGGAGATGCGCGTCGTCACCGGCCAGAAGGGAAGCTGGGGCTTTCGCGCCCGCTTCACCGGGCACGAGGTGCATTCGAGCCTCATGCACACCGGCGTCTCCGCGGTCATGGAATCCGCCGGAATGATCGACGCCATGGCCGCGATGATGCGCGAGAGCGCCGCCGCGACAGACCCGAACCACTTCGAGCCGCCCCATGCCACGGTGCATGTGGGCCTGATTTCCGGCGGCACCGCGAACAACATCACCGCGCGGGAGTGCATCTTCTCCGGCGAGGTCCGCACCCTGCCGTGGGACGACCCGGCCACGTGGCGCGAGCGGATCGAGGCCGAGGCAGCACGGCGCGAGGCGGCGGCGCGGGCGGTGCATCCGGCGGCGACGTTCCGCTTCGAGACCCGGATGGAGCTGCCGGGCTTCATCGCCGATCCGGCCGCCGAGACGCTCGCCCGCGCGCTGACGGGCGACAATGGCCAGACGGTCGTCTCGTACCAGACCGAGGCGGGCCACTTCCAGGCGGCGGGCCTGCCCACGGTGATCTGCGGGCCGGGCTCGATCGCGCAGGCCCACCAGCCGGACGAATTCATTTCTGTCGACCAACTCGCCGAAGGTGCCGCCTTCGTGCGCCGGTTGATCCGGCATCTCGAACACTGAGGGAAAAACGTGGCTGTCATCAATCGCTTCGCCGAACTTGCTCCCGCGATCACCGCGTGGCGCCGTGATATCCATGCACATCCCGAAATCCTCTTCGACACTCACCGGACGAGCGGGCTGGTCGCGGAAAAGCTGCGCGGCTTCGGCGTCGACGAGGTGGTCGAGGGGATCGGGCGGACCGGTGTCGTGGGCGTGATCCGCGGCCGCGAGACCGGCTCCGGGCACGTCATCGGCCTTCGCGCCGACATGGATGCACTGCCGATGCCCGAGGCGACCGGCCTCGACTATGCCTCGCAGACTCCGGGAGCCATGCACGCCTGTGGCCATGACGGCCATACGGCGATGCTGCTCGGCGCCGCGCAGTATCTCGCGGAGACGCGCAATTTCGACGGGACGGTGGTCGTCATCTTCCAGCCGGCGGAAGAAGGCGGCGGCGGCGGCAGGGAGATGGTCGAGGACGGGCTGATGGATCGCTTCGGCATCCAGCGGGTCTACGGGATGCACAATCTGCCCGGTCTCGCAGTCGGCGCGTTCGCGTTCCGACCCGGCCCGATCATGGCGTCATCGGACACGTTCTCGATCGTGATCACCGGCCGGGGAGGTCACGGCGCGATGCCCCACACCGGGATCGATCCGGTCGTGACCGCGGCGCAGATGATCACCGCCCTCCAGCAGATCGCCTCGCGCAACACCGACCCCCTGAAGCCCGCGGTCGTCTCGGTGACGAGCCTCAGGACATCGAGCAACGCCTCGAACGTGATCCCGGAGGAAGTGGAACTGATCGGGACCGCCCGCGCGCTCGATGGCGAGACGCAGGACCTGATCGAGCGCCGCATGGGCGAGGTGGTCGCAGGGATCGCCGCTGCCCACGGCGCCAGCGCACGCTTCACCTACGATCGCGACTACCCGGTGACCGCGAACCACCCCGACGAGACGGCTTTCGCCGCCTCCGTCGCCCGCGAGGTGGTCGGCGCGGCGCGGGTCGATGCCGAGGCGCCGCCGATGATGGGGGCTGAGGATTTCTCGTTCATGCTGAACGAACGGCCCGGCGCCATCGTCTTTGTCGGCAACGGCGACACGGCGGCGCTGCATCATTCGAAGTATGACTTCAACGACGAGGTGATCCCTGTCGGATGCTCCTACTGGGTGCGGCTCGTCGAGACGGCGATGCCCGCCGCCTGACCGGTGGAGACCGAATCCGCGGGCGTCGAGCCGCGTTCAGAGCCGACGGCCCGAAGGGAGCGCCGATGACCCCGCCGCAACTGCTTTCGATCGCCGTCATCACGCTGATGATGGCGGCCTTCATCTGGGGCCGCTTCCGCTACGATCTCGTCGGCGCCTGCGCGCTCCTGCTCGCGGTCGCGGTCGGGGTCGTGCCGTTTGACCACGCTTTCAGCGGGTTCAGCGACGATATTGTCATCATCGTCGGCTCGGCGCTTCTGGTGAGCGCCGGAGTGGCGCGGACCGGGATCATGGAGGCGGCGATCCGTCGCTTCGCGCCGAACGTGCGACAGGTCAGGATGCAGCTCCTGCTGCTCGTCACCATCGTCACCGTGCTCTCGGCCTTCGTGAAGAACATCGGCGCGCTGGCAATCATGATCCCGATCGCCTTCCAGTTCGCCCGGCGCTCCAAGGTCTCCGCCTCGGTCTTCCTGATGCCGATGGCGTTCGGCTCGCTGCTCGGCGGACTGATGACCCAGATCGGCACCTCGCCCAACATCGTCGTCTCGCGCGTCCGGCAGGAACTGACGGGCGAGAGCTTCACCATGTTCGACTTCACTCCCGTCGGCGCCACGCTCGCCGCCGTCGGGATCGTCTTCCTCGTCTTCTTCTACTGGCTCGTCCCGCGGCGGGAGCGGCGGGACGGCTCGATCAACGAGGCGCTCGACATCGCGAACTACGTGATCGAAGCGCAGGTGATGGCCGGGTCGGCGGTGCTCGAACGGCCGGTCTCCGAGTTGCTGGAGATGGCCGGCGGCGAGGCGGTCGTCACCTCGATCCTGCGCGCCAAGCAACGGCGGATCACGCCGCTTCCCGACGCGATCCTGCGGGAGGGCGACGTGCTGCTGATCGAGGGCAGCCACGCCGCGCTCGACCGGATCGTGGCGCGCGCGCGCCTCAGCATCACGGGCGGGCGCGACTCGGGCGAGGCCGAGTCGCCGGTCGCCGTCGAGGGAGTGGTCGCCAGCGGGTCGCCCCTCATTGGCTGGTCGGCGGAGAGCCTCGCGCTCTTCGACCGCTTCCGCGTCAATCTTCTCGCCGTCAGCCGCCGAGGCGAGCGCATCGGCGAGCGACCGAGCGCGGTCCGGCTGCGGCTCGGCGACGTCGTCGTGCTGCAGGGCTCGCCGGGCAAGCTGCCCGGGGTCCTGCGCGATCTTGGCGTCCTGCCGCTCGCCGAAAGGCTCGTGCTGCTCGGCAGCCTCCGGCGCGGCCTGCCACCCGTGCTGATCCTCATCGTGGCCATGGTGGCGACCGCCACCGGCGCCCTGCCCGTCTCGGTCGCGTTCTTCGCCGCCGCCGTCGCCATGGTGATTTTTCGCGTCATCCCGTCGCGCGAGGTCTACTCCGCCATGGATGGCCCGATCCTCGTGATGCTCGCCACGCTGATCCCGGTCAGCGACTCGCTTCGCACCACCGGCGCGAGCGACGTGCTCGCCGACTGGCTCGCCATGGTCGGCCACGGTCTGCCGGGCTGGGGGGCGCTCCTGCTCATTCTTGCCGTGGCCATGGCGGTGACGCCATTTCTCAACAATGCCGCCACCGTCCTCGTCGTGGCGCCGATCGCTGCGGGCTTCGCCCAGTCGCTCGGCTATCGGCCGGAGGCGTTCCTGATGGCTGTGGCGATCGGCGCGGGCTGCGACTTCCTCACGCCGATCGGCCACCAGAGCAACACGCTGGTCATGGGGCCGGGCGGCTATCGTTTCAGCGACTATCCCCGCCTCGGATTGCCGCTCTCGGCCCTCGTGCTGCTCGTATCGGTACCTGCCCTGATCCTCGTCTGGCCGCTGCACTGACGAGTGATCTTGCGGTGCGCAGGTTTGTGGGGGAGAAACGATTCCGCATACCCCGGGAGCTCCCCTGATGACGATCCTTTCCATTGTGACGCTGTTCGTCGCAGGCTTCTGCTCGGGGGCGATCAACGCCGTGGCGGGTGGCGGCACCTTCGTGACCTTTGCGGCCCTCAGCCTGCTCGGCGTGCCGTCGGTCATGGCGAACGCCACGTCCTCGATCGCCCAGTTCCCCGGCTACATCACCTCGAGCGTCGCCTATCGCGACGAGATCGTGCCGACGCTTCGGGCCGCCCTCGCGCTCTCGATCCTGTCGGCGGTCGGAGCGCTCGTCGGCGCGCTGATCCTGCTCGCGCTCGACAATGCCGAGTTCAGCGCGCTCGTGCCCTGGCTCCTCCTCGGCGCCACGGCGCTGTTTGCGGCGGGCCCCTGGCTGAAGCCGAAGCGGGCCGATGGCGAGCACGTGGCGGTTCTCGGGCCGCTCACCGGCGGCATCGTCCAGTTCGTGACCGCCATCTACGGCGGGTTTTTCGGTGCCGGCATGGGCGTCATGATGCTCGCGACGCTTGGACTGACCCAGCCCGGCGACTATCACCGGCTGAACGCCCTGAAGTGCCTCCTCTCCGTGGTGATGGCCGCAGTCGCGATCGCGGTCTTCGTCTCCGGCGGCCTCATCAGCTGGCCCGAGGCTGCGGTGATGATCCCCGCCGTCGCGCTTGGCGGCTATATCGGCGTCTATGCGGCGAAGCGCGTGCCGCAGTCGGCACTCCGCGCGTTCGTCATCTTCACCGGCATCGCCCTCGCGATCTACTATTTCTTCGAGTGATCATCGCCCGGCGAGCCCCGGCCCCGGATCGGCGAGGAGCGCGAGCCGTCCGGCGGCCGTGCGCGCGAAACGCCGGGTGAGTGCCCGGCGGCGGGCGCCGGGGAGGACTGACTCCTCCGGCCACCGGACAATCTCGGCATCCCACGCATCGGCGAGGATCAGCCCCGCATCCCCCGGCAGCAATTCCGCGGGAAACTCCGAATCCACCGCCCAGAAGAACCGGTCGCACCACTCGAGGTAGCCGCCCCACTTCAGGTCGGAGACGAAATCGGCCCGGCTCGACTTGCACTCGACCACCCAGATCTCGCCGCGCGGCCCCAGTCCCGCCACATCGACACGCAAGCCGGGCGACGGCACGAATTCCGGAAGCGGGGCGAAGTCGAGCGTCCGCAGCAACCTGCTCACCCCGCGGGCGAGCCGCTGGCCGGGCTGCAGCGCATCGAGGAGGCTCTCCATCCCCTCTGATGGCGGCCCGCGCCCGACCGGTCAACCCCGACCATGCGACGTATTCACGCGCCCATAAGGGCTTGAAGGCCCGGTAACGCTCGCGTTAGAGAAGGAGGATAACACGGGCCCGCGGCACAGCCGGGCCAGCGAGGCTCGTCAGGAGAAAGCAAGCACATGGCCGACGCCGCCCATCCGCACGCAGGTCATCACGACGAGCCGGGGTTCTTCACCCGCTGGTTCATGTCGACCAACCACAAAGACATCGGAATTCTCTACATCGTGGTGTCGGCAACGCTCGGTATCGTCGCGGTGGCCTTCTCGGTCTACATGCGCCTCGAGTTGATGCACCCCGGGGTGCAGTACCTCAACATCGACGGCGAACCCAACGGACACCTCTGGAACGTGCTCATCACCGGGCACGGCATCCTGATGATGTTCTTCGTCGTCATTCCCGCGCTCTTCGGCGGTTTTGGCAACTATTTCATGCCGCTGATGATCGGCGCGCCTGACATGGCCTTCCCGCGGCTGAACAACCTCAGCTTCTGGCTCTATGTCGCGGGCGCGACCATGGCGGTCCTCTCGATCCTCGCCCCGGGTGGTGACGGATTGTCCGGGACGGGCGTCGGCTGGGTGCTCTACGCCCCGCTCTCGACCACCGAAGGCGGGATGTCGATGGACTTCGCGATCTTCGCGGTCCACCTCTCCGGCGCCTCGTCGATCCTCGGCGCGATCAACATGATCACCACGTTCATGAACATGCGCGCCCCCGGCATGACGCTGCACAAGGTGCCGCTCTTCGCCTGGTCGATCATGGTCACCGCGTTCATGATCCTGCTCGCGCTGCCGGTGCTCGCAGGCGCCATCACCATGCTGCTCACCGACCGCAACTTCGGGACGACCTTCTTCGACCCGTCGGGCGGCGGCGACCCGATCCTCTACCAGCACATCCTGTGGTTCTTCGGCCATCCCGAGGTCTACATCATCATCGTGCCGGGCTTCGGCATCGTCTCGCACGTCATCTCGACCTTCTCGCGCAAGCCGATCTTCGGGTACCTGCCGATGGTCTACGCGATGATCGCGATTGCGGCGCTCGGCTTCGTCGTGTGGGCGCACCACATGTACACCGTCGGCATGTCGATCACCCAGCAGAGCTACTTCATGCTCGCCACAATGGTCATCGCAGTGCCCACCGGCGTGAAGATCTTCTCGTGGATCGCGACGATGTGGGGCGGGTCGATCGAGTTCAAGACGCCGATGCTCTGGGCGCTCGGGTTCCTCTTCCTCTTCACCGTCGGTGGCGTGACCGGCATCGTGCTCAGCCAGGCCGCGATCGACCGGAGCTATCACGACACCTACTACGTCGTGGCGCACTTCCACTACGTGATGAGCCTCGGCGCGGTGTTCTGTATCTTTGCCGGTGTCTACTACTGGATCGGCAAGGTGACGGGACGTCAGTATCCCGAGTGGGCCGGCAAGCTCCACTTCTGGATGATGTTCATCGGCGCGAACCTGACCTTCTTCCCGCAGCACTTCCTCGGGCGTCAGGGCATGCCGCGCCGCTACCTCGACTATCCCGAGCAGTTCACGCTGTGGAACACGGTCTCGTCCTACGGCGCCTTCCTCTCGGCCGCCTCGTTCGTGTTCTTCTTCTGGATCGTGTTCTACACCGTCCGCTACGGCCAGCGGGTCACCGAGCCGGCCTACTGGGGCCCGCAGCCCGACCCGACGCTGGAGTGGACGCTGCCGAACCCGCCGCCGGCGCACACCTTCGAGACCCTCCCCACGCAGGACATGTGGGACCACAGCCGGTCGCATTGATGCCACGCGAAGACGGATTTGCACCGGGGGCAGGCGCACCAGCGCCTGCCCCCGGTCCGTTCGAGCGCATGGATCCGCCGCTCATGGCGGTTACGCTGCGACCGAACCGTTCGCTGACCCCTGCCGTGGGCACCGGGCTGATGGCCCTGCTCGCCGCAGGACTTGCCGCCCCCCTCATCGGCCTTGCCGGCACCAAGGTCGCCTGGGGAATGCTGCCGTTCCTCATTGCCGCGTTCGCGGCACTCTACGCCGCCCTCCGTCGGAATCAGCAGGACGGTCGCCTCAGCGAGGAACTGAAACTCTGGAGCGATCTCATCACCGTCGTCCGGCGAGAGCCGCGCGGGCAGATCCTGAGCTGGCACGCCAACCCGTTCTGGGTGCGGGTCCGCCTCGATCCCGACGCCCGGCTGGAGAACTACCTGACGCTGCAGGGCAATGGCCGTGAGATCGAACTCGGCGCGTTCCTGAGCCCGTGGGAACGTGAGTCGCTCTATCGCGATCTGATGGACGCGCTGGCCGGGATGCGAACCGCGCGCAACTGATCCCCCTCCCTCCAGCGCGTCAAAGGGCCACGCGAAGCATGGAAGGCGCGCTCAACTCACGATATCTCTGTCCACATGCCTCGCGCCATCACCCTCCTCGCTCTCGCCCTCGCAGCCTGCAGCCCGCATCTCCCCACAACGGGGCCGCTGCCCGGAGCTGGCCAGTGCGTCGTGCTGATGCACGGCCTCGGGAGAAGCGAGAACTCGCTCTGGATCATGGAGGAGATGCTGACGGCCGGCGGCTACCGGGTGGTAAACCGCGGCTATCCCTCCACGGAGACGTCGATCGAGTCGCTGCTCGGCCACGTCTCGGACTCGGTCGCCGCCTGCGGAAGCGACCGGATCAACTTCGTCACGCACTCCATGGGCGGCATTCTGGTCAGGGCCTGGCTCGCGGGGCACCGGCCGGAGAACCTCGGGCGGGTGGTGATGCTGGCACCCCCGAACCACGGCGCCGAGGTCGCGGACACGCTCGGCAACCTCGCGCTGTTTTCCCGCATCGCCGGCCCGGCGGGACAGGAGTTGCGCACCGGAGCCGATGCCGTGCCCGAACGCCTCGGACCGGTCCACTTCGACCTCGGGGTGATCGCCGGGGACCGGTCGATCAATCCGCTTTTCTCAAGCATGATTCCCGGGCCCAACGACGGCATGGTCTCCGTCGAAAGCACCAAGGTCGCGGGTATGGCCGACCACATCGTCGTGCCCGCGACCCACACCTTCCTGATGAACAACCCGCTGGTGATCGCGCAGGTCATGACCTTCCTGCAGACCGGCGCGTTCGACCATCAGCTCGGGATGCGGGAAGTGGTCGAACGGGTGATGCTGCACCGGCGATCGGGCGTTGACCTCGGCCGCACTCGCGAGACGCGCGGCTGAGGCGCCGGGAACGGACGGCGCCCGCCGCCCGGCTCAAGGCCCGCGCCGCTACTCCTGCATTTCCGCGCGAATCTGCTGGCGCAGGAAGTCGATGGGCACGATCGCCCCGTCGCGCCTGAAGTGCCAGTACGTCCAGCCGTTGCAGGATGGCGCACCCTCGAGCGCGGCGCCGACCTGATGGATGGAGCCACGCACTTCGCTTGCGACCAAGGTACCGTCCGCGCGGATGCGCGCCGCATGCCGGCCATTCATCGAGACGAGCGTCTCGCCCGCGGCCAGAAGCCCGCGCTCCACCAGCACGCCGAAGGCGACGCGCGGCTCAGCCCGCTTCGACGTGGTGACAGCCACGGCTTCGGAGTCCGTCGGCCGGATCGCGGCGAGGCGTGCCTCCGCCACGGCACGATAGTCGGCCTCACGCTCGATCCCGATGAAGCGCCGACGCAGCCGCTTCGCCACGGCGCCGGTGGTTCCGGTGCCGAAGAACGGATCAAGCACCACGTCGCCCGGCCGGGTCGACGCCACCATCACCCGATGCAGCAGCGCCTCGGGCTTCTGGGTCGGGTGCGCCTTCTCCCCGGTCGCAGTCTTCAGCCGCTCGGAGCCGGTGCAAAGCGGGATCGTCCAGTCGGAACGCATCTGGACCCCGTCGTTCAACGCCTTCATCGCTTCGTAGTTGAAGGTGTATTTCGATCCCTCGGACTTCGCCGCCCAGATCAGCGTCTCGTGTGCGTTGGTGAGCCGCTTGCCGCGGAAGTTCGGCATCGGGTTCGACTTGCGCCAGATCACGTCATTCAGGAGCCAGTATCCGCCATCCTGCAACGCCGCGCCCAGCCGGAAGACGTTGTGGTAGGAGCCGATCACCCATATCGCTCCGTCCGGCTTCAAGAGCCGACGGGCCGCCGTGAGCCACGCGCGGGTGAAGGCATCATAGGCCTCGAACGAGGCGAAGCGATCCCAGGCGTCGTCCACCGCATCCACCCGGCTGTTGTCCGGCCGGTGCAACTCGCCCTTGAGCTGAAGATTGTAGGGCGGATCGGCGAAAATGAGGTCGATGCTCTCCGCGGGCAGCGACTGCATCACCTCGATGCAATCGCCCGCATGAATCACGTCGTAGTCGAGCGCAGCGACTGCCGCCCCGGTCTGTCCGCTCTGCTTTTTTGGCATGGTCGCCGCCGTGTCCGAATGGCCGAAATCTGGCGCCGACGATGGCCGAATCGCGATTCGCCGTCAAACGGATTAATCGAATCAACAACTTATCGAAGGAACCTCAAGCCGAAGCGGTTTCACACAACATCTTGTGGATCGGCTGAAACGACCGCCGATGATGTGGGGTGACACCGAATCGGGCGAGCCCCTCCTGATGGGCTCGCGTGCCATATCCCATGTTCGTCTCCCAGCCGTAGCCCGGGAACTGTTGCGCCAAAGTCACCATCATCCGGTCGCGAGCCACCTTGGCGACGATCGACGCGGCGGCAATCGACAGCACGAGCGCGTCACCTCCGACGACGGGCCGACAGGCGCACGGCAAGCCGGGAGGCGCCTTGTTGCCATCGACCAGCGCCAGCGCCGGGCGGCTCGCGAGCCCGAGGATTGCGCGGCGCATGGCGAGAAAGCTCGCTTGCAGGATGTTCATGGTCTCGATCTCGGCGACACTCGCGATGCCGACCGACACGCTCGCGCGGGCCGCGAGCACCGCCGCGAGTTCGACGCGCCGCGGCGCGCTCAGCCGCTTGCTGTCGTTCAGGCCATCGGGGATCGCCGCGGGATCGAGGATCACCGCCGCAGCAACCACCGGCCCGGCCCAGGGCCCCCGGCCGACCTCGTCGATGCCACAGACCGGAGCCGGCCCCTCGCACTCGAAGCGGAAGTGTGGCCCACCCGGCGCATCCTCAGCCATTTCTTCCCGTCTCCCGCCGCGTCCGAAACGCATCGCTCCCGCCATAGCAAGGGCCCCGCCGAAGGGAAACCGCAAGCTCGTCTCCGCTGCCTCGGGCGCGGAGCCGGACCACCGGCTCCTCCCCCATCCGATCTTGCCGCCGCCTCCCGTGACGCCTAAGAAGACCGCACTTGGGGCGTCGCCAAGCGGTAAGGCAGCGGTTTTTGGTACCGCCATTCGGAGGTTCGAATCCTCCCGCCCCAGCCAAGCTTTCCGCTGACACACCGATAAACAACAGATCGGAAGACCTTCGATCCGCCACCGTGGTGCCGCTTCCGACGGGCCGACCGGCCCTCGGCATGCAGCCACCGTGTACGGCTCGGGGCGTTCTCGAGGCCCCGCCGCTCGGCCCGGCCGCGCGATCCGTTGTCGGCAAGCCCGAATTAAGCCGGTGGTGCAGGCTCCTCGGCGAACCATTCAGACGCCGCCAGATCCGTTACGTCGAGGCCGAACGCCGCGATCTCGCCTCCCTCGGCCCGGATCGCCTCGACGGTTGCGCCGAGTCTCTTGACGTCGCGGTCCGCCGCGGCGACGCGCGCGCCGGCGCGGGCGAGGCCACGGGCGATCGCCGCGCCGTGCCCTGCGCGGCTCCGGTGACCACCGCCACCTCGTTTTTCAGCAGGTCGGGGATGTCATGTGTGTGTTCGTTCGACATTTTCAGTATCCGATTTGATACGGCGACGGGAACGCATCGGCAGCTCGATCTCCTCGAGGAAGCCATCGGCGAAGTTCTCGAACGGGACGTGCCCGGCGCCTCTCGGAAGCCTTCGGTTACCGCGAGGGCACCTGGTCCGCTCCGGCGTGGAAGTCGGCTCATGCATGGGTCAGCGTCTGCCGAGATGGCGGGTCTCCCGTCCGGATCGGCCGCGTCCTCCTGATCCCAGGAGACCCCAGGCATCGAGGCGCTCCAGATCCTGACTCCTGATCCCAGCTCGGCGAGCCAGGACGAATTCTGGCAAGCGCGGCGCGGACCCGCACGGCCTCGCCGCAGACGCCGGAGGTCCGGGCGAGTTTCCACAGACCGCCGACGGGCAATCGGTCAGTCACTGGCGACGCGGGAAGCGACCCGGCCTGTCTCCCTATCGGACTCGCACCTCGAGTTTCTGGCTGGGGCTTGCTTTCCCGGGGAGTCCGGAGTGGCCGCCGTCCCCGCCGGTTCCGCCACTGCACGGACCTTCCTCGACTCCGGAGCCTTGCGCGCCGTTGCCGCCAGCGGCACCGCGGCCGCCCGCTCCGTGGACGACGTGGACGGTCCCGTCCATTTTCGGGGCACTCTTTTCCAGCACGATGCCGAATGATCCGCCACCGACGGCACCGAGGTTGCTACCGTCGCCGCCGCAGCCTGTCCCACCGGTCTGTCCGAACTGATATGTATTGTTGCACCCAAGAGGCCAATGGGCGTACAGGTTCCCGCCGCCGCCGTTCCCCATCCACCAGTGCCGCCGGCGCCACCCGGCCTGGCGGTCCATACCAAAGCCCCGCCGGCCCGCTCGACCTCGGCGATGCTGGCGATCCCGCTGGTGCCGGCGACACCAGGCTTGCCGACCATGCCGCCTGTTCCGGCGCCGGCGTTGTCGCCGGGATTCTTGTGTCTATCCCCGCACAGTGAAAAGCCGGGCTTCCCGCCGCTGCCTCCGGGGATCGTATAAGTCTCCCCGGTTCCAGGTGTGACGCTGACGCTCGCGCCGCTGTATCCCTCGCCGCCATCGCAGGTGTACGTACCTAACGGCACGCAGCTGGGACACGGCCGCGCCGTTTGATAAAACTCCACCTTGCCACCGGCCGCGCCGACACCGCAGTAGTTGTTGGACCGCTGGTCGGGGCTTCCCTTCTCGAGCGCCGGGCGCGGACCGCTCCCGCGGTCTGGGCCAATCACAACGATGTTCTCGAGCGTCGTGTCGCCGTTTCCTGCGTTGCCGACGATGCTCAGTCGACCGCCGGTGTTGCTTAAGACCCTCGCGATCGTCGCGTAGCCGTCGGCCGCCCTGGCGTCGCTGTTCCAGACCTTGTCGCCCAACGGAGATGCCGTCGAGAAGTCGGCGGAATACCCTCCCCGCAGGATCGTATCCGGGGTCAGCGCGATCGGACCATCGAACAGGCCCGTCGTCGCGAGGATCTCGCCGCCCGCGCCTTTCTGGAGTGCGACGGCAGCTGCAATCGATCGTACTGGATGGGCGACTGAGCCGTCATTGCGATCGCTGTTCGCGCGTTCGAGGAGGCTGAATCGGCGGTCGAGGCAAAGATCGCGCTCGACAGGCTCGACAAGGTGCCCGACCCGCTGACCGAGGAGTGGCACGAGGCGGTGTCGCTTCTTTGTGGACTCTATCAGGCCAGTGTCGAGAGCATTGCCGAGGACGTGGCCCTCCTCCAGCGCAAGTTCAACTACGTCACGCTGGAGAGCCCGATCGATATTAGTAGCGGACTCAATGGCTTGTGGGAGACCAATACTTGCTTGCGAACACCCGCAGTCCCGACACACCCGGCAGGATCGCAGCAGAGCACTTTCGCCGGGAGAGCACGTGCGCATCGGGCAATGGCCGTCTTTCCGCGCGACGCGACTCTGGCTGCCGGGCGCATGACCTGAAAGGGTCTGGACGCCGCACGACCGCAAGGCGCGATAGTCTGGCAATCAACTCTCGCATTGCAAGCAGGTCTGATGTACCGTTTGGCGTAAGTGTGATCCCCTCCAACGGATCAACTCTCGCTCCACATCATTCTTCATTCTTCGTTCTTCTCACGGCATACAGACTATGCGCCTGCGGGTTTCTCTCAGGCCCACTTCAGGACCTCTCGAGTCTGCCGATGCCTGAACAGCGAAGGGGCACACAGGCGCGAACGGAGTCCCCGGTTGCGCCTCCCGCGGGAGTGACGCCGTGCTCTCGGCCGACATCGTTCCGGGCTACAGCTCCCGAACGCCGGCCACCCGGCAGGCGTCCGGTTCGGGCTGTGTCCCGGCGACTTGATCACGGCGACTTGATCACGGGGCGAAGAGCGAGCCCCGCGAGTTCGACGACAAGCAACGGAGGAGGAGGAAGTGGCAGGGAAGATTGTGCGGGCCGCGATCCATCCGGCGATCGGCATCGCCCGCGTCGGAAGCAGCGAAGACTGGCTGCTGGCGCCCCAGGTCCCCGAGCCCGCGCTGCGCGTCGTAGGCAATTCCCATGACCCGAGCGGACAGCTGAAGCGTGAGGCGGTGGAGTTTCGCATCTACGGATACGATTCCGCTGGTGCGGTCGTCGCGGAACTGACCGCTGACTCCGCCGAAATCGTCTGGACCGTCCACGTCGCCAACACCAAGGCCGCCTGGTACAAGTTCCGCCACGCAATGGATCTGCCTGCGCTCAGCGAAACCGTCGTCTCCCGGCGAAACCCGGAGGTAACGGACCCGAGGGCCCGTCGCGCCCTCGTCATCGACCCGGGTCCCCGGTCGATTTCGGGTAAGGGTCAGGGGGGTCGGCGGGAGCATGCCTTCGACACCGGCGCCTTCAAGGGCTCCAGGGTCTATCTCGGCGAGCTCACCACCTGCGAGGAGGGGCGACTGCGCTTCCTTCCGGGCCGCGGGGTCTCGGCTTCGCCGGACGGACTGCCGCCTTACGTTGCCAAGGAACAGGATGCCTTCGGCAATGCAGCCGGCTGGCACGACGACATGGCGGACGGGCCGGTTGACGCCGTCGTCCGCATCGACGGAAAGCCGGTGCCCGTGACGGGCGCCTGGGTGGTCAGCGCGCCTCCGAGCTACGCACCGGACCTCAAGTCGTGGCGCACGCTTTTCGATGTCCTCGTCGATCTCTACGTCGAAAACGGATGGTTGCCGCGGCCCGCCCAGGTCTCCTTCGCGCGGGACATCCAGCCCATCTTCGCGCGCCTGAGTGGACTGCAATGGGTCAATGCCGCCTTCGCCTCGGTCTTCGGTCATGGCGCGCCCTTCGATTTCGCCAATCCGGCCCTCCTCGACAGGCTTCGCCGAAACGACGAGCCGGACGTCCACAAACCGCTGCGCGGCGCGGTCTTCAGCATGTTTCGCACGGTCCGGGGCGCCCGGACCGGACATCGGCTGCTGGACGCGGAGCCAGGCACGTGGCCATGGCTCTATGGCGACTCATTCGACGCCTCGCCGAAGAACGCCGACCCGAACCAGTTCCTCCCGCTCGGCGGAGAGCGGCTGCGCATGATGGAGGCGTGGGTGAGGGGAGATTTCCTCGCTGACGTCGCCGTTCCTGCACCTTCCAGCATCGGGGAGTATCCCTTGGCGCTGCAGCCAGCCGCGCTTGACCGCGCGTCGCTCGACTTCTGCGTGGCGGACGCTTTCCACCCCGGAATTGAGCTGACGTGGCCGATGCGTCACCTGTCGATCTATTCGGAACGATTCCGCATCCGGCGCAGGCAGGACCCCGAGCCGGACTACGGGCCCATGCTCGATACGCGGATCGCACTCGGGGCCGGCGGGCCGCTGCATGGGCAGTCTCCCGGCTCGCTGTCCCGGTGGATGCTGGTGCCGTGGCAGATCGATACCGGCGGGTGCCTGTCGGGCTACCTGACCAACCTTCTCGAGGACGGTCCCAGCTTCTGGCCGGCGCGGGTGCCGAACACAGTCCTGTCGCATGCCAACTATCTGAAAGCCATCGAGCCTGGCAGTTCGGCCGCCGATCGTTCGGAAGCCTTTGCCGAGCGACGCAGCTGGTTCTACAGGCTCGGCACGAGCAACTGGGGCGAGCAGTTGATCGACGCCTTCGGAAGCATGGGAGTGATCGAGGCATACGAAGGCCTTGCAGGCGATCGTGACATTCCGCCAACGATCTATGCAGAGACGCTGCCGCCGGCTCCGCCCGGTGGACTGAAGGCGGAAACGCCAGCCGCTGAGGCGGCAGACCCGCGAGGCATCCCCGATCCGGCGGAGCGCGACGCCATGCGCCGGATGCGCTTCGGGCATTGAGCGCGCGCAGCGCCCATATCATCGGCGACGGGCCGGCGGGCCTTGTCGCCGCTCTGGCGCTCGCGCAGCGCGGATGGCGTGTCAGCCTCAAGGCGGCGTGCCGCCAGCGTCCTGCCCGGATAGACGTGCTTGGGGGGGCGGCACTCCCGGTGCTGGAACGGCTTGGTCTCGGCCGGAACGACGTCACTGGCGTGGCCAGGCCCTGCCCGGGCCGATGGGTGGACTGGGGCGGAGAACCGTACTGCGTCGATCACATGCGTAGCCTCTCGGGTGCCTGGTCTGTCGATCGACCAGCCTTCGACGAGCTTCTCGCCGGCCTCGCGATTCGGTCCGGCGTCCGCTTCGGAGAGACCGACGACACCGATCCGAAAGGCTGGACCATTGACGCCGCCGACCGAGGCTCCCGCACACCGCGCCTACTCCAGCAAATCGAGCTCCTCGACGATGTTGTCGATCAGCTCCAAGCGAGTTGCGGCCGGCTCGCCGACGTGCCCGGCATAGGACACCGCGAGCAACCTCAGTAGGCTGAGTGCGCTGGTGTCGCTCGGCAGTGGACCGAACCGTGCGCCATGACAGTGGATCGCCAGGGCGGCGTACTTTCTTGCCAGCGCCAGATTGAGGTGGTCGGTGATCGCGAGCACCGCCATCCTGGTCGTTCGCGCGTGAGACAGGACCGGGCGCACCGTCCGCGGCTGCGGACCGAGCAGCGGCACGAGAAGCAGGTCGCGCGGACCGGTCATCGCCAGGTCCTCGGCCAGCGACTGCTCGCCCTGTCCGAGCAGGAAGACGTCCGGCCGGAGCCGCGAGAAGAGCCGCCGTCCGTAACCGGCAAACCATGCGTGATCGCCGCCGGGCAGGAACCACATCCGCGGCGCCGCCTCGATCGCCCGGACCGCGGCGCGCAGGGTGTCGGGGAGCAGCTCCTCGAATGTCCTCGAGAGATTGTTGATCTCGAGCGCCATGTGCTCCTCGATGGTCCGGCCCAGGGCCACGTGCTGTCCCGCACCGGCCGCATAGCTGTAGGGCTGGGTGCGGTTGCGCTCTTCGCGGGCCTGAAGCTTCACCTCCTCGAAATCGCTGTAGCCGAGCGTGCGGAAGAAGCGGGCCGCGGTGGCCTTGGAGACGTCGGCGAGCCGCGCCAGCTCGGTCGCGGAATGGGTTTCAATGATCGCCGGATCACGCAGAATCACCTGCGCGAGTTTCTGTTCACTCGTGGTCAGTCGTCCGATCTGCTCTTGGACTCGCAGCGAAAGTCGCGTTGACATTACCCTTCCAATCAACAGCTTACGATAGTGTTTGACACATTGAAACGGGCGTTGCAAATCTATGAAACAGAGAAACCCCCTTGCGGAAACCTGAAACCGCGCGGTGAAACAGTAGAGGATGGCTCGTGTCGAAATCAAACATCATCCGGCAGCAGATCTGGTCCCGGCTGAAGGACGTCGCCAAGCCTGACACTCGCTTCGACAAGAACTTCGCCGAGGTGATTCCCGATTTCGAAGGGTCCGAGATCGCGGCCGACCGCATCCTCGGCATGCCGGAGATCGACAACGCCGACCTGCTCTTCATCACGCCGGACAACTGCCTCGTTGATCTGCGCCGGCGCCTGATCGAGCGCGGCAAGACCTTCTTCATGTCGACCTACGGGATCTATCGCGGCTTCCTGATGATGGAGCCGGGAATGGTGCCGAAGGGCCACGAGCTCTATGCTGCATGGCTCGATGGGATGGAGCACTTCGCTCGCCCTGTGACGCTGGAGGAGATCGCCCGACGCGGCAGGATCGACTTCCTGGTCACCGGCGCCTCGGCGGTCTCGGTCGACGGCGTGCGCTTCGGAAAGGGGCACGGCTTCTTCGACCTCGAATGGGGGATGTTCACCGATCTCGGCCTCGTCAACGAGCAGACCCCCGTCGCGGCAGTCGTCCACGACTGCCAGGTGGTGCACGAAAAGCTTCACCCCAGCAGCACCGACATTCTGGTCGACTACATCGCCACGCCGGGCGGCCTGCACACGGTTGAACGGCGCGCCAAGCGCCCGCGCGGCGTCATCTGGGAACTGCTCGAGAAGAAGCAGATCGACCAGACGCCGCCGCTGCGCGAGCTTCAGCGGATCCGCGGGCTGGCGTGATCCGAGAACGGCCAACAGGGAGGACCACAGGATGGATCGAAGACAATTCCTCGGCACCGGCCTTGCCGGCCTCGCCCTCACCGCCCTGCCAATCCGCGCGGCGGCGGCCTCGCCACTGGCGATGCAGGCGGCGTGGATCAACGATGCCGAGTTTTCCGGCTACTTCCTCGCAATCGACAAGGGCTACTACCCCGAAAACGGGCTCGAACTGACCTATCTGCCGGGTGGACCCGACGTGATCCCCGAGAGCACGATCATCGCCGGACGCGCTGACCTGGCGCTCACGACCCCGGACACGACAACCCGGGCGATCGCCGAGCAGGGAGCGAAGTTCAAGATCATCGGTGCGCAGTACCAGAAGAGCCCGCACGGCATCGTCTCACTGAAGAAGAACCCGATCGAAACGCCCGCCGACCTGATCGGCAAGACCGTCGCCGTTCCCCCCGTCAACACCATGACGATGGAAGCGTTGCTGAAGGTCAACGGCATCGCCCGCGATCAGGTGAACATCGTCCCCTACGCCTATGATCCGACGCCGCTGGTCCGGGGCGAGATAGACGCCTCGCTCGACTTCACCACCAACGTGCCCTTCACCATCGGGACGCTTGGCGAGGAAGCGCATTCCTTCCTGCTCTACGATCATGGCGTCACCATCTTCAACGACACCGTCGTCGTCACCGAGGACGTTCTCAAGGAGAAGCGCGGCGATCTCGTCGCATGGCTTCGCGCCAGCCGCCGCGGCTGGGAGGAGAACCTGGTCGACCCCGCCGCCTATCCGCCGCAGTGGGCGGACACCTGGTTCGCAGGCACCGGCCGCACCATCGAGAACGAGATCTACTTCAACACCGCCCAGAAGGGCCTCATCCTGTCCGACGCGGGCGTGTTCGCGATGACCGACGAGTCGATCGAGCACAACATCGAGGCCCTTTCGGCCATCGGCATCCGCGCAACCCGCGACATGTTCGACACGACGCTCCTTGAGGAACTGTGATGGGAGCCCTCCCATCACGGTTCCTGCAGCCCATCACGAACAGGAGCGCGCGTGCTGCAGCACGCGGCGAGGGGATCTCGCTGACCGGCGTGTCCAAGACCTATCGCGGACGCGGCACCGAGGTCGAGGCGCTTCGCGACCTGAACCTCGACTGCCCGGAAGGCTCGTTCACGGCGCTGATCGGGCCGTCCGGCTGCGGCAAGTCGACGGCGCTCCGCATCTCGCTCGGACTCGAGTCGCATGACGGCGGAACCGTGCGGGTTGCCGGCAAGACCCCGGCCGAGGCAACGCGGAGTGGCCTGACCGGCGTCGCGTTCCAGGATGCGGCGCTGCTGCCGTGGCGCTCGGTCCGGAAGAACATCGCGCTCCCCCTCGAGGTCCTCCGCCGCGATCCTCGCGCGCACGAGGAGCAGATCGCTGGCCTGATCCGCCTCGTCGGCCTCGACGGTTACGAGAATGCCCTGCCGGGCGAACTCTCGGGCGGCATGCGACAGCGCGTCGCCATCGCGCGCTCGCTGATCACCGCGCCGCAGGTCCTGTTCCTCGACGAGCCGTTCGGCGCCCTCGACCAGATCCGCCGCCGCAGCATGAACGTGGAGTTGCAGCGCATCTGGCTCGAGACCGGCTCGACTGCCCTTCTCGTGACGCACGGCATCGACGAGGCGGTGTTCCTCGCCGACCGCGTCGTCGTCATGCACGCCAATCCCGGCCGGGTCGTCGCCGTGATCGACGTGCCCTTCGAGCGGCCGCGCACGCCCGATCTCTTTTCCATGCCGGAGTTCCACCGGCTGGCGGACCATATCGCCGAGGTCCTCCATGGCACATGAGGCGTCCCGCGCCGGCATGATCCGCAATGTCGTCGTCATCGTCGCCCTCTGGGAGATCATCGGTCGTCTCGGCCTCGTCGCGGGCGGCGCCCTGCCCGCGCCGAGCGGGATCCTTCTCCAGCTCTGGGCCGACCGCGCCGACTATCCCCAGCATGTCCTGGCGACGGTCTCCGGCTCCGGCCTCGGCTTCCTGATCGGCAACGTCGTCGCGGTGCTGGCCGGTCTGATCTTCGTCCTCATGCCGGCGACGCTCCGACTGCTGCGCGGCGTCAACATCGCGATCTTCGCCCTGCCACCGATCGCGATCGCGCCGATCCTGAACCTGACGCTGTCCGGCATGGCGCCACGGGTCACGCTGGCCGCCCTCGGCGTCTATTTCGTCACCATGAGCGCGACGGTGATCGGCCTCTCGCAATACGACACACGCAGCGGCGACGTCGTTCGCGCCTACGGCGGCGGAAACTGGATGGTAATGCGCCTCGTCCGCCTGCGTGGCGCAGTGCCCGACGTCCTCAGCGGACTCCGCATTGCCGCCCCGAACGCCGTCCTCGGCGCGATCCTGGCGGAATTCGGCGGCGGAGGGCGCTGGGGTCTCGGTTCCTATCTGCTCGGCTCGCTCGGCCGCGGCGATCCTTTCCGGCTCTGGGGCATCGGGCTCGTCGCCACGGTGATCGCCGGCCTCAGCTATGCCGTCTTCGCCATCATCTCGGAGCGGGTCCTCGGCACGACCAGGTCCGTCACGCTGAACACCGCGATCCCGGCGCCCGCTTCTGCCCTTTCGCCGATTGGCCGGCTCGCGCTCGCCTGCGGCGCTGTCCTCCTGCCGTTCGTGGCGTGGTGGGCCTTCGTGACGTTCACCGGCGTGCCCGACATGATCGCCAAGACGCCCCTGGGGGTGATCGACTACCTCTTCGTGGGCGATCAATCGGCGATCGCGCGCCAGAAGCTGATTGCCGCCCTTGCCGAAACCCTGCCCGTCGCCTTCGTCGGCATGGTCTGCGGCCTCGGCTTCGCGTTCCTCCTCGCCGTGCTCGCCCAGATGTCGCCCGCTGTGATCCGCGCGGTGATGCCGATCGCGCTCTTCACCCAGACGATGCCGCTCGTCGCACTGACGCCGCTTCTCGTGCTGCTGGTCGGACGTGGCTACGCGGTGACGATGTGGATCACCATCTCGGTCACCTTCTTCCCCGCCTTCGTCCTCCTCGTGCAGGGCATCTCGCGCGTGCCCCAGTCGGTCCTCGACCTGCCGCGGGCCTACGGCGCGACGGCCTGGACCGAGATGCGCAAGGTCTCGATTCCCGCCGCTCTGCCCTACCTCTTCGCCGCGACCCGCCTGACGGTCCCCCGCGCGCTCCTCGGTGTCATGATCGCGGAGTGGCTCGCGACGGGAACCGGCCTCGGCAATCTTCTCAATCAGTCGCGCGGCTATCTCGACTACGGCATGATCTGGACGGTGGCCTCGGTCTCGGTTCTGCTGTCCGTCGCGATCTACTATGCGGTGCTCGAGGTGGAGCGTGCGACACTGAAGCGGCTCGGCATGCAGATGGTCGAATAGGGATGGGGTCCTCCGTGACAGAAAATCCCCGCGCCGATCTCGCCGCCGATGATCTGGAACGCCGCATCGCCCAGGCGCGGGGCGACGAGCCGGCCGATCTCGTGCTGCGCGGGGGCCATGTCTTCGATCTGGTGACCGGCGCGATGATCGAGGGCGACGTGGCGATCACGGGCGAGCGCATCGCCGGGATCGGCGCGGACTACGAGGGCAGCCGGGTGATCGACGTCGGCGGCCTCGTTCTGGTCCCGGGCTTCATCGACACGCATCTCCACGTGGAGAGCAGCCTCGTCACGCCGCACGAGTTCGACCGCTGCGTGACGCCGCGCGGCATCACCACGGCGATCTGCGATCCCCACGAGATTGCCAACGTCATCGGCGTCGACGGTATCCGCTGGTTTCAGGAGGCATCGGCGCAGCTCGTCATGGACCTGCGCGTCCAGATCTCGTCCTGCGTGCCCTCGACGGACATGGAGACCGCGGGCGCCCGCATCGAGGCGGCGGATCTGGCGCCGCTCATGGGCCATCCCTCGGGGATCGGGCTGGCCGAATTCATGAACTATCCCGGCGTCATCCACCGCGATCCCGGCGCGATGGCGAAGCTGCGGCTCTTTGCCGGCGGCCACGTGGACGGCCACTGCCCGCAGCTCTCGGGGCGCGACCTCAACGCCTACATCGCCGCAGGCATCCGCACCGAGCACGAGGCGACGACGGCGGCGGAGGCGCTCGAGAAGCTCCGCAAGGGCATGCGGGTGCTGATCCGCGAGGGGTCGGTCTCGAAGGATCTCGATGCGCTGCAGCCGGTCCTGACCGAGGCGACGAGCGCCTATCTCTGTCTCTGCACCGACGACCGCAATCCGCTCGACATCGCCGAGCACGGGCATCTCGACTACATGATCCGCCGGCTGATCGCGCTTGGCACGGCGCCGCTCGCGGCCTATCGCGCCGCCTCGCTCTCGGCGGCGAGCGCGTTCGGGCTCACCGATCGGGGGCTGATCGCGCCGGGGCTGCGCGCGGACATCGTGGCGATCGACAGCCTGCGGGGCTGCCACGCCCGGCTGGTGCTCTGCGGCGGCAAGGTCGCGGACGCGGACGCCTTCGCCGCGCGCGAGACGCTGGCGCCGATCGGGCGCAACTCGGTGCGCGCGCCGAAGGTGACGCCGCAGGACTTCCGCAACGGCGGCAACCGCACCGAGACCGACGTCATCGGCATCGTCGAGGGCAAGATCATCACCGCGCACCTGCGCGAGGAGATCGCCATCGTCGACGGCGACAAGCGCCCGGACCCGGCCCGCGACCTGATGCGCATCGCCGTGGTCGAGCGGCATGGGAAGAACGGCAACATCGCCACCGGCTTCGTGCGCGGTTTCGGGATGCAGGCGGGCGCCATCGCCTCGACGGTCTGCCACGACCACCACAACATCGTCGCGGTCGGTGCCGACTATGCCGACATGGCGCTGGCGGCGAACCGGCTCTCGGAGATCGAGGGGGGCTTTGTGGTGGCGCGCGACGGGGAGATCCTCGCGGAGCTCGCGTTGCCCGTGGCCGGGCTCATGAGCCTCGAGCCGTTCGAGGCGGTGCGCGACCGCCTCGCGGCCCTGCGACAGGCGGCGCTCTCGCTCGGCGTGGTGCTGGAGGAGCCGTTCCTCCAGCTCGCCTTCCTCGCGCTGCCGGTGATACCGGCGCTCAAGATCACCGATCGCGGGCTGGTGGACGTGGTGAAGTTCGAGATCATCCCGGGCTGAGCGCCCGGGAGGGTCTTCCAGTCTACCTTTTCTCGGCCGACGAGCTCGCGCTCGCAACGTCAAGACGAAAGGGCTGCGCGGCGGTGCCGCGCAGCCCGATGATATGGTCGTGTCCCGCTCCGGTCCTCGCTGGATCAGGCCGTCTGGTCGGCCTGCGGAAGCTCGATCACCTGGGCGCCGGCCGAGGCCGGCGTGTTGCCGAGCTCGCGATCGAGGATGCCGTTCAGACCCTCGCCGAGGGTCAGCCCAGCGCTCTCGCCGATCGCCTTCAGCACCGGGTGCTGGAGCGCCATCGCGCCGATCGCGCCGACCGCCTGGTCGACGAGCCCGCCCTGGGCGCCGGTGCCGGCGCCGAGGGGTCCGGCCCCCTGCCCCGCGCCGAGGCCGGTGACCTGGTTGATGCGGATCGACTCGATCTTCTCGGCCGGCTTGACCATCTCGGCGATGATCTTCGGCAGCGCCTCCAGGCGGGCGATTGCGAGCTTGAGCTCGATGATCTCCGGCGAGAGCGCGTTCTCTGCCGCGATCAGCGCGGTCTGGCCCTCGGCCTCCGCGAGCTTCTCCGTCCTGGTCGCTTCGGCGCGGATGGTGATCTGCGCCGCCTCGGCTTCCGCGATCGCGCGGATCGACGCCGACCGGTCGGCCGCGGCCTCGCGCTCGGCCTTGGCCTCGACGCGGACGCGGGTAGCCTCCTTCTCGGCCTCTTCCTCGGCGGCAAGGATCGCGATGCGCTTCTGGCGTTCGGCCTCGGCGACCTTCCGGTTCGTCGCGACGCTTTCCTCGGCGAGCACCGCTTCGGCGCGGGCGATGTCGGCTGCCGCCCTGGCCTTGCTCTGCGCCTCCGACTTCTCCGAAATCGCGATCTGGCGATCCTGCTCGGCGATCTCGACAGCCTTCTGCTACTCGATCTCCGCGGTCCGGGTCGCCTGCTCGCGGGTGATGCGAGGCTCTTCGGAGCGCTGCTGTCCTTCCTCGCGCCCGGACGCGACCTCGGCGGCTTCGTTCGCCTTGAGGGTCTCGACCTCGATCGAGGTCTGGATGCGGACCTGCTCTTCCTGCTTGGAAAGCTCGAGCTTGCGCTTCTCGGCGGCAAGCCGGGTTTCGGCGACGGCGGTGTCGGTCTCGGCCTCGATCTGCGCGCGCTGGCGCTTGGAGTCGGCGATGACCTCGGCCAACTTCTTCATGCCGACGGCATTGAAGGCGTTGGCCTCGTCGAGCATGTCGAACGGGGTCTGGTCGAGGCCGGTCAGCGCCGCGCTCTCGAGCTCGAGGCCGTTCTTCAGCAGGGTTTCGGCGGCCGCCTGCTGGACCTGCTGGGAGAAGTCCGACCGGTTCTCGTGGAGCTGGTCCATGGTCATCTGGGCCGCCACGGCACGCAGCACGTCGACGAGCTTGCCTTCGACCATCTCGCGCAGCGCATCGGCGTCGAAGGTCTTGTCGCCGAGGGTCTGGGCAGCGGTGGAGACGCCCTCCTCGCTCGCCTTCACCTTCACATAGAACTCGCACGTCACATCCACGCGCATCCGATCCTGGGTGATCAGGGCCTGGCGCCGGTGCGGGAGACCGGCAGGTGCAACGTGTTCATGTTGACTCTGGCGATCTCGTGAAAGAGCGGAAGCACGACGATGCCCCCGTCCATCACCACCTTGCGGCCGCCAAGGCCGGTCTTGACCAGGGCGATCTCCTTGGTGGCGCGACGATAGAGCCGCGCGAGGATGAGGCTGACGGCGACGAGGCCGGCGAGGATGACAGCGACGGGAAATCCGAGGCCGATGAGCCTTTCCATGGGATCCTGTTCAGGTTTTCAGGCGCGCCGCGGACGCGGCGCTCGTCGGTGTCGTTCGGCCGCCGGCTTTCTTCAGCCATCGGTGCGGACGATGCGGATCTCGCCGGTCCGAAGCCTGATGACGGCGACCTCGGCGCCCGCCGGGATCTCGTCACCGGCGTCGAGTGGTTCGGCGAGTACGTAGTGCTGGGTGCCATGGCCGTCAGTGAAACGGACTTCAGCCGGATAACCCCGGCGGGAGACCCCGGTCGTGACGACGCCGGCCCGCCGGCCATAGCTGCGCTCGGAGATCGCCGAGGTCTCTATCCGCGGAACCAGACGCCCGATGCCACGGGCGAGGCGCCGGGCAGCGAAGAGTGCCGGAACCGACACGCCGACCGCGGCCGGAAGGGCCGGCAGGAGCGAACCGGCGAAGCTGCTCGCCAGCCATTGTGTCAGGTAGCCGAGCCCAGAGATCGAGATCGCGCGAGACGAACTCACTGCCGTTGTCCACCAGGATCGTCTTTGGATAGCCGACCTCCGGGCGGGACACTCATCCTCAAGATTGCGGTCGGCGCCTCCAGCGATCTCGTCGAGGAGGTGGCGACGGCCGTAGCGCGCGGTTACCTGCCGCGGATCGGCGACGACCGCGCGATCCCGATCGACGTTCGGCTGCTCGTTGCCTCCGGACCAGCCCTCGAGCCGGTGGCCGGGCTGACCCGCTTCGAGCTGCCGCCTCTCGCCGACCCGGACGTACCGGCCATTCTCGAGATGGTGATGCGAGCCTCCGAACCGAGCTTCGGCGACCGCGCCTGCATCTCGATGCCGCGCCATGGCGGATGATCGTGGAGCAAGGTCAGCCCGTGCCTCGCGCCGGCGCCTCAGCCACAGCTCAGGACGTCCGACGCCCACCGCTGTCCCGACATCCTGCGCCCAGGTGGACGCTCAGTGTCTCCCGGCTCGTCCATGTCGGCCCCCCGCAGTTCGGGCGATGTCGATGCGATGACGATTGAGGCCGGCCCTCATGAAGCCTCACCGCTGCGGGGCGTTCGCGAGATGGCCACCGCCGCTTGTCGCATCGATGATTGAAGCCGCATCGCGGAACGCGCCCGCAGGGCGTGGTTCCTGCGCAGCCGCAAGTGCCGCCCGAAGGGTGACGCCCATGCCGGGACTATCCGTCACGGTTTCGAGAGAGAGGTCTTTTTCAGCCGCGCAACGGCTTCGGGATAGGATGCCTGCTCATGCAACGCGCTCCAATCATCGGGCGGATTGCCGCCGTCCAGCATTCCCTTGAAAACCTTGTAGGCATCCGTCTTGGAACCGTAGGTCCGCAAGCTGTTCTCGTCGTTCACCCAGGCGAAGATGATGACCTTGCTGGCACTGCTGTAGCGAAAGAAAAGCCGGAATCGGCCGTTGCCGAACTTGGCGCGGAACCAGTGCTTGCGATCGTCGCCAAGGCTGGAGCCTTGGCGATAGATCGCGGCCGTTGGGTCCGATGGGACCGTGACGGTGACGAGTTGGACCAAGACTGCGAGCAGCTTGGCGTTGGCGGCTTTCTGATAATCCTTCGGCCTCTTCGCCTTGAGCGCCTCGACAGCCTCGATCAGTGTTTCCCATTGATCGAGAAAAAGAGGATGTGCGAGGACGGCCCAACCATTGATCGTCAGCATATCAGATCGAGACGTCTCCCTCGATCTCGGCATCGAGGTCGACCGTCATTCCTGCCGTCAGGGCAGCTGCCCGGTCAAGCAGGGATTGCGGGAACGGGAGGACAGATGTCTCGGGGTGTTTCGCCATGTCCCTGGCGAGGAATTCGAGAAAACTGTCGATCACGGGATCGGCGGTTTCTTCAACTTCGGCCTTCCGGACATGGACGCGGCGCTGTTCATCAACGAAAAAGGAAATTCGCCCGCCATAGTCAACGCCCAGCGCCTGCCGAACGGATTTCGGCACGGTGGTTTGCCCCTTGGCAGTGATGGTGCTTTCTTCTTTCAGTACGACTCCCATGGCGGGCCTCCATAATCGGTCACGTAGAATGTAAGGAGAAATCCTTACCAAATCAAGCGGCGTCTGCGGCTCCTGGATCGCCTGTTCCGTACCTTATTCTGCGGGCAGCCTCCGGATGACGGTCTCCCGTCACCCGGAGGCTGCAAGGTCCGATCGAAGGCGGAACGTCCGCCCTCCGGAGTCCTCGCGTCGGTCACGTGCCGGCTTCACCTCGGCGAAGGTGATGCCCGTAGCGGTCGTCGAAGTTCCGGAGCTTCTCGCGCACGACCTTGCGGCCCGAGCGCGCGAGGATGCGGTTCGGCCACCGAGAGAGCCGGCGCGGTGACGTCGAGCGTTTCGTTGGACGATGCCTGCCTTCTGGTTCCGCAACACGACTGTACATTTTCCAGAATGACGAGTATCATTTCCGAGTCCCGCGCCGTTTTTGGCGCCGACTTCGGACAAATATTTTGAAAATCCTGGAGGGCGTTTACATGTCGCAGCCTCTGATCGGCGAAGTGTTGACCACGCCGATGCCAATTGCCCCAGGCGGCTCCTGCGAGATCGAAATCAGGGCTGATGATGGCAATGCATTCGACGAAGACGAAGTAACCGTCAGGATCAATGGACTGATCGGCGCGAAACAGGTGTTTCAGGCAGACAAGCCGGGAAAACGCCGCCTTCTCGTCCATGCATCGGCGCGTGACGGCCGCCGCGAAAGCAAGATCATCGAGATTGAGGTGGCCGGCGAGCCACTCCAGTTCTCGCATGGCGGGCTGCGGCTGTTGGCAATGCTGCATTTTACTCCCGTCCTTGCCAGACCTTACGAGCTCACAATGGAGCTTGGTGATCGCGCCAGGAGTCTGGCGTTTTCGCCGCTGACAGTTCGGCACGCCAGGCTCAACACGGCATCGAGCCAGGACCTGATCACCTTCGGGAAACAGCTTGCGCAATCCCGGGGGCTCTCCCGCAAACTCGGGAGGTCCCTGACCCGGCTGAGAACCACCGCGCCCGCCAGAACGATACGTCGATCCGGATCCGACCGCCTGTCGACCATCTCGGTCAGCTCAAGTGTCTTCGATCTGGAGAGGCCGCCCGAGTTCGTCGTTCCGACCGAACGATATGAATGGGATTTCGGCGACGGAACAAGGGTCACCACCCATGTGCCGACAGTCAACCACGACTTCTTTCCGGCGATGGACCACGGACGCGAGTCGACCAGCTTCGAGGTCAGCTGTCGCGCGGTACATTCGAACGTCACCGTCAGGCGCAGCATCGTCGTCAGCTCGTCGTGCGCGGCCATGCGGCGTCGGGGGTTTGTGGTGCCGCATGTGGTGGCTGACGTCCTTGCTCACAAGGACTACGGTCTGTTCTCCGGTCTGTTCAAGGCCTCGATGGTTGTCCACAACGTCGAGCCGGCCGCGATCTCGCTCGACCAGGTGGCGTTCACGCCATACGTGGCGCCTGACTCCACCGTGCCGCAACGCCAGTTTGTCCGCCTCGGTCAGCCCTTGACGATCGCGGCCCGTTCGAGCGCGCTGATCAACGTCAACGTCCCCTTCGTCGAAGGCGCGGGTGGCCCCGGTTCCTTGCCCCACGATGTCACCGGGTTCAGCGTCGTCTATTCCGGCACGGCGGCCGGCTTGCCCGTCAGGATCAACGCCACCTTCGATATTCCGCTGAGGGAACAGGCATGGCGTCCGCCGGACCCCTTTGTCCCCCCTCCATCCATCGATCCTGGCCGGATCGATCCCGACGTGCCTCTCGTGGTGTGGCCAAAGGAAAAGTGGGGCGAACTGACCAGACCCGGTATCGACGAACGCTTCGGGATTGAGGAGATCATCGGCGAGGCTGCTCCGGTCATGGAGCGGACATCGCTCACCGTGATGGTGCCTCTCGGCGAAATTGCCGCCCACCCGGTGATGAACGCGAAACCGGCAATGCTCCGCAGCGCACGTGATGGTATCGCGCAGCGCCGGGCCGCTGGCATGCTCGCCGAGGTCCTCCTGAAATCGGAACTGCAAAACGCCGCTGGAGCGCCGGGCATCCCTCCTCTCGTTTTCCTCGGCGGGCCCGAGCCCGCAGGACCGGTCGCGGAGGGGCAGATCTGCGATCCCCACAACATCAGCACCGCCGACGCGAAAGCCGCTGAAGACGCCCAGCTGGTTTGCCAGATCACGGGTGAGGTCAGGGAGGCGCTCATGCCTGCCCGATGGATGAATGCGCTTCGTGGCGACATCGTCTTGTCGCCTGGTGGCGACGGGCTCATCGGCGGCATGATGACCATGGTCGATCCACCGCAATGGTATGTGCATTGCGGAATCATGACTCAGAACTATCAGCAGATCGCCCACAGCACCTGCAGTCAGGAGCGGTTGATCGACTCCATGATCGGCGTGATCGACGATGGGTCCGACGGTTTCCACCCCGGCACACTGAAGTATGCCTGGCCAGGCGCGATCGTCCAGACCGTCGATCAGTCCGTCTTCAACACAAAGGAGGAGGAATTCATCGCTCCGCCCCACCCGGCTCCGTCTCGCCGGACGGACGTCGTGAAGACCTACCCGATCAGTCCATTCGGCAGGCAGAGGGTCGGCGTGACCATCACCGATGACATGAAGATGATCCCGCCCCTGATCGTGAAGCCTGATCCTCTGCTCGATACTTACGAGGTGCGTCAGAGGCTGCAGGAGCTGGCGGACGATTGCCTGCGCGATGCGGGAGTGCGCGACCGTCCGGGAAAATACCACTATCGCTGGTACTGCTACACCGATCCCTCAATCGGCTTTGATCAATCGGCGAATGATGATCTGGCAGTCGGGACATGGTCGGAAGGCACTCTGCCGAGCGTGTGTTCTTCGTTTATCTGGCTTCATGCACGGGCTCGAAACATTCATCTCGAGAGTGACGGTGATTTTGTCACCGAACCCGACGTCGAGGTAGTGGACGCAGGTGCGCGCGTGCGCGCGGGCACGCGCAACGGTCTCTATACCTACACCGCTGACGAGCGGCTCGCCGCCGGCGAGCACCTCTACAATACCGTCTACGACATCGCATACGACAAGGCCGGCTGGCTCGGAGAGGCGCTGACGGATGCCGCCGACGACACGGCGAACCAGTTTCTCAACGCGTTCGGGCGGGACGACGCCGACGGCAAGGACAATGATGACTGGCGCCAGGCAACGGATGCGGACGCCGTTTCACCCGACGACATTCTCTGGTGGGACGGGCCTGAGCGCGGAGGCGTCTACGGATTCTCCGAGGTCGCGATATTCCGGGAGCCGCGCCGGGAGAGCTATACGCTCAGCCGGTGGAAGCTTGTTCTCACGCGCGGCACCGTACGCGGACGAGTGTTCGCGGCCAATGGCAGTCCGGCCGCGGGCGCGAGGGTCGAGCTGGCAGGCGATAAGTGGGACAATGCCGATGCCAGCGGCTACTTCGAGATCAGCGATGTCGGGTTCGGCGCTTACGAGATCAGCGCAAGCCCGGTTATCGAAGGCGTGCTGCAGACCGTCCGGCAACCCATTTCTCTCGATAGCGCGGACTTCTACACGGAGTTGCGACTGGTTCTGCCGGAAGACCGCTTTCGTGTCGCGAAGGTGACGGCCGATTTCTACGGCGAGGATGATGAGTGGGGGGCCGATAACGAGATCGAGGACCCTGGCCCGACCTATTTCGAACTGGAACTGGGGCCGGATCGGCTGACAAATGCCCAGACGCTCACCTACCGCTGGGGCGGAGAAGTTCGCGTTGAATACCGCATCACGGCGCGGTGG
This sequence comes from Amaricoccus macauensis, assembly GCF_014201905.1. Lineage (GTDB taxonomy): Bacteria > Pseudomonadota > Alphaproteobacteria > Rhodobacterales > Rhodobacteraceae > Amaricoccus > Amaricoccus macauensis. The sequence continues at coordinate 331,002 of NZ_JACHFM010000003.1, read as the reverse complement.
CTCGGCGACAACATCATCGATATCGACGTGCTGGCCTCCCTTTACGAAGGAACGTCGGAAAACAGCAAAGACCTCGAGGGCATCAACACCATAGATTTTCGGGTCTGGCCGGACCAGACGGCGGGGGCGACGATCAAGGTCATCAGCGGAGAGAATGAGAGCGACCCCAAGGATTTTGGACAACTGACACTGTCGGTAACCAACGCACGCAATGACAACTGAGTGGAGATGAACTGGAATTTCGGCCGCGGAAGCGGTGATGCGGGAGGTCCACAAGGCGCTGAAGCGAGCCGGTCTCTGGCCCACTTCACCCGGCACGGTCCACCGGCAGGCGGGCCGGTCGGCAAGCCTGCCGACATGATCTCCGGCGAGCGGACCCGCCCTCGCCGCTGGCGCGCCAAATTGGCTGCGGGACTCCAGCTTCAGCCGGATGAAAGGTGGAGGTTACGCGCGTCGCACAGGGTCCGGCCGGTTACGACGGCGGCGTGACCGGTCGGATTCATCAGATGTGGAGCGTGGATTTCGCGACGGTTCTTGCCGAATTCTTCGTCGCGACAATCCCTGCTCTCCGGCGGTCGCCTTGACGCCGGACGCCGCGGACGTTGGCGGCCATCACCTTGTCGAAGGCCTCGAGCGGATAGTCGGTGATCGGCGCGATCGCCCCTTCGGTTCCGACGTTGCTGAAGATCGTGTGAAGCCGCCCGAAGCGGTCAATCGCTTCTGCCACGTAACGCTGCACGTCCTCGGCCGAGGAGACGTCGGCGACGCAGGTCGCGACGCTGCCGGCGTCGAGGCGCCCGGCGACCTGGCTGAGCGCGCCGGCGTCGATGTCCACCAGCAGCACCTTCGTCCCCTCGCTGACGAAGCGCGCAGCCGTCGCCTCGCCGATGCCGCCCGCGCCGCCGGTGATGATTGCCACCTTGCCCTGAAGTCGCTGCATGTCTTGCTCTCCTGTGAGTCGGGTGGAGGCGGCCGCGCGGAGCGACCGTCGGATCCCGGACTGCGTGATGTGGTATTTGCGAGGTTCAGATCGTGTCTTTGACCGGATCCCCGGGGCGCGTGCTCGTCGCGCGGCGGAACTCGGCCGGTGTCACGCCGAGGAAGCGGCGGAACAGGCGTGTCATGTGGCTCTGGTCGGCGAAGCCCGCGTTGGCGGCGATCGCCTTCAGCGGGAGGAGCGACGCGGTAAGCTGGCGCTTGGCGGTCTCGATCCGGCGGTGCAGCAGGTAGGCGTGCGGGGTGCAGCCGAACTCGGTGCGGAACTTGCAGCCGAAGTGGAAGACGCCAAGTTTCGCCACCTCTGCAAGCTCGGCGAGCGTGAAGGCGTGGTCGAGGTTCGCCTCGATGAAGTCGCGCACCGCCTTGCGCTGGCGGACGGTAAAGCCGCCAGCGACGAAGGGGGCCTTGAAGTGCACGTCAGCGTAGTTGCGCAGGATATGGATGCCGAGCTGGTTGCGCAGCGCATCGGTGTAGAGCGTGCCGCCGAGCCCGCCCTGGATCGCCTCCGCCTCGAGCTGCGTGGCGATGGCCGCGAGGACGGGATCCTCGACCTTCAGCACGTCGAAAAGCTCGACTCTGTCGACGTCGCGGCCAAAGACGTCCTCCGCCACCGCCGCCACCGCGCGGGGCGACAGGTAGAGGTGGCTGACCGCGATCTCCTCGCTCCAGCGCCAGTGCGACGGCGCGGCGTGGGTGAGGAGCGACACGCTGACCGGTGCCACGTGCTCCGAGCGCCAGGGTGCGCCGCAGCGTCGGGTCATCGGGGTGGCGCCGTCGCGGTAGACCACGATCATGTAGGTCTGCATCGCCGGCACCTCGACGTCGGACGGGGCGTAGCGATAGCCACGAAGGCTGATCCCGTTCCAGTCGAGCGGGCCGCTGTCGATCGTCACATCACCGGGGACCCAGCGCGGGAGTTCCTCCGGCTTGATGAGCTTCGTCATTGAAGTCCCCCCGAGGCCCGCACCGCGCCGGTTTTGCTGCGGCGTCTCCCGATCGGCCCTCTCATGTCGTTGCAGCAAGCACGCGCGCGCGTCCGGGCATCATGTCAAGCGGCGCGGGCCAAGCGGATGGCCCGCGCCGAGGGTCACGCGAACGGCTTGCCGAGCCAATCGCGGTAGAAGGTGTCGATGTCCGGCTTGAAGTCGTGGACCGGCGGATAGCCCGGGGGAACCGCCTCGACTTCGAGCAGCGTGCCGCTCACCGGGTCGTAGTATTCGCGGATCACCATCCAGTCCGGGTGCGAGGCCATGCGGCGCGGATAGATCTCGTCCATCAGCTCTTCGGTGTCGCGGACGAAGACCCGGGCGTGCAGCTTCCAGTTCTCGTGCGCCTCGCCGTACTCGTGGCCCCACTTCGACTTGATCACCCGGCGGCCGTCCGGCTTCTGCACCACGAAGAGGTGCTCGGCGAGCGGCAGCAGGATCGGGTCGTCCCACTCGACCGAGGCCTGCCAGACCTCCAGTATCTTGAAGAAGCGGTCAGCGTCCTTGTACTTGCTCTGCATGTCGTGGACGGCGTTGGCCGGCAGCCGGCCGTCCTTGAGCTGCGCGAGATGCTCGACGGTGTAGCTCGTCATCGCTTGTCCTCCTCAGTAGGTCCAGTCGTCCGGCAGTGCCCAGAAGCCGCGGTACTTCGCCGCCCACTCCGGCGACAGCTTCATGGATGAGCGGTACATGTCGGCCACCGGCCTGATGACCGCGCGGCTCTCGACCCGCTGCTTCTCCTCGGCGAAGAATTCCGCCGCGGGCTTCGACCGGGCGAGGCGCGACTTGCGCATCTCCGCCCGCAGCGCCTCGGTGGCCGGGAGGTCGGCCGTGAAGAGCTCGCCCGTCCCCTTGAGCAGTTCCACGCTATAGAGCGAGCGGGCGAAACGCTCGAGCACGTGGCCCTCGTTCACGTCGCGCGCCACCGCCTCCGGCTCGCGCTCCAGCGGGTCGCCGAGGCCGGGGCCGCCGCGGTTCATCGACAGGTAGAGGTCGTACTCCTGCGGCCCCTGGATCGCCTTCATATCGAAGTCTTCGCGGGCGGCCGTGCAGAGTGCGGAGATCTGCGACGCTTCCGGGTCGCCGTCGAGCACCGGATAGGGCTCGCGCTTGTCGAATCGGGCCTTGAGGTCGGTGTCGTGCATGTTGTGGCGATAGCCGGAATTGCCCGGATAGCCGCCGAAGATGCCGTAACTCGAGAAGACGTGGCCCTCGCCGCCGTTGAAGATGGTCTGCGAGTCGGTCTTGAACAGCAGCCGCAGCGCCTCGGATCCGGTGCCGCCGCGCTGCTTGCCCGGGCCGCCGGTCGAGGGCTTCATGCCGCGGCCGAGGTAGATCAGCGGCTCGAGCGCCTCCCAGGTCTCGACCTCGCCCATGTCGCCTTCGGGGTTCCACATGGCCGCGCACGATGTCTCGCCGTCCTTGACGTAAAGCGCGCCGGTGCCGCCGCAGGAGACCTCGAAGTTGGTGAAGGCCGAGGGCACGCCGTAGTGGTTGATCCCGCCCCCCTGCATCAGGTTCCACGAGGTGCAGTAGCTCGCCGAGATGTCCTCCACATAGCCGCGGGCGAAGTAGCTGCGCCCGATCGCCCGGATCATCCCGGAGAAGCCGGGGATCAGGAAGAACCAGGTGAGCGTGGTCGAGACCTTCTCGTAATCCGGGTTGCACCAGGAGCCGTAAGGCAGCTTCAGGCTGGTGGCGAAATAGGCCCCGTCATTGATCTTGTCCGAGTTCCAGAGCGTCTGGGTGAGCTGCACCCACATCGCCCCCTGCATCGGGGAGGGGGCGCAGTTGAACGAGTGGAAGTCCCACTTGTTCGCTCCCTCGAATGACAGGTCGAGCCGGCCGTCGCCTCCGACGGTCATCTGCAACGGCGCGTGCATCATCATGTCCTTGCGCGCGAGCCGATGGACGTTGGCGTCCTCGGACCACGGCAGGTCGGTGAAGCTCGGCGCCTCGTAGACGCCGGGCACCAGCATCTGCCGGGACCGGGCGAGGAAGCTGCGCCGGCCTTCCTCGATCGCCTCGCGCATGAACGCCTTGAAGGTGTCGAGCCCGACCTCCTCGACGGTGCGCATCACCTGCTCGCGCACCATCTGGCAACCGGCGAGCCGGGTCTTCTCGTCGAGCACCCAGTACATTTCCGCCCGGACGCCCTCGCGGCAGCGCTGGAGATAGTGCGCGTAGAACTCGTCATTCTCGCCCACGCGCTCCGACGAGACGAGGAGCCCGTCGCCGTAGCGGTCGGCGTGGCCATAGCACATCGAGCCGGGCTCGATGCCGCCCACGTCGATCTCGTGGGTGACGCCGGCGGCCCAGCCGACCAGCTCGTCACCAACGATGATCGGGATGATCGTGTGCACGTCGGCGGTGTGCACGTCGCCGATCATCGAGTTGTTGTTGCAGAAGACGTCGCCGTGCTTGATGCCCGGTGTCGCCTCGTAGTTGTTGCGGATCATGAACTTGATCGCGTCCGACATGGTGTGGACGTGAACGATGATCCCGGTCGAAAGCGCGATCGAGTCGCCCTCGGGAGTGTAGATCGCGAAGGAGAGTTCACCGATCTCCTTGACGATCGGCGAGGCGGGATGTTCAGCGCCGTCGAACGGGCGTTGACCAGGCCGCCGCGCAGCCGCGAGAATATCTTCTCGTAGAGGATCGGCTGCTCGGTCTGGAGCTTCAGGTAATCGAGGCCGTTATAGCGGCCGGTCTCGGCCACGAGGCGCTCGGAGTCCTCGAGCATTTGCTTCAGTGTCCGGCCGTTCCAGCCGAGGGGCGCCCGCATCACCGGCGCGTCGACAAGCATGTCCATGGGCATGTCCTCCATCGCCTCAGACTTCGGTCAGGTGGAAGAGCCGGTGCTCGTCCAGGTTGGCCTCGAACCCCAGGGGAATGACCAGCGTGGTCGAGGGGGATTCGATGACCGAGATCGCGGACAGCCGGTTGCCGGGCTCGAGCCGCTCCATGTGGTAGATCTTCGCGTCGTGCCACTTGCCCTCGCGATAGACCTTGCGCGTGCCCTTCAGCGCGTCGGGCGACGGCTCGGGACCGGCCAGAGGCTCGGCGGGCAGGCGCGGCTTCTCGACCGGCACGACGCCGGTGATGACCGCGGTCGTGGTGAGATAGCCGAGCTCCGGCGAGGTGGCAGCGCGCGAGTAGAGCTTGGCGTAGGCTTCCTCGAAGCGCGTGATGATCTCGCGCACGTCCGCTTCGGTCTTCACCCGCTCGAAGGGCACCTGCACCTCGACGTCGTTGAGCTGGCCGACGTACTGCACGCAGCCGAAGTGCCGGAACTCGACCCGGTCCCGGGCGACGCCGGACTTGCTGAACTCGTCCTCGACGCGCTGCTCGAGCGTCGCCCAGGCCTCGTTGACCGCCCTGGCGTAGCCGTCGAAGCCCGCCTTGAAGCCCGCGGCGTTCAGCTCCGGGCTCTGGACCGCGACGTTGACGGTCCGGTCCATCCGGTACTCGAAGTCCGCGCAGGCGCAGCCGAAGGCCGAGAAGCCCGCGGCCCAGGCCGGGACCACCACCTTGGCGAACCGCAGCCCCTTGGCATAGCCCGCCACGTGCAGCGGCCCGCCGCCGCCGTAGGAATAGAGGTGATAGTCCTCGGGGGCGTACCCCTTGCCGAAGACCCGCGCATAGACCTCGTTGCGCAAATGGTCCTCGAAGAGGCTGAGCACGCCCTCGGCGGCGTCGTAGGGGTCGAGGCCCAGCGGCTCTGCGATCTGCGCCTTGATGGCGGCAAGCGACTTCTCGGGATCGAGGATCACCTCGCCGCCGAGGAAGTTGTTCGGATTCAGGTAGCCGAGCAGCACGTTGCAGTCCGAGAGCGTCACCGTCTCGACGCCGCCCTGTGGGTTGCAGACGCCGACCCGCGAGCCGGTGGAATCAGGGCCGATCTCGATGCGGTTCGAGACCGGATTGACCCGGACATAGGAGCCGGTGCCGGCACCGACCGAGTCGATGTCGACGAGCGGCAGCTTCAGCATGAAGCGCGCCATGTCCGGCTGCGACTTCACGGTGAAGCCGCCGTTGGTGATGAGCCCGAGGTCGAACGACGTGCCGCCGATGTCCGAGCAGACCACGTTCTTCACGCCGAGCTTCTCGGCCACGTAGCGCGCGCCGACCATGCCGCCGATCGGCCCGGAGATGAGCGTGCGCGCCAGTTCCTTGGCTTCGGTCGAGATGGTCCCGCCGTGCGAGGCCATGACCCGGAGCTCGAAGTCGGCGCCATAGCCGCGCGTCCTCCCGGCGATCTTGCGGAACTGCCCGCGGCTCGGCTCCGCCGCATAGGCCTCGACCGTCACCGTGTTCAGCCGGGCGAAGTCCTGCATCACCGGATAGAGGTCCGAGGACAGGTAGACCGGGATCGTGACGCCGGCCGCGCCGCACTCCTCGGCGCAGATCGCGCGCACTCGGTCCTCGTGCGTGGAATTGGCGTAGGAGAACAGCAGGTTGACGACGATGCCCTTCACCTCCTCGGCGATGAGCCTGCGCACTGCCGCGCGTGCCTCTTCCTCGTAGAGCGGGATCGCCTCGTCCCCGAAGACGTCGACCCGGCCGCGCACGCCGTAGACGCGCGAGCGCGGCACCAGCGGCACGTTGTGGCGGTGAGTGACGACCTTGAGCCGATCCTGATAGGAATAGCCGAGGTAGGTCTGGATGCCGCGCTCGAGCTGGAAATAGTCCTCGAGCCCGGCACTGACGATGACCCCGAGCCTCTGGCCCTTGCGCTCCAGCAGCCGGTTGAGCATCGACGTGCCCGAGTAGATCCCGGTCTGCACGCTCGGGAACACCGCCTCCGGCGTCGTGCCCCACTGCTGCAGCGCATCGACACAGGATTGCGCGAACCCCTGCGACTCGTCCTGCGGGGTGGTCTGTGCCTTGCCGACGACGAAGCGGCCGTCACCATCGACGAAGAAGGTGTCCGTCATGGTGCCGCCGGCGTCCATGGACATGATGTAGGATCGTTCCACGCATCTCCCTCCGTGAAATCCTGCCGGGGGTCGGGCGGAGCTGCCGCAACCCGATGTCAGAACCCTACGCCCGTCGAGAGGCACCGTTATTGAACGGGCAGGGGCCGATCATGGAACATTCCTGCTCATTTGCCGTTGCTGCAGGCGCGAACGTTGCGCGGGTGGCGGGCCCGTCAGTGAGGGATCGTTCAAAAGCCGCCGCAGCAGCGTTCAAGAGCACCGGCCCGGGGCGGCCCTATCATCGTGCTGTCCGTGGCGGCCGGAACACTGCCGCAGGGAGGGAGCCATGAAGAAGAACGGCAAGGTCATCGTGAGCTGCGCCATCACCGGCTCGATCCATACGCCCAGCATGTCGCCCTACCTGCCGGTGACACCGGACAAGATCGCCGCGCAGGCGATCGGCGCGGCCGAGGCGGGCGCCGCCGTCGTCCACCTGCACGCGCGCGACCCCGAGACCGGCCGCCCCTCGCCTTCGTCGGAGATCTTCGCCGACTTCCTGCCGCGCATCCGCGAGGCCAGTGATGCCATCGTCAACATCACCACTGGCGGCGGCCTTGGCATGAGAATTGATGAACGGCTCGCTGCGGCGCTCTGGGCGCGGCCCGAGCTCGCCTCGATGAGCATGGGCTCGTTCAACTTCAACATCTCCGGTGCTGCCGCCCGCGTGCCCTCCTTCAGGCACGACTGGGAACGCCCCTATCTCGAATCGACGCGCGGCTTCGTCATGTCCAACACCTTCGTGCAGATCGAGGCCGCGATGCGCCGCCTCGGCGCGGTCGGCACGCGCTTCGAGTTCGAGTGCTACGACGTGGGCCATCTCTACAATCTGGCGCATTGCATCGACCGCGGCCTCGTCGAGCCGCCGTTCTTCGTTCAGGCGATCTTCGGCATCCTTGGCGGCATCGGCCCCGAGCCCGAGAACCTCATGCACATGAAGGCGACCGCCGACCGGCTGTTTGGCGACGACTACCTGCTTTCGGTTCTCGCCGCCGGCCGCCATCAGATGCCCTTCGTCACGATGAGCGCGATTCTTGGCGGCAACGTGCGCGTCGGGCTCGAGGACAGGCTCTTCCTCTCGAAGGGCGAGCTCGCCCGGACGAGCGCCGAGCAGGTGACGAAGATCCGCCGCATCCTCTCCGAGCTGTCGATCGAGACCGCCAGCCCCGACGAGGCCCGCGCGATGCTCGGCACCAAGGGCGCGGCGAACGTCGCCTTCTGACCCGGGAGCGCCGCGCCCGGCGCCCGCGGCATCCCGCTTCGCCCCCGACCGTATCGAGCGGCCCGGACATCGCCGCGCCGGAGGGTGCGGCCTTGCCCGATGCGGCGACGATCGCCCCACGCCTGCGCGCCTCACCCCCGGACAGCAGCCGCGGTTTTCGCTCCGGACCTGGCCATGCGCGCAGCCGGCCGCCGGTCCGTTCAAACACTGCCGGCGGATCATTCAAGACCGCTCACGGGGCGCAACCCTAGAATAGACCCGGGATCAGGAAGCTTTCTCGGCCAGTTGCGAGGCATGGGCGCGTCGGAGGGATCCCGCAGATGCGACATCCCGCACCAGCCTCGCCCACCCCATGATGAACAGGACAAAGGAGCAGATCATGAACAGACTCGCCGCACTTGTCGTCGCAGGTGCCCTCGCCTCAACCGCCCCGGCAAAGGCCTTCGACTTCGCGCCGGGCGACTATGTGCCGCTGCCGGCGGGGACGACGATCTTCGCCGGCTACCTCCAGGGGGCGCGGAGCACCGAGTTCCGACTGGACGGCGTGGGCAGTGTCCCGGACTCGAAGCTCGGGACCGTGGTCGGCATCGCGCGCTTCGTCCACTACACCCCGCTCGCCGGCGGTGCGGCGGAGTTCCAGGTGATCGCGCCGTTCGGCAGGATCAACTCGGCGAAGATCGGCGGCACGGATCTTCCGGTGGATGACGGCATCGCCGACGTGACGGTCGCCGCCGGCTACTGGCCGGTCGTCGCCGATCCCTACTACGGCACGACGATCGGCGGGACGTTCTACGTCACTCTTCCGACCGGCGCCTATGACTTCGGCAAGGTGAGCCTCGGCAGCGGCACGATCACCTTCACGCCGCAGATCGGCCTCGTGCAGGGGCTCGGGCCGAAGCTCTTCCTCGATGCGGGGATCGACGCGGCATTCGCGCTCGACCACCGGTAGCAGGGCGTCCAGGTCTCACGCGATCCCGTGTACTCGTTCCAGGCCTATCTCCGCTATCAGCCCGAGCCGACGACCAACCTGTCGATCGGCTATGCCGGGGCCACTGGCGGCAAGCTCGATTTCGACGGCAGCGCTTCGGGGCAGAAGGTCCGCTACGACCAGGTCCGCCTCTTCGCCAACACCATGATTTCGCCGACGGTCCAGATCCAGGGCATGCTCGGTGCCGATCTCAACGTCGAAGGCGGCTTCAAGCAGCAGCCGATCGTCCAGCTCCGCCTGGTCAAGGTGTTCTGAGCCGCCCGGCACGGGCGGGGCAGCGCTGGCGGCTGCCCCGGGACAATTTTGCGGCCGCGGGCCGGCCACCGACAGCGAAAACAGTGCTGCAGGAACGCGCCCTTGCCGCCCGCCGCGACGATCCCGGCCGCTACAGCCTCGCCAGCGGCCGTGTCCATGTCGGTGACGACTACGCTCGCGCCCTCGCGCGCGAGCGTCAGCGCCGCCTCGCGGCCGATGCCCTTCGCGCCCCCGGTGACGATCGCGACCTTGCCTGAAACCCGTCCCATATGACCCTGGCGGCCTCGATCGAGGAGACGACCCTCGAGCAATGGCGCTGGCTGATGGCGGTCAACCTCGACGCGGTATTTCTCGGCACCAAGCACGGCATCCTGGCGATGAAGGACGGCAAGGGGTCGATCATCAACCTCTCCTCGATCGAGGGGCTGATCGGCGATCCGAACCTCGCGGCCTACAACGCCAGCAAGGGCGGGGTGCGGATCATGACGAAGTCCGCCGCCCTGCACTGCGGCGCGCAGGGCTACGACATCCGGGTGAACTCGGTGCATCCGGGCTATATCTGGACACCGGTGGTCGAGAACTTCGCCGAGTCGCTTGGCGGCAAGCAGGCCGTCAGGGCCGCGCTCGACGCCAAGCACCCCATCGGCCACGTCGGCGAGCCTTCCGACATCGCCAACGGCATCCTGTTCCTGGCCTCGGACGAGTCGAAATTCATGACCGGCTCCGAACTCGTCATCGACGGCGGCTACACCGCCCAGTGACCCGGTCCTCCGGCGCGCGTTCCGGCCCCCACGCGCGTGCCGTCCGAGGTCCGGCGCCGCCTCGCAAGTCCCTGATCGGTGTTCCGGTTGGCCCCTGATCAACTGTTGGGGGCCACGTCAACCTTCCACCTCGATGCCGGCGGATGAGCCGGCCGGGGGAGGTGCGAGGCCTTGTCCGGGTCGATCGAGCCTTGTGCGCAGAGGTCGCCTCCCATGCAGCCGGGCTTTCGCTGACGTGACCCCGATCTTTCATCCGGGGCCATCTGGAATCCCAAGGTGAGATCGCGCGTCCGGGTGACGGTAGCAACGGGCATCGGCGCGGAGCTTTCGAGGTGGCGAAGCGACGCCGCCGCATCGGCGGCGCCCATCTGCGCACGGTGCGCCGGATGCGCGCCAGCCCCTTGAACTGCTCGAGGGCTGACTGTGGCAGATTTCTCTTGGCGGCGTTCAGCTGCCGCGAGGGAGTTGACCCCCACGCTGCCCTGGCGGACAGGTCTCCGAGCGCGTGGCCGGGTTCACCTCGCGGCGGGTGTGATCCCGTAGCCGTCCTCCAAGTCCCCGACCTTGTCACGGATAACCTTGACCGGAGCGCGCGACGATGTGGCCGAGGGCCGGCACCATCGGAGGCCGCACGTGAGCCTTACTCCACGCCCGACGCGACGCCGGTGATCATGGCGACGATCTCGTTCTTGTCGGTCTCGGCCGTGCGGCGGACCCCGATCTGGCGGCCGCGGCGGAGGACGCATATCCGGTCCGCGAGCCGAAAGACCTGGTCGAGGCTGTGGCTGATCATCAGGACGCCGATCCGCCGGGCCTTCAGCCCGAGGATGATCTCCTCTACGCGGGCGGTTTCGGCGACCCCGAGGGCGGCGGTCGGCTCGTCGAGGAGTACGAGCTTTCTCGCCCAATGCGTCGCGCGGGCGATCGCGACGCCCTGGCGCTGGCCACCGGAGAGATCGCGGATGATTGCATGCGGCGATGGGATCCGGACGTCGAGTTCCTCGACCAGACGGGCCGTCTCGGCAATCATCGCGCGCCGGTCAAGCAGGCCGAGCCGGTTGCGAACGCGCTCGCGGCCGAGGAAAAGATTCATGTAGACGCTCTGCCGGTCGGCCAGCGCGAGGTCCTGATAGACGACCTCGATGCCGTGGGCCCGCGCCATGGTCGCGCTCGACATGGTGACATCGGCGCCGTCGATCGTGAGCGCGCCTGAAGTCGGCGGGTGGACCCCGGAGATGATCTTGATGAGCGTCGACTTGCCGGCGCCGTTGTCGCCGACGAGAGCCACGATCTCGCCCGGGTGGATATCGAGGGAGAAGTCTTCGACAGCGACGACGCCCCCGAAGGTCTTGCGGATGTCACGGAGCGCGAGAACCGGGGCCGTCATACGGGCCATGTCTCCGGCTCGCCAAAGCCGTTCTCGATCGACTCGACGACCGGCTCGCCGGACGAGATGCCCGAGACGCCGACGACGTAGGCGCGGGTGACGAAGGCCTGGCCGCGGAAGCCGAAGATCGCGGTGTCGCCGACACGCGGCGGACGGGCGCCGCCCGCGTCGATCATAGCGTAGTAATCGATCGCGGAGGGAGGGGGCACCTCGACGCCGCGGAGTGCGGCCTCGGCCGTAGTCGGCGTATCGGTGACGATCGCCTTCACGTCATAGGGCGGGAAAATCGGATCGATGTAGAAGCCGCCACCGAAGCAGTAGGCGTGCCGGCCAGAGAGATGCGAGACCTCGGTGAGATAGAGGATCGCTGGCAGCTCCGGCAGGTCCTCGAAGACGTGGAGCGCCGTGGTCCCGTGCAGGCCGTTGCCAGGCTCGATCTGGGTGGCGCCCGCTTCGGCGAGCGCGGCGACGACGACCGACGAGGTGGTGCCGGGCGCATTGACCTCGATGCCGGTCCGACCGGACCTTGCCAGCGCCTCGGCGGCGCGCTCAAGCGTCGCGAGGTTCGGCGTCGGGCGGACCGCGCGGCTTTCCGGGTCGAAGAGCAGCGCAGGAAAGGTGGTGATCCCGGCGAAGTGACCGCCAGTGAGGGCGTCGAGTCGATCGGCGACGGCCGTGATCTCGGCGGCCTCGAAGCCTCCCTCGTGGCCGCGATAGAACGTGTCGCCCCCGGCCTGGATGCGCGCGAGGAGCTGCTGGACATAGCCCGCGTCGGCGGCGGCGGCGGCGGCCTCGCCGGCCTTCTCGTCGTTGAAGACGGTCCAGTAGTCGGGCCGGATCGATGCAGCCGCGGCCTTGGCCTCGGCGCGCGGCACTTGCGCGAGATGGCCGAGGTGGCCGACCCTGAGGCCCGCACGATGCGTGGCGCGGGCGCATGCCATGTCGACCGCGACCGAGCGATCGATGCCGGCGCGCTGCACGGCCCGGCAGAAGCCGCTCGAGCGGCCAACCTGCTTCGTCATCGCGAAGACGCGCAGGCCGTGGCGGTCCGCCTCGGCCTTCAGGCCGCGCGCGTTCGCCTCGACGGTGTCGAGGTCGAGCACGTAGGCATTGGCCGGGATCCGGCCTTCGCGGTGCAGCGCGATCGCGGCCTCGACGAAGCGCGGATTGCGCCGGCGGAGGACTTCGAGAAACATTGGTTCTCTCCTCAGCTTGCCTTCTCGCGGAGCGACAACGCCACCGCGACGAGGATGATGAAGCCGCGCACGATCATCTGGTCGGAGACCGACAGCCCCATCAGGATCAGCCCGTTGTTGAGCATGCCCATCATGAGCGAGCCGACGAGGGCTCCGACGATCGAACCCTTCCCGCCATTCAGAAGGGTCCCGCCGACGATGGTCGCGGCGATCACCGTCATGAGGTCGGTCTCGCCGAGCGTGTACTTCGCAGCTTGCAGCCGACCGGCGTAGAGGAGCCCGGCGAGCCCGGCGAGCCCTCCGCTCAGCGTCAGCACGGCCAGGCGGACACGCGGCACCCGGATACCTGACACCAGCGCCGCCCTCGGATTGTCGCCTGTGGCGAGAACGTGGGCGCCGAAGCGGGTCTCGCGGAAGGCGAGATGCCCGAACGCCACGGCTGCGACCGTCCAAAGCACGAGCGAGGGAATGCCGAAGAGCGTCCCGGAGCCGAAGAAGCCGGTAAAGGCGCCGTTCGTCACCGGGATCGAGCGCAGATCGGTCAAGGACCGCGCGACGCCGGCGAAGAGCCCCATGGTCGCGAGCGTGACGAGGAAGGAGGGCAGGCGCAACCAGGCCACGAGCGCACCGTTGAAGGCACCGATCAGAAGTCCCGCGCCAAGTCCCGCAAGCACCCCGGGAACCAGCCCCCAGCCGTTGAGGGCGACCGCGGCCGAGAGGGCCGAGACCGCGACGGTGGAGCCGACCGAGAGATCGATCTCTCCCGCCGACAGGACAAACACGAGGCCGATCGCCATGATGGTGACCGGCGCCGTCTGCAGCACGATGTTCGAGAGGTTGCGGACCGTCAGGAAGCCGGTGTCGCGCAGCACCACCGCGAAGAACACGAAGATCGCGAGAAAGCCGAGATAGACCACGTGCTGCTGCCAGTCGATACGCCGCGCGGGGTTCCGGCGGGTGTCCTGAACGGTCCCCGACATTGCTACTTCGCAGCCTCGAGGACGCTCACGGGCGCATCGGTATGAAGCGAGCGTTGCCAGCCCTCGGCGATGTTGTCCCGGGTTACCGCGAGCGAGTCGACGACGAGAAAGGGGGGCGCGGCCTTGCCGAGCAGCGCGGCGGCCGAGGCGCGGGCGGCGGTTTGGCCAATGTCGTACGCTTCGTCCGCGACAATCGCCGCGAAGTTTCCGCCGGTCGCCATGTCGAGCGCGGCGGGTTCGTTGAGATCGAGGGTCACGATCTTCGTGTGCGAATTGCCGGCGGCTTTCAGCGCCGCGAGGACGCTGAGCGCGGGCTCGGCCCAGGTGACGTAGATGCCGTCGAGATCGGGGTTCTGGGTGAGGAGCGCCTGCGCGATCTCCTCGCTCCGCGCCGGATCGGCCATTCCCTGCTCCGCGACGATCTCCATGTCGGGAAAGTCGGCTTCGATCGTCGCCTTGAAGGCACCGTCACGCTGGTTCGTCACGTAGAAGTCGGCATCGTGATAGATGTAGCCGAGCTTGCCCTTGCCGCCGAGCACGGCCGCCATGGCGTCGGCAGCCTTCTTGCCCATCTGGAAGAGGTCGTCCGAGACGACGGCAGCGTAGTCCCGCCCGTGCACAAATCCCGCCGGCGAGTTGTCGACGAACGCGAGCTTCACACCGGCATCGACCGCCGGCTGGAAGACCGGTGCCGCCGTCGCCGGATCGACCGGGAGCGACAGGATGATCGACGGGTGCTTTGCGAGCACCGTCTCGACGTCGGCCTTCTGCCGGGCGGCATCGAAGCCAGCGTCGGTCTGCGCTACCACCTCGATCCCGAGATCGGCGAACGCGTCGCGCGCGCCGCGATCGACGGCGCGGGTGTACTCGCTCATCTCGTGCCATGCGAGCGCGGCGGTGTGGTGGCCCTGCCGGATCGTCGCCACTTCGTCCGGCGAGAGGATGAGATCGGCGGCAGGCGTGGCCGTCTCGCCGTTCGGGCCGGTGGTGATGCCCTCGACCGCGAGCGCTGGCGCGGCGAGGATGGAAGCGGTCAGCAGGGCGACAAGGGTGCGCATCTTGGCCTCCGTCATTTCGCGGCGTCGAGGATTGACTGCGGAGCATCGCGGTGCAGCGACTTCTGCCAGCCATCGGCGACGTTCTTCCTGGTCACCGCCAGGGCCGGCGCGACGATGAAGGGTGGGCTCGGTTCGCCGAGGAGCGCCTTCATCCCGGTTGCGGCCATCGCACGGCCGAGTTCGTAGGCTTCGTCGGCGACGAGTCCGACGACGTTGCCGCCCTTCATCATGTCGAGGGCAACCGGCTCGGAGAGATCCAGCGTCACCACTTTCGTGTGGGTGTTGCCGGCGGCCCGGAGGGCCGCGAGAACACCGTCGGCGGGCTCGGCCCAGGTCACATAGATGCCGTCGAGGTCGGGGTTCTTGAGCAGCATCGCACTGGCGATCTCTTCAGCCCGCGCGGGATCGGCGATCCCCGCCTCGGCAGCGATCTGCATGTCGGGATAGTCCTGCTCGATCGTCGTCTTGAAGGCGTTGTCGCGCTGGTTCGTCACGTAGTAGGTCGCGTCGTGGAAAATCCAGCCGATCTTGCCTTTCTTTCCGAGCGCCTCGGCCAGCACGTCGGCGGCCTGCTTGCCCATCTGGAAGAGATCGTCGGTGACGACCGCGACATAGTCGGTGCCCTGCTTGTAGTCGGCTGGTACGTTCGAAAGGAACACGAGCTTCACACCTGCGCCAGCGGCCTCGCGGAACGCCTCGGCGGAGGTCACCGGGTCGAGCGGCAGTGCAAGCACCACGTCGGGGCCGGCGGCGAGGGCGGTTTCGATGTCAGAGCGCTGCTTGGCGGCGTCGAATCCGGCGTCGGTTGTGACGACGACGGGGATGTCGGCCCGGGCAAATTCATCGGTGGCGCCGGAGGTGACTGCATTCACGAAGTCTGACGAGGTGTGCCAGAGCAGTGCCGCCTTGTGCCCCTTGTCCTTCAGGGCTGCAAGGTCGGCGTCGGAGAGGGTGATTGCCGAGGAAGGTGTGGCGCTCTCGCCGCCCGGACCGACCGTCTGCGGCCAGGCTGGTCCGGCGAGCATCAGCGCCGCAAGGGCGCATCCGAGGAGGTTCCGTCGCATCGTGCTGTCTCCCTGTTGTCATGACCCTTCGACCACACCGCAGTAGCTCGCGATGAACCGCGCGAAGGCGAGGACGCCCGCATGGAACTCGTCGAGCTCCACATGCTCATCGAAAGTGTGGCAATTGCGGATATCACCAGGCGCGCAGTAGACCGCCGGCGCTCCGATCGCGGTGAAGAACGGCACTTCCGACCAGAAGGGCGCCCCTTCGATGCCACCCCGTCCTTGCATGGCGCCTGAGACCGCCGCCGAGAGCTGGCGTACCGGATCGAGCGTGGGGTCTGTTTCCGCCGGTGTTCCGCCCAGCGGATGGTCGCGTCCAGCCGGGTAGGCGATCTCCACGCGGATCTCGGGATCAGCGATCGCACCACGCACTACCGCCTCGAGTTCGGCGGAAGCGACATCGAGGCTTTCGCCGGGCAGGAGCTTGCGGATCAGCGACAGCTTGCAGCGCTCGGGCACCGCGATGAAGCCGCCGCCCTCGATCCCGGTGACGAGAAGAAAGCCGCGACCGACGAGCGGGTGCTCGGCCCGAGCGCCGATCTCCTCCGAATGCGCCCAGAGGGCACTGATGATCGCGTGTGTGGCTTTCAGGGCGTCGTGCCCGAGTTCGGGAACGCCGAAGTAGGCCGAGCGGCCCCGAACGGTGATCTCGGCGATGAAGAAACCCATCTGCGCCGCGTAGACCGCGAGCCGCGTCGGCTCGACGTAGACGACGAAGTCCGGTCGCGATACCGCGCCCGCCGCGATCTCGCCGGCATAGGCGCGCACGCCGGCCGAAATGCCGGTGCCCGGCTCCCCGCTCTCCTCGTCGCCGACGAAGGCGTAGGCCAGGTCCCCCGCGAGCCGGACGCCTGCCCGGTCGAGGACACCGAGCGCCGCGAGGCTCGCGGCGATCCCGGCCTTGAGATCACCCGCGCCTCGCCCCCAGACCGCACCGTCGATGACCGGCGCGGCGAAGGGATCCTCGCGCGCCGTCCCCTTCCAATAATCGCGCCAGCCCTCGACGTGCACGGTATCGGTGTGCCCGATGAAGAGGAGCCGGGGCCCGCCGCCGGCACCACGCCGTTCTCCCCGGACGTTCGGGCGGCCGGGTACGAAGTCGTCGAGCCGCACCTCGCCGAGGCCCCGCCGCCGCATCTCCTCGGCGAGGAAATGCGCGAACCCGGCCTCGTTGCCGGTAATGCTCTCGTGACCGATGGCACCGCGCAGCAGGCCGAGCGCGTCCTCCGCGTCGAGGGCGGCGGCGAGACGGTTGTCGAGCGCGGTGCTCATGCTTTGCTGCCTGCCTGTCGCGGCGGCGGCAGCGAGAGTTTCGCCTCCGGGGCGTCGGCGCCGAAAAGGGCGTTGTGCAGATGACTGAGTCCGATCGCCGCCGCCCCGATCAGCGCCGCCTGCGGACCGAGCCGGCTCGCCGCGACGTCGACGGGGGAGGACATGCACCCGGGAAGAAGCGCGCGCACCCTCTCGGTCATCTCCGGGCGGCTGCCGATCGAGCCGCCGAGCACGACGAGACTGGGGTTGGCGATGGCCGCGATGGCCGCGACGCCGCGCGCGAGGAGGCAAGCGGTCTCGTCGATCACCTGCGTGGCGGCCGGCTCTCCCGCGCCGGCGCGGGAGAAGATCTCTGGCACCGTCATTCCGGGTGCGTCGGTGCCGCCCGTGAGCGTCCGATAGCGCGCCCGGATCCCGGCGGAGGCGACCAGCCGCTCGAAGGCGCCAGTCCGCAGGGACTCCGCCTCGAAAGGGTCGGCGCCGAACGGCAGGAAACCGAGTTCGCCGGCGGCGTTGTCCGCGCCGCGAACGAGTTCGCCCCCGACGATCAGCCCGCCGCCGATGCCGGTCCCGAGGGCGATGAAGGCGAGCGTGTCGAGCCCCTGGCCCGCGCCCTGCCAGACCTCGCCCTGGACCGCGAGGTTCACGTCGTTCTCGAGCAGCACGTCGCATTCGAGCACGGCCTCGAGCGCCGCCGCCACATCCATCCGGTCGAAGTCCGGGATGTTGGGTGCGAACCGGACGCGCCCGCTCGACGGGTCGGGGGCGCCAGGCACCCCGACGACCGCGATGCGCACGCGCTCGCGACCGACGCCCGCCGCGGCTGCGGCCTGCAGGCAGAGGCGCCCGATCTGCTCGACAACCACCTGTCCGCCCTCGGGGCGGGTAAACTCGGTGGCCTCCCGAACGATGGCACCGCGAAGATCGGTGAGCCCGACCCGCACCTTGGTTCCGCCAAGGTCGACTGCGGCGACGAAGGCCGCGTCAGGCACAACCTCATAGGTGACGGCACTGCGCCCGACCTGCCCGTTGGTGCGACCCGTCTCGATGACCCAGCCTGCGTCCTCGAGGTGCCGGACGATCTCCGAGATGGTCTGCTTCGACAGACCGGTCTGCTTGGCGATCGACGCGCGCGAGATCGGCGCTTGCTGAAGCAATGCCTCCATCACGGCCCGCTTGGAGAACTGTCTGGAGAGCTGGAGCGCCCGACTCATTTCCGGCCTATTAGTTCTGCTACCGAACAAACTGCGGCAGGTCGATACATCCGTCAACGGTGTTGAAAATTTCGGCAGCGCAGTGACCTGGTTGCAGAGCGTCACTTTCGCAGCGAGCGGATGGGTTGCCGCTCCGGCGAGCGGCATGTCCCGCTTTGCGTGTTTTTCGACGCCGGTGACCAGGTCTCCGCCGGGACCAGCCAGCAACTCGCACCGGCCGCGCCCGAGCCGGCGCACTCCAGCCTGAGATGACCCACTGAGACCGGGGTCGGCGCTCTGGCCGATGGGCGACACGACCGAAGATGCCGCTGCGCTGCAGGAGATGCTCAAAGGGGGCGTCGAGCGAATGTCTGCCCATCCCCTCGAGGACGCAATGGCGACCATGTTCTCTCGCGATGGACTATCTTGCCCGCCGATACGGCCTGATGGCTCCTACGAAACGACCTGACGGGCGTGAAGCTCCGGTTCGGTAGCGCCGCACAGCAACGGCCTGACGTTCGTCGGGCTCGAGGCCGGTGAGCGGCTTGTCGATCGATGCCAGCCACCGTGGGTTTCCGCATCTTCTTGTCGCACCCATGTTCTAAATCTATATCGTAAAAGATAATTAAATCAGTGATTTATCCGTGCATCCTCCCGCCCCAGCCATGCTTTCCGCTGACTTGCTGAAAGATTTCGACGGCCAGGGCGCGCACGAGCCGCCCCAACGATGGCGATCGGCCGGGGCTCGCCGGACTTGCGCTTCCGCATCAGGTCACGCCGGACCGTGGTCCCGAATCGTATGCGCCACCGTCCCGTGCGACAAACACTTCGTCCGTCGAGAGGCGGGCGCCTCAGACGGGCTTGCCGGAGCGGTCTCGGTGGTTTACCCGCGGCGACATCGTCATGATTGATGCGCCCTTTGACCGTGTTCACCAGCGCGGGGTCGCGGCGCCTTCTGCCTGACCGAGGGGCAGTGGGGGCCGTCTCAGGGAGGCCAAGTGGACACCTCGGCGGCGTTCGGATAGGTGGCATTGCGAGCGTGCGCTACCGGACAGGAACTCTGACGATGGAACGACCTCGGCAGGAATGGTTCCATGGAAGTGTGGTATTTGGTTCTTGGGCGCGCGCTCTTGTCCCACGACTTTTGCCACACCGGCTTGGATGCCAGGTCTCGTACGGTCGGGCAGAGTTCGCCAGGGATCGAGCGGGGTTCGGCGCTGACAGACGGCATCAGTGGTGGCGGACTTGGTGACTGAGACAATTGGCATGAAGCCATCGCGACCGACGGACCTGTCGGCGGACCGGCAATCAGTATCGAAGTCACCAACTGTCGTGCCGGATGGTGGATCGGGAGCGCAACCCAACGTGGTGGCAAGCCTCGTCATATGCAGCCGTGATCGATGTGATGTCCTCGCTCGGTGTCTCTCTGCGCTGGAGACAGTTTCCCTTCCCCCGGAATGGGAGGTTGTCATTGTCAATAATGGGTCACGCGATCATACAGTTGATGTTATTGAAGAATTTCGGGCGAGAGTTTCGTTTCGGGTCATTTCCGTCAATGAGCCCTTGCCGGGCCTGAGCCGAGCGCGGAATCGGGGGATGGCGGCTTCTTCGGGAAGGATAATCGCCTTTACTGACGATGACTGCTATGTGACGCCCGGATACGCCGCACATTTGGTGGCAGCATTTGACGAACCGCGGCTCGGCTATCTGACAGGCAAGGTTCAGCAATACGATCCGCGTTTTGCCCGCACCGCTATCAATGAGCGGAGTGAGCCCTACGAGCTTCGTCCATATGGCTATGTACGAACGGGGCGGGTGCTCGGAGCGAACATGGCGTTCCGGCGAGAGGTTCTTGAAGCGATCGGGGGGTTTGACCTGGAGTTTGGGAGCGGCGCACGCTTTCCGGCTGAGGACTGCGATGCCGCTGCCCGCGCAAGCGCTGCTGGATGGGCTGGTCGCTACGTCCCGGAAGTGGTGGTCCAGCATGACCACAGACGCGATCTGGCCGAGGCTAGGACTGTGCACTCCTCCTACGACCTCGGTCGGGGAGCGTATCACATGAAGCTCATCTCGCAATCCGGTACGCGTCTGGCGGGCGTGCGCGGCTGGCTTGAGCTACCATACCGTGTTTTTCGCCGGCCAACCACGCTGCGGGGGGAGCTTGCCGGGGCATGGGGATGGTGGCGGCTGAATTGGACGCAGCGGCGATCCCGCCGCTGAGGCGTCCTCCGCGGCGATCTCTGGTGCAGCGCAAGCGTCGACGGGAGCAAGACTTCGGCCCGGCGCCGAACGGCGCGTGCGACGGCCGGGAGGCGCGAGTCCCGGCCGTCGACTGTCATGTCTGGCAGGTTCAGCCGTCGAGGCCGGCCTTGATCTTCGCGACCTCGTCGGCGCTCATCTCGCCCACCGTGGTCACTTCGCCGTTCTGGATCTGCCACAGGCGGAAGGGCCCGATGATGTCGCCGTTCTTGTCGAATGACACCGGCCCGATCACCCCTTCGTAGCGGATCGGCTTGCCTTCGGCGATCAGCTTCAGGGCCTTTGCGAACTCGTCCTTGCCGGCGTGGATCGGTTCCCCGTCGGCGGCGACGACCTGCGGGATCGCCGCCTTGATCGCTGCCGGTTCGGCCGACCCCGCCCTGGCGATGGCCAGAGCCACAATGGCGCCGGCGTCATAGGAGCGGTCGGCCGCCGGCGCGTCCGGCGCGATCCCGCCGGAGAAGGCCGCGAAGTTGTCGTAGAAGTACCGGGTGGACACCGTCTCGCTGGTGCCGGAGGACGTGCCGTAGGCGTCGTCGAGGTATTTCGCGCCGACCGCCTCGATGAAGTCGGTGGAGTTCATGCCGTCGTTGAGGAGAAACTTCGCCGGCCCGCCCGCTGACAGCCACGCCCGGGCGATCGTCGCTCCGTCCACCGGATAGCTCACGAGATAGAGCCCATCCGGATCGCCTGCGAGCGCGGCGCTGGCCTCGGCCGAGTAGGAGGACTGCTTCTCGTTGTAGAGCGTCGTCGAGGTGATCTCGCCGCCGAGCTCCTTGTAGGCGGCGACGAACTCCTTGACCATGTTGACGCCGAAGTCGTTGTTCACGTGGACAATTGCGAGCTTCTTCAGCCCCCGGTCCATGGCGTATTTCGCGGCGGCCGTGCCCTGCAGCGCGTCCGAGGTGATGGTGCGGAAGAAGACGCCGTTCGTCTTGCCCTCCTCGGCCAGCGTGGTGAGCGTCGGCGAGGAGGAGGCCGGCGAGATCTGCACCACGCCGGCGGGCGCGGTGACCGAGGTCAGGATCGGGATCGACACCGACGAGATGATCCCGCCGATGATGACCGGAACGTGCTCGATGTTGACGAGCTGGGTCGCCTGATCGACGGCGACGTTGCCCTGACTCTGGCTGTCGCGGACGTCGGCGACGATGTCGCAGCCGCCTGCGCCGCCGGCCTCGTTGAAGTCACGAAGCGCCATCTCCGCGGCCTTCGCCCCCGCCTGACCATAAGCGCCGGCCGGCCCGGTCAGCTCCATGACCATGCCGATCTTGACCGGGCATTCCGCCGCCGCAAGGGGCCCCGCAAGGGCGACGAACGCGGCCGAGGCGAGAAGTAGGTGCTTCATCTGGTGCTTTTCCCTGTTGATCTGTCGTTGGCCGGACGTCGTCAGGCGGCGCCACGGCTGAGGTTGTATTTCATGATCGATCCGTGCCGTCCGGCGCGGTCGCGCTCGAGCGTGTAAACGTCGCCGTCGAGCGCCCAGGCGCCCGAGAGCGCCGCCTCGATCTCTGCGAGGTCGGGGGCGCCGAGGGCGAGGTCCGAGACCGCGATGTTGGCTCCGAGGTGCGAACGGTTGCGCGCCCCGACGATGACCGCGGCGACCCCCGGCCGTGCCAGCACGGCGGCGCTTGCGACCGTCGCGATATCGCTGCCGTGGCGGTCGGCCACCCGGCGCAGGGCGGCGAGCAGGCCCTGGAACAGATCCCAGCCGCCGAGGTCGTCGATGATGAGCTTGTACTTGGTGAGCGAGCGGTTCTCGACGTCCTGCCCGGGGTCCGCGGCCCCGAGCCAGCGGTCACCGAGAAAGCCGCCCGCCACCGTTCCGTAGCAGAGGAGCGAGACGCCGCGGAGCGCCGCAGCCGCCGTCATCGCCGTCTCCGGCCGGCGGTCGAGGAGCGAATACTGCACCTGCATCGAGAGGAGCGGCACGCCGGAATCGACGATCTCCCCGAGATGCTCCGTGTCGAAGTTCGTTCCCCCCACGTGGACGATCTTGCCCGCGCGCCGCAGCTCGTCGAGCCAGTGCGCGGCCTGGAGCGCCCCGGGCACCGCGTAGTCCCACCAGTGGAACTGCACGAGGTCAAGCCGGTCGGTCCCGAGCCGCAGCAGCGACCGGTCGATGACGCGCTCCACGTCCACCCGCGAGAGGGTCGGCAGAAGGTCGAGGTCCGGCACGTATTTGGTATGCACCCGGATCCGCGCCAGCGCCTCCGTGCCCCGCTGGCTGGCGTAGGCCTGCCGGAAGGCACCGATGAGTTCCTCGACCCCGGTGTAGATGTCGGCGCAGTCGAAGGTGGTGATCCCCGCGTCGGCAAAGGCGATCATGTCCGCAATCGCGGTCGTGTGGTCGATGGCGCCGTGGCCACCGGCCATCTGCCAGCCGCCGCGGATGACGCGGCTGATCTCGTATCCGGGCGCAAGGGCGATGCGTTGCATGGGGGTCAGTCTTTCGGAAGGGGTACGGCAGTGGTCGCCGCGTGGCTGAACCGGCGGCGGCCAGTCCGGGTGACACGGAGGCGCGTCGAGCAGTTCGGGTCCGGGCATGCGATCTCGGCGTCGGTGGTCATCCAGTCGTTGGCATCGCACGGGCGCTGTTTCGCCGCGAGGAGCGGCAGCACCGAGGCAAGGGAGTAGATCGAGATCCCCTGCCCCGGCGGCAGGAACAGCATCTCGCCGCGCAGCTCGAACCAGTCGCCCGGCTTCGCCCCGCAGTAGATCGCGCCGCCCTCTGGCGCCACGACCTCGATGCGCAGGTCCCAGAGCTCGAATCCATCGTCAGTCATCGACCGCCTCCGTCGCGAGCCGCCGTCGCCAGCCGCCGGCGGATCAGGTCGAAGGAGTTGGTGATGTCGGCGGTCAACGCCGCCACCGCCCCCGCCGGGTCGCGGTGCTCCAGCGCCTCGATCAGTTTCCAATGGTGGTGGACCGCGAGCCGGTGGCCTTCCTCCTCGTGGATCCGCGCCGCCGCCCGCACGTATGGCCCCGACTGCAGCCACAGGCTTTCCACGACGGGGATCAGCACCGCCGAGCCCGCCGCCTGGTAGATGCGGAAATGGAAGGCGTGGTTCAGCTTTGACGTCGCCTGCGCCCTGTCCGGCGCCGTCCCGGCGAATGCCGCCTCGCAATCGATGGTCAGCGCGCGCAGGGCCGCAAAGTCCGCCTCGTCGAGCCGCGGCAGCGCAAGGTTCGTCAGCTCGCCCTCCACGAGGCAGCGCGCCCGCGCGAGGTCGTCAAGCCGCTCGCGGGTGATCAGCGGCACGCGAACCGACCGGCTGGGAAGCGCCTCCAGCGCCTGCGCCGAGACGAGCCGCGCCAGTGCCTCGCGCACCGGCATGGTGCTCGTCTGCATCGCGTCGGCGAGATCGACGATGCGCAGCACCTCTCCCGCCTCGAAGAGGCCGTGGATCAGCGACTTGCGCAGCTCCGCGAAGACCCGGGCGTTGACGGTTTCCCGCCCCACCGGCGTCACGGCGTCACGCCCTCTGACCGAGTCCACCTGCAACAAAGTGCCTCCCCGCGCCGCTCCGATGAAAAAAGCTACTTGCGCGACTCCGCTCGGTCAAACACTTTGATCACTGATCACAAACTGGGGGCGGGCTGGGTTGGGACAGGCCATCATCGAGGCGGACGGACTGGTGCGCACGTTTGGCGGCGCGCGCGCGGTCGATGGCATGTCCCTCGCCCTCGCGCCGGGCGAAATGGTCGGGCTCATCGGCCCGAATGGCGCCGGCAAGACCACGCTCTTCAACCTGCTTGCGGGCACCGTGCGCGCCACCGCCGGTACCGTCCGCATCGCGGGCACAGACGTGACGCGCGAGGCGCCGGAGCGACGCATCGCCCGCGGAGTCGGGCGCACCTTCCAGATCCCGCGCCCGTTCGCGGAAATGACCGTCCTCGAGAACGTCCTGACCGGTGCTCCGTCCCAGAGCGGCGAGCGGCCCCTCGCCAACTTCCTGCGCCCGGGCCGGGTGGCCGCCGAGGAGCGCGCCGCGCTTGACCGCGCCCGCGGGCTCCTCGACTTCGTCACGCTCTCCCGCCTCGAGGACGAGCCCGCGCGCGTCCTCTCGGGTGGCCAGCGCAAGCTCCTCGAACTCGCCCGCGTCCTCATGGCAGACCCGAAGGCGATCCTCCTCGACGAGCCCGCGGCCGGGGTGAACCCCACTCTCCTGGAGCTGGTCATCGACCGTATCCGTACCCTGAACGCGGAAGGGCGCACCGTCCTCCTCATCGAGCACAACATGGACATGGTCGCCCGTCTCTGTTCCCGGGTGGTCGTCATGGCCGCGGGGCGCCGCCTGGCTGAGGGCAACCCCGCCGACGTCGCCCGCGACCCCGCCGTCATCGCCGCCTATCTCGGTGACGGCGCATGACCGACGCCGTTCTTGCCACCCGCGGACTCGTGGCCGGCTATGAGCCGGACCTTCCGATCGTCCGCGGCGTGGACCTCGCCGTCGCTCGCGGCGACTTCCTCGTGCTGCTCGGGCCAAACGGCGCGGGCAAGTCCACGCTCGTCAAGGCGATCACCGGACTCGTCTCGATCCATGCCGGTTCGGTCACCCTCGACGGCGCCGAGATCAGCACCTCGCCCATTCACGAGAAGGTGCGCCACGGCCTCGCTTTCGTCCCCCAGACCGAGAACGTCTTCACGACGCTCTCGATCGAGGACAACCTCCGCCTCGCCGCTCAGGTCCTGCCGCGACCCGGCCGGGCCGGGCGGATCGCGGCACTTTACGCCATGTTCCCCGATCTCGCCGCGCGGCCCCGGACCCGCGCCGGCGCCCTGTCCGGGGGCCAGCGGCAGATGCTCGCCGTCGCCCGCGCCCTCGTCGTCGAGCCGCGCGTCCTCATTCTCGACGAGCCGTCCGCCGGCCTCTCACCCAAGGTCGTCACCGAGGTCTTCGCGCGCCTTGCCGCGATCAACGCTACGGGAGTCACCACCATCCTCGTGGAGCAGAACGTCCGCGCCGCCCTCGCCACCGCCGCCAGCCGTTCGGGGCGGGCCGCCATCCTCGTCGAGGGCCGCATCGCCCACGAGGGGCCAGCGGCCACCCTCGCGGACGACCCCATCGTCGCCGAACTCTACCTCGGCGCCCGCCGGGAGCCGGAGCCCGCCGCATGAGCCCTCAGATCCTCGTCGATGGCCTGATCGCCGGGTCGATGATCGGGCTCGGCGCCATCGGCGTCACCCTGACCTATTCGATCCTGCGCTTCGCGAACTTCGCCCATGGCGATTATCTCGCCTGGGGCGCCTACTTCGCCCTCGCGCTTTCCGGGGCCCTCGGCTCGCTTGCCGGCGGTGCGCTTGCGGCTCCCATCGGCCCCTTCTCCTTCGGCTGGTCGCTGCCTCTCGCTGCCCTCGCCGCGACCGCGCTGACCGCAGGCCTCGCCCTTCTCGTCGACGCGCTGCTCTTCGGCCCCCTCCGCCGTCGCGGCAGCTCGGTCATCATCCTCGTCATGGCGAGCTTCGGCGCCGCGCTCACCCTGCGCAGCCTCCTCGAGTTCACCTTCACCTCGAAACCCTTCTACTATACCGGCGAGCTTCAGATCGCCGTTCGCTTTGCGGGCATGCGCGCCACGCCGGATCAGCTCCTGTCCCTCGCCGTCGCGCTCGTTCTCGTCATTCTCGTCCACCTGCTCCTCACCCGCACGGCGATCGGCCGCGAGATGCGCGCCGTGGCCGAGAACCCCGGTCTTGCCGGCGTCGCCGGGGTCGACGTGCGCCGGGTGGTGCGCACCGTCTGGGCGCTCGGCGCCGTTCTCGCCTGCATGGCGGGGGTCATGGCCGGGCTCCTCATCCAGATCCGCCCGCAGATGGGTCTCGATCTCCTGCTGCCGCTCTTTGCCGCCGCCATCCTCGGGGGGATCGGCAGCGTGCCGGGCGCAATGCTCGCGGGGCTCATCGTCGGCGTCGGCGAGGCAGCGACAGTTGCCGTGGTCGGCGCGCAATGGCGCGCCGCCGTCGCCTTCGTGATCCTCGTCGCGATCCTCCTCCTTCGCCCGCAGGGCCTGTTCGGCAGGAGCGACGGATGATCGACCTCTTCGGCTACGGCGCGTTCTTCCTGTCCATGGCGCTCACCTACGCCATCATCTGTCTCGGGCTGAACGTGCAGTGGGGCCAGACCGGCCTCTTCAACGTTGGCGTCGCCGGCTTCGTCGCCATCGGCGCCTATGCCTCGGCGCTGCTGACGACCCCCGACACCCCGGACCGGCTCGGCGGCTTCGGCCTGCCGATCGTCGCCGGCTGGATCGGTGCCGCCCTCGCGGCAGGCATCGCGTCGTTCCTCGTGGGCGCCCTCACCGTGCGGCTGCGCGCCGACTATCTCGCCATCGCGACCTTCGGCGTCGCGGTCATGGTCCAGCTCTGCCTCCTGAACCTGCAGGGCCTGACCGGCGGCCCCTTCGGCATCGGCTTCATCCCCCGCCCCTTTGCGGCGACCGCCACCAACCCGGCGCTCTTCGCGGCCCTGAACCTCGCGCTCCTCCTCGCCGTGGTCGCAGCACTCTACCTCGGGCTCGAGCGCCTGCTTCGCTCGCCCTGGGGTCGTGTCCTGCGCGCCATCCGCGAAGACGAGACCGCCGCCCGCGCCCTCGGCAAGAACGCCGACCGCTTCCGCCTGCAGGCGTTCGCCATCGGCGGCGCGATCATGGGGCTGGCGGGCGCGGCACAGGGGCATTTCATCGGCTTCATCGCGCCGGAGAACTACCAGCCCATGCTGACCTTTCAGGTCTGGGCCATGCTGATCGCCGGCGGGTCCGGCAACAACCGGGGCGCCATCCTCGGCGCGATCGTGGTCTGGGGCCTCTGGGCCTTTTCCGCCCCTGCCATCGCCGCCCTGTTCCCACCCGACCAGCAGGCCCGCGCCGCGGCACTGCGCATCGTGCTGATCGGCGTCGGCCTCTGCGCCATTCTCCTCATCCGCCCGCGCGGCCTCCTCGGCGAGACGCGCACGGTTTCCCGCCACCTGCCCAAAGCGAAGCCCAAGCCATGACCCCCGAACGCACCACCCTCTCCGGCGGCCCGGAAATCGCGCGCATGATCTGCGGCCTGTGGCAGGTCGCCGACATCGAGAAGGACGGCACCACGCTCGACCCCGAGGCCGGCGCCGACGCCCTCGCCGCCTACGCCGATGCCGGCTTCGACAGCTTCGACATGGCCGACCACTACGGCAGCGCCGAGATCATCGCCGGCCGCCTCCTCGCTCGCCGCAAGGCCACGGTGATGACCAAGTGGTGCCCCGAGCCCGGGCCGATGACGCGCGGCGTCGTCCGCGCCGGGGTCGAGGAGCGCCTCCGCCGCCTCGGCACCGAGCGTGTCGACCTGCTGCAATTCCACTGGTGGAGCTTCGAGCACCCCGCGTGGCTCGACGCCCTGCACGAGATGACCCGCCTGCGCGAGGAGGGCCTGATCGGCGCTCTCGGGGTCACCAACTTCGACGCCGCGCACCTCGCGCTGGCGCTGGCCGACGGCATCCCGATCGCGACCAATCAGGTCTCCTTCTCCCTCGTCGACCGACGGGCGGCCGGGCCGCTGGCTGAACTCTGCGCCCGGACCGGCACCCGGCTTCTCGCCTATGGCACACTCTCGGGCGGGTTCCTCGCCGACCGCTGGCTCGGCGCCGCCGAGCCCCTGGAAATCGCCGACTGGAGCCGCTCCAAGTACAAGCGGTTCATCGACACCGCCGGCGGCTGGGACGCGTTCCAGGGCATCCTCACCGCCGCCGGAGAGGTCGCGCGCAAGCACGGCGCCTCCATATCGAACGTCGCCACAAGGTGGGTTCTCGACCACCCGGCCGTGGCAGCCGTCATCGTCGGCGCCCGCCTGACCGAGAGCGAGCACCGCGCCGACAATGCCCGCGCCTTTGCGCTGCATCTCGACGACGAGGACCGCGCGCGCCTCGATGCCGCCTTCGCCGCCACGACGCCGATCCCCGGCGACTGCGGCGACGAATACCGCCGGCCGCCTTTCCTCACCGCCTCGGGTGATCTCAGCCACCACCTCGACGCCATGCCGTCGATCTACACGGCCGAGCCGGTCCCCGGCCGCCCCGATCGCCTGCGGGTCTCGTCGGGCAGTGTGTGGGAACCCCTCGCCGGCTACTCCCGTGCAGTCCGCGACGGCGAGCGCATCGCGGTCTCCGGCACCACCGCCACCCACGGCAGCGACCGCGTCGTCGCACCGGGCGACGCGGGCGCCCAGACGACCTACATCCTCGACAAGATCGCGGCGTCCATCTCGGCCCTCGGCGGCAGCCTCGACGACGTGATCCGCACCCGCATCTTCGTCCGCGACCCGGCGGCGTGGGAGCCGGTCTCCCGCGCCCACGGCCGCGTCTTCAGCGAGATCCGCCCGGCCAACACCCTCGTCTCCGCGGCCCTCGTCGGCCCCTACGAGGTCGAGATCGAAGCCGAGGCAGTCGTCCGGCCCCGGTGACCCCAACGCGCTCCGGATCACTCGAAGGCGATCGACCGGCCAGTCGTCTCCCATGCGGCGAGATCGGCCAGCAGTTGCTCGGCATGGCCGCGCACCATCTCGAGAGCGTCGGCGCCCACCTGAAGGCGCAGGGGCGTCGGGTCGGCGGCGAGGGCTGCGTCAATGGCGGGACCGACCTTCGCGGGATCGCCGGGCTGCGTGCCGTTCATCGACCTGGCGAAGGCCCGCGTCTCGCCCACCGTGTCCGCATAGGCCCGAAGGGCCGGCATGTGGCGCAGCGCGTCGGTCGCAAAAGCCGTGCGCATCTGGCCCGGCTCCACGATCAGGACCTTGACGCCGAACGGCGCCATCTCGGCGGCGAGGGCTTCCGACATGCCCTCCAGCGCGAACTTCGACGCGGAATAGGCGCTGAAACCCGCGAAGGAGACCGCGCCG
This sequence comes from Amaricoccus macauensis, assembly GCF_014201905.1. Taxonomy (GTDB): domain Bacteria; phylum Pseudomonadota; class Alphaproteobacteria; order Rhodobacterales; family Rhodobacteraceae; genus Amaricoccus; species Amaricoccus macauensis. The sequence continues at coordinate 301,534 of NZ_JACHFM010000003.1, read as the reverse complement.
CCGAGGCTTGAGACGTTGACGATCGCGCCGGCCCGCTGCGCGCGCAGGAGCGGCAGCGCCGCCTTCGTCACGGCCCAGGCGCCGAAGAAATTCGTCTCCATCTGCGCGCGCAACTCCTCGTCCGGGGTCTCCTCGAGCGCACCGACGATGCCGTAGCCGGCATTGTTGACGAGCACGTCGATACCGCCGAACCGGCTGCGCGCCGCAGCGACCGCGGCGGTCGCCTCGCCCGCGGCGGTCACGTCGAGGCGATGCACCAGAACGCGATCGGGCGCTTCCGCCGCCATCGCGTCGAGCCCTGCCGTGGTGCGGGCAGTCGCCACGACGTTGTAACCCCGACCGAGCGCGTGGCGCGCGAGCGCCAGGCCGAGGCCGGACGACGCGCCGGTGATGAACCAGGTCGCGGGACGAGTGTCATTCACGGTCATTCTGCGGTCCTCTCATCGGCAATGGCAGGGAGCCCCTGCCCGATGCCGGGAGCGTACCGGACGCCGGATCCAACGATCAGGCTGTCTTTTCCTGATGCTTTATGCAGTCTGGCTCAGCAATGGAGCGGGATCTGGTACACCTGCCTGTCGTGCTCGCCGTCGCGCAGCGCGGCGGCTTCGCGGCCGCCTCCGCCTCGCTCGGCATGTCGGCGTCGGCGGTCAGCCACGCGGTGCGCCAGGTCGAGGAACGGCTCGGCCAGCCGCTCTTCGCACGCACGACCCGCAGCGTTTCCCTGACCGAGGCCGGGCGGACGCTCGTCGCGGCGATCGGCCCGGCGCTCGCGGACGTCAGCGACGGGCTCGACCGGGTGCGCTCGGTCCGTGGACAGGCGAGCGGCCACCTGCGCATCAATGCCCCGCGGATCGCCGTGCCGATGGCGCTGGCGGAGGTCGCCGCCCACATGGCGACGCGGCATCCCGACGTGACGCTGGAGATCGTCGCCGACGACGGGCTCTCGGACATCGTCCAACTCGGCTTCGATGCGGGCGTCCGGCTGGGCGGCATGGTGGCGCAGGACATGATCGCGGTGGCGCTGACCCCGAGCTTTCGCGCGATGATGGTCGCCTCGCCCGCCTACGTCACGAGGCGCGGCATGCCGGAGGGCGCCGCCGCCTTGCCCCTGCACAATTGCATCGGATTCCGCCTCATCCGGTCCGGCGGCATCTACGAATGGGAGATCCGGGAGGCGGGCCGCGATACCGCGATAAAGACCCGGGGATCGGCCATCCTGACCGATCCGCTGCAGGCGCGCGACTTCGCGCTCGCCGGAGTCGGTATAGCCTATGTCTTCGAGCCTCTGGTGCGGGCCGACCTCGACGCGGGACGTCTCGTACCGGTCCTGCCGGAAACGGCGATCGAGGAGCCGGGCCTCTTCGTCTATTTCCCGAGACGGGCCGCGCTCGCGCCGAAACTGCGCGCGTTCCTCGAAATCGTCCGGGAGCGGCGGATCGCGGCCGGGAGCCGCGCGCAGACCGAGCCTCCCTCCCTCGATCAGGTTTCGCCGAGGTCTTTCAGATCAGCAGGCGATGATCGGTGACCGGGCAGGACCGGGCCATGTCCGCGCTCGCGTAGCGCGAGCGCGCCGGCGTCCCGATGGCGACGGGCCGGCCGGTCAGCGCGGCTTCCTCGATCGCGAGAAGCGCGCGCATGTCCGCGAGCCCCTCGCCACCGTCCGCGACCGGCGGCTCGCCCCTCACGATGCAGTCGGAGAAGTAGGCGATCTGGCCACCGAACTGGTCCACCCGCTCGAAGGGCGTCTCCTCGACGCGCCCGTCACGGCGCAGGCGCATCCGGGTGGCGGTCTCGAACCTGTAGCCCGGGTCCAGTTCGATATCGCCCTCGGTGCCGACGACCCGGTAGGCGTCGATCGGCGCGGCGCCGAAGCTCACGATGAACTGCGCGATTCCGCCCGAGGGAAAACGCAGCGTCGCGGCGACGGTGGCCTCGATCTCGGCGAAGCGCGGATCATCCGCCGGCTGATGCCGGACGGCGATCGCCTCGACCGGCTCCTCGGCGAAAACGTGGCGCGCCGCGTTGACGCAGTAGACGCCCAGATCCTGCAACGGGCCGCCCCAGTGCTCGGCCTTCAGGCGATGGTTGCCGGGCGCGCTCTGGAAGCCGAAGACCGACTGGAAGAAGAGCGGCCGCCCGATCGCGCCGCTCCGAACCTTTTCCAGCAGGGCGAGCGTGCCCGGCTCGTTGTGCAGCCGGTAGGCCGTCATCAGGAAGACGCCGCCATCGCGCGCGGCGGCGATCATCGCCTCCGCCTCGTCCAAGGTGCAGGCGAGCGGCTTCTCCACCATGACGTGCTTGCCGGCCTTCGCCGCGCGGATGGCGTAGTCGGCATGCATCGAGTTCGGCAAGGCGACGTAAACCGCGTCGATCCGGTCGCTGGCGAGAAGCGCGTCGTAGTCCGCGTAGGACACGACATCGGGGATCCCGTGGAAACTGGCGAGCCGACCCGCCTTCCCGACGTCTCCCGTCACGATTGCCGCGACGCGGGAATTGCCCGACTGCGCGGCGCCGGGCAGGAACGCTTCCTGCGAAATCCACCCGGCTCCGACGACTGCATACCTGATCATGAAACCTCTCCTCGGCTTGACAGCTGTCAACGATACAGGTCGGCGGCGGGGACGAGCCGGAGCTCGGCGCTTCGGCCCTCGGCGAACGCCTGCGCGAGTTGCTCGGCGATCGCAGACGCGACGTAGCCGTCCCACGCGCTCGCACCGGCCGGCTCGCCCCGTTCGACCGACCGGACGAAGGCGCGCATCTGACGGCGATACGCCTCGCGGAACCGCGGCACCCAGTCGTTCGGCCAGCCGTGGCCGTGCGTCCCGGCCCGGTTGGTCGCGGTGAGGGCTGGCGCCGCCATCGCGACGGTGCCGCTGCGCCCCACGAGCTCCGCATGGACGTGGTAGCCATAGGCCGCGTTGATGAAGACTTCCGTCGATACGATCTCGCCCTTGTCGGTGGTCATGGTGACCATCAGCGGCTCGCCGCCCGGGCCGGCGACGATGTCGGCCCGGAGCATTTCCGAGCCGAGCAGCCAGCGGCTGATGTCGATCTCGTGGACGAAGGAATTGGTGAGTGCCATCGCCCCGGTGAACCACTCCGGCGCCTGCGCATTGCGGTGGATGTTGTGCAGCAGCACCGGCGCCCCGATCGCGCCGTTGAGACGCGCCTCGCGCATCTCCCCGTAGGCCGGATCGAACCGGCGCATGTATCCCACCTGAATGAGGCGCCGCCCGAGCGCCACCTCTGCCTCGACCAGTGCCAGGGCCTCCGCGGTCGTGGCCGCCAGCGGCTTCTCGCAGAGCACCGGCTTGCCGCGTTCGAGGCAGGCGTGGGCGAGGGTGCCGTGGGTCACATCCGGCGACGCGATGACCACCGCGTCGACGCCCTTGGCGGCGATCAGCTCCAGCGGATCGGTGAAAACGGCGGCACCGTCGGCGACGGCGGCCGCGCGACCCGGATCGGTGTCCGCCACGGCCGCGAGATGCGCGCCGCGGGTTTCCTCGCACAGGATGCGCGCGTGTTCGGCGCCCATCACGCCGGTTCCGATCACTCCGACCCGCAAGCTCATGAAATGCATCCCCGTCGTAAGAATTTCGGCGCGGCCCCGACCGGCCGTCACGCGATGGTGCCTGTTGCGCCGCCCTCACGGCCGTCGCCAGCCGCCTTCGCGGGCGGACTGGTGGATCGTCTCGACGAGTTGCTGGACACGCAGGCCGGCACGGAAGTTGAAGGGCTCCGGCGCGTTGCCGGCGATCGCGTCCATGTAGCGCGCCACCTCGATCGCCTTCAGGTCATTGAAGCCGAGCTGATGTCCTGGCGCCACGCAGAAGAGCCCGTAGGGCGGATGATCCGGCCCCGCCTCGATGCGCCGGAAGCCACGCCGTCCGGCGGAGTCGTCGGCGCTGTAGAAGTGCAGTTCGTTGAAGCGCTCCTGACTGAAGGCGAGCGCGCCTTTCGAGCCGTAGACCTCGAAGTCGTGCTGCATCTTGCGGCCCATGGCGATCCAGTTGGCTTCGACCGACCCGCTCGCCCCGTTCCCGAACCGCAGGAAGGCGCGGCCAACATCGTCGGTCTGGACGGCACGGCTGCCGCCCTGCCCGTCCGGCCGCGCGCGGATCACCGTGGCGCAATCGCCCAGCACCTCGGCAATCGGCCCGAGCAGGTACTCGGCTGTTGCGAGCGCGTGGCTGCCGATGTCGGCGAGCGCGCCGCCGCCGACGGGGTCGTTGCGGAAGCTGAAGGGAGAGGCGGCGTCGGCCATGTAATCCTCGGCGTGGACACCGCGATAGCTGCGGATTTCCCCGAGCTCGCCGCCCGCGATCATCTCGCGGGCGAGGCCGATCATCGGGTTGCAGAGATAGTTGAAGCCGACCTGCGTCTTCACCCCCGCCGCCTCGGCCGCGTCCGCCATCTCCCGGGCATCGGCCGCGAGCGGCGCCAGCGGCTTCTCGCAATAGACGTGCTTGCCGGCCGCGATCGCGGCGAGCGCCATTTCCTTGTGCAGCGCGTTCGGCGCGGTGATGTCGACGACGTCGATCTCCGGATCGTCGATGATCGCCCGCCAGTCGCCGACGCCCCGCGCGAAGCCGAGGGTGCGCGCGGCATCGGCTGCCAGTTCCTGCGTCCGGTCGGCCACGATGTGCATGACGAGCTCAAAGGGCAGGTCGAAGACCCGGGGAGCGGCGGCGAAGCCGAAGGCGTGGGTCTTTCCCATGAACCCGGTGCCAATCAGGCCGATCCGCAGAGCGGGCTTGCTAGCTGCCATTGACATGACCTCCGTTGACCACGAGCGCCGGGTCGATGTCGCCGGCGAAGAAATCGAGCACGTTCTGCACCGAGGCGACCGCCATGCGCTCGGCGCACTCGGTCGTCAGGCCGGCGATGTGCGGCGAGAGCACGACCTGATCCATGGCGAAGAGCGGATTGTCCGGCGCGGGCGGCTCGTCCTCGAAGACGTCGAGCCCGGCGGCCGCAAGCCGCCCCGCCTCGAGCGCCGCAATCAGCGCCGCTTCGTCGACAACGCCGCCGCGTGCCGTGTTCACCAGAATGGCGGACGGCTTCATCACCGCAAGCTCCGCCGTGCCGATGAGCGGCCCCTGCCCCTTCGGCGCATGGATCGAGACAACGTCGGCCCATGCGAGGCCGTCCACCAGCCGCTCCACCGGTACGACTGCCCCCGCGGGCCAATCCCGACGCTGAAGAAAAGGGTCGAAGGCACTGACTTCCATACCGAACGCGGCCGCCGTGCGGGCGACATGCCTCCCGCTGCGGCCATAGCCGACGATCAGGAGCCGCTTCTGCCAGAGCTCGCCCTGCTCGAGGCGATTGCGCCACCCCCAGTCGCCGGTCCGCACGGCGCGATCACCGCGCACCGCCCGCTTCGCGGCCGCCAGCATCAGCATCATCGCCTGCTCGGCAACGGAGACCGAGTTCACATCGCCGCAGACCGCGAGCGCGATGCCGCGCGCGTTCAGCGATGGCAGATCCACCGCGTCATAGCCGACGCCGTGCCGCGAGACGACGCGGAGCCGGCCGGCCTTCTGCACGGTTTCCGCCGAAAGCGGCTGGGTTCGGATGACGAGCCCGTCAGCGGCACCGATCAGTGGGGCGTAGCTCGGTTCGGAGATCTCGTGGACGTAGTCGAAGGTGATGTCGTCCCGAGCTTCGAGCAACGCGATGCCGCTCGGGTGCAGCTTTCCCGCGACGAGAACGTGGGGCATCAGTAGCCTCCTGTCACGCCGGGGGTGCCGGGCTTCCCGTCCTCCCCGCTGGTCGCCTCGCGGAACGCCTTCACGCTCGCCGACGCCGCCGCCGCGAGCAGGCGCGAGTCGCCACTCACCGTCGTCATGTCAAAGCCCCAGCCGATCGCCCGCGCCGCATAGCCGGGCGTGCCGCAGTGGAGCGCGGCGCGGATGTCGTGCCTCCGGCAGGCGGCGAGGATCGTCTGCAACGCCTCGATCATCTCCGGCTCCTCGCGGTCGAAGCCCGGCGCCAGCCGGCCCTTCGCGAGGCTGAGGGTGAGGTCGGCCGGCCCCACATAGATCCCGTCGAGCCCCGGCGTGGCGGCGATCGCATCGAGGTTTTCCATCGCCGTCGCCGTTTCGATCATCGCGAAGCCGAGGAACTCGTCGTTCGCCTCGGCCGCGTAGTTGTCGCCGGCCGAAAAGCTGGCCCGCGTCGGGCCGAAACTGCGCTGGCCGAGCGGCGGATAGCGCAGACAGCTCACGAATTCCGCCGCCTGGGCCGCGGTGTTCACCATCGGGCAGATGACGCCGAAGGCGCCGGCGTCGAGCGCCTTCATCACGATGCCGGGCTCGAGCCACGGCACCCGGGCAAGCGGGACGACGCCCGAAGCCCGCATCGCCTGAAACATCGGCAGCAGCGCGGAGTAGTCGAGCGCGCCGTGCTGGACGTCGATCGTGAGGCTGTCATAGCCCTGCGCCGCCATGATCTCTGCGGTGAACGGATTGCCGATCGAAAGCCAGCCGTTGAGCGTCGGCCGGCCCTCGGCCCATGCCTGCTTGAGCTTGTTCCTGATCATCGCGACCCCTCAGAAGACGAGTTGGGCGAGCTTGGTGTCGAGGTAGTCGGAGATGCCTTCCGCACCTCCCTCCCGGCCCATGCCCGAATAACGGGTGCCACCGAACGGCGCCTCGGCGGCGGCCATGGCGAAGCTGTTGATGCCGACCATGCCGGCCTTCAACCCGGCAACGGTGCGGCGTGCCCGTCCCGGGTCGCGGGTAAAGGCGTAGGCGGCGAGCCCCATGTCGCCGGCATTGGCGCGGGCAAGCGCCTCGTCCTCGTCACGGAAACGGGTGATCGCCGCGATTGGCCCGAAGTTCTCCCCGGCGAAGACCGCCATGTCGTCGGTGACGTCCGTGAGCACGGTCGGCGCGAGAAAGAAGCCTGCGTTGAAGCCCGAGGCCCTGCCGCCACCGCTGACCAGGCGCGCGCCGGCCTTGACCGCGTCGCCGATGATGCCTTCGAGCTCGCTCTGCCGGGCGCCGTTGATGACCGGCCCCATCTGCACCGCCGGGTCCAGGCCGTCGCCGAGGTTCAGCGCCGCGGCACGGGCGGCGAAGCCTTCGACGAAGGCGTCGTGCAGGCTCTCGTGAATGAAGAAGCGGTCGGCGGTAACGCAGACCTGCCCGGCATTGGCGAACTTGGTCGGAACCGAGATGTCGAGCGCGCCCTGAAGGTCGGCATCGTCGTAGACAATGAGCGGCGCGTTGCCGCCAAGCTCCATCGTCACCTTCTTCATGGTGTCGGCGGCGTCACGGATCATCTGCTGACCGACGCGGGTGGAGCCGGTCAGCGAGACCTTGCGCACGAGTGGCGAGGCCATGATCGGCCCGTAGGTCGCGGAGGTCGCGCCGACGACGAGGTTGACCGCGCCGTCGGGCAGGTTGCCGGCGCGGCAGCAATCGACGATCACCATCGCGGTGCCGGGTGTCTGGCTCGACGGCCGGACGATGACCGAACAGCCAGCGGCGAGGGCGGGCGCCACCTTTCGCGCGACGAGCGCGGCGGGGAAGTTCCACGCGGTGAATGCCGCGACGATGCCGACCGGCTCGCGCGTGACCTCGAACCGCCCGCCCGCCACCCGGCTCTCGACGATGCGGCCGTAGATGCGGCGGGCTTCTTCGGCGTACCAGCGGAACTGGTCACAGGCGAGGACCCACTCGCGTTCGGACTGCGCGATCGGCTTGCCGGTCTCGGTGGAGATCATCCGCGCGGCCTCCGCCCTGCGGCGGATCATCTCGTCGGCGATGGCGTGCAGCGCATCGGCGCGCTCGAAGGCGGACTTCGCGCGCCATGCGGCAAGACCGAGCCCCGCGGCCGCGATCGCCGCCTCGGTATCGGCCGGGTCCGCAGCCGGCGCTTCGCCGAGCGGTGCCTCCGTGACCGGGCTCGTGACCGTGGCCGTTGCCCCGCCGGTCGCGCCCGTCCAGCCGCCGCCGATGAAAAGTCCGTACTTCTCATACATGGCCCCGATCTCCCTCCGATTCACCCTCGACCCGCCTCGAAAGGCAGAGCCAGCCGGTTCGCACGTTCGTTTCCACGGCTCTCGGCGAGCCGGCGCATTCCGCTGCCAAGGCCGCAGGTGTCGGCTCCGACACGATGTTGCTCTCCGCGAATTTCCGCAATGAATGTTGCGTACCTATTGAATTGTCAACTGGCATTCCGTAGACAGGCACCATCACCAGGGCGTGGGAGAGACTGATGACTCGATCGACGGTTCGGCTGACGATGGCTCAGGCGCTCGTGCGCTATCTGTGCAATCAGTTCACGGAGATCGACGGCGAGCGCGTCCCGCTGTTTGCCGGTGTCTTCGCGATCTTCGGCCACGGCAATGTCACCTGTCTCTCCGAGGCCCTCGAGGAAGTGCAGGACACCCTGCCCACCTGGCGCGGCCAGAACGAGCAGTCGATGGCCCTTGCCGCCATTGGCTTCGCCAAGGCCAGGCGCCGCCGGCAGATCATGGTCGCCACGTCGTCGATCGGACCCGGCGCCACCAACATGGTGACCGCCGCGGGCGTCGCGCATTCGAACCGCCTGCCGGTCTTGCTCCTCTCTGGCGACACCTTCGCAAACCGCCGCCCCGACCCGGTGATGCAGCAGGTCGAGCACTACGGAAATCCCACGATCACGGTGAACGACGCCTTCAAGGCGGTCTGCCGCTACTGGGATCGCATCACCCTGCCCGAGCAGATCATCAGCTCGCTGCCGCAGGCGGTCGCCACCATGCTCGATCCCGCCGACTGCGGGCCGGCCTTCCTCGCGCTTTGCCAGGACACCCAGGAAATCGCCTACGACTACCCGGAGGCTTTCTTCGAGCCGACGCTCTGGACCGTGCCCCGCCCGCGGCCGGACGCCGACAAGCTCGCCGAGGCGGTGGAGCTGCTGAAGACCGCGAAGAAGCCGCTCATCATCTCCGGCGGCGGCGTGCGCTACTCGCTCGCCGAGGAGGCGGTGGCGAAGCTCGCCCTCGAGCGCGGCATCCCGCTTGCCGAGACGATCGCCGGCAAGGGCGCGGTGGTTCACGAGCACGAGGCCCACGTCGGCCCGATCGGCATCATCGGCTCGACCTCGGCCAACGCGCTCGCGGCCGAGGCGGACGTGGTGCTGGCGATCGGCACTCGGCTGATGGATTTCACCACCGGCTCGTGGACGGTCTTCAACCACGATGCCCGGATCATCGGTATCAACACCGCGCGCTGGGACGCGACCAAGCACCGCTCGCTCGCGGTGGTCGGCGATGCGCTTGCGACGGTGCGCGAACTTGACGCCGCCCTGGGGGACTGGAAAGCGCCCGACGGCTGGACGCGGAAAGGCCGCACGCTGATGGCCGAGTGGGATGCACTCGTCGATGACCACCAGAAGCCGACGAACGCCGAGGTTCCGACCTATGCGCAGGTCGTCGCCACCGTCCATGCCGGCGCGAAGCCCGACGACCCGATCGTCACCGCCGCCGGCGGCCTGCCGGGCGAGCTCGTCAAGGGCTGGCGGGTGAAGGCGCCAAACACCTTCGACTGCGAGTTCGGCTTCTCCTGCATGGGCTACGAGATCGCCGCCGGCTGGGGCTATGCGATGGCCCGGCCGGGCGCGACCCCGATCGTCATGGTCGGCGACGGCACCTACATGATGATGAACTCCGACGTCTATTCGTCAGTGCTTTCCGGCCACAAGTTCATCCTCGTCGTCTGCGACAACGGCGGCTACGGCGTCATCAACCGCCTGCAGAACGCCAAGGGCACGCCCGGGTTCAACAACCTCATCCGCGACTGCCGGGTGGTCGAGCCCTTTGCGGTCGACTTCGTGAAGCACGCCGAGGCGATGGGGGCACTGGCGCGAAGCTGTGCGAGCCTCGCCGATCTTGCCGAGGCGATGGAATGGGCACAGGGCACCGACCGGACCACGGTCATCACCATCAGGACGGACGCCTTCGCGTGGGTGCCGGGCGACGCGGACTGGGACGTGGGCGTGCCCGAGGTCTCGAACCGCGAGACCGTGCGCGATGCCCGCGAGAAGCAGCTCGAGGTCCGCTCGAAGCAGCGTGTCGGGGTGTGACGCGATGAACCGCATGGATGGCAAGGTCTGCGTCGTCACCGGCTCGACGCAGGGCCTCGGCGCGGCAATCGCGCGGCGGCTCGCCGAGGCCGGCGCCGCCGGGATCGTCACCCTCGGACGCAACGCCGACAAGGGCGCGGCGGTGGCCGGGGCGATCAGCCGCGACACCGGCGTGCCGGTGGAGTTCGTGCGCGCCGACCTCGGCAGCGTCGAGGATTGCCGCGCCGTCATCGCCGGGGCGGACCGGGTCTTCGGCCGGGTGGACGTGCTGGTGAATGCCGGCGCCTCGACCGATCGGGGATCGATCCTCGATACCTCCCCCGACCTCTTCGACCGGATGTTCGCGATCAACGTGCGCGGGCCGTTCTTCCTGATGCAGGACGCGATCCGGGCAATGATCCGCGACGGCATCGCGGGCGCGATCGTCAATATCGGCTCGATGTCGGAACACGCAGGCCAGCCGTTCCTCAGCGCCTACAGCGCGTCGAAGGGCGCGCTGGCCACGCTCACCCGGAACACCGCCTTTGCCGTCGCGGCCAACCGCATCCGGGTGAACCAGCTCAGCATCGGCTGGATGTCGTCCGACCACGAACGCGAGCTTCAGGCGGCGGAGTCCGGCCCGGAGTGGGAGGCGAAGGCGTCGGCGCGGTTGCCGTTCGGGCGCCTCGTCGATCCGGCGGAAGTGGCGCGGGCGGTCAACTTCCTCGTCTCCGACGATGCCGGACTGCTGACTGGTGCCGTGGTGAACTTCGACCAGTCCGTCTGGGGCGCCTATCCGGGTCAGGCGCCGGCCCCGGACGGCCCGATGCGCCTCTGACCGCCCTTCCGTCGCCGCTTTCTCCCTGACTGCGGGGCCATCCGGCCCCGCGTTTTTTCGCCCGCTACCGCCCGGTCACCGTCGGGATGCGCGGGTCGTTCGCGTTGTTCTGGAGCCGGGCGGCGAGTGCGACCGTCAGCGCCTGCGCGAGACACATCGGTGCGGCGAGCGACCGCGAGAAGGTATATTCGTGCTCCGGCACGGCGAAGACCACATCGGCGTTCTTCGCGAGCGGCGAGAGCGTGCTGTCGGTGATCGCGATGATCGTGTTTCCCTTGGCCGAGACGTTCTCGACCACGTTCACCACCTCGGTCGCGTAGAAGCGGAAGGAGACCGCCACGAGGACATCGCCCGCGCCGATCGTCCGGGCCATGTGTGTGGCGAGCCCGCCGCTCGGATCGAGCAGGACGCAGCGCTTTCCAAGCATGGTCAGGACATAGCGCAGCAGATCGACGACCGGCGCCGAGCGAAGCTGCCCGATCAGGTAGATGGCGTCCGCCTTCTCGAGGAATTCGGCTGCGCGCGTCAGATCGTCCGGGGCGACATCGCTCAGCAGGGCCTGCAACGAGGCGACGTCGCGCGCGACGAGATTGCGCAGGAAGCTGTCGCCGCTCTGATCGTCCCGCGCGCCGAGTTCGCCCTCAAGCGCCTTTACCCGGGCCTCGAAGCCCGGTGCTGCCGTCGACAGCCGTTTCTGGAACAGCCGCTGAAGATCCTTGAAGCCGGTGTAGCCGAGCGCCTGGGCGAAGCGCACGAAGTTCGAGGCGTGGACGCCGCAGCGCTCCGCGATCGCATTGACCGAGCGCACCGCGACATCATTCGGATTCTGCGTCAGGTAGAGCGCGATCGACTGGTAGCCCTTGCTCATCACGTCGTACCGCTCGTGAATGACGCGGATGAGCTCTTCATAGTCGGCGGGCGCCACCGGTTTTTCCACGTCTGACTCTCATGCAATTTTCGTTGCAATTATGACGGGAACTGGTCGGAATGGCCAGCCGGAAAATCGTTCACGGGCCGGCCGGCGGGTCAACATCCGGTCATCCGCGATGACGCGCCATCCCTCCGGCCGCCTGACCGGCGGCGTCCGTCGCGGGTTTCAGCACCGGATCACCGGCGTCGTCGAGGGCCATCTCCCATTGGGCTTCCGGCGCCATGCGGGCGCGGAGGCGGCGCAGGTGCCAGCGCGGCGTACCGTCCACCGCCCAGCCCGGCGCCGGGGCCAGACGCCAGCGCGTTTCGACCCCCGCCGTCCCCCCGGGCTCCGGGGTGAGCAGCAGCACGAGCGGCACCACGCCCCGCGCCTCGGCCCCGGCTTCGGCGGCGAGGTGCAGTCGTCGCACCGCTGTCAGGGTGGGCGGCGCCGGCAGTTCGGCCACCACGAGCGGCATCAGGCCGCTGCGCAGCGCCTCCTCGGCGCACCAGAGCAAGTCCATCGCCCCGCGGCCGCGGCCGATCAGCAGCCGGCCGGGATCGAGAATGGGCTCGACCCCGTCCCCGTTCAGCCGATCCTTCGTCCAGGCGAGTTGCAGCCAGAGCACCGGTCCCGTCATCCGCCGCGCCAGAAACAGCCCGAAGGTGACCCGCGCCGGCCCGGTCACCTCATGCGCCCGCCCAAGGGCCAGCTTTGCACCGGATGCGAAGTCGATGAGCGGAAATGCGGGAACAATCGCCTGCGGCATGGAGCGAGAGACTCAAGAGAGGAGATGTTCTCTCTACGTTCTCATTTCGGCGCGTGTCACGCAACCCGCTGGCTCAGCGAGGGACCGTATCCCGGAAGATGTCAGACCTGCCGGACGCGCCTCAGTGCTTGCGCCACTGGTCGAGACTCACCACCTGACTGCCATCGCCGCGCTTGGGCGTCTCGCCGGACTTTTCCGGACCGGTGGTCTCGTCGGCGGCACCCTCCGACTCGTCCTCGATGTCGGTGTCGTCCTCGTGCGCATCGAAGCGCAGGCCGAATTCCACGCTGGGATCCACGAAGGTCTTGATCGCCTCGAACGGCACCACGAGCGACTCCGGCATGTTGCCGAAGCTGAGCGTCACCGAGAAGCGATCCTTCATCACCGCGAGGTCCTGAAACCACTCCTGCAGGACGATGGTCATCTCCCTGGGGTAGCGCGCCTTCAGCGAGGGGTTCATGTCGACGCCGGGATGGGTGGTGTCGAACTTGATGAAGAAGTGATGCGCCCCCGGCAGCCCGTCCCGGGCAACCTGAGACAGCACGTCCGCCATCAGCTGGCGCAGTGCCTTATGCATCAGTTGGCCGTAGTTGATGCTCTTCGCCATCGTCACCCGCATCCCTCTCGGTGCCCGACCTTAGACGATTCAGCGGCGGTGAAAAGGGGGGCCGGCGCGGTTGCTGCGGCTAGCTGCCAACGGCGTTCACCGCCAGCGCGACAATACCGGTATAGTAAAAGAAGGACAGAACGCCGTGAGCCAGCACTGAACGGCGCAGTCCGGTCGAACTCACCGCCACATCCGAGACCTGTGCCGTCATTCCGATCACAAAAGAAAAGTACAGAAAGTCCCAAGGACCAGGTTCTACATCATTCCCGGGAAAATCAAGGCCACGCTAAAAGTCACTTCCCCCGCGGGGCATAGTATATGTTGGCATAGTGGAAGGCCGCGATGGTGTGGACGGTAATCCAGCCGAGGGGAATCGCGACCAGCGCGAGGATGGTCTCGCCGGTGGTAGCGTCCGAGGCATTGAGCAGGATTGCCACAGCTCCGAGGCTGACGACCACAGCCGTGCCCGCGACCACGATGATGATCGGCAACCCCTCGTCAGCGGCCGCGGCGGCGCGCTTCAGATGCTCGTCACTCGAACGAACAACGAAGGAGAAGGTGAGCACGATATAGCAAAGGAAGAACACGTTGCCCGCGACGAGGAAGCGGACCTCCCAGCGCGGCGCGGCGGCAGCGAGGATGAACGCCAGAACACCGGCAGCCAGAGCGAGATGGAACCGTCCGTGACGCTTGTTCATCCTGCCCCCCTGGCCCGGCCACCCTGCTGCGACCGCGCCGCCAGCCGGGAAGGAATGGATGCGGAAGGGGAAAACGAAGTGCAGGCTTCTGTTGCCAGGTGCCTGCGAACCCCGCCTGAACCGGCTAAGGCCCAGGACTTAAGTTCGGTTTAGATCACCGCTTACGCGGCGACCGCCACCGGAGCATGGTTGTCGTTGGCAACTATGCGATTTGAGCCGATAACGGTGGCATCCTGCCGAGTAAAAGCTAACGCCTTTAGACGTCCGTCGATCCTGTTTCGGCCCCATGGTCCCCAACGAGGAGCTTGGTGGAGCCGCCGGGTACCGCCCCCGGGTCCGATCCGCTTATTCCGCGCGCGTTTATCACCATAGTCCGGTTGCCCGGACGCCTCTGATATAGGGCCTTCCGGGCAGCTGGGAAAGGGGGTCTCGGAGAACGAGTCAACCGACCGCGAAACGCCGCATTTCGCACACTTGGGCTTGACTAAATCAATCGGCCTGATAATCGGCGCGCTCATCAGACAAGCAGCCAGCCCGCATGCCGGAGCCAGCGATGCCACCACGGGGCAACGAGGGACCAGATGCGGAAATCTTGGCGGACAACCGCCCTGTCGGCGCTTGCCGCAGGGCTGACCACGGGCATTGCGGCGGGGCTCACGCTCACCAGCGCCCGGGCGCAGGAGACGGGCGATCCGAACGCGATCGCCGATGCCGGCACGGAGCGGGGAACCGAGACCGCGACGCTGCCGACCGTCACGGTGGAGGCGAGCGGCACGGTCGGCTTCTTCAGCGAGCCCGTCGCCCAGACGGCAGGCTCGGTGATGCGCACCGACACGCCGATCGTCGAGACCCCCCGCTCAGTCAACGTGGTGACGCAGCAGCAGATGCAGGAGCGCGGGGCGCGCAACATCACGCAGGCGCTGCAGTACATCCCCGGCGTCGTCGCCGGCACCTACGGGCTCGACAACCGCGGCGACTGGGCGAAGGTGCGCGGCTTCGAGCCCGCGTCGTTCGAGGACGGGATGCAGGCGCTCTACGGCTACTACAACAACACCCGGCCCGAGACCTTCCTCCTCGGCTCGGTGGCGGTGCTCAAGGGGCCGTCCGGCCTGCTCTTCGGCAACGGCTCGGTCGGCGGCATCATCAACACCACGTCGAAGCTGCCGGACCCGGAGGCCCCCGGCATCGTCCAGCTGGAAGTGGGCAGCCACAACCTGTTTCAGGCCGGCATCGACACGGGCGGCCGACTGGATGAGGCAGGGCGCTTCACCTATCGCCTCGTCGCCTTCGGCCGGGACGCCAACGGCCAGGTCGACTACAGCCGCGACGATGCGGCGGCCATCATGCCCTCGATCGCATGGTCCTCGCCTGACGAAGCCACGAAGATCACCCTCCTCGGCCTCTACCAGAAGGTCGAGACCAGCCCGATGATCCAGTTCTTTTCTCCCTCCGGCACGCTGTGGTCGGCCGAGGGGCATGGCAACGGCGACTTCCTCGACCCCGACACCTTCGTCGGCGAGCCCGGCTTCGATCGCTACGACGCGGAACGGCGCTCGGTGTTGCTCCTCGGCGAGCACCGCCTGAACGACATGTGGAGCTTCGCCGGCCGGGTACGCTACATCGCAAGCGACGTGGACTACCGACACGCCTGGTGGGCCTACGACAACTACGACAACGACCGGTACAACCCGGATGGTACGATCAATCGCGAGGCGCAGGCGGCTCTCAACGACTCGCATTCCTGGACCGGCGACGCCCACGCCCGCGCCGACTTCAGCCTCGGCCCGACCACGCACACGGCGATTTTCGGCGCGTCCTTCACCAACGGGCGCTTCAACTACGATTCCGGCGTCGCGCCGACCCGCGGCCCGATCGACCCCTTCAACCCGGTCTACACCGGCATGGACGGCGACGTGGAGATCATCGACTCGTCCGAGATGGCCGTGAGGCAGACCTCGATCTATGCTCAGGACCGGATCAGCTACGGCCGCGCCACCCTTGACCTCGGCCTGCGCCATGACTGGATCGAGACCGACGTCCAGACATGGAATCCGGCGAACCCGTTCGACACACAGAAGGACGCCGAGCTTTCGACCAGTGCGGCCCTGCTCTACCGCTTCGACAACGGGATCGTGCCGTATCTGAGCTACTCGGAGTCGTTCTTTCAGGAAGTCGCAGGCGCAGGCGCCGGCGGCGCGCCCTTCGAGCCCACGCGCGGCACCCAGTACGAGGCCGGCGTCAAGTATCAGCCGCCCGGCACCACATCGCTCTTCACGATCGCGGCCTTCGAGATCACCAAGTCGAACATGCTGGAAGCGGACCCGCAGAACCCGATGTACTCGCGCCAGACCGGGCAGGCGACATCCCGCGGCGTCGAGCTGGAGGCGCGCGCGAACTGGGGCGATTTCTCGGTGGATGCGGGCTACGCCTATACCGAAACCGAGGACGCCAACGGCAACCCGTTCCAGGGCGTGCCCGAGCATCAGGCCTCGGCGTGGCTCGGCTGGGCACCGTCTTCAGGGATGCTTGCCGGCTTCGATGCCGGCGTCGGCGTCCGCTACCTCGGCGAAACCGTATCCCCGGGCAACGGCGTGGCACCTGCGGTCAGGACGCCCGGCGTCGCGCTTTATGACGCGATGGTCGGCTACCAATGGGACGGCTACCGCGTGCAGGTCAGCGGGCGCAACCTTGCCGACAAGACCTACACCGCGTCCTGAACGTTCGATAACTGCTTCTACGGCGAGACCCGCACAGTCGGCCTCACCCTCACCGCGGCCTTCTGAGGCCGCGCCCTGCTGGATTGCTCCTGCTTCCCCGGCTAGCATCCGCTTTGCAAGCAGGACAACGGAGGGACCGAAGGTTGAGCGGCATCACGCACGTCCACCGCCTGGGCCGCGACGGCGCGCCCGAGCCCGCCGACGCGGCGCCCGGAAAGCTACTCGCCGGATCCCCGCGGTCCGATGTCTGGAACGCGTTCTCCGACCCGTCGGGCCGCTTCCACGCCGGCATCTGGCGGGCCGAGGCCGGCGTCCGCGCCGTCAGCTACACCGAGACCGAACTCTGCGTGATCCTCGAGGGCCGGGTCCGTCTCACGTCCGACGATGGCAGTGCCGAGTTCGGCCCCGGTGACGCCTTCGTCGTCGCCGCGGGCTTCAGCGGCACCTGGGAGTGCATCGGCGAGGTCGCGAAGATCTATGCGATCCTCGAACCGTGAGCGCTCTGCCCGGCCGTCCTGCCGGCCGTCCGGTTCGGCTGTCCTGATCAGGGGCGGCCCGGCTCGGTCGCGTCGCTCATCTGGATCACGCCAAGCTCGCGCAGGAGCTTTCGCCGCATGGCCACCTCGAAGCCGTTGTAGTCGTTCGCGGCTTCCACGAAGGCACCGGGGCCCTGCACCACGTAGGCGCTGAAGTAGCGCCCCAGCACCCCCACATCCGAGCCGATGACGAGCCCGTTCACCGTGATCCCCTGAAAGAGCGCGGGCGCCTCGCGGCGCACCACCTCCGGCGTCGGGCCGTCGTTGTTCGTGCCGTCGCCGGCCACGTCGAGCTTCCGCTCGCCGCAGTCGGCCTGACGCGAGAGCTGCCGGGCGCCGAAGAGCAGCCCCATGCCGAGCGCGGTCGGATACTGCTCGAAGCTGCGGCCTTGCGCCGCGAGGCGCGACGCGACGGCGGTGAGATCGGCGAGGTCCGCCACCGTCACCCAGTCCTGCCGCACCACCTGCTGGTGCCAGCCGCTCCATTCGTAGACCATGAGCCGCACCGGTTGCCCCGGGGTGGCGAGGAATGCCTCCGCCACCTCCGGTGCCACCAGCGCCGCCGCGAGCCCATCGGTCTGCAACTGGTACTCCCGCGCGTCGACCGAAGACGACACGTCGAGCGCCAGTGCCAGTGCCAGCCGGCACCCCTCGGCCGCGGCTGCGCCGGCACTGAACGCCGTGACCGCCGCCGCGAGGAGTGCAGCGTGGCGCACCCCCGTCACCAGGTTCCGGTGTTGGGCATGCTCGACCAGGGCTCCTGCGCCGGCAGGCTGCCGCCCGCCTGAAGGAGCTCGACCGACACGTTGTCGGGGCTGCGCACGAAGGCCATGTGCCCGTCGCGCGGCGGCCGGTTGATCGTCACGCCGGCCTTTTGCAGCTTGTCGCACATGGCGTAGATGTCATCGACCTCGTAGGCGAGATGGCCGAAGTGGCGGCTGTCGGAGGGCAGACCCTCGTCGCCGTCCCAGTTGTAAGTGAGCTCGACCGGCGCCTCCGGCTGGCCCTCGGGCGCCATGAACACCAGCGTGAAGCGGGCCTTGTCGTTCTCGATCCGCCGCGTTTCCTTCAGCCCCAGCAGCTCGTAGAACCGCATCGAGGCGTCGAGATCCTTCACCCGCACCATGGTGTGCAGATATTTCGTCTTCATGTTGTAGCTCCAGATGCCTCTTATGCTAGATATGGGTTTTCAACCGATTCCCCGGGTGAACCCCCGTCACGAGGTTAACCAAATGCCGACCATCGAGGAACAGATGCCCGCGACCGGACAACCGCTGGCGGAGACCCGCCGCGCCACTGTCCCGGCCCTCGAGGCGCGTCTGGGGGAGCCGATCCCGGTCCTCGACAGCGGCTTCATCCGCGTCGTCGACTACATGGGCGACGATGCCGCGATCGTGCAGGCGGCGCGCGTCTCCTATGGCGCGGGCACGAAGACCGCGCGCGATGACGCCGGGCTCATCCGCTACCTGATGCGCCACTGGCACTCGACGCCGTTCGAGATGTGCGAGCTGAAGCTGCACGTGAAGCTGCCGGTCTTCGTCGCCCGCCAGTGGATCCGTCACCGCACGGCGAACGTGAACGAGTACTCCGCCCGCTACTCGATCCTCGACCGCGAGTTCTACATCCCCGCCCCGGAGCATCTCGCCGCCCAGTCGCGGGTGAACAATCAGGGCCGAGGCGAGACCTTGGCGGGCGAGGAAGCCGCGCGCGTGCTGGCGTGGCTTCGCGACGACTCGACGCGGGCCTATGACCACTACGAGGCGATGCTCTCCCAGGACGGCCAGCAGGGCCTCGCCCGCGAACTCGCCCGGATGAACCTGCCGGCGAGCATCTACACCCAGTGGTACTGGAAGGTGGACCTGCACAACCTCTTCCACTTCCTGCGCCTGCGCGCCGACGCCCACGCCCAGTACGAGATCCGCGCCTACGCCGACGCGCTCTGCACCGTCGTGCAGGACTGGGTGCCCGCCGCATGGTCGGCCTTCGAGGACTACCGCCTGAACGCGGTAACCTTCTCGGGACAGGGGATGGAAGCTCTGCGCCGGATGCTGAAGGGCGAGACCGTGACGCGCGAGGACGTGGGGATGAGCGCGGGGGAGTGGCGGGAGTTCGAGGCGGTGTGGAAGTGAGTGTGGAAGCGTGAAACCTCCGCGCCGTCTGTATAAGTACATGGACAAGAGGCATGTTACGAGATTTCTGAATTTAGGGGAGATCATATTCAGCTCAAATATTTATTTTGAGAATCAGTATAAAATGATGGAGATAAAAAACGCGTTCATCAACGACCCGGACGAAGGCGCAATTAGATTCAATCAAACCACACCAATCGATACTGAAACTGCTAGCGAAATTGAAAAAGGATTTTTGAAGAATCATTTTGGATATGATTCGGAGACAGGGCCAAGAGCTCTATTTAGCGGAAACACAATTAGCGAGCGTACAAAACCGTTCTTCATGGCTTGCTTTACGAAAGTGGGGCCTCCTCTTGGGAGTTCCGTTTTCTGCCAGCCTCAGTCGGGCTACCCTCCGTACGATGCTTGCGTAAAAATCTCTCACGTGGATGAGTTTCTTCACGAACTGTGGTTCGGCGTAGAGAAGGCAACCGTCTTCCCCACAGAAAATGAGATCGACCTGAATCGATGCTTTGATAGCAAGTTGTGCGCAAACCATGTAAGATACTCTCCAATAAACTTAGACTGGAGCTCAGGATTTCCCTATCCTGGCCCTTTCTTAAAGGACTCATCGTTTGCAGTACAGAATGAGTTCAGAGCAGTCATAACCCCGACTGTGGCGGTAAACTGCGAGAGGATCCTCGTCAGATCCCCGGGTATCTGCCGGTACCTCACCAGAGCGATGTAGGTATCCAGTGGGGCGCCCATGGCAAAGTTGCCAGCGTGCCCGACACGTCTTGGCCCCAAGGCTCGCTAGGGATAAGGATTGCTGAACCGCAACCCCATGGCACCCCTCATAACCGCTGACGCAAGACGGATTTGGCGAGTGACGAATCCGTCCGCGCACGCCCCTGCGGGGGGCGGGCGCGTTTCCGCGCCCACCCGGGGCGCACACGGACGGATGGCGCGCTCCCGCAGAAATCTGCGCCCCTGACGGCTTCCGCGCGTCTCGCGCTCCCTGCCGTCGGCGCGGCGAAAGCGGTGCTTTCGCTTGTCGCGCCGGAACTCGCGCGGGGCCTTCGGTCCGCGCTTCGGTCGTCTGGCGGGAGGGTCCGCGCCTCACCCTCTGCGAGCCGAGCCGGGCGCAGCGCCCCCGACCTCCCTCCCCCGTGTCCTGCCGGAGACGGCGACCGTCTCAGCGGTTCCGCCACATTGATCGCGCCACGGGATTCCCGTACACCTGCGCGGCAGTGCGAGAGGGGACCCGCCAAGCCATGACCAAGACCTGTGACGTCGCGATCCTCGGCGCGAGCGGCTATACCGGCGCCGAGCTGGTGCGGCTGATCGCGACGCATCCCGGCATGCGCATCAAGGCGCTGACCGCCGATCGCAAGGCCGGCCAGAGCTACGCCGAGGTCTTCCCGCACCTGCGCCATCTCGACCTGCCGCGGCTCACCACCATCGGCGAGCTCGACACCGGCGGCATCGATCTCGCGTTCTGCGCGCTGCCGCACGCCACCAGCCAGGAAGTCATCGCCGGGCTGCCGCGCGACCTGAAGGTTGTCGACCTCTCCGCCGACTTCCGGCTGAAGGATCCGGCGGTCTACGAGAAGTGGTACGGCCACCCGCACCTCGCGCTCGATCTGCAGGCGGAAGCCGTCTACGGGCTGACCGAGTTCTATCGCGACGAGATCAAGGGGACGCGGCTCTGCGCCGGCACCGGCTGCAACGCCGCGACCGGGCTCTATGGCCTGCTGCCGCTGCTCCGGGCGGGGGTCATCGACCCTGACGACATCATCATCGACCTCGCGACCGGCGTCTCGGGCGCGGGCCGCTCGCCGAAGGAAGGCTCGCTGCACGCCGAGGTCTCCGAGGGCTATCACGCCTACAACGTCGCCAAGCACCGCCACCTCGCGGAGTTCGATCAGGAGTTCTCCAAGGCCGCCGGCCGCAAGGTCGAGGTGACGTTCGTGCCGCACCTGCTGCCGCAGAACCGCGGCATCCTCGCGACGATCTACGTGCGCGGCGAGGGCGAGGCGGTGCACAAGGCGCTGACCGAGGCCTATGCGGGCGAGCCGTTCCTGGTGGTCCTGCCCTACGGCGAGGCCCCGGCGACGCGGCACGTGCGTGGCTCGAACTTCGTCCACCTCGGCGTCATCCCTGACCGGCGGCCGGGGCGGGTCATGGTGTTCTCGACCCTCGACAACCTCACGAAAGGCTCGTCGGGTCAGGCGCTGCAGAACGCGAACCTCATGCTGGGCCTGCCCGAGACCATGGGCCTGATGGCGGCACCGCTCTTCCCGTGAAGCGGACCCTCGTCCGCATCCGCCGCTGGTTCCGCGTCCTCTGGGTCGCAGCCGACCGGTTCAACCGGAACGATGGCTCGCCGATGGCGGGCTTCATCGCGTTCTCCTGCCTGCTCTCGCTGTTTCCGTTCCTGATCTTCGCGGCGACGCTCACCGGCATCCTCGTCGGAGCCGAGCGCTCGGACTCGATCATCGAGGCGATCTTCGACATCGCCCCGGAGCACATCGCCCGCACCCTCGCCCCGGTCGCCGAGGAAGTGCTCTCGAAGCAGTCAAACGAAGTCCTGACGCTCTCGGCGCTTTTCGCGATCTGGGTCGCGTCCGGCGCCGTCGAGGCCTTCCGCATCGCCTTTGACCGGGCCTACGCCGTGCCCGACCCGCGCGGCATCATCCACAACCGCGCGCTCGCCATCGGCCTCGTCTTCATCGGGGCGGCGGTCGCGGCGCTCCTCGGCGTCTCGATCCTCTTCAGCCCGCTGATCCTGCATTTCCTCACCAACGTGCTGATGATCCCGGTGCCACCGGCCGCGGGGCTCATCACCTATATCTTCGGCATCCTCGTCTTCATCGGGTTCCTGCTCATCATGCACCGGCTGCTGCCGGGCCGGCACATGAAGAACTCGCGCCTCTGGCCGGGCGTGCTGATCACCACGGCGCTCTGGGTGACGATGGCGGCGGGCTTCTCGATCTATCTCACCTACACGCCCACCTACTCGGTCACCTATGGCGCGCTGGCGGGGGTTATGATCACGCTGATGTTCTTCTATCTGACCGGCGCAATCATTATATATGGCGCTGAGGTCAATGCCGCCCTCAACCACTTCGGCGATCCATGAGGGACAAATGGCTGTCGGACTGAAGAAACGCCGCCGTATCCAGCTCGTCATCGCCGCCGGCGTCCTGCTCGCCGCCGCGACCGGCCTCGTCGGCTACGCCATGCGCGACGGCATCGAGTTCTTCCGCAGCCCGAGCCAGGTCGCCGCGGCGCCGGTGCCGGACGGCGAGCGCTTCCGTCTCGGCGGTCTCGTGGC
Organism: Amaricoccus macauensis; assembly: GCF_014201905.1. Lineage (GTDB taxonomy): Bacteria > Pseudomonadota > Alphaproteobacteria > Rhodobacterales > Rhodobacteraceae > Amaricoccus > Amaricoccus macauensis. The sequence goes on along the minus strand of NZ_JACHFM010000003.1, from coordinate 278,958 downwards.
CGAGGGCACGGTTGTGAAGGACGGTGGCGAGGTCCGCTTCGAGGTGACTGACGGCGGCGCCACTCTGCCGGTGGTCTTCAAGGGCATCCCGCCCGATCTCTTCCGCGAGGGTCAGGGCGTGGTCGCGACCGGCGAGATCGAGAGCGGCACCTTTGTCGCGAGCGAGATCCTCGCCAAGCACGACGAGAACTACATGCCGAAGGAAGTGGCCGACGCGCTGAAGGATCAGGGCCTCTTCCACCCGGACGACGCGGCCGGCGCAAAGCCGGGAAGCTGACCCGCCGCCCGCGCAAAGCCGTCCGCGCAAAGCGGCGTGAGCGCGGCCCGGGCGTCGAGCCGGGCCACGGAGACGGTCCTCAGAAGATGAAGTCCTGGACCTTGTAGGCGGACGCGGCAACGCCCGCGTCGTCGATCGCCACCTGGAACTCGATCGCGGCATCGTTGTCCGTGTTGCCGTTCAGGATCGTCTGGCTGCCGGAGGTCGTCATCCAGAGATGGCCCTTGGTCTTCGCGGTTCCGAAGATCCAGTCCTGTATCCCGGACCTTGTGGCGTCCGCATCGAGACCAGAGACGTCGAACATGTCGCCGGCCGCGGCCCCGGCCCCCTCGTACGCCGCCGCCCCGTCTCCCGCGAGGATCGTGTCCCGCGCACCCGGCGCAGAGGTGTTCGCCGAAAAGGCAAAGACGTCGTTGCCGGTGCCACCGAAGAGCCTGTCCGCCCCACCCCCGCCCACGAGCCGGTCGGCGGCGTCCATCCCGTGCAGCTCGTTCGCGCCGGAGCTTCCGAGCAGGGTGTCGGCGCCCCAGCCAGTCGTGGCGTTCTCGATCGAGGTGAGCGTCTCGGAGGGCAGGCCCTGACCGGGAAAGGTCACGGTCTGGGCCGCGAGGTTCACGTTCACTGAACCGTTCATCGAGGTGTAGAGGATCGTATCGGTGCCGGCACCGCCGTTCAGGATGTCCGTCCCGTCGCCACCGTCGAGGGTATCGTTCCCCGCTCCGCCGAAGAGACCGTCGTTGCCGATGCGCCCCGCCAGCAGATCTTTGCCATTGTTGCCGCTCAGGACATTGTTGGCGGCATCCCCGATCAGGATGTCGTTGCCCGACCCGCCCTGCACGTTCTCGATAGAGACGACTGTCTCGGCTGGCCAGTTCTGGCCGGGGAACGTGACGACGCCGTTCGTCAGATCGACGCGCACCGGCGTCGTATTGCTGTTGTAGGACACCACATCGGTCCCGTTGCCGCCATCGAGGTAGTCCGCCCCGGCCCCACCATCGAGCGCGTCGTTGCCCTCTCCGCCATAAAGCGCGTCGGCGCCGTCACCGCCGAAGATCGTGTCGTTTCCGCCCGCGCCGTCGATGCCGTCAGCGGAACTCGTTCCGTTGATCGTCTCGCTCCACTCCTCGCCGTAGCCGATGGAGGCGTACAGCAGGTAGGAGCCGGCCCGGGAGGAGTAGGCTCTGGCGTCCAGATAGTAGGTGCCGGTGTATCCGGCCGTGTACTCAATGTGTGAATCCAGATAGTCCCAGTCATCATTGGACGCCAGCAATGAGCCAGAAGAATTCCGAAGGTAAAGGTAGGGATCACTCAGAGATCCGTTGCCGCTACTCTGCCCGAACTGATCGAACCCATAGGTCAGCCCGGCAATCAGACTGACCGAGAAAACATCGCTGTCGTAAGATGTCTCGATGACACCTGAGGCGCTGCCTCCGGTCGTGAGACGGCCGAGAGTTCCGGCCCCGTTGTAGTAATTTCTATAGTCGTCTGCCATGACGTCCTCTATTCTTGACGCATATTCAAAGATATTACCGGCGCAGAAGGCCTTATCCATCCGCGCTTTACTCTATCGACCACACTGGAATCGTCACATCTCTCGAACTTGTATTGAAAGCATGCCGCCCTTCGACAGCAAAGAGAAATATGTAATATTAACTGCGCTTCCGCAGGGCAGGACCGGAGCTCCGGTCCTGCGGTCCCGCTGCGGGCTTCACGGACAATCCCATGCGACGCCGGACCTCACAGAATGAAGTCCTGGACCTTGTAGGCCGAGGCAGCCACGCCGGCGTCGGCGATGGCCAGCTGGAACTCGATCGCCGCGTCATTGTCGCTGTTGCCGTTCAGGATCGTCTGGGTGCCGGACGTCGTGACCCACAGATGGCCCTTTGCGTGCGACGTGCCGAAGAGCCAGTCCTGCACCCCGGCCTTGCTGGTATCGGCGTCAAAGCCCGAGACATCGAACCTGTCGCCGGCCGCGGCCCCTGCCCCCTGGAACGCCGTCGCCCCGTCTCCCGCCGAGATCGTGTCCCGAGCGCCCGGCGCAGACGTGTTGGCGGTAAAGACGAAGACATCGTTGCCGGTGCCCCCAAAGAGCTTGTCGGCGCCACCGCCGCCAACGAGCCGGTCCGCCCCGTCCATGCCGTGCAACTCGTTCGCGCCGTTGCTGCCTGTCAGGGTATCGTTCCCCCAACCGGTCGTGGCGTTCTCGATCGAGGAGAGGGTCTCCGCCGGCCAGCCCTGCCCCGGAAAAGTGACGCTCTGGGACGCGAGATTGACGCTCACCGGGGTGGTGTTCGAGGTATAGATGATCGTATCGGTTCCGGCGCCGCCGCTCAGGATGTCGGTCCCGTCGCCGCCATCGAGCGTGTCGTTGCCCGACCCGCCGAACAGACCATCGTCGCCAACCCGACCGGCCAGCAGATCATTGCCGTTGTTGCCGCTCAGCGCGTTGTTGGCCGCGTCGCCGATCAGGATGTCGTTGCCCGACCCGCCCTGAACGTTCTCGATGGCGACGACCGTCTCCGAAGCCGCGCCCTGCCCGGGGAAGGTCACGACGCCGTTCGTCAGATCGACGCGCACCGGGGCGGTGTTGCCGGAGTAGAACACCACGTCGATCCCCGCCCCGCCGTCGAAGTGGTCGGTGCCGCCCGCGCCGTCGAATGTGTCGTTGCCCGCATTGCCGTAGAAGCTGTTGGCCGCGCCGTCGCCCACGAAGATATCGTTGCCGGAGCCGCCTTCGGCATTCTCGATCGAGATGACGGCCTCCCCCGGCAGCGCCTGCCCGGGAAAGCTGACCATGCCGGCGGCGAGATCCACCCGGACCGAGAGGGTGTTGGCGCCGTAACGCACCGTATCGCTGCCGGGACCGCCATCCATCGCGTCCCGCCCGTCCCCGCCGTCGAGCGTGTCGTTGCCGCCTTCGCCCACCAGACTGTCGTCGCCCGCGCTGCCCAGCAGAACGTCGGCTCCCGCGCCGCCGGACAACGCGTCGTTGCCCGAGCCGCCATCAAGCGTGTTCGCCGCTTGGTTGCCAAAGATCACATCCGCACCGCTGCCGCCCGTCGCATTCTCGATGAGGGATCGCAGATCGCCCTCGTGGAGCAGCGCGTTGAAGACATTGCCACGGGCATAGTGGCCATCGCCGAGGTACGCGATCTGCGACGATGAGAGTGTCGAATACCCGCCCGGCGACAGATCGACATGGAGGTTGGTGGTGTAGTTCGAGAGATCGTAGGTATCCGACCCGCCGCCATCCCAGATCGTTTCGAACACCCGGTTGCCGCCCGGCGTGATCGCCTCCGCGCCATCCACGTAGGTCGCGCCGCTGGTCGGGCTCCAGGAGTAGACCGTATCGCCCGAATTCGTCTCGTAGTCCGCCCCGTAGAGGTATTGCAGGGCAGCGATGTCGTACATCATGTAGGTCTGGGCGTAGCCCCAGGTCTCGTTGGAGTACCCGGTGTAGCTGTCGCCGACGTAGGAGCTGTACGTCATGACCGAGAACTCCATGGAGTTCGTGGCGGACGGCAAGCTCCCGAAGTAAGTGGTTTCCTGTCCGTGCTTCAGGCCCAGCGCATGGCCGGTCTCGTGCATGATGGCGTGATAGTGGTAATTGGCCTCTATCGGGTTTGATCCCGAGTAGCCGTACCACGAGTCCCCACCGTAGATTTCATTCGATGGATAGTAGGCGTAGGCCGTGGGCGCGGCGCTGCTGTTCGCGTAGCGCAGCGTGCCGGCGCCGTTGCCGGTCCCGGCATAACTCATCTCGAGATCGGTCAGTCCCTCCACAGAGAAACCGGCGTAGGCTGGCGCGCCCTCGCCCTCAAGCACGCGCTGCGCCGTGGCGACCTGCGTCGTGCTGAACATCGAGAACCCGTCGACCGAGTAGCCGACATCGGCGAGTTCATCGGGGAAACTGTAGCTGATGTCGAGCGTGGCCCAGCGGACACCGCGGAGCTGGCCATCGATCCGCTGATCGCCGCTCGCTCCGACGGAGACGATGGTGGACTCGGTGCCGTTCTCGACCGGCTGGTCGAGAGCTTCGGGCGCGAACCGTGCAATGGACATGATGAAGATCTCTCATGGGTCGGGATCGACCTTCCAACCACGGACCCATCGTTTCGGGGGGATTTTTGCTGACGCCGGAACCGCTTTCAAGCGGCTCCGGCGCCAGCGCGCGTCAGAGAATGAAGTCCTGGATCTTGTAGGCCGAAGCCGCGACGCCGGCGTCGGCGATCGCCACCTGGAACTCGATCGCGGCGTCGTTGTCGTTGTTGCCGTTCAGGATGGTCTGAGTGCCGGACGTGGTCATCCAGAGATGCCCCTTGGTCTTCGCGGTTCCGAAGATCCAGTCCTGTATCCCGCCCTTGGTGATGTCCGCGTCGAAGCCCGAGACGTCGAACCGGTCTCCGGCCGCCGCCCCCGCCCCCTGGAACGCCGTCGCCCCGTCGCCCGCGAGGATGGTGTCCCGTGCTCCCGGTGCCGAGGAGTTGGCCGTGAAGACGAAGACGTCGTTGCCGGCGCCGCCGACGAGCCGGTCCGCCCCGCCCGCGCCGACGAGCCGGTCCGCCCCGTCCATGCCGTGCAGCTCGTTCGCGCCGCTGCTGCCGGCCAGAGTATCGTTCCCCCAGCCGGTCGTCGCATTCTCGATCGACTCGAGGCTCTCCCCCGGCCAGTTCTGCCCCGGGAAGCTCACGCTCTGCGTCGTGAGATTCACGTTCACCGAGGTGGTGTTGGCTGTGAAGATGATCGTGTCCGTGCCGGCCCCGCCGCTCAGGTAGTCCGTCCCGTCCCCGCCATCGAGCGTGTCGTTCCCCGCGCCGCCGTAGAGCTCATCGTTTCCGATGCGTCCGGCGAGCATGTCATTGCCGTTGTTGCCGGTCAGCACGTTGCCGTCGAAATTGCCGATCAGGATGTCATTCCCCGACCCGCCCTGCGCGTTCTCGATCGAAACCACGGTTTCGGCCGGGTAGTTCTGCCCCGGGAAGGTGACGACTCCGTTGGTCAGATCGACACGCACGGGAGTGGTGTTGCTGGTGTAGAGCACCGTGTCGGTGCCGACTCCGCCGTCGAGGTAGTCCGTGCCGCCGCCGCCATCGAGGACGTCGTTGCCATCATTGCCGTAGATCGTGTCGGCGCCGTTCATCCCGCGGATTTCATTGTCGCCGTTGCCACCGTCGATCCAGTTGGATGCTGCATTTGCAACGACATGGCTACTATAGTAATAACTGTACCAATACCCGTACATACCATCTCTAACAGAGATATTCTCGACGTTTTCGCCCACGACATACGTTTGCTCGTATTCAAAGTTTATACTAACACTGTCGACTCCCTGACCGGCCGACTCGACAATTATTTCGTTACGGCCACTAACTTCGTAGTGATCGTTACCGGTTCCTCCTGATAGAGTTGCGTTGTAATTTGCGGATAGCGTATCGTCGCCGGAAAGTCCGTATAGCACTCCACTATACCAGCCAGCTGATATATTATTAGCGTCGGAATTTCCGTATACAGTTACATTTCCGTCAAGTATAGTACTCTCTATATTCGAAGACACCGTCCAGTTGGACGACGCATACACTGTATCTGACCCGGATCCGGCATTTTCAATCACGGTATCTCCGGTATTGACACGGTAACTGTCGTTCCCGGCGCCGCCACTTAATACGTCGGAACCACTCTCTCCGGCCAACATGTCATCACCATCTCCACCGACGAGAGAGTCGTTGCCGTCGCCTCCGTAGAGGCTATCATTGCCCCCGAAACCGCTCAGCAAGTTGTTGCCACCGTTCCCGGTGATGTTATTGGCGAGTTCGTTTCCAACGCCGGAAAGCCCGTTGCGACCGGTCAGGTAAAGTCGCTCAACGTTGTCCCCCAGAGTGAAGCTGATCCCCGAGTAGACTGTGTCATAGTAGCTTTCATTCGACGTCTCGATGACGCGGTCACCGACATTGTCGACGTAGTAGGTGTCGCCGCCCTCACCACCGTCCATTGTGTCAGCGCCAAGGCCGCCGTTCAGAATGTCGTTCCCCGTTTCGCCGAACAGCGCGTCGGATCCATCTCCGCCGTTGAGGGTATCGTTGCCATCATAGCCGTAGATGGTGTCGTTACCCGCCCCACCGTCCATCGAGTCGTCACCGCCGAAGCTGCCCGCTGAGTAGTCGTCGAGCAGATCGTTGCCATCATTGCCGAGCAGCGTGTCATCGCCTGCGCCGCCATACAGGCTGTCGTTGGTGGCGCCGCCTGACAGATAGTCGCGCCCCCCGTTTCCGAACATGACGTCATAGAAACCATAGACGTAGTCGCCGTCCTCAGTACCGTAGTAAGTCGCCATCTCGTTGTCCTCCCCTCGCGCCGGCCGGCAATCGGGCGCACGTCACCTGCAGCGATCAAAGCCCCACCCAAAGGCCCGGCATCGCTCGAAACGCAGCGTCGTGATTGGGCCCGGCGAGACCGAAATGCGTGCCGGGCCTATGCCATCTTTCACAAATCCGAGAAGCGGGGAAGCGGGATTCCGCCGATCCGCCGGAGATTGCGCGCGGTGATCGGGCAATTTGGCGAACAACCCCGGGAACTGCCGCAAACACTCCAGGAACGTGCTTTTTTTGCTGATGAATGAAATCGTTGCCGGTTGCTCTGTCGCAGGCTGGGGCGGCAGGCTCAGCGAGCCCTGCGCGCGATCACCCGACTCGGGCGAGCCAGGGGAAGGTCTCGAGGAGCCAGAACGACATGCTGCTGAATCCGCCGGTCAGCATCAGGATGCCGACGACGACCAGAAGCACGCCCATCACCCGCTCGATCGTGGCCATATGCGGCTTGATGCTCTTCATGAGCCGCATCGCCCGCCCGAGGAACACCGCCGTCAGCACGAACGGGATCCCGAGGCCGAGCGCATAGGCGCCCATCATCATCATGCCCCGCCCGGTCGAGTCCTGCTGCATGGCAACCGAGAGGATCGTCCCGAGCACCGGCCCGATGCAGGGTGTCCAGCCGAAGGCGAACGCGAGCCCGAAGACATAGGCGCCGAGCAGCGTCCCCGGCTCGGCCCCGGCCTCGAGCCGCGCCTCACGCGCGAGGATCGGCACGCGGATCACCCGCAGGAAGTGCAGTCCGAAGAGGATGATGACGATCCCCGCCACGATCGAGAGCTGCCGCTGCCACTCGAGCAGCGCCCGCCCGAGAGCCGAGGCCGCGAAGCCCATCATCAGGAACACGGTCGCGAGCCCGAGGACGAAGAACACCGCCGCCGTCACCACCCGCCCGTCGCGACGCTCGGTGTCCTCGAGCCGCGATCCGGCCATGAATGCCAGATAGGGCGGCACAATCGGCAGCACGCAGGGCGAGAGGAAACTCAGAAGGCCCGCCGCCGTCGCGACGAGGAGAGCGGGCGCGAGCGAGGCGTCCCAGAGGCTGATTCCGAACATGCGCAGCAATTCCCGGCCGAAGTCGCCGGCACCCTATAGGCTCAGGGTTCCGGCGTCATCCCGACCACACCTCAAATTGACGTGGCCGGCCGGGAAAGGTAGCGGGACTGAATGAGTTCCGTCCCTGACCTCGAGATCGACGCCCGCGGCCTGCTCTGCCCGCTGCCGGTGCTGAAGGCCCGCCGGGGCCTCCTCGGCCTGCCCGAGGGCGCGCTGGTCCGCCTGCTCGCCGACGACCCGGCCGCGATCCTCGACGTGCCGCACTTCTGTGCCCAGACCGGCCACGACTTCCTCGGCGACGCGGCCCACCCCGAAGGCGGCCGCGCTTACCTGATCCGCCGTGGCCCCGACCAGGGTCACGTCACAGAATGAAGTCATTCGCGGTGAAGGCTGGCGGCGCGGTATTCACCTCGTCGATCGCAACCTGAAACTCGATCGCGGCATCGTTGTCGGAGTTGCCGTTCAGGATCGCCTCGGTGCCGGACTTCGTCACCCACAGGTGTCCCCGGGCGTGCGATGTTCCGAAGATCCAGTCCTGCATTCCGGCCGCCGTCGTGTCGGCATCAAGCCCCGAGACGTCGATCAGGTCGCCGCCCGGCTTGCCCGCCCCCTCGAACGCCGTCCCACCCTCTCCGATCTTGTCCCGGGCACCTGGCATCGAGGTATTCGCGGTGAAGACGAAAATGTCGTTCCCAAGCCCGCCTCTCAGCAGGTCGGCACCGCTGCCGCCCTCCAGTCGGTCCGCGCCCCAGTCACCGACGAGCGTGTCCGCACCGCCACCGCCGTCGAGCCGGTCATCTCCCGAGCCAGCGACGAGGGAGTCCGCGCCGCCACCGCCTGTGAGCTGGTCGGCCCCGTCACCGCTGTGGAGCGCGTTCGCAGCCGCGGTGCCGGTCAGGGTGTCAGCACCCGAGCCGGTGGATGCGTTTTCGACCGACGTGAAGTGTTCCGAAGGCCACGGCTTTCCCGGGAAGCTCGCAATCCCGGTGACGAGGTTCACGTTCACCGGCGTGGTGTTCGACGTGTAGAGCACCGTATCGCTGCCCGCCCCGCCACTGAAGCTGTCGGTGCCATCGCCGCCCTCGAACACATCGTTGCCGCCGGCGCCGTCGAAGGTGTCGTTGCCGGCGTTTCCGACGAAGCTGTTGGCCGCGCCGTTGCCGATGAAGACGTCATTGCCCGAGCCGGTCTCTGCACCCTCGACCGAGACGATGGTCTCCGAGGCCCAGCCCTTGCCGGGGAAGCTCACCGTTCCGGCGATCAGATCGACCCGGACGGGCGTGGTGTTGGAGGTGTAGAGCACGATATCGCTGCCCCTGCCCCCGTCCAGGTAGTCCGTCCCGTTGCCGCCATCGAGGAAGTCGTCGCCGTAACCGCCATGAATGGTATCGTTGCCACCCATGCCGTGAATGGTGTTGCCGCCCCGGCCACCAAATACAAGGTTGGACAGATCGTTCGCGGCGGCCTCGCTGTCTTCGTAGATAAAATCATTGTATCCGTTGATGTAGCTATAGTCGTCAAATATGTGAAGCGTTTCGACATTTTCTTCCAGAAAATACTCTGTGTACCGGTCGCCATAGCCGAAGTCCCGGTACGCCGTGTCGTTTCCGCCATCCGCGGATTCGATGATCCTCGTGCTGTTGTCGTTCACAAAGTAAGTGTCGTCACCTTCGCCGCCGACCAGCGTGGCGTTTTCTCCACCCCGAAGAGTATCGTTGCCCGCTAGCCCATAGAGCGTGCCGCCATTGCGCCGAGCGTCCAGGTCATTGTCGGCACCGTTGCCGTACCCGGTAGCTGCCAAGGTCAGTACAAGGTTCTCGAAGGCATCCGCCAGCCTCCAGTCGAGCGAGGCGGCAACCCTATCGGTCCCGCCGTCCGCATCTTCGACAAGCACGTCCGCGTCGTCCGCGTCGTCCGTGACCACGTACTCGTCGTCGCCGGCACCGCCTGTCAGGATGTCGGCGCCACTTCCGCCGTTGAGCACGTCATCGCCGGCGCCGCCTGTCAGCGTGTCTGAGCCCGCGCCGCCACTGAGACTTTCGCCGCCGTCACCGCCGCTCGAGATCACATCGTTCCCGCCGTCACCCGCCAGGAACCCGTCGCCGACAAGCGTATCGTCACCGTCGCCACCATGGACTTGACTGAGCCCTGCAAAATTATGGATGTAGTTGTTTCCGGCGTTCCCGAAGATATCTGATAATTCCTGCCCACCCCCATCGACGGAGAGGTCTTCGGTCCCCGTCAGCATGAAGTAGCGGATGTTGGCCGGCACCACGTAGCTGACGCTCGAATAGATGACGCCCCAGCCATAGGACTCGCGGACCACGTCTCCGATGTTATCCACGTAGTACGTGTTGCCAAACGGATCTTCCCGATTGCCCTCAGTGCCGACCATCGTGTCGGCCCCCGCACCGCCGTCCAGCGTGTCGGGCCCGTCGCCCCCGACCAGAGAATCGTTGCCGTTCCCGGCCCTCAGCGTGTCCTGGCCAATGCCGCCGAACAGCGTGTCATTTCCGTTGCCGCCGTCGAGCGAGTCATCACCGGCGCCGCCGTCCAGATAGTCCGCTCCGCCGTTTCCCAGGATCGTGTCCACGCCGGCGCCCGGGAGCGAGCCGGCGGGATTGGCGATGACTCCGGCGGAAATCGAGCCCGGAACGATGCGATCAGCCTGACCGGTCCCCGTGAACATCGGCATCAGTTTTTCCCCCTCTCAGCCAGAAAACGCCGCACCGACGACGAGGCCCGCGCCAGCTTGCGGCGACAGCCGGCGCGGGTATGGCTCAGAGAATGAAGTCGTCGGCCGTGTAGGCTGACGCCGCCACCCCGGCGTCGGCGATCGCCACCTGGAACTCGATGGCCGCGCCCGGAAACGATCCTGGCGGATCCGCGATGACTCCTGCGGAAATCGAGCCTGGTACGACGTAGTCGCCCCCATCGGTCCCCGTGAAAGTCGGCATGTTGCACCCCCAGGAATGAACCGGGTGGACGACTGCGAAACTGTGCTGCGAGCGACGCGGGAAGCCGTTGACCTCCCCCCGGTCACGGTTCCGTGAGTCTTGATCCCCCCGGACGAATATCTTACCGCGTTTTCAACGTATACGGTAATGGAATCTAGCGTCGACGCCAAGAAGAGTGGCACAAACGGTGACGAATTGCGCACTCAGTGACGCATGCGCACGCGCGTGACGCTCGGGACGGGAGTGACGACCGCCCGACGGGTCTCAGCCGCCGGGTGCGACGAACTTGATGTGGAGCCGGGTCTCCTCGGGCTGCAGCGCCATCGGGGTGATGATCCCCGGCAGCGCCACCACGTCGTAGAGTTCCTGCACCGGCCCTCGGATCGCGAGACGGTGCTCCACATCGCCGGTCGTGAGGTTCACCACGGCAATGTGGCAGAGCGGCTCGACCCCCTCCCGGTCCAGCCGGTCCTTCAAGCCCAGCCCGTCGAAGGTGCGGTCCTCGCGCGGGCAGGAGACGCCGATCACCGCGTGCTCGCCGACGAAGGCAACGCCGCGCGCGAAGCCCTGCAGGAAGCAGATCGGCTCGAAGCGCCCCGTGGCGAGATCGACGTGGCCGAACTCGCCGGTCCCGGTCTGGAGCACCCAAAGCCGCCCCTGATGGAAGCGCGGCGAGTGCGGCATGGAGAGGCCCTCGGCCACCGCCTCGCCGCTCGCCACGTCGATCACGACGCCGCCGTCCTTCCGCTTCTCCCGCCAGGCGTCGGCGAGATTTGTGCGCGCGACGCAGGTGACGTACGCCGGCTTGCCGTCGCGCATGGCGAGGCCGTTCAGGTGGCAGCGGTCCTCGGCCGCGATGCGGTCGATGAACGGCGGCTGCCAGATCGGCGCAAAGCTCGCCCGCTCGGCCAGCGTCGCGAGGCAGTTGAAGCGGGTGACGACGAAGATCGGCCTGCCGTCCGGGTCAGTCTCGATGTCGTGGATGTCGACATCGCCGGTGGAATGGCCGGTAACCGGGACGAACACGGCATCGTTGTCGTTCCGTTTCTGTCCCGGGTCGAGGTAGTTCTCGAAGCGCCAGAGCTGATAGAGCGAGGACATCCAGAGCGTCCCGCCCGGCCCGGTGCCAAGCCCCATGCAGCGCGGGAAGCTCCGCGTCTGGATGGAAAGCCGGCCGTCCGGCCCGGTGCCGATGAGGAACAGTTTGCCCGCCTGATAGGTCGTGAAGGCGAGGCTGGTGCGCGCCTGTGCGAGCCAGGCTGCGAACAGCCGTGATCCCACCAGCTCCAGCCGGGACGTCTCCGCCATTCACTTCCTCCGCGTATTCCCCACCCGGCGATCCCGGCCGAACCGTTCTCATGGCTGCAAGACGTGCCGGTCACAACCCCTTGGAACGATAGCTCGCGGCCACGCGCTCGATCGACACGAGATAGGCCGCGACCCGCAGATCCTCCACCTCCTTGCGTCCGTGCCAGACCTCGCGCATCGACTGGTATGCCGTGCGCATGGTGTCATCCAGCCCGGAGCGGACGAGCTCCAGTTCCCCCGCACCATGCAGGTATTCCGCCTTGAAGCGCTCGGTGAAGCCGAACTTGTCGCCGGTCGCCTCCTTCAGCAGCCGGTCGAGCTCGTCCACCAGCAGGGCGTGCTGCGCTTCCTCCTGCCGGCGCTGCATCCGGCCGAAGCGGATGTGGCTGAGGTTCTTCACCCACTCGAAATAGCTCACCGTCACGCCGCCGGCGTTGGCGTAGAGATCGGGGATGATCACCGTCCCCTTCTGACGCAGGATATCGTCCCCGCCCGCGGTGATCGGCCCGTTCGCCGCCTCGATGATGAGCGGGGCGCTGATCCGGTCGGCGTTCGTGAGGTTGATCACCGATTCCATCGCCGCCGGGATCAGGATGTCGCACTCCGCCTCGAGCACCGCCGCGCCGTCCGGGACATAGGTCCCCTCGGGGAAGTCCTTGACGCCGCCGGTCGCGCCGATGTGCGTGCGCAGGAACTCGATCGGCAGCCCGTCCGGGTTCATCACCGCGCCGTCGCGCTCGATGACCGCGATGATCTTGGCCCCGTCCTCCTCGGAGAGGAACTTCGCCGCGTGGTAGCCGACGTTGCCGAGGCCCTGCACGATGATCCGCTTGCCGTCGAGGCTGCCCGAAAGATTGGCCCGCTTTACGTCTTCCGGGTGGCGGAAGAACTCGCGCAAGGCGTACTGGATGCCCCGGCCCGTGGCCTCGACGCGGCCCGCGATGCCGCCCGCGTTCAGCGGCTTGCCGGTGACGCAGGCGCTGGCATTGATGTCGGTGGTGTTCATCCGCCGGTACTGGTCGGCGATCCACGCCATCTCTCGCTCGCCGGTGCCCATGTCGGGCGCGGGCACGTTCTGGCTCGGGTTGATGAGATCGCGCTTGGCAAGCTCATAGGCGAAGCGGCGGGTGATGAGTTCGAGCTCGTGCTCGTTCCACTCGCGCGGATCGATGCGCAGGCCGCCCTTGGAGCCGCCGAACGGCACCTCCACGAGGCTGCACTTGTAGGTCATCAGCGCGGCCAGCGCCTCGACCTCGTCCTGGTGCACGCCCATGGCATAGCGGATGCCACCCTTGACCGGCTCCATGTGCTCCGAGTGGACGCTGCGATACCCGGTGAACGTGTGGATCGCCCCCCGGAGCCGCACGCCGAAGCGCACGGTATAGGTGGAGTTGCAGACCCGGATCTTCTCCTCGAGACCGGGCGACAAGTCCATGAGCCTTACCGCTCGGTTGAACATGAGATCGACGGATTCGCGAAAGCTTGGCTCGCGTAGCGGAGCGTTCATTCTGACGTCCCCCGGGACCGCGGCTCAAGACGGCCGCCATGCGAGCTTACCCATCGCGATGCCGCGCCGGCAAGTCGTCGAAACCGTCGCACGACTGTAATGTATCGCACCAAGGGTATGCCAATGTATTCATTCCAATATTTGCGCTGAGTGCATACGGGCCATGCATGATGCTGCGTTGCAATACGGGACAACTGGCCTCAAGTTCATCCAGGAGATGCCGCGGGTTCGCGGCAAGGTACAGGAGTTCTTGTCATGCTGAAGACCACCATCGCCGTCGCGCTCGCCGCCATCGCGCTGCCCGTCGTGACGCTGCCCGCACTCGCCGGCGAGGTCCGCACCGCGACTCCGATCGAAGCCACGGCCCTCACGACCGACGACCTTCAGATGGTCGCCTACTTCGTTCCGGCCGGCGACGACCGCTACGAGGTGACCGCGACCTGGCTCGATGCCGACGACAACGACGCGCGCCGGCTGGTCCTCAGCCTCGACGATGGCGATCGGGTGAGCTTCGCGCTTCCCGGCAACGAGGACACCGTCTTCACCTTCGCCCGCGAAATCGACGCGGTCACGATTTCCTCGAAGCCCGCCGGCGGCGCGTTCCGCAACGCGAGCCTCTGAAACCCCGAGGACTGAACGAAGCCGCGCGTCAGGTGCCGCGCGGCTTCACGCGCCGTGTCGCCTCGGCCGCGGCCGGATCCTCCGGCCACGGATGGCGCGGATAGCGCCCGCGCAGATCGCGCCGCACGTCCGCATAGGACGTGCGCCAGAAGCCCGGCAGGTCCGCGGTCGTCTGCACCGGCCGCTGCGCCGGGGACAAGAGCTCAATGACGAGCGGGATGCGCTCCGGCCCGACGGTCGGATGCTCGGTCATGCCGAAAAGCTCCTGCAACCGCACCGATACCCGTGGCGCGTCGTCGGAGTAGTCGACCGGCAGCGTGGTGCCGGTCGGCGCCCGCACGCTCGCCGGCGCCAGCCTGTCGAGGCGCTGCCGCCCGTCATGCCCGAGCCGCGCGTCAAGCGCCCCGGCGAGATCCACCCGCCCGAGATCAGCCGCCCGGGCGAAGCCCGCCAGCCAGGGGACGAGCCAGTCATCGAGCTCGGCCAGCAATCCGTCATCGGAGAAATCCGGCAGGTCCGGCGCCCCGTGCCGCCGAAGCCACTCCACCCGGCCCGCCAGTCGCCGCAGGGCCGGCGTCCACGGCAGCGCCCCGAGCCCGAGTTCGCGAAGCCCCGCGCCGAGTGCAAGCGCCACGGCTTCCGGCGGCGCCTCGCGCCATTGCCGGTCCTCGAGCGTCAGCGCCCCGAGCCGCAGCCGCTCGCGGGCAATCACCGCCTTCTCGCGCCGCGACCACTCGCAGACCGTCTCGTGCCGCAGCTCCGCCGCGTGCAGCTCCCGCAGGTCACCCTCCGTCACCGGCAGCGCCAGCCGCACCGTCGCCTCGCGCAAGTCACCGTCGAGATCCGCGGCGACGATGAATGGCGCAGTCCCGAGTTCATCTTCCGCCGGCAGCACCGCGCCCTTGCCATTGCCGAGCAGATAGCGGGAAGCACTGCCCGGACGCCGCTGGCCGATGCGATCGGGGAACGCGAGCGACAGGACCGCGCCGGGCGAAAGCCCGCCCGTGCCAGTGCCCTTTGGCGCCAGCGCCCGGAGCC
Organism: Amaricoccus macauensis; assembly: GCF_014201905.1. Classification (GTDB taxonomy): domain Bacteria; phylum Pseudomonadota; class Alphaproteobacteria; order Rhodobacterales; family Rhodobacteraceae; genus Amaricoccus; species Amaricoccus macauensis. Next base: position 263,829 of record NZ_JACHFM010000003.1, on the reverse strand, counting down.
GCTTCGCCTCGGTGCGGATCGCAGCAACCGCTGCCGGGTCGGCGGCCCGGGTTCCCCGCAGCGCCGCGAGCCGGAGGGCGAGGTCAACCGGCGGCCGGCGGCCCTCCCCGCGCAGCGGGTCACGCCCTTCGACCAGTGCCGCGAGATCGGCCGCCAGCGCACCGGACCCATGGGCCGTCGCGACAAGCAGCATGTGTCCGAGCCGCGGATGCACCGGCAGCGCGGCAAGCGCCTTGCCGTGCCCGGTGATCCGCCCGTCAGGCCCGATGGCGTCCAACGATGTCAGCAGCGCCCGCGCCTCGGCGAAGGCCGGTGCCGGCGGCGGCGTCAGGAACGCAAGCCCGTCCGGCGCGTCCGCGCCCCAGACCGCCAGCTCGAGCGCCAGCGGTGCAAGGTCAGCGCTCGCGATCTCCGGCGGCGGGTGGAGCGGCAGCGCGCCCTCCTCGCCCTTCGTCCAGAGCCGGTAGCAGCGCCCCGGCGCCACGCGGCCGGCGCGTCCCTGCCGCTGGACCGCCTCCGCCCGGCTCACCCGCTCGGTGACGAGCCGTGTCATGCCCGACCCGGGATCATAGCGCGCCCGCCGCGCCCGACCGGCGTCAACCACCACGCGCACATCGGGAATGGTGAGCGAGGTCTCGGCGATCGCCGTCGAGAGCACGAGCCGCCGCCCCTCGGCGAGCGGCGCGAGCACCGCGCGCTGCGCCGCGAACGGCAGCCCGCCATGCAGCGTCTGAAGGACGACGCCCGCCGGCAGCCGCCCGCCGAGCCGCGCCGCGACCCGCCCGATCTCACCCTGCCCGGGCAGAAAGACGAGCACCCCGCCCTCGCTCTCGCCGAGCGCGGTCAGCACCACCGAAGCAACCGCGTCCTCCAGACGGGCAGCGCCGGCGCTCCACGGCCGGTCGAGCCAGATGATTTCCACCGGATAGGCGCGTCCCTCGGCGGTCACGACCGGCGCGTCGCCGATCAGCGTCGCCACCGGCCCCGCGTCGAGGGTCGCCGACATGACGAGCACCTTCAGATCCGGCCGCAGCGCCCCTCGCGCCTCGAGCGTCAGCGCGAGGCCGAGGTCGGCCTGCAGGCTCCGCTCGTGGAACTCGTCGAAGATCACGCAACCGATGCCGGGCAGGTCCGGCGCCGACTGCAGCATCCGCGTGAGAATGCCCTCGGTCACCACCTCGATCCGCGCGCCCGCCACCGCCTCGCCGCGCATCCGGTAGCCGACCCGGCCCCCCGGCCGCTCGCCCAGGGCCTCCGCCAGCCGCTCCGCCGCTGCCCGCGCCGCGACCCGGCGGGGTTCCAGCATCAGGATCCGCCCCGGGACCCCGGCCTCCAGCAGCGCCAGCGGCACCCGCGTCGTCTTGCCGGCCCCGGGCGGCGCCTGCAGCACCGCGGCACCGCCTTCGAGCGCTGCCACCAGCGCCGGCAGCACCGGCTCGATTGGCAGCAGCGCCCCGCGCGGCGCCTCGCCCGTCATCGGCCTCAGCCCCTGCGGGCGACGACCGCCGTGCCGAAGTTCGTCGGCGCCTCGATGCGCTGCAGCCGCGCGATACCATCCGCCCCGACCGTGTAGCTGAGCGTGAAGGGAAACTGATCCCGGTCGAGCGAGCCGAGCGCATCGCCCTTCATCCGGCTGTAACTGCCCTTGCAGGTCAGCGCCGTGCCACTCGCCGTCGCCGGCCCGACCTTCAGCCGCGACCGCCGCATCCCGTCGAACATGTCGACCGTGACGTTGCAGGCATCGGCCTTCGGCACGTCCCGCAGCAGCCGGAACGCCGCGGATACCGGGTCAAGCGTGCCACCCTGATCCGCAGGATCGGCGCTGTTGTCGCGCGGCGGCACGATCGTCACCGACGTGGGCTTGCCGTTCTTCCACGCAATCGTCGTCTGCCGCACGTCGCGCGACGACTTGGACTGCGCCTCGAAATGACCGGGGATGACCGTTCCGTCGGCCTTCACCGTGCCGGTTGCCTTGCCGTGGAAGAAGAAGCTGGTGAAGAAGCCGACGACCCCGGTCGCGTCCACGTCTGCCGTGGCATTGTAGCTCGTGCCCGACGTGCTCCAGGCCATTCCCACCGTTCCGACCGGAAAGCCCATCACCCGGAAATCGAAGCTCGCCTGCTGTGCATGGGCCGCTCCGGCGGTCAGAAGAACGGCGAGGACGGCCGCGAGACCTTCGGCGCGAAACGGCAACGGCATGGGACTTCCTCGCGTTGGCTCGGGACAGGCGGAGCGAGGTATGCCAAAGAGACGGGATGAATTGAAGGGCCGACGGAGGTGACGCTTGCGTGAAGCGGAGGCAAAGGCACTTGGGCAGCGCGTGGCAGACGGCGACCGCCGGGCGCTGGCCCGCGCGATCACCCTCGTCGAATCGACCCGGGCGGATCACCGCGAAGCCGCGCGCGCGCTCCTCGCAGCCCTGCCCGTCCGCCCGGCGCTCCGGGTCGGGCTGACGGGCACGCCGGGCGTCGGCAAGTCGAGCTTCATCGAGGCGCTCGGCATGATGCTGACCGGCGACGGCCTCCGCCTCGCGGTCCTCGCGGTCGATCCCTCGTCCGGGCGCTCGGGTGGCTCGATCCTCGGCGACAAGACCCGCATGAGCGAGCTCACCCGCCAGCGCAACGCCTACATCCGGCCTTCGCCGAGCCAGACCGCGCTTGGCGGTGTCGCCCGCCGCACCCGCGAGGCGATCCGCGTGGTCGAGGCCTGGGGGGCGGATGTCGTGCTCGTCGAGACCGTGGGCGTCGGCCAGTCCGAGACCATGGTCGTCGAGATGACCGACATCTTCGTCCTGCTGATCGCGCCGGCCGGCGGCGACGAGCTTCAGGGCGTCAAGCGCGGCATCATGGAGATGGCCGACCTGCTGCTCGTCAACAAGGCCGACGGTGATCTGGAGGCGCAGGCGCGCCGCACGCGCGCGGACTATGCCGGGGCGCTGCGGCTCATCCGCCCCCGCCCGGGCGATCCGGCAGGCTGGCCACGGGCGATGTGCGTCTCCGCCGCCACCGGCGCCGGCCTCGCCGAGGCGTGGGCGTCGATCCGGGAGCTTGCCGAAGCCCGGCAGACGGCCGGCACCTTCGAGACCCACCGCCGCGCACAGGCCGAAGCGTGGTTCAGGCATGCGCTTGAGACAGGCCTCCTCGCCCGCCTCGCCGCCCACCCCGGCATCGCGGCACTCCGGCGTGAGGCCGCGTCTCGGGTGGCGACGGGCGAGCTTACGCCGGAGGCCGCGGCCGACCTGGTGCTCGACGCCTGGGGGGGAAACGGCTGATCCACCCTTGACGCCCCGCACCCCAGCTAGTATGCGGCGCCCTCAACGATTGCCCCGGCTCGCTTCGTGGGCCCCCGATACTTGCAAGGACCGAACCCATGTCGCGCCGCTGCGAACTGACCGGCAAGAGCCCGATGGTTGGCCACAACGTGAGCCACGCCAACAACAAGTCCAAGCGGCGCTTCCTGCCGAACCTGAATGACGTCACGCTGACCAGCGAGACCCTCGGCCAGGCCCACCGCTTCCGCATCTCCGCCTCGGCGCTGCGCACCGTGGATCACCGCGGCGGCCTCGACGCCTTCCTCGCGGTCGCGCCGGACACCGAGCTCTCGACCAAGGCGCTGAAGCTGAAGCGCGAGATCGCCAAGGCCCAGACTGCGGCCTGATCTGTCGCCAGCCTGATCTTTCGGCTGTCTGATCGCCGCCTGATCCGCCCGACTTCCCACCGTGCAGCCCGGCGGCGCGGTATCGGAGGCAATGGCCCGGCGCCACGCGCGCCGGCGAGCCGCTGCGCCTGATACCCATCTTCCCGGACACGCACCAGCTTCCCCGTCGCGCCGCCCTGCGGGCGCGTGCCATGGCGTGCGCGGCTCCGAACCCTCCGGGCCTCCCATCAGAAACTCGGCTCAGAAACTCGGCTCAGAAACTCGGCTCAGAAACTCGGCGGCGTGCAGGCGCTGACGACCACGCAGGGCTCGGTCCCGACGCATCGGAAGCGATGTGGCAGGCGGCTCTCGAAGTAGTAGGCGTCTCCCGGTCCGAGGATCCGCCGGTCATCTTCGACCGTCACCTCCAGCCGTCCCGAGATCACGATGGCGCCCTCCTCGCCCTCATGGCTCAGCGGCACCTTCCCGGTGTCCGCCCCCGGCTGATAGCATTCCTTCAGGATCTGCAGGCTGCGCCCGAACATCGTCTCGCCGACCTGACGATACGAGACCCCACCCTTGCCGATCTCGACCAGTTCCTCCGCAGCATAGAACACCTTTCGCGGCCGCTCCGGCTCGAAGGCGAAGAAGTCGGCAAGCCCGATCGGAATCCCGTCGAGGATGCGCTTCAGCGCCCCGACGGACGGATTCGTCGCATTCGACTCGATGAGCGAGATCGCGGAATTCGTGACCCCGACGCGCTTTGCAAGCGCCCGCTGCGACAGGCCGTGACGCTGCCGCAGATGGCGCAACCGGCCGCCGACGTCGACATGGGCGGAGGCAGGTGTTTCCACTGTTCCATATCCCGAAATCAGACAAGCATCGATCTTTTATTATCAATGAGTTATCGTCAATCAGAAAAGGACTTGTTTCGTCGCGTCAAGCGTGGACTCTACAGTAAATCACCCCGGGAGATTTGTGATGCCGCTCGACCGCCCGAATGCGCCGAAGCTTGAAAGCTACTGGATGCCCTTCACTGCCAACCGCCAGTTCAAGGCGGCGCCGCGCCTTCTGGTCGCGGCCGAGGGCATGCACTACACCTCCGCGGACGGCCATCAGGTGCTCGACGGCACGGCCGGCCTCTGGTGCTGCAACGCCGGCCACGGCCGGAAGCAGATCACCGACGCGGTCAGCCGCCAGCTCGCGACCCTCGACTACGCGCCGTCGTTCAACATGGGCCACCCGATCGCCTTCGACTTCGCCGAGCGCCTCGCCGCCATCGCGCCCGGGCCGGAGGGCGCAAAGCTCGACCGCATCTTCTACACCAACTCGGGCTCGGAGAGCGTCGACACCGCGCTGAAGATCGCCATCGCCTACCAGCGCGCCATCGGCCAGGGCACGCGCACCCGCGTCATCGGCCGTGAGCGCGGCTATCACGGCGTCGGCTTCGGCGGCATCTCGGTCGGCGGCCTCGTCAACAACCGCCGCGTCTTCCCGCTGATCCCGGCCGACCACCTGCGCCACACCCACGACCTCGCCCGCAACAGCTTCGTCAAGGGCCAGCCCGAGCACGGCGCCGAGCTTGCCGACGACCTGCAGCGCATGGTCGACCTGCACGGCGCCGAGACGATCGCCGCCGTCATCGTCGAGCCGGTGGCCGGGTCGACCGGCGTCCTCGTGCCGCCGAAGGGCTATCTCGAGCGCCTGCGCGAGATCGCCACGAAGCACGGCATCCTGCTGATCTTCGACGAGGTCATCACCGGCTTCGGCCGGCTTGGCGCGCCGTTCGCCAGCAACTTCTTCGGCGTGACCCCGGACCTCGTGACGACCGCGAAGGGCCTCACCAACGGTGTCGTCCCGATGGGCGCGGTCTTCGCCTCGCGTGCCGTCCACGACGCGCTGATGACCGGCCCGGAGAACGCCATCGAGCTCTTCCACGGCTACACCTACTCCGGCAACCCGGTCGCCTGCGCCGCCGGCCTCGCCACGCTCGATGTCTACGAGAGCGAGTCGCTCCTCACCCGCGCGGCCGAGCTTCAGGCGAAGTGGGACGCGGCGATCCACTCGCTGAAAGGCGCGGCGAACGTCGTCGACATCCGCACCATCGGCCTGATCGCCGGCATCGAACTCAGCCCGCGCGACGGCGCTCCGGGCGCACGGGCCTACGACGTCTTCGTCGACTGCCTCGCCAAGGGGCTGCTGATCCGCGTTACCGGCGACATCATCGCGCTGTCGCCGCCGCTGATCGTCGAGGAAGCCCAGATCGATCAGATCGTCTCAACCCTCGGCGACGCGCTCCAGCGCGCCGCCTGATCCTCGAGGCGCCGGCCAGCGGGGCCGGCCGGCGCCGCTGCTCACGACGTCAAGGGACGATCCGCACCGCATTCACCCGGGCCGTGATTGAACCGGATCAAGCGAAGCATCGACGCGCCGCGGGCCGGCCGCGATGCTTCGCTCGTCCTTTTTCCCAGCGGGGTCAGCCCCCGGTCATCGGACCCGGATACACGGCGAGCCGGGAGCGGACCCGTCAATCGCCCACCGCGACTGTCGGTCGGACGCATTTTCCGACACGCACTCATGTTGCGGCGTGTCGCGCGATCCCGGCCGGATTTCGCCGCTGCGCAGCAACAATTTCGTTTCTCATGTGCGCCAATTCAGTCCGTTGCCGGAATCATTTGTTCATGGCACCGTATTTCATGTTTTCAGCGACCATTTTCCCGCGGCGTTCATCGCGCCTTCTCCGAGAGGACTTTCCATGTCCGTTTCTCTACTTCGCATTCGAATTGCACGCCGATCCGGCGGCACTCTCCGGCTCTCGATAGGGGCGTTCGTGTTGGCGGCGTCTCCGGCGCTCGCTCAGGTCGATGCCCGGATCGTGGACAACCCTCCCGAGGCCACTCTGCGGACGGCTCCCGAAGAGCCGACCGTTGCGCTGCCGCACGCCGGGTTCGATGCAACGAGGAAACCGGCGCCCACGGAACGCGGCGTCGGCGCGGAGGTCTTCTATGATCTTGCCATTCGCTACCAGGACGGAACAATCTTCAATCCGTCGACGGGGACCGACGACCCGGTGCGGCTGCGCAGCTACGTCGGTGCGGCAACGGGCGGGTCTCCCCAGTTCGCCGCGCCGACCGTGCGGATCCTGCCCGGCGAGACCTTTCGGCTGACATTGCGCAACGAACTGCCGGCCGACGACCCGACCTGTCCCGGCGCCGGCGGAGTGAACGTACCGCACTGCTTCAACCGGACGAACATGCACACGCACGGGCTGCACATCAGTCCCACCGGCAACAGCGACAACGTGCTCGTCTCGGTCAGTCCCGGTGTCAGCTTCCAGTACGAATACAATATTCCGCCCGACCATCCGGCCGGAACCTTCTGGTACCACTCGCACCTTCATGGCTCGACGGCGCTTCAGGTCTCGAGCGGAATGGCCGGTGCGCTGATCATCGAAGGTGGGCGCATTCCGGCGCTCGCCCCTGACGGCGGCTACGTGACGGGCGATGTCGATGTCGTGCTGCGGAAGCCGGGAGGCGAGCCGTTCCGGGACCGCGTGATGCTCTTCCAGCAGATCGCCTATGCCTGCCGCGACGGCGCAGGCGCCATCAAGGCGGCAACGACCGGCGCATGGTACTGCGATGCCGGCGACGTCGGCGAGGTCGAAGGCTACGACCAGTTGACACCGACGAGCTGGAGCGCCTCGGGCCGCTTCACCAGCATCAACGGCGAAGTCATGCCGACGCTGGCCCGCGCGGTCGCGGGCGAGGTCGAGCGCTGGCGGCTGATCCACGGGGGCGTGCGCGACTCGATCAAGCTGCGGTTCCGCAAGATGGAGCCGGCAGGCAAGACCGTCGTGGCCGCCAGGCTCGCCACCGCCGACGCGCGCCAGGCCTTTGTCGATCAGCGCTGCACCGGCGCTCCGCTGCCCGCACTCGGGCTCGCTGCCGATGGCCTGACCCGTGGCGCACTGGACGAGCGCTCGGACACGATCCTCCAGCCGGGCTACCGCGAGGACCTGCTCGTGCGCTTTCCCGAGCCCGGGGTCTACTGCGTGATCAACGGTGAGCTGCAAACCGACCAGGCCGTCAACAACGAACCGCATGGGCGCGAACTGCTCGGCTATGTCCGCGTAGACGAGGGAACCGCGCCCCCGTCAGCGGGAGACAGCATCCTGGGCGCGCTGATCGCCTCGGCGGAGGCAAACCTTCCCGACGATGTCGGCGCCCGGGTGGTTGCGGATCTTCAAGACGGCATGCGGCTTGCCGCCTTCGCCAGGCACCCCGATGTGGCAGCGGAGGAAGTGACCGGCCGGCAGACGCTGGGCTTCCGCATCTTCAACGGCAGCCTGCCGCCCGCCCCGCCGGCGTTCCGGTTCGAGATCGGCGAGCTCGGCCGGGATCTCGCGGGCAACCTCGCCCTCATGAACTCTGCTCCCTACGATCCTGTCCGCATGGACCGGACGCTGGTGCTCGGCGCGGTCGATGAATGGACCATGACATCATTCGCCGCCAATCACCCGTTCCACATCCACGTCAACCCCTTCCAGATCATCGAGGTGCTCGATCCGACCGGAACCGACGTGAGCGGACCGGGCAACCCGAATGTCAGCCAGTACGCGAACCTGAAGGGTGTCTGGAAGGACACGCTGATGGTCGAGCAGGGCCACGTGATCAAGGTCCGGACACGGTACGAGCGCTACATCGGCGACTTCGTCCTTCACTGCCATATTCTCGACCATGAGGATCAGGGCATGATGCAGAACGTCCGGATCGCGATCCCGGACGGCACCGGAGGCGCCGCGGTGGCGCATCACTGAGCGATTTGCCGGAACCGGAACGGTCTCGGTCGATGTGACCGTTCCGCAGGGCAACCAGCTCCGCATCGGGGCCGCACATGCGGCCCAGGCGTGTGGCGTGCATCGCGGATTTCACGCCAGTGCCTTCGCCTTCAACGCCGCCTCGCGCATCTGGCTCAGGGTCTGGCGCGGGGTCAGCGCCTCGGGCGAGACCACCAGGTCGAGCACCGCCCCGGTCTTCGACTCGAGCGCCCGTCCGAAGGCCGCCGGGAAATCCTCGGTCCGCTCCACCCGCTCCGCATGGAAGCCATAGGCCCGGGCGAGCATGGCGAAATCCGGGTTCTGCATCGTCGTCCCGGACACCCGCCCGGGATAATTCCGCTCCTGATGCGCCCGGATCGTGCCGTAGATGCCGTTGTTCACGATCAGGACGATCGGCTGCGCGCCCGCCTGCATCGCGGTCCCGAGTTCCTGGCAGGTCATCTGGAAATCGCCGTCCCCGGCGAAACACACAACCACCCGGTCGGGGTGCGCCACCTTCGCCGCCACCGCCGCCGGCAGTCCGTAACCCATTGCCCCCGACTGTGGCGCGAGCAGCCGCGCCGCGGGGCCGAACCTGAAGAACTTGTTCGGCCAGACGGTGAAGTTCCCCGCCCCGTTCGTCAGGATGACGTCGTCGGGCAGGAGGTCCCTCAGATGCGCCGACACCGCCACCATGTCGACCGGAGACGGCTGCGCCGGGGCGTCGAAGCTCGCCTCCCATTCAGCCCGCCCGCTTGCCCGCCAGTCGGCCCAGCCGCCCTGCACCGGCCGGAGCGCCGCGGCGAAGGCGTTCGGTCCGGCCTGTATCCCGAGCACAGGCTGGTAAATCTTTCCAATCTCCCGGTCCGAGGCATGGACATGGATGATCGCCTGCCGCGGCACCGGCACGTCGAGCAGCGTATAGCCATCGGTCGTCATCTCCCCGAAGCGAACGTTGATGGCGAGGATCACGTCGGCGTCCGAGATCAGCCGTTTCACGTGCGGCAGCATCCCCACGCCCGCCTCGCCGCAGAACACCGGCGAGAAGTTGTCGATCTGATCCGAGAAACGGAACACCGCCACCACCGGGATATCCGACGCCTCCGCGAACCCCTGAAGCGCCGCCGCCCCGGCCGCGCTCCAGTTCGACCCGCCGATCAGGATCAGAGGCGCCCGCGCCCCGGTCAGGATCCCGAGTGCCGCCTCCGCCGCCTCCGCCGACGGCGCCGGCTCCATCACCCGCGACGGGCCGACAAGCGGCGCCGCGTCCGTCAGGCTCGTCAGCATGTCCTCGGGCAGCGCCACGACCACCGGCCCCGGGCGCCCCGTGAGGGCCGTCGTCCAGGCGCGCGCGAGGATCTCCGGGATGCGCCGCACGTCGTCGATCTCGACCGCCCACTTGGCCATCGTCCCGAAGACCGCCCGGTAGTCGATTTCCTGGAATGCCTCGCGACCGCGCATGTCGGTGCCGACCTGCCCGACGAAGACCAGCATCGGCACGCTGTCCTGCATGGCGGTATGAATGCCGATCGACGCGTTGGTGACCCCCGGCCCCCGCGTCACGAAGCAGAGCCCGGGCTCGCCCGTCAGCTTCCCCCAGGCCGCCGCCATGAAGGCCGCACCCCCCTCGTTCCGGCAGAGCACGAAGTCGAGGCGCCCCGTCGCGTCGTGGAGCGCGTCGAGCACCGCAAGGTAGCTCTCGCCCGGCACGCCGAACCCCTTGCGCGCTCCGAGCGCCACCAGGCTCTCCACCAAGATCTGCCCACCGTTGCGCATCCCGTCCTCCTCCACTGTCGGCTTTGAGCGGACCTTTCCATCTGACCGGGCGAGCGGCAACGCGAAATCAGGGCAATCCTGCCCGATGAAGCCGGAACCGCCTCGCCCGGCACCCGAGTTCCTTCACCGTGCCCATGCGCATCGGCCCATTGCCAGAACCAGCCACCGATTCGAGTGGCTGCCTCGCAAACCTCGCCGGAAAGAGGTCAATGCCGCTGATTATCGTTATGATTTAACGGAAGTTTCACACTCTCGGCCCCTATGAGGCCACGGTCGCGAAAAAATGCGGCCCCAGTCCCGATTTACGCTTGATTGCGACGGTCGCTGGCCTCATATGCGCCCTACGACGCCAACGCACGCGCCTCTGTAAGTTCCCGAAGTGGGAGAACTCACGTAGCGACGGTAACGTCTCTTTTGGGAACTCCGGGGTTGAAATCCCCCGGGACTGATGGAGATGCGCATGCGACACGCTGCCGCTTTTGCGGGCAAGCCCGCACGACTCTTTGCCGACAATCACCCGACCGTTTCGGCGGTTTCCGCCGCGCAGGATGCGTACATCCGCGCGACCGATTTCGATCGCCCGACGGTGGTGTTCGATCTCGACATGCTCCGCGCCAAGTACCGCGCCCTCGACACCGGCCTCGCCACCGCGAGCATCCACTACGCGGTGAAGGCGAACCCGGCTCCCGAGGTGATCGCCGCCGTTGCCGCCGAGGGCGGCCGCTTCGACTGCGCCTCGCGTGGCGAGATCGACCTGTGCCTCTCGCTCGGCATCCCGGCCGATCACATCGCCTTTGGCAACACCATCAAGCGTGCCTCCGACATCGCCCACGCCTTCGCCGCCGGTGTCGAGCAGTTCGCCGTCGATGCCGAGGAAGAGCTCTACAAGCTCGCCGAGCACGCGCCGGGCTGCCGCGTCATCATCCGCATGCTGGTGGAGGCCTCGGAGGCCGACTGGCCGCTCAGCCGCAAGTTCGGCTGCTCGCGCCGCGAGGCACTGCGCCTCATGGATCTCGGCCGCTATCTCGGCCTTGACGTTGCCGGCATCTCGTTTCACCCGGGCAGCCAGGTGCGCGAGCCGCGCATGTGGGCCTCCGCCCTCGACGCGGCGCACATCCTCTGGACCGAGGCGGCCGAGGCCGGCCACGCGCTTCGCATCCTCAACATCGGCGGCGGTTTCCCGGCGTTCTATGGTGAGCCGATGCTCCGCACCGAGGCGTATGCGGCCGAGGTGATGCGCATGGTGCGCCACCGCTTCGGCACTGACGTGCACGTCATGGCCGAGCCGGGCCGCGGCCTCGTGGCCGAGGCGGGCGTCATCATTGCCGAGGTGCTGCTCGTGGCGCGCAAGGACCAGGACGACCTCGCCCGCTGGGTCTTCCTTGACATCGGCAAGTTCTCCGGCCTCGCCGAGACCATGGACGAGGCGATCCGCTACCAGTTCGAGACCCGGCACGACGACGCGGAGACCGGTTCCTGCATCCTCGCCGGCCCGTCCTGCGACTCCGCCGACGTGCTCTACGAGAAGCGCCCGGTCCAGCTGCCCCTCGACATCGAGGCCGGCGACAAGATCCGGATCCTCTGCACCGGCGCCTATACCTCGAGCTACAGCTCGGTCGGCTTCAACGGCTTCCCGCCGCTCGCCGCGGTCTTCGTCAACTGAAAACCGGAAGGGGCCGGTGATCGCCGGCCCCTTCGCGTCGTTCGGTCAGGCGCGTTTCAATGCCCGTATGATCAGGAGCAGGATCACTGCCCCGATCACGGCGGCCACGATGGCTCCCAGTATGCCGCCGCCCATGGTGATGCCGAGCGCCCGGAAGATCCAGCCGCCGATCACCGCGCCCAGAATGCCGATAATGATGTCGCCGACGAGGCCGTAGCCACCGCCCTTGACGATCACTCCGGCGAGCCAGCCGGCAATGGCGCCGATCACGATCATGACGAGGATGGCGGTCGCGGTGCTCATCCCAGCCGTCGCTGCTGCGTTTGGATCCATGCCACTCTCCACGCTGGAACGACGCCCACCGTCGTTCACTGCGGCGATCAACGATTTGCGAGCCTGTGGCGTTCCAGTGACGGAACCCGGGGCGGCGGGGTGGACTTCGCCCCGCGGATTCGGCCAGATGCGGAAGCGATGCACGAGACCCACATGAACGACCGCGGCCCGACCCCGACGCTTTTTGCCTCCTACAACATCCACAAATGCGTGGGCGTCGACCGCAAGTTCGATCCCGATCGGATCATCCGCGTCATCACCGAGATCGCCCCCGACGTGATCGCGCTCCAGGAAGCCGACAGACGCTTCGGCGATCGGAGCGCGCTCCTCGACCTTGACCGGCTGTACCGCGACACCGGTCTCGTTCCCGTGCCGGTCGAAAATGGCCGCGCCGGCCACGGCTGGCACGGCAACCTCGTGCTTGTCCGGGAGGGGCTGGTGCGCGACCTGCACCAGATCCGCCTGCCCGGGCTTGAGCCCCGCGGCGCTCTCGTCGTCGATCTCGACCTCGCGGCGGGACCGGTTCGGGTCGTCGCCGCGCACCTCGGGCTCTTGCGCCAGTCCCGCCTGCTCCAGATCGAGGCGCTGCTCCAGCACGCCCGCGGCGCGACCGACCGCCCGGTGGTCTTCATGGGCGATCTCAACGAGTGGCGGCGGCAGGGACGATCGTCGCTCGTGCACACTCAGACGGTCTTCGGGCCGCTCGGCCCCGGCGTCCCGAGTTTCCCCGCCTACTTCCCGGTGCTGGCGCTTGACCGGGTGTTCGTGCTGCCCTCCGCCCTCGTCGAGGACTTCACGGCGCACGGCTCTCCGCTCGCCCGCATGGCGTCCGATCACCTGCCGGTCAAGGCGCTCGTCAACCTCTCCGGGACGCCTGTCGCCGCGAAGCCGCCCGCATCCGTGGGAAGCCCGCTCTCGGCCCTTCCCACGCGGCATCGGCTGTTTCCCCGGAGTCGCAACGAAGAAAGCCCACACCCATGAAGACCCTCGCCCCGCTCGGGCTCGTCGCGTCCCTTGCCACCGCCCTCGTGGCGGCCATCGTCGCCATCGCCAGTCCTGCCGCGGCAAAGATCCCGATCTCGCGCGCCGACCGCAACCACGACGGTATCGTGACCTACGAGGAAGCCAGCCGCGTCATGCCGCAGTTGATGGAGGTGCAGTACCTGAAGGCCGACTCGAACGGCGACGGGGTGATCGACAGGGGCGAGTATCCGCTGCTCGACAGCTTCTACGGCTACGTGGTCAATCGCTGAGGCCTTGCCGACCCGGAGCGAAGCGGCCATAAGGCCCCGTCCCTCCCGAACATCCGAGCCTGCTGCCCATGGCCACCGCCTCCGCGAATATCAACATCATGATCAAGGCCGCTCGCCGCGCCGCGCGCGGCCTGCTGCGCGACTTCGGCGAGGTCGAACAGCTTCAGGTCTCCTCAAAGGGGCCGGGCGATTTCGTGAGCCGCGCCGACCTTCGCGCGCAGCAGGTGCTGAAGGAAGAGCTTCTGGAGGCTCGCCCGAACTACGGCTGGCTTGCGGAGGAAGGCAACGCCGAGATCAAGGGCGCCGATCCCACCCGGCGCTGGATCATCGACCCGCTCGACGGCACCACCAACTTCCTCCACGGCCTGCCGCACTGGGCGGTCTCGATCGGGCTGGAGTACAAGGGCGAGATCGTCGCCGCCGTGGTCTATGATCCGGCCAAGGACGAGATGTTCGTTGCCGAGAAGGGCGCGGGCGCCTGGATGAACGACCAGCGCATCCGCGTCTCCGGTCGCCGCGACATGCTGGAGATGATCTTCGCGACGGGTGTCCCCTTCGGCGGCAACCCGGAGCTTCCGCGCACCCTTCGGGCGATCGCCGCACTTGCGCCCCGGACCGCCGGCATCCGCCGCTGGGGTGCCGCGTCGCTCGATCTCGCCTACGTCGCCGCCGGGCGTCTCGACGGCTACTGGGAGCGCGGCCTTCAGCCCTGGGACGTGGCGGCGGGCTTGCTCCTCGTCCGCGAGGCCGGTGGTTTCGCCGGCGGCATCGGTGAGGACGAACACATTTTCAACGACCGCTCCGTCGTCGCTGCGAACGCCAACGTCTACGACAGCCTGCGTTCGATCCTGCGCGACGCCTGAGAGGCGTCGCCCCGTCAGTCCGCCATGCGCGCGGTCAGACGTTCAAGCACGTGGACCCGGATCGCCGAGGCGAGCCCGCGGTCTGCGCCCCGCGCTTCGTCTATCTCGGCAGCAAGTTCGTTCAGCCCACGCCCCTCCGCCGCAGCGAGCGCCCGAAACGCCCGCCAGAACTCCGGCTCGAGCGACACCGAAGTCCGGTGGCCGCGCAGGGTGAGCGAGTGCTTTTCCGGACGCACGACGGGTCAGCCCTCGCCCTGCCCGCCGCCACCATCGCGAGGTTCATCACCGCCGGACCCGGTGTCCCGGTCCCGGCGGTGGCCGTCGAAGCGCCGCCGGTCCAGCGCCGCCTCCGCCTTTGCCCGCTCGGTCTCGTCTCCGGTCCGCACGGCCACCTTTCGCCGCGCCTCGGCCCGCTCGCGCTGCTTGCGCGCGGTTCGGAGGTTCACGACGTCAGCCATCAGAGGTTCTGGGCGTTGAAGGTGTCGCACTGGTCCGGGTTGCCGCTCCGGTAGCCCTCGTAGAACCAGCGCTGACGCTGCTCGCTGGAGCCGTGGGTGAAGCTGTCGGGCACCACGACCCCCTGGCTCTTCTGCTGCAGCGCGTCGTCGCCGATGCGGGCCGCGGTATCGAGCGCGCTGCGGATATCGTCATCGGTGAGCTTCAGGCGGTCGCGGGCCGCATTGGCCCAGACCCCGGCGTAGCAGTCGGCCTGAAGCTCGACCTGCACCGAGATGGCGTTCGACTGCGCCTCGCTCGCCCGCTGGCGAATGTTGTTGGTCTGCTCCAGCACGCCGAGTTCGTCCTGCACGTGATGGCCGACCTCATGAGAGATCACATAGGCCCGGGCGAACTCGCCGCGCGAGCCGAGCTGCTGCTCCATCACCCGGAAGAAGTCGGTGTCGAGATAGACCGTCTTGTCGAGCGGGCAGTAGAACGGCCCCATCGCCGACTGCGCCGCACCACAGCCCGACCGGGTGACGCCGGAGAAGAGCACCAGTCTCGGCTGGTGATACGTCAGGTTCGACGCCTTGAAGATCGAGCCCCAGACGTCTTCGGTCTCGGCCAGCACCACCGCCACGAACTGCTCGCTCTGGTCGTCGATGCTGTTCGGCCCCGCGGGTGCCTGGGTCTGGGTCTGGGTTCCGCCGCCACCACCATTGAGCAACGGCGTCAGGTCGACGCCGAAAAACATGCCGATGAGCACGACGGCGAGCACGCCGATGCCTCCCGCGCCTCCGACCCGGACCATGCCGCCGCCACCACGGCCGCGCCGGTCCTCGATGTTCGAGCTCTCACGCCGCCCTCGCCAGTCCATGCACGCGTTCCTTCATCGCCCTCTGCCGAGCATAGCAGCAGGTTCACGTCCGGGAAATGCCTTGCCTGCGTGTGAGTTCCAACCTGCGAGTGCAGGATCCCCCGACTCCCCCGCTTTGCCCGCCACAGCGCGTCACGACCGCGTGCCCTGAGCCGCCAGGCAGTTCCCTTGGCTCTTTCCTTTCCCGCAACTGCGTGAAATAGGACGGCCCTGTCCCCCAAGGATCGGAGTCTCGGCGATGGACCTTCGCGAAGCCTTCACGTTTGACGACGTGCTCCTGGTGCCTGGCGCCTCGGAAGTGCTGCCCGCGACCGCCGACACCCGCACCCGGCTCACCCGCGAGATCAGCCTGCAGATCCCGCTGCTCTCCGCCGCCATGGACACGGTGACCGAAGGCCGGATGGCGATCGCCATGGCACAGGCCGGCGGCGTCGGCGTCATCCACCGCAACCTCGGGCTCGAGGAGCAGGCCGCCGAGGTGCAGCGGGTGAAGCGCTTCGTCTCCGGCGTGGTCTACGCCCCGGTGACGTTGCGCCCGGACCAGACGCTGGCCGATGCCAAGGCGCTCATGGAGCGCTACCGCATCACCGGCTTCCCGGTGGTCGACGGCAACGGCGTCGTCGTCGGCATCGTGACGAACCGCGACATGCGCTTCGCGACCGATGACCGAACCCCGGTCTCGGCGATGATGACGAGCGAGAACCTCGCCATGCTGCGCGAGCCGGCGGATCTCGGCGAGGCCAAGAACATGATGCAGGAGCGGCGCATAGAGAAGCTCCTCGTCGTCGACGAAGGCGGGCGGCTGAACGGCCTGCTCACCCTGAAGGACACCGAGCAGGCGGTGCTCAATCCCCTTGCCGCCAAGGACGACCTCGGGCGCCTGCGCGTCGCCGCCGCGTCGACGGTCGGTGACGCCGGCTTCGAGCGCTCCGTGGCGCTCGTCGAGGCCGGTGTCGACGTGGTGGTGATCGACACCGCGCACGGCCACTCGAAGGGCGTCGGTGAGGCGGTGGACCGGCTGAAGCGCTACTCGAACCGGGTGCAGATCATCGCCGGCAACGTGGCGACCGCCAGCGCGACCCGCGCGCTCATCGATGCCGGCGCCGACGCGGTCAAGGTCGGGATCGGCCCGGGCTCGATCTGCACCACCCGCATCGTCGCGGGCGTCGGCGTGCCGCAGATGACCGCGGTCCTCGACTGCGCCGGTGAGGCCGAGCGCACCGGCCACACGGTGATCGCCGATGGCGGCATCAAGTTCTCCGGCGACTTCGCCAAGGCGATCGCCGCCGGCGCCAGCTGCGCCATGGTCGGCTCGATCCTCGCCGGCACCGACGAGGCACCGGGCGAGGTGATCCTCTACCAGGGCCGGAGCTACAAGTCCTACCGCGGCATGGGCTCGGTCGGCGCCATGGCCCGCGGCTCGGCGGACCGCTACTTCCAGAAGGAAGCGTCCGCCGAGAAGCTCGTCCCCGAGGGCATCGAGGGCCAGGTTCCCTACAAGGGCCCGGTCTCGGCCGTGCTGCACCAGCTCGTCGGCGGCCTGCGCGCCGCCATGGGCTACACCGGCCACCCGACGATCGACGCCATGCGCGGGAACTGCGAATTCGTCCGCATCACCGGCGCTGGCCTCCGGGAAAGCCATGTGCACGACGTGCAGATCACCCGCGAAAGCCCGAACTACCGGATCGGGTGATTGCGGGGAGAGGTTCGTCGGGATGCCCTGACAGACCCTCGACAGGACATTCCGCAGCACCCCGCGACAGAGCCCCCGGCCTCTTGCGGGCTCCGCGCTGCCCCTGATCGCCTTCGACCGGGAGCTTCCTGTCCACCGCGGCCCTGAAACTTCGGCTATCCAGTTCACGCCCCCAGCCGGACGCGAGCGTGTGACCGGGCTTGTCCGATGTTTCTCGGCCATTTCGTCTCACCCATCGCGACCGCTACACACCCGCGGACGGCACCGTCCGAGGCGCTTGCGCGGGTCTTCGGCCGGCGGACATGGGCGGGGCCGCGCAGCCTTCGAAAGCGGCAGCGGCTACGCACTGTGCGGGACTGCATCGCTGCCGCTCCCGAGTAGGGCGGATGAGATGCCGTGAGACGACATGCCCCCACCGGTGCCCGTGATTTTCCTGCCTGAACAGTTGGTCGCTCCGCCTCTCAAGGGCGGTCTCGCCTCGCCTCAATGCATCTCTCTGGCGATCAAGACGCGGCGGAATCACGAAATCACGAAAATGCGATCGACTCCGCGGGAAACATCCGACGCGATGCGGACTATGGCCTGGGAGGTAAAGCCCCCGATGACAGCCTGACCACGGAACCCGTCGACATCTCGCAGTCATTTCGAGATGGACCCCTGGATACTTGCGTCCCGATCGACCGTTGGCTCCGACGCCTGGTCCGCGATTGAGACAACGGCTCTGATGCTCAAGCGCCACTGTTTTACGCCCGCGCCGACCGACTGCGCCGCACTCCGCCGGCAAAGCATTGCTGGTGGCCGCGCAGAGCGGGTAATCTGCGCGCGTAGCAACCGACCCAGCCTCGCGTTGCATAGTACACATAGGTGAGAGAGAATATGGCTTTGATCCAAGGAACGGCGGTGGCCGACCTCCTGCGGGGCACCGCGTCAGTTGACACGATCTTTGGCGGCGCGGGCAACGACACCCTGCAGGGGGTGGGCGGAAACGACCGGCTGTTCGGACAGGACGACCATGACTCACTGCTCGGGGGCGCGGGCGCCGACGTGGTCAGTGGCGGGTTTGGCAACGACCAGATCTATGGTGGCACTGGCAACGACACGCTCTTTGGCGGCGCCGGCAATGACCGGATGTTTGGCGATGGTGGCGATGACGTCTTCATCGCCGGATCGGGGAACGACTATATTGATGCCGTCCTTGGCAACGACAACCTCGGCGGCGGCGCGGGCGACGATACGCTCATCGGGCGTGCGGGAAACGACCACCTCGAAGGTGATACCGGCAATGACCGCCTGAGCGGCGGGATGGGGATCGACGAGTTCGAGTTTCAGGGTGACGACGGCAACGACGTCATCACCGACTTCGAGTCCCACGACAAGCTGTGGCTGCGCAGCCTCGGCTATGGCAGCGTCGAGGAAGTGATCGGATACGGCACCCAGGACGGCGCCGACACGGTGTTCAACTTCGAGGGAACCATCGTCCGGATCCTGAACAAGGAGCTGACGAGCTTCACCCCGTCCAACTTCGTCATCGAGCCGACATTCCAGCGTAGCATGATCGAGGGGAACAACGGGGCGAACGTGCTGAATGGCACTGCCGCGCCGGACAAGATGTTCGGCTATGCCGGGCGCGACCTGCTCAACGGTGGCGCCGGCAGTGACGGCCTCTTCGGTCACCGGGGCGATGATACGCTGAACGGCGGTTCGGGGAATGACACGCTGTCAGGTGGTTACGGCAATGACCTGCTGCATGGCGACACCGGCAACGACCGCGTCGGTGGCGGCGGAGGCAACGATACGCTCTACGGCGACGACGGGATCGACAAGGTCTTTGGCGCTTCGGGTGACGATCTGATCTATGGCGGGAACGACCGGGACGACCTCGGCGGCGGCAGTGGCAATGACACGCTCTATGGCGGTGCCGGCAACGACCGCCTCGAGGCCGACACCGGCGACGACATCAACTTCGGCGGCGCCGGCGCGGACGAGTTCGAGTTCCAGGGTGGCGACGGAAACGACACGATCATGGACTTCGCCGCCGAGGACAAGCTCTGGCTCGTCGCCTTCGGCCTCGGTTCCGTTGCCGAGGCGATGAGCCTCGGCGTCGACTCCGGCACGAGCTGCGTCTTCACGTTCGACGCCTGCACCGTGACGATCGAGAACTGGAACCTCGCGGACTTCACGGCCAGCAACTTCGTCCTGTGATTGCCTGAGGCTGCCGGCCCTTTTGCCGGCGTCACGCAGATCAAAGGCAGGGAGCCCCGCTCCCTGCCTTTCTCGTTTGGGAGGTCCATCGGCCGAGCGCCGGGACCGGCCCCGGGCGGATCCCATCGCACAGCCGCTTATGCCGACTTTCCCGGTGTACACTGGCGATCATGCTACAGATGCTTATGGCCTATCCTACCAGCGCCGCACCGCGCACATGTCGGATTGCGCTCATGGATAATTCCCACGGCCAGGCCGAATTGCTACATGCCCCCGGAGCAAGGGGAACACTGGTGCAGTACCGAGCAGATATCGACGGGCTTCGTGCCGTCGCAGTTACGTCCGTCGTCGCATACCATGCCGAGGTTGCCGGAGTCTCCGGGGGGTTCGTCGGCGTCGACATCTTCTTTGTCATCTCCGGCTTCCTGATCACGTCGCTGATCATCGAGGACCTCGAGCGGGATCGCTTCTCGCTGGCCGGCTTCTGGGCCCGCCGCGCCCGCCGGATCCTGCCCGCCCTCGCGGTCGTGCTTGTCGCCACGCTCGCCGTTGGCGCCGCGATCATGCTGCCAGCCGATTTCGGCAAGCTGACCGACAGCGCCCTCGCCACGGTCCTTTTCGGGTCCAACATCTACTTCTGGCAAACCACCTCGTACTTCGGCGACAACACCGACCTCATTCCGCTGCTGCACACCTGGTCGCTGGCGGTCGAGGAGCAGTATTACCTCCTGTTTCCGCTCATCATGCTCGTGGCCTTCAAGGTACTCCGGCGGCCGGGTGCGCTCCTCATCGCCATGCTCGTCGCGTCCTTCGCGCTTGCCGTGTGGGCCGTGAACCGCGCCCCGGAGGCGACGTTCTACCTCTCTCCGACCCGCTTCTGGGAGCTGCTTCTCGGATCGGTGCTCGCGATCGGCATTGCACGTCTCCCCGCGCCGCCGGTCCTTCGCGAGATCGCTGGCGTCGTGGGCATCGGCCTGATCGCATGGAGTGTCTTTGCCTACGACGAGACCACCCCGTTCCCCGGTCAGAACGCGCTCTGGCCCTGCCTCGGGGCGGTCCTCATCATCTGGGCGCAAACCAGCGCGGTGAACCGCGTCCTCCGCCTTCGCCCGTTCGTCTTCATCGGTCTCATCTCCTATTCGCTCTACCTCTGGCACTGGCCGGTCATCGTTTTCGCGCGCTATGAGGGGCTTTTCCTCGGCACGGCGTTCCAGTCGGCGGCGGTGATCCTGATCTCGCTCGTGCTCGCCATCCTCTCCTGGCGCCTCGTCGAGATCCCCTCGAAGGCGTGGCTCGGGCGGGTGGGCAACCTCCCCGTGCTTCGCGCGTCCGCAATCGGGATGGCGGCCTTCCTGATCGCCGGCTTCGGCATCGCGCGATCGGGCTACGCCACCACCGGCAGCCCCGAGGTCAGCACGGAACTCGGCCGTACCGCCGCCCGCGCCGCCTACGGCGAGGGCGAATGCTTTTTCAGCTCCGACGCACCGATCTCGAGCATCGACCCGGCCCACTGCCTGCGCCCCGATCCGCAGCGGCCGAGCTATCTGCTGATCGGCGACAGCCTCGCAGCGCACCTGTGGCCCGGGCTTCGCGCGGCGCTGCCCGACGAGAGCCTGAGCCAGCTCACCTTCGGTGGTTGCCCGCCGTTCGAGAGCTCGCTCGAGCGGGCGGATCCCGGCTGCCGCAAGGTAACGCAGGCCGTCCTGCAGTCGCTCGCATCCGCTGACTACGACGTGATCATCGTCGCCGCACGCTGGAAGCCGACCGATCTGGCGCAGGTGGAAGACATGATCAAGCGGCTGAAGCAGAGCGCTCCCGAGGTCGTGCTGGTCGGTCCGATGGTCGAGTACCGCCGCAACCTGCCCGACATCCTGAAAGACAGCGAGAACCCGACCCGCTCGGCCGTGAAGTATCGCACCGTGCCGACCTCCCTCGACACGCGCATGCGCACGCTCGCCGAGGAGGAGGGCGTCGACTACGTCTCGCTCATCGACCTCATGTGCCGCGGCGATGACTGCCGGCTCTTCGACCCGGCCGGCAAGCCGATCCAGTGGGACAACACCCACCTCACGCCCCTGGGCTCGGTCGAGATCATGGATCTCGCCGTTGCCAACGGGGAGATCCCCTTGCTATAGGCCTTGCTCCGCAGTTGGATGCGGTTGTTCTTGTAGAGCCAGGATCCCCCGGTGTCAGCCAGAGGTTCTCTGGCGGGGGCGAGGGGCTGCATGGTGGCAATGATGGGAAGCGTGCCCGATCGGTCGCGTCGATCATGGCCTGCTCTCCTTCGCCATCGCAACCTGCTGGTGCTGGCGGTGGTGCAGGGTCTCTGCGCCAGCTGGTTCCTGTTCGACATCCTGATGGAGGTCGGGGACATATGGCGCAATCCGTGGCATCAGATCCCTGAGGTCACTGCGGTGATCCTGCTCTGCGTCGGGACGGTGCTCTCCGTTCGCCAGATCACCAGCGTCTTGCGGCGCAGCGATGCGATCGAGGCGCGCCTTCAGACCGCAAGCCAGGCCTTCCGCGCCCTGCTCGAAGAGACATTCGATGACTGGGGGATCACGGACGCGGAGCGCGACGTCGCCATCCTGACGCTGAAAGGCCTCAGCATCTCCGAGATCGCCGAGGCGCGCGGCACACGCCCGGGGACCGTCCGCGCCCAGAGCGCTGCCATCTATCGCAAGGCCGGCGTGAGCAATCGCCTGCAACTCATGTCGCTCTTCATGGACGACCTGACCGCCGGCCTCGTCCTGACCACGCCAGCCGAGTCCGACACTACTCGGTAAACACCTCCTCGCGCTCCCGCCGCACCTCCGGAAGGACCGTCAAGACGAGGACCGTCAGCGCAAGCAGGAGCAGCATGGCGCTCCAGGGGTGCGTCACGAAGACCCACGAGGCACCGCGTGACAACACCATCGCCTGCCGCAGGTTCTACAACGAGGACCGACCCCACAGCGCGATCGGCTACAAGATCCCGATCGCGCTGACTGAACCGGGCGGCGAGGCCGGCCCGCCGCCATGACGAAGCCCGGACTTTCCAGCACCGGGTGGCCCAAGGTTCGGGAACAGCGCACGAGACCGCGGGACTCCAGCCCCAGCCGGATGAAAGGTGGGGGTCACAGCAGACCGTAGCGACTACGCTCTCGCACTGTCCGGATCCCGTGCCCGAGCAGGTTGAGATAGAACAGCTTGCACATCCATACGATCCAGGATGTCACGCAGCCGGTCTGGGCGTGGCGGCGTATCCGTGCCAGACCTCTGTCATGTCGGTGATGACTCTGCTCTGGTGTCCATAAACGTCAGCGGCGCAGCGGGATGCCGCTCCGGGCAAGCTCCTCGAGCTTCTTCGGGACGGCGAAGCGCGGGCCGATCGTCATTTCCGCGGCACGGCAATAGTCGAGAAGGCGCTGGCTGCCGATCTGGTCGATGTAGCTCGCAACGCCGCCGGTATGCGGTGCAAATCCCCATCCGAGCACCGAGGCCACATCTGCATCCGCGGCGCTTGCGAGGACGCCATCGTCGAAGCAGCACAATGTCTCGACCGCCTGCCGGAACATCAAGCGCTCGGCAACGGCGTCAATGTCGGGTTGTTTCGAGGCGGGGGGGAAGAGGTCGGCGAGGCCATGCCAGAGACGCGGGCCATCGTCCGCGTGGTCGTAGAAACCCGCACCGCGGCGCTTCTCGCCCGGGCGGTCGTGACCGATGAGCGTCTGACCGACCTTCCGGCCGGGGTTGGGGAGGCAGGCAGCGCCGAGGTCCGCCTCGGTCTGCGCCTCGATCTGCTCGATGATGTCGAGCCCGATCATGTCGCCGAGCCGCAGCGGCCCCATCGGCATTCCGGCGCGTCGCCCGGCGCTCTCGACAAGCGGCGCCGCGACGCCTTCGCCGAGAAGCGCCATGCCTTCGAGGATGTAGCCGACCACCACGCGCGAGGTGAAGAAGCCCCGGCCGTCGTTGACCGCAACCGGCGTCTTGCCGAGCACCTTCGCCAGGTCAAAGCCCGCCGCCAGCGTCGTCTCACTCGTCTCCGGGCCGTCGATGATCTCGAGGAGCGCCATCCGCTCCACCGGCGAGAAGAAGTGCAGGCCGAGCAGGCGATCCTTGCGCCGGAGCGGGCGGGCAAGCTGTCCGATCGGGATCGTCGACGTGTTCGACGCGAGGATCGCGTCCGGGCGCATCACCGCTTCGGCTTGCGCAAGGATCCGGTGCTTCAGGTCGGCGTTCTCATGGACCGCCTCAATGACCAGATCGCAGTCCGCGAGCGCCGCATAGTCGGTCGTGGGCGTGATGCGGGCGAGATGATCCGCCCGGTCGGCCTCAGTTGCGCTGCCCTGATCCACCGCGCGGTCAAGCAGGCGCTCGGAGTAGCCAACGCCGCGGGCGGCGGCGGCGGCGTCGATTTCGATCAGGACGACCGACAGGCCAGCCTTCGCCGCCTGATAGGCAATGCCGCCGCCCATTAGTCCGCCTCCGATGACGCCGATCTTGCGGAAGATCACGACTGGCGGCGTCACTGGGCGGCGCCTGAGCGCGCGGGCGTCCTTCACGGCGAAAAAGCTGGTGCGCAGAACCGCGCGAGTGGCCGGGATCCGGCTCAGTTCGACGAAGCGCCGCGCCTCGAGCCGGAGGGCGGGGTCGATCGGCATCTGCAGTCCGTGATAGACCGCTTCCGCGACCAGCCGCTCGGCAGGACGGTTGCCCCAGTTTGCCCGGGTCTGAGCGGCGTTGAACTCGGTGAAGAAGCCCGCGAACCCCGGATCGGCCGCCGGCGAGATTGTACCCCTGCGATCCCAGGGCTGGGTCGCGCCAGTCTTGTTCCCAAGGCGCTCGAGCACCCGCTTGCGCGCCGTCTCGCGGAGGGCGTCCGGCGCGACCACCTCATCCACGGCGCCGAGCGCGAGGGCGTCCCGCGGGCTCCACGTGCGCCCTTTCACCATGTCGCGCACGGCGGAGCGGTACTCGATCAGGCGGGGGAGGCGTTGGGTTCCGCCGAAGCCCGGCATGAGCCCGATCGCGCTCTCCGGCAATCCGAGGCGGATCGCGGGATCGTCGGCGACGACGCGGCCGTGACAGGCGAGCGCCATCTCGAAGCCGCCACCGAGCGCGTGGCCGTTGATTGCGGCGACGACGGGCTTGCCGCAGGTTTCGAGCCGGCGGAAGCTCGTCATCACCGCCTCCAGGAAGGCCCAGACCTGTTGCGGCGAGCGGTCGAAGAGTTCCATGACGAAGTCGAGGTCGGCACCGGCGTGGAAGGCGCGGCCTGACGAGGCGACGATGGCCCCGACGATCACCGGATCCGAGGCGATCCGACCCACGGCCGCGTCGAAGCTCGCGAGGGCCGCTTCGGAGAAGACGTTCATCGGCCCCTGCGGCTCCCAGAGGAGAGTCGCCACGCCGTCGCTCTCAACCGTCAGGCTCACCGGCTCGCCGCTCATCAGACGCGCTCCACGACCATGGCGATCGCCTGACCGGTTGCCGCGCAGAGCGTGGCGACGCCGATGGTGCGATCGCTGCGCTCCAGCTCGTCGACCAGCGTGCCGAGGATCATCGCGCCGGTCGCCCCGAGCGGATGCCCCATGGCGATGGCGCCGCCGTTGACGTTGATGCGATCCGATGGAACGCCGAGCGTCTGCATGAAGTAGAGAACGACGGTGGCGAAGGCCTCGTTCAGTTCCCAGAGGTCCACGTCGTCCACGGTGAGCCCGGCCTTCGACAAGGCCTTCTTCACGGCGAGGGCCGGGCCGGTCAGCATGATCGTCGGTTCCGAGCCGACGGAGGCGACCGCCCGGACCCGCGCGCGGGGCCTCAGACCGGACGCGGCGCCGGCCTCGGCGCTGCCCATCAGCAACGCGGCCGCGCCGTCAGCGATCTGCGACGAGTTCGCGGCGGTGTGGACATAAGCGATCTCACCGATCCTCGGATGGCGCTGACCGGCGACCTGATCGAAGCCGGTCCTCCGGGCGTAGGCCTCGAAGGCCGGCGGCAGGGCTGCCATGTCCTCGGGGCGAACGTCGGGGCGAACCGTCTCGTCGGTGTCGAGGATGGCGAGCCCCGCCCGGTCATGCACCGGCACGATCGAGCCGCCGAAGCGGCCTTCCGCCCAGGCCGTCGCCGCGCGACGATGGCTTTCGAGCGCGTAGGCGTCGACGTCCTCTCGGGAATGGCCGCAGAGGGTAGCGAGAAGGTCGGCCGAGACCCCTTGCGGCACGGTCAGCATGGGCGTTGCGAGACCCGGGTCCGACAGAACGCCCATGCCGCTCGAAAGCATCGGCACCCGTGACATCATCTCGATGCCGCCCGCGACCACAAGATCAGTCTCGCCGCTCGCCACCTTGCCAGTGGCGACGGCGCAAGCCTCGAGCCCGGAGGCGCAAAATCGGCTGACGACGACGCCGGGCACGCTCTCGCCATAGCCTGCGGCCAGCGCCGCGGTGCGGGCAATGTCGCCGCCCTGATCGCGGACGGGATCAACGCAACCAAGGATCACATCGTCGATGCGAGCGGGATCGAGACCCGCCCGCTCGACCAGCGCCCGGAGCGGGATGGCGGCGAGCTCGACCGGCGAGAGTTCGGCAAGCGCGCCCGTCGAGGCCCGTCCCTTGCCGCGCGGCGTCCGCACCGCGTCGAAGATCATGGCTCGTGTCATCTCGCCTCCGAGAACAGCACCGCTTGCCCGCAGTCACGCAGTTCCATGCCGCCTATGTAGGGTGTCGGCTCGCACTTGACGACCGGGACCACCCTTGATCGCCTGCCTCTGGCGTTCCGCGAGACATCACCACTATCTCACCACTATTCCGTGACATCTTCCGGCCAGGCGACAGGGACTCCGGACCCCTACCCTACCAGAGGCGCGTCACCCCGTAGCTGTCGAACAGTACCTCATTCGACACGAGCCGCAGATCCCGCGCGAGCGCCTGTGCGATGAGCATCCGGTCGAACGGATCGCGATGCGGCCCGATCAGCCGCCCGGCCCGCTCGGCGTCGGCAAGCGTGATCGGGAGTTCCTCGAAGCCCTGGCCGGCGATACTGCCGCGCACGTCGCCCGCCACGTCAGCGGCGCCGGGAAGCTTCCCCAGACGGTGCTTGGTGGTGATCTCCCAGGCTGATGCGGCGCTGACAAGCACCCGCTGCCCCGGATCGAGCATCGCGCGGCGGGCATCCCCGGACAGGCGCTCGTCGCCGTCGAGCCACCAGAGCAGCGCATGGGTATCGAGAAGCAGCGGCGTCAGGGTGGTCTACTCCCAGACCGCCAGCTCGGACTCGGACAGCGGTTCGAAGAAGGCGTCGCCCACAGCGGCACGTCCGCGCATCGCCCCGAAGCGCCGCGCAGGCGCGACGTCGGCAACGCGCACCAGCCGTGCCACCGGCTTGCCACCGCGCGCGAGCACGATGTCCTCGCCCGCCTCAACCTCGGCAATCAGCCGCGAGAGGTGGGTCTTCGCCTCGTGGATGTTAACCGTCTTCACTTGCCTCTCCGCCTAGTCCACAAAATTAGCTAACCTGGCCCTGCCAGTCAAGCAGTGCCGCCGGACCCCACACCGGACCCCACGCTGCCGGAACCGCAATCAGGCAATCGTCCGTCATATCACGGACCCGGATCAGGGACTTGCGCTCCGCGGCATGTCGCCCGCAGGGTGCAATCGGCAGGGAGGATCGAAATCGTGGATCAGACAGGCGGCATGTTGGACTGGACCACGCAATTCGCCGGGCTGTCGCGCCTCAGCCCCGAGATCAAGGCGAGGCTTCTCACCGAGAGCCGGGTGGCGAGCGTACCGAAGGACACGGTCATCTTCGGGCCGGGCAAGGCGCCCGAGACCCTCCTGCTGCTGCTCGACGGCAGCGTGCGCGTGCAGCAGACGAGCGAGAACGGGCGCGAGGTGTTTCTCTACCGGGTCACGGCCGGACAAAGCTGTGTGCTGACCACCGCCTGCCTTCTCGCCTACGAGGAATATTCCGCCGAGGGCATCGCCGAGACCGACCTGGAGGCGGTGCTGGTTCCGCGCGTCACCTTTGACGAGCTCATCGCCGGCTCTCCCGAATTCCGCCGGTTCGTCTTTGCAGCCTACGCCCGGCGCATCACCGACCTGTTCCGCGTCATCGAGGACGTCGCCTTCCGGCGCGTCGACGTGCGCCTCGCCCAGAGGCTCGTCTCGCTCGCTGGCGCCGATGGCGCGCTTGAAGCGACCCACGCGGCGCTGGCAACCGAGCTGGGCAGCGTCCGCGAGGTGATCTCCCGACAGCTTCAGGAATTCCAGCGCCGCGGCTGGGTTGAGCTCGGGCGCGGCACCATTCAGATCACGGCACCCGCAGCACTGAAACGGCTCGCCGAGCAAAGGTGACTTAGTCACCGACACTGCACCACCGCACGTGCGAGAAGGGCGCAACTCGAAACGGAGATGTCGCCATGCCCTGCAACATCGGAATCGCGGACCGCGTCGTCCGTGTCGTAATCGGCCTTGCCCTCACCGTGCTGCCGCTCCTGACCGGCTTCGCGGCCGGCAGTTCGTGGCTCTGGTGGGCCGCGCTTGTCGTCGGCCTGGTGATGCTCGCAACAGCGGGTATGCGCTTTTGCCCGCTCTACACCGTCCTCGGCATTCGAACCTGCCGACCATAGTCGCCCCGATCACCTCTTGACCTCACCCGCGGGCCGGATGCTGATTATGCCGTGTTGCGCATAGCTCTCCATGACCGCATCGTGGACGCGACCAGCCGCCTGAGCGTTCCTGTTGGCTGGTCCCGGCGATGGCGGCTTGCTCGTTGCGCTCTTCGCCGGAGCGATCAGCGCAACGCCCGCCAGGCCCTCGCGATCGGCGGCGATGTTCCGGTGCGATGCTCGAAGGCAGCGGCACTTTCGGGTGCGGGATACCTTGAGCGCCACTATGTGCAGTTTCACGGACGGCGTACTTCGCCACCGTATTCGCCGCCCGCCAAGTGATCGGAGCCACGTCAATGGAACTCGTGCCCGCCCGTCTCATCGGTGTCGCGTTCGCCGCCAGCGCCGTCCTCGACCGCCGGCACCCTGCCCACGCCTGAAAGGAAACGCCATGACCTGCCCCGTCAACATGACCGTCCTCCCGGAGGTCACCGCCTTTTTCGACCCGGCGACGAACACCATCAGCTACGTCGTGAAGGATCCGAAGTCGGACGCCTGCGCCATCGTCGATTCCGTCATGGACATCGACTACGCCGCCGGCCGCATCTCCTACCAGCACGCGGACGAAATCATCGCCTTCGTCGAGAAGCACAGGCTCCGCGTCGAATGGCTGATCGAGACCCACGTCCACGCCGACCACCTCTCGGCGGCGCCCTATATCCAGGACAAGCTGGGCGGCAAGCTCGGCATCGGCGCGAACATCACCATCGTCCAGGAAACTTTCGGCAAGATCTTCAACGAAGGCACCGAGTTCCAGCGCGACGGCAGCCAGTTCGACCGCCTGTTCGAGGACGGCGACACCTACACCATCGGCACGATGCCCGCGGTCGCCATGCACACCCCGGGACATACGCCTGCCTGCATGACCCATGTCATCGGCAACACCGCGTTCGTCGGCGACACGCTCTTCATGCCCGATGGCGGCTCGGCACGCGCCGACTTTCCGGGTGGTGACGCGGGCGAACTCTATGATTCGATCCAGAAGGTGCTCGCCCTTCCCGACGCGATGCGCCTCTTCATGTGCCACGACTACGGCCCGAACGGCCGGGACATCCAGTGGGAGACCACTGTCGGCGACGAGAAGGCCCACAACATCCACGTCGGCGGAGGCGCGACCCGCGAGGCGTTCGTGAAGATGCGAGAGGCGCGCGATGCTACTCTCGGCATGCCAAAGCTCATCATTCCGTCGTTGCAGGTGAACATGCGCGCCGGCGAATTGCCGCCGCCGGACGCGACCGGCAAGCGGTTCCTGAAGGTGCCGGTCAACGTACTCTGATCGAGAGAGGAGAAACGCCATGCAGATCAACCGCATCGACGAGACGCTCGCGGTGTCGCCGCAGATCGCGCCCGCTGACATCGCGGGTATCGCCGCCGATGGCTTTCGCTCCATCGTCTGCAACCGCCCGGACGGCGAGGGATCGGACCAGCCGACAAGCGACGAGATCGCCGCCGCCGCCGCCACGGAGGGACTTGCCTTCCGCTACCTTCCGATCGTTTCGGGCATGGTGAGCGACGCGGACGCAGAGACCTTCGGCGCGATGCTCCGCGAGCTGCCCGGACCGGTCCTTGCCTACTGCCGCACCGGCACCCGTTCGGCGACGCTCTGGTCGCTGAGCGAGGCCGGCCGGCGACCGCTTCCCGACATCCTGAAGCGGACGAAAGCGGCAGGCTACGACATGAACGGGGTTGCCCGCCGCATCCTGAACGGCGGGCGCACGCCCACCGACACCGGTGACGTCCGCCACGATGTCGTGATCGTCGGAGGCGGCGCGGCGGGAATTGCCGTCGCGGCCTCGCTCCGCGCGCGCAAGCCCGACCTCGACGTTGCGATCATCGACCCGGCTGAAATCCATTACTACCAGCCCGGCTGGACCATGGTCGGCGGAGGCATCTTCAAGCCCGAGCAAACCGTTCGCACGATGGGCAGCCTGATCCCCCAGGGCGTGAAGTGGATCAAGGCAGCCGTCGCCGCCTTCGAGCCGGCGAACGACGCGGTGATCCTCGACGGCTGCCGGGTGGTGAAGTACGGGCGGCTGATCGTCTGCCCCGGCCTCAAGCTCGACTGGGATGGCGTCGAGGGCCTGACCGCGACGCTCGGCCGCAACGGCGTCACCTCGAACTACCGCTATGACCTCGCGCCCTACACCTGGCAGCTCGTCCAGCGGATGCGCTCGGGCCGGGCGATCTTCACCCAGCCGCCGATGCCGATCAAGTGCGCCGGCGCGCCGCAGAAGGCACTGTACCTCTCGGCAGACCACTGGAAGCGCACCGGCGTGCTCGACGCGGTGCAGATCGACTTCATGAACGCGGGCGGCGTGCTCTTCGGCGTCAAGGACTATGTCCCCGCCCTCATGGAGTACGTGAACGCCTATCACGCGAACCTCAAGTTCTTCCATCGCCTGATCGCCGTTGACGGCCCGAGCCGCACCGCGACTTTCGAAGTCACCGCGCCGGACACGCCGAAGGAAACGGTGACGGTCTCCTTCGAAATGCTTCATGTCTGCCCGCCGCAAACCGCACCCGACTTCATTCGCGTCTCGCCGCTCGCGGACGCCGTCGGCTGGGTCGATGTCGATCAGCACACCCTCCGGCACAAGGCGTTCACCAACATCTGGTCCCTCGGCGACGTGATGAGCGCGCCGAACGCCAAGACCGCCGCCGCCGCGCGCAAACAGGCGCCGACCGTCGCCGAGAACGTGCTCGCCGACATCGCCGGCCACGGACCCGTGGCACAGTACGACGGCTACGGCTCCTGCCCGCTCACCGTCGAACGCGGTCGCATCGTGCTGGCCGAGTTCGGATATGGCGGCGCGCTGAAGCCGTCCTTCCCGGCATGGCTGCTCGACGGGACGAAACCCTCCCGGCTCGCCTGGCTTCTGAAGGAGCGCATCTTGCCGCCCGTCTACTGGAAGGGGATGTTGCGTGGCCGCGAATGGCTTGCGAAACCCGAGGCCGTGGCAGTGCGCCCGCAGAACGCAGAGATCGGCAAACCATAATGACTCCCTCCCGCGCAGGAGTTGCCGCGGCACTCCGAAGGTCGCTGCCCATCCTTGACTGGGGACGCGGCTACTCCGCCACGACCCTGTCGAGCGACCTCATGGCGGCAGCGATCGTCACGATCATGCTGATCCCGCAGTCGCTCGCCTACGCGCTCCTCGCCGGGCTGCCGCCCGAGGTCGGGCTCTACGCCTCGATCCTGCCGCTTGTCGCCTATGCGATCTTTGGCACCAGCCGCGCGCTCGCCGTCGGACCGGTCGCCGTCATCTCGCTGATGACCGCCGCCGCCGTCGGCGGTCTCGGGCTCGCCACCCCGGCCGAGGCGATCGCGGCCGCGGTGGTGCTCGCCGCCCTCTCCGGGCTTATCCTGCTCGCGATGGGGCTGCTCCGCCTCGGCTTCATCGCCAACCTGCTTTCCCATCCGGTCATCGCCGGTTTCATCACCGCTTCGGGCATCCTGATTGCCCTAGGTCAGTTGAAATCGATCCTCGGCATCAAGGCCGATGGCGAGACGGCGCCCGAACTCCTCGCCTCGCTGGCTCGCCACGTCAGCGAGATCAACCTCCCCACGGTCGTCATCGGTGTTGCCGCGACGGGGTTTCTCTTCTGGGTCCGGCGCGGACTGAAGCCGTTCCTCCTGGGGCTTGGCCTCGGCTCCCGTGCCGCGGACATTGCCACCAAGGCCGGCCCGGTCGCCGCCATCGCGGTCTCGACGCTCGCGGTCTGGAGCCTCGGGCTCGACAAGGCCGGCGTTGCCATCGTCGGCACCGTTCCGACCGGACTTCCGCCGCTGGGGCTGCCGGTCCTCGATCCCGGCCTGTGGCGTGACCTCCTCGTGCCGGCGCTCATCATCTCGCTGATCGGCTTCGTCGAGAGCGTCTCGGTTGCCCAGACCCTCGCGGCCAAGCGCCGACAGCGCATCGTGCCGGACCAGGAACTCGTCGCTCTCGGCGCCTCGAACCTCGCCTCGGCGGTCTCGGGTGGCTTCCCGGTCACCGGCGGCTTCGCCCGCTCGGTCGTGAACTTCGACGCCGGCGCCGAGACCCCCGCTGCCGGCGCCTTCACCGCGATCGGCATCGCGCTCGCGACGCTGACGCTGACGCCGTTGCTCTTCTTCCTGCCGAAAGCAGTGCTGGCCGCGACGATCATCGTCGCCGTCCTTGGTCTCGTCGACCTCTCGATCCTCCGCCGCGCCTGGGCCTACAGCCTGCCGGACTTCCTCGCGGTTGCTGCGACGATCGGGATTACCCTTCTTGTCGGCGTCGAGGCGGGCGTCTCTTCCGGTGTCGCGGTGTCGATCCTGCTGTTCCTCTGGCGCACCTCGCGCCCGCACATTGCGGAGGTTGGTCGCGTCCCGGGTACCGAGCACTTCCGCAACGTCCTGCGCCACGTGGTGGAGACGGATCCACGCGTGCTGACGATCCGCGTCGACGAGAGCCTCTACTTCGCCAATGCGCGCTACCTCGAGGACTATGTCCTCGACCGCGCCGCCCGCTCCACGGACCTGCGCCACGTGGTGCTGCTCTGCTCGGCCGTGAACGATATCGACATGAGCGCGCTCGAGTCGCTGGAAGCGATCGACCAGCGGCTCGCGAGCATGGGCGTGGCCCTCCACCTGTCCGAGGTGAAGGGTCCGGTCACCGACAAGCTTGCCCGGACCACATTCCTTGACCACCTCTCCGGACAGATATTCCTGTCCCAGCACGAGGCGATGGCTGCGCTGACGGCAGCGGGAGAATCGCCCGGCATCCGGCGCGTCGGATGACGCGTGGTTGCCGACAGGCATGAGGCAGGGGCACGGAGCTCCGCCTCGCCCGCGGACCGCCGTGCTTCAGCCGGTTGCCGTGTCCCCTGCCCTTCCAACTTCGTGACCAGTTGGAAGCCCGTCCGGTCTGCGCTTCGGACCGCCGATGCGCTCGACCGACCGAGTCCGAAATGCCGGTGACGATCCGAGGCGTCAATGTCGCCATGGAAAGGAAGCCCGGCAAGACGGCGCCGGTAGCGCAATCGTTATCTTCATATAGACATATCGATGTCGCCACGCTAGCGACGGGAACCCTTGGCCGAGCGGAAAGCACCGGACCATGACAGCGTTCACACTTGGGCTGTCCGCCGGTGCGCCCTGATCAGACGCGACTGACTGCGGATTGACACCGGGCCTTATCCGGCTCCCGATGTATCTCACAAAACATAACGATTCGGGAGCAACCGGTGGTCACGCTCATCAAGCGCTGCAAGCGTCACGGCATCCTCCTCGGCGAGAACGCGGCGGCGCTGGCGGCGCCGTTCACCCGGTCCTTCCCCGAGGCGCGTTTCGACGAGGATGCCGAGGAATGGGTCATCCCCTGGGAAAAGGGCCTCTTCGCGCGGTCGAATGCGGCTCTCGAGGCGTTCTTTGCCGGAAGAGGTGAGAAGATCACCCATATCGACGAATGTTGACCCTGACCGAGGGGGTTGGGCGTCGCCCGCGGCGACGGACGCGGTTCACGCTGGTTGTGGCCGTCCTGTCACTGGTGCTGGTCCTTCTGGCCATATTCTCGCTGGGCCTCGGCCGGGTCGAGGTTCCGCCGGGGACGGTCGTCGCCATCCTCGCCGCACGGCTGACCGGGGCGAGCGCGGAGTGGCCGGCCGCCTTCGAGCAGATCGTGATGAACGTCCGGCTGCCCCGCATCGCGGCGGCGATCCTGGTCGGCGGAGCGTTGGCGGCGGCGGGCGCGGCCTACCAGAACCTGTTCCGCAATCCGATCGTCTCGCCCGACATCCTGGGAGTTTCCGCGGGCGCGGGCTTTGGCGCCTCGCTTGGCGTGATGCTGAACCTCACGAACACCGGCATTCAGGGCGCTGCCTTCGTGGGCGGACTGACGGCGGTGGCGCTGGTCTTTGCCGTCGGACAGGCGATCAACCGCCACTCGCTGATCATTCTCGTGCTGGTCGGCGTGGTCGTTGCCGCCTTCTTTCAGGCGATGATTTCGGTCCTGAAGATCATGGCCGACCCGATCGATGTGCTGCCGGTCATCACCTTCTGGCTGCTGGGCGGGCTGAACAAGATCACGCCGGCCGATCTGCCCGAGGCGGGGGGCGCGATCGTGCTGGCGCTCGGGGTGCTCTACGCGCTGCGCTGGCAGATCAATGTGATGAGCGTCGGCGCCGACGAGGCGCGCACGCTGGGCGTCAACACCACCACCACGCGCCTGGCGCTCGTCGTCGCGGCGACTCTGATGACGGCTGCTGCTGTCAGCATCGCGGGCATCGTCGGCTGGGTCGGGCTCGTCGTGCCCCATGTCGCGCGGATGCTCGTCGGCCCGGGGTTCGAGCGGCTCCTGCCGGTGTCGGTGCTCTGCGGGTCGGTGCTGCTGCTGGCAGTGGACGACGTCTCGCGCGCAGCGAGTTCAATGGAGATCCCCCTCGGCATCACGACGAGCGTCGTCGGCGCCCCGCTGTTTCTGGCGCTGCTGCTGCGCGCAAGGACGGCCTGGACATGACGCTGGCGGTGCTCGACCTCTGCTTTTCCTACGGCCCGGGCGGACGCCGCCTTGAAGGGATTTCGTTTTCGGCGGGCGCGCGTGATGTCGTGTGCATCCTCGGCCCGAACGGGTCGGGCAAGACCACGCTCCTGCGCTGCCTGATCGGCGGGCTTGCCATTGCCTCGGGCCGGATCACGCTGGCCGGGCAGGACGCGACGAGGCTGCCTCCACGCCGGCTGGCACGCCTCGTGGCCTACGTGCCGCAAGGCACGCAGAGCGTGTTCGGCCACCGGGTGCTGGACATCGTGATGATGGGCCGCTCGGCACATCTGCGGCACTTCCAGACTCCGGGGCCGCGCGACGAGGAAATCGCCGTGGCAGCGCTCGAGCGGGTCGGCATCGCCGGCCTGGCCGAGCGCTCGTTCAGCACCATCAGCGGCGGCGAGCGACAGCTTTGCCTGCTGGCGCGGGCCGTCGCGCAGAAACCTGCGGTGCTGATTCTGGACGAACCCGCGGCCAGCCTCGACTTCGCCAATCAGGCGCGGATCCTCGACATCCTCGCCGGGCTTGCCGATGGCGGCCTCGCGGTGGTGATGACGACCCACCATCCGGACCATGCGTTGCAGATCGGCACCCAGGTCCTCGGCCTGCGCGACGGTCGGGTGATCGCCGATGGCCCGGCATCCCGGGTTCTGGACGAAGGCTTCCTGACCGGCCTCTACGGCACCCCGATTCGTGTCATCCGCAGCCCCGACGGGCTCGCCGCCTGTCGCCCCTGCCCTTCCCACGCATCAACCGGAGTTTTCTGATGCTCCTCGCTCCTTGCCTTCCGATCCTGTCCGGCGCGCTTGCCCTCCTGCTGGCGACTGCGCCGCAGGCGCGTGACTTCACCGACATGACCGGCCGCACCGTGACCGTGCCGGACGAGATCAGGACCGTCGTCACGCTCGGATCGGTGCCGGTGCTCAACAGCTTTGTCGAAGCGTCCGGCAACGGCGGCAAGATCGTCAGTGGCCTGCCGGAGCGGTTCGCGAAGTCCGGCCGCTGGGACATGCAGTATGTCTTCGCCCCGCAGATCAAGGATGCGCCAGACCTCCAGGATGCCGACTACGCTCCGGTCATCGAGCACATCCTCGTAGAGAATCCCGACGTGGCGCTGACCTTCGATCAGGCGACGACCGACATCCTTGCCGCGAACGGCATTGCGACGGTGATGCTGAAGGTCCAGACGCCCGATCAGGCGAAGGATGCCGTCGCGCTGCTGGCCGATCTTTTCACCACGCCCGAGGTCGCGCCGCGCTATGCCGACTTCTTTGACAAAACCCTTGCCGACGTCAGCGAGCGACTCGCCGCTGTCCCCGATGAGGCGCGCCCGCGCAGCCTCTACATCAGCCCGAAGAACATGACCCAGCCGCATCTGATCGCGGAATGGTGGATGAAGGCCGCCGGCGCCCGCAGCGTGACCGATGACGGCCGCACCACGGAAACCCTGTCGCTGACGACCGAAGCCGTGCTGGGCGCGGACCCCGATGTGGTCATCGTCGCCGACCCCAAGGACGTGGCCATCCTGAAGGAGGACGCGAACCTCTCGCAACTGCGCGCGGTAAGGGAGGGGCGGATCCTTGTGACACCGGTCGGTGCCCACATCTGGGGCAACCGGACCTCCGAGCAGCCGCTGACGGTGCTCTGGGCCGCCTCGAAGCTGCATCCCGAGCTGTTCCCGGAGAACGAATTGCGCACGACCGTCCACGGGTTCTATGATGAATTCTTCGGCGTGGACCTGACGGGCGGCCAGATCAGCACCATCCTCGGCGCCGGCGCCTGACCCGGAACGGAAGGACAGCATGACCACCGCAATCCTCCGGGAAACCCTCGACGTCCTGCGCGCGGAGCTAGGCCCCGAGATCGAGAGCTTTCGGATCGAGCGCGCGGTCGTGGGCCTGTTCTTCACCGGCGTGAAACTGACCACCGGTCAGGCCGGGTCCTGCGCCACGCCGATCAAGGAGATCCCCGAGGCGGTCTGCTGCCCCAGCTCGGCCATGTCGATGCCGTTCCCGGGAAAGCTCGTCGGCCGTCCGGCCCTGCGCACCGCGGAGGAGGCGGTGACACAGACCGGCATCCGCCGCGCACTCGGCATCGCCGCGCTGAACGCGCTGGCGCAGGTGGCTGCGGACCGGCGCCAGGAGAGCGGCCGACCGCTCTGCTATGACCTGATCGAGGGCGTCGACGCCTTCGACGTGGCCGAGGTCAGGCCGGAGGAAACCGCAGTCGTCGTCGGCGCCTTCGTCCCCTTCCTCCGCGCCCTGCGCGGGCTCGGCGCGCGACACTGGGTGC
Source organism: Amaricoccus macauensis (assembly GCF_014201905.1). GTDB lineage: Bacteria > Pseudomonadota > Alphaproteobacteria > Rhodobacterales > Rhodobacteraceae > Amaricoccus > Amaricoccus macauensis. Next base: position 226,831 of record NZ_JACHFM010000003.1, on the reverse strand, counting down.
TGGAGAAGGATCCCTCCACACTGAAACCGATCGAGATGCCGAATTTTCGCCCGGCCGAGTGCTTCCCCGAGGTGATCCCAGAGGCCGATGTCCTGCTGATCACCGGAACGACGCTGATCAACGACACGCTGGCGGGACTTCTGGCGGTGGCCAAGCCCGACGCGCGCGTGGTGATCGTTGGCCCGACCGTGACGATGGTGCCCGACGCCTTCTTCGCCCATGGCTGCACGATTCTCGGCGGCGTCCGCATCACCGACCCCGACGCCTTCCTTGAAGTGCTGGCCGAAGGCGGCTCCGGCTATCATTTCCTCGGAAGGTCGGCGCGGAAGATCGTCCTGTGCAGAAACGGTGCGCGACCGGTGTAGCGGGGAACTGAGGAGGGTCGCGCGATGCGCCCGCAACCGGGCGCACCATGGATCAGCCCGCGCCGCGCTCCCCTCGGAAATCCCGAGCCTGCAAGCGCACCGGTCCCCCGGGGTGAAAGTCCGGGGCTATGTCAGTAGGCACCCCGACGCAGTATCACCGCAGGAATTGTCATCGCCATGATCGCGAGATCCTTGAGCATCGAGTTTTCCGAAGCATAGGCCACGTCGAACCGGACCCGATCTGCATAGCTGGTGTCGCTGCGTCCGCTGACTTGCCACGGTCCCGTCAGGCCGGGTCGGACAGACAGATAGGCGTCGACCGCCGGGCCATAGTGTTCGAGCTCACTTGCGGTGACGGGCCTCGGACCGACGAAGCTCATCTCCCCCCGAAGGATGTTCAGAAGCTGTGGCAGCTCGTCCAGGCTGGTCTTGCGCAGGAAATTCCCGATACCGGGAATGATCCGGGGATCATCCCGCAGCTTCCGCGCGGAGTCCCACTCTTCGCGGGCTGCAGGATCGCTCGCGAGCAACTGCTGCAGGATCCGATCACCGTCCTTGACCATGGTTCGGAATTTCAGGCAGGCGAACGGCCGGCCGTTACGACCGATACGTGTATGCTGATAGATGATGGGCCCGCCATCGCGAATGTATATCATTCCTGAGATACACAGGAATACTGGCCACAGTGCCAGAAATATCACCAGTGTAAAAACAACATCCACCCAGCGCTTCCCGAAGTACTCGGAGTTGTCATGGGTGATACCCGCGGAAACCCGCAATGAATCCGCTTCTATGGGTCGCGGATCGTGCGCCCCGCACGTTTGCGCCCCCCGTTCGAGGACCGCCAGCGGCCGCAAAGCCGCACTGACCTGTATTTCACTTATTCCAACGCTACGCATGGACAAGCCCTCACTATTCCAATTCTTGAACGGACCCGCCTTCATCGTTATGGAACAACCTGAAGCATCGTGAATCACCTGAGTCAAGAGACAACGGACGTTTTCATAATCGTTTTGCGATTGCACCTTGCTCGGCAGGCCGTCATGCCAGACCTGTTCTTTTCTGCAATCCACATCCATGCCGCCACCTGCGCCCCGGGAACTCCCAAAGAAACAACCTTCCGCCCTTTTCCGACCGGCGATGACGACCACCACGCAGACCCCACGTCTCCTTCAACCCGAGGGAGATCCTGATCCGGCAATCGCCTCACCAACCCCGGATTCTGCAAGAACCGGACCCGGAACCGGGCCATAGCACCGCCTCTTCGACGCCCGGAGTCTCGCGATATGAGATAGGTGCCACAACATAGCTTGCTATTATATCTGTTTCTGCTGTATGATGTCGGTATCATGGTCGTACAACGAGTATGATACTCAATTTACGATTTGACTCTAGATTCGATTCGAATATAGATTCATTCGCTAGGATACATGCAAATGTAAGGGTGTCGGCAATGGTGTCATTTGGCGCGAATGGCTCGTTCATCTCCGGAACGGCGATAAACCGCTGGGATCCAGCGGTAACCACGAGCCTGGCCGGGCTCTGGACTCGCAGCAACGCACTCGCGTTACTGGCAGATGATGGCTCACACGTCCTGACCGGAGACAACCGGAGCGAAGCGATCATCTATGATCTGTCGCTGTCCGGAAAAGGTAATATTTCCGGCACGTTCCAGCGGTTCGCCAATACCTTCACGACGATCGATCTGGGCGAGGGCAATGACCTCCTCGACCTGACGGTTCATCCGACCCGCAATGTTCCCGCCTACCTGACTCCGGTCACCGCTATTGGTGGCGCCGGGGCGGACAAGATTTGGGCTGGCTATGGGGCGGATGTCATCTACGGGGATACCTCCAACAGTTCCCTCATCACGATCAACATCAGCCTGTTCCAGTCAGGGTTCGCTGACCAGATCTATGGCGGCGACGGTAGCGACACGATCTACGGCGACTACGGTGCGCTTGACTTTGCGAACGTTTCGCTCGGTTCGTTCCGGTTCGGTGATGACTATGTCAACGGCGGGAACGGCAACGACCTGATCTATGGCGACTACGGCGACGTCCTGATCGGCGACTACGCTTCGTCGCTCGGACTCACGGCCGCCAGCCTGCTCGCGTTCGGCAACGACTCGATCTCGGGCGACGCCGGCAACGACACGATCTACGGCGACAGCTCGAACAACTCGCTCGCCGGTCTCGGCGCGGGGCAAGACACGATCAACGGCGGCGCCGGGAATGACGAGCTGTGGGGTGACTATCCCGCGCTGCTCGCGACCGGCACGAGGGACTTCTTCGTCTTCGCTCCGGGCGGCGGCGCGGACACGATCAAGGACTTCCACCAGGACAATCTGGCGTCGTCGCTCGCGGGCTACAACGACAAGATTGACCTCACTGCCTATGCCGCTTCTGGCATCCACAATATAGGCGATCTCTCGATTACGTACAGTGGTGGGGATGCGACGATCAACCTCGGTGGCGGTGACACCATTCGGGTTGAAGGTCCGGACAATCTGACTGCCCCCGGCATCCTGGGCAATCCGCTTCATTCAACTGACTTCATCTTCGGTTGAGCCGCACCTCGGCGAAGTACGCCGTAACTGCTAACACAGCGTGGGAATGAAAATGACGCAACACTCGGGTAATGACCGCGACACCCTCGAAGTCGCGGCCGAGATCAGCGAAGCGGACGCGGAGATCAAGGCGCGGCGCGCGGTAGTGAAGCGGGTGCTGACGGTCGCCGCGGCTGCGCCGATGGCCGCACTGCTGTTCGATCCGCGCAAGGCTCGCGCGGACGGCACTGGTGTCCTGGGCCAGGCCGACGGCATCCGCAAGACCACTGACGTCGGATAAACCCGACGCCGTGGGGATAGCCGTCTCGTCTGCACGTCGCTTCCGGTTCGACCAAGGCGTGGTCGTCCACGACAGTGAAAGCGGCCGCATCTGGTTCCTTGAAAGGGAGTTGGCGGCCGCTTCGTCCGAACTGAGTGACGCAGATCTTCTCGGCCTGCTGAACGAGCAGGCCGAGGGAACTGACGAGCCGCAGGTAGAGCGAATTGGCGAAAATTGGACGGCGCCCCACGGGGCGCCGTCCTTCGATTGCGTGCTTGCCGGCGACGGTGTCGCGCCGCGCGTGCGGGTCTGGGGCGACCTGCTGGCGGGAGTCCTCCGCCGGATGCTTGCCCCCCTCGTCATCCCGGGTCCCCCCGCGGGCCCGACGATCGACCTCTTCACGACGGACGACGACCGATCCGCCGTCGCACTTGACGGGCGCGTCGTGCAGGAGGGCCTCGGCATCGGCTGGTGGCTGCTGGTGCGCCAGCTCGCCCGTTCCCTGAACCCGGATCGCGAATGGCTCGGGATCCTGCACGCCGCCACTGTCGCGGCACCCGGAGGCGGAGCCGTTGCGATCGCCGGCGTCTCTGGATCGGGCAAGACGACCCTCTCGGGCGCACTGCTGGCCCGGGGAGCGATCCTCGTTTCCGACGACGCGACGCCGATCGAAGCCGGAACCCGGCTCGCCTGGCCTTGCCCTCTCGCGATGGGGGTGAAGGAAGGCAGCTGGCCGGTCTTCTCGTCGTTGTTCAACGATTTCCTGAAGACCGAGCCCGTCAGCGTCGGGGGTCTGTCGATCCGCTACTATCCGGCTCCCCGGGTGGCGTGCAGCGGGTACCCGGTGGCGGCGCTGCTGTTTCCCACGTGGACGCCGGGGGCCGGGCATCACGCCGAGCGGCTGGCACCTCGGGAAGCCCTCGCGCTTCTCGCAAAGAGCGGGATGCTGCCACCTGCCTCTGGCCACCATATCTCCGAGCTTCTCGCTTGGCTTGAGTGCGTTCCCGCCTGGCGCCTCACCTACTCCGATCATGACGAGGCAGCGTCCTTCGCATGGCAGCTTTGTGCCGACGCTCCCGCACTCGTTTCCCCATGACGGCTTTCGCTGACCTCTGCCTGCTGACCCGCATCGCGCTTGGAACCGAAGCTGATCCGGCAGCAGCGATTCGGGCAGCACGCCTCGATCCGGACGCGACGATCCTGCTCGCTTTCCAGCATCGCGTTGCGGCGTTCCTCGGTCGACTGACCCACGATCCGGCGGCCGCGCCACTCCTGCCGGCGACGCTTTTCGACGCGTTCTCGCTGGCGGAAGAGGCGAATGGCGCGCGAAATGCGATGATCCGCGAACAACTCGCTGAAACGCTGGCGCGACTCAATGCGGCGGGGATCGTGCCGATCGTGCTCAAGGGCGGAGCTCGGCTCGTCGATGGTACGTTCACGCTGTCGGAGCGTTTCATGGAGGACCTCGACCTCCTGATCCCGGAGCCGCAGATAACGGAAGCGATGGCGATACTCGAAGCGGCGGGCTACGCGCCCTTCGGAGACGAAAGCCGCCTCGCCGAAGAGCATCACCATCTACCCGCTCTCTGGCACGACGAATGGCCTGTGGGCCTCGAGATTCACCGGATCGTGACGCACGACTGGTATCCGGCGCTGCTTTCTGCCTCCGGAATCTTCGAACATGCGAGCCCCGTTGCCTTTGGCGGGGCCACCGCGCGGATCGCCTCCCCCTCTGACAGTCTGCTTCATCTCGTCGTGCACGCGCAGGTGAACCACAAGCGCCTGCTCAGCGGGAGCGTGCTTCTGTCGGAAGTGGTGGAATTCGCCATGCTCGCGCGCCGCCACGGAATGGCGGATGTCATTGCCGCAGATGCCGAGGCCCGGGCCGGCGGGGTCGGGCTCGGCTTCGCCACCTTCGCGCATGTCTGTGAAAGATCGGTCGGCACGCCTCCCCTTCCCCGAGTTTCACGCATGGCGCGAGGACTGGGACACCGCACGCTCTGGCAGCAGGAACACCCCTGGGCACAACGCTCGGGCGAAGCGCTTGCCTTTGTGGCGGAACATGCCCTCTCACTGCGACACCGCCCCTCGGTGCGGCGGCGGTTTCCCGGCCGCTTCGGCGAGCGTGCGTTCTACCAATCCCGCTGGCGCGAGATCCGGCGCATTCTGGCGCGGTAGACCTCCGGCTCACCATTGTGACAAGGCACGCCCGGGGCTCGGAGCAGGTCAGGGAGACTCCGCCCAAGGGTCCGACATGGCTTTGGCGCGGAAAACGCCGACGTTCAGCGGGGGACGACCGCGAACGTCACTCGTTCGCTCTCGGGCGCGGCCGGGTCAATCAGCGCATAGCTCAGCTTGCCCGTCGCATATGCACCGGTATCGAGCGCCAGTCGGCCAGCACGCATGTGCGCATGGTCGACCACAGTATGGCCATAGGCGACACAGATCCCATCGCTCCGGGAGTGCGTCGTAAAGTCGCGGTGGCCCCAGACATGGTTGCGACGATCCTGCCCTTCAGGCGGACGGTCCGGATCGAGGCCCGCGTGTACGGCAACAAGATTGCCACTTCGCCAGAAAGGCGGGAGCGCCCGCAGCCAGGCCTCGGTCTCCGATCCCATCTGGACGCGCAGCGCATCTCGCGCCTTCTCCCGCGCGCCCGCATCCGAAGGCAGGCCGCGCAGATCAAAGCTCGCCAGCGTGCTCAGTCCGCCGTGGACCAGCCAACGCCGACCCTGATCAGCGGGATCGTCCAGAAACTCGATCAGCATCTCCTCATGGTTGCCCATGAGGCAGATCGCACCCAGATCGCTCTCAGCGCGCAGAAGCCGCAGGGCATCGGCACTCGCCTCACCGCGATCGATCGAATCCCCGAGCGAGATCAGCCGATGCTCGGGAAAGTGGCGTCGTCGAAGTGCCAGAAACCGCTCAAGCAAATCGGCGCGGCCGTGCAGATCGCCGAGCAGACAAACCGGCTCCTCTGGTGCCGGAAACAGTCGCGGCCCTTCGGCCGCTGGCCGAGGTGATGAGGCACCGAGGAACTCAGACAGAAATCGGCGAAGGGAGTACGAGGCGCTCATGATACCGACCATTCAGACGACAAGCCGATCCCCCATCCGAAAAAGTGAAGATCGAGCTCTACGCGGAGAACGGACATATTTTCTGGTTGGGGCCTTCAGGTCAAGCTGGCATGCGTCGTTTAAGGCGAGTGAACCAGCGCGTCTGTGGGTCATCCGTCAGTTGATCCTGCCGTCGCGGATCAGGCTGCAATCCGGAAGAAGGACGTCCCGCCCGCCCCACGAAATCCGGCGCATGATCATCGTCCGGTACACGACCATCGTCGGCTCTCCAGCGCTAAAACCGCGCTCAATCCAAGGCCTTCCGGGCAATCCCGTGGGCGAAGCGACGACGGCCCTCTTGCAACAGACATGAGTTCTCCATAATCTCATTGCGATCGATAAAAGCTAAAAAGGAGATCTCGATCATCGAAATGCGATATGCTAAAGGAAGCAAAGTCCTGTAGGAGGAACACCCATGATGCAGAAGCTTCTGGCTGCGGCATTGGTCCTGGCCGCCACGTCCGCCCTGCCCTTGACTGCCGCAGCTGCAGCGCAGGAAAAGCAAGAGGCCGGCTTTGAGCCGATCGCGCGCAACTCCGCTGCGGAAACGGTGGCCGAGGTCCTGCTGAACAGCATCGCCACGACCTCCACCAGTACCACTTCTACGACTAATACCACCTCCTCGACCGGGCACCACTGCGGTTGCGGCCATCACTGAGGGTGCAGTCGCTGCGCGCCGGACAGAACCACACCTCCGCCGCGGAGAGGGCGGAGCATGCGTGGTTCTGTGATGCCTCCCACTATCACCGCATCTTGCCCAGTCGGCCGTCCGCGGCCGGCGGCGAGAATGCGGCCTTTCGAGCCCTTCCCCCCCCGGGGGGGAGGAAAAACACCTCTGCGCACGCAGCTAGATAGCTAGTAACTGAGTGTTAGGTCGACATGAAGAATAAGATGAGCTCTATGGCCGTGCCAGATTCCGATGACGCTTCGGTCGACATTCTGAAAACTATAAATATTCTTTTACGAAAAAAGTACTACATCATTCTTACCTGCGCAGCATTCATCGCACTGGCATTTGCATATGTGGAGTTCCTGGCAACTCCGACCTATCGGGCCACAGCCACAGTCGTCATGGAATCCCGAGAGGCCCAGGTCATGGGCCTCGATGTGGAAAGCATTCTCGGGAGCCTTTCCAGCGACAGCAGCGTCGTGAACACGGAAGTGCAGGTCCTCCGCGGCCGCGTTCTGATGGGACGGGTGGTCGATGAACTGAATCTCGTCGAGAATCCGGAATTCAACACGCGGCTCAAGCCCAAGGGGCTTCTGTCGCGAATCAAGACTTTCGTACGGGGTCCCGCCCCCGAGCTTTCAGAGGCCGAAATCCGCGACGCCGTCGTGACCGCCCTCCTCGAACAGGTTACGACCTCGAACATTGCGCAAAGCCTCGCGTTCCAGATTCAGGTCGAGACTGAATCTGCGGCGCAATCCGCGCTCATCGCCGATACGATCGCGCGGCTCTATATCGATGACCAGGTGCGGGTGAAATTCGAGGCCACCAAACGCGCCGCGGACTGGCTCACCGGCCAGGTGGCGGATCTCAAGGCAGAGCTTGAGACGGCCGAGGAGAAGATGCGCGAATTCCAGAGCAACATGAGCATCGCGAGCGGCGTCGAACTCGCGGCGCTCGATCGTCAGCTCAAGGATACACGCGACCGCCGGGCAGCGAGCATCGATCAGGTCAGCGGTCTCGTCGCGCGGCAGGAGGCTTCCCGGAACGCAATCGGCCGCGCCGCCCAGGCGTCCGCGCTGGCAGATCCGCAGCTTATCGAACTCGCCGTCGCTGCCGATCGCGAGGGCAGCACTGCGGTCCACGCGTTCGACGCTCGCCGGACCCTGCTGGGGCAGCAGATGGAGCAGGATCTCCTGCGCCTGCGCAGCCAGATCTCGTCCTATGATCTGGCCGAGACGAACTTGCTCGACACGATCAACCGCGCATCTCAGGAGTTGACCCAACTCGAGCAGATGACGCGCGAGGCCGAGGCAAGCAAGCTGCTCTACGAACACTTCCAGACGCGATTGAAAGAAGCTGTGGCCCAGCAGGGCATTCAGCAACCTGACAGCAGGGTCCTCTCCCAGGCAGTGCGCCCCCTCTTTGCATCAACGCCGCGAAAGGGATTGACCCTCGCCATGGCAGCGATCTTCGGAGCTATGCTCGGGGCGGGACTGGCCCTGCTGCGCGAGGCCGCCGCCTCCGGCATCCGGACCTCCAACGAACTCGAAAGCCTGTCCGGTCGGGTCGTGCTCGGGCAGATCCCGCTCCTGCCGGTGGGGCAGCGTACCAAGGTCATCGAATACCTCGCCAAGAACCCGACCTCGGCGCTTGCGGAAGCGGTGCGGAATCTGCGCACCTCGATACTCCTGTCGAACATCGACCGGGTGCCCCAGATCATCGCCCTCACCTCGCCGGTTCCCGGCGAGGGCAAGACAATGCTCAGCCTCGCGCTTGCCCAGAACCTCACGCAGATGGGCAAGAAGGTGCTGCTGATCGAGGGCGACATCCGTCGCCGCACGTTCAAGCGCTACTTCGAGGCGCCTCACGGCAACGGCCTGGTCAGCGTCCTTTCAGGCGATGTCAGTCTCGCTGAAGCCGCATGGCCCTCAGAGTCCATGGGCGACGTCCTCTTCGGCGAAAAGTCCCTGGTCAACGCAGCGGACATCTTCTCGTCCCAGGCTTTCCCGCGCCTCCTCGACGAGGCACGCAAGCACTACGACGTCATCCTGATCGACACGCCGCCGGTGCTGGTGGTGCCCGACACCCGGATCATTGCGCAGCATGCCGACACGGTCGTGTTCATCGTCCGCTGGGACAACACGTCCGAGACTCAGGTGCAGGATGCCCTGCACATGCTCGATACGACCAATGCGCGGGTCGCCGGCATGGTCCTGAGCCAGATCGATCCCAAGGGCATGCGTCGCTATGGCTATGGCGAGCGCTACGGCGCGTATGCGGCATACGGAAAGAAATACTACAATTCAATATCTTAACCTGGCGGAAACCGGAACTCAACACCGCACGGTGCCAGATGGGGAATGTAAACATCTCGTCGCAGCGCATGTTGTCGTTTGCTGTCGGAAACGACCCCAATAGCGGGAACGGTGGCCGCTCACTGCTTCTCAGCCGGGCGACGCCAGGCGCATTCTTCGCGGACGCGACCCTCGGATATCGAGGGTCCGGGGCCTCGGTCGGTCCGGGGACGTGGTTTCGTGCCGGCGACCACATGTTCGAGATCGCAGATCCGGATGCGACGGATCACCAACAGGCCACGGCAATCACAGTCAGGCCCGAGCCTCGAGGCCGTCCTACGGGGCCTCCTGCCGTCCGCTACCGTGGCATGAAGTCTGGACATCGCCCAACAATACCGTACGATAGTGCAACACTTCGCATTCAATGGGACCGTGGGCCGCAAGGTACTGCCCGACAGGGGTAGGCCTACAGACGAAATCCAGAACGCCATCCGCGCTGGCCCAGGAAGAATATCCGGCACTGTGAAGTGACCGGCAGCGCCGCCTCGTCCGAATGATGGTTCCTTGCTGACTTATATCAGGAGGATCAGGAACTTCATGACTGCTTCAGCCCCCTGGCCCCTAACAGTTCGAGTTGTCCCGATGAGTAATCCTGTTCGCGTCGCTGTTATCGTCAATCAGTTTCAAGGGTATGAAAAACTGATCCCCAAGGCGATCGAGGACCTCGGATTCGAAGCAAAGTGGATCGATGCGCGTATAGGGAACGGGTTTCTCGTAAAGCTTCTGACCCGGCTCGGGATCCTGCAAAGCATCGGTGGAATTACGAAATCGTATGTCGAGAGGCTTGCGCGGGATATCCTTGCATATGGAGCCGACAAGGTTCTCATCATCAGTCCGGAAATGCTGCGCGGCCGCGAACTTGAGCAGCTGAGGGATCACCTCAAGAAGAAAGCTCCGGATACAAGAATTGTTCTGTATCTGTGGGATTCCTCATCGAACCGGCGGCTGGATCAGCGGATGATCGACGCGGCAGATGCGGCATACAGCTTCGATATGGTCGACTGCGACAACTTCAACGGACTGCACCACACGCCGCTGTTTCACTTTCATTCCGTCGACACTCCTGAACCGCCCGAGAGACATCCCTCAAAATATGACTACTGCTTCGTCGGCACCGGACGGGTGCGACGAGTGAAGATTTTGGCAGAAATCATTCGCAGGCTGAAGTCCGACAAGAAGAGCTTCTATATATACCTTTATGCTCCAAGCTTTTTACAATACGTAATGTTCAGGATTTGCGCGATACGTTATCGTTTCGACGCGCCGATTTCCCGGGTGCGCGTGCCCTACGAGACCTATCTCGACATCATGACGCACTCGGCTTGCGTCATCGACGTCGAGCAGGAGAACCAGAACGGCCTGACGATCCGCACGATCGACGCGATCTTCTCCGGGCTGCCGTTGGCGACGTCGAATCGTCACGTCTTCGAACATGACTTCTATGGCTACGTTCCAGTCAAAGTGTTCGACCCAGAGAATCCGGTCCTCTCGATCCCGGCTGCACCGAATACCGAGAAATGGAGGGATCTCCTGAAGAAATATCATGTGGGAACTTGGGCAACTACTATTCTTGACGAGAGGCGCGAGAACTACCGCGCGAAATTTGGCAAGATATATAGTTAGCTCCATGGGCACAGTATCGCGACACTTGCCAGAGCCTCGCCCTTCAACCGCAGCGGACCGCCAGGGCGGGGAGCGTCCGGTATCGAGGGCTCCCGGCGTAGGCATTATTGCCACGCTCCCAAGGGAAAAGCCCGAGTGCCGAAACTGATGACGTTTCCCGCCTTGGCTTAATGCGAATGAAGCATTTAAACCTTTTGCGAGAGCAGATACTCGTTATAAGGGCAGCAAAAGTTCGGCTTGGGTGATATGCGTTCTAGATCGCTCCTCTTTTGGATAACAAGCTTCGGGGTTCTTGCGGCGTGCCCGACGGCATGGAGTCAGGACCGGGTCGGACTGTCACACTATGGCGCGCCCGGCTATCTTGAGATGCCCTCCGGCTTCGCGCTGCCGGATGGCACGCTGGCCTTCTCCGCGAACTACATGACCCAAGGTGCCCTCAGGACCGTGGGGACCTTCCAGATCACGCCGCGGCTGCAGGGAAGCTTCCGGTACTCGTACCTCAGGGACTACGTGCCCTTCGAGGACGGGCGGCACGATTCCCTCTACGACCGCAGTTTCGACGTCCGCGTGCTGCTCTCGCAGGAGGACTACACCGGGTGGTGGCCGGCCATGACGGTCGGCTTGCAGGACTTCGGCGGCACCGGAATCTTCAGCTCGGAGTACATCGCGGCGTCGAAGCACATCGGGCCGGATGTTACCGCGACGCTCGGCATCGGATGGGGGCGGTACGGGACCCACAACGGCTTCAAGAACCCGTTGGGACTGATCTCCGACCGCTTCAACCATCGCGATACCGACCGCACCATCGAGGACACCGGTCAGGTCGCCTTCGGCAGCTTCTTCCACGGACCCGCGGCGATCTTCGCAGCTGCGGACTGGAAGGCGACCGACCATTTGCGGCTGATGGCGGAGTACTCGTCGGACTCCATGGATGCCGAGGTCCTGCGGATGGGGTACAAGTACCGGATCCCGCTCAATTTCGGCGCGCAGTATCAGTTCGACAATGGCGGGACCATCGGGGTCTCCCTGCTGAGCGGCTCCTCCGTCGCGGTCAGCGCGAGCTTCATGTTCAATCCGAAGGATCCGCCTGCGCCTTCAGGACGCGAGGCCGGCCCCCCTGCGATCTCTCACGGCTCAGGTGAAAGCCTGGCGCTCTGGACCCCCCGGCCAGACGCGGCGCGCCACGCGCGGCTCGAGGCGGCGCTGAACGATCAAGGTGTCGCCCTGGAGGGCTTCGAGGTCACAGGCACGACCGCGATCGTCTCGATCACCAACAACGGCTGGCCGGCGATGGCGCAGGCCTACGGCCGTACCGCGGCGGTGCTGAGCGCCCAGTTGCCCGCCGAGGTCAGGAGCTTCCGGATCCGCAGCCATGTCCTGGGCATGGAGGTCACGGAGGTCACGCTGAAGCGGAGCGACCTCGAGGAAACCCAGTACGCCCCCGACGGCGCGTGGCAGAGCTACACCCGGGCGGGCATCATCGATGCCGCGCGGACGCCGGCACCAGCGGGGACCTGGGATCCGTACTTTACCGCCGGGGTCGGGCTCTACGCGACGCCATTCCTCTTCGACCCGGACAATCCTGTGCGGATAGACATCGGCGCCGAAGCGAGTGCCTCGTGGTCGCCGTGGCGGGGAACCTATTTCTCCGGCGCCCTGCGGCACAGCATCATCGGCAATCTCGACGAGGGCAATCGGCCGTCGAACTCGACGCTGCCTCACGTGCGCTCCGATGCATGGCTCTATGCGAGGGACGCCGGCGAGATCACGATCCCCTATCTGACCGCGGCGCAGTTCGAGCGCCTCGGTCCGGACCTCTACGGCCAGGCGCAAGCGGGGCTGCTTGAGCCGATGTTCGGCGGGGTCTTCAGCGAAGTGCTCTGGGCCCCTCCCGGTCAACGCCTCGCCCTTGGCGGGAACCTCGCCTATGCGAGGCAGCGCGCCTTCGACGGCGGGCTCGACTTCCAGGACTACGACGTCGTCACGGGCTTCCTCTCGGGCTACTATGATTTCGGAGAAGGCTATTTCGGTCAGGTCGACGTCGGACGGTATCTGGCGAAGGACTGGGGCTCGACGTTCACGATGAGCCGTCGCTTCGGCAACGGCTTCGAGCTCAGCGCGTTCTTCACCCTGACCGACGTCAGCTTCGACGACTTCGGCGAAGGCTCCTTCGACAAGGGCTTCTCCTTCAGCGTTCCGCTCACCTGGTTTCTCGGCAAGCCATCGCCCAATCAGATCGGCATGGTGATCCGACCAATCCTGCGGGATGGCGGCGCGCAGCTCTGGGCGCAGAACCGGCTCTATCCGATGACCCGACCCAGCCGTCAGGAAGAGCTCGGCGCGCGTTGGGAAAGGTTCTGGCGATGAGCTCTGGCCTTCGTCGCCTCGGCCGCGTTCTGACCTTGCTCTGCCTGGGGCTTGCGGGCTGCAGCGTGAGCACCGAGCGGGCCCGCAACGGCCAGCAGCTCATGCCGCCCGCGCCCGGCGTCGACACCGCCGCGGCAGAGCGGCTGATCGCCGCAGGGGCGCCGAGGCTTCGGATCACGCTGCTCGACGACGGCCCCTCGGTGCTCATGGTCCAGACCAACGCGCGCAACGGAGTTACCCGCTGGCGCACGATCGACAACGCACAAATCTTTCTGCGCGACGGGGTGCTCATCGGCACGCGCGGTCTTTCGTTCGACCTGATGACCGCGGACACGCCTGGTCTCGCCGGCGCGATCCATCAGATGCGGCCCGCCCGGATCACCCGGATCCACACCTATCTCAACGGGCAGGACCAGATCCGCATTCGGGCCTTCGTCTGCGACGTGCGCCCCGCCGGACAAGAAACCATCCAGCTGCTCAATGACGTGACGACACGAAGCCAGCGGATCGAGGAAACCTGTCAGGGCGCGGACGACAGCTTCACCAATCTCTACTGGCTGAGTGGCGATCGCATCCTGCAGTCAGTCCAGTTCATCAGTGAGGGCGCGGGACGCGCCCAACTTCTGTTCCCCAATTCCTGAAGCGCGAGATGGGAGAGGCCATGCGGCAACTGTACACTCTGGGTCTTGCCCTCCTCATAGGCGGCTGCGGCGTCGCCTATCATAGCCCCGTCATCCGGGATGGCGTGGTCGACGGAGGCAAGGTGAGGGTGATCGACGTGACGCCCGAGACCGTCTTCGCGGCCAATCGTGACCCCTATCAGCCGCGCGCCCTGCCGGCGGCCTTCCATCAGACTGCCGGCAGCGGCGGCGGGTCGCCCGTCGCCGAGGCCGGGCCGGAAACCGCGTTCCAGCCCGAGACCCGGCCCGAGGAGCTTGTCGCGCGTCTGCCACCCCCGGTGCCGCCGGAGCCCTATCGGATCGGAGTCGGCGACGTCGTCCTGCTGGCGACCAAGACCCCCGGCACCTCGGTCGAGGAACTGACCGGCCTGCTCGCGGCGGAGAACCGGCGTCAGGGCTATACGGTGCAGGACGACGGCTCCATCGCGATCCCGGACGTGGGCCGCGTGCGCATCGCGGAGATGACGCTCGAGGAAGCGGAAGCAGTGCTGTTCCAACGGCTGCTGGAGCGCCAGATCGACCCGTCGTTCAGTCTCGAGATCGCTGACTTCAACGCGCGCAAGGTGTCGATCGGCGGCGCGGTCGCCCAGCCCGGCGTGGCGCGGATCACGCTGATCCCGCTCACCCTCGACAACGCGCTGGCCGCCGTTGGCGGCATCACCGCCGCCGACCGCGACGCCGCGGTGATCCGGATCTACCGGGACGGGTCGCTCTATGAGATCCCGGTGCGGGATTTCCTGGTGTCGCCGCGCTACCAGAAGCTGCGCCTGATCGACCGCGACTCCGTCTTCGTCGACACGGAATACGATCTGGGCAAGGCGCAGGCCTACTTTGCCGAGCAGATCCAGCTTCGCGAGTTCGAGCAGGGCTCGCGCCAGAACGAGATGCAGATCCTGACGCAGGCCACCGAGCTCCGGCGCGGCGAGCTGGCGGAGGAGCGCGAGAACTTCTCCGCGCGCGTCGAGATGGGCGCGGAGCCGCAGGATTACGTCTATCTCAGCGGCGAGATGTTCAAGCAGGGCCGCTGGTCCCTGCCCTACGGCCAGGTCGCGACCCTCGCCGACGCCCTCTATCAGGGCGGCGGGGGCGCTCCCAACCGGACGGCCGATCCCCGGCAGATCTATGTGCTGCGCAGCTCCACCAATCCGCTCGAGTTCAGCGGGATCACCGCCTGGCACGTGGACGGCAGCTCCGCCGTGGGAATGATGATGCTGACGCGCCTCGAACTCCGGCCGCGTGACATCGTCTTCGTCTCCGAGCAACCGGTGACCCGCTGGAGCCGGGTGATCGAGCAACTCTCCCCGAACTTCCTCCAGCTTCCGGGGGCGTACTCAAACTAGGGACCGGCATCAGGGGCGAGCGATGCCCGCCCCTGATCCCCCATGGAAATTGGCGCAGAAAAAGGAGTTCAGAATGGGACGGAAGCTTACGACGATCCTCGCCGCAGGTGCGATGCTGGGAAGCATGGCGCTGCTCCCCGGCATGGCCCGGGCGCAGGACGTCTACATGAAGCTCCTCGGTGGCTGGACCATTCCCCAGGACCAGGATTTCGATCTCCGCGACGAGACGAGTGGCGTGAGCGCGCCGAACGGTCTCGATTTCGACAGCGGCTATGCGATCGGTGCTGCCGTCGGCTTCACCTACTCCCCGAACGTGGCCATCGAGGCCGAATATCTCTACCGCAAGTCCGACGCGGATTGGAAAGAGACGGACAACAACGACAGCGGCGATGTGGTCTCCAACGCCTTCATGCTGAACGCGTTCTACAAGTTCGTTCCTGACGGTTCCGCGACCCCGTTCCGTCCCTACGTGGGCGCTGGCCTCGGAGTTGGTGACTTCAGCGTGAAGCAGGACGACCTCAAGCTCGAGTCCGACTATTCCTTCGCCTATCAGGCGATGCTCGGCCTCAGCTACGAAGTCTCGCTCCAGGGCAGCCTCTTCGCCGAAGTTCGCTACTTCGGGGCGTCAAGCCAGACCGTCGAGGACGACGACTTCAGTTTCAGCAGCGGGTACGACGCGATCAACGTGCTGGTCGGCTACACCTACACATTCTGATCGCAAAGCGACGGCCCGCCCCGCGGGTTGATTTTCGGGGCGGACCGGATGCATTGTGTCCTATAATATACCACTCTAAATACGAGTGAACTGCGGCTGCGATCTTTAATCGTATTGCGCATCTCTGATTGCAAGAGGTATAAGCCGCCAAGGGAAGTGACCCCAGCGGCTGCAATACTCTCCCGACGAGGGAGATGATTGCTCAGGTATGATAAGCGGTAAGAGTTGGCATGTCGCTTTTGAAGAGGTCTGCCGGCGCGATCGCCATCAAGTTCGTCAGTCTCCTTGCCGGATTCATATCGGTCGCCATCCTGGCGCGGGTCCTGCAGGCCGAGGAGTATGGCGTCTATTCCGTCGTCTTCGCGACGGTCACGATCCTTGCGGTTCCTTCCCAGCTCGGTCTGCCCAACTTCGTCGTCCGGGAGGTCTCGCGTGCTGTCGTGGATGGCAGCCCCGGGCGCATCCACCGGATCGTTCGCGCGGCAACGCAGCTGGTGCTGATCTCCTCCGGCGGCGTGGTCGCTCTGGCTTTCGTCTGGACCTACCTCACCAATGCATCACCGACCTACGCCGAGACCCT
Source organism: Amaricoccus macauensis (assembly GCF_014201905.1). GTDB lineage: Bacteria > Pseudomonadota > Alphaproteobacteria > Rhodobacterales > Rhodobacteraceae > Amaricoccus > Amaricoccus macauensis. The sequence goes on along the minus strand of NZ_JACHFM010000003.1, from coordinate 210,193 downwards.
GATCATCGGCTTCCTCATCGTCCCGGTGATGGCGATGACCGCGGTGCTGGGCAGCGTGCTGCGTGGCCTTGGCTACCCGGTCTCCGGCCTGCTGCCCGACCAGGTGCTCCGGCAAGCGGTGTTCTGCGTGTTCATCCTTGGCTGGGTCCTGCTCGTCGGCAGCTTGACTTCGCTCAGCGCGATGTCGCTGCACCTTGCCGGCGCGTTCGTCGCCCTGGCGATTGGCGCGGGTGGCTGGCTCTGGTTGCGGCCACGAGGCGAGGATCGGAGCCCTCCCACCGATCTCAGCATGAGGACGATGATCCTCTCGACGGGGGTCCTCGGCATCGTCGCCGGAGCGCAGGTGATCAGCTCCAACCTTGATGTCATCATGCTGGGTGTCCTGAGCGACGCCCGGGCCGCCGGCCTCTACAAGGTCGCCTCGTCAGTGGCGCTGCTACCCGTGGCAGGGCTTCAGGCGATCAACATGGTGATGATGCCGACGTTCGCCCGCCTGCACAAAGAAGGTAACCGGGAGAATCTGGAGAACGTCGCGATCCGCACCGCGCAACTCACCTTCGGGATCGGCGCGCCGGTTTCGCTGGTGCTGATCCTGCTCGGGCCATGGATTCTCGAGCTTGGCTTCGGCGCCGAATACGCCGTCAGCTATGGCCCGATGGTCATTCTGGTGATCGGGCAACTGGTCCACGCCTGGTTTGGTTCAGTCATGGTCATCCTGAACATGACGGGCCATGAACTCGACACCCTGAAGGGGGTTCTGGTCGCGTTCGTGATCAACATCGTCCTGAACGCAGTCCTGATCCCCTTCTTCGGGGCCTGGGGCGCGGCGATCGCCTCATCGGCCACGGTCATCGCGTGGAACATCATCCTCTTCCAGTACGTGCGACGGCGGCTGTCGATCACGTCACTTCCCTTTCGCTTCTGAGTAAAGCGGTGCAAGAAGGAACGACTTCATGAAGAATACCCTGATCATTGGTGGCGCAGGCTTCATCGGCAGCCGATACATGAACGATTTCGGCACGAAAGACGTCACGGTCTTCGACTCGTTGTCTCCGATCGTGCACAACAGGAAGTCGATCGCGGACTTCGTCTCCCTCGGTGTGGACTTCGTCCCCGGAGATGTATCCCAGCCGGACGACGTCCGAGCGCTGTTCGAAAACGGCGTGCCGGAGAACCTGATCCTGCTGGCTGCGGAAACCGGCACCGGGCGCTCGCTGCACAACTGCGCGCTCAACACCCGGATCAACGCCATGGGCACCGCGCTCGTCCTCGATACCCTGTCGGGCATGGGCGTCTTGCCAAAGCGCATCGTGCTGACCTCGAGCCGCGCGGTCTACGGCGAGGGCCCCTTCCGTTCCGCCTCCGGCGAGACGGTCTATCCCGAGCAACGCGACGAGGCGGACCTGAAGGCGGGCAAGTTCGAGTTCGAGGCGCTCGAGCCGCTCGCCATGTCGGCGGCGGCCCACCTGCCCAATCCTTCCAACATCTATGGCGCCACCAAGCTCTGTCAGGAAAACCTCGTGCGGAACTGGGCGCGGTCGTTCGGCGTCTCGGCCTACGTGCTGCGGCTGCAGAACGTCTATGGCGCGGGCCAGTCGCTGACCAATCCCTACACCGGCGTGCTGATCCACTTCCTGCGCAACCTGAGCCGGAAGGAGCCGGTGAAGATCTACGAGCAGGGCGGGATCACGCGGGACTTCGTGCATGTGGCCGACATCGCGAGCGCAATCAATCTCGCGCTCACCGGGAACGCCCCGGCCGGCACCTACGACATCGGTTCGGGCGAACGGCTCACGCTGGAGGCGGTCGCGCGCGAGATCTGCGTGCTGACCGGCGGGCCGGAGCCGGAGTTCTGCGATCTCTACCGCCTCGGCGACGTGCGCCATGCCGCCGCCGACATCGGACGCGCCCGCGCGGTGCTGGGCTACGAGCCGAAGGTTTCCCTGCAGGAGGGACTGGGTGGGCTCATCAAGTTCTTCGAGGCCTAGAGGCATGGCCGCAGACCATCCGATGGAGCGTGACTTCTTCTTCAACCTCGGGGGAAGCCGTCCAGCCCTGACCTGGGCCCGGTACAAGTTGAAGGAATGCTGGACACTGACCCTGTGTGTGGCGAAGCAGCGTCACCGCCGGGGACCTTACGTCGCGCACAACTGGCTTGCGGGACGCCAGATCCGCTTCAGCCGCGAGTTCCTCGCCCGCCGCGCCGTCGCGGTTGATCCGCGGCTCGCGGCCGCCGGGCTGGTCGAGCCGCACGTGACCCCCATCGTCTTGCGCCTGCTGGCGCTGGTGCCGGCGGCGCTGCTCGCACTGCTGCCAGTGCCCTGGATCATTGCCTGCGTCGCCGCGCTTTCCCGGAAGGACGGCGAGCCGCTCGTGGTCTATTGCGACGGCCACCTGTCGGGCTTCGCGCTGGCCCTCGCGGCCCGACGCAACGGGTCCGCTACCTGCACGCTGCATCACGGCCTCTACCGGATGGATGACCCGGGTTCTCTCATGGGCATCCGCAACTTCGTCTCCGACAGGATCTGCCTCTGGGACCGCTGCACCGAGAAGGCATTCCTCGCCGCGGGCTTCGCCCCGGAGCGGCTGGCTCTGGTGGGCGAGTACGGCTTCGGCGCCCTTTCAGCGGACGGCCCGGTTGATGAAGGCCTCGCGATCCTCTGCCCGCCCTACGACGCGCGGCAATTGCCGCTCTTCAGGCATCTCCTCACCGTCCTGCCGCAGGGCTTGCGCGCCGTCTGGTCGCTGCACCCGTCCCTCCGCGGCGGACATCCGGAACTCGCCCTGACCAGCGTCGCCGAGGCCAGCCCGCGCCCGGGCCTGGCGATCTGCGGTGACAGTGGCGCGTTGATGGATGCCCTCGCACGCGGCATTCCGGTCGTGACGATCTCCGATCGCCCACTGGCCACTGCCCATCTGACCCTCGAACAAGCGGCCGCGGTCGACACGGATACCCTGATCAAGCTGGCTCAGCTTGCCAAGGCCTCGCTAGATGGTGATCGGGCCTGCTTCGGCTTCGATCAGGCGTTCGAGGCAGCGACCCCGGAAAGAGACACCTGATGCGGCTGGACCGAAAAATCCTCTGGGCGGTCAACGCGGTCGGCCTCTTCCTGCGCGGGACGTCGATCAAGTTTCCCGGCTTCGTCGGCCCGACTCTCTTCATGCTGGGCCGGCGCAACATCAGGATCGGCAAGCGCGTCCGGATATGGCCCGGATTGCGGGTCGAGGTCTTCGACGGCGCGACGCTGACCATCGAGGAGGATGTCGTCATCGGCGCCAACTGCCACATCACGATCGCCGCGGACCTGACCATCGGCGCACAGTCGAACTTCACCGGCGCCAACGTCATCACGAACATCACCCATGCGCCGCGCGACCTCGACAAGCACAGCCTTGATCGGCCCTGGGACATCGCCGAGGTAACCCTCGGGAAACGTCTCTTCGTCGGACACGGCGCAAAGATCCTTCCGGGCGCCTCCCTCGGAGACGGGTGCATTGTCGGCGCCAACGCCGTGGTCGCGAACCTGACGGCCCCGCGAAATGCGGTGGTCGTCGGAATCCCGGGCCGGGTTACCAGGGTTATCGAATGATGAGCACCACCTGCAGACAACAGGACAGGCGTGGCCGATTCAGCTCGGTTTCATGATAACTTGTCGCTGCCGTTCGGTGTATCAAAGAGGGATGCCAACCTGCGGGAGCAGGACGAACACGTCACTACGATACGGCAGCGCAGATCTCTGCGGCCGCGCAGGTTGCCCGGCTCAGGTGCTGACGCGCTCTGTGATTCACCGTCGAAGTGGCGGGAACGGTACTTGATGTCCTGATCCGCTCAGACGGCCCAATGAAACTGGCCGCGATCGCGGCAGAACTCGGGTTCCCGTCCGCGAAGGTCCACAGGTATCTGGTGAGCCTGATCAGGACCGGCCTTGTGCAACAGAACAAGGAATCATCGAAATACGATCTGGGACATGTCGCATTCCAGCTTGGATTGAAGAGCTTCGCTCGATTCGAACCGCTGCAGCTCGCCGAATCGATCCTGACGGAGCTGGTCGAGCAGGTCGGCGAAACCTCCGCCCTCGCGATGTGGACCGACAAGGGGCCGACCATGATCCGGGTCATGGAGGCCCGACACGACTTCGCCACGACGATCGCCCCGACCCACCACTGCCCGCTGACGTTCTCCGCGACCGGCCTCGTCTTCAGCAGCTTCGAGGAGCCTGCACGCACCGAGGGACCGATCGAGCGCGAGCTGGAACAGAACCGCGCCACGGGACGCGTCAACACCCCGAAGGAGCGCGCGGCACTGGCGGAACTGATCCGCGAGACGAGAGGTCTCGGCTTTGCGTGTGTCAGGGACGGCGGCGGCGATGGCTTCGGAGCCGTCAGCGCCCCGGTCTTCGACGCGACCGGACGGCTCTTCATGGCTCTGACAGTGTTTGGTCGGACGAGCCGCGTGGACAGCGGCCCAGACAGCGCGCTGGCACGAATCGTGACTTCTTCGGCGAGGCGGCTCTCCGAGGCTTTCGGCTATCACGCCTGAACACCGAGGACGCCGCTCGCGTGCGGAGCGATCGCGCCAGCGTCGCGACCGGCGGTCGGGGAAAAAAGTTGAACGGTTCTCTGGATACCCATAGCCTGGGAGTGCCGACTAGCGGGGGGAGCGCGTGAATTCCAGTCCGTCGAGAAATACAATAGATCCTGATACTTCGCGACTTGTTCTCGTCGATGTGCAGGAACGTCTCGCACCGGCGATGAGCGAACCCGCGTCGCTGATCCGGAATTGCACGATTCTGCTGACCGCGGCCCGCGAGCTTGGCATTCCGGTCACGATCTCCGAGCAATATCCCCGGGGACTGGGACCAACCCTCCCGGAACTCGCCGGCCTGACGGAAAGCCACCCTCTGCCGAAGCTCGATTTCTCCTGCCTCCGCAATCAGGCGCTGCGCGACGAACTCGGGAGCCGGCCGGATGACGCGTTGATCATTGCCGGGATCGAGGCCCATGTCTGCGTTCTCCAGACGGCGCTGGAGGCCGTCGGGTCGGGTCATGCCGTGTACGTGGTCGCCGACGCCGTCGACTCGCGGCGGGAAGAGAACAGGGACCGCGCCCTTCGACGCGCCGAGAGGGCGGGCTGCGTCATCGTCACGACCGAGATGGTCGTCTTCGAGTGGCTCGGGTCCGCGGACGCCGCAGCCTTCAGGAGCCTGAGCAAGCTCGTGCGGTGATGCCCGCGCCCCTATGACGCCACGCCGCCTCCCTCAGCGGAGCCCGCCGACGGCTCATCCCCGCGCGTGCGGGGAACAGGGACGGCGCCGGTCGTGCGTGGAGCACCATTGTGGCGCTGGACTACCGGGGCGCGGCGAAAAAGTGGGTGGTTACTCACCATCGCCGCCGGAAGGGAGATGCCCGGCGGTCGCAGTCAGTCGACGGGCCGACCTCCAGCGCGCCACCGCGGGTTCCTGGCGCGACCGGGCGCCCCATAGATAGCACCGGCGGGGCAGCGGGCCAAGAGGGCGCCGGGCTTTCGATTGACGGGCCGCCGGTTCATCCCCGCGCGTGCGGGGAACAGGGATTCGTGAACTGTTGTGACCAAAACTGTCACGGTTCATCCCCGCGCGTGCGGGGAACAGTCGGAGTGGCGCAACACTTACGGCGGCAAAGACGGTTCATCCCCGCGCGTGCGGGGAACAGCACTCCCATTCCCAATCGGGATCGGCGGGGAGCGGTTCATCCCCGCGCGTGCGGGGAACAGGACGAGCCTCCCGGCTACGATGCCGTGCAGCGCGGTTCATCCCCGCGCGTGCGGGGAACAGTGCTTCTCGCCGTAGACCTTCTGGTTGCGCACCGGTTCATCCCCGCGCGTGCGGGGAACAGGCTGAGGGCGTCCCGGCCTACACCTACTTCTCCGGTTCATCCCCGCGCGTGCGGGGAACAGTAATTTGCCATAAGATAATTATGAAAATCACCCGGTTCATCCCCGCGCGTGCGGGGAACAGAACTCCGGGATCATGTGCTCGGCGTGCGCGAGCGGTTCATCCCCGCGCGTGCGGGGAACAGTGCCTTGCCTCGCTTTCGAGCGATGTACACCGCGGTTCATCCCCGCGCGTGCGGGGAACAGTCATGGCCTGCCTGACGGGCGCTCAGGCCGAGCGGTTCATCCCCGCGCGTGCGGGGAACAGTGCGGCGAGGTGGCTCGCAGGCGTTCGATCAGCGGTTCATCCCCGCGCGTGCGGGGAACAGAGCCGCTCGTCCAGCCCGGCCTCTCGGGCGTACGGTTCATCCCCGCGCGTGCGGGGAACAGCAAGCCGGAACGGAAGTTGCGCCGCCGCGCGGCGGTTCATCCCCGCGCGTGCGGGGAACAGAGAGCTGGTCGAAGAAGCGGCTCAGTCCGATGCGGTTCATCCCCGCGCGTGCGGGGAACAGTCTGGCTGGAAGGTATTGAATCCCTGTGGTTTCGGTCGCGTTGAAGAACCTACCGACTTTGGAGCGGTTCCTGATCGCGGGTCAATCCTTCGCGATGCTCGCAATGAGGACCACCGCCCGGAGGACGCTCGTCCCGGTGGCATCGTGGCAGACGAAGCGCGCGGCTGGCCCTGCGGACATTCGAAAGGCTCAGCAAGGCCGACATCCGCGACAGACGCGCGGGCGGGCACCGCTTTCTGCCACGTCAGCGGGACAGGCGGGGCGAGCGTCGTCTTCAGCCCGCCTGCATCGACGATGCCCCGGGGCCGGGAGCGGGCAGCGCGAGTACCGGGAGGCACCCCGACGGTCGCGAGGACGAGCGCCCGAACAGGAGAGCTCCGGCCCCGTGTTCGCGGCATCTCTCGCCGCGGGCAGAGGGGCCGGGGACGGCAGGAATGGACGCCGACGCCTCGCCTCGGCTGCGTCCATTCCGGACGACGCGGCCTATGGGTTCGCGAGGTGGGGCGGCCGGAACAGGTATTCGGTTCCGTTGGCGTAGACCATTTGCGGCGCCAGACCGGGATTCCAGTAGATCCCGTATTTCTCCTGACAATCCGCCCATGCCGACTTGAGTTCGGTGATCTTGTCCGGGTTCCCGGCGGAGACGTCGGACAGCTCGGTGGGATCGGACGCGAGATCGTAGAGTTCGAAATCGCCCGTTCCCCACGGCTGGTTGGTGTGGACGAGCTTCCAGCCGTCCTTCCAGACAGCAACCCGACCGAAGAGCTCCAGGCACACAGGCTCGGCTTGCGGCCGCGCGGCCTGCTGCCGGCCTTCGAGCCAGGGAAGGATCGAATGGCCGGTCAGCGGCGCCAGCGCAACGTCCCCGCGCCTCTCGGGCCATTGGGCGCCGGCGATCTCGATGAGGGTCGGGGCGATGTCCGTGACGTGGATGAAGTCATCCGCCTGTCGACCACCCTGCCATCCCGCGTAGGTGATGAACGCCGGAGCCCTGGTGCCGCCCTCGTAGGGATGCCCCTTGAACATCCGGAACGGCGTCTGGCTCACCTGTGCCCAGCTCGGGCCGTAGCCGGCGTACGACCCCTTCTTCCCGAGGTTGTCGAAAGAGTTGTCGAAGTTCTGAGCGATCCAGTCCCGATTGCGGCCGCCCATGATGTTTTCGGGGAGCTCACCCTCGGCACCGTTGTCCGAGAAGAAGATGAAGATCGTGTCGTCGAGCTCTCCGATCGCCTCGAGGTGCTCCACGAGGCGGCCGACATTCTCGTCGATCTTGTGGACCATTGCCGCGTAGATCTCCATCTTCCGCGCCTCGGTCTTCTTCTGGTCGGCGTCAAGCTCGTCCCAGTGCGGCCAGAGGTCCGGCACCGGATTGGGCGCGACGCCGGGCACCAGGAGGCCGAGGTCCCGCATGCGCTCCGTGCGCGCCTGCCGGATCGCCTCATAGCCTCCGTCGTATTTCCCGGTGTACTGGCGGATCGTCTCCTCCGGCGCCTGCAGAGGCCAGTGCGGCGCCGTGTAGGCGAGATAGCCGAAGAACGGCGCCCCATCCTGAACCGAGTCGATCTGCTCGATCATCGCCGTGGTGAAGTAGTCAGTGGTGTAGAAATCTTCCGGCAACGTGATAGCCACGTCATCGCGCGTGTAGCTCGCCTTCGCAGCCTTCTCGATCATCCCGGTGTCGTCGAAGTGATGCGCGGCCGCGTTCAGCAGCGCGACGGAATGCTCGAACCCGCGTGCCTTCGGACGCTGACCCTCCTGCATGCCGAGGTGCCATTTGCCCGACATCAGCGTGTGATAGCCGTTGTTGCGGAGAACCTCGGGCAACGTCGCAACACGATCGGTGAGAAAACCCTCATAGCCGGGACGGCCCCGCTGCTCTTCCAACACCTCCTCGGCCATGTTGCCGAGGCCGGCAACATGGTTGTCAGTGCCTGACATCAGCATCGACCTGGTGGGAGAACAGGTCGGTGCCACGTGATAGTTGGTGAGCTGCAGCCCGCCTTGCACGAGACGGTCGAGGTTCGGCGTGTCAATTTCGCCGCCGAACGCGCCCAGGTCGGAAAATCCCAGATCATCGACGACAATCACGAGCATGTTCGGGCGCGCGTCCTGAGCGTAACTTGCGCCGGCAAGCATGGCTAAAGAGGCACTCAGGCCGGCGGTCAGTCCGGCAATTGTCACCAATGCTGATGTCATCATGTTCCCCCGTATTTTTTGCAATATTTTTACTTGCAACAGAACTCTTCGACGCACCGGAGCCAATGCGCGCGGCGCGATTCACCTGTCGATCGAATTGCATTCAACATCGCGCGCGCTCGAAATGCACGCACCATCTTATCTGTCAGCCTTGAGTTCTACAGTCGCGAAGGTATCCCGTGTTCCAGTCCGTCCGGATTGCCCCACGGGACGTCGTTCTTCTTCGGTCTCAGGCGTCAATCTGAACACTGCGCGCCAGAACAAGATGCTGGATTTCTCACTTTTGGTCATCACCCGGACCCGTGCGCAGGGCGCCCCCCGGCAATCCGGCACAAAGCCGAGCCCTCCCGGATTCGGATCAGACATCCGCGATCCTCGCAACGGACATTGCACAACACGGTTGACTTGCAATGTTGCGAATGAGATATCTTCGCAATAACCATTGCATTCAATGGCCGGAGGCTCACCTCGGGGGGAAATCAATGCCGTGCCATCCGCGACCCGGACCATATGCGAGGGATTGGTGCGACCGAGGTCGTCGCGTCGCCGCGGGCCCCTCTCTTCCGATTCCTCAGCGATGAATCACCGTGTGTTGCGGCATCCGGGCAGCTGGCGCCGCCCCGATTGAATGCCCCGGCGGGCTCACCGAATGCCGGCTGTCGGTAACGAAGCAGAGCAGCGTCGTCCGCTTCCGGGCGGCAGCCGCGGGCGGATCCCTTCGCCGGGATCACGCCACAGTTGGCGGGATACGAAACACCAACGTGGAGGAAGACAATTGAGGACCTTTCTGACCGGCGCCGTTCTCGCGGCGCTTCTGGGAACGGCCGCCCACGCCGAGACCTTCGGCGTCAGCATGGCGCTGTTCGATGACAACTGGCAGACGGTGCTCCGGAACAACATGCTCGACCACGCTGCGAGCCTGCCGGACGTGACCCTGCAGATCGAGGATGCCGGCGGCGACATCTCGCGCCAGCAGAGTCAGATCGAGAACTTCATCGCCTCCGGGGTCGACGGGATGATTGTCCTGCTGGTCGACTCGGATTCCGGCGGCGCCATGTCGGCGACCGCCAACGCTGCGGGCGTTCCGCTGATCTTCGTCAACCTGATGCCGCCGAACGGCGACAGCCTGCCCGACAAGCAGGCCTGGGTCGGCTCGGACGAGGTTCTTGCGGGCACGCTTCAGGCGACCGAGATCTGCAAGGAACTCGGCGGCAAGGGCGACGCGGTGATGCTGCTCGGCCAGCTTGGCACCTCGGGCCAGCGCGGCCGGACCGAAGGCGTGCACAATGTGCTTGCGACGCCGGAATGCTCCGGCATCAAGCTCGTCGACGAGCAGACAGCGAACTACATGCGCACGCCGGGCCTCGATCTCATGTCGAACTGGCTGACGAGCGGCATTCAGCCGAAGGCGGTCTTCGCCAACAACGACGAGATGGCGCTCGGGGCGATCCGGGCGCTGAAGGCCGCTGGCGTGCCGATGGATCAGGTGATCGTCGGCGGGGTCGATGCGACCAAGGACGCCCTCGCGGCGATGAAGGCCGGCGATCTCGACGTCACCGTCTTCCAGAACGCCAAGGGCCAGGGCGTCGCCGCGATCGACACCATGCTCGAGATCACCAAGGGTGAGCCCTACGAGAAGAAGACCGTCGTTCCGTTCGAACTGGTCACGCCGGCCAACCTCGCGGACTACGAAGCGCTGAACTGAACCACGGCGGGGGCCGAGTTGATCCGGCCCCCGCACCCGCCAGGCCCCTGTTCACCGGGCCCCCTGATCACCGGGTCTCTCCCGAGGCAGACCCGCGCCACGCTCCGCCGGTGGCTGCGTGACGGCCTCAGATGCTGGTGTAGCCGGCATCCGCCGAGACGATCGAGCCGGTCATCAGGCTGGATGCGTCCGAGGCAAGGAATTGCACGATCGACGCGATCTCGTAGGGCTTGCCCATGCGACCCGCCGGGGTGAGGTCGAGCCAGCGCTCGATCAGGCCACCCGCGCCTTCGACGCCGTCGAGGAGCGGGGTTTCAACGTAGGTCGGGGCAACCGCGTTCACCCGGACCCCGCGCTTCGCCCACTCCACCGCCAGCGAGCGCGTAAGATGGTGAACGCCAGCCTTCGAGGCGTTGTAGTGACACTGCGGTTGCGGCACGTTGACGATATCGGCCGACATCGAGCCGATGTTGACGATGCTTCCCCGACCGGCTTCGAGCATGCGGCGACCAAAGCCGCGGCAGCAGCGGAAGACCCCCGTGAGGTTCACCGAGATCACCCGGTCCCACTCGTCATCACTCATCTCTTCGGCGAGGACGTTGCTGACGACCCCGGCGTTGCAGACGAGAATGTCGAGGGGCGGCAGGCGTTCGGCCAGAGCATCGATTGCCGCCGTGTCGGTGACATCGAGCGTCGCGGCCCGTGTGACGTAGCTCCGGGAAGCCAGAGCAGCGGCCGTCGCCTCGGCCAGATCACCACGCCGATCGGTGCAGATCACTTCGGCTCCGGTGGCGGCGAGCGCCTCGGCAACGGCCGCGCCGATCCCCTGCCCGGCGCCCGTGACGAGAGCGAGCCGTCCTGTCAGGTCCAGCCGCGCGCGATAGTCCATGATACCCCCCGGTCTTCCTGTTAGTAGCTAAACTACATCAGAACCACCTGCCCGATCAAGAGCGCAGCGTCGCCCGCGCCAAATGTGCCTCACGACTTTGAGCCGCGACATATTACTGATATTACTGTTATAATCTCTATCGGAAATGGGGGAAACAACCCCCTTCCGCCAGCTCGCTGAAGGCGCCCTGGAGAAATATTGCAGCGACGGCTTGCGGTGATGTAGTTATGCTATATCATGCGCGGCGACTCGCTGCCCGGAAGTGCGAGAGGGGGAACGGATGGACGACGCAGCGGTTGCGCCGAATAAATTGCTCGACGGCGTGCATTTCATCGCCGGTAGTTTTCGCGACGGGGCGGGCGAGCGCCTGCCTGTCCAGGACCCCGCAACCGGCGAGGTGATCGGCCACATCGCGGCGGCGACGCTGGAGGAAGTCGACGCCGCCGTTGCCGCGGCACGCGCGGCCTTCCGCCCGTGGGCCGCCCTGCCCCCGAAGGCCCGCGCAGCGGCTCTGCACCGGCTTGGCGATCGGATCGCATCCGACGCACTCGCCATGGCGCGGCTGATGACGCGGGAACAGGGCAAGCCGGTCAACGAGGCGAAAGGTGAAATCCTGAAACTCGCCGAGGCCTGCCACTTCTACGCGGAAGAGGCGACGCGGGTTCACGGCGAGATCATCCCGAACGACCAGCCTGGCTTCCAGAGCCTCGTCGTCCGCGAGCCGGTGGGCGTCGTCGGCGCGATCACGCCGTGGAACTATCCGGCCGAGCTCGTGGGATGGAAGCTCTGCGCCAGCCTCGCGGCCGGCTGCACCATCATCATCAAGCCCGCCGAACTCACCCCCTTCACCGCCCTCGCGATCGCCGCCAAGGCGGCGGAGGCCGGCATCCCCTCCGGGGTGGTGAACGTCGTCACCGGCAAGGGCTCGGTGGTCGGTCAGGCGCTGGTCGATCATCCCGACGTCGACAAGATCGCCTTCACCGGCTCGAGCGCCGTTGGCCTGCACATCCAGCAGACCTGCCCGCGCATCAAGCGGCTGTCGCTGGAACTGGGTGGCAACTGCCCGATGATCGTCACCGCCAGCGCCGACATTGCCGCCGCGGTCAAGGGCGCCGTCCGGCGGGGCTTCCGCAACTGCGGCCAGATCTGCATCGCGATCAACCGCATCTACGTTGCCCGCCCGGTCTACGACGCCTTCGTGGAACAGCTTGGCGCTGGCGCCGACGCGCTGAGCGTTGCGAACGGCCTTGTGCAGCCCGACGCGGATCTGGGCGCCATGGCCTCGGGCGAGCCGCTTGCCAAGACCGAGGCACATCTCGCCGACGCGCTCGGCAAGGGCGCCCGGCTGGTGGCGGGGGGAGCGGCACCCGAGGGGGCGGAGTACGCCGACGGCCACTTCTTCCGCCCGACCGTCGTCGCCGACTGCACCCACGCCATGCAGGTGATGACCGAGGAAACCTTCGGCCCGCTCGTCGGCGTCGCGCCCTTCGACGATCTCGACGAGGCGATCCGGCTCGCCAACGACACGCCTTACGGCCTCGCGTCCTACGTCTACGCGCGTGACCTCGTGGAGGTGCAGACCCTCTCGGCCGGTCTCGACTACGGCAACGTCGCCATCAACAACGTCGACGCCGGGATCATGAACGCGCCTTACGGCGGGCGGAAGCAGAGCGGCGTCGGCTACGAGCACGGGCGCGAGGGGCTGCTCGAATACTTCAACTTCAAGCATGTGCGCCTTCACCACGGCGTCGGTGCCTGACATGACCGCGGCGCTCCTCGGGATCGATATCGGCACGTCCGGGTGCAAGGCACTGCTCCTCGCCACCGACGGCAAGGTGATCGCGACCGACACGGCGAGCTATCCGCTCTCCCGCCCCCGACCGGGCTGGACCGAGCAGGACCCCGCGCTCTGGATCGAGGGGGTCCGGGCTTCCGTCGCCGGCGCACTGGCGAAGGCCGGAGCGGTGGAGGTGCTCGCCATCGGCCTCTCCGGGCAGATGCACGGCCTGACGCCGCTCGACGCCAGCCACCGCGTGCTGCGCCCGGCGATCCTGTGGAACGACCAGCGCAACGGGCCTGAGTGCGCGGCGATGACAGAGGCGGCGGGCGGACTGCCGGCGCTGCTCGCTGCCACGAACAACCGGATGCTGCCCGGCTACACCGGCGGCAAGATCGTCTGGATGCAGCGCCACGAGCCCGACCTCTTCGGGCGGATGACGCTGATGCTGAACCCGAAGGACTATCTTCGGCTCGTCCTGACCGGCGAGGTCGCGACCGAGGTGAGCGACGCCTCGGGCACCGGGCTCTTCGACACCCGCGCCCGCGTCTGGGCGACCGGGCTCGCGGAGCGGCTGGGGATCGACCCGGGCCTCCTGCCGCCCGTCTTCGAGTCGCCGGAGGTGACGGGCCGCCTGTCGACCGACGGCGCCGCCCTCCTCGGGCTGCCGGCCGGCATTCCCGTGGTCGGCGGCGGCGGTGACAGCGTCATCCAGACGATCGGCTCCGGTGTGATCGCGCCCGGCGAACTCCAGACCACGATCGGCACCGCCGGCATCCTCGCCGCGGCCCTCGACGCGCCGCAGGACAACCCCGATGGGCGCTTGCAGGTCTTCTGCAACGTGGTCCCCGGCAAGTGGCACTGCATGGGCGTCTCGCTCAACGCCGGTGGCGCGTTCTCCTGGCTGCGCGACACGGTGCTGTCCGCTGCCGGCGGCGCGCCCGTTCCGTTCGCCACGCTGGTCGACGAGGCGGCGGAGTCCGTACCCGGCGCCCGGGGCCTCCTGTTCCTGCCGTACCTCTACGGCGAGCGCTGCCCGCACCCCGACCCGGGCGCGCGCGGTGCCTTCGTCGGATTGACCGCGCGCCACCGCCGCGGTGACATCGTCCGCTCGGTCATGGAGGGCGTCGTCCATGCCTTTGGCGACATGCACGCACTGATGGCGACGATGGGCATCGACGGCCGCGTCATCAAGGCCTCGGGCGGCGGCGCCCGCTCGCCGCTCTGGCGCCAGATGCAGGCGGATCTCTTCGGCTGCGAGGTCGTCACGACCGAAGGCGCGGCCGAGGGTGCGGCCTTCGGCGCGGCGCTCGTGGCCGGCATCGGCCTCGGAGTCTGGCCCGACGGCGACGCAGCGGCCGCCTGCTGCCGCCCGCTTACCCGCGAGACGCCCGACGCAGCGGCCGGCGCGATCTATCGGCGCGCCCATGCGATCTACCGCACGCTCTATCCATCGCTCGCCCCCGCCATCGCCGAGCTTGGCGATCCCGCCTTCGACAGCTGACAGGAACACCGGTGCCCCAGCTTTCCGCTTTCGTCTTCGATCTCGACGGCACGCTGATCGACAGCGCCCCGGACATTGCCGCGGCCCTCAACGTCGGCTTCGCCCGGCACGGATGGCCGGAAGTCGGGGCGGACGAGGTGGGCCGCTTCATGGGCGGCGGTCCGATGCGGCTCATCCTCGATCTCCTTGCCGAGCGCGGCATCGCCGGATCGGCCGAAGAGGTCGCACGCGCCCACGCGCTCTACCGCGAGGCCTACGCGGCCAGCCCGGCGGAGCGCACGCGCATCTACCCGAACGTCCGCGAGGATCTCGCCGCGCTGCGTCGCTCCGGCGCACGGCTCGGCGTCTGCACCAACAAGCTCCAGTCGCTCGCGGACCTGGTCATTCGCTCGCTCGGGCTCGACTCGAGCATCGAGATCGCGGTCGGCGCCGACGCGGTTCCCGCCTGCAAGCCCGATCCGGGCCACCTGCTGGCGGTCGCGGAGCGCATGGGCCTCGCGGAAGGCACCTGGGGCTATGTCGGCGACACCGACATCGACCGCGCGACGGCCGAGGCAGCCGGCGTTCCCTTCTTTCTCGTGCCGTGGGGCGCGAGTGCGGAGGTGAACGTCGCACCCGAGCGGCGGCTGACGCGGCTCGGCGACCTTCTGGCATACCGCGGCGTGGAGGCCGGATGATGGATGGCGCGAGAGACGCGACCAGCATCCTGCAAAAGGTGCTGGCCACCATGCCGGAGATGGGCGCCGCCGAGCGCCGCGTCGCCGACTTCGTGCGGACCTCGCCGTCGGACGTGATCCGCATGAGCATGGCCCGGCTGGCGGAGGAGTGCTCGGTCAGCGATCCGACGATCATCCGGTTCTGCCGGCGGCTCGGCTTCGAGGGTTATCAGGAGTTCAAGCTTCAGCTTGCCCAGAGCCTCGTCCCCTCGGCACCCTTCGCCTATGAGCAGATCATTCCGGGCGACAGCATCGACAACGTCGTCCGCAAGACCTGCCGCAACTCGCTGAACGCCGTGCAGCGCCTGCTCGAGGATCTCGATCCGCGGCAGGTGGAGGAAGGCGCGGCGCTTCTGCGCAATGCGACGTGGACCGGGATCTACGCCACCGGCATCTCGGAGGTGACGGCGGTCGACGCGGAGCACAAGTTCCAGCGGCTCGGCCTGCGCTGCCAGGCGCTGCTCGGACCGAAGCGCCAGTGGATGCATGCCGAGAGCGCCCGCCCGGGCGAAGTCTCGCTGATCTTCTCCCAGTCCGGCCACACCAAGCAGATGGTCGAGGTCGCCGTCGCCACCCGCTCGCGCGGCGCCCGCGTGGTCTCGGTCGCCGCCGGTGACAGCCCGCTGGCGCGGGTCTCGGACGTCGTCGTCGCCGTCCTGCCCTACGACCGCACCGAGCTGATGACCCCGCTCGCGTCGCGCTTCAACCACCACCTCGTCATCAACATGCTGGTGACCGCGATCGCCATGGCCTCGGGGAGCGAATTCCCCGACCAGCTGCCGGCGCTCGACTCCTGGCAGACCGACAAGATCTGAGCCCGGCTCCGGCCCGGGATGCACCGAAAAGGAGGCTTTGAATGAACTCGCAGGACGAGGCCAAGAAGGTTGCCGCACGCCGCGTGATCGCGGATTTCGTCCGTGACGGCATGACGCTCGGACTCGGTTCGGGCACGACGTCGCACTTCTTCGTGCGCGAGCTCGGACAGCATGTGGCGAACGGCATGCGCCTGACCTGCACCGCGACCTCGCGCTCGACCATCGACGTGGCGCGCGAGGTCGGCATCGAGATCACCGACCCGAACGACATGGGCGAGATCGACCTGACGATCGACGGTCCCGACGAGATCGACCGGGCGATGAACATGATCAAGGGCGGCGGCGCGTGCCTGCTCTGGGAGAAGATCATCGCCCACGCCTCGAAGCGGATGATCTGCATCTGCGACGAGACCAAGATCGTCGACCGGCTCGGGGCCTTTCCGCTGCCCGTCGAGGTCGTCCAGTTCGGCTGGAAGCAGACCGAGCGGCTGGTGGCGCGGACCCTCGCCGAGGCCGGCATCCCGGACGCCGCCATCACCCGGCGGCTGCGGGACGGCCAGCCGGTGGTCACCGACAGCGGCAACTTCATCCTCGACTGCGCGTGCGGGGTGGTGCCGGACGCGGCGCTGCTCGAGACCGAGCTCAACCGCATTCCGGGCGTCGTCGAGAACGGCCTCTTCACCCGCGAGGCGGCGGGAATGGTGGTGGGATGCTTCAACGGTTCCTCCTACGTCGCCATGCGGCAGGCGTAGTTAAACAACACTATCCCGCCAGCGCGTCATCCACGGGATATATGCGCACACCATCCTGAAATATCTTAGATAAACTCCTGAATCGCGCGCAGCCGGCAAGATGCGCCGCGCCGCGACTCAGTTGACGCTCGTTCCTATCATCTAGTATAACTACGCAAACCAGCCAGGGAGGCAACTCAATGAACAGCAAGGTGAAAATGGACCGCCGCAGCGTGCTGGCAGGCGGCGCGGCCCTCGGCATCGGGGCGCTGGCCACGGGGATGTCGGGGCGCATGGCGATGGCGGCCGACCGGCTCTTCATTCCCTATTCCAACAAGAGCCTCGACTACTATTTCTTCGTCATCCAGGAAGAGGCGGTGAAGCGGGCGGTCGAAGCCGCCAGTGGCGAGTTCGCGGCAACGAACGCCAACTTCGACAATACCCGCCAGCTCGAGCAGTGGCAGAGCCAGCTCCTTAAGCAGCCCTCCGCCATCGTCTCCGATCCGATCGACAGCCAGGCGATCGTCAGCGCGATCAAGCGCTACAACCAGAAGAACATCCCCGTCGCGATCATCGACACCCCGGCCGACGGCGGTGACGTGGCGATCACCGTCAGCTTCGACAACCGCGAAGGCGGCGTGATGGCGGCGAAGGAGATCATCAAGCGGCTGGAAGCCAGATACGGCAGCCCGAAGGGAACCGTCCTCAACTGCTACGGCGCGCTGGCCTCGTCGGCCTGGCGGGCCCGCAAGGAGGGCATGGACGCCACCTTCGCCCAGTACCCGGACATCAACTACCTCGCCCGCCCGACCGAGGGCCAGCTCGACCAGATGCTCGCTGTCACCCTCTCGACGCTCTCGGAGTACCCCGACCTCGACGCGGTCCACGCGCCCTCGGACTCCCCGTCCCGCGGCATCGCCACGGCGCTCCAGCAGAAGGACCGCTGGAAGAAGGTCGGCGAGGAAGGCCACGTCATCTTCATCAACATCGACGGCGAGCCGGTGGCGGTGAACTGGATCAACGAAGGCTACATGGACGCCTGCGTCTCGCAGGACCCGATCGCCTACGGCGAGATCGCGGTCGAGATGCTGACGACCCATGCCCTGAAGGGCAATGCGGTGCCGCTCGGCGTCTATGAGAACAAGAAGTACTTCTGGGAGAAGGGCGAGATCGTGCAGGGCACGACCGGCCCGACCCTCGTCATCCCGCCGTTCGTCATCGACGGCGACAACGCCAAGGACGAGCGTCACTGGGGCTACATCTCCGAAAAGGTCTGGAACATCCCCTACGCCTGAGTTTTCGCCCGGGGCCCAGATCAGGAGGCTAGCCGCATGCCCGAGCCAATTCCGCACGCCCAGCCGGCGCCCAGGGGCACCGGAGACGTCATCCTCCGCGTCGAGAACGTCACGCGCATCTACGGAGCGGTGACAGCGCTCCGCGACGTGACCGTGGAGATCCGCCGTGGCGACATCCACGGCCTGCTCGGGGAAAACGGCGCCGGCAAGTCGACGCTTGTCGGCATCATCTCCGGCCAGCGCTCGCCAAGCTCTGGCCGGATCGTCATGGACGGGCGCGAGCTCGACCATGTCGACGTGCGCTCCATGGAGGAGGCAGGCGTCTTCCTCGTCACCCAGGAGCCAATGATCATCGACAGCATGACCGCGGCGGAAAACCTCCTCCTCGGCATCTGGCCGAACCGCGGCGGCTTCGTGAACTGGAAGACCCTGCACGCGCAGGCGAGGCGCATGGTCGAGGGCACGGGCATCGACCCGATGGCCCTCGCCGGCAAGCTCGACGCCGTCACCCGCCGCAAGCTCAACATCCTGCGCGCCATGTTCTCTGGCGGCCGGGTCATCATCCTCGATGAGCCGACCGCGGCGCTGACCGTCGCCGACCGCCGGCAGCTCTTCGACTTCATGCGCCGCCTCAAGGCGGAGGGCGTGACCTTCATCTTCATCTCGCACTACAATGACGAGATCCTCGAAATCTGCGACGCGGTCTCCGTGCTGCGCGACGGCCGCCTCGCCGGCGGCTCCGACGACGTGGGAAGCCTCACCTCCGAGCGGCTGACCGAGCTCGTGCTCGGCCGCGGGCTCGCGCTCTTCCAGCGGGAGCGTCGCGACCACACCGGGGTGGCCCCGGCCGTCTCGCTCCGCAACGTGCGCGCGAGGGACGTCGACATCGCCGCCCTCGACATCGCCCCCGGCGAGGTTGTCGGCTTCACCGGACTGCCCGGCGCCGGCGCCAAGGAACTCGCCAAGGCGGTCTTCGGCCTCAACCACGGCTCCGGCTCGCTGTCGCTCGGCGGCGTCGCGCAATCGCTTCCCGCTAGCCCGGCCGAGGCCATTGCCGCCGGCATCGCCTACCTCTCCGACGACCGGCGCCGCGAAGGCTCGGTCGGGCAGATGTCGATCGGCGCCAACATCTCGCTCTCCTCCCTCGGAGATCGCAGCCGCGCCGGCTTCATCGACCGCGCCGCCGAGAGCGGCGTCGTCCAGCACTACTTCAAGGCCATGGGCATCAAGGCCCCGACCCCCGACTACGCGGTCGACACCCTGTCCGGCGGCAACCAGCAGAAGGTCTGCCTCGGGCGGGTGCTCGCGACGAAGCCGCGTCTCCTTATCGTCGACGAACCGACGCGCGGCATCGACATCGGGGTCAAGCAGGATGTCCTCGCCATCATTGACGCCCTCAGCCGCGAGGGCGTCGCAGTCATCATCGTCTCGACCGACACGGACGAGCTGGTGCGCGCCGTCGATCGCGTGTGCATCTTCGAGCACGGCCGCGTCCGCGAGACGCTCTTCGGCAACGAGATCACCGTCGAGCGCGTGCGCGCCACGGTCCAGGCCTGACAGGAGACGAGGCGAATGAACGAAGGTACCCTCACCGCCGCGACTCCCGCAGCGCCCGCCAAAACCGGCCCGAGCCCGTTGCTCGGCTGGCTGCTGCACAACGTCGTCTGGATCTGGCTCGTCGCGCTCGTGATCTTCTTCGGCGCGTTTAACGAGTATTTCCTCACGCTCTTCAATCTTCAGAACGTGCTGGTCCAGGCCACCGTCCTCGGGATGCTCGCCCTTGCCATCTCGCTGCCGCTCCTCGTCGCCGAGATCGACCTCTCGATCCCGGCGAGCGCCGGGTTCTCGGCCGCGATCGGTGTCCTTGCCTATTCGTCGCTCGGGCTGCCGTGGCTGCCGGCGATGCTCTGCGGCGTCGGCGCCGCGACCGCCATCGGCTTCTTCAACGGCCTCTGCATCACCCGTCTCCGCATGGTCTCGCTCATCGAGACGCTGGCGATGATGATCATCCTGCAAGGCGCGCTTCTCGCGATCACCCAGGGCAAGACCCTGACGACGATGGCCGACGGCTATACGTGGATCGGCCAGGCGGCGTTCTTCGGCGGCTGGCCGGTCATGCCGCTCGTCTTCCTCGCCGCGCTGATCGCCATGGGCGTGATGCTCCGCCGGACCGTGCTCGGCCGCAGCATCTACGCCGTCGGCGGCAATCCTGTCGCGTCCAACTCCGCCGGTATCCGCGTCGATCGCATCAAGATCGCGGCCTTCACGATCTCGGGGTTCCTCGCCGGAGTCGCCGGGTATCTGCTCGCCTCGTGGCAGATGGCCGTGACCTCGAACCAGGGGTCGAGCTACCTGCTCTACGCCATCGCCGCGCCGATCATCGGCGGGGTCTCCGTCTTCGGTGGCCGCGGCAACGCCGTCGGCGTTCTCGGCGGCGTCCTGCTCCTCACCGTGATCCAGGTCGGCCTTGCGATCATCTCGGTCCCGTCGTTCTACGTCGGCATGATCGGGGGCGTGATGATCTTCATCGCCGTCGCCATCGACGCCTTCCGCGTCCGCTACTTCGGCTGAAAGACCCCTCCCCGATGCTGCATGACACCCAGACGGCGGAGGGTGCGCGAAACGCCTGCCTCTCCGCCCTCGCGTCCCGCTTCTCCGCCTCTGCCCTGCTGGCGGGAGAGGAGATCCCGGAGCGCAACCTTCAGGACTCGAGCTTTCTTCCCCCGGTCCGTCCGCTCGCCGTGGTGCGGCCGGACACCGCCGAGGGCGTCGCCGACGCCATGCGGATCTGTGCGGAACACGGCGTTCCGGTCGTGCCGCAGGGCGGGCTCACCGGCCTCGCGGGCGGTGCGCGGCCGATCGAGGGCGCGGTCGTCGTCTCGCTCGAACGGTTCACCGGCATCGAGGAGATCGACCCGGACTCGGCGACCATCACCGTCCGCGCCGGGACGCCACTCGAAACCGTGCAGCGCGCCGCCGACGAGGCGGGCTTCCTGATCGCCCTCGATCTCGGGGCGCGCGGCTCCTGCCAGATCGGCGGCAACCTCGCGACCAACGCCGGCGGCAACCGCGTCATCCGCTACGGCATGGCGAAAGAGATGGTGCTCGGCCTCGAATACGTCCTCCCCGATGGCACGCTGGTCACCGGGCTCAACAAGATGCTGAAGAACAACGCGGGGTTCGATCTGAAGCAGCTGTTCCTCGGCTCCGAGGGCACGCTCGGGATCATCACCCGCGCGGTGTTGCGGCTCTATCCCAAACCCGGCTGCACCCATGCGGCGATCTGCGGCCTCGCGAGCTACGCCGACGTCACCGAACTCCTCTCCCGGGCGCGCCGCGGCCTCGGGCCGATGCTCTCGGCCTTCGAGGTGATGTGGCCGGACTACTGGGAAGCGGCGACGGTTCGCGTCAGGGGCGTGCGCGCGCCGATCAACGGGCCGCATGGCTTCTACGTGCTGGTGGAGATGCAGGGGCTCGACGCGGAGATCGACGGCGCGCGCTTCGAGCGCTGGATCGAGACGGCGTTCGAGGATGGCGTGATCGAGGACGCGGCCGTCGCCCAGAGCACCGCCGACATCACCGCCTTCTGGCGGACCCGCGACGCGGCCGGCGAGTTCGTCACCTTCCTCGGGGCGCACGCGGCCTTCGACATCGGCTTGCCGGTGCCGGTCATGGACATCTTCGCCGCCGCCTGCCGGGAGAAGCTCGCAACCGCCCTGCCCGACGTGCTGTCGCTCTTCTACGGCCACATCGCCGACGGAAACATGCATGTGGTCGCGCTGATCCCCGGTGCGGCGTCGCAACCGATGTCGGAAATCGACGCCATCGTCTACGATCAGGTCCGCGCCTTTGGCGGAACGGTCTCCGCCGAGCACGGCATCGGCCTCAAGAAGCGCAAGTACCTCCGCTACACCCGCACCGAGGCCGAGATGTCGCTCATGGCACGCCTGAAGCGTGCCCTCGACCCCGCGAACCTGCTCAACCCGGGCAAGGTGCTGGAAGCGGAGCCAGAGTAGAAATGGTCTGCGCCCACGGAGCCGGGAAGCTCCGTGGGCGCGCCTGCCTGCGATTGCTGGCCGTTACCTGCGGACTTACTTGCGGCGATCCATCTCGTCGACGCTGACCGGTCCCGCGCCCGCGACTGAAAGGTAGAGGAAGATGAAGGAGAACAGGATCGCGGCCACGCCGCCATTCTGTGCCGGGAAGAAGTTCTGCGGCGCGTGGGCCAGGAAATAGGCGAACGCCATGACGCCGGAGAGGACGAAGGCGGCGATCCGGGTCTTGAGGCCGATCAGGACCAGGAAGCCCAGGACCAGTTCGAAGACGCCGGCGATCCACGGCAGCGAGCCCACGGGCGGGCCTTGGACCGCCGGAAAGCCGACGATCTTCTGAAGACCGTAGCTGAAGATGACCAATGCGGTCACGATCCTCAGCGCGCTCAGGGCCAGCGGCCGGTAGTTTTCAACAGGTTGCATTTTCGGTTACCTCGTTTACTCGGTTTCTCAGAGATTTGGATTGGTCGTTGTTGATTTGGCCGCAGGCGGCCGCAGTCAGCGAGGCCGCAGCAGGTGGCGGACCACCGGCGGCTGTTCGTCCAGATGGAACTCGTGCAGTTCGGCTTGCCGAAGCTTGTCGGTTCCGGTCGTGCGCTGGTGCTGGCGCTGATGTTCGAGCCAGCTTTCGACGATGAAGGCCTCGACCACCCTGCCCGGCTCGGCCACGTCCTCCCACACGTCCCAGCGCAGCGCGCCGTCGCGCAGGCGCGTCAGGCTGAACTTGCGCAGCAGGGCCACGAACTCGGCCTCCCGGTCCGGGTCGACGCGATACTCGATCTCGATCAGCACCGGCCCGCGATCGTCCACGTCCGGCAGGGCGACGACTGGCTCGGCCCAGTGGTTCGAGGGCGCGAGATCGGCCGGCTGTTTCGGCAGCCGCCAGAAGGCCGCGAGCCCGAGCGCGACGAGCTGTCCGACCGCGGCCGACACCAGCGCCACCTCGATCGACGTGCGGGAGGCGAGCGTGCCCCAGATCATGCTGCCGAGCGCCATCGAGCCCTGAAACACCAGCAGATAGATCGCCAGCGCCCGCGCCTTGACCCAACCCGCCGAAGCCATCTGAGCCGCGACGTTCAGCGAGGTCATCATGCCGATCCAGGCAAGGCCCGCGACGAACATCACCGCACCGCCGACCCAGGGATTGGGGACCAGCGCCAGCGTCAGCGTGACGCCCGCGAACAGCGCCGTCGCCACGATGGAAATCAGGTTCGACGAGACTTTCGCCCGCACCCGCTTCAGGAGAATCGCGCCGACGACAGCGCCGATGCCCATCGCGCCGAGCAGTGCCCCGTAGCCCGCCGCATGCAGACCGAGGGTGTTCCGCGCGATCAGCGGCAGCATCGCCCACATGGCACTGCCGAAGACGAAGAAGCCGGCGGCGCGGATCAGGACCACATGCATGGCGGGCGAGTGGCGGGCATAGCGCAGGCCGGCCTTCATCGCCCCCCAGAAATGTTCCGGCGGCAGGGTGCTCTCGGCCGGCTTGCGATCCCAGCGCCAGACCACGAAGATCACCGCCAGAACCGAGACCGCGTTCAGCGCGAAGACCGCCGGGATCCCGGCCACGGCAACGATGATCCCGCCGAGCGCCGGGCCGATGGCGCGGGAGATGTTGATTCCGAGGCTGTTGAGCGCGATCGCGTCGGGCAGCGCCTGCTTGTCGATCAGTTCCGGCACGATCGCCTGAAAGATCGGCGCACTCAGCGCGGCCGAGACGCCGAGCCCGAAGGTCGCGACCAGCAGCACCCAGGGCGTCGTCAGCTCGAAGAACGTGAGCAGCGACAGCGTGCCCGCCACGACGACGGCCAGCAACTGCGCGACGAGGAGCATCCTGCGCCGGTCGACGATGTCGGCCATCGCGCCCGCCGGCAACGACAGCAGGAACATCGGCAGCGTCGTCGCCGCCTGCACCAGTGCCACCATCAGCGGGCTTGGCGACAGCGACGTCATCAGCCAGCCCGAGCCGACGTCATTCATCCACGTCCCGATGTTCGAGACGATCGTGGCGATCCAAAGGGCGCGAAAGACCGGATAGGCCAGCGGACCCTTCGAGGTTTCGGCTGACGTACTCATGTCCCGGCACTCCACAATATGGCAATGACGATGAGCCCCCCGATCAGGCCGACATTCGTCATGAATATATTCCGCGCGGAGAGGCGGGCGGCCGCGTCGGCGAGCCGCCAGAACCGGTGCGCGATCAGGGTGGCAGTGGCGGTGAAGACCGCGAGCGCCCCTGCCCCGAGCCACGCCATGGCGCCCGATATCACCAGTGCCGAGCCGCCGACCTGTACGAGCACCGTCGCCGCGACGACGAGCCACTCCGGCCGAAGCCCGAGTTGGCGCGCTTCCTCGCGCGCCCCACGCAGATCGGCGAGCTTCGCGATGCCGCTAAGCCAGAACGGACACGTCAGCAGGATGGCCCCGACGCGCGCCAGCCAGCGCGCGTCGAGAAGGTCGGCGATCAGCACCGGCGTCATGTCAGGCCATCCAGCACGAGCAGCCGAACGAACCCCAGAACGTCCCGGCATCACGAGCGGGGACGCTGGCGCCGAGCGCGGCGGCGTGGTTGTGCCCATGGACACCACAGCTCGAGCCGCAACCGCAGGCGGCGGCGAAGCGGGTGGCGTTGTCCGCGCTCTGGTAGTAGCCGCCGAACTGACGCACCGGCGACCAGTCGGGCATCGGCGCGGGCAGGTCAGGCGCCATCGGGCGATAGTCGCCATCCCCGTGCACCACCTTGCCGCCAAGCACGGTCAGCACCGCGCGGAGATGCGGGATCTGCGTCTCGGGCACCGAGAAGTAGTCGTCCGACAGAAGCGCCAGGTCCGCAAGCTGGCCCTCCCTGATCTGCCCCTTCTTGCCGATCTCGTTCGAGAACCAGGTGTTCGCCTCGGTCCAGAGGCGAAGCGCGGTCTCGCGGTCAAGGCGATTGGCGGTCGGGTAGAGCTTCAGCCCGCCCACGGTCGAGGACGTGACCAGCCACGAGAGCGACACCCACGGATTATAGCTCGCGACCCGCGTCGCGTCGGTGCCGGCACCGACCGGCAAGCCTGCCTCCATCATGCGCCGGATCGGCGGCGTACGCTCGGCCTGCTTCGCGCCATAGCGCTCGACGAAGTACTCTCCCTGATAGGCCATGCGGTGCTGAACCGCGATACCGCCGCCCAGCGCCGCGATACGGTCGATATTGCGATCGCTGATGGTCTCCGCGTGGTCGAAGAACCAGTTGATCCCGGTGAAGGGGATGTCCTTGTTCACCTTCTCGAAGACATCGAGCGCCCGGTCGATCGTCTGGTCATAGGTCGCGTGCAGACGCCAGGGCCAACGGTTCTCGGCCAGCAGGCGCACCACGGGCTCCAGATCACTTTCCATGTTCGGCGGCATGTCCGGGCGCTCGACCCGGAAGTCCTCGAAGTCGGCGGCGGAATAGACCAGCATCTCGCCCGCGCCATTGTGACGATAGGTGTCGTCGCCGGTGCCCGGCGAGATCATCTTGACCCAGTTCGAGAAGTCCTGAAGCTCTTCCTTGGGCTTCTGGGTAAAGAGATTGTAGTTGATGCGGACAGTCATCTCGCCGTCATCATGCAGCTTCTGGATGACCTCGTAGTCGTCGGGATAGTTCTGGAAGCCGCCGCCCGCGTCGATGACCGAGGTAACGCCGAGCCCGTTCAGCTCGCGCATGAAATGCCGCGTCGAGTTCAGGGCATAGTCCTGTTCCAGCTTCGGCCCCTTGGCGAGCGTCGCGTAGAGGATCGTGGCATTCGGCTGCGCCAGCAGCAGACCGGTCGGGTTGCCCTTCGCGTCGCGCTGGATCTCGCCGCCCGGAGGGTTCGGCGTGTCCTTCGTATACCCCACGACCCGCAGTGCGGCGGCGTTGAGCAGCGCCCGGTCGTAGAGATGCAGGATGAACACCGGCGTGTCCGGCGCGATGGCGTTGAGCTCGTCGAGCGTCGGAAGGCGCTTCTCGGCGAACTGATGCTCGGTGAAGCCGCCGACCACGCGCACCCACTGCGGCGCCGGGGTCTTGTCGACCTGCGCCTTCAGCATCCGCATCGCCTCCGCAAGGCTCGGCACGCCGTCCCAGCGCAGTTCCATGTTGTAGTTGAGCCCGCCCCGGATGATGTGGGTGTGGCTGTCGATCAGGCCGGGGATCATGCGGCGGCCGCCGGCATCGATGATGTCGGCCTCCGGCGCGGCCGCGCGAACCTCGGCTTCGGAACCGACGGCGAGGAACTTGCCGTCCCGGATCGCCACGGCTTCCGCGACCGGGTTCTGCCGGTCCAGGGTCGTGACATTGGCATTCACGATGATCAGGTCGTTCTGAGCGGTCTTCTGGGGCATCGAGGCCTCCTGAGCGCGTGTTCCGTTCGGCATGAGAAGTGAGGTGGCGGCACCGGCCAGTGCCTGTCGTCTCGACAGTCTCATCGGTTCTCTCCCGTTTCAGTGGGCGGTCTGGTCAAGGCCGGGGGGTCTTGGCAGGGTCTGGTGCATGATCAGGACCGCGAGCGCGACCAGCGGCGGGATGACATAGCTCCAGAGGCCCAGGGCGACGTAGCCGAGCGCCGCGAGGGCACAGCCCGCCGCGAAGACGACGACGGCGATCAGGAAGCGGTGCATCCGCGCCCTGACCACGGCAGGATCCTCGCTGGACTGCGGATAGAGCAGCTGAGCCAGATCCAGCATGATCTGCGTTGTCGTGCCGGTCATCAGGGTCGTCGGCGGTGCGTCCTTCAGGTGGACGCGGTGGATGCCGTTCTGGATCGCCATGGCGGCGACCAGCACCATGCCGGTCAGGATCAGCCCGGGGCTGTCCGGCACGTCGAACGGCCCGTGCCAGATCGCAAACGCGGCGGCCACCGCAAAGAGCGCCACCTTGACGAGCAGCATGGCGCGCAGCGCGCGATGATCGGAAGGGGCCAGCCGCAGCATGATGGAGCGGCTGATCAGGATGGTGATGCAGAACACGGGCAGCGCCAGAAGCTTGGCGTAGATCCCGGAACTCCCGTTGGCCAGCGCGTCCCCGATCATGACGAAGTTGCCGGTGACATGGGCGGTGAAGAGGTTCTGCAACGTCAGGAAGCCCATCGTATCGACGTAGCCGCCATTGAAGCTGAGGAGGGTCGGCACCGAGTTTTTCATCGTGTACGGCTTCCCATGGCTTTCGGTAATGCGTGAGGGCATCCCCGGGCAGGCCCGGGGATGCTGGCCGGGACGCTGACCGGATCAGGCGTTCTTCGCCGGGTTCGGATCCATCCGCTTGCCCTTGTGCAGGCTGCGCGAGGCGATCTTGTGAACCATGGTCGCGGCGTAATCGACACCCATGCCGTAGGCGCCCGCGTGCTCGGCGACGACGGCGATCGTGCCGTCATACGTGTCCTTGCGGGCCCAGTCGCGCTGCCACTCCAGCAGGACCTGCAGCCAGGTCACCGGCACGACGCCGGCCTGGACCATCCGTTCCATCGCCCACTGATGCGCCTCGACCGAGGTGCCGCCCGAGGCGTCGGCGACCATGTAGATCTCGTAGTCGGTGTCCTTCATCGCCGAGAGCGCGAAGGTCAGGTTGCAGACCTCGGTCCAGAGGCCGGCGACGACGATCTTCTTGCGGCCCTCGGCGGCGTTCTTCGCCAGCGAGTCGCGGACGTTCTGATCGTCCCACGAGTTCATGGACGTCCGCTCGAGGATCGGCGCTTCCGGCAGGACGTTCAGGATCTCCGGGAAGGTCTCACCGGAGAAGCTCGAAGTTTCGACGGTGGTGATCGTGGTGGGAATATCGAAGATCTTCGCGGCCTTCGCGAGGCCGACGACGTTGTTCTTCAGTGCCTGCCGGTCCATCGACTGCACGCCAAACGCCATCTGCGGCTGGTGGTCGATGATGATGAGCTGGCTGTTCTCGGGGGTGAGGACTTCGAGCTTCGACATGGGGATTGTCTTTCCGTTGGGGAGGGTTGAGGCATCCGCGTGGGCCGTCGGGGCGTTCGGCGAATCCCGGTTTTCGGAGGCAATCGGCGAAGTCTTCTCGTGCTGGCACGATAAGACGACGTTCATGTGACCCTGCGCGCCTGCATTCCGGCCGGACACACGGGGAAATCTCGGGCCATGCCGGCGCGTCCCGCCGGCATGGTCCCCGTGGCCGGTTCACCGGCCCACGGAGCGAGCGAGATCCACGCCGGCTCAGCCCGCGAGCGGCGTCAGGTTCTTCTCGATCTGACTGCGATAGGGTTCGTACTTCGTGGGCAGCTTCAGCGCCTCGCCGAGATGCGCGCTGTCCTCGTCCCGGTCGAAGCCGGGCTCGTTGGTGGCGACCTCGAACAGCACGCCGCCCGGCGTGCGGAAGTAGATCGCCCAGAAGTAGTCACGGTCGATGACCGGGGTCACCTGATAGCCGGTGTCCATCAGCGCCTTGCGCACTTCGAGCTGAGCGGCGCGATTCTCGACGGCGAAGGCGATGTGGTGGACCGACCCCGCACCCTGACGGGCAACCTGCGCATCGGGCAGCGCCTCGAGGTCGATGGTGTCGGCGCCGTTGCCGCCGGGCATGATCAGCCGCGTGGTGTTGCCACGCTTCTCGGCCTCCTCGTAGCCCATGTACTTCAGAAGCTCCGCCGTCGCCCCCGCATCGTGCAGCCGCAGGTTCGCGCCGGTGAAGCCGCGGATCGCCTCGTCCTCGCCGACCCCATTGCCGGTCCAGCCGTCGCGTGCGTCGCCGTCAGTCTCGATCAGCGCAAAGCCGTCGCCGTCCGGCCCGCGGAAGCGCAGGCGGTTCGCGCCGAAGCTCTGGTCAGCCTCGATGCCCGTCACGCCCTGTGCCGTGAGACGATCCTGCCAGAAGCCGAGCGATCCCTTCGGGACGGAGAACTGCGTCTCGGCCACCTCACCCACGCCCGGACGGCCCTGGATGATGTTCGGGAACGGGAAATAGGTCATCACCGTGCCCGGGGTGCCGATCTCGTCACCGTAGTAGAGGTGATAGACGCTCGGCTCATCGAAATTGACGGTCTGCTTCACACGACGCAGGCCCAGCGTGTCGGTGAAGAAGTGGTTGTTCTGGCGGGCATCGGCGGCCATCGACGTGACGTGATGCAGGCCTTTGATCTGATTAAGCATCTCATTCACCTTTCTTCGGGCGCATCGCCCAAATTTGCTGTGGTGAAGATAGGCCGATTGATCATTGCGGAGAATTGCCTTAAAAGTTGTGAGTGCGTTGCACGAGGCGCAATAATCCATGCATGAGCTGAAAGCCCTTCACACCTTCCTGCTTGCGGCAGAACGCAAGAGCTTTGCGCAGGTCGCCCGTGAGCTCGGCGTCACCCCGGCGTCCGTCACCCGCACCATCGCCGCGCTCGAAGAGGAACTCGGCGTTCAGCTGTTCGTCCGAACGACGCGGACCGTCTCCCTGACCAGCGACGGGGCCAGCTTCGCGGCGCGGATCGCCCCCGCGGTCCGCTCCCTTCAGGAAGCCCGCGCCGACATCCTGAACGCACATAGGGCAGATGAGGGGCTGTTGCGCATCAACGCCCCCATGTCGCTGGGCCAGAAGGTCCTGCCGCAGATCATCGGGTGGTTTCGCAAGCTCTACCCGAAGATCGACGTACAGATCGTGCTCACCGACCATTTTCTGGACGTGGTCGAGGAGGACTTCGACCTGGCGGTGCGCGTGTCCGGGCCGCCTTCGGACAAGTTCACGATCTGGCGCAAGATCTGCGTCGTTCGCCGGATCCTCGTGGCTGCGCCGGGCACACCCTGGGCACGAGTCACTCATCCGTCCGAGCTTCCCGCGGACGCCTGTCTCGCGTTCAGCGGCGACAGCCGCAGCGAGCAGTGGCAGCTCAGTGACGGCAAGTCGAGGTACACCGTCGATGCCGGACAGTGCATCAGCGCCAACAATGGCGAGGTGCTGGGACGTTTCGCGGCGGACGGATCGGGCGTGGCCCTGCTGCCGACCTTCATCGTGGCCGAACTGATTCGCCAGGGACGGCTGGTGCGGGTGCTGCCGCAGTGGCACCCGCCCGAATTGTGGCTGACGCTGTTCTACCCGCCCTACCACGCGCTGCCGCCCCGCATCGCGACGTTCTCGTCCTTCTTCGAGGCCCACATCGGCCGGCTGGTCACGGAACTGGAGTGAAGGCGGCCGCGGCGTCGGGCTGTCCGGCCGGCTCCGGGCAATCCCCGCCGGCCGGTTCGCGCCTCAGGCTTTCCGTTCGACCCGCAGGCTCGCCGGATTGATCTTGCCACCGCTGATCGGGGTCAGGTCCTGCGGGCAGGAGGAGAAGGCGACGATGCAGTCGCGGAGCGCGCGCAGCGTCACGAGGTCGCCGGCCTTGCCGCTCGGGCTGCCGTTCTCCAGCGTCAGGTCGCCGTGGACCGGGATGTTCATGAAGAGGTTGAGCGGCTCGGGCACCCGGGAGAACGGGAAGTCGATGGCCGCGAGCGCCTCGCGCAGGTTCTCCGCACACGACCGGTGCGGCCCGGTGCAGCCGAGCGCGGCGTAGCGCTCGGGATCGCAGGCGGCCAGCAGCGTGTCGTGGGTGCCGGGCGAGGTGTCGCGCTCCACCCGCAGGATGGGCTCGCGCCGGTCGGTGACATAGCTTCCGCCCTCCGGCGCGCAGACCCGGCCGTTGTGCACGCGGCTGTGCGACATCGACATGAAGTGGCTCGGATCCTCGGCACAGAACGCCCAGGTGTCGACGACTTGCGTGCCGGAGTCGTTGATCACCGTGACCGCGTCGCCTTCCGCGAGGCGAATGGCAAATCCATGGGCGGCGGGGATGACGTGTTCTTCCATCTCGGGGGGGCCTCTGCGGTTGCGCGGGGCTCGGCCCGCTGTGGTCGGTGAAAGGTTTAGCCGACGAACCCGAGCCGGAGCAATCAGGTCGGGCGCCGGGACTTGCGGAACCAGAACGGGCTCACGAAGCTGAGGCCGATGATCCTGAGCAGGTGGTGCCCGCCGACGAACGCCGGCTCGAGGTTCAGCACCAGCGCCATCGCCGACATCGCCTCCACGCCACCGGGCGCATAGGCGAGCCAGATCTGGCCAAACGGCGCGTCGAGCACCCATGCCCCGAACGCGGCAATCCCCGCCGAGATGACGAGCGCGATCAGCACGCTGGCGATCGCGCCGGGCATGGTGCGGGCAATGGTGGCGAGCGTCGTGCCGCGAAACCGCGCCCCGATCACCGCCCCGGTCGCCACGAAGCCGAAGATCAGCAGCGGCTGCGGAAAGCGGCCGTGCACGACGCCTGTGGCGTGGAGGGTGGCGCTCGCCAGCATCGCCCCGAGCAGGCTGCCGGCCGGGACACCGAGTCGGTTCAGGAGGAGCGCCAGCACGAGACCGCTGGCGGAGATCACGAGAACCTCCGTGAGGCTGTTCGAGACACCGCTGCCCGGCGCCGCCGAAGTGGTCAGGCCGCCGTTGACGAGGGAGATGACAAGCGGCATCAGCGCCACGAGGATGAAGATGCGGCTGCTCTGCGCGAGCATCACCCGGGGGATGTCGGCGCGGCTCGTCGAGGCGATCGCCGCCACCGAGGAGAAGGCCCCCGGCATCGAGGCGAAGCGCGCCGTAGCGTCATCCCAGCCGTGAACCCGCCGCAGGTAGCTGGACGAGGCGTACATCGTCGCCGCCACGGAGATGAAGAGCAGCGCGAGGCTCACCGGCCAGTCCAGCATCGCGCGCACGCTCTCGGGGGTCACGCTCGATCCGATCGAGATGCCGAGAAAGAGAAAGGCGACCTCCCTGAGCCGCGGCGGCAGATCGAGCGGCAGGCCCGCAAGCGCCCCGACCGCCGTGGCGAACATCGCCCCCATGAGCCACGATGTCGGCATGCCGAGCGCCGTGAAGATCGCCCCGCCGCAGGTGGCGATCGCCGCCGTCAGCAACGGCCAGACCAGCGACTTCGGCGTCAAGGCAGGCGGCATGGGCCAAAGCGCCTTTCGGTCATGGCTCGGCGTGCGACGCTCCGCGAGCAGCGGCATCACGCGGCTCCCGGATCAGCCTTGGAATATCGGGAGGATGCCGCCCGAAGTCGAGCCCGGCAATGGCCGCGCTGCCCGGCACGCCCGGGTGCCTCCCCTGCGGCCGGCAGGTGACGCCGTGCCGCCGCGCCGCTATGCCGAGTCTGACAATGCAAGACACTCTGGGCCTGACACTCTGGGCCTGACACGCTGGCGAAATTCCCGCAGGGAGGGACCGACTTGACCGCATCAGACCCCGTCGCGCTGCTCCGGCGCCTGTTCGACACCGCGGTGGCCGCCGCCCTTCCCGCCGGCATCGTCGCCCGCCACCTGCCGGAGCGCCCGCAGGGGCGCACGATCGTGCTCGGCGCCGGCAAGGCGTCCGCCGCCATGGCCGCCGCAGTCGAAGCCGCCTGGGACGGCCCGCTCGAGGGTCTCGTCATCACCCGCTACGGCCACGCCGTGCCCTGCGAGCGCATCGAGATCGTCGAGGCGGCGCACCCGGTCCCCGACGAGGCGGGTCGCGCGGCGGCTGCACGCATGCTGGCGATGGCAGAGGGCGCGGGGCCGGACGATCTGGTGCTCTGCCTGATCTCGGGCGGTGGTTCGGCGCTCATGGCGCTGCCGGCCGAGGGCATCCCGTTCGCCGACAAGCAGGCGGTGAACACCGCCCTCCTCCGAAGCGGCGCCGACATCGCCCAGATGAACACCGTTCGCCGCCACCTCTCGGCGATCAAGGGCGGCCGGCTCGCCGCGGCCGCCTACCCCGCCCGGGTGGTGAGCCTCATCATCTCCGACGTCCCCGGCGACGATCTCGCGGCCATCGCCTCCGGCCCGACGGTTGCCGACCCGACGACCTTCGCGGACGCGCAAGCGATCCTCGCGCGCTACCGGATCGAGGCTCCGGCCTCGGTCAGGGCGCATCTGGCCGCCGCCCGGGACGAGACCCCGAAGCCCGGCGACCGGCGCCTTGCGACCGCCGAAACGCTGATGATCGCCACGCCACGGATGTCGCTCGATGCCGCGGCGGAAGTCGCGCGGGTCGAGGGCGTCACGCCGCTGATCCTCGGCGACGCGCTCGAGGGCGAGGCCGCCGAGGTCGGCAAGGTCATGGCCGGGATCGCGCGCTCGGCCGCCACCACCGGCCACCCCCTGCCCGGCCCCTGTGTCCTGCTCTCGGGCGGCGAGACCACGGTCACGGTTCGCGGCGCGGGACGCGGCGGGCGCAACGTCGAGCTGCTCCTCGCCCTCGCCGTGGCCCTGAACGGCGCGCCCGGCGTCTTTGCCCTCGCCGGCGACACCGATGGCATCGACGGGGGCGGCCCCGCCGCCGGTGCTCTCGTCACCCCCGACACCCTCGCCCGCGCCCGCGAGCGCGGCCTCGACCCGCGAAAGATGCTGGCGGAGAACGACGCGCATCCGCTCTTCGAGGCCTTGGGCGATGCCATCGTGACCGGCCCGACGCTGACCAATGTCAACGACTTCCGCGCCATTCTGGTGGCCGCGCCGGGAACGCGCGACATCCCGGCGTGACCGCCGCGCGCTCCGGTGGAAGCCGTGATAACCGCTTGACCTCTGGCTCGGGAAAACCTAAGGCAACCCACGCTGTAGGGGTGTAGCTCAGTCGGTAGAGCATCGGTCTCCAAAACCGAGGGTCGTAGGTTCGAGTCCTATCGCCCCTGCCAGCGTAAGAGGCGGCTTTCAGGTCCGCCTCACCGCCTCTCCCTTTGCCCGAGCCCGCCGTGACAGACGCAGCCCGCTGAGAAGCGCGGCGGCAATCGCGAGCCCCGTGCCGATCGCGAGCCCGACAGGCTCCGCCCGCTCCGGCGTGAGCAGAAAGACCAGCGCCACGACCGTTGCGCCGATCGTCATGCCGAGCAGCCGGGCCGTCGCAAGCATGCCGCTCGCCGCCCCGGCCCTTGAACGCGGCGCCGACGACAGGAGCTGCCGGTTGTTGGGCGCCTGAAAGAAGCCGAACCCGAAGCCGCAGACCGCCATCCGCCAGCTGATCCCGAAGGCGCCAGTCTCCGGCCCCGCGAACGTCAGCAGCGCGAGGCCCACGGCGAGGAGCACCATCCCAAAGGCCCCGAGCCCGCCGGCAGAGACCCGGTCCGAAAGCCATCCGGCCAGCGGTGCGGCGAACCCGAGCGCCACCGGCCACGGCGTCATCAGGAGCCCGCTCGTCACCTGATCGAGGCCGAGAACCGACTGGAAGTAGAAGGGCAGCGCGACGAAGGCGATGGTGAACGCCGCGAACGCGCAGATCGACGCCGAGACCGACAGCGCGAACACCGGATCACGGAAGAGATCGACCGGAATGAGCGGCGCCGTCTGCCGGCTGCCGCGCCGCACCAGCAGCACAGCCAGCCCGATGGAGACGACGATACCGATCGCCGCCGGTACCGCAGCGGCGGCGCCCCGGATGACGGCGTCCGCGCCGATGAAGAAGAGCCCGAGCATCACCGCGCTCAGGACCGCGCTCGTCCAGTCGAACGGCTGAGTCGATTCCTCGGAGCGCGGCAGGAAGCGCAGTGCCAGCCAGAGGTTCAGGAGTCCGAACGGCACATTGACCGCGAAGAGCCAGGGCCAGTTTCCCACGGCGAGAATCCCCGCCGCGAGCGACGGCGCCACCGCCGCCGACAGGGACACCACGAGGCCGTTCAGCCCGACGCCACGGCCGAGAAGCGCGTCGGGATAGGTGTGGCGCACCAGCGCCCCGTTCACGCTCATGATTGCCGCGCCGCCGACGCCCTGCACGACCCGCGCAGCAATCAGCGCCGGCAGTGTGCCGGAGAACGCGCAGACGAGCGAGCCGAGCGTAAAGAGCGCGATGCCGACCTGATAGACCCGCCGGTAGCCCACCCGCTCGCCCAGCGAGGCGAGCGGCATCAGCAGCGCGACGATCACCAGCTGATAGGCATTGATCACCCAGACGCCGGCGGCCGGGGTGGTTCCGAGCTCGGCGACGATGCTCGGGAGCGCCACGTTCACCACCGTGCCGTCGAGCACCGCCATCGCGATGCCGATGGCAATCGCGAGCACGGCGAAGTGACGGCGCGGCGTTGGCAGGCCGTTCGAATGGATCTCGTCGGTCATGGGCGTCCCTTGTCCCTGCCGCCGGACGATGAGGCTCGAAGCCGCAACGTCAAGGGCAGGTCACCCGGCGATGTGCCAGGTCGCGTCTCAGCCAGCCACGGAAGACCCGGCCAGATCGGGTTCGGGATCAGGATCGGGATCGGATCGCGACAGCGCGACGAGATCGGAGCGCAGACGCCCGGGCTCGGGCAGTCCCGCCTCAAGCGCCATCTGCACGCTCCGCCAGATCGGCAGCGCCCGGGCGAGAAGCGCCCGGCCATCCGGCGTCAGCCGCAGCAGCCGCGCGCGCCGGTCCTTCGGATCGGCCTGTGTCTCGACGAGACCCCGCCGCTCCAGCGGCTTCAGGTTGGCGGTGAGCGTCGTGCGGTCCATCGCCAGCAGCTCCGCGACGCTGCCGAGGCCGGGCGGCTCCGGGCGATTGAGCGACATGAGCAGCGAGAACTGCCCGCTGGTGAGGCCGACGGGCTTCAGGGCCACGTCGAAGCGCCGAGCGATCACCCGCGCCGCCCGCTGGGCATGCAGGCACAGACAGCTGTCGCGCACCAGAAGGGTGGTCTCGAAAGTGGCCTCCAGGGCACACGGCATTGCAGGGGTTGACATGCTCAGGCCTTCTATGTTGATATCAACCTATCACGACGCAGCGAATTTGGAAAGGGCCGGCCACATTGAGGCGGCCAACCCAACGATCAGCGGCAGATACTCCCCCGACAGCCGCTACGACCCCAGGGCGACGGCGATCGACCGCCGCCACCTGCAACCCTTGTCGGGGATGGAGGATACGACCATGAAGATCGTGACCAGCCTGAGCTTCCAGGGCCAGTGCCGGAAGGCGTTCGAGTTCTACGCCGACGCGCTCGGCGGCAAGATCACCGCCGCCATGCCCTACTCCGACGCGCCGCCGGACATGCCGGTCTCCGGCGAGAAGTACAAGGACTGGCTGATGCACTGCTGGCTCGAGGTCGGCGACCAGGCGCTGATGGGCGCCGACATGGACACCCAGTGGGCGCCGAACGTCGACAAGCCGAAGAACGGTTTCGACGTGACGTTGCACACCACCGACATGGACGAGGCAAGGCGCTGGTACGACCGCCTCTCCGAGGGCGGCAAGCCGGGGATGCCCTTCGGCGAGACCTTCTGGTCGCCCGGCTTCGGCACGCTCACCGACAGGTTCGGCATTCCGTGGATGGTCAACGTCATCCCGACCGGCGACTGGAAGCCCGCCGCCTGACAGCCCGCTGTCCGGCCTCGACGGGTCGGGCCTTGCAAACTTCGGACGGTTGTCCTAGGTGGCAGCCGTCCGAACGAGAGAGACCGATGGCCCGCACCAATCCCCTGCAGTTCATCCAGCAGGTTCGCGCCGAGACGGCCAAGATCGTCTGGCCGACGCGGCGCGAGACCGTCCTGACCACCATCATGGTGATGATCATGGCGACCGTCTTCGCCATCTTCTTCTTCACCGTGGATCTCATCATCCGGTTCGGGCTCGAGGCGGTTCTCAAGATCGCCTCTTGAACCCCGCCCCGCGCGGGGGTATGTGCGCGCTTCCCCAACGAGCGCTGGCGAGTGGCGATTCGGCCGCACGCCAGCATTTGCTTGGGCGCCGCGCGTGGGAAACAACCGCAGGCTGAAACCGCGGCCAAGGATTGAGGACGAGAGAACGGATGGCGATGCGCTGGTATTCGGTGAGCGTGCTGTCGAACTTCGAGGAGAAGGTCGCCGAGGCCATCCGCGAGGCGACCGCGCAGCATCATCTGGAAGACGAGATCGCCGAGGTGATCGTCCCGACCGAGGACGTCATCGAGATCCGTCGCGGCAAGAAGGTCCAGACCAAGAAGCGCTTCATGCCCGGCTACGTGCTGGTCAAGATGGAGATGTCGGACCGCACGTATCACGTCGTCACCTCGATCAACCGCGTGACCGGCTTCCTCGGGCCGCAGGGCAAGCCGACGCCCATGCGCGACGAAGAGGTCGCCCGCATCCAGAACCAGGTGGTCGAGGGCAAGGAACGCCCGCGCTCGATCATCACCTTCCAGACCGGCGAGCAGGTGAACGTGACCGACGGACCGTTCGAGGGCTTCTCCGGCATGGTCGAGGAAGTCGACCAGTCGAACAGCCGGCTCAAGGTGTCCGTGTCGATCTTCGGCCGCGCGACACCGGTCGAGCTTGAATTCGCCCAGGTCGCCAAGGCGAGCTGAGCACCGGGGCACGACTGGGAAAGGTCATCGCCTGTCCCGATCGTGCCCTTCCGAGAAGCGGACCGGAATCCCCGAGATTTCGGCCCGTGGTGGGAGGTGACCCGGGCGCGCCCGGAAATCCGTACCACCCCATGTAACGCCCCAGGGTCGCGACCCGCGGGCATGGAAGCAAGGAGGCCATCATGGCCAAGAAGGTGGCGGGGCAGCTCAAGCTGCAGGTTCCCGCCGGCAAGGCGAACCCGTCCCCGCCCGTGGGCCCGGCGCTCGGTCAGCGCGGCATCAACATCATGGAGTTCTGCAAGGCGTTCAACGCCCGGACCCAGGAGTTGGAAGTCGGTCAGCCGACCCCGGTCATCATCACCTACTACACCGACAAGTCCTTCACGATGGAAGTGAAGACGCCGCCGGCGTCCTACCTCCTGAAGCAGGCGGCGGGCGTGAAGTCGGCGTCGAAGACGCCCGGCAAGGCGACCGCGGGCACGGTGACGCTGGCGCAGGTTCGCCAGATCGCCGAAGCCAAGATGAAGGACCTGAACGCCAACGACGTCGACGCCGCGATGCAGATCATCGCCGGCTCCGCGCGCTCGATGGGCATCGAGGTGAAGGGGTAAGGCGATGGCGAAGATCGGTAAGCGCACCACCGCCGCTCGCAAGGCATTCGAGGGCAAGACTGACCTCAGCGTCACCGAGGCGGTCGAACTCATCAAGGCGAACGCCTCGGCGAAGTTCGACGAGACCCTCGAGATCGCCATGAACCTCGGCGTCGATCCGCGTCACGCGGACCAGATGGTCCGTGGCGTGGTCAACCTGCCGAACGGCACGGGCAAGACCGTCCGCGTCGCCGTCTTCGCCCGCGGGGCGAAGGCCGAGGAGGCGCAGGCCGCCGGGGCCGACATCGTCGGCGCCGAAGACCTGATGGAGACCATCCAGGGCGGCAAGATCGAGTTCGATCGCTGCATCGCCACCCCGGACATGATGCCGATCGTCGGCCGGCTCGGAAAGATCCTCGGGCCGCGCAACCTGATGCCGAACCCGAAGGTCGGCACGGTGACGATGGACGTTGCGACCGCGGTGAAGAACGCCAAGGGCGGCGAAGTCCAGTTCAAGGTCGAGAAGGCCGGCGTGATCCACGGCGGCGTCGGCAAGGCGTCGTTCGACGCGCCGAAGCTCGTCGAGAACGTGAAGGCTTTCGTGCAGGCGGTGAACCGGGCGAAGCCCGCGGGCGCCAAGGGCACCTACCTGAAGAAGATTTCGCTCTCCTCCACCATGGGGCCGGGCGTGTCGGTCGACGTGTCGAACGCGACCGCCGAGTAACAAGAGATTCCCTCCGGGCAACCGGAGGGATGTTCCGGGCCAGTAGCTTCCCGAGGGAAGCGACCGCCCGAACTGTCCGAGACGGTGGGTGGAGGGAAACCTCGGAAATCCTGCCTGAGACGGGGAACGATCAGGATCCATCGGAGGCGACCCCTCCGGGCGATGTTGGCGGGACCCGGGTTAAGGACCCCGAGCGCCGGGGAGACCCGGCGGAAAACTGAGCGGGTGCCGGAGGGAGAGACCCCGAAGGTGCCAAACTTGGAGCAATACCGTGGATAGAGGCCAGAAAGAGATCGTGGTCGCCGAGCTCGGCCAGATCTTTACTGACTCTGGTGTCGTCGTGGTCGCGCACTACGAGGGCATGTCGGTTGCAGAGATGACGGATTTCCGTCTCCGGCTGAAGCAGGCCGGGGGCAGCGTCCGCGTCGCCAAGAACAAGCTCGCCAAGATCGCTCTGAAGGGAACCGCCGGCGAAAGCATGGGCGGTCTTCTCAAGGGCATGACGGTAATCGCCTTCTCCGAAGACCCCGTCGCCGCGGCCAAGGCCGTCGACGATTTCACCAAGACCAACAAGAAGCTTGTTGTGCTTGGCGGGGCCATGGGGGCGACGCCGCTCGATGAGGCCGGTGTGAAGGCCGTGGCACAGATGCCGTCGCGCGAGGAGCTTATCGCTTCCGTCGTGGCTTGCATCGGCGCTCCGGCCGGCGAGCTGGTTTCGGCGATCGGCGCTCCGGCATCGAACATCGCGGCGATCCTCACGACCCTCGAGGAACGTGAGGCGGCTTGACGCAACCGACTGGCCCGCGTGGTGGCGACCCCTTGTCACACCGGACCTGACACCTTATGTGATGGAACCTGAAAATGGCTGACCTGAAGAAGCTGGCGGAAGAGATCGTGGGGCTCACCCTCCTCGAGGCCGCTGAACTGAAGAAGATCCTGAAGGACGAGTACGGCATCGAGCCCGCAGCGGGCGGTGCCGTGATGATGGCTGCGGGTCCCGCGGCCGGCGCTCCGGCGGAAGCCGCCGAGGAGCAGACCGAATTCGACGTCATCCTGAAGTCGGCCGGCGCCCAGAAGATCAACGTCATCAAGGAAGTCCGTGCCATCACCGGCCTGGGCCTCAAGGAGGCGAAGGATCTGGTCGAGGCTGGCGGCAAGGCCGTCAAGGAAGGCGTCTCCAAGACCGAGGCCGAGGAGATCCAGAAGAAGCTCGTTGCCGCTGGTGCGGAAGTCGAGCTGAAGTGATTTCGGTGGGCGCCGTCCGGCGCCACTGACCCAAGTTCAGGCTGGAGCCGCGGCAACGCGGGTCCAGCCCTCATGCGTCTCTGCGGGCACCTGCGAGCGGGTTTCGGCAAAGACGCAAGATCGGTCCGGGTGTGCGAGGTGGGAATTCGCACAAGCATAGGGCCAACGCGTCTGGCACAGCCGAGGCATCCGTTACCCACCGGATGTCTCGCGATGCAAAGAGGTTCGAGCATGGCTCAGCGGTATTCAGGTCACAAGCGCATTCGGCGATTCTACGGCAAGATCCGCGAGGTCGCGGAAATGCCGAACCTCATCGAGGTTCAGAAGTCGAGCTACGACCTGTTTCTCGCATCCGGCGACGGCCCGGAGCCCCGCGACGGCGAGGGGCTGAAGGGCACGTTCCAGTCGGTCTTTCCGATCAAGGACTTCAACGAGACTGCGGTTCTCGAATTCGTGAAGTACGAACTCGAGTCCCCGAAGTACGACGTCCAGGAGTGCATGCAGCGCGACATGACCTATGCCGCGCCGCTGAAGGTCACCCTGCGCCTGATCGTCTTCGAAGTCGACGAGGAGACCGGTGCGCGGTCCGTGAAGGACATCAAGGAGCAGGACGTCTACATGGGCGACATGCCGCTCATGACGCCGCACGGCACCTTCGTCGTGAACGGCACCGAGCGCGTCATTGTGTCGCAGATGCACCGCAGCCCCGGCGTGTTCTTCGACCATGACCGCGGCAAGACCCATTCGTCGGGCAAGCTGCTCTTCACCTCCCGCGTCATTCCCTACCGCGGCTCCTGGCTCGACTTCGAGTTCGACGCCAAGGACATCGTCTTCGCCCGCATCGACCGCCGCCGGAAGCTGCCGGTGACGACGCTGCTCTATGCCCTCGGCATGGATCAGGACGCGATCATGGCGTCCTATTACGACACCGTGACCTATCGTCGCGAAGGCAACGGCTGGGCCACCCGCTTCTTCCCGGAGCGGCTGCGCGGCTCCAAGCCGACCTATGACCTGATCGACGCGGCCTCCGGCGAGGTGATCGCGCCGGCGGGCAAGAAGGTCACGCCGCGCATGGTCAAGGAGTGGCAGGAGAAGGGCGACATCGCCGAAGTGCTGGTGCCCTTCGACGCCATCGTCGGCCGCTTCGCGTCGCGCGACATCATCAACGAGGACACCGGCCTCATCTGGGCCGAGGCGGGCGACGAACTCACCTGGGACATCGACGCGCGCTCCGGCGACGTGACCGGCGGCGT
The DNA here is from genome assembly GCF_014201905.1 of Amaricoccus macauensis. GTDB lineage: Bacteria > Pseudomonadota > Alphaproteobacteria > Rhodobacterales > Rhodobacteraceae > Amaricoccus > Amaricoccus macauensis. Next base: position 169,033 of record NZ_JACHFM010000003.1, on the reverse strand, counting down.
GCTGAAGACGCTGCTCGACAACGGCGTCACCGAGATCCCGACCCTCGACGTCGATAACATCACCGTGGGTGCGTACATCCGCAACACGATGCAGGTCGACAAGAACATGAACCGCGACCAGGCTCTCATGGACATCTACCGGGTCATGCGCCCGGGCGAGCCGCCGACGGTCGAGGCCGCCGACGTCATGTTCCAGAGCCTGTTCTTCGATCCCGAGCGCTACGACCTCTCGGCCGTGGGCCGGGTGAAGATGAACATGCGCCTCGACCTCGACGCCGAGGACACCGTCCGCACGCTCAGGAACGAGGACATCATCGCCTGCATCAAGGCGCTGGTGGACCTGCGCGACGGCCGCGGCGAGATCGACGACATCGACCACCTCGGCAACCGGCGCGTGCGCTCGGTCGGCGAGCTCATGGAGAACCAGTATCGCGTCGGCCTGCTCCGCATGGAGCGCGCCATCCGCGAGCGCATGTCCTCCGTCGAGATCGACACGGTCATGCCGCAGGATCTCATCAACGCGAAGCCCGCGGCGGCGGCGGTGCGCGAGTTCTTCGGCTCGTCGCAGCTCAGCCAGTTCATGGACCAGACCAACCCGCTCTCCGAGGTCACGCACAAGCGTCGTCTCTCGGCGCTCGGGCCGGGCGGTCTCACCCGCGAGCGCGCCGGCTTCGAGGTCCGCGACGTTCACCCGACCCACTACGGCCGGATGTGCCCGATCGAGACGCCGGAAGGCCCGAACATCGGTCTCATCAACTCGCTCGCCAGTTTCGCGCGGGTGAACAAGTACGGCTTCATCGAAACCCCGTACCGCCGGGTGAAGGACAGCACGGTCACTGACGAAGTGGTCTACATGTCCGCCACCGAGGAGATGCGCCACACCGTTGCGCAGGCGAACGCCGACCTCGACGCGGAAGGCCGCTTCACCAACGACCTCGTCTCGACCCGCAAGGCCGGCGACTTCATGCTGAACCCGCCGTCGAACGTCGATCTCATCGACGTCTCGCCGAAGCAGCTCGTCTCCGTGGCCGCCTCGCTCATCCCGTTCCTCGAGAACGACGACGCGAACCGCGCGCTCATGGGCTCGAACATGCAGCGGCAGGCGGTGCCGCTCCTCCGTGCCGAGGCGCCGTTCGTCGGTACCGGCATCGAGGAAATCGTGGCGCGCGACTCCGGTGCGGCCCACACCGCGCGGCGCGCGGGCGTGGTCGACCAGGTCGACGCCATGCGCATCGTCATCCGCGCCACCGAGGACGTGGCGCCGGGCGATCCGGGCGTGGACATCTACCGTCTGCGCAAGTTCCAGCGCTCGAACCAGAACACCTGCATCAACCAGCGCCCGCTGGTGAAGGTGGGTGACACGGTCAACCGCGGCGAGTTCATCGCCGACGGCCCCTCGACCGATCTCGGCGAGCTCGCCCTCGGCAAGAACGTGCTCGTCGCGTTCATGCCGTGGAACGGCTACAACTACGAGGACTCGATCCTCATCTCCGAGCGCGTGGCGAAGGACGACGTCTTCACCTCGATCCACATCGAGGAATTCGAAGTGGCGGCCCGTGACACCAAGCTCGGGCCGGAGGAGATCACCCGCGACATCCCTAACGTCGGCGAGGAAGCCCTGCGCAACCTCGACGAGGCCGGCATCGTCTACATCGGCGCCGAAGTCGGGCCGGCGGACATTCTCGTGGGCAAGATCACGCCCAAGGGCGAAAGCCCGATGACGCCGGAGGAAAAGCTCCTGCGCGCCATCTTCGGCGAGAAGGCGTCCGACGTCCGCGACACCTCGCTCCGGCTGCCGCCGGGCGACTACGGCACCGTCGTCGAGGTCCGGGTGTTCAACCGGCACGGCGTCGACAAGGACGAGCGCGCGCTGCAGATCGAGCGCGAGGAAGTCGAGCGTCACAGCCGCGACCGCGACGACGAGCTCGCCATCCTCGAGCGCAACATCTACGCCCGCCTGAAGGACCTGATCCTCGGCAAGACCGCGATGAAGGGCCCGAAGGGCATCAAGGCCGGCTCCGAGATCAACGAGGAGCTCCTCGGCACCCTCAGCCGTGGCCAGTGGTGGCAGCTTGCCCTCGGCGACGACGCGGATGCCCAGTCGCAGGAGGCCCTGCACCAGCAGTTCGAGATCCAGAAGAAGGCTCTCGACCGCCGGTTCGAGGACAAGGTCGAGAAGGTCCGCCGCGGCGACGACCTGCCCCCCGGCGTGATGAAGATGGTCAAGGTCTTCATCGCGGTGAAGCGCAAGCTTCAGCCCGGCGACAAGATGGCCGGCCGTCACGGCAACAAGGGCGTCGTCAGCCGCGTGGTGCCCGAGGAAGACATGCCGTTCCTCGCGGACGGCACGCCGGTCGATCTCGTGCTGAACCCGCTCGGCGTGCCGAGCCGCATGAACGTCGGCCAGATCCTCGAGACGCATATGGGCTGGGCCGCCCGTGGTCTCGGCCGCTCCATCGAGGCCGGGCTGCAGGACTATCGCCTGAAGGGTGACATGACGCCGCTCAAGGAGGCGATGAAGATCGCCTACGGCCCGGACGTCTACAACGAGGCCATCGCCGACATGCCCGAGGAGCAGTTCCTCGAGGCGGCGGGCAACGTCACCCGCGGCGTGCCGATCGCGACCCCGGTCTTCGACGGTGCCAAGGAAGCGGACGTGAACGACGCGCTGGAGCGCGCCGGCTTCGACACCTCGGGCCAGTCTGTCGTCTTCGACGGCCGCACCGGCGAGCAGTTCGCCCGCCCCGTGACCGTCGGCGTGAAGTACCTCCTGAAGCTCCACCACCTCGTGGACGACAAGATCCACGCGCGGAGCACCGGCCCGTACAGCCTCGTGACCCAGCAGCCGCTGGGCGGCAAGGCGCAGTTCGGCGGCCAGCGCTTCGGTGAGATGGAGGTGTGGGCGCTCGAAGCCTACGGCGCCGCCTACACGCTGCAGGAGATGCTCACGGTGAAGTCGGACGACGTCGCCGGCCGGACGAAGGTCTACGAGTCGATCGTCAAGGGCGAGGACAATTTCGAAGCCGGCGTGCCGGAGTCGTTCAACGTTCTCGTCAAGGAAATCCGCTCGCTCGGCCTGAATATCGAGCTTCTGGACTCGGAAGCGGAGTGAGGGCGGCCGCCGCCCCCACTTTCCCGCAACACGGATAGGGATTCGAAATGAATCAGGAACTCACCAACCCGTTCCAGCCAGTCGCTCCGGTCCGCACGTTCGACGAGATCAAGATCTCGCTGGCGTCGCCGGAAAGGATTCTGAGCTGGTCCTACGGCGAGATCAAGAAGCCGGAAACCATCAACTACCGCACGTTCAAGCCCGAGCGTGACGGTCTCTTCTGTGCGCGCATCTTTGGTCCGATCAAGGACTACGAGTGCCTGTGCGGCAAGTACAAGCGGATGAAGTATCGCGGCGTCGTCTGCGAGAAGTGCGGCGTCGAGGTGACGCTCCAGAAGGTCCGGCGCGAGCGCATGGGCCACATCGAGCTGGCCTCGCCCGTCGCGCACATCTGGTTCCTGAAGTCGCTGCCCTCCCGCATCGGCCTGATGCTCGACATGACGCTGCGCGATCTCGAGCGCATCCTCTACTTCGAGCAGTACGTCGTGGTCGAGCCGGGCCTCACCGACCTGAAGCCGAACCAGCTCCTGACCGAGGAAGAGTACCTCGACGCGCAGGACCGCTTCGGCGAGGACGCCTTCCGTGCCGGCATCGGCGCGGAGGCGATCCGCGAGATGCTGGCCGCGATCGACCTCGACCAGGAGGCCGAGCAGCTGCGCGCCGATCTGGCCGAAGCCACCGGCGAGCTGAAGCCCAAGAAGATCATCAAGCGGCTGAAGCTCGTGGAGTCGTTCCGCGAGTCCGGCAACCGTCCGGAGTGGATGGTGCTGACCGTCATTCCGGTGATCCCGCCGGAGCTGCGCCCGCTCGTCCCGCTGGACGGCGGCCGCTTCGCCACGTCCGACCTCAACGACCTCTACCGCCGGGTCATCAACCGCAACAACCGCCTGAAGCGCCTCATCGAGCTGCGCGCGCCCGACATCATCATCCGCAACGAGAAGCGGATGCTGCAGGAGTCGGTGGACGCGCTCTTCGACAACGGTCGCCGGGGCCGCGTCATCACGGGCACCAACAAGCGCCCGCTGAAGTCGCTCTCCGACATGCTGAAGGGCAAGCAGGGCCGGTTCCGTCAGAACCTGCTCGGCAAGCGCGTGGACTTCTCCGGCCGTTCGGTCATCGTGACCGGCCCGGAGCTGAAGCTGCACCAGTGCGGCCTGCCAAAGAAGATGGCGCTCGAACTGTTCAAGCCGTTCATCTACTCGCGGCTTGACGCCAAGGGTCTGTCCTCGACCGTGAAGCAGGCGAAGAAGCTCGTCGAGAAGGAGCGTCCCGAGGTCTGGGACATCCTCGACGAGGTGATCCGCGAGCATCCCGTGCTGCTGAACCGTGCGCCGACCCTGCACCGTCTCGGCATCCAGGCGTTCGAGCCCGTGCTGATCGAAGGCAAGGCGATCCAGCTGCACCCGCTCGTGTGCTCGGCGTTCAACGCCGACTTCGACGGCGACCAGATGGCCGTGCACGTGCCCCTTTCGCTGGAAGCCCAGCTCGAGGCGCGCGTCCTGATGATGTCCACGAACAACGTGCTGTCGCCGGCCAACGGCAAGCCGATCATCGTGCCGTCGCAGGACATGATCCTTGGCCTCTACTACCTCTCGATCGCGCGTGAGGGGCAGCCGGGCGAAGGCATGGTGTTCGGCTCCATCGAGGAAGTCGATCACGCCCTGCATGCCGGCGTCGTCAACCTGCACACGAAGATCACGGCCCGCATCGAGCAGTACGACGAGAACGGCGAGGCTGTCCTCCGGCGTTTCGAGACCACGCCCGGCCGCCTGCGGCTCGGCCAGCTCCTGCCGAAGAACTTCAAGACGCCGTTCGACATCGTCAACCGGCTCCTGCGCAAGAAGGAAGTCGGCGAGGTCATCGACACCGTCTACCGCTACTGCGGCCAGAAGGAATCGGTGATCTTCTGCGATCAGATCATGGGTCTCGGCTTCACCGAGGCGTTCAAGGCCGGCATCTCGTTCGGCAAGGACGACATGGTGATCCCGGATGAGAAGTGGCCGATCGTCGAAGAGACCCGGAGCCTCGTGAAGGACTTCGAGCAGCAGTACATGGACGGCCTCATCACCTCGGGTGAGAAGTACAACAAGGTCGTCGATGCCTGGTCGAAGTGCAACGACCGTGTCACGGACGCGATGATGAAGGCCATTTCCGCCACCCGGCGGAACGAGGCCGGCGCCGAAATGGAGCCGAACTCGGTCTACATGATGGCCCACTCCGGCGCCCGCGGCTCGGTCACGCAGATGAAGCAGCTTGGCGGCATGCGCGGCCTGATGGCCAAGCCCTCGGGCGAGATCATCGAGACTCCGATCGTGTCGAACTTCAAGGAAGGCCTGACCGTGCTCGAGTACTTCAACTCGACCCACGGCGCGCGGAAGGGTCTCTCCGACACGGCGCTCAAGACCGCGAACTCGGGCTATCTCACCCGGCGTCTCGTCGACGTGGCGCAGGACTGCATCGTCAAGATGGACGACTGCGGCACCGAGCGCTCGATCACCGCGCGTGCGGCGATCTCCGACGGCGAGGTGGTGTCGTCGCTCGCCGAGCGTATCCTCGGCCGCGTCGCGGCGGAGGACGTGCTCGACCCGAAGACCGGCGAGGTGATCTTCCGGCGCAACGATCTCATCGACGAGCGCGATGCCGACCGCATCGAGGCGTCCGGCGTGCTCGAGATGCAGATCCGCTCGCCCCTCACCTGCGAGGCCGACGACGGCATCTGCGCCCAGTGCTACGGGCGTGATCTTGCCCGCGGCACCAGGGTGAACCCGGGCGAGGCCGTGGGCATCATCGCGGCACAGTCGATCGGCGAGCCGGGCACCCAGCTCACCATGCGCACGTTCCACATCGGCGGCATCGCCCAGGGCGGCTCCCAGAGCTTCCTCGAAGCGAGCCAGGGCGGTCAGGTGGAGTTCCGCAGCTCCAATCTGCTCACCAACATGGAAGGTGAGCAGATCGCCATGGCGCGCAACATGGAGATCGCCATCATCGACGGCAACGGCGTCGAGCGGATGGTCTCCAAGCTCGGCTACGGCACCAAGCTGCTGGTGAAGGAGGGCGCGGAGGTGAAGCGCGGCGACAAGCTCGCCGAGTGGGACCCCTACACCCTGCCGATCATCGCCGAGAAGGCCGGGGTGGCGAAGTTCGTCGATCTCGTGCCGGGCCTCTCGGTCCGCGAGGAGATGGACGACGCCACCGGCATCAGCCAGAAGATCGTCTCCGACTGGCGCGCGGCCCCGCGCGGCAGCGACCTCAAGCCCGAGGTCATCGTCATGGACGCCGAGACCGGCGAGCCGGTTCGCCTCTCGAACGGCAACCCGGAAGTCCATGCCATGTCGGTCGACGCCATCCTCTCGGTCGAGGACGGCCAGCAGCTGAACCCCGGCGACGTCATCGCGCGTATCCCGCGCGAAGGCGCGAAGACCAAGGACATCACCGGTGGTCTGCCGCGGGTGGCCGAGCTCTTCGAGGCGCGCCGGCCGAAGGATCACGCGATCATCTCGGAGATCTCGGGCCGGGTGAAGTTCGGCAAGGACTTCAAGAACAAGCGCCGCATCATCATCGAACCGGCCGAGGAAGGCGCCGAGCCGGTCGAGTACATGGTGCCGAAGGGCAAGCACATCCCGGTGCAGGAGGGCGACCTCATCCAGAAGGGCGAGTACATCATGGACGGCAACCCTGCCCCCCATGACATCCTCGCCATCATGGGTGTCGAGGCGCTCGCCGACTACCTGATCGAGGAGGTCCAGGAGGTCTACCGGCTGCAGGGCGTGAAGATCAACGACAAGCACATCGAGGTGATCGTCCGCCAGATGCTGCAGAAGTGGGAGATCGCGGAGTCCGGCGGCACGACCCTTCTGAAGGGCGAGCAGGTCGACAAGCAGGAGTTCGACGAGGAGAACGAGAAGGCGATCGCCGCCGGCCGCGAACCGGCCAAGGGCGCACCGATCCTGCTCGGCATCACCAAGGCGAGCCTGCAGACCAGGTCGTTCATCTCGGCCGCGTCGTTCCAGGAAACCACGCGGGTGCTGACCGAGGCGGCGACCCAGGGCAAGCGTGACAAGCTCGTGGGCCTGAAGGAGAACGTCATCGTCGGCCGCCTGATCCCGGCCGGCACCGGTGGCGCGACCCACATGATCAAGAAGATCGCCACCGATCGTGACGCGGCGATCATCGCCGACCGCCAGGAGCAGGCGATGGATGCGCTGACCGTCGAAGAGACGTCCGAGCCGATCGGGTTCGACGTCGAATAACTGTCCTCTCGACAGGAAGGCCCGCCGATCTCCAATCGGCGGGCCTTCACATTTGCGGCGCCCGAATTGGCAATCGTGCGCAGGAACAAGACCCTACGAGGTCCACGCGGCCAGTGCCTCACGCCCCCGTGACGGGGTTTAACCCTCGTTGGCTTGCGAAATGGCACCCGTTGTGTTGACCATGCCCCGCGCCCGGGCAGGGGAACGGTCTGAAGGTGGGGGTTGAGGGCTGCACATCCTCGATCAACCATAGGAGGTGATTGATGCCACGCTTTATTGGAACGCCAGGTCCCGACAATCTCGCCGGCGGGCCGGTCAACGACTTCATCAGCGGTCTCGGCGGCGACGACACGATCGCCGGCCGCTTCGGCAATGACCGGCTGGTCGGCGGCGTGGGAAACGATTCAATCCACGGCGATCAGGGCAACGACTTCCTGAACGGCGGCTACGGCGACGACCAGCTGTTCGGTGACGATGGCACCGACCGGATCTATGGCTGGCAAGGCAACGACCTGCTGCGCGGCGGCAACGACGCCGACCTGCTCGACGGCGGCGAAGGCAACGACACGATCTTCGGTGACGGCGGCAACGACACGATCTCCGGCGGCGCCCACCACGACCGGATCAGCGGCGGCTGGGGCAACGACTGGATCGACGGCGGCGTCGGGAACGACACGATCTACGGCAATGACCACAACGACCGCCTGCTCGGTGGCGCCGGTGCGGACTACCTCTACGGTGGCTCCGGCCGCGACTTCCTTCTGGGCGGCACGGGCCGCGACGTCCTCGAGGGCGGCACCGACAACGACCGGCTGGTCGGCGGCATGCTCGCAGACACGTTCGTCTTCAGGACGGGCAGCGGGACCGACCTCATCGTCGACTACGGCCGCGGCAACGACAAGATCGACCTGACCCACTTCGGTTTTGCGACCGCCGACGACGTTCTGGCCACCGCATATCAAAATGACACAGAAGTCGTGTTTAATCTCGGGTCGGGAACACGCATGGTCGTGGCCGATCACCTCCTGGCGGACTTCACCGCCGATGACTTCATCCTGTAAAAGTAAAGAGGAGCAGTACTATGCCCGTCATAGTTGGAACCGCGCGCGGCGATAACCTCGTCGGCGGACCCCGTCAGGACATCATCTTCGGCCTTGAGGGCAACGACACCCTCTCGGGCCGCTTCGCGAACGACAAGCTCGTCGGCTACTCGGGCCACGACGTTCTCTACGGCGATCAGGGTCTCGACACACTGCTCGGCGGCGTCGGCAACGACTCGCTCTATGGCGGCAACCTGCAGGACTCGCTCGACGGCGGCGCCGGCGACGACTACCTCTCCGGCGGCAACCGGGAAGACCTCCTGATCGGCGGCGCCGGCAACGACACCGTCCAGGGTGACGGCTGGAATGACACCATCTTCGGTGGCACCGGCGACGACTGGCTGAACGGCGGTACCGGCGACGACATCGTGAACGGCGAGCAGGGCAACGACGACATGCGCGGCGGCGGCGGCAGGGATCGGCTGGTCGGCGGCGTCGGCAACGACTCGCTGCAGGGCGGCGGCGACAACGACGTGCTGCTCGGCGGCGCCGGACGTGACGTGCTCTCCGGTGGCACCGGCAACGATCGGCTGTCCGGTGGCGCGCTCGCGGACGTCTTCGTCTTCTCGCTGCGCCACGGCACGGACCTCATCCGCGACTTCGGCACCGGCAACGACAAGATCGACGTGACCGACTTCGACTTCGCCGATGCCCAGGCCGTGCTCGCCACCGGCTACCAGAATGGCGACGAGGTGGTGTTCAACCTCGGCCTCGGCACCCGCATCGTCATCGAGCATGGCGTTCTGACCGACTTCGACGGCACCGAGTTCATCCTCGCCTGATCCGTCTCGCGGCAGACCGGGCGCATCGCCGCCCGGTCTGCCGCGATCCGCTCACATCTCCGGAAAGACCCGCGGCCCGCGCGCCGTGCGCTCGACGGCAATAGGGGTTGCGTAGACGCCGCTCAGGCGCTTCGCGTCGAGAGCATCCTCCGGCACCCCCTCGGCCACGATCCGGCCCGCCTGCATCAGCACCACCCGATCCGCGAAGGCGGCCGCAAGGTTCAGGTCGTGCAGGACGCAGAGCACGCCCGCTCCCGCCCCGGCCTCCACACGCGCCGCGCGCATCACCGCAAGCTGGTGCGCGATGTCGAGGCTCGCCGTCGGCTCGTCGAGCAGCAGATAGCGCCCGCCACCCGTGGCACGACCCGCCCAGAGCTGCACCAGGACCCGCGCCAGATGCGCCCGCGCCCGTTCGCCGCCCGAGAGCCGGTCCACGGCCCGCGTGGCCAGCCCCTCGACTCCAGCCGCGCGCAACGCCCGCTCCCGGAGCGCGCCTGCGTCGATATCCGCCCGCGGCACCAGTGACAGTCCGAGGTCCACCAGCGCCGCGACGGTGAACGCCGCCGCGAGGCTCGGCACCTGTTCCAGAACCGCCCGCTCCGCCGCGAGCGCCGCCGCGGGCAAGCGTGAAAGCGGCCGGCCATCGAGGCTCGCCTCCCCCATCCCGGGCCGCAGCTCACCGGCAAGCACCGCCAGCAGGCTCGACTTGCCCGCCCCGTTCGGCCCGCAAAGCGCGACGAACTCGCCCGGGGTCACCTTGAGCGAGACATCCTCCAGCACCCGGCGCCCACCGCGCACCACTGAAACCCCGCGCGCCTCAAGCATCGCGCCGCATCCGGGCAAGCAGCAGCCACAGGAAGAATGGTCCGCCGATCAGCGCCGTCGCGAGCCCGACCGGCGGCTCTGCCGGTGGTACCACCAGTCGCACGCCGAGGTCAGCCGCGAGCAGCAGCCCCGCGCCGATCAGCGCCGCCGCAGGCGCCACCAGCCGGTGCGACGGCCCGACGCAAAGCCGGGCAATATGCGGCGCCACCAGCCCGACGAAGCCGATCGGCCCGGCGACCGCCGTTCCCGCGCCGACCGCGAGCGCCGACCAGAAGCCCGCCCGCCGCTTCAGCCGCTCGACCTCGAGCCCCGCGTGCCACGCCGCCCGCTCGCCGAGTTGCAGCAGATCGAGACCAGCGGCGAGGCGCCAGAGCCCGAAGGCCGCCACCAGCATCGCCCCGGCAGCGAGCTCGGCGGCCCGCCAGCTCGCGCCACCGAGCCCGCCCATGCTCCAGAACGTCAGGTCACGCAGCTGCTGGTCATCGCTCATGTAGGTCATCAGCCCGACGCCCGCGCCGGCGATGGCGTTGATCGCGACGCCTGCGAGGATCAGCGTTGCCGCGTGGGTCGTGCCGCCCCGGCGGGAGATCGCGAAGACGCAAGCCGTGGTGGCAAGCGAGCCACCGAAGGCGGCAACCGGCAGGAGCCACGGCCGAAGGGCATCCGGCACCGCGCCCATCAGCGCGCCCGCAAAGACGATCGAGGCGATCGCCCCCAGCGCGGCGCCGGCGGTGACGCCGATCAGGCCGGGATCGGCCAGGGGGTTTCTGAGCACCCCCTGCAACGTCGTACCGGACAGCGCGAGCCCCGCGCCGACGGCGGCGCCAAGCGCAACCCGCGGCGCGCGGATCTCCGCCACGATCGTCTGCGCGCTCGCGCTTCCCTGCCCCGAGAGCGCGCCCAGCACCTCACCGAGACCGAGCGGCACCGGCCCGAGGGCGATCCCGGCCAGCGCCAGCATCAGCGCCACCAGAGCGAAGCCGGCGAGGGCTGCGGCCGGCCGCATCAGAGCCTGAGTTCAGCGCCGGGATGCAGCGCCCGGGCCAGCTCCGCCACCGCCTCGGGCGTGCGCGGACCAAAGCCCAGCAGCTTTTGCCCATCCATCACCACGACGCGCCCCGCCCGCCCGGCCGGAGTCTCGGCCAGCCCGGCAAGAGCCAGCGCCCTCTCCGGCCCGCCAGCGGGACCGGCCACGTGATCGGGCAACAGCACCACGTCGGGCGCAAACCCCACCGCCGCTTCCGCCGACAAGGGCTTGTAGCCCGCAAAGCCGCCCGCGGCATTGCGGGCATGGGCGAGGCGGATCATCGCGTCGGCCGCGGTATCGCTGCCCCCCGCCATCGGCGCGCCACGGCCGACCGAGATCAGGAACAGCACCGACGGCGTCGCCTGAAGCGGCACCAGCGCCGCCTCGACCTTCGCGAGATCGGCTTTCACCGTCACCGCGAGCCGGTCCGCCTCGATGGAACGCCCAAGGCTTTCGCCAACAAACCCGATCTTCGCCGTCACCGCCGCCATGTCGTGCCCCTCTGGCCCGATCTCCACCCGGAGCCCGGCGGCGCGCAGTTGCTCCAGCACCGCAGGCGGCCCGGCATCGGCGCTCGCCAGCACCAGATCCGGCGCCAGCCCGAGGATGCCCTCCGCCGCGAGCCGGCGCATGTACCCGACCTTGGGCAGCGCCGCCGCCTCGGGCGGCCACTTCGCCGTGTCGTCGGTGGCGATCACTTCGTCGCCGGCCCCGAGCGCGAAGACGATCTCCACGAGATCGCCGCCGACCACCAGCACGCGGCCCGCCCCCACCGCGCGCGCCCGCGGCGCGAGCAGCAGAACCCCGCCCGCGACCAGCACAGCCCGCCGCGTGACGCGCCCCGCCTCAGAGACCCTCGACACTGGCAAAGCCTTCAAACTCAGGATGCCCGAGGTAGAGCGGCTTGTGCGCCCCCGCGCTCTTGTGCGCATCGCGGAACTGTTCCGATTTCGTCCAGGCCTCGAAGGCGTCCCGATCCCGCCAGACAGTGTGCGAGGCGTAAAGCGTGTGGTCCTCCCGCTCCGGCCCGCGCAGCAGGTGGAACTCCACGAAGCCGTCCATCTCGTCGAGCCGCCCCTTGCGGTTGCGCCACACGTCCTCGAAAGCCCCCTCGGAGCCGAGCTGCACCCGGAAGCGGTTCATCGCCACATACATCGTTCGTCCCTCGCGTCTGTGCGGTTCAATCGCGGTGTGACGTTCCAAAGCGATTCAGTCAAGATTGCGCGTCGGAATAGTTGACTGGTCGACTCGGGAATGCTACCCCCCGGTGCAGAGTAGGAAGCCCGCCGCGGTCCCCAATACCGCACTGGAGCCCGGACCCCGCCCGGGCGCCGGCCTCCGCGCCAGTCATGCCCTATTTCGCGCCGGCCCTCCCTCAGGGGGAGCCGCGCGCTGAAATCAACTCCGACCAGCGGGACGGGACATGACGACCACACCGGTGCTTTCCATCGACGCGACCGCCCTCAGCGGCATCGACTTCGCCAGCCACTTCACCACGCTCTTCGCCAGCGTCGGCGCCGGCGACTACAGCTTCTACGGCGGCACGCCCGACCGGGTGTTCGGCGCCATCTACTACCTGAACGGCAGCCAGATCGTCGCGAGCTACGCAGGCTCGTCCATCGTCACGATGATGGAGGGCGAAGCGCTCGCCTACGACTACCTCCACTACGGCGCCTCCTTCGGCCACGGCATCTCGGGCACGCTCGACTCGGTCATCGTCGGCGAGTGGGTCGACGGCGTCACCACCGGCACGCAAGGCACCGGCGCTCCGGGCCGCGTCACCGGCCTCGACAACCTCCTCGTCCTCGACGGCTTCGATCTCACCGCCGCGCCGGGCGCCGGCCACGATCCCGCGACCAACACGGTCTACGCCATGCAGGCGGCGCTCAACGCGAAGAACGCCACCGCGATCTACGACATCGTCTCCGGCTACGCCCTCGACGTCACCGGCTCGGGCGGCCGGGACAAGCTCAACGGCTACACCCACGACGACACCCTGAGCGGCGGCGCCGGCAACGACCAGCTCGCCGGCAAGGCGGGCGCCGACGTGCTCCACGGCAACGGCGGCGCCGACGCGCTGCTGGGCGGCGCCGGCAAGGACGCGCTCTTCGGCGGCAGCGGCACCGACGCGCTCTTCGGCGATGGCGGCGCCGACACGCTGACCGGCGGCACCGGGGCCGACAAGCTCGTGGGCGGCCTCGGCGCGGACACCTTCGTCTTTGCCGCCGGTGACGGCGCCGACCGCATCCTCGACTTCAGCCTCGCACAGGACCGGATCGACCTCGCCGCCTTCGATCTCGGCGGCCTCGGTGACATCGGCATCGCGGATCGCGGCTACGGCGCCCACATCTCGGTCGATGGCGTGACGATCGACCTGCGCGGGATCGAGGCGGCCGACCTCGGCGCGGACCACTTCCTGCTCTGATCCCGTGGCCTGCCGCCTGCCCCCCGCGCTCTCGCCCGCTGTCGCGGCGCTCTGGGCAACGGCCGCCGTTGCGCAAGGGACGCCCGACGACGGCGCCGGGACGACGGTGCTCGACACCGTGGTCGTGTCGGCGATCCGAAGCGGCGAGGGCGCGGACGCGCGCGGACAGGTCGATGGCGAGACCCTGGCCGGCGCCTATCAGGGCGCCGGGCTCGAGAGCGTGCTGAACTCCATCGCCGGCGTCACCACCGCGACGACCGCCGGCGACCCGGCGATCGCCGTCAGCGTTCGCGGCCTGAGTGGCGAGGGCCGCACCGTTGTCACCATCGACAGCGCCCGGCAGAACTTCGCGCGCAGCGACCATGGCGTGAGCGGCACCTTCTATCTCGACACGGAGATGCTGCGCTCCGTCGAGGTGGTGCGCGGCACCACCGGCACCGACGCGGCCCCCGGCGCGATCGGCGGCACGGTGGCGCTGCGCACCATCGAGGCGGCCGACCTCCTCGGCCCCGGCGCGGCCCAAGGCGGGGAGGCACGCATCCGCGCCGGCACGCTGACCGACGAGCCCACCCTGCACGCCGCCCACGCCCGCCGCCTCGGCGAGCACGCCACCGGCCTCATTGCCTTTACCCGCGCCGAGGGCTCGGACTACGACGCCGGCAACGGCCAGACCGTGCAGGCGGCCGAAAGCCTGCGCTCGGGCCTCGCGAAGGTCGGCCTGACCTTCGACGGTGGCCAGACGCTCACCTTGGGCTATTCCGCCCTCGGCTCGGACTTCCAGACCGGCCGCGCGTCCGGCTACCCACGCCGAACCGAGGCCGATGTCACCAACGCCACCCTCGCCTACGCGGACGGGCCGGCCGACCTCACGCTCTACCGCACCACCACCCGGGTCGCCCAGCAGCGCCTCGACGACCTCTTCGCCCCCACCGGCCCGTGGCGCTCCTACGACACGACGACCGACGGCCTCCGCGCGACCAGCACCTCAGACCTCTCCCTTGGTCCCACCGAACACACCTTGGGCTTCGCCGCTGAGGCGTTCCGCGACAAGGTGACAACGGACGATCCCGGCGCAGCCCTCACCGGCGGCAGCCTGACTCCCTCCGGCGAGCGCCGCATCGCCTCGCTTCTGATCGAGGACAGCCTGCACCTCGGGACCGACACCCGTCTGGCGCTCTCGCTCCGCTATCTCGACTACCGCCTCGAAAGCCCGGACGGCGACGTCTCCGACACCTCGTTCTCCCCCGCGGTCACGCTGGAGCATCGCGTCCTCGGCCCGCTCGTCATCTACGGCACCGTCGCGCGCGCCAGCCGGCCGCCGACGCTCTCCGAAACACTGGTGAACGGCACGCACCCGCCGCCCGCGAGCTTCGAGATCCGACCCAACCCCGGCCTCAAACCGGAACGCGCGCTCACCACCGAGATCGGCGCGACGCTCTCGCTCGGCGACCTCCTCACCCCGGGCCATCAGCTCGACGCCCGCCTCGCCGTCTACCGCAACGACGTCGACGACTTCATCGGGCTCGTGCAGCAGGGCTCGCTCTTCGACGCGTGGTTCCAGTACGAGAACATCGACAAGGTCCGCATCGACGGCGTCGAGCTCGAAATAGCCTACGACGCGGAGCGCATGTTCGGCAGCCTCTCCGGCCAGATCATGGACGGCGTGAACCGCACGACCGGCGGCCCGGCCTCCGGCGTGCCGCCGAGCCGGCTGGTCCTGACCGGTGGCCTGCGCACCCGCGACCAGAGCCTCGAGGCCGGCGCCCGGCTCTCGCTCACCAGTGCGCGCAACGACGCCACGCTCTCGAGCGAAAGCTGGGGCACGCTCGATCTCTTCCTGACCCGCGACCTCGGCCCGCACGCGAGCTTCGGCCTCGCGCTCAACAACATCACCGGCGAGACCTACACGCCCTACCTCACCACCGAGCCTGCGCCGGGGTTCAACGCGCTCGCCTCGCTCTCCCTCACCTTCTGATCCCGGACCCACGAGAGGACCCCCACCATGACCCTGACGATCCGGCTGACCGCGCAGAGCGGCCAAGGCGTGAATTTCAACACCGGCTATGACGCCTTCTTCAACGGCTTCACGCCCCACAGCTTCCCGCTGATGTACGGGCCGACCGCGAACCGCGTCACGCAGGTCGTCCACCTCGACACGCCGGTGGCGGGTCAGGAGGCACGGACCAAGGCGATCCTCGTGAACGGCGACAAGTTCCAGTACACCTTTTCCAATCACTCGGTCAGCGGCGAGATCGGCTCGATCGACCTCGTGCGTCTGGGCGCGGCCTACAACTCCGGCACCGGCGATCTCAACCTGAGGAACGGCACGGTCCAGACCGCCAGCAAATACATCTCCATCGCCGGCCTCGACCTGACGAACCCCGTCGGGGTGAAGGGCGATGTTCACGAGATCATCTCCGGCTTCATGGGGGGCGGCCCGTCGGGCACCAGCGCCGACCCGAGCGCGCTTTCCAGTCACCTCTGGGCGGAAGGTCACACCCTGATCGGCTCTACCGGCAGCGACTCCTATGTCGGTACCCGCTTCGCCGACACCGCGCGCGGCCTCGCCGGCAATGACACGCTCTCGGGCCAGCAGGGCAACGACCGCCTTGAAGGCGGCACCGGCAAGGACGTGCTGCTCGGCGGCGTCGGCAACGACGTGCTCGTCGGCGGCGCTGGCGCCGATCGCATGACCGGCGGCGCCGGTGCCGACACCTTCGCCTTCAACACCGTCGCCGAGCCCGCGACCGATCTCATCACCGACTTCAGCCGCGCCCAGAAGGACCGGATCCAGCTGAACGCGATTGATGCCGACACCACCACCGCCGGCAATCAGGCGTTTCACTGGATCGCCAAGGCAGGCTTCTCCGGCGACGCGGGCGAACTCCGCTACGTCACCACCGGGGCGAAGACCGTGGTCTATGGCGACGACGACGGCGACCGGGTGGCGGATTTCCACATCGACCTCACGGGCAACCTCACGCTCGGCGCTGGTGACTTCATCCTCTGAACGAGGTGCGGCGACCGCCCTCCCTCAGGCTGAAGAAGCGGCAAGCGCCGGAATGATTTATCGAGTGATTCCGAGTACATGGTAAGGGTGCGCACTTGCGCACCCTAGCCCTCGAAGCGTCTCGGCTTGTGCTTGTCGAGCGACGTCACGTTCTGCTTCCGCCGGTTCGCATAGGGGTTGTCCCCCGAGCGCAGGTAGAGACGGATCGGCGTCCCCGGCATGTCGAAGTCCCGCCGGAGCCCGTTCACCAGGAACCGCTTGTAGTCCTCCGGCACCGCGTCCGGGATCGACGCGAACAGCACGAACGTCGGCGGCCGGGTCTTCACCTGCGTCATGTAGCGCAGCCGGATCCGCCGCCCCGCGGGCGCCGGCGGCGGATGATCCGCCGTCTGCGCCGCCAGCCACCGGTTCAGCCGCGCCGTCGAGATCCGGGTGTTCCAGACCGCATAGGCCTTCACGATCGCCGTATGCAGCCGGTCAAGCCCCTTGCCGGTCAACGCCGACACCATGACCATCGGCGCGCCCCGAAGCTGCGGCAGGAGCCGCCCGAACGCCTCGCGCAACTCGTTCAGCTTCTGCGGCTTCTCTTCCTCGAGGTCCCACTTGTTGACCGCGACAACCACCGCCCGCCCCTCACGCTCGGCAAGGTCGGCGATCCTCAGGTCCTGACTCTCGAACGGCACCTGCACATCGAGAAGTACGACGACCACCTCGGCGAACTTCACCGCCCTGAGGCCGTCCGAGACCGAGAGCTTCTCGAGCTTCGCCTGCACCTTCGCCTTCTTCCGCATGCCCGCGGTGTCGAAGATGCGGAACGGCGTGCCCATCCAGTCGACGGTGACCGCGATGGCATCGCGGGTGATCCCGGCCTCCGGCCCGGTCAGCAGCCGATCCTCGCCGAGGATCGCGTTGACCAGCGTCGACTTGCCGGCATTCGGCCGCCCGACGACCGCGATCTGGATCGGCCGGCCCGCCGGCAACGCCGCGCCGCCGCCTTCCTCGTCGACGTTGTCGTCCACCTCGTCGCCGACATCGACCTCGAAGATCGCGGCCGCATCGGGAAACTCCGCCGCAATCGGCTCCAGCGCGCGCAGGAGGTCATCCATGCCGATGCCATGCTCGGCCGAGAGCGCCAGCGGCTCGCCGAGGCCGAGCTCCCATGCCTCGATCAGCCCCGCCTCCGCCGCGCGCCCCTCGGCCTTGTTGGCCGCGAGGATCACCCGCGGCGCCCGCTTGCGCAGCAGCTCGGCCAGCGTCCGGTCCACCGGCGTGACCCCGACCCGCGCGTCGATGAGAAACAGGCAGACGTCGGCCGAGTCCACCGCCCGCTCGGTCAGCGCCCGCATCCGTCCGGGCAGGCTCGCGTCGGTCACTTCCTCGAGCCCGGCGGTATCGATCACCGTAAAGCGCACCGGCCCGATCCGGCCCTCGCCCTCGCGCAGATCCCGCGTCACACCCGGCTGATCGTCCACGAGCGCCAGCTTCCGGCCGACGAGCCGGTTGAAAAGCGTCGACTTGCCCACATTGGGGCGCCCGACAATAGCAAGAGTGAAGGACATCAGAGCGGCTTTCCCGGCGAGCGGCCCCCGGAACCGCGCAGACCCGATCCTTACCCGTCCGCTCGATCATTGAAAAGCCGGAAGCTTGGGGCAGGCGACCCCGGCCCCGCCCTCGACCTCTCCCCGCCTCCGGCCAATGGACCGTCGTGGGTCAGGCAAGGTCGAAGTCCGCCGCCGTCAGGGAACCCTGGAAACCATCAAGCGTAACCTGCGGAAGGCCCTCAAGCGGCGGAGAGTCCCTTGGGGTTCAGCGACTGGCGGCGCTACTGGAAAGCGAGAAGCTTCCCGTCCGTGGTGACGATGTACATGACGCCGCCCGCCACCGCGGGCTGGGCGGCGGCGCCGCCGGGGATCGCGATCTCCACGAGCCGTGAGCCATCGACCGGCGAGAATGCCCGCAGCACGCCGTCGCCGCTCGCCACCCAGATACGGCCACCGGCGAGGACCGGCCCGAAGTAGGGCACCGCCCGGCTCGGCTTGCCGCGACCGAAGAGGCCACCGTAGGGGAACCACTCGGGCAGGCTCACCTGCCAGATGTAGTCGCCGGTCGCGGCGTCGGCGCGCACCAGCGCACCCTCGTCGGAGAGCAGGAAGATCGAGCCGCCGACCGGCCACGCCGGCCCGTAGGACCCTTCGTCCATGGTCCACGCGCGCTCGCCGGTCGCGGCGTCGATGCGCGTGGTCCGGCCCGCCTGGTTCGAGGCGAAGATCGCGTCGCCATCGACCACCGGCGCGCCGCTGACGTCGATGATCGCGCTCCGCACGTTCTGCGGCCGGCCACCGGTGATTGCGGTGCCCCAGATCGTCAGGCCGTTGCGCGCGAGGACGCCTAGCACCTCGCCGGAGGCGAAGGGAATGACCGCGAGCTGGCCGTTCACCGCCGGGCTCGACCCGCCCATGATGCCCGTGCCGCCGGTGCCCTGCACCTGCCACAGAATCTCGCCGGACCGCGCGTCGAGGGCGAAGCCGTTGTCGTCACGCTGCACGACGATCACCCGACCGTCCGCCACCGCCGGCGCGGCCTGCACCGGCGCGGAGAGCGTGCGCTGCCAGATCGTTGCACCGGTCGCCGGCTGCAGCGCGAAGACGTCACCAAAACCGGTCGTGACGTAGAGCACGCCGTCCGCCTCGGCAAAGCCGCCGCCGGGGCCGTTGTCCTCCATCTGACCCGGCGGGACCAGGCTCTTCGTCCAGGCGATCTGTCCGGAGCGGGAGACCGCCGTCAGCTGGCCGCCGGCGTCGAGGGTGAAGATCAGGCCTTGCGCCGCGATCGGTCCGGTCAGGATCCGGCGGCGTCTCGCGTCGCCTTCGCCGATTGGCACCGACCAGATGAGTTCCGGCACGGGGCGGAGCGCCGGATTGACCAGCCGCCCGGCCGAGGCACCGTTGCGATGGGTCCACTCGGCGTTCATCACCGCCGCGGGGATGGCGATCGGCTTCGCCTGATCCGGGCCGGCCGTGGGCGCCACGACTTCCTCGCGGACCGGAAGCCGAACTCCCGGCAGCGGCCCATTGGACTGGCTGCACGCGGCGAGGCCAAGCAGGAGCATCGCGGCAGCGGGGAGAACACGGGGCATTGTCATTGGCGCTCCGCGCTCAGCCGTCGGCGAGGGTGGGCAGCAGGGCGACGGTGCCACCCGCGGCGATGACGAGCTGGCGCGCCCGCGCCCGCATGGCCTCGGTGGCGCTTGCGTCGGTGATCACCGCGTTCAGGTCCTCGACGGCAGCCGGCTTGTCGCCCTGATCGAGATGCATGAGCGCCCGCTGTTCAAGAGCGAGCGGCCGGAAGAAAGAGTCCGGGGACGAGAGCGTCTCGAGGGTGGCGGCGCGCTCGGACGGGTCCATGGTCTTGCCGAGCAGCATCACCCGCTGAAGCGAGGCGAGCTGACGGTAGACCGGAAGGATAGAATTGTCGTCGGCAAGCGCGAGCAGCACCGCCGCCGCCTTGTCCGGCTGGCCGGCGGCAGTCAGGGCACCAGCCTCGCCAAGGCGTGCGATGATCGCGTGGGGCGCGTCCTTCGCCACGTCGCCAAAAAGCCCGGCGCGGGTCGCGGGATCAGTCTCGGTGAAGGCGGCGTGGAGCGTCGCACCGGCGCCTTCCGCCTGATCCGAGTGGCGCAACTTCATGATCTCGTTCGCCGCCGCACCACCGACGATCAGCAGCACGATGGCCATGAGGATCCAGCCGTACCGACGCAGCGTGGCGTAGAGCCGGTCGCGGCGAACTTCCTCGCTCACCTCGTGGATGAAGGAATCGCTGTTGTGCAAGGCCCGAAGTCTCCGATCCGCTCGCGCTTGTCTTACCCGCCGGCCCGCGTGGTGCCAAGGGCCTCGGGCCAGTGCTTCACCAGTGCTTCACTCGACCGTGGTCCCATCGGTGCCGGTTGTCACGGTCCCGTCCGGCATCCGGAAGATCTGGCCCGGGTATATCAGGTCGGGATCACGGATCAGGTCGCGGTTGGCGGTGAAGATCTTCGTGTACTCGACGCCCGAGCCGTAGTGATTGCGCGCAATGGTCCAGAGGTTGTTGCCGGGCTGGACGGTCAGCTCAATCCGCGCCACGGGGCCGGTGCCACTGTCCACCGGCGGACTGACCGATCCGGGGCGCGGCGGCGGCGGCAGGTCCCGCTGGAACGGGGTCTCGATCCGGCTCGCCACCGTGCCGTCGGGACCGAGCTGGTCGACCCGCAGTCGGTAGAGGCCTTGCGCCACATCGCCGAGGCCCGCCTGCCAGCGGCCATCCGCCGCGACGTGCACCTCCTGCGCGAAGCGGTCGTCCACGTAGATGCGGATCACCGAGCCGGCGGTACCGACGCCCGAGAGACGCACATCACCCGCCGCGCCATAGGAGATCGATCCGAGCGTGACCGGCCGCTTCGCCGCGGGATCACCCGGCGGCGGCAGGACTTCGACGCCCGCGTCCCGCACGATCGCGGTCGCCGCCACGGTGGGCGAGGCCAGTGCGGGCGAGGCGAGTGCGCGCGGGGCCGCAGGTTCGGCCGCCGCGATGTCGGCGGATGCCACCTCGGACGTCTGCGGCAGCAGCATCACCACATCCTTCGAGGTTACCTGGCCGTCGGCGGTCTCGGCCCCGAGAGTGAGTGCCCGCGGGGCGGCGCTCGGCTCGACCGAGAAGAGCGCCACAAAGTTCCCCTGGCTGTCCGCCTCGGCCGTGGAGACCGGCTTGCCATCGGCAAAGATCGTGACCTTCGCGCCCGGCTCCGCCTTCCCGACCACAGCGGCCTTGCCATCCGGCTCGACGCGCACAACGTCGAATGCCGGCGCCTGCAACTCGGGAGGAGCGGCTTCGGCGGGATCGGTACCGGGCGTTGCAGCGGTCTCGGCGCCCGCCGGCGCGTCGGACGGCGCCTGCCCGAACGGATCGGCCGTCGCGGGCCCGGCGTTCGGGGTGTCCGTTGGGGTGCCCGTTGAGGTGGCCGTCGGGGTGATGGTCTCGTGAGGCGCAGTCGCATCCGGGCGCTTCGCGAGCCACGCGGCAGTGGTGCCCGCGACCACCATGATCGCGGTTGCGGCGAGCACCATGCCCGGGCGCGACGATCGCTCGCCCATATCCGTCTTCCTCCCAACCCGCGCCTCGCCTCCGGCGCGGCAGTTTGCTAGCTAGCAGGTTGTCACAGATTACTCACCCAGCAAAGTCCGAGAAAGATCAGGAGCCTGTTCATGCCAGTTGAATTAGCGCGATCCGTCTGCGTGTTCTGCGGGTCGCAGGCCGGCCGAAGGCCGATCTACGCCGAAGCGGCCCGAAACCTCGGCCGGGCGCTGGCCGAAGATGGCTACCGTCTCGTCTATGGCGCCGGCGATGTCGGGCTGATGGGCGAGGTCGCGCGCGCGGCGCTCGATGTCGGCGGCAAGACCTTCGGGGTGGTGCCGAAGCACCTCATCGACCGGGAAAAGGGCAAGCGCGACCTCGGGCACCTCGTCGTCACCGAGACGATGCACGAGCGCAAGAAGGTCATGTTCATGAACGCCCACGCCATCGTCGCCCTGCCCGGCGGCCCGGGCACGCTCGACGAGCTCTTCGAGGTGCTGACCTGGCGCCAGCTCGGCCTTCACGCGAAGCCGGTCTTCCTGCTCAACGTCGGCGGCTATTGGGATCCGCTGCTCGCGCTCATCGAGCACATCCTGCAGGAGGGCTTCGCCGAGCGGGCGTTCGGCGCCTACCTCGAGCCGGTCGCCACTGTCCCCGCGCTGATGGAGCGGCTCGCCAGGAGCCTCACGGCCCGGCCTGACTGACCACCATCCGCTGCTGGCGCAGGGTCTCGCTGGAATAGAGCGCGAGCGCCGTCCAGATCAGCGCGAACGTGACGCCGTGCCAGAGCGTGAAGTGTTCGCCGAAGACGGCGACCGCCACGAGGAACTGCAGCGTCGGATTGAGGTACTGCACCAGCCCGAGCGTGGCGTAGGGAATGCGCCGCGCGGCGTAGGAGAAGAGAATGAGCGGCCCGCCGGTCAGGATGCCGGAGAAGACGAGCATCGCGCTGGTCAGGAAATCCTTGCCGAACATCCCCCCGATCCGCCCGCCGAGGTCCGTCCATGACCCGCTGTGCATTCCCCAGAGCCAGATGAGCGCCAGCGGCGTCAGGAGCAGAGTTTCGAGAAAGACGCTGACCACCGGCCCGAGCGGCAGGCGGTTCTTGATGAGGCCGTAGAAGGCGAAGGTCGCGGCGATGGCGATCGCAGTCCACGGCGGGGCACCGAGCCCGTAGGTCAGGAGCACGACGCCAGCCGACGCGAGCCCGATCGCCACCGATTGCAGCCGGGTGAACCGCTCGCCGAGCACGAGATAGCCAAGCGCCACGGCGAAAAGCGGGAAGATGTAGTAGCCGAGGCTCGACTGCAGCGCGTGCCCGGTCTGCACCGCCTGGATGAAGAGCGCCCAGTTCGCCGCGACCATCAATGAACTCGCCGCCAGCATCGCCAGATACCGCCGGCTGCCAAGCGCGGCGCGCACCTCGGTGCCCCGCCCCTGGCTGAAGACGACGATGCCGAAAAACACCGCACTCCAGAGTGTGCGGTGGCTCAGGACCTCGATCGGCGGCACGTTCGACAGTGCCTTGTAGTAGATCGTCGACAGGCCCCAGATCGTCGCCGTCGCGACCATCGCCAGCACGCCTTTCCGCGCCTCCGTCACGCACCCGCTCCCCTTGTCAGAGGCGCGGACCATGGCCGAGACTCCCGGTGCCGACAAGGGCGGCGAATGGCCTCGACGCGCAAGGCCGCCCGAGAGACCCGACCGCCGGCCTCGGCAGTCGGGCAGCCGGTCAGGAGAAGCGAAGCACCGGCTTGATCGCGCGACCCTTTTCGCTGTCCTCGACCGCCTGATTGATGTCCTCGAAGTCGTAGAACGACACCAGCTTGTCGAACGGGAAGCGCCCCTGCCGGTAGAGTTCCACGAGCTTCGGGATGAAGAGGTCGGGCACCGCGTCGCCCTCGCAGATGCCGCGCACCTTGCGGCCGAGCAGGAGGCCCCATGTGTCGAGCGGGATCTCCGAGCCATACGCCGGCGCGCCGATCATGCCGCACTCGCCCATGATGCGGATCGAGTCGACCGCCTGACGCAGCGCCTTGAGGTTGCCGGAGGTCTCGAGCGACCACTGCGCCCCGAGGCCGCCGGTGATCGCCTGTACCGCCTTGACCGGGTCTTCCTTCGACGGGTTGATCGTATGGGTCGCGCCGAGTTCCCTCGCGAGCTTCAGCCGCTCCTCGTTCAGGTCAACCGAGATGCACACCGCGCACCCCGACACCACCGCCGCGAGAAGCGCCGAGAGACCGACCGACCCCGCGCCGTAGATCACGATCGAGTCGCCCGCCTGCGGGTGCAGCGAGTTGATGACCGCGCCGGCGCCGGTCTGGATGCCGCAGCCGAGCGGCCCCATCAGCTCCAGCGGCACGTCCGAGGGGATCTTCACCACGCTGCGCTCGGTGCCGAGCGCATAGGTCGCGAACGACGACTGGCCGAAGAAGGCGCCGTGGATGATCTCCGGTCCCTTGTGCATGGTCGGCGCGCCGTCCATCCGCGCAAAGCCGAAGTTCGCCTTGAAGAAGTCGCGGCAGTACATCGGCATGCCGGTCTGGCAGGTGTCGCAACCGCCGCAGGAATTGCAGCTCATCACCACGTGGTCGCCGACGGCCAGCTTCCTCACCCGCGCGCCGACCTTCTCGACGACGCCCGCGCCCTCATGGCCGTAGACCGCCGGGAAAGGCGCCGGAACCACCTGATCGCGCGGCAGAGTGTCGGTGTGGCAGATGCCGCAGCTCACCATGCGGACCAGCACCTCGTCGTCACGGGGCTCGTCGAGCTCGACAGCCTCGATCGAGAAGCCACCACCCTTCTCGCGCATCACCGCAGCAGAGATCTTCATCGCTATCCTCCCCTTCTTCTTCAGGCCGTCTCTTCTTCAGGCCGTCTCTTCTTCAGGCGTCGGCTTCAGATTTTCGGCGCGAACCACGCGGGCTTCACGCGCGTCTGGATCGTCACCGCCTTCGGATGCGTATACATGTTCAGCGTCTCGTGGCAGAACTCGCTCCCGATGCCGCTCTCCTTGAAACCGCCGAACGGCGATCCGGCGGCGAGATTGAAGTAGTTGTTGATCCAGACGTTTCCGGCCTCCAGCCGCTCGGCCGTGTCCCATGCCGCCTTGAGGTCGTTGGTATAGAGCCCCGCGGCGAGGCCGTAGCGCACACCGTTCGCCTCGCGGATCATTGTCTCGGTGTCACTCCATCGGATGACGGAGAGGACCGGGCCGAAGATCTCTTCCTGGGCGATGCGGCTGTCGTTCGTGGTCTCGAAGACCGTGGGCTCGAAGAACCACCCGGCCCCGCAGTCCGCCACCTCGGCGCGGGCGCCGCCGGTCGCGAGCGAGCCCTGCGCGGCGCCGATCGCGATGTAGTCCTGCACCCGGCGCCCCTGCTTCTCCGAGACGAGGCAGCCGAGCAGCGGGAACGGGTTCGTCGGATCGGCCACCCTGATCCGGCGCATGCTGGCGACGAGCCGCTCCATGAAGTCGTCATAGATCGCGTCGTGCAGGAAGAGCCGCGTCCCCGCGAGGCAGGACTGGCCGTTGCAATACATCGAGGCGAAGGTGACGTTGTCGACGATCGCGTCGATCTCGGCGGGTGCGATGTCGGGAAAGACGATGTTCGGGCTCTTGCCGCCGAGTTCGAGCGAGACCGGCACCAGGCGGTTCGCGCCGGCGAGCGAGACGATGCGGCCGATCTCGCCGCTGCCGGTGAAGGCGAGCTTTGCCACGTCCGGGTGCGCTGTCAGCGCCGCCCCCGCCTCGTCGCCGAAGCCCGGCACGATGTTGATGACGCCGGGGGGGAAGATCCCGGCGATGAGCTTGCCGAGTTCCAGGGTCGAGAGCGAGGCGTTCTCGTCAGGCTTCAGCACCACCGTGTTGCCGGCGGCGACGGCTGGGGCGATCTTGAAGGCCGCCATGATCGCCGGGACGTTCCACGGGATGATCTGGCCGCAGACGCCATAGGGCTCGCGGCGGGCGATCAGGAAGCCGTCGGCGATCGGCCGGTTCCAGCCCTCATGGGTCAGCGCGGCGGCGGCGAAGTAGCGGTACTGCTGTGCGGCGATCGCGTGGTCGATGCCGGTCTCCCAGAGACCGCGCCCGATATCGAGCGTGTCGAGCATCATCAGCCGCGGCGTCTCGCGCTCGACCGCGTCGGCGAGCCGGTTGAGGCAGGCGGCGCGGTCTTCCGGGGTCTTTGCCCGCCAGCCCGGGAAGGCAGCCTTCGCCGAGGCGACGGCGGCGTCGATCTCCGCCGCGCCACACCGCGCGATATCGGCGAGATGCGCACCGGTGGCAGCATTTCGCGCCGGAAAGGTCGCGCCGGAGATCGGGCGGAACGCGTTGTCAATGAAGGCGCCGTAGCTCGCGGACAGGCTCCGCTCGACGATGGAGACGTCGGTCATCGGGGTCGCTCCTGCTTTGGATCGTGTCCCGTTCCGGCCGCGTCTGGCCTGCGGGAGGCGAGCCAAGCCTAGGCGAGGCCGTCGAGCCGCGTCTATCCGCGGACGGCTGACTTGCGACGGGCCGCTATCCGCCCCTTGCGGTTTTGCGGGTCTCGCTCGGGAGTTCGCCGAACCGCTGCCGGTAGAAGCCCGCGAAACGCCCGAGGTGGAAGAAGCCATGCGCCATCGCCAGATCGGCGAGTTCGGCCGCCGGGTCTTCCCGCAGGGCCGCCCGCACTGCGTCGAGCCGGAGCCCGCGCAGCCAGACCAGCGGCGCGTCGCCGAGATGGGCATGACAGAAGGCGTTGAACTGGCGCTCCGAGAGCGCGACAGCCCGGGCGAGGTCACTGAGCGTGATCGGCCGGTCGAGGTTCGCCATGGCGAAGGCCGCGAGCCGTTCGAGCCTGCGCCGATCCCGCTCGGGGGCTGGCCCGGACGCGCGGGCAGCGCACGGTGCGCCGCACGGGGCGCCCGCCTGCACGAGCAGAAACATCGCCATCCCCCGCTCCAGATGCGCGACCCAGGGCGCGAGGGCGGGGTTGATCCGGCTCCGGTCGTCGAGTGCGGCGAAGGTTTCGAGCTGGGCGTGCCACTGAGCGCTTGCCGCGTCGTCGAGCGCAAGGCCCGGGTTGCCGAGGAGTGCTGCATGGAGGTCGGGCCGGCCCATGCTCGCCGCCGTCTCCGAAAGGAGGGCGTGCGATACACGCACGATCAGTTGCTCGCTGCCTTCCGACCAGCGCAGCGCCACGGTGCGCCGCGGCGTGCTGACGATCGCCCGGCCCGTCGGCACCCGGCTCTCCAGCCGGTCGGCACTGATCTCGATGCCGCCGGCGCGCGAGAAATGGACGAGCGAGAAGCCGTCGTATCGGTCCGGCAGGATGCTGACCTCCGCGCCGTAGCGCAGCGCGTAGAGCGAGAGACGCGGCGTGTCGAACTTGCACATCCGCGTATCGACGCGGCCGGCGTGCCAGCGGAGGTGATGGTCGGCAAGTTCGGTCGAGACGAGATCATGGGTCTCGACACGCTCGCTCGATCGAAAGATGCACCGCCGTTCAAGCGCATCGAGTGCCGACATGAGGATTTCCCCGGACGTTACCCGGAATGGGTTCCCTCATATGGAACGCCCTTGTCAACTTCGTTGCCGCGCGAGCGGCCATTGGAGGGGGCCGCTCGCGCGGCCGCCCTTGGGGCCACGGGACCGACCTGTCGGGCAACCCGGGGGAACTCGCGCCCCGAGCCGGCATGTCCTGGCTCGCACGCCGGATCTGGTGCCACCCCCGTCCCTCGGGCAAGCACCGCGCACGCAGATGCGAACGACAATCCCGAACCGGCGATCGCGTCGCACGAAAAACGCCGCCGGCGATGAGGCCGGCGGCGCCAGAACGCAAAGGCTGGGCAGGGATCAGAGCGCCGCGGCGACCTTTTCCCAGTTCACCAGCTTCTCAAGGTAGTTGGTGAGGTAGGCAGGGCGCTTGTTGCGGTAGTCGATGTAATAGGAGTGCTCCCACACGTCGACGCCGAGAAGCGCCTGCTGGTTGAAGCATAGCGGGTTCACGCCGTTCTCGGTCTTGGTGACCTTGAGCGCGCCGGACTCATCCTTCACGAGCCACGCCCAGCCCGAACCGAACTGGCCGGCACCGGCAGCGGCGAACTCTTCCTTGAACTTGTCGACCGAGCCGAACGCGTCGGTCAGCGCCTTCTCGAGGTTGCCGGGGATCTTCACCGGGGTCGGCGTCATCCATTCCCAGAACTTGCAGTGGTTCCAGTGCTGCGACGCATTGTTGAAGATGCCGTTCTGGGCAACGGCGCCTTCCTGATAGGTGCCCTTGACGATCTCTTCGACCGACTTGTTCTCCCACTGCGTGCCGGCGATCAGCTTGTTGCCGTTGTCGACATACGCCTTGTGGTGGATGTCATGGTGGAACTCGAGCGTCTCCTTGGACATGCCCGATGCGGCGAGCGCGTCGTGGGCATAGGGAAGCTCCGGAAGTTCGAAAGCCATCTCGTTTTCCTCGCTGGTTGATCTCGTGGGCAGGGAACCCCGCCGTTGTTATAGTCCGCTACCCCGGCCGCGAAAGGGCAGATGCCGTCAGATCGGCATCAGAGCCGCCGCGACACGTCGTCCCTCTCCAAGGAGTACGTTGTACGTGCGACATGCCGATGGCGTCGCCATGATCTCGACCCCGACGCCGAGCGCCTCGATTGCACTGCGCGCGGCGGCAAAGCCTTCGGGCATCGGCCCCATGCTGGAACCGGCACCCACGAGGAGAACGTCAAAGGCGGTCGCCCGTTCCAGAAACGGCGTCAGATCCGGCAATCCCGCCCACGCGACGACCCCTTCGGGCACGAGACCAAGCGGCCCTGCATGAACCGCGCCCTTCACCCGGAAACCGCCCTCGCCATAGCTGTCGACGGGGATCCGGCCATCGAAATCTACCGCGAAGGTCCGCATCAGACCTTGGCGCCGGAGAAGGTCGTGCCGGCCTTGTTGCCGTCCTGCTTCGAGCTCCAGTCACGCTTGACGCCGAAGTAGATCACCACCGCGGAAGCCACGTAGATCGACGAGTACGTGCCGACCACGACGCCGAAGATCACCGCGAAAGCGAACCCCGACAGCACCTCACCGCCGAAGAAGTAGATGGCGAAGAGCGCGATCAGCGTCGTCACCGACGTCATCACGGTGCGGCTCAGCGTCTCGTTGAGGGCGATGTTCATCACCTCGGGCAGCGGCAGCTTCTTGTATTTTCTCAGGACCTCGCGCACGCGGTCGAAGACCACGACCGTGTCGTTGATCGAATAGCCGAGCACCGTCAGGATCGCCGCGATGATCGTCAGGTCGAACTCGATCTGGAACAGGCAGAAGATGCCCACCGTGACGAGGGCGTCGTGGACCAGCGAGGCGACGGCGCCGAGGGCGAACTGCCACTCGTAGCGCAGCCAGACGTAGATGCCGATGCCGATGAACGACAGCACCACGGCGAGGACGCCGTTGCGCACCAGCTCCGAGGAGACCTTGGCGCCGACGCTGTCGATCTGCAGGAACTGGATGCCCGGGAAGCGCTCGGCGAGCGAGGTGCGGACCTGTGCCACCAGTGCCTGCTGGCTGTCCGGGTCGTCGCCGGAGATGCCGAGCCGCATGAGCAGCAGGTTTCGCCCCTGGCCGCTGTCGTCGGAGATGTTGGTGACGGCCACGTCACCGAGGTTGAGCGTCGTCAATGCCTCGCGAAACTCGCCGACGGTCACGTCTTCCTGGGTCTGCACCGTCGCGATGGTGCCGCCGCGGAAGTCGACGCCGTAGTTGAGCCCCATGGTGAAGTAGAGGACGATCGAGGCAACCATGCCCAGCACGGAGAGCCCCAGCCAGAAGCGCATGGCCGTCCGGCTGAAGAAGTTGATCTTGGTATCGTCCGGAACGAGCCGCAGTCGAAACGCCATGGTCCTTGTCCTCTCAGACCGTGATCGTCTTGGGTCGCCGCCGGTCGAACCAGAAACCGACGGTGATCTGCGTCACGAAAACTGCGGTAAACACGGTGGAGACGATGCCGAGTGCCAGCGTCACCGCGAAGCCACGCACCGGCCCGGTGCCGAGGAAGTAGAGCACGAGTGCCACGATGAGCGTCGTCACGTTGGCGTCGATGATCGAGGACATCGCCCGCTCGAAGCCGGCGTCAATCGCCCGCGCCGGTCCTCGCCCTGCGCGCAACTCCTCGCGGATGCGCTCGTAGATCAGCACGTTCGAGTCGACCGCGACACCGATCGTCAGCACGATGCCGGCGATGCCCGGCAATGTGAGCGTCGCACCGATCAGCCCCATCATCGCCATGATCAGCGTGACGTTGATGACGAGCGCGAACACCGCCATCCAGCCGAACCAGCCGTAGCTCACCACCATGAAGGCCGTCACCGCCGCGAACGCCACGATCGCGGAGATGCCGCCGGCGTTGATCGAGTCCTGCCCGAGCTCCGGGCCGATCGTTCGTTGCTCCAGCACCTTGATCTCCGCCGGCAGCGCGCCGGCACGGAGCAGGATCGCGAGCTGGGAGGACTGATCGACCGTGAAGTTGCCGGTGATGATGCCCGAGCCGCCGGCGATGTGCGACTGGATGACCGGCGCCGAGATCACCTGATTGTCGAGAACGATCGCGAACGGGCTGCCGATGTGCTCGGCGGTGTATTGCCCGAATGCCGCGCCGCCCGTCGGGTTGAAGCGGAAGGTGACGGCGGGGCGGCCGTTCTGGTCGAACGATGGCTGGCTGTCGACGAGTTGCTCGCCGGTCACCACAGAGCGCTTGTCGACCACATAGAAGATGCCCGGCTCGTCCATGGACGGCAGGACCTCCTGTTCGAGCCCCGGCCGCACGTTCGGATCGCTGGTCCGGTTCGCCACCGTATGGAAGGACAGACGCGCGGTCTTGCCGATGATCTGCAGGAGTTCCTCGGCCGACCCGATACCCGGCACCTGCACGAGCACACGGTCGGTGCCCTGACGCTGGATCGACGGCTCGCGCGTGCCGCTCTCGTCAACGCGGCGGCGGATGATCTCGAGGCTCTGCTGCATGGTCCGCTGATCGAGCGCGGTCTTCTGCGCGTCGGTCAGCGTCACCACCAGCTGGTCGCCCTCGGCGCGCGCCTCGAACTCGCGGCCCGCGGTGCCGGTCAGCGAGAAGACCGGCTGCGCCGCCTCCTCCACCGCCTTCAGCGCCGCGTCCATGCCCGCCGCGTTGCCGATGCGGATGCGCAGCTCCTCCGGCGAGCCGTCGAGCCGGCGCACCGTGCCGATCTGGTCGCGCAGGTCGCGAAGCCGGTCGCGCAGGTCAGGCCAGAGGCCCTCGAGCTGCTCGGCATGAACGTCCTGCGTCTGCACCTGCACCAGCACGTGCGCGCCGCCCCGGAGGTCGAGGCCAAGGTTCACGAGCGTATGGGGCATCCAGGCCGGCCAGCGGCTCTCGGCCGCCGCCATCTCGGGGGTCAGCGTCGCGCCGCGCTCCACCGCCTTGCGGGCGTCGTTCGCCCCCTCGACGCGCGGATAGAACAGGTTCGGCAGCACCACGACGAAGGCGATCACGCAGACCGCGAGGATCAGGAGCTTCTTCCAGGTAGGGGTATGCAGCATGAAACGGGACGTCTCCAGGCGGCGGCCTTTTCAGCCGCCGCGGGCGGGATCAGGCGTCGTTGGCCGCCGGCTCGGTCTTGCTCACCACCTGGGCGATCGTCGACTTCACCACGCGGACCTTCACGTTCGGCGCGACCTCGACCTCTACCTCGCCGTCGGCGACCTTGGTCACCTTGCCGAGCAGGCCGCCACCGGTGACCACCTGATCACCGCGGCGCACCGCCTCGATCATCGCCCGGTGCTCTTTCACCTTCTTCTGCTGGGGCCGGATCATCAACACGTACATGATCACGAAGATGAGGATGATCGGCACGAAGCTGATGAGGCTGCTCGCGGCACCACCGGGTGCCGCAGCGGCCTGCGCGAAAGCAGGCGTTGCGAACATGTCGTTTCCTTCCCTGGCCGAGCGGGCGGCCAGTCCACCAGCCCCCTCTGAAAAACGCGCGGACCCTAGCCGTGCGCCCGAGTATTGGCAAGGTGACTTGGCCGACGTTCGATCCTCACCGGGAACAACACCTGCACCGCGCGGGGGTTGAATTTCCGCGAGGAGAGACAGTGGCGGACCCGATGGAACGCCGATCCGCCGGGCTCCCGATGCCGGCCCGTGACTGCCGCGTGACTACCGCGCAACTACCGCGCGACGGTGAGGTGCCGGAGATAGCGCCCTTCCAGCCCGCGGAAGATCAGGACCAGCAGGAGCGTGATCGCCATGTAGAGGAGCGCCGCGGTCACGAAGCCCTCGTAGGCGAGATAGAACTTCGCGTTGAGCGTGCGGCCCGCGCCGAGGATGTCCTGAATGGTGATGACGCTCGCAATGGCCGAGCCGTGCAGCATGAACACCACCTCGTTGCCGTACTGCGGCAGCGCCCGCCGGAGCGACGACGGCACGAGGACGAGCCATGTCACCATCCACGGCCGCAGGCCCAGCGCCTCGGCCGCCTCGATCTCGCCCCGCGGCGTCGTCTCGAACGCACCCCGCATGATCTCGGTCGCATAGGCACCGGAGTTCAGCGAGAAGGCGATGACGGCGCACCACCACGGATTGCGCAGAAGCTCCCACGCCCAGCTCGACCTGATCCAGTCGAACTGCGCCAGACCGTAGTAGATGAGAAACGTCTGCACGAGGAGCGGCGTGCCGCGAAACAGGTAGACATAGACCCCGAGCGCCGGAGCGACCCATGGCATCCGCCGCGCGCGGGCAAGCCCGGCGGGCAGTGCGATCAGGAAGCCGATGGCGACGGCGATCGCCGTCAACTCCAGCGTGATCCAGATCCCCCGGGCGAAGAGCGGCCAGTTGGCGAGGACAAGGTCAACGCGCATGGACGGTCCCCCGCGCCGCCCGCCGCTCGAGCCATTCGAGCGCGAGGTTCGAGACCCAGGTGATCGCGAGGTAGACCACCAGCACAACGATCAGGAACAGAAACGGCTCGCGCAGGGTCTTGCCGACATCGTTCGCCCGCCCGACCAGATCTTCGAGCCCGATCACCGAGACGACAGCCGTGGATTTCACCAGCACCTGCCAGACGTTGGCGTATCCGGGCAGCGCGAGCCGCGCCACCTGCGGCAGCATCACCGCCCAGAGCACGGCAAAGCGGTGCAGCCCGAGCGCGCGGCCGGCGTCACCCTGCCCCCGCGGCACCCCGAGATAGGCGCCGCGGAACGTCTCGGTCAGATAGGCGCCATAGAGAAAGCCGATCGAGAGCACGCCGGCGAGAAACGGCGGCAGGTCGACCGCGGGCAGGCCCACCGCCCCGAGGGTCACGTTCACAAGGCGCTGCCCGCCGAAATAGACGAGCAGCAGCATCACGATGTCCGGCACCCCGCGCACCAGCGTGGTGTAGGCGAGCGCCACGGCCCGGGCGATGCCCGAGGCCGAGAGCTTGCCCGCCGCCCCGAGCACGCCGAGCACCGTGGCGAGCGCCAGCGACGCGAGCGCCAGCGCCACGGTGACGAATGCCCCGCTCAGGAGGATCGGCGCGTAGCGGAGAAGATCCCCCATCGGCGCGACGGATCAGTCGCCGCCGTAGATGTCGAAGGGGAAGTACTTCTTTTCGAGCTCCTGATAGGTGCCGTCAGCCCGGATCGCGGTGATCGCCGCGGTGAACTTGTCGCGCAGCTCGGTGTCTTCCTTGCGCACGCCGATCGCGGCGCCCGTGCCGTGCACCGCCGGGTCGTAGTGATCACCGCCGAGGAAGGCATACCCCTGACCCGCGGGGGTAGAGAGGAAGCCCGCGTCGAGCGCGATGCCGCTCGCCATCACCGCGTCGAGCCGGCCGGCCGCGAGGTCGAGCATCATCTCGTCCTGGGTGCCATAGAGCTGAAGCTGGGTCTCGGGATAGTGCGCTTCCATGTAGGCCTGATGGATGGTGCCGCGCTGCACGCCCACGACCTTGCCCGCGAGGCCCTCGGGCGAGTCGTCGAGCTTGGTGTCGGCCGGGGCCACGAAGCGGTTCGGCTCGCGGTAGTACTTGGCCGAGAAGTCGATCACCTGCTTGCGCTCGTCGGTCGCCGACATGGACGCCATGATCGCGTCGCATTTCTTTTCGAGCAGCGCCGGGATGATGCCGTCCCAGTCGACCTTCCGAAGCTCGCAGGTCTCGCCCATCTGCTTGCAGAGCGCCATGCCGATGTCGATGTCGAAACCGACGATCGAGCCGTCGGCCGAGGTCTCGGAGAACGGCGGATACGCGCCCTCTACGCAGTAGGTGAGGGCGAGCGCCGGCGACGCCGCCGCCAGACCCGCGGCAATTGCCGTCGCGCGAAGGATGCGCTGCATGAGGTGAGCTCCCTGTCCGTTCTTGTGACAGCCGACCCTAGCCGTGGCGCCCTGCGCGTCAAGCGGCGCTGGAGTGTCGTTCAGCTTATCGCGGGCCCGGACGCGGCGAAACGCAGACAAGTACACCGGGCGAAGCCGGCAGTGGCGGGCAGTCGTGGGTGGTCATGAGGCGGACATGGATTGACAGTCCTCCCCCGCATGGTCGCAATCGCGCCCGGCATTTCGGAAGCCGGCATTTCGGAAGAAGGAGACGTTCGTGCTGCCAGGTGGACCCGCAGCGGACGCAGGCCAGCGTATCGGCCTGCTCGGCGGATCATTCGACCCGCCGCATGCCGGCCATGTCCACATCACTCGCTGGGCGCTCCGCGCGTTCGGCCTCGATGCGATCTGGTGGCTGGTGACGCCGGGCAATCCGCTCAAGGCCGACGCGCCCGCCGATCTGGAGCGGCGGATCGCGGCGGCGCGCGCGATCATGCGCCACCCGCGGGTGCGCGTGACCGATCTCGAGCGCCGCCTTGCGACGCGCTACACCGCCGAGACCCTCGCCGGGCTCAGGCGGCACTACCCCGGCACGCGCTTCGTCTGGCTGATGGGGGCCGACAATCTCGCCTCGTTCCACCGCTGGGACCGCTGGGAGGAAATCCTCGATACCGTACCCGTGGGCGTGCTGGCCCGCCCCGGCCAGCAGCTCCGGGCCGGCCTCTCGCCCGCGGCGCGGCGCTTCGCAAGGTGGCGGGTGCCGCAGTCCGAGGCGCGGAGCCTGCCGTTTCGCGAGCCGCCGGCCTGGTGCCTGCTGAACGGCCCGATGCTGGATCTCTCATCGAGCGGTCTGCGCGCGCTCGGAGTCTGGCGACGGTGAGGACGACCCGGCGCGGGTTCCTGATCGCCGGCGCGGCGAGCCTCGTTGCCACCGGCGCGCTCGGCGCTGACGGCGCCCTCCGGCCACGGCCACGCCCCGGCGGGCCCGCCGCCGTCCAGTCGCTCGACGCGATCTTCGCGCGCTCCGGCCTGCGCTCCCTCACCGGCTACGCTCTCATCGACCTCGACAGCGGCGCGGTCATCGAGGCCGAGGCCGCGGATACTGCCCGGCCCCCGGCGTCGGTGCAGAAGATCGTGACCGCGCTCTATGCCCACGAGACGCTTGGCCCGGACTACCGTTTCGAAACCCGGCTCCTCGCCACGGGGCCGTTGCGGGACGGCCGGCTCGCCGGCGATCTCGTGCTCGCGGGCGATGGCGACCCGGTGCTCGACACCGACCGGCTCGGCGCGCTGGCGGCAGCCGTCCGGGCGGGCGGTCTCGCCTCCGTCGAGGGCCGCCTGCTCGTCGCCGACGGCGCGCTGCCGGTCACTGAAGCCATCGACGCCGATCAGCCCGCTGATGCCGCCTACAATCCCGGCGTCTCGGGCATCAACTTGAACTTCAACCGGGCGTTCGCGAGCTGGAAGCCCGGTGGCTCCCCGCTCAGGTTCACCGCCCCGGGCGAGACCTTCGAGTTGCCCGTTACAGGAATCCGGGGTGAGGCGACCGATGCGGCGCTGCCCGTCCGGCGCCTGAGCGACACCGCCGAGATCTGGTCCCTCCCCCGCGCCGGAATGCGCCGCGCCGGAAGCGTCTGGCTGCCGGTGGCGCATCCCGGGCACTACGCCGGAGAAGTCCTCCGCGGGCTCGCCGGCCAGCGCGGCCTGATCCTGCCGCAGGCTGAGGTGGTGTCCGCCGGCCCGCCCGGTGGGCTCGTCGGACTGACGACGAGCCCGGACATGACGACGATCCTGCGCGACATGCTGCGCTTCTCGACGAATCTCACCGCCGAGGTGGTCGGCCTGCGCGCCAGCCAGGCGCGCGGCCATGCGCCGGCCGACTTCGCCGCGTCCGCGGCCGCGATGACCCGCTGGGCCGAGGACCGTGGCCTCGAACGAGCGCATCTCCTCAACCATTCCGGCCTGAGCGGCGATGCCCGCGTCACACCGCGTGCGTTCGTGCGGTTTCTCGGCGCCACGGAGACGGCCGGCCTGCCGGATCTGATGCCGCCGCGCCCGATCGTCGACGACGAGGGGCAGCCGGCCGGCATCGAGGGCGTGTCGACACGGGTCAAGACCGGGACGCTCGACTTCGTGAGCGGGTTCGCCGGCTACATCTTCGGCAAGCGCCGGCTCGCGTTCACGATCCTTGTCGCCGACCTCGACCGTCGGGCCGCATTCGGCTCGACCCGGCAGGAGAACCCACCCGGCAGCATCGCCTGGACGAAACGCGCCCGTCAGCAGGAACAGGCGCTGCTGCGCCGCTGGGCGACGCTCTACGGGGCTTGAGCGGCTACTCTGCCGGCAGGCGGCGATGGCGCGCGGCGCTGCCACGCTCGATCGCCGCAGCGTGCAGCCGGTCGATGTCGAGTTCCTCGCGCAGTTCGAGCAGATAACGCAGCTCGGCCTGGAACGCATGCCCGTCCGCCGCCGCCACATCACAGCAGAGCGCATACGCCGTCTCGCGCAGCGCCGAGGGCAGCGCATCGCGCATCAGGCCGAAGAGCGCGTCAAGTCCGTCCTCCTCGGTCAGGAGATCGAACACCGTCTCGCCGATCACCCGCACCCGATCGACGTCATAGCCGTCGAAGATGGGGAGCGTCTCGATCATGCGGCTGATCGACAGCATCTCACGCGTGGTCGGATTCGCATCCGACGCGGAGACGCCCACCATTGCGGCTATGAGCGCGTCTTGCAGGCTGAAGGAGGGGAACTCTTCGGTTTCGGTCATTTTCCGGATCCGGGGCTGGCGAGAGCCCGGTATAGGGGCGCGGCAAAGACCGGGCAAGGGTCCGCCCATCGTCGCATCCCGGTCGGGGGGTGAACACCCCGCGCCTCGCTTGTGGCCCCTGCGCGCTTCGCCTAGTCTGGCGCTGCATTTCCCGCGGTGGCCCACCGCCACACGGACACACGGATCGGGGACGGAAATCGATGCCAAGACGGAAATCCGACGGGGCCGGGAGCCGCGACGACGAGGCGACGCAGGACTCGACACAGGACTCCCCGTCGCCCGAGACCACCTCTGACGAGCATTCGCAGCTGCCCCCGGCGGGCGCCGAGTCGGCCCCTGCTCCGGCTTCAGGGACCGATCGGCCCTTCGAGGGCGGGCCCGTCAGCGACTCCGGCACGCCGGCGACGGTGGCGGCCGACACAATGGGCGCCGATACGGCGGCGGGTGAAATCGGTGATCCCGACCTCGCCGCGACCCCCGGGCGCAAGGCGTTCGAAGAGGTCGAAGACCTGGTGCCGCCCGACCTGACGGCGCCGGCCGAACCCGCGTCGCCCGAAGCCGAGCCGTCGCTGCTCGCCACGGCGGTCGAGGCGGAGCTGTCGGCGCTCAGGACTGAAGCCAAAGCCGATGCCGATGAGCTCACCCGGCCGTGGGGCAGAAGTGGCTCCACCCTCAGCGAGGCGGTGCAGAGCGAGCCCGTGCAGGCTGAGCCCGTGCAGACTGAGCCCGTGCAGACAGAGCCCGTGCAGACTGAGCCCGTGCAGACAGATCCCGTTCTGACCGAGCCCCCGCGAACCGAGGCTGTGCAGACCGAGGCGACTCACACCGACTTCGCGCGCAGCGAGGCCACCGCTTCCGCCCCTCCGCCCCCGATCCCGCCGGTGGTGCCCCACGTCGAGGCCCACGACGACGAGGACGAAGGCGGCACGTCGGTCGCGGCATGGGCGCTCGGCATCCTGCTGCTGCTTCTCGCGGGCGCGGCGCTCGGCACCTGGGCCGGTCCGAAGATCGCCCCGCAGCTTCCCGCCGGCATGAAGCCCGTCGCTGACTGGCTCGCGCCGGGGATGGCAAACACCGAGGCCGAGCTTGCCGCGCTCCACAATGAGATCGACGGCATCGAAGCCAGGGTCGGGGCCGTCCCGTCGTCGGAGGATCTCGACGCGCGGATCAGCGCGGCGGTGTCACCCGTCTCGGAGCGGATCGACGCCGACATTGCGACCCTGCGCCAGTCGCTCGACCAGACCGGCGGCACGGACGCGCGCCAGCAACTCGAATCGCTGGCAGCCGAACTCAAGAATCAGGCGGCACAGCTCGAGTCGCTGAAGTCCGATTTCACCGGAACCTCCGGCCAGGTCTCCGGTGATGTGAGCGTGTTCAAGGCTGATATCGACGGCCTGCAGGCAGAGCTTGCCAGCCTGCGCGATCAGGTGAGCGCACAGGCTGCGCGGCTCGACGAGGTGGCAAGCAGTTCCGAAGCCCGGGTTCAGGCTGCCGAGAAGCAGTTGGTGGAAACCGAGGAAAAGGCCGCGACCGCGCTCGACACCTCCGAGGCCAACGCCCAGCAGGCACTGATTCGCGCCGCGGTCGCGAGCGGCGCGCCGTATGGCGAAGCGGTCACGGCGCTTGAGGGTCGCGGCGTCGCCGTGCCGCCTGCCCTCGCCGCCGGCGCCGAGGCAGGTATTCCGACCCTCGCGTCGCTGCGCGAAGGCTTCCCCAACGCCGCACATGCGGCGATCCAGGCGAGCATCCTCGCCGGGGCCGGCGACGGCATCCTCGCGCGCGCCAACGCCTTCATCAAGGCGCAGGTCGCGAGCCGGTCGCTGACGCCGAAGCCCGGGCCGGGCACCGACGCCGTGCTGTCGCGGATGGAAGACAAGCTCCGCCATGACGACCTCGCGGGCGCGCTCACCGAATCGCAGGCGCTGCCCTCGGAGGCGGCCGCGGCAATGAGCGGCTGGCTCGACAGCGCAAAGCTGCGGCTCGGTGCCACCGACGGGCTTGCGGCGCTCGTCTCGTCCATCCCCGCCACCAACTGAAGGCGCCCGCGATGCTCTGGTCCATCCTGAAGATCCTCGCGTTTCTCGCCGTCGCGGCGGCCCTCGCCTTCGGCGCGAGCTGGATTCTCGCGACCCCCGGCGAAGTGATCATCGCCTTTGGCGGCCGCGAGTTCACACTGACGCCAATCGGCGCCATCGTCGGGCTCGTCGTCCTGCTCGTGGCGGTACTCGTGGTGCTGAAGCTCCTCGGGTTGCTCGTCGCGGTGATCCGCTTCCTGCTCGGCGACGAGACGGCCATCAGCCGCTACTTCTCGCGCAACCGCGAGCGGAAGGGCTTCTCGGCCTATTCCGACGGCATGCTCGCTCTCGCCTCCGGCGACAGCAAGGGCGCGCTCCGCAAGGCGCAGCGCGCCGACAAGCTCCTCGACCGGCCGGAACTCACCAAGCTGCTGACCGCGCAGGCGGCCGAGCTCGGCGGCGATCGGGGCAAGGCCTTCGACGCCTACAAGAACCTGTTGCCGAACGACCGGACCCGTGCCGCCGGCATCGAGGGCCTCGCGCGCCTGAAGCGCGACGAGGGTGACAACGACACGGCAATGGCCCTCGCCAAGAAGGCCGTGGCCCTGCGCCCGGACAACGAGCGCATGCTCCGGATGCTCTTCGAGCTGCAGACGCGGCAGCGCGACTGGGCCGGAGCCCGCGAGACCCTGAACGCCGCGATGCATGCCCGCCTGCTGCCGCGCGACGTCGGCACCCGCCGCGACGCGGTGCTCTCGCTCGCCGACGCTCAGGCCGCGACGGCGGCCGGCGAGCAGGCGCGCGCCGACGAGGCCGCGAACCAGGCCAACCGGCTGGCGCCGACCCTGATCCCGGCGGCGGTGCTCGCCGCGCGGGCGCAGACCCGCGCCGGCAACAAGCGCAAGGCGACCCGGATCCTCACCACGGCCTGGGCCACCGCGCCGCACCCGGACATCGCCGAGGCATTTGCCGCGATCGAGCCGGACGAGACCCCGGCGCAGCGGCGCAAGCGGTTCGCAACGCTGGTCTCTGCCGCTCCGGGCCGGGCCGAGAGCCGCATGGTCGAGACCGCGCTCGCGATCAAGGCCGAGGACTTCCCCGGCGCGCGCCGATCGCTCGGCAGCCTCGCCGAGGACGAGCCGACCGCGCGCAACCTGACGCTCCTCGCCGCCATCGAGCGCGGACAGGGGGCGCCGGACGCCGTTGTCTCCGGCTGGCTCGCCAAGGCGATCACCGCCTCGCGCGGCCCGCGCTGGGTCTGCACCAACTGCACCGGGGTGCAGGGGGCGTGGACGCCGGTCTGCGAGCATTGCGGCGCGTTCGACACCCTCGACTGGCGCACCCCGCCGCATGCGGAGGATCAGGACCTGGCGGAGGCGGCAATGCTGCCGCTCGTCACCGGGGCACCGGAAGTGCCGCCTGCCGCGACGACGCAGGCTCCGGAGCCCGAGTCGAAGCCTGAACCGAAGCCGGCGGGCCGCACCCCGGAAGTCGAGGATGCCGTCCTCGCCAGCGCCGCCGACAATGCCCGTGCAGCCGGCGCCGGCTGAGCCGGTCAGCGCCGCGGCATGATGCCGCCAAAATCATGACGGCGACCCCCGCCTCGCGGGTCGCCGCCCGCCTCGGCCTCGATCGCGACCGGCTCGGCTACGGGCTTCGCACGGCGGCCGCGGCAAGCCTCGCGCTCATCGTCGCCTGGCTCCTCGGCCTCCAGCACCCGCAGTGGGCCGGGATGACCGTCTGGGCCGCCTCCCAGCCGGTTCGCGCCCACCTCATCGAGAAGAGCCTGTTCCGCGCCTGCGGCACCATCGTCGGCGCGATCTACGGCGTGCTGCTCGCCGCCCTCGCGGCGCACTGGGGCGGGCCGGCGGTGCTCGTCATCGGCGTGGCGCTCTGGCTCGGGCTCTGCGCGGCTGCCGGCAACCTGCTGCGCGGCTTCGCAAGCTACGGCGCCCTCCTCGCAGGCTATTCCGCCGCCATGGTGGCGCTCCTCGACTCCGGCAATCCCGACGCGGTGACGGGCCTCGGGATCGACCGCACCGCCACCGTTCTCGTCGGCGTCGGGGTCGCCCTCATCGTCGGCCTCGCGCTCACGCCGCAGGTCGCGGAAGCCGACCTGCCCCGCCGGCTGCGTCTCGCCTCCGCCGACCTGATCCGGGCCGTCGCTCTGCGCCTGCGGTCGCCCGACACCCCGACCGACCCCACGGCTGTCGGCCGTGTCCTGCGCGACCTCGCCCGCCTCGACGACGAGATCGACGGCGAAGGCGCCGGGTCGCTCGCAGCCCGACGCGAGGCGCGCCACCGGCGCCAGACGGTGATGGCGCAGGTCAGTGCGATCATCTGGCTGCGGACAAGCTCATCGGTCGCCGCCGACCCGGACCTTGCCGATACGCTCGACGCAATCGCCGCCAGCTTTGCGGCCAACGACCCGGTCCCCGAGCGCCGCGTCGCGCTCGCCCGGGCCGCGCGCCGCACCTCGGGCGAGCTTCGCCGCGTGCTGACCGGGCTCGGCTCTGCCCTGCCCCGGACCGCGAGCGAGCCTGCCCCCGACCGACGGCCGGAGCCGCTCCTTCTCCATCGCGACTGGATCGCCGCGCGCGAGGCCGGCGTCCGCTCGGCGGGGACGCTCCTGCTCATCGGACTGGTCTGGATCCTGACCGGCTGGTCGGCCGGGCCGCTGATGATGCTGGGCGCGGCGATCATGACCTCGGTCTTCTCCACCATGGATGCGCCGCTCGCGATCCTGCCCAAGGTCGCGGTCGGTCAGGTGATGGGGGTCGCGGCGGCGCTGGCCTGCCGCTGGCTGGTCTGGCCGCACATGGGAAGCGAGCTCGGCCTCGTCCTGAGCCTGCTGCCCTTCATCCTCGCCGGCGGTATCCTCACGGGCCACCGGAACCTGCAGGTGCAGTCCTTTGACTGCAAC
This sequence comes from Amaricoccus macauensis, assembly GCF_014201905.1. GTDB lineage: Bacteria > Pseudomonadota > Alphaproteobacteria > Rhodobacterales > Rhodobacteraceae > Amaricoccus > Amaricoccus macauensis. The sequence goes on along the minus strand of NZ_JACHFM010000003.1, from coordinate 127,383 downwards.
ATGGTGATGCTGCTGCTCCTGCAGCCGCTCTGGCCACTTCCGGGCAGTCCCGAGCAGTCGATCGTGTCCGGCCTCGCGGTCATCTCCGGGCCGCTCATCGCCATGCTCGCGTTCCGCTATGTCCACCCGCCGAGCGCGGCCCGGCGGCACGACGCACTGGTTCGCACGCTCGTGGGCGAGGTCGAGACGATGGCGTCGCGCCCGGGTGCGCGGGTCCGGGCGGTGATCTGGCGGGCGCGCCTGCACCACCGGCTGCTCCGGCTGGTGCGCTGGAGCGAGCGCGCCGGCCTCGACACCGACGAGGCGGCGGCCGGCGGCATCGCGCTGCTGCGGCTCGGGCAAGCGGTGATCGGGCTCGAAGCCCGCCTTGCCGAGCCCGACCTCTCTCTTTCCGCCCGCCACGACATCATCCTCGCGCTCGCCCGCAGTTCCCGTGTTGGCGCCGAGCCGGAACGGGCGGCAGACGCCCTTGAACTGGTGGCGAACCTCGGTGGCCGCCGGGCCCGACTCTTCCTCTCCGCCGCGGAAGCCGTGCGCGGCGCGGCCGGGTTCCTCGCAACCACCCGCGCCGGCGCGGCCTGAGGGCTTGCCAAAGTCTTGCCCCCACCTGCGAAAACGCTAGGCTGCGCCGCAACAGCAGGAGGCCACCCCATGCAGACCAGACCCCTCGGCAGCACGGGCTTCGACATCGCCCCCCTGGTCTTCGGCGGAAACGTCTTCGGCTGGACCGCGAACGAGGCCGAGAGTTTCCGTCTGCTCGACGCCTTCGTCGACGCCGGCCTCAACGCCATCGACACCGCCGACGCCTATTCCACATGGGTGCCAGGCAACTCGGGCGGCGAATCCGAGACGATCATCGGCAACTGGCTCGCCCGCGATCCCGGCAAGCGCGAGCGGATCGTTCTCATCACCAAGGTCGGCTCGGACATGGGGCAGGGCCACGTGGACCTGTCGGGAAAGTGGGTGATGGAGGCGGTGGAAAACTCGCTCCGCCGCCTGCAGATCGAGGCGATCGACGTCTATCTCTCGCACTGGCCCGATCCACGCACGCCCCACGCCGAGACGCTCGGTGCCTACCAGACGCTGCTCGATCAGGGGAAAATCCGCTCGATCGGCGCCTCGAACCTCGACGCGACGCAGCTCGCCGAGGCGCTGAAGGTCGCGGACGAGACCGGCCTGCCGCGCTACCGGGTGCTCCAGCCGGGATATAACCTGCTCGACCGCAAGACCCTCGAGGGGCCCCTTCTCGACCTCTGCCGGGCGGAGAACCTCGGTGTCATCACCTATTTCTCGCTCGCCAAGGGGTTTCTCTCCGGCAAGTACCGCAGCGAGGCCGACCTCGGGAAGAGCGCACGCGGCGGCGCCGTGAAGGACTATCTGACGCCGCGCGGCTTCTCGATCCTCGGCGCCCTCGACGAGATCGCCGCTCGCACCGGCGCCACCCCGGCCGAGATCTCGCTTGCATGGATCGCCGCACAGCCGGGCATCACCGCGCCGATCGCGAGCGCGACCAACCTCGACCAGCTCGCGAGCCTTGCGCGGGCGGCCGAACTCACCCTCTCACCCGACGATGTCGAGCTCCTGACCAAGGCGAGCGACTGACCCACACCAGCCGCCCGCGCACGACGCCTGGGCCAGAATGAAAGACAGTGACGGATGCGACAGCTCCAGGCGTATGCCCCGACCGTACTCGGGATTCTGCGGATCGTGGCCGCCCTCCTCTTCATCGAGCATGGCGCCGCCAAGCTCCTGAACTTCCCGGTGAGCGAAATGCATCCGCCGGCGTTCTCGCTGCCGTGGATTGCCGGCGTGCTCGAAATTGTCGGCGGCACGCTTGTCCTCATCGGTCTCTGGACGCGTCCCGCCGCCTTCATCCTCTCCGGCCTGATGGCGGCCGCCTACTGGATGGCCCACGCGCCGCAGAGCTTCTTCCCGGTCAACAACGGCGGCGACGCGGCGATCCTGTTCTGCTTCGTCTTCCTCTATCTCGTCTTCGCCGGTCCCGGCGCCTTCGCGCTCGACAACAAGCGGGCGTGACGCGCGCCCACCTCGACAGCCCGCGGCGGAGTGCTTAAGTCTCGCCGCGAGCTTCGAGGAGGACCGAGGATGCATTCGACCCTGACCCGCGACGCCCGCGACCCCGCTGGCGGCGAAGACCTCGGGACCCTTCCCGTCTGGGACCTGACAGATCTCTACACCGCTCCCGATGCGCCCGAGATCACCCGTGACCTCGACTGGCTCGAAGCCGAGGCGAAAGGCTTCGCCGCCGACTACGAGGGCAAGCTCTCGAGCCTCGACGCCGCCGGCCTGCTCGCGGCGATCCAGCGGCACGAACGCATCGACCAGGTGGCGGGACGGCTCGGCAGCTACGCCGGCCTGCGCTACTACCAGCTCACCATCGACCCCGAGCGTGCCAAGGCCTTCGGCGACATCCAGACCCGGCTGACCGATGCGTCGGCGCCGCTCGTGTTCTTCACGCTCGAACTGAACCGGGTCGATGACGCGCATCTCGACGCCCTGCTCGCCGAGAACGCCGAGCTTGCCCGTTACCGGCCGATCCTCGATCGCATCCGCAAGATGAAGCCGCACCAGCTCTCCGACGAGCTCGAGCGTTTCCTGCATGACCAGTCGGTGGTCGGCGCCGCCGCGTGGAATCGACTCTTCGACGAGACGATGGCGGGCCTGCGCTTCGAGATCGACGGCGAGCAGCTCGCCATCGAGGCGACGCTCGACCGGCTCTCGGACACCGATCGCGCCAAGCGGCAGGCCGCCGCCGAGGCGCTGGCGGAAGTCTTCACCGAGAAGCTGCCGTTCTTCGCCCGCGTGACCAACACGCTCGCCAAGGAGAAGGAGGTCGAGGACCGGTGGCGCAAGTTCCCGACCCCGCAGGCCTCGCGGCATCTGGCGAACGATGTGGAGCCCGAGGTGGTGCAGGCGCTGCGCGACGCGGTGGTTGCAGCCTACCCCCGCCTCTCCCACCGCTATTATGCGCTGAAGGCGAAGTGGCTCGGCCTCGACAAGCTCGCGGTCTGGGACCGCAACGCGCCGCTGCCGAAGGACGATGATCGCAAGATCCGCTGGCCTGAAGCGCAGGAGACCGTGCTTGGCGCCTACGGCGCGTTTGATCCGCGCATGGCAGAGCTCGCGCAACCGTTCTTCGACAAGGGCTGGATCGATGCCCCCGCAACACCCGGCAAGGCGCCCGGTGCCTTCGCGCATCCGACGGTGACCGACGCGCACCCCTATGTGCTGCTGAACTACCTCGGCAAGACCCGCGACGTGATGACCCTCGCCCACGAGCTCGGCCACGGCGTCCACCAGCGCCTCGCCGCGAAGCAGGGCGAGTTCCTGTCCTCGACGCCGCTGACCCTCGCCGAGACCGCCAGCGTCTTCGGCGAGATGCTGACCTTCCGCCGCCTGCTCGACAACGCGCCGGACGCGAAGGCGCGCAAGATCCTCCTCGCCTCCAAGGTCGAGGACATGATCAACACGGTGGTGCGCCAGATCGCCTTCTACGACTTCGAATGCCGGGTCCACGCCGCGCGCCGCGAGGGCGAACTCACCCCGGACGACATCAACGCGATCTGGCTCGCGGTACAGCACGAGAGCCTCGGGCCGGTCTTCGACTTCATGCCGGGCTACGAGGCGTTCTGGACCTATATCCCGCACTTCATCCACTCGCCGTTCTACGTCTACGCCTACGCCTTCGGCGATGGCCTCGTGAACGCGCTCTACGCCGTCTACGAGGAAGGCGACCCGGGCTTTCAGGACAAGTACTTCGCCATGCTCGAGGCCGGCGGCTCGAAGCACCACAAGGAGCTGCTGGCGCCGTTCGGCCTCGATGCGAGCGACCCGACCTTCTGGGACAAGGGGCTGTCGCTGATCTCGGGCATGATCGACGAGCTCGAGGCGATGGAGGCCTGAGCGCGCTGACCGACCGGCCACGATGACCGACTTCGCCGCGGGGCCGGGGTTTGTCATCATCCTTCTGGCAGTCGCCGGGCTCTATGCCACGGTGGGCCAGGCCGGGGCGACAGGATACCTCGCCGTCATGGGTATCCTCGGGCTCGATCCCGTGGTGGCGAAGCCGACGGCGCTCGCCCTCAACCTCGTGGTGTCGGGCATCGGCACCTTCCAGTTCGCGCGCCTCGGCAGGCTCTCGTGGCGCGCGATCATGCCCTTCGCCCTGCTCGGCCTGCCGCTCGCCGCGTTCGGCGGCGCAGTGCATCTGCCGGCAGCGACCTTCTACCCCGTGGTTGGCGTCATTCTCATCTTCGCCGCGCTCCAGATGGGGCGGACCGCGCTCCGGCCCCGGGGGAGCGACGGACCCCGCCCGCGCGTGCCGCCATTCTGGCCGGCCGTCGGGCTCGGCGCGGCGGTCGGGCTCGGGGCCGGCATCACCGGCACCGGCGGCGGTGTCTTTCTCGCGCCGGCCGTCCTGGCTCTCGGCTGGCTCGACATCCGGCAGACCGCCGCCCTCGCCGCCGTCTGCAATCTCGTCCTCTCGGCTGCCGCCCTCGCCGGCAACTATGCGGCAATGCCCGTCCTGCCACCCCACCTGCCCATCTGGGCGCTTGCGGTCGCAATCGGCGGGCTCCTCGGCGCGACGCTGGGCGCGCGATATCTGCCGGAGCGCGCGCTCCGCCTCGTCCTTGCCGCCATTCTCCTCGCGTCGGGGGCGCGGCTGATCATGACGTAGGCCAGCGCGTCATACTTTTGCCGCCCGTCGTCATGAAACTGTCGGATAATTGTGACATGGGTAGCGCGCCGCGTCCGCGCGGCCAGCGACAGGAGCAGACCGACCGCCATGGTGCATATCGTCTCGGCCTTCGACGAGGAGCTCGTCCAGATCCAGGCCCGGATCTCGGAGATGGGCGGTCTGAGCGAGGAGCTGCTCGCCCGCGCCCTCGAGTCGATGCAAAGCCGTGACGCCGCCCTCGCCCGCAGCGTGATCGAACGCGACAAGATCCTCGACGCCATGGAGATCGCGGTCGAGGAAAGCGTGGTGAAGCTCATCGCCCAGCGCCAGCCGGTCGCCTCCGACCTGCGTGTGCTCATCGCCGCAATGAAGATCGCCTCGACCCTCGAACGGATCGGCGATCTCGCGAAGAACGTCGCAAAGCGGGCGATCCCGCTGTCGTCCGCCCGGCCGATCAAGCCCACCGCCTCGATCGTCCGCATGGGGCGCCAGACGCTCGCCCAGCTTTCCGACGTCCTGAACGCCCATGCGGCGCGGGACGTGGATCTCGCGATCCAGATCTGGAATCAGGACGTCGAACTCGACGAGATGTACAATGCCATCTTCCGCGAGGTGGTGACCTACATGGTCGAGGACAGCCGTCTGATCGGCGCCGGTGCCCAGCTCATGTTCATCGCCAAGAACCTCGAGCGCATCGGCGACCACAGCACGCATATCGCCGAAATGGTCTACTACATCACCACCGGCAAGTCGCTCGGCGACGACCGCCCGAAGGGCGAGCCGGCGGGCATCGAGTTCGTTCGGGAGTAAAAGGTAGATGGCAGCCAAGGTTCTGGTGATCGAGGACGAAGAGGCGATCGCCCAGCTTCTCGCCTACAACCTCGAAAAGGAGGGCTTCACCGTCAGGGTCGCCGGCGACGGCGACGAGGCGCTCGTCGCCCTCGAGGAGGAACTTCCCGACCTCGTGCTGCTCGACTGGATGCTGCCGAACGTCTCGGGCATCGAGCTCTGCCGGCAGCTCCGCGCCCGTCCGAACACCCGTGAACTACCCGTCATCATGCTCACCGCGCGCGGTGAGGAAGAAGACCGGGTGCGCGGCCTCGACGTCGGCGCCGACGACTACGTGACCAAGCCCTTCTCCATGTCGGAGCTCGTCGCCCGGATGCGCGCCGTGCTGCGGCGCTCGGCCCCCGCCCTCGCCGGCGACGTGGCGACCTTCGCCGACATCGTCCTCGACCGGCAGCAGTGCCGCGTCCGGCGCGGCAAGCGCGACATCCATCTCGGCCCCACCGAATTCCGCCTGCTCGACGCGCTGATGCAGCGCCCGGGCCGGGTCTACTCGCGCGAACAGCTCCTCGACCGGGTCTGGGGACAGGACGTCTACGTGGAGATCCGCACTGTCGACGTCCACATCGGCCGCTTGAGGAAGGCGCTCAATCGCAGCGGCGACCGCGATCCCATCCGAACCGTGCGTTCCTCGGGGTATGCCCTCGACGAGACCTACGGCAACTGAACCCGGGCGCCGTTGCCCGGGGTCTCGCCCGGGCACGTCTCGCCCCGGCGCCGCGCGACATGAGACCGGGAGCCGCCCTGTTCTCCCCCCCCCGTGAAGTCTCCACCGGTACCAACCGGAACCGCGACGGCTTCCACAGAAGCTCGGCCGCCCCCACGCTCATGATCGGGGGGGCGGCTGCGTTAACCACGATTGGCAGCGTGGCCGGGATAGGGACAATGCGCCCCCCCGCCCGAGGAGCGCGCTTCCGCCGCCAGGACCGTTAACCATCGGCAAACGCGGCGGCTTCCCCGGCCGGTCCGCCGCCCCTACGCTCATGATTAGGGGCGCTGCGCCGTTAACCACGATTGTCGAGCCGCACGCCCCTCAGGCAAGCTCACCCGTCGGCGTGAGCCGCGTCCGCCCCCCGAGGTAAGGGTGGAGCGCTTCGGGCAGGCTGATCGAACCGTCCGCCTGCTGCCCGTTCTCCAGCACCGCAATGAGCGTCCGGCCGACCGCGAGGCCCGACCCGTTCAGCGTGTGGACAAACTCCGGTCGCGCGCCCTCCTCGCGGCGGAAACGAGCGTTCATCCGCCGGGCCTGAAAGTCGCCACAGTCCGACACCGACGAGATCTCGCGGTAGGTGTCCTGCCCGGGCAACCAGACCTCGAGGTCGTAGGTCCGCCGCGCGGAAAAGCCCATGTCGCCGGTGCAGAGCATGACCACGCGGTAGGGAAGCCCGAGCCCCTGCAGGATCGCCTCGGCGCAGCCGACCATGCGCTCCTGCTCGTCGCGGCTCTCCTCAGGCCGGGTGATCGAGACCATCTCGACCTTCTCGAACTGATGCTGGCGCAGCATGCCTGCGGTGTCCTTGCCGGCGGACCCTGCCTCGGAGCGGAAGCACTGGGTGTGCGCAGTCATCCGCCGGGGCAGGCTCGCCCCGTCGACGATCTCCCCCGCGAGGAGGTTCGTCAGCGTCACTTCCGATGTCGGCACCAGCCACCAGCCGTTGGTGGTCTGGTAGCTGTCCTCGGCAAATTTCGGAAGCTGGCCGGTGCCGACCATCGCCTCGTCACGCACCAGCACCGGCGTCCACATCTCGGTCAGGCCGTGCTTGTCCACATGGGTATCGAGCATGAACTGGGCGAGCGCGCGATGGACGCGCACCAGCCCGCCACGCAGCACCACGAAGCGCGCGCCGGAGAGCCGGCCCGCCGCCTCGAAGTCGAACCCGGCCTTCGCGCCCGGGATCTCGTAGTGCTCGAGCGGCTTGCCCTCGAAGCTGCGCGGCGTCCCCCAGCGGCGAACCTCGACGTTGCCGCTTTCGTCGGCGCCATCGGGCACGTCGTCATAGGGCAGGTTCGCGATGCCCATCAGCGTCTCGCGGAGCGCGCCGTCGGCGGCGCCCGCTTCGGCCTCGAGACGGGCGATCTCGTCCTTCTTCTCGGCGACGAGGGCGCGCAGGCGCTGAAACTCCGCGTCGTCCCCTTTCGCCTTCGCGGCACCGACCTCGCGGCTCGCGGCGTTGCGCTCGGCGAGCGCAGCCTCGGCGGCGGCGATGCGTGCCCGCCGCCCCTCGTCGATCGCGAGCACTTCCGACGACACGGGCGCGATCCCCCGCCGCGCGAGGGCGGCGTCGAAGGCATCGGGGGTTTCGCGGATCAGTCGGATGTCGTGCATTGCTCGGGCTTTCGTCGGTTCCGGCCGGGTTATCGCCGACAACCGCCGCGATGAAAAGCGCCTTGCCGCGAGGATCGCGGGCGAGGCGCCTCCCACCGCGGCGGCGGGATCACGTCGCCTCGGTGCTTTCGGCGCCGGGGTCGAGAAAGCCGCCTGACTGGCGGGACCAGAGACCGGCGTAGATGCCGCCCATCTCCAGCAGGTCGGCGTGGGTGCCCTCCTCGACGATGCGGCCGTGGTCGAGGACGACGATGCGGTCCATGCGGGCGATGGTGGAAAGGCGGTGCGCGATCGCGATCACCGTCTTGCCCTGCATGACGCCGTAAAGCGTCTCCTGGATCGCCGCCTCGACCTCGGAGTCGAGCGCGCTCGTCGCCTCGTCGAGCACGAGGATCGGCGCGTCCTTCAGGATCACCCGCGCGAGCGCGATGCGCTGGCGCTGGCCGCCCGAGAGCTTCACCCCCCGCTCGCCCACATGCGCGTCGTAGCCGCGCCGCCCCTCCGGGTCTTCGAGCCCGAGGACCACCTCGTGGACGCTCGCGCGCTGCGCCGCCTCGATCATCTCCGCATCCGTGGCGCCGGGGCGCCCGTACTTGATGTTCTCGCGCACGGAGCGGTGCAGGAGCGAGGTGTCCTGACCGACGACGCCCACCACCTTGCGCAGGCTCTGCTGCGTCACCGCGCGGATGTCCTGCCCGTCGATCAGGATCGCGCCGCCACTCACGTCGAACATCCGGAGCGTCAGGTTGACGAGCGTCGACTTGCCGGCACCCGACCGGCCCACGAGGCCGATCTTCTCGCCCGGATGGACCGTCAGGCTGAGCGCATCGACCACCGTGCCGCGATCACCCCGCCAGTAGTCGAAGGACACGGCGTCGTAGACGATCCCGCCCCGGGTCACGGTGAGCGGCGTGGCGTCCGGCGCGTCGACGAGAGTGAGCGGCTGCGCGATCGTCTGCATCGAGTCCCGCGCCGTGCCGATCTGGCGGAAGACGTTGGCGCCGACCTCGAGGATCCAGCCGGAGATGTTGACGATCTGCAGGACGAACGGGATCACCGTCGCCACCATCGCCGTCGTCATCCGCCCCGAACTCCAGCCGGCGAGCGCGAGGCCGGTGACGCTGGTCAGGAGCACCGCGTTCAGCAGGAAGAGCAGCGACCAGCTCGCCGAGAAGATCGCCATGAGCCGGCGGAAGATCCCGACGTGCACGGTGACGGCCTCCGCCACGTAGGCGTCCTCCGCACCATCGTCGGCGAAGGTCTTCAGCGTCTGGATGTTCGAATAGCTGTCGACCATGCGCCCGCTCATCACCGAGCGCGCCTCGCTCATCTCCTCGGAATAGCGGTCGACCCGCGGCATCGCCCAGCGAAAGAGCGCCGCATAGGCCACGAGCCAGAGCGCGATCGGCACGAGCAGCAGCGGGTCCATCCGGCCAAGCACGATCATGGCGACCACGAGAAACACCGCCGTCGACCAGACCGCGTCGATGGTGGTGTTGACCGCCATCTCGATCGCCTCGCCCGCCTGCAGCACCTTGTTGCCGATGCGGCCGGCGAAGTCGTTCTGGAAGAAGGTCCAGCTCTGGCGGATCACATGCCAGTGGCTCTGCCAGCGCACCAGATCGACGAGGTTCGGCGTCAGCGCGTGGTTGCGCATGAGCTGGTCGGCGGCGAAGACCACCGGACGAATGAGCACGACCGCCGCCATCAGCAGGAGTGCCCCCTTGTGCACGCTCCAGAGGTCACCGGGCGCGGTGGTCGCAAGCATCCCGACGATCCAGCCGACGAAGACCGGGAAGCTCGCGTCGATGACCGAGCCGAGCCCGACGAGCGCGAGGCGCGCCCAGAGGACGCCGCGAAACTGGCGGAGGAAGTAGGTGAAGAACGCCCGCGTGCCCATCGGCGGCTGCCGGTCGGCGGCGAGCGCCGTGGGGGAGTAGAGCGTGTCGAAGTAGTGGACGATGCGATCGAGCATGACGAAGTCTCGCTGATCGGCTCGCCTGTCCCGGCGGGATCAGGCTCGGAGCCGGTGAGGAATTTTCGTGACGTGGCCCATGCAGGTGCGGGCGTGCCGGCGAATGCGGGTGCTGTCCCGGTTCGACATCTGGAATATCTCCGTTGCTGGTTTCAGAAGCCGGGCCGTGGCCGTATCACGGCCCGACGAGGTGCGTGTCTGGTTGCGCTCGTCGGGGACAGGCACCGGCCCTGCGGCCGGCGCCCCCCGCAGTTACTCGGCCGCCTCGGTCCCCTGCCCGAGGTCGAGGAACCCCCCGGACTGGCGCGTCCAGAACCGGGCGTAGAGGCCGTCCCTCGCCAGCAGATCGGCGTGGGTGCCCTCCTCGGCGATGCGGCCATCGTCGAGGACGACGATGCGGTCCATCCGGGCGATGGTGGAGAGGCGGTGCGCGATCGCGATCACCGTCTTGCCCTGCATGACGCCGTAAAGCGTCTCCTGGATCGCCGCCTCGACCTCGGAGTCGAGCGCGCTCGTCGCCTCGTCGAGCACGAGGATCGGCGCGTCCTTCAGGATCACCCGGGCGAGCGCGATGCGCTGGCGCTGGCCACCCGAGAGCTTCACGCCCCGCTCGCCCACCTGCGCGTCGTAGCCCGAGCGCCCGCTGCCATCCGCGAGGCCGAGGATGAACGCGTGCGCCTCGGCGCGCCCGGCGGCGGCGATCACCTCGGCCTCCGACGCCTCGGGACGGCCATAGAGGATGTTGGCACTGACCGAGCGGTGCAGGAGCGAGGGGTCCTGCGTCACCATGCCGATCTGGCGCCGGAGCGAGTCCTGCGTGACCGACCGGATGTCCTGCCCGTCGATGCGGATCGCGCCGCCCTCGGTGTCGAAGAAGCGCAGCATCAGGTTGACGAGCGTCGACTTGCCCGCGCCGGAGCGACCGACGAGGCCGACCTTCTCGCCCGGGCGGATCGTCAGCGACACGTCGGCCAGCCCCCCCGACCCGCGGCCGTAGTGGTGGCGCACGTGGTCGAAGACGATCTCACCTTTCGTCACGTCGAGTTCCGCCGCGTCCTTCGCATCGGTCAGATCGAGCGGCTGGCCGATGGTCTCGAGCCCCTCGCGGATCACGCCGACGTTCTGGAACAGCGACGACAGTGACCACATGATCCAGCCGGTCATGGCGTTGAGCCGCAAGGTCAGCGTCGAGGCTGCCGCCACGGCACCGATCGTGGCATGTCCGCCCTGCCAGAGCAGGAGCGCGAGGCCGATGACCGCGACGATCAGGAAGCCGTTCAGCACCGTCAGTCCGAGGTCCATGAGGGTGATGATCCGCATCTGGTCCATGAACGTGCGCCGCGCGTGCTCGATCGCCTCGCCGGCGTAGTCTTCCTCGGTGCTCGTGTGCGCGAAGAGCTTCACCGACTGGATGTTGGTGTAGCTGTCGACGATGCGCCCGGTGATCGCCGAGCGGGCATCCGAGAACGCCTTGGAGGCCCGGCCGACGCGAGGGATCGTCCAGGCGACCAGCCAGATGTAGAGCCCGAGCCAGACGACGAGCGGGACCGCCAGCCGCACGTCGGTGCCCGAGAGCAGCCACAGTGCGCCCGCGAGGTAGACCATCGAGTAGACGATGGCGTCGAAGGTCTGGAACGTCGCCTCGCCCACCGCCGGCGCGGTCTGCATCATCCGGTTGGCGATGCGCCCGGCAAAGTCGCTCTGGAACCAGCCGACCGACTGGCGCAGCACGTGCCGGTGCGCCCGCCAGCGCACGATGGTGCCGACGTTCGGCATCAGCGACTGGTTGAGGAGCGCGGCCGAGACCGTCTGAATCAACGGCCGCGCCACCAGAATGAAGGCGGCAACGCCGAGAAGCTCGAGCCCGTGGCGCGCCCACACCTCGGCCGGCGTCGTGTCGCCCAGAACATCGACGATGCGGCCGGCGTACCAGATCAGCCAGATCTCCACGACCGCCACGGCGAAGACCGAGACGATGGTAAGGGCCATCACCTTGCGCGCCGGCCGCAGGTAGGCGTTCAGGAACGGCCACAGCCGCGAGGGGGGCGTGTCGCGCTCCGCATAGGGCGCGTAGGGGTCGACGAGCGACTCGAAGAAACGGAACATGGGAATATCCGGGGCGTGAGGAAGCCGAGGCAGATGCAGAAGCGCGGGCCGGCGGGCCCGTGGTCAGGGCCGGTCAGATGAACGCGGGGGACCAGACTGGCTTCATGCAAGTGACTCCTCAGGCAGGCGGAATGCGCGGTCCTTACCGCAGAATCACCGCGCTGTCACCCCGGGACTTGCCGGCAGGGCCGAGTCGCTCCTAGGACGGGACACTGCCTGTCGCGAGGACCGCCGATGTACACGCCCCCAGCCTTCCGCGAGGACGACCGCGCCAGCATCCACGCGGCGATGCGCGCGGCGCCTTTCGCGACGCTGGTGACCTGCGGGGCGGAGGGTCTCATCGGCACGCCGCTGCCGCTCTTGCTCGATCCGGGCGAGGGCGAGTTCGGCACGCTGGTTGGCCACGTGGCGCGGGCCAATCCGCAGTGGCGTGGCGGAACGACCGAGGGACTCGCGGTCTTCACCGGGCCGAACGCCTACGTCACGCCGTCGTGGTATGCGACGAAGGCCGAGACCGGCAAGGTGGTCCCGACGTGGAACTACGTCGCCGTTCACGCGAGCGGTCCGGTCGAATTCTTCGAGGACGCCGGTCGCCTGCTCGACGTGGTGACGCGGCTGACCGAACTGCATGAAGCCGCGCGCCCCGAGCCCTGGGCGGTCTCCGACGCGCCGGAGGCGTTCGTGCAGTCGCAACTCCGCGGCATCGTCGGCCTGCGGATGCGGATCGCGCGGCTCGAGGGCAAGCGCAAGCTCAGCCAGAACCGCCCCGCCGCCGACCGGGCCGGGGTGGTGGCGGGGCTCGGTGCGAGTGAGCGCGAGGGCGACCGCGCGGTCGGGCGGCTGATCCCCGACTGACGTCAGACGTCTTCCTCGATGGCCGACTGGGCGATGGCGGTTGCGCCGCCGTTCAGCCGCGAGGCCAGCACATGGCCGAGCGCCACGAAGGCGACGCAGGTGATGACCGAGACCGCGATGTTGAAACCGGCGCGTGCGGGATGGCCGGCGCGCAGCAGGTCGAGCGTCTGCAGGCTGAACGACGAGAAGGTGGTGTAGCCGCCGCAGATGCCGATCATCACGAAGAGGCGCAGGTTCTCCGACGCCGGATAGCGGCCCGACGCGAGCGTCAGCGTGCCGAAGAAGCCGATGAGGAGCGAGCCCGTGACGTTGACGATGATCGTGCCCCACGGCATGTCGCGGCTGATCGGCGCCGCGAGCACCGACACGGCGTAGCGGCCGAGGGTACCGAGCGCGCCGCCCAGCATGACGATGAGGCAGGATGTGAAGGACATGCGCGCTCCCTGACGTGGCGGTGGGAACCTCGACCCCGGGCCGCGGCACTCCCGCAGCGGTGGCTGGCCCCCGGGTCGGGCGCGGGTGCCTCCGCCGGAACGGTAGGACGCGGGTCGGGGTGGTGCAAGCAGGCTTGCGCCGGCTGCCCCGATCCCCGAGAGCTTGCGGGAACAGCCCGCGCCGGGGCCTCGGTGGAGCACGCACATGACGCAGATGGTCGATCTCGCGGGCCTCGCCGCCCGCCTCGTCGCGGAGCAGGGCGCGGCGCGCCGGCTCGTGGCAGTGGCTGGCGCCCCCGGTTCAGGCAAGAGCACCTTCGCCGAGCGGCTGCACGCGGCGCTGGCGGAACAGGTGGCGGCCGAGGTGCTGCCGATGGACGGCTACCACTACGATGACATCGTGCTGAACGCGCGCGGCCACCGGGCGCGCAAGGGGGCGCCGCACACCTTCGACGTGGACGGCTTCGCCGCGATGCTCGCGCGTCTGCGCGCCGACGACGGGCGCGATGTGGCGGTGCCGGTCTTCGACCGCTCGATCGAGATCGCCCGCGCCGGCGCCCGGATCATTCCGGCGGCGACGCGGCTCGTGATCGTCGAGGGCAATTACCTCCTGCTCGATGACCCGGCATGGGCGCAGCTTCGGCCGTTCTTCGACCGCACGGTCTTCCTGCGGGTGCCCGAGGCCGAGCTGACGCGCCGCCTCTCTGCTCGCTGGGAAGGCTACGGCATGGACGCGGGGACAGTGCGGGAGAAGTGCGAAGGCAATGACCTGCCGAACGCGCGTCTGGTCAGTGCAAGCTCGGTGCCGGCGGATTTCGAGGTGGCGAACACCGACGGGTGAGGCAACGCGTCCCGAGTACGCAGGCTCAGATCCCCGCCCACGCGCGATCGGCCGGCCTCGCCATCGCCGTGGGTGAAGCTGTCGCCAAAGAAGCAGATCCGCAGAAGCGGATCCGCATGGCTTTCGTCTTCCCGCCGTTACCGGAAACTCCGCGCCGGAAAGACGGCGAAGGCCGGCACCGCGTCCCCGACCGACGGGAATCCCGGACGAACGCGGTATGCCGGAACGTCACACGGCACAACCGCCGACAACCGTGGCGCCTGCGAGATCCGCTTCCGGGACATCCCTAATCCCGGAGATTACGATTTCTAATTTTACACGGCGTATCACCGACTGTATTCAGATACTTGAACGTCAACCCAAAATCAGACCGAAACGCACATAGGTCGCAAGAAACATTCTTGCGCGCCGTCAGACAGGTCTGTGGTCCTCCGAGGAAACATCATGCTGACAGGACTGGTTTTGCTCTATGTCGGAATCGTTCTGTTTCAGAATGGTCTGTGGTTACACAGCCGGATTACCTCGAAGGAAGTCGTGATCCCCAACATCTTCTCCGGCGCGGTCCTTGCGACCGTCAGCCTGCTGCTTGTCGTCGGCAACGGCGTGACCATCGACGCGGTCCGGTCCTCGGCGGTGATCCTGCTCTTCGGCATCACCTTCCTCTGGGTGGCGCTCAACCAGCGGAGCGAGCACGACGGCCGGGGCCTCGGGTGGTATTGCCTCTCGGTTGCGATCCTGCTGCTGCCGATCGCGGCCGAGGGCTTCGGGGCGGCGACCTCGACCTGGGGGTATTGGTTCGCGATCTGCTGCCTGCTCTGGGCCATCCTCTACGCGATGTTCTTCCTGCTCCTCGTGCGGGGCGCGCCGATCGCCGGCCCGACCGGCTGGATGGCGCTCTTCAACAGCCTCGTGACCGGGTTCCTGCCGGGGTATCTTCTGCTGAACGGCCACGTATCCTGACACGAGCCGGTCCATTTGCAGCGGAGCAAACCATGTCGATCTATCTCGATATTCGCGCACTCCGGGCCTTTGTCCTGACGATCGAGACCGGCAGCGCGACCGAGGCGGCGCGGCGGATGGGCCGGACGCAGTCGGCGGTGACCCAGCAGATCCAGAAGCTCGAGCTGCTCCTCGACAAGAAGCTCTTCCACGACACGCGGCGCGGCACGGAGCTGACCGAGCACGGTACGATCCTGTTGTCTCATGCCCGGCAAATCCTCGCGCAGCATGACGAATGCGTCGGCGCGCTCTCGGCCCGGCAGGGGCGCAAGCCGGTCGTCCTCGGCGTGCCCGACCTCTACGCCGCCTTCCTCCTGCCGCAGATCCTCGGCGGCTTCCGGCGCGAGCATCCCGACATCCGCCTCGAGCTCTGCTGCGCGCTGTCGCGGCCCCTGCTCGGGCGCATCCGCGAGGGCAGCATCGACGTTGCGCTCGTGACCCGGATGGCGGGGTTCAGCGGCGGCGAGGTGGTGGGCCGTCAGCAACTCGTGTGGCTCACCGGATCGACCTCCTTCGCCCATCAGGAGACGCCACTTCCGGTGGCGCTGCTGCCGCCCGGCAACATCTTCCGCGAGCACGCGATCGAGGCGCTCGACCGGGCGGGCCGCGACTGGCAGATCGCCTGCGTCAGCGACAGCATCAGCGGGCTTCAGACCGCGGTGCTTTCGGGCATGGCGGTCACCGTGCTCGTCGAGGACGCGCTGGTGCCGGGGCTCCGGCAGGTGCCGCCCGAGGCGGGACTGCCGCCGCTGCCGTCGGTCGACCTCCTGCTCTACCGCACCCCGGCCGAGCGGCCGTCAGCGGCGGTCGATGTGCTCTACGACTACCTGCGGTCCTGCCTCTGCCCCGGCCGCGACCCGGTCGACGACAGGCCCGATCCGACGACCTGGTCGGATGCGCACAAGGGGAGCCCGTTTCACTAGTGCTCGTTCCGACCCATCGGGGCTGAACCGCTCGCAGATCGCCGGCCCGGCGGGCTTAGGCGGAGCCCCGATCTTTCACGCTGCCTGATCTTTCACGCTAAAGGAGGAAACCTCACATGACCGACCACGAGACCTTCGAGCTCGGAGACATCGTTCTCCAGTCAGGACTGACGCTTCGCGGAGCGCAGCTCGCGTACAAGACCTATGGCACGCTGAACGCCGCCAAGGACAACGTGATCGTCTTTCCCACGTGGTACTCGGCGAACCACAAGGACAACGAGTGGATGATCGGCGAGGATACGGCGATCGATCCGAGCAAGTATTTCATCATCATCCCGAACGCGCTCGGCAACGGCGTGTCGACCTCGCCGAGCAACACGTCCGAACCCTACGACCGGGCGCGCTTCCCGAACGTCACCGTCTACGACAACGTGCAGCTTCAGCATCGACTGGTGACCGAGAAGTTCGGCATTCAGAAGATCCGCCTCGTCACCGGCTGGTCGATGGGCGCGGCGCAGTCCTTCCAGTGGGGCGCGTCCTTCCCCGACATGGTCGAGCGCATCGTGCCGTTCATGGGCGCCGCCCGCTGCTCGCGGCACAACTTCGTCTTCCTCGAAGGGGTGAAGGCGGCCCTGACGGCGGACGGCGCCTTCAAGGACGGCTGGTACGACGAGCCGCCGCGCCGGGGCCTGCGCGCCGCCGCGCGGGTCTATGCCGGCTGGGGCTTCTCGCAGACGTTCTACCGCAAGAAGCTCGACCTCGCGACGATCGAGCGGCCGTTTGGCGGCAAGCCGGCCGACGTGCCGTGGGGCTATTCATCGCTCGAGGATTTCCTCGTCTACTTCTGGGAGGGCTTCTTCCTGCCCAAGGACGCGAACGACCTGCTGGCGATGATCTGGACCTGGCAGAACGCCGACATCTCCGCCGATCCGCAGTACGGCGGCGACTTCGACAAGGCGCTTGCCGGCATCAAGGCCGATGCCATCGTCATCCCCGGATCGAGCGATCTCTACTTCCCGCCGGCGGACAGCGAATACGAGGTTGCCCATATGCCGAACGCGGAGCTGCGCGTCTGTGAAACCGACTGGGGCCACTTCGGCGGCGATCCGCGCGGAACGAGCCCGGACATCAAGATGATCGACGACGCGCTGCGCGAGATCCTCGCCCGCTGACCGGTCGCCGGCCGGCGAGCCCGACGCTCGCCGGCCGGTGCTACCACTTGAAGATCAGCGCCGCGCCGCAGGCGATGAGCGCGAACCCCGCCGCGTGGTTCCAGCCGAGCGGCTCCTTCAGCCAGAGGACCGAGAACCCGGCGAAGACCGCGAGGGTGATCACCTCCTGCATCGTCTTGAGCTGGGCGGCGGAATAGACCGTGTGGCCAATCCGGTTCGCCGGCACCGCCAGCCAGTACTCGAAGAACGCGATGCTCCACGAGACGATGACCGCGATCCAGAGCGGCGACGTCGCGTAGCGCAGGTGGCCGTACCAGGCGAACGTCATGAAGACGTTCGAGGCGATCAGCAGGACGATGGGCAGAACATAGGGAGAGATCGGCATCGGTGTGCGGGGTCTCGCTGAGGGGGGTGTCGGCCGCCCTGGGCCGCATCGTCCGGACGCTAGCCGAGAGCATGTGGCAAGGCGATGGCCACCGTCGCGGCATCGCGCATTTCCGCCGCGTCGTGGCCCCGGCGCTTCAGCCGGCGGTCTGCTGAAACCGGCCCGCACTGCTGGACAACGACCGCCGATGACACTTAAGCCGTGCGGGACAGTGAATTTCCACGGGAAGCGGTGATCGGAATGGCAGCGATCGGCGAGGCCGAGAAGGCGCGGGCGGCGTTCTGGTTCGAGGAACTGCGCGACCGGATCTGCGCGGCCTTCGAGGCGATCGAGGACGCCCGGACGGAGGGACCGTTCTCAGACCTGCCGGCGGGGCGCTTCGAGCGCAAGGCGACCACGCGGGACGGTGGCAAGGGCGGCGGCGGCGTCATGTCGGTGATGCGCGGTGGCCGGGTGTTCGAGAAGGTCGGGGTGAACATCTCGACCGTCTACGGCGAACTCGCGGAGCCCGCACAGCGCAGCCTGACCGCGCGCAAGGAAATCCCCGGCCTCAGCGGGGATCCGCGGTTCTGGGCCTCAGGCATCAGCCTCGTCGCGCACATGCGCTCGCCCCGGGCACCGGCGGTGCACATGAACACCCGGATGTTCTGGACGCCCGGCGCCGCCTGGTTCGGCGGCGGCGCCGATCTCAACCCGATGATCGAGATCCCCGAGGACACCGCGGATTTCCACGCCGCCATGCGCGGCGCCTGCGATGCGCACGACGCGGCCTACTACCCGCGGTACAAGGCGTGGGCGGACGAGTACTTCTTCATCCGCCACCGTGGCGTGGCGCGCGGCGTCGGCGGCATCTTCTACGACGACCTCGCCACCGGTGACTGGGAGGCGGATTTCGCCTTCACGCAGGACGTGGGCCGGGCATTCCTGAAGGTATTCCCCGAGCTCACCCGGCGGCGGATGGGCGAGGCGTGGACGGATGCCGAGCGCGAGATCCAGCTGGTGAAGCGCGGCTTCTACGCCGAGTTCAACCTGATCTACGACCGTGGGACGAAGTTCGGCCTCGAAACCGGCCACAACGTCGAGGCGGTGCTGATGTCGCTCCCGCCCGAGGCCAAGTGGCCCTGAGCGGGGGCGCGTCACGTTGGTCCCGGATCGGAGGCGCGTACCCGGGCCCCGACGGGTCCGGGCACGCAGCAGCCATACGCAGCGGGATTGAACCCGCCGAAAACAGACTCGAGAAACCTGCTGCTTTCCGACCCTGCTTCTGGCCAACGCGACGCCGGGCCAAGGTGAGGCGGAAAGCTTAAGGCGCGGTTAGCGGGGTCTGCGCCGCTCGCCCGTCACGTCTTCTCGCCCGTCACGTCTTTCAGCACGCCCTCGCCCGCGAGGAGCTCGACCAGCGCATCGGCGGCGCGCGGGCTGTAGCGCTCCTTGTGCCGGAGCGCGTGAAACGGCCGCGGGCCGAGGTCGAACGGCAACGCATGGAGCGTGCCGGCGGCAAGCGCCGGGCCCACCACGAGCGAGGAGAGCGCGGCAATCCCCGCCCCGGCCTCGACGGCCGTGCGCACGCTTTCGTTCGACGGCATGACGAGCGCGTCGAGCGCGTCAGGGTCGAGCCCGAGCGCTTCGAGCACCGCGTCGATCGTCGATCGGGTGCCAGACCCGGGCTCGCGCCGCACCCATCGCACCGCCGCGAGCCAGCGGGCGTCGATCGGCCGCGCATCCCACGGCAGCGACTGCACGAGGATCAGCCGATCCGCCCCCACCGGCCAGTGGGCGAGCACAGGATCATCGACCACACCCTCGACGATCCCGAGATCCGCCTCGCCGTCGCGGACCTTCGCCGCCGCCTGCTCGGTGTTGCCAAGCGCCAGGTCGAGCTCGATCCCGGGATAGAGCCGGTGATAGCGCGCGAGGATCGGCGGCAGCCAGTAAGCGGCAGTCGTCTGGCTCGCCACCACCCGCAGCGTCCCGCGCCGCAGGCTCCCGAGATCGTCGAGCGCCCGTTCCGCCGCCTCGGCGCGCGCGAGCACCTGTCGCGCTTCGCCGAGAAACAGCCGGCCCGCGTCGGTCAGCACGATCCCGCGCCCGACCCGGTGGAACAGCCGGACATCGTGGCGCGACTCGAGCGCCGCCACGGCCGCCGAGACCGCCGACTGGGTGAGATTGAGGGCACGGGCGGCCGCGGTCACGTGCTGCCGCTCCGCCACCGCCACGAAGATCCGGAGCTGGTCGAGTGTCATTGCCGGCCATCCTGCCACATTCGTTCGGATCAGTCGATTGAAACCATCGAAACGTTCGGTTGGATGGAACATACCGCAGCGCGGTAGAGACGGCTTCGAAAGGATACCCCCCATGAAGCTCGCCCTCCCCCGCCGCACCGAAACCTTCACCGAAACCTTCGGCCCCCTCCTGCCCGGCCTCGGCCTCGCGCTTGCCGTGACCGCCGTCGCCTACGGGCTCGAGACAGTGGAGACAGCGCTCTTCGGCCGAGCCTGGCTCGAGGCGCTGGTCCTCGCGATCCTGCTCGGGACGCTGGTGCGGAGCCTGCTTCTGACCGGGCCGCGCTGGCGGGCGGGCGCGAGCTTCGCGGCGAAGTATCCGCTCGAGGTCGCCGTGGTGATGCTCGGCGCCTCGCTCGGCATCGGGACGGTGCTCGCCGCCGGACCGGCGCTGCTCGCCGGTATCGCCGGGGTTGTCGTCGTGGCGATCATCGTCAGCTTCCTGATCGGGCGCTGCCTCCGGCTTCCGCCGCGAATGGCGCTGCTCGTGGCCTGCGGCAACTCGATCTGCGGCAACTCGGCGATTGCCGCGGTCGCGCCGGTGATCGACGCCGACGGCGAGGACGTGGCAGCGGCGATTGCCTTCACCGCGGTTCTCGGCATCGTGGTGGTGCTCGGCCTGCCGATCCTCGGGATCGCGCTCGGGATGAACCCGCTCGCCTACGGCGCCTTCGCCGGGCTGACCGTCTACGCCGTGCCGCAGGTCATCGCCGCGGCGGCGCCCCTCGGCGCCGTGGCGGTGCAGATGGGCACGCTGGTGAAGCTCGTCCGTGTCTCGCTGCTCGGGCCGGTCTGCCTCGCCCTCGCGATGCTCGCCCCGCGTCTCGGCGGCCGCCCCGGCGCGCCCGCCACCGACACGGCTCGGCGCCCGAGCCTCGGGCAGGTGATGCCGTGGTTCGTGCTCGGCTTTCTCGCGCTGGTGCTCTGCCGCTCCGCCGGTCTCATCCCCGACGCGGCCCTGCCCGAGATCGGCCGGATCGCCACCTTCCTGACGGTGCTCGCCATGGCCGGCCTCGGCCTCGGAACCGACGTTCGAGCCCTCGCGCGGGCCGGCGGCCGGGTGACGGCGGCGGTCGTTCTCTCCCTCGCCGGGCTCGCCGCAGTCAGCCTCGCGCTCCTCGCCGCGCTCGGCCTCACCGCCTGATCTGTAGCGGATCCGTCAACACACCGTCTAACGCTTGCTCGGTTTGTATCCGGTCTGATCGGCTCTATGTTGCGTGACAACAATCACTCAACGAGACGGGGCCATGACGACCAAGAGCGCCGACGCAGCCGAGAGCTACATCTACCACGCCGAGGGCCTTGCCGAAGGACGCCATCTGGCCTTCGTTTTCCACGGCACGGGGGGCACCGAAACGCAGTTCGTTCCGCTCATGCGGGAACTCCGGCCCGGTGCCGCCATCGTCGCCCCGCGCGGCGACGTGAACGAGGGTGGCGCCCTCCGCTTCTTCCGCCGCCTCGGGATGGGGCGCTACGACATGGCGGATCTCGCCACGCGAACCGAGGCGATGGCCGCGTTCGTCGAGGCGCACGTGGCGGCCGCGAAGCCGTCGGAGGTGATCGGCCTTGGCTATTCCAACGGCGCGAACATCCTCGCGAGCCTGATCTTCGCCCGGCCGAAGCTCTTCACCAAGGCGGTGCTCATGCACCCCTACATCCCGTGGACGCCCGCGCCGGAAGCGGTGACGACCGAGATCCTGATCACCGCCGGTGAGCGCGATCCGATCTGCCCGCCCCAGGCGACCCGGGATCTCGACAGCTGGTTCCGCGCGCAGGGCACCCCGGTCGAGACCGCATGGGAGCCCGGCGGCCACGAGATCAGCCGGGGCGAGATCTCGGCGATCGCGCAGTTCCTGCGTTGACCCCACGCACGGCGCGCCGGACCGGGCGCGCCGGCCCGACACGCATGAAGCCCCACACGCATGAAGGAGGAGAGCCATGGCGATCGATCCGAGCGACATCACCTTTGAGGACAACGGCTCCAAGGGCCGCTACGTCTACCGCGCCGATGGTGCGGAGGCGGAAATGACCTTCACCCGCGCCGGCGAAAGTCTCATCATCATCGACCACACCGAAGTGCCTGACGCCTTCCGGGGCCAGGGCGTCGGCGCGGCTCTGGTGGCAAGGGGCGTGGCAGACTTTCGCGCCGCCGGCGTGAAGGTGCTGCCGCTCTGCCCGTTCGCCGCGGCACAGTTTCGTCGGCACCCGGAGTGGGCCGATCTTTTGCAGGGAGGCAACTCGTGAGCTGGAATCCGACACTCGATCCGACCTGCCCCGACGCGGAGTCGGTCGACTCGATCGAGACTCTCATCGTGCCGCGTGCCCGTGATCTCGGCGGCTTCGAGGTGCGCCGGGCGCTGCCCGCACCGAAGCGCCAGATGGTCGGGCCGTTCATCTTCTTCGACCAGATGGGCCCGGCGGAGTTCCTGACCGGTCAGGGCATCGACGTGCGGCCGCATCCGCACATCGGGCTTGCGACCGTCACCTACCTCTTCCGCGGCGAGTTCCAGCATCGCGACAGCCTCGGCTCGAACCAGATGATCTATCCCGGCGCGGTCAACTGGATGATCGCCGGACAGGGTGTCACGCACTCGGAGCGCACCAGCGCCGAGACCCGCCAGCATCCGAGTTCGCTCTTCGGCATCCAGACGTGGGTGGCGCTGCCGGAACGCTCCGAGGACGACGGGGCGTCGTTCGAGCACGTTGGCAAGGAAGCCCTGCCCTACCTCGATGCCGAGGGGGTGAAGGCCCGGCTGATCCTCGGAACCGCGTGGGGCGAGCGGGCGCCGGTGAAGACCTTCACCGACATGTTCTATACCGACGTCGAGCTTGCCCCCGGCGCCAAGGTGCCGCTGCCGGACGGGCACGAGGACCGCGGGCTCTACGTGGTGTCGGGCAGCGTGATCGTCGCAGGCCAGACTTTCGAGTCCATGCAGATGATGACGTTCCGCCCCGGCGACCGGCTGTCGGTGACCGCCGGACCGGCGGGCGCGCGGATCATGCTGCTTGGCGGCGAGACGCTCGGCGGACCGCGCTACATCTGGTGGAACTTCGTCGCCTCCTCGAAGGAGCGCATCGAGGCGGCCAAGGAAGCGTGGCGTCAGGGGGACTGGGCACACGGGCGCTTCCAGCTGCCGCCGGGGGACGACTCCGAGTTCATCCCGCTGCCCGATCGCTGAGCCGCGTCAGTCGAGCGGAACCACCTCGGCCCGGACATCGGGCGGAAGCGCGGCCGCAAGGTCGCGCACCGTCCGCCCGAGCAGCGGGTGGCGCCACTCCGGCGCCACGTCCGCGAGCGGCACCAGCACGAACGCCCGCTCGTGCAGGCGCGGGTGCGGCAGGAGCAGCCGGGGAGGCACCTCGCGCTGCGCGTCGCCGACCCGGTCCATCCACGCCCGCACCGTCGCCGCGTCCGGGATGACCGCCGAACTACTCGCAATAAGATCAAGATCGCAGACGCGCGCCCCCCAGCGCTCTGCCCTCTCGCGCCCCAGCCGTGCCTCAACGCGATGCAGCGCCGCGAGCACATCCTCAGGCCCTGCTTCGGCCTCGATCGCGGCCGCGCCATTGACGTAGTCCGGCCCTGAACCTGGTGGCCAGGCCGGTGTCCGGTACCATCTGCTGCGGCGAATGACCCGCATGTCCTCGGCGCCAAGTTCCCTGAGCGCAAGTTCCAGAGTCTCACGAGATGATCGGTTGTCGATCGGCAGATTTGCGCCTATCGCTATCAGATAGTCCAACGTCAACTTTTCCCCCTAGGGCTTCCCCGTCGCACCGCTGCACCGTATAACGCGAACAATCCACTCAAGGGAGCCGCTTGGCCCTTGAGCCCCCCACGTTCTTCCTCTGGAGGATTTACAAGCAATGTTTTACCGCGACGAACGGCTTGCCCTGTTCATCGACGGTGCCAACCTCTACGCTGCAGCACGCGCGCTCGGGTTCGACATCGACTATAAATTGCTTCGCACCGAGTTCATGCGCCGTGGCAAGCTGTTACGGGCATTCTACTACACCGCGCTGCTCGAGACCGAAGAGTATTCCCCGATCCGTCCGCTTGTCGACTGGCTGAACTACAACGGCTTCGCGATGGTGACGAAGCCGGCCAAGGAGTTCACGGACTCGGCGGGCCGACGCAAGGTCAAGGGGAACATGGACATCGAACTTGCAGTCGATGCCATGGAAATGGCACCGCATGTGGACCACATCGTGCTGTTCTCCGGCGACGGCGACTTCCGCCCGCTGGTTGAATCGCTTCAACGTCAAGGTGTGCGAGTGTCGGTTGTCTCGACGATCCGCAGCTCGCCTCCGATGATTGCGGACGAGTTGCGCCGCCAGTGCGACAACTTCATTGAACTCGATGAACTGCGCGAAGTGATCGGCCGGCCGCCCCGTGGCGAGCCGGTGCAGAACGTGGTCACGGCTGACGAGGAGGACTGAGCGGCGCCTCGCTTCGCGCCCGCCAGCAGGGAACGAGACCATGCCCCCCTCGAACCGACGCCATCAGCTGCGCAACCATACCGCGAACTCTCACGCGGCTCTCGACGAGACTGTCGGCCTCCTCGACAGTCTCGCCGGCTATCGGCGCTATCTGCGCGGGGTGGCGGCAGCGGAAGCCGCGTTCGCCGCCGCCCGGGGTGCCTTCGCCGAACTGGACGCCGGGGCGCGAGACGTCGCCGTCCGTGGCTGAGCCGGTCGATCTCACGAACTGCGACCGCGAACCGATCCACGTCCCCGGTGCGATCCAGCCCCACGGCTGCCTCATCGCCTGCGACGCGACCGCAGGCCAGATCGGCCGCGTCTCGGCCAACGCCGCGGCGATGCTCGGCGCCGCCGGGCCGCTCGTCGGCCAGCGGCTCGAGGACGTGATCGGCAATCAGGCGGCGCACGACATCCGCAACGCCCTGACCAGTGTCATGGAAGACGGCCGGGCGGCCCTCGTCCCCGGTCTCGCCACCCGTGGTGGCAGCTTCGACGTGGCGGCCCATCGCCTCGCGGGCACGTCGATCATCGAGTTCGAGCCGCCGGGAGCGCATCCGCACCCACTGCACCGCGCCCGCGAACTCATCGGCCGGGTCAACGGCCTCGGGGACGTCGACCTCCTGATCTCGCGGGGCGCGCGGCTCGTCCACGCGGTGCTCGGCTACGACCGGGTGATGATCTACCGCTTCGAGCCTGACGGCTCGGGCAAGGTGGTGGGCGAAACGCGGCGGCCGGGGCTCGAGAGCTTCCTCGGCCAGTACTTCCCGGCCAGCGACATCCCGCATCAGGCCCGCGAGCTCTACCTGCGCAACACCCTGCGCATCGTCTCCGACACCGAAAACCCGAGGATCGCGATCACGCCGGAGTTCGACGCGGCCGGAGAGCCGCTCGACCTCTCCTTCGCGCACCTGAGAAGCGTCTCGCCGATCCATTGCGAATACCTGCGCAACATGGGGGTGGCCGCCTCCATGTCGATCTCGATCGTCGTCGACGGCCGTCTCTGGGGCCTCATCGCCTGCCACCACGGTTCGTCGCGCGTCCTGCCCATGGCCGAGCGGGTGGCGGCGGAGCTCTTCGGTCAGTACTTCTCGCTCCAGCTCCAGACGCTCATCCAGAAGCGCAGCCTCGACTCCGCGACCGAGGCACGCCGGACGCTCGACCGCTTCCTGGGCCGCGCGTCGCAACAGCCGGACATCGACACGCTGCTGCGCGACAACCTTGGCGAGCTGCGGCGGCTGATGCCTTGCGACGGCGTCGGGCTCTGGATGAACGGGCGCTGGAGCGGGCTCGGCTCGACGCCGCCTCCGGAGGCAATCCCGGCCCTCGCCCGCCACGTCGAGGCGAACGCCGATGGCAGGGTCTGGGCGAGCCACCGACTTCCGCACGAGCATCCCGCCGCGGGAGCCTACCATGCCGAGGCCTCCGGCGTGCTGGCGATCCCGCTGTCGCAGGTGCCACGCGACTATTTCTTTTTCTTCCGCAAGGAGTTGGTCGAGACGCTGAACTGGGGCGGCGACCCGAGGAAAGCCCCGACTCCCGGCCCGACCGGCGATCGACTGACGCCGCGGAAGAGCTTCATGGTCTGGAAGGAGACCGTCGACCGGCAGGCCCGGCCGTGGACCGAGGCCGATCGCGAGATCGCCGAGGCGACTCGCGCCGCGGCGGTCGAGATCGTGCTTCGCCACAGCGAGGCGATGGTGGAGGAGCGCGGGAGGTCCGAGTTCCGTCAGCGGATGCTGAACGAGGAACTGAACCACCGGGTGAAGAACATCCTCGCCGTCATCAAGTCGCTGGTCGCCCGGCCAGCCACGGCGGGGCGCTCGGTCGAGGACTACGTGGCATCGCTCGCGGGTCGGATCCAGGCGCTCGCCCACGCCCACGATCAGGTCGCGCGCGGCGACGGTGGCGGCACGCTCAGCGACCTCCTCACGGCCGAACTCGGCCCCTACCGTGGTCAGGGCGCGGCAGTGACGCTCGACGGCCCGCCGCTCTGGCTCGAGACCCGGGCATTCTCGGTGATGGCGCTCATGCTGCACGAGCTGGCGACGAATGCCGCGAAGTACGGCGCGCTCTCGGTCCCCGCCGGCAGCGTCCAGATCGCATGGCGCGTGACCGACGCAGGCGCCGCCGAATTCGTCTGGCGCGAGCGCGGCGGTCCCGAGGTGATCCCGCCGCGCCGCCCGGGGTTCGGCAGCGCCCTTATCCAGCGCAGCATCCCGTTCGACCTCGGCGGCGAAAGCCGGGTCGACTATCGCGCAGAGGG
This sequence comes from Amaricoccus macauensis, assembly GCF_014201905.1. Taxonomy (GTDB): domain Bacteria; phylum Pseudomonadota; class Alphaproteobacteria; order Rhodobacterales; family Rhodobacteraceae; genus Amaricoccus; species Amaricoccus macauensis. Next base: position 100,798 of record NZ_JACHFM010000003.1, on the reverse strand, counting down.
CCTCGAAGCCCACTTCCTCCTGCCCGCGCGCCACGTCTCGGCGGCAACAGCGCCCCGGCACGACTGGTCGCCGGGAGCCACGGTGCCCGAGAGAGCGGCGCAGATGCCGTCCGGGCTCGATATCCTGCTCCTCGAAGACCAGCTGCTGATCGCGGTCGATGTGGAGGACATGCTCGCCGGGCTCGGCGCGCGCCGGGTGCGGACCGCCTCGACGCTCGACGAGGCCCGCCGCAGCGTTGCCGTGAGCCAGCCGGACGTCGCGGTGCTCGACGTGAACCTCGGGCAGGGCACCTCGATGCCACTCGCGCGGGAGCTGATCGCGGCGGGCATCCCGTTCATCTTCGCCACCGGCTATGGCGACGAGGCGCTGATTGCCGCGGGCTTCACCGCGCCGGTCATCCGCAAGCCCTTCGATGCGGCGATCCTCGCCCGAGCGATCGCCGCTGCGCTCGGCAAGCCCTGACCCCGCGAGGCGGTCAGGGCAGAGGTCCGGTCCGGTGCAGCCCGATCTTCAGCCCGCCGTGCGGCACTGACGGCAGCGGCGGCAGGAACGGCAGGCCGGTGGCGCGGGCCAGCGCCGGCTCGCTCGTCACGATCCCGACCCGCCAGCCGGAGAAGCCCGCGCGCAGCACCTTGCCGAGCGTGCCATAGAGCCCGCGCAACAACTCCCGCTCGCCGATCCGCCCGCCATAGGGCGGATTGACCATGACGAGCCCCTTCGGCCCCTCCGGCGCCACCAGATCGGAGATCGCCTGCCGCCGGAAGTCGATGACGCCCTCGACCCCGGCACGCCCGGCGTTCGCCTCGGCCATGCGGATCGCGCCGGCGTCACGGTCGGCGCCGAGAAAGCGCAAGGGCGGCGCGGGCGGCGCCGCTTGCGTGCGCATCCGCTCCCAGACGGCGGCATCGAAGGTCGCGAGGCTCTCGAACGCAAAGCTCCGCGTCCGCCCGGGCAGCAGCCCGAGCCCGATCTCGGCCGCCTCGATCAGAAACGTCCCCGAGCCGCACATGGGATCGACCACCGGCTCGGTCCCGGCATAGCCGCACTGGCGCAGGAAGAGCGCCGCCAGCGTCTCGCGCATCGGAGCCTTGCCGACCGCAACCTTGTGGCCGCGCTTGTGCAGCGACTCGCCCGAGGTATCCACGCTGATCGTGCAGAGATCATCGTCGAGCCGGACCTTCACCACCACCATGGCATCGTCGCTGACCGGGGCGCCCAGCGTCTCGGCGATGGCGCGCGACACCCGTTCGGCGGCGGCACCGGCATGATAGATCCGCGACCGGGTCGAGCTCGCCTCCACCCGCACGGGCACGTCCGGCCGCAGCGTCTCGCCCCAGGGGAAGCGGCGCGCGCGCTTGTCGAGCTGTGCCAGATGCATCGCCCGGAACGCGCCGATCCGCGCCAGCACCCGGGTGGCGCCGCGAAGTTCCAGGTTCGCGCGCCAGACCTCGGGCCAGCCGCCGGTGATGCGCACTCCGCCCGGGCCCGGTTCGGCCGGCGCGAAGCCGCGGCTGCGCGCCTCCTCGGCCAGCACCGGCTCGAGACCGGGCGGCGCGACGAGAAGGATATCGAGGGAACCGGGGCTTTCCATGCCTTGCCTCTTAGCCGCCGCGAACGCCGCGGTCAGCCCCGAAGCAGCGCGTCGACCTTCCGGACGGTGTTCCAGTTGCGAAACGTGCCCACGCCGCCGGTCCGCGCCGGGGTGAGGGCGGCCGCGAGCTTCGAGTTTCCCTGCCCATGCGGAAACAGGCCCCAGAGATCGCCGTCGACCACCCGAAGCTCCTCACCCGGCACCCGGTAGCGGTCAAACGCCGTCTCGGCGCCGCCGGCAAGCGGCACGCGCATCACCCGCACCGCGACGCAGGACGGCATGCTGGCCGCCGCCTCGGGAAACGGGCAGCCGGCCACGAGGCGGGGCCACGCATCGCCGCGCCGGACGATGATCGGGATCGCCTTGCCGAACCGCGCCGCGAACCCCGGCTCAAGCCGCGCCTCGACCTCGCGCGGATCCTCCGTCTCCGCGTCGAGGATCAGGTTCCCGCTCGCGAGCAGCGTCTGCGGCGCGGCGAACCCGAGCTCCGCCGCGAGGGCGCGCAACTCAGCCATGATCACCCGCCGCCCCGGACCGAGGACGATCGAGTAGAGCAGCGCCACGTGCCGCGTCACCTCAGGCGCCCGTCCCGCCAGGCGCCCGTCCCGCCAGCGCCGGCAGCGATGGCGCAGCGGGTCACGGCGCAGGCTCCCCCATCGCGCGGCGGGCCTCGTCATCGGTACGGCGGTTGCCCGGCCAGCCCGGGATGTTGCCGCGGATGAGATCGCGCGCCGCGGTGATGCCGCCGACGAGCTGGCGCTCGAAGCGCTCGGCGTCCCGCTCGCGCACGTCCTGCATGATCTCGGGCACGCGCGCGGGGTCGGCTCCGAGAGTCAGGATCGCCTTCTCGCCAAGCGCCAGCGCCGCCTCGAAGGTATCGCGCACCTCGAAATCCACCCCCGCCGCCTCCAGCGCCAGCGCCGACTGCCGGTCGTAGGCGCGCGACAGCACTGGCACCATCGGGAACTCGGCCTTGACGAGCTCGACGATGCGGAGCTGCGTTTCGGGCTCTTCGACGCAGACCACGATCACCCCCGCCTCCGCCGCCCCCGCCGCCCGCAGGATGTCGAGCCGGGTTCCGTCGCCGTAGTGGACCTTGAAGCCGAACTCCGCCGCCGCCTGGATCATCTCCGGGTCGGTCTCGATCATGCTGATCGAGCAGTCCCGGCCAAGCAGCGGCTGGCTGACGATCTGGCCAACCCGCCCGAAGCCGATGATGAGCGCGCTGCCCTCCAGCCCGTCCGGAACATCGAGCCCTTCGGCCGAGACGACCGTCTGGCGAGTGGCGAAGCGGTCGTGCAGCATGACGAGCAGCGGCGTCAGCGCCATCGACAGGATGATGATTGCCGTGAGGTTGGCGTTCTCCTCCGGCGTGAGCAACCCGACGCCCACCGCCGCGGCGTAGAGCACGAAGGCGAACTCGCCACTCTGGATCATCAGGACCGCCCGTTGCAGCGCCTCGGCCCGGCTGGCGCGCGCCACCCGCGCCACCAGGTAGATGCCAAGCCCCTTCAGGATCATGAAGGCCACCACGCTCGCGAGAATGAGCCAGAGGTTCTTCCAGACCACCGCGAGGTCGAGCGACATGCCGACACTGAGGAAGAACAGCCCGAGCAGGATGCCCCGGAACGGCTCGACGTCGGCTTCGAGCTGATGGCGATAGGTCGACTCCGAGAGCATGACGCCGGCGAGGAACGCCCCCATGGCCATCGAGAGCCCGGCCGACTGCATCAGAAGCGCCGACCCGAGCACGATGAGCAGCGCGGCGGCGGTCATCACCTCCCGCGCCCGAGCATTCGCCAGCACCCGGAACAACGGATCGAGCAGCCAGCGTCCGGCCGCGATCAGCGCCGCGATGGCCGCAAGACCGATGACGACACTCTGGATCCGCTCGGCGAGGGTCACCGCCTCGCCACCACCCGGCGCGAGAAAGGCCACCAGCGCGAGAAGCGGCACGATCGCCAGATCCTCGAGCAGGAGGATCGCGATGATCCGCCGCCCCGGCGCCAGGTTCAGTTCGCCCCGCTCGTCGAGCACCTGCATGACGATCGCCGTCGAGGTCAGCACGAACCCCGTCCCGGAGATCAGCGCCGTTGCCAGCGGATAGCCGAGCGTGATCCCGACGGTCCAGAGCATCAGCATGCAGAGCCCGACCTGCGCGAGGCCGAGCCCGAAGATCTCGCCCCGCATCGACCAGAGCCGCGACGGCCGCATCTCGAGGCCGATGATGAAGAGAAAGAGCACGACGCCAGCTCGGCCACATGGAGCATCGTCTGCGGGTCCGAGAAGAGCCCGAGCCCGAACGGTCCGATGGCGAGGCCGGCGGCAAGGTAGCCCAGCACCGAGCCGAGGCCGAGCCGCCTGAAGAGCGGCACACCCACGACGCCGGCCGCGAGCAGCACCACGATGCTGACCAGATCTGGGCCATGGGCGGCCACTTCCGCAGCTTGAGAGACGTCGGCCATCGGAATCGTTTCCTGACGAGTACGGGCCGAGGCGATGTTAGGCAGGTGCGTGCCACCGGGCAACGCCCCTTCCGTCCCGCGACCGGGCAGGCTACCGATGCACCATGCAACAGGTGAATTACACCAAGGCCGGCCTCTGGATGCTCGGCGCCATCTTCTCCTTCGTCCTGATGGCGATCTCCGGCCGTGCGATTCAGGTCGAGATGAACACCTTCGAGCTCATGCTCTACCGCTCGACGGTCGGCTTTCTCATCGTCCTCGTGGCTCTGGCCGCAAGTCCGAAGGGCTTCGCGCAGATTCGCACCAGCCGCTTCGACCTCCACCTGAAGCGCAACATCTTCCACTACACCGGCCAGAATCTCTGGTTCTTCGCGCTGATGCTGGTCCCGCTCAGCCAGCTCGTGGCGCTCGAGTTCACCAACCCGATCTGGGTCGCCCTCCTCGCGCCGTTCCTGCTCGGCGAGCACCTGACCCGGGCGCGGATCTTCGGCGCAATCCTCGGCTTCATCGGCGTTCTCGTCGTCGCGCAGCCGGGCAGCTCGCCCCTCGAGATCGGCCACGCGGCGGCGCTCGCATCGGCGATCTGCTTCGCGCTCAACACCATCTTCACCAAGCGGATCATGGCGCACGACAGCGTGCTCTGCGTGACGTTCTGGATGACGCTGATCCAGGCGCTGCTCAGCCTCGGCCTGTCGGCGCCGGGCGGCATCCCGCTGCCCTCGCTCGCGGTGATGCCGTGGATCTTCATCGTCGGGCTCACCGGCCTCACTGCGCACTACGCGCTGACCTCGGCGCTCACCTATGCGCCGGCAACGATCGTCGCCCCCATGGAATTCCTGCGCCTGCCGCTCATCACCGCGGTTGGCGCCCTGCTCTACGGCGAGGAACTGCGCGTCGCGGTCTTCGTCGGTGCCGCGATCATCATCGCCGGCAACCTCGTGAACATGCGGACGGGCAAGCCGCGCATCCCCGCCTGAGACGGCTGGAACGAAGGGCACGGGAAGCGGTTTTCACTCCAAGCCCCGAGTGAGTTCCAAAGGACACGTGATGCCCCCCGATCCGACGACGCTGCACCCGAGCCCGCCGCAGCCCGAGCAGCAGCAGGAGATGCCCGGCGAGACCGCCGCGATGGTGCCGCCCCCCGATCACGGCGAAGAAAGTTACCGCGGCAACGGGCGGCTGACCGGGCGCGTCGCGCTCATCACCGGCAGCGACAGCGGCATCGGCCGCGCCGTCGCCATCGCCTTCGCCCGGGAAGGCGCCGACGTCGTCATCTCCTACCTGGAGGAGGACGCCGACGCACAGGAAACCGCGGCGTGGGTCGAGGCGGCCGGACGCCAGGCCCTGCTCCTGCCCGGCGACGTGGGCGATGCCGACCACTGCCGCGCCCTCATCAACCGCTCGGTGCAGGCGTTTGGACGCCTCGACATCCTCGTCAACAACGCCGCCCATCAGGCGACCATCGACCGGATCGAGGAGATTGACGACGAGGAATGGCGCCGCACGATGCGCACCAACCTCGACGCGATGTTCTACCTCTCGAAGGCCGCGGTGCAGGTGATGCAGCCGGGCGCGGTGATCATCAACACGTCCTCGATCCAGTCCAAGTCTCCCTCGCCCGGACTTCTCGCCTACGCCACGACCAAGGGGGCGATCTCGAACTTCACCGCCGGGCTCGCAGCGATGCTCGGGCCGCGCGGGATCCGGGTGAATGCCGTCGCTCCGGGTCCGATCTGGACCCCGCTCATTCCCTCGACGATGCCGGAGGAAAAGGTACGGGAGTTCGGCGGCGACACCTCCCTCGGACGGCCGGGCCAGCCGGCCGAACTCGCCGGCGCCTACGTGCTGCTCGCCTCCGACGAAGGCAGCTACATGACCGGCGCCGTCATCCCCGTCACCGGCGGCCGGCCGATGCTCTGAGGCGCTTCCGGCAATCGCGCGCCTCTCATCCGCTTCGGTGACCTTGACATTCCGCGCCTGAGCCGCAGCATCGGGCGACAGCCGGACGCGGAGGCAATCCGCGCGTTCCGAAGGGAGATCCATGCTCACCGCACCCCGTACCGCGCCCGCATTCCGCGCGCCGACCACCTGCCGCGTGGCCTGACCATGGCCCGCATCGTCTATCTCACCACCATCGACTTCGGCCCGGGCGAAGTCTCGGCCCTCACCGCCGCCTGTGCCGAGCTTTCCATCCGCCGGCCTCTTCTCGTCTCCGACCAGGGGCTCGCGGCCGCCGGGCTGATCGAGCGGGTGCGACCGCTGATGCCCGCCGCCGCGGTCTTCCTCGACACGCCGACAAACCCGACCGAGACGGCGGTCAACGCCGCGCTCGAGGTCTATCGGCGCGAGGACTGCGACGGCATCGTGGCGCTCGGCGGCGGCTCGCCCATCGACCTCGCGAAGGGCGTGGCCCTCCTCGCGACGCACGAGGCACCGCTCGAACACTACGCCGCCATCCTCGGCGGGATCGACCGCATCGGCCCGGTGGCGCCGGTCATCGCCATCCCGACCACCTCGGGTACCGGCGCCGAGGTCGGCCGCGCCGCCCTCCTCAGCCTCGACGACGGCCGGAAGCTCGGCTTCATCAGCCCGCACCTCATCCCGAAGCGGGCGATCTGCGACCCCGAACTCACCCTCGGCCTGCCGGGCTGGCTGACCGCCGCCACCGGGCTCGACGCCCTCTCGCACTGCATCGAGACGTTCCTTTCGCCGCGCCTGAACCCGCCCGCCGAGGCGATCGCCCTCGACGGGGCCGGGCGGATCTGGCGCAATCTCGAGACGGCGGTGGAAAGCCCCGCCGACCTGCCGGCGCGCACCGACCTCATGATGGGCGCGCTGGAGGGTGGCCTGTCGTTCCAGAAGGGCCTCGGCGCGGTGCACTCCCTCAGCCACGCCCTCGGCAGCCTCGGCGATCTGAAGCTGCACCACGGCACCCTCAATGCCCTGCTCCTGCCGCCGGTGCTCCGGTTCAATGCGCCGGTCGTCGGCCAGAAGCTCGCCCGGCTGGCCGCCGCCATGGGGCTCGCCGCCGATACCGATCTCGCCGAAGCGGTGGCCGCGCTCAACCAGCGCCTCGGCCTGCCGGTTGGTCTCGCGGCAATTGGTGTGACGCCCGACCGCCTCGATCTGGTGATCGAGCGCGCGCTGGCCGATCACAGCCACGCCACCAACCCGCGCGAGGCGAGCGCGTCGGACTACCGCCGCCTGCTTGCCGAAGCCATGTGACAGGACGAGACACGATGCCCGCCACCTACCCCGACCTTCGTGACCGCACCGTCATCGTCACCGGCGGCGCTTCCGGCATCGGCGCGGCGATCGTCGCCGCCTTCGCGGCACAGGGCGCGCGCGTCGGCTTTCTCGACTTCGACATCGAGGCGGGCGCGGCCCTCGCCGACCGCCTCGCGGGCGAAGACGCCACCGTCCGGTTCGAGCCGGTCGACCTGCGCGACATCCCGGCATTGCGTGCGGCGATCGCGTCCGTCCGCGAGGCATTCGGGCCGGTCGGCACGCTCGTCAACAATGCCGCGCGCGACGACCGGCACCCGACCGAAGACGTTGAACCCGACTATTTCGACGAACGCATCGCCACGAACTTCCGCCACCACTTCTTCGCCTCGCAGGCCGTACTTCCCGACATGATCGGACTTGGCGGCGGCGCGATCATCAGCCTCTCGTCGATCGTGCCGCTGGCCGGGATCGGCGGGATGCCCGTCTATTCCGCCTCGAAGTCGGCCGTGGTCGGCCTCGTGCGCTCGCTGGCGCGCGACTATGGCCAGCACAACATCCGGGTGAACGCGATCGCGCCCGGCTGGATCATGACCGAGCGACAGAAGACGCTCTGGCTCACCCCCGAGGCCGACGCCACGCGCGCCGAGCGCCAATGCCTCGCGCGCCGCCTCGTGCCCGAGGACATCGCCCGGCCGGCGGTCTTTCTCGCCTCCGAAGACGCCTCCGCGATCACCGGCCAGACCGTCGTGATTGACGGTGGCTGGGTCTGACGTCCGGGCACCCGACGACAGGACTCCCGAGAGACCCGGACTTCTGCTAGGCTTGGACCCGCGCCCCATTTGCGGTGCCGATTGAGCCCAAGTCTTTTTTCCCGTGCTGTTTTCGTGGCACCAGTGTCGAGGTCCCTATCCGATGGCAGGCAAGAACCGCCGGAGTCCCGCTCCCTCGCCGTCTCCGTTGCCGAAGATGGTGTTCGCGCAGGCCTCGCCGCACTCGCTGGGCGGCCGGTCGCTGTTCGAGGCCGACGGCCGGCTCGACGCCTCGAACGTCGATGACTTCCGCTCCGAGGCGAAGATCTGCGACCGCGCCATCGAGGACCTCCGGCGCGCGGGCTTTACCATCCTGCGCGCGCATCCCGACCGGATCACCATCAACTTCGCCGGGCCGCCCCGGCTCTTCGCCGATGCCTTCGGCGCGCCGATCGTCACCGAGGAACGCGAGGTCATCAAGCCCGGACAGGTCCACACCACCGCGACCTTCCTCGACTGCCGCAACACCGAGCGCCGCGGCCTCGTCGCGACCCGGCGCGGCCGTTTCGCCCAGGCGCTCGAAGGCGTCGCGCTCGAGGCACCGCGCTTCCTCATGGGCAAGCCCAACCCCGTGCCGCCGGCGGTGGACTACTGGCACCTCGACGTGCCGGACGGCGTCGCCGTCGCGAGCCGCGCCACCCATGCGCATCGCGCCGGCATCACCGGACGCGGCATCCGCATTGCCATGGTCGACACCGGCCACGAGGCCCATCCCTTCTTCACCCGCCACGGCTTCCGCGTGGCACCGGTCGTCCTCGGCCCCGGCGCCACCGAGCCCTCGCGTGACACCGACGGCCACGGCACCTCCGAGAGCGCCAACATCTTCGCTCTCGCGCCCGACGCGGAGCTCGTGCCGGTCAAGGCGTCGATGGTGAACACCGCCGCCGCCTTCAACGTGGCGGTGAGCCTCAACCCGCACATCATCTCGCTCAGCTGGGGCGGCAACCTGAAGCCACCCGCGACGCTCGAAGCCCCGGACTTCGCGCTCGCCGCTGCTGTCTCCGCCGCGGTACAGGCCGGGATCGTCGTCGTCGTCTCGGCCGGCAACGGCGAGTTCGGCTTTCCCGGCATGCACCCGGACGTGATCTCGGCGGGCGGCGTCTTCATGGGGCAGGACGGCCGGCTCCGCGCATCGGACTACGCGAGCGGCTTCAACGCCGGCTACGTCTATCCCGGGCGCCACGTCCCGGACCTCTGCGGCCTCGTCGGGATGCTGCCGAAGGCCGCCTACATCATGCTGCCGATGCCAAAGGGCTGCCGCATCGACGACGTCCGTGCCGGCGGGCGGCACCCCCATGCCGACGAGACCACCGGCCATGACGGCTGGGCTGCGATCAGCGGCACCTCGGCGGCCGCGCCCCAGCTCGCCGGCGCCGCCGCACTGGTGCTGCAGGCCTGCCCGAGCCTGACGCCGCATGAGGTCCGCTCGATCCTCGTCGGCACGGCGCGAGACGTGAAACGCGGACGCTGCCACCCGAACCAGTCCAACAGGGCGCGCACCGGGCACGATCTCGCGACCGGCGCCGGGCTGATCGACGCGGGCCGCGCGGTAATGGCGGCAAAACTTCGCGGCCTCGGCGCGCCCGGCGTGCAGCCACTCACCCCAGAAGAGGCCGGTCGGCTCGCAGACCTTCTGACCGGACCGCAGCGGCAAGGATAGGCAAGCCCCATGCCCCCAGAACTTCCCGACATCGTCTCCGCACAGGTGCTGGTGGCCGGCAACGGTGATCAGGGCCGCGTGGAGCGCGTGCGCGTCGCCTGGCGCCACGCCGGCTTCGAGACCGGGCCAGCGGTCGGCGGCTCCTTCTCGGTGGCCGCCGGCCCCGCCCGCTTTGAGGCACTCGTCGGCCGGCGCCTCGAACTCGATCGCGAGGGCGGTGTCCTCGCCGGGGGTGAGCGGGCGCTGCCGCTCTCCCGCCTGCCGGATGCGCTGCGCGACGGCGTCTCGCTCGTCAGCTTCGGCCGCCCCCCGAGCTTCGGCCCCCGGAGACGGTAGCCCGGGGCGGAGTTGTGCCGCCGACGGCGGGATCCCGACGCGAGCCGTCGCACGGACTACCGCGCCCGGCGCTCAGCGGCTATCGTCGCGCGCAAGAGGAGGACTTATGCCGCGCAACACCCCGATGCCCGTCTCCGCCGTCGGTCCCCGTGCCGATCGCCTGCGCCGGCCAGTTGCTGCCCGATGGCTCCGCCGGCTGGCGCTCTGCGCCCTGCTCGCCCTGCCGGCCGGCTGCTCCTGGGTCGGCCTGCCGAGCCCGGCGATGCCTGGCTCCGGCAACGAGGGGATGGAAGAGCTGCTGCGCGACCGCGTCTGGCTCGACGAGTCCCCCGGCGTGGCTCCCGGCACCCTGCGGGCGTTCCTCTCCGACGGCACGCTCCTGATGACGAGCTGCGTCGAGACCTACCGGCTGGCGCCCTGGCGCTGGGTCTCCGACGCGCGCATCGTCTGGGAAGAGGACGGCGTCAACATCAATGCCGAGGTGGTCGTCGTCAGTGACGAGACCCTCGGCCTCGCCATCGACCTCGCCGACGGCACCACCCAGACCCACACCTTCAAGGCTGCCCGCTCGCCCGTCGTCTGCGCTGATCTGCCGTACTGAACGCAACACCACGGCGGGCTCGGGCAAGCGCCCCTCAAGCGCGCCGAGCCGCGCCGTCCTCCGGGCGAGTTCCGCAAGGTAGGCCTCATGGCGCGGTCGTTGCAGCCGGAACGCCGTGATCCAGACCCCGATCTCCGCGACCCCGACCTGCCAGACCGCGGGATCGCCCGGCCCGTCCGGCAGGAACAGCGCCAGCATCGGCAGCGAGGCCATCAGCACGGCGATCATCGACACGGCCTCCGGCGCCACCGCCCGCCAGCCGAACTCCGCCGCGGTCTCCGCGTGCAGCCGCTCGAACTTCGCCCGGTAGTCCGCGAGGCACGCCGCCGCCTCAACGTCGCTTGAGCTCCGAAGTCGGGACATTCTGGGCCTTCCGGTCAGCCGTCAGCACGGTCTGATCCATCGCCCGCCTTGCTTAAGAACCCGTTTCAACCCGAAGCTGAAGCAACCGCGTCACGCCACCTTGCGCGCCGGCAGCCGCCGCCACTCACGCCAGATGAGGGCGATGAGAATCGTATCGAAAACGCTGAGCGCCAGCAGCCCGAGCCCGTGGGTCATGTCGAAGCGCCACATCTGGTAGACGACGAACATCGCCGTGACGACGATCGACGTCGGATAGGCCCACCGCTTGCGCAGGAAGAGACCAAGCACCAGCACGAGCTTCACTGCGCCATGCGCGATCAGGTAGATGGCGAAGAAGTGTTCGGCCTGCACCGAGAAGCTCGCGGCCGCATGCAGCAGCGTCGTCACCAGCCAGTCGCCGTGCTGCGCGGGATGCACCGCGTTGATCCGGGCGATGAGCTTCAGGATCGGCGTCGGCCCGATCAGCCAGAGCATGAGCCCCGCGGCCGCCTCAAGCACCGCGAAACCGCCCTTGAGCAGGATCGCCCCCTCGAAGGTCTCATGTGCCAGCCGGTCGAACCGCTCGTGCGTCTCACCGCTGCCATGCGCCACCGCGGGCGTCGCCATCCGACTGGTCGCCGCGGGCTCCGCCATCCGACTAGTCGCCGCGGAACGGCCGCACGTACTGCAGCGCCATGTCCCACGGGAAGAAGATCCAGGTGTCCTGGCTCACCTCGGTGATGTAGGTGTCGACCATCTCCCGGCCATGCGGCTTGGCATAGACCGTCGCGAAATGCGCCTTGGGGTACATCTTGCGCACGACCTCCAGCGTCTTGCCGCTGTCCACGAGATCGTCGATCACGAGGATCCCGGTGCCGTCGCCCATCAGCTTCGGGTCAGGGGCCTTCAGCACCGTCGCCTCGCTGGCCTGCTTCTGCCAGTCGTAGGACTTGACGCTGATCGTATCGACGGTGCGCACGTCGAGTTCACGCGCGATGATCATCGCCGGGGCCATGCCGCCGCGGGTGATGGCGACGATCCCGCGCCACTCCCCGCCCTCGCCCGGACCCCGCTTGTCGAGCCGCCAGGCCAGCGCCCGGCTGTCCCGGTGGATCTGGTCCCAGGAGACGTGAAAGCCCTTTTCATGCGGCAGGCGGTCGTTCATCGGGGGGACCTCAGGTGGCGATGATCTTCACGCCGAGGAACGCGATCAACCCGCCAAACGCCCGGTCGATCACGCCCTTGAGCCGCAAATAGGCGGCACGCGAGCGCTCGAGCGAGAAGATGCGGGCGACGAAGACGTTCCAGAGCGTTTCGTTCAGAAACACGACGGCCAGCAGCGCGGCCTTGACGGCCAGCGGCGTCCCCGGCGGCACGATACCGACGAAGATCGCCGAGAACATGACCGCGGTCTTGGGATTGGCAAGCTGCATCAGCAGACCGTGGCGGAATGCCGCGAACGAGCTGCGCGGCGCACGGGGCGCGCCCGCGTCGACCAGCGGCAGGTCGGCGTTGCGCCAGAGATGCCAGGCGGTCCAGAGCAGATAGGCACAGCCCACGATCTTGAGCCCGACGAGCAGCGTCGGCGCAAGGCTGAAGACGATGGCGAGGCCAAAGAATGCCGCCGCCGCCCAGATGGTGGCACCGATGCCGATGCCGACCGCGAGACAGGCGCCCGCGCGCATCCCTTCCGTCAGGCCGGTGCGCGCGCTCAGCATCACCGCCGGCCCCGGGCTGAGCGCGGCCATCAGTGAGAGAAACGCAATCGCGGCGAAGCCTGCGATCGTCACGGGGCCTCCTTGCGACCCGACACCACGTCGATGTCGGGCGCGTCCTCGGCCTTCATGCCGACCACGTGATAGCCGGCATCGACGTGATGCGTCTCGCCGGTGACGCCGGAGGAAAGATCGGAGAGCAGATAGAGCGCCGACTTGCCGACGTCGGCCTGCGTGACATTGCGCCGCAGCGGCGAATTCAGCTCGTTCCACTTCATGATGTAGCGGAAATCGCCGATGCCCGACGCCGCAAGCGTCTTGATCGGGCCGGCGGAGAGCGAGTTCACCCGGATGCCGCGCGGTCCGAGGTCCATGGCCATGTACTTGACCGACGCCTCGAGCGCGGCCTTCGCCACGCCCATGACGTTGTAGTGCGGCATGACCTTTTCGGCGCCGTAGTAGGTGAGGGTGAGCAGCGAGCCGCCCTCGGGCATGAGCTTCGCCGCCCGCTGCGCCGCGGCGGTGAAGCTGTAGACCGAGATCAGCATGGTCTGCTGGAAGTTCGCCGCCGTCGTCATGTCGGTGTACGAGCCGCGCAGCTCGTTCTTGTCCGAGAAGCCGATGGCGTGGACGAGAAAGTCGAGCTTGCCCCAGCGCTCCGCCACGGTGGCGAAGGTCGCGTCCATCGACGCCTCGTCGCTCACGTCACAGGGAATGACGATGTCGGAGTTGACGCTGGCCGCCAGCGGCTGCACCCGCTTGCCGAGTGCGTCGCCCTGATAGGTGAACCCGAGTTCCGCGCCCGCGTCGTGGCAGGCCTTGGCGATGCCCCAGGCAATGGACTTGTCGTTGGCGACCCCCATGATCAGGCCGCGCTTGCCGCTCATCAGTCCGGTTGCCATCGTCTCTTACCCCCCGGGCGTTTGGCCCTTCCTCTAAGGGAAACCCCACGGGGCTTCAAGCGCGGCTCCACGCTCAGAGCGGCACGCCCCCGCGCCAGACACCCGTGAGACACAGGTCCGTGTCGAGATGCACGAGATCGGCCGCACTTCCCGCGCTCAGCCGCCCCAAATCCGGGCGCCCGAGGGCGAGCGCGGGCGCCACCGTCGCCATGCGCAGCGCCTGTCCGAGGGTCAGCCCGACGTCGCGGGTCAGCACCCTGAGGCTCGCCGCCATGTCGATATCCGCCCCGGCCAAGGTGCCGTCCGCGAGCGTCAGGCGACCGTCGCGCCGCGAGATCGTGCGGCCGTTCAGCGTGAAGCTCATGGCATCGGTGCCGGCGACCGCCATTGCGTCCGTCACGAGAAAGATCGTGTCCGGTGCCGATTTCGCCGCGAGCGCCACGCGGATCGCGAGCGGATCGACGTGGACGCCGTCGGCAATCAGCCCGGCGCGCACGCCCTCGGCAGCAAGCGTCGCGCCGACGAGGCCGGGCGCGCGCGAGGCGAACTGACTCATGGCGTTGAAGAGATGCGTGACGACGCCGGCCCCGGCCGCGAACCCGGCGGCCGCGACCTCGGCGCTCGCGTCGCTGTGGCCGAGGCTGACGATGGCGCCGGCGGCCGTCAGCGCCGCGATCTGGCCCACGTCGGCCGCCTCGGGGGCAAGTGTCACGAGAAGCGCCGGCAGGCGCCGCGCCGCGTCTTCCAGAACCGCGAGATCCTCCGCCGTCATCGGCCGGATCAGCTTCGGGTCGTGCGTCCCCTTGCGGCGCGGATCGAGGTGCGGCCCCTCCAGGTGCAGGCCGAGAAAGCCCGGCACGCCCTCCGCCGCCGCGGCGACCCCCGCGGCAATCGCCGCGCGCGTAGTCTCGGGCGCGTCGGTGATGAGCGTCGGCAGCAGCCCCAGCGTGCCGAGACGCGCGTGGGTCTCACAGATCGTGCGGATGCCCGCGACGCTCGGCGCGTTGTTGAGCAGGATGCCGCCGCCACCGTTCACCTGCAGGTCGATGAAGCCCGGCGCCAGCGTGCCCCCCTTCAGCAGCACGCGCGGCCCGAGCGGCGCCTCGTCGGGGGGCAGGATATCCACGACCGTGCCATCCTCGACCACCAGCGTCGACGTGGCATGTAACCGATCGCCATCGAAGATCGAGGCGCCTTCGAAAACGGTGATGCTCATCGCGTCTCCGTGACCTTGCGCAGGTGCGGCGGCGTGTCGGGATTGAAGCCGCGGCGGCGGGCGAGTGCCTCGATGAAACGGTAGAACGACACCGCGGCGACCAGCGGCGCGGTCAGCGGATGGACGCCCTCCACCGAGGGCAGCGGTGTCACCGGCGGCCGGGCGCCCGGCGCGGTGAGAAAGACATCCGCCCCCTGCCCCGCCAGCCGCTCGGCGGTGGCGATGACCTGGCCCAGCGCCGCATCCGCGACACCGAGCGCGAGAATCGGGAAGCTCGCCTGCACCAGCGCCGCCGGCCCGTGCAGAACCTCCGCCGCCGAATAGCTCTCGGCGTGGATCGCGCAGGTCTCCTTGAACTTCAGCGCCATTTCCGCGGCGATGGCGAAGCCGGGGCCGCGGCCGAGGACGAACGCCTGGTTTGCCCGCACGAGGCGATCCGCCAGCGGCGTCCAGTCGCAGGCGAGCGCCCGGTCGAACTGCAACGGCAACTCGGCCACCGCCTCGCGCAGGTCGTCGTCCTGCCGCCACTCGGCGAGAAGCGCGAGCCCGGCGAGCACCGAGACCACGAAGGTCTTCGTCGCCGCGACCGACAGCTCCGGCCCCACATGAAGCGCCAGCGTATGATCGCAGGCGAGCGACATCGGCGCGCCGGCGGTGTTGGTGATCGCGACGGTCAGCGCGCCGCTGTCCCGCGCGCTCTCCATCATCGCGACGATGTCCGGGCTCTGTCCCGACTGCGAGATGCCGAGGCAGGCCGCGCCGTCGAGCCGCAGGCGCCGGCCGTAGACCGAGGCGACCGAGGGGCCGACCGACGCGACCGGGATGCCCGCCGTCATCTCGACGGCGTACTTGAGATAGGTCGCCGCATGATCGGACGAGCCGCGCGCGACGGTGACGAGCAGCCGCGGGTCGATCTCGCGCATCGCCTCCCCCGCCGCAGCGGTGGCGTCCGCCGCCTCGGTCAGGAAACGCGCGGCGGCGGCGGGGATCTCCGCAACCTCGGCCGCCATTTTGGTCTGTTGTGTCATGAACCGCTCCTAGACGAGACCGCGCGCCAGCGCGAGAGCCCCGTCGAGGGCACAGCCCTTGGCGAGGTGAATGAGGCTCGGATAACGATGCCCGAGACGGGCAGCGAACAGGGGTCCGAGCCCGCCGGTGAAGACGATGGGAAGCGCCCCGTCGGACTCGAGATGGTCAAGGGCACGGGCGATCCCCGCGTCGGCGGCGCCGAGGATCCGCTGCGCCGCCGCGTCGTCGCCCGCATCGAGAATGCGCGGCGCGGCCCGGGCGAAGTCGGCCGGCGTCGCGCGCCTTGCGAAGGCGACGATGGCGTCGGGCGAGCCCATCTCGCGCAGGATGGCCGCAAGCAGCGGCGTCTTCTCGACGAAACCGTCATGGGCCAGCAGCGCCGCCTCAAAGAGTCCGCGCCCCATCCATCCGCCCGAGCCGTGATCACCGAGAATGAGCCCCCAGCCGCCGGCGAGCCGCACCGTGCCCGCGCGCTGTACGCCGTAGACCGCGCCGGTGCCGATCGCGGCGACAATCCCGTCGTCGGCCCCGAGCGCCCCCTTCACCGCCACCACCACATCGTTTTCCACGCGCGAGCTGGCAAACGGCAGGCGCGCGCGAAACGCGGCCGCGGCCTCGACCACATTGGCGCCCGCAAGCCCGAGCACCGCCGTCAGCCGGGTGAGATCACGGCCCTCTTGTGCCGCGGTCATGGCGCCGGAGGCGGCTTCGAGGACGCTCGCAAGCGCCATGTCGGGATCGCTCACCACGTTCGCCGGCCCGCCCCGGCCTTCCCCGAGAATGCGCCCCGTCTCGTCCGCGAGCGCCGCACGGCACCCCGTGCCGCCGCCGTCGACACCGAGAAAGAGCTGCCCGCTGGTCATGCCGCAACCCCGCGATTGATCCGAGCCCCCGCGAGGCGCATCCCGGCGCAGCGAATCGCCGGCCGGGCCGGGCGCGCGTCGGGGGGCAGCGGCGCTCGGCGCACCATTCTCGCTCACTCCGACATTCCTAGACAAGAGATCGATCGCGCCTCGCGCACGAGAAGAGCGGTACACTCGACGGCACGAAAACCCGGCGCTAGGCTCATCGGACGCAGGGAGAGAAAACATGCACATCGGACTGAAAGGTCTCCTTCTAGGGACCACGCTTCTCGCCGGCAGCGCAGCGTCCGCTCAGGATGTGACGCTCACGATCGAGAGCTGGCGCAACGACGATCTCGCGATCTGGCAGGAGAAGATCATTCCCGCCTTCGAGGCGTCGCACCCCGGCGTCAAGGTGGCGTTCGCGCCATCGGCGCCGACCGAATACAACGCCGTACTGAACTCGAAACTCGACGCCGGATCCGCGGGCGATCTCATCACCTGCCGGCCATTCGACGCGAGCCTCGAACTCTTCAACAAGGGCAAGATCGCCGACCTGACCAGCCTCACGGCAATGGCGAACTTCTCCGACGTCGCCAAGGCCGCCTGGTCGACCGACGACGGAACGAAAACCTTCTGCGTGCCGATGGCGAGCGTGATCCACGGCTTCATCTACAACAAGGCCGCGTTCACCGAAGTCGGCGTCGAGCCGCCAAAGACCGAGGCCGAGTTCTTCGCCGTGCTGGAGAAGATCAAGGAAAACGGCAGCTATATCCCGATGGCGATGGGCACCAACGACCAGTGGGAAGCCGCGACGATGGGCTACCAGAACATCGGGCCGAACTACTGGAAGGGCGAGGAGGGCCGGCTCGCGCTCCTCAACGGCACCCAGAAGCTGACGGACGAGGGCTGGGTGGCACCGTTCCGCGAACTCGCGAAGTGGCGGGACTACCTCGGCGACGGCTTCGAGGCGCAGACCTACCCCGACAGCCAGAACCTCTTCACCCTCGGACGCGCCGCGATCTATCCGGCCGGCAGCTGGGAAATCTCGCCGTTCCGCACCCAGATCGCCGACGCCTTCGAAATGGGCGCCTTCCCGCCCCCGGTCCCGGCCGAGGGTGACAAGTGCTACATCTCCGACCACCCCGACATCGCGCTCGGGCTGAACGCGGCGTCGAAGAATGCCGACGCGGCAAAGCAGTTCCTCGAATGGGTCGGCACGGCCGAGTTCGCGACGATCTACGGCAACGCGCTGCCAGGCTTCTTCCCGCTGCAGAAGGAGACGGTGAAGATCGACGATCCGCTGGCACAGGAGTTCCTGTCCTGGCGCGAGACCTGCGCGTCGACGATCCGCTCCACCTACCAGATCCTGTCGCGCGGCACGCCGAACCTCGAAAACGAGACCTGGAACGCCGCCGCCAACGTGATCCGCGGCACCGAGACCGCCGAGGCCGCCGCGAAGCGCCTGCAGGAAGGCCTCGAAACCTGGTTCAAGCCGGCCGGCCAGTAAGGTCTGCGGAAAGCGCCGCCCGCAGGGCGGCGCTTTCCAATGTAAGCAAATTCCTCATGACACCGGCGGATGCGGCCGGACATGCCGGCTTCTGGTCTCTCGTGCCGGCCCGGCACGATCGGTCCGGTGCCAACACCGACGGCCGGACCAGCCAGTACCGTCCCGCGATCGTGGTCGCGGAAATCGGGCCTCGGGCGGGCGAGAGGACACCTCTGCTCCGGGTGGTGATGATCACGTCCGCCGCGAACCGTGGCTGGAGGGGTGACCTGGCGGTTCCCGACGACGACGCGACCGGCCTGCCGATCCCCCCGGTCGTCCGCAGCGCCAGGATCGCCACCATCGAGAGATCGCGCGCGGAGCCCCGCGGGACGGTTCCGCCGCAGGTTCACGCCCCGGTCGCGACCTATCTGCCATGGTTCCGCCCGCGCTACGCGCCGGAAGAGGTCACCCTTGCCCGTCGCGGGCTGGTGGATCGCCGGGCTGGTTGACGATTCGACAAGCGGACAGCAGCCTTGCCGCATGACGATTTCCAGGGGGGGGGACACCGTCAATGGCACACCACAAGCCCGGCGCTTCGGCCGCAGATCTCTTTCCGACGCACGTCCTCGGGCGGCCGGAAGTCCGCGAGCTGCCCGCGCCACCGGCAGATACCGCGAAGATCATCGGCCCCGGCATCATCGCGGCCGGTGTGGGGCTCGCGTCGGGGGAGTTCGTTCTCTACCCGTACATCGCAAGCCAGGTCGGCCTCGTCTTCGTCTGGGCCGCGCTCCTCGGGGTGATGACCCAGTTCTTCCTCAACATGGAAATCGAGCGGTACACGCTCGCGACCGGTGAGACCGTGCTGACGGGCTTCAGCCGCTTCTGGCGGCACTGGGGCCTGGTCTTCGCGGTCATGACCTATTTCGCCAACCTCTGGCCCGGCTGGGCGACGAGCTCGGCCACCATGCTCACCTATATCGTCGGCGGCGACCCGAAGTGGATTGCCGTCGGGATGCTGATCACCATCGGGCTCATCCTGACGCTCGCGCCGGTCGTCTACGTGATGCTCGAGCGGATGCAGATGGTGAAGGTGGCGGCGGTCGGCCTGCTCATCATCGTCGCAGGCATCTTCGTCATCACCGCCGACGACTGGGCGGCCCTGCCGCAGATCGTCACCGAGGCGCGGATCCCCGCGCAGGAACTCGGCTTTGCCGTGCTGCTCGGCGCGCTCGCCTTCGCCGGCGCGGGCGGCGGACAGAATCTCTGCCAGTCCAACTGGATCCGCGACAAGGGCTTCGGCATGGGCAAGTACGTGCCGCACATCAAGAGCCCGATCACCGGCGAGCCCGAGGCGACACCGAGCACCGGCTACGTGTTCGAACCGACGACCGAGAACCTTGCCCGCTGGCAGCGCTGGTGGCGCTTCGCCAACGTCGAGCAGCTCTCGACCTTCGTGCTCATCACATTCGTCACCATCACCTTCACGTCCCTTCTCGCCTACGCCACCGTCTACGGACAGGCGGGGCTCGCGAACAGCATCGGCTTCGTGCTGAACGAGGGGCAGGTCCTGCAAGAGCGCGTCGGCTCCTGGTTCGGCTATCTCTTCTGGTTCATCGGAGCGTTCTCGCTCTTCGCCGCCGCGACCGGCATCGTCGACTACACGAGTCGGCTGGCGGCGGACGTTCTGCGCACCTCGTACATGAAGCGCGCGAACGAGAGCCGGCTCTATTTCTTTCTGGTCTGGGGGCTCGTGCTGATCGGCATCCTCGTGCTGGTCTTCGGCGCCGCGCAGCCGCTCGTGCTCCTCGTCATCTCCGCCTGCGTCGGCGGGTTGATGATGTTCATCTACTCCGCTCTGCTCATCATCCTGAACCGGCGCGTGCTCGTCCCCGCGATCCGTCCCGGCATCGGTCGGGTCGCAGCACTCGCTTGGGCTTTTGTGCTTTTTGGCATACTCTCCATCCTCACGCTCGTGCAGCAGATTCCGAAACTCTGGACAGGATCGTGATGAAATGACCGAACGCCGCCCCTTCCCCTGGCATGTCGCGGTGTTCCTCGCACCGGCGGTGATCGTCTACACCGCCGTCATGATCGTTCCGCTGTTCGGGACGCTCCAGCTCTCGCTCTTCCGCGTGGTGGAGGACGTGCAGAAGTTCGTCGGGCTCGACAACTTCCGCACGCTCTTCGGCGATCCGCGCTGGTCGGCAAGCTTCTGGAACGCGCTCGGCAACAACTTCTGGTTCTTCCTGATCCACATGATCGTGCAGAATCCGATCGGCATCCTGCTCGCTGCCCTGCTCTCCGCGCCGCGGCTCCGCTTCGCGGCGTTCTACCGCTCGGCGATCTTCGTGCCGACGGTCCTCAGCTTCGTCGTCGTCGGCTTCGTCTGGAAGCTGATCCTGTCGCCGGTCTGGGGCATCGCGCCGTCGATGCTCGACGCGGTCGGGCTGAAGTCCCTGTTCCAGCCGTGGCTCGGCAAGGAAGGCACCGCCCTCACCACCCTCGCGCTCATCTCGGTCTGGCAGTTCGTCGGCATCCCGATGATGCTGATCTACGCGGCGCTGATCTCGATTCCCGAAGAGGTGCTGGAGGCCGCCGACATGGACGGGATCACCGGCTGGTCGCAGTTCTGGAAGATCAAGCTGCCGATGATCCTGCCGTCGATCGGCATCATCTCGATCCTGACATTCGTCGGCAACTTCAACGCCTTCGACCTCATCTATGTCAGTCAGGGCGCCCTCGCCGGGCCAAACTTCGCCACCGACATCCTCGGCACGTTCCTCTACCGGACGTTCTTCGGCTTCCAGCTCCAGCTCGGCGACCCGCACATGGGCGCTGCCATCGCCACCGCGATGTTCGCGATCATCCTCGTCGGCGTGTCGGCCTACCTCTTCGGCATCCAGCGGCGGCTCCGGCGCTATCAGTAGTCGCGCCGGGGGATGCGCTTCTCGAAGAACACCCGGTCGTAGCCCTCATCGCGGCGGCGGCCGGTCTCGACGTAGCCGAGATGCGGGTAGATCGCGACGTTCTCCACCATCTTCGCGTTGGTGTAGAGCCGCACCCATCCGAGCCCGAGCCGCCGCGCCTCGTCCTCCGCAAACCGAATGAGCGCCTTGCCGATGCCCTCGCCCGCAAACTCCGGCAGCACGGCGACGGCATCGAGCAGCAGTTCGTCCCCGGCCGGATTGATGTGGAGGTAGCCCGCGACGGTACCCTCCAGCTCAGCCACATGGATCTGGTCCGCCGCGATGGCGGTGGCGACGTCGGTGTCCATCGGCGCGGGCCGGCGGCCGATCGCCGCCACATAGCGGGCATATGCCGCCTCGGCGCAGCCACGGACCGCCGGCGCGTCCGAGGCGACGGCCGGCCGGATCCTCACGGCCGCCAGGCGAGGAAGTTCGCGATCAGCCGCAAGCCCGTCGCCTGACTCTTCTCCGGATGAAACTGCGTGCCGATCAGGTTGTCGCGGGCAATCACCGCCGTCACCGGGCCACCGTGATCGGCGGTGGCCAGCCGGTGCGCCGGATCCTCCGGGATCAGGTGATAGGAATGCACGAAATAGGCGTGATCGCCGGTGGCGATGCCGGCAAGCACCGGATGTTCGCCGCTCAGCTCCAGCGCGTTCCAGCCCATGTGCGGCACCTTCAGCCCCGGATCCGTCGGCGCGAGGCGCACGACCTCGCCCGGGATCCAGCCGAAGCCCGCGTGATCGCCGAATTCACGCCCGACGGTCCCCATCATCTGCTGGCCGACGCAGATGCCGAGAAACGGCGCCCCCTGCCGGATCGCGCGGGTCTCGATCGCCTCGAAGAGACCGGGGATCGCCGCAAGCCCGGCACGGCAGTCCCCGAACGCCCCGACGCCGGGCAGCACGATGCGCTCGGCCTTCAGCACCGCCTCGGGGTCGGCGCTGACGACGACCCGGCCACCCTGCCCGGTCTCCGCCGCCATGCGCTGGAAGCTCTTCTCCGCCGAGTGCAGGTTGCCGCTCTCGTAGTCGACGATGATCGTGGTCATGGGGCGGTCACTCCGAGAGCGTCCCCTTGGTGGAGGGAATGCCGCTGCTGCGCGGATCGGGCTCGACCGCGGTGCGCAGCGCCTGTGCCACGGCCTTGAACGTCGCCTCGGCGATGTGGTGGCTGTTCTCACCATCGAGCATCGCCACGTTGAGGGTCATCCGCGCGTTCATCGCGAAGGCGGTGAAGAACTCGCGCACCAGCTCGGTGTCGAAGCGGCCGATCTTTTCGGCCGGAAACTCGACCTTCCAGACGAGAAATGGCCGGCCCGAGAGATCGAGCGCGGCGCGCACCAGCGCCTCGTCCATGGCGAGGTGGCACGAGCCGTAGCGCCGGATCCCGCGCTTGTCGCCCAGCGCCTCGGCGAGCGCCCGGCCGAGCGCGATACCCACGTCCTCGACGGTGTGGTGGTCGTCGATGTGGAGATCGCCGGCGGCGCGAACCTCGATGTCGATGAGCGAGTGGCGGGCGAGCTGGTCGAGCATGTGGTCGAAGAAGCCGACGCCAGTCTCGATAGAGTGCCGGCCGGTGCCGTCGAGGTTCAGCCTGACGCTGAGATTGGTCTCGGCGGTGCCGCGGCTGACTTCGGCTTCACGCATGGTCTGCAAACTCCGGGGAAACGACGCGCGCGGGTTATAGCCGCGCCCGCCCGGGGGTCCAAGCGTGGATTGCGCGTCGGCCTCGGGGGGCAAGCCCCCGCTCGGCCGGCGCGGGTCGGTCGGCCGCCTTTGCGGCCTCGCTTCAGCGGCACGGGCTGACGCCCGTTCAGGGATTCATTCTCCCCGCTGTTGCGGGGCCCCTCGTCCCTGCCCGATAGGCTTCTGCCAGTATGAAAACCAGGACGCCCGCGAGACGGGGTTCCGCATCACCGGCGTTCCGGCGTCCGTGCGTTCACGTGGTGTAGTATGGGGATACTACCCGCCCAGTTTCCCCGAAGCCTACCCTTCTCAAAACGGGCTTGAAACCCCGCACAGGAGGAAACATGACCAAGGTCGTCCACAGCATGATCCGCGTGCTCGACGAAGCGCGATCGGTTGCATTCTACCGCGAGGCCTTCGGGCTCGGGATCGCTGACCGGCTGGATTTTGACAGCTTCACGCTCATCTACCTCTCCAACGCCGCCGCCGACTTCGAGATCGAGCTTACCGTCAACAAGGATCGCACCGAGCCCTACGATCTCGGTGACGGCTACGGCCACATCGCCTTCGTCGTTGAAGACGTGGACAAGGAGCACGCCCGCTTCGAGGCGGCGGGCCTCGCCCCGCGCAAGCTCGTCGATTTCAGGAACAATGGTGAACTCGTCGCGCGCTTCTTCTTCGTCGCCGATCCGGACGGATACATGATCGAGGTGATCGAACGCGGCGGCCGCTTCCGCTGACGCACCGCTCACCCACGCCAGCCAGATAACAAGAGCCAGTCGGGAGGATATCATGACAGAGTTGAGATCGCGCGGCCTCACCCGTCGCGCGCTGCTTGCGCACGCGGTGGTGGCAGGCGCGGCATTCTCGATCGGCAGCGGGTTTGTCGCCGCACGCGACGCCGCATGGGCCCTCGAGGTGACAAACCTGAAGCCCGAGACGATGGCGACGCTGATCCAGATGGCGCGCGACGTCTACCCGCACGACAAGGTCGCGGACAACTTCTATGCCATCGCCGTCAAGGGCTATGACACCGCCGAGGACGCCGCCGCGATCGAGGCCGGGGTGGCCGCGCTCGACGCCGCGGCTCAGGGCGCGGGGTATGCGAACTACCTCGCCGTCGGCTGGGAGAGCGACCGGGTCGCGATCCTGAAGGGCATGGAGAACAGCCCGTTCTTCCAGACGATCCGTGGCGGCCTCGTCACCGGTCTCTACAACCAGAAAGAGGTCTGGCCGATCTTCGGCTACCAGGGTGAGAGCTACAGCCAGGGCGGCTACATCCACCGCGGCTTCGACGACATCAGCTGGCTCTGAGAGGGAGGACGCAATCATGGTCGCGAAGTTCGATCTCAACGACGACAGCGTGGTGGTGATCGTGGGCTCCGGCGCCGGTGGCGGCGTGCTCGCGAACGAGCTGGCGCAGAAGGGCGTCAAGGTGGTCTCGATCGAGGCCGGCGGGCGCTATCTGCCCGAGGACTACATCAACGACGAGTGGGCAAGCTTCCAGCAGCTCGCCTGGACCGACATGCGCACGACCTCGGGCGACTGGCGCGTGGCGCGTGACTTCGCCAACCTGCCGACCTGGATCGTCAAGGCGGTCGGCGGCACCTCGATCCACTGGGCGGGCGCCAGCCTGCGCTTCCAGGACCACGAGTGGAAGGCGAAGACCACCTACGGCCCGATCTCCGACGCCAACCTGCTCGACTGGCCGATCGACACCGCCGAGATGGACCCCTGGTACACCAAGGCCGAGCACAAGCTCGGCGTGACCCGCACCGAGGACCGCGCCGGGCTGCCGCCCAGCAACAACTACAAGGTGTTCGAGGCCGGCGCCAAGGCCATCGGCTACAAGGACGTCCACACCGGGCGGATGGCGATCAACTCCGCCGAGTTCGACGGACGCAGCGCCTGCCAGCAGACCGGCTTCTGCTTCCAGGGCTGCAAGTGGGGCGCGAAGTGGTCGACCGCCTACACCGACATCCCGCGCGGCGAGGCGACGAACAACCTCGAAGTGCGTGACCGCTGCTTTGCGGTCAAGATCGAGCATGATGACAAGGGCAAGGTGACCGGGGTCGTCTACATCGACGCGGACGGCAAGCAGCAGCTCCAGAAGGCGCGGGTGGTCTCGGTCGCCTGCAACGCGATCGAGAGCCCGCGGCTGCTTTTGAACTCGGCCTCGTCGATGTTCCCGGACGGTCTCGCGAACTCCTCGGGTCAGGTCGGGCGCAACTACATGCGTCACACCACCGGTTCGGTCTACGCGGTCTTCGACAAGCCGGTCAGCATGTGGCGCGGCACGGTGATGGCGGGCTACATCGGCGACGAGCGCCACCACGACCCAAACCGTGGCTTCGTCGGCGGCTTCGAGTTCGAGACCCTCTCCCTCGGCCTGCCGTTCACCGCGGCGTTCCTCGATCCGGGCGCCTGGGGCCGCGAGTTCACCTCGGCGCTCGATTCGTACCAGAACATGGCCGGGCTCTGGATCGTCGGCGAGGACATGCCGCGCGAGACGAACCGCGTCACGCTCAACACCGACGTCAAGGACACGAACGGACTTCCGGTGCCGAACGTGCACTTCGACGATCATCCGAACGACAATGCGATGCGCGACTACGCCTACAAGAAGGGCGAGGAGATGTATCGCGCAGTCGGCGCGACGCGGGTGTTCCCGACGCCGCCCTATCCCTCGACCCACAACCTCGGCACCAACCGGATGAGCGAGAAGCCGCAGGACGGCGTGGTGAACAAGTGGGGTCAGAGCCACGACGTCGCGAACCTCTTCGTTTCGGACGGCAGCCAGTTCACCACTGGCGGGGCGGAGAATCCGACGCTCACCATCGTCGCCCTCGCCATCCGGCAGGCCGACCACATCGCGGGCGAGCTCTCCAAGGGCAACCTCTGAGCGATGCCCTTCCGGAGGCGTCGCCCGGCGCGCCGCCTCCGATCCCGCGCGACAACGCCCTATAGTTGTCGAAAACGATCACGAACGCCCGAACTCCGGCTGAGCTGGTTTGAAGGCGGTGGATGTTGAGAAATCACTCCTTGCGTGGAATCTCGCGCTAACGTACTTTTAATCTATAGCATGTCTGGGGCCTGCCTTCATGGTTAGGTAACGGTCAAGCCATTGATTTGAAAGAGGGGGGGCTCTTTCCAGTATTCTGGGCGCCTCCGTGGGGATTCTGACGTGAATGTTCTGCCGCCGGGCTCTTCGGGTTCATCCCGTCGCGTGTTGCTGTTCTCATTGCATGACCTCGTTCCTGCTCCGTGGAACGGTGTCATCTACGAGTTCATGGACGTCGTGCGCCGGATGGAAGATGCGACACTCGTCGCACCGGTCGTGCCCGACCCGTACAATCGTTCGTTCTGGAAGAATTGCCGCAAGACGATGCGGAACACGCTGGGGAGGCTCCTCGCGCTCGCCGCGATGCCGACTGCTTCCGAGGCACCCAGAACCGAGGTAGAGGGCGATTTCGACCTCACGTTCTACGCCTGCCAGTTCCCGCACGAGATCCGCGAGATCAACTGCGTCCCCGGCTGGCGCAAACGGACGCGCAAGGCGTGCATCTTCCTCCTCGAAACCTGGTCTCGCGACGTGGAGAAGCTGCGCCAGCACTACCGCCACCTCGACATGTTCGACCACGTCTTCGTCTTCAATGCCGGCAGCGTCCCGCTCATCCAGCGGCACACCCGCACCCCGGTGACCTATCTCCCGACCGCCGTCGACACGCTCCTGCTCCCGGCGAGCCGCTACACCGTCAGCCAGCGCTGCGTCGACTACGTCTGCATCGGCCGGCGGCTCAATCGGGTGCATGGCCGCATGCTCGAACTCTGCGGCCGCGACAATCGCTTTTACGTCTTCGACCTCTGGCGCGGGATGAAGGCGAAGGACTGGGATGCCGTGCGCCTGCAGAATGCCGACCTCGCCGCCAGGGCGCGTCACTACGTCGTTTGGAAGCCGGTCAAGGGCACGGGCGCCGCCGCCGAGACCACGCTCACCACCCGCTACTTCGAGGGCGCAAGCTCCGGTGCGGTGATGATCGGCTCGACCCCCGACATCCCCGAGTTCAAGGGGCTGTTCAGCTCGCCCGAGGCGATCGTCAACATGCCGACGGACCCGGACAGGACGGCCGACTTCCTCGAACAGCTCGAAGCCGATGCCGATCGCTACGCCGCCATCGCGCGCGCGAACCGCCTCGACGTGCTGTCGCGGCATGACTGGGCGCACCGCTGGGCAGAGATGCTCGCCGTCCTTGGCCTCGCTTCGAGCCCCGGGCTCGACGCGCGCCTGGCCGAGCTTCGGCGGCGCCAT
This sequence comes from Amaricoccus macauensis, assembly GCF_014201905.1. Taxonomy (GTDB): domain Bacteria; phylum Pseudomonadota; class Alphaproteobacteria; order Rhodobacterales; family Rhodobacteraceae; genus Amaricoccus; species Amaricoccus macauensis. The sequence continues at coordinate 73,609 of NZ_JACHFM010000003.1, read as the reverse complement.
GCGGTCGAAAGCGGCGCCGAACCGCACCTGATCGAAGTGAGGCTCCCCGCCGCGATGCCGGTTGCCGCGCCGACCCTCGCGGCGGCCTCCGCGATGGCCTCCGCATCGAGCCCGGTGTCGGCCGCGCCCCCCGGCGGATTGCACAACGCGATCCCCGGCACATTGTCGGGCGCATTGCCTGGAACGATACCGGGCGACGCGGCCCTCCCGAACCCGGAGCCGGCCCAGGCGCGGCAGGCCCACTGAGCCGGCGCCGCGCGGGCAGCAGATGCGCGAAATAACCGCAGGCCATGTCACACCGGCGGGTGTAGGCTCGTCATGAAGTCGGAACCCAAGAGAAAGGAACCGACCATGACCCCGAAGTTCGACCCGTTCGCCGCCGCGCCCGCCCTCATGAAGGCCTGGCGTGAGACGGGACAGGCGGTCAGCGCCAGTCTCGACCCGACGCTCGTCCACCTTATCGAAATCCGCTCCTCGCAGATCAATGCCTGCGCCAACTGCATCAACATGCACACCATCGCGGCGCGCGCGGCCGGCGAGACCGACCAGCGCATCGACCTGCTGCCGGCGTGGCGCGACGCGCCCTGCTACAATGATCGCGAGCGCGCGGTGCTCGCCTGGACCGAGGCGCTCACCCGGCTCTCCGAAGGCCATGAGCATCTCGATGCCTACGACGCGCTGGCAAAGCAGTTCACCGAGGAGGAGCGCACGAAAATCACGCTGATGATCAACATGATCAACGGCTGGAACCGCATTTGCGTCGGCTTCGGGCTCTGGCTCGACCCCGCCCGGGGTCGCAAGGCGGCCTGATGGCGAGCCTGCGCCACGATGACGCGGCGGCGAGCTTCGACCCCCTGCGACCGAAGCTCGTGCGTGTCGCCTACCGGATGCTCGGCTCGGTCGCTGACGCCGAGGACGCGGTGCAGGAGGCCTTCATCCGCTGGATGCGGGCCGACCGCGCGGCCGTGCGCGAGCCGGAGGCATTCCTGCGCCGCACCGTCACCCGCCTCTGCCTCGACCAGCTGAAATCGGCCCGCAGGCGCCGCGAGACTTACGTCGGCCCGTGGCTCCCGGAGCCGGTGATCGAGGAGGAGGAGGCAGAGGACGTCACACTGCCCCTCATGCTGGCGCTCGAGCGCCTCTCGCCGCTCGAACGTGCGGCGTTCCTGCTGCACGACGTCTTCGGCGTCGGCTTCGAGGAGGTCGCCGCCACCATCGAGCGCGACCCCGCCGCCTGCCGCCAGCTCGCGGCCCGCGCGCGCAGCCATGTGCGCGAGGCGCGGCCGCGCTTCCGGCTGGACCGCCAGCGAGGCCTCGACCTCGCGGCAGCGTTCTTCCAGGCATCGCGCAGCGGTGACATGAGCGCGCTCGGCGAGATGCTCGCCGCCGACGTGAGCGTGCACGCCGATGGTGGCGGCAAGCGTCCGGCAGTCGGCAAGCCGATCGAGGGCTTCGATGCGGTGACGCGCCTGCAGACTTCGCTCGCGGTTTTCTTCCGGAAGAACGCCTCGACGCTGCTGCGCACGGTCTTCGTCAACGGCCTGCCCGGATTCATCACCCGCGAGGCCGATGGCGAGCTCCAGACCACGGCGCTCGAGATCGAGGGCGACCGGATCGCTGCGATCTACGTGGTCCGAAACCCCGACAAGCTCCGCCACCTGCACTGATCCCGGCGAAAGGCCGCCTCCCTGCGGGGCGGCAGCCAACTCCCGGGTTGAATTCTCGACTGATTTGCTCGATTGAAAGGCCAGCCAAACGCTGCACCCGCGCTCAGCCACTGTCCCGAACCGATGGAGTGGCGTGTGCAGAGTTCCCTTGAAACGAACCGGACCGGCCGGCGGAGCGTCCTGCCGCGCGACGCAGCCCGCTGGATCGAGGCGCGCCCGGCGCTCGTGCGCTGGCTTCTCGCCGGGCCGGGCGCGATCCTCGCGGCGCTCGCCACCATGGCCGCCATGCCGCTCTGGATGCCCGCCGGCGCCGCGGGCGTGAACGACATCGCCCTGCCGATCCTGCTCATGCCGCTGCTCTGGGCCGTGCCGTTCTTCCATGCGGTGCTCGCCCCGAACCTCGTGCGCGCGAGCGCCATCCTCTCGGCGGTGATCCTCGTGCAGGTCGCCGCCGTCCTCGTCTCCCTCGCCTGAGGAGGGCACAGAATGGCAATCGGACAGATCGAACTGAAGCGCCTGACCGCGATCCATGGCTGGTCGGCGGTGATCCTCGGGCTCCTGCTCTACGTCGTGGTCGCGACCGGCGCCGTCGCGGTCTTCGCCGAGGAAATCGGCCGCTGGTCGGCGGGTGGCCTGCGCACCGCCGCGCCGCTGGAACAGCCGGTCGACGCCACCCTCCGCCGCCTCTCCCGTGAGGTCGAGCCGGAATATCGCGAGGACGTCGCGGTCTGGGGCGGCGCGGGGCGCAACCTCTTCGCGTTCTTCCACACCCACGCGGTGAACCCGGACACGGGCGTGCTCGAAGACAAGGGCACCATGTTCCGCGCCGACAGCGTCACCGGCAAGGTGATCGACCGGCATGATGGCTTCATCTGGAACGACCCGGCGGCGTGGGACGACAGCGCGCTGCGCCACTTCCTCGTGGAACTCCACGTCCAGCTCTACCTGCCCTCGCCGTGGGGGCTCATCCTCACCGGCATCCTTGGCCTCACGATGATGGCCGCGGTCGTCTCCGGCGTGCTCATGCACCGCCACGTGATCCGCGACCTCTTCGTCGCCGAGCGCGGCGGCGGCCGGCTCGTCGGCGCGCGCGACCGGCACGCGCTGGTGTCGAGCTGGAGCATCCCCTTCGCATTCCTGCTCGCCTTCACCGGCTCGTTCTTCAGCCTCGCGGGCACCATCGGGTTCCCGCTCGTCGCGACGGTGGCGTTCAGCGGCGATCAGGAGGCGCTGAGCGCCACGCTCTTCGAGCCGCCCGCCCCGGTCGACGAGACGCCCGCGACGCTCGCCAATCTCAACGCGATGATTTCCGATTCCCGTGCCCGGGCCGACAGCGAGGCGACGTATCTCGACGTGGCGCATTTCGGCCGCAGCGATGCCCGCGTCACCGTCTGGCACGCTCCCGGCCACGGCGGCATGATCTACCCGGTCAATCGGTACGACGGCGCGACCGGCGTCTGGCTCGGGGCGCAGGCCCCGCTCGGCACCGCGCCCTCCCTCGGCGGCACGCTCTACGGACTCATGTATCCGCTGCACTTCGGCCATTTCGCCGGGGTCTTCTCCCGGATCGTCTGGGGCGCCCTCGGCGTCACCATGTGCGTGGTGATCCTCTCGGGCTTCCGCCTCTGGGTGCGCCGCCGCGAGGCCGATCCCGCATGGCGCCGTTTCGGGCAGGCAGTGCAGATCACGGGCTACGGCCTGCCGATCGGCATGCTGGCCTCGGGCTATGCCTACTACCTGAGCCGCCCGTCCGCCGACCCGTTCTTCTGGACGCCGCTCGGCTTCGTCGTCGGCGTGGCTCTCGCCGTGGCACTCGGCCTCCGGGTGCCCGACGAACGGCGCTACGGTACGCTGGCACAACGACTGCTGGCGGTGCTCTGCGCCGGCCTGCCGGTGCTGCGCCTCGCCACCGGCGGCATGGACTGGGCGACGGCGCTGATGCACGGCCAGACCGACATCGTGACCATCGACCTCCTGCTCGTCATCGCGGGCGCCAGCCTCTGGTGGTTCGCCCGGCCAAAGCGCCCGGTGGTGCGCCTTCTCACCGAACCCGCGGAGTGACCATGGCCGCCACCGCTCTCGCCATCGCGCTCAGCCTCGTCGGGCTCGCCTGGCTCACCGGCACCGATCCGAAGCGCCGGCGGGCCTTCCGCCTGCCACCGGCGGCGGCGTCGCACCCCCGCGCCGGCTGGGCCGTCGCACTCCTGCCCGGGCTCGCCCTGCCGTTCCTTGCCGGCGGCGGCGGCTTCGTCATCTGGATCGGCGCGGTCTCGGTCGCAGGCTGGGCCATCGCCGCCCTGCCCCCGGAGCGCACCGCGCGCCTCGCCGGGCACTGCGCCACGCTCATCGGCCGGATCACAGCACGTCCCGCCCGGGGGGCGAGCTCGCCGTCAGGCGACCGCATCGCCGCGCTCGAAGCCCGCATCCTTGCCCTCGAGGCACGGCTCGCCGCCATCGCCCCGGAGCCGGCCGCAGGGCAAGTCGAGCCTCGCCGATCATCATCTTCCTTGCGATCCGCCTGACGCAGCGAAAGCTATTCAATAGCTTGATCTCCTGCGCCGCGCTCAGAGCAGCGTCGCCGCCCCACGATCGAGGTAGGTCTCGAGGAACCGGTCGATCCGCGGGTTCCGCGGCTTGCCGAAGACCTCGCCCGGCCTGCCCTCGACGAGGATCCTGCCGTGGTCGAGAAAGACGATCTTTGATGCCACCGACGCCGCGAACCCGATCTCGTGCGTCACCACCAGCATCGTGATCCCCGTCACCGCGAGGTCACGCATGACGTTCAGAACCTCGCCGGTCAGCTCCGGGTCGAGCGAGGCGGTCGGCTCATCGAACAGCAGGATCCGCGGCTCCAGCGCCAGCGCCCGCGCGATCGCCACCCGCTGCTGCTGGCCGCCCGAAAGCTGGCTCGGATAGTGCTGCGCCCGGTGCGCCAGCCCCACCCGCTCCAGCTGCGCCATCGCCTTCACCTCGGCCTCGCGCCGCGACAGCCGCAGCACGTGGGTCAGCGCCTCCGAGACATTCCCGAGCGCCGTCATGTGCGGCCAGAGATTGAACTGCTGGAAAACCATGCCGATCCGCTTGCGCACCGCCCGGATCTGCCCGGCCGACAGCCGCACCCGCTTGCCGCCCGGCCCGGGCCCGAATCCGAGCGGCTCGCCGTCGATCTCGATCAGCCCGCCGGTTGCCTCTTCCAGGAACGCCACGCAGCGAAGCACCGTGCTCTTGCCCGACCCGGACGGCCCGATGATGCAGGTCACCTCCCCCCGCGCCGCCTCGAACGACAGCCCGTCGAGCACCCGCGTCTCGCCGAAGTCCTTCACCAGCCCCTTGATCGCAACTGCCGGCGTCATGGCCGCCTCCCTTCGTTCGCTGAGGGAAACCTCGGCCGCCCCTCTGGTCGCAACGCCGACGCCAGACGGATTTGGCGGGTGACAAATCCGTCCGCGCACGCCCCTGCGGGGGGCGGGCGCGTTTCCGCGCCCACCCGGGGCGCACACGGCCGGATTGGCGCCCTTCCGCAGAAATCTTCACCCCTGCGGCCCTCCGCGCGTCCCGCGCTCCAGCCCGCGGCCCGGCCGAGGCATTGCCTCGGCTTCTCGGGCCGGATCTCGCGCGGACCTTCGGCGCGCGCCTCGCTCGACTGTTCCCGCATCATGCGAACCGATACTTCGCCAGCCGCCGCTCCGCCCAGCGCCCGGCGCCGCCGCAGGCTTCGACGAGCGCCCAGTAGATCAGGGCGAGCACCGTGAAGCTCTCGACGAACGCATAGTTCTGCGTCCCGAGCGCGCTCACCGTCAGCGTGAGTTCCGGCACCGAGATGATCGAGAGGATGGCCGTCTCCTTCAGCATGAGGATCGTCATGTTCACCATCGCCGGCAGGATGAGCGTGGTCATCTCCGGCAGCATGATCCGCGTCATGGTCTGCACCGGCCCCATCCCGACGCAATCCGCCGCCTCGAGATGCCCTTTCGGGATGGCGTCGAAGCCGGCACGCCAGAGCTCGGAATAGTAGGCCGCCGCATAGACCGACAGCGCGATGATCCCGGCCGGCAGGTTGTCGAGGCTGAGGCCGATCAGCGGACCGCCGTAGTAGAGCAGGAACACCTGCACGAGGAACGGCGTGCCCCGGATCACCTCGACCGGCACGAAGAGCACCGCGTTCGCCACCCGGCCGCCATAGCGCCGCGCCACCGCGATCAGGAACCCGAGCGCGAGCCCGAGCGCGACGCAGACCACCCAGATAAACAGGGTCACCCCGATGCCGCGCAGGATGTCGGGCGCCGAGGCGAGGATCAGGCTGAAATCGAACTTCATAGCCGCCCCCATGAGAGCCGCGCCTCAAGCCCCCGCCCGACCAGCGCCACGACGATGCTGATGCAGAGATAGATGAACCCCGCCGCCGCATAGAGCTCCAGCGGCCGGTAGGTCGAGGCCGCGAGGTCCTGCGCCATGCGGGTCAGCTCGACGACGCCGACCACCGAAACGAGGGACGACGACTTCAGCATCATGATCCACTCGTTGATGAGCCCGGGCAGCGTCAGCTTGAACGCGATCGGCAGACGGATGCGCCGGAACGTGGTGAGCCGCGACATCCCCGCCATGTCCGCCGCCTCGACGAGGCCAGTCGGGACCGCCGCGAAGCCGCCCCGCATGATCTCGGCCTGATAGGCCGCGGTACAGAGCGACATGCCGGCGACCGCCGCCACCTCGGAAGGCACATCGAGGCCGATCGACGGCAGCAGGTAGTAGATCAGGAGCAACTGCACGAGGAGCGGCGTGCCGCGGAAGAAGCTGACGAAGAGCCACCCCGCCCCGCGGGCGAAGCGGTTCTGCGACATGTTCGCGGCACAGACCCCGGTGGCGAGCAGAAAGCCGATGACGCCGATCGAGACGACGCTGAGAATCACCGTCAGCCGCGCCGCCTCGAGCAGCAGGAGGAAGAGCTTCCAGCTCAAGACCGGCCCGTCAGAACGCGGCGTCGGTCAGGGGCGCGTCCGGCGTCTCGAAGGTGATGCCGAACCACTTCTTCTGGAACTCCGCGAGGCGGCCGTCCTGCTTCATCGCGAGGATCGCCGCGTCGACCGCATCCATCAGGGTCTTGTACTCGGGATCCTTGCGGCCCGGGTAGCCGAAGTAGGTCTTGGCACCGAAAGGCGGCTCGACCAGCTCGAACGTCTCCGGCCGCTGCTGCGCCACGTAGGCGATGTTCGGGAACGAGTTCGCCACCGCCACGACGCGCCCGGCGGCGAGATCGGCGTAAGCCTCGTTGAAGCTCACGTACTCCTTGGTCTCGATCGGCTCGGGCAGGGTCTTGGCGAATTCGAGCAGCTGGGCAAGCTGTGCCGTCGCCTTGCCAGAGCCGACGGTCTTGCCGGCGATGTCCTCGGGCTTGGTGATCTCTTCATCGCCCGCCTTCTTCAGCAGCGCCACCGTCGCCTCGGCGACCGGCACGCTCCAGCGATAGCGCTCCATGCGGGCCTTGGTGATGGTTGCCGGTCCGGCGACCATATCGAACTTGCCGCTCTCGAGGCCCGGAAGCACGCCGTCCCACGGCAGCGTCACCCACTCGATCTTGACGCCCAGCGCCTCACCGATCGCGCCGAAGACGTCGATGTTCATGCCGGCGTGGTCGCCCGCGTCGATGAAGTCGAACGGCGCGAAGGCGGTCTCGGTGCCGACCTTCAGCACGCCGGCCGCCTTGACCCGCTCGAGCGCATCCTCGGCGTGCGCGACCGTGCCGAGAGCGAGCGCGAGAACGCCCGCCGCGATTGTCTTGAGAAGCATGCTCGCCATCCTTGATGCTCCGGTGTCCATCGCCGGAATTCGGCGACCCCGGGGCGCATATGACACGAATTCCGACAACGCACGCCAGCTTTTGTGACTGTTGAGCGGTGCGCGGCGTAAATCGCCCGGGATCGCATCGGGCGGAACAGCGGCGGTCTGGCGGACAGACAGGTTTCAGGCGCGCGATGGCATCCGGCGATGACCGGAGACCGCGGACCCTGCGTCGCTCGGCAAGCGGAGGAAGACGATTGCCGAAAGCGAAGCGACGATGGCAACCACCACGAAGGCGATGTGGAAGTCCTCAAGCCGCAGCGGGCCGCCGTGGACCCGGGCGGCGAGGTCGAGAATTCCGCCGGCGAGGGCCACGCCCACCGCCAGCGACACTTGCTGGAAGACCGCGTTGATCGTCGTCGCCTGCGCGCTGTCACGGTCCTCGATGTCAGAGAAGACCAGCGCGTTCACGCCGGTGAACGAGATCGACCTGAGGATTCCGCCCACGAGGAGGCAGAGCATGATGAGGCTCTTCGGCGTGTCGGGGAAGAACAGCGCGTTGACCCCGATGAGCGCCGCCGACCCCACCGCCCCGACGACGAAGACGTTGCGGAAGCCGAAGGTCCGATAGATCCACTGCACGCCGAACTTCGAGAACAGCGCCCCGACCGCGCCCACGAACGTGATGAGGCCCGACTGGAACGGCGACAGCCCGAAGCCGAGCTGCAGCATCAACGGCAGCAGGAACGGGATGGCGCCGATGCCGATCCGGAACAGCGACCCGCCGATGATCGCGGACCGAAACAGCGGATAGCGCATCATCGCCGGGTCGAGCAGCGGATAGGGTGTGCGCCGGGCGTGCCAGAGGTAGACCCCGCCCGCGACGATGCCGGAGGCGACGGCGGCATAGCCCCAGGCGATCGGCAAGGCGGGGAGGCTCATCACCGACAGGCCGAAGACGAAGCCGCTGAACGCCACACCCGAGAGCAGGAACCCGACGGCGTCGATCGGGCGCGGCTCGACCGTCTCGCCGGCAGGCAGATAGCGGGAGACGAGGATGATGCCGACGATGCCGATCGGCACGTTGATGAGAAAGATCCAGTGCCAGGTGGCATAGGTGGTGATGAAGCCGCCAAGCGGCGGGCCGAGGATCGGGCCGACCAGCGCGGGGATGGTGAGCCATGCCATGGCGCCGACGAGCTCGTTGCGCGGCGTGCCGCGCACCAGCAGCAGGCGGCTGACCGGAGTCATCATCGACCCGCCCATGCCCTGAACGAAACGCGCGATGACGAAGGCGTGGATCGAGCCGGAGAGGGCGCAGGCGATCGAGCCAAGCACGAAGACGCCGATGGCGACGCGAAAGACGTTCCTGGCCCCGAAGCGATCGGCCATCCATCCCGAGATCGGGATGAAGATCGCCAGTGCGACGAGGTAGGACATGACCGCGAGCTTGAGAGTGACCGGCGAGGTCCCGAGATCCGCCGCGATCGCCGGCAGGGATGTGGCGATGACGGTCGAGTCGATCTGCTCCATGAAAAGAGCGACCGCGAGGATGAGCGGGAGAAGCGGCATGAGAAGGGGGCTTAGTGCGCGGCCCTACCCTTGGCAATGCCGCGACTGTGATTTTCGCGCTTCGATACTTCAGCAGTGACGGATCTGTAGAGGCCCCGTCATCCGACAACTTCTCCCAGCCGCTCGAAGCTCTGCCCGACGCCCTCGGGGGCCCGTTCGGTGAAGAACGCGTCGAGCTTCGGCCAGACGCGGATCGCCTCGTCGATGCCGGGGTCACTGCCCGGAGCGTAGAGGCCTGTCTGGATCATCAGCGCAGCATTCTCGTAGGCGGTCAGCACCCGGCGGGTGCGGGAAATCATGGCGTTCTCCGCCTCGCTCGCGATGCCGGGCAGGCTGCGCGACACGCTGCGCCGCACGTCCACCGCGGGAAAGCGCCCGCGCTCGGCAATCGCCCGATCGAGCACGATGTGGCCGTCGAGCACGCCCCGGGTGATGTCGGCGATCGGCTCTTCCATGTCCGAGGCGGCGACCAGCACCGAGAAGATCGCTGTGATGTCGCCCTTGCCGAACGCCCCGGGCCCCGCCCGCTCGCAGAGTGCGGCGATGAGGTTCACGACTGACGGCGGAAAACCCCGGAGCGTCGCCACTTCGCCGGCGGTGAGGGCGATCTCGCGGTGCGCCTCGGCGAAGCGGGTGAGCGAGTCGATGAGCAGGAGGACGTGGCGCCCCTGATCGCGGAAGACCTCGGCCGTTGCCATCGCCATCCAGGCGGCGCGGCGCTTGATGAGCGGCGCCTGATCCGAGGTGGCGGCGACGACCACGGCGCGCGCCATGCCCGCCGGGCCGAGGACGTTGTCGACGAAGTCGCGCAGCTCCCGTCCCCGTTCGCCGATCAGGGCGAAGACGACGATATCGGCCTCGATGCCGCGGGCGAGATCGCCGAGCAGCGTCGACTTGCCGACGCCCGATCCCGCGAAGACGCCGATCCGCTGACCACGGGCGAGCGGCAGCACCGTGTCAAAGACCGTGAGGCCGGTGGCGAGGCGCCCGCCGAGGCCCTTGCGCGTGGCAGGCGCCGGCGGGCTGCGCCGCAGCGTCGCGCTGGCGGCACCAGGGGAGAGCGGCCGGCCGTCGAGCGGCAGGCCGAATGCATCGACGATCCGCCCGACCCAGGTCTCTGCCGGGTGGACGCCGGCGGCGCCGAGAAGCGTCGCCGCGTTGCCGACAGCCGCGCCGTCGAGCGGCCCGTAGGTCATCGCGCGGACCACCTGCTCCGAGACGCCAACGACCTCGCCGCCGATCTCGCTCACCTGCGCCGCGCCATTGCCGACGCCGATCGCCACCTGATCGCCGATCCGGGCATGGTTCGACAGCCCGGCGATCTCGAGGGCGGCGGTGCCGACAGCCGTGACCCGGCCGACCCGGCGCTGGTTCGGGATGCGGGCGAGCTCGGCGGTGAGGGCGGAGAAGTCAGTCAGCACCGTCAGGGCTCCCGGACGTGGTTAAGCGATTACACTTTCTCAACCATCGAGCGTTAAGCCCGCGTTGACGCAGAGACGCAGGAGCCCCCGACTGATGGATCTGAACATCCTGAACCTCGCAAGCGCGCTTGCCCGCCACGCATCGGCCCGCCAGCAGGTGATCTCGGAGAACGTGGCGAATGCCGACACCCCCGGCTACCGCGCGCGCGACATCAGGGCCTTTGGCGAACTCGTCGATACCGGCCCGGCCTTCGAGGCGAAGCGCACGCGCCCCGGGCATGTGGCGTTCGGCTCGACGATCAACGGCTTCGAGCCGGAGCTTTCCGCCGGCTTCGGCGCGGAGACGCCGAACGGCAATTCGGTCTCGCTCGAGGACCAGATGATGCGGGGTGCAGAAGTGCAGCAGGCGCACGGCCTCGCGATCGGCGCCTACTCCAAGTCCCTCGCGATCCTGCGTTCCGTCGTCGCCACCCGCTGATCCGCTGAAAGACTCCCCCATGAACGAGATGATGAAGACGATGGCCGCCTCGGCGAGCGGGATGGCGGCGCAGGCCGCGCGAATCCGGCTCGGCTCGGAGAACATCGCGAACGTCGACACACCCGGCTATCACCGCAAGACCGTCAGCTTCGAGCAGACGTTCGGGCAATCGTTCGGGCAACCCTTCAGCGACGACAGCCGCGCCGTGGTGACCGGACCGGTCCGGCTCGACCAGAACGAGCTCGCGCGCACCTACGATCCGACCAACCCGCTCGCCGGCAAGGACGGCTACACCGAAGGCTCGAACGTCGACCTGCTCGTCGAGATCGCCGACGCCCGCGAGGCAAACCGCTCCTACGAGGCGAACCTGAAGATGTTCGATCAGGCGCGGCAGATGGCGAGCTCGCTTCTCGATCTCATTCGCCGCTGAGAAAGAACCCCATGGACATCAAGACGACTCTCGCCTCGCAGATCTACTCCCAGACCCGGACGGTCGCGAAACCCGTGCCGCAGGACACCGCCGTCAGGAGCGCCGGTCAGGCCTTCGAGGCGGCGGCGAGCGACTTCATGGCGACCTTGCGCGAAAGCGAGGACACCGTGAAGGCCGGCCTCGCGGGCCGCGCCGATCCGCAGGCGGTCGTCGAGGCGCTGGCCGCGACCGAACTCGCGGTACAGACCGCCGTCGCAGTGCGCGACAAGGTGGTCGAGGCCTATCAGGAAATCCTTCGGATGCCGGTCTGACGGACGAAGGGCGCTTCCATGGACGAGGCCGCGGTCCTCGACATCCTGCGGGCGGCGCTCTGGACCGCCCTGACGGTCTCGACGCCCGTGCTTGCCGTGGCGCTCGCCGTCGGCCTCGCGATCGGCCTCCTGCAGGCTCTCACCTCGGTGCAGGAAGCAACGCTTACCTTCGTGCCCAAGCTCTGCGCGATCCTCGCGGTCTTCTGGCTGACCATGAGCTTTTCCGGGCATACGCTGGTGCGCTTCTACCAGGACCAGATCATTCCCAAGATCGTGCTCGACTGAGTGAAGCCCCGCCGCCCGGGAGGGCGGCGGGGCCGAAGAGTCGTGTGCGGAACGCGCGTCAGGACGCCGCGGCGGCGCCCGTCTCGCTGGCCCACTCGGGCAGGTCGATCGCCGGAACGACGACGCCGGTGCACTCGCCGAAGCCGATCCGGTAGCCCGGACCCTGCGCGTAGCCGCGCAGCGTCAGCCGGTCGCCATCCTCGATGAACGTCCGCGTCTTGCCGTCGGCAAGCTCCACCGGCTCCTTGCCGTTCCACGACAGCTCGAGCAGGCTCCCCCGGTTGCCCTTTTCCGGGCCCGAGATCGTCCCCGACCCGAGAAGGTCGCCCGTCGACATCGGGCAGCCGCAGGTCGTGTGGTGGGCGAGCTGCTGCGCGGCCGAGTAATAGAGCTCGCGCACGTTCGACCGGCTGATGATCGTCTCGGTGCCGCCCGCCGGCGTCAGCCCGACCTCGAGCGCGATGTCGTAGCCGAGTGGCCGCGGCTCGCGCAGGTAGGGCAGAAGCGGCCGCTCGCGCTCCGGCGTCGGCGTCCGGAACGCTTCCAGCGCCGCCCGGGTGACGATCCACGGCGAGATCGTCGTCGCGGTCGCCTTGGCCTGGAACGGCCCGAGCGGCTGGTATTCCCAGGTCTGGATGTCGCGCGCGGACCAGTCGTTCAGCAGGACGTAGCCGAAGATCATCTCGTCCGCCTCGGCGACCGAAACCATCCCCTTCGACGGCCGGCCGACGATCGTGCCGAACTCGAGCTCGATGTCGAAGCGTGCGGCGGGGGCGAAGCGCGGCAGCTCCTCATCGGGCCGCTTCACCTGCCCCCACGGACGCACCACCTCGGTACCCGAGACGACGACCGAGGACGCCCGGCCATTGTAGCCGATCGGGATCGACAGCCAGTTCGCCGGAAGGGCGTTCTCCGGGCCGCGGTACATGGTGCCGACGTTGAAGGCGTGGTGCTTGCCCGCATAGAAGTCGGTGTACTCCGACACCCTGAAGGGCATGTGCAGAGTCGCCTCCGCCAGCGGCACGAGGTGCGGCTCGACGGTCGCGCGATCTGCCGAACCCTCCGTCAGGAGCGACGTCAGCCGCTCCCGCAGGGCCGCCCAGACCGTCGGGTCCGCCGCCATCAGCGGGTTCCACCGAGGCTCCGTCAGGTACGGCCCCCCGTCGAGCCCGATGACCCCCGTCGCCTCCAGCGCCGCCACGTCGAGGACGAAGTCCCCGATGGCGACACCGCAGCGCGGCTCCCCGCCGGCGGTCGAGAACACGCCGTACGGCAGGTTCTCCAGCGGAAAGTCGCTGGATCCCCCATTGGCGCTCTCGACCCAGGAAAGAGCCGCCATCACTTCACCCCCGGCGTGCCGTCGAACTTCTTCTCCAGCTGGTCCCAGACCTCGATGTACTCCTCCTGCATCGGCGCCTCCTTGGCGGCGAACACGGTCAGGTGCTGCGGGAAGCGGGTCTCGAACATGAACGACATGGTCTCGTCGAGCTTTTCGGGCTTCAGCTCGCCGTTCGAGGCGTGCTCGAAGGCATCGCGGTCCGGTCCGTGCGGCAGCATGCAGTTGTGCAGGCTGATCGACCCGGGCGCGAAGCCCTGCGGCTTGGCGTCGTAGACACCGTAGATGTTGCCCATGAGCTCGGACATGATGTTCTTGTGGTACCACGGCGGCCGGAAGGAATGCTCGGCCACCATCCAGCGCTCGCGGAACAGCACGAAGTCGATGTTCGCCGTGCCTTCCTGCCCCGAGGGCGCCGTCAGGACCGTGAAGATCGACGGATCGGGATGGTCGAACAGGATCGCGCCGACCGGCGAGTAGGTGCGCAGGTCGTACTTGTAGGCGCAGTAGTTGCCGTGCCACGCAACGATGTCGAGCGGCGAGTGGTCGATCCAGGTCTCGTGGAACTGGCCGCACCACTTGATGACGACGCGAGAGCGGACTTCGCGGTCCTCGAAGGCCGCGACCGGGCACTTGAAGTCACGCGGGTTCGCCATGCAGTTCGCGCCGATCGGCCCGCGGCCGGGGACGTCGAACTTCTGACCGTAGTTCTCGCAGACGAAGCCGCGGCACGGCCCCTCCAGCACCTCGACGCGGTAGACGAGGCCGCGCGGGATGATGGCGATCTCCTTCGGCTCGAGATCGATGATGCCGAGTTCGGTGCAGAACCGCAGCCGGCCCTCCTGCGGCACGACGAGAAGCTCGCTGTCGGCCGAGAAGAAGTACTCGTCTTCCATCGACTTCGTGACGAGGTAGACGTGGCTCGCCATGCCGACCTGGGTGTTGACGTCACCCGCCGTGGTGATCGTGCGCATGCCCGTCACCCAGGTCAGGTCTTCTTCGGGCACGGGGATCGGATCCCAGCGGTACTGGCCGAGGCTGATCACGTCGTGGTGGATGTTCGGCGCCGTCTTCCAGTAGGGCACGTCGATCGGAGTGAAGCGGCCGGTATGATGCACCGACGGCCGGATGCGGTAGCACCAGGTCCGTTCGTTCTGCCCGCGCGGAGCGGTGAAGGCGGTACCGGAAAGCTGCTCGGCATAGAGGCCGTACTCGCACTTCTGCGGGCTGTTCTGCCCCTGTGGAAGCGCACCGGGGAGGGCCTCGGTCTCGAAGTCGTTGCCGTAGCCGGGCATGTAGCCCTCGACGGTTCCGGTGGTCACGGCCGCGCGGATCATTCCCGCCGGCAGTTCGTATTTTGTCATGCTTGCTTCCCCCTTCTCGCGATCGACTCGTTGCATCTGCAATGATCAATACCGTTGCATATGCAATGAGTCAAGCGCCCTGTTACCCGCTCCCGCGGAAATCTACCGTTGCACGTGCAACGACTGCGACGGTAGGATCGTGGTCCCCCCAATGTGCCGGCTCGCCGAGATGACATTCGAACTCGATCGTTTCCTGCCCTACCGTCTGAGCGTGGCCGCAGGCCGCGTCAGCAGGCGTTTCGCCCGACTCTACGAGACCGAGAGCGGCCTCACCAACCCGGAATGGCGCGTCCTTGCGCATCTTGCGCAGGCCGGCACGGTGAGCGTGCGCGATATCCACGCTCGTGTCGACATGGACAAATCCAAGGTCAGCCGCGCTGCCGCGCGCCTTGAGGATGCCGGGCTGGTGCGCAAGCAGGATCACGAGACCGACCGGCGCCTCGTGGCACTGTCGCTGACCGAGGAGGGTGCGGCGATGATGGCACGGCTCGGCGCGATCGCCGGAGCGTTCCAGACCGAGCTCCTGGCCGAGCTCGGACCCTCCGCCAAGGCCTTTGAAGATGCCCTCAACCGGCTTTCCGCCGCCGGCAACACTGGAGACGATGACCACGATGACGACGACGCTGCATGACTACTGGCGGTCCTCCGCCGCCTATCGCGTGCGGATCGCCCTCGGGCTTCTCGGGATCGACTGGGACTCGATCTCCGTAGACCTGACCAAGGGCGAGCAGCGTGCACCGGAGCATCTGGCCCGGAACCCGCAGGGTCTCGTGCCGGTGCTCGATATCGACGGGCTGAGCCTCACACAGTCACTCGCGATCGTCGAATACCTCGACGAGACCCGGGACGCGGGCTTCCTACCCTCCGACGCCGCCGGCCGCGCCCGGGTCCGGGCGCTCGCCTATGCGATCGCCATGGAGATCCACCCGGTCTGCAACCTCCGCGTCGCCCGCCACGCAACCGAAGCTTCCGCCGGCGCAATCACAATGGAGGGCTGGATGCGGGCCTTCATCGCCCCGGGGCTCGAAGCTTTCGAGGCGATGCTCGACGACCCGGCGACCGGGCGCTTCTGCCACGGCGACACGCCCGGCCTCGCCGACATCTGCCTGGTCCCGCAGCTCTACAACGCCGACCGCTGGGGCGTCTCCCTCGACACCATGCCCCGCATCCGCGCCATCCGCGAAGCCCTCGACACCCTGCCAGCCGTCGTCGCCGCGCACCCGGACCGCCACAAGCCCGCATGAGCCCGGGGCACGGGCGGCGGCCGGAAGACGGCCGACCGCCCCCTCCGAGGACGCTCCACAAGGGCTCGACGCGCTCGCAGTTCGTCGTCGGTGACGCTGCCCGGCGCCGCCATGCCGGCGATCCGGGTTGTCACCGAACGTGCAGGAGCAGGAGAACCAGCGGGATCGTCACGACCGCCGCCATGGTCTGCGACGTCACGATTCCGGCCATGAACGTCGCATCGCCGTCCAGTTGTCGCGTGAGGACATAGGATGTCGGCGCCACCGGAACGGCCGAGAATACGATGAGGACTAGGGACTCGACCCCCGACAGGCCGAAGAGAAAGCCGGTGATCGCGGCAAGCGCGGGCATCACGAACAGACGCGCCGCGCCAGTCCCGATCAGGCCGGCCATGTCCTGACGCAGCGTTTCCGGCTTCAGTGCCGCGCCGACGCACAGAAGCCCCAGCGGCAGGCTGGCCTGCCCCATCAGGTCGAGAAAGCTCCCGGTTCCGAACGGCAGGCCGACCCCGGTCAGGGCCAGCGCGAAGCCGGCGACGCAGGCGAGGATCAGGGGATTCCGCGCGACGGTACCGAGGAGGGTGAGCGGCGAGCGCGACCCGGGCGCATCGGTCAGCGCGATGATCGAGACGACATTGCCGACGGGCACCGCGGCCGCGAGATAGATCGCCGCGCGCTCAAGCCCCTCGGAGCCGGCCAGGAGCGCCAGGATGGGCAGGGCGAGATAGGTGTTGAAGCGCACCACCCCCTGCAGGACAGGGCCGAACCGGGCCGCCGGCATCGGCCGGAGCCGTCTGGCAAGGCTGAGGACCACGGTGGCGATCAGGATGGTCGCGACCGCAGCCGCGCCGAGCCGCAGGACGTCCCGGTCGTAGACGGGCGCCTTCGCGAGACTGGAGACGAGCAACGCCGGAAACAGCAGGAAATAGTTGATGCGCTCGGCCGCCGGCCAGAAATCCGCGGAAGGGAACGCGCGGCGCGCGAGGAGGAACCCGAGGCAGATCAGCGCGAAGATTGGCCAGATCGTGATCAGCAGCATTTCAGTCTCGTCCCGGGCGCCCGGGGCGTTGAAACATGCCGGTCAGACGCCTGCAACTCCGGTCTGGCGGGACCCCGACCACTCAGGCCCGGTAACGCCGTCGCACAGGTCTCCCGCCTCGGCGCGCGGGCGAAGCCGCCCGAAGCGCGGCCAGCAGTGGCCAGCGCCGGGCGGGCGATCACCGACAGGCTGTCGCCGACGGGACGGCGTGCCAATCGGCGATGTCTGCCGCGAGGCCGGGCAGACAGGCGACGCTTTGCACTTGGTGGAAGAAGGACGCGGGCATGTCGTCACCAGAGTGCGGCTGAAGAAGATGGTGGGGGAGCGCAGCCTCGACCGGATGTCGCGAGGCATCGCGAGGCATGTTGTCCGGCCAAAGCTCTGAAGCCTGCCCGACTGGGGCGTGTCGCCGCGTCGGGCGCCCGCATCAAGGAGACCTGCGAGACCCGCCTGCGCTGCGGCGACCGCTGCCTGCACACACCGAAGCCCAACCCAAAACTGGAAAGTCCCGGCTTCGCGCGATCCGGAAGAGAGCAGGTCAAACTCTGCACGGCTTCGGGCTTTGTACGGGCTGCGATGGATCAGAAGGTCAGAGAATTCGGGCAGCCCTGAACTATCAGCAACATTTTCACAGCTGCGCGTCTCCATTCCGGTCAATCTATTTACCCAGGATTCTCAGGGCGGTGTCGCCGTCGATGACAAGGCCGCGCGCCACGCCGCTCCGAAGAAAGGCGTCGGCGGCGTGCTGTTTGGCAACTCCGGCGACCAGGGCGATAACATTCGTTTGCCGCAGATCGTCAAAGCCAAGTGCGATCGTGCGTGAGTTCAACTCGTGGTCGACGGGCGATCCCGCCGCATCAAAGAAGAGGCCGTTGGTATCGCCAACCGCGCCGGCCGCGCGGAGCGAGACAAGCTGATCGGCGGAAATCATCTCCTGCCGACGCAACAGCGAGGTCTCGGTCAACTCGCCGATAGAGATGTAGGCGACGGTCGCCTCCCGGGCGAGCACGAGCGCCTGCTGGACGCTGCGCTGTGCAAGCAAGACCTGCCTGTCGGCAGCAGAGTCGGCAATGAATGGCACCGGCAGGAAGTGACCCTCCCCTCCCGTCGCCCGCGCCAGCGCATGGACGACCTCGAACGGATTGTAGGCCGAATTCGCCGTCAGTGAGCCCATCAGGCTGATGAAGCGCGCGTCCGGTGCCGAGATGCCAGTGCTGTTGAGGGTCATCTGCTCGAGCGTGCGACCCCAGCCGGTGCCGATCACCGCCGTCCGGTTCGCCTGAAGGTGCCGTTTCAGGTGTGCAGCGGCGGCCATGCCGACCGCGCGGAAGGCATAGCCGCGGAGAAACTCCTCCGCCGCCTCGCCCTGGTCCCCGGCGTCGGTCTGACCAAGCTCGGGCGTACAGACGCAGAAGTCCAACCCATAGCGGCTGCGGAGTTCCTCCTCGACCGGCAGCAGCCCGACGTATGCCTGGTTGATCTGGATGCTGACGAGTCCGGACTCGCGCGCGTCGGCGAGGAGCTTGTTGATTCGGGCTCGCGTGATCCCGAGCCGTTTCGCCGCGGCCTCCTGATTGAAGCCGGCGACGTAATAGAGCCACGCCGCACGAGCCATAAGCATCTGGCTTTCATGGCCTTCCGCGCTCATCTCCAGCATACCATTCCCTCTATGACAAATGTAATCAAACTTGACATTTGTAAGATCCCGACACAAAGTTTCTCTGGCGGCGCGGACAAGCCGTCAATCGAAAGGCGCCACGCAACCAACGGCGCCAAGGGGGGAAATCTGATATGACACACCGGTTTACCGGACTGCTCGCTGCTGCCTCGGCGGCCGCCCTGCTTCTCGGCGCGAACGCCGCCACGGCGCTCGATGTCGCCTGGGTGCACTCCAACGCTGCCGCCCAGTCGGAACAGCGCGTCGAGGACGGCTTCAAGCAATGGCTCTCGGAGACCGGCAAGTCCGACTGGAACGTGAGCTTCCTCGACAGCGGCGGCTCGGGCGAGGCGACCGCCTCGAACATCCAGGACGCGGCTAACCGCGGGGTTGGCGCGATCATCATCACCATGTCCGACCTGCGCGCCTCCCGTGCCGCGATCGACGCCGCCCACGCAGCGAATATCCCCGTCTTCGCGGTCGACTCCGGCTACGTCGACGGCGTGGTTGTCGACGTCACTACCAACAACTGGGCGATGTCGGCCGACGTCTCGACCTACCTGCTCGACCAGATGGGCGGTGAGGGCAACCTCATCTTCTTCCGCATGGCCGAGCACCACGGCACGCGCAAGCGTGGTGACACGATGGCGGCGATCCTCAAGGAGTATTCGGGCGTCAAGGTGCTCGCCGAGCACAACATCGATTACACCGCCTTCTTCGAGGACACGAGCAAGTCGATGGAAGACTACGCCGCCCGCTTCGGCAGCGAGATCAATGCGGTCTGGGCACCATGGGACGAGCCGGCGCAGGCCGCCATCAACGCCATTCAGGCGGCGGGGCTCACCGGCGTCAAGGTGGTTGGCATCGACGGCCACCCGCAAGCCATCGCCGAAGTCTGCAAGCCCGACAGCATGATGATCGCCACCGTCTCCCAGCCCTTCGAGAAGATGGGCGTCCAGGTCGGCGAGTGGATCCAGGCGATCGTCGTCGACGGCAAGCCCGCGGCGGAGGTGATCCCCGCGCACACCGTCTACATGGACGCGCCGCTCGTCACCAAGCAGAACTGCGCCGACTTCATGTAATCCCGGCCTCTTCCGATCCCGTCAGGGGCAGGCCACGCGCCTGCCCCGCCCTCCCCTTCAGCGACCGGGCGCGAGTCCGGCGGGAGTCGTCACGTGGACGTCCGTCTTTCCGGCATCACGCAGCAGTTTCCCGGAACGCGCGCACTCAGCGACGTTACCGTCACTTTCCACAGCTACGAAGTCCACGGGCTCATCGGCGAAAACGGCGCCGGCAAGTCGACTCTCGTCAGCGTGCTCGGCGGCAGCCTTCAGCCGACCGCCGGCACAGTCGAGATCGGCGACGCGCCCGTCGCTCTTGCAAGCCCGCGCGACGCGCTCGTTCGCGGAATCGCCCACGTCAGTCAGGAAGGCAGTCTCGTCCCGGCACTGACCGGTGCCGAGAACATCCTGCTCGGCGACGAGCCGCGCGTCGCCGGCGGCGTGATCCGCCGCGGCGCGCTGCGCCAACGGGCTGCAGCGCTCGTGGCACGCTGGTTCCCCAAGGTCGCGATCGACCTCGATCGCCCGGTCGGCGAGCTGCCGATGGCCGACCAGAAGATCATCGAGATCGTTCGGGCGCTCCGGGGCGATGTCTCCCTCGTCATCCTCGACGAGCCGACCGCGACCCTTCCCGCCCGGGAGAAGGAACAGCTCTGGGACATCATCCGCAGCCTGCCCGCCCAAGGTGTCGGGGTGGTGCTGATCAGCCACTTCCTCTCGGAGATCAAGGCGCTTTCCGACCGCATCACCGTGCTCCGGGACGGCCGTCTCATCTGTACCGAGGATGCCGCGCGCCTGGATGAGGGCGCTCTCGTCGACATGATGCTCCGCCGCACCGGCGGCGATACATCTGTACGCGCCAAGGCGCAGGCGCGCGCTCCCGGGCCTGTCGCCCTCGCCGTTCGGGACTGGCGCGTTGGCGGTGTGCGAGTGCCGGAGTTCACCCTTCGCGCTGGCGAGATTGTCGGCCTCATCGGCCTGACCGGCTCGGGCCACTTCGGCTTCGCCCGCTCACTCTACAACGGGTCCGGCGTTACCTGCGCGGCCTTCGAGGTCGCCGGCCAACCGACCTTCCCCGGCCCGCCCCGCACCATGCAGCAGGCCGGCATCGCCCTCGTCCCCGATCATCGCATGGAAAACGCCCTGATCGGCGACTGGGACCTGCGCGAGAACCTCGGCCTCGTCCATCCGGAGCATGCGGCGACCGGTGGCGTGCTTTCCCGCCGCCGCGAGGAAGCCGAGAGCAGTCGCGTCATGCGCCTCCTCAACGTCAAGGCGCACTCCTCGGGCCAGCTCCTGCGCACCCTCTCCGGCGGCAACAAGCAGAAGATCTCGATCGGCAAGTGGCTCTATGGCGCCGAGGGCCGCTACCGGGTGATGATCTTCATCGAGCCGACCGAGGGTGTCGACATCGGCGCCAAGGCCGAGATCTACGCCGAGATGCGCCGCCTCGCCGAAACCGGTGCGGCCATCCTCATCGCCTCTTCCGATCTGCTCGAGATCGAGACCGTCGCCCACCGGGCCGTGCCCTTCGTCAGCCTCGCGCCTGGTGCGGACATTTCCCGCGACCGCTTTTCCGAGGCCACCTTCATCGCTGCCATTTCCGGAGCCGCCGCATGAGCACCACCGCCGTGCCCACCGAAGACCGCGTTCTCGGATTTCGCAAGGAGCACGTCCAGCGCTACAGCACCCTCGTCGTGCTCATTGTGATGTTCGTCGTCTTCGCGCTGACCGTCGACCGCTTCCTCACCCCGCAGAACCTGCTCAACATCGCCCAGCAGATTTCCATGCTGACGATCGTCGGCTGCGGCCTGACCTTCGGCTTTGCCGCCCGCGAGATGGACCTCTCGGTCGGCTTCACCGTCGGCTGCGCGGGCATCCTCGTGCCGCTCCTCCTCGTCGCCGGCACGCCCCTGCCGCTTGCCCTTCTCGCCGGGCTCGGCGCGGGCGTCGTCATCGGCGCGGTGAACGCCGGCCTCGTCACCCTCGTCGGCATCCCGTCGCTCATCGCGACCCTCGCCACCGGCTCGGTGATCTTCGGCATCAATTTCCTGATGACCGGCGGCCGAGCCGTCTACGGCGGCTTGCCACCGGCGTACCTGTGGCTCGGCCAGGGCCGCGTCGCCGGCATCCCCGTCCTCGCCTTCTTCATGCTCGCCGCGGTCCTGGTCGCCTGGTTCGTGATGGAGCGCACCGTCTTCGGCCGCTACGTCTATGCGGTGGGTGGCAACCAGAAAGCGGCCGAGCTCTCGGGCGTCCAGGTCCGGCGCTACAAGTCCGCGGCCCTCGTCGTCTGCTCGGTGTTCGCCGTCCTCGCGGGTGCGCTCCTCGCCGCCCGTCTCGGGTCCGGCCAGCCCAACGCCGGCGAGCGCTATCTCCTCGACGGGCTTGCCACGGTCTTCATCGGCATGACGATGCTCCGGCCGGGAACCGCGACCGTGCTTGGCACCTTCTTCGGCGCCCTCTTCATCGGCATCATCAACAACGGCCTGAACCTCGTTGGCATGGACACCTACGTCCAGTCGATCGTGAAGGGTCTGATCATTCTCGCCGCCGTGGCCGTCGTGTCGCGGTCAACCAAGCTCCAACTGCTCTGAGGCCCGCGCAATGACGAACACCAGCCCCATCGAGCGAACCGGAGAGCGCCCTGGCGCGAGCAACTCCAGGCTGCCCGAGTTCTACCGCACGATGCGCCGCATCCGCACGTTCGAGGAGCGCGTCGGCGAGCTCTTCGTCCGCGGCCAGTCGGCGGGTTCGATGCTGCACCTCTCGATCGGCGAGGAGGCGGCGGCTGCTGGCGTGTCGGCGGCGATGCGGCCACAGGACACCTTCACCACCCATCACCGTGGCCACGGCATCTTTCTGGCGCGCGGCGCCGAGCCCGCCCGGATGATGGCCGAGATCGGCGGCAAGGAAGCCGGCTACTGCCACGGCAAGGGCGGCTCGATGCACATTGCCGACATGGGCCTCGGCCATCTCGGCGCCAACGCCATCGTCGGGGGCGGCATTCCGGCCGTCGTCGGAGCCGGCCTCTCGGCCCGCCATCACGCCAGCGGGGCCGTGAGCATCGCCTTCTTCGGCGACGGCGCCACCGGCCAGGGCGTTCTTTACGAAAGCATGAACATGGCCGCGCTCTGGGGCCTGCCTGTGGTCTTCGTCTGCATCAACAACCAGTACGGCATGGGCACCCGCATCGACCAGGCGACGGCGAACACCGCGCTGCATGAGCGTGCCGCCGCTTTCGGCCTCGAAGCCATGTCCGTTGACGGCATCGACGTCGAGGTCGTCGCCGACGCCGCCCGCACCCTCGTCGAGGGCGCCCGCGCCGGCCGACCGGGCTTTCTCGCCATCTCCTGCTACCGCTTCTACGGTCACGCCCGGAAGGACAAGTCGCCCTATCGCGACGAAGCCGAGGAAACCGCCGGCCGCCTGCGGGATCCCGTCGGCCATGCCCGGGCCCGCCTGATCGAGACCGGACTCGCCGCCCAGGCCGAACTCGACGCGGTCGATGCCGACGTCGCCGCCGAAATGGATGCGACGATCGACTTTACCATTGCCGCCACCGAGCCACCGCTCGCCTCGATGTTCCGCGACGTCTACGCGCCCGACGAACCCGAGCCCGAGCCCGTCCGCACCCGCATCGACCGCGTCCTGGCGAGGGACTGACCATGATCGAACTCACCTACCGCGACGCCCTGCGCAAGGCTCTCGCCGACGCCATGACCGAGGACCCGAGCGTGATCCTCATCGGCGAGGAGGTCGGCCGCTACGGCGGCGCCTACGGCGTGACGAAGGATCTGATCCGCGAGTTCGGCCCCGAGCGGGTCATTGATACGCCGATTTCCGAGCCGTCGATCGTCGGCGCCGCCGTCGGCGCGGCGATGACCGGGCTCCGGCCCGTCGCCGAGCTCATGTACGTCGACTTCATCGGCATGACCATGGACCAGCTCGGCAACCAGGCCGCGAAGATCCGCTACATGTTCGGCGGCCAGATCGGCGTGCCGATGGTGCTCCGCACTCAGGGCGGCACCGGCCGCTCCGCCGGCGCCCAGCACAGCCAGAGCCTCGAAGCCTACGTGATGCACACGCCAGGCCTCCGGCTCGCCATGCCAGCGACCGTCGCGGACGCCTACCACCTGCTGCGCCAGGCGTTGAGGCGGCCCGACCCGGTCGTCTTCATCGAGCACAAGGCGCTCTACACGATGAAGGAGACGGTCGACCTTGATGCAGAGCCCCTGCCGTGGGGCAGGGCTGCGGTGCGCCGCGAAGGCGGAGACCTCGTGATCGTCACCTACTCCCGACAGCTCCACTACGTCATGGACGCCGCGAACCGGCTTGCTGAACAGGGCGTCGAGGCGACGGTGATCGACCTGCGCACCCTGAACCCGCTCGACTTCGACACGATCCGCGAGCGGGTGAACGCCGTCGGCCGCGCCATGGTGGTGAGCGAGGGCGTGATGACCGCGGGCGTCGCCGCTGAACTCGCGGCCCGCATCTCCGAGGAATGCTTCGACTATCTGGAGGACCCGGTCGTCCGGGTCGCCGGGGAGGACATCCCGATTTCCGTGTCCGTGGCGCTCGAGACCGGCTCCGTCCCGGGGCCGGGCCTGATTGCCGAGACCGCGCTGCGCCTCACGGGCAAGCGGGCCGCGGCATGACCACCCTGACCCTGACCCTGACCCTGACCCTGCCACGCCTCGGCGAGACGATGGAGGAGGCGACCGTCGTGAGCTGGCTCGTCGAGCCCGGCGTCGCCTTCCGCCGCGGCCAGCCAATCATCGAGCTCGAGACCGACAAGACCGTCGTCGAGTACCCGGCCCTCGGCGACGGTGTCCTCGACGAGATCCTCGCGGCGCACGGCGCCCGCATCGCCGTGGGCGCACCACTCGCCCGCGCCACCGTCCGCGATGCCGCCGAGTGGGCCGACGAGATGGCTCCCGCAGGCGCTGGCCGGCCAGACACCGATGCCGAACCCGCCGTTGGCATGGCGGCCAGCGTCGCGATGCTGCTGATGCCGCGGCTTGGCGAGACGATGGACGCGGGCACCGTCATCCGCTGGCTGGTGGCCCCCGGCGCCTCGTACGCCCGCGGCGAAGCGCTGCTCGAGATCGAGACCGACAAGACCGTGGCGGAGGTACCCGCGCTCTCCGACGGCCGCATGATCGAATACCTTGTCGCCGAAGGCGCGCGCGTCGCTGTGGGCACGCCGATCGCTACCCTTGAGGGCGAGGTCGAGGATGCTGGCGGACTCGCCACCAACTTCGCCGCCGCCGGGGTAGAGCCCAAGCCGGTCGCGCCCGCCGCGCCCGCGCCCCGCGCCACCGTGGTGCCGGGCACCCGCCGTCGAGCGACGCCGGTGGCCCGACGCCTCGCCCGCGAGGCGGGTGTTTCCCTCGACGCGATCGCAGGCACCGGGCGTCGTGGCCGGATCGAGGCCCGCGACGTGCGGGCGGCCGGGAGCGTTCGGGCGGCGAGCGGCGCCGGCCCGATCGCGTTCGACGCCGTCGGGGCGGAGCAGGCCGAAACCATCCTTCTCCTCCACGGCTTCTCCGGCGATCGGCGCGCCTGGGCGGCGATCTCTGCCATCCTCGCCCGCGCCGGCCGCCGCACCGTCGCCCCCGACCTCCCCGCCCACGGCGAGACGGCAATCGAGGCCGACACCGTCGCCGCGGTCGTGGACGCCATGACCGCCTTCGCCGACGCGCTGCCCGGCCGCCTGCATATCGTGGGCCACTCGTTCGGCGCAGTCATCGCCACGGCCCTTGCCGGTCGCCTCGGTGGGAAGGTCTCCCGGCTCACGCTCGTCACCCCGGCGGGCTGCGGGCGCGAGATCTCCGACGCGTTCGTGTCCGGCATGGCCGCGGCCAGCTCCCCGGGCGAGGTGACGCATCTTCTGCGCCTCCTCGGCCCGAATGGCGGCGCGCTCTCCGATGCCGCCCTCGGAGCGATGGCGAAGGAAACTGCGCGCGGCCGCCTCGTCGCTCTTGCCGCGGATTTTACCGGCCCGCTCGGCCAGCGGCACGACATCCTCCGTCCCCTCACCGCGCTGGCGGGACGCCTTCCGGTCCGCGCGCTCTTCGGCACGGAGGACCGCGTGATCCCGGCCACCCATGCCCTCGCCCTGCCCCCGCAGGCCGCGGTTCACTTCCTGCCGACGGGCCACATGCCGCAATGGGACGCCCCCGACGTGATGGCAAACCTCATTCTCGGAGATACCGACCATGGATGATCCCAAGGTCGCCCTCGCGGCGGCACGGCGCCGCCTCGGTGATCTCGCGGGCACCGCGCCCGCCACCATGAAGGCGATGACCGAACTCACCCGCGCCACCGGCACCGAAGGTGCCTTCAGCCCCGCGCAGAAGGAACTTGTCGCCGTGGCGATCGCGGTGACGAAGGGTTGCGAGGACTGCATCCTCTTCCACGTCGACCTCGCCCGCCGTCACGGTGCCAACGAGGCCGACCTTGGTCAGGCGCTGTCGGTCGCAATCGAGATGGGCGGCGGCCCCGCCGCGATGTACGCGAGCAAGGCTCTCGCTGCGTGGCGAGGCCTCGTCTGAACGCGCGAAAGACGCGGGCGAGATGAATGGGAGGAAGACTTGGCCTTTTACCTGACCGCGGACGGCGGAACCGAAAGCCTCCGGGCCCGCGTCTATGATCTCGCCGGCACCTGCCTCGGGCAGAAGGCTGTCGCCTACCAGACCTCCTTCTCGCCGGGCGCGCGCGCCGAACAGGAGCCCGAGGACTGGTGGCGTGCCTTCGTCGAGGCGGCGCGCGGCGCGATCGCCGAGGCCGACGTCGCTCCTTCCGAGATCGAGGCGATCGCCTATGCCACCACGAGTTGCACGGTCGTCGCGCTCGACGGCGCGGGCCGGGCGCTGCGCCCGGCGCTCCTGTGGATGGACGTCCGCGCCCACGCCGAAGCTGACGCCGTCCTCGCCACCGGCGATCCCGCGCTGAAGATCAACGGCGCCGGCGGCGGCCCGGTTTCCGCCGAGTGGATGATTCCGAAGGCGCTCTGGCTCAAGCGCAACGAACCCTCCGTCTTCGACGCCGCCGCGACAATCTGCGAGTTCCAGGATTTCCTCACCTTCCGCCTGACCGGCGAGCGGGTCGCCTCGCTCGATAACGCCGGTCTGCGCTGGCACTATGACAATCGCGGCGAAGGCTGGGCCCGGGGCATCCTGAGGGCCCTCGACCTCGAGGCGCTCGAAGGCAAGTGGCCGGACCGCGTCGTCCCGCCGGGCGAGGTGGTCGGTACGCTGACCGGCCCCGCCGCCGAAGCCCTCGGCCTGCCGCGGTCGGTCAAGGTCGTCCAGGGCGGCGCGGATGCCCTCATCGGGATGATCGGGCTCGGCGTCGCGCGACCGGGCCAGCTTGCCCTCATCACGGGGTCCTCCCACCTCCAGTTCGGTGTGACCGAGGCGCCGATACATGCCCGGGGCGTGTGGGGCGCCTACCCCGACATCGTCTATCCCGGTCGCTACATCGTCGAAGGCGGCCAGACCTCGACCGGTTCGATCATCAACTGGCTCCGGCGATTCTGCGGCGGCAATCTCGACCTCGCCGTCCTGAACGAAAAGGCCGCCGCGCTCGAGCCCGGTTCCGAGGGTCTCGTCGTGCAGGACCACTTCCAGGGCAACCGCACTCCACATACCGACCCGCTCTCCCGCGGGGCCATCGTCGGGCTCACCCTCGCCCACGAACCTCATCACGTCTTCCGTGCGATGATCGAGGGCATTGGCTTCGGAACCCGGTCAATCCTCGACGCCTTCCGCGCAGGCGGCTACGGCTCGTCGGAGATGACCGTGGGAGGCGGCGCCACCGCCTCGCCGCTCTGGATGCAGATCCACGCCGACACTGCGGGGATACCGGTGCGCATTCCCGCCTCCCCGGACGCGCCCTCGACTGGCTCCGCTGTCCTCGCGGCCAGGGGCGCGGGGCGTTTCGCCTCGATAGACGAGGGCATCGCCGCGATGGTCCGGCCAGGCACCTGCATCGAGCCCCGGCCTCGCGAGGCCGCGCTCTACGAGGAAATCTACCAGCGCTACCTTGCCCTCTACCCGGCGCTGAAGGGTGCGCTCGCATGAACGGATTCCCCTCGCGCTCCAGTGGGCTGGCAAGGTCGACGTCAAAGCCGCCACGCCAGGCCACCCCGGTAGCGACGTCAGCCTTGTCGGCCGCCCGAAGCCTTGGTGGTTCGAGACCTGGCTCGTCGGCGCCGCGGTCGGACGCCTGACGGAACCGTGCCACATCGCCCTCGCGGCAGCTTTTCTCGCCGCTCGCCCCCGATCCCGCGTCACCGGCACGGTGCTGACGGTC
Organism: Amaricoccus macauensis; assembly: GCF_014201905.1. GTDB lineage: Bacteria > Pseudomonadota > Alphaproteobacteria > Rhodobacterales > Rhodobacteraceae > Amaricoccus > Amaricoccus macauensis. Next base: position 45,647 of record NZ_JACHFM010000003.1, on the reverse strand, counting down.
GGCGGCGGCCACTTTGCCATCTGAACAGGGAGCTTCACATGACCACCAGGAACGGCCGCGTCGCCCTCGTGACCGGCGCGAGTCGCGGCATTGGCCGCGCGATCGCCCTCGGCCTCGCCTCCCGCGGCTTCGATCTCGCCCTGAACGACATCTCTCGCCAGCGCCCGGAGCTCGAGGCGGTCGCAGCCGAGGCCCGCGCGCTCGGCCGCAGCGCCATGGCCGTCTGCGCCGACGTGTCGAGCAAGCCCGAGGTCGAGGCGATGGTCGGTCAGGTTGCAGCCGAGCTCGGCACCATCCACGCGCTCGTCAACAACGCCGGCATCCTCATTGCCGGCAAGGTCGAGGCCCTGCCCGAGGAAGCGTGGGACGCAGTGATGGACGTGAACGCCAAGGGCGTCTTCCTCGTCACCCAGGCCGTGCTGCCACTGATGAAGGCCCAGGCCTACGGCCGCATCTGTACGATCGCCTCGATCGGCGGCAAGCACGGCGCACCGGAGCAGGCCCACTATTCAGCCTCCAAGGCCGCGGTCATGGGCTTCACCCGCGTCCTCGCGCAGGAAGTCGGCCCTCTCGGGATCACCGCGAACTGTGTCTGTCCGGGCATCATTCTGACCGACATGGGCCGGGTGAACCTTGACGACGCCACTGTCCGGAATGCCTGGCAGGCGAAGACCGCGATGGCCCGCATTGGCGACCCGGAGGATGTCGCCGGCCCGGTCGCATTCTTCTGTTCTGACGACAGCGCTTTCGTGACCGGCCAGTCCCTGAACGTCGATGGTGGCATCGTTCTGAACTGAAAGGGCTGCAAGGGCACTCCGTCGGACGAAGCCCCCCGCCCGGACATTGGGTCCGGGCGATCTGGCTGGCGGCGGACAAGGCCGCCCGGCCTGTCGCGACGACGGGCACTGGCAACAGGAAGGGAACGAATGCCACTGTTCCCGGCTCACTCCCGAAGGGCACAGGATGGCACGGACGGGCAGCGAGACCAGAGAGACCACCATTCGCGCCGGAACGGGTCTCGGCAGCACCGATTTTCAGAGATAGGTCGTCGGCACAACCGTGGTGAACTTCAGCTCCTCCATGGAGATCGACGCGTTGATCTGCGAGAATTCCAGGCGCTCGATCAGGGTCTTGTAGACGGTGTCGTAGGCCTCGATGTCCGGCACCAGGACCTTGAGGAAATAGTCGGTCGAGCCGGTGAGACGATAGGCCTCGACCACCTCCGGGATGCTCTCGACCAACTCCCGGAACTGGTTCAGCCAGGACGTTTCGTGACGCGGCGCGGTGATCCCGATGAAGATGGTCAGCGGCACACCGACCCGCTTCGGATCGACGATCGCGACGCGGCCGCGGATGACGCCGGCCTCCTCGAGCCTGCGGATGCGACGCCAGCACGGTGTCTGCGAGAGCCCGATCTCCTCGGCGAGGAGCGCGACGGGGCGGTCGCGCTCCTGCAGGAGGTCGAGGATTTGCCGGTCGATCGCGTCGAAGCTCGCGCCCTCGCCTGAGCGGCGGCGCGTCCCCGGGGACTTGCGGCCCGCCTGGCTCATGCGCGGACGAACTCAACGATCGTGCCGCTGGCGTCGCCGGGGGCGACCCAGAACGACCCGGCCCCGTCGTGGACCGTCACGCCCGCAGCCAAGGCGGCGCGCGCCCGGTCCGGGTCCGCGACCGCGATCTGCAGGGCGGCGAAGCCGGTGGCCGGGGTCGCGCCAACGGCGGCCCCATCGTAGCGGGCCGCCGCCGCCGTCCGGGACAGACAGAGGATGGCGGCCGATGCGGGGCCCGTCGCGACCGAGAACCCGCCCTCGACCGCGCTGACCTCGCCGGCGGCGAACAGGCGCGCGAATCCCGCCGCCATGCGCTCCGGGTCGTCAGCGGCGGCGACGACGCCGGCGATCCCCGTCGCACCGTTCGGATGCACCTGAAGCTCTGGCCGCCAGACCATGTCCCGGGTCTTGTGCTGGCACATGAAGACGGAGCCGGTCGGGATCTCGTCCGGGGCGAATTCCGTCGTCGCGAAGGCCGCCACCCCGGCGGACCCGTCGGGCAGCGGCAGCGGGCGCGAGAACTCCCCGACCGGGCCGGCCTCTATGCCGATCGCGGCGAGCGCGCTCCGTGCGGCGTTTGCGTCGTCGATGCGGCAGGCGATGGCGCGCAGCCCCTCGCCGTCGCGGGCGATCCGCTCGCGGTGACGCAGGTTGCGGGGGGTGTCGGCGATCATCCCGAGGAGTTCGACGTAGTCGCGCCCGAAGATCATCGTGTAGTTCGCCGAGCCCATCTCGGGGCTGTGGGTGCCGCGCGGCGACAGGGTGAAGCCGAGCCGGCGATACGCCGCGGCGCTCGCGTCGAGATCGGCGACCAGCAGGAAGACGTGATCGATACCCTTGACGGGATGGGTCATGACGGGGTCCTTCACCGGTGATCGCTCTGGACGGGCGCCAGAACGATCTCGTGGATTGCGACGTGGGGGTTCATCCGGGCGACGGCCAGCGCGAGGTCTGCCATGTCCGCGGGCTGGATGGCGCGGGCGGCGGCGGCGGGGTCGTAGCCCGGGCGCCTGAGCAGGAGCGGCGTCGCCACGTCACCCGGACAGAGCGCGGTGGAGCGGATGCCGTTCACGCCCTCCATCGCGTTCAGGCTGGCGCTGAGGCTCGTGAGTGCGTGCTTGGAGGCGCCGTAGGGAACGCCGCCGAGGGGAGCGTGGAAGCGGCCGGCCCAGCTCGACGTGTGAATCATGACGCCCCCGCCTGCGGCCCGCATGATCGGCAGCGTCGCCGCAATCACGTTCATCGCACCCGTCAGGTTGGTGCCGATGATCGCGTCCCACTCGGCAAAATCAATGTCGTCCCAGCGCCGGTGCGACGTATTCAGTCCGGCATTGTTGCACAGGACGGCAATTCCGTTTCGCCAGTCCGCGATTTCCCGGGAAGATTTCACTACGCCGTCGCGATCGATGACGTCGAGCGGAAAGGCTGCGGCATCTCCGCCATCGGCACGAATCCGGGCGGCGAGATCGTTGATCCCACCCTCGGAACGGGCTGAAAGTGCAACGGCATAGCCCTCCGCGGCGAAGCGAATCGCCATCGCCTCGCCGATGCCCGATGCCGCGCCGGTGATCCAGACGGTCTTGCCCCCGATGGAGGGGAAGGATTTTTCATATCACCTCCATTGGGTAGATATATCCACCATCATTGGATCGTATACCGCATCCGTTGACACGCTGAAAGCCAGGTTATTAGTGAATTACAATTGACACGACCCGGGGAAAACCCCCACAAGTGACCTCCGGTCAGGATCGCAGCTTGAAGGGACGATCCGCCCAACAGGAAGGAAGGCCCGATGCAGACACCCCTGACCCGACTCCTGAGTGCGGCCGGCGCCCTTGCGCTGGCGCTGCCCGCCTTCGCGCAGGAGACGCCGCCCGAGGTCAAGCGAGGCGGTACGATCTTCAGCCACATCATCGCCGAGCAGGGCGTGCTGAACCCGGCGCTCAGGGCTTCGACCGGGGTCTATCAGATCACCGGCAAGATGATCGAGCCGCTGATCGACAAGACTTACGATGGCTACGTCGGCGTACTCGCGACTGAGTGGTCGTCTTCCGCGGACGGCAAGGCCATCACCTTCAAGCTGCGCGACGGGGTGCGCTGGCACGACGGCGAGCCGTTCTCGTGCGACGACGTCGCCTACTCGGCAATGAACCTGTGGAAGCCGCTCCTCAACTATTCCTCCACGCTTCAGGCCAATCTCGAATCGGTGGACTGCCCGGATCCGCTGACCGCGGTCTTCAACTACTCGCACCCGATGCCGCTCGCGCTCATGGTCGCCGCGATGCCCGATCTCGGCCATCCGGTGCCCAAGCACCTCTACGAGGGCACCGACATCCTGAAGAACCCGCACAACCAGGCGCCGATCGGCACCGGGCCGTTCAAGTTCCAGGAATACGAGCGCGGCCAGTACATCATCGCGGTGCGCAACGACGACTACTGGCGAGGCAAGGAGTATCCTTATCTCGATCGGGTGATCTGGCGCATCATCCCCGACAAGGCGGCCGCCGCGGCGGCGCTCGAGGCGGGCGAGCTGCACGAGTCCCCCTTCAACGGCCTTTCGATGGCTGATCTCGAGCGTCTGGGCAACGACCCGCGCTTCGACATGGGCACCAAGGGCTTCGAGAACAACGTCGCCCATGAGACGGTCGAGTTCAACCTGCGCAACCCGATCCTCGCGGACGTGCGGGTGCGGCAGGCGATCTATCACGGGCTCGACACCGACTTCGCCATCAAGACGATCATGCGCGGCTATGCCAAACCCGGCCGTGGGCCGATCCCGAGCGCCGGGGGCGAGAACTACACCGACGACGTGCCGACCTACCCCTACGACCCTGCCAAGGCGCGGGCGATGCTCGACGAAGCGGGCTACCCGGCCGACGCCAACGGGGTGCGCTTCAAGCTGCGCCATCGCCCGGCACCTTGGGGCGAGTACACGACGCTCTGGTCGCAGTATTACGCGCAGGCGATGAAGGAGATCGGCATCGAGGTCGAGCTGCTCACCAACGACACGCCGGGCTTCCTGAATGGCGTCTATCGCGACCACGACTTCGACACGGCCAACGGCTGGCACCAGTTCCGTTCGGACCCGGCGGTGTCGACGACGGTCTGGCTGCGCTCGGGCGCACCGGCCGGCACCGCGTGGTCCAACCAGTTCGGCTACGAGTCGGCCGAGATGGACTCCCTGATCGACGCGGCGGCGGAGGAGCTCGACCCGGCGAAGCGCGCCGATCTCTACCACCAGATCCAGCGGCTCGAGATGACCGACCTGCCGGTGATCTTCGCGATCGAGCATCCGTTCATCGGGATCACCAGCAAGAAGCTCATCAACCACCACAACACCCCGCGGTGGGACAGCTCGAGCTGGTACGACCTCTGGATCGACGAGTGATGGCCCGTGCCGGAGGGTTCCCGCCCTCCGGCTTCACCCGAGGCCACATCCCCGCGGGGCTGCCTTCACGCCGGCCCGCGGTTCACCAGGCGGGAGACCCATGCCCTCGATTCTAGTCTACCTGCTGCGCCGTATCCTGCAGGCGGTGCCGGTGATCCTGCTCATCATGGTGGGCAGCTTCCTCCTGATCCAGCTGGCGCCGGGCGACGCGGTCGATGCGCTCGTCGGCGACATGGGCGGCGCCGACGCGGCCTTCGTCGAGCGGATGCGCCAGGAGTACGGGCTCGACCAGTCGGTGCTGGTGCAGCTCTGGCGCTACCTCGTCAAGCTCGCACAGTTCGACTTCGGCTGGTCCTACGTCTACGAACAGCCGGTTGCGACGGTGCTGATGTCGCGGCTGTGGGTGACGATGCTGCTGATGGTCGGCGCCCTGTCGGCGGCCTTCGTCATCGGCGTGGCGCTCGGCACCCTCGCGGCGCGGCGGGCCTATTCGCTGACCGACAACGTGATCTCGACGCTCGGGCTGATCTTCTACGCGATGCCCTCGTTCCTCCTCGCCCTGCTGATGATCCTCGTCTTCTCGGTCAAGCTCGGCTGGCTGCCGGTCAGCGGGATCAAGGACATCGGGGCCTTCCACACCGGCTGGCGCCTGTGGGTGGACATCGCCCGCCATCTCGTGATGCCGGTGGCCGCGCTGTCACTGATCTACATGGCCTTCTACATGCGCCTGATGCGCACGAGCGTGCTCGAGGTGATGGACCTCGACTTCGTCCGCACCGCGAAGGCAAAGGGCGCTGGCGGGCGGCGGCTGATGTTCCACCACGTCATGCGCAATGCGCTGATGCCCGTCATCACGCTCCTCGGGCTGCAGATCTCGACGGTGCTCGGCGGCTCGGTGGTGATCGAGACGATCTTCGCGCTGCCGGGGGTCGGGCAGCTCGCCTATACGTCCGTCATCAAGCGTGACCTCAACACCTTGATGGGCATCATCTTTCTCGCCTCCATCATCGTTCTGGTCGTGAACATCGTGACCGACATGATCTATGCCTGGCTCGACCCGAGGATCGAACTGCAATGAGCGCGACCGATCTCGACCTCACCCGGCCGGCAGCGTCCCGCGCGGCGGTCATGTGGCGGCGCTTCAGGCGCAACCGCGCCGCTGTGCTCGGTCTTGTCATCTTCGCGGCCGTTGCCCTCGCGGCGCTCCTGGCCGGCGTCATCACGCCCGGCGATCCCCTGCGCCTTGCGGGCCAGCCGCTGACCCCGCCGCTGACCGTCGCCGCCTCGCCGTTCGGCACTGACCAGCTCGGCCGCGACATCCTCGCCGGCATCCTGCACGGCGCGCGGATCTCGCTGCTGATCGGCGTGGTCGCGACAGTGATCTCGATCGCGATCGGCATCCTGATCGGTGCGGTCGCCGGCTACTTCGGCGGCTGGATCGACGACGTGCTGATGCGCATCACCGAGGCGTTCCAGACGATCCCGAGCTTCGTGCTGCTCCTGACCCTCGTCGCGATCTTCGGCTCGAGCCTCACGAGCATCGTCATCGGCATCGGTGTCGTGTCGTGGACCGCGCCCGCCCGGATGGTCCGGGCCGAGTTCATGACGCTGCGCCAGCGCGAGTTCGTCGATGCGGCGCGCAATCTCGGGGTCGGCAACGCCTCGATCATCTTCCGCGAGATCCTGCCCAATGCCCTCCCGCCGGTGATCGTCTTCGCCTCGGTGGTGATGGCGACCTCGATCCTCATGGAAAGCGCGCTCGCCTTCCTCGGCCTCGGCGACGCGAACTTCGCGAGCTGGGGCAACATGATCGGTCAGGGCCGCGCGGTTTTGCGCGAGGCGGCATTCTGCACCGTCATCCCCGGCGTCGCGATCCTGCTCACCGTGCTCTCCTTCAGCCTGATGGGCGAGGGGCTGAACGACGCGCTGAATCCGAGGCAGAAGAAGTGAGCGCGACCCCTATCCTGCAGATCGAGGATCTGCGCATCTCGCTGCCGGCCGGCGCGGACCGCCCCTATGCGCTCGAGCATCTCAACCTCACGGTGAACGCGGGCGAAATCGTCTGCCTCGTCGGCGAGTCCGGCTCGGGCAAGTCGCTCGCCGCCAACGCGGTGATGCGCCTCCTGCCGGAGCCGCGGGTACACGTGTCGGCGGGGCGCATCCTTCTCGACGGCGAGGACGTCTGTTCGAGGTCCGAGGCCGAGATGCGCAAGCTGCGCGGCGACCGGATGGCGATGATCTTCCAGGAGCCGATGACCGCGCTCAACCCGCAGAAGACCGTGGGCTGGCAGATCGACGAGGTGCTGCGGCTCCACACCGATCTCGACCGCAAGGGCCGCAAGGCCCGGGTGCTCGAGATCCTCGCGGACGTGCACATCCCCGACCCGGCCTCGGCCTGCAACGCCTATCCGCACCAGATCTCGGGCGGGCAGCGGCAGCGGGTGATGATCGCGATGGCGCTGGTCATGAACCCGCGGCTCATCATCGCCGACGAGCCGACGACTGCGCTCGACGTGACGACACAGAAGCAGATCCTGCGCCTCATCAAGGAGATGCAGGCGAAGCACGGCACCGGCATCCTGTTCATCACCCACGACTTCGGCGTCGTTGCCGAGATCGCCGACCGCATCGTGGTGCTGCGCCTCGGCGAGCTCGTCGAATCCGGCCCCGCCGACCAGATCCTGAACCGGCCGCAGCATCCCTACACCAGGGCGCTGATCGCCGCGGTCCCGGCCCTGACCCCGCCGCCGCACAAGCCGCTCTCCGACGCGCCGGTGGTGCTCCGCGCGAGCAACCTGCGCAAGAGCTTCGCCGCCCGCGGCGGGCTCCTGTCCGGCCGGCGCAACGCGGTGGTGGCGGTGAAGGACCTGAGCTTTGCGCTGCGCCGCGGCGAGACCCTTGGCGTCGTCGGCGAATCCGGCTCCGGCAAGACCACGGTGTCGCGCATCGTGACCCGGCTGCTCGAGTCCGACAGCGGCGAGGTGATGATCCACGACCGGGATCTGATACGCGCCAGCCGTGCCGACCTGCGGAGCCTCCGCAAGGACATCCAGATGGTCTTCCAGGATCCGATGGCCTCGCTCAATCCGCGCAAGCGGGTTGTCGACCTGATCGCGCAGGGCCCGATCGTCCACGGCGTGCCGAAGGCGGAGGCCCACGCCCGGGCCCGCGAGCTTCTCGAGCTCGTCGAGCTGTCGCCCGCCGCCGCCGACCGCTATCCGCACGAGTTCTCCGGCGGCCAGCGCCAGCGCATCGGCATCGCCCGCGCCATCGCCATGCAGCCGCGGGTGATCGTCGCCGACGAGCCGGTCTCCGCACTCGACGTCTCGGTGCAGGCGCAGGTGCTGCGCCTCCTCGCCGACCTGCGTGACCGGCTCGACCTGTCCTTGCTGTTCGTGACCCACGACCTCCGGGTCGCGGCGCAGCTCTGCGACAGGATCATCGTCATGCAGAAGGGCGAGATCGTCGAGGCCGGGCCGACCGCGGAGGTCTTCGCGGCCCCCGAACATTCCTACACCCAGGCGCTCCTGAGCTCGATCCCCGGCCGCGACTGGCAGCCGCCGCAGCTGAGCGTCGCCTGAGGAGCGGAGACATACCCCCATGACCGACGTGATCTTCCCCGACTCCCTCTGGGCCGCGACGGCCCTGCCGCGGACGCCGGCGCCGCCGCTCGACGCGGATACCGATGCCGACACCGTGGTGATCGGCGGCGGCTTCACCGGCCTCTCCGCGGCGCTCGAGCTGGCGCGCTCAGGCCAGCGCGTGGTGCTCCTCGAAGCCGAGGCGGTCGGCTGGGGCGCCTCGGGACGCAACAACGGCCAGGTCATCCCGACGATGACCGCCGCCGAGCCCGACGCGCTCGCCGCGCGCTACAACGCGGCCGGGGAGCGCTTCGCCCGGCTGGTCGGCAACAGCGCCTCGGTGCTCTTCGACATCGTCCGCCGCGAGGGGATCGAGGCCGAAGCCGAGGCCGAGCAGGCCGGCTGGTTCCAGCCCGCCCACTCGCCGGGCCGGGTCGCCCTGTCGCGCGCCCGGGTCGAGGCATGGCAGCGCTTCGGCTTTCCCGCGCGCCTTCTCGACCGTGCCGAGGCGACGGCCCTCCTCGGCTCGGATTTCTGGTACGGCGGCATGCTGAACCCGACGGGCGGCCACATCAACCCGCTCGGACTGGCGCGCGGGATGGCGCGGGCCGCCGAGGCGCACGGCGCCACCCTCCACGAGACGACCCCGGTCACCGGCTGGCAACGCGACGGCGACCGCTGGACCGTCACGACGCAGGGCGGCCGCAAGGTCCGCGCCCGGCACATGATCCTCGCCACCAGCACCTACACCGGCGAGCTCGTGCCCGGCCTCGCGAGCCGGCTGGCGCGGACCGTCGTGCCGGTGCTCTCGTGGCAGATGGCGACGGCACCGATCTCCGACAACGTGCGCCGCACCATCCTGCCCGGCCGTCAGGCGGTGTCAGACACGCGGGGCGACCTGCGCTTCTTCCGCTACGATGCGCGGAACCGGCTGATCACCGGCGGCGTGGTCATTGGTGAGCACGACGTCCGTCGCCGCGTCGCGGCGAAGGCCGCGCGCAATCTCGCGGACGCCTTCCCCGCCCTCGGCGAGCAGTCGATGACCCACGTCTGGTCGGGCTACGTCGGCATGACCTGGGACCGCTTCCCCCGCGTCCACAGCCTCGGCCCCGACGCCTGGACGTGGATCGGCTGCAACGGCCGCGGCGTCGCCCTCGGCGTCTCGCTCGGCCGCGAGATGGCGCGCGCGGTCTCCGGCGCCGCGCTCGACACGCTCGCACTGCCCGTTGTTCCGATCCCCGCCCCCTTGCCCTTCCATTCGATCGCGCGACGGGTCGCGCCAAGCTATCTCGCATGGCTGCGGCGCAAGGACCTGCAGGAAATGAAGTAGCTCCAGCCGAAAGCCAGTGCCATGACCATGCTTCCCATCATTGAACGCCGCCGCATCGAGGCGCAGATCCTGAAGAACGTCCACGAGGTGATCGAGGCGCGCTCCGGCACCGAGGAGGCCGACGCGGTGATCGGCGCGGCCGTCAGCCAGTCGGCGATCCAGCAGGGCAAGAGCTTCGCCGAAACTCTCGACCACGCGCCCAACCTCCGCGACATGGCCGACATCATGCCGAACTGGACCGCCGGCGGCTCGCTCGAGATCGACGTCCTGCACGCCGATGACGAGCAGCTCGACTTCAACGTCACCCGCTGCCGCTACGCCGAGATGTATCGCGAGATGGGGCTCGGGCGGATCGGCCACCTGCTCTCGTGCAACCGCGATGGCGATTTCTGCATCGGCTACAATCCGGCGATGAAGCTGACCCGGACCCAGACAATCATGAAGGGGGCGAGTCACTGCGACTTCCGCTACCGCATGGAGGAGCAGGACTAATGCCCGTCGAGAACTGGATTTCGGACCGCATCGACGAGTTGGTGGCGTTTCGTCAGGATCTCCATCGCAATCCCGAACTGCTCTACGACCTGCCGCGAACCGCGGCGCAGGTCGCCGAGGCGCTGCGCGCCGCCGGCGTCGACGAGGTCCACGAGGGCATCGGCAAGACCGGCGTCGTGGCGGTGATCCGCGGCCGCACCAACCACTCGGGCCGGGCGATCGGTCTGCGCTCCGACATGGACGCGCTGCCAATCCTCGAGGCCTCGGGCAAGCCGTGGGCCTCGCAGACCCCGGGCAAGATGCACGCCTGCGGCCACGACGGGCATACGACGATGCTGCTCGGCGCCGCGGTCGGCCTGGCGGAGAGTCGCGCCTTCGACGGCACCGTGGTGCTGATCTTCCAACCTGCCGAGGAAGGCGGCGCCGGCGCGCGGGCGATGATCGAGGACGGGCTCTTCCGCCGCTTCCCGGTCAACGAGGTCTACGGGATGCACAACCGTCCAGGCCTGCCGGTCGGCGAGTTCATCATCGCGCCGGGGCCGGTCCTCGGTTCGGTCGACATGTTCGAAATCGTGATCGAGGGCGTCGGCGGCCATGCCGCCCAGCCCGAGAACACCATCGACCCGATGCCGGTGATGGCCGCGCTGATCCAGGCGCTGCAGACGATCACCTCGCGCTCCATGAACCCGATCGACTCCGCGGTGATCTCGGTGACGACGGTGCACGGCGGCGACGCCCACAACGTCATTCCGCCGAAGGTCACGCTCACGGGCACGGTGCGCACGCTGCGCGAGGAGGTCCGCGACATGATCGAGGCACGCCTCGGCCAGATGGTCGCGGGCATCGCCGCGGCCTTCGGGGCGACCGGCCGGATGGACTACGGCCGGCACTATCCCGTGACGGTCAACCACGAGGCCGAGACCGAATTCGCGGCACTCGCGGCCGAAGCGGTCGCGGGCGTCGGCCGGGTCGGCCGCGACATGCCCCAGACCCTCGGCGGCGAGGACTTCTCCTTCATGCTGAACGAGGTTCCGGGCGCGATGATCAACATCGGCAACGGGGCGAGTGCCGGGTTGCACCATCCCGCCTACGACTTCGACGACGAGGCCATCGCCTGGGGCGTGTCGTACTGGACCGCGCTCGTTCGCAGCCGCCTGCCGGCGACGAACTGAACGGATCGATCCATGCCCGACCAGCCGCCCACCGCCGCCTCCTCCTTGCCCGAGTGCGGGGGGCGCCCATGGACGCGTCACGCGATCAACGTCCTTTCGGGTGACGCGCACCGGTCGGCGGACACCCATCTGCTGAAACCGCTCTTCGAGGGGCTGCCGGGGATTTCGGTCTATCTCAAGGACGAAAGCACCCATCCGACCGGCAGCCTGAAGCACCGACTGGCGCGGTCGCTGTTTCTCTACGGCATCTGCAACGGCGGCATCCACGAGGGGACGGTGCTCGTCGAGGCCTCCTCGGGCTCGACGGCGGTGTCCGAGGCCTACTTCGCCCGGCTGCTGGGCCTGCGCTTCATCGCGGTGATGCCGCGCCGCACCAGTCCGTCAAAGATCGAGGCGATTGCCCGCTTCGGCGGTGAGTGCTGCTTCGTCGACAGCGCCGGCGAGGTCTACGAGGTCGCGGCCCGGCTGGCGCGCGAGCACGGCGGCTATTACCTCGACCAGTTCACCTACGCCGAACGCGCGACCGACTGGCGCGGCAACAACAACATCGCCGAGAGCATCTTCCGCCAGCTGGAAGGCGAGGAGGAAGCCGTCCCGGAGTGGGTCGTGGTCAGCGCCGGCACCGGCGGGACGGCGGCGACCCTCGGGCGCTTCATCCGCTATCGCGGCCTTCCCACGCGTCTCTGCGTCGCCGATGTCGAGGGCTCGGCCTTCTACGACGCATGGCGAACGCGCGATCGCGGCGTGACCGCGCCGGGCTCCCGGATCGAGGGGATCGGCCGCCCGCGGGTCGAGCCTTCCTTCGTGCCCGGCGTGATCGACCACATGATCCGCGTGCCCGACGCCGCCTCGATCGCGGCGGCGCACGTCCTGTCCGAACGGCTGTTCCGCCGGGTCGGCGGCTCGACCGGCACCAACTTCTTCGCGCTGTGCTCCGTGGCTGCGGACATGATGCGGGAGGGGCGCGGCGGCGCGCTGGTGACGATGATCTGCGACAGCGGCGATCGCTACGCCGACAGCTACTACGATCCGGCGTGGCTCGCCCGGGAAGGGATCGACATCGCGCCGTGGCGGCGCGCGATCGAGGGCTTCCTCGAGCACGGGGGCGATCTTGCCCTGGGCTCCGCGAGCCCGCTCAGCGACACCTCCGCGAGCCCGCTCAGCGACACCAATTGACCCCCCACCTTCCCGCGAAGGGGATCATCCCTTCGCGGGAAGGAAAGCCCGGGCTTCATCGAGGCGGCGGGCCGGCCGCACCGCATGGTTCAGATCGGGGCCTTGTAGCCGATCGCGGGGTGGAGTCGGTCCTCGCCACAGAACCTGCGCCAAAGCTCCACCCGTTCGCAGGCGCCGGCAAGCGTCAGGAACCTGTGCGCCGACAGGGGGACGACCAATCCGAGAATCGACGAAACCATACCCGACGGGTGGATTTTGCGACGGGCGGGGTCTGGCGACGGGCGGATTTGGCGAAAACCCGGCGCGGCCGGTACGATCCCATGACCCTGACTGCCGCAGTCCCAGCGTAGTCCCGGCACAGTCCCCGCCAGGAAGCACCCGGGGAAACCCGGATGGGTCGCGAACTTCATACGGAAATCAGGGAGACCATGGTGCCCGGGGGCGGATTTGAACCACCGACACGCGGATTTTCAATCCGCTGCTCTACCCCTGAGCTACCCGGGCACGGGGGCCGGCCGAACCGGCCGTGGCGCGCTGACTATGGGAAGCGCCGGCGCCTGTCCAGAGGAAAATCAGATCGGCTGCCCGCGTAGCAGCCGCGGCAGATCTCCCGTCACCCCGGCCGCCTCGCTGATGAGCCGGCGGCGCAGGCCCGGCAGCCGGTCGACGAGGCCAAGGCCGAGGTCCCTGCCGAGGCGGAGCAGCGGGTTGTCGTTCGAGAACAGCCTGTTCAATCCGTCGGTCGCGGCAGCCATCATCACCGTGTCGGAGCGCCGCCAGCGGGCGTAGGTCTCGAGCACGTCGGCCGCGCCGATGTCCTGCCCGCGGCGCAGCGCCTCGACCAGCACCTCGGCGAAGGCCGCCACGTCGCGGAGCCCGAGATTCAGCCCCTGCCCCGCCAGTGGGTGGATGCCGTGCGCCGCGTCGCCGACCAGCGCGATGCGCGGCGCGGTCCAGCGGTCGGCGAGCGTGAGGCCGAGGGGATAGCTCCACCGGCCACCCTCCAGCCGAAGCGCCCCGAGGAAGTCGCCGAAGCGCGGGCGCAGCTCCGCGAGGTATCCCGCCGGATCGAGCCCGGAGATTGCGGCAGCGCGCGCAGTGCTCTCGGTCCAGACGATCGACGAGCGGTTGCCAGGCAGCGGCAGGATGGCAAGCGGGCCTGCCGGCACGAAGAACTGGTGCGCCACGCCGCCGTGCGGCCGCTCGTGCGCCACGGCGGCGACCAGCGAGGTCTGGCCGTAGTTCCAGCCGCGCCGCCCGATCCCCGCGCGTTTCGCCACCGCGCTGTCGCGCCCGTCGCAACCGGCGATCAGCGCGCCGGTGAGACGCGTGCCGTCCGCGAGGATCACCGTGGCCGTGCCCGGGCCCGCCTCCTGCCCGACGACGGCAATCCCGGCGCGGTGGCTGACGAGCGGCTCGGCGTCCATCGCCTCAAGGAGTGCCCACCGCAGGAAGCGGTCCTCCAGCACGTGGCCCATCGGGCCCTCGTCGATCTCCTGTCCGTCGAAGTGCAGCGCGAGCGGCGAGGCTCCCTCGCCCGGCCGGCCGTCACTGATGGCGATCCGTTCGATCGCCTGAGCTTTCGGAGCCAGTCCGCGCCAGAGGCCGAGAGCCGCCAGCATCCGCCGCGAGGCAAGCGACAGCGCATAGGCCCGGCCGTCGAAATCCTCGGCCGCGCGCTCCTCGCGGGGCCGGGCATCAAGCACCACGCTGGCGATCCCGCCCTGCGCCAGAGCGAGCGCAAGAAGCGGGCCGTTGAGCCCGCCCCCCACGATCAGAACATCCGTATCCCGCGCCATGGCATCCCTCCGGCCCTCGGCATCCGCAGTATCCGGCACCGCACCGCAATGTCCACCCGGGGGGAACCAACACCGCCGCTGACCTGTTCCGTAAGCAAAGGAGAATTCATGGCACCGCACGATACCAACCCGAAGAAGGAAGTCCGCCGTCACGCGGGCCCGCTCATCGGCATCAGTGCCGTCCTCCTCCTCGTCCTCGTCGGTCTCATCTGGTGGTTATCAAGCGTCTTTTCCGGTCCCGACCCCAATGAGCCGTCCTCGACGATAGAGGTACCGGCCGCTGACACGCCACAGACCGCCGAACCGCAGACGCTCGCCCCATCTGCTGACGGCCCATCTGCTGACAGCCCGTCTGGTAACGCTCCGGCAGGGAACGCGCCGCAGAACTGACGGCACCGCCCGTAGACACTGCTTTCCCCGCCGCGCTACGGTCGCGCCCAAAGTGGCGTGGGAGGCTTAAGCATGTCGGACGAATGGCTCTGGGCGAGCGCGGGGGATCTCGGGCGAGGTATCGCCTCGGGGGCGATCGACGCGCGCGAGCTGACGGAGGTCTATCTCGCCGCCATCGACAGCCATCCCGACACCACCGCGATCTACGCCCGCACCACGCCCGAGCGTGCCCGCGCCGAGGCGTCGGCCGCCGCGGATCGGGCGCGGAGCGGCCTTCGGCGCGGGCCGCTCGACGGCGTGCCGATCAGCTGGAAGGATCTCATCGACACTGCCGGCACCGGCACGGAGGCAGGCTCCGCGCTGCTCCGGGGCCGGGTGCCCGACACGGACGCCACGGTCTTTGCCACCGCCACGCGGGCCGGGCTCGTCTGCCTCGGCAAGACGCACATGACGGAACTGGCCTTCTCCGGCCTCGGGGTGAACCCGATCACCGCCACGCCGCCCAACATCAACGACCCCGAGCTCGCGCCCGGCGGCTCGTCCTCCGGTGCGGCCGCCTCGGTGGCGTTTGGCCTTGCCGCCGCCGCGATCGGCTCGGACACCGGCGGCTCGGTGCGGGTGCCGGCAGCGTGGAACGATCTCGTCGGCCTGAAGACCAGCCACGGCTGCCTGCCGCTCGACGGCACAGTGCCGCTTGCCAGCAGCTTCGACACGATCGGCCCGCTCTGCCGCACCGTCGAGGACGCAGGGCTCCTGCTCGCGGCGCTCTCCGGGCGTCCGGCGCCGGATCTGGCGGGGGCGCCGATCGCGGGCCTCAGGCTGCATGTCCTCGCCGATCCGGTGCTCGACCCGACCCGCGCCGTGCCCGCGGAGGCGTTCGAGGACGCCGTGGCGCGCATCGCCGCCGCGGGCGCCGTCATCACCCGCGGGCCGCTGGTCCCGCTCGCCCCCGCCTTCGCGCTCGCGGGCGCTCTCTTCACCGGCGAGGCCTATGCGATCTGGCGCGACGCGATCGAAGCGGACCCGGAACTGATGTTTCCGCCGATCCGCGAGCGGTTCCGTGCCGGCGCCGCCTTCTCCGCCGTCGATTTCGTCGCCGCGTGGCGTGCGGTCGATGCCATGCGGGTCGAGTGGGCGATCGCCGCCGCCGCCTACGACGCGGTGCTGCTCCCGACCGCGCCGCTCCTGCCGCCGAACGTCGATGAACTGCTCGCCGATCCCGACTTCTTCGTCGCGGAGAACCTCCTCGCCCTGCGCAACACCCGCGTTGCGAACCTCATGGGTCTCGCCGGGCTCACCCTGCCGACAGCGATGCCGGCCTGCGGCCTCAGCGCGCTGGCGCCCGCCGGGGGCGAGGCGAAGCTCCTGCGCGTCGGCGTCGCACTGGAACGCGCCCTCGCCTGAGCCCACATTGCAGGGGCAGCGCCCGGGTGCTACCCGGGCGCCCGGAGGAGCGACATGCAAGGCGAGCGCATCATCCTCGGCATCGAGTCGAGCTGTGACGACACGGCCGTGGCACTTGTCAGGGCGCGCCCGGGCGAGCCCGTGGCCGAGATCCTCGCGTCCGAAGTCACCAGCCAGGACGCGCTGCACCGCATCTACGGTGGCGTCGTGCCGGAAATCGCCGCCCGTGCCCATGCCGAGCGGCTGGACGCAGTGACGAGCATCGCGCTCGAGCGCGCCGGCCTCACGCTCGGAGACGTCGACGCCATCGCGGTCACCGCCGGCCCCGGTCTCATCGGCGGTGTGCTGGCGGGCGTCATGTTCGCCAAGGGCCTTGCCGCCGCGCGCGGCCTGCCGCTCTGGGGGGTGAACCATCTCGCCGGCCACGCGCTCACACCGCGCCTGACGGATCCGGTCGCGTTCCCCTATCTCCTGCTCCTCGTCTCGGGCGGCCATTGCCAGTTTCTCGCGGTCGAAGGCCCCGAGACCTTCCGCCGTCTCGGCGGGACGATCGACGACGCCGCCGGCGAGGCGTTCGACAAGGTGGCGAAGCTCCTCGCCCTCGGCCAGCCCGGCGGCCCCGCCGTCGAGGCGGCCGCCAGCAGCGGCGACCCGAGCCGCTTCGCCTTCCCCCGGCCGCTGCTCGACCGCGAAGGCTGTGATCTCTCGTTCTCCGGCCTCAAGACCGCCGTGCGCCGCGCCCGCGACAAGCTGATCGAGGCACAGGGCGGCCTCTCGCGCGCCGACATCTCCGACATCTGCGCCGGTTTCCAGACGGCCGTGGCGGCAACGCTGGCCGAGAAGTCGCGCCGTGCGCTCGCGGCCTTCCCCAAGGCAACCTTCGCGGTGGCGGGCGGGGTCGCGGCGAACCACACCATCCGCGACGCCCTCGCCGCGGTCGCCACCGAGGCCGGTGCGACCTTCCTCGCGCCACCGCTCCGGCTCTGCACCGACAACGGCGCGATGATCGCCTTCGCCGCCGCGGAGCGGATGGCGCGCGGCGAACCCGACGGCTTCGGCCTGGAGGCCCGGCCGCGCTGGCCGCTCGACGCCCGCGCGGCGCCGATGCTCGGGGCCGGCAGGAAAGGTGCGAAGGCATGATCGGCGTTGTCGGAGCCGGTGCCTTCGGGACCGCCCTTGCCATCGCCGAGGCGGCGCAGGGCACCGAGGTGCGCCTCTGGGGCCGCGATGCCGCCGCCATGGCCGAGGCCGAGGCGAGCCGGACCACGCCCTACCTGCCCGGCGCGACACTGCCGCCAACGCTCGCATGCACCGGCGATCTCGCCGACCTCGCGACCGCCGAGGCGGTGCTGCTCGTCGTCCCCGCGCAGGCGACGGCCAGCTTTCTCGCCGAGCACGGCGCAGCCCTTCCCAAGATGCCGCTGGTCCTCTGCGCCAAGGGCATCGACGCCCGCGACTTCCGCCTCCAGAGCCAGATCGCCGCGGCGGCCCTTCCCCACGCCACCGTCGCTGCGCTGACCGGCCCGGGCTTCGCTGGCGAGATCGCCGCCGGGCTGCCCACTGCCCTCACGCTTGCCTGTGCCGACGGCGAGACCGGGCGCGTGCTGCAGGAGACGCTCTCCACCGCGCGCCTGCGCCTCTACCTGACCGACGATGTGGTGGGGGCCGAGCTTGGCGGCGCGCTGAAGAACGTGGTCGCGATCGGCTGCGGCCTCATCGAGGGCGCGTGTCTCGGCGCCTCGGCCCGCGCGGCGCTGATGACCCGGGGGTTCGCCGAGATGACGCGGCTCGCCGTGGCCCTCGGCGCCCGCCCCGAAACGCTGACGGGCCTCTCGGGTCTCGGAGATCTCTCGCTCACCTGCGGCTCGTCCCAGTCCCGCAACTTCCGCCTCGGTCAGGCGCTCGGCGCCGCCGAGGCCCGGCCCGGCGGCACGGTCGAGGGTGTCGCCACGGCGCGCGCCGCCTGCAAGCTCGGCCGCGAGCGCGGCGTCGAGCTGCCGATTGCCGCCGCCGTCGCCGACGTGCTGGAAGGCCGTCTCGATGTGGAGGGCGCGATGGCCGCGCTCCTCGCCCGCCCGCTCAAGTCCGAATAGGAGGCGCCGCATGGCCCACTGGCTCTTCAAGTCCGAAGCCCACACCTGGAGCTGGGACCAGCAGGTCGCAAAAGGCGATGCCGGTCAGGAATGGGACGGCGTGCGCAACTATCAGGCCCGCAACTTCATGAAGGCGATGGCCGTGGGCGACCAGGGTTTCTTCTACCACTCCGGTGACATCAAGGCGATCGTCGGCGTCGTCGAGGTGATCGCCGAGGCGCATCCCGACTCGAGCTCGGAGGACCCGCGCTGGGAATGCGTCGACCTGCGCGCCATCGGACCCTTCCCCGAGCCCGTGACCCTCGAGCGCACCAAGGCCGACCCGCGACTGGCGGAGATGGTGCTGGTGAAGAACTCGCGCCTCTCGGTCCAGCCGGTCACCGACGAGGAATGGCGCATCGTCTGCGAGCTCGGCGGCTACGCGACGCCCTGACGTGGCTCGGGCGACGTGAGCCCTTCGGCACACCGGACGCCGACGCTGCCCGCGCTTTGCCGGCCGGGGATGCGGCCGGCGCCACGATCCGCTTCGAACCGGAGCGGACCCGGAACGTTGATCCGCTGCGGCGGGCGCCGCATCTTCGGCCCCCGCGACCTGATCATGGGAGATCTCTGACATGGCAACCGAACATCACACCGGCTCCTGCCAATGCGGTGCCGTCGTCTTCGAGGCGGACATCGACATCGCAAACCCGGTGGTCTGCAACTGCTCGCGCTGCCGCCGGCTCGGATCGCGCCTCGCCTTCGTCCCCGAGGGTGACTTCACCCTGCTGAAGGGCGGGGACGAACTCACCGAGTACACGTTCAACAAGCATGAGATTCACCACCAGTTCTGCCGGATCTGCGGCATCCAGCCCTTTGCCTTCGGCACGACACCCGATGGCCGGCAGGTGGTGGCGGTCAACGTGAACTGCCTCGACGGGGTAGACGTGGCGGCGCTTTCCGTCCAACACGTCGATGGTGCCGCAGTCTGACAGGTGGTGCCGAACCGCGCAGGAACGTTCAATGCCGATCGCCATCCTCGTTCTGTTCCTCGCCGGCTATGGCTATGCCCTCGTCGTGCTGCCCCATCTGCGCCTGCCGCTGCTGGTGGCAGGCGTCGTCATCGGCCTCGGGTCCGCCGTCTATCTCTGGCGGCAGGGGCCGCCGGAGGCGGAACGCGCGGCGCAGCGTATAACCGCCGCGGAACTCAGCTTCGACCAGGTGGATCTCGCTCGGAGCGGGCGTGGCGCGACACTCACCGGGCGGGTGACGAACGGCTCCCCGCTCTACCGCCTGCGCGAGATGTCCCTTGACCTGCGCCTGCGCGACTGCCCGACGCCGGAGACCGAACCCGCCGACTGCCCGACGATCGGCGAGTCCTCCGCGATCTCCCGCCCCGACGCGCCGCCGGGGCAGATCCGCGCCTTCTCGGCGCATTTCACCTTCGCGAACGTCCCGCCGGTCGCGGGAACGCTGCGCTGGGACTGGGCGGTGACGGCACTCCGCTCGACGGAGTAGGCGACTTCGCCCAACCGTCGGGGCTGGCGCCCGCGGACCTGTCTGCCGACGGATCCGCGGGAACCGCCGGGTCTCAGCCCTTGTAGTCCGGCAGCGGCGGCAGCGTCCTCAGATAGAGGATCACCGCCTGCAGGTCGTCGGGCGTCATCTTCGCCAGCCAGGCATAGGGCATCGGTGGCAGCATCCGGGTGCCGTCGGGCTTCACCCCCTTGGTGATCATGTCGGCAATCTGGGTGTCGCTGAAGCTCTTCAGTCCGTCATCACCCGAGGTCAGATTGGCGGAGACCGACGTTCCCCAGGGCCCGGGGAACTCGAAGCCGCCTTGCCCGAGGTGGCCGTCATACATCGGCCCCTGTGGCCCCATCGGCGTGTGGCATTCGAGGCAATGCGCGATCGGCCCGGCGATGTAGGCGCCGTATTCGGCCGTCGGCCCGCGCGGAATGTCGGCAACGTGGGTGACCGGCGGGCCGTAGGCCGGCGGCAGGGGGATGTTGTAGACGGATTTCGGCACCGTGTGCTCGATCGGTTTCAGCGTCCGCAGGAAGGCGACGATCGCCGCAAGGTCGGTGTCCGAGAGCCCCTTGTAGAGGCTGAACGGCATCGGCGGGCCAATCAGCGTGCCATCCGGCCGGATGCCCTCGCGTATGGCGCGGGAGAGCTCCGCGTCCGACCATCCGGCGATCTCGCCGGCTGGTGTGATGTTGGGCGCGTAGGCCGTGATCATCTTGTCGTCGATGACCGGGCCGCCCCCTGCCAGTTCCAGTGTCATGTCCGGCCCGTTCGGACCCTGCGACGTGTGGCAGTTGCCACAGCTCATCGGCCCCCGAACCAAGTATTCGCCCCGCTCAAGGGGCGTTTCCGCAATGGCCGCACACGAAAAACCGGCGCCCCAGAGGACCCCGGCCAGAATCAAGGCCGCCCTCATCCTACCACCTCTGATTGTGTCGGCGGTACTGGTCGCCGCCGCGACTTAATGAATCATTTCACACTACACCCATTTCAGTTCCCGGTCTATCGGGAGGCCGCCCCGGCGCGTTGCAGGACCAGCACGACCTGTCTCGCCTCGCCGCGATCGTCCAGGGGACCGCACTGCGGCAAGTCATGCGAGCCGGCGGAGGGTGTTGCCCACCGCGCGGCGGTCATCCATGTATGGACCGCGCCTTGCCTGACCCCGGGCGCGACCAACCTCGCGAGCGCCCTGAGATTGTCCCTGACCGCGCCTCATTCTCTGCGCCAACCCTGGTACCGGGCTCCGGGCGCCCGTGCCGGCGCGGCGGCGTGCCTGATCGCCACGTGACCCGTCCCGAGGTCCTCTTTCCGCTCTTCACCGAGCTGACCGCACTCGATGGTGTCGGCCCGAAGACGGTCCGGCTCTTCGAGCGCATGGAGATCGCGAATCCCGCGCAGCTCGCGCTGACGCTGCCGACCGGCGGCATCGACCGGCACCTGCGCGGCTCGATCCGCGAGGCGCATCCGCCGGAGATCGTCACCGTCGAGGTCGAGATCGGCCTGCATCAGCCTTCCACCGCGCGCAATCGCCCCTATCGCATCCATGTGCGCGACGCGCTGACCGAGTTCCTGCTGGTCTTTTTCCACCCGCGCGCCGACTGGCTGCAACGGACGTTTCCCGCCGGCCAGCGCCGGATCATCTCGGGCCGGGTCGAAATCTTCGACGGCATCGCCCAGATGGTGAACCCCGACCACGTGCTCCGGCCCGGCGAGGAGGATCAACTTCCGGCCTATGAACCGGTCTATCCGCTGACCGAGGGCCTGAGCCTCAAGACCATGGGCAAGGCCGTGCGCTCGGCGCTCGATCGCGCCCCACGGCTTCTTGAGTGGATCGAGCCCTCCGTCAAGCGCAGCCGCGGCTGGCCGGACTGGCACGCCGCGCTCGCGATCGCGCACGCGCCGCAAAGCCCGGCCGATCTCGTGCCCGCGACGATTGCGCGCGAGCGGCTCGCCTATGACGAGTTTCTCGCGCATCAGGTGACGCTCGCCCTCGTGCGCGCCCGCCAGCGCCGGCCGAAGGGCTTTGCGACGAAGGGCGATGGCCGGCTGCAATCGCAGGTGCTGGGGCGGCTGCCCTATGCCCCGACCGGCGCACAGACCCGTGCGGTCGCCGAGATCACCGGCGACATGGCAACGCCGCTTCGGATGAACCGCCTGCTGCAGGGCGACGTCGGCTCGGGCAAGACGCTCGTCGCCTTCCTTGCCATGCTCGCGGCGGTCGAGGCTGGTGGGCAGGCCGCGATGATGGCGCCGACGGAAATCCTTGCGCGGCAACACCTCCTCTCGCTCACCCCGCTCGCGGAAGCCGCAGGGGTGCGGCTCGACCTCCTGACCGGCCGGGACAAGGGCGCCGAGCGCCGCGCGAAGCTCGCGGCGCTTGCCTCAGGCGAGATCCCGGTCATCGTCGGCACCCACGCGCTCTTCCAGAAGGACGTGGTCTTTCACGATCTGCGCCTCGCCATCGTCGACGAGCAGCACCGCTTCGGCGTGCGCCAGCGCATGGACCTCGGAGCAAAGGGCGAAGCGGTCGACACGCTGGTGATGACCGCAACGCCGATCCCGCGCAGCCTGACGCTGGCGCAGTTCGGCGACATGGACCTGTCGATTCTCGACGAGAAGCCGCCCGGCCGCACCCCGGTCGAGACCGCAGCGGTACCGGCTGGCCGGACCAGCGAGGTGGTCGCGCACCTGCGCCGGGCCATCGAGGCGGGCCGGCAGGCCTATTGGGTCTGCCCGCTCGTGGGCGAGTCCGAGACCGCCGAGATGACCGCCGCCGAGGAGCGCTTCGCGAGCCTCCGGGCGACCTTCGGCGCCGATGCGGTCGGCCTCGTCCACGGCCAGATGCCGCCCGCCCGGAAGGACGCCGCCATGGCGGACTTCGTCGCCGGGCGCAGCCGGCTGCTGGTCGCGACGACGGTGATCGAGGTGGGAGTCAACGTGCCGAACGCCTCGATCATGGTGATCGAGGGGGCGCAGTCATACGGCCTCGCCCAGCTCCACCAGCTGCGCGGCCGGGTCGGACGGGGCGCGGAGCGGTCGACCTGCCTCCTGCTCTACGATCCGCCGCTTGGCACAACCGCCCAGGCCCGTCTCGAAATCATGCGCGCGACCGACGACGGCTTTCGCATCGCCGAGGAGGATCTGGCGCTGCGTGGCGCGGGCGACGTGCTCGGCGTGGCGCAATCCGGCCTGCCGCGGTTTCGCATCGCCGATCTGGAGACCCAGAGCGCGCTGATGGCTGTCGCCCGCGACGATGCGCGGCTGCTGCTCGATCAGGACCCGGGCCTCACATCGCCGCGCGGCGAGGCCGTGCGGGTGCTGCTCTATCTCATGGAGCGGGAAAAGGCGTTCCGGTTGCTCGGGGTCGGCTGACGTCGGCTGGACCGGTGTTCCCGCTTGTGGTTGAAATGGAACCCGGCGATGCAGGGAGGATGCGATGACCGACCGGCTTCATTCCGGGCTCGACAGACGCAGCGTTCTCGGAAGCCTCGGGCTCGGTGGCGCCATGGCCGCCGTTGGCACCCCGACGATCGTGCTCGCTCAGGCAGAGGCTCCGCCGATGCCGCGGGAAGACGACGGGACGCTACCAAAGCCCCGGGAGGACACCCTGCCACCTGCCTCGTCCGGCGCCGCCGCCGAGGCGGTGGAGGCGGTCAGAGACGCAATCCTGCGCATCTCCCGCGAAGTCTGGGCGACGCCCGAGCTGTCGCTCGCCGAGGTGAAGTCACACCGCATCCACCTGCGCGAGCTCGAGGCCGCGGGCTTCACCACGAAGAGCCGCGGCACCTCCGGCATCCCCACCGCCTTCATCTCCGAGTGGTCGCAGGGCTCGGGCGGGCCGATCATCGGCTACCTCCCCGAGTATGACGCGCTGCCCGGGCTCGGGAACGCCGCCGAGCCGCGCCAGACGCCGGGGGCCACCGGGGCCGAGGTCGGGCACGGCTGCGGCCACAACATGCTTGGTGCCGGCTGCACCGGCGGGGCACTGGCGCTGAAGCGGCTGATGCAGGCCGATGGCACCCCCGGCACGATCCGGGTCTACGGCTGCGCGGCGGAGGAGACCGAGGGCGCCAAGGTCTACATGGCGCGCGATGGCCTCTTCGAAGATCTCGATGCCGCCATCGCCTGGCACTCCGCACCATTCGCGGGCGCCGGCAACGTCCGCCTCGCGGCGTTCAACCAGATTCAGGTCCGCTTCCACGGCCGCACCGGCCACGCCGGCAGCGCCCCGTGGGAGGGGCGCAGCGCACTGAAGGCGGCGGAGATGTTCGGCGTCGGCATTCAGATGATGCGCGAGCACATCCTGCCCACCTCGCGGATGCACTATATCTATCAGGCCGCCGGCGTCGCCCCGAACATCGTCCCCGACTTCGCGCAGGTCTGGATCGTCGCCCGCGACGCCGATCGCGAGAAGCTCGGCGCGCTCAGCAAATGGATCGGCGAGGTGGCGGAAGCCGCCGCCATGGCGACCCAGACCCGGGCGGAATTCGAGATCTTCTTCGGCTCCCACGACCTGCTGCCGAACGAGCCGCTGGCCCGTCACCTCTACCGCCACATGCTCGCGGTGCCGATCGAGTTTACCGACGACGAGCAGGCCTTCGCCCGCGCCTGCCAGCGCGAGATGGGCGTGCCCGAGGCCGGAATGTCGACCCGGCCCCTGCCCTTCATCGAGGACGTCTCGGCCGGCGCGTCGTCCGATCTCGGCGACGTGAGCTATCAGGTGCCGACCGGGGTCTTCGCCTGGCCGACGATCCCCCTCGGCATCGGCCTGCACACCTGGCCGGTCACCGCCTGCGGCGGCATGTCGATCGGCGACAAGGGCTCGCTCGCCACGGCGCGGATCCTCGCGGCCTGCGGCCACGACCTGATGACCGACGCTGGCCTGCGCAAGGCGGCAAGGGAGGACTTCCGCGCCCGCCGCGGCGACGCACCCTTCGTCTCGCCCCTGCCGAAGGACCGCACGGCACCGCTCGGGCTCGACCCGCACTTCATCAAGACCGGCGACGATGAGCTCTTCGCCGATATCACCGTCGGGACACCCGGATGACGCTCCACGGCTTCTACCTCAGCTCGGCCGCCCATCGCCTGCGAATCGCCCTGAACCTCAAGGGGCTCGCCTACGACACCGCCCCCGTCCACCTGCGCCGCGGCGACCAGAACGGCGAGGCGTACCGCGCGCTCAATCCGCAGGGCCTCGTCCCGGCGCTGGAGGCCGATGGCGCGGTTCTCACCCAGTCGCTCGCAACGATCGAGTGGTTGAACGAGACCCACCCCGAGCCGCCGCTCCTGCCCGCCGATCCGCTGGAGCGGGCCCGCGTGCGCGCGTTCGCTCAGGTGATCGCCTGCGACATTCATCCGCTGCAGAACCTGCGCGTCCTGCGATACCTGAAGAAGAGCTTTGGTCAGGAACAGCCAGCACTCGACACCTGGGCGCGGCACTGGAACGCTGAAGGACTTGCGACCTGCGAGGCGCTGCTCGTCGGGCGGGTGGAGGCCCGATTCGCATTCGGCGATCGTCCCGGCCTCGCCGATATCGCCCTCGTGCCGCAGATGGCCGCGGCCGATCGCTTCGGCCTTGATCTGGCCCCCTATCCCCGTCTCAACCGGATCCGTGCGGCCTGCGAGGACCTCGCGGCCTTCGCCGACGCCGCCCCGGCGCGGCAACCGGACGCCCCGGATCCAGCGGGCCGAGGCGGTTAACCCTCTCCGGTGAAGACGCGTTTCCGGAGCGGGCCAGGGCCGCTATGCTGATGTTCAGGGGGCTGCCGCCGTTAACCAGTTAACCCTGAGACACCGTTTTCCTTGCGCTCCGGATTCCTTGCGCTCAGGGCTGAGGCGCTGCCGCATCGCCAACGGCGACGCGGCCGCCCTTGGTCACGGTGACATAGACCCCGAAGTCCTGATGCCCCCAATGGGCACGCAACGCGCCAAGCGTGTCAGCGTCAGGGACGCCGGTTTCGGGGTCGACGGTCGTCGCCTTGCAGCGGGTGATGCGCTCGGTCACTCGCACCGTCGCCCCGCCAATGCGCAGGTCGCGCCCGATCAGGTCGAACTCGGCGAAGGGCTCCAGCCCATCGAGCCAGAGGTTGCCGCGAAAGCGCGCCTCGCCGAGCGGCTTGCCCATCTGCTCGCCGAGGAGCGCAAGGCTCGCCCGGTTGAGGAGCGACAGGGTCGGATAGTCGCTGTCCGTCATTCCCTGCCGGGCGCGCACCACGAAAGCCGGTGCCGCCCGATCCGGCGACGCCAGCGCCGCGGCCCATGCCACGAGGGTGCGGGCGTCTTCGGGATCGTCGGGGTCGACGTCGAGCGCGGGAACGTCCGGATGCGTCAGATGCACCCGCCCGCGCTCCTCGTCCACCCGGGCCCGGATCGCCATCAGGCGGGGTGACTTCGCGCCGCGGCTGAAGTTCGCGCACGGCGCCCAGTCGCCCGATCCGGCAACGACCCTGGCGGCGCTGTGGGCGATCGCCCACACCCGGTCCCATGGCATCGTCCGGCCCGCATCAAGCGTCACGGCATCGAGCGGCTCGGCGCCATGCGCCTTGATCGGGTGCCGCCAGATCGCCGCGAGCCGCATGGCGCCTCAGCCTGACTTCTTCGATCGCCTGAACGGCGCGGTGACGTTTTCGAAGACGTTCGGTTTGACGCCCTGACTGCGCATGATGAGGTACTGCTGGACGAAAGTGATCGTGTTGTTCGCCACCCAGTAGAGCACGAGACCGCTCGCGAAGC
This sequence comes from Amaricoccus macauensis, assembly GCF_014201905.1. Classification (GTDB taxonomy): domain Bacteria; phylum Pseudomonadota; class Alphaproteobacteria; order Rhodobacterales; family Rhodobacteraceae; genus Amaricoccus; species Amaricoccus macauensis. The sequence goes on along the minus strand of NZ_JACHFM010000003.1, from coordinate 19,034 downwards.
TGCCGAGCATGAACATGAAGATCCAGGGCATCCAGTTGAAAATCATCGCCTGGGTCTTGTCGGCGGGCATGGGGTTCAGCCGCTGCTGCAACCACATGGAAATGCCGAGGAGGATGGGCAGGATGCCGATCGAGATGATCCCGATCATGCTGGTGTGATCCGGCGCGGCCCACGGCAGCAGACCGAAGCCGTTGATCCAGGACGAGGGATCGGGCGCAGAGAGATCGCGGAGCCAGCCGAAGAACGGCGCGTGGCGCAATTCGATCGTGACGAAGATCACCTTGTAGAGCGAGAAGAAGATCGGGATCTGCAACAGGATCGGCAGACAGCCGGCGGCGGGATTGACCTTCTCGCGCTTGTAGAGGGCCATCACCTCCTGCTGCATCTTCATGCTGTCGCCGGCGGTGCGCTCCTTGATCTTCTCCATCTCCGGCTGAAGCGCCTTCATCTTCGACATGGAGACGTAGGACTTGTAGGCCAGCGGGAAGAGGATGAGCTTGATGAGGAAGGTCAGCCCGATGATCGCGAGGCCCATGTTCCCGAGCAGGTTGTGCATGACATGCAGCGCCCGGAAGATCGGCTTCGTCAGGAAGAAGAACCAGCCCCAGTCGATGGCGTCGACAAAGCGGTCAATGCCCTTCTCGTTCTGGTAGTCACGCAGCAGCGACCAGACCTTGGCACCCGCGAACAGCATCGTCGAACTCTCGACCGTCGCGCCGGGGGCGACGGACATGACCGGCATGCGCACGTCGGTCTGGAAGGTGTCGGTCGCGGGCGTGTACTTCGCCACGGCGTTGAAGCTCTGGCCCGGGGTCGGGACGAGCGTCGACATCCAGTAGTGATCCGTGAAGCCGATCCAGCCGTTCTCGGTCACCGCGAGGTGCTGGGTCAGTGCCCCGCCCTCGTTCGGGTCGGGCTCGAGATCCTTAAGCGCCTTGTACTTCAGCTCCTCGAGGGTGCCATCGGTCATCGCGGTGACCCCCTCGTGCAGGATGTAGAAGTTCTTCAGATCCGCGGGCATGCCGTGACGGGCGATGATGCCGTATGGCGCGAGGCGGACCTCGCCACCAGTCGTGTTCTCGACCGTCTGGGTGACGGTGAACATGTAGTTCTCGTCGACCGACAGGATCTGGCGGAAGATCAGGCCGCCACCGTTGTCCCAGCGCAGCGTCACCGGTGTCGCGGGCGTCAGCTTGTCGCCGGACTCGACGGTCCATTGCGTGCTCGGACCCGGAACCGCGGCGGCCGTCCCTGCCGCCGCCGACCAGCCGTAGAGCGCATAGTAGGACTGTGCGGCACCCGCCGGGCTGAAGAGCGTGACCGTCGGCGAGTTGTCGTCGATCGTCTCGCGGTAGTTCAGCAACTGGATATCGTCGATCCGCCCGCCGGTGAGCGAGAACGAGCCACCGAGGCGCGGCGTGTCGATCGCCACGCGCTGGGTGAGGGCAAGTGCCTCGGCCCGTGGCTTGGCGTCGGGTGCGGCCAGCGTCGGGCTCGTGGCGGTGCCCGGGGTCGCGGGTTGCGACGTTTCGGTCGCCACCGGTGCCGTGGGGGCCTGCTCCGACGGCGGGAACAGCAGGAACCACACCAGGATCACGGCGAAGCTCATGGCCGTCGCCAGGATCAGGTTCTTGCTCTGGTCATCCATGGCGTGGTCCCCGATCCCCGACTTGAAAAGCTGTGGGGCGTTCAACAGCCGTCGGCCGGAAAGGTCAAGAGGCCGCGGTTCAGAGCCCGCGGAAGTCGAAGAGTCCCGGGTCGAGCAGATGGCTCGGGTTCACCTGCGTGAGGGCCCGAAAGATGATCTGCCGGCGACCCGGACTGCGCGCCTCCCACTCGTCCACCATACGCTTGATCTGGGCGCGCTGCAGCCCGTCCTGGCTGCCGCAGAGGTCGCAGGGGATGATCGGGTAGGCCATTGCCCGCGCAAACCGAACGCAGTCCGCCTCGGCGACGTGGGCGAGCGGGCGCAGGACATAGACGTCGCCCTCGTCGTTCAGGAGCTTTGGCGGCATCGCCGCCAGCTTGCCGCCGTGGAAGAGGTTCAGCAGGAACGTCTCGATGATGTCGTCCCGGTGGTGGCCGAGCACGATGGCGCGGCATCCCTCCTCACGGGCGAGGCGATAGAGATGCCCGCGCCGCAGCCGGGAGCAGAGCGCGCAGTAGGTCTTCTTCGCCGGCACCTTGTCGACGACGATGGAGTAGGTGTCCTGATACTCGATCCGGTGCGCGATGCCCTTCTTCGCAAGAAACTCTGGCAGGACGGTCGCGGGAAAGCCGGGCTGGCCCTGATCGAGGTTGCAGGCAAGCAGGTCGACCGGCAGCAGGCCACGCCACTGCAGCTCGATGAGCGCGGCAAGCAGCGTGTAGCTGTCCTTCCCCCCGGAAAGGCAGACGAGCCAGCGGTCGCCGGGCGTCACCATGCCGTAGGTCTCGATCGCCTCGCGGGTCTGGCGGATGAGCCGCTTGCGGAGCTTCCTGAACTCGGTCGAGGACGGCGCGCCGGCGAAGATCGGGTGGATGTCGTCGGGCGTGTCCGGCAGGGTGTCAGGCCCCGCCTCGGGGAAGTCCTCGATCTTCACGAATGCGGTCCTTGTGGCGGCACCGGGTCGAAGCCGGAGGCTCCCCACGGGTGGCAGCGGCAGAGGCGGCGGGCGGTGAGCCAGCTCCCCCTGAGCGCGCCGTGGCGGCCGAGGGCTTCGAGGGCATAGGCGGAACAGGTCGGCTGGAAGCGGCAGGAATGGCCGACCCACGGCGAAAGTACCAGCCGGTAGGCCCGGACCGGCACGGCAAGGACATGGGCGAGCGGCGTCATGTCTCTTCCTCGAAGGGATCGGCCGCCGCGTCCTCGGGGCGCCAGCCGAACAGGTCCCAGGTGCGTGCCATGTGCTCGGGCAGCGGCGCCGTCAGGGTCAGCCGGCGGCCGGTCCTGGGATGCTTGAGGCTGAGCGAGCGGGCGTGCAGGTGCAGCTTGCGGCTCACATCGCCGCCGAGCTGGGCGCCCCAGCCGTCGCCGAGGTTTTCCTGGCCGCTGCCGCCATACTTTCCGTCGCCGATGACCGGATGGCCGATCGCCGCCATATGCGCGCGGAGCTGGTGCGTGCGGCCGGTGATCGGCGACAGCGCAACCCAGGCCGTGCGGCCACCGGCAGCGTCGATCACCATATAGTCGGTCGTCGCGCGCTTCGCGCCCTCGGTGGCGGCGATGCTGTCAAACGGAAGAACCAGCATCTTCTCCGCTTCGCCCCCCGCCCCATGGCCGGCCGCCTTGACGAGCCCGGTGCGGATGGTGCCGGCACGCGGCGACGGAGAGCCGGCAACGGCCGCCCAGTAGATCTTGCGCGCCTCGCGGGCCTGAAACGCTCTGGCGAGCCCGGCGGCGGCACGGGCGCTGCGCGCGAGCAGGAGAACGCCCGAGGTATCGCGGTCGAGCCGGTGCACGAGGCGCGGCTTCTCGTCGCGGCCGAAGCGCAGCGCCTCCGCAAGACCGTCGACGTGGCGGTGCGTACCCGTCCCGCCCTGCACCGCGAGGCCCGGCGGCTTCGCGAGGGCGATGATGTCATCATCCTTCCAGATGACCGCGGCCCGGATCATCGCGGCGTCGGCATCGGAGACCTGCGGCGTGGCCGGGCTCGCCATCGGTTCGTCATCGCTGATTGGCGGCAGACGCACGGTCTGGCCAGCCTCGAGCCGTGTCGCCGGCTTCACCCGGCCACCATCGACGCGGATTTCGCCCTTGCGGCACATGCGCTCGATCCGCCCCTGCCCGACGTTCGGGTGCAGACGGCGCAGCCACCGGTCGAGGCGCTGGTCCGCGTCGTCCGGCGCGACGGTGACCTGACGGACGCCGCTCATCGACGGACCCCTGATGCCGGCCCGGGCGCGTACAGGCGATCGCACGCCGTCTCATTGAGCAAGGGTACCGGCAATCCGTCACGACTCCTCTGGGGCCGCGGTCACACGCACGGGCCGCTGATCCGGAGCGATCTAGAAGCGCGCAGGCCGAGGCCTTGTCAACCCGAGCAGCGCCAACCCGAGCGGCGCTGCCACGGCATGGGCTCCCTCGCGCTCGCGCCGGCCTGCCGCCGATCCTGGCAGCAAGCACCCGCGTGGTGCCCCCCGTATACCCGAAATCGACCATTGGCTGATGCCCGGCGGGATCAGCGCTTTCGCTGCGCCAGACGGATGATGAAGTCCTCGGCGGCATTGGATGCCTGGTGCACCGCGGGAAGCGCTCCGAAACTCCAGTTCCCGAAGCGGCGCTGCGCGATCGCTTCTTCCTTCAGGACCCGCACCCCGCCGAGGCGCGGATCGGAAATCATGCTCTCGACCCGGGCCAGCATCCGACGCTCGCTGCCTTCGAGCACGCCGTAGAACGAATCGCCCTGCCGCAACAGGAGGCCGGTCAGCTTGGCCCTTGCATTGGCGCGACCGAGGTCGTCGACGAGCACCTGCAGAGCATCGGGCGTCAAGTTCTGTCCGCCACCGCAGGTGAATACAAGCTGGATCAGGCTCGCCTCAGGGCGCCAGACGACCATCAGGGCTCCTCCGCGATGCGAGCGCGGAGCTCCGCCAGATGCCGCATGTGCTGGCCGAGCTCATCCTCGGCGCCACGCTTGCCCGGAGCGTAGAAGCTCGGGCGCTCCATCCCGTCGGGAAAGTAGTCCTGACCGGAGAAGCCTTCGTCGGTGTCATGGTCGTAGCGATAGCCCGAGCCGTATCCCTCCTGCTTCATCAGCCGTGTCGGGGCGTTCAGGATATGCTTCGGTGGCGGGAGCGAGCCGGTGCGTTCGGCGGCGGCCATGGCCGCGCCGAACGCGCGGTAGGCCGAATTCGATTTCGGCGCCAGCGCCAGATAGATGACCGCCTGCGCGAGTGCGAGTTCGCCCTCCGGCGACCCCAGCCGCTCGTAGGTTGCCCAGGCGTCAAGGCAGAGGCGCTGTGCCAGCGGATCGGCGAGGCCGATGTCCTCCACCGCCATGCGGGTGATTCGCCGGGCGAGGAAGCGAGGATCCTCGCCGCCTTTCAACATCCGGGCGAGCCAGTAGAGCGCCGCGTCCGGATCGGACCCGCGCACCGACTTGTGAAGTGCGGAAATGAGGTTGTAGTGGCCGTCACCCGACTTGTCGAACAGCGCCGCCCGTTTGGTCAGCCGGCGGTTCAGCGCAGCGGGATCGAGTGTCTGGCGCTCGTCCGAAATCTGCTCGACCAGATTGAGCAGCGCCCGGCCGTCGCCGTCGGCGAGATTGATCAGCGCCGTGCGGGCTTCGTCCGTGAGCGGCAGCGGACGGCCAAGCTCGGCCTCCGCCCGCGCGACGAGATCGGCGAGCGCTGCGTCGTCGAGCCGGCGCAGGGTCAGCACACGCGCGCGGGAGAGCAGCGCCGCATTGAGCTCGAAAGAGGGGTTTTCGGTAGTCGCGCCCACGAGAACGATAGTCCCGTCCTCGACAAGGGGCAGAAACGCGTCCTGCTGCGCCTTGTTGAACCGGTGGATTTCGTCAACGAACAGCAAGGTACCGCGACCGTTCTGCCGGCGAAGCCGCGCCGCCTCGAAGATCTTCTTGAGATCGGCAACCCCGGAGAAGATTGCGCTGATCTGAACAAAGGCGAGTTCTGTCGCGTCCGCGAGGAGCCGGGCGATGGTGGTCTTGCCAACTCCGGGTGGCCCCCAGAACACGATCGAGCCGAGACGGCCGTCCGCCAGCATGTGGCCAAGCGGCGCGTCGGGGCCGAGCACATGATCCTGCCCGACCACATCCTCCAGCCTCTGCGGCCGAAGCCGGTCGGCGAGAGGCCGCGCCGGCTCCGGCGCGCGGGCCCGTTGAGGTTCGGGGAGAGGCTTCGGGTCGAGGTCGAAAAGGTCCGCCATTGCGCAGATATAACTCCGACTACGTCAATATGGTAGGGTGCCCAACGGGTTGACGAACATGAATAAACGTCCCACGTATGCCCCGTTGGGCAGAACCATGCACGAAAGGAGCCACGAGATGCAGGACAATGTTCTCTCGCGGAGACAATTTGCTGCGCTGGCGTTCTCTGCAGGCGCGACCTTTGCCGCCAGCCCGTCGTGGGCAAGGGAGGAACTCACAAGCTCGGAAGGCGGCGCGGCGAAGTGGAGAATCTCCGGCCTGCGCAGCCGTGACTGGCGCGACCACTTTCCCTCGCTCAAGAACGACGCGATCCTCGCGGTGATCGACGATCGCGCGCTGCACTACTGGGGCGAGGACGGGTTCTACCGGATCTATCCGACGTCGGTGCCGCTCAGCGACGAGATGACCCGGCGGGGCCGGACCGAGGTGGTGTTCAAGCGTCCGGCGCCCGATTGGCGGCCGACCCCGAGCATGATCGAGCGGAACCCTGATCTGCCGCGCTATGTCGGACCAGGCCCCGAGAACCCGCTCGGGATCCGGGCGCTCAACCTCAGCTGGCAATACTACCTGATCCACGGCACCAACGACATCCGCAAGATCGGGCGGCAGTCGTCCTCGGGCTGCATCGGGCTCTACAACGAGCACATCACCGAAGTGTTCGACCGCGCCAAGGTCGGCACCCAGGTCGTGCTGATCTGACGCCTCAGGCGCGGGCCGAGTACACGTGGACCCGCGCCGGGATCCGGACACCGTCCGGCCCCGCGTAGGGCGAGAAGGACTCGCGGATGGCGGCGAGGATCGCCGCCTTGTCCGCATCGGTGCCGCCCTTCTCACGCATCATCCGGGGCAGCGGCCCGACTTCGCCGCAAAGCGCAATCACGTCGTCGAGACCATTGTGATTGACGATGTGGAGATCGACGGTCTCGGCGCGGGCATCATGCAGGCCGGCCTCTTCAAGCAGGCGGATCACCCGGGCGGTATCGCGGAACGCCATCGGGCCGGGCGCGTCCGGCGCGACCCGGGGGGCCTGTCCGAGGCGCGCGGTCGCCTCGCGCTGGGGCACGGAGAACCACGGGTTCGCCTCCGGCCCGGCCCAGGCGACGAACACCATCCGGCCGCCGGGAGCGAGGCTCCCACCCAGATTGGCAAAGGCCGCGCCGGTGTCTGCGAAGAACATCATGCCGAAGCGCGAGACCACGAGGTCGTTGCCGGCTTCGAGCTGAGCGGTCTGCGCATCGCCTGAAGAGAAGCTCACATTGTCGAGCCCGCTCTCACGACGGCGCCGCTCTGCCAGTGCCAGCAGCGGCTCGGAGATGTCGAGGCCGTGAACGTGCCCTGCGGCACCGGTGGCTTCCGCCAGGCGCAGGGTCGAGCCGCCGGCGCCGCAGCCGATGTCGAGGATGCGCTCACCCGGACGCACCGCACAGGCCGCGACAAGATGATCCGTGATCTCGCTGTGATTGGCGTCGAGTTCGACCTGATGCAGGACCCAGTTCTGGCCAGGGCCGCTGTTCCAGAAGTCTGATTGCTCGCTGTTCGGTCCAGTCATCGCCCGCCCCATCCCGCTCATCAACGAGGTATGACGCGCGGAACCGGAAAAGGCGAGCCCCTCCGGCATGGGCCGACGGGGCTCTGAAAGCCAGATCGTGTGGCGGGAAGCCTCACGCCTCGGCGGCGGCGGCCTCTTCGGCGGCAACGCGTGCCTTGTCGCCGGCGCCCTTGGCACCCGCGTCGCGATCGACCAGTTCGATGATCGCCATCGGGGCTGCGTCGCCGTAGCGGAAGCCCGCCTTCAGCACGCGGGTATAGCCACCGCTGCGATCCTTGTAGCGGGGCGCCAGCGTGTCGAAGAGCTTCTTCACGGCAGCGTCCTGACGAAGCTCGGACGAAGCGATGCGGCGCGAATTGAGGTCGCCGCGCTTGCCGAGGGTGATGATCTTGTCCGCGATCCGCTTCAGCTCCTTCGCCTTCGGCAGGGTCGTCTTGATCTGCTCGTGCTCGATCAGCGACGACACCATGTTGGCGAACATCGCCTTGCGGTGCTCGTGGGTGCGGTTCAGCTTGCGGTAGCCGTGACCGTGACGCATTTCAGTCTCCTGGATAGCTTGTTGTACTTTGTCCGGTGGCCCATGCGGTGCGGACCACACTCCTTGGGGCAGGATTGCCCGGGTCGTGCAGCAGAAAGCCGGAGGCCTCGAAAGGCCCCCGCGAGACTCAGAACTGGTCCTCGTACTTCTTTGCCAGGTCCTCGATGTTCTCGGGCGGCCAATCGACGATTTCCATGCCGAGGTGCAGGCCCATGCCGGTCAGCACCTCCTTGATCTCGTTCAGCGACTTGCGCCCGAAGTTCGGGGTACGGAGCATCTCCGCCTCGGTCTTCTGAATGAGATCGCCGATGTAGACGATGTTGTCGTTCTTCAGGCAGTTCGCCGAACGGACGCTGAGTTCCAGCTCGTCCACCTTCTTGAGAAGGAGCGGGTTGAACTCGAGATCGTCCGCCTCGTCGGTGCGAACACCGGCCTGCGGCTCCTCGAAGTTCACGAACACCGAGAGCTGGTCCTGCAGGATGCGCGCGGCATAGGCGATCGCATCCTCGGGCTTCACCGAGCCGTCCGTCTCGATCTGCAGGGTGAGCTTGTCGTAGTCGAGAACCTGCCCCTCACGGGTCGGCTCGACCTTGTAGCTCACCTTCTTGATCGGCGAGAACAGCGCATCGACGGTGATGAGCCCGATGGGGGCGTCCTCGGGCCGGTTCTTGTCGGCCTGAACGTAGCCCTTCCCGGTCTCCACGGTCAGTTCCATGTAGACACTGGCACCATCGTCGAGGTGGCAAATCACGTGATCGCGGTTCAGTATCTCGATACCGTTGGAGGTCGAGATATCACCCGCCGTGACCACACCCGGTCCGGTCGCACGGATTTCGAGGCGCTTCGGCCCCTCGACTTCCATCTTGATCGACACGCCCTTGAGGTTCAGCACGATGTCGGTCACGTCCTCGCGGACACCCGGCACGCTCGAGAACTCGTGCAGCACGCCGTCGATCTGCACCGAGGTGATCGCCGCGCCCTGGAGCGAGGACAGCAGCACGCGACGCAGCGCATTGCCGAGGGTGAGGCCAAAGCCCCGCTCCAGCGGCTCCGCAACGGCCGTCGCCTGGCGGTGCGGGTCGGCACCCTGCTTGATTTCAAGCGCGGTGGGCCGGATCAGCTCCTGCCAGTTCTTGTGGATCATATGCATTGGCCCTCCATTCCTGTTCGTCGGAGATCCCGCGCCGACGAACGCCCGAGGTCACATCAATAGATCGCGGCCGCCCGCCCGGTGGCTGGCGACCGCTTGTCGTTCGATCGGTCAGACGCGCCGGCGCTTCGGCGGGCGGCAGCCGTTGTGGGCGATCGGGGTCACATCACGGATCGCCGTGATCTGGAAGCCGACGGCCGAGAGGGCGCGCAGCGCGCTCTCGCGGCCCGAGCCCGGTCCCTGAACCTCGACTTCGAGGGTCCGCACACCGTGCTCCTGCGCCTTCTTGCCGGCGTCCTCAGCGGCCATCTGCGCCGCATAAGGGGTCGACTTGCGCGAGCCCTTGAAGCCCATGGTACCGGCGGACGACCACGCAATGGCGTTGCCCTGCGCGTCGGCGATCAGGATCTTCGTGTTGTTGAAGCTGGCGTTCACGTGGCAGACGCCAGTCGAGATGTTCTTGCGTTCCTTGCGCTTCACGCGCGCCTTCTCGCGAGCCATGGTCCGGCCTCCTTACTTCTTCTTGCCGGCGATGGCCTTCGCGGGGCCCTTGCGCGTACGAGCGTTGGTGTGGGTGCGCTGGCCGCGCACGGGCAGACCACGGCGATGCCGCAGGCCGCGATAGCAGCCGAGGTCCATCAGCCGCTTGATGTTCATCGTCGTCTCGCGACGAAGGTCACCTTCGACCGCGAGGTTTGCGTCGATGTACTCGCGGATCTTCAGGACTTCCGCGTCGCTGAGTTCGTTCACACGACGGCTCTCATCAATGCCGAGAGCATCGACGAGCTCCTTCGACTTGGTCCGGCCGATGCCATGAATGTAGGTGAGCGCGATCAGCACTCGCTTGTTCGTCGGAATGTTTACGCCCGCTATGCGCGCCAAGGTCTTGCTCCGTTCCGTCCTCGGGCCTGCCCGAGACCCCTGTCCAAAAGCCACAGCCCACCGATGCTTTCGGCAGGCTTTTCACGCCCACGCCTCTGGGCCCAGCATCCCGCGTCCCCGAGGTGAAATGTAGAGGGAACGACTCTCCACTTGGAGAGAGCGCGGAGTATATGAACGATCCTGACAGGGTCAAGGCCGCGGAGGCGAAAAACTCGAACGTGGGAAGGCATTGGCCGTGGATTGCCACGGCCAAACGCTCAGAGACCGAGTCCGGCCTCGATATCCTTCGCCACCTGGTCGATCTCGCCAAGGCCGTCCACCGTCCGCAGCTTGCCCTTGGCGTAGTAGTAGCCAATGAGCGGCGCGGTCTGGCGGTTGTAGGCGGAAAGACGAACCCGAACCGACTCGGCATTGTCATCGGCACGACGCACGAACTCCGTCGAGCCGCAAACGTCGCAAACCCCGGGCTTCTGGGTCGGTTTCGTGGTGTCGTGGTAGACTTCACCGCACTTCGCGCAGGTGAAGCGGCCGGTGATGCGATCGACGAGCGCGTCCTCGTCCACCTGCATCTCGACCACGGCCTCGAGGGTCTGGCCCTTCTCGGCAAGGAGCGCCTCGAGCGCGTCCGCCTGCTTCAGCGTCCGCGGGAAGCCGTCGAAGATCAGGCCCTGCTTGCCGGCCTCGCCGTCGAGTTGTTCGGCAATGAGGCCGATCACGATGTCATCTGTCACAAGTTCGCCGCGCGCCATGACGTCGGCGACCTTCTTGCCCATCTCGGTGCCAGAGGTCTTGGCCGCGCGGAGCATGTCGCCCGTGGAGAGCTGGACAAAGCCCTTCTCTTCCACCAACCGCCGCGCCTGAGTGCCCTTGCCCGCCCCCGGCGGTCCGAGAAGAATGATGTTCATCGTCTTGGCTTTCCCCGACCCTTGCCGCGCAACCGCGACTTTTCGATCAGCCCCTCATACTGATGCGCAAGCATGTGGGACTGGATCTGCGTGATCGTGTCCATCGTTACCGAGACCACGATCAGGAGGGAAGTGCCACCGAAGTAGAAAGGCACGGAAAGTTTCGAGATCAGCACCTCGGGCAGCAGGCAGACCGCGGTGAGGTAGGCCGAGCCGACCACGAGGAGGCGGGTGACGACATAGTCAAGGAACTCGACCGTCTTCTGACCGGGACGAATGCCCGGAATGAACCCGCCCTGCTTCTTGAGATTGTCGGCCACGTCATCCGACTTGAAGGCGACGTTCGCGGTGTAGAAGTAGGTGAAGAACACGATCAGCGCGCCGAAGACCAGAAGATGCAGCGGCTGGCCACGCCCCATGTAGGCGGCGATCATGTTCACGATCCCCGACGTCGCACCGCTCGACGAGCCCGAGAACGTGGTGATCGTTGCCGGAAGCAGCAGGAGCGAGGACGCGAAGATTGCCGGGATCACGCCCGCCGGGTTGACCTTGACCGGCAGGTTCGAGCTTTCGCCGCCGTAGATCTTCATTCCCACCTGGCGCTTGGGGTACTGGATGTGGATCTTGCGGAGTGCGCGCTCCATGAACACCACGAAGGCGATCACGGCGACGATCATCACCATGATGCCGACGATGACGAGCGGGCTCATGACGCCGGTGCGGCCCTGGGTGAGGAACAGCGCGAGGGCGTGCGGCATCTGGGCGACAATGCCGACGAAGATGATGAGCGAGATGCCGTTGCCGATGCCACGCGCGGTGATCTGCTCGCCGAGCCACATCAGGAACATCGTGCCGCCGACCAGCGTGATGATGACGCCAAGCCGGAAGAACCAGCCCGGATCGTGCGCCATGCCCTCGGCCTCGAGCCCGAGCGCGAGGCCATAGGCCTGGAACGTCGCGAGAAAGACCGTGCCGTAGCGGGTGTACTGGTTGATCTTCCGCCGTCCGGCCTCGCCTTCCTTCTTCATCGCCGCGAGGCTCGGCATGAGCGACGTGAGCAGCTGCACGATGATCGAGGCGGAGATGTAGGGCATGATGCCGAGCGAGAAGATCGCCATCCGCCCGACAGCGCCGCCGGTGAACATGTTGAGCATGCCACCAAGCCCGGCGCTCTGCTGCGAAAAGAACTCCTGCAGCTTCACCGCGTCAACGCCAGGCACCGGGATATAGGTGCCCAGACGGTAGACGATCAGGAGGCCGATCGCGAAGAGGATGCGGCTCTGGAGATCCTTGGCCTTGCCGAAGGTCCCCCAGCTCAGATTTGCCGCCATCTGTTCGGCTGCGGATGCCATCGAGACCTCACGTGGAAAGGCGCCACCCTCCCCTTGCGGGGCGGGGCGCGAAAATCTCCGCTGACCTAAGCCGATCCGGAGTGAGGGACAAGCCCGATTCCGAGGGTTCAGGTGGCCGAGCGGATTGTCGAGTACCCTCCGGAGCATGGGGAACGGGAGCGGCTCGACGAAGGTCCGAGGGGTGCCCTGCCCTCGATCCCTGTCTCAGATGCGCGGAGGGTCGGGTCGCTGCGACGACGGGCGCAGGACCCTGAATGAAAACGGCGACAGCATGTCGCTGCCGCCGTGACGGTCTGCTTCAGGTGCACCCGAGACCGGCCATCGCCGCGGTTTCGGGCGATACTTTCACTCGGCCGCCGCGTCCGCCACCGGCGTGGTGACGTTGAGCTTGCCACCGGCCTTTTCCACCGCGTCGATCGCCGACTGCGAGGCGCCGGTCACGGTCAGGGTGAGAGCCGAGGTCAGCTCGCCCTTGCCCAGGACGCGGATGCCGTCGAGCTTGCGACGGACGATGCCGGTCGAGACCAGCGTCTCTTCGGTGATCTCGACCTTGGCGTCGAGCTTGCCGGCATCGACGAACTTCTGGATGAGCCCGAGGTTGATGACGGCGAATTCCTTGCGGTTCGGCTTGTTGAAGCCGCGCTTCGGCAGCCGCATGTAGAGCGGCATCTGGCCGCCCTCGTAGGCGTTGAGTGCCACGCCCGAACGGGACTTCTGACCCTTGATACCGCGGCCGGCGGTCTTGCCCTTGCCCGAGCCCGGACCGCGCGCGACGCGCTTCTGCTTGCGGGCGGCGCCGGGATTGTCCCGGAGTTCGTTCAGCTTCATGTCGCTTCTCCTCTGGCCGGACGCGCCCCATGAGCGACGGATGCGGGCGGACACGGCATTTCGATTGGATTTCCCTGCGGGAAAGCGGCCGCATACACGGGATTTGCCTCCCGCGCAAGCTCCGAACCGGGAGGGGTCAGGCCGGAACGTAGGTCAGGCGTATCGTGTGGTCGTCCATCTGATCGCTCGCCACGAAACGCAACGCTGGGCGGGCGCCGGCGAAGAAGGGTCTGCCACGACCGAGCACGGCGGGATTGAAGTAGAGCCGATACTCGTCAACAAGGCCAAGTTCCGTCAGATTGCCCGCCAGGCACGGCCCGGAAACGGCAATTTCTCCGGCCAACCGGGTCTTCAGTCCCCTGACGAGAGCGTCGACGCCATCGCGGACGAGCGTGGCATTCGGGCCGACCGATGTCATCGTCCGCGACACGATCCACTTCGGTTGCCGCCGCCACGCCAGAGCAAAGGCGCTCTGGTCATCGCTCCAGCCCGGATCGTCCGCGTCCCAGTATCGCATGAGCTCGTACACGCGCCGACCATACACGCTTCCCGCGAGTCCGCTGACCTGCCCGGTCCAGTGGCGAAAGAGCACGGGACTTATCTGCATCTCCTGATGATCAACGTACCCGTCGAGAGACAGGTTCATGCCAAAGACGAGCTTTGCCACCTGATGCACCTCCCGCCACTTCGAGCCCGCCAAGGTAGCACAGACCTCCGATGGCTGAAGCCGGTGCCCCAGAGTGCGACCTGCCGAGGACACAAAAAAACCCTGCCGATCCGACGATCGGCAGGGCTTTCGGCCATCCTGACCGGACGGCGTTGGTCGAGCGTCGCGAAACGCGGGGCTTACCAGTCCTCGCGGGCGACGAACCGGGTCTTGATCGGGAGCTTCATCGCCGCGAGGCGCAGGGCCTCCTTGGCGATGTCCTCGGCGACGCCGTCGATCTCGAACATGATCCGGCCCGGCTTCACCTTGGCGGCCCAGAACTCGACCGAGCCCTTGCCCTTGCCCATACGAACCTCGGTCGGCTTCTTCGACACCGGCACGTCCGGGAATATACGGATCCACACCCGGCCCTGACGCTTCATGTGACGGGTGAGCGCCCGACGAGCCGCCTCGATCTGACGCGCGGTGATGCGGTCAGGCTCGGCGGCCTTGAGGCCGTAGTGGCCGAAGTTCAGGTCCGAGCCGCCCTTGGCCTCACCGTGGATGCGGCCCTTGAACTGCTTGCGGAACTTCGTTCGCTTCGGTTGCAGCATGTCTCTCTACTCCTCAGCGCGCGCGGTCGCGGTCGCCGCGATCGCCCCGGTCACGCGACGGACGCATGCCGCCACCTTCCTGAAGCTCGGCCTGGCGCCGGTCACGGGCCTGCGGATCATGCTCCATGATCTCGCCCTTGAAGATCCAGACCTTGATCCCGATGATGCCATAGGCGGTCTTCGCCTCGGCGAGCGCATAGTCGATGTCCGCGCGCAGCGTGTGCAGCGGCACCCGCCCCTCGCGATACCACTCGGTCCGGGCAATCTCGGCACCGCCGAGACGGCCGCCGACGTTGATCCGGATGCCGAGCGCGCCCATGCGCATGGCGTTCTGCACCGCGCGCTTCATGGCGCGACGGAACGAGACACGGCGCTCGAGCTGCTGGGCGATGTTCTCGGCCACCAGAGCGGCGTCGATCTCGGGCTTGCGGACCTCGACGATGTTGAGGTGCAACTCGGACTTGGTGAACTGCGCCAGCGCCTTGCGGAGCGTCTCGATGTCCGCGCCCTTCTTGCCGATGATGACACCGGGACGGGCAGCGTGGATCGTCACGCGGCACTTCTTGTGGGGACGCTCGATCACCACGCGGCTGATGCCGGCCTGAGCAGCCTTCTTCTTGATGAACTCGCGGATCGCAAGATCCTCGTGCAGCAACTTGCCGTACTCGGATCCGTCAGCGAACCAGCGGCTGTCCCAGGTGCGGTTGACCTGCAGGCGGAGCCCGATCGGATTGATCTTCTGACCCATTACGCGGTCTCCTCGCTGACCTGCCGAACCTTGATCGTCACCTGGCTGAACGGCTTCAGGATCTTGCCGAACCGGCCACGCGCCCGCGGACGGCCACGCTTCAGGACCATGTTCTTGCCGACGAAGGCTTCGGCGACGACGAGCTCGTCAACGTCGAGGTTGTGGTTGTTCTCGGCATTGGCAATTGCCGACTGCAGCGTCTTCTTGACGTCCTCGGCAACCCGCTTCTTCGAGAAGGTGAGGTCGGCAAGCGCCTTCTCCACCGGCTTGTTGCGGATCAGCTGGGCGACGAGGTTCAGCTTCTGCGGGCTGGTGCGAAGCATCCGGCTGACAGCCATCGCCTCGTTTTCCGCCACGCGGCGAGGGTTCTTTTCCTTGCTCATGGCTTACTTCCGCTTCGCTTTCTTGTCGGCCGCGTGCCCGTAGTAGGTGCGCGTCGGCGAGTACTCACCGAACTTCTGGCCGATCATTTCCTCGGTGACGTTGACCGGGATATGCTTCTTGCCATTGTAGACGCCGAACGTCAGTCCGACGAACTGCGGCAGGATGGTCGAACGCCGCGACCAGATCTTGATGACTTCATTGCGGGTCGATTCGCGCGCTTTCTCCGCCTTCTTCAGGACGTGAGCGTCGACGAAGGGGCCCTTCCAGACAGAACGTGACATGTGCGGGGCTCCTTACCGCTTCGCCTTCTTGAGGTGACGCGAGCGCAGGATGTACTTGCTCGTCGCCTTGTTCGACCGGGTGCGGGCACCCTTCGTCGGCTTGCCCCACGGGGTGACCGGGTGGCGGCCGCCGGAGGTGCGGCCTTCACCGCCGCCGTGCGGGTGGTCGATCGGGTTCATCACGACGCCGCGAACCTTCGGGCGATGGCCCTTCAGCCGCATGCGGCCGGCCTTGCCGAAGTTCTGGTTCGAGTTGTCCGGGTTCGAGACCGCGCCAACCGTCGCCATGCACTCCTGCCGCACGAGCCGGAGCTCGCCCGAGGAGAGGCGGATCTGGGCGTAGCCGCCGTCACGACCGACGAACTGGGCATAGGTGCCAGCCGAACGCGCGATCTGGCCGCCCTTGCCGGGCTTCATCTCGACATTGTGCACGATCGTACCGATCGGCATCGACGAGAATGGCATCGCGTTGCCCGGCTTGATGTCAGCCTTGGCCGCGGCGATGACGGTGTCGCCGATCGCGAGCCGCTGGGGCGCCAGGATGTAGCTCTGCTCGCCGTCGGCGTAGCCGATCAGCGCGATGAACGCGGTGCGGTTCGGGTCGTACTCGATGCGGATGACCTTCGCCGGCACGTCGAACTTGGTCCGACGGAAGTCGACGATGCGGTACAGCCGCTTCACCCCGCCGCCGCGGCGGCGCATGGTGATCCGTCCCGTGTTGTTGCGTCCGCCCTTGCCGGTCAGACCCTCGGTGAGGGACTTGACCGGGCGGCCTTTCCACAGCTCGGAACGGTCGATCAGAACCAGCCCGCGCTGGCCCGGCGTCGTCGGGTTGTAAGTTTTCAACGCCATGAGTTGCTGTCTTCCGTTGCTAGGGAACCCCGTTTCCGGGGCTTATTGAAACTCGTCCGCCGCCCGGGGGGCGGCGAATGTCGCGACTCGGATGTCCGAGAGTGGCGCCCTATAGCAGGGCGTCACCTCAGAGGCCAGTGCTGACGTCGATCGTCGAGCCTTCGACGAGGGTCACGTAGGCCTTCTTCACGTCGCGGCGCCTGCCCGGGCGGCCGCGGAACTTCTTCACCTTGCCCTTGGTGACGGTGGTGTTGACCGCCTTCACCTTGACATTGAAGAGGCTCTCGATCGCCTTCTTGATCTCGGGCTTCGAGGCGTCCATCGCCACTTCGAAGACCACGGCGCCGTGTTCGGACGCGAGCGTTGCCTTCTCGGTGATGATCGGCCTGCGGATCAGGTCGTACTGTTCGGGCGTCACGCTCATTTCAGTCGCGCCTCCAGCGCCTCGACGCCGGCCTTGGTCAGCACGAGCTTCTCGCGACGCAGGATGTCATAGACATTCGCGCCGACGCTCGGCAGCACGTCGATCCCATCGATGTTGCGGGCAGCCAGGGCGAAGTTCGAATTCACCTCGGCGCCGTCGATGACGAGCACCTTCGTCCAGCCGAGACCCTTCAGGGCCTGGGCGAGGAGCTTCGTCTTGCCCTCGGCGAGCTTCGCCTCGTCGATGACGATCAGATCCCCCGCACCAGCCTTCGCCGACAGCGCGTGGCGAAGCCCGAGGGCGCGGAACTTCTTCGTCAGCTCGTGGGCGTGGCTCCGCGGCGTCGGCCCCTTGTAGGTGCCGCCGTGACGGAAGATCGGCGCCTTGCGCGAACCATGCCGCGCGCCGCCGGTGCCCTTCTGGCGATAGATCTTCTTCGTCGAGTAGCTGACATCCGACTTGCCGAGCACCGAGTGGGTGCCGGCCTGGCGCTTCGCCAGCTGCCAGCGCACCACGCGGTGCAGGATGTCGGCGCGCGGCTCGAGGCCGAAGATCGCATCGTCGAGCTCGATCGACCCCGCGGGCGAGGCCTCGAGCGTGATCACGTCGAGTTTCATTGCTTCTCGCTCCCCTCGGCGTTGGTGTCGCCGTCGGCCTTGTCGGACTTGATCTCCGCCTCGGCCTGGGCGAGCGCCGCTTCCTCGGCGGCCGCCTGCTCGGCGAGACGCTCGGCCTCGGCCGCCGCTTCCGCCGCTGCCGCTTCCTCAGCCGCCTTCGCAGCAGCCTCGGCCGCCTTCTTGGCTTCCGACCGCAGCGCCGCGGGCAGGATCACGTTGTCCGGGGTCGCCTTCTTCACGGCGTCCTTGACGATGACCCAGCCGCCCTTCGAGCCCGGAACCGCGCCCTTCACCATGATGAGCCCACGGTCGGCGTCGGTGCGCACGACCTGCAGGTTCTGAGTGGTGACGCGGACGGCGCCCATGTGGCCGGCCATCTTCTTGCCTTTGAAGACCTTGCCCGGGTCCTGGCACTGACCGATCGAGCCGTGCGAACGGTGGCTGACCGACACACCATGCGACGCCCGAAGGCCGCCGAAGTTGTGCCGCTTCATGCCGCCCGCGAAGCCCTTGCCGATCGAGGTGCCCGCGATATCGACGAACTGGCCGGCGAAGTAGTGGTCCGCGGTGATTTCCTCGCCAACCTCGATGAGGTTCTCGGGGGAAACACGGAACTCCGCGATCTTCCGCTTCGGCTCGACCTTCGCCGCGGCGAAGTGGCCGCGCATCGGCTCGCTCACGTTCTTCGGCTTCGCAGCGCCGGCGCCGAGCTGGACGGCCGAATAGCCGTCACGCTCGGCGGTGCGCTGTGCGACCACCTGCACGTTTTCCATCTGGAGAACGGTCACGGGAACCTGCTTCCCGTCCTCCAAGAACAGCCGGGTCATGCCCAGCTTCTTTGCAATCACTCCGGAACGCATCTCAATCGATCCTCAGAGCTTGATTTCGACGTCGACGCCGGCAGCGAGGTCGAGCTTCATCAGCGCGTCCACGGTCTGCGGAGTCGGGTCAACGATGTCGAGAAGCCGCTTGTGGGTGCGGATCTCGAACTGCTCGCGGCTCTTCTTGTCGATGTGCGGGCCACGGAGCACGGTGAATTTCTCGATCTTGTTGGGCAGCGGGATCGGGCCGCGCACCCGCGCGCCGGTCCGCTTGGCCGTGTTCACGATCTCGGCCGTGCTGGTGTCGAGCACACGATAGTCAAAGGCCTTGAGCCGGATACGGATTGTCTGACCTTGCATTTCTCTGGCGCCTCTCGGGTGTGTCATTGCGGCCGGCCGGTGCCGGCCGCGACGCGATTTTTCTGATTACTCGATGATCTTGGAGACGACGCCGGCGCCGACGGTGCGGCCGCCTTCACGGATTGCGAAGCGGAGCTTCTCTTCCATGGCGATCGGCGAGATCAGGGTCACCTCGAACTTCAGGTTGTCGCCGGGCATGACCATCTCGGTGCC
>NZ_JACHFM010000002.1 GCF_014201905.1 Amaricoccus macauensis | reverse complement strand
GAGAACGACTACGGCGCCCTCGGCGACACCTCAACCCTCGCTGATCCCGGCGTCGTCGATGAACTCATCGACAACCGCATGAACCGGACCTGAGCCTCAGATGATCCGGTCGGGTATCTCACGGGATCGGATCATTTTCTTGACGAACCAAGTGGAGCGATCTCTGTTTGTCGGACTCTCTCCCGGCAAACGGGTGGCGTGCCGTGCCTGACCGCTGACAAGAACCTAATAAAGGACGGAGAATGGAAACCCCCCTTGTGGAGCGCATCGTCGCTGATCCGAACTATCAGGAGCTAAAGCGCCAGCGGTCGAGTTTCGGCTGGACACTGACCATCGCCATGCTGGTGGTCTACTACGGCTTCATCCTGCTCATTGCCTTCAAGAAGGACCTGCTCGCCGCGAGAATCGGCGAGGGCGTGATGACCTGGGGCATCCCGATCGGTTTCGGGGTGATCATCTTCACCATCCTCATCACCGGCATCTACGTGCGCCGGGCCAACAGCGAATTCGACCAGCTCTCCGAGAAGATCAAGAAGGACGCCCTGAAATGAGCCGATCGAAGATACTTGCGGTCGCGCTGGCCGTTGCCGCGCTTCCCGGTGCCGGCTTTGCCGCCGACGTGATCCAGGGCGGCGAGAAGCAGGCCACGAACTGGACCGCGATCGTGATGTTCGGCGCCTTCGTCCTGATGACGCTGATGATCACCAAGTGGGCGGCGTCGAAGACCAAGTCGGCGGCGGACTTCTACACCGCGGGCGGCGGCATCACGGGGTTCCAGAACGGCCTCGCCATCGCCGGCGACTACATGTCCGCGGCATCGTTTCTCGGTATTTCCGCTGCGGTGATGACCTCGGGCTATGACGGCCTCATCTACTCCATCGGCTTTCTCGTCGGCTGGCCGATCCTCACCTTCCTGATGGCGGAGCGGCTGAGAAACCTCGGCAAGTTCACCTTCGCCGACGTGGCGGCCTTCCGCTTCGCCCAGACACCGGTGCGCATCTTCGCGGCCTCGGGCACGCTCGTCGTCGTCGCCTTCTATCTGATCGCCCAGATGGTCGGCGCGGGCTCGCTGATCGAGCTGCTCTTCGGTCTCGATTACTGGATCGCTGTGGTGCTCGTCGGCGCGCTCATGATGATCTACGTGCTCTTCGGCGGCATGACCGCGACGACCTGGGTGCAGATCATCAAGGCCTGCCTGCTGCTCGGCGGCGCGTCGTTCATGTCGTTCATGGTGCTCTGGAAGTACGGCTTCAGCCCCGAGGCGATGTTCGCCGACGCGGTGCGCGTGAAGGGTGAGCTCGCCCTCGCCTCCGGCAAGACCCCGGAAGAGGCGGCCGTCGCCGGCCAGTCGATCATGGGCCCGGGCACCTTCATCAAGGATCCGATCTCGGCGATCAGCTTCGGCATGGCGCTGATGTTCGGCACCGCCGGCCTGCCGCACATCCTGATGCGCTTCTTCACCGTGCCCTCCGCCAAGGAAGCCCGGAAGTCGGTGATGTGGGCGACCACCTGGATCGGCTACTTCTACCTGCTCACCTTCATCATCGGCTTCGGTGCGATCACTTACGTGCTCACGAACCCGGAGTTCCTGACGGCGGACGGCAAGCTCGTCGGTGGCACCAACATGGCCGCCGTGCACCTCGCCCACGCGGTTGGCGGCAACATCTTCCTCGGGTTCATCTCGGCGGTCGCCTTCGCGACGATCCTCGCGGTGGTCGCGGGCCTGACGCTCTCGGGTGCCTCGGCGGTCAGCCATGACCTCTACTCGACGGTCATCAAGAAGGGGAAGGCCGACAGTGCCTCGGAGCTCCGCGTGTCGCGCATCACCACGATCTGCCTCGGCATCGTCGCGGTGATCCTCGGCATCGCGTTCCAGAACCAGAACATCGCCTTCATGGTGTCGCTGGCCTTCGCGGTTGCCGCGTCCGCCAACTTCCCCGTGCTCTTCCTCGCGATCCTCTGGAAGGATTGCACGACCAAGGGTGCGGTTGTCGGCGGCTTTGTCGGCCTCGTCCTGTCGGTGGTGCTGACGGTGCTCTCGCCGTCGGTCTGGGAGGCGACCCTCGGTCATCCGGTCGGCTCGGCGCCATTCCCCTACACCTCGCCGACGATCTTCTCGATGACCCTGGCGTTCCTCACGATCTGGATCGTCTCGAAGATGGACAACAGCGCCCGCGCGAAGGTCGACCGGGCCGGGTTCCTCGCACAGCAGGTGCGTTCGGAAACCGGCATCGGCGCTTCGGAAGCCTCGGCGCACTGAAGGGGTGGGGCGGGTCATGTCCGAAATCGATCCGCCCCGACCGACTGCAGGGGGTCCCCTCCGGGAGGGGCGGGCCTTCCCTGTTGCGCGGCAGGGCCGCGAATTTCTCGAACTGATGGCGAGCCGCGTGCGGGACGCGCCGCTTCGTGTGCCGGTCTGGGCCGACGGCGGCACCGACCTCGTGACCCTCTGCCGGATGCTGAGCGACGCGGGGCGGACCGGGGCGCTGATTCGCGACGACGGCCGCATCGGCATTTTCACCACCACCGACCTGCGCGATGCGCTCCTCCTCGGGCGTCCGCCCGAGCAGGTGGCGGTGCGGGAGGTGGCGGTCTTCGACCCGCTTTCGGTCTCAGTCGAGGATGAACTTTTCGACGCGCTGGTCCTGATGCTGCGCCACGGATTTCATCGGGTGCTCGTGAAGGATGGCGATACGATCGTCGGAGTCCTCGGCCAGCTCGAGCTCATGGCGCTGGTGGCGAACCACTCCGATCTCATCGCGCTTCGCATCGATCAGGCGTCCGGCACGAGCGAGCTCGCCAGCGCGGCGCGTCAGGTCGAAGGCATGATCCGGGTGCTCGACGCCGACGGCGTCGACGTCGAGATCGTCGCCGGGCTGGTGGGCCGGCTGAACCGGCAGATATTCCGGCGGCTGTGGGAGCTTCTGGCGCCGGAGGCGCTTCGGGCGAACAGTTGCCTCATCGTGATGGGGAGCGAGGGGCGCGGCGAGCAGATCATCCGCACGGATCAGGACAATGCGCTGATCCTGCGCGACGGCTTCGTCTGTCCCCGGCTCGCGGAGGTGACGCAAGCCTTCACCGCCGCGCTCGTCGAATTCGGCTATCCGCCCTGTCCGGGGGGAATCATGCTGAGCCGGCCGCTCTGGTGCCAGGACGTGGCGGGGTTCCGGGCGGCGCTCTACGGGTGGACGCACGGGGCCGATGCCGACGGGCCGATGAATCTCGCGATCTTTCTCGACGCGGCGGTGGTGGCCGGGGATGCCACGCTTCTCGCGGAGCTGCGTGCGTACCTGCGCCGGCTGACGGCGGCGAGCGATGCGTTTCATGCGCGTTTCGTTGCGGCGATCGAGCAGTTCGGCGGCGAGGGGGCGTGGTGGCGCCGTCTGCCCGGATTGCGCGGACCGGACGCGGCGGAGGTCGATCTGAAGAAGCTCGGGCTCTTCCCGGTGGTGCACGGCGTGCGCACGCTGGCGCTCGAAGCCGGTGTCGAGGCGCTCGGCACCGCGGCGCGGCTGCGGGCGCTCGAGGCGGCCGGGCGGATCGACAGCGACCTCGCCCGCGATCTCGTGGACGCGCTGCACTGTCTCATGGGGCTGAAGCTCGCGAGCAACCTCGACCAGATCGCGGCCGGGCGGCCGCCGGACAACCTGCTCCGCCTCGACCAGCTTGGCACGCTGGAGCGGCAGTCGCTGAAGGATTCCCTCGCCATCGTGCGGCGCTTCAAGGCGTGGCTCGCCCACCACTACCGGCTGGACGCGCTGTGAGCGAGCGGCGCGGGCCACGCGCGCAATCGCTGATCGCCCTCTGCGTGGCGGGGGTGGTGCTCTTCAATTTCCCGCTGCTCGCGGTCTGGGGGCAGGGTGCTACGGTCTTCGGGCTGCCGCTGCTGCCGGTGGCGCTCTTCGGGATCTGGGCCGCGCTCATCGCGATCCTGGCCTGGGTCAGCGAGCGGGGGGGCGGGTGATGTCGCCCGTACTCGTCCTCGGCGCGTGTGCGGGCTATCTGCTCGTGCTTTTCCTCGTCGCCGCCTGGAGTGACCGGCGGGCGGCTGAAGGGCGATCGGTCATCGACAGCGCGCTGGTCTATGCGCTGTCCTGGGGAGTCTACTGCACCGCCTGGACCTACTTCGGCAGCGTCGGGCGGGCAGCGACGGGCGGCGTCTGGTTCCTGCCGATCTACCTGGGGCCGATGCTCGCGATGCTGGTTGCGTGGATCGTGCTGCGCAAGATGGTGCGGATCGCCCACACCTATCGCATCACCTCGATCGCCGACTTCATCGCCGGGCGCTACGGCAAGAGCCCGGGCCTTGCGGCGCTGGTGACGCTCATCACGGTCATCGGGATCGTGCCCTACATCGCGCTTCAGCTGAAGGCGGTGGAGGCGGGGTACATCGTCCTGACCGGGCGGGGCGACGAGGACGCGGTCGGCTGGCTCGGCGACGGGACGTTCTATGTGGCGCTCTCGCTCGCGACCTTCGCGATCATCTTCGGAACCCGGCATCTCGACGTGGCCGAGCGGCATGAAGGGATGGTCGCGGCGATCGCTTTCGAGTCGATCGTGAAGCTCGTGGCGTTCCTCGCCGTTGGTGCGTTCGTGACCTGGGGTCTCTTCGGCGGCATGTCCGACATCTGGGCGCGCGCCGGCGAGGTGCCGAAGCTCGCGGGCCTGATGCAGCTCGGCGGGCCCGGTTTCGATCATGCCCAGTGGTTCGCCATGACCGTGCTGTCCGCGTTCTCGGTTCTGCTGCTGCCGCGACAGTTTCAGGTCATGGTCGTGGAATGCGTCAACGAGCGGCACGTCCGGCGCGCGGCGTGGCTGTTTCCGGCCTATCTGCTGCTCATCAACGTCTTCGTGCTGCCGATCGCGATTGGCGGCCTGCTGCTCCTCGGCGCAGGGGGGGATCCGGAGACGTTCGTGCTGTCGCTGCCCCTGACGCAAGGGGCGCCCGGGCTGGCACTTCTCGCCTATCTCGGCGGGCTGTCGGCGGCGACCGGCATGCTGATCGTCGAGACGGTGGCGGTGTCGACCATGGTCTGCAATGACCTCGTCATGCCGGCGCTGCTGCGGCTTGGCCGCCTCGGCGACGGCGATCTGACCCGGATCATCCTCAATGTGCGGCGCGCGGCGATCGTTGCCGTCCTGATGCTCGGCTATCTCTATTTCCACGTGGCGGGCGAGGCCTATGCGCTGGTCTCGATCGGCCTCATCAGCTTCGCCGCCGTGGCGCAGTTCGCCCCGTCGCTGCTCGGCGGCATCTACTGGCGCGGCGGGACGCGGGTCGGGGCGATCGCGGGTCTTGTCGCCGGCTTCGCGGTCTGGGCCTGGACGCTGATGCTGCCGTCGGTGGCGAAGTCGGGCTGGATCGCCGACGACTTCGTGGCGCACGGGCCGTTCGGGATCGGGCTTCTGGCGCCGGAGCAGCTGTTCGGGCTGACCGGCCTCGACAGCCTGACCCATTCGCTGTTCTGGAGCATGCTCGCCAACGTCGGACTCTACGTCGGCCTCTCGCTGGCGCGCGCGCCATCGGCGCGGGAGGCGAGTCAGGCGCTGCTCTTCGTCGACGTGTTCCGCCGGCCCGGCGCGGAGCCGGTGTTCTGGCGCGGACGGGCGCGGCTCGATGACCTGAGGGCACTGGCGGCGCGCTTCCTCGGGCCGGCGCGGGCGGAGGCGCTCTTCGACGAGCACGCGGCCGAGGTCGGCGTGCCGGTGCCCGACCTGGTGGCGGACGCCCGGCTCGTCGACCGGGTCGAGCGGCAGATCGCCGGCGCGGTCGGCACCGCCTCGGCGCGGGTGCTGGTCGCGTCCGTGGCGCAGGAAGAGCCGCTGTCGGTGGAAGACGTCCTCGAAATCCTCGACGAGTCCTCGCAGCTTCGCGGCTACGCCCGGGCGCTCGAGTCCGCGACGGTGGAGCTCAGGGACGCCAACGAGGCGCTGAAGTCGCTCGACGAGTTGAAGGACGACTTCATGTCGTCGGTGACCCACGAGCTGCGCACGCCGCTCACCTCGATCCGGGCGCTCTCCGAGGTGATGCGCGATACCCCCGACATCGAGCCCGCGGAGCGTGACGAGTTCCTGCGGATCATCGTCTCCGAGACCGAGCGGCTGGGGCGGCTGGTGAATCAGGTGCTCGATCTCGCGAAGATCGAATCGGGGCACGCGGAGTGGCACAACACCGACGTCGATCTGCGGGCAGTGATCCAGGACGCGGCGCGGGCGGTTTCGGAGCTTTTCCGCGAGCGGGGCGCCCGGCTCGATCTCAGTCTTCCCGACGCCGTGCCGACGATCCGGGCCGACGCCGACCGCCTGACGCAGGTGATGCTGAACCTGCTCTCGAACGCGGCGAAGTTCGTCCCCGATGTGGACGGGCGGGTCGAGGTGCGGCTCCGCTCGGAGGCGGACGCGCTCGTCGTCGAGGTCCACGACAACGGACCGGGCGTGCCCCAGCCGGATCAGGCGACGGTGTTCGAGAAGTTCCGGCAGGGGGGCGACGCGCAGACCCGCCCGCCGGGCACCGGACTTGGGCTTCCGATCAGCCGACAGATCGTGGATCATCTTGGCGGGCGGATGTGGCTGGAATCGGAACCCGGGCGGGGCGCATGCTTTGCCTTCCGGTTGCCACTGCAGCCGGGAGGGAACGAGAATGAGCTGCAAGGTGCTGATAGCTGACGATGAACCGAACATCGTCGTTTCGCTGAGCTTCATGATGAAGCGCGAAGGATATGACGTTCTGGTGGCGCGCGACGGCGTCGAGGCTCTCGACACCATCCGCCGCGAGCGGCCGGCGCTCGTGCTGCTCGACGCGATGATGCCGGGGATGACGGGCTTCGACGTCTGCGAGGCGGTGCGGGCGGATGCGGGCGTCCGCGAGACACGTATCGTGATGCTGACCGCCAAGGGCCGCGAGACCGACGTCGCGCGCGGCCTTGGCGCCGGGGCGGATGCCTACGTCACCAAGCCATTCTCCACGCGGGATCTGGTGGCGAAGGTGCGGGACATGCTCGCGTGAAGGCGGGCCGGTCAGCCGTCACCGCGGCACTGGTCCCGGGCGTCTTTCTCGCCGCCTGGCTGGTGCTTGGGGTGGTGCTGATCGGCGCGTCCCTCGATCCGGCGGCCCGGCAGGAGGTCGTGTCGGCCGTGGCGCCGCTCGTCGGGACCCATGGCGCCCTCGTCTTCGGCTGGTGGCTGGTTGCGGCGGCGCTCGGGGCCTGGGCGGTCATGCGGCTGCATGGCGCCTTCGTCGTGCCGATCCCACGCATGGCCGACGCGACGCGGCTTCTCGCAGGCGACGCCGGCGCGCCCGCCGTCCGGCCTGCGGGGGGTGCCGCGATGCGGCGGCTCGGCGATGCGGTGAACGCGCTCGCGGCCGAGCGGCGGCGCCTCGGGGACGACATGGCGCAACTCGTCGCAGATGCCAGCCGGAAGGCCGCGGAGGATCGCGACCAGCTCGGCGCGCTCATGGCGGAACTCGACCGGAGCGTCATCGTCTGCACCGTGGAAGGTCGGATCCTGCTCTACAACGACCGGGCGCGGGCGCTCTTCCGCCGCCTGTCGCCGGCGCCGAAGATCGCCGAGGGCGCGGAGCTGATCGGCCTCGGCCGCTCGATCCATGGCGCGATCGAGCCGGCAGTACTCGCCCATGCCCGCGCCGGGGTGGAGCGGCGAATCGCCCGTGGCGAGACGCGGCCGTCGGCTCGTTTCGTCACTGTGGCGGGCAACGGAACGCTGCTTCAGGCGAGCCTTGCCCCGGTGCGGCCGGAAGCCGGCGCGATGACCGGATACGTGCTGCTCATCGACGATATCACCGAGGTTCACGCGGCGCAGTCCCGGCGTGAGCGGCATCTCCTGCAGCTTACGGAAAAGAGCCGCGCGTCGCTCGCGAACATGCAGGCGGCCCTCGACATGCTCGACTATCCCGATCTCGAGGCCGACGAGCGGGCGGGTTTTCAGGCGGTGGTCCACGACGAGGTCGCGGTGATGAGCGCGCG
This sequence comes from Amaricoccus macauensis, assembly GCF_014201905.1. GTDB lineage: Bacteria > Pseudomonadota > Alphaproteobacteria > Rhodobacterales > Rhodobacteraceae > Amaricoccus > Amaricoccus macauensis. The sequence goes on along the minus strand of NZ_JACHFM010000002.1, from coordinate 1,332,854 downwards.
GCTGGCCGAGCTTGCCGCCGATACCGGACGTGACATGCTCGGCCGCTGGCCGCTGCAGGACATTCTCGGCGCCGATCTCATTGACGCTGCCGCACAGCGCATCGAAGCCGCGACCGGGCGCCGGGCAGAGCGCGGGCCGGTTGATGAGAGCCTGTGGCTTCTGGCGGACAGTTTCGGGCTGACCGCCGCCGTGACGGCGCTGGCGGCTCGGCTCGGCGAGCGGGAGGAGGTCGTGACGCTGCAGCTCGCGCCGGCCGGCAGCTGGGCGCATCTCGACCTCGTCTGGCCCTCCGGCGACGGCGCGACGGCTGCCGCTGCCGCGGGATGGCAAGACGCGCCCATGGAGGGAGAGGGATCGCCGTCGCCGCGCGAGGTGGCCGAGCGGCACGGTGGCGACCTCTGGCTTGCCCACGACCGGGACGCGGCCGTGTCATTCTTCCGCTTCATGGTGCCGCTGGCCGCCGGGGAGCGGGATGACCTGCTGGCGGACGAGCGCCCGGTCTACTACGACTTCGACCTTCTGGCGGGCTCCGAGGCGAGCAGCGCGCTCGACGACTGCCCGCTCGACCGCCTCGCCTGTACGGTCTTCGACTGCGAGACGACCGGCCTCGATCCCGGCGGCGGGGATGAGATCATCCAGATCGGCGCCGTGCGGATCCTGAACGGCCGGCTGCTCCCGGGCGAGAGCTTCGACCAGCTCGTCGATCCCGGCCGCAGCATCCCCGAGGCGTCGATCCCGTTCCACGGCATCCGCCCGGAGATGGTGCGGGGCGCGCCACGGATCGGCGAGGTGCTGCCCGCGCTCCACACCTTTGCCGCCGACACCATTCTGGTCGGCCACAACGTCGCGTTCGACATGCGCTTCCTGCGGCTGAAGGAGGCGTCCACCGGGCTGAAGTTCGACCAGCCCGTGCTCGATACGCTGCTGCTTGCCAGCATCGCCGAGCCCGATGCCGAGAGCCATGCCCTTGAGGCGATCGCTGCCCGGCTCGGCGTTCCGGTGGTGGCGCGGCATTCCGCCGCAGGCGACGCGCTCACCACCGCGACGGTATTCCTGAAGCTTCTGCCGCTCCTGCGCGAACGCGGCGTGGTAACGCTGGGCGCGGCGCGGGAGGCATCGGCCAACTCGCCGTTTGCCCGGCTCCGTTACTGACGTGTGAGGGGGTTGCCGACCTCTGTGGCATCTGGTGGAATGCCTCATGGCAGGCAAGATCGGCATCGCCGACTCGATGGCGCCGTCTCGGGGGGAGGGTCGGATGTTGATTCAGGCCTGTCTTAACGGCACGCGATCCGTTGCATTTCACCCGGCAGTCCCACTGACTCCAAAGGCGCTCGCACGCGACGCGGTGGCGGTGCGCGACGTGGGCGCGCGCTTGCTGCATTTCCATCCGCGCAACGGTCTCGGGCGGGAATCGCTGGCGGCGCCGGACGTGGACGCGGCCATCGCGGCGGTGCGCGCGGCCGTTCCGGAGTTGCCCATCGGGGTTTCCACGGGCGGCTGGATCGCTCCCGGAGGCACGGCGCGGCTCGTGCCGATCCGAAGCTGGACGGTGCTGCCGGACTACGTCTCGGTCAATGTCCACGAGCCGGAGGCCGAGGCGATAATGGGCCTCATGCAGGCGCGCGGCGTCGGCATCGAGGCCGGGATCTGGACTGAGGCAGCGGCGCGGCGCTTCGTCTCCGGCCGGATGCCGCGCTATACAACGCGGGTGCTGGTCGAGATGACCGCGGAGGATGCCGAGACCGCGAGGGCGGAGGCCAACGAAATCCTCGACGTGCTGGAGGCGGCGGGCGTGAAGCTGCCGATCCTGCTCCACGGTGAGAATGCGTGCGCCTGGCCGATGGTCGCGATGGCGGCCGAGCGGGGGCTCGGAACTCGAATGGGCTTCGAGGACACCCGCGAGCTGCCCGGCGGGGCGGTGGCGGCGAGCAATGCCGCGCTGGTGGCGGCTGCCGCCCGCGTCCTTTCGGGGCAGGCGGCGGCCTGATCGCGGGCCGCGAGGGTCAGGCGTCGGGGGTCAGGCGTCGATCTCGACGCGCCCCATGGGATGCGAGCAGCAGGCGAGGATGTAGCCCTCCGCGATGTCCTCGTCGCTGATGCCACCGTTGTGCACCATGTGGACCTCGCCGGAGATCTTCCGGGTCTTGCAGGTGCCGCAGACCCCGAAGGTGCAGCCCGAGGGGATGTTGAGCCCGGCCTGCCGCGAGACGGCGAGGATCGTATCGGCCTCGGTGCAGGGCACCGACTGGCCGCTGGCGGCAAAGATCACCTCCGACAGCGCCTCGGCGCTCGGCACCACGTCGTCGAGGACCGGCGCGTCGGCCGGCGTCAGCACCGGTGCCGCGAAAGTCTCCTGGTGGTAGTGGTCCATGTCGAAGCCGAAGCCGATCAGCATGTCGCGGACCGCCTGCATGAATGGCTCCGGGCCGCAGCAATAGACCTCGCGGTCGAGATAGTCGGGCGCCATCAGGCCCAGCATCAGCTGGTTGAAGGTGCCGCGATAGCCGGTCCACGCGTCGTGCGGGTCGTCCTGCTCCACCACGAAGTGCAGCTTGATCGAGGGGACGCGCGTCGCCATGTGCTCGAGCCGCTTGCGGAACACGAGCTCGGACGGGCGCCGCGCACAGTTGACGAAGCAGATGTCGGGCTGGCCGCCCAGATCCCAGCGGTAGGTGGTGATCGCCATCATCGGCGTCACGCCCGAACCGGCGGAGATCAGCAGGAGCTTGCGGTCGGCCGGGACGTCGGGGACGAAGATCCCGCCCGGGCCGATCGCCCTCAGCCGCACGCCCTCGCGCAGGTTGTCGAGCATCCAGCGCGTGCCGATGCTCGTCGACTGGGCGCGCACGGTGAGGGTGATCGAGAGCGGCCGCGAGGGGCTGGAGCTGATCGTGTAGGTGCGATGGATCGGGCCGCCCGCCACCGGCAGCTCCAGCGTCAGGAACTGGCCGGGACGATAGTCGAACCACGCGCCCGAGGGCGCGCGGAACGAGAACGAGACGGTGTTCGGCCCTTCGGGCACCACCGAGACGCATTCCAGCGGCTCGCTGTCCTTCCAGGGCTGGGCGCCGCCGAGGCGGGGGACGAGATCGAGGCTCATGCGGGCTACTCCGCCGCGAGGCGCGCGTGGCCGCCGCCGAGGCGGTCGGTCATCGTGGCGCAGTACCAGTCGACGAACTGGATCACGCCGTCCTCCTGAATGCGGCTGTAGGGGCCGGGCACGTAGGCGGGCGACTTTACCCCGCGCTGGTTCTCCTCGACCACGGCGCGATCCTCGTTGTTCGTCGCTGTCCAGACCTGCGTCAGGTTCGTCAGGTCATAGTCGACGCCCTCGACCGCGTCCTTGTGGACGAGCCACTTGGTCGTGACCTCGGTCTCGGTCGGGCTGATCGGCAGGATGCGGAACACCGTCGTGTGGTCGCCGAGGAAGTGGTTCCAGCTGTTCGGATAGTGGAAGAAGAGCAGCGAGCCCGCGTCGGCGAAGGGCGCGGTCGACAGGCGCTTGGTCGGCACCGCCGCCTTGCCGTCGAGGGTGAAGCTCTCGCCCGCGCCGAGCAGCGGGATGCGCACGAAGCGCCACTGATGGTCGGGGTCGATGAGGAAGCGCGACGGCAGCCCCGCCGCCTCGCAGCGCTCCCAGTGCTTCGCGATCACCGGCTCGACGTTGCCGTTCTCGTCCTGTGACGTGTAGCCGGGGCGGTCCGGGAACGTGCGGCAGAGCGACGGGTGGGAGCCCGCGCAGTGATAGCACTCGCGGTTGTTCTCCATCACGAGCTTCCAGTTGCCCTTCTCGATGATCGTCGACTCATGGGCGATCTTCGCCTCGTTCAGGCGGTGCGGCGCGAGATAGCGGCGCGCAGCCTCCAGCATGGCCGAGTTCTCGGGCGGATTGTCGGCGAGGCAGATGAAGACCATGCCGGCCGCATCCTCACAGGCGACAGGCTTCAGCCCATGCTGCGAGGCGTCGAAGTCCGGCCCCATGTCGCGGGCATAGAGCAGCCTGCCGTCAAGCTCGTAGGTCCACTGGTGGTAGGGACAGACGAGCTTCGGCGCCGAGCCCTTGAGCGCGGTACAGACCCGGCTGCCGCGATGGCGGCAGGAGTTGTGGAAGGCGCGGATCTTGCCATCGGCGCCGCGCACGATGACGATCGGGTACTCGCCCACCTGCACGGTGACGAAGTTTCCGGTCTTCGGGATCTCGCAGGCCGGGATCGCGAAGAGCCAGTCGCGATAGTAGATTTCCGCAAGGTCGAGCTCGAGCGTGCCGGGATCGGTGTAGAGCAGGCGGTCGAGAGCGTGGTCGGGCTTGCGCCGGGTGATGAGGTCGAGCGCCGTCTCCTGCGAGACCATGGGTCTGGCTTCCTTCGTTCCTTCCGCCAGTGGCGGAGTCTGGGTTGCGTACCGGGCTTGCGTCGGTCGTCGGATGATCTTCGGAAACGGGCGGTCTTCCAAGCGATCCTGCGCTCGTCGACCCCCGTTGCCTGGTTTATCCGCCGCGATTCATGCCGCCATTCAAAGGCGAGATTAGCTCGGACTGAATCTCGCGATGGGTGATTTGCGACACGGCATGTCGCGAATGCGAAGGCGTGATCGGAAGGGGCTGCCGGCGAAATTTCATGCGCTCAGCGCGACGTCACGGAGCGAATTGGTTGGACCCGTTCAGTTTCAACCCCTTAGGGTTAAGGGCGCAATGGAGGGGGAGCCCATGAACGCAATCATAGATTTCCTGAACACGGTTTTCTGGGGGTACGTTTTGATCTACGGCCTTCTGGCCGTCGGCATCTTCTTCACGATCCGGCTACGCTTCCAGCAGATCCTGCGGTTCGGCGAGATGTTCCGCGTGGTGACGAGCGCACCCGCGACCGACAAGGAAGGGATCTCGCCGTTTCAGGCGCTTTGCACGTCGCTGGCATCGCGCGTCGGCACCGGCAACATCGCCGGCGTTGCCGTCGCGCTGACGCTCGGAGGCCCCGGGGCGATCTTCTGGATGTGGATGGTCGCGCTCGTCGGAATGGCGACGGCGTACGCGGAGTCGACGCTTGCCCAGCTCTACAAGGTTCACGACCGGGAGGGGGGCACCGGCGTCTATCGCGGTGGCCCGGCCTTCTACATCGCGCGCGGCCTCGGCATGCCGTGGCTCGGCGGGGTGTTCTCGGTCTGCCTCATCCTCTCGTTCGGTCTGGTCTTCAACGCCGTGCAGGCGAACTCGATCGCTGACGCCATGGTCGGGGCCTTTGGTGTGCCAAAGCTCACCACGGGCGTCTTGCTGGCGGCGCTGACCGCGGTGGTGATCTTCGGCGGTATCCGCAAGATCGCGACCGTCGCGGAATACGTCGTGCCGTTCATGGCGGGGGCCTATCTGCTCCTCGCGCTCATCGTGCTGGCTCTCAATATCGGCGAGGTTCCGGCGATGTTCGGGCACATCATCGCCAATGCGTTCGGCTTCGCCGAGGCGGCCGGTGGCGTTGCGGGCGGGGTCGCGGCGGCGATGCTGAACGGCGTGAAGCGCGGGCTCTTCTCGAACGAGGCCGGCATGGGCTCGGCGCCGAACATCGCCGCGGCGGCGACGCCGGTGCCGCACCACCCGTCGAGCCAGGGTTTCGTGCAGGCACTCGGCGTCTTCATCGACACGCTGGTGATCTGCTCGTGCACCGCGCTGATGATCCTCCTGTCGGGCGCCTACACGCCGGGCGCCGAGCTGACCGGCACCCAGCTCACGCAGGCGGCGCTGGCCGATCACGTCGGCTGGATCGGGCCGTACTTCATCGCGGTGGCGATCTTCTTCTTCGCCTTCACCTCGATCATCGGCAACTACGCCTATTCCGAGATGGCGATGGCCTTCCTCGGGATCGGCAACACCGCCGGCCTGATGGTCTTGCGCTTCGTCGTTCTGGCGATGGTGATCTGGGGCGCGTTGCAGGCGGTGACGACGGTCTTCAACGCGGCCGATGCGTCGATGGGGCTGATGGCGACGATCAATCTCATCGCGATCGTGGCGTTGTCGGGAACCGTGGTGAAACTCACCCGCGATTACTTCCGGCAGCGGAGCGAGGGGCGTGAGCCGACGTTCGACCTCGGGGACTATCCCGAGCTTGGCGACGGGGTCGATCGCAGCATCTGGACCCGCGACTGACCCTGCGACGGCGCGGCGGGGGTTATCCCGCGCCGCCCAGCACGCTCAGCCAGAAGGCGGCCGTCACCACGAGGAGCCCGGTGCAGAGCACGATCGAGCTTGCCGCCTGCGCCTGCGCCCGGTTGTAGAGGCTGGCGAAGACGTAGGTGTTCACGCCCGGTGCCATCGCCGCGGTGACGACGGCGGCGCGGACGAACTCCATGGGCAGGTCGAAGACCAGGTGCGACAGGGTGTAGGCGATCGCCGGGTGCAGCCCGAGCGAGAGAACGGCGATCATCGCCGACTCGCCGAGATTGGCGTGGATCGCGTAGCGCGTCATCACCCCGCCGAGCCCGAACAGCGCCGCTGGCAGCGCCGCGTCCGCCACCATCTCGAGCGCGGCGCGCAGCGGGCCGGGCAGGGCGATCCCGGAGAGGTTGACGATGAAGCCGAGCGCAAGTCCGACCATGAGGCCGCTGCGGAACATCGCGCGCAGGACAGAGCGCAGGGTCGACAGGAGCCCGCGGCCGTCGGCGCGGGCGAACTCCATCACGGTGATGCCGAGGAAATAGCAGAACGGCGCGTGGATCGAGATGATCGCAAAGCTTGGGGAGAGCGCGCCGGCACCATAGGCGTGCTGCATGATCGGCAGGCCGAGCAGCACCGAGTTCGAGAAGAGCGCGGAAAACCCCACGGCCACCGCCTCGCCGGGGCGGCGGTGGAAGAGCAGGCGGGCGCCGAGCGTGCCAAGGGCAAAGCAGATCGTCGCGCCCGCATAGAACGAGATCAGCAGCCCCGGGTTGAAGACCTTGGCGAGGTCGAGGTCGACCAGGGCCAGGAACAGAAGGCAGGGGATGGCGAAGTTCTGGGTGAACACCATGAGCCCGTCGACCGCCGACGACGAGAAGAACCCGGTGCGGGTCGCGGTGTATCCGGCGCCGATCACCAGAAACACCGGCAGGACGACGAGAACGATGATGCCGATCACGCCGGCGTCTCGATCACCAGACCATCATGGGCGGCAATGATGCCGGCCGGCAGCTCGGCCGACAGCGTGGCGTAGTCGAGATCATTGTGCATGTCGGTGAGCACCGCGCGCCGGGGCGCGGCCTGCTCGATCCAGGCGAGGCTTTGGTCGAGGTGCGCGTGGGTCGGGTGCGGCTTGCGGCGGAGCGCGTCGAGAATGAGCACGTCGAGGTTCTCGAGTGCCGGCCACGCCGCCTCGGGGATCGCCGAGACGTCGGGCAGATAGGCGAGGTCGCCGATGCGAAACCCCAGGGCCTCGATCCGTCCGTGCTGCACGCGAAACGGCTCGAAGCGGATCGCGCCGCCGGCGCCGTCGATCTCGAACGGCCCGTCGATCTCGTGGAGATCGAGAATCGGCGGATAGAGACTGCCCGGCGGCTGGACAAAGACGTAGGCGAAGCGCGAGAGCAGCACCTCGGTGGTATCGGCGTCGGCCCAGACCGGCAGGCGCGCACCCCGGTTGTGAACGACGGTGCGCAGATCGTCGACGCCGTGCAGGTGGTCGGCGTGCGGGTGTGTCCAGGCCACGCCGTCGAGGAGCCCGACGCCTGCCGCGAGAAGCTGGGTGCGCAGGTCCGGCGTGGTGTCGATGAGCGCGCGGGTGACGGCCTCGCCGTCGATGCGCTCCACAAGCAGCGAGCAGCGCAGCCGGCGGTTTCTTGACTCCGCCGGGTCGCAATCGCCCCAGTCGCCGCCGATGCGCGGCACGCCTGCCGACGAGCCGCAGCCGAGGATGGTGGCGCGAAGCCGCGCGCTCATGCCGCGGCCTTGGTGAACAGGCGATCGAAGTTCGTGGTGGTGAGCGCTGCGAAGTCCTCCGGCTCCATTTCGAGGTGCCCGGCCATCATGCGCGCGGTCTCGGCGACGTAGGCGGGTTCGTTGCGCTTGCCGCGGTGGGGCTGCGGCGCGAGGTAGGGGCTGTCCGTCTCGACGAGCAACCGCTCGCGCGGCGCATCGGCAAAGATTGCCCGCAGGTCACCCGAGTTGCGGAACGTCGCGATGCCGGAGATCGACAGGTAGAAGCCGAGGCCGAGGGCGGCCTCGGCCAGCGCCCGGCCGGAAGTGAAGCAGTGCATGACGCAGGTGAAGGCGCCGGCGGCGTGCTCCTCGGTCAGGATGCGCGTCATGTCGTCATCGGCGTCGCGGGAGTGGATGATGAGCGGCAGGCCAGTCTGGCGCGCCGCCTCGATGTGGAGGCGCAGGCTCTCCTGCTGCGCCACGGCACTCTCGGCCGTGTAGTGGTAGTCGAGCCCGGTCTCGCCGATCCCGACCATCTTCGGGTGCCGTGCGAGCGCGACCAGTTCTTCCACGCGCGCCATGGGTTCTTCGGCCACCTGCATCGGGTGGGTGCCGACCGCCCAGAAGACGCCATCGTGCGCCTCGGCGAGGCCGCGCACGGTGTCGGCGTTCTTCAGGCGGGTGCAGATCGTCACCATGCGGCCAACGCCGGAGGCCCGGGCGCGCGCGACGATGGCGTCGGTCTGTCCGGCGAAGTCCGGGAAGTCGAGGTGGCAATGGCTGTCGACGAGCGTGGGCAGGGTCATGGAAGGCAGTCCGAGAGAGGGGTCAGGCAGCGAGTGCCCGCGCCTCGGCGGCCGCCGCGTCAATCTGAAGGAACGTATCGAGGATCACCTGCCCGGGGTCAAGGTTGACCGCGCGGGCATGGGTGGTGCGCGCGGCGATCTCCGGTGCGAGGCGGGCCCAGATCGCCGCATGAGCCGGGGTGGGCGCGAGCCTCGCGAGCATCTCGGCCTCGGACGGAGAGACCGCCTCAACCGGCGCGCCGGCACCGTGGAGGGCAAGACGCCAGAGCGCGATGCCGATGAGTTCGAGCGTGAGCTCGTAGCGCGGCGCGGCATCGCGGCCGGCGACTCCGTCGGCGATCGCCAGCAGGCCGCGGCGATCGAGCGGGGTGCGGGCGAGAAGGCTCGCGATCGCGTCGTAGCGCCCGACGCCGTCCTCGGCCGCAAGGCGCAGCGCCGATCCGACCGAGCCTCCGGCGAGGGTCGCGAGTGCCGCGCTCTCGCCCACTTCCGCCCCGGCGGCCGCGAGCGCCGCGGCCATGTCGGCAGGCCCGAGCGGGTTGAGGCGCAGTTCGCGGCAGCGCGAGCGGATGGTGGGCAGCAGCCCGGCCGGCCGGTGGCAGACGAGCAGCAGCACGGCCGACGACGGCGGTTCTTCGAGCACCTTCAGGAGCGCGTTCGCGGCAGAGGCGTTGAGCTCGTCTGCGGCATCGACGATCGCTATCCGGCGACCGCCGTCGGTGGCGGAGAGCTGGAAGAATTCCTTGAGCGCGCGCACTTCCTCGACGGTGATCGCGGTGCGCAGGCGCTCGGTCTTGTCGTCCCATGGCCGGCGGCAGAGAAAGAGCTGGGGCGAGGCGAGGGTCGCGAGCGCGCGAAACGCCGGGGCCTCCGGCGCCATCGCGAGGCGCGTCACGGGATCGCCCTCGATGAGCGCGCGGGCGATGCGCCAGGCCAGCGTCGCCTTGCCGACACCGCGCGGGCCGGTCAGGAGCCAGGCGTGATGGAGCCTTCCGGCAGACGCGGCCGCGAGAAACTGCGCCTCGGCCGCATCCTGACCGAAGAGAACGGATGTCTCGCGCGGATGCGGCGCGCCGGGCAGGCGATCGGATTCCAGCGGCTCGCTCAACCGACCACCTCTGCGGCCACCCGCGCGGCCACCTCCTCGGCGGTGCCGCTCGCGTCGATCACCCGGCAGCGCTCCGGGAATTCCGCGGCGAGGGCCAGAAAGCCCGCCCGAAGCCGGAGCTGGAAGTCCGTTCCCAGCCGCTCGAAGCGGTCTTCGGCGCCGCCCCGGGCGAGCCCGCGCGCAAGGCCGACAGAGGGGTCGATGTCGAGGATCAGCGTCAGGTCCGGCTCGACGCCGATCGCGAGATCGTGGAGCGCATCGACGGTCTCGCGCAGGTCGGCCCCCTGCAGATCTGCACGGCCAACGCCCTGATAGACCCGGGTGGAATCCGCGAAGCGATCGGTCAGCACCGTGGCACCCCGGGCAAGGGCGGGCCTGATCGTGCGTTCCAGATGATCCCGGCGCGCGGCGGTGAAGAGCAGGATCTCGGTCTCCGGTGACCAGCGTGCCGGATCGCCCTCGACGAGGAGCCGGCGGATCAGCTCGGCGCCCTCGGAGCCGCCGGGCTCGCGGGTCTCGACGACCTCGGTTCCCGAGGCGCGCAGGCGCGCAGCGAGAGCGCGGAGCTGGGTCGTCTTGCCCGAGCCGTCGACGCCCTCGAAGCTGATGAAGCGCACACCCGCCATGCCTCAGTGGCCGGGCAGGTAGCTCGCGGCCCGCGCACGGGTGAGCTCGGCCGCAGCCTGCAGACGCGTGAGCAACCCGCCGCGCGGCACGTCGGCGCCGGCGACGAGGTCGAAGGTCACCTGATCCTTGCCGGGCACGTCGACCAGCAGCTTCGCGACGGGCTGGCCGGCGGCGATCGGCGCCTCCAGCGGCCCGCGGTAGACGATGCGTGAGGTCATTCCCGAGCGGTCCTCGCGCGGGACGAGCATCTGGATGTCCTTCGGTGCCACGATCGGCACGCGCGGCGCGGCCCCGAGCCAGACGTCAGCCTCCGCGACGGTCTCTCCCCCGGTGAAGAAGCGCACTGTATCGAAGGCCCCGAAGGCCCATTGCACCACCGCCCGGGTCTCGGACGCGCGCTCCGCCTCGCTGCCGAGCCCGCCCATCATGAAGAGGATCCGCTGGCCGTTCTGCACCGCCGAGCCGACCAGGCCGAAGCCTGCCTCCGCCGTATGCCCGGTCTTCAGCCCGTCGACGCCCAGCCCGAGTTTCAGGAGCGGGTTGCGGTTCGGCTGATGGATGCCGTTCCAGGTGAATTCCGTCTCCTGGAAGTATTTATACTCTTCGGGGAAGTCCGCGATGATGTGCTGCGCGAGCAGCACGAGATCGTGGGCACTCATCACCTGTCCGTCGGCCGGCAGGCCGGAGGCGTTGACGAAATGCGACTGCTTGAGCCCGAGTTCCTGCGCGCGTTTCGTCATCTGCCGGGCGAAGGTCGCCTCGGTGCCGGCGAGGCCCTCGGCGACCACGACGCAGGCGTCGTTGCCCGACTGCACGATGATGCCCTGGATCAGGTCCTCGACCCTCACCCGGGTCCCGGCCTCGACGAACATCCGCGAGCCGACCATCGACTGGGCGTGCGGGCTCACGAGAAACTCGGTGTCCTTGCTCACCCGGCCGTCGCGGATCGCCTCGAAGAGCACGTAGAGCGTCATGAGCTTCGACATGGAGGCCGGTGGCATCGGCACGTCGGCATCCTTGCTGAAGAGCACCATCCCGGTGTCGTCGTCGATCACCAGAGCTTCCCGCGCCCTGGTCTCGAACGCATGGCCCGCGAGCGGTGAGAGCGCGAGCGAGAAGAGCAGGGCGGTGGACAGAAGGCGGCGCTCGTGGCTCATCGAGAACTCCGGAGGCCGCTCGCCCTTGGGGGTCGCGATGCGAGGTGGCGGCTCCCTCGCCCGCGGTGAACTCTACCGGCAGTTGAGTTCAGTACTCACCTTGTATCAACCACCGGCCGGCGGCGCAACGCGGTGATGCGCACATTTACCGGCTGGTCCTTCACTCCGAGCGCGTCCGCCGCCTCGTTCGAAAGGCGGATCGCCGGGCCGGAGCCGCGCGCACGATAGAGCGCGAGACTGACCCGCTTCCTTGTCCCGACATTGACCGCTTCAGCCCGCTCCGGCCGGTCCAGTCCGCTGACGGCGGCCCACAGCCCCGCGGCACCGTCCGGCGTATCCCTCACGGCCTCGCCTTCGAGCTGGAACACCGACGGCGCCGGGTTGTCCTCGAAGCTGAGCTCGAGCCCGCCATCACCCTGGCGGGGATCAGGCTCCCCCGGTCGGCCGCAGGCCGAGAGTGCCACGGCCGCAATGATCGCCACCACCCGCGCGACCCGCGCCGCACCGGGCCAGCCCGGCGACATGTCTTCCTGACGACCCATGCGGGGGGTTTAGCCTCGCCGCCGCTGCGGGGAAAGACCTTCGACGCAGCACCGCTGGACGACGCCCGACGCTGTCGGTATCAGGGCAGACGCCGCAAGCGGCGAAGACGGAAGCGTGGCCGAGTGGTTGAAGGCACTGGTCTTGAAAACCAGCGACGGGGTGACCCGTTCGTGGGTTCGAATCCCACCGCTTCCGCCAATATCTGCTGTTTCTAAAGAGAAAATCGGAACATCCTCCCGGCTACCCGCCAAATCACCCGTTATCTGAATTGCTCTTGCATGCCGTCGAATGCGACAGGGTGGAACGGCGTGGTGTTTGCCAACGAGCGCCCCGCTTGCTCTATCGAGCCAAACACTCGGGAGCAGTGCCTTGAACCGGCAAGCTTTGTCCGCCTTCGTCTGGAGCGTCGCCGATCTGTTGCGGGGCGACGACGAGCAGTCGGACCACGGCAGGTGATCCCATTCCTCACGGTTTTGCGCCGGATCGATTGCGTTCTGGTGCCGACCAAGGCGGCGGTTGTCCAGGGCATGCCGGCCGATCCGTTCCTGCGGAAGAAGTCGGGGCAGTCGTTCTGCAACGCCTCGAGCCTCGACCTGAAAAAGCTCATGGGTGATCAGGACAACATCGCCGCGAACCTGCGCGCCTATGTCCCCGGCTTCTCGCCGGAGGGGCGCGACATCGTCGACCGGTTCGAGTTCGACATCTTGCGCGAAGCCGTTGCTTGACCGATCCGGTGCCGATCGACGTCGCCAGCGGCATGGTCGTCGGCGAAGACTTCTCGGGGGCTCGCCGCCGTGATCGAATCAGTCCATCCCATCGGGACCACTGCACTCCACCCTGTTCCGCAACCGCGGCACGCGCAGAAAGTTCGGGCTGTCATCCGCGAGGGCGGGTCACCGGCGCGAAGTGGCGCAGCATCGTATGGACGAGCGTGCCGAGGTCGAGTGGCTTGGAAATGCGCGGGGCGTTCCGGAATTCGGGCGGAAAGGAGCTTTCCAGATCGTATCCGGTGATGAAGACGAAGGGCACCTTGCGGTGCGCCAGGTCGGCGGCCAACCCGAAGGACGTCTCTCCGCGTGAGAGATTGACGTCGAGGAGTGCACCATCGAGGTCGGTATCCCTGCCGGCCAGTTCCCCCGCCTCGGTCGCTTGGGCGGCGGGTCCGACGACCTCGCATCCGAGTTCGCGCAGAAACTCGTCGAGCTCGTCGGCGAGCATAAATGTATCCTCGACGACAAGGACGCGAAGTCCGCGGAGACGGTCGAGATCCGAAGCCACCCATTCCCCCTGCCGTCAGGAACGCTCCGGTTGATCCAGGGGAAACTCCAGAACGCAGGAGAGCCCGTCCGGCTCGAATGCGAGGGAAGCACTGCCGAATAGCTCATAGGACAAACTCCGCTCGATGAAGGATGTTCCGAAGCCGCGCGCCTCGGGGGCCTGAAGCGTCGCGCCGAGGGACTCCTTCCACAACAGCGTCAGCCAGCGGCGCTCCTCCCGCGGACCGACCGACCAGGTCACGGCCAGACGCCCGGACTGTCGCCCGAGAGCTCCGTACTGCACCGCATTGCTGGCGAGTTCGTAGAGCACCATCCCGAGGATTGAGCTCGCCTTCGGTTCGATCACGACCCGCGGCCCGGCCAATGTCACCTCGTCGCGTCTCGCTCCGAAGTAGGGATTGAGGGTGGCGCGCAGGAGATCGTCGACCGGCACCCCGCGCCAGACGTCGCGGGACAGAAGCTCATGGGTGCGCGCCATCGCCTGCAGCCTGCCGACCAGTGCCGCGGTCGCCTGGTCCCCCTCCGGCGAACCGTTGCTTGTCTTGCGCGCCAGCGCGGTGACGGTGGCGAGGATGTTCTTGGCGCGGTGCTGCAGCTCGTCGAGCAGCATCTGCTGGTGGTCCTCGGCCTGCCGGCGCTCGGTGATGTCAACCATCGCAGCGATCGCGCCGGGTGGCCTGCCGCGGGCCGAAGCCAGCGGCGTCGCACTGACGAGAACGTCGAGCGAGCTCCCGTCCTCACGCCGCAGCTCCGCCTCGAACGGGGGGACGGGCTCCCGGGTATGGGCGGCGCGCGGGAGCGGCTGGGAGGTACGCGGCATCGTTACGCTGCCCGCGTGGAGCGGCAGCTCGGCAGACAGCATCCTGGGCGTCAGCTCCCCGTCGTCGCGGCCGAGGAGGCGCGCCGCCGCCCGATTGAACTCGGCCTGCCCCGGGCTTTCTCCCGACATGATGAAGATGCCGACCGGCACGAGGTCCAGCAGCGTCTCGAGACTGACCACCCGGTCCCTGAGGCTGTCGGTCAGCTCCTGGATGCGGGCCTCGGCTTCGGTGATCCGGGTGATGTCAACGAAGGTGATGACGACGCCGGAGATCTGGTCGGCGACGGTCCGGTAAGGCAGGATGCGCATGGCGTAGCGGGTGCCGTTGTCGAGCCCTTCGACGGTGCGCTCGACAGGAACGAGGCGGCGCAGCACCTGCTCGGTATCCTGCGCGAGCGTGTCGGTCTTGAACCGGGCGCGCAAGTGGCTGATCGGACGGCCCTCATCGCTCTCGACGAGATAGAAGAGTTCCCTGGCGGCGGGGGTGAATTTCTTCACGCAGAGCTCGCGGTCGAGAAAGACCGTGGCGATCTGGGTGCTCTCGAGCAGGTTCTGGATGTCGCTGTTGGCGCGGCTGAGTTCCTCGACCCGCGCCGTGAGCTCGGAGTTCACCGTCTGCAGCTCCTCGTTCATGGAGGACAACTCCTCCTTCGAGGTCTCGAGCTCCTCGTTCGAGGACTGCAGCTCCTCGTTGATCGACGACAGCTCCTCGTTCGCTGACTTCAGTTCCTCGTTCGAGGATTCGAGTTCCTCGGTCGTCGTCTGGAGCCGCTCCGTCGTCATGCGGAGCTCATGCTCGAGATGCTGGATCGTGGAGGCCTCGCCGTCCTCGATCGTGTGGTGCGCGAAGCCCTCTTCGCTCTGGATGCCGCCGATGTCGCGGAAGATGACGAGGAAGGTCCCGTCCTGCATATCGCCGCGGCGCATCGGCTGCACGACGAGATCGATCGTCTGCCGACCGCCATTGGTGCCAACGGTGATCTCGTTCTGCACGACGGTCTCGCCGGTCGAGGCCGCGCGGTGGAGGGCGCCACGGAGATCGAGCCGGAGACCGGGGCGAGCCATGCCGATGATGTTGTTGTCGGGGGATCCCGCGGGGAGTTCGAGATACTTGCCGGTCCGTGCCGAGATGTGGAGCACGTCGCCGCTCGCGTTTACCACCGCATGAGCCGGCCCGAAGCGGTCGAGAACCTGGCGCTCGGCCAGACGCTGCAAGTTGCCGTCGCCCTGGTCCGCGCGGGGCCGTGGCGGCACCGGCGTCAGCCGCGGCGCGTGGGTCGAGAGCGGGAATTCCGGCAGCCGCAACCGCGTGTCGGGCCGTCGGCGGAAGATGCGATGGGCCTTGTCGATCGTGGCGAACAGCCGGCTATGGCGGGTCACGTTCTCCGACGAGCCGAGGAAGAGATACCCGTCCATGCGCAGTGCGTAGTTGAAGAGCGGGATCACCCGGTCCTGGAGTTCGCCGTTCATGTAGATGAGCAGATTCCGGCAGCTGATGAGGTCGAGCTTCGAGAACGGCGGATCGCGCAGAAGATCATGGGTGGAGAACAGGATGCTCTCGCGCAGTTCGCTCACGACGCGGTAGGTGCCGTCCTCGCGAACGAAGAAGCGCTTGAGCCGCCGCTCGCTCACCTGATCGGCGATTGAGGCCGGATAGCGGCCGAGCCGGCCGACCTCCAGCCCGCGCTCGTCGATGTCGCTGGCGAAGATCTGGATGACCGGCCGCTTGCGATCGGGCGACAGCCGCTCGTGCAGGAGCATGGCGATCGAGTATGCCTCCTCGCCGGTCGAACAGCCAGGCACCCAGACCCGGATCGCGGTGTCGGGTCCGACATTCTCCATCAGCGGCGTGATGACCTGGCGGTCGAGCGCTTCGAAGGATTGCGGATCGCGGAAGAAGCTCGTCACCCCGATCAGCAGGTCGTTGAAGAGGAGATCCACCTCCCGCGGCTCGGCCTTCAGCCGTTCGAGATACGCCTCGGGCGTCTCGCGCTGGAGCACCTGCATCCGCCGCTGGATCCGCCGGATGATCGTGCTGTCCTTGTACTCACTGAAGTCGTGGCCGGTCCGGCCGCGCAGAAGCGCGCAGATCGCCGGCAGGTGGTGCGCCACTTCGCGACGGAGGCCATCGCTGTCCTTGCGTTGCGCGGTCTCCCGCAGGTGGCCGAAGTAGTGGAAGAGCTTCTTCGGCATTTCCTCGGCGGGCATGACGAAGTCCACGAGGCCGGTCGCGACCGCGCTCCGCATCATGCCGTCGTACTCCGCCGCCTCTTGGGCGAGGGCGAGGCCGCCGTACTCCTTGATCGCGCGCAGGCCCTGGGTGCCGTCGCTGCCGGTGCCGGAGAGGATCACGCAGGCGGCGTTCTCGCCGCGTTCGACAGCGAGCGACGCGAGGAACCCGTCGACAGGGCTGTGCGGATTGCCGTTAGCCGCCTTCGCGGTCACGAGGTGGCCGTCCCGAAGCTTGAGCTCGACGTCGGGCGGAATGACGTAGACATGTCCCGGCAGTATGGCCGTCTCACCCTGGACGACGGAGGTCGGCATCGGGGTGAAGCGATCCACGATATCGACGAGCACGCTGTCGCGCCTGGAGGCGAGATGCATGACGATGACGAAGGCGATGTTGCCGTTGGCAGGCGCCGATGAGAAGAAGCGTTCGAGCGCCGGGATGCCGCCGGCGGACGCGCCAATTCCGACGACCGGAAAGTCCTGTCGCTTCTTGTTGTCGTCGGCCTTCTTCGTCATGAGGCTCCCCTGCTTCAGTCCTCGCCATCCTGCCCGCCGGCAGCGGCCTCGTCAAAGTGGCCGACACTGCCCATGAGCATGCGGCGCACGAGCTCCGCATCCTCGTCGTACTCCTGCGCGCGCTCCAGGAACCTCGCCGCGAGGACCGGGCTCCCGTGGCCGTGGCTCTCGCGCTCTGCGATGCGCCGGGCAAGCTCGGCGCGTTGCTGGCGGGCGCGCAGGAGCTTCCAGAGGATCGTCTCGGCCTCCCCTGCCTGCGCCTCGAGCATCGCGTCGGCGGTGAAGGCGTGGCCAACGTGGCAGCGGAAGCGCAGCACCGCCGGATCGTCGATCTCCCAGAGCGGCCCCTGACACTCGGGACAGGTGAACGGCGAGCTCGTTCCAAGCTTTTCTTCCGTCGCCATGGTCGCGTGCTCCTGGGCGGCGATGGCGGCCTCTAGCCGGACGTCCATCGGAATCTCCGGGGTCGGCCGCGGCGGCGCGGCGCACCGCAGCGCGAGCTCGTCGGCGATGCAGGCAAGCGGAAGGCAGGCATCGACCTCGACGTGGCGGAGGGCGCTCAAAGGCATCTCCGGAAAGTCCGCCTCGGATGGATCCTGCACGATCGCAATGCCGCCGCAGCGCTTGATCGCGACGAGGCCGGCGGTGCCGTCGTTGAGCGCGCCGGTCAGCACGACCCCGATGGTGCCGCCGCCGAACGAGCAGGCGGCGGAGCGGAAGAGCGGGTCGATCGCAGGGCGTGACAGGTTTTCGCGCGGCCCGCGGCGCAGCATCAGGTGGCCGTTGTGGATGAGCAGGTGCTTGTCGGGCGGCGCAACGTAGATGGTACCCGGTCCGAGTGCCTCCCCGTTCTGCGCGTGGCGCGCCGGCAGGCGACCGGCCGCACCAAGAAGCTCAGGCAGGATGCTCTGTGCGCCGACGTGGAGCACGACCGCAACCGGTACCGGGAGGTCAGGCCGAAAGCGGCCGACGAGCGTTCGGAGAGCCTCCACGCCGCCTGCGGAGGCTCCGATGACGATCATTCTTCCAAGAACTCGTGGCATGGGGCTCTCCCGCGCCTTGCCGGGACTAACCCCTTTGCCCCGGGTTGCGTTCCGGGGTGATCCCGCGAGCCTCATCCCCCGTCGGGCGGTACCGGCATCACGATGCTGCAGGTCAGACCCTCGGGCGGGTACTCGAGGCGGACTGCCGCCTCGCAGTCGCGGGCGAGCGCCCGCTCGATCAGCACAGACCCGAACCCGCGATGCCGCGGCGGCGCGACTGGCGGCCCGCCCGATTCCGACCATGCGAGGCGGAGCACCCCGTCGTCCGCCTGCCACGCGAGGGCGACGCGGCCATCGTCGTTCGACAGCGCACCGTACTTCAGCGCGTTGGTGTAGAGTTCGTGCAGCGCCAGCGTCAGGGCCACCGCCTGTCTCGGCGACAGGAGCACTTCGGGGCCGGAGAGCGCCACCCGCGCCGAGCGCGCGTCGTCGGCGCGCACTGCGTCAGCGGCCAGGCGGCTGAGCGGGGCGCTGTCCCGGCTGTCCCTAGCCAGAAGATCGTGGGTGGCGGCGAGCGCGGCCAGTCGCCCCTCGAGCACCTTCCCTGCCTCCGCCGCCCCCGTCCGCCTGAAGGTCTGACGCGCAATGGCCTGCACGACTGCGAGGATATTCTTGACCCGGTGGCCCATCTCGGCGAGCAGGAGCTCGCGCTGCGCCGCCGCTCCCTCGCGCTCGGTGACGTCGAGGTTGACTCCGATTGTCCCGAGGAATTCTCCCCGCGCCGAAAGCCGCGGCCGGGTCTCGATCTCGAGCACGCGGTACGCGCCAGAGGCGTTGCGGAAGCGCGCCCGACACAGCGGCGCGTTGCCCGGAGGCGCTGCCTCGAGGGCGCTGAGCATCCCGGGGCGATCGTCGGGGTGGACAGTCTCCCTCCAGTCGAAGCCGGCCCAGACGGCGGGTTCGTCCGGCAGTCCCCAGAACTCGCGGAATGCACGGTTGAGCTGCACGCAGATGCCGGCGGCGTCTTCCATCCAGATCATCGCCGGCGCGAGTTCGGCGAGCAGCAGCAACCGCTCCTCGGACTCGCGCAGACCCTCCTCGGCCTGCACCCGCTCGATGCTGAAGCCGACCTGCCGGGCGGTCAGGGTCGCGAGGTCGACCTCGTGCTGCGAGAAGATGTGCCGCCTCGTGTGACAGGCGATGAACTTTCCGATCACGGTGCCCTTGACGGTGATCGGGAAGCAGCCGAGGCTGCGGATGCCTTCCTCAGCGATTGCCGAGTTGATCCGGTCGGGCCCGGCGGTGTCGAGGGTGTCGGAGACGAGGATCGGCCCCGGATCGCGGTCCCGGAGTCCCACGGCGCGTGGCCGGCGAGACCGCGCCTGCCGCCCTCGGAAAGACCACGCCAGGCCACGAACTCCATCAGTCCCCGCGCGTCGAAGAGCAGGATCGAGGCCCGCTCGCAGCCGAGCGTCTCGGTGATCGCGTCGAGCGACGCCTCGTAGACGTCCTCAAGCGATCCGGCGCGATAGAGCCGGTCGGTGAGCGAGTAAAGCGCGCGCAATTCGTCGGATTCGGAGTCATCGAGCACGCGCGCCGAGGCACCGGAGCTTTCGGGCTGCATGAGGGTTCGCGATCCTCTTTTCGAGCAACGAATTGAAAAGCAACAGAGCAGACCCTGTTCCGGACGATCGCCGAAAGCAAGCGGATCGCGGCCGATTGTGCCAAGGCAGCGGGCCCCGCCGGGCCATTCACGCCAGGCGTCCGACCATCTCCAGCCGCGATCCCGCTGCGGTCCTCGCGGATTTTTCCGGTGGGCGTCACGTCTTCCTCGGACGAGAGGCGCGGAGCGCCCGGCGATGAGCGTCACCGGGCCGCTCGGTGATCACCTTGTGAGTGGTGGTCCGCGGCCGCTGCCGAGACGCGTGGCAGGCACTGCTCGCACCTGCCGTCTGCGCGCCTGTTCCATGGTCGTCCGTGCTCAGGCGCGTCAGACGGGCGAGCGGCACGGCGCAGACCACCGGGCTGTCACCGCTTCGCCTCTGCGGCGCTGATCGCCTCGATCAGCTCATCGAGGACCCAGCGCGTGGCACCCCCGATGCGGATCGGCCGGGAGACGATCCCGTCGTTGACATGCCGCCACACGCTGACCACGGACAGGCCGAGCAGCGTGGCCGTTCCTGAACAGTGAGGAGAAACTTGCGGTCGGTCATCCGGGCTTTCCCAAAACGACGACCAAGCCGTGACGCGAGGATTCGGGCACAGCTCAGCCGTCAGGCTGAACAAGTGCCGCACCTCATGCGCTGGCATGCGCAATACACTGCCTGGTTGCCCATGCAGCGTCAACCACCATATCTGCTATCCACGACGACAGAGTGATATGATCAGAGACGGATCGCACTAGCGTCGGAGGTGTCTCGTCAGCGCACCGAGGGCCGCCGGGTCGGACGATCCGCAACGATCCCCCTTTGGCATCGGAGTGCGGATCGAAGCTTCCGGTCCATCCCGAACGGAGTGCCTGCCGACGCGGAGGCCACATTCGTCAGGGGCGTCACGCGTTGGGATACAAGCACGTGAAGTGGTCAGTCCGAGTGACCCTCTCCGTCAGGAGCAACAGCGGCAGGGATCTGTCGCGGATCGCTCACGGGGCTCCCGATCAGACAATCGTCGAAGTCTGCTCGCGTTGGCCTGTCAGATGCGTCGCCCAGGCCGCCATCATGCCGCGACGCTTCTCCACCATGTAGGAGGCGCGGGGCGCGGACCTGTGGGCGGATTCGCCGGGCCTTCGGAAGTGCGAATTCATCGCAGTGGATGAATCACGCCGCCAGTGAGTGAAGCGTCGTCCCATTTGGTCTGATGGCCTGGGGAAACCGTGAGGGGCATTCCATAGACGATGGCGTCGAGGGGCTGTGCTCACGGGAGGTGTGGGTACTCGACGACCGTGAGCGATGTAGGCAAAGCATAGCCCTAATTTGCGAGAAGAAGACCAGGGCGCAAGGCGGCGGCCAGCTGTGAAGCAGCGCCGACAAGCTCCTGCAACGGGCCGCACGAGTGTGCGCAGCCCGGCCGCTGAACTCGATAGCGGAAGGCGGCTCTCGGCGCAATCATCGCGTCGACGAGCGTTTCCATTCGGCCTGCCGCGCTCGTCCAGATAGCGCGCCGCAGGGCGCCTTACCTTGGCCTCTTGCAGCCTAGCAGAGTACAATAGGGATGCCGGAGCGTCCCAAGAAGTCTTGAATCTCGTGGTACGGGTTCGGTGCATCCTCGGGCACGCTGAAGCGCAATTTGATCAGATCGAGCAGGGTGCCGGGGGTGACCGGTCGGAGTTCGTCCCTGAGCGCGGTTCTCAGGGTTTCGAACTTCGTGGGGTGGACATAGAAACAATACTCATGGTGAGCGTCGCCGCTGCAGAACCAGAGGTAATCTTGCTCGCCCAATCTCGCATCAACGATCCACGAGCCCCGGTTCTGCAACACGACCCTCTTCGGGTCCGCGGTCACCTTGGCGACCTCCGCCCATGGCCTACTCGCTCGCAACTTCCGCGCGTGCTCGTGGTAGCCGGCGATCTGCAATTCGATGAGGCCGTTGAACGTCGCTTCGTCGACTTCGTCGTATTGCCAGTCTGTTTCGCACCTTCCTCTCTGCTCCCAGTCGGATTCGAAGCTGTTGCTCTCGACATCAAGCGTGAAGGCGTCGATGCTTCGATTTTGCGCGTTCATCGCAAGAAGGACCGGACGGTCGCCGGCATCCGAGAAGTACCTGTAGCAGCTAAAACCCTAAAGAGGCTCTGGATACTTCGGGGGTTGGTAATCGTCTCTCATTGGCCACCTGTAGTATTCAAATTTCGAGATGGCGTAAGCGACAGCATCGACCGGCGTGCTTCCGCCCATGGCCCTGCGACATGCCGAGGCACAGCCAGACGCCTGCACGGTCGCTCCGACCAGCCACCGGGACCCGCTATGTCAGCCCGGCGGATCGCAGATCGTCAGGCGCTCGAGAGCGAGCGGAGTGACCGGCCCGCTGTCGCGATCGAGCCGATAGCTGACCAGCGGACCACCCTTGCCGGCGGAATAGTCGAGGCACAGGATGTTGTCGGCCTGGAGCCGCGGTGTACCGATGAGCCAGTAGTGGCCGAAGAAGACCGGGATTGCATCGCTGGGGTAAGTGACTGCGAGAAGTCGCTCGCGGATCTCCTCCTTTACCGGCCCTGGCGGGAGCGGCTGGTCGTCGGGCCATGACGCGACCACCTCGTGCCAGCGCGTCATCCGCCGGGTCCACCAGGCGACGCGGCTGTCGCTGCGAGTGTGGCCGGCGTTGTCGACCAGTTGCACCCCCGGCGGCAGGCGGATTTCCGGTCCTTTCAGCAGGGTTTCAACGGCCTCCCGCAACGGATCTCCCTTGCGCGCGATGGCGAGAAGCGTCTCCTCGTCAAGACAGTCTCTGAAAATCTCTCGCCGGATGAGAGCGATCGAGGCGGCGTGCCAGCAGGCGTGGACCGCTCGAAACTCGGGCGTTTCGAGCCAGAGTGGCAGCCTTGCCATCCAGGAGAGGACATCGCGGGTCCGCGCCATCCCGAGCGGGAATTCCGACAGAAAGCGGGCATGCTGGGCAGTCTGCGTTCGTCCGTGCGCGCGCAGCGGCCGACCGGTGGCGGGGTCGGTTGCGTGGTAGAGAAGGGCGTTCAGCTCGTGATTGCCCATCACCGCCTGCGCGGTACCCTCGCCGGTCATCCGCCGGACGATGTCGATGGTCGCGGCCTGGTCGGGACCGCGGTCGATGAAGTCCCCGAGAAAGATCGCACTGCGGTCGCGGTCCGGATGACGCCATGCGCCCCGGCGATCGGAGTAGCCAAGACGGCGGAGGAGGCTGGTGAGCAGCTCAGCCTGCCCGTGGATGTCGGGGATGATGTCGTAGGTGGTCATCTGCGCCTTTCCGGATGCCGGCCGTCGCCGGTCGACAGCTTGTCTTCCGCACGCCGCGCTCGACCGGATCGCGCGCGGCGTGCGGCTTGCGGCGCCATGACACGCCTGCGGCCTACCAGACGTCGTGAACCCATGCGATGCCAGAGCGGGTCAGGAAGGCCTTGATCTCCTCGAACGGGTTCGGTGCGTCCTCGGGTGCGCTGAAGCGCGACCTGATCAGGTCGAGCACGGTGCCCGGGGCGTCCGGCCCAAGCTTATCGATGAGCGCGGACTTCAGGTCTTCGACCCGGTCGGCGGGAACGATGGCATACCATTCACGGTGAGTGTCGCCGCTGCAGAACGCGAGATCGCCGTTCTCCCGAAGCCTCGCATCGACGATCCAGGAGTCCCTCTTCTGCAGCACGACCCTGTTCGGGTCCGCAGGGATCTGCGCGAGGAAATCGGCCGCACTGAGAGGCGCCTCGGGCCATGGCTTTCCCGCCTCTTGCGCTTTCCGCTTGGCCTCGTGGTATTTGGCAATGTGAGTCTCAACCAGGCGCTCGAATTCCGCCTCGTCGATTTCGTCGGCGTACCGGCCGTCCTTGCACTCCGCGATCCGCAGATTATTGATGAAGAAGGTGTTGGTCTTCACATCGAGCTCGAGGGCGCCGAGGGTCTGATGACGCGTGTTAACGACAAAAAGGATCGGATCATTGTGCATTCCAATCCAGTATCTGAAGTGAGAAAAATCCTCAGGAAGTTCGGGAAAGATTTGGTTCATCTTTCAGGTTCCTATGTCAATGTACAACAAACCTCGCTGAAGTAGCGACAGCGCCGTCGAGGTACTTCCTTCGATGGCGCCGCGCGGGATGCCGACGACACTTGGTCAGATACCTGCACGTCGGCTTGGCCCCGCCGCCTGTCAGCGGTTCCTGGCCTTTTCGATGCGGTATGCCGTGGCCTCCATGACTTCGACCATCGCTCCCATCGTCTCCTTCTGTTTCGGTGACCCTTCACGCGCCGCGACTCGCTGCACGGTGGCGATCATTGCCTCAGCGTCGGCCTGCCGCCTCAAGCCGCCACGCATCATGGCAGCGGTGATATCCGTGAAGTCGCTCTGCAGCTCTTTGCACGCCCCCAAGTCCTTGCCGCTGTCCAGCAAGGCACCGGCACCCAGCCCGAGCCCACCAATCGTGGCAGCGCCCTTTACGCCATCGACGAAGCCTTCGAGAGGGGACCCGGAGTTCGCGACGCCCATTACCCCTCCGGCGATAGCTCCCAAAGTGCCGAGAGTAGCGGCTCTAGGGTTTTCCTCCGGCGCTTTGGCTGTCGCGATCGCACCTAGGGCGTCCATCAGTTTCGAACTGGGGATCGCAGTTGTTACCCAGTTGAGCGTGTGTTTGAAGACTTGTTTGCTGCAAAACGACTGACTTACGGCGTGTGCGCACATTTGTGCACTCCGGTTGGCCAGCAGTGCCGAGTGAACCGCTGGGTCCTGCGACATGATCCCGACGACGGCGGCATATTTCGCTCTGGAGGAGCCACCAGAGTCCTCGAAGAGATTGGCCAATGAGCATTGCCTCTCAACAGGGAGCACCTCTTTCGGAACGGGCTGCGAGATGGCCGGCTGCGCGATGGCCAGGGACGCGAGGAGCGCGGCGGGCAGAAAGGTTTTCATGTCTGACCTCAGAACAGGGTGACGTGGGAATAATCGTTGATCGCCTGTTTCTGCGCCTCGATGCGGGCGGCGAGGGCGGGGTCCCCGGTACTGGCATACCGGTCGACGTCGCGGTTCAGGGCGGTCACCTGGCTGTTGAGCGAGCGGGCCTGCTCGGCGGTGATCGCCTGGGCGGCCTCGGCGTCGCGAATGCGACGGTTGGCCTGACTGATCGCAATGCGCTCGTCCCGGACAGCGTCTGCGAGACGGTCGTAGTTGGCAGAGAGGTTTGCCTGGCGCTGGTCGAACGAGCCGGCGTTGGCGCAGGCGGCGGACGTGAAGACGTTGCCGACGGCATTCGGGTCGCAGGACTCGACGCTGGTGGCGCAGCCGCCGAGGGCGAGGGCGAGAGCGAGAGCAGCGGTGCCGCGGAGAAGTATGGCGGTTGGCATGAAGTGTCCTCGTCGGAGGTGCGGCGTCAGGGAGCCGACCGGTTGATTGCGGTCACGAGCGCGTCGTGGAGCGCCGTGGTTTTCGACTGTTCGTCCGTCAGGTTGGACTGGATGGTCCGAAGTCCTTTCATCCGGGTTGCGTTCGGGGCGAAGCGGCCGGGAGTGAGCGAGTTCGCGCCGGCGCCCATGATCGAGGCTGCGGTGCGGATCTGCTCCACATCGGCCCTGGCCTCGGCGCGGGCGGCTTTCAGGCGATCAGGCGGGACCGTGCCGGCGGCAACGCCGGCTTTCGTCTGCTCGAGACTGGCAATGCTCTCCGCCACCACTGTTTTGGCCAGCTGGCGAGACTGCTGCGCCACGGTCAGTTGTTCGCGGGCGATCTCGAGACGGCGGCTGACATTCGCCGCCTCTGCCGCATCGGTCGGGGTTGCGTCACCGGTATCGACCTGGGCGAGCGCCGCCGGTACGGCGTAGATCGCCACATCGGTCGAGGAGCAGGCCTCGTCCCAGCCGACCTGCTGGACCAGGCAACCGATGCCTGCGGCGAGCAGCGCGGCCGCCTGGGCTGCCTGCACGGCGTTGGGGTCCGCATACTTGCCAGTACGATCGCGCGCGGCGTTCTGCTCCGCCGTGAGGACCATCAGTTTCTCCGACTGCAATTCCAGCCGGCTGGCTTCGCCACCAAGCGAGGCGCAGCCCGCGACGAGTGTGGCGAGGGCGACGATGGCGAGGCGAGGAGACGTCGGCCACATGAGGGTGTCCTCAGAGCGCGGAGTTGTTGATGGCCTCGATCAGGACGTTGTACTGCGCCGCCGTCTTGCTCTGCTCGGCAGTCATGGTGTGCTGGGCGTTCTGGAGGCTGCCGGCTTGGGACGGGCTTTGCGCGGCGGTTGCCTTGCTGCTGGAAGCGAGTGAGCCTGCCCCGCTGCCCATGGCGGCCGCAGCGGCGTGGATCTGCTGCGCGTCGGCGCTGGCGTCGGCGCGGGCCATCATGAGCTGCTCCTTCGAGGCGGTACCGGCCGCCACCGCCGCCTGCATTTGCCTGAGCCTGGCGATATTCTGGGCGGCGACCTTCTCGGCGGAGATGCGGGCGGTCCTGGCGGTCGAGAGCTGCTCTCCCGCGACCTGAAGGCGGCGCCGGATCTCGTTCTCGCGGTCGGCCGCAGCGTTCTGATCCCGCGCCACCTGCGTGCCCTTGTCGTAGCCGATCTTGCCGCCGACCGCGGCACCGCCGACGCCTCCGGCGATCATCTCGCCGTCGCTGCACTCCCTGCCCCTGAGTGCCTCGATCCCACATGCGAGGCCCGCACCGAGCCCGGCGCCGAGGACCCCGCCGACGAGCGTGCCCTGCACGGCGAAGCTCCGCTCGCGGTCGCGGGCGGCCACCTGCTGCTGCTCGAGGGTCAGGAGCTTCTCCGAGGCGGATTGCAGATGGATCGCCTCGACACTGAGGCTGGAGTTGGAGGCCAGGCGGCTGCTGACCGGGCCGGCACCCCCAGTCGGCGTGCAACCAGCGATGGCACCGGTGATGGCGACTGCGCAAAGGATCAGGGAAGTCGATTTCATGTTGATCTCCTCAGAGCGCGAAAGCGTTGATGACGTTGACCGAGGCGGTGACTTGCGCCGTCTGTTGAGGGACTGCGCCCTGCCTCGCGAGTTTCGGTGCATTGCCGCGAGCGGCTCGCTGCTGCTCAAGAACGGACTGGGTCTGCGTGACCGGTGCGATGATGATGAACGCAGCGGTTGAGACGAAAAGGACTTGATCGAGCTTCATGGCTCTGGGCCTTTCCATGTAAAATCGACAATAACCATCACCTACCGCGAAGATCCTGGTAATATGCATCGATTTCGTCGTAGAACTGCGCGGGGGATGTGTCGGGTGAACCCCGGTATCTCCGGGTGAAATCCACGAACATTTCAAGCATTCGGTCGGAAGAAGCGCGGGTTCTCGGCATCATGGATTGGTGCCTGGCGGCATTTTCCTTTCGGATGATGGCGGCTGCCTGATCGAGGGTCGGCTGATCGAAGTCGTCGGTGGCGTGGACGAGGGACGCAAGGAACGCGTCCTTGGTGATCTCCTGGCGCTCGTAGACGCGGCGCAGCATTTGCGGGTCGACGTCGTCGCCCGCTTTGCTGACCTTCTCTATGTTGGTAATGAGTTCCGCGCCAATGATGTAGTCGCGGATCATCAGCATGCCGGCGTTCACCACCGCGACGGCACTGCGCGACTCAATGGCGTTGCGGCGTTCCATCTCGTTCGAGAAGCGGGCGGCGGCGGCGGTGAGCGCCTCGCGAGTGGCCGGGTCGTCTTCGGTCTCGGCGAGGCGGTTGAGCGTGGTGATCGGGTCGTCCGACGGGGCGATCTGAATGCGCGTTTGGCCAATGTCCCGCCAGTCCTCGTTGATCCGGTCGATACGGTCCTGCCCGATAAGGATTGGCGCCCCGATGACAGGCCGGAGGCCGGTAAAGGGCTTGCCGGCCAGCTGGCCGGTTTCCGGATCGTAGAGAGGGAATTCGGCACGCTCGGCAGTCCGAACGCGGGCTTCCGTGGTCAGGCAACTGCCACCCCGGGCCGTGCCGCCGCCGAGCTGCCCATGCGGGCGCGAGCGAGTGCGCAGTCGGTAGAAGTCGGCCGTCATTTCCTGGACATTGCCAAGAATATCGTGAATGCCGAGGGGGTTGGGCCGAAGCAGCCCGATGGGTTGCAGAACTCCGTCGCAGGACTTGAAACCGGCGAACCAGACGTAATCTTCGAGCGCGCCCTCCATGGGGAAGAGGCGCTGGCGCTGGACCGCCTCGGGGACGGCGACGCCCCCCCGGGCGGCGAACTCCCATTCCTCCTCAGAGGGGAGGCGCACGAAAGCCTGCGGCCCGGCGGCCGCGGCGAGCTCTCCGGCGGCGTTGGCGTTGAGCCAGCCGGTGAGGCGGGCGGCGAAGGTCTGAGCGTCGAGCCAGGACATCGCTTCGGCGGGAAGCGCGCCATCCTCGGTCGGCGTGGGGCAGGACGGGTTCATGACCGCGGCGTACTGATCGCGGGTCACTTCGTACTTGCCGATCAGGTAGAATCGGCCGGCCGGGGTGCCGTCGAGCGAGAGCGAGCCGACGATGCTGTCGCGCAGGAGGGACTCGGAATGTTCCTGACCGGCGGTGTCGGAGTTGCCGAGCTGGAGGGACTCGTCGGCGAGCCAGTTGTCGGGAGCCGCGGTCTCGACGCGGCGGAAGGTGATAGCACCGTCGCACGGGAGTGGCAGGACGATGTCGTCGGGGCTGCCAGCTGGGTTCCAGAACTCGGCTGGCCAGTCGGCGGCGGCCGCGGGCAGCGCGAGGAAACCGAGGAGAGCGAGACAAGCGGCGGTACGTTCAGCCATCGTCGATGCCTTGTTGTGGGGTGATGCGGGTGACGGCGATCGCCGCCCAGACGGAAGCCGCGAGCGCGACGGCCATAGCGGCCGTGGCGCTGGCCGCGATGTCGCTCGGGCCGAGACGGGTGACCGGACCATCGAGGTCGAGCGAGGGACCGAGGGTCGCGTTGAGCAGGTGTGCGCCGGCGGCGTAGGTGAGAAGGGCGGTGCCCCATCCGAGGGTGGCGATGCCCGCGGCCTGGAGAACGGGGAGGAGCGCGGCAGGCGCGCGGCCGAGGCCGCCGAGGCGAAGCAGGCTGATGGCGCGGCGCTTGCGGCCGATATTGTTCCAGAGACTTGCGGCAAAGGCAGCGGCATAGCCCACGAGGCCCACGCCGGCGACGACGCGGAAGCTCGACGTCAGTGCGTGATCGAGATCGGCGAGTGCGCGCGCCTCTTCCAGCGAGGCGCCGACGGGAACGCCTTCCGCCGCGAGGCGATCGACGAGGCGAAAGGCGGCGGGAACACTGGCGGCGTAGAGGCGGATCGAGGGAAACGTCTCGCGCGGGGTGGTGTTGCCGCGCAGCGGATCGAGGTCGGCGCCCTGCACGTGGCCGTCGGTCCAGTCCTGGATCAGGAAGAGGTCGGCCTCGTTCAGGAGCGCCCCCACGCGGCCCCACGTGCCGGCAGGAATGACGCCGGCAACGGTGAAGTCGAGCGCACCGCCGTCGGGCTCACCCGACTTGGGCGGCATCAGGGCCGTGACACGGTCGCCCGGGGAGGCGCCGAGTCCGCCGGCGAGCGAAGCCGAGAGCCAGACCTCGCCGGGACCGGGAGCCGCGCTGTCGGCTGGCAGGTACGGGTCACCCAGCCCCGTCGCCAGCAGCGAGACGCGGGGGACGACAGGGGCGCCGGGCGCCGTGCCGGCGAAGTCGGAGACCACCGCGAGGACGACGGGATGGGGAGCGACGAAACGGACGTCGGGATCGCCTGACAGGGAGTCGATCAGGGCGCGCGGGTAGGCGGCGGTGCGGGCGATCGTGAGGCGAAGGCTCTCGGGGTTCTGAAGCAGCGCTGTGGTGCGATCTGTCAGGACGCCGTTCTTGATGCCGAGGAGGATCAGGAGCGGGACGAGCAGGGCGGCGAGCCCGATGATCTGGCAGAGCGAGGCCACCCGCTCGAAGCGCAGGTCCGCGAGAGCAAGGCGCAGGGTGAGCCCGAGGTGGGTCATGCGGGTCGGAAGATGGTTGCCCACTCGTCGCCGGTGCGGCTCGATTCCGCCCTGAGGACGGAGAAGCCGTATTCGGCGGCGAGGGCGAGCTGATGAGTGGCAAGGACGATGGCCGCGCCCTGCTCGGTGGCGAGGCGGCAAAGGCTCGACATGACGCGCGTCGCGTTCTCCGTGTCGAGAGCGGCGGTCGGCTCGTCCGCGAGGATGAGGCGCGGGCGGCGGGCGAGGGCGCAGGCCACGGCGACGCGCTGCCGCTGGCCCCCGGAAATGCGCGCCGGTCGGGCCGAGAGCAGTGTGCCGAGGCCGAGCGCATCGACGATGCCGGCGAGGTCGAGGCCGGTGCCGGCCCCCGCGAGCTCGGCCGCCGCGCGGATGTTTCCTGCAACGGTCAGGAACTCCATCAGGCCGTCGCGCTGGGGAATGTAGGCGATCGCACGGGCGCGGGCGTCGGTCAGCCGGCGCTCGTCCGCGGAGCGCCACGCGGCAGCGGCGTCGAGGCGGTTGCCCTCGCTCGCCCAGAAGTCGAACCGCTCGGCCCGGTCCGGGCTGGTGGCCAGCGCGAGCAGGCCGATCAGCGTCGACTTGCCGCTGCCGCTGGCGCCGACGAGGGCAAGGCGGTCGCCGGCGGCGAGGTGCAGCCGGGGCAGCGTCAGGGTAAAGCTGCGCTCGCTGTCGCGCCGCGTCTTGGCCAGACCGTCGATACGGGCGACGGGCGCGATCCCGGTCACGGCATCATTTCCAGCAGGACCGGGTAGACCTTTTCGCCATCGGCCGCGTCGGGGTTGATCGTCACCCAGGAGGAGGCGTCGGCATAGTAGAGCTCGTACATTGTCATCTTGGCTTTCACGGCCTCGATGACCTCGCGACGGCTGGCATCGCTCATCTGCATCCACGTCTCTTCCGAGATCGACGCGAGGTCGCTGCGGTATGGGAGGCCGGCGAAGTACCCGCCGAGGAGATCTCCGAGATTGTCGAACGCGTCGATCTGGGCCGGAGCCGTGCCAAGGCTCGGGTCGAGCGACCGGATCTGGCTCGGATCGCGCATCATGCGGGCGAGCGTGGTCTTGAGAGCGGAGAAGAAGGTGGCCGGGTCCGTGTCCGGCGCGGAGAACGCCTCCGTGATGGCCTGGAGCGTGACATAGAGGTCGTTCAGCTGGTCGCGGGTCAGCAGGACGCGCGGCGACATCGCCCGGCGGCTGGGGTCGTCGAGGGCGAAGTCGGCGGCCCAGGCCTGATAGGTGTCCGGGGCTTGGGCTTGCTGCTGGCGGCCGAGCCAGGCGAGACGCATCGCCTGTCCGACATCGGAGATCGAGCAGGCGATATCGTCGGGATTGGTTTCGCAAACGGTCGGCGGCGGCGGGCGGGAGTCAGCCGTCTGGCGGACCTGTTCGAGCAGGGACTGGGTCAGGTGGTCCACCTGAGCGCCGAACTGCTCGACGCTGCCGTCCTCGATGGGGAAGACGAGGGGCGCGCCGGCGCCGGGGCTGCGGCTGATGCTTCCGAGTTGGGCGAGAGCTTCGTCATGATAGGCCCGCCCGGCCCGGGTCTGCAGGAATAGCGAGAACGTGGCGATGCCGAGCTCGCCCTGCGCGCGGCTCGCGAAGAGGTCGGGCGTGGTGCCAGCGACCGAGCCCTGATCGTCGCCGATCAGCATTCCGGCGTCGCTGATGTAGATGATGTACCGGCCGTCGAAGTCGGACCAGCCGGGCATCTCGGCTGCGGCGGCGAGGCCGGCAAGGCCATCCTCGTCGAATTCGAGGCTGGAGACGGTGGTGGCCTGCACCTCGTTCAGTGCGGAAAGGAACGCGGCTTCGTCGAACTCGCTGGCGAGGGGATGAAACTCGTGCACCGTGTAGTCGAGGCCGGGAACCGCGCGCACGTCGCCGCGAAAGCCGACCATACCGAAACTGACGCGGGTGCGCTCGGCGTCGGAGGCAACGCCCTCCAGAATCCGGGTGATCGCCTCGCGCGTACGCTCGATGTAGGGGCCCATCGAGGTCGATGTGTCGACCACGAAGACGATGCCGACGCGGAACGGCTGGGCCTCCGTGGCCGGGGCGATCGGCAGAGCCTCCTGATTGATCGAGGCGACCTCCACGATCCGGCGTAAGCGGCGATTGACGCGCACGTCCCTGGCGTCGAGGATCGGCAGCAGATAGAATTGCTCGGTAATGGAGACCTGCTCGGCGGGCTCCACCGCGATCACGCCGCTCCCCTCGACGCTGCCATCACTGCGGACCGACTCGGCCAGCAGTTCGGCGCGAGTGCTCATCGTTTCGTTTCCAATGAACGTCTCGAGGGATGAACTGTCCTCGAAGAACAGGACCGGGATGCGGTCGACGGGACTGTTGAAGCCGAGGACGATCGTCTGTTTCCACAGGACGGTGGAGTCGGCGCGCATCCACCCGGTTTCGTTGCCGTCGCGGTTTGCGCCGATCTCGAGCCACTCGGTGCCGTCATGGGTTTCGCTCGCGAAGACATAGTAGGCGGTGAACACAGGCGGCTTCTTGATCGGGGCGCCGTCAGGCGCCTCGGCGAGAACGGCGCCGGGGCGTGTCAGGACACGTCGGTCCAGGATGCGCTCGGCCGGTTCCTCGGTGTCGAGCTTCATCGGCTCGCGGGCCAGGGTCGGCACGGCGAGGGCGAGGAGAATGGCAAGCGTGACGGCGGAGCAGTACCTGGACATCCGTTTTCTCCCTCAGCCGCCACAGGCCGCGAGCGCCTTCGGCATCGCGATGCGCAGGACGTCGACGGCGGTGGAGTCGCCCTGATCGGCCCGGCGCTTCAGTTCGTCAGCAAGCGTCAGGAGCGCGGGCTTCGCTTCTGGCAGGCCGGCCGCGCAGGCCGCCTGGTAGTTGGTGAGCGCGCGAATGTCGTTTTGCGTCTCGAAGAGGCAGGCGTTGAAGTCGACCGAATCTTGGGCCTCGGCGAAGGTGAGCAGGGTCGGGCCGTAGTCGGCTGCCCGCGCGGGTGCGAAGGCAGCGATGGCGCCGGCGCAGTCACCCGCGGCGAGGGCGTCGAGGCCGGCCTGATGCGCTTCGGCCGGCGTTGGCGGCGACGCCGGAGCCGGCGCCGGGGCGGGAGCAGGCTCGGGTGCCGGTACGGGCGCCGGGGTGGGCGCTGGTTCCGGCGCGGGCACGGGTTCGGGCGCCGGTTCTGGTTCGGGCGCGGGTTCCGGTTTGGTTGCTTCGGGGGCGGGGTCGACCGCCGGGGCAGGCTCGACAGCGGCCACTTCCTCGGTCGATTGCGCGTACCAGTAGTAACCGCCCGCGCCAGCAGCGAGCAACAGCAGGACCAGTGCGATCGGCAGGATGGGCCACGGGCGGGGCAGGGGCCGATCTTCCCGTGGAGGGTTCACCACGACCGGCGGCTCCTCTTCCGGCGGGTCTGTCTCCGCTCCCGGCTCTTCCCGCTGGATCGAGTCCTCTTCCGGTGGGTCCGTATCGACCTCTTTCGGTGGCCGGGTCTCTTCCTCCTTGGTGATCACGGTCGCCGACCCGTTCCTCGGCTCCTCCCGCGGCTCCTCCCTGGTGAGCGGAACAGGGACGAGTTCGATCGTGCGGGTGATGTCGCGCCAGACGACCTGGCCCGTCATTCCGACCTCGGGGAATGTCATGGCGAGGATGTCGTCGTCGCGCAGCGCGTTATCGACGACAGCAGGTCCGACGATCACGGTGAGGCCGGTTTCGGTCTCGGCGAAGGATTCGGCGCGGAACAGATGTTCGGCCTGCTGCCAGCCGTCGGGGCCGAGGAAGGCAAGTTTGGTGGTGCCGCGGCGGATCGAGATCGAGATCTGCGCTGGCAGGAACTCCGGCCGATCGATCCTGAGTTCGGCTCGTCCACCCGCGAGCGAGTCAACGTCGCGAAGTGCGATCGCGGTCGGCTTCATTGCGGAACCTCCCCCAGACGGGCGAGAATGCGCCCGAGTTTTTCGTTTGCTGCCACGTTGATGCCGCCCGCCTGGCCGGTGCTGGCATTGTCCCGGGCGAGGTCCAGCAGCGCGCGCATCCAGTCGAGGAAGTAGAGCTTGCGCAGGCGGTCGAGCGCTCGCGGGTTCTCGGGCAAGTCACAGGGCTCGCCGGGACCAGGCGGGACGAGCCGGACGAAGCGACCGGCATTCGAGGGCTCGGAGCGGCCGCCGGGGTAGCTGACGAGATCGTTGAGGGTGAGCGCGCCGAAGATCGAGACCCTGCGCGCGGCGGCGCTGAGCTGGAGCGAGTTCAGGGTGAAGGCGTCGAGCCGCTCCTCGAGCCGCCGGGCCGTGCCGAGGCGGTCGGCGCTGCCGACGATCTCGTTGACGAAGGCGCGCAGGACTTCCTCGTCGATGTCGAGGCGGATGCACCACGGGCTACCCGGCACGCGCTCCGAGAGGTTGCTCGCCCATCGGTCGAGCACGGTGGCGCCAAAGCCGGACGCCTCGTCCTCTTCCTCATTCTCGAAGGCGGCGAAGATGCTGCTGGTGCCGGCCTTGGCGGCGGACTGTCCGGCCCCGCGGCGGTCAGCGAGATAGGCCGCCTCGATCAATGGCTCATCGACCTGGAAGTCGGCAATGAAGGGGCCGATCTCCGTGCCATGCGCGTCGAGAGCCCGCACGAGCGTCTCCATCCGGCCGACGCGCTCGGCCACGCGTTTGCCGATGTCGCCGGACTCGTAGAAATCGATCAGAGATTTCTGGAGCGCGGTTCGCACTTCCTCTGCGCGGCTGGCGATCTGGTCGTACTTGAGGTCGGGGTTGCAGATCGGCGCGAGGCGCTCGGCGAGAAGCGTGCTGCCGCCATCGTTGAGAGCGAGAAGGGCGTCGAACTTCAGCTCCGGGTCTTCGACGTGGGCGCGCACGAGATCGTCGGCGAGGTAGCGCGGACGGAGGCTCGACGTGAGCCGCTCGGAGAACTCGTCGGCATAGCCGATTTCCTCGCCGACCTCCTTGCCGGGGGCGGCGGGGGCGTACGTGAAGAAGCCGGCGTTTTCCACACCCGGATTGCGCAGCATGAAGACGTTGCGGAACGGCTGGCCCGGGGTCCATTCCGTGATCCAGCCGCCGCCGAACGACTTGCGGAGATTGTTGTCAAAGCGCTTCTGCACCGGATCGTCGTTGCCGGTGGTCCGCCCGAGCATGATATCGCACTTGGTCATGCAGAAGAAGAGCGCGGGCGGCTTTCCACGGCGCTGCTCGGGGCTGGCGCCGTGGGTTCGCCGGATCCAGCCGAGCACGAGATCGCCGAGCTCGGCCACCTCCTGGTTGCCGTGGTCCTTGCAGAGCAGCATCGCGTTCAGGTCGAGATCGTCGGCGTAGTTGTCGAACAGCACGGCGACCTTGCCACGGCGGAAACACTGCGAGCGCGGGTGTTTGCCCTGCTCCTCGGGCTTGCGCAGCACCTCCCAGACCGACTTGCGACCGCGGGAGCGCGCGCCGGGGAAGTCAAGGAGATCGGTATGGGTGAGGAATTCCCACGGCGCTTCCTCGAGGGTCACGAAGAGCTCGGCGGTAAGGGCGCTCGCGACGGCGACCGGCAGAGTGATGAGCCCGCCACCGGGCACTTCGGAAAGGACGTTGAGCTGTGGTACGGCGCCGGTCGCGTCGAGATCCTGGAGCGCATCCACGTGCAGCACGCCACGTGCGCGGTCGGCGAGGGCGCTGAGCGAGGTGAAGACTTCGGACGGGTGCCCGAGCTGGTCGAGGGCGCGCTTGAGCGTAAGGTAGAGCTCGTTGAACTCCTCGATGTCGGCCCAGAGCAACGACAGGGCGCGGACGCGGCCGGACACATCGAGGAAGGGCAGAGTCTCTTCGAGAAACGTCCAGTATGCCTCGCCGATCTCGCCGGCCATCAGGTGGTCACGCACGTTGCGCTGAATGTATTCGCGAAGTTCGAACACCACTTCCAGCGCGAAGCCGGGCTGGGGCTTAGCGGCGCGCAGCGGACCGAGCGCGGCGGCGAGCGCGGTGATCGACTCGTCGGTCGGGACGCGGCTCTCGATGTCGGCCTCTTCGTCCGGGCCGACCTGGAGGCGATACTGGCCCTTGAGATCGAACTGGAAGCTGTTCGCAAGGATCTTGACGATGTCGACCTCGCGCAGCGTCCGGAGCACCACCGGATAGCCCGGTGGGGTCTTGCGGGAACGCAGCGAGAAGCGGGTGACGAGACCGGTGGTCTCGTCACCTCCGGCAGGGTTCACCTGTTCGAGAAAGTCCTGACGCACGGCCTCGTCGCCGCTGCCGAACACCACCTTCACGGCGCGGCCCGGCGGGGTGATGAGCTTGCCGATGAGGAATGACTTGCCCATCTGGCTCGCGCCGAAGACGCCGACCGACATCGGCCGCTCGGCGGCCACCGCGAGGCGGCGGGCGTCGACGGCATGACGGCGGAGCTGCTTCTGCAGAATCGTGATCTTGGCACTCGGGTCGCGGTTCTCCGCGAGCCAGTCGACAGCCTCGATCGCGGCCGTCGCCGCCTGGCGGCAGGCGTCGCCGAGGGCACGGTCCTTGTCCCGCAGGAAGGGTGTGGCCTCGGTCGTCATGCGCGCGCTCCCGCAGGATCGAGGTGCACCTGGAGGACTCCGGTGTCGAGCCAGTAGCCGGCCTCCGCCTGACTTTCGATCAGCATCGTCTGAAGCCGGCAGGTCACGGCACCGGTGAGGTCCTGCTTTTCTGAATCGCGAACCTCGGAGATCTTGAAATCTTCCATCATGTGCTGCTCCTCGCCCTCACGGAGTGCTTCCTGACGCTCGAAGGTGACGTGCAGCGGCAGATTCAGCTTGTCGACGAGGTCGGGGTTCTTGAACCCGACGTAGTAAAGTGGCGTGGAACGCCAGCGCGGGATCGGCAGCTGCCGGAAGCCGATGAAGGTCGGGCTGCCCAGCACGAGGGTGAAGGTGTTGATGCCCTTGCCGGTGTCGAGATCGACGTTCTCGAGGCGCACGTTCTCGGCGCGGATCTGCCCGGTGTCGGACATGGCGCCGATGTAGCGGGCGGTGGAGCGCATCTTCATGCCCTGGGTCCGCAGCGTGAGATTGCCGACCGCGCGGCTGAGCGTGTGGCAGAGCATCGCGCCGACGACGGCCGTGGTTTTCGGGTCGAAGATGCGGAAGTCGCTGGAGCGGAACGGATACCAGTTGCCGACGCGGTAGCTGCCCATTGGGATGATGCGGTTGGCGGAAACCGGCATGGCGGACCGGATGAGCCGTCGCACGATCGCATACTGCGAGGGCCGCCCTGAGATGAGCAGCACGTCGCAGTCGTGCGCCCGCACCAGATCGCAGAGATCGCGGATCATCGGTCCGATCAGGCCGTCGATCAGCCGCTCGATCAGGTCGGGGTCCATGGCGATGGGGGTTGCGAGGAGGTCGTAGTCAACTCCCCGGCGCAGGCGCAGCGTCGCCTGGAAGTGTTCGATGGCCGGGGTCGCCACCACCTCCACGCCGGACAGCAGCTCCCGGAGTGTTGCCGGGCCATCCGTCGCGGTGTCGCCGCGCTCGTAGCGCCGCAGCAAGCCTACCGCTGCCTGGGCGAAGACCTGGGCGACGAGTTGGCCGCGCATCGTGCGCTCGCTCTGGCTCATCGCCTCGCGATCGCCACCGAAGAGTTCCGACAGCAGATCGCGCGGAGCCTCGATCCCGGCCCCGGCCATGGCATCGCCGAGATCGCGCAGCAGGCAGTTCTCGACGAGCTCCTTCAGGATGTCGTCGCCGGCGAGCCGGAAGCCTTCGCGGAACACCTGCACCGGCTCGACCACGGTATCGGTGCCGGGCTTGATCTCGTGGCGCATGATCATGAGATCGGTGGTGCCGCCGCCGATGTCGATGCTGGCGACACGCAGCGCCGAGCGGCCGTCCTCGCTGCGGCGATTGCCTGCGGCGAGGTCCAGGAACTCCCTCGGCGTCCCATGAAACTTGTGCTGGATCTCGTTGAAAAGCCAGACGAGATGGGTGCAGGTTGCCTCGTCGAAGTCGAGACGTATCGCGGGTTTCGGAACGGGAGTCGCGCCGTTCCACCCCATGACGTCCCAGACGAGATCGACTGCCGCCGCGATGCGTTCGCGCATCATCCGCTGCTCGGCGAGGGGCGTGGCGGTCGGGAGCGTCAGGACGATCTGTTTCAGCGTCCGCGGCGAGGCGGAGTTCGGCCGGTTCTTGCGGACGTCCACCGAATTGATCTGCGTCGAGGCCTGGATCAGCAGTTCGCCCAGCATCAGCGTGTAGAGCGACGAGCGGGAGTACCGGCGCATCATGCCGGGCAGGGAGCCCTTCTTGCGCGACATGACGGTACCGTCCTCGGTCAGGCGCGCGATCATCGGCCCGCGGATTTCCTCCGGCTCGGCGAGATTGGAGCTGTTGTTGGTCCAGGGCTGGATGCGGGCCTCTCCGTCCCAGAGATAGCGTTTCGGGCTCGACAGGCCGCTCGCACCCTCCGTTCCGTCGGTCTTGGCCGCGAGCCAGGCAGCTTCCGGGCCGACCCGCACCGGGCTCGGCCACCAGAAGGCCTCCCGCTTGGTCCGGTTCGAGGCGCTGGCGTGGGTGATCGGGCCGAAATCCACGGACGCGAACTCGATCCGGCTCTCGAACGGCTCGGAATAGACATACTCGACCCGGCTGAGGTCGCGCAGTTCGAGCCGGTAGGTTTGCGAGACATCGGCGTAGGCGGTGGTCGACGCATCTTCGACCAGCACGCCGCACATGCGGCTGTTGCCGATGTCGAGAACAAGGCTGACGCCGACCGGATCGCGACGACTGAACTGCGAGAAGATATCGGTGAGCTCCACCGACGGGATCTGGCAAGTGCTGGCGATGGCATCGAGCAGGACCATGTAGGCCGCCCAGTGTTCGCCGGGCCTGGTGGGTTTTTTCTCCATCCGGCGCAGTCCGATCGCATACTGGTCACGCAGCCAGCCGGCGACCCATGGCCGAGCCATGAAGGCCGTGTTGCGGTCGTGTTCGGAGCAGAAGCCGAAGAAGACCCGATCCCTCGCGTCGCCGTCGTCCTCGGGTGCCGTGTACGGCTGGCCCGCCTGGCGCGGCGTGAGCAGCGTGTCGAAGGCGAGGACGACGCGGTGGGTGCGGCCGGCCTCGTCGGGGGTGTCGAGGGCGGCCACCTTGATCCGGGCCCACGTCGTCGGGCCGTCGTCGAAACTGCTTCCAGTGCGCCGGAAGAACGGGAATGGCAACCACAGCCGGTCGTAGCGGGCGAGGGCGTCGACCGCCTTCATGCCGAAGATCTGGTCATCGTCGGGCTCGATCGGCCGGGTCTGGCCGGGGACGGTGTAGAAAACCTCCTGGTCTGCGCCGACCTGCAACGGGAAGATGCAGACCATGCCTGGGGTTTCGTCGTCGGCGAAGGCGAACTTGCGCGAAAGGGAGTCGACGGCGGCGGCATCGAAGCCGAAATCCATGAACTGAACCCCCGAGTTCGGGATCAGGGATACCGTTTCGCCCGGCTTGAACTCGATGAGGGTCTTGAGCACGCGGGTTCTCTCTATTGGAGCGTGAAGGTGGTCATCCGCGCGACCTCGTCAGGACCAACCGCACCGCGGAGGGTCTGGACGTCCTCGCCCTGACGGATCTGCATCGCGAACGGGACGGAGGCATCGGGTGCCTCGCTGGCAGAGGCGAAGTGGCGGACATCGACCCGGTAGCTGCCGGGAAGCGCATCATCGCGGAGCAGGAAGGCGTTCTCGACGGGGCGCTGGCTGGGAGTGCTCATGTAGCGGACACAGACCGCACCCTCGCGCGCGTTGCAGCGGTTGGCGTCGACATCGACTTCGCCGCCGCAGGCCAGCGGCCTCCAGCTGGAGAGGGTCTGGTTGTCGGGGCAGGTGATCTGGAGGTCGAGGTCGGAGTGGCCGTTCCAGAGAAGCGTGATCGTGACGTCACCCACCTTGCCACCGGCGCGCTCGCGCGCGCTGTCGAGGTCGGTCCGCTCGGGAGCGGGTATCGGCGTCTGTGCAGGGTCGGGCCGCGAAGGGACGGGTGTCACCGTCGGCGCCAAGTCAGGCTGTGCGGGTGCCATGGCAGTCTCGATCCGGCATTGCGGGGCATGTGCGATCTGACTGCGGAGGGCGTCGAGATGGCGTTCGAGGTCGGCGCGCTGCCCGACGGCGGCGGCCTGCGCGAGCGCGGGTGCCTCGCAGATGCCGAACGCGCTGCCTGGCAGCACGACGCTGCAGGCGAGCAGCAGGCGCCAGTAGATCGCGGCGAGCAGTGCAAGGAAAAGCAGCCAGAGGAGCGGGGCCAAGATCCCGGCGATCCCGTGCTGCGAGGGAGGCAGGGACGCGACGCTAGCTGGAGGCGCCACGCTTGCGGGGGTGGGGGCGCTCGTCGGTGGCACGGCCCGGCGCGTGTTGTCGAGCGCGGTGACGATCTTGTCGCGGAGCATGCCGGTCTCGGCGGTGCGGTTCTCATCGCGCGTGCCCCACTGGACCAGGACCGGCTGCTTGTCGGCCACATAGAGGATGTCCGCGATGTCGACGGTCGAAGGCACCGTGAGAATGGCCTGCAGCAGCGCCGCCCAGCGCTGATCCTCCATCTTCGGACTGGCGGCCTTGGCGTCGGCGTCGGCCGCGATGTCGTCCATCAGACCGCGCAGGCGGTCGAGCGCGGCGATCCGGTCCTTCTCGGCAAGCGTGGAGACGGAAACCGGGTCGGCCTCGGTCGTGGCCATCCATGAGACGACGCCGCCGCCAGTGCGCGGTTCGGCAAAGAGGGCCGCGTGCGAGCTGCCGAGCGTGCCAAGAAGGTACGCGTGGACCTGGTCCCAGGAATCGTAGACGCGGTGCTGTCCCACGCTCAGGACGCGGAAGCCGTCGAGCTTCGTCTCACCGAGGAACCGGCGCATCATGACCAGGCTCCTACTTTCCGGCGGAGGCCGCGACGCGCTCCGGGGCGCAGGCGTCGGCCGACATCTGGGGTGCGAGGCCGTTTGCCTGGAGGAAGGCCACGATGTCCTCGCTCGACAGCGCATAGTCGCCGTGCACGAACTGCTCGTCGTTCGACTGGGTGATGA
This sequence comes from Amaricoccus macauensis, assembly GCF_014201905.1. Classification (GTDB taxonomy): domain Bacteria; phylum Pseudomonadota; class Alphaproteobacteria; order Rhodobacterales; family Rhodobacteraceae; genus Amaricoccus; species Amaricoccus macauensis. The sequence goes on along the minus strand of NZ_JACHFM010000002.1, from coordinate 1,292,336 downwards.
ACGTGTTGATGCCGACGACACGACCACAGAGATCGACCAGTGGGCCGCCGCTGTTGCCGGGCGAGAGGCCCGCGGTATGGAGCACATGGGTGACGTCGCTGGCATCCTGGACCGTGGTGACGATACCGTTCGTCACGACTCCCGCCGGCGGGGGAGCTGGCGTGCCGCCGGTGATGGCCTGGGCGTAGGCGGCCACCTCGGCCTCGACGAAGAAGGTCGGGTAGCCGCTCGCATAGACCTGCTGAGTGCGTTGAGCGGGGGCGAAGCTCAGGGGCAGCGCCGTCTCGACGGCCGCGGGAACGCGGACGAGAGCGAAGTCGGTCCCCGAGCCTGCGGCGTCGCCGAAGCCGGTCCGGACGAGCACCTTTCCCGGAAGTGCCTCGCCGATCAGTTCGTTGGTCACGAGAACTTCGTCCGCCTCGCCGACCACATGGGAATTGGTCAGGATCGTGTCGTTCGTGACGAAGAGGCCGGTACCCGAACCGAGGCTGTCCCCTTCCGGGCGCAGGATCAGCACGCTGCTGCGCTTCAGCAGTTCGTCAATTGTGCCGTCGAAGCCAAGGGAATCCCCCTGCTGGTCGCTGCCCTTGGCGTCGGCCGGCGGCAGCGCATCGGGCGTCGGGCGCAGCGTGGCGGGCGGGGGTGGCAGAAGATCGAGGCGGGAGTCGGCTGCCGGTGGGCCGACGGCTTCCTGGACCGACGAGGGGTAGAACCCGCCGTCATAGACGCAGACGCCACCGTCGGTCGCGCCACGGAGCCTCGCGATTTCGGACTCCAGCGTGCGATTGCCCTCCTCGAGCGCGGCGAGCGCGACCGGCTCCTCCGGCACGGCGGCCATGGGGAAGCGGAGCACCCCGGGGATCAGCAGGGCAAGGAGACCGACGGCCGCGATGGCGCTGGCGATCGCAGGTGCCAGCCAGGGCCGCCCGGGCGGCGGCGGTGGCGGGGAGGGGGGGAGAGTGGTCATCGATTAGAATCCTTCCCCTCGGGGCCTTCGGATGCGGGCAGAGCAGCGCACTCTTCCGCCGACAGGAGCCCGCTCGCCTGACGCAGCCGTCGGGTGAGGTCCTCGATGTCGGTTATGCGGAAGAAGCTGCCGTCGGCACCGTCGGCGATGCAGGCGTTGGCGTTTGCCGCCTCCGCCATCGAAATCACGCTGACGCTGGCATAGGGCAGGTTGGCCTTGAGCGCCCTTGCGGCAGCGCAAGGGTCGCCGCTGCAATTGTCCTCCCCGTCCGACAGGATCACGACGTTCACTGGCTGGTCTGACGCTCGCCCGCCCTGTGTGAGGTTGGGCACGGCACCGATCGCTTCCGCGAGCGCCGTGTTTCCGCGGAGGCCCAGCCCGCGAACGGCGGATTCGTAGCCATCTCGGCTGGCGGATCCAAATCTGCCCTCCTGTTGCGGTGGGCGTCCGCATTCGGCGAAGCTGAGGAGATTGAGCTCCACGTCCGCCGGCACCGAACGGCCAAGGTCCACCAAGGCGCTGCGGGCGAGGTCGATGCGGTCGATGCCGGGTCCGTTGTCGAGCTGCGTCCTCGCGGCGTCATACTCCATCTGTCGCGCCATGTCGGCGAACATGCCGGCCAGCCCGCCCTGACCGGTACCGGGAGGTGTGTCGCGCATCTTGGCGAGAAGAGCGGGATCAGCGTCGAAGTCCCAACGCATGCTCATCGACACATCGACCAGTATCAGCACTTCCGCGGACCGCGGCGGCTGGCAGTCGGCCGTCTGTTCCGGTTCGGACGGTTCCGGAATGGAGGCCTCCTCTATCCGGCACTGCGGCGCGAGATTGGCGGTCGCAAGCAGATCGTTGCGGATCTCCAGGAGCTCCGCCTGGCGCTCGGCCGCGAGAGAAATCGGGCTGGGCGGCGCCGGCGTCTGGCAAGCGTCGATACCCCAAGGTCGCAGTCCGCAGGCAGGGAGCAGCAGCGCCCCGCCAGCGAAGACCAAACAGAAGAACAGAGCCCACAGCACAGTGCGAATCATGGCGACGCCATCCGCATCGTCTGAACGGGCGACAAGCGTCCGGTCACGGGAATCCCGTTACTTATGTTGAGTGAGGACAGGCAGGGAATCTGCTATCCTGTTCGTGATATTGGACTAAGGTTGCCTTGCAATGCAACGGAAGGCAAGGACCGCGAGTGCACGCATCATGTTCTCTCCAGGGTTTCGTAGGACAGCGGAGCAACGGTGGCCCGGGCAGGGCTCGAACCGTCCCGCCCCGGCCGCCGCCGGGAGGACGGACGCGGCAGGAGCGGGACCAGGCGCATCGTCAATCTCCCTGCGACCGGAAATAGGCGATGGCACCATCATTGTCTTCGCCGGATTTGAGGCCACCGTGTGTCAGCTACCCTCGGGGAGCCGCTTGGAGCGCCGCCAGAGCATCATTTTGCCGGGTCTGCCTGCTCGGCGCCCCCGTCGTCGCTGGAATCGCCCGGCGTCACGTCGATGACTGCGGCGCGCTTGGTGATCTCGACCGATGGCTTGCAGTTCTCCATGCAGACTTCTGCCGAAAACTGCGGGAGTTCGGCCGTCGCGCGGTCGTCCAGGAAGAAGCCTTCGGCATTCGGCATCACCACTTCGGTGAAGTTCGCCTTGGAGAGCACGAAATCGTCGTCCACCTGATCATTGAGATACAGAAGGTACGCCGTGATCCCGTAGACCTCGTCATTGGTGAGCGACTGGGCGTCGCCGAAGGGCATGGCGCGGTGGACGTAGTCCCAGACCGTCGAGAGGTAGGGCCAGAAGGAACCGATGGTCTTGACCGGGTCGGCGTGGGTCAGCGACCCGAAGCCGCCGGCCAGCTGCGGCCAGCGGTCGACAGCCTCGCCGAAGTCGCCGTGGCACACGGCGCATTTCTCGACGAACGTCTCTTCGCCACTTGCCACGTCGCCGGAGCCTTCGGGCAGGCCGACCCCGTCCGGACGGATGTCGGTATCCCATGCGGCGATCTCTTCGGGGAGAGCTGCGCGGCCCAGCCCGTACCCACCCTCGCGACCGACCACGGCGGCGCCGCTCGAAGCCGCGGCGGTGACAGCGGAGTCACCCTCAGGCGCGGCGACCGCCTCGGCCTCCGCGCGGGTGACCAGTCCGAAGCCGGCCACGCCGGAAGCGGCCACCACGAGGCCAGCCCCGCAGAGAACGGGGGAAAGGACCGGAAGAAGCAGCTTACGAAATCTCGACATTCTCAGCCCTCCCGGCTTCATCGACCGCCCAGGTCTGGATGCCATTGTTGTGATAGATCGAGTTCTCGCCACGTATCGCGCGCAGCATCTGCTTGGTCGGCTGCACGTATCCGGTCGAGTCGTGCGCGCGGCTCTGCAGCAGCATCGGCCGGCCGTCCCACTCGAAATCGTGGTAGAAACGGTGGATCGACTTGTCCAGGCTCGGGCCGGACATCCGCGCCTTCACCCACGTGATGCCGCCGTCGATGGTGACGTCGACGCGGGGGATCGTACCTCGGCCGGACCATGCGATGCCGGTCAGCACGACCGGACCGGGTCCGGTCTGGATGGGCGCCTGAGGTGAGGGGCTGGTGATGACCGACTTCGCGTCCATCTCGAAGGTGAACTTGCGCGCAAGCCCGCTCGGGAGAAGGTCGGTATACTTTGACGTCTCCTCCCGCTGGTACCAGGGCTGGTCGCCGACCTCGATCCGGCGCAGCCATTTGATCCACATGTTGCCTTCCCAACCGGGGACCACGAGGCGCAGCGGATAGCCCTGTTCCGGGCGAAGTGCCTCGCCATTCATCGCGAAGGCGACGAGCACGTCGTCCATCGCCTTCTCGATCGGGATCGAGCGGGTCATGCCGGATGCGTCAGCACCCTCCGCCAGGATCCAGGTCCCGGAGCTCCTGACGCCGGCCTCCTTGAGGAGGAGGCGCAGCGGCACGCCGGTGTACATGACGTTGTGGATCATGCCGTGGGTGTACTGACAGCCGTTGAGCTGGGCGCCCGCCCATTCCATGCCGGAGTTCGCGGCGCATTCCAGGAAGTAGACGCGGTTCTCACGCGGGAAGCGCATGAGATCCTGCATCGTCAGGACCAGCGGACGATCCGCCAGGCCATGGATCATCAGGCGGTGCGCGCTTGGGTCGATCTCGGCGAGGCCGCCGTGGTGGCGCTCGAAGCAGAGGCCATTCGGGGTGATGATGCCGTCGAGCTCATGCAGCGGCGTGAAGTTGATCGAGGAAATGGTGTCGGCCGTCAGCCATGGCACATTGCGCCGCACCACGTGGCTCTCGAACGGCGAGGGATGGCCGTAGGGTCGCGCATCCACTCCGTCGCCGAGGTAGCGCCTCCAGGGCTGCACCTCGGTGATTGCGGGGTCTGGCGACCCCTGCGCCATGGCCCTGCCGGCCGCCATCCCGCCTCCGGCGACGAGCGCGGCGGTCAGGAGCTGGCGACGGGAGGGGCGAGGCATGTCATCGCTCATCGCGAAGGTCTCCTTGAGCTCGCAGGTCAGCCAGCGACAACGACGCTGGTGTTGGGCGAGGGGCTGACCGTGCCCTTGTTTCGAATGTGTGCTTCGACGACGTCCCAGATCGGCGGGCCCTCGGTCCCTTCGTTGACGCTGGCCCAGCCGGCGACGACGTAGGAGCGGGTGGGATCGATCGCTTCACCTGTCGAGAGAAGCGTCATGTCGCTGAGCCGCGCACCGATCTTTGCGTGAATATCGATGCGGTAGCCCATGCCGCCGACGCGGACCATGTCCCCGCCCTGCTGGTAGTACGGATCCTGATTGAAGAGATTGTCGGCGACATCCTCGAGCACCGTCTTCAGGGTCTCGCCGGTCATTTCGGTGCGATAGGCCTGCGGATAGCTCATCGCGGTGGCGTTGAAGACGTGCTCGCGGGTGATATCCTCGCCCGGCATCACGCTGGAGCCCCAGCGGAAACCGGGAGAGAGCGCGATCTCGGCGTCGCGCTCGGTCAGAAGCGCATCGCAGATCAGATCGTCCCAGGTGCCATTGAAGTTCCCGCGCCGATAGAGGAGCCCGTCGGCCTTGCCGAGCACTTCGGACATCTCGGCCTTGAAGGGCGCACGCGTCTCCTCGACCAGTGCCGCCATCTCCGGATCGGGGGCGATCACATCCGAGAAGATCGGGATGAGGCGGTGGGTCAGCCCCTTCATGGCCCCGCCGTCAACGTCGATGTCGACGCGGCTCACGAACTTGCCGTGCGAGCCGGAGGCGATCAGGAAGGTCTGTCCGACCTGCACCGGCTCGGGGATGGCGTCATGGGTGTGGCCGGTCAGGATCACGTCGATGCCGGGGACGTCCGCGGCGATCTTGCGGTCCACGTCGAAGCCGTTGTGGGACAGGAGGATGACGACCTCGGCGCCCCCGGCGCGCACCTCGTCGACGACGCTTGCCAGACGGTCCTTGCGGATCCCGAAGCTGAGGTCGGGGAAGAGCCACTTCGGATTGGCGATCGGCAGGTACGGGAAGGCCTGCCCGATGACCGCGACCTTGGTGCCGGCGCGCTCGAAAAGCTCGAATGCCGGGTAGGCCGGTTCGTCCCAGGTCGTATCGTAGGCGTTCGCGGCCAGGAACGGGAAGCCGAGCTCGTTCTCGACGATCTCCGTCACCCGGTCGATGCCAAGCGTGAACTCGAAGTGCGAGGTCATCGCGTTGGTGCCGAGCGCGCGGAAGAGCTTCACCATGTCCGCGCCCTGGGTCTTCAGCGCCGGGAGCGAGCCCTGCCAGGTGTCGCCGCCGTCGAGGAGGAGCGCGTCGGGCCGCTCTGCGCGGATGGCCTTGACCACCGTGGCGATGCGATCGAGCCCGCCCATCCGGCCATAGGTGCGGCCGAGCGCGACGAAGTCCTCGTAGGTCAGCGCATAGTCGAGAGCGGACCCTTTTTCGATTCCGAACTCTGCGCGGAATGCTGCGCCCGTCAGATGCGGTGGCCTGCCAACAGCGTCGCCGACGCCAAGGTTGACCTCCGGCTCGCGGAACCAGAGCGGGACGGTCTGGGCGTGGATATCCGTGACGTGAATGACCGTGAGGGTACCGGGGCCGGAGGTCCCGATCAGGTCACTCTGGGTCAGGCGCTGCTGGGCGGCGAGACGCGACCAGCTTCCGAAGCTCGACGCGCCGTAGAGAGCGGATGTCGCCAGCCCGGCCTGAAGAAAATGGCGTCTCGATATCATTGCGAGGCAGCCCTCAAACTTAAGCATTCATATCTGTGAATGCGTAATTGCGGAACAGGGCTTCGCGGGGCGTTACGCTCCGCGAAGCTGCAGCATTCAGTGCCGGACGGAAGGCCCTTCGACCGAAAGTCCGTTCCCGCGGCTGGCAAGGTAGAGTTCGATCGCAACGAACTCGGGGCTGCCGACGGCGAAAGTCTCGGCGCGGGTGTCGCGGACGCAGCCCTTGAAGCGGTTGTGTACCGAGACCAGCCCGGCGTTCTGCAGCCGGTAGGCGGGGAAGCCGTTGATCTGACCCTGGCTCAGGTGGTCGGCGCGGATCATGTCGCCATAGTGGTCTTCATGGCAGTTGGCGCAGGACAGTTCGAGCTGCCCGAAACGCGTGTAGTAGAGTTCCTTGCCCTTCTCCCACGTCGGCGCCACGGGTCCGTCGATTGCGACGTTGACGGGCATCCCGCGGGAGACGGACGCGATCAGCGCCGACATGTTGACCATGCGCGCGCCGTCGTAGTCCCAGGGCTCCGCCTTCATGCGCTCGGTGACGCATTCGTTGACCTGCATCTCGACGGTCTGGACCTCTTTGTGCTCCTCATCCCACTTCGGGTAAGTGGCCCGGACGCCGCGCAGGACGTCGGGAGACTCGTGGCAGGTGGAACAGGACTGTCCCTCCGGACCGGCGGGGGCATTGAAGTCCGCAATTGCCTGCTCGACGTTCAGCATGCCTGGATTCTCGAAGTCATCCATCTGCAATGCCTGCGTCTCCTCAGTGCGGTAGAGCCAGCCCGACGTCACTTCACTGAAGTTCGGCACATGCTCCGGTGCCGGAGCACGGGTGATCATTTCGATCTCACCGTTGACCACAAGCTTGGGGTCTTCGTCAGCCGCGAGGGCGGCCGCCGCAAGCGAAAGCCCCGAAACGGTCGCCATGGCGATTGCACCGAGGAGTTGTCTCCGCATTATTCTTCCTCCCTGGCGTTGATGATCAAGCCACTGTGATCTCGACGTTCTCTTTGTAGACCGACCCGTCGTCGTCGTACCAGGTGAAGGCGAATGCGCCGCTCTCGGGCACCGTGGCCTGGAACTCGAAGTAGGGGTTCGTCGAAACCGCCGGCTCGATCGTGACGTCGATCACGTTGGTGCCGTTGAAATCAGCCGTGAAGCGGTTGATGATCGAACGCGGGACGAGGTTGCCGTCCTTGTCGCGCCGCTGACCGCTTTCCATCGTGTGACTGATCAGGCTCTTGATCGTGACGGCCTCACCGGCCTTGGCCGTTTTGGGGACGCGCACGCGGGGTGTGACGTTTTCAGCCATCGTATTATCTCCTGTTCCGTCAGCCGCCGCAGCCGCCGATCGTGACCTTCACTTCACTGCTGGTCTGCACGAACCGGCCGTCGGCCAGTTTCGCGATGGCGTGGACGTCCTGCGTGGTGGCGAGACGGATGCGGGTCGAGGCCCGCTGTTCCGCGGCCAGAGGGCCGAAATTGAACGTGACGACGCCCGGGCTCGGGTTGCCGCCGGCCAGCACGATGATCGACACCGCACCGGGCGCGTCGACCTCGATCGGGACGGTGTTGCCGTTCTCGGCGATTTCGGGGGCGGTCAGGGTGATGCCTTCGCTGCCGATCTCGGCGCCACCGGTGAAGGCGGCAACCGCCTCGTCGATCGCCGCGCGAGCCGCCTGCGGCAGCACCAAGGCAGCGGCCGTGGCGCCGAGCGCCATCAGGAGGGTCTGTCTGCGGGTGTAATCCATCGGGTTTCTCCGTGCGTCGTCCGTCATTGCGCGCGGGTTATTGCGCGCGGAGGGTCATGAGGTAGGCGACGACATCCTCGATCTGCTGGCCCGTGAGGAGCGGGGGCAGGGGTCCATCCGGCGCTTTGCCCGTGAAGGCGTTTCCGGGCCGGATGAAGCCCGTCGTCTTGTAGAAGGCCGGCATCATCGAATCCGGAAATGCCATCTTGGCGTTGGCCACGATGCCGCGAAGTTCGGCCTCGGACCACCGGTCGGCCACCCCGTCGAGCGAGGGGCCGACAGTCCCGAGAAACTGGGCGGACTCGAGGGCGGTGACCTGGTGACAGGCGATGCAGTTTCCCGATGCCTTCGTTGTCATCACCTCGGCACCCGCCTCCGGGTTACCGGGCTGACCCGTAAGCGACTCTTCGACGTTTCCGCGCTCGCCGAAGACGACTGCCTCGGGGGAAACTGCGTCACCCTCGGCGCGAACACCCGTCGCGGCAAGGAGTGTCACGGCGATCACTGCCAGGCTTGGTTTCATCTGAACTCCCTTGCTCGCGCTGTGGCCACGCTTGCGCACATGTTAGCCTCGAAGCTAATCACAACACAACAACATATTTTAGTTATTGAATGCGATTTACCCGCGGGGCGACGTCACTCCTGCTCCTGCCCCTCGATCTCGAGCATCCGGGCGTGGTACTTCTGGAAAGGTTCATCAGTGAGATACCCCTTCTCGTTCACCCAGGTGAGGAGATTGAGAAAGGTCTGCTTCCCGAAGGATCCGGGCATCGTGGCGATGGCGGCGTCAGGAGCGGTGACAGCCTCGGGAACCTCCTCCGGAAAGAACATCGTCGTGGGGGTGAAGAGCACGCCCCAGCGCTTGACCATGTCCTTCTCCGGGAGGGTGGTGCCGTCGAAGTCGGTGACGGGAACATCCCCGAACATATTGAGCTGAATGGCGAAATAGTGTTCTTTCAGATAGGCGTCGATGGCGGGCACGGGATACACTTCCTCGTGCATGCGGGTGCAGTAGATGCAGCCGCGCTGCTCGATCATCACCATCAGGCGCAGGCCTTCCGCGTTGGCCTCGGCAAGATCGTCGCGGAGATCCTTGAACGTCTCGCGCATCCAGGCCGCCTTGTGCAGGCCGTCGTCGCCCAGCACGGCCGCGTGAGGCACCTCCTGTGCCTCCGCCGCAGTCACGGCCAGGCAAAGGGAAAGAGCGGTCAGGACGTGCCTCATTTCAGCCTCCGGTATCAGCCGATCCGCATGAAGATCGGGAAATGGTCGATCATCCACTGACCAATGCGATTGAGCGAGTTCGTCGCGATCAGGACGCCGAACAGGACAAGGAACAGGCCCATGACCTTTTCGACAGCGCCCAGGTGGCGTCGAAACCGCGCCATGAACCTGAGGAACGGCCCGACGAACATCGCGGCGATGATGAACGGGAGCGTCATGCCGATGCCATAGACCAGCAGCAGGAACGCGCCGCGTGCTGCCGTCTCGGTGCCGGCGGCCGTGAAGAGGATCGCGGCGAGGACCGGTCCCACGCAGGGCGTCCAGCCGAAAGCGAATGCGAGGCCGACCACGTAGGCGCCACCGAGCGAAAGCTTGCGGACGTCGCCGGGCTCCGACCGCAGCTGGCGATAGAGGAGGGGAATCCGCACAACGCCGAGGAAGTGGAGTCCCATCACGATGATGATCGCCGCCGCGACCCACCGCAGAAGTCCGAACCACTGGCGCACGGCCTGCCCGAGCATCGACGCGGACGCGCCGAGCAGGACAAACACCGTCACGATTCCGGCGGCGAAGAACAGGGAGCCCAGGACTGCCCGCGTCCTGACACTGGCCGCGACGGGGGTTCCGCTTGCCGTCTCGTGCAGGCCGGAGCCGGCCAGGTACGACAGATAGAACGGCACCATCGGGAGAATGCACGGGGAAACGAACGAGAGCAGGCCGGCAAAGAGCGCCCCTGCGGCGCTGACATCGAACATCCCGGCTACCCTCTTTCATTCTGGCGAGATTCATACTTATATTCATATATTATGTAGTCAAGCCAGCTGTCGATCGGAGGCAGCCCATGAGATTCATTCGCATCCTCGCGATCTGCGGGGTGCTCCTGATGCCAGGCGCCGCCTGGGCACAGCTCTCCATGGTCATGGTCGAGCAGGAGGGGTGCGTGTGGTGTGCCCGGTGGAACACCGAGATTGCCGAGATCTGGCCGAAGACCAGGGAAGGACAGGCCGCCCCCCTGCGGCGCGTCGACCTGAACGCTCCGCTACCCGGCGATCTGGAATTCGACTCTCCGCCGCGAATTACTCCGACGTTTGTACTGATGGACGGTCCGGTCGAACTTGGGCGGATCGAGGGCTATGCCGGCGACCAGTTGTTCTGGATGATGATCACGGTGATCTTTGATCGCGTCGGCCCGCAACACCAATTGCCAATAGACTGATATGTGACAATTGGAAGTGCCCGACTTGAATGCATGCAGTTCTTTGTATATCTGGATGGATAGCTATTGCGGCGATTAGGGGGGTCCCCTCACTGGGGTTTATAACGATGGCGCTGCCACTTTTTGACGAGAAGCTGACTGACGCGGAACTCGACAAAATCGTCCAGAATGCGCAGAAGGCGTCAGATTTTCTGAAGGCACTCAGCCACGAAGGGCGGCTGGTGATACTTTGCCACCTCGCCAGCGGGGAGAAATCCGTCAACGAGCTCGAGCGGCTGCTCTCGGCCCGGCAGGCAGCGGTCAGCCAGCAGCTCGCGCGCCTGCGGCTCGAGGGTCTCGTCAAGACCCGCCGGGATGGCAAGACGATCTACTACAGCTTGACGGATGACCGGCCGCGGCAGATCATCGAAGTGGTCTACGAGCTATTCTGCCGCCCTGATTGACCCCGCAGGGACGACGGAGCAGCGCGGGGAACTCGCGTGGGAGGGGTCGATGGTCGATGTTGTTGGTGCCCCATCGCTGGCAGCGTTGATCGGCCTGCTCGGCGGCATCGTGCTTGGTCTTGCCGCGCGGCTCGGACGCTTCTGTACGCTCGGAGCGATCGAAGACCTGCTCTACTCCGGCAGCACTGTCCGCATCCGCATGTGGTTGCTCGCAATTGGCGCGGCGATCATCGTGACATTCGGCGCGATCTCCGCGGGGCTCCTTCGCGCGGAGGACACCTTCTACCTCGGTCAGGGCTGGAGCCTCTCGGGCTCCGTGTTCGGTGGTCTCCTCTTCGGGTATGGCATGGCGATTGCGGGCGGCTGCGGTTACGGGGCGCTCGCGCGACTCGGCGGTGGGGATATGCGCTCCTTTGTCATCGTCCTTGTCATGGGTCTCGCGGCCTACGCGACGCTTTCGGGGCCTTTTGCCGAATTGCGGCTGCTTCTCTTCGCCCGCGACCCGATGCCTGCCGTGCCGCCCGGCCTCGCCCATGCCGCGGCCCGGGCGACGGGGCTCTCGCCGGTCGTCTGGGGAGTCGGGGCAGGCGTCGCGTTCGTGCTGATCGCGCTCTGGCCCTGGCGGAAGCAGCGGATGGGGACCGGGTCCGCGGTTGCCGGCATTTCGGTCGGCTTGGCCATCGCGTCGGGCTGGATCGGGACGCAGTGGCTCGCCTACGAGAGCTTCGGTGCGGTCACCGTCGACTCCCACACCTTCTCGTCCCCGCTCGGCCAGACGATGCTCTACGTGATGACGTCGTCGGGGAGCAGTCTGAGCTTCGGTGTAGGCTCGGTCACCGGTGTTCTTGTCGGGGCCTTCCTCGGCAGCATTCGCAGGGGGCGCTTCCGCTGGGAGGCCTGCGAGGACCCGCGAGAACTGAGGCGTCAGATCATGGGCGCGGCGATGATGGGGTGTGGCGCGGTCGTTGCGGCTGGATGCAGCATCGGTCAGGGCATCTCCGCCATGTCCCTCCTGGCATTCAGCGCACCCGTCACGTTGGCGTCGATCTGCCTCGGAGCGGCGATTGGCCTCCGCCAGCTGATCGAAGGCCTGGCACCCGCCGAGTGATCATTCACGCAGTCAGGCCCGGGCTTCTGGCGCAATTTCCGTCACGAAGCATCGGCGCCGCCGCCATGGCGCCGCACGCCTGAGGAGGCGGGAGGCAGCATTCGTCGCGCGGGCCTTCCGTCGCGCGGCATCGGCGGAGGTCATGGTCCGACCGTCGATCTCACCGTCTGCGAAGAATTGTCCGGCGCCAGCCCGGCCACACGCTGCCTCAGCAGCACATAGAGCGGCGGAACCAGCAGCAGATTGAGCAGGAGCGAGCTCACCATTCCCCCGAACAGCACCAGTGCGACGGCGCGCTGATACTCCTTTCCGACCGGATCGCCGAGGAGCAGCGGCACCACGGCAAGCGCCGTCGTGAGTCCTGTCATCAGGATCGGCAGCAGTCGATCGGTCGCCCCCTGAAGGGCGATCCCGACGGTATCCCGCCCGCCCGCGGCTTCGAGGGTTTCGTATCGGGTGAGCAGCAGGATGCCATTGCGCGCCGCGACACCGGCAAGCGCGATCAGCCCGACCGTGGAGGCGATGTCGAGGCCCGCCCCGGCGAGGCGCAGGGCCACCGCACCTCCGACCAGCGCGAACGGCACATTGAGCGCGACCAGCGCGGCCATCCATCCCGAGCGGAAGGCGAGTGACAGCAGGAGCAGGATCCCGAGGAGGCTCAGCGTCCCGGACCAGAGGAGGTTCTTCGTCGCGCGCTGCTGACCGACGTAGTCGCCGCCGATATCGAGACGGTACCCGGGCGGCAGCTCCACCGCCGCCATGGCGCCGCGCGCCGCCGCGACCACACCGACGAGATCGCCGCCGGGCACATTCCACTGCACCACCGCGCGGCGCTGCCCTGCGTCGTGCGCGATCTGGTAACGGTCCTGCGCAGGCGCGAGGCTCGCGACGGCGCTCAAGGGCACGGTCGCGCCCGTGGCGCTGCGAAGCGGCAACTGCGAGATCGCGTCGAGATCCGCCCGTGCGGCCTCGGACGCCCGGACGATCAGGTCAAAGCTGCGATCGCCCTCGACGATCCGCGATACCGGCAGGCCGTTCAGCGCGGCGCCGACCTGTCGGACGATCTCCGTCGGCGTGAACCCGTAGAGCGCCGCGGCAGAGCGATCGACCCGGATGTCATGGCCGGGGATCGCCACCAGCGGCTCGGCCTGCAGGTCGGTGATGCCATGGATGCCGGACACTGACCGCAGCACCGCTCCCTGCAGCCGCTCCAGCTCGTTCAGATCCGAGCCGAAGATCCGCACGACGACCTGAGCGCTGATGCCTGACAGGATCTCCTGCATCCGGTGCGTGATGAACTGCGACACGTTCGACGCGACCCCGGGCAGGGCGGTCAGCTCGGTTCGAATGGCATCGAGAACCGCGCTTGCATCATGCAGGGACGGATCGAGCGTCACGTCGAACTCGGAGAAGTTGACCGGCTGCGCGTCTTCGTCGAGCCGCGAGCGTCCCGCGCGTTGGACCACGCTCTTCACGCCCGGCACCGCCGACACCATGCGGATCACTTCCCTGCCGATACGCATGGTCTCTTCGAGCGATGTTCCGGGCATGGTCGTCGTCGCGACGACGACGTTGCCTTCGCCTTGCTGCGGAAGAAACGCCCGGTGCGCGGTCGAAAGCAGCAGGACCGCCAGCAGGGTTCCGGCAATGCTGGCAAGAAGGGCGGTCCGGCCCATGCCGACGATCCGGGCAAGCAGATCGAGGTAGCGCGTGCGAAGCCAGAGGGCGGTGCGGCTCAGGCGCTCCTCCCGGGCGTCGCGGCGCAGGGTGAAGTAGCAGAGCACCGGCACGAGGGAGAGCGCGACCAGCAGCGAGCCCGCGACCGCCGCGATATAGGCAATTGCCATCGGCGCGAAGAGCCGCCCCTCGATCTCCGACAAGAAGAAGATCGGGACGAAGGCCAGCACCACGATCGCCGTGGCGAAGACGACCGAGTTGCGGATCTCCGATGAACCCTCAAAGACCGTCTCGAGCACGTTGATCTTGTGACCGGTGGCCCGCGCTTCGCGTTGGCGTCGCAGGATGTTCTCGACGTCGATGACCGCGTCGTCGACAACCTCGCCGATCGCAAAGATCAACCCGCCGAGGGTCAGGGCATTGATGCCGACCCCGAGCCCCCACAGGATCAGCGCTCCCACGGTGAGCGACGTGGGAATTGCGATGAGGCTGATGAGCGTCGGTCGCCAGTGACCGAGAAGCAGCAGCAGCACCAGTGCCACGACGGCGATCGATTCAATCAGCGCGCGCTGGAGGTTCGAGACCGATCGTTCGATCGACGTCGCCTGACGGAAGACATCAGGGATCATCTGGATGTGGTCGGGCAGGCTCTGCGCGAGGCGTGCGAGCGTCTCCTGAACCGCGTTCGAGGTGTCGAGCGTGTCCGCGCCCCAGAGCTTCGACACGGTACCGACAACGGCGTTGCCGTCGATCGTCTGGCCGTCGCCGCGCCTGATCTCCGGGCCTTCGGTGACCTCGGCGACATCGCCCAGCGTCAGCGGCACGCCGTTGCGCAGCACGATCAGCGTCTGCGCAATATCGGTCACGCTGCGCGCGCGCCCGTCCACCCGCAGGAAATACTCCTGATCGCGGGACGGCTGCATGAACGCGCCCGGCAGGATCAGGTTCGCTTCGCGCGCGGCGGTGATCACGTCGTCCATGGAGACGTCCGCCGTCCGCATCCGGATCGGATCGACGAGCACCTGATACTGTTTCACCCCTCCGCCGGTGGCGACCACCTCGGCAACCCCGGGCTGTGCAAGCAGGGCGTTGCGGAAGTCCCAGTCCACCAGGCTGCGCAACGCCAGCGGATCGGGCTCGGGCGACCAGTCGATCAGCGCGAACTTCTGCAGCCAGCTCACCGCCGACGTCATCGGCATCATCTGCGCCGGCATCGCACCGGCCGGCAGGAGCGGCGCGGCCCGTTGCAGGCGCTCCTGCGCGAGCATCCGCGCGTCATAGACGTCGATCGATGGCTCGAAGACCACGATGATCCGCGACAGGCCGACCGTGGAGAACGACCGCATGCGGGCGACGTGCGGCATTCCCTGCAGCGCGGACTCGAGGGGACGCGTGATCAGGGTCTCCACGTCTTCGGAGGGAAAGCCGGGCGCCTCGGTCTGGATCTGGATCTGCGGCGGGGCGAACTCGGGAAAGACGTCGAGCGGCATGCGCGGCACAAGTGCGACCGCCGCGAGCGCCAGAGCGATGTAGATCGCGATGACCGTCCAGCGATGGCGCAGGGATGCGCGGATGATCCAGTCGAACACTTGTCTCGTCCTCCGAGGTCTTCGGTGGCGGCCACCAGCCCGTCAGTGATGATGATGATCGCCCGCGGCCACCGCGCTTCCGCGCCGATACGCCCCTTCCAGCAGGGTCTTTCCCCGGAGGACGACTTCCTCGCCGGGCTCGATGCCTTCCGCCGCGCGAAGCCAGCCCGACGTGCGGTCGGCGACCTCGATTTCCCGGCGCTCATACCCGCCGTCCGTTGTCACATAGACGACGTCGGGGCCGAGCACCGCCTCGGCGGGAAGCCAGACGCCGCTTGACGGCTGGATGACGATTTCGACCGGCAAGGATTGTCCCAGGGCGAAATCGTGCCCGAGCCCTTTCAGGCTGACGAGAGCCCGCGCCTGCTGGGTCGTCGGGTCGATGTCCGGCACAACGATCCCGAGGGGCAGGGCGATCGCACCGCCGTCCGGGCCGCCGCGGGGAAGCAGCACGTGAACCTTGTCCCGCTCCGCCTCGACCGACGCGGGCACGGCTTCCTCGTCCGTCGCTGCCGGTGGGGCGGCGCTCTCCGCTCCGGTGTCGGCGGGGGCTCCTGCCTCCGCGGGTGGGTCATTGCGAGCCGAGGTGCCGTGCGGGGCCGGAGCTGATCCGCCGATCAGCGGAACCATATCGACAGGAGCGACTTCCCCGGTCGATCCGCCCGAGTCCGGCACCTGTCCGAGATCTCCCCATTCCGTCCCTGCGTCGGGCAATCCGGCTGGACCGGGGCGCGCGCCATCGGGCGCGGCAAAATTCTGGTCCGCCATCTCCGCCGGTGGCGTCACCGCGTTGACTGAAAGCTCCGGGGGGCGCTGCAGCCGTGCCTCCGGGCCGCCGAGAGGCACGGCTGCATAGGCGGTCACCTCGAGCGTCAGGGGCGCATCGGCGCGCAGGATCCGCGCCACCGCCCGGCCAAGCACGATGAAGTTCTGCATGGTCCGGTCGCCGGCATCGATCATGTCCCCCGGCCGTACCAGAACCTCCGTGACGATGCCGGCGTCCGGGGCAACGAGGTTCAGCCGCTCGACCGGTCTGCCGCTCTCGATCAGCGCGTCGATCTGTCCTTCCGTCATGCCCCACCAGCGGAGGTTGTCACGCGCGCCTTCGAGATAGTTCGGAAGGTTGCCCTCGCCCCGCAGGATCTCGAGCCGTTCCTCGTTCGCCAGAAGCCCCAGATAGCTGCGCTGCGTAAAGATGAAGTCGGGGCTCGTGACGGACGCAATCGGGTCGCCCTTCGCGACAATGCTGCCCGGCAGGACGAACACTTCGGCCACCTGTCCGCTGATCGCCGCGTTCACGTCGGTGATCGCAACCGGGTCCGAGATGACCCGCCCGATCGCCGGAATCCGGCGTTGTGGCGCCTCGGACCCCACCGGTCGCGTCAGGATGAAGCGCGAGCTTGCGGCCGGAACCTCCACCCGCGCGGCGCGCTGCACTGCCGCGGATTCCTCGGTGGCTGTATCGGCCGCGGCCGCACTGACGACGAGGGCGGCGATGGCAAGCGCCGCGCCGAGACGCATGCCGCTGATACCGAAGCGCCTCACCGTCCGGGCGTTCCTGATCACCTCAGTACTCGCGGACAACGTGCTGCTCGGCCGCATCGGGCGGCAGCAGCGTCACCATCTGGCCGGGCCGGAGAGCGCGGGCGATCTGCTCGCCCGGGGTCAGCCGGACCGTTCGCGCCCAGGGTGTCGCCGGGTCGACGAGCGGCAGGACGGCGTCGACGACCGCAGCGGCCGCCTCGGCAGTCTCGGCGCCGGGCAGCGAAACCGAAAGCGTGTCTCCCGGTCGCAAAGCTTCGGCGATCCCGATCGGAACGCTCGCCTCGATGAGCAGCGCCCCGGGATCGGCCACCTGAAACACCGATGATCCGCTCGCGGTGAACAGCCCGGCCCTGGTGCCCGCGTTGACGATGCGGTCGCCGCCGATGTTCACTTGCGTGATGTAGCCGTCGATCGGCGCGAAGATCGTGACCTCGTCGACCGGTGTCCGGGTGCGCTCGATCGTGACAACGTCGTCTTCGGAGAGCCCGCGCCAGCGCAGGTTCATCCGTCCTTCGATGAGTTTCTCCTCGCCGGTCATGGATATCGCCATCATGACGTCCCTGGCGCGATAGGTTTCGATGTAGGTCGTCTGCAATGTGTCGAGCTCGGCGCTCGTGAAGCGCGCAAGCGGCTCACCAGCGCTGACCCGCGTTCCCGGCGGGCCGCTCAGCACCGCCGTGATCCTTGCATTGACGCGCATCGTCACGTTCACCACGCGACGGGGGTCGACCATGACGCGGGCGGGGTAACCGGGCACTGACGCGGGGCCCTCGACGACGTGATCGTGCACGCCGGCGCCACCGCCAAACGAGGAGGCGTCCGAATGCGCCCGCGCCGCCGCCGGAGCGCAGAGCGCCGCCATCCCGGCCAGAAGGGCGGCCGCGCAAAGCTCAGCAGGCCGGCCGCGCGTGAGCGGGCGCCGCGTCATGGATCGGTTCCCCCGGCAGACGCCGCCCAGCAGGGACCGGGTTCACGATCAGGGCAGACCGTCTGCTGATCCGTCACCGTGCCTTCCGTCACGGCCTGATCGAAGTCCGACGCGTTCAGGTCGGCGCCGCGCAGGTCCGCGCCGCTCAGGTCGGCGAAGAACAGCGCGGACGAATAGAGATCCGCCCCGGCCATGCGCGCCTCCCGGAAGGAGGCGCCCTCGAAATCCGAGGTCGGCGCCTGCGCGCCCGTCAGGTTCGCGCCGTCGAAGATGGCCCCCGGCGAATGCACCATGACCATGATCGCGCCCGAGAGATCGGCACCGGTCAGATCCGCCTCGGCCAGCATCACACCCCCCAGCGTCGTGCCCACGAGACTCGCGCCGGTGAGATCCGCGCCGCTCAGATTCGAGTTGATCATGCTGGTCCCGTCGAGCCGTGCGCCCGAGAGATTGGCGCGGGAGAGATCGACATGCATCAAGGTGACCTGCGTCAGGTCATCTCCCGACAGATCGCACTCCACGCAGGCGTGTGTGCTCTTGAGCCGCTCGATTTCGGCCGCGCCAGCGTGCGCTGTGCCGGCAATGCAGATCAGCGCGGCCGACAGGATGCCGCGGCCGGTGTCATGGGGAAGCCTGCCCACGTCAATGCCCGTGGGCAGCAGGCTCGCCCGCGGCCGCATGCTCGCCCGGAATGATGACGCGCGCCTCAAGAGGCATTCCATCCGACAGGACCGTGTGAAACGAGACGCGCGCACCTTCGACCGGTGCAATGCGGGGGTCCTCGGCCTGCATCATGTGATCACCGGTCGGTTCGAGAACCAGATCGAGCCTTTCCGCGCCAGTCACGAATGACGCGTGCCCAACCAGATTGCCGGAGGCAATGGGTTCGCCGCCATGGTCGGTGAGCCAGACAATCAGCTTTCCCGCGTCGATGCCGAATTCGACATGACCCGCGTCGCCGGCCGTCACGAGACCGCCGTTGGGACCGGCAGGTGGATGGGCGGGGTCGAAATCGTGCGCGGCGACGGCGGACGCCGAAACCGCGACGAATGCGACCACGGCAACAGCTGCCCGCAAGCAAGATGCAATCACTCGCGCCTGAACCATTTCGGCACCTCGACAGAAGCGTTCAAAGGGGGGGGGAAGGCGCCACGGCAGTGTGCCGCGGCGCCGGTATCGCCGTCAGACCGATGTGCTTCGGGAGGACTTCAGTCCCTCCCAGCTCTCGGGCACGACCACATGGTCATGGTGCCCCGCCGGGCTCGGCAAGCGGGCCACGATTTCGTCGGTGTCCGCGTCGATGACGACGAGACCCGCCTGACCGGACTGGTTCCCGGAATAGACCGTGGTGATGTACTTGCCGTCTACCGTGCAGTCGCAGGTGTGCGGATCTGGCCCGGTATCCCAGCGGGTAACGACCTCCCACGTCTTCGGATCGACCTTGCAGATGAAGCCGTTGTTGGGCTTGCGCGCCCAGATCGTGAAGAACACCCACCGTGAGTCAGGGACGTTGCCCATGTGCAGGGGAAGGTACTTCGTCCCGAAGCCTTCGACGAAGGCCTCCTTCTTCCATTTCATCGGGTCCGGATCCTCGGAGCGATAGACCGCGACGTTGTTCTGCAGCACGTTGTTGCAGGCGAGGAAGAACTCGCCCGAGGTGATGAACCCCGCCTCGTGGAGTGGCGTCAGCACCGACGGGATCGAATAGGTCCACGTGGTCCCCGACTGACGCACGAGGTCGAAGTGATCGGGCGAGCCCTTCGCCGTCGAGAGCAGCGCCAGCGGCTCCCAGGTTTCGGTGTTGACGATGACGCAGCAGCCGTGGCGGCGGATCAGGATCGCGCCGAGGGGCAACGTCGGGTGCCAGGTGAACGCGTCGACGAACACCGCCGTCGGATCGGCGGGCATCAGCTCTTCCCCGAGCATGGCCTCATGGCTCGTCTTCATTCCCTTGCGCCCTTCGAAGTCGAAACGACCTGTCGAGGCATCGGGGAAGATGTGCTGGATATTGAGCTCCCGGGCGTTGGGATCGTAGTCAGCCCGGAAGGCCTTCACGATCTTCGGATCGTCGTCGATCGTCGTGATCAGGACCATGTCCTTTTGCCCGTCGGCAAAGGCCACGTACTTTTCCGCGTTGACCCCGACCCCGATCGACACGTGAACGCCAAGCGCCATGCCGGTTGCAGCGGATATGTCACTGACGACGCTGATGGAGTTCTGCGTACCCGTCCCGTCGTAGCGCATCTTGAACATCTTGAAGTCGCCGCGGTCGCGCCATTCGGGCGAGTTCTCGTTGACGTAGGGCGCCCCCGGCGGCTGCATCGTCTGGTAGAAATCGAACGACTTGTACGGGTCGGCCGACGGCATCGCGGCGATGTGGTGGGGAATCGGCATGTCGATCCCGGCGCGGCCGTAGTTGTACCAGGCCAACGTCTCAGGCGCGCTGAGATCGAGCGCCGAGACCGTCCCTGAGTACTTTCCGGGCAACAGGATGACGTTGCCATGAAACTGCTTGAAGAGCGCGTGCGTGCCCTCGCTGGTGGCGTCGTGAACGGCGGCCAGCGCGGCGCCGATCCCGCCGGACCCGAGCGCCAGCCCTGCGCCGGTCGCCAGCGCCCCACGCAGGTAGTTCCGTCTCGTCAGCATGGATTTATTCCTCGACTTTCTCGAAATCGGCTGGCGTCCACTCGCGGGTCCCCACGAACGTCCTTTCAACCTTCCCATCGGCAGAGATCAGATAGCTGGTGGGCAGCCCGCGGAAGCCGAGGCGGTTCGACAGGCCATCGGGCGCGTAGACGTTGTTGGGCGCCACATACATCGGCGTGGTGAGCCCTCCCTCGGTCTTGACGATGCCGACCGTGCGGACAGTCTCGGCAAGTTGCGTCTGGGCACCTCCGAACAACGCGTTGCCCACCAGGTCCGAGTTCGCGAAGATGACGTTCAGTTCGGGTGCCGCCCCGACCGTGGACTCGATCGCCTTCAGTTCCGCAACCGATGCCGGAGCCGCGGTGATGAAGAACGTCAGGAGGGTGCGCTTTCCCTGCGCAAGCTTTCCGAATGTCGTCTCGTTGCTCTCAGCGTCGTAAAGCACGACGTCGCCCGGGAATGTGTCCCCGGGTTGCAGTCCGTCGGGAAAGACTTCACCCCCGACCTGATCGGCGGTCGGGAACCCGCCGTCGTCCGCGCAGATGGCACTGCTCGGCACCGCGACTGCGGCCACCAGTACGGCGAACAGCGACAGACTGCCCATTCCGATGAGCCTCATTGACGTCCCTCCTCCACGTTGACAGCACGTTGTAATCCTTCCCTTGTCGGGTTCGGCGACTTGCGGTTTACCGGCGCGCCATTCCGGTTTTGCGCCCTGGCACTACTGCGACAGCTTCAATACATCCCGTGTTCTTGTGCTACGTGCCCGATGAGCCTGTCCCACAGTATCGTGCTTCCATTTAAACGCAACAAAAAATTCGCAAACATGAATATCGCATCGTTTGAACCGGATTTGTGTGGATAATATCAAGCTCAGGGCTGATTGATCATATGGGATACGAATTAGTCAGAGATGACTTACTTGATGCGATGGTGTGATCCGGCTTCCGGAGGTCTCGTCAACCAGAAGGGAGAGCTGGGGCGATCATCAAGTAGTCAACTTGCAACGGAATAGCTGCGTCGGTCGCGAAGCGACGGACTCCCGGAAGATCGGCTATGGGAGGACTGAGAGCCGCAACCATTCGGAGAGTGCCGTGTTCAGGCAGCGTCAGCTCCTTCATGGACCGTCGCCGGGATATCGGCGAGGCCGACCCGGTGCTGTCGCGCTGATCCGTCGCGCTGATCCGGCGCGTCGCCGCCGGGTGGCGGGTACCGCCGCCCGCTTCAAGCGCTCAGACGGCCAACTCTCCGTGGGGTTGCGCTCGCGGAGAGGCTTCCCTCGGGATTGTTAGGGGCGGCGCACCGCATCGCTGCGGGAGATGTTTGAAGGGGGAGATGGACGCCCACAGGCGTCTCTGAAAGCGGAAGCGTCCGAGCCCGTGTCCAACGAGCGGCGTCCCGAGATGGCCGGCTGGCAGCAGCCGGCCATCTGTCGGGTCGGGATCAATCACCCGTCCCGGAGTTCCTGCAGCCGGTCAGGCCGAAGTCAGTCGACGCCGACCATGACGTCGGAAGCCTTGATCACCGCGTAGGCGGTCTTGCCGACCTCGAGGCCGAGCTCGTCGACGGACGTGTTGGTGATGGCGGCGGTGACGACCGTGCCGCCGACGTCGATCTTCACATGGCTCGTCGTGGCGCCCTTGGTCACCTCGACGATCTTTCCCTTCAGGCTGTTGCGTGCACTGATCCGCATCGGGACTCTCCGTTTACTCAAGTGTTGGAATACAGACCCGACGGCCGGCGGGCTCGAGCCAGGCGACCGTCACATCTACTCCGTAGAGAGCCCGGAGCGCCTCGGGCTTCAAGGTGGCAGTTGGTCTCCCCAAGCTGACGATCTCGCCCCGGCGCATCAGCGCAACGCGGCTGGCGCAGGCGAAAGCCTGCCCCGGATCGTGGGTGGAGAGCACCACCGCGATGCCCCGCGCGCCGAGGGCGCGGACCTGGGCGATGACGCGCGCCTGATTGCCGAAGTCGAGGCTCGCGGTCGGCTCGTCCATCACCACGAGGCCGGGCTCCTGGGCGAGGGCGCGGGCGATCAGGGTCATCTGGCGCTCTCCGCCGCTTACTTCCGAGAACCGCCGCTCGGCGAGGTGCGCGATGCCGATGGTGGCGAGGGCGGCGCGGGCGGCGGCGTGATCGGCGGGGCCGGGTGCCGCGAAGGTGGCGATCCGGCTCGCCCGCCCCATCAGCACCACGTCGGCGACGCTGAACGGAAAGGTCGGCGCGCCGGCCTGCGGCACATAGGCGATGCGGCGGGCGAATTCGGCGCGGGAGAAGGCTGCCACCGGCTTGCCGTCGAGCTCGACCCGGCCGGCGTGTGGCGGCAGCAGACCGAGGAGGGTGCGAAAGAGCGTGGTCTTGCCGCAGCCGTTCGGCCCGAGCAGGCAGAAGACCTCGCCCGGCGCGATGGCGAGGTTGACGCCGCCGCCGACGCGGACTCCGCGGTAGCCGAACGCGAGATCGACCGCGGTGAGCATCAGCGCCACGCCTGTCGCGCCGCGATGAGCAGCCAGAGGAAGAACGGCGCGCCGATCGCTGCGGTCAGGATGCCGAGCGGCACCTCGGTCGCGGCGAGGCAGCGGGCGAGGGTGTCGACGGCGACGAGGTAGCCGCCCCCGAGCATCAGCGCCACGGGCAGCAGCCGGGCGAAGTCGGGGCCCGCGAGACTGCGGGCGACGTGCGGCACGAGCAGACCGATCCAGCCGACGATGCCCGAGATCGAGACGGCGGCGGCGGTCAGGAGCGTCGCGGCGGCGATCAGCACGAGCCGCAGGCGGGTGGTCTCGACACCGAGGGCGCGGGCTTCCTCGTCGTCGAGGGTGAGGAGGTTCATCCGCCAGCGCAGGAGCACCATGGGAACAAGGCCGAGCACGATCGCCGGCACGATCGACAGGACATCACCGCGGGTGGTGCTGGCCAGGCTGCCGAGCAGCCAGAAGGTGATGGCCGGAAGCTGGTCGTAGGGGTCGGCGAGCACCTTCACGAGCGAGACGCAGGCCCCGAGCAGCGCGCCGATCGCGACACCCGCGAGCACCAGCACCAGCACCGGATCGCGGCCCCGCGCGGCGGTCCCCACAGCGGCGACGATGGCCACGGCGCCGAGACCGCCGGCGAAGGCGAGACCCTGAATCGCGACGACCGGAAGCGAAAGGAAGATGCCGGTGACAGCCCCGACGCTCGCGCCCGCCGACACCCCGAGGATGTCGGGGGAGACGAGGGGGTTGCGAAAGAGCCCCTGAAACACCGCGCCGGACCCGGCGAGAGCGGCGCCGACCAGAAGCCCGGCGGCGACGCGCGGCAGGCGCACCTGCCAGACCACGGTCGCCGCAGTCTCCGGGACGTCGGCGGCCTCGCCGCCGAGCTTGGCCGCGATGATCCGGAGAACATCGCCCGGGCCGACCGGATAGCGCCCGACGACGAGCGAGACGAGCAGCACCGCCGCGAGAAGCGCGAGCGGGATCACCCACGCCCGGAATGCCGCCCGGCTCACGGCTCCGCGGTCGCCCCTTCGAGCAGCGTTGCCACCTGCTCGTCGGTCAGTTCGATGTGATAGAACAGCCGGTAGAAGTCGCGCATCGATGCGGCGAGATCCACAGGAGCCGCGCCCGGATAGAGGATGCTCGTCAGCCAGTCGACGCCGATCACCCGGTTGATCCCCGGCGGCGTGTCGAACCAGCCGAAGGGCAGATCCGGCGCGAGATAGACGCGACCCTCGCGCACGGCGGCGACGTCGGCCCAGACCGGATCACGCGCTACCGCCGTCCGGAAGGCGGGGTCGGCGGCGATGATGATGTCGGGGTTCCAGGCGAGCACCTGCTCCACCGAGACGTTGGCGAGACTGCCCGGCCCGGCCGCATCTGCGACGTTGGTCGCTCCGACCGCGTCGAGCACCTCCATGTTGATCGAGCCCGCGAGCCCGGTCTCGAGGCCGTCCGGGCCGCGCCCGTAGTAGACACGCGGCCGGTCGCTCTCGGGGATCGCGGCGATACGGGTCTCCAGCCGCGACATCGCGGTCTCGGCATAGACCGCCTGCTTCTCGGCGGTCTCCGGCACGCCGAGGAGCGCGCCGACCTCGCGAAGCGTGGTCGGGGTTCGTCCGAAACTGCCATCGACCAGCACATAGGGAATGCCGGTCTGCTCCTGCACCCGGTCAGCGAGCGAGGCATAGGTCGCATCGACCGAGCCCACGTCGAGGATCAGGTCGGGCTTCAGCGCGAGGACCATCTCGATGTTCGCGGTATTGCCCTTGCCGGTCAGGCGGCCAGTCGTCGGCAGGTCGCGGTAGGGCGCCGCGAGAAACGGCTTCTGCGCCGGAGTGGGCTCGCGCGCCCAGCCGATCATCTTGTCCGGCGCGAGGGCATAGAGCAGCACCGAGGCCGGCGGCCCGGCCGCGAGGACCCGCTGCGGCGCGTCCGGGACCTCGACACTCCGCCCGGTGGAGTCGACCACGGTTCTCGTCTGGGCGAAGGACGCAGGACCGAGCGCGAGGGCCAGCGCAATCGCTGTCAGGAACGTTCGTCTCAGCATGTCCGTCTCCCGTCGGGGCAGAACTCTCTTTGCCTTGCTATGTCCAGTGAGATACATCGGTCAAGCAATCTTGCCCGTTCGCATGCCGGCTCGCACCCGCCTTGAGTGCGGCCGTCAGGGGCAGGGCGGGAAAGCCTTCGGGTCGCTCCGTCCGTCCCTTGCGAACGCCGGCCGCCTCGGCCAAGAACAACCTGATGGTGCCTCGTCGCGGCGGACTCGCGGCCGGGCGCGCCCCATCTGAGCACTGGAGCCCCACATGATCGAGAAGCGCGCATTCTACATCGACGGCGAATGGGTCGCCCCCGCTACGCCGCGTGATTGTCTGGTGTTCGACCCCGCGACCGAGGAGCCCTGCGCGGTGATCTCGCTCGGTGATGCGGCCGACACCGAAGCCGCCGTCGCCGCCGCGAGCCGGGCCTTCCCGGGCTGGGCCGCGACCCCGCCGGCCGAGCGCAAGCGCCTCGTCACCGGCATCCTCGCCCAGTACGAGAAGCGGGCCGAGGAGATGGCGCAGGCGATCAGCCTCGAGATGGGCGCCCCGATCGACCTCGCCCGCAACGCGCAGGCGCCCTGCCTGCCGTGGCACTTCAAGGGTTTCCTTCAGGCGTTCGACGAAATCGAATGGATCCGGCCGCTCCGCGCCGACACCCCGAACGACCGCATCGCCGTCGAGCCGATCGGCGTCGTCGGGCTGATCACGCCGTGGAACTGGCCGATGAACCAGGTCACGCTGAAGGTGATCCCGGCGCTGCTCGCGGGCTGCACCTGTGTGCTGAAGCCGTCGGAGGAAGCGCCGCTCTCCTCGCTGCTCTTCGCCGAGTTCGTCCATGACGCGGGCCTGCCGAAGGGCGTCTTCAACCTCGTCAACGGCGATGGCGCGGGCGTCGGCAGCCAGCTTTCGTCCCACCCGGACGTGGAGATGATCTCGTTCACCGGATCGACCCGCGCCGGCCGTGCGATCTCGCGCAATGCGGCGGACAGCCTGAAGCGCGTGACGCTGGAGCTCGGCGGCAAGGGCGCGAACCTCGTCTTCGCCGACGCCGGCGAGCGCGCGGTGATCCGCGGCGTCAAGCACATGTTCAACAACTCCGGCCAGTCCTGCAACGCGCCGTCGCGGATGCTGGTGGAGCGGCCGTTCTACGATCGCGCCGTCGAGATCGCCCGGGACGTGGCCGAGGCCACGCGCGTCGGCTCACCGCGCGAGTCGGGGGGACATATCGGTCCGGTGGTGAACGAGCGCCAGTGGAACCAGATCCAGGGCTACATCCAGAAGGGGATCGACGAAGGCGCGCGCCTCGTTGCCGGCGGCCTCGGCCGTCCGGAGAACCTCAACCGCGGCTTCTACGTCCGCCCGACGGTGTTCGCCGATGTGGTGCCGGGAATGACGATCGAGCGCGAGGAAATCTTCGGCCCGGTGCTCTCGATGATGCCCTTCGACAGCGAGGACGAGGCGGTCGCGATCGCCAACGACACCGCCTACGGTCTCACCAACTACGTCCAGAGCGAGGACGGCGCACGCCGCAACCGCCTCTCCCGTCGCCTGCGCGCCGGAATGATCGAGATGAACGGCCAGGGGCGCTCGCTCGGCGCGCCGTTCGGCGGCGTGAAAGCCTCGGGCCGGGCGCGCGAAGGCGGCGTCTGGGGGATCGAGGAGTTCACCGAGGTGAAGGCGATCTCGGGCTGGTCGCCGGAGTCCGACGTCGCGGCCGAGTGAGAAGCGAGAAGGGCCTGACCGGTTATCCGGTCAGGCCCCAGCCGAGCGGTGGCATCGGGCGGGTGGCCCGTACCACCCGCCCGGTGAGGAAGATCGCGGGCCAGACCGGTTTTCCGGCCTGGCCCGCCCGACGCAGAGGACCTGCGGGTCAGTCCTCGACCTTGGTGTTCTCGAGGCTGTAGCCCGACTGGAAGGTCAGGAAGCCTGGAAGGTTGGTGAAGCCGGTTACGCCCTCGCGCACGGCGTAGTCCTGCTGCCGCCACATGAAATAGACGATCGGTGAGAGCTCCAAGGCCCGGTCGACGAACTGGTCGTAGACCTCGGCCCGCGCCACCGGATCGACCGTCGCCCGGCCCTTGTCGAGGAGCCCGTTGATCTCGGGATCATCGAAGTAGGGCGAGTTGTTGGTCCGCACCAGCTTGTCGCCGCCGTAGTAGTAGTTGGTGAGCCAGTCGGGATCGGCGATCTCGCCGAGCGAGCCCAGCACAGCGAAGTCGTAGTCGGCGTTGCCGGCCTTTGACATGCGCGTTGCCCAGTCCGGCAGGTCGAGCGTCAGCCTGATGCCGATCTTGGCGAGCTCCGACTGTACCGCGACGGCAGTGTTCTGGTGGAACGAGTACTGCGACGACGCGAGCAGTCGCGCCTCGAAGCCGTCCGGATACCCGGCCTTGGCCATCAGCTCCCTGGCCTTCTCGATGTCATGGGAGAAGTAGTCCTTCTTCGCCTCCGAGTAGCCCATGTAGCCCTCGGGGATGGCGAGACCCCAGATCGGCGCGCCGATGCCGTTGAACGCGGTGTTGATGATGGCGCTGCGGTCGACGGCGTAGGCGATCGCCTGCCGCACCTCGGGCTTCGAGAATGGCTCGAACTTCGTGTTGAACTGCAGGCCCATGAACGGCCCGTAGGTGCTGATGAGCTCGGTCCCCGGCCCGGCCTTCAGCGCCTCGGCGTCCTTGGCGGGTACGTAGTCGATGATGTCAACATCGCCGGATTTCAGCGCGTTCACCCGGGTGTTCTCGTCGCCGTAGAAGACGAAATGGATCTCGTCGAGGGCGGGCTTGCCCTCCTTGTAGTAGTCATCAAACTTCTCGAGCACGATTTCCTGCCCGCGCGTCCACTCGCCGAAGGTGAACGGACCGGCACCGATCGGGGTGGCGGTCGGGTTGTCCTTGTTCTCGGCGAGCCAGGCGGCGGGGACGATGACCGACTCGGGTAGCGCGAGATAGCCGATGAGCGCGACGGAAGGCGTCGACAGCTTCAGGACGACCGTCTTGTCGTCGGGCGTCTCGACCGCGTCGATAATCGAGAGCTCGTTGCGAAAGGCCGCCTTGCCGTTCGGATCGAGGATGTGCTCGAACGTCGCCTTCACGTCGGCGGCGGTGACCGGCGATCCGTCGTGGAACTTCGCGTCGCGCAGGTGGAACGTGTAGGTCCTGGCGTCCTCGCTGATCTCGTAGCTTTCGGCGAGTTCCGGCGAGATCTTCCCGTCTATGCCGTAGTTCACGAGGCCGCGGTGGATGGCGAGCTTGACCGTGCGGGCGGCGGTGCCGGGCTGGACCACGGTGTCGAGGCTCGACGGCTCGGCCGAAAGGCCGAACCAGAGCGAGCCCTCGGCGATGGCGGACGTGGACATCAGGGCGAGGAGCCCCGTGGCCAGACCGAGTTTCCGCACGATGTTCATTTGGGGTCCCCTCCTTGTCGGGATCGTTTCTTCAGGCGTTGCGCAGGCGTGGGTCCAGGTGGTCGCGGAGCGCGTCGCCGAGGATGTTGACGGCGAGCACGGTCATCGCGAGGCAGAGCGAGGGCCAGACCACGTACATCGGGTTCTGGCTCATGTAGCCGCGCGCGGTGCCGATCATCTGGCCCCACGAGGGTTCGGGCGGCACGATGCCGAGACCGAGGAAGCTGAGACCCGACTCGAGCAGGATCGCCGCGGCGATCGTCAGCGTCGCCTGCACCACGAGCGGGGCGAGGATGTTCGGCAGGATCGCCCGGAAGATGACACGCGTGTAGCGCGCGCCCATGGCGTGCTCGGCCTCGACGAATTCCTGCCCCAGCACCTGGAGCGTCGCGGACTGCGCGACGCGGGCGAACTGCGGAATGAAGATGATGCCGATGACGATCGACAGGCTGAGCACGCCGCTCTGCCAGAACCCGACCGCGAGAAGCGCAAGCAGGATCGCCGGGAACGACAGCATGATGTCTACGCCGCGCATGATGAAGAACCCGACGGTGCGGTTGCCGTAGCCGCCGACGATGCCGAGCGCGGTGCCAAGGAGGGCCGCGATGGTTGTCGAGACCAGTGCGACGACAACCGTCGGCCGGATCCCGACGAGCAGCCGCGAAAGGATGTCACGACCGAACTCGTCAGTACCGAGAAGATGCGCGGACGAACTCCCCTGATTGACGTTGTTCTGGTCGAGCGCCAGTGGATCCCACGGTGCGATCCATGGGCCGATCATTGCGACCACGACGATCCCGAAGATGACGCACAGACTAGCGAGAACGAGCGGTCGTCGGAGGAGGCCGGACAGTCTCATGCGCGTTTCCTGCGGATGCGGGGGTCGAGGAGCGTGTAGAAGAGGTCGACGCAGAGGTTGATCAGGATGAAGAGCGCCGCGATCGTCAGGATCGCCCCCTGCACCAGCGGGTAGTTGCGGTTGGAGACGGCGGTGACGAGAAGCGTCGAGAGGCCGGGCCAGTTGAAGAGCGCCTCCACGAGCACCGTCCCGCCCATCAGGTTGCCGAGCTGAAGGCCGATGATCGTGACGATCGGGATCGCGGCGTTCCTGAGAACGTGACGCCAGACGATGCGCCGCTCCGACATGCCCCGGGCGCGAAGCGATCGCACGAAGTCCTTGCCGAGAATCTCGAGCATCGAGGAGCGGGTCATGCGGGCGATCGAGGCGGCGAGACCGAAGCCGAGAGTGATCGCCGGCAGAATGAGCTTCTCGAAGTGCATCGCGACGCTGCGCGACATGTTGGTGTAGCCGCTCGCGGGCAGCCAGCCGAGCTTGAGACTGAGCCCGAGGATGAGAAGCGAGCCGAGAATGTAGACCGGCACGGAGATGCCGAGCGTCGCGACTGACGTAAGGAGCCCGTCGAGGAAGCGCCCCCGGTTGAGCGCGGCCGCGATACCGAGGGGCACGCCGATGAGCGATGCCACGAGGATCGCGGCGAAGGCGAGTTCCAGCGTCTTGAAGACGCCGTTGCCGATGTATTGCGCCACCGGATAGCCATCGAGCGAGGTGCCGAGATTGCCCTGCATCGCGCCGCCGAGCCACTTCACGTACTGCGAGAGCACCGGCTGATCCAGGCCGAGCTGGGCACGGGTAGCGGCGATTGCTTCGGGCGTCGGATTGCTGTCCGGCCCGAGCAGCATCAGCACCGGATCGCCGGGCATGATGTACATGAGCGAAAAGACCAGCGTTGCGATGACCCAGAGCTGGACGATCGCGGTCACGAGACGCGAGCCGATGGCGAAGCCGAAGGCGCCGATGTTCTGCATGGGATCAGGCCTCCGCTGCGGCAGGCTGCATCGTGCCGACCTGCGGCACGGCATCGAGGAGCGTTCGGGTGTAGGGGTTCCTCGGCCGCTCGAAGACCTCTTCCGCCGGCCCGCTTTCGACGATCCGGCCCTTCTGCATGACCGCGATCGAGTCGCTCACGTGGCGCACCACCGACATGTCGTGCGAGATGAAGAGGTAGGTGAGATCGAATTCCGCCTGCAGGTCGTGGAGCAGGTTCAGGACCTGCGCCTGCACGGAGACGTCAAGGGCCGAGACCGCCTCGTCGCAGATGACGAGACGCGGCTGCAGCGCGAGGGCGCGAGCGATGACGATGCGCTGGCGCTGGCCGCCCGAGAACTCGTGCGGGTACTTCCCCGCCGCTTCCTTCGGCAGGCCGACCGCATCAAGGAGGCGGGCGACGATGGCATCGCGGTCCTTGCCGCCCCGGTGGATGTCGACGGGCGCCGCGATGAGGTCGCGCACCGTCTCGCGCGGATTGAGCGAGCCGTAGGGGTTCTGAAAGACGAGCGCCATGTCCCGCCGCGCCTGGCGCATCGCTGCGACGTCGAGGCCCGCGAGGTTCTGCCCTTCGATCAGGATGTCGCCGGAGTCGGGTTCGATCAGGCGCATCACGAGGCGCGAGAGTGTCGACTTGCCGCAGCCGCTCTCGCCGACGAGACCGAGCGTGCTGCGCGCCGGGATCGCAAGCGACACGTCATCGACCGCGCGCACCTCTCGGCCAGCGGAGAGGGGGGTCGCCTGCAGCGTGTAGGTCTTGGTGAGGCCGCGCAGTTCGAGCAGTGTCGCACCGCCGGTGACGGCGGGCGCCGCGCGCACCGTGGCGGACGGCTTCACGACGCTGACGATCTCGCCCTTCGCGTCGCGCTCGATCACCGGCAGACGGGTGCGCGGCGGGGACATCGACGGCATCGAGGCGATGAGCGCCCGGGTGTAGGCGCTCTTCGGCGCAGAGAAGATCTGCGCCGTCCGCGCCTCCTCCATCATGTCGCCGTGGTAGATGACCGCGACCCGGTCGGCGACCTCGTGGATCACGCCGAGGTCGTGGGTGATGAGCAGGACCGCCGCGCCGATCTCGGCGTTGAGTTCGCGCAGCAGCGTCAGCACCTGTTTCTGCACCGTGACGTCGAGCGCCGTGGTCGGCTCGTCGGCGATGATGACGTCCGGGTTGCAGGCGACCGCCATGGCGATCATCACCCGCTGGCATTGCCCACCGGAGAGCTCGTGCGGGTAGGAGCCCATGATGCGCGGCGGGTCGGGCATCCGGACCTTCTCGAGGAGAGCGAGCGCCCGGGCGGTCGCCCCGCGCCGTCCCAGCTTCTCGTGCAGGAGGATCGCCTCGACGATCTGGTCGCCGCAGGTGAAGATCGGGTCGAGCGAGGCCATCGGATCCTGGAAGATCATCGAGATCCGCTTGCCACGCAGCCGGCGCAGCGCGGAGGCGCCCGCCCGGAGCAGGTCGGTGCCTTCGAACATCACGCGCCCGCCCGTCACCATGGCGTTCGGCGGCAGGAGGCCCATGGCAGCGAGCGACAGGATGGTCTTGCCGCTGCCGCTCTCGCCAACGAGCCCGAGGATCTCGCCCGAGCGCAGGGTGAGCGAGGCGTTGCGGATGGCGGACCGAAGCGTCCCCTCCGTCCGGAAGGATATGGAGAGATCCTCGATCTTCAGCACGTCGTGTCCGGCCATGGCAATCCGCTGCTGATCGCCGCGGAGTGGGTCCGTGGCTGAGTATGGAAGGTGTTGCGCGTTTTCTTTCTGTCATAAGGGCAATGTGAGTCGATTGCGTCAAGCGTGACGTGATCGATCGCGCAATGAAGGGTCATGCATGCCCATTTATGGAGCATTGTGTGGCTGATCTAGCATTCATGCTTGCCGCTGCGCGCGACTATCCATTACCGTCGAGGCAGATTTCAGCGGAAACTGGGCGAATCATGTCGACCGAGACACCGGGAGGCTCCGGCGCGATCAGCCGCGTCGTGATCATTTCTGGAGCAAATCGAGGAATTGGGCTCGCGATCGCGCAAGAGCTTTCAGGGCGAGGCTACCGCCTCAGCCTCGGCGCGCGTGACCCGGCGTCGCTCGCCGACGTGTTCGGGCCGGAGAGCGACTCGCTCCAGTTCGCGCGCTTCGATGCCTTCGACAAGACGAGCGCTACCGACTGGGTGGCGGCGGCCGTCGATCGCTTCGGCCGTATCGACGGGCTCGTGAACAACGCCGGTTCAGCCGAGCAGGTCTCGCTCATGGACGATGACGAGGAGGCGCTCGACCGGCTCTGGACGGTGAACGTCAAGGCGCCGCTGCGCCTGACGCGCCTCTGCCTGCCGCATCTCGAGGCGACGGGCGCGGGGCGCATCGTCAATGTCGCCTCGCTCTCGGGCAAACGCGTGCGCAACGGCTCGGTCGGCTACAACATGACGAAGTTCGCGCTCATGGGCCTCACTCACACAACCCGTCACGTGGCGTGGGACAGGGGGGTCCGCGCCACCGCCGTCTGCCCGAGCTTCGTGCGCACCGACATGAGCAGCCACACGAAGAAGCTCGCCCCCGACGAGATGATCCAGCCCGGGACGATGGCTGAACTCGTCCGCACGCTCATCGAACTGCCGAACAGCGCCGCGATCGCGGAGCTGCTGGTCAACTGCCGCCTCGAAGACATGCTCTGAGGCCCCGGAGGAGCCCCCCTTGTCCCGCATCATTCCCGATCCTGTCCCCACCGACCGGACGTTGCCCCAGAAGGTCGACGTCGTGGTGATCGGCGGCGGCATCGCCGGCGTCGCGACGACGCTCTTCCTTGCGGAAAAGGGCGTCTCTGTGGCGCTCTGCGAAAAGGGGCTGATCGCCGGTGAGCAGTCGACCCGCAACTGGGGGTGGGTCCGCCAGATGGGCCGCGACCCGCTCGAGCTGCCGCTCGCCATCGAGAGCCTGACTCTCTGGCGGACGATGAATGCCCGCATCGGCGAGGAGACCGGCTTCCGCCAGCGCGGCATCACCTACCTCTGCGATACCCGCCGCGACGTGGCACACTACGAGGAGTGGCTCGGGCACGCGAGGACCTACCAGCTCGACTCCCGGCTGGTCGCGCCGAAGGACCTCCCCGGGCTCCTGCCGGGGATCACCGAAGGCCGGTTCCTCGCCGGCCTGCATACCGCGACAGACGGCTGTGCCGAGCCCACCAGGGCGGCTCCCGCGATGGCGCGCGCGGCGGCGCGCCTCGGTGCGCATGTGCTGACGAGTTGCGCCGTGCGAAGCCTCGAGACCGAGGCGGGCCGGGTCAGCGGCGTCGTCACCGAGCACGGCCCGATCCGCTGCGCCTCGGTCGTCCTCGCCGGCGGCGCGTGGTCGCGGCTCTTCGCGGGCAACCTCGGGATCGACTTCCCACAGCTGAAGATCCTCGGGACGACCGCGCGCATCGACGGCGTCAGCGGCACCGTGCCCGACATGCCGGTCGGCGGCGGCACCTTCGCGGCGCGCCCGCGTCTCGACGGCGGTTACACCGCGACGATGCGCAACGCCAACATCGCGCCGATCACGCCGGACAGCTTCCGTCTCTTCGCCGACTTCGCGCCGACCCTCGTCAAAAGCTGGCACGAGCTCACGTTGCGGGTGAACGGCCGCTTCTTCGAGGAGTGGCGCACGCCCAAGCGCTGGGCGGCAGACGAGGTCTCACCCTTCGAGCGGGTGCGCATCCTCGATCCGCAACCGCACGACCGTTTCAACAGCGACGGGCTGAAGCATCTCGCCCGCGCCTTCCCGGGCTTCGCCGGCGCGCGCATCACCCACAGCTGGGCCGGGCTCGTCGATGCGACGCCCGACGCGGTGCCGGTGATCGGCCCGGTCGGGAGCATCCCGGGCTTCTACATCGCCAGCGGCTTCTCGGGGCACGGCTTCGGCATCGGGCCGGGGGCGGGCAAGCTGATGGCAGAGATCGTGACGGGATCGCCGACGTGCGTCGATGCCCGTCCCTTCCGTCTCGACCGGTTCAGGCGGTCGGCCAGGACGGCGCATGTCGAACACACTCCGGGCACGAGGTTGGCACATCAATGACGTGGAGAATTGGCGTAGATTCCGGCGGCACATTCTGTGACGTGTGCCTCTTCGACGACGAGACCGGACGGCTCGAGATATGGAAGGTCTCTTCGACCCCGGACGATCCCTCGCGCGGCATCGCGGCCGGCGTCGAGGAAGGCCTCGCCACTGTCGGCGCCAAGGCTGCGGACGTCTCGTTTCTCGGCCATGGCACCACGGTCGCAACGAATGCGCTGATCGAGCTCAAGGGAGTGAAGACCGGCCTCATCGTCACCGACGGCTTCCGCGACCTGCTCGAGATCGGCCGGCAGAAGCGGCCGTCGCTCTACGACATGACCGCCGACAAGCCCGAGGTGCTGGTCTCGCGCGATCTCCGCATTGAAGTTCCCGAGCGCCTGCGCGCCGACGGCAGCGTCGAGGCGCCCCTCGACGAGGCGGCGGTCCGCGCGGCCATCCGCCGGCTGAACGACGCCGAGGTGAAGGCGATCGCCGTCTGCTTCATCTACGGCTTCCTCAACACCGTCCACGAGGCGCGGGTCGTGGAACTGATCCGCGAGGAATTCCCCGGCGTCTTCGTCAGCGTCTCGCACGAGGTGGCGCCGGAGTTCCGCGAGTACGAGCGGATGTCGACGGCCGTCGTCAACGGCTACCTCGGCCCGGTGATGCAGCGCTACATCGACCGCCTGCAACAGCGTCTCCACGACCTTGGCCTCGGGGCCACGCCACAACTCACCCAGTCGAACGGCGGTGTGATCGGTTTCGAGACGGCCGCGCGGCTCCCCGTCCGCACCGTTCTCTCTGGTCCCTCGACCGGCGTCGTCGCGGCGCAGGCGATCGGACGGATGGCCGGCTTCCCGAACCTCATCACCTTCGACGTCGGCGGGACGTCGAGCGACGTGGCGCTGCTCCAGGACGGCGTCTGCAAGCTGACGGGCGAGGCATCGGTCCACGGCTATCCGATCAAGGCGCCGATGCTCGACATCCATACGGTGGGCGCGGGCGGCGGGTCGATTGCCTACGTGGACTCCGGCGGCCTCCTGAAGGTCGGCCCGCGCAGCGCCGGCGCCGATCCCGGTCCGGTCTGCTACGGCCGTGGCAACACCGAGGCGACGGTGACGGACGCGAACGTCGTGCTCCAGACCCTGAATCCGGTCGAGATCCTCGGCGGGCGCATGAAGGTCCGCCGTGATCTTGCCGTCGAGGCCGTCCAGCGCCTCGCCGACAAGCTCGGCCTCGGGCTCATGGAGACCGCGCAGGGGATCCTCTCGGTCCTGAACGCCAACATGGCGAAGGCGATCCGGGTCATCTCCGTCCAGCGCGGCCACGATCCGCGCGACTACGCGCTGATGGCGTTCGGCGGCGCCGGTCCGCTCCATGCGGCGCGGCTCGCGCGCGAGCTCGACGTGGCGCGCGTCATTGTGCCGCGCACGCCCGGCACCCTCTGCGCGCTCGGCCTGCTCCTGACCGACCTCCGCGCCGACTTCGCCGTCAGCCGCCTGATGGCGCTGGCGCCCGAAGCCCTCGACGGCGTCCGCGTCGGGTTCCGCTCGCTCGAGTTGCAGGCGGCGGAGTGGTTCGAGAGCGAGAGCATCGGGGTGGAGCGGCAGGTCGTGAGCCGCACCGTCGACATGCGCTACGCCGGGCAGAACTACGAACTTTCCGTGCCGATGCCGGCGGGCGAGATCGAAACCGCGAGCTTCGAGGCGCTGGCCGAGGGCTTCGCCGCCGCGCACATGCAGCGGTTCGGCTTCATCGCCGAGGGCGAGACGGTGCAGATCGTGACGCTGCGCGTCGAGGCGGCGGGGCTCGTCTCCAAGGCCGAGTTCAACCGGCTCCCGGATGCCGGGGCGGACGCCTCGGCCGCACGGATCGGCGCACGCGAGGTCTGGATGCCGGAAGTCGGCGGCTTCACCGAGTGCGTGGTCTACTCCCGAGACGGTCTGAAGCCCGGCAACCGCATCGACGGTCCCGCGATCGTCGAGCAGATGGACACGACGACGGTGATCCTCCCCGACATGCAGGCGACCGTCGATCCCTATCTCAATCTCGTGCTGGAGGCCCGCTCGTGAGCACCGAAACCGCCCCGGTGGATCCGGTCGCCGTCGATCCGGTCACCGTCGATCCCGTCACCGTCGATCCCATCACCGTCGAGGTGATCGGCAGCGCGCTCACCTCGATCGTGGAGGAAATGGGCGAGGCCCTGGTCCGCGCCAGCTACTCGACCAACATCAAGGAGCGGCGCGACTGCTCGACCGCGCTCTTCGACTGGCGGGGGAACACGCTCTGTCAGGCCGAGCACATCCCCATGCACCTCGGGAGCTTCATCGCGTTCCTGCCGAACGTGCGCAAGCGCTTCCCCGAAGAGACGATCCGTCCCGGCGACGTCTTCATCGGCAACGACGCCTACGAGGGCGGCGGCACGCACCTGCCCGACATCGTGCTCGCCGAGCCGATCTTCCACGGGGACCGGCTCGTCGCGTGGGCGATCAACACCGCCCACCACGCCGACTTCGCCGATCGCGGCCATGCCCACATCTATCAGGAAGGTGTGCGCATCCCGCCGGTCCGGCTCTATCGCGAGGGCGTGCTGCAGGAGGATATCCGGAACCTGATCCTGTTGAACTGCCAGGTCCCGCGCGAGCGCCTGTCGGACTTGCGCGCGCAGATGTCGGCGAACCATCTCTGCGTGCGGCGGATGCAGGATCTCTGCTCCAAGTACGGCGCGGACAAGGTGCTCGCCGCCGGTGACGCGCTGCAGGATTATGCTGAGCGCAAGATGCGCGCCGGCATCGCCGCGATCCCGGACGGCACCTACGAGTTCGCCGACATCTTCGACAGCAACCAGTTTCCCGAGCCGATGGAGCTGAAGGTCGCGATCACCGTGAAGGGCGACGCGATGCATCTGGCGTTCGACGCGCCGCCACAGGTCGCGGCAGGGCTGAACGTCATCTACACCGGTCTCCTCTCCACCTGCTACTACGCGGTCAAGGCGGTGATCGACCCGACCGTGCTGCCGAACGCCGGCCTCGCCCGGCCGCTCACCGTCGAGGCACCGGAAGGCTCGTTGCTGAACTGCAAGCATCCCGCGGCCGTGGACGGACGCATCGCCGCCTGCCAGCGGGTCGCCGACATCGTTCAGGGCGCGCTCGCGAAGGCTCTGCCCGGCAGGGTGACGGCGGCGGGCAACGGCACCTGCACCGGCGCGCTCTTCACCGGCGTCCGGCCGGACGGCTCGCTCTGGGTCTATCTCGAGACGATCGGCGGCGGCGGCGGGGCGCGGCCCCACGCGGACGGCCTCTCCGGCATCCACGTTCACATGACCAACACCTCGAACCTGCCCGTCGAGGCGCTCGAACTCGAGTACCCGCTGACGCTGCTCCGATACGAACTCGTCGACGGCTCGGCCGGGGCGGGCACCTACCGTGGAGGCATGGGCCTGCGGCGGGTCTACCGCATCGAGGCGGACTGCCGCTTCAGCGTCGAGGGGGGACGGCTTCAGGCGCAGCCCTGGGGTCTCGACGGCGGCCTGCCAGCGGAGGGCGCCCGCTATGACTTCGACGAGGGCAGGGTGAACGTCCCCGGCACCATCGAGCTCAAGGCCGGCCAGATCATCGAACTCGTGACCCCCGGCGGCGGCGGCTACGGCGACCCGGCTGCGCGCGCGCCAGAGGATGTCGCCCGGGACTTGCGCGAGGAGCGCATCACCGCGGAGTTCGCGTCGGGAACCTACGGCACCGCATCCCCCGAAGCCAAGACGAAAGCGATGGCATGACCACTGATACCCTCACCAAGGAGACCAGAACGTTGAAGGTGACCAAAGTCAAATCCGGCAGCCCCTTCGAGGAGCAGGAGAGCTATTCCCGCATCGTCGCCCTGGACAACTGGATCTTCGTCTCGAACAGCGCCGGCCGCAACTACAAGACGCGCGAGATGTCGACCGATCCGGTGGAGCAGGCCAGGCAGTGCTTCCACAATATCGAGGGCGCGCTCGCCTCGGTCGGCGCGTCGCTCGCCGACGTGGTCCGCTCGCGCGTCTTCATCCCGAACCCCGCCGACGCGCCGTCAGTGATGGCTTATGTCGGTGAGAAGTTTCGCGGCATCGATCCGGCCAGCACCGTGACCTGCTCGCCGCTTGGCAGCCCGGATTTCAAGGTCGAGATCGAACTCACCGCCTACAGGGGCGCGGGCGCGGCCACCGCCGAATACATCAGCGTGAGTCTCTGACCGCGCCGGGTATGCGGCCGCCGGCATTTGTCGCGCGGCCGCTGAAACCTCCTGCACGGATCCGCTTCCGTGCCGCCATCCGGTCAGGTTAGATGCGGCGTCCAACAACTCGCGCGGTTCGCCAAATGACCGACTCCTTCGAGCCAAGTCAGTCCGATGACATGTTGCCGGCAGAGCGGCGGGATCGGATCATCGAATGGTTCGTCGCGCATCAGGTTGCCTCGACCCAGGACCTCGCCAAGTGGCTCGGCGCGTCGATCTCCACGATCCGCCGCGATCTCGATTATCTCGCGTCTCAGGGGATCGTCCGGCGCACCCACGGCGGCGCGGTCCGCGTGCGGCGGAACACCACCTCCGAACCCCTCGCGAGTGAGGCGCAAAGCATCGCCGTCGAGGAGAAGCGCGCCATCGCCGCGGTCGCGGCCGGTCTGCTGCTGCCGGGGCAGAGCGTCATGCTCGACACGCGCACGACGCTGCATCACGCAGCCTACGCGATCGCTGACCTGACGATTCCGCTGACCATCGTCACCAACGACGTTCATGCCGCCAGCGTGCTCGCCAACAGGGCGCACATCAAGCTGCTGGTCCCTGGCGGGATCTGCCGGGACGGCGCTTACGTGCTGCTGGGCGAATCCGGCATCCGCATGGTGCAGGAACTGCGCTGTGACCACCTGTTCCTCGGAGCGCAGGCGGTGGACCTCGAATGCGTCAGCGACACGTCGCTGGAACTCGTCCAGCTTCAGAAGGCGATGATCGACGCCGCCCTTGAAACGACGCTCCTGCTCGACAGCAGCCGCTTTGGCAGCCGCGCGATCTACCGGACCGCGCCGATCGAGCGGCTGCGGCGCATCATCACCGACGAGGGCCTGCCGGTCGAGGAGCGGGAGCGCTACGCCTCGGTCGTGCCGGAACTGCTGGTGGCACCGTTTCCCGACGGCTCCGCCGACGACCGCTGACGGGTGCCGGCGGCAGGGACGCGGGGCCTATTCGGGGAAGACCGCCATCCGGCGGATGCCGAGCCCGATCGACTGCCCCCGGGTGAGAGCGAGGCGTTCCCATTCGTCGCGGGCAATCTCTGCCTCGACGCTGCGCCCGTCCGGCGTCGCGAACTCGGCCCGGACGGTGCCGCCGTGGGCGACCACGTGGTCAAGGCGCCCCACGGCGTAGGCACCGGGCGTCCCGGCGACGAGGGGCAGGAGGTCATGGGCACGGACGAAGCCCTGCGC
The DNA here is from genome assembly GCF_014201905.1 of Amaricoccus macauensis. Lineage (GTDB taxonomy): Bacteria > Pseudomonadota > Alphaproteobacteria > Rhodobacterales > Rhodobacteraceae > Amaricoccus > Amaricoccus macauensis. The sequence continues at coordinate 1,252,810 of NZ_JACHFM010000002.1, read as the reverse complement.
CGCCCCGTCGCCGATGCCCTCGGCAAGGGTGACGGCATCGCGTGGCAGTGGCTGGCCCGCGACGCTTGCGACACCGCCGTGGACCTCGACGGCGAAGCGGTTGGCACCGCCAAGGAAGCTGTGCATGAAGGCGGTGGCGGGACGCGCCTCGACCTCGGTCGGCGTGCCGCTCTGCTCGATGCGCCCGGCGTTCATCACCACGATGCGGTCGGCGACCTCGAGCGCCTCCTCCTGATCGTGGGTGACGAAGACCGTGGTCACCGCCAGTTCCTCGTGGAGCTGGCGCAGCCACCGGCGCAGGTCACGGCGAACGGCGGCATCGAGGGCGCCGAAGGGCTCGTCGAGCAGCAGGACCGAGGGCCGGATCGCGAGCGCGCGGGCGAGTGCGACTCGCTGGCGCTGTCCGCCGGAAAGCTGGGCGGGGAAGCGGTCGCCGAGGCCGGCAAGCTGGACCGTCCCGAGCAGGCGCTCCACCCGCTCGCGGCGTTCGCTGCGCGACGGCCGGCGGCTCGACGGCATGACGCGCATGCCGAAGTCGACGTTCTCGCGCACCGTCATGTGGCGGAAGAGGGCGTAGTGCTGAAAGACGAAGCCGATCCGGCGCTCTCCGGCGGGCAGGTTGGTCGCGTCGCGACCGTCGATGATGATCCGCCCCGAGTCGGGGAAGTCGAGACCCGCAATCAGCCGGAGCAGGGTGGTCTTGCCCGACCCGGACGGCCCGAGCAGCGCCAGCAGCTCGCCCTCGGCGATATCGAGCGAGAGGTCGTTGACGGCGGCGAAGGTCTCGAAGTGGCGCGAGACGTGGTCGATGACGATGCTCATCCGGCCCGGTTCTCCATGACGTACTTGATCCCGAGCGTGGCGAGCGCGATCAGCGCGAGGATCGAGGCGGACGCGAAGGCGCCGGCGATGTTGAAGTCGTTGTAAAGCAGCTCGATGTGCAGCGGCAGCGTGTTGGTCTGCCCGCGGATCGCCCCGGAAACCACCGAGACCGCACCGAACTCGCCCATGGCGCGGGCGTTGGTGAGCAGCGCGCCGTAGAGCAGCGCCCAGCGGATGTTCGGCAGCGTCACCAGGCGGAACGTCTGCCACGGGCTCGCGCCGAGCGAGAGGGCGGCTTCCTCGTCCTCGGACCCTTGCGCCTGCATGAGCGGGATCAGCTCGCGGGCGACGAAGGGCGCGGTCACGAACAGGCTGACGAGCACGATGGCCGGGACCGAGAACATGATCTGGACGCCCCAGGACTGGAGCGTCGGCCCGAGCAGTCCCTGTTGGCCGTAGAGAAAGAGATAGATCGTGCCGGCGACGATCGGCGAGACGGAGAACGGGATCTCGATGAGCGAGATCAGGAGCTTGCGCCCGGTGAATTCGTAGCGTGCCACCGCCCATGCGGTGGCGATGCCGAAGACCATGTTGACCGGCACGACGATGACCGCGGTCAGCACCGTCAGGAAGATCGCATGCCGGGTGTCCGGCGCGGCGATGTTGCCGAAGTAGGCGCCGATCCCGTCCGCGAAGGCGGAGACGAAGATCAGCACCAGCGGCACGAGCAGCGTCAGCCCCGCAAGCACGAGGGCCAGTGCGATGAGGGCCGTGCGGCCCCGCGTGTCAGCTGCGGCGCGCATAGCGAAGGGCCCAGGCCTGAAGGCTGTTGGTGATGAAGAGCATGAGGAAGGCGGCGATCAGCAGCACCGAGGCGAGCGCGGCGGCGGCACCGTAACTGTACTCGTCAAGCCGGATGAAGATCAGGAGCGAGGTGATCTCGGTCTGCATCGGCAGGTTGCCGGCGATGAAGACGACCGCCCCGAACTCACCGAGCGAGCGGGCGAAGGACATGGTCGCACCGGCGAGGAAGGCGGGCATGATCAGCGGCCAGATCACCAGCGCGAAGGTCTGCCACGGCCGCGCGCCGAGCGACTTGGCGGCCTCCTCCACATCGGCCGAGACGTCCTCGAGCACCGGCTGGACCGTACGCACGACGAAGGGGATCGAGGTGAAGAACATCGCCGCCATGATCCCGAGCGGCGTGTAGGCCACCTTGATGCCAAGCGGCTCCAGCAGGCTGCCGAACCAGCCGTTCGGCCCGAGCAGCGTCACGAGCGTCACGCCCGCGACAGCGGTCGGCAGCGCGAAGGGCAGATCCACGAGCCCGTCGAGCAGCCGCCGGCCGGGAAAGCGGTAGCGCGTCAGCACCCACGCAAAGAGCAGGCCGACGACGGCGTTGAGCACGGTCGCGGCCAGCGCGCAGGTGACGGTGATCCGGTAGGACGCGAGCGAGCGCGGCGCGGTGATCACCTTCCAGTACTGTTCCCAGCCGAGGCTCGCGGTCTTGATCGCCATCGCGACGAGCGGCAGCAGGATGATCAGCGCGAAATAGGTGAGCGCCACGCCCATGGACAGTCCGAAGCCGGGCATCACCCGGCGGCGACGTTCGAGACTGGAGAGGGACATCGGAGCTCCGGTTACGGCGGAGGGACGGGGGAGGGCGGGCCATGCCAGTCCCGGACCGGAATGGCAAGGCGGCCGCCGGTCGGGCGGCCGCCGGGGTCACTGCAGCGGCGGATTACTGCGCGACGAAGACATCGTCGATGAGCCCGCCGTCGGAGAAGTGCTCCTCGGTCGCCTTCTGCCAGCCACCGAACTCGTCCTCGACGGTGTAGAGTTCGACTTTGGGGAACTGGTCGGCATGTGCCGCCATCACCGCATCGTCATTCACCCGGTTGCCGAAGCTCACGATGATGTCCTGCGCCGCCGGCGTGTAGAGATAGTTCAGATAGGCCTCCGCCTCGGGCCGGCTGCCGCGCGCATCGACCACCTTGTCGACGACCGCCACCGGGAACTCGGCGAGCAGGCTCACCGGCGGCACCACCGGCGTCACCTTGTCCGGGCCGTACTGCTTGGCGATCGCCGAAAGCTCGGCCTCGAAGGTGATCAGCACGTCGCCGATACCGCGCTCGGCAAACGTCGTGGTCGCGGCCCGGCCGCCGGTGTCAAAGACCGGCACGTTGGCGAAGACCTTCTTCAGGTAGTCGGTCACCTTCTCCTCGTCGCCGCCGAACTCGTGGTTCGCCCAGGCGCGCGCCGCGAGATAGGTATAGCGCCCGTTGCCGGAGGTCTTCGGGTTCGGGAAGACGACCTTCACGTCGTCCCGCGCGAGATCGCCCCAGTTCCTGATGTCCTTCGGGTTGCCGGCCCGGACCACGAAGGCGGGCAGCGAGTAGTAGGGCGAGGCATTGTTCGGCAGCTTCGTCTGCCAGTCCGGCGCCACAAAGCCGTTCTGCGCCAGCACCTCGACGTCGGTCACCTGATTGAAGGTGACCACGTCCGCCTGCAGCCCCTCGAGGATCGCGCGCGCCTGCTTCGACGAGCCCGCGTGGCTCTGGTCGACCTTCAGCGCCCGTCCATGCTCGGTCTGGTAGTCAGTCGTGAACTGCTGGTCGATCGCCGCGTAGAGCTCGCGGGCAATGTCGTAGGACACGTTCAGGATGCCATCGACGTCAGCATGCGCTGCCGGCGGTGCAAGGAGGGTGCCGATCGCGAACGCAATCGCGGGGAGCCTCAGGTGCCTCATGTCGGTCCTCTCGGGTACGTGGGAAGCCGGAAGATAGCCACGAGGCCGCTGATGACAATCGAACGGCCGGGTCGGGGGAAAATAAGAGCGTGGTCCCCGCCTTGGCGGGAAGCGTAGGACATTTGCCGCGATTTTCCTGCCCCGGCAGGTACTGCGGACCAGCCGCACCGCTCGGGCGGGGACGCAGTTTCGACGCGGATCGGGGTTTGTTCACGCATCCCGGAGCAGGACGCGTCCTGCGCCTCGGCCGGACTCGGTCGAGAGGGATGAGTTTCAGGGGGTTACTCGCATCGCGCATCCGCGGAATGTTGCCCATTTGCCATGGGCCGGGGGTCCGGCGAGGCCGGTTCGCCGCATTTTCAGTGTCCGCAGGGCGACATCGGCAGGGGCGGCGGCCTGGGCTCTGCCCCGACCCAAAGGCGATGCCCGGGAGCCGCGAAGTGCTTCTGCCGCAAACGTATTTTCCGCGCTGGGCATCACCTGCAACCCAGTGGAAGCCGCCCCGGACCCCGAGGCCGGATATGCCAGCCCTGCAACGGTTTCGGACAATCTTGCTCAGGTTAACGCCGGTGGCTTCCATCCCGATTGAAATCATGATGGTTCTGTAGATCGAAATCGGTGTGGGCCAGTTCACCCGGCCGCACGTGGTCTTGTTGTCTGTGGAGTTCTGTTATGCGCGTTTCTCTTGTGGTGGCGTGTCTGTTCGCCGTCGCTTCGCCGGTCTATGCCGCCAGCCTCACGTCTGGTCGGACACACGAAATTCTGACCCTTCCCAACGGGATGGAAATCATCGCTCCGAAGACCGAGGACTTCGTCCGTACCGGTCACGCGGGCGCATGGGGCGGCCGCGTCCACGCTCGTACAGGCGAAACGGTTAACAATCAGTATAACCCGAGCGATCGCGCCGGCGGCTCCTACGTCAACAGCGGCGGGATCTCGGGTCTCCGGCTCGTCGGCACCGCCGACAGCGAGGGCAAGTTCCGGCTGGCGATCGTCGACGCATGGGATCAGCGGCCGACCACGAGCTTCGAGATCGCGTTCCGCGCCGGTGGCGAGACCGTGGGCACGTTCAAGCTGACCGAGCGCGAGGCGACCGGCACCGCCCACTACGCCGAGACCGGCGGCTTCCGCCCCGGACAGCGCGTGGTCGCCTGGATCAAGCAGACCAGCAAGAAGTGGTTCTCGGGCGACATCGCCGCCTTCGGCCTGGTCAGCAAGCGCGTCTGCAAGTAAGCGTGTCCGCAAGCAAGCGAGACGCGGCTGTTCGCGGCGGACGGCTCCACGGAGCCGCGCGCCGCGTGGCGGTCGCGTCACCCTACCGGTCGACGAGCTGCTCCATCAGGCACTCGTAGGCGGCTTCGATGTCGGCGCAGAGCGCCCGGCGCACCGCCGCTTCGTCACGGGCGCTGAACGCCTCGATCATTTCGCGGTGGTGCGTGTTCGCCTCGGGATAGTTCTCGCCCAGCTTATGGAAGTACGGGCTGATCTGCAGCCACAGATCCTCGATGATCCGCATCAGGATCGCCGACCCCGACGCGCGATAGATGGTGAAGTGCAGCGCGTGGTTTCCGCGCAGATAGCGCCGGCGGTCCCCCGCTGCCTCCGCCGCTTCGACCTCGGCGAGATGTTGCTGGCCGGCGGCGATATCCGCCGCACTGGCGCGGGCCACGCCCCAGCCGGCGGCGATCGGTTCGATCTCCAGCCGGACATTGCGCAGGTCGGTCAGCCGCTCGCGACTGAGTGGCGCAACCCCCACTGACCGGCCTGAAACGACCGCCAGCGCGTCGGCGGCGGTCAGCCGCTTCAGCGCCTCGCGAACCGGCATCGGACTGACCCCGAACGCATCCGCCAGCCCCTGAACCGTGATCGTCTCGCCGGGCGCCAGACGGCCGTCGAGGATCAGGTCACACATCTGCCGGTAGACCTGTTCCTGCAGGGTGTCGCGCGTCAGCGGAGTGATCCGAGCCGAAGAGGCGACGCCTGGATTGGTGGTCATTTGCGCGTGGTCTCCTGCGCCCGGGCCTGCGCCCCTGAAGCGTATTGATCCATGATCAAATATCTATACCCTCACGATTCGTCGGGAACAACTCGACGAAGGGCCAGAACGGCCCGCCTTGGGGAGGATGGATGCGATGACCCTTTCGGTCAGGTCGCTGCTGGCGGGTGCCGCGGCGGGCGCACTGCTCTTGAGCGGTGCGGCGGAGGCTCAGGAGAAGCACAAGATCTTCCTGAGCATGAGCTACATCGGCAATGACTGGCAGGCCGAGGCCGCCAATATGGTCAAGGCAATGGCGGCGCACCCGTCACTGGCCGACAAGGTCGACCTGCAGGTGCAGGTCTCCGGCCCGAACGCCCAGCGCCAGATCCAGCAGATCAACGCCATGGTGCAGAGCGGGGCGAACGCCATCGTCGTCTTCCCGATCTCGCCCACCGCGCTCAATCAGGTGGTGAAGAACGCCTGCGACAAGGGCGTGGTGGTCTTCGCCTACGATGCCGAGATCACCGAGCCCTGCGCCTACAACGTCCATATCGATCAGGAGGAGGCGGGCCGCGTCACCGCCGAATGGCTCGTGGAGAAGCTCGGCGGCAAGGGCGACATCGTGGCGGTGACCGGCGTCCCCGGCACGTCGGTCGATGACCTGAGGACGAAGGCCGCGAAGGAAGTCTTCGCGAAACATCCCGACATCCACATCGTCGCCGAGGCAGTCGGCATGTGGAGCCAGGCGGTCGCCCGCACCGAGCTTGCGAAGATCACGGCGACGCGGAACTGGGACGAGATCGACGGCCTCTGGATGCAGGCCGGCTGCTTCACCGCCAACGCCATGCAGCTCGAAGCCGGCAAGACGCCCGAGCAACTCCTGCCCTGTGCCGGGGAGGGGGCGAACGGCGGCCGCATCCAGATGCTGCCGGTCGGCACCGAGGTCGAGGGCGCGGCGATCCCTTACGCGCCGCTCGGCGCCCCGCGCATCTCCTACGCCTCGCCGCCCTATTCCGGCGGGCTCGCGCTCAAGCTCGCCGTCGAGGTGCTCGAAGGCAAGGAGGTACCCAAGACCACCATCCTGCCGCTGCCGGTCGTCACCAACGACACGGTCAAGCTCTGCCAGGAAGGCACCTGGGAAGAGATGAAGGCCGGCTGCAACGTGTTTCAGCCTTCGCTGGTTTCAAACCCCGGCTGGTTCGCCTCGATCTTCTCCGCGGCCACCCCGGAGATCGGTCTGAACGCCGCCCTCGTCGGTCAGCCGGAAGGCTGAGGTCCCGTCCCCGGTCCGCGCCCTGCACGGGGGGCGCGGACGTCTGACACGGAGCCCGGTCCCCATGTCTTCCGCTCCTGCCGTCGCCTTCGACGGCATCCGCAAGGCTTTTGGCGCCACCGTCGCCCTCGACGGCGTTTCCTTCGAGATCCCCGATGGCAGCGTCCATGCGCTTCTCGGCGAGAACGGCGCCGGCAAGTCGACCGCCGTCAAGCTGCTCGCCGGGCTGCTGCGCCCCACCGAGGGCATGATCCGCATCCACGGCGTGCCGCACGGATCGCTCTCGCCGCGCGCCGCCCACGCGCTGGGCGTGCAGACCGCATTTCAGGAAATGACGCTGGTCCGTGACCTTACCGTGCTCGACAACATCCTTCTGCCCTATGCGCCGCAGGGGCCGACCGGCCTCATCCGCCGCGCCGCCGCCCGTGCGGCCGTCACCCGGCATCTCGACTCGCTGGGCTTTGCCATCGACCTCGACGCCGACGTCTCCGAGCTCGAACTCTCGGTGCGCCAGAAGGTCGAGATCGCCCGCGCCCTCTGGCGCAAGCCCCGGGTTCTGCTTCTCGACGAGCCGACCTCGACCCTCGCCGGGCGTGACATCGACTGGCTTGGCGAGATCATCGCCGCCGAGAAGGCAAAGGGCACCACGGTCGTCTTCATCACCCACCGGATGCGCGAGGTCCGCGCCTTCTGCGACTCGCTCACCATCCTCAGGAACGGCCGGCACATCGTCTCGGGGCCGGTCGCCGGCATCACCGACGCCGAGGTGATCGAGAAGATCATCGGCCGCTCTCTGGAACAGACCTACCCGCCGCGTCCCGACGCTGCCACCCTCGGCGCCCCCGTCCTCGGCGTGCGCGACCTCAAGGCCGGCTCGAGGCTCGCGGGCGTCTCCCTCGACCTCAGGCAAGGCGAGATCCTCGGGATCGCCGGCCTTCAGGGTATGGGCCAGCAGGACCTCTTTCTCGCCTGCTTCGGCATGGCCGAGATCGACGCGGGCGGCGTTCTCGTCGATGGCCACCCGGTCCGTCTCGGCTCGCCCGCCGACGCCATCCGCCCGAACGTCGCCATCGGCCTCGTGCCGGAAGACCGCAAGACCGAGGGGCTGTTCCTCAAGCTCTCCGGGCGCACCAACGCCTCGATTCCGGTGGTCTCGCGCTTTACCCGCGGCGGCCTGATCGACGCCGAAGCCGAGGCCACCGCCGTCGGCGCCGCCTTCGACAGCGTCGAGGTCGACCGGCGCGCGCTCTGGACCCGCGCCGGCGCCTTCTCCGGTGGCAATCAGCAGAAGATCGCCATCTCGCGCTGGCTGGTCGCCGAGAGCCGGATTCTCCTCCTCTTCGACCCGACCCGCGGCATCGACGTCGGCACCAAGCACGAACTCTACCGGATGATGCGCGAGTATGTGGCCGCCGGCGGCTCGATCCTCTTCCACTCGACCGAGATCCCGGAGCTTGTCCACCTCGCCGACCGTGTCCTCGTGCTCTACGACGGCCGCATCGCCGCCGAGCTCGCGGGCGACGCGATCACCGAGCCCGCCATCATGCGCCCCGCCCTCGGCCAGTCGGAGGCCGCATGACCGTACCGGCGAGCATCCCGACGCGCCCCGGCTGGCGCCGCCACCTCGGCCGCAGCCGGGGCGCGATCATCGCCGGCGCGGTCTTCCTGCTGCTCCTTGGCCTCGTCGACTGGGTGGGTGCCGGCCCGCTCACCTACTTCGACGTCTCCTTCCTCGCCTCGGGCGGCGCCACGCTGGCCCTCGCCGCCATCGGCCAGACGCTCGTCATCCTCTCCGGCGGCTTCGATCTCTCGGCCGGCGCGGTGATCAGCCTCGTCAACGCCACCCTCGCCTCGCACATGGACCCGATGGCGATGGACGCGAGCGTCCCGCTCTGGACCCTCGCCGGCATCGCCATCGGCTGCGCGGTCGGCGCCTTCAACGGCTTCTTCATCGCCGTGCTGCGGCTCCAGCCGATCGTCGTCACCCTCTCGACGATGTTCATCCTGCAAGGCGTCACGCTGCTCGTGATGGAGAAGCCCGGCGGCATGATCTCGCCCTCCCTGGGCGCCTTCTACCTCGGCGACGCCGTCCCCGGCTGGCTGCCAATGCCCGTCGTCGTCATCGGCGTCGTGCTGCTGCTCTGGGCCTGGCTCAAGGGCACCCGCTTCGGCACCGCGCTCTACGCCACCGGAAGCGATCCCGAGGCCGCTGCCGCGCAGGGCCTCAACGTCACGCTCACGCGCTTTCTCACCTACGTCATCGCCGGCGGCTGCTACGGGCTCGCGGGGGTCTTCATCAGCGCCCAGACCGGCAGCGGCGACCCGCTGGTCGGCAACCCGCTGCTGCTGTCGCTCTTCGCCGCTGTCGTGGTTGGCGGCACGAGGCTCGGGGGCGGGCAGGGCGGCCCGCTCGGCACCGTCTTCGGCGCCTACGTGCTGATGATGGTCGTGAACATCCTGCTCGTGCTCAACGTCTCCGCCTACTACTCCACCATCGCCGAGGGCACGATCCTGATGCTGGCGGTCCTCGCGGGCTCGCTCAGCCGGGACGCGCCACTCGCCACCCACCTGCGCGCGCTCAGGAGCTGGGCCAGCGCCCGCGCCGCCGGCACGCTGCCCTCCGCACTGCCCGCCACCGACCGCCGGCTTCGCCTGCCCGCCGGCTCCGCCCGCACGGCGACGCTGCCCTCCTACCTCAGCCGTCACGCCGAGACCCTGCGCTTCGCCATTCCGGCCTACGTCTGCCTGATCCTCGTCGTCGCCGTGACGCAAGCCTGGCTCGGCGCCGCCGTCTTCAGCTGGAACTACTGGAACGCGCTCCTCGTGCTCTCGTCCTTCCTCGCCGTCCTCGCCCTCGGGCAGGGGGCGGTCATCCTGACCGGCGGCCTCGATCTTTCGGTCCCCTGGACCATCGGCCTCTCCGGCATCCTGCTCGCCGGCATCGTCAACGGCTCGGACGCGGCACTCCTCTACGCGCTCCCCTTCGTCCTCATTCTCGCCGTCATCATCGGGCTTGCGAACGGCATCGGCATCGTCTGGCTCGGGGTCTCGCCCATCGTCATGACGCTCGCCACCAACGGCGTCCTGCAGGGCGTGGCGCTCCTCTACTCGCAGGGCACGCCCGCCGGCTTCTCCTCGCCGATGCTGCGCTGGCTGATGACCGGCAAGCTCCTCGGGCTGACGCCAGTGGTCCTCGCCCTCGCGCTCTTCATCGTCCTCGCCACCACGCTCCTCGGCCGCACGCCCTTCGGGCGCCGCGTCTACGGCATCGGCAACGGCCTGCGCGCGGCGCGCATCTCCGGCATCCCGGTCGAGCGCACGCTGATCCTCGTCTACGTGCTCTCCGCCGTCTGCGCCGCCCTCGTCGGCGTGATGCTCACCGGCTTCTCCGGTCAGGCGAGCCTCGGCATGGGAGACGACTACCTCCTGCCCTCGATCGCCGTCGTCGTGGTCGGCGGCACACTCATCACCGGCGGCCGGGGCCACTATCTCGGGATGCTCGGCGGCGTGCTGCTTCTGACCGCGTTGCAGATGCTGCTCGCCGGCACCACGCTGCCGTACGCCACCCGCGCCATCGTCTACGGCCTCGTCATCCTCGGCGCGGTCCTCGCCCTCCGCGAGAAGCGATCGCATTAAGGAGAACCCGCGATGAGCAACCGCGCCCCCACATCACCCGCCGACTTCCTGCGCGGCCTCGACGGCCAGCGGGTGCTGGTCACCGCCGGCGCCGGCGGCATCGGCCTCTGCATCACCGAGACGCTCACCGCGCTGGGCGCCCGCGTCGCGGTCTGTGACGTCTCCGAGGCCGCCCTCGACGCCGTCCGCCCGAAGGTCGCGGCCGCGATCCGCGCCGACGTCTCCTCCGAGGCCGACGTGGACGCGCTCTTCGCCGAGACGGCGGAAACCCTCGGCGGGCTCGATGCGCTCATCAACAACGCCGGCATCGCTGGCCCCACCGGCGGCGTCGACGAGATCGCCGTCGAGGATTGGCGCCGCTGCATCGACATCTGCCTCACCGGGCAGTTCCTTTGCGCCCGCCGCGCCGTGCCGCTGATGAAGGCGGCCGGCGGCGGCTCGATCGTCTCGATGTCCTCTGCCGCCGGCCGCTTCGGCTACGCCTTCCGCACGCCCTATTCCGCGGCGAAATGGGGGATCATCGGCTTCACCCAGTCGCTCGCCAAGGAACTCGGGCCGTCCGGCATCCGGGTCAACGCCATCCTGCCCGGCATCATCGAAGGCCCGCGCATGGAGAGCGTCATCGCCAACCGCGCGAAGCAGGTCGGCGTCAGCCACGACGAGATGAAGACCCGCTACCTCGCCAACATCTCGCTCCGCCGCATGACGAGCCCGTGGGACGTGGCCTCGATGGTCGCCTTCCTGCTCTCCGACGCGGGCGCGAACGTCTCCGGCCAGTCGCTCGGCGTCGACGGCAACGTGGAGTCCCTCTGATGGCAAGGACGGCAATCATCGGCTCCGGCTTCATCGGCCGCGCCTGGGCGATCTCCTTTGCCCGCGCCGGCCACGATGTCGCCCTCTGGGACCGCGAGCCCGAGGCGGCACCCGCCGCGCGCGGCTACATCGCTGGCGTGCTGGGCGATCTTGCCGGCAACGACCTGCTGAACGGCGCTGATCCCGCCACCGTTCTCGCCCGGATCACCCCGGTCGCGGACCTCGGCGATGCCCTCGCAGGGGTCGCCCACGTTCAGGAAAACACCCCGGAAAATCTCGACATCAAGCGCGCGGTCTTCGCTGAGCTTGACGCTCTCGCGCCGCCCGAGGCGGTGCTCGCCAGCTCGACCTCCGCGATCCTGCCATCGGCCTTCACCGAGGCGCTTCCCGGCCGCGCCCGCTGCCTCGTCGTCCATCCGATCAACCCGCCGTACCTGATCCCCGCCGCCGAAGTCGTCCCCGCGCCGTGGACCGACCCTGCCGTCGTCGAGCGGACCCGCGCGTTCCTCGTCGCCGCCGGTCATGCGCCGCTCGTCATGCAGCGCGAACTCGACGGCTTCATCATGAACCGGATGCAGGGCGCGCTCCTCGAAGAGGCGTTTCGCCTGGTCGATGAGGGCTATGCCACCGCCGAGGACGTGGACATCGGCATCCGCGAGGGGCTGGCGCTGCGCTGGTCGTTCATGGGGCCATTCGAGACCATCGACCTCAACGCGCCGGGTGGGGTGCGGGACTACGTGATCCGCTACCAGTCGATTTACTCCAACCTCTTTCCCCAGATGCAGCACCGCGCCGACTGGGCCGGCCCGGTGCTCGACCGCGTCGAGGCCGACCGCCGCGCCCGGCTTCCCGAGGCCGATCTCGGCGGGCGTCAGGTCTGGCGTGACCGCCGGCTGATGGCGCTCGCGGCCCACAAGCGCAGAACCGACAAGGAGTTCGGCAAATGACCGAAACGACCCCGCATGCGAGCGTCCGCAAGGGCAGCGGCAGCACCGACAAGCGCAAGGTCATCATCACCTGCGCGGTCACGGGGGCGATCCACACGCCCACCATGTCGCCTTACCTGCCGATCACCCCGGACCAGATCGCGTCCGAGGCGATTGCCGCCGCCGAGGCGGGGGCGGCCATCCTGCACCTGCACGCCCGCAATCCCGAGACCGGCCAGCCCGACCAGACGCCGGAGGCCTTCGCCCGCTTCCTGCCGCGCATCAAGCAGGCGACGAACGCCGCCATCAACATCACCACCGGCGGCAGCCCCTACATGAAGGTCGAGGAGCGTGTGCGCCCTGCGGCCGAGTTCAGGCCCGAGGTCGCCTCGCTCAACATGGGCTCGATCAACTTCGGACTCTATCCCCTGCTGGAGAAGTACCCGAGCTTCAAGTTCGAGTGGGAGAAGACCCATCTCGAAGCCACGCGGGATCTGGTGTTCCGCAACTCCTTCAAGGACATCGAGTACATCCTTGCGACGTGCTACGACAACGGCACGCGCTTCGAGTTCGAGTGCTACGACATCGCCCACCTCTACAACCTCGCGCATTTCGCCGACCGCGGCCTCGTCAGGCCGCCGTTCTTCGTCCAGTCGGTCTTTGGCCTCCTCGGCGGCATCGGTCCGCACCCGGAGGACGTGGCGCACATGAAGCGCACGGCCGACCGGCTCTTCGGCGACCAGTTCCGCTGGTCGGTGCTCGGCGCGGGCGCGAGCCAGCTTCGCATCGCCGCACAGGCAGCCGCCCTCGGCGGCAACATCCGCGTCGGGCTTGAGGACAGCCTCTGGGCCGGCCGCGGGCGTCTCGCGAAATCCAACGCCGAGCAGGTGGTCCTCGCCCGCAAGATCATCGAGGGCCTCGGCCTCGAAGTGGCGACACCCGACGAGGCGCGCGCCATCCTCGATCTGAAGGGCGGCGATCAGGTGAACTTCTGAGGTCCGCGCAGCCGTGCATCCCGATTGGGACCGGGCTGACGTCAAGTGATAGGCGATTGATTCAAAATGATATCCCCGCTCCGCGAGACTTGGGCAGAGCGGGGATGCGGGGAACCATCGGAACCGGGAGGAAGACCCATGAAGATCGACGTCGTTGTCGACGTGAAGACCACTCTGGGCGAGGGCCCGCTGTGGGATGTCGACCAGCAGCGCCTCTACTGGATCGACAGCTTCGACGGCCGGGTGTTCCGCGCCACCCACGACGGCCGCGAGATCCGCTCGTGGGACGTGCCGCAGAAGATCGGCTCGATGGCGATCCGCAAGGACGGGCAGGGGGCCATCGTCTCGCTCGCCCGCGGCTTCCACACCCTCGACTTCCGAACCGGCGACGTGGAACTCATCCACGACCCGGAACCCGGCCGCAACGAGAACCGCCTGAACGACGGCAAGGTCGACAAGCAAGGCCGCTTCATCGCGGGCTCGATGGATACCGAGGAGAGCGGCCCGAACGGCGCGCTCTACCGCCTCGACCCGGATTTCACCCTCCACACCCTCGACACCGGCATCATCGTCTCGAACGGCCCGTGCTGGAGTCCGGACGGCGATACCTTCTACTTCGCCGACAGCTGGTCCGGCGAGATCTGGGCCTACGACTACGACCAGACGACCGGCAGCGTCTCGAACCGCCGCACGTTCACCACGATCGACACCTCCCGTGGCGGCGCCGCCGACGGTTCCACCGTCGATGCCGAAGGCTGCCTCTGGAACGCGCAGGTCTACGACGGCAAGCTGATGCGCTACACCCCCGACGGCAAGCTCGACCGCGAGATCGAGATGCCGGTGAAGAAGGTGACGAGCGTTGCCTTCGGCGGCCCCGACCTCGACACCCTCTACGTCACCTCGATGGCAAAACCCCCGCTCCCCCGCTTTCCCGGAGACGGTGTGCTGCGCGGCAGCCTCTTCGCCATCACCGGCCTCGGCGTGACCGGCGTCCCCGAACCACGCTTCGGCGCCTGACGCGAGCGGCTCACGGGAGCCAGCCCTGGCGGTGCGTCAAGGACCGCTCGGGGGGCTCTCCGGGAAGTTGGGCGGTCTCGGGTCTGCTTCGCCGGAAGCCGCTGCTCGCGGGCGGAAGCTCCGCTCGATCCCGGCGCGGTAGGCGGCGAGCTGCGCCTCGCGCTCGGCTTCGTCCCAGCCGAGGACGTCGGCCGCGTGCCGGGAGGCTTCCTCCGCGACGCCGAGACCGAGGTCGTCGGACCAGGCGACCAGCAGGCGTCTTCGCAGGATGTCCGAGAGGTCTCGCGCCTGTTCATCGACGATGGCGCGGCGGACGCTGAGCGCGGTGACGCGATCCTCGTCGGCCTGGCTGGTCAGCGTGTAGTCCGGGGTCCGCGAGGGCCGCGACGGCGCGATGTGCCGGCCGAGCGCGCGCACGAGTCTTCTGCCGGCGTCCCGGTGAGTCATGAAGAGGCCACCGGTGAAGACGATGAACCCCGGCATGCCATGGTCGGAGAGATCGTGCTCGCGGACCTCGAACGTCCCCATCGGTGCATTCGCCCCGGCCGTGCGCGGCCTCACACCGGCCCAGCTGTAGAGCACGTCCGAGGCCGTCAGGTTCAGGTCGGGGAAGAAGTGGTTGGCGTCCGACAGGATCTCGGCGATCTCGCGGTCAGTCGCGCGGAACTCGGTCGTCGCTGCATCCGCGGCGGTATCGGCCGGCCCGATGTAGTGCAGTTCTCCCCAGGGGAAGAGGTAGAAGGGCGTGCCGCGCGCGGTGACGGCCTCGAAGCCGAGACCCCGCGCGGCCGCGGGCAGCCTCACCAGCAGGTTCACGCCCTTCGCGCCGGTGTTGAGGCGCGGCGCGCGGTTCGAGGCGAGGCCGGTAATGTCATCGACCCACGCACCTGCGGCGTTGATGACCGCTCTGGCGGTGATGGCGGAGGTGGTGCCGCCGTGTTCGAGCGTCGCCTCCCACCCGGCGGCCCCTCGCCTCAGACCAACGAGGCGCGTGTGATTGCGTGCGTCGAGGCCGGCCTCGCGTCCCCTGACGATCGTGTCGACGACGATGCGCTCGGGCGAGACGTACTGATATTCGACGTAGCGCAAGGCGCCCTGAAGCTCCCCGGAGCTGGCGATCATGCGCAGCAGCGGATGCACCCGCGCCTCCCCGGCGCTCAGGAAGGCGGGCTCGAGCGAGAGCCCCGCGCCGCCGAGCAGGCGCATGGCCATGGTCGCCGCCCGCATCTGCCACCCGGTGATGCCGGTGGTCCCGCCATATGGAACGTAGAACTCGCACCGGCGCACGCGATCCGGCGAGGACCGCACGAAGTCCGCGCGCTCGCGCATCGCCCGCCGCGCGAGTTCGAGTGATGAGACGATGCGGCGCGGATCCCGGAGCACCTGCGATCCGGCGCCATGCAGGTCCATGAAATACATGAACCCGCAGTTCTGCATGCGGGAGGTCCGGCTGCTCGTCGCCGACGCGTAGTCGTCCTGCTCGACGAGGAGCGTATCATATCCGGCGGAGGCCGCGTGATGTCCGGCCGTCGCACCGATGATGCCGCCACCGATCACCAGTACGTCGAAGTCGCTGTTCATGCCCTGCCGCCGCCTCACTTGCATCGCGGGCTTTGCGCTTCCCGATCTGCCGAGGCGGTGGTATCGCGTGCCAGCCCTACGGCAACGCCGGCGTTCCGGCTCCGGTTGCAGGCGGTCTGCCGGAGAGGCTACTTCACGACGAACCCGTGGGCGAAGGGGTCGCGGTCGTCGATGAAGATCGTGTTGATCCCGGTCTGCCGCGCCCACCCGGCGACCGAGGGGATGATCGCGGGGCGGCCCGCGACCGTGGTCGCCGCCTCGACCCGGCCCTTGAAGATCGAACCGATGATGCTCTCGTGCCAGAACTCGTCGCCGACGCCGAGCTTTCCCTTTGCCGCGAGGTGGGCCATGCGCGCGGACGTGCCGGTGCCGCAGGGGGAGCGGTCGATGGCCTTGTTGCCGTAGAACACGGCGTTGCGCGCGTGGGCGCCTTCGGTGACCGGCGCCCCGGTCCAGAGGATATGGCTCAACCCGTTGATCGCCGGGTGCTCGGGGTGGGCGAACTCGTACTTCGCATTCAGCGCGGCGCGCAGCTTCGGTGACCAGCCGATCAGCTCCCCGGCGGTGTGGTCGGCCATGTCGCGGAAATTCTTCTGCGGCTCGACGATGGCGTAGAAGTTGCCGCCGTAGGCGACATCCACCACGATCTCCCCCAGACCCTCGACTTCTGCGGTCAGCCCCTCCGCATGGAGATAGCCCGGGACATTGGTGAGGCGGACCTCCTCGACGAAGCGGCCTTCCTGACGGTAGGTGATATCGACCTTGCCGGCGGGCGCGTCGATGGAGAGCCGGCCGGGAACGCGGGGAGTGATGAGGCCGTTCTCGATCCCCATGGTGATCGTGCCGATGGTGCCGTGACCGCACATCGGCAGGCAGCCCGAGGTCTCGATGAACAGCACCGCCACGTCGCAGTCGTCCCGCGTCGGCGGGTAGAGGATCGAGCCGGACATCATGTCGTGGCCGCGCGGCTCGAACATCAGGCCGGTGCGGATCCAGTCGTAGTCCCGCAGGAAGTGCGCCCGCTTCTCCAGCATGTCGGCGCCCTCGAGACGCGGGCCGCCACCGGAAACGAGGCGGACGGGATTGCCGCAGGTGTGACCGTCGAGACAGGAAAACGTGTGGGTGGCCATGGCCGGGAGACCTCTGGGAGCGTGTGGGGATGATGGAGGCGAGTGCGCATGCCGGGCGTCAGAACCGGGAAGCCGAGAAGGGCGCGAGGTCGAGCGCGGGGGCCGCCCCCGTCACGAGATCGGCGACCAGCCGCGCGGTGCCCGCTGATTGGGTCAGGCCGAGGTGGCCGTGGCCGAAGGCGTAGGTGACGCGCGGCGTGGCGCGGGCCGGGCCGATGGCGGGCAGGCTGTCGGGCATCGACGGGCGAAACCCCATCCACTGCGCGCCGCCCTGCGGGTTCAGTCCGGGCAGGAAGTCACGCGCCTTGCGCAAC
The DNA here is from genome assembly GCF_014201905.1 of Amaricoccus macauensis. Classification (GTDB taxonomy): domain Bacteria; phylum Pseudomonadota; class Alphaproteobacteria; order Rhodobacterales; family Rhodobacteraceae; genus Amaricoccus; species Amaricoccus macauensis. The sequence goes on along the minus strand of NZ_JACHFM010000002.1, from coordinate 1,235,576 downwards.
ATGGCCTCGGACCGCCGGAAGTTCGGCGGCAGGTCGAGCCCGCCGAGCTCGACCGCGCCGCCGACGCGGATGCCGGTGGAAAGCCGCGTCACGACGAAGCCATGGCCACCGAAGGTGAGTTGTGTGCGGAGGTCGAAGGCGCCGACGGGCAGGGTGGTGTTGTAGCCGCGTTCGGTCTCGAGCGGGATCCTTTCGCCGAGGGTCGCGGCGAGCTGGTGCGAGAAGGCGCCGGCCGCGAGCACGACGTGCGCGGCGGTTCGGACGGCCCCATCGCTCATGCGGACCTCGACGCCACCGTTGGCCGGCCGCAGCGCCACGACCTCGGCCCGTTCGATCGCGCCGCCGGCCCTGCGGAGCCGGTCCGCCAGCGCGAGGGTGAAGAGCTTCGGGTCGGCGATCGAAAACCAGTCGGACGTGAAGGTACCGTGGGTGAAGCGCGGCGCAATGCCCGGCTGGATCTCCGCCATTTCGTCCGCGGTCATGTGGCGGAACGAGATGCCGTGCGCCTCGCGCGCGGCCCAGCCCGGGAGCGATGCGTCGAACTCGGCGCGGGACTCGTAGACCTGGAGGTTGCCCTCCTTGCGCAGCATGTCGGCTGTGCCGGTGGCGGCAAGGAACGGCTCGAGCTCGGCCTTCGAGAGGTCCATGAGCCCAGTCTGCGCCGCGGTTGCCGCGGCGACCCGCGCGGGCGCGCAGGCGCGCGCGAAGCGGAGCATCCAGGGCGCGATCCGCAGTGCGTAGGCCGGCGGCACGCTGAGCGGCCCGAGCGGGTCGAGCAGCCACTTCGGCGCCTTGCGCAGGATGCCGGGCGAGGCGAGCGGCAGGATGTCGGAGAAGGCAAACGCTCCGGCATTGCCCGCCGAGGCGCCCGCCGCCGGTCCCTCACGGTCGAGCACGGTCACGCCGAGCCCCCGCTCGCGCAGGGCGAGCGCCGCGGACAGGCCTATGACGCCCGCGCCGATCACGATCACAGACGCCGGTTTCGTCATGCCGTCAGTGCGTCGCCGAGAGGAAGGCGCGCAGTTCCTCGCTTTTCGGCGCGCCGAAGAGTTCCGCAGGGGCGGCAATCTCGGCCATGACTCCCTTGTGGAAGAAGGCGACGCGGTCGGAGACCTCGCGGGCGAACTTCATCTCGTGGGTGACGCAGATCATCGTCATGCCCTCGGCCGCCAGCATCCGCAGGGTGTCGAGCACCTCACCGACGAGCTGCGGGTCAAGCGCGGAGGTCACCTCGTCGAAGAGCATGTAGTGCGGTGACATCGCGAGCGCCCGCGCGATCGCCATGCGCTGTTGCTGGCCGCCCGACAGGCGCGACGGATAGACCTTGAGCTTGTCGCCGAGGCCGACGTGGCTCAACTGGCGCACGGCCTCGGCTTCCGCCTCGGGCTTCGAGCGGCCGAGCACCTTGCGCTGCGCGAGCATGACGTTCTCGACCACCGTCAGGTGCGGGAAGGCGTTCCACTGCTGGAAGACGATGCCGATCTTGCGGCGCAGCTTGTTGAGGTCGGTGGATTTCGCATGGACCTCGGTGCCGTCGACGAGGATGCGCCCGGAGTCGATCGGCTCGAGCCCGTTGATGCAGGTGAGCAGCGTCGACTTGCCCGATCCCGAGCCGCCGATCACGCTCAGGACCTCGCCCTTCGCCACCCTGAGGTCGATCCCTTTCAGGACCTTCAGCTGGCCGAAGGACTTGTGGACCTTCTCGATCTCAATCATTGGACCACCGCCTTTCGAGGTAACCGCCGAGGCGGGCGAGGGGAAAGCTGATGACGAAGTAGAACAGGCCGCAGATCATCAGGAGGAGCAACGGTTCCTGCAGTCGGGTGATGAGGATCTGGGTCGCCTTCAGAAGCTCCGTCACCTGCACGATATAGACGAGCGCGGAGTCCTTCATCACCCCGAGCGCGAGGCCGATCCACGAGGGCAGCGCCACTCGGGTGGCGAGCGGCAGGACGATGCTGGTCATGTCCTGCCACCATGTGAGCCCCAGCGAGCGCGCCGCGCGCCGGGTTGTTCCGGGCACCGCCTCGATGGCGCCACGCACGATCTCGGCGCAATAGGCGGCGGTATAGAGGGTCAGCACGCCGCAGGCGACGGAGAAGCCCGAGATCTTCAGCTTCAGCACCATGCCGAGGAAGGCGTTGACCAGCACGAGCTGGATCAGCAGCGGGATCGAGCGGAAGATGTCGAGCAGGAAGGTCATCGGCGCGGCCCACCACGGGCCGACCTGGAAGCGGAAGATGCCGCAGGCAATGCCGAGACAGGTGCCGAGCACGACCGAGATCGCGGTGACGAGCAGGGTCATTCCCGCGCCGCGCGCGAGGAACAGGAAGTCCGAGGAGGTGAGGGCGGTGTCGAACATCTCTCTTCCCCTCAGTACCGGAACAGGCGCATGGCGATGAGCCGTGCCGCGAACTGGATGAGCTTGACGATCACGTAGAACACCACCCCCGCGAGGGCGAAGAGCTCGAAGGTGCGGAAGGTGAGCGCGTTCAGCGCCTGGGTGACGCCGTAGAGGTCGGTGCTCATGCCCACGGTGACGCCGAGCGAGGTCATCAGGATCGCCCAGACCATCTGGTTCGTCATCGGCAGGAAGGCGATGCGCAGCATCTGCGGCAGCATGATGTAGCCGAACGCCTGGTTCGACGTCATCCCGAGCGAGCGGCCGGCGCGGGTCTGGGTCTCGGGGATCGCCTTCAGGGCGCCGCGGAAGTTCTCGGCGAGATAGCCTGCGTTGTTGAAGGTGATGCCGATCAGGAGCGAGGTGAACGGGTTGAAATGGATCCCGAAGGTCGCCACGCCGAAATGCGCCATGTAGATCTGGAAGAGCGCGGGCGTGTTGCGCGCGATCTCGACCCAGCTCGTCGCGATCCCTGAGAGGACCCGGCTGCCGGAGCGGCGGAAGACAGTGAGCACGATCGCGAGCAGGATGCCGAGGACCATGGACAGGATGGCGATCTGCATCGTGATCAGCGCGCCGTCCAGCATCTGGGGCAGCCTGGCGAAGGCCTGGTTCCACTGGAACTTGTAGGAGAACATTGGGGGGACCGCCTCTTCACAGTGCGACGGGAAGACGGAGGGCGCGCCACGCCCTCCGCTCGGGCGGGATCAGCGGTAGGCGTTCGGGACGGTCAGGCTCGGCACCTCGCCGCCCACCCACTTCTCGAAGAGCTCGGCATAGCGGCCGGTGCGGACCTGCTGGTTCACGAAGAGGTTGAGATAGTTGATGAAGCCGTACTCGTCGCGGTTGGTGAAGAGCGCCACGTAGTCGATGTCGAAGGGCGCCTTGCCGACCACGGCGATGCCGGGATAGTTGCCGGTCTTGACGTTGGCCTGGGCGACCGTCGAGGTGGAGACCGTGGCGTCAAGCTGGCCCTGGCTCAGGGCGAGGAAGACGTCCGCCTGGGTCTGGTACGGCCGGAACTCACCCGCGCCCCACTCTGTCACCTGCTTCTCCAAGGCGATCGCCTCGAAGGTGCCGGCGGTGGCGCCGACCGTCTTGCCCTTCATGTCGTCGAAGGACTTGATGCCGGACTTGTCGCTGGCGGTGACGACCATCTCGAAGGCGAAGTAGGGGACCGAGAAGCCGACCGTCTTGGCGCGCTCGAGCGTGTCGGAGGTCGAGGCGACGCCCACATCCACCTGCCCGCTCATCAGCGCGGGGATGCGCTCGGGGAAGGGGGTCTCGACGATCTCGGCGGTGACGCCGAGCGCCTTGGCGAGGTCGTTGCAGTAGTCGACGTCGAAGCCGATCGGATTGTTGTCCGCGTCACGCGAGCCCATCGGCGGGAAGTCGAGCACCACCGCGCAGCGCAGCGTTCCTGAGGAGATGATGTCGTCGAGCTTGTCCGCATGCGCCGGGGTCGACAGGCAGGCGACGGCCACGGCGATGGCAGCGAGGGCATTCCAATGCTTCACGATGAGCCTCCTTGTTGGTTGTTTGGGTCGGCGAAGAGACTGGTCTGCAGTACGAAGTCCGATCACAGATACAGTACTCGCAGCGCGAGTGGCTGCAATCCGCGACGAGCGCGGAAGAAGTCGTGCTTGCCCGGCAATTGCGAAGCAGCGGCGGCGTGGGCCGGCAGGGACGCCCCACCGGCGACGGCCGACGGCAACAAGGCCGTCGCCGGCCAGTGATCAGGCGGCGTAGCGCAGGACTTCAGGCTGCTTCGACCAGTCGGCGTACCAGGTTTCGAAGAGCGCGAGCTGTGCCTCGATGAACCCGCGCTGGCTCGGGGCGAGCGCATCGGTCTCGTTGAAATGCAGCCCGTACTCGGCGTCGCCCTTCAGCACCATCATGTGCTTGAAATAGAGCACGAGGTCGGGGCCGGCATCAACCGTCGAAAGCACCTGGAGCGCGTCGTCGAGTTCCTTGCCGAGCCGGCGCGCGGTTGCGTCGCCCTTCTGGGCGGCGGCGCAGAGCGCGTTCAGGTGCAGCACCTCGCGCGGCAGCACGCAGCCGATGCCGGTGATGGCGCCGGTCGCGCCGCAGTTGACGTAGCCATGGTAGACGGCGGTATCGACGCCCACCATCAGCGTGATGTCCGCGTCCTGCGAGGTGATGTGCTCGGCCGCATAGGAGAGGTCGTCGGGGCCGCCGAACTCCTTGAAGCCGATCAGGTTCGGATGCTCGGCACGCAGCGCGAAGAACAGGTCGGCGCGGGTGGCGAAGCCGTAGTACGGGCTGTTGTAGATCACCGCCGGCAGATCGGGCGCGGCGGCGAGGATCGCCTTGAAGTGCTGCTTCTGCGCGGCGATGACGCTGCCCCGCGACAGGACGCGCGGGATGACCATCAGGCCTTTGGCGCCGACCGAGGCGGCGTGCGCGGCATGAGCCACGGCCGAGGCGGTGTTGACCGCGCCGGTGCCGGCGATGACCGGGAGCCCGGCATCGACCAGACGCTCGACGCCCTCCATGCGCTGCGCGTCGGTCAGGAGCGGCCAGTCACCCATCGAGCCGCAGTAGACCACGGCCGACATGCCGAGTTCGACGAGCTCCTGGCCCTTGCGCACCAGCGCGTCGAAATCCGGCGTCCGATCCGCCTTGCACGGGGTCATCAGCGCCGGGATCGTTCCGGTGAAGATCGTGGACTGCATCTCTTTTCCCTTTCAAGGCGCGGGAGCGGCGTCCCGGGGCGTGCGCGAATCCGTCAGTGATGCGGTAATAATACGAGTTGGATTTTACTTGTCGACAAAAAAGCAACCGCATGCGACGTTTCGTCTTGCACTCCGGGCCAGGTCCGTATCCTCCACCGGCACACCCCGCTTGCACACAGAGAGAGGCGACCCCATGGCCCAGAAGACGAAGAGCCCTCCGATCGAGCGCAAGCGAGGGGAGGGCAGCAAGCTCGTCTACACCGCGTTGCGCGACGACATCCTGAACCTCGTGCTGCCGCCCGGTAGCCCGATCGACGAGGTCCAGCTCACCGAGCAGTTCTCCATGTCGCGCACGCCCATCAGGGAGGCGCTCGTGCGGCTTGCCGGCGAAGGGCTGGTGCGGACGCTGCCGAACCACTCGACCGTGGTCTCCAACATCGACTTCCTGAACCTGCACAGCTTCTTCGACGCGATAACCCTCATGTACCGCATGACGACCCGGCTGGCCGCCCAGTTCCACCGGCCCGCCGATCTCGACGTCATCCGCGGCCATGAGGCTGCCTTCGTCCGGGCTGTGGAGGCGCGCGACGCACTGGCGATGATCGCCACCAACCGCGATTTCCACGCGGCCATCGCCGAGGCCGGGCGCAACCCTTACTACGCGGGCCTGTTCGGCCGGCTGCTCGACGAGGGGCGGCGTATCCTGCGGGTGTACTATTCGTCCTTCGACGACGAGCTGCCGCTGCAGTACGTGGGGGAGCACGAGCAGATGATCGCCGCAATCGAGGCGCGCGACATCGAGGCCGCCGACCGGATCGCCACGGCCCATGCCGACCAGATCGTCCGCCAGATCCAGCAGATGATTACCCGAGACCACCGACGCCCGATCGCGCTCTGAGGAATGGCGTTGCGCCGCGGGCAGGACTCCCGCGGCGCGCGACAAGATCAGCGGACGGAGAAGATCGGGGCGCCGAGCGCCGCCTCGTCGACCTCGATCCCGAGCCCCGGGCCATCGGGCACGCGGCCGCGGCCCTGCACGGAGCGGGGCGCATAGCCCGCGACGTGCTCGTTGGTCCAGTCGTTGAAGAAGGACGCGTGCATCAGGCTGTCGGGCCGGGCCGAGCCCGCCACCTGGGCGACCGCGGCGCTGGTGACGTCGCCGCCCCACACGTCCTCGATGGTGAAGATCATGCCGAGTTCGGTCGCGAGATCGCGGATGCGGACCGCGCCGCTGATGCCCCCGAGCCGGCCGATCTTGATGTTGAGCGCCACCGCGCCCGCCTCGAACTTGGCGCGGTAGAGCTCGTTGACCCCGGTCACACACTCGTCGAGCGACAGGGGCAGGGTGCTCATCTGCTGGACCAGCGCGCAATCGGCAAGATCGCGGCAGGGCTGCTCCACGATCACGTCGAGCCCGGCCAACTCGCGCACCGCGACCACGGCCTGCCGCAGATTCCAGCCGCCATTCGAGTCGGCGACAATGAAGGCCTCGCCCCCCATCGCCTCGACGACCGCGCGGGTCCGGGCGGCGTCCTCATGCGGATCGTTGCCGACCTTCAGCTGGAAGCGGCTGATGCCCGCCTCGCGCCGAAGCAGGCAGAACGCGGCCATCTCCTCGGGCGATGTGAGCGGCACGGCCTCGTAGAGCGGGAAGCTCTCCTGGGTCCTGCCCCCGATCAGCGCGGCGACCGGAAGTCCCGCGACCTTGCCGAGGATGTCCCAGCAGGCGATGTCGATCGGGCTCTTCGCGGCCTCCTGGCCCAGCAGCACGCCGTCCATGATCTCGTGCAGCGCAGTGATCCGGGTCGGATCCTCGCCGATCAGGTACGGCAACATCTCCTGGAGGGAAGCGCGGATCCCGGCGGGAAAGGCAGGCAGATAGGTCCCCCCAAGCGGGCAAGCCTCTCCCCAGCCAGTGACGCCGGCGTCGGTCTGCACGCGCACCAGCGTCGATGACTGAGCCTGAGCGGCGCGACCGCCGGACATGACATACTCACCATGGGCATATGTGAGGTCGTATGCGTAGACGTCTATGCCTTTGATCTTCATGGGAATCCTCTGAGATTCAACAGTTACACCCACGGTGTGTCGTCAGACTACCACAGTATATAAGTAGTATACACTGATTGTGCAACAGGCTCGAGCGAACCCTGCGGAACACTTGGCAGGCGAACCCGAGCTGGACTGCATACGCATCCGCAACGTGCTTGCCTCGTGTGGGCAACCGCGGGGGGAGCGAATCACGGCACGACCGGAGCACGCTCCGTCCGATGACGAAGCGGAGGGGGTGGGAGCGGTGGCCGAAGGGCGCGTCCTTCAGGTGGAGCGCCGCGATTTCGTGGATATCGTGCCCGAGAACAGGTGCGGAATTTCGCGCAGGCCAGCGTGACTCGATGAAGGATATCGAGATCGAAACCCTGCCGGGCGTGATCCTTGGGCACAGGAACATCCCCGTCCAGTCGGTCGGCTGCTACGTGCCGGCCGGCAAGTTTCCGATGGTCGCCTCGGGGCACATGTCGGTCGCGACCGCGAGTGTCGCGGGCGTGCCGCGCATCATCGCCGCCACGGCGCCGTTCCAGGGCAGGCCCAACCCGGCGGTGATCGCCGCGATGCATCGCGGCGGTGCCCACGAAATATACGTGCTCGGTGGCGTGCAGGCGATTGGCGCATCGAGCATAACTGTGGAATAAGTCACTTTTGAATGCATGGAGCCTTTCGCTCGCGAGTGCGGGAGGATCTGGTCTCTCCCCCTCACCATCGCCGGCAGTCTGGATCTCCAATCAACCGCCGGCGCAACGGTCTGATCAGGCGGCTGAAAAGAAAGGTTTGGAGCTTTCAGGCGTGCTTTCGGGGGAGCGCGGACGGAGAATGAAATTTGATATATTGCCATGAAGTGCAGAGGCTCGATACGGTGAGGCAGTCGTGATGTGGCGGGCCGGGCAGTATGGTGGAGGTGAGTTTGAGAGAGATGGACGGTGCCCCGAGGGGCGAACTCGCTCCAATGGAACCGATTTCCCGCGATAGTCTGACCCGCAGCGTATACAACAGTCTCAGAACCGGCCTGATGGAGGGGCGGTTCTGGCCCGGACATCGCTTCAAGATCCGCGACCTCGCCGCTTCCATGCAGGTTTCCGAGACGCCCATCCGGGAAGCGCTGATGCAGCTCGTCCGGGCGAGGGCTCTGGAACTGCTGGATGGCCGCTCGATCGTGGTCGCCCACATGACCCATGCGCAGTATCTGGAGCTGCGCACCATCCGGCTCTATTTGGAGGGGCTGGCGGCGGAGACCGCGACGCCGAAGATCTCCGATGAGGACATCGAACTCATGAAGGTCTCCCATTGCGAGCTGATGGAGGCGGAAGAGTCCGGCCGCTGGGGAGACGCGGTCCGGGCGAACTGGCAGTTTCACAACCGGCTCTACGAGGCGGCGCAGATGCCGGAGCTGCTGCATATCCTCGGCGACATCTGGATGCGGAACGGCCCGCTGCTGAACTACCTCTATCCGCACGCGCGGCCGACGTATGACGGCGGTCACGAGCATTTCGTCATCCTCGACATGCTGAAGAGGCGGGACGCCTCCGGTGTGAAGAATTCCGTGCAGAGCGACATGATTCAGGGCGGCGCCAAGCTCCTGCAATTCCTGGAGTCGATCGGCGACACCCGGAGCATGGCGACGGAGCCCGAACGCGCGTCCCGTGCCAGACGGAAACCGAAGTAGGTTTTCCCCGACGCCAAAGCGGCCTCCCGGCGACTCTCCCCGAAACCCGGACCAGATGCCGCCGCGCCCGCGGGCGCGGCGCTTGCGGTCTTTCGTGCGCGTGGCCGTCTTGCCGCGATTTCCACGGCACCGAACCGTCCGATCCGCCCGAGAGGATTCCACCCGCGCTCCAACAAAGATGTTGACTTGCGCAATGTCCGTATGGTGATATGATATATCAAATGCACATACGGGGAGCGGAAAGTGCACGATCGTCCACAGGGGCTTGAAAGCCCCGCCGCCTGGAAAGGCGGTTCGTTTGACTACCATTCAGACGCGTTGCAGACTCTCACGGCGGACGAGGTGTCCGAGATCGACGCGGGTCTGCGGAAGTTCGAGCAGTGTGGTCTGTCGGACCTCCTGGAAATCAACCCGGCGACCTTTCCTCTCCCCGAGGTCGGCCGGATGCTGGCCGGTCTCAAGTACGACCTGAGGTACGGCCCGGGCGTCGTGCTGCTGCGCGGACTGCCGCGGGACAAGTACTCCGACGACCAGCTCAGCAAGATCTACTTCGCGCTCGGCACGTACATGGGCTTCCCGGTGCCGCAGTCCCACAACGGCGAGCTGCTCGGGAGCGTCATCGACATCACCGACGCGGATCCGGGTGTGCGCGGCTATCAGGCGGGCGGCAAGCAGGGCTTCCACACCGACGGAACCGCCTGCGATATCGTCTCGCTCATGTGTCTGCGCGCGGCGAAGTCGGGGGGCGCGAGCCGACTCGTCAGCGCGCTCGCTGTCCACAATGCGATGGTCGAGAAGAACCCGGCATTCGCGCAGGTCTTCTACGACGGCTTCTTCTATCGCCAGATGGACAACGACGCCGAGAAGGCCGGGATCGATCCGATGTCTCCGGAACCCGTCGAGGTCTTCGCCATTCGCAATGGCGAATTCTTCTGCAACATGAACAGCGGGGAAATCAAGCGCGCCGTCGAGAAGGGCGGCAAGAAGCTGACCGATCTTCAGCTCGAAGCTTACGACTTCTACATGGAGATCGTGAACTCCGATGAATACGTCCTGGACATGAACATCCAGGAAGGTGACATCCAGTTCGTCAACAACCGGAGCGTGCTGCACGGTCGCGCCGGATACGAGGACCACGACGAGGTGAATCGGCGCCGGTATATGCTGCGCCTCTGGCTCGAAGTCCGCGACTGGCCGGCGCGGCCGCAGCGGCAGGTGGGACTCACCTTCGACATCGCGCGGCGCTGGCTCGCCAACCGCACCCCGAGCATGGAATTCCCGACGAACTTCATGAAGGCCAAGCAGGCCGACATCGTGGCGAAGCAGAGTGCTGGCATCGCCGCGTCGAGGATCAAGCCCTACGAGTCGGGCGGATCGAAGGCGTTCTTCCAGACGCCGACGCCGACCTGACCGCACCGTCATCCGTCAAAAAAACAAGAGCCTGCTCGAAGCCAGCGAACGGATCGCTGGCTCGAGTTCAATGACCAACGTCCAATGAGGGAAGTAGTGGAAATGACAGTATCCTGCTTCAAGAAGTGCCTTCTCGCCGCAGCGTCGGTATTCGCGCTGGCCGGGACTGCTCACGCCGGGGGGGAAATCGTGTTCGGCTGCTTCGGCGGCACGGTTCAGCAGACTTACGAGAACTATCTCATCAAGGACTTCGAGTCGAAACACGACATCAAGGTTCGCTACATTCCGGGAGTGTCGACCCACTTCGTCGCGCAGCTTCAGGCGCAGGCCCAGAAGCCGGAATACGATCTCGTCTGCATCGACAACGGCCCGCAGGGCCAGGCGCGCGACCTCGGCGTTCTGCGTGCGGTCCCGGAAACGGTTGTGAACTACCAGGACACCCTGCCGATCGCGCGCGGCGTGGACGATTCCGGCGTCGGCTACGGCCTGCTCGCCATGGGCCTCGTCTACAACGAGGAAGCGTTGACGAAGGCCGGCGTCGCGCCGCCGCGTACGTGGAACGACCTCGCCGATCCCCGTTTCGAGGGAATGGTCGGGATGCCCGGCTTCAACAGCACACCCGGCGTCTTCACCCTGATGATGCTGGCCCAGAACAACGGCGGCAGCGTCGAGAACATCGATCCGGGCTTCGAGAAGGTCCGGGACGTCGTCAAGAATGTCTCCGCGTTCGGCGCCGGCGGCGAGATGAGCAAGGAGTTCCAGCAGGGCGAGATCGCGGTCTCGGTCTGGACGAACGGCGAGACCGCGCGCTTCGTGCGGCGCACCGGCTTCCCCCTCAAGTTCGTCTACCCCGAGGACGGCACGCCGATCGTGATGCCGATGCTGAACCTCGTGAAGGACAGCCCGAACCAGTCGAACGCGGAGACCTGGCTCAACTATCTGCTCAGCGAGGATGCGCAGGCGATCTACGTCGAGCAGTCCCGCGTCGGGCCGGTGAACGCGAAGGTGAAGCTCACGCCCGAGCTGGCGGACGGGGTGATCTACGGCGAGGAGACGATCGGCAAGCTGATCCGTCCCGACTGGCCGGCGATCAACAAGGAGCGCGCCGCCTGGACCGAGCGGTGGAACCGCGAGGTCGAACGGTAAGCAGGCGGGGACGACCGGATGAGCTACCTTTCTGTTCAGTCGCTCGAGCACTCCTACGGCAGCGTCCGCGTGCTCGACCATGTTTCATTTAACGTCGCCGAAGGCGAACGGCTCTGTCTGCTTGGCCCGTCGGGGTGTGGAAAGACCACCACGCTCAACGCGATCGCCGGCTTCGTCGAGACCGATGGCGGGAGGGTAGTTGTCAGGGGGGAAGCTCTCACGGGGCTTCCCCCCGAAAAGCGGAACATCGGGATCATGTTCCAGAACTACGCGCTCTTCCCGCACATGACGGTCTTCGAGAACGTCGCTTTCGGGCTGAGAATGCGCCGGGAGGCCGAGGCCAGCGTGTGCGATCGCGTCACGGACATGTTGCGTCTCGTGAAGCTCTCGCACGCCGCCAAGCGCTTTCCCAAGCAGCTCTCCGGCGGCGAACAGCAGCGTATCGCCTTCGCCCGCGCGATCGCGATCAAGCCGGCGCTGCTGCTGCTCGACGAGCCGTTCAGCAACCTCGATGCCCGGCTGAAGGTCGAGATGCGGAACGAGCTTCTCGAACTGCTGCGGCCGCTCAAGATCGCGACCATCATGGTCACCCACGACCAGGAAGAGGCGATGGCGATCGCGGACACGATTGCCGTCATGCGTCGCGGCCGCATCGAGCAGATGGGCAGTGCGCGGGAGATCTACCGCTCCCCGGCCAATCTGTTCGTGGCGAGCTTCATCGGCGAGTCGAACGTGCTCGAAGGCCGGCTGAGGAGCGTCGCCTCCGGGGTCGCCACGGTGGACGCCGGCGGTGTCGGACCGGTCATGGCGCGGCATTCGGGAGGACTTCGGTCCGGCGACCATGTGCAGATCATCGTGCGCCCGGAGGACATCCGGGTCGGCACGCGGCCGGCCTGCGGAACCTGCGCGGCAACGAACCGGTTCGAGGCGAAGCTGGTCGATGTGACCTTCCTCGGCAACCGGACCGTCATCCGCACGCAGATCGGGGAGGCGCCGATGGTGCTCTCCGGTGACGAGCAGTTCGCCTCGTCGCTCAGGGGCGTGCAGCGCGGCCAGAGCGTCTACATCGACTGGGCGTCCGACCGGGGCCTGATCGTGAAGAAGGAAGAGGCGCAGTGATGGGGCGGCTCCTCGGCAGGTCGGCATCGTCCTGGTTGTCGCTCATCGCGGTGCCGACCCTCATCTTCGGCCTCCTCTACGCGGTGCCGATCGGCAATCTGGTCAACCTGAGCTTCACGCCGGGCGACGGCGCGGCCGCGACTGGCAGCGCCTACACGCTCTCGACCTACGTCGACCTCCTGTCCGACGAGTTCGTCCGCGAGGTCTTCCTGCGGACGATACGCATCAGCCTGATCACGACGATCGCCGCGGCGATCGTCGGCTACCCGATCAGCGTCTACATCCTGAGCGTGGTCGGGTGGCGGCAGACGGCGATGTTCATCCTGCTGCTCCTGCCGCTGATGACGAGCGTGACGGTCACGACCTACGGCTGGCTGATCCTGCTCGGCCACGGCGGCGCGGTGAACAACCTGCTGATGAACCTCGGGCTGATCGATGCGCCGCTCCGCATCATCAAGACGGAATGGGCGATCGTCGTCGGACTGGTCTACACGCTCTCGGCGTTCATGGTGATCTCGATCGCCGCGTCGTTGCAGAGCATCGACCAGAACCACGTCCGTGCCGCCCGGAGCCTTGGCGCGTCTCCCGCGAAGGCCTTCTGGAGGATCGTCTTTCCGCAGTCCCTGCCGGGGCTGAGGACAGGGTGCCTGCTGGTCTTCTCGCTCAGCATGAGTTCGTATGCGACGCCGATCATCCTCGGCGGCCAGACCAACAAGTTCGCCTCGCTCCTCGTCTACCAGCAGGCGATCAACCTGCTCAACTGGCCCAAGGCGGCAAGCCTCGCGGTGCTTCTGCTGCTGACGACGACGGGGTGCCTCGTCCTTGCCAGCGGTTTCTCCAGGGTCTGGGCGTCGGCGCGACGTCTCAACGCGACCGACGTCCCGATCGGCAGTTCCGGCCCGGCGCAAGCTTCGAGTGTGGTGTCATGAGGAAATATCTTCTTCCCGTCTACGCGGTGGCGTTCTTCACGTTCCTGCTGGCGCCCGTCCTCGCGCTCACCATCGGCTCGCTGACCGAGGCCAACTACGTCTCGTTCCCGCCCGAGGGGCTGAGCCTGCGCTGGTATATGAAGATCTTCGCCGAACAGGAGTCGATGTACGCGCTCATCATGAGCCTCGGCGTGGCGACGGCGGCGGCGACGGTCGCGACGGCGATGGCGCTGCCGACGGCCCTGGCGCTGCACCGCTACAGGACACCGCTCAACAAGGTCGTCTACCTGCTCGTGATGACGCCGGCGATGCTGCCTGCGGTGTTCCTCGGCCTCGCGTTCCTGCTCTTCTATTCGGCGCTGGGCTTCGGCGGCACGCCGCTCTCGCTGGTGGCGGGCCACATCATGATCGCGACGCCGTTCGCCGTCTCCATGAACATGGTCGGCCTTGCGTCGAACGATGGAGCGCTGGAGCGGGCGGCGCGCAGTCTCGGAGCGTCGCCGATCATGGCCTTCCGCAAGATCACCGTCCCGAGCATCTCGTGGAGCCTCTTCGCCGGGTGGGGATTTGCGTTCATGATCTCGTTCGGCAGCCTGGAGGTGTCGCTCTTCCTCTCGACCTCCACGATGGTGACGCTGCCGGTGCAGATCTACACCGGTCTCGAATGGTCGCCGCTCGATCCGTCGCTGACCGCCGTGTCCTCCGGCCTCGTCATCGTCACGCTGACGGTCCTCATCCTGACGGCACGGTTCGTGAAGATCGACCGGTTCCTTCAGAGGTGATCGAAGCCACCCGGAAGCCGGGATGATCCCTCGGCAAGTTCCGTGTCCGAAGTGAGCGATGCTCACGTTTCAAGTGCAGGAGAAGCGTCATGGGCGCCTCAGCTCCCAACGCCGTCGACGAACGCGGCGATTCGATCCGCTGTGACGTCGCCGTCATCGGGTCGGGCGCGGCGGCGCTCACGGTGGCCCTCAGGGCAGCGGCCGGCGGCCGGTCGGTCGTCATCCTGGAGAAGGCCGCGAGCATCGGTGGCACCAGCGCCATGTCCGGTGGCATGACGTGGGTGCCCGCCAACCATCTGGCCGCCGCCGCCGGGCACCGGGACTCCGTCGAAGAGGCCATCCGGTACGTGGAGGCGGCCGCGCCCGCGGGCTGGCTCGAAACCGAAGGCGAGCTTCTGCGCGCGCAGGTGGCGAACGGTCCAGACATGCTGCGCTTCGTCGAGGCGCACTCGCCCCTCCGCTTCACGATAGCCGACGTGCCCGACCCCATGATGGAGCTTCCGGGCGCGAAGCGGCTCGGGCGTCTCCTGAGCCCGGTTCCCGTCAGCAGGAAGCTGATCGGCCGCTACGGGGATCTCGTCCGTTCCTCGACGCTGCCCCTCAACATGACCTACGCGGAGGCCCAGCGGGCGAACATCCTGCGAAAGCCGGTGATGGGGGCCATCCGCTACGGCGCGACGATGCTCCGGCGCTACCTCTCGGGCGGCGTGTCGCGCGGGCGGGCGGTGATCGTCGGACTGCTCAAGGGGTGCCTCGATCATGGCTGCCGGCTGGAGCTGTCCTGCCGGGCGACCGGTCTGGTTCTTGACGAGAACGACGTGGTGACGGCGGTCGACTGCGAGCGCAACGGGCGGCCGTTCCGCGTCAATGTCACCAGCGCCGTCGTTCTCGCCACCGGGGGGTTCGAATGGGACGCCGAGATGATGGCGAAGTACTTCCCCACCGACTACGAGTATCGCAGCAGCCCCCGGACCAACACCGGCGACGGCCACCGGATGGCGCAGGAGGCCGGCGCGGCCTTTGCCCGGATGGATCAGGCCAACATCATGGTCCAGCCGCCGATCCGCTACGAGGGCGCCCTGCATGGCCTGCCGCTGGTCATCCACACCGACGCCGACGCGATCATCGTCGATCGTTCGGGACGCAGGTTCGTCAACGAATACAGCTTCACGATCAACGACCGCATCATGGGCGTCGATGCGGAAACCGGCAGGTCGGCGCACCTTCCGGCGTGGGTCATCACTCACAGGCCCATGGTCCGGCGGACGCTGCTCATCAACTGGTACAAGCGCTACGACAGGAACTGGCTGGTCTACGCGCGGAGCGTGGAGGAGCTGGCGCAGCGCATCGGGGTCGATGCCGCCAACCTTCAGGATACCGTCTGGAACTTCAACCGGATGGCCAAGGCCGGCGTCGATACGGAGTTCGGGCGCGGCGAGGACGAGTACGGACGCGCCCTCGCGAAGCGGCTCGGCCTGATGCGGCCGATCGACACGCCGCCCTACGTCGCGATCCGCTGCAAGCCCTCGGTGCTTGGCACGAAGGGCGGGGTGCGCACCAACGCCCGGGGGCAGGCGTTGCGCGAGGACGGCAGCGTCATCGCGGGCCTCTACTGTGCGGGCAACGTCATGGCGAACCCGGTCGGAACCCGCACGCCCAGTCAGGTGGGCACCACGATCGGACCCTACATGACCTGGGGCTACATCTGCGCCAGCAGCATCCTGTCCGACAATCGCGGCGCCTGATCCCGTCGCGGGCGGCGCCCGGAACAGCGTCATCCACTGCTCGAGATTCTGGAGGCAGGCCCGGCGCGGGCCTGCGCCGGGAGGCGTCGTGCGGAAACCACGAGACAGCGGGTCAGCACGGACTGTCCGCGACCCGAACACTGGAAGAGAGGATTGAACCGATGATCGACCATCTGGTCTGGCAGGTGCCAAATCTCCGCGAGGCAATGGCCACGTTCGCGGACCTGAGCGGCGTCGAGCCGAAATTCGACGGCGAGCATCCGGTGAAGGGTTTTCAGGTGGCGGTCGCGAGCCTCGGCTCGGCCTTCGGCTACGGGTGCTACATCTGCATCGACGGGCCGCTCGACGACCCGGCGCCGGGCACCTACGGCGAGACGCTGAAGGGCATCGAGCGGCCACGGATGCGTCGTTTCGCCGTCCAGACCCCCGATGCATCGCACGTCCAGCAGGTCCTCGCGGATCGGGGCATCGCCACGAAGATCGGCTCGAACACCCGGCGGCAGGCGGACGGCGCGCTGGGTGAATGGGACTACATCGACTTCTCACCGGCGGGGCCGCGCCCCTGGGGCCCGGACATGCCATACTTCAAGCAATGGCGGACGTCCGTGCACCCGTCCGCGGAAACGCCGGCCGGCTGCGTGCTCGAGGCATTCGCCGTCCAGCATCCCGATCGGGCCGAGGTGTCGGACTTCTTCCGCGCCGTGAAGATCGACGTCCCGGTCGTCGAAGGCGCGAGCGCGAAGATCCTCGCGCGCTTCCGGGGCAAGAAGGGCATCTTCATGCTTCCGAGCGACTAGAGCGGTCGCTGCGCCGGAAGGGCGCGGCCCCGGCATCTGGCCGGCGCGCGGTGCGCGGGCCGGCTTCTGACATGTGGTCGACGCGCGGTGCGCACCCGTCCCGGACACTGAGGCCGGGACCGCGGTGCGCAGCCGGAATGCATCTTCGGCTGTCCGCAGTGCATCCAGACAACGCAGTTGCATCCAGACAACATCGTATCGGATCGCGAACCGTGAGCATCTTCACCGAGAGTGAGACGAGGGGCCTCGTCAGAGCCGTCCTGTCGCGCGCCGGCGTTCCCGCGTGCAACGTCGGCATCCAGCTCGACATGCTGCTGGAGGCCGAGCTTCGCGGTGTGACGTCGCACGGCCTGCTGCGGCTCGAGCGCATCGTCGCACGGATCGCCAACGGCGTCGCCGACCCCGTGACGGCAGGAACCCATCACTGGCGCGCGCCGGGCTTCCTCGCGGTCGACGGCGAACGCGGCCTCGGCCCGGTCGTCGCGTTCCGCGCGCTCGACGCGCTCTGCGAGCGCGCCCGGACGAACGGCATCGCGGTCGCGGCGATCCGCAACTCCAACCACATCGGGATGCTCGGCTGGTACGTCGAGGAGGTCGCCCGGAAGGGGTTCTCGGCGATCGCGCTCTCCACGAGCGAGGCGCTGGTGCATCCCTGGGGCGCCAAACGCGCGGTGATGGGGACAAACCCGATCGCCATCGCGGTGCCGACCGGCGATGACGCGCCATTCATGATGGACACGGCGACGAGCCTCGTCTCCATGGGCGAGATCCACGACCACGCCAGTCGCGGGGCGGCGATCCCGCTCGGCTGGGCCCTCGACGCCGACGGCAACCCGACGACGGACGCCGTGGCCGCCAAGGCCGGTGCCATCGCGCCGCTGGGCGGCGCCAAGGGCTATGCGCTCGGTCTGGCCTTCGAGCTGCTGGTCGCGGCGCTCAGCGGGGCGGCGGTGGGCGCGGACGTCGTCGGAACGCTCGATTCCGACCGGGTCTGCACCAAGGGCGATGTCTTCATCGTCATGGACGGACCGAACCCCGATTTGCGCGGCTTCCTGCAGGGGATCCGCGATCTCGAACCCGCGGACGGCTTTCCGGGCGTACTCGTGCCCGGCGAGCGCGGCCGCGACTGCAAACGCCGCCGGCAGCGCGAAGGTCTGCCGATCCCCGATGCCCTGTGGAGCCGGATGCAGGATCTCGCCGGCGCCACCGCTCCAGCGGAGACATCCTGATGCCGACCTTTGGCGCCCTGCGCGCGCCACGCAATATCGTCTTCGGTGCGGGACAGCGCCGGGCGACAGCGGGCTTTGCCCGCGGCCTCGGGCATTCGGCCCTGATCGTCACCGACAGCCGCCTGGCGGACTCCCCGGAGCTTGCGGGGCTCGTGGACTCCCTCACGGCCGCGGGCGTGCGCTCCGCGGTCTTCGGCGGGACGGTGGCGGAACTGCCGCTCGACTGCCTCGATGCCGGCTGCGAGGCGGGCAGGCGGCTCGGGGTCGACCTCGTCATCGGTCTCGGCGGCGGGAGCTGCATGGACGCCGCGAAGATCGTGGCGCTGATCCTCGCCCATGGCGGGCGCCCGAGGGACTACTACGGCGAATTCAGGGTTCCCGGGCCGGTCCTGCCGGTGATCGCGCTGCCGACCACGGCCGGAACCGGGTCCGAGGTGACGCCCGTCGCGGTGGTGGCCGATCCCGAACGGGAGGTGAAGGTCGGCATCGCGAGCCCCGCGCTCATTCCGCACACCGCGATCTGTGACCCGGAGCTGACATACTCCTGTCCTTCGGGCCTGACCGCCGTCTCCGGTGCGGATGCCCTGACGCACGCCATCGAAGCCTTCACCACCCGGCGGCGCGAGGCGACGGGCGGGATCGTTCACGAGCACGTCTTCCTCGGGAAGAACGCCATGAGCGACCACTACGCGTTGCTGGCGGTGCGCCATCTGAGCGGCAGCCTGAAGCGCGCCTGCGAGGCGCCCGGCGACATCGCGGCGCGGGAGAGCGTGATGCTCGGCTCGCTCGCTGCGGGGCTCGCCTTCGGCACCGCGGGGACGGCGGCGGCCCATGCCATCCAGTATCCGATCGGCGCGAGTACCCACACCCCGCACGGTCTCGGCGTCGCGGTCCTGATGCCCTACGTCATGGCGTTCAACCGCCCCGCGTGCGAGGCCGAGCTCGCCGAGATCGCCGTCGCCATGGGCGTCTCGCCCGCCGGCCGCGATCGGGCGGAGCTTGCCGCACGGGCCATCGAGGCGGTCACGGCGCTCTTCTCCTCGATCGGCATCCCTTCGACGATTGCCGGTCTCGGTGTCAGCGCCGCGGAGCTTCCACTGATCACCGAGCGGGCGATGGGCAGCACGCGGCTGATCAAGAACAACCCCCGCGAGCTGACGCTGCCCCTCATGGCCTCGATCGTCGAGCAGTCTTTCCACGGTCACGGCGCCCCGGCTTCGAGCAACTGCGAGCATCAAGAATGACAGCATTCCAGAAAATCCCCGTGGGGATCCGGTCCCACCTCGCCGGCATCCCGACGGACCTCCTGATCGGTGGCGCGTGGCGTCCCGGACTGACCGGCGCGCGGCTCGACGTGACCGACCCTTCGACGGGGGCGAAGATCGCCGACGTCGCCGACGCCTCGATCGAGGACGCGCTGGCCGCGGTCGCCGCCGCCCATGACGCGGGCCCGGAGTGGGCGGCGACGCCGCCGCGCCGGCGCTCCGAGATCCTGCGGCGCTGCTTCGAGCTGATGCTGGAGCGCAAGGACTTCCTTGCGGAGATCATCAGTCTGGAAAACGGCAAGGCGCTGCCCGACGCCCATGGAGAGGTGGCTTATGCGGCCGAGTTCTTCCGCTGGTTCTCGGAGGAGGCGGTGCGGCTCACCGGCGACTACGCCACCGCCCCGAGCGGGGCGAACCGGATCATCGTCCAGCATCAGCCGATCGGCGTCTGCGTCCTCGTGACGCCCTGGAACTTCCCCGCCGCCATGGCGACGCGCAAGATCGCGCCAGCCCTCGCCGCGGGATGCACCTGCGTCCTGAAGCCTGCGACCGAGACGCCGCTGACCGCCTTCGCGCTCGCGGCGATCTTCGCCGAGGCGGGGGTGCCCGATGGGGTGATCAACGTGCTGACCACCGGTCGCTCCGGTCCGCTCGTCAGCGCCATGCTGCACGATCCCCGGGTGCGCAAGCTCTCCTTCACCGGCTCGACCGAGGTCGGGCGCCGGCTGCTGCATGAAGCCGCCGACACGGTCATCTCCTGCTCCATGGAGCTCGGCGGCAACGCGCCCTTCATCGTCTTCGACGACGCGGATCTCGACAAGGCGATCGACGGCGCCATGGTCGCGAAGATGCGCAACGGTGGCGAGGCGTGCACGGCGGCGAACCGGTTTCTCGTGCAGGAGGGCATCCAGCACGCCTTCGCCGCGCGCCTGAGCGAACGGATGTCGGCGCTCGCGGTCGGTCCGGGATACGCCGTCGGCACCGAGTGCGGTCCGGTCATCAACGGCGGGGCCCTGCGCAGGATCGACGGGCTGGTCCGGGACGCGGTCGCGCGTGGCGCGATCCTTCTGACCGGAGGAGCGCCGGACGACCGCGACGGCTTCTACTACCCGCCGACCGTGCTCAGCGGCGTGCCGGACGACGCGCTCATCTCCACCGAGGAAATCTTCGGCCCCGTCGCCGCAATCGCGTCGTTCCGGACCGAGGACGAGGCGATCGCGCGGGCGAACGGCACCGAATACGGCCTGATCTCCTATGTCTTCACCGCTGATCTCGCGCGCGGAATGCGAGTCTCGGAGAAGCTCGACAGCGGCATGATCGGCCTGAACCGCGGCGTCGTCTCCGATCCCGCGGCGCCCTTCGGCGGCACCAAGCAGAGCGGCCTCGGGCGCGAGGGCGGGCACCACGGCATCCTGGAGTTCAGCGAGGTGAAATACATCGGCGTGACCTGGTGAGCGGCCGACCGGGCACGGCGCGCCTGTAGCCGAGACGAAAAAACGGGGCCGATCGCGTGTGGCGATCGGCCCCGTTTCCTTTTTCCGACAGGGCAGGGGGCGGGCCGCCGGCCCGCCTGATCGGCTCAGAAGTAGGTCTTGTATGCGGTCGTCACGTTGTAGGCTGCATCGACCCCGTAGAGGACGTCCCACTTGTCGAACGTCGTGCAGGGGTGGGAAATGTCGAGAAAGACCATGTCGCCCACCTGCAACGGGCAGTCGCCGGGCACGCGCATGAAGGCGTGCTGGTCGGCGAGCGCGAAAATCTCGTATCCCTCGCCAATCTGGACGGGCTCCGGGTGATCGCCGTCGCGCCGCCAGAGGCTCGGCACGGGCATGTGCACGTCGAACGAGAGATCGCGCTTGCCGCCGGTCAGGAGCACGAGGCCCTTTTCGGGCGTCGACTGCACGCGCGTGACGACCTGAAGCGCGGGCTCCGGCTCGCCGGGCACCGCGCGCACGCGCTCCGAGCGCGCCTGAAGCGACGTGAAGTAGTTGTGGTACATCACCGCGTCGTGGGTGAGATAGCAGCCCGATCGCGTCACGACGCGAACTGGCCGCGACAGCGTCAGCGCCCCGAGCCGCTCGGCCACGATGTCATAGTAGGCCGACCCGCCGGCCGAGAGGACGATCTCCGCACCCGTGAAGGCGCCCTCCGCATCGAGGGCCCGCGCCGCCGCACAGGTCTCGTCCATCATCGCATGGACCTTGTCGAGATTGCCCTCGGCCGGCCCCGGGAAGATTCCCTCGTAGGACTCGATCCCGCGCAGCTCGAGTTCGTCGGCGTAGCCTGCGATGACATCTGCGATGGCGCGCACCGTCTCGAGACCGCGCGCCCCCGTCCGGCCGCCCATGGCGCCGATCTCGATCAGGACCCCGAGCCGCCGCCGGCTCCCGAGCTTGCGGATGTGGCGCCCGGCGAGATGCGCGCCCGCCTCGGAGTCGATCAGGCAGAGGAAGTCGAAGTCCGGATCCGCGTCGAGTTCGCCCATGACGAAGTCGAGGAACCGGGGATCGACGACCTCGTTCGCGACGAGGATGCGGTCGACGCCGAAGTCCCGGGCCACCTGCACCTGATGCGCGGTGGAAAGCGTGATGGCCCAGGCGCCGTTGTCGAGCTGGCGGCGGAAGAGCTGCGGGCACATCGTGGTCTTGCCGTGCGGCGCGAAGGAGACGTTCGCGCTGGCGCAGAACTCCCGCATCCATCGCTCGTTGTTGGCGATGCGCGGCTCGCGCAGGATCGCGAGCGGCAGCGGCAGGTCGCCCCGGAGGACGTTCCAGTTCTTCGAGGCGATCGCCTCGGGCGGGAAGGGCTCCGTGCCACCGGGGATGCCCTTGGTCCGGTGGTCGAGAAGTGGGTGTTCTGCGTTGGAAGTCATTGGATTGTCTCGGATTGCGTCAAGGCGTGGGGGGCGGAAATCCGCTCCCCACGCATACAGTGTTCCCTCGGGAAGGGAAGCCCCGGCCGCGCGCACCGACGTCAGCCTTCCAGCTTCGCGTAGTAGACGCCGATGACGGCGTCGGCTGACAGCCCGTAGCGCTCGAAAAGGTAGGGGGTCGTGCCCCCCTCGGCGAACACGTCCTCCACGCCGATCCGGGCGAAGGGCCGGGCGACGCCTTCCTCCATGAGCAACTCCGCGACCGCGCTCCCGAGCCCGCCGATGATCGAGTGGTTCTCGGCGGTGATGACGACCGGCGCGGCCGCCGCAAGCTCGACGATGGCCGGATCGAGCGGCTTGATCGTGGCCACATCGACGACCGAGACGTGATGCCCCTCGATCTCGAGGCGTCCGGCGGCGTCCATCAGGACCGGGATCATCATGCCGCAGCCGAGCAGGAGCCCGTCGGGGCCTTCCTTCAGGATCCGGACCTTGCCGATCTCGAACGGACTCGCGTCCGGCGCCACGTCGATCTCCGTCCCGTCGGCGCGCTTCATCCGCAGGTAGACCGGTCCCACGTGCTCCGCGACGGCCGCCACGGCCTTGCGCACCTGGCTCGGCCCGGACGGCTCGATCACCGTCATGTTCGGCAGCGCGCGCATCAGCGCGATGTCGTCGATCGCCTGATGCGAGACTCCGAGCAGGGTGGAAAGGCCGGGGAGGACACCCACAACCTTCACGTTGAGGTTTGGATAGGCGACCTGCATCGCGATCTGGTCGTAGCACCGCCGGGTGGCGAACACGCAGAACGAGTGGACGAACGGGACATCGCCGTTCCGCGCCATGCCGCCCGCGAGCCCGATCATGTTCGCCTCAGCGATGCCGACCTGAAAGAAGCGGTCGGGAAGCGCGTCGCGGAAGAGGTCGGTCTCGGTCGGAAGGGTGAGATCCGCCGTCAGGCAGACGATGTCCGGGTTCGACTGCGCCGCTGCCAGCAACGCGTTGCCGTAGTGCTTTTCGGCCAGCGCCGCGCTGGCCGAGCGGGCGCTGAAGTCCTCGACCGTGAGGTCGTCTGCTGCGCTCGCCATGGTCAGAACTCCTGCACGGTCTCTAGGGATTTTAGGGCGCTTTCGGCGACGTCGGGCGGCAGCTTGAGGTTGTGGGCGTAGATGCCCTCGAGACCCGCAGCCCCCTTGCCCGGCAACGTGCGCGCCACGAGGCATGTGGGCTTGTCCGTCAGGCTTCGGGCGCGGTCGAAGGCGGCCAGAAGCCCTTCGATGTCGTGGCCGTCGACCTCGTGCGCGTCCCAGCCGAACGCCCGGAACTTCTCCGCGACCGGGGCGTGCAGCATGACCTCGTCGGAGTGGCCTTCGCACTGCAACTGGTTGTCGTCGACGATCAGGCAGAGGTTCGAGAGCCGCCGGCTGCCCGCGAGAAGGGCCGCCTCCCACACCTGGCCTTCCTGCAGTTCGCCGTCGCCGAGGACGACGTAGACGCGCGCGTCCGACCCCCGCCGCCGGTGGCTGAGCGCAAGGCCCGCGCCCACCGAAAGGCCCTGTCCGAGCGATCCGAGGGTCGCCTCGACGGCGCTCCCGACGCGTTCCGATGCGTTGATCTCGAAGACCGAGCCGTCGATGCAATAGCCCTCGACCTCGGGAACCAGGCCGCGCGCCTCGAGGGTCGCGTAGAGGATCGCGGTGTTGTGCGCCGTGGAGAGCAGCATCCGGTCCCGGGCCGCCCAGCGGGGATCGGCCGGGTCGAGCCTGAGTTCGGCGAAATAGAGGACGGCGAAGATGTCGGCCGCGCCCAGCCCCTGCTGGACATAGCCCTGACCGGTCGGAGCCACGAGCCCGATGACCCGTCGGCGCAACCTGCGCGCCAGCTCAGCCAGTTCCTTTGCATCCCGCGTTCGCCACGCCGGCTGCCGGTCGTCGCCTGACCGGGTTGCCGTCATGCCCTCTGGCCTCGCCATGCGCTTCCCTCCGCTTGAAGTCGAGTGTTGTGTCGTCTGGTCGGTGGTCCGCCGCTCATGTGGCTTCGCGCCCCCTGCGGCGGTTGGGGTGCACCTTCCCGGTTCGGGCAGGGGATGGTGCCGACCCGAAGCGATCCGCAGCCGTTCGTGTCATCCCCCGAAACGCTCCGCGACTGCCGCGAGGGCGACGTCCGCGGCGGCGATGGCCTCCTCGATTTCTGCGAGGCCGTGCGAGGCGGACAGGAACATGTTGTGCCAGGGGTGGAAGTAGACGCCCTTGTCGAGCGCCGCCTGACAGAAGAGATCGCCCTTGCGAAGCCCCGGGTCGTTGTCGAAGCGGATCGAAGGCATCTGCACCGGTCCGGTCTGGCGCAGCGCCACGCCGTGCCGCTCCGCGAGCGCGGCGATGCCGGCGCGGAGCCGCCCGCCCATGTCGAGAAGCCGTTCGATCACGCGCTCGCGTTTCACGATGTTGATGGTGGCGATCCCCGCGGCCATCGGAACGGCCGAACACCAGAACGAGCCGGTCACGAAAATCCCGGCCGCGGCGGCCCTCAGGTGGTCCTTGCCGGTCACCGCGGCGAGCGGGTAACCGTTGGCAAGGGCCTTGCTCCAGGCCGCGAGGTCCGGCTCGATGCCGAGCGGCTGCCAGCTGCCTTCGAGGTGCAGCCGAAGCCCGGTGCGCACCTCGTCGAGAATCAGCACGGCATCGGTCCGGTCGCAGATCGCGCGCACGGCATTGGCGAACTGCGGAGTCGGGAATTCCTGATCCAGCTCCCGCTCCTGCCGGACCGGCGAGACGATGATCGCCGCGAGATCCGCCCCGGCCTCGCGCGCCGCGGCTTCGAGGCTCCCGAGGTCGTTGTAGTCGAAGTAGCAGAGATGCGTCCGGTCCTCCGCCGTTACGCCGACGACCGATGGCGAGCACCACGGCGCCGCGCCGTGGTAGGCGCCGCGTCCGATGAGAACCTTCCGCCGTCCGGTGGCGGCGCGGGCAATCGTGACGCAGGTCGTGGTGGCGTCCGTCCCGTTCTTCTGGAACATCGCCCAGTCGGCATGCCCGACCGTCTCGACCAGGAGTTCGGCCAGCTCGACCATGGCTTCCGAAGGCCCGTTCATGGTGTCGCCGAGCGACTGCTGCCGCAATGCGGCTTCATCGACCTCGGCGTTCCCGTACCCGAGCAGGTTCGGTCCCCAGGCGCACATGAAATCGAGGTAGCAGCGCCCGTCGACGTCCCAGACCCGCGCGCCTTCCGCGCGTGCGTAGAACTGCGGGAATCCGGGTGGCAGCTTGCCCGCGTGCAGGTGGCCCCACATGGACCCCGGCACGACGCGGTCCGCACGGCGCCGCAACGTCTGATCAACCGAATTCGTTAGCATGCAACCTCACCTGCTTTCCGAAAGATATATCATATATCTTTAAGTGGCACAACGATCACGGCGCTGGTCTGGTGTGGAAATCGACCTGCGAACGGCGGGAAGGCGGCTCTGGTGCCGGGCAGGCAGGTGACGGCTCGCTTCGACCCGCCGGAAGCCCTGCGCCTGTCCGCCACTATTGCGCCGGCCAGTGCTCCCCGAAGGCGACGATTCCCCCGTCCCGGAGACGGTCGATGTCGCCGCCCGTCAGTCCGAGCTTCTCCATCAGCACGTCGCGGGTGTGCTCTCCGACGCCGGGCGGGGGAGTAGGGGCGGCGAAGGGACTGTCGGACATGCGCAACGGATTGCGGACCGACCGGACGGTCCCGACTCTCTCGCAATGCGTCGAAAGGATGGTATCCCTCAGGGCCGCAACCTCGCTGCCGAATGCCTGCCCCACCGAGCGAACCTCGCCGGCCGGTACGCCGGAGGCGCGGAGATCGGCGAGCAGATCGCCGAGCGGCCGCTCGCTCAGACAGGCCTCGATGACCGGAAGCAAGGCGTCACGCGCCTCGGCCCGCCCCTTGTTCGTCGCGAACCGTGGATCGTCGGCGAGTTCCGGCCTGCCGATGATCCGGCAGAAACGCCGGAACTGCTGATCGTTGCCGACCGCCAGCGCGACACGCCCGTCGGCGCAATCGAAAAGCTGGTACGGCACGACGCTCGGATGGGCATTGCCGTAGCGGCGAGGCTCCGTGCCGGTGTTCAGATACCCCGAGGCGACGTTGGCGAGCAGGAACATCGCACTGTCCGTCAGGCTGATGTCGAGCCATTGGCCCTTTCCGGTCCGCTCGCGCATGACGAGCGCCGCGAGAATTGCCTGAACCGCGTTCATGCCCGAGATCAGGTCGATGAACGCAACGCCGAGCCGTACCGGCTCGCCGTCCCTCTCGCCCGTGATGGACATGAACCCCGATTCGGCCTGGATGACGAAGTCGTAGCCCGGGCGCTCCTCGAGCGCGTGCCCGCGGCCGTAGCCCGATATGGAGCAGACGATGAGCCGCGGATTGATCTCGCGCAGATCGTCGTAGGTGAGCCCGAACTTCCTCAGGGACGCGGGCCGGAAGTTCTCGATCAGGACATCGCTCTGCCGTGCCAGCTCGACGATGAGCGCCCGCCCCGCGGGGGTGCCGATGTCGATCGCGATGCTCTTCTTGTTGCGGTTCGCTGCAAGGTAGTAGGTCGACACCCCGTCCAGCGACGGGGGCATCCATCGTCGGGTGTCGTCGCCCGCGCCCGGCTGTTCGACCTTCAGGACCTCGGCGCCCAGATCGCCCAGCGTCATCGTGGCCCACGGACCCGCCAGTACCCGTGACAGGTCGAGAACCCGAAGGCCTTTCAATGCAATGCTCATTGCGTGGCGCAATCCCCTTCTGCGGACACGGATAGCGGCCCGATCGGGGGCGCGATCGGCGTCAGGGATCAGGCCGGGTCATGGCGGGAAGATGGTCTTCAACTCGCTCTGGTAACTAGCGTTATATCATATTTCATGTGTCGTCAATCGGCACTGGCCCATGTATGAACGCGATGCGCCGAGGGGGCGTCGATCAATGGATGGGTCCGATGGCTCTCGAAGCCGACACGATGAACGAACTGGTGGAGACGGTGGCGCGCTTCGTCAGGGAGCGCCTGCGGCCGCTGGAGGCTCGCGTCGCCGACGACGACGCGATCCCGGAGCGGATCCGGCAGGAGATCGCCGATCTCGGGCTATTCGGCCTGACGATCCCGCAGGAGTACGGCGGACTCGGGCTCGATATGGAGGAAGAGGTCAGGATCGCCCTCGAACTCGGCAGGACGTCGCCGGCTTTCCGCTCGCTGGTCGGGACGAACAACGGGATCGGCTCGCTCGGCCTCATCCTGGACGGCACCGAGGAGCAGAAGGCGCGCTATCTGCCGCGGCTGGCGACGGGCGAGCTCATCAGCTCGTTCGCGCTCACCGAGCCGGAGGCCGGCTCGGACGCCGGTTCGCTCCGCACCACCGCGCGGCGCGTCGGCGACGGCTACGTCCTGAACGGCACGAAGCGGTTCATCACCAATGCTCCCCATGCCGGCCTCTTCACGGTCTTTGCCCGGACCGATGCGGGGCGGGAGGGAGGCCGGGGTGTCTCGGCCTTCCTGATCGAGGCCGGGACGCCGGGCCTTTCGATTGGACCCGCCGACCGCAAGATGGGGCAGAAGGGGTCTCACACCGCGGACGTGGTGCTCGAGGACTGCCACGTTCCGTTTGCGGCACTCCTCGGCGGTGTCGAGAACCAGGGCTTCAGGACGGCCATGAAGACCCTCGACCGCGGTCGTCTCCACATCTCAGCGGTCTGCGTCGCCATGGCCGAGCGGCTCATCGAGGACAGTCTCGCCTACGCCATGGAGCGCAGGCAGTTCGGCCAGCCGATCGCCGAATTCCAGCTCATCCAGGCGATGCTCGCGGACAGCCGCGCGGAGGCTTACGCCGCGCGCTGCATGGTCATGGAGACAGCCCGACGCCGCGATGCCGGTCAGGACGTGGCGACCGAGGCGGCCTGCTGCAAGCTCTTCGCAAGCGAGATGGTCGGACGGGTCGCCGATCGCGCCGTCCAGATCCACGGCGGGGCTGGCTACATGGCCGACTATGGCATCGAACGCTTCTACCGCGACGCCCGCCTCTTCCGCATCTACGAGGGGACGAGCCAGATCCAGCAGATCGTCATCGCCCGAAACATGATCCGCGCCGCCTCCTGAGTGCAGGGGGCGAGGGAGCGTTCCCGATGAACTCTCGCCCGGCCGCTTGCAGGCACGCGTCGCCATGGCCGGGTGAACCTGAACGCGCTCCACCGAGACCTCTGCAAGACCCGCCCTCGGGGAGGGTCGCAAGGTGCGCGCGAGTTGCGCAGACGGATAACCATCTGTTCTGACGAATGTATTCAAAGATGTATCTTTCCTCGATGCGCGGGCGGCTCCTTGCTGCGTTTCTCCGTGAGGGCAGTCCCGCGCGGAGCCGGAGGCGGATCGCCGAACATACCAAGGGCGGTCGTCACCGCCCGGATGTCTCGCCCGATGCCGTGATCGGCTCCAGCACAGGCACGCCTGCGGCGCGTGCCTGACGCATCATGTTCGCGGTGCCTCGCCCGCCGGGGAAGGCCACCACCAGATCGGGCTCGCCCTCCACCAGCATCCGGCGGTTTCGGATCGGGCCTGCCGCCCGGCCATGCCGCTCCCAGTCCGCCGGGAAAGCGAGCTCGCGGATGCCTGAAAGGCGAGCCCACTCACCGGCAAGCCTGTCCGCGCCGGCGGCATCTCCATGGATGACGACATCGATCCGCGCGCCGGACGCGATCCGGTCCAGCGCGCTCCGGAGACTCTCCCTGTCCGTGAAGCCACGACCGCCGCAGACGAAAACCCGCAATCCTCCCTCCCACCGCTCGTCGCCGGCACGAGGTGGCCTGCGCCCGCGCGCCCCGTCAGTCGCCGGTTTCGGTGATCGGGAACGGGCGTTGCTCGACGATCGCCTCCATGGCGAAATAGGTCGTCACGGTCTCCAGTTCGACCTTCTCGATCAGTCGCTGGTAGAAGCGGTCATAGCTCGCGATGTCATGAGTCACGACCTTCAGCATGTAGTCGTATTCGCCGCTGATCCGGTAGAAATCGACCACCTCGGGAATGCTGCTCACATGCTGACGGAACGTTTCCAGCCACTCACGCGAATGGCGGCGGGTGCGCAGCACGACGAAGGCGACGATGTCGAGCGCCAGCATGGCCCGATCCACCCGCAGCGAATGGCCGACGATCAACCCCCGGTCGCGAATGGCCTGCAGCCGTCGCCAGCAGGCGTTCTGCGACAGCCCGACCTCTTCGGCCAGCGCGCGCTGTGACAGTGAGGAGTCCCGTTGCAGGGCACGCAGGATGGCTGCGTCGACATGATCTATCTTGGGGCGGTTCATTCGTTCATTTGACAACAAAATGAACTTCGCCGGAAGAGATATGATGTGGAAATCGCGCCGATCCTCCGTGAGTTTTGCCGGACCACAACGGAGATCCCCATGGCGCACGGCGCAACCCTGAACCTTTCCGACGAAAGCCCGCTTGCCCGGTTTCGCGGGTCTCTCGGCGGGCCGGGAGCGGTCGAGCGGTTGCGGGCCGGGCTGATCGGCGAGAAGGCGGTCATCGAGGGGCCGTTCGGGCCAAAGCCGTTGATCTACGCGGACTACGTCGCGTCCGGGCGGGCTCTGGCACAGGTGGAGGATTTCATCCGCGACGAGGTGCTGCCGTTCTACTCGAACAGCCACACCGAGGCGTCGGCCTGTGGCGCCTTCATGACGCGCCTGCGCACCGAGGCGCGGGCGGTGATCGCCGAACTGACCGGCGCGAGCGACGAACATGCGGTGATCTTCGCCGGATCCGGCGCGACCGCCGGCCTGAACCGCCTCGTCTCGCTGCTGGGCGTTCCCGCCGCGATCGCGCGGGGTGGCGTGCCGCTGGTCGTGCTCGGGCCTTACGAGCATCACTCCAACATCCTGCCGTGGCGGGAAAGCGGCGCCGATGTCGTCATGCTGGACGAAGCCGCCGGGGGCGGCCCCGACCTCGGCCAGCTTGAGCAAGTCTTGCGCGCGAACAGCGAGCGGGAGCTGGTGATCGGCGCGTTCTCGGCGGCGTCGAACGTGACCGGCATCGTCACGGACGTAGCCCGCGTCTCGGAGATTCTGCGCCGCCATGGTGCGCGCTCGGTCTGGGACTATGCCGGAGCGGGGCCGTATCTGCCGATAGACGTCTCCGACAAGGACGCCGTGGTGGTGTCGCCGCACAAGTTCCCCGGCGGCCCGGGGGCGTCGGGAGTGCTGATCGTCCGCAAATCCGCCGTGGCGACCCTGTCGCCCACCTGGCCCGGCGGCGGCACCGTGCGCTTCGTCTCGCCCTGGGGACACGACTATTCCGACAATCTGGTGGCGCGCGAAGAGGCGGGCACGCCGAACACGCTCGGCGACGTCCGCGCGGCGCTCGCCTTCATGGTGAAGGCCGCAGTCGGTCAGGATCACATCGACCGCCGCCATCGGGAACTCGTTGCGCGCGCATTCGAGGGGTGGAGCGACAGCCCCCGGCTCGATCTCCTCGGCCTGCGGGATGCGCCGCGCCTGCCGATCTTCTCGTTCCGGGTGCGAGACGGGCACGGGGGATTCGTCCATCAGCAGCTCTTCACCCGCATGCTGAGCGACTGCCACGGCATTCAGGCGCGGGGCGGCTGCGCCTGCGCCGGACCCTACGCCCACCGGCTGCTCGGGATCGACGCGGCGGAGTCCGGCGTGCTTCGCGAGCGAATCGCGCGGGGAGAAGAGATCGCGAAGCCCGGCTGGGTCCGCCTCAACCTGAGCTACCTGCTCGACGACGCCAAGGCGGACGCGATCATCCGCGCGGTGGACGATCTGGCGCGCGAGCCGATGGCACAGGCCGATTACCGGGTCGACACGGCGACCGCTCGGTTCGTGCTCGACCCGCGCGGGGAGGCGATGGCCCTCCAGGACGGCTAGCCCTCCGCGAAACGCCATCCCGCGGTGCAGCGGCTTCCGGCGACCAGATGGCCCGGCGGAGGTGGCCATACAGAAGGCCCCGGGTGGCGCCCCGGCCGCCCGGCGGTCAGGCGGCTCCATACATTGTGAGGGATGTCGCCTCGACAACCAGAGATTGTGTATCGGCAACTATCCGCCAGTTTGACGACTTGTGAACGCTCCTGCGTTGCACCGCACTCTCATCATTTCTAGACAAACCGCTGACGGAACGCACCATCCGGCGAAGTCAGAACAATCAGGGGGCGAGCGTGGGGGCACTTCGGCGACGTTTGAACGGCGGGCTCGCGCGTATCATCCCGGAGAAGCACCTCCTCATCCAGACTCCCCGCTCCACCCGGTCACTCCGGTTCACACCGCTCGTCCAGCTCATGTCCGGCACCGCCTTCGCTGGCGTCGTCGGTTGGGTCGCCGTCCTGTCGGCAACTCTGGCAATCGAGGCGGTGGGCCCCGATCACCGGCTGAGTTCGGCTGCCGTGCTGCAGTCGGCCTATCAGGAACGTCTCGAGGACGTGGCAGCGGAGCGGGACCAGCGGGCGGCCGAGGCGCGCTCGGCGCAGGAACGCTTCCAGGTCGCCATGGAGCAGATCAGCCGCCAGCAGTCGGCGATCCTGACCTCGGTCGAGGAGCGGCGCGAGCTTTCGACCGCGCTCGATCTGATGCGTGCGCGTCTCGCTGATGCGGTGGCAGAGCGCGACGCGGTGTCGCAGGCGAACGAGCGGCTGGTGAACGAGGTAAGTGCCTCACTCGGCCGCGAAGCGGATGGGGCAGGGCTGACGGACACCTTGGGCACTGTCTCGCAGGCGCTCTCCGAGGCTGTGGTTGCGCGCGACCGCGCCACTGCCGATCGCGCGGCCCTGAGCCAGCAGCTTGCCGATCTGGAGTTGAAGGCGCGCGTCGATGGCCAGCGCCAGGACGAGATGATCGACGAGCTTTCGCAGGCGGTCGCCATGTCGTTCGGCCCCCTTGAGAAGATCATCGGCAAGACCGACCTCGACGTCGACGGGCTGATCGCCACGGTCCGGTCGAACTATTCAGGGGTCGGCGGGCCGCTCGGCGACGTCTCGGTCTCGACCCGGTCGATCGACGGGGCGGAGAACAGCCGCCTCGACCAGCTGATGCTCGACATCGACCGGATGAACCTGATGCGCGTGGCGGTCGAGAAGCTTCCCGTCACCATGCCGGTCCTCGACACCTTCCGCTTCTCGAGCCCGTTCGGCTACAGGCACGACCCGAAGGGCGCCGGGAGGCGCATGCACGCGGGGGTCGATATGGCCGGCCCGCGCGGCACGCCGATCTATGCCACGGCCGACGGTGTCGTGATCACCGCCGGACGCGAGAGCGGATACGGCAATGTCGTGAAAATCCGGCACGATTTCGGGCTGGAGACGGTCTACGGCCATCTCAGCCGGATTCGCGTCAAGGTCGGACAGCAGATATCGCGCAACATGCAGATCGGCGACATGGGCTCGACCGGGCGCAGCACCGGCTCGCATCTCCATTACGAGGTCCGGGTCAACGATCAGCCGGTGAACCCGATGACCTATCTGGAAGCCGCGAAGGACTTCTGAGCCGGGTCCGGCCCCCGAAGGAGCCGCGCCGCTCATCTCGATTGATCCATCCGACTTAGGGACCGGCCCGCATCGCACTGCGGGCCTTCGCCGTTATGCGGCGGGTTCGACCATCAGGCAGAGGCACGCCGAGGAGCCGGTCGCGCGGGGCGCGTCCGCCAGTTCGGCGAGGCAGTCACCGGGGCCGAACACGGTGCCGCCGACCTGGGCGGCTCCCGAGAGCAGGAGCCCCATCGTCCCGATCCTTGCGCCCGGCGTCACCAGCGGCACGCCCGAGGCGGCGCGCCGGATGGTGACGGTCTCGCCGGGGAAGCCGTCGAGCCGGCTCGCTTCGAGGCCCGGCGCGATCGCCGTGAAGTCGAGTTCCCGGATCGGCCGCTCCAGCCGCCGGCAGAGCGGGCGTGGCAGGGGCCAGCCCTGCGCATCGAAGCAGGGCTCGGCGCGTTCTGCCGCCTCGATCCGCGCGAGGGCCGCCTCGAGACAGCAGGGCTCCGGCGCCACCGGATCGGCTCCCGCGAGCAGCGCGCCACCCAGGGCCTCGAACCGTGCCGCCTTCGCGCGGCAGCACGGGCAGGAGGTGAAGTGGCTCGCCACCAGCAAGCTCAGCCCCGGCGAAAGCAGTCCGGCGGCGTAGTCCGAGATCATCGCCGGCGGCAGGTGCGCGGCGGGACCGGCCTGCGCGGCGGGGGACAAGTCGGAAGTCGGGCTCTTCACGGATAGGCCACCTGTATCTGGCACGGTCTCGATGCTACGAGAACACTCGACAAATGGATCACCGGAGGCGCTTTGACCACGTTATTCCTCCATCCGCCGTTCGATGCGCCCGATATTCTGGCTGCAATCCTGCCCGACGGGGCGCCCGCGCTGCGTCCTGCGACCCTCCCGGGGGTCGCCCTCGCCGGGGACGGCGGGGTGCGGATCGCTCTCGCCGCCTCGCCGGGGGCCGGGACTGCGGGCCACGTGGCCGAGCCGACCGCGGAGCAGCGGGCGCGACTGGATTTCGCCATGGCCGCGATTGGCGCGGCGCCGGTTCCGGTGGGGGGCGGCGTGGAGGCATATGTCCTGACCGAACCGTCGGCCGAGGGTACGGTTCCCGAAGGCGAGGCGCGGCAACGGCTGTTCGAGGCCCTGTCCGAGGCGATGGATCAGTTCGGCCAGCGCCCTGCGGCGGACATGCCGTTTCTCATGCACGGCATCTCGATCCGCGCCCTCGGGCGGGCGCGCGGGCCGGAGACCCGGATCCCGTGCGAACTCGGCTCGGGGCTCGGCGCGGAGGACGTGACCGAGGAGCGCCTCCGGCGGCCCTACGCGCACTATTTCGGCATCGAGGAACACCGGGTGCGCCACCGGCGTCACGACGGCGGCGAGTCGCCCACGCTCGAGCGTGCGGTCTTCACCAGCGGCGACGCAGTGACGGTACTGCCCTACGATCCGCGCCTCGATGCGGTGCTGCTGATCGAGCAGTTCCGCGCCGGTCCCTACGCCCGGCACGACCCGCGGCCCTGGTGCCTCGAGACGGTGGCCGGGCGCTGCGACCGGGCCGAGGCGCCGGAGACGACGGCGCGGCGCGAGGCCGAGGAGGAGGCGGGGCTGACCCTCGGGCGGCTGGAGCGGATGGCGGCGTACTATCCGTCCCCGGGGATCATGTCGGAGTACATCACCGCCTTTGTGGGCGAGGCGGATCTTTCCGCCGCCGGTGGCACGCATGGTCTCCCCGAGGAGGACGAGGACATCCTGTCGCTGGTGGTGACGCGGGCCGACGCGGTGGCGGCGGTCGCCTCCGGCGAGATCAACTGCGCGCCGCTCATCCTGTCGCTGCTCTGGCTTGACGCAAACGCCGCCCGGCTGCGCGCGGACTGGGCCGGGCTCTGAGTGTCCACCGGCGTTCGTTCGCGCACGATGCCGGGAGCCCGGTTGATGGCCGGCGGCGAAGCCGATAAGTCTCGCCCGGTCGCACCGGCACAGGGGAACTGAATGATCGTTGCACCGGATCTGCCGGCCGCTGTCGGAAACACACCGCTCATTCGCCTGCGCCGCGCGTCCGAGCTCACCGGGTGCGAGATCTGGGGCAAGGCCGAGTTCATGAACCCGGGCCAGTCGGTCAAGGACCGCGCCGCGCTGTCAATCATCCGTGACGCGGAGCGCCGCGGCGCGCTGCGTCCGGGCGGCACGATCGTCGAAGGGACGGCGGGCAACACCGGCATCGGGCTGGCGCTGATCGGCTCGGCGCTCGGCTATCGCACGGTGATCGTCATTCCTGAGACCCAGAGTCAGGAAAAGAAGGACATGATCCGGGTCGCCGGCGCCACGCTCGTCGAGGTGCCCGCCGCGCCCTACCGCAATCCGAACAACTACGTGCGATATTCCGGGCGTCTCGCGGCCAGCCTCGCCGAGACCGAGCCCGGCGGCGCCGTCTGGGCCAACCAGTTCGACAATGTGGCGAACCGGCAGGCGCACGTCGAGACCACCGCGCCCGAGATCTGGGAGCAGACCGGCGGCAAGGTCGACGGCTTCATCTGCGCCGTGGGTTCAGGCGGCACCCTCGCGGGGGTCGCGGAGGGCTTGCGCGCCCGCAGTTCCGACGTGAAGATCGGCCTCGCCGACCCGGAAGGCGCGGCGCTCTTCAGCTGGTACACTTCCGGGGAGCTGAAAGCCGAAGGCTCGTCGATCACCGAAGGCATCGGTCAGGGGCGGATCACCGCCAACCTCGAGGGCCTCGCCGTCGATTTCCCGTACCGCATTCCCGACTCGGAGGCGATCGGGCAGGTGTTCGATCTCCTCTCGCAGGAAGGGCTCTGCCTCGGGTCGTCTTCGGGCATGAACGTCGCGGGCGCCATCCGGATGGCGCGCGACATGGGGCCGGGCAAGACGATCATCACCGTGCTTTGCGACTATGGGACGCGCTATCAGTCGAAGCTTTTCAACCCCGACTTCCTGCGCTCCAAGGGGCTGCCGGTGCCGGAATGGCTTGAGGCGCGGCGGGAGCTTCCGGATGTCCGCGAAGGCTGATCGGGCGCCAGTCGGGGGCCTCTCTCGCCTCCTCGCGGCGCTCCTCGTCTGGCTCGCATTGGCGCTGCCGCTCGCGGCGCAACCGAACGATCGCGCCAACGTCTGGGACGCGACCGCGACGCGCATCCAGGAGCAGGTGAACGACACCACGACGGCGACGGCGGCGCTTGACATCATGCGCGCGCAACTCGCGACGATTCGCGATGAGGCGACGCAGGTCCAGAAACAGCAGGAGCCGGCGATCACCGACCTGAGTGGTCGGCTGAAGGCGCTGGGAGAGCCGCCTGCCGAGGGTGCGCCCGAAGCCCCGGAGATCGCCCAGCGGCGCGCGACCCTGAACGAGCAGATCGCGAGCGCGCAGGCGCCGGTGCTCGAGGCCCAGGAGGTGCTCGAGCGGGTAAACGGCCTCATCGAGCAGATCGACCGCATCGTTCGGGCGCGCTTCTCTGCCGAGTTGCTCTCGCGCGGCCCGAGCCCGCTGCTGCCCGGCACATGGCTCGCCGCAGGCGAGGAGGCGTGGGCGCGGCTCTTCGCCATGAAGGAGCACATCGTCTCCCAGATCTCCGACGTGGCCAACCGCCAGGCGGCGGCGCGGCGACTGCCGACGACCCTCGCGCTGCTTGTCCTCGGCGTGGCGGCGGCAGTGATGGTGCGCCGGAGCGTCGGCGGCTGGATCGAGCGGCGGGCGGCGCGGGCTGTCAAGGGCGGGCGAACCTTCGACTTCCTCGTGGCGCTGCGCAATCTGCTGCGTCTGGTTGTTCCGGTGGTGACGACCGGCCTCATCTTCGCCGCCTTCGATCTCGGCGTGCTCTTCGCGCAGGAACCGAACGGCAGCTTCTTCGAGCTGCCATTGCCGGTCGGTTTCATCATCGGGGCGTTCTGGCTGGCGTCGAGCCTGCTTGCGCCGGAGCAGCCGGACTATCGCCTCGTGCCTCTCGATGATCACGAAGCGGCGCACGCGGGCCGGCTCACAATCTTCCTTGGTGGTCTCCTCGCGCTGGCTGCGGCCTTCAAGACGGCGGCACCGGAGTGGGACGTTTCGCAGGGCACCCAGGTGGCGGTGTTCTATCCGCTGCTCGTGCTCGGGGCGCTCGGGCTCTGGCGGGCGTCGCGGTTCCTGCGGCTGCTGCCGCTGCGCCTGCATCCGAAGGACATGTCGGACGCTCCGGCCCTCGCGACCGGGCTCGGGTTCCTCTCGGTGATTGCCCGGGTGCTTCGGGTGTTCGCGGTTGTGGCTCCGATCCTCGGCGCGGCCGGCTACATGGCGGCAGGGGCCTTCCTCGTCTATCCGACAATCCTGACGCTCGGGCTGATCGGCGCGGGCTATGTCATCTATGACCTGCTCTGCAAGGTGACGTGGGCAATGGTCGGCCCGCCCGCAGAGGGCCAGGATGGCGGACTGCTGCCGGTGGTGATCGGCGCTCTCGTCTGCATGGCCGCGGCGCCCTTCCTCGCACTCACCTGGGGCGCGCGCTGGATCGATCTGGCGGAAGTGTGGACGCTGCTGAACAACGGCGTGACCATGGGCGGCATGCGCCTGTCCGTTGGCGTGCTCTTCACCCTCACGCTGGTCTTCGGCTTCGGCGTCGCGCTGACCCGCCTGATGCAGCGGGTGATGCGCTCCACCGTGCTGCCCCGGACCCGGCTCGACGCGGGCGGCCGCAACGCCGTCCTCGCCGGCATTGGTTATGTGGGCTTCGCCATCGCCGGACTGGCGGCGATTTCCGCGGCGGGCCTCAATCTCTCGAGCCTCGCCATCGTCGCCGGTGCGCTCTCTGTCGGCATCGGTTTCGGCATGCAGAACATCGTGTCGAACTTCGTCTCCGGGATCATCCTGCTGGTTGAGCGCCCGGTGAAGGAAGGCGACTGGATCGAGGTCGGCGGCTATTCCGGCTACGTGCGCGGCATCAACGTGCGCTCGACCGAGGTCGAGACCTTCGACCGCGCCAGCGTCATCCTGCCGAACAGTTCGCTGATCGGCGGCGCGGTGCTGAACCGGACACACAACAGCATGTCGGGGCGCCTTCAGGTGCCGATCAGCGTCACCTACGAGTCGGATCCGAAGACGGTGGAGCGCATCCTCCTCGAGATCGCCGATACCCACCCGCTGGTGCTGCAGGAGCCCGCGCCGCGTGTGCTGTTCATGGACTTCGGCCCGGACGAGATGAACTTCGAACTGCGCTGCTGGCTTCGGGACGTGAACTTCCAGCTTTCCGCCAAGTCGGACATGAATTTCGAGATCTACGAGGAGTTCCGCAAGGCCGGTATCCGCATGAACGCCTATGGCCGGGACATGCCCCCCGTCCCGCCGGTGCCGGAAACCGACGAGACGCCGGAGACGGGGGCGGCCGATCCAGCGCCCCTGGCGGGCAATTCGCCGCCACTCGCGGCTCGCCCGACCTGAGGCCGAGCCAGGCGAGGGTGTCGCCGCTGCGCAGCCTCAGCGCAGCTTCTTCTGGGTCTTGCCGCGATAGACCCGCGTGCCTCCCTTGCCGGCCTTCGAGCGGGGTGAGGCCGACGCGGCTCCCACTTCCATCTCGATTGCAGCCTGCCGGGCCAGCGGGTCGTCGTGAACGGCGAGATCCACCGCCTCCAGCCGCTTCACCTCGTCGCGGAGCCGGGCGGCCTCCTCGAACTCGAGGTTCTCCGCCGCCTTCAGCATCGCCTTCCGCAGCCCGTCGAGGTGCGCGGCGAGGTTCGCGCCGACCAGCGGACGCTCCACCTGCGCGGTGATGCGCGACTGGTCGGTGTCGCCTCTGAACAGCCCCTCGAGCACGTCCGCCACGTTCTTGCGCACCGTCTCCGGGGTGATGCCGTGCAGGGTGTTGTAGGCCATCTGCTTCTCACGCCGGCGGTTGGTCTCGGCGATCGCGCGTTCCATCGAGCCGGTGATGCCGTCGGCATACATGATGACCCGTCCGTCGACGTTGCGCGCCGCGCGGCCGATGGTCTGGACCAGCGAGGTCTCCGAGCGCAGGAAGCCCTCCTTGTCGGCGTCGAGGATCGCCACCAGCGCGCACTCGGGAATGTCGAGCCCCTCGCGCAGGAGGTTGATCCCGACGAGGGCGTCGAACGCGCCGAGCCGGAGATCACGCAGGATCTCGATGCGCTCCAGCGTGTCGATGTCGGAATGCATGTAGCGCACGCGGATGCCCTGTTCGTGCAGGTATTCGGTCAGGTCCTCGGCCATGCGCTTGGTGAGCACGGTGACGAGCGCGCGGTTGCCCGCGGCGGCCACCTGCCGGAGCTCGTCGAGCAGGTCGTCCACCTGCATCGAGACCGGGCGGATCTCGACCGGCGGATCGAGCAGGCCGGTCGGCCGGATCACCTGTTCGGCGAAGACGCCGCCCGCCTGGTCGATCTCCCACGCGCTGGGCGTCGCCGAGACGAAGATTGACTGCGGGCGCATGGCGTCCCACTCCTCGAACTTCAGCGGCCGGTTGTCCATGCAGGACGGCAGCCGGAATCCGTGCTCGGCGAGGGTGAACTTGCGCCGGTAGTCGCCGCGGTACATGCCGCCGATCTGCGGCACCGAGACGTGGCTCTCGTCGGCGAAGACGATGGCGTTGTCGGGGATGTATTCGAAGAGCGTGGGCGGCGGTTCGCCCGGCGCCCGGCCGGTGAGGTAGCGCGAGTAGTTCTCGATGCCGTTGCAGACGCCGGTCGCCTCCAGCATCTCGATGTCGAAGTTCGTACGCTGCTCCAGCCGCTGCGCCTCGAGAAGCTTGCCCTCGGCCACGAAATGGTCGAGGCGGGCCCGAAGCTCCGCCTTGATCGACTTCACCGCCTGCTGCATCGTCGGTCGCGGCGTCACGTAGTGCGAGTTGGCGTAGACGCGCACCTGCTGAAGCTCGGACGTGCGCGCCCCGGTCAGGGGATCGAACTCGTGGAGCGACTCGAGTTCCTCACCGAAGAACGACAACCGCCATGCCCGGTCCTCGTAGTGCGACGGCCAGATTTCGATCGAGTCGCCGCGCACCCGGAAGTTGCCGCGCTGGAAGCCTGCGTCGCTGCGCCGGAACTGCTGCGCCACCAGATCCGCGAGCAACTGGCGCTGGGGGTAGGACTGGCCGACGATCAGGTCCTGCGTCATGGCGCCGTAGGTCTCCGCCGAGCCGATGCCGTAGATGCAGGAGACCGAGGCAACGATGATCACGTCGTCACGTTCGAGCAACGCCCGGGTGGCCGAGTGGCGCATCCGGTCGATCTGGTCGTTGATCTGCGATTCCTTCTCGATATAGGTGTCCGAGCGCGCGACGTAGGCCTCCGGCTGGTAATAGTCGTAGTAGGACACGAAGTACTCGACCGCGTTCTCGGGAAAGAACGCCTTGAACTCGCCGTAGAGCTGCGCGGCCAGCGTCTTGTTCGGGGCGAGGATGATCGCGGGGCGCTGAGTCGCGGCGATGATCTGCGCCGCCGTGAAGGTCTTGCCGGTGCCGGTTGCGCCGAGAAGCACCTGATTGCGCTCGCCGGCGTTGATCCCCGCGACCAGCTCGGCAATGGCGGTCGGCTGGTCGCCGGCCGGCTGGAACTCGGAGA
Source organism: Amaricoccus macauensis (assembly GCF_014201905.1). Lineage (GTDB taxonomy): Bacteria > Pseudomonadota > Alphaproteobacteria > Rhodobacterales > Rhodobacteraceae > Amaricoccus > Amaricoccus macauensis. The sequence goes on along the minus strand of NZ_JACHFM010000002.1, from coordinate 1,195,429 downwards.
CGAGCCGGAACGGCTTGCCACCTTCGAGCTTGGCGCGCTGCGGATCCTGCGGCGTCACGGTGAGCATGTCGACGAGCGGCATCAGGCGCAGTCCCTTCGGGCTGGAAGCAGGCGAGTCAGATGGCGAGTTTCGCGCGGATGACAAGGTTAAGTCGAGATGAAGCAACACGGCGTCCACCAGTTTGCCGCGAGTAGGATTTTAGATAACTAAACCCTTGCGTGCAAAGACGGGGAGATCGTACAACGTAAGGGCAAGCAGCACGTGGTCGTCGTCCGGGTGCGTTCACCCACCCCACCCCTCGCTCCCTCGCAGTCGGACGACGACTCGCTGCTGCCCGCGAACCCTTCCCAACCGCTTGATCCGCGCGTCGCAATTGGCGATACAACATCCATCGTCGTCGGAGGTGCGTTCGTAAGATGCTCGCGAAGATCTATCAGCCAGCCAAGAGCGCCATGCAGTCGGGCGTGGGCAAGACCCGTACCTGGGTCCTCGAGTTCGTGCCGGCGTCGGCGCGTTGGATCGACCCGCTCATGGGCTGGACCGGCTCGGGCGACATGGACAGCCAGGTGACCCTGCGCTTCCCGACCCGGGAAGAAGCGGTGGAATACGCCGAGCGCTACGGCATCCCGTTCGAACTCTTCGAGCCGAACAAGCGCGTCCCGGTGGTACGTCCCAACGGCTACGGCGACAACTTCGCGTATTTCCGCCGGACGGCCTGGACGCACTGACCAGCGGACAGCTCGTGCCTGAACGGCCCCGTAGCTCAATGGATAGAGCACCGGACTTCTAATCCGACGGCTGCAGGTTCGAGTCCTGCCGGGGTCGCCACCATTCCTGCCCGACGCAGAGGCCGACCTGACGGCGCGCCTCGTGGTCCGGGGAAGATGTCCCGGACTCCGGCTGCCGTGCCGGCAGGGGAGGCGGTTCGTCTCAGACTGCAAGCCGGCTCGGACGGTACCCAAGCCTTGCATTCCGGTCGAGTGGCCTGCTGTTCTAGGTCGCCGTTTATTCCCGAGAATCAAGCCGTTGGTGTCAAAAGCTGGCCCGCCGGCGAAATTCCCGCCTCGCAATCCGCCCGCCCCGCTATAGTCTCGACACGAGCGAGAAAGGGAGGACGGCATGATCTGCAGGGTTTCAGGGCACATCACGATGACGATGCTGCTCTGGTCCACCGGAGCGGCGGTCGCGCTTGCGGCCTCGCCAGCCCCGGCGGAGGGCGAGAGCGGGATGGTGGTGACCGCCCAGCATCTCGCGACCGACGTCGGGGTGGAGGTGCTGAAGGCGGGCGGCAACGCCGTCGATGCGGCTGTGGCGGTCGGCTACGCCCTCGCCGTCACCTATCCCACCGCCGGCAACCTCGGCGGCGGCGGGTTCATGACGGTCCGCCTTGCCGACGGCACCACGACCTTCCTCGACTTCCGGGAGCGGGCGCCGGGGGCGGCGACGAAGAACATGTACCTCGACGACAAGGGCGAGCCGGTGCCGGGGGCGAGCACCGACACCTATCTCGCGATCGGTGTCCCGGGCTCGGTCGCGGGGCTCGAGGCGGCGCGGGAGAAGTACGGCACGAAAACCCGCGAGGAGCTGATCGCGCCGGCGCTCCATCTCGCGAAGGACGGATTCGTTCTGGAACAGGGCGATATCGCCGCCTTTGCCGATGGCAACGACATGCTGGCGCAGGATCCGGCGGCGGCGAAGATCTTCCTGAAGGACGGGCAGGCGCTGCCGCTCGGGGCAACGCTGGTGCAGCAGGATCTCGCGAAGACGCTCGAGGCGATCTCGCAGGGCGGTGCGGATGCGTTCTACAAGGGCGCGACCGCGGATCTCATCGTGAAGGCCAGCGAGGCGAACGGCGGCATTCTCGCGAAGCCGGACTTTGAAGCCTACAAGGTCCGCGAACTCGCGCCGGTCGAATGCAGCTACCGCGGCTATGACATCGTCTCCTCGCCGCCGCCGTCGTCGGGCGGGCTCATCATCTGCGAGATCCTGAACATTCTCGAAGGCTACCCGATCTCCTACCTCGGCTATGGGTCGGCGGAGACGACGCGCCTGATGGTCGAGGCGATGCGCCACGCCTACGTCGACCGCAACACCGCGCTCGGCGACCCGGATTTCGTCAAGAATCCGGTCGAGAAGCTGACGAGCAAGGGCTACGCCGAGAGCATCCGCGCCGGGATCGACCCCTATCACGCCGGTGTCTCGGCCGAGCTGACGCCTGCCGGCTTCGGCGAGAGCACAGAGACGACGCACTATTCGATCGTCGACAAGGACGGCAATGCCGTCGCCGTCACCTACACCCTCAACGGCTCGTTCGGCACCGGCAAGGTTGCCGAAGGCACTGGCATCCTGCTCAACAACGAGATGGATGACTTCACGATGAAGCCGGGCGTGCCGAACCTCTACGGTCTGGTTCAGGGTGAGGCGAACGCGATCGAGCCGGGCAAGTCGCCACTTTCCTCCATGAGCCCGACGATTGTCTCGAAGGACGGCAAGCCCTTCATGGTGATCGGCTCGCCGGGTGGTTCGCGGATCATCACGATCACGCTCGAGGCGATCATGAACGTGATCGATCACGGCATGGACCTGCAGGAGGCGATCGACGCGCCGCGGGTGCATCACCAGTGGCTCCCCGACCGGGTCTACATCGAGCCGCGCGCGCTCTCGCCCGACACCCTGCGCATCCTCGCGGGGCAGGGCTACCGGGTCAGCGTTGACGAAGACTGGCCGATCTGGGGTGAGGCGGCCGGCATCCTCGTCGGTGGTCGCGACCTCGACGAGATCGCCACCGGGGAAGGCCCCCGCTACGTCGGTGCCATCGACAGCCGCGCGGCGGCGGGATCAGCCAGGGGCTACTGACGCGACGATCGGACGGGGCCGCCCGAGGCCCAGGGTATAGCGATAATTGGGGAACCCGGAGCGGGTGTCGGTCTCTTCCGGGACCCGACTCCCGCTCCGGACGGGTACTGCCCTGCCTTCGGGAGAGCGGTGTCCGGCCACGCGGTGACCGCGGCGTGGCCGGGTCACTGCGTCGTGTGTGCAGTGCAAGAAATCCAGCTTGCTTATTATAAGTCGGGTTATTATAGCGCCGGCATGGAACCGATCAAACCGAGCCTCGGATATATGCTGTCGGATGCTTCCCGACTGCTGCGACGGCGCTTCGATCAGGAGAGCCGCGATCTGGCGATGACGACCGCTCAGCTCCAGATCGTCGCGCGGCTCGCGAGGAACGAGGGCATCAGTCAGGCGACCCTTGCGGGACTCCTCGAGATCGAGCCGATGACGCTCAGCCGTCACGTCGACCGCATGGAAGTGGCCGGGCTGGTGGTGCGCCGGCCCGATCCGGCCGACCGGCGCGCCCGGCGGCTCTATACCACCGAGCTTGCGCGCGCGCTGCTCTCGCCGATGCGTGAGCGGGCCGAACTCGTCTACGAAGAGGCGCTCGCAGGGATCACGCCGGCGGAGCGGGAGACGCTGTTCGCGGCGCTGCAGATCATGACCGAGAACCTGTCCGCCGCGCTCGCTGCGAGACAGGAAATGAACCCGAACGACCGCGGTGCTGCGGAGAAGGAAATCGCATGAACGCCCAGCCGTCCCGTGGGGAATTCGGTGCCCCCGAGGTCGCAAACGTCAGGAAGAGCCGGCTGCGCCGCAACCTTCTGATCGCTGCGGTGCCGCTCGCACTGGCGCTCGGGGGCGGCTATGTCTGGGTGACGGGCGGGCGGTATGTCTCGACGGACGACGCCTACGTCAAGCAGGACCGGGTCACGGTCATGCCGCAGGTGAGCGGTCAGATCTCCGTGGTTTCCGTCTCCGAGAACCAGCAGGTGAAGGCCGGTGATCCGCTCTTCACCATCGACGACTCGAGCTATCGCGCCACGGTCGCCGAGGACGAGGCGCGGTTGCAGTCGGCACGACTCGACGTGGAGAAGCTGAAGGCGGCCTACGCGCAGGCGGTCTCCGAGGCGTCGATCTCGCGGGACGCGCTCACGACCGCGCAGACCCAGGACGATCGCATCCAGTCGCTGCGGAAGTCAGGCGTCGTCGCCCAGTCCGATGCGGACAACAGCGCTCTGGCGCTGCAGCGGGCGAAGGGCGCGGTGATCGCCGCGGACTCGCAGGTCCTGAGCGCCAGGGCGGCGCTTGCGGGCAATCCCGACATCGAGACTGACCGCCATCCGGAGGTTCTGGAGGCGCTGGCCTCGCTCAGTGCCGCGGAACTCGATCTCGCCCATACCATCATCACGGCGCCGCAGGACGGGGTCGTCACCCAGACGGCGCGGCTGCAGACCGGGCAGTACGTCACGCCCGCGACTGCCGTCCTCGGGCTGGTGGCGACCGCGAACACCTGGATCGAGGCGAATTACAAGGAGACCGATCTCGAGCACATGCTCGACGGTCAGCCGGTCTCCGTGCACTTCGACAGCTACCCGGGGCGGAGCTTCGAGGGCACCGTCAATTCGATCGGGGCCGGGACGGGCTCGGAGTTCGCGCTCATCCCGGCGCAGAACGCCAGCGGCAACTGGGTGAAGGTGGTGCAGCGTGTGCCCGTGCGGGTCAGCCTTGCCACCGATGCCGATCTGCCGCCGATCCGTACCGGCATGAGCGCCACCGTCGAGGTCGACACCGGCCACGCTCGCGGCCTGCCCGGGCCGCTCGGAAACGCGCTCGCGGCGATCGGCATCGGTGGCAAGGCCGCCGTAGCGGCGGAGCCCGACGCGAAATGAGCGCCGCCGCCGGTGCCGCCGCGGGGGGCGTCCCGGCGGTCGCCAACAAGGGCCTGATCACCGTCTCGATCATGCTCGCGACGATCATGCAGGTGCTCGACACCACGATCGCCAACGTGGCGCTGCCCTCGATGCAGGGATCGCTCGGGGCGGCGCAGGATCAGATCACCTGGGTTCTCACCTCCTACATCGTCGCCGCCGCGATCATGACGCCGGTCACCGGCTGGCTCTCCGACCGCATGGGACTGCGCGAGCTGTTCATCGCGTCGGTCATGGGCTTCATCGTCACCTCGATGCTCTGCGGCATGGCGACGAGCCTCGTCGAGATGGTGCTCTTCCGCACGGCGCAAGGGCTCTGCGGCGCGGCACTGGTGCCGCTCTCGCAGACGGTGCTGCTCAACATCAACTCCCGCGAGGAGCATGGCCGGGCGATGGCGATCTGGGGCGCCGGGATCATGGTCGGGCCGATCATCGGCCCGACCCTCGGTGGCTGGCTGACCGAGAGCTTCAACTGGCGCTTCGTATTCTACGTGAACCTGCCGATCGGTCTTCTGGCGCTTGCCGGGCTTATCCTCTTCCTGCCGAAGTCGCCGAAGCGGGAGCGGAGCTTCGACTTCTTCGGCTTTGCCATGCTCTCGATCGCCATCGGGGCGTTGCAGATGATGCTGGACCGGGGCGAGCAGGTGGAGTGGTTCTCCTCCGTCGAGATGTGGCTCTACCTCTGGCTGACGATCTCGGGCGCCTGGGCGTTCGTCTGGCACATCACGGCGCAGGAACATGCGTTCATCGACCCGCACATCTTCCGCGACCCGAACTTCGTGATGGCGTTGATGATGATCTTCATGGTGGGCGTCATCCTGCTGGCCGGCCTCGCGCTGATGCCGCCGATGCTTCAGAACATCTTCGGCTATCCGGTGGTGACGACCGGCATGGTGCTGGCGCCGCGCGGGGTGGGGACGATGATCTCGATGATCGTCGTCGGGCGGCTGGTGGGCAAGGTCGATGCGCGGATCCTGATCCTCGGGGGGCTGGGACTCACGGTGGTCTCGCTCTGGCAGATGAGCCAGTTCTCGCTCAACATGGATACCCGTCCGATCATCGTCTCCGGGGTTGTTCAGGGGCTGGGGCTCGGGCTCGTCTTCGTTCCGCTCTCGACGATCGCGTTCGCGACGCTCGATCCGAGGTACCGGGCTGACGCGGCGGCGCTGTTCAGTCTGGTGCGCAACATCGGCTCTTCGGTCGGGATTTCAGCGGTCTCGGTGATGCTGGCCCACAACATCATCATCAGCCGGGGGGACATCACTTCGGCGCTGACACCGTTCAATCCCAACGTTGACCAGATGTCGGCGCTGGGCTTCGATCCGACGATGACGACGGCGATGCTGAACTCGATGGTGCAGACGCAGGCGTCGTTCATTGCCTACGTGGACGATTTCCGCCTGATGATGTTCGTCACGATCGCGGCGATCCCGCTGGTGTTCTTCCTGAGGAAGCCCAAGGTGGCCTCGCCCGAGGCGGCAGCGGCGGTGATGGAGTAGGCGGGAAGCTGGCCTGCGCAGGTTGCGCAGGCGGTTATATGGCTGAAACTACTGGATAATCTGTTCCACATTGACCACCTCGCAAGGCTTGCGCCTGGCGGCTGGCCCGTGCGTCAGCCCGTCGCGAGGGTGGGGCAATCGGCCGGGACGCGGTTGCCTGCGAGGCTCGGCTGGCCGAGGGCGACAGTGAGCAGGCTCGCGCCGGCCGCCGTCACCGCGACGAGGAAGCCGCTCGCCGGTCCGAAGATGTCGACGACCCAGCCGGTCGCAAAGGCGCCGAGAGCCATGCCGATGCTGATGCCGGTCATCACCCACGTCACGCCCTCGGTCAGCATCGCGGCCGGGACGCGCCGCTCGATCAGGCCGAAGGCCGTGATGAAGGTCGGCGAGATGGTGATGCCGCTCACGAAGACCGCTGTCGCAAGCACCGCGACGGAGCCTTCCGCAATCAGCAGCGGCAGTTGCAGGACGGCGAGCGCGGCGACGGCAATCAGCAGCTGGCGGTGCAGCGGCAAGGCAGGGTTGAGCGCGCCGAGGGTGAGGCCGAGAAAGAACGAACCGACCGCATAGACGCCGATGACAAGCGTCGCGGCGCCGGGCTGCCCCAGCGCCTCGGTGATGGCGACGGTGCTCACCTCGACGCTGGCGAATATCGCTCCGACGAAGATGAGGGCGAGAGTCACGATCTGCACCGCACGCTGCCGGATCGCGGAGCCGCGCGGGCCATCGGCCGAGACCGGGCGGACCGCAGGCTCGGTGCGGCGCTGAAGGAGGAAGGCCGTGCCGCCGAGCGCCAGCAGCGCGGTGCTCGCGACCATCCCGGCTTCGGGGAAAAGCGCCACGGCAAGACCGACGGAGAGCGAGGCGCCGGCGATGTAGACGAGTTCGTCCGCGGCGGATTCGAACGCGAAGGCGGTGTTGAGTTCGGGCCGGTCGCGGAAGATCTCGCTCCAGCGCGCGCGGACCAGTGCCGACATACTGGGCATTGCCGCGGCGAGGAACGCCGAGGCGAAAAGCGTCCACGCGGGCCAGCCGGCGGCGGCGGCCACGGTGAGCGTGGCGAAGGCGAGAACCGAGACGAGCATCGCCGGTCCCGCGACCGTTGCCTGACCGTGGCGGTCGACGAGGCGCGATATCTGCGGCGACACGAAGGCGTTGGTCAGTCCGAAGGTGGCCGAAACGGCGCCCGCGAGCCAGTAGGCGCCGTGGGTCTGCGACAGCATGGCGATGATGCCGATTGGCGCCATGGCGATCGGCAGGCGGGCGATGAAGGCTGTGCCGGAAAAGCCGGCGGCGCCGGGTGCCCGGAAGATCTCTGCGTAGGGGTTTCGCATCGGATTGGTCCTTGAAGCGGGCCTTGAATGGAGCGGCCCGATTTTCATATACGTAGCGTATGTCAGCGCAGATAGTGGCATACGGCGCGTATGTCAAATCGGATTCAGCGCGTATGTGAGGGAAGGGCTATGGAGGGGACGATCGCGGGAGAGGGGACGCGGACCACCCGCAAGGAGGCGATGGCCGAGACCCGCCGGAAGCTGATGGCCGCCGGGCGCGAAGCCTTCGGCACGATCGGCTATGCGGAGGCGTCGATGGATGACCTGACGGCGGCGGCGGGGCTGACGCGCGGGGCGCTCTATCACCACTTCGGCGACAAGAAGGGACTGTTGCGCGCGGTGGTCGAGGAAATCGACCGGGAGATGTCCGAGCGGCTGGGCGCGATCTCGGCCGCGGCCGGGTCGCGCTGGCAGGGGCTGGTGGATGAGCAGGTGGCCTATATCCGCATGGCGCTGGAGCCCGAAATCCAGCGCATCATGTTCCGCGATGCGCCGGCGGTCTTTGGCGATCTGTCGCAGTGGCCGAGCGCCTCGGCCTGTGTCGCGGCCCTGAAAGCGCATCTGGACGCGCTTCTGGCCGAGGGGGCCATCGTCGAGATCGACACCGAGGCTGCCGCGCGCCTGATCAGTGGCGCGGGTGGCTATGCCGCCACGTGGATCGCCACGTCGGAGGATCCGGCGGAGACTTCGGCGCGCGCGGTCGCGAGCTTTCGGACGTTGCTCGACGGGCTCCGCGCGCGCGGGATGTAGCGGGCGGCTAGAGGCTCTTCACCCGCACCGCCGCGGTTTCCGTCTCGGCGAGCTTCAGCGGGTTCCGGAGCGGCAGGCCGAAGTCGGCCACCTCGATCTCGAAGACGTCACCCGCCTCGGTCCGCACGTTGTCGGCGAAGGAGAGGGTTGCCGTGCCGAACATGTGGACGTGGACGTCGCCCGGTTCGCGGAAGATCGGGTACTTGAAGTGGTGGTGTTCGAGGTTGGCGATGAAGTGGCTCATGTTGGCCTCGCCCGACACGAAGGGCTTGGCCCAGATCACTTCGCCGTCGCGCCGGATGCGGCTCTCGCCCTCCACGTGCTGCGGCAGGTCGCCAAGGCGAAGCTCCGGCCCGAAGGACGCGGGGCGGAGCTTGGAGTGGGCGAGGAAGAGGTAGTTCTGCCGCTCGGTCACGTGGTCGGAGAATTCGTTGGCGAGCGCGAAGCCGAGGCGGTGCGGCGTGCCGTCCGGGCCGATGAGATAGATGCCGGCGATCTCGGGCTCCTCGCCGGCGTCGAGGGCGAAGCCGGGGCTGACGAGTGCCGCACCCGGGCCGATCGCCTGGGTGCCGTTGCCCTTGTAGAACCATTCCGGCTGGACGCCCGGCAGCTCCGCGGGCTTGCCCTCCGCGAGGCCCATGCGGAACATCTTCATGGAGTCGGTGAGCTTTTCCGGGTCGGTGGTCTGGTGCATCGCATCGCGCGTCGCGGCGCTGCCGAGGTGGGTGAGGCCGGTGCCGGTCAGGTGCAGGTGCGCGGGATCGGGGTGGGCGATCGGCGCCAGCACTCTGCCCTCGGCGAGGGCGGCGGCGAGGTCGACTTCCTCGCCGAGGCCCTTGGCCGCGACCGCCTCCACCAGCGTCTGGCCGGCGATGATCGCCTCCTGCGCGAGGTTGTAGGTGGTGTCGGTGGCCCGCACCAGCCGGGTGGTCTCGCCGTCGCGGAACGCCACCCGGCGATTGCCGGTTTCGTCGATGATCTGGATGATGTGCATGGGGGGTTACGCTCTGTTCTTGTTGTAGACGTCGAAGATTACGGCCGCGAGGAGCACCAGCCCCTTGATGACCTGCTGGAGGTCGATGCCAACGCCCATGATCGACATGCCGTTGTTCATCACGCCCATGATGAAGGCGCCGATCACCGCGCCGATGATCCGGCCGACCCCGCCCGAGGCGGAGGCGCCGCCGATGAAGCAGGCGGCGATCACGTCGAGCTCGAAGGCGACACCGGCCTTTGGCGTCGCGGTGTTGAGGCGGGCGGCGAAGATGAGGCCGGCGAGGGCGGCGAGCATCCCCATGTTGACGAAGACGAGGAAGACCAGCCGGTCGGTCTTGATGCCGGACAGCCGCGCGGCCTTCTCGTTGCCGCCGAGTGCGTAGATCCGCCGGCCTATCGTCGTCCGGGTGGTGATGAAGGTGTAGATCGCGATCAGCACCGCCATGGTGATGAGCACGTTCGGCAGGCCGCGGCCCGAGGCGAGCAGCCATGCGATGAAGACGAGGGCGAAGGCGATGACGCCGTTGCGGGCGATGAAGAACGCGAAGGGCTCCTCGATCGCGGCATAGCGCGCCTGCTTCGCGCGGGTGCGCACCGCCGAGACGACGAGGCTGATGGCAGCGGCGATCCCGAGGACGAGGGCGGTGAGGTTGATGCCGGTGCCCGCAAGGACATCCGGCACGAAGCCCGACGAGAGCGCCTGAAAGCCCTTGGGGAACGGCCCGACCGACTGGCCCTGCAGCATGGTGAGCGAGAGGCCGCGAAAGACCAGCATCCCCGCCAGCGTCACGATGAACGAGGGGATCTTCCAGTAGGCGATCCAGTAGCCTTGCGCCGCGCCGATCACCGCGCCGATGGCGAGGCAGGCGATGATCGTCGGCACCGTGGGGATGTGGTAGTGCACCATCATCACCGCCGCGAGCGCGCCGATGAAGCCCGAGACCGACCCCACCGAGAGGTCGATGTGGCCCGCGACGATGACGAGCAGCATCCCGAGCGCCATGATGACGATGTAGCTGTTCTGCAGGAACAGGTTGGTCAGGTTCACGGGCTTCAGCAGCACCCCGGAGGTCGCGACCTGGAAGAACGCCATGATCGCGACGAGGGCGAGGAGCATGCCGTATTCGCGGATGTTCGCCCTGAGGTGACCGACGAGCGACTGGGGGGGCGGGGACTCGCTGATGCTGGCCATGGTTTATCCGTTCACGATCATGCGCATGATGCGTTCCTGGCTCGCCTCGGCGGCGGGGAGCTGGCCGACGAGGGCGCCTTCCTTCATCACGTAGATGCGGTCACACATGCCGAGGAGTTCCGGCATCTCGGAGGAGATCATGATCACCCCCTTGCCGGCCTCGGCGAGGGCGTTGATGAGTGTGTAGATCTCGTATTTCGCGCCGACGTCGATGCCGCGGGTGGGCTCGTCGAGGATCAGCACCTCGGGGCCGGAGAACAGCCATTTGGAGAGGACGACCTTCTGCTGGTTGCCGCCCGAGAGATTGACGGTCTTCTGGTAGACCGAGGCGCAGCGGATGTTCAGGCGCTTGCGGTAGTCCATCGCCACCTTGCGCTCCGCGTGGCCGTCGATGACGCCGAGCTTCGAGACGCCGGCGAGGTTTGCCAGCGTGATGTTGTGGGTGATGTGGTCCTCGAGGATGAGGCCGAGGCTCTTGCGGTCTTCGGTGACGTAAGCGAGGCCGGCGGCGACCGCGCGGCCGACGGTGGAGACGTCGACGGGCCGGCCGTGGAGTTTCGCGGTGCCGGTGATGCCGTGGCCCCATGAGCGGCCGAAGAGACTCATGGCAAGTTCGGTGCGGCCTGAGCCCATGAGGCCGGCTATGCCGACGATCTCGCCGGCGCGGACGTTGAGCGAGACCTCGCGGATCGCCTGGCGGTCGGGGTGGACCTGATCGAAGACCGACCAGCCGTCGAGTTCGAACAGCATTTCGCCAACGTGCGGCGTGCGGGGCGGGTAGCGGTCGGACATCGGGCGGCCGACCATGTCGCGGATGATGCGGTCTTCGCTTGCCGCGCCGACGTGATCCTCGCCTGCCGCGCGGGCGTCGAGGGTCGAGACGGTGGCGCCGTCGCGCAGCACGGTGATGCGGTCGGCGACGCGGGCGATCTCGTTCAGCTTGTGGCTGATCAGGATCGAGGTGATGCCCTGTGCGCGGAATTCGAGCAGCAGGTCGAGGAGCTTGGCGCTGTCGGTCTCCTGAAGGCTGGCGGTCGGCTCGTCGAGGATGAGAAGCTTCACCCGTTTGGCGAGCGCCTTGGCGATCTCCACCAGTTGCTGCTTGCCGACGCCGAGGTCGGTGACGAGCGTGGTCGGCCGCTCGGTCAGGCCCACCTTCTTCAGGAGGCCGTCGGTGCGGGAGAAGGTCTCTTCCCAGTCGATGACGCCGCCCTTCGCCACCTCGTTGCCGAGAAAGATGTTTTCGGCGATCGAGAGCAGCGGCACGAGCGCCAGTTCCTGATGGATGATGACGATGCCCACCGCCTCGCTGTCGGCGAGGTCGCGGAAGGCGCGGATCTCACCCTCGAAGAGGATGTCACCCTCGTAGGTGCCCGCCGGATAGACCCCGGACAGCACCTTCATGAGCGTGGATTTGCCCGCGCCGTTCTCGCCCACGAGCGCATGGATCTCGCCCGGCAGCACCGTGAGATTGACGTTGTCCAGCGCCCGCACGCCCGGGAACGTCTTCACGATGCCCCGCATCTCGAGGATGGGTTGCATGTCCTGTCCCTTCGGGAGCCGAGCGAACGCATGGTCGCCCGGCCGGCCGTCGATCAGTTGGTGATCTGATCCTTCTTGTAGTAGCCGGAGTCGATCAGGATCGCTTCCCAGTTCGACTTGTCGACCTCGACGGGCTTCAGGAGGTACGAGGGCACCACCTTGACTCCGTTGTCATAGGTCTGGGTGTCGGTCACTTCCGGCGTGCCGCCCGTGAGCAGCGCGTCCACCATCTTCACCGTGACGCCGGCAAGCTCGCGGGTGTCCTTGAAGATCGTCGAATACTGCTCGCCCGCGAGGATCGACTTCACCGAGGGAACCTCGGCGTCCTGACCCGTGACGATGGGCATCGGCAGGTCGGCCGAGCCGTAGCCCACGCCCTTCAGCGACGAAAGGATGCCGATCGAGAGACCATCATAAGGCGAGAGCACGCCGTTGACGTGCGCGTCGGTGTAGTTGGCCGAGAGCAGGTTATCCATGCGCGCCTGGGCGACCGCGCCGTCCCAGCGCAGGGTGCCGACCACGTCCATTCCGGTCTGGCCGGAGGGGATCGCGATCGAGCCGTCGTCGATCAGCGGCTGCAGCACGCTCATGGCGCCGTTGTAGAAGAAGAAGGCGTTGTTGTCGTCCGGGCTGCCGCCGAAGAGCTCGACGTTCCACGGCTTCACGTCGGGGAAGCGCTCCTTCAGCCCCTTCACGAGGCTTTCGGCCTGCAACACGCCCACCTGGAAGTTGTCGAAGGTGGCATAGTAGTCGACGTTCGCGCTGTCGCGGATCAGCCGGTCGTAGGCGATGACGGGGATGCCGGAGGCGTGGGCGTTCTCGAGCGCGTTCGAGAGGGTGGTGCCGTCGATCGCAGCGATCACCAGCGCCTTCACGCCCTTGGTGATCATGTTCTCGATCTGCGCGAGCTGGTTGGGGATGTCGTCCTCGGCGTATTGCAGATCGGCCCCGTAGCCCGCGGCCTTGAACTGCTCCACCATGCTGTGGCCGTCCGAGATCCAGCGGGCGGAGGACTGTGTCGGCATCGCGATGCCGATCGTGCCCTTGTCCTGGGCGAGGGCCGGGAATGCCAGTGCCGCGGCAAGGGTAGCCCCCGCCAGAATGCGCGTCAGAAGCTTCATTGCGATCTCCCCATTGCGGGTGCGTCTGCCGATAATCTCCGGCGCCCCCGTCGTTTCTTCTGTTTCGCAGCGGCGTGGCGGGTCCTGTGTCCTGGATCCGCCACGCGCTTGCACTTTAGCCAGGCTTGGACATATCAAGCAAATCGCAATCACGGCGTATGGCATGACGGAAATCGCATGAGACCAGTTCCATCGCCGGATCAGGAGCAGGCGCGCGGCGCGGACCGGCTGATGGGTCGCGGTCTGAAGCTCACGCACCTGCGGCTCATTGCAGCGATTGACGAGACCCGGCAGTTGACGGCGGCGGGGCGCAGCCTGCGGCTGACCCAGCCGGCGGCGTCGCGGCTGCTGGCCGAGGCCGAGGCCATTGCCGGCCATCCGCTCTGCGAGCGCCAGCCGAAGGGCATCGCGCTCACCCCGGCGGGCGAGGCGCTGGCGCGCCGGGCGCGGCGGGTGCTGGCGGAGATTTCCGAGGCGGGGCGCGAGATCGGCGACGTGGCGGAGGGGCGGCTCGGCACGGTGCGGGTCGGCGCGGTGACGGCGCCGGCCATCGATCTCGTGGTGCCGATCCTGCAACGGCTGCAGCGCGATCATCCCGGCCTGACAGCCCAGGTCGACGTGACGACGAGCGACGTGCTCGTCCCGGATCTCCTGCGCAGCCGGCATGACTTCGTCATCGGCCGCGTGCCGGCGAGCGTCGATCCCCGGCCGCTCTGCATCCGCTGGCTCGGGGTCGAGCCGGTCGCGTTCATCGTGCGGGCCAATCATCCGCTGGCGCAGCGTTCGCAGGTCGGGATCGAGGATCTCGCATCCTACGACTGGGTGATGCAGCCGCCGGGCTCGCTCCTGCGGCGCACGGTGGAGGAGGCCTTCCTGGCGCGCGGCGCCGAGCCGCCGAACTGCCGGCTGAGCACCGCCTCGCTCATTGTCACGCTGACCCGGCTTACCCGGTCGAACTCGATCGCGCCGGTGTCGACGCAGGTGGCGCGGCTGCTGGCCGGCGACGGAGGGATCGGGCGCGCGGTGACGCCGCTTGCCGTCAGCTTTCCGCTGGAAGTGAAGCCGTTCGGGCTGATCCGTCTGCGCGGCCTGACGCTGCCGAGATCCGCGGCGCTTCTCTATGACGCGATCCTTGAGGCGGCGGTGCGGGCCGATGAGGCGAAGCGGGAACCATAGGGTCTGTTCGCGGGTTTACCAACCTTGGCGCGGGCCCGGATGGCCCGCCCGCAATCCGCCAACCCAGGAGGAACTTCCCCGATGGGAGTGCCCAAGAACACGATCTGCATCTGGTATGACGAGGACGCCGAGGCCGCAGCGCGGTTCTATGCCGAGACGTTTCCCGACAGCTCACTGGACGAGGTTTTCCGTGCCCCGTCGGACTTCCCGTCCGGCAAGGCGGGCGATGTGCTGACGGTGCGCTTCACCGTGGCCGGCATCCCCTGCATCGGGCTGAACGGCGGGACGATGTTCCCGCAGACTGAAGCGTTCTCGTTCCAGATCGCCACGGACGATCAGGCGGAGACCGACCGCTACTGGAACGCCATTGTCGGCAACGGCGGCAAGGAGAGCGAGTGTGGATGGTGCCGGGATCGCTGGGGCGTGTCGTGGCAGATCACGCCGCGCGTGCTGTCCGAGGCGCTCGCCGCTGGCGGCGACGAGGCACGCCGGGCGTTCGAGGCGATGATGACGATGCGGAAGATCGACGTCGCCGCGATCGAGGCGGCCCGGCGCGGCTGACGCGCGGGGCGCGGGGGGACGTGCGGCTGGCTGAGAGCCAGCCGCAGTGGTCCGCGAGCGGTGTCTGCGAACGGTGTCTGCGGGCTCAGTCGAGACCGAGCTTGCCGCGCAGCGTCGAGAGGTCCTCGGCGAGGGTGTTGACTGCGGCCGCGAGAACCACCCGGTCGGCTTCGGTGAGGTTGTCGTAGGTGACGTAGCCCTCGCCCGACTGGTACTTCGACAGGATGGTGTCGATCGTCGCGAAGTTTTCGTCGACGGTCTTGATGAAGTCCGGGTCCCGGTCGATCACCAGCGGACGCATCAGCTCGACGATCTTCTGCGCGCCGTCGAAGTTGCCGCGGAAGTCCCAGAGGTCGGTGTGGGAGTAGCGGTCTTCCTCGCCGGAGATCTTCGTGGCCGCGACCTCTTCCATCAGCACCGCGGCGCCGCCGACCACCACTTCGGGCGGGAAGGTGAGGCTCTCGATGCGGCCTTGAAGGTCCTGCACGTCGGCGAGCAGCTTGTCGGCCACCGGGTCGAGCCCTTCGGTCGAGTTCTTCTCCCAGAGGCCGTATTCGATGCGATGGAAGCCCGGGAATGCCGGGTCGGCCTCGGCCTTCTCGTAGTCGTCGGCGCGGCTGTCGATCGAGACGTCGAGATCGGAGAAAAGCTCGGCGATCGGCTCGATGGCCTCGTAGTTGAGCCGGGTCGGCGCGAAGAGCGACTTCGCCTTCTCCACGTCGCCGGCCTTCACGGCGGCCACGAACTCGGTGGTGTTCTTCACCAGCGTATCGACGTTCTCGGAGACGTAGATCTTGTACTCGCTGATCGGTTCAACCAGATCGAGCGTCGCTTCCTGTGCGTGTGCGGCCTGCGCTGCGAGCAGGGCGCCGGCAGCGGCAAAGGTCATGAGGCGCATGTGAGCACTCCTAGGGTTTGGTCCCGGGGTCGGGGGCCGGGTCGGAGGAAACCGGTTGGCTGGACGTGGTCTGGCTGGTCGGTGAGATGGCGGCGATGAGGGTCGAGCCCACGTAGTCGCCGTCGGCAAAGCCGGGCAGGGCGAAGAAGTAGCCACCGCCAACGGGTCGGATGTATTCCTCGAGCGGTTCCTTATCGAGCCGCTTCTGGACGGTGATGAAGCCGCGGTCGAGGTCGGCCTGCCACGCGATGAAGAGGAGCCCCTGGTCGAGCTGGCCGTTCTTCAGCACGCCGTTCACGTAGTTGAACGGGCGCCGGAGGATCAGGTTCGCCTCCGTGGCCGGCGTGCGCGGGTTGGCGAGGCGGATGTGGGCGTCGAGCGGTGTGCGGGTGCCATCGGGGTCAGTGGCGAAATCGGGTACTTGCGCCTCGGTCGCGTCCGGCTGGTCGAGGGGGGCGCCGGACATCTTCATCCGGCCCATGATGCGCTCCTGCTCGCCGAGGGGCGTGCGGTCCCAGCGCTCGACGAGGTTGCGGATGATGCGCACGGCCGCGTAGCTGCCGCCGGTTGCCCAGTCGGGTTCGTCGCTCTCGGGGCCGACCCAGACGAGCCTGCGCATCAGCTCCTCGTCGGCGCTGTCGGGGTTGGCGGAGCCGTCGCGGAAGCCGAGGAGGTTGCGCGCGCTTTCGGGCGCCGCGCCGGGGCGCTGTGGCAGGACGGGCACGTTGCCGGCCTGCGCCCACTTCAGGACCATCTGGCCGGGCAGGTTCTTCACCACATCGCGGAGCGCGTGGACGCAGGTGTCCTGGGTGTTGGCGCAGAACTGGAGCATCAGGTCGCCGTGGCAGAGGTCGGCGATGAGCGCATCGTTGTGGAACTTCACCATGCGTTGCAGCACGCGGGGTTTCAGGGCCGCGAGCCACGGACGGTCCTCGAAGAGCGAGCTTCCGAGACCCACGGTGATCGTCAGGGCGTCGGGGGGCACGACCGGCCCGAGAATGCCGCTGTCGGGCGGCGGCAGCTTCGGATCCGCGTCCGGCACCGGGCCGCCGTGGGTCAGGAACACGATGCGCTCGGTCAGGCGGCGGAAGAGCGCTTCGAGGTCGGCGGCATCGTTGGCGAGCACGTGGAACGCGGCAACGATGCCGTTCGCCGGGCGCGGGGTGACGATGCCGGCCTGATGCGCGCCATGGGGCGACACCATGTCGCGGCTGTTGGTGGTGTCGGCGATCGGCGCGTCCGTGACGTGGCGCTGGCCGGCGCTGGTCGTCTGCTCGGTCGCCGCGAGGGCGAGGCCTGGTGCGGCGGCGAGGGCGGCGGCGCCGGCGAGCAGCCCGCGGCGGGTGGTGGAAAGTGGGGTTTCGGCCATGGCTACTCCAGTCCGATCGCCGGGTTGAGCGCGCCGGCGGCATCCGCGATCCGCGCGAACGCCTCGGAGATCGTCTTGCGCCCGGCGTCGTCGACCGTGTCGTAGGAGGGGAAGGCGCCGTCGACTTTCAGGCCGTCGAGGGTCGCGCGCGCGGCTTCAAGGGCCGACGTGAGCGCGTCCGCGGTGGCCGGGTTCGCCTCGCGCACCAGTGGCTCGACGACGATTGCCGACTTGGTGATGCCGTCGAGATCGGCGGAATACTCCGCCAGATCGCTGTGAGAGTAGGGGGTCTGCGATGCCGCCGCCTGATCGGCAACCCGCGCCGCGAGCGAGGCCGCGTTACCGGCGAGATCTGCCGGCCCGGGCTTTGCCTGCTTCAGGCGGTCCTTCACGGTGGCGGCCGCTGTCGCGAGATCGGCCGCCACGGGAGCGAGCCCCTCGGTCGTGCCCTCGCTCCAGAGCGCATATTCGATCCGGTGGAAGCCGATGAAGGCGGGGTCGGCCTCGCGCTGCGCGAGGTATTCGGCGAGCGGGTCCATGCTGTTCACCAGATCGGCGATGCGCCCCGTCACCGGCGCCATCTGCCGCCACGGCTGCCGGGCGGCGAGCCAGGCGGCCTTCGCGCCGTCGACATCGCCGGCCGCCACCCGCTCCGAGAGGGTCGCCGTGGCCTCGGCGAGTTCGTTCGACCGGCGGCTGAGGTAGACCTGATACTCCGAGAGCGGCCCGATGAAGTGGCGCAGTTCCGGCGCGGCCTTCGCCGCCTCGGACTCCGCCGTCGCCACCACGGTCAGCTTGCCGCGCGGATTCGAGAGCAGTCCGCAGGTGATGTCGTAGGTTCCGGTCTTCAGCCGCGGGGTCAGGGTCGCGTTGAGCCCCGGCGTGATGTTCTCCCGCTCGGCGACGACCATCACGCCGTCGAGGATTTCCCACTCAAGCGGTCGCTCCGAGGCGTTGTGGATGCGGAAGGTGGCCTTGCCGGCCGGCACCGTCAGCTCGGCGGGTTCGCAGGTCTCGTCGGTCACCGTAACCAGGATCGCGCCATCGGTGGGCTCGGGCATGCTGGTCTTCGCCGCGTACCAGAACGCGCCGAGGCCGGCGATGACGAGAAGTGCGGCGCCGCCGATGGCGAGCGACGCGGCACCGCGCGACATGGGGCGGGATCCGGCCATGGTTCAGGCCTCCTGCCTGGCCGGTCGCGGCGCTGATGCCGGCCGCAGGAAGAAATAGAGGGTGACAAGGAGCACCAGCGCCCAGACGATGACCTCGCCGAGCACCGGCGCGTCGTGGTAGCCGAAGACGCCCGAGAGCACGGTGCCCGTCACCGAGGACACCGGCAGGGTGCGGGTCATGTCCCAGACGGTCTGCTGGAGATGGTTCCAGATCCCCGCTTCGTGGAGGTTGCGCAGAACGCTGGAGGCGAGGCCGGCGGCGACGAAGATGATGAAGGCGCCGGTCCAGAGGAAGAACCGCCGCAGGTCGAGCCGCACGCCGCCGCGATAGATACCAAAGCCAAGGAGCGCCGACACCAGCACCCCGAGGATGGCGCCGAGCGGCGCCGCGGGACCGGGGCTCTGCTGGAGGAGCGCAAGCAGGAAGAACACCGACTCGAGCCCCTCGCGTGCCACCGCGAAGAAGCTCATGCCGATGAGCGCCCACGCCGGTCCGCGGACGTCGGAGAGCGCCACGTCGATATCGTGCTCCATGGTCTTCTTGATCGAGCGCGCCGCCTTGCGCATCCAGAACACCATCGAGATGAGGACAATCACTGCGATGGTGCCGACGATCGCCTCGAAGAGCTCCTGTGTCTTCTGCGGGAACTGCGCTCCGAGGATCAACACGCCCGCGCCGACGAAGAGTGACAGGGCGACCGCGAGCAGGATGCCGACCCAGACCGTCGGCAGCCACGCCGCCCGCCCGGTTCGGGCGAGGTAGCTCGCGATGATCCCGACAATCAGGGCGGCTTCGAGGCCTTCCCGGAGCATGATGAGGAATGACGGCAACATCGGCAGCGCTCGCCTCTTGCATGCGGTGGGAGCCGGCTGCCCGAAAGTAGCCGACTTAACCGCTCAGGTATGGTTCTGACTAGTCGAGCCGCGCCGCCAGTGCAAGAGTGAGGCGCGACAGGGGCGTCACCGCGTGGTGAACGGTCGTCATCGCCCGCTTCTGATTTTCCGCTCGCGGTGGTCCCGCCGGCTGGTTCCCTTTGGGGCGCCGCCCATGCTAGGCGCCCGTTGTCAGGCGCCCCGTGACAGGTGAGCGTCGACCGGAAAGGCAGGGTGGCATGGACGAGACCGGGCAGACGCAGCCGCCGCGACGCGGGCGGGTGCGCTCAGTGGTGGCGCTGACGGGTGTTCTTCTCGCCATCGCGCTCTTTCTCGGACTCGGTGTCTGGCAGGTCGAGCGGCGGGCCTGGAAGCTCGATCTCATCGCCAGGGTCGATGCCCGCCTCGCGGCGGCGCCGGTCCCGGCGCCCGGTCCGCCGGACTGGGCGGGGATCGGGCGCGACGACGAATATACCCGCGTCACCGCGACGGGACATTTCCTGAACGATCACGAGACGCCGGTCCTCGCCGTCACCATCCACGGCTCGGGATCGTGGATCCTGACGCCCTTCGTCACGCCGGAGTTCACCGTGCTGGTCAACCGCGGGTTCGTGCCGCCCGACAAGCGCGATCCGGCGACACGCGAGGCACCGGACGGCGAGGTGACGGTGACGGGTCTCCTGCGGCTTGCCGAGCCCGGCGGGGGCTTCCTGCGCAGCAACGATCCCGCGGCCGGGCGCTGGTACTCGCGCGATGTCGCCGCCATCACCGCTCAGGACGGACTCGGGCCGGCGGCGCCATATTTCATCGACGCCGATGCGACGCCGAACCCGGGCGGGTTGCCGATCGGTGGCCTGACCGTCGTCAGCTTTCGCAACACGCATCTGATCTATGCGCTTACCTGGTTCGGCCTCGCCGCCGGCCTTGCGGCGCTCGCCTGGCGCAGTCGGCGGTTCTGAGCTTCCACCGGGCTGGAAACGCGGGCTAGAGTTCGGTGGACTCAAGATCGAAGGATGCCCCGCATGGCCCGTATTCTCGTCCTGTCGAGCTGGACCTCGGCCGGGCACGTGGGCCTGTCAGCCGCGGTTCCGGCGCTGCAGGCGCTCGGCCATGTGCCGCTTCAGCTTCCGACCATCGTGCTCTCCAACGAGCCGGGCTTTGCCCATACCGCCGGCGACCGTATCCCGCCGGAGCAGCTTGCGGCGATGATCGACGCGCTTGAGGGCAATGGCTGGCTCAGCGGGCTTGACGCGCTGCTGACGGGCTATCTGCCGAGTGCCGCTCATGTGGAGATCGCGGTCGGCCTCGTCGCGCGCATCCGGCGCCTGTCGCCCGCCGCCCGGGTGGTGGTCGATCCGATCCTTGGTGACACGGCGGAGGGGCTGTATCTCGATCCGGTTGCGGCCGCGGGAGTCCGGGACAGGCTGGTTCCGCTCGCTGATATCCTGACGCCGAACGGCTTCGAACTCGGGTGGCTGAGCGGGCAGGGGATCGCGACGCTCGCGGAGGCGGTCGCGGCGGCGCGCGATCTGGGGGCGCGGGTGCTCGTCACCACGCCGCCGCTCACCGACGCCGCCGGGGTGCTCGACGTCGGGCCGGGGGCGCCGGTCCTCTACGAAACGCCGCAGTTCAGGGATGTGCCACACGGGGTCGGGGACGTCTTCTCCGCGCTCATTGCCGCCGGCGAGCCGGTCGGCGCGGCGGTGGGGCATCTTGCCGCGCTCTGTGCCGCCAGCTCGGGAGCGGAGCATCTGGCGCTCGTGCCGGCCTCGGCCTGGATGGCCGCGTTGCCGGTTGCCGGGCGTTCGCTCGCAGAATCAGAGGGCTGAGGGATGGCGTTCGACTTCATCCTGATGCTGACCGAGAACGACCGGACGATCCCCGATGCAGGCCGGCGGCTCGACGAGGCGCTGGCCGGGGGTGCGCGGCACATCGGCTTCAAGGACGTGGGCCTGCCGGTCTCGGAGCTGAAGGGCCTGACGGACACCATCCGGGCCGCGGGCGGGCGGTCGTATCTTGAGGTGGTGAGCCTCGATGCGGGCCAGGAGCTGGCCTCGGCCCGGGCTGCCGTGGCGCTCGACGTCGACTGTCTGCTCGGGGGCACCCGGGCCGAGGCGGTGACGGAGGTGATCCGCGCGCATCCGATCCGCTACTATCCGTTTCCGGGTCGCATTCTCGGGCATCCGAGCGTGCTGGCGGGGACCGAGGACGAGATCGTTGCCTCGGCCCGCCATCTCGCGGCGCTGGAGCACGTGCACGGGCTCGACCTGCTCGCGTACCGCTTCGAGGGCGATGTGGCGGCACTGATGGCGCGGGTCTGCGCGGCGGTGGAGAAGCCGGTGATCATGGCCGGCAGCATCGACCGGGAGGCGCGGGTCTTCGCCACGGCCGAGGCCGGCGCGGCGGGGTTCACCGTCGGCACCGCGGCGCTCGGCGGCGCGTTCCCGACCGACGAGCCCGGGTTCGCCGGGCAGGTGCGGGCGCTCCTCGATCTCGCCGCCCGGGGCCGGGCGCGCTCGACCGCGCCGCGCCGCCTCGCGCTCGTCGCGCACGACAGCCGCAAGGCGCAGCTTCGGGCCTGGGTGCTGCGCCACGCGCGGGCGCTGACCGGGCACCGGCTGGTCTGCACCGGCGGCACCGGCGCGATGATCGCGGGGGCTGCGCCCGGGCTCACGGTCGAGCGGCTGCAGCGCGGCAGTCGCGGCGGCGACCAGCAGCTCGGCGCGCTGCTTGCGATCGGCGATCTCGATGGCGTGGTGTTCTTCGCCGACCCGACGGTGCCCCATGGCGGGGATGTCGATCTGCAGGCGCTGACCCGCCTCGCCATCGTCCACGATATCCCGATCGCGCTGAGCCCGGCCGCCGCCGACATGCTGGCGACGAGCCTGCTGGCGCGCGCGGGCTAAGGCGCCGCATCGGGGCGCTCGCGGCGCCGGAGGAGCGCCAGTCCCGCCGACACGAGTACCGCCGTCGTCGTGGCGTAGGCGATCACCGGCCATGCGGTGTCGCCGTCGAGGCACGTCACGGCGAGTGTGCCCGCGATGCTCACGACGAGGCTCTGGATGCAGAAGTAGAAGGCGACCGCCGAGCCTGCGATGTCGTCGAACTCCGCCAGCGCACCGTTGGCGGTGACGGAGACCGTGAGGACGATGCCGGCCGCCATCACCCACATGGGCACGATGAAGCCGAGGAAGGACGGCGACCGGGCGAGCTCGCCGACCGCGAGGAGTGCAGCTCCGGTGACGAGCAGCGCCATGCCGCGCGCGACGCAGCCCGCGATGCCCCAGCGGGCGACGAAGCCCTTCGCGAAGCGGGTGGTCGCGATCATCGCGAGCGCGACAGTGGCGAAGGCGAGGCTGAAGCCGATCGGGGAGTAGCCGGCCTGACCGATGAGCACGCGGGGCGCGGTCGAGAAGAACACGAAGAAGCTGCCCATGCCCGCACTGAACGCGAGGGTGTAGACCCAGAAGCCGGGGCTCGTGAAGATCGGCAGGACGGAGCGGTGGCGCCTCGCCGTGCCGATGGGGCGGGTTTCTCGCCACCGGATCGCGGCGTTCAGCAGCGCGGGCACGGCGAGTGCGGCGAGTGTGGCGAAGATTGCCCGCCATCCCAGAAGGTTGCCGATCAACGCTCCCGCGATTGGCCCGAGGGCTGGCACAAAGGCGAGCATCGAGCTGAACAGGCCGTAGATGACGACGCCTTCGGGGCGATCGGCGTAGACGTCGCGCACGGTTGCAAAGGTTGCGACCAGCATCGCCGAGGCGCCGATCGCCTGAACCAGGCGAAAGGCGAGGAAGATCAGGGCAGTCTGGGAACAGGCCGCACCAAGGGAGGTCACGACGAAGGCGGTGGCGCCCGCGAGCAGGACCGGCCGTCGCCCGAGGCGATCGGAGAGCGGGCCGAAGATCACCTGACCAACCCCCAGCATCACCATGTAGAGGCTGAGGGTGAGCTGGATGACGGAAGGCGTCGTGTCGAGGATGCCGGGCATCGCCGGGACGACGGGAAGATAGATATCCATCGCCAGCGAGGCGAGGATGTCGAAGGGGGCCATGAGCAGCAAGGCCGCTGGCAGCGTGAAGGTCCACGCGGGGCGTGTATCGGGCATGACGAAGGTACCGCTCGATCAAGGGATATCGGGCAGCGGCAGCTCGTCAGAAATCGGAAGAGTGTGGTCCAACTGAGCGCCGCAACAACAAGTTCGGTTGTTGCGGCTTACTTGTCTGCGGCCTTGGCGCTTTCCATGCGGGTGTCACCACGAAGAGGGGTCTGAGTACGGTCTCTACTGCCGGGGTTGTGCCAGCAGCGCCTTCAGCGTCTCAAGCGCACGATCGGCGCAGCGCATCTTTCGGCTCATCCGGTCGCAGCAGAGGCTGCCGGACATCAGCCGCTCGCCGAGTTCGACCGCGAGCACCATGTCGAAGAGCGACGGCGGCGCGCCCGGGGGCAGTCCAGATTGCTCATGCAGGTGATCGAGCAACAGACGTTCGAATTCGTCGGGTGTGCGCACCGGCCAGCCACGCGCCGCCGCCGCCCGAGGCAGATCGTCGGTGGTCAGCCGCGCGAAGGCGCGTCGTACCGAGGCCTCGAAATCAAGCCCGCCACCACAGTCCGAGCTCATTCCTTTGCTCCGAGACATTTCCATGACGCCGAGGTAGCGCGAATTTCCGGCACGGCCATGGCTTGGCGGGACGTTGTTCCGCGCCTAGCGCTGGGACAGCACGAAGAGGTTCTGGCAGCGGCCGCCCGAGCGGCAGTAGGCGAGGACCGGGCCTTCGAGCCGGTCGAGCGCCTGGCGGAAGTCCTCGACGTTCTGGCTGTCGATCTTGCCGGAGACGACCGGAACGAACGCGAATCCGAGGCCGAGTCGCTTCGCTTCCGCCTCGATCTCCGCCACCGGCGTCTGGTCGGCGCTCTCGCCCTCGGGGCGATTGCACATGATGGAGCGGAAGCCGAGACGTGCGATTTCGGCGACGTCCTGGGGCTCAATCTGCGGCGATACGCTGTAGTCGGGGGTGATCTCGGTGATGCTCATCTCGCGCCTCCTGGCCCCTCCGGGGCTCACATTCGCCGTCTAGCATGCGGCTTTGCGGCGTGCCAGTGGGCCGAATGCCTGTTTGCGCTCCTCCTGCGATGCTCAATTCGCCGGTACGGCGAGGGGGAGCGCGGTGGTGTTCTTGATCTCCTCCATGGAGAGTGAGGAGGTGACGTTGTAGATCGACACCTCCTTGATGAGCGCGCGATAGAAGGTGTCGTAGGCGCGGGCATTTGGCACCCGAACCTTGAGGATATAGTCGATATCCCCCGCCAGCCGGTGCGCCTCGAGCACCTCGGGCCGCGAGCGCACCGCCTGAAGAAAGCGTTCAAGCCAGCCGGCATCATGCTGCGACGTGCGGATCAGCACGAAGAAGCAGCTTTCGAGCCCGAGCTTGTCCGGGTCGAGCAGTGCCACCTCCGACTTGATGAGGCCCGAGGCGCGCATCTTGCGGATTCGGTTCCAGACCGGGGTCTTCGATGCCCCCACCCGACGGGCGATCTCGTCGAGGGCGAGGGTCGCGTCCTCCTGCAACAGGGCGAGGATGTTCCGATCCAGATCGTCCAATGCGTCGGCCATCCTGTCCTTCCTGCGCTTTCCACAACCATGTTTTCTGAGTCGCAATCTTAACGGACAGAATTCCTTATTTGAAGCGTGCCATTGAGGAAAACAGGGATTTTGTCCTATTTATAAGCTCACAGTTCCCAGGGGCCAAGGCATGCGACACTACCCGGTTTTCCTCGATATGCGTGACCGCACCGTCCTCGTGGCCGGCGGCGGCGAGGTGGCCGTGGCCAAGCTGCGCCTGCTCCTGAAGACGGAGGCACGGCTTCGGGTCTTCGCCGCCACCCCGGACGCCGCCGTTGCCGGTTGGGCCGCCGAGGGGCGCATCGAGCTTGTCGCCCGCGCGATCGAGGCGGGAGACGTTCCCGGCAGCGCGCTGGTCTATGGCGCGACGGGTAACGCACTCGCGGACGCCCGTGTGGCCCGGCTCGCCCGCGGCGCCGGTGTGCCGGTGAACCTCGTCGACAATCTCGAGGGCAGCGATTTCATCACGCCGGCGATCGTTGATCGCGATCCGGTGACGGTGGCGATCGGCACCGAGGGCGCGGCCCCGGTGCTCGCCCGCAAGATCAAGGCCGAGGTCGAGGCGATGCTGCCCACGTCGCTTGGCTCGCTCGCGCGCATCGGTCAGGCGTTTCGCGGCCGGGTCGAGCACCTCGACGGCAAGGCCCGGCGCGGGTTCTGGACCCGCTTCTACTTCCAGACCGGCCCGCGCGCGCTCGCCGAGGGTCAGGAGGCCGCCGAGGCCGAGCTCGGGCGGATGCTCGGCGCGGGTGCGGAAGCCGAAGACGGCTTCGTTCACTTCGTGGGCGCAGGCCCCGGTGACCCGGAGCTTCTGACGCTGAAGGCGCGCCGCCTGCTGCACGAGGCCGACGTGGTGATCCACGACCGGCTGGTTTCGCCTGGCGTCCTGGAGCTTGCCCGCCGCGAGGCAACGATCATCGAGGTCGGCAAGACCGGCTTCGGCCCGTCGTGGAAGCAGGACGACATCAACGCGCTTCTCGTGCTGCACGCCGCCTCCGGTGCCACCGTGGTCCGGCTGAAGGGCGGCGATCCGGCGGTCTTTGGCCGGCTCGACGAGGAGATCGAGGCACTGGAGACCGCGGGCGTTCGTTACGCGATCACGCCCGGCATCACCTCGGCGAGCGCCGCCGCCGCCGCCATCGGCCAGTCGCTGACGAAGCGCGGGCGCAATGCCGCGTTCCGCATCCTCACCGGCCACGACGTCGAGGGCTTTGCCGAACACGACTGGCGCGAGCTGGCCAAGCCCGGCGCCACCGCGGCGATCTACATGGGCAAGCGCGCCGCGACGTTCCTGCGCGGCCGCCTGATGATGCACGGCGCGAGCGCCGACACGCCGGTCACGGCGGTCGAAAATGCGAGCCTCGCCTCGCAACGTCTTCACGCCACGACACTTCTCGACCTGCCGCGCGCGCTCGACGCGACGACGCCCGGCGCACCGACCCTCATCCTCATCGGGCTCGCGCCGCGTGCGGCCGCCCTCGCTCTCGCCGACATGAAGGAAGCACTCTGATGGCACGCAAATTCCAGCCGCAGATGGCCACTGGCAACGACCTCTTCGAGGGCGATGTCGTCTACTTCACGTCGACGGGCTGTTGGTCGCGCGACATCGGCGATGCGGCCCTCGCGGTGAATTCGGAGGCGGCAGACGACCTCCTCGCCCGCGCCTCGGCGTTTCCGAACGAGGTGGTGAGCGTCTATCTCGTGGACTCCGCCATCGACGACCGCGGCCGCGCCGCGCCTGCCCATTTCCGCGAGGTGTTCCGCACCCGCGGGCCCTCCAACTACCCCGAGCATGGCCGCCAGGCGGAGAGTGTGTGATGTATCAGTACAACGATTTCGATCAGGCCTTCGTCCGCGAGCGGGTCGCGGAGTTCCGTGATCAGGTGGAGCGCCGCATCGCCGGGTCGCTGACCGAGGCGGAGTTCCTGCCGCTCCGGTTGAGGAACGGGCTCTATCTCCAGCTCCACGCCTACATGTTCCGTATCGCGATCCCCTATGGGACGCTCAACAGCCGCAAGATGCGGCAGCTCGCGATGATCGCGGATCGCTGGGACAAGGGCTACGGCCACTTCACCACGCGGCAGAACATCCAGTTCAACTGGCCGAAGCTGCGCGATGTGCCGGACATCCTCGACGCGCTCGCCGACGTCGAGATGCATGCGAACCAGACCAGCGGCAACTGCATCCGCAACGTGACCGCGGATCACTTCGCCGGCGCCGCCGCCGACGAGATCGAGGATCCGCGCGCGACGGCGGAGCTGCTCCGCCAGTGGTCGACCGACCACCCGGAATTCCTCTACCTGCCGCGCAAGTTCAAGATCGGCATCACCGGCGCGCCGAACGACCGCGCCGCGACCAAGACCCATGACATCGGCCTGCGCATGGTGCGCAGCTCCGACGGGCTGCCGGGCTACGAGGTCTCCGTGGGCGGTGGCCTTGGCCGCACGCCGATCATCGGCAAGGTGGTGCGCGAGTACCTGCCGAAGGCGGACCTCATCCCGTATCTTGAGGCGATCCTGCAGGTCTACAACCTCGCCGGACGCCGCGACAACAAGTTCAAGGCGCGCCTCAAGATCCTGGTGAACGAGACCGGGCTCGACGAGATCCGCCAGCAGATCGAGGCGCGCTTCGCCGAGAAGCGGGCCGAGTGGCCGCCGATCAACCCGGGCCTCCTGGCCGAGATCGAGGCCGCGTTCACGCCGCCCGTCTTCGAGCCCGCGGCGCCCGTCGCGCCGGTGCTCTCGGCTGGCCTGCGCTCGTTCATCGACACCAACGTTGCCGAGCACAAGCAGCCGCACTACGCGATCGTCACCGTGTCGCTGAAGCCGATCGGCGGGACGCCGGGGGATGCGACGTCCCATCAGATGCGCGTCCTCGCGGATATCGCCGAGGAGCTTGGCCACGACGACCTGCGCATCAGCCACGAGCAGAACGTGGTCTTCCCGCACGTGCCGCGCCGGCATCTGCCGGAGATCTACGACCGGCTGAAGGCGGCCGGGCTCGCAACGGCGAACATCGGGCTCGTCTCGGATATCATCGCCTGCCCGGGCATGGACTACTGCTCGCTCGCGACCGCCCGGTCGATCCCGGTGGCGCAGGAGATCGCCGAGACCTTCGCCGACATCGACCGACAGCGCGACATCGGGCCGCTGAAGATCAAGATTTCGGGCTGCATCAACGCCTGCGGCCATCACCACGTCGGCCATATCGGCATTCTCGGGCTGGATCGGGCAGGGGTGGAGAACTACCAGATCACCCTCGGCGGCGACGCCACCGAGACGGCGGTTGTGGGCGACAAGACCGGTCCGGGCTTTGCCTATGACGAGGTGGTGCCGGCGGTCGAGCGGCTGATCGGGGCGTATCTCGACATGCGCACCGAGCCCGGAGAGACCTTCCTCGAGACCTTCCGCCGGGTCGGCATGGGGCCGTTCAAGGCAGCGCTCTATGAAGAGGTGCGCTCCGATGCGGCTTGATTGCGCCAGCGCGCTCGAAGCCCATCCGCTCGACCGGGTCGAAGCGCTTCGCCTCGCCTATGGCGACGCGACGCCTGAAGCGGTGCTCGAGGCCACGCTTTGCGCGTTCCCGGATCAGGTGGCGATGGTGTCCTCGTTCGGCGCCGAGGCGGCGGTGTTGCTGAAGATGATCGCCGATCTCGACCGCGACCTGCCGGTCCTGATGATCGACTCGGCGATGCTCTTCGAGGAGACGCTGGAGTACCAGCGGACCCTCGCGGCGCACCTCGGATTGCGCAACGTGCGGATCCTGCGGCCGAACCCGGCCGATCTGGCGCGGATCGATCCGGATGACACGCTGCACCAGCGCGATCCCGACACCTGCTGCGGGGTTCGCAAGGTGCTGCCGCTCGACCGGGCGCTGCGGCCCTGGCCGGTGTCGATCAGCGGGCGGAAGCGGTTTCAGGCATCGAGCCGGGCCGCGCTCGAGATCTTCGAGCGCGAGGGCGAGCGGCTGAAGGTGAACCCGCTCGCGCACTGGGGCGCGCAGGACCTGCGCGCCTACATGGACGTTCACGAGCTGCCCCGGCATCCGCTGGTGGCGAAGGGCTTCCGGTCCATCGGCTGCCAGCCGTGCACGACGCCGGTGAAAGAAGGCGAAGATGACCGTGCAGGTCGTTGGCGCGGCACGGAAAAGATTGAGTGCGGCATTCATTTCGGCGCGGATGGTCGCATCCTCCGCGTTGCAAGCTGAGGGAGACGACCATGAGCGTCATCGTGACCGAGGCGGGTTTTGCCGCCGACAGCTGGACCCACGAGTTCCTGCCGTTCGACGTGTTCTGGTCGGGCCAGGACCTGCCGGAGGAAGGGCTCGCCGTCGAGTTCCCCAATGACCGGGAGCCGGCCGACCTGCTGCCCTGGCTCGACCGGGTCGAGCTCATCCGGGTGGCGTTCCCGGCCTACACAGATGGCCGGGGCTTCTCGATCGGGCGCCGACTGCGCGAACTCGGCTACACCGGCCGGCTGCGGGCGGTCGGGCCGCTGATCGCCGATCAGTTCCGCATGGCGCGGCGTGTCGGGTTTGACGAGCTCGAGATCCCCGACACGATGGCCGCGCGCCAGCCGGAGGCGCAGTGGAAGCTGCGTGAGCAGGGCTCGTATCTGCGGCGACTCACGGCCTGAGTTCCCGGTAGAACCCGAAATCCGAGGGGTTTCCCGAAGGTTAACGCCCGTGTTAAACCGCCCCGAAGGTGGGGCGTGCGAGCATGTGGTTCGGGAGACTCTTTCGGGGACTGGGTGCGGGTCTGCTGGCGCTGGCGGCGACGCCGGCGGCAGCGTGGACGCCCGCGAGCCTCATTGCGCCCTGTGAGGGTGACTGCGCCGTCAGCATCTATGGCGGCACCTATGTCGAAAACGCCATGGCCAAGGTGCTGGTCACGCGGCCCGAGTTCCCGGCCAGCTGGGACTACACCACGGACGACCATCTGATCGCGACGGCCATCTCGCGCGAGGCCGGCTGGCTCTGGGACCGGCATGTCTCGCTGGAGCCCGAGGTCGGCATCGGTCAGCGCTTCGGCCGCCAGAAGGCGACAGAGGTCTGGGGCGCGCTCTTCGTGCGCTATCACGGTTTTCCGTGGGATGGGGTGGTGCGCACCACGGTCGCAGTCTCCACGGGCCTGAACTGGGCGAGTGACAAGACCGCGGTCGAGCGCGACCGCAACCAGAACGACGAGGAGGGCTCGCACGTGCTGCACTTCCTCGCGCCCGAGGTCACATTCTCGCTGCCGAGTCATCCGGGTGCCGAACTTCTGTTCCGCATGCATCACCGCTCCGGGATCTTCGGGTTGATCAATGGGGCGTCTGGCGGTGCGCAGTATGCGACGGTCGGATTGAGGCTGCACTTCTGAGCTCGCATGGACTTGCGCTGGCGCCGCGGCGCGGCTACAGGCGGCATCGCCCGGGCGCCGAAGCGTCGGGGCCAAGTCTCCGCCACCTTGTCAAAACGGAATCGCATGACCCGCGCCCACCTTCCCGGCATCGCCGCCATGGCGGTCGTCGTCATCACCTCGAACATCCTCGTGCAGTATCTCGTCGGCCAGTGGCTGACCTGGGGGGCGTTCACCTACCCCTTTGCCTTCCTCGTCACCGACCTGATGAACCGCCTGCACGGGCCGAAGGCGGCCCGGCGGGTGATCCTCGCCGGCTTCCTCGTGGGGCTCGCCTGCTCCTTTGTCGGCAGTCAGATCGAAGGCCCGTTCGGGCCGCTGGTCAGCCTGCGTGTCGCGATCGCGTCGGCGAGTGCGTTTCTCGTCGGCCAGTTGCTCGATGTGGCGGTCTTCAACCGCCTTCGCCGCGGCAGCTGGTGGCGCGCGCCGTTCATCGCCAGCATTGCAGGCAGCGTTCTGGATACGGTGATTTTCTTCGGACTGGCGTTCTCCGCGACGTTCGCCTTCATCGCCCCCCACGTTGATGTGGGCTGGGCGAACGAGCTGATGCCGCTGCTTGGCCGGGGTCCGATGGTTCCGCTCTGGCAATCACTCGCGCTTGCCGATTTCGGCGTCAAATTTGCCATTGCATTGTTTGCTCTTGCACCGTTCCGCATCGTGATTGGCCGGTATCTAAACCGTGTTTGAGGAATCGCTTGCGTTTTCCCGCGGTGGTGTCAGGCTTGATCCAAGCGAAACCAGCGGAAGGAGGTGATCCAATGTCGAGTGAGACTTTGGAGAACGTGGTAAGGTCTACGCGGGCAGAGAAGGTCTAGGGGACAATTCCCCTCACGGCCGGAGTTCCGCAGGATCATTGTGATCCAGCCGACCCAGCCTCCAATCTCATGAATGTGTGAGGGGTCGTACAGCTGTACGACCCCTCATCGCTTTTATGAAATGATCGCTTTCACGAATGCCCGGGTCCAATGCTGCATGTCACCGACTCCATCCTGATCTCTGACTGGGAGCTCACCGAGAGCTTCGT
Source organism: Amaricoccus macauensis (assembly GCF_014201905.1). Taxonomy (GTDB): domain Bacteria; phylum Pseudomonadota; class Alphaproteobacteria; order Rhodobacterales; family Rhodobacteraceae; genus Amaricoccus; species Amaricoccus macauensis. The sequence continues at coordinate 1,164,137 of NZ_JACHFM010000002.1, read as the reverse complement.
GCGCGCGTCTGGTCCCGGCGGGCAGAACGTCAACAAGGTGGCGACCGCGGTCGAGCTCCGCTTCGAGGCCGCGCGCTCCCCGAACCTCGCCCCGGACGTCAAGGCGCGCCTGCGCCGCCTCGCCGGGCGTCGCTGGACGCTTGACGGCTCGCTGATCATTCGGGCGGAACGCCATCGCACCCAGGCCCTCAACCGCACCGAGGCGCGGGAGAAGCTGAAGGAGCTGATCCTCGCGGCGCTCGAAGCGCCAAAGCCGCGTCGGCCCACGCGCCCGACGCTCGGGTCGGTGCGCCGACGGCTCGACGGAAAGGCCCACCGCGGGGCTCTGAAGGCGAACCGTGGCACGGTGGGCGAAGAGATCTGAGGGGCGGCAACCGACCCGTCAGCCGGTCAATCTGTCCCGGCGAGCGCTCAGTTGGTCGGCGCGGTGTACTCCGGGCGGTCCTTCAGGGCTTCTGGCGTCAGGGTCGTCGTGAGTTCCGGCTTTCCGGCCTCCGTCCGGTGCACCATCACTTCGTCGGGCATCAGCAGGACCGTGGTCTCGCCGAAGCCGAGGAACCCGCCGAAGCGTGCGACGATGTTCTTCACGTTGCCATCGGCATCCAGCAGGACGTCCTCCACCGATGCGACGGTCTCGTTGTCAGGCCCCGCCTTGATGTCCGTGCCGATAAGCTCGTCGCGCGGGATCGCTGCAAGTTCGCTCCCGGCCCCCGTCGCAGCCTCTGGCGCGGTGGCGGGGGTCGCAGGCGTGGTTGCCGGCGCCATCGCACCCGGATCGGCCGGGGTGACGGGCTCGGGTGCCGTCTCGTCGGTCGCGGGCTGGTCGGTCGCGGGCGCGGTCTGCGCCATCACTGCCGCCGGGCCGGCTCCGAAAGCAAGAACCGCCGCTACGGCACTTGTGGCAAGAAGGGTCTTCAACATTTCTTCACGTCCTCTTCTACGCGCGCCATCACTTCGTCCGTGAAGCGACGACATACGATACGAAGGACAAACGAACCAGACTTCCAGTCGTTCCTCCGGAGTGGCAGCATCTGCCCGCAAGATATTGTGAAGATTGTGCTGAGAAGACTTCAGTTCATCTTGTACCCGGAGAACGCCGCGGCGAGGGCCGCTTCGAGCGCCTGGGCGGAGTAGGGCTTTCGGACGGTTGGAACATGCTCGAGGCCTTCGGCGATCGCGCCCACATCGCCATAGCCGCTCGCGAAGATGACCGGCATCGACTGTTCGACCAGACGCCGCGCCAGATCCTCGCTGCGCGCGGCGCCGATCACCAGGTCGAGGACGGCCGCGTCGAGCTTCTGCCGCGCGATGATGCCTTCGGCTTCGTCCAGGCTGTGAGCGACATGGACCCGGCCCGCGCCGAGGGACAGGAGCATGTCCTCAGTGTCGAGAGAGATCAGGGCGTCGTCCTCAAGGAGCAGGATGTCCTCGAGCGAGGTCAGGCTGGTCTTCACATTCATCTCCGAAGAAGTCCGATCGCTGCGCGTTCGAATACGCTGTCGTTCCGATGCTGATGCGGCTTCCGGCGGTCCCGAATGGCGGCCACCAGAGTTCGATCGGGGTGTTCCATGTTTGCACACCCCCCCTCCCAGTGCATTAACATTTATCCGGGATCTGCTTCGCTCCACGGAACAATCACGCGATCTTGGGGGTTCACCCTTGTATCATCAAGATGGGCGGCGTTTTCGCCCGGGCCGGAAGGGAGGGAGCCTTGGCCGATCTCAATCGATTTGCGGGCTTCACCTCGCCACTGCGGCTGGCACGTGATCCATACCTCTCTCGTGAGGACAAGATGAGCGGCCTCGCCACATGGCGAAGTATGGTGGAGCGGTTCTGCGACCACGACGATTCGGAAGATCACTGGCGGCTCATGCAGGAGATCAACCGGGCGTTCGAGGGCCTCGGCAGAACGTCATGAGGCAGGCCCGGCTTCGTCAGTGAGCGGCGCGGCGGGCGGTGACACGGCCACGCCGCTTTCGGGGAAGCGGATCTCGCAGACAAGCCCCTCGGGTCGGAAGTCGAGTTTAACCGAGCCGTTCAGCGTCACCCCGACCAGCCGTTCGAGCAGGACGCGACCGAAGCCGTGCCGCTCGGGCGGGATGACGGCCGGCCCGCCGGTCTCGGTCCAGCGGAGCCGCACCTCTCCGGGAATGCGTTCCCACGCAACCGCGAGCTGGCCCGCGGGCACGGACAGGGCGCCGTATTTGCTGGCGTTGGTCGCAAGCTCATGGAACGCCAGTCCGAGATTCTGCGCGGCGTCCGGCGTCAGCAGCATCGGCTCGCCATCGAGGCTCACCTGCGGCGACTCCGGGTCGATCGTCGCGGCGAGGCTCGCCCGGAGCAGTTCGCGCAGATCGGCTCCGTGCCAGGACTGCGAGACCAGCAGATCATGCGCGGCAGCGATCGCCCGGAGGCGCAACGAGAAGTCGGAAACGAAGCTTTCGAGATCACCGGAGAGGCTTGCGGTCTTGCGGGCCATGGCCTGGATCACCGCGAGCAGGTTCTTCGAGCGGTGCGTGAGTTCGCGCAGCATCAGCCGGATGCGTTTTTCGTCGCGCCGGCGCTCGGTCAGGTCGAGGGTGGTGCCGACCAGGCCGACGATCCCGCCAGCCGAGTCCCGCTTCGCCTCGACGGTCAGCTCGTAGTAGCGCACCGTGCCCGCGACCTCGACCTCGATCTCCACGGTCTCGCGGCCGCCCGAGGTGAGTACGCGCTGCTTCGGGCCCTGGAGCCGGTGGGCGTCGCGTTCGGAAAAGATCTCCGCATCGGTCCGGTCGAGGAAGTCCGTGGCCGTCAGGCCGGGCGGGGGATTGTAGACGAACGTGTAGCGCAGGCCTGGTCCCTGCTCGAAAACGGTGATGGGCGAGTCATCGAGCGCGAGCTCGAAGCGCTGGTAGGCAGTGGCGAGTTGCGCAGCCATCGCGGTCAGGCGGACCTCGAAGAGCCGCATCTCGGTCACGTCGAATGCCGAGCACAGGATGCCGTCGATCTCGCCAGCGGCGTCGAACGTGGGCACCACGGTCATGTCGAAGTAGAGCCGGCCTTCCTCGGGCGTGTGCAGCGCCACCGTGTCGTTCACCGTCAGACCCGCCTCGATCGCCTTGCGCTTCAGGGCGTCGGCTTCGGAGAGCAGGTCGGGCTCGACGAGTTCGTTTGCGGTCCTGCCGAGCACAGATTCGGCAGAGACGCCGAGGCGGGGGTTGTACATCCACGTGTAGCGGAGGTCGGTGTCCTGGGCGAAGACGGTGATGTTCGACCGGGCCAGCGCCTCGCGGAAGCGCCGGTCGGAGAGTTCTGTCTCCCGACGTGCCGCGTCGGCCGCCCGCTGGTCGGGCAGACGCGCGAGCGTCACGAGCCAGAGGCCGGCCGACGCTATGCCGAGGAGAGCCGCGGTGCCGGCACCGGAGGGGTGGTGTCCGGCGGTGTGCATGATCGCGGATGCGACGAGGATGCCGCCAATCGGCAGGGCACCGGCACCCAGCGCGCGCCGGCCATGCGGGTGCGCAAGGCTCGCCACGATGACGATCGCGCATACCGCCACGAACCCGGGTGCGAGCTCAGCCAGGTTCATCGCGTGGCCCCCTCCCGTTCCCACGCGGCGCGGCCCGAAGTGGGCCGCGCCGGTTGGTGATCACCTCATCCTGAGGTCCGGGTCTCCCCGGTGCAACCGTTCGGAGGCCCCGAGCGTTCCACCCCGGGGTCAGCAGAGGCCGCTGGCGGGGGAGTGGTGCCGGGGTTCAGTGCGACATACCGGGCATGTGACCGTCGTGGCCGCCGGCGGTGTCGCCGCGCGGCTGCACGTCGAAGTCGACCGCGAGTTCACCGGATTTCTCGAAGACCAGCGTTGCCGGCAGGGTCTCACCCGCGTTGAGCGGCTTGTCGAGGCCCATGAACATCACGTGGTACCCACCGGGCGCCAGTGCGACCGTGCCGCCGGCCGGGATTTCGAGCGCGTCGACCGCCTTCATGCGGGCCACCCCGCTCGCATCGGTCTCGGTGGTGTGGACCTCCGAACGGGGCACGTCGGCGCGGATCGCCAGCAGGCGGTCGGCGCTCGTGCCATGGTTCGTGATCGAGAAGTACCCCGCGGCGGTCTTGCCCGTGCTCTCAAGGGCGTAGGGGTGGGCGACCTCGAGGTCGCCGACCGTGTAGTCGTGGGCGAAGATCGGGGTCGCGAAGAGCGCCGCGGCAAGGCCGGCGGCGAGGATCAGGGGCGCGCGCATGTCGTCATCCTGCGATGGAAGAAAAAGGGAAGGAGCTTCAGGCGTCTTCCCGTCCTGGCGGCCCGCGGGGCGAGGCGGCGAGGATCCTGAGGCCGCCCGATCTTCCCTGCGCCAGCACGAATTCAGTGGGTTGTGCTGGCCGTGCGTCGAATTTCAGGCTGTCGCCCACCGCAGCAAGCGAGGGCGTCGAGGTCTGGCAGCCGGCACAGTGATCATGGTCTAGCGCGTGACCGTCACCACAAAGGTCGGCCGCGTTGCCACCGAGCAGCAGATAGGCCCGGAACGCGGTTTCATCCGCCGACGGCCGCTCGGCGTAGCCGGTCACCATCGCCGCGGCGAGGAGAACCGGCGCGATGATGAGCAGCAGGACCAGGCGGGCGAAGCGACGGCGCATGGTTCCGTCTAGCCCATGCGGGCGGCGGCGCCAAGCGGACGCGCCGCGGGCCGGACGCCGGGTTTACGCGTCGAGCGACGCCGCGGTGCGGAAGAACAGCGCCTGGCTGATCGCGGCCTTCACCGCGTTCGGGTCATAGGGCTTGGTGATGAGGAAGGTGGGTTCGGGCCGCTTGCCGGTCAGCAGGCGTTCGGGGAACGACGTGATGAAGATCACCGGCACCGCGAACATCGTCAGGATCTCGCGCACCGCGTCGAGCCCGGACGAGCCGTCGGCAAGCTGGATGTCGGCGAGCACCAGCCCCGGGGGCTCGGCGCCGGCGGCCTGGACGGCCTGACCGGCGGTGCGGGCAATCGTCGAGACCTCGTGGCCGAGGCTTTCGACGATCTCGGCGAGATCGAGCGAGATGAGCGGCTCGTCCTCGATGATCAGCACCCGCGTCGCGATCTGCCGGTCGATCTCGGCCACGGCGGTTGCGATGAGCTCGTGGATTTCCGGGACACTGCGGCCGGTGATGAGGGCAACTTCCTCGGGGCGAAAGCCCTCGAGCGTGGTGAGAAGCAGCACCTGGCGGCTCTCCGGCGCGACTTTGGCAAGGCGTTCGCGCGCGGTGCGCTCGCCCGGCGCGACATCATCGCCTTCCCCGGGCTCGATGCCGAGCCCGTGCCAGAGGTCCTGGAACAGCCGGAACACTCCGACCTTGGCGCCGGCCCCAAGGTCGAGGATCGTCGGATCGGCGACGATCGCTTCGAGGCAGGCGGTCACATGCGCGTCGCCGCTCTGCTGCGAACCGGTCAGCGCCCGCGCGTACCGGCGCAGATAGGGCAGGTGCGGTGCGATTTCCTGGGACAGGCTGGCAGGCATCTCTCGGTCCTCTCGAAATGGCGATGGCACGGCCACTGCCACACCCCGTCGGGCGCTTGTCGCGCCGATCTCTCGCGGCAACAAGGCTTCGGAGCGTGAAAAGTTCCGTCCTCCGGGGAACCCGGGCCTCGCCGAAGCATTTTGATGGAAGTCGCCTCGCCCTCTGAGAAGGCTCGGCGAGATGGAAGCGGGTTGGAATGGTGATGGCAGGCAGCGATCCAGAGGACGGCGTGGCGGGAAGGGCCGGACGGCACGGCAACGCCGGCGTCCGCAAGCACGACTGGATCGCGCGGCAGTTGCGGCGGGTCTACGATGAGGCACTCGACGAGGACATCCCGCCCGACATGATGGCGATCCTCGCGAAACTTGACGAGCCTCCTTCGGGCAGGGGGGATGGAGCGTGAGCAATCCGTCATTTCGCGACGATCTCGTCGCGGCCATACCGATGCTCCGGGGTTTCGCCCGCTCGTTGAGCGGGAACCGGGACCGTGCGGATGATCTGGTGCAGGAAACGCTGGCAAAGGCCATCTCCAACCGGGACAAGTATCGGCCTGGGACCAACCTGCATGCATGGCTGGTGACGATCCTGCGCAACCAGTACTATTCCGAGGGTCGGCGGCGCTGGCGTGAGATTTCCGATGCGGAGGGCACTTACGCCGCGAAGCTCACGGAGACGCCGGGGCACGACAGCCAGCTTGAGATGCGCGAGTTCCTGGCCGCCATGCAGGTTCTGCCGCCCGACCAGCGCGAGGCGCTGATCCTGGTCGGCGCCAGCGGGCTCTCGTATGAGGCCGCCGCCGAGGTGCTCGGAACCCGGGTCGGAACGGTGAAGAGTCGTGTCTCGCGGGCACGCGCCCGGCTCGACTTGCTGCTGAACGGCGGGGAAGGCTTTTCCCGGGATGAGGATGCAGTGCGCCGGTCCATGGCCCAGCTTACCCGAGCGATGTCCGGCTGAGACAGCCACAGCCGGACGCGGCGCCACACGTGGGCGCGCCGCGGCGCGCCGGACCGAAGCGCGCCAAGCCGAGGCCGACCGCACCCTATTTTCCGTCGATGACCCGAAGCTTTGTCGCTCCGCGCGGGGTGGACGGCGCGTTGGGATTGCCGTCGATACTGCGCAGCTTGGGGGCGGCGCTGGCGAAGGAAGATGCGGGTTCTGCAAACCCCGGCATCAGCGCCTTCGCCTCGATGTCGGGGAGTTGCGCGGCGGTCGGCGTGGGTGCGGGGCCGGGTTCGACCGGGCTGACCGCCACCTCGTCGATCTGGAAGGCGAGAGGCGCCGCGAAGATTTCGCCACCACCGGAGGTGCAGCCGATCACCCGGTTGATGTCGCCGAAGTCGCTGCGCAGCGGCATCATCAGCATGCTGGCCCGGTAGGTGCCGGCGCGGTTCTGCGCCGACAGGGACAGCTCGACCACCGCCGGCTCCGACATCACCAGATTGACCAGACGGCCGAAGCGTGTCCGGTCCGGCTCGTCGATCAGGCAGGACGGCTGCATCCCGCGCACCTCCATGCCCATCATCTCGCAGATCTTCATGCCGGCGAGGCGAATGCGAAGGTTGTCGGGAGCGAGCTTCTCGACAATGAACATGTTCTCCAGAGCCTGCTCGAATTGCCGCGGGTCGATCTCGGCCCGGTAGGGCGCGATACGGCCCGCCCGAAGGCGATCCCAATAGGTCCGGAGCGACGAAAGCATGAGGTCATTCATGGAAACTTGACCGCGTGGATCCTGCCTGCTTTACCTCGGGCCCGACGCCGACCTGGGTAAACGATTTCTTGACGTGCTTAGCTCAGCGAGTCCGCAAAGTCGCCACTTTTGCAGAGAGTAGCTTAATTTGCATATAAATTGGCGAAAAGATCAATGGTCTTTCTCCTTGGAGGCGAGTGAACGCGATGGCGATCGCATCAATGACAGGATACGCGGACGTTTCCGACGTCGCGGAGGGCTTGGGCTGGACCTGGGAGGCGCGCAGCGTCAACGGGCGTGGGCTCGATCTGAGATTGCGGCTGCCGGAGGGCTTCGAGGCGCTCGACGCGGCCGCGCGGGCGGCAGCGGCGAAGGCGCTGGCGCGCGGCTCGGTCACGGTCAGCCTGCGGCTCAGCCGGGGAGCCGCGGGGTCGGCTCCGCGGCTCAACCGGGAGGTGCTCGACGCCGTGGTGGCAGCGGCGCTGGCGGCCGGTGAGGCGGCGGCGGAGCGCGGGCTCGACCTCGCGCCGATGACGGCGGCGGATCTGCTGGCGGCGCGTGGGGTGCTCGAGGCGGATGTCGCGGCGCCCGGCGAGGACGGTGCACTGGTCGCGCGCATGGCCGCCGATCTTGACCGGCTCTTCGCCGCGCTGGCGGCGGCCCGGGCCTCCGAAGGCCGCGCTCTCGCCATAGTGATCACCGGCCAGCTCGACCGGGTGGCGGTGCTTGTGGCGAGCGCGCGCGAGACGGCAACGGCGCGTACGGCGCGATCGGGCGAACTGCTGCGCACCCGGATCGAGGCGGTGCTGGCCGGAACATCGGCGGTCGATGAGGCGCGCCTCGCCCAGGAGCTCGCGCTCCTCGCGGTGAAATCCGACATCACGGAGGAGCTCGACCGCCTGGTGGCGCATGTCGCGGCGGCACGGGAGCTGCTCGCCACGGGAGGCCCGGTGGGGCGGCGGCTGGATTTCCTGATGCAGGAGTTCAATCGCGAAGCGAATACACTGTGCTCGAAGTCCGGCGCCGCCGATCTCACGGCAATCGGCCTCGATCTCAAGGTGGTGGTCGATCAGATGCGCGAGCAGGTGCAGAATGTGGAGTGAAGCATGAGCGAGCCGCGCCGCCGGGGACTGCTCGTCATCCTATCGTCGCCGTCCGGCGCGGGGAAGTCGACGCTGTCGCGCCGGCTCCTCGAGGTCGACCCGGAGGTGAGCTTCTCGATTTCGGCGACCACCCGCCCGCCACGCCCGGGCGAGGTGGAGGGCCGCGACTATCTCTTCCGCAGCCGGCGCGAGTTCGACGACATGGTCGACGCGGGCCAGATGCTCGAGCACGCCGAGGTCTTCGGCAACCGCTACGGCACGCCGCGCGCTCCGGTGGAGGCTGCGATCGGCGAGGGCAGGGACGTGCTCTTTGACGTCGACTGGCAGGGCGGCCAGCAGATCCGCGGCTCGGTGCTCGGCGAGTCTGTCGTCTCGATCTTCATCCTGCCGCCGTCGATCGCCGAACTCGAGTCGCGACTTCGGGCGCGGGGACAGGATTCCGACGATGTGGTGGCTGGCCGGATGCAGAAGTCGCGCGACGAGATCAGCCACTGGGCCGAATACGACTATGTGCTGGTGAACGAGAATCTGGCACAGGCTGAAGAAGAACTCCGCGCCATCATCGCCGCCGAGCGGCTGCGGCGCGAGCGGCGGCCGGAGCTGGTCGGGCTGGTGCGGCGGCTGAACCGGGAATTCGAGGAGGGATCAACATGACGACCTGCTACAGTCTCGACGGTATCGCGCCCGAGCTCGCACCGGACGCGTGGATAGCGCCGGGCGCGCGGCTCATGGGGCGCATCTCGCTCGCGCCGCGTTCCTCGGTCTGGTTCAACGCGGTGCTGCGCGGTGACAACGAACTGATCTCCGTCGGCGAGGGCTCGAACGTTCAGGACGGCTCGGTCTGCCACACCGACATGGGTTTTCCGCTGAGCATCGGGCCGAATTGCACCATCGGGCACATGGCGATCCTGCATGGCTGCACCATTGGCGCCGGCAGTCTGGTCGGCATGGGCGCGACGGTGCTGAACGGCGCGCGCATCGGCTCGGGCGTGCTGGTCGGCGCCGGGGCGCTGGTGACCGAGGGCAAGGAGCTTCCCGACGGCACGCTCGTGGTCGGCAGACCGGCCAAGGTGGTGCGTGACCTGACGCCAGCCGAAATCGAGGGACTTCTCAACTCGGCGCGACGCTACAGCGAGAACGCCGCGCGTTTCATGGCAGGGCTTCGGCCAGCGGCGGGGTAAGCACCGGCGGCGGCACGGCGATCCGCACCTCGGCGGTCGTCGCGTCGAACCGGGCAGTAAGCGTCCCGCCCGTCTCGGCAAGGCCCCGCGCCAGCAGGGCGAACTGCACCGCGTCGGGGCGGACCTGCGCGAGTGGTATCCGGTCCCTGACATGCGCCCAGAGGTCGCCCGGCGGCGCGGTGCGCCGGCCGAGGGCACGAAGCGAGATGGCGCCCGGTTCCGGCGTGGTCAGCTCCAGCGTGCCGCCCATGGGCAGGCTCTTCTCGATGCAGAGAATGGCGAGGCAGGCGAGGCGCGCCGCAGGCCGCGGCAGATCACCGGCCGCATCCCAGGCGACGGCGAAGCGGCCGCTGAACATCGCCGCGCAAATCTGCGCCGCCTCGTCGCGCGGCGTCACGGCGCCCGGCTCTGCCGGCCCGAAGGCGATGCGGAAGAAGCGGAGCTTCGCGAGCGCCGCGGAAAGGCTGTCACTCATCAGTGTGAGCTCGGGCGAACGCGCAGGGGCCTCGAGTTCGAGAAGTTCGAGGCCGTTGCCGATGGCCCCGATCGGGCTTATCAGGTCGTGACAAAGGCGGGCGCTGACCAGCGCCGCGAGATCGCCGACGGTGGTGGTCATGCCGGGTGCGCCCCGCCGTGGGAGCCGCAGATGGACCAGTTTCTTGAGCCCGGGATGCTCGTGCGGCATCCGGCCTGCCCCGAATGGGGGCTCGGACAAGTGCAGTCGGTGATCAACGGCCGGATCACGGTTAACTTCGAACATGCCGGCAAGGTGGTCATCGATGGCTCCCGAGTCGAACTCACCCCGGAGTTCGATCCTCGCGAGGCAGGGTACTGATCGCTCGCACGGGATGGTTAACGCAAGCTTAAGTTGTGCTGTTCGGATTCAATTCTACCGAACGGATTTCCCGGGCGGTTGCCTGCAGCCGCTCGAACGCCGCAAAGCGGGCCGTGTGGAGCGGCGCGGTGGCCGCGTCGGGGGTGAAGGTGCGCGCGGGCGCCGACATCGCCGCCATGGCGGCGGGAATGTCGGCGTGGGCGCCGCCCGCGACTGCCCCGAGGATCGCGGCGCCGAGAAGCACCGGCTCGGGTGCGGTGGCGGTGACGACCGGCTTGCCCGAGGCGTCGGCAAGCAGCTGGCGCACCAGATCGGACTGGCCGGCGCCGCCACTCAGCATGACGCGCTCGACCGCGGCGCCGCGCGAGGCCTGCGCCTTCAGGATCTGGCGCAGCCCGTAGCCGATGCCGCAGAGACCGGAAACGTAGAGCGCGACGAGGCTCGCGGCGTCGGTCTCCATGCCGAGGCCGGCGATGACCGCGCGCGCGTGCGGATCGGCGAAGGGCGCGCGGTTGCCGAGGAACTCCGGCACCACGTGGATGCCGTGGGCGAGGGCCGCGACGCCGTCCGGGCCGGCGCTTCGTGCCGCTTCGTCGGAGAGGAGCCCGAGAAGTGACCGGCCTTCGGCCTCGGCCTGCGCGGTGAGTGCAGGCGCTGCCGGGTGCAGGTGGACGAGCCGGTCGATGGCGGCGCCGGCGGCGGACTGGCCGCCTTCGCTCAGCCACATGCCGGGCACCATGGCGGAGAAGTACGGGCCCCAGACGCCCGGCACGAAGACCGGCTCCCGGGTGGTCGTCATGGTGCAGGACGAGGTGCCGAAGACGTAGCCCATGGAGCCTGTCGGGTCGCCGAGCGCGCCGACGGTGCCGATGCCGCCCGCGTGGGCGTCAATGAGACCGGCGGCGACCGGCGTGCCCGGTGTGAGCCCGAGGGCGCTGGCGGCGTCGGAGGTGAGGCCGCCCAGGCGGGCGCCCGGGTCCATGACCTCGGTGCCGATGCGGGTGAACCCCTCGTCCGCCAGCACGCGGAGGCCGATGGCGCGGAAGTAGTCGGGATCCCAGCGGCGTTCGTGGGCGAGGTAGGTCCACTTGCAGGTGACGGTGCAGGACGAGCGGGCGAGGCTGCCCGAGAGCCGCCAGGTCAGCCAGTCGGCGAGGTCGAAGAAGCCCCACGCGGCGTTGAAGACCTCCGGGCGGTTTTCCCGGAGCCAGAGGAGCTTCGGGGTCTCCATCTCGGGTGAGATGACGCCGCCCACGTAGGAGAGCACGCTCGCGCCGGTGGCATTGATGCGTTCGGCCTGCTCGACGGCGCGGTGGTCCATCCAGACGATGATGTCGCGCGCCGGATCCTCGGAGGGGCCCACCGGCAAGGGCACGCCGCCCTCGCCGACCACGACGAGCGAGCAGGTGGCATCGACGCCGATGCCGCCGACCGAGGCGGGGTCGACGCGGGCTTCAGTCATGGCGCCGCGCACCGCCGCGCAGACGGCGGACCAGATGTCGGCGCTCGACTGCTCGACGATGGAGCCCGCCTCGCGCCAGAGGGCGATGTCGTGCTTCGCGCTGCCGAGCATCCGGCCGCCGGTGTCGAAGACGCCCGCCCGCGCGCTGCCGGTTCCGACGTCGATGCCGATGAAGTGCATGGGTCTACAGGTCCAGGGTCTGCGGCAGGATCACGAGGTCGCGGATCATCACGCCCTTCGGCCGGGTCAGCATGAACATCACCGCGGCCGCGACTTCCTCGGGCTGCATCAGGCTGCCGTCGGCGAGGGCTTCGTCCATCTTGGCCTTGGGCCAGTCGTCGAGGAGGGCGGTGACCACCGGGCCGGGGGCGACGGCGCCGATCCGCACGCCGTCGCGGGCGATCTGACGGCGGACGGTGTGGACGAACGCCTGAACCGCGAACTTCGACGCGGTGTAGATCGGTTCCCAGATCACCGGGACGAAGCCCGCGATGGAACTCGTCACGATGATGTCGCCGGACTTCTGCGCCACCATGTGCGGTAGCACCGCGTGGACCGTGCGGAAGACCGCGTTGACGTTGAGGTTCAGCATCCGGTCCCAGGCGTCGGGGTCGCCCTCGGTCACCTTGCCGCCGATGTAGGCGCCGGCGTTGGCGTGGAAGATGTCGAGGCCGCCCAGACGTTCGAGGATTGTCGGCAGCATCGCCTCGACGCTGGCGGGATCAAGCAGGTCCGTGACGACCGGCACGGCATTCGGACCGAGTTCGGCGCAGAGCGCGTCGAGCCGGTCGCCGGCGCGATCGACGAGCGCCACCCTGGCGCCCGCGTCGAGCATCGCCTTGGCGCAGGCCAGTCCGATGCCGGAGGCGGCGCCAGTCACGGCGGCCACCTTTCCCTTGAGGTCTTGCGTCACGTCTCTTCTCCCGAGGTCAGGCCCGGCCGTGCGCCGCGCGGCTCTGTCGTGCGAGGCTGTCGACGATCACGGCGATGGCGAGCACGGCGCCGGTGATCATGTAGCGGAGCGACGACGAGAGATTGAGCAGCGTCAGGCCGTTGGCGATGGACTGGATGACGATGATGCCGAGCAGCGCCGAATAGGCGCTGCCCCGGCCGCCAAAGAGCGAGGTGCCGCCGATGACCGCGGCGGCGATGGCGTTGAGGTTCACGTCGCCGGTGCCCGCCTGCTGGCTCGACGAAGCGAGGCGTGCGGCAGCGAGCGTGCCGCCGAGGGCTGCGAACATCGAGCAGAGCATGAAGGCGCTCATGTAGATGCGGCGCACGTTGATGCCGGCGCGCCGCGCGGCCTCGCGGTTGCCACCGACGGCGAACATCGAGCGGCCCCATTTGGTGCGGGTGAGGGCGTAGTCCATGGCGACGACGAGGGCGACGAAGAGGCCGAACATCCACGGCACGCCGCGCCCGAGGTTGAGATAGTGGACGGCGAGGACGATGATGAGGGTGATGACGGCGGCCTTGGTGACCAGCCGCGCCGTCGAGGGCGCCGAGAGGTTGGCCGCGCGCCGCCGTGCCGCCGCTCCGATGCCGAACCAGAGGATCGCGATCCCCGGCAGCACCGAGAGCGAGTAGGAGAGCCAGCGCGGCATGATGAGAAGCTGGCCGAAGGCCACGACCCACGAGCCGTAGGGCAGGTTGATCGACCCCGAGGAGCCGAGCAGGTAGAGCTGCAACCCGAGCAGCGCGAGCAGGCCCGCGAGCGTCGAGACGAAGCTCGGCATCCCGAGGCGGTTCAGCAGCATGGCGTAGACCGAGCCCGTCACCGCGCCGACCGCGAGGACGGCAAGGACCGCGACCGGCACCGGGAAGCCCTGGTTCACCCAGAGGACCCCGAGGATCGCCGAGGCGAGCCCGCTCATGGAACCGACCGAGAGGTCGATTTCACCGAGCGTGAGCACGCAGACGACGCCAAGCGCGATGATGCCGGTGGTCGAGCAGTCGAAGAGCAGGTTCACGAGGTTGTTCGGCGTCACGAAGACCGGGTTCAGCGAGGTGAAGACCGTCCAGATGACGATGAGACCGATGACAACCGGCAGCGAGCCGAGATCGCCCGAGCGCACCCGGTCGAAGAAGGCGCGAACTGTGCCGCCGAGGCCGGCATCCTCGCGCACGCGCACGTCGGCCCGGTCGAGGGGCGTTGGGGGGCGCTGGTCGGTCATGCGTCCTGTCCTTCCGCGCGCAGCCGTTCCGCCCGGCGGGTCACGGCATTGTCGGTGGCGCCGGTGATGGCGCCGACGAGATCGGCGTTCGAGGCATCGGGCGTGAAGACGCCGTTGTTGCGCCCGAGCCGGAGCACCACGATGCGGTCGGCGACGGCGCGCACGTCTTCCATGTTGTGCGAGATCATGATGACGCCGAGCCCCCGGGCGCGCAGCCGCTCGATGAGGTTCAGGACTTCGGCGGTCTGGGCAACGCCGAGGGCGGCGGTCGGCTCGTCAAGCATGATGATCCGCGGCTCGAGGAGCAGCGAGCGGGCGATCGCGACCGTCTGGCGCTGGCCGCCCGAAAGCGAGGCGATGGGCTCGCGCACCGAGGGGATGCGCGCGGCCAGCTCGCCGAGGAGCGTCCACGCCTTCACCTCCATCGCCACCTCGTCGAGGTGGTAGGCGTCGAGCTCGCGGCCGAGGAAGATGTTCGCCACCACGTCGAGGTTCTCGCAAAGCGCGAGATCCTGGAACACCGTGGCGATGCCGAGATCGAGCGCCGCGCCGGGGCTTGGCAACGTGACCGGCTGGCCGCGGAAGGTGATGGTGCCGGAGGTCGGCTGATGCACGCCCGCCAGCACCTTGACGAGCGTCGACTTGCCCGCGCCGTTGTCGCCGACGAGCGCCACCACCTCACCCGCGTGCACGTCGAGGTCGATGTCGGTGAGCGCGGAGACGGCACCGAAGTTCTTCGAGATACCGCGAAGGCTCAGGATCAGTTCACCGGGGGGCGGCAGCGGCGGCGGCTCTGGGGTGTCGGTCATGGCTCGTCCTTCTCCGGGGAGGGCGCGCGCCGGGGAGCTCCCGGCGCGCACGGAGCGTGTTCACTCGATGCCGAGCTCCTTGCAGCCGTCGGCATAGGCGCCGGTGCAGACCTCGGCGGCGGTCGCGAGCTTCTTGTCGAAGATCTCGGCCTTGATGTTCTCGCGCGTCACCACGACCGGGACGAAGAGCTCGGCCGGCGTGTTGTAGAGCGTGGCCTTCGCCTCCGGCGTCTCGCCGTTCAGGAACTTCACCGCGACCTGCGCCGCAGCGGCGCCGACGATCTCGGAGGGCTTGGAGATCGTGTTGAACTGGTCGCCCGAGACGATGAGCTGGAGGGCGGCCAGCGTCGCGTCATTGCCGGTGACGGGCGGCAGCGGGTCGACGCCCGCGGCCTTCAGCGCCGCGATCGCCGCGCCGCCGGTGCCGTCGTTCGCCGCGACGATGCCGACGATCTGCTCGCCGAAGCGCTGGACCTGGCCGCTCGTCCACTCCTGCGCCTTGGGCGGCGCCCAGTTCGGCGTGTCGAATTCGGCGAGCGTCTTGTAGCCGGAGGCGGCAAGGCCCTCGTGCACGCCGTCGCGGATGAGGCCGGCGGCCGCATCGGTGGGCGAGCCGTTGATCTGCAGGACGCCGCCCTTGTCCTTGGCGACGCCTGCCGCCTCGAGATGCTGCACCAGCGACTCCGCGATCGACTTGCCGATCGCCTGATTGTCGAAGGAGACGTAGAAGTCGGCCGGCGTGTCCGGGATCGGGCGGTCATAGGCCACGACCTTGATGTCCTGGCTCTGGGCGAGCTTCACCAGCGAGGCGGCGGCGGCGGAGTCGACCGGGTCGAGCACGATCACCTTCGCGCCCTGCGAGATCACCGAGTTGAACTGCTGCTGCTGGAGCGAGGCGTCGGCGGTGGCGTTCTGGTAGATCAGCGTGCAGTCAGGGCAGAGCTTTTCCATCTCGGCCTTGAAGCCGGGGAAATCATGCTCCTCGTATCGGGTGGAACCCTGATCAGGCATCAGGAACGCGACGGTGCCGGAGGCGGCCATTGCGGAGCCTGCCAGCAGGATCGCCGTCGCGGAGACGGCGCCGGCGAGGCTGAGGCGGAAAGTCGTCATCAGGTCATCTCCCTTTGGACATATCAGCGCGTCATCTCGTGCCGCCTCCGGCCGGCGCTGTTCGCCGGGGCGGGCGTCTCAGGCGGCCGCGGCGGGCGGCCCCTGCTGCAGCATGAGAGCGCGGAAGCGACTCGGCGGCATCCCCTTCTGCGCCAGGAACTGGCGATTGAAATTCGACAGGTTGTTGAAGCCCGAGGCAAATGCCACCTCGGTGATCGCCGGCCGCTCCGGGCTCATCAGGAGCTGGCAGGCGAGGTTGATCCGAAGCCGGCTCACATACTGCACCAGCGTCATGCCGGTGTGGCGGCGGAAGCTGCGCGAGAAGGCGCTCGGCGTCAGCTGCGAGAGTGCTGCGAGGTCCGGCTCGCCGAAGGGTTCGGTGAGGTTCCGGTTGATGTAGGCGAGGGCGGCGTTGATGCCGGCCGACATGAACCCTGACGGGTCGGGCAGGTAGCCGGTGCTGGTCAGCGGCGTCGCGGGAGCGGCGGCGAGGCGCCCGAGCACGCCCAGGAAGAGCTCGACCCGGCGCGGGCCGCGGGCCTCGACGAGTTCGGCAATCATCGGTCCGACCTCGGCGGAGGTGGCGACCGGGAACAGGAGGCCCCGCCGGCTCGCGGCCAGCATGTCGCGGCAGGCCCCGAGTTCGGGGAACAGCCGCATGGCATCGCCGATGAAGGCTTCGGTGAACTGCACGATGCGGCTGCGAAGCGGTACTTCTGCGCCGCCGGCGCACTCGCTCACCCAGTTGTGCGGCAGATTGGGGCCGGTCAGGACCAGATTGCCGGGCGCGAAACTCCCGATGAAGTCGCCGACGAAATAGTGCCCGGAGGTCGCCGCCACATGGTGAAGCTCATACTCGGGGTGGAAGTGCCAGCGGACGGTGCGGAACGGATAGCCGTGCTGCCACGCCTTGAACGATTCCTGCGAGCCGATGTCGACGAGCTCCAGATCCGGTCCCAAATGCAGCATCCTCCCCGCCGGCCGCCAGAACAGACAACCGCGCCGCCCGGCCGGTAGCTCCCGCCCGTGACGGGAGAGTCTATGCCGAGGCGACGATCGCCGGCTACTACGATTCGCGCGGTTGACTGATACTATTTTGACGACGGGTGAGGCTGTTCGGTCGATTGGAGCGCGGACTGCCCTTCCGCAGGCCTATCTGGGACGGTCGGGAGGAAACCAACAGCGTTTAGGTCGCCGATGACCACAAGGGCTGCGGGGCGCCGCCCGGCGCGTCTTCGACGCTCCCCACCAGCGCTGCCGCGTCCACTGGATGAGGAACGCCCTCGCGCATGCGCCGACGAAGCAGCGCTCGGCCGTCGTCGCCATGCTCCGGACAATCTTCGCCCAGGAGACCGCCGCCGAGGCCATTGCTCAGCGGGACGTCGTCGCCGACGCGCTCCGCGAGAAGCAGCCGAAGCTCGGCGCGCTGATGAACGCCTCGTCGGCGCGCTTATGCTCGAGACCAACGACGAATGGACCGTCGCTCGACGCTACATGAGACCCTCGCACGCGCCACCAACACTCCGACCGTCAGGGCGTGGCAGCCTGACAAGACACCGAGCCTCTCCGAGGACCGGCGCTCCTACACCAACAGACGGGACACGACCTCGTGGAAAGCATCGCCGGCTTCGAGCGCACCGATATTGCCAAGCCGGGGACCGCCGTCCCGGTAAAATCCACCGCCACGAGGTCCGCCTTGGCGGTGTAGCGACAGGCGTCTCCCGGTGTCTTCGCGACTCCAAGGCAGGCCCCGGCGCCCCCCGGCCAGTGGGCGCGGGAGAGATCGCGGCCCGTCGCCATCGATTTCATCGAACGAATCTCGATCTTTTTGGTCTTCGGACGCTCATGATAGTCGAGCGCGGTCCGCCGCTCGACTGCCTTCGCGATGCTGTCGGCCGTACTTGCGCAGTGATACATATTAATATCAGAGTTTCTTGTGGACAAGATCAGTGCTACTCGTTCAGCCAGCCGGGATCGAATTCATGGCTTGGAATAAAGCCTCTCCGACCGCTCGTTGCGAACCGCGAGGTTGTGGCCGGCGCGCGACCGATTAAAACTGGTCAGGACGGCAGGCCAGATCGTATCAGCATGGCCAAGGCTCAGGACCCGACAGGACTAACCGAGAAGGAAGCATTATGAACGACCCCGCCGAGAGCCAGCTGACCCCCGGTTACGTGGACAGAAGCGAGCTTCGGGTCGTCCCCGAGCTTGCGTCCTTCATCGAGGATGAGGCGCTCCCGGGCACCGGCATCGACGCGAAGACCTTCTGGGACGGGCTCTCCGGTCTGGTGAACGAGCTTGGGCCTCGAAACGCCGAACTGCTGCGGCGCCGGGCAGAGTTGCAGACGCTGATCGACAACTGGCACGACGAGCATCGCGACCAGCCGCGGCGGGAAGTCTACAAGGCCTTCCTGAGCGAGATCGGCTATCTGCTGCCGGAAGGCGACGACTTCACCATCGAGACAACGAACGTCGATCCCGAGATTGCCAGCGTGCCGGGGCCGCAGCTCGTGGTGCCGATCACCAATGCCCGCTTCGCCCTCAATGCCGCCAACGCGCGCTGGGGCAGTCTCTACGACAGCCTCTATGGCACGGACGCCATGGGAAGCGCGCCGCCAGCCGGCGGCTACGACCGGGGCCGCGGCGCGCGGGTCGTCGCTCGGGCGCGCGTGTTCCTCGACGAGGCGTTCCCGCTCTCGGGCACCAGCCACGCGGACGCGCGGCGATATCACGTGCGCGCGGGTGCGCTGCTCGTTGACGATCAGCCTCTCGTCCAGCCGGAGAAGTTCGTCGGCTACCGCGGCCATCCGCAGGCGCCGGATGCGGTCCTGCTGCGCAACAACGGGCTGCACGTGGAGCTGGTATTCGACCGCACTCATCTGATCGGCAGCCGCGATCAGGCTGGGCTGGCGGACGTGCGGCTGGAAAGCGCGGTCTCGGCGATCATGGACTGCGAGGACTCCGTCGCTTGCGTCGACGCCGAGGACAAGGTTGTCGCCTATCGCAACTGGCTCGGACTGATGAAGGGCGACCTGTCGGAGACGTTCCAGAAGGGCGGCCACCGGATGACCCGGAGCCTCAACCCGGACCTGACCTTCACCGCTCCGAATGGCGGCGAGATTACGGTCAAGGGGCGCGCGCTGCTGCTCGTGCGCAACGTCGGGCACCTGATGACCAACCCGGCGATCCTCGATCGCGAGGGCAACGAGGTCTACGAGGGCCTGATGGACGCGATGATCACCACGATGATCGCGATGCACGACCTGAAGAAGACCGAGCCGCCGCGCAACAGCGCCACCGGCTCGGTCTACGTGGTGAAGCCGAAGATGCACGGTCCGGAGGAGGTCGCCTTCTCGGACGAGACCTTCACCCGCGTGGAGGAGGTCCTCGGGCTGCCGCACGACACGGTGAAGCTCGGCATCATGGACGAGGAGCGGCGCACCAGCGTCAATCTCAAGGAGTGCATCCGCGCCGCGAAGTCGCGGGTCGCCTTCATCAACACCGGCTTCCTCGACCGGACCGGCGACGAAATCCACACGTCCATGGAGATGGGCCCGGTCAGCCGCAAGGAGTTCATCAAGCGCAAGCCCTGGATCGGCGCCTATGAGGTTCGCAACGTCGACATCGGCCTCGAGTGCGGCTTCTCCGGACGCGCCCAGATCGGCAAGGGCATGTGGGCCGCTCCGGACCGGATGGCCGCGATGCTCGAAACGAAGATCGAACATCCGAAGGCGGGCGGAAACTGCGCGTGGGTGCCGAGCCCGACCGCGGCCACCCTGCATGCGCTGCACTATCACAAGGTGGACGTCTTCAAGGTGCAGGAGGCGATTGCCAAGGAAGGGCGGCGCGCCCACGTCGATGCTTTGCTGGAGATCCCCGTCGCGAGCTACCAAAAGTGGACGCCGGACCAGGTTCGCCGCGAGGTCGAGAACAACGCCCAGGGCATCCTCGGCTACGTGGTGCGCTGGATCGATCAGGGTGTCGGCTGCTCGAAGGTTCCCGACATCAACGACGTGGCGCTCATGGAGGACCGCGCGACCTGCCGCATTTCGGCGCAGCACATCGCGAACTGGCTGCGCCACGGCATCGTCAGCGAGGAGGAAGTGATGACGATCATGCGGCAGATGGCCGAGGTGGTCGATCGTCAGAACGCCGGCGATCCGAACTATCGCCCGATGGCGCCCGGCTTCGACGGCGTTGCGTTCAGGGCGGCTTGCGACCTGGTCTTCGAGGGACGGTCACAACCCTCGGGATACACCGAGCCGATCCTGCACGCCCGCCGGCGCGAGCGCAAAAGGCTCGATGCGGCCGCCTGATACGCTTGAGCGGTTCAGCCCCGATAGCTGAACCGCTCTCCGGTCTGTCGCATTCCCCGGGGAAGGTGCAACTGCCGGGGCTCCGATGCCGCTCCCGTTTCAGTTCACTCCGCGACGGGAGCGGGCTTTCCGAACCAGTCTCGTCGTGCTGTTTGAGATAGTGCTTCAGCGCGAAGATCACTGGCACCTCGTCGCGCGGCGCCTCGCGGACCACCTGATTGCAGGTCACGACGCCGGTGTGATGTCGCGCCATCCATTCTGGCTGTCAGACGAGACTTGGGCCGCGATCGAACCGCATCTGCCACGCGGCAGGCCAGGCAAGACCCGCGCCGACGATCGCTTCAATCGCCGGTCCGCGCGCAGGCTGTTTGAGAAGATGGCAGCCGTGGGAGCAGTCCCTGACGAGCTTTCCATCGTTAGCACCCAAGGCGCAGCGGGCACAAAGGGGGAAGCTTCAACAGACCCTCGACCCGAATGTCGAACTCGAACCGGTCGAAGGCAAGAACGCAATCGGATCCGGCGCTAAAACCGTGAGGAACAGGGTCACCTGCCATCGTCCCGCCGTCACCCCGCAACAGATCGGCGACGCTCTTTAAAGCGAAAGGCGTGCTGGTTCAAGGAACTGATCCAGAAGATGGGAGGCTCGAGAAAGCAAGCGAGGCGCGCTTCGACGAGCGCTGCGTCCCCACCGGCAGGCGGTGCATCGCATCCGATAGCATGCAAGAGCAACTAAGGGCGGGAATCTGGCAGGTACAGGCGCGAAATCTTGTAATTTATCAATGATCTCAGGTGGGTATGGCGGAAGAGGAAGGAGTCGAACCCACCGGAGGCGCCAGGCGCCTCCCACCGGATTTGAAGTCCGGGCACCCCACCGGGGATGTTGCTCTTCCGAGCCTCATGGGTAGCGTCCGCGCCGCGCGGGTGTCAACCGGTGGGCGGGCGTGCCCGCTGTGGAATCAACGGGTTCGCCGTCGACGGTGCGAAAGCGCATGGCAAGGCTCACCGCATTGTCAGGCGCGGGCGGACTTCGGGATGGACGCCTCCCGCCAGTGATGGGACAGTCCTGCCCGGGCCGAGGTGCGGGTATCGCGGCGGCAGGTGTATCGCCCGACCATCAGAGCCGGGCCTTCGGCGGAGGAAGCGATGGGTGCGTCCGAAACGCTCGTGAAGACCGGGGAGCCGCGGCTCACGGCGCTCTCCCATGGTGGCGGCTGCGGTTGCAAGATCGCGCCGGGGGTGCTCTCGGAGATCCTGCGCGGGACGCCCGCGATGCCGGTGCCCGAGGCGCTGATGGTCGGGATCGAGACCTCGGACGACGCCGCGGTCTGGAAGCTCAATGACACCCAGGCGCTGGTGGCGACCACAGACTTCTTCATGCCGATCGTTGACGACCCGGCCGACTTCGGGCGGATCGCGGCGACGAACGCGCTCTCGGACGTCTATGCCATGGGCGGCACGCCGATCATGGCGCTTGCCATCGTCGGAATGCCGATCAACGTTCTCTCCCACGCGACCATAGGCGCGATCCTTGGCGGCGGCGCCAGCGCCTGCCGCGATGCCGGGATCCCGGTGGCGGGCGGGCACACGATCGACTCGGTCGAAGCGATCTATGGGCTCGTCGCGCTCGGGCTCGTGCATCCCGACCGGGTGCGGCGGAACGCCGCCGCCCGGCCGGGTGACGTGCTGGTGCTCGGCAAGCCGCTCGGTGTGGGCGTGTTGTCCGCCGCGCTGAAGAAGGGCGCGCTCGAGCCTGAGGGCTACGCGCGGATGATTGCGACGACGACGCGTCTCAACACCCCGGGGCCGGATCTCGCGGCGCTCGACGGGGTCCATGCCATGACTGATGTGACGGGCTTCGCGCTCGCGGGCCATGCGCTCGAAATGGCCCGGGGGGCGGGGTGCGACGTGCGGCTCGACTGGACGGCGGTGCCGCTGCTCGCCGGGGCGCGGGAGCTGGCGGCGCAGGGCTTCGTGACGGGCGCGAGTGGCCGGAACTGGGCGAGCTATGGTGCGGAAGTGGTTCTGCCCGATGACTTTCCGCCGGAGGCGAAGGCGCTGCTCACCGATCCGCAGACCAGCGGCGGCCTGCTCGTCGCCTGCGAGCCGGCCGCGATCGGCGAGGTGCTCGAAACCTTCCGCCGCCACGGCTTCACCGAGGCGGGGATGATCGGCGAGGTCATTGCGGCGGACGGGCCACCCCGCCTGCGTGTCTAGGTCATGGGATATCGCTCTACCGGTCGCGGTAGAGCGCGGCGCGGCCGAGGAGCATCAGGGTGACCGGCGTCGTGACGGTGACGAAGCCGGCGATCAGCAGTTCGTGCAGCACCGGCCGCGACTGGGTGACCGAGAAGACGATGATCGAGGCGAGGACGATCCCCGCGGTGCCCCAGCTCGAGCCCAGCGTCGGCGCGTGGATGCGCTCGTAGAACGTGCGGAGCCGCAGCAGGCCGAACGAGCCGATGAGCGCGAGACTCGAGCCGAGCACGAGGAAGGCCGCCGCCGGGATCGCCGCCCAGAGGGGCAGGGTATCGAGATGGGTCATTCGATGATCTCGCCGCGCATGAGGAATTTGGCCAGCGCCACCGTCGCCACGAAGCCGAGCATGGAGATGACGATCGCAGCCTCGAAGAAGAAGGCGGTGCCGTTGCGGATGCCGAGCGTCAGGAACAGGAGCATGGTGTTGACGTAGAGCGAGTCGAGCCCGAGCACCCGGTCCTGCGCCCGGGGGCCGCCCAGGATGCGGATGGTCGCAAAGACCATCGCGAGCGCCAGCGCCCCGAGGGCGAAGGTGATCGCGGCGGAGAGGATGGTGGCGCTCATTCGAAGATCTCCTTCAGCAATCGGCCGTAGCGCTGGTTGACCGTCTCCCGCCATTCCTCGGGGTCGGCGAGGTCGAAGACGTGCAGGAGCAACCGGCCGTGGGCCGCGTCGTAGTCGATCCAGGCGGTGCCCGGGGTGGCGGTGACGATGACCGCGAGGACGGCGAGCGCGGTCGGGTCGCTGATGTCGAGGTCGATCTCCACGAAGCCCGCCCGCCGGCCGGCGCGGCCGCCGCCGAGGATGATGCGCGCCACCGCGACATTCGAGACGATGATGTCGAGCACGACCCGGACGCAGAGCACGACCACCTTGTCCCAGCGGCGGATCCGTGGCCGGGAGGGCTCGAGCGCCGCCATCGCCTGACCGACGACCAGCGCCACCGCGGCGCCGAGCACGAGATGGCCGGGCGAAACGCGGTTGAGCAGCAGCCACATGATGACGACGCCGAGGCTGAGCAGCGGATGCGGCAG
This sequence comes from Amaricoccus macauensis, assembly GCF_014201905.1. Classification (GTDB taxonomy): domain Bacteria; phylum Pseudomonadota; class Alphaproteobacteria; order Rhodobacterales; family Rhodobacteraceae; genus Amaricoccus; species Amaricoccus macauensis. The sequence continues at coordinate 1,140,688 of NZ_JACHFM010000002.1, read as the reverse complement.
GATGCGGCTCATTTCCCGGCTTCCGGCATGGTCTCGGCGCCGAGGACCCCGCGCACGTAGACGTGGGGGTGGTAGAGCGACGTGGCGGTCGCCTCCATGTAGTCCATGACCGGCCCCGCCTTCACCGACGCGCCGAGGGTGAGCGCGAGGAGCACGATGACCGGGACGAGCTCGACCAGCGGCACGGAGGGCAGCTCCTCCTCTTCCGCCGCCCAGAACGTGCGGGTGCCTTCACGGACCAGGGCGATCAGCGCAGCGAGCCCGGAGATGATCACCACCGCGGTGAAGGCGATACCGATCAGCGGAATATCCCGTTTGCCCAGATCGTCGAACGACAGGACCGCGGAGAGCATGGCGAACTTGCCGAGGAAACCGGCGAGGGGCGGCACCCCGGCGATGAGCAGCGCGCAGGTGAGAAAGCAGAACCCGAGGACGGTCGTCGCTCCGGGTACCCCGGGACCGCTGCCGGCACTGCGCAGCTCGGCCTCCCCGAGATCGTCGTCGCCAAGCCCGTAGGCCTCGGCGGTCACCGTCAGGATGGCCGCGAGCTCGCTCTCGCCGCGCTCGATCAGCTCGACCATGAGAAAGAGCGCGCTGATGGCGACCGTGGAGATGACGAGATAGAAGAGCGCCGCGGCGATCATCGCGCTGCCGCCACCAAGGCCCGAGATGCCGATGACCGCAAGCAGCGTGCCCGAGGAGACGAGCACCGAGCAACTCGCAAGCCGCCCGAGCCCCTGCGAGGCGAGCACGCCCACCGTGCCGAAGACCAGCGTGGCAAGGCCGCCCCAGAGCAGCACCTCGGCGCCGAACCCGGTCATCTGTGCCGCGGCGGTGCCGAACGCGAGCGAGGAGATCCGCAGCACCACGTAGACCCCGACCTTGCTCAGCACCACGAAGACCGCGGCGGCGGGCGGTGGCGCGGCGCCGTAGGTGATCGGAAGCCAGAAGCAGAGCGGCCACATGGCGGCTTTGACGAGGAACGCGATCCCGAGGACAGCGGCGCCAGCCGCGAGCAGCGGCTGTTGCTCGGCCGCGACGAGCGGCACGCGAACCGCGAGATCGGCCATGTTGAGCGTGCCGGTGACGCCGTAGATCAGACTGACGCCGATCAGGAACAGAAGCGAGGCCGCGAGGTTCATCGCGATATAGTGCAGACCCGCGCGCACCCTGAGCGTTCCCGAGCCATGCAGCGCGAGTCCGTAGGAGGCGGCGAGCAACACTTCGAAGAACACGAAGAGGTTGAAGAGATCGCCGGTCAGAAACGCCCCGTTCAGCCCCATGAGCAGGAACTGGAACAGGCTGTGGAAATGCTGCCCGCGCCGGTCCCAGCGCGCCATCGCAAAGACCACCGCCGAGAGCGCGAGCACCGAGGTCAGAAGCACCATGAGCGCGGACAGCCGGTCGAGGACCAGCACGATCGCGAAGGGTGGCGGCCAGTCCCCGAGCAGATAGAGCCCGATCGACGTCGTGTGATGCGACGCCATGTCCACCAGTTCCAGTGCGACGATGAACTGGGCGACCGTCGAGACGACGGCGATCACCCGGCGCTGGGTCTCGCCGTAGAACAGCATCAAGGCCCCGGCGACGAGCGGGATCAGGATCGAGGCGATCAGGATGTGGTCGGGGCTCTCGGTCACCGGTCAGGCTCCTTGCCGTCCACGTGGTCGGTCCCGGTCAGTCCGCGAAGCGCGATCATCACCACGAGAAAGAGCGCGGTGGTCGCGAAGCTGATAACGATGGCGGTGAGGACCAGCGCCTGCGGCACCGGATCGGCGTAGAGACTGGTATCGACGATACCGGCTTTGTCGAGGACGGGGGGGGCGCCGGTACGCGGCCGTCCCATGGCGAAGATGAAGAGATTGACCCCGTAGGAGAGCAACGCCAGCCCGATGATGACCTGAAACGTCCGTGGCCGGAGCAGCAGCCAGACGCCCGACGCGACAAGGATGCCAATGGCGATGGCGAGCACGGCTTCCATCAGCCCTCCTCCTCGCTCTCGGCGGCACGCTGCGCGCGAAGCGACTGGTGGGCGATCGCGACGAGGATGAGCACGGTCGCGCCGACCACGAGCAGGTAGACCCCGATGTCGAAGAGCAGGGCGGACGCGAACGGAACCTTGCCGATCCACGGGAACTCCACGTACTGCGCGTAGCTCGTCAGGAACGGGTAGCCGAAGAGCCACGATCCGATGCCGGTCAGGGCCGCCACGATGAGGCCGAGCCCGATCCAGCGCAAAGGCAGGATGCGCAGCCGGTCCTCGACCTCGCGCACGTTCGATCCGAGGTATTGCAGCAGGAACGCGATGGCGAGCGTGATGCCGGCCGCGAAACCGCCACCCGGCAGGTCGTGGCCGCGCAGGAAGAGGTAGATCGAGAGCGTGATGATCGCCGGGAACATCCAGCGGATGATGACTGACGGCACCGCGAGATAGTCGCGCAAGGTATCGCCGACGTTGCGGTCCTCGCGCTCGGTGTCGGAGGCGTCCTGCCGAAGCTGCTGCTCGGGGCGGTCGCTGCTCTCCTGCGCCGGGCGGAAACGGCGGAGCAGGGCGAAGATGGTAAGTGCGACGATCCCGAGCACGGTGATTTCGCCGAAGGTGTCGAACCCGCGGAAATCGACGAGGATGACATTCACCACGTTGGTGCCGCCGCCCTCCACATAGGCGTGCTGCAGGAACCAGTCGGCGGTGCCGCGGTTCGGTGGCGTGGTCATCACCGCGTAGGCGATCCCGGCAATGCCAAGGCCGCAGGCGCTGGCGATGACCAGGTCGCGGCCGCGGCGGGCACGCGCGAGGAGCCCGCGGTCGGCGGCGATCTCCTCGCGCCGCTTCGGCAGCCAGCGCAGGCCGAGAAGCAGGAGCACCGTCGTCACGATCTCGACGAGGAGCTGCGTCACCGCCAGATCCGGCGCCGAGAGCCAGACGAAGGAGACGCACGTCATGAGCCCGGCGCCACCGACCAGCAGCAGCGCGGCGAAGCGGTGGTACTTCGCCTGCCAGGCCGCAGTGATGGCGCAGGCGGCGCCGACGGCCCAGACCACGGTGAAGAGCGGATCGAAGTTGCGCGGGCCGATGGGCTTCAGGTGTTCCGCCCCCCAGAGCATCCATGCGGCAGCGCCGAGCGCGACCAGCACCAGGATGCGGAGCTGCGTCTGAAGCCGCTCGGTGCCGAGAAGCTTGAACGCCCGCCGCGCCCAGATCCACGAGACGTTGACCAGCAGCCGCTCGAAGATGCGTTGCCCCTCCAGCTCCCGCAGGATCGGCGGCCCCTCCGGCGCCGTGGTGATGCGCGTTGCCAGCAGCCGATAGAGGATGAGACCACCGATGAGTGCGGCGATGCTCATGGCGAGCGGCAGGTTGAACCCGTGCCAGATCGCCAGGCTGTAGTAGGGTACATCCGGGCCGAGCACGGACAGCGCGGCGGTGTGCAGCGCCGGGGCGATGGTGACGCCGGGCAGGATCCCGACGAGCAGGCAGGTGACCACGAGCACCCCGACCGGCAGGCGCATGAGGAACGGCGGCTCGTGCGGCTCCTTGGGCAAATCGGTGGCGGGAGCGCCGAAGAAGACGCTGTGCACGAAGCGGATTGAGTAGGCGACTGACAGGATCGCGGCGATGAGCGCCACCCAGGTCATCGACCTGTCAAGAAGGGAACTGTCATAAGTTTCCGCGGCTTGCGCGAAGAACATCTCCTTTGAGATGAAGCCGTTCAGCAGGGGGACGCCGGCCATGGCCGCTGAGGCGACGATGGCGAGGGTGGCGGTCTCGGGCATGGCGCGCCAGAGCCCGCCAAGGCGCCGCATGTCACGGGTCCCCGCCTCGTGGTCGACGATGCCCGCCGCCATGAAGAGCGACGCCTTGAAGATCGCGTGGTTCACCGTGTGGAAGATCGCCGCGACGATGGCGAGGGGGGTGTCCATGCCGATGAGTGCGGTGATGAGACCGAGATGGCTCACCGTCGAGTAGGCGAGGAGCCCCTTCAGATCGTGCTGGAAGAGCGCGAAGAACGCTCCGAGCAGCAGTGTGAGCAGGCCCGCGGCGCTGACGATGGTGAACCACTCCTGCGTTCCGCCGAGGGCCGGCGAAACGCGGATCAGCAGGAAGACACCCGCCTTCACCAGCGTTGCCGAGTGCAGGAACGACGACACCGGCGTTGGGGCCGCCATGGCGTTCGGCAGCCAGAAGTGGAACGGCACCTGCGCCGACTTGGTGAAGGCGCCGAGCAGAACGAGGATCAGGATTGGCACGTAGAGCGGATGCGCCCGGAGCACGTCGCCCGAGGCCAGCACCTGATCCAGGTCGTAGGAGCCGACAATTGCGCCGATGAGCAAAACGGCCGCGAGGAGCGAGAGACCGCCGAACGCGGTGACGACGAGCGCCATGCGCGCGCCGTCACGCGCGGCCGGGCGCCGGTGCCAGTAGCCGATCAGCATGAAGGAGAAGACGCTGGTCATCTCCCAGAAGACCACCAGCATCACCAGATTGCCCGAGAGCAGGATGCCGCCCATGGCGCCCATGAAGGCGAGAAGCCACGCAAAGAGCCGCGCCGCCGGCTCCTTGGGCGAGAGGTAGTAGCGGGCATAGAGGAAGACGAGAAGCCCGATCCCGTTCAGCAGGATGAGGAAGAGCCATGCAAGGCCATCGACCCGGATCGTCAGGCGCAGGCCGAAGCTCGGCAACCAGGCGATATCGTACCGCGCGATCCCGCCGTTCGCCACCACCGGATAGAGCGCGATGGTGACGAGCAACCCCGCCACTGCAACCGAGCCTGCCAGCAACGCTTCTGCGTTCCGGCTGGTTGGCAGCAGCGCCGCGGCAATGCTGCCGACAAATGGCAGCACCAGCAACAGGGTCAGGAAATTCTGCAGAATCATTCCTCGAGGATGTCGGCTACCCTGCCGACATGCCATTCCACGGCCCTCACGCCAAGGCTTTGGCCGCAGATTTCCTGCCTCGCGAGGGGTATGATACCGACCTTGCCCGCAATGCGGGCAGAGATCGCTTCGGGCGACGGATTGCCCCGGCAATCGTGGGCCATTCCCTGGTTCGGAGGCCGCGTCAGAAGGTGTATCCCACGCGCAGGCCTGCCCCCCACACCCAGCCGTCGTCGAAACTGGTGTCGAGCAGATTCGTCGTATCGCCGAGTCGGCCGTAGGTGATGCCGCCCGTGATGCTCGTCCGCCCCCAGTCATAGCTCAGCGCCGCGGTGGCGGTGGTGCGGCCGTCGTAGGGGCCGAGCGTCGTCATGACGCCGCCGACACTCGGCTCGTAGCTGACCGAGAACGAGCCCGCGAGCTCGTCGGTGAGCTGCCTGCCGAGGCCGAGGGTGTAGGTCCACCAGTCGTCGCCATACTCGACCAGCGGCCGCGGCGCGCCGAGGAGGGCGGCGGTGGTCTCGCCGTAGAGCGGCGGGCTGATGTTGAACTCGGACCAGTCGACCCAGCGGATCGAGCCGAAGACCAGCGTTCCCGGCGCGACGCCGGTCTGGAACTCGAGCGTCGCCGACTGCGGCGTGTCGACGTCGGTGTTCGTGTCCACCGTCCCCGCAAGCGCCGAGGTCTCGCGGGTGTCGAGATCGTGGCTGATCTTCGAGTGGTACGTGAGCGCCACCCTGAGCGCGATTTCCGGGCGCTCGTAGGCGGTGCCGATGAGCCAGCCGTAACCCCAGTTCTTGCCCGCATCCACGGAGTAGCCGCCGAGGAACGGGATTGCGGCCTTCGCATCGAGGCGCTCGGCGCGCAGGCCGCCGTAGACCTTCACCGCGCTCGTCACGTCGTAGGCAACGGCCGCGGTGATCTGGTAGGTCTTCATGTCGGCGAGGCTGCCCTGATAGAGCGTGTCGCCATTCGGGAGCAGCGCCGGAAAGCTGCCCGCGCCATAGCTCGTGTCCGCCCCGTAGGGCTGGTCAAAGATCAGGGCGTAGGAGATGCGCTCAGTGAGATCGGCCCGGTAGGCGCCAGCGAAATTCCAGCGCGACTCGAAGAGATCGCCGGTGTTTCCCGGCACGAACATCGGAGCGGGGCCGGCAAAGCCCGCGGGGATCGTCGCGCCGTTGCCGCTCTGGTGCGGGTCGGAGAAACTGAAGCCGAACTCGGCGTAGCGGCCATCCTGATAGAGAAGGCGCACGGTCGCCGGCACCACCTGCTCGAGCGCCGCCGCGTGGGCGGTTCCGGCAACGGCCACAGCAAGGAGTGACGCGCCGGAGAGGACCCCGGCGAGCTGCAGGTTCGGCATGATGCTTCCTTTGGTATTGGGGTCTGTGGGGTCTGTCTGGTAATTGTCCGCTCTACACGGCCCTCGTTGTCAGCGTTGAAACGCTAAAGACCCGTTCTGGTTGCATGGTTTTGGCCATGTGTGACAATCACGCAACATTCCTGCGGGTCGGTTGCCGCGCGAGGGGGCAGCCGCCGGAAAGCGCCGCGGATGACGGCTGGCCGCCAATTCGTCGTCACGCCGGTGGAAGTGCCGCCGGCTCAGTGGGCGAGTACGGCGAGCATAAGCAGGGCTACGATATTCGTGATTTTTATCATCGGGTTGACGGCCGGTCCTGCGGTATCCTTGTAGGGATCGCCCACTGTGTCGCCGGTCACGGCCGCCTTGTGGGCGTCGGAGCCCTTGAAGTGCTTCTGGCCCGAGGCGTCGGTGAATCCGTCCTCGAAGATCTTCTTCGCATTGTCCCACGCACCGCCCCCCGATGTCATCGAGATCGCGACGAAAAGCCCGTTCACAATCACTCCGAGCAGCATGGCACCGACGGCCGCGAGCGCGGCGTCGCGTCCGGCAATCCAGTTGATCGCCGCGAAGACGACGATGGGCGACAGCACCGGCAGCAGCGATGGGACGATCATCTCGCGAATCGCGGCCCTGGTCAGGATGTCGACGGCCCGGCCGTAGTCGGGCTTCGAGGTGCCCGCCATGATGCCGGGGTTCTCGCGGAACTGCCGGCGCACCTCCTGCACGATGGAGCCGGCAGCCCGGCCCACCGCGGTCATGGCAATGCCGCTGAAGAGGTAGGGCAGGAGCCCGCCGATCAGCAGCCCGACGACCACGTAGGGGTTCGAGAGCGAGAAGTCGACGTTCAGTCCGTCGAAGAAGCTGCCCGGTTCCGCGTGCTGCGCGAAAAAGCGCAGATCCTCGGTGTAGGCCGTGAAGAGCACCAGTGCCCCGAGCCCGGCCGAACCGATGGCATAGCCCTTGGTGACCGCCTTGGTGGTGTTGCCGACCGCGTCGAGCGCGTCGGTGGTGGCACGCACCTCCGGCGGCAGGTCGGCCATCTCGGCGATGCCGCCGGCGTTGTCAGTGACCGGACCGAAGGCGTCGAGCGCCACGACGACCCCCGCCAGCGCCAGCATCGTGGTCACCGCGATCGCGATGCCGAAGAGCCCGGCCAGCTGGTAGGTGACGATGATGCCTCCGACGATGACGAGCGAGGGCAGCGCGGTTGATTCGAGCGAGACCGCGAGCCCCTGGATGACGTTGGTGCCGTGGCCGGTGATCGACGCCTGCGCGATGGATCGGACCGGGCGATAGCCGGTGCCGGTGTAGTATTCGGTGATGATGACGATCAGCGTCGTCACCACGAGGCCGACCGCGCCGCAGAAGAAGAGATCCCACGCGGTGAAGCTCGTTCCCGTTGAGGTGGTGAAGGTGGCGCTCATCGGCCCGGGAAAGACCACCGCGGTGAGTGGAAGCAGCAGGATGAGCGACAGGACGCCGGTGGCGATGAAGCCCTTGTAGAGCGCGCCCATGATCGTGCCGCCGGGCGAGAGCCGCACGGCGAAGGTGCCGATGATCGAGGTGATGACGCAGATCGCGCAGATCGTCAGCGGGAACAGCATCACCGTCCCGACCATTTCCGGCTGGCCGGAGAAGTAGATCGCCCCCAGCACCATGGTCGCGACCAGCGTCACCGCATAGGTCTCGAAGAGATCGGCCGCCATCCCGGCGCAGTCGCCCACGTTGTCGCCGACGTTGTCCGCGATGGTCGCCGGGTTGCGCGGATCGTCTTCGGGGATCCCGGCCTCCACCTTGCCGACGAGGTCCCCGCCGACGTCGGCGCCCTTGGTGAAGATGCCGCCACCCAGCCGCGCGAAGATCGAGATGAGCGAGCCGCCGAAGCCGAGGGCCACCAGCGCGTCCGTCACCGTGCGGTCGTTCGGCTCAAGCCCGGCGATCCCCACGAGGATGCCGTAATAGATGGCGACTCCGAGCAGCGCGAGGCCGGCGACCAGCATTCCCGTCACGGCACCGGCGCGAAACGCGAGCTGGAGTCCCTCGGCCAGCCCCTTCGAGGCGGCCTGTGCCGTCCGCACGTTGGCGCGCACCGAAACCAGCATGCCGATGAAGCCGGCAGTGCCCGAAAGAACCGCGCCGATCAGGAAGCCGATGGCGACGGGCAGGCCGAGAAGGAGCGCCACGATGACGAAGATCACCGCGCCGGCAATCGCGATCGTCAGGTACTGTCGCTTGAGGTAGGCGGTCGCGCCTTCCTGGATCGCCCCGGCGATTTCCTGCATTCGCGCGCTGCCGGTATCGGCGGCCAGCACCCAGCGAACCGCCCAGATGCCGTAGACGATGCTGAGCGCACCGCACAGGATGACGAGGAAAAGCACGTCCAGTCCCTCCCGCCCTTAGTTTTGGCGGCAGAGTGCATTATCAACTGGTTCGGCGCAAGCAGATCGGCGGCGCACCCCGAAGGTGCACCGCCGGTCTGTCGTCGCAATGCTGAAGGTGGCGTGAGCCCGCCCGGGCTCAGGCGGTCTCTTCGCTGGCCTTGTAGCGCTCGATCGATTCCATCAGGATCTTCTGGGCTTCGGCCTTGTTGCCCCAGCCGGTGATCTTCGCCCACTTGCCCTGCTCGAGCGACTTGTAGTGCTCGAAGAAGTGCCAGATGCGCTCACGGTGACGGATCGGCAGGTCCTCAAGGTCCTGGATCTCGGCCTGGAACGGGTCGACCTTCTCGATCGGCATGGCGATGAGCTTGTCGTCGAGGCCGCCGTCATCTTCCATGTGCAGCACGCCGATCAGGCGGCAGCGGATGACGGAGCCCGGAACCAGCGTGACCTCGGTGCGGACCATAACGTCCACCGGGTCGCCGTCCTCGTGCAGGGTGTTGGGCACGAAGCCGTAGTTGTTCGGGTAGAACATCGGCACGTTGACGATCCGATCGACCATCAGGGCGCCCGAGGCCTTGTCGAACTCGTACTTCACCGGCGAGCCGCCGGCCGCACCGCCCGGGATCTCGATAACCACATAGATGTCGTGCGGCGGATTCTCCCCCGGCGGGATCTTGTCGAGCTGCATGGGGGTAACCCCTCCAGAATTCAGTAACGAACGTGCCGCGCCTATCACATTCGCATCCGCAGCAAAAGAGGAATGGTCGTCGCATCGAACGAAGGTGGCGAACCGGCGCCGCGTCGCCGGTCGGGCACCTGATTGACACCGTCACAGCACCTTCACAGAACCGGACGATGGTCCGGGCGCCGGCGCGATCGTTGCCGGTATCCTGAGAGATACGGGAGATTGAGGATGGCCTCACCGCCGGACGACGGGCGCGTGCCGCCCATGCCGAGCTTCGCCGAGGCGACGCGCGTCTGGGCCCGGATCGCGCTTCTGTCCTTTGGCGGGCCGGCGGGGCAGATCGCGGTCATGCACCGCATCCTCGTGGAGGAAAAGCGCTGGATCGGCGACGCGCGTTTCCTGCACGCGCTGAACTTCTGCATGCTCCTGCCGGGGCCGGAGGCGCAGCAGCTCGCGACCTATTCCGGCTGGCTCCTGCACGGTGCGCGCGGCGGCTGGGTCGCGGGGATGCTCTTCATCGTGCCGGGGCTCGTCACGATCATGGGCCTCAGCTGGATCTATGTCATCTGGGGAGAGGTGGGCGTTGTCGCGGCGGCCTTCGTCGGCGTGAAGGCCGCGGTGCTCGCGATCGTGCTGCAGGCGGTCGTCCGCCTCGGCAGCCGGATCCTCGGGAGCGGCCTGCACCGCCTGATCGCCGCCGGAGCGTTCGTCGCGATCTTTGCCTTCGACGTGCCGTTTCCCCTGGTCGTCCTGAGCGCGGCGCTCATCGGGCTCGTCGCGGCGCGGGCAGGCGTCGCATCCGCCCGCGCGCCCGGCGGCCCGGGCGGTGGCGCCGGCGAGGTGGCGGACGCGGATACGGTTCTCGGCGCGGAGTCGCAGGCGCTCGGATCCGCGGCGGCGACCGGCGCGCTCCGGGCCGGTCTCCTCGCGCTTTTCCTCTGGTTCCTGCCCGTCGGCTTGCTGCTGCTCGTCGCGGGTCAGGGGAACGTCTTCACCGACATCGCGCTGTTCTTCTCCCACATGGCGCTCGTGACGTTCGGTGGGGCCTACGCAGCACTTGCCTATGTCGCTCAAGAGGCAGTCGGCACCTTCGGCTGGCTCCGGCCCGGCGAGATGCTCGACGGTCTCGGCATGGCCGAGACGACGCCCGGGCCGCTCATCATGGTGCTGCAGTTCGTGGGGTTTCTCGCGGCGTTCCGCGATGCCGGATGGAGCGAGCCGCTCGTTGCCGCGACTCTCGGCGGCCTGCTCGTCACCTGGGTCACGTTCGCGCCGTGTTTTGCGTGGATTTTCCTCGGGGCGCCTTACATCGAGCGCCTGCGCGGCAGCCCGGCGCTCGGCGCCGCCCTCGGGGCGGTGACGGCGGCGGTCGTCGGCGTCATCCTCAACCTTGCGGTCTGGTTCGCGGTTCACGCGGCGTTTCGCGAGGTGTGGGCGGTCGGGATCGGGCCGGTGTCGCTCGACCTGCCGGTGCTCGCGAGCATCGACTGGAAGGCGGCCGGTCTCGCGGCCCTCGCGATCGTCGCGGTGTTCCGCTGGCGCCTCGGTCTCGCGGGGGTCATCGGCGGCGGCGCGGCGCTCGGGATCGCGCTCCACGCCGTCGGCCTCTGAAGCCCCAGCGGCGGGCTGGACGCGCGCTCCGGCCACAGATAAGGGGATCCGGGAAGCAGAAAACGCGGAGAGGACCATGCGCGCGTTCGTCTTTCCGGGCCAGGGCGCCCAGGTGATCGGTATGGGGCGCGACCTCGCCGAGGCCTATCCGGCGGCCCGGGCCGTCTTCGACGAGGTGGACTCTGCCCTCGGCGAGAAGCTTTCGGCGCTCGTCTGGGAGGGCGACATCGCCGAACTCACCCTGACCGCGAACGCTCAGCCGGCGTTGATGGCGACTTCGATCGCCACGATGCGCGCGCTCGAGGCCGAGGGGGTGCCGGTGACGAGCGCCGCCTTCGTCGCCGGTCATTCGCTCGGTGAATATTCCGCGCTCTGCGCCGTGGGCTCGCTCAGCCTCGCCGACACCGCGCGCCTCCTGCGGCTGCGCGGGCAGGCGATGCAGGAGGCGGTGCCGGTGGGCGAGGGCGCCATGGCCGCGCTCCTCGGGCTCGATCTCGCGGCCGCCGAGGCGGTCGCGGCCGAGGCAGCCGCTGATGGCGGCGTCTGCCAGGCGGCGAACGACAATGATCCGGCGCAGGTCGTGGTCTCGGGCAGCCGCGCCGCGGTGGAGCGTGCCGTCGGGATCGCGAAGGGCAAGGGCGCGAAGCGCGCGCTGCTCCTGCCGGTGAGCGCGCCTTTCCACTGTTCGCTGATGCAGCCCGCCGCCGACCGCATGGCCGAGGCGCTGGCGGGCACCGCCATCGCCGCGCCGTCCGTGCCGCTGGTCGCCAACGTCAAGGCGGAGGCGACGTCGGACCCGGAGGAAATCCGCAGGCTCCTCGTGGAGCAGGTGACGGGCCGGGTGCGCTGGCGCGAGAGTGTCGCATGGATGGTCGCGCAGGGCGTCACGGAATTCGTCGAGGTGGGTGCCGGCAAGGCGCTCTCCGGCATGGTGAAGCGGATCGCGAAGGGCGCGGAGACGAAGGCGGTGGCGACGCCGGCCGACGTCCGGTCGCTCGCCGCGGAAGGCTGAGGAGAAAGAGATGTTCGATCTGACTGGCAAGGGCGCCCTCGTCACCGGCGCCTCGGGCGGCATCGGTGGCGCCATTGCCCGGGCGCTGCACGCCCAGGGCGCGGCGGTCGTGCTCTCCGGCACGCGGGTTGAGCCGCTCGAGGCGCTCGCGGCCGAGCTTGGCGAGCGTGCGCACGTGGCACCCTGCAACCTGTCGGATGCCGAGGCGGTCGAGGCATTGCCGAAGGCCGCCGCGGCGGCGCTCGGACAGGTGGACATTCTCGTCAACAACGCCGGCATCACCCGTGACCAGCTCTTCATGCGCATGTCTGACGACGACTGGTCGAAGGTGATCGAGGTGAACCTCACCTCGGTGATGCGCCTCTCGCGCGGCGTGCTGCGGGGCATGATGAAGGCCCGCTGGGGCCGGATCGTCAACGTCAGCTCGATCGTCGGCGTCACCGGCAACCCGGGTCAGGCGAACTACGCCGCATCGAAAGCCGCCGTGATCGGCATGTCGAAGTCGCTCGCGGCCGAGGTGGCGAGCCGTGGCATCACGGTGAACTGCGTGGCCCCGGGCTTCATCGCCACGGCGATGACCGATGCGTTGACCGACGACCAGAAGGCGAAGATTTCCGGGTCGATCCCCGCCGGGCGCATGGGAACCGCCGACGAGATCGCCGCCGCGGCGGTCTATCTCGCATCGCCTGAGGCGGCCTACGTCACCGGCCAGACGCTCCACGTCAACGGCGGAATGGCGATGGTCTGACGGCCCAGGGGCTTGTGTGCAATAGCATTTGCCAGCATCGTTCGGTGTGGTATAGCGCCGCGAAGTCGTTCCACGGTCACTTGGACTTAAGTGCGCTGACAATACCGCCGCTTGCGGCTCGGAAACAGGAATAGCCGGTCGAGAGACCGGCACAGAAGCAGAAACGAGGAAGACGCAATGAGCGATATCGCAGAACGCGTGAAGAAGATCGTGGTCGAGCACCTGAGCGTTGACGAGTCCAAGGTGACCGAGAGCGCGTCCTTCATCGACGATCTGGGCGCCGACAGCCTCGACACCGTCGAGCTTGTCATGGCTTTCGAGGAAGAGTTTGGCATCGAGATCCCGGACGACGCCGCAGAGACGATCCAGACCTATGGCGATGCGGTGAAGTTCATCGAAGCGAACGCCAGCGCCTGACATCCCTCGCCGGTGCCTTCGGGCCTGAGAGTTCGGGCCCGAGAGGAAGACCAAGCTCCGTCGCGCCACTGGCCGGCGGAGCTTCTTGCTTTTCCGGGGGATTTCTCCCAAGGCGCGCCACGCGCGTTGACCGGCAACCATGACGCGGGATGATGGGTGCGGGGACGCGACGATCCTGCCGTCTCTCGTCCCCGTGACCCCGCCCCAGCGGCCTCATTCCTTCATCGACTCGGACCTCATCCCTCCGGCGCGTCGGCGAGATGGGCGAGCAGCGCGCGTGCTTCCGGGCTGTTCCAGTTGGCGCCGCCGAGCAGGCGGCCGACTTCCGAGCCGTCCTTGGCAAGGATGATCGTCGCCGGCAGGCCCGGCACGTCCATCGCGCGCGCCAGGGTGCCCTTCGGATCGAGGGCGTTCGGCAAGGCGGTGATCCCGATTTCCTTGCGGAAGCGGGCGATGCCATCCGGCGCGTTGCGGCCGGTCGCGATGGTGATGACTTCAACGCCGCCGGGACTGTCGCGCGCCAGTGCCTCGAGTTCAGGCATTTCCGTACGGCAGGGCACGCACCAGGTGGCCCAGAAGTTTACGACCCGCACCCTGCCGTTTGACTCGGCCAGCGTGGTCTCCTGCCCGTCATCGCCGGTGTAGGGCGTGTCCGGCGCCGGAACCGGATCGGTCGCCAGCACGAGGCGGCGCATCTCGCCCACCTGCAACGCGTCGAGACTCCCCGGAGACTCCGCACCGACGGGGGTGGCGAGCGCCGTGATGGCAACGTATAGCAGTGCAGCCGCCGGGGAGGGCGTGCGCGCAAGGATCGAGGGCAGGCGGAGCGACATGGCCGACAAATCGGGTTCCAACACGATGTGGGGCGGTCGTTTTGCTACCGGCCCGGACGCCCTCATGCAGGCGATCAATGCGTCGATCGACTTTGACAAACGGCTCGCGGCGGAGGACATCGCCGCGAGCCGCGCCCATGCCGCCATGCTGGGCGCCACCGGCATCGTCAGTGATACCGATGTCGCCGCGATCCGGGAAGGACTGCTCACGGTCTTGTCAGAGATCGAGGCCGGAGATTTCGTCTTTTCGCGCGAGCTCGAAGACATCCACATGAACGTGGAGTCCCGGCTGCGCGAGCTGATCGGCACGGCTGCCGGACGGCTCCACACCGCCCGCTCGCGAAACGATCAGGTGGCGACCGACTTCCGCCTCTGGGTCCGTGGCCAATGCGACGCGGCGATCGATGGGCTGACCGAACTCATGCGGGCGCTGCTGGCGCAGGCCGAGGCCGGCGCCGACATGGTGATGCCGGGCTTCACCCACCTGCAGGTGGCGCAGCCCGTGACCTGGGGCCACCACATGCTCGCCTACGTCGAGATGCTCGACCGCGACCGGGGCCGGTTCCGCGATGCCCGGGCACGGATGAACGAGAGCCCGCTCGGGGCGGCGGCGCTGGCGGGGACATCCTTCCCGATCGATCGCGAGACGACGGCACAGGCGCTCGGCTTCGACCGGCCGATGGCGAACTCGCTCGACGCGGTCTCCGACCGTGACTTCGCGCTCGAGTTCCTGAGCGCCGCGGCGATCACCGCCACGCACCTCAGCCGCTTCGCCGAGGAACTCGTGATCTGGTCTACGGCGCAGTTCCGCTTCGTCTCCCTGTCGGATCGCTTCTCCACCGGCTCTTCCATCATGCCGCAGAAGAAGAACCCCGACGCGGCGGAGCTCATCCGGGCGAAGCCGGGGCGGATCAACGGCGCGCTGGTCGCGCTCCTGACGGTGATGAAGGGCCTGCCGCTCGCCTATTCCAAGGACATGCAGGAAGACAAGGAGCAGGTCTTCGACGCCGCGGACAGCCTGATGATCGCGCTTGCCGCCATGGCCGGCATGGCCTCCGACGTGGTGCCGCAGGCCGAGCGGATGCACGCGGCCGCGGCGGCCGGCTTCTCGACCGCGACCGATCTCGCGGACTGGCTGGTGCGCCGTCTCGGCCTGCCGTTCCGCGAGGCGCACCACGTCACCGGCGCGCTGGTGAAGCGCGCCGAGGCGAAGGGCGTCGACCTGCACGAGCTCACCCTCGGGGAGATGCAATCGGAGCACCCCGGGATCACGCGGGAGGTCTACGACGTGCTCGGGGTGGAGAATTCCGTCGCGAGCCGCATGAGCTACGGCGGCACCGCCCCCGAGCAGGTGCGCGCGCAGGCGGCGCGTTGGCGGGCGGCGCTTGCATGAGGACGCTTGTATGTGGAAGCTGATTCTCCTTCTGGTAGTATTCGCCGGGCTCGCGGCCTGTGGTATCAAGGGCGGACCCGTGGCTCCGAGGCAGGACGTCCCCCCGATTCCGGCCGCTGGTGCAAACGGAGGACTCGACCTCTGACCTGAAAGGGTTGCGCATGATATTCTCTCCCCGCTCGCTCCTGGTGGCGTGTTTCCTGATCGGAAGCGCCGTCTCCGCCATGGCAGAGGGGCCGGTGCTCCTGACCGTGACCGGCGAGGTTACCGCACCGAACCGTGGCCCGGTTGACCCGGAATACGACAAGCTTCTGGTCTTCAACGACGCAAAGTTCGAAAGGGCGCGTGAGTTCGGCCTCGCGGATCTCGAGAGCCTGCCTCAGCAATCGGTGAAGACGGATTTCCCCAAGGGCGGCCCTGAGACGGTGTTCTCGGGCCCGCTGCTCGGAGATGTGCTCGATGCCTCGGGTGCCCGGGGCGAGACGGTGACCATTCAGGCAATCGACGGCTATGCCGTCGAGATGCCGGCCACCGAACTGATCGCGAAGGGGGCGGTGGTGGCGACCCGGCGCGACGGCGAGCCCTTCGGCATCGGCAATTTCGGTCCGACCCAGATCGTGTTTCCGCGTGGTGACCGGGCAGACCTGAAGGACATGCCGGACGACTTGTGGGTCTGGCAGATCTACCGGATCGACGTGCGGTAGCGGCGCATCAGGGCGCTTGCGAGCCCGACGGACGCCATCCCGTGACGACCCCGGGATGGCGCGACCTCACAGTCATGGGAACGCTCGCGCGGGATCGCGTCGCCCCTGTCGCCTTGACTCCCGCGGGTACCCGCGAAAGGAAAGGCCCGCCCACGCGCCGCCACCGGAGTTCCGATGCCGCTTGTCCTTCAGTTCCCGAACATCGACCCGGCGCTCGTCTCGGTAAATCTCTTTGGCCTCGAGCTGGCGATCCGCTGGTACGCGCTCGCCTACATTGCCGGTCTGGTGCTCGGCTGGCGCTATGTGGTCGGGCTGATGCGCCGGCCGGCGGTCTGGGGCGGCACCGCGCCCATGCGGCCGGAGCAGGTGGATGACCTGCTGACGTGGATGATCCTCGGCGTGATCCTCGGCGGCCGCATCGGCTACGTGCTCTTCTACCAGCCGGCCTATTTCGCAGCGAACCCGGGCCAGATCCTTGCGGTCTGGCAGGGGGGCATGTCGTTTCACGGCGGCCTTCTCGGCGTGGCCGCGGGTGTCGTCGGCTTCAGCCTGAAGAACGGGCTCCGGCCGCTCTCGGTCGGCGATGCGGTGGCCGCCGCGGCACCGATCGGGATCTGCCTCGGGCGGATCGCGAACTTCATCAACGGTGAGCTCTGGGGGCGGCCGTCGACGGTGCCATGGGCGGTGGTCTTTCCCGGCGAGGCGGCGCTCAGCTGTCCGGTGGACTGGATCGGACCCTGTGCCCGGCATCCCTCGCAGCTCTACGAGGCGGCGCTGGAAGGGCTCGTGCTCTTCGTGCTGCTGTTCATCGCCATCCGCCGCGGTGCGCTGAAGCGGCCCGGGCGGGTGTTCGGGCTTTTCCTCATCGGCTACTCGGTGGCGCGGGTGGCGCTCGAAGGCTTCCGCCAGGCCGACCAGCAGTTCGTCACCGCGACCAACCCGCATGGCCAAGTCATCTCGCTCGGGGGCGATCTCGGGCTGACCATGGGCCAGACGCTTTCGCTCCCCATGGCGCTCGTCGGCCTCTTCCTTGTCCTGCGCTCGGTGCGGGCGGGAGAGCGGCGGGCGTGAGCCTCGCGGCCGCACTGCGGGCTCGGATCGCGGCCGAAGGATCGATCCGACTCGACGTCTGGATGGGCGCCTGCCTCTCGGCCTATTACGGCAGCCGCGATCCGCTCGGGGCTGGCGGCGACTTCACCACCGCGCCGGAAATCAGCCAGATGTTCGGCGAGATGGTCGGCGGCTGGCTCGCCCACGCCTGGATTGCGGCAGGGCGTCCGAACCCGGTCGTCCTTGCCGAGCTTGGCCCCGGTCGCGGCACGCTGATGGCCGACATCCTGCGCCTCGCGACCCGCGTGCCGGGCTTCGCCGAGGCCGCCTCGGTCTGGCTCGTCGAGACGAGCCCGGCGCTGCGGGCGCGGCAGGCCGAGACGCTCGCGGCACATCGCCCGTTCTGGGCGGCCCACATCGACGAACTGCCGGACGCGCCGCTCCTGCTCGTGGCGAACGAGTTCCTCGACGCCCTGCCGATCCGGCAGTTTCAGCGGGCCGACGTGCTGTGGCGCGAGCGGTACGTCGGCCTTGAGGGCGACCGACTCGCGTTCGTCTGGGGCCCCGGGCGGGCTGATGCGGATCTCGACGCGCGCTTTCCCCATGCGCTTGATGGAGCGATCGTCGAGGTCTCGCCCGTTGGCGAGGCGATCGCCGCCCGGATCGGCGCGAGGATCGCGGCGGCCGGGGGGGCGGCGCTTCTCATCGACTATGGCGCCTGGGATGGCGTTGGCGACACCCTGCAGGCGCTCCGGGGTCACGCCCCCTCGGATCCTCTCGCGGATCCCGGCAATGCCGACCTGACGGCGCACGTGAACTTCCGCGCGATCGCGGCGGCGGCGCGGCCGGCGGTCGCATTCGGCGATGTGGGGCAGGGGGCGTTTCTCGAGAGCCTCGGCATCACGGAGCGCGCGCGGGCGCTGGCCGGCGGTCATTCGCCGGGTGACGTCGAGGCAATTGCCGCGGCGCATCGTCGCTTGACCCACCCGGAAGAAATGGGACAGCTGTTTCGGGTTGTTTGCCTGGTGCCCGAGACCGACTCGACCCCGCCCGGATTCGCCGCATGACCCTTCAAATCCTCACATCGCCCAATCTTGCAGGAGTGCGCCACGGCTTCTTCACGCGCCGGGGGGGTGCGTCGTCGGGCGTCTACGAGGGGCTGAACTGCGGCCCCGGCTCCAATGACCAGCGCGAGGCGGTGGCGATGAACCGGGCGCGGGTCGCGGCCGCGCTCGACGTCGGCCCGGATCAGCTGCTGTCGCTGCATCAGGTGCACTCCGCCAACGTCGTTGTCGCTGGCCCCGACGGATGGGCCGAGCGGCCGAAGGCCGACGGCGTCGTGACCAATATCCCGGGCCTGGCGCTCGGGATCCTGACAGCCGACTGCGCCCCGGTGCTCTTCGCCGACCAGGCTGCCGGGGTTGTCGGCGCGGCACACGCAGGCTGGCGTGGGGCCATCGACGGCGTTCTTGAGGCAACGATTGCGGCGATGGTCAGGCTCGGCGCGCAGGAAGGCGCGATTGTGGCCGCCGTCGGCCCGACGATCAGCCAGGCCGCCTATGAAGTCGGGCCGGAATTCCTCGACCGGTTCCGCGACGAGGAGGCGGGCCTCGAGCGCTTCTTCATCCCCGGGCAGGGGGACCGGCTGCGCTTTGATCTGCCGGGGTTCGTGCTGCACCGTCTGCGCGATGCCGGCGTGGCCGAGGCCGCATGGCTCGGCGCCTGCACCTACTCTGATCCGACACGATTCTTCTCCTACCGCCGGGCCACCCACGGTGGTGAGCCGGACTACGGCCGTCTGATCTCGACGATTCGGCTTTGACTCCCGCAATGGTTGATTTATTGTGTGCTGATCTCGCTATTTGCGGGTGAGGGCGCGGTGCGTTAACCGAGCGTTAATTTTCGCGACGGAGTTTCGGCAGGGCGCGTGTGAGAGGGCGGCTTCGTGGCAAGCTGGGTCTGGGATTTCCTTTCGACGACCGGGTTTCAGTCACGCGGAGCCATCCTCGGGCAACCGGACCCTTTCTGGCTGCACCTGGTGGCTGGCGCGACGCTCGCGATCTTTGGGTTGCTGATCCCTGCGGCGGTCCTTCTCTCCGTCCTGCGGCGCTCGGAAGGGGCCCGGCGGGCGCTTCCCTCGATCCTCGCCGTCTCACTGGCGGCCTTTGGCGTGACGCATCTGATGTCCATATGGACCCTCTGGATGCCGGGCTACGGCGCGGAGGGCGTCATCAAGGCCGGAGCTGTCCTGAGCGCCATTTTCGTCGCGCTCATGTTCCTTCCCGCGATGCCGCTCCGTCTCCTCGTCTCTGGCCCGCGTCCGTTGGATGGGGGCGACGACCATTTCGCCGGGGGGCCTGCCGGGGGTGGCGGAGTGCAACTGCAGACGGCCGAGTTCAACCAGGAGATCGAGCGGCGGGTCAACGAGCGCACGGCCTCGCTCATGCTCGCGAACAAGGGACTCCGGGAGGCACGCGCCCTCGCCGACGAGGCGAATCGCGCCAAGTCGGCCTTTCTCGCCGCCATGAGCCACGAGATCCGCACGCCGATGAATGGTGTCCTCGGGATGCTCAGTCTGGTGCGACGCGACCAGCTCGACCCGGAACAGGCGCACTATTTCGCGGTCGCCGAGGAATCGGCGCATGGGCTTCTGGCCGTCATCAACGACATCCTCGACTATTCCCGCCTCGACGCCGGCGCGGTCACACTCGACGCTTCGGTTTTCTCGCCGGCGCGAGTGCTCCTGAAGGTCGCCGAGCTTCTCGGAGAGAGCGCCGCTCGCAAGGGGCTGCGCCTTGATGTCGAGATCGGGCCCGGCATGCCGCAGGAAGTCGTCGGCGATCCCCAGCGGTTGCGGCAGGTGCTGATCAATCTGATCAGCAATGCGATCAAGTTTACCGAGCGGGGCGGGGTCAGCGTCCGCTTCGACGCCGCCGGGCCGGGTCGGCTGGCATGCGAGGTGCACGACACCGGGGTCGGTATCGCCCCGGAGTTTCTCGACTGCCTGTTCACGCGCTTCGCACAGAGCCGTGACGGCGCCCGGCACGGCGGCTCGGGTCTTGGCCTCGCGATCTGCCGCGCCCTCGTGGAACTCATGGACGGGGAGATCGCCGTTGAAAGCATACCGGGCGAGGGAAGCGTCTTCCGCTTCTGTATCGCCTGCCGCGAGGTTTCGACGCTGCTGCCCGAGCCCTCCCGGTCCGTCGCTCCCGCAGAGACCGCGGTGGGCGATTCGGTCGCACATGCCCGGGTGCTCGTCGTCGAGGACAACGCCGTGAACCAGTTGCTCGTGGCAAAGCTTCTGACCCGCGCCGGTCACGACGCCACCGTCATTGGCGATGGCGAAGGCGCGCTGAAGTTGCTGCGCGGCCGCGACTTCGACGTGGTGCTCATGGACGTGCAGCTTCCCGGCATGGACGGTGTCTCGGTCACCCGTGCCATACGCGAGCTGACCGGGGCGATCCGGGACGTCCCGGTGATCGCCCTGACGGCGAACGCCATGGCCGGCGACCGTGAGCGCTATCTCGCGGCCGGAATGGACGACTATGTCGCGAAGCCGATTGCCGCCCGGGAACTCTACGCGGCAATCGATCGCCAGATGGAGAGAAAAAGCCTCAAGGCGCTCCAGCGCCGCTTCGCGCCAGTCTAGTCTCGCGCCAGCCCAGTCTCGCGCCGTCTAGTCTCGCGCCAGCGCCCGCGCCTCGTAAACGTCGAAGGGCACCGCCGGCTCGTCCTTGGCGCAGCGGATGACGAGGCTTGTCTTGACGCTTGCAACGTTGGGCGCCGCGGTCAGTTCCTCCGTCAGGAACGACTGAAAGGTCGAGAGGTCCGGCGCCACGCATTTCAGGATGAAATCGATCTCGCCATTCAGCATGTGGCACTCGCGCACAAGCGGCCATGCCCGGCACTTTGCCTCGAATGCCGACAGGTCGCGCTCGGCCTGACTCGACAGCCCCACCATGGCAAAGACCTGCACCTCGAACCCGAGTTCGCGGGCATTGATCTTGGCGTGGTAGCCCTCGATCAGTCCGCTCTCCTCCAGTGTGCGCACGCGCCGCAGGCAGGGCGGTGCCGAGATCCCGACCCGGCGCGACAGTTCGACGTTGGTCATCCGTCCGTCGCCCTGCAGCTCGGCGAGGATGTGTCGGTCGATGGGATCGAGCTTGCTGGCTACCATGTGCTCATATGCTCCGGGAACGTCCCGTTAGTAAACAATCGCCCACCCGCTTGGCAATAATCTTTCGTACTTGCGAAAGATTTGGCAAGGCCCCCTTGGAAATCGCCGCCCTTGGTCTGGTCGCCGTCCGGCAGGGGCCTATACTCGGACAGCATATTTTACACACTCAGGCACGCCTCCCCATGTCCGAAACCCGTCCCGTCGCACCTGCGCGGCCAATGCCTCGTTTCGCGGAATTCATCGCCATGATGGCCGCGCTCATGGCGATGACGGCGCTTTCCGTCGACATCATGCTGCCGGCACTTCCCGAGATCCGGGCCGAGTTCGGCCTCATCGACGCCAACGCCCAGCAGCTTGTCATCACTGCCTATGTCGCGGGCTTCGCGATTGGCCAGTTCTTTCATGGTCCGCTGAGTGATGGCATCGGGCGGCGCGCGGTGCTTCTCGGCGGACTTGTGGCATACACCCTTGCCTCGATCGGCTGCTTCATCGCCGGCAGCTTCGAACTCCTGCTCCTTGCCCGCGTGGTGCAGGGTCTCTCCAATGCCGCGCCGCGGATCATCGCGGTTGCCGTGGTCCGCGACATCTATGGCGGGCGGCGCATGGCCGAGGTCATGTCATTCGTGATGATGATCTTCATCATCGCGCCGGTCGTCGCTCCGTCGATCGGCGGCGGCCTGATGCTGTTCGGAAGCTGGCACCTCATCTTCGTGTTCCTGACCGCCCTTGGTGCGGTCAACCTCGTCTGGATGGCGCTGCGCCTGCCGGAGACGCGTCCGGCGGCGAGCCGGGAGCCCATGTCGGTCCGCTGGGTCGTCGGCGCCTTTGGCCAGGCGATCGCCAACCCGCAGACGCTTGGCTACACGCTGGCGACCGGGATCGTCTTCGGCTCGCTCATGGGTTACATCAACTCGGCGCAGCAGGTCTTCGTGGAGGTCTATGATCTCGGTGCGCTCTTTCCGATCGTCTTCGGTGCCTGCGCCATCGCGCTCGCGGTCGCGTCGTTCGTGAACAGCCGTCTCGTCGGACGCCTCGGCATGCGCCGGGTGTCGCACGTCGCGGTTATCGGATTCCTGGTGTCGGGGGTGATCCATGTGGCCATCGCGCTCACGACCGGCGTGCCGCTCTGGCTCTTCCTCACGCTGCTCTCGACCAGCCTGTTCTGCTTTGGCCTGATGATGCCGAACTTCAACGCCCTCGCCATGGAGCCGATGGGGCGCATCGCCGGCACCGCCTCGTCCTTCGTCGGTGCCGTCACCACGGCCCTCGGCGCGGCCCTCGGTCTCTGGATCGGCCAGAGCTACGACGGGACGATCGTGCCACTGACCATCGGGTTCGCGGCCCTCGGCGCGGGGTGCCTTCTCGTGGTGCTGGTGACGGAGCGGGGTCGGCTGTTCCGCGCCGCGCCGCCCGCGCGCGCCAGCACGCGGTGAAATCGCTCTTTCCCCGCAGCGGGCGCCCATGGTAACCGACCCGCGGAAAAATGAGGGATGCCTGACCGATGGCACTGCAGCGTACCTTTTCGATCATCAAGCCGGACGCGACCCGGCGCAACCTGACCGGCGCGATCAACGCCAAGCTTGAGGAGGCCGGTCTGCGTATCGTCGCGCAGAAGCGCATCCACCTCAGCAAGGCGCAGGCCGAGGCGTTCTACGCCGTCCACAAGGAGCGGCCGTTCTTCGCCGAGCTGACCGAGTTCATGAGTTCCGCGCCGATCGTCGCGCAGGTGCTCGAGGGCGAGGACGCAATCGCGAAGAACCGTGAGGTCATGGGCGCGACCAACCCCGCCGACGCCGCGCCGGGAACCATCCGCAAGGAATTCGCGCTGTCGATCGGCGAGAACTCCGTGCACGGTTCGGACGGCCCGGACACCGCCGCGACCGAGATCGCCTACTTCTTCTCGGGCCTCGAGATCGTCGGCTGACAAGACCAGGGCCGGGCCGCTGGCCCGGCAACGACGGACCGGGGGATCAGGCGAGCAGCGCCAGCGGCGCCCGCTCCCCCGCCACGAACCGCCTCAGCACCGGCGGATAGAGCCGGTGCTCCATGGGCAGCACCCGCGCCGCGAGCGCGTCGGGCGTGTCGCCCGCCTCCACCGGCACAACCGCCTGCCCGAGGATCGGGCCTGAATCGAGGTCGGGCGTCACCTCGTGCACCGTGCAGCCATGCACCGCCATTCCGGCCGCGAGGCAGCGCGCGTGGGTGTGCAGGCCGGGGAACAGCGGCAGGATCGAGGGATGGATGTTCAGCATCCGCCCGGCCCAGGCTTCGATGAACCCGGGCGTCAACACCCGCATGAACCCCGCGAGACAGAGCAGCTCCGCACCACTCTCGCGGAGCGGTGCCATCATCGCGGCCTCGAAGCTCGCGCGATCGGGGTAGCTCCGGTGATCGACCACGGCCGTCGGGATACCCATCTCCGCGGCGCGCGCGAGGCCACCGGCATCGGGACGGTTCGAGAGCACGAGGCACACCTCGGCCGGATGGCCGGGGTCCGCCATGTCCCGCGCCAGCGCGAGCATGTTCGAGCCCCCGCCGGAAATCAGGATCGCGACCTTCCGGCGGCTCACAGCGTGCCCGAGTACCGCACGCCCGCGCCCCGGGTGACGACGCCGATCCGGTGCACCACGTCGCCCTCGGCCGCGAGTGCCGCTGTGGCCGCGTCGGCGGCCCCCGGCGCCACGACGGCCACGAGCCCGATGCCGCAGTTGAAGGTCTTCAGCATTTCCGCCTCGGCGATGCCGCCCGCGTCGCGCAGCCAGCGGAACACCGGCGGGAGCTCCCAGGCGTCGAGGTCGATCTCCGCGCCCAGCCCCTTCGGAAGCACGCGCGGCAGGTTCTCGGTGAGCCCGCCGCCGGTGATATGGGCGAGCGCATGCACCCCGCCGCCGCGAACCGCCTCGAGCGCCGGGCGCACGTAAATCCGCGTCGGCGCGAGCAGCCGGGCGCCGAGGCTTGCTCCCGTGCGGCCCGTGTCGAACGGCGCGGGATCGTCCCAGCCGAGCCTTGCCGCCTCGGCCACCCGGCGCACCAGGCTGAAGCCGTTCGAGTGCACCCCCGATGACGCCACCCCGAGCAGCACGTCGCCCTCGGCCACGTCGCGGGGCAGGGCTCCCGTGCGCTCCATGGCGCCGACCGCGAAGCCCGCGAGGTCGAAGTCCTCGGGATCGTACATCCCCGGCATTTCCGCGGTCTCGCCGCCGATCAGTGCGGCACCCGCCATCCGGCAGCCTTCGGCGATCCCGCCGATCACCGTGGCCGCGGCGTCGACATCGAGCCGGCCGGTGGCGAAGTAGTCGAGAAAGAACAAGGGCTCCGCGCCCTGACAGACCAGATCGTTGACACACATGGCGACGAGATCGACCCCCACCGTGTCGAGCGCGCCGGTGTCGATTGCGAGCCGGAGCTTGGTTCCGACCCCGTCGGTCGCGGACACCAGCACCGGATCGTCATAGCCGGCCGCCTTCAGGTCGAAGAGCGCGCCGAAGCCGCCCAGCCCCGCCATGACGCCGGGGCGGATCGTCGAGGCCGCCGCCGGTTTGATCCGGTCGACGAGCGCATTGCCAGCATCGATATCGACGCCCGCCGCGCCATAGGTCAGGCCATTGCCGCGGTGGTCGCTCACGCCGCTCTCTCCGTCCGGGGTTTCCGATCGTGGCTCCTCTAGCGCAAGTCCCCGCTCAAGGGAACAGCCCCGCCGGAGTGTCAGGCCGGTATGCCGTGCCGAGGCCCTGCGTCAGGTCGCGACACGCGATACCCACGCTTGACGCCGCCGGCACCCCGGCGCTAGCAGGGGGGCGATGGCGGGCCTGTAGCTCAACGGTCAGAGCAGAGCGCTCATAACGCTTTGGTTGCAGGTTCGAATCCTGCCGGGCCTACCAATCCTCGTCAGAATCCGTCCCGAGCGGGGAATGACGAACCGCATTGCGGGTGACTTGGGGGGTGACGATGTCCTCGACCGACTCCGATCCCGCCGATGCGGATCCCGCTGGCACCGTCCTCGACATCTATCAGCACCACGTCGCCGCGTTCGTCACGCTGCGCAGCACGGCGCTCTTCGAGCGGCCGTGGCTCGATGCGCTGCTCGCGGCCATGCCGCCGGGCGGGCGCGAGGTGCTCGACATCGGCTGCGGCACGGGGGCGCCGATGGCGGCGTATCTGATCGCGAAGGGGTGCCACGTCACCGGAATCGACGGGGCACCGGCGATGATCGAACGGGCGCGCGCGAGCTTCCCGGGCCATGTCTGGATCAGTGCCGACATGCGTGACCTCCCCGAGCTGGGTGCATTTCATGCGGTCGTCGCGTGGCACAGCTTCTTTCATCTCACGCCTGAGGATCAGCGGCCGATGTTCGCCCGCTTCGGGCGTCACTGCCTGCCCGGGGGTGTCCTGATCTTCACCAGCGGCACCGCGTATGGCGAGGCGATCGGCAGCTTCGAGGGACGCCCGCTCTACCACGGGAGCCTCGACAGCGCCGAGTATCACGACCTGCTGCGGGCAAACGGCTTCGACGTCATCCGGCACGTGGAGACCGACCCGGAGTGTGGCGGCGCCACGGTCTGGCTGGCGAGGAAGTCCGGCGGGCAGGGCGACTGACCCCCGCAAGTGCCAAGGGCATGATGGGGTGCTATGGTGGCGGGGATTTCTCCCTGCCGGAGGCCAATGACGTGGTTATCCGTTGAATTACTCAATGAGGTTGATTAATCAGGCAGCGTGAGCCGAGCCGAACCGGATGTGCCGCGCCCCGGAGGCCTTGCACCCCGAGCGACGGTCGGGTGAACTCTGGCGGGAGCCCCTGCGAAAGGGCCCGTCCCGACGAAGGGAGAGACGGTCGATGTTCCTGGTCTGCGGCGAAGCGCTGTTCGATTTCTTTCTGGAAAGCGAAGCGGGGCCGGCGGCCTCGACCTACGCCGCGCGCGCGGGCGGATCGCCCTTCAACGTGGCGATCGGGCTGTCGCGCCTCGGCAAACCGTCGGGTCTGCTGACCGGCATCTCCACCGACCTCCTCGGCCAGCGTCTGGCGCAGGTGCTGGACGACGAGGGCGTCTCCCGCCGCTACGCGCTCCCGACCGACCGGCCGACCACCATCAGCCTCGTGGGCCTCGATACCCATGGGGTCGCCGCCTACCAGTTCTATGACGCAGGCTCCGCCGACACCGGCGTGCGGCCGGAGGACCTGCCCGAGCTCGGCGAGGAGGTGACCGGCCTGCACTTCGGCTCCTACTCGCTCGCCGCCGCACCGGTGGCCGACGCCTACGCCACGCTGTCAAGGAAGCACCGGCACGGCTTCATCTCGATCGACCCGAACGTGCGGCCGAACGTCGAGCCCGACATGAGCGTCTGGCGCGCGCGCCTCGACACGCTCTTCCCGATGGCCGATCTGGTGAAGATCAGCTCGGAGGATCTCGAACTGCTCTGGCCCGGGCGCTCGGCCGACAGCTTCGCCGAGGACGTGCTGCGCCGGGGCGTCCGCCTCGCGGTCGTCACCGACGGCGGCGAAGCGGCGCATGGCTGGACGGCGAAGGGTCTCCACGCCTCGGCGGCGCCGCCGAAGGTGGAGGTCGTCGATACGGTCGGCGCGGGCGACACGTTTCAGGCGGCGCTGATCGCCCAGCTTCTCGACCACGCCGATGGCCCGGTCGCGGCGCTCGATGCGCTTGACGCCGACAGTCTCGCCCGGACCCTCGACTACGCCGCCCGCGCGGCGGCCATCACCTGCTCGCGCCGTGGCGCCGACCTGCCGCGGGCCGCCGATCTCGACCCGGACCTCCCCGACTGAAGGACTGCGCGCATGGTCTCGACCGTCATCCCCGTCCACCCGTTCGATCTCGTCATCTTCGGTGCCACGGGCGATCTCTCGCATCGCAAGATCCTGCCAAGCCTCTACCGCCGGATGCTGGTCGGCCAGATGCCCGCCGGCAGCCGGCTGATCGGTGCGGCGCGCTCGAAGATGACCAGGGCGGAATTCCGCAAGACCGTGCGCGAGGCGCTGGGAGAGTTCGTCGAGGCGAAGCATCAGAAGCCCGAGGCGATCGAGGAGTTCCTGAACGCGATCGACTACGTGGCGATCGACGCCACGGGCGACGCCGGCTGGGGCGCGCTCGCCAAGAAGCTCGACGAGAAGCCCGACAACATCCGCGCGTTCTATCTCTCGGTCGCGCCCGCGCTCTTTGCGCCCATTGCCGCGCGCCTCGCGCAGACCGGCATTGCGACGCCGGAGAGCCGCATCGTGGTGGAGAAGCCGCTCGGCCACGACCTCGCCTCGGCGAAGACCCTGAACGCGGAGCTGCGCAAGCACTTCCACGAGAGCCAGATCTACCGGATCGACCACTACCTCGGGAAGGAGACGGTGCAGAACCTCATGGCGATCCGTTTCGCCAACGCCCTCTTCGAACCGCTCTGGAACTCGCACTACGTCGAGCAGGTTCAGATCACCGTGGCGGAGTCGATCGGGGTTGCCGGGCGGGGAGCGTACTATGACAAGTCGGGTGCCATGCGGGACATGGTGCAGAACCACATGATGCAGCTCCTGTGCCTCACCGCCATGGAGCCGCCGTCGAAGTTTGATCCCGACGCGGTGCGCGACGAGAAGCTGAAGGTGATCCGCGCGCTGGACCCGCTGAAGGTTTCCGACACCGTGCGCGGCCAGTACCGCGCCGGCGGCGGTGATGGCAGTTACCTCGACCACGTGGGCAATCCGGCGAGCCGCACCGAGAGCTTTGTCGGCCTGCGCGTCCACATCGCGAACTGGCGCTGGTCCGGGACGCCGTTCTACCTGCGGACCGGCAAGAAGCTCACGGCCCGGGTCTCCGAGATCTGCGTGGTCTTCAAGCACCCGCCGCACACCATCTTTCCGCAGGTAGACACCCTGCGCGGCAACGCGCTGATCATCCGGCTGCAACCGAACGAGGGCATTACCCTCAGGGTCGCGATCAAGGATCCCGGTCCCGGCGGCATGCGTCTCGTCGAGGTGCCGCTCGACATGACCTTCGCCGGCACCCTCGGGCCGGACGGCGACCTCCCCGAAGCCTACGAGCGGCTGATCATGGACGTGATCCGTGGCAACCAGACGCTCTTCATGCGCGGCGATGAGGTCGAGGCAGCGTGGGAATGGGCCGATCCGATCCTGACTGCCTGGGAGGAATCGGGGTCGCGGCCGATGCCCTATGACCCCGGCAGCGCCGGCCCGATCGACGTCTACAAGCTCACCGGCTCGGACGGCCACCTGTGGCGGGAGATCGCGGCATGATCGAGGTTGCCTTCCAGAGCTATCCCGACCGCGAGACGCTGATGCGCTCGCTCGCCGAACTCGTCGCCGACCAGCTCCGCGCGGCGCATGCCACCAAGGAGACCGCAACCCTCGCCGTCCCCGGTGGCACGACGCCGGGGCCGTTCCTTTCGGCGCTCTCCGAGGCCGACCTGCCGTGGCAGGGCATCCGCGTCCTGCCCACGGACGAGCGGCGCGTCTCGGAGTTCAGCGAGCGCTCCAATCATCGGCTGATCGCCGATACCCTGATCCAGAACCGGGCCGCGAAGGCGGACCTCGTCTCGCTGCACGAGCCGCTCATCGGCTCGCTCGAGAAGCGGGTGGAGGCGGTGCTGCCGATCGACGTGCTGGTTCTCGGCATGGGCGACGACATGCACACGGCCTCACTCTTTCCCGGCGCGCCCGAGCTCGGCGCCGCGCTCGCGCCCGGCGCGCCGGCCGTGCTTGAGATCACGCCGCCAAGCCAGCCCGAGGCGCGTCTCACCCTCACCGCCCCCGTCCTGCGCGCGGCGGACGTGATCCACGTGCTCATCACCGGTCCCGACAAACTGGCGGCGTTCGAAAAGGCCCGCGCGGGCGGACCCGAGGCCGAGGCACCGATCCGCGCGGTGCTGACGGCGCCCGCGCCGGTGACCGTCCACTACGCCGAATAGGGGGAAGGGAGCCATGACGCTCAATGCCACCGTCGCCCACGTCACGGAACGGATCGTGGCGCGATCGAAGCCGCTCCGCCGTCCCTACCTCGACCGCATGGCGCGTGCCCGTGAGGCGGGCACCGCGCGGGCGCATCTCACCTGCGGCAACCAGGCGCATGCCTACGCGGCCATGCCGGGCGACGACAAGGCGCGTCTCGCGGCCGGCACGGCGGGCAACCTCGGGATCGTCACCGCGTTCAATGACATGCTCTCGGCGCATCAGCCCTATGAGACCTACCCCGCGCTGATCCGGCGCGCCGCCCATGAGATGGGCGGCACCGCGCAGGTTGCGGGCGGGGTGCCGGCCATGTGCGACGGGGTGACCCAAGGCCAGGCGGGGATGGAGCTCTCGCTCTTCTCCCGCGACGTGATCGCCATGGCCGCCGGGATCGCGCTCTCGCACAACGTCTTCGACGCGGCGGTCTTTCTCGGGGTCTGCGACAAGATCGTCCCCGGCCTTGTCATCGCCGCGGCGACCTTCGGCCACCTGCCGACGGTGTTCCTTCCCGCCGGCCCGATGACATCCGGCATCCCGAACGACGAGAAGGCCAAGGTCCGCCAGCAGTTCGCCACCGGCGAGGTCGGCCGCGACAAGCTCATGGCGGCCGAGATGGCTTCCTATCACGGGCCGGGCACCTGTACCTTCTACGGGACGGCGAACACCAACCAGATGCTGATGGAGTTCATGGGGCTCCACCTGCCGGGATCGTCGTTCGTGAACCCGAACACGCCGCTGCGCGAAGCGTTGACCATCGAGGGGGCAAGGCGTGCCCTGGCGATCTCGGCGCTTGGCAACGAGTACACGCCGGTTTGCGACGTCCTCGACGAGCGGGCGTTCGTGAACGGCATCGTCGGCCTCAACGCCACCGGCGGCTCGACCAACCTGCTTATCCACCTGATCGCCATGGCGCGCGCGGCGGGCATCATCCTCGACTGGGAGGACTTCGCCGATCTCTCCGACGCGACGCCGCTCATGGCGCGGGTCTACCCGAACGGGCTCGCGGACGTGAACCACTTCCATGCGGCGGGCGGCCTCGGCTTCATGATCGGCGAGTTGCTCGGGGCAGGGCTGCTGCACCCGGACGTGCGCACCGTCGCAGGCGACGGGCTCGCCCGCTATACCCGCGAGCCGAAGCTCCTCGACGGCGCGCTGGTCTGGGACGATGGCGCCGGCGAGACGCTGAACGACAGGATCCTCCGTCCCGCCTCGGACCCGTTCCAGCCGACCGGCGGGGTAAAGCGTCTGGCGGGCAATCTCGGCACCGGCGTCATGAAGATCTCCGCCGTCGCGCCCGAGCGGCACGTCATCGAGGCGCCCGTGCGCGTCTTCGCCGATCAGGAGGACGTGAAGGCCGCGTTCAAGGCGGGCGAGTTCACCTCCGACACCGTCGTCGTCGTGCGTTTCCAGGGGCCGAAGGCGAACGGCATGCCGGAACTCCACAGCCTGACGCCGGTTCTCGCGGTCCTCCAGGACCGGGGGCTGAAGGTCGCCCTCGTCACCGACGGGCGGATGTCGGGCGCCTCCGGCAAGGTGCCCTCCGCGATCCACGTCTCGCCCGAGGCCCTCGACGGCGGCCCGCTCGCCCGCCTGCATGACGGCGACTGGGTGCGCGTCGATGCGGTCGCGGGCACTCTCGACGTGCTCACCCCCGGCGCCCTCGACCGGCCGAACGTGCGTCCCGACCTCGTGGAAAACGGCTTTGGCACCGGCCGCGAGCTCTTCGACATCTTCCGCAATCACGTGGGCCCGGCCGAGACCGGGGCCACGCCGCTTTTTGCCTGACCCCGGAAGGAGCCCCGCATGACCCCCGAAGACGCATCGGCCTACGCCCGTGAGATCTGCGGCCTGGCACCGGTGATCCCGGTCATTGTCGTCAAGGACGCAGGCCACGCCCGGCCGCTCGCGAAGGCCCTCGTCGCCGGCGGCCTGCCGGTGCTCGAGGTGACGCTCCGCACCCCGGCCGCGCTCGACGCGATCCGCGCCATGGCCGAGGTCGAAGGCGGCATCGTCGGCGCCGGCACCCTGCTGACCCCGGCCGACGTGAAGGCGGCGAAGGCTGCCGGCGCGAACTTCGGCGTCTCGCCCGGGCTCACCGACTCGCTGCTGAAGGCCTGTGAGGACGAGGAACTGCCGCTCCTCGCCGGCACCGCGACCGTCTCGGAGGCCATGCGCCTGCTCGAGCGCGGGTACAGCGTGGCGAAGTTCT
Organism: Amaricoccus macauensis; assembly: GCF_014201905.1. Classification (GTDB taxonomy): domain Bacteria; phylum Pseudomonadota; class Alphaproteobacteria; order Rhodobacterales; family Rhodobacteraceae; genus Amaricoccus; species Amaricoccus macauensis. The sequence continues at coordinate 1,109,273 of NZ_JACHFM010000002.1, read as the reverse complement.
TCCCCGCCGAAGCGAACGGCGGCGCGCCCTCGCTCAAGGCCTACGCGGGCCCCATCCCGCAGATGCACTACTGCCCGACCGGCGGCATCACCCCGAGGACGGCGTCCACCTATCTCGCGCTGCCGAACGTGCTCTGCGTCGGCGGCTCCTGGGTCTGCGATCCGGGCCTGCTCGCCGACGAGCGTTGGGACGAGGTGGAGCGGCTGGCACGCGAGGCGCGCGAGCTTCGGGGATGATTCCGGGGATGATGTTGCAACCTCGCGCTGGCCAGGCTTGGGAAAGACCTGCCGCAGCGCCCAGCAAACCGATGACCCGGAGACCGCACCCATGACCGTCTGGACCTGGACCAAGCTCGCCGAGGCCGGCAAGGCCGCCGAGGCGACGCCCATCCTCGACCGCTTCGCCGAGAACCCCGACCGCTTCGCCGAGTTCTCGGTCACCCTCGATGACATGACGCTCGACTTCTCGAAGACCACGCTCGACGCGGGCGCGGTCGCGCTTCTCGTCGAGCTCGCCGAGGAACAGGGCGTGCCCGAGCGCCGCGACGTGATGTTCACCGGCGGCAAGATCAACATCACCGAGGGCCGCGCCGTCCTGCACACCGCGCTGCGCAACCGCAGCGGCAAGGCGATCCTCGTCGACGGCACCGACGTGATGCCGGAGGTGAGGGAGGTGCTCGACCGCATGGCGGTCTTCGCCACCGGCATCCGTTCCGGCAAGATTGCCGCCATCGACGGCAAGCCCTTCACCGACGTGGTGAACATCGGCATCGGCGGCAGCGACCTCGGCCCGGCCATGGCGACGCTGGCGCTCGCACCCTACCACGACGGCCCGCGGCTCCACTATGTCTCGAACGTCGATGGCGCGGACATCCACGACAAGCTCCTCGGCCTCGATCCGGCCCGCACCCTCGTCATCGTCGCCTCCAAGACCTTTACCACCATCGAGACGATGACCAACGCCCGCACCGCCAAGGCATGGATGGAAGCCGCCCTCGGCCCCGACGCCGGCAAGCACTTCGCCGCCGTCTCCACCGCCCTCGACAAGACCGCGGCCTTCGGCATCGACCCGTCCCGGGTCTTCGGCTTCTGGGACTGGGTCGGCGGGCGCTATTCGGTCTGGGGCGCCATCGGCCTGCCGGTGATGATCGCCATCGGCCCGGACGACTTCGGCGAATTCCTCGACGGCGCGCAGGACATGGACCAGCACTTCCAGAGCGCGCCGCTCGCCCGCAACATGCCGGTACTCCTCGGGCTCGTCGGGATCTGGCATCGCAACGTCATGGGCTACCAGACCCGCGCGATCCTGCCCTACGACCAGCGCCTGTCCCGCCTGCCGGCCTACCTCCAGCAGCTCGACATGGAGTCGAACGGCAAGAGCGTCACCCTCGACGGCTCGCCGGTGACGACCGCGACCGGCCCGGTCGTCTGGGGTGAGGCCGGCACCAACGGCCAGCACGCGTTCTACCAGCTCCTGCATCAGGGCACCAACATCGTGCCCTGCGAGTTCCTGATCGCCGCCGTCGGCCACGAGCCGGCGCTCGAGCATCACCACCAGCTCCTGATCGCGAACTGTCTCGCCCAGTCCGAGGCGCTGATGCGTGGCCGGACCCTCGCGGAGGCCGGGAAGACCGTGAAGGATCCGGCGCTCGCCCCCCACAAGGTCTTCCCCGGCAACCGCCCGTCGACGACCCTCGTCTACACCGAGCTCACCCCGCGCACCCTCGGGCGGATCATCGCGCTTTACGAGCATCGGGTCTTCGTCGAAGGCGTGATCTGGGGCATCAACTCCTACGACCAGTGGGGCGTGGAACTCGGCAAGGAACTCGCCACCGCCCTCCTGCCGCTCGTGGAATCGGGCCGGGGCTTCGGCGGAAAGGACGGCTCGACCGCCGGGCTCCTCCAGACGATCACCGACCTCAGGGGCTGACCCGAGGTGTGAGATGCGACCGCCACAGTGTCCTGAAGCACAAGAAGCGCTTCAGGGGGAAGAAGCATGGCCGCCGACCTTGCTGGAACAGAAGGGAGTGACCGAATGTGGACGGCGACGGCTTCGCCGATTTCGCCGTCACGCTCGGTGGCGTTACGGACGTGTTCAAGTTCGATCTGATCGTATAGACGAGGCGGATGCTCGATACGACCGATCCTGATGCACCCCGCCTGCTCCATGCCGACACCCACCTTCTGGTGTGGGAGAAGCCGTCGGGCCTGCACACCGTCCCGGCGAAGCCGCCGGGAACGCAGGACTGTCTGATGGCGCGGGCGGAGGCGCGGTATCCCGGCGCGCTTCTCGTCCACCGCCTAGACCGCGACACGTCGGGCGTGGTGGTCATGGCGCGGACCCGGCTCGCCCAGCGGCATCTCGGCTGGCAGTTCGAGCGCCGCCAGGTCGAAAAGAGCTATGTCGCCCGCGTCGCCGGTCACGTGACCGGCGAGGAAGGGCGCGTCGACCTGCCGCTCCGCTGCGACTGGCCGAACCGCCCACGGCAGATGGTGGCGGACGACGGCCGGCCGAGCGTCACCGACTGGCGCGTCGTCGCGCGCGAGGCGGATGCGACCCGGGTCGAGCTGACGCCGCTGACCGGGCGCTCCCACCAGCTCCGGGTGCACATGCTGGCGCTCGGCCACCCGATCCTCGGCGATACGCTCTACGGCGACCCCGCCTCGGCTCCGCGGCTGCAACTGCACGCCCGTCTGCTGGCCTTCCGCCATCCCATCGGCGGTGCGCCGGTCAGCTTCGAGAGTCCGGCGCCGTTCTGAATTTCCTGCGCGCCGAACGACTTCGGCGCCAGTTCACCCTTGAGTGAACGCGGCTCCCTTGCGACATTGGCACATTGCAATCACGGGGCCTCGATTCCGCGCGCTGGCGGGGGGAAGTCCTCGTCTCCTCGAGTCAGTCCGATGATCGTCGATTTCTCGTCCCAAGCCGAGTCGATTGCCCGTGGTCAATTTGACGCCTGCATCGTTGGCAGCGGTCCGGCCGGGATAACCCTCGCCCGCAAGCTCGCCGCCTCCGGCTTGTCGGTCGCCCTGATGGAGGGCGGTGGCCTCGACTACGAGCAGAGGTCGCAGGACCTCTACGCCGGCGACATCGTCGGCCGCGACTACCATCCCCTCGACAGCACCCGACTGCGCTTCTTTGGCGGCTCCTCGAATCACTGGCTGGGCCTCTGCCGCGCGCTGGAGCCGTGGGATTTCGAGGCGAGGCGTGATCTTCCCGGCAGCGGCTGGCCGATCACGCGCGCCGACCTCGATCCCTACGCGGCCGAAGCCGACGGCATCGTGTCGATTCCGGGCGCCTACGCGGACAAGACGGATCAGTTCGCCGGGGACGACTTCCGGGTGATCCGCTTCCGCCACAGCCCGCCCACCCGCTTCGGCGAGACCTTCCGGGAAGAGATCGGCGCGTCCGATCGGATCACCCTTGTCCTCAACGCAAACCTCGTCGACCTCGACCTCGACGACAGCCTCGGCACGGTCACCGGCGCCCGCTTCAAATCCTACGCCCCCGGCGATCCCGGCATCCTCGTCAACGCCCGGGTGTACTGCCTCTGCATGGGCGGGCTCGAGAACCCGCGCTTTCTCCTCAACGCCACGCGCCAGTTGCCGCAGGGGATCGGCAACGAGACCGATCTGGTCGGGCGCGGCTTCTGCGAACATCCCGCCTACACGGTGGGCAAGGTGCTCTTCGAAGACGAGGTACCGACACCCCGGGAATACGATCCGACCCCGGAGTTCCTCGCGCGTCAGCAGTCGGCGAACTTTCACCTCTTCCTCCAGACCCGCGCCCGGAATCTGACGAAGGAACTCGTGCGGAGCGTGATCTGCACGACGGATTTCGGCGCGCGGCTCGCCCGGGCCGTTCTCGACCGCGGCCTGAACTGCGATGCCGGCGGGCTCGACACCTACTTCCGGCTTCGCGAACAGGACACGAGCGTCGGAGCGCTCAGCCTCATCATCGAGCAGACCGTGGATCCTGACAGCCGCGTCACCCTCTCGCAGCAGCGCGACATGTTCGGCCATCGCCGCATCGCCCTCGACTGGCGCCTGAACGATCAGGACGCCCATACGATCCGCGAGGCCTGTCTCGGCATCGCCGGAGGTTTCGCGGAAACCGGCACCGGCCGGGTTCAGCTCAACGACTGGGTGACCGCGGCGGACATCGAGCCGCCGCAGCTCGGATCGGGCAACGGCGAGGTCGCCCTGCATCACCACCTCTGCACCACACGCATGAACGCCGATCCCGCCCTCGGCGTCGTGAACGGCGACTGCCGGGTGCATTCGGTCTCGAACCTCTACATCGGCGGGTCGAGCGTGTTTGCCAGCGCAGGCTATGCCAACCCGACCTACACCATCGTCCAGCTCGCCCTGCGCCTCGGCGATCACCTGTCCCGGATGCTCAAGGCCTGAGCCTCCGGCGGAACCGATTGCTTTCCCTGATTCGCTCCCTTGTGGCGACAACGGTGGACTTTCGCGGTTTCCGGTGGTAGGAGCGCGGCTCCCACCGCCAAGCATGAATCGCATTGCCATGTCCGAGACCGACACACGTTCGCGCGTCGAAACCAGGCCCCAGATCGAGCGGCCGAAAGTCTACAAGGTCCTGCTGCTCAATGACGACTACACGCCGCGGGATTTCGTTGTCGCCATCCTGCGCGCCGTCTTCCGCATGACGACCGATCAGGCCAACGGCGTGATGCTCGCGGCGCACGTGCAAGGCATGTGTGTCGTCGCGGTCTACACCCGCGAGATCGCCGAGACGAAGGCGACCGAGGCGACCGACATGGCCCAGCGTGAGGGCTTCCCGCTGCTCTTCACCATCGAGCCCGAGGACTGAGGGCTCCCGCGCCGGCTCAGCCCGGCGCCTCGCACCCGCGGATATCCACGACCCGGTCAGGCCCGAGGACGGTCAGCCGCATGTCATCCCGCGCGATCACCGATGTTGCGTCCGATCCCAGCGCCTCCATTGGCGCGCTTGCCGTGAGCGTCAGTCCCTCGACGCTGCTCTGCGGCGTGCCGATCCAGATATCCGGCCGGCCTGGTTCGATCAGGGCGATCTCGCCCGGGTTCGTCGGCTGTGCGAAGGTGACGGTCGCGATGATCTCGTCACCGTCGGCGCCCGGTGTGAGCGTACAGGTGGCGCGCACCACGCCCGCCTCTGCGGCGCTCTGGGCGCGCTGGGCAAGTGCCGTCTCGATCTCGTGACGCCCGTCCTCCGCCGCGTCGGGGGCAAGCGCCAGTTCCGCCGAGGCCTCGGCGGCGATGCAGATGTCCGAGCAGACGCCGAAGTCTGCCTCAAGCGTGATCTCCATGGGCGCTGACGGATCGGCTGGCCTCAGCCGGACAGGCAGCACCAGCTTCTGCTCGTAGCCGAAGGTCTGCATTCCCTCGGTCTCGAACATGATCGGCCGTGGCCACTCGTAGGAAACCGCCGCAAGGTTTCGCGACTCCGACCAGTCAAAGCGTGGCGGGATCCCTGCCTCGCCGGGGATGCGCCAGTAGGTGTGCCAGCCGGGCGCCAGCGCGATTTCGATCGCGGCCACCCGCGAGCCGTCGGGCGCGCGCCAGCCGGAGAGGAGGCGCATGCCCGGAGCGGCGGCGGCGGCAATCCCCGTGGCGATCGAAGCAACGCTGCGGCTTACCTCCGGGATCACGGCTGCGGCTGCGGCCGGGCCGGCTTCCTCTGCCGTGGCAGGGGTCGGAACCGCGTCCTCCGCCAGGGCGACGACGGGTGCCGCGATGGCAAGGCCGGCGGCTGCTGTGGCAAGGACAATCGGATGCATCTTGGTCTTTCGGCACAGATTCCCTTTCGGATGTGCCGCGAAATCGTGCAAACCAACAGTCACAACTCGGCGAGCCTCGCGGCTTCGCGAGCGGCAGTTGCGCCAAAGCCCATGCGCCGCGGCTTGACCGCGCCGCTGAATGGCGGTCTTGTGCCGGCCCGCTCCATTGTCTCCCCGGGATCCGCTCATGGCCGAGCCGCTCACTCTCTATCTTGCCGCCCCCCGCGGCTTTTGCGCCGGCGTTGATCGCGCCATCAAGATCGTCGAGATGGCCCTCGAGAAGTGGGGTGCGCCAGTCTACGTGCGGCATGAGATCGTTCACAACCGCTATGTGGTCGAGGGGCTGAAGGCCAAGGGCGCGGTCTTCGTCGAGGAGCTGTCCGACTGCCCGCCCGACCGCCCTGTGGTGTTTTCCGCCCACGGCGTGCCGAAGGCGGTGCCGGCCGAGGCCGAGGCCCGGCGGATGCTCTACGTCGATGCGACATGCCCGCTGGTCTCGAAGGTCCACCTCGAGGCCGAGCGTCACCATCAGAGCGGCCTGCAGATGGTGATGATCGGCCACGCCGGCCACCCGGAAGTGATCGGCACCATGGGCCAGCTCCCGGACGGCGCGGTGATTCTCGTCGAGACGGTTGCGGACGTCGCGGGCATCGCGCCGATCGATCCGGGCCGGCTCGCCTACATCACCCAGACGACGCTCTCGATCGACGACACCGCCGAGATCGTCGCCGCGCTGCGCGTGCGCTTCCCGGCGATCATCGGGCCGCACAAGGAAGACATCTGCTACGCCACCACCAACCGGCAGGAAGCGGTGAAGGCGATGGCGCCGAAGATCGAGGCGCTGCTCGTCATCGGCGCCCCGAACTCCTCGAACTCCCAGCGGCTGGTCGAGGTCGGCCGCCGGTCGGGCTGCGCCTACTCGCAGCTCGTGCAACGGGCGAGCGACATCGACTGGCGCGCGATCGCGGGCGCCCGTTCGATCGGCATCACCGCCGGGGCCTCGGCGCCGGAGGTGCTGGTGGAAGAGGTGATCGCCGCCTTCCGCGCGCGCTACGACGTGACCGAGCGTCTGGTGGAGACCGCGCAGGAGAACGTCGAATTCAAGGTGCCGCGGATCTTCCGCTCGAAGGTGGCGTGAGCATTCATGAGTGACGACGGGCCGGCGATCTTCGCCTTCACCGATGGTGCCTGCTCCGGCAATCCCGGCCCGGGCGGCTGGGGCGTGGTGCTGCAGGCGCGCGAGGGCGACGAGGTCGTCCGCGTTCGCGAGCTCTCGGGCGGCGAGCCGCAGACCACCAACAACCGCATGGAGCTGATGGCGGCGATCTCGGCGCTGGAAACCCTGACCCGTCCGACGCGGCTCTCCGTCGTCACCGACAGCGTCTACGTCCGCGACGGCGTGACCAAGTGGATCCACGGCTGGCGCCGCAACGGCTGGAAGACCGCCGCGGGGAAGCCGGTGAAGAACGAAGACCTCTGGAAACGCCTCGACGCCGCCGCCGCGCCGCACACCGTCGCGTGGGAGTGGATCAAGGGCCACGCCGGTCACGTGGAGAACGAGCGCGCCGACGAACTCGCCCGCGAGGCGATGGCGCCGTTCAAGAAGAAGAAATCCGCCCGGCCCGAGGACGTCGGCAGCCTCGGGCGGTAGCCCCGGCGCCGCTCAGAGTGCCGCGCGCGCATCCTTCCGGGCGAGGCGTTCCAGCAGATAGTCGACTTCCGCCCGCCCGGTCGCCGAGAGCGCAGGCCCGGGCTTGCGCTGCACGTCCGACCCGATGACGCCGCGCCGCATCAGCACGTACTTCCGCACCGAGAGACCAACCCCCGGCTGCTGCTCGTAGCGGATGAGCGGCAGGTGGGCGTCGAAGAGATCGTGTGCCGCGTCGCGCTCACCCCTGGCGTGCAGGTCGATGAGTTCCACCAGCATGTCGGGGAAGGCGTAGCCGGTCATCGCACCGTCCGAGCCGCGCTCGGGCTCGAAGTCGAGGAAAATCCCGCCGTTCGCGGTCAGGATCGAGAACGGGCGGAGCGTGCCGTCAGCCTGCAACTTGCGCAGCGCCGTGAGCTTCTCAAGCCCCGGCCAGTCCTCGGCCTTCAGCATGACACAGGACGGATGCTCCGCCATGATCCGGGCGATCACCGGCACCGAGAGGATGACCGAGAGCGTCAGCGGATAGTCCTGCAACGCCCACGGCACGTCCGGCCCGATCGCCTCCACGGCTTGCGCGAAGTAGGCCGCGATCTGCTCGTCGCTCCGAAGGTGCGGGGCAGGGGCCACCATCACCCCGGCCGCGCCGGCGTCCATGGCGTCCCGCGCGAGGCTTCGCATCGCCGCGAAGCCCGGAGCCGAGACGCCGACCACGACCGGCACGCGCGAGCGCGCGACGACGCGCCGGGCGATGGCGCGCGACTCCTCGGGCTCGAGCTTCTGCGCCTCGCCCATGATCCCGAGGATCGTCATGCCGGTGGCGCCGGCGTCCTGATAGAAGTCCGTCAGCCGGTCGACGCCGTCGAGATCGAGCCGGCCGTCCGGGTGAAACGGCGTTGCCGCGATCGGATAGACCCCGGTCGTCCCGGTCCCGAAGCTCATTTCCCGGCCTTCGATGCGGCGTAACGCGCCTTGGTCTCGTCGTTCATCGGGTAGAGCCCGGGCAGCGGCACGCCGCGCTCCACCTCGGTCATGATCCAGGCTTCCATCGCCTCCTGCTCCGGCGCCTCGGCCAGCACCGCGTCGAGGAGCGCCGCCGGGATCAGCACGGCTCCGTCGTCGTCCGCGACCACCACGTCATCGGGGAAGACCGCGACGCCGCCGCAGGCCACCGGCTCCTGCCAGCCGACAAAGGTCAGTCCCGCGACCGACGGCGGGGCGGCAACGCCGTCGCACCAGACCGGCAGGCCGGTGCCGAGCACGCCGGCCGCGTCGCGCATCACCCCGTCGGTCACGAGGCCCGCCACGTCGCGCTTCACCATTCGGGCGCAGAGGATGTCGCCGAAGATGCCGGCGTCGGTCACGCCCATGGCGTCGGCGACGACGATCACCCCCTCGGGCATCGCCTCGATGGCGGCGCGCGTCGAGATCGGCGAGGCCCAGCTCGCCGGCGTCGCCAGATCCTCGCGGGCCGGCACGAAGCGCAGGGTGAAGGCCGGACCGACGAGGCGGCCCTGACCCTCGCGGATCGGCCGCGTGCCGCGCATCCAGACGTTGCGCAGGCCCTTCTTCAGCAACACCGTGGTGAGCGTTGCCGTCGAGACGCCCTCAAGGATTTCAACGGTCTTCGGATCGAGCGCCATGACTGGTTCCCTAAGGGTTGATTGCGATCGCTCCCGGCTCGCCGCAGGGCGCGTACATGGTGTCGTCGAGGCCCGCGCGCGCGGCTGATCTCCGGATCGGCTGCCGTCCCGAAGAGCTCAGTACAGCCGGTCCCGCACGCTCGCCGCGAGTCCCGCCGCCACATCCTCGACCGGGTCGGCAATCTTGCCGTGCACCTTGATCGTCTCCGCGAGGCTCGGCACGTCGGAGATGTCGGGCCAGTCCTCCGGCCGCCACAGGCCCGAGCGGATCATGCATTTCGGGCAGTGCGACATGACGCTCTCGACGGCGACGACCAGCACATGCTCGGGCGGGCGCCCGCGTTCGGCGAGATCCTGACGCAACGCCTCATCGCGCACGATCACGCCCTGACCGGTCACCCGCAACGTCCAGTCGATGCCGGGGACGATGAAGATGAGCCCGATCGCCGGATTGACCAGCAGGTTCTGGAAGGTGTCGAACCGCTTGTTCCCGAGCCGGTCCGGGATCGCCAGCGTCTTTTCGTCGAGCACACGAACGAAGCCCGCCGGATCGCCCTTCGGCGACACGTCCATCGCGCCGCCCTTGCCGACGGAGCCGATGAAGATGAACGGCGAGGCGGCAATGAAGCGGCGGCTCATCTCGTCGACGACCGCCACCTCCTTCACCGCCGCGCGCGGGGTGACGTTGCCCGAGACCGCGCGGATCTCGTCTTCGCTCTCCACCACCGAGGAAAAGCGGGCGCGGAGCCGTGCGACCTCGGGGTGCATCAGCTTTCCACCGAGGCAATGGCGGCGGCGAGCTTGCCGAGGCCCTGCGCCGGCAGGCCGGCGATGTTGATGCGGCTGTCGCCCACGGCATAGATGCCGAAGTCCTCGCGCAGCTTCACCACCTGTTCCGGGCTGAGCCCGAGCCGCGAGAACATCCCGCGATGGGTGCCGACGAAGTCGAAGCGGTCGGAGTTCGTCGCCCGGCGCAACTCGTTGGCGAGGCCCTTGCGCAGCTCCAGCATGCCTGCGCGCATGGACTCGAGCTCCGCCTGCCAGTCGGCCTTGAGCGCGGGGTCGCTCAGGATGAGCGCCACCACCTTCGCGCCGTGATCGGGCGGGAAGGAGAAGTTCAGCCGGCTGAGCGAGGCGAGGTTCGCCTTCGTGATCGCGGACTTCTCGGCGGTCTCCGAAATCGCGATGGCCGCGCCGACCCGGTCACGGTAGAGCCCGAAGTTCTTCGAGCAGCTGACCGCGAGGAGCATCTCGGGCACCGCCGCCGCCATGTGCCGCACGCCTGCGGCATCGGCTTCGAGCCCGTCACCGAAGCCCTGATAGGCGAGGTCGATGAACGGCACCACGCCGGCCTTCACCACGAAGTCGGTGACCTCGGCCCACTGCTCTAGCGTCAGGTTCGCGCCCGTCGGGTTGTGGCAGCAGCCGTGCAGCAGCAGTACATCCCCCGGCTTCATCGCCACGAGATCGGCCATCATCGCCGCGAAGTCGACGCCGCCAGTCGCTGCGTCGAAGTAGCGATAGGTCCGCGACGGGATGCCGAGATGGGCGAGCATCGCCGGATGGTTCGGCCAGGTCGGGTCGGAGTACCAGACCGTTGCGGCCGGGTTCGAGCGCTTGATGAGTTCCAGGATCTGGCGGATCGCGCCGGTGCCGCCCGGCGTCTGGGCGCCGGCGATCCGGTCGGCGGGCACCGACGAGCCGAGCGCAAGCTCACCCAGCAGCTTCACGAACTCCAGATCGCCGAGGATGCCCACGTATGACTTGCTGTCCTGCGTGTCGAGGAGACGCTTTTCCGCCGCCTTCACCGCGCGCATCACCGGGGTCTTGCCGTTCGCGTCCTTGTAGACGCCGACGCCGAGGTCGAGCTTTTCCGTGCGCGGGTCGGCGCGGAACATCTCCAGGAGTTCGATGATCTTGTCGGGGGGGGACGGCTTCAGCGTCTCGAACATTTGGCCCTCCAGGGCTTCGTCAGGAGTCGATCAGGGAGCGATCGCGGGTCAGCACCCGCTCGTAGGTCGTCCGGCGAACCGGCGCAAACCCTGCTTTCTGGTAGAGCGGCAGGGCGCGCGGATGGTCGAGCGAATTGGTGTTGACGGTGACAGACAGCGTGCCGGGCCGGTCCCACGCCGCGTGCACCGCCGTCTGGATCAGGAAGCTGCCAAGCCCGCGGCCGATCGCCTCGGGCACGAGGCCGAAGTACGACAGATCGACGGTCTCGGGTTGCCGGCCGTCGAGGATGAAGAAGCCATGCGGCCAGCCGTCGCGCACCAGCGTGTAGAGCGTCACCGCCGGATCGTGCAGGAACGCCACCACGTCCTCTGCGGGTGCGTCGTGCTGGTCGGTCCACTCGTAGTCGCGGCCGACCGCGTCGTAGAGGTCGAGAAAGTACCAGAGCGGCGGCCGGTCCGCCGCGATCAGCGCCGTTGTCGGGCCCACGGGCACATGCGGACGGGGATAGGCCGGGCGCGCCGCCATGCGGAGATAGGTGATCGTCACCTCCACGGATTCGCCGGCGCCGCGGATCATCCCACTTCGACCTTCAGATCCGGATACGCGCCCCATTCCGCCCAGGACCCGTCGTAGAGCGCATGGGTGCGGTTGCCGAGCCGCTCGAGCCCGAGGCTGAGGATCGCCGCAGAGATCCCGGAGCCGCAGGTGGTGACCACGGGCTTCGTCACGTCGACACCGCCCGCGGCGAAGGCGGCCTTGAGGCCGGCTGCGTCAAGCATGGTGCCGTCGGCATTCATCAGCGCGGTCCAGGGCACGTTCTTCGAGCCCGGGATGTGCCCCGAGCGCAGGCCCGGCCGCGGTTCCGGCGCCTCGCCGCGGAAGCGGTCGGCGGCGCGGGCGTCGACGATCTGCGCATCGCCGAGCTTCGTTGTCGCCGCAACCTGCGTCACGTCGCGCACGAGGCTCGCGTCACGGCGCGCGGTGAAATGCCGGTCGCGCATGATCGGGGTGCCGGCCTCCACGGGCCGCCCCTCGGCCTGCCACTTCGCCAGACCACCGTCGAGCACCGCCACATCGGTCTTGCCAAAGAGGCGGAACAGCCACCAGACACGCGGCGCGCTGAAGATGCCGACGCTGTCGTAGATCACCACCCGGTGCCCGTCGCCGATCCCGAGGCCGCGCATCCGCGAGACGAACTTTTCCACCGGCGGCGCCATGTGCGGCAGGTCGGACTGATCGTCGGAGATCTCGTCGATGTCGAAGAACCGCGCGCCCGGTATGTGGGCGGCCTCGAATTCCGCCTTCGGATCGCGCCCGGAGCCGGGCATGTGCCAGCTCGCGTCAAGTATGCGCAGATCGGGCGCTCCGAGATGGCTGTCGAGCCATTCGGTTGAAACCAGCAGCTTGGGATCGCTCTCGGCCATTGGTGCATCCCGGGGAGGTTATCGGAGCTTCCCGGATAGCCGCCCCGGCGCGCCAGCACAAGCGCCCGAGGCCACGGTCTTTCGACCGCGGCCCCGGAGATCAGACCGGAGGGGTCAGCCCCAGCAGAGCTTCAGGCCCTCTTCGGTGCTGATCGACTTGACGCCCGGCATCGGCTGGTCGGTGACGAGCGCCACGCCGGTATCGAAGAAAGTCTTGCCCTCGGTCGCCGCCGGCTTCTCGCCGGTCTCGGCGAATTTCGCGATCGCCTCGATGCCGAGGGCCGCCATCTGCAACGGGTACTGCTGCGCCGTCGCGCCGAGCGCGCCCTCGGCCACGTTCTTCACGCCCGGGCAGCCGCCGTCGACCGAGACGATCGTCACGTCCTTGTCCTTGCCGAGGCTGACCAGCGCCTGATAGGCGCCCGCCGCCGCCGGCTCGTTGACGGTGTAGACGAGATTGATCGTGGGATCGGTGGCGATGAGCTTCTCCATGGCGGTGACGCCGCCCTCCTCGGAGCCCTGCGTCACCTCATGGCCGACGATGCGCGGGTCGGTCTCGTCACCGATGATGGTCGGATCGTTGATCTCGATCCCGAAGCCCTTCATGAATCCCTGATCGCGCAGCTGGTCGATGGTCGGGAACGACGGCAGCGCGTCGAGCATGGCGATGCGCGCATCGGCCGCCTTGTCGCCGAGCTTCTCCTTCGCCCACTGGCCGATCAACTCGCCCGCGACGAAGTTGTCGGTGGCGAAGGTCATGTCGGCGGCGTCTGCCGGCGACAGCGGCGTGTCGAGGGCGATCACCAGAATGCCCTGCTTCTGGGCGTCCTGCATCATCGGCGCGATCTGTGACGGATCGTTCGCCACCATCAGGATGCCCTTGGCGCCCGACGCGAGGCAGGCCTCGACCGCGGTCACCTGGCTCTCGTGGTCGCCATCGAACTTGCCGGCGGCGATGCTGAGCTCCACGCCGAGCTCCTTCGCCTTCGCGACGGCGCCCTCGCGCATCTTGGTGAAGAAAGGGTTCGAGTCCGTCTTGGTGATGAGGCAGGCCGAGATCGGCGCCGCCATCGCACCCGATCCGATGCCCAGAGCGAGCGCGAAAGCGGTTCCAGCCAGCAGAAGTTTCATGCGGTTCCTCCTGAAGATCCGTTCCTGTGCGGAACTGTGTGTAACGATAAACCGGACGCAACCGTTGCGTTGACCGCCGACACGGCGTAACTGGCGCGGGCTTGCATTGGCTGGCGTCCTCCCCCGAGGCGGTCCCGGCGGTTTTCCCGCCTGTGATGTCGGACCTGTCGGTCAGCGTGCTCTGACGTCCGCCGCGAAGTCAAGCGACGTGACGTCAGCCGTGCGTCGAGCTTGACGCAAGGGAAGCGAGCCCCTACCTCAATTACATGGAGACGATCGCATTCAAATGGTCGCGGGCCGGAGGTAGGCCGCTGCTTCGTTCGCTGCTGCGAACGATCTGAGCCGGTACGCTCGCGTCACCGATCTTCTTCTGAAGTCCCCGCCCACAATCGAATTCTGACGATGCGTCCCTTCAGAGGGCGCCCGCCGTTACAAGGAGGAACGCAATGTCCGCCCCGACCTCGCAGGAACCACCCATCGTCCTCGACGCCGCCTGGAGCGACCGTCTGGAGGAGCTGGCGGCCGTCGCCATCCGCCGCGGGCTCGGGACCGTCGGGGACCGGCTGATGGCCGAAGTCGCCCGCGCCACGGTGCTGCCGAGTGCCGAGATGCCCGCCGACGTGGTCAATATCGGCTCCGCGGTGCGCTACCGCGACGAGGTGAGCGGGCGCGAGCATTCCGTGTCCCTGGTCCTGCCGCAGAACGTCGACATCGACCGTGGCCGCATCTCCGTGCTCACCCCGGTCGGCGCCGCGCTGATCGGCCTCAGGACCGGCGCCACCATCGGCTGGGAAACCCGTGAGGGCGAAGAGCGCCGCCTGACCGTGCTTGAGGTGACCCCGGCCAAGTGACGGGACCAGCGACCGCGATCGGCCTGTTCGCTGGAGCCGCTGCGTGCGGCGGATGCGGCGAACAGGCCCGCGGGGTGTTTCTGAGGCCTACCTCAGATCCGGCGGCGTCGCCTCCGCGCCCAGCTCCGCGATGATGGCGTCGAGCGCCGCCACCCGGCTGCCCTGTTCGCCGAGCCGTCGCACCGAGACGGTGCGCTCCTCGACCTCGCGGCCGCCGACCGCGAGAATGACCGGCACCTTGGCGAGTGAGTGCTCGCGGACCTTGTAGTTGATCTTCTCGTTCCGAAGATCAGCCTCGACCCTGAGCCCCGCCGCTTTCAGCGCCGCCACCACCTCCAGCGCATAGTCGTTCGCTTCGGAGACGATCGGCGCCACCACGATCTGCCGCGGCGCGAGCCAGAGCGGGAAGCGCCCGGCATAGTGCTCGATCAGGAGCCCGATGAAGCGCTCGAACGTGCCGAACACCGCCCGGTGCAGCATCACCGGCCGATGCCGCCCGCCGTCCTCGCCCACGTAGGACGCATCGAGCCGCTCGGGCAGCACGTAGTCGAGCTGGAACGTGCCGCACTGCCACGTGCGCCCGATCGCGTCGGTCAGGTGGAATTCGAGCTTCGGCCCGTAGAACGCACCCTCGCCAACCGCGATGTCGAACTCCAGCCCGGCGGCGCGCAGCGCGTCGGAGAGCGCGTCCTCCGCCCGGTCCCACGTCGCGTCGTCGCCCGCCCGCACGTCCGGCCGCGTCGCGAGCTTGTAGGAAATGTCGGTCATGCCCATGTGGCCGTAGACCCGGGCGAAGAGCGCGAGAAACCGGCTCGTCTCGTCCTTGATCTGGTCCTCGCGGCAGAAGATGTGCGCGTCGTCCTGCGTCATCTGCCGCACGCGCATCAGCCCGTGCAGCGCGCCATGTGCCTCGTTGCGGTGGCAGCAGCCGAACTCCGCCATCCGGAGCGGCAGGTCGCGGTAGCTCTTGGTGCCCTGCCGGAAGATCTGCACGTGGCCAGGGCAGTTCATCGGCTTCAGCGCCATGAGCTGCGCCTTGCCCGACATCACCGGATCGGCATCCTCGTCGGCGGTCTCGGGGACTTCGTCCGGCACCACGAACATGTTCTCGCGGAACTTGCCCCAGTGCCCGGACTGCCGCCAGAGCTTCGAGTCGAGCAGCTGCGGCGTCTTCACCTCCACATAGCCGTCGGCGTCGAGCTGACGGCGGATGTAGGCTTCGAGCTCGCGCCACAGGCGGAAGCCGTTCGGATGCCAGAACACCGACCCCTGCGCCTCTGGCTGCAGGTGGAAGAGGTCCATCTCCTTCGCGAGCTTGCGGTGGTCGCGCTTCGCGGCCTCCTCCAGCTGGTGGAGATAGGCGTCCAGATCGGCGCGTGAGCGGAACGCCACGCCATAGATGCGCTGGAGCATCGGTCGCGACGAGTCGCCCCGCCAGTAGGCACCGGCGATCGACATGAGCTTGAACGCGTCCGGCGGCACCTGCCCGGTGTGGGCGAGGTGCGGGCCGCGGCAGAGATCCTGCCAGTGGCCGTGCCAGTACATGCGGATCGGATCCGCGCCGGGGATCGCCTCGACCAACTCCACCTTGTAGGGCTCGCCCGACGCCTCGTAATGCCGGATCGCCCGGTCACGCTCCCAGACCTCGGTGCGCACCGGGTCGCGCGCGGCGATGATCTGCCGCATGCGCGCCTCGATCGCCCCCAGATCCTCCGGGGTGAACGGCTCCTGGCGATCGAAGTCGTAGTACCAGCCGTTATCGATGACCGGGCCGATCGTCACCTTCACGTCGGGCCAGAGCTCCTGCACCGCGCGCGCCATGATGTGGGCGCAGTCGTGGCGGATGAGTTCGAGTGCCGCCTCGTCCTTCGCGGTGACGATGGCGAGCGACACGTCCTTCTCGATCGGCAGCGACAGATCGGACAGCCGCCCGTCGACCACCGCGGCCAGCGCCGCCTTTCCGAGGGATTTGGAGATCCCGGTCGCGACATCGGCTGCGGTCGATCCCGCCGGCACCTGTCGTACCGCGCCGTCGGGGAGCGTGACCGCCACCTCCCGCACATTGGGTTCGAGGTCGCTCATCACACTACTCCAATCGGTTCGGCGCCTACGATGCGCCCGGTTCTGAGGAAATCGCGACGTAGGCGCAGCGCCCCTCGGGTGTCAAGCGCGCCGACGCAATCCGGCGGGAAAGGTTCCCTTTGCCCTGTCGACGCCGATGCGCAATGGTGGGGTGCGGCGATTCTCACAAATTGGTGAGAAAACGCCCGGTCCGTCGAAGTGGAGCATGAGAGACAACATGCGTGTCACCCGTTTCTCGACCAGTGGCCATGCCGTCATCTGCTTGCTCTGACTGCCATTTCCCGGTTGCGATCCCCGCTGCCGGACGTTTCCGCCATTCGTCCCCGAACCGAGGCCTTGTCATGAAACGCCAGATCCACGCAGTTCTCTCGGTCGTCGTTCTCTCGGGCCTCGCCGCCTCGGGCGCCTTTGCGCAAGGTGTCGAGCCCGAGACCTTGTCGGTGATGGAGCGCATCCCCGAAGGGCCGCATGTCTACGTCATGGACTTCGGCATCAACGGCGCGAGTCCGATCTACGTGCTGAACGGTGACGACCTGTCGCTGCTCGGCTCGATCACCACCGGCACCTTCGCCACCATGAAGATGAGCGACGACAAGTCGACGCTCTACTCGTCTTCCGCCTACCTCCGCCGCTATACCTATGGCGAGGTCGAGGCGGTGATCCACGCGTGGGATCCGCAGACGTTGTCGATCAAGAAGGAATTCACGGTCACCCCCAAGGTCGCGCAGGCGCTGAGCCAGCGGGGCACGCTGAACGCCTCCGCTGACGGCAAGTACCTGCTGATCCAGAACGCGACCCCGGCCACCTCGATCACCATCGCCGACGCCGTCGAAGGCAAGGACCTCGCCGAGATCCCGACCCCGGGCTGCTGGACGGCGTATCCCTCGGTTGAAGGCATGTCCTTCACCACACTCTGCGGCGACGGCACGGTGGCGAAGTACACCTACGATGCCAGCGGCAAGGCGGGGCAGCCGGCGAAGTCGGACAAGATCTTCGACGCCGACAAGGACCCGCTCTACGGCGATGCCATGCGCATCGACGGCAAGCTCGTCTATGTCTCCTACGGCGGCACGCTCTACGTCATCGACGACAGCGGCGAGAAGCCGACCCTCGCAAAGACCGTGCCCTTCACCGAAGAGGGCTGGGCGCCGGGCGGCTACAACCTCATGGCCTACAACAAGCCGACGAACACCCTGTTCATCCTGATGCACTCGGAGCCGTTCGACGGATCGCACAAGGCCCCGGCCGAAGAGATCTGGGCGATCGACATGGCGACCGACAAGGTCGTCGGCCGCTCCGAGGCGCATCACGAGGCGAGTCTCACGGTCAGCGCCACCGATGATCCGGTGGTCTATGCCATCGACCACATGGGCGGCGTCCACCGCTACGCCGTGGAGAAGGGCGACAAGGTGACCCTCACCCAGACCGCGTCGCGCGAAGGCGTCACCATGTTCCCGACCATCGTCGAGGCCGACTTCTGAGATGTTCGAGGAATCGACCGGCCCTGCCGCACTGGCAGCAGTTACGATCACCACGTTTCTGGTGATCGTGCTGGCGCGTGCCGCCTGGCACAAGATCGACCGGTTTCTTGAGACGGTGGGCTTCGCGCAAGGCTACGGCCTGGTGCCGGAGGCCGCGGCGGCGCCCGTCGTCCGCGCCCTGACGGCGGCCGAGGGGGTGACGATCCTCGCGCTACTCGTCCCGGTGACACGCCCGCTGGGCGGTCTCGCCGCCGCCGGTCTCTTTGCCGGCTACGGCGCCCTGATGGCGGTGGCGCTGCGGCAGGGACGCACCCGGATCGAGTGCGGCTGCGGCGGTCCGCCGCAGCTCGTCTCGGGCTTCACGCTGGCGCGCAACGCCGGTCTCGCGGCCCTCGGGCTGGCCGTCGCCGTGCTGCCGGTGGCGTCAGTCCCGCCGCTCGGCGCGCTCCTCGCCATCGTCGCGGCGCTGGTTCTCGCGGCGCAGTACGGCATCCTCGAAAAGCTCGCCTCGCATCTTCCCAACATCCGCACGGGGGAGGGGACACGATGAGCCTGCTCGGCTTCGCCGTCATCGCGCTCTGGGTCGTCGTGATCCTGCAGCTCGGCGTGATCTTCGCCCTCGCGCGGCAGGTCGGGATCCTCTTCGAGCGCGTCTCGCCGGTCGGCGCGATGATCTCGTCGAACGGCCCCGAGCTCGGCGAGACGGTGCCCGCTCTCGTCCTGCCGAACCTGAACGGCGCGCCGCTGACACTCGGGCAGGGGGGCCGGTCGCAACTCGTCTTCTTCCTGTCCACCAGCTGCCCGATCTGCAAGGCGCTGCTGCCGGCGCTGAAGTCGATCCGGGGTGACGAGGGCAAGTGGCTCGACGTCATCCTTGCCTCCGATGGCCGGGAGACACTGCACCGGAAGCTGATCGAGGCGGAGGGGCTCGGGGCGTTTCCCTACGTCCTCTCGTCCGAACTCGGAATGAACTTCAAGGTGGCCAAGCTCCCGTTCGCCGTCCTGATCGATGATCGCGGCACGGTGGCGTCCAAGGGCCTCGTCAACAGCCGCGAGCAGCTCGAAAGCCTGTTCACCGCATCGGAAACCGGCATCCCGTCCTATCAGGCGGCGGTCGCCGGAATGTCCTCGTAACGCGTCGCAAGAAGGAACCCGATCATGTCCCGCATCATCGACAGCTTGCTGAAGCGCTTCGACAAGGCCGTCGAGGCGAATGTGCGTTCGTCCGCCCGCAGCTACGGCCGTCGCTCGTTCCTCGCGACGACCGGCACGGTCCTTGCCGGCGCCGCCGCTGGCCTGCCGATCCTGCCCTTCGATCGCCGGGCGAACGCCGCCACCGGCGACGAAGCGGCCGATCCGTGCAGCTACTGGCGCCAGTGCGCCATCGACGGCTTCGTCTGCGAGGAGTCGGGCGGTTCGATCACCCAATGCCCGCCGGGCACCTCGACGTCAGCCGTGTCCTGGGTCGGCACCTGCATGAACCCGGACGACAACAAGAACTATCTGATCAGCTATAACGACTGCTGCGGCAAGCAGGCGGTCTTTGGCGCGACGTTCTGCAACAACAACAAGGGCGAGCGGCCGGGCTACCGCATGGGCCTCTACAACGACATCAACTGGTGCATGGCCAACACCGACAAGGGCTACCACTGCACCGTGTCCATCGTCATGGGACAAGCCGAATAATGACCAATTCCCTCCCCAGGACAGCCGCCGCCATCCTGCTTCTGGCCTCTGCCGGCACCGCCGGTGCCGCCGACCTCGACGGCGCGGCGCTCTTCGAGACGCACTGCTCCGCCTGCCACAACGCGGGTGGCATCGGCACGCCGGGCTTCGCCCCGCCGCTCGACCGCCCGGAGTTCTGGCAGGAACTCGGCGACAACGCCCCGAAGTACATCGCGGGCGTCGTCACCAAGGGCCAGAACGCGCAGATCACCGTGCGCGGCGAGTCCTATGCCGGCACGATGATGCCCCCGGTGCCGGGCGCGTCCGACGAAGAGCTCGCGGCGATCACGACCTGGGTGCTCGACGACCTCGGCAAGACCGACAAGACGGTCACGCCCGAGGACATCGCCGCCGCCCGGAGCGGAATGACCATCGCCGATGTGAAGGCGATGCGGCCTGCAACGGAGTAGGAGTGCAACGGAGCACGGCCTCCAGCGGTTGAGAGAGTGATGCGACGGATCCTCGTATGCCTTGCGCTGCTTCTGCCGGGAGCGCCGGTTCTCGCCGGCGCCCTCTCCCCGCACGCCTCCTACATCCTGCAGTGCTCCGGCTGCCACCTCCTGAACGGGGAGGGGGCGCCCGAGGCCGGCATCCCGACCTTCCCGGGGTCCGTCGGCCTCATCGCCGGGGCCGACATCGGCCGGACCTACATGATGCACGTCCCCGGCGTCGTCTCGGCAAGCC
Source organism: Amaricoccus macauensis (assembly GCF_014201905.1). Classification (GTDB taxonomy): domain Bacteria; phylum Pseudomonadota; class Alphaproteobacteria; order Rhodobacterales; family Rhodobacteraceae; genus Amaricoccus; species Amaricoccus macauensis. Next base: position 1,088,872 of record NZ_JACHFM010000002.1, on the reverse strand, counting down.
TCAGCGACGCCGAGATTGCCGAGGTGGTGAACTACGTGCTCGACTCCTGGGGTGACGGTGCGGCGCACTTCACCGCCGAGGAGGTGGCACGCCGACGCGCCATCCCGGTCGGTGACGTGGTCGCGTTCCGCCGCGAGGTCGCCGCCGAACTGGCCACCGAGGGCATCACCATCGCCGACTATCCCTGGCCCTGAGGTGGGTCGGTCCGCGACCCGCCCGCCGCGCGTGCGCCCATCTCCTGCCGCCGCAGCAATGACCGCCCGCCCGTGATCGTCCTTGCCGTCATCGTTGCCCTGACATTCCTGCTGACCTTCGCCGGAGGCTCGCACGTGGGGGCCGGCTGGTTCTGGGACACCGGGAACGCGCTCGGCTTCGTTGCCCTCGCGGGTCTGCTCTTTCAGATGATCCCCTACGCCCGGGGCGCCACCACCCGGCGTCACGAGATCCTCGGCTACTGGGTGCTCGGCGTCGGCATGCTGCACGCCTTCTGGTTTCTCCTCGGCGACGGCGCGGTCTGGACCTACCTCCGGCCCGGCGCCCCGCTCGCCATGTGGTTCGGCCTCGCCGCGCTCGTCGTTCTCGCCGTGCTGACGGCGCTCGCCCGGATGCCCGACAGGATGCGCGTCCACCGGCGCTTCCGCACGTTCCGCACGGTCCACCGCGTCCTCGGCTTCGCCCTCGTCGCGGCGGCGGGCCTGCACGTCATGCTCACCGGCTACTACCTCGGCCGTTGGGTGCAGGACGTGCTCTTCGTGCTCCTCGTCGCCGCCACCTGCCTCGGACGCTCCCGGTGGGCGCGCCTCGGTCAGGCGCCCATCGCATCGGGCCAGACGTTCGTGGCCCTCGGCATCGCCGCCACGAGCGCGTTCCTGCTCCTCAGGAACCTCCCCTGGTGAAGTGGCTCCTCGCCGCGCTGTTCCTCGCAGGGGCGATCCTCGTGATCACCGGCCCGCCCTGGCCGGTGCCGACGGCCAAGCGCGCGGTCTTCTCCGGCTCCGGCCGTGCGATCCTGCCGATGACCTTCATCCACAACGACCACAAGGGCGTGTCCTGCACCATCTGCCACCACGAGTTCGTCGACGGCACCACGGGCCTTTCCTGCATCAACTGCCACCTGACCGATCCGAAGGTCTCGGACATCTTCGAGACCCAGTTCCACGACCTCTGCCGCACCTGCCACATGGACGAGCAGGCAGCCGGCAAGCCGGGCGGCCCCACGCGCCACTGCGCCGCCTGCCACTTGCCGGACAATCAGTTCTGAGGGAGTAATCCGGCGGAAACGGCCGAAACGGCAGAATACTGCGGGTGATCATTCTCAGGCTATTCTGATCGGAACTCAGCCGGTTGCTGTCGCGTTGTGCGTTCATCATGTCAGGTCGCCAAGGACACAGGCTGTCTTTTGGCGGGAAGCCGGTCCTGATGATCAGGTCTGCCTGTCTGGCAGAATATCGCCCACACCCGGGGCGTCTCGTTGACACCCATCGCTGGCCTGAGAATGATGTCGGGCTTGATGTTTTCATGATCGGAAGTGAATGTGACCAGATTTCCCCGTATCGTCGCCGGATCATTGCTCCTCACCTTCATTTCCGCCGCTTGCGTCACCGCGCAGGACAGTACATCCGCGACAATGCTGGTCTATGATGTCTCGGGCTCCATGTGGGGCCGGCTGGACGACGGCACCACGAAAGTCGAGAGCGCGCGCAAGGTCCTGCGCGACTACCTCGCCTCGGCCGACCCGGAGACCGCGATCGGCGTCGTCGCCTATGGCCACCGCCGCAAGGGCGATTGCGCCGACATCGAACTGATTGCCCCGCCGAGCACCGACACGAAGGGCCTCGCGGACCGCATCGACGCCCTGATGCCGGTCGGAAAGACGCCGCTCACCGCCGCGATGCAGCAGGCCTACGAGGCCCTGCCGAAGACCGCCGAGGAGGCCGACCTCATCCTGATCACCGACGGACTCGAGACCTGCGAGGGCGACCCCTGCGCCCTTGCCGACGAACTCGCGGCAAGCGGCGTGACCGTGCGCGCCCACGTGGTCGGCTTCGGACTCTCCGAGGAGGAGGCGAACACCCTGTCGTGCCTTCCCGAAAAGACCGGCGGCCAGCTCCTGCGCCCGCAGTCGGGCGAGGAACTCAAGACCGCGCTGACCCGCGTCAGCGAACCCGTCGCCGTGAAGAAGGAACCGCCGGCCGAACCGATCACCCAGCACGTCGACCTCGTCACGCCGGACGACCAGCGCATTCGGGCCGAGAAGGTCACCGTCACCGCGGTGAACGATGACGGCGAGAAGATCGGCGTGCGCTACGTTGGCGGCACCAGCTTCACGACCGAGCTCGTTCCCGGCGACTGGACCTTCACCGCCGCGTCGCCCGATGTCAGCGGCGAGGTGAGCGTGACGCTGACCGAGACCACGACCACCGACCTGCCGGTCACCCTGAAGAACGTGACGGGAGTGGTCCGTGATCCCGGCCAGGTGCGCGTCGATGCGGAGACCACCTTCCTGATCGACGTCGAGTCCTGGGGACCGTCGGAATACAACGCCCTCTTCGTCTATCCCGAAGGCGCGAAGCAGCGCTCCAGCCTCGTCGAGGAAGACCAGATGTCGCAGGAGGTCGCAGGCACCTTCTGGTCGCGTCCGATCCGTCTGCCCGGTCCGGGCAAGTATCTCGTGGGGCTCGCGCCTTTTGGGGCGGAAATCTCGGAAGTGAAGAACCCGATCACCGTCGAGGCGACATTCGAGCCGCAGGTAACCATCACGCTCCCGTCCGCGACGGCGACCCGCGCCGAGCTGCTGCCGATCGAGATCACCGGCGGCCACGCCCACAACGACAACATCTGGTTCCAGAAGCCCGGCAGCAATGACCGCTTGGACATCGTCTGGTTCAGCCAGCTCTGGAACGAAGAGGCCGGGCGCATGGAACTGCGCGCGCCGAAGGAGGTGGGCGACTACACCCTCCACTACGGCTGGCAGGAAGACGGCAAGTGGGTCACCGCCACCGAAGTCCCGCTGACCGTGACGAAGTAGGGCCTCGGGTGTCCGGTCGAGCGACCGGACCTTCGCGGCCCGGCCGCTCATCGGGTTCGCCCAGCCGGGAAAGGCGAGCCTGCGCAAGGAGTTTCACGTAAAGCGATCCGGCCGATACTTGTGGACCGGATTGCGCCTTGCCTATCTGGCCCCGAATTGATTGGGGCCAGCTCGCATGACGACGATCTACGGCAGCGCCGGTGACGACACCCACCTGCTTGGCACGGCGAAAGCCGACGAAATCCACGGCCTGTGGGGTGACGACCACATCAGCGGGGTCGCGGGGCGGGACACTCTCTTCGGGGGCGGGGGCAACGATACCCTCGACGGTGGCGCCGGGGCCGACTTCCACGATGGGGGCGGCGGCTTCGATCTCGTTCTCTACACGACGAACACCAGCTCCGTGTGGGCCGATTTGCGCTCCGGGGGCGTCAGCTTTCCGGGAAAGACCTGGCCGACCGAGACTATCGTGAATGTCGAGGCCGTGGACGGCGGCTCGGGGCACGACACCTTCATCGGCAACGGCGCGGGCAACCTCTTCACCGGAAATGCCGGGAATGACACCCTCGTCGGCAATATCGGGGCGGATACCCTCATCGGCGGCGCCGGAGCCGACAGCCTCGATGGCGGAAACGGGCAGGACAGCCTCGTCGGTGGCTTCGGCAACGACACCATGCGCGGCGGACTGCACGACGACATCTTCGTCACCATTCCACTGGTGAGCGGGGTCGATGAGGATGGAAACTTCATTTTCGTCGACGACGGATCAGACGTGTACGACGGTGGCGGCGGCTCTGACACCGTCGCGCTGAACATTCCGGTCAGCTTCGATACCTGGTACCCGATCCTTGGTGAGGTGGCCGCGGCCGTCAACCTTGCGAAGGGAACACTGGCCCTGACGTCTGCCGCGACCAGGGACACCCTGATCGCGATCGAGAACGTCGAGACCGGCAACGGCAACGACACGATCGTCGGCAGCGCGGCGGACAACTTCATCGATGCCGGAGACGGCGTGAACCTGGTCTTCGGCGGCGCGGGCAACGACACGATCCTCGGGGCGAGCGAGGCCTACTGGGCCGGTTCGGGCGACACCCTCAACGGCGGCGCCGGCAACGATCTCATCAAGGGCAACGGCGGCTATGGGCTCGAAGGCGGCCATACCCCGTGGCCGGACGAGGGCTACGCGCTCACCGATCATCTGGACGGCGGCAGTGGCAACGACACGCTGGAAGCGGGTCGTGGCGACGCGGTGCTGACCGGGGGAGCGGGCGACGACGTCTTCATCCTGAGCGACAAGGCGCTGAGCGATGACAGAAACGGCGCGGATACTCCGGACACAGACTTGCCGCAGATCACGATCACCGACTTCAACCGCAGCGAGGACCGCATCCTGCTGGATTTCAGCGAGGGTCACGGGGCGATGTTCGTCGGACGGACGACCGATCTGGAGTTCAATCAGCTCGGGTTCGAGAGGGTCGGCGCGGACACCGTCGTCAGTATCCGCCTCGAGGACATCGGCGGAGATTTCTATGGGCCCGGCTACCACGACATCCTGACGATCACCCTGTCGGACTACCTCGGTGGATTGAGCGCCGCCGACTTCGGGATGCTCTAGACCCCTTCGATCCGGCCGTGCCGGGGGGTCGTCCCCGGCATGGCGCTTCCGGCGGCGGTCGGCGCGGTCCTCAGCTCGCCGGCCCGTTGTCTGACGCGGTGACGCCCACACGGACCACCGATCGCCTGCCCTTTACGTCGTAGCAGGCGAGTTCCACCTGCACACGGCTTCCCTCCGGCAGGTCGCTGGCGGAGACGCGCGACGCCATGTATCCGCGCAATGCACCGCCTTCCTTCAGGACGACCTCCGTTTTTCGGGTGAAGATCGGGACGTCCCGAAACGCGCTCATCGCCTTGCGCAGCCCCGCCAGTTCGGGGGTCTCCGAGTGGTACAGGTCCGCACGGATCGGGCTTCCGTCGACGTAGACGCTCATGGACCATCCACCAGCGGCGCTTGGCATCTCGCCGGTGTTGGCCACGAAGCCGGAGACAAGGACCAGCCGGGCCGCGTCGTCTCCGGGCAGGGATCGCCCGCAGGAAATGTTGTCGATATATATATCACCAGGTCCGGGCGTCTTGCGCTGTTGGCGCTCAGGTCGGCCTCAGCCCGGGCAAGATCGGCCTCGAGTTGCGCGATACGGTCCCGTTCGATGCGGTACGGTGCGCACATCACATGATAGGAAAACAGGAGCAGGAGGACGAGGCCGGTCGCGGCCACGCCGTAGACGCTCCACACGTCGAATTCCGGGGCCATCGCCGCCCAGCCGGAAATTGCGAAATGCAGGACGAACCCGACCAGCGGGACGACCAGCAGGGTAAAGGCCAGTGGTGGTCCGCCAAGCGATGCAAGGCTGTCGGACCATCCCCGGCGTATGGCTTTTCGCAGCATGAGTCCGAGGATGCCCGTGAAACCGGCGCGTGTGAAGAGGTCTCCGAAAGGTTGCGCGCCGGCTGACGGGCGGGAGAGTATCGCGCTATATCGACCGGACAGGAGAGGTGCGCAACGCGCGCACCCGCCTCATGCCGTCGCGTCGGCCTTCAGCCCCATCCGCTCCTCCACGTCGCGGCGCATCAGGAACTTCTGGACCTTGCCGGTCACGGTCATCGGAAACGCCTCGACGAACTCCACGTAGCGCGGGATCTTCTGGTGGGCGATCTGGCCCTCGCAGAAGCCCCGAAGCTCGGCTTCCGTCATCGTCTCCCCCTCGCGCAGCACCACCCAGGCGCAGAGCTCCTCGCCGTACTTCCGGTCGGCGACGCCGAAGACCTGCACCGACTGCACCTTCGGGTGGGTGAACAGGAACTCCTCGATCTCGCGCGGATAAAGGTTCTCGCCGCCCCGGATCACCAGATCCTTGATGCGGCCGACGATGTTGCAATAGCCCTCCGCGTCGAGGCTCGCGAGATCGCCGGTGTGCATCCAGCCGGCAGCATCGAGCACGTCCTTCGTCTTCTCGTCGTCCTCCCAATAGCCCTGCATCACCGAGTATCCCCGGGTACAGAGCTCGCCCGGCTCGCCGCGCGGCACGATCCGGCCTGCGAGGTCCACCACCTTCACCTCCAGATGCGGATGGATCCGCCCCACCGTGGAAACCCGCCGCTCCAGCGGATCGTCGGTGGCGCTCTGGAAGCTCACCGGGCTCGTCTCGGTCATGCCATAGGCGATCGTGACGTCGCCCATGTGCATCCGCTCGACCACCTTCTTCATCACCTCGATCGGGCAGGGCGAGCCCGCCATGATCCCGGTCCGGAGCGACGAAAGGTCGATGCCGGCGAAGTCCGGGTGGTCGAGCTCGGCGATGAACATCGTCGGCACTCCGTAGAGCGCCGTGCACCGCTCCGCCGCCACGGTCTGCAGCGTGACGAGCGGATCGAAGCCCTCCCCGGGATAGACCATCGTCGCGCCATGGGTGACGGCGGCGAGGTTGCCCATCACCATGCCGAAGCAGTGGTAGAGCGGCACGGGAATGCAGATGCGATCCTCTTCGGTCATGCGAAGGGCACGGCCGACGAAGTAGCCGTTGTTGAGGATGTTGTGGTGGGTGAGCGTCACCCCCTTCGGCGAGCCGGTGGTTCCGCTGGTGAACTGCACGTTGATCGGGTCATCGAACTGCAGCCGCCCGCCAAGCTCCGCGAGCGCCGTCCGCTCCGCGTCGCCGCCAAGTGCGGGCACATCCTCGAAGGCGATCGTGCCCGCGACCTTCGGGCCGCCGATCTGGATGACGCTGCGCAAGGTCTTCAGCCGCGCCGCCTCCAGATGCCCCGGGAGCGCGGTGGCAAGCTCCGGCGCGAGGGTGCCGAGCAGCCCCATGTAGTCGCTGGTCTTGAACGCCGTCGCGGTGACGAGCGCGGCGCACCCCACCTTGTTGAGCGCGAACTCGAGTTCGGTCAGGCGGTAGGCCGGATTGATCGTCACCAGCACCAGCCCGGCGCGCGCCGCGGCGAACTGGGTGATCGTCCATTCCGCCCGGTTCAGCGACCAGATGCCGATCCGATCGCCGCGCCGAAGGCCGAGGGCGAGCAGTCCCGCCGCGAAGGCGTCCGCGCGTTCGCGCAGCTCGGCCCAGCTCCAGCGCACGTCCTGCGATGGCGAGACCAGCGCCTCCCGATCGCCCCACAGCTCGGCGGCGTTGTCGAGCGCCTGTCCGATCGTCTGGCCGAGCAGGGGAACGTCGGAGATGCCGGAGACGTAGCTGCCCATGTGATCGCTCATTCGTTCCTCCCTGTCGTCCTGTTGTCTGCTTCCAGGCCAGTCCCGGTCTCGTCCGCCGCGGCGACCGGAATCATCGTCCCCTGCATCACTGCCACGTGCCGGCGCTCGCCGGCGTTGTCCTCGGCCCAGACGTCCGCCGCCGCCACCACGAGCCGCCGTCCGGGGCGAATGACCCGGCCCTCGGCGACAAGGCGGCCGGCGCCGGGGGAAAGCAGGTTGATCTTCATCTCCACGGTCATCACCTCCGAGCCATCGGGGATGACCGACAGGGCCGCGTAGCCGGCGGCGTTGTCGCCAAGGGCGAAGATGAGCGCGGCGTGGGCAAAGCCCTGTTGCTGGCGAAAGCCTTCTCCCACCGCCGCCTCGATCACCACACGCCCCCGATCCACGGAGACGAGCCGCGCCCCGAGGGAGCGCATCATCGACTGGCGTGCGAAGCTCTCGCCGACGCGGGCTTCGGTGCCAGCGAGCGCGCGGTCGGCCATCACCCGCCCCCCAGGAAGGCGCCGATCCGCTCCTGCGCCTCGTCGCTTTCCCAGCGATCCGCGAGGGCGGCAATGGAGGTGCGGATGTCCTCGGCCTCGTCGGTTCCGAGGTCGAGGCAGAGCGCCTTCGCCGCCGCCACCGCCCCCGGTGCCGTCTTCAGCACCGCGTCGGCGTGCCGGCGCACCCGTTCGTCCAGCATGTCGCCCGGGCAGGTCTCGTGGATCAGCCCGGCGCGCATGGCGAAGTCGGTGCCGAAGGTCGAGCCGGAGAAGAACACCTGCCGCGCGAATCCCCGGCCCATGCGGGCGACGACGAAGGGGCCGATCGTCGCGGGGACGAGCCCGAGCCGGGTCTCGGTCAGCGCGAGCCTGATCCCGTCGGCGGCGATCGCGATGTCGGAGACCGCCACGAGCCCGACGCCGCCACCGTAGACGTTGCCCTGCACCCGCGCGATGAGCGGCTTTGGCAGGGCGTTGAGTCCGGCCAGCATCGCCGAGAGCCTGCCGGCCTCGGCCATCTTGCCGGCGCGGTCGGCCGCCTGCTGCTGGCGCATCCAGTCGAGATCACCCCCGGCGCAGAAGCTCGGGCCGGTGGCGGCGAGAACCACGGCGCGGACCGCCGCGTCGTTTCCGAGCGTCGCCGCCGCCTCGGTGAGCTCGGCGATCATCGCGGCGTTCATCGCGTGATGCTTCTCGGGGCGGTCGAGCGTGACCGTCGCGATGCCGTCGGCGCCGGTTTCGACCCGGATCGTCTCGAAGCCGCTCATGAGGCCGGGCTCACGAGCTTCGGGGCCGCTGCGATGTGACGGGCCATGAAGTCCTCCGCCTGCTCCAGTTTCGCCATATCAAGCCCGGTCTCCCAGCCCACTGCGGCAAGCATTCGGACCAGTGGCAGGGTCGAGACGTTGCCGCGCGCACCCGGCGCGTAGGGGCAGCCGCCGAGCCCGCCGATCGCGCTGTCGAAGGTGCGCAGGCCATGGGCGAGCGCCACCTCGACATTCGCGAGCGCATTGCCGGTGGTGTCATGGAAGTGCCCCGCGAGCCGGTCCGCGTCGATCGTCCGCAGCAGGTGCGACAGGACGCGCTCCATGCTCTCGGGCGTCGCGCGCCCGATGGTGTCCCCAAGCGCCACCTCGTAACAGCCCATGGCGAGCAGCGCCTCGGTGACGCGGGCGACCTCGGCGGGCGCGATCGGTCCGTCATAGGGGCATTCGACCATGCAGGAGACATAGCCCCGCAACCAGAGGCCGGCCTCGCGGGCGGCCGCGGCCACCGGTGCGAAGCGTTCGAGGCTCTCGGCGATCGTGCAGTTGATGTTGTGGCGGCTGAATCCTTCGGAGGCGGACGCGAAGATCGCCACCTCGTCGGCACCCGCCTCCCGCGCGCCCTCGAAGCCGCGCAGGTTCGGCGTGAGGGCGGCGTAGCGTACCCCCGGCGCGCGGCGGATGCCGGCCATGACCGCCGCCGCGTCTGCCATCTGTGGCACCCAGCTCGGCGAGACGAAGCTCGCAGCCTCGATGCGGGTGAGCCCGGTCGCGGAGAGCAGGTCGATGAGCGCCACCTTGTCGGCGGTCGGGACGAAGCCGGGCTCGTTCTGCAGGCCGTCGCGCGGCCCGACCTCGTAGATCGTCACTTTCCGTGAGGCGGTCTCAGACATGGGCGTCCTCCCCGTCCGGCTCGCGCGTCTCGGGGGCGAACTCGACGAGCAGTGTGCCATCGCTCACCGTGTCACCGACGGCGCAATGCACCGCCTCGACGATGCCGTCGGACGCGGCGCGCAGGCTGTGCTCCATCTTCATCGCTTCGAGCACCACGAGGATCTCGCCCTTTGCCACGGCCTCGCCCGCCTTGACCGGCACCGAGCGCACGAGCCCGGTCATCGGCGCGGTGATGCGGCTCTCTTCCGGGCCACCGGAGCTTTCGACCGCCAGCGGGTCGATGAGCGCGAAGTCGGTGATCCGGCCGTCGAGCAGCACCGAGACGGCGCCCCCGGCTCGCGCAACGTGGGCACGAAGGTTGCGCCCGCCCTGACGCGCGCGCATTTCACCGCCGCTGACGCTGACCGCCTCGAACCGGGCGACGTGCCAGCCGTCCTCGACGGCGATCGTTCCAGGCCCGAGCAAGCGCAGGTCACGCGCCACCAGGGCGCCGTCCGAGACGAGTTCGACCCGCCGGCTCGCCGACCCCCAGAGGCGGAAGCCGAAGTGCGGCCGCGCCGGGTCGAGATCGAGGGCGGCCATCGCCGCGAAGAGCACCGCCGCGTCCTCGGGCGGGCCGACGTGGGTCAGCGCGTCCTGCTTGCGGCCGATGAGCCCGGTGTCCATCTGCCCGGCGGCGAAGTCGGCGTCGCGGCAGAGCGCCTGCAGGAAGCCGAGGTTCGTCGCCGTCCCCGCCACATGCGTCGCCCCGAGCGCCTCGCGCAGCCGGAACAGCGCCTCGGTCCGGGTGGCCGCGTGGCTGGTGATCTTGGCGATCATCGGGTCGTAGTAGGCGGAGATCCGGTCGCCGCCGCGCACGCCGGTGTCAATCCGTGCGCCGTGCGGGAAGGCCACGTGGAGCAGCGGCCCCGGTGCGGGCAGGAAACCCCTGGTCGGGTCCTCGGCGTAGATGCGTGCCTCGAAGGCGTGACCGTTGAGGCGGATTTCGTCCTGCGCGAGCGGCAGTGGCTCGCCCGCGGCGACGCGAAGCTGCCACTCCACGAGGTCGAGGCCGGTGATGCCCTCCGTCACGGGATGCTCGACCTGAAGGCGGGTGTTCATTTCCATGAACCAGAAGCCGTCCGGGCGGAGCGGGCCGGAGCCATCGACGATGAACTCGATCGTCCCGGCGTTCACGTAGTCGACCGCCCGGGCCGCGGTTACCGCGGCTTCGGTCATCGCCGCGCGCATCTCGGGCGTCATGCCGGGTGCAGGGGCCTCCTCGATCACCTTCTGGTGCCGGCGCTGCAGCGAGCAGTCGCGTTCCCAGAGATGCACCACCTGCCCGTGCCTGTCGCCGAAGACCTGTACCTCGATGTGGCGCGGGGTCGTCACGTACTTCTCGATCAGTACCGCCGGATCACCGAAGCTCGACTTGCCTTCCCGCTGCGCGCCCTCGAGTGCGGAGGCGAAATCATCCGGCGCCTCGACCAGCCGCATCCCCTTGCCGCCCCCGCCGGCACGCGCCTTGATGAGCACCGGATAGCCGATCTTCTCCGCCTCGGAGGCGAGGAAATCCGCGTCCTGTTCGGCGCCGTGGTAGCCCGGCACCACAGGGACGCCGGCCGCCGACATGCGGGCCTTGGCCGCATCCTTCAGGCCCATGGCCCGGATCGAGGCCGCGGACGGGCCGATGAAGACGAGCCCGGCGGCTTCCACCGCCTCGACGAATGCCGGGTTCTCGGACAGAAAACCGTAGCCCGGATGGATCGCCTCGGCGCCGGTCGCAAGGGCGGCCTCGATGATGCGTTCGCCCTTGAGGTAGCTCTCGGCGACGGGGGCCGGGCCGATCGGCACCGCCTCGTCAGCCATCGCCCGGTGGCGCGCGTCGGCGTCCGCGTCGGAATAGACCGCGACGGTGGCGATCCCCATGCGGCGGCAGGTGTCGATGACCCGGCAGGCGATCTCACCACGGTTCGCGATCAGGATTTTCGTGAACATGTCGGCCCTCACATCCTGAAGACGCCGAAGCGCGTGTCCTCGACCGGCGCGTTCAGCGCCGCACGGAGCGACAGCGCCACCACGTCGCGGGTCGTTCGCGGGTCAATGATGCCGTCGTCCCAGAGCCGGGCCGAGGCGTAGAGCGGGTGGGACTGCTCCTCGAACTGGTCGAGCACCGGTTGCTTGAACGCGGCCTCCTCGTCAGCCGACCAGTTGCCGCCACGGGCCTCGATCGCGGTCCGCCGGACGGTGGCGAGAACACCCGCCGCCTGTTCGCCGCCCATCACCGAGATGCGGGCGTTTGGCCACATCCAGAGGAAGCGCGGTCCGAAGGCCCGGCCGCACATGCCGTAGTTCCCGGCGCCGAACGAACCACCGACGATCACCGTGACCTTTGGCACAGCGGCGGTCGAGACGGCGTTGACGAGCTTCGCCCCGTCGCGGGCGATGCCACCGGCCTCGTACTTCGAGCCGACCATGAAGCCGGTGATGTTTTGCAGGAACAGCAGCGGAATGCGGCGCTGGCAGCAGAGCTCGATGAAGTGCGCGCCCTTCTGCGAGCTCTCGGAGAAGAGCACGCCGTTGTTGCCGATGATCCCGACCGGGATCCCGTCGATATGCGCGAAGCCGCAGACGAGGGTGGTGCCGAAGCGCTCCTTGAACTCCTCGAAGTCCGAGCCGTCGACGATCCGGCCGATCACCTCGCGGATGTCGTAAGGGATCTTTGCGTCCGCCGGCACCACGCCGACGATCTCGTGCGGATTCATGGCCGGTGCCACGGCGGACCGCAGCGGGATCGAGGGGGAGGGCGGAAGGCCGAGGTTGCGCACCGCCTGGCGCGCCAGCGCCAGCGCGTGGGCATCGTTCTCCGCGAGATAGTCCGCGACCCCGGAAAGCCGGGTGTGGGTGTCGCCACCGCCGAGGGTCTCGGCATCGACCACCTCGCCGGTCGCGGCCTTCACCAGCGGCGGGCCGGCGAGAAAGATCGTGCCCTGTTCCTTCACGATGATCGTCTGGTCGCTCATTGCCGGCACGTAGGCGCCGCCCGCGGTGCAGGAGCCCATGACGACGGCGATCTGCGCGATGCCGGCGGCGCTCATGCGCGCCTGATTGTAGAAGATGCGCCCGAAGTGGTCGCGGTCGGGAAACACCTCGTCCTGGTTCGGCAGGTTCGCACCGCCCGAGTCCACGAGATAGATGCAGGGGAGGCGGTTCTCCTCGGCGATCTCCTGGGCGCGCAGATGCTTCTTGACGGTGACCGGGTAGTAGGTGCCGCCCTTCACGGTCGCATCGTTGCAGAGGATCATGCAGTCGCGCCCGGAGACACGGCCGATGCCGCCGATGACGCCGGCGGCGGGGATCGGGTCGGCGTAGACGCCGTCCGCGGCGAAAAGGCCGATCTCGAGGAACGGGCTGCCGGGATCAAGCAATCGGGTGATCCGCTCGCGCGGCAGGAGCTTGCCGCGGGCCACGTGCCGGTTGCGGGATTTCTCGTCGCCGCCGAGCATGGTCCTTGCGGCCAGCGCGCCGAACTCGTCGATCAGTCCCACCATGCGCGCGGAGTTGGCGGCAAACTCGGGCGAGTTCGCCGCCACCTTGCTGGTGAGCCGGCTCATTTCGTCTGCTCGAAGATTTCGCGGCCGATCAGCATCCGGCGGATCTCGGAGGTGCCGGCGCCGATCTCGTAGAGCTTGGCATCCCGCAGCAGGCGGCCGGTGGCGAAGTCGTTGATGTAGCCATTTCCGCCAAGGCACTGGATCGCGTCGAGCGCCACCTGCGTCGCCTTCTCGGCGGCGTAGAGGATGCAGCCGGCGCTGTCCTGGCGGGTCGTCTCGCCCCGGTCGCAGGCGGCGGCCACCGCGTAGACGTAGGCGCGGCAGGCGTTCATCGTGGTGTACATGTCGGCGAGCTTACCCTGCATCAGCTGGAAGGTGCCGATGGGGCTGCCGAACTGCTGGCGATCGTGGACATAGGGCACGACGATGTCGAGGGCGGCCGCCATGATGCCGACCGGCCCGGCGGCGAGGACAACACGCTCATAGTCAAGACCCGACATCAGCACGTTGACGCCCTTGCCTTCCTGCGCGAGCACGTTCTCGAACGGCACCTTGCAGCCCTGAAACACCAGCTCGCAGGTGTTCGAGCCACGCATCCCGAGCTTGTCGAGCTTCTGGGCGGTGGAGAAACCTTCCATGCCGCGCTCGACGATGAAGGCGGTGATCCCGCGCGAGCCGGCCTCGGGGTCGGTCTTGGCGTAGACGATGAGCGTGCTCGCGTCCGGGCCGTTGGTGATCCACATCTTGTTGCCGTCGAGGACGTAGCCGTCGTTCTGCTTGCGGGCGCGAAGCTTCATGCCGACGACGTCCGATCCGGCGCCGGGCTCGGACATGGCGAGGGAGCCCACGTGCTCCCCCGACATGAGCTTGGGCAGGTACTTCGCCTTCTGCTCCGCCGTGCCCCAGCGCCGCATCTGGTTGACGCAGAGATTCGAATGCGCGCCGTAGGAGAGCCCGACCGAGGCCGAGGCGCGGGAGATCTCCTCCACCGCGATGCAGTGCGCGAGATATCCCATGCCGGAGCCGCCATCCGCTTCGGGCACGGTGATCCCGAGAAGACCGAGATCGCCGAACTTCTTCCAGAGATCGGCGGGGAACTCGTTCTCCCGGTCGATCTCGGCCGCGCGCGGCGCGATCTCGTCGGTTGCGAAGCGGCGCACCATGTCGCGGAGCGCGCCGATGTCCTCTCCGAGGCCGAAGTTCATCGACTGGTCGAACATGTCTTCCTCCCGTTTGCCGGCGCTCAGTCGCCGCCTGACTGGTCTCAGCCTAACCCGGGGAGGATCGCGTTTCCCGCCAATCTTTGTGCAGGAGGCGCCACGATGCGCGCCTGAAGTCTTCATTGCAAGACGGGAGAGCCTTTCCCCGGCCACCCGAAGAAGGGCCGGGCCGAAGAGGGGCCGGGCCGAGGGGCCGGGGATGTGTCGGGCGGAGAACGCCCGTCCGGTCAGGCGGCGGTCGTTGCCGGCTCCGGCAGGTCCGCGAGCGCCTGCTTGATCGCGGCGACCATGAACTCGATGAAGAGCCGGCTCTTCGGATCCTGCAGGCGCTTGTGCGGGAAGATGCAGGCGAGGCTGACCGCGTAGGGCGGGTTGTCTTCGCAGACCGGCACGAGCTCTCCGGACGCAAGATATTCCGCGACCTCGAAGCGCGGCTTCAGCATGATTCCCCGTCCGGCGAGCGCCCATGCGGTCAGCACGTCGCCATCGTCGGATTCGAGCGAGCTGGCCACTTCGAATCGCTGCGGCCCCTCGGGCGTCTCGAGGGTCCACACGAAGTCCCTTGCTCCGGGATAGCGATGGAGCAGGCAGGCATGATCCTGCTCCATGAGCTCCTTTCCCGTCCGGGGTCGCGGCCGATCCACGAAGTAGCCCGGCGCTGCGCAGAGCAGTCTCGGGCAATCGGCGATGTGCCTTACCCGGAAGTTCGAATCCTCGAGGATCCCGAGGACAAACGCCATGTCGAGCGCCTCGACGGTGATGTCGATCTTCCGGTCCGAAAGGCGGAGGCGGACGTCGATCTCGGGGTAGGAATCCTTGAACTCGGGAATCCGTTGGGCAATCAGCCGCTTGCCAATGCCAAGAGGCGCTCCTACATGCAGGGAGCCCTTGGGCTTGCGCGAAACGTCGGCCACTGCCCCCTCGGCCTCGTCGATCGCCTCGAGAATTTTCTGGGCACCCTTGTAGAAGATCGAGCCCTGCTCGGTCGGGTGCAGACTGCGCGTCGTGCGATTGAAAAGGCGCACGCCGAGGTGCTTTTCAAGTTCGCCGATCCGCGCCGAGGCGACCGCGGCGGAGATGCGCTGATCACGCCCGGCGGCGGACATGGAGCCTAGCTCGTAGACCCGGATGAAGGTCTTAAGATTGCCCGTATATGACATTGGATCTTCCCCCTTCGGCACGCATAGCATTTTCAAGCTGAGGGCGAAACTGCTCGAAGATTTGCAGCATTTGCGAAGAGAGTGATTTCTGCGACGTTATCTCATCATCCAATTGGAGGGGGGCAATGTACGATTTCGCAATCATATGGGACTGGCTGGCCTTTGGTGTCCGCTGGCTGCACGTCATAACCGGAATCGCCTGGATCGGCTCATCATTCTATTTTGTCGCGCTGGACCTTGGGCTTAGGAAGACTCCGAACCTTCCTGTCGGCGCCCACGGCGAAGAGTGGCAGGTTCACGGCGGCGGCTTTTACCATATCCAGAAGTATCTGGTCGCGCCGGAGCAGATGCCCGACCATCTGATCTGGTTCAAGTGGGAGAGCTATGTCACATGGCTCTCGGGCTTTGCCATGCTCTGCATCGTCTACTATGCGGGCGCGAACATCTTCCTCGTGGACCGCACCGTCGCCGACCTGCCGGTCTGGGGTGCGATCGTGATCTCGCTCCTGTCCCTGTCGGTCGGGTGGCTGTTCTACGACAATCTCTGCAAGTCGCGGCTGGCCAACAACCCGACGTCACTGATGGTGCTGCTCTTCTGCATCCTGGTGGTGATGGCGTGGGGCTACACGCAGCTCTTCTCGGGTCGCGCGGCACTCCTGCATCTCGGTGCCTTCACTGCGACGATCATGACGGCGAACGTTTTCTTCGTCATCATGCCGAACCAGCGCGTCGTGGTTGCAGACCTGAAGGCCGGCCGGACGCCGGATCCGAAGTATGGCAAGATCGCCAAGCTGCGTTCGACCCACAACAACTACCTGACGCTGCCGGTGCTGTTCCTGATGCTCAGCAACCACTATCCCCTCGCTTTCGCGACGGAATGGAACTGGCTGATCGCGAGCCTGGTGTTCCTGATGGGCGTCACCATCCGGCACTACTTCAACACCATGCACGCAACAGGCAAGGGACCGAACTGGACCTGGGCGGCAACGGCGGTCATTTTCGTCATCATCATGTGGCTGTCTTCTTCGCCCATGAGCCAGCGGCCGGAACTCGCCATGTCGCCGCTCGATCAGAAGTTCGCGGAGGCGCCTGGGTTCACCCAGGTCGCCGACGTGGTTCGGGGCCGCTGCGGCATGTGCCACACGACCGAACCGTTCTGGCCGGGCGTCCACCGCGCGCCCAAGGACGTGATCTTCGAGACGGATCAGGAGATCGCGGCGTACGCCCGGGAAATCTATCTGCAGGCCGGGCTCAGCCACGCCATGCCTCCGGGCAACGTGTCCGAGATCGAGCCGACCGAGCGCAAGCAGATCGTCGACTGGTATCGCGCCGCCGTGGAGGAGGGTGCTTAACCTAGGACGATTTAAGCCTTTCTCCCCCGGGAGGCTTTCCTTATCATCCCGCGCCGGAGCTGCCTGAAGACGGGGCAGCAGTGGGTTCGGGTGGTGCCAGTGGACGGGACGCGTGATCGCCCGGGGAAGACGGCTAACAACTGGAGTCGCAAGGACAACATTCGCGCGGGTGCGGTGTCTGGTCCATGGCGAAGCGCTCCGCGCGCAGCGGAGCGCAAAGACATCGGGACCGAGGCGCTGGAGGCCGGGCGGGTATCCGAAACGCGGACTCCGGCGCCTGCCCATTTGTCGCACGCCGCGGCCGCGTCGCCGGATCGTGCGAAGGCTCCCGGTGAGGCTCAGGCAACCAGGGCGCAGGCAAGTCCCGCGCGCGCCAGTCCGGCCCAGGCCGGTCCCACCCATGCCAGTCCCACCCATGCCAGTCCGGCGCACGCCGGCCCCACCCATGCCAGTCCGGCCCAGAGCAATTCAGCCCGGCGCACTCCCGCCCAGACCCGACCGGCATTCCTCGCCGCGCAGGCCAGCCGGCTGCGCTCCATGACGATCTGGATTGGCCTGGGGGCAGCCCTTGCCATCGCCATCGTGGTGGCCGCCTTCCTTCTTCGGCCAGAAGCCGCACCAGAGACCGCGGATGCACCGGCCGAGGGCACCGCGGCCATGTCGACCGAGTCCCCCGCGCCCGCTCCGCCGGGGGTCTCTGGCGAGCAGCCGGTGTCCGTGCCCGAAGCCAGCCGGCCGCTTGCCGATCCGGCGTTGGCGGGGGTCGATACCGTGCGCCTGCGAATCGGGCCGGAGATCGCGGACGAGCGGCGCAACCAGCTCACCGCCGCGCTGACCCAGGCGGGCATTCCGAACGTGGTCGTCGAGCAACTGCCGTTCCGGATCGCAACGTCGCGGATCGGCTACTATCGCGATGAGGATCGGGCCGCGGCGGAGGCGCTGGCACGGGTCATCTCGCCGGCGGTCGCCGAGGGCGACGCCATCGGCGTGCGCGACTATGGCGAGTTGCTGAGCGATCCGCAGCCCGGACGGCTCGACCTCTGGATTGGTGGCTAGACGATGGACTGGGGAATGCGGGGAGTGCTGCTCGCTGCGGGTCTGGTTGCGCTGCCGGCATTGGCGCAGGCGCCCAACGAGACCCAGCCGGAGAGCCCGGCCGAGTACCGGGCGATCCTTCAGGCGGAGGTGGAGGAGCTCGAGGCACAACGCCGGACGCTCGACGCGGCGGTGGCCGAGGCGAAGCGCACCGTGGAGGAGGAGACTGCGGCGCGCGATCTGATCGCCGAAGAGGCATCGGCGCGGCAGCGTGAGATCGACTCGATGTTGGCGCGGCTCGACGGGTTGAAGAGAACGGTGGAGGAGGCCGACGCGGCCGCCGGCGCCGCGGAGGCGCGCAAAAAGACGGCGGAGGGCGAGGCCCGAGCGGCCGAGGCGCGGCTCAAGGACGTCAACGGCGAGGTCAACCGGCTCGACGATGCGCTGAAGGCCGCCACCCTCAACCGGGCCGAGGCCGAGCGCGACCGGGCGATGCTGGAGGAAAAGCACACCGCCGCCGAGGCATCCCTCAGGGATGTGGAGGACCGGTTAGAGGCGTCGAAGACGGCACTCGCCGCCGCGACCGCGGAGCAGGAGCAGGCGGAGCAGGCCGCGGAAAAGCTCGCGGCCGTGCAGGGCGAGGTCTCCGACGCGGAGCGAGAGCTCGAAACGCTGCGGCAGGCCGTGGCGACGGAGACGGCGCGCCGGGATGAGGCCGTGCGCGCCGCCGATGCCGCCGTCGCCCGGCGCACATCCGAGGAACAGGGCGCGACCACGGCGGCGGCACGCCGGCGTTCGATCGAGGCCGAGATCGCCGCAGCGGGAGAGCCGCAAGGCGCGCCGGCCGAGGTCACCGCGTCCGCGCCGGATGCTGCTGGAGGACGGCGGTCGCCCGCTGCGGTGGCGGCGGCGGTCGGGACGGCGCCGGGGCTCGGCGACATGACGGCCGAGGCACGGGCGGAGTTGGTGTCGGCGCTCGAGAACGGCGCGTGCGTCACCGATGCGCTGCGGCAGGCGACAGGTTCGGTGAACCGGCTGAGCGCGGCGGCACTGGTACGAGGGGTGGGGGATTGCTGATGCGGACGTGGATGCTGCTCGGGATCGGACTGGCTCTGGCCGGCCCCGCGCTCGGGCAATCGCTGACCGGCAGCATCATCACCGGCAGCGATGGCGGCACGGACACGGCCATGGGCGAGGACATCGCGGCCGTCGCGGCGGCGTGTGGTGTCGGGTTGCGCGTTACCGAGAGCGACGGGTCAATCGAGAACATGGAGGCGGTGCGCGACCGGCCGGGCACCCAGCTTGGCATCGTGCAGAGCGACGTGCTCGAATACTTCCGGACCTTCGAGGCCGACGATCCGGCGCTGGCGCGCACGGCGCATGGGGTGCGGATCGCCTTTCCGCTGAACGACAGCGCGGTGCATGTGCTGGCGCGCAATGACATCGCCGATCTCGCGGCGCTCGACGGGCGACGCGTGGCGACCGGGCCGGAAGACAGCGGAAGCCGCGTGACGGCGGACCTGGTGATGGATCTCGCCGGGGTGACGCCGGGCGAACGACTGGCGCTGTCGCCGGAGGCAGCCATCGATGCGCTGGTGGCGGGCACGGTCGATGCCATGGTTTACGTCGGCGGGGTGCCGGCGGCGCTCCTGAACGATCCGCGGCTGGCAAACGGGGTGCATCTCCTGCCGCTGGAGGCGCCGGCGCTTCGGGCGGCCTACACGCCGACAGAGATCCCGGCCGGGGCGTATCCGTTCGTGGAGACCGCGGTTCCGGCGGTGAAGGTGCGCTCGCTGCTGGTCGCCTACGACTACACGCCGCGGCGGAACAACTATCACGCCGCGAGTTGCCGGCTGATCGCCGACGTGGGGCATCTGCTGGTGACGCGGTTGGGAGAGCTGAAGGAGAGCGGCCACCCGGCGTGGAAGACGGTTGACCCGACCGACCTGCCGCAAGGCTGGCAGGCGTCGAACTGTGTGCTGGAGGGACTTGATCCGGCGTATCCGTTCGTCTGCCGGAAGCCTGACGGCACCGAGGTGGCCGAGGGTGGCGCGAGCGACGAGGGGCCGAATGCGCTCTTCATCAGCCGGGTCTGCGCGCGGCTCGGATGCTGAATCCGGCGCGCGCGCAGCTCACCGGGCCAAAGATCACCGAAGCGCAAGAAAAGGCGTTCCCCCTGCGCAGGGGGAACGCCGAAGTCTGAGGCCGGAGGCTTACGCGCCGATCTGGCTGCGCAGCGCCACGACGTCGCGCAGGCGCTGACCGAGGGCCATCTTGGCCTCATCGGGCGCGTCGGCGAGATCCCTCTCGGCTGCTGCGAGGAGATCGCTCACCATCGCGGCATTCGCCTCGGCACGCGGCACCGCCTGTTCGGCGAGGATCGACGCCGCGGTGGGCGAGATCTCGGCAAAGCCGCCGGTCACCACATACTCGGTCACTTCGGAGCCCGCAGTGACGCGGACGACGCCGGGACGCAGCGTGGTCAGGAATGGCGCATGGTTCGGCATGGCGGTGAAATCCCCGGCCATGCCGGGGATCTGGACCGCCGTCGCCTCGACAGACGCGAGCTTGCGCTCGGGGCTGACGAGATCGAAGGTGAGGGTGTCGGCCATCAGGCTGCCTCGGCGGCCATCTTCTCCGCCTTCTTGATGACCTCGTCGATGCCGCCGACCATGTAGAACGCGGCCTCCGGCAGGTGATCGAACTCGCCGGCAACGACGCGCTTGAAGCTGTCGATGGTCTCGGCGAGCGGAACCTGCACACCGGGCGAGCCGGTGAAGACCTGCGCCACGTCGAACGGCTGCGACAGGAAGCGCTGGATCTTGCGGGCCCGGGCGACGGTGAGCTTGTCGTCTTCCGAGAGCTCGTCCATGCCGAGGATGGCGATGATGTCCTGGAGCGACTTGTAACGCTGCAGGATGCCCTGCACGTCACGGGCGACCTGGTAGTGCTCTTCGCCGATCACCATCGGGTCGAGCAGTCGCGAGGTGGAGTCGAGCGGGTCGACGGCCGGGTAGATGCCGAGCTCCGAGATCGCGCGCGACAGCACCGTTGTGGCGTCGAGGTGGGCGAACGAGGTGGCCGGCGCCGGGTCGGTGAGGTCGTCGGCGGGCACGTAGATCGCCTGCACCGAGGTGATCGAGCCGTTCCGCGTCGAGGTGATCCGCTCCTGCAGCGCGCCCATGTCGGTCGCGAGCGTCGGCTGGTAGCCCACGGCGGAGGGGATACGGCCGAGAAGCGCCGACACCTCGGAACCCGCCTGGGTGAAGCGGAAGATGTTGTCCACGAAGAAGAGCACGTCGGTGCCCGACTGGTCGCGGAACTGCTCGGCGAGCGTCAGGCCCGACAGCGCGACGCGGGCACGGGCCCCCGGCGGCTCGTTCATCTGGCCGTAAACCAGCGCCACCTTCGACTTCGACAGGTCGTCGGCGTTGATGACGCCCGACTCGATGAACTCGTGGTAGAGGTCGTTGCCCTCACGGGTCCGCTCACCCACGCCGGCGAACACGGAATAGCCCGAGTGCACCTTGGCGATGTTGTTGATGAGCTCCTGGATGAGCACGGTCTTGCCCACGCCGGCACCGCCGAAGAGGCCGATCTTGCCGCCCTTGGCGTAGGGGGCGAGCAGGTCGATGACCTTGATGCCGGTGACGAGAACCTCGGACTCGGTCGACTGAGACGCGAAGTCCGGCGCCGGCGCGTGGATCGGGCGATGCTCGGTCGCCTCGACCGGGCCCTTCTCGTCCACCGGGTCGCCGACGACGTTCAGGATGCGGCCGAGGGTGGCGTCACCCACGGGCACCTGGATCGCCTTGCCGGTGTCGGTCACCGTGGCGCCGCGAACCAGACCTTCGGTCGAGTCCATCGCAATGGTGCGGACGGTCGACTCGCCGAGGTGCTGGGCGACCTCGAGGACGAGGCGGACGCCGTTGTTCTCGGTTTCGAGCGCGTTCAGGATCTCGGGGAGGTGGCCGTCGAACTGGACGTCGACAACCGCGCCGATGACCTGCGTGATCCTGCCGGTGGGTTTTGCTTCGGCCATGTGCCTTTGTCTCCGTCCCCTTTAGAGCGCCTCGGCGCCCGAAATGATCTCGATAAGCTCGCTCGTGATCGCCGCCTGGCGCGAGCGGTTGAACTGGATAGTCAGCCGGTCGATCATGTCGCCGGCGTTGCGGGTGGCATTGTCCATCGCGGACATGCGCGCACCCTGTTCGGAGGCCCCATTCTCCAGAAGTGCCGTGAAGATCTGCGTGGCAACGCCGCGGGGAAGGAGTTCCGCGAGGATCGCGCCCTCGTCGGGCTCATACTCGTACTGCGCACCCGAGGCGCCCTCGGATGCCTCGAAGATTGCCGGGATCAGCTGCCGCGCCGTCGGGATCTGCGAGATGACCGACTGGAAGCGGTTGTAGAAGATCGTGCAGACGTCGAATTCACCGGTGTTGTAGCGGTGCAGGACATCCTGCGCGATGCGCGCGGCGTCGAGATAGGCGAGCTTCTTCACCTCGGAGAGATCGACGTGGCCAATGAGGTAGTTGTTCATGTCGCGGCGAAGCTGCTCGCGGCCCTTCTTGCCGACCGTGAGGATCTTCACGGTCTTGCCCTCGGCCAGCAGACGGTTCGCATGGGCGCGGGCAAGGCGCACGATCGACGAGTTGAAGCCGCCGCAGAGGCCGCGCTCGGCGGTGGCGACGACAAGCAGGTGAACCTTGTCGCCACCGGTGCCGCCGAGGAGCCGCGGGGCATTCGCCGCACCCGACACGCCGGATGCGAGATTGCCGAGCACCCCCTCCATGCGCTCAGCGTAGGGGCGGGCGGCTTCAGCCGACTCCTGCGCGCGACGGAGCTTGGCGGCGGCGACCATCTGCATCGCCTTGGTGATCTTCCGCGTGGACTTCACGCTGGTGATCCGGATCTTCAGGTCCTTCAGGCTGGGCATTGTCTCCGGGTTCCTCGTTCAGTCCTCGTCACGCGCCCTGAGGGGCGCGTCGCTTACAGGCGGGAGCGGGGCGGTCAGGTGTCCGCCGCGCATCCCGCGCGACCTTCTCAGGCGAAGGTCTTGGTGAAGGCGTCGAGGACGGCCTTGATCTCTTTCTCGATGTCACCGGCGATCTTCTGATCCTGCGTGGTGATCTTGTCGAGAAGACCGGACTCGCTGGAGCGCAGGTGCGCGAGAAGCCCGCGCTCGTAGCGGGTGACGTCCTTCACCGCCAGCTTGTCGAGGTAGCCGTGGGTGCCCGCGTAGATCACCACCACCTGCTCGGCGTTGGTGAGCGGCGAGTACTGCGGCTGCTTCAGGAGTTCGACCAGGCGCGAGCCGCGGTTCAGCAGGCGCTGGGTCGCGGCGTCGAGGTCCGAGCCGAACTGCGCGAAGGCGGCCATTTCGCGGTACTGCGCGAGCTCGAGCTTGATCGAGCCGGCGACCGACTTCATCGCCTTGGTCTGGGCCGAGGAGCCCACGCGGCTGACCGAGAGGCCGACGTTCACCGCCGGACGGATGCCCTGATAGAAGAGCTCCGACTCGAGGAAGATCTGGCCGTCGGTGATCGAGATGACGTTCGTCGGAATGTAGGCCGACACGTCGCCCGCCTGGGTCTCGATCACGGGAAGCGCGGTCAGGGAGCCGCTGCCGAAGTCGGCATTGAGCTTCGCCGCGCGCTCGAGGAGACGCGAGTGCAGGTAGAACACGTCGCCCGGGTAGGCTTCGCGGCCGGGCGGACGGCGAAGGAGCAGCGACATCTGGCGATAGGCGACGGCCTGCTTCGTCAGGTCATCATAGATGATGAGCGCGTGCATGCCGTTGTCACGGTAGTACTCGGCCATGGCGCAGGCGGCATAGGGCGCGAGGTACTGCATCGGCGCCGGCTCGGAGGCCGTGGCGGCAACGATGGTGGTGTATTCCATCGCCCCGGTCTCTTCCAGCTTGCGGACGAGCTGGGCGACGGTGGAGCGCTTCTGGCCGACGGCGACGTAGATGCAGTAGAGCTTCTTGCTGTCGTCGCTGCCGGCGGCGTCGTTATAGACCTTCTGGTTCAGGATGGCGTCAAGCGCGAGCGCCGTCTTGCCGGTCTGACGGTCACCGATGATGAGCTCGCGCTGGCCGCGGCCGATCGGGATGAGCGCGTCGATCGCCTTGAGGCCGGTCGCCATCGGCTCGTGCACCGACTGGCGGGGGATGATGCCCGGAGCCTTGACGTCGGCGACGCGGCGCTCGGTCGCGTCGATCGGGCCCTTGCCGTCGATCGGGTCGCCGAGTGCGTCGACCACGCGGCCGAGCAGACCCTTGCCCACCGGCACGTCCACGATCGACTTCGTGCGCTTGACCGTGTCGCCCTCGCCGATGTCGCGGTCGGAACCGAAGATCACGACGCCGACGTTGTCGACTTCGAGGTTCAGGGTCATGCCGCGGATGCCGCCCGGGAACTCCACCATCTCGCCGGCCTGGACATTGTCGAGGCCGTGGACGCGGGCGATCCCGTCGCCGACGGAGAGCACACGACCCACCTCCGCGACCTCGGCCTCCTGACCGAAGTTCTTGATCTGCTCCTTGAGGATAGCAGAGATTTCAGCGGCTTGGATCGCCATCATCCGACCTCTTTCATGACATTCTGCAACTGGGCGAGTTTCGAGCGGATCGACGTGTCGATCATCCGCGAGCCGACACGCACAACGAGACCGCCGATCAGCGTCTCGTCGACCGTCACGTCGAGCTTCACGTCCTTGCCCACGCTCGCCTTGAGCGTTTTCCTGAGCGCCTTGGCCTGCTCGTCGCTGAGCGGCTTCGCGGCGGTGACTTCGGCAGTGACCTCACCACGTTCGTCCGCGATCAGAGCCTTCATCTGGGCGATGAGCTCCGGCAGGACGAACAGGCGGCGGTTCCGGGCCATCAGGCCGAGGGTGTTCTTCACGACGACACCGGCGCCCAGCTTGTCGCCGATCAGGGCGATCACACGGGCATGTTCGTCACGGGTATGGATCGGCGAGCCGATCATCTCGCGGAACTCCGGGCTGACGGCCAGGGCGTTCTCGAAGGCAAGAACGTCGGCCTCGACCTTGTCGAGTGTCTTGCCTTCCTTGGCGAGGTCAAAGAGTGCGGTCGCGTAACGGCCCGCCACCCCAGTGGTCATCGACGCTGAGCTGGACACCCGTCCCCCTTCTCGTTGTTCTGGCGGCCCCCGCGGGCGGACAGGATTTCGATTCCCGGCCTGCGGCCGAACGACGCCCCGGCTAGATCGCGGCGCGGTGATAGCAGAGGGTATGCTGCGTGGCAATACGCCGGAAGCCCCTTGCGGATAGGGCCTTGTGAGGAGACGTCAAGCCGGGCCGGGTGCGTGGCGGCAGGTCTTACGCGGTGGGTTTCGGCCCGCAGAATGCAGCGGCACAGAACGTGCGCAGGGCCCTGAACTGCCGTTTCCTAAGGCATTTCCGGCCAGTCCACTGAGCACAATACAACTTTTGGTAATTCAGGGATGAGCAATCTCCCCGGACGCGGGAGCGCAGGGCCCCGCCGCATTTTATTTCCCCGGAATCTCGGGCGCTTCGTAATGGTGGCCGCGGGCAGGTTCCGGGAAGGGAAGGGTGAGACCTTCGAGCACGTCCAGCGGGCCACGCACAGCAAGCTTTCCGGTGGACGGCGGGCGGGCGTAGACCTGTTTCGTCGCCTCCGCGATCAGGGCGCCGGCAATGACTCGGGGCTCGAGGCGCCGGCCAAGGCGCTCGAGGATATAGGACGTCTGGATCCAGAAGCGGCGATGGGTCGGCGGCGCATAGAGTGCGGCGGCGTGACGCTCGGGCTCGAAGCGGTGTGCGCGCATCAAGCCCTCCAGCTGGCCAAGACTGTAGGGGCGGCCGTGGCCGAACGGGGTGACGTCACGCCGTGCCCAGAGACCGGAGCGGTTCGGCACGATGAAGGCAACGCGTCCTCCCGGCGCGAGCACGCGCCAGATCTCGGGCATCAGGGAGCCCGGCTTGTCCGACGTCTCGAGCCCGTGGATGACGATCAGCCGGTCGACGCTGCCTGCCTCGATCGGCCAGTGAGTTTCCTCGACGAGGACCGAGAGGTTCGGCGCACCGATCGGCCAGGCCATCACGCCCTGACCGCTCGGCATCAGTGACAGGACGCGCCGGGCGTCCGTGAGGAACGGCCGGAGCATCGGAGCGGCGAATCCGTAGCCGACGACGGTGAGGTCGCGGGTCTCCGGCCAGAGTGAGCGGAGCGCTTCCTGAAGCACGCGTTGCGCCGAGCGCCCGAGACGGGTGCGGTAGTAGAAGGCGCGGAGGTCGAGAACGTCGAGATGCATCGGGTACCGCGGCTTCTCTGGCAGAATGGGCAGGTTGCACTACCCTAGAGGATCGCCAACATCTGTGCCAATGCGAAGGGAAAAGTCCGTGCCACTCGAAGTTGTCATCGTTCCGTGCCGCACGGACAATTACGCCTACCTGCTTCGGGATGAGGCCAGCGGCAAGGTCGGGCTCGTGGATGCGCCCGAGGCCGGACCGATCATCGCCGCGCTGAAGGAGCGAGGGTGGCGGCTGGACCTGATCCTGCTCACGCACCATCACGACGACCACGTGGCCGGCGTGCCCGAATTGCGCGCGGCGTTCGGGCCGGAGGTGGTGGGACCTGCCGCCGAGGCGCGGATGCCGCCGCTCGACCGGGGCGTGAAGGAGGGCGAACACGTCGCGCTTGGCGAGAGTGTCGCGGAGGTGCTCGAGGTGCCGGGGCATACCCTCGGGCACATTGCGTACTACTTTGCAACGGCAGAGGCGCTGTTCTCGGCCGACAGCCTGATGGTGATGGGCTGCGGGCGGGTGTTCGAGGGGACGCTGCCACAGATGTGGGAGAGCCTCGGGAAGATGGCGGCACTGCCGGATGCGACCATGGTCTACTCCGGTCACGAATACGCGGAGTCAAACGTACGTTTCGCGCTCTCGGTGGACGGTGCAAACCCGGCGCTCGATGCCCGCGCGGCGGAAATCGCCGCGCTGCGAGGCAAGGGCACGCCCACCGTTCCGGCGTCACTTGGGCTGGAGCGGGCCACAAACCCGTTCCTGAGGGTCGCGGACACCGGGTTCAAGGAGAATCTGGGACTTTCGGGTTCGCCCGATGCGCAGGTTTTCGCCGAGGTCCGGCGCCGGAAGGACGCTTTCTGAGCAGACGCCGGAATTGATGGAATCCTCGCGTCAACGTCACTGCATTTTTTTTGCGCTTTTGCGGGGGCGTGGCATAATCGGCCTTGAAGCGTGCAGGATAAAACCGAAGTTTAAGAGCTAGCGGGGCAAGGTTGGACCTGCCCTCCGCCGGTCTACCCCGACCGGCGGGACAAGACCGGAAGGAACGCGGACTATGCCGTCTTTTTCGAGTACCCTCGAGACCGCAATCCACAACGCCCTCGGGCAGGCAAATCAGCGCAAGCATGAACTTGCCACGCTCGAACATCTGCTTCTCGCTCTTGTCGATGAGCCCGACGCCGCTCGGGTGATGAAAGCCTGCGGTGTCGATCTCGCGAAGCTGCGCAAGACCATTCTGACTTTCCTCGACGAGGAACTCGACGCGCTCATTTCGGATATCGAGGGCTCGGAGGCTGCGCCCACCACCGGCTTCCAGCGGGTGATCCAGCGCGCGGCGATCCACGTGCAGAGTTCGGGCCGATCGGAGGTCACGGGGGCGAACGTTCTCGTCGCGATCTTCGCCGAGCGCGAGAGCCATGCCGCCTATTTCCTGCAGGAGCAGGACATGACCCGTTACGACGCGGTCAATTACATCAGCCACGGCGTCGCCAAGGATCCGAATTACGGGGAAGCTCGCCCCGTGAAGGGAGCCGAAGCCGCCCCGGAAACGAAGGCTCAGTCACCCAGCAACAAGGAGGCCGAGGAGACCGCATTGCAGAAGTACTGCGTCGACCTGAACGAGAAGGCTCGCCGGGGGGACGTGGATCCGCTGATCGGCCGTGATCTTGAGGTCGAGCGCTGTATCCAGGTGCTTTGCCGGCGGCGGAAGAACAATCCGCTCCTTGTGGGGGATCCGGGCGTCGGCAAGACGGCGATCGCCGAGGGGCTGGCACGCAAGATCGTTGATCGGGAGACCCCTGCGGTGCTCGCCGAGACGACGATCTATTCGCTCGACATGGGGGCGCTGCTGGCCGGCACGCGGTATCGCGGCGACTTCGAGGAGCGGCTGAAGGCGGTGATGAAGGAGCTCGAGCAGCATCCGAACGCCATCCTCTTCATCGACGAGATCCACACCGTCATCGGCGCCGGGGCGACGAGCGGCGGGGCGATGGACGCGTCGAACCTGCTGAAGCCCGCGCTCCAGTCGGGGACGCTGCGCTGCATGGGGTCGACCACCTACAAGGAATACCGCCAGCACTTCGAGAAGGACCGGGCGCTCGCGCGGCGGTTCCAGAAGATCGACGTGAACGAGCCGTCGATCGAGGATGCGTTCAAGATCCTCAAGGGGCTGAAGCCCTACTTCGAGGATCACCACGACATCCGCTACACGCTCGACGCCATCAAGTCGGCGGTCGATCTGTCGGCGCGCTACATCCATGACCGCAAGCTGCCGGACAAGGCGATCGACGTGATCGACGAGGCGGGCGCGGCGCAGCATCTGCTGCCCGAAAGCCGCCGGCGCAAGACCATCACCTCGCGGGAGATCGAGGCGGTCGTGGCGAAGATCGCCCGGATCCCGCCGAAGAACGTCTCCAAGGATGACGCGGTGGTGCTGAAGGATCTCGACCGGTCGCTGAAGCGGCTCGTCTTCGGCCAGGACAAGGCGATCGAGGCGCTGGCCTCGGCGATCAAGCTCAGCCGCGCCGGCCTGCGCGAGCCGGAAAAGCCGATCGGCAACTACCTCTTCACCGGCCCGACCGGCGTCGGCAAGACCGAGGTGGCGAAGCGGCTCGCCGAACAGCTGGGCGTCGAGCTCGTGCGCTTCGACATGTCGGAGTATATGGAGAAGCACACGGTCAGCCGCCTGATCGGCGCGCCTCCGGGCTATGTGGGCTTCGATCAGGGCGGGCTTCTGACCGACGGTGTGGACCAGCATCCGCACTGCGTCCTGCTGCTCGACGAGATGGAGAAGGCGCACCCGGACGTCTACAACATCCTGCTGCAGGTGATGGACAACGGGAAGCTCACCGACCACAACGGCCGGACGGTGGATTTCCGCAACGTCGTCCTGATCATGACGTCCAATGCCGGCGCCAGCGAGCAGGCTAAGGAGGCTCTCGGCTTCGGGCGCAGCCGGCGCGAGGGCGAGGACACCGCCGCTGTGGAGCGGATGTTCACGCCGGAGTTCCGCAACCGTCTCGACGCGGTGATC
The DNA here is from genome assembly GCF_014201905.1 of Amaricoccus macauensis. Taxonomy (GTDB): domain Bacteria; phylum Pseudomonadota; class Alphaproteobacteria; order Rhodobacterales; family Rhodobacteraceae; genus Amaricoccus; species Amaricoccus macauensis. The sequence continues at coordinate 1,059,811 of NZ_JACHFM010000002.1, read as the reverse complement.
TCGTTTGCGCCGCTGCCGCGGGAGGTCATCCTTCAGGTGGTGGAGAAGTTCGTCCTCCAGCTCGAAGCGCAGCTTCTCGACCGGAACGTACAGATCGAGCTTTCGCCCGAGGCTGCCGAGTGGCTGGCGGAAAAAGGCTACGACGACAAGATGGGCGCGCGGCCGCTTGGCCGGGTGATCCAGGAGAACATCAAGAAGCCGCTCGCCGAGGAGCTGCTCTTCGGCAAGCTGGCGAAGGGTGGTCTCGTGCGCGTCGCGGTGGAGAACGACCAGATCGCGCTGAAGATCGAGCCGACGGGCACGCCGCAGATCACGGCGAAGAAGCCGCCGCTCCTGACCGCGGAGTAGGCACCGACGCCCTGCCGGCGTCGCTCGAACGAACGGAAGGCCCGTCGACCGCAAGGTTGGCGGGCCTTCCAATTTGTTGACGTGAGCGAGCAACGGGCGCTCAATGAAATCTCAATCAGCCGGCAAGGGGTTCCGTTGCCGACAAGGGGGAGTTCGTCAATGAGCCTCTGGCGGAGCATGATCCTGTCGATCGCCGGTCTTGGCCTGGCTGCCTGCGTGCAGGCGCCGGCGCCCGTCCCGATCGGCGCCGTCGTGGTCTTCGGGGATTCCCTCAGCGACGTCGGCACCTACCAGGCCGCCACCCGAAGCCGGACGAATCCGGGAAAGTTCACCATCAACCCGTCGAACATCTGGGTCGAGGACGTCGCGCTTCACTATGGTCAGGTGGTGAGGCCAGATCGGTCGCTGACCATGGACCGCGATGCGAGCTCTGGCGTGACGCGCGCCGTGGGCACCGCCCGGGTGATCGGCGGGAATGGCTATGCCGAAGGCGGCGCCCGCGTCGCCCGCCTGCCGAGCCAGAGCGGGATCGGCAACAACAGGCTGGTGGCGCCCGTGGCGAGCCAGCTCGAACGCTACATTGCCAGCAATGGCCGTTTCAGCCCCGATGAGCTCGTGATCATCGACGGCGGAACGAACGACATCTATGCGCAGTTCAGTGCCATGTGCTGGGGAACCGACGACAACGGGATCGGCGCAGGCAAGACGACGCAGGCAATCGCGGACCGCGAGGTCGAGCGCGCCGCGACCGACCTCATCGCCGTCGTCGGGAAGGCGAAAGCGAACGGAGCGGGCGTGGTGCTCGTGGCCGGCGCGATCGACTGGACCGATGCGCCGTTTGGCCGGAAGTACCTCGCCGCGAGCGAACTCGCGACCGGTTGCAGCCAGAGCTTCGCGCCCGGGCAGGTGAAGGAGTGGACGGCGAGCTTCAACCGGACGCTGGCCGATGGCGTCGGGCACATGCCCGGAGTGATCGTTCTCGACTTCGCCACCCCGGTCAACGCGGTGCTCGCTGATCCGGGACGCTTCGGGATCACCAACGCCACGGAGCCCGCCTGCACCAACAAGCGGCCGACGACGAGCGCGGTCTTCTGCACCGGCGAGACCCTCGCGGCGCCGGACGCGGGCTCGACATATCTCTGGTCCGACACGTTCCATCCCGGCCCTCGCCTGCATGGTCTCATCGCCGACGAGGCGTTGCGCCTGCTCGAACCCGTCGCCGCGCCGTAAGGGCAGGAAGTCGCCCCCGGGCCGGGGCGTCGTATCCGGCGTCGGTTGCAGGTTCCGGTGGGTGTCTCTAGTGTGACACTCCATCCCAGCTTGAGCGAGGCCATGGCGCAAAACTTCCGTCACTCCGAAATCCTTACTCTTGCGCGTGAGGCGGGGAAGGTGACGGTCGAGGAACTGGCGTCCTACTTCAATGTCACTGCCCAGACCATCCGCCGTGATCTGTCGGAGCTTTGCGACGTTGGCCAGCTGACGCGGGTGCATGGCGGGGCGATGATCCCCTCGGGCGTCATCGCGCTCGGCTACGAGGATCGGCGCAGCCTCGCGAGCCAGGAGAAGGATGCCATCGCCCGGCTCGTCGCCGAGCAGATCCCGGACGGTGTCTCGATCTTCATGAACATCGGCACCACCACCGAGGCGGTGGCGCGCGCGCTGCTGAAGCACCGCAATCTGATGGTCATCACCAACAACCTCAACGTCGCGAACATCCTCGCCACCAGCCCGAACTCCGAGGTGATCGTCGCGGGCGGCATCCTCAGGCGGTCGGACGGGGCGCTGGTGGGGGACGTGACGGCGGAGTTCATCGGGCAGTTCAAGGTCGACTACGCGATCATCGGCTCGGCGGCGGTCGACCCGGACGGCTCGCTCCTCGACTACGATTTCCGCGAGGTGCGTGTCGCGCAGGCGATCATCAAGAACGCGCGCAAGAGCTACCTCGTCGCCGACCACACCAAGTTCAAGATGGCGGCCCCGGTGCGCATCGCGAGCCTCGCGGATCTGCACGGCTTCTTCACCGACATCCAGCCGCCGAAGTCGATCTTGCAGCTCTGCGCCGACAACGACGTGTTCATTCGCACGGTCGAGAACGCCGGACGCGTTCGCTGAAGGTGCCGTTTCGCGTTCGTTCGCGCAGGCAATTGTTTCGTCTGTAGCGTCAGTCCATCCGTCTTGCTGAGAGCGCTCGCATCGCGCTTGGTGCGGGGCTAGGCTTTTCCCGTGGAAGCCTTGGGGCGCGCGGGGGGCATGCGAAATCTCGACACTTCGGCTCTGCGCGCGCTCGTCGCCGTGGCGGAAATGGGCGGCGTGACACGCGCCGCCGCGCAGCTCAACCTGACCCAGTCGGCGGTATCGCTCCAGATCAAGCGCCTCGAGGAGACGCTTGATCTGTGCCTGTTCGATCGGGTCGGCCGGGGCGTGGTGCTGACCGTGGCCGGTGAGGAGCTCGTCGGCTATGCCCGGCGGCTCCTGGCGGTCAACGATGAGATCGTCGTCCGCCTCGGGCAGGCCGGCGGTGCGGACGGTGATATCCGTTTCGGCGTGCCGTGCGACATCGTGAACTTCCACGTGCCGCAGGCGATCCGAAGCTTCAGCCTGCGGCACCCCGAGACCCGTCTCACGCTGCGGACAGAAGTGAGCGGGCTCCTGCGGGAGCAATGCGAAGCGGGATCGCTCGACCTGATCCTGACGACTGAATCCGAGCCCGGCCCGGAGGCCGAGATCCTCGGCCAGGTGCCGCTGGTCTGGGTCGGCGCGCCGGGCGGGCAGGCGTTCCGGCGCCGGCCGTTGCCGATCGCGGCGGTGACGGGATGCGCCTTCACCCGCGTCCTGATGGCCCGGCTCTCGGCGGCGGGGTTCGACTGGAAGGTGGTGAGCGAGGGCTCGATGGTCGAGAGCCTCGTTGCCGCTGATCTCGCGGTCTACGCGATGCTGCGCGGCGCGATCGCCCCGGGGATGGCCGAGATCGAGCACGGTGGCGGCCTGCCGCCACTTCCGTGCCTGTCGCTGGCGCTCTACCTGACGCAGGGGCCACGGCGGCGTCTCGCCGAGCGCCTTGCCGGCAGCCTGCGCGAGGCGTTCGGGGTGGCTGCGGCTGCGGCCTGATAGACCGGACCGCGACCGATCACGAACGCTCATGAATCGGATTTCGATAACTCGTTGGACGGCGCGGGCCCTCGTCGGCATTCTCGGACGTGCGGGTTTGAGCCGCACGCGGTCAGAGAGAACCGCGGAATTTCATGATCTCACCCGGCCCGCGCGGCTGGCCCTTGTCTGGCCGGACGCCACCGGGATTCCATAAGGGTATCATCAAGATGACCGGCATCAACCTGCCTGTCGGCAACATCGTGGACCGCGTCGGTGACGCGCGCGTCGATGGTCTGCTCGATCTGAGCTGGGGATCGAACGACCTCAGCTACAGCGACCCCAACTCGCCCTCGGACTACGGGCCGAACTACCCGGTGCCGATCCTCAGCGTCTCGCAGATCTCCTCGGGCCAGCTTCTCGCGGTCAGTTGGGCGCTCGACACTAACGGGCCGATCGCGAGCGGCGTCAACGGTGGCCTTTTCTCGGTCGAGGCGTTCACCAACGCGAACTTCGGCTATCAGGGCGGTGGCAGCGGCACGGCGGTCCTGCGCTTCGCCAACTCGCAGGACCCGGGCACGGCCTATTCGTTCGGGCCGCAGCAGGGCGACGTGCGCAGCGGTGACGCCTTCTTCGGCGGCGTCGGCCGGCTGCCGGTGCAGGGGACGGCGGACTACCATGCGGTTCTCCAGCAGGCCGCGCACGGGCTCGGGCTGAAGTACGCGCACGTGAACTCCGGCTACGGGCCGCAGTCGGGCGCCTATGACGCACTGGAATTCACCGTGATGTCCTTCCGCTCCTACGCCGGCGCGGCGATCGGGGAATACACCAACGAGATCTTCGGGATGCCGCAGACCTACATGATGGGCGACATCCGTGCCCTGCAGCAGCAGTACGGCGCCGACTTCTCAACCAACGCCGGCAACACCGTCTATTCGTGGAGTCCGACGGGCGGTGAGACGTTCGTGAACGGGCAGGTCGCCATTGATCCGGGCGGCAACCGCATCTTCATGACCATCTGGGACGGTGGCGGATTCGATACCTACGATCTCTCGAACTACACGAGCGACCTGCAGATCGACCTCACCCCGGGCGGCTCGTCGCAGTTCTCCGACATCCAGACGGCGAGCCTCGGCGACGGGCACTTCGCAAGGGGCAACGTCTACAACGCCCTGCAATATCAGGGCGATGCGCGCTCTCTGATCGAGGCGGCGATCGGCGGTTCGGGTGACGACGAGGTGCTCGGCAACGCCGCCGGCAACATCATCGACGGCGGCAATGGCAACGACACGCTCTCGGGCGGTGCCGGCGACGACATCATCCACGGCGGCGGCGGCAACGATCTCATCTACGGCGGGCCGGGGCGCGATGACATCACAGGCGGCGACGGCAACGACACGATGTACGGCAATGCCGGCGACGACCAGATGGGCGGCGGCAAGGGCAATGACACCTACAACGTCGATAGTATGACCGAATTCGTCTACGAGTTCTCGGGCGAGGGCCGTGACACGGTGATCTCGACCGTCGTGCACACCCTGGGCGCGAACTTCGAGGATCTGGTCCTGGTGGGCAGCTTCGCCACCGGCGGCACGGGGAACGCGCTCGCCAACCGGATGACCGGCAGCGACTTCGGCAACACCCTCCTTGGGGTGGGTGGCAATGACACGCTGACCGGCAACGGCGGTGAGGATTTCCTGCGCGGCGGCAATGGCGGCGACCGGCTGGCGGGCGGCTCGGGGGCGGACGTTCTGATGGGCGGCAAGGGGGCGGACATCTTCGTCTTCGAGCGGGCCGCCCATTCCGATCCCGACGGCAACGACATCCTGCGCGCGGCCGACGGCGGGCCAGCCTTCGACGGCGCCGGGGCCGCCTCGGGTGACCGGATCGACCTGTCGGCGATCGACGCGAACACCCGCGTCGCCGGCGATCAGGCGTTCAGCTTCGGCAAGACGGGCAGCGGCGGACTCTGGGTGACGGAGATCGACGGCGACACCGTGATACGGGCCAACGACGGTTCAGGCACCGGGTTCCAGTTCGAGCTCGTGATCGAGGACGGCGGTATCCTCGCCTCGGCGTATCGCGGCGGCGACTTCATCCTCTAGGCAGTTCGGAGCGGGCGTAGGCAATGCCCGACGCCGATCCGTACGGCGCGACGCTCTCCCTCGCGCCGGATGCTCCGGGCCCGCCGTCCCCGCGGAGCGCCCCGGAGCTGGCGGATGGCCGGCGATGGTTTCTCCCCGTTTCCATCGCCGGCCACCCGCCGACGTCACCGCCTGACAGCGCCCGTGTCATCGTCCCGTGTCATCGCCCGCTGGATCTCGGCGCCGATCTCCGGCCATAGTCGGGCCGCGTGACTGCCCCGCGCGCGCCCCGTTCCGAGGTCAGTGCCCATGCCCGAGTTTCGCCGCATCCTGCTCACCGGCGCAGCCGGCAGTCTCGGGAGCCACCTCAGGCGCGGTCTCGCGCCGCTCGCCGACACCTTGCGGTTGCTGGACATGAATCCCCTCGGGGCGGCGGCGGCGAACGAGGAGACGCTTCAGCTCGACCTCTCCGACCGGGAGGCGGCGATTGCCGCAAGCCGGGATTGTGACGCCATCGTGCATTTCGCCGGCCATCCACGCGAGCAGACCTTTGAGGAGATCCTCGCCGACACGCTGCCCGCCTCGTACCACATCTTCGAGGGCGCGCGGCTCAACGGCGTGAAGCGGGTGATCTACGCCAGTTCGATCCACGCGGTCGGCTTCCATCCGGTCGAGGCGGTGCCCGATACCCGCGCGCAGCATCGGCCGGACACATTCTACGGTCTCACCAAGACCTTCACCGAGGATCTCGCGAGCCTCTACTGGGACAAGTATGGCGTCGAGAGCGTCATGCTGCGGATCTGCTCGTGCTTCCCGGAGCCCGCGGACCGGCGGATGCTCTGGTCGTGGCTGTCGTTTGCCGACTGCGTGCGGCTGGTGGAGTCGGCGCTGCTGGCGCCGCGCGTCGGCTTCTCGGTGATCTATGGCACCTCGGCGAACGCGGCGGCGGCGGTGTCGAACGCCCATGCCGGTCATCTCGGCTTCGTGCCACAGGACAGCGCGGACGGCCATGCCGCCGCCATTCTCGCCCGGACGCCACGACCTGATCCCGAGGCGGTCGGGACGCGGGTGGTGGGAGGCGGCTTCGCGGCCACCGGACACCCGGACGACGCAGCGTGACGATCGAGGCAATCCTCGCCACGTGGCCGGCGGTGGAACTCCGGGCCGCGGGCGGCTTCACCCTGCGCCGTGGGGCAGGAGGCGGCAACCGGACCTCGGCGGCGACGCTCGACGGGATGAGCGGCGATATTCCGGCCGCAGAGGCCGCGATGCGCGCCTGGGAACAGCGGCCGGTCTTCATGATCCGGCCCGGTGAGGCGGCGCTCGATGCTGACCTCGCGGCCCGGGGCTACGAGGCCTACGACCACACGAGGGTGCTCGCGGCCTCCGCCGCGCCGCTCGCCGGAGCCGACCCCGAGCGGGCGTTCTTCGGGGACATGCGGCTTCGCGTGCTGGAAGAGGTCTGGGCGCCGGGCGGCATCGGACCCGAGCGGGTCGCGGTGATGGCACGCGCCCCGGGGCCGAAAATCTACCTGCTTGGCCGGCATGGCGACAGGGTGGGTGGCGCGGGCTTTGCGGCGATCCACGGCGACGCGGTGGTGATGCATGCGGTGGAAGTGACGCCTGCGGCACGGCGCACCGGGATCGGCGCCGCCATGGTGCGCGCCGCTGCAGCCTGGGGCAGGGAGCGCGGCGCAGGGCGCCTGCTCCTCGCGGTCACCCAGGCGAACGTGGGCGCCACAGCCCTCTACCGCGGCCTCGGGTTCGAGGAAGCCGCGGCCTATCACTACCGGCGGGCGCCCGCCGCCTGACGGCGTCAGGTCGGCAGGAAGCCCGACTTCGCCTTGCCATCCGGCAGTGTCCGTCCGCCGCTCAGGATGCGGAAGGTCCTGGGCATCCGGGCCTGCAGCAGCCGGCCGACGAGGATGCAGGTCCAGATCGTCAGGCTGACCGTCACCACGTAGAGCCCGATCTGAGCCACCTCGCTCATCGGGTCGATCATCGAGCCGAGGCCGAGCTTCAGGAACAGGATCGGCGGATAGTGGGCGCAGTGGATGAAGAAGGCCATGTAGGCGTTCTTCACCACCCAGTCGGCAAATCGCCCTTCGAGCAGCAGGGCCGCGACGTTCCAGACCGCAAGCGCTCCGAGCACCCGCATTGCGGCGGTCGCGATGTCGAAGTCGAGGCCCATGGTCCGCCCGACGTAGTAGGGCGCCACCGTGCGCGCGAGGGCGACCGCGAGAAATACCCCGAAGACGGGCAGGATCAGGCGCCGGGGCAGATCGGGCCGGAGCCCCTGCATGGCGCAGGTCGCGCCGAAGCAGAAGAAGATCAGCACGTCGAGCCGGTGGAAGAGGCCGGTCGGCACGTCGAGCACCCAGAGCGGCACCAGGATCGCGATGGTCAGCCACGGAAGCCGCGAGGCGAGGAACCAGATCACCGGGCTGAGCGCCACGGTGATGATGAGATCGTGGATGAACCAGAGCTGAAACGCGAGCGGCGTCCGGGTGATGCCGAGCGAGGCATCGAGCCAGTTCACGACCATGTTGCGGCCGGAGTCGAAGAAATTGGCGAAGAGGCTCGGGGCCACGAGGTGCATGGCGAGGCCAAGCGTCGCAAATCCGCCTCCCCAGATCACGCAGGGCAGCACCAGCGACTGGACCCGCCGCCGCAGCTTGCGGACGAAGTCGGGGGGCGTGTCCCGGCTTGCCCCGTAGAAGAACAGATAGCCCGAGATCGCGCTCATCGCCGGGACGGCAGTGAAGCCGATGTAAAGGACGAACGAGATCAGGATCGAGGCGACGGGAAGCGGCTGCCCCTGATAGCCGCGGTAGGGCGACAGCTCGGATCCGTAGATCCCGCCGTAGTGCAGGAAGACGAGGGCAAGCACGAGGACGAGGCGCAGCCAGGCAATGCGGCGGCGGTCAAGTTCGGTGAGCGGCGCAGCTCGTTGGCCGGCCGCAGCCGGGGCATGCGTGCGCGGGTACGCGACTGACGAGGACAAGGCAATCTCCAGCGGTCCGGGTGAAACGGCATCCCCGGACCCCGCGCGTGACGCGGCAAGTCCGGGACGGTTCAGACGGAGTGGCTGGCTTCGGGTGGGCTCAGCTCCGGCATGGGAGCAGCGGCACGCGGGCGGGTCACGTCGCCCGGCCGCGCGTAGCCGACGGCAAGGCGCGGGTCGAACGGATCGGCGACCGAGGCCAGTACGCCCGGTGCCTGGCAGTGCGCGTTGGCGTGGCTTGTCTTGCTGCATTTCGCGGCAGGCGCGTCTTCCGTGACGAGGGCAACGATTGCCGCAACCCTGTCGCCGAACTGATCGACCGAAGCGCCGACGTGATCCCGACCCGATGCCAGCGCGAGGAGCGTGACGACGGCGAGGACGACAGCGAGGAGGATTGATGGCGAAAGGCTACGAGTCATCCGGCACAAGATGAAGAGACAATTACGGGAGCGGACATCTTGTAGACAAACGCGCGATTCTACCATAGGCGCTGTGGTTGTTCCGATGGTGCCACGGATCATTTTCCAGTTGAACCGGGCGTGAATTCAGTGGGATCGGATGGTTCCGTCGCGCGTTCGTGATGGCTCAGGCCGGCCAGGTGTCGGCACCGCTCTTCCTGAAATGGTCGCTCAGGAAGTCGATGAAGGCCCGAAGCTTCGGCTGGGGGAACCGGCCCTGCGGATAGACCGCGTAGACGCCGAGCAATTCGCGCGGGCGGTCCGGCAGCAGCTCCACCAGCCGGCCGGAGGCAAGTGCGGCGCCGAGCATGAAGCTCGGGACCTGCGCGATGCCGAGGCCCGCCTCCGCCGCCCGCATCAGTGCCTCGCCGTTGTTGACCGTCAGCCGGCCGCCGACCCGGATCTGGCGTTCCTCCCCGGATGCGGTGTGCAGCCGCCAGAAGTTGCCGGTTGAGAGCTGCGAATAGTGCAGGAGGCGGTGGTCGTTGAGGTCGTCTATCGTGCGGGGCACCGAGGCTTCCGAAACATAAGCCGGCGACGCGACGATGACGGTACGGGTCTCGGCGAGCTTCTTCGCCTTCAGGGAGCTGTCGGCGAGAGTGCCGATGCGGATCGCGAGGTCGAAGCCTTCGGCGAGGAGTTCGACGAAGCGATCGTCCAGCACCATGTTGACGTCGACCTCCGGGTAGGCGCCGAGGAACGCCGAGACAGCCGGGGTCACGTGATGCACCCCGAACGTCACTGGCGCGGAGATGCGCAGCGAGCCCTTGGGGTTCGCCTGCATCGCGGTCACCATGCTGTCAGCCTCGGCGGCCTCGGTGAGCACCGATCTCGCCCGATCGTAGTAGGCGAGACCGACCTCGGTCGGATTGACCCGCCGGGTGGTCCGGTTGAGCAGTCGGACTGCCAGCCGGGCCTCGAGCGCGGAGACATGTTTCGATACGGCGGACTTCGACAGCCCCATCTTGCGGGCAGCATCCGTGAAGCCGCCGTGGTCGACGACGTGGACGAAGGCTTCCATTTCGGTCAGACGGTCCATCGGGTCGTTCAGCCGTTTCCATTTGTGGAACGATACGCCGCAGGTCGGCGGATCGTCAACGCCACCGCGCCGGCCGGACCGTTCAGTATGATGAGCAGGTCATGAGCTGCCGGTGGTAGATGCCGGCCCAGTTCTGCACGTCCCGTGCCACGCCGGGCAGCCAGGTCTTCTTGCGGTAGGAGCCGCGGGCAAAGCCGGCCTTGCCCTCGTGGAAGGCGAGATACTGGTTGTAGGCGTCAGTCACCGGCACGCCATTCACCCGGGCGTTGGAATTCATGTACCAGCCGATGAAGTCCGAGGCGTCGGAGAAGTCCTCGCGGTCGGCGCCCCGGCGGCCGGTGTCGGAGATGTAGCCCTCCCACGTGCCGTCGATCGCCTGCGCATAGCCGTAGGCCGAGGAGAGGGGGACATCGCGGGCGAAGATGCTGCTTCCCACGCGCTTGGTGGGCCGGGCGTCAGCGCGGAAACTCGATTCGCGTGCGATGGTCGCGAGTTGTACCGCGACCGGGACGCCCCATTTCTCTTCGGTCTTGCGCATGGCCGCGAACCAGCCGGGCTTCTCTTCCTGCATCCGGCACGCGTCGACGACCGTGGACGGAGGCGACTCCGTTCCCCCGCACGAACTCAGGATCGCACAAAAAGCCAAGAGGGCGAGCGGGCGCCCCCATCCCTTGCCTGCTGTCATCTCACTGCCCGCGTGTCTTGTTGCACGTCGTCCGCGGAGTTTGCCGCAATCGGGTCAGCAAGCCAAGGGAAAGCTCAGATGAAAAAAGCCAGAATTGCCGGGATCGCCACCACCGAGAGCAAGGTCGAGACCACGACGAGCCCGGCGACTTCGTCGGGGCTCGCCCGATATTTCGCCGCGAGCATGTAGGACGTGACGGCAACCGGGGTTGCGACCTGCACGATGAGAACACCCAGCGTCATCTTGGGCAGCGCGAAGGCGAGCCCGACGCCCAGAGGCACCACGGTGCAGAGCGCGAGCTTCGCGACGCAGAGTGCAAGCGCCGGTCCGAGGGCGCGCGGCTGCAGCCGGGCGATGGCGACACCGAGCGTGATGAGCATGAGCGGGATCGCCATCTGACCGATCAGATCGAGGCTCGCCGCCAGCCATTCCGGCACGCTCCAGCCCATGACGAGAAACACCGAGCCGAGCAGCGTGCCGCCGACCAGCGGCTCGCGCAGCGCGCTCATCGGGCTGCCGCCGCCGGCAACGACCCAGACGCCGACCGTGAAGGAGAGGATCGCCATGACGGCGAAGATCACGACCGCCACGTCAAACCCCGCCTGTCCGAAGGCGAAAAGCGCAACCGGCAGGCCGATGTTGCCGGTGTTGCCGAAGGCGAGCGGCGCCCAGTATGCCGCGAGATCGAGCTTCAGCAGCCTCACCAGTGCCCAGGCGAGCAAGCCGACGATGACGTAGGCGAGGGTCGACGCCAGCACCGTATCGAGCAGGAGCGCGGGATCGACCTTGGAGCGGACCAGCGCCATGAAGATCAGACAGGGCGTCGACAGCGTCATCGAGAGCCGCGACACGAAGGCGACGTCGTAGTCGAGGCCCCGGCGAACCCAGATGAAACCGATCGCCGCGAGGAGCGCGACAGGGGCAATGATAGTGACAATCTCGAAGACGAGATGCATTTACAGACCGGGCTCCGGCGTTGCAGTTTTACCGCACGGCACCTCTGGCCAGTGCCCCTGACGTGGACAGAATGTCAACCGGGGACTATCGTGGGTGGAAGCGGAGTTCGTGGGTAACCGGCCATGTTGCAGACAGCAGCCAAATTTTCCCTGGGGCAGGTGGTGCGCCACCGTGTCCACCCGTTCCGTGGTGTGATCTTCGACGTCGATCCGTCGTTCAACAATACCAACGAGTGGTGGGAGTCGATCCCGGAGGACAGCCGGCCGGCCAAGGACCAGCCGTTCTATCACCTGCTCGCCGAGAACGAGACCTCGTACTACGTGGCCTACGTCTCCGAGCAGAACCTCGTGATGGACGACAGCGGCGAACCGGTCGACCACCCCGAGGTCTCGGCGATGTTCGGCGCCCTCCGCGAAGGCGGGCGCTACGATCTCGACGGGCGTCTGCACTAGGCGCCCGTCACCACCCGCTGAATCTCGGCCACTTTTCGGCCACCGCGCCATCGCGCAGCACCTCATAGCGATCGTACTGCGCCGCCGTCGAGCAGGCGTGGTTGGGCAGCACCCGCAGCCGCGCGCCAACCGGCAGGTCGGGGATGCTCGCGCCGCTGCCGGCGCGGGCGGCCACGATGCCGTGCTCCTGGTTCGCACCGACCACGATCAGGTTGTCATAGGGCGTGCCGTCGAGCTGGCAGACGACGCCGTAGCCCTGATCGACCGACTGCGCCGCGGTGCCCCGGTCGCGCGACATGGCCATCCAGCCCGCGTCCGTGATGATCCAGCCCTTGTCGTGCTGGTGGCCGATCACCGTGGCCAGCACGCTCAGGGCGATGTCGTCGACGTTGCAGACCCCGACGCCGGCCTGAAAGAGGTCGAAGAACACGCAGACCCCGGCGCGGAACTCGGTCAGTCCGTCGAAGCCGGTGGCGCTCATGAACGTCGGCGTCGAGCCGACGCTGACCACCGGGCAGGCATGGCCCGCCGCCCGGAGCGTCCCGGCCGCCGTCACCACGGCGCGCCGCTCGCCTTCGGCCGCCGCCTCGAGCGCGGCGCGGCCACGTGCGACATAGCTCTCGCCGCCATGGGTCAGCACGCCGCGCAGCTCCGCCGCCGGTTCCAGCGCCCCGGCGATCGCGAGAAGAAGGGCCGCGTCGTCGGGCTTCACTCCGGAGCGATGGCCGTCGCAGTCGATTTCGATCAGCGCCGGAATGCGCATCCCGGGCGAAGACGCGGCCGCGACCGCCTCGGCCTGCGCCACGTTGTCGAGAATGACGCTGAGATCGACGCCCCGCGCCCGCAGCGCGAGGACCTCGTCGAGCTTTTGCGGCGCAATGCCGACGCCATAGGTGATGTCGGTGACTCCCGCGTCGGCGAAACGTTCAGCCTCCTTCAGGGTGGAGACCATGGCGGGACCGGTCGGCGTCAGCATCTGGCGCCGTCCGACCTCGACCGACTTCGCGGTCTTCAGATGGGCGCGATAGCTCACGCCTGTGCCGGCAAGCCGGCCGTGGATCCGCTCAATGTTGCGGTTCATGCGGGCTTCGTCGAGAAGCAGGCACGGTGTGGGGAGTGTGTTGAGGTTCTGCATAATAGCGGCGACGCTAGCGCCCCGGCGCGTCCCCCTCAAGACATGGTTCATCAGAGTTCGGCGCCACGCTTGCCAAAGCTGTTCGGGGCCGTCATGTTCGTTTCATGATCGGCAGTTCCGAGATCGCCCAGTTCCCGAGCCTTCCCGACGCGGTCGCCTTCCATCGCACCGAACTCTCCGTCATTCTCGGCGTCTACGGGCGTGCTGTCGCCGCCGGACTCTGGCGGGACTACGGCATCTCGATGCTGAAGGAGCACGCGATCTTCTCGATCTTCCGGCACAGCGCCGAGCGCCCGCTCTACCGGATCGAGAAGCATCCGCGTCTCGCCGCCCGTCAGGGGCAGTACATGGTGGTCGCCATGGACGGGCGCATCCTGCGCCGGGGCAACGATCTCGCCCACGTGCTGCGGGTGCTGGATCGGGCGCTCATCCGTTCCGTCTGAGCTGATCTGACCTGACCGGGCAGCGCGCGGAGACTACCGTCCCGTGAAGCGCGGCGTGCGCTTCTCGCGCTGGGCCGCAAGGCCCTCCGCATGGTCCTCCGAGGCGAAGCAGGCGACGATCCGCGCGCGCGCCGCCGTCTCGTCGAGGGTGCCCGACACGATCTCGCGCAGCGTCCGCTTCATGCCGCGCACGGCGAGCGGTGCGAGCGCGGCGATCTCGGCGGCGATCTCGTCGGTGCGCGCGGCGAGGCGGTCCGCTGGCACGAGCTCGTCGACGAAGCCCGCGGCCAGCAGCGCATCGGCGCCGAAGGTCTCGGCGCGCAGGAACATCCGTCGGGCGATCTGCGAGCCGAGCCGGTCGACCGCCCGCGCGATCCCGGCTGGCTCGTAGTGGATGCCGAGCTTCGCCGGCGGCACGAAGGCGCGCATCCCCTCGACTCCCACGCGGAAGTCGCAGGCGAGCGCCAGCTCGACACCACCGCCATACACCCCGCCGTTCAGGGCCGCGATGACCGGCACCGGAACGGCGTCGAGCCGGCCGCAGAGTGCTGTCAGCGGATTGACGCCGCCGAAGCTGCCGCCCGCGACCTCGCCGAGCGACGCGCCGGCACAGAACGAGCGCCCGCGCCCGGTCAGCACGACGACGCGAAGCGTGTCGAGCCTCTCCCAGTCGGCCAGCACCGCGGCGAACGTGTCGATCCCGGCGCGGTCGAGCGCGTTGTGTGCCTCCGGCCGGTTCAGGACGATACGGCCCACCGGCCCGTCGATCTCAGCCTCGATCATGCCTCGAACTCCGCAAAGACCGGCGCGTGGTCGCTCGGCCGTTCCCATCCCCGCACGGCTCGCGCGATCCGGCTGCCGCCCGAGCGCGCGGCAAGGTCCGGCGTCGCCCATACGTGGTCGAGCCGGCGCCCCTTGTCGACCGTCGACCAGTCCGCCGCGCGGTAGGACCACCACGAGAAGAGCCGCCCCGTTGGCAGGTGCGCCCGCGTCACATCGACGAAGTCGCCCGCCGCGCGGATCGCCTCGAGCGCCGCCACCTCGACGGGCGTGTGGGTGACGACCCTCACGAGCTTCTTGTGATCCCAGACGTCGTCCTCGCGCGGCGCGACGTTGAAGTCGCCCACGAGGATCGCGCCCTCCCGTGGCGCCACGCTGAAAGCCGCGCGCACGGCGTCGAGAAAGTCGAGCTTCTTGCGGAATTTCGGGTTCAGCACCGGGTCGGGCAGATCTCCGCCCGCCGGGATGTAGAGGTTGTGGACGACCGCGCCGGACGGCAGCCGCGCCGCCACGTGGCGCGCATCCTGCGGCAGGCCGAAGGCAAGGCTCGGCGCCTCGTCGAGCGGCAGGCGCGACAGGATCGCGACACCGTTGTAGCCCGGCTGACCGCGCGCGACGACGTGGGCATAGCCGAGCGCCCGCACGCCATCGAGCGGGATCTTCTCCACCGGCGACTTCGTCTCCTGCAGGCAGAGGACGTCAGGGCCTTCCTCACGCAGGAGGCGGAGCACCGACTCCTCGCGGAGCCGGACCGAGTTGATGTTCCAGGTGGCAATCTTCACGGCCATCGCCCGCTGTCAGCCCGCTGTCAGGAGGTGTCCCCATAGATGCCGGTGCCGGGATTGCCAATGGCCGGCACGCGGCCTTTCCGTCAGGCAAGCTCTGCCGCCGCGAGTTCCGCAATCCTCAGGTCCACCTCCGCCAGAGGGTCGCCGTCTTCGAGGAACCACGCCGCCGACAGGCCGGTCCAGGCGAGGATCCACTGAAGCAGGCGGCGGCGGTCCATGCCCGCCACGTCGGTCACCACGCCGAGTCGCCGATGGAAGCGCCCCGGCTGCGTCGCGACCGGCCGGCTCGGATCGCTCAGGTCCGGGTTGGTGAAGATGTTGGCGAAGTCGAAGCCGCGTTCGCCGATCAGCCCGTGCGGGTCGATGGCGAGCCAGCCACGCGGGCCGAAGTCGAGCACGTTGTCGTGGTGCAGGTCGCCGTGGAGAACGACGGGCTCGCGTTGATCGGCGAGCAGCATTTGCGCGGTCGCGAGACTGCGGGTCAGTATCCCCCCGTACCGTGCCGCGGCTGGTTCGAGCTCCCGGAACCACCGGGTCAGGGGAACCAGCTCGGGAAGCGGACCGGGCCGTTTGCGGTGCAGCCGGGCGACGGTTGCGCAGAGCGTGCGGCAGGCCGCATCGTCGTCGCCGCCCCGGGCCATGTCCGCGAGCGACCGGGCGCCCGTGGCGCGCTCCATGACGAGGGCGGTGTCGTCCCGGGCGAAGACCCGGGCCGCGCCATCGCCGCTCCACCACGCCATCAGCGCCGCGCCGCGCTGCTGGTCAGGGCTGGACGCGAGTTTCAGCATGGCGGGCTCGCCGTTCCGAAGCACCGGAAGCAGGCGCGCCGCGGGGGTGGTGATGGGTTCACCGTCGGGAACGAGGCCCCAGAGGCGCAGATAGGGTTCGAACAACGCTGGTCTTCCCGCTCATGGCAGGCACTGCGGGAAAGACGGGCCGGATGCCCGCCTTTTCCCCCGGTGCCTCACGGAACCAGACGATAGCCGCCGGGCTCGGTGACGAGGATCCGGGCGTTCGCCGGATCGGGCTCGATCTTCTGCCGCAGGCGGTAGATATGGGTCTCGAGCGTGTGCGTGGTCACGCCGGCGTTGTAGCCCCAGACTTCGTGCAGCAGCGTGTCGCGCGGCACGACGGCGGCACCCGAGCGGTAGAGGAACTTCAGGATGTTCGTCTCCTTCTCGGTCAGGCGGATCTTCTTGTCGCGCTCGTCGACGAGCAGCTTCGCCGCGGGCCGGAAGCTGTAGGGGCCGACGCCGAAGACCGCGTCCTCCGACTGCTCGTGCTGGCGAAGCTGCGCCCGGATACGGGCGAGCAGCACCGGCAGCTTGAACGGTTTCGCGACGTAGTCGTTCGCTCCGGACTCGAGCCCGTGGATCTGGTCGCTGTCGGTGGTGTGTCCGGTCAGCATGATGATCGGGCACTTCACCCCCTGCTTGCGCATCAGCCGGCAGAGTTCGCGCCCGTCCATGTCCGGCAGGCCGACGTCGAGGATGACGAGATCGTAGATCTGTTCCTTGGCGCGGGCGAGGCCGCCCTCACCGTCGCCCGCCTCGAAGACGTCGAATTCTTCGGTGGCCACGAGCTGATCCGCGAGCGCTTCGCGCAGGTCCGGATCGTCGTCGACCATGAGAATTCTCTTCACGACACCCATGGTTCATCTCCTTTTTCCCATTCAGCTGTTGGTTTTGCGCGCGGATCGCAATATTTCCCCCGGGAGCCTCACGGCAGTGTGTCTCCGGACACGACAATGTTTCAGGGAGGACGGCATGAGCCTCGGGCTGGACGCGGTGGAGCGCCTCGCACGGGCGCGCTCCGACCTGCGCATGGGAGCTGGCATCGCGGTTCTCGGACCGGAGACCGGCGCGCTCGTGATGGCGGCGGAGACCGTTCCGGCGGCGCGCCTTGCTGATCTGCGCTCGCTCGGCGAGGTCGATCTCGCGATCACCGACTGGCGGGCGGAGACGCTGAAGGCGCGTGCCTACGACGGCGATCTGGCGCGGGTGGCGCTGCCGGCGGATGCGGAAATCGACTGGGTCCGCGCGACGGCGAATCCGGCGGCGGACCTCGAATGGCCGATGAAGGGGCCATATCTCACGCGGCGCGGCGGCGACCCGAGCCTGCATCGGGCGGCGATCGCGCTCCTGAAGAGCGCGCACCTGCTGCCGGCGGCGCTGGTCGTCGTGCTGCCGGCGGCCGAGGTGGCGGCGCTCGCCGAGACGCACCGGCTCTCGTCCGTGGCGCTCTCGGACGTACCACCGATGCCGGTCGCCCCGGTTCTCGTGGAGATCGCCGCCGCAAGGGTGCCCTTGCAGGTGAACGAGGCGGGCCGGGTGCGGGTGTTCCGGCCGCGCGATGGCACGGAGGAGCATTATGCGGTCGAGGTCGGTGCCGCCGACCGGGCGCGGCCGGTGCTCTGCCGGCTGCACTCTGCCTGCTTCACCGGTGATCTCTGCGGCAGCCTGAAATGCGACTGCGGCCCGCAGCTTCATGCGGCCCTCGATCAGATCGGCACGGCGGGGGAGGGGGTGCTTCTCTACCTGAACCAGGAGGGGCGCGGCATCGGGCTTGCCAACAAGATGCGGGCCTACGCGCTGCAGGATCAGGGGTTCGACACGGTCGAGGCAAACCATCGCCTCGGGTTCGAGGACGACGAGCGCGACTTCCGGCTCGGGGCGAACATGCTTCGGACCATGGGCTTCCGCGAGGTCCGGCTGATGACGAACAACCCCCGCAAGGTGGCGATGATGGAGACGTGTGGCCTCAGGGTCGTCGAGCGGGTGCCGCTCAAGGTCGGGAAGACGACGTTCAACGAGGGATATCTCGCGACCAAGGCGGCGAAGAGCGGGCATCTGCTGTGAGTCCGAAGCCCTCCACGGGTCACGGTCGGTCAAGACATGGCGGATCAAGGCACGGCGGGGACGATCTGCGCGCCCGGGCCGGCGATCTGG
Source organism: Amaricoccus macauensis (assembly GCF_014201905.1). Taxonomy (GTDB): domain Bacteria; phylum Pseudomonadota; class Alphaproteobacteria; order Rhodobacterales; family Rhodobacteraceae; genus Amaricoccus; species Amaricoccus macauensis. The sequence goes on along the minus strand of NZ_JACHFM010000002.1, from coordinate 1,041,603 downwards.
TCGTCACCCGCTGGGGCGCGTGGTTTCTCAATCGCCGCTTCCCATGCGCCGTCGGACGTGGTGGCGTCGGCGAGAAGCGACGAGAGGGCGACAGTGTGACGCCGGTCGGGCGGCACCGGATCGAGGTGGTCCTGCACCGGCCGGACCGGCTCGCGGGCACGGGGCGCGGGATCGAGCCGCGCGATGGCTGGTCGGACGATCCGAAGGATCCGGCCTACAACCGCATGGTCCGGCGTCCGCATCGCTTCAGCCACGAGGCGCTGCGGCGGGCCGACCGGCAGTACGACCTGCTCGCGGTGCTCGACTGGAACCGCGACCCGCCGGTGCCGGGACTGGGGAGCGCGATCTTCCTGCACGTCTGGCGCCGGCCGCGATATCCGACCGCAGGGTGCATCGCGTTCCGCCGCGCGGATCTCGACTTCATCCTCTCACGGATGGGGCCACGGGCGCGGGTGGTGGTGCGAGACTAGCTGCCGCTCGCGAGAATCGCCGAGAGCACCTTGTCGAACGCGCGGGCGTCGGCGCGATTGTCGGCCTCGACGGTTACCGATGCGTCGCCGTCCTCGTCGAGGAAACAGGCCTCGAAATCGTCAAGGTCGATCTCCTCGGGCTCGTCGGATACCGAGCCGTCCTCGGGCAGGTGGCAGGCAAGCGGGTTCTCCACGCGTAGCCGGAGCATCCATGCGTGGCCCTGCGCCGGACGAACCTCGAGCAGCCCGACCGTGGTCGCGACCGCAAGCTCGTCCTCGGTGTCGAGTTCCTCGGCGGCGACCGGCGCGCCGTCCCAGACGAATTCCCGGGTCGCCCGGACCTCGACGCCCGGCGGACCCGCCTTGAGCCATTTCAGAAGATGTCGGGCGGAGACGTCGATCTCGCGCTCCATGGTTGCTCCCTCGTCAGTACTCCCCGCTCTCCATCAGGTCGGTGCCGTCCATCAGCCGGTCGACACCCTCCTCGAGATAGTCGGCGACGTGCGGATGCGCGAGCAGGTACGCCGCGGTCGCCCCCTCGTGCCGCTCCGCGGCGAGCGTCAGCGCCTCGGAGAACTCCTCAGGCTCCACGTCGCCCCGCCCGAGCCACATGAGCGCCACGAGCTGGGCCTGCTGGTCCGGCTCCAGGTCGTCGATCAGGGCTTCGAGTTCGGCCCGCGTCAGATCGTCGTCGTCTTCCTGCAGGGTTGCGGGGCCCTCGTCGTCGGTCGGGTTCGACCCCGAATCGGGAGAGACCAGGCCTTCCCGGGCCATCACCGCGCGCAGCTTGAAGATCAGCTCCTGCAGAAGCTCCGGATTGAGGTCGAACTCGTCCATGACATGTCCCTGCCGGTTCCGTCAGCAGGAGCTTATCACGGGTGGAGCACGCTTCACCACTGGTGCCGTGATCGGCACGCGACGGTATGCAAATCGCCGTTGGACGTCTCGCCCCGGGGCCGCTAAGAGAGCGCCAGCATCTGACGAGGAGATGAAGTCCATGACGGCGACCCGTACCGAAACCGACAGCTTCGGCCCGCTCGAGGTTCCGAGCGACCGCTATTGGGGAGCGCAGACCCAGCGGTCGATCCTGAACTTCCCGATCGGCTGGGAGAAGCAGCCGGTGGCCGTGGTTCGCGCCCTCGGGATCATCAAGCAGGCGGCGGCACAGGCGAACATGGAAGCCGGTGTTCTCGACGCGAAGATCGGGGAGGCGATCGTTGCCGCGGCCGACGAGGTGGCCACGGGCAAGCTCGATGATCACTTCCCCCTCGTCGTCTGGCAGACCGGGTCGGGCACCCAGTCGAACATGAACGCGAACGAGGTGATCTCGAACCGGGCGATCGAGATTCTCGGCGGCGAGATCGGCTCGAAGAAGCCGGTGCATCCGAACGACCACGTCAACATGGCGCAGTCCTCGAACGACACCTTCCCGACGGCGATGCATGTCGCCGTGGCGATGACCGCGCGGGACGTGACGCTGCCGGGCCTGCAGAAGCTGCACGGCGCGCTGGCGGAGAAGGCCGAGGCCTTCAAGGACATCATCAAGATCGGCCGCACCCACACCCAGGACGCGACGCCGCTGACGCTCGGGCAGGAGTTCGGCGGCTACGCCTTCCAGGTCGAGCAGGGCATCAAGCGGGTGACCGCGGCGCTGCACAACATCTATCCGCTGGCGCAGGGCGGCACGGCGGTCGGCACCGGGCTCAACACCCGCAAGGGCTTTGCCGAGGCGGTGGCCGCGAATATCGCCAGGATCACCGGGCTGCCGTTCGTGACCGCGCCGAACAAGTTCGAGGCGCTGGCGGCGCACGACGCGCTGGTCGAGATGTCGGGCGCGCTGAAGACGGTCGCGGCCTCGCTCTTCAAGATCGCCAACGATATCCGTTTCCTCGGGTCGGGGCCGCGCTGCGGGCTGGGCGAGCTCATCCTGCCGGAGAACGAGCCGGGCTCGTCGATCATGCCGGGCAAGGTGAACCCGACGCAGGCCGAGGCACTGACCATGGTCTGCGCCCACGTCATGGGCAACGACGCGGCGGTGGGATTTGCCGGCAGCCAGGGCCACTTCGAGCTCAACGTCTTCAAGCCGATGATGGCCTACAACGTGCTGCAGTCGATGCAGCTGCTGGGCGATGCGGCCAGCGCCTTCACCGACAACTGCGTGGTCGGCATCGAGGCGGACGAGGAGCGGATCTCGAAGCTGATGTGGGAGAGCCTGATGCTGGTCACGGCGCTGGCGCCCACGATCGGCTATGACAACGCCACCAAGGTGGCCAAGACCGCCCACAAGAACCGCACCACCCTGAAGGAAGAGGCGATCAACCTCGGCTTCGTCGATGCGGAGACTTTCGATCGCGTGGTTCAGCCGAAGGACATGCTCGGGCCGAAGTGATCGGGCGGGACTGGTCGAACTGACCGGGGCGCGCACATTGCGCGCCCCACTTATGTATTGGAATTACCTGATATTTCCGACCGTTACCGGATTTCAATCCAGGTGAACGCCGTGGATCGCCCCACCGTCAGAAGATGAAGTCCGGCACCTGAGAGGCCGAGGTGAGGGACGCCCGCGCGCCTGGTGACGATCGTCGGCCCGGCTGCAGCGTCACGGCCGGTGTTGCCACAGGCGGTGCGGTTGATGTCCTCGATCGTGCTTCGGAGACTGATCGGGTGCGCAGCGCGCGCACCCGTCAGCTTGAGCGCACAACAAGTGCGGTAACAAACCAGAACGCAAGTATCCCGAAGGGACGGGGGGCCGCTTGCGGGAAGTGAGTAGTTTTGGGGAAAACTATTCAGGGAGAATTCTCAATTGGAGACCCCTTGTCTATAGCATCTCTCTCGATAAGCGGAAACAACTTTCGACGACCGGGCCAGATCCGGCTCTGTTGCAGGTGTGTCTTGCGCCCCTGAAGTGTGAGGTCGGGGTGGCGCTCATCCTGAGGCAGGTGGGCCGCGTCCGGGGGGGGGGCCGGACGCGGCCTTTGCCGCGAATCGGTGCGCGCGGGAGCGCGCAGAGTCTTCTTTTCCGGTTTTCCGGCTGTTGCCGGAAAACGACTGCTCTCCAGGTTTCAAGGCCGTATGAAAACCCCCGGGACGGCTGCAGGCGCAGCGTCGGCGGGGCGGGTCAGCTTTCGGGGCGGGCGCGGAAGCCGGTGGCGACGAGGTACTTCTCGGAGGAGTCCTTGCGGCTGGCCGGCGGCTTCATGTGCTGGACCTTGGCAAAGCCCCGGTTCAGCCATTTCACCAGGGTCGCGTCGGCGCCGCCGGCCAGCACCTTGGCGACAAAGGCGCCGCCGGGGGCCAGCACGTCCATGGCGAATTCCGCGGCCGCCTCGACCAGCGTGGTGATGCGCAGGTGGTCGGTCTGCGGGTGGCCCGAGGCGGGCGCGGCCATGTCGGAGAGCACGACGTCAGCCTGACCGCCGAGCGCGGTGCGCACGGTCTCGTCCGCGCCCTCGTCGAGGAAGTCGAGCTCGATGAGTTCGGCGCCGGGGATCGGCTCGACCGGTGTCAGGTCGACGCCGAGGACGCGGCCCTGCGGCTTGTTCCTGCGCTCGTGAAGCGCGTTCGTGCGGGCGACCGCCACTTGCGTCCAGCCGCCGGGGGCAGCGCCGAGGTCGACGATGCGGCCGCCCGGCTGCAGCAGGTGGAAGCGGTCGTCGATCTCGATGAGCTTGTAGGCGGCGCGGCTGCGGTAGCCCTCGATGCGGGCGCGTGCCACATATGGGTCGTTGAGCTGGCGCTCGAGCCAGAGCGTCGAGGAGAGCTTTCGGCCCTTCGCGGTCTTCACCCGCACCCGGAGCTCGCGGCGTCCGCGGCCCGATCCCGGCTTGTCGGTCATCTTTTCCATCCTTTTCGGCACGGCGGCGGCGGCACCCGCACGCCCGGCCGGCGCTGTCGCTATTCCGCCCAGATCCCGTCGCAGAAGGCGCCGCGCGCGTTCATCATCGCGAAGAGCATCCCCTCGCGCAGGCCGCGGTCGGCCACCCGCATGGATTCCGTCGGCCAGATCCGCAGCAGCGTCTGCAGGATCGCCGCGCCGGACATGATGAGTTCGGAACGGTCGCGCCCCAGGCCGATGTCCGAGCGCCGGCCATCGGGGCCGAGGCGCAGGAAGCGGGCGATCACTTCCTCGATCGCCTGCGCCGAGAGCCGCATGCCGTCGACCTTGCGGCGGTCGTAGCGCCGGAGGCCGAGGTGTGCGGCGCCGACCGTGGTGACCGTGCCGGAGGTGCCGATCATCTGGAAGGTCTCGGGATTGTCGCCGGTCAGGTGTTCGAGGTAGGGCTTGAAGCCGGAGATCCGCTCCTCGAAGTACCACGACATCAGCGCGAAGCGGGCGCTGTCGTCGCTCACGTCGGCGTAGCGCTCGTGCAGGGTGGCGACGCCGAGGGGCACGGAGATGAAGTCGACGATGCGGGCGGTGTCCGGGCCCTGCTCGCCACCGGACATTTCAAGGTTGACGATCGCCTGGGCCCGGCGCGACGGATCGACGCTCGAGAGGTCGAGCCAGACCAGTTCGGTCGAGCCGCCGCCGATGTCGAAGACCAGCACCTGTTCGGCCTTCGACGAGACCAGCGGCGCGCAGGAGATCACCGCGAGGCGGGCCTCTTCCTCGGGCCGGATGACTTCGAGGGCGAGGCCGGTCTCGCGCGCGGCGACAGCGAGGAAGTGGCTGCCGTTGCGGGCGCGGCGGCAGGCTTCGGTGGCGACGAGCCGGACGTTTTCCACCTGATAGCGGGCGAGCTTGCTGGCGCAGACATCAAGCGCCGCGAGGGTGCGGCCGATGGCGCCGCGGGAGAGGTGACCGGTGCGCTCAAGGCCGGAGCCGAGCCGGACCGACTTGGCAAAGGCGTCCACCACGCGAAAGCGTCCGGCATCCGGCGTTGCAATGAGCATCCGGCAGCTGTTCGTGCCCAGGTCGAGGGCCGCGTACAAGTCGGACTCCGGCGCCGCCAGATCGCGGCGCCTCGGAACGAACGCGACACACTCCTGCGCAGACTCCGTCAAGTCCCGCGCCATATGTAGAAACCAGAATTTCTGTGCCCGGTGTACCGTTCCCCGGGCGTTTGGACGAATGTTACATGACGGGTCGCGGCGTGGCAACATCCTGCCGAGGCGTCCGGGACTTGCCGGGGGAGTGACGGGGGCCTAGTTTCGCGGCTCCGGGCCGGGTGCCGGCCGCCGTCGTGGAGGCGTGCCGATGTCCAGCCAAGAGCTTGCCACTGATCTTCTCGAGCGCGAGGCGGCGCTCAGGGCCGATGGTGCCAATCCGCGGATGCGCGATGCGGCGGCGGCGCTCGGGGTGCCGGAGGCGGCACTTCTCGAAGCGCGGCGCGCGGGCGGTGCGGCCGTGCGCCTCAGGCGGGCCGATGTGGCGGAAGGGTTCGGGACCATTCTCGCGCGGCTTCCCGAGGTTGGCGAGGTGATGGCGCTGACCCGCAACGAGACCTGCGTCCACGAGTTGACGGGACGGTTTTCCGAGCCGGCCTTCGAGGGAGCCATGGGGCAGGTGGTGGGTGAGATCGACCTGCGGCTTTTCATGCAGCACTGGCGCTATGGCTACTGCCTCGACGAGGATACCCGCTCGGGCCCGCGCCGGAGCCTGCAGTTCTTCGATGCGACGGGGACGGCGATCCACAAGGTCTACGCGACCGGCGGCACCGATCGGGCGGCGTTCGACGCGATCGTCGCGGCGGTGGCCGATCCCGATGCGGCGCCGGCGGCGTTCGTGCTGCCGAAGCCGCGGGCCGGGGAGCGGCCGGACGGCGAGATCGACGTCGCGGGCTTTCGCGCGGCGTGGGACGGGCTCGGGATGACCCACGAGTTCTTCATGATCCTGCGCCGGTTCGGGGTGACGCGGGCGCAGGGGATGCGGCTCGCCGGGCCGGAGCGGGCGCGGCAGGTGCCGGTGAGCGCGCTTCGCGCCGTGCTCGACGGGGTGGCGGCGGAGGGTGTGCCGATCATGGTCTTCGTCTCGAACCCGGGTTGCGTGCAGATCGAGACCGGTCCGGTGCAGCGGATCGTCGAGGTCGGGTCGTGGCTGAACGTGCTCGATCCGGGCTTCAACCTGCATCTCGACACTGCGGGGGTCGCGGGGGCGTGGGTGGTGCGCAAGCCCTCGGTCAATGGCGAAATCCATTCGCTGGAGGTCTATGACTCGGCGGGGGATCTGGCCTGCCAGATCTTCGGGCACCGCAAGGCCGGCGGGCGGGAACTGGCGGAGTGGCGCGGGCTGGTGACCGGGGTGGCCGGGGCCGCCTGAACGGCCCGGGCGCTTCCGGGAGAACACCCGGGCGTCGGCGGCTGCGTGATCAGGATTTGCAGGCCGGATCGTTCGGGTGGTGCCTGCAGGCCTCGGACGGGCGATGCTCCTGGCTGTTCTGGTGGGCCTCCCGGGTACGAGTCGCCTGGCTTGGTGCCGCTTGGTGCTCGGTGCCCTGGGTCTGCGCTTCGTGCCGCTGGTGGCGATCGCGCTCGGTGGTGGGCGATTGCGGCCGGGCCGCGTCGTTTGCCTGCGCCCGCCGGTGTTCAGGCGTCTTGCCGGCTGCGGACGGCTGGTGTTCCGATGAAGGTCGGCTGGCCGGGGCGGTGCTGGCGGATGGCTCAACGGGGCGGTGCCGGTTGGCCGAGGCGGGCGCCGGAACCGGGGCGGTCGAGGCAACGGGGGCCGGGTTCGGGTGGCCGGGTCCGCGCGGCGGCGGTGCCCAAGGCGCCGGATTCGGACCCGGGCGCGCGTAGAGAGCCTCCCGCCGCCAGTCGATCGCGTCCTGGTGCCAGTAGTTCGCCCATCCGTGATTGCCGTCATTGCCGTTGTTGTGACTGTTGTTCCAGAGGCTGGAGACGAGCAGGCCCGCGCCGAAGCCGATTGCGCCGGCGACGATGGGGTTGGCGCCGGTGGCGATGGGGGCCGGTCCGGCATAGGCCACGTCACGATCGACGTAGACGGTCTCGGGGTCGTACTGCGGCACGTAGACCACCTTCGGGTCGGCCGGGCGGATGGTGATGCCGGAGTCGCCGCGGCTCACGACCTGTGCGGTGTTGCTCGTCAGGTTGCCCTTGTCCATCGCCTCCGAGCGCATGGTCTGGATCGCTGACATGACGTCGGCGTGGTCGCTCGCGAAGGCGGTGCCGAGGTCGTCGGTCCAGCTCGTCTGGTCGGCCATCCGGCTGAGGACGCTCGGGAAGCCGGAGAGGAGGACGAGGATGCTCTGGTCCCATTGGCCGGCGGAGACCGCGTCGGCGAGGTCACTGTCGCTCATGTTCGGCGCCCGGGCGATCAGCGCGCCGGCGGCGTTCACCTGATCGGGATAGGTCGAGGCGACGAGGACCTGGGCGAGGAGCGCGTCGGGGTAGAGGGCGATGGGAGCAACCAGCTTGTCGAGCTGTGCCGCGGTGTAGCTCGCGGTGGGCAGGCTCGACGAGGAGGTGGTGGTCGCTGGCTCCGACTGGGTGACGGCGTTGCTCAGGCGCTGGGCGAGCGTGGCGCTGACATCCTGCGCGTTGGCCATATTCATGGCCGACGCTGCGCCGAGAACTGCGACAAGAGCGATGACGGAGGTGAGGGTGCGCATGATGCTGAGACCACTTCTGCGGGCGATGTGCCCCGCCGCAGAAGTGGGATGGGTCTGTCCCCTCGTCGATGCCACACGCTTCACGAGTTCGGGGTTGCCCGCCCTCAGGGTCGCCCGCCGCGTCGGGACGCGGCGGGCGGTGTTTGCCTCAGGCCACGTTCTCGGCAGCGGGCGCGAGCAGAGCCTTCCAGATCACCGCGCCGATGGCCGCGCCGATGAGCGGCGCCACCCAGAAGAGCCAGAGCTGGCCGGTCGCGCCGGTTTCGGCGAAGAGGCGACCGCCGTGGAGCGGGCCGGGTTGACGGAGGTGTTGGTCACCGGGATCGAGACGAGGTGGATGAGGGTGAGGGCGAGGCCGATGGCGATGCCGGCGAAGCCCGCCGGGGCCTTCGGGCTGGTCGCGCCGAGGATGACGAGCAGGAAGCCTGCCGTCAGCACGACCTCGATCAGGAAGCAGGCGAAGAGGCTGTAGCCGCCCGGCGAGTTGGCACCGTAGCCGTTCGAGGCGAAGCCGCCGGGGACCCAGTCAGCCTTGCCCGAGGCGATGGCGTAAAGGATGAGCGCCGCGACGAAACCGCCGAGAACCTGGGCGATCCAGTAGGGGATGAGCTCGCCCCAGGAGAACCGGCCACCGATGGCGAGGCCGAGCGAGACCGCCGGGTTGAAGTGGCCGCCGGAGATCGGACCGACCGCGTAGACCATGGTGAGCACGGTGAGGCCGAACGCGAGCGCCACGCCGGCGAAACCGATACCGAGCTCGGGGAACGCCGCGGCGAGTACGGCACTGCCGCAGCCTCCGAACACCAGCCAGAATGTGCCGATGAACTCGGCGGAAAGCTTGTTGATCACTGTCGTCCCCTCGATGTGGATCGGGCCGTTCATTGACCCTTGAAACCGCCTATACGCGGCCCTCCTGCCGGAAGCGAGAGGGCCTTTCCGGCAATATTGCTCAGTGGCGCCGACCTTTTTCACCGACGGCTTGCTCGGCCTTTTCAATCTCAGCTTGCCTGCGCGAGATCACGTCGCCGATCGGCGGGCCCTGGAAGCGCCGACGCTCGAAGCCGAACCAGACAACAGCTGTCAGCAGGAAGAAGCCGACAGTAATGTAGAGCGCCCAGTCGTTCGGCGGCTGGATGCCGATGACGAAAATCAGCACCATCGAGATCACCGAAAGCACCGCGAAGACGGTGAAGACTGGGCGGCCGAGGTCCCACGGGCCCATCTTGTCCCACTTCGGCGTGCCCCACGCGAGAAGGCCGAGCACGATCGGGACGGTGAACGAGATGAAGAGGAAGATGACCGTGCAGGAGACGACGATGGTGTAGGCGGAGGTGCCGGCGACCGAGACGAGCGACGATCCCCAGACGAAGAGCACCGCGAGCGTCGCGGCGGTCCAGATCGCCGCGACCGGCGTGCGGTAGGTCGGGCTGACCTTCGAGAGCGACTTCGAGCCGGGCAGGCCGCCGTCTCGGGCGAAGGCGAAGATCATCCGCGAGGCGGAGGTGACCGTGGCGAGGCCGCAGAGCAGCTGTGCGACGAAGACCACGAGGTAGACGAATTCCTTCACGCCGGCGCTCACCTGCTGGTCGAAGGCCCAGAAGAAGACGTTCCAGCCCTGCGCCGCCGCCTGATCCATGTCCGGGATCATGAGGACGAACGAGGCGAGGAAGAGGTAGCCGAAGAGCGCCGACCAGACGACCGACATCACCATGGCGCGCGGCACGGAATGTGCCGCCTTGAACGTCTCCTCGGAGGTGTGCGCCGAGGCGTCATAGCCGGTGATCGTGTAGATCGGCAGCAGCAGGCCGAGGGCGAAGACCCAGCCGTTCGAGACCGCCGGCCAGACGTTGCCACCGGCCTCGCCGGAGTAGTTCCTGAAGCTGAAGAGCCGGCCGAGGTCCCAGCTGTCCGCCGCGATCAGGCAGACGACGGCGATGAGGATCGAGCCGAAGAAGATCAGCCATCCGGAGAAGTCGGTGAGGCGCGCGGTGAGCCGGATCCCCATGTGGTTGATGAGCGCCTGACCGCCGGTGATGATGATCAGGAAGATCGTCTGGGTGAGAAGCGTGTTCTCGATGCCGAGCTTCGGCCCGAACGCCCCCATGAAGAAGGTCCACGTGCCGACGTTGATGGCGCCGAGCACGGTGATGAGGCCGAGCAGGTTCAGCCACGCCGTTACCCAGCCGGTGCCGCGGTTGCCGAGGATCGAGCCCCAGTGATAGAGGCCGCCGGCCGTGGGGTAGGCCGAGCTGATCTGTGACATGGCGACGGCAAAGACGAGGCTGACGAAGCAGCCGACCAGCCAGCCGATGCCGATGCCGATGCCGCCCGAGCCAGAGGTCGCCTGCGCCAGTGAGTTGATGCCGCCCGACAGGATGCAGATGATCGAGAACGAGATCGCGAAGTTGGAAAAGCGGCTCAGGGTTCGCTGCAGCTCCTGGGCATAACCCATGCCGTGCAGCGCCCTGATGTCGTCGTTTCGATCCTGATCGGAGTAGTCGTGCTGCGGCATTCGCCTCCCCCCGGGGTCATGTCTGGGCGGGCGTGGGCAATCCGCGCGCGGAGCCAGCTTCTGGCGAAAGCGAACAACGCGTGAGACGCGCCCGTCAATTCAAACCTGAGGCCGGGCCGGCGTGACGTGACTTCCGCTTCGCCGTTCGAGCGGGGTTTGCGCGACTTTGCGGCAGACAGGTGGTCAGTGCCGGCGGATCAGGCATCCGATATCGTTCCCGCAGGGGCGTTCACGGGCGCCCGGGCATAGCTGCGCCACGGTCGCGAGTCGCGTCGGGACGCGCCGTCCCGTGCGGGCAGCCTGCCGGTCGGGAGCCCGAAGTCAGTCGCTGGTCGCGGCGCCGAGCGTCGCGCCGGTGACGGCTCCGGCGGCGGTTCCGATCACCGGGCCGCCGACCAGTGTCCCGACTGCCGCACCGCCGAGGCCGCCGCTTGCCGCCCGGGACGTCGGGTTGCTGCCGCACCCCGGGAGGACGAGTGCCGCGAGGCCGAGGGCAACGATTGCTGTGCGCATCGAAAGTCTCCTTCGTGGCCTCAACGCGGCAGGGCCTTGTTCGCTCCCGGACGAGCACTCCGCGCTGATCGTGGAAACGTCTTGCCGCAGCGCGGCAAAACCCATATATGGGGACCTCGCGCCGCGGTCTGATACCCGGCTTGCGACAGCGGTGGCGCAGGGCCCGCCTGTCTCATGGACTGGGCCACACCGACAACCGGATTTTCGTCACATGCGCCTGACGAGGGGCCATGGCCCGCCAACGCCTGACCGGCCGCGGCGGGGAGGATGACAAGTATTGACTGAACAGACCTTTGCCGCACTGGGCGTTGCCCAGCCGCTCGTCGATGCGCTCACGCGTGCGGGCCTCACCTGTCCGACGCCGATTCAGGTGGCGACGATCCCGGCGCAGCTCGAGGGCCGCGACGTGCTCGGCGTCGCGCAGACCGGCACCGGCAAGACCGCCGCGTTCGGCCTGCCGATGGTGCAGGCGATCCACGGGCTGAAGGGGCGCCCGACGCCCAAGACCTGCCGTGCGCTCATTCTCGCGCCGACGCGCGAGCTCGCCGTGCAGATCGAGACGAGCCTGCGCAGCTATGCCGGCGGGCGGCTCTCTACCCAGCTGGTGCTCGGCGGCATGTCGCGCAGCGCGCAGGTGCGTGGCATCGGGCGTGGCGTCGACGTTGTGATCGCGACGCCGGGGCGCATCATCGACCTGGTGGACGAGGGTGACCTGCGTCTCGACGAGACCCGCTTCGTGGTGCTCGACGAGGCCGACCGGATGCTCGACATGGGCTTCATCAATCCGGTGCGCTCGCTCGTGGCGAAGCTGCACCCGCGGCGGCAGTCGCTGCTCTTCTCGGCGACGATGCCGGCGGAGATCGAGACGCTGACGAGGGAGTTCCTGAAGGATCCGCTGCGGGTCGAGGTGGCGCCGCAGTCGACGGTGGTGCCGAAGATCGAGCAGACCGTCGAGCTGATGCCGACCGCGGACAAGCGGGCGCGGCTCCTGGCACTCGTGGGCGACCCGGAGGTGGGGCGTGCCATCGTCTTTGCCCGCACCAAGCGCGGCGCCGACCGGGTGGCCGAGAACCTGCAGAAGGACGGCGTCGACGCCGAGGTGATCCACGGCAACAAGGCGCAGAACGCCCGGCAGCGGGCGCTCGATGCCTTCCGCGCCGGTCGCGTCCGGGTGCTCGTCGCCACCGACATCGTGGCGCGCGGCATCGACGTGCCGGGGATCACCCATGTGGTGAACTACGACCTGCCCGACGAGGCGGAGTCCTATGTCCATCGGATCGGGCGGACCGGGCGCAATGGCGCGGCCGGGATCGCGGTGACGCTCTGCGCGCCGGACGAGGTGGACAAGCTGCGCGCGGTGGAGAAGATCACCCGCACGCGGCTGCTCTCGGCGGACGTGCGTGGCGAGCCGGCCCCGAAGAAGCATCAGGGCCGCCCGGGTGGCCGTGGCGGCGCGCCGAAGGCTGCCCACGGCAAGCCGTACCAGCCGAAGCCGCATCAGCCGAAGCCGGCCCATGGCGGCGAGGCTCAGAAATCCGGCCCGCAGCGCCGCCGTCCGCGCCGCCCGCGCATCACCCGCGCGGCCTGAGGCATCATCACCGGCGGCGCGTGCGCGCCGCCGGTTCCCAGAGCCCTGGTCAGATCGGCAGGACGTTGAAATACGCCTTGTAGCGGCCGCCGCTCGCCTCGGCGACGGACGTGTCCAGCTTGTAGTCGACGCTGCCGTCATGCCACGTCGCCTGCCGCGCGAACAACACGAGTTGCCGGCCGGAGACCACGAGCTGACTGTGACCGATCCTGCTGCCCCTCGACCCGGCGATGGGTGGCGAGAGCAGGTGGCGCTCCAGTTCCATCTGGTTCCCGGTTTCCCCTACGGCTTCCTCCACAAGGGTCTGGACGGCGGCGCGACAACGGTCTGGCGCGCAGCACCGATGGCCGGTGAACAGGGTCATGATGGTGATGTCCAGCGGCTCGCCGCGGAACACCTCCATGCTGTCGCGGCCGGCGTCGCCACGGTCGATCCGATGAAAGACCCGGCTTCTGAAGGCTCGCGCCGGGATCGGTGCGTCCGGGGCCGCGATGCCGATGACCGCGCAGGGCTCGCCATCGGTCGAGTTCCGGTTGCCGGGCATCTGCTCCAGGCATTTCAGCCCGGTGAAGCTGAGGCTGATGCCCGAAAGGTCGACGGCCCCGCTGTCGTTCCACCAGTAGATGCTGCCGTGCTGGAACCGGCTGCGCCGCCCGTCCTCGGAGAAGTCTTCCTCGTCGCCGATCGGGTAGCCGAGGTAGGAGTCCACCCCGCCGAGTTCGTCCCAGCGGCCGCGGATGTCGCCTCCGACCACGACGGCCGGGGTCCGTGGGCTCCGGTAGATCGAGCGTCCCCCCGTGAAGTGGCTGACGCGGCCCGAGCCGTCGGGCGTCGGCATCTCGTCGCAGGTTGGCCGCCCCCATCCCGCGCCGCCGAGCGCGCGCCACTTCCGGCAGATCGCGCCGTGGACCTCGAAAGCGCGCCTGCCGTCGAGATCGCAGACAACGGCACCGTGCCGGCAGTACCAGACGGTGGGCCTTTTCTGCTCGACGGGCCCGAAGAACGCCGCGCCCCCCATGACGTCGAACTTCCTCTGCAGAAGTGCCGTGTGGATGAAGATCAGCGAGCTCGGGATGCGGGGCATGCGAGCATACGGGTTGAAGGCTCGACGAGGCGGACCCGGATCGATGGAAAGGGCAGGGACATTGGGCAAGTCTCCTTCACTTCGCGGCGAGGCGTGGCGGCAAACGTGCCGCGACTCCTGATCGGGATACGTGAGAAAGCGGATGCTCCGGTCGAAGGACACGGTACCATGCCTTCTACGTATTCGTTAGCTGTCGATAGCGTACGTTTTACAGGGTGCGACGATTGAAACATCTCAGCCTGCCACGGGTTGCCGGTATTTCGGAGTCGGTGGATCGGCCCGTATCCGCCCGATCGCGAAGCCCTGCGCATTGACACCCGGCATTTGCCGTTATAAGCGCCCCCGACCGTCCGGTTGGGGCGGTGGATTTGGCGCTCGTGGACCCCGCAAGGGGAATCCTGTCGGCCGGGGAAGCCCCGGCAGAGGAGACGCCGGGATAATTTGGAAAGGATACACCCGTGACCAAGCGCACGAGTGCGAAGTACAAGATCGACCGCCGCATGGGCGAAAACATCTGGGGGCGCCCGAAGTCCCCGGTGAACAAGCGCGAGTACGGCCCCGGCCAGCACGGCCAGCGCCGCAAGGGCAAGATGTCGGATTTCGGCACCCAGCTCCGCGCCAAGCAGAAGCTCAAGGGCTACTACGGCGACCTGACCGAGAAGCAGTTCCGCCGGATCTACGACGAGGCCGAGCGTCAGCGCGGTGACACGCCGGAGATCCTGATCGGCCTGCTGGAGCGCCGGCTCGACGCGGTGGTCTACCGCGCCAAGTTCGTGCCGACCGTCTTCGCCGCCCGCCAGTTCGTGAACCACGGCCACGTCGCCGTGAACGGCCGCCGCGTCAACATCGCCTCCTACCGCGTGAAGGAAGGCGACGTGATCTCGGTCCGTGACAAGTCGAAGCAGCTCGCGATCGTGCTCGAGGCGATCGGCTCGCCCGAGCGGGACGTGCCGGAGTACCTGGCCGTCGACCACTCCAAGCTCACCGCAGAGTTCGTGCGCTCGCCGTCGCTCTCCGACGTGCCGTATCCGGTGATGATGGAGCCGAACCTCGTCGTCGAGTACTACGCGAAGAACTGACCGCGTCCCTTCGGGGGACTGTGGCGGCCGCGGGCACCAGCCCGCGGCCGTTTGCGTTCCCGGGTCGTGCGAGGGTGGTGGACCGCGCGCCGCCGGGCCGGCATCCTGTCTGCGATACGGTGCAGGGGGGCGGTGCGGTGCATGTCGGTCTGATCACCGGGCTCGGGCCCGCGGCTACGGTCGTCTACTACCGGCGCCTGACCGAAGCCGCCGCCGCACGCGGCTGCCGGCTGGAACTGACCATGGTCGAGGCCAGCATCCGCGAGGTGCTGGCGAACAACCTCGCCGGTCGGTCGCGGGAACAGGCGGAGGTCTTCGCCGGGCTGCTACACCGCCTGAAGGCGGCGGAGGCCGAGGTTGCCAGCATCACGGCCATCGGGCCGCATTTCTGCTGGGAGGAGACGCTGACGCTCAGCCCGTTGCCGCTCGTCTCGGCGATCGCCCCGCTCGATACCCACTGCGCGACGCACGGGCTTCGGCGGGTGGGGCTGCTTGGCACGGCGCGGGCGATGGAGACGCGGCTTTTCGGGCAGATGGTGCGGACGTGCGTCCTTGTGCCGGAGGACAGCGCGGCGGTGGGCAAGGCCTATCAGGACATGGCCGTCGCGGGCCGCTGTGACGAGGCGACTCGCCGGCGGCTCTTCGCGGCGGGGGCGGAGATGATGGCGCATGGCGCCGAGGCGGTTGCGCTCGCCGGCACCGACCTCTTGCTGGCCTTCGACGGGCGCGATCCGGGCTTTCCGGTGATCGATGCGCTTGAAGTCCATGTGGCGGTGCTGGCCGATCTCGCCACGGACCGGACATCGCTCGCGGACATTGCCTGAGGCCGGCGGTTCAGGTCCGCCCCGGGCGGCGCACGGTGCGCACCGTCGCGCCACCGCCCGAGCCGCAGAAGAAGCGGTCGTGGCCGTCGGACTCGAGGCCGGAGACGCCGGTGCCTTCGGGCATGTCGAGGCGTTCGAGGACCGTGCCGCTCACCGGGTCGATGCGGCGGAGGTCGCTTTCCGCGCCTTCCCACGTGCCATGCCAGAGTTCACCCTCGACCCATGTGACGCCGGTGACGAAGCGGTCGGAGGCGATCACGCGCCGGACGGCGCCGGTCCCGGGGTCGATCTCGCGGATCCGGCGCCCCTCGTAGTCGCCGACCCAGAGCGAACCCTCGGCCCAGGCAAGGCCGGAGTTGCTGCCCTCCGGGGCCGGGATGGTGCCGAGCACGTCGCCGGTCGCGGGGTCGATCCTGCGGATGTCGCTGCCGGCGATCTGCCAGAGGTGCTGGCCGTCGAAGGCGGTGCCGGCGTCGGCGAGTGTGGCGAGGCGCGCGACGATGTCGCCGCTCTCCGGATCGAGGCCGTTCAGGTGGTCGCCGGAGGCGAACCAGACCCGGGTTCCGTCGTAGCTGACGCCGTGGACGGCCTCGACGTCGTCGAAGGGGCCGTACTGGCCGAGGATTTCCGCGCGTGCGTGCTTCATGGCTGCGAGCCTATCCAATCGCGGCGGGCGCGGGGAGTAACAACGCTGTCGGGAAGCCAGGGACGCCGGGGACGGTCCAGCGGCGGGCGCGGCCGCGGCCGAGGGACTCGGCCTTGCCGGTCGCGGCGAGGTCTTCGAGGGCGCGCTGGACAGTGCGCGGGCTGACGTCGAGGGCGAGGGCGAGCGCCGAGCTCGACCATGCCTCGCCGTCGGCGAGCAGCGCCAGCACCGCGCCGTGCGGCTGCTCGGTGGGTGGGGTGATGACGGCGACGTCGTCTGCCTCGGGTTTCAGGATGAAGCCGTCGGGCGTGGCGTCGATGCCGGCGAGCGGCGCGAGTCTCTTGCGGAGGCGGCCAATCTCGACGCGCAGCCGCGCCCGGTGCGACTCGTCGGCCTCGCGGCCGCGAAAGGCCGTGGCGATCAAGGCCGCGCGGGTCGCGTCGCCGGGCCAGGCTTCGGCGAGGGTGCGGGCAAGCGTGAAGAGGACCGGACGGCTGGCGAGCGAGAGGCTGGCGCCCCGGCGCCGGATCGCGCCGCGGCAGGCGTCGATGACGAGGGCGCCGGAGCCGATGAGGGCCTCGACGCCCGCGAGGTCGAGGAGAGGGCTGCCGCCGCCCACCTGCCGCGCGGCGGGGGCGGCGAGGTGGCGGGCGGCGTGGGCGACTTCGGCGGCGAGGGCGGGGATCCGGGCGGCGCGGGCCGCCTCCGCCGCGTGGGCGAGGGCGGCCCCTGCGTCGGCCGCGCGGATCCGGCGCATGGCGATGCCGGCAGTGACAAGCCAGTAGCCGGCTCGCGACGCGGGCGGCAGCGCTGTGGCGTCGAGACTGGCGAGCATCGCCTCGGCCGCATCGAGCCTGCCGATGAGGAGGAGCCGCCGGGCTTCGAGATAGCCTGCATGCGCCGCGTTCGCGGGGTCGCCGCGGGCGGCGAGGGTCGCCGCGGTGGCGCGCAGGGTGCGCGTCGGCGTGGCAAGGTCGCGGGAGACCAGCGCGATCTCGGCCTCGGCGAGCCGGCAGCGGGCGCGGGCGAGGGCGTCGCGTTGCGCGAAACCCTGCGCCGCCGCCTTCAGGAGTCCGCGGGCGCGGTCCAGATCGCCGAGCTGCGCCATGGCGATGCCGCGAAGCGCGAGTGCTGGCGGGTCGTCGCGAAGCGCCACCCGCTTCAGCGCACCGAGCGGGTCACCGGCGGTGAGCGCACGGCCGGCGGCGGCGATCAGCGGGTCCACGAAGATCCCGACATAGGAAATCCCGTCAGACTTGTCACTCCCGCCCCCCTCCCGTCCGCGCCTAGGGTTCGTCGCATCGGCAGGAGCATGACGAAAGGCGGCGGCGATGACCACCATCCGGACAGGAGACCGCATTGCGGGATGGCTCGCCCTCGCGGCGGCGCCGGGCTTCGCGGCCATGGCGCTCGTCTCGGGCGTGGGCGGTGATCAGGCGGCGTTCTGCATGGGGCCGGGGCCGTTCGGCCTCGACGCCATGACGGCGATGTACCTGCTGATGAGCCTCAGCCACCTGCCGCCCTGGCTGCGGCGTGCCGCACGGCGCGAACCGGCGGCTTAACCCCGGAGAAGGAGAGAGATCATGGACCACACCATCGTTTCGCGCGCGGCCTGGCTTGATGCCCGAAAGGCGCTGCTGGCGAAGGAGCGGGCGATGACCCACGCGCTCGACGCGCTGCGTACCGAGCGCCGTGCGCTCCCGTGGGTCGAGGTGGACAAAGCTTACGTCTTCGACGGGCCCGACGGCGAGGTGACCCTCAGCGAGCTCTTCGGTGACCGGAGCCAGCTTGCGGTCTATCACTTCATGCTGGCGCCGGGCGCTACGGGCATCTGTACCGGCTGCGCGTTCACGGCGGATCATGTGGACGCCGCGCGGCAGCACTTCGAGCAGGCCGATCTCGCCTTTGCCGCGATCTCGCGGGCGCCGCTCGACGAGATCGAGGCGGTGCGGCGGCGGATGGGCTGGACGTTTCCCTGGGTCTCGTCGCGCGGCAACGACTTCAATCATGACTACGGCGTCTTCTTCACGCCGGAGGAACGCGCGGCCGGGCAGGCGATCTACAACTACGGGACGCCGATCAGGACGAGTTCGGACATGCACGGGATCAGCATCTTCGCGAAGGACTCAGATGATCGGATTTTTCACAGTTACTCCACCTATCATCGCGGCACGGAGCTGGTGATGGGAGCGTTCAGCTGGCTCGATCTTGCGCCGAAGGGGCGTAACGAGCAGGGGACGATGAACTGGGTGCGGCTGCACGACGAGTACTGAGAAGTACTGGCGCGGGCGGTTTCGCGCGGCATCGGGGTTGACTCCTTGCCGGATAGGTTCGATGGCCCATGTTCCCGCTTCAGAACACGCCCGTCCGCCAGGCCCCGGGCCCCAACCAGGAGCCAGCCATGCCCGCATATCGCTCGCGCACCACAACCCACGGCCGCAACATGGCGGGCGCTCGCGGCCTCTGGCGGGCGACCGGCATGAAGGACGGCGACTTCGGCAAGCCGATCATCGCCGTCGTCAACTCCTTCACCCAGTTCGTGCCCGGCCACGTTCACCTGAAGGATCTCGGCCAGCTCGTCGCGCGCGAGATCGAGGCGGCCGGCGGCGTCGCCAAGGAATTCAACACCATCGCGGTCGATGACGGCATCGCGATGGGCCACGACGGGATGCTCTACTCGCTGCCCTCGCGCGAGGTGATCGCCGACTCGGTCGAGTACATGGTGAACGCCCACTGCGCCGACGCGATGGTCTGCATCTCGAACTGCGACAAGATCACGCCCGGCATGCTGATGGCGGCACTCCGGCTCAACATCCCGGTGGTCTTCGTCTCCGGCGGGCCGATGGAGGCGGGCAAGGTCGTGCTCGGCGGCAAGGAGCAGGCGCTCGATCTGGTCGACGCGATGGTCGCCGCCGCCGACGACAAGGTTTCCGACGCCGACGTGCAGGTGATCGAGCGCTCGGCATGCCCGACCTGCGGGTCGTGCTCTGGCATGTTCACTGCCAACTCGATGAACTGCCTGACCGAGGCGCTCGGGCTGTCGCTGCCGGGCAACGGCTCGACGCTCGCCACGCACGCCGACCGGCGCCGGCTCTTCGTCGAGGCCGGGCATCTCATCGTCGATCTGGCGCGGCGCCACTACGAGCAGGACGACGCCACGGTCCTGCCGCGTGCCATCGCCTCGAAGGGCGCCTTCGAGAACGCCATGTGCCTCGACATCGCCATGGGCGGCTCGACCAACACCGTCCTGCACATCCTCGCCGCCGCCCACGAGGCGGAGTGCGACTTCACCATGGACGACATCGACCGGCTGAGCCGCAAGGTGCCGGTGCTCTGCAAGGTCGCGCCGGCGAAGGCGGATGTGCACATGGAGGACATCCACCGCGCGGGCGGCATCATGGCGATCCTCGGCGAACTCGACCGGGCGGGGCTTATCGACACCAGCCTGCCCACCGTGCATGCGCCGAGCCTTGGCGACGCGCTCGACCAGTGGGACATCGTGCGCACCAGGTCCGAGAAGGTGCGTGACTTCTACCTCGCGGCGCCGGGCGGCGTGCCGACGCAGCAGGCGTTCAGCCAGTCGCGGCGCTGGGACGATCTCGACACCGATCGCGAGAACGGCGTCATCCGCTCGGCCGAGCACCCGTTCTCGCAGGACGGCGGGCTTGCCGTGCTCTATGGCAACATCGCCGAGGACGGCTGCATCGTGAAGACCGCGGGGGTCGACGACTCGATCCTGAAGTTCACCGGCCGGGCGCGGGTTTTCGAGAGCCAGGACGCGTCGGTGAGCGCCATCCTTGGCAACAAGATCCAGCCGGGCGACGTGGTGCTCATCCGCTACGAGGGGCCGAGGGGCGGGCCGGGCATGCAGGAAATGCTCTACCCGACGAGCTACCTGAAGTCGAAGGGCCTCGGGAAGGCCTGCGCGCTCGTCACCGACGGCCGCTTCTCGGGCGGCAGTTCGGGGCTCTCGATCGGCCACGTCTCGCCCGAGGCGGCCGAGGGTGGCGCGATCGGGCTGGTTCAGGAAGGCGACACCATCGAGATCGACATCCCGAACCGGACGATCCACCTCGCGGTGGATGACGCCGAGCTTGCCCACCGTCGCCGTGCGCAGGAGGAAGCGGGCTGGAAGCCGGCCGCTCCGCGCAAGCGGAAGGTGACGACGGCGCTCCGCGCTTATGCCGCCTTCGCGACCAGCGCCGCGCGCGGCGCCGTGCGGGTGGTGCCCGAGTAGGGCGCCACCACCTCTTCCGCAGTTTCACTTCCTTTCCGGGCCGCGCAACCCATGTCATCGAGTACCCACGACCGGAGCCCGGCCGGTCGCCTGCGCCGGGCGTTGCACACGCTGGGTCCGGCCATGGCCCGGGTCGCCGCGCGCGAGGGCGTGCGCGCGGGACTGGGCGCCATGGTGGGGCTGGCGATCGCCTCGCTTCTCTTCGCGCCGAGGGCCGACCTGCATCTGGCGCTGGCGATGATCCCGCCGTTCGGCGCATCGGCGGTGCTTGTCTTTGCGGTGCCGAACAGCCCGCTGGCGCAGCCCTGGTCAGCGCTCGTCGGCAACACCCTCTCGGCCATCGTGTCGATCGCGGTGGTGAAGCTCGTGCCGGCCATGGTGATCGCCGTACCGCTCGCGACCGGGTGCTCGATCCTCGCCATGGTGCTCACGCGCTCGCTGCATCCGCCGGGCGGGGCGGTGGCGCTGACCGTGGCGTTGAACCCGGCGGAGATCACCGAGGTGGGCTTTCGCTTCGCGCTGGCGCCGGTGGCGCTCGGGACGCTCATTCTCGTGCTGGTCTCGGTCCTCTACACCCGGGCCACGGGGCGGAAGTATCCGTTCCGCCAGCCGGACGAGCCGAGCCCGCAGGGCACCGCCGACAAGCCGGCCATGGAGCGGCTCGGGCTGAGCGAGGCCGAGTTGCGCGAGTTGCTGACCGAGTTTCGCCAGTCGACGAACCTCGGCGTCGAGGATCTGGCGCGCCTCCTCGCGGGGGCGGAGCTGCGGCTTGCCGGGCACCATCTCGAGGGGCTGACCTGCGCTGACATCATGTCGCGCGATCTCGTGACCGTGGCGCCGGAAGCCACCCGGGCCGAGGTGTCGGCGATCTTCGCGGCCCATGGCTTCACCTCACTGCCCGTTGTCACGCCGACGGGCAGCTATGTGGGCACGATCTTCCAGATCCATCTGATCCGCGATCCCGACGCGGAGACTGCGACGGCACTGATGGCGCGCGATCTGCCGACGGTCACCCCCGATCTGCCCGCGGCCGCGCTGCTGCCGCTGCTCGCGGAGGGTAAAGTCGACGCGGTGCCGGTGCTGGAGGGCGAAACGATTGTCGGTATCACCACCCGGACGGATCTGGTCGCCGCCATGGCGCGCCGACTCGCCGGGATGCCCGGGCCGGTCTGACCTCATGGGCCGGAGCGGGCACCGGACCGGGGAGCGGTCCGGCTAACGGGAGGCAGTGTCGAGCCAGATCGTCACCGGGCCGTCGTTGACGAGGCTGACGGCCATGTCGGCACCGAAGACGCCGGTGGCGACGCGAACGCCGTGGCCCGCCACGGCCTCGGCGAAGTGTCGGTAGAGCCGTTCCCCCTCGTCCGGGGCGGCGGCGGTCGAGAAGCCGGGACGGTTGCCCCTGGTCTCGGCGGCGAGGGTGAACTGGCTGACGATCAGCGCGTCGCCGCCGACGTCGAGGAGCGAGCGGTTCATCCGGCCCTCGTCATCGCGAAAGATCCGCAGGTTCGCCACCTTCCGCGCCAGCCATGTGGACTCGGCCTCGCCGTCGCCGCGCATGGCACAGACGAGAACGACGAGGCCGGGGCCGATTCGGCCCACGCTCTCGCCCGCGATGGAAACGTCGGCGCCCGATGTGCGCTGGACCAGGGCTCGCATGGCATCCCTCGAAAAGCCGGGGGCGGCGTTGCCTCCGTCAGGCCGGAATACCCCGCGCCTCTCGGGCGGTCAAAGGTCGGCAATCGGAGGTCGGCGGTCAGAGATGATCGACCTTCACGCTCTCGCCGAGGTCCGCCCCGGTCCCGGAGAGCGCGGCGCCGGCAGTGATCCGGTCCGGTCCGAGCCACACTTCGGCATCCTCCGGGGTGACGGTGAGAAGCCGGATCGAGGGATCGTCCGCACCGTCCCAATAGGCAGTGTCCACGCCGGTCCAGAGTTCGGCGATCTTCTGGCGGTCGTCCGTGATCGCGGCCTGCCCGGTCAGGGCGAGATAGTCGTGGTTCTGTCCGTCGGCGAAGGCGAGCGAGACGGTCGGGAACTTCTCGATCTGAT
Source organism: Amaricoccus macauensis (assembly GCF_014201905.1). Lineage (GTDB taxonomy): Bacteria > Pseudomonadota > Alphaproteobacteria > Rhodobacterales > Rhodobacteraceae > Amaricoccus > Amaricoccus macauensis. The sequence goes on along the minus strand of NZ_JACHFM010000002.1, from coordinate 1,019,030 downwards.
CGTCCTTCCGGTCATCCACGTCGATCAGGAAGTGGATGCGGTTCTCTTCGCGGCTGGGCCTTGCGATGAGGGGCCGCGCCCGCTGGCGTTCGCCGTCCCAGGTGACGAACATGCAGCATCCGATGGAGCCGACGAGCTTCCAGATCGCATCCACCGCTTCCTCGCGGGTCATCGTCTTGTGGGCCATGAGATCCTCCACTTCCACGCAGGAGCAACCCCACCGGAAGCGCGAGGTTCCCGTCTAGCCGAAGTCGCCGCGGTCGCCACCGACCGCGCCCTGCTGGTAGGGCTGCACGAGGTTCGAGAAGCGGGTGAACTGGCCCTCGAAGGCGAGATCCACTGTGCCGATCGGCCCGTGGCGCTGCTTGCCGATGATGACCTCCGCGCGGCCGTGGAGCGCGCTCATGGCGTCCTTCCACTTCACCATCGCCTCGACATCGTGGTCGCCGGGCTTCTCCCGTTCCTTGTAGTACTCTTCCCGGAACACGAACATCACGACGTCCGCGTCCTGCTCGATCGAGCCCGACTCGCGCAGGTCCGAGAGCTGCGGCCGCTTGTCCTCGCGGCTTTCGACCGCGCGGGAGAGCTGGGAGAGGGCGATCACCGGGATGTTGAGTTCCTTGGCGATCGCCTTCAGACCTTGCGTGATCTCCGAGACCTCCTGCACGCGGCCCTCGGAGCGCGATGAGGCAGGCTTCGCGAGCTGGAGGTAGTCGATGAAGAGCACGTCGAGCCCGTGCTGGCGCTTCAGCCGCCGGGCGCGGGCGGCGATCGTCGAGATCGGGAGGGCGGGCGTGTCGTCGATGAAGAGCGGACAGTTCTCGAGGGTCTTCGCCGCCTCGATGAAGCGGCGCATCTCTTCCTCGGTCATGTCGCCGTGGCGGATCTGGTGCGAGGGCACCCGGCTCGTCTCGGAGAGGACGCGCGCGGCGAGCTGTTCGGCCGACATTTCGAGGCTGTAGAAGCCGACCACGCCGCCCTCGACCGCGCCTTCGCTGCCGTCGTGCCTGATGCCCTTCTTGTAGGCCTTGGCGATGTTGAAGGCGATGTTGGTCGCGAGCGAGGTCTTGCCCATGGAGGGCCGGCCCGCGAGGATGATGAGGTCCGACGGATGCAGGCCGCCGAGGCGCTTGTCGATGTCGGCGAGACCGGTGGAGATGCCGGCAAGCCCGCCCTCGCGCTCGTAGGCGGCGTTCGCAACCTTGACCGCGTCGATGACGGCGCGGCGGAAGGTCTGGAAGCCGCGATCGACCTTGCCCTGCTCGCCGAGCTGGTAGAGCGCCTGCTCGGCCTCGGTGATCTGGTCCCTGGGCTCGCTGTCGACCAGGGCGCGCCCGGCCTTGTCGGCGATGCCCTGGCCGAGCAGGATCAGCTCGCGGCGGATGGCGTTGTCGTAGATGAGCTGGGCGTAGTCCTTGGCGGCGAAGAGCGAGATCGCGGCGCCGGCGAGACGCACGAGGTACGCGGGGCCGCCGAGCTCCTTCAGGCCCGCATCGTCGTCGAAGAACGCCTTCAGCGTGACCGGCGTCGCGAGGGCGTTGCGCCGGATGCGCTCGCCCGCCACGTCGAAGATCCGCGCGTGGACCGGATCGAAGAAGTGCCCGGGCTGCACGATCGAGGCGACGCGGTCGTAGACCTCGTTGTTGACGAGGAGCGCGCCAAGCAGTGCCTGTTCCGCTTCGACGTTGTGGGGCAGCTCGCGGGTCTCGGCATCGAGCCCGGGGGTGTTTCCATCGGCCATGAGAATCTCCCTGAGCCACGCTTATAGCCCCCCGACCGGGGAGAGGCTTCCCCCGTTGGCCTGTGGATAAGGTGGATAGCGGGGACGGCTTGGGAGGACGGCTTGGCCCTCGCGCGGCGTCCGAGCATAGTGGGGAAAAATCTGGGGGATAGCATGAATGAACCGACCGAGGCCGTACCGCCGGTGAAGGTCCGCTTCGATGCGGCGGAAATGGGCGCGGTGGCGCACCTCTATCGCGGCGAGGTCTACCGCAGCACCGTGTGGCGCACGCGACTCGACCAGACGACGAACTGGGCGGTGGTGACGACGGGGCTGGCCATGTCGCTGACCTTCGCGGGGCCCTATGCCTCGCCGTTGCCGCTGATCGTCGTGGGGTTGCTCGTCGTCGTGTTCCTGCTGCTCGAGTCGCGGAGGTATCGATATTTCAGCGTCTGGCGGGCGCGGTGCCGGCTGATGGAGACCGATCTCTACGTGCCGATGCTCCGGGGCGAGGGGGTGAAGCTCGACGGCAAGTGGAACACGCTGCTGGCCGACGACTACGAGCACCCGGAGTTCCACATCAGCTACTGGCGGGCGATCGGCCGGCGGCTGCGCAGCAACTATGCCTATATCCTCGGGATCCAGGCGCTGGCCTATTTCGGCAAACTGGCGATCCATCCCACCCCGGTCGGGACCTGGGCGACCTTCTTCAGCCGGGCGGCGGTCGGGCCGGTGCCGGGATGGATCGTGGTGATCGGCGGGGCGCTGTTCCACGGCAGCTGGGTCGTGGTCGCGCTCATCACCTACATGGTGGACCGGCGCCAGCGGCTGGGCCGACCGGTGAGCATGTGAGCTGGCATGGCGGGTTGAGGCAGGTTTCCTTGCCGATCGTGAGCCGCCGCAGTGTCCTTGCGGGAGGCGCGGCGGTGCTGGCGGCCGCGCCCGTGCGGGGGCAGCCGGTGCCGGTGCGGGCGGAGTATCCACTGCTCGCGGCTCCGCCGGCGAGCCATGCGGTGACGTGGCTCGACGTGGCGACGGAGGGCGGCACGTATCGGTTGTTCCGCGCAGTGCCGCGGGCGGCGGCTCCGGCGGATGGGTGGCGCTCGCTCTGGATGCTTGACGGGAACGCGGTCTTCAACCGGCTGACGGCGGACGAGCTTGGGGCCGTGCCTGGGCTTGTGATCTTCGGGGTGGGGTATCCGGTCGCGACCGAGTTCGACTTCGATGCCCGGGCGCGGGACTATACCCCGGAGGGGGCCGGCGCCCGGGCCGACCCGCGGCAGCCGGAGCGGGAGACGGGCGGCGACCGGCGGTTTCGGGCGCGGCTCCTCGGGCCGCTCAGGGCGGCGGCTGAGGCCGGGGTCGCCGTCGATCCGGGCGGGCGTTGCCTCTGGGGGCATTCCTATGGCGGGCTCTTCACGCTCGTGACGCTGCTGGAGGCGCCGGGGGCGTTCCGCCGCTATGTGGCGGTCAGCCCGTCGCTCTGGTTCGCGCCCGAGGTGCTGGCCGGGATCGAGGCGGCGGCGCCGGCCGCGGCGGCCGGCACGGGTCTCATGCTGCTGCATGGCGGGGACGAGGGGCGCGGGCAGGGGCCAGAGGCGAAGGCGCTTGCCGAACGGCTGGCCCGGCGTGGGGATATCGAGGTGACGTCAGAGGCGCTGCCCGGGCTCGGGCATGGCGCGACGCTGGCCGGATCGTTCGGTCGGGCGCTCGGCTACGCCACCGGCTAGGCGACCCTGCGCGAGTTGCGCGTGTCGACTATCGATCTGATAATGCAGGAAAACATATCCGGCGCTGGTCAGCTGTCAACCAGCCTTGACCGTGGGGCCGGCTCAGAAGCGGGTGACGAGACTGAGGTAGAGGCGGGTCTCGTGGTCCCTGTCCGTGGTGTCGGTGGCGGTGCCGGTCGACTGTCGGGCGATCTCGGGGGTGAGGGTCAGCCAGTCGGTGAGGTCGATCCGGGCGCCGATCCCGAAGGAGCCGAGGCGCTCGAAGGTGGCGCCGTCGCGCTCCTCGCTGCGGTCGTACGCGCGGCCATGGTCGGCGAAGGCGTAGAGCTCCATTGCCGCGGCCACCCGCTCGGGCGGTGCCACCCCGCGGCGGAGCTCGATGCGTGTCCCCCAGCCGGAGTCGCCGCTGGTGTTGCCGGGCGCGAAGCCGCGGCCGATGGTGCTGTCGCCGAGAGCGAAGCGTTCGGGGGCTGGAAGGACGTTGGCGGCGATCTGGCCCGTCGCCTCGAACCAGAGCGAGAATGGGCTCTCGCCGAGGCGTTGCAGGCGGCTGAGGCCGAAGGTCGCGAGGGTGAAGTCGGGGTCGCCTGCCGCGGGGCCGGTGCCGCCGACGTCGCTCCACGCGCCGATGCCGCGGCGGATCCCGGCTTCCACGAGGCTGACGCCGCCCATTCTGTCGGCCACGTCCCACGAGAAGCTGGCGCGCGCCACCGCGAGGCGGTTGGTCTCCTCGGTCGAGCCGCCGGCGAAGCCGGTGACGGAGGTCGCCTCCTGCCAGTCGAGCCCGACCCGGCCGAAGAGGTTCATCGAACGGGTGCGCACGAAGGGCACGACAAGGCCGGCGCGCAGGTTCGTCTCGTCGGAGATCAGGCTGAGGCCGTCGGGCGAGCCGCTGCGGGAAAGATCCGGCTTGCCGCGGGAGGTGTCGGCGTGGAACTCGAAGCGGCCGCCATCGAGCCAGCCGCCGGAGAGCCATGGCAGCGGCACATCGGCCGCGCCTTCGATATAGCTGAGCGCGCCGCCGCGCGGGGCGACGGCAATGAGGCCTTCGAGGCGCTCGCCGAGGCCGAGCGTGTCGTAGGCGCTGATGCCGGCGGTCAGGCCGAAGTCGCCGTAGAGCCGCGAGCCGCGATTGTCCGCCGAGGCAAAGCCGGTGAAACGGTCCGGGTTCGCCAGCACCGTCATGTCCGCCGCACCGAAGGTGGTGGCGGACGCGGTGACAACGGTCTCGATGCCGGCGCCATAGGTGTCACGGGCGAGAAGCACGCTCCGCTCCAGCGTCTCGATGCGGAACGGGCGGTCGGTCGCGACGGGCGTGAAGAGACGCCGGAGCGTCGCCTGCTGCGACGGGCTGCCCCCGTCGATGCCGACGTGATCGACGAAGCCCTCGATGACCGCGATGTGGAGCGTGCCGTGGGCGAGGCTCTGCTCGGAGAGGACCGCCTGCGAGAACACGAAGCCGCGGGCGCGATAGGCGGCGGTCAGGCGCGCGACGAGATCGGTGATGGTCGCCGCCGAGACCGGCTGCCCGAGAAGCGGCGCCCAGATCGGCGCGAGGTCCGCCTCGGGGATCGCGGTTGCTCCGTCGAGGATGACGCGCCGGAGCAGGATGCCGCCGGGCGATGGGGCGAGCGGCGCCACGGTTGCCGGCGGGGGCGGGGCCAAGGCAGTGGGGCCGGCGTCGAGGTCGGGCCCGGGGAGGTAGTCGGCGGCCGGCTGGGCGGTGGCGGGTCGCGTCGCGACCGGCAGAGTGGCGACGGCAATTGCGACGGCAATTGCGGCGGGTATTGCGAGGGGCAGGGGCGCGCCGAGGACGGCGAGAAGCGCGAGCCGGTGTTTCACAGCGAAGTCCTCGTGATCCAATAGTTCTCGCGGGTGGTGCCGCAATCGCCGGCGTCGCCTGGAAGCACACCTGCGATGCAAGTCGGGTCCGCGGCCGGGGTGGTCGTGGCGCCGCCCGATGCGGGTACGAAGCCTTTGGTGTCGGCGTCTCGGGTGGCGGTTTCCGTGTCGGCGCCGGTGGCGCGCGCGCCCGTGCCCGTGCCACCGCCGAGACCCATGGTCCGGGAGAATTCGCCGAGCGAGTAGGTGAGGACGAAGGGGTTGTCGATTGCCGGGGGCGCCTCGGCCGAGGTGGTGCGGAAGCTCGCATCGCCAGGGGTCAGCGGCGGGACGCCACGCGCTGCGATGTGGCGCTCTTCGTGGCCGGTCAGCTGCGCGGGTGCCGCGAGCGGTGCCGGCAGGAGGCTGAGGGTGCCGTCGACGAAGGTGATGGCGTAGTTCGCGCTGGTGAGGCCGCCCGGGGTGAGCGCGTAGGCACCGGCCGGGCTGTCAGCGTCGGCGTCGGAGGTGATGCTGAGGCTGCCGCCGAGGACGGACGTGCCTTCGCCGGAGACAAAGCCGGCGTATCGGGCGGTGAAGTCGGGGTCAGGGGCGCCTTCGATCCGCGCGGCGTCGTTTGCGGTGATCGTGAGGGCTGCGGGGTCGATCGTCAGATAGCCGGCGATGTAGGAAATGGCGTAGTTGCCGTTGGTGTGGCCGGCCGGGGTGACGCCGTAGGTGCCGACCGGGCTCGACTGGCCGGCCGTGGTCTCGAAATGCAGGGTGCCGGCGAGGTCGGCGGCATCGTCGCCGTTGACGAAGCCGGCGTAGGTCGCAGCGTAGGGGGCGCCGGCGTTGCCGTAGGTGCGGCTCAGATCGTTGGCAGTGACGGTGAGGGGGGCCGGGTTGACGGTGAGCGTCCCCGGCTGCCAGGCGATGGCGTAGTTGCCGCTGGTGAGGCCGGTCGCAGCGATGGCGTAGGCGCCGACAGCGCTCGTCTTTGTGGCGGAGGTGGCGACCGCGAGCTGGCCCGAGAGGTCGGTGGCGTCGTCGCCCGCGACGAAGCCGGTGTAATGCACGCCAAGGCCCGGGTTGGCGGCGCCGTAGCGGCGGTGCGTGTCGTTCGCGGTGATGGTGAGGGGCGCCTTCGTCACCGTGAGGGCGCCGGGTGCGTAGGTGATGGCGTAGTTGCTGCTGGTGAGACCCGAGGCGGTGATGGCGTAGGTGCCCACGTCGGAGGCGGGTGTCGCAGCGGTGGCGAGGGTGAGCGGCCCGAGGTCGGCGGCGGTGTCGCCGGCCACGAGCCCGGCGTAGCGGGCGGTGAGGCTCGGATTGGCGGCGCCGTAGCGTCGGCCGGCGTCGTTCGCGGTGACGGTGAGGGCGGCGCGGGTCACGGCGAGGGCGCCGGGCGCGTAGGTGATGGCGTAGTTGCTGCTGGTGAGACCCGAGGCGGTGATGGCGTAGGTGCCCACGTCGGAGGCGGGTGTCGCAGCGGTGGCGAGGGTGAGCGGCCCGAGGTCGGCGGCGGTGTCGCCGGCCACGAGCCCGGCGTAGCGGGCGGTGAGGTTCGGATTGGCGGCGCCATAGCGTCGGCCTGCATCGTTCGCGGTGACGGTGAGGGCGGCGGGCGTCACGGCGAGGGCGCCGGGTGCGTAGGTGATGGCGTAGTTGCTGCTGGTGAGACCGGCGGCGGTGATGGCGTAGGTGCCCACGTCGGAGGTGGGTGTCGCGGCGGTGGCGAGTGTGAGCGGGCCGAGGCTCGCGGCGGTGTCGCCGGCCACGAGTCCGGCGTAGCGGGCGGTGAGGTTCGGATTGACGGTGCCGTAGCGTCGGCCTGCGTCGTTCGCGGTGACGGTGAGGGCGGCCGGGGTCACGGCGAGGGCGCCGGGTGCGTAGGTGATGGCGTAGTTGCTGCTGGTGAGACCGGCGGCGGTGATGGCGTAGGTGCCCACGTCGGAGGTCCGGGTTGCAGAAGTCGCGAGGGTGAGCGGCCCGAGGTCGGCGGCGGTGTCGCCGGCCACGAGTCCGTCGTAGCGGGCGGTGAGGCTCGGATTGGCGGCGCCGTAGCGTCGGCCGGCGTCGTTCGCGGTGACGGTGAGGGCGGCGGGGGTCACGGCGAGGGCGCCGGGTGCGTAGGTGATGGCGTAGTTGCTGCTGGTGAGACCGGCGGCGGTGATGGCGTAGGTGCCCACGTCGGAGGTCCGGGTTGCAGAAGTCGCGAGGGTGAGGTTGCCGGCGAGATCGCGAGCGTCCTCGCCGGGGATGAAGCCGGCGTAGCGGGCGGTGAAGCCGGGGTTCGTGGCGCCGTAGGGCCGGCTTGCGTCATCTGCGGTGATGGTGAGGGGCGCGGGGGCGACGGTGATGCTGCCGTCGACGAGGGCGAGGCGGTAGCCCTGGGCCGAGGCGGTGGCGGCGAGAGCTGCCGTGTGGCTGCCGGCGGCGGCGGTGGGGGTGGTGCCGGTGGCGGTAACGGTGGGCGTGCCGGTGAGGGCGGTGGCGAAACTGTCGCCGGGGCGCAGGCCCGTGGCGGTGAAGCCGATCGCCGGGGTGGTCTCACCGTAGGTCTTGCTGGCGGAGTCGGCTGCGAGTGTGAGGGTCGGCTGCTCGGCGTAGACGATCCGGCTGCCGGTGAAGCCGAGGCCTGCCGGCGGGTCGCTGGCGAGGCTGCGGCCGTAGAGGTCGAAGCCGTCGGGGACCGGGAGGGCCCCCGAGGGGCTGGCGAAACGGTCCATGTAGAGGAGCCAGCGGCCGCCGGGGGCGAAGACGTCCCCACCGGAGGCGTTCGCGAAGGCCGCGCCGGCCGAGACGACGAGCGAGGCGCCCGGGTCGGTGGTGGTGAGCGTGGTGCCCGCGCCGAGGGTGATGCCCTGCGCCGAAACGAGGGTGAGCCGCGAGGCGGTGACGGGGGCGTCGATCGCGAGGCTACCGGTGCCGGTCGTGGTGACGGAGAGCGGCAGGGCGGCCTCGTAGGACGAGGCGGCGCCGGCCGGGGTTTCGGTTGCGAGGGTGAAGTCGTGGCCGGCGGCGAGGCTGAAGATCGGCTCGACGGTGGCGGCGATGGAGCCCGCGAGGCTGACCGGGCCGCCGTCGGCCGCGCCGGTGCCGGACTGGACGGTGCCGAACCAGCACTGTTCCGCGGCGATGAGGATCAGGGGAGCGCCACCGAGGCTGGCGAGGCGGGCGGGTGAGCCGCCGGTCCAGTCCTGTACGAGGATGCGGTCGCGAGCCTCCACGGTGAGGGAGCCGCCGGGGCCGGCGAGGATTTCGGCCCGGCTGCCGGCGCCGATGCCGCCGACGACGTCGATCTTCGGGGCGGAGAGGCTGACGGTGCCGGAGGACGTGGCGCTGCCGACCCGGACCCACTGGTTCGCGCCAGCGCCGCCGCGAACGAGGATGGCGTGGCCGGCGGTAATGCTGAGATCGCCGCTGCCGGTGGCGAGGTCGAGGCCACCCTGCCAGTTTCGCAAGGTCACCTGGTTGCCGGCGGTGAGAGTGAGATCGCCTGCCGCCGTCCTGACCGCGAGATCGCCGGGGCGGGCGCGGGTGAGGCGGATGTCGCCGGTGCCCGCGGTCAGGGTGATGCTGGCCGCGTCGGTCGCGGTGAGATCGGCTGCGATACCGATCGAGCGTGCGGCGCTGACGGTGAAGTCGCCGTTGGCGGTGGTGACAGGCGCGGAGATCAGGATGTCGCGCTCGGCCGAGAGGGTGAGCGCGCCGGGGCCCGTCCAGCCGAGGGCGCCGATTACCGTGATGTCGCCGGCTTGCGTCGAGGCCGGCTGCACCGTGGTGACGGTGACGTCGGTGCCGGCGTCAAGCGCCGCCTGAAGCGCCACGAGGCTGACGATGTAGGGGCCGGCGCCGGGGGGCGGCGTGATCGCCCCGCCGCTGGTCGCGGCGCCGGCGGTGCCGATGACGACGTTTCGCGGATCGAGGAGCCAGCGGCCGCCGTCGCCGGCGGTGACGGCGGCGTTCGGTCCGAGCCGGAGAGCGGCGACGGCGGAGGTCTCGATGAAGCCGCCACGCCGGCCGCCGGTGGCGGAGAGGCGTCCGTCGATGCGGGCGTTGGCGTCGGACCATGCGATGATCACACCGCCGGTGCCGGTGGTACCGTCGGCGATGATCCCGGCGCCTTCGGCAATCGCAAGCTCGTGGGCGCGGGGCAGGGTGCTGCTGCCGCCGCGGTTGCCGCCCACGCGCACGATGCCGCCGTCGGTGCCGCCGCGAGCGGAGAGACGGGCGTTGCCGGTCACCTCGATCTGCCGGCCGGTGACGGTGACCTTTCCGCCGGTCTCGTTGCCGCTCGCGTCGAGGATGCCGGCGACGCGGGTGCGGCCGCCGCCGCCGTGCAGCTCGATGCTGCCGCCGGCCTTGCCGTCGGCGGCGCGGACGAGACCTTCGACGTTGATCGCCGAGTCGAGCGCCGAGGCGGTCTCGGCGACGCTGACGATGACGTTGCGCGCGTCGATGGTGCCGGTGGTCGCGGCGCGGCCCTTGCCGGCGATGCGCAGGAAGCCGTCGCCCGCGAGGTCGAGGGTGCCGGTCGTCCCGCCCGCGAGGACCACGGCGCCCTGGCGCGCGACGATGGTGCCGGCGTTTTCAACGCTGTCGCCGACGAGGGCGGCGAGACCGGCCGCGCCAACGGTGATCCTGCCGCGGTTGGTGACCGTGCCGCCCGGGCCGGTGCCGCCAAGCTCCACCCTGCCGTCCCGCTGGAAGCGGGCGGCATCGACGCGGCGGCTGGTCGCGACGAGGCCGCCCGCATCGACCGTGGCGCCGTCGCTGAAGAGCACACCGGCGCCGTTCTGGATGACGACGGTGCCGCGCGCACGGATCGCGCCCTCGATCACGCTCGGCCGGCTGGTGGTGACGCGGTTGAGTGTCGCCGAGGTCTTGCCCGGCTGCTCGAAGACCACCGTGTGATCGCGGCCCACATCGAACCGGCGCCAGTCGATCACCGCTCGGGGCGTGGTCTGGCGGATGACGGTGCGCTCCGTGCCGCCGACGATCCGCGCCGATCCGCGCGCCACGACGCCACCCCGGGGGACGAGGGGCTCGGCAACCGCCGCCTCGGCGAGCGTGAGGGCGAGGAGCGACACCCCGAGCAGGTGCATCGCGCGGGCGGGACGCATGGTCACTGTTTCAACGGGCATGTCGCAACCTTGTAAAACAACTATAAGTTGTATCTCGGGCACTCGTCGAAAATGCAAGGGAAACACCGGGTCCACGGGGGCTCAGGGACCGGCGACTTGCGACGCATTTGAATGATCGGGACGCCGGCTTAGGGCTTCCGCAACGCCGCGAGGCCTAAGCCTTCGGACGGCGAGCGCGGTGGGGACCGTGTGCGCCCTTGGGGTGGGGAACTGCATGGGGACTGGACGGGTGACCGGCCGCGCACGGCGCGCGGGCCTCGGTCAATGGGTGGGCGTGTTGAGCCTGATGCTGATGCCGACACTGGCGATCCCGGCGGCCGGGCTTCGTGCCGACGACACGCGGGCTGCGGGGGCAGTGCGTCCGCTCGACATGCACGCGGTGGTGCTGAACGGATCGGTGGTCGGATCGGGTTTTGTCATCACGGACGGGGTCGCGGTGACGAATCGGCACGTGCTGAAGGGGTTGCGGCCCGGCGCTCGTGTGCAGCTTCTCGCGTCGGGCGTGACTCACGGTGTGGCGGTGGCGACGGTGCTGGCGCTGAGTCCGCGAATGGACCTCGCGGTCCTCGGCGTGAGGCCCGGTTTCCTGCCGGTCGTCCCGGACGCGAGGGCGCCGGCCCTGCCGGGGGGCACGGTGGTCGCGGCCGGGGTCGATGCGCGCGACGGCCCGGGCGGGCCGCGCTACGCGGCACCGGGGGAGATCATCGACGCGGCTGCGGAGATCGCCGCGTTCGGGCCGGGGCTCATCGTCCGCCTGCCGCTCGGGCGGCCGGGGTTCTCCGGCGGGCCGCTGTTCGACGCAGAGGGACGGCTCGTCGGCATGGTGACGGCGCTCAGGAGCGGCGGCGGCGCCGTCGCTCCGGCGGCGGCCAGCGGTCGGACGGCTGCCGGTGCCGAGACGGAAGCCTATGCGCTGGACGCGGGCGCGGTGCGGGCGGAGGTGGCGCGGCTGCTCGGGGCTTTCCGCGGCTGGCGGTAACGTGCACATCTGCCGCGGGACGTCTGCGGCGGGAGAGCGGGGCACATGGCATTGGCGGGACGCGGGATCGCGGTGGTTGGTGGCGGCGTGGGCGGGGTCGCCGCGGCGCTGGCGCTGGCGCGGCGGGGCGCGGCCGTCACCCTGTGGGAGCGCGCCGCGGAACTTGGCGAGGTGGGTGCGGGCCTGCAGATCGGACCGAATGGCGTGGCGGTGCTCGAGGCGCTGGGCGTCACCGAGCGGCTGCGCGAGCGGGCATCCCTGCCCGAGGCGATCGAGCTGCGCGACCACGTGGGCGGGCGACTCGTGGCGCGGGTGCCGCTCGGGGCAACGGCGCGCGCACGCTACGGACGGCCCTACTGGCACCTGCACCGGGCCGACCTGCTCGCGGGACTGGTCGACGCGGCGATGGCGGCGGGGGTGAGCGTGCGGCTCGGTCACGAGGTGACGGGGCCGGACGATCCGCTGCTTGCCGGCGCCGAGGTCGTGATCGGCGCGGACGGCGTGCGCTCGCGCCTGCGGGCGGCGACCGGCACCGGGGGCGCGGTGCGCTTTACCGGGCACGTGGCCTGGCGCGGCATCGTTCCCGCGGACCGGGTTCCGGGCGAGCTGGCGCGCCCGGCGTCACGGGTCTGGATGGCGCCGGGGCGGCATCTTGTGAGCTATCCGCTGCGCGGCGGCCGGCTGGTGAACTTCATCGCGATCGAGGAGCGCACGGCCTGGGCGGAAGAGGGCTGGAGCCTGCCCGGCGACCCGGACGAAGTGCGGCGCGCGTTCGCGGACTTCGGCGGCGACGCGGGCGCGCTGCTCGGCGTGGTGAGCGAGTGCTTTCTCTGGGGGCTCTTCGATCACCCGGCATTGACCACATGGCGCGCGGGGCGGCTGGCGCTGCTTGGCGACGCCTGCCACCCGATGCTGCCGTTCCTCGCGCAGGGTGCGACGATGGCGCTGGAGGATGCATGGGTACTCGCAGAGACGCTCGACCGCGCGCCGGACCCGGCGGCGGGGCTCGCGGAATACGAGCGCCTGCGGCGGGCGCGGGTGACGCGGGTGCAGCGGGCGTCGGCGCGAAACGCCGGCGTATATCATCTGAGCGGCGTCGGGCGTCGGCCGGTTCATGCCGGGCTCCGGGCAATTTCAACAGTTGCGCCGGGGCTACTTCTCGGCCGCTTCGACTGGCTCTACGGTAGCGACGTCACCCGGACGGGTTGACAGCCGTGGTCGATGCTGGCTTTTGCCGCGGTAACTGGCGAGGAGGTCCCGACGCATGATCGAATCCGCAATGTTGACCGCGTTCCTCCAGGTCATCATGATTGACCTGGTTCTGGCTGGCGACAATGCGGTGGTGATCGGCATGGCCGCCGCCGGGCTCTCGCCGGAGCACCGCAGCAAGGCGATCCTGATCGGCATCCTTGCCGCGACGGCCCTGCGGATCTGTTTCGCGCTGATCGCCACCGAGCTTCTGGGCATCACCGGCCTCCTGCTCGCGGGCGGGCTGCTGCTGCTCTGGGTCTGCTGGAAGATGTACCAGGAGATCCGGGCGCATGCGGCGGCGCACGAGGGGGTGGAGGCGGTCTCGAACACCGACCTCAACGCCGACGGCACCGTCGGCCGCGCGCCGCGCAAGACCCTGCGGCAGGCGGTGACCCAGATCATCATCGCTGACGTCTCCATGTCGCTCGACAACGTGCTGGCGGTTGCCGGCGCGGCGCACGAGCACCCGGTGGTGCTGGTCTTCGGGCTTGCGCTTTCGGTGGCGCTCATGGGCTTCGCCGCCACGTTCATCGCCCGGCTGCTCAACAAGCATCGCTGGATTGCCTGGGTCGGTCTGCTGGTCATCCTCTATGTTGCGCTCAAGATGATCTACGACGGCTATCTCGACATCACCGGCGTCGCGATCCACTGATCGGTTCGTCTTGGAAACCTGCTCCGCCGCGCCTAGATCCGCGGATGAGACCTGCGCGGAGGATGTGATGTTCGGACTGTCGAAGAAGACCGAGATGCCCGTGTCGGGCAAGGCGCTGCCGGGCCGTCCCGGCGCGATCCCCACCGCCGCGACCAACTTCGTCACCGGGCGCCCGCTCGAGGAGCCGGTGCCCGAGGGCATGGCGCGGGCGATGTTCGGGATGGGCTGCTTCTGGGGCGTGGAGCGGGTGTTCTGGAAGCTGCCCGGCGTCTACGCGACCGTCGTGGGCTATGCCGGCGGCGAGACGCCCAATCCGACCTATGAGGAGCTCTGCACCGGCGCGACCGGTCATGCGGAGGTGGTGCTCGTCACGTATGATCCGGCGGTGATTTCCTACGAGGGGCTGCTGAAGGCGTTCTGGGAGGGGCACGACCCGACGCAAGGGATGCGGCAGGGCAATGACGTGGGCACGCAGTACCGCTCGGGCATCTATCCCTTCACGCCGGAGCAGCACGCGGCGGCGGAGGCGTCGAAGGCTGAGTTCGGCAAGCGGCTGAAGGCCGCGGGCTACGGGCCGGTCACGACGGAGATCGTCGATGCGCCGGAGTTCTATCACGCCGAGGGTCCGCACCAGCAGTATCTCGCCAAGAACCCACGGGGCTACTGCGGCCTTGGCGGCACGGGCGTTACCTGCCCGGTGGGGCTCTCCGCGTGACGACCGGCGTCCCGGTTCTCCGGCGTGCCACCGCCGCCATTCATGGCCGGCCGGCGGCCGAGACGCTGCGCGACGCGCTCGACGAGCTCGACCCCGCGCCGCTTGCGAGTGACATCAACGACCATGACGACGGCTCCGGCCTCTGGGACGTGAGCGGCATCTTCGGCGAGGCGCCCGACGAGGTGGCGCTCGCCCTCCTCGCGGACGCGCACGGCAGCGACAGCTTCGTGGTCGAGCGGATCGAGGATCGCGACTGGGTCGCGCAGGTCCGCGCCGAGCTGACGCCGGTCGAAGCCGGGCGCTTCGTCGTCTTCGGCAGCCATGACCGGGAGCGGATCGGTCCGAACCGCATCGGCCTCGAAATCGAGGCGGCGCAGGCGTTCGGCACCGGGCATCACGCGACGACGCGGGGTTGCCTGCTGGCGCTCGACACTCTCCTGCGCCGCGGCTTCGTGGCGCGCCGGGTGGCCGATATCGGCGGCGGTACGGGCGTGCTTGCCATGGCTGCGACCTCGGTCTGGCCGGCGGTGGCGATCGCGGGCGACATTGATCCGGTGGCGACGGTGACGGCGCGGGAGAACGTGGCGGCGAACGGCGTCGCGTCGCGGGTCAGTTGCGTCACTGCCGCGGGCTTTCGCCACCCGCGTCTCCATGCGGCGGCGCCGTTCGATCTGGTCTTCGCCAACATCCTCGCCGGGCCGCTGAAGCGCATCGCGCCGCAGATGGCGGCGGCGCAGGAGACCGGCGGCGTGGCGATCCTGTCGGGGATCCTCTCGCGTCAGGCGGCGGGGGTCGTCGCGGTCTATCGCGGCTGGGGATACCGGGTGATCGAGCGGGTGCCGATCGACGGCTGGACGACGCTCGTTCTCGGGATGCATCGCTGAAAAGCGAACGGGCGGCTCCCGGAAGGAGCCGCCCGTGTCGAAACACATGTTACTCGTTACTTGTCTTTGGCCCCGCTGGCCGGAGTCGTCGCCGGGCGCGGTGCCCGGCCGGGTGTCAGCGGCGCGCGAGCGCGCCCGAGACCGTGCCGATCTCGTGACGGGTGACGCCGATGTCGGCGAGCTGCGCGTCCGAGAGGTTGGCGAGGGCAGCGCGCGTGCTGCGCGCACGGTTCCAAGAGGAGAATGCCCGCACGACGGCCTCGATGCCGGCGGTGGCGCGGAAGATTGAAACGGCCCCGAGCGGAACCGACTGGCTGCTGTTGAAGGGGGCGGACATGGTCATCTTCTTGGTCTCTGTGATTTCAGGCGGGACCGGAACATCCGGTTGCTGAGCAGAGATTTAGGCGCACGCGCGCCATTCCACAAACGCCAAGACTGCAACTCAGCCATGCGTCCGGTGCAGGGGCGTCAACGAAGTGTCAAACGCCGGAGCTGCCCAAAACTCACGGCTGGCGCCGGAGGTCAACCCGAAGCTGCGCGAGGGCTGTCGGAAAATGCGTTCTGCGGGCTGATCGGGCAATCGGTGCGCAGATTGCAGGCACTATTATTCGCCGGGCTCTGCCGGCCCGGCGGTCAACGCGGCGCTTGGCGAATGTTCGCGCTTCGTGCTAGGCACGGAGCGGCGAGGTGGCAGGCACAAGGCGCAGAAACATGCGCGTCATAGGTATTGATCCGGGGCTGAGGCGCACCGGTTGGGGCGTCGTCGACGTGGAGGGCACTCTGGTGCGTCACGTGGCGAACGGCGTCTGTCAGTCGGAGGGCGATGATCTCGCCACGCGACTCCTCAGTCTCTTCGTGGCGCTGACCGCCGTCGTGTCGGCGCAGCGGCCGGAGGCGGCGGCGGTGGAGCAGACTTTCGTCAACAAGGATGCGGCCGGGACGCTGAAGCTCGGGCAGGCGCGGGCGGTGGCACTGATCGTGCCGGCGCGCGCCGGGGTGCCGGTGGCGGAATACGCGCCGAACGCGGTCAAGAAGGTGGTGGTGGGTGTCGGCCATGCGGAAAAGGCTCAGGTGGAGCACATGGTGAAGCTGCAGCTTCCGGGTGTGAAGCTCGCAGGGCCCGACGCGACCGATGCGCTGGCGATCGCGCTCTGTCATGCGCATCACGCACGCTTTCAGGGGCGGCTCGCGGCGGCGATCGCGGGGATCCGGGCGTGATCGGCAAGGTGAAGACGTGATCGGAAAGGTGACGGGGCGCGTCGGTTACGTGGACGGTGATCATGTGCTGGTGGAGACGGCGGGCGGTGTCGGCTACCTGGTGATGTGCTCGGACCGGACACTCGCGGGCCTGCCCGGCCCGGGCGAGATGGTGGCGCTCTTCACCGAACTGGTGGTGCGCGAGGATCTGATGCAGCTCATCGGGTTTCGCACGCTGGCGGAGCGCGAGTGGCATCGGCTTCTCACCTCGGTGCAGGGCGTCGGCGTGAAGGCCGGTCTTGCGATCCTCGGGACGCTGGGTGAGCAGGGGGTGGCGCGGGCGCTGTCGCTCGGCGACGCCGGCGCGATCCGCGCGGCGCCGGGCGTCGGGCCAAAGCTCGCGCAGCGGCTGGTTCTGGAGCTGCAGTCGAAGGCACCCTCGGTGATGGCGATGGGGGCGGCCGGTGCCACGCCGGCGATGACCGGCACGGCACCCGCGCTGGCGCCCGCCGCGGCGACGGCTCCTGCGACGGCCCAGGTGGTGCCGGTCGGGGCGCAGGCGCGGGCGGATGCGCTCTCGGCGCTCCTGAACCTCGGCTACGGCCAAGGCGAGGCGGCGGCTGCGGTGGCCGAGGTCGATGATGGCGCGGGCGACGTCTCGGGCCTGATCCGCGCGGCGCTTCGCGTTCTCGCGCCGAAAGGATGAGCTCCGAAAGGACCAGCATGGCGACGCCTGATCCCACAGTGCGACCCGAGAGCCTTCCCGAGGACGCCGACCGGGCACTCCGGCCGCGCTCGCTTGACGAGTTCATCGGCCAGCGCGCGGCGCGGGCCAACCTCGCGATCTTCATCGAGAGCGCGCGGCGGCGTGGCGAGGCCATGGACCACACGCTGTTCTACGGGCCGCCGGGCCTCGGCAAGACCACGCTGGCGCAGATCATGGCGCGCGAGCTTGGGGTGAACTTCCGCATGACCTCCGGGCCGGTGCTGGCGAAGGCCGGCGATCTGGCGGCGATCCTGACCAATCTCGACGCGCGCGACGTGCTCTTCATCGACGAGATCCACCGGCTGTCGCCGGTGGTGGAGGAGATCCTTTATCCCGCGCTCGAGGACTTCCAGCTTGACCTGGTGATCGGCGAGGGGCCGGCGGCGCGCACGGTCAGGATCGAGTTGCAGCCCTTCACCCTGGTTGGCGCCACGACCCGGCTCGGGCTGCTCACGACGCCGCTCCGCGATCGTTTCGGCATCCCGACGCGGCTCGAGTTCTACGAGGTGGACGAGCTGGAGGCGATCGTCACCCGGGCGGCGCGGCTGATGAAGGCCGACGCGACGCCCGAGGGGGCGCGCGAGATCGCGCGGCGGGCGCGCGGCACGCCACGGATCGCCGGGCGGCTGCTGCGGCGGGTGGCGGACTTTGCGCTGGTGGAGGGCGACGGGCGGGTGACGCGCGAGATCGCCGACGGGGCGCTCGGCCGGCTCGGGGTCGACACGATCGGCCTCGACGGCGCCGACCGACGCTATCTCGGGCTCATCGCGGAGAACTACGGTGGCGGGCCGGTCGGGATCGAGACCATCGCGGCGGCGCTCTCGGAGTCGCGCGATGCGATCGAGGAGGTCATCGAGCCATACCTGCTGCAGCAGGGTCTCATCGCCCGCACGCCGCGCGGGCGGGTGCTGGCGGCAAAGGCCTGGACCCACCTCGGCCTTGCCGCTCCACGGGCACCGGACCGGATCGGCGACCTGTTCGAGGACGACTGAGGCGCGAGACGCAAGGCGACCGGCGCCCCCGGCGCGGGCTGCGTCGCGGGTTTTCGCCGCCGGGGTCGTCGCCTGCCGTGACCGGCTTCAACCCCGGTGGGATAATTTGAGCCTAAAGCGGGGAATGCATTTAACTTTTCGGCAATCGGCTTGTGTAACCCCTCATTCCACGAACACGGAGTGAAGTCATGCTTGCCGCCTTCCTGAGCCAGACGCTCGCGGACAATGAGATGGCATTCGTCGCGACCGCGCTGATGGTTGCGGGCATCATGGCGACGACCGTGGTCATCCTCCTGCACCGGGCAAGCCAGCTGACGGGAGCGGCGCGGGCCTCATGGGGTCTGCTGCTGGCCGGGGTGGCGGGAATTGGCGTGTGGACGACACACTTCGTGGCAATGCTCGGATACCGCCCCGACGCGGCGCTGGCCTATGATCCGGTGGTGACCTTCGCGTCAGCTGCGATCGGCGTCATTTCCATCGGCGGGCCCCTGATGGCGTGCTGCTACGTGCGGCGCCGCCGGGTGCGGGCGGCCTGTGGCGTCGTGATGGGCCTGGGGGTGGGTGCGATGCATTTCACCGGCATCAGCGCGCTTGACGATTGCGTGGTGTCCCACTCGCCCCTGACCAGTCTTCTCGCTGTCGCCCTCGGTGCCGTGCCGCTCGCGGCGGCCCTCGTCATTCGGGGCGGACGGGCAGGAGCGGTGCTTCAGGCGGGGCTGATCATCGTCGGGGTTTGCGCGCTCCATTTCACCGGGCTCCATGGCCTGAGCTTCACGAAGCTCGCCGCCGGAGGCTCGACGGCGATCGACCCGGCCTCCCTCTCGCTCATCGTCGTCTCCGCGGCCATCCTGCTCTGTGGCGCGGCGTCAGCGGCGGTCTACACCGAGACGCGGCTCGAGGCGCAGCGGCAGCAGGCAGCGAGCGCGCTGGCCGAGCAGGACGAGCGTTTCCTGCTCGCGCTGCGCAACATGTCGAACGGGCTGGTGATGGTCGATGCCGAGGGACAGGTGATCGCGTTCAACTCGCGTGCCGTCGAGATCCTCGGACTCGATGCCGAGGACGTGGCGCCCGGCAGGGGGATCGCCCTCATCGTCGGCGCGATGGCGCGCCGCGGGGAATGGGACGCGGCGGAGATCGCCGATTTCGTCGCCGAGCATCGCCACTGGCTCGCCGGCGAGGGGGGCACGCGCACCGAGCGCCGCTTCGCCAACGGCCGGACTCTCGCGGTCAGCTGCCGGCGGATGCCCGAGGGCGGCGCGGTTCTCTCCTACGACGACGTGACGGAGTCCCGCGCGGCCCGGGACGCCATGGACTTCATGGCGCTGCACGATCCGTTGACCGCGCTGCCGAACCGTCGGAGCTTTCACGATCTGGTGGGGCGGCTGTCGACCGAGGGGGAGACGTGCGGTGCCCTGCTGCTGATCGACATTGACCGGTTCAAGTGGATGAACGAGACGTTCGGCCATTCGGTCGGCGATGCGGTCCTGATCCAGATCGCCGACCGGCTGCGTTTTGCCTGCCCGGACGGCGAGCTGGTCTTCCGCTTCGAGGGCGGAGAGGTGGCGGCGATCGTGCGCGCGGGAACCGAAAGCGATGCCCGGCGACTTGCCGAGGTGCTGCGGGCCGCGGTCGCGCGGCCGGTGCCGATCGAGGGCGAGCCGGTGAGCGTGAGCTGCTGCATCGGGTTCGCCTGCGTCGCGGACGGCGACTGGCACCAGTTGCTCGAGCGGGCGAGCCTCGCGCTGCGCCGTGCCAAGGAGTTCGGTCGTGACCGGATCGAAGGCTACGAGAGCGGGATGATCGAGCGGGCGGCACGCCGTCGGCAGATCGAGGTGGAGCTGGCCGAGGCGCTGGCGCAGGACGCGTTCGAGCTGCATTTTCAGCCGTTCTACGCCCTGCCGGCGCGCCGTCTGATCGGCTTCGAGGCGCTGCTCCGCTGGCGGAACCCGGCACTCGGCATGGTGTCGCCGGCGGAGTTCGTGCCGATCTCCGAGGCGAACGGCCTTATCGTCGACATCGGCGCCTGGGTGCTGGAGGAGGCCTGCCGCCAGCTCGCGCGCTGGCCGGTGCATCTGCACGTGGCAGTGAATGCTTCCGCGGTGCAGTTGCGTTCGGCGGATTTCGTGGGACAGGTCGCGGACGCCCTGCGGCGTCACGGCGTCGAGGCCCGGCGCCTCGAGGTGGAGCTGACCGAGACCGCGATGGTCGAGGACGGGAGATTGCTGTCGGAGGTGCTGAAGGGCCTGCGCCGGCTGGGCGTGCGCATCGCCATGGACGACTTCGGCACCGGCTATTCGTCGCTCGCGCACCTGCGGGACTTCGAGCTGGACCGGATCAAGATCGACCGCAGCTTCATCGACACCGACGTTGCCGACCTGGGATCGCGTGCGGTCATCCGGGCGGTCACGAGCCTCGCGCAGGACCTGAACATCCTGACGATCGGCGAAGGCGTCGAGACCGAGGAGCAGTTCCAGCGGCTGGTCGAGTGCGGCTGCGACGTGGGTCAGGGATATCTGCTCGGCAGGCCGATGGATGCCGCGGCCGCGAGCCGGCTCATCTCGCTTCAGATGTTCGACGACGACCTGGGCGCGGAGCAGCGCGAGGCCTCCCGGTTGCGCGAGGAGGCCAACGGGTTTCGCGAGAGCCGCGCGGCCGGCTGAGACGCGCGCGGGGTCGGCAAGCGATGCGGATGGATCAGTAGAACATCGGCGCGTTGCGCACGAGGATCGTCTGCAGCGCGTAGAGGATCACGATCAGGACCAGCGGCGAGAGGTCGAGCCCGCCCATGTTCGGCAGGACGCGGCGGATCGGGCCGTAGATCGGTTCAAGCACGCGGTTGAGGCCGGTCCAGATGTTCCAGACGATGGGCTGGTTGCGGTTCAGCACATTGAAGCCGATCAGCCAGCTCATGACGACGTGCGCAAGCACGATCCACCAGACGATCTTGATGATGAAAAGCAGCACGAGTATCAGCGATCCCATCGGTATCCCGTCCGGTTTGAGGCGGCCGTTAGGTAAACCCTCGCAGACGCGTTCGCAAGAGTGTTGACGCCACCTGCGTCCGGGAGGCGATACCGGAAGGGTATCGCACCTTACCCGGGCGGGCTTTGACCCGCGGCGCGGCCCGGCGGATCCTCCCGTCCATTGCTGACAGCCGGGCGCTCCGCGCGGCCGGGGCCGCGAGACCCCGGGCGGAGTGCCCTTGCCCGAAGGTCGGGGGCCGGCGGCATCGGGGGAATGCGGCGATGGCCCAGACAGACATCAATATCCGGCAGGTGCTCGACGAGCGGCCGGTCGGCGGCTTTCAGTGGCGGGTGATCGGGCTTTGCCTGTTCGTGGCGCTGCTCGACGGCTTCGACACGCAGATCATTGCCTTCACGGGCCCGGCGATCGCGAAGGGCTTTGGCATGTCGCCGGCCGACATGACGTGGATCTTCATTGCCGGAACGCTCGGGATGGCGATCGGGGCGATGGGGCTCGGGACGATCGGCGACCGGATCGGACGCCGGCGGGCGATCCTCGCGGCGATTGCCCTCTTCTCGGTGTTCTCCTTCGCCATCGCCTTCGCGCAGACGCCGATGCAGATCGTGGTCCTGCGCTTCCTGACCGGGCTCGGGATGGGCGGCGCGACGCCGGTCCTGCTGGCACTCGCGGCGGAGTACAGCCCGGCACGGCTGCGCGGGGCCGTCCTGACCGTGGTGCTGCTCGGCCTGCCCGCGGGCGCGCTGCTCGGTGGCGTGCTGGCGGCCGGCTGGATGGCGGTGATCGGCTGGCAGGGGATGTATCTCGTCGGCGGGGCGATCCCCATGGTGATCTTCCTCGTCTGCCTGTTGCTGCTGCCGGAATCGCCGCAGTTCCTTGCGGCCCGGGGGCGGCCGGATGATCTCGGGCGGGCGCGGCGGCTGCTCGGGCGGATCATCGGCCGCGCGGTGGCCTCGGAGGCGACGTTCACTCGTCCCGAGACGGTGGAGCAGGGCTCGGTCCGCGGGCTGTTCGCCCCGGCCTATCGCACCAGCACGGTGGCGATCTGGGCGGTCTATCTCTTCAACTGGATCGCCTGGTTCATGTTCCTGCTCTGGCTGCCGACGGTCCTGACGCGGGCCGGGCTCGAGCAATCGACCGCGGCGCTTGGCACGGTGGTGGTCAATGCCTCTTTCATCGTCTGCGCGATCCCGCTGTCGCTCTACCTGCCACGGCTCGACATCCGCCGCACGCTGGCGGCGATGTTCGCGATCGGCATTGCCATCTGCCTCGGGCTGGCGGCGGCGGGCAGCAACTGGACGCTGGTCTTCGCGCTGGTCGCGGCCGGCGGCTTCGGGATCGGCGGGCAGCAGATCGCGCTCAACTACCTGATCGCGAGCACCTATCCGACCGAGTTGCGCGCGACCGGGACGGGCTGGGCGATCGGCATCGGCCGGACCGGCGCGATTGCCGGCTCGGCGCTCGGTGGCTGGGTGCTGCAGGGTGCCGGGGTGCCGGGATACTACATCGGGCTCGCCGTGCCGCTGGCGATCGCGGCCTGTGCGGTGGCACTGGTCCAGACCCGCGCAAGGCGCGCGGGCGTCGCCACGGCCTGACAGACGCTCACGGCACGGGGGATTCCCCGGGCCGTGCCTGCGTGCCTCAGTCGGCGATACGCTTGTTGCGCGCGGCGAGAAGCTTCAGGCGCAGGGCGTTGATCTTGATGAACCCGGCCGCGTCCTTCTGGTCGTAGGCGCCGGCGTCGTCCTCGAAGGTGACGTGGCTCTCGGAGTAGAGCGAGGCGGGCGACGAGCGGCCGACGACATCGGCGGACCCCTTGTAGAGCTTCACCCGGACGGTGCCCTCCACATGCTCCTGGCTCTTGTCGATGAGCGCCTGGAGCATTTCGCGCTCCGGCGAGAACCAGAAGCCGTTGTAGATGAGTTCGGCATAGCGCGGCATGAGCTCGTCCTTCAGGTGCCCGGCGCCGCGATCAAGCGTGATCTGCTCGATGCCGCGGTGCGCCACGAGAAGCACCGTGCCGCCCGGCGTCTCGTAGACGCCACGAGACTTCATGCCGACGAAGCGGTTTTCCACGAGGTCGAGCCGGCCGACGCCGTTGGCGCCACCAAGCTCGTTCAGGCGGGTCAGGAGTGCCGCGGGCGACAGGCGCTCGCCGTCGATCGAGACCGCATCGCCCTTCTCGAAGCCGATCTCGACATAGGTCGGCGTGTCGGGGGCGTCCTCGGGGGCGACGGTGCGCTGATAGACGTAGGCGGGCGCCTCCTCGGCGGGGTCTTCGAGCACCTTGCCCTCGGAGGAGGTGTGGAGCAGGTTCGCGTCGACCGAGAACGGCGCCTCGCCGCGCTTGTCCTTCGCGATCGGGATCTGGTTCTCCTCGGCGAACTGGAGCAGCTTGGTGCGCGAGGTCAGGTCCCATTCGCGCCACGGCGCGATGACGCGGATCGAGGGATCGAGCGCGTAGGCCGAAAGCTCGAAGCGCACCTGGTCGTTGCCCTTGCCGGTGGCGCCGTGGGCGATGGCGTCCGCGCCGGTCGCTTGGGCGATCTCGACGAGGCGCTTCGCGATCAGCGGGCGGGCGATCGAGGTGCCAAGCAGGTAAAGCCCCTCATAGACCGCATTGGCGCGGAACATCGGGAAGACGAAGTCGCGCACGAATTCCTCGCGCAGGTCCTCGATGTAGATGCTGTCGGGGTTGATGCCGAGCAGTTCGGCCTTCTTGCGGGCGGGCTCGAGTTCCTCGCCCTGGCCGAGGTCGGCCGTGAAGGTGACGACTTCGCAGCCGTATTCGGTCGCAAGCCACTTCAGGATGATCGAGGTATCGAGGCCGCCGGAGTAGGCGAGCACAACCTTCTTCGGAGACGTCATTTTTCCGGGCTCCCACGCTGTCGCACGCGGTCTAGTGGGTTTTCCGCAGGGCGGCAAGCGTCAGGCGATGGCCCGGATTCGGGCGGGAATCCGCCCTGTCGGGGCCGGCAAACGCCGGAAAATCCCGAGCCGCGGGCTTCGGTGCAGCGGCTCAGCCGGCGTGGTGGAGAACGGTGCCGTGCGCTGCGAAGGCCGCCAGCGTCTCCTCCGGTGCGTCGCCGCTGACCACGAGATGGGTGATCGCCTCGGGCGGGGCGACGCGGAATGGTGCCGCGGTCGCGAGCTTGTCGGTGGTGGCAGCGACGGCGAGGCCGAGGCTTGCCTCGGCCATGGCGCGCTTCACGTCCGTCTCGGCGGGATCGAACGCCGTGATGCCGAGGTCCGCGTCGATGGCGCAGGGGCCGAGGAAAAAGAGGTCCGCCCGGAGGCGGCGAATGGCGTCGATGGTGTCGGCGCCGAGGCAGGCGCCCCGGCTCGCGTCGTGGGTGCCGCCGAGCACGACGAGGCGGATGTCCTCGCGACTGGCGAGCGCGCCCGCGACGGAGAGCGAGTTCGTGGCGATGGTGAGGCCGAACCCCGCCGGGATGCCGGTGGCGATCGCCGTGGCGATGGCGGTGTTGGTGGTGCCCGCGTCGATCAGGATGGTCTGGCCGGGGGCGATGAGCGCGGTCGCGGCGCGCGCGAGCGCGGCCTTTTCAGGTGCTGCGATCCCGGCGCGGGTGCGCTCCGGCCCGGGTTCGGGCGCAGTCGTGAGGGGCAGGGCGCCGCCGTAGACCCGGCGGCAGGCACCGGCGCGGGCGAGGTCGCGCAGGTCGCGGCGCACGGTGTCTTCGGAGACGCCAAACTCGGCCGCGAGGCTGGCGGCAAGGACCCGGCCCTCGGTTGCGAGGCGGTCAAGGATCACGCCGTGGCGCTCGTCGGTCAGCATGGCTTCTAGGCCCGGCTCCAATTCTTGTTCGTGCATGTTCTTGCATGATTGAGCGCGTTGTGCAATCAGGGGCTCGGGGGATTTGCGGAGTCTACGGTGATGTTGAGGGGTTGGTTGCAGGAGCCCGAGCGGCGGGTCTATGCGGCATTCGCGATCTATTCGTTTGCGCTTGGAAGCATCTTTCCGCGCTTGCCGGACATCCAGTCGGGCATGGGCGTGGGCGAGGGGGCACTTGGCCTCGGGCTGATCGGCACGCCGCTCGGGACGCTGCTCTCGCTCACTTTCGCGCCGCCCTACCTGGAACGGATTGGATACCGGCGGGCGCTGATCGTGCTGATGCCGCTGATCGCGCTCTGCCTCGCGGTGGCGTCCTGGGCGCCGGACCCGCTGATGCTCTTCATCCTGTTGCTGCCGGCGGGCATCACCATCGGGTGCATCGAGGTGATCGTGAACGTCGAGGCCGATCGCACCGAGGCGCTGATCGGGCGTCGGATCATGAATCGCTCGCATTCGTTCTGGAGCTTCGGCTTCTTCGGCGCCGGGATCGCCAGCGGCGTGATCGCGCAGGTGGGCGTCTCGCCGCAGCTGCATCTCGGGCTCATGGTGCCGCTGGTGGCGGCGGCGACGACCTTCGTCTTCGCCGACTACCAGCCAGCGCCGATGCGGGCGAGCGAGCGCACGGCGGCCGCTGACGTGGCGGCGCCAACCTTCGCGCGGCCGACGGCGGCCATCCTCGTCCTCGTGGCGGTGACGCTCTCGGCGATGCTGATGGAGGGCGCGAGCCTCGACTGGTCGGCGATCTACATGCGCAACGTCTTCGATGCCTCGCCGCTGCTCTCGGGGCTGTCCCTCGCGATCTTCGCGGCGAGCCAGGCGCTGATGCGGTTCTACGCCGACGGTTTCGTCGATCGCTATTCGCCGTCCGACGTGGCGCGGACGCTGATCGCGATCATGGCGGCGGGCGTGCTCGTGGTCTTCTTCTCGCCGTTCCCGGCGCTTTCGCTCGCGGGCTTCGCGATGCTGGGCGTGGGGACGAGTGCGATCTTCCCGCTGGCGATGTCGGCGGCGGCGCAACGCACCGACCGGCCGGCGGCGATCAACGTGGCCTCGCTCGCGCAGATCTCGTTCGTGATCTTCCTGCTCGGGCCGCCGCTCCTTGGCTTCATCGCCGAGCACTGGGGGATCCGCTGGTCGTTCGGCATCGGTCTGCCGCTCATCGTGCTGAGCCTCGCCGCGAGCCGCGCGCTCGGCTATGCCGGGCCGCGGCGACAGTCGCCGCAAGCGGTCAACTAGCGGCGCGCGCCTCGGGTGCGGTGACGAGGGCGGCGGCGTCCGCGGCAGAGAGCGGCCGGTGGAACAGGAAGCCCTGAACCCAGTCGGTGCCGATGTCGCGGATGACGCTGCATTCGGCCTCGGTCTCGACGCCCTCGACCACGCTCACGATGCCGATGTCGCTCGCGAGCTTCACCACCGACTGCACCACGCGCCGGCTCATGTCGTTCATCTCGATGCCGGTGACAAAGGCCCGGTCGATCTTGATCTTGTGCAGCGGCAGGCGGTGGAGCTGGGCGAGGCTCGAATAGCCGGTGCCGAAGTCGTCGAGCGCGATCCGGGCGCCGAGTTCGATCAGCATGTGCAGCGAATCAAGCGTCGTCTCCCAGTTCTGCACCAGCGCGGTCTCGGTGATCTCGAAGTCGATGCGCCGGGGATCGACGCCGCTCTCGCGCACCGCGCGGCAGACCGCGGCGATCGCGTCGGACGACCCGACATCCTCCACGGAGAGATTGAAGCTCAGGCGCACATGCCCGGGCCAGGAGCGAAGCTCCGCGAGGGCCTTCGGCAGCATGACGCCGGTGATCTGCCCGACGACGCCCATGCGCTCGGCGAGGGGCACGAAGACGGCGGGCGAGACCGGCCCGAGACTCGGGTTGGTCCAGCGTGCGAGCGCCTCGAAGGCGCGGACTTCGCGGGTTCGCGCGTCAACGATCGGCTGGAACACCGGATAGAGCTCGTGCTCGAGATCAGCGGTGCGCAGCGCCTGCATGAGCACGCTTTCGCTGCGGATGCGGGTGCCGTGCTCGCTGGCGAACAGGATCGGCGCGCCACGCTGGCCCGATCGCTTGGCGTGGTAGAGCGCATAGTCCGCCCGATCGAAGAGCTCGCGGATGTTGCCGGCGTTCTCGGGCCAGGTGGCGAAGCCGATGGTGGCGGTGACGTTCGCGACCACGTTTCCGATCCGATACGGCACCGCGAGGCCGTCGCAGATCCTCTGGCCGTGGGCGAGCAACTCATCGGCCTCCATCGGGTGGCGCGAGATCAGCGCGAACTCGTCACCCCCGAGACGGTGGACGAGGAAATCGCCGCTCGCTTCCGTCTCGAGCCGCCTCGCGGCGGCGATGAGAAGCTGATCGCCCGCGCTATGGCCGTAAGCGTCGTTCACACCCTTGAAGCCGTCGAGATCGAGAATCCCGACAGCGACCCGGTGCCCGGGGCCGTCGTCCTGGGAGACGGATGCTTCAAGTGAGGTGAAGAACATGCGGCGGTTGGGGAGCTCGGTCATACTGTCGAGATTGGCCAGCCGGAGATTGTCGTCGCTGAGTTTCTGAAGCTCGCGGGTCTTCTCGACGATGTCGGCGGTCGAGGCGACCAGCCGCGCGAAGTCCGCGCCATAGCGCCGCATGATGAAGAGCATAGCGATGAGAACGAGAACATAGTTGACCGCGATGAGGATGAGCACGGTCTCGCCGCTCGTCGACAGCATCACGAAGAAGGCGAGCGCGGAAAGCCCCGAGACGGTCATGTTGACGCGGGGGGCCTGCATCAGGCAGGCGCCGCAGCCGATTCCGGTGAAGGAGACGTAGAAAGCGGCCTGCGCCTTGGTGAGCGGGTCGCCGTAGAACGCGAAGAACAGCGTTCCCCATCCCATGAAGACGATCGTGAACACGACGGCGAGGAGGTTCAGCCGCCGCATCTGCCGGCGCGCGGCCGCGCGGTCCATCGGGACGTCCCCCTGGCGGTGCCAGTGGACCAGCCTCGCGATGCAGATGGTGTTGCAGACGCTGGGCCAGATCACCCCGAGCCAGATTGGCGCATGGGGCGCCTGGACGAGCATGGTGAAGGTCGTGTTGACCACCAGAAGCCCATAGAGAAACGGCACTTGCCGCGAGAAGGTCGCGGCTTGTGCCACCTCCAGATCGATCTGGGGCAACTGACGAAAAGGTTCACCCACAGTACGAACTCCCGTGTCCTGCGTCGGCCTCGGCGTAGATCGAGCCATCGCCCGAAAAGGTGAATCCGGCGTGAAACGCCCCCCTGATACCGTCTCGGCAGGCCGTGGTGGCGGACTCCCTGCCTTGCAGGGAGTATCACGTCATATCAGTATCTTGCGACTAGATGCTCGCAAATGACTTTCGGCAGGCCGGTGGCATTGTCGGAGAATGCCACCTTTCGTCGTGCCGGACCTCAGCCGTCGATGAAGGGTGCATCCCCCCGGTCGCGCGCCGCGGCCAGGAAGTCGCGGTCGATCGAGGGCAGCACGTCGCCGTGGATCGTCGCCTCGAAGGCGCGCAGACGCTTGTAGATCGAGAGCAGCTCGACGACGGTCGTCCACGAGTTGACGAGATACTGAAACGAGTTGCGGACTTGTCCGAAGGCATTCAGGATCTGGTTCATCAGGCCGAGGGTGATCGCACCGGCGACAATGGCGGGGGCGAGCAGGAAATAGGCGAAGACGTTGTCGACCTGAAGGTAGAGGATCCGGGCAACGTTGAAATACATGTAGTGGAAATACAGGCGGAAATAGTTTCGCCGGACGTTGGCGAAGAGATCGCGCGCGGTCGGCGGATCGGCGCGGGACGGGTCATCCTCACCGTAGACGAGTTCCTTCCGGTACGCCGCTTCGACCCGCTGGTTGCGGAACTCGAGCCCGGGCAGCTTGATGCCGATGAGCGCGAGAAAGCCGGTACCGAAGGCGGACCAGAGCAGCGCCGCGGTGACGAGGGGCTGTGGAATGGCGCCAAGGATGGGAACTTCGGAGATCCCAGCCGAGAGATGGATGAGCACCGGCAGGAAGGCGATCAGCGTCATGATCGCGTCGAGCAGGCTGACGCCGAGGCTCTCGGTCGTGCTCGAGAACCGCATGGTGTCTTCCTGCACGCGCTGGGACGCGCCCTCGATGGTTCGGAGATCGGACCAGTGGCTCATGTAGTAGTTGTTCATCGCCGTGCGCCAGCGGAAGACATAATGGCTGACGAAGAAGAGCGAGAGCACGCCGACGACGACGGCAACCAGCGCGATCGAGAGAAACGACGCGATGCCTGCATAGAACTCGCCCAGGGTCACCGGCCGCGTCTTGCCGAGTGCTGCCTGGATCAGGTCGTAGAACGGGCCGTACCAGTCGTTGATCGCGACGGAGACCTGCACCTGGAAGTAGGTGGTGAAGAGGATCAGCGCCGAGCCGAGCACCGACCAGCGCCACCACGGATGCGGCGCGTAGAGCTGCCAGCCGAGGGCGAAGAGCCCGACCGCGACGATGTAGTAGAGATAGAACCACAGGAACGGGCCTGACCAGAAACGGCTGACCCCGATCGGCAGCGCGCCGTCCGCGGGGCCGGCGAAGCCGAGGCCGTCGCCGAGGCTGTAGCCGCCGAGATACCATCCGGCGACGCAGACGATGGCCCAGAGGACGGCTGACCAGAAGAAGAGCTTGGGCGGGTTGGGAAAGAACGAGATGAACACAGGCTGACGTCGCGCTCCGGCCGGGGGGCCAGGAGCGCGCAGCCCCCGGCGAAGCCTCCATTGACTCGTAAAATGGCAGAGTTGCAACGCCTTGCTGGGCCGGTTCACCCGGGAGTGAGGCGGGAGCCGTCGGGACAGCTCTCGTGGTGCGCGGCTTGTGCGCCGGTCGATGCGGGGTCTCGGGCGCCACGCTCGCTTGCAAGCCGCTGGCCGCGCGGCTAGGTCAGTCTCGACTGGCGCGACGGCGAGGGCCTTGATGATCTACGCGACCCCGGACGAATGGCTCGGTGCCCGGCACAAGCGCGTGGCGCTTTTCGGCATGTCGGGTCTCGGCAAGACCCGGATCGCGGCGATGCTGCGCGAGGAGGCGGAGTGGTTCCACTACTCCATCGATTTCCGCATTGGCACCCGTTACATGGGCGAGCACATCGTCGACAACTTCAAGCGCGAGGCGATGCGCAACCGTTTCCTGCGCGAGCTTCTGCGGTCGGATTCGATCTTCATCGCCTCGAACATCAGCTTCCACAATCTCGCGCCGCTCTCGACCTACCTCGGCAAGCCGGGCGACCCGGACAAGGGCGGCATTCCCTTCGACGAATATCTCCGCCGTCAGCGCCAGCACCGCGAGGCCGAGATCGCCGCAACCCGGGACGCGGTGCCGTTCATCGGCAAGGCGCAGGAGATCTACGGCTACGACCACTTCGTCTGCGACACCTCAGGCTCGCTCTGCGAGGTGGTGGACCCGGAGGATCCGGCCGATCCGGTGATGGTCGATGTTGCCGGCGCAACGCTGCCGGTCTGGTTTCGCGGGACCGAGGCCGATCTTGAGGAGCTGTGCCGTCGCTTCGACCGGGCGCCGAAGCCGATGTATTATCCCGAGAGTTTC
This sequence comes from Amaricoccus macauensis, assembly GCF_014201905.1. Classification (GTDB taxonomy): domain Bacteria; phylum Pseudomonadota; class Alphaproteobacteria; order Rhodobacterales; family Rhodobacteraceae; genus Amaricoccus; species Amaricoccus macauensis. The sequence goes on along the minus strand of NZ_JACHFM010000002.1, from coordinate 988,772 downwards.
CTGACGAAGCTCTGGACGAGCTACTGCACCGAGCGCGGTGTCCGCCCGGACGCGGTCGATCCCGACGATTTCATCCGCCACGGCTTCCGGGCGCTGATGGCGCACCGCCTGCCGCGCTATCAGGCGATGGCCGACCGCTGGGGGGTGACGGTAGAGGCCACGGAAGTCGCGTCCGTGCGCGATCCGGCGGATTTCGACGCGCTGATCGCTGCCGCGATCGCCCGCCGGACGGCATGAGCCGGGAGCACGACAGCAACGACCCAGATCGCCACTCGGACGGCGGCAGTCACCGCGACCACGGGCACGACCATGGTGACGCGCACGATCATGCCGGCCACAGCCACCATCATGTGGCGAACGCCGGCAATGCCCGGGCGATCGGCCTGGCGGCGTTCCTCACCGGCAGCTTCATGCTGGTGGAGGTCGTGGGCGGGCTGGTTGCAGGCTCGCTGACGCTTCTCGCCGACGCGGGCCACATGGCGACCGATTTCGCGGCACTCGCCATGGCGTGGCTCGCGTTCCGGGTGGCGCGGCGCCCCGCCGACCGGACGCGCACCTACGGCTTTGACCGGCTGGCAGTGATGGCGGCCTTCATCAACGGCATCGCGCTTTTCGTCGTCGCGGGCTGGATCGTCATCGAGGCGGTGCGCCGGCTCGGGACGCCGCACCCGGTCGAGGGCGGCCTGATGCTGGTGGTGGCCGCGGTCGGGCTTCTGGTGAACATCGCCGCGTTCTGGGTGCTGTCGCGGGGAGATCGCAGCAATCTCAACGTCCGGGCCGCGTTTCTTCACGTGGTGAGCGACATGCTCGGCTCGGTCGGTGCGATCCTTGCGGCGCTGATCATCCTCGCCACCGGCTGGACGCCGATCGACCCCATCCTCTCGGTGCTCGTCTCGGTCCTGATCCTGCGACACGCGTGGGGCGTGGTGCGTGACAGCGGCCACATCCTGCTCGAAGGCACGCCGCCCGACTTCGACGCAGGTGCGGTTGCCGGCGATCTCACCACCGCGGTGCCCGAGGTGCGCGAGGTCCGCCACCTCCACGCCTGGTCGATCAGCGAGGAGCGGCCGGTGGTGACGCTCGAGGCGCTGCTCGCCGTCGGCGCCGACCCGGAGCGGACGCGCCAGCGGGTGAAGGCGCGGCTCGCCGAACGCTTCGGTTTCAATCACGCGACCGTCGAGGTGATCGCGGCTGACGGGATCGTCGCAGAGGTGCGACACGAAACCACGTTTGTGCACGGGGAGTTGCCGCGCGGCGGCTCAGAGCCTATCTAGGCGCTCCCGACCCCCGAGGCGTTCAGTCCCATGCCCATCAAGATCCCCGAGACCCTGCCCGCCTTCGACGTGCTCCGGCACGAGGGCGTCATGGTCATGTCGGAAGATGCGGCGCTCCGGCAGGACATCCGGCCGTTGCAGATCGGGCTTCTCAACCTGATGCCGAAGAAGGTGCAGACCGAGACGCAGTTCGCCCGCGTCATCGGCACGACGCCGCTGCAGATCGAGCTCACGCTCATCCGCATGAGCGAGCATCAGTCGAAGAACACCTCCGCCGCGCATCTCGAGGCGTTTTACCAGCCGTTTTCCGAGGCGCGGAAGCGGCGGTTCGACGGGCTCATCATCACCGGCGCGCCGATCGAGCATCTCGATTTCGAGGCGGTGAGCTACTGGGACGAGCTGCGCGAGGTCTTCGAGTGGACCCAGACCAACGTCCAGTCCACCATGGCGGTGTGCTGGGGTGGCATGGCGATGCTGCACCACTTCCACGGCGTGCCGAAACATGCGCTGCCGGCCAAGGCGTTCGGCTGCTTCACGCATCACGCGGTGGCACCCTCGGCAACGGTGCTGCAGGGCTTCTCCGACAGCTTCGTGATCCCGGTCAGCCGCTGGACCGAGGTGCGCAACGAGGACGTGGCGCTGCACCCTGATCTGCGGGTGCTGCTGGATTCCGACGACGTCGGCCCGGCGCTGGTCGAGGATCGCGGACACCGCGCCTACTACATGCTGAACCACCTCGAGTACGAGTCGACGACCCTGCGCGAGGAGTACGACCGCGACGTGGCCGCCGGCGGCACCGTGCCGCTGCCGTGGGACTACTTCCCCGAGAATGACCCGGCCCGGGAGCCGGAGAACCGGTGGCGCAGCCACGGTCATCTGCTCTATGGCAACTGGATCAACGAGATTTACCAGTCGACCCCCTACGACATTACCACGATCGGCGGCTGAGCGGAGGCACCCTCCCGGCCGGCGGAATCAGGGGCGGCTACCGGCTCCGGCGGGCGCCCGCCCCGATGATCTCTGAAAATACGCGGATTCCAGTTGGTTGTCTGACTCCACTCAGCTGATTGCCCCACCTGTCGGGAAGCGTCATAGTTGTCGCACAAGCTGAGGAGCGCGCGACGTGGCAGAGGCGGACAGTGACAAGCCGTTCGACGGGGCGGTCAGCCGCTACATAAAGAAGAAGGCGCCGAAGGAAATCCGGGAGGCGCTGGAGAAGGCGGGCAAGCACGATATCCTCGATCCGGGCTACCCGTACCGCAAGGAGCTCGACGACAAGGAATACGAGGACGCCTTTCACGCCTGCCAGCTCGAACTGGTGAAGATGCAGACTTGGTTCCGGGCCGAGGGCAAGCGCATCGTCATCGTCTTCGAGGGCCGCGACGCCGCCGGCAAGGGCGGGGCGATCAAGGCGGTCCGCGAGAACCTGAACCCGCGCTGGACACGCGACGTGGCCCTCGCCGCGCCATCGGACGTGGAGCGCGGGCAGTGGTACTTCCAGCGCTACGTGGCGCATCTTCCCACGCGGGGCGAGCTCGTGCTCTTCGACCGTTCCTGGTACAACCGGGCGATTGTCGAGCATGTGTTTGGCTGGTGTACCGACGAGGAACGCGAGCGGTTCTTCCGCGAGCTTCCGAGTTTCGAGGACATGCTGGTCCGGGACGGCATCATCTTCATGAAGCTCTGGCTCGCCATCAGCCGTGCCGAGGAACTCCGGCAGTTCCTGCAGCGCGAGAGGGATCCGCTGAAGCAGTGGAAGCTCAGCCCGACCGACATCGAGGGGCTGGCGAAGTACGACGATTTCACCACCGCCATCGCCGAGACCTTCGTGCGCAGCAACACGCCGATCGCACCCTGGACGGTAATCCTGAGCGAGGACAAGCGGCGGGCGCGGCTTGCGGCAATGCAGTCGATCCTCTCCCGGCTCGACTATCCCGGCAAGGCGGTGACGCCGCCCGATCCGGCGATCTGCGGCGGGCCGGAGCTTCTTGCCGAGCGCAAGCCCGCAGGCTGAGCGCCGCGGTCTTGCGCGGGGCCACGGCGCTTCCCATCTTTCCCGGGACCGGCCCTTGCGGGACGGCCCCGAGATGACGGCCCCGAGATGACGGCCCCGAGATGACGGCCCCGAGACCACGGCCCGAGAGGACTGCGATGTATGCCAGCGACGTGACCGGCCCGATGTCAGGGCTCCCCGATCCGGTGCGAGAGCCCGAGTTCTATCGTGGCGTGCCGATGCGGCGTTTCGTCGCCTGGCTGATCGACCTCGTGATCGTGATCGCGATCGGCGTGCCCCTGGCGCTGGTGTTCGGCGTCTTCACCCTCGGCTTCGGCTTCGCACTCTTTCCCGCGATCGTGACCGCGATCGCGTTCGCCTACCGGACCCTGACGCTGGCCAACGGCTCCGCCACCTGGGGCATGAAGTTCTGCGGAATCGAGTTCCGGCGGGGCGACGGATCGCGCTTTGACTTGCCGACTGCGGGGTTGCACACCCTGATCCAGACCGTTGCCTTCACCTTCTTCGTGCTTCAGATGATCAGTTGCGCGACGATCCTCGCGACGCGCTACGGCCAGAGTCTGCCCGACCTCATCCTCGGGACGACGGCGCTGCACAGGCCCGTGGACTGACCCCGTGGGCTGAGCCGAACCGCAGGGACGGCGCCGTGCGTTCATGGTTCCCGGAGAATCCTGTTGCCCGGCGCTCGGCGGTGTTGATACGCTTCGGCGCAAAGGGGGAACCGACCGGGACATGCGCCACAGTCTGCCGCAGTCGCACCAGTTCTATGTAACGGCACCGCAGCCTTGCCCGTATCTGCCGGGCAAGGTTGAGCGGAAGCTGTTCACCGCCCTGCAGGGCGAGGGTGCGTGCCATCTGAACGACGTTCTGTCGCATCAAGGCTTCCGCCGTTCGCAGAACGTGCTCTACCGGCCGTCCTGCGCCGGGTGTTCGGCCTGCCTTTCGGCTCGGATCGTCGTCCGCGACTTCCAGCCAACGCGCGGCCAGCGGCGGGTTCTTCGGCGCAACGCCGATCTGGAGCGCATCGCGCGGAGCCCCTGGGCGACCGAGGCGCAGTACAGCCTCTTCCGGCGCTACCTTGATGCGCGCCATGCCACCGGCGGCATGGCAGACATGGACATGAACGAATTCGCGGCGATGATCGAGGAGAGCCCGGTCAGAAGCCGGGTGATCGAGTATTACCGGCCGCGCGATGGCCAGCCGCGGCGCGAGCTGACGGCGGTCTGCCTGACCGACATCCTCTCGGACGGGGTGTCGATGGTCTATTCGTTCTTCGATCCCTCGCTCGATGCGCGCAGCCTCGGGACCTACATCATCCTCGACCACATCCGCCTCGCGGCGGAATCGGGCCTGCCTTACGTCTATCTCGGCTACTGGGTGCCCGGGAGCGCGAAGATGGACTACAAGGCGCGCTTCCAGCCGCTCGAGATCTTCGCCGAAAGCCGTTGGGCGCTTGCGACCGAGACCGACACCGCCACGCTGGCGCGGCGTCGTGGAGACCGGCCGGCGATCAGCGAGCAGGTCGCGGCCATCGAGTTGCCCTCGACGAAGTAGGCGGCAGGCGCGTCCCTCAGACAAATCCCGCCGGTAGTTCCCGCAGCCAAACGCCGGGGCCGGGTCCAGCGGGGGTCGTGTCCGGCCGAAGCTGTCGCCTCGGCCGGTACCGGGTCGTCAGCCCTTGGTGCGGTTCCTGATCTGGAAGGTGTCGAAGGAATACTCCGCCACCTGGAACCAGAGATAGCCCTCGCTCCGGAAGGCCTTCTGGCTGTCGTAGATCGTCTTGAAGTCGGCGTTGGTCGCGGTCAGTTCGTCATAGACCTCGTTCGACGCCGCATACGCCGCCTCGACCACGTCCTGCGGGAAGGCCTTCAGCTTGGCGCCGCCGGCGACGAGCGAGCGCAGCGCCTCGGGATTGCGGTAGTCGTACTTCGCCAGCATGTCGATGTTGGCGTTCGCCGCGGCGTTCTGCAACACCGCCTGATATTCCGGCGGCAGGGCGTTCCACTTCTCGAGGTTGACGAAGAAGTGGACGGTCGGGCCACCCTCCCAGAAGCCGGGATAGTAGTAGTAGGGCGCCACCTTGTAGAAGCCGAGCTTTTGGTCATCGTAGGGGCCGACCCACTCCGCCGCGTCGATGGTACCGCGCTCGAGCGCCGGGTAGATGTCGCCGCCCGGGATCTGCTGCGGCACGACGCCAAGCTTCTCCATGACCTTGCCAGCGATGCCGGCGATGCGCATCTTCACGCCGTCGAGATCGGCGACGTTGGTGATCTCCTTGCGATACCAGCCGCCCATCTGGGTGCCGGTGTTGCCGCCGGGCATGCTGAAGAGACCGTGCTTGGCATAGAAGGTGTTCAGCAGGTCGTTGCCGCCGCCTTCGATCAGCCAGGCGTTCATCAGCCGCGCGTTCAGCATGAACGGCGTCGCGGTGCCGAGCGCGAAGGTCGGATCCTTGCCCCAGTAGTAGTACGAGCAGGTGTGCGCCATCTCGATGGTGTTGGTGCCGACCGCCTCGGCCGCCTGCGCCGTGGGGACGATCTCGCCCGCCGGGAACACCTGGATCTCGAAGTTGCCGTTCGTCATGGTCTTCACCTGCTCGGCAAAGACCTCGGCCGCCCCGTAGATCGTATCGAGCGAGCGCGGGAAGCCCGACGTGAGGCGCCACTGGAACTTGGTCGCGGTCTGGGCGAGCGCGGGCGTGGCGAGCGCCGCGACGGCGCCGCCGCTGGCGGCCGCCTTCAGAAAGTTGCGTCTCTTCATCGGTTCCTCCTTGACGGTTGGACTGGCCGTGGGTCGGCCTATTGGTTGGGCGGACTGCCAAGGTCGAGCGACGGCGGACCGAAATCGAGATCCGGTGCGCCGAGGTCGTCCCCGCCGGGAATGCTCAGGCTGTCGAGTTCATGCTCCACCGCGCTTTCGTCCATCTGAACGTGCTCGCCCAGCCAGTACGTCACCGACTCCGGCCAGAAGACGAGCGTGAACACCACGATGAGCTGGAGACAGATCCAGGGGATCGAGCCCCAGTATATGTCCCGGCTTTTCACCTCCTTCGGCGCGATGCCCCGCAGGTAGAACAGCGCGAAGCCGAAGGGTGGATGCATGAACGAGGTCTGGATGTTCACGCACAGCAGGAGACCGAACCAGACCATGTTGATGTCGAGCGCGTGCGCCGTGGGCAGCAGCATCGGCACGACGATGAAGCAGATCTCGAAGAAGTCGAGGAAGAACGCCAGAAAGAAGACGAACACCATGACGAAGAGCAGGAATCCCGTCCGGCCGCCCGGCAGGCTGGAAAGCATGTGCTCGATCCAGCGGCCGCCGTTCACGCCCTGGAAGACGAGGCTGAAGACCGTCGCGCCGATCAGGATGAAGACCACCATCGACGTGATCCGCGCGGTGGTCTGCATCGCCTGCCAGACGAGAGTCTTCGAGAAGCGGCGGTGCAGGACGGAGAGCAGGATCGCCCCGACCGCGCCCATGGCGCCAGCCTCGGTCGGCGTGGCGAGGCCGAGGAAGATCGTGCCGAGCACGAGGAAGATCAGCACGAGCGAGGGCACCATGCCCCAGGCGACCTTGGCGACGAGCGCCCAGCCGTGGAGCGTGCGCGCCTCCACCGGCAGCGCCGGCACGAGTTGCGGGCGGAAGATCGCCAGCGCGAGAATGAAGAGCAGGAACGCACCCACCTGCAGCATCGAGGGGCCGATCGCACCGAGGTACATGTCGCCGACCGAGACGCCGAGCTGGTCGGCCAGGATGATGAGCACGAGGGACGGCGGAATCACCTGCGCGATCGTCCCGGAGGCGGCGATGACGCCGGTGCCGACGCGCATGTCGTAGCCATACTTCAGCATGACCGGCAACGAGATCATGCCCATGGCGATCACCGAGGCGGCCACCGTCCCGGTCACGGCACCGAGGACGGCGCCGACGAGAATGACGGCGAACGCGAGACCGCCGGGAAATGGCCCGAAGAGCTGCCCGGCGCCTTCGAGGAGGTCTTCCGCCAGCCCGCTGCGTTCGAGCACCGCCCCGAGGAACGTGAAGAAAGGGATGGCGAGCAGCAGGTCGTTCGACATGATGCCGAACGTCCGGTAGGGCAGGGCCTGCAGGAACTCCGGCCCGAAGTAGCCGGTATGGATCGCGAGGGCGCCGAAGAAGAGGCCGAGCGCCGAGAGCGAGAACGCCGCCGGGAAGCCAATGAGCAGGAAGCAGATCAGCCCCGCGAACATCGTCGGGGCCATCAGGCCGTATTCAAGCATCGCGACCCCTCTGTCGGATACGCACGATCACTGAAGAGGTCTCTCGTATTCGACCACCTCGTCGGTCAGGCCGCGCAGGGCCGCGAGCCGCTTGATCCACTCGGCGATACCCTGAAGGAAGAGGAGCATCAGCCCGAACGGCAGCAGGAACTTTACCGGCCAGAGCATCAGGCCGCCGGCGTTCGACGAGTGTTCGCCGCTCGTGAAGCTCGTCATGAAGAATTCGAGCGCGAAGAAACCGATGACGAGCACGGAAGGGATGAGAAAGAGCGGAATGCCGAGCAGGTCGATCCAGAGCTTCCGCCGTTGCGGAGCGTTTCCATAGAAGAGATCGACCCGCACGTGCTCGTTCAGACGGAACACGTTGGCGGCGCCGAGCAGGAAGATGCCGGAGAACATCTGCCACTGGATCTCCAGCCATGCATTGGAACTGAGGCTGAAGAGGTACCGCGAGACCGCGTTGCCCGCGCTGACAAGGCAGGCGAGCAACACCAGCCAAGCCGAGATCCACCCGAAAAAGGTGCTGATCCTGTCGATTCCACCGGCGAGGCGGAGCAGGCCCTTCATGCATATCCTCCCCTGCCGGCCCGTGCGACGCTATCGTGCGTCATTCTGTCCTGCATGCTGGCGATTCTGGTAACGACTGTCGTTTGTTGTGGCAAGCGGACTGGGCCGCTTGACGCTACGTCCTTCTGCGAGCGCGCAACAAAAGATCGGAATCCCCGGCGCGCGGGCAATTTCTTGGGCAGAAGCTGGTTGACGCCAGGTCGGCCAAAGCGTATGGGAACCCTCTGCGGAGGGTTAATTCGACAATGTTCGAGGCTGTACTTATCGTTGGACGGCGCGGAGAACGGACGGGGGCCTGAGGCTCACGAACGTGACCGCGCCATGGCCCCCCGAGAGGGGGTTTTTTTATGGCTGTTGCCCGGGCGGGACGAGGATCGGCGGGCGGGGAATCGGAGTGGTGGAGATGAAGCGAGCGATGACGGGCGCCGAGATGGTCGTCCAGGCGCTGAAGGACCAGGGGGTTGATACGGTCTTCGGCTATCCGGGCGGGGCAGTGCTCCCGATCTACGACGTACTTTTCCAGCAGAACGACATCCGCCACATTCTCGTGCGCCATGAGCAGGCCGCGACCCATGCGGCGGAGGGCTACGCGCGCTCGACCGGCAAGCCCGGGGTCTGCCTCGTCACCTCCGGGCCCGGTGCCACGAATGCCGTCACCGGCCTGACCGACGCGCTGATGGACTCGATCCCGATCATCGTGCTGACCGGGCAGGTTCCGACCTTCCTGATCGGCAACGACGCCTTCCAGGAGGCTGACACCGTCGGCATCACCCGGCCCTGCACCAAGCACAACTGGCTGGTGAAGGAGACCGACCGGCTCGCCGAGACGATCCATCAGGCGTTTCACGTCGCCATGACCGGCCGGCCGGGGCCTGTCCTCGTCGACATCCCGAAGGACGTGCAGTTCGCCACGGCCGACTACACGGCGCCTGACGAGGCGCGGGTCATGCATTACCAGCCGCAGACCAGGGGCGATTCCGGCGCGATCCTCGCTGCCGTCGAGGCTCTGGAGAAGGCGGAGCGGCCGGTCATCTATTCTGGCGGCGGCGTCATCAATTCCGGACCGGAGGCGTCACGGCTCCTGCGCGAGCTCGCGGCGGAGACCGGCTTTCCGGTGACCTCGACCCTGATGGGCCTCGGCGCCTATCCGGCGTCGGGCGAGGCGTGGATCGGCATGCTGGGCATGCACGGCACCTACGAGGCGAACTGGACCATGCATGACTGCGACGTCATGCTGGCGATCGGCGCGCGCTTCGACGATCGGATCACCGGGCGGACGGATGCCTTCAGCCCCGGTTCGCTCAAGATCCAGATCGACATCGACCCGTCGTCGATCAACAAGAACATCCACGTGCAGATCCCGATCGTCGGCGACGTCGGCACCGTGCTGACCGAGATGCTGCGCATCTGGCGCGAGCGTGGCTCGAAGACCCGCTCCGAGGCGGTGGCGAAGTGGTGGCGGCAGATCGAGCTCTGGCGCGGGCGGGACTGCCTCGCCTACCGGAACTCCGACAAGGTCATCAAGCCGCAGTACGCGCTGGAACGGCTCGAGGCGCTGACCCGCGACCTCGACCGCTACATCACCACCGAGGTCGGCCAGCACCAGATGTGGGCGGCGCAGTACCTGAAGTTCGAGGATCCGAACCGCTGGATGACCTCCGGCGGCCTCGGCACCATGGGCTACGGCCACCCGGCCTCGATCGGCGCCCAGCTCGCGCATCCCGATGCCCTCGTCATCAACGTGGCGGGCGAGGCGAGCTGGCTCATGAACATGCAGGAACTCGGCACCGCGGTGCAGTACCGCCTGCCGGTCAAGCAGTTCATCCTGAACAACGAGCGCCTCGGCATGGTTCGCCAGTGGCAGGAACTGCTGCACGGCGAGCGCTATTCCTCGTCGTGGTCCGAGGCGCTGCCCGACTTCGTGAAGCTGGCCGAGGCCTTCGGTGCGAAGGGCATCCTCGTCACCGATCCCGCGAAGCTCGATGATGCGATCCGCGAGATGATCGAGCATCCCGGGCCGGTGGTCGTCGATTGCCTGGTCGAGAAGCACGAAAATTGCTACCCGATGATACCGTCGGGCAAGGCGCACAACGAGATGATCCTCGGAGAGGACGCCACCGCGGGCGCCATCGAGGCTGGCGGCGCGGTTCTGGTCTGAGGGGAACGGTAAGATGAACGCACTTGCGATCCAGAAGGGCGCGAGCCGCCACAGCGCCTACGATCTCGTCAACCCGTTCGACGAGCGCGAGGAGACCCACACGCTCGCGATCCTCGTGGACAACGAGGCGGGCGTGCTCGCCCGGGTGATCGGGCTCTTTTCCGGCCGGGGTTACAACATCGACAGCCTTACGGTGGCCGAGACCGACCACGAGGGACACCTCAGCCGGATCACCATCGTGACCACAGGTACCAAGGCGGTGATCGAGCAGATCAAGGCACAGCTCGGCCGCCTCGTGCCGGTCCATGACGTACACGACCTGACGGTCGAGGGCCCGGCGGTGCAGCGCGAGCTCGCGCTCATCAAGGTCGCGGGCACCGGCGAGCGCCGGCTGGAGGCGATGCGCACCGCGGAAATCTTCCGTGCCCGCGCGGTCGACACGACGCTCGAGAGCTTCGTCTTCGAGATCACCGGCGCGCCGGAGAAGGTGGATGCCTTCATTGCGCTCATGCGCCCGCTCGGCCTCGTCGATGTGGCCCGCACCGGCGTCGCGGCCATCGCGCGCGGGGCCTGACGGCCCGCCGGTACGCTTCGACCGTTGCGGTGCCCTCGGACCGCGACGGTGCGACACGCTTGGCAATCACACCACGCGAGCCTAGGCTGAAGGGGAACCAACTCCCCTGAATGCGAGTGGCCCCATGCAGATGCCCGAACCGAATGCCGCCATCCTCGCCCGCAAGGCCGAGATCGTGCGGGGGTTGCAGCGGCTTTTGCCAACAGACGCGGTGATCCATGCGCCGGAGGAAGTGCGGGCCTATGAGTGCGATGCTCTGACGGCCTATCGCTGCCCGCCGCTCGCCGTGGTGCTCCCGACCTCGACGGCGCAAGTCTCGGCGATCCTCGCCTACTGTCATGGCGAAGGCGTCAAGGTGGTGCCGCGCGGCGCGGGCACGAGCCTCGCGGGCGGCTCGCTGCCGACGGCGGACGCGGTGCTGCTCGGGGTGGCACGGATGAACCGCGTGCTCGAGACCGATTACGAGAACCGGCTGATCCGGGTCGAGACCGGCCGCACCAACCTCAGCGTCACGGCGGCGGTGGAGGAGGACGGATTCTTCTACGCCCCCGATCCGTCGAGCCAGCTCGCCTGCGCCATCGCCGGCAACATCGCGATGAATTCCGGCGGCGCGCACTGCCTGAAGTACGGGGTGACCACCAACAACCTGCTCGGCGTCACCATGGTGCTGATGGACGGCACCGTGATCGAACTCGGCGGCGGCCATCTCGACTCGGGCGGCCTCGATCTGCTCGGGGTCGTCTGCGGCTCCGAGGGCCAGCTCGGCGTGGTGACCGAGGCGACGCTCAGGATCATCGCGAAGCCCGAGGGCGCGCGGCCCGTCCTGCTCGGCTTCTCGTCGAACGAGGTCGCGGGCGCCTGCGTCTCCGACATCATCCGCGCCGGCGTCCTGCCGGTGGCGATCGAGTTCATGGACCGCCCGTGCATCGAAGCGTGCGAGGCCTTCGCGAAGGCCGGCTATCCTGACGTCGAGGCGCTGCTCATCATCGAGGTGGAAGGCTCGGAGGCCGAGATCGAGGATGGTCTGGCGCGCATCGTCGCGATCGCCGAGCGGCATTCACCGGACGTGATCCGTGAGAGCCGGTCGGCGGAGGAGAGCGCGCTGATCTGGAAGGGCCGCAAGTCGGCGTTCGGGGCGATGGGGCAGATCGCCGATTACATCTGCCTCGACGGGACGATCCCGGTGAGCGAGCTGCCGCTGGTGTTGCGCCGGATCGGCGAGCTGACCGCGAGCTACGGGCTGCGGGTGGCGAATGTCTTCCACGCCGGCGACGGCAACATGCATCCGCTCATCCTCTACAACGCGAACGCCCCCGGCGATCTCGACAAGGCCGAGGCGCTCGGCGCCGACATCCTGAAGCTCTGCGTCGAGGTGGGCGGCTGTCTCACCGGCGAGCACGGCGTGGGGGTGGAGAAGCGCGACCTGATGGAAGTGCAGTACGGGCCGGCGGATCTCGAGGCGCAGCTTCGGGTGAAGGACGTCTTTGACCCCGGGTGGCTCCTGAACCCCGCCAAGGTGTTTCCGCTCGCGGTCTCCGCACCCCGGCGGGCGGCGTGAGCGCCACGGGCCGGGAGGACGGCGTCGGGGGGCATCGAGCCCCCCTCCGCCGTCGTCGGCTGACGCCGCCGGCGCGCTGCTTCGACGACCCGTATGGTTGCGGGGACGGGACGCGGCCTTTGCCGCGACAGGGAGCGCGCGATGCGCGCGAGGATTTCTTTGCTTCTTTTCCCGCTGTTGCGGGAAAAGCGACTGCTCTCCAGGTTTCAAGGCCGTATGAAGCCCGGGGGCGAGACTGGCGGACGGAGGGAGGTCAGTGAGCGCGGGGTTGCTGCCGGAGAGTGAGGCGGAGCTGGCCGAGATGGTGCGCGCGGCCGGGGCCGCGGGCAAGGGGCTCGCGATCCGGGGCGGTGGCACACGGGGTATTGGTCGGGCGATCGAGGGGACGCCGCTGTCGCTCGGCGGGCTGGCTGGCATCACGCTCTACGAGCCCGGCGCGCTGACGCTCGTCGCCCGTGCGGGCACGCCGGTCGAGGAGATCGAGGCGGTGCTGGCCGCCGAGGGTCAGCGGCTGCCGTTCGAGCCATGGGATGGCCGGGCGATGGCGGGGGCGAACGGCGTGCCGACGGTGGGCGGGCTTGCCGCCACCAACGCCTCGGGGCCGCGGCGCATCGAGGTCGGTGCCGCGCGTGACAGCATGATCGGTGTGCGTTTTGTCGACGGCACCGGCGCGGTGGTGCGCAACGGGGGCCGGGTGATGAAGAACGTCACCGGGCTCGATCTCGTCAAGCTGCTTGCCGGCAGCCATGGCACCCTTGGCATCCTGACCGAGGTGGCGTTCAAGGTGTTGCCCGCTTCGATGGAGACCGCGTCGCTGGTCTTTGACGGGCATGACCTGGAGACCGCTGGCCACGCGATGCGGGCAGCACTCGCCACGCCCTACGGGGTGTCGGGGGCGGCGCATGGGGGCGGGCGCACGTGGCTGAGGATCGAAGGGTTTCCCGCCTCGGTCGCGCACCGCACGAAGGCGCTTGGCAGCGCGCTCGCGCGGTTCGGGTCGGGCCGTGTCGAGCCGGGGCCGGGCGACTGGGCGGCGATCCGCGACGTGACGGCGTTCGCCGGGCGGCAGGGGGCGCTCTGGCGCATCTCGGTCAGGCCGAGCGATGGGCCGGGGGTGGCGGCGCGTCTCGCGCCGGCAGAGGTCATGCTCGACTGGGCCGGTGGCCTCGTCTGGGCGCTGGCGCCGGAGACGATGGACGTGCGGGCGGCGCTCGGCGTGCCGGGGCACGCAACGCTCATGCGGGCGAGTGAGGCGGCGAAGACGGCATGGGGGGTGTTTCACCCCGAGCCCGGCCCGGTGGCGGCGCTCTCGGCCGGGCTTCGCGCCCGGTTTGATCCGCAGGGAATTCTCAATCCGGGGCTCATGGCGGCACCGGCGAAGGTGGCGGCCTGATGCAGACGAATTTCACCCCCGAGCAGCTCAAGGATCCGGCGGTTGCGCGGTCGAACCAGATCCTGCGGACCTGCGTGCATTGCGGCTTCTGTACCGCCACCTGTCCGACGTATCAGGTGCTGGGCGATGAGCTCGACAGCCCGCGGGGGCGCATCTACCTCATCAAGGACATGCTCGAGGCGGGACGGCCGGCGGACGCGCGGACCGTCAAGCACATCGACAGGTGTCTCTCCTGTCTCTCCTGCATGACCACCTGTCCGTCGGGGGTGCACTACATGCATCTCGTCGATCACGCGCGGGCACACATCGAGAAGACCTATCGCCGGCCGCCGATGGAGCGGGCGCTGCGCAGCGTGCTGGCGGCGATCCTGCCCTATCCGCGGCGGTTCCGCATGGCGCTGCGGGCCGCGCGGCTCGGCAAGCCGTTCGCCGGGCTGATGCCGGCGCAGCTCAGGGCGATGCTCGCCTTCGCGCCGTCGCGTCTGCCGGCATCGAGCCCGCTCGACCGGCCGCAGGTCTTTCCCGCTGATGGTGGTCGGAGGAAGCGCGTGGCGCTGCTGACCGGCTGTGCCCAGCGGGTGCTCGACACCGAGATCAATACGGCGACGATCCGGCTCCTCACGCGGCACGGCTGTGAAGTGGTGGTGGCGGAGGGGATGAGCTGCTGCGGCGCGCTGGTGCATCACATGGGGCGTGAGGACGATGCGCGCGGGGCGGCGGCGCGCAACGTCCGGGCCTGGATGCGTGAGGTGCGCGCGGGCGGGCTCGATGCCATCGTGGTGAACACCTCCGGCTGCGGCACGATGGTGAAGGACTATGGCCATCTCTTCGCCGACGGGACGCTTGCCGAGGACGCGGCGACGGTGGCGGGGCTCGCGCGCGACGTGAGCGAGGTGATGGCCGAACTCGGGGTGACGCCGACCGAGGACGTGGGCGGGCTGCGGGTCGCCTATCACGCCGCCTGTTCGCTGCAGCACGGCCAGCAGGTGCGGACGGCGCCGAAGACGCTCCTGAAGGCAGCGGGATTCGAGGTGGTGGAGCCGCGCGACAGCCATCTCTGCTGTGGCTCGGCCGGCACCTACAACCTTCTGCAGCCCGAGATCGCCGGCAAGCTGCGGGAGCGCAAGGTCGCGACGATCGAGGAAACCGCGCCGCAGGTGGTGGCGGCGGGAAATATCGGCTGCATGGTGCAGATCGGCTCGGGGACGGCGCTGCCCGTCGTCCACACCGCGCAGTTGCTCGACTGGGCGACGGGCGGCCCGCGGCCCGCGGCGCTCGCCGTCCCGTGATCCGCGCCGTCGCCGGGCTCGTCCTCGCGCTGCTGCTTTCGGCCGGGATGCTGGCAGAGGCCGCGCCGGGGCGACGGATGCTCTCGGCTGACGAGGCGGTGCCGTTCCGGGCTGTCGGGCGGGTGAACATCGCCGGTGCGCGGTTCTGCACCGGAACACTGATCGCGCCGGATCAGGTGCTGACGGCGGCGCACTGTCTCTATCACCCGCGCACCGGGGCGCTGGTGCCGCCCAAGGAAATCCGCTTCGTGGCGGGGCTTCGGATCGACAGGAAGGCGGCACAGCGGCGCGTGGTGCGCGCTGTGCCCGACCCGGATTTCAGCTTCGGGCGCGCGGGGCCGAGTGGGGTGCAGTCGGATCTGGCGGTGCTCTACCTCGCGGTACCGATCCCGGCCAAGGCGGCGGTGCCGTTCGGGACGGGACCGCTCGGGCGCGGGCCGCTCGCCATCGTCTCCTATGGCAGGGACCGCCCGCAAGCGCCGTCGATCGAGGCGCCCTGCGGTGTGATTTCGCCCTATGGCGGGGGGCTGGCGGTGGATTGCGCCGTGACGGAGGGCGTCTCGGGCGCACCGGTCTTTCAGGGCGAGGGGGCTGCGCGGCGGGTCGTTGCGGTGGTCTCGGCCATGGGGCGCACGGTCGGCGGCGGCGGGCGCGACGTGGCGCTCGCGGCCCGTGTGGAGCCGGCGCTCGACCGATTGCGCGATCTCGCAGACCCTTGAAACCCGCTGAGGGCTATCCCAAGTACGGAGCGTCCGGGGCCGATCATCGGCCCGGATGGAGAAGACGAGGACCTGTCCATTGGAAGGTCCGATCCATGTATCGCTTCGTGAAGGATGCAAGCATGCGCCACTTTGACTTTTCCCCGCTCTATCGCTCGACTGTCGGCTTCGATCGTCTTGCCAATGTTCTCGACCAGGCACTGTCGTCCGACGTGACGCAGAATTCCTATCCGCCCTACAACATCGAGAAGACTGGCGATGACGCCTATCGCATCACGCTCGCGGTTGCCGGTTTCGCTGACGCCGAACTGAGCGTCGAGGTGCGCGACGGCCAGCTGATCGTGACCGGACGCAAGGCCGAGGCCGAGGAGAAGACCAACGTCCTGCACCGCGGCATTGCCACGCGCGCCTTCGAGCGCCGCTTCCAGCTCGCGGATCATGTGCGCGTCGTCGAGGCGGTAACCGAGAACGGCCTGCTGCACGTCAGCCTCGTGCGCGAGATCCCCGAGGCGCTGAAGCCCCGCAAGATCGAGATCAGCGGCACCAAAGCCCTTGAGGCCCAGCCGGTGGAGGCTCAGGCGGCAGCTTGACGCCTGACTGCTTGACAGCTCAACTGCCGTTGATGACGGCTGAAGTGGAGGCCCGCTCTCGAGAGCGGGCCTTTTTCGTGGCCGGCAACGGAACGGGGCCGGTGCAACGGGTCACCGGCGTTGCGAGGGTCAGGACGCGTGCGTTAACGTTAAGCGGTCAGCAGGCATTCACCGCCGGACCCATTCTGGCTACGCTCATGTCCGGGGGCGCTCCGGCGTTAACCATACCGCCGTCAGGCGCGGTGGTCGCGTGTCGTCTCAGGGGAGCGCACCGCGACCGGGGCGCCGGCTGCGGTGTAGGTGCGGAGCTCGCCACATTCCCTGGCGATCTCGTCGATCCGGGCGATCCCCGAGCGGACGCCGGCGAGCGAGGCGAGGATCAGCCGGCTGTTGCGCTCGGCGCGGGCCTTCAACGCGGTGAGGAAGGCTTCCGGCAGGTCGGTCTCGCTTTCGAGGATCTCGGCGACCGCGGCCTCGCGTTGCTCGACGATGGCCTTCAGGCCGGTCAGCGGCCCGTTCAGGATCAGCCGGCGCTCGAGGTCGAGCAGCCTGAGGACGCGCGCGTAGCGGGCGGAGGTGAGGATCCGGGCGATCATGTGCCGCTCTCCCTGTGCTTGATGACGTCGAAGATGCGTTCGGCGAGGCCGATGCCGCCGCGAGCCGCGAGGAGTTTCGCGTATTCTTCAGTGAGGAGGCTGCCGAACGCCTCCTCGCCGACACCGCCGCCGAAGCTCTCGGACCGGGCATTGAGGCCGGTGTATTTCAGCATCTCGGCGAGAAAGCTCGCCTCAAAGCCTTCCGCCACCTTGTGGGCGGCGGCATCGCGGGCGGCATCGGGCGCCGCTCTCGCGGTATCAGGCGCCGCTCTTGCGGTGCCGCCCGGCGGCTGGCGCATGCCGAGGGCAGGGAGGGGGGAAATCTGCATCTGCGGCTCCGGCCGTGGGGGCGATGCCGGGACCATGACGCTCCGCCGGTAAAGATATCGTAACGCTTGCCGCGCAACACCGGACCAGTCCCCACGCGCTTCTCGGAGATGCGATGCTCGCCCCGGACCAGGCCCTCGCCGGCCCCAAGCCCATCTCCCGACCGACTGCCCCTTCGGCGCCAGCCGGCAGTGCGACAGCGGCGGCCGGTCCGACCGCTGGGGAGGCGGCGTTGAGTGTGCTTCCCGTCTTCGATCTCCTGGCGGACGTCGCACAGCCTGTCGCGCAGCCTGCGGCCCGTGGAGTTCCGCTGCCGCACGGCAGGCCGGACGGGCGCCCGGTCGAGGCGCCGGCCCCGCCCGACCCCGAGACCTCCGGCGGCGCGGAGGCAATCGTCGCGGGTGTCACATGGCCCATCGCCTCCCCGTCGATCGCCCCCCAAGCGATCGCCCCCCAAGCGATTGCCCCCCAAGCGATTGCCCCGGAGGCGCAAGCGCCGGTTGCGGCGCCTGCCGTCGATCCGCGCGCGCCGGAGCCGGGGATGCCGGGCCGATCGCTCGTGGCGCCCGAACTGGTGCGCGGACCAGTCCTCGCGTCGGTTTCGGTGCCGGACGCCGTCGCGCCGCCGGCGCCGGGTTCCGCTCCGGCGACACTGGCGTTGCCGCCCGCGCCTGCCGCCCAGCCAGCCCGGCCGGTCGAACCCGGGGATGACGTCGCCGCGGCGGAGGCGCGCGGCGACACGCAGACCGTCGGCCGTCCGGTGCAGCCCGGCGCGGACACGGCCACGTCCGTCGCGGGCATGGCTGTCGCCAGTGCGGCGACGCCGGGCCCGACGCTGACGCCGACGACGCCAGTTCCGGGAGTCGTCGGCTGGCAGTTCGTTCCGCAGCCGGCTGCGGGGTCCGCGTCCGCGCCCGCGCCAGAGGCGGCTCCGCTTGCGCCGGACCCGCAGGTGCGGCCGGAGGCGCTGGCCGGTCAGGTGGCGGTCGCGGTCGGCAAGGGCGGGCACGCTGCCCGCAAGGTCGAGTTGCGCCTTGATCCGCCCGAGCTCGGCCGGGTCGAGATCCACCTCAGCCCGACCGAGAAGGGCGGCATGCAGGCCATCGTTCTGGCGGAGCGCCCGGAGACCCACGACCTCCTGCGGCGGCACGCCGACGTCCTCGCGCGCGAGCTCGGCAACGCCGGCTATTCCGACGTCAACCTCAGCTTCAGCGCCGGCACCGATGCGGGCGTCGGACGCGGCCTCCCCGCGCCGATCCCTGAGCGCGCCGCCTTCGCTCTTGCCACGGGGGATGCACCCGCCTCCGGCCCGGCGGTGTCCCTCCCGCAGCCCCGCGTCGACGGCGCCCTCGACATTCGCCTCTGAAAGGCGCCTCTGAAAGGATCGACCCATGTCCGTGAGCAGCCCCGGCCCCGTGCCAACGCCCGTGCCAACCTTCACGGCCGGCACCCCGGTGACGGCAAAGACGAAGGCTTCGGCGACTGATCCGAGCGACAAGGCAAAGACCGCGATCAACGCCGATTTCGATACGTTCCTGAAGCTCCTCACCACCCAGATGCAGAATCAGGATCCGTTGCAGCCGATGGAGTCGACGCAGTTCGTCGCGCAGCTCGCCAGCTTCTCCGCGGTCGAGCAGCAGATCCGCACCAACGATCAGCTCGGAAGCATCTTCGGCGCGCTCTCCACCGGGAATGCCAACCTCGCCGAATGGATCGGCCGGGAGGTGCGGGCACCGCAGAGCGCGGATTTCACCGGCCAGCCGATCGAGGTCGATGTCACCGCGACGCCGGGAGCCGACAGGACTGTCCTCGTCGTGACGAACGACTTCGGTCGGGAAGTGTCCCGCACGCCGGTCGATGCAACGTCGGGAAGCGTGACGTGGGACGGCACCGACTCGCTCGGCACCACGGTCGCGGATGGTCGCTATGGCTTCAGGCTCGACAGCTACGACGGCGATGCGCTCCTCGGCAGCGACACCGGCCGGGTCTTTGCTCCCGTGGAAGAGGTGCGCATCGTCGACGGCTCGCCGATGCTCGTTGTCGGAGACGGTACCCAACTCGCGCTCGACGAGGTGAGCGCCGTCCGCTAGCGGTCGCAAGCGTCAGATGGTCTGGATCTCGCGGCAATTCAGCGCCCCGGCGCTGATGCGCCGGTTCTGCCGGATCGGCTTTCCGCTTTCCGCCCGCCGGTCGGCGCTGGGCTGCGCCCGGCGGTCAGCTCGCGATCTGCGGTTTCAGCTGGTCGATGAGTTCGGCCGCCGCCGCCTTCGTCAGGGTCTGGTCGAAATCAACGCCGGCCTCGGCGCAACGCACCCTGAGATAGGCTGCCTCCTCGCGGCTCATGCGTTCGTCCCCGGTTACCCAGTCCCGGGGATTCTTCGATGTGTTGGCATACTCGGCAGGGTCCGGGTCGCCGGTCTTGCTGGGGATGGCATCGTCGGGATCGTCGATCATCGAGGGTGAAGTCCTTTGCTGCTCATGTAACGCTTCACGATGCTTCAGGGTTCCGCCGCGTTGCCTCAAGGACACATCCGATGAGATGTTCGTTACAACGCCTGCCACGGTCCTGAAACCGCGGTCGAGGACGAGTATGTTACACGGACCGTGGCCGGACCGCGGGGTAACGCTCTAGACCGGAGTACTGAGTGATGGATCGTGGCGAAAAGAAGCCGCCAGCGGCACCGCAGAAGCCGGCGCCGAAGCCCCCTGTCGGGGTGAAGTTCAGCGACTGGGCGTCAATCTGACGCCTTGACGGAGAGGAGCCTCGGCGCCAGTGCGCGCCGGGGCAGATACGGCCCGCAAAGACGGCTCGACGCTGTCGCCCGGGGATCCTCGCGAGGATCCATTCCGCGACGCACCTTGAAATCATCCGCCGCCGGCATTCCCGCGGGAACGACCTGTGAGTGTGTCAGGTGCTTATCGTCGACCGATGCCGTGCGCCTCGCGCGCATCCCAATTCACCTGATTTCCTTCGGCACGAAAGCGCCGGTTCCGCTTGTCGGAACTGGCCGGAGGTGACTGGCATGGTGCTTGCTTGAATACGGGCAATGACCACGCAACGGAGGAATCGCGTGATGAAGGCCCAGGTCCTGAACCAGTATGACGAGAAGCTCACGGCCGACTCGTGGGTGACGCTGCAGGATGTCCCGGATCCGAAGATCGAGAAGTCGACCGACGTCATCGTGCGGATCGGCGGCGCCGGCGTGTGCCGGACCGACCTCCACATCATCGAGGGCGTGTGGAAGCCGCACATGGACCCGGACGGCCATCATCTCCTGCCGCTCATCATGGGGCACGAGAACGCCGGCTGGGTGGAGGAGATCGGCAAGGAGGTCGAAGGCCTGAAAGTCGGCGACCCGGTGATCGTCCACCCGAAGATCTCCGGCGGCACCTGCCTCGCCTGCCGTCGCGGCCACGACATGCACGGGCCGGGCACGTTCCCCGGGCTCGATTCCAATGGCGGATATGCCGAGTACCTGTCCACGTCCGAGCGCAATATCGTCGCCCTGCCCAAGACGCTGGCGCCGAAGGAGGTGGCCCCCTACGCCGACGCCGGCCTTACCGCCTATCGTGCGGTGAAGAAGGCAACGCGGCACCTGCTGCCCGGCGAGAGCGTCGTGGTGATCGGCGCGGGCGGCCTCGGCCACATCGCGATCCAGTGCCTGAAGGCCATGTGCGCGGCGGACGTGATCGTCGTCGACAAGTCCGACGACTCCCTGAAGCTCGCCGAGAAGATCGGCGCCGACAAGCTGGTGAAGGCGGACGGCAACGAAGTCGAGGCACTGCTTGCGCTGACCGGCGGGCTCGGCTCGGAGGCGGTCATCGACTTCGTCGGCGAGAAGGGCATGACCGCCAAGGGCCTCGCCATGACCCGCAGCATGGGCAGCTACTACGTGGTGGGCTACGGCGAGAACATCGTCGTTCCGACCGTTGACATGGTGATCACCGAGAAGAACATCATCGGCAATCTCGTCGGCACATGGGCCGAGCTCGTCGAGCTGATGGCGCTGGCCGACCGCGGGCTGGTGAACCTGACGACCGTGGACTACTCGCTTGCCGACGCCAACAAGGCGCTCCAGGACCTGAACGCCGGCCGCATCCACGGCCGCGCGGTGCTGATCCCCTGACGCCTCGTCACGGAGAGGGCGGCCGCCGCGGCGGTCGCCTCACTTGTCATGGAAAGGGGTGGGCTGGATGTGCGGATTGATTGCAAGCGCCGGTGCGAGACCTTTCCAGCGCGTGAGCCGGTCCCTCAGGATCGGCGGTCACGCCACGAGCATCCAGCTCGAGGCGGCGTTCTGGGCGGTGCTCGACTCCATGGCCGAGCGTCAGGGGGTCACCACGCCGAAACTCATCGCGGCGCTCCACGAGGAGTCCGCCGAGTTCGAGGGCGGAGCGACGAACTTTGCCTCGACGCTCCGCACCATCTGCCTGATCTACGAGGGCTCGCGCCCGGGGTAGTCTCAGTGCGGCTTTTCCTCGCCTCCGAGCCGGCCCTCTGCGATCCAGCGGGCCGCGAGGACCAGTGCGCCCATGGCGAAGTCGCGCCCGTGTGCCGCGACGATTTCCTGCGAGAGATCGCCGAGACGCGTGAAGAACGCGTCCTTGCTCAGCTCTTCCTCGGTCAGGGTGGCGGGCGCGTTGGCGGTGTCGGTGCTCACCAGAATCTCCTCCTACTTGAACATGTTGCGCGGGAAGGTTGCGATTGCCGCCGCGCCACTCGCGTCGCCGATCGCCAGGTGACGTCCGTCCGGCGAGAAGGCGAGGCAGGTGATGGCGGCACCGGCCTGCCGCAGCAGGAGCTCGTCGCGCGTGCCGACCTGCGCCAGAACGACCTGACCGTTGGCGTAGCCGGCGGCAACGAGCGGCCGGCCCGGATGCGCCGCAACGGCCTCGACAACGACGAGCCCCGGCTGGCCGGTCAGAAGCGCCTGCTCGGTCGAGGGCAGCGCGCCTGCGTCCCAGGCGGCGATGCGGAACGCACCCGCCGCGGTCACCGCGTTCGCGGGGCGGCTCCAGGCGAGGCTCCGCACGGCGGCGGGGAAGCTCCGCAGGTGATGGACGGGCTCGGGCGCTTCGGCATCGACGAGCGCGAGCCCGTCCGCTCCGAGGGCGGCGGCCAGCCAGCGGCCGTCATCGCGCCAGGCGAGTCGCGAGACGTTGCGCAGCGGGACCGTCTCGTCCCCCTCACGCTCGAAGATCACCACCTGCGCGGCGTTGGCTGCGGCGAGCCGCCGGCCGTCCGGCGAGAGTGCGAGGGTGCGAAAGCCCGGGATCTCCCGACGCCGCACCGTGCCGCTCTGCATCGTGACCAGCGCACGCTCGTCCGCCGCGGCGGTGATCCCGGCCACGTGATCGAGCGCCACCACCGGCCCGTCGAGACTGAAGAGCGGCGTGGCCGTGCCAGCGCCATCGAGGCGCAGCACCCGGCCGCCCGCCGTCCCGGCGAGAAACCCGGTGCCCGCCGCGGCGAAGGCCGGCACCCCGTCGCAGAGATCGGTCACGGCGGCCAGCGGCGCGGGATCGCGCTCGCGCGGCCGGATCGTCGTCTGCCCGAGGTCGCCGCTCACGCGGATCCGACTGTCGGGCGGCTCATCGTCGGGAGCGCCCGCGATCAGCACAGCCCCGCCGGACGTGGCGAAAGCCGCGGTGCCGTCGGCGGCGAAACGCGCCTCCGCCACGGCATCACCCGTTTGCCAGCAACGGGCGATGAGATCGAAGAGCGTGAGTGCCCGGTTGCTCTGGTCATTCATGGCGGTCCTCCTCGGAGCGCGTCGGCACGGCGCGTACCAGCGGAGACGCAAATCGCGGGCCAACTCGGGAGGAGACCATGTTCGACAATGCGGGACGGGTGATGTTCACCGCCCTCCATGCCGCGGCCGAGGCGCGTCTCGGCGCGGAGCATCCCTGCACCGGTGCGCTGGCCGCCGCCGCACTGGACCCGGCGCCGGACGCGGTGCGGGCGGCGGAGGACGCGCTCCGGGCGCTGCCGGAGGCCGATCGGCTGGCGCTCATGGAGGCCACGCACCGGACGCTTCGCACCGATCCGGCGGCGTGGCTCGCCCTCTGGCCCGGCGGCGGCCGGAAGCAGTAGTCGGCGCCGGCCGGGCGACAATGCCTCTCAGGACCCGTCGCGCGGCTCCGGTGTCCGGTAGCCATCGAGCTGATCGGGCAGCCCGGGCGCCTGGGTGCGGAATTGTCGTTCGGCCATCTCGATGTGGGTGCGCAGCGCGTCCCACACGTCGACGCTGAGAAGGGACGTCGCGTCGCCGGTCAGCCGCTCCATCTCCGGCAAGCGCACCTGATGCGCCATGGAAAGACCCGCGAACACGAAGTCGCGCAAGGTGCGCGCGTGAGTCTCGATGAAGCCATGGATCATCGGATGGCTGTCGGGCGTGACGCCGTTGCGCGCGAGCTCGGCCTCGATGAAGTCATGGAAATGCCGCTGCAGGCGCAATTGGCTTTCGCCGAGGAAGCGCAGCATGAAAACTGCGTCCCGTGGCATGAGGCGGACCAGATCGGCGGTGACGTCCTGGGGTGAGGGGGTCTCTGGCATGGCGGGGCTCCCCGAGTGCGTCGCGAGTAGATACGCCGGGATGTGCGGTTGTCCAGATAGCTGTTTTGCACCCGCACAAGTAATTTTGCGTCCGCAAAATTACTGTCCACGCAACAACTGTAAATTACACATGTAACGAAACGTTACGTCCGGACCCGGGATGTGGACGGGGTTGCCCGGAAGCCACGCTCCTGGGACACGTTTTCGCACGTTCTCAACTTGGCACGGCAATTGCATGGTATCCGGCAGAACAAGCCCATCGGGAAGTCTGCCCGGTGCCACAAGAACGAAGGAAACGCGACCGGGTCACGACTGCTGGCTGAGAAGCCCGCCCACGAAAACCTCCGGGATGCGCGACACCTTTGCCGGATCCACCGAACGACGGCCCCCGACCGGGCTGCCGCTCGAGAGCGAGAAACTGGCGGCGCACGACGCCGCGATAGCCGGAGCCATGGGCTGCCGGCGCAACGGGTGGAGGCTTTTTGACGATGACGTCATTGACGCTCAACAAGATCACCTCGCAACGGGGCATCCCGGTTGGCGAGGCGACCAAGCGGATCTCGGACCTCGGGTGGCAGCCCACCTACGTCCAGGAAGCGAATACCTTCCCGACCGACTACAAGATCGCCAAGGCGCCGCGCGACCCGATGAAGCAGGTCCTGCGCTCCTACTTCCCGATGCAGGAAGAAAAGGACAACCGGGTCTACGGCGCCCTCGACGCGGCGCTTCGCGGCGACATGTTCCGCAACGTGGAACCGCGCTGGGTCGAGTGGATGAAGCTCTTCCTCGCGATCATCCCGTTCCCGGAAATCTCGGCGGCGCGCTCCATGGCCATGGTCGCCCGTCTGGCGCCGGGCGAGGATCTGCGCACCGGCTTCACCATGCAGATGGTCGACGAGTTCCGCCACTCCACGATTCAGATGAACCTGAAGAAGTGGTACATGGAGAACTACATCGACCCGGCTGGCTTCGACATCACCGAGGAAGCCTTCGGCAAGTGCTACGCCACCACGATCGGCCGGCAGTTCGGCGAGGGCTTCATCACCGGCGACACTATGACCGCCGCGTGCATGTACCTGACCGTGGTCGCCGAGACCGCGTTCACCAACACGCTCTTCGTCGCCATGCCGTCGGAAGCCGCCCGTAACGGCGACTACGCGCTGCCGACCGTGTTCCTGTCGGTGCAGTCCGACGAGAGCCGGCACATCGGCAACGGCCACTCGCTGCTCATGGCCGCCCTGAAGGAGCCGGAGAACCACCTGCTTCTCGAGCGCGACCTGCGGTATGCCTTCTGGCAGAACCACGCGATCGTCGACGCCGCCATCGGCACGTTCATCGAGTACGGCACCACCAACCGCGACAAGAACAAGGAATCTTACGCGGAAATGTGGCACCGGTGGATCTTCGAGGACTACTACCGGACCTACATGCTGCCGCTCGAGAAGTACGGCGTGAAGGTGCACCACGACGACGTCCACGAGGCGTGGAACCGCATCACCAAGAAGTTCTACGTCCACACCGTCGCCCAGTTCTTCGCGGTGGGCTGGCCGGTGAACTTCTGGCGGATCGAGGCGCAGCGTGACGCCGACTTCGAGTGGTTCGAGCACAAGTATCCGGGCTGGTACGCGCAGTTCGGCGACTTCTGGAAGTGGTACGACAAGCTCAGCCACCGCGGTCAGAAGGTCATCACCTTCGCCGGCGAGGACACGGGCTACGTCTACCCGCACCGCTGCTGGTCCTGCCTCGTTCCCTGCCTCATCCGCGAGGACATGGTGGTCGACGAGATCGACGGCCAGATCCACACCTTCGCCCACGAGCTCGATCGCTGGACGGCGGTGGAAGCGTTCTCCGGTGAGTACCAGGGCCGGCCGACGCCGGCGATGGGCCGCTTCTCCGGCAAGCGCGAGTGGGAAACGCTCTATCACGGCTGGGATCTGGCCGATGCGATCAAGGACCTGAACTTCGTCCGGTCTGACGGCAAGACCCTGATCCCGCAGCCGCATCTCCGCTTCGACGACAAGGAGATGTGGACCCTCGACGACGTGAAGGGCAACACGCTGCTCTCGCCGCTCACGATCCTTCGGGAAATGACCCCCGAGGCACGTGAGGCGCACATCGCCGAGTACAAGGCGGGCTTCACGATCAAGCCCTGCAACTGACGACCCCCCGGGGTGGGTGTCACACCCACCCCGCCAATACCAAGGGGCAGGCAAGCAACCCGCCCCACCAGCATCCGAAGTCAGCAACCGAAAAGACCTTCCCCGCACATCCGCGGGGAGGGGGCGGGGAAGAAGTGGAAACGAGGCAAAGGGAATGACTCACACGGTCCGCCTGGAGCCGGTCGGCGTCGAATTCGAGGTCGAGGACGGTGAAACGGTCCTCAATGCGGCCTTTCGTCAGGGCATCGCCCTGCCGCACGGCTGCAAGGAGGGTCAGTGCTCGGCCTGCAAGTGTATCCTGAACGAGGGCGAAGTCGACCTGCTGAAGTATTCGACCTTCGCGCTCAACGACATGGAGCGCGACAGCGGGCATATCCTGCTCTGCCGGTCGATTGCCTACTCCGACATGGAAGTGGAACTCCTCAACTACGACGAGGAAATCCTGTCGAAATCCATTGCGGTCAAGAGCTACGAGGGCCGCATCTCGGAGATCGACACTCTCACCCATGACATCCGGGGAATTGCCATCGCGCTCGATGCGCCGATCAAGTTCTGGGCCGGACAATATGTCGACATCACCGTCACCACCGAAGAAGGGGAGACGATTACGCGCTCGTTTTCCATGGCAAATACGCCGGAGCAAACCGAAACCCTGCGTTTCATCATCAAGAAGTACCCCGAAGGAAAGTTCTCCGGCGAGCTCGACTCCGGCGGAATCCGCACCGGTGCAGCCGTCACCGTCGTCGGACCGTACGGAACCTGCTTCCGGCGGGAAGACCGGGAAGGACCCATCGTGATGGTGGCCGCGGGTTCGGGGCTCTCGCCCGTCTGGTCGATCCTGCATGATCACGTGGCCAGCGGCGAGGACCGCGAAGTCTACTTCTTCTACGGCGCGCGTACCCAACGCGACCTGTTCTATCTGGACAGGATCGCGGCCCTGACGGAAGCCAATCCGTCCGTCCACTTCATCCCCGTCCTCAGCCATGCCGATGACGATGACGAATGGACCGGGGCACGGGGCTTTGTCCACGAGCGTGTCGCCGACAAGCTCAAGGAGCTCGACATCGACGGCGAAGGCGACGTCTACGCCTGCGGGCCACCGCCGATGATCGACGCGCTCGAGCCGATCCTCTTCATGGGCGGCTTCGAGACCGAGCGTATCCACTTCGACCGCTTCACCACTTCCTCCAGCGCTTCACCGGGGCAGCTCGAGCCGGCCCGGTCCCACTAGCGATACCAACAGGAGCGAAACGTCATGCCAGCTATCTCCAGCTCGGTCGGATCGGGCGCGGCGGGTGCCGCCATCTTCGCCGATAGCGACAGCCGCAAGTACCGCTACTTCCAGCCGCGCGGCCAGCGCGCCACCCACTACGAGGACGTCACCGTCGACGTCCAGCCGGACCCGGAGCGCTACCTGATCCAGAACTGGATCATCGAGTTCTCCGACGGCCGCGGCGCCTACATGAAGGACAACACCCGCGCGCTCAGCTCCAACTGGCACGCCTTCCGCGCTCCCGACCAGGAGTGGGAACGCACCCACTACCAGCGCCAGTCCAAGATCGAGACGATGGTCCAGTCCGTCATCTCGAACGCCCGCAAGTCCGGCGCCCACACCGCCTATGACAAGGCCTGGGTCAAGGTCCTGCAGCATCATCTCGGCGCGTGGAAGCACGCGGAGTTCGGCCTTGGCACCTCGCTCATGCAGGCGCAGCGCTACGGCTACACCCAGATGATCAACAACGCGACGCTGACCAACAGCTCCTACAAGCTGCGGCTCGCCCAGGACATCACCCTCTACCTCGCCGAGATCGGCATGGACATCCCCGGCTGGGATGACAACGCCGGCAAGGACCACTGGCTGAACGACCCCATCTGGCAGGGTTGCCGCGAGGCGATCGAGACGATCATGGGGACCACCGACTATCTGGAGCAGTACTTCGCCATCAACCTCGTCTTCGAGCCGCTGGTGGGTGAACTCTTCCGCTCCGGCTTCATGATGCGGGTGGCCGCCGCCAACAGCGACTTCGTGACGCCGCCCGTCATCTCCGCAGCCGAAGCGGACTACGAGCGCAACCTCGCGAACTGCATCGACCTCATGTACCTGCTGGCCCACGACGAAGAGCACGCCGAGCACAACCGCTCGCTCTTCAAGGCATGGATCAAGGTCCACCGCCCGCTCGCGGAGAAGGCAGCGCGCGACCTCCAGCCGATCTGGTCGGAGCCGCACTCGAAACCCGTCTCGTTCGAGGACGTGCGGGCACAGTCCGAGGAGCGCATCGCGCACATCCTCGGCGAACTCGGCCTCAACTAAGGGAGTAGGGACAGATGTCGGTAGAGTCCGCCAAGCGCGACAGCGCCAAGCACGACAACATCTTCAAGTCCATGAAGGACATCACCTTCGAGCAGACGATCTCCGACCAGTGCGGCGTGACGATGAACGACTCCGTCGAGGCACGTGCCATCGCCGAGTTCATGGGCCAGAAGCCCGACGTCACAGTCACCTACCAGCCGGCACTCATCCGCATCGACGGCCACGACAAGCTGATCTTCAAGATGGACGAGATCGGCGATTTCCTCGGCCGCGAGATGACGGCGGAGATCTTCGAGGTGAACACCTCCACTCACTACGGGCGCATGGTGCGGGTCGATGACAACACCGTCATCCTCTTCGGCAACATGGACGAGGTGATGGAATACATCTGACGCGTGACCGGGGCCGGTTCAGCCGGCCCCGTTTTTACCCCCCATCGGGAATGCATAGATGGACTCCTCTACGCTCGCCGGCAACTCCAGGAAGGCGAAGGCCGGCAAGATGAAAGCCGCGATCTTCGTTGAAAAGGGCCGCATCGTCCTCGACGACAAGCCCGTCCCCGACATCGGCCCGCAGGACGCGCTGATCCGGGTCACGACCACCACTATCTGCGGCACCGACATCCACATCCTGAAGGGTGAGTACCCGGTGGCGAAGGGGCTGACGATCGGCCACGAGCCGGTCGGGATCATCGAGAAGCTCGGCTCCGAGGTGAAGGGCTTCACCGAAGGCCAGCGGGTGATCGCCGGCGCCATCACGCCCTCCGGCTGGTCCAACGCCTGTCTCTGCGGCTTCTGCAGCCAGGACGGCGCCGGCACCAAACACGGTTGGCAGGCGATCGGCGGCTGGAAGTTCGGCAACACGATCGACGGCTGCCAGGCCGAATTCGTCCGGGTGCCGGACGCCATGGCGAACCTCGCGCCCATCGACGACCGCCTCACCGACGAGGAAGTCCTGATGTGCCCGGACATCATGTCCACGGGCTTCGCCGGTGCCGAGAACGGCGGCATCAAGATCGGCGATACCGTCGCGGTGTTCGCCCAAGGCCCGATCGGCCTCTGCGCCACGGCCGGGGCGAAGCTCCTCGGCGCCACCCGCATCATCACCGTCGATGCGGTCGCCGCGCGCATGTCCATGTCCCGCCAGCTCGGCGCCGACGAGGTCATCAACTTCCGCGAGACCGATCCGGTCGAAGCCATCATGGCCCTGACCGACGGCCGCGGCGTTGACGTGGCGATCGAGGCGCTCGGCACCCAGGCCACCTTCGCGGCGGGCCTGCGCGTTGTCCGCCCGGGCGGCACGCTCTCCAGCCTCGGCGTCTACTCGGGAGATCTGACGATCCCGCTCGACGCCTATGCCGCCGGTCTCGGCGACAAGACGATCAAGAGCGCGCTCTGCCCCGGCGGCAAGGAGCGGATGCGGCGGATGATGTCGGTCATCGCCTCCGGCCGGGTCGACCTGAAGCCCCTCGTGACCCACCGCTACTCCATCGACCAGATCGAGGAGGCGTATGACCTCTTCGCGAACCAGCGGGACGGCGTTCTCAAGGTCGCCATCTCGGTCTGAGCCAATAAACCAGGGAGCCAAGCCATGTACGTGACACCGGAAGGCAAGGAAATCTTCGTCGTCGACGGGCACATCCACTTCTGGGATGGAAGTCCGGAGAACCAGCGCAACATCCACGGCAAGCAGTTCATCGAGTGCTTCTACGCCTACCACAACGCGCTCTCGCCCAAGGACGAGCTGTGGGAGAAGTCGCGCTTCGAGAAGTACTCGGCCGACGACCTCTATCGCGACCTGTTCATCGACGGCCCGGATGACATGGCGATCATCCAGACCACGGTGCTCGGCGACTTCTACAAGAACGGCTTCGGCGACCTCGGCCGCGCGCACGACATGGCCAAGCGCGCCAAGGACCGCTTCATCATCAACGGCGCCTACGATCCGCGCGATGGTGAAAAGGCGCTCGAATACATCCACTACATGAAGGAAACCTACGACATCCAGGGCGTGAAGCTCTACACCGCCGAGTGGAAGGGCGACAGCAAGGGTTGGAAGCTCAACGATCCGTGGTCGTACCGTTGCTTCGAACTGCTCGACAAGCTCGGCATCAAGAACGTCCACGTCCACAAGGGCCCGACGATCATCCCGCTCAACAAGGATGCCTTCGACGTCCATGACGTGGACTACGCCGCGACCGACTTCCAGAACCTGAACTTCATCGTCGAGCATTGCGGCCAGCCGCGCCTTGACGACTTCTGCTGGATCGCGGTGCAGGAGACCAACGTCTTCGGCGGTCTCGCGGTGGTTCTGCCGTTCATCCACTCCCGTCCGCGCTACTTCGGCGAGATGATGGCCGAGCTCCTGTTCTGGGTCGGGCCGGACAAGATCCTGTTCTCCTCCGACTACGCCATCTGGACGCCCAAGTGGCTGGTCGAAAAGTTCTGGAACTACCAGATCCCCGAAGACATCGCCGCCGAGCGTGGCGTTCAGCTCACCGACGAGATCAAGGAGAAGATCCTCGGCCTCAATGCGGCCCGCATCTACGGCATCGACGTCGAGTCGAAGAAGGCCAAGCTGCGCGCCGAACCCGTCTCCATCGCAGCGGAGTAACAAGCCATGTGCGAGATGCACGAGGCCCGGACCCTCAGGGGCGACGTCTGGCAGGCGCTGGCGCGGGTGGCCGATCCCGAACTTGACGAGCCGATCACCGACATGGGCTTCGTCGAGGACGTGGAGTTCGCGGGACCGCCTGACGACGCTGTCGTCACCGTGGTCTTCCGCTTGCCCACCTACTGGTGCTCGCCGAACTTCGCGTTCCTGATGGCTGAAGGCATCTCGCGCGAGGTCGGTGGACTGCCCGGGGTCACCCGGGTGGTCGTCCGGCTCGAAGACCACATGCACGCCGAAGAGGTGATGGAAGCGGTCAACGGCGGCCGTGGCTTCCAGGCGGTCTTTGCCTCGCTCTGCGACGGTGGCGATCTCTCGGAACTGCGCGCCACCTTCGAGGAAAAGGCGTTCCAGCGCCGGCAGGAAAGCGTGCTGGTACGCCTCCGCGCCCTCGGCTGGTCGGACGCCTCCATCGCGGTGATGACGCTACGCCAGCTCGACGCCGTCGATTTCGACGGCGGCGAGGCGGCGGCGCAGCGGCCCCGCTACCGTGAGCTTCTGGTCCGGCGCGGCCTCGCCCGCTGGCCCGGCGATCTCGCCTTCCGCAACTGGGAGGGCGAGGCGCTGCCGGGAGACGGACTGAAGGACTATGTCGCACGTCTCCGGCAGGTGCGGATCAACATGGAGTTCAACGGCGCGCTCTGCCGTGGCCTCCAGGGCACTCGCTACAAGGAAGTCCAGACTGTCGATGGCGAGCCGACGCTCGTCGACTTCATGCTCGGCCGGGTGCCGGCGCGTGAGACGTCGTTGACATCAGGTTAAAAGAGCTCGGATTTCGCCGTAATTTCAAAGGATTAGACCGGGTGCGCAACATGCGCGACTGCGCGCCCGGCTGGGGAAAGAGGAAGAACAGATGCCCAAGGTGATGCTCCACAGTTCCGAGGCTCGCAGGGCGCTCGCGCGCGGCGTCTGGCAGCTCGCTGCCGCCGTCGAGCCCACGCTCGGGCCGAAGGGCATGAACACGATGATCGACCGCCCCCTCGGCACCCCGATGGTGACCCGGGACGGCGTGTCGATCGCCAGCGAGATCGAGCTTTTCGACCGGTTCGAAAACATGGGCGCCCAGGTGGTCCGTGAAGTCTCGATGCAGACCAACGAGGTTGCCGGCGACGGCACCACCACCGCCATCGTGCTGGCGAACGCCCTCATCCAGAAGGGCGTCGAGGCGTCCGAGAAGGGTGCGAAGACCGTCGATCTCTGCCGCGGCATCGACCTCGCCGTGACCGCCGTCGTCGCCGCCCTCCGCGCCGGCGCGAAGCCCGCGAAGAACGGCGCCCTCGCCTCGGTCGCCGCCATCGCCGCCACCGAGGCGAAGCTCGGCGCGCTCGTCGCCGAGGCCTTCGAGCGGGTAGGGGCCGAAGGCGTCATCACCACCGACTTCAGCGTGACCACCGAGACCCTGCTCGACGTCGTCGAGGGCATGTCCTTCGACCGCGGCTATCTCTCCCACCACATGGTGACCGATCAGGAGAAGATGGAAGCGGTGCTCGATCAGCCGCTGATCCTGATGACCGACCTCAAGATCAAGGATCCCGCTGCCCTCGACGGTGTCCGCAAGATCGCCGAGGCCGAAGGTCGCCCGCTGGTGGTCATCGCCGAGGAGGTGGCGCCGGAAGTCGTCATCACGCTGCTCGGCAAGGAAGGCCCGGGCCGTTACCTCGTGGTTCACGCCCCCGAATACGGCCACTGGCGCAAGGCCCTGATGGAAGACCTCGCCATCCTCACCGGCGGCCGCGTCATCGCCCGCGACCTCGGCGGCCGCGTCGAGGACGCCACCCGCGACGATCTCGGCGGCGCCGGTCAGGTCCGCACCAGCGCCACCCACACCGCGGTGATCCGCGGCGTGGGCGAGCCTGCCGCCATCACCGCCCGCCGTGCCCAGGTCCAGCGCCAGCACGACATGGCGCCGCCGAACATCGAGCAGGACAAGCTCCGCGAGCGCCTCGCGAAGCTCTCCGGCGGCACCGCCGTCCTCTACGCCGGCGGCGTCACCCCGGTCGAGCAGAAGCGCACCATCCAGCTCATCGAGGACTCGCTCTCCGCCGTTCGCGCTGCGGTCGAGGAAGGCGTCGTCGCTGGCGGCGGCACAGCCCTCGCCCAGCTCGGCCCGGTGGTCGACAAGGTGATTGCCGACGCGAAGGGCGACATCGCCGAGGGCGCGAAGCTCGTCCGCTCGGTCCTGACCCGCCCGCTCTGGCGCATCGTCCAGAACTCCGGCGGCGATGCTGACGAGGTGGTGAAGGAAGTCTCCGCGGTGAACGGCGGCTACGGCTACAACGCCGCGGCCGGCTCCTATCAGAACATGTACGAGGCCGGCATCATCGACCCCGTTCGCGTCACCTGCGCCGCGCTCGAGAACGCCGCCTCGGTGGCGAAGCTCATCCTGACAACGGAGACTCTCGTCGGCGATCTCGCCGAGGACGAGGACCCGACCGCCGGCCCGGCGCTGGGGGGCGGCGCCGAGAAGCTCGGACGCCCGTAAGCGGGCACACTTCCTTCTCAGGGGCAACCTTTTGGCCGCGGGCACTCTCCCGCGGCCATTTTTCGTGCCTGGCCGCCTGACGAGACTTCCTGACGAGACTTCCTGACGAGACCTTCCGCAACGGGAATGAAACGTCCGCGGGATCGCAAACCCCGCGGACGAACTCCGTCATTCCTGACCGCCCCCGAGCCCTCGCTCAGCGGAACGTGCGGCGGATGTCGTAGTGGTCGAGCTTGCGGTAGAGCGTCGGCCGGGAAATGCCGAGACGCTGGGCAACTCTGGTCAGATTGCCCTGCTCCGCCTCGAGCGCGTTCTTCAGCGTGACGAGCTCGGCATCCTCGAGGCGTGTTACGGCCGCAGGTGCTGGTGGCGCTTCGGGCACGGCAACCGGCTGGAGAATGTCCGGCGGCAGATCGATCAGCCGGACCGGGCCGCTCGCCAGGACGTGCAGCCGCTCGACCAGGTTCTTCAGCTCACGGACATTGCCGGGCCAGCGGTAGCTTCGCAGCGCGTCGAGCACCTCCGGCGTGAACTCGAGCCGGTCGCGGCCGCTGCGCTCCGAGGCGACGGCGTTGAAGTACTCCAGGAGCATCAGCGCGTCATCGCCCCGCTCCCTCAGCGGCGGCACCCGGAGCGCGACGGCGCCGATCCGGTAGTAGAGATCCCGGCGGAAACGGCCGGCGTCGACTTCCGCGCGCAGGTCGCGGTTCGTCGAGACGACGAGACGCACATCCACCGGTCGCGCCCGGGCCTCGCCAATGCGCTGCACCGCGCGATCCTCAAGGACCCGCAGGAGGAACGGCTGGATGTCGAGCGGCAGTTCGCCGATTTCGTCGAGGGTGAGCACGCCACCGTTGGCAAGCTCGAAGACACCCGGCTTGCCCTCGCGCGTGGCACCGGTGAAGGCACCGGCCACGTGACCGAAGAGCTCGCTGCCGATCAGCTCGCGGGTGATGCCGCCGCAGTTGACGGCGATGTAGCGATCGGCGGGCCGCGCGCTTCCGGCGAGGCGGGAAAAAAAGTTCCTTGCCGACGCCGGTCTCGCCTTCGACGAGAAGCGACGGCACATCGGGGCTGCGCGCGATCCGCGTGGCGATCTCGACCGCCTCACGGATTGCCGGGCTGCTGCCGATGATGATGGCTGCGGCCTCGGCCACCGGGTCGGCGCGCCCATTCCTTGCGCGGGTGCGTCCGGCCGGCAGGACCAGGGCCGCGCCGCGCAGACTGCCGTCGAGCTTCAGCGGCGTCAGGTGACATCCGCTCATGTCAGGCGGCAGCGCGCGGGTCACGTCGTCGAGAAATCCGCTCGGGTTGGTGGGCGACGGGACGTGCGCGGCGCAGGTCTTGAGCGGGAAGCGTCCGGCGACCTCGCAGGGGATGTTCGTGCAGTAGATCGGACGGCTCCGGCGATCGAGGATCATCAGGCCGTCGGAGCGGCGGTAGTGGGGTGCGGAGGCAATGAACGCCTCGAGCAGGCGCGAGCGTTCCTCGCTCTGCTGTTCGGCAAGGGCCTTCTCGATCTCGCGCGCGGCCGCCGCGACGAGGGCGGTGTTGTGCGGGCGAAAGATCCCCGGATGGCCGGACAGGTCGACCACGCCGACGATGCGGCCGTCGAGGGGGTCGCGGATTGGCGCGCCAGCACAGGTCCAGCCCTTGATACCGGCGCAGAAATGTTCGGCCGCGTGCACGAAGACCGGCTCGCCGGCGAAGAGCGCTGTGCCTATGCCGTTGGTGCCGACGACATCCTCGGTCCACTTGCCACCGACCGCGAGATGGATGTCCATGCCATCGTAAAGGGTGCGCTTGTCGCCGATCGTCTCGACGAGGACGCCCTCGTTGTCGGCGAGGACGAGCATGGCGCCAGTGCCTTCGAGCAAAGTGCCGATGCTGGCGAAGGAGCGCTGGGCGGCGGCGAGCAGGTCGGCGCTCGACTGGCGGAGGGCCTCGCGATGGTCGCGGTCCTCGGTCATGGGCGCTTCGCCCTGGGTGGCGTCGATGCCGCCGTGGGCGCATCGCTGCCAGCTGTCACCAATGAGCGAGCGCACCTGACATGCCGGGGCCTGGTCGGCCGAGCCGGCGAGGAGTTGCTCCCACGCGCCCATCGTTGCACGCTCGTCGTAGTCCGGGACGGATGTCGCGGACGCCGCGAGGGGAGAAGCGCGCCTGCCTGCCACTGAAGGGACTGGGTTGGGCTTGTTTGTCATCTCTCGTGCGTTGGATCGCTTTCGGGTGCTGCGTTGCCTCCAGTCGTCGGGAATGCTGGTCAGAGTTGCAGGCGGACGCCGATGGCGTCGATGAGGGCACGCTCGCCGTCGCGGCCGCGGACCGGCTCGCCGTCAAGCGTTGAGAGGGCGGTGGCGAGATCCGGATCGACCGGCGAGAAGAAGCCGTTCTCGCGCGTGGCGAGGCGGAAGCTCTCGATGCCATCGCGACGGCGGATGTCGCCCAGATGGTGCATCTGCCGGCCGGTATTGCTGTCGACCACGCTCACCCGGCCATTGACCGCGATGCGGACGAAAGGCTTCGGCGGCTCGGTCGTGGTGCTGGCGCGCGCCGTATGGATCATGAGGCCCGACGGTTCCGGCCCGGTCGCGGCGGGCTGCTGCTTCCGCGCGGACCAAGCCCCGTTGGTGAGGTGATCGGCCATGCGATTCAGCGTCGGGCGGTTCGCGTCGATGACACGCCTCAGGCGCTCATCTTCCGGACGCGGACCGTCCCGGCGAGAAATGATATCGACCACGCTTGTCTCCCCTGTGGCCGCCCGGGTCTGCGCCGGGGTCAGCCGTTCCTGCCAAATTACACCAACCGAGGCCAGACTGCTAGGACCAGAAGGTAGCGGTTGCGGGACCTTCACCGGTAGTAGCGGCTTACCACGTTGCTCACTTCGATGGGAGCAGGTTAGCGGGTCCGGGTCCGCCCGCCGGCTGCGACGATCACGGCGATGATGATGAGACCGGTCAGAATGAGCCGGACGCCGGCGCCGAGGCCGTAGGTGTTGAGCATGGTCACCAGCAGGAACATGAAGAGGCTCGCGCCCCAGATCCCCGGGACGTTGGAGTTGCCCCCCGCCACGGACGAGCCGCCGATGACGACGACGGCGATCGAGGTGAGCAGGTACTCTGCGCCCATGTTGAGCGCAGCGCCGCCGGAGAAGCTCGCGAGCAGGAAGCCGGCGAGTGACGCGAGTAACGCGCAGAGGATATAGGTGGCGAAGCGCACCCCATCGACCGGAACTCCGGCGAGGCGTGCGGCCCGCATGTTCTGGCCGATGGCGAGAACACGCCGGCCGAAGATCGTGCGCTCGAGCAGAACCCAGGCCGCGACGGTGAGAACAAGGGCGATCCAGGCAACGTTCGGCACCCCGAGGGTCATGTCGGTGGAAAAGCCGGCGAGCGCGTCGGGCGGCTTGATGCGAATGCCCCGGTTCGCCCAGATGGCGGTCGACTGGAAGATGAAGCTGGTCGAGAGCGTCGCGATGATCGGCGGGATACGGAGCGCGCGGATGAGGGTGAAGTTGGCGATGCCGACCCCGAGCCCGACGAGGAGCGAGACCCCGAGGCCGACGAGTGTGCCGCCGCCCCAGGCGTCGATCGCCTTCAGCGAGAGGGTCCCGGCCAGCGTCATGGTGGCGGGGATCGACAGATCGACGTTGCCGGGCCCGAGCGTGATGACGAACATCTGGCCAATGCCAACCATGACCGAGAACGCCGCGAAGGTCAGTGCTGCGTGAGTGACGCCGGCGGCTGATGCCCCGCCCGTGAAAAGCACGGTGGCGCCCCAGACTGCGGCCATGGCGATCCAGGACCAGATCCATGGGCGGGCGGCGAAAGCTGTCATCCGCGGCGCTCCTGCCGGTTGAGGACGAGGCGGATTGCAAGGACGACGATGAGGATCGCGCCCTGCGCGCCGATCTGCCAATCGGGAGAGAGGCGCAGGAAGGTGAGGAACGACGACGCGAGCGTCAGGGTGAGCGCGCCGATGACGGCGCCGATCGCGGAGACACGGCCGCCGGTGAACTCGCCACCCCCGAGGATCACGCCGGCGATGGAGAGAAGCGTGTAGCGCAGCGCGATGTTGGCGTCAGCCGCGGTGGTGAGGCCCACGAGCGAGACACCGGCGAGGACGCCGAAGAGGCCGGCGAGCGCGTAGGTGGCGGCGCGCAGTTTCAGGACCGACCAGCCGGCGCGCTCGACCGAGCGGGCGTTGCCACCGACACCCCGGAGCGCGGTGCCAAAGCTCGACCGCATGACGATGAGGTGCGCGACGGCCGCGATGACGAGGCTCGCGACGATCGCCATGGGCAGGAGCGGCGGCTTTGCCGTCATCAGGGCGCGGATCCACGGCGGCGCGCTGCCGCCCGGTGCGGGCAGGATCAGGACGGCGAGCCCGCCCCAGACGAAGCTCATGCCGAGGGAGACGACGATCGAGGGCAGCTCCCGCAGGTGGATGAGGACGCCGACGAGCGCATAGGTCGCGATGGCCGCGGCGAAGATGGCGAGGCCGAGCACGGGCGAATCGTTCAGGAAGGTGGCGGTGACGCAGGCGACGAAGCTCACGAAGGTGCCGATCGAGAGATCAAGGTCGTTGACCGCGATCACCAGCATCTGCGCGATCGTCGCAAGCGCGATCGGCACCGCGAGATTGAAGAGCAGGTTCAGGCCCAGATAGCTCATGGCGCGCGGTTGCAGCCAGAAGACGGCTGCAAGGAGCACGGCGAAGGAGAGCGCGGGGATGAGGACGCGCAGGGAGTCAGGCTTCATGCGGGACTCCGGGGGGTGGGGGCGGCTGGATGTATCGACGGTCAAATCCAGCTGGCGTCGGCGTGGCAAGAGGCGGGCGGCCAGAGCGGCGCTTCGCGGTCACAGGAACGCGCGTCATGCGTGCCCTCCGCCGAAGGACGCGGCGATGATGTTCTCCTCCGTCACCTCGTCGCCGCCGAGGGTCGCCGCGACCTTGCCTTCGCGAAAGACATAGACCCGGTCGCAGAGGCAGACCTCGTCGGTTTCGGTGGAGTACCACAGGAACGTGCGGCCGCCGTCCGCCTCGGTGCGGATCCGGGCGTAGACGTCCTGCTTGGTGCCGATGTCGACGCCGCGCATGGGATCGTCCATCAGCACCACCGGGGCGCGGCTGCCGAGCGCACGGGCGAAGAGCGCCTTTTGCTGGTTGCCGCCGGAAAGCGACACGATCGGCACGTCCATGCCCGGCGCGCGGATCGCCAGCCGCTCGCGCCATTCGGCGCCGAAGGCGGCCTCGGCTGCGCGGTCAACGAAGCCGCCGCTCCGGGTCATGTCGGGCAGGACGGTGGTGGTGGTGTTCCACAGGATCGACCAGAGCGGGAAGACGCCGTCCACCTGCCGGTCGCCCGCGACGAATGCCGCGCGCGGGTCGCGGCCGGTGCGCCAGCCGCTCGACGCGGCAAGATAGAGCGCCGCGAGCGCCTCGCTCTGGCCGTGACCGGCGAGACCCGCAAGGCCGACGATCTCGCCAGGCCACGCGGCAAGCGAACCGTGGGTCAGAAGCGGGGTGCCGGACCGGGCCGGTTGTGCCCGGCGGGCGGCGCGCTCGCGGGCGACGCTGCCCATGGCCGAGACGAGACCGCGGGCATCGAGGCCGGCGGTCGGCCGGTCTGCGGCGACGCGGCCGTCCTTCATGACCACCACGCGGTCGCTGATCTCCAGCACCTCCGAGAGGATGTGGCTGATGAAGACCACCGCGCCACCTCCGGCGCAGAAGCGGCGCACGTGGGCGATGAGTTCGCGCCCGCGGCGGGCGTCGAGCGAGGAGGTGGGCTCGTCGAGGATGACGAGGCGCGGCGGCGCGCCAACGTCGAGGAAGGCGATGGCGATCTCGACCATCTGACGTTGCGCGATCGAGAGCCCGCCCAGCCCGGCGTGGCCCGAGATACCATGGCCGGGGAAGATGCGGTCGAGGGACTCGCGCACCGTCGCTGCGGCCCGGTTGCGCCAGCCGAAGCCGCCCGATCCCTCGCGGAGCACACGGACGTTCTCCGCGACCGTGAGGTTCGGGCAGAGCGAGAGCTCCTGAAAGACGCAGCGGATGCCGACGCCCCGGGCGACCGCGACGTCATAGGTGGCCCGCGCCTCGCCGGCCGCGACGATCTCGCCGCGGTCGGGGGTGAGGCCGCCATTCAGCACGTTGACGAGCGTCGACTTGCCCGCGCCGTTGTGGCCGACGAGGCCGACGCACTCGCCGGACCGGATCGCGAAGTCGACGCCGTCAAGCGCGCGCACCGCGCCGAACGCCTTGGCGGCGCCGGCGACGGCGATGACGGCCGGGGCGATGACGGCCGGCTGAGGCATCAGGCTCCGCCGGCGGCGGCGATCACCTTCGCGGC
The DNA here is from genome assembly GCF_014201905.1 of Amaricoccus macauensis. Classification (GTDB taxonomy): domain Bacteria; phylum Pseudomonadota; class Alphaproteobacteria; order Rhodobacterales; family Rhodobacteraceae; genus Amaricoccus; species Amaricoccus macauensis. The sequence continues at coordinate 948,918 of NZ_JACHFM010000002.1, read as the reverse complement.
GTCTTCCTGGGTGTACTCGACATTGGCGACGCCGCCCTTGGGCGTGGTCTCCAGCGCCGTCTCGAGGTCGGCCTGCTCGATCTTCAGGAACGGCACGGTCAGGTCCTTCGGGACTTCCTTGCCATCGAGGATCGCCTGCGCCACCCAGAATGCGAGAGTGGAGACGCCGGGCGCGATCGAGGTCGACATGGTCTCGTAGCCGCTGGCGTCCTTCTGTTCCTTCCACCACGCAAGCTCGTCCTGGCGGTTGCCCATGATGATGATGGGCGTCGGCCGGCCGGCGGCGGCGAAGGCCTGCGCGGCGCCGTAGCCGTCGCCCCCCTGGGTGACCACGGCGGCAACTTCCGGCAGCGAGGGCAGGACGCCTGCCACGGCCTTCTGCGCCACGTCCTGCGCCCAGTCGCCGTTGACCGAGCCCACGACCTTGAAGCCGGGGTTCTCGGTGACGCCCGCGGTGATGCCGGCATGGATCGCGTCATCGACGAAGACGCCCGCGAGGCCGCGGATTTCGAGGAGGTTGCCACCATCGGGCAGGCGGCCCTTCAGGTACTCGATCTCGTCCTTGCCCATCTTCTCGAAGTCGACGGCGATGCGCCATGCACAAGGCTCGGTCACGATGCCGTCGAAGGAGACGACCGTGATGCCCGCGTCGCAGGCTTCCTTGATCGCACCGTTGATCGCGGTCGGCGAGGCGGCGTTGACGACGATGGCGTCATAGCCCTGCAGGATCATGTTCTGGATCTGCGCGGCCTGCTCGGTGGCCTGGTTCTCGGCGGTGGTGAAACTGTCGGCCGCCGCGACGGTGCCGGCCTCGACGGCGGGCTTCGTCACGCGGTCCCAGCTTTCGAGCATCGCCTGACGCCACGAGTTGCCCGCGTAGTTGTTGGAGAGCGCGATGCGCTTTTCGGCGGTATCCGCCTGAACGGCCGTCGCGGCGGCGAGTGCGACGCCGGCAAGCAGGATGGTGCGGAACGTCATGGGGTCGTCTCCCTGTGTTGGAGCCTCGTCTGGGCGAGGTCTGGTCGTTCGTGACGACCAGTTGAGCAGAACCGGGTGGCGACGCAAGAGGGTTCGTTCTGAATAAATACCGGCGGCGTGAACATCGCGCATTTCGCGAGTCCGGGCGCCGCCGGTGCCGGCCTCAGCCGGGATGAGTCGCGGCGCGATACTGCCTGAGGACGCGCTCTACGGCGGCAATTTGCAGGGCGTGCGGCGTGGGCTCGAGGTGGCCTGCGGCGACGTCCGGATAGAGCGCGCCGAGGTACTGGCTCACCAGCGTCTCGGGGATGCGGCGGCCATCGAGCCGGGCGTCGAGGCGGGCGAGTGCCGACTGCGCCGCGGGATCGGGCCAGTAGTAGCGGATGCGATCGGCGTAGCCGAAATGCCGCTCGCGGCGGAGATCGTCCGGGGTGCCGTGGAGATACTTCTGCCAGTTGGACGGATTGGCCACCATCACGTCCTCCATGGCGGCGGCCAGCGCGGGCGGCGCGCCGTCGAGGGCGGAGGCGATGTGGTCGAGGCCGTAAAGCGCCTCGCGCAGCGCGAAGGTGAGGCCGGGGCCGACCTTCAGGATCGCGAAGCCGTCGCGCACGAGCGCGGCCAGCGCCTCGGTCGGCTGGTAGTCGGTCGAGTGGGCCTCGAAGACAAAGCCGGGCAGGTCGGTGAGCGCGGCCGAGAGGGCGCGGGCGGCATCGGGACGATAGACGATGACGTCGTCGTTGCCGAACTCAACCCCCGGTTGGACCACCGCCGCGATGGCGCGGGCGAAGGCGGCGTCGAGGCCCCGGGCGGCGAAGGCACGCTGGTGGACCGCGACGGTCTCGCGCGCGGCGTCGGGGCTCGTCACTTCAAGGTGGTCGATCGCATGGGTGGCGCCGCCCGGCACCGGCACCTCGGTGCCGATCACGTAGACCGGTGGCGTCGGCGCGGCGGCCTCGGCGACGGCGGCAAGCTCGGCCGCGCGTTCGGCGGTGGTGACATCGGGCAGGGCCGCCGGCTCGCCGGCGCAACCCATGCTGGTGTCGAGGTGGATCTTCCCGAAGCCGGCGCGGGCGTAGGCCTCGACCATGGCGCGCGCCTTCGCCATTGCATCGACGGGCGCGAGATCCTTCCACGGATTCGGGCCGAGGTGGTCGCCGCCGAGGATCAGGTCGTCGCGCGAAAAGCCGGTCCTGTCGGCAATCGCCTCGACGAAGGTGCGGAAATCGGCCGGGGTCATGCCGGTGTAGCCGCCGTCCTGGTTCACCTGGTTGCAGGTCGCCTCGATCAGCACCGGCGAAGCGGTTTCGACGCCGAGGCGAAGCGCGGCCTCGATCACCGTCGGATGCGCCGAGCAGACCGAGGTGATGCCGGCGGTCCGGCCCTCGGCGTGCAGGCGCGGGAGATCGGTGAGGACGCTCATGCGTGTGCTCCGAGGAAGGCGTCGAGTTCGGACCGGGTGGACGTTCCCTCCATCGGGCCGCGGCGGGTGACGGCGAGCGCTCCCGAGGCGTTGGCGAGGCGCAGTGCCTCGGCCGGCGTGGCGCCGCGCAGCCAGAGGGTGACGAAGGTGCCCGCGAACGTATCGCCGGCGCCGGTCGGGTCGATCTCCTCCACCGGATAGGCCGGTGCCGAGACGAGCGCGCCCTCGGCGTGGAAGCGGGCGCCCTCGGCGCCGTCCTTCACCACGATTGCCCGGATCCCCCGGCCGAGAAGCTCGGCGACGGCGTCGCCTTCGGTGGCGGCGCCGGAGAAGAGGAAGAGCTCCGGCCCTGACGGCAGGAAGAGGTCAGTGCGGGCGAGGACGCGGTCCATGGTCTCGCGGGTGCCGGGCGTGGCGAGAACCGACGGGCGGAGGTTCGGGTCGAAGGAGACGCTGCCGCCGCGGGCGTGGATGCGGTCCGCGGCCGAGAGCGCAAGCTCGACGATCGCAGGCGTGGAAAGCGAGGAGCCCATGACGTGGAGGTGGTCGGCGCCCTCGATCAGCCGCTCGGCCTCGGGCGTGGCGCCGGTGGCACCGGCAGCGCTGTGGCGGATGTTGAAGACAAAGTGCCGCGAACCGTCCGGGCGGTAGCGGACAAACGCGCTGCCGGTCGGCAGCTCCGGGTGGGTGACGATCGCCGAAGTATCGACACCGTCGCCCGCCAGACGGTCGAGGTTCACCCGACCAAAGTCGTCATCACCAACGCAGGCAATCATGCCACAAGGCTGTCCGAGCTTCGCAACCTGGTCGATGAAGATCGCCGGCGCCCCGGACGGGAAGGGGCCGACGAGGCTGATTGCCTCGAGAAACCCGTCCCCAGGCTCTGTTGCCATGATCTCAACGAGGATCTCTCCGATGGTAATGATCTTCTTCACGTCTTCCCCCCGAGGCGCAGGCTGGTGGCGGGAACGATTGCAGGGGATCGCGCTTGCTGTCCAGCCGGCGCGGGCCGCGCGGGGAGGTCAGTCGTGACGGTGGAACTGGTTGTAGAGGCCGCTGAGGCAGGCCTGTTCGCCCCGGTCGTAGAGGCCGTCGCCGTCAAGGTCGCATCTGGCGAACTGCGCCGCAGTCATCCGCGGATACCTGAGTTCGAGGCGCTCCTGCGGAACCGGCCCGCGCGGCGTCAGGAACGTGGCGGCGGCGGCTGAGGCAGCGACCGCTGCCGCGAGAACGATGAGCGTGGTGCGGCTGGCCATATGATGGGTCCTTTCGCTTGCTGCGAGAGATTGTCGCCGGCCGCGCGGTTTTCTAGTGTCGCCGGTCAGAAACGAGGAGTCGTCATGCGCGCCGCCGTTTGCCGCAGGTTCGGGGAGCCGCTGGTCGTCGAGGAGTTGGAGCTGGCACTGCCGGGACCGGGACAGGTCGCCGTCAGGATCGACGCTGTCGCGATCTGTCAGTCGGACGTGGCCTATGCGGCCGGGGCATGGGGCGGACCGGTGCCGACGGTTCTCGGGCATGAGGCCGCGGGAACGGTGACGGACGTCGGTCCCGGGGTCGTCGATCTGGAGCCGGGAACCCGGGTGCTGGTGACGCTCATCCGCTCCTGCGGGGCCTGCCCGGCCTGTTCGAGCGGGACCCCGACGTCCTGTGACCACGCGTTCGAGTTGCAGGCGAGCCCGCTCCGCGATGCGACCGGCGCGTCGATCGCGCAGGGGATGGCGACCGGCGCATTCGCCGAGGCGGTGGTGGTGGAGCGGAGCCAGCTCGTGCAGCTGCCGCTCGACGTGCCGCCGGAGGCCGCGTGCCAGCTCGCTTGCGGCGTGCTGACCGGGGTCGGCGCCGTCGTCAACGTGGCGAAGGTGCCGCCAGGCGCCACGGTCGCGGTCGTCGGCGCAGGTGGTGTCGGGCTGAACGCGATCCAGGGCGCCGCGCTCGCCGGAGCCGGCCGGGTGATCGCGATCGACCCGCTGCCGGCGAAGCGGGAGGCGGCGCGGCGGTTCGGGGCAACCGACGCGGTCGATCCCGGCGACGGTGACGGGGCGGTGACCGCGGTCCGGGCGATGACCCATGGCCGTGGCGTCGACTTTGCATTCGTCGCCGTCGGCTCGCCGTCCGCTATCGAGGAAGCGGCGTTGCTCCTCGCGGTGCGCGGGACGCTCGTCATCGTCGGCCTCGCGCCGTCGGGATCGTTGGTCCGATTTGACCCGACTCTGATGGCCGCGCGGAATCAACGGGTTCTCGGCGCGCGAATGGGGCAGTCGGTGATTGCGCGCGACGTGCCATGGCTCATCGGCGCCTGGCGTGCGGGGCGGCTCAAGCTCGAGGAACTGGTGACGGGCAGGTTCCGGCTTGACGAGATAAACGACGCGATGGCCGCCACCCGGGAGGGAGCGGCGCTGCGCAACGTCATCGTCTTTCGCGAACGGCGATAGATCTCATTCGGCCGGCGCCACGGTCTTCTTGCGCGCGACGATCTCTTCCCAGGCGCGGTTGATCGCGGTCAGCCGAGCGGTCGCGAGCTTCACCGCATCGATCGGCAGGCCGCGGGCGATCATCCGGTCGGGGTGAGTCGCGCGGACCAGTTCGCGCCAGCGGGCGCGTGTGGTGGCGAGGTCGGCGTCACGCGGCACGCCGAGGACCTGCCACGGGTCGGATATGCGTCCCTCGAGATGGCGCGCCTCGATGAGGTCGAACGCGGCCTCGGGGACGCCGAAGATCTCCCTGACCCGGCGCAGGAAACCCTCCTCGCCCTCGTGGTAGCGCCCGTCCGCCATCGCGATCTCGAAGAGGCCTTCGAGCACATCCTCGAGCACTTCCGGCTCGTCCTCGAACATCCCGGCGATGCGTGTGGCGTAGGCCTCGAAGCCCGCGACGTCCTGACGGGCGAGATTGAACACCCGCGCCGCCGCCATCTCGTCCTTGGGTGCGAGCTGGAAGACCCTGCGGAAGGCGGCGACCTCGGCGGGGCGCACGAGGCCGTCAGCCTTCGCCATCTTTGCGCCGAGGCTGACGATGGCGATGGTGAAGGCCACACTCCGTTCCGGCCCACGCCGGTCGAAGTAGGCTATGAGGCTCTCGCCCCGCGCGATGATCGCGGCGACGGCTTCGGAGATGCGGGTCCAGATTGACATCCCCTGTATATTAGCAGGCTATGCCGCGCCGCACAAACGCCCGTCGCTGAGCCGGCGTCCGGCCGTGGGGATCCCGTCAGTAGGTCGCGCGGCCCCCCGAGGCATCAAAGACTGCGCCGGTCGAGAACGAGCACTCCTCCGACGCGAGCCAGGCGACGAGCGACGCCACCTCCTCCGCGCGACCAAGGCGGCCGAGCGGGATCTTCGAGGTGACGTAGGCGCGGAACTCGGGGGTGACCTGGGTCAGCATCTCGGTCTCGATGGCGGCGGGCGCCACGCAGTTCACGAGGACGCCGGTGGTGGCGAGTTCGCGCCCGACGGATTTCGTCAGACCGATCACCCCGGCCTTCGACGCGGAATAGGCGACCGCGTTCGGGTTGCCCTCCTTGCCGGCGATCGAGGCGATGTTGACGATCCGGCCGTAGCCGGTCTTCAGCATTTCGCGCACCGCCGCCTGGCAGCAGTGAAAGACCGCGTCGAGGTTCAGCTTCATCACGAAGTCCCAGCCGTCGGTGGGGTATTCGGCGAACGGAGCGACTGGCCCGTTGTGGCCGGCGCTGGTGACGAGGATCCCGAGCGGGCCCATCTCGTCGACGACGCGGGCACAGGCGGCGTCGATTGCCACCGGGTCGGTGACGTCGACCGCATAGCCCCGGGCTCCCTCGATCCCGGCTGCCGCGGTCTCGGCCCGGGCACCGTCGAGATCCCAGATCGCCACACGATGCCCACGGTCCGCGAGCCGTGCGGCGATCGGCAGGCCGAGGCCCCCTGCGCCACCCGTGACGATGGCGACGCGTGACGTTTCGGCGGTGGGCATGGCGGTCTCCGGGTTGGCTGGGGTTGGGTGGAGCGGCGTCGAGGCGCCCGCAGGAAATGCAGGCGTCAGTCGGCCCGCAGGTAGCGCAGGATCATGTCGGTGATGCTGGCGAGGCGGGCATCGATGGCCTCGGGCGCCAGAAGATCACGCCCGAACAGGACCTTGAGCGAGTGCTGATTCGCCACATAGGTGAAGCTGAGCGCCGAGATGGAAATGTAGAGATCGAGGACGTCGATCCCGGGCCGGAAGACGCCGTCCGCCACGCCGCGCGCAAGGATCGCGTCAAGGCGGTCGAGGATGGTCCGGTTCAGCCCGGGCATGTCGGGCGAGCCCCTGAGATAGCTCGCGCCGTGCAGGTTCTCGGTGTTGATGATCCGCACGAAGGCGGGGTTGTCGACGTAGTAGCGCAGGGTGAACTCGGCGAGGCGCCGGATGGCCGCCTCGGGCTGATCCGGGTCGAGGTCGAGTGCCGCCTCGGCGTGGCGGATGCCGGCGTAGATGTCGTGCAGAGCCGCGAGATAGAGATCATCCTTGCTGCCGAAGTAGTGGTAAACCATCGCCTTGTTCGTCCGCGCCCGTTCGGCGATGCGGTCGATCCGCGCGCCCCCGACGCCGAACGAGGAAAATTCCTGTATGGCGGAATCGAGCAGGGCGCGGCGGCGTTTCTCCGGTGCGCGCTGCCCCGGGAGGATCGCGGCCTCGCTGCCGGTCGCCTCGCTGCCGATAGGGTCCATGGTTTCGAACCTCCGTTCGCCCGGCAAGGTTTCCGGGGTCGGTGTCAACCTACACCGCGAACGGCTTTGACATCAACCAACCGTTTGATTAACACTTGACGGTGGCCAGCCCCGGAAACTCAACCGGGGCGGCGCGAGCGGGTGGGCTGGTCCGACAGAACCACCTGAAATCGGGAGGAGACATGTCGATGAAATTCACGTTCCGGGCCCGGGCTCGGGCCATTGCGCTCGGTGTCGTCGCTGCATTGGGCCTCGCCGGCCTGACGCCCGCTCAGGCGCAGACGCTTGAGGCGATCAAGGAAGCCGGTGTGGTGCGGGTCGGCGTCATGGCCGAGCAGGCGCCGTGGGGTTCGATCGACGCCAGCGGCCAGAACATCGGCTACGACGTCGATGTGGCGCGGCTCATTGCCAAGGAGCTTGGCGTCGATATCGAGTTCGTGACCGGCGCGGTTGCCGCGCGCATCCCGAACCTGCTCACCAACAAGGTCGACCTGCAGATGGCGATCATGGGGATGTATCCCGATCGCGCCAAGGTGGTGCAGTTCACCCAGCCCTACGCCGGGCTCAAGATCGTGCTGATTGCCAGCGCCAAGGACAAGATCGAGACGATCGAGGACGCGCGCGACATGACGATCGGCGTGCCGCGCGGCGCGGCGCAGGACACGGCGATCACCAAGCTGCTTGGCGACGTGCCCAACATTCGCCGTTTCGATGACGACAGCTCGACCATTCAGGCGCTGGTTTCGGGACAGGTCCAGGCCGTCGGCGGCAACACGACCTACAAGATCAACATCGACCGCGCCGCGCCGGGGAATGATTTCGAGCCGAAGATCACCTTCCAGGAGCAGTGGATGGGCGTCGCCACGCGTCCGGGCGACAAGGAGCTGAACGAGTGGCTCAACAGCTTCATCGACAAGATCAAGGCTGACGGCCAACTGGAAGCGATCAGCCAGAAATGGCTCGGCGCGCCGCTGCCTGCGTTCCCGGCCTCACTCGAGGGCGTGCCCTACACCGTCCAGTAAACCGACCGGACTCGCGGCGGCCCGCGTGTGGCCGCCGCGGGTCCGGGTTGTCCCACTGATTTTCCGAGGAGAGGGGTCGCGTGCCCACGATCTATGTCCTGAACGGCCCCAACCTCAATCTGCTCGGCGAGCGTGAGCCGGACATTTACGGCAGCATCACGCTCGACCAGATCCGCGACTGGTGCGAGGCCGACGCGGCGGAGCTTGGCCTTGAGGTGGTGTTTCGCCAGTCAAACTTCGAGGGCGAGATCATCGAGTGGATCCACGAGGCACGCCGGCAGGCCGCGGGGATCGTCATCAACCCCGCCGGCTTCACGTTCACCTCGATCGCGATCCTTGATGCGCTCAAGACCTTCAATGGCCCGAAGATCGAACTTCACATCTCGAACGTGCACCAACGCGAGGAAATATATCATAAATCCCTCGTCTCCCGAACCGCCACCGCGGTGATGGCGGGCTTCGGGGCGCTCGGTTATCGCCTCGCGCTCCGGGCGATGAAGGACTGGACTGCATGACGCGGATCGCAGTCCTTGGCGCGGGTCTGATCGGGCGCGAGCACGCCGGGCTGATCGTTGCTCATCCGGCAACCGAACTCGCGGCGATCTGCGATCCGTCGCCCGCCGCCGAGGCGCTCGCCGCGCGCCTGTCGGTGCCGCATTTCGCCGACTACGTCGCGGGTCTCGAGGCGGTCCGGCCGGACGGCGCCATCGTCGCGCTGCCGAACCAGCTGCATGAGGCCGCAGCGCTGGCCTGCATCGAGCGCGGCATTGCGAGCCTTGTGGAGAAGCCGGTCGCCGACACGGTCGCGGCGGGAGCCCGGATCGCCGAAGCCTCGGAGCGGACCGGCGTCCCGGTGCTCGTCGGCCACCACCGCCGGCACAGCCCGGACATCCGCGCGGCGAAGGCTGTGATCGAGGGGGAGAGCTCGGGCCGCTGGTGGCGGTCAACGGCATGACGCTGTTCGACAAGCCCGACGACTATTTCGGCGCCGAGTGGCGGCGCCAGCCCGGCGGCGGGCCGCTGCTCATCAACCTGATCCACGACATCGACTCGCTTCGTCACCTCGTGGGCGAGATCGAGAGCGTGCGCGCGTTCACCTCGTCCGCGACGCGCGGTTTCCCGGTCGAGGATACGGCGAGTGTCGCCATCCGTTTCGCGAACGGCGTGCTCGGCAGCTTCGTCATCTCCGACGCGGCGGTCAGCCCGTGGGCGTGGGAGTACACCTCCGGTCAGGCGCTCTATCACCCGAGCCAGCCGGGGGCGTCGCTCTTCATCGCCGGGCGCGCCGGGGCGTTGTCGGTCTCCGACCTCTACCTCTGGCGCCACGCCGCGCCCGGCCAGCACTGGCAGCACCCGCTCGTCCGCGAGCATCGGCCGGGCGACGGCTCGCAAACCTATGTGACCCAGCTCGAGCATTTCGTGGCGGTGATCCGCCGCGAGGCGGCCCCGCTCGTCAGCGCGCGCGACGGGCTCGCGACGCTGGCCGCGACCCTCGCCGTCGAGGTGGCGGCGCGGGAGGACCGCACGGTCACGCTCGCCGAGATGCTGGGCGGCACGCGGGGGACCTGAGCCGGCTTCGACGGGCTGTCCCCGTACCGTGGGGGCGGCGCAATGGACGAGATGATGCCTGAGGGGGATGGGACCATGATCGAGAAGACTATCCGCGGCGAGGCGATCCCGGCGCTCGGCTTCGGAACGTTCGAACTCACCGGCCCGGACGGTGAGGCAGCGATCCGGACCGCGATCGAGATCGGCTATCGCCAGATCGACACCGCCATCCGCTATGGCAACGAGGCCGAGGTCGGCCGCGCCATCGCCGCCGCGGGCGTGCCCCGGGGCGAGCTCTTCGTGACGACCAAGATCTGGTACGACGATCTCGCGCCCGAGCGGGTGCATCAGCGCGTGAGCGAGAGTCTCGAACGTCTGGGGCTCGACCAGGTGGACCTGCTCCTCGTCCACTGGCCGGGGCGCGATGTGCCGCTCGGCGAGACCCTGGCGGCCTTCGCCGATGAGAAGGCTCGGGGGCGGACCCGGCTCATCGGGGTCAGCAACTTCACCGTGCCGCTGCTCGACGAGGCGCTCGACGTCCACAAGGCCGATCTCTTCTGCAATCAGGTCGAGTACCACCCGTATCTCTCGCAGGCGAAGCTCCTCGCGCGGATGCGCCGTGCCGACATGCTGCTGAACGCCTACCAGCCGATCGCCCGTGGCAAGGTGTTTCAGAGCGAGCTTCTGCAGGAGATCGGCCGCCGGCATGGCAAGTCTGCCGCGCAGGTGACGCTGCGCTGGCTGATCCAGCAGGACAATGTGGGCGCCATTCCGCGCTCGTCCCGCGTCGAGAACATGCGCGCGAACCTCGATATCTTCGATTTCGAGCTCAGCGAGGCGGAGATGGCCGCGATTTTCGGACTGGCGCGCGGCGAGCGGCTGTCGAACCTTCCCTGGGCTCCGGTTTGGGACGAGGACGACAGCGCGGGGGCCGCGGGATGACCCTCGACTTCAGCGTCGTCACCAATGCCTGGCAGGCCCTCGCGTGGGGCGTGGTTGGCACGATGCTCCTCGCGGTCTTCGGCATGGCGCTCGCCATGGTGATCGGCGTCGGCGGGGTGGCGGTGCTGCGGGCACAGCGGCGTATCCCGACGTTGCTCGTGACCGCCTTCGTGGAGGTCATCCGCAACACGCCGTTTCTGGTGCAGATCTACTTCATCTTCTTTGCCCTGCCGTTCGCCGGGATCCGCCTCAACCCGACGATCACCGCAATCCTCGCGCTCGGGCTCAATGGCGGCGCCTACGCGATCGAGATCATCCGCGGCGGCGTCGAGTCGATCCCGAAGGGCCAGACCGAGGCCGGCCTCGCGCTCGGGCTGCACAGGGGCGAGGTTTTCCGCATGATCGTGCTGAAGCCGGCGCTGAAGGCGATCTATCCCTCCCTGTCGAGCCAGTTCATCCTTCTGACGCTTACCACCGCGATCTGTACTTCGATCTCGGCCTACGAGCTCACCTCCGTCGGCCAGCGCATCGAGGCAGAGACGTTTCGCAGCTTCGAGGTCTATTTCACCCTGACGGGCATCTATCTGGTGATCTCGCTGCTGACCATGTGGGCGCTCGCGGCGATCGGCCGGCGGGCGTTCGCCTATCCCGACCGCTGAGGGAGGAGCCGATGGGTACGCTCGAATTCACCTACCTCCTGGAGGGCCTCCGCTGGACGCTGGTGCTGACGGCAGTGGGCTTCGCCGGCGGCATCGCCTTCGGCCTCCTTGTCGCGCTGATGCGCGTCTCGAAGAGCCCGTGGCTGCGCATTCCGGCGATCGGCTGGATCGGCCTCTTTCAGGGCACGCCGCTGCTCATGCAGCTCTTCGTGGTTTACTTCGGACTACCGCTTTTCGGCTTCGACGTACCGGCCTGGGCGGCGGTGGCGTTCGCGCTGACCGCGCACGCCTCTGCCTATCTCGGCGAGATCTGGCGTGGGGCGATCCAGGCGGTGCCGAGGGGCCAGACCGAGGCCGCCGAGGCGCTTGGCCTGCCGTCGCGGAGCCGGATGGTCGACATCCTCCTGCCACAGGCCTTCAAGCTGTCCCTGCCGGCGACGGTCGGGTTCCTCGTGCAGCTTCTGAAGGGCACGTCGCTCGCCGCGATCGTCGGCTTCATCGAACTGACGCGGGCCGGGGTGATCGTCGCGAACCAGATTTACCAACCGCTCGTGGTCTTTGGCATCGTCGGCGTGATGTACTTCCTGATGTGCTGGCCGCTGTCGCTCTATGGCCGCCACCTGGAACGGCGCATGGCGGCCGGTATCTCGAAGTAGGGAACAGATATGGCAACAGTACGGCCGGGGACGGCCTCCATGATCGAGATGCGCAACGTCGACAAGTGGTATGGCTCGTTCCAGGCGCTGAAGGACGTGAGCCTCACCGTCTTGCCCGGCGAGAAGATCGTGCTCTGCGGCCCCTCGGGGTCGGGCAAGTCGACGCTCATCCGCTGCATCAATCACCTCGAGACGATCCAGAAGGGCGAGATCGTCGTCGCCGGACACCGCTTGAGCGACAGCCAGAAGGTGGTCGACGCAGTGCGCCGTGAGGTCGGGATGGTCTTCCAGCAGTTCAACCTCTTTCCGCACAAGACCGTGCTCGAGAACTGCATCCTCGCGCCGATGCGGGTGCGCAAGCTCTCGCGGGCGGACGCGGAGGCGACCGCGCGGCGCTATCTCGAACGGGTGCGGATCGGCAATCAGGCGGAGAAGTATCCCGCCCAGCTTTCCGGCGGTCAGCAGCAGCGCGTGGCGATCGCCCGTGCGCTCTGCATGGAGCCGAAGGCGATGCTCTTCGACGAGCCGACGTCCGCCCTCGACCCGGAGATGGTGAAGGAGGTGCTCGACACCATGGTGTCCCTCGCGCGGGACGGCATGACGATGATCTGCGTCACCCACGAGATGGGCTTCGCCCGACAGGTGGCCGACCGGGTGATCTTCATGTCCGATGGCGAGATCATCGAGGAGAACGACCCGGAGCGCTTCTTCTCGAACCCGACCCACGCCCGCACCCGCGCCTTCCTCGGCGAGATTCTCGCCCACCGTTGAGCGCCCGGGCGGCTCCCGCGTGGGGTCTCAGTCCTGCCCGGCGAGCCCCTGCAGTCGCGACATCAGCGTGTCGCTCTTTCGGATGGCGAAGAGCACGTCGTCGATGCGGGTCTGGCCGTCCGGTTCCGGCACCACGACGATGTAGTCGTTCCAGCCGGTGCCGTCCGGCTGGCTCCGGGTGATCTGCACCAGCGCCGCGTTGACCGTGCGGGCGCCGCAGACCGGCACGGGCGTGGTGTAGGTCTGGAACAGCACGTCCGGCGGCGGCAGCGACGGGTTCCCCGCGGCCTGATCGAGAGCCCTCACGAGACCGCGGGACAGGAGCGGCCGGAGGCCGGCGAGATCGCCGGCAAGCGTCAGCCGGCAGAACTCGAAGCCCAGCTCGTCGTAGTTGAACGCCGACGCGGCAGCGGCGGGCGTGGCGGCCCCGAGGGCACCGGCCAGTGCGGCAGCGATCAGCATCGGGGCAGGGCGCATGGCTAGAGGACTCCCAGCTCGGCGAGACCGGCGGCGAGGGTCGGGGGCAAGTCCGCTTCGGCCTGGCCGGCGGCGAGGTCGGCCGGCGCGTCTTCCGGGCGCAGGTAGCGCCACCCCTGAAACGGCCGGCGCGGCTGTGGCACCGTGCGCACGACCTCCGGGTCGAGCCGGATGGCGCACCGCGCGATCCCGTCCGCGCCCTGCCGCGCCTCGAGCCCGAGGACGCGCTGCCGCGCGAGGACGAGCCCACGGAACACCCAGTAGAGCGAGCCGCCGTCAGTAAGTTCGTCGGCGCGTTTCGGCCACATCCGGGTGACGTGATACGGGTGGGGATCGAGGCCGGCGGCGCGGCGCTCGGCGATCCGGTCGGCCTGCCAGGCCAAGAGGTCCTCGACCGCCTCGGCGCCGACGCAGAGCTTGATCAGGTGAACGCCCATGGACTCACTACGTGTAGCGGAAAGCTTCCGCGAGTTACCCAAGATATACCGGTGCTCCGCCGGCTCCGCAATTGACTGGGGCACCCCTCGCACTTATCTTTGAAGCCCCCGCCGACAGCCCGCAGGGTATTCCCGTGAACAGTCCCCAGCATCCCACGACCGGCTCCGCCCGCGTGACCCTGCCCTGGCAGGAGGTGAGCCTCGACGTGCTGCGCGAGAAGTACGCCAAGGGCGCGGAGCGCGGGCTCGACGGCCCGGACGCGGTGCGTGCGGTGCGCTCGCGCGTGGCGCGCGCGCTGGCCGCGGTCGAGGATGATCCCGGCGCGCATGAGGCCGATTTCCTGCGGGCGCTGGAGGCAGGCTTCATTCCCGGCGGGCGGATCAACGCGGCGGCGGGCACCGGGATCCGCGAGGTCACGCTCATCAACTGCTTCGTGCAGCCGGTGGGCGATTCGGTCTCCGAGACCGTGGACGGCAAGCCCGGCATCTACATCGCGCTCCGCGAGGCGGCGGAGACCATGCGCCGGGGCGGTGGCGTCGGCTACGACTTCTCGGCGATCCGCCCGCGCGGCGCGCGGGTTCACGGCACCGCCAGCGCTGCTTCCGGTCCGATCAGCTACATGCATGTCTTCGACCAGTCCTGCGCCACGGTCGAGAGTGCGGGTGCCCGTCGCGGCGCGCAGATGGGCGTGCTGCGTGCCGACCACCCGGACATCCTCGAATTCGTCGGCGCCAAGCGTCAGGCGGGCCGGCTCAACAACTTCAACATCTCCGTCGGCGTGCCCGACGCGCTGATGCGCGCGGTCGAGGCGGATGGCGAATTCGACCTTGTCCACAAGGCCGAGCCCGGCCCGGCGCAGATCGCCGCCGGCGCGCGCCAGCGGGAAGACGGCGTCTGGGTCTACGCCACGATCCGGGCGCGCGAGCTCTGGTCGGCGATCATGCGGTCGACCTACGAGGCGGCGGAACCCGGCGTGCTCTTCCTCGACCGGATCAACGGCGAGAACAACCTCCACTACTGCGAGACGATCGAGGCGACGAACCCCTGCGGCGAGATCCCGATCCCCGATCACGGCTGCTGCTGCCTCGGGTCGATGGACCTCACCCGCTTCGTGACGGACCCCTTCACGCCTGACGCGGCGTTCGAGCACGCGCGTTTCGCCGAGACGGTGGCGATCGCGGTCAGGATGCTCGACAACGTGCTGACGACGACGGTCTGGCCGCTGCCCGAGCAGGCGCGCGAGGCGGAGGCGAAGCGCCGGATCGGCCTTGGCTTCACCGGTCTCGGCGATGCGCTCATCCTCATGGGCCTGCGCTACGACACCACGGCTGCGCGGGCCGAGGCGGCGGAGATCGCGCGGACCATGCGCGACGCGGCCTATCGGGCGTCCGTCGCACTCGCGCGCGAGAAGGGCGCGTTCCCGCTCTTCGATGCGGAACCCTACCTCGCGTCCGGCATGGCCTCGCGCCTGCCCGACGACATCCGGGCGGAGATCCGGGCGCACGGCATGCGCAACAGCCACCTGCTCTCGATCGCGCCGACTGGCACCATCAGCCTCGCCTTCGCGGACAACGCCTCGAATGGCATCGAGCCCGCGTATTCCTGGTTCTACACCCGCAAGAAGCGCGAGGCCGATGGCAGCATGCGCGAGTACCGGGTCGAGGATCACGCGTGGCGGCTCTGGCGTGCGAAGGGCGGCGATCCGGCCGCGCTGCCGCCAGCCTTCGTCAATGCCCTTGAGATCTCGGCGCGTGATCACATGCTGATGCAGGCGGCGATCCAGCCGATGATCGACGCGGCGATTTCGAAGACCGTGAACGTGCCGGAGGACTATCCCTTCGAGGACTTCGAGACGCTTTATCTCGAAGCGTGGCACGCCGGGCTGAAGGGGATCACCACCTACCGGCCGAACAGCGTGCTCGGCTCGGTGCTCTCGGTCGAGGCGGCCGAGGCGCCGCAGGATCTCGACCAGTCCGAGCCTGACCGGCGGATCCGCATCTCCGACGCGCCACAGGTGGCGCTCGCGGCGCTGCGCTGGCCGCACCGGCCGAAGCTGACCGACGGCTCGCCGTCCTGGACCTACATGGTCGAGGCGCCGGAGCGGCGGTTCGCGGTCTTCGTTGGCCATGTGGAGAATGGCTCGCGGCATCCCTTCGAGGTCTGGGTGAACGGCGAGCAGACGCCGCGCGGGCTGGCGGCGCTGGCGAAGAACCTCTCCATGGACATGCGCGCGCAGGATCCCGCGTGGCTGGCGCTGAAGCTCGAGAGCCTCGCGAAGACGCCCGGCGCGCCCTTCACCATGCCGATGCCGCCCGATGGCCGGCCGGTGCCGGTGCAGGGCGCGGTCAGCGCCTTCGCGCGGGTCGTCGAATACCGCTGCCGCGCCCTCGGGGTCTTCGATGGCGACGACGACGCGACGCCGCTCGTCGATGCGATGTTCTCCCGCAAGGAGCCGAAATCCGGCGTCGACGGCACGCTGTCCTGGACCGTCGATATCCTGAACCCGACGACCGGCGACGACTTCGCGATGTTCGTGAAGGAGTGCGTCCTGCCCGATGGCACCAAGCGGCCGTTCTCGGTCTGGCTTTCGGGTGCCTATCCGCTGGAGTTCAACGGCCTCACCCGGTCGCTCAGCCTCGACATGCGGGTGATCGACCCGGCCTGGATCGGGAAGAAGCTGCGCGGCCTGAAGGACTTGCCCGAGGCGCAGGGCGACTTCTTCGCGCGCGTGCCCGGCTCGGAAAAGCAGGCGGTGCAGCCCTCGACGATTGCCTATGTGGCACGGCTGCTCATCCACCGCTACGAGATGCTCGGGGTCCTGGACGCGGCCGGCTTCCCGAGGGCGGGCTCGGCCCGTCTCTGGACCGACGCGCCCGCACCCGGCTCCGCCCCGGCGCAGATCGCGGGCCGGACATGCCCCGAATGCGGCCATCCGACCCTCATCCGCCGCGACGGCTGCGACTTCTGCACCGCCTGCGGCCACGTCGGCGCCTGCGGCTAGACCGGCGCGGGCCGCGTTAAGGCCCGCCCGCAAAGCCCCTTCCCACTCGCGAAAAGCGCGCCTATCCTCTCGCTCGTTGGAGGAGGGTGACCATGACCTATCAACTTGCGCGCATTCGCGCCGGCCTTGCGCTCACGCTTCTCGCGCTGGCGCTCTCGGCCTGCGGCTACAACACCATTCCGACGCTGGAAGAGCAGGCGAAGGCGCGGTGGTCCGACGTCCAGAACAACTACCAGCGCCGCGCGGACCTGATCCCCAATCTCGTCGCGACGGTGCAGGGCTATGCCCAGCAGGAGAAGGACGTGTTGACGTCCGTGGTCGAGGCCCGCGCCAAGGCGACGCAAGTCACCATCACCGCGGACGATCTGACCGATCCGGCGAAGATCAAGGCCTTCCAGGAGGCGCAGGGCCAGCTCAGCGGTGCGCTCGGGCGGCTGCTTGCGGTCAGCGAGAATTATCCCGACCTGAAGTCGAACCAGAACTTCCTCGCGCTGCAATCGCAGCTTGAGGGGACGGAGAACCGCATCACCATCGCCCGGCGCGACTACATCGAGGCAGTGCGGGCCTTCAACACGTCTCTTCGCACGTTCCCGGGCATCATCTGGGCGAACACGGTCTTCCGCAGCACCAAGCCGATGGCGGACTTCACCGCGAACGACGCCGCCCAGACCCCGCCTACCGTGAAGTTCTGATGCCTTGGGTCGCCTGATGGGACATGGCGGTCGCAGTGCCTCGCGCCCCGGCGCGTGGCTGCTTGCGGTCGCCCTTGTCTTCATCGCGGCGGTTGCCTGGGCACAGACCTTTCCGCCGCTGACCGGCCGCATCGTCGATCAGGCGGGCATCCTCTCGCCGGAGGCGAAGGCCGACATCGAGCCGAAGCTCGTGGAGCTGGAAACCAAATCCGGCATCCAGCTCGTCGTTGCGACCGTCTCGTCGCTCGACGGTCAGGCCATCGAGCCCTACGCCAACGAGCTCTTCCGGGCATGGCGGCTCGGGGAGGCGACGCAGAACAACGGCGTGCTGCTGCTGGTCGCTCCGAACGAGCGGCGGGTGCGGATCGAGGTCGGCTACGGCCTCGAAGGCACGCTGACCGACGCGCTTTCGAGCGTCATCATCGCCAACGCCATCACCCCACGGTTCAAGGCCGGGGATTTCAGTGGCGGCGTCGTGCGCGGTGTCGACGACATCATCACCGTGCTCACCACCGACGCCTCCGAATGGGCGGCGCGGCCCGACCTGCGTCTTGACCGTCAGCCTGAGGCGGGGCCGCCCGACTGGCTGCTGATCGCCGGGTTTTTCGGGTTCTTCGCACTCTTCACCATCTCGCCGGGCTTCCGCCGGCTGGTGATGAACGTGATGTTCGCCCTCCTCGTGACCTCCGGCAGCGGGCGCTCCGGCGGCTTCGGCGGTGGGCGCGGCGGCGGCGGGTTCGGCGGCGGGGGTGGCGGGTTCTCCGGCGGCGGCGGGTCGTCCGGTGGCGGCGGCGCATCGGGGAGCTGGTAATGGAGATGTCTCCCGAGGATCGTGACCGGATCACCGCCGCAATCCGCGATGTCGAGACGAAGACGAGCGGAGAAATCGTCTGCGTGCTCGCCGATCAGTCGGCCGACAGCGGCGCGTTGCCGATCCTGCTCGCGGCGATCGCGGCGTTGGTCGCGCCGTGGCTTCTCGTCGCCTTCACCACGCTCTCGGTGACGACAATCCTTTCGGTGCAGGTTCTGGTCTTTCTGGTCGGGGCGATCCTGCTCTGCCTGCCGCCGGTACGGGTGGCGCTGATCCCGCGCCGGGCACGGCGGGCGATGGCGTTTCGCGTGGCGACGGAACAGTTCTTCACCCGGGGCGTCTCGCGCAAGGAGGAGCGCTCAGGCATCCTGATCTTCGTGTCGCTGGCCGAGCACTACGCCCGGATCATCGCTGACGACGGCGTTGCCGAGCGGGTGCCCCAGTCGCACTGGCAGGGTGCCGTCGATGCACTGATTGCGCATGTGCGGGAGGGCCGTGTCGCTGACGGCTTCATCGCGGCGATCGGGATGTGCTCGACCGTGCTCGTCGAGCACTACCCGAGCGCGGAAAGCGGCCCGAACGAGTTGCCGGACCGCATCTACTTCATCTGACCTTGCAGGCTTCAGGTGGCGCCCAGCGCCTCGGCGTGGAAGTCTGCGCGGTAGGGCTTTGCCGTCGGCGGCAGCTCGCGCTTCAGGAAGTAATCCTCGTAGCGGAGCTGACGCACGACCGCCGGCCACATCTCGGCGAAGCCCGCGGCGATCGAGCGGTTCGGCGCCGGCAGGTCGTGCCTGATCCGCTCATGGAGCGCCGGCAGCTGGTGGTAGGGCACCATCGGGAACATGTGATGCTCCACGTGGTAGTTCATGTTCCAGTAGATGAACCGCGAGACCGGGTTCATGTAGACCGTCCGCGAGTTCAGCCGGTGGTCAAGCACGTTCTCGGCAAGGCCGCCATGTTGCAGGAGCCCGGTCATGATGTGGTGCCACGCGCCGTAGAGCCTTGGCAGACCGATCACCATCAGCGGCAGGATCGATTGGAAGGCGATCGAGAGCGCGATGGTCGCGGCGTAGATCAGCGTCCAGATCCGGGCGACGCGGATCACCTTCGGCTGCTCCGACGCGGGGATGAAGGTCGCCTCCTCCGGATGGATCCGGCCGCTGGCGTTCAGGAGCATCCGCCCGAGGCTGTGCCAGGCGTCGATGATGCCGAACCAGTTCAGGAACAGCTTGAACATCGCGGGGGGGCGCATGATGGCGATCTCGGGGTCGAGGCCGACGATGTAGGTGTCGGTGTGATGCCGGGTGTGGCTCCAGCGCCAGGTGTACGGGTTGCGGATCATCATGAAGGACGCGATCTGATAGACCCAATCGTTCATCCACTGCGTCCGGAACGCCGTGCCGTGGCCGCACTCGTGCCAGCGCGAGTCCGAGGCCGAGCCGTAGAGCACGCCGTAGGCGAGCCAGAACGGCAGTGAAAGCCACGGATGGCCCGAGACCCAGATGCCGATGCCAAGACCTGCGAAGGCCACCATGCAGCCGATCCAGATCGCCGTGTCGCGGATCGCCGGCTGGTCGGAGCGTTGCATGAACGCCTTCATTTCCTTGCGCGGCAGGTCGGTGTGATACCACTCGGCGGCCTTCAGGCCGGTCTCGACCGCCCGCCGGGCGTCGGGGCCGAGCAGGCTGTAATCGCGCCCGCGGCCGCCGCGCGTCTTTCCCATCGGGGAGAAGTCGGCCAGCGTTTCGTCCACCATGATCGCCTCCCGAAAGCCCGTCGTTCCTGCCTCGGGGATACGTGCGAACGGTGCGAATCGCAATTTTCGTTGCCATGAAATCTATCAGGTTCTATCAGAAACCAACGCGCGGGGGAGTTGTTGCATGGTGAGCCGTCCGACGGTCGCGGACGTGGCGCGCGAGGCCGGCGTGAGCGTCGCGACGGTGGACCGGGTGGTGAACGGCCGGCTTCCCGTGCGAGAGGATACCGCGCGCCGGGTGCTGGAGGCGGCGCAGCGGATCGGCTTCCACGCGGTCGGGCTCATCCGCTCGCGGCTGCGCGAGCAACTGCCGGAGGTGGCGGTCGGCGTGCTGCTGCAACGGCCCGACGAGCCGTTTTACGCCGACCTTGCGCGCCAGTTGCAGCGGGCGATCGCCGGGTCGCGGGTGTTTCGCGGGGTGGCGCGGCTCGACTACTGGGTCGATGACGATCCCGACGATATCGCCCTGCGCCTGCGGCGCCTGGCGCGGCGCTGCCATGCGGTGGCACTGGTGAGCCCGGACCACGCGGCGGTGGCGGCGGCGATCGCTGAGGTGGTGGACGCGGGCGTCCCGGTCTTCACCCTGCTTTCAGATTGTGCGCCGGCGGTCCGGACGTCCTATCTCGGCATCGACAGCCGCAAGGCGGGCCGGACGGCAGGCTGGCTGATCCGGCAATGCGCGCCGCGCGTGGGGCAGGTGGCGGTGATCGTCGGCAGCCGGCGCTTTCACGGGCACGAGCTGCGCGAGATGGGCTTTCGCTCGTACTATCGCGAAAAAGCCCCGGAGTTCATGGTCCTCGACGCCGTGGTGAACTCGGAGTCCGATACGGCGACGCAGGATGCCATCGTTCAGCTTGCCGAGCGCCACCGGGATCTGGTGGGGGTCTACCTCGCCGGAGGGGGCGCGGCGGGAGGCGTTGCGGGCCTGCGGCTGATCGAGCCTGAGCGCCGACCGGCGATGATCTGCCCTTCGCTTCAGCCCGAGGTGCGCGCGGCGCTCGCCGAGGGCGTGCTGACCGCGGCGATCTGCGAGCCGATCGAGCGGCTGGCGGAGCGGCTGGTCGATGCGGTGGCGCAGGCCCTCGACGAGCAGGGGCCACGGGTGCCGAACCAGATCGTGCTCCCCATGGACGTCTTCACCCCGGAAAACCTCTGAGCGGCTTCAGACCGCAAGCCCGATCTCGTCCCGGAGCGCGCGGCGAAGGGCGGGCTCGTCGGTGAAGAGGATACCCTTCAGTCCGAGCGCGTCTGCCGTGGCCACGTTCTTCGCGGAGTCGTCGATGAAGGCCGCATCGCTGGCCGCGAGACCATTCCGGTCGAGGCAGAGGCGGAAGATCTCGGGCTCCGGCTTCGTCAGCCGCTCCGTGCCGGACACAACGATGTCGCGGAAGCTGTTGGCCACGAACGGATGGCGCTCGAGCGTCTCGGAGAACTTCGCCTCGGAGAAGTTGGTGATCGCGTAGAGTGGCACGCCGGCGGCGGAGAGCTCTGCGAGAAGCTCCGGCATCCCCTCGACGGGGCCGAGGATCGTCTCGTGCCAGCGGGCGTGATAGGCGGCGATAAGCTCGGCCCGGTGCGGGAAGCGCGCGGAGTGCGCCGCGACACCGTCGTCCCAGGGCAGGCCGGCGTCGAACTGGTGGTTCCACTCGGAAAAGCCGACCTCGGCGAGGAAGGCATCCACCGCCGCGTCATCCGGCAGGAGCTGCCGGAAAAGCGCCCGCGGCTCCCAGCGCAGGAGCACGTTGCCGATATCGAAGATCAGGGTTCCGGGCACCGGTTCGTCCGCCTTGTGGTTGCGAGAATGTGCGAGGCTACCCGCTCGTGCGAGCCCTCGCAACGACGCCGAACGCTGCCTGCTCAGGTCAGCCTGCGCACCCGCAGGCGGGTCAGCCGCTGATGTTCCCGGCCCAGCACCTCGAAGCGGAAGCCGTGGAAGCTGAAGACCTCGCCCTCGTTCGGGATCGACTGGGACTCGTGGAGCACGAGGCCCGCGATGGTGTTCGCCTCCTCATCCGGCAGGTTCCAGTCACAGGCCCGGTTGAGCTCGCGGATCGACACGCTGCCATCGACATCGACCGAGCCGTCAGGCTGGCGCTCGATGCCGTCCGCGGTCTCCACATCGTGCTCGTCGGTGATGTTGCCGACGATCTCCTCAAGGATGTCCTCGAGTGTCACGAGCCCCTGCAAGGCGCCGTACTCATCGACGACGAGGGCGAAATGCGCCCGGCGCCGCAGGAACTCGTGGAGCTGCTCCTCGAGCGTCGTGGTTTCCGGCACGAAATAGGGCTCCATCGCCACGTCCATGACGTCGAAGCCGTCGAGAGCGCCTGCGCCGCGCTGGTCCTGCACGAAAGCGTGGACGGCGCGGGAAAGGTCCTTGGCGTGGATGACGCCGACGATGTTCTCCGGCTCACCCCGGAAGATCGGCAGCCGGGTGTGCGGCGAGGCGATGGCCTGGGAGAGGATCTCGTCGGGCGGCGCCTCGGCGTCGATCATCTCGATGTCGCGCCGGTGCATCATCACCTCCTCGACCTGCCGCTCGCCGAGATTGAGCGCTTCGAGCACTGCATCGCGCTCCTCGGCTTCGGGCGAGCGTTCGGTGAGATCGGCGCGCGGGTCCGGCTCGGGCTCGGCGCGGGCCGCGACGGGCAGACGGGCAGCGAGGCCCTGAAACAGCCCGGCGACCGGCGCGAGAACACTTACCAGCGGGCCGATCGGGCGCACCAGTCCGATCGCCGCCGCCTCGGCATTCGATTCGACGGCCGCGCGCGGCAACTGGCGCGCCAGAAGCGTGATCACGAGCGTCATGACGATCGCGGCGACGGCAACGCCCCAGTGCGGCAGCAGGCGCAGGCAGAGACCGGTTGCAAGGGCGGTCGCGAGGACGTTCGCCGCTGTGGTGCCGAGCAGCACGGCCGCCACGAGGCGTTCGCGGTCTTCGACCAGGGCGAGAACCTGCGCGGCGCCTGTGGTGCCCCGCTCGGCGAGGCTCTGCAGGCGGCTGCGGCTCACTGTGGAAGTGGCGGTGCCGAAGGCCGCCAGCAGGGCGGAGGCCATGAGAAGCACGACGATCGCCACGCCGGTGCCAAGAAGCACGGCGAGTGTCAGGGCCTCGGTCGGCGGCTGCATCGGGATCGTCCTCGAATGTCGGGCGGTCTCTTGTCCGTTATGCGGTCAGCGCGGCAGCGCTTCAAGCGCGTGGTCACGGGTCGCGAGGGGATGCCGTTCAAGCACAAGCTCCTTGAGGCGGGCCTCGATGACATGTGTGTAGATCTCGGTCGTGGCGATCGAGGCGTGGCCGAGTAGGGTCTGGATCACCCGAAGATCGGCACCATGGGCCAGAAGGTGGGTGGCGAAGGCGTGGCGCAGCGTGTGCGGCGAGATGTGCGTCGGGTCGAGCCCGGCGAAACGCGCGAGGTCCTTGACGAGCAGGAAGAAGCGCTCCCGGGTCATGTGGCCCCGGCGGCCCCGCGACGGAAAGAGATAGGCCGAGCGCGGGCGCCCCGGCGCGGCGGTCGCATCGAGATGCACGAGCCAGGCCGCAAGAGCCTCGCGAGCCGGGGGGGAGAGCGGGACCATGCGCTCGCGACCGCCCTTGCCACGGACGAGGATCATGCGCGGATCGCCACGCGCCGCGGCAACTGGCAGCGAGACCAGCTCGGAAACCCGCAGGCCGGTGGCATAGAGGAGCTGCATCAGACAGGTATCGCGCAACCGGTCGGCCGGGTTGCGGCCGAAGCTCGTCGCGGCTTCGAGCAGGCGGTCGACATCGGCCTCGGCCAGCGAGGCGGGCAGCGCCCTCTGCCGCTTCGGGCCGCGGATGAGCGCGGCGGGATCGTCCTCGCGCCAGCCCTCGAGAAAGGCGAAGCGGAAGAGTTGTCGGATCGCCGAGAGGCGGCGGGCGCGGGTCGAGTCCGCCATGCCGCGATCGGCCTGATCGACGAGATAGGCCTCGATTTCGGTGCGCTCGGCGACCGCCAGATCCCGGCCGCGCGCCGCGAGGAAGCCGGAAAAGTCGGTGAGGTCGCGCGCGTAGGAGAGCGTGGTGTTTCTCGCCGCGTCGCGTTCGGCCTGGATCGCCTCGAGGAAGCGTTCGAGCCAACGGGAATCGCTCATCGCGTGGCCTCCGCGAGCAGGGTCTGGATGGCGAGGGTGCGCGCCGCCGGCTCCTGACCGGCAAGCCGCAGGGTGAGCAGGGCAGCACGCAGGCCTTGCGGATCGACCGAGGGGCCCGCGGCGACGAGGGTGATCGCCTCGAGCAGCGCCTCGCCCTGCCGGCCCGTGGCGACGAGGCCGGCCAGTTGGCGCTCGCGATCGTCGGACGCCTCGCCGGCGGTCAGCCCGGCGACGGCGAAGCGCGCAAGTTCGCTCGGGGCCTCCGGGGCGGTGTCGCCGCGCGCGATCGCCAGCGCCGTCGCGACGGCGGGGCTGGTGTCCGGCACCGCGGCGGCCGCGTCCGTGCGCCCGCCGAGTAGCAGAAGCTCGGCCAGCCGGTTGCGATCGGGCTGCGACCAGCCGGCCGGATTGATCCCGGCGAGCCGGTCGGCGTAGCCCCGAGCAAGGACGACGCGCAAACCCCGGGTTCCGAGTGCTGCATCGGCTGTGGCAAGACTGGCGGCAAGATTGGCGGTCGGGCCGGAGCCGTCCGGGGCCTCGCTGACATCGAAGGCCGCATCGAGGCCTTGAACCGCGGCCGCCCGGTCCCAGACGCCGCCGGAGGCCGCAGGCTCGCCCGAGCGATAGGCGGCGAGAAGCCGGCCGCCGTCGATCGCGCCGGTCAGCGTGAGGCGCTCCGCCGCCTCGATCCGCATCCGCATCGGGGTATGTTCGGTCAAATCCTGCACGAGAAAGGCATTGGGCAGCGATCCCGGCGGGCGCGGCAGCCCCACGGCCTCACGCATCAGGAAATCGAGGGGCGTCAGCGGGTCGGGGATCGGCGGTTCCTCGGCTTCCTCGAAAAGCTCGGGATCGAGAAAGCGCGCAAGGAGCGCCTGCTGGTCGGGCTCGATCTGGCCGAGCTGCCGGCCGAGGGTGAGGGTGATCTCCGCCGCTCCCCAGTCACCGCCGCGGGCAAGGCAGAAGACACGCGCCGGCAGGGTCGGCGAAAGCGACGGGTTCTGCCGCAGGGCGGCGCAGGGCTCGGCGGCGCGGTCGAGCAGAAGCCCGGTGTCGAACCACCGCCGGAAGAGATCGGGCGTATCCGGGCCCGCGGCCTCGACGAGAGCGGCGGCCTTCTCCAGCGCGCCCATGTCGAGCAGCCGGTCGAGCCGGGCGATAAGGACGCTGGTGTCCGCGTCCGAGCCCGTGGGAGGGTCGGCTTCGGCGAGCAGCACACGCTGAAAGAGCGCCCGCGCCTCGGGAACGCCGGTGCCCGGGGTGTCGAGGATTTCGTCCCGAACCGCCTCGGCCGACTGTCCGTCCCAGAGGCGTCGCGAGAAGCCGGTCGAGTCGGGCGGCAGCAGGCCGATGGCATCGCGGTTGACCTCCGGCAGCGGCGTCACGCTGATCGTGTCGTCGGCCCCGGGTGTGCCGGGCCGGATCGGGCCGGTGGACGGGCGCGCCGGCGGCGCTGCAACGTTCTGGATGCTCTCGGAGAGCCAGGGAATCGCGCTCCGCGGCTCGGCCGCCTGACCGGAACCCGCAGCAAGCAGCCCGAGGGCGGCCAGGGCGGTCGCGCAGCCGCCAGGACGTCGCCAGAACTCCGGCGCGCTCACTTCGCCTCGACGGGAACCTCGACGTCCCTCTGGGGCGCCGGGAGATCCGAAAAGAACGCGAACCCAACGAGTCCGACGACGGCGACGATCACGAGATAGAGTAATATCCTGCCGAAAATACGCATACTGTCCTGCTCTGCCCGGTCCCGGCTTGACGCCGCGTTCTCTAGCCGTCAATCACGGGGATCATCCGCCGCGATTGACCGTGGGCGGGACTCTAGCTTGGGCGCGTCAGCACGGCAATTGCGATGATTGAATGTCCGCGATGACTGCCGAGACCAGGCCGGGTCAACCGAAGCTCCGCCGAACGATCGTCCTCGTGGGCCTGATGGGCGCGGGCAAGACCAGTGTTGGCAAACGGCTCGCGGCCCTGTTCGGCGTTGGTTTCGCCGATTCCGACGTCCAGATCGAGGAAGCGGCGGGAATGACGATCCCCGAAATCTTCTCGACGTTCGGCGAACCCGCGTTCCGTGATGGCGAGCGGCGGGTGATCTCGCGCCTCCTCGCGGAACGACCGGGCGTGCTCGCCACCGGCGGCGGATCGTTCATCGACCCGCGCACCCGCGCCGAAATCAGGACGCACGGCACCTCCGTCTGGCTGCGGGCGGACGTTGATCTGCTCTATGAGCGGGTCCGGGACCGGCCGGGCAGGCCGCTTCTGCAGGTTGCAGACCCGCGTGCAGTCCTCGTGGATCTGAACGAGCGCAGGTCGCCCTTCTACGCCGAGGCGGACATCACGGTGGACTGCTGTCGGGGCTACAGCCCCGAGGCGATGGCGCGCCGGGTCGTCGATGCCATCCGCGCACATGACCGCAGCGGTGCCAGCAACCGCGGCGCCACTCTTGAGGAACCCACGTGATCGATATCGTCCACGTGCCGCTCGGCACGCGCGCCTATGACATTCGCATCGGCGCCGGGTTGCTGGCGCAGGCCGGGACCGCGATCGCGCCGCTTCTCCGCCGGCCGCGCGTCGCCGTGCTGACCGAGGCGCGGGTTGCCGCCCTGCACGGCCCGACGCTCGCTGCGGGCCTCGAGGCCGCCGGGATCGCTTCGTCGGTTCTCGCGCTCGAACCGGGTGAGGCCACGAAGGGCTGGCGATCGCTGGAGACCGCGGTAGAGTGGCTGATCGGCGAGAAAGTGGCGCGCGACGACGTGGTCGTGGCCTTTGGCGGCGGTGTCGTCGGCGATCTCGCCGGGTTTGCCGCGGCGGTCCTGCGGCGCGGGGTGGGCTTCGTCCAGATCCCGACCACGCTGCTCGCGCAGGTCGACAGCTCGGTCGGCGGCAAGACCGGGATCAACTCCCCGCAGGGCAAGAACCTCGTCGGAGCGTTCCACCAGCCCCGGCTGGTCCTCGCCGACACTGGTCTTCTCGACACGCTGCCCGAGCGGGATTTCCTCGCGGGCTATGCCGAGGTTGCGAAATACGGCCTGCTCGGCGACAGCGAGTTCTTTGCCTGGCTCGAGACCAACGCTTCGGCGCTCAGGGCGGGCGACCCGGCGGCACGCGCCCATGCCGTGCGGCGGTCCTGCGAGATGAAGGCCGAGATCGTCGTGCGCGACGAGACGGAGGAAGGCGACAGGGCGCTTCTGAACCTCGGCCACACCTTCGGTCACGCGCTCGAAGCGGCGACCGGTTATGGCGACCGTCTGCTGCACGGCGAGGGCGTGGCGATCGGCTGCGTGCTCGCCTTCGAGCTCTCGGCGCGGCTCGGGCTCTGCTCGCAGGAAGCGCCGAGCCGGGCGGCGGAACATTTCGCCCACATGGGAATGCGCCGGCGGCTCGCCGACATTCCGGGCGAGCTGCCGGACGCCGATGCGCTGCTCGGGCTGATGGCGCAGGACAAGAAGGTGCGCGACGGGCGGATCACCTTCATTCTGGCGCGCGACATCGGCGAGGCATTCGTCGCGCGCGACGTGGACCTGGCACCCGTCCGCGCCCTCCTTGCGGACGCACTGGCGGAGCGGTCGCGGCTGACGCTGTCGTGACCTGGCACGGCGGCCCGAGCTGCCGGCCGGGGGGCAGCGGTGTTGCAACCCCACGGGGCACGGTTAAGAATTCGTCAGAGGATCCGGTGGACGCTTTTGGCGTTGCGGGTGGTTCCTCCGGGAGAACGATGGGCTTCGGGCTCTACATTCGGACGGCGTTCGTGGCGGCTCTGTCGCTGCTCCCGGTCGTGTGCGCCGTGGCGCCTGTCCATGCCCAGACGGCCGAAATGTCCGCACCCATCGACATCGATCCGAGCCTTCCGATCGGGACCGGCGCCCCGGGCGACGAGTCGCGGGTAATCGTGACGGTCCGAGGCGGCATCGCGGTCAGCCCGTCCTACTTCGGGTCGGACGACTACAAGCTCGGGCCGGATGCCGGTGTGCGGTTCGATTTCGCGCGCCTGCCCGGCGGCTTCGACTGGGGCGCGGCGGGACCGGCTGCGGCCGGGGTGCGCTCGGGCTGGGACATTCGCGGCTCCGCGCGCTATGTCGGCGGCCGCGATGCGACGGGCGCGCTCGCGGGCCTGGGCGACGTGGACCCGACCTTCGAGGCAGGCATCGGCCTCGGCTACGAGCAGCGGAGCTACCGGGTCTTCACTGACGTGCGCTATGGCATCGTCGGCACCAACGCCTGGACCGGCGAGGTCGGGATTGATGGCATCGCCCGGCCGATGGAAGGGCTGACGCTCTCGATCGGGCCGCGGCTCGCCTTCGGTGATGACCGTTTCGCGAGCACCTATTTCGGGGTCAGCGAACGCCAGGAGGCGGCCTCGGGGCTCGCAGCGCATCACGCGGAGGGCGGGCTCTACTCCGCCGGCATCGAGGTCGGGGCGCGCTACATGGTCGGCTCGCGCTGGGGCGTCGAGGGCGCGGCCAGCTGGAACCGTCTCACCGGCGACGCCGGAGACTCGCCGATCACCGATGCCGGCTCCGAGGATCAGCTGAGACTCCGGCTTGGCGTGACCCGTAGCCTGAGCCTCGATTTCTGAGCCTCAGCTTTCGCGCCTGAGCGCGCGCTGGCGGGCGAGACCCGAGTCCACGTCCGATACCCCGAGGAGGCCGGTGACAAGCCGCATCAGGCTGTGTTCGTCCGCGTTGACGCTGTCCGCCACGGCAACGCGCCAAAGCGCCTCGACGACACCCACCCGCTCCTCATAGGGCACCGCTTCCTTCACGAGGCGGGTGAACTGGACCGTGTCCTGTGCAGTGGCCTCGAGGTCCTCGGCCACCGAGCGCACCCGTGCCGCGGCGTCCGGAGCAAGCCCATACTGCTGGGACAGGACCGCGTCGATGCGGCGGCGTTCCGTCTCGGAATAGTTGTCGTCGCTCCGGGAGAGCCGCACCATCAGCGCGGCGAGCGCCACCTGACCCTCGTCGGCGGCGAGGGCGCGCGGCGGTGACGCGAGGTGGCGGAGCAGGTTTGCGAACATCGCCCTCATATAGGCGACGCGCGCCCACCCGCGCCAGTGTGCGGCGGCTGCGCGCGGGGAATTGATCGGCGCGCGGAAGGGAATAGGGTCGGGTCCTCGGTCAGTCGCAGGGGGAGAAGACAATGCGGGGACGGTGGAGATGTGCGGTCGTGGGCGTGGTGATTGCCACGGGCATCGTGGGGATGGCGGCGGCAGAGGAGCCGGGGCTCTGGAGCGTCTACACCGAAGGGTTGAAGGGGGCGAAGTACATCGACCTCAGCCACGTCATCACCCCGGAGATCCCCGTCTGGCCCAGGTTCGCTGACCCGGCGTTCGCGCAGGCGACGGCGGGTCAGGATCTCGAAGGCTACGCGAAGAAGGGGGACGTCTTCACCTACGAGAAGCACGGTTTCGAGGCGACGGCCTACACCCTGCCGACCGACCAGCTTGGAACCCAGCTCGACCCGCCCGCGCACTGGGCGCCGGAGTTTCCCGGCATCGACGAGTTGCCGGCGACCTATACCCTGCGGCCGCTGGTGGTGATCCAGATGCAGGAGCAGGTGGCGAAGGATTTCGGCTACGCCCTTCAGGTCTCCGACGTCGAGGCGTTCGAGACGAAGTACGGCCAGATTCCGGCGGGCTCGGTGGTTTTCGTGCGCTCGGACTGGTCGAAGCGCTGGCCGGACCGGGAGTTCGCGGCGAAGACGCCGTTCCCCGGCGTCGGTCTCGATGCGCTGAAGTTCCTGCACGAGCAGCGGCACATCCTTTTCCACGGCCACGAGCCGCTCGACACCGACGCGACGCCGACGCTCGAGGGCGAGCACTGGCTCATGCACCACGGCTATGCCCAGGCTGAGGGCGTGGCGAACCTCGACAAGGTGCCGCCCGTCGGCTGTCTGGTGGCGATCGGTTTCCCGAAGTTCAAGGGCGGCGTCGGCGGCTATGCCCGCTACGTGGCGATCTGCCCGCCCGACACGCCCGAGGGCATCGCCGTCTCGGACGCGGACGCGCCGTTGCCGGCATCGCCGAAGCCGCTGCACTGGGATGACGCGGCGGGGATCCGGGTTCGCTGAGTCACTTTAGAGATACCCGAGCGTCCTGCCGCAGGCGATCACCGCGGCCCATAGACCGGCGGAGAGAAGACCCGCGCGGCGTTGCCGTGCGGGGCCCATGTCGGCGATGCGACCGTGAACAAGCGCGTGTGCTAGGCCGAGCGTGACGAGGCTGATCTTGGCCCAGAAAAGTGGCAGAGCGGCGTAGTCCGTCGCCTGCACCGCAAAGAGCAGCGCACCGGTCAGGAGCGCGACGCCGGCGCCGATGGCAGCGACGGGGCGCAGCAGAGCGACGACCGCCGACACGCGCAACTCCCGGCCCCAGAGGCCGGCAAGGCGCAGGTCCATGGGAACGATCGCCCCGAACAGCAGCGCGATACCGAAGACGTGGGCGGTGTTGACTGCCGGATAGGTCCAGCGACTGCGGCGCAGCCATGTGGCGAGGTCGGAGGCCTCAATGCCAGCGAAGAGGCCCTCCACGCCGTTTCAGGTCCGGTCGGGGTAGAGGTCGTGGGTCTTGCCTGCGATCACGAGCCGCTCGGCCTTCATCACCCGTTCGTCGGGGTCACGCGAGCGGTGACCCTCTAGGGTGACCGGGGTACCCGGTGCCAGCATTTCCTCGGTCAGGCCCGCACGTTCGTTTCGCCATGGCTGGCCGATCTCGGCAATCCAGGCGCCGTCCTCCGCCGCGACCTCGAGTTCGCCGTGCGGGTTGCCGAGCCGGGCGCGCGTGATGGTGCCGGACAAGGTGAACTCGACATCCTCGGCCCATGCCCAGCCATGATGCGCCCGGGCCACGTGCGGCAGCAGGGGCAGGCTGGCCATGCCGGCCAGCATGGTTCGACGGTCCGGCATCGTGGATCCCTCCGGTGTTGGCAGGCCTGAGTGTACCAGACACGGGCATCCGTCCGAAGCCACGAACCCGCGACGTCATCGGACGCAAAGCCATGCCGGGAAGTATGTGGCGTGATAACAATGGATTGCCAGTCCATCCTCTCTCAGAACAGCGCTAGCTGCTCCGGGCCGGCGCTCGGCGGCCGGAACAGGTCGGTCCGCAGCGGCTTGAGGCCGCGGTTGATGCCGAGGCGGGAGCAGGCGGCGGCGAAGCGGCGGCCGATGAGTTCGGCGACGACGCCTTCACCCTTCATGCGCTTGCCCCACGCCGGGTCATAGTCGCGACCGCCGTGCATCTCGCGCACGAGGCCCATGACCCGCTTCGCCCGGTCCGGGTAATGCGCCTCGAGCCAGTCGCGGAACAGCGGGCCGACCTCGCGGGGCAGGCGCAGGACGATGTAACCCGCTCCACCGACCCCCGCGTCGGCCGCGGCGCCGAGCAGCGCCTCGATCTCGTGGTCGTTCAGCCCCGGGATCACCGGGCCGATGGAGACCCGCGTCGGGCAGCCGGCGGCCTTCAGGTGGCGGAGAGCCGCGAGCCGGCGCTCGGGCGCCGCCGCGCGCGGCTCCATGGCCCGGGCGAGGCGGCGATCGAGGGTGGTGATCGTCAGGCCGGCGGAGGCGATCCCGGTGGCGCCCATTTCCCCGAGGATGTCGGCGTCGCGCTCGATCAGCGCACCCTTCGTCAGGATGTGAACCGGATGCCGGAAATCACTGAGAACGCCGAGAATCTGGCGCATGACGCCGTAGCGCTTTTCGATCGGCTGATAGGGGTCGGTGTTTGTGCCGATGGCGATCGGCTCCGGGCGGTAGCCGCGACGCGAAAGCTCGGCGGCGAGGACGCGGGCGGCGTCGGGCTTTGCCGTCAGCTTCGTCTCGAAGTCGAGGCCGGGCGAGAGGCCGAGAAACGAATGGGTCGGGCGGGCAAAGCAGTAGATGCAGCCGTGCTCGCACCCGCGATAGGGGTTGATCGACCGGTCGAATGGCACGTCCGGGCTCTGGTTGCGGGCGATGATCGAACGGGGCCGCTCCAGCGCCACCTCGGTCCGGGTCGGGGCGATTTCGTCGTCACGCTCCCAACCATCGTCGACGGCCACATGCTCCAGCCGCTCGAAGCGTCCGGCCATGTTGAGCGTGGCGCCGCGGGCGCGGCGGGACTTGTCCGGGATCCTGTTCGATTCGTCGCCGATCATCGGCTGATGATAGAACAAGACAAGAACATTCGCCAGAACCGTCCCCGTGCCCCGTGCCCGGTCGGGGATGGCAGATGCAAGGTCGTTTCCGGATGTGGCGAAGCGCTCGGGATGGGTCTAGCTGTCGGATCAGGAGTTCCATCTGGCGAGGGCGGCGGCATGGCCGACGACGGCGACGACATCATCCTGAGCGAGCTTTCCGACGACGAGCTTGTCCCGCAGATGCATGACGACCTCTACGACGGCCTCCGCGACGAGGTGGTCGAAGGCGTGAACATCCTGCTCGCGCGCGGCTGGACGCCCTATGACGTGCTGACGAAGGCGCTGGTCGAGGGCATGCGGATCGTCGGCATCGACTTCCGCGACGGCATTCTCTTCGTCCCCGAGGTGCTGCTGGCGGCGAACTCGATGAAGGCCGGGATGGCGATCCTGAAGCCGCTGCTCGCGGAAACCGGCGCGCCGCGTCTCGGCAAGATGGTGATCGGCACGGTGAAGGGCGACATCCACGACATCGGCAAGAACCTCGTGTCGATGATGATGGAGGGGGCGGGTTTCGAGGTGGTGGATCTCGGGATCAACAACGCCGCGGAAAGCTATATCGAGGCGCTGGAACGCGAGGGCGCGGACATCCTCGGCATGTCGGCGCTGCTCACCACGACGATGCCGTACATGAAGGTCGTGATCGATACCCTGAAGGACAAGGGACTGCGCGACGACTTCGTGATCCTCGTCGGTGGAGCGCCGCTCAACGAGGAGTTCAGCCGGGCGATCGGCGCGGATGCCTATTGCCGCGACGCGGCGGTGGCGGTCGAGACGGCGAGGGACTTCATGGCGCGCAAGCACAACCAGTTGGCGCGTGCCTGAAGGCACACGGGGCAGATGGCGCGTGCAGGAGGGCGTTCCCGAACCGACACGGGCGCCGGCCGGGTTCAGCTTTCCTTGCCCGCAGGCCTTCCGATTGCGTCACACTGCACTAGATCTGCTGTCGCAGAACCGTCGCAGGGATGCTGGCCATGGATCACGGGACCGAAGCGGAGCGGCCGGGCGGCACCACGCCGCGTGACGCCGTCTTCGTCATTGCCTGCGGCGCGCTGGCGCGGGAAATCCTCGCGCTGAAGCGGCTGAACGGCTGGGAGCATCTCGACCTCGCCTGCCTGCCGGCGAAGCTGCACCTCTGGCCCGAGCGGATCCCCGATGCGGTCGCAGCCGCGGTCGAGGAGGCGCGCGGCCGCTACGCCCGGATTTTCGTCGCCTATGCGGACTGCGGCACCGGCGGGCTGCTTGCGGCCCGCTGCGCGAAGCTCGGTGTCGAGATGCTGGAGGGGCCGCACTGCTACAGCTTCTTCGAGGGCAACGACGTTTTCGCCGGGCATGCCGATGAGGAGATGCGGGTTTTCTACCTGACGGATTTCCTCGTGCGGCAATTCGATGCCTTCGTCTGGCGGCCCATGGGGCTCGACCGGCATCCGGAGTTGCGTGACATGCTGTTCGGCAACTACGAGCGGCTGATCTATCTGGCGCAGACCGAGGACCCATGGCTGGACGCCGAGGCCGAACGGTGCGCCGCAAGGCTCGGGCTCGGCTACGAGCGGCGCTTCACGGGCTACGGCGATCTCGCGCCCGCGCTTGGGGCCGCCTGAAGGCGCTACTTCTTCGGCAGGGCGTAGACCACGACCTGATCACCCACCTGATCCTTCAGGATCGAATTGCCGCCGGCGGTGAACGCCACGTACTCCCGGCCCTCGTATTCGTAGACCGCCGGGATGGAAACCGCCGGAGCCTGGACGTTGGCCGACCAGAGCTCGCGGCCGTCGTCGAGAGCGTAGGCGCGCACCTTGGCGTCCATCGAGGCGCCGATGAAGATCACCCCGCCAGCGGTGATCGCCGGGCCACCGATCGTCGGTGAGCCCATGCTCTCGGGCATGTAGAAGCCGTACTGCTGCGACGCGCCGATGGGGCGGCGCCACTTCACGTCGCCGGTGTGCATGTCGAGGGCGACGAGTTCGCCGAAGGGCGGCGCCCAGCACGGCATCCCGAGCCAGTTCGTGGCGTTGAAGAGCGACATGCCGAACGGCGCGCCCTCCTGTGGCGAGAAGCCGCTTTCGTTGCCCCTCAGGTTCGCCGCCTTGTCGTAGTCGGCGCGCGCCCAGAGCTTCAGTTCCTGAACGATGTGCGAGGTGTTGACGATCGCCGTCTGGGTTGTCGGGTCGAACGCCACGCCACCCCACTGCACGCCGCCGGCGCTGTCGGGATAGGTGAGCGTTCCGTCATTCGTGGTCGTGGGCGGAGTGTACATGCCGTCGTAATTCAGCCGGCTCCACTTGCGTGAGCAGGAGCCGAGCCCGACGATGTCGGCGGGCTTCCAGAGCGGCGGCTTCTTCGACTGGTCAAGGAGTGGCCGGGGCCTTGTCGGGAAGGGTTGTGTCGGGGAATAGACCTCGCCCGCGACGTCGCTCCCCGGCACATCGCGTTCCTCGATCGGCCAGACGTCCTCTCCGGTGCGGCGGTCGACCACGAAGAGAAAGCCCATCTTCGTCCCCTGGATCAGCGCGGGTACCGGCTTGCCGTTGACGGTGATGTCCATGAGGGTCGGGGCGGAGTTGATGTCGTAGTCCCAGATGTCGTGGTGGACCCACTGACGCGACCACACGACCTCGCCGGTCGCGATGTCGAGCGCCGTGGTCGATGTCGCCAGCGGGATCGGCGCGGTGCGATTGCCGCCCCAGTAGTTCGGCGACGGCGAGGAAACCGGCACGTAGACGAGGCCGAGCTTCGCGTCATAGGAGACGCCGGTCCAGATGTTGGCCGTGCCGGTATCTGCCGCGAGGTCATCGGGGATCGGCTTGAACGTCCACTGGAGCTTGCCGGTCCGCGCGTCGAGCGAGAAGAGCGAGCCGGGAGACTCGCTCTCGTAGACCCAGTCCATCCCGGCCCAGCCGAGGATCAGCCGGCCGCCGATCACCGTCGGCGGTTGCAGCAGAGAAAGCGGCCACTTGGCATTCTCGGTGTTCCATTGGTTGACGTCGAGCACGCCGTCGATGCCGAAGTCCTTGCAGGGCTGGCCAGTGTCGGCATCGACCGCGAAGAGGCGCGCGTCCATGGTGCCGAGGTAGACAATCTTCTGGCAAGTCTCGCCCGCGACGGGGTTTTCCGCCTGCCAGTAGGCCACTCCGCGTGACTTCAGCGCCGGTTGCGTCAGCGCTTTGAGCGTCGAGTGGGTGTCGAAGGTCCACTTCTCCTTCCCCGTGGCCGGGTCGAGAGCGATGATGCGGTAGAACGGCGTACCGATGTAGAGCGTGTTGTTGGCGAAGATCGGCGTTGCCGACCACACGGTTTCGGGCAGCTTGCCGGAGCCGTCGGACATGTCGCCGGTGTGGTAGCTCCAGACCTCCTTCAGCCCGCTGACGTTGGCGGCGGTGATCTCGGCGAGTGGCGAATATTTTTCGGCGCTGAGCTGTCCGTGGAAGGTGTCCCAGCGCGTGCCGTCAGGAAGTGGCAGCGCAACGTCGGCTGGCGCCCGTGCCACGTCGGCAAGCAGCGGTGCCGGCGGCGTGTAGGGGGCATTCGTCTGTGCAAGGGCGTGACCTGCCGCGAGAGCGGCGAACGCGGCGGCCAGGGTAGCGGAAGCAAGGGCGGGACGGCGGTTCATGCGTAGGCCCTCCTGGTGCGCACGGGGTTGAACGTCTCGACCGCGACCGCCACGACGCCGACGCCAAGCAGCCCCGCCGCCCACCAGCCGTGCAGGAACAGGAGCGCGATGAGCGTGAGGATCGATCCGACCCAGCTCAGGATCAGGAAAAGCGCGCGGGCGCCGCCCGGCTCCAGCCGGTGCAGCAGGCCACCGGCGAGGACCAGCATCGCGCAACCGAACGTGGCGAGCAGCGCGCCGGACGTGCCCTCGACCCCGGAGAGCGGCGTGAAGTAGCGCCAGAGAGTGAGGGCGCCCGCGAGAATCGACACGATGATGAGGATGAGCGCGCCAGTCCGGGTGTGCGCTCCGCGATTGGGGTTCGATCCGGCGTACGACATCCCGACGTCCTTCTTGCTTCTTGCGTCCTTCGGACCATCTGCCCGGGATGGCGAAACGTCTCCGGCCGGCATGTGTTCCATCCCGACCCGGCAGTCAGAGAGCAGGCAAGGCATGGTCGCGGAAACCGGATGGTGCTGTTTACGCGACTATGATGCTGGTCGCGTGGCGATTATTGATGCTAGAGACGGACCAATGCGGCATCTCCAAGGAACTCGACAATGCTTCATCGCCTGACCCTCGCGACAGCCCTCGGCCTCATGGCGGCGCCCGCCTTTGCACAGGACAAGACGGTCCACATCTACAACTGGTCGGACTACATCGCCGAGGACACGGTGAAGAAGTTCGAGGAGGCGACCGGCTACAAGGTCGTCTACGACGTCTATGACTCGAACGAGGTCCTGGAGGCGAAGCTTCTCGCGGGCAACTCCGGCTACGACGTCGTGGTACCGACCTCGAGCTTCTTCGCGCGGCAGCTGAAGGCGGGGGTCTATCAGGAGATCGACAAGTCGAAGCTGCCGAACCTCAAGTACATGGACCCGACGATCATGCAGGGGGCCACGGCTTACGACCCCGACAATGCCCACTCGGTCATCTACATGTGGGGCACGACCGGCATCGGCTACAACGAGGAGGCGGTGAAGAAGCGTCTGGGCGATGACGCGCCCACGGACAGCTGGGCGCTGGTCTTCGATCCGCAGTATGCCGAGAAGCTCGCCGATTGCGGCATCACCATGCTCGATTCGCAGACTGACGTGCTGCAGAGCGCGCTCGCGTACCTCGGTCTTGATCCGAAGTCGACGAGCGCCGATGACATGGACAAGGCGGCGGAGCTCTTGCAGAAGGTGCGGCCCTACGTCCGCTATTTCCATTCTTCGCAGTACATCTCCGATCTCGCGAATGCAGAGGTCTGTGTCTCCATCGGCTATTCCGGCGACGTGTTCATCGCCGCGGATCGTGCCGAACAGGCGAACAATGGTGTGACGATCAAATACTCGGTGCCGAAGGAAGGCGCCCAGCAATGGTTCGATCTGATGGCGATCCCGACAGACGCACCGAACCCCGAAGGCGCACTGGCGTGGATGAACTTCATCATGGAGCCCCAGATCACCGCCGATATCACGAACTATGTCTGGTATGCGAACGCCAACACCGCCTCCATGGAGTTCGTGGAAGACGACATCAAGAACGATCCGGCGATCTTTCCGCCGGCTGATGTCGTGGCGAAGCTTTTCCCGACCGTGGTCTATGACGCAAAACTTGACCGGGTCATGACGCGGCTGTGGACTAAGGTTCAGACTGGTCAGTAGATCGATTCTCACTTCGGAATATCGATTAACTCGAACATGCATGGCGGCTGCGGCTTGCAGCCGCCATGTTTGCGAGCGCGTTCATTTTGGCGCGACAAAGCTCGTGACTTTTGCTATTTCAGGTTGAATTAATCGGCGCTGCCTTTAGACCGCGCAGCAGATCATGGCCGGCAGGAGCAATGGACGGGCTCGACGCAACGCGACGACAGACCCGGAGGGCGACGCTTGTTGCGATCGCCCTCGTCGTCGTTGGGGTCGGTCTTTTCGGAAAGGTCTATGACGACCAGGCTCGACGGGTCTGGCGTCAGGAAGCGCGTGCAAGCGTCGGTGATCGGCTGAATCTTGTCGCATCGGGCCTTCAGGGGCGGCTTGATGCCGATGTGCAGCTGCTGCGCGGCCTCGTCGCGACGGTCAGCGTCGATCCCGGAATCGACGCGGATCGTTTTCGACGGATCGGGGCGGAACTCCTCAACGAGCAGTCGGAGGCGCGGATGATTGCCGCGGCACCCGGGCGGGTGATCTCGATGATCTACCCGGAGGAGGGTAATCGCTCCGCGATTGGATATGAGTTCCAGCCCGAGACACTCGGGCCAGCTCTCCTCAAGCCCGGTGGGCGCAGCATTTCTCTCGTCGGTCCGATCGAGACGCCTCGCCGCGGCCGGTACTTCTCCGCGCGGGGATCGGTCTTCGTCGGCCCGGACAACAAGTTCTGGGGCATCGTGTCATTGATCATCGATGCCGATGCGCTCTTCAAGGCGGCCGGGGTCGACGATCCGTCACTGCCGATCAGCGTGGCGGTCGAGGCGTCGGACCATGACGGGAACCGTTCGATGGTGTTCGGTTCCCGGTCAGTCTTCGAGGCGGAACCGGTGGTGACAGAGGTGAAGGCCCCGAGTGGCGCCTGGCGCCTCGCGGCGACGCCGCTCGGCGGCTGGCTGCCGCCGCCTCCGGCGCTCTGGGCCGCGAGGACATTGTTTGTGCTGCTTGGCGCATCGCTGATCGGATTGATCCTCCTGGCGGCGCGGATGGTCGAGGCCCGCCAGCGGCAGGTCGTGATCATCCGCCAGCGCGAGGCGGAGTTGTCCCGGCTGTCCCGCCGACTCGAGTTCGCGCTCGCCAGCTCGAACGTCGGGGTCTGGGAGCTCGATCTTGCGACGGGTCATCTCTTTTGGGACGCGCGCACCAAGGCGCTGTTCGGTCGTCCCGGCGACCAGCGCGCGTTCCTTTCCCTCGACGACTGGGACGCGGTGGTCCATCCGGACGACAAGGGTCACACGATCGCCGAGGCGTCAGCGGCTGCGAACGCCGGCGAGCGCTTCAATGCCACCTATCGTATCACCCTGCCGGATGGCGAGGTGCGCCACATCCGCGACGTGGCCCGGGTTCAGGCGGACCAGTCCAGATCCCGCCGCCTCGTCGGCCTCGTCTGGGATGTGACCGAAGAGGTGGAGCGGCAGCAAGAGCTCGAGCTGAAGCGCGTGGAGGCAGAGGCGGCGACAACGGCGAAGTCGCGCTTCCTCGCTTCGATGAGCCATGAGATCCGCACGCCGATCAGCGGTCTGCTGGGCGTGCTCGGGCTGATGCTTGACGATCCCCTGCCGCCTCAACAACGTGAACGCGGCCGGATTGCACTCGCTTCCGCAGAGGCGCTGCTCGAGATTCTGAACGACATCCTCGACTTCTCGAAGCTTGAGGCGCAGCAGGTGATGCTCGGCCATGAGCCAGTGGATATCCGCGTGCTGGTCGCCGAACTGATGGATCTCATGTCGCCGAACGCGATCGGCAAGGGGCTTTCGATCAGTCACAAGGTCATGGCTGCCGTGCCGCGGTTCGTGCTCGGCGACAGGCTTCGGCTGCGGCAGATCGTGACCAACTTCCTGAGCAACGCCACCAAGTTCACCGATCGCGGGGAGATCATGCTCGTCGTGGACTACGTGGGCGAGGTGACCGGCGGCACGCTCGTCATCGAGGTCGAAGATACCGGCATCGGGATTTCCCACGAGCATCAGAGCGAAATCTTTCAGCGCTTCATGCAGGCAGACGACTCGCTCGCGCGCCGCGCCGGCGGGACCGGGCTCGGCCTCGCGATCTGTGCGCAGCTCGCCGAACTCATGGGCGGCCACGTGAGCGTGCGCAGTGTCGTGGGCATGGGCAGCACGTTTCGCGTCGAGATCCCGTCGCGTTCGGTCACGCCGGAACGCACGCCGCGGGAGGAGCCGGCCGAACGTGGGGTGGAGCCGCCGATGCGCGTGCTCCTCGCCGAGGACCACGCCACGAACCAGTACGTCTTCAGCGCCTATCTGCGCGACGCGGGGCACACGGTGACCATGGTGGAGAACGGAGCCGAGGCCGTGCGCGCGGTGCGCGACGGGAGCTTCGACGTGGTGCTCATGGATGTGCAGATGCCGGTGATGGACGGGTTGACGGCGTCGAGGGCGATCCGGGATCTGGGCGGCCCCGCGGCAACCGTGCCGATCCTCGCGCTCACTGCCAGCGCGATGCCTGGTGATCGCGAGGCCTGTCTCGCCGCGGGAATGAACGGTCACCTGACCAAGCCGATCAGCGCCGCTGGTCTGCGTGCGGCGTTGCGCGATGTGCTCACCGCGACGCAGGTCCACTCCTTCGTGCAGGAAACCCCTCAGGCGGTCTCTTCGGAGGCGCCCCGCTCGCGGTAGGGCGTGGTGCGATAGAGCGCCCGGTAGCACTTGGAGAAGTGCGAGGGCGAGGCGAAGCCGCAAGCCATGGCGACGGAGATGACGCTCATGTCGGTCTGCATCAGCAGGTTGCGGGCACGGGCGAGGCGAAGCTCCATGTAGTAGCGTTTCGGACTGCGGTTGAGGTAGCGACGGAACAGCCGCTCGAGCTGCCGGGTGGACATGCCGGCGTCGCGCGCGAGCAGCATGGGCGATATCGGCTCCTCGATGTGCTCCTCCATCCGCTGGATGACCGCCGCGAGCTTCGGATGGCGGATGCCGATGCGGGCGGGGATCGACAGGCGTTGCTCGTCCCGGTCAGAGCGGATCGACGTGTGGATCATCTGGTCGGCGACGAGGGTGGCGAGGCCGGTGCCGTGGCGCATGGCAATGAGCTTCAGCATCAG
Organism: Amaricoccus macauensis; assembly: GCF_014201905.1. Lineage (GTDB taxonomy): Bacteria > Pseudomonadota > Alphaproteobacteria > Rhodobacterales > Rhodobacteraceae > Amaricoccus > Amaricoccus macauensis. The sequence goes on along the minus strand of NZ_JACHFM010000002.1, from coordinate 908,377 downwards.
GTCGGTCGAGGCGGCGCCACCGGCGGCGGTGTAGCGATCGCGGTCGACGACGAAGACGTTGTGGGTGAGCTCGATCTCGGGGAACTCCTCCTCGAAGCCGTCACGGTTTTCCCAGTGGATGGTGCAGCGCCGGCCGTCGAGAAGCCCGGCTTCTGCAATCACCTGCGCCCCGGTGCAGACCGCGCCGACCGGGAGGCCGCGGCGCGCCTCGCGCCGGAGCCAGGTCAGGATCGGCCGGGTGATCGCCTGCCGCACGTTGACGCCGCCGACAACGAGGATCGTCGTGTTCTTCTCAAGTGCCACGAGACCGGCCGTGGCCTCGACAACGACACCATTCGAGGCGGCGGCCGGCTGGCCGTCGGCGGTGATGACCTGCCATTCGTAGAGCTGCCGGCCCGACATCCGGTTTGCGAGGCGCAAGGGTTCGATCGCGCTGGCGAAAGCGATGAGGGTAAAGTCTTCAAGCAGCAGGAAGACAAAGCGGTCCGGGCGGGGATCCGGGAGAGGAGCCGGGCGGGGGTCTGGGCGGGGAGCTGGCGTGGCGGTCATGACGATTCGCGGGCTGTCCGTGAGAGGTAGCCCCCAGTGGGGGGGCCACCGGGGGGTATGGTCAAGGGTCGGCGAACCGATTAAGAGCGGCGCCACACCTGCAGACCGGAGCTACGCCCATGTGCGCCGACTGGACCCGATCCGCGTGGAGGTCGCGCCCGCGGATTCAAATGCCTGACTACCCCGATACCACCGCGCTCGGCGCCGTGGAGAGGAAACTCGCGTCCTATCCGCCGCTGGTCTTTGCCGGCGAGGCGCGCAAGCTGCGCGCGCAGCTCGCCGAGGTGGCCGAGGGCCGGGCGTTCCTGCTCCAAGGTGGTGACTGTGCCGAGAGCTTTGGCGAGTTCTCCGCCGACAACATCCGCGACACCTTCAAGGTGATGCTGCAGATGGCGGTCGTCCTCACCTTCTCGGCCAAGTGCCCGGTGGTGAAGATCGGCCGGATGGCCGGACAGTTCGCCAAGCCGCGCTCGGCCGCGACCGAGACAGCCGACGGTGTCGAGCTGCCGAGCTATCGCGGCGACATCATCAATGGCTTCGACTTCACGCCCGATGCCCGGATCCCCGATCCGGACCGGATGCTGCAGGCCTACACCCAGGCGGCGGCGACGCTGAACCTGCTGCGTGCGTTCAGCCAGGGTGGCTACGCCGACATCACCCGCGTGCACTCGTGGACCCTCGACTTCACGGCCGGCCAGTCCGGCTACGAGGAGTACCACAAGCTCGCGAACCGGATCTCGGACGCGCTCGATTTCATGGGTGCGGCCGGCGTCAGCCCGGAAACGGCGGATTCGCTGCACCGCGTCGACTTCTACACCAGCCATGAGGCCCTGCTTCTCGAGTACGAGGAAGCGCTCTGCCGCATCGACTCGACGACCGGCGTGCCGGTGGCCGGTTCCGGCCACATGATCTGGATTGGCGACCGGACCCGTCAGGTGGATGGCGCGCACGTGGAATTCTGCCGCGGTGTGCAGAACCCGATCGGTCTGAAGTGCGGCCCGTCGATCTCCGAGAGCGACCTGCTGCGGCTCATCGACACGCTGAACCCGAAGAACGACGCGGGACGGCTGACGCTCATCGCGCGGTTCGGGGCGGGGCAGGTCGCGGAGCATCTGCCACGGCTGATCCGCGCGGTGGAGCGTGAGGGCCGCAAGGTCGTCTGGTCGTGCGATCCGATGCACGGCAACACCGTGAAGTCGGCGACCGGCTACAAGACCCGGCCATTCGATCGGGTGTTGCGCGAGGTGCGGGAGTTCTTCGCGATCCACGCGGCCGAGGGGACGATCCCGGGCGGCGTGCATTTCGAGATGACCGGCCAGGACGTGACCGAGTGCACCGGCGGCGTCAGAGCGGTGACGGACGAGAATCTTTCGGACCGCTACCACACCGCCTGCGATCCTCGGCTCAATGCCGCCCAGTCGCTCGAGCTCGCGTTCCTCGTCGCGGGGATGCTGCACGAGCGGCTGCAGGCGCAGCGCGCGGCGATCTGAGCTTGGCCGGGGTTCTGGTACTGACGGCGGCGGCGGGGGTTCCCGATGCCGCCGCCGAGACCGTCGCGGGCCGCGTGACGCGGCTGGCGCCGAGCGCGATCGAGATCGTTCTCGACGCCCCGTTGCCGGCGGGGTTCGCGGTGCCAGGGATGGACGCGAACGTTGTCCCGGTGGACGGCCGGCGCAAGCAGCTGCTGATCGCCGACATGGATTCGACGATCATCAGCGTCGAGTGCATCGACGAGCTTGCGGACTTCGCCGGCGTGAAGGCCGAGGTTGCCGCGATCACCGAGCGGGCAATGCGCGGTGAGCTTGATTTCGAGGCGGCGCTCGACGCGCGCGTGGCGCTGGTGAAGGGGTTGCCCGAGTCGGCGCTTGCCGAGTGCTACGCCGAACGGGTGCGGCTCAATCCCGGGGCGCGGACGCTGGTCAGGACCATGGCCGCGCTCGGCGCCGAGACGGCGCTGGTCTCGGGCGGGTTCACCTATTTCACCGCCCGGGTGGCTACGGAGGCGGGGTTTGCGCACAATCAGGCGAACACCCTGCTGATCGAGGATGGAAAGCTCACCGGCCAGGCCGCGCGGCCGATCCTCGGGCGGGCGGCGAAGCTGACCGCGCTCGAGGCGATGTGCAAGGAGCGCGCGATCTCCGTGGCGGACGCAATTGCCGTTGGCGACGGGGCAAACGATCTCGACATGGTGCGGGCGGCGGGCCTCGGAGTTGCCTACCACGCGAAGCCGGCGCTGGCGGCAGAGGCCGATGCACGCCTCGAGCATTCGGACCTGACGGCGCTTCTCGCGCTGCAGGGGATTGCGGCCAGCGAGTGGGTGACCGACTGAGCTATCCGTGGTCCGGCGTCGGACCCGGCGTCCGGGGGGCATCGAGCCCCCCTCCCGCCGTCGTCGGCTGACGCCGACTTCTGGCGCCTCGGGGCGGCGTCGGCTCGAAGGCCGCCGGATCGGGACGCGGGCCTTGCCGCGATTCGGAGCGCGCTGGTCGCGCGCAGGGTTTCCTCTGCTGGTTTTCCGGCTGTTGCCGGAAAACGACTGCTCTCCAGGTTTCAAGGCCGTATGAAAGCCGGGGAGAGCCCGCTGCGCTCATTCACTGCGGCGCTCGAAGGTGCCGAGGCCGCTCGAATCGAGGGATTCGGCCGTCAGACTGCCGGCGCGACCATCGGGTCCGATGGTGAAGGTGAGTGCGGCGGGCGCCTCCGGCATTTCCGGGCTGGAGATGTAGAGGAAGCGGTCCCGGTCGAAGTGTCGCAGCGGGTAGGTCTGGTCGTGCGGGCCGAGGTGCAGGACGAGACCCTCGTCGTTGCCGGTGACAGTTGCCGTCCCGGCATAGGCGTTGTCGTAGGTGCCGGTGTATGCGCTCGCGGGCAGGGGCGGGGTGGCCGGGTCCGGCACATGGGCGTACATCGCCCTTGTCGCTTCGATCGATGGGCCGAAGAGGTCGTTGTAGGCCTTGTTCCACGGCGTGAGCCAGTCGCGGCTGACCTTGCCGTCGAAGACCTGATCGAAGAAGCTGTCCGCCAGTGCCTCCGGCGCGCCACTCGGGAAGGCGCCGGCGAGCACGACGATCCCGAGCTTTTCGGCCGGGTAGAGCGTGACGAGGGTGCGGGCGCCCTGGCTGAAGGCGCCGGCGTGACCCCAGGTGAGGCCGTGCTTGCCGTATTCCACGTTCCAGCCGAGGCCATAGAACGAGCTTGCGCCGGTCACCGGGTTCGGGCCACGGGCGAAGAGCGGTGCGTGTGTCGCGGCGAGCGCCTCGGCCGAGATCGCGGGCTTGCCGGCGAAGGTTCCTTGCGCCAGTTCGAGGCGCATCCACTGCGCGAGGTCGCGCACCGACGAGGAGGCGCCGCCAGCCGGTGCCTGCGGGTCCGGGTCGCGGACGAGTTCGGCCGTCCAGTCGCCATTCACTCGGACGTGCAGCGCGGCGCGGTTGGGCCGGCTCTCGAAGTCGGCATGGCGCGAGCTCGTCGCTGCCATGCCGAGCGGCTGATAGAGTTCGGTCTCGGCCACGTCCGCCCACGCGTGGCCGGTCACGCCCGCGGCGGCGGTGGCGCCGAGGGTAAAGCCGGCGTTCGAGTAGGCATAGCCCGCCCGGAAGCTCGACGACGGGGGCACCAGCGGAATCCGGGCGCGGATCGCCGCCATGTCGTAACCGATCGCTTCGAGATCGTCGCCAGCGGTGCCGGGCAGGCCGCTGCGATGGTTCAGGAAGTCACGGATCGTCACTTCCGCGCTCGGGTAGGCGTCGTGCAGGCGAATGTCGGGGGCGATGAGCGCCACCTTGTCGTCCCAGTCGACGAGCTTCTGCGTGACCAGTGCGGCGATGACTGTCGAACTCAGCGGCTTCGACATCGAAGCAAGCTGGAACACCGTGTCGGCGTCGACCGGATCGGGATTGCCCATGGCGCGGACACCGAAGCCGCCGAGGAACACCGCTTCGTCATCGTGCACGACCGCCACGGCAAGGCCCGGAAGCTCGCCGGTATCGACCAGGCGCTGCGCCATCGTCGAGAGTTTGGGAAGGGCGGCGACGACGGCGTCGCGGGTCACCGGATCCGCGAATGCGGAGTGTGCGGCGAGGGCGAAGGCGAGGGCTGAAACAAGGGGTGCGCGCATCTGGGGATCCCCGGGCGACGGTGTGCCGCGCGGCAATCATGCCTGAGTTAAGCGAGACTTCACACGCTTTCGTGCGCCCGTGCCGACATGACGCGGCGCCCGAAAGCGCCGCGTCCATTGGCTCGCGTCAGTTGCGCGACTTGTCGACCATCTTGCCGGCGGAGATCCACGGCATCATGCCGCGGAGCCTCTCGCCGACGTGCTCGATCTGGTGGCTGTCGTTGCGGCGGCGGGTCGCCTTGAAGAACGGCTGGCCCACGGCGTTCTCGGCCATGAAGTTCGACACGAACCGCCCGGTCTGGATGTCCTCGAGCACCGCCTTCATGCGTGCCTTGGTCTCTTCGCGCGGCAGGATCCGCGGGCCGGAGACGTACTCGCCATACTCGGCGGTGTTCGAGATCGAGTAGTTCATGTTGGCGATGCCGCCCTCGTAGATGAGGTCGACGATGAGCTTCACCTCATGGAGGCACTCGAAGTAGGCCATTTCCGGCTCGTAACCGGCCTCGACCAGCGTCTCGAAGCCCATGCGGATGAGCTCGACGAGGCCGCCGCAGAGCACCGCCTGCTCGCCGAAGAGGTCGGTCTCGCACTCTTCCTTGAAATCGGTCTCGATGATGCCCGAGCGGCCGCCGCCGATGGCCGAGCAATAGCTCTTGGCGATCTCGAGGGCGTTGCCGGAGGCGTCATTGTTGACTGCCACCAGGCAGGGGACGCCGCCGCCCTTCACGAACTCGCCGCGCACCGTGTGGCCAGGGCCCTTCGGCGCCATCATGATGACGTCAACGGTCGCCTTCGGCTCGATGAGGCCGAAGTGGACGTTGAGGCCGTGGGCGAAGGCGATCGCCGCGCCGTCACGCAGGTTGTCGTGGATGTACTTGCGGTAGGTGTCGGCCTGCAGCTCGTCGGGCATCGTCATCATGATGACATCGGCCCACTTCGCCGCCTCGTCGATCGCCATGACCTTCAGGCCCTCGGCTTCGGCCTTCTTCTGCGAGGGCGAGCCCGGGCGCAGGCCCACGGCGACGTTCTTCGCGCCGGAGTCGCGCAGGTTCAGCGCGTGGGCATGGCCCTGGCTGCCGTAGCCGACGATGGCGACCTTCTTGTCCTTGATCAGGTTGATGTCGCAGTCGCGATCGTAATAGACGCGCATATCGGGTGGTCCCTCTTTCTGAGTGTCGTGGAACCTTACCCTGCGTCGTGGCGGCGTGCGCGGACGAAAGTGTGGACATTCATCGGGATTTCCGTGGAGATCATTCGTCAAACCTGTGAATGGCGGAGTTTGAATGCAGGTGCTCGATGATATCGACAGACGGATCCTGCGGGTGATGCAGGAGGACCCAGGCCTTGCGGTCGCGGATGTGGCCGGCCGTGCCCGGCTTTCGACCGGGGCCTGTGCCCGGCGGATCGACCGGATGGAGCGCGACGGGGTGATCCTCGGGCGGCGGGTCGAGATCGACCGGCGCGCGCTCGGCTACGAGGTGCGGGTGTTCCTGCGCGTGACCCTCGACAAGACGACGCCTCGGGCGTTCGACGACTTTCTCGCCGGGGCGCGGGCGCTGCCGGAGGTCGAGTCGATCCAGACGCTGCTCGGGCGGGTCGATGTGCGCATGGATGTGACCGCGCGCGATCTGGCGCACTATCAGGAGATCTACCGCACGAAGATCCTCGCGCTGCCGCATATCGCCGAGATCGAGGCGCTGATGCTCGTCTCGGAACTGAAGTCCACCGACCGGTTGCCGCTGTGATCGACCTCGACGACCTTGACCGGGCCATCCTGCGGGCGCTTGCCGCCGATGGCGGGCTGAATGCCAAGCAGGTCGGGGAGGCGGTCGGCCTGAGCCAGCCGGCGGCGTGGCGGCGGATCCGACGGCTGGAGGAGGCGGGCGTCATCCGCGGACGGCGGCTGGTGCTCGACCGGGCGAAGCTCGGGTTCGGTGTGACGGTGTATGTCGGCGTGCGGCTGGCGGCGAAGGGTCGGCTCGACCTCGAGGGATTCGAGCGGGCGGTGACGGCAATCCCCGAGGTGCAGGTGGTGCAGCACGTTCTCGGTGTCTTCGACTATCGTCTGCGGGTGGTGGCGCGTGATCTTTCCGACTTCGAGCGCATTCTCCGGCGGCGGATCATGACGCTTCCGGGGGTGGGTGCCGTCGAGTCGAACGTCATGCTGTCCGAAGAGAAAGATCAGCCGCCACTGGTCTGAGACTGGTCTGAGACTGCGGCCTCCGCTAGGGTCGCGCGATGAATATGTCAGAGCCCGCTGAGCCCGTTGACGCCGCTGCCCGCCGTGCGGTCAGGCCGGTCGTCTGTTATCCTCCCGAGACGCTGCCGCCGGTTGATTTGCCGGGGTTCCGCGCCGCGCTCGACGGTGCGGAGAGGATCGACGTGGTGATGGTGCCGCCCCGCGAGGCGCGGTGCTTCATGGCACCGGCGGGGCATTTCTTCCGCATTACCAGTGTCGGCGGGCCGCAGGTCGGGGATCTGAACCTCTGGCACGCACGGGAGCTGGGCGAGCGGTTCTTCTCGGGAAAGACCCGGGCGCTGCACGGGACGCACGTGACGTCGGGGTGTCGGCTCTGGTCGGTCCTGCCGTATCTCCGGCCGATGGCGACCGTGGTCGAGGACAGCCTCGAATGGTACGGCAGGGACGAGTTCGGCTGCGGGGTGCATGATGTCATCGGCACGCGCTGCGATCCATATACCAACCGGTTGCTGAGTGGCGGCGACTATCACCACTGCTGTCACTCCAATCTGATTCGCGCGTTCGCGGCGACGACGGGGATGCCGATCAGCGAAGCCGAGGGCTACGTGCATGACGTGCTGAACGTCTTCATGTGCACCGGGTTCGACCGGCAGACCGGGCAGTACATCATGAAGGCGAGCCCGGTGCGACCCGGCGACGCGCTGACGTGCTTCGCGGAAATCGACCTGCTCGGGGCGCTGTCGGCGTGCCCGGGCGGCGATTGCAGTGCGCAGCATTCGAGCGATACGGCGGAGTGCTGGCCGCTGATGGTGGAGATCCTGAAGCCTGCGGCGCTTCCCGAGGGCTGGGAGCAGCCGCCGGTCAATGCCTATCCGCGTGGCCACGGGGCCTGAGCGCCCCGAGGCCGAGACGCATGGCGACGTGGCGGAGTGGCGGCAGGCCGTGGAGCGTGGCGAGGCCGAGGCGGCGCAGGTCGCGGAGCGGGCGAGCCTCGGCCATGGCGGCGCGGTTCAGCGCGTCGATGCCGGCGATGCGCAGGCGGATGTCCCGGTGCCGCTGGCGGTTGTAGCGGTCGAGGAGGTCCGGCGCACCGATGTCGTCGGCTGTTGCCGCCAGTTCGAGGAGCGTCGCGAGGTCCGCAAGGCTCATGTTGAGACCCTGTGCACCGATTGGCGGGACGACGTGCGCGGCCTCGGCGACAAGCGCGGTGCGCGGGCCGTCGAGGCGGTCGGCGATCTGGGTGATGATCGGCCAGACCCGGCGTGGGCTCGTGACGCGGATTGCGCCGAGCACGCCGCAACTGCGGGCGGCGAGGCTTGCGTTGAATTCCGCCTCGGCGAGCCCGGCGAGGGCGGTGGCGCGGGGGCCGGTGTCCATCCAGACGACGGACGAGGCAGGTTCGCCGTCGCGGTCGGGGAGCGGGACCAGCGTGAAGGGGCCGCCGGTGCGATGGATTTCGATCGAGACGCCCTGATGCGGCATGGCGTGGGCGACGGTGAAGACCACCGCCTTCTGGCCGTAGCCCCAGCGGCGGGTGCCGATGCCGACGGCTTCGCGCACGGCGCTGTCGCGGCCGTCGGCAGCGACGACGAGGCGGGCGCGGACCTGAGTGTCGTCGGAGAGGGTCACGAGGGCCGCGTCGGTGCGCGGGGTGAGGCCGGTGACGCGCACGCCGGCGCGGAGTTCGGCGCCCGGGGTCTCGTCGAGCGCGGCCACCATTTCGCGGCGCAGCAGCCAGTTCGGCAGGTTGTAGCCGAAGGCGTCAGCTCCGATCTCGGCGGAGTCGAAATCGGCGGTGGTGCGCACGATCCCGGGGGCGCCGCCAGCGTCGGCGATGCGCATGATGCGGAGCGGTGCGGCGTGGGGCGCGAGGCGCTCCCAGAGGCCGGCGCGGGCGAGGAGGTCGACCGCGGGCATCAGGAACGCGGTGCTGCGCAGGTCCGAGCCGTCGGCCTCGGCCGAGGTGACGGGCGGGACCGGGTCGACGCAGAGCGCGCGGAAGCCCGCGGCCGCGAAGGCGGCGGTGGCGGTCAGGCCCGCGACGCCGCCGCCCGCGACGAGGACGTCGGTGTCGATCCGGGTCATGCCGGCGGCGGTGGTCATGCGAGCCGCCCGAGGAAGTCGGCCAGATCATCGGTCCGGTGATGGACGTGCGCGTAAGCCGGTTCGGGATCGACGGCGGGGCCGACGAGGACGGTGCGCATCCCGAGGCCGTGGGGCACGCGGAGGTTTCGCTGGTCGTCCTCGAACATCGCGGCGCGGGTGGTGTCGAGGCCGTCGAGGGCGAAGATCGCGTCGAAAGCGGCGGGCTCGGGCTTGGGCAGGTAGCCTGCGTCCTCGACGCCGTAGAGCCGGTCAAAGGCGCCGTCGAGGCCGATGGCGGCAGTCACCCGGCGGGCGTGCTCGCGGGAGCCGTTGGTGTAGACGATCTTGCGGCCGGGCAGGCGGGCGATGGCGTCGCGCAGCGCCTCGGAGGGCGTGATGCCGGCGAGGTCGATCTCGTGGACGTCGGCGAGGTAGGCGACCGGGTCGATGGCGTGCTCGCGCATGAGACCCGCGAGGGTCGTGCCGTGGGTCTCCCAGTAGTGGCGCCGCAGCCGGGCCGCCTCGTCCTCGACAACCCCGAGGGTCTGCATGACGTAGGCGTTCATCCGGGCCTCGATCTGGTCGAAGAGGCGCGCGGCGGGCGGATAGAGCGTATTGTCGAGGTCGAAGACCCAGGTCTCGACGTGGATGAAGCGGGCACGGGACATGGGGTCTGACTACTCTTCGGCGCGGGCGCAGGCAAGCGCGAGACGGGAGGCAGTGGCCGCGTAAGTTGCGCACCTCGAACAAGTGCATGATTCAAAACAATTATGCCTTGCGCACCAACGCAATATCAACGAAAGTCACCGCTTGCGAAGGCCACGGCCTTTGTCCCCGCGAACAGGCCGGCCCTACATGACCAAGGATCCATACGAGTTGGTGCTCGACGCCATCGACCGGGGAGAGTTCCGCCCCGGGGATCGCCTGGTGGAATCGGAGCTTGCGGAGCGTCTCGGCGTGTCGCGCACCCCGATCCGCGAGGCGCTCCAGCGGCTCGAGACGCAAGGCGTGCTGGCGCGCGACGGGCGCAGTCTCGTCGTCTCGGCGCTGACCCACGACCAGCTCGGAGAGCTTTACGTGGTGCGCGCCGAGCTCGAGGGCCTCGCCGCCCGGCTCGCGGCGCAGCACGCGGCGCCCGAAGAGGTGCGGGTGCTGCGCGAGCTTGCCCGCCGGGACCGCGAGATCGTCACGCGGCCGGAACTGCTGGCGCGTGCCAACAAGCGCTTCCACCACCAGATCCACCTGGCGAGCCACAACCGCTTCCTGATCCAGCAGCTCGAGATGGTGCATCGCTCCATGGCGCTCGTCGCCACCACCTCGCTCGCGGCCGAGGGCCGGGGCCCGCAGGCGCTGGCCGAGCACGAGGCGATCATCGACGCCATCGAGGGGCGCGACGGCGACGCGGCCGACGCCGCGATCCGCGAGCACATCAGCCGGGCCTTCGAGACCCGGCTGAAGCGCGATGCGGAGAAGTATCTGGGCTGAGCGTGAACTGGCCCGAGGGGGTCAGGGATCAAGGCCGTGTTCGGTCTTGGTCCAGTGGAACGGGTCGGTGAAGACTTCCCAGAGCGCCCGATAGACCGCCGCCGCGGCGAGGAGCCAGTAGAGCGGCAGGAACGCGATGGTCCAGCCCCAGCGGCCGCGGCTCGCGCGGTCGCGCAGGCCGACGTTTGCCGCGGTGATCATCAGGACCGACCCGGTGGCCCCCGTGAGGAGCAGCGCCCAGACCATGAGCGGCGGCACATGTGCCCAGACCGGGACATCGAGCCCGAGTGCCACGAAAGCGGTCAGCCAGTAGAACGGGATTGCGGCCGAGGCGGTCAGGCTGCCGAGAAACAGCACCTGAAAACTGAGGAATCCTTTCCAGCCGAGGTCGCGCCAGAGCCGGAGCGGCCGGCGCATGTGGCTGGCCCAGGTGAGCGCGTAGCCCTTGTTCCAGCGCGAGCGCTGGCCGATCCATGCCGCTGCGCCGACGCAGTTCGCCTCTTCGAGGGTGGTGGTCGGGATCATCTCGCAGCGGTAGCCGAAGCGCGCGAGCCGCATCCCGAGGTCGGCATCTTCGGTGACGTTATGGGCGTCCCACGCGCCGATCTCCTCGAGCATCCGCCGGCGGAAGAACACCGTTGTGCCGCCGAGCGGGATCGGCAGGCCGAGGCGCTGCACGCCGGTCAGGAACACCCGGAACCAGACCGCATATTCAATGGTGAATGAGCGGGACATCCAGTTCTTCCGGTCGTTGTAGAAGTCGAGATAGCCCTGCACGCAAGCGACGTCCGGGCTCGCGTCCATCAGGTGGTGGACGATGGCGCGGAGCTGGCCCGGGTCGGGCCGGTCTTCCGCGTCATAGATGCCGATCACCTCGCCCCGGCAGAACGGCAGGGCATAGTTCATCGCCAGCGGCTTGGTGCGCAGCGCTCCGGAGGGGACGGTGACGATGTCGATGGTCGGCGGCAGGGTGCAGCGGTCGATGGCGGCGCGGGTGGTGAGGTCTTCCTCTTCGAGCACCAGCTTGATGTCGAGAAGCGGCGCCGGGTACTCCATGGCGCCCAGCGCGTCGAGCAGCTGTTCGGCCACGCGCGCCTCGCGCCAGAGCGGCACCAGCACGGACACACGGGGCAGGCGTCGGGAATCGACGAGTTTCGGGGCGGAGGCGACCGGTTGGGGGCCGCGTCGCAGGCGGGTGGCGAGCGCGACCCCGCGCAGGACGACGTTCGAGAGGTTCGCGACGAGGAGCCAGGCGAGCGCGATGTTGAGGGCGGCGAGCGGCGCGGCGAGGATGCCGCCGGCGAGACCGATGGCAAGGGCCGCCTTGCGCCGGCTGAAGCCGCTTCGCACGAGGCTGCGGCAGCTCAGGCGTTTCGGACAGCGGTGGCTGGCATGGCGGCGCATCCGCGCGCCGAAGGCCCGGGTGATGGTGGTCCGCAGCGCGTCAGGCGACGCGAGGGCGAGGGTCGCCGGTCCGAACGCCGCGATCGCCGCGGGGCCGTTCGCCGGGTTGACGATGGCGATTTCCAGCCGGCCGCCGCGCTTGCGCCACGGGATCGCGTCGAGCCTGAGGCAGACGAGCGGGTCGACGCCTTGCAGCAGGATCGGGTCCGGGGGGGCGGTGTCGAGGTCCGCGCGGCCGAGGCCGGACTGCTCGGAGAGCGCGTCAGTGAGGGCGTCCTGCGACAGCAGGCCCTCGACGACGAGGATGGTGCCGAGGAGCGAGTTCTGTCCGCGCTGTGCCCGGAGGGCGGCGTCGATCTGTTCGCGGGCCAGCCGGCCCGAGCTGACCAAAACGTCGCCGAGATAGCGTCGGGGCGCCTCCGGTGCCGGATGCGCCCCTGCGGTCTTGAGTGACAGAACCTGTGCCATGCCCGATACTCGCGTCACGCTGAGATGCGAGCATTGGTACGCCAGGCTTAAACGGCAGTTAAGTCCGTTGAGACTTAACGATTAATCGCGCGGTTGCCCCATGGACTCCACGAAGCGCTCGAAGAGGTAGAAGCTGTCCTGCGGCCCGGGGCTCGCCTCGGGATGGTGCTGGACCGAGAAGACCGGGCGGTCGGTCATGGCGATGCCGCAGTTCGAGCCGTCGAAGAGCGACACGTGAGTCTCGACGACGCCCTTGGGCAGCGTCTGGCCATCGACGGTGAAGCCGTGGTTCATCGAGGTGATCTCGACCTTGCCGGTGGAGAGCTCTTTCACCGGATGATTGGCGCCGTGGTGGCCGTGGTTCATCTTGATCGTCTTCGCGCCGAGGGCGAGGGCGAGCATCTGGTGGCCGAGGCAGATGCCGAAGATCGGCATCGACGACTTCTCCAGCACTTCCTTGATCATCGGCACGGCGTATTCGCCGGTCGCTGCCGGGTCGCCGGGGCCGTTCGACAGGAACAGGCCCTCCGGGTCGTGGGCGAAGACATCCTCGGCGGTGGCGGTGGCGGGCAGGACGGTCACCTCGCAGCCGGCCGAGGCGAGGCAGCGCAGGATGTTGCGCTTCGCGCCGTAGTCGATGGCGACGACGCGACGGCCCGGTCCCTCGCGGCGCTGGTAGCCCTCGGGCCATGCCCAGCGCATTTCGTCCCAGCGGTAGCTCTGGGCGCAGGTCACGTCCTTTGCCAGATCCATGCCGGTGAGGCCCGGGAAAGCCCGTGCCTTGGCGCGCAGGTCGTCGAGGTCAAACTCGCCATCGGGCTGATGCACGATCGTCACATGCGGCGCACCCTGCAGGCGGATGGCGCGGGTGAGGCGCCGCGTGTCGACGCCACCGACACCGATCCGGCCGCGCCGGGTGAGCCAGTCGGCGAGATCGGCGGTGGCGCGCCAGCTCGACGGTTCGGTCGGGTCCCACTTCACCACCATGCCCGCGGCGAACGGGTCAGCGGTCTCGTCGTCCTCGACATTGACGCCGACGTTGCCGATGTGGGGGAAGGTGAAGGTGACGATCTGGCCGGCGTAGGAGGGATCGGTCATGATCTCCTGATAGCCGGTCATGGCGGTGTTGAAGCAGAGTTCACCGACCGCCTCGCCGGTGGCACCGAAGCCGCGGCCCCAGAACACCTGTCCGTCGGCGAGAACGATCGCCGCGGTGGGGTGGAGCGCACGGGCGGGTGCCGATGCCAGCGCCTGGTCGGACGGGGCGAGGTTGGTCATTTTGTCGAATCCCGGGGAATTTGCCCGGAAGATAGGAGCCGGGACCGGAAGGGTCAACCGGCGTTCCCCAAGTCGCGGGGAGGCACCTTGTCGCGGGCGTGCGGCATGGGGGGTTCGGGTGTAGGATGATCATGACGGCGCCGGGCGGGGGCCTGTGAGTCGCCTGGCGTTGCCGTCGTCTGGGGGGCTCGGACATGTCGCTGGGAGTCGGGAGGCATTTGGGGGTGATGCTGCTGCCGGGGATCGTGCTGGTGATCCTCGCCACGCTGGTGGCATTGCCGGCCGCGGCCCGGCAAGAGGTGGTGAGCCTCGCCGCGATCGAGCGGCAGTATCCGAAGATGAGCCCGATCCACATCGAGAAGTGCGACCACGACCACGACGGGGCGTTCACGCGGACCGAGCAGCTCTGTGTCGCGAGCATCTACCGGGTGATGTACCTCGACCAGCGGTGAGGCGGGCGCCAGTACCAACATGCCGGTGCCATCATGCCGGGGCCATGCCGGGGGCCGGTCTGCCGGTGGTCGATCATTGCATGGGAGGGCGCCGGGTTTCCGGTTGCCCGTGCCGGCGTCGCGGCTAGGGTCGCGGCAGGGACGGTGCGGAGGGTGACGTGAGCGGCGGTGGCGGGGACGGTGGACGGAGGGCGATGATCCCGGTGGCGCTGGTGGGGATCGGCAAGATCGCCCGGGATCAGCATGTGCCCGCAATCGCTGCGGATCCGGACTTCGAGCTGGTGGCCGCGGTGTCGCGTCGCGGGACGGTCGAGGGCGTGGCGCAGTTCACGGACATCGACGGGTTTCTCGCCGACGGGCCGGAGGCGGCCGTCTCGCTCTGCGTGCCGCCGTCGGTGCGCACGGAGATGGCTTTGAAGGCGCTCGCCGCAGGCCGTGACGTGATGCTGGAGAAGCCAACCGCGGCGACGCTGGGCGAGGTCGAGGCGATGCGGGAGGCGGCGCGGGCGACGGGCGCGACGCTATTCGCCACCTGGCACTCGCGCGAGGCGCCGGGGGTCGCGGCGGCGCGGGACTGGCTCGGGCGGCGGCGGATCACGTCGGCGTCGATCGTCTGGAAGGAGGACGTTCGGCGCTGGCATCCGGGGCAGGCGTGGATCTGGGAGCCGGCCGGGTTTGGCGTCTTTGATCCCGGGATCAACGCGCTCTCGATCCTGACGGCGATCCTGCCCGGCGCGTTCCGGGTCGAGGCGGCGACGCTGGTCTTTCCGGCGAACCGCCAGACGCCGGTCGCGGCGCGGGCGAGCCTCCGGGGGACCGGCGGCTATCCGGTCAGCGTTGATCTCGACTGGTTGCAGCGGGGGCCGCAGACCTGGGACATCAGCGTCGAGACCGACGGGGGGCGGCTGGTGCTCTCCGAGGGCGGCGCGCGTCTCACGATCGACGGGGCCGAGCAGTTGCGCGAGGCGGAGAGGGAGTATCCGCGGCTCTACCGCCGGTTTGCCGACCTGATCCACGCCCGCGAGAGCGACGTGGACGTGAGCCCGCTGCGCATCGTCGCGGATGCATTCCTGATCGGCCGGCGAGAGTACGGTGAGCCGTTCGTCGACTGAGTTCAGGCGGCGGCGGACCGTGGCCGGCTGAGGCCGCGTCCGGCACGGTCCACGCAGCTTCCGCCTCCGGCTCGGTCAGGCAGCTTCCGCCTCCGGCTGGATGCGGGCGAGGGCGCGCTCGACGAGGTCCGGGCCGGCGCCGGGCCGGTGCGCCTCTTCCGAGAGGAGGCGGCGCCATGCGCGCGCGCCGGGTCGGCCCTGAAACGCCCCGAGCATATGGCGCACGATCGCGTGAAGCGACGTGCCGCGGGAGAGTTCGGCCTCGATCCACGGCAGCATGGCGAGCACCGCCGCCTCACCGCTGACGTCTGCAACCGCCTCGCCGAACACCCGCCGGTCGACCGCGCCGAGCAGCGCGGGCGAATGATAGGCCGCGCGGCCGATCATCACGCCGTCGAGGCCGCGATCGAGAAAGCCGCAGGCGGTGTCGAGATCGGCGATGCCGCCATTGATGGAGAGAGTGAGCCCGGGGAACGCCGCCTTCATCCGCACCACGAGCCCGTGGTCGAGCGGCGGGATTTCACGGTTCTGCTTCGGGCTCAGGCCCTGCAACCACGCCTTGCGGGCATGGACCGCTACATGGCGCACGCCCGTACGCTCCACCATGGCGAGGAAGGCGGGCAGCACGGCCTCCGGCTCCTGCTCGTCGACACCGATCCGGCATTTCACCGTGACCGGCACCGGCCCGGCCGCCTCGATCATCGCGGCGAGACAGTCGGCGACGAGCTCCGGCGTCTTCATGAGCGCCGCCCCGAAGCAACCCGACTGCACCCGGTCGGACGGACAGCCGACGTTGAGGTTCACCTCGTCAAACCCCATCTCGCGCGCAACCCCCGTCGCGGTGGCGAGATCGCCCGGGCTCGCGCCACCCAGCTGCAACGCCAGCGGCTTCTCCGCCGGATCGAACCCGAGGAGCCGCACCCGGTCGCCATGCACGACGGCCGCGGCCGTCACCATCTCGGTGTAGAGCAGCGCCCGGCGGGTGAACTGCCGGTGAAAGAGGCGGCACAGCCGGTCAGTCCAGTCCATCATCGGTGCGACGGAGAGGCGGGAGGCCGGGTAAATTCGGGCGTCTGGCGCGGACTCCGGATGTTGTCCGCGATGGTTGATCTGTTCTTTCACGTTGGCTCGGGCTCGTTCCTGACCGCTTCCATGCCACGGGTCCACCATCGGGGACGACTCCCGGAGAGATGCGGAACCGTGGCGCCATGCCTGACTGCCACAGGGACGGCGGGGTCGGATATACTGCGCAGGCGCGGATAAAGCGAGGCGGCACGTCCGTCATGGGGTGGCGTCATGGGCTGGCGGCGCCCTTCGGGAGCCACGCATCCGGGTGCGATCTCGGCCGATCCCGGCGCGCGGCCTGCATCGGCCGAAGACGTTCGGGTCTAGGTGTTTGATCCCACGGTTTGATGGTGTGATCCTTTCGTTTGAATGGAAGGATGCCTTATGGGACAAGTTCGTCATGGAAGCGCCACGACCACGCACGCCGTCCGAGCAGCAATACAGCGATCGCAGGCTTCGCTCTCGGAACTGAGCCGGGAGCTTGGGATCAATCCGAAGACGGTGGCGAAGTGGCGTAAGCGGGAGACGGTCGAAGACCGTAAGACCGGGCCCACCGAGCCGCGTTCGACGGTGCTTAGCGAAGCGGACGAGGCCATGGTGGTGGCGTTCCGGCGCCACACGCTTCTGCCCCTCGATGACTGCCTCTACGCTCTTCAGCCCTCAATCCCGCATCTGACGCGCTCGGCATTGCATAGGTGCCTCCAGCGCCATGGCGTCTCGCGCCTACCGGAGGTGGGCGGCGAAAAGCCGAAACGACAGCGGTTCAAGCGCTATCCCATCGGCTTCTTTCACATCGACATTGCCGAAGTGCAGACTGGGCAGGGAAAGCTCTATCTCTTCGTCGCCATTGACCGCACCAGCAAGTTCGCCGTCACGCAGCTCGTGGACATGGCCGACAGGAAGACCGCCTGGGAGTTTCTGGAGCATGTGCTGGCAGCGGTGCCCTACCGCATCCACACGATCCTCACCGACAATGGCATTCAGTTTGCCGATCAGCCCCGCAATCGAAACACCGCCACCTCCCGGCAAATGCGTTTCGACATGATCTGCGAGGCCAGCGGTATCGAACACCGGCTGACCCAGCCAAACCATCCCTGGACCAACGGCCAGGTCGAACGGATGAACCGCACGATCAAGGATGCGACCGTCAAACGCTTCCACTACGAGCGCCACGATCAGCTGCGAACGCACCTGGGCGACTTCATGGCCGCCTACAACTTTGCCCGCCGCCTAAAGACACTCGGCGGCCTCACGCCTTACGAATACATCTGCAAAATCTGGACTTCAGAGCCGGAAAGATTCATCGTCAATCCCATCCACCAGATGCCGGGACTGAACACCTAATCCCGAGGCGGTGGAGAGGAGCGTCCGGGCGGCCTGTCATGCCGGTTGCGACATCGGGACCGTCAGCCCAAGCTTGCGCCATTGGATACAGACCTTTCGGAGGACCACCGGACCAATGGCATCGATATTCGGGACGACCGGGGAGGACCGGCTGCAGCGCACCGCGAGGGCCGACGCAATCCATGGCCGGGCTGGGGACGATCTCATCAGCGGGAACGGCGGGCGCGATTTCATCTACGGCGGAGCCAACAGGGACCTGGCCGGCTGCCGGTTTTCGGACACCAGGTTAAGCTAACATGGCTTTCTCCTCGAACTCGACGGGGCTCATGTAGCCAGTGTCGAGTGCCGTCGCCGGGGATTGTAGAAGCGCTCGATGTAGTCGACCGACCTTCCTGAATCGAGCGCTGCGCGTCGATCAACTTCGCCCGCGCACCAGAGAGGCCCGCCGGCCCGTAGCGACCGAGGGTCAAGGTCTCGCGTCGACCGTGCATCCGGTCGTCATAGGGGATACCACGGCGCCCGATGGGTTCACGACGACATACACCCGTCACGGTCAGAGACATTGCATATTTTTTCTTTTGGTTTCAGTGTCTTCAATGAAACATCAGTAAGCGGCGGACCCTCCGAATTCGTTCAAGAAGCGTCAGAGAGCCCCTAAAAACACCGTCAGACCAAAATTGACCAATCCGGGTCGGAAATCTTCCTGTATTTTCAATGAAATACCGTCGAAATCTCTCGTAGCCATGACGGTATGTGCAATTCCGCGATGTCACAGGACGTCCCATACCGTCAGCTCCCCCGTCCATCGCGAGGCTTGCCTTGCGATTGACGGCGAAAGATGGAGGAGGAAAGACTCGTTATTTTCAGAGCGTTATTGAGGCATATTGGAGACAAGCGGCGGCGTTTGGGTAGGCCAGAATCATTCCCACTCGATGGTGCCCGGCGGCTTCGAGGTGATGTCGTAGGTGATGCGGTTCACGCCCTTGACCTCGCCGACGATGCGGGTGGCGGTCTCAGACAGGAACGCGTGGCTGAAGGGGTAGTAGTCGGCGGTCATGCCGTCGACGCTGGTGACGGCGCGCAGGGCGCAGACGTAGTCGTAGGTCCGGCCGTCGCCCATGACGCCGACGGTGCGCACCGGCAGGAGGACGGCGAAGGCCTGCCAGATCTCGTCATAGAGGCCGTGGCGGCGGATCTGGTCGAGGTAGACCGCGTCGGCCTTCCTCAGGATCGCGAGCTTCTCGCGG
Organism: Amaricoccus macauensis; assembly: GCF_014201905.1. GTDB lineage: Bacteria > Pseudomonadota > Alphaproteobacteria > Rhodobacterales > Rhodobacteraceae > Amaricoccus > Amaricoccus macauensis. The sequence continues at coordinate 889,571 of NZ_JACHFM010000002.1, read as the reverse complement.
GTGATCTCGCCGGGGCAGCGGATGGCGAGGCCGGGGCCGGGGAAGGGGTGGCGGCCGACGAAGGTCTCGGGCAGGCCGAGTTCACGGCCAAGCGCGCGGACCTCGTCCTTGAAGAGCTCGCGCAGCGGCTCGACGAGTTTCAGGTGCATCCGCTCGGGCAGGCCGCCGACGTTGTGGTGGCTCTTGATCGTGACCGAGGGGCCGCCGGTGAAGCTGACGCTCTCGATGACGTCGGGGTAGAGCGTGCCCTGGGCGAGGAACTTCGCGTCGCCGACCTCCGCCGCGCGGGCCTCGAAGACCTCGATGAAGAGCCGGCCGATGGTCTTGCGCTTCACCTCCGGGTCGGAGACGCCCTCGAGCGCGTCGATGAAGCGGTCGGCCTCATCGGCGTGGATCAGCGGGATGTTGTAGTGGTCGCGGAAGAGGGTGACGACCTCGTCGGCCTCGCCCTCGCGCATGAGGCCGGTGTCGACGAAGACGCAGGTGAGCTGGTCGCCGATTGCCTCGTGGATGAGGACAGCCGCGACCGAGCTGTCGACGCCGCCGGAGAGGCCGCAGATCACCTTGGCGTCGCCGACCTGGGCGCGGATCGCCTCGATTGCCTGTTCCTTGTAGGTGGCCATGGTCCAGTCGCCGGTGAAGCCGGCGAGGTCGGTGAAATTCTTCAGGATCCGCGCGCCGTTCACCGTGTGGTGGACTTCCGGGTGGAACTGCACGGCGTAGAAATGCCGGGCCGGGTCGGCGGTGATGGCGAAGGGGGCGTTCGGGCTCTCGCCGATGACGGAGAAGCCGGGGGCGAGGGAGGTCACCCGGTCGCCGTGGCTCATCCAGACTTCTTCGCGGCCGGTCGAGAAGAGGCCGGTGAAAAGCGGATCGGAGGTCTCGGTCGGGGTGACGTAGGCGCGGCCGAATTCGGCGTGGTGGCCGCCTTCGACCTTGCCGCCGAGCTGGACCATCATGGTCTGCTGGCCATAGCAGATGCCGAGGACCGGGACGCCAAGCTCGAAGATCTCGGGCGTGGCGCGGGGGCTCGACGCCTCGGTGACCGAGGCGGGGCCGCCGGAGAGGATCACCGCCTGCGGGCGGAAATCGGCGAGGAAGGCGGCGTCGACCTTCTGGAACGGGTGGATCTCGCAAAAGATGCGGGATTCCCGAAGCCGGCGGGCGATGAGCTGCGTCACCTGACTGCCGAAATCGACGATGAGGAGGCGCTGGTGGTCGGGCTGGTGCGTCATTGCGTGGGAATAGGGCGTGTGTGGGGGTTTCGCAAGGGGGCTGCGCAAGTTGCGCGCGGTGGTCACCGCATTGATATTTCAGAGATAATCAATACGTGTCAACCAGATTGCAACGAAGATTGAGGCATTTCCCCGTAGACGCGATTGCGGGTTTCGGGAGGCCAGACGCTCAGGAAGGACTGGTCGATCGCGGGTAGCCGGCCGGTGCGCGCGCACGGGCGAGGCTCGCGTTGCTTCCCGGCCGCCTGGATCGTAGAGGGGACCTCGGGAAGAGGTGTGGGCCGCCGGGGGGCGAGGGGATGCATCTGACAGCCGCCAACGGCGTGGAACTCGCCCATGAGAGCTTCGGACGCGAGGGGGATCCGGTCGTCCTGCTGATCTCCGGCCTCGGCACGCAGATGATCCGCTGGACGATCCCGTTCTGCGCGGAGCTGGCAGGGCGCGGCTACCAGGTGATCCGGTTCGACAATCGGGACAGCGGCGGCTCGACGCACCTCGACCAACTCGCCCCGCCGGATTTTGGCGCACTGGTGGGCTCGCTGCGGGCCGGCCGCATCCCGGCCGTGCCCTACACGCTGCGCGACATGGCGGCGGACGCGGTCGGGTTGCTCGACGCCCTGTCGATTCCTGCCGCCCATGTGGTCGGCCGCTCGATGGGGGGAATGATCGCCCAGATCATGGCGACGGACCATCCCGGGCGGGTGCTGTCGCTGACCTCGGTCATGGCGACGACCGGCAACCCCGGTCTGCCGCAGGCGACGCCGGACGTGATGGCGCTGATGCTGCGCCCGAAACCCGATCCGGCGCGCGACCGGGAGGCGTTCGTGGCGGAAGGGCTGGCGTTTGCCCGGCGGATCGCCGGCAGCGGCGGAGCGTTCGACGAGGCGGAGCAGCGGGCCTTCATCCTCGACGAAGTGCGGCGCGGCCACGATCCCGCCGGAGCGGCGCGGCAGTTCGCCGCCGTTGCCGTGGCCGGCGACCGGCGGGCGGAGCTTGCGTGCGTTCGTGTCCCGGCGCTGGTGGTGCATGGCCGCGACGATCCGGTCATCCCGCCCGCCTGTGGCGAGGATACCGCGGCGTCGATCCCGGGGGCGCGCCTTCTGCTGATCGACGGGATGGGGCACGAGCTGCCCGCCCGGTGCGCGGGCGTGGTGGTCGATGCGATCGACCGGACCGCCCGCGGTGCGGCGTCCTGATTCCGCGGCATGTCGCCGCAGAGGGGAACTCACAACTGTTGCGCGAATCACCGGCCTCGCGTATGCACGCCGCATCAAGGCACTGCCGGGAGAAGACGGGGAGACTCGTCGCCGAAGGAGCAACCGCGCCCCGGAAACTCTCAGGTCCAAGGACCGGCAATGCCTCAACACTCCGGAAAGCGGCCCCGAAAGGGCCCACCGAAGGAGAAAGCCCGACTCTTGTCGGGTGAAGCTCTCAGGTTCCAGGCACGGAGGGGGCGCTGCGGCCAAGCCAAACGCCGCGCGAGCCTTGGAGTGTGACATGACCCGTATTGCCGTGATCGGCGCCGGTGTAACCGGCCTGACGACCGCCTATGAGCTGCTGGACCGCGGCTTCGAGGTGACGGTGTTCGATCGCCATCGCTATGCCGCCATGGAGACGAGCTTCGCCAATGGCGGCCAGCTGTCCGCGTCGAACGCCGAGACCTGGACCCAGTGGGGCACGGTGCTGAAGGGGCTGAAGTGGATGCTTCATGCCGACGCGCCGCTGCTCGTCAATCCGCGGCCGACGTTCCACAAGTTCGCGTGGATGGCCGAGTTCCTGTCGAAGATCCCGACCTACAAGGCCAACACCATCGAGACCGTGCGGCTCGCGATCGCGGCGCGCACGGTGCTGTTCGAGATGGCGGAGCGCGAGGGCATCGACTTCGATCTGGAGCGGCGGGGGATCCTGCACTTCTACTCCAGCGCCAAGGACCTGAAGCACGCCCGCATGGTGAACGGCCTGCTGGCGCAGGGCGGGCTTGAGCGGCGGGAACTGAGCCCGGGCGAGATCCATGAGGTGGAGCCCGCGCTCCACGGCGACTTCGTCGGTGGCTTCCTGACCGAGAGCGACAGCTCCGGCGACATCCACAAGTTCACGGTCGGCCTTGCCGCGGCCTGCGCCCGGCGCGGCGCTGACATGCGCTTTGGCGCGGAAGTCGGCGACGTCGCGACGGTCGAGGGTGGCGTGCGCATCGTGACGCCGCTGTCGAGCGAGGTCTTCGATGGCGTGGTGGTTTGCGCCGGCACGCGCAGCCGGGCAATCGCGCAGGGGCTGGGCGACCGGGTGAACATCTATCCGGTGAAGGGCTACTCGATCACCGTCAACCTCGCTGACCAAGCGAGCCAGTCGGCGGCGCCGTGGGTCAGCCTGCTCGACGACCGGGCGAAGATCGTGGCGAGCCGGTTTGGTGCCGACCGCTTCCGCATCGCCGGGACGGCCGAATTCAACGGCGCGAACAAGGACATCCGGGCAGACCGGATCCAGCCGCTGGTCGAGTGGTGCCAGAAGCACTTCCCCGGCGTCTCGACGGAGCAGGTGGTGCCGTGGGCCGGTCTGCGGCCGATGACGCCCTCGATGCTGCCGCGGGTCGGTCGCGGGCGGGCGCAGGGTGTCTTCTACAACACCGGCCACGGGCACCTTGGCTGGACGCTGTCGGCGGCGACGGCGCGGATCGTGGCGACCAGCGTGGCGTCGGATCTCGGCGCCCCGGTGGTGCCGGTGCAGCAGGCCGCCTGACGCGGGCCTCTCCGCCGTGGTATCCTGAACCCCGACGCCGGGCCGCAGCGCCCTACACGTGAATGGCCGGCGGCGGGGAATTGCGGCGGGGAATTCAGGAGGTGGCGACATGCGGCAGCTCGCTTCGGGTGCCGGCTTCGCGCGGTATGCGCTGGGTGACGTGACGGTGATCGCGCTTCACGACGGCTACGTGGATTTGCCGGCCGGACGCCTGCGCAAGCCGGATGGTCAGCCCTTCGGGCCTGATCTGCCGGAAGAGGTCTGCCTCGTGAATGGCCGTTTGCGGCTTTCGGTCAATGCGTTCCTCATCGTCAATCAGGGTCGGCACATCCTGATCGACACCGGTGCGTCGGACGCCTGGGAGCCGACGATGGGCGGGCTTCTCGCCTCGCTCGATGCAGCCGGGGTGGTGCGGGAGGCAATCGCGACCGTTGCGCTCACCCACACCCACGAGGATCACGTCCACGGGCTGGTGGCGCCGGGCGGGGCCGATGCTTTCCCGCGCCTCGAACGGCTGCTGGTGCCGGACGCGGAACTCGCGCGCTTCGATGCTTGCGAGCGACTGGCGCGGTTTCGCGCCCGCCGGGAGCCGTTCGCTGATGGAGCGGACATCGGACCGGGCGTGAGGGCCGTCGCGGCGCGGGGGCATGAGGTGGGGCACAGCGCCTTCGAGGTGGAAAGTGCCGGCGAGACGCTCCTCGTCTGGGGTGACATCGTCCACGTGCCCGCGGTCCAGTTCGCACGGCCGGACCTGAGCTGGGAGCTCGACGCCGATCAGGCGGAGGCGCGGGCGATCCGGCTCGTGATGCTGCGCCGGGCCAGCCGGCCTGGCTGCCACGTGGCGGGGGCGCATCTCGAATTCCCCGGCATCGGCGTGGTGCGCGATGCGGGCGGCCGGTTCGTCTATACGCCGCTCGGCGAGGGCGCGGCTTAGGGGCGTCCGCCCGGGATGCCGTGTTCCCTGAGTTTGTTCGCGATCGTGGTGTGTGAGGTGCCGAGCCGGGCCGCGAGCTTCCGGCTCGACGGGAATTGCGGATAGAGCCGTTCGAGGAAGCCGCGCTCGAAGATCGCGACGGCCTCGGCCCAGCTTGTGCCTTCCGGCGGGCTGGCGGCCGTGGTGTCGGCCGGGGCGGTCGTCGTGCTCGCCCCGGCGAGTTCGAGATCGGAGGACGCGAGCGTCGTGTGGTCCGCGAGGGTCACCGCGCGAAAGATCGCGTTCTCCAGTTGCCGGACGTTGCCGGGCCACGGGTTCGCGGCGAGGGCGATCTCGGCGGAGGCCGAGAGGCGGCAGGCCGGGCTGCCGGTCTGGGCCGCGGCGCGGGTGCAGAAGTGCCGCGCGAGCAGGATCACGTCGTCGCCCCGCTCGCGCAGTGGCGGGATTTCCAGCGTCAGCACGTTCAGGCGATAGTAGAGGTCTTCGCGAAAATCACCCTTGGCGATCATCGCCGGCAGGTCGCGGTGCGTGGCCGAGATGATCCGCACGTCGACGCGGGTTTCGCGTTCGGAGCCGACGCGGCGAAAGCTGCCGTCGTTCAGGAACCGCAGGAGCTTGGCCTGGAGATAGAGCGACATCTCGCCGATTTCGTCGAGAAACACCGTGCCGCGATCGGCGAGCTCCAGCAGCCCCGGCTTGCCGTCGCGCCGGGCCCCGGAGAACGCGCCGCCGGCGTAGCCGAAGAGCTCACTCTCGGCGAGGCTTTCGGGCAGCGCGGCGCAGTTCAGCGCGAGGAACGGCTTCTCGGCGCGCGGGCTTGCCCGGTGGCAGGCGTGGGCGAGCAGTTCCTTGCCGGTGCCGGTCTCGCCGAGGACGAGCAATGGTCCGTCGACGGAGGCAACGCGCGCGGCGCGCTGCTTCAGCGCCCGCATGGGCGGTGCCGCGCCGAGCAGGCCGTCAAAGCCGACATCGCCCAGGTGTTGCAGCGCGTTCATCCGCTCGCCGAGGCGTTGCGGCGCGTGCAGGTGGACCATGCCGCCGGCACCGTCACCGAGCGGGCGGGCCTCGATGAGATACGGCTCGCCGCGCACGATGGCCTCGCGCGGCGGGGCGCGAAAGCCGCTGTCGAGCAGATCGCGGGCGACGGCGGGGTCGTCGAGGATGGTCGCGAGGTCGGCACCCGGCGCGAGAGCCGAGGCGGCGGCATTGGCGACGAGCATTCGCCCCTTGGCGTCGATCGCGAGCACCGGGTCGGCGAAGGCATCGAGCAGCGCGTCGAGATAGAGCCTGCGGCGCGCGCCCGGCAGCAGGTCGACGGGCCGGATGGCCTGCACGCCCTGCACCTGTTCGAGCTCCGGGAGCAGGGGCCCGAGATCGGTGAGGTCGGGTGAATCGATATAGATGTGCGGCGGATTGACCTCGACCTCGACCGCGTCGAGACTGTGGTGGGCGAGCACCGTCAGAATTTCAGAGGCGATGCCGACGCGGTCACTGAAAGCGATCTCGATGCGCATGGGTGTAACGCTTCCAATACAGTGTAATGAAAACATTACAGACGAGCAACCCATTGGTCAAGCTCGTCCTTTTCGTGCACGCAGATTCAGCGTCAAGAATTCTTTACAGGAGCCTTGCAGCGGATGCATCCTTGCCATGTGCAAAATCAATGGCTTGAGGGCGCACTCTGATTGGCACGTTTATTGCTTAACGTAGTGTAGAACTGCCGGACCAGTCCAATTCGGGGCCTCCGGGAAACACCGCCACTCCGGCCGATCATGGCCGGCATCGAGATCGAAAGGCTCATTGCATGAAGATCGTCATCCTCGGCAGCGGCGTTATCGGCACCACCAGTGCCTGGTACCTTGCTGCCGCCGGTCATGAGGTTGTGGTGCTCGACCGCCAGGAGGGGCCGGCACTCGAGACGAGCTTCGCGAATGCCGGCGAGGTGTCGCCGGGTTACGCCTCGCCGTGGGCGGCGCCGGGGATCCCGATGAAGGCGGTGAAGTGGATGTTCATGCGGCACAGCCCGCTGTTCATCCGGCCGAGCACTGACCCGGCGTTCTGGCGGTTCGCGCTCGCGATGCTGAAGAACTGCAACGCCGCCGCGTATGAGGTGAACAAGAGCCGGATGGTGCCGATCGCGGAGTACAGCCGCGACATGCTGAAGGAGCTGCGCGCCGAGACGGGTATCTCCTACGACGAGCGGATGCAGGGCACGTTGCAGGTGTTCCGCACCCAGAAGCTGCTCGATGGTTCGGCCAAGGACGTGCACGTGCTCGCCGATCTCGGCGTGCCGCATGAGGTGCTCGACGTCGATGGCTGCGTTGCGGTCGAGCCGGCGCTTGGGCTGGTGCGCGAGAAGTTCGTCGGCGGCCTGCGGCTGCCGGGGGACGAGACCGGCGACTGCTTCAAGTTCACCAACGCGCTGCGCGATCTCGCCGTCGCGAAGGGGGTGGAATTCCGCTACGGGGTCAACATCACCGGGCTCGTGACGAATGGCGACGCGATCGCAGGCGTCGCGACGGATCAGGGGCTGGTGACGGGCGATGCCTACGTCGTCGCGTTGGGGAGCTATTCGCCGCTCCTGCTGCGGCCGCTCGGCATCAAGCTGCCGGTCTATCCGGTGAAGGGCTATTCGCTGACCGTGCCGATCACCGATCCCGCCGGCGCGCCGGAGTCGACGGTGATGGACGAGTACCACAAGGTCGCGATCACCCGGCTGGGCGACCGGATCCGGGTGGGTGGCATGGCCGAACTCGACGGCTACTCGCAGACGCTCCACACCAACCGGCGCGAGACCCTCGAGCACGTGGTGACGGATTTCTATGGCACGGGCGGCGATGCCAGGACCGGCTCGTTCTGGGCCGGCCACCGGCCGATGACGCCGGACGGGCCGCCGGTGATCGGCCGGGCGAAGTTTTCCAACCTCTGGCTCAACACCGGCCACGGCACGCTCGGCTGGACCATGTCGTGTGGTTCGGGCCGCGTGCTCGCCGATCTCGTCTCCGGCCAGGTTCCCGCAATTGACGCGCGGCCCCTGGGACTCGAACGCTACACCGAGGCCGCCAAGACCCTTGCCTCTCCGAAGAAGGAAGTGACTGCATGAAGACGATCAACACCGCCGGCGCCCCGGCAGCCATCGGGCCGTACTGCCACGCCGTGCAGGTGGGGGAGCTGCTTTTCACCTCGGGGCAGATCCCGCTGACGCTCGACGGCTCGATGCCCGAAGGGATCGAGGCGCAGACCGAGCAGGTCTTCGACAATCTGGCCGCCGTGCTGAAGGAAGCCGGGGCGAGCTTCGACAAGGTGGTGAAGGCCGTGGTCTTCGTCACCGACCTTGGCGATTTCGCCAAGCTCAACGCCATCTACGAGAAGCGCTTCGGCAGCCACAAGCCGGCGCGCTCCACTGTCCAGGTCGCGGCGCTGCCGCGCGGCGCCAGCGTCGAGATCGAGCTGGTGGTCAGCCTCGGCTGACCACCCTCGGACCGCCCGCCGCAGCGGGCGGTCCCCAGCAGTCCCCCCAAATAACAGACCGGAGGAATACCCGACATGCGATCGCATGATGCGGCAGCTATTGACGCTGAACAAAGCCAGGAAGCGGTGGACTTCCACCGTGGACTGAAAGACCGCCACGTGCAGCTCATCGCGCTCGGCGGCGCGATTGGCGTGGGGCTCTTCCTCGGCTCGGGCCGGGCGATTGCCTTCGCCGGGCCGGGGCTCATCTTCGCCTACGCCATTGCCGGCGTGGTGATCTTTTTCATCATGCGCGCCCTCGGCGAGCTGATGCTCCATCGCCCGGTCGCGGGCTGTTTCGCGACCTATGCCGAAGAGTACGTCTCGCCGTTCGCTGGTTTCGCCACTGGCTGGTCCTACTGGTTCATGTGGGTCGTGACCGGCATGGCGGAAATCACCGCCGTCGGTATCTATACGAACTACTGGTTCCCCGATGTGCCACAGTGGATCCCGGCGCTGGTGACGCTCGCGGTCCTCTACGCGGCCAACCTCATCGCCGTGAAGGTCTTCGGCGAGATGGAGTTCTGGTTCGCGCTCATCAAGATCGTGGCGATCATCGGCCTCCTCGTCGCTGGCCCGCTCTTCCTGATCTTCGGCACGGGCGAACATGCGGAAGTCGCGTCGGTCTCGAACCTCTGGGCACATGGCGGCATGTTCCCGACGGGCGTGCTCGGCGTGGTGCTGGCGCTCCAGATGGTGATGTTCGCCTTCCAGGGCGTTGAGCTTCTGGGTGTGACGGCGGGCGAGGTCGAGGATCCGGCGAAGTCGCTGCCCAAGGCCACCAACGCGGTCGTCTGGCGTATCCTCGTCTTCTACATCGGTGCGCTGCTCGTCGTGATGATGCTTGTGCCGTGGACCGAGTTCTCCGCCGGCGAAAGCCCGTTCGTCATGGTCTTCGACCGCATGGGTCTGCCCGCTGCCGCGCTCGTCATCAACTTCGTCGTCATCACCGCCGCGGCGTCGTCGTGCAACTCCGGCATCTTCTCCACCGGGCGGATGCTCTACACCCTCGCCCACTTCGGCCAGGCGCCGAAGGCCTTCGGCAAGGTGAGCAAGAGCCAGGTTCCCGCCAACGGCATCACCGCGTCGGTCATCGTCATGCTCTTCGGCGTGGTGCTGAACTACTTCATCCCCGAGCAGGTCTTCGTCTACGTGACCTCGGTGGCGCTGGTCGGCACGATCTGGACCTGGGGCATGATCATGCTCGCCCACATCGGATATCGCCGGGCCGTGGCCCGTGGTGAAGCCGAGCCGGTGTCCTTCCGCATGCCGGGTGCGCCGTTCACCAACTGGGCGGTGCTCGCCTTCCTGCTCATGGTCGTCGTCTTCCTCGGCTTCGACTCCGGCACCCGGATCGCGCTCTTCGTCGCGCCGATCTGGTTCGCAATTCTCGCGATCGGCTACCGCCTGTCGAAGAAGAGCGACGATCTCGCGTTCGTCTGATCTCCGGGACACAGGGACAAAAGGAAAGGGCCGGCGCGGGATCTCCTGCGCCGGCTCTTTCGCGTCCCGGGTGACGCTCAATGCGATGTTCCGTGAGGCGCTCAGTTCTGGGCGCTGTAGGCGTCGAGCTTGTCGGGGGTGACGAGCTCGAAGGGCACGTAGACGATGCGGTCGACCGTCTCGCCTTTCCTGAGGGCGAGCGCGGCATCAAGGGCGCCGGCGGCCTGTGCGCCTGCGTTCTGGAAGACGGTGATGTCGAGATCGCCGGCCTGCATGGCGGCGAGGCCGTCCTGGGTGGCGTCAACGCCCACGACGATCACGTCCTTCATGTCGACGCCGGCCGACTTCATCGCCTGCGTCGCGCCGATCGCCATCTCGTCGTTGTTGGCGAAGACCACGTCGAATGCATCGCCCGTGGTCAGCCAGTTGGTCATCAGGTCGAGCGCGGTGGTGCGCAGCCAGCCGGCGGACTGTTCGTCGTTCACCGCGATGAAGCTGCAGTCCGGCGAGGCGAGCACGTCCTTCACCGCCTGGGTGCGCTGGAGCGCGGCGGTGTGGGCGAGATCTCCCATCATGATATAGGCGCGCGCCTCGGTCTTGCCCGCGGCCTTCAGTTCCCGGCAGGCCTCGGTGGCGCCGAGCATCCCGGCTTCGGTCTCCTTCGAGCCGACGTAGGCCTCGTCATCGGGCAGGGTCGCGACGTTCTCGGGCTGAAGGTTCAGGTAGACGAGCGGGATTCCGGCGGCCTCCGCGGCGGCGGTGATCGCCGGCGCGGCGGCGGTGTCGGCGAGGGTGATGACCATGGCATCGACCCCCGAGGCGATGAAGTTGTTCACCTGACTGAGCTGGCGGCCGACGTCGCGCTGGCTGTCCTCGACCTGGATGTCGACGCCGAGGTCGGCCGCGTGGGCGGTGAGACCGTTGCGCAGCAGGGTCTGGAAGTTGTCGTCAAAGCTCTGCATCGAGATGCCGACGGTCTCGGCGCTGGCGGTGGTTGCGAGAAGCGCGGCGAGGCCGGTGGCGCAAAGGGCGAGGCGCATCCTGGGGTTTGCTCCTGGGGTCGGGACATGGCCGTTCGAGCGGCCTTGAGGGGCGCGGGAAAGCGCGGGGAGCTTCAGGCGACGGCGACGCGGACGTCGCCGTCCACCACCTCGGCGCGGTAGGTGCGGAGGTTGCGGCAGGCCGGCAGGCGCATGGCCTCACCGGTGCGGTAGTCGAAGGCGCCCGAGTGCTTCGGGCATTCGATCTCGTAGTCCATGACGAGGCCGTCGGCGAGGTGGACCGCCTCGTGGGTGCAGAGCCCGTCGGTGCACCAGACGCTGTCGTCGGGGCCGCGGTAGATCGCGAAGGTGCGGGCTTCGTGGTCGAAGCGGAGCGCGCCTTCCTGCTCGATGTCGTCGAGGCGGCAGGCGGTGATCCAGGTCGCGGCGGCTGTGGGCATGGCGGGGCGTCCTCGGGTGTCGGGGTCGGGGATTGCGTGTCAGGGGTTTGCGGCGGTGCCGGTGCGGCGTGCCTTCTCGGCTGCTGCGGCGGCGAGCCTTGCCTTGCGGCGGCGGTAGCGGTCGTTCATCCGCGCCTCGCCCTCGGGCGAGCCGTCGTGCCAGGTGCCAAACCACTTATCGAGCGGGATCAGCGCATCGCCGTAGTTCACCTCGAAGTACTTGTGGTGGAGGTAGTGGGCGTAGGCGTGGCTGTCGATCGCATGGTCCTCGCCCACCTCGACCTTGTCGAAGCCGACATGGCCGGGGATCGCACCGAAGCTCGCGTAGTGCAGCTGATAGAGTGCAAGCACCGGGTTTGACGGGAGGATCAGGTGGTAGAAGACCGTTCCGAAGTAGAGCAGATGTTCGACCGGGTGCATGGAGAGCGACGACCAGGGCGAGGGGTTGACCGAGTTGTGGTGCACCGAATGCACCCACCTGTAGAGGAACGGCGTGTGGATCAGCCGGTGGATGCAGAAGAAGTGGAACTCGTGGATCACCGGCACCGCCAGCGCGAGGCAGGCGAGCCAGACCGGGTGGTCGGCGAAGGCGAGCCACGGGGCATACCCGTTCGCGAATGCCCAGAGCACGAGGACTTCGCAGGCGGTCCAGATCGTGACGCCCGAGAGGAAGGTGCGCAGGATGTTGTCGAGGTTCTGGCGCTCGAACCAGAAGGCCTTGTTCTTCTGCTCGGCAGGGAAGCGGCCGTTGTATTTGAAGCGCCGGTCCTGCCGCTTCAGAACGTAGAGGTTGAGCTCGAATGCGCCATAGAAGAGGAACGTCGCCAGCGCGTTCACCGCGTAGAGATAGAGCGGCCAGCCCCAGCCAAGGGTGCGCATGGTCTCGACGGGCGGGATGATCCACGCCCAGTAGGCAACCGCGGAGGCGGCGAAGAGCAGGTTCCACGGCAGGAAGTAGTGCGGCAGCCAGGCGAAGAACGCGCGCAGGCTGAAGGGCAGGCGGAAGAGCGGCGCGAGGGCGACGGGCTCGTTCGGCGTCCAGTCGCCGCGCTTGTTGCGCTTGCCGAATTGCAGGTCGTCCATGGCGTCTCCCCCGTTCCGGCGACGCCGGGTGCGGGCGTCGGGTCGTTGCTGGGGGTGCTGATAGCGCCGCGCCGGGTCACCGGGCGACCGGCTTCTTGATCTGATCTGATCAAGCGGTCCGCCGCGGAGTCAGAGACTCTCGGCGGTGACGGTGACGAAGCGGATCGGGCTTGGGTCCACGGCCATGTCGAGCAGGCCGAGGCGGCTCAGCATCAGGTCGATGGTGCGTCGCGCCTGCGCCTCGGGGGCCTGATCGAGGACGATCTGCATCGAGCGGTCGCGCAGCGCCTCGGCAGTCGCGTCGGAAAGCTCGTGGCCCACGAAGAACACGTGCTGCCCGCGCGGATGGCGGCGGAGGACGTCGGCGATGGCGCGGTTGCCGGCACCGACGTTGTAGAGGCCAACGATGTCGGGCCAGGTCTCGAGCGCGCGGTGCAGCACGTCGCCGCAGCGGCGTGCCTCGTCCTGACCGAAGCCGACGAAGCGCAGGTCGTGCGTGCCGGGCGCGGCCGTCAGGTAGTCGGAGAAGCCGCGCAGGCGTTCGCGGTGCACCTGATAGATCGGGTGGCCGATGGCGATGAGGCCGCCGGGGCGGCGCTGCATCGTGGTGAGAAAATGCGCGGCGGTGCGGCCGGCGGCGTAGTTGTCGATGGCGACGAGTTCGCCGATCGACGGGTGGGCGCGGGTCACCACGTGCACCACGGGCAGGGCGGGCGTCACGGACTCGACGGCGACCCGGATGGCAGGATGGTCCGGCACGGCGAGGATCAGCCCGGCGCGGCGGTGCTCGCCGGAGGCGATGAGCCCGGCGATGGCGCCGACGTCCGCCTCATCGGCGAAGGTGCGGTGGACGCGGACCACCGGATCGAGGGTGGCGGCGATGCGCTCGAAGGCGCGAGAGAGGCGGCGGTAGAAGGTGGTTTCCGGCCGCACCAAGATCACGTCGATGCGCAGAATCCCGCGATGCACGTCCGGCAGACGGCGCGGCGTGTCGAGGGCGCGAGCCGCGGCGAGGACCCGCTCCACCGTCGCGGGTCGCACGCCGCCGCGTCCGTTCAGGACGCGCTCGACGGTCGCGGTGCCGACGCCCGCGGCGCGGGCGATATCGGCGAAGGTGGGTTTAGCCACCGGGCGCGCCGGCCCGCCCTCAGTTCGAGGGCGGTGGCGCCTCGCGGATCATGTCGTCCATGATGCCGCCCGGCATCATGTTGTTGTTCAGGTGGAAGACGATCCAGAGCGAGCCCGCGAGCGTGATGACCACGAGCACGATGGTGAAGATCGTCGAGAGCAGGAGCCACCCGTCCTCGGCCTTTGGTGTCATGTGCAGAAAGAACACCATGTGGACGAGGATTTGCAGCAGTGCGCAGAAGAGCACGATCGCCGCGGTGTAGCCCGCGCTTTCGATCGGCCGCGCCATCACCAGGAAGAACGGGATCACGGTCAGGATCACCGCGAGCACGAAGCCTGTGACGTAGGACTGGAACGTGCCGTGGGGCGCCGCGTGCGGATCGTGGGCGTGGGCGTGCGGATCGTTGGCGTACGCTTGGCTGTGGTCGGCGCTCATCGCAGGACTCCGAACAGGTAGACGTAGGTGAAGACCCCGATCCAGACGAGGTCGAGGAAGTGCCAGAACAGCGACAGGCAGGTGAGCCGCCGCACGTTCGCCGGGATGAGCCCGCGCTTGTTGATCTGCACGACGAGCACGATCAGCCAGAGGATACCGAACGTCACGTGCAGTCCGTGGGTTCCGACGAGGGCGAAGAACGCCGACAGGAAGGCCGAGCGCTGCGGACCGGCGCCCTCGTGGATCAGGTGGTAGAACTCGTAGAGCTCGACCACGAGGAACAACGCGCCAAAGAGGCCGGTGACCGCGAGCCACATGAGCGTCTTCTTCTGATCGCCCTGATAGACCGCCAGCATGGCGAAGCCGTAGGTGATCGAGGAGATGAGCAGGAACGTCGTGTTGAGCGCGACGAGCCCGAGATCGAACAGGTCACGCGGTCCCGGGCCGCCGGCGAAGCTCGCGCCGAGCACGCCGTAGGTCGCGAAGAGCACCGCGAAGATGAGACAGTCGCTCATCAGGTAGATCCAGAAGCCGAGGTGGGTAAAGCCACCGGCCTCGTGGTGCGGTTCCTCGACGAGGTAGAAGTCTGTCCGGCCGATCGCGGGCTGGCCGGCTGCCATCGCGGATGCGCTCATGGCCTCAGGCCCTCCCTGCCAGCATGCGGCTGCGCTGGGCCTCGACGGCCGTCACGTCCGCTGCCGGAATGTTGTAGTCGCGGTTGTAGTTGAAGGTGTGCCAGATCGCCGTGGCGATCATCGCCGCGAAGGCGAGGATGGCGAGCCACCAGATGTACCAGATGAGCGCCATGCCGCAGACCGTGGCGAGGCCGGCGAGGATGATGCCGCTCGAGGTGTTCTGCGGCATGTGGATCGGCTTGAAGCCTTCCTGCGGCCGGCGGTAGCCGTGCGTCTTCATGTCCCACCAGGCGTCGATGTCATGCGCGACGGGCGTGAAGGCGAAGTTGTAGGCGGGTGGCGGCGAGGAGGTCGCCCATTCGAGCGTCCGGCCGTCCCACGGATCGCCCGTGGTGTCGCGGAGCTCGTCGCGCCGCCAGATCGAGACCGCGAACTGGATGATCATCGCCGCGATGCCGATGGCGATGAGGACCGCGCCGAGGGAGGCGATCAGGAACCAGATCTGCAGGCTCGGATCATCGAAGACCCGCATGCGCCGGGTGACGCCCATGAAGCCGAGGATGTAGAGCGGCGTGAAGGCCACCCAGAAGCCCGAGACCCAGCACCAGAACGAGACCTTGCCCCAGAACGGGTCGAGGCGGAAGCCGAAGGCCTTCGGCCACCAGAAGGTGATGCCGGCGAAGAGACCGAAGAGCACGCCGCCGATGATCACGTTGTGGAAGTGCGCGATCAGGAAGAGCGAGTTGTGCAGCACGAAGTCCGCCGGCGGCACCGCGAGCATGACGCCGGTCATGCCGCCGATGATGAACGTCAGCATGAAGGCGATCGTCCACATCATCGGCAGCTCGTAGCGGATGCGGCCGCGATACATGGTGAAGAGCCAGTTGAAGAGCTTCGCGCCGGTCGGGATCGAGATGATCATCGTCGCGATGCCGAAGAACGAGTTCACGCTCGCGCCCGAGCCCATCGTGAAGAAGTGGTGCAGCCAGACGATGTAGGAGAGCACGGTGATGCAGACCGTGGCGTAGACCATCGACGAGTAGCCGAAGAGCCGCTTGCCGCAGTAGGTCGAGGTGACTTCCGAGAAGATGCCGAAGGCCGGCAGCACGAGGATGTAGACCTCCGGGTGTCCCCAGATCCAGATGAGGTTCACGTACATCATCGGATTGCCGCCGTTGTCGGCGGTGAAGAAGTTGGTGCCCACGTAGCGGTCGAGGGTGAGCAGCACGAGGCAGGCGGTCAGCACCGGGAACGAGGCGACGATCAGGATGTTCGCGCAGAGGGCGGTCCAGGTGAAGACGGGCATCCGCATCATGGTCATGCCCGGGCAGCGCATCTTCACGATCGTCACGATCAGGTTGATGCCTGACAATGTAGTCCCGACGCCCGCGACCTGGAGGCCCCAGATGTAGTAGTCGACCCCGACGTATGGACTGCCCGCGATGCCGGAGAGCGGCGGATAGGCGAGCCAGCCGGTCTGGGCGAATTCACCGACGAAGAGCGAGGCCATCACGATGACCGCGCCGCCCACCGTCATCCAGAACGAGAAGTTGTTCAGGAACGGAAAGGCGACGTCTCGGGCGCCGATCTGCAGCGGCATGATGTAGTTCATCATGCCGGTGACGAACGGCATCGCCACGAAGAAGATCATGATCACGCCGTGGGCGGTGAAGATCTGATCGTAGTGGTGCGCGTTCAGGTAGCCCTCTGACCCGTTGAAGGCCATGGCCTGCTGAAGCCGCATCATGATCGCGTCGGCGAAGCCGCGCAGCAGCATGATGAGGCCGAGCACCATGTACATGATGCCGATCTTCTTGTGGTCCACCGAGGTGAACCATTCCTTCCAGAGGTAGCCCCAGACCTTGAAGTAGGTCAGTGCGCCGAGAAGCGCGATGCCGCCGATCGCCACGACGATGAACGTCACGACGACGATGGGTTCGTGCAGCGGGATCGCTGACCAGGTCAGACGGCCGAACAGAAAGCTCGTCTCCGGGCTCGCGAATGTCTCGATAGCCATGTTCTGCCGTCCTTAGAGAGTTTCGTCCGGGGTGGAGATCGGCAGGGGGGCCGGATCGAGAAGCACGACGCTCTCGCGACCGGACTGCCGGATCGCCTCCTGCGGCGTGCAGAGTTCGTCCACGTGGAACGGCCGTGCACCGAAGGCCGATGTCGGGCCTGCGACGGCGACGGTGTTGATCGTCCCGAGAAGGCCGGTGCCGCCCGTCGAGCCGAGCGCCATCATCTCGTCGACGCACATGCGCCCGTCCTCGACGCAGCGGTTGACCGCGCGGCGGAAGAGGTCGGGATCGACGGTGCCGAAGAACACCGGCGGCTCGTTCTCCGAGGGCTTGGCGAGTTCGAGATAACGCGCCCGGTCGAGCGTTTCGCCGCTCCGGCGCGCCTCGGCGACCCAGGAGGTGAAGTCCGGGGCGTCGAGCCCGCGGAAGCGGAAGCGCATGCCGGAGAAGCCAGCGCCGCTGTAGTTCGACGAGAAACCCTCGTAGTCGCCGGGCAGGTTCATGACCGCGTGAAGCTGCGAGGTCATCGACGGCATGGCGTAGATCATGCCCGCGAGCGCGGGAACGTAGAAGGCGTTCATCACCGACTGCGATGTCAGGTGGAAGTTGATCGGCCGGTCGACCGGCACGGCGGCCTCGTTGACCGTGGCGACGCCGTACTCCGGGTAGATGAACAGCCATTTCCAGTCGAGCGCCACCACCTCGATGTCGAGAGGCTCCACCGTCGGGCTGATCGGGCGGCGCTCGCCGATGTGGGTGAGCGGCCGGAACGGATCGAGCCGGTGGGTGCCGACCCATGTGATCGCGCCGAGGCAGATGATGATCATCAGCGGCACGGCCCAGATGATGAGCTCGAGACCGGTCGAGTGGTGGAAATTCGGGTCGTAGTTCCCGTCGCGCTTGGCGCTGTAGCGCCAGGCGAAGAACACCGTGAGGCCCATCACCGGAATGATGACGAGCAGCATGAGTAACGTCGAGCTGATCAAAAGATCACGTTGTTGTGCAGCTACATAACCAGATGGTGATAGAACCACCATCCCACAACCGCCGAGCAGAAGAAGCGGCGACATCCCGATTATCAGTTTTCGCATCATCGACCCCCGAGACCCCCGTACCGGACTAACACCTTCCCATCCAACGTCTGGCGACTATGTGCAAGGACAACCTGAATCACCCGTAGCATATACTCGCACCGAGGTATAAGGAGAGTCGGAGTGAGGGCCGGGACAATTCCGGCGGGATTCAGCGAAGAAAGGGGGCGAAATGGCCTATCAGGCGGGCCCAGCCCACGACTCGGTCGATCATGAAACGAGCCCCGGGGAAATTGCGATTGGCGTCATCATCGGAAGAAGCTCGGAATTTTTCGACTTCTTCGTTTTCGCGATTGCGTCTGTTCTGGTATTTCCACGGGTAATGTTTCCCTTTGCGGAACCACTGGACGGCGTCATGCTGTCCTTCCTTCTCTTTGCGCTCGCCTTCGTCGCCCGGCCGTTCGGCACGCTGTTTTTCATGTGGGTCGACCGGAAATACGGGCGCGGCATCAAGTTGACTGCTGCGCTGTTCTTGCTCGGCTGCGCTACAGCGGGCATCGCCTTCATGCCCGACTATTCGCTCGCTGGCGGCTATGCGATCCTGATTCTTGCCATCATGCGCTTCGCGCAGGGCCTTGCACTCGGGGGCACCTGGGATGGTCTTGCGTCCATGCTGGCGATGAACGCGCCCGAGAACCAGCGGGGCTGGTATGCGATGATACCGCAGCTCGGCGCACCGGTGGGTCTATTTGTCGCAAGCGCGCTCTTCATGTATCTCCTGACTGCAATGCCCGAGAGCGATTTCCTCGATTGGGGCTGGCGCTATCCGTTCTTCGTGGCCTTCGCCATCAACGTGGTGGCGCTGTTCGCACGGCTCCGAATCGTTGTGACGCCCGAGTACGAGCGGCAGTTCAAGAACCTCGAATTGCAGCCGACGCGCATCCGCGAGACGCTGCGGGTCGAGGGCGTGAACATCCTGATCGGTGCCTTCACCCCGCTCGCCACCTTCGCGCTCTTCCACATGGTGACGGTGTTCCCGCTCTCATGGGTCTACCTGAAGTCGACCACCGACGTGCCGGCATTCCTCGCGATCGAGATCGGCACGGTGTTCATCTGCCTTGCTGCGGTGATCGGCTCGGGCGCGCTGGCTGACCGCATCGGGCGTCGGGCGCTGCTGCTCATCTGCGCCGTCGCGATCGGTATCTATTCCCTCGTCGCGCCGACGCTGCTCGACGGCGGGCTGGTGGGCGAGTTCTTCTTCATGGTCCTGGGCTTCACGCTGCTCGGGTTCTCGTTCGGCCAGTCGTCCGGAGCGGTCGCCTCCCGGTTCGAGAAGCAGTATCGCTACACCGCGTCGGCGCTCACCTCTGATCTGGCATGGCTCTTCGGCGCCGGTTTCGCGCCGTTCGTGGCGCTCTGGCTCGCGTCGAACTACGGGCTGTTCTCCTCGGGCGCCTACCTGCTGTCGGGCACGATCGTGACCGTCGTGGCGCTGCTCCTGAGCCAGCGCCTCGAGATGCACTGAGGCCCGGCGCTGCCAATTCGCGCGGGTCGACGAGCGCCCCGCGTGAGACGCCTGCGCGAGACGGACAGGGGCTGGAACCGCGACGCGCCGGTTCCAGCCCCTTTCCGTTCATCCCCCGCGCAACGGGCGCGTTCAGCGCACCGCAAGCCCGGCGGTCAGGCCGCCGTCGATCACGAAATCCGCGCCGGTGACGAAACCCGCGCGGTCGGACACCAGGTAGGCGATCATCTCGGCAATCTCTTCCGGTTCGCCGATTCGGCCGATGGGGTGCGCGGCGCCAAAGCGGGCAAAGACCTCTTCCTCAGACAGGTCGGAACCCAGCTTCTGCGCCGCGAGCGCGAGGATCGGCGTCCTGACCGAGCCGGGAGAGACCGAGTTCACCCGAATCTTTGCGCCCGCGTGGTCGATCGCCATGGCGCGGGTAAGCGCGTGGATCGCCCCCTTGCTCGCCACGTAGGCCGCAATGCCCTGCTGACAGGCATAGCCCTGCACCGAGGAGAGATTGACGATCGCCCCGCCGCCACGCTGGATCATCTCCGGGATGCCGTGACGGGCGGTGAGGTGGATCGAGCCCACGTTGACCGCGAGGCAGCGCGCAAAGGTCGCCCCGTCGGTGTCGAGCACCGTGCCATACGGATGCACGGCGGCGGCGTTGACGATGATGTCGAGACCGCCCGAGTGGTCGACGCAATCGGCGACCGCCGCCTCCACCTCGATCTCCTGCGTCACATCGGCGCGGCGCACCCGGATCGGCAGGCCACGCGATGCGGCGAAGGTTTCGAGCGCACGATTCGCCCCGGCATCGACCCCACAGACCAGCACCTCCGCCCCGGCCTCGGCGAGCCGGATCGCGCTCGCCCGGCCGATTCCCGACGTGCCGGTGACCAGCGCCGCCTTCCCCTCGAACTCGTCCTCCATCATCTCGCTTGCGTCCCTGTTGATGCTTTTGTCGGCGCAGATCATTGCCGAGGACCGCACCTTGGCGCCAGCACCGAAAAGTCGTGGATAACGCAGGCCGGCATCCGCTAGGCAGGACGGCAAAGCCGTTGGGAGGGCAGGGACATGCGACAGATGAAGGAATGCTTCCGCTGGTACGGGCCAAACGATCCGGTGCCGATCGCCCACATCGCACAGGCGGGCGCGACCGGCATCGTCACCGCGCTGCATCAGATCTACGACGGCTCGCCCTGGCCCGATGATGCGATCGCCCGGCGCAAGGCGGAGATCGAGGCTGCGGGGCTTGAGTGGGCGGTGGTCGAAAGCATTCCCGTCCACAACTCGATCAAGACCGGGACGCCCGAGCGCGACCGCTATATCGGCTGGTACAAGGACACGCTCCGCGCGCTTGGCCGGGCCGGGATCCGGACGATCTGCTACAATTTCATGCCGGTCTGCGATTGGACCCGCACCGAACTGCGCTATCCGATGCCGACCGGCGCGCTGGCGCTGCGCTTCGACGCCGTCGATTTCGCCGCCTACGATGTCTTCCTGCTGAAGCGTCAGGGCGCCGAGGGCGATTATACGCCCGAGCGGATCCGTGAGGCCGAGGCGCGGCTCGCCGAGCGTGGCGAGGCGGGGATGGCGGCCATCGAGCGTGTGCTCATTGCCGGGCTGCCGGCGACGGAACGGAGCTACGACCGCGAGAGCTTTCGCGCCGCTCTCGCCGACTATGACGGCATCGGCCCGGAGGAGCTGCGCGGGCACCTCGGGTACTTCCTGCGCGAGATCACGCCGGTCGCGGAAGAGACCGGGGTCCGGCTCTGCATCCACCCGGACGACCCGTCCTTTCCGTTGTTCGGACTGCCGCGGATCGTCTCGTCGGCGGCCGACGCCCGGCAGCTGCTCGCCGCCGCCGAGAGCCCGGCGAACGGGCTCACGTTCTGCACCGGCTCCTACGGGACGCGCGCGGAGAACGACCTGCCGGCGATGGTGCGCGAGTTCGGACCGAAGATCCACTTCGCGCACCTGAGGAATGTCACGCTCGAAGCGGATGGCTCGTTTCACGAATCCGACCACCTCGGCGGAACGGCCGACATGCCGGCCGTGGTGCTGGCACTCCTCGAAGAGCAGGAACGGCGCATCGGCGAGGGTCGCGAGGACTGGCAAATCCCGCTCCGGCCGGACCACGGGCATCTGCTGGCCGACGACATCGGCAAGGAGCGGATCAACCCCGGCTATTCGCTGATCGGCCGTCTGCGCGGTCTCGCCGAGCTGCGCGGCGTGATGCACGGGATCGCGGCCGCCCGCTCGGCGGGCTGAGAGCGGGCGCGGGTCGCGGCTCAGGCCCGGGCGGTCGCCCGGGCGCCGGAGGCCTCCTGCGACTGCGCGACCATGGCCTCCTTCACACTGGTGGCGAGTGCCCGGAGGGCCGCCTGCGCGGCGTCAGGATCGCGCCGGCAGATCGCGTCGATGACCGCGAGCCATTGCGGCAGCGCCACCTGCGCACGGCCCGGCCGGCAGAGCAGCCGCGAGCGGTGGCCCGCATTGCGCTCGTGCAACCGCTCAAGCAACTCCTGCGCAACAAGTTGCCCGGAGATGCTCAGATAGAGGTTGAAGATGCGCCGCGTCGTGCGGCCGAAGGCGATCACGTCATTCAGCGCGGCCCGCACCTTCAGTTCCTCACCGAGCGCGCGCAGCTGGATGATTTCCGGTGCGGTGATCCGTTCAGCGGCGAGCACCACACAGAGGCATTCGACCGCGAGGCTGACGTCGGTGAGTTGCAGGACTTCCTCAACGCTGATGTCCCTGACGCGGGCGCCCCGGTTGGCAATCCGTTCGACGAGACCCTCGTGGGTGAGATCGAGGAGCGCTGCGCGCACCGTGCCGCGGCTGACGCCGAGCCGATCGCACAGGTCCGCCTCCACGAGGCGTTGTCCGGGGATGAAGTCGTTGGCGAGGATTGCCTGGCGGATACGATCGGTGACATCCGCCTGCGAGAGTGGTCGCGGCGGTCTGAATGTGCGGGTGCGAGAGCCTGCCGATTGCATCTGCGCTCACTCGCCAGATAGGTCTAACCGTTTGAAGTAAAACCAAATCACCGGGTAGACAGTGGACGAAGGTCGCAATGGTAACAGCGTCGCCTTTGCCGGCGCAAGGCGCGTGTCGCCGGTCGGGCGTAAAGCTCGCGAGGGGTCAGGGGCCGGGGGCGTCCTCTTCGGGCGCGCTCGCCTGCAAACGGTAGCCGACGCCCGTCTCGGTGCGGACGTGGGTCGGACGCTGCGGGTCGGGCTCGATCTTCTGGCGGAGCTGGCGCACGTGGACGCGCAGGTTCTGCACGTCCGCATGACCGCCCCAGACCGCGCGGATCAGGAACTGGTGGGTCAGGACCTTGCCGGCGTGCTGGACCATCACCCGCAGGATGTCATATTCGCGCGGCGTCAGGCTCACCGTCTCGCCGTTGATCTGTACGACGCGGCGCACGAGATCGACGGTGAGCCCCCCCGACTGGAAGACGGCTTCCTCGCCGTCGGCCTGCAGGCGGTGGCGCAGCGCAGTGCGGAGGCGCGCAATGAGTTCGCGCATCCCGAAGGGCTTCGTGACGTAGTCGTCCGCCCCGAGTTCCAGCGCCTCGACGATGCCGGGCTCGTCGGTACGGCTCGACAGGATCACCACCGGAACGGTGTTGCCGGCGGCCCGCCAGCGGGCGAGGAGTTCCTGTCCGGTGGCGTCCGGCAGGCCGAGATCGAGGATCACGAGGTCGGCGCCACCGACCTGCCGCAGGGCCTCCGCCGCGGTCGCCGCGTCGGAGACGATATAGCCCTGGGACTCGAGGCCGGTTCGCAGCAGGCGCCGGATTGGCGGCTCGTCATCGACGACGAGGATTCTCGGCGAGGTGGCGTTCATGCGATGTGTCCGGTTCCGTTGCCGGTTGAGGCAGGCAAGGTGATGGTGAGAACGGCGCCGTGCCCGTCGATGCGGTTGGCGGCGACGATGCTGCCGCCCATCGCCTGGACGAAGCCGCGGCAGACCGCGAGGCCGAGGCCGGTGCCGGCGCGCACGCGGTCGCCCTTGCCGGCCCGGTGGAACTTGTCGAACACCCGCTCGATCTCCCCCGGCGGCAGGCCGTCGCCCTCGTCGAGGACGCGGATCGTCGCGCTGCGGACCGGGTCGGCGCGGGCCTCGACGCGGATCGTGGTTCCTTCCGGGGAGTACTTCGCCGCGTTGTCGAGCACGTTGAAGAGCACCTGCTCGAAGAGCACCGGGTCGATGTCGACCTGCGGCAGGTCATCGGCGAGATCGACGGCGATGTGGTGGCCGGCAAGAACGCGGCTCGCGCGCTCCAGGGCGCTGGCGATCACCTCGGTGAGGTCTTGCGGCGAGCGGTTGGGCGCGATTGCGCCGGATTCGAGGCGCGTCATGTCGAGGAGGTTGGCAATGAAGCGGTTCAGCCGGTCGGCTTCGGTGATGACGGTGGCGAGGAGATCGGTGCGCCCCTCCGGCCCGAGGTCGGCGGAAAAGTCGCGCAGGGTCTCGGCCGCGCCGAGGATAGAGGCGAGCGGCGTCCTGAGATCGTGGGAGATCGAGGTGAGAAGCGCCTGCCGCAGACGGTCGGCCTCGGCGGCGCGCATGGCGGTTTCCACGTCCTCCACGAGAGTCACGCGCTCGATGGCGACCGCGGCCTGATCGGCGAGCGCGTCGAAGAGCCGGCGGCCGTCGGGGGTCAGGATCGGTCCCGGGCGCTCGCTGTCGAGGCCGACGACGCCGACCGCCCCCCGGCCGGTGCGCAGCGGCATGAAGAGGCGGCGGGCGCCGGGCAGCGTGTCCGAGCCACGGCCGGCGGCACGGTTCGACTCGAAGGCGAGCTTCGCGGCGGCGATGTCGGCGGGCTCGAGGGTGTCCTCGGGCGGATAGCCGGCGCTGACCGCGATGTCGCCGCGCTCGTCGGGCATGAGCATCACCACCTGCACGTCGAGCTGCGAGGCGAGCTGATAGGCGGTAGCCCAGAGCACGTCGTCGAGGGTCGAGACGCCCGCGAGCTTGCGGCTGAAGGCATAGAGCGCCTCAGTCGTGCGGGCGCGGGCCTGGGCGGTCAGGGCCTGCCCACGCACCTGCGCCGCGAGGTTCGAGACGAGGACCGCGACGAGGGCGAAGAGCAGGAACTGCGCGACGTTCGTCGGGCTCGCGATCGTGAGCGTATAGGTGGGCGCGAGGAAGAAGAAGTTGTAGGCGAGCGATCCCACGGCCACCGCGAAGAGCGATGGCCAGAGGCCGAAGCGCACGGCGACGCCGACGACGGCGGTGAGAAACACCAGATCGAGCGACTCGACCCCGATAAAGGGGCGGATCAGCATGACGAAGGCGAAGGCGGCGGTGATCGCGAGGACGGCGGCGGCATAGGGCGGCCAGCTCGCCCGGCGGACGGGGTCGCGGGTGCGGACGGTCTTGGCCGGGACGGGCTCGGCGGCAGCGCCCCCGGTTCCGTCGCCGGCAATGACATGGACGCTCTGGCCGCCCGCCTGCCGGACGAGATCGTGTACCACCGAGCCGTGCAGCAGCTCGAAGAGCCGCGAGCGGGACGACTTGCCGATGACGATCTGGGTGACGTTCTGGGTGCGGGCGTAGGCGAGGACGTCCTCGGCGATGGTGTGTCCGCCGCCCGGCAGCGTCAGGGCTTCGCCGCCGAGCCGCTGGGCGAGGCGCAGGGTGTCGGCGGTGCGGTCGCGCTCGACATCCGGCAATTCGGCGCTGCGTGGGGTCTCGATGGTGACGGCGGTCCACGGCGCGTGCAGGCGGTCGGCGAGACGCTTGGCGTAGCGCACGAGACCGGCGGAGGCCGGATCCTCGCTGACGCAGACCAGCACGCGATCGCCCGCGGCCCATGGGCCGGAGATGGCGTTGGCGCGCATGTGGCTCAGAAGCTGGGCATCGACCCGGGCGGCGGTGCCGCGCAGCGCAAGTTCGCGCAGGGCCGTGAGGTTGCCGCGCGAGAAGTAGTGGCGGAGCGCCCGGGTCGCGGTCTCGCGGACGTAGACCTTGCCCTCCTTCAGCCGCCGGATCAGGTCGTCCGGCGTGATGTCGATGACCTCGATGTCGTCGGCCCGGTCGATGATCCGGTCCGGGACGGTCTCGCGCACCCGGATACGGGTGATCTGGGCAACGATGTCGTTGAGGCTCTCGACGTGCTGGATGTTGACGGTGGTGTAGACGTCGATCCCCGCGTCGAGGAGTTCCTCGACGTCGAGATACCGCTTGGGATGCCGGCTGCCCGGGGCGTTGGTGTGGGCAAGCTCGTCCACCAGAACCAGCGTCGGGCGGCGGGCGATGATGGCGTCGAGGTCCATCTCTTCGTAGGATCGGCCCCGATCGACGATGTGGCGACGCGGGATGGTCTCGAAGCCGCGGGCGAGCGCCTGGGTTTCCACCCGGCCGTGAGTCTCCACGACGCCCACCACCACGTCGGTGCCGTCCGCGCGTCGGTCATGGGCGGCGCTGAGCATCGCGTAGGTCTTGCCGACACCGGGGGCGGCGCCGAGGAAGATCTTCAGGCGGCCCCGCGTTTCGCGCAGGGCCTCCTCAAGCAGGGCGTCTGGTGACGGACGTGTGTCGGCTTCTTCGGCCATGGCGCGAGGCTGCTCAGTGCGTTGCCAGGTCGTCAAGCGCCAAGTTGAGCGTCAGCACGTTGACTCGCGGCTCGCCGATCAGGCCGAGGGTGCGGCCCTCGGTGTTCTCTGCAATCAGGGTCCTGACCTGATCTTCCGGCAGACCCCGCTCCGCCGCGACGCGCGGCAACTGGAACTCGGCGGCCGCGGGCGAGATGTGCGGATCGAGGCCGGAGCTCGAGGCGGTGACCAGATCGATCGGGATCGGCGCGGCGGGGTTTTCGGCCCGCAGGGCGTCGGCCGCGAGCTTGATGCGCTCGATCAGCGCCGGGTTGGTCGGCCCGAGGTTCGATCCGCCGGACGCGGCGGCGTTGTAGGGCTCGGGCGCCGTGGCCGAGGGGCGGCCGTGGAAATAGCCGGGCGTCGTGAACGATTGCCCGATCAGCGCCGAGCCGACGACGATGCCGTCGCGCTCGATGATGCTGCCGTTTGCCTGACGCGGCATGGTGGCCTGGGCGATCCCGGTGATCGCGAGGGGGTAGAGGATGCCCGTGATGAGCGTCAGGACGACGATCATCACGATGGCGGGGCGAAGGTGCTTGAGCATTGGGATCGTCTCCTCAGGCGAGGCCGATTGCGGTGATGGCGATGTCGATGAGCTTGATGCCGATGAAGGGCACCACGAGGCCACCGAGACCGTAGACGGCAAGGTTGCGGCGCAGCAGCGCGCCCGCGCCGATCGCCTTGTACTTCACGCCGCGCAGCGCCAGCGGGATCAGCGCGACGATGATGAGCGCGTTGAAGATGATCGCCGACAGGATGGCGCTCTCGGGCGTCGCGAGGCCCATGACGTTGAGCGTCCCGAGCTGCGGGTAGATCACCGCGAACATCGCCGGGATGATGGCGAAGTACTTCGCCACGTCGTTGGCGATCGAGAACGTGGTGAGCGAGCCCCGGGTCATCAGGAGCTGCTTGCCGATCTCGACGACCTCGATGAGCTTGGTCGGGTCGCTGTCGAGGTCGACCATGTTGCCCGCTTCGCGGGCGGCCACCGTGCCGGTGTTCATCGCGACGCCCACGTCGGCCTGGGCGAGGGCGGGCGCGTCGTTGGTGCCGTCGCCGCACATGGCGACGAGCTTGCCCTTGGCCTGCTCCTCGCGGATGAGCGCGAGCTTCGCCTCTGGCGTCGCCTCCGCGAGGAAGTCGTCGACACCGGCCTCCGCGGCGATCGCAGCGGCGGTCATCGGGTTGTCGCCGGTGATCATCACCGTGCGGATGCCCATGCGGCGCAGCTCGGCGAAGCGCTCGCGGATGCCGCCCTTGACGATGTCCTTGAGCGTGATGACGCCGAGCAGGCGGCCATCCTTCGCCACGGCGAGCGGCGTGCCGCCGGCCTTGCCGACTTCCTCGGCCATGGCGCGCACTTCGCGCACGGTCTCGGGGACCTCGACGACCGGAGCGGGCGCACCGACGGTGAGCTTGCGCGGCGCCGGGGCGCCGACGTGGCTGAGCACCGCATCGACCGCGCCCTTGCGGATGGCGCTGTCGCCCATGTCGACGCCGCTCATCCGGGTCTGGGCGGTGAAGGGTACGAAGGTCGCGCCGAGCGACACCATGTCGCGCTCGCGCAGGCCGTGCTTCTCCTTGGCGAGCACGACGATCGAGCGACCCTCGGGCGTCTCGTCCGCGAGCGAGGCGAGCTGTGCCGCGTCCGCGAGCTCGTGCTCGGTGACGCCGCTCACCGGCCGGAACTCGGTCGCCTGGCGGTTGCCGAGGGTGATGGTGCCGGTCTTGTCGAGGAGCAGCGTGTCCACGTCGCCCGCCGCCTCGACGGCGCGGCCCGACATCGCGAGGACGTTGAAGCGCACCAGGCGGTCCATGCCGGCGATGCCGATCGCGGAGAGGAGCGCGCCGATCGTGGTCGGGATCAGCGTCACGAAGAGCGCGGCCAGCGCGATCACTCCGATCGTCCCGCCGGCGTAGGCGGCGAATGACGGGATGGTGGCGACAGCCAGCACGAAGATCAGCGTCAGGCCGACGAGAAGGATGTTGAGGGCGATCTCGTTCGGCGTCTTCTGGCGCTCGGCGCCTTCGATGAGCCCGATCATCCGGTCAAGGAACGAGTTGCCCCGCGCCGAGGTGATGCGGATGATGAGGCGGTCCGAGATGACCGTCGTGCCGCCGGTGACAGCGGAGCGGTCGCCGCCCGACTCGCGGATGACGGGGGCGCTCTCGCCGGTGATGGCGGCTTCGTTCACCGAGGCAACGCCCCAGACGACTTCACCGTCGCCGGGAATGACGTCACCGGCGTCCGCGACCACGAGGTCACCGACCTCGAGGTCTTCGGCGGCGATGCCCTCATAGAGGTCATGGTTTTCAGCCTCGATCAGCCGCTTCGCCGTGGTGGTGCTGCGCGTGGCGCGCAGCGTCTCGGCCTGCGCCTTGCCGCGGCCCTCGGCCACGGCTTCAGCGAAGTTGGCGAAGAGCAGCGTGAACCAGAGCCAGAGCACGATCTGGAAGCTGAAGCCGAGCTTTGCCCCGCCGCCGCCGACGAAATCCCTGAGGAAGAGGACGGTGGTGAGGATCGCGATGACCTCCACCACGAACATCACCGGGTTCTTCATCATCGCCCGGGGATCGAGCTTGGCAAACGCCATGCCGATTGCCGGGCCGACGATCGACGGAGCGAATAGAGATGTCTGAGGTTTGGACATGAGAAATATCCGTCAGAAGGTCTGGCCGGCAAGCATCGCCAGGTGTTCGACCACGGGGCCGAGGGCGAGCGCCGGAAAGAAGGTGAGGCCGCCGACGATCAGGATGACGCCGACGAGAAGTCCGACGAAGAGGCCGCTGTGCGTGGGGAAGGAGCCAGCCGAAGCCGGGATGGTCTTCTTCGCCGCGAGCGAGCCCGCGATGGCCAGCGCGGGAATGATGATGAGGAAGCGCCCCATCAGCATCGCGAAGCCGATCGTCATGTTGAACCAGGGGGTGTTGCCGGAGAGGCCGGCGAAGGCCGAGCCGTTGTTGGCCGCGCCCGAGGTGTAGGCGTAGAGGATTTCCGAGAAGCCGTGCGGTCCCGGGTTGGCGATCGAGGCGACCGCATTCGGCAGGACGACGGCAATGGCGGTGAAGCCGAGCATGGCGAGCGGCAGCGCGAGGATTGCGAGCATGGCGAGCTTGACCTCGCGGGCCTCGATCTTCTTGCCGACGTATTCGGGCGTGCGCCCGACCATCAGCCCGGCGATGAAGATCGCGACCAGCACGAAGATCAGCATGCCGTAGATCCCGGCGCCGACGCCGCCGACGATGATCTCGCCGAGCTGCATGTTCAGCATGGGAATGAGGCCGCCGAGCGGGATGAAGCTGTCATGCATGGCGTTGACCGCACCACAGGACGCGGCCGTGGTGACGACAGCAAAGAGCGCCGTGAGGGCAGGGCCGAAGCGGAGCTCCTTGCCTTCCATGTTGGCGCCGTCGACGCCGAGCGCGTGGACGAGCGGGTTGCCCGAGGCCTCGGCCCAGTAGGTGATGGTCACACCGGCCACGAACAGGATGCCCATTGCCGCGAGCAGCGCCCAGCCCTGACGCTCGTCGCCGACCGCGCGGCCGAAGACGTTGGTAAGCGCTGCGCCGAGGGCGAAGATCGCCAGAACCTGGATCAGGTTCGCCATTGCTGTCGGGTTCTCGAAGGGGTGCGACGAGTTCACGTTGAAGAAGCCGCCACCGTTGGTGCCGAGCAGCTTGATGGCCTCCTGCGACGCGACCGGGCCGAGGGCGATCGTCTGGCGCGCACCTTCGAGCGTGGTGGCATCAATCGAGCCCGCGAGGGTCTGCGGCATGCCGAGGGCGACGAACGCGAGCGCGATCACGACCGAGATCGGCATCAGGATGAAGAGGGTGACCCGGGTGAGATCGGCCCAGAAGTTGCCGACCTTCTTCGCCGAGGTGCGCGAGAAGCCGCGGATCAGCGCCGCAGCCACACCGATGCCGGTGGCGGCCGAGACGAAGTTCTGCACCGTGAGGCCCGCCATCTGCGACAGGTGGCTGAGCGTCGTCTCGCCACCGTAGTTCTGCCAGTTCGTGTTGGTGACGAACGAGGCGGCAGTGTTGAACGCGAGATCAGCCGGCACGCCGGTCATGCCGGCCGGGTTGAACGGCAGATACCACTGCAGGCGCTGGAGGAAGAAGAGCACCAGCATGCCCGCGAGGTTGAACGCGAGAAGCGCGAGGGCATAGCCGAGCCAGCCCTGTTCCTCGCGCGGATCGACCCCGGCAAGCCGGAAGAGCGGACGCTCGATGGCGGCGGTGCCGGGCAGGCTGCCGTCGAGGGTCCGGGTGAGGTAGAAACCGAGCGGTCGTGCCAGCGCGACGACGAGCCCGATGAAGATGGCGATCTGAAGCCAGCCGGCGAATGTCATGTGCCTCAAGCCTCAGAACCGCTCGGGGCGCACGAGCGCCCAGCCGAGGTATACGAGCAGGCCCGCGAGGACCGCTGCCGCAAGGGCGTAGTCGAATGTCATGGAGCGCTCCTCAGAGTCGGGCGCAGAGCGCGGCATAGCCGGCAAAAAGCGCGAAGCCGCCGACAGTGACGGCAGTCATGATAAGA
The DNA here is from genome assembly GCF_014201905.1 of Amaricoccus macauensis. GTDB lineage: Bacteria > Pseudomonadota > Alphaproteobacteria > Rhodobacterales > Rhodobacteraceae > Amaricoccus > Amaricoccus macauensis. The sequence goes on along the minus strand of NZ_JACHFM010000002.1, from coordinate 859,271 downwards.
TCGGACATAGGTAACTCCTGCTGTTCCGAAGCGGATCAGCGGGAGGAATTGCACCGAAGGCATAAGGGAACGAGTGAGTGCGGCGCCGGCCGGTATAAGGATTCCATGAAGATCGGGCGGCGATCCGTCACCGTTGAAGGCCCGCTGACCGGCGGGCGCGATGCCGTCCGGGACAAGCACCGTGCCCGTCCCGGATTGTCCCTGCCCTAGGCGCCGATGCCGAGACGGCTGATCGCCGCGTCGACCGGGGTCCAGTCCGCGAGGTCGAGGCGGACGGGCAGCACGAGCGTCTTGGGGCGGAAGCTCGCCGGCAGGCGGACGGCGTCCTTTTCCGTGGTGACGAGCTGGGCGCCGCGGGCGGTGGCCTCAGCCTCGAGGCGTGCGAGAAGCCGCGGCTCGAAGGGTTCGTGGTCGGCGAAGCTGCGGGTGGCGACGATGTCCGCGCCGAGACCCGCGAGCGTCGCGAAGAATTTCTCCGGCCGGCCGATCCCGGCGAAGGCGAGGCTCTTGAGGCCGGTCCAGTCCATGCCGGTCTCGAGCGGCGCCAGCCGCCCCTCGGCCACCGGCAGGGGGATATCGGGCCAGGCGGTGCGGAAGCTCGCGCGCTCGGCCGGCTCGCCGATCACAAGCAGAAGGTGCGCCCGGGCGAGACCGGCGGCCACCGGTTCACGCAAGGGGCCGGCGGGGATCACCCGCCCGTTGCCGAAGCCGAAACCACCATCGACCACCACGATCGACAGATCCTTGGCGAGGTCGGGGTTCTGCAGGCCGTCGTCCATCAGCACGACGCGCGCGCCCGCGGCTTCCGCCGCACGGCCAGCTGCGGCGCGGTCGCGCGCGATCCAGACGGGGACGAAGGCGGCGAGAAGCAGTGGCTCGTCCCCGACCTCCGCCGCGGTGTGGCGGGTCGGATCGACGCGGACCGGGCCTTCGAGGCTGCCGCCATGGCCACGCGAGACCACGTGGACTGCGATGCCGCGCGCCGTCAGCCGTTGCGCGAGAGCAATCGTGACCGGGGTCTTGCCGGCGCCGCCTGCCGTGACGTTGCCGATGCAGATCACCGGCACGCCGAGACGCGCCGCCGGCGGGCGGGCGAGGCGACGTCGGGTCACCGCGGCCCAGAGCCATGCGAGCGGGCTGAGGAGGTGGGCGAGCAGTCCCGGCCGGCCCGGTGGATTTGACCAGAAGCGTGGCGCCAGCATCAGGCGGCGGGACGCGAGCGGTCAAGAAGCACACCCACGGCGTCGAGCACCGCGTCGGTCACTTCAGCCCCCTCGCTGCAGGCGGCCCAGGCTGCGGCGGCCATCTCGGCGGCGCGATCGGGCGGCAGGGTCGCGACCACCGCGTCGGCGAGGTCAGCCTCATTGCGGACGAGCACCGCCGCGCCGGCCCGCTGCAGCCGACGATAGCCGTCGACGAAATTGCGCACGTTCGGCCCGAACAGGATCGCGCTGCCGAGAAGCGCCGGCTCGAAGGGATTGTGGCCGCCCACATCGACCAGCGAGCCGCCGACGAAGCTCACCGGAGCGATGCGATACCAGAGGCCCATCTCACCGAGGGTGTCCGCGAGATAGACGTCCGTGTCCGCGGTGATCGGCTCGCCCTTCGAGCGCTGCGCCACGGAAAGTCCGCGCGCGCGGACCAGCGCGGCCACCTCGTCGCCCCGGTTCGGATGGCGCGGCACCAGCAGCAGCGAGAGCAGCGGCAGCGCCGGACGGGCGCGCAGGTGCGCGCCGATGACGATCTCTTCCTCACCCGGATGAGTCGAGGCAGCAAGCCAGAGGTGGCGGCCGGCAAAGGCGCGCGACATCTTCGCCCGCTCGGCCTCGTCGTAGGGCAGGGGGGCGGACCCCTCCTTGAGCGAACCTTCGACGGAAAGCTTCTTCGGATCCGCACCAAGGGCGGAGAGTTGCTCGCCCGCGAGCTTGTCCTGCGCGAGGATGCGCTCGTAACAGGCGAGAAGCGCTCGGGCCATGTTACCCATCATCCGCCAGCGCCGGAAGCTCCGGTTGGAGATCCGCGCGTTGATGAGCAGAAGCGGAATGCCCCGCGCGTGCGCCTCATGGAGCGTCGCGGGCCACATCTCGCTTTCGGTGAAGACCGCGGCGTCGGGTCGCCAGTGATCGAGAAACCGGCGGACCCACGGCAGCACGTCGAGGGTCGAGAACTGGTGGATGCAGTTTTCCGGCAGCCGGTCAGCGAGGAACTGCGCCGAGGTCACGGTCCCGGTGGTGACGAGGCAGGTCACCTCTGGTCGCGCCTGCATGAGGCGGCGGAGCATTTCGAGAAGCGACGCGGCCTCGCCGACGCTTGCGGCGTGAAACCAGATCAGCGCGCCCTCGGGCCGGGGCCGGGACGCCTCGCCCATTCGCTCGGGCAGGCGCTGCGCGTCCTCCTTGCCCTCGGCGCGGCGGCGTTCAAGCCAGTAGTGAGCAACTTTTCCGGCGCGGCCGGACGCGGCGAGATAGAGCCGAAGCAGGATGGAGCGCGGCAAGGCGGACGGCATGGCTCGGGGGATCCGAAATGCGGGACGGGTGACAGCGGTGCAGGGATCGGTCAGGCTTGCCTCTCAGGCGAGCTTCTCGGTGCCGCTGCGCGGATTTGACTCGTCGTGCATGCGGTGCAGATGGGCGATGAAGTAGCGGACGTGGGCATTGTCGACCGTAGCCTGCGCCTTGGCCTTCCAGGCGGTATAGGCACTGGCGTAGTCCGGAAACACGCCCACGACATCGATCGCGTCGACGTCGCGGAATTCGGTGCCTTGCGGATCGGTGAGCTCTCCTCCGAACACGAGATGGAGCAGCTGCGACATGGCTCTGGTACTCCTTGGCCGGGAACGCGACAAGGCAGAACCTTAGCGGGCGCGCCGGGGAAAGCAAAGGAGCGCCGTGGTGGTCCGGCGCGGGCTGAAGCGCCACGGGCGGAGGTCTGCCGGTCGGCGCCCGTCCCGGCGGGGCCAATGTGGCAGGACCAGTGCGGCAGGGCCAGTGCGGCGCTGTAGGCTCGGCCTCGTGATCCAGGTCGGACCGGTTCAATGGCCCGCTCCCGTGGCTGACCGCTTCAGGCGGCGCGCGAGTTGTCGGCGGCGATGCGGCCGAGCACCCGTGTGATGAGCTCTCCCGCCGCCTCCGCCGTCGCGGCTTCCGCGTAGCAGCGCAGTTCCGGCGCATTGCCCGAGGCGCGCAGATGCACGACATCGCCCGAGGCAAGCGTCATTCGGACACCGTCGAGCGTGTCGATCGCACCGACTGGACCGAGACCTTCGAGCAGGCGGCTCCGCGCGCCGGCGTCGGTCACAAGCGCGGCGAGAAGCGGTGCGGAGGCGGTGTCGGGGAAGTCAGGCAACCTGTCGCTCGCGGTCATGCGCTGCGGCAGGCCGGCGGCGAGCGTGGAGAGGGGCACGCGAGCCCCGGCCGCGGCCGCAAGGACCGCGAGCATCGGCGCGAGCGCGTCGCGGGTCGGGAGCGGCGCGAGCGTGCGGCCGTCCGCGCTCGTGGCCGTGCCGCCGAGGAGGAAGCCGCCGTTAGCCTCGTATCCCACCGGCAGGCGCGCGCCACCCGAGGCGAGACCGGCGATAGCTTCGACCACATAGGGCGAGCCGATGCGGGTGCGCACGCTGCGTGCGAACCAGCCGCTGCGCTCGAGCGCGGTCGAGGCATTGATCGGGCAGGCGACGGCATCCGCCCCGAGCGCGCGGCCCGCGAGGCTGCCGAGTGCGTCGCCGCGCAAGACCGCGCCGGTCTCGTCGGCGACGAGCGGCCGGTCGCCGTCGCCATCGGTGGAGACAAGGGCGTCAAGCCTGTGCTCGCGAACCCAGGCGGCAATGCGCAGGGCGTCCGACGGCGCCAGCGCCTCCGTGTCGATGGGCACGAATTCGTCGGTGCGGCCAAGGGCGATCACCTGGGCGCCGAGATCCTCCAGCGCCGTTCGCGTCAGGTCACGGCCCGCGGCGCTGTGCTGCCAGAGCCCGATGCGCTTGCCCGCGAGGACACCGGCGCCAAAGAACGCAGTGTTTCTGGCGATGTAGGCGGAGCCGATCTCCGCGATTTCCTCGCGCCCGGACCCGGCCCCGGGCGTGGCGTGAGGCCCGGCGAAGGCGGCACGGATGCCGTCCTCGTCGTCCTTGGTGATCTCGTCGCCGGCGCGATAGAACTTCAGGCCGTTGCGGTCGAAGGGGATGTGGCTCCCGGTCACCATGATCGCCGGGACGCCCCGTCGGGCTGCCTCGAGCGCCAGCGCCGGCGTTGGCACCACACCGCAGTCGATCGCCGCAAGGCCCGCGCCCCGGATCGCCGCGCGGCAGGCGGCGGCGATCCGGGGCGAACTCGGCCGGAGGTCGCGCCCCACAAGCACCGCCGCAGGGGGGGTGCCCCGCGCGAGGTGCGCGAGGAACGCCGCCGTCCACGCGGCCGAGACCGGATCGCTCAATTCGCTGACGAGGCCGCGCAGGCCGCTGGTTCCGAACTTCAACACGGGGCGGATCCTCTCAGAGACGGCCGAAGTCGTCCTCGACGCGCACGATGTCGTCTTCCTCGAGATAGGCGCCGGTCTGCACCTCGACGATCTCGACGGGGATGCGGCCGGGGTTCTGCAGGCGGTGCATGCAGCCGAGCGGCAGGTAGACCGACTCGTTCTCGCGCAGGATGATGGTCTCGTTGTCGCGCACCACTTCCGCCGTGCCTCGCACGCAGACCCAGTGCTCGGCGCGGTGGTGGTGCCGCTGGAGCGAGAGCTTCTTGCCCGGCAGCACGACGATGCGCTTCACCCGGAACCGCTCGCCGAGGTCCATGGTCTGGTACCAGCCCCACGGCCGATGCACGCGGGCGGGCGTCGTCGCCTCGGGCAGCTTCATCGCCTCGAGTTCGGAAACCAGCCCCTTTACCTCCTGCGCCCGCTCGATCGGCGCCACGAGGATCGCGTCGGCGGTATCGACAACCGCGAGTCCCTCGACCCCGAGCACGCAGAGCAGCCGGCCGTCGGAGCGGAGATAGCTGTTCGTCACGTCCTTCATGTGGACGCGGCCCTCAGTGGCGACACCGTTTGCGTCCCGGGGGCTCTCCTGCCAGACGGCCTTCCAGTCGCCGATGTCGGACCAGGCGAATTCGGCGGCAACGACCGCGGCGCGCTGGGTGCGCTCCATGATGGCGTGGTCGAAGCTGATCTTCGTCACCGTCTCGAAGCTCTTGCCGAGCCGCATGGCGCCGAGGTCGTCCGTCGCCTCGTCGATCGCCCGCTGGACAGCGGTGAGCGTGCGCGATGCGTGATCCTCGATCTCGGCAAGGCCAGCGCTCGCGCGGAAGCAGAACATGCCGGCATTCCAGAGACAGCCGTTGTCGATGAGCGACGCGGCCCGCTCGGCATCGGGCTTCTCGACGAAGCGGTCGACGGCAAAGCCGCTGCCGATCGGCGCCCCGGGAGAGATGTAGCCGTAGGCGGTCGACGGGCTGGTCGGCGGGATGCCGAGCACGACGATGTACCCGTCCTCGGCCAGCCGGGCCGCAGCCGAGGCGGAGCGGCCAAATGCCGCAGCGTCGGGGATCAGGTGATCGGATGGCATCACCATGACGATCGCATCAGGGTCGCGCCGGGCGGCGAGGCACGCAGCCAGCGTCACGGCGGCCAGCGTGTCGCGACCCTGCGGCTCGAGCGCGATGTCGATCTCGACACCGGCCTCCTTCGCCTGATCGGCGACGAGAAAGCGCGCCGGCGCGGCGCTGATCACGATCGGCCGGGCGAAGACCTGGCGGTCGAGGCGGGAGAGCGTGCGCTGGAAGGGCGAGGCGCCGCCCAGCATCGGCACGTGCTGCTTGGCGAAATCCTTGCGCGAGATCGGCCAGAGGCGCGAGCCCGAACCGCCACAAAGGATGACCGGAACGATCGTCCGCACCGACCCTGCGCGCTCGATCGACCGGATCGGTTGAAGAGAAGTCATAGCCGCCACCACCTCATGCCAACGCCGGTCGGCCCGGCTCCTGCCTGCGTCCCCGAGGGGATGAGAGAGAGGAGCCTGATTTCCCTTAACGAGAGGTGACCGGCGCATGTTCCGTTGTGCTCATTGGAACACAGGCGGCGGCTTTCGGTAAACTTCACAATCCGGTGGAGCAAAGGGTAGGGGGGCCACCCCCTTTCGGGCGAGGGAGATGCCCCTCGCCCGGTGGGCAGACTTCAGTCAGGCAGTCGCAGCATGGTCTCCGAACCGCCGCTCCGCACCCGAACGCCATCGGAGGACACGGAGGCGACCTGAACTCCGGCGACGCTGTCGCCCGAGCGCACGCGCTGGATGTCACCACTCGGCAGGCGCACCAGTGCGTGCGGCTTGTCGGTGTCGCCGAAGACGCCGATGAGCGAGAGCTGCGTCCGGAGCAGTCCGGCGCGGGCCGCGGTGCGGGCGGTCGTCGCCTTTGGTGCCGCACTGGCGGGGACGGCTGCGACGGGGACGACCTTGACCGGGGCGGCGGGCCGGACGGCCTTCGGTTGCGGCGGGATCGGCACGATCTTCGGCTGCGGCGTCAGCGCGGCGGTGACGATCGGCGTCCGCGCTGGCGCGGCGACGATCGGCGCCCGTACCGGCGTCGCGGCCAGCGCCGCGACCGGACGAGTCGCGGCGACGGCGCGCTGCAGCTTCGGCGCCGGTATCGAGGCGACCCTCCGCGCGGGAGGCGCCATGTCCGCCGCAGGGGTTACCGACGGCTTCGGGCTCGGGCCGGCCGGCGCGGTGTCACCGAAGCCATCGGGACGGGCGCGCGGCGCGAAAACGGTCGCGGCGAGGGCGGCCACCGTCATCGCGTCGGACGGCGTGAGCGACGCCACCCGGACGCTCGGGGCGGCGTTCGGACGATGCTCGGGCCGGGCGAAGTCTTCGGTATCGGCGGCGGCGACACGCTTGACGATGTCGGCGACCGGCCCTGCCACGGACTGAGGTGCCGCGACGGGCTCGGGCCTCGCCTCGGCATACTGCCGGGCGCGGGGCCGAATGGTATCGGCCGGCTCGCCCGTTGGCATCGCCGAGGCGGCTTCCGCCTGCCGCACGGCTGCGGGCCTGTGCAGGGGCGCGGGGCCGGATCGCGTGTCGATGGCGCGCGATCCGGGCAGTTCGCGAAGGTTCAGGACCGGTTGGCCCTGCGGACCAGAGGTCACTTCGAGGTTGCGGGTATTCATGGTGAAGGCCGGCGCCTCCAGCACTGCCGCGTGCGGGCGGAGCGGGGGTGGTGCGGCCTTCGCGACGTCGGTGACGGCGGGCTCGGTCGTCACGGCCGCGGGGATTGGCGCGGGCGGCGGCGGCATCTCGACAGCGAGCGCGACGGAGGCGCGTGCCACCGAGCGATGCACCACCGGCCCCTGCGACATCACGGGCTCCGGAGGCGGAGACCCGAGGACAGCGACGATCGCCGCGATCGAGGCGGCAAGACCGCCGATCGCCATGATGATGCGTGGCACGCCAACCGGTAGTGCCCGTCCCGGCGGTGTCCAGTTCAGGCTGCCAAGCGCCGGTGGAATCGCGAAGCCGTCGAAGCGACCGGCACCACGAATCACCTCGGCACGAAGGCCGACCGCCGCAAGCATCCGGCGGACCTCGAGAAGTGTCTGCCGCCGGGTCGCGGCGAGCGCCGTTGCGCCGTCGTCTCCCTGTCGCCCCACGGAAAGCGCGACCTCGCCCGGCGCAACCGCAAGGGCGCGGGCCGCGAGAATGCGGGCCTTGCGGCGGCGCATCCAGGGCGTTCGCGCCCCGAGGCGCAGACGGTCGCGCCAGACCTCGCGGTCCGGCAGAACGACCGTCAACCGGCCGCGCACCGTATCGACCGCAGCGGCGAGTCGCCTGAGGTCGTCTACGAACGCCGGATGATCCGGCGATGCCAGCCGCGTCATTCCGGGAATATCGCTCCGGAGGAGTGTGACCTCCGGATATCCCAAGTGGAGCCGGAAATCCGGCCTGCGTTGATACCTGCTCATGCCTGCCCCGATCTCTGTCGAGTGTTTGTGATCGGAGCGTAGCGGACTTCGCTTCAACGATCCAGTAAAACGCAAGGCTTTTTAGCAATTTTTGGTTGCCGTGACGGAGCTTGCAGAGCAGATCTGACGCAGCCCGATTTTTCAATCGTCCGGAGTGTCCCCAGATGCGTTCCATGTTGCTGCCCGCCACCGCCCTCGGTCTCGCCCTCGGCCTCGCTGCCGGCACGCCCGATCGTGCCCATGCGGACTCGACGCCGCGCGAAATCACCGTCACCGGATCGGCGACGGTCGATGCGGTGCCGGATGTCGCTTCGGTCTCGGCCGGCGTCGAGACCCAGGCGCCATCCGCGGCCGACGCGCTCAAGGCCAGCAATGAGGCGATGACGGCGGTTTTCGCCGCGCTCAAGGCCGCCGGGGTGGCGGATGCGGACATGCAGACGAGCCAGCTCACCCTCAACCCGGTGTTCGCGCCGGAAGCCGGCGACTCGCAGGTGGCGCCGAAGGTCGTTGCCTATCAGGCGTCGAACATGGTGACGGTGCAGGTCCGCGATGTGGCCAACCTCGGGAAAATGATCGACGCTCTGACGCAGGCGGGAGCGAACCGGCTTTACGGCGTGAGCTTCGACGTGGACGAGCCCGGTGCCGTGCTTGACACCGCGCGGCAGAAGGCCGTCGCGGACGCCCGACACAAGGCAGAACTCTTCGCGACGGCCGCCGGGGTCAAGCTTGGTCAGGTCCGCGCGATCTCCGAGGGCGGCGGTGGCGGGCCGATGCCGTTCCGAAGCAAGATGGACATGGCCGCGGCTCCGATCGCCGCGGGCACGGTCTCGCTCGGCGCGGATGTGACGGTGGTGTTCGAGCTGGAGTGATCATCCGGCGAGACCGGACGCGGGTCCGGGTTGCAAAGGGCGGACGGCCTCCACGGGCGTCCGTGCGGCCCGGGCGGGTGCGAGGAAGATGTGGGCCCGGGAGCTCCCGCGCCGACATCTTCGGTCCCCCGTCTCTCGGAAGGCCGCGAACAGAGCTTTCCCTAGGGTCAGCGCCGACATAATTTCTGATATCCATCAAACGACTAGCCGATAGGCGCGACTTGCGTGGCGTCTTTCGGTCTGGCGACAGCCAACGATTGCCTTCAGTCCGCGTCCGCGGCGTCCTGCGGCTGAACGTCCGGGTTGTCCGGGGTGGCCTCGCGTTCGGCGACCCGGGCGGCGACGGTCTCGAGCGCGTCCGGCGCGATGAGCCCGAGGCTGACCGCGTGCTCGGCGAACGCCACGCTGTCAGCGGCAAGAACGAGGTGGATGCCTTTCGAGGCGAGCGCGCGTCCGATCTCCGACAGCTCGGCCGAGCGCCCGGCATCCTTCGCGGTCACGTCCCGGATGTACACCGCCCGAACCCGGTCGCCATGACGTTCCGCGACGGCACGGTAGAGTTCGGGGTCATGCTGGCCACTGTCCCCGATCAGCACCACCGGCATGTGGGGATAAAGCCCCATGATCGCCTCGATCAGCACCGCCTTGTGGTCTTCGGCCCGGCGCGGCAGCGGGGTGCGCCAGCTGATGCCCCACTCCCGCAGGAAGAGGATCGGCCCGATGGGGATCTCGTGCGCCTGGAAGAACTCCTCGAGGATCTCGTAGATCCCCCACGGCGCGCGCGAGACATAGAGCATGGCGTTCTGCTCGTCCCCGGAGGCGCCGGCATGGAGAGCCCGGTAGAGATGCGAGACGCCGGGGAAGACCGTGCGGCTCTCCGCATCCTGCACGAACAGCCGCCAGAGCATCATCGCCTTGTTGGCAACCCCGGTGTGCATGACCGTGTCGTCGATGTCCGAGATCACCACCATCTTCGACTGCGGTGGGGGGATGTAGACCTCGGCGGTCGCGGCGACCATCGCCGGTGCGATCATGGCGATCTCGAGGGTGTGCCAGCGCAGTTCGGGCGGCGGCGGCATACCCGGCGCCATCTCGATGCGGAAGTATCCGTCCTGATCGGTCTCGACCTCGATGACGGCACCGTAGAAGCGCGCGCGGATGCGGGCGCCCCGAACCGGACGCCTGCGGATCCGGCGGAGCACGTCGCGCAGCTCGGACGCCTCGTCGTGGTCGGTGTGCTGCCAGAAGGCCCGGCCGATCACGAAGATCCGCTCGTCCGAGCCGTAGCCACGATATGGTTGAAGAACGGCGCCACGCCGCCCACGGCTGCGCCGGACGGGTCGGGCAATGACCTTGAGGGCGCGGCGCAGGCCGCGGCCGATGCGGTGGGGCAAGCTGTGGTCTCCTGGTCTGGCGGCGAGACTAGGCCGCTTCCAGCGCAGCGGCAACGTTGCCACCCACGAGAGGCTCAACTAGCGTCCGCTCGACTGGTCAATGGAGGCAACCATGGCGGAGACGCCTTACGGATTCGACACGCTGCAGATCCACGCGGGTGCACGGCCCGACCCGGCGACCGGGGCGCGGCAGACACCGATCTATCAGAACTCCGGCTACGTCTTCCGGGACGCGGATCACGCGGCGGCGCTCTTCAACCTTCAGGAAGTCGGCTACATCTATTCGCGCCTCACCAATCCGACGGTGATGACGCTCGCGGAGCGGATCGCGTCGCTGGAAGGCGGAGTAGGGGCGGTCTGCACCTCTTCCGGGCATGCGGCGCAGATCATGGCGCTCTTCCCGCTGATGCAGCCGGGCGACAACATCATCGCCTCGACGCGGCTCTACGGCGGCACGGTGACGCAGTTCACGCACACCATCCGGCGGTTCGGCTGGGAGGCGCGTTTCGTCGATACCGATGACCTCGCGGCAGTCGAGGCGCTGGCGGATGGCCGGACGCGGGCGATCTTCGCGGAGTCGATCGCCAATCCGGGCGGCTACGTCACCGACATCCCGGCACTGGCCGAGATCGCCGGTCGCATCGGCGTGCCCTTGATCATCGACAACACGTCCGCGAGCCCATACCTCTGCCGGCCGATCGAGATGGGTGCGACGATCGTGGTGCACTCCACCACGAAGTTCCTGACCGGCAACGGCACGGTGATCGGCGGCTGCATCGTCGACTCGGGGAAGTTCGACTGGCTGGCCTCGGACCGCTTCCCGTCGATGACCGAGCCGGAACCTGCCTATCACGGGTTGAAGTTCGCCGAGACCTTCGGGCCGATGGCCTACACCTTCCACGGCATCGCGATCGGGCTCCGGGATCTCGGAATGACGATGGCGCCGCAGAACGCATTCCTGACGCTGCTCGGCACCGAGACCCTGAGCCTTCGGATGCAGAAGCATGTGGCGAACGCCGAAGCCGTGGCGGCATGGCTCGAGAAGGACGATCGCGTCGAGTCGGTGACCTATGCGGGCCTCGCATCGTCGCCGTGGTACGACCGGGCAAAGCGGCTCTATCCGCGTGGCGCCGGCTCGCTCTTCACCTTTGCGCTCAAGGGCGGGTACGACGCCTGCGTGAAGGTGGTGAACTCGGTCGAGCTCTTCAGCCACGTGGCGAACCTCGGCGACGCGCGCTCGCTCATCATCCACTCGGCCTCGACGACGCACCGGCAGCTGACGCCGGAACAGCAGAAGGCGGCCGGAGCCGACCCGAGCATGCTGCGCCTCTCGATCGGCATCGAGGACCCGGCGGACCTGATCAACGATCTCGACCAGGCGATGGCAAAGGCCATGTGACTTCTCGGTCAGCGAGCCGGCACGAGCGCGAGCAGATCGCGTTCGCTCGGATCCGCCCAGGCCCAGTCGGCCATCCGGCCCCGGAGCCAGGTGCGCTGACGCTTGGCGAAACGGCGCGTCGCGATCGCTGTCGCGGCGCGCGCCTCGTCAAGTGAGGCGTCGCCGCGCAGATGCCGTCCGAACTCGGCTGCGCCAATGGCGCGCGCCGCTGGCAGATCGGCCGATGCGTCGAGTTCGCCGAATGCGCGGACCTCGTCGAGGACACCGTGCGCCAGCATGACGTCGATCCGTCTGGCAATGTTGCGTTCAAGCGCCGGGGACGCCGGCATCACCACGATGCGGGCGGAAGTGGCAATTCCGGATGCGGGCGCGTGAGCGTGCCACCATGCGAGACCGCGGCCGGTGGCGGTGAACACGTCCCACGCGCGCTGCACGCGCATCGGGTTCGCCGTGTCGATCCGCGAGCGCGTCTCCGGGTCGATTTCGGCGAGCATCATGGCGGTGCCGTCCGACAGCATGGCGTCCGAGCGTGCGCGGACCTCGGGCGGGATTGACGGTATGTCCGCGAGCCCGTCGGTCAACGCGCTGAAGTAGAGCCCGGTGCCGCCGACGACGATCGGCCGCAGGCCGTCGCGTTGAGCAACGGCAATCGCGTCCAGCGCGGCACGCCGCCAGTCGCCGGTGGAATAGCGACGCGTGGCGGCGACGTGACCGAACAACCGGTGCGGCGCGCGCTTCAGATCCTCCTCATCGGGGCGGGCGCTCAGCACCCGCCAGCAGGCGTAGACCTGGCTCGCGTCGGCGTTGATGACGCAACCGCCGTCGCGCTCGGCGAGGCGAATGGCGAGCTCGGATTTGCCGCTGGCCGTAGGCCCGGCGATCAGCACGGGATCCAGAGAATCCATATTCATCATAATCTCCATTATCCGAACAATACGCGCAGCCGATGATCCCGCCTCGTACCGCGCAAAGTGCAGCCACGGCAACTTCAGTTGACGCACTGGCGGAACGCCCTGCTATGGTCTCGCGGGGTCCGGGCGCGTCCCCTGCGGGAATTGGTGCATGGTTCACGACACGATCAACGGCAAGCCCGTGCATGGCACGGTGCCGCAACTGCTCGCTGCGCATCGCGCCGGGCGGATCGATCGGCGCGAGTTCCTGGCCATGGCGACGGCGCTCGGGCTGAAGGCATCCGCCGCGCTCGGGTTGCTCGGGCTGGCGCGGCCCGGTGCGGCGCATGCGGAGCCGGCCGAAGCGACGGGTGGTACGCTCCGGATCGCCATGGCGGTCATGCCGATCACCGACCCCCGCCTCTTCGACTGGTCGCAGATGGCGAACGTGGTTCGCGGCACCCTGGAGCCGCTGGTGCGGTTCACGGCGGATTTCACCTTCATCCCGTGGCTGGCGGAGAGCTGGGAGGTGAACGACGCCGCGACCGAGTATGTGCTGCGCCTGCGCCGGGGTGCCGTCTGGTCGAACGGTGAACCCTTCACGGCGGAGGATGTGGTCCACAACTTCACCAGGTGGGCCGAGGCGCATGTGCCGGGAAACTCCATGGCGACGCGGATTGCGGCGCTGACCGAGGCGACCGGTACGGAGACCTATGTCGCCGAGGTGCGGCGTCGCGACGGCAGCGTCGTGCAGGAGGAGCGCAGCCGCGAGACCTTCGGCCTTCGGCCGGGCACGGTCGAGGCGCTCGACGACCACACGGTCAAGGTGGTCCTGCCGGCGTCGGATATCAGCTTCATCCCGAACCTCTGCGACTATCCCGCGCTCATCGTGCATCGGGGCTTTGATGCCGCGGGTGCCGACGTCACCAAGGCGCCGGTCGGGACCGGGCCGTGGACGCTCGAGGGTGTCGAGCCGGGTGTCAGGGCGTCCCTCGTCCGGCGGCCGGGCGGCTGGTGGGGAGACAGCATCCCGGGCGTCGGGCCGGTGCGGCTCGACCGGATCGAGTATCTCGACCTCGGCACTGACCCGGAAGCGGCTGCGGCGGCATTCGAGGACGACGAGATCGACACGAGCTATGAGACGCCACCGGGGTTCATCGACATCCTCGACGGGCTCGGACTGAAGAAGTCCGAGGCGCTGACCGCGAACACCGTCACCGTGCGGATGAACGTGACGAAGCCGCCCTACGACGTGCTTGAGGTGCGGCGGGCGGTGCAGCTTGCGATCGACAATGCGGTGGTGCTCGACCTTGGCTATCAGGGGCTCGGAACGGTGGCGGAGAACCATCACGTGGGGCCGATGCATCCGGAGTATGCCGCCCTGCCCCCGCTGACCCGGGATCCGGACGCCGCGCGAACCCTGCTGGAAGCGTCGGGCCATGCTGGTTTCGAGTTCGAGATCATCTCGCTCGACGACGATCTGGTGCGCGAAACCTGCGACGTGATGGCGGCGCAGATGCGGGATGCGGGCTTCAGGGTGAAGCGGACCGTACTGCCCGGCAACACCTACTGGGCGAACTGGCGGGAGTATCCGTTTTCGGCAACGGAGTGGAACATGCGGCCGCTCGGGGTGCAGGTCTATGCCCTTGCCTACCGCACCGGCGTGCCATGGAACGAGACCGGATTCTCCAACCCGGAGTTCGACCGGCTGCTCGACAAGGCCCTTGCGATCTATGACCCGGACGTGCGGCGGGAGACGATGCGCACGCTTCAGAGCATCGTCCAGTCGTCGGGGATCATCATCCAGCCCTACTGGCGCAAGACCTTCCGCCACATGACGCACCGGGTGCACGGCCTGGTGATGCACCCGGCCTTCGAGATGCAACTGGAACGGGTCTGGGTGGAGGGGTGACAGGACATGCGCATGTCGCGCATTTTTCTTAAGCGACTGATATCTAACGACATTGTGGGTCGGGTGGTCAGGTGCGATCTGACGGCGGCGTCTGCCGTGCCGTGCCGTGTCGGGAGATCACCCGGCAGCCGGGATGAAGCGGCGGCATGGCCGGCCCTGCCGATCCGCTTCCCCTTCGTGTCCCGAGCAGGATCAGTTCTGCAGCATCGTCTTTGGCATGACGAACTCGACGCGCCGGTTCTGTGCCCGGCCTTCCGGGTTGTCCTGACCGGATACCTCGTTTGCCGCAAGTGGTTCGGCTTCGCCGCGTCCTTCCGTTGTCAGGCGGTCGGCGGGAACGTCGGCTTCCTCCAGAAAGCCTGCGACCGTGTCGGCGCGGCGCTGTGAGAGTTCGAGGTTGTACGCGTCGGAGCCTTTCGAGTCCGTATGCCCGACGACCATGACCTTCCCTTCGGGCGCGCGCAGGATCACGCTGGCGATGTCGCTCAGGCTCGCCCTCGCCTCGGACGAGAGCTCGGCACTGTCGAAGCCGAAGAGGACGTCGCTGGTGACCGAGAGGATGACGTCGTCTCCGACTGTGCGGACGGCAATGTCGTTGCTCCGTCCGAGTGTCGCCTGTGCCTCCGCCGAGATGGCCGACACGCCGCCCGACATGTCGCGGACGGTCGCCGTGAGATCGAGAACCGTCGCCTCAAGTGGCAGGATGACTGCGGTCGTGCCTTGCGCGCCGGCTGACGTGGCCGGCGTGGCGGAAACAGCCGCGACCAGGATCGCCGCACGGCCGAACCGGGATCGGGACATCTTTGAACCTCGCCGCGTCACGGTGCGGGGAACGGGCCAAGCGGCTCCATTGCCGGCAGGTGCAGCACCGCTGCCTCGCCCGCGGGCGGTGCGGGGAAGGTTCCGTACCAGGCGCCTGCCTGCGGTCCGTCGTCATCCAGCATGAGGTTCGCCGGTGCGATCGCGTTTCCCTCGCTGTCCTTCAACAGGAGATACTTCTTGTCGCCGGCGACAATGTAGATATCGGTCTCCCAGACGGACTTCGACAGGGTCCCATAGAGTACCCTGCTGCCCTCGACGCCCTCCGCCCTGTAAAAGCGAACGCGAACCGTCATGGTGTCGCCCTCGCGCTGGGCACCGGCCAGCCGCGCTTCGGCCCAGCCGTCGTTGAGCATGGCCACTGCCGGAGGCGCTGCGGGGGCCGAGGCACTGGGGGCTGGATCCTGAGCCAGTCCAGCGGTGGTGCCGATCGTCAATGCGAGCGGGAGTGCGAGAAGAATCCTGCTGGATGTCCGATCAATCATGAGCCTCTCCAATGAATTGCGGCCATGATCAGATACCGGATGGGCCGGGGACGCAATCCGTCGGAGGCTCCGTCGGCGAAGTCCCGCGACCCCGAGGGGTCACAGTCTGGCGCCCACGCGTGATACGATCGCTTACAAGGTATTGAGAATAAATCGGATTCTCTTTGGAATTTGTGGCTGCCCCGGCCCCGCCATCATTCAGGCGGGCCCGGGGCGAGTGTGGTGGCGGCGGGAGTTACTCCGCGGCGGCGCGCAGTTCCGCGGTCTCGGTCTGGGCCTCGACCACCGCGATTGCGGTGAGGTTGAGAAGGCCGCGAACCGTCACGGACTGCGAGGCGATGTGGACGGGCTTTGCCGCGCCGAGCAGGATCGGGCCAACCGGCACCGCACCGCCGAGGACCTTCAGCAGGTTCAGCGAGATGTGCGCGGCGTCGGCGTTCGGCATGACGAAGAGGTTCGCGGCACCGGTCAGCGTCGAATGCTTGTAGGCGCGCGACCGCAGGGTCACGTCGAGGGCGGCGTCAGCGTGCATCTCGCCGTCGACCTCGAAGTCCGGCGAGCGCATGCGGAGGATCTCCATCGCTTCGCGCATCTTGCGCGAGCTTGCGCTCGGGCGGTCGCCGAAGTTTGCGTGGCTGACGAGGGCCGCGCGCGGCTGCACGCCCATGCGGAGCATGGCGGCCGCGGCGAGCTCGGTGACGTCCGCAATCTCGTCGGCCGACGGCTCAAGGTTCACGTAGGCGTCGGCGATGAAGAACGTGCCCTTCGGCATGACGAGGCCGGAGATCGTCGCGAGCGAGCGCGCACCGGGGCGGAGCCCGATGATACCCTCCACGAGACCGAGATGGTGGCCGAAGCGGCCGTTGACGCCGCAGATCGCAGCGTCGGCCTCGCCGGATTCCACCATCAGGCAGGCGAGCACGGTCGGGTCGTTGCGCACGCCGCGCAGGGCTTCGCGCGGATTGATGCCCGAGCGGCCGGAGCGGCGGTGCAGGATCTCGGCATAGGCGTCCACGTCGATCGTCGCCGGATCGACCACGTCCACGTCACCGTCCGGCCCGATGTTGAGGCGCAGTTCCTTCGCGCGCTCGGCGATCGTCTCGGCGTTGCCGATCAGGATCGGGCGGGCGATCTTGAGGCCGACCGCCTGCGACGCGGCGTGAAGCACCCGCTCGGTCTCGCCCTCGGCGAAGACCACGCGCTTCGGGCCGCGGGCGGCCTGGTCGAAGACCGGCTTCATCAGCAGGCCCGAGCGGAAGACGAAGCCCTGGAGCCGCTCGCGATAGGCGTCCATGTCCTCGATCGGCCGGGTGGCGACGCCGGAGTCCATCGCGGCCTGGGCGACGATGGGGGCCACCTCGACGATGAGGCGCGGGTCGAACGGCTTCGGGATGATGTATTCCGGGCCGAAGTGCAGCGAGTCCGCGCCGTAGGCGGCGAGCACCACGTCGGAGGCTTCGATCCGTGCGAGACGGGCGATTGCCTCGGCGCAGGCGCGCTTCATCGCCTCGTTGATCTCGGTGGCGCCGCAGTCGAGGGCGCCGCGGAAGATGAACGGGAAGCAGAGGACGTTGTTGACCTGGTTCGGGTAGTCCGAGCGGCCGGTGGCGACGATGGCGTCGGAGCGCACCTCGTGCACCAGCTCTGGCCGGATTTCCGGGTCCGGGTTCGCCATGGCGAAGATGATCGGCCGGGCGGCCATCGTCCTGACCATGTCCTGGGTCACCGAGTCCTTGGCGGAGAGGCCGAGGAAGATGTCCGCGCCGTTGATCGCGTCGGCAAGGGTGCGCGCCTCGGTCTTCGCGGCGTAAGCGCCCTTGTACTGGTCGAGATCGGTGCGGTCGGCGTGGATCACGCCCTTGCGGTCGCAGACGAGGATGTTGTCCTTCGACGCGCCGAACGACACCAGCAGGTCGAGGCAGGCGAGGGCCGCGGCCCCTGCCCCGTTGCAGGCGATCCGGACGGTCTTGATGTCGCGGTTCGTCACTTCCAGGGCGTTCAGGATGCCGGCGGCGGTGACGATTGCCGTCCCGTGCTGGTCGTCGTGGAACACCGGGATCTTCATGCGCGCCTTGAGCTTCTTCTCGATCTCGAAGCAGGCGGGCGCGGAGATGTCCTCGAGGTTGATGCCGCCGAACGTCGGCTCGAGGCGGGCGATCGCTTCGACGAATTCCTCGACCTTGGTCTCGTCGACCTCGAGGTCCATCACGTCGATGCCCGAGAATTTCTTGAAGAGCGCGGCCTTGCCCTCCATCACCGGCTTCGAGGCGAGCGCGCCGATGTTGCCAAGGCCGAGAACGGCGGTGCCGTTCGAGATGACCGCGACGAGATTGGCGCGGCCGGTGTAGAGCGCCGCGGTGGCCGGATCCTCGGCGATGGCCTCGCAGGCGTAGGCGACGCCGGGGCTATAGGCGAGCGAGAGATCGCGCTGAGTGGCCATAGGCTTCGTCGGAAGGATCTGGAGTTTTCCGGCGGGTTCAACAGAGTGGTAGGCGAGCGCTTCGCGCTTCAGTTCTTCCGACATGGCGTTTCCCCTGGGGAGTCATGAAACGCGCCGCGGAAGGTCGCGGCGCGTTGATTGGATTAATGCTTTTTCTTGGGCGGGATCAGGTCGGTGATCGTGCCCTCGAACATCTCGGCGGCAAAATTGATTGTCTCCGAGAGTGTCGGGTGCGGGTGGATCGTCAGCCCGATGTCGGTGGCGTCGGCGCCCATCTCGATGGCGAGTGCAACCTCGGCGATCAGGTCGCCAGCGTTCGGGCCGACGATGCCGGCGCCGAGGACGCGGTCGGTCTCCGGGTCGAAGATGACCTTGGTCAGGCCCTCGTCACGGCCGAGGCTGAGCGAGCGGCCCGAGGCGGCCCACGGGAAGACACCCTTGCCGATCTTGATGCCCTTTTCCTTGGCCTGGGTCTCGGTCAGGCCGACGAAAGCGACTTCCGGGTCGGTGTAGGCGACGCCGGGGATCACCATGGCATCGAAGATCCGGTTCATGCCCGAGATCACCTCGGCCGCGACCTTGCCCTCATGCACCGCCTTGTGGGCGAGCATCGGCTGGCCGACCACGTCACCGATGGCATAGATACCGGGGACGTTGGTCTTCTGCTGGTTGTCGACCGGGATGAACCCGCGCTCGTCTACGATGACGCCGGCCTTGTCGGCGGCGATCATCTTGCCGTTCGGCTTGCGGCCGACCGCCACGAGCACCTTGTCGAAGACGTCGGTGAAGGTGCCCTTCGGGCCTTCCATCGTCACTTCGAGGCCGGTGTCGAGTGCCTTCACCGCCGCGACCTTGGTCTTGAGGTGGATCGCCTCGAAACGCTTTTCCATGCGCTTCTGCAGCGGCTTCACCACGTCGGGGTCGGCGCCGGGGATGAGCTGGTCCATGAACTCGACGACGGTGATCTTCGTGCCGAGCGTCTCGTAGACCGTCGCCATCTCCATGCCGATGATGCCGCCGCCGATGACGAGCATCCGCTTCGGCACGTCGGCGAGCGCGAGCGCGCCGGTCGAGTCGATGACGCGGGGATCGTCGTGCGGGATGAAGGGCAGCGTCACCGGCTCGGAGCCGGCGGCGATGATGCAGTTGTCGAACGTCACGGTCTTCGTGCCGTCCTCACCCTTCACCTCGATGGCGTTCGGCGCGGTGAACGTGCCGACACCCTTCACCACCGTCACCTTGCGGCCCTTGGCGAGACCCGAGAGACCGCCGGTGAGCTTGTTGATGATGCTTTCCTTCCACCCGCGCAGCTTGTCGATGTCGACGTCGGGCTTCTGGAAGGAGACGCCGAAGTGGCCCATCTCCTCGGACTCGGTGATGACCTTCGCCGCGTGGAGCAGCGCCTTCGACGGGATGCACCCGACGTTGAGGCAGACGCCGCCGAGGCTCGGGTTGCGCTCGATCAGGATGACCTTCTTGCCGAGGTCGGCGGCGCGGAAGGCAGCAGTGTAGCCGCCCGGGCCGGAGCCGAGGACGACGACCTCCGCGTGGAGGTCGCCTCCCGTCGCCTTGGGCGCCGCAGCCGGAGCCGCCACCGGAGCCGCGGCCGCGGCCGGAGCGGCCTTCGGCGCCGCGGGGGCGGCAGCCGCCCCCTCCGCTTCGAGGGTCAGGATGACGGAGCCCTCGGAGACCTTGTCGCCCTCCTTGATCTTCACGTCCTTGACCTTACCGGCGTGCGGCGAGGGCACTTCCATCGTCGCCTTGTCGGACTCGAGCTCGACCAGCGGGTCTTCCTTGGCCACGGTGTCGCCGGGCTTCACCAGCACGGAGACGACGGGCACGTCCTTGAAGTCCCCGATATCGGGGACCTTGATCTCGATGTCAGCCATGCGAACCCCCTCAGAGCAGCAGGTTGCGCGGGTCGCGGAGCAGCGTCACGAGCTTCTGCAGGAAGCGCGCGGCCAGAGCCCCGTCGATGGCGCGGTGGTCGTAGGAGAGCGAGAGCGGCAGCATGTTGCGCGGCTCGAACTCGGACCCGTTCCAGACCGGGGCCATCTTCGAGCGGCTGACGCCAAGGATCGCCACCTCGGGCGCGTTGACGATCGGCGTGAACGAAGTGCCGCCGATGCCGCCGAGCGAGGAGATGGTGAAGGTCGCGCCCTGCATGTCCGGGCCCTTCAGCTCGCCCTTGCGGGCCTTCGCCGAGAGCGCGCCGATCTCCTTGGAGAGCTCGACGAGGCCCTTGGAGTCGACGCCCTTCACCACCGGGACCACGAGACCGTTCGGCGTGTCGGCGGCGAAGCCGATGTTGTAGAAGTTCTTCTTGATCAGCTTGTCGCCGTCCGGGTGGATCGACGAGTTCACTTCCCAATGAGCCTTCAGGGCCGAGACGCACGCCTTCATGAGGAAGGTGAGCATCGTGACGCGGTAGCCTTCGTCCTTGGCCTTGGTGTCGAGTTCCTTGCGGAACTTGTCGAGGTCGGTGATGTCCGCCTCGTCATTGTTGGTGACGTGCGGGATGTTGAGCCAGGACCGGTGCAGGGCCGGGCCGGAGAGCTTCTTGATCCGCGGCATCTCCACGTCTTCCACCGGGCCGAACTTCGAGAAGTCGACGGCGGGGATCGGCGGGATACCCATGCCACCCTGAGCGGCCGCGGGCGCGGCGGCGGCCGGAGCAGCGGTCTTCTTGAAGGAGCCGGTGATGTCCTCGCGCAGGATGCGGCCCTTGCGGCCGGAGCCGGTGACGGTCGCGAGATCGACGCCGAGTTCGCGGGCGAACTTGCGCACAGACGGCGAGGCGTGCGGCTGGCCACCGGCGGCGGCGCGGGCGGCGTCGTCGGCGGTCGGCTTGCGGTCGGACGAGGCACCGGCGGACGCGGCGCTGACCGGCGCTGCGGATTCCGGCGCGGTCGCCGCCGCGGCGGGTGCGCCGCCGCTGGCTTCGAGGACGAGGATGACGGAGCCCTCGGAGACCTTGTCGCCCTCCTTGATCCGGACTTCCTTCACCTTGCCGGCCTGCGGCGCCGGGACTTCCATGGTCGCCTTGTCGGACTCGAGCTCGACGAGCGGGTCGTCCTTGGCGATGGTGTCGCCGGCCTTCACCAGAACCGAGACGACGGGCACGTCCTTGAAGTCGCCGATGTCGGGCACCTTCACGTCGACGGTGCCGCCGCCCGATGCGGCCGGAGCCGCGGCCAGTGCAGCCGCGGGCGCGGCGGCCGGGGCGGACGCCCCTGCCCCGCCGGCGGTCTCGAGCACCAGCACGACGGAGCCTTCCGAGACCTTGTCGCCTTCCTTGACCTTCACTTCCTTGACGGTGCCGCCCTCGGGCGCGGGCACCTCCATGGTTGCCTTGTCTGACTCAAGCTCGACGATCGGATCTTCCTTCGAGATCGTGTCGCCGGCCTTCACCAGAACGGTGACGACGGGCACGTCCTTGAAATCGCCGATATCCGGCACCTTGACATCGATGGTGGCCATCTCGTTTCCCCCGTCCCTTATTACGCCGTGCGCGGGTTGATCTTGGCCGGGTCGATCTCGTACTTCGCGTACGCTTTCTCGACGTCGGCGCCAGTTACCTTGCCCTCCTTGAAGAGGGCATAGACTGCGGTCGCCGCGATGTGGTTCGCGTCAACCTCGAAGTGCCGCCGGAGGTTCACCCGGCTGTCGGAGCGACCGAACCCGTCGGTGCCGAGCGTGTGGAACGACTGCGGCACGAAGGCGCGGATCTGCTCGGAGTAGTTCTTCATGTAGTCGGTCACGGCGATCACCGGACCGGTCTCGTCCTTCAGCGTCGCGGTGACATAGGGCAGCTTCGGCGCGCTCGTCGGGTTCATCCGGTTGATGCGCTCGACGTCCTGCGCCTCGCGGGCAAGCTCGTTCATGCTCGTCGCGACCCAGAGGTCGGACGTGATGCCGAAGTCGTTCTTCAGGAGCTCGGCCGCCTGCATCGCCTGCTGGAAGATCGTGCCCGACGACATCAGGTTGACGTGCTTCTTGCCGGGCTTCTCGGTCTTCGAGAAGCGGTAGAGGCCCTTGATGATGCCATCCTCGACGCCTTCGGGCATCGCCGGGTGGTGATAGTTCTCGTTGCAGACGGTCAGGTAGTAATAGACGTCCTCCTGCTCGACATACATGCGGCGCAGGCCGTCCTGGATGATGACCGCCACCTCGAAGCCGAACACCGGATCATAGGTGATGCAGTTCGGGATGGTGCTGGCGAGGATGTGGCTGTGGCCGTCCTCGTGCTGCAGGCCCTCGCCGTTCAGCGTCGTCCGCCCGGCGGTACCGCCCAGCATGAAGCCCCGCGCCCGGCTGTCGCCGGCGGCCCATGCGAGGTCGCCGACCCGCTGGAAGCCGAACATCGAGTAGTAGATGTAGAACGGGATCATCGGCACGCCGTGCACCGAGTAGGCGGTTGCCGCAGCGATCCAGTCGGCCATGGCGCCGGCTTCGTTGATGCCCTCCTGGAGCACCTGGCCGCTCTCGCTTTCCTTGTAGTAGGAGAGCTGGTCGGCATCCTGCGGCGTGTAGCGCTGGCCCATCGGGTTGTAGATGCCGATCTGCCGGAACAGGCCTTCCATGCCGAACGTGCGGCTCTCGTCAGGGACGATCGGCACCACGAACTTGCCGATGTTCTTGTCGCGCAGCAGCGTGTTCAGGATGCGCACGAAGGCCATGGTCGTCGAGATCTGGCGCTCGCCGGTGTCCTTCAGCACCGCCTCGAAGGCCGAGAGCGGGGGGATCTCGAGCTTCGCGGCGTCCTTGTAGATGCGCTGCGGGAACGCGCCGCCAAGCGCTTCGCGCCGCTGCAGGACGTAATCCTTCTGCTCGTTGCCGAGCGTCACGTAGGGCGCATTCGCCACGTCGTCGTCGGACACCGGGATGTCGAAGCGATCGCGGAAGGTGCGGAGCTGATCCTCGGCGAGCTTCTTCTGCTGGTGGGTGATGTTCTGGCCTTCGCCGGCATCGCCCATGCCGTAGCCCTTGACCGTCTTGACGAGCAGGACCGTCGGCTGACCCTTGGTCTTCACGGCGCGGTCGAACGCGGCGTAGACCTTTGCCGGATCGTGGCCGCCGCGGCGCAGCGCCCAGATTTCGGCGTCGGTCATGTCCTCGACGAGCTTCGCCGTCTCCGGGTACTTGCCGAAGAAATGCTCGCGGATGTAGGCGCCGTTCTTCGACTTGAAGGTCTGGTAGTCGCCGTCGACGGTCTCGTCCATGAGCTGGCGGAGCTTGCCGCTCTCGTCCTTCTCGAGCAGCTTGTCCCAGCCCGAACCCCAGATGAGCTTGATAACGTTCCAGCCGGCGCCGCGGAAGCCGCCTTCGAGTTCCTGGATGATCTTCGAGTTGCCGCGCACCGGACCGTCGAGACGCTGCAGGTTGCAGTTGATGACGAAGATCAGGTTGTCGAGGCCCTCGCGCGCCGCGAGGCCGATGGCGCCGAGGCTCTCAGGCTCGTCCATCTCGCCGTCACCGAGGAAGGCCCAGACCTTGCGGTCGGCCATGTCGATGAGGCCGCGGTTGTGCATGTATTTCATGAACCGGGCCTGATAGATCGCCATCAGCGGCCCGAGGCCCATGGAGACCGTGGGGAACTGCCAGTAGTCCGGCATCAGCCACGGGTGCGGGTAGGAAGAGAGGCCGTTGCCGCCGGTCTCGGAGCGGAAGTTGTCCATCAGATCTTCCGACAGACGGCCTTCCATGAACGAGCGGGCGTAGATGCCGGGAATGGCGTGGCCCTGGAAGAACACCAGGTCGCCGCCGTGCTTCTCGGTGCGGGTGCGCCAGAAGTGGTTGAGGCCGATGTCGTAGAGCACCGCCGAAGACGCGAACGAGGCGATGTGACCGCCGTACTCGCTCGACTTCTTGTTGCGTCGCACGACGGTCGCCATGGCGTTCCAGCGGTTGATCGTGCGGATGCGCCACTCGAGTTCGAGGTCGCCCGGATAGGGCGGCTGCTGGTCGGGCGGGATGCTGTTCACGTAGGCCGTGGTCGAGCCGAACGGCAGGTTGGCGCCACGCGAGCGGGCGGCCGCGACGGCCTGATCGAGGAGGAAATGGGCTCGTTCGGTGCCGTCTCGGTCAATGACATCCTCAACGCTCTCGAGCCACTCGCGGGTCTCAGATGGATCGAGGTCGGGCGTGTCGGTCATGTGTTCCTCCGTCAAATTCGGATCGTCCGGCCCGCCGACCGGCGAAGATTATTTGCCCCTTCGAACCGCCCGGACGGGCGCGGGGAGGTGCAGTGTTTCACTGGCAAGAATGAGCCGCAAGCGCACTTGGACTTGGAGCTGTTTCGTGTCGCGCTTGTTAGTCCCCCGTTGACAGCTACTACTAAAGTGTAGTGGGCGGCGTCAAGTTGACGCAAGGGAAGATACGGAATACCTCCCGCGCGTTCCGTGCATGGGTGCGTCGGCGAAACGCGGGGCTCACCACTCCGAATCCCGACGTGAGCAGTGTCCTTCATCCTCGCGGTTTCCCTCGCTTGTCGCCGAACATCGTCTTGAGCCGGGCGATCGAGTCGGGCGTCCAGCCGGTTGGTTCGGTGACCGCCACCCATGCATCTATGTAATGCTCCGGCGCGAAGTAGTGCCCGTGCCCGATCGGCACCGCGAGCGCGATGGCCATGTCGAGGGTGAGCTGCAGGAATGAGACCACCGGATACCAGCTCAGATAAGGCGACACGTCCGGCCCCAGGGGAGCATTCATCCAGTCGGGTTTTCGCCAGATCGCGGCCGGCTGGAAGAAGGTGATCGGGTCGCTGGCGTACTGGAGATAGACGATGCGCAGCGGGCCCCAGGTCGCGCCCGGGATATGGGTATGATCCTGCTGGTTGGTGAAGCGGATCACCGACCCGTCGCCGAAGCGCGGCAACCACTCCGGCGAGTCCGGCTCGCGCTCGCTCGTGGCGGACGACCAGCCGGGCGTCGAGAACGGCGGCCCGCTCCAGACCGCGCCATTGAACGGATCGGCGAGAACCTCATGCAGCCGGAAGGACTGGTCCGAGCCGTAGGCGCCGAGGCTCAGACCCTGAAGGTAGAGTTTCGGCCGGTGGTCCCGGGGCAGATGCGTCCAGTGCTGATAGACCGCGCTGAGCAGTGCCCTCGCCGCCTCGACGCTGTTGTCTGGCTCCACGAGTAGCGAGATCCAGCTGGTCAGGTAGGAATACTGCTGCCCAACGATCGCCGTGTCGCCGTGCTGCAGGTACTCGAGCGTGTCCATCGCCGCCGGATCCATCCAGCCGGTTCCGGTCGGCGTCACGACGACGAGGACCGAGCGGTCGAAGGCGCCGGCCCGGATCAGTTCGCGGAGTGCAAGCCGGGCGCGAGCCTCGGCACCTTCCGCGGAGTTCAGTCCGACGTAGACCCGGATCGGCTCTTTCGCGGCCACGCCGGTCTCAGCGGAGATTTGTGCCGCCGTTGGCCCCGAGGCGATGAAATCGCGGCCGGCCCGGCCGATCCCTTCCCAACGCACCAGCGAGGCACTGCTGCCGGTCTTGAGGGGATCGGCCGGCCGGGCGACGTTCGGTTCGATGATCGCATCGACGGCGCGAAACGAGGCGTCGGCCATGTTGAGAAAGCCGCGCACCAGCACGCCCTCCACCACAAGGAGGAAGATGAGAGCCGCACCGATGAGGCCGAGCGCGCGGGCGGCGCGCAGCGACATGTGCCGGACGGCGCGTTCTTCCACCAGCCGGATGACGAAGAGGAACAGCCGGGCGAGCAGCATCGCTATGACGACCACTGCGATCGCGACGAGCGCCAGCCGCAGGGGCGCGCTCGAATCGACCGGAGGCATTCCCATGAGGGAGCGGATCGAGTTCTGCCAGGCGCTCGAGCGCCAGAGATAGACCGCGACCACCAGTGCCGACGCCCCGAGGGCGATCCAGGTTCCGGGACGGCGAATCCGGTCCGGCGGCACCGGCAGCTGGAACCACCGCCAGAGGGCACCGGCGAGCGTGCCGATGCCGTAGCCGATGGCAAAGCTGATTCCCCCGAGGACGCCCTGAAGTTCGCCGGCGCGCGGAATGAGCGAGGGCGTGAGCGAGAAGGCGAAGAACACCGCGCCGATCACGAGGCCGATGCCGGAGAGCGACATCCAGAGCGAGCCGAGCCACCCTTGCAGGCCTCGCCGCTCCGCGGTCGCGTCCGCTCCCGACTCACTCACCGCTTCGCCCCCGCGTCCGGTCTGTCACCTCCCTCGTAGCAGGCAACCCGCTGAGACGCCACGGGGTCAGCCGCGCGCCTCCTTGACCGACTCCATGGCGACCGAGGTCGATGAACTCGCCACATGCGGCAGGCTGGAGATCTTCTCGCCGAGGATGCGGCGGTAGGTGCGGATGTCGGGCGAGCGGACCTTGAGCAGATAGTCGAACCGGCCGGCGATCATGTGGCATTCCTCGATTTCGGGGATCCGGCGGACGGCGGCATTGAACTCGGCGAGCGCCGACTCGCGCGTGTCGGAGAGCTTCACTTCCGCGAAGGCCACGTGGTCGAGGCCGAGCT
Organism: Amaricoccus macauensis; assembly: GCF_014201905.1. Taxonomy (GTDB): domain Bacteria; phylum Pseudomonadota; class Alphaproteobacteria; order Rhodobacterales; family Rhodobacteraceae; genus Amaricoccus; species Amaricoccus macauensis. Next base: position 832,606 of record NZ_JACHFM010000002.1, on the reverse strand, counting down.
TCGCGGGATTGAGGACGGCGCGAAAGCCCTCGATGTAGCCCGCCTCGATCAGCCGCCGGAGCCGAACCTGGGCAGGCGTCTTGGAGAGACCGATTCTCGTGGCGAGTTCGGTGACCGACATGCGGCCATCCTCTGACAGCGCCTTCAGAATCCGTCGGTCGAAGAGGTCCAGATCACTGATTTCCTCGGATATGTGCATCGTTTGGCCCGCAAGATCGCTGAACTGAAGTCAGATTGCGCTGTTCTCTGGCCGATTCAAGTCAGAACGCCGGGCGGTGGTGTGGTAAGAGTCGGGCAACCGCCTGCAGGGAGCGTATCGCATGGCATTCGAGACTCGCGCCTCCGACATCTTCGCCGACTTCGCCCCGCCCGTCCGCCCCGGCACGCCGCTGCGCGCGGCGATCACCGCGGCCTACCGCCGGCCGGAGCCCGAGTGCCTCGCGCCGCTGGTGGCCGAGGCGACGCTGCCCGCCGGGACGCGCGCCGCCGCCGAGGCGATCGCCCGCCGGCTCGTCACCGCGCTGCGGGGCAAGAACCGCAGCTCCGGCGTCGAGGCGCTGGTGCAGGAGTATTCGCTGTCGAGCCAGGAGGGTGTCGCCCTCATGTGTCTCGCTGAGGCGCTGCTCCGCATCCCCGACACCGAGACCCGCGACGCGCTCATCCGCGACAAGATCGCCGGTGGCGACTGGGCGGCGCATCTCGGCGGTCAGAAGTCGCTGTTCGTGAATGCTGCGACCTGGGGCCTTGTCGTCACGGGCCGACTCACCTCAACGGTGAATGACCGCGGGCTCGCCGCGGCGCTGACCCGGGTTGTCGCGCGCTGCGGCGAGCCGGTCGTGCGGCGCGGCGTCGACATGGCGATGCGGATGATGGGTGAGCAGTTCGTCACCGGTGAGACCATCGCCGAGGCGCTGAAGCGCGCCCGGCCGCTGGAGGCGCAGGGCTTCCGCTATTCCTATGACATGCTGGGCGAAGCCGCGACCACCGCCGCCGACGCCGAGCGGTACTACAAGGACTACGAGCGGGCGATCCGCGCGATCGGCGCCGCCTCTGCCGGCCGCGGCCCCTATGCCGGTCCGGGCATCTCGATCAAGCTCTCGGCGCTGCATCCGCGCTACGTGCGCGCGCAGGCTGGCCGGGTGATGGGCGAACTGCTGCCGCGGGTGAAGACGCTGGCGCTCCTCGCGAAGTCCTTCGACATCGGCTTCAATATCGACGCGGAAGAGGCTGACCGGCTGGAGATTTCGCTCGATCTGCTCGAGTCGCTGGCGCTCGATGCGGATCTCGCGGGCTGGAACGGGCTCGGCTTCGTTGTGCAGGCCTATGGCCGGCGCTGCCCGTTCGTGCTCGACTGGATCATCGACCTCGCGACGCGCGCGAACCGGCGGATCATGGTGCGGCTGGTTAAGGGCGCCTACTGGGACGCGGAGATCAAGCGGGCGCAGGTGGACGGGCTGGCCGACTTCCCAGTCTATACCCGCAAGATCCACACCGACGTTGCCTACATCGCCTGTGCGCGCAAGCTGCTCGCGGCGCGCGACGTGATCTTCCCGCAGTTCGCGACGCACAACGCCCAGACGCTGGCGACGATCCACGCCATGGCGGGCGAGCCGTTCACCGAAGGCGACTGGGAGTTCCAGTGTCTGCACGGCATGGGCGAGCCGCTTTACGAGGAGGTGGTCGGGCGGGCGAAGCTGAACCGGCCCTGCCGGATCTACGCGCCGGTCGGTACCCACGAGACGCTGCTCGCCTATCTGGTGCGCCGCCTGCTGGAGAACGGCGCCAACTCGTCCTTCGTGCACCGCATCGCCGATCCGAAGGTCTCGGTCGACGAACTCGTGGCCGATCCGGTGGCGATCGTCGCCGCCGAGCCGGTTCCCGGCGCGCCGCATGATGGGATTGCGTTGCCGGGCGATCTCTATGGCTCCCGCCGCAACTCCACCGGGCTCGACCTGTCGGACGAGGCGGCGCTGGCCGGACTCTCGGGCGCCCTCGCCGGGAGTGCCGCGACCGGGTGGAGCGCCCTGCCCCGGCTTCTCGCCGGGACCGCCACCGGCAGCGCGGCTCCGGTGCTGAACCCGGGCGATCATGGCGACGTGGTGGGCGAAGTCACGTCTGCTACCCCGGACGAGGCGCGCGCCTCCGTGCGCGACGCTGCGGCCAGCGCCGCGACGTGGGCGGCCGTCTCGCCGGCCGAGCGCGCCGCCTGCCTCGATCGCGCCGCCGATCTCTATCAGGCGCGGATGCCGGTGCTTCTCGGGCTCGCTGCGCGCGAGGCCGGCAAGTCGCAGCCGAACGCCATTGCCGAGGTGCGCGAGGCGATCGACTTCCTGCGCTACTACGCCGAGCAGGCGCGCCGCACGCTCGGGCCCGTGCACGCGCCGCTCGGGCCGGTCGTCTGCATCAGCCCGTGGAACTTCCCGCTGGCGATCTTCACCGGCCAGATTGCGGCCGCGCTCGTCGCCGGCAACCCGGTGGTGGCGAAGCCCGCCGAGGAGACGCCGCTCATCGCTGCCGAGGGCGTGCGTCTGCTGCATGAGGCCGGGATCCCGCTCGCGGCGTTGCAGTTCGTCCCCGGTGACGGGGCGATCGGCGCGGCGCTCGTCGGGGCGCCGGAGACCGCCGGGGTCATGTTCACCGGCTCGACCGAAGTCGCGCGGCTCATCCAGCGCCAGCTCGCCGGGCGGACGCTCCCCTCTGGCCGCCCGATCCCGCTCGTGGCCGAGACCGGCGGGCAGAACGCGATGATCGTCGACTCCTCCGCGCTCGCCGAGCAGGTGGTGGCCGACGTGATCGCGTCAGCCTTCGACTCCGCCGGTCAACGCTGCTCGGCGCTGCGCGTGCTCTGCCTGCAGGAGGACGTGGCGGATCGGACGCTCGCGATGCTGCGCGGCGCGCTGCATGAGCTGCGCATCGGGCGCACCGACCGGCTGGCGGTCGACGTGGGGCCGGTCATCACCGCCGAGGCGAAGGAGACGATCGAGGCCCATGTGACGGCGATGCGCGCGCGGGGCCACCGCGTCGAGCAGTTCGCCCTGCCGGAGGAGGCCGCGCGCGGCACGTTCGTGGCGCCGACGATCATCGAGATCGGCGGGCTTGGCGATCTGGGGCGCGAGGTGTTCGGTCCGGTGCTGCATGTTGTGCGCTTCCGGCGGCGCGACATGGACGCGCTGATCGAGACGATCAATGCCACCGGCTACGGCCTGACCTTCGGGCTGCACAGCCGGCTTGACGAGACGATCGCCGACGTGACGAGCCGGGTCGCGGCGGGGAACCTCTACGTCAACCGCAACATCATCGGCGCCGTCGTCGGCGTGCAGCCCTTCGGTGGGCGTGGTCTGTCGGGCACCGGTCCGAAGGCGGGTGGTCCGCTCTACCTCGGGCGTCTGGTGGCGACGCCGCCGGTGCCGCCGAATCACAGTGCCTCGGGCAGTGATCCCGCACTTGCCGCCTTCGCGCGCTGGCTCGCGGCCGGTGGCCATGACGACGCGGCGGACGCGGCGCGCGAGCTTGGCGCCCGGTCCACGCTCGGCCGGGTCGAGGAGCTGAGGGGTCCGGTCGGCGAGCGCAACCTCTATGCGCTGCATCCGCGCGGACGGATCCTCCTTCTGCCGCTGACGACAACCGGCTTGCACCGCCAGCTTGCCGCGGTGCTCGCCACCGGCAACACCGCCGTCGTCGATCCCGGCCGGGTCGGGGCCAATGCCCTCGACGGCCTGCCGCCCGAGGTCGCGGTGCGCGTCCGGGTCGCTGGCGACTGGGAGGCTGACGGACCCTTCGCGGGGGCCCTCGTCGAGGGCGACGCCGCGCGGGTCGTCGCGGTGCAGCAGGCACTTGCCGAACTCCCCGGCCCCATCGTGCTCACGCAGGCGGCGACGACGGAGGAGCTTCGGGGGCAGCCCGGTGCCTATGTGCTCGACTGGCTGCTCGAGGAGGTCTCGACTTCGATCAACACCACGGCGGCCGGTGGCAACGCCAGCTTGATGGCCATGGGCTGAAGTGGGGGTTCTCTCGCATCCGCCGGTCTGGTAGCGGGTGGGGTTCGCAAGACAGGACAGAGAGAAACAGATGCCGAACCGCAAGCTCGTCGCCGGAAACTGGAAGATGAACGGACTGGCCGCCTCGGCCGCGATGCTCGAAGAGCTCGTGGCGGCGCACCCGACGCCGGCTTGCGACATCCTGATCTGCCCGCCCGCGACGCTCATCGCCGCTCTCGCCGGTGGCGCGGTGCCGATCGGCGGTCAGGACTGCCACTGGGCGGTGTCGGGCGCCCATACCGGTGACATCTCCGCCGAGATGCTGGCCGACGCCGGCGCCACGGCGGTGATCCTCGGCCACTCCGAGCGCCGGGCTGATCATGGCGAAACTGACGTGACGGTCGCGAAAAAGACCCATGCCGCCTGGCGGGCCGGTCTTCTCGCCATCGTCTGTGTCGGCGAGACCGAAGCGCAGCGCGATGCGAACGAGACGCTCGACGTGGTTGGCCGCCAGCTCGGCGCCTCGGTGCCGGATGGCGCCACGGCGGCGAACCTCGCCATTGCCTATGAACCGGTCTGGGCGATCGGCACCGGGCGGACGCCGTCGCTCGAAGAGATCGCGCAGGTCCACGACTTCCTGCGGGCCGAACTCGTCAAGCGCTTCGGCAAGGAGACCGGCTCGGGGATCCGCCTGCTCTACGGCGGCTCGGTGAAGCCCGGCAACGCGGCGGAGATTTTCACCGTCGGCAACGTCGATGGCGCGCTGGTCGGCGGCGCCTCGCTGACCGCAAAGGACTTCGGCGGCATCATCGCCGCTGCCTGAATGCGCGAAGGGCGCCCGCCAACTGGCGGACGCCCCACGGCAATCGCCCTGCGGTCGGATCAGCCGGCCCGGCGCCGCGTGTCGGTGAGCGCAATGCCGTAGTGGAGCGCGAGGCGTTCGAGGGCGATCTTCAGGACGACCTTGCCCGACCGCGCCGACCAGCCGAGCCGCTTTTCCGCCGTCTCGAGTCCCTCGAGAAAGCAGCAGATGCGAAAGACGATGTCCGAGAGGCCCGGGCCGAGCGCTTCCATCGCCTTGGCCACGCGCGCCCGGGCGTCAGTCGGGCCTTCCGCCGGGCCCCGGGTGCCTGACGTGCCGCGGTCGGAACCGGCGGTCAGGAACTTGTCCCAGTTCTGCGTCACCCGCGGGCCCATCTGCGCCAGCTCGAAATCCTCGCGCAGCCGCTCGCCCGCCTCGATCAGGTCGGCGGAGAGGTAGGCCGCCCCACCCTTGTCGCGCTTGCGGCCAAGCACCAGCAGCGGGCTCTCGGCGAGATTGAACCGCAGGCGCCGCTCGCCCGACCCGTCGTCGGCCGCCACCGTGCGTTCGGCGAAGAAGCGGTGCTGGGCCTGGAACGGGCTCTGCGCCTCGGCGAAGCCTTTCGCGCCCGCCACGGCACGCGGCCCCGTGCGCTCGTCGGTCAGGAGCCGCTTCAGGGCGGCACGGCCGACGGTGGTGATCGTATAGCAGGCGACCTTGCCGGCCTTGTCGCAGACGATCCACTCCTGCAACGCGAAGGCGTGGGCGACCTCGCGGTCGACGACGGCGATGCGGTTGGTGCGTCCCGGCACCACTTCGCGCAGCACCACCGCCTTTTCCATGCTCGGCGCGACGGCGAGGAAGGCCCCCTTCTCGCAGAGACGGCGCAGGATGCGGCGCGCTTCGCGCTCGATGCGCTGGTCGGACCGATGGTCGGCAGCGCGAAGCGGTTTGGCCATGAGAACCTCCTTGATGTCGGCCATCGGCGCAGGCGCCGCGGCCAGAGTCTTCGCCACCCGGTCAAGTGCCTCGTCCACGAGCGGGTCGTCGCGCAGCGTTTCGACCCGACGCACCTGCCGCAGGACGGTCGAGGCGTGACACCCCTTGGCGCGGGCGAGTTCGCGGAGCGGGAGCCCCTGCGAGACGTGGGCGAGATAGGTGGCAGCGGCTTCGGGAACCCAGGCAGGGATCGGGTTGCAACCCTCGGGAGAGGGCGGGAAGCGTGGGTCGTCCTGGCAATCTGGGAGCACTCTGGATCGCTCCTTTCACGATAGTTTTCGCAAAACTCTCCTTAAAATTGATTTATGAACGCAATATTACTCGCGGAATTGTTTAACTTTTCCTTCACTCCTTACCGCGCGCAACACGCATAGGTTGCGCAACGCCAGATGTTTCGGCCCACGATGCCCTCATCGCAACGACACGCCTGACAGGGACACCGATGACCGATTTCGCCTCTGATTTTGCCAGCATGATCGCCGCCCTTCACCGCCCGCGCATTCTGGTGCGCGCGGCGCGCTGCGGGCTCGCAGACTATCGTCGCGACCGCGATCTGCGGCGCATCCTTCGCCTGCCCCGGTCGGCCGCCTCGGCGCGGGCACTCGACACGCTTCTCGCCGAGGAACAGCGCCTCGAGACGATCCGCACGACCGGCGAGGCCACCTACAGCCTGCAGCGTCATGTGGCAGTACTGACGGCACTTCTTGCCGAGGCCCTCGTCGCCCCGGTCTGACGGCGAGTCGGTTCACGGGTTGCCATCGGGGCCTCATTCTGGTCTCCATGCGCCCGTGTCAGCTCGCCTCATCATCGCTTCGAACCGCATTGCCCTTCCGGGTGCCCCGAAACCCGGCGGTCTCGCGGTCGCGCTTGCCGATGCTCTCGCCGAGCGCGGCGGCGGTATCTGGTTCGGCTGGTCCGGCGAGGTCGTCGAGCGCGAGACCCGCGGCGTGCGCCTTTTCGCCGAGGGTCTGGTCGAATATGCCGTCGCCGATCTGACCCCGGAGGAGTACGAGGGCTACTATCTCGGCTATTCCAACCGCGCGCTCTGGCCGGTCTTTCACTACCGCGTCGATCTCGCGCATTTCGACGAAGCCGACTTCGCGGCTTATGAGCACGTCAACCGTCGGTTCGCGCGACTGCTGGTGCAGTTCACCCGGCCCGACGACGTGGTCTGGGTGCACGACTACCACCTGATGCTCATGGGTCAGGAGATGCGGGCCTCGGGCTGGGACGGTCGGATGGGATTCTTCCTGCACATTCCGTTCCCTGCGCCCGAGATATTCAGTGCCCTGCCGCAGCACCAGCGTCTTGCGCGCGGGCTCTGCTCCTATGATCTGATCGGTTTCCAGACCAACCGGGACACTGCGAACTTCCGCCGCTATCTCATCGAGAACGCCGGCGCGGTTGTGGAGGACGCGCGCACGTTGCGCGTCTTTGACCGCAGCGTGCGCATCGAGACCTTCTCGATCGGCATCGACCCGGACGAGTTCGCGGAACTCGCCGAGAGCCGCGAGGGCCGGGCGGCGGCCGAGCGGCTCGGCAAGATCACCGAGAACCGCGCGCTGGTGATCGGCGTCGACCGCATGGACTACTCCAAGGGTCTGCCGCAGCGGATGGAAGCCTTCGGGCGTGTCCTGGACGACCATGTGGAGCTGCGCGGCGATGTGAGCTTCGTGCAGATCGCGCCGCCCTCGCGCGAGGCGGTGGACGCCTATCAAATGCTGCGCGAGCAACTCGACCAGCTCGCCGGGCGGATCAACGCCGACTATGCCGACCTCGACTGGATGCCGATCCGCTATCTGGCGCGGAGTTACGGTCGTGGCAGCCTCGCGGGCCTCTACCGCCTCGCGCGCGTCGGTCTGGTGACGCCGCTGATGGACGGGATGAACCTCGTGGCCAAGGAATTCATCGCCGCCCAGCATCCGGACGATCCGGGCGCCCTCGTGCTCTCGGAGTTTGCCGGCGCGGCGGAGCAGCTTCCCGCGGCGATTCTCGTCAATCCGCATGATATTGCCGCGATGGCGGATGCGATCTTCCGCGCGCTTTCCATGCCGATCGAGGAACGCCGCGAACGCTGGCAAAGCCTGATTGCCAACGTCCGCGAGCAGGATATCGCGTGGTGGCGTCGGGCATTTCTCGCGTCGCTCGACGATACCCAGACATGAGCGCGGCCGACGATCTCTCCGGGCTGCGCCTCGATCCCGGTGATGCGCTCTTTCTCGACTTCGACGGAACGCTGGCCGAGCTCGGGCCTGATCCCGATGCCATCGCCCTGCCGCCCGGCACGGCGGAGGCGCTGAGGGCGCTGGCTGCCCGTCTCGGTGGCGCGCTGGCGCTGCTGAGCGGGCGGGACATCCGCGATCTCGCCAGCCGGACGCCGGACGGGCTCTGGCGCCTCGGCGGCCACGGCCTCGAGCGCATGGCGCCGGGCACGCCGCCACCCCGGATGCCGGCGCCACTCGCCGAGACCGTTCTCGCGCCGCTGCGTGCCGCGACGGCGATCCGCGGGGTGCGGCTGGAGCTGAAGGGTCCGGTGGCCGCGTTGCACTTCCGCGCCGCGCCCGGGGCCGAGGAGGCCTGTCTGGCCGCCGCTCGTGCCGCCGCCGGGCGGGCGCCCGATCTGGTGGCACAGGCCGGCAAGATGGTGGTGGAGGTAAAGCCCGCCGCCGCGCACAAGGGCACGGCGCTCCGGGGGTTGATGCAGGCGCCGCCGTTCGCCGGCCGCCGTCCGCTGATGCTCGGTGACGACACGACGGACGAGGACGCCATCGCCGCGGCGCAGGACCTCGGGGGCATCGGCGTCAAGGTCGGCACGGGAGAGAGCGTCGCGGGGCTCAGGACGCCCTCGCCGGCCACCGTGCGCGACTGGCTCCGCCGCGAGGCCCGCGGTATCACCGGGAGCTGATCTCCCCGCCGATGCCGGTTGCCAACGCTGGCTGGTTGCGTCTGCTGCGAGTTTCCCGCTGCGCGACCGGTCGATTGGCGATAGCGTGCCCACGCAGCACTGACTCGGGGACACGAACCATGCACGAGATCGGACATTTCATCGACGGCCGGCGGATCGACGGGACTTCGGGTCGGTTCGGCGAGGTCTACAATCCCGCGACCGGCGAGGTTCAGGCGCGGGTCGCGCTTGCCTCGACCGACGAGATCAACGCCGCGGTGGCAAGCGCCGGCGCCGCCCAGCCGAAGTGGGCCGCGACAAATCCCCAGCGCCGGGCGCGGGTGATGATGCGTTTCGTCGAACTGCTGAACACCAACATGGACAAGCTCGCCGAGGCGCTTTCCCGCGAGCACGGCAAGACCTTGCCGGACGCCAAGGGCGACGTGCAGCGCGGTCTCGAGGTCGCGGAGTTCTGCATCGGCGCGCCGCACCTGCTGAAGGGTGAGTATACCGACAGCGCCGGCCCGGGCATCGACATGTTCTCCATGCGCCAGGCGCTCGGCGTCGTCGCCGGCATCACCCCGTTCAACTTCCCGGCGATGATCCCCATGTGGAAGATGTGCCCGGCAATCGCCTGCGGCAACGCATTCATCCTGAAGCCGTCCGAGCGTGATCCCACCGTGCCGCTGATGCTGGCCGAACTGATGCAGGAGGCGGGTCTGCCCGATGGCATCCTGCAGGTGGTGAACGGCGACAAGGAGGCGGTCGACGCCATCCTGCATCACCCCGAGATCATGGCGGTGGGCTTCGTCGGCTCGACCCCGATCGCGGAATACATCTACGCCAAAGGGTGTGCCGCCGGAAAGCGGGTGCAGTGCTTTGGCGGCGCGAAGAATCACATGATCATCATGCCGGACGCCGACATGGATCAGGCGGCCGACGCCCTCGTCGGCGCGGGCTTTGGCGCGGCGGGCGAGCGCTGCATGGCGATCTCGGTGGCGGTTCCGGTGGGCGAGGCAACCGCCGACCTGCTGATCGAAAAGCTGATCCCGCGGGTCGAGAGCCTGAAGATCGGGCCCTACACCGGTGGCAACGACGTGGACTTCGGCCCGGTCATCACCCGCGCCTCGCAGAAGCGCATCCTCGATCTGGTGGAGTCGGGCGTGCGCGCCGGTGCCGAGCTGAAGGTCGACGGCCGCGGTTTCCGCATGCAGGGCTACGAGGACGGCTTCTTCGTCGGCGCCTGCCTCTTCGACCGGGTGACGCCGGACATGGACATCTACCGGGAGGAAATCTTCGGCCCCGTCCTCTCCACTGTGCGCGCAGCGTCCTACCAGGACGCGATCGACCTCACGATGAACAACCCCTACGGCAACGGCACGGCGATCTATACCCGGGACGGCGACACGGCGCGGGACTTCGCGAGCCGGATCAACGTCGGCATGGTCGGGGTGAACGTGCCGATCCCGGTACCGCTCGCGTACCACACCTTCGGCGGCTGGAAGAAGTCGGGCTTCGGCGACCTGAACCAGCACGGACCGGACGCCTTCCGCTTCTATACCCGGACCAAGACCGTCACCGCCCGCTGGCCGTCCGGCATCAAGGAGGGCGCCGCGTTCTCGATCCCGACGATGGACTGATGCCCCTCCGGGCGGAGCAAAGCCCTCTGAGCGGAGGCGGCGCGTCAACGTGCCGCCTGCGGCAAGCGTCGCGACCGCGCCGCGCTGCGAGGGCCCGCGGGATTCCGCGCCGCCCCACGATCGGGTCGTCGCGGGGAGCGCGGACCGGCGGACTTTGCCGGGGAAGCGCTTGATGAAGCGGCTGCTTCATCAAGTCGCCTCCTCCAGTCTGGCGGTGTGAGTCGCGTCGGCGTCAAGGGTGAAGGGCCGCCAGCGGCCCCGGCTTCGCCGCCCTTGACCCCGCCCCGACTCACGGGAAGATGACGGCTCCGAGGACGCGCGCGAGGGAGGCTGCCGTGGGAGACATCTCGATCCGGGTCGAGGGACGCGCGGGGCGGATCACGCTCAACCGGCCGCGGGCGCTGAACGCACTCACCCACGCCATGGCGAACGAGATCGCGGGGGCGCTTGACGCCTGGGAAGCTGACGCGGGCGTCGATCTGGTGATGATCGACGGCGAGGGAGAGCGGGCGTTCTGCGCCGGGGGCGACATCGTCGAGACCTGGCGCGCCGGGCGGGCCGGTGACTTCGGGAGTGGCCGGCGGTTCTGGGCGGACGAGTACCGCATGAACGCGCGGATCGCGGGGTATCCCAAGCCCTACGTGGCATTCATGCACGGCTTCACCATGGGAGGCGGCGTCGGCGTCTCCGGGCATGGCAGTCACCGCATCGTCTGCGAGACCACGCAGGTCGCCATGCCCGAGTGCGGCATCGGGCTCATTCCCGATGTGGGCGGCACGCATCTGCTTTCGCGCGCACCCGGGCATCTCGGCGAGTACCTCGGCCTCACGTCGGCGCGCATGAGCCCCGGCGACGCGATCCACGCGGGCTTTGCTGATCGTTTTGTCCCCGGGGCGGACTGGGGGGATCTCAAGGCTGATCTGATCCGGACCGGGGATGTGGGCCGCATCCCGGAGCATGCCGCACCCGAGGCGCCACTCGCCGCGCGGCAGGAGGCGATTGACGATGCCTTCGAGGCGGCGGATCTCGCGAGCATCGTCGCGCGGTTGGAGGCGAGCGACTGGGGGCACGAGGTGCTGAAGGCGCTGCGCCGCAACTCGCCGCTCTCCATGGCATCGACGCTGACGCTGGTGCGCGCCGCCCGGCGCTGTCCCGGCATCGGGCCGGCGCTTCGCCGGGAGTTCCGCTTCAGCTGGCGCGCGTCGGAAAGCGGCGATCTGCTGGAAGGTATCCGGGCACAGGTGATCGACAAGGACCGCAATCCGACCTGGCGTGATGATCTCGACGGGGTGCGGCCGGATGATGTGGCGGCGATGCTGGCGCCGCTCGGCGAGGACGAGCTGGTGCTGCCGGAGCACTGAGAGCCGCGTACTGACATCCGCGTACTGGGGCCAGGCGGCGGCCGAAGCACTGACGGGAGGCAAGGGCATGGAAATCGGATTCATCGGGCTCGGCAACATGGGGGCGCCCATGGCGCGGAACCTCGCGGCGGCGGGGCACCGGGTCACCGGTTTCGACGTGTCGGGCGCGGCGGTCGAGGGCGTGGCGAAGGCCGCCTCGGCGGCCGAGGCGGCGACTGGCCGCGAGGCGGTCATCACCATGCTGCCGAGCGGCGCCATTCTTGGCTCGGTCTACGCGGAAATCGTGCCCGCCGCGGCGCCGGGCACGCTGATGCTCGACTGCTCGACCGTCGATGTGGCGTCAGCCCGCGACGCCGCGACCGCCGCGACCAGTGCCGGTCTCGAGCCGGTGGACGCGCCGGTCTCCGGGGGCACCGGTGGTGCATCCGCCGGGACGCTCACCTTCATGGCCGGCGGATCGGAGGCGGGGTTCGCCCGGGCGGTGCCGCTCTTCGAGGTGATGGGCGCGCGCTCGGTCCACTGCGGCGGACCGGGCGCCGGGCAGGCCGCGAAGATCTGCAACAACATGGTGCTCGGCATTTCGATGATCGGCGTCTGCGAGGCGTTCGCGCTCGCGGGCAAGCTCGGGCTCGATGCGGCAGCGCTCTACGAGGTGATCTCGACCTCCTCGGGTCAGTGCTGGTCGGTCACCACCTACTGCCCGGTGCCGGGCGTGGGGCCGGAGTCGCCGGCAGATCGCGACTATCGTCCGGGCTTTGCCGCCGAGCTGATGCTGAAAGACCTCGGCCTCGCGCGCGAGGCCGCCGCCGCCAGCGACGCGGCCACGCCCCTCGGGACCCATGCCGCCGAGCTCTACGACGCCTTCGTGGCCGGCGGCGGCCGGGGTCAGGACTTCTCCGCCATGCTGCCGTGGCTTGCGAAGCAGGGCCGTGACGGCTGACCCGGCGGGGTGATTGCCGAACCGGGGCCCGCGCCCTACCCTTCCCGGCATGGCGAAGCAGCCGCTCGAGGACTACCGCGCGAAGCGGGACTTTCAGCGCACGGACGAACCGTCGGGGCATCTCGCCGGGGCGGACGGCAACCGGTTCGTCGTCCACAAGCACCATGCCTCGCATGAGCACTACGACCTGCGCCTCGAACTCGGCGGGGTGCTGAAGAGCTGGGCGGTGCCGAAAGGCCCGTCGCTCGACCCCAGGGAGAAGCGCCTCGCTGTCGAGACCGAGGACCATCCGGTCGAGTACATCGACTTCGAGGGGGTGATCCCGGCGGGGGAGTACGGCGGCGGCCAGATGATCGTCTGGGACACCGGCACATGGGCGCCGATGGGCGACCCGGAGGCCGATCTGGCGAAGGGCGCCTTCAAGTTCCGCCTCGCGGGCAAAAAGCTGACCGGCGGCTGGATGCTCGCACGTCTGAAGCCAAGGCCGGGCGAGAAGAAGACGAACTGGCTGCTCTTCAAGGAGCGCGATCCCTCGGCGGAGCCGGACGGCGACATTCTCACCGAGCGGCCAGAGAGCGTGAAGTCCGGCCGCCGGATCGAGGAGCTTGCGCCGCCCGCGCGGGAGCCGGCCGGCGCCGCGCGGAAACGGCTCCAGCCCGGGCGGCTGCCGGGGGCGGTCAAGGGGACCGGCCCGGTCGCCCCGGCGCCGCAGCTCGCGACCGCTGCCCCGGCGCCGCCAGGTGGCGAGGACTGGCTGCACGAGATCAAGCTCGACGGCTACCGCACGCTTGCCTTTCTCGATGCCGGCTCTGCCCGGCTCGTCACCCGCAGCGGGCTCGACTGGACGCATCGCTATGGCGATCTCGGCGCAGCCATCGCCGCGCTTCCCTGCCGCGAGGCGATCCTGGACGGTGAGATCGTCGTGCAGGACGGCGCCGGCATCAGCCGCTTCACGCTGCTGCAGGAAGCGCTGTCGCGCGGGGCGAAAACCGAACTCGTCTATTTCGCCTTCGACCTGCTGCGCCTCGATGGCTGGGATCTGACGGCCGTGCCGCTCGACCGCCGCAAGGCGCTGCTTGCGCAGCTTCTCGACGGCGGGGGCGCGCGCTCGGCGATCCAGCTCAGCGAGCATGTCCGGGGCGGTGGGCCGGCGTTCTACGAGAGCGTCTCCCAGATGGGGCTCGAGGGCGTCGTCTCGAAGCGCGCCAGCGCGCCCTACCAGTCGGGGCGATCGAAGAGCTGGCTGAAGGTAAAGGCGAAGCTCTCGGGAGACTTCGTCATCGCGGGCTATACCCTCTCGGAGAAGGCGGACGGGCTTGGGGCGCTGGCGCTCGGCGAATGGGTGGAGGGCGACCTCGCCTATCGCGGCAAGGTCGGCACCGGCTTCGATGCGAAGACCCTCGCCGATCTGCTTGCACGTCTGCGACCGCTCGAGGATCCGGGGCTCTCGCTTCCAGGCGCACCCCGGGACGTACGCCCGGTGCGCCCGGTCCTGACCGCGCGGATCCAGTACTCGAATCTCACCTCCGACGGATCGGTGCGTCATGGCGTCTTCGTGGGGCTGCGCGAGGCGGCGGTCTCCGCTGACGCTCCGGCGCCGCGCGCCCGGCTGGTGACGGAGGCCGATCTCGCCGCCGTCTGGGTGACGAATCCGACCCGGCGGCTCTTCGGGCGCTCCGGCCCCACCAAGCTCGACGTCGCGGTCTACTACGCGGCGATCGGGGACTTCCTGCTGCCGCATGTCTTTGGCCGGCCCGTCAGCCTGGTGCGCTGCCCGACCGGCAAGCCCGAGGACTGCTTCTTCCAGCGGCATGCGTTCGTCGGGATGCCGGAGGGCGTCGAGAGCTTCGAGACGCGCGTCAGCGACGAGACGGACCGGAGGTATCTGACCATCGCCACGGCGCGGGGCTATCTGGCGCTGGCGCAGTTCGGGGTCGTCGAGTTCCATGCGTGGGGGGCGGAGGTTGCCGACCTCGAACACCCGGACCGGGTGGTCTTCGACCTCGACCCGGGCGAGGGCATTGCCTGGCGCGAGGTGGTCGAGGCGGCGGTCCATGTGCGGGACGAACTCGGCAGGCTCGGGCTCACGGGCTTTGCCAAGACCACGGGCGGCAAGGGGGTTCACGTCGTCGTGCCGGTGACGCGGCGCCTCGACTGGAAGTCGGTGCACGCGGCCACTGGCGAGATCGCCACGGCGATCGCCGCGACCGCGCCCGACACCTTCACCACCACCATGGGCGCCTCGAACCGCAAGCGGCGCATCTTCATCGACTTCCACCGCAATGCCCGCAGCGCCACCGCCGTGGCGCCGTATTCGTTGCGTGCGCGCAACAATCTGCCGGCATCGGCGCCCTTGTCCTGGGGAAATCTCGAAGCGATCGACGATCCGGCCGATCTGAACTATTCTTCTCTTCCGGCGCTCGTGGCCGCGTCAGGCGATGCCTGGGCCACCATCGCAGATCACGCGGGGGAGCTTCCGGCACCGCAACGCGTTGATGCCGGAACCACAAGGGGAGGCCGAGCATGGCCCCGAGAGCGAGCTGGAAGGGATACCTGAAACTGAGCCTGGTGAGCTGCCCGGTGCGGCTCTATCCGGCGACGAGTTCAAGCGAGAGGGTGCGCTTCAACCAGTTGCACAAGACGACTCACAACCGGATAAACATGAAACCGGTGGACCCGGAACTCGGCCTTGTCGACCGCGCGGATCTCGTCAAGGGCTACGAGTACGAGGACAAGAAGTACATCATCATCGACGATGACGATCTTGAGGCGGTCAAGCTCGAGTCAAACCATACCCTGAACATCGAGGCCTTCGTCGATGCGGCCGAGGTGGACGTGATCTATCAGGACGCGCCCTACTATCTCGCGCCCGATGGCGCGATGGCGGAGGAGACCTTCATCGTGCTGCGCGAGGCGATGCGCGAGGCGAAGAAGGTCGCGATCGCCCGGCTGGTCCTCTCCAGCCGCGAGCGGGTGGTGACGATCGGCGCGCTGGAGAAGGGGATGTTCGTCTGCACGCTCCGGGCGCCGAACGAGGTGCGCGCGACGTCGGCCTATTTCGACTCGATCCCCGACGCGGCGCCGGACCCCGAAATGCTCGGGCTGGCCGAGGCGCTCATCAAGCAGAAGACCACGGAGTTCGACCCGAAGCAGTATGAAGATCGCTACGAGCAGGCGCTCATGGCGATGATCAAGGAGAAGCTGAAGGGCCACAAGCCGATCATCGCCGAAGCACCGGAACGCGGCAACGTGGTGAACCTGATGGACGCGCTGAAGGCGAGCCTCGGGCAGTCGAAGCCAGCGGCGGCGAGCAAGAGCAAACCCGCTGCCCCGGAGGCGGACTCCGCACCGGCGGAGAAGCCAAAGCGCGCCGCCTCGGGCACCCGCAGGAGCCCGGCCAAGGCCAAGGGATGACCCCGGACGTGCGCGGCCCTGCCTTTCGCGACGCGAGCGTCGGGCTCGTCGGCGCGCTCAGCGGGCTGTCGCGCCGGCAGGTGGCGCGCGAGATCGCCACGCGCGGCGGCCGCTTCCACCGCAGCGTCACGCGGGGCACGACCGTCGTCGTCTTCGGACGACGGCTCCTCGCCCGCGAAACCGGAACCGCCATCGCTGCCCGGATCGCGGCCGCAGAGGCGCCCGGGCGGGTGCTGCTGAGCGAAGCCGGGCTCCTGCGGCGCCTCACCGGGACCGAACCCGCCGATCCGGGCGTGCTCTCGCGCGAGGCGATGGTGGAGCAATCGGGGCTCTCGGCCACCAGCTTCGCGGCCCTCGCGCTCTTCGACGGGTTCTGGCGGGATGCCGCACCTTTCGCCTTCCGCGACCTGATCCTCGCGCGCAAGTATGCCGGGCTGATGGCCTCCGGCGCCGGCTGGGGTGCGATCGTGCGCTCGGTGCATCGGGTCGGACCGGCGACTTCGCTCACCGCGGCGGCGCTCCGGGTCGATGACGGGCTCGTCTACGCGGAGCACGGCGGCCGCCTCGCGGAGCTCGACGGCCAGTTGCTGCTCGGGCTCGACGCGCCGGGTGAAGACGACGACGCGAGCTTCGACGAGGCCGAGGTCGCCGAGGCCGCCGGCAATCTCGCGGGTGCCGCCATGCTCTATGCCCGCGTGCTGGCCGCCGACCCGGCCGACGCGGTCGCGGCCTTCAACCGCGCCAACTGTCTCGCGCGGATCGGCCGTGCCGCGGAGGCGGAAGCCGACTATGCCCGTGCCCTCAATCTCGACCCGGCGTTCGTCGAGGCCTGGTTCAATCTCGCGAACCTCGCGCGCGACCGGGGCCGCACTGATGCGGCGCGCCAGCACCTGACGCGCGCACTTGTGATAGACCCCGGCTACGCGGATGCGGTCTACAATCTCGCCGCACTCGAGTTCGATGCCGGGGATCTGCCCGCTGCTGCGGTGATGTGGCAGCGCTACCTGACCCTCGACGCCGATTCAGAGTGGGCACACGCGGCGGAACGGGGCCTGAGCTATGTGGCCCTCGCGACGGCGCGCGGAACGACGGGGTAGGTTGGTCATGTTCCTTTTCGATGGCCCGGAGGATGCGCCCGCGACGGTGCTCCTCGCCCACGGTGCCGGTGCGCCGATGGATTCGGCCGCCATGACGGCATTGGCGCGCGCGCTGGCCGCGACGGGTCTCAGGGTGGCGCGCTTCGAATTCGCCTACATGGCGGCCCGGCGCGATGGTGGCGGGGTGAAGCCGCCGCCGCGCGCCGACAGCCTCGTGCCGGCCTATCGCGCCGTGGTGGCGGCCCTCGACGCCACCGGACCGCTCGTCATCGGCGGCAAGTCCATGGGCGGCAGGGTGGCGAGCATGGCGGTCGATGATCTCCACGCCGAGGGCCGCGCGGCGGGCCTGCTCTGCCTTGGCTATCCGTTCCATCCCCCCGGCAAGCCCGAGACGCTGCGCACCGCGCACCTCGAACGACTCGCGGCGCCGGCGCTCATCTGTCAGGGCACGCGCGATCCCTTTGGCACACGCGAGGAAGTGGCGGAGTACGCGCTGTCGCCCTCGATCGAAGTCTTCTGGCTCGATGACGGCGACCACGACCTGCGTCCGCGCAAGTCGGTGAGCGGCCTGACGGCGGCCGAGCATCTGGCGAGCACCGCATCCCGGGTGCGTGCCTGGGTCAGTACGCTGCCCTGAGCGGTTCGATGCGGATCGCCACCTTCAACATCAACAACGTGGTGCGCCGCCTGCCGAACCTGCTCGACTGGCTCGAGGCGACGCGCCCCGACGTTGCATGCCTCCAGGAACTGAAGGCGACGGATGCCGCCTTCCCCGCCGCTGCCCTCGCGGACGCAGGTTACGGCGCGGTCTGGCGGGGCGAGCGGACGTGGAACGGTGTGGCGATCCTTGCGCGCGACGCTGAGCCGATCCTGACCCTTGATGCCCTCCCCGGTGACGATGGCGACAACCAGAGCCGCTATATCGAGGCGGCGGTGCGGGGCGTGCTCATCGCCTCGCTTTACGCGCCGAACGGCAACCCGCAGCCGGGGCCGAAGTTCGACTACAAGCTCTCGTGGCTCGACCGCATGCGGGCGCACGGGCGGGAGTTGCTCGGCGCGGGCGTGCCGGCGGTCCTCGCCGGCGACTGGAACGTGGTGCCGGAGCCCCGCGACGTCTATCCGACGCGCTCCTATGATGACAACGCGCTGGTGCAGCCCGCACCGCGCGCGGCTTACGCCCGGATTCTCGGTGACGGCTGGACGGACGCGCTGCGCCACCTGCACTCGGATGCGACGATCTACACCTTCTGGGACTACCGCCGGAACCGCTGGCCGCGCGATGCGGGCATGCGGCTCGACCACCTCCTGGTGAGCCCGGCCGCCCTGCCCCGCCTCACCGCCGCCGGCGTTGACCGCGACGTGCGCGGGCGCCCGGAAGCGAGCGACCATGCGCCCACGTGGATCGAGCTGGCGGAGTGAGGGCAGTCGTGACGGTGACGCCAGACCGGGGGCTGGCAGGCGACAAATCCCTCCTCAACCGCCCATGGGGGAGCAGGCGCGCCGGCCACGGGCGGAAGGCTCCCTGCCGCAGACGGGGTGACGCCCGCTCCGGTCGTCGGATGATCCGTGGCGGTCCCGCCATCATGCGACGGAGGTCTGGTTGCCATCCCGTCGGTGCCGGCCGATAGTCGCGCGCGCGCCCTCGGGAGGAATGATGACCGACGCTCTCAACGTCGACCAGGTGAGCCACGCGTTCGGCAAGCTGAAGGCGCTCGACGGCGTCAGTCTCACCGTACCCGCCGGGCGCTTCGTGGCGCTGCTCGGGGTGAACGGCGCAGGCAAGACCACGCTGTTCTCGCTCGTGACACGGCTCTACGACAACGTTTCGGGCAAGATCGCGGTCTGCGGCCACGACCTGCGCCGGACGCCGGGGCCAGCACTTGCCGAGCTCGGCGTCGTCTTCCAGAGCCGCGCCCTCGACGCGGATCTCTCGATCGCCCAGAACCTCGCCTATCATGCCGCGCTCCACGGCCTGCCGCCCCGCGTCGCCCGCGAGCGGGCGCGTGATACCGTTGCGGCGGTCGGCCTTTCGGATCGCATGGGAAAGCGCGTCGCCGAACTCTCGGGTGGCCAGCAGCGCCGGGCCGAGATTGCCCGCGCGCTCCTGCACCGCCCGAAGCTCATCCTGCTCGACGAGGCGACTGCCGGGCTCGACGTGCGCTCGCGCCGCGAGGTCGGCCGATCGGTGCGCGATCTGGCGCAGCGCGAGGGGGTCGGCATCCTCTGGGCGACACACCTTTTCGACGAGATCGAGCCGGAGGATCTCGTCGTCATCCTGCACCGGGGCCGGGTGCTCGCCAGCGGCACCGCCGCGGAGATCGCGGGCTCCGACGGGCTCGCCGAACGCTTCCTCCAGATGACCGGCCTCGAACGCGAGGCGCTGCCATGAGCCTGACCGATCTCAGCTGGCGCGGCCGGGCGCGTGCGTTCCACGGCATCGTCTGGCGCGAGGCGCTGCGCTTCCTGCGCCAGCGCGAGCGCTTCCTTTCCGCGCTGGTACGCCCGCTCGTCTGGCTCTTCATCTTCGCGGCCGGCTTTCGCGCCGTCCTCGGCATCTCGATCACCGCGCCCTACCAGACCTACGTGCTCTACGAGGTCTACGTGACCCCGGGGCTCGTCGCGATGATCCAGCTTTTCAACGGCCTGCAATCCTCGCTCTCGATGGTCTACGACCGCGAGACCGGCGCGATGCGCACCCTGCTCGTGAGCCCATTCCCCCGCTGGTACGTGCTCACCGCGAAGCTGCTTGCGGGCGTCTTCGTCTCGATCCTGCAGGTCTACGCCTTCCTGCTGATCGCGTGGTTCTGGGGGATCGAACCACCGCTCTGGGGCTACGTGACCGTCCTGCCCGCGCTGCTGCTCTCGGGAATGATGCTGGGCTCGCTCGGGCTGTTCCTCTCGTCGGCGATCCGCCAGCTCGAGAACTTCGCCGGCGTGATGAACTTCGTCATCTTCCCGATGTTCTTCGCCTCGTCGGCGCTCTATCCGATCTGGCGGTTGCAGGAGTCGAGCGTGCTTCTGGCCAACATCGCCCGCGCCAACCCCTTCACCCACTCGGTCGAACTCATCCGCTTCGCGCTTTATCTTCAGGTGAACTGGAACTCGCTCGCCGTCGTCGTCGGCTGCACCGTGCTGTTCCTCGGCGCGTCGATCTGGGCCTACGATCCGTCGAAGGGGCTGATCGCGCGCAAGCGCTGAGCGCTCCCCGAATGGGAATCCGAGATCCGGCCGGGGCGCACCCTCGTTGCGCCTGCGATGCCGCTCACGCTCTCTCCCCTTGGCGCCATCCGGCCCAGCCGCTAGGGTCCGCCGCATGGACGACATGCCCCACTCCGACGCCACCGCCGAGACCGAAATGCGGCGCCTCATCGCCATCATGGCGCGGCTTCGCGACCCTGAGCGCGGCTGCCCGTGGGACGTGGTGCAGGACTTCGCGTCGATCGCGCCCTACACCATCGAGGAGGCGTACGAGGTCGCCGACGCCATCGAGAAGGGCGACATGGCCGAGCTTCGCGCCGAACTCGGGGACCTGCTCTTTCAGGCGGTGTTCCACGCCCGGATGGCGGAAGAAGCCGGCCACTTCGACTTTGCCGACGTGGCGCGCGGCATCGCCGACAAGATGGTTCGCCGCCATCCGCACGTCTTCGGCGACGAGAACCGCGACCGGACGCCGGAGGAGCAGACCGTCGCGTGGGAGGCGATCAAGGCAGCCGAACGCGCAGGCAAGCCCGCCGAGACCGGCGTCCTCGCGGGCGTCGCCACCGGCCTGCCGGCGCTCACCCGGGCGGTGAAGTTGCAGAATCGCGCGGCGCGGGTCGGCTTCGACTGGCCGAACACCGGCGAGGTCATCGACAAGATCACCGAGGAGACCGCCGAACTGGTCGAGGCGCGCGACAGCGGGTCGTCGGACAAGCTCGTAGAGGAATACGGCGACCTGATGTTCGTCATGGCAAATCTCGGTCGCCACCTCGGCGTTGACCCCGAGGCCGCACTCCGGGCGGCGAACGCCAAGTTCACCAGGCGCTTCGAGGCCATCGAGGCGGCCCTCGCCGCCGAGGGCCGCAAGCCTGCGGACGCGACGCTCGCGGAGATGGATGCACTCTGGGATGCCGCCAAGGCCCGGGGGCTCTGATGCGGGCGCTTCTCGCCGGATTGCTCTGCATCGCCGGCCTTGCTGGCGCTGCATCAGCCGAGGACTGCACGACGCTCGCAACGCAGCTTGAGATGAACGACTGCGCCGCCCGGGCCTTCGATGCCGCAGACGCCGACCTGAACCGGACCTATGGAGACGTCGTCGCGCGACTCGCCGACGACCCCGCCGGGCTCGGGAAGCTGAGGGCGGCCGAGCGCGCGTGGGTCGCCTTTCGGGACGCGGAGTGCGGTTTTGCGGCGAAGGGCGTCGAGACCGGCAGCATCTACCCGATGATCCTCTTCGCCTGCCGGCAAGCGATGACCGAGGATCGTCTGGCGACGCTCAAGGGGTATCTCGTTTGCCCTGAAGGGGATCTTGCCTGCCCGGTCCCACGGCAACCCGACTGAACCCACACTCCTGCGGCCGGAAGGGCGCCCGCCCCGGGGGAGGAGTCGAGGCGGGCGCGGCCCGGGCACTCGGGGTGTCCGGGCCCGGAGCGGGGCGCATCCGAAGCGGGCACCCCGCCCCCAAGGTCTCAGGCCTCGCGGTACGTGCCCTTGGACTTTGCCACATGTGTGGCGATCGCGTCCATCAGCGGCGGCGAAAGGCAGTCATAGGGTTCGAGCGTGAGCTCGGTCAGCCGGGCACGGATGCCGTCCATCTTCGACGGAGGCGTGCCCTGCTCGATGATCGACGAAACGAACGCCGCAAAGCCCGGCGCCGACCAGCCGCTGTCGTCGGACAGCTCGGTGTGAACGAAATCGAGCCCGTAGAACGGATGCTCCTTGCTCTCGATGCGCCCGTACATGTGGACGCCGCAATCGGCACAGGCGTAACGCTGGATCGTCTTCGACTCGTCGACGATCTTCAGCTTGCCCTCGTTCGCGGTGACCGAGAGCTTGTCGCGCGGCACGACGGCGACGACCGAGAACGGGGCGCCTTCGGGCTTCCAGCACAGGCTGCAGCCGCAGACGTGATTGTGCGCCGTGTTCGAGGCAAGCGTGACCTCGACCTTGTCGCTGGCGCAATGGCAGTGGAGCGTGCCCCCTGCCATGTCAGCGCGGCCAGGCTTCACGCCCCCGTCGACGGATGGATGGATCGCAACGGCCATTCTCGTCTCCCTCCTGGTTGTTGGGTGGCCCGACCGTTGTCCCCGGTCGTGGCCACCCTGCGCAATCACACTAAAGTCCCTCCCCGGCGGACACGGGTCGCGCCCAAGGGGGATGGCCTCATTCGATGGTGAATTTCGCCTTCTGGGTGTCGCCACTCGCACCACGAAGCCTCAGTTCATAGGTACCGGGGGTGATCGCCACGAAGGACAGCTCCACCTCACCCGCGTCGTCGAACTCGATCGAATCAAGGCCGAGCGGCCGGACCTCCAGATCGTTGATGACGACCTCGTTGATCCAGACGTTGCGGAACAGTCCCGGCCCTTCGATCGCCAGTTCCGCTGTGCCGTCCGACGCGATCACGATGCGGTAGTAGCCGCCCGAGAGGAGCTTGTACTCCCCGGCGCTCTGCATCGCCCCGGCAGTCAGCTTGACCGGATCGAGATCGGTGCGGTTCGAGCGTTCCATGAGGCCGGCGGCGCCGATTTCAAGGGTACGGGCACCAAATGCCTGCGCGGCCGGGGCCGCCGCGGCCGCCGGAGCGGCATCGTCATCGTCGTCGGCCCACGCGGCGACCCCGGTGGCAAGGAGCGTCGCAGCGGCGACGCTCATCAGAAGTGTCTTCATGGTAGTTCTCCCTTGGGCAACTTGCCGTCTTCAGTTCGGCGAGACCGCAACGCCCCACGGTTGCTGGCCCACCTGCACAGACTTGATGACCTTGTCGCTGGCCACGTCGATGACGGAGATGTCATTCGAGATGCCATTGGTGGTGAAGAGATACTTCTCGTCCGGGGTGAAGGCGAGCTGCCAGACCCGCTGTCCGACGAGAAGATAGTCCTTCACCTCCCAGGTCTTGCCGTCGATCACAGCTACCCGGTTCGACGGCCCGAGAGCCACATAGACCTTCGAGTCGTCCTGCGTGATGCGGATACCGACCGGCTGGATCGCTTCCTGCGGAATGCCCGGGACTGCGAATTCAATCCGTTTCAGGACTTCCTGATTGGCCGGGTCGATCACGGTAACCGTGCCGCCGATCTCCGCGGAAACATAGAGATACTTGCCGTCGTTGGTGAACTGCGCGAAGCGCGGGCGCTGGTCGACGAGCACGTTCGCGAAGATCTGGTGGGTCGATGTGTCGATGAAGTGCGCCATGTTGGTGGTCTCGGAGGTGTTCACCAGCACCTTGCCGTCCGGGCTGATCCCCATACCCTCCGGCTCGACGCCTACCGGGATCTCGGCGAGCACGGTGCCCTTGTCCACGTCGATCGCGGTGACGAGATTGTCGTCCTCGTTCGCGACGTAGAGCGGATTGCCGGAGGGATGCAGGACCCCGAGCTCCGGGTCAGGGCCGGAGGGCAGCGTTGTCGTGATCGTCTTCGTCTCGGTGTCGAGCACCTCCACGTGATCGTCGTCGGAGGTGAGGATGTAGAGCCGCTTGCCGTCGGGACTGATGTTGATGCCCCGGGGCCGCTGACCGACGTCGATGGTGTCGGTCACTTCGAGCGTTTCACTGTCGAGAATGCTGATTGAGTTCCCGCGCTCATTGCTGACGTAGACCGAATAGGCCGATGCCGGGAGCGCGGCGCCGATGAAGGCGGCGGTGACAAGAAGTTGACGCATGGCTTTCCCCTTCTCAGCCGTGATTCTTGCAGGTGGTTTCAGGCTGGTCCGTTCCGAGGGTGTCGAGAGTGGAGACCTGATGGACAAAAGCCTCCTGCGGCGAGACCGAGACCGTCATGTCACCGGCCACGAGCAGGATCGGCTGGCGCAACTGCCCATCCCAGCTGCGGAACGACACCGGGTCGCCCTTGAAGGCACCCAGCTTCAGATCCGGGCCTTCGATGTATTCGACAATCTTGGCGAACTCCGTCGAGTGCGTGCGGGTCGCGCCTTCGCCAAGCGCGCGGATCGCCACCCAGGCGTTCCAGTCCTCGGAGCGCATCGAACGCGGCGACTGCTTCTCGAAGCGGGTCTGGAGCTGTGTTCCGCCCCAGGCTTCCTGCGCGGCGTGCCAGCTCAGGGGCTCAAGCCCCGCGGAACCCGCCACCGGCCGCGGATCCCAGGTGTGATAGGGCAGATACCCGGCGAAGACCTCGCTGTCGTCCGCCGCGATGACCACATCGTGCTCGGCCGCCGACTGGGTGAAGACCGGCATCTGGGTCTGTACCTGCACGGTGCCGGAGTCGGTCCGGCGCGCGCCGCCGGTATCCTCATAGACCCGTTCCTCGACGACCTTCGCGCCGAACTTCGCGGCCGAGGTCTTGTAGTGCTCGGCGAGGTCCTTGTCCGCCGGGTGCGATCCCTCGATCAGGAACCACTTGTCCCAGCGCTTGGTGACGAAGTACTGCGCCACCGCGTCCGTCAGCATCGATCGGCTCGGCGCGGTGTGCAGCAGGTTCGCCCGGCAGTCCTCGCCGCGCAGCCGGTCATCGGGCGCGGACGCGTTCAGCACCAGCGCCCTGTCCCCGGCGGCGTCGGCCATGGCGAGCGTGGTGTCCGCGTCGGCCATCGTCACGATGAAGCGGATGCCCTTGGCAATCATCGCCTCGACGGTCGCGGTTGCCTGCTCCGGTGGGACCGACGCGGTCGCGAGGGTGAACTCCTGACCCATGAAGCTGCCGGTCGTATTGTTGTCAGCCACGGCCAGTTCGGCCCCGGCAAACCCGAGATCGGGTGGCGGCAGCCGCAGGCGGGACAGCGGCAACGGTGAATTCGCCTCCACGCGCACGATGCCGGTTGCCACCACATCGGCTGCCGTCGCAGCAACCGGCGCCAGCGCCAGTGCTGCTGCAAGCAGGATTGTCCGGCAACAAGTGGCTCCGTCGGCCCTCAAAGGGTCTGTCACACGTCACTCCTTCCATTCATTCGCCAGTTCAGGGCGACCGGCTATCCACCGGGCTGGAATGGCTGTGCGGTCTCCAGAGACCATCCGTTCTCCGACCAACCGTCAACGCCGTCCGGATACCAGAACACCCGTGTATAACCGAACTCGACTGCACGGCGGGCCGCGTTCCAGGACATCCAGCAGTCACGCTTGCAAAATATCACCACAGGAGCCTCGGGGTCGCCCTGTGTGACAGCCTCAAGACCGCTGCGCAGATAGTCAAGTGTTTCGGGCGCAAGTTCAGCGTATCCGGTGTTTGGTAGCCAGAGGGCACCCGGGATACTGCCGTGAGGTGCTTCGCGCCAAATGGTTCCTTCCGGCAGCTCGGGCTTTGGCGCGCGCGGCAGCGCGTCGACGAACCCCACGACGCCAGTGAGCCAGAGGGCGTGCGCGGCCGCATCGCCGATCACCTCGGCCCCCTTCAGGGTGTCCGGAACCTCGGCCAGATACGGCTCGCCTCGGTAGCCGTCCGGCTCGGACACGTCAGCCGCCCCGGCTGGGGCGGCTGCAAGAGCGAGCGCCACGAGGAGCGCCGCGCGTTTCATGGCGTTGGCAGTTCTTTCAGTTCCGTCCCGCTGTCATTCAGCAGTGGCACGCCGAAGTCCGTCAGGATCTGGTCGATCTCAGGCTGCACCTTGCGGATCTCGGAATTGAGTGTGCGTTTCCATCGATCCTCGCCCGGCCGGACTCCCATGGTGATCCGATAGAACAGGCGCGGCGCTTCCGTCTCATGGATAAGCGGCGTCACCACGAGCTTGTCATCATAGTTCTTGGCGAGCGGTCCGGCGATCGGTCCCCACATCAGCGCGGCATCGACCTTGCCGTCTGCGAGATCCGCCAGCAGATCCTCGTTCGGATGGTAGAGTCGGGTATCGACCATCAGGCTGTAGCTCACCGCATCAGGGATCATCCCGAGCCGGGCAAGATGCGTGCCGGGCGGCGTGTTGGCGATATAGCCGATCTTGCGGCCTTTCAGCCGCGGATCCTCGATCGTCGTCACGTCATGCAGGTCACTGTCGGCCCGCGTGACGATGACATAGGCCGAGGTGTAGTAGGCATTGGTGTTGAGCACGAGTTCGTCGCCCTGAGCGTAGCCCATGATGACGTCACATTCCACCGCCGTGAGCGTCCGGCGCACGAAGCCCTGCGCCATCGGAAACCACGTGTACTGCAGTTCCCGGCCAAGATGCTCGGCCATGAGCTCGGCAATCTTGTTCTCGAACCCCTCTCCGGCCTTGTCGCTGAGCGGCTTGTTGGCGGGGTCGGCACAGACCCGAAACGCCGTGGGCGAAACCAGGTCGGCGACCTGCGCGCGACCGGATGCGGGAATAGCCGCGGCGATGAGCGCCGCGGCGAAAATTGTCCGACCGGACAGGTCAACCCATGCAGGCATTCTCTGCCTCAGTGAAGGAGGCCGGCTTGTCCGCGTGCTTGGCGGGGCGGCCGCGAGGAACCTCACCCGATCCCACCGCGCGAAGGTAGATGTAGATATCGTCGAGGTAGCACATGATGTTCTTGTTGGTGCCGAAGCTCGGCATCACAAGATTGCCTTCCTTCTTGCCGTTCACCACGATGTCGGTGAACGTGTAGTAGTCGATGTTCTCTACCGACTTGACGAGTGCGGGAGCGTAGCTCGACCCCTGCCCGTCCGGTCCGTGGCAGACGTGGCATTCCGAGTGATAGCGCCGGAACCCGGAGAACGTGTACCAGTCGACGCTGCCCTGATCGTCGACCTTGAAGGTCGGTGTGCCGTCCTCGGCCGACCACTTGCCATCCTCTTCGGACACTGCGGCGGCTGGACCGGGCTTGTCCTGGGCCATGGCGCTGCCGGCCATGAGTGCAACGGTTGCCAGTCCTGCCAGAATCGGTCTCGCTAGAGTCATTGGGGTCCTCCCGGGTCGTTTCCGGATTGCTCAGGTTCTTCGTCTGACGTTCTGTTGCGTCTTTCGACGCGTCACGTCCCTGCCTCAAAGCAACGGGCGAAACACGGACTGTGTTCCGCCCGCCGATAGGGCTCCGTCGTCCTGGCGTCAGTTCGGCAGCTGGAACATGGTCAGCTGTCCGCCAAGAGCGGTGTAGTCACTGAGTGCAGCGTACCCGCCGACCGCGCCGAGGCCGTCGTTGGGGTTGGTAAGACCGGCCGCGAGACCGATACCCGCCCAGCCGCCGATGCCCGAGAGCACGCCGACGTACTGCTTGTCGTTACGCTCGTAGGTGAAGACGTTGCCGATGATGCCCGAGGGGGTCTTGAACTTGTAGAGTTCCTTGCCCGTCTCGGCGTCGACCGCCTTCAGGTAGCCTTCGAGCGTGCCGTAGAACACGATGCCGCCCTTGGTCGCGAGCGCGCCCGACCACACCGAGAACTGCTCGGGCAGCGACCACTTGATCTCGCCCTTGACCGGGTCCCAGGCGATGAAGTTGCCCATGCCGCCGTGGCTGTCCGGCGCCGGGAACATCGAGAGCGTCGCGCCGACGAACGGCTGGCCCGCGGTGTAGCTGACACGGAACGGCTCGTAGTCCATGCAGACGTGGTTGGTCGGCACATACATGAGCTGGGTGTCGGGCGACCACGCCGCCGGCTGCTGGTCCTTGGTGCCGAGCGCCGCCGGGCAGATGCCCTGCGTGTTGACGTCCTCGCCGTTGTGCTCGGTCGACATCGCGTCGACCACCGCCGGACGGCCGTAGGTCGGCGAGTTCGGATCCATGTCGACGCCGGTGGTCCAGTTCACCGTCGGATCGTACTTTTCGGCGACGAGAAGCTCGCCGGTGTCACGATCGAGGGTGTAGGCGAGGCCGTTCCGGTCCGGGTGGAACAGGAGCTTGCGGTCCTTGCCGTCCATCTGGGCGTCGAACAGCACCATCTCGTTGACGCCGTCGTAGTCCCATTCGTCGTGCGGCGTCATCTGGTAGAGCCACTTCGCCATGCCCGTGTCCGGGTTACGCGCGAAGATCGTCATCGAGTACTTGTTGTCGCCAGGACGCTGCGCCGGGTTCCAGGTCGAGGGGTTGCCGGTGCCGTAGTAGACCAGGTCGAGTTCAGGGTCATAGCTGAACCAGCCCCAGGTGGTGCCGCCGCCGGTCTTCCACTGGTCGCCTTCCCAGGACGCGAGCGAGCTGTCCTTGCCGATCGGCTTTCCAAGCGCGGTGGTCTTCTCCGGGTCGACGAGGATCTCGTCATCCGGGCCGGTGGAGTACGCGCGCCACGCGAGGCTGCCGTCCTTGGTGTTGTAGGCAGTCAGGCTGCCGCGCACACCGAACTCGCCACCCGAGATGCCGACGAGGACCTTGTCCTTGATCGGAATGACGGTCGTGGTGTTGGTCTCACCCTTCGTCGGGTCGCCGTTCTTCACGCTCCACTTGACCGCACCGGTCTTCGCGTCGAGCGCGACCAGCGTCGTGTCGGCCTGATGCAGGAAGAGCGTGTCGTCCGCATAGGCGAGGCCGCGATAGACGGTGTCGCAGCACATGACGGCGATCACGTCCGGGTTCTGCGACGGCTCGTAGCGCCAGACGATCTTGCCGTCCTGCTCGAGATCCAGCGCGTAGATGATGTTGGGGAACGGCGTATGGACATACATCATGTTCCCGATCACGAGGGGTGAGCCCTCATGGCCGCGCAGCACACCGGTGGAGAACGACCATGCGACCTGCAGATCCTTGACGTTGTCCTTGTTGATCTGGTCTAGAGTCGAATAGCGCGTGTTGGCGTAGTCGCCGGTCTGGATCGCCCAGTTCGCCGGGCTCTTCGACAACTCCAGCACACTGTCGTTGGCGAACGCCGGCAGACTTGCCGTCGCTAAGAGCGCCGCAACCAGCGACGTGACACCGCGTAGCGTCATTCCTTGTCCTCCCGAAAAGCTCGCCCCGGTCTCCCGGCTGTTCCGCCCCGAGGCCCCGGGCGGGCCGTTCAGACTCTCCTGCGCTGGCTCGTCCAGCGTCCCGATCTGTAGGAGAAATATCACCTCGCTGTGTTGAGCGGTCAACGTAAAACCCGCGCTCAGGACCAAAGAACTACGCCGTCATACTTCTTGGATACGGGCCCCTCGCATGCTGCCCCGCAACGGAGCGTTTCGCCATTATATTAATTATATCAATATGTTACATTGGATGCATATCGGCCGGTCGGCGAAGCGATTCCCGCGCGCCGGCAAGGTAAAAATGCACCCTGTGACCTTCGGGAAGTAGTGTTCCCCATGCCCAAAAATCCCGAGTTCACAGGGTCCGCCCGGAACGCCCCGCTCCGTGTATCGATCGACGAGCTTCGAGCCATTGGCGCGCGCCCGTTTACTGAAGCTGGCTTCCGACTGTGAATCCTGCACTTTGCGCCGTGCGGACCCCGGCGCCCCCTGCCCCAACGGCCATCCAATCGAGGTTCGGCGCCGTGCTGCATTGCTTGACAGTCTTCCCGGACACGGCAAGACACTTGTCCCGCACCCGGAGAAATACTGTGCCCGCGTTCACCATCACGACCTGGATGGCCTTCGCGAACTTCGCTGTTGCCAGTTGGCGGCTCGCGGTCGGGCCGGCCGCAGGTGACCGCCTGGCAGCGCTCACCGACATCTTGAGTGGCAAGTGTTCGCTCGATGCCGCCTTCGCCACGACAGGCCTGGACGCAATCGCCGCCGAAGTGGAGCGAACCGCCGAGGAGCAGGCCCAACACTTCACCCACGCCGGCCCCGCGCGCGACGACGCGATCGCGCTCTTTAAGCAGGTGGCCTCCGATGCGTTCGCCCACCCGGCCACCTTCGCCGCGGGCCGTCTCGACCCGGCGCTCATCACCGAGGGCATGGTCGCCGCGCTCCGCGGCGGCCCACACGCACCCGACTTCTTCGCGACGCCACTCCCGGAGCAATTCTTCCGCAGCGTTGCCCGCGCAACGCTGGAAGTCATGCTCAACCGTGCCGACATCATCGCTGCCCTCTCCCCGGCGCTCTGGCGCGAGCAGATGGCGATGACCGGGGAAATTCGGGCCGACACGTCCGAGATCAGGAACGAGACGGCCGCGATCAAGGACGTGTCCGCCGAGACCCTCGCGCTCGTCCGCGAACACCTTGAGATCAAGGAGACGACCGTCCCGGAGATCATCCTGATCGCGATGGCCCGCAAGATCCTGCCGCACGTCGCCACCCGCGACGAGGCTCTGCGCACCCTCGACGCCGCCGCCGACCGCGCCGCCGAGTCCCTGGCCAGTGGCGAAGCTGGCTCAAACGTCGACACCTTCGTCGACGCCACCCTTCGCGAGCTCGCTACCCTCACCGCCCACGGCCGACTCGACGCCGCCGCGCAGATCGCTGACCACGCCGTTTCACAGGCCAAGGCCGGATACCTCCAACTCCTCGAAGCGGCCATCCGCCAGCATCTGATCGCGTCCGACGCCGAAGGCGCCGCCCGGTACATCGTGGAGAAGCTGGCATTCCAGTATCCCGATGCTCGGGAACGCTTCGCCGCCTTCGCCAGAGAATGGCACGAGTGGCACCAGCGCGGTGACAATGCCGGGATGCGTGTCGATCACGAAGTGTCGGTCGCGCTCGCCCGCATCACCGCCGAGACCTGCCGGGACCCCGAGGATCGGGATCAGGCCCTCTTGTGGCAAACCATGTCACTCACCACGCTGGGCGCGCGGGAGACGAGCGGCAACAGGTTTCGGGAGGCGCTGCAACTCACCGAGCGGACCCTGAGCGAATGCGATCGGAGCAGGACGCCGAAACGCTGGGCTCACTGGCAGAAGACACTCGGCAATCTTCTCAGTGAGATCGGCTCCCGCGACCCGACGACCGGAGCACTCCCGAAGGCAATCTGTGCCTACCGTAAGGCCCTGCAGGTCTGTCGCCGACACACCTTCCCGGGTGACTGGGCAGGCGTGAAAATGAACCTTGGAGCCGCATACCGTCGGATCGGTGAGGGCGAAGACGGAACACGCCGGCTCAGATACGCCGTCACCGCAATCGAAGGCGCTGCCGCGGAGTTTCACCGCCTGGGCGACCGGAAAGCTGCGGCCTCCGCCGCGTTTCTCCTTGGCAATGTGCTCACGACGCTTGGGCAGAAGGAGGACTGCACGGCGCGGCTGCGCGAGGCGGTTGCAGCTTATCGCTCATCGTTGGCCGCAACTGACCGACGCACCTATCCCGCGGATTGGGCGTTGCGCAGGTTTCAACTCGGCAACGTCCTGCGAATGGTGGGCGCTCGCGACGAGGATCCGTACGTCTTGCTCAGAGCGGCGGCAGCGATCCGCCCGACATTGAAAGAGCTTTGGGAACGCGATGAGCGGCGCTACTGGATCGCCGCCAAGGTGAACTTCGGGGACGTTCTGCGGACCTTCGGCGACCTGAAGAAGCAGGCGGACATCGCGAGATGCGCGATCTCGGTCTACCGTGAGGTGCTGGAGGTGATCCCGCGCCGCGACCTGCCGAAAGACTGGGGGACCGCGAAGGAAGGTCTTGCGCGCGCTCTCGCTGTCGAGGCCGATCTGGCCGACCTGCGTCACGCTCCTTCTCGCGTCCGCCATGCGGCGGCACTCGTGCAGATCGACGATGCGATCACCGCGTTCGAGGAGGCAGGTGCGTGGCCGGACGTGCGCCGGGCGGTGGCGTTCCGCGAGAGCTTGGCCGATCGCTGATCCGGCCAGTCCGTTAACCTCATTAACCCTTTGGCCGAGGCGCGAAATCTGCATCCGACGTGCACGCCCCATTTGGCCGTTCATCTCGGTCAATAGAGCGATTCCAGCCAGTTGACGAACCGGGGGCCGAAGCCCCCGGGCGGTGATCAGTAGACGACGACCGAGCGGATCGACTCGCCGGCGTGCATCAGGTCGAAGCCCTTGTTGATGTCCTCGAGCCGCAGCAGGTGGGTGATCATCGGGTCGATCTGGATCTTCTTCTCCATGTACCAGTCGACGATCTTCGGAACGTCGGTCCGGCCACGGGCGCCGCCGAAGGCGGAGCCGATCCACTGCCGGCCGGTCACCAGCTGGAACGGACGGGTTGAGATCTCCGCACCCGCCGGCGCCACGCCGATCACCACCGACTTGCCCCAGCCGCGATGCGAGCATTCGAGGGCCTGCCGCATCACCGTCACGTTGCCGGTGCAGTCGAAGGTGTAGTCCGCACCGCCGATCTGGTCGGCACCCCGCTTCGTCATGTTGACGAGATAGGGCACGATGTCGCCATCGATTTCCTTCGGGTTGACGAAGTGCGTCATCCCGAACCGTTCGCCCCATTCCTTGCGGTCGTTGTTGAGGTCGACGCCGATGATCATGTCGGCCCCGGCCATCTTCAGGCCCTGCAGCACGTTGAGGCCGATGCCGCCGAGACCGAACACCACCGCCGTCGAGCCCTGCTCGACCTGAGCCGTGTTGATGACCGCGCCGACGCCCGTCGTCACGCCGCAACCGATGTAGCAGATCTTCTCGAACGGCGCGTCCTCACGGACCTTCGCCACGGCGATCTCCGGCAGCACGGTGTAGTTCGAGAACGTCGAGCACCCCATGTAGTGGAAGATCGGCTTGCCCTTGTAGGAGAAGCGCGTGGTGCCATCGGGCATCAGCCCCTGGCCCTGCGTCGAGCGGATCGCGGTGCAGAGGTTCGTCTTGCGGCTGAGGCAGGACGGGCACTCGCGGCACTCGGGCGTGTAGAGCGGAATGACGTGATCGCCCTTCTTCAGCGACTTCACGCCCGGGCCAACCTCGACGACGACGCCCGCGCCCTCGTGGCCGAGGATCGACGGAAAGAGACCTTCGGGGTCGGCACCCGAGAGGGTGAACTCGTCAGTGTGGCAGATGCCGGTCGCCTTGATCTCGACCATCACCTCGCCTTCCTTCGGGCCTTCGAGATCGACTTCGACGATCTCCAGCGGCTTGCCGGCCTCGAAGGCCACGGCGGCCTTGGTGCGCATATACTCCCTCCCAGTTTGCGATAACGACCGTCCACACCGAAACAGCGGCGCCCCCGGCCCTTGAAGACGGCCGAACCTTAGCGCGTCGGTCTGCCGCCCGAAACTCCTATCAAAGTCGCGGGAGACGTGATGACGCCGGAGCGGCTATCCCGCCCGGCGGTCAGCCCCCGCCTTCACGCCTCCCCCGCCTTCACGCTTCCTCGGAGCGCCGGGAGGAGTCCTGGCAGTGCCACGCGCCGATCCGGTAGCCGGGGTGCTCCACGCTCCAGGTCGCGAGCGTTGGCGGCGCCTCCTTGAGGCAGGCCATCGCGCCGCCGCCCTCGGTGATGAAGCCCAGCGTCCTTTGCTCGCACACGTCGGGGTGGCCGATCAGGCAAGCCATGAATACCAGCTCGATCATTCGCGCCTCCTTCGACTTTGGCGTGGTGGATTTCACGCCCCGCGCATCCTATCACTGCAATCCAAGAGCATATCACGACTCCCCGCACGGCGATGCCGGTCATTGGTAGGAGGAAACCCGGAAAATGCGTGCCCTCATTCCGCTCGCACTCCTCGCGCCGCTCTGCTTCGCGGCACCCGCCCTCGCCCAGCAGGAGATCGATCCGGACTGGCCCTGCATCCAGCGCAAGGTGCCAGAGCTGTCGATCGGCCAGATGTGGTCCGCTGCCCTGCCGCAGGACGGCGCCGAACCTGACCGCGCGGCCATCGACCTTGCCGCGCGGATCACGCCGCGCCGGGTGAGCGACGACGAGGTGAGGGACATCGCGTCGGCCTACGCCGCGACGCTCACGCCCGAGGAGCGGCCGGAGCGGCTCGCGGAGGTTTTCGCCTCGGTCCTCGACCGGATCAACACCGAGCGGGCCCAGGTCATCAGCGGCATCTCGCGCTACTCGCACCGCCAGATCGAGATGGCCGACCGCATTGCCGCGCGCGAGGCCTCGCTGGCGGAACTCGAGAAGGTCCCCGAGGATCAGCGTGACATGGACCGGTTCGAGGAAGAGGCCGACGGGGTCAAGTGGGACACCCGGGTCTATCGCGACCGGCAGCAGTCGCTCACCTATGTCTGCGAGACGCCGGTCCTGCTGGAGCAGCGCGCCTTCTCGATCGCCCGGCTCCTGCAGGGGATGATCTGAGGCGGGAGCGGCGCCCTCGGGGAGCCCGGCGGGCTCCCGCTCGGCCACCGCTTGGCGCTCCGCCGCCTTTGCGGCTTCGCTCCGGCGGAACGGGCTTGCGCCCGTGAGTCGAGGTTTCTCCCCGCCTGTGGGCGGGGCCCCTCGTCCCTGCCCGATAGGGTTTCTGCCCGTATGAAATCCGGAACGGCGCCTACTCCCACTCCAGTTCGCGGTAGGCGGCCGTTGCGTTTCGCGCGTTGAAGTCGTCGAAAAGCTGCCAGCCGTCAGCGAGGTCGCTTCCGACATGCGCGCTCGCCGTGCCGAGGCTCTCCCCCGCATCGAGGGCGGCGCGGGTCTCACGGACCAGCGCTTCCAGGTAGGCAGCCGTCGGTGCGGCGCCGGCGGGCCAGTCGAGCGCCGGCCTGCCATGCCCCGGCACCACCCGTGCCGCGGGCTGCGACGCGAGGCTCGCAAGCACCGTGATCCATCCCGGTGCCGAGCCGTCGAGCGACGGGGCGTGGTGGTCAAAGACCAGATCACCGAGGAACCATGTGCCGGTCGCGGAGTCGCGTGCCGTCAGGTCGTTGTCGGTGTGGGCCGTCGGATGCGTGGCGAGGGTCAGGGTGCGCCCGCCGAGGTCGAGGGTTTCGGTGGCCGGAATGGTGCGGTCGGGCAGGACGAGGCTGCTGCCGAGCGCCGCTTCCGGCCCCACCTGCCGGGTCAGGGCGTCAGTGTAGCTCTCGGCCCGGGCGCCGAGAGCCGCGGGCAGCCGGTCGCTCGCGAGGATTTCGGCGCCGGCTTCGCGGAACACCTCCGAGCCGAATACGTGGTCGGGGTGCATGTGGGTGAGGACGAGCCAGCGCACCGGAAGCGCGGTCCGGGCCCGGATCGCGCCGTAGAGCGCTTCGCCGATCGCCCGGGTGTTGCCGGCATCGATCACCGCCACCGCGGTCTCGCCGATGACGAATCCGAGATTGGCGATGTCGCCGCGGTTCTCCGGGCTCGCGAGCGCCACCTCGCCGGTGTGGACGAAGACGCCCGGCGCCACCTGCTCGACGGTGAGCGCGGGGACATCGCCTGCCTCCGCGCAGCGGCTGCCGCGCAGGGTCAGTCCCGGATGCGCCGCCGTCCACGCCGCCGCCCGATCAGGGTCGCAGTCTCCGGGCAGGAGCCGCTCGGCGCAGATCCCGGGCGCCGCGGCGAGGCAGAGGCTCGCCAGAAGTCCGATCATCCTCGACCTCCGTCCACTTTGCCCGGACGGGCTGTCGCGCTACTATGCGCACACGCGACCCGCGGGAGGATCCCATGATTGTTCGGTGGCGCTTCGGCGCCGTTTTCCTCGCCAGCTTTCTCGCCGTTCAGCCGGCGCTTGCCGACGGCCAGCCGGCCGCGCCGCCGCTCCAGCCGAGCGACAGCTGGACGGCGATCCGGGACGATGTGGCCGCGCCCGGCGAAATCCGCGATGGCGCAGGGCTCTACGCGATCGAGGCGCCGATGCGGGCCGAGGACGCAGCCGCGGTGCCGGTGCACATCACCGCCGCTCCCGGCGCGCCCGGGATCAGGAAGCTCACCCTCGTCATCGACGAGAACCCGGCGCCGGTTGCCGCGACCTTCGAGTTCGGCGCGGCGATGCAGCCGCTCGATCTCGAGATGCGCGTCCGGGTGGATGCCTACTCCAACGTCCGCGTGCTGGTCGAGGCGGCGGACGGCAACCAGTACATGACCGGCCGCTATGTGCGGGCCTCCGGCGGCTGTTCCGCGCCGGCCGCCGCTGACGCCGTGGCGGCGAAGGCGAGCCTCGGCCAGATGAAGGTGCGCTGGTTCGACACCGATCCCGATGGCCGGCGCGAGGCGCAGGTCATGCTGCGCCATCCGAACAATTCCGGGTTGCAGCGCGATCAGGTGAGCCTGCTCTTCATCCCCGCCGACTTCGTCGACACGCTCGCCGTCACCGAGGGCGACGAGACCCTCTTCACCGTGACCGGCGGCATCTCGATCAGCGAAAACCCGACGTTCCGCTTCCGCTATCACCCGAACGGCGCGCCGATCTCGGTCCGCGCCACCGACACCGACGGCGGGGTCTACCAGGGCAGCTTCCCGGTCGACAGCTGAGCTCGGTTCTAGAAGCAGCGCACGCTCCCCTCGGCCTGAGCGCGGCGCAGTTGCTGCACGAAGACCTTGGCGGGGGCCGCGTTGCGCATGGCCTCGACCCGCTCGCCGCTGGTCTGCATCAGGGCCAGCACCGCCTCGGCCTCCACGTAGTCGTCATAGGGCACGATCGAAGCGATGACGTCGATCGAGCAGGAGCAACGGCGCAGGATGTCGGCGGTCCGGCCATTCGTTGCCATGCAGGCGAAGACGTACTCTGCACGGGACTCGGTCGGGTAATCGTTGACGGCGCTTGCGTCCGGCCCCGCCATCGGGCCGCCTGTCACGCCGGCAGTTCCGGCGGAGAGCGAGGGATCCGGCCCGAGCGTGGCGCCCACGGTGGCCTCCGACGCCACGCCGGGGGCGGGCGTGGCGCCCGGCAGACCCTGCGCGAGCGCGGGGATGGAGAGACCTGCGGCGAGGCCTATGACCGCGACAAGGGCGAGGACTGCGAGTTTCATGGGTTCCTCCAGGGCACGCCGGCGCCGCGCGGGCCCGGTCCTTGCCGCGATTCTAGCGACCGGCGGGCGGGTGGCAAGGCGACCTTGGCACGCCCCCGTCAACTGAACCCGTCAACCGATCCCGGTCATCCCATGCGACTGCGGCTGATGTGGCTCGCGTCAACGCCCGACAGCCGCGCCTTGAGGCAGGCAACCGCGGCGTGCGGCGCCGACGTCACCCGCGCCGTGATCCGCTCCTGGGTCATGGCAAGCGCCTGAGCAGTGGAGAAATGCGCCAGCATGACCGTATCGCAGCCCACGAGCGACGCGGCCGCCTCGGCGACGAGTCGGTTATGCTCGTAAGCGTCTCCGCGTCGAAGCGCGTCCATCGCCCCCTCTGCCAGCACCGTCTGGAGTGGCACCCGGCCGCCGGCGGCCTCGGCGAACTCGGTTTCCATCGAATCGATCGACCGGCCGAAGGTCGCGACCATCCCCGCCGAGCGGGCGGTGGCGAGCACGTCGCTGAACATCGCCTCGTTGGGTTTCAGGACCGGCACGATGTGTTCACGCTGTACCGCTTCGATCGCCGGACCGAAGGCGGAGCAGGTGTAGAGCACGCCGTTCGCACCGCTGCGCACCGCGTAGGCACCGAGATCCCGGATGCGATCGCTCAGCGCCGGGGTAAGCTCGGCATCGAGCGTCCGGTCGGGGCTGAGCGAATCGTCGAGGATGTTCACCAGCTCCGCCTCGGGCCACAACTCCCCGAACGCGGCGCGGATCGGCGCCATGGCGATCTCGACTGCGTGGATGAGGGCGATTCTGGACATGAGCCTGTCCTAATGTATACGTAGACTCCGTTCAACGTACTCTGTGTCAAATGCGCGTCCTTCTGCTCGGTTCCGGCTTCGTTACCCCCTTTCATCTGACCGGCTGGACTGCAGCCGGCGCGGAGGTGGTGGGTATTGCGTCACGCAATCCGGTGACGGCGAAGGCGCGGGCCGAGAGATTCGCGATTGCCGCAGTCTACACCGATCCGGTGGAAGCGGTGGCAGCCCTTCGGCCGGATGTGGTGGACATCTGCTCCCCCGTCGAGCGTCACCTTGCCCACGTGCGTCTCGCCGCCGATGCCGGTGCGGCCATCCTCTGCCAGAAGCCGCTCGCGGCCACCCTTGCGGAGGCGATCGCCGCGGCCGAGGCGGCACGTGACGCCGGCGTCCGGCTGATGGTGCACGAGAATTTCCGCTTCCGCCCATGGTTTCGCGCCGCGAAGACCGCGCTTGACGCCGGCCGGATCGGCGAGCCGTTCTACCTCCGCTCCGACCTCCGCCTTGCCGGCACGGTGCCGACCGCGCGCCATCCCGAGCCGTGGAGCCTCGCGCGGCAGCCGTTCTTCCGCCAGATGCCGCGGCTTCTCGTCCTCGAATCGATGATCCACCAGATCGACGTCGCCCGCTTCCTGCTCGGCGCCGAGCCGACCGCCGTCGTCGCGATGCTGCGGCGGGTGAGCCCGGACGTCGTGGGCGAGGATCTGGCAAGCCTGATGCTGCGCTTCCCCTCCGCCCATGCGGTGCTGGAACGGAGCTATGCGACGCTTGGCGAAGCCGATCCGCCCGCCGTGAGCGAGGAACTGCGCGTCGAGGGCACCGGCGGCCTGCTCCGCGTGCTGCGCGACGGCACGACCGAGATCGTCACCGAGACGGCGTCAGGCCGCCGCGAGGAGCGGCTCGACGTGGATCTCGACGACGCCTACGCCCGGAGCTATGCCGCGACCATCGCGCATTTCGCCGCCGCGCTTCGCGACGGCACGCCGTTCGAGACCGGGCCGGCGGACAACCTCCGCACCCTTGACGCGACGCTCGCCGCCTATCGCTCGGCCGAGGCGGGCACGGTCGAGCCACTGCCGAGCCCGGAACTCGCAGCCCTGCTCGGGATCGCCACATGATGGCCGTCTGGGATTGCCATGTGCATGTGTTCGGCGACCTCGGCCGTTTCCCTCTGGCGACGGAGCGTCGCTACACCCCCGGAAAGGCGGGCCTCGATCCGCTGCGCGCGCACCTCCGCGTCACAGGGGCCACGCAGGTCGTCCTGGTCCAGCCGACGGTCTACGGCGACGACCATGCCTGTCTGTTCCACGCACTCGATGCGTTCGGCGAGATGGCCGTCGCGGTCGGCGCATGGAGTGCGACGGCGCCGCCGCCGGAGCATCCGCGGCTTCGCGGCCTGCGCGTGGACCTGCGCGGAGACTGGTCCGGCGCCCACGCCGAAGCGCTCCGTCGCGCCGCCGACGCTGCCGGCGAGCGCCACCTCGAACTTCAGCTTTCGCCCTCGGGCCTCGGAGCGCTCGCCCGCGAGGCGCTGACGACGCCCGTCGTGCTCGACCATCTCGCGGGCTTCCCGGGCGAGGACGCGTGGCCGGCGCTCGACGACCTGGTCTGCCGCGGCGACGTCTTCGTGAAGCTCTCGGGCCTCGACCGCGCGCCCGGCGGCCTCGCCGGTGCCCTGCCCCTCGCGCGCCATCTCGCCCGGCGCTTCCCCGACCGGTTGCTCTGGGGCTCGGACTGGCCGCACACCCCGTTGCACCCGCTCCCGGGGCTGCGTGACATCCCCCTGCCTTTCCGCCCGGTTGACCTCCGGGCAATGCTCGTCACCCTAGCAGATGCGCTCGGTCCCCACCTCGCTGACGCCCGCAGCGTGGTGCCCGCGCGCCTCTATGGCCAACCGCTCAATACTGATGAGGGACAATGCATACGCTGATGTTGACAGGATGCAGCCTCGGGTGTTCCGTTGGCCGGCGGCCGAAGGACCGGAACTGATGCGTATCCTTATCCTCCCCGGGGACGGAATCGGTGAAGAGATCACCGCGGCGACGTTGACCGTGCTTCAGGCGGTCAGCGCCCGTTTCGACCTGGGACTCACGTTCGAGACCGCGGACATCGGCTTCAAGGCCTACGACGCGACCGGCTCCACCTGCCCGCCCGCGGTCCTCAGCCGGGCGCGCGAGGTTGACGGCGTCCTTCTCGGACCGATCTCGCATCTCGACTATCCGCCGCGCGAGGAAGGCGGGGTCAACGTCTCGGCCGCCTTCCGGGTCAAGCTCGATCTCTACGCCAATGTCCGTCCGGCGCGCAGCCGCCCCGGCATCGGTCAGACCCGCACGCCGATGGACCTCGTCATCATGCGCGAGGCGACGGAAGGCTTCTATCCCGACCGCAACATGGCGGTTGGCTCCGGCGAGTTCATGCCCACCCCCGACCTCGCGCTTTCGGTGCGCAAGGTCTCCGCCTTTGCCTGCGAGCGCATCGCCCGGCGCGCCTTCGAGCTGGCGCGCAAGCGCCGCCGCAAGGTGACGGCCGTCCACAAGGCCAACAACTTCATCCTGAGTGACGGCCTCTTCCTGCGAGAGGTGCGCAGCGTCGCCACCGAGTTCCCCGACGTGGAACTCGAGGAGGTCATCATCGACGCCATGTGCGCGCACCTCGTCCGCGATCCGGCGCGCTTCGACGTGATCTGCGCCACCAATTTCTACGCCGACATCCTCTCGGATCTCGCCTCGGAACTCTCCGGCGGCCTCGGGCTCGCCGGCGCGATCAACGCAGGTGATGACCTCTGCGCCGCGCAGGCGCAACACGGCTCGGCGCCGGACATTGCCGGAAGGGACCAGGCAAACCCGACGTCGCTCATCCTCTCGGCCGGGATGCTTCTCGCCTGGGCCGGCGAGCGTCGGCAGGATCCGCGCCTCCTCGCCGCCGCGCGCGCGATCGAGGAGACGGTCGACCAGACCCTCGCCCATCCACACCTCAGGACCGCCGACCTCGGCGGGCCCCTCGGGACCCGCGCGTTCGGCCAGACCATTGCAGACTCCATTTCACTCGGCAGTGAACCATATGACTTCGGAGCGACGAGATGCGAAAAGGCTATGAACTCCTAGGCACGGCTCTTCTCGCGACCCTTCTCGGGGTGACGGGCGGCCCTGCCCGGGCACAGACCATCAGCCTTTGGAGCCACTGGGCCGACGAAAAATCAAAGGTAGCCTTTGTAACGGAGGCCGCGACTCGGTTCGAAGCGAAGCACCCGGGCGCAAAGGTCGAGATCACGTGGTACCAGAAGGGTCCACTCAACACCGCCCTCCAGTCGGCATTGCGGGCCGGCAAGGGCCCGGACGTATTTTATGCAGACCCGTTTCAGGTCGAGTACATTGAAAACGGTCTGATCTTGCCGCTGGATGATCTCCTCAGGACTGACCGCCTCGAAGACTGGGCAAAGGCGGCCTGGACCCATGACGGCAAACTCTATGCGCTGCCGCTCGAGGCCCAGACCATCGAGCTATACTACAACAAGGATCTGGCGAAGCAGTACGGCGTGGAGATGCCGGCCGGCGGCCAGCTCGACACCGCCGCCTTCATGGACTTCGTGAAGAGGGCAAACGACGGCGGCACGACGCCGATCGTCGTCGGCGTTGCCGATCGCGACTATCCCGGCGCCTACCTGACGGGCGAGCTTCTGTTGAAGAAACTCGGGCCGGACGAGTACTCGAAGCTCATCGCCGGTGAACTGCCCTACAGCGATCCCCGCGTCGTCGAGGTCTTCACCTACATCCACGATCTCGCCGAAACGGGCGGGTTCCCGAAAAGCATCGCGAGCCTCAAGCTCGGCGAGTCGCACGGCTACTTCTACAACAACCCCGGCGGCGTGCTCTTCCCCATGGGCAGCTTCTATCCGAGCCGGGCGTTCAACCCGCCGGCCGAAGGCGGCCAGCCCGACGGCTTTCCGCTCGGCATGATGAACTATCCCGTTCCGCCCGACGCCGCCTGCCCGACCTGCAAGACCAACCGAGTGGGCGGCAGCTATGTGGTCAACGCCGGCAGCGAGCATCCCGACCTCGCGGGCGCGTTCCTGAACGAGATGGCCGAACCCGACATGGCGCAGATGTGGG
Source organism: Amaricoccus macauensis (assembly GCF_014201905.1). Classification (GTDB taxonomy): domain Bacteria; phylum Pseudomonadota; class Alphaproteobacteria; order Rhodobacterales; family Rhodobacteraceae; genus Amaricoccus; species Amaricoccus macauensis. The sequence goes on along the minus strand of NZ_JACHFM010000002.1, from coordinate 790,844 downwards.
TGGCCACCGTGCTGGGGCAGACCGGTGCCAAGGTCGACTACTCGACGATGGAGACAAATCATCGCGCCTATTTCGACGATCTGGCCGCCTCGAACGCAGGCACCCAGCCGTTCCTCGGGATGCTGCTCGACCACCTGCGCGGCGCTTGCCTCGACACCTACAAGCAGGTGGTGAACGTCGGACTGCCGGCCGGTCTCGTCACCGTGGATCAGGCTGTCGAGATGATGGACGCCGCCTGCAGCCAGCGCGGCTGACGCCTTGGCACATGCTGCCGTCGGTGGATCACCCCCGGCGGCAGATCGCGAACAGTTCGCCTCGTGCCGAAATCCCCAGCTTCTCGTAAGCCCGCTTGCGATAGGTGACCACGGTGGCGGGCGAGACGCCGAGACGCCCGGCGATCGCCTCGGCCTTCTCGCCGCCAAGAATCCCGAGGCAGACCGCACGCTCCCGCTCGCTCAGCGCGGCCAGCGGCGGCGGATACGGCGCCTCCTCCGACCCGTCGAAATGCCGCAGCAACAGCCGCGCCACAAGGCGCAGCATGTCGGCGTCCTCGGTCTCCGGCGTGCGCGCGTGATAGAAGTTGATCACGAGCCGCCGCCGCCGCCCGGCAGCGAGAAGCGCGGTCTTGCCCGCCAGCCCCGGACGGTCGAACAGCTCGGCGCGGTAGGCCTCCGACATCGCCCCGGCGAAGTCCTGCATCCGCCGCAGGCGGATCTCACCCTCCGCCACCCCTGCGAGTTCCGGCAGCAGCGGATCTTCGCGATACCAGCCGTCGAGATAGCGCGCCGCCAGCAGCCCCCCGAGCCGCAGCCGGTTGAAGTTGCGCGACAGAAGGCAGGTGGCAGGCTCGCGGGCAAGGTCGAAGACCATGATCTGGTCGGCCCCCATCCACTCCACGAGATCGAGAACGGCGGCGGTGAACGCCTCGCTCCCCCCGGCAGCAAGGCAAGCTTCGATCAGACGATAGCCTGCCGCCATGCGCGCTCCTGTCCCCCGCCAAGGAGGACATACGCAAGGCACGCAATCCGGTAAACCTTGCTCCAACGGCAGGCACCATTTCCGCGGAGGATCATTCATGAGACCACAGGGACGCGCTCCGACCGAGTCGCTCTATTTCACCTATCCGCATTTCGATGCGCCGGAGGGTGCCGCCCGTGAGCGGCTGGCGGCGGACACGCGCGTCGCGATCGTCGGCGCCGGTCCGGTCGGCATGGTCGCCGCCCTGACCCTGGCCCGCGAGGGCGTGGCCTCCGTCCTGCTCGACAACAAGGCGACGTTCAACGACGGCAGCCGGGCGATCTGCGTCTCGCGATCGAGCTTTGCCATCCTCGAGAGCCTCGGCGCCGTCGCGCCGTTCCTCGACAAGGCCCTCGGCTGGACCATGGGGCGGAGCTTCTTCCGGGGCACCCAGATCCTCGAGTTCGAGATGTCCGACCCGGCCTCCGAGAAGTATCGGCCGATGTACAATCTCCAGCAGCAATACATCGAGCAATACCTCTGGGACGCCGTCGCGCGGGAGCCACTGATCGAAACCCGCTGGCAGAGCGAGGTGACCGGCATCACCGACCACCCGGACGCCGTCGAGCTGACCGTCACCGACCCGCAGGCCACCTACGCCTTCCGCGCCGACTGGGTGCTCGCCTGCGACGGCGCGCGCAGCCCGATCCGCCGCATGAAGGGCCTGCGCCTCAAGGGCGAGAACTACGAAGGCCGCTACGTCATCGCCGACATCCGCTCAGGCCACGACTACCCGACGATCCGCCGGGCCCTCTTCGACCCCGCCTGCCGCCCGGGCGGCACGGTGCTCGTCCACAAGCAGCCCGACGACATCTGGCGCATCGACTACCAGCTTGCCGACGACGAGGACGAAGCCGAGGCGCTGCAGGAAGCGAACGTCCGCGCCAGCGTCGCCGCCGTGCTCGCCGACCTCGGCGAAACCGGCCCCTGGGACCTCGAATGGTGGAGCGTCTATTCCGCGAACACCCTGCTGCTTGACGAGTACCGCCACGGCCGAACGTTCTTCGTCGGCGACAGCGCGCACATCGTGCCGATCTTCGGTGTCCGCGGCCTCAACAACGGCCTCGCCGACGGCCAGAACATCGGCTGGAAGCTCGGTCACGTGCTGACCGGCCGCGCCGGCGAGGACCTGCTCGACAGCTATTCGCCCGAGCGGCGCGGCGCGACGCTCGACGTCTTCGCCAACGCCTCGAAGAGCGCGCGCTTCATGACGCCCCCGACCCGCGGCTGGACCCTGATGCGCGATGCGGCCCTCTCCCTCGCGCTCGACCACCCCTTCGCCGGCGGCCTCGCGAACCCGCGCCAGATGACTCCCTTCACCTACGCCGAGAGCCCCGCCGTCCTGCCCGATGATCCGGCCTTCACCGGCGGCGCGGGCGTCGGGTCCGCCCTCCCCGACGCCCGGGTCGACGGCGGCTTTCTCTCCGACCGGCTCGGCGCGGGCTACACCCTCATCTGCTTCGACGAACGCCTGGCGGAAGGAGTCCGCTCACTCCCGGACGCCCCGGACGTGGTCTGCCTCGCCCCGGACTCCGAGGCCGCGACAGTCCTCGCCGCGGGCCCGCAGGCCGCTTACCTCGTGCGCCCCGACCGCCACGTCGCCGCGCGCTGGACCACCGCGAGCGCCGAGGCCGTCCGCGACGCGCTGGCCCGCGTGACGTTTCAATCCCTGCCAGACAACGCCGCAGCCGGCACCGTGGAGGCCTGAGCAATGACCGCAGCCGAAGTTGAAACCGTCTACGAGGCCCTGGCGCTCGGCATCGACGCCGCGGGTGGTGAGTCCGAGCTCTTCCTCGCCAAGGTGGCGCTGCTGCTCGCCCGCGAGATCGGCGACCCCGAGCGGGCGGTGGCGCTCATCGAGAGCGCCGGCCGCCACCTCGGGGATCGCGCCGCCGCATGAGGCTCGGGACGCGCGAGGCTCAGGAGAAGACCACCTGCGCGGTGGTGTTCTCCTTCAGCCCCTCCTCGGCGAACTGCACGCCGAAGCCCGACTGCTTCACGCCGCCGAAGGGTGCGTTCGGCTGGATCGCGCCGTGCTTGTTGATCCAGACAGAGCCGCACTCCATCCGCCGGCCGACCCCCTTCGCCGCGTCGATGTCGGCGGACCAGACCGAGCCGCCGAGACCGTTCGGACTGTCGTTCGCCGCCATGACCGCCTCGTCCACGTCGGTGTAGCGAATGACCGGCAGGGCCGGGCCGAACTGTTCCTCGTCCACCAGCGCGTCGCCGTTCGAGAGACCGGAGATGATCGTCGGCGGGAAGAACAGCCCCTCGCCCGGCTTGCCGCCGAGCAGCACCTTGCCGCGGGTGACCGCGTCGGCCACCAGCTTCGAGACCTTGCCGTACTGCATGGCGTTCTGCACCGGGCCGAGCACCGAGTTCTCATCCATGCCGTCGCCGACCGGGATCTTCTCGGCGTAGGCGACCAGCGCGTCGCAGACCGCGTCATGGATCGAGTCGTGGACATAGAGCCGCTTCATCGCGGCGCAGGTCTGGCCGTTGTTGATGAACGCCCCCCAGAACAGCCCCTCGGCGATCTTCGCCGGGTCCGCGTCGGGCAGCACGATGCCCGCGTCGTTGCCGCCGAGTTCGAGCGTCAGCCGCTTCAGGTTCTCCGCCGCCGAGCGCATGACGTGGCGGCCGGTCGCCGTCGAGCCGGTGAAGACGATCTTGTCGATGCCGGGATGCGCCGACATCGCCGCGCCGACGTTGAAGCCCTTGTCGTCGCCCGAGACGACGTTGAGCACCCCCGCCGGCAGCACGGCACTCGCCAGTTCGATCATCCGGAGCGTGGCGAGCGGCGTCAGCGGCGAGGGCTTCAGGACCACGGTATTGCCGGCGCGGATCGCCGGCAGGTAGTGCCAGACCGCAATCATCACCGGGAAGTTCCACGGCGTGATCGAACCCACCACGCCGATCGGCTTGCGATGGACCTCGACCTTGCCTTCGTTGGTGTCCTGCAAGACCTGCGGCGGCAACGAGAGACCGGAAGTATAGCCGGCCCAGGCCGCGGCGCCGCCCATTTCCCAGCGCGAGCCGAGACCGTTCAGCGGCTTGCCCTGCTCAAGGGTCAGGAGCCGCGCGAGTTCTTCCGCGTTCGCCGTCAGGACTTCGGTCACGGCGCGGCAGGCGGCGGCGCGCTCCTCGTCCGCCAGCGCGGCCCAGGGCGCCTGAGCGGCGCGGGCGGCGGCAACGGCACGGTCGAGATCGGCCGCGGTCGCGTTCGGCGCGGTGTCGACCACCTCGCCGGTCGACGGGTTGCGCACCTCGAAGCGGTCGGAAGTACCGGTGGCTTCACCGCCAATCGTCATGTCGAGCATTGAGCTATCCTCCCGGGCCCCGTCGCGCGGTGGGCGCGCCCCGCGAGCCATCAGACTGAATATGGTGCCCGCTTGTCGTTCTGACCATCGGCTGCGAGCCCGGGCAGGCTCGCAGCCGATGGGAGCCCGAGGGGCAGCCGCTTACGCGGCCGCCACCGGACGTGCTGCCACGATGGCCTGCTCGATGACCTCGCGGTCGCCGATGTGGTTTGCCAGGATCAGGACGAGCTTCGCCCAGACCCTGAGGCTGTCGGCCTCGCTGAGCCCGTCATGCAGGGCGACGAGCTTCTGATAGAGGTCGTCGGCGCTGGCGTTCGTGCCGAGGTTCGGTGTCGTGTTGAGCCCGGTCATGCCATGCCTCCCTTTGCGCGCTTGAGTGCTGCGTCGACCGCAGCGGGATCAATGGTGTGCCAGCGTGCCGCGACGTAGTGGTCGGGACGCACCAGCGCCGCGCCGCCTTCGCCCAGACCGAGACGCTCGGCGGCGAGGCCGGAGATCTCGATCAGCCGCACGCCCGCCGGCGCTTCGCCCTGCCAGCCACGGGTGAGCAGCACGAAGTCGTCACCGAGCGCGTCGAGCAGCCAGCCATCGCCGTGCGGTGCGTCGAGCACCGGCGCACCGGGGGCGACGCCGCTCGTCCAGGTCTCCGTGTCGGGCGTCGAGAGGCCGCTTGCGGGGTAGTGAACCGCGGTCGAGAGCCGGCCGGAGTTGACGAACGGCCGGGCGAAGGCGTGGTCGCGGGCGAGTTCGAGCACCGCGTCGCGCAACGCCTGACTTGCGGTCGATTTCGGCGTGAGGAAGTCCGTCGAGCGGGAGGAGTTCAGGATGTTCTCGTCCGCCGTGGTGATCGCCTCGTCATTGTAGCTCTCGATCAGCCCTTCGTCTGCCTCGCCCTTCAGCACGAGATCGAGCTTCCAGCCGAGGTTGTCCACGTCGGCAAAGCCGCCGTTGCAGCCGCGCGCGCCGAAGGGTGACACGAGATGCGCGCTGTCACCGGCGAAGATCGTGCGGCCATGGACGAAGCGCGCCATGCGGCGGCACTGGAAGGTATAGACCGAGTACCACTCCTGCTCGAACTCCACGTCGCCGAGCATCGCCTTGACGAACGGTTCGACGTTCTCCGGCCGGATCGCTGCCGCACGGTCGATGTCCCAGCCCAGCTGGAAGTCGAGGCGCCACACGTCGTCAGGCTGCTTGTGCATCAGCGCCGACTTGCCGCGATTGAACGGCGGGTCGAACCAGAACCAGCGTTCGGACGGCATCTCGTGCTTCATGCGGATGTCGGCGATGAGGAAGTTGTCCTCGAAGACCCGCCCCTCGAAGTCGAGGCCGAGCAGGTCGCGCACCGTTGAGCGCGCGCCGTCGCAGGCGATGAGCCACTCCGCCTCCAGCGTGTAGACGCCGCCGTCGTCGGCGGTCACCGCCAGCTCGGCGCCGTCGTCCTTCGAGGTGACGCCGTAGACCCGGTGCCCCCAGCGGACTTCAACGTTGGGCAGCTTCATCACGCCATCGAGCAGGTACTCCTCGATGTAGTACTGCTGGATGTTGATGAAGCCGGGACGCTTCTGGTCCTTCACCGGCAGCATGTCGAACTGGTAGACCGGATCGTCGGCCTCGCCCCAATAGACCTTGCCGACATTCCAGGTGACGCCCTTGGCCAGCGCCGGGTCGCCGACCCCGAGGCGGTCGAGGATGTCGAGCGAGCGCTTGGAGAAGCAGATCGCCTTCGAAGCGTGGGCAATGAAGTCGAGGCGGCTCAGCACCACGACTTCATGGCCGCGCCGACCGAGATCGAGCGCCATGGCGAGGCCCACCGGGCCTGCGCCGACGATGACGACACGAGCGCGATCCGCGCCGCCGCCTGTGGCCGGCGCCGGAGTGGCGCCGATTTCCTTGTAGACCGGGATACCGGGAATGTTGGCCATTGCGCGCGCCCCTCAGCCCTGCAGCTTCGCCCAGACTTCGCGGTCGCGCTCGGCCGTCCAGATCCGCGGATGCTCGACGCCGTCATGCTCGTCCCAGAGCCGCTGCACGTCGAAGGGCAGGCAGTGTTCGAAGATCGGCCAGGCACCGAACTCGGGCGCAAGCGCCTCGCGGGTCGCCTCGAAGGCATCCTTGATGTCGCCGCCCGACTTGTGGACGCCGCCGACGTTGTCGATCATCCCGCGCAGGAACTTGCGGGTCTGCTCCACGGCGGCGTCGGTCTCGGCCACGCCACGGCTGACCGCGCCACGGCCGCCGATCAGGTTCTCCGAGCGGTAGGCCTTCACGTTGTCGAGCGTGCCGGTCGACCAGTCGAAGTGGTAGGCGTCGCCGGTGTAGAGCGCGGCCTTGGACTCCACGAGATCGCCGGCAAAGAGCGTGCGGGTCTTTTCGTGCCACACGGCGATGTCGCCGCTGGTGTGACCCCGGCCGAGAAAGCGCAGGTCGAGCTTGCCCCGGTCGCCGCCGAGATCGATCGACATGTTCGTGCCGAAGGTGATCGTCGGCCAGACCAGCCCCTTCACCTCGTCGGCGTTCTTCGCGAGGCGCGGCATCCGGCCGAACTCGCTCTTCCAGTCCTCTTCGCCGCGCTCGGCCACGAGGCGGTTCGCCTCGTCGGACATGATGACGTCCTGCGCCTCGAACGCGGGCGTGCCCAGCACGCGCACCGCATGGTGGTGGGTCAGGATGACATAGCGGATCGGCTTGTCGGTCTGCTCGCGCAGGATCTTCAGCCAGTCGGCGGTCGCCGACGGCGTGGCGCGGCTCTCGATCGCGACGACGAAGTCCTCGCCCTCGACCGCGCCGACGTTCGGGTCGCCCTCGGCCGTCAGGGCATAGACGCCATCGCCCAGAATTTCGAGAGTATCGGTTTTCACGTCCGTGTCGGCCGACGATGCGAATGGTTTGCTCATTGTCAATTTCCTCCTGGGGAGATTCGCGCTTTCTGCGCCGTCCCCGGTAAGTTAGGTTAACGATCCGGGCTTGTCTGTCAGTAGACCTATGGACATGATATTTGCTGTCGCGCGGCATCGGGGGCCGCGCCGGGAGGGGACGGCACATGCGTTCCGGCGGACTGATCGATCCCGACATGGCGGCCGACCTGCTCGAGACCCGCGATGCGGCGCGCTTTTCCGAGCGCCTGCTCGAGGTCGCGCATTCGGCCGCGGGCGTCGAGGAACTTTTCGCGTACCGCGTCGATGACGGCGCGATGCCGCGCGCGCTCGCCTCGTCGAGCGGTCTCGCCGACGTGGACGAGCGCACGCGGATGTATGCCCGACGCTTCCACCGCAGCGACCCCGCCGTCGCCGCCCGCCTGCGCGCCCTGCCCGGCAGCGGCTTTCACGCCCGTGTCCCCGCGGCGGCGATCGAGCTCGGTCCCTATCGCAAGCTCTGCTTCGAGCGGCCGCGCTTCGTCGAGAAGATCTGCTTCGGCTGGCGCAAGCCCGACCACTCGCTGGTCCTCACTTTCTACCAGCGCCACGACGGCGCGGAGCCCGACCTCTTCCAGCTCGGCGCCCTCGCCCAGGTCGCGATCACCGGGCTGACCCGGATGGCCGCGAAGCCCGACGCCCCGCCGCTCGTCTCCGAGGTGGAGCGCCGCCTCGCCGGAGCCTATCCCGTCCTCACCGCCCGCGAGCGCGAGGTCTCGGCCCGCACCCTCGCCGGCATGACCGCCCGCGACATCGGCGCGGAACTCGGCCTCGGCGTCGGGACGGTCCTCACCTACCGCCAGCGCACCTACCAGAAGCTCGGCGTCTCGAAGGCAAGCGAACTCCTCGCCTCGGTCATGGCCTGAACCCGCAACAGCCACAGTCGCAACAGCCGCACCTGCCCGAGAGCCGACCCCTACAGCCGACCCGACTTGACCCCACCGTCCGCATCGCTTATGCGATCCGCATCCCCGGAGAACCTTGTGAGTCCTCCGGTCCTGGCATTTTGCAGGATCGCCGTCGGTCAGCGCGTTGCGCCCACCGGCGCGGTCCGCGTTTGACGAGAGGGCCCGCGCCCATGTTCGAGACCCTGAGCGGCCGCCTGTCTGGCGTGTTCGACAAGCTCACCCGGCAGGGTGCGCTGACCGACGAGGACATCTCGACCGCCCTGCGCGAGGTGCGCGTCGCGCTCCTCGAGGCCGACGTGTCGCTGCCCGTTGCCCGCGACTTCGTGAAGGCGGTGTCGGAGAAGGCCCGCGGCCAGGCGGTGACGAAGTCGATCACCCCCGGCCAGCAGGTGGTGAAGATCGTCCACGACGCCCTCGTCGACATGCTGAAGGGCGAAGGTCCGGCGGGCGAGCTGAAAATCGACTCGCCGCCTGCGCCGATCCTCATGGTCGGCCTGCAGGGCTCGGGCAAGACCACGACGACGGCAAAGCTCGCCAAGCGCCTGAAGGAGCGCGAGGGCAAGCGCATCCTGCTCGCCTCGCTCGACACCCGCCGCCCGGCCGCCATGGAACAGCTCGCGATCCTCGCGCTGCAGGTCGGCGTCGACAGCCTGCCGATCGTGGCCGGCCAGACCGCCGTCGACATCGCCCGCCGCGCGAAGCAGCAGGCGGCCCTGGGCGGCTACGACGTGGTCATGCTCGACACCGCCGGCCGGCTCCACATCGACGACGAACTGATGGACGAGGTCACTGCCGTCCGTGACGTCGCGAAGCCGCGCGAGACATTGCTCGTCGTCGACGGCCTCACCGGCCAGGACGCGGTCAACGTCGCCGAACAGTTCGACGGCCGCGTCGGCATCTCCGGCGTCGTGCTGACCCGGATGGACGGCGACGGCCGTGGCGGCGCGGCGCTCTCCATGCGCGCGGTCACCGGCAAGCCGATCCGCTTCGTCGGCCTCGGCGAGCGGATGGACGCCCTCGAGGAATTCCACCCCGAGCGCGTCGCCGGCCGCATCCTCGGCATGGGCGACATCGTCGCCCTCGTCGAGAAGGCCCAGGAGACGCTGGAGCAGGAAGCCGCGGAGCGCATGGTCAAGCGCTTCCAGAAGGGTCAGTTCAACATGAACGACCTGCGCTCCCAGCTTGAGCAGATGCAGAAGATGGGCGGCATGCAGGGCATGATGTCGATGCTTCCGGGCATGGGCAAGATGCAGAAGCAGATGGACGACGCGGGCATCGACGACCGGGTGCTCCGCCGGCAGGTCGCGCTCATCGACTCGATGACGAAGAAGGAACGCCGCTCCCCCGACCTGCTGCAGGCCTCGCGCAAGAAGCGCATCGCCGCGGGCGCCGGCCTCGAAGTCTCCGACCTCAACAAGCTTCTGAAGATGCACCGCCAGATGGCGGACGTGATGAAGAAGATGGGCGGCATGTCGAAGAAGAGCCTGCTGCGCGGCGGCCTCGGCGCCATGCTCGGCCGTGGTGGCGGTGGCATGCCGCCGGGCATGGGCGGAATGCCCCCGATGCCGGGCATGGGCGGCGGCGCCACGCCCCCCGGCCTCGCCCTGCCGCCGGGCCTGAGCGGACTGGGGAAGAAGAAATGACCTCCGATGCCGTCCGCCAGGCCGCGGACCTGCTGCGTGGCCATCGCGAGTCGATCGACCGGCTCGACGCCATCCTCGTCTTCACGCTCGCCGAGCGTTTCAAGCACACCCAGTCCGTCGGCGTCCTCAAGGCGCAGCACGGGCTGCCCCCCTCCGACCCGGCGCGCGAGTCGGTCCAGATCGCGCGCCTCGAACGGCTCGCGGAGGAGGCGGATCTTGATCCCGCCTTCGCGCGCAAGTTCCTGAACTTCATCATCTCCGAGGTGATCCGCCATCACGAGCGCCACCTCGAGAACCATTCCCAAGGAGACTGAACATGGCCATGAAGATCCGGCTCGCCCGCGGCGGGTCCAAGAAGCGTCCGCACTACTCGATCGTCGCCGCCGACTCGCGCTCGCCCCGTGATGGCCGCTTCATCGAGAAGCTCGGCACCTACGACCCGCTTCTCGCCAAGGACAACGAGAACCGCGTGAAGCTCGACCTCGACCGCGCAAAATACTGGCTCGACCAGGGCGCCCAGGCGACCGACCGCGTGGCGCGCTTCCTCGAGGCCGCTGGCGTCAGCGAGAAGAAGACCCGCGCGAACCTGAAGCAGGGCGAGCCCGGCAAGGCCGCCGTCGCTCGCGCCAAGGAAAAGGCCGACAAGGCCGCCAAGGCCGCCGAGGCCCCGGCCGCCGAGTAAGCTCGTCACCGAGTAAGCTCGTCACCGAGTAAGCCAACCCATGGCGTCCGAAGCCCGTCACGTGCCGGTATGGCCGGGTGCATGACGGGCTTCGACGCCGGTGGTGTCGATTGCTCACCCGCTCCGGCGTGAGCGTGCCCACGGTCCCTTGAGCCCGCGCAGCGCGGATCGGGGCCCGCTCCGGCCGCATTTCGGATTGCCCATGCCAGAGCCCGCGAACCACACCTGTGTCGGCGCCATTGCCGGTGCCTTCGGAGTCCACGGCGAGGTGCGGCTGAAGTCGTTCTGCGCCGACCCGGCAGCCATCGCGAGCTATGCCCCGCTCGTCAGCGAAAGCGGGCAGAGCTTCGGCGTGCGCCTGCTGCGCCCGATCACCGGCGCCTTCGCCGCGCGTCTGACCGGGGTTCTCACCCGCGAACAGGCCGAGGCCCTGAAGGGCACCCGTCTCTATGCGCCACGGGACCGCCTGCCGCCGCTCGACGAAGACGAGTATTACCACGCCGATCTGATCGGGCTCACGGTCTTCGACACCGGCGGCGCGAAGCTCGGCACCGTGCGCGCGGTCCTCGACCACGGCGCCGGCGACATCCTCGAAGTCGCCCGACCCGGTGCCGCGGAGATCCTCATTCCCTTCACCCTCGCCGCCGTTCCGACCGTCGATCTCGCCGGCCGGCGCATCGTGGTCGATCCCCCGGCCGAGTCCGCCGACTGAGGCGCGGCCTATCCGGGGTCCGCCGGGCGGGCGCTACTGGCAAGCCCGAGTTGTTTCCACGGGTGTCGAAGTCCCTGCGCCGGCGCACCGACGCGCCGTCAGACTCCGAACGACCGAAGCGGGCCTCGGCCCGCGAGTTGTTGGCGCGACCAGCGGAAGCACTGCTTCCGCCGGACCACGCGCGGGACGCGCGGAGGACCGGGAGCGGCGGGATATCTGCGGAAGCGCGCCACCCGGCCATGGCTGCCACCCGGCGGGCGCGGAAACGCGCCTGCCCCGCGCAGGGGCAGTCGTGGACGGATTTGTCACCTGCCAAATCCGTCAGCGCCCAGCGTTGTGACCGCCCTCCCGGCCGGAGCATCGCTCTGCCGATGCGTCTCGACGACCGGGCGCGCTCCGTCGTCGTCAACCTGCGTGAATATTCGACCAACGCCGCAATGAATCGCACGCAGTTTCAATCAGTTATCAAGGGCGCGCAACATGCGCACCCTGTCGCGTCTCAGCCAGCCTTCGCCATCCACATCGGCCCGCCCTTGGCCTTCGGAAAGCCGTAACCGTTCGCCATCACCACGTCGATCGCCTCCGCCGAGCCCGCGATCCCCTCGTCAAGGATCGCCTGCCCCTCGGCCTGCATCACCGCAAGGATCCGCGCCATGATCTCCTCCGCCGGAATCGCCCGCCGGACAACACCCTCCCGGGCGCTCTCGGCCAGGATGATATCCTCCGTCACCGACGACGGCACCGCCGTCCCCTCGACGTAGTCATACCACCCTGCCCCGGTCTTCCTGCCGAACCGCCCGAGGTCGCAGATCCGGTCGGCGATCGTCACATACCGCTCCGAAGCCGGCCGCGTCGCCGCCCGCCGTTTCCGCATCGCCCAGGCGATATCGAGCCCCGCGAGGTCCTGCATGGCAAAGACCCCCATCGGGAAGCCGAACGCCACCATCGCCGCATCGACCTCCTGCGGCATCGCCCCGTCCACCAGCATGTAATCCGCCTCACGACGATAGACCGACATGATCCGGTTGCCGATGAAGCCGTCACAGACCCCGGATGGCACCGGGATCTTGCCCAGGTCCCGCCCGAACCCGAGCGCGGTCGCCAGCACCTCAGGCCGCACCGCATCGGTTCGGATCACCTCGACCAGCTTCATCACATGCGCCGGCGAAAAGAAGTGCAGACCCACCACCCGGCCGGGATCGGTCACCGCGCCGGCGATCTCGTTCACGTCGAGATACGAGGTATTGCTCGCGAGGATCGCATCCGGCCGCGTCACCCGGTCGAACTCGGCAAAGACCGCGCGCTTGACGCCCATGTCCTCGAAGACCGCCTCGATCACCAGATCGGCCTCCCCGAGCGCGGCATAGTCCGTCGCCCCGGAAAGCCGCCCGAGAGCGGCGGCATGGCCCGCCTCGTCGAGCTTGCCCCGCTTCAGCGCCCCACCGAGATGGCCGCGCACGGTTTCCAGACCCCGGCCGAGTGCCGCGTCATCACGCTCGATCATCACGACAGAGCGCCCGGAGAGGATGACCGAGGCGGCAATTCCCGCCCCCATCGTCCCGCCCCCGATGACACCGACCACCGCCGTCGGCAGTGGTGCGATGCCCTCGAACTCCGGGATCCGCGAGACCGACCCCTCGGCGGCGCGAAGATATGCCTCCGGCGTCATCAGAAGAACGCCTGCAGCCCGGTCTGCGCCCGCCCGAGGATCAGCGCATGCACGTCATGGGTGCCCTCATAGGTGTTGACCGCCTCGAGGTTCATCACGTGCCGGATTACGCCGTACTCGTCCGAGATGCCGTTGCCGCCATGCATGTCGCGGGCGACCCGGGCGATATCGAGCGCCTTGCCGCAATTGTTCCGCTTCATCAGGCTGATGAGTTCCGCCGCCGCGCGCCCCTCGTCGAAGAGCCGCCCGAGCCGGAGGCAGCCCTGAAGCCCGAGGCCGATCTCGGTCATCATGTCGGCGAGCTTCTTCTGGATCAGCTGGTTCTGCGCCAGCGGACGCCCGAACTGCTTGCGGTCCATGGTGTAGGTCCGCGCCGCGTGCCAGCAGAATTCCGCCGCCCCCATCGCGCCCCAGGCAATGCCGAAGCGCGCCCGGTTGAGACAGCCGAACGGTCCCGCAAGACCCTCGACATTCGGCAGCAGGTTCTCCTCCGGCACGAAGACCTCGTCCATCTGGATCATGCCGGTGATCGACGCGCGCAAGCTGAACTTGCCTTCGATCTTCGGCGCCGCCAGCCCCTTCATGCCCTTCTCGAGCACGAAGCCCTTGATCTTGCCGCCATGGGCGTCCGACTTCGCCCAGATCACGAAGACGTCCGCGACCGGCGAGTTGGTGATCCAGTTCTTCGCCCCGGAAACCGAATAGCCACCGTCGACCTTCTTCGCCCGCGTGATCATCGAGCCCGGGTCCGAGCCGTGATCGGGCTCGGTCAGGCCGAAGCAGCCGATCCACTCGCCCGACGCGAGCTTCGGCAGGTACTTCGCCCGCTGCTCGTCGGTGCCGTAGGCGAAGATCGGATGCATCACGAGCGAGGACTGCACCGACATCGCACTGCGATACCCTGAGTCGACCCGCTCCACCTCGCGGGCGACGAGCCCGTAGGCCACATAGCCGACGCCCGCACCGCCGAACTCCTCCGGGATCGTCGGGCCGAGCAGGCCGAGCGCGCCCATCTCGCGCATGATCTCCGCGTCGAAGACTTCATGCCGGTTCGCCTCGAGCACGCGGCGTGCCAGACCGTCCTGGCAGTAGTCGCGCGCCGTGTCGCGCACCATGCGCTCCTCTTCCGTGAGCTGCTCGTCGAGCAGGAACGGATCCTCCCAGACGAAGCCCGCGGGCTTTGCTCGGGCGGTCTCAGGCGTCGTCGCATGGGTCATTCGGCTTCCTCCGTCTGCGGCCTCGGTACGGGTACGCTCGCTACGGATACGGGCGCACGCTCCCTTTTGATAGCCTTGATACGCGCCATGCGATATTATTTCAAGCCTAAAGCTTCATGCTTGAAATATACCGGACGAATCGGGTAGGGTGCCGGTAACGAATAGCGGGGAGGAAGCGGACGATGCGGGTCGCGTGCATTGGCGGTGGGCCAGCGGGCCTCTATTTCGCCATCTCGATGAAGCTCCGGGATCCGTCCCACGAGGTCGTCGTCTTCGAGCGCAATCAGGCGGACGACACCTTCGGCTGGGGCGTGGTCCTCTCCGACGAGGCGCTCGGCAACCTCGCGAAGAACGATCCGGTCAGCGCCGCGTCGATCCGCGAGAACTTCGCCTACTGGGATGACGTCGCGGTCGAGTTCAAGGGCGAGCGCATCGTCTCGGGCGGCCACGGCTTCTGCGGCATCGGCCGCATGAAGCTTCTGCTGCTGCTTCAGGCCCGCGCCCGGGAGCTGGGCGTCGACCTGCGCTTCCAGAACGACATCCCGGTCGAGCAGATCGAGGCCCTTGCCGCCGAGTACGACATCGTCGTCTCGTCCGACGGCCTGAACTCGCGCACCCGCACGCTCTATGCCGAGCACTTCAAGCCTGACGTCGACGTGCGCAAGTGCAAGTTCGTCTGGCTCGGCACGAAGCAGAAGTTCGAGAACGCCTTCACCTTCATCTTCAAGGAGACGGACAAGGGCTGGCTCTGGGCGCACGCCTACCAGTTCGACGCCGACACCGCGACCTTCATCGTCGAGTGCACCGAAGAGACGTGGAACGCCCACGGCTTCGGCGACATGACCCAGGACGAGTCGATCGCCACCTGCGAGGCGATCTTCGCCGACGAGCTTGGCGGCCATCCCCTCATCTCGAACGCGAGGCACATCCGTGGCTCGGCGTGGATCAACTTCCCCCGCGTGCTCTGCGAGAAGTGGTCCTACAAGAACGTCGTCCTGATGGGCGACGCCGCCGCCACGGCGCATTTTTCCATCGGTTCCGGCACCCGCCTCGCGCTCGACTCGGCGATCGCGCTTGCGACCTACCTCCACGCCGAGCCGACGCTCGAAGCTGCCTTCGCGCAGTATCAGGACGCCCGCCGCCTCGACGTGCTGCGCCTCCAGTCGGCGGCGCGGAACTCCATGGAGTGGTTCGAGGAGATCGAGCGCTATTTCCACCTCGACCCGGTGCAGTTCACCTATTCGCTCCTCACCCGCTCGCAGCGCATCAGCCACGAGAACCTGCGCCTGCGCGACGAGGACTGGCTGAACGGCGCGGAGGCATGGTTCCAGCGGGAGGCCGGCGCCAGCCCGGACACGGCGACCCGCCACCCGATGTTCGCGCCGTTCCGCCTGCGCGGCATGGAGCTGAAGAACCGCGTCGTCGTCTCGCCGATGGCCCAGTACAAGGCGAAGGACGGCGTGCCGACCGACTGGCATCTCGTCCACCTCGGCGAGCGGGCCAAGGGCGGCGCCGGGCTCGTCTACACCGAGATGACCTGCGTGACGCCCGAGGGCCGCATCACCCCCGGCTGCCCCGGCACCTACAGCCCGGAAGCCGAGGCGGCGTGGACGCGCATCGTCGATTTCGTCCACCACGAGACTGACGCGAAGATCTGCATGCAGATCGGCCACGCCGGCGCCAAGGGCTCGACGCAGGTCGGCTGGGAGGAGTCCGACACGCCGCTCCGGGACGGCAACTGGCCGCTTCTCTCGGTTTCCGACGTCGCGTGGTCCACGGACAACGCCACGCCGAAGGCGATGGACCGCGCCGACATGGACCGCATCCGCGACGCCTTTGTCGACGGCACAAAGATGGCCGAGCGCTGCGGCTTCGACATGATCGAGCTGCACATGGCCCACGGTTATCTGCTGTCGTCCTTCATCACGCCCCTCACCAACACCCGCACTGACGAATACGGCGGCAGCCTCGAGAACCGCATGCGCTACCCGCTCGAGATCTTCCGGGCCGTCCGTGCCGTCTGGCCGGAGGACAAGCCGATCTCCGTGCGCATCTCGGCGAACGACTGGGTGGGCGAGGACGGTATCACGCCGTCGGAGGCGGTCGAGATCGCCCGGATGCTGCGCGCCGAGGGCGTCGACATCTGCGACGTTTCCGCCGGCCAGACCTCGGTCCGCGCGAAGCCGGTCTACGGCCGCATGTTCCAGACGCCGTTCTCCGACCGGATCCGCAACGAAACCGGCATGGCGACCATGGCGGTCGGCAACATCTACGAGCCCGACCACGTGAACTCGATCCTGATGGCCGGCCGCGCCGATCTCGTCTGCCTCGCGCGTCCGCATCTGACCGATCCCTACTGGACGCTGCGCGCCGCCGGCAGCCTTGGCGACCGGGCCGAGAAGTGGCCCGATCCCTATCTGCCCGGCCGTGACCAGCTCTGGCGTCTCGCCGAGCGCACCGACACCATGCTGGGCAAGGTCTGAGGCCATGATGCTCGCGGGCAAACACGCACTGGTCACCGGCGGCGGCAGCGGCGCGGGCGCGTCCATTGCCCGCGCGCTGGCGGGCGCGGGGGCGAACGTGACGATCGCAGGCCGTAACGCCGAGGCGCTCGCCTCGGTCGCGGGCACCGAAATGCGCTACGTCACCGGCGACGTGACGCGCCCCGACGAGGTGGCCGCGATGTTCGAGGCCGCCGCCGACGGCTGGGGCGCGCCGCAGATCGTCGTGGCGAACGCCGGCAGCGCCGCGAGCCGGCCGTTCCTGAAGACCAGCCCGCAAGACTTCGCGGCCATGGTCGAGCTGAACCTCGGCGGGGTCTTCGCCACCTGGCAGGAGGGCCTCGCGCCCATGCTCGATGCCGGTTGGGGGCGCCTCATCGCCATCGCCTCGACGGCGGGCCTCAAGGGCTATCCCTATGTGGCGGGCTACTGCGCGGCGAAGCACGGCGTCATTGGCCTCACCCGGGCGCTTGCGCTCGAAACCGCCCGGAGCGGCGTCACCGTCAACGCGATCTGCCCGGGCTACATGCTGACTCCGATGCTGGAGCGCTCGATCGAGACCATCATGGCGAAGACCGGCCGCTCGCGGGCCGAGGCCGAGGCGCCGCTTCTGGCCGCCAACCCGCAGGGCCGCTTCGTCGAGGTGGACGAGGTCGCGGCGGCTGTCCTCTGGCTCTGCTCGGAGACCGCCGTCTCGGTGACCGGACAGGCCATCTCGATTTCGGGAGGCGAGACATGACCATGATCGAGCGTCCCGAGGTCGATCTCGCCCTGTCGAAGGCGCGGCTCCGGCTCTGGCTGCGCCTGCTCGGTGTCGCGCGGCTGGTCGAGAGCGAGTTGCGCGAGCGTCTGCGCGGGCTCGAGTCCACCCTGCCACGCTTCGACGTGATGGCGGCACTGCACCGCGCGCCCGACGGGCTGAAGATGACCGAACTCTCGAGCGTGCTGCGCGTCTCGAACGGCAACGTCACCGGCATCGTCGACCGGCTGGAACAGGAGGGCCTCGCCACCCGCACGCCCGTCGAGGGTGACCGGCGCGCGCTGCTCGTCCGCCTCACGCCCGCCGGGGTCGAGAGCTTCGCGGTCCTTGCGGCCCACCACGAGGCATGGGTGAACGAACTCCTCGGCGACGTGACGCGCGAGGAAGCCGATCACCTGAACGAGCAGCTGCAGGTTGTTCGTCACCACCTGATGCACCCGGAGACCAAAGCATGAGCCAGCACTTCCGCCTCGAGACGAAGGACCGGATCGCCCACGTGTCGCTCGACCGCCCGGACCGCAAGAACCCGCTGACGTTCGAGAGCTATGCGGCGCTGCGCGACTGGTTCCGTGGCCTTCCCTACGACGACACCATCGACGTGGTGGTCTTCGGCTCGAACGGCGGCAACTTCTGCTCGGGGGGCGACGTCCACGACATCATCGGGCCGCTGATCGGCCGCGACATGAAGGGGCTGCTCACCTTCACCCGCATGACCGGCGATCTGGTGAAGGCGATGCTCGCCTGCCAGAAGCCGATCATCGCCGCGGTGGACGGCATCTGCGTCGGCGCCGGCGCGATCGTCGCCATGGCGTCGGACCTGCGCATCGGCACGCCGGAGGCAAAGACCGCGTTCCTCTTCACCCGCGTCGGCCTTGCCGGCTGCGACATGGGTGCCTGCGCCATCCTGCCCCGGATCATCGGTCAGGGCCGGGCGGCGGAACTGCTCTACACCGGCCGGGTGATGACCGCCGACGAGGCCGCCGCATGGGGCTTCTTCAACCGCCTCGTCCCGGCCGCCGAGCTTGAGGCCGAGGCGCTGACCCTGGCGGGGCGCATCGCCAAGGGTCCGACCTTCGCCCACATGATGACCAAGACCCAGCTCAACCAGGAATGGTCCATGTCGCTGGAGCAGGCGATCGAGTCCGAGGCGCAGGCGCAGGCGATCTGCATGCAGACCGAGGATTTCTCCCGCGCCTACCACGCGTTCGTCGCGAAGGGGAAACCGGTGTTCGAGGGCAACTGATGGCAGACCTGAGCTTTCTCGACTGGCCATTCTTCGAGCCGCGCCATCGCGCGCTGGCGCTTGATCTCGACACGTGGGCGAGTGCGAACCTCCGCCACGTGGATCACGCCGACACCGACGCCGCCTGCCGCGAACTCGTGGACATGCTCGGGCGCGGCGGCTGGCTCCTGCACTCGGCCATTGATCCGGCCGATCCGCGCGCCCTCGATGTGCGCACGCTCTGCCTGATCCGCGAAACGCTGGCGCGCCACGACGGTCTCGCCGACTTCGCCTTCGCCATGCAGGGCCTCGGCACCGGCGCGATCTCGCTCTTCGGCACGCCCGAGCAGCAGGCCCTCTGGCTGCCCGAGACCCGCGCGGGCCGCGCGCTCACCGCCTTCGCGCTGACCGAGCCGCAGTCGGGCTCCGATGTCGCGGCCACCGCCACCACCGCGACCCGCGACGGCGACGGCTACGTGCTCAGCGGCGAGAAGACGTGGATCTCGAACGGTGGCATCGCCGATCTCTACGTGGTCTTCGCGCGCACCGGCGAGGCACCGGGCGCCCGCGGCCTCTCGGCCTTCCTGCTGCCCGCCGATGCTCCCGGGCTCGTCATCGCCGAGCGGCTGGAGACGATCGCCCCGCACCCGCTGGCGCGCCTCCGCTTCGATGACATCCGCCTGCCCGCCTCGGCGCTGATCGGCAAGGCGGGCGACGGCTTCAAGATCGCCATGTCGACGCTCGATGTCTTCCGCTCGACCGTCGCCGCCGCCGCGCTCGGCTTCGCCCGCCGCGCGCTCGACGAGACGCTCGACCGCGCCACCGGCCGCCAGCTCTTCGGGGCGCCGCTTGCCGATCTCCAGATGGTTCAGGGCCACATCGCCGACATGGCCCTCGACGTCGACGCCGCCGCCCTCCTCACCTACCGCGCCGCCTGGGCGAAGGACTCAGGTGCCCCGCGCGTCACCCGCGAGGCGGCAATGGCCAAGCTCTACGCCACCGACCGCGCCCAGTCGGTCATCGACAAGGCCGTCCAGCTTCACGGCGGCGACGGCGTGCGCAAGGGCGCGATCGTGGAAAGCCTCTATCGCGAGATCCGCGCGCTCAGGATCTATGAAGGCGCCTCGGATGTGCAGAAGGTGGTGATCGCGAGACAGACCCTCGCAAACCATGGAGCAACGGCATGAAGTACCTGCAGGGCGGCATCACCCGGAACGGCGAAGGCATCGAGGGCACCGAGTGGAACATCCTCGGCCAGCGCTACTTTCCCAAGGCGACCTGTGCCTCGACCTTCGCCTTCGAGACGAACAGCGAACCCGGCCAGTTCGTCCCGGTCCACATCCACCCGCACCAGGACGAGTTCATCCTCGTGCAGGAGGGTCAGCTCGAGGTGAAGCTCGACGGCGAATGGCAGACCGCGCGCGCGGGCGATCTGGTGCGCATGCCCCGCGGCGTGCCGCACGGTTACTTCAACAAGTCCGACGCGCCCGCGCGCGCCCTCTTCTGGGCATCCCCCGCCGGCCGCCTGCGCGAGCTCTTCGAGGCGCTGCACGAGATGACCGACATCCCCTCGATCGTCGCGGCCTCCGCCGAGCACGACGTGAAATTCCTGCCGCCCGAGGCCAACGAATGACACCGGCATCGGGGTATGAGCGCGCCGCCGGGACCGAAGGCGAGGCCGAGACCGACTTCTCGGAGCGGATGTCCTATGGCGACTATCTCGGCATCGACCTGATCCTCGGTGCCCAGCATCCCCTGTCGTCCGCGAATGACGAGCTGCTCTTCATCATCCAGCACCAGACCTCCGAACTCTGGATGAAGCTCGTCATCCACGAACTCTCCACCGCCCGCGCGGCCATCGCCGAGGACCGGCTCGAAGAGGCGCAGAAGCTCCTCGCCCGCGTCTCGCGGATCTTCGAGCAGCTGAACAACGCCTGGGACGTCCTGCGCACCATGACGCCCGCCGACTACACCGAGTTCCGCGACGCCCTCGGCCAGTCCTCGGGCTTCCAGTCGGCCCAGTACCGCCAGATCGAATACATCCTCGGCAACCGCAACCGCGCGATGCTCGCGCCCCACGCGCACCGCCCCGACACGCTCGCGGTGCTCGAGGCCGAACTCGCGCGGCCCGACCTCTACGCCACCGTCCTCGCCGCCGTCGCCCGCGCCGGTCTCGCGGTTCCCGCCGGGGCAACGGCGCCCCATGAGGGGCGCCGCACCGCCGACCCCGCCATCATCGCGCTCTGGCAGCAGGTCTACCAGGCGCCACGAACCCACTGGCCGCTCTACGAACTCGCCGAAAAGCTGATCGACCTCGAGGACTACTTCCGCCGCTGGCGCTTCAACCACGTCACGACCGTCGAACGGGTGATCGGGCTGAAGCGTGGCACCGGCGGCACCGGCGGCGTCAGCTACCTGCGCCGGATGCTCGACGTCGTGCTCTTTCCCGAGCTCTGGGACGTGCGCACCACCCTCTGACCGCTCCCCCCCCGATCCGCGGAGACGAACGATGCTAGGACCGACCGCCCACACCGACACCTTCGCCCGCGACAACCTGCCGCCGTTCGCGGAGTGGCCGGTGATCGACCTGACCGGGTTCGAGTATCCCGAGCATCTGAACGCCGCGGTCGAACTCACCGACCGCATGGTCGAGCAGGGTTTCGGCGACCACGTGGCGCTGATCGGCAACGGCCGCCAGCGCACCTACAAGGAACTCGCCGACTGGACGAACCGCATCGCCCACGCCCTCGTCGAGGACTACGGCGTGCAGCCCGGCAACCGCGTGCTGATCCGCTCCGCCAACAACCCGGCGATGGTGGCCGCCTGGCTCGCCGCCACCAAGGCCGGCGCCGTCGTCGTCAACACCATGCCGATGCTGCGCAGCGGCGAGCTGACGAAGATCGTCGACAAGGCCGAGGTCACCATCGCGCTCTGCGACACGCGGCTGATGGACGAGTTGATCGCCTGCGCCAAGGAGAGCCGGTTCCTCGCGAAGGTGATCGGCTTCGACGGCACCGCCAACCATGACGCCGAACTCGACCGTGCCGCCCTTCGCAAGTCGGTCCGCTTCGAAGCGGTGCAGACCGGGCGCGACGACGTGGCGCTGCTCGGCTTCACCTCCGGCACCACCGGCCAGCCGAAGGCCACGATGCACTTCCACCGCGACCTGCTCATCATCGCCGATGGCTACGCGAAGGAAGTCCTGTCAGTGACGCCGGAGGACGTCTTCGTCGGCTCGCCGCCGCTCGCCTTTACCTTCGGCCTCGGCGGGCTCGCGATCTTCCCGCTCCGCTTCGGCGCCGCCGCGACGCTGCTCGAGACCGCCTCGCCGGAGAACATGATCGAGATCATCGAGACCCACCGCGCGACGATCTGCTTCACCGCGCCGACCGCCTACCGCGTCATGCTGAAGGCGATGGACGAAGGCGCCGATCTCTCGTCGCTGCGCTGCGCGGTCTCGGCAGGCGAGACGCTGCCCGCCCCGGTCTACGACGAGTGGCTGGCCAAGACCGGCAAACCGATGCTCGACGGCATCGGCGGCACCGAGATGCTGCACATCTTCATCACCAACCGCTTCGGCGACAGCTTCCCCGCCTGCACCGGCCGGCCGGTCACCGGCTACCGCGCGAAAATCGTCGATGGCGACATGAACGAGGTGCCCCGCGGCACCGCCGGCCGTCTCGCGGTACAGGGCCCGACCGGCTGCCGCTACCTCGCCGACAGCCGCCAGACGGTGTTCGTCCGCGACGGCTGGAACCTCACCGGTGACACCTTCTCGCAGGACGAGAACGGCTATTTCCACTTCTCCGCCCGCAACGACGACATGATCCTGTCGTCGGGCTACAACATCGCCGGCCCCGAGGTCGAGGCCGCGCTTCTCGCCCACGAGGACGTGCTCGAATGCGCCGTGATCGGGATCGCCGACGCCGAGCGCGGCATGATCGTCCAGGCGCATGTGGTCCTCGCACCGGGCGTGCCGCACACGCCGGAGACCGCGAAGCTCCTGCAGGACCACGTGAAGGCGACGATTGCCCCCTTCAAGTACCCCCGCTCGGTGGTATTCGCAGATACGCTGCCCAAGACAGCGACCGGCAAGATCCAGCGCTTCGCGCTGCGCACTGCCACGCACTGAACGACCGACAAGGAGGAACAAGACCATGAAACGCATCCTGACCACCGCTGCCCTCGCCGCAATTCTCGCGGCCTCCACCGCCACCGCCGCCCCGCTCAAGGTCGGGTTCATCTCCACGCTCTCGGGCGGCGGCGCCGGCCTCGGTATCGACGCCCGCGACGGCTTTCTTCTCGCCCTGAAGCAGGCCGGCGACGCGGGCTCGGAGATCACCGTCATCACCGAGGATGACCAGCAGAAGCCCGAGATCGGCGTCCAACTCGCCGACAAGATGATCCAGTCCGACAAGGTCGACATCCTGACCGGCATCATCTTCTCGAACATCGCGCTCGCGGTCGTGCCCGCGGCGGTGAAGCAGGACAAGTTCTACCTGTCGGTGAACGCCGGCCCGTCGCAGCTCGCCGGCAAGGGCTGTGATCCGAACTACTTCAACGTCGCCTACCAGAACGACAACCAGCACGAGGCGATGGGCGAGTACTCGAACACCCTCGGCTACAAGAACGCCTTCATCCTCGCGCCGAACTATCCGGCCGGCAAGGATTCCCTCAACGGCTTCAAGCGCTTCTACAAGGGTGAGCTCGCGGGTGAGAACTACGTGAAGCTCGGCCAGACCGACTTCGCCGCCGAGATCGCCCAGATCAAGGCGTCCGGCGCGGACAGCGTCTTCTTCTTCCTTCCCGGCGGCATGGGAATCTCGTTCATCAAGCAGTTCTCGAACGCCGGCACCGGCCTGCCGATGATGGGCCCGGGCTTCTCGTTCGATCAGGATGTGCTTCCGGCCGTCGGCGACGCCGCCCTCGGCGCCCACAACGCCGCCCAGTGGTCGCCCGACCTCGACAACCCGGCCAACAAGGCCTTCGTCGAGGCGTTCGAGGCCGAGTACAAGCGCCTTCCCTCGGTCTATGCGAGCCAGGGTTACGACACCGCGCTCCTCATCCTCTCGGCGCAGGCCAAGGCCGACATCGCCGACCATGACGCCTACCACGCGGCGCTGAAGGCGGCCGACTTCCCGACGGTGCGCGGCAGCTTCAGGTTCGGCAACAACCAGCATCCGATCCAGAACTTCTACGCCCGCGAGGTGGTGAAGCGCGACGACGGTGTCGTCACCAACAAGATCGTCGGCACCGCGTTCGAGGATCACGTGGACGCCTACGCCGCCGAGTGCCCGATGAAGTGACGATCCGCCGGAAGGCGCCGTTCACGCGGGAAGATGCCTCTGCCGTCCGGCTGGAAGGCGTTAACCACCCCGCCACAGGGCGCCTTCCCTGCCGGGCCAACCGGTGCCACCCTCGAAACCGGGGGCGCTGCGCCGTTAACCAGTTAACCACGACGCAGCCAACCGCTTGAGGCTTCCCCCGCATGACCGCGACCCTTCTCATCGAGCAGCTGCTGAACGGTCTCCAGTTCGGCACCATGCTGTTTCTCATGGCCGCCGGCCTGACGCTGGTCTTCGGCGTCATGGGGCTCATCAACCTCGCCCACGGCAGTCTCTACATGGTCGGCGCCTTCGCGGCCGCGACGGCGGCGGCCGCGACCGGAAACTTCCTCTTCGCCCTCGTCGCGGCGCTGGCCGCCGCGGCGCTCGCGGGCGCGCTCATGGAGATGCTGGTCCTGCGGCGCCTCTACCGGCGCGATCACCTCGATCAGGTGCTGGCGACCTTCGCGCTCATCCTGATCTTCTCCGAGGGGACGCGCTGGGTCTTCGGCTCCTTCCCGCTCTATCTCGACGTGCCGAAGGCGCTGGCGGGCACCGTGCGCATCGGCTCGCTGTCCTATCCCGCCTACCGTCTCGCGATCATCGTCATCGGCGTCACGACGGCGATCGGCCTCTGGGCGCTGATCAACCGCACCCGCCTCGGCGTGCAGATCCGCGCCGGCGAGGCCGACCGCGAGATGATCGCCGCTCTCGGCATCGACATTGCCCGGCTTTATACCATCGTCTTCGCCCTCGGTGCGGCGCTCGCCGGGCTCGCGGGCGCGCTGATCGGCCCGATCCAGTCGGTGCAGGTCGGCATGGGCGAGCCGGTGCTCATCATGGCCTTCGTCGTCGTGGTGATCGGCGGCATCGGCTCGATCAAGGGCGCGCTCGCCGGCGCGATCCTCGTCGGCGTCACCGACACCCTCGGGCGGTTCCTGCTGCCCGTGCTTCTCGGCACCGTCATGGAGCCCTCCGCCGCCACCGCCGTCGGCTCGGCCCTCGCCTCGATGTCGATCTACATCCTGATGGCGCTGATCCTCGTCTGGCGCCCCACCGGCCTCATGGGGAGCTGACGATGACCCGGGAATCCCTGCTCAACATCGCCGTGCTCGCCGGCTTTCTGGCGGTCGCGATCATTGCCAGCCTCTCGGGCCAGCCCTACCTCGTCACGCTGGCGACCAAGGCCGTGATCCTCGGCCTTGCGGGCGTCGGGCTCAACCTCGCCCTCGGCTACGGCGGCCTCGTCTCCTTCGGCCACGCCGCCTTCTTCGGCATCGGCGGCTACGCGGCCGGCATCCTCGCCTCCGCCGCGCAGAACTACGAGCCACTGATGACCTGGCCCATGGAGCTCGCCGGCACCACGTCGATGCCGATCATCTGGGCCACCGCCGTCATCGCCGCGGGCCTCATCGCCCTGCCGATCGGCGCGCTGTCGCTCCGCACCGGCGGCGTCCACTTCATCATGATCACCCTCGCCTTCGCCCAGATGATCTACTACTTCGCGATCTCCTGGCCGGCCTATGGCGGCGAGGACGGGCTCTCGATCTACGTCAGGAACAGCCTCGGCGCCCTCGACACGATGGACCCGCTCACCTTCTTCCTGATCGCCTTCGCGCTTCTGCTCCTCGTGCTCGCGCTCACCTTCATGGCGACCCGCGCCCGCTTCGGCCTCGCCCTCGCCATGGCGCGGCAGAACCCGCTCCGCCTCACGTCCATGGGCGTGCGCCCGTTCCGCGTCCGCCTCGCGGCGTTCGTCCTCTCGGCGATGGCCGTGGCGCTCGCGGGCGCGCTCTACGCCGATCTCAACCGCTTCGTCTCGCCCTCCATGCTGTCGTGGCAGATCTCGGGCGAACTCATCGTCCTCGTCATCCTCGGCGGCGTCGGGCGGCCGCTCGGCCCGGTGATCGGCGCGGCGATCTTCGTGCTGCTCGAAGCCTGGCTCGGGCATCTCACCGACTACTGGCAGTTGCCCCTCGGCCTCGTCCTGCTTCTCGTCGTGCTCTTCGCGCGCGGCGGCGTCATCGGCCTTCTGACCGGGAGAAACGCCAATGCCTGACCCGATCCTGAAGATCACCGGCCTCGAGAAGTCCTTCGGCGCGCTCAAGGCCACCAGCGGCGTCACCCTCGACCTCTTCCCGGGCGAGATCCACGCGCTCATCGGCCCGAACGGTGCCGGCAAGTCGACGCTCATCAAGCAGATCGTCGGCGAGATCCCCCAGGACGCGGGCACCATCGCTTTCGAGGGACAGGCGATCGACCACCTCGACGCCGCCGACCGCGCCCGCATCGGCCTCGCCCGCACGTTTCAGGTCAGCCAGATCGCGCCCGAGCTTTCGGCGCTGAAAAACGTCATGCTGGCCGTGGAGGCGCGGCAGGGCCGGGTCTTCCGCTTCTTCCGCCCGGTCTCGCGCGATCTCGCCCTGACCGACGCGGCGATGGCCTTCCTCTACGATGCAGGGCTCGGCGAGCGGGCGACCATGCGCGCCGCCGATCTCAGCCACGGTGAGCGCCGCCAGCTCGAATTCGCCATGGCGCTCGCCATGAAGCCGCGGGTCTTCCTGATGGACGAGCCGATGGCCGGCCTCTCGCCCGACGGCTCGAAGCGGATGACGGCGTTTCTCTCCGACCTGCGCCGCACCGCGCCGATCCTGCTGGTCGAGCACGACATGGAAGCCGTATTCGCGCTCGCCGATCGTATTTCCGTCCTGGTCTACGGCCGGGTCATCGCCACCGGCACCGTCGCCGAGATCCGCGCGAACCCGGACGTCAGGACCGCCTATCTGGGAGACGAGGCCGCATGAAGACCCTCCTCGATCTCAAGGGCGTCACCGCGTTCTACGGCGCGAGCCAGGCGCTCTTCGGCGTCGATCTCGACGTGGCCGAGGGCGAGGTCGTGGCGCTCATGGGCCGCAACGGCATGGGCAAGACCACGACCGTGCGCACCGTCTCGGCGCTCCTGCGGCCCCGCGAGGGCGCGATCACCTTCGCCGGCCACGCCACGCGAGGCATGGCGATCCACCGGGTCGCGCGCCTCGGCATCGGCCTCGTGCCCGAGGGGCGGCGCTGCTTCGCGCCGCTCAGCGTCGAGGAAAACCTCACCGCCGCCGCCCGCGCCTCCGACCGGCCCGGCGGCTGGACCCAGACCCGCGTCGAGGCGCTCTTTCCCCGCCTCGCCGAGCGCCGCAGCCAGCGGGCCAGCACGCTCTCGGGCGGCGAACAGCAGATGCTCGCCATCGGCCGGGCGCTGATGACGAACCCGCGCCTCCTCGTCCTCGACGAGGCGACCGAGGGCCTCGCCCCGGTGGTGCGTCAGGAGATCTGGGCGGCAATCCACCAGCTCAAGGGCGACCTCGCGATCCTTGTCATCGACAAGACCCTGAAGGAACTCCGGCAGGTCGCGGACCGCTGCTTTCTGATCGAACGGGGACGCACCGTCTGGACCGGCGAGCCCGCGGCGCTTACGCCCGAGTTGACCGACCGTTATCTCGGAGTCTGACGATGGCCTTCACCACCACTCACACGGTGCGCTTTCAGCACTGCGACCCCGCGGAGATCGTGTTCTATCCGCGCTACTACGAGATGCTGAACGCTACCATCGAGGAATGGTTCGACACCCGCCTCGTCTGGAGCTTCGCCGAGATCCACGGGCCGATGGACCGCGGCGTGCCGACCGTCGCCCACGAGACGGTGTTCCTGAAGCCGTCCCGCCTCGGCGAACGGCTCGACTTCACCCTCACGCCCACGCACATCGGCGGCTCGAGCGTCAAGCTTCTCGTCGAAGTCACCTGCGACGGCGAGCCCCGGGTCCGCTTCAACACCACGCTCGTCTGGTTCGCGAAGTCGGACGGACGTCCGCGCCCGTGGCCGGACGAACTCAGAGCGGGCATGACCCGCGAAATGACCCTCGAAACTGAAGGAGACGCCCGATGATCGAGACCATCCAGCCCGAGGGGTGGGCGAAGCCGAAGGGCTATTCCAACGGCCTGCTGGCGGACGGCCGGCTCTATATCGGCGGCCAGATCGGTTGGAACGCCGAGCAGAAGTTCGAGCACCACGATTTCATCGGCCAGATGGAGCAGGCGCTCGCCAACATCGTCGCAATCGTCCGCGCCGCCGGAGGCGATGCGCACAACATCACCCGGCTCACCTGGTACGTGACTGACAAGAAGGCCTACCTCGACGCGCAGCGGGAGGTTGGCGACGCCTATCGACGCGTCATGGGCCGGCATTTCCCGGTGATGACCATGGTGGTGGTGGCGGGGCTGATCGAGGACGAGGCGCTGATCGAGATCGAGGCGAGCGCCGAACTCGGCTGACCCTCCGGCACCTTTGGCCGACAGCGATGCAGGTCGTTCTCTCTTCCTTTGCTATGTATATCCGGATACATCGGTTCTCCGGGCAGGCGCATTCGGCGCCCGCCCGGACTGGAATTCACCGGAGCACCGAGATGTTCGACCGAAGCATTCGCACCCTCAGGAGCGCTGTTGCCGGCCTCTCCCTCGCGGCCCTGCTCGCCGTTCCGGCAGCCGCGGCTGACGTGACCGTCTTCGCGGCGGCGAGCCTGAAGAACGCCCTCGATGAAGTCGCGACCGCATGGAAGGCCGAAACCGGCAAGGAAGCGGTGATGTCCTATGCCGCCAGTTCGGCGCTCGCCAAGCAGATCGAGGAGGGCGCGCCGGCCGACCTCTTCATCTCGGCCGACGTGCCGTGGATGGACTATCTCGTCGAACGTGACCTCGTGAGGAAGGACACCGTCGTCCAGCTTCTCGGCAACCGGCTGGTCCTCGTCGCCCCCGCCGACGCGGACGCGAAGATCGAGATCGGCAAGGACTTCGACCTTCTCGGCGCCCTCGGTGACGGGCGGCTCGCCATGGGTCAGGTCGACTCGGTGCCGGCCGGCAAGTACGGCAAGGAGGCGCTGACCTCGCTCGGCGTCTGGGATCAGGTCGAGGGCCATGTGGCTCAGGCAGAGAACGTCCGCGCCGCCCTCGCGCTCGTCGCGACCGGCGAGGCGCCGTTCGGCATCGTCTACGAGACCGACGCCAACTCCGAGAAGGCGGTGAAGATCGCCGGCGTCTTCCCCGAAGACAGCCACGCGCCGATCATCTACCCTGCCGCCGTGACCGCCGAGGCCAAGAGCGCGGACGCGGGCGCGTTGATGGACTTCCTGCGCACCGAAAAGGTGTCCGAGCTGTTCACGAAGCAGGGCTTCACGGTCCTTTCGGCCCACTGACACGAAGGGACGCGCGGCATGGAGTGGCTGGGCCTCAGTCCGAATGAGTGGACCGCGGTCCGTCTCTCCCTGCGCGTCTCCGTCTGGGCGACGCTCGTCAGCCTGCCGTTCGGCATCGCCGTGGCGTGGCTTCTCGCGCGGCGGGAGTTTCCCGGCAAGGCGGTGGTGAACGGCCTTGTCCACTTGCCCCTCATCCTGCCGCCGGTCGTCACCGGCTATGTCCTGCTCCTGACCATGGGGCGGCGCGGGCCGATCGGCAGCTTCCTTGACGAGCATTTCGGCATCGTCTTCGCGTTTCGCTGGACCGGCGCGGCGCTCGCCTGTGGCGTCATGGCGTTCCCGCTTCTCGTCCGCTCGATCCGGCTCTCCATCGAGGCGGTCGACCGGCGGCTGGAGGCCGCGGCCGCGACGCTCGGCGCGAGCCCGATCCTCGTCTTTCTCACCGTGACGCTGCCGCTGGTGCTGCCCGGCATCATCGCCGGCATGATCCTGACCTTCGCGAAGGCCATGGGCGAGTTCGGCGCGACGATCACCTTCGTCTCGAACATCCCCGGCGAGACCCAGACCCTGCCCTCGGCGATCTACACCTATACGCAAGTCCCGGGCGGCGGCGCCGGGGCGCTGCGGCTCACGCTCGTGTCGGTGGCGATCGCCATGGCGGCGCTGCTTGCCTCCGAGCTGCTCGCCCGACGGATCAGCCGCAGCATGGACCTCGCATGACGCTCGTCGTCGACGTCTCCCGGCGCCTCGGCGCCTTCAATCTCGATGCCCGCTTCGAGACCAGCGGCCGGCTGACCGCGTTCTTCGGCCACTCCGGCTCCGGCAAGACCACGCTCATCAACCTCATCGCCGGGCTGGAGCGTCCCGACCGGGGCCGGATCGAGATCGACGGACGCACCCTCGTGGACACCGACGAGCGGGTCTTCGTGCCGACGCACCGGCGGCGCATCGGCTACGTCTTTCAGGACGCGCGGCTCTTTCCCCACCTGACCGTGCGCCAGAACCTCGCCTACGGCCGGCTGCTCTCGCCACGCGCCGACCGCTGGGCCGACATCACCCGCATCATCGAGCTCCTCGGCATCGGCCACCTCCTCGACCGCCGCCCCGCCCGGCTTTCAGGCGGCGAGAAGAGCCGCGTCGCCGTCGGCCGCGCGCTCGCCGCCAGCCCGCGGCTTCTCCTCATGGACGAGCCTCTCGCCGCCCTCGACGAAGACCGCAAGGCCGAGATCCTGCCCTTCGTCGAACGCCTGCGCGACGAGCTCGGCATCCCCGTCGTCTACGTCAGCCACGCCATCGCCGAGGTGGCGCGCCTCGCCACCGACGTCGTCCTGCTCGCCGGCGGCCGGGCGGTCGCCAGCGGCCCGGCCGACGAAGTGCTCGCCCATCTGGAGCTTTCGCTGCCCGAGAGCCGCGACGAGACCGCCGCCCTCGTCGAGGTGGTGCTCGAAGGCCGCGACCCGGACTTCGGCCTCAGCCTCCTGCGCTCCCCGGCCGGCCTCTGGCGCGTGTCGCGCCTCGACGCCCCGACCGGCGCGCGGCTGCGCGTGCGGGTGCGCGCCCGCGACGTCATGCTCGCCCTCGACCGCCCGACCCGGATCAGTGCGCTCAACGTCTTCGCCGCCACCGTGCTCGGCGTGACCGAGACATCCGACGCTCCCGACGCGCTCGTCGACCTCGACGCCGGCGGCGACCGCCTCGTTGCCCGTGTCACCCGCCAGACCGTCGCGACCCTCGGTCTCGCCCCCGGCGTCCCGCTCTGGGCGATCGTCAAGGCGGTGAGCCTCGACGGAACTGCGGCACCCGGCCGCGCACCGCTTTCCGGCCTTGCGCCCACCGGTCCGATCGCGCGATCGTGACGGCAGTCAGTATGGGGAGGCAGCCTCGTATGCCCGGCTCGCTCAGCCTTCGCATCGACCTCGAAGCCAACGGGCGCATCGGCCCGGGCAAGGTCTCGCTTCTGGAACAGATCGCGGCATACGGCTCGATCTCGGAGGCCGCGCGCCAGATGGGCATGTCCTACAAGCACGCCTGGTCGCTGGTCGAAGACCTGAACAAGCTGTTCCGCAAACCCGTCGTGGCCGCCAAGAAGGGCGGCCAGCGCGGCGGCGGTTCGGAACTGACGCCCCTCGGCCTTGCGATCGTCACGCGATACCGCGCCATCGAACGCGCCGCGGAGACCGCCGCCGTCCCGCACATCGAAGCTCTCCGCCGGGAAATCGAAAGCGAGTGAGCGGCCGCCCCGACGAGCGGCCGCTCACTTTCCTCATGCCGCCAGCGGCGGCCGCGCCTCGGGCGTGAGCCGCGTCGGCGGAATGAGCTGCGCCAGCACCATGCCGACCAGCGCCAGCCCGGCGAGGATCAGCAGGATCGTCTCGATCGAGAAGCCCGCCGCGATCAGCAACCCGCCGATCAGCGGCCCGCCAACGCCGCCAAGCCGACCGAAGCCCGCGCACCACGCGACGCTCGCACCCCGCACCCGGGTCGGGAAGTAAGTGGCGACAAACCCGTAGATCAGCGTCTGGGTGCCGCTCGTGCCGATCCCGACCAGCGCGACGATCCCGAGCAGCGCCGCCAGCGGCAGCTTCAGCGTCAGCGCCGCGATCGACACCGCCCCGAGCAGGAAGCTCGCCGCCACCACCGGCTTCGGCCCGAAGCGATCGGCAAAGCGGGCGACGACAATCGGTCCGAGCGCCGCCGCACCGTTCAGCACCAGCAGGAAAGAGAGCGAGCCCTTGGCGTTGAACCCCGCCCGCAGCATCAGCTCCGGCAGCCAGGTGTTGAGCGAATAGACCAGAAGCAGGCCGGTGGCGCTCATCAGCCCGATGAGAATCGTCGGCAGCAGGAAATCCCCAAACAGCCCGGCATAGCCTGCCGCCCCCTGCTCTTCCGCCTCCGCCGCGGCGTCGAGCGTCGGCATCTCCACCCCGGTGCGCTCGGCGACGGCCCGCGCCTCGTCGATCCGTCCGCGCGAGACCAGCCACACCACCGATTCCGGCATCTTCCAGATGGCGAGCGGCAGCAGCGTGACGAGCGGCAGCGCACCGATCGCGAAGAGCCCGCGCCAGCCGATGTGCTCCAGCAACACGATGGCGATCGCCGCCGCCGCGAGACTGCCGAGCGGCACACCGGAGTAGGTGATGGCGTTGCAGAGGTTCTTCCTGCCCTTCGGTGCGAACTCGGAGACCAGCGCCGCGGTCGTTGCCAGCAGCACGCCGACCCCGAGCCCGGTCAGGAAGCGAAAGATCCCGAACGCCTGCGCGGTATGGGTGAACGACGTCGCCAGCATGCCGAGCGAGAACCAGGCATAGGCACCGAGCATCATTTTCCGGCGCCCGAGAAAGTCGCCGATGCTGCCGGCGATCAGCGCGCCGACGAGAACCCCGATCAGCGCATAGCTGCCAAGGGCGCCCGCAAGCGCGGGGTCAACCGCGCCGATATGGCTCGGATCGCGGAGAAAGGTCGAAACGACGGTGCCGTAGATCACAAGATCGTAGCCGTCGAACATCAGTCCGACTGTGGCAAGCGAGATGATCCAGACAAGCGTGCGGACACGCTTCCTCTCGGCCGTGGCAGATACAGGCATGGACGATTCCTCCGGGGAACTGGGTGGGCCGCGGCGTTGTGCGCGTCGGCCAGTGATATGTCGTATACGCATCATACGTATGCGTGTCAATTAATGATACGTGTACTTGCTATTTTTTTTCGAATCGGGTAGACCATCCTCAATGCGAGGAGATCGACCCGTGCCTGACACGCCATACGACGCGCTCTACGACATGCCCGGACACCTGATCCGGCGGCTCCACCAGATTTCGACGGCGATTTTCACCGCGCGGATGGCCGAGGCCGGGATCGATCTCACGTCAGTGCAGTTCGCCGCGCTGAAGACCGTGCGGGAGAACCCCGGCATCGATCAGGCAACGCTCGCCGGGTTGATCGCCTACGACCGCGTCACCATCGGCGGCGTCGTTGACCGGCTTGTCACCAAGGGCCTGGTCAGCCGTGAGGTCCACCCGCGCGACCGCCGTGCGCGTGTGCTGGAGCTGAGCCCGGACGGCCAGACATTGCTCGACCGGGCGCTGCCGGTCGCGGGGCTCGTCCAGGAAGACATCGTCGGCGCACTGCCAGCGGAGGATCGTGAACCCTTCGTCGCCCTGCTCCGCCGGGCGACCGAGGCGGCAAACGACAGCAGCCGCGCCCCGCTCGTGGCGCGCAAGACCGAGATGATCGAATAGCCACCCCGCTCGCGGGCCGCTGAGGCCCGCCGCAACAACCCGACCCCGCGGGCCACCCGCGGCACCAACCGACCCCGGGCCGCCTAGGCCCGCCGCATCCACCCCGACCAACCCCAAGAACCACGACCGCCGCGGCCTTCGCCGTGAGCGAGGGCCTTTTGCACGCCCGAATTTCAGGAGGAAGAACAATGCAGTTTCATCTCGATGGCTTCCGTGTCGGCGACCCCGCGCTCCGCGACCCGGCCCCTGCCCCTTCGGGCGACGTTCTCGACGTCCTGATCATCGGCTGCGGTCCGGCCGGCCTGACGCTCGCCGCACAGCTCGCGGGCTTCCCCGGCATCCGCACCCGCATCGTCGAACAGAAGCCGGGGCCGCTCGAACTGGGTCAGGCCGACGGCATTGCCTGCCGGACCATGGAGATGTTCAACGCCTTCGGTTTCGCCGACCGCGTGGAGCGGGAAGCCTACTGGGTCAACGAGACGACGTTCTGGAAGCCTGGCGATGGCGGCCAGATCATCCGTCACGGCCGGGTGCGCGACACCGAGGAGGGCCTCTCGGAATTCCCGCACGTCATCCTGAATCAAGCGCGGGTCCATGACTTCTACCTCGAACTCATGCGCAACGCCCCTACCGGGCTGGTGCCGGACTACAACCTCCGCATCGAGGACCTGACGATCCCCGAGGATCCGGCTGAGCCCGTCACCGTGCGCCTGCGGCCGGTGGATGCCGAGGACGACAGCCGCGACGAGATCGTCCGTGCCCGCTACGTCGTCGGTTGCGACGGCGCGCGCAGCGGTGTGCGCCGGGCGATCGGCCGCGACCTCAAGGGCGAGGCCGCCAATCAGGCATGGGGCGTGATGGACGTGCTCGCCTACACCGATTTCCCCGACATCCGCCTGAAAAGCGCCATCCACTCCGCCGAGCACGGCAACATTCTCATCATCCCGCGGGAAGGCGGCTATCTCGTGCGCCTCTACATCGAGCTCGACAAGCTCGGCGAGAACGAGCGGGTGGCCTCGAAGAACATCACCAGCGATCAGCTCATCGCCGCCGCCCAGCGGATCCTGCACCCCTACACCCTCGACGTGAAGGAGGTGGCGTGGTGGTCGGTCTACGAGATCGGCCAGCGGCTCACCGACAAGTTCGACGACGTGCCCGCCGGTTCCGAAGGCACGCGGACCCCTCGCGTCTTCATCGCCGGCGACGCCTGCCACACCCACAGCCCGAAGGCGGGTCAGGGCATGAACGTCTCGATGCAGGACACGTTCAATCTCGGCTGGAAGCTCGCGGCGGTGCTGCGCGGTATCGCCGGCCCGGAGCTGCTGCACACCTACTCGGCGGAACGGCAGATCGTCGCAAAGGAGCTGATCGACTTCGACGGCAAGTTCGCGAAGATGTTCAGCGCCCGGCCCAAGACCTCGCCCGATGATGTGGACGGCGTCGATCCGGCGGAGTTCCAGCAGTACTTCGTCCAGCAGGGCCGCTTCACCGCCGGCACCGCGACGCACTATCCGGCCTCGGTCCTGACCGGCCCGGGCACCCATCAGGCGCTGGCAAAGGGGCTGATCGTCGGCATGCGCTTCCACTCCGCCCCCGTCGTGCGGCTGGCGGACGCGAAGCCGATGCACCTCGGCCATGTGGCGGAGGCGGACGGACGCTGGCGGATCTATCTCTTCGCAGGCGCCGACGGCCACGGTGCCGGCTCGCGGCTCGCACGCCTCTGCGAGCACCTCGAAGACGCGGCCGACTCGCCGCTCCGCCGGCACACCCCCGAGGGCGAAAACATCGACGCGGTCTTTGACGTGCGCGGCGTGCTTCAGGCCCCGCACGACAGCCTGTCCATGGACGACCTGCCGGGCCTGCTCTGGCCAGTGAAGGGCCGCTTCGGCCTGCGCGACTACGAGAAGGCGTTCTGCGCCGACCCGGCCATCGACATCTTCGACGTGCGCGGCATCGACCGGAGCGAGGGCGCCATGGTGGTGGTCCGGCCCGACCAGTACATCGCCCAGGTCCTGCCGCTCGATGCTACGG
Source organism: Amaricoccus macauensis (assembly GCF_014201905.1). Classification (GTDB taxonomy): domain Bacteria; phylum Pseudomonadota; class Alphaproteobacteria; order Rhodobacterales; family Rhodobacteraceae; genus Amaricoccus; species Amaricoccus macauensis. The sequence goes on along the minus strand of NZ_JACHFM010000002.1, from coordinate 755,452 downwards.
GCGACCTCGCGGACTACTTCGCCGATGTGCTGGGTGCGCGCGAGACGGCGGACGCCTGAGGGGCACGGGAACGTGGCAGGGGAGGTCTCGGATCACCTCTGCCGCCCGGCAGGTCAACCGGGATCTGCCATCCGGTTGACGGAACTCATTCAACAAAATCGAATAGATAAGCGGGACGCGCAACTTGCGCGCCCCGGTCGGAAAACGGGCCGCTCCGGTCTCCCGGAGCGGCCCGGAGACTCAGATCAGCTTGCCGAGCGCGACGGCCGTGTCGGCCATGCGGTTCGAGAAGCCCCACTCGTTGTCGTACCAGGTCATGACGCGCACGAAGGTGCCGTCCAGCACCTTGGTCTGGTCCATGTGGAAGATCGACGAATGCGGATCATGGTTGAAGTCGTGCGAGACCAGCGGCTCGTCGGTGTAGCCGAGGATGCCCTTCAGCTCGCCGTCGGCGGCTGCCCGGATCGCCCCGTTGACCTCTTCAACCGAGGTCGGCCGGCTGGCGACGAACTTGAAGTCCACCACCGAGACATTCGGGGTCGGGACGCGGATCGAGACGCCGTCGAGCTTGCCGTTCAGTTCGGGCAGCACGAGACCCACGGCCTTCGCCGCGCCGGTCGTCGTCGGGATCATCGAGAGCGCCGCCGCGCGGGCCCGGTAGAGATCCTTGTGCAGCGTGTCGAGCGTCGGCTGGTCGCCGGTATAGCTGTGGATCGTGGTCATGAACCCCCGCTCGATCCCGATCGCCTTGTTGAGCACATAGGCGACGGGCGAGAGGCAGTTCGTGGTGCACGACGCGTTCGAGATGACGAGATCGTCCTTGGTGAGCGTATTGTCGTTCACGCCGTAGACGATGGTCTTGTCCGCGCCCGCCGACGGCGCCGAGACGATGACCCGCTTCGAGCCGTTCTCGAGATGCGCCTTCGCCTTCTCGCGATCGGAGAAGATGCCGGTGCACTCGAGCGCGATATCGACGTCGCCCCACGGCAGTTCGGCCGGGTTGCGCAGCGCGGTCACCCGGATCGGGCCGCGGCCAACGTCGATCGTGTCACCCTTGACTGTCACGGTGCCGGGGAAACGTCCGTGGACCGAGTCGTAGCGGATCAGGTGGGCATTGGTCTCGACCGGGCCGAGGTCGTTGATCGCGACGACTTCGATGTCATCCCGACCCGACTCGACGATGGCGCGCAGCACATTGCGCCCGATGCGTCCGAACCCGTTGATAGCAACCTTGACGGCCATGCGTACTTCCCCTCGTATCATCCCGTGCCGAGCAATCGGCGCCTGACGTCGCGCCAGCCTGCGTAATTTCCTGCGCTGCGATCGCGGCGCGTCGTCGGACCGGCCAGAGGCCCGTCCGAGTTCCGTCCGGGTCCAGATACCCGCCCGCGCGCAGTGCTGCAACATGGGAACAGGGATTCCGCGACCATTGGACCGTACGTATCGACCAATCGGCGGCCCTGTCGGGTTGCCCGCGGCCCCGCATCCACGCCCGCGCGCTCAATTGACAAGCCACGGGCCACGGGCCACATCGGGCGCATGCTCGCACTGCGCAACCTCAGCTTCACCCTCGAAGGCAAGAAGCTCTTCGACGACGCCTCGGCACTCATCCCCGAGGGTCACAAGGTCGGATTCGTCGGCCGCAACGGCAGTGGCAAGACCACGCTCTTCCGGCTGATCCGTGGCGAACTCGCGCTCGACTCGGGCGAGATCGAGGTGCCGAAGCGGGCCCGCATCGGCGGCGTCGCGCAGGAAGCCCCGGCGAGCCGGGTGAGCCTCATCGACACCGTCCTTGCGGCGGACGAGGAGCGCGCGGCGCTGATGGCGGAGGCAGAGATCGCCACCGACGCGCATCGGATCGGTGAAATCCACGCCCGCCTCGCCGACATCGACGCACATTCCGCCGAGGCACGGGCCGCCTCGATCCTCGCCGGTCTTGGCTTCGACGCGGCCGCGCAGGCGCGGACCTGCGCCGAGTTCTCCGGCGGCTGGCGGATGCGGGTGGCGCTCGCCGCCGTGCTCTTCGCGCGGCCCGACGTGTTGCTCCTCGACGAGCCGACGAACTACCTCGACCTCGAGGGCGCGATCTGGCTCGAGAGCTTCCTCGCGAAGTATCCCCACACGGTGCTCGTGATCAGCCACGACAGGGACCTTCTGAACCGCTCGGTGGGCGCGATCCTGCATCTCGACCGGCAGAAGCTCACACTCTACCAGGGGCCCTACGACATCTTCGAGGACACCCGGCGGGCGCGGCTCGAGCAGCAGATCTCCGAGAAGCGCAAGCAGGACGCGGCGCGGGCGCACATGCAAAGCTTCGTCGATCGCTTCCGGGCGAAGGCGTCGAAGGCGCGGCAGGCGCAGAGCCGGATCAAGGCGCTGGAGCGGATGAAGCCGATCGCCGCCGTCGTCGAGGACAGCGTGACGGGCTTCAACTTCCCCACGCCGGAGGAGCTGTCGCCGCCGATCATCCGGCTCGAGGACGTGACCGTAGGCTACGACGGCCGCCCCGTCCTGTCGCATCTCGACCTTCGGATCGACCAGGACGACCGGATCGCGCTGCTCGGGCAGAACGGTCAGGGCAAGTCGACCTTCGTGAAGCTGCTCGCCGACCGGCTGGCGCCAATGAAGGGCCGCAAGCTCGCGTCCTCGAAGCTCCGGGTCGGCTACTTCGCCCAGCATCAGGTGGACGAGCTCGAACTCGGCGCAACGCCGCTGCAACATCTGCAGGTGCGGCGGCCTGAGGAGAATCCCGGCAAGCTCCGGGCGCGGCTCGCGTCGGGTGGGGTCGGTGCCGACATCGCCACGACCGAGGTCGGGCGGCTGTCGGGTGGCCAGAAGTCGCGGCTCGCGCTGCTGCTCGCGACGCTCGATGCGCCGCATCTGATCATTCTCGACGAGCCGACCAACCACCTCGACATCGAGAGTCGCGACGCGCTGGTCGAAGGGCTGACCGAGTATGGTGGCGCGGTCATGCTGGTGAGCCACGACCCCTATCTGGTCGAGCTCGTCGCCGAGCGCCTGTGGCTGGTGAAGGACGGGCGGATCCGGCCGTTCGACGACGACATGGACGCGTATCGCCGGCTGCTGCTCTCCGAGCGGAGTGGCGGTGGCGGCGCGGCGCCGAAGCGGGAGGAGCGGCCAAAGGCACGGGCCCTGCCCCGCTCCGAGGTGGCGCCGCTCAGGGCCGAGGTCTCGAGGTGCGAGGCGCGGGTCGCGAAGCTCGAGGGGATGCGCGACGAGATCGACGGCCGGCTCGCGAACCCGCTGCTCTACGCGCGGGGGGATCAGGACGCGATCGAGGCGTTGCAGAAGAAACGCGCCGAGGTCGAGAGCGGGCTGGAGCGGGCCGAGGCGTTGTGGATGGCCGCCCTTGAACGGCTAGAGGCAGCGGGCGTGGCATGACGGAGGTCCTGGTCACCGCCTTCGTCACCCTCTTCGTCATCATCGATCCGATCGGGCTTGCGCCGATCTTCATCGCCCTCACCCGCGGAATGACCCGGCGGCAGCGCCACCATGTGGGCGCCCGGGCGCTGCTCATCGGGTTTGTGATCCTTGCCGTGTTCGGACTCTTCGGCGAGGGGCTACTGGGAGCCATCGGCATCTCGATCCCGGCGTTCCGCATCTCGGGCGGGATCCTCTTGTTCCTGACGGCGCTCGACATGCTGTTCGAGCGGCGGACCGACCGGCGGGAGCGGCAGTCCGAGGAGAATCTGGGCGACCCGTCGGTCTTTCCGCTCGCCATGCCGCTCATCGCCGGGCCGGGGGCGATGACGACGATCATTCTGCTCGGGACGCGGCATTCGGACAGCACGGTCACGATGATCGGCATCGGCGCGGTGCTCATCGCGGTGCTGGTCCTGACCTATGTTCTCTTCCGGTTGAGCCACCTCATCGAACACGCCCTCGGACATACCGGGATCTCGGTCCTGACGCGGCTCTTCGGCATCCTGCTCGCGGCGCTGTCGGTGCAGTTCGTGCTCGACGGGCTGCGGGAGTACGGGTTCCTGTCAACATGAACTGGCCAGCCGATCCTGACGCGACGATGCGGGTCGTCTTTCTCGTGTGCCTGCTCGTCTTCGTGGCGGGGGGGCTGTTCTGGCGGGGGCGCAATCTCGGGCGGCGGATGCGGGATTTGCTGATCTGGGTGCTGATCTTTGCGCTTGCGGTCATCGTCTACGGCTTCCGTGACGTGCTGATGCAGGAGCTGGTGCCCTCGGAGATGACGGTCTCGGAGAGCGGGGTGATCGACGTCGAGCGGGCGTCGGACGGGCATTTTCATGTGCGGATGGAAGTAAACAACGTGCCGGTGCGCTTCCTCGTCGATACCGGGGCGAGCGAGATCGTCCTCAGCCGCCGGGATGCGGAGCGGGTCGGGATCGACGTGGGGGCGCTCAACTTCATGGGGCGGGCGCTGACGGCGAACGGGGTCGTGGAGACCGCGCAGATCCGGCTGGGCGTGATGAAGCTCGGGGACCTGACCGAGACCGGGGTCCGGGCGAGCGTGAGCGCGGGCGGGCTCGAGACCTCGCTGCTCGGCATGTCGGGGCTCGACCGGTTCGCGAAGGTCGAGATCAGCGGCGACAGGATGCGGCTGACGCCTTGAGTGCACAGGTCGCGCGACCCATGCAAGCATCTGACATATCCATATATCTGAAATAATATCAACCAGATCGCAACCTGGGTTGATGCTCAGGCCTTCTGCACCCAGCGCCCGTGTTCCTGCGCCCAGTACTTCGCCGGGAGTGCGGCGGCCTTCACGGCGCGCCAGTCACCGCGCGCGGTCTCGACGGCACGCTCGTCGGTGCCGTCGAAGATGAGGCAGGTCCGCGCGAAGCCCGCCATCTCCGTCGGCGTGGCGCGGGCGCCATCGACGAGCATCAGCACATCGGCACGGTTCGGCACCTCGTCACCGGCGGTGAGATAGATCGGTTGCGCCGCCGCATGGCCAAGGGCCGCGGTGCCGTGCGGCAGGAAGCTGTCGTCCCGCCAGGTCCAGAGGCCGGCGTCAAGCGCGGCGAGCGTCGTTGCGGAACCGACGCGCACAACCACGCGCCAGCCGCGGCCGAGGGATCGCTCGAGGAGATCGGGGAGCGTCACCTCGAGCGGGCTGGCGGTCAGGTGGTAGAACAGCACCTCCGCCATGGCGCGTCAGTCCTGGTATCGGTCCCGGATCAGCCGGTCGAGCGCGCGCACGCCCCAACCGGTCGCGCCCTTCGGGCCGAGATCGGTTTCCCGGGAAAGATACGCGACACCGGCAATGTCGAGGTGGATCCATGGCATCCCGTCGGCGATGAACCGCTTGAGGAACGTCGCGGCGGTGATCGAGCCGGCCGGACGGCCGCCGACGTTCGCCACGTCGGCGATGCGGCTCTTCAGCGCCTTCTCGTACGCCGGGCTGAGCGGCATCCGCCATGCGCCCTCTTCCTCCGCGCGCGCGGCGGCGAGGAAGGCGTCGGCAAGCGCGTCGTCATTCGAGAAGACGCCCGCGAGCTCATGTCCGAGGGCAATGATGACCGCGCCGGTCAGCGTGGCGAGATCGACGATGCCGGTGGGCTTGAAGCGCTCCTGCGTGTACCAGAGCACGTCCGCGAGGAGCAGGCGGCCCTCGGCGTCGGTGTTGATGATCTCGATGGTGTCGCCCTTCATCGAGCGCACCACATCGCCCGGCCGGGTCGCGTTGCTGCCCGGCATGTTCTCCACGAGGCCGACCAGACCGACGACGTTGGCGGGCGCCTTGCGGAGCGCGAGCGTCTTCATGACGCCGGCCACGACCGCGGCGCCGCCCATGTCCATGGTCATCTCTTCCATGCCGGCGGACGGCTTGATCGAGATGCCGCCGGTATCGAAGACGACGCCCTTGCCGACGAGGGCGAAGGGCCGGGTGGCTTCGTCGCCGCCCTTCCACTGCATCACGACGACCTTCGTCGGCGTGGCCGAGCCCTGACCGACGGCGAGGAGCGTGCGCATCCCGAGGCGTTCGAGCTCGGGCTCATCGAGCACCTCGACCTCGACGCCAAGCTCGCGCAGGGCTTCGAGGCGCGTGGCGAACTCGGTGGTGGTGAGCACGTTCGCGGGTTCGCTCACCAGATCGCGGGTGAAGAAGATGCCTTCCGCCTGTGCGCCGAAGGCCACGTGCTCGGCGCTCACGGCGTCCGGATCCTTGACCTCGAACCGGACCTCCGTGTTCGGCGTCGGTGCGTCGGGGTCGGGCTTGCGGTAGGTCTCGAAGGCATAGGCCCTGAGCGCGAGGCCGAGCGCGATCTCGGCGGCCCGGGCCTGCTTGCCGGCGACAACCGTGAGCGGCGTCGAGCCATTGAACGTCGCGATCGCCGCCCCCGCCCGGCGAGCCTCGGCGGGCGTCGGCTTTTTCGGGAGCTTCACCACAAGGACGGCTTCGGCGGCGATCCCGGCGGGAAATGCGAGGCGATGGCCGCTGCCGGCCTTCGCCTTGCCGAACTCCGGGCTCTCCACGAGCCGCAGAATGGCGCCGCCCATGGCGCGGTTCAGCTTGCGCAGGTTGGGGTCGAGCGGCGTTGAGCCGTCCAGGATCACGGCGAGCCGACCAGTCAGTGTGGTATATTTGTCAGGAGCCGTGGCGACGAAGGCGGTTTGGAGTGGCGCGGTCACGATCGGCTCCGTTAAGATACAGGACGGGTGAGGCCTAGCGACTTTCCGGCCGCTTGGCCAGATGCACGGGCCGCGCACCCCAGGTAAACCAAAGGCGTAGACCAACGGCGGCAAGAGACCGCGACCAGAGGGGCAGTAACAGCGTGAGGCGACTCGATCGCTACATCGTTCAGGCGCTTGTCAGCGCTCTCTGGTTTTTCGTTCTGGTTTTCACCGGCGTCATCTGGCTGACGCAGGCGGTGCGACTCGTTGACACGGTCATCGCGTCCGGCGAGGGGGCGAAGGTCTTCCTCGAGTTCTCGACGCTGGTCCTGCCGCAGGTCTTCGTCATCGTCCTGCCGCTCTCGGGGATGGGCGCCGCGCTCTACGCCCTGAACCGGCTGCATACCGACAGCGAACTCGTGGTGATGATGGGCGCGGGCTACGGTCCGCCCTCGATGCTGAAGCCGGTGGCGATCTTCGGGGCGATGATCGGGGTCGCAATGCTGATCGTCATGACCGTCCTGGTGCCGCGCTCAAGTGCCATCCTCTCGGAGCGGACACAGGCGATCCGATCGGATCTCGCCAACGCGCTCATTGTCGAGCGACAGTTCATCCATCCGGTGGATGGCCTCACGCTCTTCATCACCGATACGAGCCGGACCGGTGAGATGGCGGGGATATTCCTCAACGACCAGCGCGATCCGGCGCGGCCGGTGACCTATTCGGCGAAAAAGGCGCTCCTGCTGCGCGATGGCGACGAGGCGCGTCTCGTGATGCTCGAAGGGGTGGCGATGGCGCCGGGGTCGTCGCCGAACCAGCTTACTTCGGTCAGCTTCGATCAGTTCGTCTTCGACCTGAGCGACATGCTGAAAGAAGAGGGCGTGCGCGTGCGCCGGCCGTCGGAATATTCGGTGCCAGAGCTGCTGCGCCCGAGCCCGGAGATGCTGGCGGTTTCGCGCTACACTCTTGGCAACTATCTGGCCGAAGGACACTACAAGCTCGCCATGCCGCTGATCTCGGGGCTGTTTCCGCTCATCGCGCTCGTCACGCTGCTCTCGGGCGGCTTCCGGCGCAGTGGCTTCGGGCGGCGGGTGATCGTGGCGGTGGGGGTGGCCACGCTGCTCATGGCGCTGCTTTTCGTCGCGCGCGGTCGCGTGCCGGTCAATCCTTCGCTCTGGCCGCTCATGTATCTGCCGAGCGTGATCGCGATCGTCTACGTTGCCGTCCTGACGCTGCGGCTCAGCCGATCGCGCGTACCCCGGAGTGCCGCCACATGACGCTCTGGCGCTACATCCTGATGAAATTCCTGAGATCGACCCTCGGGGTCTTTCTCGCCATCACCCTCGTGGTGCTGCTTTTCACCGGGGTCGAGAACCTGCGCCGCTACGGCGACGCGGGCGCTGCATCGGGGGATATTCTCGTCATCACCCTGCTGCAGGCGCCCGAATTGCTCTATCAGGTGTTCCCGCTGGTGCTGATGCTCGCGAGCCTTGTCACGTTCCTCGGGCTGGCGCGGACCAGCGAGCTCGTGGTGATGCGGGCCTCGGGAATATCGGCGCTCCGGCTGCTCCGGGTGCCGGTGCTCGCGGCGATCGGGCTGGCGATCTTCTTCGTGGCGGCGGTCAATCCGTTCGTGGCCGCCTCGATCCGGCAGGGACATGCGGCGGAGGAGGAGTTCAGCTCGTCGGCATCGAGCCTCTTGTCGTTCTCCAAGGAGGGCGTGTGGCTGCGGCAGGCCGACCCGGACGGGCAGACGGTGATCCAGGCGGCGCGCACCAACAGCGACGGCTCGATCCTGACGCGGGTGCACATGCACCGGTTCAACCGGGACGGCGTGCTCTATTCGCGGATCGACGCGCCGGCGGTCCGGCTGACGCCGGGGGCGTGGGTGCTCGAGAACGCCCGGGAGTGGCGGTTGCAACCCGACGGCAGCTTCAGCCTCACCGCGCAGGACGAGCGGCTGAGCCTCGCGACCGGGCTGACCAACGACGAAATCCTCGAGAGCTTCGCGCCGCCGGAAACCGTTGGCTTCTGGGAACTGCCGCGCTTCATCCAGCAGATGGAGGAGTCGGGCTTTTCCGGGCTGAAGCACCGGCTGTTCTTCCAGACCGAACTGGCGAAGCCCGCGCTCTACGCCGCGATGGTGCTGATCGGCGCGGCCTTCGCCATGCGGCCGTCGCGGTTCGGGCAGACCGGGGTCATGATCCTGCTGGCGGTGCTGGCGGGGTTTGCCCTCTACTTCTTCAAGGATTTCGCCGAATCCCTTGGCGCACAGGGCAACATTCCGATCCTGGTGGCCGCGTGGAGCCCGCCGTTCGCGGCGATCCTGCTCGCCATCAGCCTGCTGTTGCATCTAGAGGACGGATGACCATGAGAAAGACCCGGATCCTCCCTGCGCTCGCGAGCTCCCTCGTCCTTGGCGCCGGCGCGCTCGGTGCCGTGCTGGGGGGCGGGGTGCCGTCGGTGGCGCAGGCGCCCGATGCGGCGCGGATGCCGGCAAGCCTCGTGGCCGATCAGGTGAGCTTTGACCAGCAGACCGAGCGGCTGACCGCGAGCGGCAATGTCGAGGTGCTTTACGGCGACCGGGTGCTTCGGGCGAAGCGGATCGTCTACGACCAGCGGGCGGACAGGATCGAGGCGGAGGGGCTGCTGCTGACGGACGCGCAGGGGGGCGTGCTGATCGCCGATGGCGCGACGCTGACGCCCGATCTGGAGGACGGGCTGATCGAGAGCGCGCGGCTGCTCATCGCCGGCCAGATGCAGCTCGCGGCGGCCGAGGCGCGGCGCGAGGGCGGGTTCGACACGCTCTATCGCACGGTGGCGAGCACCTGCACGATCTGCGAGGGCGACACGCGGCCGACGTGGGCGATCCGGGCAAGCCGGGTGATCCGGGACGCTGCGGCGCAGCGGATCTATTTCGAGAATGCGAGTTTCGAGCTCTTCGGGGTTCCGATCGGATGGTTGCCGCGGGCAAGCATCCCCGAGCCCGGCGCAGGGCGGGCGAACGGCATCCTGCTGCCGCGGTTTCAGTCGTCGTCACAGATCTACGGCTTCGGCATCAAGCTGCCGTACTACCGCACGCTTGGCGATCAGGCGGACATGACGCTGACGCCGTTCATCACCACGAGCGGCGCGCGCATCCTCGAGGGACAGTACCGGCAACGCTTCGAAAGCGGAGGCTTCAATCTCGCGGGCTCACTCGCCCTTGATGACGGGCTTGGCGATGGCGGCGGGCTCCGGGGGGCGTTGTCCGCGCAGGGCGCCTTCGCGCTGCCGCGGGACTTCATCGGCGACTTCGACCTCAACTGGGCGAGCGACGACAGCTATCTCGGCCAGTTCGACTATTCGGACGCGGACCGCCTGACCAGCACGGCGGCAATCCACCGCACCATGCTCGATGAGTACGTTTCCTTCGGCACCGTCGCGTTCCAGGCGCTTGCGGGGTCGGACGATGTGGATGCGGGAACCGTGCCCTTCGCGTTCCCCGAGTTCACCTATCGCCGGCTCTATGCCACGCCCGGGCTTGGCGGCGGCACGCTCGGGATCAACGGCGACTCGCTCGGCATCATTCGCGAGGACGGCCAGAACATGTTCCGGGCCAGCGGCGGCGGCGACTGGACCCGCGATGGCAACCTCGGCCACGGCGTGCTGGCCGAAGTGGTCGCGGGCATCGACTTCGCCGCCTATCAGGCGTGGGAAGCCCGCGCCACCGGCGACACCGAGACCTATGTCCGAACCGTGCCGACCGGCTCGATCGAATTGCGCTGGCCGTGGATGAAGGCGACGTCGAACGCCCAGCATGTGATCGAGCCGATCGTGCAGGTCGTCTATTCCCACGCGTTCGGCGACTCGGATGTGCCGAACGAGGACAGCCAGCTCGTCGAATTCGACGACACCAACCTGTTCTCGCTCAACCGCTTCCCCGGGACCGACCGGCTGGAGACCGGGTTCCGCGCCAATCTCGGGGTGAGCTATACCCGGCTCGATCCGGCCGGCTGGTCGCTCGGGCTGATGGCGGGCCGGGTGCTTCGCTCGACGTCGAGCGACGCGCAGTTCTATGAGGGCACCGGCCTTGCCGGCCAGTGGTCGGACTACGTGACGGCAGTGTCGCTGCAGTTCGACTGGGGTCTCACACTCGTGAACCGCTCGCTCTTCACCGACAGGCTCGATTTCGCGAGGAACGAGTTCGCACTCGCCTATGAGGGAGAGCGCGGCGGCCTGCGCGCGGCCTACATCTACCTTCAGGAAGACGACACGAACCCGTTCATCGGCTTGCAGCCGGAAACGAGCGAAATCGCCCTCGACGCCCGCTATCGATTCCTGCCGAACTGGGAGCTGCGGGGGCTCTGGCGCTATGATGCGGTCGCGCACGCCAACCTGCGGGCCGGGGCCGGGATCACGTACGGCAACGAGTGCGCCGAGTTCGACCTTTCGCTTCAGCGCCGGTATACGTACACCGACAATCTGCCGCCCTCGACCTCTGTCTCGTTCGGGTTGAAGCTCTCGGGGTTCGGGGGAGACGGCGAAACCAAGTGGCCGGCGCGCGTCTGCATGCGCGGTGCCTGACGGTCTGAAGGAGTGACGATGCGGAGTGTCCTCGCAGCCAGGGTCCTCACGGCCCTCGCGATCACGATCGTGACGGCGATGGCGGCGCCGGTCAGGGCGGCGAACCCCTACGCGCCGGCGTTCACCGTGAACTCGAGCGTGGTGACCGAGTACGACATTGCGCAGCGGGTCAAGCTGCTCGATGCCCTTGGCGCCACTGGCGACCTGCGCAAGGTCGCGACGCAGCAGCTGACCGAGGACCGGGTAAAGGTGCAGGCGGCGAAGTCCCTCGGGATCACTCTTCCCGAGGGCGCGATCCAGACGGGAATCGCGGAGTTCGCGACCAACCGCGGCCTGACGCCCGAAGACGTGACCGAGGTGCTCTCGGTTCGCGGCATTGATCAGCAAACCATGAACGACTTCGTGGAATCCGGGCTGATGTGGCGCGAGGTGCTGGGCACCCGCTTCCGCGCCCGGGCGATGCCCACTGATGCCGATCTCGATCAGGCGATGGAATTGCAGGCCAAACGGCCGCGCGAGATGCTTTACCTCGCCGAGATCGCCCTGCCGTTCGCCGAGCGCGGCGAGGCGGAGACGGTGACGCTCGCCAACCAGCTCTACAGCCAGATTTCGCGCGGCACGAGCTTCGCGAGCGTCGCGCAGGAGTACAGCCGCAGTGGCACGGCCGAACAGGGCGGCGTCCTGCCTCCCGTGCCCGCGACCCAGCTTCCGACCGACTTCCGCACGCAGGTCCTGTTGCTCCGCCCGGGCCAGACCACCCGGCCGATGCCGATCTCCGGCGGCCTCGCGCTCATCAAGCTGGTCTCGATCAGGCAGGAGGCGCCCGATGCCGCCGCCGTGGAGACGCCCGAGGCCCGTGAGCAGCTGCGCCAGCGGCTCTTCAGCGACCGGGTGGCGAGTTTCGGTCAGGGCTATCTGCAGGAGCTGCTCGGCGACGCGCTCATCGTGCAGAAATGACCGCGCCGGTCGCGCTCACGCTGGGCGATCCGTCCGGGATCGGCGGCGAGATCGTGCTCAGGGCCTGGGCGGACCTGCGCGGGCGGTTGCCGTTCTTCCTGATCGGTGACGTGGCGCTGATGCGCGAGACCGGCGCCCGGCTTGCCCTGCCCGTGCGGGAGATCGCGGCGCCCGGGGACGCGGTGGCGGCGATGCCGGACGGGCTGCCGGTGCTCTCGCACCCCCTGCCCGCGCCGGCGCTGCCCGGCCAGCCCGATCCGGCGAACGCGGCGGCGGTGATCGCGATCATTGCCCGTGGGGTGGAGCTGGTGCGCGATGGACAGGCCTCGGCGCTCTGCACCAATCCGATCCACAAGAAGGCCCTGAAGGACGGCGCGGGGTTCGCGTTTCCCGGCCATACCGAGTACCTCGCGCATCTTTCAGGCGCGGCCCTGCCGGTGATGATGCTGGCGGCGCCCGCGCTCCGGGTGGTGCCGGTGACGATCCACATCCCCGTCGCCGACGTGCCGGGCGCACTGACGCCCGACCTGCTGGAGGCGACACTGCGGGTGACGGAGGCGGGGCTACGGACGGATTTCGGCATCGCCACGCCGCGCATCGCCGTCGCCGGGCTGAACCCGCACGCGGGCGAAGGCGGGGCGATGGGGCATGAGGAGGCGACGGTGATAGCGCCGGTGCTGGATCGGTTGCGCGCCGAGGGGATGACGATCGCCGGGCCGCTGCCGGCGGACACCATGTTCCATCCGGCGGCGCGGGCGCGCTATGACGTGGCGGTCTGCATGTACCACGATCAGGCGCTCATCCCGATCAAGACGGTGGATTTCGACGGCGGGGTAAACGTGACGCTCGGGCTCGACTTCGTGCGGACCTCGCCGGATCACGGCACGGCCTACGATATTGCCGGCAAGGGCGTTGCGAGCGCGTCGAGCCTGATTGCGGCGCTCGGGATGGCGCGCGACATGGCGGCCGCGCGGGCACGGGCGTGAGCGGCGCCGGGGGGTCGGGCGGCGACGGACTGCCGCCGCTCCGCGAGGTGATCGCGACGCACGGGCTCGCGGCACGCAAGTCGCTGGGACAGAATTTTCTTTTTGACCTGAACCTGACCGGACGGATTGCGCGGCGTGTCGGCGATCTCGCCGGGTCTGATGTGCTGGAGATCGGCCCCGGGCCGGGCGGGCTGACGCGGGCGCTGCTGACTGAAGGGGCGCGCAAGGTGGTGGCGATCGAGCGGGACGCGCGCTGTCTCCCGGCGCTGGCCGAGATCGCGGCTGCCTATCCGGGGCGGCTCGAGGTGATCGAGGGGGATGCACTTGGCGTCGATCCCCTGCCGTTGCTGACGCCGCCGATCCGGATCGCGGCGAACCTGCCCTACAACGTGGGGACCGAGCTTCTGGTGCGCTGGCTGACTCCGGCGGTCTGGCCGCCGTTCTGGGAGAGCATGACGCTCATGTTCCAGCGTGAGGTGGCAGAGCGGATCGTGGCGGCGCCGGGCTCGAAGGCATACGGGCGGCTGTCGCTTCTCGCGCAGTGGCGGTGCAACGCGCGGATCGCCTTCGAGATCCCGGCGCGGGCGTTTACCCCCGCGCCGAAGGTGACGAGCGCGGTCGTGCATCTCGAACGCCTCGCCGAGCCGCGGTTTCCGGCGGATGCAGCGGTGCTGAGCCGGGTGGTGGCGCTCGCCTTCGGGCAGCGGCGCAAGATGCTCCGGGCGAGCCTTCGGCCGCTCGGCGATGCCGAGACGCTGCTGGCGGCGGCGGGGATTCCGGCCACCGAGCGGGCGGAACAGGTGTCGCTGGAGGGGTTCTGCCGGCTGGCGCGGCTGGTCGCCGAGCGGGACGCGTCGCGCTGACGCGCGGGCGTCGAGAGGCTGGCGAAATCGGATGGTTCGGGGGCGGGCTGTCCAGGACGCTGGGAGCCCGGGACGCTGGCTGATCGCGGGGGGGCCACAGGTAGGCCCCCCTGCCGGCGTTGGACTTACTCGCTCGGGGCGGCCTCGGGCGCAGCAGCGGGCTCGGGCGCGGCAGCGGCCTCGTCCGTCGCGGTGACGGCCGGCTGGGTCTTGCGCCGGCGGGCGCGCGGCTTTTTCGCCGGTTCGGCCTCCGGCTCCGCGAGCTCGATGGCTTCCTCCTGAGTGGCGGCCCCGGACACGGCTGCGTCCGGCGCGGCCACGGGTTCGACGGCTGCGGGCGCGGCCTCGCGCCGGGTCCTCGGGGACCTCACCCGGGCGGCCGGCTGCGGTTCCGCTACGGGTTCGGGCGCCGTCTGCTGCACGGGCTCCGGGAGCGGTGCCGGTTCAGCCTGTGTCACTGGTTCGGCCTGCGGCGCAGCGGCATCCTGCGGCGCGGGGGTAGCCTGCTGGACCGGCTCGGCCTGCGGCGCGGGAGCGGCCTGCGCGGCGGGCGCCTGTGCGGGTGCCGCCTGCGCGGCGGGCACCTGCGGTGCGGGTGCGGCCTGCGCTGCGTGTGCCTGCGGTGCGGGCCCGGCGGCGTGGGGGGCCGACTGGCCGTTTACCCGCTGCTCACGCGGCTCGCGGTCGCGGCGCTGGAAGCCGCTGTTGTCCTCGTAGCCGCCGCGGCGGCCTTCGGGGGTCTCGATCGGGCCCGAGTCGAAGCCGTCGTCGGTGTCGATCATCGTGAGGCCGGAGCCCACGTTGGGCTGCGATTGCTGGCGGCGCTGATCGAAACCACCCTCCTCGCGATCGCCGTCACGCTCCTGACTGGCGCGGGCCTCCTGCTGGACGCGCTGCGCCTCGCCGAGGAGGCGGCCGTAGTGCTCGGAGTGCTGGAGATAGCTCTCGGCAGCGACACGGTCACCCGAAACCTGGGCATCGCGGGCGAGCGCCTGATACTTGTCGATGATCTGCTGCGGCGTGCCGCGCACCTTGCCATCGGGCCCCGCGCTCTCGAACACGCGGTTGATGATGTTGCCCATACTGTTGCGGCGCTGGTTGTTATTGTTGTTGCTGTGGCTACCGCTGTTGCCGGTCTTGTTACGGGACCGCGACTTGTTCGATGGTCTCATGCCGTGAATTGTCCGCCATTGGTGGCTGTGGGGACAGGTTGAACCGCCTTGCGGCAGTCAACGATCATCCCGTTGTGTCAGTGCACTTGTCCGATCCGCCATGCGTCCCAAGCAAGGATAATCCTGGACGCTCGCGGAGGATCTCTCCGAGATATAAGCGGGTGGTTGGAAAACACAAGCGGAAAACCCCAAACTTTTCTCAACCTTGCGCTGAGGCGGCGATTACGCGATCGCGCAGGTCGAGATCCGGATGGATGCAGGTCTCGGTGAGCCCGGCACCCCGCAGCAATGCAGAAACCGCCGTGCCCTGGGTCGGGCCGATCTCGACGAGCACGCGTCCGTGTGGGGCGAGAAGTGGCGGGAGTGACGGGGCGATTGCGGCGTAACTCTCAAGGCCGGAGGGGCCGGGGGTGAGGGCGTGACGTGGCTCCCAGTCGCGCACGTCAGGGGCGAGTTCATCAATCTCCGCCGCGGCAATGTAGGGTGGGTTCGACACCACCAGATCGAATGGCCCCGCGACGCCGGCGGCCCAGCAGGTTTCAACGAACTGCACCCGGGGGCCGATCGCGAGCCGGTCGGCGTTTGCTGCCGCCACGGCCAATGCGGCGGGGTCGATGTCGGTGCCGACGCCGCGCGCCTCGGGCCATTCGGCAAGCAGGGTCAGAAGGATCGCGCCACTACCTGTGCCGATGTCGAGGATGCGCGCGGCCGGACGGCCGCGGAGGGCGATCTCGATGAGCGTCTCCGTCTCCGGGCGCGGGTCGAGAACCGCCCCGGTGACGGTGAAGTCCCTGCCCCAGAACGCCCTGGTCCCGACGATCTGGGCCACGGGCCGGAAGCTCACACGCTGCGCGATCATCCTTGCGAACGTATCGGCTGCCTCCGCAGGGATCGTGTCACCCGAGAGGAGCGTCAGGCGGTCGGACGGAACCCCGAGCGCCGCCGCCATCAGCCGCCGGGCGTCCCGGCCCGGATCGGCGATGCCGACCGTCCTGAGCCGCTCGGTGCCGGTCGCGAGTGCCGCCCGGATGGTCACGGGTCGAGCTCGGCCAGCCGCGCGGCCTGATCTGCGAGGCCAAGGGCCGAGATCACGTCATCGAGATCGCCCTGCATGACCTGGTCGAGCTTGTAGAGCGTGAGGCCGATGCGGTGGTCGGTGAGGCGTCCCTGGGGGAAGTTGTAGGTGCGGATGCGCTCGGAGCGATCGCCCGAGCCCACCTGTCCCTTGCGGGCGGCGGCGCGCGCGGCCTCGCTGCTGGCGCGCTCGCGGTCGTAGAGGCGGGCGCGCAGGACCTGCATTGCCCGCGCGCGGTTCTGGTGCTGCGACTTCTCGGACGAGGTGACGACGATGCCGGTCGGAAGATGGGTGATGCGCACGGCGGAGTCGGTGGTGTTGACGTGCTGCCCGCCGGCGCCGGAGGCGCGCATGGTGTCGATGCGGATGTCGGAGGCAGGGATGTCGATCTCGACCTCCTCGGCCTCCGGCAGCACCGCGACGGTGGCGGCGGAGGTGTGAATGCGCCCGCCCGACTCGGTTTCCGGCACCCGCTGCACCCGGTGGACGCCGGATTCGAACTTCAGCGCGGCAAAGACCCCCTTGCCGCTCACCTCGGCGACCAGTTCACGGTAGCCGCCAAGCTCGGTCTGCGCCGCCTCGACGACCTCGAAGCGCCAGCCCCGCGCCTCGGCATGGCGCTGGTACATGCGCGCAAGATCGGCTGCGAAAAGCGCCGCTTCCTCACCGCCGGTGCCAGCGCGGATTTCGAGGATCGCCGAGCGTTCGTCGGCCGCGTCCTTCGGGAGAAGCGCGAGCTGTACCGCATGTTCGGCCTCGGGCAGCTCGGTGGCGATGCGCGCGGCCTCTTCCTCGACGAGTTCGCGCATCTCGGGGTCCGTGCGCAGGCGCTCCACCTCGTCGCGCTCGGCGTGGAGCGCGCGATAGTGCGCGATCGCCTCCACCACCGGCCGAAGCTCGGCGTACTCGCGCCCGAGGGCCGCCAGATCGCCGCCCCCTGCCCCTTCGGCCATGCGCGCCTCGAGAAACTCGAAACGGGCGCGGATCTGGTCGAGCCTTTCCTCAGGCACCATGGCTCAGGCCACCCGAGGGGTGGCGCGCCCGAAGGTCGCCTGTGCGGTCAGCCAGCAGAGAATGCCGGCGATCGCGATTGCCGAAACCATGGGAAGTGCCGTCCCGTCGAAGAACGGCCCGGCGGCGACGATCATCAGCCCGCCGGTCACCATTTGCAGCGTGCCGCCGAGCGAGGATGCAAGGCCCGCAATGTCCGGGTGCGGGTCGAGCGCCATCACTGCCACCGTCGGGATGACGAGACCGAGGAAGGCGTTCGCGGCAAGGAGCATGAGGATGATCACCGGCAGGCTGCCGAACCCGGCGAGAACCACGAGCACGAGGAGGCACGACACCCCGGCGAAGCCCGTCACCGCCAGACGCACGACGCGGCCCATGCCGTGGCGCTCGCCGAGCGAGGCGGCGGCTTGCGTGGCGCCGAAGAAGCCGATGGCATTGAGCGCGAAGGCGAGGCTGAAGCCGGTGGGCGAGAGGCCGAACTCGCCGGTGTAGACGAACGAGGCGCTGGCGAGAAACGCGAAGAAGCTCGCCATACCGAAGCCGCCGATGAAGGTCAGGCCGAGAAACTGCGGATCGCGGATGAGCCGCCAGGCGCCGGCAAGGAGCTGGCGCGGCCGGGCCGGTACGCGGCGTTCGGGCGGCAGCGTCTCTTCCAGCGCGAAGGCGGTCAGGGCGAGGCTGAAGGCGGCGGCGGCACCGAGCACGAGGAAGATCGACCGCCAGCCGGCGACCGCCATGACGCCGCTGCCGGCGAGCGGCGCGAGCATCGGCGAGACCGAGATCACGAGCATCACCGTCGCCATGAGCCGCGTGGCGGCGGGGCCGGTGTGGAGGTCGCGGATGATCGCGCGCGGGATCACCATCACCGTGGCGGCGCCGATGCCCTGTATCACGCGCGCCACGAGCAGCGTGGCGATGGTCGGCGCAAAGGCGCAACCGATCGTGCCGAGGAGGAAAATCACGAGCCCGACGTAGAGTGGCGGCTTGCGCCCGAACTGGTCGGACAGCGGGCCATAGGCGAGCTGGCTGATGCCAAAGGCGGCAAAGAAGACCGAGAGCGTCGACTGGGTCGCCTGCATGCTCGTTCCGAGATCCGCCGCGACCTGTGGGAGGGCCGGCAGGTACATGTCGATCGCGAACGGGCCAACGGCGCCGAGCAGACCGATCACGAGCGCGATGCGGAGCATGACGAGAAACCTCTGGGTATGCGCGATCCTGCGACCGAAAAACCGACGCGGGCGGGCGGCGGCTTATGCCCCATCGCCTCGCCGATGTCCACCAGTCGCCCCGGCCGGACGATTATTCCGCGGCTTTCGCCGCGGCTGCTGCTGCGGCGTCTTCTGCGGCGTCGAGTTCGGCCTGGATCTCGACCGCGCGCTTTTCCACCAGCTCGACGATGTGGTCGACCATGCCCTCGTTGCCGAGTTTGTGGTGCTGGCGTCCGGCCATGTAGATCATGCCCGAGCCCGCGCCGCCGCCGGTGAAGCCGACGTCGGTCATCAGCGCCTCACCCGGGCCGTTCACCACACAGCCGATGATCGAGAGCGACATGGGCGTCTTGACGTGTTCGAGGCGCTTTTCGAGGATCTCGACGGTCTTGATGACGTCAAAGCCCTGCCGGGCGCAGGACGGGCAGGAGATGATGTTGACGCCGCGATGGCGCAGACCGAGCGACTTCAGGATCTCGAAGCCGACCTTCACCTCCTCGACCGGATCGGCGGAGAGCGAGACGCGCAACGTGTCGCCGATTCCCATCCAGAGCAGGTTGCCGAGGCCGACCGCGGACTTCACGGTGCCCGACAACATGCCGCCGGCTTCGGTGATGCCGAGATGGATCGGCGCGTCCGTCGCCTCCGCGAGGCCCTGATACGCGGCGGCGGCGAGGAAGACGTCGGAGGCCTTCACGCTGATCTTGAACTCGTGAAAGTCGTTGTCCTCGAGAATGCGGATGTGGTCGAGCCCGCTCTCGATCATCGCGTCCGGGCACGGCTCGCCGTACTTCTCGAGCAGGTGCCGTTCCAGCGAGCCCGCGTTCACGCCGATGCGCATGGAGCAGCCGTGGTCGCGGGCGGCCTTGATCACCTCGCGCACCCGCTCCTTCGAGCCGATGTTGCCGGGGTTGATGCGCAGGCAGGCAGCACCGGCTTCGGCGGATTCGATGGCGCGGCGGTAATGGAAGTGAATGTCGGCGACGATCGGCACCGGGCTCTCGCGGACGATCTCCTTCAGTGCCTTCGAGGAGGCCTCGTCGGGGACGGAGACGCGGACGATGTCGGCGCCGGCATCGGCGGCGGCCTGTACTTGGGCGATGGTGCCGGCGACATCGGTCGTCAGCGTGTTCGTCATGGTCTGGACGCTGATCGGCGCGTCGCCGCCCACCGGAACCCGGCCGACGTGGATCTGGCGCGAGGGGCGGCGCTCGATGTTCCGCCAGGGGCGGACGGGATTGTGGGTCATCTCGGGTACGGGGATCCGTCACTTGCGTTTGGGGTGCAAGGATAAGGCCGCGGGCGGGGAATGTCATCCCCACCCGCCCGTCGTCACGGAAACGTCGCGCTACTGGACGAGAAGCGGCGCGCTCAACGGTCCGGCCTCGCCGAAGACCTGCGAGATGGTCTCGGGAACGTCCGTCACCACGGGGAATTTCTCCGCGATGAGCGTGGGGTCGAGCGCGATGCCCTTTGCCGCGCGGGTGCCCCGGCCAAGCGGGCCGCGCAGGTCGCCGCCGACGCGCACGTAGACCGATCCGGAGTTGCCAGCCCAGATGAGCGGAACCTCGGAACCCTCTGGCGGGGAATAGGTCTGGCCCTTCTCAAGAATGCTCTCGAAGACCACGGTGCCGTTCGGCATGTAGACCCGCACCCAGGCGGCGCGTTCGGCGACCACGACGACGCGCTGGGTGGCGGCGGTCGCCAGTACCGGGCCACTTGCGGCGCTGGGATCGTCGGCCGTGAGCACCACGGGAACCACGGAGACCGGCGCATCGGGGTCTCGGACGGCCGAGACCCGCGGGAGCGTCGCCGGCTCGGCGGCGGCAAGCAGGCCGGCCTTGTCCGGGTCGATCGCGGCGATCGGGCCGTCGCGCGGGACGAGGATCGGCACCTCGAGTTCCTGCTGGCGGTAGAGTTCGGCCAGCGAGGTGGCCGCGACCGGGGTCGCGAGGTCGGCGAGGGTCGGCTCCTCGGCGCCGCCGGTCGTCGGCGGTTGCAGGCTGTCGATCTCTGCCGTGGCCTGGGGCGTGTCCTCGACCGGTGCGAACTGCACGCGCTGGATGTTCTGGAGCACCATCCAGCCGCCATAGCCGAGCCCGCCGACGAGACAGAGCAGCATGGCGACCGAGCCGATGCCGGAGAGCGAGACCGTCGGCCGGCGCCTCGGCTCGTGGCGCGCCAGAGGCATGTCGAGACCGACGGTCTTTCGCCCGGCCGCGCCGCGCGCGACGGGATGTGCGGACGGCGACCGCGTGGTGCCCGAGAAGCCGCTCTCCTGGCAGAAGCGCCAGAAAATCTCGTCGGGGTCGAGCCCGAGATAGCGGGCGTACGAGCGGACATAGCCGGCGATGAGGCCGGGGTTCGAGAAGACCTCGGGCTTGGACTCCTCGATCGCGGCGATGTAGGCGGCCTTGATCCGCAGATCCCGCTGGATGTCGAGGAGCGTCTTGCCGAGCGTCGCCCGCTCGCCGCGCAGTTCATCGCCGAGCGTATACTCGTAAGGGCCGTACTTCCTCGCCCCGGAGATGTGTACGCCTGAATTCATCGTAGTCCCGCCTGCCGACCTCTTACTCATCGTCCTGCCAGTGTCCTGCATCGCCGAATCGTCGTCTGACCCACGGCTGTGTTTTCATGATCATATCATGAATCTAGGCCCTTGGCAGGGTTGGGTTGTTTGAATTGTCGCTCGGTGGCGGAAAAGCCGCATGGGATCGGCCGCCGGCGGTCAATAGATGTAACGGATCTGGTCGGTCCAGTAGCGCTCCATCCGGCGCAACCCAGCGTTGATCTCTTCGAGGCGGGTGCCGCCCAGCACATCGCGCCCGAGAATGCCTTCGGCATGACGCTGGAAGAGCTCCGCGATGATCGTGCGGATGGTGCGGCCGCGGTCGGTCAGCCGGACGCGGACGGACCGGCGATCCACCTCACACTTCTGGTGATGCATGTAGCCGCATTCGACGAGCTTCTTGAGGTTGTACGACACGTTCGACCCCTGATAGTAGCCGCGCGTCTTGAGCTCGCCCGCAGTTACCTCGTTGTCACCGATGTTGAAGAGGAGCAGCGCCTGCACTGAATTGATGTCGATGATGCCGAGACGCTCGAATTCATCCTTCACCACGTCGAGCAGCAGCCGGTGGAGCCGCTCCACCATGCCGAGCATTTCCAGATAGGCCCCGAGAAACGCGTCGATCGCGGCGAAATCCGGCGTCGCTGCCGCGACTTTTGCGTGCATAACCATGCCGATCCTCCGCAAATTGGCTGTGCGGAGAACCCTTGCGCAGAATCATAACCAACTGGTTAAGACGCGGAGGTTGCTTACTGGGGAAATCCGATCGGTTGCTTTCCGTGGAACTCCCGGATCTTGAAAACCAAATCGAGATATTCTTCCGGCGCACTCGTCCGTTCCATGAACCAGTCGTAAACTTCTGTGTCATTCTCCGACAGCATTCGCTCGAAGACTTCCGTCTGCGGCACGACCGCCACCTGCGCGTCGGCATAGGGCCCGAGCAGCAGGTCGAGCTCGCGTATTCCGCGCCGCCATGCCCGGATCCTCAGCCGCTTCAGCCGCGTCGCGTCGTCCATATCCATCTCCCCGCATGACCCTCCGCTGCTTATTCCGCCATCCGGCAAGATGCAAAGCCCGCCGACGGCAAAGATTCCGGTTCCGCGTCCCGCTGCTTTCGTCTAGCACTCACGCCGCAAACGAACGCGCCAGATGGGGGTATGCATGTCGGTCATCATCGACGTCGTCGGTCGGGAAATTCTCGACAGCCGGGGCAATCCGACCGTTGAGGTCGACGTGCTGCTGGAGGACGGCGCCATGGGCCGGGCCGCAGTGCCCTCGGGCGCCTCGACCGGCGCCCACGAGGCGGTGGAGCTGCGCGACGGCGATACGGGTCGCTACGGCGGCAAGGGCGTGCGTCGCGCGGTCGAGGCGGTGAACGGCCCGATCTGCGACGCGCTGACCGGGCTCCGCGCCACGGACCAGACCGGGATCGACCGGACGCTGATCGATCTGGACGGCACGGCCAACAAGGGCCGGCTCGGAGCCAATGCCATCCTCGGCGCGAGCCTCGCCACTGCGAAGGCGGCGGCGTCGAGCCTCGGCACGCCGCTCTATCGCTACGTTGGCGGCGTCTCGGCGCATGTCCTGCCGGTACCGATGATGAACATCATCAACGGCGGCGCCCATGCCGACAATCCGATCGACATCCAGGAATTCATGGTGATGCCGGTCGGTGCCAGTTCGCTAGCCGAGGCGGTCCGGATGGGCGCGGAGGTCTTCCATTCGCTGAAGAAGGCCCTCTCCAAGGCTGGCCACAACACCAATGTCGGTGACGAGGGCGGCTTCGCCCCGAGCCTTGGTTCCACCACCGAGGCGCTCGACTTCATCATGAAGTCGATCGAGACCGCCGGCTATCGCCCGGGTACCGACATCTATCTCGCCCTCGACTGCGCGTCGACGGAGTACTTCAAGGACGGGATTTACAACCTTGAAGGCGAAGGCAGAAAGCTCTCGTCCGCTGAGAACGTCGACTATCTCACCGCCCTCGTCGACGCCTACCCGATCATCTCGATCGAGGACGGCATGGCCGAAGACGACTGGGAGGGCTGGAAGCTCCTGACCGACGCGATCGGCAACCGGGTGCAGCTGGTGGGCGACGACCTCTTCGTCACCAATACCGAGCGGCTGGTGCGTGGCATCGAGCAGGGCATCGGCAACTCGATCCTCGTCAAGGTGAACCAGATCGGTTCGCTGAGCGAGACCCTCGCCGCCGTCGACATGGCGCACCGCGCCGGATTCACGGCCGTCATGTCGCACCGTTCCGGAGAGACCGAGGACTCGACAATCGCCGATCTCGCGGTCGCGACGAACTGCGGCCAGATCAAGACCGGTTCGCTCAGCCGTTCGGACCGCCTCGCCAAGTACAACCAGCTGATCCGCATCGAGGAAGACCTCGGCCCGAACGCCGCCTACGCCGGGCGCTCGATTCTGCGGCGCTGACCCATGGCCGTCGCGGGCGACAGTCCGGCCGAGGGGCCGCGCCTCTACCTGATCGCGCCCGCGGCCTTCGGCCACGGCGACCCGGAGCGGATTGCCCGCATCCTCGAGGGGTTCGACGTGGCGTGCGTCCGGCTGGCGCTCGCCACGGGCTCCGAGGATGACGTGGCGCGGGCCGCCGACGCGCTGCGTCCGGTCTGCTACGCCCACGACGTGCCGCTCGTCGTTGCGGACCACTATCGCCTCGTTCCCCGCCTCGGGCTCGACGGGGTGCACCTGAGCGACGGCGCGCGGCAGGTCCGGGAGGTGCGCAAGGTGCTCGGCGCCGATGCAATTGTCGGCGCCTTCTGCCGGGCCTCGCGCCACGACGGCATGACCGCCGCCGAGATCGGTGCGGACTATGTGAGCTTCGGGCCGGTGGGCGCCAGCGGGCTCGGCGACGGCACCGTCGCCGACGCGGATCTCTTCGCCTGGTGGTCGGAAATGATCGAGGTTCCGGTGGTGGCCGAGGGCGCGCTCACTCCCGACCTGGCCGCGTCCCTCTCGCAGACGGCGGATTTCATCGCCGTCGGGCCGGAGATTTGGGCGGCGGCGGATCCCGAGGCGGCGCTGAAAGATTATTTCGCGGCGAGCGGCTAAAAGCCGCACCGGAGAAGTCCTTGACGGACTTGACCGGAATCGGATCTGTCATATGCTGAATTCCGTGAACCCATCTCGCAAGAGACAGGCAACGGAGGCGCCAATGAACGTGGACCTCTCGCGGCGCGGCTTTCTCAAGCTGAGCGGCGCGGGTGTGGCGGCGACATCACTCGGAGCATTGGGCTTCGGTGAGGCGGAAGCGGCGGAGGCGGCCCACGTCAGGGCCTTCAAGCTCACCACGACCACCGAGACACGCAACACCTGCACATACTGCTCGGTCGCCTGCGGCATCATCATCTACTCGAAGGGCGATGTGCGGGACGGAAACGCCGACATCGTCCACATCGAGGGTGACGTCGACCACCCGACGAACCGTGGCACGCTTTGCCCCAAGGGCGCGGCGCTGAAGAGCTACGTCAAGTCCGAGACCCGGCTGACGCAGCCGATGCTGCGCGCCGCGGGGTCCAGCAAGTTCGAGCCGATCACCTGGGACGCGGCGCTCGACAAGATCGCGCGCGCCATGAAGGACGATCGGGACGCGAACTTCATCACCCACAACGACGCGGGCGTGCCGGTCAACCGCTGGACGACCACCGGCTTCCTCGCGGCTTCCGCAACCACGAACGAGACCGCATGGGCGACCACAAAGGTCGTGAAGGCGCTCGGTATCGCAGGATTTGATAACCAGGCGCGCGTCTGACACGGCCCCACGGTGTCCAGTTTGGGCCCAACCTTTGGCCGTGGCGCGATGACGAACTCCTGGACCGACATCAAGAACACCGACCTGGTGATCGTGATGGGCGGCAATGCGGCGGAAGCGCACCCGTGCGGCTTCAAGTGGGTGACGGAGGCGAAGGCGCATCGCGGCGCCCGGCTGATCGTCGTCGATCCGCGCTTTACCCGGACAGCGTCGGTCGCTGACGTCTATGCGCCGATCCGTCCCGGCTCGGACATCGCCTTCCTGATGGGCATGATCCGCTGGTGCATCGAGAACGACAAGGTGCAGTGGGAGTACGTGAAGAACTTCACGAACGCCGCCCTGCTGGTGAAGGACGAATACGGCTGGGAGGACGGGCTTTTCGTCGGCTACGACGCCGAGAAGCGCGACTATGACCGCTCGTCCTGGGACTACCAGATCGGCGAGGACGGCTTTGCCCGCACCGACCCGACGCTGCAGGACCCGCGCTGTGTCTGGAACCTGCTGAAGCAGCACGTCTCGATCTACACTCCCGAGATGGTGGAGCGGATCTGCGGCACGCCGAAGGACAAGTTCCTGAAGATCGCCGAGATGATCGGCGAATGCTCGACGCCGACGAAGACCATGACGTCGATGTACGCGCTCGGATGGACACAGCACTCGAAGGGGTCGCAGAACATCCGTGGCATGGCGATGCTGCAGCTCATTCTCGGCAACATCGGCGTGCGCGGCGGCGGCATGAATGCGCTGCGCGGTCACTCGAACATTCAGGGGCTGACCGACATCGGGCTCATGTCCAACCTCCTCCCCGGCTATCTCAACGTGCCGACGGAGAAGGAAACCGACTTCGAGACCTACATGAGCACGCGGGCGTTCAAGCCGCTCCAGCCGAACCAGACGAGCTACTGGCAGAACTACCGCAAGTTCATGGTCTCCTTCATGAAGTCCATGTGGGGCGATCACGCGACGGCGGAAAACGACTGGGCGTATCACTACCTGACCAAGCTCGACGTGCCAAACTACGACATCCTGCGGATGTTCGAGCTCATGAACTCGGGCAAGGTGAACGTCTACTTCTGCCAGGGGTTCAACCCGCTGCTGGCGTTCCCGAACCGGGGAAAGCTGACGAGCGCGCTCTCGAAGCTGAAGCTGCTGGTGACAATCGATCCGCTCGAGACCGAGACGGCGCGGTTCTGGGAAAATCACGGCGACTTCAACAACGTCGACAGCGCGGCGATCCAGACCGAGGTGCTGCAGCTGCCGTCCACCTGCTTCGCGGAGGACGAGGGCTCGCTCACCAGTTCCGGCCGGTGGATCCAGTGGCACTGGGCGGGGGGCACGCCTCCCGGTGAGGCCAAGCACGACACGTGGATCATGGCGCAAATCTTCCTGCGGATCCGCGAGCTCTACCGGACGGAGGGCGGTGTGTTCCCCGATCCGATCGTGAACCTGTCGTGGGAGTATGCCGACGAGGGCGAGCCGAGCCCTGAAGAACTGGCGAAGGAGATCAACGGCCGGGCTCTGACGCCGGTGATGGATGCGACCGACCCCACCAAGACCCTGGTCGAGGCTGGTCAGCAGCTCCTGAACTTCAGCCAGATCCGCGACGATGGCTCCACCACGTCCGGCTGCTGGATCTATTCCGGCTGCTGGAACGAGAAGGGCAACAACATGGCGCTCCGGGACAACAACGACCCGGATTCCACAGGTGCCTATCTCGGGTGGTCGTTCGCCTGGCCGCTGAACCGGCGGATCCTCTACAACCGGGCCTCCGCCGACATGGCGGGCAAGCCCTGGGATCCGAGCCGCAAGCTCATGGAGTGGAACGGGGAGAAGTGGACGGGCTACGACGTGCCCGACATCGCGCCGACCTCCGCGCCGGGCACGGTGATGCCGTTCATCATGAACGCGGAGGGCGTGAGCCGCCTCTTCTCCCGCGGCATGCTGCGCGACGGGCCGTTCCCGACGCACATGGAGCCCTTCGAAACGCCGGTGCCGAACGTCATCAACCCGAAGATCGTCGGCAACCCGGTGGCCCGGGTCTTCGCCGACGACGCGGCCCAGTTCGGCACGTCGGAACAGTTCCCGCACGTGGCGACCTCCTACCGTCTGACGGAGCACTTCCATTACTGGACGAAGAACAACGCGGTGAACTCCGTGCTTCAGCCACAGTTCTTCGTGGAAGTCTCCGAGCAGCTCGGCGAGGAGAAGGGCATCAAGGGCGGCGACTGGGTGCGCGTCTGGTCGAACCGTGGCTCGGTGAAGGCCAAGGCCGTGGTGACCAAGCGGCTGAAGCCGCTGACCTGCGACGGCAAGACCGTGCATGTTGTCGGCATTCCGCTGCACTGGGGCTTCATCGGCGCGGCGCGGAAGGGCTTCGGTCCCAACTCGCTCACGCCGTTCGTGGGTGATGCGAACGTGGAAACGCCGGAGTTCAAGGCGTTCCTCGTCAACATCGAGAAATCCACGGCGCCAAAGGAGGGGCCGGTCGCATGACGACAGCACCCGAACCGCTGACCGCGGCCAGCAATCCGCCCGTCGAGCCGCTCGAGTCAAACCTGCTGCCGAGCGACGTCATCCGCCGCTCGGCCACCACCGACCTGCCGGAACCAACCCGGCAGCTTACCAAGGTGGCGAAGCTCATCGACGTCTCGAGGTGCATTGGCTGCAAGGCGTGTCAATCGGCCTGTATCGAGTGGAACGACACACATCCGGCGATCGAGGAGAATGTGGGATCCTACACGAACCCGCATGATCTCACGCCGGAGATGTTCACGCTCATGCGGTTCACCGAGTGGGAGAACCCGGAGACGAACAACCTCGAGTGGCTGATCCGCAAAGACGGCTGCATGCACTGCGAGGATCCGGGGTGCCTGAAAGCCTGCCCCGCCCCGGGCGCGATCGTGCAATACTCGAACGGCATCGTCGACTTCATCCACGAGAACTGCATCGGCTGCGGCTACTGCATCTCGGGGTGCCCGTTCGACATCCCGCGCATCTCCAAGGTCACGAACGTCGCGTACAAGTGCACGCTCTGCGTGGACCGGGTGGCGGTGGGTCAGGGCCCGGCCTGCGCCAAGGCCTGTCCGACCGAGTGCATCACCTTCGGCCCGAAGGAGGAGATGCAGGCGTTTGCCGAGGAGCGGATCGCCGAGCTCAAGACGCGCGGCTTCGAGAACGCCGGGCTCTACGACCCGCAGGGCGTTGGCGGCACGCACGTCATGTACGTGCTCCAGCACGCGGACAAGCCCGAGATCTATGCCGACCTGCCGGCGGATCCGCGGATCTCGCCCGTCGTCGAGGCGTGGAAGGGCGTGACGAAGACCGTGGGCCTTGCCGCCATCGGCGTCATGGCGGTCGGCGCGGCGCTGCACGGGTTCTTCGGCAGGCCGAACGAGGTGACTGGCCGCGACCGCGAGGAAGCGCAGCGTCTGGTGGATGAGGAGCGGCCCTGATGGAACGCGTCTATTCCCAGTCCGGTGACCGCATCGAGAGCCGGTTGCCCGTCATCGTGCACCGCTACGGCCCGTTCACGCGAGCAAATCACTGGCTGACGGCCGCGTGCCTCATCCTGCTGCTGATCTCGGGTCTCGGGTTCTTCCACCCGTGGCTCTACTTCCTGACCGACCTCTTCGGCGGCGGCCAGACGGCCCGGGTGGTCCACCCGTGGATCGGCGTCGTGCTGTTCGTGAGCTTCCTCGGACTGTTCTTCCGGATGGTTCGCCTGAACCTGCCGCGCCGCGAGGACGCGGTCTGGATCGAGAACGTCAGGGAAGTGGTCGCCGGCAAGGAAGAGGATCTGCCCGAGCTCGGCAAGTACAATGCCGGCCAGAAGTTCGTGTTCTGGGCGATGACGGTGCTCATCATCGTGCTGATCGTCACCGGCTTCATGATGTGGCAGCGCTACTTCGATGGGCTGGTGACGATTCAAGTGCGACGGATCGCGACGATGGTGCACGCGATCGCGGCGGTCCTGATCATCCTGACGTGGATCCTGCATGTCTATGCAGCGATCTGGACGCGCGGGACGCTGCGCGCCATGACGCGGGGCACCGTGACCG
Organism: Amaricoccus macauensis; assembly: GCF_014201905.1. Lineage (GTDB taxonomy): Bacteria > Pseudomonadota > Alphaproteobacteria > Rhodobacterales > Rhodobacteraceae > Amaricoccus > Amaricoccus macauensis. Next base: position 726,603 of record NZ_JACHFM010000002.1, on the reverse strand, counting down.
GGGGCTGGGCGTGGCGGCATCACCGCAAGTGGCTGCGCGAGCTGGCTCGACTCGATCGGAAGGGTCCGGCAGAGTAATCGCGGCCCGCAACGTGATCGGGTGGCGCGCAGGTGGCCGGTTCGGCCCGGAGGTGGCATGGCGGATGACCTGAAGACGACCCGGCTCGGAGTGATCCCCGAGCCGCCGTTCGTGATGCTGCCTGATCCGGGCGCGGTCTTCGACAGGCGGGCCGAGCGGCTGCGCTTTCTCGCGGACGGGTCGCGGCTTGGTCCCTATCTCGGCTTTCTCGCGCAGATCGTCGCCTGTCAGGCGGTGTTGGTCCGGGAACTGGCTCCGGTGGAGCCGCTCCCCGAGGATGCCGTCGCGCAGGCGATTGCCGGGGCGATGCCGCCGATCGACCGCATGGGTCTGGCCGAGGCGCCGGACCTTGACGCGATCCTCGACCGCCTGCTCGAGCGCGTGGCGGTGGTCCCGATGCCTGACGCGGCGGATGCCGCGCGGCGGGCGCTCGCGGGCGCCGATCGCGAGGCACGCACCGACATTCTCGCGCAGGTGCTGGCCGGGGAGGTTGCAGGCGAGGACGCCGGTCCGGCGCTCTTTGCCGCCGCGGCGGTTCAGGTCCATGCGAGCCGGCTTGCCGCGACGCTTGATGCGAAGCACCTCCGGCCGGTGCGGGTCGGGCTCTGTCCCTGCTGCGGCAGCCGGCCGGCAAGCTCGATCGTCGTTGGCGACAAGCGGGCGGAGGGCGCGCGCTATGCCGCCTGCGGCATCTGCTGCACGCTCTGGAACGAAGTGCGGATCAAGTGCCTGGCCTGCGGCACCACCAAGGGCATCAGCTACCGCGCGACTGGCGAAGATGCGGTGATCAAGGCCGAGGTCTGTGACGAATGCCGCTCGTGGGTGAAAATCCTCTACGCCACACACGACACCGCGCTGGAACCAATTGCTGACGATGTGGCAAGCCTCGGCCTCGACATCCTCATGGCCGACTCCGACTGGCGGCGCGCCGGCTTCGATCCGTTCCTGACAGGCGTCTGACCATGGACAAGCGTTCCCTGCCTTCGGTCGACCGGGTGCTCCGTTCGCCGGAGGGCGCGGCCCTCGTGGAACGGCACGGCCGGGTTCCGGTGACCGAGGCGCTGCGCGCGTTGCTCGACGATATCCGCGCCGGGGCGATGCCGCCGGGCGGCCTGGCCGCGGCGCTTGCCGCCCGGCTCGACGTGCCCTCGACGCTCCGGCCGGTCTTCAACCTGACCGGCACGGTGCTGCACACCAATCTGGGCCGGGCGCTGCTCGCAGAGGCGGCGATCGAGGCCGCGGTGGCGGCAATGCGCGAGCCCGTGGCGCTGGAGCTCGACCTTGAAGCCGGGCGCCGGGGCGAGCGGGACAACCACCTGCGCAGCCTCCTGCGCGAGCTGACCGGCGCGGAAGACGCCACCGTCGTCAACAACAACGCCGCCGCTGTGCTGATCGCGCTCAACACGCTCGCGGAGGGTCGCGAGGCGATCGTGTCGCGCGGAGAGCTGATCGAGATCGGCGGCGCGTTCCGGATGCCCGACATCATGGAGCGGGCCGGCGTGCGGCTGCGCGAGGTCGGCACCACGAACCGCACCCACGCCCGCGACTATCAGGCGGCGATCGGGCCGGAGACCGCGCTGCTGCTGAAGGTCCACCCGTCGAACTACCGCATCGAGGGGTTCACCGCCGAGGTGTCGCCCGACCAGCTTGCCGCCATCGGCCGCCATCTGGAAATCCCGCTGATGAACGATCTCGGTTCGGGGACGCTGATCGATCTCAGCGCTTTTGGCATCCCCGGTGAGCCGACGGTTCGCGAGGCGGCCGCGGCGGCCGATCTGGTGACGTTTTCCGGCGACAAGCTGCTCGGCGGGCCGCAGGCCGGGTTCATCGTCGGGCGTGCCGACCTGATCGCGGCGATCAACCGCAACCCGCTGAAGCGCGCGCTCCGGCTCGACAAGATCCGCATCGCGGCACTGGAGGCGACGCTGCGGCTCTACCGCGACCCGGACCGGCTGGCCGAGCGGATGCCGACGCTGCGCCTGCTCGGGCGGCCGCACGCCGAGATCCGCGCGCTGGCGGAGCGGCTCGCGCCCGGCGTCGCCGGGCGGCTCGGGGTGCCGGTCGAGGTGGTGGACTGCGCCAGTCAGGTGGGCTCCGGCGCGCTGCCGGTCGAGTCGCTGCCGAGCGCGGGCCTCAGGCTCGGGGGTGGTGACCCGGAGGCGCTGGCGGCGCGGTTGCGCGCCCTGCCCCGCCCGGTGCTCGGCCGGATCCGCGATGGTGCGATGCTGCTTGACCTGCGATGCCTCACCGACCCGGAAGGCCTGCTGGCGGCGCTGGAATGATCGTCGGCACGGCCGGTCATATCGACCACGGCAAGACCGCGCTGGTGCGGGCGCTGACCGGGGTCGATGCCGACCGGCTGAAGGAGGAGAAGGCGCGCGGCATCACCATCGAGCTCGGTTTCGCCTATACCGACCTCGGGGCCGGCGGCGTCACCGGTTTCGTGGACGTGCCCGGGCATGAGCGACTGATCCACACCATGCTCGCGGGCGCCGGCGGCATCGACTTCGCGCTGATCGTGGTCGCGGCTGACGACGGAGTGATGCCGCAGACCCGCGAGCATCTGGCGATCCTCGATCTTCTCGGCATCGCGCGCGGCGCGGTTGCGCTCACCAAGGCCGATCTCGCCGACAAGGACAGGCGCGCGGCGGTCACCGCCGACATCCACCAGACGCTGGCCGGTACGGCACTGGCGGACGCGCCCGTGCTGCCGGTCTCGACGGTGACGGGCGAGGGCCTTGGCGCGCTCGGCGCATGTCTCGCGGCGGCGGAGCGCGGCATCGCGCTGCGCAGCGACGACGGGCCGCTGCGGCTGCCGGTGGACCGAGCCTTCACGCTGACCGGTGCCGGGACCATCGTCACCGGCACGGTGCTCGCTGGCCGTGTCTCGATCGGCGATGAGGTGCTCCTGAGCCCCACCGGCCTGCCCGCGCGGGTGCGCTCGATCCACGCGCAGAACCGCGTCGTCGAGTACGGCCGGGCGGGCGAGCGATGCGCGCTCGGCCTTGCGGGTGAGCGGATCGGGCGGGCGGCGATCTCGCGGGGAGACATGGTGATCGCCCCGGCGCTGCACGCGCCCACCGATCGCATCGACGCGGAACTCCGGCTGCTGGCGAGCGAGCCGCGGCCGCTCGCGGACTCGGCGCCGGTGCATCTCCACACCGGCTCCGTGGGGATTTCCGCCCGCGTGGTACCGCTCGGCGCACCGATCGAGCCGGGGGCGGCTGGTCCGGTGCAACTGGTGCTCGCCCGGCCGATTGCCGCTGCGGTGCCCGACCGCTTCGTGCTGCGCGACGCTTCCGCGACCCGCACCATCGGCGGCGGGCGGTTTCTCGACCTGCGCGGGCCGCAGCGCCGGCGTCGCACGCCCGAGCGGCTGGCCCACCTCGCTGCCGCCAAAACGCCGGACCCACGCGAGGCGTTGACGCGTCTGCTGGCCGCGCCGCCGCATTTCGTGATCCTGCCCGACTTCATCCGGGACCGCGCGCTCCCGGAGGCGGAGGCAACCCGGGCGGCGGCCGGCACCGAGCGGATCGGTCAGGTGGTGCTCGCGCCGGCCACCCTCGCCGCCTTGCGCCAGTCGCTGACCGAGCGGCTCGCCGGGTTTCACGAGACGAACCCCGAGTTGCAGGGCCTTGGCCGCGAGAGGCTGCGGCTTGCGCTGGAGCCGAGGCTGCCCGGCGGGATCTTTCCCGCGTTCCTGCGTCAGGAGGCGGAGGCCGGCCGGCTGGTGCTCGAAGGCGCCTTTGTCCGGCTGCCCGAGCATGTGGCACGGCTTTCAGCGGTGGACGAGGCGCTTTGGCAGGACATCGCGCCGGAGCTTGGCGGCGACGCACGCTTCCGCCCGCCCCGGGTGCGCGACTTCGCGACCGAGACAGGGACGCCCGAGGGCGAGGTGCGCCGCGTCCTGAAGCTCTGCGCCCGCGCGGGACGGGTCGACGAGATCGCGCACGATCACTTCTTCCTGCGCACGACCACCGCCGAGATGGTCCGCCTCGCCGCTGAGGCAGCGGAAGAGACCGCCGATGGCTGGTTTGTCGCCGCGCGCTTTCGCGACCGGATGCAGAACGGGCGCAAGGTGGCGATCCAGATCCTTGACTTCTTCGACCGCCACGGCGTCACCCTGCGCAAGGGTGACCTCAGACGGATCAATCCGCGTCGGATCGACCTGTTCGACCCGGCGGAATCCGTCGCTGTGATCACACCGGCTTAAGGCTTTCGCCGTACCGTCCCGCTTCCCGGCCTTCCGGGAAGCACACCCCGAGTTTCCGCGACAATCCCGATCGCGCCCTCGGAGCAGCCCTCCCCCCCCCCCGTGCGCGGTCCCCCAGACCGAAAGCGCACCATGAAACGCATCGTCATCGCCTGCGACGGCACCTGGAACCGGCTCGACGCAGCCTTTCCGACCAACGTCGCGAAACTCGCCCGTGCCGTGCTGCCGGTTGGTCCCGGCGGCGTGTCGCAGATCACCTGCCACCTTGACGGCGTGGGCAGCGGCCGCGGCACCGGCTACCTCGCGCAGGGCGTCGACCGGGTGCTTGGCGGCACGCTTGGGCTCGGACTGATGACGACGCTGGAAGAGGCCTATCGCTTTCTCGTACTCACTTACGCGCCCGGGGACGAGATCCACCTGCTCGGCTTCTCGCGCGGCGCCTTCATGGCCCGCTCGCTCGCCGGATTGTTGCGGACATCCGGCATCCTCGAGCGCCGGAACGCGCCCGCGATCCCCGACGCCATCGGGCTCTATCGTCGGAGAATGGCAATCGGCGGCGCCGACGGGCAGGCGGCGATGGCGTTTCGCGCCCGGCTCTCCGCCCATGTAACGACGAGCCCGCGCGAAGCCGACCGGCGTGTCGCGTCCGGTCTCACCCCCGGTGTGCCGCTTGCCATTGCCTATCTCGGGGTCTGGGATACGGTCGGCGCACTCGGCATTCCGAGCCACTTCACACTCGCCGCGCGGCTGAACCGCGGACTCGCGTTCCACGACACCTCACTCTCGCGGCTGGTGCGGGCCGCGCGCCACGCCGTTGCGATCGACGAGCGCCGGCGGACCTTTCCGCCGACGCTCTGGGCGAACATTCGTGCCCTGAACCTCGGTGCCGGCCGGCTCGCCTATGCGCAGCGCTGGTTTCCGGGTGACCATGCTTCGGTCGGTGGCGGCGGGCCGGTGACCGAGCTTTCCGACGACGCGCTGGTCTGGATCGCCGAGGGCGCGGCGGCAGCGGGGCTTGCCCTCGACCAGGCCGCGCTCACCGACTGGCGACAGGCGCGCAACCCCTTCGGACCCCTCAGAGCCCGGCCGCGACCCTCGATCCTCGGGCGCCTGCTTGCGCTCGACACCCACGACCGGACCGGCCCCTCACGGCTCGCCGAGCTTGCCGAGGCGGCGGTCCGGCGCTGGCACGCGGACCCGGGGTATCGCCCCGGGTCGCTCCGCCGGCTCCTGCCGGCACTGACACGCGGCCGCTGACGCTCAGAGGAAGAGCGGCAGCACCAGGAACACCAGTGACGTGAGCGCGCCGTTCAGGCCCATGGCGATGCCGGCGAAGGTGCCGGCCTCCTCGCTCACCTGAAAGGCGCGCGCGGTGCCGATGCCGTGGCTCGCGACCCCGACGGCAAAGCCGCGCGCCGCGTAGTCCCGGATCCGCAACGCGTTCATCAGCGGCGTGACGATCACCGATCCGACGATCCCGGTCAGGACCACGAGAACGGCGGCCAGCGCCGGAATGCCGCCAAGCACCTGCGTCAACGCCATGGCAATCGGCGCGGTGACGGATTTCGGCGCGAGCGAGGCGAGGATTTCCCCCGGCGCGCCAAAGATCCATGCGATCCCCACCGCGGAAATGATCGCGGTCAGCGATCCGGCAATCAGCGCGGCACACATCGGCAGCAGGTCGCGCCGCACGGCCTTGCGATTGCGCCAGAGCGGCAGGCCGAGCGCGACGGTGGCCGGGCCGAGCAGGAAGTGCACGAACTGCGCGCCCTCGAAGTAGACCTGATAGGGCGTGCCGGTCAGGCCGAGGAGCAGGATCAGGAGCCCCGCGGCGATCACCACCGGGTTTGCCACCGGATGACGGCGCAGGGCCTGGCTGATCGCGTCACCGATCGCGTAGGCGATGAGCGTCGCGCTCAGCCACAGCAGCGGCGTCTGATAGAGATAGACCCAGATCCGATAGACGTCAGGGGTATTCGTCATGCCTCGGTCCCCCGCGTCCACTGCGCCACGAAGCGGAAGACATAGACCGTGACGATGAGCGTCAGCACGGTGGAGACGATGAGCGCGGCCGAGATCGCAAGCCAGTTCTCCTGGATGAGATCGATCTGCTGCACCACGCCGACCGCGGCCGGCACGAAGAGCAACGACAGGTTCTTCAGGAGTGTGTCCGCCACCCCGTCGAACGCCTCGGTCGATCCCCTCCTGAGAAAGAGAACCAGAAACAGCAGCCCCATTCCCAGAACCGGCCCTGGAAAGGTGATGCCGATCGCCTGGACGATCACTTCGCCTGCGAGCTGACAGAGAAACAGCAATGTAATTGCATAAATCATTGGCCAGTCTCCATGAAATTGACGGTTGATGGGAAATGCCCGGTCGTGCGGGTTTGGGGGATCAGTGGGGAATCCCGGATCTCTGCAACCATGCCTCGAGCGCCGGCCGCACGCTCGGCACGCCCTCGCGGCGGGCCGCGTCGATGGTGGCGCGGGCGCTGACGAGGTCGGACTGACGCAGGAGCGCCTTCACCGGACCGATTGACGCCGGCCGCATGGAGAGGCTGCGCAGACCGATCGCGGCGAGCGCAAGCGCCTCGATCGGCCGCCCGGCGTCCTCGCCGCAGAAGGACAGCGACGTGCCGTGCCTGGAACAGCGGCCGACGATGTGTTCGATGAAATCGAGAAAGCTCGAGGACAGCATGTCGTAGCGTCGGCGAACGAGCTCGTTTTCCCGGTCGGCCGCGAAAAAGAACTGCTTCAGATCGTTGCCGCCGATCGACAGGAAATCCACCTGCTCGAAGAAGGAATCGGGCGCATAGGCAAGGCTCGGGGTCTCAAGCATCGCGCCGACCTTCAGGGAGGCCGGTATCGCGTTGCCGAGCTGGCGCTCGCGCACGAGTTCGCGTTCCATCACCTCCCGTGCGGCATGAAACTCCCGGGCCTCCGCGACGAACGGGAACATGATGCTGAGCGCACGTCCCTTCGCACCACGGATCAACGCCTGGATCTGCATGCGCAGCATCCCGGGACGATCGAGCCCGACGCGGATCGCCCGCCAGCCGAGGGCAGGGTTCGGCTCGTCGGTGCGCTTCATGTAGGGCACGACCTTGTCCGAACCGATGTCGAGGGTGCGGAAGACCACCGGCCGCTCGTGCGCGGCGTCGAGGATCCGCGAGTAGAGCGCCGCGAGCTCGGTCCGTTTCGGCACCGTGGTGCGGATCAGGAACTGGAGCTCGGTGCGGAAGAGGCCGACCCCGGTCGCGCCGCACTTCGGCAGGCTCGGCAGGTCGGCCATCAGCCCGGCATTCATGTAGAGCGAAAGGGTCGTGCCGTCGCGGGTGGTGGCGGGTTTGTCGCGCAGCGCGGCATAGGCGGTCTGCGCCTCGGCCAGCATGTCGACCTTCTCGCGGAAGGCCTTGGCGACGGTCTCCTCCGGACGCAGGTGGACCGCACCCTGATCACCGTCGACGAGGATCTTGTCGCCGGGCATCGCCTCTCGGGTGATGCGCGACGCGTGGATGACGAGCGGGATCGCCAGCGCGCGGGCAACGATCGCGGCATGGCTGCCGACAGAGCCCTCTTCGAGCACGACTCCGCGCAAGCTGCGGCCGTAGTCGAGGAGTTCGCCCGGTCCGATGTTGCGCGCCACGAGGATTGCGTCGTCGGGCAACTCGTGGCCGTTTCTCTGGTCGCCCGAGAGCAGCCGCAGCAGCCGGTTCGACAGGTCGTCGAGATCGTGCAGGCGCTCGCGCAGGTAGGGATCGGACGAGCGGGACATGCGCCCCCGGGTCGCCGACTGTTCCTTTTCGACCGCGACCTCGGCGGCGAGGCCGGTGTCGATCGAGGCCTCCATCCGCCGCACCCAGCCCTTGTCGTAGGCGAACATCCGATAGGCGTTCAGCACGTCGCGGTGGTCGCCGGTCGCGGTGAGGTAGTCGGCCGCGAGCATCTCGTCGACCTCGGCCCGCAGCGCCTCGATCCCGGAGTGAAGCCGCAACCGCTCCCGGTCCGGGTTGTCGCTGATCGGGTCGGAGATGATGATCTGTGGATCGTGCAGCACCACCGTGCCCTCGGCGACGCCTTCCTGTCCCACGAGCCCGCGCACGAAGAACGGCAGGCGGTGCGGCCGCGCGCCCTCCATCGGCCCGGGGCCGACGAAGGCGCCGAGCTCGGCCATCTCGGCGATGACCATCGCGACGACCTCAAGCGCGTAGACCTCGTCGTCGCTGTATTCCCGCGGCTCGCGATTCTGGATGACGAGGACGCCGAGCACCTCGCCGAGCCGCTGGATCGGCACGCCGAGGAAGCTGGAGAAGATCTCCTCGCCGGTCTCCGGCAGGTAGCGGAATCCGCGGGTGCGCGAGGCGTCGCGGGTGTTGATCGGCTCCGCCGTCTCGGCGATGACCCCGACGAGCCCCTGCCCCACCCGCAGCCGCGAGGTGTGGACCGATCCGGGGTTCAGACCCTCGGTCGAGCTGAGCTCCAGAATGTCGTCCCGGCGGAGGTAGACCGAACAGACCTCGGTCGCCAGCCCGTCTGCGACGAGGCGCACGATGCGGTCGAGCCGTTCCTGGCCATCGCCGGATTCAGCCAGCGTGGCGCGCAAACGGGTCAGAAGCACGCGGCTGTCAACCGCCTTCGCGTATGTCATCGTGATCCGGGCCTGCCGAGATCAGCTGATCTTTTCCAGCTCGAATGCATCATGGAGCGCCTGCACCGCGAGTTCCAGATATTTGCGGTCGATGAGCACCGACACCTTGATCTCGGACGTGGTGATGACCTTGATGTTAACGCCGTCGCGGGCCAGCGCCTGGAACATCCGGTGCGCCACGCCGGTCTGGCTGCGCATCCCGATGCCGACGATCGACACCTTCGAGACGTCCTCATCCACGTCGAGCCCGGTGAAATCGAGCGCGCCCGAAGCTTTCGCCGCGTCGATGGCCACCCTCGCGCGCGGAACCTCGTCGACCGGGCAGGAGAAGGTCATGTCGGTGCGACCGTCCGCGCTGATGTTCTGCACGATCATGTCGACGTTGACACCGCCCTCGGCCAGCGCGCCGAACAGCGCGGCGGCGATGCCCGGGCGGTCGGGAACGCCGATCACCGTTACCTTGGCCTCGTCACGGGAATGGGCGATGCCGCTGACCACACGCGATTCCATGATCTCCTCCTCGTCGCAGACGATGGTTCCGGGCACGTCCGAGAAACTCGACAGCACCTGCAGCTTGACCTTGTAGCGCATGGCGAGCTCGACCGAACGGGTCTGCAGCACCTTGGCGCCGAGCGAGGCGAGTTCGAGCATCTCCTCGTAGGCGATCCGCTCAAGCTTGCGCGCCTTGCGGGTGATCCGGGGGTCGGTGGTGTAGACCCCATCGACGTCGGTGTAGATGTCGCACCGCTCCGCCCCGAGGGCCGCGGCGAAGGCAACCGCCGACGTATCCGAACCGCCACGACCGAGCGTGGTGATGCGCCCCTCCGGGCTCAGGCCCTGGAAGCCCGCGATCACCGCGTGGAGCCCCTCGCCGAACTTCTTCTCGAGCGCCTCGGTGTCGATCGAGACGATGCGCGCCGAGCCGTGGCTCGCGTTGGTGCGCAGCGGCACCTGCCAGCCCTGCCAGCTTCGCGCCGGCACGCCCATTTCCTGCAAGGTGAGCGCCATCAGCCCGGCGGTGACGTTCTCACCGGAGGAGACCACGGCATCATACTCGCGCGCATCGTAGAGCAGCGACGTCTGGCGGACCCAGCCAACGAGCTCGTTGGTCTTGCCCGCCATCGCCGAAACCACCACCGCGACATCGAAGCCGCGGTCGACCTCGCGTTTCACCCGAGTCGCCGCGTTGCGGATACGGTCGAGGTCGGCGACGGACGTGCCGCCGAATTTCATCACAAGGCGAGGCATCTTGAGGGGCTTCCGGTCGCTTGACCGCGCCTCATTAACGATGCCTCCGCGAGGCCGCAAGGCAAACGTCGATTGCTCCCCTGCGTGTGGCCGGCTCAGCTGGTGCGACGAGAGGACCAGGGAAGCGGTGCCACGGCGATGCCGTCGTCGAGCAGCGCCTTCGCCTCCGCCGGACGGGCCTCACCGATGATCGGACGCGCCGGCGCGTCGCCGTCGTGGATACGCCGCGCCTCGCGCGCGAATTCACGGCCGACATCTTCGGACTCCGCCTCGATCTTCCGGCGAAGCTCGGTAAGGGCCTGTTCCGCCGGAGACGCGGGCGTGGAAAGCGGGCGCTCCGTCGCCGCCGCCGTCGCGACCGAGGGCGCCATCAGTTCCTTCACCACGGCCGAGCTGCCGCAGACCGCGCACGCGACGAGACCGCCGGCCTGCAGCCGGTCGAAATCCGCACTGGAGCCGAACCAGGATTCGAAGCTGTGTGCGTTCTCGCAGCGCAGTGCGTAGCGGATCATCGGACGCTCTCCTTCGTATCCTGAAATATGACATCCAGAGGCAGATACAATCTCCCTGTCGGGGTTCTTAACCGCGGATGGCTCTGGTATGCCTGCGACGCAACGAGCCGGATGGACGTACGTGCCGAGGTGGTTACTTCCTGTGTTCGCGCTCGGCGTGGGCGCCCTCTCGGCCCTTGCCGCCACAGGGGCCCTGACCCCCCTCTCGGCTTTCGCAATCGGGGCCGCGGCGGCGGCGGCGGCGCTTGCGGCCGCGACCACGCGGGAACCCGCCGAGGAAACGGTCCGAAAATCACCTGTGCTGCCCGAGCCCGCCCCGGTGATGGCCCCGGGCGCCGGCCAGACCTTGCTGGCGCGACTTCCGACGCCGCTCATTCTCGTGGCCGCCAGCGGAAGGGTTCAATACGCCAATCCGTCCGCGCACCAGGCCCTGCCGCGCCTGCAGATCGGCAGCCACGTGGCCCATCTGATTCGCGCGCCTGCCTTTGTCGAGGCGCTGTCCGCGACGCTCTCGGATGGTGCGGAGCGATCGGTGAGCTTCTCGCTCCACGACAAGAACGAGCGATTCATCGAGGCGCGGATCGCCCTGCTTCCCTCGGGCGGCGCCTTCGGCACCGAGCCGCTCGCCCTCGTGCAGATCAACGACCGCACCGAAGCCCGGCGCACCGAGCAGATGCGGTCCGACTTCATCGCGAACGCGAGCCACGAGCTGAGGACGCCCCTCGCTTCGGTGATCGGCTACATCGAAACCCTGCAGAATCACGCCCGTGACGACCCGGAGGCGCGGGAACGCTTCCTCGGGATCATGGCGCGCGAGGCCGGCCGGATGCAGCGGCTGGTCGATGATCTCATGTCGCTCGGGCGTATCGAGATGACCGAGCATCTCCGTCCGAGCGAGGTCCGCTCGCTCGAGGACATCGCCGCCGAGACCGCCGCCGCGCTGATGCCGATGGCGGTCCGGGGCCAGATCGACCTGCAGGTGGCGCTCGAGGCCGGCGGCAGCCCGGTGATCTGCGATCCTGACCAGCTGACGCAGGTCTTCACCAACCTGATTGACAACGCGATGAAGTACGGCGGCGCCGGCGGCACCGTCCGCGTCGAACGCGCGAGGCCCGGCAAGGCCAACCCCGGACGCTTCGGCATTGCGATCACCGACAGCGGGCCGGGGATCGAACGTGAGCATATTCCGCGACTTACCGAACGTTTCTACCGTGTCAGCGTTACATCGAGCCGGAACAAGGGCGGCACCGGTCTTGGCCTCGCCATCGTCAAGCACATCCTGAACCGCCACGAAGGGCGGCTTGAGATCACCTCGAGTCAGGGCAAGGGCAGCACCTTCACCGTCTGGCTGCCGAGCGCGGAGGGAAAGAAGCTGCGGCGGGCGGCGGCCGCTCACGCGATGCCCTGACGACGACCCGCGGCGCGCCGGATCAGTTCCGCAGGACCATGCAGTCGCCACCCGCCCGCAGCAGCCGGTCGCAGAACGCCTTCGCCTCGTCCCGGGTCTTTCGGCCGACCTGCGCATAGTGGAGCAGGCGCGACATTCCCGGCCGCCATCCGCTGGTGTAGGCCACCGCCTCGGGCCCGAGCACCGCGCCGAAACGGTTCCTGAGCCGCCCCACCTGCCGCTCGGCGCCCGAAAGCTCCCGGTTCGTCGCGATGACGACGCCCCACGGCAGGACCGGGCGCGCCCGCGTCGTCGTCTTGCCCCTCGTCGCCGTGAGCGCGAGGCAAGCCGGCTGGAAGCTCTCGCCCTCCAGCGCCAGATCGACCGCCGCGGGAGGCGAGTCGCGCCAGACCTCCACCGAATACCCGGTGATCGCCTGCACGTAGGCACGGGTCTCGGCAGGCAGGTCGGCCTTTGCCGCAAGGAACCGATCGAGCCGTGCCTCGCCGCCGTTGTAGGCTGCAGCCGCGAGGCCGAGGTTGCCGTAGTCGTCGGCGAGCTCGGAGAGATAGGCGGCGGACGCGCGAAGGGCCGCCTCTGGCTCGAAGGCGTCCGCGAGCCCGCGGAGTTTCGCGGTATCCGGCATGAACTGCGCGATCCCCTGCGCCCCGGCCGGGCTGACCGCGCCGGGGAGGAACAGGCTTTCCTTCCAGAGCAGGCGCGCGAAGAACCCGGCGTCGAGCGCGCTCTCCCGCGCGGCCGCCTCGATCGTGCGGCAGAGGCTTGCCGCATCGCCGGAGCCGGCAGGGACGGACGCGGCGTCGGCGACAAGGATCGGCCGGGGCATGGGCGACGGCCCCGTGACACCAGCGTCCACGGTCACCGCCCGACCCGGGCCCGCCAGCAACCCGAGACCGGCCGAGACGAAAAGGATGAGGAGCCACCGCATGCGGCGGAGACTAGCCCCGCGCCGCGACCGGCGCCATCCGGCGGCGCGGCAATCTTTTCACTTGCTTAACTGCGGCGCAGCGCCCGACGCACGTGCTCGCCAACGCGGGGATCGAGCGCGCCGTCGAGCTTCACGACCTTCGCACCGCGATAGGCGCCAAGCCGGCCGGTCGCAAGCTGGGCGCATTTGCCGCCGCGCTGGTCGAGGAGGAGCCGGACCTCGCTCACCGCCCCGGGCGGCACCTCGATGACGTCACCGACCTTCAGTGCGAGGGCGGCATTGACGGACATGCGCTGCGTGTGCAGCACCGCGTCGAGCACCACCGGGGCGAGGATGGCCGCCCGGCCCATCTGTACGCGCCAGAGATCGGTCGCTTCGTCTGGCGGCAGCGCGTCGGCCTTGGTCTGCATCGCCGCGCAGACCACGTCGAGCATCCCGAGCGGCAGCATCAGGTTCAGGACACCGGAGCGCGCCGCCGAGCCGATGTCGAGCGCCACGCTGTAGACGAGCAGATCGACGTGCGGCGCGGCGAGGCGCACCTGACCGACGTCCTGCATCTGACCGGCGATCTGGAAGCCCGCCTGGAGCGGCCGCCCGAAAGCCGCGGCGAGTGCATCGCCGATCGCAGCGAGCGCCGCCGTCTGGGCGAGCCCGCAGAGCGCCATGTCGATCGCCGTGAAGGTTCGCGCGAGCGGCATCGGCGCGACCGACGCATCACCGCCCAGCATGAGATCGACGAGATGATAGGCAAGATCGCTGTCGAGCATCAGGAGCCCCTGGCCCTTGGTGCCCTCCATGCCCACGAGGCAGAGCATCGCCGGCACGGGGACGCCCTGAAGCGCCTCGGCGACCTTGACCGTGCGCCCGTCGATCAGCACCGCGCCCACCGGCGCCTTCAGAAGCGGCCGGAACGCCCGTTCGATCTGCCGGGCGAACGCCTGACCGACGAATTCGCTGTCGGGAAGCGGCGAGCGCGCGATCCCCCGCTGCTTGAGCTTCTGCGCGAGAACACCGCCTGAAGCCATGAAAGTCACCGCCCGTCTGCCTGCCGCCGCCTGTCGCGGCCTTCGGTTCTCTATCGGCAACCTTGATGAACGAGACCTTAACCGGCGCGCGCGCCGACTGCGGTCAAGCGGTATCGGCGGTCAGGCGGTATCGGCGGTCAGGCGGCGACGTCGACGAGGATGCGGCCGCGCACCCCGCCGCGCAGGATCTCGGCGCCGAGGGCCGGCACCTCGGCGAGGCCGACGCGACGGGTCATGGCGTCGAGCTTCTCCATGTCGAGATCCTGCACGATGCGCTCCCAGGCCCGCTGGCGTGCATCGAAAGGCTTCAGCACGCTGTCGATGCCGATGAGCCTGATGCCGCGCAGGAGCAGCGGGATGACACTGAGCGGCACGTCAAGGCCGCCGGCGTTGCCGAGGCAGGCGACCGAGGCGCCGTATTTGAGCTGCTTCGTCACCCGCGACAGCATCGCGCCGCCAACGCAGTCGACCGCGCCCGCCCAGCTCTCCGACTCGAGGGGGCGTGCGATCGGCTCGGCGATCTCGTCCCGCGGCAGGATGCGCGTCGCGCCAAGCTCGGTGAGATAGGCGGCGGTCTCCGGCCGGCCGGTCACTGCCACCACGTCGTACCCCGCGGTCGCCAGCAGCGCCACGGCGACCGAGCCGACACCGCCGGCCGCGCCGGTCACCAGAACCGGCCCCTGCCCCGGCCGGAGGCCCTGTTCTTCGAGCGCCATCACCGCGAGCATCGCCGTCAGCCCGGCGGTGCCGATCGCCATGGAGCGCGCGAGCGTCAACCCCTCGGGCAGCGGCACCAGCCAGTCGGCCTTGACCCGGGCCTTCTGGGCGTAGCCGCCCCAGTGCGCTTCGCCGACCCGCCAGCCGGTCAGGACCACCGCATCCCCGGGCTGGTACCTCGGATCGGACGATGCCTCGACCCGCCCGGCGAAGTCCACGCCGGGCACGTGCGGATACTTCCGCACCAGCCCGGCGCCCGGGCCGAGGCAGAGGCCGTCCTTGTAATTGAGGGTCGAGTATTCGACGGCGACGGTGACCTCGCCCTCGGGGAGATCTTCGAGTCCGATCTCGCGCACCGCCGCGTGGGTCCGTCCGTCGGCGTCCTTGTCGACCACGATCGCCCTGAAACCCATGTCCATCTCCCCCGAATGCCCTCGCCCGAATCTCGGGCGAGGGCGGGAGGATGTCAACGCGGGCCGATCCGGCCGCCAAGCTCGTCCGCGACGTGCACGGCGATGATTTCGTCGAACGAGCTTTCCGCCCTGAAGCCGAGCGCCGTGGCGCGCGCCGCGTCGAAGCGCGTCGGCCAGCCGGCGACGATGCTGCGGATCGTCGCGTCCGGCTCGCGGCGGATGAGCGCGACCGCGTCGTCGCCGGCCGCCCGGCGCAGCGCCTCGATCTGTTCGCCGACCGTGGCCGAAAGGCCCGGCATGGTGAGGCTGCGCCGCGCGCCGAGCGGGGCGGTGTCGAGCGTCATGGCATGGCGCAGGAACCCGATGGCGGCACGCGGGCTCGCGTGCCAGTGGCGCACGGAGTCATCCACCGGCAACACCGCCTCCTGTCCGACCAGCGGCTCGCGCAGGATGCCGGAGAAGAACCCCGACGCCGCCTTGTTGGGCTTGCCCGGGCGGATGTTGATCGTCGGCAGGCGGATGCCGATGCCGTCGAGAAAGCCCCGGCGGGAATAGTCCGCGAGCATCAGTTCCCCCATGGCCTTCTGGGTGCCGTAGCTCGTGAGCGGGGTCAGGTGATAGTCGTCCGGGATGGCGTCCGGGAACGGCGCGCCGAAGACCGCGATCGACGAGGTGAAGACGACGCGCGGGCAGTAGCCGTCGAGCGCGCGGATCGCGTCGAAGAGGTTGCGCGTGCCGTCGAAGTTGACGGCGTATCCCTTCTCGAGATCAGCCTCGGCCTCGCCGGAAACGATCGCTGCGAGATGGAAGATGACGTCCGGCCGGTCGGCGAGCACGGACGTGACTGCGGCGACATCGCGCAAGTCGAGAACGCCCGTTTCCGTCGCGATGTCCGTGGCGGCGAGCTCGGCCGGCACGCTCGGTACGACGACGTCGACGAGCCGGATGCTGTCGACATCGGCTGCGCGATCCGTGCCGAACGAGCGCGCGAGCTTCGTGCCGACCATACCGGCGGCGCCGATCACCAGAACCTTCATCTTGTTCCTCCCAAAGGTTTTCCCCTCGCTAGCACGCGCCCGAGCGGCGGAGCAACCAACCCCTCGACGCGCGCCGCGCTTCGGGACATGGTCCAGCCCGGACGCCGCTTTTCGAAGGACCCCCCATGAGTTCGCTCATCTGGACGACCCTGCCCTACCACCGCCTCTGGCTCCTCGATCAGACGAACGCGCTCTTCGAATTCTTCGAGCCCTGCAGCATCGATCCGAAGGGTGGCTTCTTCACACTCGACGATCGCGGTCGACCGCTCGACAGCGACCAGCGGCAGCTCCACACCGTGACGCGGCTCGTCCACTGCTTTGCCATTGCCCGCCTGCTCGGCCGGCCGGGCGCGGAGCGGTTCATCGATCACGGTATGAGCTATCTCTGGTCGGCCCACCGGGACGACGCCCGCGGCGGCTATCGCTGGGATGCGACCGAGGGCGGCGACGCATCGAAGCAGGCTTACGGCCACGCCTTCGTGCTTCTCGCTGCGTCCTCGGCGAAGGTCGCGGGCCACCCGGACGCCGACCGGCTGCTCGCCGACGTCTCGGAGGTGATCCGTCAGCGGTTCTGGGAGGAAACCCACGGAGCCGTCGCCGAGGAGTTTGCCGCCGACTGGAGCCCGGTGAGCGGCTATCGCGGCCAGAACTCCAACATGCACATGACCGAGGCGCTGATGGCGGCCTTCGAGGCCACCCGGGACGCGGAATATCTCGCCATGGCCGAGCGCATCGCCACCCGCGTCATCGCCATGACCGCAGCCGAGAACGGATGGCGGGTGCTTGAACACTTCGACACCGACTGGCGCCCGGACCCCGACTACTCGAACGGCGACGTCTTCCGGCCCTATGGCACCACGCCCGGTCACTCGCTCGAATGGACCCGCCTCCTGCTCCAGCTCTGGCAGCTCGGCGAGGAGCGGCTCGACTGGCTGCCGGACGCGGCCGAGGCGCTGTTCCTGCGGGCGACGACGGACGCCTGGGATCCGCGCGGGGGCTTTGTCTACACCCTCGACTGGACCGGGGCGCCGCGCCTGAAGAACCGGCTCTGGTGGCCCGCGGCCGAGGGGATCGGCGCGAGCGCGTTCCTGAACGCACTCCGCCCGTCGGCGGACTATGAGATCTGGTATCGGCGGATCTGGGATTTCGTCGCCACCGAGCTCATCGACCGGGCGAGCGGCGGCTGGTATCCCCAGCCGTACAACGACGGCACCAATCCGCTGTTTGCCGGCAAGCCCGATCTCTACCACGCGCTGCAGGCGTGCCTGATCCCGCTGGTGCCTGCGACCGGCTCGATCACGCACGGCCTCATCACCCGCGGGCTCGCGCTCAGCTGACGAGAAGCGCCTCGACCTCGGCCCGCTCCGGCGCGCCGAGGCGGCCACCGAAGTGGCGACATTTCAGCGACGCCGCGACATTGGCGAATGCAAGCGCCGTCACCTCGCCCTTGCCCTCTGCGAGGGCCAGCGCAAAGGCGCCGTGGAAGACATCGCCGGCGGCGAGGGTGTCGACCGCTTCGATCGCCGGCGGTCGGAGCTGGCGCACCTCGTCCCCCGCCAGCCAGTAGCAGCCCTCCGCGCCCGCCGTCACCGCGACGAAACCGGGAAGCCGCGCCCCGAGTGCGCGCAGCGCTTCATCGATCGAGGCACCGCCGACGCAGAGCAGCGCCGCTGGCTCGGAAAAGATCGCATGGCTTGCCCGCGCGGCGAGATCGAGAACCACGTCCGGAGGCCCCACGTCGCCGTCAAGCACCGCCGGCTTCCCCGCCAATCGGGCGGCGTCGAGCACGGCTGCCGCGCCTTCGGGCCAGCGAACATCCACGAGCGCCGCATCCGCCGCCGCCACCGCGTCGAGCGGGATCCAGTCGGTGTCGCTCCCGAGTGCGGGACTGTACCAGGGCACGACCACCCTTTCGCCCTCGGCATCGATCAGCACCGCGGACACCGGCGACGACACCCCGAGGACGGAGCGCACCATCGTGCAGTCGACACCAGCCTCGCCGATCTCCTGCAGAAAGCACCGGCCGCGGTGATCGTCGCCGATCCTCGCGATCAGCCGCGCGCGTCCGCCGAGGCGCGCCACCGCGGTCGCGGCGCTCGTTGCCATGCCATGAGCGACCTCGAGCATGGCTTTCGGCAGGATTTTTCCCGGTCCGAGCGGCAACCTCTCGACCTGATAAAGCACGTCGCAAGTCGCCGACCCGCAGCAGACCACCGTTGCGCCCATGACCGTCCTCCAATGCCCCGAGGCAAAAAACCCGACACGTGCCCGTCCGGCTTCGGCCGCCTCCGCTGGGAGGCATGGCCTTATTTGTTGCATTTTAGCACTTTTAGACCCGGGCGTAGGTCCTACTCTTGGCCAATCTCCACCACGAGCCGCTGGAAGTACGGTGCATGCGGCGCCGAGAGGATTCCCGGCCACTCCGGCTGGTGCAGGGTGTCGGGGAAATGCTGCGCCTCGAGACAGATCCCGGCGTATGGACCGTAGACCTGACCGTCGAGGCCGGTGCCCTCGATCGTCATGTTGAACGTGTCGAAGACCTGCAAGCCCGGCTCGTCGCTCCAGAGTTCGAGCTTCCTTCCGGTCCGCGGGCAGAGCATCCGCACCGCCGGCCGCTTGCGGTCCCGGTCAGCGCGAAACACCAGATTGTGGTCGAGCTTGCGGTCGCCGACCTCATGCTCCTCGGTGAAATCAAGCGGTGTCCCTTCGACTTCGCGGATCTCGCCCGTCGGGATCTGCTCCGCATCGACCGGCGTGTAGCGGTCCGCGTCGATCCGGAGCACATGGTCCTTCACCGTCCCGGCGCCGCCGAGGTTGTAATAGTTGTGGTTCGCGAGACTGATCGGCGTCGGGCGGTCCGGCAGCCCGGTCATCTCGCAGATGAGCCGCGGCCCGTCGAGCTTCAGGCTGACGCGGAATTCCACCGCGCCGGGATAGCCCTCTTCACCGTCCGGGCTCGCATAGGCGAGATAGACCGTGTTCGAGGCGCTCTCGACCTCCATGTCCCAAATCCGGCGCCCGAGCCCGATACTGCCGCCATGCAGGTGGTTGCGCCCGTCATTGGCGGTCAGCTCGTACCTTTGTCCGCCAAGCTCGAAGGTGGCACCGGCCGTGCGGTTCGCCACCCGTCCGACGACTGCCCCGTGCGACTTCGCGCGGTGGAGATAGCCCTCAAGCGTGGGGAAGCCGAGGATCATCGGCAGGCTGCCCCGCTCGCCATCGACACGCCAGTCCCGCATGGTGGCGCCGAAGCTCAGGACCGAAATCGCGGCCTCGCTGCTCTCGAGGACCACCTCGTCCACGCCGCGACCGTCTTCGGTGCGGCCGAATTGTCGCTTCTTCATGCCTCGCCCCCCGCGGTCATGCGCTCCGGCCTTGTCGCACACCGACCGAAGGCGGCGCCAGCCGCTCTATCGAAACGCTGACTTCACCGCGGCGCCAGCCACACCGAAGTCCATCTTGCCAGCGTAGCGGGTTTTCAGGAGCCCCATGACCTTGCCCATGTCACGTACCGATGACGCACCGGTCTCGGCGATCACCGCACCGACCGCCGCCTCGATCTCGGCCCCGCTCATCTGCCTCGGCAGGTAGGCGCGGATCACGTCGGTCTCGGCGACCTCCTGCTCCGCGAGATCGAGCCGGCCGGCTTCCTCGTAGATGCGGGCGCTCTCCTGCCGCTGCTTGATCATCTTGCCGAGGATCGCGAGGATCTCGGTGTCCGGCACGCCGTCCGTCGTGTCCTCGCTCCGCGCGGCGATGTCGCGGTCCTTGACCGCCGCGAGGATCAGCCGGAGCGTCGAGACACGGGTCGACTCCTGGGCCTTGATTGCCTCCTTGAGGTCGTTTGACAGTCTCTCGCGGATCATTCCGGCGGCTCCCAGCTTCAGCAGAGGGCGTGTATAGTCCCTTGCCACTTAAGTCACAAGAGTGTCACCCGACCGCAAACCCTTGATCTCACAGTGGATGCCTCAGCGACTTTCGTTCATCTGCGCGGCACATGCGGTGACCACGCGGTCACCTGGGTCACTGGAGACGAGCTCGACGACGCGAGTATAGAAGCCAGTCGGCTCGCGACGCTGCGAGATGTTGACGATCGTGGTTTCCGCCAGTTCCTGCGACAGGATCGACAGGATCAGGGCACGGTTCGGATCGTCGGTCGGATCGAGGCCCTCATCCGAGACGAGCCATCTCGGCTTCGCGAGGATGAGCCGGGCATAGCCGAGGCGCTCCTGATCGGAGGTCGCAAGCTCCAGATCCCAACGCCCGGCCCGGTCGAGGGCGTCGGCGAGCCGGTCGAGCCCGACCCGCGCCAGCGCGGCGCGGAGACCCTCGTCATCCGTTGCGCCGGAGCCCGCTCCCGCCAGCGCCTCGCGCAGCGTGCCCGCCGGCAGGAAGGGACGCTGGGTGAGGTAGGCAATTTCCGCATCCGGCGGAATGGCAATCCGGCCCGAGCCGTGGGCCCAGAGCCCGGCGATTGCCAGAAAGAACGAGGTCCGCCCCGATCCGGGCTGGCCGAGAAGAAGCACCCGCTCGCCGGGACTGACCTCGACCAGTTCGTCCGAGAGCGCCACCGTGCCGTGTCGGGTGCAGACATTGACCCCGTCGAGCACGAGTCGATCGTTGGCACTCTCCTCGCGCGCGATGACGCCATCCACGGTTTCGACGGCGTCGAGCCCGAGCAGCGCCTCGCGGAACGACATGACCCGGAAGAGCGTCGCCCGCCAGTCGGCAATGGTGCCGGTGTTGTCCACGAACCAGCGCAGGGATGACTGCACCTGGTTGAAGGCGCCGACCACCATCATCAGCTCACCGAACGTCAGCCGGCCCGCGAAGTAGCCCGGCGCCGCGACGATGATCGGAAAGACCAGCCCCACCCAGCCATAGCTCGCCGTCACCCAGGTGAGGCGCGCCCGCGCGAAGGCGATCTGTCGCAGCACGGCGACGAGGGACTCGAGGCTCGCGACCAGCACGCGGCGACTGCCGGCTTCGCCGTTGCTGAGCGCGATGCCCTCGGCGCGCTGCGATGCCTGCACCACCGCGGCCCGGAACTCCGCCTCGCGCGCATAGCGATCCGTGCCGAGACGAACCAGCGGCCGGCCGATGCGCCAGGAGATGAACGAGCCGGAAGCGGCATAGAGCAGCGCCGCCCAGACCATGTATCCGGGAATCGCCAGATCGCGATCGCCGATCGGGATCACCACGTCCTTCGACAATATCCAGAGCACGCCGACGAAACTCACGAGCAGGATGGTCGATTGCAGCAGGCCGATGCCGAGGTCGGTTGTGTATTCCGTCAGGGTCTGGGCATCGGACTGGATGCGCTGGTCGGGATTGACGCCGATCTCACCGGCGCGGGTGATGCGCGTGGCCCGCCTCTCGGTCATCCAGTTGCCGATGAGATCGCGGGTGGCGAGATCACGCAGCCGGACGCGGATGAGCTGGTTCGCGGCGGTCTGCGCCACGTTCAGCACCAGAAGGCCGGCGGCGAGCAGGAAGAAGACCCCGAGCTGGTGCAGGAACTCATTCCAGTTCCGCCGCTCGATCGCATCGTAGAACGGCTGGTTCCAGGCGTTGAGCTTCACCTGCATCACGGCGGTCAGCACGATGACGATGAAGAGTCCGGCGGCGAGAAAGAGGAGAGCCGTCCGTCCGGGCGTGTTGTAGATCTCGCGCGCCAGACTGCGCAGCCGCTTCGTCGGGCCGGGAAGCCGGGAGTGCTCGGTGAGACTTGCCATCCCTTCACATGCCATGAAGCTTCCCCGGAGGCCAATCGGGGAAGCAGGCGCGGGGCTATACTCCGGCTGCTGGCACGCGATTCGCCTCGGCGGCAGCCAGACCAGCCGCGTAGCGGCGACCGAGGGCAAGCAATCCGGCAGTGGTATAGTGCAGGCCGTCATCTTCCGCGAGCGTTGGCTCCCGGCTCGAGACCACTGCGGTCCACGGCCAGCGCGCCGCCGCGAATCGCACCTCGTCGCGGATCGCCGCCCGCACCGGGTCCTCCCCCACGAAGGCTGGTGGAAGCTCCCCGAAGACGATGGGCAGATCGGCGCCGAGATCCGCACGGATCGCCCGGATGAACCGGTCGATGGCGCGGTGAAAGGTCGTCGCCAGCATCTGGTTCGAGGCGTCGGTCTCGAACCCCTGAAAGAGCAGCGCGCGCAGGCGCCAGTCGGGATGCTCGGCGAGGGTCGCGCGCGTCAGCTCGACGAGGTTGTCATAGAGGTCGTCGCCCGGATTCCAGCGGTGGTTCCAGAAGCTGGTCCCGCCGACCGCGCCCGGGACGAAGACGATGCTGTCACCCGGGTGACTGGCGAGGAAGTCGGTCGCAAAGCACTTGGCGATCAGGAACGGCCCGCCGTTGCCCTCGGGCGTGGCGATCTCGGCCGTGGGAGAGACGAGTTCGCCCGACTGGGTGACGAAGCGCACCCCCGCGGGCCAGGGCGCCGAGCCGTCGGCGTCGGCCCGGCTCACCATGTTGCTCTGGCCGGCGAGCGGAAAGACCCAGGTCGTCATCTCACGGCTCCAGTATGAACGGCAGCACGCAGGGCGCGTCGCCGAAGCGCTCGATCGCGTCGAGCGCCTGACCCTCGTTCTGCACGATGAAGAGGCGGTCCGGGTTGGCCGCCGGGTCGAGGTCGGGCCAGACCTTGCGGCCCGCCTGCCAGTCACGCCCGTATTTCGCCAGCATCTCCGGCGTGACGGTGAAGCTCACCTGCGCCGACTCGCCCGGCGCAAGGTGGATCTGCCGGTGGCCGAGGCGCTCCAGCAGGCGCGGTACCCGCTCCTCGCAGACCATGTCCTGATGGTAGAGGTGGATCGTCTCGGTCCCCGGCCGTGCGCCGGTGTTCGTCACCCGCACGCTGGCGGTCAGGACCGTGCCCTCCGCCACCGACAGCCGCCCGGCGTCGAGCGTCCAGTCCGAGAGCGCGAAGCGGGTATAGGAGTAGCCCTCGCCGAAGGTGTAATTCGCCGGCCAGCGCGCCCCGAGGCCCAGATAGTAGGCGCACCAGTGGTGACGCTGCCGGCGCAAAGCCGAGCCCGGCACCACCGGCACCGCCGGGCGGTCGGTGCGCGCCACGCGCGTGTCGAAGCCGGAGTTGATGCCGTCGGCCATGGGAAGCCCGTGCGAAAGCCTGCCGGTGGGATCGGCCACGCCGGCGAGGATGTCGGCGATCGCGTCGCCGGCGAAGGTGCCGGTCTGCGCGGTCCAGAACAGCGCATCCGCCGCCGCCTCGATCTCGCCCGGGATGTGCAGGGCGCGCCCGGCGGTCACGAAGACCACGAGCTTCGCGTCCGGGTTCGCCGCGCGGACCGCGTCCACCAGCCGGCGCTGCACATACGGCAGACGCGGATCGGCGAGGGCGGCGGACTCGCCGCTCCACTGCCAGCGCTCCCCGAGGAAGAGGACGACGTGGCTCGCGCCCCGCGCCAGCTCCGCCGCGGCCGGGATCTCGTCCTCCGCCCCGTCGTAGTCGCAGCCACGCGCGTAGGTCGCGTCCGGCCAGTACCGCCGGAGGCCATCAAGCGGGGTTCGCACGATCTCCAGATGACGGTTGCCGTGACTCGAATAGGCGCCGAGCCAGTCCTCCGGGTTCTGCTCGGCGAGTGGCCCGAGCACGCAGACCCTTGCATCGGCCGGGATCGGCAGGATCGCGGGGTCGGGCTCCTTCGGGCGCAGCATGACGACGGACGCGCGGGCAAGCGCGCGCGAGGCCGGCGCCGGGCGATCGAGCAGGCGCGCCTCGCGGTCAGGCTCGGTGCCGAGCATGGGGTTGTCGAGAACGCCGATGCGGTCCTTCAGCTCAAGCATCTCCGCGGCCCGGACCATGAGGTCTTCCTCGCTCACCCGGCCTTCCTCGACGAGGGCGGGCAGGTGTTCGAGGAAGAGCAGCGAGCAGAGATCGATGTGGACCCCGCCATCGCGGAAGCCCCGCAACGCGGCTTCCTTCGGGCTCGCGGCATAGCCGAAGCCGCCATAGAGCTCGTAGATCCCGTCGTAGTCGGACTCGATGATCGCCCCCGGCCCGGCGCGCTCCTTGGTGATGTCGCGCAGGAACGGATCGGCGTGGGCCGGCACGCCGTTCAGCGCGACGAAGCTCATCATCACGCCGTGCGCACCCGCCTCGAAGCCGCCGTCGTAGCGCCTGAGGACGGTCTCGAGGAACTCGACGCATTCGATCGGCAACGCCGTGTAGTCCGGCCCGTCGGTGTACTGGTAGGGCCCGAGGTGCTTCAGGATCACCGCCACCCGTCCGGTGCCCGAAAGCCCTTCGGTGCTCGCCCGTGTCACATCACTCATGAAGACCGGGTCGGAGACGATGCCGCCTTCCTGCGTGCGCCCCTGCTTCTGGGAGAAGGCGTAGTCGCAGGTGATCCGGATCAGCGTCACCCCGGCGAGGCGCGCGTCCTCTGCCGCCTCCTCATGCGCCCGCCGCACCGTCTCCATGTCGAAGCAGTAGAGCGGGAACGGCGCGATCTGATAGAAGCCGCGCCGGCCGTCGTCCTTGACGAGCAGCGGCGGGTGGCCGTGGGCGATCGCGGCTTCCTGAAGTTCCTTCAGCCGGTCGCCGACGAGCCCGGTGCCGCCGATGTCGCCGCGCGCGACCGCGAGGGCGATATCCTCCCCGGTGAGCTGCTGATAGCGGCCGGCGTCGATCGACGTGAGCTGGCCCGCGAGCTGACGCAACGTCATGCCGCAGGCGATGGTCCAGGCACGTTCTCCGACGTGTGCTGGTCGCGCAAGGCGTTTCCTCATTGCAACACTTTCCCCGGTGTCTGCGGCGTTCAGCCGGTGATTTTTACGAATTCCTATCAATCGGTTTACCAAGAGTTAACATGGCTATCGGCAAGATCCCGCGCATGATCGTAGGATTCTCGCGGGGTGGCCCCTCGGAGAAAAGGGGAAATGAACGACGGTCAGATCATCATGGCAGGAAGCGACTCCCTGATCACCAGTCGGGGGCGTCCGGGATGAAGCGTTGCACGTCCTTTTGGGGCCTCGTCTCGGCCTACTGGTTCTCGGAGCGCTGGCGCGAGGCCTGGGCGCTCACCACGGTGGTCCTCGCGATCACGCTTCTCGTCAGCAAGGCCGCCGTCTGGACCGCAACCGCCAGTGCCGATTTCATCGCCTCGCTGGCCGAGTTCCATCGGCCGGACGCCGTCGATCCGGCGCGGGTGATTCTTCTCTCAGGCCTTAGCTACTTCGCCATCGCGTTCTCCCGCTCGACGGGCCTCGCCCTGCGCCACCTCGTCTCGACCACCCTGCACCGGCGCGCACGGCGCTGGCTGATCGCCCGCTTCGATGCCGAGATCCTCTCCGACCAGCGCATCGCCCTCGACCTGATGAGCGACCGTGGCTCCGCCGGCAATGACGGCCGGCTGCCGGACTCGATCGACCAGCGCCTCGACATCTGCACGGACCATCTGTTCGGCGGGCTCATCGGCCTCGTGATGGGCTTCATCGGCGCGGTCGCATCGGTGTGGTTCGTCACCATCGCGCTCGTCGCCCGCAGTCAGCCCGTCGATTTCCTCGACCGGCTGGGAGCGGCGGCGAACCAGGGCCTCACGGCAGTCGTCGGGCCGACCCTCGCAGGATACGTCAACCTCGTGCCGGGCGATCTCGGCACCGCGATTCTCGCGCTCGCACTCGTCGCACTCTACATGCCGATCGTGACATTCTTTGCGTGGCGGGTCGGGCGCGGCGTGCAGCGGCGCACCCTCGAGCGGCAGGAAAGCGACGGTGCCTGGCGCGGCGAGCTCGCGGCAATGCTGAACCGCGTCGCCCTCGTCGCCGCGTCCCGGGGCCAGTTCGTCCAGCGCGACACCAATTCGCGGCTCTACAGCTCGATCGACAAGGCCTGGCGCCACCAGAACATCTGGGTGGCGACCATGCTGATGTTCACCGAAGTGACGAACTTCCTCTCCCAGCGCCTGCTCGCCTATGTGCCGGCGCTGCCGGCGTTCATGGCGGGCAACATGAGCTTCCGCTCCTACGTCGCCGCCTCGGAGCTCACGACCGAGCTCATCACCGGCGCCTCGTGGTTCACCAACGTGATGACCGAAATCGCCGTGCTGCGCGCCAATGCCGCGCGCCTCACCGCCCTCGCCGCGGCAATCGAGCGGGTGCGTGACCGCGACCGCTTCTATGCCGAGACCGGCCGGAGCGACTTCCGGCGGCGCGACCTCATCGCCGGGCCGATGCTGGTGCTCGAGGATCTCGAGCTTTGCCATCGCGGCCATACCGCGCTGCCCTTCGTGCGGCTGCCGCGTCTCGTGCTGCGCCGGGGCGACCGGCTGCATGTGAGCGGGCCGAGCGGCTGTGGCAAGAGCTCGCTTCTGAAGGCTGTCGCCGGTCTCTGGCCCTATGGCAGCGGCCAGATCGGCGTGGCGGCCGGCGCGCGGGTGTTCCTCGCGGCGCAGGAGCCCGACCTGCCCGATCATCTCAGCCTCGGCCAGCTCGTCGCCTATCCCCGGCGCGTGACGGAAGCCTATGACCGGCTCGCCGTCGCGGAAGTGCTGTCGCGCGCCGGCCTCGGCGGCTTCATCCGCGACATCGACGAGACCCTGCACGGCGGCCGCCCGTGGCGCGACGTCCTCTCGGGCGGCCAGAAGCAGCGGCTTGTGCTGGCGCGGATGCTGTTGCAGGAGCCCGACGTCCTGTTGCTCGACGAATCCACCTCCGCCCTCGACGTGAACGCGGCGGCGGATTTCCACCTGGCCCTCGACGAGCGCCTGCCCGGGGCGGTGATCCTGTCGGTCCTGCACACCAGTGCCGCGCCCGTCGATCCCTCGGGGCGGCCATTCTACAACCAGACGCTGGTCCTGACTCCGTCGCTCGCGCTCGCAAGCGCGGTCGCCGACGAGCCGGAGCCGGAACCGCGGGACGAGCCGATGGTCGATCTCCTCGCGCCGATTGCCCCGACGCTCCGCCTGCAGTAGCCCGGCCGTGGCGAATGCGGCTACGATACGGACCGCGCGCCGGCACCGGAGGAATACCATTGCTGCCCGACACCAACCTGCCGTCCGCCTCTGGATGGCGCCCCTCGCCGGACGACGAGGCCCTGCTCGATCTGGTTCAGCGGCAGACCCTGCGCTACTTCTGGGACTTCGCCCATCCCGTCTGCGGCCTCGCCCGCGAGCGCAGCAACGTCACGGCAAAGTATGGCCTCGAGGCGGTAACGACCGGCGGCTCGGGCTTCGGCATCATGGCGATCATCGTCGGCGTCGCGCGCGGCTGGATCGACCGCGCCGCCGCCGTGGACCGGCTCTGGACCATGGCACGCTTCCTGCTCAAGGCGGACAGCTACCACGGCATCTGGCCGCACTTTCTGAACGGTGACACCGGCAAGACCATTCCCTTCAGCCGCAAGGACGATGGCAGCGATCTCGTCGAGACGTCGTTCCTCCTCGCCGGCCTTCTGACGGCGCGTCAGTTCTTCGACGGTGCCGACCCGGAGGAGTCCCGGCTCCGCTCGGCGATCGACTGGATGTGGCGCGAGGCCGAATGGGACTGGCACACCCGCGACGGGCGCAACGTGCTGACCTGGCACTGGAGCCCGAACAACGGCTGGAGCATGAACCACGAGATCCGGGGCTGGAACGAGTGTCTCATCACCTACGTTCTCGCCGCGTCGTCGCCGAGCTATGCCGTCTCGCCCGAGGTCTACCACCGCGGTTGGGCGGACGGGCGGGACTTCCTGAGCGGGCGCACGTTCGAGGGCATCACCCTGCCGCTCGGTCCGGTGGGCGGCGGCCCGCTGTTCCTGTCGCAGTACTCCTTCCTCGGCCTCGACCCGCGGGGCCTGAGCGATCGCTACGCCGACTACTGGGCGCAGAACGTCGCCCACACCGAGGTGAACCGGACCTACTGCATCTCGAACCCGAAGGGCTTTGTCGGCTACGGCCCCGACTGCTGGGGCCTGACCGCGAGTGACAGCGTGCACGGCTATGATGCGCACTCGCCGACGAACGATTGCGGCGTCATCACGCCGACCGCCGCGCTCTCGGCCTTTCCCTACGCGCCGGAGGCGTCGATGGCGGCACTGCGGCATTTCCACGGCGATCTCGGCGACCGGCTCTGGCGCGAACTGGGCTTCATCGACGCCTTCAGCGAAACCGCCGACTGGTACGCCGACTCGCATCTCGCGATCGACCAGGGGCCGATCGTCGTGATGATCGAGAACGCCCGGAGCGGCCTGCTCTGGCGGCTGTTCATGAGCTGCCCGGAGATCTCCGTCGGCCTGCGCCGGCTCGGGTTCTCGAGCCCGCACCTCGACCCGGTGCCGATGGTCTGACCGGCCACCCGGCGCGTCAGGCCCCGAGCACCCACGTCTCGGGGCGGCCGTCGATCTCCCAGTCGAGCGTCACCGGCCCCATGCCGGCCGGCAGCACGGGCGCCGCCCTGCGGCCGTCCGGCCGACGGCGCAGGCCGAAGGCGTGGCAGAGAAAGAGATTGGTGAAGAGCCCCGGCCCGCTCGAGTAGATCCGCCAGCCGCCGTCCGCCGCGATCTCGCCCAAGCGGGCAAGCTGCCAGTCGGCGCTGGCGCTGTAGCGATCGGGGAATGCGGCGTCGCTGGAACTGAAGTAGGCATTGCGCTGCCGGCGCGCGGCGTTTGCCACCCGGTCGGCCACGACGACGGGGTTGGCCGCCGCCAGCACCTGCCAGACGCCTTCCGCCTCACCGAGGGCTGCCAGCGCCTCGCCGTGGCGCAGGTGGGCGTGGATGTAGAGCAGGCCGATCTCGCGCCCGAAGAACGCCGCAGATTCTGCCCGGCGGAAGATGTGCTCCGGCCCACCGTGGTAGGCAACCGGCTTGTCCATGAGCCGGATCCCGTCGGGAAACGTCAGGTGCCCGGCGACGAGACGCTGGTGGTGCAGCGCCGCCTCCGCGTCGAAGAGCCCGGACACGATGCCTTGCGTCATCGGCAGAAGCGAGTAGTGGAGCCCCGTCCGCCTGTCGCTCGGGTGCAGCAGCAGCTCAGGCTCTGCCGCGCCCGGCTCGAAGAGCGCATAGCCCGCAACGGTGCCGTCGCGCACCAGCCAGCGGTCGAAGTCGGTGCGGATCGCCTCGGCCAGCGCCGCGAGGTCGTCGCCGCCGCGGCCGGCCCGCGCGAGGACTGCCGCATAGCGTTCGAGCTGCTGGAAGAGCAGCGCCACCGTCCGGCTCGACACCATCCAGTCGCGCATGTTCGGGTCGGCCGGCTGGAGCGAGTCGTTCCAGTCGCCTTCGCCGTAGCGAATGAGGTGGGTGTCGGGAATGAAGCGGTCGCGCACGGTGGCGAGGAGCTTTTCCACGTGCGCCGAGATCGGATCATGCCGCGTCGTCGCGGTCAGGTCCTCGTCGTTCCGCCAGGCCACTGCCTCGTCGAGAAGCGTCACGTCGCCCGTTGCCTCGATGTAGTCGCAGAGCGCCTTCAGCGGCCAGATGATGACGTCGCCGTGGCTGTGGCGGTCGCGGATCCGGCCGTAGGGTTCGAGCATGAACCACTGCGGCCAGTCGCCGCGGGCCTCGAACTGCTGGGCGAAGACGGTGCGGATGATCTCGCGGACCGGGCCATCGTGATCGAGCGCCAGCAGGAACTCGACCGGCCCCTGACAGACGTCGCGGGTGCCCCAGGCGGCGCCGCCGGATTGTTCGAGCCCGTGCGGCACGGTGAGGTGGATCATGGCGTTCTGCGCGACCCACGGGAAGAACGTGTCGACCGCCTCGGCGTTCGCACCGCCACGGAGCCGCAATCCGCGGGTGACGTGGGTCCAGTAGCGCGCGGCAGAGGCGAGACCGTCCGCCAACGGCACCCCGGCGGCATACCGGTCCGCGAGTCGCGCGGCCCCCTCAGGATCGGCGAGGACGCCGACGACGGAGAATTCGAGCGCTGTGGTCGGCCGGGTGCGCAGCGCCACGAAGCCGCCGCCGCGCCGGGTCCCGTCGGCAAAGAGCAACTCGTCGCCGCCGATCGCCTCCACCGCATCCGGCGTCGCCGTGACGAGGTGGTAGACCGCATCGGGGTAGGTCTTGCCCCAGAGCCCGGCCGGATCCGGCCGGAAGGCGATCCGCTGGCGGCCGGCGTCGATCTCGACGCGACCGGAGCTGTCGAGTTCGCGCTCGCCGAGCACGATCCCGCCGGAGACGAGGAAGCGGCAGGGAGTGCCCTCGACCGCGAGCCGCCATTGCAGCGCCGGATCATCGCCAGAGGCCACCACCTCGACCGTCACGGTCCGGTCGTCGAGCACATAGACCCAGCGGCAGTCCGAGAGGCCGATCTCGAAAACCGACGGCTCGGCGAGGAGCCGCCAGCCGCCTTCGGTCTCGATGAGGAGGCGCAGGCCACCCGAGCGGGTGATGTTGTAGGGATCACGCGAGGCGGAGAACAGCCGGTGGAAGGACGTGTTGCCGACCGAGAGCAGCGAGCCGAAGACCCCGTGCATCCAGACCGTCGTGCACATGGTGGTCTCGTCGAGCAGCATCCCCTGCCCGGTGCGCACGATCGCCCCATGCCGGCGCGGCAGCGGGCGTTCCTTCTCGCGCAGCACCACGTGGCGGTTGAGCGCGCCCTCGGCGAGGAAGAACGACAGGAGCCGGCTGCCGTCGCGCTCCTCTGCCGTGCGCGCGGGATAGCGGGCGTCGATCGCGTCGGCGGTGAGCGGCTGACCCGCGAGTGGTGCTGCGTCCTGCAACAGACTGCGGGCCGGGGCGGTCAGGGGCATCTCACGGGGCTCGAAAGCGTCGAGAGCGGCCAGCGCCGCATCGATCCGCCCGAGGTCGGTATCTCCCGATGCCGCCCGGTGGTCAGGGTCGAAGATCCCGAAGAAGCTCCAGACCGCGGTCTCGCCGGGCGCGAGTGTCACGGCCGCGGAGCGGATCATCGGGCAGGCCACCTCGTGCTGCAGGCGGGCGCCGGGCAGGTCCTGCTCCGGGTCGATGCGTCCGGCATCGCGGTACTCCGGTCCGAGGAGCTGGCGCGCGTCAGTCGCGAAGGAAGCGCCCCCCTCGCGGCAGCCGTGCGCCACCCACGGGTAGGCACCACCCTGCGCCAGGTTCTGCCGGCTCATCACCACCCACCCGGCGGCGGGATGCCGGGCCGGGTGGTGGTCGATGTACTGCGAGGCGTAGGCCTCGTTGCTCATGATGAAGCCGCGGCCACCGATGCCGATGTCCTGCACCAGAGTCGCGTCGCAGGCGAAAGGCTCTGCACGGGTGTTCGTCGCCTCGACGTGCCAGAGCCAGAGCCGTTCCTCGGGATGCAGCCAGAGGGTTACCCGGTGCCGGACGCCGGCGCCCTCGCCCTCCCAGATGAAGCGGTCGTCCCCGACAGCGACCTGGACGCGCGCTTCCGACCCGACCGCCTCGATGACCTGCCGGTCGCCCGGCGATCCAAGCCGGAGGAACAACCGGCCAATGCCGCCGTCGAGTTCCGAGCCTTCGATCTGAGTAATGAGGGTCCGGCCGGTCCCGCTGCGGTGTTCGATCCCGAAGATGCAGCCGTTTGGCAGGAGCGCCGCCCTCACCCCCGACCCGCTTTCGATGCGCCGAAGGCCGAGGCCGTCCTCGCGTGGCGTCTCGAAGCTGCGCACGGCTGTCATTGGCTCTCTCCCGGGACAGGCCGGGGTCAACCGGCGGTTACTGTCCAGCGGATCGCAGCCAGCGCGGCGATGCAACCCCCGGGTGCGGAATGAGGGGCAATTCCCGGCGGGATCGGCGTCGCATCGTCACACGGGGAGGCATCGGCACCCCGGGAACCCGTGTCAGGCGTCGGCGTGCGCCCGCTTCTCGAAGCGCAGCAGCGTGAAGAGGCCGAATGGCGGCGCGGTGCGCTTCTCGACCACCTCGAGGGCGCGGCATCCCAGCACCCGCTCCATGGAGAAGTCCGAGTGCCAGCCGATCTTGTCGGCAAAGGGGGCAAGGCCGCGCTCGAGCCGGGCCACGGTGCCTTCGTCACGGGCGAAATGGTTCAGCACGACAACCTCGCCGCCGGGCCGGCAGACCCGCGCCATTTCGGCCACCACCTTCTCGGGTTCGGGCACCACGGAAACGAGGTACATGGCGACCACGGTATCAAAGGTGCCGTCGGGAAAATCGAGGGCGCGGGCATCCATCTCGCGCAGGCCAACCACATGGTCGAGTCCCTGGTCCATCACCCGCTCCCGGGCCTTGGCGAGCATCTCGGCGGAATAGTCGACGCCGGTCACCTTCAGGTGCGAGCGATAGTTCGGCAACGACAGCCCGGTGCCCACGCCGACCTCGAGGACGGAGCCCGAGCGACGGTTGATGTGCTCGACCGCCCGGCGCCGCCCGACGCCGGTGATCGCGCCGAACGTGGCGTCATAGACCGGCGCCCATCGACGGTAGGAGCTGCGAACGGCGTCGATTTCCATGAGTTCTCCCTTCAGCGGCTGTGCCGCCGGGACACCACCGCCGCATGGACGAGCAGGACCGCGTAAGCGACATCGAAAAAGACCAGAAACAACCAGAACCGGGTCAGCGTCAGCCCGACGAGGAGCGCGGCCGCGACCAGGATGAACTTGGAGCGCTCACGCGGGATGCGCAGCGACTTGGGCGAGAAGGTGCGCATCCGGCTCACCATCAGGAGCCCGACGAGCAGGAGCCAGGGAGCGACAACCCACGGCAGCTCGCTCGCATCGACGACGCCCGCGAGCATCAGGAAAACCGGCAGGAGCCCGAGCAACGCGCCGGCGGGTGCCGGTACGCCCACGAAATGCGCCCGCCCCTCCATGGGCACGTCGCGGTTCACGTTGAACCGGGCAAGGCGCAGACAACAGCAGACCGCGAAGACCAGCGCGAAGGTCCAGCCGAGATCACCGATGCCGGAGAGGGCCGCGAGATAGACCACGATCGCCGGAGCCACGCCGAAATCGACGAAATCGGCGAGCGAATCGAGTTCGGCCCCCATCGGGCTGGCCGCGTCCAGCTTGCGCGCGAGAAGCCCGTCGAAGCCGTCGATCACCGCCGCGAAGACGATGAGGCCGGCCGCCAGGTCGAAGCGGCCAAGGAAGGCGAAGCGGATCGCCGTCAGCCCGGCGCAGAGCCCGAGAATCGTCACGAGATTCGGCACGAGTTGCAGGAACGGCAGGTTTTCCGGGGGCCGCCGCATCTCGCGCATCAGCGAACCTCGCCCGCGCGCGGCGCCTCAGGCGAGGCGAGATCGGCGATCACCGTCTCGCCGGCAACGGCGCGCTGGCCAACGATCACCATCGGCGCGACGCCGTCCGGCAGGTAGACGTCGAGCCGCGATCCGAAGCGGATCATGCCGAACCGCTCGCCGGTTGCGAGCACGTCGCCGGGCTTCACCGTGCAGAGAATCCTGCGGGCCACGAGACCGGCGATCTGCACCACGGCAAGGTCGCGCCCGTCGGCGAGGCGCAGCGCCACGGCATTGCGCTCGTTGTCCTCGCTCGCCTTGTCGAGGGCCGCGTTCAGGAACTTGCCCGGCCGGTAATCGACCGCCGTCACCGTGCCCGCGCAGGGCGTGCGATTCACGTGGCAGTCGAAGACGCTCATGAAGATGCTGACGCGGGTCCGCGCTTCCGGCCCGAGGTTCAGTCCTGCGGGAGGCACGGCGGGAGCGATCATCGAGACTTCGCCATCGGCGGGGCTCACCACAAGCCCCTCTCGCGTTGGCGTCACCCGGGGCGGATCCCGGAAGAAGTAGTAGACCCAGACCGTCACCGCGAGGCCGGCCACGCCGACCAGTTCATCGGTGAAGATGAACAGAAGCAACGTGATCGCCGCCGCGATCGCGAGGAACTTCGGTCCCTCGGGATGCACCGGCTTGACGATGCTCGACATCAGGCTGGCTGCCATCGACCCTTCCACTCGCTCTGGCAGGGCACATAGGCGATCCCGCCGTCATGCACAACGCGAACCTGTATGCGCGCACTCGCGCGACACTTCATGGAGCAGTTGCGACTGAGGCCGAACCCGTCGGGCCATGGCGCGGGAGAACCTGCGCGGCCGGACGCTATTCGGTATCGACGTTCAGCAGGTCCAGAAAGCCCCCGCGACGTGCCAGAACGTCCGCGAGAGTGTAGCGGTCGAGCACGCCGAGGAAGGCCGCCACCGCCTCTTCGAGCACCGAGGTGAGCCCGCAGGCCGACGCCACGAGGCAGGTGCTGCACCCCACCAGATCGAAATCCTGCTCGGTGTGACGCATCACCGCACCGATGCAAATCTCCTGCGGCGGCATGGCGAGTCGCACCCCCCCTCTGCGTCCACGCACGCTCGCCAGATACCCCGTTCGTACCAGATCGTTGATGACCTTCATCAGATGATTCTGTGAGATCCCGTAAGCCTTTGATATTTCAGCGGCCGAACACAAGCGGTCGGGCCGCTGCCCGAGGTAGAGCAGGACTCGCATTGCATAGTCGCTGTAGCGCGTCAGCCGCATCTTACGCCTCCGGGAATCGATGCAATCGGGTTGCATGTTTTTCGACGGCTCGATATGTGCATATCACATGCATGATTATCCAGTCTCCCCGGCCGCGAGCTCCGGACGAGACATTTCCAGGGAGACCTATCCGGTGAGCGAACCTCTCAGCCCCCGCACCATCGAACTGGTCAAGGCGACCGTTCCCGCGCTTGAGGCACGCGGCCTCGACATCGTGCGCGAGATGTACGACCGGATGTTCCAGGATCCCGAGATCCGGGACCTGTTCAATCAGTCCCACCAGGGTCTGAACGACGCGCAGCCGCGGGCCCTGACCGGCGCGATCCTCGCCTATGCGAGCAATATCGACAACGTCTCGGCCCTCGCGCCCGCGGTGGAGCGCATCGCGCAGAAGCACGTCGGCCTTCAGATCCTGCCGGAGCACTATCCGCATGTGGCGAGCGCTCTCATCGGCGCGATCCGGCACATTCTCGGCGATGCGGCGACCGAGGAGGTGCTGCTCGCGTGGGGCGAAGCCTACTGGTTCCTCGCCGGTATCCTCATCGCCCGGGAAAAGCGGCTCTACACGGCTCAGGCCGAGGCGCCCGGCGGCTGGAACGGCTGGCGCGACTTCCGCATCGAGGAGGTCGTCCGCGAAAGTCGTGTCATCAAGTCGTTCATCCTGCGCCCGGTCGATGGTGGCCCGGTCATGCGGCATGCGCCCGGCCAGTACCTGACCTTCTGGTTCGACATCCCCGGGCATCCCGCGGCGAAACGGAACTATTCGATCTCCGCGGCGGCAAACGGCGAGACCTATCGCATCAGCGTCAAGCGTGAGCCCATGGGCCTTGCGTCTGGCTGGCTGCACGAGCAGGCGGCGGGCTCGATCCTGAAGGTCGGGGCGCCGGCCGGCGAGTTCTTCCTCGATGGCACGCCCCGCCGGCCCGTCGTCCTGCTCTCCGGTGGCGTCGGGCTGACCCCGATGGTCGCCATGCTCGAGTCGCTGGTCGAAGCAGGCGCCGGGGTACCGATCTACTACATCCACGGCACCCACGACCGCGATACCCACGCCATGCGCGGTCACATTGACGACCTCGCCACCAGGGCGCCGGACGTTCGCGTCACCAACTTTCACCAGACGCCACTTTCCGACGAGGTTGCCGGCCGCGACTATGACCATGCCGGGCTGATCACCGAGGAATGGCTGGTGACGAACACGCCTGCCGACGTGGCGGACTACTACGTCTGCGGCCCGCGTCCGTTCCTGCGGGCGGCCGTCGCGGCCCTCGCGCAGGCGGGCGTTGCCTCCTCGCGCATCCATTACGAGTTCTTCGGACCCGCCGACGAGCTGCTCGCCGCCTGAGGCCGGGTCCGCGGCGGCCGGACTGGTCGCCGCGGGAGCATTTGCCCACGGAACGGCGGGCGGCTATGGGGAGGCATGTCAACGACCGCCTTTCATATCGCCGCCCGCGACGGCCGCGCCCGCACCGGAACGCTCACGCTGCCGCGTGGGGAGATCCGCACCCCTGCCTTCATGCCCGTCGGCACCGCCGCCACGGTGAAGGCGATGCTGCCCGGGAGCGTGCGCGCCACCGGCGCCGACATCCTGCTCGGCAACACCTACCACCTGATGCTCCGTCCGGGTGCCGAGCGCATGGCGCGCCTCGGCGGGCTGCATCGCTTCATGAACTGGGACCGGCCAATCCTGACCGACTCCGGCGGCTTTCAGGTGATGAGCCTCGCGGATCTGCGCAAGCTCACCGAGGAAGGCGTGACCTTCAAAAGCCACGTGGACGGCTCGACGCACCACCTCTCGCCCGAGCGCAGCATGGAGATCCAGCGGCTGCTCGGCTCCGACATCGTCATGGCGTTCGACGAGTGCCCGGCGCTGCCCGCCACCGAGGAAGCGGTTGCGGCGTCGATGCGGCTCTCCATGCGCTGGGCGGCCCGCTCGCGCGAGGCGTTTGGCGACCGGCCCGGCCACATGCTCTTCGGCATCGTTCAGGGCGGGGTGACGCGGGAGCTGCGCGAGGAATCGGCGGCGGCGCTGCGCGGGATCGGCTTTGACGGCTATGCCATCGGCGGCCTCGCGGTCGGCGAGGGTCAGGAGGCGATGTTCGGGGTGCTCGACTACACCCCCGGCGCGCTGCCGGACGACCGGCCGCGCTACCTGATGGGCGTGGGCAAGCCCGACGACATCGTCGGCGCCGTACAGCGCGGCGTCGACATGTTCGACTGCGTGCTGCCGAGCCGCTCGGGCCGGACCGGACAGGCGCTGACCCGGCGGGGACAGGTGAATCTGCGCAACGCCCGGCACGCCGAGGACCCCCGGCCGCTCGACCCGGACTGCACCTGCCCGACCTGCACCGGCTACAGCCGCGCCTATCTCCACCACGTGGTGAAGGCCGGCGAGATCATCGCGTCCATGCTCCTCACCTGGCACAACCTTCACTACTATCAGGAGTTGATGGCCGGTCTTCGCGCTGCGATCGCGGCAGGCAGGCTCACGGAGTTCGCCGCCGCCTTTGACGCGGAGCGGCTGGCGGGCGACCTGCCGCCGGTCTAGGCAGGTCGCCAACCTGCGGAAGGCTTCAGCCCGCCTTTCGCCAGACCACCGCCCTGCCCGGTCGACGGGAAAGGACCGCGGCGATGCCGGCGTCGAAGTCGATGCCGGGGAGTGGGCTCAGGGCGTCAAGAAGCCGATCGGCTCCCTCCGCCCCAAGCGGGATCGTCAGCCGTTCACCGTCTTCGGTGGTGATCACCCAGGCATGCGCCGAGGCCGGCGGGATATGCGGCCGGGTGACGATCTCGACCCGCGTGACCGATGGCAGATCGACGAATCCACCGTCGCGTGGCCCGAGATAGGCGATGCGGGCCTCGTCGATCACCACCACCCCTTCGGCCGGCGTCTGGGACGCAAGCCGCGCCCGGCGGATCGCTGGCATAAGCAAGCCGAGCCCCGACGCCGCGCAGAGCAGGCCGAGCATGAACGAGAGCGGCGCGACCTCCTGATAGCCACGGAAGATCAGCCCCAGCCCGATGAGCGTCAGCCCGCCCCAGATGATCGATTCGCCCCACACATGGAGGCGCGCCTGCAGCTCGGGCCGAAGAAAGCTCACCCCCCGCCCTCCGCCGGCCAGTCCCCGAGCGTCGCCTGCCAGATCGTGAGAGCGGCGCAGACCGCCGTGTCGGCCCGGAGCACGCGCGGGCCGAGCGTCACGGGCAGCACCCATGGCATTGCCCGGAGCCGGGCCACCTCCTCCGGGGCAAAGCCGCCTTCCGGCCCGATCAGGATTGCCCACGGACCGCGCGGCGCATCCGCCAGCGCCTCGGCAGCAGGCCGCGCCGTCCGTCCCTCGTCGCAGAACATGAGGCGCCGCGCCGGATCCCAGCCGTCGAGCAGCGCCGCGAGCTTCACCGGCTCGGCAACGTCCGCCACATAGGTCTCGCCGCATTGCTCGGCGGCCTCGATGGCATGGGCCCGCAACCTCTCCGGGCGCAGGCGCTCGGAATTGGTGAACCGGGTGAAGACCGGCTGGATCCGCGCGGCGCCAAGCTCGGCGGCCTTCTCGACGATGAAATCCGTGCGCGCTTTCTTGATCGGCGCGAAGATCAGCCAGACGTCGGGCGGTACCCGCTGCGGCTGGCCGGCCGCCACAACCGCGAGCGTGCCGATCCGCTTCCCGACGGAGGCGACTTCGGCGAGCCATTCGCCGTCCCTGCCATTGAAGATCGCCACACGATCCCCCTGCCCCAGCCGCATCACCGCGAAGAGATAATGCGCCTGTGCAGGGTCCAGCGCGACAGTGGCGTCCGGCCCGAGCGGCGCCTCGACAAAGAGCCTGATCTTTCCTTCGACTTCTGCCATAAAGACCGCCCCTGCTCCGTGCGACAGTACGCCGAGCGGGAGGGGCGTGGAAAGGGCGGTCGGCAGGTATGGCAGCGAGT
Organism: Amaricoccus macauensis; assembly: GCF_014201905.1. Lineage (GTDB taxonomy): Bacteria > Pseudomonadota > Alphaproteobacteria > Rhodobacterales > Rhodobacteraceae > Amaricoccus > Amaricoccus macauensis. Next base: position 688,049 of record NZ_JACHFM010000002.1, on the reverse strand, counting down.
GGAACAAACGGGCACGACTCCGGCGGGCACGGGGCCGCAGGACCGGGCGGATCGGTCTCGGACGCGGTCAAGGGCAACTGGGTCGACCATCTCGCCCCGGCGGCCACCCGGCCGTACCTGCGGCTCTCGCGCGCGGACCGGCCGATCGGCACGTGGCTCCTGCTGCTGCCCTGCTGGTGGGGCGTGCTCCTCGCCGCCGCGGCGGACGGCGGGCCCGGGCTCTATGATCTCTGGCTGCTGATCGGCAGCGGCTTTGGCGCGATCCTCATGCGCGGGGCCGGCTGCACCTGGAACGACCTGACCGACCGCGACTTCGACGCCGCCGTCGCCCGGACCCGCTCCCGGCCGCTGCCCTCGGGGCAGGTGACGCCGCGGGGCGCGGCCATCTGGATGGTGGCCCAGGCGCTCGTCGCCTTCGCGATCCTGCTCACCTTCCCGCCGCAGGCGGTGATGCTCGGGGTGGGCTCGCTTGCGCTGGTCGCGATCTATCCCTTCGCCAAGCGGTTCACCTGGTGGCCGCAGGTCTTCCTCGGGCTCGCCTTCAACTGGGGCGCGCTGCTCGGCTGGACCGCGCACGCCCGGAGCCTCGCGCTCGCGCCGATCCTTCTCTATGTGGCGGGCATCGCGTGGACGCTGTTCTACGACACGATCTATGCCCATCAGGACAAGGAGGACGACGCGCTCATCGGCGTGAAATCGACCGCGCGCCTGTTCGGCACCAGGACGAAGCAGTGGATCGGCGGCTTCCTCGTGCTTTCGGCACTCCTTGCCGCCTGCGCGGTGCTGGCCGCGGGCCTGCCCCCCACCGCGCGGGTGGTGGCACTCCTCGGCGTCGCGGGCTTCGCGGCCCATCTCGTCTGGCAGCTCCGCCGGCTCGACATCGACGATCCGGGAAACTGCCTCATGCTCTTTCGCTCCAATCGCGATGCCGGCCTCATCTTCGCCGGTGCGCTCCTCGTCGCCGGACTGCTCCAGCTTCCGTGACGCCGCCTTGGCTTGAACGCGCGGCGCGGCTGGGCTAAACGCGCCGAGCTTCATCCGAGGGCCAGAGGACTCGAGAAAACCCATGCGGTTGCGCGCCATCCTCTTCGCGACCATTGCGTTTGCCGCCGCCGGAGTCGCGGCCTGGAGAGTCGCCGAAGAGGCGACCATCCGGCTCGAGCGACAGACTGCGGCCGATGTCTCGACCGCGCTCGCCGCCGCCGGCCAGACCTGGGCGCAAGCCGAGACCGACGGGCTGCGCGTCACGCTGAGCGGTGCCGCGCCCGACGAGACGAGCCGGGTCAAGGTGGTGGAGATCACCCGCGCGGTGGTGAGCCGCCGGCGCATCCTCGACCAGACCACGGTCGCGGCCCTCGCGCCACTGCCGCCTCCGCCCTTCGCGCTTGAACTGCTCCGCAATGAGGGGGACGTCTCGCTCATCGGCCTCGTGCCTGAATCGGGCGGGCGCGAGGTGATCCGCGCCGCCCTCGGTGCCGGGGGGCTCGCCGAACACGTGACCGACATGCTCGAGACCGCCGCCGAACCGGCGCCGGACGGCTGGCAGGCGGCGCTTGGCTACGGGCTTTCCGCGCTCTCCGACCTGCCCCGTGCGAAGATCAGCGTCGCCCCCGGAGAGGTGAAGGTCGCCGCCGTCGCCGAGAGCGACGACGCGCGCCGGGAACTTGAGTCGCGCCTGCGCCGCGGTGCCCCCGAGGGCGTGCGGCTGGCGCTGGAGATCGGCGCGCCGCGCCCGGTGATCACGCCGTTCGCCTTCGACTTCGCCATCGATGCCGGTCGTGCGCACCTCGACCGCTGCAGCGCCGACACCGACACAGCCGCAACCGCAATCATCGCAGCGGCGCGGTCTGCGGGCGCCGGGGACGATGCCGGAATGACCTGCGCGGTCGGGCTCGGGTCCCCGACCCCCGACTGGGCGGCGGCCATGGTCGCGGGCATCGAGACCGTGAAGACGATGGGCGGCGGCCGGTTCGTCGCAAGCGACATCGCCGCGACCCTGACCGGTGCACCGGGCATGGCGCCCGAGGCGTTGAACAGCACGATCGCCGACCTACGCTCCCGCCTGCCCGGGGTGTTCCAGCTCAGTTCGGTTGCCGCGCCGCAGATGGTCGCCGGTGATGACGGGCAGCCGGTCTATGCCCCGGAGTTCCACGCCAGCCTCGGCCCCGACGGCAAGGTGAGCCTCGTGGGGCCGGTCGGCGATGCCGCGTCGCGCGAGGCGGTGGTGAGCTACGCCGCCGCGCTCTTCAGCAAGGCCCGCGTCAACGGCGAGCTCGTCATCGACCCCGACGTCCCCGCCGGCTGGTCAGCGCGCGTCCTCGCCGCGATCGAGGGGCTGTCCGCGCTCAAGGAGGGCACCGCCGACGTCACGAAGGACGGCGTACACCTCGCCGGGCGCAGCCTCGACCGCGACGCCGCCCACACCGTGGGCGATCTTCTCGCCGCCAAGGTCGGCCCCGGCGCAATCAGCCAGATCACCTTCGATGCCAACGCCGCGAGTGCCGCCTCCAATGCGACCCGCTTCCGCCCCGAGATCTGCGCGGCTCAGGTCGACGCGATCCTCGATGCCGAGCAGATCGGCTTCGAGCGAGGGTCCGCGGCGATCGCGCCCGAGAGCCTTGGGGTCATCGGCGCGATTGCCGACGTGTTGCGCGGCTGCGGGGGAGCAGATTTCGAGATCGGCGGCCACACTGACAGCCAGGGCTCGCCGGAGGCGAACCGCCGGCTGAGCGAGACCCGTGCACAGGCCGTGCTCGCGGCGCTTCGCGAGCAGGACCTGCCGCAGGTCGGCCTCGTGGCGCGCGGCTATGGCGCGGAGGATCCGGTCGCGGACAACCGGACCGACACCGGTCGGGCCAGGAACCGGCGGATCGAATTCACGCTCCTCGCGCCCGAGTCGCTCGGCGAGTCGCTGGCGCCCGCACCTTCCAGCTCCGAGGCCCCCGCAACCGGCGCCACCGGAGTTGCCGTCGGGGCCTGCGCTGCCCACGCAAGTGACCTCGCGGCAACGACGCCGATCGTGTTCGAGCCCGGCGCTTCGGCCCTTGCCGACGAGAGCGCTCCGGTCCTCGCCGCGATCACCGATGCGCTTCGTGCTTGCCCTGACGCGGCGATCGACGTGGGGGGCCATACTGACTCGCAAGGATCGGAGGAAGGCAACCTCCGGCTCAGCCAGTCGCGCGCCGAGGCGGTGCTCGCCGCGCTCAGAAAGCCCGATCTGCCGCTGCCGAACCTCGTGGCCCACGGCTATGGCGAGGCAGATCCGATCGCCGACAACGGCACCGAGGAAGGTCGCGCCAGGAACCGGCGGATCGAATTCGTCCCCGTTGCGCGTCCCCAGCCCACGCCCGACGACGAGAGCGCCCGTGCCGCCGCCGCAAGCGGATCCGGCGACGAGGAAGCCGACGCCGGGCCGGAAACAACCGCCGCCGGGAGCACACCCGCCGCGGACGCCGCCGCGACCGCCTGCGTCGCGAAGGTCCAGTCCCGGCTCGAAACCGACGGCATCGCTTTCGAGCCGGGCGCCGCCGAGATCGCCGCCGCGAGCCAACCGGTCATCGCGGCCATTGCCGACGAGTTGCGGGCCTGTCCCGACATTGCGATCGAGATCGGAGGCCACACGGATTCGCAGGGCTCCGAGAGCGGAAACACCCGGCTCAGCCAGTCGCGCGCCGAAGCGGTGCTGGCCGCGCTCCGCACCAGCGGGCTCGGGCTGCCGAACGCCACGGCACGCGGTCATGGCGAGAGCCAGCCGATCGCCGACAACGACACGGCAGACGGACGCACCCGGAACCGCCGGATTGCGGTGACGCTCCTGCCTGCCACCCCGGCGGCAGCCACGCAGGACGACAGCGAGGACCACAATGGATCGCAATGAGCTCACCGCGGCAATCGCCGGAACCCTGGCCGCCGCCTTCCTGCTTGGGTGGATCCTGCGTTGGGTGTTCTCGTGGCTGAACCGAAGCGCGCGCGACGGGATGAGCCTGCCGGCGCAGCTCCATGAGGCCGAAGAGGCGCGGCACCGGGCCGAGTACCGCAGGGCCGAAGCCGATCGGCGCGCTGCCGAGATCGAGGCCGAGCTTGCCCGGACCCGCGCCGGCCTCGCCGCCACCGAGCGCCAGCTCGAGGAAGTCCGCACCGCCTACCGGGACGCAACCGCCAGACAGGGCTGAAGCCGGCCGGCGGACCTCGGGTTTCCTGAGCCCGGCCGGGCTCGCTGGACGCCTGGCTCCGGCCCGGACCAACGCGCCCAAATCGATGTCTGAGCATGACGTGGATCAAGGAGTTCAACTCCACGATGTCTTAGTTGTACCGTGAACGGGCGAAGCCCGCCCGGGAGCCAGCCTTGACCACGACGAACACCCCTCAGGATCCGCCGCCCCTCTACATCGCGCGCGAGCCGATCTTCCCCCGGCGCGTTTCTGGCAAGTTCCGCACACTCAAGTGGTGGATATTGGCGGTCACGCTGGGAATTTATTATATATTCCCCTGGCTCCGATGGGACCGCGGCCCGGCCCTGCCAGATCAGGCGGTCCTCATCGACCTCGCAAACCGCCGGTTCTATTTCTTCTTCATCGAGATCTGGCCACAGGAATTCTATTTCGTCGCCGGCCTCCTCATCATGGCCGGCCTTGGCCTCTTTCTCTTTACGTCGGCGCTCGGCCGGGTCTGGTGCGGCTACACCTGCCCGCAGACGGTGTGGACCGACCTCTTCATCCTCGTCGAGCGCTGGGTCGAGGGCGATCGCAACGCCCGCGTGAAGCTGTGGAATCAACCCTGGACGGCCGAAAAGATCCGCAAGCGCGGGATCAAGTGGACGCTCTGGCTGCTGATCTCGCTCGCCACCGGCGGCGCGTGGATCTTCTACTTTGCCGATGCCCCGACGCTTCTGCACCAGTTCCTGACCTTTCAGGCCCCCGCCGTCGCCTACCTGACAGTCGCGATCCTCGCTGCCACCACCTTCACCTTCGGCGGCTTCATGCGGGAGCAGGTCTGCATCTACATGTGCCCGTGGCCGCGCATCCAGGCGGCGATGATGGACGAGCAGACGATCACCGTCGGCTATCGCGACTGGCGCGGCGAGCCGCGCGGCAAGCACCGTCGCCGGCGCGAGATGGCCGAGAAGGCAGAAGTCGCGATCGCCACCACGCGCGCCGCCGGCGCGGTCGAAGGTTCACGCTCGCCCGCGAAGCCGATGCCGGGCCGTGCCTCGGGCCTCGGGACGGTCACCGAGAAGGAGACGCTCGGCGACTGCATCGACTGCAACGCCTGCGTCAACGTCTGCCCCATGGGCATTGATATCCGTGATGGCCAGCAACTCGCCTGCATCACCTGCGCGCTCTGCATCGACGCCTGCGACGAGGTGATGGAGAAGATCGGCAAGCCGCCGAACCTCATCGGCTACCTCACCCTCGCCGACGGCGAGCGGGAGCGCGAGGGGGGCGAGGACGTCTCGGTCTGGCGCCGCATCCTCCGGCCACGCGTGCTGCTCTATACCGTGCTCTGGTCGGGCTTTGGCCTCGCGCTCATCGCGGCGCTTGTGTTCCGCACCGACATGTCGATCGGTGTCGATCCGGTCCGGAACCCGGTCAACGTCACGCTTTCGGACGGCTCGATCCGCAATGCCTACGAAATCCGCCTCAGAAACATGACCGGGTACGAGCGCGACTTCACCCTGTCGGTGGAGACCCCGGATCCCCTGCATCTCGAGCTGCAGGGCATCTCCGGGCTCACGGTTGCGGTCCCGCCGAACACCACGCTGAAGCAGCGGATCTATCTCACCGGCGACCCGGCGAGTCCGGCGAGCACCCAGGCCCTGCTCCCCGTCGCCATCGTCGCGACCGATGACGGCTCGGGCCGGACGGCGCGCGAGGAAACCGTGTTCCGCGGGAGGCAGCAATGAAGGGCGACGCACGGTCGCACCGCCTCGGGGGCCGTGGCGTCCTCATGATCGCGGTGGTAGCCTTCCTCGTCATGCTGACGCCGAACATCATTCTCGCGGTTACCGCGGCGCGCACCTTCTCCGGCGTCGTGGTCAATGACAGCTACGTGGCGAGCCAGGATTTCGACAGGCTTAAGGCGGCGCAGGTCGCCCTCGGCTGGAGCGTCGCGCTCGAGCACGCCGACGATGTGCTCCAGCTTACCATCACCGATGCCGCCGGACACGCCGTCCGCCCGGCGAGCCTTGCCGTCGCCATGGGCCGGCCCACGACCACACGCGACGACCGGACCATCACCCTTCTTGAAACCCCCGGCGGCTACGCCGGCGTGGCGGTCTTTGCGCCCGGTCACTGGCGCGTCGAAATCGCCGCCAGCGCAGCGGACGGCACCGCCTTCCGCCAGAGCCACGATATCTGGGTCGATGCGAAGACCGCAAAGCCATGACCGACGCCGTCCTAGCCGCCTGCCCCGCCTGCGCAGCGGCACCTGACGCCGCCAGCGTCGCACCCGCGCCGATCCGCCCGGGGCCGCTCAGGCGCATCGAGATCGCGCTGCCCGCCATCCACTGCGCCGCCTGCATCACCGGTGTCGAGCGGACCCTCGAGGCCGAGCCGGGCGTCGCCGCCGCGCGGGTAAATCTCACCCTGAAGCGCGCCGCCGTCACCGTCGAGGACGCGCCCGGCGTCGAGGACCGTCTGATCGCCGCCCTCGACGCTCGCGGCTTCGAGGCCCACCCCCTCGACAGCGCCGCGCTGGAGGCCACCCGCAGCGACGCCGAGGGCCGCGACCTGCTCGCCCGCATCGGCGTCGCGGGTTTCGCCTCGATGAACGTGATGCTGCTCTCGGTCGCGGTCTGGGCCGGCGCCACAGGCGCGACGCGCGACCTCATGCACTGGGTTTCCGCCGCGATCGCGCTGCCCGCCGTCGCCTTCGCCGCCCAGCCGTTCTTCCGCAACGCCTACCGCGCGCTGCGCGCCCGCCGGCTCGACATGGACGTGCCGATCTCCACGGCGATCCTGATGGCGCTCGCCGTCTCGCTGCGCGAGACAGTGCTTTCTGGCCCGCGCGCCTTTTTCGAGGCGGCGGTGATGCTCACCTTCTTTCTCCTCGTCGGGCGCTATCTCTCCCATCTCACACGCGCTTCCGCCCGTTCGGCCGCCGCCGAGATCGCGGCGCTTGAGGTGCACATGGCCGAGCGCATCCGCGCTGACGGCACCCGCGAGACCGTGCCGCTCGACGCCGTGCGCGCAGGCGACGTGCTCGCCGTTGCGCCGGGTGCCCGGGTGCCGGTCGACGGCACCGTCATGGCGGGCCGCTCCGAGATCGACCCCTCGCTCCTGACCGGCGAGACCATGCCCGAGCCGGTGGCACCCGGCTCGACGCTGCGCGCCGGCCTCCTGAACCTCACCGGCCCCCTCGAAGTCCGCGCCGATGCCCTTGGCGATGACACGCTGCTCCGCGAGATCGGTCGCCTCGTGGAGACGGCGGAGCGAAGCCGTGGCCGCTATGCGAGCCTCGCCGACCGCGCATCGTCGGCCTACGCGCCCATCGTCTACCTGACCGCTACCGCGGCGCTGTTGGTCTGGGGCGTCTGGGGCGGCGACTGGCGCCACGCCACCAACATCGCCGCGGCGGTGCTCATCATCACCTGCCCCTGCGGCCTCGGTCTCGCGGTGCCGGCGGTGCTGACCGCCGCCTCCGGCAGGCTTTTCCGGCAGGGCGTGCTCCTGAAGGACGGCGAGGCGCTCGAGAAGCTCGCGCTTGTCGATGCCGTGGTCGTCGACAAGACCGGCACGCTCACCACGGGTCGGCCGGTCCTGACCAACGCCGACGCCATCGCCCCGCGCGATCTCGCCTTTGCCGCCGCCCTCGCCGCCGGCAGCAGCCATCCGCTCTCCTGCGCCATCACGCGCGCCGCAACCGGGCGGGGTGTCCCGCCGGTCAATGCCGCTGCCGTCGTCGAGCATCCCGGCCTCGGCAGCGAGGGGCGCATCGGCCAGAGCGTCGTGCGTCTCGGGCGGGCCGAGTGGGCCGGCGGCACGGCCCTCGACGTGACGGCTGCGTGGCTGCGGATCGACACCGCACCTCCGGTCGCGTTCCGCTTCGAGGACGAGCTCCGGCCGGAAGCCCCGGGGACGATCGCCCGGCTGCGGGCGGACGGACTGCCGGTGACCCTCCTCTCGGGCGACTCGGAAACGCCGGTCGCGGCCCTCGCGGACCGGCTCGGCCTCGACCGCGCCATCTCCCGCGCCACGCCGGCAGAGAAGGTCGGCGAGATCCAGGCGCTCGGCGCGCAGGGCCACCGCGTCCTGATGATCGGCGACGGCCTGAACGACGCCGCCGCCCTCGCCGCCGCACACGTCTCGATCTCGCCCGCCTCGGCGGTCGACGCGAGCCGCAGCGCCGCCGATCTCATCATCCTCGGCGACCGCCTGGATCGGGCCGCCGACGCGCTGGCACTCGCCCGCGTCGCGCGCAGGCGTATCCTCGAGAACTTCACCTTCGCCTTCGCCTACAACGTCGTCTCGGTGCCCCTCGCCTTCGCCGGGCTCGTGACACCGCTGAACGCCGCAATCATCATGTCGACGAGTTCGCTCATTGTCGCCCTGAACGCGCTCCGCCTCGGGCCCCGCCAGCCGGCAGCGCGGCCATGAACGTTCTCGTCTACCTGATCCCGATCGCGCTGGTGCTTGGCGGCCTCGGTCTCGTGGGCTTTCTCTGGACGCTGCGCACCGGTCACTATGAGGATTTGCAGGGCCAGGCGACGCGGATTCTCTCGGATCGTTACGACGATCACCCGGCCGATGATCGGCCAGAAAATACCCGCGCGGAAACTGGTGAATCCCGCTTGACGCCCCCCCACGCCCCACCTACAACGCCCGCGTGACGAGGCGCTACGCCAGATCACAAAGCGCGGTTGTAGCTCAGTCGGTTAGAGTGCCGGCCTGTCACGCCGGAGGTCGCGGGTTCGAGCCCCGTCAACCGCGCCAATATCTCAGTGACTTGGCCGGAGTCGACCCGGTTCGTTGAAACTCTCCCTCGTGGGGAGTTTTTGACGTTGGGCGCCCCGCTTCTCGGCTCTGTCCACGGCCGGCCCTCCGACGACACGACGATCGCCGCACGCTGCGGCTAACGAGCGAGCCGGGCAAGAATCCCGCGCCACCCGCCGCGGGTCATCCGGGCTCGCCCCCGACGATGACTGCGAACGCGGCGCGGTAGTCCGCAACCGTCGTCACCATCCAGTCGATGATCCCGGGCCAGGCCGCCTCGTCGAGCTGACCGTGAGGATAGCCCTTCTGGAGGAAGTAGCCGGTGCGTCCCGCCGGGCCGAGTGCCGTTCCGAGGCGGGTTTCGAGCGCGCCCCGATGCGGCTCGAGGACCGCCGCCAGCGCGTCGGGGCCCTCGCCCCGCCCGCCGCGCACGAAGACGCCGCTCTGCGTCTTGCCGAACCATGCGGAGAGCTGCGCTTCAGGCTCGGCGAGCAGGTAGGTGTAGTTGTTCGCGTACCGGTAGGGTTTGAAGCCAAGGCTCGCGAGATCCGGGTGACGCTCGAGCGCCATCAGCCAGAACTTCTGCTTCACGTCGTAGTATTCGGCCCAATCCGAGGTGGGTGCGACCTGCCTGACGATGCGCTGCCAGTTGTCCGGCTGCTCCACGATCTCGAACATCGGCGCGAACGGGCTCTCGCCGATCCGCACGACGCGGAGCCGGAGGGCGAAGAACGAAAAGCCGTCGGCCGTGTGCTGGTTCAGCCAGCGGATCGCGGAAAGGTGCGGCTCGCGGAAGGCCGGAGCGATCCAGATGACGGTCTTCGCCTCGAGGCCGGCGAGGTAGGTCATGATCTGGCCGAGGTGGGCGTGATCGGTCTGTTCGAGCTGGTTCTCGATCAGGACCACGCCGTCGTCCTGCGGATTGCGCGCGAGGATGTCGGCATAGAAGGTGCCGACGAGAACCTCCGTGCCGGTGATCTCGAGCGGCATGCCAACGGCCTCGGCGATGTGGTCGATGTTCTGCGCGAGCCAGGGCGTGAAGTCGTTCGACTCATGCCGCCACGCATCCCGCAGCGCCACGTCGCGCAGACGGTCAAAGCTGACGTCGGTCATGCGGTATCTCCGGCGAGGATCGGCGCACGGCACCGACAGGAGGCGCGTTCAGATTCGGTTGACCGAAGAAGAGCAATCACTCAGATCAATCACCTGTCGGGGGCCACACCAACAGTAACTGTCGCCGGCCTCGGATTGAAAGATGAGAATCGTATTCGACGCCAGAAACCGCCCGGTGACGCGATGGGAACTCGTTCCGTTCGTCCAGTGACCCGATCGTCCTTCTGGCCGGCGCCGTTTCGCCCGTTCTTCTGTCAACTCGGCCCGGTAGAGACGTGTGCGCGGAGACCCCCGGCCATCACTCGGCCGGAGCGTTCTCCAGCCCGAGCCGCGTGCGCAGCGCGTCGAGGGCGGCCGTCTCGGGCGCTCCCCAGGTTGCGGCCTTGGAGAGGAAGAGGGTCGCCTCGCTCTGCAGGATCAGGCCGTCGTCGAGGATGCGCAGATGGTTGTCGCGCAGCGTCGAGCCGGTGCTGGTGATGTCGGCGATTGCCTCGGCGGTCAGGTTCTTCACGGTGCCCTCGGTGGCGCCCTGACTGTCCACCAGCTGGTAGTCGGCGACGCCGTGATGCTCGAAGAAGCTGCGGACGAGATGGTGGTACTTGGTCGCCACCCTGAGCCGGTGCCCGTGCCGCGCCCGGAAGGCGCCGGCGGCGGCGTCGAGATCGCCCATGTCGCGCACGTCGACCCAGAACGCTGGTACCGCGACCACCAGATCGGCGCGCCCGAAGGCCATGGGCGCGAGTTCGTCCACCCGGTCCTGCCAGCGCGGCAGGCGCTCGCGGATCAGGTCCTGGCCCGTCACGCCGAGGTGCAGCCGCCCGGCCAGCAACTCGCCCGGGATCTCGCCGGCGGAGATCAGCACGAGCTCGACGCCGTCCACGCCCTCGACCATGCCGCGATACTCGCGCTCACCGCCGACGCGCGCGAGTTCGACGCCGCGCGCAGCGAACCAGCGGATGGTCTCTTCCTGCAGCCGGCCCTTCGACGGCACCCCGAGCTTCAGCATCAGCCCTCCATGAGCGCCATCAGCGCCTCCGGCCGCACGATGCCGCCAACCGCGGGGATGCCGGCCCCCTGCCCCAGCACCCGCGTCAGGGCGTCGTAGCGGCCGCCGGTGGCGATCGGCGGCAGGTCGTCGCGTCCGACCGGCAGGGCGCCGAAGACGAAGCCATCGTAGTATTCGAGCGTCGTGCGCCCGAAACTGCCCTCGAAGCGCAGCTCGTCCGGGGAGATGCCGCGCTCCGCCAGCGCATCGAGCCGCCGGGCATAGCGATCGACGGCGGCGTCAAGCGCGGGCAGGCCGTGTGCCAGACCGCGAAGCGCGACAAGCGCCTCCGATGCGGAGCCTTCAACCGCGAGCACCGCCTCGATCCGGTCGACGTCTTGCCTCGCAAGCGGCGCGGTTGCGGCCTCGGTCGCCAGCACCGAGACCCGGGCTGCGACTTCGGCGACTTCCCGGAGCCCGACCACAACCCCGCCGGCTGTGATCATCGCCTGCGTCCCGCCGGCTGCCTCCGCCGCCAGAAGCTCGGCGCGCGCGGCAGTTGCCGACGCGTGGCCTACACCATAGCGCTGGAGCAGCGCGTGAAACCGGTGCGGCCGCCACACGTGACGCCGGAGAGCGGCCTTGCGGGGCGCACTGGTGTCGAGTGCGTCGATCGTCGCGAGGATGAGCCCGAGATCGCCGGTGACGAGCCGGACAGGTGCATCGCCAAGGGCACCGCGGATCACGGCCAGCGCCTCGGCATCCTGCGCCGCCGGGTCACCGGCCTCGAAGATCTCGAATCCCGCCTGAAGGTACTCGCGCGGCCGCCGGCTGCCCGCATCCTGCCTGCGCCAGACCGGCCCGCAATAGACGTAGCGGGCGGGCTCCGCGCCGGCGTCCATGTGCAGCCGCACGATCGGCACGGTGAAATCGGGACGGAGCATCATCTCGCCGCCCTCGTCGCGCACGGTGAACGCGCGCGCCCGGATGTCCTCGCCGTAGAGGTCGAGCAGCACGTCCGCCGGTTGCAGAGCCTCGGGCTCCACCCGGACCGCGCCAGTCGCGCCGAGCGCGGCGACAATGCGTGCCACCTCGGCATCGAGCCGTGACAGCGGCTCACCGATCCGCGCGCCTTTGAGATACGCCCGGTCCGCGACCATCAGGGCTGTCCGCCCGATCCGCGCGCCAGCATTGCCCGAACCTCCGCGACCAGCTGGTCGCGGGCTGCCTCGACCTGTGCCGGCTGCGCCTTCCAGTCGTCGTGGCTCTCGATCTCGCTGGCGAGCTGTGCGCCGAGGGCCAGATCCTTGATCTGCACCACGCCCCGGTCCCGCTCGTCGGCGCCCTCGATGATCGCGACAGCGCTGCGGCGCTGGTCGGCATACTTGAGCTGCTTGCCCATGCCGCCACCGCCGAGGAAGACCTCGGCCCGGATCCCCGCCGCGCGCAACTCAGCCGCCATCGCCTGATAGCCGGGCATGGCGTCGCGATCCATCACGGTGATGACCACCGGTCCCGCCTCTTCCGAGGCGAGGCGGCCCTTCTCGCCAAGCGCCGCCAGCAGCCGGTCGACACCGATCGAGATGCCCGTCGCCGGCACCGCTTCGCCGGTGAAGCGCTTGACCAGATCGTCGTAACGTCCACCGCCCGCGACCGAGCCGAACTGCCGCGGCTTGCCGTCGTCGCCGACCACGTCAAACGTCAGTTCCGCCTCGTAGACCGGGCCGGTGTAGTAGCCGAGGCCACGCACCACCGAGGGGTCGATCACCCCCGACGCACCGCGCGCCTGCAGAAGCTCAGCAATCGCCTCGAGTTCCTCCACGCCCGCGAGCCCTGCCGCCGACGCGCCCACAAGCTCGCGCAGCCGCGCGCAGGTTGCCGCCCCGTCGCTGCCACGCGCGGCCATGAAGGCCAGCACCAGATCCGCCTCTTCCGCGCCGCAGCCGGCGCCCGCCGTGAAGTCGCCGCTCTCGTCCTTGCGCCCCGGCCCCATCAGGAGCCGCACGCCTTCGGGCCCGAGCCGGTCGATCTTGTCGATCGCCCGCATGACGATGCCGCGCCGGGCGCTGTCCTTCTCCGGGTCCGACGGGTCGAGGAGACCGATCGTCTCCATCACCCCGTTCAGCACCTTGCGGTTGTTGATCCGCACCACGAAGTCGCTTCGCGCGATCCCCGCAGCTTCGAGCGCATCGCCGAGCATGGCGCAGATCTCGGCATCCGCCGCAACGTTGCCAGAGCCGACCGTGTCGGCATCACATTGATAGAATTGCCGGAACCGTCCCGGTCCCGGCTTCTCGTTGCGCCAGACCGGACCAATCTGATAGCGGCGGTAAGGGCTCGGCAGGCGCATCCGGTTCTGGGCGTAGACCCGCGCCAGCGGCGCGGTCAGATCATAGCGCAGGGCCAGCCAGCTGTCGTCCTCGTCCTGCCACGCAAACACGCCCTCGTTCGGGCGGTCGACGTCGGGGAGGAACTTCCCCAGCGCCTCGACGGTCTCGACCGCGCTCGTCTCAAGCGGATCGAATCCGTAGGCGTGATAGACATCGGTGATCCGCCCGAGCATGGTCGCCCGCGCCCGCACCTCGGCACCGAAATAGTCACGGAACCCGCGCGGCGTCTCGGCACGGGGCCGGCGCGGCTTCTTGATCTTGTCCTTGGCCATGGAAAACGGCTCGCCTCCGGGTTCGCGGCGCCCTCCTACCGCGGGGACCCCGCAAGGGCAAGCCGGGCTCAGCCGAGCGTCGGCTCGTGATAGCCGCCGCGCCAGTAGACCAGCGGCGGCAGGTCGGTCTCCTCGACCCTCAGCACCTCGCCGACGACAATCAGGTGATCGCCTCCGTCGTGGCCCGCCGCGTGCCGGCACTCAAGTCGCGCGGCGCAACCGGCGAGCAACGGCACCTCGCCGATCCCGCGCTCGAACTCGAGCCCGATGAACCCCTGCTCGGATCCGGCAAAGCGCTCCGCGAGGTGCCGCTGCCCGCTGCTGAGCACATGGACGGCGAAGTGCGATGCCGCCTCGAACGCGGGGAAACGCCGCGACTTGCGCGCCGGTGACCAGAGCACCAGCGGCGGATCGAGCGACACCGACGCAAAGCTGTTCGCGGTGATGCCGAGCGGCCCGTCCGGGCCCTCGGTCGTCACCACCGTGACGCCGGTGGCAAACCGCCCGAGCGCGTCGCGCAGCTCCCTATCCGTGAATTCCGGCAAGGCCTTCCCCCGGGGTTTAAAGGCCCGCCGGGTTTAGCGGCTGCATTGTCACGAGTCGATGCTAGAATGCCGGCCCCGCCTCGCACCCCGGAGCCCGCCTTGCCCGACACCGATCGCCTGACCGAGCTCGAGATCGCCCTCGCCCACCAGGAACGGCTGACGGATGATCTGAGCGACGTTATCCGCGCCCAGTCGGATCGCATCGACCGTCTCGAACGCATTCTCCTGCGGCTCGCGCAGCGGGTCGAGGCCGCCGGGGACGACGCCGAGACGCCGGCCGCGAACGTGGCGCCGCCCCACTGGTGACTCGGCCGCCACCGGCTTCTTCATCGTTCCGCAAGAATCATCTGTCCGCGCCCGCAACACGGCAATAGAACAGTAGAAATCGCTGCTGGGATCGCATGCCATGTACCTGCCGGAAGATCATCGCCAGATGTACGATATCCTGACCGAGCTGCGGGTATACGCGGCGGCAAACGGCCTGGCGCAGCTTGCCGAAAAGCTCGACGATGCCATGGTGCTGCTGATCATCGAGGGCCGGGACGCCCTCGCGCGGGCGGCCGCACCGGCCGCGCAGGACTCCTGACGCTTCAGAGCCAGCCGCGCGACTTGAAGATTCCGTAGGACACCACGGCCGAGAGCACCATGAGACCGATCGCGAAGGGGTAGCCCGCGACCCACTCCAGTTCCGGCATCAGCACGAAATTCATCCCGTAGATCGAGGCGATGAGGGTCGGCGGCAGGAACACCACCGCGGCCACCGAAAAGATCTTGATGATGTTGTTCTGCTCGATCGAGATCATGCCAAGCGTGGCGTCGAGCAGGAAGTTCAGCTTCTGCAGGAGCGCATTCGAGTGTTCCGCAAGGAACCGCGCGTCGCGACCGGCGGACTTCAGCCGGACCCGTCCATCCTTGTCGGCGTTCGCCACGCTGCCGGCCGACAGAAAGGCGATGATGCGCTCAAGCGTCACCAGACTGTCGATCCCGCCCGCAAGCAGGTCGCCCTGCCGCCCGAGCCCGCGCAGGATGCCAGTATAGTCCGGGCCCTTGCCCGGCCGGCTCGGCTGCGAGCGGAAGATGGTGCGCGAGAGCGCCTCGACCTCGCGCCCGACCCCTTCGATGATGTCGGCCACCCGGTCGATCACCACCTCAAGGAGCCCGAGAAGCACGGTCAGCCCGTTGGTGCAGCCCACATCCACCCGCTCGGCGCGGGTGATGAAGGTGCGAAACGTCCGGGGCTGGTGATAGCGCAGCGTCAGCAGCCGCCCCGATTTCAGCACGAACGTCACCGGCGCAAGCTCCGGCTCGTCCGTCTCGAAGTGCACCGGCAGGTTCGCGGTCATGAAGGCCGCGCCGTCTTCGATGTAGAGCCGGCTCGACACCTCGATCTCGTGCATCTCCGCGGGCGTTGGTACCTCAAAGCCGAGTGCCGCCTCGATTGCCTTCTCCTCCTCGCGCGTCGGGTTGTCGAGATCGATCCAGACGAGGTCCGCCAGGCTCTGCTCGGGCGATGGTCTCTCCCGAAGTCGCCCATTCTCAACGGTGTACCCAAAGATCATCGGCATCCCTCCGCAGGCGCGCTCATGCCTCTAGTGGGCAAGTCCGGGCCGACAGGCAAGAGCAGACATCAGCCAACGGCGGCGGCTCAGGGGTCGGCGGGCCCCTCCGGCCTGACCCATTCCCATGCCACCGCGAAGCCGCCGAGAGCCCCCGCGGCCGCGGCATCGTCGGGACCACCGGCCCCCGGACGAATGCGCGCAACCAGGCCACGACGCCGATCCTCGACCACCTCGGTGACCCGCGCCTCGCTTCCCGCCGCGGCAAGCGCCGCGTCGAAGACCCGGGTGATCGCCCTGCGCCGCAGGTCGGGCTTGAAGATCTTGCCAACCGCCGTCTTCGGCAACTCTGGCAGGATCTCGAGGTGCTTCGGCAAGGCTGCCGGCTCCAGCGCCTGTGCCCGCACATGGGCGATCAGCGCCTCCGGCTCGATGCTCTCTCCGGCGACAAGCTCGACATAGGCGGCCGGTACCTCGCCCGACAGCGGGTCGGGCTGGCCGATCGCGCCGGCAAAGGCGACGTGCGGGTGGCGCATGAGCGCCTCCTCGATCACTGCGGGATCGATATTGTGGCCACCCCGGATGATGAGATCCTTCGCCCGGCCGGTGATCCAGAGATACCCCTCCGCGTCGAGCCGCCCGAGGTCTCCGGTGCGAAGAAAGCCGCCGTCCGCGAAGGTCTTCCGGTTGAGCCGGGGGTCGGTGTAGATCTCCGCGTGCACGCCGGGCGCTCGCAGGCAGATTTCGCCCACCTCCTCCGTGCCACAGGTCCGCACCACGCGGCCCTCGCTGTCACAGTGCAGGATCCTGACCTCGGTATAGGGCACCGGCAGACCGACGCTGCCGACCCGGCGCTCACCGAACGGCGGATTGACGGCGACGAGGCAGGTCGCCTCGGTCATCCCGTACCCCTCGATCACCGTGACCCCGGCCGCCTCCTCGAAGCGGCGGAAGAGCTCGACGGGCATTGCCGACGAGCCGCAGATCGCCAGCCGCAGGGTCGAGACATCGGCATCGACCTTGCGCTGCATCAGCGCCGCGACCGCTGTCGGCACGGCGATGAGGAACGTCACCCGGTGCCGCTCGATCAGCTTCCAGAAGTTGTCGAGAACCCCGTCGCCGCGGTAGCCCATGGGTGTCGGCATCACCATGCTCGCACCCGACAAGAGGCACGACGCCAGCACCGGGTAGGCGGCAAAGACGTGAAACAGCGGCAGCGGGCACAGGAGCACGTCGGCTTCGGTGAATGCGTAGGACGCGCCGCACCAGCCGTTGTAGAGGATTCCGCTCGCCCGGTGCTGTGCGAGCTTCGGCAGGCCGGTGGTGCCGCCGGTATGAAAGCGTGCGCAGATCCGGTCGCCCTTGGTCTCGACGAAATCGAGCGCGTCCCCACGCTCCCGACCGAGCGCCGACCAGAAATCGACGGTCTCCGCGTGATGGCTGACCCGCCGGCGTGGCCGGAGCAGCGGCACGAGGATCCGGAGCGCTCCGGACAGATAGCGGCGAAGATCGACCTCCACCACCGTCCGCACATCCGGTGCCAGCGCGACCGCTTCGGCGACCCGGTCCGCGAGATCAGACTTCGGAAACGGCGTGAGCGTCACCACCACCCGCGCGCCAGCGTCCCGCAGGAGATGGGCGATATGCTCCGGGGGCAGCAGCGGGTTTATCGGCATGACGATACCGGCGGTCGAACCGGCGAGGATCGTCACCGCCGTCTCGATCGTGTTCGGCAGCACGAAGGCGACCGTGTCGCCGTCGCCGACGCCAAGACGCCGGAACAGGTTGGCTGCCCGGGTGACGTCCGCCCGGAACGTCGTCCAGTCGAGCGTCACGACCTTGTCGGAAGGGCGGCTGCGAAGCTGAAAGGTGAGCGCCGGGCGTCCCGGGAACCGCTCGGTGGTCAGGACCAATTGGTCGTAGAGCGAGGAGGCGTGCAGCCGTTCAGACCATGGCATCTCTGCCTCAACGGCGCGGATGTCCTCCAACGTCGCGATCCGAAACAACACGCCTCCCCCCTGGCCGGTCGTGACATCGGCGCGGCCACGAAGGCCGCGCCGACTGCGTCAGTCTTTCGACGCGGCGCTGTCAATCCGGCCCTGCACCGCCGCAAGCCGCTTCTCGATCGCGTCGTAGCGGGCATGGGCGGCGGCCACATCGTCATGGGCGACCTTGTCGAAATCGTGGTTGATGGTCGCGAGCAGATCACCGATGTCGTCGCCCGCGAACTCATCGCGACCAACGAGCCGTGATCGCGCCGACTCGATTGCAGCCTCGAGCGCCTTCATCCGCTCGTCGAGATCCGGCTTCGCCATCGTTGCTTCTCCTTCTCAGTCGGCCTTCACCGTGACTTTCGCCATCCAGTCGGGATCACTGACCTCACCGTTGGGCCCGTCGCCCCGCCGGATCTGATCGACCACGTCCTGGCCGGAGATGACCTTGCCCACGACAGTATACTGCCCATCGAGGCTCGGCGCAGGCTCAAACATGATGAAGAACTGACTGTTCGCCGAGTCGGGATCCATCGCGCGCGCCATGCCGACGGTGCCCCGCTCGAACTTGAGGTCGGAGAACTCCGCCTTCAGGTCCGGCATGTCCGACCCGCCCATTCCCGCCTGCGCGATGTTCGGCGAGCCCTTCTTGCCGAACTGCACGTCGCCGGTCTGCGCCATGAAGCCTTCGATCACCCGGTGGAACACCACCCCGTCATAGGCGCCGGCCTTCGCCAGCGCCTCGATCTGCGCCACATGCTGCGGTGCGACCTCCGGCAGGAGTTCGATCTCGACAGTTCCCTTGACCGAGCCGTCGACGTCGATCTGGAGCGTATCGGCCGCAGCCGCAGTCGCGCCAAGGGCGACGACTGCGAGGCCAAGCGCGAGCCTCCTCATGCGTCGGCCGCCACCCGGACCTTCACCATCCGGTCGGGGCTTGCCGGCGGCTCGCCACGGGTGATGTTGTCCACGTGCTCCATACCCTTCGTGACGCGGCCCCATACGGTGTACTGGCCGTTCAGGAAGTGGCCGTCCTGGAACATGATGAAGAACTGGCTGTTGCCGCTGTTCGGGTTCTGCGAACGCGCCATGCCGACCGCGCCCCGGTCGAACGGCAGCTTCGAGAATTCCGCCGGAAGGTCCGGCTGGCTCGACCCGCCCGTGCCGGCCCGGCGGATGTTGAAGCCGTCCTCCATGTCGCCGTTCTCCACGTCGCCGGTCTGCGCCATGAAGCCCTCGATCACCCGATGGAAGGCAACGTTGTCGTATTCGCCGGCACGCGCCAACGCCTTGATCCGCTCCACGTGCTTCGGTGCCACATCGGGCAGCATCTCGATCTCGACGGCGCCGCCGTCCTTGAGTTCGATCACCAGCGTGTTCTCGGGATCGGCCATTGCTTCGTCCTCCGTATCAGCCCATTCGGCCGCGGACCCTAGGCCGGGTGGCCCGCGGCGGAAAGGTTCAAACGGCCGCAGCCGCCAACTTTTGCTCGCGCAGCCGCTGGAGCAGTTCCTCGACGACCAGCGGCGGCACGAAGCGCCGCACGTCGCCGCCCAGCCGGGCAATCTCCTTCACCAGCCGCGAGGCAATCGCCTGATGATGTGCGTCGGCCATCAGAAACACCGTCTCGATCGTGTCGTTCATCGCCCGGTTCATGCCGACCATCTGAAACTCGTACTCGAAGTCGGAGACGGCGCGCAGGCCTCGGATGATCACATGCGCGTTCACCTCTTCCGCGCAGTGGATCAGCAGGTTCTCGAACGGGTGCGCGACGATCTCGGTCTCGGTACTGCGCGCGATGGGCGCGCATTCCCGCTCCACCGTCTCCACCCGCTCCTCGAGCGTGAACATCGGCCCCTTGTCGCGATTGACGGCAATCCCGATCACCAGCCGGTCGACCAGGCTGCACGCGCGCCGGATGATGTCGATATGCCCAAGCGTCAGGGGATCAAACGTCCCCGGATAGAGCCCGATCCGCATCACAGTAATTCCCCTTTGCCCCGGCCAGTCGAACCGGCCTGAGGCAGCAACAATGCCGTGCGGTTCCGGTCAAGGTGCGTTGGCACCAGAAGAACTACCAGCTGTTCGAAATCATGTCGGTCAGAGCGGCATTCTCCGACTGGATTTCCTGGATGCGCGCCTTCACCACGTCTCCGATCGAGATGACCGCAACCATCCGGTTCTCCTCGATCACCGGCATGTGGCGGAAGCGTCCATCGGTCATCTTCTCGAGCACGTCGAGCGCCGGATCCTCCGGCTTGCAGCCGATCACCACCGAGGTCATCAGATCCTGTGCACGCTCCTGAAGCACGCTCGCGCCGCGGGTGCCAAGCGCTCGGACGATGTCGCGTTCCGACAGGATCCCGTCGACGATATCGCCATCCCGGCTGACAATCACAGCGCCGATCCGATACTTCGCAAGCAACTGCGTCACGTCCTGCACCAGATCTGTCGGCTTCACGCTCAGGATCTGGGTCGTTGATTTCATCCCGACGATATGGCGGACGTTGATCATCTTTGGAATTTCCCCGCGTTCTGGCCCTCGGAAACTCTCCCAGCGCGGCACCAGCAAGTCAAGAGAAGCCAGCGCCGCAACGGTTTCTCCGGGACGATCCCGTCGCAACACCTTCACACGCGGCCCGTGTGCTCACGGGGTGAGCGCGTCACGCACCCAGCGCACCACGACATCGGCCATTCGATTGATCCGATCGTCGCGCGCGTCCTTCTGGTGCAGCACGAGATAGAAGCTCCGGGTCAGGCGGATGTCGTCGGCGAGGAGCTCGACGAGTTCGGCGTGCCGTCGGCCGATGAACTCCGGCAGGATGCAGATGCCATAGCCGCTCAGACACCAGCGGATCTGCGTGATGAGGCTGTTCGAGCTCAGGGCCGGCTCGCCCTCCCGGCCGATCATCGAATAGTAGTCGAGCTCCCGGTCGAAGACCATGTCCGAGATGTAGCCGATGCCCCGCACGCCGCGCAGATCTTCCATGGTCCTGACCGGCCCGACGGCTGCCACCAGGTCGGCACGGGCATAGAGATGCAGGCGGTAGTCGGCGATCTTGCGCACGGTAAGACGCCCGGTCGTCGGCGGGGAGACAGTGATGGTGAGGTCCGCCTCGCCCTGCGACATGGAAAAGACCCGCGGCACCGCCACCACCTGCACCTGCAGATCCGGATTGTCCCGCACGAGCGCCTCGCAGGCGTCGACCAGCAGATAGTTCGTCACCCCGTCCGGCGCGTTGATGCGCACCGTGCCGGACAGCCCCTCCGCCTTGCCGGTCGCGGCACCGAGCAGCGCGGCGGCCTGAGCCTCCATTGCCTGCGCCGGCGCCACCAGTTCGCGCCCGGCCTCCGTCGGCACGTAGCCGTCAGCCGTGCGCTCGAAGAGCCGCTGACCAAGGGCCGTCTCGAGCGCCGCGATGCGACGCCCCGCCGTGGTCGGATCAAGCCCGAGGAGCTTCCCCGCTGACTGCAGCCGGCCTTCGCGGACCACGGCCAGGAAGACCCGCAGGTCATCCCATTTCAGTGTACCTTTTCGCATGGCCCTGCGTAACACGCCCCGCAAACATGCGAAATCGCAGATCGGCCCGGCGGCGCCGGGTCAGCCCATGCGCTCGGAGGCGTAGGACCCCGGAGAGGCAGGGAAAACCACCGTCTTGTTGCCGTTCAGGAACGAGCGGTGGTGGATATGCGCGTGGACCGCCCGGGCGAGCACCGAGGCCTCAACGTCGCGCCCGAGCGAGACGTAGTCGTCCGGGCTCTGGGCGTGGGTGATGCGCACCGTGTCCTGCTCGATGATCGGACCCTCATCGAGATCGGCAGTGACATAGTGCGCCGTCGCACCGATCAGCTTCACCCCGCGCTCGAAGGCCTGCTTGTAGGGGTTCGCCCCCTTGAAGGACGGCAGGAACGAATGGTGGATGTTGATGATCCGCCCGGACATCTTCTGGCAGAGCGCGTCCGAGAGCACCTGCATGTAGCGCGCGAGCACGATCAGCTCGGCGCCGGTCTCCTCGACGAGCGCGAGCAGTTGCGCCTCGGCCTCGGGCTTGTTCGTCTTGGTCACCCGAATCTGGTGGAAGGGAATGTCGTGATTCACCACGACCTTCTGATAGGTCATGTGGTTCGATACCACCGCGACGATGTCGACCGGCAGCGCCCCGATGCGCCAGCGGTAGAGCAGATCGTTCAGGCAGTGGCCGAAGTTCGACACCATGACGATGATCTTCATCTTCGTCCCGGTGTCGTCGATCGCCCACTCCATCCCGAACGACTCCGCGACCGGCCCGAAGCCCGCCAGAAGGTCGTCATGGGTGGCACCGGTTTCGGAGACGAACGTCACCCGGGTGAAGAACCGGCCGGTCTCGGCGTCGTCGAACTGCGCCGCGTCGGTGATGTTGCAGCCCTTGTCCGACAGGAACCCGGAGATGGCCGCGACGATGCCGCGCCGGGACTGGCAGGTGACGGTCAGAACAAAGGTCTTCATGCTTTTCCTCGACTGGCGGCGGTCCGGGAGAGTGGTCCCGCGCGTTGTTTCACGCGCGCTCGCCGCCGTATAGAACGGATGCGGCAGGTTCACGAACCGATGCGACAACGCGGCGCAGCCTTCCGCGCCGTGGGCGAGATTCAGAAACGTCAGGCCGTGAAACGTCGCGCCGTGAATTGCAGGGATGCGCCACATCGCGGCGATATGCGGCCGGATTTCGACGCACGAAGCGGAATCAAAAAGGCCGCCGCGCGGGCGCGCGACGGCCTCTTGATGTCTTCAGGCCAGGCGTCAGCCGAGCTTCTTTTCAAGCTCGGGGACGATCTGGAAGAGGTCTCCGACGAGGCCGTAGTCGGCGACCTGGAAGATCGGGGCTTCCTCGTCCTTGTTGATGGCGACGATGACCTTGGAGTCCTTCATGCCGGCGAGGTGCTGGATCGCGCCGGAGATGCCGATGGCGATGTAGAGCTCGGGCGCCACCACCTTGCCCGTCTGGCCGACCTGCAGGTCGTTCGGGGCGAAGCCTGAGTCGACCGCCGCCCGGCTCGCGCCGACCGCCGCGCCGAGCTTGTCGGCCAGCGCCTCGATGATGCGGAAGTTCTCCTCCGAACCGACGCCGCGGCCGCCCGAGACCACGATCTTCGCGCTCGTGAGCTCCGGCCGGTCGGACGCCGCCACCTTGTCCTCGACCCAGGCCGAGATCCCGCCGTCGGCACCCGCCGTCCCGGTCTCGACCGCCGCCGCCGCCTGCTCGCCCGTCGCGGCAAAGTTCGCCGGACGCACGGTCACGACCTTCTTCGCGTCGGAGGACTGCACCGTCTGGATGGCGTTGCCGGCGTAGATCGGCCGCTCGAAGGTGTCCCCCGAGACGACGCCGGTGATGTCGGAAATCACCATCACGTCGAGCAGTGCCGCCACCCGCGGCGCCACGTTCTTGCCGGAGGTGGTGGCCGGGAAGACGATGTGCTCGTAGTCGCCGGCGAGCGAGACCACGAGATCGGTCAGCGGCTCGGCGAGGCGGTGGCCGTAGGCGGCACTCTCCACGTGGAGAACCTTCGCCACCCCGTCGAGCTTCGCGGCTTCCTCGGCGACGGCGCCCGCGCCTTCACCGGCGACGAGGACGGTGATGTCGCCCCCCATCGCCTTCGCCGCGGTCACGGTCTTCGCGGTCGCGTCGTTCAGGTGGGCGTTGTCGTGCTTTGCGAGAACGAGAACCGCCATCAGATCACCCCCGCTTCGGTCTTCAGCTTCGCCACCAGCTCGTCGACCGAGCCGACCTTCACACCGGCCTTGCGCGAGCCGGGCTCGGCGACCTTCACCACCTTCAGCCGCGGGCTGACGTCCACGCCGTAGTCGGCCGGCGTCTTCTCCTCGAGCGGCTTCTTCTTCGCCTTCATGATGTTCGGCAGGCTCGCGTAACGCGGCTCGTTCAGCCGCAGGTCCACCGTCACCACCGCCGGCAGGTTGACCGCGATCGTCTGCAGGCCGCCGTCCACCTCGCGGGTCACCTCGGCCTTGCCGTCGCCGATCTCGACCTTCGAGGCGAAGGTCGCCTGCGGCCAGCCGAGCAGCGCCGCCAGCATCTGGCCCGTCGCGTTCATGTCGTTGTCGATCGCCTGCTTGCCGGCGAGAACCAGCCCCGCGCCCTCGGCCTCGGCGACACCCTTGAGGATCTTCGCCACCGCCAGCGGCTCGATGTCGGTCGCGGCATCCTCCGCCGCGATGACGAGGATCGCGCGATCCGCCCCCATCGCCAGCGCCGTGCGCAACGTCTCCTGCGCCTGCTTCACCCCGATCGAGACTGCGATCACCTCAGAGGCCGCGCCCTTCTCCTTCAGACGGATCGCCTCTTCCACGGCGATCTCGTCGAACGGGTTCATGCTCATCTTGACGTTCGCAAGATCAACGCCCGACCCGTCGGCCTTCACCCGGACCTTCACGTTGTAGTCAATCACCCGCTTAACGGGCACAAGGATCTTCATGGGCAAGCCCCCTGACGCCGACCTGATCGACCGCCCACACGCGGCCTCAACCGTCCGCCGGTCTACGGATTGAGGACGGGCCGTGCAAGGCGGTATGCGCCGTTCCAGGTGCGTCCCGCGACACGCCCTGCCGCTCGGGTGGCGGGTTCAGGCGGTCATGCGGCTCGAAACCTCGACGAGCACCGCGGCGTAGAGCACGCAGCTGCCTGCCAGCACGAAGACGTGCCAGATGGTGTTGTGAAACGGCAGCCGCTCCCAGACGAAGAAGACCACTCCGACCGTGTAGGTGAGCCCGGCCGCCAGGATCAGCAGGGCCGCGGTCGGCGACAGTGCCTCGACGATCGGACCTCCCAGGATCGCTCCGGCCCAGCCCATCGACAGATAGAGCAAGATGCTTGCCCACTTGAGCCGCGCCCCGCTCGAGAGCCTGAGGCACGCACCGAAGAATGCGGCACCCCAGAGCCCGGTGAGGAACACCCCCGCCTGGGTGCCGGCAAGGACGGCAAAGGGCGTGTAGCTTCCGGCGATCTTCACGTAGATCGCGGACTGGTCGACCCGGCTCAGAAGCGGCTTCCACGCCGACTGGCGCAGCATGTTGTTGAGCGCCGAGGAAACGAGGAGCACCAGCACCGAAATGCCGTAGACCATCAGCGCCAGAACCGTGGCGCGATCCCCGCTCCGGGTCAGCGCGAGCCAGACGAGCAGTGGAAACGCAACGAGAGCAGCGAGGATCCCGACGACGTGCACCACGGCGTCGCTCAGGAGCTCCGCCCGCGTGTAGACCAACGGCGCGCGCTCGCGCGTGAACATCTCGCGCTCCCCCCGAAGGGCTGGCATCCGGCCCCCCCTCACCTGTCACTCAATCAGAAACCGCGTCCCGACGGAACGCGGTCTGAGGACATGATTTACGTGGGAGCGAACGCCCGTCGCTTCAACGGTTCGCGCCGGGCACCCAGAGAACGTCGCCCTCGCCGCCCTGATTGGCGGCGCGCGCCGCGACGAAGAGCCAGTCCGAGAGACGGTTGAGATAGCGCACCGCCTCCGGGTTCACCGTCTCCTCCCGCGCCAGCGTCACCGCCTCGCGTTCCGCCCGACGGCAAACCGTGCGCGAGAGATGCAGATACGATGCAAGCGCACTGCCGCCCGGCAGAATGAAGCTCCGGAGCGGCTTCAGCGACGCGTTCATCGCGTCGATCTCGCGCTCGAGCCGCTCGACCTGCGCCGCGACGATGCGCAGCCGGGGATAAGGCGCCTCGGCGTCCTTGTCGGGGTCGGGAGTGGCGAGATCGGCGCCCAGATCGAAGAGATCGTTCTGCACCCGGGAGAGGGCGACCGCCATGTCATCAGCCGCATGAAGCTGGGCGAGGCCGAGCGTGGCGTTCACCTCGTCGACGGAGCCATAGGAGCCGACCCGGACCGAGTCCTTCTCGACCCGCGCCCCATTGCTCAGCGCCGTCGTGCCCTTGTCTCCGGTACGGGTGTAGATCTTGTTCAGTACGACCATGCGCTCCGGTCCATTCGGTTACTGCCCTCAGTGCTTCGAGACCCAGACGAAGAGCACGATGAGGATCACCGCAATGAACTGGGCCAGAAGCCGCAGCCGCATGATCTTGTTCGCATACTTCGCATTGAAACTGCCGCCCCGGGCAAAGCCGCCGACCCCGACCATCAGGATCACAACCACAACCGCGCAGGCAATGGCGACCAGAATGAACAGCGGATCGTGGATCATTTGAGTCACCTCGGGCATCGACCTGCGCATCATGCGCCGCCTCCGCAGGAGAGTCGAGGCGCGGGCCCCGGCCTGAACGCCGCACCGCGGGCCGGCGCTCCCACCCGCCCCAGGGCCGGTCACGTTTCGTTAACGGCTGGTCATCAAGGGCTCATCATCAGCGGGGCCGAGACTTCTCTGAAGGGCCCCGGGGCGAACGTGCCCGGGCCAGACGGAGAAATTGCAATCTTCCCTGCCCGACCTACTTCATGGGGACCATGCCACTCGCCGCCATCGTTCCGCGGTCCTGTCCGCGGCGCCGGAGGAGGAGCGCCGGAGTCCGCGCAGGCCCGACGTTTCCCGCTCCCGCGCAGCAATGGGCGATCGTGCCAGTCCAAGGATGGCGCTTCGATGACGCCTTGCACCCCCCTCGGGGGCACCGCAAACTCCGACTTGAAACGCCGCACCCGCGGCGCCATTTGTTCGCAAAGGAAACGCCCACGTCGCCGAAGCGGTCGGGGCCGGGCGCTTTGCCAGAAAGGATAATAAGTCCATGACAGACCAGAGCAGTTCGCCCACCTATCCCGTCCTTCCGCTGCGCGACATCGTGGTCTTTCCGCATATGATCGTGCCGCTCTTCGTGGGCCGCGAGAAGTCCGTGCGCGCCCTCGAAGCGGTGATGAAGGACGACAAGCAGATCCTCCTCGCGAGCCAGAAGGACGCCTCGGAGGACGAGCCCAATGCCGACGGCATCTATCGCACCGGCGTTCTCGCGAACGTCCTGCAGCTCCTGAAGCTGCCCGACGGCACCGTGAAGGTGCTGGTCGAGGGCAAGGCGCGGGTGCTGATCGAGCGGTTCGCCGACAACGAAGACTATTTCGAGGCCGAGGCCCACACGATCGAGGAGACGGAGAAGGATCCGGACGCGATCAAGGCCCTCGTGCGCGCCGTCTCCGAAGAGTTCGAGCGTTACGCCAAGCTCAACCGGAACATCCCGGAGGAGGCCGTCTCCGCCGTGGGAGAGGCGATGCCCGCCTCGAAGCTCGCCGACACCGTCGCCGGCCACATCGGCCCGAAGCTCGAGGACAAGCAGAAGCTCCTCGAGGAAGCCGACGTGGGTGAGCGGCTGGAAGCGATCTACGGCCTGATGCAGGGCGAGATGTCGGTCCTGAAGGTCGAGAAGAAGATCAAGAGCCGCGTCAAGACGCAGATGGAGCGCACCCAGCGCGAATACTATCTGAACGAGCAGATGAAGGCGATCCAGCGCGAGCTGGGCGGCGAGGAAGGTGGTCAGGACGATGCCTCGGAGTTCGAGGAGCGCATCGGCAAGACCAGGCTCTCGAAGGAGGCCAAGGACAAGGCGCTGGCGGAAGTGAAGAAGCTCCGCTCCATGTCGCCGATGTCCGCCGAGGCCACCGTCGTGCGCAACTACCTCGACTGGATGCTCTCGATCCCGTGGGGCAAGAAGTCGCGGATCCGCAAGGATCTCGGCCATGCGGAAGCCGTGCTCGACGCCGACCACTACGGCCTCGAGAAGGTCAAGGAGCGGATCATCGAGTTCCTCGCGGTGCAGTCGCGCAGCGACAAGCTCAAGGGCCCGATCCTCTGCCTCGTCGGACCTCCCGGCGTCGGCAAGACCTCGCTCGGCAAGTCGGTCGCGCGGGCGACGGGACGTGAGTTCATCCGTATCTCGCTCGGCGGTGTCCGGGACGAGGCGGAGATCCGCGGCCACCGGCGGACCTACATCGGCTCGATGCCCGGCAAGATCATCCAGTCGATGAAGAAGGCGAAGACGGTCAACCCGCTGATCCTGCTCGACGAGATCGACAAGATGGGTCAGGACTTCCGGGGCGATCCGGCGTCCGCCATGCTTGAGGTGCTCGACCCGGAGCAGAACGCGACCTTCATGGATCACTACCTGGAGGTGGAGTACGACCTGTCTCAGGTGATGTTCATCACCACGGCCAACAGCTACAACATGCCGCGGCCGCTCCTCGACCGAATGGAGATCATCTCGATCTCCGGCTACACCGAGGACGAGAAGGTCGGCATCGCGCGGCAGCATCTGATCGGCAAGCAGGAGAAGGGCCACGGCCTGAAGTCTGCGGAGTTCGAGCTGACCGACGGCGCCCTGCGCGACATCGTGCGGTACTATACCCGCGAAGCCGGCGTGCGGAACCTCGAGCGCGAGATCGCGAAGCTCTGCCGCAAGGCGGTGACCGAGATCGTCAAGGGCAAGTCGACGAAGGTCACCGTGACCCCGGAGAACCTCGAGGAGTTCCTCGGTGTGCGCCGGTTCAAGTACGGCCTCGCGGAGACGTCCGATCAGGTTGGCGCCGTGACCGGTCTGGCCTGGACGGAAGTGGGGGGCGACCTCCTCTCGATCGAGGCGCTGCGTCTGCCCGGCAAGGGGCGGATGAAGACGACCGGCAAGCTCGGCGACGTGATGAAGGAGTCGATCGACGCGGCGTCGTCCTTCGTGCGCTCCAAGGCGCCGGAGCTCGGCCTGAAGCCGACGATGTTCGAGGCGACCGACATCCACGTGCACGTCCCCGAGGGCGCGACGCCCAAGGACGGCCCGTCGGCGGGCATCGCGATGGTGACGTCCATCGTCTCGGTACTGACCGGCATCCCGGTCCGCCGCGACGTGGCAATGACCGGCGAGGTGACGCTGCGCGGCAATGTGCTGCCGATCGGCGGACTGAAGGAGAAGCTGCTGGCCGCGCTCCGCGGCGGCATCACCACGGTGATGATCCCGAGCGACAACGTGAAGGATCTGCGGGACATTCCCGACACCGTGAAGCAGGGGATGGCGATCATCCCGGTGTCGTCGGTGATGGACGTGCTGAGGAACGCGCTGGTCAGGATGCCCGAGCCGATCGAGTGGAACGAGGCGATGGAGGCAGAGGCAGCAGCCGCTGCCCGGGCCGCCGCCGCAGCCCCGAGCGCCGCGGCGCACTGACCTGAACGAGAGAAAGCCCCGGCTCCGGCCGGGGCTTTTGCTTTTGCGGGCCTCTTCAGGCACCGGGACATGGCCGCTCCGGCCTCGCGCGGTGCTTAACCATCAATGCACACCGGCATTCTGGATCACCCCGGCCTCGGGCATGGTGGTGGAGTTCCGTGTCCCGAGGTGTGCCATGTCCAAGCCGGTGTTCGACGACATCCTTCGCGCCAGAGGACGCCGCAACCGGTTGAGCTACATCCTCTTCTTCCTTGCGTGCCTGACGCTGCTATTCGCAGTCACCGTCCTCTTCGTGCTCGTCGGGACCATCGCGAGCGAGGATGTGGGAACGTTCGTTGCGATCATCTGGCTGGTCGGGATTCTCCCGCTCGCATGGGCGAGCCTCGCCGTCACTGCGCAGCGCTGCCGTGACCTCGGCTGGAGCGGCTGGCTGGCGATCCTCGGGCTCGTGCCTTACGTCGGCTTCGTCTTCCACCTCGCGCTTGCCGTCCTGCCCGGCACCGTCGGTGCGAACCGCTACGGACCCGATCCGATCTCCCGCCCGGCGACCAGTCACGCGCGCCTTCACCCCCGCCCGAGCTGACGGAAAAATCCGCTCCGGCGGCCCTTGATGTGCCCGCCGATTGCCGCTATCAGGCGCTCCGGAAGGGCGATTAGCTCAGCGGTAGAGCGCTTCGTTCACATCGAAGATGTCGCAAGTTCGATCCTTGCATCGCCCACCATCCCTTCCAGACAAAACGAGGCTGAGCACGTCCCCGCTGCGTCGGTCAGGACCGCTCACCCGTTCCCGCGCTCATCCGGCGGTCCGTGCCGGAGCCAGCAGTCGACGGCGGCGGCGACGGGTCCGGGAACGGCGATCTGGCCGCTCAGCCAGCGCGAGACCGACGAGTCCTCGGACCTGAGGGCGCGGGCGAGCCGCGCCTTCCAGCCGCGCTCCGGGCCGAACAAGCGGAGTCCGGCCTGGCGGAGTTCCTCCGCCGTCATGCGCGCTCGAACGCGCCGATCCAGCGCAGGACGGTCTCGCTGAACCCGTCGATGTGGGTCCAGCGGCCATAGCCGACGCCATGGCGCGCCGAGGCGACGTTGATGACGTAGGCGTGCCGGGCGACGGGCTCGGGCACCGGGTCCTCGCTCTGCTCGTCGGTGATGACGATCAGCCGGTCATGCGGGATGGCGTTCGCCTCCAGCACCGCCTGCCCCAGCATCGTGCCGCCGTGGAACTGCGACGTGTCGATCGCATCGACACCGGCCATGCCGAGCCGCGGCGGAACCTCCACGAGAATCGGCTTCCCGTTCCAGATGTCCTCCCGGTACCGGGCGTTTCCCGACGCGAACGAGAACACGCGGCGCTCGCCGTGGATGACAGAGGCGAGCGTCGCCGCTGCATCGAGGCGTGTCAGGTCGGAGCGCAGCGACAGGGGCACCTCCATCGACCCCGACACGTCCACCAGAACCACGGTCCGGCCCGGCAGCACCGGCGATTCGAGCACGGCCTCCGACAGCGCCTCGTCGAGCGCCGGCTCCATCTGCGGACAGGCCCGCGCCGCCGCCACATAGCGGAAGGGCAGCACGTTCTGCGCACCACGGCGGGCAATGATCGCCTCCCGCATCAGGCCCGGATCCACGCCCGCCTCCGCCATGTTGCGCAGATTGCGGAGCAACGCGAGGTAGCCAAGCTTCCGCTCCTCCAGCAGCCGGGTGAAGGTCTCGCGCTTGTCCGCACCACCCGAGAGCGCCACCTCCCAGGTGTCGGGCACCGGCAGCGACCGCTCGACCGCCGCCTTCCAGAGCGCCGATTGCGCCGCATCGGCCGGGCGGGGCCGGGCGAGGCGGATCACGTCGCGGATCTTCACGGCGGCGTCCCGGTCATACTTGGCGAGCTGGTAGGCGTCGAACTTGCCGAGCGCCCGCGCGAGACCGAGGCGGACCTGCTTGGTCAGAACGCCCTTCGCCTTCAGGCCCCCGGGCAAGACGCCCTTGCGCGCCGCATGGATCGTGAGGAACTCGCCCATCTCGTCGGCTCGCGCGATGGTTTCGGCAATCGCGTCCGCGACCATCCGGCCATGACCGGTCTCGGCAAGGACGGACAGGAGCAGGAGCGGCGCGTGGCGGAGCTTCGCCTCCACGCGCACCTCGACCGCCAGCGCGGCGAGATCGGCCGCCGGCACCGCCGCCGCGAGGCGCGCGATCCGGCCGGCGATCTCCTCGCCGTCCTCGTAGAATTCCCGCTCCCAGAGCAGGCAGGACATGACCGACCGGCGCAGCGCCTGCATCGGGGTCAGGGGCGCGGCGCGGCCGCCCTCGTGGGTGGCGAAGCCGGCAGCAGTGTTCAGTCGCATCTTCGGCTCCTTTGGAGAAGCCGTGGCCGTCCACATCGGAGCGCCGGGGGAATGAGGCGAGACCGGCACGTAGGCGCTCTGCAGTTGATGCGAAGTAACCGATCCCTACGGCCACCCGGCGCTCCGATGTGCTCGGGAAAGAGGCGGGTGCGGTTTGCGATTCGAATCGAAGGAACCGCGCCCTACGGCCACGAGCACACGCATCATGTGCCACGTCTTCCTGCAATATGCAAGAACTGTCTGAGGCGCGCGAGCACGACCGCGTCGGGCCTGCCGGGCGCCCTGCCGTCAGCGCGGGCGGCTCGCCTTCTCCGCGATCCCCGAGCGCCCCTCGCGCCGTTCGAGCTCCGTGAGCACCGCGTCCCAGGGCACGCCGGCGGCCTTCAGCATGACCTGAAGGTGATAGAGCACGTCGGCGGCTTCGTGGGTCAGCCCCGCCGCATCGCCCGAGGCCGCCGCGACGATCGCCTCGACGGCCTCCTCCCCGAACTTCTCGGCGCATTTCCCCCGGCCCTTCGCGAGCATCGCCGCGGTGTGCGAACTCGCCGGGTCGGCACCCGCCCGCGCCTCGACCGTCGCCCAGAGCCGCGCCAGAACCTCGCTCATGTCAGCCTCACCGGAATGCCCGCCGCCGCCATCGCCGCCTTGGCCTCGCCGATGGAGAATTGCCCGAAGTGAAAGATCGACGCCGCGAGCACCGCCGAGGCGTGGCCCTCGGTCACGCCCTCGACCAGATGCTCGAGCGACCCCACGCCGCCGCTGGCGATCACCGGGATCGGGACGGCGTCGGCGATCGCCCGGGTCAGGGGGAGGTTGTATCCGGCCCGCGTGCCGTCGCGATCCATCGAGGTGAGCAGGATCTCCCCTGCCCCGCGCCGCGCCATCTCGCGGGCAAAGGCGACCGCGTCAATGCCGGTCTCCCGCGTGCCGCCGTGGGTGAAGATCTCCCACCGCCCCGGCGCCACGGTCTTTGCGTCGATCGCCACGGTGATGCACTGCGCGCCGAACTTCTCGGCCGCATGGCCGATCACGTCGGGGTTCGCCACTGCGGCGGTGTTGAAGCTCACCTTGTCGGCACCGGCCAGCAACAGCGCGCGCACATCCTCGGGCGTCCGCACGCCACCGCCGACGGTCAGCGGCATGAAGCACTGCTCCGCCGTCCGGCGCGCGAGGTCGAGCAGCGTGCCGCGGTTCTCCTGGCTCGCCGCGATGTCGAGAAAGCAGAGCTCGTCCGCCCCCGCCGCGTCATAGGCCCGCGCCGCCTCGACCGGATCACCGGCATCGATCAGATCGACGAAGTTCACGCCCTTGACGACGCGGCCCTCCTTGACGTCGAGGCAGGGGATCACCCGGACCTTCAGCATCCCGTCCCCCTCACGCCGCCAGAAACCGGACGGCTTCCCGCAGGTCGAGCCGGCCCTCGTAGAGCGCGCGCCCCGAGATCGCCCCATCGAGCGGCGCACCGCTCTCCTTCAATGCCCGTAGGTCGTCGAGCGACGAGACGCCGCCACTCGCGATCACCGGGATCGAGACCGCGCGCGCCAGCGCCGCGGTCGCCGCCACATTCGGGCCCTGCATCGCGCCGTCCCGGTCGATATCGGTGTAGATGATCGCCGCGACGCCCGCGTCCTCGAAGCGGCGCGCGAGATCGGTCGCCGTCACGTCCGAGGTCTCCGCCCAGCCCTCGACGGCCACCATGCCGTCCCTCGCATCGATCCCCACCGCCACCCGGCCGGGATTGGCCCGCGCGGCCTCGCGGACGAGACCGGGGTCGCGCAGAGCCACGGTGCCGAGGATCACCCGCGCCACGCCAGCCTCCAGCCAACCCTCGATCGCCGCGCGATCGCGGATGCCGCCACCCAGCTGCACCGGGACCGCCACCGCCCCGAGGATCGCGCTCACCGCGTCGCCGTTGACCGGGCGCCCGGCGAAGGCGCCGTTCAGGTCGACGATATGCAGCCACTCGCAGCCCGCCGCGGCGAACGCCCGGGCCTGCGCCGCGGGGTCGTCGCCGAACACGGTCGCAGCCTGCATGTCGCCGCGCAGCAGCCGCACGCACTGGCCGTCCTTCAGGTCGATGGCGGGATAGAGGATCATGGGCTCGATTCCGGGATTTGTCGCGCGTCTGATAGCCCGGCCTCGGGGTGAATGCAAAACGCGTCCGCATCCGCGATCCGCACCCCCGTCAGAGCCGGGCGAGGAGTTCCGCCTTCTTTTTCGCGAACTCCCCGTCCGTCAGGATGCCTCGCGCATGAAGATCCGCGAGCCGCTCGATCAGGACGACCGGGTCGGCCAACCGCGTTGGCGCCGCCGGGGCTCCGCGCCTCCCAGCCTCCTCAGCCGTCGGCGCGCCGGCACCCGTGCTGGCCCCCCGCGGTTCGACGACTGGACGGTCATCCGGGCAGTCACCGGCACTGACCGATCCGGACCGGCCGGTGACGCTCCGCGGCGTGCCATCGGAACGCGACACACCTCCGGTCGCGGGCTCACCGACGCAATGAGCCGTCATCGCCTCCCCCCGAGCCACCGCAAGCCGGCGACGGCCCGGAAAGACCGCGTAGCGCAGGTCGTTCTGCGCACCGCTGGCCGACGCCACTCCTGGCCAGGTCGGCCAGCCGCTGCCCACACCTCCGCCGATCTTCGGATCCGAGCGCGGCGCCTCCGGTTCTGCGAGACCGGGCAGGGTCACGAGGGGAGCGAGTTCGCGGCAGAGCGCATCGACGCGCGCCTTGAGATCGGTGTCGAGCATGTCGCCCGTGATGACCGAGCCGTCGCGCGCCCACTGCCCCACGCCGCCGAGCTCCGGCACATCAAACCGCGCCCGCTCACCGGCGCCCCCGCGCAGGGCCTCGAGGACATGTCCGGCTGTCTCGGGTGTGACGCCGTGCCGTGCAGCGATCTCCGCCAGACGCGCCCGCGCTGCCTCGCTCAGCCCTGACATGGATGCCCCCCGCGATGCGTCCTGTCCGCCTGCTCACAGACGTAGCACGCAACCGCGAGGCGCACAGGGGGGCACTTCAGCTGAAGATGAAATCCTCCTGTCCGAACGACAGTGTCGAGACCCCGGCCAGCCGGATCGTACCGTGCCCGCCGATCTCGGAGAGATCAATGAGCGCCCCGAGCGCGTCGAAGCTCACGGCCTGAGCGAGATACGTGGTCTCCGAATAGCCCCGGAGATTGATCACGTCGTTGCCGCTCGCGTCGAAGTCGGTGATCAGGTCGTCTCCCGACACGTCGCCGGAATGGAAGAGGAACGTGTCATTCCCCGAACCACCGGTCAGGGTGTCGTTGCCGGTGCCGCCCGCGAGGGTGTCCCAGCCGTAGTGGCCGTTGATGCGCGCGACGTTGACGAGGTCGACCTTCGAGAAGTCGAGCAGGTTCGCGCCGCTCGTGCCCTGAATGCCGGCGCCCTGGCCATCGATCGTCTCGATCCCGGAAATCCGGCTCGAGTGCTCGATGGTGACGGCCCCGCCGGCCGGGTTGATGACGATGCGGTCCTGGCCCTCTCCGCCATCCATCAGGTCCCTTTGGGCATTATTGCCGCGGATCATGATGGTGTCGTTGCCGGCCCCGCCCCGCACGGTATCGATGCCACTCCCGCCGTCGAGCGTGTCCGCGCTGGCACTCCCGACCAGACTGTCGTTGCCGGCGAGACCATGGACACCGGTGAGGCCCGTCACCGTCTCGAAGCCGGCGAGGCTGAGGACGTCGGAGTAGGACGTGCCCTGCAGACCCCTGCCTGAGCCGTCGAGGATTTCGACGCCGCTGACGCCGCTCAGCGTGCTCACCACCAGATTGGAGGACCCGTCGATCTTCAGCGTATCGGTGCCAGTGCCGCCGGCGATCGTGTCACCCTGCATCTCGGTCGTGCGCACCAGGATGAGATCGTTGCCGGCACCACCGTCGATCCGGTCCCTGCCGGTACCGCCGTCGAGCGTGTCGTTGCCGCCGTTGCCGAGCAAGGTGTCGTCGCTTTGCAGGCCGCGGATCAGGTCATTGCCGGCGGTCCCGGTGAGGGAGTTCCGCCAGTAGTTGCCGGTCAGGACCAGCCCCGCCTCATCACGGCCCTCGATGACGATCGTCGCGGTATTGGCCACGCCCGCATGCTGGCCATCGGTGATCGCGTAGCTGATGGTCACGGTCTCCGACTGGCCGCCGGCAAGATCACCGAACTGGCCGGGATTGAGCGTGAGGACGCCCGCCGCCGAAACCGTGAAGGCCACGGTCCGGCTGCTGTTGGACGACGTGACGGCAACCGGCCCCGCCAGGCTCAACGTGTCGCCGTCGGGATCGCTCGCGCCTGCGAGCAGATTGATCGCCACGGCGGCGGCATCCTCGTTCGTCGCAGGCGCGACGATGGAAGCGATCCTCGGCGCACCGTTCAGGCTCTGCCGGAAGGTGACATCCACCCAGTAGTTCGTCGAGCCATAGGCCATGGTCGGAAACGAGCCCGGCCCCGCCGAGAATACGCCGGCGAGCCCCGAAAGCACGCCGTCGTTGCTCGGGTGCTCCGTGCCGAACCAGCCGCCGGTATAGGCGTAGTTGTCGGTGGTCCCGTAGGAGACGACGTAAGTGGTGTTCGCCGAAAGCCCGATCGCCGTCGCCAGCGTCGCCGTCTGCCAGCCGGTGGCGCCGACAGCCGAGGTGATGGTCGCCTGCCCGAGTCTCTCGCCGCTCGCGGTCCAGAGCGTGAGCGTGCGGGTATCGCTGTCGTTGGCGTCCGCGGCGCCGCGGAAATAGCGAAGTTCGGTGACGTGGCCCGAGGCGTTCGACTGGAACCGCATCCCGAGCTCATAGTCGGTCGGGTCGCCCGTCTCGACCGTCGTGGGCGCCGCGCCAGCCTGGAACGCGTGCGAGATGTACCCCCGTTCGTCGACGTCGGTGACACCGATCGTCAGAGCCTTTGTCACCGCGGCGGCAATGCCGTCGCTGGCGGTCACCCTCACCTGGTAGAGGTTGTCGCCATTGGCATCCATCGGCAGCTCGAAATTCGGCGTCTGGATGAAGGAGAGCTGGCCCGTCTGGGCGTTGATCTTGAACCGGGCCGCGTCGGCGCCGCCGCTGATCCCGTAGGTGATCGCGTTGCCGTCCGCGTCCGTCGCGGTCACGAGGCCGACGCTCGCGCGGTTTTCCGCCACGGTGAAGCTCACCGGCGACGTGATCTCCGGCGCATGATTGGTTGCCGGATCGGCCGGATCGAAGGTGAGATCCACCCAGTAGTTCGACGACGCCCAGCTCGCATTCGGCATGCCTGTGCCATAGCCATAGACGCCGTTGCCGCCACCGGTGCCGCTCATCGGTGAGCGGACGACGCCGTAGGGGCCCCAGAACGAGTCGTTGTCGAGCCCGTCGAACGCCTGCTCACGATCCGCCCCGAAGAAGCCGTTCGAAGCCACGTAGTTGTCGGCTGTGCGATAGGAGACGATGTATTCCACGCCAGCCTGCAGCGCGACAGGCGTGGCGAGCGTTGCGGTCTGCCAGCCGGCGTCGCCCGCCGACGACTTGAACTGGACCGTGCCGAGAAGCGTCCCGTCGGCGCGCCAGAGGTGCCCTTCCCGGACGTCGGTGTCGCCGGCGTCGAGGCTCGAGCGCCAGTACTTCAGTTCCGTCACCTGACCCGCCTGGTCAACGCTGAAGCGCATGCCGAGCTCGACCGCCGCACCGTCGTTGTGCAGCGTCGCGGCGTCGCTCTTCGGCGCCGTGCCGTTGAAGAAGCTGTAGTAATCGGGCGCGCCGACCGCGAGGGTCTGGCGATCCGAGACAATGCTCGAGATGTTGAGACTGTCGTCAATCGCGCGGGCAAGCACGGTGTAGTTGCCCTCGCTCGCCGGCTGCCAGGTGTAGCTCCAGGTCGCCCAACCGTCGGTGGTGCTCGCCACCCGCCACGTGGTCCCTCCGTCGACCGAGACCTCGACCACCGCGACCTTGCCGTCCCGGGTCTGGGCGTTGTGGTCGTCATCGGTCGCGGTGCCGGTGATCGTCACCGGCGACAGCGCGGCGAGGTGCCCCTGGGACTCGTCGATGGAGGCGGTCGCCGCCACGTGATCATCCGACGCGCTCGCCCGCTTCAGCCCCTGGGAGATCAGCATCGCGTCGGTGACGCCCGGCTGGATCCCCATGTCGGCGAACATGTTGATGGTGAACTGCTGCAGGTCGGTATTCTCGATCTGCGCGCCGTAGGGCGAGCTGTCGTGCATGTCGCTCAGGCCCCAGCTCCAGAAGGTGGTGCCGGCGCCGAAGACCAGGGAACCGCTCTCGGTGCGGTAGAGCGACAGGTTGTGGGTGGCCATGCCGGGGGAGATGTTGTTGCCTTGGTCGATCAGGATGCCGTCCCACGGGATCGTCGTGCCCGAAAGCTTGACGAGGCCGGCGGGCCGAAGCAGATCATCGGGCGAGGTGTCCCACTCGTAGCCAAGGATACCGGGCGCGATGTCGAGCTTGCCGCCGTTCGCGACGGTGGTATCCCGCCAGACCCGGAGACCGGCGTATTCCGCCGGGACATCGAGCGCGCCGCCGAACTGGCCGGTGCCGTCCGGCCCGAAGAGCTGGCCGGTCAGCGCGTTCTCGCCGCAGTGGCAATAGGGGCAGAGCCCGGTGATCGGATCGACGTCGGCCGGGTTGCCGCCACCGGCGAGCGGATTGCCGTGGAAACGGACATCGCGCCAGGTGCCGGTCCAGATATCGCTGGGATCGAGGTTGTAATAGTCCTCCGGCCCCGCGTTCGGGTCGGCGACCGCGAGGGTTTCCTTGTAGCAGACGAGCGTGCGGTACTCGGTGCCGTCGGCGCTGATCGAGGTCTCCCAGCGGGTCTTCCAGTAGACTTCGTTGCCGCTCCAGAAGAGCAGGTTCACGCCTGCGTCGCGCGCCGCCTCGACGTTGGCGCGCTGGCCCCCGGACCAGTACTCGTCATGGCCGACGGAGAGGAAGGCCTTGTAGTTCTCGAGATAGGACGCGCCCAGCCGATCGGTATCGACGCCGGAGATGTAGGAGACGTCGTAGCCGTTCTTTTCGAGCCAGTGGATCGCGGCATAGTCCGCGCCAAAGAGATAGTCCTGCGGCCCGGACGCGGTGCTCTCGCCGGTGTCCGTGATGAGCGGGCGATTGTAGCTGACAGCGTAGGCGCGGTCCTGCGAATGGGCTCCAGCCCCCTCGATCGGGTCCCAGTCGACCCGGCCGCTCGGATCGCCGTAGAGGTTGGCGCCCACATGGCCGTTGTTGCCGCCCCAGCCGTTGTAGGCCTGCCAGGTGGTGTCGGAGGTCTGCAGCACGATGTCGTGCTTCTCGCCGTCATTGCGGACGATGAACGGGATCTGGTTGACCGCGCCGTCGATCGCGTTGCCGTTGGCATCGAGCCGCTGCAACCTCGCGAGGTAGACGCCCGAGACCGCGTCGTCGGGCACCTGCCAGCTGTCGGTCACCGACCAGTTGCCGGCGTCCACCATCCCGCGGGTCGCGTCATAGAGCGCGTCCACCTGCACGGTGGCGTTGGTGTTGGTCCACTCGGCAACCTCGCGGGCGCCATCGCCGCCGTAGTAGCCGAGGCGAAATATCTCAACCTTGTAATCGCTGCCAGCAACGTCGTTGACGTTGATCTTGAAGTCCACCCGCGTCCCTGCATTGACGCTCATGTCGGTGGCAAAGCCCTCGATCCGGTTGCTGTGCTCGACATCCCAATAGGACTTCGGAGCACGCCCCTCGATGATGGCATTCTCGTCAACGATCTTGTTCAAAGTACCACACTCCCCCACTCGCTCGAGCAGGGCGGCGGCTCCCTCAAACCGCAATGGCGACAAACCCGGCCGCCATCAGACCCTGCTACTCTCTAACGGGAGTAGTTAAATATTATTCACGTCCAATGTCAAAATAAATCTACGCATATTCGCGTCATTTACTATAGTAATTATTAACTATACTTGTGAACGTGCAAAATGCACCGGAGGCCAGTGCATTCGCCGATTCGGCATGTTCTCAGTGAGGCCCTTGCACCAGACAGTCATCGAGCGCCGCGCTGATCGCCGCCCGGTCATAGCCTGAGCCGATGAACACGAGTTCCTGCCGCCGGTCGCCGAAGGGAGCACGCCAGTTGCTCCGGATGCGTGCCTGTGCGTCGGCCTCCGGCGGCCAGTGCGTCCGCGGCATTGCCGCCCACCAGCGCCCCATCGGGCGGATGTCCGCGAGCGCCCCGGCGAGGGAGAGCTCGAGAATGTAGTCCGGCTGGTTCGCCACCCAGAACCACCCCTTGGCCCGCATCACGCCCGGCAATTCTCCCGTCAGCACTGCGCGCACCCGCGCGAGATCGAACGGCGCCCGGGCGCGCCAGACGAAGGACGAGATGCCGTATTCCTCGGTCTCCGGCACGTGGTCCGTGAAGCCCGTCATCTCCTGCACCCAGAGCGGCCGGGTCCGCGCCGCCTCGAAGTCGAAGAGGCCGGTGTCAAAGACGCTCCCCAGCGGCACGTCGCAGAAATCGCTCTCGATCAGCCGCGCCGACGGATTGAGCCCGGCAATGATCCGCCGCGCGGCAGCGAGCCGCTCCGGCCCGGCGCTCGAGACCTTGTTGAGAACGATGACGTCGGCGAACTCGATCTGATCCACCAGCAACTCGACCAGTGTCCGGGTATCGCTCTCGTCCCGAACCTCGCCCCGCTGGGACAGGAAATCGTGGCTCGCGAAATCGGCGGTCAGGTTCGCCGCGTCGACCACGGTCACCATGGTGTCGAGCCGGGCGACGTCGGCGAGCCGGGCGCCGTCCTCGTCGCGATAGTCGAAGGTGGCAGCCACAGGCAACGGCTCGCCGATCCCGGTCGACTCGACGAGCAGATAGTCAAAGCGCCCCTCCGCCGCGAGCCGCCGCACCTCGGTCAGGAGATCGCCGCGCAGCGTGCAGCAGATGCAGCCGTTGGTCATCTCGACCAGTTGCTCGTCGCGGCGCAGTACCGCCGGGCCCTCGGCACGGACACGGTCCGCGTCGATGTTCACCTCGGACATGTCGTTGACGATGACCGCGATCCGGAGCCCCTGCCGGTTGCGCAGCGCGTGGTTCAGGAGCGTCGTCTTGCCCGAGCCAAGGAATCCGGACAGGACGGTGACGGGTAGACGCGCTGCAGATGACATGACTCTGGACACTCCGGTACACGTCTCGATTGTACCGCTCAGTGCCCGCCGCACCACTCGCCAGAATGGATATGGTTACTCGCGTATTCGGATGATCAGCCGGCCTCTCCGCTGTAAAGCGCTCGCGCGTCTTCGCGGAATGCCCGGCGCGAATCGGTCCGGGTGTAGAACATGTGCCCGCCGGGGTACGTGACCTGCCTGAGCCGCTGGTCACCATCGGCGACGTCGAGCTGGCGCAGGATCAGGGCGGTCCCGAAATAGGGCGTCACCAGATCGGTGCGGCCGTGGGTTACGAGGATGCTCAGGGTCGGATCAAGCGACACGAGGTCCACGAGATCGGTGACTGCCTCCGGCTGGCCACGGTGCCGGCCCCAGTCCCAGCTGCGCGCCACGTCGCGGTTCAGGAGCTGATATTCCCGGTTCGGCAGCCACTTGAGCGTCTCGCCATAGAAGCCGAGCATCGCGGTGGTAAGTGGCGCGGTCATGGCGTCGAGCACCGGGTCACTCCCCCGGTCGCGCCCCTGGGCGGTGACAGTGGCATCATAGACACTGGTGCGAAGGTGATCGTCGCGCCGGCTCTCCCGTGAGAACTCGCGCGCGTTGATCCGGCCGTCCTGCCGGGCGACCGCGTCGCGGTCAAGACCGGTCAGCAAGCTCACCTGGTCGGTCAGCCGGGCCACCGCGGCCTTGTCATGGACGCCCCGCATCAGATCAGCAAGAAACTGGCCAGCCGCGTATTCCTCGACCTCGCGCAACCGCGCCTCGGAAAACGTGCCCTCCGCCTCCATGTGGACCGCCGCGAGCGACGGCAACAGGGTCACCATGGGAAGCGGCGCATAGTCCGGCTGCTGCCACCAGCCGAAATCGAGCACCGGCGACACCAGCGTCAGGCCCGAGACGGCAATGCCATGATCATCGCGCAGATGCTCGGCGACAAGTGGCGCACGGAAGCCGCCGTAGCTCTCGCCGACGAAGTACTTCGGCGAGCCGATCCGGTCATTCGCCACCAGCCAGCGCCGGATCATGTCGGCGAGCACCGCGGCATCACCATTGACCGAAAGATAGCGTCGGCGGAGGCTGTCGTCGGGATTGATCAGGCGGCTGAATCCGGTGCCGACCGGGTCGATGAAGACCAGGTCGGTGAAGTCGAGCCATGTCTCGGCATTCGGCCGAAGATCAGCCGGCTGCGATGGGGCGATCCGCTCGCCGCCGAGCGGCAGAAGCCATGGGCCGATCGCGCCGATCTGGAGATACGCCGAAGCGGCACCCGGCCCGCCATTCACCAGGAAGGTCACCGGGCGCCGGGAGCTGTCGCCGCCGTCAAGCCGATAGGCGACGAAGGCGATGTCGGCTTCCTCGCGGCCGTCGGGCGCGGTGATGGTGATCGCCGAGGCCTCGGTCCGGAAGGCGAGCGTCCGGTCCGGCAGCGTGAGCTCATGGTGGGTGATGCTCGGGCCGGGCAGACGCTCGGACGCCTGAGGCGTCTCGGAAGCCGGTCGGGGTGTCGCCTGTGCCGATGCGCGCGACGCCGTCGTCAGAGAGGCAACCGTCAGCGACGCCGGCGGAAACGCCAGGCAGATCAGCAGGAGCAGAGGTCGGATCAAGGGCTGCATCGGTTGGCGCTGAGATCTTGAGAAGCCCCGGAATCGCCGAAGACGCGACGAAGGTATCCGGGCGGGGGATCAGACGGCACTTCTGCACAAAGCGGACATCCGCTTGAATATGAATGGCATTCCCGAATGTGTCAACGCCCCGCCAATCCGTGCGCCAAAGCGTGATCAGAGCCGGACAAGACCAGCGCGATCGCCGCTCTCCCTCTGGTAGCACTGATCTCGACGTCAGGCACGATTGGGTGCGTCGCATGCGTGCCCTCACAAGGCCGTGAGCGTCCGAGGCTGGACCTTACGACGGAGTTGCGATGCGGTTGCGTTAAACGCGAAACGAGGGAGCATCGCGGATGAGAGCTGGTCTTTGTGCCCGGGCCGGTCTCGGTCTGGCAATCGCGATGCTTCTCGCGGCACCTGCCCTGCCGCAGGCCGGCGCCGGACGTCCCCCGCCCGGGCCGAAGTCCGTCGGGGTCATCGAGATCGAGCAGGAGTCCGTGCCCTACACGGTCGTGCTTCCCGGCCGGGCGGTCGCTTTCGAGCAGGCCGACATCCGGCCGCGCGTCGAGGGCATGGTGGTCGAGATCCCGTACGCGCCCGGGCGCCCGCTGGCGGTCGGCGACGTGCTGTTCCGCCTTGAACGCGACAGCTACGCCGCCGAGGCGACCGCAGCGGAAGCGGCGGTCTCGCAGGCCGAGAGCGCGTTGCAGGCGGCGCAGGTGACGCTCCAGCGCTATCAGCGCCTCGAGGGCGCAGGCGTCACGCAGGAAACCGTCGACTCGGCGCGGGTCGCCGAGCTGCAGGCGGAAGCCACGCTGAAAAGCGCCCAGGCGGCGTTACAGACCGCACAGCTCAATCTCGACCGCACGGACATCCGGAGCCCGATCGACGGGATCGCCGATGTGCCCGCCGTCTCGGTCGGCGCCCTCGTGACCGCGGCGCAGACCGACGCGCTCACCACGGTCACCCGGCTCGATCCGATCTACGTCGACGTGGCGGAATCGAGCGCCCGGATGCTCCGGGTGCGCGAACGCATCGCCGAGGGCAGCCTCAAACCCGGCGAGCGGGTGCAGATGACCCTCACCCTCGAGAACGGCAAGGTCTACGACGCCACGGGCGAGGTCATCAGCCCCGGGGTTCTGGTGTCCCAGACCACCGGCACCCTGAACATCCGGGTGAAGTTCCCCAACCCCAACCGCGACATCATGCCGGGCCAGTTCCTGCGCATGGAGGCGACACTTGGCACGACCAGCGGCATTCTGGTGCCGCAGCGCGCCACCAGCCGCAGTTCGACCGGCGTCCTGACCGCGTTCGTGGCGCGCGACGGCAAGGCGGTGCAGGTGACGCTGACCGATGCCGGAAGCCACGGGGATGCGTGGATCGTGACCGACGGGCTCGACCCGGGCGACCTGCTGATCGTCGACGGCCTGAAGAACCTGCGAAACGGCGATGAAGTCGAGACGGTGCCGGTGACGGTCGGCGACGACGGACTGACGCATCCGGTCGCGGCCCCCGCGGAGGCACCGACGGACGCGCCCGCGACAGCCCCGCAGCCGCCGTCGCAGGGCAACTGACGCATGGCCCGCTTCTTCATCCACCGGCCGGTCTTCGCGATGGTGCTCGCCATCGTCACCATGCTTGCCGGCGCCTTCGCCATGACCCGGCTCGCGGTCTCGCAATACCCCGACATCGCTCCCACCACGGTGCGGGTCAGCGCAAGTTACTCCGGCGCCACGGCCGAGGCCGTGCAGAACTCGGTGACGATCGTCATCGAGGACGCGCTGACCGGGCTCGACGGGCTGCTCTACACCGAGTCGACCTCTTCCGAAGGGCGATCGTCGATCACGCTGACGTTCGATGAGGCGACCAACCCGATCGACGCGCAGAACGAGGTCCAGACCAAGGTCAGGCAGGTGGAAAACCGGCTGCCCACGAGCGTTCAGACCAGCGGCGTGCGCGTCACGCACTCCACCTCGTCTATCCTGCTGGTCGGCACGCTCGTCTCCACTGACGGCACGCGCCGGCCGGTCGAGCTCGGCGACATCCTCACGAACAGCGTCCAGGACGCGGTGCTGCGGACCGAGGGCGTCGGCGACGTCAACGTCTTCGGCTCAGGCTATGCCATGCGCGTCTGGCTCGACCCGCTCGCGCTGGCGCGCTACGCCCTGACGCCGAATGATGTGGTCGCCGCCGTCAGGGCGCAGAACACCACGGTCTCCGTGGGCTCGCTGGGCGCGCTGCCCTCGACCCGGGGCCAGCAGTTCACCGCGACGATGACCGCGCAAAGCCAGCTCAGGACCGTGCCGGATTTCGAGGGCATCCTGCTGAAGACCGACGAAGCCGGCGCCTCCGTCACCCTTGGCGACGTGGCGCGCATCGAGATCGGACAGGAAAGCTACGGCTCGGACTCCCGCTTCAACGGGTTGCCGGCGGCGGGCTTCGGCGTCAACCTCGCGACCGGCGCCAATGCCGTCGATACCGCGGCGGCGGTCCGCGCCACCCTCGACCGGCTGGCCCCGTCCCTGCCCTCGGGCGTCGAATTCCAGATCGCCCACGACACGTCCCCCTTCGTCAAGGCGTCGATCGAGAAGGTCTACAGGACGCTC
The DNA here is from genome assembly GCF_014201905.1 of Amaricoccus macauensis. Lineage (GTDB taxonomy): Bacteria > Pseudomonadota > Alphaproteobacteria > Rhodobacterales > Rhodobacteraceae > Amaricoccus > Amaricoccus macauensis. The sequence continues at coordinate 643,463 of NZ_JACHFM010000002.1, read as the reverse complement.
ATCGAGGCGATCGTCCTCGTCTTCCTCGTCATCCTCGTCTTCCTGCAGAACTGGCGGGCAACCCTCATCCCGATCATCGCCGTCCCCGTGGTGCTGCTCGGCACCTTCGCCATGCTCTGGGGCCTCGGCTTCTCGATCAACACGCTGACGATGTTCGCCATGGTGCTGGCGATCGGCCTGCTGGTCGACGACGCCATCGTCGTCGTCGAGAACGTCGAGCGGCTGATGCGCGACGAAGGGTTGCCCCCGGTCGAGGCCACCGAGAAGAGCATGGGCCAGATCACCGGCGCGCTCGTCGGCATCGCGCTGGTGCTCTCGGCGGTCTTCCTGCCCATGGCGTTCTTCGGCGGCTCGACCGGTGTCATCTACCGGCAGTTCTCGGCAACGATCATCACCGCGATGCTGCTCTCGGCCCTCGTGGCGCTCATCCTCACCCCGGCGCTCTGCGCGATGATGCTGAAGCCCCACAGCGGCCGCGAGTTCCTGCCGGCGCGGCTCTTCAACCGCGGCTTCGACGCGCTGACCCGGGCCTACGTCGGGGCGGTGCGCCGCATCGTCGCGCGGCCCTTCTGGATGCTGCTGGTGCTCGGCCTCGTCCTGCTCGGCGCGTGGCAGCTCTACAGCCGCCTGAGCTCGTCGTTCCTGCCGCAGGAGGATCAGGGCGCGGTCATGGTGCGCATCCAGCTCGTCGAGGGCGCGACCCAGGCCCAGACGATCGCCGCGGTGAAGGACGTGGAGACCTATCTCAAGACCGAGGAGAAAGGCCTCGTCACCACCACCTTCGCCGCCCTCGGCTTCGGCTTCTCCGGTACGGGCCAGAACACCGCGCTGATGTTCGTGAAGCTCGACGACTTCGCCAACCGTACGGGTGCCGGCCAGTCGGCGGGTGACGTCGCCCTCCGGGCCAACCGGCATTTCGCCGGCTACCGCAACGGCCAGTTGCTCTTCATGCTGCCGCCGGCAATCCCGGGCATCGGCAACACCGCCGGCTTCTCGATGTACCTCGTCGATCAGGCCGGCGCCGGGATCGACCCGCTGATCGAAGCGGCAACCGAACTCGAGACCCTCGCCTCCAACGACGCCCGGCTCCAGGCGATCGTGGCGAATGGCCTCGAAGCCGAGAGCGCGCTGAAACTCGTCATCGACCAGCAGAAGGCCGAGAGCTTCGGCCTGTCGCTTTCGGAGGTGAACACCATGCTGTCGGTGATCTTCGGCGGCAGCGAGGTTAATGACTTCATCCTCGGCGACTCGCTCCGGCCGGTCATGGTGGAGGCCGACGCCCCGTTCCGCATGCAGCCCGAGAACGTGGACGACTGGTACGCCCGCAACGATCGGGGTGAGATGGTGCCGTTCCACGCCTTCATGACCACCGAATGGGCGCCGGTCGCGCCACGCCTCGCCCGGTTCAACGGCCAGCCGGCGCTGCAGATCACCGGACAGCCCGGCCCCGGCATCTCCTCCGGCGAGGCAATGACGGCGATGGCGGAACTCGCGGCGGAAATCCCCGGGGGCTACGGGGTCGCATGGACCGGCATCAGCTATCAGGAACAGCAGTCCGGCAATCAGGCGCCCTACCTCTACGCCCTGAGCGTGCTCGTGGTCTTTCTCTGCCTCGCCGCGCTCTACGAGAGCTGGACCGTGCCGCTCTCGGTCATGCTCGCGGTGCCGGTGGGCGTGCTCGGCGCCCTCGCGGCCGCGTCCTTCTTCGGCCAGTCGAACGATGTCTACTTCAAGGTGGGGATCCTGACGACAATCGGCCTTGCCGCGAAGAACGCCATCCTGATCGTGGAATTCGCCGCCGACAGCGAGAAGCGCGGCACGGGCCTGATCGAGGCCACCATCGAGGCGGCATCGTTGCGCCTCCGGCCGATCCTGATGACCTCGATCGCCTTCACCCTTGGCGTGCTGCCCCTCGCCATCGCGACCGGCGCCGGGGCGGCGGCGCAGAACTCGATCGGCATCGGCGTCCTCGGTGGCGTGTTGACCGCAACCTTCATCGGCATCTTCATGGTGCCAGCCTTCTACGTCGTCGTGCGCCGGATCTTCGGCGGCACCAAAGCCCGGAGCCCCGCGTGAAGCCTGTCCTTCCCCTCCTCCTCCTCGCCGGCCTCGCCGCCTGCACCGTCGGCCCGGACTACAAGGCGCCGGACATCGGCGTGACGTCGCGTTTCGCCGAAAGCGGCGGGGCGAGCATTGGCGACGTGGCACTCGACCGCTGGTGGGAGGGCTTCGGGGACGCGAACCTGAACGCCCTCGCCAGCCGGGGCCTCGCCCAGAACCTCGATGTCGCGACCGCAGTCGAGCGGATCAACCAGTCGCAGGCGGCGCTCCGGGCGACCGGCGCTTCGGCGCTGGTCACGGGAAACGTCAGCGCTGACACCACGCGGGCCAAGGGGCAGTCGGGTGCCATCGCGACCGAGTCGTCCGGCTCGGCGTCGGCGGCGCTGGTGATCGACCTCTTCGGCGGCGAGGCCCGGTCGCGCCAAGAGGCGATGGCCGAACTCGAAGCCAGCCAGCTCGACGTCGGAACCGCGCGGCTTGCATTCCTTTCGAGCCTCGTCGGCGACTACATCGACGCGCGCTACTTCCAGGAAGCCGCCGCGATCACCCGCAACCTGATCGACGCCCGGCAGCAGACGCTCGAACTCGTCGAGCGCCAGCGTGCCGCCGGCCTCTCGACCGACCTCGACGTCCTGCAGGCGCGCGCCCTGCTCGAACAGACCCGCGCCACCCTCCCGCGCTTCGAGCAGGGGTACTACAGCTCGATCTATGCCATCGCGACACTGCTGGCGGAACCGGCCCAGCCGCTCCTCGACGGTCTCCAGCGCGGCGGCGCCCAGCCCCGTCCGCCCCGGTCGAGCGAAGCCGGCGTTCCCGCCGACATCCTGCGCAACCGGCCCGACGTGCGGGCGGCCGAACGCGGCTATGCCTCGGCGGTGGCGGCGATCGGCGTGGCGGAAGCGAGCCTCTATCCTGCGCTCGACCTCTCCGGCGTCGTCACCGTGGCGAACCCGTCCAGTTGGGGGTTCGGACCCTCGCTCGTGCTGCCGGTCCTCAATCAGCCGCTGTTGCGGGCGAACCGCGATCAGGCGGTCTCCCTGGCCCGGCAGGCGGAGCTTGCGTGGCGCTCCTCTGTCTTCGCCGCGGTCGAGTCGGTGCAGGCCCAGCAGGGTGCCACCCAGCGCGACCGCCGCGAGGTCGCCGCCCAGCAGGCCGCGACCGAGACCTACCGGCAGGCACGCGATCTCTCCCGCGAGACCTACGAGGCGGGCACGACGACCTTCCTCGACCTGCTCGATGCGGAGCGCTCCGCCGGCAACAGCGCCCTCGCGCTCGCCGCCTCGATCCAGGGCCTCGCCAACGACTGGACGGCGCTCCAGGTCGCCACCGGCCGTGGCTGGGCCGTGGGGCCGCCGACGAACTGACGGGTGAGGGCCGGGCCCGCTCGGCGCGGCGGCCCCGCGCGCCTCAGAGCAGCAGGTCGCTCAGCGTCACCTGACTGGTTCCCGGCAGCATGAGACCGAAGTCGACCAGCATGTCGCCGTCAATGTCCCCCATCAGCCGACCGCCCCAGAACCTGAGCTCACCCGCGACGCCGGAAAACGCCGCGTCGTCGATGAACTGGAAGGTCTGGTGGCCGGGCATGAACTCGTCGGCGTCGATGCCACGCAGGTCGATCCGGTCGCCCGGGAGGAAGTCGGTGATCGTGTCGGCCGTCGCGCCGTTGCCGATCTCCGCCACGGAAAGGAAACGGAAGACATCATTGCCGGTGCCGCCTGTCAGCACGTCCGCCCCGAGCCCTCCGACCAGAATGTCACGGCCCCAGTCCCCGAAGAGCTGATCGTCCCCGGCGCCCCCGCGCAGCACGTCCATGCCCGCGCCGCCACGCAGCACATCGTTGCCCGCGCCGTCCACCAGCGAGTCATTGCCGGCATTGCCAAAGAGCAGGTCATCACCCGCACCGCCGAGGAGCACGTCATCGCCATCGGCACCCGACAGCCGGTCGCCGCCGCCGAGCCCCATGAGCCGGTCGTCACCCGAGCCCCCGGAGATTGCGTTGTTGAGCGGATTGCCGATCCCGGTCAGCGGCTCGCTCCCGACCAGCGTCAGCGCCTCGACGAGGCTCGGCAGCCGGAGCGACAGCACCGAGAAGATCCGGTCGAACCCGCCACCCTCTTCCACGACCATGTCCCCGGGATGATCGACCAGATAGGAGTCGCCGCCGGCGCCGCCCTCCATCCAGTCGCCGCCCGCGCCGCCATCGAGCACGTCGCGGCCGGCGCCGCCGACCAGGTAGTCGGCCCCCCAACCGCCTTCCAGCCGATCGTCGCCATCTCCGCCCGCGATGGTGTCGCTGCCGGCATAGCCCTGCAGAACGTCATTGCCCGACGACCCGGAAAACTCGTCGTGCCCGGACAGCACGTAAGCCTTCGCACCCTCGCTGTCGTCGGCGTTGATGTAGTAGCTGAACGTGTTGGCGTCGCGGTCGATGTCCCAGGCTCTCCAGAGCGTTGCCCGCCCGAACTTCTGGTCGATCGACTGAAGTGTGCCGAAGACCTCTCCCTCATAGGTATAGAGGAACTCGCCCCCGTAAATCGTTGAATGTGCTCCATCTCCGATCACCAGCTGGCTCTCGGTGTATTTTTCGATCCTGCCGTAATAGATGTCGAGCAAACTCATGTCCGTCGCCGTGTAGGCGATGAGCTTGGCCATGGCCACCTCCCCATTTTTTTGTGTTGCGCGCGGCATATTGCCGGGGTTTTCCGACCCTGTCATCAAGGCTGAGATCGGCGACGCTGAACCCCGAAGCCCTTCGCCCCGGTCCCCCGGCCAGCCGCCCCTCCGGCCTAGCGCTCGGTCAGCTTGAGCTCGATCCGCCGGTTCCGCGCCAGCGCGTCGGGGGACGTGCCCGGGTCGATCGGCTGGAACTCCCCGAACCCGGTCGCGGCCAGCCGATCGGGGGGCAGGCCCTGCTCCTCGATGATGTAGCGCACCACCGAGAGCGCCCGTGCCTCAGACAGATCCCAGTTGTCGCGGAACTGGCTCGTCGGGCCGACCGGCGTCGTGTCGGTGTGGCCGTCCACGCGGAGGATCCACGGGATATCCGCCGGGATCTGGTCCGCAACCTCGCGGATCACCGAGGCAACCCGCGCGACCTGCGCGCGCCCCTCCGGGTTCAGCGTTGCCGAGCCCGGCGCGAACAACACCTCCGAGGGGAAGACGAAGCGATCGCCCACCACCTGCACGCCCTCACGCTCGCCGAGGATCTGCCGCATCCGCCCGAAGAACTCCGAGCGGTAGTTCGCGAGATCCTTCGCTTCCTCCTGCAACCGCAGCTTCTCGCGGGCATCGGAGATCGCGAGCTTCGCAAGTGCCGCGTTGAGGCTCGATCCGAGCGTCTTGATCTGCACCTGAGCGGCGGCATCCTTCTCCGCGGAGGCGTCCAGCACGCCCTGAAGCGAGCCGAGCTGCGCCCGAAGCTCGGCGGTCTGCTGGTTCAGGAGCGCAACCTGCCGCTGCCCCTCGGCCGACACCTGCTTCTGCTCGGCGAGAAGCGCGTTGGCCTGCGCCAGTTCGGCCAGCCGCTTCTGCGCGTCGGTGAGCGCCGTGCTCCTCTCTCCCTCGAGCCCCTTCTTCGCCGCCTCGGCCGCGGCGAGAAGCGTCAGCGTGTCCTCCGCCTTCTTCCGCTCGGCTTCGAGCGCGAGCGTCATCGCCGTCAGCTCGGCGTCGGAACCCGCGAGCTTCTTGCGCAACTCCTCCGCCGCCGCCGCTTCGGCCAACCGCGCGGCTTCCGCGTCGGAGAGCTTGCCCGCATCGAGCTTCGCGGCGTCCACATCCTTCTGCAACGACGCCGCCAGCGCCTCGAGCGCCACGCGCTTGGCCTCCGCAAGCCGCGCAGCCGCCTCGCCGGCATCGACGGTGCCCTGCAGCTCGGTGTTGCGCGCAATCAGGCTCGCCACCTGCGCCTCGAAGTCGGTGACCCTCGCCTCCGCCGCCGCCTTCTCGCCGGTGAGCCCGGCAATGCGCGCCTGCGCTTCAGTCTGCGCCGCCTGCAAGGTCGAAACCAGCGCCTCGCTGCGATCGGCCCGCGTGCGCTCGAGCCCGAGCGCGTCGGCGAGGTTCGCCACCTGCAGTGACAGCTCGTCGAGCTCGCGCGTCTGCCCGGAGATCGTGTCGCGCAGCACGAACTGCACGATCATGAAGATCGAGATCACGAAGAACAACACGAGGACGAGCGCCGTCATCGCGTCGACGAAGCCCGGCCAGATCGACGGCGGCATCCGCGAGCGTCGGGAAAGTCCCACCTCAGTGCCTCGCGCGGGAGGCGACCGCGCGCAACGCCTCGGTCAGCTGGGCGATGTCCTGGCGGATTTCGGTCACCATGTCCTGCCGCCCGGCCGAAAGGTCTTCGAGAATGCGCAGGACCTGCGTGTCGATCGAGCGCAGGCGCGCCCGCGTCTCGGCATCGAGCCCGCCCGCCTCCTCGTCGCGATTGGCGAGGATCCCGGCCACCCGCTCCTGCGAGGCGATCAGCCGCTCGAAGAGCGCCCGGTCGACCGCGTCGGGCCTTGGTGCCGCCAGCGTTTCCATCAGCTCGACCACCCGGGCCTCCGTCGCGGCACTGCGCTCCACGCTCTGCTCGACGCTGGCCCGCAACGCGTCGATCTGCGCCCCGGTCTCGCCGATGACCGTCAGCACGTTCGCCGCGGTCAGCGCCTCCTCGGGATCGACCCCGGTGATCCCGAGCTTGGTGATCGACGACAGCCACTCCTCCAGCTCGCGGTAGAACCGGTTCTGCGCATGGCTCGCGAAAAGCTCGAGCAGCCCCACCACCAGCGAGCCGGAAAGACCGATGAGCGACGAGGCAAATGCCGTGCCCATGCCGCCGAGCTGGCCCTCGAGGCCGCTCATCAGCTTGTCGAACACCTCGACGGCGGATTGCCCCTCCTGCGGCGCCAGCGTGCGGATGGTGTTCACCACCGCCGGAACCACGGTCGACAGCCCGTAGAACGTGCCGAGCAGACCGAGAAAGATCAACAGGTTGATCAGGTAGCGCGTCAGATCCCGTTGCTCCTCGATCCGCGTGCCGACGGAATCGAGGATCGAGCGGGTCGAGGACGAGGTGAGCGCCCGCCGCGCCCGACGCTCCGAGAGCATCGCGGCCAGCGGTGCAAGCAGGCGCGGTGGCCGCGCAAAGTCGGCCCCGGGGACGTCGAGCGCAAATCCCTCGATCCAGCTCACCGAACTGATGAGTGAGGCCACCTGCCAGAAACAGGCGAGGATGCCGACGAGAAAGACGAAGACGATGAAGACGTTGAGATAGATCGAGGCGAGGAAGACCGGCTTCACGTGCGGAAAGAGCAGCACGGCGACCGCCGCCACAAGGCCGAGCACGATCAGCATCGAGACGATCTGGCGGACCGGCTGGCTGAACTGGGGCTCGCTGGTGTGGCTCAACACCATCTTTCTGGCCAAGGGCAATCTCCGCTCCGGGGTCGCGGCGGACCTTACGATGCGCCGCTTCGCTTTCCAACCGGCTTCTCTTGCAGCACAATTGTCGCGTAGTGCACTCCGGAAGTGCGCATGGAAGGAGATCGATCCAATGCCGATCTACACGGTGGCAATCGCCGTCCTGATTTTCGCCGTGATCCTTGTGTTCACCACGGTGAAATCGGTGCCACAGGGCGAGAACTGGACGGTGGAACGCTTCGGCCGCTACGTCCGCACGCTCCAGCCGGGCCTTGCGATCCTCATTCCGATCATCGAACGGGTGGGCCGGCGCATCAACATGATGGAAACGGTGCTCGACGTGGAGGAGCAGGAGGTGATCTCCCGCGACAACGCCATGCTGAAGTCCGACGCCGTGGCCTTCTATCAGGTGGTCGATGCGTCAAAGGCCGCCTACGAGGTGCGCAACCTCGAACTGGCGCTGAAGAACATCAGCCAGACCAACATCCGCGCGGTTCTCGGCTCCATGGATCTCGACGAGGCGCTTTCCAATCGTGACGCCATCAACCAGCGGCTCCTCGGGGTGATTGACCACGCCTCGACGCCGTGGGGCGTGAAGGTGACCCGGGTCGAGATCCGCGACCTGGCACCCCCGCCGGACATCACCCACGCCATGGCGCAGCAGATGAAGGCCGAACGCGAGAAGCGCGCGGAAATCCTCACCGCCGAAGGTCAGAAGCAATCGGCGATCCTCAAGGCCGAGGGCCAGCGCGAGGCGCAGATTCGCGAAGCCGAAGGCCGGCGGCAGGCGGCCTTCCTCGACGCCGAGGCGCGCGAACGCGCGGCCGAGGCCGAGGCGAAGGCGACCACCATGGTCTCCGAGGCGATCTCGCGCGGTGACGTCCAGGCGGTGAACTACTTCGTCGCGCAGAAATACACCGAAGCGCTGCGCGACCTCGCCGCGAGCCCGAACTCGAAGACCGTGCTGATGCCGCTCGAAGCGTCGAGCCTCATCGGCTCGATCGCCGGCATCGCCGATCTCGCCCGCGCCGCCCGGGCCGGCGGATCGAAATCATGAGCCCCTGGTGGTGGGTGGCGATCGCCATCGCCCTCGGTGCCGGCGAGATGCTCACGACCACGACCCTGCTGCTCTGGTCGGCCCTCGCGGCCCTCGGCACGGCCATGGTGTTCTGGGTCATCGGCCCGACCGACTGGCCGGCGCAGGTCGCCGCCTTCGCCGCACTGTCGATCCTTCTGACCTTCGTCGGGCGTCTGGTGCTCGCCCGCCGGAGCCCGCGGCCTGACGCCGCCAGTCCGCTCAATCGCCGGGCCGATCAACTCGTCGGCCGCGATGGCGAAGTCCTCGCCTTTGACCAGAACGAGGGGCGAATCCTGATCGACGGCATCCCGTGGCGGGCGCGACTCGAGGGCGGCTTGCCCATCCCGCTTGCCGGGGATCGGGTCCGGATCGTGGCGGCCGACGGAATTGTCGTCTTAGTACGACCACTTTGAGTGACATTGCCGTCGATCGGGTCGCGCGAAGTTCGCTATCGGCAAGAAATTGCCGAGTGGCCATGCTGATGGAACGAATTCAATGATCTGTCTAAGCAGCTGGTATATAATGAAACTTCGACGATGTGCCCCTCGATGACGGTCAGTCATACCTGCGTGACTTTCGCAATGCGTGTAGGCCAATCGCGATGCGACAACCACGGGCCGCCATGCCTGTTGCGCGTGACTTTCGCATGTTGCAAAATGAGGACGTGATCCCCTCGAACCAGACGATCACAGGGCCAGGGACGATACACCCCATCCCTCAACCGTCTCCCCGGCCTAGCCGAAAGGCGGGTGCTCGCGAAAGCGGCACCCGCCGATCGCTTACGGGGGCGTTCGCCCCCCGTCAGACACTTTCAACCGTACCGTCTACGCATGCGCGTTCCGCGAACGGGAATTTGCAACGTGAGCCAACCCACAGGGAGGCCGACAACCAATAGACACGCGGCAGTATTTCGTGAGAGGGGCGGCTTCGCGCAATCGCAAAGCCACCCCTGTGGATAAATTGCTTGGATAGTGTAGCGCCGATGCCGCACCTCCGGCCGAGGCGGCATCGCCGCGAGCGATGTGTCAGGCCGCAAGCACATCCTGCGGCGGCTGCTTCGCACCCGTCATGAACGCCACCGCGTCGGACATGGTGTAGTCCTTCGGGTCCACCACGCAGAGCCGTCGACCGAGCCTGTGCACGTGGATCCGGTCCGCCACCTCGAAGACATGCGGCATGTTGTGGCTGATGAGCACGATCGGCATCCCGCGCGAGCGCACGTCCTGAATGAGATCGAGCACCTTGCGGCTCTCCTTCACGCCGAGCGCCGCGGTCGGCTCGTCGAGGATGATGACCTTCGAGCCAAATGCCGCGGCCCGCGCCACTGCCACGCCCTGCCGCTGGCCACCCGAGAGCGTCTCCACCGCCTGATGGATGTTCTGGATGGTCATGAGGCCGAGTTCCGAGAGCTTGGCCCGGGCGAACTTCGCCATGGCCGCCTTGTCGAGCTTGCCGAACACGTTCCCCATCACGCCCTTCATGCGCAGCTCGCGGCCCATGAACATGTTGTCGGCGATCGAGAGCGCGGGGGACAGCGCGAGGTTCTGGTAAACCGTCTCGATCCCCGCGTCCCGCGCCTGCATCGGCGAGGTGAAGTTGATCTGCGCGCCCTCGAGACGGATCTCCCCCTCGTCGGGGGTGATCGCCCCGGAGATCGCCTTGATGAGGCTCGACTTGCCGGCGCCGTTGTCGCCGATGACCGCGAGGATCTCCCCCGGCATCAGGTCGAAATCGGCATGGTCGAGCGCGGTCACGCGTCCATAGCGCTTCACGAGACCGCGTGCAGTGAGAATGGGTTCAGCCATGTCGATTACCCCGCAACCTTCCGGATCCACTGGTCGATGGCGACCGCGAAGATGATGAGCAGGCCGATGAGCAGATAGGTCCACTGCGGATCGGTCCCGAGAAGGCGCAGACCAAGGGCAAAGACCCCGACGATCAGCGCGCCGAACAGCATCCCGAGGATCGACCCCCTGCCGCCGAACAGCGATATGCCCCCGATCACCACCGCGGTGATCGACTCGATGTTCGCGAACTGCCCGGCGGTCGGCGACACCGACCCGATGCGCCCGATCAACACCCAGCCCGCCAGCGCACAGATCAGCCCCGAAACCGTGTAGACCGACATCAGCGTCTTCTGCACCTTGACGCCCGCGAGCTTCGCCGCTTCCGGATCGTCGCCGATCGCGTAGACGTGCCGCCCCCAGGCGGTCTGCGTCAGCGCGTAGTTCAGCACGAAGACCAGCACCACCATGGCAATGACACCGAGCGTGAACACCGCCCCGCCAATCTTCAGCTGCGCCCCGAACAGCTGCAGCAGCGGCGCCTGCGCCTCGATGTCCTGACTGCGGATCGTCTCGTTCCGCGAGTAGAGAAAGTTCGCCGCCAGCACGATCTGCCACATGCCGAGCGTCACGATGAACGGCGGCAGCTTCACCCGCGCCACCAGAAACCCGTTGATCCAGCCGATCCCGCCACCCACGGCGAATCCGCAGAGGATCGAGATCGGCGCGGGGATCCCGTAGCGGAAGGTGAACTGCCCCATGACCACCGAGGAGAACACCATGATCGCGCCGACCGAGAGTTCAATGCCCGCGGTTATCACCACCAGCGTCTGCGCCGCGCCGACAATACCGGTGATCGCCACCTGCTGCAGGATGAGCGTCAGCGTGAACGCCGAGAAAAACTTCGAGCCGAGCAACGCCCCGAACAGCCCGAGCGACAGCATCAGCACGATGAGCGGCACCAGCGCCGGATTGGAATGAAGCGCGTGCTGCGCCCGTTCGATGAAAGTCTTGCCCTCGCGCTCGAAGGACGCCACATCCGTCGAGCTGCCGGTCAGACCCTTCTCGAACTCCTGTGCCGGCGATTTCGCCTCGGCCATCGTTTCACCCCCTAAGGCTTCCGGCAGCCGGTGTTATCCCCGGTCCCGCCCGCTCATGTCGGAGGCGGCCCCGTGCCGCCTCCCTCGTCCGGTCGTTGCCGCAAGAAGCATATGAGGCGCCGTCAGCCCCAGCACTTCTCCAGACCTTCCTTGGTGTCGATCGACGGGATGCCCTCGACGGGCTTGTCGGTCACCAGCACGGCCCCGGTGTCGGTGAACGCCTTGCCTTCGGTCGGCTTCGGCAGGGTACCGTCCTTGGCGTACTGGGCGATCGCCTCGATCCCCATGGAGGCCATCAGCAGCGGATACTGCTGCGAGGTCGCGCCAACCGCGCCCTCGGCCACGTTCGTCACGCCCGGGCAGCCGCCGTCGATGGCGACGATCAGCACGTCGCTCTCGCGCCCCATCGACTTCAGCGCCTCATAGCCACCCGCCGCGGCCGGCTCGTTCATCGCGTAGACGAGGTTCACCATCGGGTCTTTCTGGAGCAGGTTCTCCATGGCGGTACGGCCGCCCTCCTCGGTGCCGTACGTCATGTCATGCCCGACGATCCGCGGATCATCCTCATCACCGATGACGGTCAGATCCTTCGGATCGATGCCGAAACCGGTCATGAACCCCTGATCGCGCAACACGTCCACGGTCGGCTGCGACGGCATGAGGTCGAGGAAGGCGATGCGCGCGGTCTCGGCCTCGGGGCCCATCGTCGCCTTCGCCCAGGCGCCGATCAGCCGGCCGGCCTCGAAGTTGTCGGTGGCAAGCGTCGCGTCCGCGGCGTCAAGCGGCTCGAGCGGCGTGTCGAGGGCGATCACGAGGATCCCGGCGTCGCGCGCCTTCTTCACCGCCTCGACGATGGCCTTGGAGTCCGTGGGCACCAGCAGGATGCCCTTCGCGCCGTCGGCGATGCAGGTCTCGACCGCCTGCACCTGACCCTCGTTGTCGCCTTCCTGCTTGCCGGCATAGGTCTTCAGCGAGACGCCGAGTTCCTTGGCCTTGGCAAGCGCACCCTCCTTCATCTTGACGAAGAACGGGTTGGAATCGGTCTTGGTGATCAGGCAGGCGGAAACGTCCTGCGCGAAACCCGGCGCAGCACTCACCGCCAGCACGGCCGCAGCCGCCAGCAGCGCGCCCTTGAGGGTCGAGGTCGTCATGATTGCGGTGTCCTTCCCTGTCAGCATTTTCATCCGGTCGCTTCGTTTCACCGGTAGCTTACAGCAAACTGCAATCCTCGGCGTCTGTCAATAATTAAATCACTATGATTTATTTTCCTCCCCTAAGCTCCGGCGCGGCCCCGACATCCACACCAGAGGCACAAGGAGATCGCCGCATGGAGGGATTGCGTGAGACCGCGCCGCTCCCCGCGCAGCGCGGCACCAACCAGGCCGGGATGCGCGCCCACAACGAACGGCTGGTCCTGAGCCTCGTGCGCCGCCACGGCTCGCTCGCCAAGTCGGAGATCGCCCGGATGACCGGGCTTTCGGCGCAGACCGTCTCGGTCATCATGCGCCACCTCGAAGCCGATCACCTCCTGCGCCGGGGTGAGCCGCAGCGCGGCCGCGTCGGCCAGCCGCTGGTACCGCTCTCGCTCGACCCGGAGGGCGCCTTCTTCATCGGCGCGAAGATCGGCCGGCGCAGCCTCGACGTGGTGCTGGTGGATTTCGCCGGCGGCCTGCGCCATCGCGCCTCGGTCCGCTACCCCTATCCCATGCCCGACAACGTGCTCGCCCTCATCCGCGAGCAGGTCGCGGCCTGTGCCGCAGAGCTCGGGCCGCTTGCCGCGCGGATTGCCGGGCTCGGCCTCGCGATGCCCTTCGGCCTCTGGGAATGGTCGGACGAGATCCAGGCGCCGCCGGGACACCTCGCCGCATGGCGCACGCGCGACCTGCGGGCCGAACTCGACGCGGTGCTGCCCTATCCCGTCTACATGCAGAACGACGCCACCGCCGCCTGTGGCGCTGAACTCGCCTTCAGCGACAACGCCGGATTGCAGGACTTCCTCTACTTCTACATCGGCACCTTCATCGGCGGCGGCCTCGTGCTCTCGGGCGCGCTCTTTGCCGGGCGGACCGGCAATGCCGCGGCGCTCGGCTCGATGCCGGTGCCCGACGGCCACGGTGGCTCGGTGCAACTCATCGACGTGGCTTCGCTCGTGGTCCTCGAACGCCGCCTGCGCGCCGCCGGCCTGCCCGCTTCCACGATCTACGACCCGGGCGCCGACTGGACCACCCTCGGCGCCCACCTCGACGACTGGCTCGCCGAAGCCGGACTCGGCATTGCCCAGGCAATCGCCGCGGGCTCGGCCATCATCGACTTCGAGGCCGTGGTGATCGACGGGCCGTTTCCCGAAGACGTCCGGACCCGCCTCCTCCACGCCGTCAAGGCCGGCCTCGGGCGGCTCGACCTCTCGGGTATCGAGCCGCCCGAAATCCGCGGCGGCGGCATCGGCCCGCTCGCCCGCGCCCTCGGCGGCGCCAGCCTGCCGCTCTTCGACCGCTACCTCGTCGACCCACACGTGGTGGCAAGCCCCGGCCGCAGCCTACCCACCGACTGATCCAAAAGCGACTGATCAAAAAGCCACTGACCAACGCCCGGGTCCGACCGGAACCCCGCCGTGGGGCGCATCCGTCAGGTCTTCATACTGGCGGAAACCCTATCGGGCAGGAACGCGGGGCCCCGCCAACAGGCGGGGAGAACCTCTGACTCACGGGGCGCGCGTGCGCGCGCCCCGTGCCACCGAAGGGAGGCCGCAACGGCGGCCGACCAACCAGCGCCGTCCGAGCGGGAGCCCGCGCCCCGGGCTCCCCGAGGCCGGCGCTCCGCCAGCCCCGCCTCGCCGAAGGCGCAAAATGCCGGGAGGGGACCTGAGCCCCCTCCCGCTTCCTTCTGCGGGCCTTTGTCAGTCTGGTCCTGCTCGACCGGTTCTGCCGCAGCCCCCCAAAAGTCGCCGTCCCGTCAGCTCAGCTGCAACCGCTGGTGCCGCCGCAGGTGTTGCACTTCAGGCAGGTGCCGTTCCGCACCAGGGTAAAGTTGCCGCACTCGCCGCACGGATCGCCCTCATAGCCCTGCATCCGGGCCTTGGCCCGCATGTCGAGGGGGGCGGTCTCCATGGTCTCGCGCACCGCGAACTGCGAGAGCGTCCCGAGTTCCAGCGCGCCCGCGACCGACGCACCACCCTGCAGCACCATCAGTTCCTGCGGCAGCCGCTTGCGCAGGTAGCCGGTCGAGGACAGCTGCTTGATGACCGCGATCGAGCTGTGGGCCGCATCGCTCTCCACCCGCCGGACATTGCCCTCGCCCTCGCCGCCGCCGATCGTGTCGAAGCTCTCGCCGGTCGGCTTCACATGCGCGAGGTCGGTGCGGTCGAGGTACGACACCGCCAGTTCCCGGAAGATGTAGTCGATGATCGAGGTCGCCGACTTGATCGAGTCGTTGCCCTGCACCATCCCCGCCGGCTCGAAGCGGGTGAAGGTGAAGGCCTCCACGAACTCGTCGAGCGGCACGCCGTACTGCAGGCCGACCGAGATCGCGATGGCGAAGTTGTTCATCATCGCCCGGAAGGCCGCACCTTCCTTGTGCATGTCGATGAAGATCTCGCCCAGCCGACCGTCGCCGTACTCGCCGGTCCTGAGATACACCTTGTGGCCGCCGACCATCGCCTTCTGGGTATACCCCTTGCGCCGCTCCGGCAGCCGCTCGCGGTTCGCCTTGACGATCTCGCGATAGATCACCTTCTCGACGATCTTCTCCGCGAGAACCGTCACGCGCTCGGGGACCGGCGCCTCGGTCAGCACCTCCTCCAGCGCCTCGTCGTCCTCGATCAGCGCCGCCGAAAGCGGCTGGCTGAGCTTCGAGCCGTCGCGATAGAGCGCGTTCGCCTTCACACCCAGCGACCACGAAAGCTCGTAAGCCGCCTGGCAGTCGCCGATCGTCGCGTCGTTCGGCATGTTGATCGTCTTCGAGATCGCCCCCGAGATGAAGCTTTGCGCCGCGGCCATCATGCGGATGTGGCTGTCGACCGAGAGATAGCGCGTGCCGAGCTTGCCGCAGGGGTTGGCGCAGTCGAAGACCGTGTAGTGCTCGGGCTTCAGGTGCGGCGCACCTTCGAGCGTCATGGTGCCGCAGACGTAGCCGTTCGCCGCCTCGACCTGCGCCCGGCCGAAGCCGAGATGGCGCAGCAGGTCGAACGCCGGATCGCGCAGCTTCTCGACGGGAATGCCGAGGATGCCGGTGCAGAACTCCTCGCCAAGCGTCCACTGGTTGAAGACGAAGCGGATGTCGAAGGCGGTCGGCAGCGCGGCCTCGATCTTCTCGATCTCCGCCCGGCCAAAGCCGTGGCCAACGAGCGCGGTCGCGTTGATCTCCGGCGCGCCTTCCAGCGTGCCGCGGCCGACGGCATAGCCAATGATGTCCTCGATCTCGCCCGGCTTGTAGCCGAGGTTCACGAGCGCACCCGGCACCGCGCGGTTGATGATCTTGAAGTAGCCGCCGCCCGCGAGCTTCTTGAACTTCACCAGCGCGAAGTCCGGCTCGATACCGGTGGTGTCGCAGTCCATCACCAGCCCGATCGTGCCGGTGGGCGCGATCACCGTGGTCTGCGCGTTGCGGTAGCCATGCTTCTGTCCGAGCTCCAGCGCCTCGTCCCAGACCGCGTGGGCGAGGTTCACGAGCGCGCTGTCCGGGCAGTTCGCGTGATCGAGCGCCACCGGCGGGACCGCCAGCCCCTCGTAGTCGGTCAAGAGCCCCTGCGCCGCGCGCCGGTGGTTGCGCATGACCCGCAGCATCGCCTCGGCATTCTTCGCATAGCCCGGGAACGCCCCGAGTTCGGCCGCCATCTGCGCCGACGTGGCATAGGCCGCGCCCGTCATGATCGCCGACAGCGCGCCGCAGAGCGCCCGCCCCTCGGCCGAGTCATAGCCGAACCCCATGGTCATCAGGAGGCCGCCGATGTTGGCATAGCCGAGCCCGAGGGTGCGGAAGCGATACGACAGCTCGGCAATCCGCTCGCTCGGGAACTGCGCCATCAGCACCGAGATCTCGAGCGTCACCGTCCAGAGCCGCGTGGCGTGGACATAGGCGCGCGCGTCGAACTTGCCGTTCTTCAGGAACGTCAGCAGGTTCATCGACGCGAGGTTGCAGGCCGTGTCGTCGAGGAACATGTATTCCGAGCACGGGTTCGACGCCCGGATCGGCCCGTCGGCCGGGCAGGTGTGCCAGGCGTTGATCGTGTCGTGGAACTGCACGCCCGGATCGGCGCAGGCCCAGGCCGCATGCCCGACCTTCTCCCACAGATCGCGCGCCTTCACCGTCTTCGTCACCTTGCCGTCGATGCGGCGGGTGAGCTGCCAGTCGCCGTCCTCGCGCACCGCCTGCAGGAAGGCGTCCGTCACCCGCACCGAGTTGTTGGAGTTCTGCCCCGAAACCGTCAGGTAGGCGTCCGAATCCCAGTCGGTGTCATAGGTCTTGAAGTCGATCTCCGTCGTGCCCTGCTCGGCCTGCTGCAGCACGCGCTTCACGTAGGCGTCGGGCACGAAGCTCTTCTTCGCCGCCCGGATCGCCGCCTTGAGCGCGGTGTTGGCCTTGGGGTCGAACGCCGCCTCCTCCGCGCCGTCCCACGCCCGGATTGCGTCAAGGATCGCCCCGAGCCGCTCCCGATGGATCTTCGAGCCCGCGACCAGCGCCGCGACCTTCTGCTCCTCGATCACCTTCCAGGTGATGAAGTCCTCGATGTCCGGATGATCCATGTCGCAGATCACCATCTTCGCCGCGCGCCGCGTGGTGCCGCCCGACTTGATCGCGCCCGCCGCCCGGTCACCGATCTTGAGGAAGCTCATGAGCCCCGACGACTTGCCGCCGCCCGCGAGCTTCTCGCTCTCCGCCCGGAGCGAGGAGAAGTTCGTGCCGGTGCCCGAGCCGTACTTGAAGAGCCGCGCCTCGCGGGTCCAGAGATCCATGATGCCGCCCTCGTTCACGAGGTCGTCGGCAACCGACTGGATGAAGCAGGCATGCGGCTGCGGGTGCTCGTAGGCGCTGGTCGATCGGGTCAGTTCGCCCGACTGGAAATCGACGTAGAAATGCCCCTGCCCCGGACCGTCGATGCCATAGGCCCAGTGCAGCCCGGTGTTGAACCACTGCGGGCTGTTCGGTGCGCCCATCTGGGTCGCCAGCATGAAGCGCATCTCGTCGTAGTACGCCCGCGCGTCCGCCTCGGACGAGAAATAGCCGCCCTTCCAGCCCCAATAGGCCCAGGCACCCGCCAGGCGGTCGAACACCTGCCGCGCCGTCGTCTCGCCGACGTAGCGCTCGTCCTCCGGCAGCTTCGCCAGCGCCGCCTCGTCCGCCACCGAGCGCCACAGGAATGACGGCACGCCCTTCTCGCGCACCGCCTTCAGAACCGCCGGAACCCCCGCCTTGCGGAAGTACTTCTGCGCCAGCACGTCCGACGCCACCTGACTCCAGCCCTCCGGCACCTCGAGGTTATCGAGACGGAAGACGATCGAACCGTCGGGATTGCGGATCTCGGAACTCGTATTGCGGAAGGTCAGCGCCCCGTAGGCTCCGGTCTCGTCGGTCGTGAAGCGGCGGTCGATTTTCATGGTCTTTTTCCCTGGCCGGTTTACTGCTCGCGCGCCCTGGTGTGTGGCCACCAGATTTTGTGGCGTCGTCGCTGCCGCCACCAAGGGATGCGATTGTGGCTTGAGTCGCAACAGCTTTTTTGGCGCATGGCCCAAGATATAGTGGTTGACAGCCTCTTCGACCCCCACCCCATGTTAACCGATCGGTAACCCTCGATTCCCCACTTCGGGAAAATCCCGAGTTGTCATGGAGATGCACCAAGCCCGCTCAAACGCATGAACCGCCTGCCTCGCCGGGGCCGGTTCAGACGCCACTGGAACTTGCGGTATCTTCGTCGCCGACGCCGAGGAGGCGGTTGAAGATGCCAAGCGCCCTGTGACAACGCGCAGCGATCTCTTCGGCGCCGGGCTCGGTTAGTTCACCGATGATCCGGCGGACCTGCAGGTCGCCCACCAGCAGACCAAGGAACCATCCCGAAGCCTCCCCCGGAACCACGTCCCCCCCCAGCCGCTCCATCAGCTGCTCGAGCAGCGGCATCACCACGTCGCGGCCGCCGGCGGAGATGGCTGCGCCAAGCCGCCCGCTCGGGTCCGCCGCCGCCGCCCGGTTCAGCAGGATTGCCCGGTCCCCGAGCAGCATCGACAGCAAGACCGGCGCGACCCGCGCCAGCGTCTCCGCCGGCGCCTCGTCCCGGACGAGGGCCTCCTGCAACAGAGCCCGCGCCGCCTCGGCGTTGTCGCGCACCATCGCCGCGAAGAGACCGTCCTTGTCGCCGTACCAGCGGTAAAGCGTCTCGTTCGACGCCTTCGCGGCCCGGGCAATGCGCAGCATCGACGCCCCGCCATAGCCGTGTTCCGCGAGTTGGCCATAGGCCGCCTCGGCGATTTGCCGGTGGCGCTTCACTCGCCCCTCGTCCACCTGTTCTCTCCCGAAGCCCCGTGCCAGCGCCCGCTTGACACGAGCCGTACACATCCGTACGCCTCCATACAACCGTACATATCTTTACGCTCAGGAGCGCCGCCCATGCGACCGCTGACCAACGTCATGATGCTCGCCTCCATCCTCTCGGCCGGGGCGATCTTCGGCTTCTTCTACGCGTGGGTTTGCTCGACCATGTGGGGCCTCGACACCGCCGACCCCCGGGTCGCGATCGCGGCGATGCAGGCGATGAACGCCTCGGTCCGAAATCTCGCCTTCGCGCCCGCGTTCTTCGGCACGCCGTTCATCCTCGGCCTCACCGCACTCCTGCTCTTCACGCAAGGCCAGCGTCGGAGCGCGGCCGCGCTGCTCGCGGCGGCGCTCGTCTACGTCTGCTTCGGATTGCTTCTGACGATGACCATCAACGTCCCGATGAACGAGGCGCTCGCCACCGTTACCGTGCCGGACGATGCCGCGACGGCGGGTCCGATCTGGCAGACCTACTCCTCGCGCTGGCAGGCCTTCAACCTGATCCGCACCATCGCCTCCGGCGTCGCCCTGCTTCTCGCCGCTGCCGGGCTCCTGCTGCTCGATCGTCGTGCACGCCCGGCCTGACTCCGATTCCAGCAAATACCGTGGCTTGTCGGGTGGCATTGATGCAATCCCGCATCGATGCCCCCGAAACGGTCAAACCAGGAAGTCGCTCGCACTCAGGTCAGTGAGCAGATGGTCGGCGAGGACGACGTTCATTCCCGACCCCAGCGTGAAGCTCACATCCTCGCCAGTCTGCCGGCAGAGCGCCAGCACATCGGCGCCGCTGCCGAAGTCGAATGCCGTCACGTCGATCCGGTCGGCACCGAAGCCGAAGTCGGTGACGAGATCGGTGCCGCCACCGCGCTGGAACTCGAAGACGTCCGCGCCACGACCTCCCGACAACTGGTCATTGCCGCCGTCGCCACGCAACGTGTCCTGCCCGACGCCGCCGAACAGCCGGTCGCGCGCGGCCCCGCCACTCAGGAAGTCGTTGCCGATCTCGCCGGTCAGGTCGTCGATGCCCGCGCCACCGGAGAGCCTGTCGTGATCCGCGCCCCCCGAGAGCGTGTCATTGCCGCCCTCGCCCAGCAGCCTGTCGTTGCCGACGCCGCCGGACAGGCCGTCGTTGCCGACGCCTCCCGCGAGATAGTCGTTGCCAGCCGCGCCGACGAGCGAGTCGTCCCCGGTGTTGCCAAACAGCCGATCGTCGCCGCCGCGCCCGAAGATCGTGTCATCCCCTGCAAGGCCCGAGATCCGGTCCGCTCCGGGCGTTCCGACGAGGCGCTGCGACCCGTCGTCCGGGCCATGGCCGAAGACGACGTAGCTCGCGCCCGCGTTGAGCTTGCCACCCGCATCCTCAAGATACGCTCCGATGATCAGGTCGTCGAACCCGTCGCCGTTGACGTCGCCTGCGGCTTCGGCCGACCGGCCGAGCGCGCCGCCAGCCTCGATCCCCTCGAGGCGCAGTCCGGTCGCGTCGCTGAGGGTCGAGAGATCGAGGGTCGCGCCAAAGCCGTCCTTCGTGCCGAACACGAGATACGTCTCGCCAGCATCGACCAGGCCACCGGGATCGGCATGCATCGCACCCACGAGCATGTCGTCGATACCATCGCCGTTGAAGTCCCCGGCACCCGCCACCCAGCTGCCGGAATGCCCGCCCGCATCGACACCGTCGATGCGAAAGCCGTTCGTGCCGTCGATGTCTGAAAGCTCGATCTCCGCCGCGAAGCCCGCCTTCGTCCCGAAGAGCACGTAGCTCTGGCCGGCCGCGGACCTGCCACCCGGATCGCCGCCGCGCGCACCGATCATCATGTCGGCAATGCCGTCGCCATTCACGTCGCCGATGCCCGCCACCGAACGGCCCGACTGATCGCGCGCGTTGACGCCGTTGAGGCGGAAGCCGTCGGAGCCGTCAAGGTCGCCGAGGTTGATGTCGGCCGCGAAGCCGCTCTTGCTGCCAAAGACCACGTAGGTCTCGCCAGCGTCGAACTTGCCGTTCGCGTCAGCTTCCGAGGCGCCGACGATCACATCGTCAATGCCGTCGCCGTTCACGTCGCCCGCGCCATCCACCGACCAGCCGGTCCGGTCACCGGGATCGATCCCGTGCATCCGAAACCCATCAGCCCCTGTCAGGTCCGAGATGTGCAGCTCTGTCGGAAATCCCGCTCTGGTGCCGAAGACCACATAGCTCTCGCCGGTCCATCCGTCCGGCCGGAACGCCCCCATGACCACATCGCCGATGCCGTCGCCGTTCACGTCGCCCGCGCTCGCGACCGTCCACCCGAGGTCGTCCTTCACGTCCGTCCCGTTGATGCGGAAACCATCCGCGCCGTCGAGCGCGTCGAGATCGATGTTCGCCGCGAAGCCCGCCTTCGTCCCGAAGACGATGTAGGCTTGACCCGCCCGCTCCTTGCCGTCCGGATCGGCCCAGTCCGCACCGACCATGAGGTCGGCAATCCCGTCACCGTTCACATCACCCGCCGCCGAGACCGCGACGCCGCTTGCGTCCATGAAGTCGATGCCGTCGAGCTGAAAGCCGTTCCTGCCGTTGAGCGTCGAGAGATCGAAGCGCGCCGGAAAGCCCGACGCCTTGCCGAAAACCACATAGGTCTCGCCCGATCGCGCCTCGCCGTCCGCATCTGCGCCAAACGCGCCGATGATCATGTCGTCGTAGCCGTCGCCGTTGACGTCCCCCGTCCCCGCGACCGCAAAGCCCGACTGATCCCACGCGTCGATCCCGTCGAGACGAAACCCGTTCGTCCCGTCGAGCTGATCGAGTTTCACCACCATCAGCACAATCCCCCGGGAATTACTTAAACGGTACTACATGCGGAGTCAGATCTACTTATAGCAGATCCCCGCTTCGTCACCTCGGGTATTCACCGCTCACACGGAGCCTCTGTCAACGCATTCCCGGCGCTGCTTTCACAAATCCGCATTGTCGGATCAACGTATGCGTCAGGCCAAGGCGTCTAGCCGAGTGCCAGCCACTTGTTCCGGTCGCGCTCGGTCCAGCGCACGTCGAGATCATAACCGTCGTCGGTCGAATGCTCCGCCCGGACCAGCTTGCGATCGAAGAGCCACGCCCGCCGCCGCCCGTCGTCGAAGGCGAGATGCACCGTCTCCTCGGTCGCAGGCTCGGCAAGCGCCTCGGCAACCGCAACCATCAGCGCCTCGACGCCTGCACCGCTCAGCGCCGAGATGACCGCGACCTCCGGGCTGCGCGCCGCCACCGCCCGCGCGGTCTCGGCACTCTCCGGGTCGAGCAGGTCCACCTTGTTCCAGACCTCGATCACCGGCGCCTCCGCCCCGACCCCGAGATCCTCCAGCGTCGCGCGAACGCTCTGCGCCTGCACCTCGGTCTCCGCGTGGGCGATGTCGCGCACGTGCAGGATCAGGTCGGCCTCCAGCACCTCCTCGAGCGTCGCCCGAAAGGCCGCGACCAACTGCGTCGGCAGCGCCGAGATGAATCCCACCGTGTCCGAGAGGATCGCCCGCCGGCCGTCCGGCAGCGCGATCGCCCGCATCGTCGGATCGAGCGTCGCGAAAAGCATGTCCTTCGCCAGGACGGCCGAGCCGGTCAACCGGTTGAAAAGCGTCGACTTGCCGGCGTTCGTATATCCCACCAGCGCGATGATGGGATAAGGCACCCGCTGGCGCGCCCGACGATGCTCGCCGCGCGTCCGCACCACCCGGCGCAGTTGTTCCTTGATCCGGTGGATCCGCTCGTCGAGCGCCCGGCGGTCCGCCTCGATCTGCGTCTCACCCGGGCCGCCGAGAAAGCCGAAGCCGCCCCGCTGCCGCTCGAGGTGGGTCCACGACCGCACCAGCCGCGACTTCTGATAGGAGAGATGCGCCAGCTCGACCTGCAGCACGCCTTCCCGCGTCTGCGCCCGGTCGCCGAAAATCTCGAGAATGAGCCCGGTGCGATCGAGGATCTTGATCTTCCAGAGCTTTTCGAGATTGCGCTGCTGCACCGGCGAGAGCGCGCCATCGACGATGACGAGCCCCGCCTCACGCTCGGCGATCCGCTCGCCCAGCTCCTCGACCTTGCCCTTGCCGAACAGATAGCCGGCCCGCGCCTTGGCGAGCGGCACGACCTCGGCGCCCACGACGTCGAGGTCGAGGGCGCGCGCAAGGCTCACCGCCTCGTCGAGCGCATCCTGGGGCGCGCGCGGCCCGTCTTTGGATCTGACTGGATGCAGGACAACCGCCCGCATCCGCCCACTATCGTCAGTGATCTTCGGCCTCGTAGAGCGTGATCGGCTGCGACGGCATCACAGTCGAAATGGCGTGCTTGTAGACCAGCTGCGACTGCCCGTCCCTGCGCAGCAAAACGCAGAAATTGTCAAACCAGGTGATGACGCCCTGCAGCTTCACGCCGTTCATCAGGAAGATCGTCACCGGGACCTTGGACTTCCGAACATTGTTAAGAAATGCGTCCTGTAAGTTTTGTTTTTCGGCAGCCATTTTTCTCAGCCTTAAGTTGTATTGGACGCAGCGACTCGCCGCGTCTTTGTTCTCGTTGAAGGACAGTATGGGTGGCGGACCACTGCATTTCCAGCCTGCCCCAGCACTTTTTAGCAGCAGGACCAGGGGGCGTGGCCGAAAGGACGCACCCGCCGACAATCGTGTTAATCACGCCAGCTCACCAGGCTGAACAAGGCCACGACGACCAGAGCCTCCATGCGTCCCACGATCATTGCCACGCCAAACACCAGGAGTGCTGCATCCGGGAGGGCCGCGTAGGTCACATGACTGCCAAGCACCTGTATCGCCTGCCCGGTGGTGGTGAGGGCAGCCACCGAGAGCGAGAGCGAGTGATTGAAGCTGAGTCCGGTGGCCGCAAGCGCCGCCATGGTGATCGCAAGCGCGATCATGAAGAGCATCAGGAAGATGAAGGCGATCCGCGCGCCGCGCCGCGAAATGAGCCGATCCCCGAGCCCCCGGCGCCCGACGCCCGACGGATGGATGAGCCGGTCAAGCTCGCGCAGCCCCAGCCGGTAGAGCGCGTAGACCCGCAACAGCTTCACGCCGCCCGCGGTTGTGGCGACCCCGCCGCCGATCACTGCCACGGCAAGAAGCAACGGGCCGGGGCTCGGCAGGTTCGACCAGAGTTGCAGCGTCCGCCAGTCCTGACTCTCGAAGCCGGTCGTGGTGAGGAATGACAGCACCGTAAAGAGCCCGCCCCAGATCGCGCGTCCGGCGGCGGAGAGGTCGTCCGCCCGCTCGATCTCGGCGGCGCCGAGGAAGCTCCGCAGAAACAGGATCACCGTCAGCCCGAGGACCGAGATCAGCATGAGCTGGACCTCCGGGTCGCTCAGGCCCGGCAGCGACCTTCGCGCCAGGAAGCCGAGGACACGATGCGACACGGCCGGCAGCAGGAAGATCGCGATGGCGATCTCGCCCGGGATCCCCGAGTGCCCGCCTGCAAGGCCACCGACCGGCGAGATGCCACTCGTGGAGAGCGTTCCCATCGCATGGGCGACGGCAACAAACGGCCGGTCACCGGCGAAGATCAGGAGCAGCGACAGCAGGGCGGTCAAACCGGCATAGATCGGCGCCACCACCCGCACCACCCGGACGATGCGGGCCCGCGCCTCGTCGCTCGTGCCGCTGCGCTGCCGCACCCGGCGCGCGCTCTCCTCGGCGATCTCGAAGCCGCCGAGGTTCAGCGGCTCGAGGATCCCCCAGACCAGGACCAGCACCATGGCGCCGCCGAGCCAGCCGACAATGGCCCGCCAGAGATGCAACGGCTCTGAAAGGCTGCCCGGGCGGTCGAACAGCGTCGCCCCGGTGGTCGTGAGGCAGGACAGCATCTCGAAATAGGCCCGCCCGAACCCGAGCCCGTGCACCGACGTGGCAAACGGCAGCGCGAGCAGCGCCGGCAGAATGAGGTAGGCCAGCAGGATCGTCAGCAACAGCGCCCGCGCCGGCAGGCGTGGCGGCCGGTGGTTCATCGTTGCGAGCCCGATCAGTATGGCGAGGAGTGCAACCAGAAACGAATAGTCGAAAAACGCCCGCGCCACGCCCCAGTCGCGCAGCTTCACCGCGTGCAGCGCCGGTACCAGCATCGCGCTCGCGGCAACCAGCACCAGAATGACGATCGCGGGAAACTTGCGGATGATCCGCATCAGAAGAAGTCTATGCCGACCTGGAACAGCCGCTCGACCTCGGCAACCGCCTCGCGCATGGCGAAGATCGTCAGCACGTCCCCCTCCGCCAGCCGGGTGTCGCCGCGCGGCACGATGAGCTGATCGCCCTTTTGCACGAGGCCGATGATTGCCGTCTTCGGCATCTCGCTGTCGCGCACCAGCCGGCCGGCGAGCGCCGAAGTGCCGAGCACCTGCGCTTCCATAACCTCCGCCTCGCCGTCGCCGATCGAGTAAACCGCGCGGATCCGCCCATGCCGCACATAGCGCAGGATCGAGGAGACCGTGGTCGCCCGTGGGTTGACGTAGGCATCGATCCCCATGGGCGCGATCAGGCTGATGAGCGAGGGGTCGTTGACCAGCGCCACCACCAGCTTCGCCCCCTCGGTCTTGGCTCGCACGCAGGCGAGGATGTTGGTCTTGTCGTCGTCGGTCAGCGCCAGCACCGCGTCCATCGCGGTGATGTTCGCCTCCTCCAGAAGGTCCACGTCGAGCCCGTCGCCGTTCAGCACCACCGTGCGTTTCAGCGAGTCCGCCGCCACCTCGGCCCGCGCCCGGCTGCGCTCGATGAGCTTCAGCCGGATGCGCCGGCTGTCGGCCTCGAGGGTCTGGGCCACGTGCAACCCGATGTTGCCGGCGCCGATGATCAGCACGCGCTGCACCTCGCGGTGCGGCTTGCCGAACACCTCCATCAGGCGCGCCATGTCCTCGGTGGCACAGATCAGATAGACCTGATCCTCCGCATAGAGCTGATCCGCCGCTTCCGGCACGAACAGCCTCTCGCCGCGGCGGACACCGACGACCACGGCCTTCAGCGTCGAGAACAGCTCCGAAAGCTGGCGGAGCGGCGTCCTGAGGACGGCGCAGGCAGTGTCGAGGGTGATGCCGACAAGCTGCGCCCGGTTTTCGAGAAAGCCCTCGATGTCGAACGCGGCCGGCGCGGCGAGGCGCTGCATCACCGCATCGGCGACCGCGTATTCCGGCGAGATCACCACGTCGATCGGCATGTGATCCTGGCGGTAGAGGTCGGAATAGAGCGCATTGAGGTATGCCGGCGCGCGCAGGCGCGCGATCTTTCTCGGAACCGAGAAGATCGAGTTCGCCACCTGGCAGACCACCATGTTGACCTCGTCGGACTGGGTCGCGGCGATGATCATGTCGGCATCGCGCGCGCCCGCCTTTTCCAGCACGTCCGGGTGCGAGGCAAAGCCCGCGATGCCGCTCACGTCATAGGCGTCGGTCAGCCGGCGCACGAGGCCCGCGTCCTTGTCGATCACCGTGACCTGATTCGCGATCTCTTCGCGCGCGAGGTGGCGGGCGATCTGACCGCCCACCTGCCCCGCGCCGCAGATGATGATCTTCATCCCGCCCGTCCCCCGTATGGGGCGATTCTATAGCCGCGCCACCCTGCCTGCACAATTGCCGCGAGACCGTTTGCCACGGGCCGGACGACCGGGCTGGCCGTCTCCTTTCAGCTCGTCCTGACGAGGAGTGCCATCCGGTTGGCGGATGGCATTTTATATTGTTACATCAATATATTGATCATCTGCGCAACCCGCGCAGACGCCTGTCCCTAGACGATCGACCCCGCCGAGCTCACCACCGCCTTCAGATCAACCGACGAGCGCTGCCCGAGCTTGCTGCGGTGCTTGTCGAGAAACTCCGACATCGCCTCCCGCCCGGCGTCCCGAAGCTGCAGCAGCAGCGTCCGGCTGATCGTCATCTTGGTGACGATCCCGAGCATGTTCATCAGCCGGTCATCGCTCACCGAATGCACGTGATTGAGCCGCATCGCCTCGGGCGAGATCAGCCCGCGCTGGATCAGCCGGTTCACGAACTCGATGTTGCGAAGCTCGCGCAGAAGCGAAGCATTGAAGCTTATCTCGTTCATCCGAGTGGCAATTTCCGCCGCGGTCTTCGGCAGTTCCTCTCGGTAGAGCGGATTGATGTGGACGATGACGATGTCCACCGCCTTGGTCCGGTAGAAGAGCGGATAGAGCGCCGGATTGCCGGTATAGCCACCATCCCAGTACGCTTCCCGCTTGCCGGTCTTCGGGTCGTCGAGCTCGATCGCCTGATAGAGCGACGGCAGGCACGCAGACGCGAGGATCGCATCAGCCGTCACCTCCTTGCCCGTGAAGATCCGCGCCTTGCCATCCCGGACGTTGGTCGCGTTGACGAAAAGCTTCGGCCCCTTCTGCGAGCGCACCGTATCGCAGTCGAGCATGTCCTCGACGATCGAGCGCAGCGGATGGAAGTTCGTCGGATTGAACTGATAGGGCGAGAACATCCGCGTCACGGTGTCCGCCGCCACCACCGCCGGCGAAAACTCCAGCATCCGCGCGGTGAGGGCCGGCGACGGCGAGACCATGCGCAGCCAGTCGAGGACCGCGTCGCTCATCGGCCCGTCGAGCCCGCTCACCCGAAGCCAGAACGCCTCGAGCTGCTCCCGCGCGCCTTCCCGCCCGCCGTTGACCCAGCCACGCTTCAGCGCCGCCGCGTTCATCGCGCCCGCGGACGTCGCCGTGATGCCGTCGATGTCGATCGAGGTGTCCTCGAGCAGACGCTCAAGCACGCCCCAGGTGAAGGCGCCGTGCGCGCCGCCACCCTGAAGCGCGAGATTGACGACGCTCAAAGCGCCGTCCACCCACCATCGACAGAAAGCGTGGTCCCGGTAACCTGATCGGCCGCCGCAGAGCAGAGGAACACCACGCAGCCGCCGATCTGTTCCACCGTCGCGAACTGCTTCGAGGGCTGGCGCGCCAGCAGCACGTTGCGGATCACATCCTCGCGGCTCTGGTTGTACTGCTTCATGGTGTCGGGGATCTGCGCCTCCACCAGCGGCGTCAGCACATAGCCCGGGCAGATCGCGTTGGCGGTGATCGCCTCCTCCGCCGTCTCGAGCGCCGTCACCTTGGTGAAGCCGACGACACCGTGCTTGGCCGAGACATACGCCGACTTGTAGGGCGACGCGGTCAGGCCATGCGCCGACGCGATGTTGACGATCCGGCCCCAGCCCTCCTTGCGCATGATCGGCAGCGCCGCCGCCGTGGTGTGGAACGCCGAGGTAAGGTTGATCGCGATGATCCGGTCCCACTGATCGACCGGAAACGTCTCGATTGGCGCCACATGCTGGATGCCGGCGTTGTTCACCAGGATATCGACCCGGCCGAGCTTCTCCGCCGCCGTGGTGACAAGCGCGCGGCACTCGTCGCCCACCGACATGTCCGCCTTCACATAGATTGCCTTCACGCCATGTTCGGCGCCAAGCTTCTCGGCAAGCTCATGGTCCTCCGGCCGGTCGGTGAAGGAGTTGAGCACGACGCTCGCGCCGTTCTTCGCCAGTTCGGTGGCGATCCCGAGCCCAATGCCTGAATTGGAGCCGGTGACGACTGCGATCTTTCCGGAAACTGACATTGCGCTGGATCCCCGTGAGCTGTTGCGTTGCATGGCAACATAGCTCCCGCCGGTGCGAACACAACCGACGCCGGGTTCCAATTGCGCGAGGTTTCTACGCGGCTGGCGCCGGCCGCAGCGCGGCCTCCAGCCCCTCCAGCGCGAGCGGCTGGAGCCCCTCGCCTCCCGCCTCCAGGTGCGCGATCATCGCCCGCCGCATCCGCGGATCCCAGAAGTCGAGGATATGCTGGGAGATGTCCGCCACCGCCTCGTCGTGCGGATACGGCTTGAAGAAGGCGGCGATCTCGTTCGCCATCCGCACGAGTTCGTTCTCGGCTTCGTTATCGGACATTTCAGCTCCCCAACCCGTCGAAGATCACCACACCATCGCCCGCCCGTGCCGCCACGGCGAGCCCCGCCTGCCCCGC
This sequence comes from Amaricoccus macauensis, assembly GCF_014201905.1. Taxonomy (GTDB): domain Bacteria; phylum Pseudomonadota; class Alphaproteobacteria; order Rhodobacterales; family Rhodobacteraceae; genus Amaricoccus; species Amaricoccus macauensis. The sequence continues at coordinate 614,531 of NZ_JACHFM010000002.1, read as the reverse complement.
GACCCGGAGCGCCAGTGCGCTCGGCGGCGAGACGGCGGCGACGAGCGGCGCCCGGATCGCCGCCGCCTTCTGCGCCATCTCGACGGAGACCCGGCTCGACAGCAGAAGGAATCCGTCCCGCGCGTCACGCCCGTCGCGGGCCAGCGCGCCCGCCACCTTGTCGAGCGCATTGTGGCGCCCGATGTCCTCGCGCACGACACGAATCGTGCCGTCCGCCCCGCAGTAGGCGGCGGCGTGCGTCGAATGGTTCACCGGCTTCATGACCTGCGCCTTCGGCAGCGCGGCGAGCGCCGCAAGGATCGCCTCGGGCACCGGCCGCGTGCCCGTCACCCGGCGCGGCGGGCGAAGCACCGCCTCGATCGTCTGGGCACCGCAGAGGCCACAACCGGCACGTCCCGCGAGCGTGCGCCGGCGATCCTCCACCGCCGCGACCTTGGCCGGGTCGAGCTTCAGGTTCGCCACGAACCCCTCGCCCGCCTCGGCAAGCCGCAGGCTCTCGATCTCGGCCGGACCCGTGACGATGCCTTCGGTGATCGCGAATCCCACTACGAAGTCTTCGAGGTCCTCGGGAGTCAGCATCATCACCGCAAACGCCGCGCCGTTCAGCAGCACCGCAAGCGGCGTTTCCTCGGCGACACGCCAGTCAACGGGATGCTCGGCGCCATTGCTGTAGAGGCGCCCGCGAGCAGTGGGCGAGACCGGGCGGGCGTTGATGTCGAGGCGGCGGATTTCCATGGGTCAGGCGGCCTTGCGCGGTGCGGGAGCGGACCCGGCGGGGAACTTCACCCCACCGGCCACGCTTGCAGGGCCAGGCCCCGCTTCGGCCGACAAGGGCCTCATTCCGCCGCCGTTGCCGTGTGGATCCGCCGCGATCCCGGCGCGGTCTGGGTGTATTCCTCCTGCCACGCGGACGGGCGGTTGGTCGGCATCACCTGGACCGCCGTCACCTTGAACTCGGGGCAGTTGGTCGCCCAGTCGGAGTAGTCCGTGGTGATGACGTTCGCGCCCGAGAACGGGTGGTGGAAGGTGGTGTAGACCACGCCCTGCGGCATCCGCTCGGAGACCATGGCGCGAAGCGTCGTCTGGCCCACCCGGCTCGTGATGGCGACCAGATCGCCATCGGCGACGCCGCGCTCTTCCGCGTCGAAGGGATGGATCTCGAGACTGTCCTCCGGGTGCCAGAGGCTGTTCTCCGTGCGGCGGGTCTGCGCGCCGACGTTGTACTGGCTGAGGATGCGCCCGGTCGTGAGGATCAGCGGGAAGCGCCGGTTGGCGCGCTCCTCCGTCGGCACGTACTCGGTCACCATGAAGCGGCCCTTGCCGCGGACGAAGCCGTCCACGTGCATGATCGGCGAGCCATCCGGGTGCGCCTCGTTGACCGGCCACTGCATCGAGCCCTCCGCGTCGAGACGGGCGTGGCTGACGAGCGCGAAGGTCGGGGTGAGGCGGGCGATCTCGTCCATGATCTCGGCCTCGTTCTCATAGGTCATGGGATAGCCCATGGCCTCGGAGATGCGGCAGACCGTCTCCCACTCGCTCATGCCCTGCTGCTCGCGCATCACCGGGCGGACTCGGTTGATCCGCCGCTCCGCGTTGGTGAAGGTGCCGTCCTTCTCGAGGAACGACGTGCCCGGCAGGAACACATGGGCGTAGAGCGCGGTCTCGTTCAGGAACAGATCCTGCACGATCAGCAGATCGAGCGCCTTCAGCGCGGCGGTGACGTGCCGGGTGTTCGGGTCGCTCTGCGCGATGTCCTCGCCCTGCACGTAGAGCCCGCGGAACGAGCCATCGAGGGCGGAGGCGAACATGTTCGGGATCCGAAGGCCCGGCTCGGCGTCGAGCGTGACGCCCCAGTCGGCTTCGAAGGTCGAACGGACCTCCTTGTCCGAGACGTGGCGGTAGCCGGTGAACTCGTGCGGGAACGAGCCCATGTCGCAGGAGCCCTGCACGTTGTTCTGGCCGCGCAGCGGGTTGATGCCCACGCCGTCGTGACCGATGTTGCCGGTCGCCATGGCGAGGTTGGCCATCGCCATCACCATGGTCGAGCCCTGGCTGTGCTCGGTGACGCCGAGGCCGTAGTAGATCGCGGCGTTGCCGCCGGTGGCGTAGAGCCGGGCGGCAGCCCGAAGTTCGTCCGCCGGCACGCCCAGGATCTCGGACAACGCCTCGGGGCTGTTGCGCTCCTCCGCGACGAAGCCGCGCCAGCGCTCGAACTCGGTCATGTCGCAGCGTTCGGCAACGAAGGCCTCGTTCACCAGCCCCTCGGTCACGATCACGTGGGCAAGCGCGTTCATCAGCGCGACATTGGTGCCCGGACGCAGTTGCAGGTGGTGCTCGGCACGGACATGCGGCGAGCGCACCAGGTCGATGCGGCGCGGGTCGGCGACGATGAGCTTCGCACCCTGACGCAGGCGCTTCTTCATGCGGCTGCCGAAGACCGGATGCGCGTCGGTGGGGTTGGCGCCGATGACGAGGATCACGTCGGACTTGTCGACCGACTTGAAATCCTGCGTGCCGGCAGAGGTGCCGAGCGTCGTCTTCAGGCCGTACCCGGTGGGCGAGTGGCAGACGCGGGCGCAGGTATCGACGTTGTTGTTGCCGAAGGCCGCGCGGATCATCTTCTGGACGACGTAGACTTCTTCATTGGTGCAGCGCGACGACGTGATGCCGCCGATGGCGCCGGCGCCATGCTCGTCGCGGATCTCGAGGAGCCGCCGGGCAGCGAAGCCGATCGCCTCCTCCCAGTCGACCGGGCGCCACGGATCGGTGATCTTCTCGCGGACCATGGGCGTCAGCACCCGGTCCTTGTGGGTGGCGTAGCCGAAGGCGAAGCGGCCCTTGACGCAGGAGTGCCCCTCGTTCGCGCCGCCGTTCTTCCACGGCGTCATGCGGACGATCTCCTCGCCCTGCATCTCGGCCTTGAACGCGCAGCCGACACCGCAATAGGCGCAGGTCGTGATCACCTCGCGGCGCGGAGTGCCGTGTTCGACGATGGACTTCTCCACAAGCGTCGCCGTCGGGCAGGCCTGCACGCAGGCACCGCAGGAGACGCAGTCGGACGAGAAGAAGTCGTCGGACAGGATGCCGGGCGACACCCGGCTCTCGAAGCCCCGGCCCTCGATCGTCAGCGCGAAGGTGCCCTGCACTTCCTCGCAGGCGCGGACGCAGAGGGAGCAGACGATGCACTTCGACGCATCGTACTGGAAATACGGGTTCGACACGTCGATCGGCACCTTGTGGGCCGCATCGAAGTGGTTGTCCCCGTCCATGCCGTAACGCACCTCGCGCAGGCCGACGACGCCGGCCATGTCCTGCAATTCGCAGTCGCCGTTGGTCGGGCAGGTCAGGCAGTCGAGCGGGTGATCGGAGATGTAGAGCTCCATCACCCCCTTGCGCAGCCGCTCGAGCCGGGCGTTCTGGGTGGTGACGCGCATCCCCTCGCGCACCGGCGTGGTGCAGGATGACGGCGTGCCCTTCACGCCCTCGATCTCCACGAGGCAGAGCCGGCACGACCCCCAGGCCTCGACGTTGTCGCTGGCGCAGAGCTTCGGGATCTGCCGGTCGGCGAGCGAGGCCGCGCGCATGATCGAGGTGCCCTCGGGCACGGTGATCGTGACGCCGTCGATCATCAGCGTCACCGGCGGGCCTTCGCGCTCCGGCGTGCCGCGGTCGATCTCGGCCTCGAGCGGCGTGAGCTTGAGGTTGCGGAGGCCGAGCGGGATTTCCTGGTGAATGGTCATGTCCGTCTCCTCATTCCGCCGCCAGCTTGGGCGCCCGGTCGAAGTCCTCCGGGAACAGCTTCAGGGCCGAGAGCACCGGCATCGGGGTCAGGCCGCCCATGGCGCAGAGCGAGCCGTCGCGCATCACCTCGCAGAGGTCCTCGACGAGCGCGACGTTCTTCGCCACGTCCTCGCCGCGCAGGATCTTCTCCACGGTTTCCTTGCCGCGCACCGCGCCGACCCGGCAGGGCGTACACTTGCCGCAGCTCTCGATCTCGCAGAACTCGAAGGCAAAGCGCGCCATTGCACCCATGTCCACGGTGTCGTCAAAAACGACGATCCCGCCATGGCCCACCATCGCACCGTTCTCGGCGAAAGTCTCGTAGTCCATCGGCAGGTCGAGCATCCCGGCCGAGACGTAGGCGCCAAGCGGGCCGCCCACCTGCGCCGTGCGGAACGGCCGGCCGCTCGCGGTGCCGCCACCGAAGTCCTCGACGAGCTCGCGCAGCGTGACGCCGAACGCCTTCTCCACGAGGCCCCCACGGGCGATGTTGCCCGCGAGCTGGAAGGGCAGCGTTCCGGTGGAGCGGCCCATGCCGTAGTCGCGATAGAACTGCGCGCCCTTGTCCATGATAAGCGGCACGGCGGCGAGCGTCAGGACGTTGTTGATGACCGTCGGCCGCCCGAAGAGCCCGGAGATCGCCGGGATCGGCGGCTTAGAACGAACCGTGCCGCGCTTGCCCTCGATGCTTTCGAGCATCGAGCTTTCCTCGCCGCAGATATAGGCTCCGGCGCCTCGGCGGACCTTCAGCCAGAACGTGCGGCCCGAGCCGCCGACGTTGGCGCCGAGCCAGCCGGCCGCTTCCATGATCGCGACCGCGCGCTTCATGACCTCGATCGAGCGCGGGTATTCCGAGCGGATGTAGAGATAGCCCTCGGTCGCCCCGACCGCGATGCCGGCGATCACCATGCCCTCGATCAGCAGGAACGGATCACCCTCGAAGATCATCCGGTCGGCGAAGGTGCCGCTGTCGCCCTCGTCTCCGTTGCAGCAGATGTACTTCTGCCCCTCGGGTAGGTCGTGCACGGTCTTCCACTTGATGCCGGCCGGGAAGCCGGCGCCGCCACGACCGCGCAGGCCGCTGTCGAGGACTTCCTTGCAGATCGCCGCCCCGTCCATGCCGAGCGCGGCGCGGAGCCCGGCGAGCCCACCGTGGGCCTCGTAGTCGGCGAGGCTCAACGGGTCGGTGACCCCCACCCGCTCGAACGTCAGCCGCTCCTGATTCTTCAGATACGGGATCTCCTCGGTCAGCCCGAGCGCCAGCGGATGCGCAGTCCCGTCGACGATCGCACCGATCACCGAGTCCACGTCTCCGGCCGTCACCGGTCCGAAGGCGATCCGTCCGGCGGGCGTCTCGGCCTCCACCAGCGGCTCGAGCCAGAACATGCCGCGCGAGCCGTTGCGCACGAGCGTCGCGTCGAGGCCGCGGGCGGCGATGGCCGCGTCGACGGCGGCCGCCGTCTCGTCGGCACCGACAGAAAGTGCCGCGGAATCGGCAGGAACATAAATCCGCATCAGCGTGCCTCCGCCACCAGCGCGTCGAGCCGGGCGACGTCGGCCCGTCCGACGAGGCGCCCGTTCACCATTGCCGCCGGCGACAGCGCGCAGTTGCCAAGGCAATAAACCGCCTCGACCGTCAGCATCCCGTCCCGCGAGGTCTGCCCGAGTGCGACGTCGTGCCGCGCACAGAAATCCTCGATCAGCGCCGAGGCACCGCGAGACTGGCACGACTCCGCCCGGCAGAGCTGCACCCGCACCCGGCCCGCCGGCGCCCGGCGGAAGTCGTGGTAGAAGCTCATGACGCCGTGGACCTCGGCGCGTGCGAGGTTCAGCGCCTTGGCAATCGCCGGCAACGTCTCCTCGGCGACGCAACCGGCCTCATCCTGAATGTCGTGCAGAATCTCGATAAGCTCGGACGCTGCGTTGCCGTGCGCGGCGCAGACGGCGATGGCGTGCTCAACCTGCGGGCTCGCTGGCTCGGGCATATGCTTGCTCCTCCCGACGGCTTTCAAGGCCGTTTGAGGAAATGTAGTCCTCTACTCCCGTCCCTGCAAATTGCCAGATCCTATTAGATCATCGCCCTCGTCGATGAATCCGGACGTAAGCCCCAAGGCCGCCTCGCGCAACGCGGCGAGCAGCACCGGCTCCGGGTCCGGGGCGAGCGCCACCAGCCCGACCGCATGGGTCACCTCCGGCTCCACCAGCCGCGGCGCCGCGACCCCCGGCCCGAGGATGCCGCGGAACGACCCCGGCAGCACGCAGGCGACGCGTCCGGTCAGGATCTGCGAACAGAGCGCCACGACGGAGTTGCTCTCCACCATCGGCTCGACCGCCGCACCGGCTTCGAGGAAAGCCGCGTCGATGATGCGGCGGTTCTGCATGTCGGACGTGAGCGCCGCGAGCGGGTGCGCCGCCGCCTCGGCCCAGCTCACCGTTGCGCGATCGGCGAGCACGTGGTCGGCGCGAACGAACAGGCGATAGTCCTCGCGATAGAGCGGCCATGTCCGGCCGACCGGCACCGGCTCGTTGCCGAGATAGGTGAGACCCGCGTCGATCTGGAAGTCCTCGACCGCCTGCAAGACCTGTCGCGAGGTCATGGAGCGGATCTCGAAGGCCACCCCGGGGTAGCGCGCGTTCACCCGACCGGTGAGCGCCGCGCTGAGCGGCAGCGCCGAGGGAATGACCCCGAGCGTCATGCGGCCACGCGGCTCGGCGGCGAGCATGGCGACATCAGCGGTCAGGGCATCGACGTCCTCGACGATCTTCAGCGCCCAGCGATAAACCCGCTCCCCCTCGGGCGTCAGGCCGTGGTAGCGCTGGCCGCGCTCGACGATGGCAAGGCCAAGCTCCTCCTCCAGTGCCCGGATCCGGCCCGAGAGCGTCGGCTGGGTGACGTGACAGGCTTCGGCCGCGCGCGTGAAGTGCTCCTCCCGGACGAGGGCGATCAGATAGCGCAGCTGCCGAATGTCCAAACGCACCTCCCGGGACCGGTTCCGCCCGGCCATCTGCCAACTGTCGCGTGCAGACCTCTGGTCCGGCTGACCGGGTCGGCTTGGCGCACGCACTTCCCCGATGCCAGAACTGCACGGGCGGAGACCAGCCGGAAAACGCGTCCGTGAGGTCATGCCGCGCGTTTCCTCTGGGCTCCCTTCGCGACTTGCCCTAAATCTCGCGCGCCGGCAGCTCTTGGCGGCAACGCCAGTCCAATTGCCCATGACCTTGGAATTACATCATGATTCTTGATGCCGCCACCCTCGATCGCAGCCAGCTCCCCGAGAGCTTCGACGTGTGCGTCATCGGCGCCGGCCCCGCCGGCATCACGCTCGCGCGACGGCTGGCGAATGCCGGGGCCACGGTGGCGCTCATGGAGGCCGGCGGCTTCGACATCACCGAGGAGTCCCAGGACGTCTATCGCGGCGAGAATGTCGGACGGGATTACTTCGAGCTCGAAACCGCGCGGCTGCGCTACTTTGGCGGCACCTCGAACCACTGGGGCGGCTGGTCGCGGGCTCTCGATCTCTATGACTTCGAGCCGAGACCGTTCCACCCGATGAGCGGCTGGCCGATCGCCCAGCTCGACCTCGATCCCTATCGCGCCGAGGCGGACCGCATCCTCGATCTGCCGTCGGCGACCGAGGCGCCGGACCTGCCGATGAAGGAAAACGAGTACATCTTCCGGCGCTTCCAGTTCCGCTTCAGCGCACCCACCCGCTTCGGCGAGAAGTATCGCGACGAGATCGCCGCGTCCGATCGCATCACGCTCGTCCTCAACGCGAACCTCGTCGACCTGCAACTCGACGGGGTGCTCTCGCGGGTCACGGGCGCGGTCTTCCGCAACTACGACCCGGCAGACACCGGCTTCACCGTCGCTGCCCGCGCCTATGCGCTCTGCTGCGGCGGCATCGAGAACGCGCGGCTGCTGCTGAATTTCGACAGCCAGATGCACGAGGGCCTGGGCAACCGCACGGGCATGGTCGGTCGCTGCTTCTGCGATCACCCGCACTATGTCGTCGGCGACGTGGTGCTGCAGACGCTGTTGCTCGAGCGCGAGTTCTACTCGCCGTTCGAGACTTTCATGCTGGACGCGAAATGCCTGAACTTCGGGATGCGGCTCGAACCCGGCTGGATCGAGCCGTCAGACCTGCCATCGCTGGTCGGTGAGCAGATCACCGACGAGGAGTTCGCCATCCATCTCCGCCAGCGCGTCCGCGATTCCGCGGTGGATCTGACCGCGACCGAGCGCACGCTTCTCGGCTCGCCCTCGCCGCAAACCGCATCCATGCGCATGGCGCAGGAGCAGCAGCAGAATCCGGAGAGCCGCGTGATGCTCGGCGACGAGCGCGACGCCTTCGGCCTGCGGCGGGTGCGGCTCGACTGGCGGCTGACCGACCTCGACATCCACACGATGCGGACCGCCGCGAAGTCGTTCGCGGCGCATCTCGCGGAACAGCAGATCGGCCGTGCCCGGATCCGGCCATGGCTCCTGCAGGACCCGCCGGAGTTCCCGCTGTTCCCGGACGAGGAGGTGGGCGGCAAGCATCACATGTGCACCACGCGCATGTCGGACGATCCGAAGACCGGGGTCGTCGACGCCGACTGCAAGGTCCACGACCTCGCGAACCTCTTCATCGGCGGGTCGAGCGTCTTTGCCACCACCGGACATGCCAACCCGACCTACACGATCACCCAGCTCGCGCTGCGGCTGGGCGATCACCTGACGGGCTGGCTGAAGGCCTGAGGCGACGTCCGAAGCTGCCCCTTCGAGGCCCGGGATCGAGTCGTCCCTACCGCAGATCCGAAATCCCCCGCCCGGCCTCCGGCGGGATCGGCAGCGCCCGCTGCGGCCCGGCGATAGCCGCGATCGCCTCAAGCACCTCCGGCGTGGCGCGTGACGCGCGCCCGGCACCCATGTCCACGTGCAGCAGCATCTGCTCCGCCGTGGCGCGCAGCGTCCCGTCGCCGCCGTGGAAGCGGTGCATGACACGGATGCGCTTCGCGTCGGTGCCGAGGATCTGCGTCGTGGTGTGGAACGCCTCGCCCTGCTTCGTCTCGCTGAGATGGCGGATGTGGGTCTCGACGGTGTAGAAGCTCCGCCCGCCCGCCACATAGTCCGCCCCCGCGCCGATCCGGGCAAGCAGCGCGTCGGTCGTCTCCCCGAAGACCTGCAGGTAGCGGCTTTCGGTCATGTGGCCGTTGTAGTCGATCCACGCCGCGTCGACCTCGCCCTCCATCAGGCGAAGCGGCTCCCCGGCTGGCGCTGGCTCCGCTGCCGCACGAAGCCGCGCCTCGTGCTCCCGCAGGAGCGCTCCCGCTCCCCAGCCCTTGCCGCCCTGCTCCGCCGCAAGCGCGCGGATGATCCCGACGAGGTTGTCGTCGCGGATGCGTTCGAGCGTCCGCACCCCGCGGCCCTGTGCCTGCTCGTCCGACTGGCTGGCGATCTTCTCGATGAATGCGTCGTCGAGGTCCGGCACGTCCATGAGCTTCGTCCACGGCCATTTCAGCGCCGGGCCGAACTGGGCGAGGAAGTGACGCATCCCCGGCTCGCCGCCGGCGATGCGATAGGTCTCGAAGAGGCCCATCTGCGCCCAGCGAAGGCCGAACGAATAGCGGATGATGTCGTCGATCTCCTCGGTCGTCGCGACGTCGTCGTTGACGAGCCACAGCGCCTCACGCCACAGCGCCTCAAGCAGGCGGTCGCCCACGAAGGCCTCGATCTCCCGGCGGATCACCACCGGCTTCATGCCGATGGCGCCGTAGAGCGCCACGGCGCGCTCCATGCTCTCGGGCGCGGTACGCCCGCCAGCCACCAGCTCGACGAGCGGCAGCAGGTAGACCGGGTTGAACGGATGCGCCACGAAGAGCCGCCCGGGATGGGACATCTCGGCCTGCAGGTCCGTGGGCAGCAGTCCCGAGGTCGACGAGCCGATGAGCGCATCCGCAGGCGCTGCGGCGTCGATCGCTCCGAGAATCCGGCGCTTCAGGTCGAGCCGCTCCGGCACGCTTTCCTGGATGAAATCCGCACCCTCGACTGCCGCCTCGATGCTCGACGCGAAGCTCAGCGTGCCTTGCGGCGGCAACGGCGCGGAGATGAGCCGCGCGGTCGCGTGCTCGGCGTTCGCCAGCACTTCGCGCACCACCCGTTCCGCGTCCGGAGCAGGGTCGAAGACCGATACGTCGACCCCGGCGAGAAGCAGCCGCGCGACCCAGCCTGCGCCAATCACGCCGCCGCCGATGCAGGCGGCCTTCCTGGGGAGGTTTTCCTGCATTCCGCTTACCACCTGCGCTCGAGTTTCAGATTGGCCCGGACCTCGGCGGGCGTCAGCAGCCGCGAGCCCATGCCGCGCACGATGTCCGCCGCGCGCGTCACCAGCGCACCGTTGGTGGCGAGTTCGCCCTTGCCGAGCCAGAGATTGTCTTCGAGACCCACCCGGAGGTTGCCGCCGGCAAGCACCGCGAGCGCGGCGTAGGGCAGCTGGTTGCGGCCGATCGAGAACGCCGAGAAGGTCCAGTCCCGGGGCACGTTGTCGACGATTGCCTTCAAGGTGCCGATGTCGTCGGGGGCCCCCCACGGGATGCCCATGCAGAGCTGGATCATGACCGGATCGTCGATCACCCCCTGCGCCTTCAGCCACTGCGCCAGCAGCAGGTGCCCGGTGTCGAAGACCTCGATCTCCGGCCGCACGCCGAGCGCCTGGATCTGTCGCGCCATCGCCTTCAACATGGCGGGCGTGTTCGTCATCACGTAGTCGCCCTCGCCGAAGTTCATCGTGCCGCAGTCGAGGGTGCAGATCTCGGGCAGAAGCTCGGCCACATGCGCGAGCCGCTCGGTTGCGCCGACCATGTCGGTACCGGAGGGATCCGGCGGAAACGGCGCCTCGGTCGAGCCGAGCACGAGATCGCCGCCCATGCCGGCCGTCAGGTTCAGCACCACGTCGACGCCGGAGTCGCGGATCCGCTCGACGACCTCGGCGTAGAGCTTCGGGTCACGCGCGCCCTTGCCGGTCTCGGGGTCGCGCACATGGATATGGGCAATCGCGGCGCCCGCCTCCGCGGCCTCGATCGCGGCGGCGGCGATCTCGGCCGGTGTCACCGGCACCTTGTCCGAGCGCGAGGTGGTGTCGCCCGAGCCGGTCACGGCGCAGGTAATGAAGACGTCCCGGTTTGGCGTCAACGGCATGGGAGCCGCTCCTCTTCTGGAAGTGCTGGATGGACCTTGACGCTGCCGGCCCGACACTATTTGACTTCAGGCGCAGTTGGCTTTGCAGAGAGCGAACCACCATGCTCTTCACCCCATCGCTGGATCCCCTCTCGATCACGCTTCTCGTCCTGCCCGAAGCGTCGCTCATGACGCTCGCCGCCACGGTCGATCCGTTGCGCGCGGCAAACCGGGTCGCGGCGCGCGAGATCTATCGCTGGGAGATCGTCTCCCTCGACGGCTCCCAGCCCGTCACGAGCGGCGGCATGCCGATCCCGGTGCACGGTGCGTTCGATCCCGCACGCCGGCGCGATGCGCTGGTGGTGCTGGCGGCCTTCAACGTGCTGCACCACGCGACCCGGCCCGTGCTTCGCGCCTTCCGCACCGGCGCGCGGCACGCCACGATGGTCGGAGGCTTCGAGGGCGGGGCGTGGGTGCTCGGCCTTGCGGGCCTGCTCGATGGCCGGGCGGCAACGACGCACTGGGAGGATCTGGAGGAGTTCGCCGCGCGCTTTCCGCTGGCGGACGTGCGGCCCGATCGCTGGGTGATCGACGGACCGGTCTTCACCGCTGGCGGGGCAATGCCGGCGCTCGACCTGATGCTGGCGCTGGTCCGCGCGCGCCAGGGACTTTCGACCGCGCTCGATGTGGCGAGCCTCTATGTCTACGACGAGACCCGCGCCTCATCGGAAGCGCAGCCGCTCGTTTCGCTCGGTCGCCTGCGCGAGAGCGAGCCCCGCGTTGCGGCGGCGATCCGGGTGATGGAAGCGCATCTCGACCAGCCGCTTCCGGTCAGCGCCATCGCGCGCCGGAGCGGCGTCTCGACCCGACGGCTCGAGACGCTGTTTCGCGAGGCGGTCAGCGCCTCGCCGGGCGCCTACTACCTCGCGCTGCGCCTCAAGGCGGCGCGCCGTCTGGTGCTCGACACCCGCCTTCCCATGGTGGATGTCGCCGAGCGGACGGGCTTCTCATCCATCTCGGCGCTGTCCCGCGCGTTTCGCCGGGAGTACGGGCTGCCTCCCTCGGCAGCCCGCAAGGCGGCTCAGAGACCGAGCCCCTGACGGACCGCGTCCGCGCCCGGCTTGCCGTCGCGCGTGGTGACGCCCGCGAGCCAGCCATCGATCACGCCGGGATTTTCCTTCAGCCACTTCTCGCCGGCGGCGTCGGCGGTCATGCCGTCGTCGAGGATGTAGCTCATCAGAACATCCTCCTGCTCGACCTCGAAGACGAAGTTCTTCAGGAAGGCACCGACGTTCGGGCATTCCTCGACGTATCCCGGCCGGGTGTTGGTCAGCACCTCCGCCGCGCCGTCGTTCGGGCCGAAGACGTCGTCACCGTTGGTCAGATACTCCATGTCGATGTTCACGTTCATCGGATGCGGGCGCCAGCCGAAGAACACGATCGGCTTCTCGGACCTCACGGCACGCTGCACCTGCGCGAGCATGGCCTGCTCGCTCGACTCGACGAGCTGGAAATCCTTCAGCCCGAACTTGTCGCCGGCGATCATCTTCGAGATCGTCTCGTTGGCACTGCTGCCCGCCTCGATCCCGTAGATTTTCAGGCCGAGATCGTCGCCGAATTTCGCAATGTCGGAATAGGTCTTCAGCCCGGCGTCGTAAGTCGCCTTGGGAACCGCAAGGCCGATGATCGCGCCCTCGAGGTTCGTCTGAACCACGTCGATCTTGCCGGCTTCCACCAGCGGCCGCTGGATCGGGTCCTGCAATGGCATCCAGTTGCCGAGGAAGACGTCCACATCCCCGCGCGGCAGCGCCTCGTAGGTGACGGCAACCGAGAGGATGTCGATCTTCGGCGTGTAGCCGAGGGACTTCAGGATCATCCCCGCGATCGCCGTCGTCGCAGAGATGTCGGTCCAGCCCACGTCGGAAAACCGGGGCGTGGCGCAGGTCTCGGATTCCGCTTCGGCCGCCTGTGCCGGAACCTGTCCGGCAACAAGAATGGCGATCATGCTGGCGGCCAGTGCGCGATATCTCATGCGTGCCTCCTCATTTGTTCAATCCGCCGAGCATGGGCGCGGATCGCGGCGTGTTCTTTGCCGGATGCGTCACCCTCTTGCCGATTCCCGCAGCGAGGTAGCCATATCAGACGGTCGGGTCAGACGGTCGGCTCGGTAATGCGCACCTGCATGTCCCAGTCGCTGCATCGGCGTGCGAGCGGGGCGGGCGGCGCCTGATCGGTGAACCAGATCGCCATCTGCGACAGCGAGCCGAGCAGCGCCGGCGCGGAACGCCCGAGCTTCGAACGGTCGCAGACGAGGAACGCCTGCCGGGCCTGCTTCAGGATCGCGCGTGACACGCGAACCTCGGCGAGATCGAAGTCCATCAGGTCGCCGTCGGGGTCGATCGCGGAGACACCCATGATCGCGTAGTCCACCTTGAACTCGCCGAAGAATTCGCTGGTGAGATCGCCGACCAGTCCGCCGTCCGACCGGCGGAGCGCGCCGCCCGCCACCATGATGTCGCAACTCGGGTTTGCGAGCAGGATGTTCGCGACGTTCATGTTGTTCGTCACCACCGTGATGTTGCGGTGATTCAGAAGCTCGCGCGCCACCGCCTCGGTCGTCGTGCCGAGGTTCATGATGATCGAGCAGTTGTTCGGGATCATCGCGGCGCAGGCGCGTCCGATGGCGGCCTTCGCGGTCTGGTTCATGCCGCGCCGCTCTTCGTAGCCGAAGTTCGTGACGCCGGTGCGCGGCACGGCCCCGCCGTGGACCCGGTCAAGGAGCCCGGCGTTCGACATCTCGGTCAGGTCACGCCGGATCGTCTGGAGTGCCACGTCGAAACGCTGCGCGAGATCCTCGACGAACACCCGCCCATCCCCCCGGGCGATCTCCAGAATCTCCGATTGGCGAAAGCTGAGGGCCATGACTTCGGTTCCGCGCGATTGTTGTCCTTAACGTGCGCGCTCGCGCGTGAGGGGTCAACGGCAAAGCGCCAATTGCCTCAGGTTGCTATGGAATGGTCGCATTCGGGTCCCGCGCCCGCCATTTGCTGCATCAGCGAACAAAAACAACCCCATATACATGATCGAAAACAAGCGATTTTCGATATTCCGAACATTTTCGCACATCAAGCGATTGACGTGCACGCCGCCGTGCGGTTAGCTCCCACGTGACACGTCGAAAGGAAGCGCGGATGTCCGCGGACGCCGGGACAACGGATATCTTCGTCATAGGTGGCGGCATCAACGGGTGCGGGATCGCCCGCGACGCGGCCGGACGCGGCCTTTCGGTGACCCTCGCCGAGCAGGGCGACCTGGCGCAGGCGACGTCATCGGCATCGACCAAGCTGTTTCACGGCGGCCTGCGCTATCTCGAATACTTCGAGTTCCGGCTGGTGCGCGAGGCACTTGAGGAGCGCGAGACGCTGCTTGTCGCCATGCCGCACATCAGCTGGCCCATGCGGTTCGTGCTGCCCTACAGTCCCGACATGCGCTTCGAGAGCGACACGCCGACCGCGCGCCTTCTCGGGCGGATCATGCCGTGGATGAAGGGGCGCCGTCCCGCCTGGCTCATCCGCCTCGGCCTCTTCCTCTACGACACGCTCGGTGGCCGGAAGATCCTGCCCGCGACGCGCACGCTCGATCTCGCGACCGACCCGGCCGGCAAGCCGCTCCAGCCGCGCTTCCGGCGCGCCTATGAGTATTCCGACTGCGGGGTCGACGATGCCCGGCTGGTGGTGCTGAACGCCCGTGACGCGGCGGCGCGCGGCGCGCGGATCCTGACCCGCACCCGGGTCGTCTCGGCGGAACGCTCGGGCGATGTCTGGCGCGTCGTCACCGAGGGCCCCGCCGGGCGGCGCGAGTTCCGCGCCCGGGCGCTCGTCAATGCCGGCGGCCCGTGGGTCGAGGATGTGATCCGCAACGTCGCCCATGCCCGCCCGACCGGCGGCGTCCGGCTGGTGCGCGGCAGTCATATCGTCACGCGGCGGCTCTTCGACCACGACCGCTGCTATTTCTTCCAGGGCACCGACGGGCGGATCATCTTCGCCATCCCCTACGAGGGCGACTTCACCCTGATCGGCACCACGGACATGGATCACAAGGGCGCGCCGGGCGACGCGCGGATCACCGATGCGGAACGCGACTATCTCCTCGCCTTCGCCTCGCGCTACTTCACGACGCCGGTGACGGCGGAGGACGTGGTCTGGACCTATTCCGGTGTGCGCCCGCTCTACAACGACGGCGCGAGTTCGGCGACGGCGGCGACGCGCGACTACGTGCTCGCCCTCGACACCGCCGGAGGCGCGCCGCTGCTCAACGTGTTCGGCGGCAAGATAACCACGTACCGCCGGCTGGCCGAGAGCGCGCTCGCAAAGCTCGCGCCGGCATTCCCGAGCGCTCGCGGCGACTGGACGGCGCGGGTGGCCCTGCCGGGGGGCGACTTCCCCTGGGACGGTGTCGCGGCGATCACCGCGAAGCTCCGGGCGCGCTATCCGTTCCTGACCGACTTCTGGGCCGGCCGGCTGATCCGGGCCTACGGCACCGAGGCGGAGGCGATCCTTGCCGGGGCCGGCACGGCGGCGGATCTCGGTCGCGATTTCGGTGGTACATTGAGCGAGGCCGAAGTGCGCTGGCTCGTCACGCGCGAATTCGCGCACACGGCCGACGATATCCTCTGGCGGCGGAGCAAGCTCGGCCTCAGGCTCGGACCCGAACAACGCGCGGCGCTCGACGAGTTCGTGCGCCAGATAACGACTTCAACCGGGACAATGACCCCGGCGGCATAGCGACGACCGTCCGGGGCACGGATCCCGGCGGCGCAACGAAAGGGAGGCGATGGCACTTGCGCTCGAGGCGGTGACACGTCTGGTACGTGGACAGCCGCATATCCATTCCACTGACCTCACGCTCGAAAAGGGCACGATGAACGTGCTCCTCGGGCCAACGCTGTCGGGAAAGACCTCGCTCATGCGCCTGATGGCCGGTCTCGACCGGCCGACCGAAGGGCGCATCCTCTGGGAGGGCGCGGACGTCACCGGCATGCCGGTGCAGGAGCGCCGCGTGGCGATGGTCTATCAGCAGTTCATCAACTACCCGACGCTCACCGTCTACGAGAACATCGCCTCGCCCCTGCGGCTCCTCAGCAACTCCCGCGCCGAGATCGACCGCGCCGTTCGCAGCACGGCGGAGATGCTGAAGCTGACGCCGATGCTGACGCGAAAGCCGCTCGAGCTCTCCGGTGGCCAGCAGCAGCGCTGCGCGCTCGCCCGCGCGCTGGTGAAGGGCGCGGGGCTCGTGCTGCTCGACGAGCCGCTGGCCAATCTCGACTACAAGCTCCGCGAGGAACTGCGCGTCGAAATCCCGCGCATCTTCGAGGCGTCCGGCGCCATCTTCGTCTACGCCACCACGGAACCCGAGGAGGCGCTCCTGCTCGGCGGCAACACCGCAACACTCTGGGAGGGCCGCGTGACCCAGTTCGGCCCGACCCCCACGGTCTATCGCCAGCCGAAGGACGCCACCACCGCCCGGGTCTTCAGCGATCCGCCAATGAACTTCGTCGCCTGCCGCAAGCACGGCACCGAGGTCGCGTTCGGAAATGGTCAGGCCGTCACCGCGACCGGCCCGCTCGCGACGATCCCCGACGGGACCTATCGCGCGGGTTTCCGGGCGAACCATCTCGACGTGACCCGGCATGGGGGCGATGCCGTCGCCTTCGACTGCGTGCTGACTGGCAACGAGATCACCGGGTCGGAGACCTTCCTGCATCTCGCCCACGGACCGGAGGCATTCGTCGGGCTGGTGAAGGGCGTTCACCAACTGCCCGCGGGCGAGCCCTTTACGGTCTGGGTCGACCCGGCCCACATCTATCTCTTCGACGCCGACGGCCGGCTCGCCGCGCCCGCCGCCTACGCGCTGGCGGCCTGAATCATGGCTGAAATCACCCTCTCGCACCTCGCCCACAGCTACTTTCCCCGGCCGACCGAGGACTCGCAGTTCGCGCTGAAGGAACTGGATCACGTCTGGCAGGACGGACAGGCCTACGCGCTGCTCGGGGCCTCGGGCTGCGGCAAGACCACGCTCCTCAACATCATCTCCGGTCTGATCCGGCCGTCGCAGGGCCAGGTGCTCTTCAACGGCAAGGACGTGACCGATCTCGCCCCCGAGGCCCGCAACATCGCGCAGGTGTTCCAGTTTCCGGTGGTCTACGACACCATGACCGTGCGCGAGAACCTCGCCTTCCCGCTGAAGAACCGCCGCATGGACCCCGACTACATCGCGGCCCGGGTTCAGGCGATCGCGGAGATGATCGGCATGGAGGCGGTCCTCGACCGCAAGGCGCGCGGCCTCACCGCCGACGCCAAGCAGAAGATCAGCCTCGGCCGCGGCATGGTGCGGCGCGACGTGAACGCGATCCTCTTCGACGAGCCGCTGACGGTCATCGACCCGCACATGAAGTGGGAGCTCCGCACCCAGCTTCGCACGCTGCACCGGGAGTTCGGGCACACGATGATCTACGTCACCCACGACCAGACCGAGGCGCTGACCTTCGCCGATCAGGTGGTCGTCATGCACGAGGGCCGGGTGGTGCAGATGGGCACGCCGCAGGAACTCTTCGAGCGGCCGGCGCATACCTTCGTCGGCTACTTCATCGGCTCGCCGGGGATGAACCTGATCGACGCCGGGATCGAGGGCACCCGCGCCCGCATCGGCGACGCCACCGTGGCCCTTGGCGCCGCTTACGGGACACTGACCGGGCGCACCCGGATCGGCATCCGGCCGGAGTACGTGACCCTCACCGACGGCCCCGGCCTGCCGGTGACGATCCGCCGCATCGAGGACGTGGGCCGCCACCGGATCGTGCGCGCCGAGCTGTTCGGCCAGCCGCTCAACGTCATCGCCGAAGAGGGCGCGCCGCTGCCCTCCGGCGCGCCGCACGTGAGCTTCGCGCCGGAAAAGATCAACGTCTACGCCGACGACTGGCGGGTTGAGGGGGAGGCCGCCTGATGGAAAAGACCGTCAACCAGAAGGCATGGTTTCTGGTCCTGCCGATGCTCGTCATCGTGGCGTTCTCGGCGGTGATCCCGCTGATGACGGTGGTGAACTACTCGGTCAACGACACGTTCGGCAACAACCAGTTCTTCTGGGCCGGGCTCGAGTGGTTCGACGAGATGCTGCATTCCGACCGCCTGTGGGCGGCCCTCGGGCGCAATGTCCTCTTCTCGGCGATCATCCTCGCCATTCAGGTGCCGCTCGGGATCTTCGTGGCGCTCAACATGCCGCACAAGGGTTTCTGGGCGTCGTTCTGCCTCGTCGTCATGGCCCTGCCGCTGCTCGTGCCGTTCAACGTCGTGGGCACCATCTGGCAGATCTTCGGACGCCCGGACATCGGGCTGCTCGGACATTTCCTCTGGTCGCTGGGCATCGACTACAACTATACCGCGAACCCGCTCCACGCCTGGCTCACCATCATCGTCATGGACGTCTGGCACTGGACGAGCCTCGTGGCGCTGCTCTGCTATGCCGCGCTCCAGTCGATCCCGCAGGCCTACTATCAGGCGGCGAAGATCGATCAGGCCAGCCGCTGGAAGATCTTCCGCTACATCGAGCTGCCGAAGATGAAGGGCGTCCTGATGATCGCGATCCTGCTGCGCTTCATGGACAGCTTCATGATCTATACCGAGCCCTTCGTCGTCACCGGCGGCGGTCCGGGCAACTCGACCACCTTCCTCTCGATCGACCTCGTGAAGATGGCGGTCGGACAATTCGACCTCGGCCCGGCGGCGGCGTTCTCGCTCATGTACTTCCTCGTGATCCTGCTGGTCTCCTGGGTCTTCTACACCGTGATGACAAACATGGACAAAGAGGAGAGCGCGCGATGAGACTGAAGTACTCGCCACTCGTCATGACGCTCTACCTGCTGTTCCTGATGATCCCGATCTACTGGCTCGTGAACATGAGCCTGAAGACCAATACCGAGATCACCCAGACCTTCACGCTGTTTCCGCAGACGCTGACGTTCGCCAACTACCACACGATCCTCACCGATCCGAGCTGGTACATGGGTTACGTGAACTCGATCATCTATGTTGCGATGAACACGGTTATTTCTGTCGCCGTCGCCCTGCCGGCCGCCTATGCCTTCAGCCGCTACAGCTTCATGGGCGACAAGCACCTGTTCTTCTGGCTGCTGACAAACCGCATGGCACCGCCGGCAGTCTTCGCCCTGCCCTTCTTCCAGCTCTATTCCTCGGTCGGGCTCTTCGACACCCACATCGCCGTGGCGCTGGCGCACTGCCTGTTCAACGTGGCGCTCGCGGTCTGGATCCTCGAAGGCTTCATGCGGGGCGTGCCGAAGGAGCTCGATGAGACCGCGTATATCGACGGCTATTCGTTCGGGCGGTTCTTCGTGAAGATCTTCATGCCGCTCATCGCCTCGGGCATCGGCGTCGCGGCATTCTTCTGCTTCATGTTCTCGTGGGTCGAACTGCTGCTTGCCCGCACGCTGACGGCGGTGAACGCCAAGCCGATCGCCGCGGTGATGACGCGCACCGTCTCGGCGTCCGGCATGGACTGGGGCGTGCTCGCGGCGGCGGGCGTCCTGACCCTCGTGCCCGGTGCGCTCGTCATCTGGTTTGTCCGCAACTACATCGCCAAGGGCTTCGCCCTGGGGAGGGTGTGATGGGCTCGGCTCGCTGGGGGACGGTCTCGGCCGTCGTGGCGGTGGTCTTCGCCGTGGTGCTCGGCCTCCTCGTCCGGGCGGTTCCCTCGGGCGACGACGGGCGCGAGTGGACGGGCCAGCTCGTCGAGCGCGGGTGGATGGCCTGGAGCTTCCCGGTGGCGGCCTTCTTCCTCGCGATCGCGGCGCTCCTCGCCCTGATGACGCTGCTCGCGCTGCGCTATCCCGAGACGCCGAGGCTCGGCATCCTGCGCATCGAGACGACGCGCGGCGACCGGCTCTTCATCTCGCTGCTCGGCTCGGCCTTCATCTGCCTCGGCTGGCTCTACGCCTTCGGCGTCGACGGCCTGCCGCTCTGGGGAGGCCTTGTCCTGTGCCTCGTCTACGCCACAGCGGTCTTCCGCTGGGTCTAGGCGATACCGAAGACCCGGGGGCGGACCCCTGCCCCCGGCAATGACAAGACCAGATTCGTCAGGCGTTTAGCCAAAGGGAGGATTCCTGTGAGAACCGGACGGACATTGACCGCCATTGCGCTCGCGCTGATGGTGACGGGCGCCCCGGCCTGGGCCGACATGGAGGCGGCGAAAGCCTTCCTCGACAAGGAAATCGGTGATCTGTCGTCGCTCACCCGCGCCGATCAGGAAGCCGAGATGCAGTGGTACGTCGATGCGGCGAAGCCGTTCGCCGGCATGGACATCAAGGTCGTCTCCGAGACGATCACCACCCATGAGTACGAATCGAAGGTGCTGGCGCCGGCCTTTACCGCGATCACCGGCATCAAGATCACCCACGACCTGATCGGCGAGGGTGACGTCGTCGAGAAGCTGCAGACCCAGATGCAGACCGGCGAAAACATCTATGACGCCTACATCAACGACAGCGACCTGATCGGCACCCACTGGCGCTATCAGCAGGCGCGCGATCTGACGAAGTGGATGGCCGAGGAAGGCAAGGACGTGACGAGCCCGACGCTCGACCTGCCCGACTTCATTGGCCTGAAGTTCACCACCGCGCCGGACAAGGAACTCTACCAGCTCCCCGACCAGCAGTTCGCGAACCTCTACTGGTTCCGCTACGACTGGTTCAACGACGCCAAGACGAAGGACGACTTCAAGGCGAAGTACGGCTACGAGCTCGGCGTTCCGGTGAACTGGACGGCCTATCAGGATATCGCCGAGTTCTTCACCGGCCGTGACATGTCCTACATCGAGGGCGGCCCGAAGAGCGCCTGGGGCAACATGGACTACGGCAAGAAGGACCCCTCGCTCGGCTGGCGCTACACCGACGCGTGGATGTCCATGGCGGGCATGGGTGACAAGGGCGAGCCGAACGGCCTGCCGGTCGACGAGTGGGGCGTGCGCGTCGACGAGAACTCGCGTCCCGTCGGCTCCTGCGTGACCCGTGGCGGCGCCACCAACGACGCGGCGGCGGTCTATGCGGTGACGAAGGCCATCGAGTGGCTGCAGAAGTACACGCCCCCCGAGGCGCAGGGCATGACCTTCTCCGAAGCCGGACCGGTCCCGGCACGCGGCGACATCGCCCAGCAGATGTTCTGGTACACGGCCTTCACCGCCGACATGGTGAAGCCCGGCCTCGCGGTGATGAACGCCGACGGCACGCCGAAGTGGCGCATGGCGCCGAGCCCGCACGGCGCCTACTGGTCGGAAGGCACCAAGATCGGCTATCAGGACGTGGGTTCCTGGACGCTGATGAAGTCGACGCCCGAGGATCGCGCCAAGGCGGCCTGGCTCTACGCCCAGTTCGTCACCTCGAAGACCGTCGACGTGAAGAAGAGCCACGTGGGTCTCACCTTCATCCGCGACTCCACCATCCACGACAAGTCGTTCACCGAGCGCGCGCCGGAGCTCGGCGGCCTCGTCGAGTTCTACCGCTCGCCCGCGCGGGTGCAGTGGTCGCCGACGGGGACGAACATTCCCGACTATCCGAAGCTGGCGCAGCTCTGGTGGCAGAACATCGGCGACGCCATGTCGGGGGCGAAGACCCCGCAGGAGGCGCTCGACTCGCTCTGCGCCGAACAGGAAAAGGTGCTGGAGCGTCTCGAGCGCGCCGGCGTCCAGGGCGACCTCGGGCCGAAGATGAACGAGGAGCAGGACGCGCAGTACTGGATCGACCAGCCCGGCGCACCCGTCGGCCCGCTCGCCGACGAGAACCCGAAGGCCGAGACCGTCTCTTATGACGAGCTGATCAAGTCCTGGCAGAAGTGACGACTCCGGGAGGCGCTGGAAAGCACCGCCTCCCTTCTTCCAATTCACATCGCGGGCCGCGCATGACCTATATCCTCGCCATCGACCAGGGCACGACCTCGACCCGCGCTATCGTCTTCACCACCGACCCCGCCGGCGGTGTTGCTGCCCGCGCCACCGCGCAGGAAGAATTCCCGCAGCACTACCCGGCGTCCGGCTGGGTGGAACACGATCCAGCCGATCTCTGGTCGACCGTGGTCCGCACTACGCGCGCGGCGATCACCAGGGCCGGCATCGAGACCTCTGAGGTAGCGGCGATCGGCATCACCAACCAGCGCGAGACGACCCTCCTCTGGGACCGCGCCACCGGCGCGCCGCTCCACAACGCCATCGTCTGGCAGGACCGCCGCACGTCGGACATCTGCGGCGGCCTCCGCGACGCCGGCCATGAGGCGATGCTGACCGAGCGCACCGGCCTGCTGATCGACCCGTACTTCTCCGGCACCAAGCTCAAGTGGCTGCTCGACACCATCCCCGGCGCGCGGGCACGGGCCGAGAAGGGCGAGCTCGCCTTCGGCACCGTCGATGCCTGGCTGATCTGGAACCTGACCGGCGGCCGCGTCCACGCGACCGACGCGACGAACGCCGCGCGCACGCTGCTCTACAACATCGGAAACGGCGGCTGGGACGCGGAGATCTGCGGCATCCTCGGCATCCCGCTCGCGCTCCTGCCGGAGGTGCGCGACTGCGCCGGCGACTTCGGCACGACCGAGCCCGGGCTTTTCGGCCGGGCGATCCCGATCCGCGGCGTCGCCGGCGACCAGCAGGCCGCGACCGTCGGTCAGGCCTGCTTCTCGCCCGGAATGCTGAAATCGACCTATGGTACCGGCTGCTTCGCGCTGCTCAACACCGGGCGAGAGCGCGTCACCTCGAAGCACCGGCTCCTCACCACCATCGCGTATCAGCTCGACGGCGAGCCGACCTACGCCCTCGAAGGCTCGATCTTCGTCGCCGGGGCCGTCGTCCAGTGGCTGCGCGACGGCCTCGGCGTCATCGAGACCTCCCAGTCCACCCAAGGGCTCGCCGAGGCCGCCGACCCCGGGCAGGATGTCGTCCTCGTCCCGGCCTTCACCGGCCTCGGCGCGCCCTACTGGCGCCCCGACTGCCGCGGCGCGGTCTTCGGGCTCACCCGCAACTCCGGCCCGAAGGAGCTTGCCCGCGCGGCGCTCGAGAGCGTCGGCTACCAGACGCGGGACCTGCTCGAGGCGATGCGCGAGGACTGGGGCGCCAGCGGCACCGAGGTGCTGCGCGTCGACGGGGGCATGGCGGCGAACGACTGGGCGATGCAGTTCCTCGCCGACATCCTCGGCACCGAGATCGACCGCCCGGCATCGACCGAAACGACCGCCCTCGGTGCCGCCTACCTCGCGGCCCTCGGCGCGGGTGTCGCCCCCGGCCCGGCCGAGTTCCAGCGCGGCTGGGCACTTGAGCGGCGCTTCGAGCCCACGATGGGCGCCACTGAGCGCCAGTCCCGCTATGACCGCTGGCAGCGCGCCGTCGCCGCCTGTCTCGCGGTCTGAAGGCGGGAGGTCTCCCCCCCCCCGCCTCTCCGCTCCCTCTCAGCGGCGCTGCGTCCGCCGCCAGTCCTCAACCGCCCGGTTGCGATCCGGATCGACAGCCGCAACCGCCGCGAGCGGCTGGGGCGCAACCCTGGGCGCGGCAACCGCCTTCGCCTCGGCCACGGCCTGACCGATGCCCGCCACGCGGCTGCGCTGGTGATGCAGCTCCCGCGCGCCGAAATAGAACGACACGATCGCCCCGAGCAGCCACCACAGCGGCTCGGGCACCGTGTCGAGCCCGTGCATTCGCACGGTAAAACCGGACGGCGCGGCCATGGCGTAGACAAAGAGCCCGAGCGTGCCGAGCGTGAGCAACGGCCGCGGCAGGCGGTTCAACCCATCAACGAACCCGTCGAACCGGCCCGCCGGCGTGCGCGCGAACTCCGCGCCGAACTCGGTCAGCGCCGCCGCCGGCTCGCGGCTCTCTGCCGCCTCGCGCTCCGCCCGGTTGCCGACGAAGATCTCGGCCACCCCGCCCACCACGTCGCCGATTTGCCGCGCGGTGCTGCCCGCCCCGAGAACCGCCGCCATCATGCCCATGCTGCCACCCGCGCCGCGTGCTCAGCCGCCGTGAGATGATACTTCTCCGCCATGAACTCCTCCGCCCGAACGATCCAGCCGCCCTTGCCTCCGTCGTTTCGCCGGGCGAACTTCCGGCTCGCCGGCCGGCCGTCCGCGAGCCTGTAGTAGTAATTGCGCCGGGCGATGCCGTAGGCGTCGACCAGATGGTGCGGCGCCTTTGCCATCCCCCGCGCCACCGTCCGCGCCGTCACCGGCCCGACCACCCCGTCGTCGGCGAGCGGCAGCCCGAACGCCGCCATCAGTCGCTGCAGGATCTTCACCGCGTTCTGGCCGGCGTTCACCTGCATGTCGAAGACGCTCGGCTGCAGCGGCTCGGGAAGCCGGTCGATCCCCGGCTCGCGAAAGTAGTGCCTCACGTAGATCTGCGCTGCCCGCGCCGGTGTCAGGGCCTTCACGTCGTCCACGTCGACGTCACCGTCGCGGTCCAGGTCGATGCCGAGCCGCCGCAGCGTGCCGAGCGTGACACCATGCTTGGTCGCCCCTCCCGGATCGTCGGGGTCGTTCACGAATCCTCCTTCGCGGCGCACGATCTCCGCCGCGATGCTCTCGACCGAGTGCATCGGATCTGTCTCCAGCAATGTTGGGTAAAACCGCGCGGAGACTGGCACCGAGCCGCTAAGATTCCATTGAGATCCCGTGAGCTGGCCCCGGGCGGGAACGATCCGCGCTTGTCCCGCCCCGTCTCATGCCGCAATCCGGGCGCCATGAACTCCGCGCCTCTCGTCCTTGCCGGCACGCCGCTGCTCGCGCTCGCCTCGGGCGGGCTGTTCTGGCCCGGGGAGCGGCTGCTCTGCGTCGCCGACCTGCACCTCGGCAAGGCGGAACGGATCGCCCGGCGCGGCGGGACGCTCCTGCCGCCCTACGAGACCCGTGACACCCTGGCGCGCCTCGCGGCCGAAATCGCCCGCCTCGACCCGCTCCGCGTGGTCTGTCTCGGCGACAGTTTCGACGACAACGTGGCGAGCGAGACCCTGTCAGAGCGCGACCGGCTCGCGACCATCGCGGACGGTCGCGACTGGCTCTGGATCGCCGGGAACCACGATCCCGCACCCCTCGGCCTCGGCGGACGGCACCTGGACGAGGTGATTCTCGGCCCTCTGGTCCTCCGCCACATCGCCCGGCCAGACGCAGCCCCGGGTGAAGTCTCCGGCCACTATCATCCGAAACTTCGCCTCGCGATCGGCGGCAGGACGGTCTCGCGGCCGTGTTTCCTGCACGACTCACGCCGGCTGATCCTGCCGGCGTTCGGGGCCTACACCGGGGGACTTTGCGCCGGGGATCCGGCGCTGGCGGGACTGCTCGGGTCGGACGCGCGGGCGATCCTGACCGGCGAGCCCTGCGTGGCACTTCCTCTCGCGCCTGCCCTCGCCCGGGCCGACCGCCTCAGCCGTCGGTGAGGCGTGGCGGCAGACCGGCGGGACGCGGGCCCTCCTCGAAGAGCCGGTCGAGATCCAGCGTCGAGGCAACGCCCACCCGGTCGAAGTTGTCCCGGAGCCAGACGTCGGCCCAGCGGTGCCCGCGCTCGAAGAGCGTGCTGAGGTAGCGCCATTCGGCGTTGAGCTTGCTGGAAGCGGCGAGGTCCTGCACCTCTTCGTCGACGTGGATGAGATGCAGGAACGCGCCCCCCGACGCCTCCGAGCCCGGCGGCGGCATCCCGGCCTTCTTCACCATCGCCAGCGCGCGAAGCTCCTTCACGAGACTCGTGTTGAAACTGATCTCGTTCATCCGGTTGATGATCTCGCGCGCCGTCCGCGGCAGGCGACGCCGGATCAGCGGATTGATCTGCACGATCACCACGTCCGGGCTCTCGGCATTCGCCACCAGCGGGTAGAGTGCGGGGTTCGCGGAGAAGCCGCCGTTCCAATAGGCCTCGCCGCCGATCTCGACCGCCTTGTAGAGCTGGGGCAGACAGGCCGAGGCGAGCACGGCGTCGACAGTGAGCTCGCCAGTGGCAAAGACCCGCGGCAGGCCGGTGCGGACGTTGGTCGCGGTGACACTCACCTGAACGGGCGAGGCATTCACCCGGTCGAAATCCACCTGCGCGGCGAGGAGGTCGCGTAGCGGGTTCAGGTCGAACGGGTTGAGTTCGTAGGGAGAAAAAATCCGTCCCAGGGCTTCCATCCAGAGATATCCCGGCGAGCGGTCGAGGCTGTAGCGGCCGGCCAGACGGTCGGCCCATGTCCGCTGCGCCGGTGAGAGGCGGGCCGCATCGCTTACCGCCTTCCAGAAATTGGCAAGCGCGGCGCGCGCCCCGGCGGCGCCGTCTCGGGCGAATCCGTCGGCCAGCGCGACGGCGTTCATCGCCCCGGCGCTGGTGCCGCTCACCGCGCGGATATCGATCCGGTCGTCCTCGAGGAGCCGGTCGAGCACGCCCCAGGTCAGCGCGCCATGCGAGCCGCCGCCCTGCAGGGCGAGGTTGATGGGCCTGGCTGCTCGCGCCATGTGGCGGCTCCTTCGTGGACGCGCCTTTCGTCGCTCGGCAGCGGAAGCGGCGCAAGCGTCTTGCACACCATCGCGTGAAGCGGCTAAAACGACGCCAACGAGGCCAGACGGGTCGGCACGACCCGCGAGCGAGGTGAGCGAGACCCCATGAACACGATGGAAATCACGAAGTTCGTCGGGGCGATCTGTGGGAGTCTGCTGGTCTTCCTGCTGATTCACATGGCTGCGGGCGCGATCTTCCACGTGGGGACCGACGCGACGTCCTTCGTGGTGCCCGTCGAGGCGGCCGAGGGCGATGGCGGCGGGGCCGAGCAGGTCGACGTGGCGGCGCTGGTCGCGGCGGCGGATGTCGCGAAGGGCGAGGCGGTCTTCAAGAAGTGCGCTGCCTGCCACAAGATCGACAACACGAACGCGGTCGGCCCGCACCTGAACGGTGTCGTCGGGCGTCCGATCGGTTCGCTCGGTGACTTCACCTACTCCGACGCGATGAAGTCGCACGGTGATGACTGGACCCCGGACAACCTCTTCCACTTCCTCGCGAACCCGAAGAAGTTCACGCCCGGCACCAAGATGTCCTTCGCGGGCCTGCCGAAGGACGAGGATCGGGCGAACGTGATCGCCTACCTTGAGGCACACGCCCAGTAAGGGGCTGGTGCCTGCGCGGGTTGCGCGGGCCCGCCAAGCGACTGAATTCACATGGTAAGAGGCTCGCGCGTCAACCTGATCTCAATTCAGGTTGACGCGCGCAGCGTTTCGGCTGGACGCGGCATTCACGAAGCGGTCAAACTCGCCGCGACCGCTTTACCCAAGGCCATTCGGCGATAGAGTGGCGGCAACCCGCAACCCGATCAGAGCTGCCGATGTCCGACTGGCCCCGCACCACGGCCCCTACCGCGATGACCGCCACCCGCTGGCACGGTCTCGTCTTCACGGCGCTCGTCCTCGCGGCGTCCGCCGTCCTGCCCGCCGCGGCATCGGCGGAGGAAGCCGCCGCTGCAGCTAGCGTGGATGCCCCCGTCATCACGAGTCATGGCATCTCGGCCTTCGGCGATCTGAAGTACCCGGCCGACTTCAGACATTTCGACTACGTGAACCCGGATGCGCCCAAGGGCGGCACCATGAGCTTCCGCGGCACCGGCGCGAGTCAGACCTTTGACAGCCTGAACAACTTCATCCTGAAGGGTGAACCGGCGCAGGGGCTGGGTCTGATCTACGACACGCTCCTCGCAGGCTCGGACGACGAGCCGGATTCGAGCTATGGGCTCGTTGCGGCGAGCATCGAATACCCCGAGGACCGCTCCTGGGTGATCTTCAACCTTCGGCCGGAGGCGAAATTCTCCGACGGCGTGCCGGTCACCGCCGAGGACGTGGTCTTCAGCTATAACGTGCTGATCGAGAAAGGCGCGCCGGTCTACCAGATCACGCTGCAGGACATCACAGGGGCCGAGGCGCTCGACCCGCACCGGGTGAAATTCACCTTCCGGCCCGAGGCGCCGAAGCGCGACCTGCCCCAGCTCGCCGGCGGCCTGCCGGTGCTGCCGAAGCACTACTACGATACGGTCGACTTCGCCGCCTCGACGCTCACGCCACCGATCGGCTCGGGGCCATACGTCATCGAAGCCGTGCAGGCCGGCAAGTCGGTCCGCTACTGCCGCAATACCGACTACTGGGGCAGGGATCTCCCCGTCAACGTCGGAGCCAACAACTTCGGCTGCGTCATCTACCAGTACTTCGCCGACAACAATGCCGCGTTCGAGGCACTGAAGGTCGGTGAATACTTCTTCCACGAGGAGATGTCGTCGGCGCTCTGGGCGACCAGCTATAACTTCCCCGCGCTCGAAAAAGGCTGGGTGACCAAAGCGGAGGTCCCCGACGGTCGTCCCGGGGGCACGCAAGGGTTCTGGATGAACCTGCGCCGGGACAAGTTCAAGGACCAGCGGGTCCGCGAGGCCATCGGCCTCATGTTCAACTTCGAGTGGACGAACCAGGCGCTCTTTCATGGGCTCAACCAGCGGACCACGAGCTTCTGGATGAACTCGCCGATGGCGGCTTCGGGCCTGCCGGAGGGCGAGGAACTGGCAGCGCTGGAGCCGTTCCGCGCCCAGTTGCCGCCCGAGATCTTCACCGAGCCCGCATGGACGCCGCCGGTGCAGAAGCCCGACAGGCTCGACCGGGCGTCGCTTCGCAAGGCGTCGAAACTGCTCGGTGATGCCGGGTGGAGGGTCGGCCCCGGCGGGATGCGGGTGAACGACAAGGGCCAGACGCTGCAGGTCGCGTTCGTCGACGACAATGCGTCATTCGAGCCGATCATCAACACCTTCGTCACCAACCTGCGGCAGGTCGGGATCGACGCGAGCTATCGCCAGATCGACGCGGCGCAGATGCAGGAGCGCCAGAAGAACTTCGACTATGATATTGCGGTCGCGCGATTTGTCATGTCGCTCAGCCCCTCGCTGGAGCTCCGGCAGTTCTTCAGCTCCCAGAGCGCCAACACGCCGGGAACGGTGAACATGAGCGGGCTCGCCGATCCGGTGGTGGACGCGCTGGTGGAGAAGATCATCGCCTCGACCAGCCGCGACGAGATGGTGTCGCGGGTGCGCGCCCTCGACCGGGTGCTGCGCCAGAAGCAGATCTGGGTCTCGAACTGGTATCGCCCCTATCACTGGCTCGCCTACTGGGACGTCTTCGGGATGCCACCTGCCCCGCCCACATACTCGCGTGGCGACGCCTACTGGTGGTTCGATCAGGCGAAGTTCGACAAGCTGAAGGCGGAAGGCGCGCTCCGGTGAGCCCGGCGCAGCGCGGGGCCGCCTGATGGGCGCCTATATCCTGCGCCGGCTGGCGCTCATCATACCGACGCTCTTCGGCATCATGCTGGTGAACTTCGTGCTGGTGCAGTTCATGCCCGGCGGCCCGATAGAGCAGATCATCGCCCAGGTGAACGACGAGGCGACGTCCGCCACCGGGCGTATCAGCGGCGGCGGTGGGGGCGATGTGGCGGCCGGCAGCGACTATCGCGGCGCGCAGGGCCTGCCACCCGAGTTCATCGCGAATCTGGAGAAGCAGTTCGGCTTCGACAAGCCGCCGCTCACCCGGTTCGTTCTGATGATCCGCAACTATCTCACCTTCAATTTCGGCGAGAGTTATTTCCGCTCGATCTCGGTCTTCGATCTGGTGCTGGAGAAGATGCCGGTGTCGATCTCGCTCGGGCTCTGGTCGACGCTGCTCGCCTACATGATCTCGATCCCGCTCGGCATCGCCAAGGCGACACGCGACGGCAGCCGGTTTGACACGGCGACATCGGCCGCGATCATCGTCGCCTATGCAATCCCGTCCTTTCTCTTTGCAATCATGCTGCTCGTGCTCTTCGCAGGCGGCAGCTACTGGCGGATCTTTCCCCTGCGCGGGCTGACGTCGGACAACTGGGCCGATCTCTCGATGATCGGCAAGGTCGTGGACTATTTCTGGCACATCACCCTGCCGGTGATCGCCTCGACGATCGGCGCCTTCGCCACTATGACGCTGCTCACGAAGAACTCGTTCCTCGACGAGATCAAGAAGCAGTATGTCATCACGGCGCGGGCCAAGGGCCTGACCGAAAGGCGCGTGCTCTACGGCCACGTCTTCCGCAACGCGATGCTCATCGTCATCGCCGGATTTCCCGCGGTCTTCATCTCGGTGTTCTTCGGCGGCAGCCTGATCATTGAGACGATCTTCTCCCTCGACGGGCTCGGGCGGCTGGCTTACGAGAGCGCCCTGCAGCGCGACTATCCGGTGGTCTTCGGCACGCTCTATGTCTTCGGCCTCATGGGCCTGCTCGTGGGGCTGCTCTCCGATCTCACCTACGTCTGGGTGGATCCGCGCATCGACTTCGAAACCCGCGAGACCTGATGGCCCTTTCCCCCCTCCAGCGCCGACGGCTGGCAAACTTCCGGGCGAATGGCCGGGCGTTCTGGTCGCTCTGGATCTTTCTCGTACTGTTCGTCATTACGCTCTGTGCGGAGTTCGTGGCGAACGACCGGCCGCTTCTGGTGCGCTACGACGGCGGCTTCTACATGCCGGTCGTGCGCTTCTATTCCGAGGCGGACTTCGGCGGCGAGTTCGAGACCGAGGCGGAGTATGCAACGCCGGAGGTGCAGTGCCTGATCCGCACCGACGGGGCGGAGGACTGTCTTGACGACCCTGCAGGTGTCATCGCCGGGTTCGAGCAGACCGGTGCGGTCAACGGCGTGAAGGTGGAGCGGCCGGGCTGGATCCTCTGGCCGCTGATCCCGTTCTCCTACGACACGATCAACTACGAGGTGACGACCGCGCCGTCGCCGCCGGACCGGGTGCACTGGCTCGGGACCGACGACCAGACGCGCGACGTGGTGGCGCGGGTGATCTACGGCTTCCGCATCTCGGTGCTGTTCGCGCTTGTCGTGGCGGTGATCTCGTCGGCGATCGGCATCGCCGCGGGCGCGATGCAGGGATATTTCGGTGGCTGGATCGACCTGACGTTCCAGCGGATCGTCGAGATCTGGACGAACATGCCGAGCCTCTACATCATCATCATCCTCTCGGCGATCTTCACGATGAACTTCTGGCTACTGACGCTTCTGATCGCGTTCTTCTCGTGGACGTCGCTGGTCGGCGTGGTGCGGGCGGAGTTTCTGCGGGCGCGGAACTTCGAGTATGTGCGGGCGGCACGCGCGCTCGGGCTCGGCGATCTGAAGATCATGGTGCGGCACGTCCTGCCGAACGCCATGGTGGCGACGCTGACGCTGATGCCGTTCATCGTTACCGGGGCGATCGGCGGGCTGGCAGCGCTCGACTTCCTCGGGCTCGGGCTACCGCCGTCCTATCCGTCGCTGGGCGAGCTGGCGTTGCAGGGGAAGAATCGGCTGAACGCACCGTGGCTCGGCTTCACGGCGTTCTTCACCTTCGCCATCATGCTTTCGCTGCTCGTCTTCATCTTCGAAGGGGTCCGTGACGCCTTCGACCCGCGAAAGACCTTCCGATGAACCTTTCCCCCGAACTCGTCGGCCCGACCCTGGAGCTTCGGCCCCTCGAGGCGGCGGACCGCGACGGTCTGCATGGCGCGGCCTCGGACCCGGAGACCTGGGCGGGGCATCCGGCGAAGGAGCGCTGGCGGCGCGAAGCGTTCGATCCCTACTTCGATTTCCTGCTCAAGGCGGGCGGTGTGCTGGCCGTCGTCGAGCGGGCGACCGGGCGGATCATCGGCGGTTCGCGGTTCTATGTGCCCCCCGAACGGCCGGAGACGATCGCCATCGGCTTCACGTTCCTCGACCGGAGCTTCTGGGGCGGGGCGACGAACTTCGAGCTGAAGCGACTGATGCTCGGCCATGCGTTCGCGAGCTATCCGGAGGTGTGGTTTCACATCGACCCGACCAACCTGCGCTCGCAGATCGCCACCGGGCGGCTCGGGGCGGTGCATGTGGAGACGCGCGAGATCGACATCTCCGGCAAGCCGGCGGAGTGGATGTGCTTCCGTCTCGACCGCGACGTCTGGGCGGAGAAGGTCGCGGAGCACGACGGGTGATGAAGGACACCGGACAGTTTCCCCTGCCCGAGCCGTTGCTTGCGGTGCGTGACCTCGGGGTCACGTTTCTGCAGGGCGGTCAGCGGACGGAGGCTGTGCGGGGCGTGAGCTTCGAGCTTTACCCCGGCGAGACGCTGGCGCTGGTGGGTGAGTCGGGATCGGGCAAGTCGGTGACGGCGCTCTCGACGGTGAAGCTTCTCGCCGACAACGCCGAGGTGACGGGCTCGGTGAAGTATCGGGGCCGCGAGATGACGACGGCGAGCCCGCGCGAGCTGCGCGGCGTGCGCGGCAATGACATCAGCTTCATCTTTCAGGAGCCGATGACGAGCCTCAACCCGCTGCACACCATCGTGCGGCAGGTGTCCGAGAGCCTTGCGCTGCATCAGGGTCTGGTGGGCCCGAAGGCGCGGGTGCGAGTGCTGGAGCTGCTGACGCAGGTTGGCATCCGCGATCCCGAGAGCAGGCTCGACGCCTACCCGCACCAGCTTTCCGGCGGGCAGCGGCAGCGCGTGATGATCGCCATGGCGCTCGCCAACAAGCCCGACGTGCTGATCGCCGACGAGCCGACAACGGCACTCGACGTGACGATCCAGGCGCAGATCCTCGAGTTGCTCGCCGGGGTGCAGCGGGCCGAGGGCATGGGGATGCTGTTCATCACCCACAACCTCGGCATCGTGCGGCGCATCGCCGACCGGGTGGCGGTGATGAAGGCCGGCGAGATCGTCGAGGCCGGGCCCACATCGACGATCTTCGCGAACCCGCAGCATCCCTATACCCGGATGCTGCTGGCCGCCGAGCCGTCCGGCACGCCCGACCCTGCCCCGGCCGACGGCGCCGAGGTGCTGCGCACCGACCATCTCAAGGTCTGGTTTCCCATCCGGCAGGGGCTGCTGCGCAAGGTCGTGGGCCATGTGAAGGCGGTGAACGACGCGACGCTGACGCTCCGGGCCGGTGAGACGCTGGGAGTGGTGGGTGAGTCGGGCTCCGGCAAGACCACGCTCGGCCTCGCGATCCTGCGGCTCATCCGCTCGGAGGGCCGCATCGTCTTTCTCGGCCGCGACATTCAGGGGCTGAAGAGCCACGAGCTGCGCCCGGTGCGCGGCAACATGCAGATGGTGTTTCAGGATCCCTATGGCTCGCTCTCGCCGCGCATGTCGGTGGAGCAGATCGTCGCCGAGGGGCTGGCCGTGCACGGAATGGGCGACGAGGCCGGCCGGGTCGCGGCGATCCTGCGCGAGGTGGGGCTCGACCCCGAGACGGCGCAGCGCTACCCGCACGAGTTCTCCGGCGGCCAGCGCCAACGCATCGCCATCGCCCGGGCGATGATCCTGCAACCGAAGCTCGTGGTGCTCGACGAGCCGACCAGCGCCCTCGACATGACGGTACAGGTGCAGATCGTCGAGTTGCTGCGCCGGCTGCAGAAGACCTACGGGCTCGCCTACATCTTCATCAGCCACGATCTGCGCGTGGTCCGCGCGCTTTCCCACAAGGTCATGGTGATGCAGAACGGCGACGTGGTGGAAGCCGGCGGCGCCAATGCGATCTTCGGCGCCCCACGCACCGAGTACACCCGCAAGCTTCTCGCCGCCGCGTTCGATACGGAACTGACGTCTCAGGGTCGCTGACCCCTTGCCACTCCTTGCCACCGGGACTCATCCCGATGTCGTCGTGAGCAGACGAGGATCATTTCGGCCGCGCTCCGCACTCAGCAGAGACTCTCGCCGCACCGGAAGGAACCTCACTCCAGCCCGAGACCGGAACCGGCGTGATAAAGTTACAAATTTCGCCATTAGGTTGGCGCAAAGTCTTCCAGTCCAAAATTGGGGGCGACGTCGCAGGCGCATCGCGAAATGCCGCTTGCGGACCCTCAGCGGCGGCGACCAGTGTCACGCTCTGCCATCAGGCTTTGCCCCGGACGTCAGGAGATCCCCTCATGAAGCCAAGCTTCACCGCCCTGCTCGCTGCCCTCGCGCTCGCGGTGCCGGCGCTCTCGACACCGGTACTGGCGGATGACGCGGCCTGCCAGACGGTTCGCATGTCCGATCCGGGCTGGAGCGACATCACCTCGACGAACGCTCTCGCGAGCACGGTGCTCGATGCCCTCGGCTACAAGGCGGACGTGAAGTCGCTGTCGGTGCCTATCGGCTACGAGGCACTGAAGGTCGGTGATCTCGACGTCTTCCTTGGCAACTGGATGCCGGCGCAGCAGCATTTCCGGGACGATCTCGACAAGGCGAAGGCTGCCGAGGTGCTGGTGCGAAACCTTGAGGGCGCGAAGTTCACCCTCGGCGTGCCGAGCTATGTCGCCGAGGCGGGCGTCAAGGATTTCAAGGATCTCGCGCCCAATGCCGACAAGTTCGACGACAAGATCTACGGCATCGAAAGCGGCGCCCCGGCGAACCAGAACCTGCAGAAGATGATCGACGCCGACGACTTCGGCCTGAAGGGCTGGTCGGTGGTGGAGTCCGGCGAACAGGCGATGCTGGCGCAGGTGAAGCGCGCCGAGAAGGCCGAGGACTGGATCGTCTTCCTCGCCTGGGCGCCACACCCGATGAACAACGCCTTCGACATCACCTATCTCACCGGCGGTGACGCCTACTTCGGGCCGAACTACGGCGGGGCCGAGGTCTACACCCTCGCCCGCACCGGCTGGCCGGCCCAGTGCCCGAACGCCGCGACGTTCTTCAGGAACCTGACGTTCACCGTGCCGATGGAGAACGACATGATGGCCCTGATCGCCGAGGAGGATCCGGAGTCTGCGGCGAAGGGCTGGCTGAAGCAGAACGCGGGCGTGCTCGACGGCTGGCTCGCCGGGGTCACCACGTTTGATGGCGAGCCGGGGCTTGCCGCCGTGCAGAAGTCACTCGGCCTCTGAGCCATCCGCAAATCGGCCGCAGGACGTCGGAACCGTCGTGCGGCAGCAAGCGTGGGGCCGTCAGTGTGGCGCCACGCTCCCCGCATTCCCAGGCAAAAGCCCCATGTCCCGCCCCAACTTCCTGATCTTCATGGTCGACCAGCTCGCGGGAACGCTGTTTCCCGACGGGCCGGCGCCGTTCCTGCACGCGCCAAACCTTGCCGCACTCGCCGCCCGCTCGATGCGCTTCGACGCGGCCTATTGCGCGAGCCCGCTCTGTGCACCGTCACGGGCCTCGTTCATGACCGGCCAGCTGCCGTCACGTACCGGCGTCTACGACAACGCCGCGGAGTTTGCCGCCGACATTCCGACCTTCGCGCATCACCTGCGCCGGGCGGGCTATCTGACCTGCCTGTCGGGCAAGATGCATTTCGTCGGGCCCGACCAGCTTCATGGCTTCGAGGAGCGGCTCACGACCGACATCTATCCGGCGGACTACGGCTGGACCCCGGACTACGGGCATCCCGGCCAGCGCATCGACTGGTGGTATCACAACATGGGATCGGTGACCGGCGCGGGCGTTGCCGAGATCACCAATCAACTTGAGTACGACGACGAAGTCGCCTTTCTCGCGGCGCAGCGGTTGCATGATCTCGCGCGCCGGGCCGATCCACGCCCCTGGGCGCTGACGGTGAGTTTCACGCATCCGCACGACCCGTATGTGGCGCGACAGCGGTTCTGGGATCTCTATGAGGGGTGTCCTGCCCTCGATCCGTCCGAGCCCGCGGTGGCGTTCGAAGAGCTCGATCCGCACTCGCAGCGGCTTCGGGTCGTGAGCGATTACACCGCCTTCGAGATCACGGACGAGGATGTGCGAGCCGCGCGGCGCGGGTATTTCGCCAACATCTCCTATGTGGATGAACAGATCGGGGCGATCCTCGGGGTGCTCGATCGCTGCGGCTTTGGCGAGGACACGGTGATCGTCTTCACCTCCGATCATGGCGACATGCTGGGCGAGCGCGGTCTGTGGTTCAAGATGAGCTTCCGCGAGGGTTCAGCGCGCGTGCCGCTGATGTTCGCCGGGCCGGGCATCGCGCCGGGGCGGCAGTCGCGGCCGGTCTCGAGCCTCGACGTCTGTCCGACCCTCGCGGCGCTCGCGGGGATTGCCGATGTGGCGCCATTCGTCGATGGCGAGAGCCTCGTCGGCGGTGGCGGCGCGCGCGCTCCGGTGCCGATGGAGTATGCCGCCGAGGGCTCGGCGAGCCCGATGGTCTGCCTGCGCGAGGGGCGCTTCAAGCTGGTGCTGAGCCTGACCGACGCGCCGCTGCTTTACGACGTGGTGGCTGATCCGGGCGAAGCGCATGATCTGGCGGACGATCCGGCACATGCGACGATGCTCGCGGCACTGGCGGCGAAGGCCGGGGCGCGCTGGGATCTGGCGGCGTTCGACGCGGACGTTCGCGCCAGTCAGGCGCGGCGCCGGGTGGTCTATGAGGCGCTGCGTCAGGGGGCGCATACGGCCTGGGACCACCAGCCGCGGTGGAGTGCGGCCGAGAGGTTCATGCGCAACCACATGAACCTCGACAGTCTCGAAGCTTCGAAACGCTATCCCCGCGGGTGATGCTGCGGGGATAGCCTCGAAACATGGTCCGCGCGGCGCTCAGCAGCGGCGCAGGCGGTCCGGCAACACGTCGGGGTTGCGCGCGAGCAGCTCGGCGTCGGCGCGGCTGAGGCCGATGTCGGCGAGGATCTGGTCGCTCAGCGTCGAGAGATGCTGCGCCGAGCGGCGGCGCTCATGGACGCATTCGGCATCGGAGAGATAGCCGCGAAGCCAGCGGATCGGGTGAACGATCCCGTTCGAACGGGCCGGGGCGCGCATCACCGTGCCCTCCGGATCAACCGCCGGAGCCAGCCCGCGCTGGTTGCGTGACGCGGCGCGCGGGGGCTGGTCGGGCGGTCGAGCAGCGTCGCGGTCATGAAAGTTTTGGCGAAGATGTCCATCGCTGCACGTCCTTTCTTCGGGTCCTGATTTCTGATACAGAATATGCGCTTCTTTGGGCGGCTCAGCCACTCAGGAAGAATTGCTCACTGTAAGGCAGGCTTACGGATGGATTGGCAGAGCCTCCCGCCGCTCAGCGCGCTTCGAGCGTTCGCGGCGCTTGCCGAGACCGGCAGTTTCACCCGCGCGGGGGCAGCGCTCAACGTCAGCCATGCGGCGGTGAGCCAGCAGGTTCGCGCCCTCGAGGAGCGACTTGGCGTGCTTCTCGTCATGCGCGGTGGCGCGCGTGGCCGGCTGACACCGGAGGGCGAGCGGCTGGCGCAGGCGCTGCGCGAGGCGTTCAGTGACATCGCACAGGCAGTGGAGGAGCTGACGGGGGCGGACGGGCGACCGTTGCAGGTGACGACCAGTTCGGCCTTCGCGTCAAACTGGCTGATGCCGCGGCTCTCGGAATTCCGTCATCTGCACCCGGATATCGAGCTGATGCTGTACCCGACCTCGCAGCTCGTGGAGCTGGTGCCGGGTGGCGTCGACGTGGCGATCCGTTTCGGCAAGGGCAACTGGCGCGGACTCGACGCTGATTTGCTGATGCCGACGACGATGGTGCTCGTCGGCTCGGTGTCGCTGCTCGCCGACCGGACGATCCGGGAGCCGCGCGACATTCTCGATCTGCCGTGGCTGCAGGAGCTCGGCACCTCAGAGATGTCGAACTGGCTGCGCGACCGGGGGGTGATCGCACCGCGCAAGGGGTCGGTCATCCACCTGCCTGGGCATCTGGTGCTGGAGGGGGTGCGCAGCGGCGCCGGCGTCTCGCTCTCCTCGCGCGTGGTGGTCGAGCCCGAGCTTGCTTCGGGCCGGGTGGTGGCGCTCTTCGAGGATGTGGATCCCGGGACCGGCTACTACATCGTCACCCGGCCGGGCGTGATGCGGCCACCGCTCAAGACCTTCGTCTCCTGGCTTCGGCGGCAGGCGCAGGCCTGAGGGCTGCTCGGCCCGGTCGCGACTTTCGCAGGGGTTCACACCCAGCTCTGCCGTCCGGGGGTTTGCAGGTTCCCGATGGCTGGGCTACGGAGTGCGGCGCAGAGCCCTGAGAGAGGCATGAAGATGACCGAAGCCCGTACCGTCCGCATTGGTGATCTCGAGGTGTCGAACCGGGCACCGTTCACCCTGATCGCCGGCCCATGCCAGATCGAGAGCCGCGACCACGCGCTGATGGTCGCCGAGCGGCTGGCGGCGATGTGCGCCGAGCTCGGGCTCGGGCTGATCTACAAGAGCTCTTACGACAAGGCAAACCGCACCTCGGTCAACGCCGAGCGCGGCATCGGCATGGACGAGGGTCTGGCGATCCTCGCCGAGGTGAAGGCACGCTTCGGCTGCCCGGTCCTGACGGACGTGCACCTGCCCGATCACTGCGCCCCGGCGGTGGAGGCGGGCATCGACGTGCTCCAGATCCCGGCCTTCCTCAGCCGCCAGACCGACCTGCTTCTCGCCGCCGGCGAGACCGGGGCGGCGATCAACGTCAAGAAGGGCCAGTTCCTCGCGCCGTGGGACATGGCGAACGTCGCGAAAAAGATCGCCTCGACCGGCAACGAGCGCATCCTGCTCTGCGAGCGCGGCGCCTCCTTTGGCTACAACACGCTGGTCGCCGACATGCGCAGCCTGCCGATCATGGGGCGCACCGGCTATCCGGTGGTGATGGACGCGACGCATTCGGTGCAGCAGCCCGGCGGACAGGGCAACTCTTCCGGCGGCCAGCGCGAGTTCGCGCCGGTGATGGCGCGCGCGGCGCTGGCGATCGGGGTCGCGGCGGTCTTCCTCGAGACGCATCAGGACCCGGACAACGCCCCCTCGGACGGGCCGAACATGATCCCGCTCGACGCGATGCCGGCCCTTCTCGCCGACCTCGTTGCTTTCGACAAACTGGCGAAGGCCCGCCCGCTCGACCTCTGACCAGCCGCGACACCCTGTAGCAGGCCACGCCTTTACCGGCGGGGCCGATTCCCTATATAAGTCCTCAGGTATCACCAGGCCCACGGGAAGGGGTCCACAGCATGAACGCCGAGGTCGATCATCCGACGGAGGGCGAGCCGCTCATCCGGCCGTCAAGCATCGAGCACCCGCTCTATGACGCGGTGGTCGAGGCGTGCCGCTCGGTATACGACCCGGAAATTCCGGTGAACATCTTTGATCTCGGGCTGATCTACACGGTCGCGATCAATGAAGCCGGCGATGTGGCAATCACCATGACCCTGACGGCGCCCGGCTGCCCGGTGGCCGCCGACATGCCCGGCTGGGTCTCGGACGCGGTTTCCGTGGTGCCGGGCGTGCGGCAGGTCGATGTGGATCTCGTCTGGGATCCGCAGTGGGGCATGGACATGATGTCCGACGAGGCGCGTCTCGAACTCGGGTTCATGTGAGCCTTGCCGCGCTCCGGCGCCCCGGCCATGGTCGGGCGTCCGAGGCAAGGATGACCATGCAGAGCCAGTCGCGTCACGACCATCCCGAGATCGTTGTCTTCACGGGCGATCTGGTCGGGTCATCGAAGCTGAGCCCTTCCGATCTCTCTGAGGCCATGCGGACGCTGGACGCGGCGGCGCATGACATGGCGCGCCGCCTTTCCGCCCGTGATCCGGGCGCGTTGGCGTGGGAGCCGCGGTTTTCGGCGTTCCGCGGCGACGGCTGGCAATGCATTGGCGCCGGGCCGGCGCTCGCCCTGCGCGGCGCGCTGTTGATGCGGGCGCATCTCGGGGCGCTCGGCCGCCCGTTCGACACCCGCATCTCGATCGGGATCGGCTCGGGCTGGACGACGGACGCGCCGAACCTGAGCGTCGCCTCGGGTCCGGCCTTCGAGTTGTCGGGCCGTGCCCTCGACGCCATGAAGGGCCCGCAGCGGTTTGCGATCGCGTGGCAGGATCCGCCCGAGGGCGCGCCGCTGATCACACCGATCTTCGCGCTCTGCGACGAGATTTCGCGCAACTGGACGCCGAAGCAGGCCGAGGTCTTCAAGCACCTGCTCGGCGACCGTGAGCGGCCGAATCAGGAGGCGCTGGCCCGTGCGTTGGGCCGGACCCAGCAGACGATCGCAGAGCACCTCTCCGGCGGCGGCGACTGGGCGCTTCAGGAGGCGTTGCGGGCGGTAGAGGGCGTATGAGGCATTACAGGTATATAACCCTGTATCTTGGAAAACAGCCGGTTCTTCCTGTGGAAGGCGAAACAGGCCCGGGATCCTGTCATCGTGCTTGAGACTGCGGTCGCCCTCGGGTTCGGGCATCTGGTGGCGGACTTCCTGCTCCAGCCGGGACGGCTGATCGCGGCGAAGCGGGATCCGGCGCGGCGTCTCTGGGCCCTGCCCCTCCACGTGCTGATCGTGGCGGTGGCGAGCTGGGCGGCGCTGGGCTTCGCCCCCGCTCCCGCCCTCATCGCGACCGTTGCGCTGCTGCATCTGGCGATCGACTGGGCGAAGCTCATGTGGGGCGGCAAGGGGTTCGCCGGGTTTGCCGCCGATCAGGCGGCGCATGGCGCGGTGATCTGGCTCGGGGCCGCGCTCTGGCCAGCCGCCTACGGTGGCGGGATCTGGGGTCTGCCGGCGGTCGCGCCCTCGCTCGGTCTGCTGCCCGAGGCGATGACGGTGGCGGGCGGCGCGATCGCCGCCGTGATCGCGGGCGGCTATGCGGTGCAGGCGATCACCGGGGACTTCGCCATCAAGGACCCGGCCAGCCTTGCCGCGGCCGGTCGCCTCATCGGCCGGCTGGAGCGGGCGCTGATCCTGCTCTTCGTGCTGGTGGGCCAGCCCGAGGGCATCGGCTTCCTGATCGCGGCGAAATCGCTGCTCCGCTTCGGCGAGATGACGCGGGAGCACGACCGGCGGGTGAGCGAATACGTCATCATCGGCACTCTCGCGAGCTTCGGCTGGGGGCTCGGCGCGGCGTTCGGCACCCAGGCGATCCTCGGGGCCCTCGCGCCGTGACCTGACCATGGGACGGCGCTCCCCGGGAATTGAGTACCATGGGACTTGAGTTCCATGGGACTTGAGACATGTGGGGCTTGGCACTACCTAAGAGAGCAACAACCAGATGACAGGACGGGCGAAATGTTCGGCATTCCCGGCAAGCCTCCAGTGACGATGACCCCGGCGGCCGAAGCGCAGATCGCCCGCCTGATCGCGCATGGCGAGACCAAGGGGCTCAGGATCGGCGTGCGCAAGGGCGGCTGCGCCGGCATGGAATACACCATGGAGTACGCCTCGGAGATCAACCCCCACGACGAGGTGGTCGAGAGCAACGGCGCGCGGGTGATGATCGCACCCATGGCGCAGATGTTCCTGTTCGGCACCGAGATCGACTACGCCTCAGGGCTGATCGAGTCGGGCTTCAAGTTCAACAACCCGAACGTGGTCGATGCCTGCGGCTGCGGCGAATCGATCAAGTTCGGCGAACAGCCGTAAGCCCTTCAGCCTTCGAGCTCGTGCCAGAGCCGGATCAGCACGTCGGCGTGGCACACCTCCTCCGGCGTGCAGAAGCAGGCGAGCCGGTGTCCGGCAAGCCCCCTGATCTCCGCGGCGCTGACCGGCCCGTCGCCCGCCGCGAGGTGGACGCGCATCACCTCCTCGTAGAGCCGCGCGGCTTCGGGATGACCAACGGCCGCGGCGCTCGCCACGTGATTAGCGAAGGGCGAGTCGGGCAGGTGCCAGCCACCGCGATGCACCGCCCGGCCGATATAGACCACGTCCTTCGGCAGAGCATCGGGGCGCCAGTCGCGATGCTCCTTGAGAGAAACCCGGGTGGGTGCCTGGGACATGCCTTCACCTCGGTGGTTTGCAGCCCTACTTCATAGATATCAGCATAGACCGGGTCGACGCATTGACAATCGGAACACCACAAATCACCGCTGAGCGAGCACGTCTCGCGGCCGAATTCGCCGTCATCTTCCTCGCGGCGCCGCTGGTGATGGCCTTCGCCTTGCCGCCCGACTGGCTGCATCCGCTGTTTCTCTGTGTCGTCGCCGTTGCGATCGGGCTGCTCGCGGTCACCCCGGACTTTCGCTGGCGCGAGCTGCTCCACGGCTGGCGGAACCTCGATTGGCGGGAGATCGGGGTCGCCGCGGCGCTGACCGCAGTGGCGTCGCTCGTCTTCGTGCTCTGGCTGGTGCCCGACGCGCTGTTCCGGCTACCGCGCCGGGCGCCGGGGTTCTGGCTGCTGCTGATGGTGCTCTATCCCATCCTGTCGGCCTTGCCGCAGGAGCTGGTGTTCAGGGCGCTGTTCTTCCGGCGGTATGCCGCGCTCTTTGCCGACGCACGGGTGGCGCTTCTGGTGAACGGCGGTGTCTTCGCGCTGGCGCATCTGCTGTTCTGGAGCCCGGTGACGCTCTCCATGACCTTCGTCGGCGGGGTGCTCTTCGCGCGCGGCTATCTCGGACGCGGCGGCTTTGCGCAGGCGGTGGTGATGCACGCAATCTGCGGGCTCATCGTCTTTACCGCGGGGCTCGGGGTCTTCTTCTACCACGGCGCGATGCGGTAGGGCGATTTCCGACCGGACGGGCTCCCCCGACCGATCGACGCCATCGCGGCAATTCACGACTCCGGAGAGGATGATCCGGCTCTGCCTCCGCTCCGGTCAGGAAGCGCCAGGGCCGCGCAGGCGGGCGCGGACGCGGGTGCGGATTTCGTCGGGCTCCTCGCCGACGGCTTCGCCGAGGCGGCGGAGCGCGAGGCGCAGGCCGTGGATCTGGTCGACGAGCGACAGGAC
This sequence comes from Amaricoccus macauensis, assembly GCF_014201905.1. Lineage (GTDB taxonomy): Bacteria > Pseudomonadota > Alphaproteobacteria > Rhodobacterales > Rhodobacteraceae > Amaricoccus > Amaricoccus macauensis. The sequence goes on along the minus strand of NZ_JACHFM010000002.1, from coordinate 571,935 downwards.
CATGGCCGAGGCGTGGGGATCGAGCTCGAAATCCTGCGCAAGCTCGGCGGCGAGCCGCAGGCGGGCGAGGTCGGCCTCGGCATAGCCGACGTGGCCCTCGGCCTCGGACGGGCGGACGCATTCGGCGGCGACGAACGCCCGGAGCCGCGTCACGGTCATGCCCTCGACGCGGGCGACCACCTCGGTTTCGGAATAGAGTCTCATGACAACACCCCCTTGCGCGGGTCGTAGCCGTGCTTCTTGCGCCACCCTTCGAAGAACGTCGTCAGCTCGTCGTCAACCTTGGGCGGCATCACGATCCGGAGTGTGACGAGCTGATCACCGGTGCGGTCACGCTTGCGCACGCCGCGGCCGCGCAGGCGCAGCACCCGGCCGCTGGACGCGCCCTTCGGGATGGTGAGCGCCACGGGGCCGTCGATCGTCGGCACCTCGACCTTGCCGCCGAGGACCGCCTCGTCGATCGAGATCGGCAACTCGAGCGCGATGTCCTCGCCGTCGCGGGTGAAATGGCTGTGCGGCGCGATCATGACGGTGACGAGCGCATCGCCCGGCTCGCCGCCACCGATGCCTTCGCCGCCCTTGCCCTTCAGCCGCAACGTCTGGCCGTCGGCGATGCCCTCGGGGATCTGCACGTCGAGTGCGCCGCCGCCCGGCAGCGTGATGCGCCGCTTGCCGCCCTTGGCCGCCTCGAGGAAATCCACCTCCAGCGTGTAATGCCGGTCCGGGCCGCGCATGCGGATGCCCTGCCCTCGCCCGGCACCCCGCGCCTGCTGGGAGCGCTGGCCGAAGAGATCGGAGAAGATGTCCGAATAGTCGCCGAAGTCCTCATAGCCATGCGAGGTGTGATAAGTCGCCTCCGGCCCTTCGGCGTACTCGCGATAGAACCGCCGCTCCGGCCGCTCGTGGCCCTGCTCGTCGATCTCGCCACGATCAAAGCGGGCGCGTTGCTCCGGATCCTTCAGCAGGTCATGGGCGGCGGCCGCCGCCTTGAAGCGGTCAGCCGCCTTCGCGTCACCGGGATTGAGATCCGGATGACTTTCCTTGGCGATCTTCTTGTAGGCCTTGCGGATCTCATCGAGAGTCGCCGTCTTGGAAACGCCGAGCGCGGCATACGGGTCGTCGCTCATCCTCAACTCTGCTCCCGGATTTTCCCCCTTGCAACAGTCACGCGCCCGGGCGGGGTTGTCAACGCGCGGCCCATCGTTACCCTCGCGGCCAACCGGAGGCGCAACGCACGTGAAGAAATTCCTCGATACCGACCATCCCTGGTTTCGGCCGCTCTGGATGCGGATCCTCTTCACCGCGATCCCGGCGGGCTGGGGCGTGCTGGAGTTCGCCACCGGCTCGCCGTTCTGGGGGACGATCTTCCTCGGACTGGCGGCCTATGCGGCCTACGGTTTCTTCTTTGATTTCAATCCGGATCGGGCGAAGCAGCCCCCGCCCGACGAGCCGCCGCAGCCGTAGCGCCCGGGGCGCGCAAACCGATCCGGCGGAGCCTGGCAAGGCCGTCGACCGCGAGCCCCGGGGCAGGAACCAGGGTCTGCGCCGGCAGCCTGTCACCGAACCTGCTTCGCCTAGCAGTAGCGCTCGGGGCCGATCGACTGCTCCTCGGAGTAGCGATCGCCCGCGGCCCAGCCGATCGGCAGGATCGTCTCGATGCGCCGCAGGTCTTCGGCGTCAAGTTCGAGCTCGGCGCCGGCTGCCAGTTCCTTCAGGTGGCCGACGGTGCGGGTGCCGGGGATCGGCACCACCGCGGGGCTGCGCGCCAGCAGCCAGGCGATGGCGAGGGCGGCGGCGCTCGTGCCCATGTCGGCAGCGAGGCGGCGGAACTCGTCCGTGCGGGCGAGGTTCAGCGAGAGGTTTGGCTCGGTGAACCGCGGGTTCGACAGCATGAACTGCGAGGTCATGGCATGCTCGGGCGTCGGCGGCCGGTCGGTCAGGAGCGCGCGGGCAACCGGCGAAAAGGCGACGAGCGTGACCCCGAGCGCCTCGCAGGCCTGCACGAGGCCAAGCTCCGGCAGGCGGGTGGCGAGCGAATATTCCGACTGCACCGCGGCGACGGGCTGCACTGCGACAGCACGCCGCAGGGAATAGGGTGCGATCTCGGAGAAGCCGATCGCGCGGATCTTTCCGGCCTTCACGAAGCCGGCCATGGTCTCGGCCACGTCCTCGATCGGCAGCGACGGATCACGGCGGTGCACGTAGTAGAGATCGACCGACTCGACGCCGAGCCGCTTCAGGCTGCCGTCGAGTTCACGGCCGAGGTGTGCGGCGGTATTGTCATAGCGTCGGCGCCCATCAGCGTCGCGGGTGATCGCCCCCTTTGTTGCAATGCGGAATGGAGGCGGCCCCTTGCGGCCCCTGAGAAAGCTGCCGATGACAGTCTCCGAGACTCCCATGCCGTAGACGTTCGCGGTATCCACGTGGTCGATGCCGAGATCGAGCGCCGCCGCGAGAAGCGCGTGGGACTGAGGTTCCGTCGTCGGGCCATAGAAGCCGCCGAAAGACATGGATCCAACCCCGATCGCTGATACCTCCGGTCCGCCTGCTCCGAGCCTGCGCCGCTCCATGTGTCTCTCCGTGCATCGTTTTCCGGGCACGAGCTAGCCAATCGGTGACCGGCACCGCAAGGGCGAAGCTTCACGTCCCGCGCTGCGGCAAAATATCAGAGCAGCAACATTTAGCGCAAACGCCCGTACTGTTCACAAAATCGTCTCTATCTAGAGGCTTGTCAGCAAAACCCGACCAGATGTAGCCTGTACGTGGTCGTGCCGAAGCGCCGTACCCCATGGCGCGTCGCAGAGGCCCCGACGAGGATCCTTGGATGCTGCACTGCACGAACATGCCCAGCTTCGTCCGGCATCCCGGTGGCCTCCGGGATCATCCGGCGCTGGTGCTCAATGCGGACTTCCGCCCGCTCTCCTATCTGCCACTGTCGCTCTGGCCATGGCAGGAGGCGGTGAAGGCGGCGGTGCTCGACCGGGTGTCGGTGGTGGCGGAGTACGACACGCTGGTCCACTCGCCCTCCATCGCCTTCCGAATTCCCTCGGTGGTGGTGCTGAAGGAATACGTGAAGCCGGCGCGTTCCAGCGCCTTCACCCGCTTCAACCTGTTCCTGCGCGACGAATTCACCTGCCAGTACTGCCCGAGCCGGGAACATCTCACCTTCGACCATGTGGTGCCGCGCTCCAAGGGCGGGCGTACCACATGGGAAAACGTCGTGGCGTCCTGCGGGCCGTGCAACCTGCACAAGGGCTCGAAGACCCTGAAGCAGGCGGGCATGAACCTGCGGCGCAAGCCCGTCCGCCCGACCCCCGAGCAGTTGCAGAACATCGGCAGGAAGTTCCCGCCGAACCACCTGCACGAGAGCTGGATGGACTATCTCTACTGGGACGCCGAGCTGGAGGCGTAGGCCCGGAACCAGAGCCAGCCGAGCACGAGCGAGGCAATCGCGTTCCAGCCGGCCATGGAGATGCCAAGCCAGCTCCACGCGATCGCGTCGCAGAGCACGGTGGGCGTCGCGAGGATCTGGTCGAGGAGCGCCCCGGGGTCGCCGGTGACCGGCGCCGCCGACGTGCAACTCGCGGGACCCGCCCACCAGTGCTGTTCCACACCCACGTGGTAGCCGGCGATCACGGCGCCCGCGAGCACCACGAGCCCGGCGAGCAGCGCGAACCCGCGCACCGGCCAGGCCAGGATCAGGATCCCGATCAGGATCGCGATGCCGTGCGGCGCGCGTTGCAGCAGGCAGAGGTGGCAGGGCTGGAGCCCGCCGATGTACTGAAAGCCATAGGCCCCGAGAAGCAGCGCGAGCGAGCCGAGGGTCGGCCCGAGCGCCCGAAGTTGCAGAGTGTTCATCCGACCAATCCGACCAGGAGGAAGCCGCCGACCAGAAGCGCGACGGCGATGCTGAAGACAAGACCAAGGCGACGTTCGATGAAGTCGCGGATCGGCTCACCGTACTTCCAGAGCAGCCCCGCGATCAGGAAGAAGCGGATACCACGCGAGATCATCGCCGACACCGCGAAGATGAGCAGCGGAAAGTGGAACGCGCCGCTCGCGATCGTCACCAGCTTGAACGGAATCGGCGTCGCGCCCTTGATGATGATGAGCCATGCCCCGTACTTCGCATAGAGCTGCTCGAGGTGCAGGTACTGCTCCGAAATGCCGTAGAAGCGCAGCAGCGGCTCGCCGATCGCACTGAAGGCATAGTAGCCGATGGCGTAGCCGAGAAAGCCGCCGAGCACGGACGCCACGGTGCAGATCAGTGCCAGGCGCCATGCGCGCGAGCGATCCGCGATGATCATCGGGATGAGAAGCGCATCCGGCGGGATCGGGAAGACCGAGCTCTCGATGAAACTGACGGCTGCGAGCGCCCAGACCGCATGACGCGAGGATCCGAGCGACAGCGTCCACTCATAGACCCGTCGTAGCACTTGTTTCAGACCTTTGCGTCAGTGTCGCGCACAACCACCACGATGGCCCGCGACGCGTCAAGACCGTTCCGCCGGCGCCTCGCGGCATCGAGAGGGTAGCGGACATGACGAGGATTGACCCGACACACACGCCCTCGTCGACCGCTTTGCGCATCTGGTCGGTTCTTGCCGTCCTTTTCGGCCTTGCGGGGGTTGGTGCGGTCTGGGGCTGGGCGACGGCGCCCATGCGCGTCGTGCCCCCCGCTGCCGATCTCAGCTTCAGCAGCGAGGCGATCGCCCGCCGTGCCGAGGCGGCCTTTGCCGAGGCCGATGCGGCAACGAGGCGCGCGGTACCCGGTGCGAGGCGCGCGGAGCTCATGTTCTTCCGTGGCGCCACATCTTCGGTTTGTGCTGCCGGCGTGAGCGGGCGGGGCGTCTTCTACTGCCCGGAGACCGGCACGGCGGCCTTCGATCTCGGCTACCTCGAGTCGCTGGTCGCCCGTCTCAAGGGCGATGCCGAACTCGCGGTGGTGCTGGCGGCCGCACGCCTCGCGGCCGAGCACCGCCAGCGCGAGAGCGATATCCTCGACATGGCCGCGCTCGACATGATCGGCGCGCGCAAGAAGCGACGCACCGACATCATGCTGGGTCTGGCGTTGCAGGCAGACTGCCTGACCGGCGCCTGGGCGTGGGGGACCCGGTCGAGCCTCGGGGGAGTGCCGGATGCTTTCTGGGGCCGGCTGGTCCGCTCGACCCGGACGATCGCCGCGGATTTCGCGTCCGTCGGGCGGCCGATCCCGCCCGAGCTCGACACCTTCGGCGAAGGCACGGTGGAGGAGCGAGAGGCGGCGTTCCGGCGAGGCTATGCCGACGCGAGTGGCACGGCCTGCCCGAGCCCGGTGACGCTCGTGACACGCTGAGGCTCAGCCCCGATCGCGGGCCAGCGGCTGGATCGCGCCACGCCGCGGGGTGCCGTCGCCCTGCACCGGCAGGGTGATGGTGGCGCAGGAGCCCGCCGGAACCCAGACCCACGCATCGCCCTGAAAGTCGATCGTGCTCTTGCCCGGCCCGGATGCAAGACCCTCGTTCTGGCCGGCCTTCGCCACGCCGAAGCACTTCTCACGCTCCTGCGCCCGAACCGGCGCGACCGTGAGCCCGGCCGCCAGAAGGCCCGCGGCGACAAGCCCCGTGGCGACGAGCCGAGGGGCGAGAACCTTTGCCAGACTGAAACGCATCATCACCATATCACTCCCGGGCGGGGTCATCCTTCCGCGGGATCTTGGATACCACGCCCGTCCGGGCAAGTCGCCGCCGACGGATGCCGCCCGGCCGAGGCATATCCGCCACAACCGGAACCCCTGCCGGAACCCTGTGGCCGTCGCTTGCGTTCATTGCGGATGCGATCGCTGGCCCTTACCCATCCCGACCGGGTCTATTGGCCCGACGTCGGTCTGACCAAGCAAGGGCTTGCGGACTACTACGTGCGGGTCTGGCCGCGCATCGCGCCGCATCTCATCGACCGACCGATCGCACTCCTGCGCTGTCCGGAAGGGATCAACGGCACGTGCTTCTTCCAGAAGCATCCGTGGCGCGGCATGGGCGACGAGATCGAGGCTTTCGACGATCCGGGCGACTCGAGCGACGCACCGATCATCGCGGTCGATGATCTCGACGGACTAACGGCGCTGGTGCAGGGCGCCGCCCTCGAAATTCACACCTGGCAGGCGACGCGGGCCGATCTCGAGCACCCCGACCAGCTGGTGATGGATCTCGACCCCGGCGAGGGCGTGGACTGGCAGGCGGTGATCGACGCTGCCCGGGAAATCCGCGAGCGGCTGGAGGCGGCCGGGCTCGCCGCCTTCGTCAAGACGTCCGGGGGCAAGGGGCTTCACGTGGTCGCACCGCTCGTCCCGCGCGCAGGATGGGATGCGGTCAAGGCGTTCACCGACCAGATGGCGCACGCCATGGCGACGGAGGCGCCCGAGCGCTATGTGGCGACCGTCGCCAAGGCGGACCGCAAGGGGCGCATTCTCATCGACTATCTGCGGAACGGGCGCAACAACACGGCGGTGGTTGCCTGGGGCGCGCGCGCCCGGCCGGGTGCGCCGGTCTCGATGCCACTCGCGTGGGGCGAGCTCGGGACAGCGATCGGCCCCGATCATTTCACCGTGCGGAATGCCCCGGCCCGGCTTGACGCGCCCGACCCGTGGTCGGAGTTTCGCGACGCGGCCCGGCCGCTGCCAGCGGGTTAGGCCGGGAGCAGCCGCGTCCGACCTGACGGGGAGACGGCTGATGCGAAGCGCAGGCAGACTATCGGCGATGACCGCGGTGGCGGTGGTGGTCACACTTGGCCTCGGAACCGGCGTCCGGGCGGCGCCGCGGACGGTGGTGGAGGACCTCATCGCCGCGCAGAACCCTTGTCAGGGACTGCGGACCAAGCAGTTCGGAATGACGATCGGCGTGGATCGGCTGAAGGATGTGCGCCTCGACACCGCGACACTCCGGCTTGAAGGCGATCGCCTGTCGATGGATCTCGACGGGAGGCTCACCTGCGAGACGTCGCCCGACAGCGGCTTTTCCGGCGATGCAGCCGCCACGGTAGAAGCCGAAGCCGGACTTACCCTCGCCGATTGCGCAATCGAGACGATCGACGTGCGCCTCAGCGACTTCGGCGGCAGCCTCGGGCCGATCCTCGCGGCCTTCGCGCCGACGATCGAGGCGGAACTGAAGAAGAGCGCGGAGCCGAAGCTCCGCGACGCATGCCGCGACATTCGCGGCCCCGGCAACTGACGCCCGCTGGGGACACGGCCCGGGGACACGGCCCGGGGACACAGGCGGACGACCGCCGTCAGCGGCCGCCCGGGTAGTACTTGGCCAGCCGGCCGGCAAACATGCCCGCGTCGTGATAGCCGTACTGGGCGTGACGCGCGAGATCGACCGCATTCATCGTGGCGAGAATCGGCCCCGACGTCTGCGCACCGATCTCCGCCACCGCGAGATCGGCAGCGCGGCGGGGCGTCTTGCCCCAGCGCAGGACGAGGAGCGAGCGTTCGGCGACGCCGGCGAGGATTGCCGTCTCGGTGGTGGCGAGCACCGGCGCGCTGTCGAAGATCACCACCGCACCGCGCGCCTTTGCGACGCGGAGGAGTGCGGCCAGTTGCCGCGGCTCGCGCAAGGCGCCGAACGCCTCGGCACTGCCCCGGGTCACGAAGTCCACCCGGCTCACCGGGTCGTGACGGATGATCTCCTCGGCAGTCACGTCTCCGGCGATCAGATCGAGCAGGCCGGACGCGCCGCCGACGCCGAAGGTCTCGGCCAGGTGTCCCTGCCGCAGGTCGGTATCGACGAGCAGCACCTTGCGCCCGCCTGCCGCGAGTTCGAGCGCCAGTGCCAGCGAGAGGGTCGACTTGCCCTCGCCCGGAAGCGCCGAGGTCACGAGGATGCTCTCCGGCAGGACCCCGTCGTTCGATCGCTCCAGCGAATGGATGAGACCGCGCGCCGCCTCGGCGAACATGCCGCCGCGCCGCCTGCGCAGGGTCTCGCGCAGGTCTTCCACCTCGTCCTTGCCGAGCGCCGGCACGAGGCCGCCGCTCATCACGCCGGGCAGGCGCGCGAGCTGCTGCGGACTGCGCAGGCCTGTGTCGAGCATCTCGCACACGAGCGCGACGGTGAGCGCGATACTGCCGGCCGCCACCATGGCGCCGATCAGGTAGATGAGTTTGCCGCGGCCCGCAGGCTCGAGCGGCACCGACGCGGGCGACAGGATCTCGGCCTCGGCCACCGGCACGTCGCTCCTGCGGCTCAACTCGCGGCGCTGGTCCTCCAGCAGGTCGAGCGCCTTCTGCTCGCGGTCGACCGTCGAGGTGAGCGCCGCGAGCTGGTTCTGGGAACCGTTCAGCCGCGTGAGTCGTCCCCGTGCCTCATCGAGACCGCTCGCGTTGGCGACGCTTTCCCGGTCGAACGAGGCGAGCTTCGCCTGCAATGCCTGAATGGTGCGGTCGACCTCGCCGACGATCGCGCTCTGGGTCTCGCGGATCGAACTGCGGGCGTCGAGGACCGGCCCGTAGTTTTCGCCATAGACTTCGAGCAGGCGCTGAAGCTGGCTCTGCTGCTGTTGCAGGCTGCGGCGGAGCCCGGCCATGGCCTCGGTGTCGACCGCCTGAGCGGCCTCGGGCGTGCCGCGCCTTGCCTGCAGGCTGGCGAGCGCGGCCGCCGCGTCGGCGCTCTCCGTCGAAAGCTCGGCCTGCCGCGCGGTGAGCACGGAGATCGTCCGCGCCGCATCGCTGCGGGCATCATCGGAGACAAGGCCGGAGGAGTCGCGGAACGCCTTCACTTCGGTGAGCGCGCTTTCGAGCCGCTCCCGCTGCGCTTCGATCTGCGGCGCGAGCCAGGCTTCGGCCTCGCTGACGCGGCCCCGAACGCCGCTGTCGCGGGCATCGAGGTAGATGCGCACGAGAGCATTCGGGATGTCGGCCGCGAGCTGCGGGTCGAGCGAGCTGAAGCCGATCTCGATCACGTCGGTGGTGCCGCTGCGCCGCACGACGAGCCCGTTGTAGTAGCCCGCGATCACCTCTTCCATGATGTCGGCCTGGCTTGGCGCCACCGGTTCGGCTTCGCCCTTGAGCCACCGTTTGGCCCCGTCCACCCACGCGGTGAACGCCGGCACCGGCTTCAGGCTCGGGTTGAACTCCTCCAGCCGGTCGAGGTGAAACTCCTGAACCATCCTGACGGCGATCGGCCGGGCGAGCAGACGCTCGATCTCGGTGTTCGGGTCGAGCGGCGCCGGTCGGCTGTTGGGATCGGTCCCGAGCGCGCTGGTGATCGGCTGCTGGATCAGGAGCCGCGACTGGCCATAGTAGGGCCGTTCCATCCCGAGGATGGCCGGCAGCGCCAGTGCGGTCAGCACCGCACCGACGATCAGGATCAGCCAGATCCTGCGTCGGATGAGCCTGAACACCGAAAAGAGGTCGAGTTCCTCCTCCCGGAGCTGCACCGGCGTCGGCGCCGGACGGATCATGGATCGGGACAGCTTGTCGAAATGTGTCATACCGGTACTCACTCCGCCGGGATGGCGCGGGCAGTCTCGACGAGGCGGTCATAGAGGCCGTCGAGACGCCGCATGTAGGCGGACATACTGAAACGGGAGAGGAAGAGCGCGCGGCCCTCGGAACCAAGGCGGGCACGCTCGGTCGGATCGGCGACGAGGCGCGCGAGCGCCCCGGCAAGCGCCGACACGTCGCCGACGGGGACAAAACGGCCGGTCCGGCCGTCGGTGATGGCTTCTTCGTGGGCGCCGACGCGGGTCGTCACCACCGCGAGCCCATGGGCGAGGCCCTCGATCACCGCCATGGCCATGCCCTCGGAGTATGACGGCAGGACGAGGATATCGGCGTCGGCGCAGAGCGCGCGGGTATCGGTGAGCCCGAGCCAGCCCGGCATCGACACGCGGTTTGCAAGCCCGAGGCGATCCGCGTCGGCCCGGTAGCCCTCGACCGGACCGTCGCCGGCGAGGACCGCCTGCCAGTCGAGCGCGGCGAGGCTTGGGCTTGCCAGTGCCTGAAGCAACTCCGGCACGCCCTTGCGCTCGCTGAGCTGGCCGAGAAAGACGATACGGGGCGCCGCGCCCGGGCGACGGGGCGGCGTCTCCCCCGGATCGGGGACGCAGTTGTGAAAGATCTCGACGCGCTCCGCCGGCACCCCGAGAAGGCCTGTCATCGTGCCCGCATCGCGATTGCCAAGCACGATCACCCGCTCGGCGGCGGCGAACATGGCGCGGATCGCGGCCTGCAGGCGCGGCGAGCGGCGGGTATAGTCCCGGGCATAGTCGTAGTCGTGCAGGTGCAGGACATACGGCGCGCCGATCGACCGGGCGGCGGCGGTCAGCACGAGCTTGCGCGCGGTCGAGCCGCGACCGGCGATGTGGATATGCTGGATGCGCCTCGGCGCGGCAAGCCGGTCGCCTGCGAGCGTCGCAAGCGCCGCCGAGAGGCGGAGCGGCGAGCCCGGCACGGACCAGCGGGGACCACGGGTGTCGGTGACGAGATGTTCCACTCCACCCTCTGCCGCCGCATCGACGATGTTGCCGACCAGCCGGCCGATGCCACCGCCCCGCTCGCGGCCGCCGGAGACGTAGTGTCGGACCGTGGCGGTCATCGGCCGTGCTCCCTGATGATGCGGCGATAGAGGTCGACGGCATGGGCGCCAACGGTTTCCGGCGCGTTCGGGCCATCGGCCCAGGCGCGGGCCTGGGTGCCGAGCGCGGCCAGCCGCTCGGGTCCGTTCGCGAGGCTCGCGATTGCGTCCGCGAGGGCGGCGGGGTCGTCCGGCGGCACCACGAGGCCGAGGCCATTCGGCTCGACGGTGGCGCGCAGCTCCCCCACGTCGGTCACGATCACCGGCTTGCCGAAGGCAGCGGCGAGGTTCAGCACGCCGCTCTGCGATGCCTCGGAATAGGGCAGCACCACCGCGTCGCAGTCGAGAAAGAGCTGGGCGGTCTTGCGGTCCTCGACATAGCCGTGGTGCACCTCGTAGCGCGCCGGATCGCCCATTTCGTCGCGGAACATCATCGGATCGTCACCGCGCCCGGCGATCACCACGCGCAGATCCGGCACCCGGTCGCCCAGCGCCTTCTCCGCCCGGAGCAGCGTCGTCAGGCCCTTGTAGGCCATGATCCGACCGAAGAGCAGCAGGGTGAAGGGCCGGTTCAATGCGGGCCGCAGCCCCTCGTTCGCCGCAAGCTCGGTGTAGCGCTGGATCGAGGGATGCGCGAGGACATGCACCCGCTCGGCCGGCTTGCGGAAGCGATCGACCGCGAGCGTGCGCAGTCCTTCGCCATGGACGACGATGCCGTCCGACTGCCGCGCGATCATCGTCGTTGCCCAGTTCGGCAGGACTTTTGTCTCGTGATCGCCGGGGTGGACGCGCACGTCATGCACCGTCGTCAGGAGCGGGATCGGCCGCCAGAGCGGCGCGGCGAAGTTGAGCCAGATCGTGTTGTTGGACAGAAGATGCACGATACTCGGCTGCTCGCGCCGGACGAGCCGGGTGAGCGACATCAGAAACGCCGGATTCTTCGGGCTCGAGTGCCGCGGCCAGTCGAGCAGGCGCAGATCGACGCCCGGATGAAAGCAGCTCGCAAAGCTCGCATAGCGGCGCGCAGGAACGCCGAGGATCACCGGCACGTGCCGGGCGAGCCCGTTGGCGAAGGAGATCGTGTAGTCCTCGATCTCGGAGACCAGAAGAAGCGGCTTCATTCGGAACTCTCGGTCAGCGCGGCACCGGCGCCACGGGACGGAAGATCACGGGCGGTGACGAGTGTCCGGCGCACGCGGCGCGCGAGGTCCGCCTCGCCCCGGAACGTCAGGCCCGCCAGCAGCAGGCCAAGGCGCTCGCGGACGGTGACGCCCGAGAGCCGCGCGGCGGCCACATGATAAGGATGGTGGTCGGCGAGGCTCAGCCGTTCGGGCCGCCCCTGGGCAATCAGCCAGCGGTTCGTCACCTGCACCGTGGCCTTCCAGTGTGCCATGCGCTTGCGAAGCGTGCCCGCGTCCTCAGTCGCCCGGTACCAGGTGTTCTGGTGAATGCGGTAGGCGCCAAGCGCCTCCGGCAATGCCACCACCGGGCCGATGAAGGGCAGGATGCCGACGATCCAGGCGTCGGCCGAAATGCGGAACTCCGGCGGGATCGGCCCGGCCGCATACCACGCGCCCTTGCGCACGGCGAGCGCGGAGGTCAGCGGAAAGTCCCACCAGCCGGCGCTTCGCACCAGTTGCGGCACGAGATTGCCCGCGCCCAGCGTGCGCGGGATCGTCTTCATGACCAGCGTGCCATCGGAACGCATCGGTTGCAGACGATGGTAGACGAGCGCGGCCTCCGGATTGGCCGCGAACGCCGCATCGACCGCCCTGAGGCGACCGGGCAGGATCCAGTCGTCGGCGTCGAGGAACAGGAGCACGTCGCCGCGGGCAGCGCGCACCCCGGCGTTGATCGCCGCCGCCTGCCCCTGGTTCACCTGCAGCACCGTGGCGATCCGGTCGCCGTAGCTCGCGAGAACCTCGCGGGAGCCGTCGGTCGAGCCGTCGTCGACGACCACGATTTCCGTCTCCGGGTGGCCTTCGGCAAGGACGCTGTCGATCGCGCGCGAGACGAAGCCCGCGTAATTGTAATTGTTGATGATCACGCTCAGGCGCGGCGTCTGTGCCGCCGCTGACGATGCAGTGGCCTCGGTCATCCCGCGCTCCCCCCTGTCGCGACCGAGACGTCGAGGACGTCGGCCGGCAGGATCTCGGTGTCCATATCTGCGTCGATGGTCTGATCGTGGCCCTCGACATTCCGGTGAATGATGACTTCCGGTGTCACCGCGTCGAACGCGTCATCACCGACGAGCGACACCCCCGCGGCGACCAGACTACCGGCGATGACCTCGGACTCGGCCTTGAGTTTCATGCGATGCACGAGTGCGCCGCGCAGCTTCTCCTGAAGGTCCACGCGCCATTTCGCATCGGCCGACCGGAGATCGTACTCGCTTGACGCCTTATTCTGCTGCGCCCGCGCGGTGAAGGACTGGTTCTCGAGCAGGTCGCGCTGCAGCCGCGAGCGCTCGCGCTCCAGCTCCTGCACGCGCGGCAGCGGCAGGAGCCCCTTTTCATGGAGCTTTGTCGCAGTCTCGACCTCCGATTGCTGCGACTTCTGCTCTGCTTCCTGCAGTGTCGCCTGCTTCGCGAGAGTGTCGATCTCGAAATCGACGAGACTTACCAGATCCTCGAGGTGCGCGGCATCGGCGGCGCGCGTCGCGAGCTCGTCGCGCAACAGGTCGTCGTCAAGCGACAGGATCGACGCGGTGTCCTGCGGCGCGACGCCGGCCCGCGCCACACCCGCGGTGTCCATCTTCGGCGACTCGGTCAGGGCCGCCCGCAGGCGGGCGATCGACCCGTCGACGTCGACGAGCTCCGCGGCGTTGGTCTTGAACTTCGCCTTCAGCTCCAGCAGGGCCTCGGTGGTCGGCAGCTTCGGGTCACCGGAGCGGTCGACCCCGCCGGCGAGGACCAGCGCCTGCCGCACCGTGAGCCCGACGTCGAAGCCGATCGCGCCCGGACGGGCGACCGCCCCACCCACGTAGACCGGGCGGTAGGTCGAGACCTCCACCACGACAGTCGGCTTGCGGATGATCGCCTGATCGCTGAGCGAGGATTCAATGCGGTGCCGGATGGTGTCGAGGTCACTGCCGGCGACCATGACGCCGCCGATGTGCGGCAACATGATCCGGCCATCGGCGTTCACCTTCGCCTCGCGCCCGGCGTCATGATCCTCGGCGATGGAGACGAAGAGCACGTCGCCGCGCTGTACCAGATAGTCGGCGCGTGCCTGCATCGGCAACGCCACCCAGAGCGCGGGCCCGAGAAGCCACGCGGCAGACGGGTTGAACCCAACTCGCAACAAACCTGACACTGGCGTAACCGGACCCACTCATACGGATGCAGCCGCCACCATATCCCGGGCGCGCCCGCCGTTGAACGTGGCAACCGGGCTAAGGCGGGCCGCGGGCCTCACACCTTCGGTCGATCCCGGGCCACCCGGGGCCGGGAACCTTGGCCATTCGGATGAAGCGGCGGTCCGCCACGCCCGCTTGACCGCCGCGAGCCACTCGGGGGATCCTCGGCTGGTATTGTCGAGCTGCGCGGGTACCAAGGTGTTGTCGAGCCGCTTCTTCCGATCACGCCCCAGGCCGGGGCGCCGGTCATGAGCATCGTGGACCGGAGTGGGTCCGATGGCCCGGTCGTGCGCTGGCGCACGCTGGAGTGGCTGGGTGCCGGCCTCTGCCTCTTCATCCTCAGCGGGGCGATCTTTCCGCTTCTGCTGACCGGAGGTGCGACGTCCGTCGACGACGGCAGCCGCTCGCTGCTGCGGATCCTGCCGCTGCCGGTCTACGCGATCTCGGCCGGCCTTCTGCTGCGGCATCCGAAGCAACTTCTGGCGGCGGTCCGGCGAAACCTGCCGATGCTCCTGCTGATCGCGCTGCCGTTCCTCTCGGTGCTCTGGTCAGTCGGCCCGTCGGTGACGCTGCGCCGGGCGATCGGCCTCGTCGGGTCGATGTTTCTCGCCTACCTGCTTGCGATCCGCTTTACCCCGAGCCAGCTCCTGCTGCTCATCGTGGCGACGCTCGCGCCCTGCATGGTGTTGAGCGTCCTGCTCATGGGGGCGGTGCCGCATCTGGGCATCATGGAAGACGGAGCGGCACGCGGCGTCTTCATCCACAAGAATGTCCTCGGCTGGGCGGCGGCGCTCTCGACGGTGGGCGCGGGGATCATGCTGATCGATCGATCCCACGGCCTGCGCCTGTTCGGGCTTCTGGCACTGCCGGCGAGCCTCGCGTGCCTCCTCGCGTCAAAGTCGATGACCGGGCTGCTTGCCACCACCGCGGCCGTGGGGCTCATCTGGTTCTTTCTCGCCCTCGGCAAGAGCCGCGGCACCAGCCGCCTGGTGCTGATCACCGTCTTCCTGCAGTTCGTGGCGCTGGCCCTGCTCGCGCTCGGCGAGTTCCTCGTGCCGCTGCTCGAAGCCCTCGGCAAGGACGCGACCCTGACCGGGCGGGTGCCGCTCTGGCATCTGGTCGACGCGATGATCAGCCATAAGATCGTGCTCGGACACGGCTACGCCGCGTTCTGGACCCCCGGTAACGGCGATGCCTGGCGGATATGGGAGGCGATCGGCTGGCAGGCGCCGCACTCCCACAACGGCTACCGCGAGGTCCTGCTCGGCCTTGGCCTCGTCGGCTTCCTGACGCTCGGTGTCGTCCTCGTGCGCGCCTTCTGGCAGGGGGCGGTGCTCTACTGCACCCGGCCGTGGGAAGGCTGGCTCTGGCTCAACGTCTTCGTCGGCATGTACCTGGTGATGAACCTCACCGAAGCGATCTTCCTTTTGCAGAATGACCTCTTCTGGACGCTGTTCTCGGCGGTGATCCTGATGATTGCCCTGCGGTATCCCGAACGCACGCAGATGGACCCGGGGCATGGCTGACGCGCGCCGGCCGGCGGAATACACGTTCGCCACGCTTGTCGCCGCCGCCATCGGGATCATCTTCTGGGCGCAGACGGCCACCGTCGCGCGCGGGGCAGACTATGTCTGCCAGCCGCCCGGCGCGGCGCTGTCGGTCGCTCCGGACCTCTCTCCGCTGCCGAGTCTTACCGTCGAGGCGGGCGCGCTCTATGTTGCGCCCGGGGGCGACGACACCCGCAATGGCCGCCAGCCCGCGCCATCCGGGGACGACGGGCCGCTCGCAACGCTCGGGCGCGCGCGCGATCTGGCACGGGCCGACCCTGCGATCAGCCGGATCATCCTGCGCGGCGGCGACTACTGGCTGGACGCGCCCGTCACCTTCGGGCCAGAGGACAAGGGTCTCTCCCTCGGCGCTGCCCCGGGCGAGACCCCGATCCTGCACGGCGGGCCGAGGGTCACCGGCTGGACCGAGGATGCGGACTGCCGCTGGTCGGCCCCCCTGCCCATACCCGATGGAGTTTCTCCGGGATCGCTTTTCGCCGATGGCCGACAGGAGATCCAGGCGCGCTGGCCGAACCTGCCCGAGGGGGGCGGCTGGCGTGATGGCTGGCTGTTTGCCGCCGCGCCACCGGACGGCTCCGAATGGGAGGGCAACCTCCGCTTCCGCTTCCACGACGGCGACGTGCCGCCCCTCGATGGTGTCGAAGGTCTGACGGCGCACATTGTCGGCGGCTTCAATCCGTCAAGCCAGTGGGGCAGCGACACCCTGCCGGTGACCGGGATCGACCGCGACTCGCACAGCGTCACCACGCTTGGCACCGCATACTTCTTCACCGGCGACGGCAGCCGCTACTTCCTTGCCGGGCGCCGGGAGTTCCTCGATGCGCCCCGCGAGTGGTGGTACGACCCGGCCGCCCGTCGGGTGCACTACGTCGCGCCGCCCGGCGCGTCTCCCGCGACGTTTTCCGCAGGCACGCTGCCGACGCTCCTGACCCTCGACGGCGCCGACCGCATGAGCATCACCGGTCTCACGCTCCGGGACGGCTCGCCGATCGGCACCGGCAAGGTCGGGACCGACACCCGCGGCGGCGGGGCGATCCGCGTGGCGCGTTCCGCCGACGTCCACATCTCGGGGAACACCTTCGAGGATGTCGGCGTGGCGATCCACGTCACCGAGAGCCCAGCCGCGACGATCACCGGCAACCACATCGCCCATGTGGCGGGCAACGCCATCTACCTCGGCACCGACTACGGCAGCTTCGGCCGCTCGGACGGCGCCCTCATCGCCGGCAACCACATCAGCGACGTGGGCGAGGTCTACTTCGAGTCGGCCGGCATCTGGTTTCAGGCGACGACCGGCACGCGGGTCGCGCACAACCTGATCGAACGGGCGGCACAGTTCGGCATTGCCGGCGGCTCGCTCTGGGGGCCGGAGGATGCGGTCTACGACGCGGTGATCGAACTCAACGAGGTCCGTGACGCCAATCTCGCCACCGCCGACGGCGGGGCGATCAAGCTGATGGGCGAACAGGCCGACCCGCTGCGCAGCGTCATCCGGCAGAACCTCGTGACTGGCACCGACCAGTTGATGAACCGCCCCGACGGCAGCTTCTGGCCCGCCCGCTACGAGAGCGTCGACGAGTGGCCGACGCCGATAAGCTGGGCGATCTACCTCGACGGCAAGGCGAGCGGTGTCACGATCGAGAACAACCTCGTGCTTCGCAACGTCGCGGGGATCGGCCTGAACGGCGGCTGGTCGAACGTGGTCCGTGGCAACATCGTCGCCGCGGGCAGCGGCACCGCGATCCGCATCGACGACGGCACCGGCCGCGACTGGCACCCGCCCTGGGCCGAGCCGAACCTGATCTCCGGCAACCTCCTCCAGATCGAGACGCCGGGCACCCCGGTCACCTACGTCTACGCACCGGGCCACGGCGCGGACTATGCCCGCTTCGCCGGCAATCTCTACGCCGGCACCATCGACGACAAGAGCTTCAAGGTCTGGCCGGAGGTGATGGGGCACGGCAGCTACGGCAGTCCGGCAGACGCCGCCGCGGCGGGACTCGACGAGGGCAGCCGTGTGGTCCCGAACGCAGGCTTCGTCGATGCCGCGCAAGGCGACTACCGCCTGCGTGCCGACTCCGTGGCCCGCGCCATCGGCATCGGGGATTTCCCTCTCGATCAGATCGCCCCGACAGGCTGCGCCCGGGGCGAGTGCTGACCCCCGGCTTCATCCTCCGGTTCACAAGCGCGTGGAGCCGGATCAGCCCTTGGGTCACCCCCTTGCCCAACGCGCTACGTCGATTAGCCGACTGCCCGCCCGGGTCCCCGCCGCCTAATCTGGTTGCAATACCAAGTCAGAGCGATCGGAGTAAGCGGTGCAGCACCAAAAGATTTCCGCCGAGATGGCAGAGCCGCTGGGTGCGGCACCCGCCACTCTTGCCAGGTTCAACCGACACCCGGTGCCGTGGATGAACCTGCTGGGCGTGCGCGTCTCGGCCGTCAACATGACCTCGGCGGTCAGGAGCATCCTCGGCGCCATCGCCGCCGGGCGGAAGGGCTATGTCTGCCTGCGCGACGTCCACGGCGTCGTACGGTGTCAGAACGACGAGGCGTTGCAGCGCGCCCATAACCGCGCCTTCCTGGTGACGCCGGACGGCATGCCGCTCGTCTGGGCCCTGAAGGCCGCCGGTCACAAGTCCGCCGATCGTGTTTACGGCCCCGATCTGATGCTTGCGCTCTTTGACAAGGGCCGCGAGACCGGCACCCGGCATTTCCTTTACGGCACGACCCCGGAGGTGCTGGAAAAGCTCTCCGCGCGGCTGACCGAGGCCTATCCCGGCGCCGAGATCGTCGGAACCTATGCGCCACCGTTCCGGGCGCTGACCGAGTCCGAGAGCGAGGAAATCGCGGTGGCGATCAACGCCACGAAGGCGGACATCGTCTGGGTCGGCCTCAGCACCCCGAAGCAGGAGCTCTGGATGGCCGAGATGCGCCCGGCTCTCGATGCCGGGATGCTGATGGGCGTCGGCGCCGCCTTCGATTTCCACGCGGGCGTAAAGAGCCAGGCGCCGCGTTTCATCCAGCGGTCGGGCTTCGAGTGGCTCTACCGGCTCGCGAGCGAGCCGCGGCGGCTCTTCCGTCGCTACGCGGTGGTGATCCCGAGCTTCCTCAGCCTGGCGGCGCTGCAGGTCACCGGCCTGCGCGAGTTCCCGATGGCTCCGAGGTCGCCGGCGCCGCGACCGACCCTTACAGCCGTCCAGCGCAAGTGACCCGTGCCTGAGAGCACCGAGTAGCAGGATTGTCATGACGCCCGGCGATGGTTCGCGCCGGGCGCCGTACTTTACCGAGGGTAGATCGAGGGTAGATCCATGAGTTCCATCAGCACCGGCCCGAAACCGAAGCTCGTGTTCTTCCAGTGGGACCATACGCCAAACGCCGGCGCGGCGAAGTTTCTGCTGTTGCACATGCAGGACCACGTGAAATGCCTGTCGCAGTCCTTCGACGTGACGGTCGTGAACGAGGACTGCGACTTCGCCGAGGTCTGCGATCGCATCCAGCCGGACATCGCGCTCTTCGAGAGCGGCTACCGCACGCATGGCTCGCGGCGGATCGACATCCGCAACGTTCACGCCGACTCGAGCATTCCGAAGATCGGTCTGCACAACGGTGATCCCTGGTGCGACCGGCGGGCCGGTTTCCTCTCTGACATGGAGCATTGGGGGGTCGAGACGTTCTTTGCGATCTGCACCATGACGCCGGCCTATACGCCGGAGGCCGCCGGTCACTTCTTTGCCTGGCCGAACTTCATCGATCCGACGATCTTCCACGACTACGGGATCGACAAGACCGTGCCGGTGATGCTGGCGGGACAGTCGTATTGCCTCTACCCGTGGCGGCAGAAGGTCTATCCGCTCCTTGCCGGCAACTACCCCTCGCTCATCTGCCCGCAGTTCAAGTACGAGAGCCGCGCAGCGCAACGGATGTTCGTGGGCGAAGCCTATGCGCGTGCACTGAACGCGAGCAAGGTCGTGCCGACCTGCGGCACCATGGGCAAGGAGGTCGTGCGCAAGCATTTCGAGATCCCGGCCGCCATGTCGTGCCTCCTGACAGAGCGCACGCCCGGGCTCGAGATGGCGGGTTTCGTCGATGGCGAAAACTGCATCTTCGTCGATGGCGAGGACGTGCTCGACCGGCTCGATCATCTGTTCAGCCACCCCGAGGAACTCGAGCGGATCACCCGCGCCGGCCATGATCTGGTCCACGCGCGCCACACGCTCGCGCACCGGCCCCAGATGCGTGAGTGGTACGAACTCAGCCGCCAGCTTCGGCCGGGACAGCGCATCGTGCAGGAAAACCCGTTCGAGCCGCTGCGGATCGCCGACGCGGCCCATGCCCCGCAGCGTCCGCTGGCCATCACAGCGCTCGACCGCCTCGACATCGCGCGAGGCGACGCGGCGCTGTCGCGGGGCGACGTGGTCGCGGCGCGCGGGCACTACGACACGGCGCTTACCTACGTCACCTATCTTCCCGAGGCGCGCCTGCGTCTCGCCATCTGCGACCTGCTGGAAGGCAAGGCGCAAGCCGCGCTCGATCGCGCCAGCGACCTCGTCGGCACGACCACGATCGACTATGGCGCGGCCGACCCCGATCCGGCTGAATGGGCTTTCGTGCTCGTGAGCATGATCTGCCTCGGCCGGCTGGCGGACGCAGAGCGCCTCGTCGGCTGGTATCCGGCGCTGAAGGGGGGCGAGCTCGGCTATGTCCGGGCGGCGCTCGATCGCCTCGCGGGGCGTCCGGTGACGGCACCCGATGAGGCACCGTTCACCCGCGCCAGCGTTCACGCCCTGCCGCATCTCGGTTTCTCAGAATGGCTCGAACGGCTGGCGCACTGTGCCGCCGCGGCCGGGCAGGACGAAATCGCCCGGGCGTTGCGCGAGCAGGCGGCGCCGGTGGGCGGCGAGAAGCGTCGGCTGAAGGTTCGCGGCTATACCGGCATCGAGCGCGCCCTGCGCGTCGTCGGCCTCGGCACGGTGCTGCCGAATGTCCCGCCGCTGCCGGAGTTCGCGTTTCTCCCCCGTCTCGGGCGCAGCACCGCGCGCACGGTGCTGCGGAGCCGCTTCGGACAGCCGCTGAACCGGCTCCGGCAGAGGCTCATCGCCCTGCGGGAGAACGCGTCGCGCGACGGCAGACAGCATCGGACCTCGGTTTGACCCGCAGTACCCTTCTGGTCGCGAGGACCGCATGATCCGTCGCTCGATTGCGTTCTCTCTCATCGACAAGTACGCCGGCATCGTCCTCGGGCTCGGGACGATGGCGATCGTGTCGCGCATCCTCTCGCCTGAGGAGGTCGGCCTCTTCATGGTGGCGAGCGCCGCGGTGATCCTCATCGAGGCATTCCGGGACTTCGGCGTCGGCGCCTGCATCATCCAGGCACCGAAGCTGACGCCCGAACTCGTGCGGACCGCGTTCACCGTGATGGCGCTGCTCTCCGCCGTCTTCGCCGCGTTGCTCTGGCTGGGGGCAGCGCCCCTTGCCGCGTTCTATGGCGATCCACGGCTGACCGGCATGATCCACATTGCCACCCTCGGCTTCATTGCCGCGCCGGTCAGCAACCCGCTCCTGTCGCTCATGCGCCGGGATCTCGCCTTCAGCAGGGTCGCCGTCGTCAGCATCACCGCGGCAACGGCGAATGCGATGGTGACGATCGTGCTCGCAATCATGGGGTTCGGCGCGGCGAGCTTCGTCTGGGCCTCGGTCGCGGCGGCGGCGGTGATGGCGACCGGGGCCATCATCATGCGGCCGGAGCCCTGGGTCTTCCGGCCGACGCTCCGGGAATGGCGGCACGTGCTGCCGTTCGGAGCCTGGTCGAGCGTCGTGACGCTGCTCGGCCTGCTTTTCGACTACATGCCGCGTTTCATCCTAGGCCGGGTGATCTCGATTGCGGCGGTCGGGCTCTATTCCCGGGCGCTCTCGATCTGCCAGCTGCCGGACCGCGCATTGCTCTCGGCCGTCCAGCCGGTGGTACTGCCGGCGCTCTCCGCCCGGGCGCGGGACGGCGGCGACATGAAGGAGCCGTACTTTCTCGGGCTCGCCAGCATCACCGCGCTGCAGTGGCCGGCGCTCATCTGCCTCGCACTCCTGGCCGAGCCAATCGTGCGCCTGCTGCTCGGGCCGCAGTGGACCGAGACCGTCCCGCTCATCCGCATCCTGTCGCTGGCCTCGCTCTGTCTGTTTCCGTCCTATCTCACCTATCCGGTGCTGGTGGCGGTCGGCCGGGTGCGTGACCTTGCGACCGCAAGCCTGATCGCGCTGCCGCTCTCCATGGCGATCATGCTCGGCGCGGCGCACTTCGGCCTGACGGCGGTGGCGCTCAGCCTCTTTGTCACCGCACCACTGCAGGTGGGGGTCGGCGTCCACTTCGTCCGACGGCATATCCCGTTCGGCTGGGGCGAGTTCGTGCGCGCGCTGCGCCCGAGCGCGGTGGCGACCCTCGGCGCCGCGGCGGTTCCGGCGGCGCTTCTCGCCGCCTCCGGCGGCACCCTCGGCCTCGGGGCGATGGCTGTCGCCGTGGTCGGCTCGGCGATCGGCTGGCTCGCCGCACTCCGGTTCGGCCGCCATCCGCTTGATCCGGAGGTGCGCCTCGTGGTGGCGAAACTCGGCTCGATGATCGCTCGCCGGCGGCTGCGGGCCTGACACCCCGCGCGCGCCGCCGTCAGACTGAGAAGATCTGCAGGCTGCGACCACCCAGCACGACCTCGGCACCCGCAGCCTGCGGCTCGGCGTCGGAATCGATTGCCCCGGTGGCGCTGTCGAGCCGAAGACGCCAGCGCCGCCCCTCACCCGCATCGGGCAGGACGAAGGGCACATCCTCATGGGCGCCGTTCGAGAGCAGGAGCAAACCGTTGCCCCGGGCATCCGCCAACACCATCGCAATCGCCAGCACGTTTCCGTCGGTCCATTCCGCCTCGGTCATCGGCTCGGCATCGGTGCGGAGCCAGCGCACGCCGGGCAGGCCGCCTTCGCTGACCGGATCGCCCCGGAGCCACTGCGGTGAGGTGAGGAGCGGGAGTTCGCGCCGAAGCGCGAGGGCGCCGGCGACGAAGCCGCGAAACGCTTCCTCCCGCCCGGCCGGGCTCCAGTCCATCCACGCGAGCTGGTTGTCCTGGCAGTAGGCGTTGTTGTTGCCATCCTGCGTGCGGCCGTTCTCGTCACCCATCAGGATCATCGGCACGCCCTGGCTCACGAGCATCGTCGCCATGGCGAAGCGGCGCATCCGGTCGCGCAGATCGAGCACGCCTTCATCTTCGGTCGGCCCCTCGACGCCGCAGTTCCACGAGCGGTTGTCGTCGTGCCCGTCGCGATTGTCCTCGCCGTTCGCCTCGTTGTGCTTCTCGTTGTAGGCGTAGAGATCCGCGAGTGTGAAGCCGTCGTGGGCGGTGACGAAGTTGATGCTGGCCCACGGCCGCCGCCCGCGCCGGTCGAAGATGTCGCCCGAGCCGAGCACGTTGCGCGCGAAGCTGTCGACCGTCCCCTGATCGCCCTTCACGTAGGCGCGGATATCGTCGCGAAAGCGGCCGTTCCACTCGGCCCAGCCGGGCGGGAACGCTCCCACCTGGTAGCCGTGGTCGCCCAGATCCCAGCTCTCGGAGATCATCTTCACCCGGGCCAGCACCGGGTCCTGCGTCACCGCGTCGAGAAAGGGCGAGTTGAAATCGACGTTCTGCCGGTCGCGGGTGAGCGTCACCGCGAGATCGAAGCGAAAGCCGTCGACGTGGCACTCCTCCACCCAGTAGCGGAGCGAATCCATCACCATCTGCACCACCCGCGGGTGGCGCAGGTTCACGTTGTTGCCGCAGCCGGTGGTGTCGAAGTAGTAACGCGGTTCGTCGCCGAGCACGTAGTAGCTCGCGTTGTCGAGCCCGCGAAACGACAACGTCGGCCCGAGCTGGTTGCCTTCGGCGGTGTGGTTGTAGACCACGTCGAGGATCACCTCGATGTCGGCCTCGTGCAGCCGCTGCACCATGGTCTTGAACTCGGCGATGTCGCCGCCCGGCATCAGATAGCGCGGTGCTGGCGCGAAGAAGCCGATGGAGTTGTAGCCCCAGTAGTTCGCGAGCCCCTGCTCGACCAGATGGCGGTCGTCGAAGAACGCCTGGATCGGCATCAACTCGATCGCGGTCACGCCAAGCTTCGAGAGGTGCTCGACCACCGCGGGCGAGCCCAGTCCCTCGAAGGTCCCGGCAAGCGGCGGATGGATGCCCGGATGGCTCATGGTCATGCCCTTGACGTGCGCCTCGTAGATCACCGTATCCGACCATGCCCGGTTGCGCGGCCGCTCCGGTCCCCATGTGTGGGCCTGGTCGATCACCCGGGCCTTCGGCATCGCCCGCGCGCTGTCGCGCCGGTCAAAGGAGAGGTCCTGATTGCGGTGCCCGATTCGATAGCCGTAGAGCGAGTCGTGCCAGCGTACTTCGCCGGAAAGGGCGGGGGCATAAGGATCGAGCAGCAGCTTGTTCGGGTTGAACCGATGCCCCGCGTCCGGCTCGTAGGGTCCGTGCGCGCGCAGTCCGTAGAGCTGACCGGGCCGGAGGTCGGGGAAATAGCCGTGCCAGACTTCGTGGGTGAACTCGGGCAGCGCAATCCGGTCGGTCTCGCGCTTGCCCTCGGCATCGAACAGACAGAGTTCGATCTTCGTGGCGTTCGCCGAGAAGACCGCGACGTTGACGCCCGAACCGTCCCAGCTCGCGCCGAGGGGGAATGGCAAGCCGGCCGAGACGCGGGTCGCGGACGCCATGGTGAACCTCGTTTTTCAGGAATTCCTCGGGGTTAAGCCGCCACGGTCCACATGGTTCCAACACAAGTCGGCGGCGGACGCTCGCTCGTCAGGATGGCAGGAACGGCAGAAGCTCTTCAGTCTCCATCACACGGCAGTAGACGAGGTTGAGCGTCGCAAGCTCGGACGCGTGGATCTCGTCGGTCCCGGCAGCACAGGCATCCTCGACCAGGATGATCCGGAAGTTTTCGTCCGCAAGCCCACGCACCGTGGAGGAGATGCACTGGTCGGTCAAAACCCCTGCCACCACCACGTCCGTGATGCCGAGGGTCCTGAGCGCAAGACAGAGGCCGGTTCCGGCCAGCGCGCTGTCGCCGGTCTTGGTGGCCACGAACTCGCCCGGCAATGGCGCCACCAAGTCCGGGATCTGCGCCGCTGGCTCGGTGGCGAGGAGCGGTGCGTTTCCTCCGGCACGGCGGGCGCGCGGCCGGTCGCACCCGTCCTCGCGCCAGCTTCCCACCCTGACGTAAGCGACTTCGAGGTCGGCCCCGCGGAACCGGGCGAGCAGCCGCGCGACGTTCGGCACCACCACGTCGCGCATCCGCACATGAAACGGTGCCCAGGCGCGGTATCCGACAAGTTCGTCCGCTTCCAGCGTGGCGGGGTCGGGGAAATCCAGATAGACGTTCTGCACGTCGACCACGAGCAGAGCCGTGCGCCTCGGGTCGAGCTCGGGATCCTCCGGCTCGGGCCAGGCCTCGGTATAGAACGACCGGTGCCGGTGCTTCCAGCTCACGCTCCGCCCCCCTCGCCCGGGTCGAGCACGTCCTTCGCGGCGTTCAGCATCGCCGCGAGCGCATCCGAGCCGCCGAGGTCGGGATGCACCCGCCGCATCAGCCGGCGGTAGGCCGCGCGCACCTCGTCGAGGCTTGCCCCGGGCGTGAGGCCGAGCACGCCGTAGGCCTCCGCCTCGGTCATCGGCGCGCCCGAAGCCGCCCCACCCGGCGCGGCCTCGCCCCGCCGGCCGGCACGGTCCAGCCAGGCGAGAAGCAGCGCGAGGCTTTCCTCATCGCCCGCCGCCTCGAATGCCGCTGCGAGCGCGCGGATCGCATCCGGGCCGAGATCGCTGAGGCGCCGCCCGACGTCAGGCCCCTGCAACACCTCGCCGTCCATCTCGCCGCTCACGCGATCAAGCGTCATGCGGAGCCCCGCGCTCCGCACCTCGGCGTGCTCGGGGGCCGGCCGACTGGCCCAACCGGGCAATGGCCGGCTTGTCGAGGCTCGCCCCGTCGGCATGCCGCGCCAGAGCCAGAGCCCACCCAGCACCGCGGCCACCGCGAGGGGTACCAGCCGCAGCGCCGCGAAGACGGCCGCGAGAACGAAGACGAGGATCGCAAACGCACGCTCGCGCGGCTGGGTCTGGAAGAGGATGGCGATTGCCCCGAAGGCGAGGAGCGCGAGACTGGCCCAGATCGGGGCAGTCATGGCCCAAGGTCCGCGAGAAGCCGCCGCGCCCCCGGCGTGCCGCGCGCCTCGAGCGCGGCGAAACCGCCGCCCGCGAACGCGGCTATTGATCCGAGCAGATCGGCGAGCCCGGCGGCCGACCCCTCGTCGAACGGCAGATGCGCCCCGCGGGTCAGCCGGGCGATCTCGCTGAACGTCCGCGCCGCTGCCTTGTCGGCACCCTCCTGAAACAGGAACGCCCGCGTCCCGCGCAGGGCGAGACGCGCGGCCGCATCCGCGAGCAGGTCCGGGTTCTCCTCCATGGCATCGCCGATGAAGACCAGCGCGGCCACCGGCGCCCTCTGCCCGGCGCTTTCCGCGTGTTCGAGCACCCGGCCGATCTGCGTCCGCCCGCCGCGGCAGTCGATCCGGGTCATCAGCCGCTTCAGCTGCTGGGCGCGCTCCACCCAGCCGGATGCGCGCGCCTCGCCCACGCCGCGGTAATAGACAAGCTGCACCGCGAGCCCGCCCTCCCCGACCGCATCGAACATCGCCGCCTGCAGGTCGCAGGCGATGTCCCAGGTCGGCTGCCGGCTGAGCGTTGCATCGAGTGCGAAGACGAGCCGCCCCCGCGCCCCGGCACCGGGCCGGCCGATCGCCCGCGCCTCGGCGAGAAACGCCTCGACTGCCGAGCCCTGCTGCCGGGCGGGAGCGGCCGGCACATCGCGTCGCGTATTCATCGTGATGCCTTCATTCTCCACGCATGATCTGGCGACATCCCCGCACAATGCAAGGCACGCCGTCCGCTTGGCCATCGACTTGCGCGCAACATGAAACTCCCGGCAATTCCCGCTGGACGCCCGGAGTCGGCCTTGCTATAGGCTGCTCCACCCTCAAGGGGGCGGCATTCCGGCGTAGCTCAGCGGTAGAGCAGTTGACTGTTAATCAATTGGTCGTAGGTTCGATCCCTACCGCCGGAGCCAACTAAATCATATACATAGCGGGTGAATTGGTGAGGCTCTTAGGAGCCGAGTAGCCACTCGCAAATGCCTAAGGAGGCTACCTCCATGCTTTTCGGGCACGGAGGGAAAGCTGATGCACTGACGCTGCACACGTTGCTGGCGGACCGCGCACGGGAGGCCGAAGGGCTCGAATTCAAAGCAGCGCTCTCCTTGGCGTCGGAGCGCGACCGAAAGGAATGCCTGACCGACGTCTCGTCGACGAAGGCGCGGGCGCTTGCCTGCGCCTTCGCATGGTCTCTTCGCCACGCTGAAGCGCAGCTACGGCCGGGTTCGGGTCCGATATCGCGGCCTCGTTCGCAACGCCGCCGATCTCGACCTGCTCTGCCTCGCTCTCAACCTGCGCAGGCTCGACGTCCTCACCCGATGACACGGGCCGGGGCTCGCCGCCCCCAACCCGGGGACGGCCTTCCAGTGTCCCGCGCCTTCGGGACATCGACCCGCTATCTCCCCCGAAAAACCACCCGGCAACTGTCGATCGCCCCTCTACCAGGTTCGCAGAGGTCTCTCTGACACATGACCACGCCGCTCTCGTGCTCGCCATGGCCTTGGCGGCGGGATATTGATGCCGCTCTGTTGAGTGGGAATAAAAGGCACCTCCGGGTGGTCTTTAGCGAAGAGAGCAACATATCACAGTTCCCGGGGATCAGGTGACCGGTAAGCCCGGCAGCCCGGCCTCACAATACTGCATGGAGGGAATGAGAAATGGCTGATAGCTGGCTTCCGTCGCTCAGGACGGCAACGGCGCAGGAGGGGTTCGAGCTCGCGACGAAGCTGGCTCGCGTCGGTGTGAAGCTGACGCAGCCCTCGGCGGAGGTGCGGGACAGGGTGCGTGCCGCTTACGAGCAGGATGCGGCGCAACTGATCGCCTCGTCGCAGGTCATCGCCATCCATTTCCAGACGGTGGCCGCGGCCAACAACTATTGGCGCGACTGACCGGTCGGTCGCGAAGCGAGGCGGTCATGGACAGATTTGCGGTTGGCGATCATGTGAGCTGGAACTCGGAGGCCGGTCGCGTCACTGGCCGGATCATCCGGGTTCACCATGCGGATTTCGACTACAAGGGTCACACGCATCGGGCCTCGAAGGACGATCCGCAATACGAGATCAAGAGTGACAAGACCGACCACATCGCCGCCCACAAGGAAGGCGTCCTGACGAAGATCGACTGATGGCCGCACGGATCGTCACCATCGGCCATTCCAGTCGGAGCCTTGATGACTTCATCGACATGCTGCGCGCGGCCCGGATCGGGATGGTGATCGACGTGCGCGCCTTTCCCCGCTCGCGCAGCAATCCCGACTTCAACATCGACCGTCTGCCGCAGGAACTGGCGCGCGTGCAGATCGGCTACCGGCACATCCCGGCCCTCGGCGGCAGGAGGCCGAGGCAGCGGAGCGTCGACGAGAGCCTCAATGCGCTGTGGCGGGTTCAGAGCTTCCACAACTACGCCGACTATGCGCTCGGCGACGCGTTCGCGGCCGGGTTTCGTGAACTGGTCGAACTCGGCCGTGACCACCGGCTCGCCCTCATGTGCTCGGAAGCCGTCTGGTGGCGTTGCCACCGCCGCATCATCGCCGACCATCTGCTGCTGAACGGCCACGCCGTCGATCACCTGCTCGGGCCGGGGCATCTCGAACACGCCTCGCCGACGCCGGGCGTGGAGAAGGATCCGCTGGGACGCGTCATCTATCCTGCACCCCCGACCGTCGGCGGGGAGCAGTAACGCTTCCTGCCATTCACCGGGCGTCGTGGAAGATGACCCCAAGCGTGTGGCGCATCCCGGAACGCACGCGGCTGACCCCGTGGCGCAGGTTCACCCGGTAGGTGCCCTTCGTTCCCCGGACCGGGCGACTGTTGACCGCGAACGCGACCGCATCCCCCTGCCGGAGCGGGACGACCTCGACCCGGCTCTGCATCCGCGGTCGCTGTTCGGTCAGGGCGAACTCCCCGCCGGTGAAATCGCGATCCGGTTCGGAGAGAAGGATCGCGACCTGGATCGGGAACCACAGATCGCCGTAGAGATCCTGATGCAGACAATTGAAGTCGCCGGCGACGTACTGCAACAGCAGCGGCGTCGGCCGCGTCTGGCCGGCATCGTGGCACCGCCGCAGGAATGCGGCGTGGTCGTCGGGGAACCGCTGCTCCATCCCCATCCGCTCGCTCCATGCGTTGGCGACGCCCGCGAGGCGCGGATAGAGCGCCGTGCGGATGCCGCCGATCAGATCGGGCAGCGGGTACCTGAAGTAGCGGTACTCGCCCTTCCCGAAGCCGTGACGCGCCATGATGACGTGGCTTCGGAAATGGTTCTCGTCCGGATAGAGCGCGACGACGCCCCGGCATTCCTCCGGCGTGAGGAGCCCGGACAGGACGGCGCACCCGTAGCTGTCGAGATCCCCGGCGAGTGCTGTCCAGTCGAAGGCGGCAACCCGCGCCTCCGCGGAAACCGGGGCATTGGCGTCAACCACCAGCCGGTTCATGCGCGGGCCTCCCTGCGCAGCAGTTCGCGCTTGCGCCCGACACCCCAGCGATAGCCGGCCAGGTCGCCGTCGTTGCGGACGACACGATGGCAGGGGATAGCCAATGCCACCGGGTTGGCGGCGCACGCCCCGGCGACGGCGCGCGTGGCACGTGGCGAGCCGATTCGGCGGGCGAGCTCCGAATATGACACGCGCTCGCCGACCGGGATTTCCTGAACGGATTGCCAGACGCGCCGCTGGAACGCCGTGCCGCGAACATCGAGCGGCAGGTCGAGCCTGGTGCGCGGGCTCTCGATGAAGTCGCAAACCCGCGCGATCAGGGCGCGGGCCTCACGACCTATTTCACGGGCCATCTCACCGCGCATCTCATGGCCCATCCCGATCAGCCGCGCCCTCGGGAAGCGATCCTGAAGATCGCGCGCGAGATCATGCGGGTCGTCTCCGAGCAGGATCGCCACGACGCCCCGCGTGCTCGATGCCACAAGGATCGCGCCGAGGCAGGACTGGCCGAGCGCGAACCTGATTTCCTCGGTGGCACTGGCACCGGACACGCCGGAACGGGTCGGCGTACCGGGGTGCGGTTGTGTGATGATCATCATTGTCATCCCTGATGTCTCTGACTTGTCTTCTGGTCAGAGCTTGCCTCCGAACCGGGCCCGTCGCACTCCGATCCTTGCGCATTGAGCACGCCGGTCGGGGGTCCCTACCCTTGCGCCGCCCGGCGGAAGTCGGCCGGGGTCTTGCCGGTCCAGCGGCGGAAGGCCCGGCAGAAGCTCGACTCGTCGCGATAGCCGGAGAGGCTTGCCACGCGTTTCAGAGGCAGGTCGCTGCTGCGCAGCAGCTCTTCCGCGCGAACGCGCCGCGCCCGCAAGGCAAGATCGAGAACGGAGGTGCCCTCCGCCTGCAGGTACCGCTGCAGGCTGCGGAGCGAGATGCCGAAATGGCGGGCCACCTCCTCCGCGTCCCGCGGCTGGCCGAGGTTCGCGGCGATGAACCCGGCGATGCGCTGCGAGAGTTGCCGGTCCTGGCGATACTGCCGGGCCATGAGCGGGATCGGCCGTTGCAGCACGCGCCGGAGGGCCGCATCGTCCCGCACGACCGGCAAGCCGAGGTAGCCCGCGTCAAACCGCAGCTCCGCCGCGGTCGCGTCGAACGCGATCGCACCGCCGAACATCCGCCCGCAGACCTCGGCGTAGGTCGGCGCCGGAACCGGGAAGCGCGTGTCCGTGATCGCGATCCGCGAATCGGCGAGCCAGCAGGCGATGCCATGCAGGTTCCGCAGCAGGCTCATCAGGCAGAATTCCCGCAGGTCGCCGAGCTCCGCCCGTTCCTCTACCCGGACAACGGAGGTGCCGCCCTCGACCCGGAGACTGATGCTTACGTCGTCGGTCAGGAGCCCGTGGTGGCGTGTCCAGCGTCCGAGCGCCACGCCGAGCGTGGGCGAGGTCAGCGACGCACGCAGCAGCATCCCGTAGCTGCCCCAGGGCAGGCGCCGCGAGAACCAGCCAAGCGCCTCGTCATCAAGCTCGCGCATGGCATGGGCGGAGAGCGTCTCGAAGGCCTCGAGCGGAATGCGTGCGTCAGGATCGAGGTGCTGCGCCGACACGAGCCCCGCCGCGCGCAACGCCACCGACGGATCACGCCCGCGACGCGCATAGCCCCGGACGATGGCGGCCACGAAGGCAACCGGCGTCTGGGCGCGCGCCACTGATCTCGGCATCGGGTGGCCCTCTCGCGTGCGGCCCGGCTGACCGGCCACGCGACGCAAGGGCCCGGCCCCTAGCGGGCGCCCGGCATCTGACGCGTTGGCATAACCTGCATCAGGATACCGGCGAAGAGCAGCCAGAAGGAGGTTGCGAGCAGCCCGATCTTCACTGCCATCGGTGGCTCGAAGTGATTCCAGACCGACCAGCCGCCGAAGACCACCCAAAGCACGCACACCGCCAGCGTGAACGGCCGCCAGCGCACGGTTCGCACCGGATGAACGAATTTCAGCCAGGTGAACTGCGCGATGCCCATGGCGAGGATCGAGCCGGCGGTGACCCAGACCGGCGGATTGAAGGTGAGAAACACCAGAAGCGGCATCTGCCAGACCGCGGGAAATCCGACGAAGCAGTTGTCGTCGGCCTTCATGCGCACGTCGGCGAAGTACATCGCGCCGGTCAGCGCGATGAAGAGCGCCGCCACCAGCCCGAGATGCCACGGCAGGAGGCCGGTGTAGATGAGCGCATAGGCCGGGATGAAGACATAGGTCAGATAGTCCACGACGAGGTCGAGGATCACCCCGTCCCAGTTCGACGCATTGCGCTTGATATCGACCTTCCGGGCGAGCGGCCCGTCGATGCCATCGACGATCAGCGCGACGACGAGCCACCCGAACATCACGGGCCAGGCGCCTCGCGTGGCGGCAATGAGCGCCAGCAGCGCCAGCGCGGCACCGGAACCGGTCAACAGGTGGACGAGGAAGGCTGCGGGCTTGGTCTTCATGGCCTTCCTGCATTAAGGCGAAAGCGGCGATCGGGGAACCCCGGAACGCGCGAAGGACCTGCGGCCGGCATTTTCGGCTTTGGTCCACCGCGACCTTTGGAATACATATTCCATGAAGGCAGCACAGGTGGAAGATGGACGATGCATTGACGTCCGGCGCTCCGGACACACTGGACGCGCTCTATCGCGAGATTGCCGCACGTGGCGACGCTCTGCCGAAGCGGCTGCGACAGTGTGCCGACTACGTGACCGCCAATCCTGACCGGGTGGCGGTTTCCACCGTCGCGGAGCTGGCGCAGGCAGCCGAGGTGCAGCCTTCGGCGGTCATGCGCTTCTGTCAGGAGCTTGGATTCTCCGGTTTCAGCCAGATGCAGCGGCTGTTCCGCGAGGAGTATTCCCGGAAATGGCCGGACTACGCCACGCGGCTGCAGAACCTGCGGCGGACCGGTGAGGACGGGCCCGCGGTGCTGCTCGCCGAGTTCGTCGAGGCCGGACGCACATCGCTCGAGAACCTGACGAGCACGGTCGACATCGCCATGCTGGAACGCGCGGTCGATCTCCTCGCGGCCAGTCCACTCATCCATCTCGTCGGCTACCGGCGAGCGTTCCCGGTTGCGAGCTACCTCGCCTATGCGCTTGAAAAGATGGGGATTCCTTGTGTGCTGCACACGGCGGTCGGTCAGCTCCCGACCCGCCATGCGCTCCGCCCGGGAGATGCCGTCCTCGCGATCACCTTCGCGCCCTACAGCGCCGAGACCGTGACCTTCGCCGAGGCCGCCCGGGCCGGCGGCCATGAGGTCGTCGCGCTCACCGACAGTTTGTCGAGCCCGCTGCAACGCCTCGGGGTCGTGCCGCTTCTCGTCTCGGAGGTGGACGTGGGCGCGTTCCGGGCGCTCTCGGCAACCTTCGCGCTGGCGCTTGGCCTCGTCGTCGCGGTCGGTGCCCGCAGGGAGGACGACGCGAGCTGAGACCCGCCACTCGATTTCCCTGTTCCCCAAACAGAATATATATTCTATTTTTACCCTCAATCAGCGCAAACGATTCGTTTGCGCTCCGCAGGGGAGACGGAAGCCATGCCCGCACTCGACGTCATCACGATCGGTCGGTCGTCCGTCGACCTCTACGGCGCGCAGGTGGGCGGCCGGCTCGAGGACATGGCTTCGTTCCACAAGTACATCGGCGGCTCCCCCACCAACATCGCCGCCGGCACCGCGCGCCTCGGGCTGAAGTCCGGGCTGATCACAAGGGTCGGCGACGAGCACATGGGCCGCTTCATCCGCGAGACGCTGGCAGCCGAGGGCGTGGATGTGCGCGGCGTGCTCACCGATCCCGAGCGGCTGACCGCGCTGGTGCTCCTCGGCATCCGCGACCAGGAACGCTTCCCGCTGATCTTCTACCGCGAGAACTGCGCCGACATGGCGCTCTGTGAGGACGACATCGACCCGGCCCTCATCGCCGACACCCGGGCGGTGGTGGCGACGGGCACCCATCTCAGCCATCCGCGCACGGAGGCGGCCGTCCTGAAGGCCCTGCGGCTCGCACGCGAGAACGGCGCGCGCACCGCGCTCGACATCGACTATCGCCCGAACCTCTGGGGCCTCGCGGGCCACGAGGCCGGGGAAGAGCGCTTCATCGAGAGCGCCCCGGTGACCGCGAAGCTTCAATCGACGCTGCACCTCTTCGATCTCATCGTCGGCACCGAGGAGGAGTTCCACATCGCCGGTGGCTCCACCGACACCGTGACCGCCCTGCGCGCGGTCCGCGCCGTCTCTGACGCCACGCTGGTCTGCAAGCGCGGTGCGAAGGGCGCGGTCGCATTCACCGGCGCGGTACCCGACACCCTCGACGAGGGCGAGACCGGCCCGGGCTTTCCGATCGAGGTCTTCAACGTGCTCGGCGCCGGTGACGGCTTCATGTCGGGGCTGCTGAAGGGTTGGCTCACCGATCAGGACTGGCCGACCGCGCTGAAATACGCCAACGCCTGCGGCGCCTTCGCCGTGTCGCGCCACGGCTGCACGCCCGCCTATCCGTCGTGGGAGGAACTCGAATTCTTCTTCGAGCGCGGCATTCGCGATCCCGCGCTCCGCAAGGACGCCGAGCTTGAGCAGGTGCACTGGGCGACGAACCGGCTGAAGGAGTGGCCGGTGATGCGGGTCTTCGCCTTCGACCACCGGATGCAGCTCGAGTCGGTGGCGGACGAGTTCGGCGTCAGCCATCCGCACATCGGCGCGTTCAAGAAGCTCTGCCTCGACGCCGCGCAGCGGGTCGCCAACGGACGTGAGGGCTATGGCCTGCTCTGCGACGGGCGTCTCGGGCGCGACGCGCTCTATGCAGCCGCCGGCACCGGCCTCTGGATCGGCCGCCCGGTGGAGCTGCCCGGAAGCCGCCCGCTGCGCCTCGAGGACGAGATCGAGCCCGACTATGGCTCGGCGCTCTCGGAATGGCCGGTCGAGCATGTGGTGAAGGTCCTCTGCTTCTACCACCCCGGAGACAGCGCCGCGATGAAGGCGGATCAGGAGGCGACGGTCATCCGGCTCTTCCATGCGGCCCGCGCCAACCGGCTCGAATTCCTGCTCGAAGTCATCCCCTCCAAGGTCGCGCCGGTGACCGACACGACCTCTGCCGAAATCATTCAGCGATTCTACGACCTCGGGGTCTATCCCGACTGGTGGAAGCTCGAGCCGATGAAGACCGACGCGGCCTGGGCGAACGCCTGTGCCGCGATCACCCGCAACGATCCCAACACCCGCGGCGTCGTCGTGCTCGGCCTCGAAGCCCCGATCGAAGAGCTCGGCGCGAGCTTCGCGGCCGCGGCAGCGCATGATCTCGTGAAGGGGTTCGCTGTCGGCCGCACGATCTTTGCCGACGCGGCGCGCGGCTGGCTCTCGGGCGCGTTGACCGACGAAGCCGCCGTCGCCGACATGGCGGAAAAGTACAAACGCCTGTGCCGTCTCTGGGACGAGGCGCGGGCACTGAAGGGAGCCGCCGCATGAAGACGATCCGCCTCACCGCCGCACAGGCCCTCGTCCGCTACTGCGCCGCACAGCTCAACGAGGACGGCGTTCCGTTTCTCGCCGGTGCCTGGGCGATCTTCGGCCATGGCAACGTCGCGGGCATGGGCGAGGCGCTCCATGCGGCGGGCGACGCCTTCCCGACCTGGCGCGCCCACAACGAGCAGGGCATGGCGAACGCCGCCATCGCCTATGCCAAGGCCCTGAACCGCAAGCGGGCGATGATGGTCACGACCTCGATCGGCCCGGGAGCGCTCAACCTCGTCACCTCCTGCGCGCTTGCCCACGTGAACCGCCTGCCGGTGCTCTTCGTGCCGGGGGATGTCTTCGCGAACCGGGCGCCTGACCCGGTGCTGCAGCAGCTCGAGGACTTCGGCGACGGCACGGTCTCGGTCAACGACGCCTTCCGGCCGCTCAGCCGGTATTTCGACCGGATCATGCGGCCGGAGCAGCTCCTGACCGCCCTGCCCCGCGCCTTCGCCACCATGACCGACCCGGCCGACTGCGGCCCGGTGACACTCGCCTTCTGTCAGGATGTGCAGGCCGAGGCCTGCGACTACCCGGCCGCGTTCTTCGCGCCGAAGGAATGGCACCGGCGCCGGCCGCGTCCGGGGCTGCGCGAGATCAAGGTGGCGGCTGACGCGATCCGGGGGGCGAAGCGGCCGCTGATCATCGCGGGCGGCGGCGTGCACTACGCCGAGGCCGCGGCGGCGCTCACGAGCTTCGCGGAGAAGCACAACATTCCCGTGGGCGAGACGCAGGCGGGCAAGTCGGCGATGCCGTGGGACCATCCGCTCAATCTCGGCTCGGTCGGCGTCACCGGATCGTCGGCGACGAACGCGGTCGCCGAGGCGGCGGATGTGGTGATCGGGCTCGGCACGCGCCTTCAGGACTTCACCACCGGCTCGTGGGCGTTGTTCCGGAACGAGGACCGGCGGATCGTCTCGATCAACGTCGCGCCCTACGACACCCACAAGCACAATGCCCTGCCGGTGGTCGCGGACGCCCGTCTGGCGCTCGAGGAACTGACCGCGCTTCTTGGCGGCCATCGCGCGCCCGACATCGACGCGGGCCTGAAGCCCGGCTGGATCGAGGCGGTCGATGAGGTGACGGCAGCGCCGACCGGCAACGCGAAGCCGACCGACATGCAGGTGATCGGCGCGGTCCAGCGCGGCGTGGCGGAGGATGCCATCGTGGTGTGTGCGGCAGGCGGTCTGCCCGGCGAGCTGCACAAGCTCTGGAAGGCGGCGCGGGCGAACGGCTATCACCTCGAATACGGGTTCTCGACCATGGGTTACGAGATCGCCGGCGGTCTTGGGGTGAAGATGGCGCATCCCGACCGCGAGGTCGTCGTGATGGTCGGCGATGGCAGCTACATGATGCTGAACTCCGAGCTCGCGACGAGCGTGATGCTCGGGCAGAAGATCATCGTCGTGCTGCTCGACAATCGCGGGTACGGTTGCATCAACCGGCTGCAGATCGCCTGCGGGGGCGCGTCGTTCAACAACCTGATCGACACGGCGCGGCATGTGGTGCCGTCCTCCATCGACTTCGCGGCGCATGCCGCCGCGATGGGGGCGGGATCGGAGAAGGTGGGCTCGATCGCCGAACTCGAGGCCGCGCTGGGGCGGGCGCGGGAGAGCGACAAGAGCTATGTGGTGGTGATTGACACCGACCCCATGCCCACAACCGATGCCGGCGGTGCCTGGTGGGACGTGGCGGTGCCCGAGGTCTCGGACCGCGAGGAGGTCCGGGCGGCGCGGGCGCGCTATGAGACGGCCCGCGACCTGCAGCGTGTGGCGGACTGAGGGGAGAGAGCCCATGTCGAAACTCCTGCGCCGGCCGACCGGCACCACGGGGAAGGTTCATGACGTCACGCCGGCATCTGCCGGATGGGGCTATGTGGGCTTCGGCCTCTACCGGCTCGCGGCGGGTGAGACGGCGGCCGAAGTCACCGGTGAGACCGAGGTGATCCTCGTCCTTGTCGAGGGCAAGGCGCGGGTTGGAGCGGCGGGCGCGGATTTCGGCGAGCTCGGCGAGCGGATGGATGTCTTCGAGGCGACGCCACCGGCGGCGGTCTATGTGCCTGCCGGCTCGGACTGGACCGCGACGGCGACGACGGCCTGTACGCTGGCGGTCTGCACGGCGCCGGGGAAGCCCGGACGGGCGGCGCAGGTGATCGGGCCTCTCGGCATCACCACCTCCACGCGCGGCAAGGGGGCGAACACGCGGCATGTGAATGCGATCGCCATGGAGGAACGCGACGTCGCGGACTCTCTGCTCGTGACGGAGGTGTTCACGCCGCAGGGCAACTGGTCGTCCTATCCGCCGCACCGGCACGACGAGGACGATTTCCCGGCGATGACCTACCTTGAGGAGACTTACTATCACCGGCTGAAACCGGCGGCGGGTTTTGCCTTTCAGCGGGTCTTCACCGACGACTTGTCGCTCGACGAGACGATCTCGGTTGCTGATCATGACGTGGTGCTGGTGCCGAAGGGGCACCACCCCTGTGCCGCGCCCTATGGCTTCGATCTCTACTACCTGAACGTCATGGCCGGGCCGCTCCGGAAGTGGCGGTTCGCGAACCATCCTGACTTCGACTGGATCTATCAGCGGGATCTGTAGTCGGCGGAGCCATGGCGCGCGGGTTGCGCACCATGGACAAGCCATCGATCAACATTGGTAATACCCCTGACCACTCGCCGGAAGTCAGCTCCGGTTGACGCAGAGGCCCGAGTCTCAGACGCCGGGGTTGATCGACAGGAGCAGCTTCCCCGAGACCTGACGGGATTCGAGGCGCTCGAACATCGCCTGGGTGTCTTCGAGCGGAAAGACCTGCTCGACGTGGATGTCGAGTTCACCCTTCCGAATGCTTCCAAGCACTTCCGCGACGCCACGCGTCCAGGCCTCCGAATGGAAGTCGATATGGCCGAGATGGAAGCGGGTGAAGGTCAGGGACTTGCGCACCAGCCGTTCCCAGAGGTTTGGAAACGGTCGGCCCTCCGCCTCGCCGAAGCTCACGATGTGGCCGAGGGGGCGGATGAGCTCGAAACTGCGGTCGAGGATCGTCGCACCGGTCGAGTCGTAGATCTTGTCCACATGGCCGCCCGCCGCCGTGGCGATCGCCTCGACGAAATCCCGCTCGCTGCGGTTCACGACGGCCGTCGCGCCGACCGCGAGGGCGCGGGATTCCTTGCCGGCAGTGCCGATGGTGCCGAAGACCGTCGCACCCGCCGCCACGGCAAGCTGGGTCAGGCAGAGCCCGACGCCGCCGCCGATGGCGTGGATCAGGACCTTGTCGCCCGGGCGGACGGTGGCGACCGTGTGGAGCATGTGCCATGCGGTGAGCGCCTGCGTCGGGAGCGAGGCGGCGGTGGTGAGGGGCACGCTATCCGGGATCGGGATCACCCGTTCCACCGGCACGATGCAGTAATCGGCGAAGACCCCGGCCTCCTCGACGAAGGCCGCGATCCGGTCGCCGACGGCGATGCCCTTCACCCCTGCGCCGATCGCGGCGACGCGTCCGGCGAATTCCAGCCCGGCGACCAGCGGGTAGCCCTTCGGGTGCGGATAGGTGCCGCGCCACATCATCGTGTCGGCGAAGTTGCATCCGGCATAGCCGACCTGCGCGAGCACCTCTCCCGCGCCGGGGACGGGTACCGGCCGCTCGACGAGTTCGAGACTGCCCGGGGCGTCGGCGGTCGCCTGTCCCAGAAGCATCGCCCGCATGGTCTGCGCGCCACCCGGCGCGCTCGACGCCGCAACACTGGCCGCCTCATCTGTCTTCATCACGCATCAACTCCCTGCAGCAGTCCCGCTATGGTCCTCTGACGCAAGATAATTCTTTTATCGGGACAGTGTACTCAGTACGGTATGACGGGTTTGCGGCTTCCGCAAGCGGTCAATCCGCGATGCCCCCGCTTGCCACGCCCTGCGGCTGGCGGCGCTTGCACCGGCACGCGCGAAATGCTGACCTTCGCGCAAAAGCAGAGGGAGGGGTCGGATGGACTATCGGTATCTCGGGCGCTCGGGGCTCAGGGTCTCGGTCCTGACCATGGGGACGATGACCTTCGGCGCGGCCGGGAGCTTCACCAAGGTGGGCGGCGCCGACCTGCGAGAGGCGCAGCGGCAGGTCTCACTCTGCCTCGACGCGGGCGTGAACCTCTTCGACACGGCCAACGTGTACTCGAGCGGCAATTCCGAGGAATTCCTCGGGCGCGCCCTCGGCAAGCGCCGGCAGGACGTGCTCGTCGCCTCCAAGGTGCGCTTTCGCATGGGTGACGGCCCGAACGGCGAGGGCCTGTCGCGCTACGCCATCCTGCGCGAGGTCGAGGCAAGCCTGAAGCGGCTCGGCACCGACGTCATCGACATCCTCTATCTCCACGAGTGGGACGGCATGACGCCGCTCGACGAGACGCTGGGCGCGCTCGATACGCTGATCGCGCAGGGCAAGATCCGCTATGCGGGCGCGTCGAACTATTCCGCCTGGCACCTGATGAAGGCGCTCGGGGTGGCGGAGGCGCGCGCCCTGCCCCGGCTGGTGACGCAGCAGATCCACTACACGCTGGAAGCCCGTGAAGCGGAATACGAACTGGTGCCGATCGCCGTGGCCGAGGGTGTCGGCATCCTCGTCTGGAGCCCGCTCGCCGGCGGGCTGCTGTCGGGCAAGTACGGGCCCGAGACGCCCTCGGCACGGCAGGTCGCGGGCTGGCGCGAGCCGCCGATCCGCGACGTGCCCCGGCTCTGGCGCATCGTCGAGGCGCTGCGCGAGGTCGGCGGCGCGCATGGCGTCTCGGCGGCACAGGTGGCGCTCGCCTGGCTCCTCGGGCGGCCGGGCGTCACGTCGCTGGTGGTGGGCGGACGCAACGAGGAGCAGTTCCGCGACAGCCTCGCGGCGGTGGATCTGGTCCTGACATCGGAGGAGCGCGACCGCCTCGACGCGGTGAGCGCGCCGCCAGTGATCTACCCCTACTGGCACCAGAACTGGACCGCGCGGGGCCGCTTCGGGCCGGCGGATTTCACCGCCGAGCCGTCGGGGGGCTAGTACAGGGAGCTAGTGCAGTCGGGCGCCGGTCGGCACATCGCGTTCCGGGCTGATCAGGACGATGGCGCCCTCGGCGTCGGCGAGGCCGAGGGTCAGCACTTCGGAGCGGAACGGGCCGATCTGGCGTGGCGGGAAGTTGACGACCGCGAGGACCTGGCGGCCGACGAGATCGTCAGCGGTGTAGTGGGTGGTGATCTGGGCGGAGGACTTCTTCTCGCCGAGGCCCGGCCCGAAGTCGATCCAGAGCTTCCACGCCGGTTTCCGGGCTTCGGGAAACGGCTCGACCCGGACGATGCGGCCGACGCGAATATCGACCTGCAGGAAGTCGTCGAAAGAAATCTCGGTGGTCATTCGTGCGCTCCGCCCCAATCCGGCCCGCCCTTTAGAGCGTGCCGGGCGGGGCGGAGCAAGAGCATCAGCCCTGCTTCGTGGCCTTGTTGGCCATGTCGCGGAGCTCGGTCATGCTCTCGCGGATACGCGCGGCGACGATGTCGTAGGCGTCGGAGTTCGCCTTCTGGGCGCTCTCGGCCAGCGCCTGCATGTTGCCGATCGCCTTTTCGAAGGCCGCGCGGGCGAGATCGCCCTGAGCCTTCGCCGCATCGGCGTCTAGCTTCGTGGTGTCGAACGAACTCAGCTGCTTGCGGGCCTCGGACATCGTCTCTTCGAAGATCGCGACCTGCTTGCGGAACAGGTCCTGATAGCCGGCGGCGGCGGCCTTGTTGGCCTCGACCAGCGCGTCCATGTTCTTCTGCTGCGCGGCGACCATTGCGTCGGTATCGACGCCCGGGATCTTCAGGTTCGCGAGTTGCTTGCTGAAGTCGTTCTGTTTGAAGAATTCGGTCATCTTGTCTACGTCGAACGAGAAGGTCTTGGGATCGAACATGTTGGCTCTCCTTACTAGAATAGGCCGCCCCCGGCGGCCGGGCCTTCAGACAGCGAGCTCGCGACTGCGCGCAGCAGCTGCGGCAATGGCGCGAGACATCAGATCCACCAGTCCTTCGTCCGCCATCAGAACCTGAAGCGCGGCGGCCGTGGTGCCGCCAGGACTGGTGACATCCGTTCGAAGCTGCGCGGCCGGCGTCTCCGCGGCGGACTCTGCGAGAGCCCCCGCGCCGATGACCGTAGCACGCGCGAGTGACTGGGCCAATTCCGGAGCGAGGCCCTGAGCCACGCCGGCCGCAGCCATCGCTTCGATCAGAAGGAAGACATATGCCGGCCCCGAGCCCGACAACGCGGTAATCGCGTCAATCTCGGATTCGGTGTCGATGCGCACGGTGCGCCCGACCGCCGACAGCAGGTTCTCGGCGAGATCGAGCCCGGCGGCATCCACCGAGGCGTTGCCGATCAGCGCCGTGATCCCCCGGCCGACCGCGGCCGGGGTGTTCGGCATCGCCCGCACGATCGGCGTCCCCGCCCCGAGCGCGTCGCCGAGCGTCGCGAGCGTGGTGCCGGCGGCGATCGAGACGAAGAGGGTCCCCCCGCCGCCAAGCGCGGCCAGCTGCGGGAGGGCGGCGCCCATCATCTGGGGCTTCACCGCGAGGATCGCCACGGCGGGATCGGCCGGTAGCTCACCATTGAGGTTCAGACCCGCGGAGACGCGCGCCTCGAGGCCGGCAGACGGCTTTGGGTCGAGGACAGTCACGGCACTGGCCGGAAGGCCGCCCGCGAGCCAGCCGTCGAGCATTGCGCCGCCCATCTTGCCGCAGCCGAGCAAGACAAGCCCGCGCCGCGCAACCTCATCGAATTCCATGCGATCCCCCGCGGACACGACCGAGACCCTAGGGGGACCGCAGCCGGTTGTGAAGCCGTTTCGTCAGGCAGGCTAGCTCCGGCTGGCCCGCGAGGTTGCGGTCTCGCGCGCCATGCTGAGCGCGACCGCGCCGCAGAAGCCCACGATGGCGAAGATGTAGAAGCCCCACGGGTGCCCGAGGCCGAGACCGACGAGGAGACCGCCGAGCAGCGGGCCGACGATCGCCCCGACCCGTCCGACGCCCGCGGACATGCCGACCGCGGTGGCGCGCACCTGCGGCGGATGGCTGGCGGCGGTGAAGGCATAGACCAGCACCTGCGCGCTGAAGACGAAGCAGCCGGTCAGGAAGACCATCACATAGAGCGCCGCGATCGGCATGCGCACCGAGAGCGCCGCGAGGAAGATCGCCCCGCAGAGGAACCACAGGATGCTGCCGCGGCGGAGGCCGATGCGGTCACCGACCCGCCCGGCGACGAGCAGTCCGACCACGGCGCCGGCATTCAGCAGCATGAGGAACCACAGGCCCTGGGCGAGGCCGTAGTCCGCCTGCACCATGAGCTTCGGCAGCCAGGTGTTGAGGGCGTAGACCAGAAGCAGGCCGCAGAACGAGGTGACCCAGATCGCGAGGCTGTTGCGCAGGAAGCCCGGGCTCAGGAGCGTGCGGATCGGC
Source organism: Amaricoccus macauensis (assembly GCF_014201905.1). GTDB lineage: Bacteria > Pseudomonadota > Alphaproteobacteria > Rhodobacterales > Rhodobacteraceae > Amaricoccus > Amaricoccus macauensis. The sequence goes on along the minus strand of NZ_JACHFM010000002.1, from coordinate 529,842 downwards.
ACCTCGGCCTTCGCCGCCGGATCGATCACCGGGGCTTCGAGCGTGATGTTGTAGTGGTCGGCGACCCGGCGGGCGGCCTCGGGCTGGCCCTTGGCGAGCAGGAAGGCCGGCGATTCGGGCACATGGCGCCACATGACCGGCAGAAGCAGGAGGCCGGGGATCGCGCCGGCGAAGAACATCGCGCGCCAGCCGAGGGTGTCGAGGAAGACGAGCCCGAGGAGCGCCGTGGCGACGGCACCGACGTGGTAGCCGGTCATCATCGTCGTGCTGGCCTTGCCCGCGGCGCTTCGGCCGGAGAACTCGGTGACGAGAGCGATCGCCGTCGGCAGGCAGCCTCCGAGGCCCACGCCCGCGAGGAAGCGGTAGAGGCCGAGGCTGACCGGGCCTTGCGCGAACCCGCAGAGCATGGTCATGACCGAGAAGGCCGCGACCGCGCCGATCAGCGCCTTGCGGCGGCCGATGATGTCGGTGGCGGTGCCGATCGCCAGCGCGCCGAGCGTCATGCCGACGAGGCCGATCATCGAGATGAAAGTCGCCTGACCAGTGGTCATCCAGGGCGTACCGGCCGTGTCGTTGGTCAGCGTCGGAATGAGCGCGCCGAGAACCACGAGATCGAAGCCGTCAAGGATGATCGCCGCCCAACAGAGCGGCGCCACGAGTGCTGGATTGCCGAGGACTACACCTCGGCCGGATGCTGCAACCATTCTAGTTCCCCCGTGAAACGTCGTTCTTCGTGAGCGACATTTCCGGGGACACTACGCTGAAATACAGGGACGGAGCAACTGAGAGTCGCGCCGCCCCTGCACAAGCAAGTCGTTGAATTCTCTGAATTCAATAGATCACGTTCAGCTAAGCTCTGCCGTATGCTTCGGCCATGGCGATCGTGAGTGCCCGCTCGGGTTTCTCATTGCCCCAGGCAACAAGCTGGAACGCCGGATAGAAGCGTTCGCAGGCGTTTACGGCGGTGCGGACCATGTCCTGAATCTGCGCCTCGGTCGCGTGAGCGCCGCCGGCGAGGTTCAGGCTGTAGCGGTAGCCCATGAGCTTTTGTTCGCGCCAAAGCACGAAGGCACCGCTCCAGCAGACATCGTTCGCGAGGCCCATGGCAGTGTGCATCGCCGAGAGCCGGCGCACGGGTGGCGCCATCTCGAAGGCGCAGATCAGGCGCAGTGCCTCTTCGCGCTGCGACCAGGCGAGAGTCACGGAATACGTGCGCCAGGATCCGTCGATCGCCATGGCGATCTGGTCCTCGGCCACGCGGTCGAAATCCCAGGAACGCTCCTCGGCCATAGTCTCGACGATGTCGATCGGATGAAGATCCTCGTTGTCGAAGTCACGCTCGACAATGCCCATGCCCGCAGCCTCTCATTATGGCCACCGGCGGGGGTGTCACCCCGCGCAGTGGCGTGAGGTTAACAACAGGTCAGCCGGATTCTCGGCTTCCCTACAAGATATGGTGTAGCGTGCCGAGCGCACCTGTAAAGCGGAATCAATGTGCGCCCGCACAAAAGAATCGTGACAGCGTTAACGCAAAGTCAAGCTTTCGCGGCGGCCTCAAGAGCCGCGAGCCGCGCCTTCAGCGCCTCGTTTTCCTCGCGCGCCTTCTGCGCCATGGCACGCACCGCGTCGAACTCCTCGCGTGTCACGAAATTGCGCTCGGCGAGCCAGCGATCCACAAGGCCGCGCATGGCGGTCTCGGCTTCGGTCTTCGCTCCCTGCGCCACACCCATCGCGTTGGTGAAGAGGTGCGAGAGGTCGTCGAACATCTTGTTCCGGGTCTGCATCGGGCGGCTCCATGGCTTGCCAGTCCCGCTGCATATGGCGCCGCAGCCGGCGCTTGCCAAGATCCGGGCGGGACAGGGTCAGGATCAGAGCCCGGCTCAGAGGCGGATCAGGGGCGACTGATGCGCCCGCCCGACACTGGCAGCCGGGCGCCGGTGGTGGCGGACGCCGATGTGGGGAGACCGCGGAGCACCCGGACCGCGAGAAAGGCGAAGGCCTGGGCCTCCAGCATGTCGCCGTCGAGCCCGGCCGCCTCCACCGCCTCCACCGGTGCGTTCGATCTGGCACCAAGCATCGCCATCAGGGTCCGGTTCCGCCGGCCGCCGCCGCAGACGAGCCAGCGGGCGGGCGGTTCAGGAAAATGCCGCGCGCCCTCGATGACGCAGGCGACAGTGAGCGCCGCGAGCGTCGCCGCGCCGTCCTCGGTGGAAAGCCCGCGCACCGCGTCGAGAAAGCCGTGGAAATCCTGACGATCCAGTGACTTCGGCGGCGGACGGCGGATATAGGGATGATCAGCGAGACGGCCGAGCACCTCGCCGCACGCCCTGCCCGCCCCGGAGGTCGCGCCGTCGGCGTCGAACGCCGCGCCAAGCCGCTCGGAGAGAAAGTCGTCGAGCAGCGCGTTGCCCGGCCCGGTGTCGAAGGCAACGAGCGCGCCCGGAGCTTCCGGCGCGCACGCGCGCGGATCGACCCATGTGACGTTCGCCACGCCGCCGATGTTGAGGAATGCGACCGGGGCCGTGGCGCCGATCGTGCGCGCCAGCGCGAAGTGGAAGAACGGCACCAGCGGCGCGCCTTCGCCGCCCGATGCGACGTCGGCTGCACGAAAGTCCCAGACGACCGGCACGCCGGCCTCCGCCGCGAGACGGTCGCCACGGCCGATCTGGTGCGTCCCCCTGCCCTTCGGATCGTGCGCGAGCGTCTGGCCGTGGAAGCCTATGAGTTCCAGCCCGTCGAAGCCGGCGATCGCGGCGGCATGGGCTTCGCGCACCGCCGCCTCAACGGCGTCGAGGCCGGGCTCTCCCGGCCAGCGGCCGAGCGCCTCGCGCAGGAGCGCGCGGTCCTGCGGCTCGTACGGCCGGAACGCCGACGGTCCGAAGCTCGTCACCGTCTCGCCATCGGTTTCGAGCACGGCCGCGTCCACCCCGTCCATCGACGTGCCCGACATCAACCCCAAAGCCCGCATCCGCCGTCCTTTCGTCCAGTCTTTCGCCGTCGTTCGTCCCGGCCTTTCGTCCCGTCCGGAACCGCTATAGAAGGGCGCCCTCTGCCGTGGAAGGACCAGACGAGATGACCCAGCGCCCGAAGAGCGACTTTCTCCACGTGATGATCGAGCGCGGGTATATGCAGGACTGCACCGACCTCGAAGCCCTCGACGCGAAGCTCGTGGCCGGTGTCGTGCCGGCCTACATCGGCTATGACGCGACGGCCCAGTCGCTGCACGTGGGCCACCTGCTCAACATCATGATGCTGCGCTGGCTGCAGAAGACCGGTCACCGGCCGATCACGCTCATGGGCGGCGGCACCACCAAGATCGGCGATCCGTCGTTTCGTTCGGACGAGCGGCCGCTTCTGACGCCCGAGCAGATCGGCGCCAATATCGCGACGATCCGGGGTGTCTTCGCGAAGTACCTCGCCTACGGTGAGAGCGCCTCGGACGCGATCATGCTCGACAACGCCGAGTGGCTCGACGAGCTGAACTACCTGACGTTCCTGCGCGACATCGGCCGGCATTTCTCGGTGAACCGGATGCTGTCCTTCGACAGCGTGAAGTCGCGCCTGGACCGGGAGCAGCCGCTGAGCTTCCTCGAATTCAACTACATGATCCTTCAGGCCTATGATTTCCTGGAGATCCACCGCCGCGAGGGGTGCCTGTTGCAGATGGGCGGCTCGGACCAGTGGGGCAACATCGTGAACGGCGTCGATCTCACCCGGCGGGTGGCGGGCGCGGAGGTCTTCGGGCTCACCTCGCCGCTGCTCACCACCTCGGACGGGCGCAAGATGGGCAAGAGCGCGGGCGGCGCGGTCTGGCTCAACGCCGACATGCTCTCGCCCTATGAGTTCTGGCAGTTCTGGCGCAACACCACCGACGCGGACGTGGGGCGGTTCCTGAAGCTCTACACCGAGCTGCCGGTGGACGAGTGCGAGCGGCTGGGCAGTCTCGGCGGCGCGGAGGTGAACGCCGCCAAGGTGACGCTGGCGAACGCCGTCACAACGCTCTGCCACGGTGCCGCGGCGGCGGCGCAGGCCGAGGCGACGGCGCGCGCGGTCTTCGCCGAGGGCGGCGTCGGCGACGCGCTGGAGGTGGTGACGCTCTCCGCGGCCGAGGTGGGCGACGGGATCACGGTCAGCCATCTTGTCGTCGCCACCGGCCTCGTGAAGTCCGGCAAGGAGGCGAAGCGGCTGATTTCGGAACGCGGCCTGCGTCTCGACAACGAGGTCGTCGCCGATCCGAACGCCGTCGTGACGGCAGATGCGCTCGCGGGCGGGCTCAAGGTCTCGATCGGCAAGAAGCGTCACGCGCTGGTGCGGCTGGCGGACTGAACGGCGGTCTCTCCTCAATCTCTCCCGACCTTGCTCCGCGCGCGCCGGTCATGTTGAATGCGTCCTCTGGATAGCATGAGGCGGCTGTGGGGGACGCGACGATACCGGGCGCGGCGGTTGCCATCGAGCGGACCGGCGCCGGGGCGAGGGTGGTGCTTTCGGGCGACCTGAGTCTCGTCGGGGTCGAGACCATCTTCACCCGCCTCGGCGAGATCACCGGCCCCGGGCCGATCGTGGTCGATGGCACGGGGGTATCCGCGTTCGACACCTCCGGCGCCTGGGCAATCGCGACGCTGCGCCGGCGCCTCGCGGCCGAGGGGGTCGAGGTCCGCATCGAGGGGCTGGCGCCCGCGCGCGCCGGGCTGCTCGAAACCGTCGAGAAGAGCCTGCCGCCCGACCCGGTGGCCCCGCCGGCGACCAACGGCCTCATTCGCTGGCTCGAGGCCTTCGGTACCGACGTTGTCACCGCGTGGAGCACGTTCACCGAGCTGCTGGGGCTCTTTGGTGCGGTCATCGTGCGCGTGGGCGAGGCGTTCATCCATCCGTCGCGGCTGCGCTTCACGTCGATCGTCTTTCACATGCAGTCGGCCGGTCTCGCCGCGGTACCGATCGCCTCGCTCATGGCGTTCCTGATCGGCGTCGTTCTTGCCTACATGGGCGCGGTGCAGCTGCGGCAGTTCGGCGCCGAGATCTTCGTCGTCGACCTCATCGCCATCGCCGTGCTGCGCGAACTCGGGATCCTGCTGACCGCGATCATCGTCGCGGGACGCTCGGCGTCGGCCTTTACCGCCTCGATCGGCTCGATGAAGATGCGCGAGGAGATCGACGCCATGCGCACCCTCGGGCTCGATCCGATCCGCATCCTCGTCGTGCCCCGCGTGCTGGCGTTGCTGATCGTGCTGCCGCTGCTCGGGGTGGTGGCGGACCTCACGGGGCTGCTGGGCGGGGGGGTCATGGCGTGGCTGACGCTCGGCGTCTCGCCAGAGATGTTCATCGAGCGGCTTTCGGATAACATCCCCGTCGAACACTATCTGGTCGGTCTCATCAAGGCGCCGTTCTTCGCCCTCGTGATCGGGCTCATCGGGTGCCACCACGGACTGAAGGTCGAGGGCAATGCCGAGAGCCTTGGCAGTCTCACGTCGTCGTCGGTGGTGCTGGCGATCTTCATGGTGATCGTGCTCGACGCGATCTTCGCCATCTTCTTCGCGACGGTAGGGCTGTGAGGGCGGAGCGCCCCGGTGGGGCCGCGAGGGCGGAGCCTCCTGCCCCGCGCGAGGCGATCATCGAGGTTCGGGGCCTCGTGAACCGCTTCGGCTCGCAGGTGGTCCATAACGGGCTCGACCTCGATGTCTACCGGGGCGAGGTGCTCGGCATCGTCGGCGGGTCGGGGTCGGGAAAATCGGTGCTGATGCGCTCCATCGTCGGGCTGAACCGGCCGACGGCGGGATCGATCAAGGTGCTCGGCGTCGATGTGCTGAACGCGACGGAGCCGGAGATCGAGGCGGTGAGCCGACGCTGGGGCGTGCTCTTCCAGCACGCGGCACTCTTCTCCTCGCTCACCGTGCAGCAGAACGTCGAGGCGCCGCTGCGCGAGGTCATGCACGTCGTGGCACCCCTGCGCAAGGCGCTGGCGCGGCTCAAGATATCGATGGCGGGGCTGCCACCGGACGCCTGCGGCAAGTATCCGTCGGAGCTGTCGGGGGGCATGCAGAAACGCGCGGGCCTCGCCAGGGCGCTGGCGCTTGACCCCGCGATCGTCTTTCTCGACGAGCCGACGGCCGGGCTCGACCCGATCGGGGCGGATGCCTTCGACCAGCTGATCCGCGAGCTTCGCGGGTCGCTCGGGCTCACGGTCTTCATGGTGACCCACGATCTCGACACGCTGCATGCGGTCTGTGACCGCATCGCCGTCCTTGCCCACAGGAAAGTCATCGCGACCGGCACCATGGCGGACATGCTGAAGGTCAGGGATCCGTGGGTGCAGGAATACTTCCACGGGCCGCGCGCCCGGGCCGCGATGGCGGATGGCTGAGGGGACGGGAATGGAGACTCGCGCAAACTATGTGCTGATCGGCGCCTGCGCCCTTGTCGGCATCGTGCTCGGCCTCGCGTTCTTCGTCTGGCTCGCCAAGTTCCAGGTGGACCGGCAATACGCCTACTACGACATCATGTTCGACGACGTCTCCGGCCTCAGCCGCGCGTCGGATGTGCGGTTTGGCGGGCTGTCGGTCGGTCAGGTGATGTCGCTCGACCTCGATGTCACCGGCGGCGGGCTGGTGCGGGTGCGGGTCGAGGTGGACGCGGACACGCCCGTGCACGAAGGCGCCACGGCGCAGCTCCAGCCGCAGGGGGTGACCGGCGTGTCGCTGGTGTCCCTGACCGGCGGCGATCTGACGAAGCCGCTCCTGCGCGACGCGGCGAAAGGCGGCGTGCCGGTCATTCAAGGTCAGCGCTCGGTGGTGCAGTCGATCGCCGAGGACGCGCCCGCGCTCATCGCCCAGGCGCGCGTGCTCATCGAGGATCTGCAGGCGATCGTCAGCCCGGCAAACCGGGACACGGTCGCGAGCATTCTCGCCAATGTCGACACCGCCTCGGGCGAACTCGGGACCGCTATCGCCGGCGTGTCGTCGATCGCGGGGTCGGTCAGGACCGCCACCGGCGAGATCGCGGGCTTCACCGACCATCTCGGGCCGCTCGCCGAACAGGCCGGCACCACGATGCAATCCCTCACCGGCACGCTCGACGCGGCGAAGACCACGCTGCAGACGGCCGACGGCACGCTCGCGGCCATCGGCGGTGTCGCGAAGGTCGCCGACGGGATCCTGTCGAAGGACGGTACCGCCGCCGTCGCAGATCTCCGGGCGACCACGGACCGGCTGAAATTGCTGATGGAGCAGGTCGGCTCCGAGGCGCATGCGGTGCTGACCGCCTACGGCGACACGGCGACTTCCGCGACGAGCCGCCTCGACGAGCTGAAGACGACAATCGCCTCTCTCGACACCACGCTCGCGGGTGCCACGAAAACTCTCGCCTCGATCGACGCCGCCGCCAGCGGCGTCGATGGTCTCGTCCGGGGCGATGGAACGGCCCTCATCGGCGACGCGCGCACGACGCTGGCCTCGGTGCAGGCCTCGGCGAAGTCTGTCGAGACGATCACCACGACCGACCTGCCAGCCGTCGTGAGCGAGGTGCGTCAGGGGATCGCCGCGATAAACACCGCGGTGGCGCAGGTGTCGGGCGATGTCACCGGCGTGACCAGCTCCCTCGCGCCGCTGGTGACAAGCGCCGGGACCACCCTCGACACCGCGACCGGGGCGTTCCGAAGCGCGAACACGGCACTCGACCGGCTGGAGCCGGTGCTGACGGAGGCGACCGGCACGCTTCAGGCGGCGCGCTCGGCCTTTGGCACCGCCGATCGCATCATCGCCGAGGACGTATCGCCCGCGGCGGCCGACCTGCGCACCTCTGCCGCGCGCCTGTCGGACGCCCTGGAGGCGATGTCGGCGGACCTGCCGGCGGTGACCGGCGAGCTTCGGGCCGCCGTCGCGCAGGCCAACGCCACCGTGCAGCGGATCGACGCGGCGGTTCAGGCCAATACCGGGCCGATCGGCCAGTTCACCGCGCAGGGCCTGCCGCAGTTCGTGCGCTTCGCGCAGGAGGCGCAGGCGCTCGTCGCCCGCCTCGACCGGCTTGCCGCGCAGTTCGAGCGTGATCCGGCGCGGTTCATCCTGAGCCCGCCGGCCCCCACCTACAGGAGATAGCGATGTCCCCGACCCTGCCCCGCCGCATCGTGCCGCTGGTGCTCTGCGCCGCGCTGCTCCTGCTCTCGGCCTGTGCGGCCGCATCGACGCTGCGCAGCGCCTCGACACCGCTCGACACCTATGTCCTCAATCCGCTGCCCGCGCCGGCCGCGCCGGGCCGCAGCGGCTCGCGCATCGTCTTCGTCGCCGATCCGACCGCCCCGGCCGCGATCGCCGGCGACCGGATCGTCATCAAGCCCGAGGCGATCCGGGTGGCGCTCATCGGTGACGGCCGCTGGGTCGAGGCCCTGCCGGTGCATGTTCGCAACGTGCTCGCCCGGTCGCTGGCGAACACCGGCCGCTTTGCCTTCGTCACCACGTCGACCGTCGGGCCGCTGCCGGACTACACGCTCCTGACCGACATCGACGCGTTCCAGGCCGAATCGCTGCCCGGCGACGGCGCGCCGGCCCGGGTCGTCGTCTCGATGACGCTGACCCTGCTGCGCGACCTGGACGGCCGCCTCGTCGCCAGCCACAGGTTCACGAAGACCGCCGAGACGCCCGCGACGGACGCGCGCTCGATCGTTCTCGCCTTCGACGCCGCCAACGCCGCGCTGCTGCGCGAGGCGATCCCGTGGGCGAGTGCGACGATGACCGGCCGCGCGGGGATGTGACAAAGGGCCTGCCGTCGGGTCTTGCGGTCAGCTCTTGCGCTCCCTGGCCAACGCGCCGAAGCTCCCGCGCCCCAGCCGGAGACCCGAACCATGCCCACCCCCGACCTCGCCGCCGACAATCTGGAACGCCGCATCGCCCAGGCGCGGGGCGACGAGCCGGCCGATCTCGTGCTGCGCGGCGGCCATGTCTTCGATCTGGTGACAGGCGCGATGATCGAGGGCGACGTGGCGATCACGGGCGAGCGCATCGCCGGGATCGGCGCGGACTACGAGGGCAGCCGGGTGATCGACGTCAGCGGCCTCATTCTGGTGCCGGGGTTCATCGACACGCATCTCCACGTGGAGAGCAGCCTCGTCACGCCGCACGAGTTCGACCGCTGCGTGACGCCGCGCGGCATCACCACGGCGATCTGCGATCCCCACGAGATTGCCAACGTCATCGGCGTCGACGGCATCCGCTGGTTTCAGGAGGCATCGGCGCAGCTCGTCATGGACCTGCGCGTCCAGCTCTCGTCCTGCGTGCCCTCGACGGACATGGAGACCGCGGGCGCCCGCATCGAGGCGGCGGATCTGGCGCCGCTCATGGGCCATCCCTCGGGGATCGGGCTGGCCGAATTCATGAACTATCCCGGCGTCATCCACCGCGATCCCGGCGCGATGGCGAAGCTGCGGCTCTTTGCCGGCGGCCACGTGGACGGCCACTGCCCGCAGCTCTCGGGGCGCGACCTCAACGCCTACATCGCCGCAGGCATCCGCACCGAGCACGAGGCGACGACGGCGGCGGAGGCGCTCGAGAAGCTCCGCAATGGCATGCGGGTGCTGATCCGCGAGGGGTCGGTCTCGAAGGATCTCGACGCGCTGCAGCCGGTCCTGACCGAGGCGACGAGCGCCTATCTCTGTCTCTGCACCGACGACCGCAATCCGCTCGACATCGCCGAGCACGGGCATCTCGACTACATGATCCGCCGGCTGATCGCGCTTGGCACGGCGCCGCTCGCGGCCTATCGCGCCGCCTCGCTCTCGGCGGCGAGCGCGTTCGGGCTCACCGATCGGGGGCTGATCGCGCCGGGGCTGCGCGCGGACATCGTGGCGATCGACAGCCTGCGGGGCTGCCACGCCCGGCTGGTGCTCTGCGGCGGCAAGGTCGCGGACGCGGACGCCTTCGCCGCGCGCGAGACACTGGCGCCGATCGGGCGCAACTCGGTGCGCGCGCCGAAGGTGACGCCGCAGGACTTCCGCAACGGCGGCAACCGCACCGACACCGACGTCATCGGCATCGTCGAGGGCAAGATCATCACCGCGCACCTGCGCGAGGAGATCGCCATCGTCGACGGCGACAAGCGCCCGGACCCGGCCCGCGACCTGATGCGCATCGCCGTGGTCGAGCGGCATGGGAAGAACGGCAACATCGCCACCGGCTTCGTGCGCGGTTTCGGGATGCAGGCGGGCGCCATCGCCTCGACGGTCTGCCACGACCACCACAACATCGTCGCGGTCGGTGCCGACTACGCCGACATGGCGCTGGCGGCGAACCGGCTCTCGGAGATCGAGGGGGGCTTTGTGGTGGCGCGCGACGGGGAGATCCTCGCGGAGCTCGCGTTGCCCGTGGCCGGCCTCATGAGCCTCGAGCCGTTCGAGGCGGTGCGCGACCGCCTCGCGGCCCTGCGACAGGCGGCGCTCTCGCTCGGCGTGGTGCTGGAGGAGCCGTTCCTCCAGCTCGCCTTCCTCGCGCTGCCGGTGATCCCGGCGCTCAAGATCACCGATCGCGGGCTGGTGGACGTGGTGAAGTTCGAGATCATCCCGGGCTGAGCGCCCGGGTCGAGTCTTCCGGTCAGCCGCGGGTCCAGTCGAGGGACAGCTCCTCGCGGAAGGCGAAGCGCTGGAGGTGGCTCGTCGTCACCTCCTCGACGCGGGGGAGCGTCTCGGCATCCGCCGCCCGGGCCGTCAGCGTCAGGCGGTCGCCATCGACTTCGAGCGAGAGGCGTCCGAACGGGAACACCACCTCGCCCCGGCCGTCCTCGAAGCGCGCCTCGGTCTTGTGGCCGAAGTGCTTGCAGAGCTGTGCGGCGTAGCCCGCGGCCTTCGGCGTTTCCACCGTCGCCACGCTCTGCACCGCGTAGCTCGCCGTTTGCGTCGTGTCGGTCATCGTCTTCTCCACCTGTTGCGCGGCGGCGCGGATCGCCGCCGCGATGCCTTCGGCCTCGGCCGGATCGACCGGCCCGTGGGCAAAGCGGGCGCGGAGGGCCTGCCGGAGGGCAACCATGGCCTCCACGACAGGCTCCGGCCGCTCGTGCCGGTGTGTGCCGTGCCGATGGCGCGGCGCGCCCATGCGCGCGTCGAGCGCTTCGGCCGCCTCGCGGTTCGCCACGAGGAACGCCTCGCCCTCGGGCGTCAGGCGATAGCTCCGCCGGCCCCCGGTCGCTTCGGACGCGGCGTAGCCCATGTCTTCGAGCCAGGAGAGCGTCGGGTAGATCACGCCCGGGCTCGGGCTGTAGCCGCCGCCCATGCGCGCTTCGATCGCCTTCATGATCTCGTAGCCGTGGCGCGGGGTCTCGGCGATCATGCCGAGCACGATCAGCCGCAGGTCGCCGTAGTCGAATGGCCGGCGCCCGCGCCTGCGGCCTTCCGGCCCTTGCCCCGGTCCGGCCTCCCGCCGGTGGCCGGATGCGGCGAAGTGGCGGTCTCTCCCGCCATGTCTGAATGAATGTCTCATGGCCAGCAATATGAATGTCGTTATATCGACATTCAAGATACATCGGGATGTCCTTAGCATCGGCCCTCGACATCCCCCGCCGCAGGGGCTAGATCCCCGCGCGATCCAGAGTTTCAGGCCCGAGCCCCCATGCAAGCCGTTGTCCTTTCCGTCCACCTGATCCTCGCGCTCGCGCTCATCGTCGTTGTGCTGCTCCAGCGCTCCGAGGGCGGCGCCCTTGGCATGGGCGGCGGCGGCGGTGGCGGCGGCGTGATGACGAGCCGTGGCGCCGCGACGGCGCTCTCGAAGCTCACCTGGATGCTCGGCGCGGCCTTCGTGGTGACGAGCATCGCGCTCACGGTCATCGCCGCCCGCGACAGCCGCAGCGGCTCGGTGATCGACGGGGTCGATGCCCCGGTCCCGGCAGCCGGCGCGCCGGCCGTCCCCGACCTCGGCAATGATCTGCTGCCGAAGCTCCCCGGCGCTGACGCGGGCCCGGCCATGCCGCCGGCTCCCGATGCACCGGCATCCACGGCGCCGGCAGCGCCCGCCCCTGACGCATCGGCGCCAGCGGCGCCGCAGGCCCCCGCGGTGCCGGTGACGCCCCCTGCCGCGACGGCTCCGGCGACCCCGCCCGCCAGCGACGGCCCGGCAACGCCGCCGCCGGCACAGTAGCGCCAGACGGATTATCGTCCCTCGCGACAACCACTGGTTGTCGCACCCGGACATTCCACAGGATATTGCGAGAACTGCTTGCCGTCGCTGCGGCATTCCCGTACTGATTGAGTCCCGTGGACCGTCAGGTTTCGCATCCACTCGCGGCAGGCACCAAGGCACGGGAGCAGCTCTCAATGGCGCGCTACATCTTCATTACTGGCGGCGTCGTTTCGTCACTGGGCAAGGGACTTGCGTCCGCTGCCCTCGGAGCGCTGCTCCAGGCCCGCGGCTATTCGGTCCGCCTGCGAAAGCTCGACCCCTACCTCAACGTCGATCCCGGAACCATGTCGCCGTTCGAGCACGGCGAGGTGTTCGTGACCGATGACGGCGCGGAGACCGACCTCGACCTCGGCCACTACGAGCGATTCACCGGAGTCGCCGCCCGCCGCACCGATTCCGTCTCGTCGGGGCGGATCTATTCCAACGTCCTCGAGAAGGAGCGCCGCGGCGACTATCTCGGCCGGACGATCCAGGTGATTCCGCACGTCACCAACGAAATCAAGGACTTCCTGAAGTTCGGCGAGGACGAGGTCGACTTCATGCTCTGCGAGATCGGCGGCACCGTCGGCGACATCGAGGGCCTGCCGTTCTTCGAGGCGATCCGCCAGTTCGGTCAGGACAAGCCGCGCGGCCAGTGCATCTATGTGCATCTGACGCTTCTGCCCTACATGGCTGCCTCGGGCGAGCTGAAGACCAAGCCGACGCAGCACTCGGTCAAGGAGCTCCGCTCCATCGGCATCGCGCCCGACGTTCTGGTCTGCCGGTCGGAGATGCCGATCCCGCCGAAGGAGCGCGAGAAGCTCGCGCTCTTCTGCAACGTCCGGCCCGAGGCGGTGATCGCGGCGCAGGACCTGCGCTCCATCTACGAGGCGCCGCTCGCCTACCACAAGGAAGGCCTCGATCAGGCGGTCCTCGACGCCTTCATGATCTCGCCCGCGCCGAAGCCGAACCTCTCGAAATGGGAGGATGTGGTCGACCGTATTCACAACGCCGAGGGTGAGGTGAAGGTGGCGATCGTCGGCAAGTACACCCAGCTCGAAGACGCCTACAAATCCATCGCCGAGGCGCTGACCCACGGCGGCATCGCCAACCGGGTGAAGGTCCGGGCCGAGTGGATCGACAGCGAGCGGCTCGACACTGAGGTGGATATCGCGCCGCTTCTGGAAGGCTACAACGCGATCCTGGTGCCCGGCGGCTTCGGCGAGCGCGGAACCGAGGGCAAGATTCGCGCGGCGCACTTCGCCCGCGAGCGTCAGGTGCCCTATCTCGGCATCTGCCTCGGGATGCAGATGGCGGTGGTCGAGGCGTCGCGGAACCTGCTCGGCCTGACCGACGCCGGCAGCGAGGAGTTCGACCGCGAGGCCGGCGCGCAGCGCTACACCCACGTCATCTACCACCTCAAGGAGTGGCTGGAGGGCAACCGGACGATCAAGCGCGAGGTGTCCGACGACAAGGGCGGCACCATGCGGCTCGGCGCCTACAATGCCACGCTCGTTGCCGGCAGCCAGGCGGCGGCGATCTATGACACGACGTCGATCTCCGAGCGCCACCGCCACCGCTACGAGGTCGATATCACCTATCGCGACAAGCTCGAGGAATCCGGCCTGAAGTTCTCCGGGCTCTCGCCGGACGGACGACTGCCCGAGATCGTCGAGATCCCCGGCCATCCGTGGTTCATCGGCGTGCAGTTCCACCCGGAGCTGAAGTCGAAACCCTTCGCGCCGCATCCGCTGTTCGCCGATTTCGTGCGGGCGGCGAAGGACCAGTCGCGGCTGGTCTGATCGCGGCGGGTCTGACCGGCCCCGATGCCGGCAGGCGCCCGCCCCTGTGGGCCGCCGGCGGTCGCCCTCCGGCCGGCAGGGTTAATCCTCTTGTTACAGCGACATCCCGCACTGACCTGAGAGTTCGCTTCAAGACTGGGTTTCCTCGCCGAGCTCCACCAGAAGCGCCACGCGCGCCCGGCTGAGGCGGCTCTTGACCGTCCCGACGGCACAGTCGCAGATCCGTGCAGCCTCCCCATAGGAAACCCCGAGCATTCCCACGAGGACCAGCACCTCGCGCTGGGCCTGCGGCAGGCGGGAGATCGCGGCGCGCACCTCGTGGACCTGCGCACTCCACTCCTGCGGCGCGTGGGGGCCCGAGCCCGCCTCGCGGACCTCGATCCCCGTCATCTCGCGCCGGGACTTCGCGACACCGGAGAGGAAGGTGTTGCGCATGATGGTGAAGAGCCACGATTTCAGGTTCGTTCCGGGCTCGAAGCGATGCAGGTTGGCAATCGCCTTGGCCAGCGTCTCCTGCACCAGATCATCCGCATCCGACCGGCTGCGGCAAAATGTCCGGGCGAAGGCACGGAGGGCGGGGATGAGTTCCACCACCTCTCCGGCCTTGATGCATCCGGCGCTTGTCTCTGCGCGATGCTCTTTTTCGCTTCTGATGGTCACGGGGAGGCTTCTTTCCTCTCGAACCCTGGCGTCTCGGCAAACGCCCTGCGACCGGGGCCAGTTCCGGAGACCGGCCCGGCCGGGGGCCGTTTCTCACCGGGCCCGGATTTTTCGTTGACGCGGACGGTCGAGCCCTTACGCTCCAGACCAAATTGAAACCCGGTAACGACCGGGGTCCCAACGGGAGACTTTGCAGATGCGTACCCCCTGGCTCGCCGCCGCGCTTGCGGCCACTGCTGTCCTGCCCGCGGTCGTCCTGCCTGCCGCTGCGCAGGGTGTATCGGACGGCAAGGTCAAGATCGGCATCCTGAACGATCAATCCGGCGTCTACGCCGACTTCGGCGGCAAGTCGTCGGTCGAGGCGGCGAAGATGGCCGCCGAGGATTTCGGCGGCAAGGTGCTCGATGCGCCGATCGAGATCGTCTCCGCCGACCACCAGAACAAGCCCGACATCGCCTCGAACATCGCGCGCGAGTGGTACGATACCGAGCAGGTCGACTCCATCATGGAGCTCACCACCTCGTCGGTGGCGCTCGCGGTGCAGGGTCTCAGCCAGGAAAAGAAGAAGATCGACATCGTTACCGGCGCCGCGACCACCGATCTCACCGGCAAGGCCTGCTCGCCCTACGGCTTCCACTGGGCCTATGACACCCACAGCCAGGCGGTCGGCACGGGCGGCGCGCTGGTGAAGGCGGGCGGTGACAGCTGGTTCTTCATCACCGCGGACTATGCCTTCGGCTATTCGCTGGAAGAGCAGACCTCGACCTTCGTCAAGCAGGAGGGCGGTCAGGTGCTCGGCTCGGTCCGGGTGCCGCTCTCGACCACGGACTTCTCCTCGTTCCTGCTGCAGGCCCAGGCTTCCGGGTCGAAGGTGGTCGGCCTCGCGAATGCCGGGCTCGACACCTCGAACGCGATCAAGGGCGCAGCCGAATTCGGCATCGTCGCCGGCGGCCAGCGTCTGGCGGCGCTGCTCTTCACCCTTGCGGACGTGCACGGCCTCGGCCTCGACGCGGCACAGGGGCTCTCGCTCACCGAAGGCTTCTACTGGGACCGCGACGATGCATCGCGTGAGTTTGGCAAGCGCTTCATGGAGCGCACCGGCAACATGCCGAACATGATCCACGCCGGCACCTACTCCGCCGTCCTGCAGTACCTGAAGGCGATCGAGGCCGCGGGCACCGACGAGACCGAGGCCGTGGCGAAGAAGCTGCACGAGATGCCGGTCGAGGACGTCTTTGCCGGCAAGGGCACCGTCGGGCCGAATGGCCGCATGTTCCACGACATGTACCTGATGGAAGTGAAGAAGCCCGAGGACAGCAAGGGCGACTGGGACTATTACAACGTGCTGGCCACCATCCCGGCGCAGGAAGCCTTCATCGACCCGGCAAAGAGCGGCTGCCCCCTCGTCACGCAGTGACGGGAGGGATGGCGGTGTCCGACGTGACGCCCCTGCGCCAGCGTCGCGCGAAGGCCGGCGAGCCGGTGCTTTCAGCGCGGGGCCTGCGGAAGGAGTTCGCCGGCTTCGTGGCGGTCAAGGACGTGAGCCTTGACCTCCACGACGGCCAGATCAAGGCACTGATCGGTCCGAACGGTGCGGGCAAGTCGACGGTCTTCAACCTGCTGACGAAGTTCCTGAAGCCCACGGCCGGCACCATCGCCTTCATGGGTCAGGACATCACCCGGCTCGACCCCGCGCGCGTGGCGCGGCTCGGGCTGGTGCGGTCGTTCCAGATCTCGGCGGTCTTTCCGCACCTGACGGTGCGCGAGAACGTCCGGGTGGCGCTGCAGCGGCCACAGGGCCTCGGGCACCAGTTCTGGCTCGGCCTCGGCTCGCTGGAGCGACTCGACGCCCGCGCCGACGAGCTTCTCGCCGACGTCGGGCTCACCGAACACGCCGGGCATCTGGCGGCCGATCTGTCCTACGGACGCAAGCGGGTGCTCGAGATCGCCACCACGCTCGCGCTCGATCCCCGCGTCCTGCTGCTCGACGAGCCGATGGCCGGCATGGGGCACGAGGACGTGGGCCATGTGGCGCAGCTGATCGCGCGGGTGGCGGAAGACCGGGCCCTGCTCATGGTCGAGCACAACCTCAAGGTCGTCGCCGACCTCTGCGACGAGATCGTCGTCCTGCAACGCGGCGAGATCATCGCCGAAGGCGACTACGCCACCGTCAGCCGCAACCCGCAGGTACGCGAAGCCTACATGGGAACCGCCTACATCGAGGACGGCCATGGCTGAACCCCTGCTCGACCTTCGCGACCTGAATGCGTGGTACGGCGAAAGCCACGTGCTGCACGGCGTCGACATGAGCGTCGGCCGTGGCGAGACGGTGACGTTGCTCGGCCGCAACGGCGTCGGCAAGACGACGACGCTGCGCGCGATCATGGGCATCGTGCGCAAGCGAACCGGCACCATCCACTTTGACGGCAAGGACCTCCTGAAGCTGCCGTTGCACCGCACGGCGCACGCCGGAATCGGCTTCGTGCCGGAGGAGCGCGGCATCTTCTCGACGCTCGACGTCATGGAGAACCTGATGCTGCCGCCGGTGGTGGCCGAGGGCGGCATGTCGATCGAGGAAATCTTCACGCTGTTCCCGAACCTGAAGGAACGGCGCTCGAGCCCCGGGACCAAGCTCTCGGGCGGCGAACAGCAGATGCTGGCGATCGCCCGGATGCTCCGGACCGGCGCCACCATGCTGCTGCTCGACGAGCCGACCGAGGGCCTCGCGCCGGTCATCATCGACCGGATCGGCGACGCGCTCGAAAGCCTGCGGGCGCGCGGCATGACGATCCTGCTCGTGGAACAGAACTTCCGCTTCGCGTCACACATCACCGACCGGTTCTATGTCATGGAGCACGGCGCGATCAGCACCACCTTTCCGGTGGGTGAGCTTGACGCGCGGATGCCGGAACTGCAGCAGCTCCTGGGGGTCTGATGATCACGGTATTCGGCGTTCCGATTCAGGCGTTGCTCGGACAGCTCCTCGTCGGCCTCATCAACGGCTCGTTCTACGCGATGCTCTCCCTCGGGCTCGCGATCATCTTCGGCATGTTGCGCATCATCAACTTCGCCCACGGCGCGCTCTACATGCTCGGCGCGTTCGTGGGCTACCTGATGCTGGCGCATCTCGGGATCGGCTACTGGGCAGCGCTCGTCCTCGCGCCGCTTACCGTCGCGATCTTCGGGATGGTGATCGAGCGGCTTGCGCTCAGCCGGCTCTACCGCGTCGATCCGCTCTATGGCCTGCTCTTCACCTTCGGCCTCGCGCTCGTCATCGAGGGCAGCTTTCGCTACTACTTCGGCGTCTCGGGCCAGCCGTATCCGACCCCGAAGGCACTCGCGGGCGGCACCAACCTCGGCTTCATGTTCCTGCCGAACTACCGGGCGTGGGTGGTGGTCGCCTCGCTCATTGTCTGCACCGCCACGTGGTTCCTGATCGAACGCACCAAGCTCGGCGCCTACCTGCGCGCCTCCACCGAGAACGCGACGCTGGTGCAGGCGTTCGGCGTCAACGTCCCCGTGCTCCTGACCGTCACCTACGGCATCGGCTGCGCGCTGGCGGCGCTGGCCGGCATCATGGCGGCGCCGGTCTATCAGGTGAGCCCGCTCATGGGCTCGAACATCATCATCGTCGTCTTCGCGGTGGTGGTGGTGGGCGGCATGGGCTCGATCCTCGGCGCCATCGTCACCGGCTATGCCCTCGGGCTCGTGGAGGGGCTGACCAAGGTGTTCTACCCCGAAGCCTCCAACACGGTGATCTTCGTCATCATGGCAATCGTGCTGCTTGTGCGACCCGCCGGCCTCTTCGGGAGGGATGCCTGATGCGCGGGACTGAAAAGGCGCTCGTCGCCCTCGGCGTGCTGGCCCTCGTCGTGGCGCCCTTCTTCTTCTACCCGGTCTTCGTGATGAGCATGCTCTGCTTCGCGCTCTTCGCGGCGGCGTTCAACCTGCTGCTCGGCTACACCGGGCTGCTCTCCTTCGGCCACGCGGCGTTCTTTGGCGGCGCGGCCTATTTCACCGCGCATTCGGTGAAGGTCTGGGGGGTGCCGCCCGAACTCGGCCTGCTGATCGGCATGGCCGGCGCGGCGCTGCTCGGGCTCATCATGGGCCTTCTCGCCATCCGGCGGCAGGGCATCTATTTCGCCATGGTGACGCTGGCGCTGTCGCAGATGTTCTTCTTCTTCTGCCTGCAGGCGCCGTTCACCCATGGCGAGGACGGTATCCAAGGCGTGCCGCGCGGCCATTTGCTCGGCTTCATCGACCTCTACGTACCGCTCAACATGTACTATTTCGTCCTCGCCGTGTTCCTGATCGGGGTCTTCGCGATCTGGCGCATCGTGAATTCGCCGTTCGGCATGATCCTGCGCTCGATCCGCGAGAACGAGCCACGGGCGATCTCGCTCGGCTACGGCGTCGGGCGCTACAAGCTCGCGGCGTTCGTCATGTCGGCGGCCCTCGCCGGGCTTGCCGGCGGCCTGAAGTCGCTGGTTTTCCAGTTCGCGACCCTGACCGACGTCACCTGGCAGATGTCGGGCGAGGTGATCCTGATGACCCTGCTCGGAGGCATCGGCACCATGGTCGGGCCGATCGTCGGCGCCGGGCTCGTCATCGCGCTGCAAAATTCGCTCGCCACCTCGCAATTCCCGGTGACGGTGGTGACGGGCGCCATCTTCATGATCTGCGTGCTGGTGTTCCGTCGCGGCATCGTCGGCGAGGTGATCGCCTTCGCGAAGCGGTACGGCAGCCGGTAGCGTCAGGCGTCGAAGCCCGAGCGGACCGCGGCCTCGGCGGCCTGCGCCAGTTCCTTGCGCCCGGCGAAGTCCGCCGGGTGCAGGGCAGGATGGAAGGTCAGCTCGACCGTGCCGCCGACCGAGCGGGCCAGCACGTCGCGCATGTGGTGGGCGAACTCCATCTCGCCCCACCAGCCGTAGAACGATGACGGCAACCCGGCGGGCGGGTGAAAGCGGATCGTCACCGGCTGTACCGCCACGCGACTCTTGATCTCCGGTGAGAAGAAGACGCCGAACAGTGCTGACTTGAATGGCAGAATCCGTTGCCCGTCGGTGCTGGTGCCCTCGGGGAAGATCGCCATGCGGTCACCGCGGGCGAGACGGGTCAGCAGCTCGGCCTCCTGCGCCTTGGCCTGTGCCGGCCGGCGGTCGATGAACATCGTGCCGATCGCCCGGCCAATGAGGCCGACTCCCGGCCAGTCGCGCACCTCGGCCTTGGAGACGAGAAACGGCGCCGCCGCCCGCTGCAGTGCCCAGATGTCGATCCAGCTCGAATGGTTCGCGACGAAGGCGCCGCCCTCGCGCATCGGCTCGCCGCGCTGGCGATAGCTTAGCCCGAGGGAGCGCAGCGCCTGCGCCGCCCAGACCTGCACCACCGCCGGACCCATCGCAGTCACCGGGCGCCGGGCGATGCGCTCCGCCAGCCAGTCGGCACCGCGCGCGATCAGGAAGAGCCCGAAAAAGCCGACGAGCGCGAGAGCCGCCCAGACCAGCCGCAGGCGGAACCGAATCCGCTCGCCGCTGGTGAGCGGCGGCAGTGCAGGGGGCGCCGCCCCGTTCCAGCGCGCGCGCGGTGTCTTTCCGACCGCCTCGCTCACGATTTCCTCCGGCCCCGTTCGTAGAACGCCCGGTAGCGCTCGGTCATCCGGGTGGTGTCCATGATCACGCAGACGTCTATGGTGTTGAAGGCATGGTCCACGTAGGCGCCTTCGCCGACGAAGCCGCCGAGCCGCAGATAGGCCTTGATGAGCGGCGGGATCGCCTTCTGTGCCCGGGCTGCGTTCACCGCATCCTGGGGCATCCGGTTCATCTCTACGTAGTGCTCCGGCCGCGCCCGCGCCCGCAGATCCGGCGGCGCGAGGTGGGTGTGATGGAGATAGGACAGCGCCTCCGCCAGCGCATCGACATCGGTGCCGGGAAAACTCGCCACGCCGAACAGGAGTTCGATGTCGCGCTCCAGCACATAGGCCGCGAGCCCGTTCCAGAGCAGGTGCATCCCCGGCCCGCCGCGATGCTCACGCGCCACGCAGGAGCGGCCGAGCTCGACCACCCGGCGCCCGGACTTCGCAATCGGTGAGAGGTCGTATTCGGACGCGCCGTAGAACCCCGTGCCGGCCTCCGCCACCTCGCCACGCATGAGCCGGTAGACACCGACCACCCGGTCGAGCGGATCCGCGACCCGCTCCCCCGTCTCGAGGATCAGATGATCGAAATACGGATCGAAGTCGTCCCACTCCCGCCGGAGGGTCCGCTGTTCGGCGCTTGCCTCCGCGCCCATCTCCTCGACGAAGACCCGGAAACGCAGCCGCTGCGCGGCTTCGCGCTCCTCGGGCGTTTCCGCGAGCTTCACTCGATACCGGTTCGCCTCGATTTCCATGAGTCCCTGCGCGCGGCTCCGCGTGGCGATCCCGGCGCGATTCGAACGCGCGACCTGACGCTTAGGAGGCGCCCGCTCTATCCACTGAGCTACGGGACCGACGCCCGTGCTCGTAGGCGCGGCCCGCAGATTGGTCAACCCACCCTGACACCGGCAGCCACAACGGCCATGGCACCAACGCCGGTTCGGGGCGTTTTGTCTTGCTGCCAGACGGTCCCCGGGGCAGAGGTTAACGACAATGGCTTGCGTGAGATCAGGAACCCTGGCGCGGACGGCCGCCGCCCTCGCGCTCACCGCGGCGCTCATGCAGGCGTGCACGCCGATGTCGTCGCTGACGGCGTACCCGGCCTCGGTTCCCGAATGGGGGCTCGTGCATGCGTCGGGCGGGGTCTACCAGGACCGGGCCCTCTCGGCCTATGTGAACCGCGTCGGCTTGGCACTCGTGGAAGCGGCGGGCCAGTCTCCGGGCGGCTGGCGGTTTCTGGTGCTCGACACACCGGACTCCAATGCCTTCTCGTTGCCCAAGGGGCGGATCTACGTCACCCGCGGGATGCTGGCGCTCGCCAATGACGAGGCGGAACTCGCGACGGTCCTCGCCCACGAAATCGGCCACGCGGTCTCGGGCGACGCGGAACGGGCACTTTCCGAACACGATCGTCGGGCGGCCGAGCTCCGGGCCGACCGGCTCGGCATGAGCTATCTCGAAGCCGCCGGCTACGATGCGCGGGCGCAGGTCGACTTTCTGCGGACGCTTCTGCGAAACCATCGGCTCGCCGGCGAGCGTTCCGCGACCGCAGCGGGAGGGCCGGACCACCCTGCCCTCGTCGACCGGCTGGCGATCGCCAGTCGTGAGGCCGCGGACGCGCCACCGGGACGGCGCGAGCACGCAGCCTATCTCGCCGCGATCGACGGGCTCGCGTGGGGGAGCGGACCGGCCCAGGGCATCGTCCGGGGAAAGACCTTCTTCCATCCCGATCTTGGCTTCGCCATCGACGCCCCCCCGGGATACGTGCTCTCCAACCGGGCGGACGCGGTGATGGCGGCCGGACCGCGTGGGGCGGTCTTCCTGCTCGACAGCGTGCCCAATCCCGGCAGCAATCCGGAGGACTATCTCGCGCATCACTGGGTGCCGGAGATCGGCAAGGGCATCATCGCCGAGCCGATCTCGGGGCTGCGTACGACGCGCCTGAACGGCCTGCTGGCCGCTCAGGGCCGGCTGGTGCTGCGCGGCGATCACAGCGAGCGGGTGGCGGACCTCACGGTGATCCGCCTCGGGGACCGGTTCTATCGGCTGACCGGCCTCTACCAGGCCGGTGACAAGACCGGCGAGCAGGTCCTGGCCAAGGCGTCCGTGAGCTTTCGCAAGCTCGGTCGGACGGAGGCGAGCGCCATCGAGCCACTGCATCTCCGGGTGCATCGGATCGTCGCTGGCGAGGATGTGGTCGCGCTCGCCGAGGCAATGCCCGTCAAGGCGCCCCGCAGGACCTTCGATCTGCTGAACGGGCTGACACCGGGGACGGCCTTGCAGGTCGGCGACGAGGTGAAGCTCGTCGTCAGGTGAGCTTCAGACCACGAACTGCTGGCCGAGTTCGAGCACCCGGTTCGATGGCAGGCGATAGAAGCTCGTGGCGTCGGTCGCGGCCTTCGTCATGGCGATGAAGAGCTTGTCCTGCCAGAGCGGCATCGACGCGCGATCGGTCGCCGGGCGGAACGAGCGTCGGTTGAGGAAGTACGACGTGCTCATCATCTCGAGCGCCAGCCCCTCCTTTCGGGCGAGCGCGAGCGCCCGGGGCACGTTCGGCACCTCCATGTAGCCAAAGGTCAGCCGGATCCGCCAGAACGTGTCGCTGATCTGTTCGAGGGAGAGCCGGTCGGCGTCTGGCACCCGCGGCATGGTGGTCACCTGCACCGTGACGATGACGTTGCGACTGTGCAGGACGTGATTGTGCTTGAGGTTGTGCAAGAGTGCCGAGGGCGCGACCTCCGGGTCGGAGGTGAGAAACACCGCCGTCCCGGGCGCCTGCACCGGTTTCGACTTCTTCAGCATCGCCACCAGCTGTTCGAGCGGCACGCTGCCGGTATGGGCCTTGCGGTTGACGATCGCCGTGCCGCGCACCCAGGTCGTCATCAGAAGGCCGATGATCGCGGCGAAGATCAGCGGCACGAAACCGCCGTCGAAGAGCTTGAGCAGGTTCGCGCCAAAGAAGGTGAGCTCGATCGTCACCAGCGGCACCATGACGACGATGCAGAGGAGCAGCGGCCATTTCCAGAGGGTGCGGAACACCACGAACCCGAGCAGCGAGTCGATCAGCATCGCGCCGGTGACGGCGATGCCGTAGGCGCTGGCAAGCGAGGCGGAGCTCTCGAAGAGCAGCACCAGACCGATGACGATCACCATCAGCGTCCAGTTCACCAACGGCATGTAGATCTGGCCGACCTGGCTGTCGGAGGTGTGCTGAATGTCTAGGCGCGGAAAGAGGCCGAGCTGCACTGCCTGCTGGGTGAGCGAGAAGGTGCCCGAGATCACCGCCTGACTGGCGATCACCGTTGCGCAGGTCGCGAGCAGCACCAGCGGCACCAGCCCCCAGGATGGCGCCATCAGGAAGAACGGGTTGTGAACCGTCGCCGGGTTGGCCAGCACCATGCTGCCCTGCCCGAGGTAGTTGAGCGCGAGGGCCGGGAAGATCAGCGAGAACCACGCGGTGCGGATCGGCCCGCGCCCGAAGTGGCCCATGTCGGCATAAAGCGCCTCGGCACCAGTGACAGCGAGAAAGACCGAGCCCATGACCACGAGCGAACCGGTGCCATGCAGGACGATGAACCTGATCGCCTCGTACGGGTTGAAGGCCGTGAAGATCATCGGCCGGTCGCCGGCGTGATAGAGCCCGAGCGCCCCCACCACCAGGAACCACAGGACGGTGATCGGGCCGAAGAACACCGAGATCCGCGCCGTGCCGCTGCTTTGCGCCCAGAACAGGCAGGTCAGAATCACCACCGTGACCGGCAGAACCCATGCATCGAAGTGTGGCGTCACGAGCTTCAGGCCCTCGACCGCCGACAGCACCGAGATCGCCGGCGTGATCGCGGCGTCACCGTAGAAGAGCGCGGCACCCGCCACACCGAGGACGAAGAGCAGCTTCGTCCGCTTGCCGAGCGCCTGCTGGGCCAGCGCCAGCAGCGAGAGCGTACCACCTTCGCCGCGGTTGTCCGCCCGCAGGATGAGGACGACATATTTCAGGGTGACGATGAGAATGAGGGTCCAGAGCAGCAGCGAGACGATGCCGATGACCTCTTCCTCGGTCAGACCGTCCCGGCCGGCGGCGGCAAGCCCTTCGCGCA
Organism: Amaricoccus macauensis; assembly: GCF_014201905.1. Classification (GTDB taxonomy): domain Bacteria; phylum Pseudomonadota; class Alphaproteobacteria; order Rhodobacterales; family Rhodobacteraceae; genus Amaricoccus; species Amaricoccus macauensis. The sequence goes on along the minus strand of NZ_JACHFM010000002.1, from coordinate 505,526 downwards.
TGGCGTAGAGCGGGCTGGTGCCGATGTCGCCATAGACGACACCGACCGAGCCAATGACGAGCTTCCAGAAGGAAGCCTGGGGCCGGTGTTCAGACTCGGCCTCGGCCTCTGTACTCGTCGCCATGCGATTCCTCTCGTCGTTGAGCGGAGCGGCTCTCTAGCGTCCCCGCTTTCGTGCGACAAGCCGCATGGTCGCGCAAGAGTGAACCCGCTCAGAGAAGGCGATCGACGATCTGTCCCGCGAGGTAACCGTTGCCGGCGGAGAAGGCCCGCGCCGCCGCCACGGCCCGCCCGGGCGGCGGCATGTGGGCAAGCTCGACGAACCCCTCGGCACGCAGGCCCGGCGGGACCCCTTGCCGGCCCGCCGCGGCTGGACGGCGATCCGCGCCACGACATCGACCCGGCCCCCCAAGGCACCGGGTCGCAGGTGTTTCGTGCGGCATTCCGTCCCCCCGCAGACATCCCCGAAACTGCCCGGAAGGCTAGCGCAGGACGCCGCGCTTGCGAAGATCACGGTAAAGGATCGGTTAACGCCATGTCGCGCCGCGGCAACGGGCAGAACCAGAAAGATCGGCCAACGAGCTGATTTCAGGATGGGTTACCGGGAGGCGCGCGCTCACTTGCCCGCGCACCCCGGCTTCCCGCACGCCCGGCTTGCCGCCTAGGAGCAGGCGGCGTCGAGCGTCACGTGGCCGCGGTCAACGCCCGTCACGGTCACCCGGCAGGCCTTCTCGCCGGAGGCGACATCAACGGTCTCGCCGACGGCGACCTCCTGCGTCGCGATGCCGTTGATGGCAATCCGCGCGCTCTGCTGATCGACGGCGGAGACGAAGACCCGCACCGCGCCGTCAGCGAGGACTGCGACGGCACCCGGGGAGGTGCCCTCGACCTTCGGCAGGTCGCTGCCGCAGCCGCCGGTGAGGCTCGCGTGGCCACGATCGACCGCCGCCAGCGTGAGCTGGCACTCCTCGCCTCCGGCCTGGAACGGCGCTGTTTCGCCGACCTTGAGGGTCATGGGTTCCCCGTCGATGTAGACGAGAGCCTCGCCGGCTGCGTCATCGACCCGGGACACGAAGACCCGTGCCGCATCGGCGAGTGCCAGCGTCTCGCCGGCTGCGGTGCCCGCCGGCAGGCCTGTCGCATGTCCCTCCGGCGCTGCCGCACCCGCCTGCGGCACGTCTGCGGCCGGGTTCGCGGCGGGCGCGGCGGCGAGGCGCTGCTGCAGCCGCTCGAGGCCGCCCTGAAGTGCCGCGACGCTCGACGCGCCCGCGGCATTCACCGTGTCGCCGAGCCGCGTGCCGAGATCGGCGAGGTTGCCGCCCAGCCGGTCACCGAGGCCCTGCACCGCATCCGCGCCGGACTTCACGTCCGCGGACACCGCATCGACGCGGGTTCCGAGTTCGGCCACCCTGGCATCGAGCGCAGCCGCACGTTCGGCCTCGGCCTTGCTCGCCGCATCGAGGCGCGCGCTCACCGCCTGATCGATCTCCTTGAGGCTCGGCCCCCCCGAGCCGGCGATATACCCGACAAGCAAGCCTACAAGCAGCAGGCATGCCGCGCCGAGAAGCGTGTTTCGCGACATTCTTTCCCTCCGTCTGTCATGTGGGCGCGGTCGGTCGGTGCCGATTCCCCCCGCTGAAGTCTACCCGTCACCCGCCGGGGCGCAGCAGCCGAATTCGGGGCGCTTGCGCTCCGGCCTGCGCATGGCAAGGATGGCGGCAGGTGACATCGGGAGTCTCGAATGGCCGCACCCAGCGACAATCTGAAAATCGACGGCGGCCGGCTCTGGGACGCGCTGATGGAGATGGCGAAGATCGGACCGGGTGTCGCGGGCGGCAACAACCGCCAGACCCTGACCGACGCCGATGCCGAGGGCCGCGCGCTCTTTCGCGGCTGGTGCGAGGACGCAGGCATGACGCTCGGGGTCGACGCGATGGGAACGATGTTCGCGACCCGCCCGGGCGAGGACCCGGACGCCCTGCCCGTCTATGTGGGCAGCCACCTCGACACCCAGCCGACGGGCGGCAAGTACGACGGCGTTCTCGGCGTCCTCGGCGCGCTGGAAGCGGTGCGCTCGATGAACGATCTCGGGATCCGCACGAAGCATCCGATCGTCGTCACGAACTGGACGAACGAGGAAGGCGCGCGCTTTGCGCCCGCGATGATGGCCTCGGGCGTCTTCGCCGGGGCGATCGACCTCGAACACGCCTACGGGCGGACGGATCTCGACGGCAAGCGCTTCGGCGACGAACTGGAGCGCATCGGCTGGAAGGGCGACGAGCCGGTGGGCGCGCGCGAGATGCACGCCTATTTCGAGCTGCACATCGAGCAGGGTCCGATCCTCGAGGCCGAGGAGAAGGACATCGGTGTCGTCACCCACTGTCAGGGGCTCTGGTGGCTGGAATTCACCCTGACCGGCAAGGAGGCGCACACCGGCTCGACGCCCATGGAGATGCGGGTGAACGCGGGCCTTGCCATGGCGCGCATCCTCGAGGCGGTGCAGACCGTCGCGATGAGCGAGCAGCCGGCGGCGGTCGGCGGCGTCGGCCAGATGAAGTTCTCACCGAACTCGCGCAACGTGCTGCCGGGAACGGTGATCTTCACGGTCGACATCCGCACGTCCGATCAGGCGAAGCTCGACCGGATGCGCGCAGCCATCGAGGCGGAGGCGTCAAAGATCTGCGCGGCGCTCGGCGTCACCTGTGCGGTGGAGGCGGTCGGGCATTTCGATCCGGTGACCTTCGCCCCCGAACTCGTGGAGCGGGTGCGACGCGCGGCCGACCGGCTCGGCTACACCCATCGCAATATCGTCTCGGGTGCCGGCCATGACGCCTGCTGGGCGGCGAAGGTCGCGCCCGCGACCATGGTGATGTGCCCCTGCGTCGACGGCCTCTCCCACAACGAGGCGGAGGAGATCACGCCCGAGTGGGCGGAAAAGGGCGCGAACGTGCTCTTCCACGCGGTGCTGGAGACGGCGGAGATCGTCGGGTGACATCCGCTCTCCCCTCTGCCGCTCCGGGGTCCGCCGAGGTCGGCGGATGAGCCTCGGGGATCTCCTGATCATCGCGGGAAGCGGGCGGGTCGAGGTGCCGGCGGTGGCGCCGGCATTCGGATCGGGATCCGGTGCGGAGGTGGCGGTGTCATTCGATCCTCCCTCGACCGCGACGCTGCATGTCTACGCCCGCGAGATCGCCGACGGGGATCTGACGTGCAGCCTCGGGGCGCGGCGGGCGGCGGTGAGGATGGACCTCGCGCTCGCGGCGCGTATCGTGGCGGAAGGTCTGGCGCGGGGGCTGACGCTGCCGCAGGACGAGGCAAGGGCGCTCAGAGAGGCGCTCGGCGAACCACAGGGGTAAGGACATGTCGACGGTCATCAAGGGCGGCACCATCGTCACCGCCGATCTCAGCTACCAGGCGGACGTGCTGATCGAGGGCGACCGCATTGCCGCGATCGGAGCCGATCTCGAGGGCGACACGGTGCTCGACGCCACCGGTGCCTACGTGATGCCGGGCGGGATCGACCCGCATACCCACCTCGAGATGCCGTTCATGGGCACCTACTCGTCTGACGACTTCGACTCCGGGACGCGCGCGGCGCTCTCGGGCGGAACGACGATGGTCGTCGACTTCGCCCTGCCCGCACCGGGCGAGTCGCTTCTCGATGCGCTGAAGGTCTGGGACAACAAGTCCGGCCGGGCGCATTGCGACTATTCGTTCCACATGGCGGTCACCTGGTGGGGGCCGCAGGTCTTCGAGGAAATGAAGGCGGTGACCGAGAAGGGCATCAACACCTTCAAGCACTTCATGGCCTACAAGGGCAGCCTGATGGTGAACGACGACGAGATGTTCGCGTCGTTCCGCCGCTGCGCCGAGCTTGGGGCGATCCCGCTCGTCCATGCGGAGAACGGCGACGTGGTGGCCGAGCTTTCCGCCCGGCTCCTCGCCGAGGGCAACACCGGGCCGGAGGCGCACGCCTACTCCCGCCCCGCGCAGGTCGAGGGCGAGGCGACGAACCGCGCGATCATGATCGCCGACATGGCGGGCGCGCCGCTCTACGTGGTGCATGTCTCCTGCGAGGACGCCCACGAGGCGATCCGGCGGGCAAAGATGCTCGGCAAGCGGGTCTGGGGCGAGCCGCTGATCCAGCATCTGACGCTCGATGAGAGCGAGTATTTCAACAAGGACTGGAACCACGCGGCCCGGCGCGTGATGTCGCCGCCGTTCCGCGACAAGCGCCATCAGGACTCGCTCTGGGCCGGGCTCGCCTCGGGCACGCTCTCCTGCGTCGCCACCGACCACTGCGCCTTCACCACCGAGCAGAAGCGCTTCGGCGTCGGCGACTTCACGAAGATTCCGAACGGCACCGGCGGGCTTGAAGACCGGATGCCGATGCTCTGGACCCACGGTGTGGAGACCGGGCGGCTGACGCCGAGCGAGTTCGTGGCGGTCACCTCCACCAACATCGCGAAGATCCTGAACTGCTATCCGCGCAAGGGCGCCGTGCTCGTGGGTGCGGACGCCGATCTCATGGTGCTCGACCCGAAGAAGGAGAAGGTCATCGCCGCCGCGACACAGCAGTCGGCCATCGACTACAACGTCTTCGAGGGCCAGCGCGTCCGCGGCCTGCCGCGCTACGTGCTGTCGCGCGGCCGGGTCATGGTCGACGACGGCGAGCTGAAGCCGAAGGAAGGGCACGGGCAGTTCGTGGCGCGGCCTCCCGCCGGGCCGGTCTCGACGGCGCTCTCGACCTGGAAGGCGCTCACCGCCCCGCGCCCGGTGGAGCGGGCCGGCATCCCGGCGAGCGGTGTCTGACATGCTGACGCGACTGGCCCTCGTTCTGCTCGCGGTGGTCCTTGCCGGCTGCGCCGGGAGCCGGATGCCGGTCAACGTCGCGACGGCCGACGGAGCCGAGCGCTACACCGGCGAACGGACGCGCGGCAGCCGTGATGCCTTTGCTCTCACGGCAAAATCCGGCGCGCTCTGCGAGGGGGATCTCTACCCGACCACCGACACGACGACCGGCATGCCGGCCGCCTTCGGCGGTGTCAGCTGCGACGACGGGCGCATCGGAATGCTGCTCTTCGGCGGCGCGCCGTCCGCCGCTGGTGGTTCGGTCAGCGGCGTCATCGACCAGAAGAAGGTCGGCGGACGCTGGGGTGGCAGAACCGGAGGCGCGGTTTGACCGTGGGCCGCGTGACCGAGACGTTGGCCGAGAGGCGAGCAAGCGGCAGGCCGGTGATCGAGGCGCGCGGCCTCGGCCTCACCTTCCAGACCGCCGACGGGCCGGTTCATGCGCTGAAGGACGTGGATCTCTCGATCAGCGCCGGGGATTTCGTCAGCTTCATCGGCCCGTCCGGCTGTGGCAAGACCACGTTCCTGCGCATCGCCGCCGATCTGGAAACCCCGACTTCGGGCACGATCTCGGTGAACGGCATGACCCCCGCCGAGGCACGCGAGGCGCGGGCCTACGGCTACGTCTTTCAGGCGGCCGGACTCTTCCCGTGGCGCACCATCGGGGGAAACGTGTCGCTGCCGCTCGAAGTCATGGGCTATCCACAGGCCGAGCGCCGGGAACGGGTCGCCCGCGTGCTCGACCTGGTGGAGCTGGCCGGCTTCGAGAAGAAATATCCCTGGCAGCTCTCGGGCGGCATGCAGCAACGCGCGTCCATCGCCCGCGCGCTCTCCTTCGACGCGGAACTCCTGCTGATGGATGAGCCCTTCGGCGCGCTTGACGAGATTGTGCGCGACCGCCTGAACGAGGAACTGCTGAAGCTCTGGGACCGGACGGGCAAGACCATCGCCTTCGTCACGCACTCGATCCCCGAAGCCGTCTACCTCTCGACCCGGATCGTGGTGATGAGCCCGCGACCGGGTCGGGTGACGGACATCATCGAAAGCCCGCTGCCGCGCGAGCGGCCGCTGCACATCCGCGAGAGCCGCGACTTCCTCGACATTGCCGCCCGTGTCCGAGACGGGCTGAGGGCGGGGGTCGGCGACGTGGTGTGAGCCGCCCTATGCCGCGGAGCGTGCGGACCTGCTAGAGTGACCCCGAGGAGGAGGATGCCAGCCATGCCGACCATCGCCCGCGACGCCACCCACCAGACAGTCATCACCACGTTCGAGGTGATGCCCGGAACCTGCCACGATCTCGTTGACCTGCTCCGCGCCGCCTATGACGAGTTCATCAGCCGCCAGCCCGGCTTTCTCGGAGCAGCGCTGCATGTGAACGATGCCCAGACGCGCGTGGCGAACTATTCCCAGTGGCGTGACCGCGAGGATTTCCTCGCCATGCTCCGCTCGATGGAGATGCGCCGCCGCAACCGCGAGATCAGCGCGCTCTGCAAGAGCTTCGAGCCGGTGATGTACGACGTCGCGGAGGTCTTCTGACCGCCGGGAAGTTGCGAGAGCCCGGGAGGGCTCTCGTCGTCTTGCCCCCCGCGTCAGGGGTGCAGGTAGGCGAAGCCTTCCTGTTCGAGGCGGGCGATCTCGGCGACGCCGCTCGGCACCACGTCCTCGTCCTTCGCGCCATAGAGCTCGTCGAGGGTGATGTTGCGCGAGCGCAGCGTGTTGGCGCAGATCAGGAACCGCACGCCGTCAGCCCGCAGCGCGTCGATCTTCGCGGCGAGTTCCGGGTCGGTCTCGGCGTCCGCGAGCAACTGCAGCCCGTCACCGTGGCCGACCACCACGAGTTCGATGTTGTCACGTCCGACCGCGGTGATGTGGTTCCGCACGTTGGCAAGGAAGTGCTTGTAGTAGTCCGGATTCGTCGAGCCGTTGTTGTGGTAGACGACCTTCTGCGGCGGCATCTCCTGAGCGATCGCCGGAACGGCGGTCACGGCGATTGCGGCGGCGAGGGCGATGGATTTCAGAATGCCGGCGACTGTCATCAAGGAGCTCCTGGGGATGGAGTGATCGTTACGAGAGACTGGAACACGTTCCGTACTCGTCAGTTTTCTTGACCCTTCCCGGGAGCCGGTCAACCGGCCGATAACCTTTTCGGAAACACCAGCGCGAGAGTGTTACCTCCATGCCGCGGTTGCACACGAAGCCGTGACCGGACGGCAGCCGTGGCCTCGCGACTCAGCGTTCGATGTCCACGTCCCGCGTCTCGCTGCCCATGAGCATGGCCACGAGGGTCAGCACCCCCATGGCGCTCAGGTAGACCCCGACCCAGAACGGGCTGCCGCCGCCGTGGCTCCAGAGCGCGACCGCGATGAACGGTGCCACCGCCGCACCAAGGATCGAGGAGACGTTGTAGGCGATCCCCGACCCCGTATAGCGCACGTTCGACGGGAACAGCTCCGGCAGCAGCGCGCCCATCGGCCCGAAGGTCATCCCCATGAGCGAGAAGCCGAGGATGAGCCAGGCCATCACGCCGACGAATCCGCCCGCGAGCATCGGCACCCAGAGCAGGCCGAAGGCGATGATGCCGAGCGTCACGACGATCAGCGTGCGCCGCCGGCCCCAGCGCTCGGCCCAGGGGCCGGAGAGGAAGGTGAAGACGCCGAAGAAGCAGACGCCGGCGATCATCATCAGCACGAAGCTGCGATAGTCATAGCCGAGCCCCGGCAGCGGCGCCGTGACGGCGGCCCGGCCATAGGACAGCGAGAACGTCGTCATCAGGTAGAAGAGCACATAGGTCGCCAGCATGTAGAACGTGCCCAGCACCAGCTCCCGCCAGTGGTCGCGGAACGCGGCCGCGAGCGGCAGCTTCTGCACGTGACCGCGCTTCACCGTCTTCTCGAACGCGGTACTCTCCACCAGCGACAAGCGGACCCAGAGACCGACAATCACCATGACCGCGGAGAACAGGAACGGGATCCGCCAGCCCCAGCTCAGAAACGCCAGCGACGGGCGCGAGGGATCGTCCGAGGGCAGCAGCGCCGCGATGAGAAGAAAGAGGCCGTTCGCGATGATGAACCCGAGCGGCGCGCCGAGCTGCGGGAAGGTGCCGTAGATCGCCCGCTTGCCCTTCGGCGCGTTTTCCGTCGCGACCAGCGCCGCCCCGCTCCACTCGCCGCCGAGCGCGAAGCCCTGCGCGAGGCGCAAGACCACCAGCAGGAACGGTGCGAACCATCCGACCGAGGGATAGGTCGGCAGGCAGCCGATCAGGAACGTGGCGATCCCCATGGTCAGGAGCGCGCCGACCAGCGTCGCCTTGCGGCCGCGCCGGTCGCCCAGATGGCCGAAGAAGACCGCCCCGAGCGGCCGCGCCACCATGGCCGCTCCGAAGACCGCGAACGAGGCGAGCAGCGCCACCGTCTCGTCGCCCGCCGGGAAGAACAGGTGCGGGAACACCAGCACCGCCGCCGTCGCGTAGACGTAGAAGTCGTAGAACTCGATCGTCGTGCCGATCAGGCTGGCGAGGATCACCCGAGAGCGGGGATTGGCTGGCCGCTCGGACCGGGCCGTGTCGATCGTGCTCGCCATCACTTCCTCCTGCGGCCGGGGGGAGGCGCATGGCTCCGGCCCTTCGGGGTCGCTACCCGCGTGAGGAGCGGCCGGTTCGTGCGCCCCGTCCGTCCGATGCAGGCGGAAACGGGGGGCTCCCCCGGAAACGGTCCCGGTCGGCAGACGCGGGACCAGAGGGGATCCCCGCGCGCTCTATCCGACCGAATGACCAGCCACAATGCTGCGTCCGCACGACATATGTCGGCCATCCTTCCCGCACATGCCGCCTCCGGGCTCCGTGGAACGAATGATTCCGGGCCCTTGACCCCCAGGGATGCGTTCCCTAGAGCCGAAGCTCACTTCGGCGGAAACATTTGGGGGCATGAGGCCAATGGACGCGGTGCGCGCAGCGGCGATGGAGTCGAAGGCATGGCCCTTCGAGGAGGCCCGGCGGCTGCTCGAACGCTACAAGGACGGGCCGCCCGCCAAGGGCTACGTGCTCTTTGAAACCGGCTACGGGCCGTCGGGGCTGCCGCACATCGGCACCTTCGGCGAGGTGGCGCGCACCACGATGATCCGGCGGGCCTTCGAAACGATCTCGGACATCCCGACCCGGCTCATCTGCTTTTCCGACGACATGGACGGCATGCGCAAGGTGCCCGACAACGTGCCGCACCCGGAGATGCTGCGCGAGAACCTCCAGCGGCCGCTCACCGCCGTACCGGACCCGTTCGGCGAGTACGAGAGCTTCGGCGCCCACAACAACGCCATGCTCCGCCGCTTTCTCGACACCTTCGGCTTCGAGTACGAGTTCATCTCGGCCACGGATTTCTACAAGTCCGGCCAGTTCGATCCGATCCTGCGCCGCGCGGCTGAGCGCTATGACGCGCTGATGGAGGTCATGCTCGCCTCGCTCCGCGACGAGCGCCAGCAGACTTATTCGATCTTCCTGCCGATCTCGCCCAAGTCCGGCCGGGTGCTCTACGTACCGCTGAAGGAGGTGAATGCCGCCGAGGGCACCATCACCTTCGACGACGAGGACGGCGAGGAGATTACGCTGCCGGTCACCGGCGGCAACGTGAAGCTGCAATGGAAGCCCGACTTCGGCGCCCGCTGGGCCGCCCTCGACGTCGACTTCGAGATGTACGGCAAGGACCACTCGACCAACACGCCGATCTACGACCGGATCTGCGAGATCCTCGGCGGCCGCGCGCCCAACCACTTCACCTACGAGCTCTTCCTCGACGAGAACGGCGAGAAGATCTCCAAGTCCAAGGGCAACGGCCTCACCATCGACGAGTGGCTGACCTACGCCGACCCGGAAAGCCTCTCGTACTTCATGTACGGCAAGCCCAAGACCGCGAAGCGGCTGCATTTCGACGTGATCCCGAAGAACGTCGACGAGTACCACCAGCAGCTCCGCGCCTTCGAGGGGCAGGACGCCGGCCAGCGGTTCGCCAACCCGGTCTGGCACATCCACCGCGGCCAGCCGCCGGCTTCCGACATGGTGGTGAGCTTCGCGATGCTGCTCAATCTCGCCAGCGCCGCGAACGCCAACGACAAGGACGTGCTCTGGGGCTTCATCCGCCGCTATGCCCCGGACGCGAGCGCCGAGACCCATCCCGGGCTCGACGCCTCCGCCGGCCACGCGGTGCGCTACTTCGAGGATTTCGTCCGTCCGGCGAAGATCTATCGCCACGCCGACGCCCACGAGGTCGCAGCCCTGACCGAGCTTCGCGACAAGCTCGCCGCCTGGGACGGCCCGGCGGACCCGGAAGCCTTGCAGAACCTCGTCTTCGAGGTCGGCAAGGCCCACGGCTTCGAGCCGCTGCGCGCATGGTTCGCCGCGATCTACGAGGTGCTGCTCGGCGCGGCGCAAGGCCCGCGCTTCGGCGGCTTCGTGGCGCTCTACGGCATCCCCGAGACCGTGGCACTGATCGACACGGCACTCGCCGGCAAGCTGGTGAACCCGCCGGCGGACGCCTGAACCCTCAGAGCACGAAGTCGTCCGCCGCGAGTGAGGGCGCGCCAAGAACGCGGATCGCGAAATCCGCCGCGCCGTCGCCGTCCACGTCGCCCGAGACGAGACCGCCCGCGTAGCGCAGCTCGCCGGCGGTGTCGTGGAACGCCTGCGCGCCGATGTAGCGGAAGGCATCGTTGCCCGCGTGATCGGTCCGTGCGTCGATCTCGCCGACGTCGATCAGGTCGCCGCTCGCGAAGTCCGCGATCGTGTCGCGCAGCGCCGGGCGTGACGCACCGCTGCGTGTCAGGACGAAGGAGTCCGCCCCGGCCCCGCCAGCCAGCCAGTCGGCGCCCGCATCGCCCAACAGGACGTCGTCGCCCGCGCCACCGTTCAGCCGGTCGCGGCCGGATTCGCCCAACATCGTGTCATTGCCGAGCCCGCCGAACACAGTGTCCGCCCCGGCCCCCCCAAAGAGGAAGTCGCCACCTCCGAGGCCGAAGAGAGCGTTGGCCCCGTCGTTGCCGTTGATCCAGTTGCGCGTGCCGTTTCCCCAGCCTGCCGCCGCATCTGCGACGAGCGCCATCATCTCGACGTTGATCGGCAGGCGGTAGTCCTCCGCGGCAACGACCATGTCGCGACCACCGTCGGCCGCTTCCGCCAGGCGGTCGCCGTCGACCACGTCGAAATAGAAGTCGTTGCCGGCCCCGCCGATCAGCGAGTCGTTGCCATCGCCGCCCCGAAGCGAGTCCCGCCCGGCGCCGCCGAGGAGCACGTCATCGCCGGAGCCGCCATGGAGGTCGTCGTGTCCGCCGCCACCGACGAGCCTGTCATTGCCGGCGCCGGAAACGAAATGATTCGCGAAGCCGTTGCCACGAAACGACACATCTCCGTCCATCCGCTCCGCATAGTCCGCCAGGTAGGCCCGCCACCGCACCGGATCGTCGTAGCGCGCGCCGACCACCGCCTCGCCACCGATGGCGACATCGACGGCGCTCACCCGCCCCGCCACGTTGCCTCCTGACGAGAAGCTGAACCGGCCGTGGTAGGTCTCTTGCAGGCTCTGGCCCGCAAAGACACCACCGGTGATCGCCGCGTTGAATTCGAGCAGGCTTCGGGTCGCGGTGACGAGCTCGATGTCCGCAACCTCATAGGCAGGAGACTGGTTGGTGATCCCGGCCGCGTCGTAGAGCCAGACATATGTGGTCATAAAAAAGGTTCCCCCCCGGGCTCAATGCCCGGGGAGCATTACATGAAACCATTGATTGGCGGGGAAGAAACCCACCCCGCCAGAGCGCTCAGAGTACGAAATCGTCCGCCGTGAGGGTCGGCGCGCCGAGCAGGCGGATCACGAAGTCCGCCACCCCGTCGCCGTCCACGTCCCCCGAGAGCAGGCCGCGGGCATAACGCAGCTCGCCCGCCGTCTCGTGGAACCCTTGCGAGCCGATGTAGCGGAAGGCGTCGTTGCCGCTGTGGTCGGTCTGCGCGTCCATCCGTCCGAGATCGATCACGTCGTTCGGCCCGAAGTCGGTGATGGTGTCGCGCAGCGTCGGACCGGAATCGCTCGGGCGCGCGAACGAGAAGATGTCCGCGCCGCCGCCGCCGATCAGCCAGTCGCCATGAGCGCCGCCTTCGAGCACGTCCTTGCCGGCGCCACCGATCAGCCGGTCACGGCCAAAGCCGCCGAGGATCGAGTCGTCGCCGATACCGCCCACCAGCGTGTCCGCCCCGGCAAACCCCGCGAGCGCGTCGCCTCCGGCGAGACCATAGAGGACATTCGCCTCGCCGTTGCCGGCCATCCAGTTGCGCGTCCCGTTGCCCCAGCCCGAGACCGCATCGGCGACCAGCGTCAGCATCTCGAAGTTCTCGGGCAGCCGGAAGCTGACGGTGGCGGCAACCGTGTCACGGCCCCCGTTGGCGGCCTCTGTCAGGCGGTCGTCGCCGTCGACGAGGTAGAAGTCGTTGCCGGCGCCGCCGACCAGCGTGTCGCTGCCGGCACCGCCCTTCAGGTCGTCCTGACCCGCGCCACCGAAGAGCACGTCATCGCCCGCGCCGCCGTCGAAGCTGTCATTCCCGCCGCCGCCGACGAGCCTGTCGTCGCCCGCCCCGGACTCGTACCAGTTCGCCCAGGCATTGCCGCGGAACGACACGTCGCCGTCCATCCGATCAGCAAAGTCGCCGTTGTACGCGCGGACCCGCACCGGGTCGTCATAACGCGCGCCGAGGACCGCCTCGCCACCGATCACGACCTCGACGGAATTGACCCGCCCCGCGGGAGAGTTGCCCGTGAGGTTGAAGCGGCCGTGGTAACTCTCGCGCACACTCTCACCGGTGAAGACTCCGGCGGTGACGGAGCCGCTGAACTCGAGCAGGCTGCGCGTTGCCGTGGTCAACTTCACATCCGGCGCCGAGTAGGCCGGCAGCTGGTTGGTGATTCCGGCAGCATCGTAGAGCCAGAGATAGGTGGTCATGGGTGGGGGTCCTTCAGTCGCAAAGCCCGGGCACTGTCGCACGCAACCATTGACAGGTGGAAGGAGCCGCGGCCACTCGCGGCGCGGACGCGCGTTAACCCGCCGTTCACGATTTCGATGCTATCCCCCGAGGATTGCCGCGGGGAAGCCGATGAACATCCAGATTGCCCACCGACCGAGCCTCGACCTGATGCCGACTGGCTTCGCCGAGGGGCTCGACGACTGGTCCTGTGGCGACGGCACGCCGGCGAGCCGCAGCTATGCCGGCGCCCCGAACGCCGATCTGGTCGAGGACGCCGACTTCGGCACCTGCCTCGAGCTGCGCACCACCGTCCCCATGCAGCGCCTGCGCTACATGGCGGAAGTCCCGATCCGTTTCGGGCATTTCGTCGAGGTGTCCGCGCGGCTGAAGATCGTCTCCGGCCCCCTGCCCCTCGTGCGGATCTCGGCCTTTGCCGGCGGCCGCCCCGGCCAGCACATCGTCGAGCTGCCCGAGACCGGCCCGGTCATCGGCATCGCGTCATACGACACGGTCTTCGGGGTGAGCGCGGTCATCGGCCCCGAGTTGCGCGCCGGCGTCCACATGGTCTGGGGCGACCGGGCACGCTATGCCCACATGGGCCTCGACCTGCTGAGCGAGACCGGCACGGTCGCCCGCATCGACCGGATCGAGATCCGCGAGGTCACACGCCGCTTCCGGCCTCTCGGCCCGATCCTGCCCGGCTTCCAGGATCTCTGACCCGTTTTCCCTCGGGCGGAAGCCACCAAACGGGGCAGACCCGCCGCACCGTCTAGCCACACCCGGCCCGCCACATCCGGGTCGCCAAATCCCCGGCCCGCCACACCCGGATCGCGCCAATTCGCGTCCCTCTGGCGACACGGCAGGTCGCAAACCCGTCGCGCCGCCTGAAACCCCTGCGGAGCGGACATGACAGGAGCCCGCGCGAACTTTCCCGTTCCTTGCGCGGCACAAGCCCCCTAGGCTCCGCCTCGGCACCCTGGCCCCGCGGCCATGCACCGAGGTCTCCCGCGATGCTGCTTCAACCGCTCCCGTGGCCCGATGGCAAGAAGCTCGCCGCCGCCATCACCGTCGATGTCGACGCCGACGGCCTGATCCGCAACGCCCGGCCGACGACGGCCACCTGCGCCTCGCGCCGGTGTCCATGGGCCGCTACGGCCGCCCCCACCGTCGCCGTGCCGCGCATCCTCGACACCTACCGCCGCCGCGGCCTCAGGCAGACCTTCTTCATGCCCGGCCGGGTGATGGAGGCGTACCCCGCCACCGTCGAGGCGATCCGCACCGGCGGCCACGAGATCGGCCATAACTCCTGGCGCCTCGAGGACCGACCGGCCACTCCGACGAGCGCGAAGACCGAACCCTTCAGCCGCGCCCTCGACACCCACGTCCGCATGACCGACCGGAAGCCCCGCGGCTACCGCGCCCCGGTCTGCAACCTGACGCCGGGCCTTGTGCGCCGCCTGATCGTCAAGGACTTCCTCGACGACAGCTCGCTCATGGCCGACGAAATGCCCTGCGTCCTCGCCACCGGCCCGGGCACGCTCATCGAGCTGACACCGCACTGGGGCAACGACGACCGGCCGCCGTTTGCCCACTTCGAGGAAATCGGCCACCTGATGCCGGTCCGCGGGCCTTCCGACGGGCTCAGCGCGTTCTTCGAGGAATTCGAGGCGATGCACGCCTACGGCTGCCTGGGGATGCCGGTGCTGCACCCCTTCCCCACTGGCCGCCTCGCCCGCTGGCGCGTGCTGGAACGCTGGCTCGAAGCCACCCTCGAAGCCACCCTCGAAGCCACCCTCGAAGCCGGTGACGCATGGTTCGCGCCGCTCGAAGACGTTGCCGGCCACGCGCTGGCGCACCGCGACCTTCTCCGCATCGACGACCTCGCGGACGTCGTTCCCCGACCCCCTCATGACCGGAGCCTACCCAATGGCGCATGACCCCCAGAGCGGCCGGCTGAACCTGCCCTTCGTCGGCATCTCGACCTTCGGCAAGTCGCCCTACCAGCCCGACTGGAGCGCGATCGACGCGGACGTCGCGATCCTCGGCGCCCCCTTCGACTTCGGCACCCAGTGGCGCGCCGGCGCCCGCTTCGGCCCCCGCTCGATCCGCGAGGCCTCGACGCTCTTCTCCTTCGGCCACGGCGGCGCCTACGACCACGAGGACGACGTGACCTACCTCGAAGGTGTGCGCATGCTCGACATCGGCGACGCCGACATCGTCCACACCGACACCGAGACGAGCCATGCCAACATCGAGGCGGGCGTCCGCGCCATCCTCGCCGCCGGCGCGCTGCCGGTGGTGCTCGGCGGCGACCACTCGGTCAACATCCCCTGCATCCGCGCCTTCGCCGATCAGGGTCCGATCCATATCGTCCAGATCGACGCGCACCTCGATTTCGTCGACGTGCGCCACGGTGTCCGCCACGGCCACGGCAACCCCATGCGCCGCGCCGCCGAACAGGACCACGTCACCGGCCTGACCCAGCTCGGCATCCGCAACGTCTCCTCGACGACGAAGGAAGGCTACGACGCCGCCCGCGCCATGGGCGCCGGCATCCTCTCGGTCCGCCAGGTCCGCGCCCTCGGCATCGACGCTGTCCTCGCCCGCATCCCCGAGGGGGTGAACTACTACGTCACCCTCGACATCGACGGCTTCGACCCCTCGATCGCGCCCGGCACCGGCACACCGTCCCACGGCGGCTTCATCTACTACGAAGTCCTCGAACTCCTCGCCGGCCTCGCCAGACGCGGCCGCGTCACCGGCATCGACCTCGTCGAAGTCGCTCCCGACTACGACCACACCGGCACCACCGCGATCCTCGCGGCGCAAATCCT
Organism: Amaricoccus macauensis; assembly: GCF_014201905.1. Lineage (GTDB taxonomy): Bacteria > Pseudomonadota > Alphaproteobacteria > Rhodobacterales > Rhodobacteraceae > Amaricoccus > Amaricoccus macauensis. The sequence goes on along the minus strand of NZ_JACHFM010000002.1, from coordinate 489,848 downwards.
CTTGAACTTCATCGGCAGGATCTTCGCGTCACCGACAAGGTAAGCCGCATCGTCACATCACCAGAGGACGTTGCGATCATCGCCGATCCGCAACGTCCTCGCAGGGGGTTGGCGCGAACGGATACCGCCGCCCCCCAGTCGAAAGACCTCTCGACCGCTTTGCAGATGCTCAGGGGCAGGTTCAGCGCATCAACGCCGCCGCCGCCGAAGACGTCGCAGCATCGCCGGTAGTCCGGAATTGATCGCCACCCGAGCCGTCGAGCATCGTGTCCACGGTCGCACCGTCGCAGATGAAATCCCGGCCAACTGCGCCGAAGGTCCAGTCGTCCGCGACGCCGGCCATTCGGTCGTTGCCACGTTCGCCAGACATGCCACCGGCCAGATGTTCCGGTGCCTCGCAATGAAAGCGAACCTCATATCGCTTCCCCCGCGAAAGAGGCTGCGGCCTTTCTCAGGATGTCGGCAGGGAGACGGGAAGCTGCGCCGTAGGCGCGTGATGTCAATGCGCCTACGCTCCCGAACTGCGCGATTGCGTCGAGGCAGAGGGAGCCAGTATCGTTGAGCATGATTTCGGGCCGCAGCGCGCTCCATGCGCGATGCGGTGTGAAACCGGGCCGCTCCGACTGCTTCTACCGCAAGCTCTGCCGCGCTCACCGCACTGCCCGCGGGCAGGGGTTCGGTCCGCCGAACGGCGACTCCGGCTCCGCGGATCACCTGTCCAGCCCGATCATCAGGCGGGAGGAAATCCACCTCGCCGCCATGCGCGGCAATGCCCTCAGTTCGACAGCGTCTCCTCCGGCACCAGCACCGGGTCCGTGCGGTAGAGCGCCGGGAACAGACGCTCGAGGGCGGCGAGCTTCGGCAGGTCGTTGATGACGATGTAGGGCTGGGTGGGATTCAGCGTCAGGTAGTTCTGATGATAGCCCTCGGCCGGGTAGAACGCCGCGCCGGGCTCGATGGTCGTCGCGACCTTTTCGGCGTAGACCCCGGCCGCGTCGAGCTGGTCGATGTAGGCCTTCGCCACCTTCGCCTGCTCCGGCGACTGCGGGAAGATCGTCGAGCGGTACTGTGTGCCCACGTCCGGACCCTGACGGTTCAGCTCGGTCGGATCGTGCGAGGTGAGGAACACCCGCAGGATTTCACCGTAGCTGATCTCGGCCGGATCGAACGTCACCTCGACGGATTCCGCATGACCCGTCCGCCCGGAGCCCACCGCCTGATAGTGCGCGGTCTTCGCGTCGCCGCCGGCATACCCCGAGAGCGCGTTCTCCACGCCCTTCACGCGCTGGAACACCCCCTGGATGCCCCAGAAGCAGCCGCCTGCCAGCACCGCGACCTCGCGCCCCGGCGCGGCCGGCTGATCGAGTGTGGGCGCGGGCAAGGCGATGCCCTCCTCCGCCCGCCCCGTCACCGGCGCCACCATCAGCATCGCCGCAAATCCGCCTGCCAGCGCGATTGCCCCGGTCCGCATCGCCGATCTCCTCATGCCGCGGCCGGTCGGAAGCCGAGCGCGACGCCGTTCATGCAGTAGCGCAATCCGGTCGGCTTCGGTCCGTCGTCGAACACGTGGCCGAGGTGGCCGCCGCAGCGGCGGCAGTGCACCTCGGTCCGCACCATCCCGAAGGTCCGGTCCTCCGTGGTGCCGATCGCCGCCTCCAGCGGTTGCCAGAAGCTTGGCCAGCCGGTGCCACTTTCGAACTTGGTCTCCGACGAGAAGAGATCGAGGGCGCATCCGGCGCAGGTGAAGACGCCCGCGCGGTGCTCCTCCAGCAACGCGCTGGTGAACGGCTGTTCCGTCCCCTCCTCGCGCAGCACGGCGTAGGCCTCGGGTGACAGCATCGCCCGCCACTCCGCATCGGTGCGCGTGATCTCGAAACCCGTCGCGGCGCGAGTGCCGCGGGGCGCCACCGTGAGCAGCGCCGCGCCGGCAACGGCGCACTTCAGCAGAAATCGTCTGGTCATCGCACCTCTCCGTCTGCCCGACCCGCACGACAAGGGTGCGCGCTTTGCCGCGCCACGGGAAGAGAGGCTCACGGCTTGTTGAGACGGCTGGACACGAAATGCGCGGCGCGGGCCAGCGCCGCCTCCGCCTCGGGAAGAACTCCGACGAAGCCCTGCCAGACATGCGGCAAGCCGCGCCAGAGGTCGAGCTCCACCGTGACCCCATCGGCGCGGAGCCGCTCCGCCATGCCGCGCGCGTCGTCCAGCAGGATTTCCGCCGTGCTCGCCTGGATCAGCACCGGCCCGGCGCCGGCGAAGTGCCCGCGGATCGGCGAAGCCCGCGGGTCGGTGGGATCGGCGCCGGCGAGATACAGCTCGCAGACCTCGCCGATCCGCCGCGCCGGCAGCAGCGCATCGCGCCAGGCCAGCCGGCGCAGGCTCGCACCGCTGAGGGTGAGGTCGGTCCACGGGCTGAACGCCACCACCCCGGCCGGTGGGCGGTCACCGGAGGCAATGATCTCGTGCAACAGCGCGAAGACGAGACCCCCTCCGGCACTGTCGCCGCCGAGGACGATCCGCTCCGCCGGCCAGCCCTCGGCCCGCAGGGCACGCCAGACGGCACTGGCATCCTCGATCGCCGCCGGAAACGGCGCCTCGGGCGCGAGGCGGTAGTCGGGCAGCACCGCTCCCGTCCCGGCGGCCAGCGCGAGAGTCGCCACCATTGAGGCATGGGTCGCGGGCGAGCCGAGGCAATAGGCGCCGCCGTGCAGCCAGAGCAGCAATCCCGCGTCCGGGACGGCAGCGGGGCCGGGATCGAGACGCCACGCCGAGATGCCCGCAACGGCCGCCTCGCGCCAGACCGCGCCGGGGGGCCGCGGCAGCAGAGCCGCGTCGCGCTCCATCTGCGCCCGCGCGTCCGGCACCGAGGCCGTGGCGAGGCGCCGCTTCATGGTCGACCGGAGCCAGAGGTCGAGCGCAATGAGGCGCAGCGACATCAGCCGCGCCGACGCTCGATCGCCTCCCAGATCTTGCCGGTGGCGTTGATCCCGTCGAAGCGCTCAAGCTCCTGCAGACCGGTGGGTGAGGTGAGGTTGATCTCGGTCAGCCAGTCGCCGATCACGTCGATGCCGACGAAAATCTGGCCCTTCTCGCGCAGCAACGGACCAATTGCCGCGCAGATCTCCAGGTCACGCTCGGTCAGCCCCACCGCCATCGGCGTGCCGCCCGCGTGCATGTTCGAGCGCGTTTCGCCCTCGAGCGGGACGCGGTTGATGGCGCCGACCGGCTCGCCGTCGATCAGGATCACCCGCTTGTCACCGTTCGAGACCGCGGGCAGGAACTTCTGGGCGATGAGCGGCTCGCGGTTGATGCCGGTGAAAAGCTCCCAGAGCGAGGTGAAGTTGCGGTCGTTCGGGTCGAGCCGGAACACGCCCGCGCCGCCGTTGCCGTAGAGCGGCTTCAGGATGATGTCGCCGTGCCGCGCCTTGAACGCCTTCAGCGTGTCGAGATCGCGCGCGATCATCGTCGGCGGCGTCAGATCGGGGAAGGTGGTGACGAGCAGCTTCTCGGGGTAGTTCCTGACCCAGAACGGATCGTTCACCACCAGCGTTCCGGGCATCAGCTGCTCCAGCAGATGCGTCGTCGTGATATAGCCCATATCGAAGGGCGGGTCCTGGCGCAGCCAGACCACGTCCTGCGTGGCGAGATCGATCGTTTTCTCCTCGCCGAGGGTGAAGTGGTTGCCGACCTCGCGGCGCACCTCGATCGGCCAGCCGGTGGCAATCACCCGGCCCTCGTCGAGAGCGAGGCGGTCGGGGGTGTAGTAGAAAAGCTTGTGGCCCCGCGCCTGCGCCTCCTCCATGATTCGGAAGGTGGAATCGGCGGAAATGTTGATCCGCTCGACTGGGTCCATCTGGACGGCGACGTTCAGGGGCATTCTCTCGCTCCGGCTCCGGCACGTTGGCACTCTTGGCCGACCGCCGCCGGACGCGCAAGCCCGGGCGGATGGCTGCGCACCGCTATGGGCTGGCGGCGGGTGGCGCGGGCGTGGCCCCCTGGCGCCGCTCGAAGCCGTCGATGATCTTCTCTGCCAGCGCCTGATAGTTGCCGTCGAAGTGGTGTCCGCCCTTCGTCGTGACGATCTCGACGCCGGTGCCCTCCAGCGACGGACAGGCGCTGTCGGTCTCGCCGTCTCCGTGGACGCACTGGACGATGGCGGGCGGCAGCTTCGCCAGGGCCGGGCCGGTCGGCCTGGCCGTGGAGGAGGCCTTGCCGAGCCAGCCCGAGACGGTGATCTGCCAGTCGGCCATGGTGGCGAGCCCGAGGAGGGAAACCTGCGCGACCTTTGCCCGCGCCTCGGGCGGGATCGTGAGATAGGCGTCCGGCAGCACGTCGGCCCCGAAGGAGTAGCCGACGAGGATCACCTTCGGCACCTTCCACCTGTCGGTGTAGAGATCGATCAACCGGGCAAGTTCGGCCCCGGTCTCCTGCGGCGTGCGCGCGGACCAGAACCAACGCAGGGTGTCGAGCCCGACGGTGGGCACACCCTCGGACTGGAGGATGCCGGCGATCTGCTTGTCGAGATCGCGCCAGCCACCGTCACCGGAGAGGACGATCGCCATCACGCCGAGCGTCGGGGTGGTGGCGAGTTCGACCACTGCCGCAGCATCCCCCGTGCCCGCGGCTCGCGCCACCGCCGCGGCGACCGCGTCGCTGAAGACGGGTGAGAGCGAGCCATCGGCCGCGTCTGTCCGGAAGTCGACGCCCGCCCCTGCAAGGTCGCCCAACCGACGGGCATTCTCGGCCGTGGCGCTCGCGCTCAGGACCACGGTAAGGGGCGCCGGCTGGGCGCCCGCGGGCAGAGCGTAGACCCAGCCGGCGCTGCCTTCGGTCCGCGGTTGCTTCGTGCAGAACGGCGTGGTGAGCGGCACCCCGTCGGCGGGATCGGCCGCGATCGCCGCCCCGAGCGTGTCGGCCGGCGTCTGGGCGAGGATGCTGATGGCAAGCGCCCCGCCCTGCCCCGTCCCCGCGACGATCGGCGCATGGAAGGTGGTCGCCCCGGTCGCCCGCTCGAGCTGATGCCCGAGGCTCTCGAAATCGGCCACCAGATAGACGCAGTCCTTGCCTTCGCCATCGAGCGCCGCGAGGTAGCGCGGCAGGTCGATCCCGACCACCGCCGCGCCCTCGGCGCGCAACCGGACCGCGCGGGCGTGATCCTCGGAGTTCCACCCGTTCTCGGAGGAAAAGAGCATGACCGAACCCTGCGCCGGGCCATCGGGCAGCAGAATTTCCGGATCGGGGATTTGGCCGGTGTCGAATGTGGGCCGGTCGTCGGCCACCGCCGGCGAGGCCAGACAGGCGACCCCTGCCCAGATTGCGGCGCGCAAGGCGGGGGTGCGGCGGGTCACTTCTCTTCCTTCGATCGCTTGCCGATCAGGCGGGTGGCGTCGATCAGCACCAGCGCGGGCGCGGCGCCGCCCGCCACTGCCAGGTAGCGCGCCCGCCACTCCGGCTGAAGTTTGTTCTTGAAGCTGCGCAATCCCTTGAAGTTGTAGGACGACACGCCCTCCTCGTAAATCGCCCGGCCGAGCCGGTTCCAGAGCGGTGCCGCCTCACTGTCGGTGAAGCCCGAGAGCGGCGCCATGCCAAGGTCGAACCAGCGCACGCCGCGCTCCTTCAGGATCTCGCAGAGCCGCAGGAACAGGAACTCCATGGCGATGTTCGGCATGCCCTCCACATGGCGCATCAGGTCGATCGCCACTTCCTCGCCGACCGACGTGGTCATGAGCGTGGCGAAGGCGACGATGTCTTCCCCCGAGCGCATGACGGCCACCGGCTGCTGGCAGATGTAGTGCGCCTCGAAGGCGCCGAGCGAGAAGCCCTTCTCCGCCGCCCCGCGCTCGGCGAGCCAGTGGTCCGAAATCCTCCGGAGCCGCCTCACCACCTCCGGCACCCGTTCGGGCGGCAGGATCTCGACGGAGAGCCCCTCGCGCGCGCCACGGCTGAGGGTGTTCCGCCAGCCGGACTTCTTGCCGCCGGAAAGGCTGAAGGTCTCGAGATCGACCCGCGCCTGCTCGCCCAGCTTGTAGAAGCGCAGCCCCGCGTCGGCGTAGAGCGCGAGCTGGGCGGGGGACGTCTCGTAGAACACCGCCCGGGCGCCCCCTTTCCGGGCCAGTTCGACGAATCGCCAGATCAGTTCCGGCCACACATCGGGCGGCCCGACCGGATCGAAGAGCGCGATCCAGCTGCGCCCCTGCCGGCCGTACATGATGAAGCCGCGACCATCCTCGGAGAAGAGCAGCCGCTTGTCGCCCATGCGCACCAGGTTCGCCGACGCGACCGGCTGCGCCTCGACGATGGCCACCGCGCGGGCGATCTCCTCCGTCGTCGCCGCAAGGTCGTCGTCGCGCACCGGGCGCAGCAGTGACCAGACAGCCACCAGCCCGGCGAGGAGCGCCGCGCCGAAAAACGCCCGGATGCCGCGCGGGGCCTGCGCCGAGACCTCGAACCGCAGGAAGCTCTCCGTCCCGACCTCCGCGTGGCGAAAGACGAAGTGCAGGATCACCCACGCGGCCACCATCACCACGCCGACCGCCGCGATCCACGGCGGCGACAGGGACTGCGCGACCAGCCGCGCCTTCCGGTCGAACTCGCGCCGCGACAGGAGAAGCGCAATGGCGAAGACCGCGAGAATCGCCGCCTCGTAGATCGCCACCGCCTTCACGAGCGACAGAACGAGCGCCCCGAGGGCCGCCGCCAGGGCCGCCCACCACGCGCCGTCGAGCCGGAACGCCAGACCGCGGGCGGCGATCATCAGCACCGCGCCGAGGATCGACGCGATGAGATGCGCACTCTCGATCACGCTCAGCGGCAGAAAGCTTGCGAGCCATTCAAGGTCGATGCCCCGCGCCGGCGTCACCGCGGAAAAGACCAGCATGGCGCCGAGCACCAGCGAGAAAGCGGCGAGTACCTGTGGCACGAGCCCGCCCACGGCCCGCAGCGCCGCCGCCGCCGGCCCTTGCGCCGTCAGCCGACGCGCCTCGACGAGCGCGAGGCCGATGCTGGAGAAGGCCAGCGGCAGAACCTGGTAGATCAGCCGGTAGAGGGCAAACGCCGCGAGAAGCTCCGCCGGTGGCGCGACGCCACCCAGCGCCGCAAGCAGCACGGCCTCGAAGACCCCGAGACCCGCCGGGACATGGCTGAGGATGCCAAGCACGAGCGCGACCGTGTAGACCGGCAGGAAGGCGGAATAGCTGATCGTCCCCGCCGGCATCAACACCCAGAGCGTGCCAGCCGCCGACGCGGTTTCGAGCGCGGTCACAAGGAACTGGCGCAGGACCAGCGAGCGAGACGGCAACTCGACCGCGCGGCCGCCGCAGAACGGCAGCACGATGCGACGACCGGCCAGGGCGACGAGGGCAGCCCCACCCGCCAGTGTCGCCGCGGCGATGAGGTGAACCATCCCGACCGGAACGCGCGTGACCGCCGCGAGCGCGGACCCGGCCCAGAACGCGCCGACCGCCCCCGTGAGCGCCACGCCGATTCCGAACGCCGCGGTGACAAAAACCACCACGCGGGCAATCTCGACCGTGCTGAAGCCCAAAGGCGCGTAGTAGCGCATGCGGATCGCGCCACCGCTGAGCGGGCCAAAGCCCGCAGTCTGCGCCACCGCATAGGCAGCAACCGCACCCGGAGCAATTCGATTCCAGGGCTGACGGCGTCCCAGCGCCTCGAAGGCGTGGTAGTCATAGAGCGTCAGAAACAGGAAGCTCGTGGCGGTCAGCAGGACGGCTGCCACGAGACGATGGGGCGGAGTCCCGACGATGGCAGCGATCACCGCGGAATAACTCGTCTCCGACGCCAGCCGTACCAGCGCAAAGAGCGCAAGACCGACCATGAGGAGCGAGAAGGTCGCCCATATCGCGGATTGGTGGCTCTGCGCCCAGGCGGTCAGCCGATGAAACGCTCCCGCGGTGCCCGTGGCAACTCCCTCGCCATCACGATCGGGCGCAGAAGGCATGGGGAGCTCCTCTCGCACAGTGCTTGCCGTCCCGGGCAAGATAACCGCGGCGCACTTGCGCCAGATTTACCTCGCGTGAAAGATCCTTAATGAGGGCGACGCGAGTGATCCATGGCCAGTGTGTCCGATTCTTCGCCGGGGGACTGCGCCAACTCGCGGAAGCGAAGACGCATCCCTTGCGGCTCCGGCCGGGTTATAATGTTATCGACACGACGCGGAGGGGGCGTGGTGAAAGATTCGGTTTGCTTTCGCGGCCTCGGGGGCTCACGGGAGCCGTTTACGAGTGGAGGTCCCCTGATGCAGCGGCGAGATTTTCTCGCGGGAGCCGCGGCCATAGCGCTGGCGACCCGGGCGGGTGCATCTCTGGCACAGGAGCCGACGTTCTCGCGGTCGGTCGTGCTTGATCTGGCACGCGATCTTGCTTCGAAGCCGTTCGCGGCGCCGACGCCGGTGGTTCCCGAGCCGTTCGCCTCGCTTTCGGCAGCGGACTACGCCTCGATCCAGTTCCGGCCGGAGAAGCGATTCTTCGTTGATCCGCCCACCGGCTTCGCGGTCGAGCTGCTGCATACCGGCTTCATCTACACGGTGCCGGTCGAGATCTCGATGGTCACCGGCGGCGTGGCACAGCAGATCGCCTACTCGCCGGACTTCTACGATTTCGGCCCGGTTCCGCCGCCAGCCGACCCGACGGCCCTGCGTTTTGCCGGGTTCCGCGGGCTGAAGGCGCTGAACCAGCCCGACCAGCTCGCGCCGTTCACCATCTTCGCCGGCGCGAGCTATTTCCGCGCGGTGTCGAAGAACCAGGCCTTCGGCCTCAGCGCCCGCGGCCTCGCGATCGGCACCGGGGAGGCGAAGGGCGAGGAATTTCCGTTCTTCCGCGCCCACTGGATCGAGGAGCCGGGCGAGGACCGGATGGTCGTCCATTCGCTCCTCGACGGTCCGAGCGCCTCGGGCGCCTACCGTTTCACCATGCGACCGGGGGACCCGACGAGCTTCGACGTGGAGGCGACGATCTTCGCGCGTGCCGACATCGAGCACCTCGGGCTCGCGCCCCTCACCTCGATGTTCCTCTTTGATGCCAAGGATCACGGCGAGCACGACGATTTCCGCCTCGGCGTCCATGATTCCGACGGTCTGGCGATGTGGAACGGCTCCGACGAGCGGCTATGGCGGCCGCTGCACTCGCCTCGGCTGCTCCAGATCAGCGCGTTCTCCGACTCCGGGCCGCGTGGCTTCGGCCTCATTCAGCGCGAGCGCCGCTTTGACCAGTATCAGGATCTGACAAATCAGTTCCAGAATCTGCCGAGCCTCTGGATTGAGCCGATCGGTGACTGGGGCCGCGGCCATGTGGTCCTGATCGAGATCCCGTCGGGTGACGAGATCCACGACAACATCGTCGCCTACTGGCGCCCGGTACAGCCGATCGCAGCGGGTTCCGAGATATCCCTCACCTATCGCCTCACGTGGGGATGGGATGTTCCTGACCTGCAAGGGCTTCTCAAGATTTCCGGCACGCTCTCAGGCGCCGGCCCGAACGGGCGTCGGCGATTCGTCGTCGATTTCGCCGGAGAGGGCCAGCAGACGCCGGTGCGTGCCTCCGCGGTGCAGCTCGTCGCACAGGCGAACCCCGGCAGCATCCATGACGCGGTCGTTTCCGAGAACCCCGAGGTGAACGGGCTGCGCCTGCAGTTCGATCTTGATCCCGGCAATTCCGATGTGGTCGAGATGCGCGTCGAGCTTCGCTCCGGCGAGCGGCGGATTGCCGAGACTTGGGTGTATCGATGGAGCACGTGACCCTTGCCGCCGGCCCGGACGCGCCCCTGCCGCGGCAGGAGCCGATGGCAATGCCGACCCAGTCGCTCAGATCCTATGACAAGCGCCAGCGTCACCGGCTGAAAGGCGAGCCGCGGGTGCGTCTGGCACGGGCGGCGCTCGCGCTCATCACCATTCTCGGCACGATCTTTCTGACCCACCAGATGTATCTGGTGCTGCAGGTCGGCGAACTGACCGGGGTCGAGCGGGTGATGCTCGTGCTCTTCGTGATCAACATCGCCTGGATCGGTCTTGGCAGCGTCTCGCCGCTGATGGGATTTCTCCTCGGTGCAGGACATCGCGAGGTGGCCGACGGCCCGCCGCCGACCAGGCGGACCGCGCTGCTGATGCCGACCTACAACGAGGATCCGGCCCGGATCTTCGGCGCCGCCATGGCGATGATGCGGGCGATCCATCGCAAGGGCGCGGGCGACGTTTTCGACCTCTTTCTGCTGAGCGACACGAATCAGTCGAAATACTGGCTCGCCGAGGAAGCCATGGTTGCCGCGGCCCGGGAGGACCCGGAGATCGGTCACCGGGTGTTCTACCGCCACCGGGGCCGCAATCTGCGCCGCAAGGCCGGCAACATCGAGGACTGGGTCGAGCGCTGGGGCGACGCCTATCCGCACATGCTGGTGCTCGACGCGGACAGCCTGATGGAGGCTGACTGCATCATCGAACTCGCCCGCCGCATGGAGGCGGATGACGAGCTCGGGATGTTGCAGACCTCCCCCAATCTCATTGGCGGCGAGACGCCGACCGCGCGGGTGCAGCAGTTCGCGAGCCGGGTCTACGGCGGGGTCCTGACCCGTGGCCTGCGCGCCTGGTTCGGCAACGCCGGCAACTACTGGGGCCATAACTGTATCATCCGCACCAAGGCCTTCGCCGAGTGCGCCGGGCTGCCGCAACTGTCGGGCAAGCCGCCGTTCGGCGGCCTGATCCTCAGCCACGATTTCGTCGAGGCGGCGCTGGTGCGTCGCGGCGGCTGGGCGGTGCGCATGGCCGACGACCTCGGGGGCAGCTACGAGGCCGCGCCGCCGAACCTGCTCGAACTCGCGCAGCGCGACCGGCGATGGTGTCAGGGAAACCTCCAGCACACGCGGCTGATCGGCACGCCCGGCTTTCATCCCCTGAGCCGGATCCACCTCGCGATGGGGGTGATGTCCTACCTCTCGTCGCCGCTCTGGCTGCTGTTCCTGCTCGCCGGCATGTCGCTGGCGCTGCACGCCTATCTGGTGCCGCCGGACTACTTCCTCGACCAGTGGTCGCTCTTTCCCGACTGGCCGCGCATCGACCCCGAACGCGCCATGGCGCTGTTCGGGCTCTGCATGCTGGTGCTCTACGCGCCGAAGCTCTTCGGCACCGCCTCGTTCCTGCGCGAACGCGGCTCGCGCGGCCTGCGCATCAGTTCGGTCTTCGGGCTCATCGTCGAGGTTCTGCTGACCGCGCTGGTTGCGCCCATCATGATGCTGGTGCAGACAACCTCGATCGCCCAGATCATCACCGGTGCCGACAGCGGCTGGCCGAGCCAGGCGCGGGACGCCGACCGGGTTCCGTGGTCGGTGCTCTGGCGCTTTCACCGGCGGCACATCCTCGCCGGTGTCATTCTCGCGGTCGCCGCCGGCGCGATCTCGTGGCGTCTGCTCGCGTGGATGAGCCCGGCACTCCTCGGGCTCGTGCTGGCGATTCCGCTCTCGGCCTTCATGGGGAGCGCCCGGATGGGGCGCGCCTTGCGCCGGATGGGCCTGCTCACCACGCCGGAGGAGCGCAATCCGCCGGCACTGGTGGCAGAAGCCGTCGCCGAGGCGGAGACGCTGCGCGACCGCGCCCGGGTGCCGGCCGGGCTCAGCGAGCTCCTCTCCGACCCTGCGGCCCTCGACCGGCATTTCGCCTGGACCGATCCGCCGACCGCCCGCCGGCCGGGCGAGCCGGACGCGGCGCTTGCCAGCGCGCTTCTCAAGATCGCCGACGGGCTCGGGCTCGATGCCCTCGATCCGCGCGAGACCTACGCGGTGCTCGCCTCGCCCCCGACCCTCGCGGGACTCGCGCCCCCGCCCATGGCACGCGCTCAGGCGCGCGCCAACATGTAGCTTATTTAATCTTCGCGCGACGGCGCCGTCAGATGCGGAACCGATGTTGTCCCTGGACGCTCCCGAAGGAGCGAGAGCAGACAGAGGTTTCGTTCCCATGACGCGACGCGCGACATTCACCCACTCGATCCCGGTCACCGCGACCGCGATCGCGGCGGCTTCCGCCGCCTGGATCGCCTGGACCCCCGTGGCAACTGCCGATACCGAGGCGCCGAACGCAGTCGCCGATCTCGTTGAGCGCGTGAGCCCGGCCGTCGTGACCGTGCTTGCCACCCAGGATGATCAGCGGGCCGCGAACGACAATGGCGGCCGCATGCGTGGCCCGCAGGGCCAGTCGCCCTTCGGCGAGGGCTCGCCGTTCGACGAGTTCCTGCGGCGGTTCGGCCTTCCCGACGGTCCCGGAATGCCCGGCCCGTTCGGCCAGAACAACGGCCCGCAGCAGCCGGACCGGCCGCAGGGCGTGGCACTCGGCTCGGGTTTCGTCATCGAGGGCGACGGGCTCATCGTCACCAACAACCACGTGGTCGATCACGCCGAGAGCGTGAAGGTGCGCCTGTCCGACGATCGTGAATTCGATGCGAAGGTGATGGGCACCGACGAGCAGACCGACCTCGCGCTCCTGAAGATCGACGCGAAGGACCTGCCTGAACTCGCGCTCGGCGACAGTGACGCGGTGCGGGTCGGCGAGGACGTGATCGCGGTCGGCAACCCGTTCGGCCTCGGCGGCACCGTCACGCGCGGCATCGTCTCGGCGCTGGCCCGCGATATCTCCGCAGGACCTTACGTCGATTTCATCCAGACCGACGCGGCGATCAACCACGGCAACTCCGGTGGTCCGCTGCTCAACCTCGAAGGCGAGGTCATCGGCGTCAACTCGGCGATCTACTCCCCGAACGGCGGGTCGGTCGGCGTGGGCTTCGCGATCCCGTCAAACACCGTCAAGACCGTCATCGCCCAGCTCGAGGACAAGGGCTCGGTCGAGCGCGGCTGGCTCGGCGTCTCGATCCAGAACGTGACGCCCGAGATCGCCGCGGCGATCGGCATGAAGGACGAAAAGGGCGCACTGGTCTCCGAGGTCATCGCAGCCGGGCCGTCGAATGGTGTCCTGAAGAACGGTGACGTGATCCTCTCGTTCGACGGCAAGCCGGTCGACTCGAGCCGTGAGCTGCCGAAGCTCGTCGCCGCCGCGGCGCCGGACGCCACGGTGAAGATCGACGTGCTGCGTCAGGGCAAGGAAGAGACCCTCTCCCTGAAGCTCGGCCGCTTCGACAACACCAAGGTCGCGTCTGCCGAGAGCGATCAGCAGCCGCAGGCGAGCGCTGCCTCCGACAAGCTCGGTGTCACGCTCGAGGCGATCACCCCTACCGCCCGTGAGCAGCTTGGCCTCGGCGACGACGTGGACGGTGTCGTCATCACCTCGCTCGATGGCACCGGCCACGCCGCCAATGCGGGCCTCGCGGTCGGCGACGTGATCCTGCAGATCGGCAGCACCGAAGTGCGCTCGCCCAGCGACGTGGATCGTGCGATCGCCGACTCGAAGAGCGACGCCGTCCTGTTGCAGATCGAACGCCGCGGCGCCAAGATCTTCGTCGGTGTGAAGCTGGCCTGATGCCAGCCTGAGGCCGGCCCCGACGGGCCGGCCGACCCCGAACCGGGAGCCCAAAGCCTATGTCACGCCGCATTCTCGTCGTGGAGGACGATCAGGACACCCAGGCGTATCTCGCCAAGGCCCTGCGTGAGGCGGGCTATACGGTGGAGGCGACCGCCTCGGGGCGTGACGGTCTCGTTCATGCGATCGGCGGTGGCTTCGACGCCATGGTGATCGACCGGATGCTGCCCGACCTCGATGGCCTCTCGCTCGTCCGGTCCGTCCGGGCCGCGGGGATACAGACCCCGGCGATCCTGCTGACTGCGCTCAGTGCCATCGACGAACGGGTGAATGGCCTGCGCGCCGGCGCTGACGACTACGTGGTGAAGCCCTTCTCGTTCGCCGAGCTTTCCGCCCGGCTCGAGGCGGTGCTGCGCCGGCCGGCCGAGACCAAGGCCGAACAGACCCAGATCGCTTGCGGCGATCTCGAACTTGACCTCATCGCCCGCACTGCACGGCGCGGCGACCGGCGGATCGAGCTCTTGCCGCGAGAGTTCCAGATGCTTGAATACCTCATGCGCCGCCAGGGGCGCGTCGTCACCCGGACGATGCTTCTCGAAGGCGTGTGGGACTACCGTTTCGATCCGCGCACCAACGTCATCGACGTCCACATCTCGCGGCTGCGCCGCAAGATCGACGCCGAAGGTGAACAGGCGCTGATCCACACTGTTCGCGGCGCTGGCTACAAGCTGGCTGCTGCGATCTGAAGGCGGAGGGTGGCAGGACCCACCCTTGACGCGCAATATGCTCCGGCCGCCCCACACCCCTCACCCCGTCGGCCGGGGTTTGCTCCGAGGACGCGCTAGTTGACACCCCTTCTGCGCAGCGCCACCCTCCGCCTGATCCTCACCCATCTCGTCCTCGTCGCGATCTCGACCGGCCTCGTCCTCGGCTTTCTCTACTGGCGCGTCGGCGGCGTCATCGACGAGGAGCAGCGCGCAGTGGTCGATGCCGAGATCACCGGCCTGCTCGACGACTACGGCCGGGACGGCGTGCCCGCACTCGCGGCCGCGGTCCAGAGCCGCCTCGCCACGCCCCCCGACCGGGACGCGATCTACCTTCTCGCGGACACAAGCGGACAGCGGATCGCCGGCAACCTCTCCGGCTGGCCCGCAACCCTCGCGCCCGGCGTGGGTTGGGCGACCCTGAGCCTCTACCGCACCGATCGCTCCCACCCGACCCGGATCTCCGCCCGCTCCGTTCGCCTGCCGGGCGGCGAACTGCTGCTCGTCGGCCGCGACGTCGCCGCCCGGGCGGCATTCGACCGCACGCTGGGCCGGGCGCTGGTCTGGGCGCTGGTGGCGATCCTCGGGCTTGCAGTCGCCACCGGCTGGCTTCTCTCGCGTCTCGTTCGCAGCCGGATTGCGGAAGTCGATGGCGCGGCGCGGGCGATCATGGACGGGCGCCTCGACCGGCGGATCGGCCTGCGTGGCACCGGCGACGAGTTCGACAGGCTTGCCAGTACGCTGAACGCCATGCTGGACCGGATCGAGATTCTGGTGAGCGATCTGCGCACGGTTACCGACAGCCTCGCCCATGACCTGCGCACCCCCCTCGGCCGACTGGTTCGGCACCTGGAGGGCGCGGCCGACGACGGGCTCCCGGCCGAGACACGGCAGCGTCGGATCGAATCGGCCCTCGGCGAGGCAGAGGACGTGCTCGCGACGGCGACCGCGCTCCTCGACATCTCCCGCATCGACGCAGGACTTGGCAGCGATCAGTTCGGCGACGTCGATCTCGGTCGCCTCGCGACAGACGTCAGCGACCTTTACGAGGCGGCGGCTGAAGACCGTGGCCTCCGGATCGCCGTCCGCACCGAGGCAGGGCTCATGGTGCGCGGACACGACCAGATCCTGGCGCTTGCCGTCTCGAATCTGGTGGACAACGCCCTGAAGCATGCGCCGGCGGGGTCGATAATCACCGTGTCGACGGAATCCCGCGACCCTCACGCTGGCCCTGCTCTCGTCGTCGCGGATCAGGGCCCGGGAATTCCCGAGGCCGATCGCACCCGCGCTCTCGACCGCTTCGTGCGCCTCGACCCGAGTCGGAGCGGCCCGGGCACCGGCCTCGGCCTCGCACTCGTCGCCTCAGTGGCGCGGATGCACGGTGCGACCATCGAGCTTGGAGACAACCAGCCTGGCCTCAGAGCGGAACTGCGCTTCCCGGCAGGCCGGGGGGCAGAGGTCTGATCAGTTCCGGCTGAAAAATGCCGACCGAAGCTCGAGGCTTCGGCCGGTGCAGGCTGCGCTTTGGCGGGGGCATTCTGCCCTGACTGAAGCGCGGATCGGCGCCCTAGGCCTGAACGGCCAGACGCTCGATTTCTTCCTTGAGATGTAGCTTCCTGAGCTTGAGGTGCTTGATAGCGAGGTCGTCGCTTGAGAGCTTCTTCTGTTCCTCCTCGATCTCCACGGAAAGCGCCTGGTGCTTTTTCCGCAGCTCGCTGAGGTGAGAACCCATGCTCATGCCTTACCTCCTAGGTCGGTTGATGCCCAACGGTATCACTAGAACATGGATTCACACGTCTGTCACGCAGCCCGAACTCGCGGGATTGCGAGGTCGCGCAACCGCATCGGATCGACGAGAGTGGCCATTCCGCCGAGCGCGATCGCCACAAGGCCGAGCAGGGCGAGCGGGGTCACCGTCTCACCGAACCAGAGGAAACCGACCGCCATGGCGGTGATGAGGTTGAAGTAGAGAAACGGCGCGAGCTGCGCCGCGTCGGCCCGCTGGTAGGCGGCGACGGTCAGGAAATGACACGCGGCCGAGAGGCTGCCGAGCAGGAGCACGCCGACGAGAAGCGCCGGCGTGAGCAGCGGCAGACCACCCGCGAGAGCAAAGGGCGCGAGCATGGCCGAGCCCAGCAGCGACTGAACCGCGAGGGTCGAGAGCGCATCGGTCTGGCTTCGCGCGCCCCGGGTCGCGGCGAGATACGTGCCAAGGAGCGCGCCGCCGACGAGGGCGAAAACCGACCCGAGCTCGATCCCCGCTTCGGGGCGCATCAGAATCGCGGCACCGAGGCAGCTCAGCGCCGAGCCGACAAGCCGCGGCAGCGTCGGCGCCTCGCGCCAGACGAGGATCCCGAGCAGGCCCGAGACGATCGGCGCGATCAGGAAGCCACCCACCGCCTTTGCCATCGGCACCATGCCGAGCGCGGCAATGAGCGCGGTCATCGCCCCCATGACGAGCGCCGTCCGCGCCACCTGCCCCAGCCGGTCGTCCCGCGCGACCTCGATCCGCCGGCCGCTCGCCCGCGCCACCATGAGCGCGATGAGCCCGGCCGAAAGGTACCGGACGAAGGCGATCATCATCGGGGAGTAATCCGCCGAAAGTGTCTTCGCTACCCCGTCTACAGCCGGCGTCAGAATCATTGCGAGAATCAGAAAGCCAACGCCGGCATTCATCTCGTACTCCCTGTACTCTTTCCTGAAGCCACGGATCCTGGTTCAGATCAGGTTAATATTCCGTGACCCGGACACACCCACTCACCCACAACCCTCCTGCCCCCCGCAGGATACTCAACGCAGCACTGCTATAACTGCCAGCGGCCGGACTGTGCGAGGCCTCTTCGTGCAGGGTAAACGCCGGCCAGAGCCGGATTTCCCCGCCGCGTCCCTTTCGAGCCGAAACGAGGATCCGCCGCGCCGGTGCTCCCGGCCTCGGCGATACCGGCAGGATGTCGATGCTTCCCGCGCGCCCCGACAGCGCCGCGAGGATTTCGCCGAGGCGCGCCGGCGCGTGGATGATCGCAAGCCGCCCCCCCGGGCGCAGTCGCCGCAGCCCTGCGTCGAGCCAGTCGGAGAGCTTCGCCTCGCCCTCCCGGTGCGCCGTATCACGCCCCGTGTCCCGCGCGGGTGCGCTCCCGGACGGGTGAAACGGCGGGTTCATCAGCACATGATCGAAGCTTGCCGCCCGAAGCTCCGGCGGCGGGCGCGCGACGTCGCCTTCCAGCACGGTGAGCGCGATGCCGTTCTCCGCCGCATTGCGCCGGGCCAGAGCCGCATAGGCCGGCTGGATCTCGAGCCCGTGCAGGGCGAGCCCCTCCACACGACGACCGAGGCAGAGCACCGCGGTTCCGGCGCCGCAACCCAGTTCGAGGACGCTCTCGCCCGATTCCGCCGGCACGAACGCCGCGAGAAGCACCGGGTCGATCGCCGCGCGATAGCCATCGCGCGGCTGCCAGATCATCAGGCGCCCGTCGAGAAAACCGTCGCGGGTCAGCTCCGGCACGCCGTCCCCGATGACGCCGGTCGGCGTCACTCCAGGAGGCAATCGCCCACTCCGTTGTCCTTCAGAATCGCCCGCGCCCGGAACAGATCGCGGTCCGCCACCATCATCCGGCGGGGGAGCAGTCCAATCGACCCTTCGAGCACGCTCATGTGGACGTCCAGAACAAAGCAGTCTATATCCTCGGCCCGCAACAAAGCGGTGCTGAAGGCGATCACTGTCGGGTCGTTGGTGCGCAGGAGTTCCCGCATGAGACCCAACGTAGAGGCCACCCCACGCGAGGTCGAGGCCCAAGCGACCGATGGCCGCCCCGAGCCCCAGACATCGCCGCTGGAGGCGCTGACCTCCGAGCTCTCCGGTGACATGGAGGCGGTGAACAGGCTCATCCGCGAGCGCATGGTGAGCGAGAACGCGCCCCGCATCCCGGAAGTCACCGCGCATCTGGTGGAGGCCGGCGGCAAGCGGCTCCGGCCGCTGCTGACGATCGCCGCCGCACGGCTCTGTGGCTACTCGGGCGAGCACCATCTGCACCTCGCCGCGGCCGTCGAATTCATCCACACCGCGACGCTCCTCCACGACGACGTGGTGGACGAAAGCGAGCGGCGCCGGGGCCGGCCCACGGCGAATCTGCTCTGGGACAACAAGTCGAGCGTGCTCGTCGGCGACTATCTCTTCGCCCGCTCGTTCCAGCTCATGGTCGAGATCGGCTCGCTTCGCGTGCTCGACATTCTGGCGAACGCCTCGGCGGTGATCGCCGAGGGCGAAGTGCTGCAGCTGACCGCCGCCTCGAACATCGACACCAGCGAGTCGATCTACCTGCAGGTGATCCGAGGCAAGACCGCGGCACTGTTCGCCGCGGCGACC
Source organism: Amaricoccus macauensis (assembly GCF_014201905.1). Classification (GTDB taxonomy): domain Bacteria; phylum Pseudomonadota; class Alphaproteobacteria; order Rhodobacterales; family Rhodobacteraceae; genus Amaricoccus; species Amaricoccus macauensis. The sequence goes on along the minus strand of NZ_JACHFM010000002.1, from coordinate 471,250 downwards.
GAGGCGGGCGCCGAGGTTGCTGGCGCCTCGGGGGAGCAGGTCGCGGCACTGGCCGCCTACGGCGACGCGCTCGGCCTCGCGTTCCAGATCACCGACGACGTGCTCGACTACGGCGGCCGCTCCGCCCGGCTTGGCAAGAACGCCGGCGACGATTTCCGCGAGCGCAAGCTTACCCTGCCGGTGATCCGCGCCATCGCGGCCGGGGGCGAGGCCGACCGGCCGTTCTGGACCCGCACCATCGCGCGCGGCGACCAGCGCGAGGGCGATCTCGAGGAGGCGCTGTCGCTGATGGCCCGGCACCGGGCGCTCGAGAGCGCGCACGAGACCGCGCTCGCCTACGCCGCCCGCGCCCGCACCGTGCTCGCGTCGGTGCCCGCGCATCCGCTCCGCGATCAGCTTGAGACGCTCGCCGATTTCGTGGTCTCCCGCGCCGCCTGAGGCCGCCAGCCTCAGGCCCCGAGAACCAGGAGCACGATCCCGGCGCAGACCAGCGTGATGCCGGTGGTTTCGCGCAGGCTTGGCCGCTCGCCGAAGGCGAAGCGTGCGGTCAGCCAGTTGAAGACCAGCTCCACCTGCCCCACCGCCTTGACCTGCGCCACCGGCACCATCGTGAACGCCGTGAACCAGCCGAGCGAGGCGAGCATTCCGGCCGCACCCACCAGAGACTCGAGGCGCCATTCCCGCAGCACCGCCCGGATGCCTCCCTCGCCACGACGCCAGATCCAGACGGTCAGCATCACCGACTGCGCAATCGTCACAAAGGCAAGGGTCACTGCCGGGCGGATCAGAAACTCGCCCGTCTCCGGCAGGGAGAGCGAAGCGGCCCGGTAGCCGATCGCCGCGACCGCGAAGGACGCACCGCAGGTGAGGCCGAGCGCCGCCGCCCGGTTCATCGCCCCGCCCGCCAGGCCGCGCGACGCCGAGAGCAGCACGAGCCCGGCGAGGCTCACGAGGATGCCTGCGACCGCAAGCACATGCATCCGGTCACCGAGGAGGATGAGGCCGAGGAGCGCGGACTGCACCGTCTCGGTGCGGGCGAAGGTGTTGCCGACCGCGTAGTTCCGCAGGCTGAAGAGATGCAGGAGAAGGAGCGTCCCCGCGATCTGCGCCACCGCCCCGACCAGCGCCCAGAGGACGAATGTGACCCCGATCCGGGGCAGGCCGATGCCGCGATACCAGAGCAGCGCCAGCACCACCGCCACCGCCCAGGGTGCCGCGAAGAGGAAGCGCGCGTAGGTCGCGCCGACGATGCCGACCCGCGGCGTGAGGGTCTTCTGCAACGCCGTGCGGCCGTTCTGCAGGAAGGCTGAGGCAACCGAAATCAGGACCCACAGCGGCATCAGAGACGGTCCCGCATGGCATACCAGCTCATCGCCAGCACGAGGGCCGGCCAGCGCAGCAGCGCGCCGCCGGGAAACGCCGGCTGCGGGATGCTCGCAAAGAGGTCGAAGCGCGCCGCTGTCCCGCCGACCGCCTCGGCGATCAGCTTGCCCGCGAGCGTGGCGGTCGCCACACCCTGCCCGGAGTAGCCGGCTGCGGAGAGCACGTTGGGCGCCAGCCGCTGGAAGGCCGGCATCCGGTTCACGGTGATCGCGAGCGTGCCGCCCCAGGCGTAGTCGAGCGCCACGTCGCCGAGGTGGGGGTAAATCTCCCGAAGCCGCGGACGCACCCGCGCGCCGATGTCGGTGGGGAACCGCCAGCCATAGCTCTCGCCGCCGCCAAAGAGCAGCCGGCCGTCAGACGAAATCCGGTAGTAGTTGACGACAAACCGCGAGTCCGCGACCGCCACGGGCTCGGCCAGCGGCGGGGTGTCGAGCGGTGCCGTGGCGACGATGAAGTTGTTGATCGGCATCACCCTTGCCGCCACCGCCGGCACGAGGTCACCAACGTAACCATTGGTGGCGAGCACCACGTAACGCGCCCGCACCGACCCTGCAGCGGTGTGCACCACCGAAGGGTCGCCCGGGTCAATCGCCGTGACCCGGCTCGTCTCATGGATCCGCACCCCGGCACTGACGACGGCGCGCGCGAGCCCGAGCGCATAGGCGAGCGGATGGAGATGGGCCGCACCCCGGTCGATCGTGCCGCCGAAGTATGCGTCTGTCCCGAGCAGGGCGCCGATCTCGCCCGCGTCGAGCGGCGTCACGAGGCCGTAGCCGTATTCGCGCGCGAGCTTTTCGGCGGCGGCGTGGTACTCCGGGACATAGGCCGCCCTGTGCGCCGCCGCGACGATGCCGTCCTGAAGGTCGCAGTCGATGCCATGCCGGGCAATGAGCCCCCGGACCAGCGCCTTCGCCTCTTCCGCGAGCTCCCAGAGGGCTCGCGCCGGCGCCACACCCAACCGGGCCTCGAGCCACCCCTGATCCTGCCGCTGTCCGGAATGCACCTGCCCGCCGTTTCGCCCGGAGGCACCGGAGCCGACGCGGCTGGCCTCGATCAGCGCCACGGAGAAACCGGCCTCCGCGAGGTGAAGTGCCGCCGAGAGGCCGGTGTAGCCACCGCCGACAACACAGACGTCGGCGTCGATGGTGCCGGCAAGCGGCGGAAACCCCGGCAGGAGCGGCGTCGAAGCCGCATACCAGCTGGCGGGATACGATCCGGGCCGGTCGTTTGCGGTGAGAAGATCGAGGCGGGGCATCGGGAGCCTGTGGACGGGAAAAGAGGCCGGTGCGGCGTCTCTCCCCGTCTAGTCCCGGCCCCGACCCGACGGCAACCCCGGGAGACGCCGGAACGGGATCAGGCGGCGGTGACCCCCCTTGGCGGGGTAATCCATGTGGATGCACCGGCCGCATTCGTCGCGGTGACTGCGCAGGTGAGCACGCCTCCCGGTGCCGAGGGCGTAAAGCTCGCGCCCGTCGCTCCGGCGACGTCAGCACCATTCAGCTGCCACTGATAACTCCAGCCGATCGTCTGCGGCTTCGCGAACCAGGTGCCGCGAATGACGGCGCAGGGCCTGCCGGCCACCGCGTCACCCAGCATGGGCGCACTGCCACGGTCGGCGACGGGTGCGTGGTCGGGCATCGTCCGCTTCCAGATCGCCACGTCCCAGACCCGCACGACGGTGGTCTGTCCCGGCTGGACCCGGACCTCCACATCGACCGCCTGCGCCGCGGCCGCAGCGGCCTTGGGCAGGATGTAGCCCACGGAGCGCCAGTCGCCTGCGCCCACCCGGTCGCTCGGATCACCGGTACAGCCCACCCGGCTGGTGAAGTTCAGAAGGTCGAGCTTGTCGAGCTGCCCCGAGACCTGTCGCGCGGAAAACGTCCCGTCGACGCAATCGCCTGTGGCGAGTGCCATTGCCACGCCGGGCGCGGGGACCTTGAGGATCGCGGTCGTGGCACTCGAGACGGCGGAAACGCTGATCTCGACCGCCGGCCGCCCGGCTTCGGTGACGCAGGCGAAGCTCACCGCGCCGTCACCGGAGGCGCGCGAGCCCAGCCAGCCGGCCGGCACCTGCCCGGTCGCCGGCGCGTTCACCGTCCCGGTCGCTCCGGTCATGGCAATCGGTGTGAGCGCGTTCCGCGCGAGATAGGTGATCGGCCGGGGCGGATGGAACCCGGCCATGACCGGCAGCAGCGCATCGCGGACGGCAAGATCGCCGGCTTCGGAGAAGTGCACCCCGTCAGTGGTCTGTGCCGCCCGGTCGAGGAGCAGGAGGTCGCCCCGGATCACCTTCACCGCCGGATCGCTGGCATAGGCCGCCGCCGCGGGCAGAAGCTCGACAAGGTTGCCGGTCCAGCTTCCCGGGATGATCCAGACCACCTTGTGGCCGAGCGCCTTCGCGGCCTCGACCACCGCTGTCGCCTCGGACCCGGCCGCCGCCGAATAGTTGGTGCCATGGTGATACCAGACCACGCCCTTGCCCCAGGCGGCGGTCAGCGCGTTCAGGAACGGGATCTGCCGCCACGCCCAGTTGGCGTTCTTGCCGGCCGCCGCGAGGTTGGCGCCGGGCGGCGAGAAGAACCGCCCGTCGAGCCGCGCAAGCGTGCGGCAGGCCCACGATCCCTGCGAATAGAGCGGATCGGAGTTCGAGTCGCCAAACACGTAGACCGGAATCGGATCGTCCGTCCCGGTGCCGACCGGTGTCGATGGCTCCGTCGGAGTGGTGCCGTCCGCGAGCCGTACCCCGATCGCGTCGAGCGCCGCGACGCTGCCGCTGTGGACGCCCGCCCCCAGCAGGCCGGCGATCTCGTTCAGGGCCGCCATGACGAGCCCGTGACCTCCCGCGCCGCCAAGCCGCCGGCTGATCTCGTTCAGCGCGCCAACCCCCCGGCGGTGCCCGGACGAGCCACCCATGAGCACCGCCCATTCGTTCAGCCCGGCGATGGTCAGGCGGTGCCCGCCCACGCCCCCCTTCGTCCGGCAGATCGCATTGAGCGCCTGCACCTTCAACCGTGTCGCCATGACCGAAGCCTCCCGCTGCGGCACCCGGGTGGCCGGGCGCTCCTAGAGGCGCGCGAGCCTAAGCGCGTCCCGACTGGGTTGCGGCACCGGGCGCCCGGGCGCGCGGTTCGCCCCGCCAGTCGCCCACCGCCGCGCCCACTCCGAAGAGGAAGGCGAGAAACGGTCCGAAATCCGCGCTGATCCCGGTCAGAAGGCTCCCGGCGAAGGGCGCAACCCATGCCCAGCGCACCCCGCCGAGCAGAAGCCGCGCCTCTGGATCACCCCCGAGCGCCCGCCGGGTCATCGTCCGCAGCAGGAAGCCGTAGTAGAGGCAGCCGCCGAGAACGCCGGTCGCGGCGAAGACCCCCACGACCGAGGTCGACGCCCGGGTGGACCCGACCCCGAGCCCGAGCCCGCCGGTGGCGAGGAACGCCCGCCACGATACCTCGGTCCAGGCGCTCCGCTCGGCGAAGGACGCAGACGCCGCCTTTTCGACCACCGTGGCCTCGAGGATCGCCGCCGCCGGGTCGAGGAGGTGCGGCAAGATGACAAAGATCGCCGCCAGCCCGGAGAGGGCGCCAATCGCGGCCCAGGCCTCGGGTGCGAGGCCGCGCCGGCCCGGGGCCCGGCGTTTGAGTGCGGCCGAGCGCCAGCCCCATTCAGCGACTGCCGCGCCTCCGAGCACCGCCAGCGCGGCATAGGCCGCCGTCGAGGTCGAGAGCGCGACGCAGGCGAGAAGTGCCACGAGCAGCGCCGGCACGCCGCGCCGTCGGAGCCAGCCGTCCGGCAGCGCCCGGCGGAGGAAATAGAGCAGCGACAGGTAGCCGACGCAGAGCAGGCCATACGCCGCCGCCTCCGACATGAGGCCGACAACCCGCTTCGTCCCCATGATCGTGTGGGTGACGTGGAGCGCGTAGCTTGCGGTGCGAAACGGCTCCAGGAGTGGCGCGACGAGTAGAACCGACGTGGCGAGGTCCAGCAGCCCGGTCACGACCGCGACTGCGCCACCGAGCACGAGGGCCCGGAGGGCGTGCTGGCGCTCCGCAGGGCGCCCGAGCACCCTCGCATAGGCGAACGCCACGAGGATGGAGGTCAGCAGATAGGCAAGCTGCGACAGGTTCTGCGCCGATGGCGCCAGCGGCATGGGCGCCAGCACCTCGCCGCGATAGGGCATGACGATCGCGCCGGCAAAAATCCGCGGCAGGAAGACCGTCGCGACCAGCGCGACCACCGCATAGGCCGCGAGCAGCAGCATGCCGCGCGGCGCCATCGCGAGCCGCGCCATGCCGGCGAGCCCGCCGTGCGACACCGCGCAGCGCAGGCAGAGCAACACCCCGAGCATCGGTGCCGGCGTCAGGGCGAGGCCGCCACTCGCCGCCACCGGCAACACCGCCAGCGAGCCGAATGGCAGCAGCATGAGGTGCAACGTCACGAGCCGCCGACACCCCGGCCCGGCAAAACCCCAAAGGGCCAGCACCCAGAATCCGATCATTGGCACCAGCGTCATCGGGTCTCCTTCCGGCGGGCCCGGAGGAGATACCGTGAGACACGTTATGGTTGTATTAACCTAACCTGCGCCCAATGGCGGGCATCGTGTCAAGAGCAATCCCCCCCGTTGAGTCCTGCCGCAGCGCCGAGGTCGCCAGCCTCCCGGACGCGCTGATCGCACAGCGCACCCTTCCGGTCGCGGTGAACGCCCGGGTGGCCGTCACAGGTGAAGGCGGGGTGCGCCGTGTCGCGGTGGAGCTCATGCGCGCGCTCGACAGCCTCCTGCCCGAGTGCGGGTATGCTCCGCTCACGCGCCTCGCGCCGGCAGGCCCAGCACCACGCCTCTGGGAACAGACCGGGCTGCCCCTTGCTGCCCGTGGCCGACTGATCCTCGGCTTCGGCAACCAGGGTCCGGTTTTCACCCGCAATGCGGTCACCATGATCCATGACGCGCAGGTCTTCGCCAGCCCGGATTCCTACGCCGCCGGCTTCCGTCTCTGGTATCGGGCGAGCCTGCCGCTCATTGGCCGGCGCCACCGGCGCATCCTCACCGTGTCGCACTTTGCGGCGGGCGAACTCGTCCGCTTCGGCATCACCCGACCCGAGGCGATCACCGTCATTCCGAACGGCGTCGATCATATCCTTCGCCCGGACCCGGACGGCGACGTCCTCGAGCGCCTCGGCCTCACGCCCGGCGGCTATGCCTGCGCGCTCGCGAGTACCCGGGCGCACAAGAACATCCCCATGCTTCTGGCGGCTTTCGCCCGCCCGGAAATCGCCCACGTCCGTCTGGTCCTCACCGGCCGCGCCCGCCGCGAAGCCTTCTCCGAACCGATCCCGCCAAACGTGGTGCTCGCCGGGGAGGTCACCGAGGCGGAGCTGCGCGCGCTTCTGGAGGCGGCGCTCTGCCAGCTCTGTCCCTCCACCACCGAGGGATTCGGCCTGCCGCCGCTCGAAGCCATGCGCCTCGGCACGCCGGCGATCATCGCGCCTCTCGGGGCCCTGCCCGAGACCTGCGGGACCGCGGCACTTCACGCCCCGGCAGACAGTCCCGCCGCATGGGCTGCCGTGGTCCGGCGTCTCGCGGCAGATCCCGGCGAAGCCCGCGTCCGGGGTATTGCCGGGCGCGACCACGCACGGCGCTTCACCTGGGCCCGCGCGGCGGCAGCAGTCCTCGCCGTCCTGGAGGCCGAATGCCCGGACCCCGCCCGATGAAGCCACCGCGCCTTGCCCTCATCGTCGCGAGCCGCGGCCGGCCCGATTGCCTCGCCCGCTTCGCCGAACGTCTCGGGCTGCAGACCCGCCAGCCCGACCGGCTGATCCTCTCCGTCGCCGGGCCTGAAGACCTTCCCGCCACCCTGCCGGCGGGCGCCGAGATCGTGACCGGCACCGCCGGCCTTGCCGCGCAGCGCAACCGCGCCCTCGAACGGGTGCTCGATGACTGCGAGCTGGTTGCGTTCTTCGACGACGACTTCGTGGCGTCCTGTCACGCCCTCGAAGGCATCCAGCGGATCTTCCTCGCCTGGCCCGACGTGGTCGGCGCCACCGGCCGCGTCATCGCCGACGGGGTCTCCACGTCGGGCATCCCGCTCGCGGAGGCCGAGCATCTGGTCGACGCGGCCGACGCCGCCGGTCCCGGCGATCTGCGGCCGCGCGCGAACCTCGACGGTCTCTACGGCTGCAACATGGCGTTCCGCGCCGGCGCGATCGGCGCCACGCGCTTTGACGAACGCCTGCCACTCTATGGCTGGCAGGAGGACGTGGACTTCGCCGCCCGCCTGCTGCCACGCGGCCGGCTGGTGCTCACCCACGCCTTCGGCGGCGTCCACTGCGGGGTGAAGACCGGCCGCACGCCCGGCCTCCGCCTCGGCTATTCGCAGGTGGCGAACCCGGTCTATCTCGCGCGCAAGGGAACCATGCGGCCACTCCGCTCCGCCCGGCTGATCGCAAAGAACCTGATCGCGAACCATCTCCGCGCGCTCTCGCCCGAGCCATGGGTCGACCGTCGCGGCCGGCTGCGCGGCAACTGGCTGGGGCTTGCCCACGCACTCTCGGGCCAGCTCGACCCCGAGCACGTCCTGAGGCTCTGATGCTGCCCGCGCCCGCTCCCCGCCGCTCGGCGCTCAGGATCGGCGGCTGGGTCGTCGCCGCGCGCATCGTCCCGCAGGCGAGCGGGCTGTTCCTGCTGGTCCTCGGTGGCCGCTTGCTCGCCCCCGAGACCCTCGGCAGCTTCGTCCTCGCCTTCGCTGGTGCCGAACTCCTCCGGACCCTCGTCCGCGCCGGCTGGCGCGAGGCGGTCGTTCTCGATGAAACGGGTGCGGCGACGCCGGTCATCCTCGCCATCGCCATCGCCCTCGGCCTCATCGCCCAGCCCGTCGCGCTCGGCGCCGCCGTCGCCGCCGCGCAGGTCGCCGACACCCCCGATCTCGCTCCCGCGCTCGCTCTGCTCGGCCTCTCGATACTTCCGCTCGGCGCCGCCGCGGTCTGGGAGGGCGTGCTGCTGCGGCGTGGCGAGGCCGACCGCGCGGCGCGACCGCTCATCGCCGCCGAGATCGCCCAGTCGGCGATCGCGGCCGGGCTGCTCGTCGCCGGATGGGGCATTCTCGCGCTTGCCATCGCCCGGGTCGTCCGCGCCGTCGTTCTGGCCGCGGGTCTCGCCACCGCAAGCGGTGAGCATCGGCTCTCCCTCGACCTCTCCCGCGCGCGGGCCCTGCTGCCCGTCTCGGGACACGTCACCCTCGCCTCGCTCGCCTCCCTCGCCGGCACCTCCGGCGCCGACCTCGTGGTCGGCCTCGTCCTTGGCCCGGCCGCCGTCGCCCTCTACCGCATCGCCGCCCGCATCGCCGGCGCCGTCGGCGAAGTCGTCACCGAGACCACGCGCGTCCTCGCCTGGTCGTCGCTCGCCGGCCGCGGTCCGCTCACGGCGCCAGCGGTCGCCCGGCTCTTTGACGGCGCATTCGTCCTCACCGTCCCGGTCTTTCTCGGCCTCGCGCTGACGGCGGGGTCACTCGTCGAGACCCTGCTCGGACCCGCGTGGAGCGAGGCCGCACCGGTTCTCGCGATCCTCGCGGTCGCGAGGCTTCTCGCCGTCCCGGTGGCACTTGCCACACCCATCCTCGCGAGCCACGGCCGCACCCGCGTCCTGCCGCGCCTCGCTACAATCCTCGCGGCAACGGGCCTCGCCACCACGCTGATCGCCGGGCCCCACGGCGTCATCGCGGTCGCCTTCGCGCAAACGCTGACCGCCGCGCTCGGTACCGCCGCGACCGTCGTGCTCCTTCGCCCGATCGCGCCGATCCCGGTGCTCCTGCCCGGAGCCTCGACGCTCGCCGCCGCCGCCGCCCTGGGCCTCGCCGTGCCGCTCGCCGCCGCCGGTCCCGCTCCCGCAGCCCTCGCGCTCCAGATCGCCACCGGCGCCCTGCTCTGGGCGGCCTACCTCCGGTTCTGCCGGCCAACCCTCACGGCCGAGTTCCTGCGCACCGCCCGGACCCCTCAGTCATGATCGCTGCGCCCCCCGCCACAGTTCCAGCCGCGCGCGCCGCTGATCTCGACATCGCCCGCGCCCTCGGCATCACCCTCGTCGTCGCCGGACACGCCCTGATCGGTGTCGAGCGGGCGCTGGGAGAGACCCCGGGCGGGCGCTTCGCCATCGTCGTCATCTACGCGGTCCACATGCCGCTCTTCTTCTTCCTCTCGGGCCTGCTCGCGCGCTCCGCCCTCACCGAGCCACCGCGCACCTTCGCCCGCCGCCTCGCGAGCCGCTTCGTCTGGCCCTACCTGCTCTGGAGTCTCGTCATCCTCAGCTTCCACGCGAGCTTCAGTGACGTAACCAACACCCGGGTCGAGGCGGTGCATCCGCTCCGCGTGCTCTGGGCGCCGCCGTCGGTGATGTGGTTTCTCTATGTGCTCGGCGGCTCGCTCGCCCTCGCACGGCTGCTCCGGCCGCTGCCGGTCGCCGCCACCCGGGCAATCGGTTGCGCCCTCATCCTCGTGGGACTCCTGCTCGCGGACCGCACGCCCGACGCCTGGCTGCTCCCCTATCTGCGCTTCACCGGGCTTCTCCTCATCGCGACCACCCTCGACCCGGCGCGGATACGCGGAGCCGCAGCCAACCCGGCCGCGCGGGTTTCCGCTCTCGTCCTCCTCGCAAGCGGCACCGCCTTCGCCGCGCTGGCCGCCACCGCCCCGATCGCCGGCTATCCGGCGGCCGAGGTCCGCTATCTGCCCGCCGCCGCCGGCGGCATCCTTCTCGCCCTCGCCGCCAGCGACGCCCTTGCCCGCACCGCTCTCGCCGGTGCCGTCGCCAGAATTGGCCGACAAACGATGCCGATCTTTCTCACCCACGTCCTCGTCCTCGCGGCCCTGCGCATCGCCCTTGTCCACGCCGGTGTCACCGACCGGGGCCTCATCCTCGCAGTCATCATCCCGGCAGGCGTCCTCCTGCCCCTCGTGGCCGCCGGGTTCGCACGGCGCCTCGGCGCCTCACGCCTGCTCGGATGGTCGTGATGCCGGTGCCTGCCTTTGCAAAGCGCCTCGCGGGCACCGGCCTCGGCCTTGCGCCGCACGCCCGCCACGACCGCTGCGTCTACCTCCTCGGCCACATGCGCTGCGGCTCGACGGCGCTCTCGAACGTGCTCTGCGCCCACCCCGCCATCTCCGGCTATGGCGAGAGCCACATCGACCACGGCGCGCCGGCCGCGCCCGGCCGCCTCATCCTGAACCAGATCGGCGCCGGCCGCTGGAAACCGGGCGCCCGGTTCCTCTTTGACAAGATCCTGCATGACGGGCTCGACGTCGACGTCCCGACGGCGTTCTTCACCGGGCGGGCGATCTTTCTGACCCGCTCGCCGGCACCGGCGATTGACTCGATTCTCGCGCTCTTCGCGTCCCTCGACAGCCGCGACTACCCCGACGCTACCAGCGCGGCCGCCTACTACACCGCCCGCCTCGCCCGTCTCTCCGAGCTCTGGGACCACTTCCCGCCGGAGCGCCGACTCGCGCTCCGCCACGAGTCGCTCATTGCCGCGCCAGAGGCAGCGCTCGCGCGCCTCACAGACTTTCTCGCGTTGGGTCCGGCACTCAAGAACGCCTATCGCGCCTCCCCGACCCGCCCGGGCGCGGGCGACCCCCTCGCCGGCCACCGCAACCGCATTGCGGCCGCAGACCCGAGCCCACGGCACGTCGCATTTTCCCCGGACGAACTCGCTGCCGCCGAGGCCGCCCATGCCGCCTTCATTGCCCGGACCGAACCGTGAAACACGATCCGAAGCCCCTGCGCCTGCGCCCCCCCGAGGACGAGGACGATCTCGTCGGCCTGCGCGAACTCGCCTCGCGCCTCTGGCGCGGCCGATGGACCATCCTGCTCGCGGGGCTGCTCACGGCCGCCCTCGCCGCCGTCGTCACCGCACGGCTGCCCGACCGCTACACCGCGACCGCACGGGTGATGTTCGCAGCCGAGAAGCCCAACGTCATCGACCTGAAGGACATCCTCGCCGACCCGGCCTTCAGCAAGGACACGCTCCAGAACGAGATCGAGGTGCTGCGCTCGACCAGCCTCGTCGATGCGGTGGTGGCCCGGCTCGACCTCACCGCCAACCCGGAATTCAACCCCGCTCTGCGCCCCGGGAGTCGACTTTCCGGGTGGCTCCATGACCTGACGCCGCCGGACTGGCTCGCCAGCCTCGCACTCCGCTTCGCTCCCGACGTCGACACTCCACCGCCCCCGGACGCTGCCCTCCGCGAGCGCCTGCTCGTCACCGGAGCGGTCCTCGAGGCGCTGACGCTGCGCCCGATCGACGGCACCCGCGTCATCGAAATCGCCGTCGCATCCGGCCGGCCCGCAACGGCAGCCGCGATCGCCAACGCAATCGCCCGACAGTATCTGATCGACCAGCTTGCCACGAAGACCGACACCACGCGACGCGCCACCGAATGGCTCGCAATCCGTGTGGAGGACGCCCGCACCCGGGTGCAGGCCGCTGAGGACACCGTCGAGGCCGCCCGGGCCGACCTCAGCGACCACTCCGGCCAGGGCCTGGACATCTCCGAGCAACAGCTCGCCACGCTCAACGAAGCGCTCGCCGCCGCCCGGGGCCGCACGGCGCAGGCCGACGCCCGTCACCGCCGCCTGTCCGAGGCCCTCGCCGGCGGCACCGACCTCGCGTCGGTGAACGAGTTCCGCGACGCCCCGCCGATCAGCGCGCTGCGTGAGACCGAAGCCGGCCTCTCGACCCGCCTTGCCGGACTCTCCCGGCGCCATCCGTCGCGGCGTACGCTCGCGGCCGATCTTTCCGAGACCCGCCGCCAGATTCAGGCCGAGGCGGCGGCAATCGTCAATGCCGCCGGTCTCGACGCCGAGGCTGCCCGGGCCGAGGAAGCCTCCCTCGGCACCACCGTGCGAAGTCTCGAGACCAAGACCCTCGGCCAGGCGCGCGACGACCTCAGCCTGCGCCAGCTCGAACGCGAGGCCGAAGCCAGCCGGCTGATCTACGAGACGATGCTGAACCGGCTCAAGGAAGCCTCCGAACAGGTGGACCTGCAGGCGCCGAACGCCCGCATCCTCTCACCCGCCGAGCCGCCCCTCGCACCCGACCACAGCCGCCGGCTGCTGATCGTGGCCCTCGCCGGCCTCGTGGGCCTCGCCGCCGGCACCGCGCTCGCCCTGATCCTCGACCTCCTCAACGCCACCTTCCGCACGCCGCAGCAGGCCGAGCACCTGACCGGCCGGCCGGTGCTCGCCACCATCCCGTCGGTCGGCACCGGCCGCAGCCGTGGCGAGGTGCTCGCCCGCCTGTCGGAACGACCGAACTCGTCCCTTGCCGAAGCGGTGCGCAACCTCCGCACCAGCCTCCTGCACGCAAACCCCGAGCATCCGCCGCGCGTGGTGATGTTCACCTCCACCGTGCCACAGGAGGGCAAGACGGTGACCGCACTCCTGACCGCGCTCGCGAGCATCCAGATGGGCCGCAGCGCCGTGGTGGTCGATTGCGACCTGCGCCGCTCACCGGCCACTGCAACGCTGCGTCCCGGCGCCCACCACCTGGGCCTCCTCTCGGTCCTCGACGGCACCGCGCCGCTCGAAGAGGCGATCTTCCGTGATCCCGCGACCGGCCTTCACGTTCTCCTCGCACGCCCCGAAGAGACCCGAAACTGGCTGAACGCCGCCGACGTGCTGGCCTCGAACCGCTTCGCGGAACTCCTCCGCACGCTCTCGGAGCGCTATGAGCTGGTCATCCTCGACACGCCGCCCGCGCTCGTCGTCTCGGACGCGCGATTTCTCTCGACGCTCTGTGACGCGGTCGTCTACTGCGCCCGCTGGGGCAGCACCCCACGTGGCGCGGTCATCGAAGGCTTGCGCGAACTCGAAACCGTCGATGCACCGATCGCCGGCCTCGTCGTCACGCTCCTGAACGAGCAGAAGGCCGCCCGCCAGTCCTTCGACGGCTATACCTACTACCGCGCACGGCTCTCGCAGACCTGCGGCGGCCTCTACTATCACGAATGACCGAACCGGCACGAATGACCGAACCGGCACGAATGACCGACCGGGCGCGGGACGCCTCAGACCCCGAGGCGATCCCGAAGCCCGTACCACCACGACCCGAGCACCGAATAGGGTACCGCGAACCGCCGGCCGCCGGGGAACGGGATCCACGGTACCCGCTCGAACACGTCGAAACGCGACCGGTCACCATCCACCGCCTCACCCAGAATCCGCCCGAAGAGGTGGCTTCCCACGACGCCATGCCCGCTGTAGCCCTGCGCGAAATAGGTCCGCCCCCCGAGCCGCCCCATCTGCGGCACGCGGCTGAACGAGATCGCGCAATTCCCCGACCACGCGTAGTCGATCTGCACGCCCCTGAGTTCGGGAAAAATCCGCTCGAGGTTGGGCACGAGCTTCGCACGGATGTCCGCCGGATCGGTGCCGCCATAAACCGTGCCGCCGCCCCAGAGCATGCGGCCATCCCCGGACAGCCGATAGTAGTCGAGCACGTAGCGCACATCCTCGACACAGACGTCGGTCGGCAGCAGCGCCCGCCCCCGCTCGCCAAGCGGCTCGGTCGCCATCACCTGAGTCGAGAACGGCATCACCCGGTCGGCGATCTCGGGCACCACCTCGCCAAGATAGGCGTTGCCCGCGAGGATCAGCACGTCCGGGCGCACCACACCGCTCGCCGTCCGCACCACCGGCCGCCCGGCCACGTCCTCGACGCGCACCACAGGGCTCTCCTCATGGATCGACCCGCCAAGCGCCTCCAGCGCCGCCGCCTCGCCAAGCGCCAGGTTCAGCGGATGCAGATGTCCGCCGGTCCGGTCCAGCATCCCGCCGGCGTAGGACTCGCTCTTCACATGCCGGCGCACCCCTGCCGCGTCGAGCAGCTCGAAGTTGTCGATCCCGTGCTGCCGCCAGAGCGCCTGCTTCGCCTCGAGCTCGCGCATCTGCCGGGCGGTGAAAGCGGTGAAGAGATTGCCTTCCTTGAGGTTGCAGGCAATGCCATAGCGCGCGACCCGGTCGCGGATGATCCGTCCGCCCTCCTGCACCACCGTTGCGACGAAACTGGCAGTGTCCCGGCCATAGCGGCGCCCGATCGTGTCGAGGCCGGCATTCAGCCCGTTGACGATCTGCCCGCCGTTCCGCCCCGATGCACCCCAGCCGACCTTCGCCGCCTCCAGCACCATGACCTCGTGCCCGCGCTCGGCGAGCTCGATCGCCGCCGAGAGCCCGGTAAACCCCGCGCCGACGATGCAGACTTCGACCGCCCGCTCCCCCTCGAACACCGGCCGGAGCGGCGCGTCGACGGCGGAAGCAGCGTAGTAGCTCGTTGGGTAGTCCATAGCGCCGCTCCAATACGCCGTACCGATCCCTCGTCTTCTCCCCGCGCCGGGGGAGAACGCAAGGCCCGGCATGTCGCGCCCCACGGTGTGCCCCGAGGTTTTCATACGGCGCTGAAACCTGGAGAGCAGTCGTTTTCCGGCAACAGCCGGAAAACCAGTCAAGAAAACCTGCGCGCGATCCGCGCGCACAAATCTCGCGGCAACGGCCGCGTCCAATGGTCTCAGCCGCCCGGGGCCCACCGCAGGGGGCGCCAGAAGTCGGCGTCAGCCGACGACGGCGGAGGGGGGCTCGATGCCCCCGACGCCGGGATCCGCCCGCGCTCAGACGGTCTCCAGATAGGACTCGTGCTCGAACGGACTGATCTGCCGGGAGAAGACCTGCAACTCCTGCTTCTTCATGCCGACGAACGTGTCACGCAGGATCGGCGCGAAGACCCGTGCGATGCCGTCGCTCTCCTCGAACGCCTCGATCGCCGCCTTCCAGTCAATGGGCAACGTCGCCCCGCCCTGTCCGGTCGTCACCATCGGCGCCGGCGGCTCGATGCGGCGCTCCATGCCGTCAAGCGCCGCACCGAGGATCGCCGCGAGCACGAGATAGGGATTGGCGTCCGCCCCGGCAACGCGATGCTCGATGCGCCGCGCCGCGTTCGGGCCGCCGGGGATGCGCACCGCCGCCGCCCGCGTCTCGTAGCCCCAGCACACGTCAGACGCGACATGGGCATTCGGCGTCAGCCGACGGTACGAGTTCCGGTGCGGCGCGAAGATCAGCGCCGAGGCCCGCATCATCTCGAGCAGCCCGCCGACCGCGTGGCGCATGGTTTCCGATCCCTCGGGCGTGCCGTTGTCGAAGACATTTTTCCCGTCCCGGTCGAGCAGGCTGAAATGCACATGGAAGCCATTGCCGGAGCGGTCGAGGAACGGCTTGGCCATGAAGCTCGCGGCGAGCGCGTACTTGCGCGCGATCCCCTTCACGAACCGCTTGAAGTAGAGCGCGTCGTCCGCCGCCTTCAGCGGGTCCGGGACGTGCAGCAGGTTGATCTCGAACTGCCCCCCGCCGTTCTCGGAGATCGCCGAATCGACCGGCACGTCGTGGGCATCGCAGGCCGCGTAGACGTCGGTGAAGAACGCCTCGAAATGGTCGAGATCGTCGATCGAAAGCGCCCCGTCCCCGTCGAGCAGCTTGTGGGTCACCGGAGACTTCGGCGGTGTCGGGATCTCGCCCGTGGTGTCGACGAGGTAGAATTCGAGCTCGGTCGCGACCACCGGCGTCAGCCCGAGGGCAGCGAACCGCGCACAGACCGCCGCCAGCGCCCGGCGCGGATCCCCGAGGTAGGGCGCGCCTTCCTCCGTCAGCATCCAGAGCGGCAGCAGCGCGGTCGGGCTCCCGAGCCAGTTCACCGGCAGGAACCCCCTGCCCGTCGGCTCGCAGCGCCCGTCGATGTCGCCCTGCTGGAAGACGAGCGGGTTGCCCGCCACGTCCTCGCCCCAGATGTCGAGGCAGGCGATGGAATAGGGCATACGCGTGGCGCCCTCGAGCACCTTGCCGGCCTGTGCCACCGGCACGCGCTTGCCGCGCAGGATGCCGTTCAGGTCACAGACCGCGGCTCGAAGACTGGTAATTTCTGGCCTTGCCTCGAGCCAGCGCAGCGCCTCTTGCGAATTCAAGATGGAGACTCCCGGGTTCTGGCTCCAAGCGCTACCATCCGCCGGCATTCAGGTGAAGCCCCGGCGCCCGACCGGCGGTCAGTCTCCTGCCAACCGTCACTGCCCGGACCTACCGCCGTGCCCCTCTCCCGTCGCCGCCTCCTCGCACTCGCCGCCAGCGCCGCCGTCGCCTCCACTGCCGCCTGCACCGCGACACCGGGCGGCCCGATGCCCCGCGCTGCCGGGGATGACGGCACGCTCGTCGTGCACGCCTTCCCCACCACAGGGCCTCCCCGCGCGGTGATCCTCGCGCTCCACGGCTACGGCGACGCCGGTGATCTCACGTTCGCCCGCGCCGCCGCTGCGTGGACCGCGCGCGGCATCGCCGTCTTTGCCCCCGACCAGCGCGGCTTCGGCACGAATCCAAGCCGGCAGCACTGGCCCGGCGTCGATGCGCTCGCGGCGGACGCGCGCGCCCATGCCCGCGCCCTCAGGCGCCGCTACCCCGACCTGCCGCTCACGGTCGTCGGCCATTCCATGGGCGGCGGCGTGGCGCTCGTCGCGGCGGGCGCGGGTCTCGATGCCGACGGCCTCGTTCTCGCCGGCCCCGCGATCGCGGGCGGCGCCGCCCTCGGCGAGGTTTCGCGCAGCGCCGCCCGGCTTCTCGCCGCCGCGCTCCCGGACCGGCGCTGGACCGGTCGGGGCATCGTACGGATCCAGCCCACCGACGATCTCGAGGCCCTTCGCGCGGTGAAAGCCGACCCGCGCCACTACGGCGACCCGTCGAGCCGCGAGCTCTATGGCCTCGTGCAGCTCATGGACCACGCGGCGGCGGCCGCCCCGTCGGTCTATCTCCCGACCGTGGTGATGATGGGCGCGCGAGACGAGGTGCTCCGGCCGGAAGACGTGCAGACGATCGCCGTCCGCATCCCCGGCCTCACCCGCTTCGTGCTCTATCCCCGGGGCTGGCACTGGCTCTTTCGCGACCGGCAGGCGCCGCGCGTCTGGGCCGACACCGGCGACTTCGCCCTCGGTGTCACCCGCACCGGCTTTCCCTGACCCTACTTCCGCCGGCGACGCCCCGGCGGACGTGGCTGAAGCCCCTCGCGGAGGACCACGGTCATCGGGTGGTCGGGTGCGGACGCGCCATAGCGCGCGAGCAGCCGTTCGATCTCCGCCCGCCCGTCGCCCTCGGGCAGTCCGAGCGCCCAGTCGAGGAAGATCGTCCGGGCGTCCGCCGGGCCGAGCTCCATGCGATAGGCCTCGCGGATCAACCCGCGCGGATCATCCGGGTCATCGCCCTTCACGCCGCCCACCGCGACGCTTCCTCGAAGAGGATCGCGTGGCGGGCGGCGAGCCGTTCCTGGTCGTCGTCATAGCCGCCGCCAAGAACACCGACGAGCGGCAGACCCCGCGCCCGCGCCCAGTCGATCACCATGCGCTCCCGTGCCCGAAGCCCGGCATCGCTCAGCGAGAGCCGCCCGAGCCGGTCCGCGGCATGGGTGTCCACGCCGGCATTCAGGAATACGATCCCTGCCCCGAACGCGGCCGCCAACTCGAGACCATGCGTCAGCACCCCGAGATAGGTCCGGTCTTCCAGCGCGTCCGGCAGGGCGAGATCGACAGTCGAACGGGCCTTCGACGACGGATAGTTCCGCTCCGCGTGCAGCGATAGCGTGAAGACGCGCGGCTCATCCGCGAAGACCCGCGCGGTGCCGTCACCCTGATGCACGTCCACGTCGACGACGAGGACCCGCGCCACCCGCCCCTCGTCGAGGAGGGCCCGCGCCGCGACCGCCACGTCGTTGAAGACGCAGTATCCCGCGCCGCCGTCCGGCCCGGCGTGGTGCGAGCCGCCCGCCATGTTGCAGGCAATGCCGTGCTCCAGCGCCAGCCGCGCGGCAAGCAGCGTGCCCGCGGCCGAGAGGAACGCACGCCGCGCCACCGCCGGCGTGCCCGGCAGCCCGATCGCGCGCACCTCGTCCGGCTCCAGCCGGCCGTCCGCGACACGCTCCACGTAGGCGAGATCGTGCACCGCAGCGACCCGGGCGATGCTCGCGGGCGCAGGCGCCACAAAGCCGCCCGAGGGCGGCAGGATGGCGCGCGCAATGAGGGCGTTCCTCAGGTAGCCGTACTTCGACATGGGAAACGGATGCATCGGCCGAAGCGAGGCCTGATAGTCCGGATGGAACACGATCGGCAGCATCATACCCCCAGTCTTGCGGCAATCACCCTGGACGCGCGGCCGGCGTCCTCCGCGAGCCTCTGGCGGAGCGCGTCGAGGTCCGGTTCCTCGGTCACCGCCAGCACGAGGCGCGCCAGCCCTTCGCCGCCCTCGGCCGGGTCCATGGTGTGATCGCTGGCGAGCCGCATCACCTGCTGGAGCCCCGCCAGCCGCCCGAGCGCGTCGGCGAGCGCCGTGGCGTCCTCCCGCGCGATCCAGCCGCGGCTCCCGAGCTTCTCCAGCATCCGCCGGGGGCTGCGGATGGCGCCGACGTCGGCAATCAGCGCCCCGGCCTGCGCCAGAAGCTCGATGTCCATCATCCGCCCCGGCCCGAGCTTCACTTCCCACGGGTTCGAGGCCGCGCCCTCGTGCGCCTCGGCGAGCCGCCGGCGCATGTCGGCGGCATCGGCCAGCACCTTCACCTCGTCGTGCGCCCGGGCCAGCACCTCGCGGATCGCCGCGGTCGCCGCCTGCCCGAGCCCGGAGGGCCCTGCCACCACCCGGGCGCGGGTGAGCGCCATGTGCTCCCACGTCCAGGCGTCCTCCGCCTGATAGCGCCGGAACGCCGCGAGCGACGTCGCGAGCGGCCCGGAGCGCCCCGACGGGCGCAGCCGCATGTCGACCTTGTAGAGCAGGCCTTCGGGCATCGGCGCGGTCAACGCCGAGATCAGCGCCTGGGTCAGGCGGGAGAAATAGACCGTGGTCGCGAGCGGCCGCGGCCCGTCCGAGGTCTCCTCCCCCTCCGCGTCATAGATCACGATGAGATCGAGGTCCGAGCTCACCGTCATCTCCCGGCTGCCGAGCTTGCCCATGGCGACGACGACCGCCCCGGCACCGGGCGGCGGCCCGTGCTTGCGGGCGAACTCGGCGACGACCACTGGCCAGAGCGCGCCGATCACCGCCTCGGCGACGGCGGAATAGACCGCGGCCCCCTCCTCCGGCTCGAGGATCTGCCGCAGCATCAGGACGCCGATGCGGAAATGCCGCTCCTTCATCCAGACCCGCGCGGCGTTCAGCGCCGCCTCGTAGTCTCCCGCAGCGGCGAGCTGGGCGGCGAGGTCGATCCGCATTTCCGAGGCCGATGGCAGCGGACGGTAGAAGTCGGCGCTGATCACCGCGTCGAGCACGCCGACGTTCGCCCCGAGGTACTGCGCGAGCGCGGGCGCCGAGCCACAGACATCGACAAGCAGGTCGAGAAGCGGCGGATTCGCCTCCATGAGCGAGAAGAGCTGCACACCGGCCGGCACCTGCCGCAGGAACTGGTCGAGCGATCGCAAGGCCGCGTCCGGGCTCGCGGCGCCCGCCATGCGCAGGAGAAGCTCCGGCGCGAGGCGCTTGAAGATGCTGCGCGCCCGGTCGCTCCGCAGCGCCGGCAGGCGCTGCCACTCCGCGATGATTGCGAGTGCGGCCTCGGCGTCGGCAAAGATTTCCTCCGGCGCCGGTGCCTCGGCTGCGGGCCGTCGGCGCTCGGCGTCAAAGAACGTCTCGGTGAGAGACTTCACCGCTTCCAGCCGCTCGGAAAGGTCACGCTCGAAGGCGTCCCGGTCCATCCCCATGAATGCCGCGAGCCGCTCCATGCCTTCCGGCGCCTCGGGGAGGGTCTGGGTCTGGGCATCCTCGAGCATCTGCAAGCGGTGCTCGACCTCGCGATGCGCGACGTAGGCCGCCGCGAGCACGCCCGCGCCGTCGCGATCGACCCAGCCCTTCGCGGCGAGCGCGTCGAGCGCCACGAGCGTCTCGCGCTGCCGCAGGCCCGGGTCGCGGCCGCCGACGATGAGCTGCCGGGTCTGGGTGAAGAACTCGATCTCGCGGATCCCGCCCTGCCCGAGCTTGATGTTGTGGCCCGGAACCTGCAGCGCGCCACCAAGCCCCTTGTGCGCCCGGATGCGCAGCCGCATGTCATGGGCGTCCTCGATCGCGGCGAAGTCGAGATGGCGCCGCCAGACGAAGGGCGTCAGCCGTTCGAGAAACCGCTCGCCCGCCGCGATATCCCCGGCGATCGCGCGGGCCTTGATGTAGGCCGCCCGTTCCCAGGTCCGCCCGACACTCTCGTAATAGTGCTCGGCCGGGTCACTGGCGATGCAGACCGGCGTCACCGACGGATCGGGGCGGAGGCGCAGGTCGGTGCGAAAGACATAGCCCTCGCCCGTCACCTCCGAGAGCAGCTTCACCAGCCGCTGCGTCACCCGGATGAACCCCTTGCGCAGGTCCATGTAGTCGTCCGGGTCGTGGCGGGTCTCGTCGAAGAGCACGATGAGGTCGATGTCGGAGGAATAATTCAGCTCACGCGCCCCGAGCTTGCCCATGCCGAGCACGAACATGCCCCCCGCCTCGGCGATCTCGTCCGCGGTGACGCCCGGCAGTTTGCCGCGCGCCGCCTCCTCCGCCACGAGCGCCGAGAGCCCGAGCCCGGTCGCCCGGTCGGCAAGCGCGCTGAGCGCCCCCGTCACCTCCGCGAGACCCCAGACGCCGCCGAGATCGGCGAGCGCCACGAGAAGCGCCACCCGCCGCCGCGCGACGCGGACCGCCACCCCGAGAGCTGGGACGCCCTCGACATCCGCCGCCGCCAGCGTCTCGGCCAGCACCGCCTCCGGGGCGCGTCCGATGGCGTCACGCAGCCAGTCGGCTTCCTTCTCCATCAGCCCGGCGAGAAACCCCGAGCAGCCGGCGGTGCCCGCCAGCAACTCGCGCACCGCAGGCTCGACGTCGGCAAAGTCCTCCGCCGCCCGCGCGCCGGCCGCCTCGTCGTAGGGCCGGGGGACTCGCGTGATCCGCGCCGCAAGGCTCTCCATCACTGTCCCCTGTAACGGGCAGGCCGCTTCTCAAGAAACGCCCGCACGCCCTCGGGGAAGTCCTCCGTCCGCCCCGCCTCGCCCTGAAGCTGCGCCTCCAGCGCCAGTTGCTCGGAGAGGCCGTTGCCAAGGCTTGCCCGAAGCGCCTGCTTGATGCGGGTGTAGGCGGCGGTCGGGCCCGCCGCGAGCGCGGCGGAGCGCGCCGCGATCACACTGGCGAAGTCCTCATCCGGCACCGCCGACCAGATCATGCCCCAGCGCGCGGCTTCCTCCGCGCTGACCGGCTCGGCGAAGAGCGCAGCCCCCATGGCCCGGGCGAAGCCCACCTGTCGCGGCAGCCACCATGTGCCGCCCGCGTCGGGAATGAGGCCGATCCGGGCGAAGGCCTGCACGAAGACCGCTGAACGCGCCGCAATCACCACGTCACAGGCGAGCGCGAGATTGGCCCCGGCACCCGCCGCAGCGCCATTCACCGCCGCAACCGTCGGGATCGGGCAATCATAGATCGCCCGAAGCATCGGCTCGTATTCGTCACGCAGCGTCGCTTCGAGATCGAGCGCGGCCACATCTGCCGCCGCGCCGAGATCCTGCCCGGAGCAGAACGCCTTGCCGGCGCCGGTCAGGACCAGCACGCGCGCTTCGCCCGGCGCCGCCGCGACCGCCTCGCGGATCTCGCGGCGCATGACCGACGAGAGCCCGTTGCGCACCTCGGGCCGGTTCAGGGTGATGGTGGCGACATCCGCCGCGATGGTGAATAGGATTGTCTCGAAGCTCATGCGTCCCCCGCTGTCGCGCCGACGATAGCGGCCGGCGCGGCGCTCGGGAACTCCTCTTCAGCTGCGCGAGATCTCCTCAACGCGCGCCTTCTCCTCGGGACTGAGCGGGCGTTGCACCGGTGCGGGAGCGTTCGCCCGCCGCCGCACGAAGCCGAAGGCGAGCCCGGCACCGACAAGGAACAGCACCGGACCCGCGAGCCAGAGCGTCGGGTTGCGCCAGAACGGCGGCCGGAACAGCACGAACTCGCCGTAACGGTCGACCACGTAGTCGAGCACCTGCTCGTCACTGTCGCCCGCCACCAGCCGCTCGCGCACCATGAGACGCAGGTCGCGGGCGATGTCGGCATTCGACTCGTCAATCGACTCCGACTGGCAGACGACGCAGCGCAGCTCCCGGGTGATCGAGCGCGCCCGCGCCTCCATGGCCGGATCCGGCAGGATCTCGTCCGGCTGGATTGCCTGCGCCGCAAGTGGAACGAGCAGGAAAAGCGCGAGGAGCATGGTGCGGAGCGGGCCCGGTCCCAGGGCAGCCCGCGAAGGGCCACGGCCAGCCAGGTCGCGGCGAGCAGGCGCGCCGCGCAGTGTCATCATCCGCATGTTCACTCCGCCGGCACCGCCGCGGGCCGCGCCTTGCGAGCCGGCGCGCCGACCCGATAGCGCCGGTCGGTGAGGCTGACGACCCCGCCCAGCGCCATCAGCATCGCGCCGCCCCAAATCCAGTTCGCATAGGGCTTCACGTAGGTCCGAAGCGCCCAGGAGCCGTCCGCCTGCTGGTCGCCGAGCGCCACGTAGACGTCCCGCGTGATGCCCCGGTCAATCGCCGCCTCGGTCGTCGCCATGCGCTGCACGTCATAGACACGCTTTTCCGGGTGCAGGATCGCCACGACCTTGCCGTTCTCCACGAGTTCGACAAGCCCGCGTTCGGCGCTGTAGTTCGGCCCGCGCACCGGCTCTTCGCTGATGAAGCGGATGGTCTTCCCGGCGAAGTCGAAGCTCTCGCCCGGCTGGACGGCGCGGATGTCCTCGACCGCCCAGGCGGTGATCGCCGCAATTCCGAAGATCGTCACGCCGAAGCCCGAGTGGCTGATCGCCTTGCCCCAGTCGGCCCGTGGCAAGTTGCGCAGCCGCCGCCAGGTCTCGCTGATGGGAACCTCGCCGAGCCGCGCCCGGCGCAGCATCTCGGCGATCGCACCGGCCACGACCCAGACCCCGAGCGCGATCCCGACCGGCGCCAGCAATGAGCGCCCGGTCTCGAAAGTCCAGGCGAGGCCCCCGAGCACGACCGCGAGCACCAGCGCACCGCGCAGATCCGCGACCGACCGGGCGAGGCTCCCCCGCTTCCACGGCAGCACCGCGAAGACCGGCAGGATCACGGCGATCGCGATCATGAACGGCGAGAACGCCAGGTCGAAGAACGGCGGCCCGACCGACACCTTACGGCCCGTCGCCACCTCGGCGACCAGCGGCCAGATCGTGCCCACGAAGACCACGAAGGTCGCGGTGACGAGGAGCAGGTTGTTCATCACCAGCCCGCTCTCGCGGCTCACCATGCCGAAGACCGAATCCGAGCGCAGCGCCGATGCCCGCCAGGCGTAGAGCGTCAGCGACCCGCCGATGAACGCCGCGAGGATCAGGAGCAGGTACATGCCCCGCTCCGGGTCATTAGCAAAGGAATGCACGCTCGTCAGGATCCCCGAGCGCACGATGAACGCGCCGATCAGCGAGAAGGCGAATGCGAGGATCGCGAGCAGGATCGTCCAGCTTTTCAGCGTATCGCGCTTCTCGACGACGATCGCCGAATGCAGAAGCGCGCAGGAGATGAGCCACGGCATGAAGCTCACGTTCTCGACCGGATCCCAGAACCACCAGCCGCCCCAGCCGAGTTCATAGTAGGCCCAGATCGAGCCGAAGGCGATGCCGATCGTCAGGAACACCCACGCGACCAGCGTCCACGGCCGCACCCAGCGCGCCCAGGACGCATCGACCCGGCCCTCGATGAGCGCGGCGATGGCAAACGAGTAGGCCATCGAAAGGCCGACATAGCCGAGGTAGAGGAACGGCGGGTGGAACGCGAGCCCGGGATCCTGCAGGAGCGGGTTCAGCTCCTGTCCGTCCCAGGGCGGATTGTCGAGCCGCACGAACGGGTTCGAGGTGAGCAGGATGAAGCCGAAGAAGGCGACCGCGATCGTCGCCTGCACCGAGAGCACCCGCGCCTTGAGCGTCGGCGGCAGGTTCTCGCCCCACCACGCCACCATGGCGCCGAAGAGCGTCAGGATCAGCATCCAGAGGATCATCGACCCCTCGTGGTTCCCCCACGTGCCGCTCAGGCGATAGATCAGCGGTTGCGCGGAGTTCGAGTTCTCAGCGACCAGCTTGACCGAGAAGTCCGATGTGGCGAACGCGGTCATGAGCACGAGGAATGCCACAAGCGTCAGGATGAACTGCACGGTCGCCGCCGGTACGGCGACGCGCATCCAGTCCGACCAGCCACGGTCGGCACCGACCATCGGCACGATCATCTGCACGATGGCCACGAGAAAGGCGAGGATCAGGGCAAGATGCCCGAGTTCTACGGTCACGAGCCCTCCAGACGCTGCGCGGCGGAACTATGGTCCGAAAATCGCCCGGGTGCAATTTGCAACGCCGTGAGTGCGACGATCGGACCATCCCCGCAGGCACGGGGAGCCGGCTCCGCAGGCGTCAGGACTTGCCGAAATCGAGCGCGCCGGTCAGATCGCCGAGCGGCGGCTCGCCCGCCGCGGCGACGGCGCGGTCACGCACGACGATGCCGCGCAACTCGGGCAACTGGAAGCGCTCGGTGATGAAGCGCAGGATCGAGGTGGTGTCGTAACTCGAGTGATCGACGAAGCCCTTCTTCGCGAACGGCGAGACGATGATCGCAGGGATCCGCGAGCCGGGGCCCCAGCGGTCGCCCTTCGGCGGCGCCACATGATCCCAGATGCCGCCGTTCTCGTCGTACGTGACGATCACCAGCATGTGCTCCCACTGCGGGCTTTGTTCGAGATGGCTCACGACGTCGGCGATATGCTGGTCGCCCACCTTGATGTCGGCGTAGCCCGAATGCTGGTTGAGGTTGCCCTGCGGCTTGTAGAACGCGACCGCCGGCAGCTTGCCCGAGTCGATCACCTGCAGGAAGTTCACCCCGTTGAGCCCGCCATCGCGCAGATGCGCCGCCCGCGCCGGCGTGCCGGGCGCGTAGTTTGCATAGTAGTTGAACGGCTGGTGATGGTACTGGAAGGTCGGCACCGGCGTGTTGTTGCCATTGTCGAGCACGTACTGCCACGCGCCGCCGTACCACGCCCAGTCCACCCCCTTCAGGCTCAGCAGATCACCGATGGTCGGCTCGGTCTGCGGCGGCAGCGTCGTCGCCTTGAGCGGGTCGGAAAAGCGCGGATCGCCACCCTCTGCCGGCGCGTTGGCGCTTGGCTGATATGGCGGCTGCATGGTGTTGACCGCGTAGAAATCCGGTGTGAGGTTGCCGTCGCCGACGAACTTCGGCTCGCCGTCCATCGCCGACTTCGGCGAGTTCTCGGCGACGGTCAGCGTCACCCCGTCGGGATCGACCGCGGCAATCGTGGGCTTCGCGGCGCTGGTGTCGGCGTCGGCGTAGTGCGGCGCGCAGGCACAGATCAGCCACTGGTGGTTGAAGAACGAGCCGCCGAAGCCGCCCATGAAGAAGTGATCGGCGAGCGTATATTTCTCCGCCACCTTCCACATGGCGGTGGACGAGCCGTCCCACATCCCCATGGGCATCGCGCCGGAGTCCGCCCAGGCGACGAACATGTCGTTCTTGCCGCCGTCGATCTGCATCATGTTCTGGTAGTAGCGGTGCCAGAGATCATGGGTGATGGTCGAGAGCGGCAGATTGAATCCCTTCGGGTCGTCCACCATGAAGACGCCGTTCGCCAGATGCTCGGTCTCGGCCTGGGTCACCGGCGGCGTCACGCCCTTTGCCGTCAGCCCTTCCCAGATCGGCGGCAGCTCCTTCAGCGTCGTGCCGTCACGGTCCTTCTGCGCGAGGCTCTCCGCGCTCGCCTGCGCGATGCCATCGGCGCCGGGAAACCGACCGTAGAGATTGTCAAACGAGCGGTTTTCCGCAAAGATCACCACCACGTTGTCGATCTTGTCGATGTCCCGATCCGCGGCGCGCGCGGCCCCGGCAAGTGCGCTACCTGCCGCCAACGCGGCGATCGTCATCGATCCGAGCTTGGCTAGACGGACGCATGACATGCTGCAACCCTCCGATCCTGGCTGGCGTTCTCTCCGTTCGCCGCCCGCAGACGAGCCGCTGCGGCCGGCATGCGGATTGGTTAGGCTCGCCTCCCGAGTCCGGCAAGTCGCGCGCGCTCTCGCGGCGGTGGGACTAATTGCCGCGCCGCCTTCCGTCGCGGCCGCGGCACCGCAAAGCCGGGAGGAAGTGCGGGCCCACGTGGCCCTCGCGGCCGCCCTCGGCGCGCGGCTCTTCGTCGATCCGCGACTCTCGCCCTCGGGCAAGGTCGCCTGCGCCACCTGTCACGATCCCGCCCGCGCCCATGGCCCGCCGAACGGGCTCGCGGTCCAGCTCGCCGGCGGCGATCTGCGGCACCCGGGCCTGCGAGCGGTTCCCTCGATCCGCTATCTGCAGGCGGTCCCCGCCTTCACCGAGCACTTTTTCGAATCCGAGGAAGAGGCGGACGAAAGCGTCGACAACGGCGCGAGCGGCGGCCTGACGTGGGACGGACGCGTCGATCGCGGCAAGGAACAGGCGCGCATTCCGCTGCTCTCGGATTTTGAGATGGCGAACACGTCCCCGGCAATGGTGGTTTCCGAGGCGCTCGCCGCCGGCTACGGGCCGGACATCGACGCCGCGGGTGGCGGCGGCGCCGCTGCCGATCCTGACCGCGCCTTCGCCACGATCCTCGACGCGCTCGCGATCTACGAACAGGACTGGCGCACGTTCTATCCCTACACCAGCAAGTACGATGCGTGGCTGGCGGGCAAGGCGACACTCAGCGGCGCCGAGGAGCGCGGGTTGAAGCTCTTCGAGGCCGAGGACAAGGGCAATTGCGCCTCCTGCCACTTCAGCACCCCCGGACTGGATGGCACGCCGCCACAGTTCACCGACTACGGCATGATCGCCCTCGGACTGCCGATGAACCCGGAGATCCCCGCCAACGCCGATCCCGCATGGCATGACCTCGGCCTCTGTGGTCCGTTGCGGACCGATCTTTCCGATGTTTCCGCCTATTGCGGCCTTTTCCGCACGCCGACCCTGCGCAACGTGGCGACCCGCCGCGTCTTCTTTCACAACGGCGTCCTCCACGACCTGCGTGAGGCGGTCGCGTTTTACGCAACCCGCGACACCGACCCCGGCCGCTGGTATCCGACGCTTCCCGACGGCACCGTGGTGAAGTTCAACGACCTGCCGCCCCGCTATATGGGCAACGTCAACATGGACCCGCCGTTTGGCGGACGCCCCGGCGGCCAGCCGGCCCTCAGCGACGCGGAGATCGACGACGTGGTCGCCTTTCTCGGCACTCTCACTGATGGCTGGAGCGAGCCGCCGCCGCAGCGGTGACGCACGCCCGCTGACGGGCTGCGGCCGAAGTCTCCTCCCGCTGACAGATCAGCCCCCGGATCACCGCCCCGCACGACTGCTCCGAACGACTGCCCCGAACAACTGCGGCCGGGGCCGCCCCTGTATCTTACAGGCATCAGGAAAGCGGCAGTGTTTCGCCGGAGCAGGACGAACGCTCGAAATCATATCCCGGTTTAGTATTGTTCGACGAATAAATCGTAGCGAAAAAGCGACAAATCGCACAGTTACGCAAAAGTGAGGCAAAATGGCGATCTCTACAGGCGTACTCTCACGACGACTCCCATATATAGATGGCGCCCGGGGGGCGGCCGGAGTATTGGCAATACTATCACACTTGTCATCGGATCAATTCCGCTTTCTGGACTACTGGTATTTCGACGGAATATCGCTTTTTACGCGAATGGCGACTCCGATGTTCATGACCCTGTTCGGAACAATGATCGCACTTGTCTACGTCCCCCGGCTGTCTCGCGGCCAGGAGGAGGAGGACACCGTGGTCAGGCGGCTGCTGTCGCGGATGCTGACCTGCTATCTCGTCTTCGGCGCAATCACGCTGGCAGCGATGTTCAGCGGCAAGATCCCCGCCGAGAAGGGACTGGAGGCCTTGGCCTTCGCCGGGGCCGGCCGTTTCGGTGAGATCCTGAAGATCTATTCGATCCTGTTTCTGGTGATCGTCGCGACCTTGCCGCTGCTCAAGCGATTCGGCTGCTACTGGCTCCTCACTCTTGCCGGCCTTGGCTGGTTGGTGAGCCTCCTCGTCGGCCTCATCGCCGAGCCGGGCAACGTCGTGCTGCAGTTCTTTACCGGATACGGTCGCGGGTTCGGACCGTCGGTCGCACACAGCTTCACGCTGGTCGCTTTCGGGTTCATTGTCGGCGAGGCCGTGACGGGCAGGCGCAGCCTGTGGCTCCCGGGCGTGATCGCCGCCGTCGCGGCCGTGGTGCTGGTGATCGCCGCGGTGCGGCTCGGACCCTACGCCCTCGCGCATGGCCTCGGGACCTACGAGCTTCGCAGCATCAACCACCCGCTCTACTACGCCTATGGCATCGTCTCGGCGTCGGCCGTGCTCCTGGTGCTTAACAGGATATCGGCGCTCGGCATCCTTGACGGCATCACCGGCCCCCTTGCCGAACTCGGCAAGCGTTCGCTCTTCATCTACGGGTTCGGCAATGTCGCCATGAACCTGCTGCCGGTCTACGAGGGGAACGCGGGCATCGGGCTGGCCCTGTCCGTCGTGTTCATGACGCTGCTGATTCTCATGGCGCTGGACCTCGAGCGGAGCAACTCGCGTCTCGACCGCGCGACGGGCGGGTTTCTTTCCCGCTTCCGGCCCCGCTACGAGGACATCGTCCAGGGGGCCTTTGGACGGCTGCGGTCCAACCTGCGGGGCTTGCGCGCCTGACATCCTGAACGCGCTGGCGAGCACTTCTCGCCCGCCGGCGCTCCAATTCCCCCCACGGTCGCCGGCTTCCGCCAACGTCGTGCTCCGAAAGAGTTCGCCAGTCGCCTACCGGCCTTCCACCCGCCAGGCGAGGAATGCGAGCCCGGCGGCGAGGATCAGCGAGAGCCAGCCCGGGGCAAGGTCCACCCGCCGGATATCCCGGAGCTGGTAGGCTTCGCGATCGGTGAGGCCAATCCACGCTCGCCCCTCGGCGACGCGGCCTTCGCGCACCAGCCGCACGTCCGGCAAGCCACTCTCCACCCGACGCACGCTGCCACCACTCGCATTGGCGAGAGGCTGGAGGACCGCATTGGTCGAGACCGGGTCCGCGAACTCCCGCGGCGACGACGGACCGACCACGGCGACGGCCTGCTGGTCGCCGTTCTCCAGCCGCCAGAGTCCGTTCTCGGCGTTCTCGATCCGGCCCTCCCAGCGACCGGTCGCCGTCTCGACCAGCTGAACTTCGCTCTCTGCCCCTGACGGGCTCGTCGCCTTGACCGGCGGCACGCTGTCCGAAAGCGTGCGCCGCTCGATCGCTATGCCGCCGTCCTGCCCGGTGCCGCGCAGCACCTCTTCCTCCAGTTCGGGCTCCTTCATCAGCCAGTGCGCCAACCGGCGCAGCAGTTCGAGCTGCGGCCCGCCGCCCTCATAGCCGCGGCTCCAGAGCCACGCCTGATCCGAGTTCAGGACCGCGATCCGGCCCTCGCCCTCGCGCGCCAGCACGAGCAGCGGCCGGTCCTCGGGGCCCTGCATCACCGTCTCGCCCGCTGTCGGGTTCACATCGACCATGCGGAACCAGCGGCCCCAGCCCGGCGTGCCGTCGGCCGCCGGCGGGCGCGGCGCGTGCTCTTCGAGACCGGCGGTCACCGGATGCCGGTGGCCGACCTCCGACACCTTCGGGACGAAGCCTTCCTCCATCACCCGCGCCGTCGGCTCCACCGGCAGGATATCGCGGAGCGGCGAGCGATAGAGCGACTCGGCACCGGCGAAATCCGATCCGCTGGCGATCAGCAGCGCGCCGCCGTCGCGCACATAGCGCGCGATGTTGTCGAAGTAGGCGTTCGGCAGGATGCCACGCCGCTTGTAGCGGTCGAAGATGATCAGGTCGAACTGGTCGACCTTTTCCATGAACAGCTCCTGCGTCGGGAACGCGATGAGCGAGAGCTCGAAGACCGGCACGAAGTCCTGCTTTTCCGGCGGCCGCAGGATGGTGAAATGCACCAGGTCGACCGAGGAGTCCGACTTCAGCAGGTTCCGCCACGTGCGTTCGCCCGGATAGGGCTCGCCCGAGACCAGCAGCACCCGCAGCCGGTCGCGCACGCCGTTGATCGAGACGATCGCCTCGTTGTTGCGATCCGTGAGTTCCCCCGCCACCCCCGGTGTCGAGATCTGCAGCACGTTGACCCCGCCCCGGTTGAGCGTCACCGGCAGGGTGACGCTGCGGTTCAGCGGCACGTCGAAGGTCATCGGCTCGGTGCCGTCGAGCGAGATCGAAAGCGTCGCAACGCCGTCGGCCGGGGGCGACTCGCCAAGGTCCTCGACCTTGAGCACGAGGCTCACCGCCTCGCCGACGATGGCAAAGGCCGGGGCGGTCTCGACCACCACCCGCCGGTCCCAGTCCTCGACATGGCCGGTCAGGAGTACCTGCACCGGCGCGGGGAAACCCGGAACCGCGTCGGCGTCGTGCACCTGACCATCCGTGATGAGGATCGCGCCGGCGATGCGGTCCGCCGGCAGTTCGGCGGCGGCCTCGGCGAGCGCGGAGAGCAGCATCGACCCGTCGTTGCCGCGATCGGCCACATGGACGGTGCGCACCTCAAGCCGACCGCCCTGCGCGAGGCGGTCCAGCCGCTGGCCAAGCCCCGCCACGGCCTCACCGGTCTGACTGATCCGGTCGTCGATGCGGTTCGACGCGCTGTCGTCCACCACGACGATGGCGATGTTCGCGACCGGTGTGCGGTCCTCCCGCCGGAGCGACGGCCCGGCCAGCGCCGCGAGCAGCACCAGCGCGGCCAGCCCGCGCAGCCACCAGCCGGTCAGCCCGCGCCAGAGCGCGACGCCGATCCCTGCGAGCGTCAGCGCGATCAGCACCGCGATCAGCGGCAGCGGCAGGAGCGGGGTGAAGTCTATGGCGTCCATCTACTGCCCCAGCCGATCGAGAAGTGCCGGGACGTGCACCTGGTCGGATTTGTAGTTGCCGGTCATCACATACATGATGAGGTTGATCCCGAAACGCAGCGCCATCTCCCGCTGGTTCTCGCCCGCGAGACCCCGGCCGACCGGGAACATCGGCGCGCCGTTGTCGCTGGTGGCCCACGCGGCCGCCCAGTCGTTGCCCCCGACCACCACCGGCGTCACGCCGTCATTCAGGTTGCGAAACGGCATCCCCTCCACCTGCTCGGCCCCGGGCGATGCCTCGACCCAGACCGTCGAGCCCGTCCAGCGCCCGGGAAAGTCGCGAAGCAGGTAGAAGGTCCGGGTCAGAACGTGGTCAATGGGCACCGGCTCGAGCGGCGGAATGTCGAGACGCGCCGCGACCCGCTGCAGTGCCCGGCTGTTCGGCGTCGTGGCTCCGCCACCCCCCAGATCCGCGTCCTGAGTGTCGAAGAGGATCATGCCGCCCGAACGGAAGAACTCGTTGATCCGGGCCACGGCCGCGTCGGACGGCGGCCGCTGGCTGTCGGTGATCGGCCAGTAGAGGAACGGATAGAGCGAGATATCGTCGGTCTCGATGTCGACCGGCACCGGCTCGGCGGGTTCGATGGCCGTCCGGTCGTAAAGCACCTTGCTGAGCCCGCGCAGACCCGCAGCACTGATCTGATCGACCCGCGGGATGCCGGTCTCCACGTAGGCGAGCACCGTCTGGGTCGCGGCCCGGAGCGCGCTGGCGTCGTCGCCGGGCGCCGTCTGCGCCTTCGCCTGCCCGGCCAGCCCGAGGGCAAGCCCGGAGAGGAGCAGCACCGCCGCCTGCGCCGTCCGCCGGCCACGATACTGGAACCGCCGCCCGAGTCGCCCCGAGACGACGAGCGTGGCGAAAACGTCGAGCGCGAGCAGCACCAGCGCGGCGGCGATCAGCCACGGCCCGAGACGGATTTCCGCCGGCCGGTCCATCGTTTCTGTCACCACTCCCTGCGGCAACGAAGCAAGCGGCGCGATCTCGTCCCGGTCGTGCATGACGTTGAGCGCCACCCGGCGGTCACCACTCGCGTAGATGCCCGGAGGCGTCTCGGCCGACGGCTTGCCTTCGGCGAGCCGCTCGCCGGGGACGCCCGCGACGAGGCTCGGCGGCCCGAGCTCGCCGAAGCCGTCGAGCACCTGTTCCGGCGTCCAGATGGCCCCCTCCAGCGCCTCGGTCTCGGTCGTCACGCCGCCCGCGCTCTGCGAGAGCCGCTCCAGCATCTCGACGAACAGGCCCGAGAGCGGCAGGTTCGACCAGTCCGGGCTCGCGGTCACGTGGAAGAGCACCACCCGCCCGTCGCCGACCGGCTTGCCGGTGACGAGCGGCGTGCCATCTTCGAGGCTCGCCATCACCCGCGCCGGCAGGTCCGGGTCCGGCTGCGCCATCACCTGGCTCGAAATGTCCACGTCCTCGGGCAGCGCCAGCCCGGCGAACGGGCTTCCCTCCGGGAACGGCTTCAGCTTGCGCGGCGCGCCCCACGACATCGCCCCGCCGATCGACCGACCGCCCGCGCGCAGGCGCACCGGCAGCAGCGGATCCTCTTCGAGCTGTCCCGCCCCTGATTGCGCCAGTCGCGGCCCGGCGAAACGCACCAGAAGCCCGCCCTTTTCGACCCACGCAAGCAGCGCCGACCGCTCCGCCTCGCCGAGGTTGCCCACGTCGGCGAGGATCAGCACGTCGGGCGCGGTGTTCAGCATCTCGCCGAGCGGCGCCTCGATCACCTCGGCGAACGGCTCGAGCGCCGTGCGCAGGTAGTGCAGCGGATCCACCAGCTCCTGCGCCTCGCTGCCCGGCTCGCCGGACAGGATCCCGACCTTCCGCCGCCGCACGCTGTCGTCAGCGAGCACCACGCCCGCCGCCGAACGGCCGTCCGCGAGCTGCACCCGCCCCACCCGGTTGCGAAGTTCCATCGGCATGGCGATCTTCAGGTCCACCCGGGTCTCCCCCGACGCGAAACTGCCGTCGGCCGCGCCGAGCGCCCGCTCGATGCCGGTCGGGTCTGGCCCAAGGGCGACCACGCTCACCGGCCGCTCCCCCTCCGCGTCGGCCCGCAGCGCGCTCGCGACGAGCTCGCCGCCTTCGAGACGCGGTGGCGTCAGCGCCAGCGCCGTCTGTCGTGGCCGGACCAGTGTCACCGGCCCATGTGCCAGCAGCGCCTCGGCGAGGTGCGCCTCGGCGCCATCGGTGATCCCGTCGGTCAGCCACAGGGTCTCGAACCGGCCGACCCGGCCGTCGATCCAGTCGGCCCATGCGGCACGATCCGGGCTCCAGCTCTTCGGCGCGAGCCCGGCCAGCCGCTCGGTCCAGTCAGGCGCCGCGCGCCATTCGATCTCGCCATCCGCCTGCGGCGGAGCCGCCGCCGCCAGCACCGCCACGCGCCGGCCGTCGCGCGCCGCCTCGTCGAGCGCCGCCGCGACCCGGTCCATGCGCTGCGTCCACCCCGGCGCGTCGCCCCAACCGCCGTCGAGCAGCACCAGCAGCGGATCGGACGACCCCACGGGCCGCGGATTGAGCACCGGACCGGAGAACGCGAGGATCGCCGCCGCCAGCGCCAGCATCCGCAGGAGCAGGAGCCACCAGGGCGTGCGCTCCGGCATCTTTTCCGGATCCTTCAGCCCGAGCAGCAGCCGCACGCCCGGGAACGCCCGCCGCCCCGGAGCCGGCGGCACGGCACGCAGCAGCCACCAGAGCACTGGCAGCGTCGCGAGGCCCGCGAGCAACCACGGCGAGAGAAATGCAATCGACCCGATCACGCCCGTGCGCCCACCGCCATGTAGAGCCAGAGCAGCGCCTGGCGGGGGCTGGCACTGGTCCGGTGGAACAGCACCCGCCACCCCAGATGCCGGGCCATGTCCTCGAGCTTGCCCCGGCGCGCCGCGAGCCGCTCGGCATAAGCCGACTTCAGCGCCCGCGCCCGCTGGGTCTCGAACTCCGACCCGCCGCCCATGCTCTCGAAGATCACCCTCCCGTCGAAGGGAAACGTCTCCTCGCTCTCGTCGAGGACCTGCACGAACGATCCGCGCACGCCCCGGTCCGCCGCGTGCCCGAGCACCGGCGTCATCGCCTCGGGATCGCCGAGGAAGTCGGAAAAGAACACCGCGCGCGACCCCCGGATCAGCCGGTCGGCCGGGGGGACCCCGTAGTCGGGGCGATCGTCCCGCGGAGCGCCGCCGAGCGCCAGCGCCATGCGGTTGAGCTGGGTGCGCCCGGCACGCGGCTGTGTCGCGTCGGTGCCGAGCAGCGACACCCGCTCACCGGCCTTCACCAGCAGGAGCGCCAGCGCCAGCGCCAGCAGCGCCGCCCGCTCGGACTTCGAGCGCGCCCGCACGTCATCGGAATCGCGGTAATCCATCGACAGCGCGTCATCGACCCAGAAATGCACCGTCTGGGCCGCCTCCCACTCCATCTCGCGGATGAACTGCTGGTCCGACTTGCCCGACCGCCGCCAGTCCACAGACGAGCGCGGATCGCCCGGCACCGCCTGACGATACTGCCAGAAGTTTTCGCCATGTCCGGCCCGCCGCCGGCCGTGGAAGCCCATGGCGACCGATGCCGCCAGATGCTCGGCCTCGGCGAGAAGCGGCGGCAGCGCGCCGCCCACCTTCTCCGCGTCACGGCGCAGCCCGACCGGCCCCTGCGGCTTGTCCCGTCCGCGGGGGCGCGGCCCGATCACGCGGCGGCCTCCACGCCCATCACATCGCCCACGAGCTGGCCGATCAGGCTGTCAAGCGTCAGCCCCTCGGCACGCGCCGCGAAGCCAAGCGCCATGCGGTGGATGAGCACCGGCCGCGCCAGCGCCGCCACGTCGTCGAGGTTCGGCACCAGCCGCCCCTGAATCAGCGCGCGCGCCCGGATCGCCAGCATCAGCGCCTGCGCCGCCCGTGGCCCCGGCCCCCAGCTCACCGCATCGCGCACCGCGGGATGCGCGTCGCCCGACTCGGGCCGCGCCGCGCGCACCAGATCGAGGATGCGCTCGACGATCGCCTCCCCAACCGGCAGCCGGCGGATCAGCCGCTGTGCCGCCATCAGGCTCGGGGCGTCGAAGACCGGCTCCGCCAGCGCCTCGTCGACGCCGGTGGTCGCGAGAATGATCCGCCGCTCCGCCGCGCGATCGGGATAGCCTACGTCGATCTGCAGAAGGAACCGGTCGAGCTGCGCCTCGGGCAGCGGATACGTGCCCTCCTGCTCGATCGGGTTCTGGGTCGCGAGCACATGGAACGGCCGCGGCAGGAAGCGCCGCTGGCCCGCCACCGACACCTCCTTCTCCTGCATCGCCTGCAGCAGCGCCGACTGGGTGCGCGGGCTCGCCCGGTTGATCTCGTCGGCCATCAGCAGCTGGCAGAAGATCGGCCCGTCGATGAAGCGGAACGCCCGCGTGCCGTCGGCGCCGGTCTCCAGCACCTCGGCCCCGAGGATGTCCGCCGGCATCAGGTCCGGTGTGAACTGCACCCGATGGGCAAGGAGGCCGAGCACGGTGCCAAGCGTCTCGACGAGCCGGGTCTTCGCCAGCCCGGGGGCGCCCACCAGCAGACCATGCCCGCCGGAGAGGATGGCGATCAGCGTCTGCTCCACCACCTCATCCTGGCCGATGATCCGCCGGGCGATCATCTCGCGGGCGGCAACGAGCCGCGCGCCGGTCGCCTCGATTTCCGGCATCAGGTCGGTATCGGTCATCAGGCGCCTGCCCTTTTTCATTGTTTCGCGCTGCAAGTGTACCTTGCAGCCCGCTGGCGACAATGGGCTTGCGCGTTCACAATCCGGGCATTCGCGGCGCCGGTTGCCACCCGGTGGGATCCGGCCTATCCGGGAATTGGACAAACGTGGGAGATCCGACCATGGCCGGCCCCGAGACCACGCCGCCGACAGCCGACGGCATCGCTGCCGCCGCATCGCGCGCCGGACGTCGCGGCCCGGCGCCGGTTCACCTCTGGAACCCGCCGTTCTGCGGCGATCTCGACATGCGCATCGCCCGTGACGGCACGTGGTTCTATCTCGGAACGCCGATCGGCCGCCCGGCGCTCGTCAAGCTCTTCTCCTCGATTCTCAAGCGCGAGGGCGACGACTTCTTCCTCGTGACCCCGGTGGAGAAGGTCGGGATCAAGGTGGACGACGCGCCCTTTGTCGCGGTGGATTTCACCGCCCGAGGTCACGGCGAGGACCAGACCCTCACCTTCGAGACCCAGGTCGAGGACCGCGTCACCGCCGGCCCGGACCACCCGATCCGCGTGGCGATCGACCCCGAGACCGGCGAGCCCGCGCCCTATGTGCTGATCCGCCGCAATCTCGAGGCGCTGGTCGATCGCAAGAGCTTCTACCGCCTCGTCGATCTCGGTCGCGAGGAAACCATCGACGGCATCGCGCAGTTCGGCGTCTGGTCCGGCGGACAGTTCTTTCCCATCGTCCCCGCAGCCGACATTGCGGCCGATCTCACCTGAGTTTCACCGGTTGGCACCCTTGAAACAACTCTCACGTTGAGTGAACTCACCTCTCGGCGTAAGGATCGACACAGAAATCGTCCTTCATTTTCTTGTTGTTGTATCCATCCCGCTCGAAGGGAGTTGAGCGATGCGTATCGAAAAGTACTGTGTCTCCGTTGCTGCTATTTCGGCACTCTGCGGCATGAGTCTTGGTATCTTCATGGCGTCACATCATGATTTCGCGCTTGCGCCGGCACATGCCCATCTGAACCTGCTGGGCTGGGTCTCCATGGCGCTCTATGGCCTCTGGTACCGGGGCGCCGGGATCGTCCGCCCGCGCCTCGCGTGGGCACAGGCGATCGTCGCCACGCTCGGCTTTGTCATCATGGTCGTGTCCCTCGGCCTGGTGCTCGCCACCGGCAAGCCCGACTATGAGGCGGCGATCGGCGTCGGCGCCGTGTTCACCGTGCTCGGCATGGTGCTCTTCCTGGTGCAGGTCGTCACGGACGGCAGCCACGTACGGCTCGCCCGCCCGCTGCCGGCCTGACGCGTTAACCTCGACCTCAAGGCAAAGTTGACGGACCTCCCTCCGGCGCAGAGCGTACGGCTGCTCGCTCGGGTGGGGGGTCCGACAATGCGTTTCCTGATGATCGCCGCGGCGCTCGCGGTTGCTGGATGCGGCGCTGCGCCGATTGGCGTGAAGCCCGGGTTTTCCGGTGGCGGCCAGCGGGACGGCATCGTGACAATGGCGTCGACGGCCACGCTCTACAACCCGATAGCCCCCGACTGGCGGCTCGCGGCCACCGAGGCGGGACGCCGCTGCCACGCCTGGGGCCATGCTGGTGCCGGTGAATATGCCGGCTGGCAGGAAGCCTGCCGCGCCTACGACCGCCACGGACGATGCACCCGGAGCGTGGTGACGCGCTTCTGCCCCTGCAGGGGTGAAGCCTTACTGCAGTGTGACGCGCACCGCCGGATAGCGCGTCACCGGCACGCCGGTGCTGGCGCCGACACCGCCGCCCCACCAGCCGAAGCCGACGCCGACACCGCTCTGGTTTCCGGTGCCGACCGAGACGCCGACCGCCGGCCAGCCGCCGAGGCCGCCCGACCACGCCGCCTCCGGCGCCACCAGCGCGGAGCCTTTTGCGGTCCCCGCCTGACAGGTCACCGTGACCGTCGGCGCCGCAGCACCGAAATCCGGCACCAGCAGTCGCGCCGGCGCGGTGAAATCGGCCTTGAAGTAGGGCGCGCTCGCGGTGCAGCCGGCCCCGGCGATCTCCTGTCCGGGAGCCGCCGCCGAGACCGCGCGGACGACGATCTCGGACTCGCCCTGCGCCGGAGGCAGCGTCGCGCCCTTGACGGGACCGGGCCGGACCGCCGGCAGCGATGTGTCGCTGACGCCCCCGGCCGCGCAGCCCGCGAGCCCCATCACCAGTCCCAGAAGCAGGCGACGCATGATCCCCTCCCTGCAATCGCAGCGCTACGGCGCGCGACGGCCTAGCAGTTCTCGCTTCAGCCGTCCTTGCGGAAGAACTTCTTCTCGCGCGGCTTGCCGTCCCAGCCGGTCTTGCGCGGCGGGCGATCATCACGGTCAGACGGCCGGAACGGCTTGCCGCCGCCCTCGCGGTCGCCACGATAGGGCGGCTTGCTGTCGCTGCGCGGCGGACGCGACTCTTCCTCGCGATGCTCCCACTTGCGCAGAAGCCGGCCGTCGAAATTGTCGCGACCGATCTTGCCCTCGTGGCACCAGACGCAGGCGATGCGGCTTTCGTCCACCGCCTCGATCACCATCCGCATCGAACCCGAACTCAGGACGACCAGATCGCCGATCTCGAAAGTAGTGCTCATGTCTTTTGAATCCCCATGGCGGCCCATGGAGGCCGCACCGAACCGCCGCATCTACGCCGAAGCGGACCCCACTGCAAGCCGGGAAAGCACTCTCGCGGCCGCGCGCACCGGGTCTCGACCGGCAGAAGCGGCCAGTCCGCTCCCGTCGGGTCTTTCTAGCGCCTCAGAGCGCCGTGCCGAGCGCCTCCGCCACGGTGAAGATGTCCTTGTCGCCCCGGCCACACATGTTCATGACGAGCAGGTGGTCCTTCGGCAGCCCCGGCGCGATCTTAGTTACGTGGGCGAGCGCGTGCGCGGGCTCCAGCGCCGGGATGATGCCCTCGGTCTCGCAGCAGAGCCGGAAGGCGTCGAGCGCCTCGGCATCGGTCACGCTCACGTATTCCACCCGGTCCATGTCGTGAAGCCACGCATGCTCCGGTCCGATGCCCGGATAGTCGAGACCGGCCGAGATCGAGTGGCCCTCGATGATCTGGCCATCCGCGTCCTGCAGCAGATAGGTCCGGTTGCCGTGCAGCACCCCGGGCCGGCCGCCTGTGAGGCTCGCCGCATGCTCCATGCGCTCGTCGACCCCGTGGCCGCCGGCCTCGACGCCGATGATGCGCACGTCCGGGTCGTCGAGGAACGGATGGAACAGGCCCATGGCATTCGAGCCACCGCCGATGCAGGCGACGAGCGTGTCGGGAAGCCGCCCTTCGCGGGCCTGAATCTGCTCGCGGGCCTCCTTGCCGATGATCGACTGGAAGTCGCGCACCATGGCCGGATAGGGATGCGGACCAGCGACGGTGCCGATGCAATAGAACGTGTCGCGCACGTTCGTCACCCAGTCGCGTAGCGCCTCGTTCATGGCGTCCTTGAGCGTGCCCCGCCCGGAGGTGACCGGAACCACCTCCGCCCCGAGGAGCCGCATGCGGAAGACGTTCGGCTTCTGACGCTCCACGTCGGTCGCGCCCATGAAGACCACGCACTTCAGCCCGAAGCGCGCGCAGACCGTGGCGGTGGCGACGCCGTGCTGGCCCGCACCGGTCTCCGCGATGATCCGTTGCTTGCCCATGCGGCGGGCGAGCAGGATCTGGCCCAGCACGTTGTTGATCTTGTGGGCGCCGGTGTGGTTCAGCTCGTCGCGCTTGAGGTAGATCTTCGCGCCACCCAGCCGCTCGGTCAGCCGCTCGGCGAAGTAGAGCGGCGACGGCCGGCCGACGTAGTGCGTCCAGAGATCGTCCATCTCGGCCCAGAAGTTCGCGTCGGTCTTCGCCCGCTCATATTCCGCCTCGAGATCGAGGATCAGCGGCATCAGCGTCTCGGAGACGAAGCGGCCACCGTAGATGCCGAAACGCCCCCGCTCGTCCGGGCCAGTGCGGAAGGAATTCGGCTTGTCTGCGGTCATCACGGCATTCCCCTCGGATGGTCCCGCCTCTCTAGCCCCGGCACACGAAGGCGTCGAGGGCGGATGGCGTGCGGCGTCAGTCGGAGATCGGCGGATCAGGCGTCCGCCACGGCGGCAGCGTGGGCGGCGCGGACGAAAGCCGCCATGCGCGCCAGATCCTTCTTGCCCGGTCGTTCCTCGACGCCCGAAGAGACGTCGACCTGTCGCGCGCCCGTCAGCCGGATCGCCTCGCCGACGTTCTCGGGCGTCAGCCCGCCCGCCAGCATCCACGGCACGTCCCAGTCCTGGCCGGCAATGAGCCGCCAGTCAAAGGCGAGCCCGTTGCCGCCCGGCAGCGTGGCATCCCGGGGCGGCCGCGCGTCGATCAGCAACTGATCGGCGACAGCGGCATAGGAATCAATCACGCCAAGGTGCCGGGGCTCGGCGATACCGAGCGCCTTCATCACCGGCAGACCGTAACGCGACTTCACCTGCGCAACCCGCTCCGGCGTCTCGGCCCCGTGCAGTTGCAGCAGATCGAAGCGCTCGAGACCGACAATCGCATCAAGCGTCTCGTCGTCGGCATCGACGGTCAACGCGACGCGGGCGATGCCCTCGGGCACGTCCTCGAGTGTCCACCGGGCATCGGGTATCGTCATGTTGCGGGGCGACGGCGGAAAGAACACGAGCCCCACGTAGGACGCCCCCGCCTCGGCTGCGGCGCGCACCTCGGCGCGCGAGCGCAGCCCGCAGATCTTGACACGCACGTCTTCGGTCAACGGCCGAGCAGCGTCAGCACGTCGTCCTCGTGCTTGCCTGTCGTCTTGCGAAGCCGGTCCATTTCACTGGTCAGACGCCGGGCTTCGCGCGACTTCTGCGAGGCGCGGCGGCGATGCTTGTGCTCACGCAGCCACTCGAAGATGTAGCCGATGACCATCCCGACCACGACCCCGGCGAGGCCGACGACGAAGAGTGGCACCTGAACCGAGAGCGGCATGACCCGCGCCATGCCAGCCGGCAGCAGATTGAGCGTCACGAGGTCCCGGTTCGCCAGAGCGACGACGACGAGCACGACGAGGATGATCGCGAGGATCAGATACTTCAGCGCACGCAAGAGGTCAGTCCTTGTCCCGATTGTCGATTCCGTTCAGCCGGTCTCGCAGAAGCTTGCCGGTCTTGAAGAACGGCACGAATTTCTCCTCCACCGTGACCGAGTCACCGGTGCGCGGGTTGCGGCCCTGACGGGCGTCCCGCTTCTTCACCGAGAAGGCGCCGAAACCGCGCAATTCCACCCGGTGTCCCTGCGCCATCGCCTCGATGATCTCCTCGAAGACCGTCCCGACGATGCGCTCCACGTCCCGCTGGAACAGGTGCGGGTTGGCCTCTGCAATCTTCTGTATCAGTTCTGACTTGATCATTGGCGGCACCCGCTTGCCATGCACTCCACCCTTGCACAGACAACGCCGTTATGCGGCGCGAAAGTCATACTGGCAGGATTCACGGGCCGAGGGAATAGAGCTTCGGGCCGGTTAGCCGCGATATTTCCCCGAGAATCCCGCTGGTTGTGCCCGCGGAGCCCAGGAGTCCGCGAACCCAGCCGGTGTTACTCTCCACCTCCCAGTCGCGAACCGGAAGGCCGGCGAGGTCGGGCTCGCGCGATTCGAGCCAGGCGATGGCCTCGGGTTCCCCGCCGATCTCGTCGACGAGCCCGGCATCGAGCGCGAGGCGACCGGAGAACGCCGCGCCAGTCGCCACCGCGTCGAGCGAAGGGCCCTCGAGGCCGCGTCGTTCGCCCACCAGATCGCGGAACCAGCGAAAGCCATCCTGTACCAGCGCCTCGTCGAGGGCGCGGGCCTCGGGGTTGGTCGGGCGGAACGGCGAGGGTTCGGCCTTGAGCTCCGACGAGCGCACGGTCTCCCAGCCGACACCGAGGCGTGACATCACGTCCGTGAAGTTCGGATATTCCATGATGACGCCGATCGAACCAGTCAGCGTGTTGCCGCGCGCGACGATGTGGTCGGCGGCAATCGCCGCGACGTAGCCGCCCGAAGCCGCAACTTCGGTGAGCTGTGCCACAACCGGCCTGGTCGCGGCGATGCGGCGGATCGAATCGTAAAGCGCCTCGGAACCGGCGGTGGTGCCCCCGGGCGAATTGATGCGCAGCACCAGACCGCGGACGGACGAGTCACGCGCGAGCGCCGCGAGCATCCGGTCACGTTCGGGATCGT
Organism: Amaricoccus macauensis; assembly: GCF_014201905.1. Lineage (GTDB taxonomy): Bacteria > Pseudomonadota > Alphaproteobacteria > Rhodobacterales > Rhodobacteraceae > Amaricoccus > Amaricoccus macauensis. The sequence continues at coordinate 429,033 of NZ_JACHFM010000002.1, read as the reverse complement.
CGGCAATGACGCCGTCAATCTGGTATCGCGCGATCTGCTGGCGGCCGAGGCGGGCCGATCCGTCGGCGTCCTCACCACGCCACCCGGCAAAGGCGATCCCCGCGCCGATCACCGCGAGAGCGACGAAGAAGCCCTTCCAGAAAGCCGAACGGCGCCACTTGCGGCGCCGTTCCTTGTCATGATCCGAGAGGATCGGGTCCATTGCCTCAGACGTTGTCGCGACGCTTCAGCGCGGCGCCGAGGATGTCGCCAAGCGAGGCACCCGAGTCCGACGAACCGTACTGCTCCACGGCTTCCTTCTCCTCGGCGATCTCGCGCGCCTTGATGGAGAGGCCGAGACGACGGGTCTTCGGGTCGATGTTGGTGACCCGGGCATCGACCTTGTCGCCCTTGGTGAAGCGCTCCGGCCGCTGCTCGGCACGGTCGCGGCTGAGATCCGAGCGGCGGATGAACGACTTCATGCCATCGTACTCGACCTCGACGCCGCCGTCCTCGATCGCGGTGACCTCGACGGTGACGATGTCGCCACGCTTCACGCCGGCGACCACATCGGCGAACGGATCACCGCCCACCTGCTTGATCGAGAGCGAGATGCGCTCCTTCTCCACGTCGACGTCGGTGACGACCGCGGCGACCATGTCGCCCTTGCGGTAGTCCTGGATCGCGTCCTCGCCGGAGCGGTTCCAGTCGAGGTCCGACAGGTGGACCATGCCGTCGATGTCGCCGTCGAGACCGATGAAGAGGCCGAACTCGGTGATGTTCTTCACCTCGCCCTCGACAACGGTGCCGTTCGGGTGACCGGCGGCGAAGTTCTCCCACGGGTTGCCCTGGGTCTGCTTCAGGCCGAGCGACACGCGACGCTTCTGGCTGTCGATCTCGAGCACGACGACCTCGACCTCCTGGGAGGTGGAGACGATCTTGCCCGGATGGACGTTCTTCTTGGTCCACGACATCTCGGAGACGTGCACCAGACCCTCGATCCCCGGCTCGAGCTCCACGAAGGCGCCGTAGTCGGTGATGTTGGTGACGCGGCCGGTGTGGCGCGAGGTGATCGGGAACTTGGCCTCGACCGTATCCCACGGATCGGCCTGCAGCTGCTTCATGCCGAGGCTGATGCGCTGCGTCTCCTTGTTGATCTTGATGACCTGGACCTTCACGGTCTCGCCGATCGCCAGGATCTCGGAGGGGTGGTTCACCCGGCGCCAGGCCATGTCGGTGACGTGGAGCAGGCCGTCGACGCCGCCGAGGTCGACGAAGGCGCCGTACTCGGTGATGTTCTTGACGACGCCGTCAACCACATCGCCTTCGGTCAGGCGGGCGACGATCTCGGCGCGCTGCTCGGCACGGCTCTCTTCGAGCACGGCGCGGCGCGACACGACGATGTTGCCACGGCGGCGGTCCATCTTGAGGATCTGGAACGGCTGCGGCATGTGCATGAGCGGGCCGGCGTCGCGCACCGGGCGCACGTCGACCTGGCTGCCCGGAAGGAACGCCACCGCACCGCCGAGATCGACGGTGAAGCCGCCCTTCACGCGGCCGAAGATCGCGCCCTCGACACGCTCTTCCTTGGCATATGCCTTCTCGAGGCGGTCCCACGCCTCTTCACGGCGCGCCTTCTCGCGGGAGAGCACCGCCTCGCCGCGGGCGTTCTCGACGCGGTCGAGGTAGACCTCGACGGTGTCGCCAACCGTGATTTCGGGGGACTTGCCCGGCTGGGCGAATTCCTTGAGATCGACCCGGCCTTCCATCTTGTAGCCGATGTCGATGATGGCCTGTCCGGCCTCGATCGCAAGGACCGTGCCCTTGACGACCGTCCCCTCATCGGGGGTCACAAGCTCGAAGCTCTCCTTGAGAAGCGCCTCGAAATCATCCTTCAGTGCCGTAGCTGGCATCCAGTTCTCCAGTTCGCTGCAGATTTCCGGCCAGGCGGTTGGTTCCGCCGGTCTTTGCCGCACCGAGACCATCCGGGAACGGTGACAGCCGGTGCAGGGCTCAAGCGGCCCCGCCCGGCAGGCGACCCTTCACGTAGGCGACAGCCTTGGCGACGGCCGCGTCTATAGACAAATCCGTCGTATCGAGCAAGAGCGCATCCTTGGCGGCAACCATCGGCGCGGCATCCCGGCCAGCGTCGCGGGCGTCCCGGGCGCGCAGGTCGGCGAGAATGGTCGCGTGGTCGGCGCCGAGCTCGGCGGCCCGGCGGCCTGCGCGCGCCTCGTCGGAGGCGGTGACGAAGAGCTTCGCGTCCGCCCGGGGACAGATCACCGTGCCGATGTCGCGGCCGTCGAGCACCGCGCCGCCTTCACGCCGCGCAAACCGGCGCTGGAAATCGAGGAGAGCGGAGCGCACCTCCGGCAGGACCGCGACCTTCGAGGCGGCCTGACCGGCTCGCGCACTGCGCAGGTCGTCCCGCGCGAGTTGTTCAGGGGTGAGGCGTCGGGCGAGCTCTGCCGACCAGTGCGGGTCGATCACGCCGCGGCCGTCGTGCAGCGCCTGTACCCCGACGGCGCGGTAGAGGAGCCCGGTGTCGAGATGCGCGAAACCGAGTTCGGCGGCGAGCGCCCGGGCGATGGTCCCCTTGCCCGCCGCAGCGGGGCCGTCGATCGCGACGGTAAAGATCACTTCGACAGCTCCTCGTCGTCGCCGGGCCGCTGGGGCAGGCCATCGGTGATGGTGTAATAGTCGCTGATGTCGGCAACGAAGACGTGGCCTCGTGTCCTGAGGCCGGTCGGCAGGTCGAGCGAGCCCGCGTGGATCCAGAGCCGGTGACGGCCGATCGTGTCCCAGAAGAGCGGTGAGCCGCAGGTCGGGCAGAAGCCGCGACGGGTGCCAGGGGTGGAGGCGAACCAGCGGACTTCGCCGGTGATCTCCACGTCGTCGCGGGCAGCGGCGGTCAGGGCTGCGTGATGGCCGGTCGCGCGCCGGCAGTCAGAGCAGTGGCAGTCGATGACGTCGCGCAGCGGCCCGTGGACGTGGTAGCGCACCGCGCCGCAGGCACATCCGCCGGTCTGGCGCGGTCTCACAGCGCGGTCTCCCGGGCGCCGACCTCACGGATATCGGCGCCAAGCGCGCGCATCAGCGGCAGGAACGACGGGAAGCTCGTGGCGATCGGGGCGCCGTCGTCGATGGTGATCGGCCGGTTGGCGGCGAGGCCGAGGCAGAGGAACGCCATGGCGATGCGGTGATCGAGGCGGGTCCCGACGGTGGCGCCGCCCGGGACGCTGCCGGGGCCGCGACCGTGGACGATGAGGTGGTCCTTGCCCTCCTCGAGGCTGACGCCGCAGGCTTCGAGGCCACGGGCCATCGCGTCGATCCGGTCGCTCTCCTTCACCCGCAGCTCCTTGATGCCGCGCATGATCGTGCTGCCCTCCGCCGTCGCCGCGAGGGCGGCGAGGACGGGGTATTCGTCGATCATCGAGGGCGCCCGTTCGGGCGGGACCTCGACGCCCCGGAGCGGGCCGAAGCGGACGCGGAGGTCGGCGACGGGCTCGCCCCCCTCTTCGCGGCGGTTCTCGAAGGCGATGTCGGCGCCCATCTCGACCAGCGTGTCGAAGAGACCGGCGCGGGTCGGATTGAGGCCGATGCCGGGAACGAGCACATCGGAACCCTCGACAAGGAGGGCTGCCACCACCGGGAAGGCCGCGGAGGACGGGTCTCGGGGAACGGCGATCGTCTGGGGGCGCAGCTCCGGCTGGCCGCGGAGGGTGATGACGTGGCCCTCGGCGGTGGCCTCGGTCGCGATCTCGGCGCCGAAGCCTCGCAGCATCCGCTCGGTGTGGTCGCGGGTCGCTTCGCGCTCGATGACCACGGTCTCGCCGGGGGCGTTGAGGCCGGCCAGCAGCACGGCGGACTTCACCTGAGCCGAGGGAACGGGCGTGGTGTACTGGACCGGCAACGGGTTTGTCGCTCCGGTCAGCGTGATCGGCAGCAGGCCGCCGCGGCGGCCGCGGGCCTCGGCGCCGAAGAGCGCGAGAGGATCGGTGATCCGGCCCATCGGGCGGGAACGGAGGCTCGCGTCGCCGGTGAAGGTCACGGTGATGTCGGTGGTCGCCATGGCGCCCATGACGAGGCGGACGCCGGTGCCGGCGTTGCCGTGGTCGATGACGTTGTCCGGCTCCTGGAAGCCGCCGACGCCGACGCCGCGCACGGTCCATGCCCCCTCGCCGATGCGCTCGACGCCCGCCCCGAAGGCGCGCATCGCCTTGCCGGTGTCGAGCACGTCCTCGCCTTCGAGGAGACCGGTGATCTTCGTCTCGCCGACGGCGAGGGCGCCGAGGATGAGCGCGCGGTGCGAGACCGACTTGTCACCCGGAATCGGGGCCGTCCCGCGGAGTGGGGTGCCTGCCTGTGCGACCATCGGTCTGGCTGCGCCGTGCCCGGCCATCGTAACTCTCCCCCACGCGGATTTCAGCGGTTCTAGGCGATCCGCGCGAGGCGGTCCATGCCCGGCCTGCGTGGCCATGCAGCGCAAGTTGCGCAGTGAGACCAGGAGGCTGATTCAAAGAGGTAGTCACAATCTCGTTTGCCGAAACTCAATCCCGGTCGACGGCCACCCTCAGTTTCGGCGCAAGAACGTCATGTACTGCGGCGCCCGCCCGGCCACGAGCGCCTTCGCCTCGTAGCGCGTCCCCGGCCAGCCCGGCCACGGCTCGGACTCGTCGCGCGGCGCGCGCACGAAGCCCGGCGCCTCGGTGACGACGGCGCGGGCGTGGTCGGCATAGTCGGCGATGTCGGTCGCGACCCGGAGTTCCGCCCCCGGCGCCATGACCCGGGCGAGAAGCGCGAGATTGTCGGAATGCATGAACCGCCGCTGCACGTGGCGCGCCTTGGGCCACGGATCAGGATAGAGCAGGAAGACACGGGACACGCCGGCGTCAGGCAGAAGCTCGATCAGGTCGCGCGCATCGCCCGGATGCACGCGGATGTTGCCGACTCCTGCTGCCTCGACGCGACCGAGCGCCATGGCAACACCGTTCACGAACGGCTCGCAGCCGATGATGCCGACCTCCGGGTGGGCCGCAGCCTGATGCACCATGTGCTCGCCGCCGCCAAACCCCACCTCGAGCCAGACCGGACGGCCGTCATCGAAGAGCGGCGGCAGCGGCCGGCGATCGGGATTGTCGAGCGAGGAGACGTCGGCGACCGCGATCCGAGGCAAGAGCGCCTCGAGCGCGCGGAGCTGGTTCGGCTTCAGCCGCTTGCCGCGGCGGCGGCCGTAGAGATTGCGCCAGGGGCGGTCGCGCCCCTGGTCCGGTTCCTCGGTCATCTCCGTGCCTCAGACCGCCTTGGCGAGGGCGTCCTTGAGATCAGTGCGCTCCCACGAGAAGCCACCCTCGTTGTCGGCGTCACGACCGAAATGCCCATAGGCCGACGTGCGCTGATAGATCGGCCGGTTGAGGCCGAGCGCGGTGCGGATGCCACGGGGCGTGAGGTCCATCACCTCGGCCACGGCCTTCTCGATCGCCGCCTCGGACACGGTGCCCGTGCCGAAGGTATCGACGTAGATCGAGAGCGGCCGGGCCACGCCGATCGCGTAGGAGAGCTGCAGCACGCAGCGCTTGGCGAGACCGGCGGCGACCACGTTCTTCGCGAGGTAGCGCGCGGCATAGGCGGCCGAGCGGTCGACCTTGGTCGGATCCTTGCCGGAGAAGGCGCCACCGCCGTGGGGGGCCGCGCCACCGTAGGTGTCCACGATGATCTTGCGCCCCGTGAGGCCAGCGTCGCCGTCCGGGCCGCCGATCACGAACTTGCCGGTCGGGTTCACGTGCCAGACGGTCTTCTCGGTCAGCCAGCCTTCCGGCATGACTTCGCGGATATAGGGCTCGACCATCTCGCGCACATCGGCCGAGGTCATGTCCTCGTCGAGATGCTGGGTCGAAAGCACGAGGCTCGTCACCTCGACCGGCACGCCGCCAGCGTAGCGCAGCGTGACCTGGCTCTTGGCATCGGGGCCAAGGCGCGGCTCCTCGCCGCTCTTGCGGACTTCGGCGAGGCGACGAAGGATGCCATGGGCGTAGTGGATCGGCGCCGGCATCAGTTCTTCGGTCTCGTCGGTGGCGTAACCGAACATGATGCCCTGGTCGCCCGCGCCCTCTTCCTTGTCGGTGCCGGCATCAACGCCCTGGGCGATGTGCTCGGACTGGCCGTGCAGGTAGTTGTGGACGCGCAGGTTGGCCCAGTGGAAGCCCTTCTGCTCGTATCCGATGTCCTTCACGCAGGCGCGGACGATGTCCTCCACGTGGTGCAGGATGTCACCGGGGCCGCGCACCTCGCCGCCAACCACCACGCGATCCGTGGTCGCGAAGGTCTCGCAGGCAACACGCGCCTCGGGCTCGGCCGCCAGAAAAGCGTCCAGAACCGCGTCGGAAATCCGGTCACAGACCTTGTCCGGATGACCTTCCGACACCGACTCGGACGTAAAGAGATAATCCTCGCGACTGCTCATCATTCACCCATTGCCGTTCGGTGGGCCATCACTATTGGCCACCGCGCCCATGGTCAACCGCCGATCGCCGCAGGTGCGAAGGCGGAAGACGCAGGGCCGGCCCAGGCTCGGGCAGGAAGCCAGACGGGCCGGAATGCACCGGCGCGTCAGCGCCGGGGCGACTCGGAGTCGGACGCGAGCTGGCGAACCAGCGCGAGAACCGAAGCCCGGGTCTCGCCGTCGAGGATGCCGTTGAACGCATCCGCCAGCACCTGCATGTCGTCGCGCGACATTCCAGGTTCGGGCGCGCCTCTCCCGTCCTGACCGTCGAGCCCTTCGAAGAAGTGGCTCGGCGCGACGCCGAGAAAGCCCGCAATCTGATAGAGCCGTCCGGCGCCGATCCGGTTTGTCCCCTTCTCGTATTTCTGGATCAGCGAGAAGGTCAGACCCAGGTGTCGCCCGAGCCTCCCCTGGCTGATCCCGAGAGACTCCCGGCGCCGCCGCATCCTAGTTCCGACATACTCATCGATTTCTGCCGCTGACATGACCATGCCAACCTTCACTATTTGTCCCCACACATTGTGCGGCTAAGGGTCACCCCACCCATCCCCGAATTCACAAATTATCTCTGGCGGCGCAGGAAAAGACCACAGTTAAAAATCAAAAGAGTTAATCCGAAAATTCCCACAACTAGCACTATTAGAGGATAGTCGCCGACGATCACGTACATCGTCGGTTGTAGCGCACCCGGCAGCATTGTGTCCACCACGCCCGACTCTCCCAATCCGAGACTCGCGACGATCCGGCCATGGGGGTCAATCATTGCCGATATTCCGGTGTTCGCGGCGCGTGCAAGTGGCAGACCCTGCTCGATCGCGCGGGCGCGAGCCTGAGCGATATGCTGATACGGACCGGACGCTTCGCCAAACCACGCGTCGTTGGTGACCTGAACCAGCCAGTCCGCCCGACCCTCCGGCGCCGTGAGACTGCCGGGAAAGATCGCCTCGTAACAGATGAGCGGCAGGAACCGCGGCAGGCCCGGGACATCGACCAGATGTGGCCCGGGCCCCGGGGTGAAGCCGCCCCGGGTCAGGGGCTCGATCGACGGGATGCCGAGGGCCGCGACGAAGGCCGCGAACGGGATATACTCGCCGAAGGGCACCAGATGGTGCTTGTCGTAGATCGCGACCGGCGCGCCGTCCTGTCCGAGCACGGCGAGCGAATTGAACCAGTGTGCGGAGCCGTCGCTTTCTGGCTCGGCCCGGGTGATCCCGAGGATAAGCTGGCCCGGGGCCGCGGCGGCCGCCGCCTCGGCCTGAAGCTCCGGGGCGTAGCCGAGCGCGAAGGGGACGGCGGTCTCCGACCAGATCGTCACGTCTGCGCGAGGCTCGGCAGCGGTGAGGGCCAGATGGCGCGCGATGAACTCCTGCTCCTTCTCGGGCAGCCACTTCTCCGCCTGCGGGGCGTTCGGCTGCACCAGCCGGACCGAGAGCGCCTGCGCGCGCGGCGGCACCGGCTGGGCGAGGCGCCACGCGCCCCAGCCCCATCCGGCGACGAGGAGGATCGCGACGATCGCGACCGCCCGCCGGGATCCCGCGCCGAGCAGCAGGCCGGCGGCGAAGGTCGCGAGCGTGAGGAAATAGGGTCCGCCGAGCGCGAGGGTCTGCATGACCGGCGTCTCGACCCAGGCATAGGCCTGCAATGCCCAGGGAAAGCCGGTGAGCACGTGGCCGCGGGCAAATTCCGAAGCCGTCCAGACTGCTGCGAGCAAGAGGGCGCCCGCGACCCCTGCCCTTGCGTCTCGCGGCAGGAGGGCGCGTGCGACGGCGAAGGGCAAGCCCCAGAACAAGGCGAACCCCGCCGCCGTCGCCACGAGGGCGATCGGCGCGAGCCATCCGAAGATTTCGGGCTGCACCAGAAACGGCTCGACGATCCAGAACATGCCAGCGCCGAAGTAGCCGACACCGGCCCCCCAGCCGACAAGAAAGCCGCGTCCCGGCCCCGGCGCCGCCTCGAGCAGCCAGAGCAGCACCGGCAGCGCGAGAAGGACGGCAAAGGGCCAGGAGACCGGGGGTTGGCCGAGCGCCATGACGGCGCCCGTGCCGAGGGCGAGCAGCAGGCTCCGGCCAAGTCCGGCGGTCGCCACCTGCCGGGGCAGGTGCCGGAGCACGAGCGAAGCAGCTATTCCGCAGCCTCCGCAGAGCGAGCGCTCGCGAGGCGCACCCGGACGCGTTCGAGCCGGCGGGCATCGCCGTCGACCACTTCGAACTCGTGCCCGGCGGGATGCGCCACCACCTCGCCCGGGATCGGCAGGCGACCGGCGAGGCGGATGACGAGGCCGCCGAGCGTGTCGACTTCCTCGGCAAGGCTCGGGTCGAGCAGCGGCAATCCGACGGCACGCTCCGCTTCATCGAGGTCCATCCGCGCCTGGGCGAGATAGACCCCCGGGGCCTCTTCCTGCCAGAGCGGCACCTCGGCCTCGTCATGCTCGTCGGAGATGTCGCCGACGATCTGTTCGAGGACGTCCTCGATGGTAACGAGCCCGTCCACGCCGCCGTACTCGTCGATGACGAGCGCCATGTGGATGTGCGCCGACTGCATCTTCTGGAGGAGCGTGGTCAGCCGCATCGACGCGGGCACGTAGAGGAGCGGGCGCAGCATGGACCGCAGATCGAACGGCTCGAGCGACGCGCCAAAGCCGTAGCGCAGGGCCACGTCCTTGAAGAGGACGAGACCCTCGGGCTGGTCCAGCGTCTCGGAATAGACCGGAAGTCGGGAGAGCTCGCTCTCGCGGAACGCCGCGACGACCTCGTCGAAGCTCGCGTCGTTTGCCACCGCGACCACATCGGCACGGGGAACGCTCACGTCGTCCACCCGAAGCCCGCGCATGTGGCGCAGGTTTACCGCGAGGTCGGCATGACGGACGCCGGACAGCCGCGAGTCAGCCTCGTCCAGGACCTCGCGACGGAAAAGTCGTGAAAAGAAGGATTGTCGTGTGGCGCCGTCGGGACTGTCGGGGTCCCCTTCCGTGGACAGGCTCGGGCCGCCAGGCACCTGTCCAACCGGTATATCGTTCATGTCTCCCTATCCAGGTGACGCACCCGAGGGGCGCTCCTGCGGCAAATATGGGTTCGGCACGCCCATGCTGGCAAGTACAATCGTCTCCAGAGTCTCCATTGCGTCGGCTTCCGCGTCGTCTTCGTGGTCGTGGCCGAGCAGATGCAGGACACCGTGGACCACCAGATGCGTCACGTGGTCGGAAAACGCAATGCCGCCCTCCTCCGCTTCGCGAGCGCAGGTGTCGTAGGCGATGGCGATGTCGCCGAGAAAGAGCCGCTCACCCGTGCCGTCGCCATCGGGCTCGGGGACCGGGCCGTCGAAGTCGGGCCAGGAGAGCACGTTGGTCGGTTTCGGCTTGCCGCGAAAGTCGGCGTTGAGCCCGGCGATGCGCGCATCGGAGCAGGCGAGGAGCGCGATTTCGTGGCGATCGGGGTCGCGCCCGACGCCGGCGAGGGCGGCGCGGGCCGCGCGCTCGGCGAGCGGCTCGAGGCCGGCGGCTTCCCAGCGGTCGTCCTCGAGGATCACCTCGACCAGCGGCTCCCGGGCCGGCGAGTCTGCGGCCGGCGAATCCCTGTCAGGCATGCTTGCCCTGCGCGGTCTCATAGGCGCGGATGATGCGCGCGACGAGCGGATGGCGCACCACGTCCTCGGCGCCGAAGCGCGTGAACGCAACCCCGGGGACGCCCGAGAGCACCCGCTCGGCCTCGATGAGGCCCGAGGGCACGCCCTTCGGCAGGTCGATCTGCGTCGGATCGCCGGTCACGGCCATGCGGCTGCCCTCGCCGAGGCGGGTGAGGAACATCTTCATCTGCATGGCGGTGGCGTTCTGCGCTTCGTCGAGCACCACGTAGGCGTTCGCGAGGGTGCGGCCGCGCATGAAGGCGAGCGGGGCGATCTCGATCTGGCGCTCCTCGATCAGCTTCTGGACCTGCTTCGGCGGGAAGAAGTCGTTCAGCGCGTCGTAGAGCGGCTGCATGTAGGGGTCGACCTTCTCCTTCATGTCGCCGGGGAGAAAACCGAGACGCTCGCCGGCCTCGACGGCCGGGCGCGACAGGATGATCTTGTCGACGCGCCCCTCGATGTACATGGCGGCCGCGGCGGCGACGGCGAGATAGGTCTTGCCGGTGCCGGCCGGCCCGATGCCGAAGGTCAGTTCATTGCGGAAGAGATTGCGGACATAGACCTTCTGGGCGGTCGTGCGTGGCTCCACCAGCTTGCGGCGGGTGCGGATCTCGATGGCGTCGCCCGAGAACATCTCGAGCTGGCTGATGGCCTGCCCGTCGGACGCGGGTGCCGGAGCGGGCGCCGGGCCGAGGCGGATGGCCGCGTCGATGTCGCCGGGCGTCAGCGGCCTGCCCTGCTCCAGCCGCTCGTAGAGCGCGCGAAGCACGGCTTCCGCCGCCAGTCTGTCGGGTTCGGGCCCGTGCAATGTCAGAAGGTTGCCACGGCGCGTGATCGTCACACCCATGCGCAACTCGACTTGCGCGATGTTGCGGTCAAGCTCGCCGCAAAGGTCGATCAGCAGGCGGTTGTCGGGGAACTCGAGGATGGTGTCAGACGCATCATCCGGGATCGCGGGGTTCGGGGCGGTGATCGCCAATTGGCCTCCGGGAAACGGTACTCGCACGGGCTACTTCCACCTGAGCGTGCCCCAGATTCGGGGAGTCGTGCAAGCGATTTGACCACATGTTGACGCGACGCCCGACGCACCACCTGACGCACGCCGTTCCGCGTCGGCCGAACGGCGGATCCGGGCGGCAGAGGGGCCCGGGTCGAGCATTTCACTCGACGATCGGCCGTGGCGCTGGTAACCCGCCCACATCCGGTCGTGGCAGCCAGGCTTTTCCGAGCGCCCGCGTCGGCCCGAACAACCCCTGAAATCAAGAGGATCGCGCCGAATTTTCGCGCATCCTGCCGGAAGGCCGTCCGCCCATGCTCGCCCAATTCCTCGCCTACTATCGACCATGGAAGCGCCTGTTCTGGCTCGACTTCTGCTGTGCCGTGCTGTCGGGCGTGCTGGAGCTCGCCTTTCCGCTGGCGGTGACCGCCTTCATCGACAAGCTGCTGCCGCAGGGCGACTGGACGCTGACCCTCGCCGCGGCCGGCGGGCTTCTCGCGATCTACGTGCTGAATTCCGCGCTCATGGCGGTCGTCACCTACTGGGGGCACATGCTCGGCATCAACATCGAGACCGGGATGCGGGCACGCGCCTTCGAGCATCTGACGCGCCTGTCGTGGCGCTGGTACGACCGGCGGCGCACCGGCAAGCTCGTCGCCCGGGTAACGCGCGACCTCGAGGAGATCGGCGAGGTCGCGCACCACGGGCCGGAGGATCTGTTCATCGCGGTGATGACCTTCATCGGCGCGCTCGTCCTCATGATGTCGATCAACGTGCGGCTCGCGCTTCTGACGCTGATCATCGTGCCCCTGTCGGTCTGGATCGTGTCGCGCTACGGCGGGCGGATGACGCGGACCTGGCGGGAGATCTTCGCCCGCCTCGGCCAGTTCAACGTGCGGCTCGAGGAGGCGCTCGGCGGCATCCGGCTGGTGCAGGCCTTCGCCAACGAGGATCACGAGCGCCGGCTCTTTGCCGTCGACAACGAGCGCTACCGTCTGGCGAAGCTCGACGGCTACCGGGTGATGGCCGCGTCGCAGGCGCTGAACTACATGGGCATGCGCTTCGTGCAGGTCGTGGTCATGGTGGCGGGCGCGGGGCTCGTGCTGTCGGGCGGCCTGACGGCGGGCGGGTTTGTCGGATTCCTGTTGCTCGTCAACGTCTTCTTCCGGCCACTTGAGAAGATCGCCGCGGTGATGGAGACCTATCCCAAGGGGATCGCGGGCTTCCAGCGCTATCTCGAACTGCTGGCGTCCGAGCCGGAGATCGCCGATGCGCCGGACGCGCGGCCGGCACCGGCGCTGACGGGCGCGATCGTCTTCGACCGGGTCGGCTTCGAGTACGAGCCCTGCCGGCCGGTCCTGTCCGACATCTCGCTCGGCGTGAGCCCCGGGGAGACGGTGGCCTTCGTCGGTGCCTCCGGGGCGGGCAAGACCACGTTGCTCGCGCTCCTGCCGCGGTTCTACGAGCCGACGGCCGGGCGGATCACCATCGACGGGCTGACGCTCGATGCCATGACGATCGAGAGCCTGCGCCGGCAGATCGGGCTCGTCAGTCAGGACGTGTTCCTGTTCGGCGGCACGATCCGCGAGAACATCGCCTATGGCCGGCTCGGGGCGAGCGACGCGGAACTGCTCGAGGCGGCGCGCAAGGCGCAGATCGGCGACTTCATCGAGGGATTGCCCGAGGGGCTCGACACCGTGGTCGGCGAGCGTGGCGTCACGCTGTCGGGCGGGCAAAAGCAGCGAATGGCGATCGCGCGGGCCTTCCTGAAGAACCCGCCAATCCTCATCCTCGACGAGGCGACCTCGGCGCTGGACAGCCAGACCGAGCGCGAGATCCAGTCGGCGCTGGAGGCGCTGGCGGTCGGGCGGACGACGCTCATCATCGCGCACCGGCTCGGGACGATCCGCAACGCCGACCGGATCGTGGTGATGGACCGGGGCCGGATCGTCGAGGTGGGCACCCATGAGGAGCTGCTGGCGCGGGCCGGGGCGTATGCGCAGCTGGCGGCGTGAGGCGCGCACACTGCCGATATCACCTGCCGAAAGCTGGACCGGACCCGGCGCGACGAGCGAAAGCATTGCTTTCGCCGCGCCGACGGCGGGGAGTGCGGGACGCGCGGAGGCCGTCAAGCGCGGGACGCGCGTAGGCCGTCAGGGGTGGCGATTTCTGCGGGAGGGTGCCATCCGTCCGTGGCGGCCCCGGCGGGCGCACTTGCGTGACTGCCCCTCCGGAGGGGCAGTCACGGACGGATTCGCCACTCGCCAATCCGTCATGCTTCAGCGTCGCGCCCCCTGTCCGGCCGCGACGTATCTGCAAGGCCCTCAGGACTCCAGCAGGCGCCGGGCGATGACCTGAGCCTGGATCTCGGCGGCACCCTCGAAGATCGACAGGATCCGCGCGTCGCAGAGCACGCGGCTGATCGGGTATTCGAGCGCGAAGCCGTTGCCGCCGTGGATTTGCAGCGCCACGTCGGCGTTCGACCAGGCGATGCGGGCGGCCAGCAGCTTCGCCATGCCGGCCTCGAGATCGCAGCGCCGGTCCTCGTCCTTCTCGCGGGCGGCGAAGTAGGTGATCTGGCGGGCGACCATGATCTCCACCGCCATCATCGCGATCTTGCCGTAGACGCGCGGGAAGGCGATCAGCGGCTTGCCGAACTGCTTGCGGTCCTGGGCGTACTTCATGCCGAGTTCCAGCGCGCATTGCGCCACGCCGATGGCGCGGGCGGCGGTCTGGATGCGGGCGCTCTCGAAGGTCCGCATGAGCTGGCGGAAGCCCTGCCCCTCGACGCCGCCGAGGAGATTGCCACCGGGCACACGGAAGCCGTCGAAGGCGAGCTCGTACTCCTTCATGCCACGGTAACCCAGGACCTCGATCTCGCCGCCGGTCATCCCCTCGGCCGGGAACGGAGTCTCGTCTGTGCCGCGCGGCTTCGGCGCGAGCAGCATGGAGAGGCCGGTGTGGTCGGTGGTGGCGGGGTCGGTCCTGACCAGCATGGTCATGAGATCGGTGCGCGCGGCGTGGGTGATCCACGTCTTGTTGCCGGTCACCACCCAGTCGTCGCCGTCGCGAACCGCGCGGGTGCGCAGGCTTCCGAGGTCGGAGCCGGTGTTCGGTTCGGTGAAGACGGCCGTGGGCAGCACTTCGGCCGCGGCGAGCTTCGGCAGCCACTCGGCCTTCTGCTCCTCGGTGCCGCCGCCGAGGATGAGCTCGGCCGCGATCTCCGAGCGAGTGCCGAGCGAGCCGACGCCGATGTAGCCGCGCGAGAGCTCCTCGGAGACCACGCACATGGCGGTCTTGGAGAGGCCGGCGCCGCCGTATTCCTCCGGGATCGTCAGGCCGAAGGTACCGAGCTCGCCCATCTCGTTCAGGATCTCGATGGGGATGAGCTTGTCGTCGTGGTGCCATTCCTGGGCGAAGGGCACCACCTTCTCGTCGGCGAAGCGGCGGAACTGGTCGCGGATCATCTCGTAGTCGTCATCGAGGCCGGTGGCGCCGAAGCTCGCGACGCCCGCCTGCTCGATCATCAGCTCGACGAGGCGCGCCCGAGCGGCGTCAGTGTTGCCGGCGGCGATGAGGGTGCGGACCTCCGCCGTGCGGAAGGTGGCGATCGCGGCGTCGTCGAGGCCGAGCGTCTCGGGACGGACCACCTCGGTCTGCGACATGGGGATGCCGCCCGCGAGCTGGCCGAGGTACTCGCCGAAGGCGATCTGCAGGATCAGCGCCTCGGTCTCGCCGAACTGGCCCGCCTTGCCGAGCCGCAGTGCCCAGTGGACGAGCTCGCGCAGGGACTCCGCATAGGTCGCCATCCATGCGAGGCCGTGCGCCGCGAACTGGTCGGCCTCGAGCGCCGCGTTCGAGATGCGTCCCGACCGGCTGAGCTTCTGGGCAAGCGCCTCGCGCGCGGTTCCGACCAGTCCGGCGGCAGCGCTCGCAGCGGCATCGGCGAGGATCAACACGTCGGGCAGGAGCGGAGAGTCGGGCTGAAGGATGCGGACGGCTTCCGTCATCGGGTTCCTTTCTGGCAAGCGCTCCACATCCGTACCGGATTGTGCGCCGCGGAATCAGTTGCTGCAGTTGCGCGCAGGATAGGCACCAGGGCGAGCGTCGTCAATTTGACACGCAACATTCCGTCCCTCCGGCACTCCGCACCACAATCTTATTAGCGTTGCATCGCGTTCACCGACCTGCGAAGCGGCACGGGGAGGCTCGTCATGTTCGGACTGAATGAATTCGTGGCAACATATGGCCTCGCCGCGACGCTGGGTGCCATGTTTGCCATGGCCGCGGGCGGGTTCGCCAAGGGCGTGGTCGGCTTTGCCCTGCCGCTCGTGGGCGTGAGCATCGCCGGATCGTTCGTGCCGTTCGAGGTGGCGGTGGCACTGCTCATCGTCCCGATGCTGGTCTCGAACTTCGTGCAGAGCCTGCGGGGAGGCATCGGGCCGGCGCTGGTGAGCATCTGGCGGTTCAGGCTGATGCTGGCGATCCTGACGGTGACCATTGCGCTGACGGCGCAGGTCGTCGTCCTGCTGCCGGAACAGGTGCTGTTCGCCGGTCTCGGCCTCGTCATCTCGGGCTTCGCGGCGCTCCAGCTCGCCGGCTGGCGGCCGCATTTCCCCGATCATCATCGCCGGCTGGTCGAGGGCGCGGTCGGGCTCGTCTCAGGCGTGCTCGGCGGACTGACCGGGGTGTGGGGGCCGCCGCTCGTCATGTACATGATCACCCTCGACATGCCGAAGACCGAAATGGTGCGGGTGCAGAGCCTGTCGTTCCTGATCGGCTCCGTGGTGCTGTTCGCGGCGCACCTGCACTCGGGTGTTCTCGATGCAACCACCCTGCCCGCTTCGGTCTGGATGACGGTCCCGACCATGGTCGCGATGTTCGTGGGCTATGCGGTGCACGACCGGCTGGATCAGGACGTGTTCCGCCGGGCGACGCTGATCGTCCTGATCCTGACCGGGCTGAACCTGCTGCGCCGGGCGCTCTTCTGAAGACGCAGATGCCGCGCCCCCGGAAAGGACGCGGCATCCTTGAGATCGTGGCAGGTCGCCTGAAGGGCGGTCAGCCGATGGCGCTGGCCTTCACCTCGTCGGAGACGTGCTCCTCGTACTGCTTGAAGTTCTCGGCGAACATGCCGACGAGCTTCGCCGCCTGCGTGTCGTACTCGGCCGGATTGGCCCAGGTGCCGCGCGGGTCGAGGAGCTTCGCATCGACGCCCGGCACGTTCACCGGCACTTCGAAGCCGAAGTTCGGGTCGGTGCGGAACTCGACCGAGTTCAGCGAACCGTCGAGCGCCGCGGTCAGCAGCGCACGGGTCGCGGCGATCGGCATCCGTTTGCCGGTGCCGTAGGCGCCGCCGGTCCAGCCAGTGTTGACGAGCCAGCAGGAGGCACCGGACTCAGCGATCCGGTCGCGCAGCAGCGCGCCATAGACTTCCGGACGGCGCGGCATGAACGGCGCACCGAAGCAGGTCGAGAAGGTCGGCTGCGGCTCGGTGACACCACGCTCGGTGCCGGCGACCTTGGAGGTGAAGCCCGACAGGAAGTGGTACATCGCCTGCGCCGGGGTGAGCCGGGCAATCGGCGGAAGCACACCGTAGGCGTCGCAGGTCAGCATGACGATGTTGCGCGGCGTGCCGCCCTGCGCGGTCGCCGACGCGTTCGAGATCGCCTCGAGCGGATAGGCGCAACGGGTGTTCGCCGTCAGGCTGTCGTCCGTGAAGTCGAGTTCGCGGGTGACCGGATCATAGACCATGTTCTCAACGACCGTCGCGAACATGCTGGTCGTCTTGTAGATTTCCGGCTCAGCCACGGGCGACAGGTTGATGGTCTTGGCGTAGCAGCCACCCTCGAAGTTGAAGGTGCCCTCGTCCGACCAGCCGTGTTCGTCGTCGCCGATCAGGATGCGCGCCGGGTCGGCCGAAAGCGTGGTCTTGCCGGTGCCGGAGAGGCCGAAGAACACCGCGACGTCATTCTCGTCGTCCCGGGCGTGGTTGGCCGAGCAGTGCATCGGCATCACGCCCTTTGCGGGCAGCAGGTAGTTCAGGAGGGTGAAGACACCCTTCTTGTTCTCGCCAGCGTAGGCGGTGCCGCCGATCAGGACGAGCTTCTGCTCGAACGAGATCGCGATGACCGTCTCGGAGCGGCAGCCGTGAACCGCCGGGTCCGCCTGGAAGGTCGGGCAGTTCAGGATGGTGAAGTCGGCCATGAACGACTTCAGCTCCTCGCGCTCGGGGCGGCGAAGCAGGTGGCGGCAGAAGAGGCCGTGCCAGGCGAGCTCGGTGATGATGCGCACGTTGACCCGGTGAGCGGGATCAGCGCCGGCATAGAGATCCTCGACGAAAAGCTCGCCGCCTCGGATGTGAGCCCGCATGTCCGCCGCGAGCCTGCAAAAATGCTCGGGGGTCATCGACCCGTTGTTTTCCCACCAGATGCTGTCAATGACCGACGGCTCCCGGACAACGAACTTGTCCTTGGGGCTCCGCCCGGTATGGCGACCGGTGGAGACGAGAAAGGCGCCGCCCTGACCAAGCTGACCTTCACCGCGCGCGACCGCGGCCTCGACGAGCGCTGGCTCCAGAAGGTTGTAATGAACCTTGCCAACCCCCGGAAACCCGGTGTTTTCCAGCGTCATACGTGGGTTCACCTCGTCCTCGACCTTGAACATCGTTGTCATGCCCTGCTCACCTTCCGTTTATCTCAAACCCGATCAGATCGGAGCACCCAAAGACCAGCGCCCCGTCGCATTCGCGTCGGGGCGTCCCGGGAGTTATAACATGGACGCTCTGGCGCCGATCGTGCAGATTCGGTTGATGTAACAGGAATGTGGCGAAAACATGGCCTGTGATTGTCTCGTCCTGTTGGGATTCGCTTTCGTTTTCGTTCGTAACCGGAAGAAGGAAACATCCGGCCTGTGGGATTGCCGTTGTCGACCATCGTACACGGATCAGTGGTGGCCTTTAGCGGTCGCGGCCTCCTGATTCTGGGAGCATCGGGGGCGGGAAAGTCAGGACTGGCGCTCGCGCTCATCGGTCGCGGCGCTCAGTTCGTCGCCGATGATCGGGTGGTGCTGGAGCGTCGCGGCGATGCACTGGTGGCAAGTGCGCCCGCGGCGATCGCAGGATTGATCGAGGCGCGCGGGGTCGGTTTCCTGCGGGTGCAGGCGATCCCCGAGGCTCCGCTGGTTCTGGCCGTCGATCTTGACCGCCCGCCTGCGGCACGAATGCCACAACCTGTGTCCATCACGCTCTTGGGAGCCCGCATCGAATTGATTTCCGGCAAGGAACTCCCAAATCTTGATGTCGTGTTGAGCATGATCGTGCAGAACGGCCGCGGGTTTATCGGCTGAGGTGAAACGCAGGTCGAGACGGGCACAGGGTTACGCGGGTGGCCGAGGCAGAAACCCCAGAGAACGGGCATCACATCGTTATCGTCAGCGGTCCTGCAGGATCGGGCCGGTCGACGGCGATCCGCGCGCTTGAGGATCTCGGATTCGAAGCGATCGACAACCTGCCCCTCAGTTTCCTGCCGCGGCTCTTTGCGAGCCCGGTGCCGCGCCCCGTGGTGGTGGGCATCGACCCACGCAACCGCGAGTTCGCGCTGGACCGCCTGTCGTGTGCGATGTCGGAGATCGAGCAATCCGTCGGACAGGCGCCGGTGCTGGTCTATCTCGACTGCGACGCCCAGACCCTGGTGCAGCGCTACAGCGAGACCCGCCGCCGCCACCCGCTCAGTCCGCACGAGTCGCCCCTCGTCGGCATCGAGCGGGAGATTGCGCTTCTCGCCCCGTTGCGCGAGCAAGCGGACGTGCTGATCGACACCCGGACGATGACGCCGCACGAGCTCAAGGCGGAGTTGTCACTGCAGTTTGGCGACGACGAGGCACGGAGCGGGCTTGCCATCACGCTCCAGTCCTTTTCCTACAAGCGCGGCCTGCCGCGGGGCGCCGACATGGTAATCGACGTCCGGTTCCTGAAGAATCCGCATTGGATGCCATCCCTGCGGCCCCTCGACGGCCGGAATGCACGGGTCAGCGCGTTCGTGGAGGCGGACCCGGACTATGCCGGGTTTTACGCACGTCTCGAGGACTTGCTCTCGTTCCTGCTGCCGGCCTATCGGGCGGAGGGTAAGAGCTACTTCTGCGTGGGAATCGGCTGCACGGGCGGCCAGCACCGGTCAGTGTCAGTCGTGGAGGCGCTCGCAAAATCGCTTGCGGCAAAGGGGTGGCAGGTGTCTATTCGTCACAGGGAACTGGAGCGGACGACGGGCGACGTGGCTCCAGTTCCGGGAATGGGTGTAGCGTGATCGGAATCGTGATTGTCGCCCATGGGGGCCTCGCCAGGGAGTATCTGCTGGCGATGGAACACGTGGTTGGCAAGCTCCCTGCGGCCGAGGCCGTCGCGATCGAGGCCGAGGCCGACCTTCGCAGTAAGAAGGAAGAGGTCGATGCGGCGGTGAGAGCCGTCGATCGCGGCGATGGCGTTGTCGTCGTGACCGACATGTTTGGCTCCACGCCGGCGAATCTCGCCGTCGGTGCCTGCCGGAAAACCACCGACCGCACCGTGCTCTATGGTGCGAACTTGCCCATGCTGGTCAAACTCGCGAAGGAGCGGCACCGTCCGCTTCGCGATGCGGTTGCATGTGCCTTGACCGCCGGCCGCAAATACATCAACAGCGTGGACGGGGTCGGCGAAAAAGGCATACCGGTCCCGATCTGACCGTCAATTTCACGGCCACGGATTCGGGAATGCAGCTTACCCTTGAGATCGTCAACGAAAAGGGGCTGCACGCTCGCGCCTCCGCAAAGTTCGTGGAGACGGTCGAGCGGTTTGACGCCTCTGCCAGGGTGAGCCGTGACGGCATGGAAGTGTCCGGCGACTCCATCATGGGCCTGCTGATGCTTGGTGCGGCGTGCGGGACCACCATCGACGTGGAAACTGGCGGCGCCGAGGCCGACGCGCTCGCCAACGCCCTTCGCGACCTCGTGGCCGGGCGTTTCGGCGAGTCGGCCTGAGGCCGTGCCGGATCACGAGACCGACCCTGAAGAGACCGGGACACGCCGCGGCTACCATCACGGCAACCTGCGGCAGGGACTGATCGACGCGGCGCTGCCGCTGATCGAGGCGAAGGGTCCCCTCGGCTTCACGCTGTCGGAGGCGGCGCGCGGCGCCGGTGTCTCGACGGCTGCGCCCTATCGGCACTTCCGGGGACGCGACGAGCTGATCGAGGCGGTGGCGGAACAGGGCTTCAAGCTCTTTGCCGACTGGCTGGAACGGGCGTGGAACGACGGGCGGCCCTCGCCGCTGTCGGCATTCATGGCGGTCGGCCGCGCCTATCTCGCCTTCGCCCGGTCACATCCGGCGCACTATATGGCGATGTTCGAGGGCGGCGTCTCGGTCGCGGCCAATCCCGACCTCGCCCGCGCCGCGGACCGCGCCATGGCGATCCTGATCCGGGCGGCGGAACGTCTGGCCGAGCGCCTGCCCGCCGACCGCAGGCCACCGGCGACCATGGTGGCGAACCATATCTGGGCGTTCAGCCACGGGGTCGTCGAACTCTTCGGCCGTGGCAAACCCGGCTCGCGGGCCCCCTACTCCGCCGACGAGATGCTGGAAAGCGGCGTCGTCGTCTACCTTCAGGGCCTCGGCCTGATCCCCACCTGATTTTTTGTCGCGAGGCTCTTGACCGGAGGGGGTGTCTCGCCGATCTTTGTAAATGTTAGTA
Source organism: Amaricoccus macauensis (assembly GCF_014201905.1). Taxonomy (GTDB): domain Bacteria; phylum Pseudomonadota; class Alphaproteobacteria; order Rhodobacterales; family Rhodobacteraceae; genus Amaricoccus; species Amaricoccus macauensis. The sequence goes on along the minus strand of NZ_JACHFM010000002.1, from coordinate 408,212 downwards.
ACATTAACATCGAAAGGAATGCCGATGATCACCCCCGTCCGATGGCTGGAACGCGGCCGGGATGCGTTGGACGAGCGTGGCCGAGGCGCCTGGATCGCCCTCATGGTGGTCGCCTTCATCGCCTTCTGGCCCATCGGACTTGCCCTTCTCGCCTTCCTCATCTGGAGCAATCGCATGACCTGCCGCACCTGGGGCCGCCGCGCCCGCTTCCGCAACAACGCCATGGAGAAGACCGGAAATTCGGCGTTCGACTCCTATCGTGAAGAGACCCTGAAGCGCCTTGAGGAAGAGCGTGACGCCTTCGTCAGCTTCCTCGAGCAGCTTCGCGCCGCCAAGGACCGTGCCGAATTCGACCAGTTCATTTCGAGCCGTCGCACCGAAGAGCCGGCGTAATCCCTTGTGCTCACCCGGAGATCATCCGGGTGAGCACACCGTCCCGTTTCACGAACTGATGTCGCAGCGCGGCACCGACGTGGAGGCAGATGACAAGGCCGAGCACGATCGCCCCGATGATGTGGACCGCGCCCGCCGCATGCTCGATGGCATAGCTCGCATGGCCGACCGGATCGGGCAGATCGAAGAGGCCGAAGAAGCGGCTGCGTATGTGCAGCCAGTGGCCGATCGGCGAGGCCGAGACGAGGATCCAGCCCGACAGCGGGATCGCGAACATCAGCAGATAGAGAAGACTGTGGCTCGCGGCAGCGGCGCGTGTCTCCCAGCGGGGCATCGCCGGCGGCATGGGTGGCCGGCGCCAGCGGTTCGCCGTCCGCCAGAAGATGCGGGTCAGCGCGAGCCCGAAAGCCGTCACGCCCCAACTCTTGTGAACCTGGGTCAGGTCACCGCGATGGAAGAGGTTGGGGACGAAGTTCACCATCCAGACGCCGAGACCGATCTGGAACAGGATGATCCCTGCGAGCGCCCAATGCAGCGCGCGCGTGAACAGCCCCCAGCCAAACACTGTGTCCCGCAGCGCCATGCCCCGGCCCCGATACTACCCGATTATCACGGGTTGGCAGCATAGCACGGCAGAGCGGGTCAGCGCGTCGGAACCGGCTCCTCGCCACGGTAGTCGTAGAACCCGCGCTTGGTCTTGCGGCCAAGCCAACCCGCTTCGACGTACTTCACCAGCAACGGGCACGGCCGGTATTTCGTGTCGGCGAGCCCTTCGTGCAGCACGTTCATGATGGCAAGGCAGGTATCAAGCCCGATGAAATCGGCGAGTTCCAGCGGCCCCATCGGATGGTTCGCGCCGAGCTTCAGGGCATGGTCGATGGACGCGACGGTACCGACGCCCTCGTAGAGGGTGTAAACCGCCTCGTTGATCATCGGCACAAGAATGCGGTTCACGATGAACGCGGGAAAGTCCTCGGCAGAGGAGGCCGTCTTGCCGATCCGCTTCACCACCTCGACCAGCGTGTTGTAAGTCGGCTCGTCGGTGGCGATGCCGCGGATGAGCTCGACGAGCTGCATCACCGGCACCGGGTTCATGAAATGGAACCCCATGAACCGCTCGGGCCGGTCGGTGCCGCTGGCGAGGCGGGTGATCGAGATCGACGAGGTGTTCGAGGTGAGAATGGTATGCGGCGCGAGATGCGGCACCAGCGCCGCAAAGATCTTGTGCTTCAGCTCTTCGCGCTCGGTCGCGGCCTCGATGACCAGGTCGGTTTGCCCGAGCGCCGCCAGATCGCGCTCGAGGCTGATGCGCGCGAGGGCGGTGTCGCGATCCTCGGCACTCAGCCGGCCACGCGAGACCTGCCGGTCCATGTTGGCGGTGATGATCTCCAGCGCCTTTTCCATCGCTGCCTCGGAAACGTCATGCAGGACGACGTCATAGCCGGACTGGGCAAATACATGGGCAATGCCGTTGCCCATCTGGCCCGCGCCGATCACTCCTACCCGTCTGATTTCCATGAGTGACCTGCCCCCAAAATGCTGCGGCGCCACCATATGCAGAGGCCCGAAACCGCGCAACGCAATTCCCCGCTCGCAGCCCCTGGCCCGGGCGTGCGCGCGGCCCTCCCGCGCGGGCCTCTGCCTCAGGCGGAGACGAGCCTGCCGGCGAGCGAATTGGAACTGGTGGCGACGATCTCGACCGGCACGATGCGCCCCGAAAGCTCCGCCGGCGCCAGAAGATGCACCGCGTTGAGATAGGGCGAGCGCCCCGACATCTGTCCCGCCTCGCGCCCGGGCTTCTCGATCAGGACCGGCAGCGTCCGTCCGACCTGCGCCGCCTGGAACGCCGTCTGCTGACGGACGAGGAGCGCCTGAAGCCGGTGCAGACGCTCGGATTTCTCGGCCTCCGGCACCCCGGGACGACCCGCCGCAGGGGTTCCCGGACGGGCAGAGTAGGCGAAGGAGTATGCCTGCGCGTAGCCGACGGCCTCGACGAGCGCCAGCGTCCCGGCGAAGTCCGCCTCGGTCTCGCCGGGGAAGCCGACGATGAAGTCGCCCGAGAGCGCCATGTCCGGCCGGACGGCACGGATGCGCTCCACCAGCCGGAGGTAGTCATCGGCGCCATGCCTCCGGTTCATCGCCTTCAGGATCCGGTCGCTGCCGGACTGCACCGGCAGGTGCAGGAACGGCATGAGCTTTGCCTCCTCGCCATGGGCGGCGATGAGGTCATCATCCATGTCGTTCGGGTGCGACGTGGTGTAGCGAATGCGGTCGAGCCCGTCGATCGCGGCGAGCCGCCGCACCAGCGCCGCGAGCCCCACCCCGTCCGGGTCGCGGTAGGCATTCACGTTCTGCCCGAGCAGCGTGATCTCCACCACGCCACGCTCCACCAGCCCCCGAGCCTCGGCCTCGATCCGCGCCGCCGGGCGCGACACCTCGGAGCCACGGGTATAGGGCACGACGCAGAAGGCGCAGAACTTGTCGCACCCCTCCTGCACCGTCAGGAATGCCGCCGGTGCCCGCCGGGCACGCGACGCGTCGGGCAGGTGGTCGAACTTGTCTTCCGTCGGGAAGTCGGTCTCGACGGGTCGTTCCCCGGCCACGCGCCGCGCGATGAGCGACGGCAGGCGATGGTAGGCCTGGGGGCCGACCACCAGGTCGACCACAGGCGCCCGGGCGATGATCTCGGCGCCTTCTGCCTGCGCCACGCAACCGGTGACACCGATCAGCATGTCCGGCCGCCCGTCCTTCAGGCGGCGCAGCCGGCCGAGTTCGGAATAGACCTTTTCCGCGGCCTTCTCCCGGATGTGACAGGTATTGAGCAGGACGAGATCGGCGTCCGCCGGAGTCGCGGTCGGCGCGTAGCCCTCCGCCCCGAGGGCAGCCGTCATGCGCTCGCTGTCATAGACGTTCATCTGACAGCCGTAGGTCTTTATGAAGACTTTCTTTTCGGCCGCGCCCATACGAACCCCCGACAACAGAAGAAGCGGACCGGCTCACCGCCGGCCCGCCTCCTTATCCGCATTCCTGTGGCGCTATCAAGCACCCGGCCACCACCTGGGGACGTCAGGTCCCGGACGCGGCTCAAGCGATCACTTCACCGGCACGCGGGGCTTGCGGCCGAGACCGATCTTCTTCGCGAGCTCCTGGCGCTTCGCGGCGTAGTTCGGAGCGACCATCGGATAGTCGGGCTTCAGGCCCCACTTCGCGCGGTATTCCTCGGGCGTCATGTCGTAGGCGGTCATCAGATGCCGCTTCAGCATCTTCAGCTTCTTGCCGTCTTCGAGGCAGATGATGAAATCATCGGTCACGGACTTCTTGATCGGCACAGCGGGCGTCAGCTCTACCGAGGCCGCCTCCTCGCCCGAGGCGAGTTCGTTCAGCTTGTTGTAGATCGACTGGATCAACTCGGGCACGTCGCTCTGGACGACCGCGTTGTTGGCAAGATGTGCCGACACGATCTCCGTGGTAAGCGCCAGAATTTCCCCACGGCCGATGGACTGATCTTCCGTCATGTACGTCTTCCCGAAAGCGGCCCCGTCTGGGCGCCGGCCATCACTGGCAAACTCAAACCTTGCATCGGGTGCCGTGATGACTTTGGCAGCAACAGATGCTGCATGTACTTTATTAAGACTGCGGTCAGATTACAAGACTGTGTGGAAAGTCATTTCGGAAAAAGTTTGCTCACCGATGCGTGACAATCGTCCCTGCCGCAGTCCGCAAAGTATGCGTTAGCTACTGCGGATAGCCTGCGGAGACGTTCTCTTGCCAGCTTGGTTTCACCTGCCACCCCTAAACCGGCGGATATCCGCCGGTTTACTGGGGATAACCGGTTTCTCCGTACTATTGACGTAGCGTCAACCCAACTCGCGCTGCCGGAGAAGCGCTTCAACTCCAGGCATCCGTCCGCGAAAGTCGGTGTAGAGCTCCGAGGCCTCCCTTGATCCCCCGGCGCTGAGGATATTCTCGAACAGACGTCGGGCAGTTGCGGGGTCGAACACGTCGCCGGTTTCCCGAAAAGCCTCGAACGCATCCGCGTCCATCACCTCGGACCACATGTAGGAGTAGTAACCGGACGAATAGCCGTCGCCGCTGAAGACATGCTGGAAGTGCGGCGTGGCGTGGCGCATGACGATCGCCTCGGGCATGCCGATCCGGTGAAGCGTCGCGGCCTGCGCCGCCATCGGGTCGGCGGGCGGCGGCCCGGCATGGAAGTCGAGGTCGACCAGCGCGGACGCGAGGTACTCCACCGTCGCGAAGCCCTGATCCGCGTTGCGCGCCGCGATCAGTCGGTCCATCAACGCCTGCGGCATCGGCTCGCCGGTCACCGCGTGGCGGGCGTGCGCCGAGAGGATCTCGGGCGTTTCGAGCCAGTGTTCATAGAGCTGGCTCGGAAGTTCCACGAAGTCGCGCGCGACACTTGTCCCCGAAACGAACTCGTAAGTGACGTCCGACAGCAGCGTGTGCAACGCGTGCCCCATTTCGTGGAACAGCGTATGGGCGTCATCGAAGGTGAGCAGGTTCGGCTCCCCTTCCGGCGCCCGGGCGAAATTGCAGACGTTGAGCACGATCGGCCGGACCTCGCCGTCGAGCTTGCTCTGGCTGCGGAACGACGAGCACCAGGCGCCCGAGCGCTTCGACGACCGCGCGAAGTAGTCACCGATGAAGACACCCATGTGCCGGTCGCCCTGCCGCACTTCCCAGGCACGGGCGTCCGGGTGGTAAAGCTGCGCCTCGATGGGGTGGAAGGAGAGACCGAACAGCCGTCCTGCCGCATCGAAGGCAGCGGCAATGATATTCTCCAGCCGCAAGTATGGCTTCAGTTCTGATTGATCGAGATCGTGTTCCAGTTCTTGCCGCCGCGCGGCGTAGTAGCGCCAGTCCCAGGGCATCAGCGGGCCATTGATGCCGTCCGCCCGCATCATTTCCCCGAGAATCCGGGCATCGGCCTCTGCGCGCGCTCTGGCCGGTCCCCAGACCGCCATCAGCAGGTCGCGCACCGCCTCCGGTCGCGCCGCCATCTCCGGCTCGAGCTTGAAGCTGGCGAAATCCGCATAGCCGAGCAGGCGCGCGCGCTCGGCGCGAAGCTCCAGCATCTCCTTCACGATGCCGCGGTTGTCCGTCGCACCGCCGGTCTCGCCCCGCGCGACCCACGCCCTGAACGCGGCCTCGCGCAGGTCGCGCCGTGGCGAGAATTCGAGGAACGGCACGATGATGCTGCGCGAGAGCGTGACCACATGCCCCGCCTCGCCCCGGTCCTTGGCCGCCTGCGCCGCGGCCGCGACGATGTCGTCGGGCAGACCCTCGAGATCGTCGGGCGCGAGCGGCATCGACCAGCGCTTTTCGTCGGCGAGCACGTTCTGGCCAAACTCGGTGCCGAGGCTGGCGAGCCGGGACAGCACGACCTTGAGCCGGTCCCGCGCCGCGCCCTCGATGCGCGCGCCCGCACGCACGAACATCCGGTGATAGAGCGTGAGCACGCGATCCTGCTCCGCGCTCAGCCCCAGCGTCGCCCTGCGCGCCACGAGATCGTCGACCCGGGCGAAGAGCGCGGGGTTCATCATCGTCTCGGAGGCATGTGCCGAGAGCTGCGGGCTCAGTTCGCGCTGCAACGCCTCGATCGTGTCGTTGGTGTGCGCACCCGCGAGGTTGAAGAACACTCGCGACACCTGGTCGAGCTGCCGCTCGGCCCGCTCCATCGCCTCGATGGTGTTGGAAAACGTCGGAGCCTCGGGATCGGCGGCAATGGCATCCATCCGCCGCCGCCCCTCGGCGAGCGCCGCGTCGAAAGCGGGCCGGAAGTCTTCTGCCGATATCCGGTCGAACGGCGGCACCCCGAAGGGTGTCGCCCAGCTTTCAAGCAGTGCAATCATAGATAGAACTCCGGCTCGACTACGGCCCCTTACGAGACATTTGTATCGGCCAGAGCGTTCGGTCAAGCGTTAGGAGCTACCCTCATGCGACTCTTTCAAAGTGTTGGCCGCTCCGCGTGCGAAGGCTTCAATAATCGCCTGATAGTATGCACCACTCGTAGGTGCGACACTCTTCGATCCCTCCGGAAGCGCGTTCTGCACATCTTGGGCTGATGCGGTGACGTTGTAGGCAGCGGATTTTGTTCCGTCAGCGTTGAGCAACGTCACGAGGCCGGAGAGCCGCGCCGTCTCCGCTGTCGCGCCGGTGGCAAACGGACTTGCGAGCGACAGCTCGTCGACGTTGACATCGATGCGCTTGCCCGCGGGGTCGAGGTAGCCGACGAACTGATCGGCTATCGCGGTCTCGAGGTCCGTGCCGACGTTCTTCCAGTAGGCGACGGCCTGCCGGCTGCCCAATGCCGGAAGGTCGGCGGTTACCGAAACATCGGCGATCCTGAGAGGCTCCTTTTGCCCCGTCGAACATGCAGCCAGCGCCAGGATGGCCGCACCTGCAAAGAATCCGAGAACCCTCATGTCATGTCTCCCCAGACTGATCTTCATTTGCCGCCCTCGCCGCCGCGTCGGTGGAGGTTGCGAGCGGGGAACGCACAGACTCGTGTCGAGGTTCCATGGGCGGAACCGCCATCGGCCCGACCGACGAGAGAAGTCGGCAGACAATGTCCCACCTCGCCAAAGACTTGGGCGGCAGGGCTGTGATTGCCGAGACCGGCGGCTCTCCGCGCCGGTCTCCGCCGAATCGTCCGTCCGCCCTTGCCGACAGGCATCGCATGCCCCAGAACCCACCGCACAGCGACGGGCACAAGTTGCGAGGGAGGAAGCATGGAACTGGATTGCGTGGCGCCGGTCGGCGACATCACCGGCGAGGGCGCCGTCTGGTCGGCTGCCGAGTGCTGCATCTACTGGACCGACATCAACCGCTTTCTCGTGCATCGCCTCGCCGTCAGTGACCGCAGCGTGCGCACCTGGTTCTTCGACGAGCCCGCCGTCGCGGTGGCGCTCACCGATCAGCCCGGCGTGCTGCTCGTGGCGCTGGCCACCCGCCTCGTGCTCTGGACGCCCGCGGACGACGAGCGCCGCACGATTGCGACACTGCCGGCGAGCGACGCCGTCCGCTTCAATGACGCGCGCCCCTGCCCGCGCGGCACCCTCATCATTGGCACCATGGGCAACAACGTCGGCCCCGATGGCGAGGCGGGCAACGTGACGCCCGGACTCGGCGCCCTCTACCGCTTTGCCGGGGACCACCTCGATGCGGGCGCCTTCGAGACGCTCGAAACCGGCATCGGCATCGCGAATACCGTCGCCTGGAGCCCGGACGCCGCAATCTTCTACTTCGCCGATACTCTGGCGAACGAGATCCGCACCTGCGAGCACCATCCCGAGACCGGCGCCCTCGGCACCCCGAGCGCCTTCTTCGCGGGGTTCGAGCGCGGCGCACCGGACGGCTCGGCGATCGACAGCGCCGGATATCTCTGGAACTGCCGCTATGGCGGGGGCTGCGTGGTCAGGATCGCGCCGGACGGCAGCATCGAGCGCATCATTGAGGTACCGTGTGGCAATGTGACAACCTGTACCTTCGGCGGTACCGACCTTCGGACACTCTTCATCACCACGGCGCGGGGCGGCAGCGGCCGGTCCGAGCGGCTCGCCGGCAGCCTTTTCGCCCTCGAAGCCCCTGCCCCCGGTGTGCCCGAGCGCGCGTTCCGTCTCGGCTGAGCCCGTTTGCCAAGCCAGCCGCCGCGGGTTAAACGCGACCATCGAGGCGCGATGCATGGAGAAATGAGCAATGCGGCCAGTGGTGCTCTGCATTCTGGATGGCTGGGGGCTCAACCCTGCGCGTGAGGCGAATGCCGTCGCTCTGGGCCTGACGCCCAACTTCGACCGTATCTGGTCGACGCGGCCCCATGCCCAGCTCCTGGCCTGCGGCCCGGATGTCGGGTTGCCCATCGGGCAGATGGGCAACTCCGAGGTCGGCCACACCAACATCGGCGCCGGCCGTGTGGTGTGGATGGACCTGCCGCGCATCGACAACGCGATTTCCGACGGCAGCTTCGCGGTGAACCCGGAACTCGGGGCCTTCATCGGCAAGGTCTCGGCGGCGGGAGGCACCGTCCACCTCGCCGGTCTCGCCTCGCCCGGGGGCGTCCATGCCCACCAGCGCCAGATCGCCGCTGCCGCCACCGTTCTCGCCAATGCCGGGCTCAAGGTCATCGTCCATGCCTTCCTCGACGGGCGCGACGTGCCGCCGTCGAGCGCGCTCGGCCAGATCGCCGAGCTTGAGGCCGCGCTGCCGAAGGGCGCCGCGATCGGCACGGTCTCCGGTCGGTTCTACGCCATGGACCGCGACAAGCGCTGGGAGCGCGTGACGCAGGCAGTCGATGCCATGCTCCACGGGCAGGGCCAGCACGCCGAGACCGCGGAGGCCGCGATCACCGCCGCCTATGCGCGCGGCGAGACCGACGAGTTCGTGCTGCCGACCGTCATCGGCGCCTACAAGGGTGCGGCCGATGGCGACGGCCTGCTCTTCGCCAATTTCCGCGCCGATCGCGCTCGGCAGATCCTCGGCGCGCTCGTCGATCCGAAGTTCGACGGCTTCGAGGTGGTGGGGCGGCCGAAGTGGTCGGCCATGCTCGGCATGGTGCAGTATTCCGACGCCCTCGACACGCTCATGCCCGCGATCTTTCCGTCGCAGAACATTGAAAACACCCTCGGCGCCTACGTCGCGTCGAAGGGCCTGAAGGAGTTCCGCATTGCCGAAACCGAGAAGTACCCGCACGTCACGTTCTTCCTGAACGGCGGGGTCGAGACGCCCTACGACGGTGAAGTCCGCTACATGGCGCCAAGCCCAAAGGTCAGGACCTACGATCTCCAGCCGGAGATGTCGGCGGCGGAGGTCACCGAGCATCTGGTCGCCGCCATCCGTTCGGGAGAGTACGCGCTGCTCGTCTGCAACTTCGCGAACCCCGACATGGTGGGTCATACCGGCGTGCTGGAAGCCGCGATCAAGGCCGTCGAGACGGTGGACGCGGGGCTTGGGGAGGTGATCAGCGCGGTCGAGGACATGGGCGGATCGTTGCTCGTCACCGCCGACCACGGCAACTGCGAGGTCATGGTCGATCCGGTGACAGGTGCCCCGCACACCGCGCACACGCTCAATCCCGTTCCGGTGATCCTCGTGGGCGGGCCGGAAGGGGCACGCCTGCACGACGGCCGTCTCGCTGACCTGGCGCCGACGCTGCTTTCGCTCATGGGCCTCGACCAGCCGGCAGAGATGACCGGCGAGAGCCTGCTCTCCTGACCGGGATGCGGTCCTTGCGCCTCCCGCGCCTTGCTGCGATGGCGCTGCTCTGCGCGCTGCCGGCAGCGGCTGGCGCGGAGGCCGTGGTGGCCGGAGCGGACGGGCTCGCCGGCGCGGCGGCCCGCATCGCGGGCGCCGCAAAGGGCATCGAGGCTGCCCGCGGCGTCCTCGAGGCGGCGAGCGGCACCCCGGAAGAGGTCGCCGCGCTTGGCCGCGCCATCGAGGCCTACGACGCCGCGCTCTCGGTCCTGCGCGACGGCGTCGCCGAGGCAGCTGGCCGGGAGCAGGCGATCGGCGTCGATCTCTCCGACCGGCGACAGGAAATCTCGCGCCTCCTCGCCGCGCTCGAGACCATGAGCCGCACCCCCCAGCCCGCGCAGGCCATGCACCCGCTCGGGCCGATCGGTGCCGCGCAGGCGGCGGCGATGATGTCGCATCTTACCCCCGCGCTGCAGGAACAGGCGTCGAAACTCACGGACGAGCTCACCAGCCTGCAGGCGGCGCGCAAACTCAGGACCGAGGGCGAGATGAGCCTCCACGCGGGCCTCGCGACGCTCACGAGCGCGCAAGAGCGGCTCTCCGAGGCGATCGCCCGGGCGAACCCGGGTCAGCCCGGCCCCGAAAGCCCGTCTGCGACGATGCTGGCGCGCGACGCCCTGACGCTCACCGATCTCGCAGCGACCCTGGCGCGCAGTGCCAGCGCCGCGCCGCCCGCGTCCGCGCCGCCGGACGGACCCTCTCCCTACGCCTGGCCGGTCGATGGCACCGTGCTGCGCCACTACAACGAGCCTGACGCGGCCCGGGTGCGTCACCCGGGGATCGTGCTTGCCGCAAGTCCGTTCGCCCTCGTCAGCGCCCCGGCGGACGCGCTCGTCCGCTACGCCGGGCCGTTCCTTGAATATGGCTATGTGGTCGTGCTGGAACCTGACCCGAGGACGATGATCGTGCTCGCCGGACTCGCGCAACTGCGGGTGGAGACCGGCGCGCCGGTGCGGCGGGGCGAACTGCTGGGCGTTCTCGGCGGAAGAACGCCAAACGTTGAAGAATATGTGATGTTACCCGACTCTGAGACTGGCACCGAAGCCGGAGAAACCCTGTATATAGAGGTCCGACGCGACCGGGGCCCCATCGATCCGGAGCCCCTTTTCGCCAGGGACAACCGATAGGAAGAGAACGCTCGATGAAGAAGATCTGGATGGCCGGGCTCGGTGGCGCGGCACTCGGGGCGCTGGTGAGCACCCAGCTCGCCGGGCCGTTGCTGGCGCAGGAGGCGGACAAGGGCAAGTCCGTCTACCAGGAGCTTGATCTCTTCGGCGACATATTCGAGCGGATCCGCAGCTCCTACGTCGAGCCGGTGGACGACAAGACGCTGATCGAGGCGGCGATCAACGGCATGCTGACGCATCTCGACCCGCATTCGAGCTACATGCCGCCCGACGACTTCGACGACATGCGCGTCCAGACCAAGGGCGAGTTCGGCGGCCTCGGCATCGAGGTGACGCAGGAAAACGGCATCGTGAAGGTGGTCTCGCCGATCGAGGGCACCCCAGCCGACGCGGCCGGCATCAAACCGGGCGATCTCATCGTCCAGGTGAACGGCGACAGCGTGCAGGGCCTGACCCTGAACGAGGCGGTGGAGATGATGCGCGGGCCGGTCGGCTCGGAGATCACCATCACCATCTCGCGGCAGGGCACGCCCGATCCGTTCGACGTGAAGCTGAAGCGCGAGACGATCACCATCTCGCCGGTCGAGTCCCGCGTCGAGGACGGCGTGATCATCCTGCGCCTCAAGACCTTCAACGAGCAGACGTTCCCGGAAATGGAGAAGCAGTTCAAGGCCGACATCGAGCAGGTCGGCGGCCTCGACAAGGTCACGGGCGTCGTGCTCGACCTGCGCAACAACCCCGGCGGGCTGCTCAATCAGGCGATCTCGGTCTCCGATGCGTTCCTCGATTCCGGTGAGATCGTCTCGACCCGCGGCCGCGACCCGCGCGACAGCGAGCGCTACAACGCGACCCCGGGGGATCTGACCACCGGCAAGCCGATGGCGGTCGTGGTGAATGGCGGCTCGGCCAGCGCCTCAGAGATCGTCGCAGGTGCGCTGAAAGACCACCACCGCGCCGTCATCATCGGCACCCAGACCTTCGGCAAGGGCTCGGTCCAGACCATCATGCCGATCGAGGGCGAGGGCGCGATCCGGCTCACCACCGCGCGCTACTACACCCCGTCCGGCCGCTCGATTCAGGCGCTGGGCGTCGCCCCGGACATCATCGTCGAGCAGCGCGCCCCCGAGGACGTCGCCCAGTCGCAGGAGCAGCAGAACCCGATGCCGCTGCGCTCGGAAGCCGATCTGCGCGGGTCGCTCGAGAACGACAGCCTGACGCCGGACGAGAAGAAGATCCTCGAAGAGGACCGCAAGCACAAGGAAGAGACCGCGAAGCTCCGGGCCGAGGACTATCAGCTCAGCTACGCAATCGACATCCTGCGCGGCATGTCCTACCTCGCGTCCGAGAACACCGGCGTCAAGGAGAGCGCGAACTGACGAAGCGCGTGCTGACCGAAGCCCAGATCCACGCCCTGCCCTATCGGCCGTGCGTCGGCGTGATGCTCTTGAACCCGGCGGGGCTTGTCTTCGCCGGGCAGCGGCTCGACAACCCCGAGCCCGCCTGGCAGATGCCGCAGGGCGGCGTCGACCCGGGCGAGTCCCCGCGTGACGCAGCGCTGCGCGAGCTCTGGGAAGAGACCGGCGTGACGCAGGGCCTCGTCGAGGTGGTGGCCGAGGCGGCGGAGCCGGTGCGCTACGACCTGCCCTTCGACCTGGTGCCTCGCCTCTGGAAGGGCCGCTTCCGCGGACAGGAACAGCGCTGGTTCCTCATGCGCTTCCTCGGGCAGGACAGCGACGTCCGCATCGACACCGAACACCCGGAATTCCGCGAATGGGCCTGGGTGCCGACGTCGACGCTGGTCGAGCGCATCGTCCCCTTCAAGCGCGCGGTCTACGCCGCGGTACTGGAGGCGTTCCGGGACCGGCTTTGAGGGCCTGTGCCTGGAAAGGAACGAGCGCCGACAGTCCGAAGACACCGGCTTCGGTTCCCTTGGCGGTGTTCCGGGAAACACCGCCGGCGGCAACGGGACACGCGCGCGACCACCCGTCGGGGCGCATGCGGCCCCTGGCGTTCCGCCCGGTCTCAGGCGAGGCCGGTGACCCTGAAGTCCCGCGCAATCCCGGCCGTTGCCTCCCACCACGCCGAGCTTCGGGTTCGCTGCTGATGGAACTCGAACGCCGCTTTGTCGCGAAAGCTCTCCTCAACGCGCCAGACCAGCGGGTCGTCGGTGCGGGTGACGTCAAACGACACGCACCCGGGCTCGCTCCGCGTCAGGCGGATGTGTTCGGGAAGGTGCTCGCGGACGGCGTCCGCCTCCGCCTGCGACGTGCAGATCAGGCGCCCGGACAACCGCACGCCGCCGATCCTGCCGTCCGTTTCACCTGACATCCGCGTCCTCCCGCTTCGTTCAAGGCTCCCACGAACGGCGGGCGCCGGTAAAGCCCGGTAAAGCGTTGTCACGGGCGACGACCGCGCAACCGCTTTGCGATTTGCGGCGCCTTGTGGTATGCTGCACCGCAACAAAGGAGAGTCCCCTGATGAAGAATCCCTGGATGAGCATGTGGCTCAGCGCCGCCAACAAGGCCGCCGGTCCTGCGCGCGGCTTCTGGTCCGCCGAGATTGCACGCCAGCAGAAGGCGTTCGCGAAGACGATGACCGAGGCGATGTTTCCGAAGCCGTCGAGCTCGAAGTCTTCCTCGAAGAGTCGCCGGAGCAAGTAACGCCGCAAACGCGCGCCCCTCGCCGGGGACGCCTACTTGACCGCCCGCAGGCGCGAGCCGCGGAGCATGCCGCGCTCTTCGAGCACCGGATAGGCCATCGAGGCGAGAAGCGAGTTGATCTGCTTCAGGTCGCGGATGGTGTCGAGATGGATCGCGCTCGTCTCGATGCTCTCGGGCGTCCCCTCGCTCAGGCGCAGGAAATGCCGGTCGCTCGACGCGCGCTCGAGGTCACGCAGGCGCTCCTTCTCCTCGACGATCTGCCGCGCGGTTTCGAGGTCGCGGCTCACCAGCACGTTGAAGGCAAGGCGCGCGGTGGCGAGCACCGACTGGTGGATCCGGACCAGATCCGCCCAGCCTTCCGGGGTGAAGTGCAGGTGATACTTCATCTTCTTGCGCACCTGCGCGAGGAGGTTCCGCACCACGATATCCCCGACCTGCTCGAGCTTGACGCAGGCGCCGAGCAGTTCCTGCGCCCGAAGCGCGTCCACCGGGTCGAGCGGCTGCGCGGTCACCCGGGCGAGATAGAGCTTGATCGCCCGATGCTTGAGGTCGAGCCGGTCATCGAGGGCGGCGAGCGCCCGGATCCGCTCCTCGTCGGGATCGGAGTAGAGGTCGATGACGCGCGCGAGCATGATCTCGACCAGCTCGCAGATCCGCACGACCTCGCGCGTGGCGTTGGCGAGGGCCTGCCGCGGCACGTCGATCACCCGCTCGTCGAGGGCGGAAATTTCCATGTCGGCAAGGCTCGCCACCGGCTCCGGCGGCGAACTGAGCTGCACCAGCCGCTTTGAGGCGGCATAGGTGACGCGCGCGAGCGGCACCCCGAGGCAGAGCACGACGACGTTGAAGAAGAGGTGCGCGTTCACCACGCGCGACGCGCCTTCGCTGCCGAGAAAGCTCAAGGCCGGGTGAAACGTCTCGAAGGCGACGAGCATCGCGAGTGAGCCGGCGCCGCGCATCAGCAGGTTGCCGATCGGCACCACCCGCGCGTCAGGCGCCATCGTGCGGGTCAGGATCGGCGCGATGAACGAGCTGCCGAGGTTCACCCCCAGCACCAGAACGATCGCGAGATCACCCGGAATGATCCCGCGCCCCGCGAGCGCCGCAAGCAGGAGGATCGCCGCGATCGACGAGTGGAAGGCCCAGGTGACGAACGCCGCCAGCAGGAACGCGGTCAGCGGATCGCCGGAGAAATACGAGACAACCGCCGGCAGCGCCGGGCTTTCCCGCAGCGGCTCCGATGCGGAGCCGACCATGCCGAGCGAGAGCAGCAGCAGGCCTATCCCGATCAGGATGCGGCCGATCTGGCGGTACTCCCGCCGCTCGGTCACCATGAAGAGCACCGTCCCGGCGATGAGCGCCACCGGCACGAGGAGCGAGAGATCGAAGCTCAGGAGCTTGGCCACCAGCGCCGAGCCGACCTCGGCGCCGCGCACCGCCAGCTGGCTCGTCAGCCCGCCGACGATGCCCGACCCGGCGAACGACGAGATGAGCAGCGTCACCGCCGTCGAGCTCTGGAACGCGATCGCAAGCCCGGTGCCGAGCAGCACCGCCATCAGCGGCTTGTCCATCGTCCGCCGGAGCCGATGGCGCAGAACCTCGCCGTAAGCCCGCTCGACCCCGGTTCGCACCATTCGCGTTGCGTAGAGCATGAGGGCCACCGCGCCGCCGAGGTGCAGGAGCACCACGGATCCGGTCACGGCAAGGCTCCACCAGAATGAGCCGCCAGACCTGCTGCCGGTATGTTGGTCCCCATTTGCATGACAGTATCGTTGCACCCGAGTGCAAGAATGACAACAGGCTTGCCGAGCAGACTGTGCGAAACGTCTCCAAATACTCGACTCGGCAGACTTCAGCCGAACAGATTGCCGTGATAGTCGCGACCACCCGGACGATCATACCGGCCTTGGCATTTTGCACAGGCGTGCATCAGCGTTGACATGACTCTCACGCCATGAAAGCACTTGCCGGTGATGATCGCGGAGAAGGAACCAGTCGGATGGCGGGCAAAATCGGCGTGGGGCAGGACGGACTGGATGCGCGGGCCGACTTCTGCCGGGAGCTTGCCCGTCGCGCCGGTGCCGTGGCGCTCGACGGCTTCGCCCGGATCACTCCGGGCGCGGTCCGCATGAAGGGGCCGCAGGATTATCTCACCGAGACCGACGCCGCGGTGGAGCGCCTGGTGCGCGAGGCGATCGCCGATGCCTTTCCCGACGACGGCTTTCTCGGCGAGGAGACCGGCGGCACCATCGCGCACGGCACGTGGGTGGTCGATCCGATCGACGGCACCGCGAACTTTGCCCGGGGCCTGCCGCACTTCTGCATCTCGATCGCCTTCGTCCGCGACGGCACCACCGAGATCGGTGCGATCTGCAACCCCGTCCTCGACGAATTGCACTTCGCCCGGCGCGGTGCCGGTGCCACCCGCAACGACGCACCGATCTCCGTCGCGCCGACGCGGGATCTGACCACCGCCTCCGTGGAACTCGGCTGGTCGCCGCGGGTGCCGAACGCGCGCTACCTCGCGGCGATGTCGGCATTGCTCGACCTCGGGATGAACGTGCGCCGCGGTGCGTCTGGCGCGCTCGGCCTCGCCTTCGTCGCCGACGGCCGATCGGACGGCTATGCCGAGGTGCATATGAATGCCTGGGACTGCCTCGCGGGACTGCTGCTCGTCGAGGAAGCCGGCGGCCGCGCCGGGCCGTTCCTCCGCCACGGCAGCCTCGCCGATGGCGGCCCGGTCATCGCCGCGGCGCCGGGCGTCGCGGACGCCCTCGCGGCTGCGACGGGCCTCGGGTTCGCCTGAGCGACCGAAGCCCCTCGCCGAGCCTTGTCGGGCCGGTCAGCGCGGCCTGACCGAGCCGCGCCAGACCGGTGTCGCGTGGAAGCGGCGGACGGTGCCGTCCGGTTCCGGTGCGGTCAGGAGCGCCATGATGTGCCCGGCCATCTCGTCCACCGGCTGACGGAAGGTGGTCAGGTCATAGGCCGCCCATCCCGCCTGCTCGATATCGTCGAAACCGATCACGCACAGCTCGTCCGGGATCGCGAGGCCGAAGGCGCGGGTCGCGGCGTCCATGAAGCCGCAGGCGAGCAGATCGGTGACGCAGAATGCCGCGTCGGGCCGGACCGAGCCGCTGAGCACGCTGCGGCCCGCGTCGAAGCCGGCGGCGTAGCCGGTCGGGCCGGCACGGACCACGGTGCAGGCAATGCCGCGCTCTGCGGCAGCGGCGGTGAACGCCTGCTCTCGTGTGACGATGCTCGGCGTGCCCGCGGTCGAGGAGACGAGCGCGACGCGCCGGCAGCCGCAGCGGTCGAGCATGTGGAGCGCCTCGCGTGCGGCGGCGGCATTGTCGACGGAAACCTGCGCAGGTCCTGCGATCGGGTCGTCGCGGTTGATGAGCACCACGCGCTGGCCGCTGTTGACGCAGGCGGCGACGAGGCTGGCGGAGGGGGCGCCCGAGAGCACGACGCTGGCCCCCGCGCGGTAGTTGAGCGACCGGCGAAGCGCCGCCTCGACGCCATCGACCCCGCCGGAGGTATCGATGACCAGCGCCACCCGGTCGGCCGCCTGAAGCCGTCGGGTCAGTGCGGCGAGCATCGCCGACTGGAAGGGCGTCGCCATTTCCGCCACCAGCAGGGAGACGATCCCGCTCTCGTCATGGATGAGGCCCCGGGCGAGATGATTGACGTGGTAGCCGAGTTCCTCGGCGGCGCGCAGCACCTTGCGCCGGGTGGCATCGGAGACGCTCGCCCCGGCGGTGAAGGTGCGTGAGACCGCCGAACGCGACACACCGGCGCGCTCCGCGACCTGCTGCGCGCTGACGAAGGCTCTGGCTTTCGGCTCGACCACAGACGGCACTTGGCGACACCAGCTTGACCACCTGTGCATCATTGCTGCATCCCGGGCGCACAGCAAGGTGGATCGTCGGGATGATCCGCCATGAACACGATTGCATCACATCGGGATTCGCCGCACCCTGACGCAGGCCGCCCCCGGAGAGAGGCGGAAGAACGGTACACCCTGGGGAGGGAACGACCGATGCGAACGCTCATCACTTCGACAGCTGCGCTGGCGCTCTGCGTGACATTGGCTCAGGTCGCGCGGGCCGACAGCCTGACTCTCTACTGTGCCGCGGACGAGGCCTGGTGCCAGCTGATGGCGAAGGACTTCGAGGCCGAGACCGGCATCACCGTCGACATGACGCGCAAGAGCTCGGGCGAGATCTACGCGCAGGTGAAGGCCGAGGCCGACAATCCGAAGGGTGACGTCTGGTGGGCCGGCACCGGCGACCCGCACCTGCAGGCCGCGCAGGAAGAGTTGACCGAAGAATACGAGTCCCCGCTCATGCCCGAGCTCCACGACTGGGCGATCAAGCAGGCCGAGGCGGGCAATCACCGCACCGTCGGCGTCTACTCCGGCGCGCTCGGGTTTGGCTACAACAAGGACCTGCTGGCCAAGAACAACCTGCCTGAGCCGAAGTGCTGGGCCGATCTCGTGAAGCCCGAGTTCAAGGGCCAAATTCAGGTGGCGAACCCGAATTCGTCCGGCACCGCCTACACCATGCTGGCGACGCTCGTGCAGCTCATGGGCGAGGAGCCGGCCTTCGAATACCTCAAGGCGCTGCACAAGAACGTCAACCAGTACACGAAATCCGGTTCCGCGCCGATCAAGGCGGCGGGTCTCGGTGAGACGACGGTCGGCATTGTCTTCCTGCACGACGCGGTGGCGCAGGTCGCCGCCGGTTTCCCGGTAGTGCCCGTCGCGCCCTGCGAGGGAACGGGCTACGAGATCGGCTCCATGTCGATCATCGCCGGCGCCCGCAACGAGGACGAGGCGAAGAAGTTCTACGACTGGGCGCTCTCCGCGCCGGTGCAGTCGAAGGCGCAGACCGTGAAGTCATTCCAGCTCCCGTCCAACAAGGCCGCCACGCAGTCGCCGCTCGCGCCCGATCTCTCGACGATCAAGCTCATCGACTACGACTTCCAGAAGTTCGGCTCGTCCGAGGAGCGCAAGCGGCTTCTGAAACGCTGGGATGACGAGGTGGCCTCGCAGCCGCAGTGACGAACGCCGCCGTCGTGCCGCACGCCCGCTCCCCGGGGCTCGACCCGACCGTCCGGCTCTGGATACTGGTCGGGCTCGTCGGGTTCTGCCTGCTGCCGTGGTACGCGGTCGAGGGTGGTTTCTGGAGCTTTGCCTGGCTGCTCGACGGCTGGCCGTTCGACGAGGACGCAGGGCCCGCGCTCTTTCTCGCCCTTCAGGGCGAAAAGCTCTGGCTCGCGCCGCTCGGCCTCGTGCTTCTCGCGCCGCTCCTGACATGGGGCCGTGACCGCGCCGACCCGGCGTTCGGGCGGCTCCTTGTGGTGATCGGCGCCATCGGCCTCGCGTGGCTGGTGATACAAGGCTATTCGATCGGCCACCGGGGCTGGCGCTACGGCTGGCTGACCGACGTCTTCGGCAAGATCGGCGAGCGCCAGTACGGCGTGGGCTACGGCGCGCTCCTGACCGCGCTCGCGTTTCTTTTCCTCATGACGCGCGGCATCGCGGCGCGCGGCGCGGCGGGGGGCGATGTCTTCGTCACCGGCTCGATCGCCTTCGTCGTCGCCACGGTCACGATCTTCGTCTTCGTGCCGATCCTGCAGATGCTGGCGAACGCCTTCATCACCGACGACCGCAGCTATTCGGTCGCGGCCTTCGGAGAACGCCTGTTCTCCGCCCGGCTCTGGTCGCTCTCGTGCCTCACGGGCGGCCCGCGCTGCGGCGTGGCGTGGAACTCGTTCTTTCTCGCCGTGCTCGTCGGGATCACTTCGACGCTGCTCGGCCTCGCCTTCGCGCTCGTCGCCACCCGCACCGGCTTTCGCTGGCGCCGCGTCCTGCGGGCGCTCACCATCCTGCCGATCATCACGCCCGCCTTCGTCATCGGCCTTGCGGTGATCCTGCTCTTCGGGCTTTCAGGCTTCTTCACGCAGCTCGGCGCCGAGGTCTTCGGGCTTCAGCCCACCCGCTGGGTCTACGGCCTGCCGGGCCTGCTGATCGCCCAGACCCTTGCCTTCACACCCATCGCGTTTCTGGTGCTGATCGGCGTCGTCGAGGGGGTGAGCCCGTCGATGGAGGAAGCGGCGCAAACGCTGCGCGCCGGGCGCTGGCAGACGTTCCTGACCGTCACGCTGCCGCTCATGCGCCCGGGCCTCGCCAATGCCTTCCTGCTCGGCTTCATCGAGTCCATGGCGGACTTCGGCAATCCGCTGGTGCTCGGCGGCAACTTCGACGTGCTCTCGACCGAGATCTTCTTTGCCATCGTCGGCGCGCAGAACGATCCGGGCATGGCCGCGACCCTCGCCGTCGTGCTGCTCATCTTCACGCTGGCCGCGTTCTACGCACAGCGGTTCTGGCTCGGCCGGCGTTCCTACACCACGGTCTCCGGCAAGGGCGACGCGGGGATCCACCCTGCCCTGCCCCGACCGCTCACTCTCGCGCTCTATGCCGTGGTCGGGCTCTGGGTCGGGCTGTCGCTCCTCATCTACGGGACGATCGTCTACGGCAGCTTCGTGCGGCTCTGGGGCGTCGATCACAGCCTGACGCTCGGGCACTATCTGCAGGCGTTCGGCGTCACATGGACCGACCACGGGCTGCTCTGGCGCGGCTCGGCGTGGTCGTCGTTCTGGACGACGATCTGGATCGCCGTCGTCGCGGCGCCGCTCACCGCCGCGATCGGGCTCCTCACCGCGTGGCTCCTCGTGCGCCAGAGCTTCCGGGGCAAGCGGCTCTTCGAGTTCGGGACGATGCTGTCGTTCGCGATTCCGGGCACGGTGATCGGCGTCTCCTACGTGATCGCCTTCAACGTGCCGCCGATCGAGCTGACCGGCACCGGCATCATCCTCGTCATCTCGTTCATCTTCCGCAACATGCCGGTGGGCGTGCGCGCGGGCATCGCGTCGATGGCGCAGATCGACAAGAGCCTCGACGAAAGCTCGCTCACCCTCGGCGCAGGCTCGGCGGCGACACTGCGGCGCATCGTGCTGCCGCTCCTGAAGCCTGCAATCCTCGCGGCGCTGGTCTATTCCTTCGTGCGCGCCATGACAGCGATCAGCGCGATCATCTTCCTCGTCAGCGGCCGTTACGACATGGCGACGAGCTACATCGTCGGCCGGGTGGAGAACAACGAATACGGCATCGCCGTGGCTTACGCGACGGTGCTGATCCTCGTCATGCTGGTGGTGATCGGCGCGATGCAGCTTCTGGTGGGGCGACGGGCGCTCGGCCGGCGGGGAAGCGGCGGCCCGGGGCTCTCGGGGATGCGAACCAACATGTCGCCGCCGCCAGCGGCCGCGATGACGGGAGGCGGCTGACATGGTGAAGCTCAAGGGCAAGGCCGCGTCGGTGGTCTTCGACCAGGTCAGCAAGATCTATCCGGGCGCCACGACGCCCGCGGTCAACGACGTCTCCTTCGAGATCGACGCGGGCAGCCTCGTGACCCTGCTCGGTCCCTCGGGTTGCGGCAAGACGACGACGCTTCGGATGATCGCCGGCCTCGAGATGCCCACATCGGGGCGCGTCCTCATCGGCGGCTCGGACGTGACGCCGCTTCCCGCCACCGAGCGCGACGTGTCCATGGTGTTCCAGTCCTACGCGCTCTTCCCGCACATGACGGTGCTGGAAAACGTCTCCTACGGCCTGCGCTTCTCGGGCTACCCGAAGCGCGAGATCGCGACGCGGGCAGCGGACGGTCTCGCGCTCGTCGGGCTGACCGGCTTCGAGGCGCGCTTTCCCTCCGAGTTGTCGGGCGGTCAGCAGCAGCGCGTCGCCGTCGCCCGCGCGCTGGTGCTGGAGCCGCAGGTGTTGCTCTTCGACGAGCCACTCTCGAACCTCGACGCAAAGTTGCGCCGCCGGGTGCGGGACGAGATCCGCGAACTGCAGCAGAAGCTCGGGCTGACCGTGGTCTACGTGACCCACGATCAGGGCGAGGCGCTCGCGGTCTCGGACCGGATCATCGTCATGGATCGCGCGGTCATCGCCCAGCAGGGCACGCCACAGGAGCTTTACGACGCGCCCGCGACCGCGTTCGTCGCCGACTTCATCGGCGAGTCGAACATCCTGCCCTGCGAGATCATCGCGGTGAACGGCGGCACCGCCAATGTGCGCCTCGGGCCGGTGGCGCTCGCCCTGCCCGCCCGTGGCCTCCGGCCCGGCCCGGCCCGGCTCGCCGTGCGGCCGCACCGGGTCCGGCTCGCCGCGGCCGATGCGCCGAACGCGCTTCCCGCCACGGTGGCGAAGTCGACCTATGCCGGCAGCCACCTGGAGGTCGCCGTCACCACTGAGCTTGGCGCTCTCTTCGTGGTGTCGCCGGAGACGGGCACGCCCCTCGCCCCCGGCGCTTCCGTGGCGCTCGTGATCCCCACCGAGGGGACGGTACTGCTCGTCGCCTGACGGGGTTCAGCGCCAGCCGAGGGCCGGGGCCACGTGGGTCAGGATCGACTCGAGCACATGGGCGTTGTAGTCGACCCCGAGCTGGTTCGGCACTGTCAGGAGCAGCGTGTCGGCCTCGGCGATCGCCTCGTCCTTCGCCAGTTCTTCGACGAGCTTGTCCGGCTCGGCGGCATAGGATCGGCCGAAGATCGCCCTGGTGTTCTCCTCGATGAAGCCGAGCGAGTCGCTGTCGGCGGAGCCCCCGAAATACATGCGGTCCTGATCGTTCATCAGCGCGAAGATGCTGCGGCTGACCGAAACCCGTGGCTCGCGCGTGTGCCCGGCCGCTTTCCACGCCTCGCGATAGGCACGGATCTGCTTTGCCTGCTGGATGTGGAACGGCTCGCCGGTCTCGTCGAATTTCAGGGTCGAGCTCTGGAGGTTCATCCCGAGCTTCGCCGCCCAGACCGCGGTCGCGTCGGTCGCGGCTCCCCACCAGATCCGGTCACGCAGGCCCTCGGAATACGGCTCGAGCCGCAAGAGCCCCGGCGGGTTCGCGAACATCGGCCGGGGGTTCGGCTCGGCGAAGCCCTCACCCTCGATCACCTGCAGGAAGACCTCGGCGTGACGGCGCGCCATGTCGGCATCGGTCTCGCCCTCCGTCGGCGCGTAGCCGAAGTAGCGCCAGCCGTCGATCACCTGCTCCGGCGAGCCGCGGCTGATCCCGAGCTGCAGCCGCCCGCCGGCGATGAGATCCGCCGATCCGGCGTCCTCGGCCATGTAGAACGGGTTCTCGTAGCGCATGTCGATGACGGCGGTGCCGAGCTCGATCCGGCTCGTCCGCGCGCCCATCGCCGCAAGCAGCGGGAAAGGCGAGCCCAGTTGCCGCGCGAAGTGGTGGACCCTGACATACGCGCCGTCGACCCCGAGTTCTTCGGCCGCCACCGCGAGATCGATCGACTGGAGAAGCGCGTCCGCGCCGCTCCGCGTGCCCGAGCCGCGCGCGGGCGACCAGTGGCCGAATGACAGGAACCCGATCTTCTTCACCACATCACCTCCGTAACGGCCGATCCCCTCGTTCGGCACTGGCGGCAAGGTATGTCCCGCCGGCGTCGATGCAAGCGCGGCCGACACGCGGCCGGGAGGACAGACTGTTTCCTCAGAGACCCGTCGGCTGGCCGGCCGCCGATGTCTGCGTGGTGTCGATGCGCGCCACCACCGAGAGGCCCGGGGTCAGGAGCTCAGCCCCGGGCTGACCCGGCGCCACCGCGATCCTGACCGGCAGACGCTGGCTCACCTTGATGAAGTTGCCCGTGGCGTTGTCCGGGCGGATGACGCTGAACTCCGACCCCGTCGCCGGGGCGAAGCGCTCGATGTGCCCGACGAACCGCCGTCCCGGGATGGCATCGACCGAGAGCGCGACCTGCTGCCCCTCGTACATCCCCGCCACCTGGGTTTCCTTGAAGTTCGCGACCACCCAGATGTCGGACGGCACCAGCGTCGCGACACGGGTTCCGGGGGTGACGTATTGGCCGACCCTCGCCGTCACCTCGCCGAGACGGCCGGCCACCGGCGCGCGGATCGCGCTGTTCTCCACGTCGATCTGCGCCAGAGCGACCGAGGCTTCCGCGCCCGCCACGGCCGCCTGCAGCGCATCGCGGTTGACGAGGATCGACTGCAGTCCCTGACGCATCGCCTCGGCCTGAGCTTCGGCCTGCGCCTTCGCGGCACTCGCCTGTTCCTGAACGAGGCGCATCTGATCGGTGTCGACCTGCGTCGAGACACCCCGCTCAAGCAGCGCCTCGGCGCGCTTGCGGTTGGCGCTCGCCACGTCGAGCGCTGCCCGGCGCTGACGACACTCGCCTCCGCCGAGGCGATGTTCGCCTTCGCGGACGCCTCGTCCTGCGCCGAGGTGGCGAGGGCCGCGCGCTGCTGCGCCAGCATCGCCTGCGACTGGGCGAGCTTCTCCCGCGGAATGCGGTCGTCGATGCGAACAAGGATCTCCCCCGCCTGCACCGTCTGGTAGTCCTGCACCGCCACCTCGGCGATATTGCCGGAGATCTGCGGCGCGAGGCTCGTCACCCGCCCGCGCACGTAAGCGTCTTCGGTGAGCTCGATGCCACGGTCAAAAGGGGGCAGATTCCACGCGTAGAGCAGGAGCAGGACGCCGAAAAGCCCGGCGATGGCCGCGATGATCGTCGCGCTGTGACGGAAGAAACTGGACATCTGAATTCACCGAACGGGCTGGGGATCGGCCGGGGCGAGCGCCTTGTGAAGCGCCGCGAGGCTGATGTGGAGAAGCAGGGCGGCGAGTGCCGCCAGTGAAAGCAGCGCGACCGCGCGGAAGACGTCGTTGTAGGCGAGCACCTGCGCCTGTTGGGTCACTTGTTGCTGCAGCAGGGCCATGCCCTGAGCGGCGAGCGCGGCCTTGTCGTTGACGACACTGCCATAGACGGCCGTCAACGAGGCGATGCGCTCGGCGACGAACGGGTTGCCGGGATCGAGGCCGCTCGTCAGCGCAGAGAAATGCGCCTGCTGCCGGAGATCGACGAATGTCTGGAATGCCGCCGATCCCGCCAGACCGCCGATGCTCTGGGTGGTCAGGAACACGATGATGAAGCTCAGGATGTACTGCGGCCCGTTCTTCAGCGCCGACAGGAGCCCGCTCATCACCGCAGGCGGCAAGAATATAGCGATTCCAATGGCTACCAATGCCTGACTGAAGTACATGTTGATCGGCAGCGTCTGGGTGGTCGCGTGGCCGTCGAGATAGGCACCCGTCGCGACGAGGAGGAGGGCCGTGATGTGCAACGCGTGCTCGCGCCCGGGCTTCAGGATCGCCGCGCAGGCGACGCCGCCGACGATGGTCGCGATCAGGATCACCGCGAAGAGGGTGCGAAGCTGGTCGTTGCCGTAGCCGAGGGTGCGAAACAGCCCCGCCGCACCGACGGCCTGCTCCGAGAACACCAGCCGGAAGACGAGGAGCGCGCCGGCAAAGTGCAGGACCGCCGGGCTCGTCAGCCAGCGGATGTCGAGAAGCGGTTCCTTCCGGTTCAGCTCGATCATCGCGGCGCTGGCGACACAGATGACCGCGAGCACCAGAAGCACGCCGATCCACGGTGCCGTCAGCCACCAGTAGAGCCGGCCGAGGACCAGCACGACCGCGACGGAGCCGAAGCCCACGGCGATCAGCAGATAGCTCACCACATCGGCAATCCCGATGACCTTCGCGCGCGGCGGCGAGGTGAGCGGCAGCAGGTAGACCGCCCCGAACGCGAGCAGGGCGAGCCCGAGTTCCAGCACCGTCAGGCCGTGCCAGAGGCCGATGTCGAGCAGCGTGGGCGAGATGATGCGGGCAAGCGGACTGCCGATCGCGAGGGCGGTCAGCGCCAGCGACAGCCCGACGGTCAGCTTTTTCGCTGGCGAGAACGGCTCAAGCATGTAGAGGAACGCGAGCGAGGACATGGGCGCCGCCGCGACCCCGCTCAGGAACCGCACCACGAGCGCGGTCCTGAGATCGCCCGTCTGGTGGTTGAGCAGCGCTGCCGCGACGAAGACGAGGATCGCGATTTCGGCGAAGTTGCGAAGCCCGAACTGCGTCCTGAGCTTGATGAGCGCCAGCGACAGCGACACGTTCGGCGCCATGTAGGCCGCGACGAGCCATGTGGCCTCGGCCGTTGTCGCTCCGAAATAGCCCTGAATCTGCGACACATTGGCCGAGACGAGGTTCATCCCGAAGCCCTGGGTGACGGCAAGCAGGAGCGCCGCGCCCATGTAGGCCGCAGCCCGACCGGCGGGCATCGTGGTGGCGGCTGGCGACGCTGGCGGGGCTGCGGGCGCCTCGTCGGAGGGAACGGAGCGCTCGGTCTCCGGGTCGCCCGCGACGTCCCCGTCGCGCTCGTCGAGCGTCGCGCGAGCATCCATCACGCGTCCTCCCCGGCCCGCTCGATATTCAGCGCGATGCGGCGCAGCACGTCGGAGGCGACTTCAAGATCCTCGGGCGGGATCCCGGCCGCCAGATCGTCGCGCAGTGTCTCGGTCAGCTCGATCACCGCACCGGTCTCGTCGCGCGCCGCTTCCGTCAGGAAGATGCGCCTGACCCGGCGGTCGGTATCGCAGGGGCGGCGCTCCACGAGGCCGGCAGCCACCATGGCATCGAGTTGCCGCACGATCGTCGGCTGCTCGATCGCGAGCGCCTCGGCGAGTTCGCCTTGAGTCAGGCCATCCGCCTGGCTGAGCTGAAGCAGCATCCGGGCGCGGGCATACGTCAGCCCGCGCGACTTCACCCGAGCGTCGAAGAGCGTCCGAAGCTTGCGGCTGGTCGGCGAGAGATCCTGAAAGATCGTTGGCCGGGTTCGGGGAGAGGCGTCGTCGGTCATATACATAGCCAGCAATTGATTAGCTAGCTATGTATATGACTCGGGCGCCATTATCAAGGGCGTCGCGCGCGTCTCAGTCGGCGAAGGCCTGCACGAGATAGAAGTCACCGCACGCCGGTCCGTCCTGGTCGGCGGCAACCCCGGCGCCGAGACGGGAAAACTTCTTGGAAAGCAACGACTCCCGGTGCTTTGGGGAATTGAGCCACCGGTTCACCACCTGCTCGGCGAGGCTTGCATAGCTGTGCCGCGGCACCGGTTGCCCGGTGTCGCCATAGGTGAAGCGGCATCCGTCGCTCTTTGCCGAGATCGGCCGCCCGAGCAGCCGGAAGACCTTGTCCTGCGCGATGTTCTCTCCTGCCAGCCGGAACTTCAGCGACTGACGGTGCAGACGCTGGCTGAGATCCTTCTGCCCCTTGACCGGCAGAACGTGAGAGTGGCTCCTGAGCCGAGCCATGTTGTGCGCGTGGTCGCCCGCTGCCCGGGAGAGCCGGGCGTCGAGCCGGAGCGGCGCCCGTCCGTGGGCCTTGCGCACGGCGTTCGAGAACCGCAGCACCGCCTCGCTGAACAGCGCCTGATCCGGCGCGTCGAGCGCCACAGGCGCGTCAGCCCCCCGCGCGGCCGTTGCGGATATTGCGGGCAGAGGTGTCATCACCGCGGCCGCGATCAAGCACGCAGCCACTGAATGGCGCCCAGGCATCGGAACTCTCCCTGATTTCGGGTAACGCTTGCGCGACCCTGCGGGAGGCCGATTGAAGATCACCTAATCTCCGGCCGCCCATGACGCCGGAAAATCCAGCAAATCCTATAGGGTCGGCAGGGGAACTGCGATTCAGGATTAACCATGCGACAGCCGCACGAGGACGCGTGCCGGCCGTTCAGCGAGGATTCCGGCAAAAAAACTTCTGCCACATTGGAACTGGGTAGCCCCCCAAACCATTTTGGCTGGACTTGAAAGGAGATAATTCATTATGGCAAACATCATTGGTACCTCCCGCGCCGACACTCTGAGCGGTACGAACGCGGCAGACACGATCCACGGTCTGGGCGGCAACGACGACATCAGGGGCGTCCAGGGCAACGACGACCTGTTCGGCGACGGCGGGAACGACACTCTCGCCGGGGGCGCCGGCGGCGACGACCTCTTCGGCGGCAACGGCAATGACCGGCTCGACGGCGGAACCGGCGACGACGTTCTGTTTGGAAATGCCGGGAACGACACGCTGATCGGCGGCACCGGGGATGACTATCTCTTCGGGGGTCTCGGCAACGACGCGATGGCGGGCGGCGCGGGAAGCGACACGTTCCAGATCGGGCCGATTTCCCGGCTCGACGACCCCTTCACCGTGGTCTCCGTCGATTACGGGCAGGACGTCATCAACGGTGGTGCGGGGGTCGACTCGCTCACCATCGCCGGGCCTGAGATCTTCGTGGAGGAGATCGGGAGCATCGGGTCCGGCTATGGCGGTTACGTGGGCGCGCCCGCTGTCCGGGCAAACCTCGGAACGGGAACGCTGCGGATCGGCGACAGCGACATCCGATCGTCCCTGATCTCGGTCGAGAACATCACGACCGGCACGGGCGATGACTCGATCAACGGCAATCCCGCGGACAACGACATCGACGCAGGCGACGGCGCGAACGTGGTCTATGCCGGCGCGGGAGACGACGTCATCTATGGCGGTGCCAAGCTCTTTCCGGACAGCAGTGACTCGCGGGTCGAAATCCTGAACGGCGGGTCAGGCAACGACGCAATCTTCGGCAATGGCTCGTATGGGAACTACGAGGGACATTCCGGCGACCCGGACGACTTCTCCGGTACCGATATCTTCGTCGGTGGAGCAGGGAACGATACCCTCTACGGCGGCGCCGCGTTCCAGATCATGTCCGGAGGACGCGGTGACGACCAGTTCGTGCTGGTCGCCGAACAAGGCCCGACGGGCTTGGGTGGCGGCTGGACGGAATACCTGCCGACGACGATCACCGACTTCACGCGCGGTGACGACGTGATCCACTTCGACGTCGAGGACTCCCTGCGCTTCGTCGGCGCCTCGTCGACGGAGAACCTCGATGTCGGCGATGTGGGCTATCACCGCGACGGCGCCGACACGATCGTCGAGATGAGGGTCGACGACAGCGGCCTCGATGTGTTCGACATCGTCACGGCCACCCTGAGCGACTATTCGGGACGCCTCACGGCGAGCGACTTCGATCTCGGCTGACCCCGGGGACTGCGGGGCCGGCTACGGCCGGCCCTGACCGGGCGCGCAGGGGCTCGGGTGTGGTCTCGCCCGGCCAGACGCGCCTTGTCTGCCGCTGTGCAGGGCGCGAAGCCCTGCTTCGCATATTACCTCAACAAATTTACCTAGTTCCCTGAGATATCAGGTGTTTTGTTTTCGGCGGATGCAGCGGAAGCCGATGTGGCTGGTGCCGGTGTCGATCATCTGAGCGTGCCGCGCCGCCGGGCGGTATCGGCGGCAGTAGGACGGCGCGCAGAGGAACGAGCCGCCCTTCACCACCCGGCGGGGGATGAGGATCCCCGGCTGACGCGGGTCATAGCTGCCGGCCTTGCCCGGTCCGCGCGGGTTGTCCGCGACGCAGCAGCCGGGCTTCTCCGGGTCCTTCGCCGTGTGCCCGGCGGCGAACCAATCCGTCGTCCACTCCCAGACGTTGCCGCAAACCTCATAGAGCCCGTAGCCGTTCGCCGGGAAGGACTTGACCGGGCAGGTGCCGGGCCAGCCGTCCTCAGTGAGGTTCTGCCACGGGAAAGCTCCCTGCCAGGTGTTCGCCACATGCCGGCCGCGCGGCGCAAGCTCGTCACCCCACGCGTATTCGCGGGCGTCAAGCCCGCCGCGGGCCGCGAATTCCCACTCCGCTTCGGTGGGGAGCGCCTTGCCCGCCCATGTGGCATAGGCTTCCGCGTCCTCGAAGGCGATGTGAACGACCGGGTGATCCTTGCGCCCCTTGACCGAACTCCCAGGCCCCTCCGGGTGCCGCCATGAGGCGCCGGAGACCCAGCTCCACCAGTGGCGGAAGTCGCGGGTATCGACCGGCCCCTTCGTCATGTGAAAGACCGTCGAGCCCGGCAGAAGCTCATGCGGCGCGGCATTGGGATAGATCGCCGGGTCGAGCGGGCGCTCGGCGACGGTGACGTACCCTGTCTCGGCGGCGAAGGCTGCAAACTGGCGGTTGGTGACGCAGGCCTCGTCCATCTCGAAGGCAGCCACCTTCGCCCGGTGTGCCGGCGCTTCCTCGGCATAGTGGCGATCCGAGCCCATGAGGAAGGTGCCACCGGGGATGGGACGCATTCCGGGCGCGGCCGGCTTGCGGATCTGCCTGTTCATGCGGGTCTCCTCCTCGCGGCGGAAGGTGCGGCGAGGAGGATCGAAACGCAAGCCCGCGAGGTCACAGACGCGGGATCGCCGGCTGCCGCGCGAGGCGCGCCTGAGCCGCGAGCCGGATCGGCGCATTCGGGGCGCCGTAGCCGGTGTAGCCTTCGCGCTCGACGATCTCGAAGAAGAACCGTTCCTTGAAGGCGCGGGTATAGATCTGGAAGAACCGCCCCGTCTCGTCCTCGTCGTAGAGGATGCCGCGGTCGCGCAGCCGCTCGACGAACTCCGGCTCCAGCCCGAGACGCGCCTCCAGATCATCGTAGTAGTTGTCCGGGATTGGCAGGGTCGCCATGCCGGACGCCTGCATCGCCTCGGCTGCGGCAAAGATGTCGTCGGTCAGGAAGGCGATGTGCTGGGTGCCGGCGCCAAAGAACTCGTCGAGGAAGCGCGACGCCTGGGTCCGCTCGGAGGCCGAGGCGTTCATGCAGATGCGCAGCGTCCGGTCGGGCGAGTGCAGCGCCATGCTCTCGACGACACCGGCCGGGTCGATGACATCGACCTGTGGCGTGCGCTCGACATCGAAGAGCGAGAGATAGAACAGCCGCCAGGTCAGCATCTCGTCCGGGGTCATGGACTGGGAGATATGGTCGATGCGCGAGAGCGGCCCGGGCGGGACGCTCTCGACCGGCTCGAACTCGATCTCCCAGACGCGCGCGAGGTCGGTCTTCGAGTCGGTGAAGTAGAGAAGCGAGCCGCCGATGCCGCGCACCGCCGGGACGTCGAGCTCACCGACCCCGACTTCGCCGCGATAGACGTGCATCCTGAGACCTTCGGCACGGGCCAGCGCCGCCGCGGCGTCGGCGACACGAAGGCCGATCGCGACGACGGAAGGCCCATGCACGATCTGCTGCGAGTGGGCGAGACCGTCGGGCTCGGTGTTGATGACGAGGTTGATCGCGCCCTGGCTCCAGCGCGTGACATCCTTGCTGCGGTGCCGCCCGGTGAGGCGGAAGCCGAGCCCGGCGAACACCGCCTCGAGGGCCGGCGCCTCCTCCTCGGAGACCGCGAACTCGATCCACTCCACCGCCTCGGGGACGACGCGCGGCGGCAGGGTGCCGGGTTCGAGGCGGTCGCGGAGCCAGATCAGCGAGCGCTCGCCGTCTTCGGCGATGCGCCGGGGCGACGCCATGCGGAAGCGGTCGTTGAAGATCTCATGGCTGATCCAGCCATCATAGCCGGTGGAGAGCAGCGCCCGCATGAAGCTGTCCACGTCCATGTCGCCCTGACCGGGGAAATTGCGGAAGTGCCGCGACCACTGCAACAGGTCCATATCCATGGCTGGCGCGTCCGCCACCTGCACGAAGACGATGCGGTCGGCCGGGATCGAGGCGATGGGCGCAACCGGAAGCTTGCGGGCGAGGACATGCCAGCTGTCGAGGATGAGGCCGACCCGGGGGTGGTCGGCGCGGCGCACGATCTCCCAGCTGTCGCGGTAGTCCCAGACGTGGCGGCCGAAGGCGAGCGCCTCATAGCCCAACCGGACGCCGAATGTCTCGGCGACGTCGCCAAGCTCGCGCAGGTCGGCCGCGGCCCGGTCGATGCCGCCAAGCGAAAGCGGCGAGACGTTGGAGCAGACCAGCACATCCTCGGCGCCGAGTTCGTTCATCAGCGCGAACTTGCGCTTCGCCCGCTCGAACCCCCGGCTGCGCTGCGGCTCGGGCATGCCCTCGAAATCGCGGAACGGCTGGAAGGCAATGATCTCCAGTCCATGGTCGCGCACCATCGTCCCGATGTCTGCCGGACGACCGTCATAGGCGAGGACATCCGCCTCGAATATCTCGACGCCATCGAAGCCGGCATTCGCGATAGCGGCGAGTTTCTCCGCGAGCGTTCCCCCGAGCGAGACGGTTGCGATCGAGAACTTCATGCGGG
Organism: Amaricoccus macauensis; assembly: GCF_014201905.1. Taxonomy (GTDB): domain Bacteria; phylum Pseudomonadota; class Alphaproteobacteria; order Rhodobacterales; family Rhodobacteraceae; genus Amaricoccus; species Amaricoccus macauensis. The sequence goes on along the minus strand of NZ_JACHFM010000002.1, from coordinate 376,718 downwards.
ACTCTCCTAATGCAATCCGCACAGCTTTTCGTGGCGCCGAGGGGATTGGCAAGGGGTGGCGATCCCCCTCGGGAGCAGATAGCGTCCGGCCCATGAAAATCGCCTCGTTCAACATCAACGGCATCAAGGCCCGGCTGCCGGCGTTCCTCGACTGGCTGCGCGACGCGAACGCCGACGTGGTGGCCTTGCAGGAGATCAAGTCCACCGACGAGCAGTTCCCGCGCCTCGAGATCGAGGACATGGGCTACAACCTCGAGACCCATGGCCAGAAGGGTTTCAACGGGGTGGCGCTGCTCTCGAAGCTGCCGATGGAGGACGTGACCCGCGGCCTGCCAGGCGATGACAGCGACGAGCAGTCGCGCTGGATCGAGGCGACGGTCGGGGGTGTCCGGATCTGCGGGCTCTACCTGCCGAACGGCAATCCCGCGCCGGGGCCGAAATACGACTACAAGCTCGGCTGGATGGCGCGGCTCGAGGCGCGGGCGAAGGCGCTCATCGAGGCGGAGGAGACCGCCGTCATCCTCGGCGACTACAATGTGATCCCGCAGGACGAAGACTGCTGGAACCCGGCGGTCTGGGCCAAGGACGCGCTCTTCCTGCCGCCGACCCGGGAGGCGTTTCACCGGCTGATCAACCTCGGGCTCACCGACGCCCTGCGCGCGGTGGACCGGAGCCCGGGGATCTATACCTTCTGGGATTATCAGGCCGGGGCGTTGCAGAAGAACTGGGGCATCCGGATCGACCACGTGCTCCTGACGCCGCAGGCGGCCGACCGGCTGGAGACCTGCGGCATCGACGCGGAGGTGCGGCGGCGCGAGAAGCCATCGGACCACGTGCCGATCTGGGTGACGCTCGCCGCGACCTGACGACGCTCGACAGAGCGCCGGAACACCCCCATATCCCGGATCGACAGCGGAACGAGGAGGCTCGCCCATGGGCTACAAGGTCACGCACAGCGATGAGGAGTGGCGCCGGATCCTGACGCCGGAGCAGTTCGCGGTGATGCGCGGGCACGGCACCGAGCGGCCGGGGAGCTGTGCGCTGCTGCACGAGAAGCGGCAGGGCACGTTTTCCTGCGCCGGGTGCGGCACGCCGCTTTTCCGGTCGAACCTGAAGTTCGAAAGCGGCACCGGCTGGCCGAGCTTCAACGAGCCGGTGGAGGGATCGGTCGAGACCGACACCGACGAGAGCCACGGCATGGTCCGCACCGAGGTCCACTGCGCCACCTGCGGCAGCCACCTCGGACACGTCTTCCCGGACGGGCCGCCGCCGACACACCTGCGCTATTGCATCAACGGCGTGGCGCTCGACTTCCAGCCGGCGGAGGCGTCGGCGAAGTGAGCCTGCCCTACTCCGCCGCAAGGCTCTCCGCGACACCGTAGGACTGGCGCAGGAAGCCTGCGAGCCGTTCGGCAAGGACGGCCCGCGGGCCCGGCGCGATATACATGTTGACCCGGTGATCCGGGAGCTGCGGCAGCGCGCCGCAGTGGCGGATCGCCTCGCAGCGCGCTGGCACGGCGCTCTCGAGCTGGACGCTGACCGCGAGGTCGGCGGCAACGGTCGCGTCGATCGCGGCGGTGGAGATCGAGTCGACCGCGAACTCCCAGGGGATGCCAGCCGCCTCCATCGCATCGAGCGCCGGCCGCTTGAAGACGCAGTGGGCGCAGGAGGCAAAACGCAGCGGCCGCGCACGCCATGCCTGTCCGCCCGGAGCACCGACCCAGACCAGCGGCTCTCGCCGCAGTGTCTCGCCGCCGGCGTCGACCGTCGCCTCGGTCGTCAGGATGAGATCCATGTCGCCACGGGCCAGCATGTCCTTCAGTCCGCTGGTATAGAGCGAGTGGAGTTGCAGCTTCACCCGCGGATACTCGGCCGCGAAGCGCTGCAGCACCACGGGAACGTGCGGGAAGATGATGTCGTGCGGCACGCCGAAGTCGAGTGTTCCCTCGAAGGCCGGGTGGGTGAGACGGCCCCACGCCTCGTCATTCAGGGCCAGCAACCGACGGGCGTAGGCCAGGAGCTGCTCGCCCTGCGCGGTGAGCGCGATGGTGCGCGCCGAGCGATCAAGGAGCGAGAGGCCGAGCGTCTCCTCAAGGCGCTTCAGCTGCATCGAGACCGCGGACTGGGTGAGGTTCAGTTGCGACGCGGCGCGTGTGACGCCGCCCGCGTCGGCGACGGCCGCGAACGAGCGCAGGGCAGTCAGATCGAGCTGGCGGGGCATATCAGAATCCTTGATGGATCGTCGCACAAATCATCGTTTTCGTTTTAGCGTGGATCGACCTACACATCAAGCACGGTGATACCTCAGCCGCGATCCTAAACATACCATGATGGAGCGATCCAATGTCTGCCCTCACGCTCACGCGCCCTGTCCGTACTGCCCGGCCGCGCCTGACGGCGCGTGGACTGGTGAAAGCCGTCGTGACCCTCGACGCCCGGTACAGGGCGCGGGTCCAGCTCGCCGAACTCGACGATCGCATGTTGCGCGACATGGGGTTGACGCGCGCCGACGTGGCGGAAGAGCTGCGCCGCCCGCTCGTCTGACGGCACCGGAGATCGGGCGGGGACGGCTGACGCCCCCTCGCCTCCCCCCAACCTAACCCAACGTGTACCGGGCGAGCTCGTCATAGATCGAGCCGCCCGGGCTGAGCCACGATCGGTAGAGACAAAAGTCCTCCACGAGGAACGGCTCGGAGCGATAGGCGATGCGCGCCGCGACGGCTGCCTCGAGCCGCGCCCGGTCGGCAAAGCGCTCCGGCAGGCGCGCAAGCGTCACGTGCGGGGCATACCGGCGGCCAGCGACAACCACACCGGCGCTGCGCGCGGCGGTCTCCACCTTCGCTTGCAGCTGGAGGAGCGGCGCGCTCGGCACGGCCTCGGCATGCACGCTGCGCGCCTTCGCGCCTCCGAACATGTCGAGACCAGCGAGCGCCAGATCGAACGGCGGCACCCGCACCTTGCTGAAAGCGGCGTCGACATCGGCAAGCGTCGGCTCGGGGATCTCGCCCAGAAAGACCAGCGTCAGGTGCAGGTTCTCCGGCGGCAAGGGGCGCGGCAATGGCAGGCCCGACTGCACCAGCATCAGATCAAAGCGCAGGGCTTCCGGCAGCGACAGGGCCGCGAAGGCGCGGATCATCGCTCGCGCACCGCTCTGACGCGCGCGGCGAGTTCGCGCACCTTCGGGCCGATGGCGGCGACATTGGCACGCACGCCGTCCGCGTTCGGATGAATGCCGTCCGGCTGCATCATCCGGCGAACCGCGAGGAATCCCCTTCCACTCATCCCGCCGAGAAACGAGGGCACGAATATCGCGTCATGCTCCTGCGCGATCGTGCGGAATGTTTCGAGGTATGTGGCCCGATCCTCGCGCCGCCAGGTCGGCGGCGCCGGCAGACCGGCAAGGAGGGCGGGCAGGCCTTCGCCGCTCACCTCCCCCAGGATCGCGTCGAGGTTGGAAAACATCCGCGACGCCGAAAGGCCGCGCAGCAGATCGTTGGCGCCGAGAGCCAGAAGCACCGCGTCGGGGCGCGTCTGGTCCAGCACCGGCGCAATGCGCTCGCGGCCCTCCGCAGTGGTCTCCCCCGGGACGCCGGCGTTCAGCACCACCACGTCGGTCGCGCCGTGGGCGTGGAGCCAGGCCTCGAGCTGCGGAACGAAGCCATCTTCCCTCGCCACGCCGGAGCCATAGGTAAGCGAGTCGCCGAAGGCGAGGATGCGCACCTCCGCGATCGCGGGAGCCATCGCGAGCGACGACAATAGGACAAAGAGAACCCGAAGCCCGATGTGGCGCATTCCGTTACTCCAGTTGGCCGACCAACTTCTCCGCTCCCGCGGCCATGGTCAACATGGCGAGAGGCAACGGAGGCCTGATGACAGATGACGAGATTGTTGCGATATTATTGGCTTGAGCGGGGTGTCGGTTGGTTGAAAACTGACCTCCCGTCGCCAATATCAAGGGACTTCCGCCCGGGTCTCAAATCCGGCGGACCCAGAGGGCTAACGGAGGGAATCAATGGCCGACTACGGGACTGTTCGTCGAGCCGGTGCCGGCACCGCCACCGCTGCGATCGACGAGGGCCTGCGCGCACACATGAACAAGGTCTACGGCCTGATGGCCGTGGGCATGATCATCACCGGCCTTGTCGCCTACGTGGTGGGCACCGATTTCGCCCGGGCCGTTGCCGGTGAGCCGACCAATATCCTGCCGGTCGGGCTGCTGCAGGCGATGTTCACCTCACCGCTGAAGTGGGTGGTGATGTTCGCGCCGCTCGCGGTGGTCTTCGCCTTCTCGGCGGGCATCAACCGCATGTCCGAGGGCGTGGCGCAGGGCGTCTTCTGGCTGTTCGCCGCGCTCATGGGCCTCTCGATCTCGTGGATCTTCTCGGTCTTCACCGGGATGTCGATCGCGCAGGTGTTCTTCGTCACGGCGATCGCCTTCGCGGGCCTGAGCCTGTGGGGCTACACCACGAAGAAGGACATCTCCGGGTGGGGTTCGTTCCTCATCATGGGCGTGATCGGGCTTATCGTCGCGTCGCTCGTGAACATCTGGCTGGCGTCGTCGGCGGTGACCTTCGCGGTTTCCGCGCTCGGCGTGCTGATCTTCGCGGGCCTGACGGCCTATGACACGCAGAACATCAAGAACACCTATCTGCAGCTCCGCGCTGCCGAGGGTCAGGAGTTCCTGGGCAAGGCGGCCATCATGGGCGCGCTCCAGCTCTACCTCGACTTCATCAACATGTTCATGATGCTGCTGCAGCTCTTCGGCAACCGGGAGTAACCCGGCCCGACCGAAAACACGGCTACGGCGAGGCCCCGGCGACCTGAGTGGTCGCCGGGGCCTCGTCTTTTCGCGGGCATCCCTGTGATCGACGCCAAGTTCATTTGACAGCCACCACCACCCGACGGCATCTCTCGCCCATGCGTGACGATAGCCTGACCGACCAGATTACCGCCGACCTCCTGATGCGAGCCTATGCCGCCGGGATCTTTCCAATGGCGGAATCGGCTGACTCCGATGAATTGCACTGGATCGATCCGCACCAGCGCGGGATCCTGCCGCTGGAGGCGATGCATGTCTCGCGGCGGCTGGCGCGAAGTTTTCTCGCCGGGGGGTTCGAGATCGTCGTCGACGGTGACTTCGAGGAGACCGTGAGGGCCTGTGCCGACCGGTCGGAGACCTGGATCAACCCGCCAATCATCCGGCTCTACGACGAGCTGCACCGAAGGGGGTTTGCCCATTCGGTCGAGATCCGGGTGCGGGGCGAACTCGCGGGCGGGCTCTACGGTGTGTCGCTCGGCGGCGCGTTCTTTGGCGAGAGCATGTTCAGCCGGATGCGCGACGCGTCAAAGTTCGCGCTGGTCGCGCTGGTCGCGCGACTCCGGGCGGGAGGGTACCAGCTCCTCGATACCCAGTTCGTCACGACCCATCTCGCGTCACTCGGCGCGATCGAGATCCCCCGCCGGGACTATCACCGGCGGCTGAAGGCGGCGCTGATGCGGCCGGGAGATTTCCTCGCGCTGTCGCGGACGGCGACCCGTCAGGACATGCTGCAGCTCACCACCCAGACGTCATAGCGCGGGTGGTCGAGCGCGGAGAGCGCGGGGGAAGAAGCGAACATCCAGCCGGAGAAGCGCGGTGCCGTGTCGCGCACGTCGCGGATGCGCAGGAACGCCTCCGCGTCGCCCTTGGGGTCGTCGCGCGGCACCCGGCAGGCCTCGGCCTCAATCTCCAGCTGCCCGAAGCTCAGGGTCTCGCCAACGCGGACCTCGAGGTCGCGGGAGATGCCGTTCAGGTTGTCGAGGCCGCGCAGGTGGATGACCCCGGCCGCTACCGTCACCTCCGGATTGGTCACCTCGCCAGCCGAAAGCGCCGCCCCGGCTGGGCCGGCGGTGAGCGCCAGCGCAAGCAGCGCGCGGATCATTGGTTGCTGCCGCCTCCGGCGAACTTCATGAGCAGGTTCAGCAGGCTGACCGACCCTTGGGTATTCAGGATCTGATCACCCGAAACGAACTCGGTCTCCGAGGCGCCTGGCGTCAGCTCGACGAAATTGCCGCCGAGCAAACCCTCGGACGAGATCTTCACGTCCGAATCGTCGGGCAGCTTGACGGTGTTCTGCACCGAGAAGGTGGCGTCCGCCTCGAATGTCTGCGGGTCGAGGGCAAGATGCGTCACCGAGCCGACCTTGATGCCGGCGAGCCGCACGTCGGTCCCGACTCCGATCCCCTCGGCGCTGCGGAACTTCGCGGTGAGCGGGTAGCTCCCGCCGGTTACCGATGTGCCCCGCACCTGTCCGGCATAGACAACGAAACCCGCCGCCGTCGCCAGCACAACCGCTCCGATCACGGCCTCTGCTACGCTGTTCGCCATTCGAAATCGTCCTTCCTGCCTGACCGCGCCGCTATTGCGGCGTCCAGGCGTCGTAGTCGGCGTGCACCCTCGGCCCGCCGGCGGGAGCAAGCAGGCTGCCCGGCGGACGGTAGGCGAGCGCGGTGCCCGTCATGTTCGGCCGGTGCGGCTTCTCCCAGGCCTGCCTCGGCAGCGGCGCCTCGGTCGGGGGCTGCTGCCACGTGAAGTGGAGCCAGCCATGCCACTCGGCACTGATTTCACTGGCCTCGGGCTCGCCCTTGAAGATGACCCAGCGCCGGCTGCCGTCGGCATTCTGGTAGTAGACGTTCCCGGCCGCGTCCTCGCCGACGCGCTTGCCGAAGCGCCAGGTGAAGAGTTCAGTCCCAATCGTCGGGCCGTTCCACCAGGTCAGGAGCTTGAGCAGGAATTTCATACGAGGGTCTCGCCTCCGCCACGATCAGCCCGTTATGGCGCATGCCGCCGGAAGGGTCCAGTCTCTCGCGGACGCAGCACGTTCCTCAGCGCGCGAGTTCCCGGATGCCCTCGTCGAGACCTGCGAGCGTCATCGGATACATCCGGCCGCCGAAGATCGTGGCGATCATCTCGACGGAGGGCGAGTATCCCCAGGCCGGCATCGGGCTCGGGTTGATCCAGATGGCGTGCGGCCAGGCCGCGACAACGCGACGCAGCCACGTCTCGCCCGACTCGGCGTTCCAGTGCTCGTTTGCGCCGCCCGGATGGGTGATCTCGTACGGTGACATGGCCGCGTCCCCGACACAGATCACCCGGTAATCCGGGCCATACGTGTGCAGGAGATCGGCCGTCGGGGTCTGGGCGTCCCAGCGGCGGCGGTTGTCCTTCCAGACCCCTTCGTAGATGCAGTTGTGGAAGTAGAAGTGATCGAGGTGGCGAAACTCGGTCCGCGCCGCGGAGAACAGCTCTTCCACCAGCCGGACATGCGGGTCCATCGAGCCGCCGATGTCGAGGAAGAGCAGCACCTTCACCGCGTTGCGCCGCTCGGGGCGGGTCACGACGTCGAGCCAGCCCTGTTCCGCTGTCTTGCGGATCGTCGCACCGAGGTCGAGTTCGTCGGGCGATCCCTCTCGCGCCCATCGGCGCAGACGGCGCAGCGCGACCTTGATGTTGCGGGTGCCGATTTCCACATCGTCGTCGAGGTTGCGGAACTCGCGCCGGTCCCAGACCTTCACCGCGCGCCGGTGGCGACTTTCGTCCTGGCCGATCCGCACGCCTTCGGGGTTGTAGCCATAGGCGCCGAAGGGCGAGGTGCCGCCGGTGCCGATCCACTTCGAGCCACCCTGATGCCGGCCCTGCTGCTCCCGCAGCCGCTGGGCGAGGGTCTCCATCAGCTTCTCGAAGCCGCCCATCGCCGCAATCTCGGCCTGCTCCTCGGGGGTGAGATGCTTCTCGACGAGCTTTCTCAGCCATTCGGACGGCAGTGAGGTCACCGAGACGAGCGCCTCGACGGTGATGAGTTCGAGACCGGAGAAGATCTGACCGAACACCCGGTCGAAACGGTCGATGTGGCGTTCGTCCTTCACGAGCGCGGTTCGGGCGAGGTAGTAGAAGGTCTCCGGCTCGTACCGCGCAATGCCCGCATCCAGCGCGGCAAGGAGATCGAGATATTCGCGCAGCGACACTGGGACCCCCGCCCCGCGCAGCGCGGCGAAGAACCGGACAAACATCAGAACAGGCCGAAGGCGCCGCCCAGCACGCTCACCGTGAGGGCGAGGAGGACGAACAGGATGCCGTGCGCCGCGGCGTACTGCAGCTGATCAAGCCGGTCGCCGCCACGACGGGCGGCACGCAGGGCGCCGAAAACCGCGCCTATGAGGAAAAAGATGAGGAGGAGCACGGGAGACGAAGCTTCACTTCTGTTCAAGGCGCTGGAGCGCGGCGAGCTGCGCCTGCTCGCGGGCAAGCGCACCATCTGTGTCCCCAAAGCCATAACGCGCCCATTGCAGGCTGTCGAGGCGGGTCTGCCGCGCGGCATCCGCCTTGCCGAGAGCCACTTGCGCCTCGGCCTTCACCGACAGCAGCCCGGCGATCAGGATGGCGTTCTGCGCCTTGGCCGCCATGGGCACATGCCGGTCGGCGAGCCTGATTGCCAGATCGTATTGCGCGGTTCCGAGCGCGAGCGCGGCGAGATGCACCCCGGCCTGCGCGGTTCGCACGTCCTTCGGCCCGAGGCGGCGCTCGAAGAGGTTGTAGGCCTCGGTAAAGTGCTGCACCGCCGCGGCGGGGTCCTGACGCAGGCTGAGGCGGCCAAGGGTGAGGAGCGCGACGCCAAACCGGTGATCGACAGGGCGCATCTCGGCAGCGATCTGTGCGGCCATCTTCGCCGCGCCGAGCCGGCGTTCGCGCGAGACGCCGCGGTCGAGTGCTGTCTCGAGCGCGGTGGCGAACGCTTTTGACTCCGGCGCCCGGTCGGTGCGAGGGAGGCCCCTGCCCTTCGGGTTCACCCGGTCGAGGACCTTCTCGAGCCGGGACGCGACCTCGGACCGGCTCATGCCCGAGCGGAACTCGGGCTGGTAGAGGGTGCGCAGCATCAGCATGTCGAACGGCGTCGCCATGCCGTGAAAGTTGTCATCGTTCCAGATCGAGTCCGGCAACCGGTAGAGGTCGTTCGCCGGGCCGAGGGCCTGGGTCACCTCCTCGTTCAGGCAATCCCGCAGGTCTTGCGGCGTGGTGTCAGGCGGCAGGAAGATCGCCGCGCGCCGCAGGGTCTTCTGCTCGGACCAGCGCACCCGCGGCCGGTCACGATCGCGCATGAAGTCCGCCCAGTTCCGCTCTTCCGGCACGATGAAGCAGGCCGCAGTGGGAAAGACCCGGGCGATTTCGGCCGCCGGCACCGCCTCGATGCGGATCTGTGCCGCATCCGGATCATCGGTCTCGGCGATATCGATGCCCGCCTCGACCCGGATTCGGCCCAGCACCGCCGCGAGGTCCGGAGCATAGGGCGCGAGCGCGGGCGAACCCATGTAGACGCGCACCGGCGTCTCATAGCGCAGGATCGCCGGCAGCGTCTCGCCGCTCTCGAGTTGGAATGTGAGATCGAGGAAGTCCTGCCCGAGGTCGAGATTGGACCGGGCAACGCCCCGGGGCAGCGTGACGGTGCCGAAGCGGACCGAACTCACGCCCTCAAGGGGTGGCGCCGTTGCGCAGGCAGTGAGCGCAACGGCGAGCAACAGGCCAGCGCCGGCCCGAACCGTACGGCGGCGGACGGCGCGCCTCACCGGGCGCGCGCCACGCCGCCGGCGGGCGCGATCAACGCCGCAGGCGCCGAACGTTCAGCCGGGTCTTGGCGCTGTACGGCCGCAGGGCGGCGGAAGCGATGCGCACCGGTTCGGCCCCGGCGGCCGCGGCGACAACCGCCCGCTCCATGGCCGTCGCAAAGGCCGTCGCCTTCTCGAGCACCATGCCGGCCGCCTCGGGGCCGGTCATCACACCCTGCGCCATGCGCATGCAGCGCCGCGTGATGATCTCGGCCGAGGCGACGCACATCTGTCCGTAGGCAAGCGAGAAGTCCATCCAGGCCCTTGCCGCCTGGAACTGAGTATGGGCTGAAATCATGGAACTCTTCCTGGGGATGTTGCACTGCACAATAGCAGGACGCCCAACCATTGTCACGCGCCAAGAAGAGTTGTCGGCTCATCCTCGCCGACTCCGTGCCATAAATGCCAGCCGCTCGAAAAGATGAACATCCTGCTCATTCTTGAGCAGTGCACCATGCAACCTGGGCAGCGCCGTCGTCGGATCCGCGCGCAGATCCTCCGGCGAAAGGTCCTCGGCGAGCAGCAGCTTCAACCAGTCGAGGACCTCCGAGGTGGAGGGCTTCTTCTTCAGGCCCGGGGTCTCGCGAATCTCGAAGAACTGAGTGAGCGCCGTGTGGACCAGCCGCGGCTTCAGCCCCGGGAAATGCACCTCGACGATGCGCTTCAGCGTCTCCTCGTCGGGAAAGCGGATGTAATGGAAGAAGCAGCGCCGCAGGAAGGCATCGGGCAGCTCCTTCTCGTTGTTCGAGGTAATGACGACGACCGGGCGCCGGGTCGCCCGGACCGTCTCGCCGGTCTCGTAGACGAAGAACTCCATGCGATCGAGTTCCTGCAGGAGGTCGTTCGGAAACTCGATGTCGGCCTTGTCGATCTCGTCGATCAGCAGAACCACCCGCTCCTCGCTCGCGAAGGCGCGCCAGAGCGGACCCGGGCGGATGTAGTTTCTGACATCATGCACGCGCTCGTCGCCGAGCTGGCTGTCGCGGAGCCGGCTGACCGCGTCGTATTCGTAGAGGCCCTGCGCCGCCTTGGTGGTGGATTTCACGTTCCACTCGAGCAGCGGCAGACCGAGCGCCGCCGCCACCTGGCGGGCGAGTTCGGTCTTGCCCGTACCGGGCTCCCCCTTGACCAGAAGCGGCCGTTCGAGCGTGATTGCAGCGTTCACCGCGACGGTGAGGTCCGGCGTCGCCACATAGTCCGCCGTGCCCTGAAATCTCATTGAAAGCTTTCTGTCCGTTGGCCGGTTTTCGCGCGGAGCCTAGCAGGGCGATGCGCGTTAGCAAGGTGGGATATCTTTACGTGACAAGGGGGTAGAAAGGCTATATCGGGTGCCCAGCGAAACGTTCGGGGCCAAATGAAGTCGTCGCAGACCATTGGGCGACGGCTTTGGGACCGCGAGTAGATCGAGGTGCGAGAGTCCATGAAGGCCGAGACCAAGTTCGATATCGAGTACGTTCCCTCTGAAGACGAACCCTTCATGACCCCCCGACAGCTGGACTACTTTCGCCGCAAGCTCCTCGCCTGGAAAGCCTCAATCCTCGCCGAGAGCAAGGGCACGATAGAGCACATGCAGGAAGGCTCTCGCAACATCCCCGACATTGCCGATCGCGCCTCCGAGGAGACCGATCGCGCGCTTGAACTTCGCACGCGCGACCGCCAGCGCAAGGTGGTCTCGAAGATCGACGCCGCCCTGCGCCGCATCGATGAAGGCACCTACGGCTACTGCGAGGAGACCGGCGAGCCGATCTCGCTGAAGCGTCTCGATGCCCGCCCGATCGCGACGCTTTCGCTGGAGGCGCAGGAGCGTCACGAGCGGAAGGAACGTGTCCACCGCGACGACTGACCGCGACGACTGACGGGGCACCCCGGCGCGATCCACGCAGAGCGGGGTCCTCCCGCCGCTCTGCTTCAGCTGGTGATCGGCGGGCCGCAACTGACAGGCTGATCGCCGACGCCGGTCATCTCTTGCGTCATCGTCGTGTCCTGACCCTCCAGTGTCTCGATGATCAGGATTTCCGATCCGAGTCGCGTGTGGCGGAAGCAGGACGGCGTCTGTCCTTCCCAATGGAAGCAATAGAGCGGCGCGTGATAGTCCCACGTGCCCTGCATGCAGGTTCCGTCGTAGAGTTGCAGCACCACGGCGTTCGTTCCCGGGAAGTAGTGTTCGTACGCCCAGAGTTCCCCGTTGAAGCGGTAGGTGAGGGTCCGTCCCATCGCCATGTCGCGCCACTCCTCCACCGGAATGTCCCTTGCCTGAGCAAGGCGGTCCACCGTCCCGGGCTGGGACGCCGCCGGCAGCAACATGATGGCGGCAAGGAGCATGGCGAGATCGGAACGGCGCATGGGCTTGGATCCGGGGCGACTGCTTCAGGTCCGCAACCATAGCCCCGCCCCCCTTCCGGTGCCAGAGCCGGCCGCGTTCGATGTGAACCGTCGCTCAGCGGGCTTCCCGCGGCGGTGTTAACCGGATATTCGGACGCGCCGGCTCGAATGACCGAGTGACGGAGGCAAATGTGGCGCGACTGCGATTTCCGGCTCTGGCGGCGCTTCTGCTGCTGGCGCTGATCGACACGCGCGCGTCGACCGCTCCTGCCCTGCCCTCGCTGAACCGGTTCCCGCAGCCACGCCCGGCCGAGGCAACGCTGAGCGGAATTGCCACGGTGACTGACGGCGACACGATGCGGATCGGCGCGACCCGGATCCGGCTCTTCGGTGTCGATGCGCCCGAAGCTCACCAGCGGTGCCTGGACGCCGCCGGGCGCGACTGGGCCTGCGGCACCGTCGCCGCCGAGCGACTGAAGTCCCTGGTGGCCCAGCGGGTGGTCGTCTGCAATCCGCAGGATACCGATCGCTACGGCAGGACCGTGGCCAGTTGCTCCGTGGACGGGCGCGACCTCGGGGCAACCATCGTCTCGGAAGGACTCGCGCGCGCCTATGAGCGCTACAGCGACCGCTACCTCGGCGATGAGGCCGGGGCCCGCGCGTCCGGCCTTGGCCTCTGGCAGGCCGACAGCGAAGCGCCATGGGACTGGCGCCGCGACCGAAGTAAAGTTCGCACCATTGCCACCACCCCGGTTTCCCCGATCGACGACACGCCGACAACCGGCAATGAATGCATGATCAAGGGGAACATCAGCCGCGACGGACGCAAGCTTTACCACACGCCGGACATGGCCTCATGGTCGCGAACCAGAATCGATTTCGATCGGGGCGAACGGCTTTTCTGCGACGAGGCTGCGGCATTGGCCGCCGGCTGGGTACCCGCTTCGGGACGCGGCAGATAATCCCTGTCATACCCGACTGAGCAAAAGATTCGTGACGACCAATCAAAGGGTTGTCGTATCGCGACGAATCCCGCACCCTGTGGCTTACTAATCCCCAGATGAGTGGAGACCCCAATGACCAACGTTCGCGTTTGGCTCAGCCACGATGGTTATACCGATCCCGACGACAACCTCGCCCAGCTCGTGGGCGCGGCGCAGGCACGAGCAGTTGCGAAATCAGACTCGCATGTGAAAATCGGCGGTTTTGTTTATGGCGACACAATCGACGGGGGGCAGTTCAAGATGCTGCACCCCTTCAAGCCGGTTCCCGGCCATTTTGCCTATGATCCCCGATATCAGGAGGACTGGCGAAATGCCATGGGAGCAGGGAACTACGAGTTCCATGCCAAGTACGGCGCCGCTGCGATCAGGCAACTGGCGCCGGGATGGGACCAGTACGACTTGCTGAAGGCGGATGCTGGGGGGCAGCGCGCCTGGAACTTCGATGCCAACACTCGTGGCGAACTGACTGCGGCGAGCCGCGAGCTTGCTGACGACATCGTCGCCGCCATCGGCAAGGGAGGTGTCGCCGAACCGAACGAGGTGGTGGTCTACAGCGCCGGCGGTGGGGCCAACGTCGCGGCCGAGTCGATCGGCTATCTGCTCAACCGCGGCTTCGCGGCGAGCGAGATCCGCGAGCATTTCGCCGTTGTCCAGCACGGCAACTCCAACTGGTGGCAGAACCAGGAGGACGAGGCGCGCGACATCACCCGGACCTACACGATTGCGCTCTCCGAGCAGGACCCCAACTCCTACGCCAACGGAGACCCCGCGCCGGGGCTCAAGTGGCTGGTGCGTCAGGACGTCTGGCTCGACGGCGCGCGCTTCGGCGAAAGCTTCCGCAAGGCGGCGGCGGTTGCGCAGGGCCTCGAGGCGTTTCAGGGGCTGACGCCCGGCAAGAGCTTCCGGCCGACGACCGACGGGTCCGACGCGGGCAGTCACGCCTTTGCGGTGGACGTCGATGCACTTCTCAACGCGTGGGATGTGCGCCTCAAGACCGGATGGAACCTCCCCAACCTGCCCAACACCCAGCATCTCATCAAGGGAGACGGGCAGTTTGCACTGCGGGTGATGTATGACGAATTCGACTGGCTGGACGCCCGCCGGCTGATGAACGGCAGCAGCAACAACAACAGATCGACCAGTGCCGACGACGACCGCTCGCCGGCTTCGGCAGCATACGACGACGCGGATCACCACGTCGGCGCGCTTTCGCACTGGGACTGGGGCTGACGCGCCGGGCTCCCGACCCGACACAAGCCGACAGCGACGCGCCCCGAGGGGCGCGCCGCAACACGATCAGGCGGCGGCCTGCGCCACGCTGGCGGCGTGGCGTGCGGCGCGCCAGCCGAAGACCATCGCCGGGCCGATCGTCGTGCCGGGTCCAGGATAGGTACCGCGAAAGATCGAGCTCGCATCATTGCCGCAGGCATAGAGCCCTTCGATCCGCTGGCCCTCCGCGTCGAGGACGCCGGCGTTCGCGTCGATCCTGAGACCGCCACTTCCGGCGAGGTCCATCGGCACAACGCGCAGCGCATAGTACGGGCCGGCGCCGATCGGGCCGATGCAGGGGTTCTTCGTCCCCGCGTCCGGATCACCGTTGAAGCGGTTCATCACCGACGTGCCCCGACCAAAATCGGCATCGACGCCGGTCCCTGCGAAGCGGTTGTTGGCCGCGACCTCCTCGGCGAGCGCGGCACCATCGACGCCGATCGCCGCCGCCAGAGCCGGGATCGTCGTCGCCGACTTCAGATATCCCTTCCGGAGCAGCCGGCCGAGCCCGCGACCGCCCGGCAGCACCAGCCCGAGGCCATAGCGCCGGATGAAGCTGTCATCGACCACGAGCCACGCCTCGGAAAGGCCGGCGCGGACCATGCCGCTGCAGAAGTCATGATAGCTGTCGGACTCGTTGACGAAGCGGCGCCCGTCGCGGCCGACGGCGATGAGCCCCGGCTTCGCCCGGTCGAGCAGGATGTGCGGCCAGATCGACGGCGTGTCGGTGCCGTTCGGCAGCAACGAGCACGGCATCCAGAGCGCGGGGCTGTCGCACCCGTCGTCGAGGCCAGCGGCGAGACGCTCCGTCGCGAGGCTGATGCCATCGCCGGTGTTGGCGCGTGGCGACTGCGAAAGCTTGCTGATCTCTTGCGGGAACAGCCGGCCGCGCAACGACTCGCTCCAGCCGATGCCGCCGGTGGCAAGCACCACGCCGCGGCGGGCACGAACCCGGCGCGGGCCGGTCGGTGTCGTGATCACTGCGCCGATCACCCGGTCGCCGTCGCGGACGAAATCTGCGATCGGGCTGTCAAACCAGACCGGCACGTTGCGCTGGCGCAGGCTGTAGTAGAGCCGGCCGACGAGGGCGTTGCCCATGAGGAGCCGGGTGCCACGGCGGTTGCCGAGCCGTGCCCTGGCATGGCCGAGCACCATGCGGAGCGTGGTCTTGAGGTTCGCAACGCTGGCGAGCGGGTTCAGGAGCGCCGTGAGTTCGGCACGGCCGACCATCATGCCGCCAAGCCCCATGAAGACATCGCGGGGCGGACGGACCCGGACGAAGTCGGCGCCGAGGCGGCTGCCGTCGAACTCGACCGGGGCGAGTGCCCGTCCACCGAATGCCGCGCCCGGGCCATCGAGATAGTCGGGGTGCGCCGCGGATGCGGCAAAGAGGACCTCGGAATTCTTCTGGAGATCGTCGATCGCCGCAGGCCCGGAGGCAAGGAAAGCAGCGCGGAGCTCGTCGCCGCCACGGTTGCCCACCACGTGCTGCAGGAAGCGCGCGGCGTCCTCGGCGCTGTCTGGCACTCCGATGTCCCGGCTGAGCTGGCTCCCCGGCACCCAGGTGGTGCCGCCCGAAGTGGCGGTCGTGCCGCCGACCATGTCGGTCTTCTCGCATAGGAGCACCGAGAGGCCGGCGATCGCCCCGCTCAGAGCCGCAGTCATGCCGCCGGCACCGGCGCCGACTACCAGCAGGTCCACAGTCTCGTCGAACTGCTCCGTTTCCGGCGCGCCAGCGTCCGGCGTCTGCCTCTCCATGGGTTTCCTCCCCTTCGGCGTTTGCTTCTGACGCGGGGGAATCATCCCACGTCCCGGGCAGACACTGCCACATCCGGGGCATTATTGGAATAGAATTCCAAACAAGAACCCAATTTCATTTTTAGCGAGGCAATCGCAGGATCGCTCGTAGCCCCCCCAGTTCGAGACTGTCACCGAGTTCGAGCGAGCCGCCATGGCTGCGCGCCACGTCGAGCGCGATCGAAAGGCCAAGGCCCACATTGCCGTCGCTCGGCGTTCGCGCCTCGTCGAGCCGGGCGAAGGGTTGCAGCGCCCGTCCCCGGTCAGCTTCGGCAATCCCGGGGCCGTCGTCCTCGACGATGAAACTGACGGTGCGGGGCGCCAGCCGGACCGTGATCAGCACCTCGCTGCCATGGCGGGCACCGTTGCCGACCAGGTTGCTCAAGGCTCGCCCGACCGCACCGGCGCGCATGGGGATCATGGTGCCAGATGGCACGTCGACGGCTTCGAGACGAACCTGCCTGCCCTCCCGCCGCGCCGCCTCGACGACGGCCGCGGCGAGCGAGACCGGATCGGCCGGCGCGGTCGTCTCAAGGCCGTCGCCACGAGCAAAGGCGAGGAAGGCGCCAAGCATCCGCTCCATCTGGTCCACGTCCTGCGACAGATCGCGGGTCTCCTCGCAGTCATCCATCATTGCCAGCGTGAGCTTCATGCGGGTGAGCGGCGAGCGCAGGTCGTGGCTCACTCCCGAGAGCATCTGCGTGCGCTGTTCGATCTGGCGTTCGAGCCGGGCGCGCATGGAGAGGAACGCCGCGCCCGCCCGTCGCACTTCCTCCGCGCCGGTGGGACGAAACGGTACCGAGCGGCCCTTGCCGAACTCGTCCGACGCCTCCGCGAGGGCGCGGATCGGCCGGACCTGGTTGCGCAGGAAAATGACGGCGACCAGCGAAAGGATGATGGCCGCGAGGATCATCAGCACAAGCAACTGGTGCGGGTTCGCCACCGAAAGCCGGTCACGTGGGACCTCCACATGCAGCGCGCCGAGCCGGGTGCCGATTTCCAGCACGGCGGCACGGGAATCGGAGAAGTCGATGGCCACCGGCTCGACGATGGCTTCCCGAAACGTCTCGGCAATCACCGCTCCGGTGAAGTCGAAGAAGTCGCGGCGCACCCCCGGCGTCACCCCCTTCCCCGGCTCGAAGCGCATGGCGAGGCCGAGCGGCCGCGCCAGCGCTACGAGGCGAAGCTCGGCCTCCGCCGGTGTGTCCGACGAGTCGAGCTGGGCCGTCGCATAGGCGAGCATGTAGGCGACGCTGCGCGACATCTGCTCGCTGACCCTGAGGTAGTGCCGCTGGAAGAACACGAGCCCGACCACGAGTTGCAGCACGACGATCGGCACAAGTAGAATGGCGAGGGCGCGGCCGAACAGGCTGCGCGGCAGGAAGCGTCGGAGGGACGAGAAGGCCATGGTCGGGACGCTACCACGCACGCCGGGCGCACCGCGAGGCCCGTTCGATCTGTCGCACGCGCCACCCATCGGCGTTGCCGAACACCTCGCGCCGGGACTGCGGGTCGTGACCGCGCCGAACGGCGGACCGATGACCTTCACCGGAACCCGAAGCTACGTCGTGGGCGAGCGCGAGGTGGCGGTGATCGATCCCGGGCCGGACGATCCCCGGCATCTCGACGCCCTCGCCGCCGCCATCGCGGGCGAGCGTGTCGCCGCGGTGCTCGTCACCCACTCCCATCTCGACCACAGCGCCGGCGCCGCCGCCTTCGCCGCACGGGTCGGCGCGCCGGTCTTGGCCCACGGCGACCCGGCGGGCGCGAGATCCCTCACGATGGCCGCGCTCACGTCGCAGGGTGCCATCGGTGGCGGCGAAGGGATCGACGTGACGTTCCGTCCGGACGAGCGGATCGGCGAGGGAACGACGCTCGCAGGTCCCGGCTGGACCCTCACGGCGATACCGACGCCGGGCCACACCGCGGACCACCTGAGCTTTGCCTGGAAGGAAGCCGGCGCGCTCTTTTCCGGCGACCACCTGATGGGGTGGGCGACGACGCTCATTTCGCCCCCGGACGGCGACCTCGGCATGTTCCGCACGAGTGTCCTGCGGGTGCTCGAGCGCAGGGACTCCACCCTCTACCCCGGTCACGGTGCGCCGGTCGCAGACCCGGAGGCTCTCGCGCGCCATGTGCTGGCGCACCGTGACGGGCGCGAAGCGCAGATCGTCGCGGCGCTGGCGGGCGGGCCGGCGAGCCCGGCGGCGCTGGTCGCCGGGCTCTATGCCGACGTCGATCCTCGGCTGCATCCGGCCGCGGCGCGGAACGTGCTCGCGCATCTCATCGACCTGATGGAACGCGGGCTGGTGACGCCGGAAGGCCCGGCCGGAGCCACGGCAATCTGGCACCTCGCGTGAGGCCGCGGCGGCTCCCCGGCCGACAGCGCTAGCTGTCGGCACGCACCACGCGGGCGGTCCCGGCCGACAGTTCGCCCTGGGCGCGGTCGAACCGCAGGTGTGCGAGGCCCTGACCGTCCGCCACGGAGAAGAGCGTCCCGGCGGGCTTGCCGGCGGCGAGGATCTCGGTCCCCGGCGGCGGCGGCGCGCCCTCGACGCGCACCGCGACCAGTCCCTTGCGAAGCTCGGTCTTGTGCTTCATCCGCGCCGTCACTTCCTGCCCGACATAGCAGCCCTTGCGGAAGTCGACGCCGCCCAGCCGCTCGAAGCCCATCTCGAGGATGTAACTCTCGTCCGGCCGCAGCTCGACACCGGTCTCGGGTACCGCGAGCGCCACGCGCTTCGCCTCGTGGACCAGCGGATCGAGCGGCTCGATGCCCGCGAGGAAACCGGCGGCATCCTCCACATAGCCGCGCCAGCCGAGGCCCGGATCCCGCGGGTCGGCAAGCGCGCCGACGGGCGGCGCGCCCTCGCCGACGACGACCATGCGCGGATCGGTCGCAATCGCCACCTTCGCGCGCAGCTTGTACATGCCGAGCCGTTGCCGGAGCGCCGCCGCGCGGTCGGCCTTCACATCGAGGAGCACACCGTCACCGTCCGCCACCAGCAGGAAGTCGAAGAGATATTTCCCCTGCGGAGAGAGCAGCGCGGCGTAAACCGGCCCCTGATCGAGCCGGCGCACATCGTTCGACACCAGCCCCTGCAGGAACTCGCGGGTCTCCGGCCCGGACACCCGGAGCAGGGCACGGTCGGTCGCCTGGAAGCCTCTGGTCATCATGCATCTCCTCCGCAGGCTCGACATAGTCCGGGAACCCTGACGCTGCCAGAACGATTCACCAATGGACGCGGGGCCGTGCGCCGGTCACGATGGGAGCGCCTGGCGCGAGAACAGCAATCCGGGGAGCAAAGCCATGCCACGCGCGCCGATCCGGCCGGCGGAATCCGAGCCTCGCATCATCGAGATCGACACCGACCGGGTGCTCGGCCGCGAGCAACGGCATTTCGGGGTGATCGACATCGGCTCGAACTCCATGCGGCTCGTGGTCTATGACGACCTGTCCCGCACGCCGTTCGCCCGCTTCAACGAGAAATCGTTCGTGGCACTCGGCCGCGGGCTGGGGGACGACGGCCGCTTCACGGATGACGCCATCGAGCGGGCGCTCCGGGCGGTCAGGCGGTTCGATGCGATCCGCCGGGCGATGGGGGTCGACCGGGTGCATGTGCTCGCCACGGAGGCGACGCGCAGGGCCCTGAACGGCGGCGAGCTCGTGGCGGCGATCCGCGAGGCGACCGGGCTCGAGACACAGATCCTGTCGGGCGACGAGGAAGCCACCTACGCCGCGCTCGGCGTCATTTCCGGGTTCTACCAGCCGAAGGGGCTGGCGGGTGACATGGGCGGCGGCAGCCTCGAAGTTGCGGAGGTGCTGGGCGACCGGGTGGGCGAGCGCAAGGTCTCGATGCCGCTCGGCGCGCTGCCGGTTCGCGCCCTGATGACCGAAGGGCTCGATGTGGCGAAGGCGCGGGTCGATGCGATCCTGAAGGAAAGCCTGCCGCCGCTCCTGACCGAGCCCACGTTCTTCGCGATCGGCGGCGGCTGGCGCGGGCTCGCGCGGGTGCACATCGCCGAGACGGCGGCGCCGGTCGCGGTGGTGCACAACCACGAGATCCCGGTCGACGAGGCGCGGGCGCTGGCGAAGCGGATCGCCCGCATGACCCCGGAGGAAGTGGCCGCACTTCCCGACGCGCCGAGCCGGCGGACCGACACGCTCGCCGCCGCCGCGCTCGTGCTCTGGCGCGTGCTGAAAATCCTGAAGCCGGAGCGGGTGGTGTTCTCGGTCTTCGGCCTGCGCGAGGGCTGGCTCTATGCCCAGCTCGACGACGAGGAGCAGTACCGCGACCCGTTGCTCGAAGGCGCGCAGGCGATCGGCCTGCCGCTGGCGCGGGTGCCGGCGTTCTCGGCGGCGCTCGGGCGGTTCACCGACGATCTCTTCCCCGCGGAGCCGCAAGCCGGTCGGCGGGTGCGGCTTGCGGTCTGTGCGCTGACCGATCTGGCGTGGCGAGACCACGAGAAGGTCCGGGCGATGGAGAGCTTCCGCCGCCTGCTGCAGTTTCCCTTCGTCGGCCTCTCGCACCCGGAACGCGCGTTCATGGCAGTGGCGATCATGGCGCGCTACGGCGGCGAAGTGGACGACACCGTCAAGGCGGTGGTGCGCGACCTGCTGGCGCCGTCGGACCTGCGCCGGGCGGAAATCCTCGGACGGGTCCTTCTGCTCGGTCACCGCGTCTCGGCGAGCGTGCCTGAAATCCTCGATCAGGTCCGGGTGCGCATCGGCACCGACGCGGTCCGCCTCGAAGTCCGCCCGGGCGTCCGGGTGCCCGACAGCGACGCCGTGCAGTCCCGCTTGCGGCAGCTTGCGAAGGTCGCCGGCGTGCCGGGGGCGGAAATCGTGATGGTCAAGTGAGCCCCCTTCCCTCATGAAGTCGCGAGCCGGGGTCAGCGGGTGACGCTCACCGTCAGATCGTAGCGCAGCACGCCGTCCGGCTGCGTCTCCCAGTGCCGTCGGTAGACGAACGTCAGAACCGTCGTTCCCGGCGCGCGGCCCGCCCATGCGAAGCAGGCCGGCAACCGGGCGTTGACCGGCGTGTCGCCGCGCTCAGCGGCGCACTGCGCGCCCTGTGGCTCAAGGACGGCCGGGTCCGCAGGACGCGCTTCCCATGCATAGCCCGGACGGTCCGCCGCCGGCAGGACGACGAGCAGCGGCTCACCGACGGCGAGCGTGGCGCTGCCGGTCTGGATCCCGCTCGCGGTCTGGGGAAAGTCGGGAGTGACGACGCCCGCCATTGCCGGGCAGGCGACGATGAGAAACGCAGCGAGGGCGGCGCGGCGACGCATCAGGGAAGTCTAACAGAAGTCCCGGCCCTCCGATAGCGGTCGGCCTGAGGGGCAAGCCACGGCCAGACTGCTGCTTGCCCCCTGCCAGTGATCAGACCGGAGTGATCAGACCGGAGTGATCAGACCGGAACGCCGGCCATCTTGTGCAGCTGCGCGACCGCCCCGGCATTCAGGTCGAGGGCGGAGGCGAGCTCGCGCAGGTAGGCGCGCTCCTGCTCGGTGTCGGCATCGATGGCGAGGATCGAGGCCGCGTAGACCTGCGCCGCCTGCGCGGGATCACGCACGTCTGCCGCCAGTGCCGCCACGTCGAGGGGCTTGTTCATCTCGTCGAGAACGAACTGCTTTTCCTCGGGCGTCACGCTGTCGGCCGAGATCTTGCCGATGATCTTGCCCATCTCGTCCTGGTCGATCTGGCCGTCCGCCTTGGCGGCAGCGATCATCGCCCGAAGCGCGAGCTTTTCGCTGTCCGGGCCGGTGAGTGCGCGGATCTCGCTCTCCGCGACCGGCGCGGCCTCGGCGGCGCCACCGCCGCCCTGCGCCGCGCGGAGCGCGTTCAGGGCGAGGGTACCGAGGATCGCCATCGCACCGCCGCGCGCCGCCCCGCCAAGACCACCTCCGCCGAGAAGCGCACCAGCAAGAGCACCGATCCCGCCGAGCTGCGCGCCCGAGAGCCCGCCGACCTGCTCGGTACGGGCAAAGTCGCGCGCCCGGTCGCCAAAGCCCTGCGCCGCGCCCCCGAGGGAGCCGGTATCAACGCCAGCGCGCTGCAGCACACCCTGAAGCTGACCGAAGAGCCCGCCCAGACCGCCGCCCTGGGCGTCGAGATTGTTCGCGGTGGTCTGCAGCCGGTCACGGGTCTGGGTCTGGCCCCCGAGTCCCTGCTGCATGATCTGACCGAGGATGTCTCCGAGACTCATGGTGAATTATCTCCCTTTACGCCCTGCGTGAGCCGACACTAGCACGCCCGCGAGTGTCGTCACGCTCTTCTGCGCGCGGTGGCTGAAATCCCCGAGCCGGGACCCGCGAGGTCGGGGGCGCTCCCGATGCCACGGACGCGCTTCCCGTCGCGAGGCCGATCAATCACCCGTGATCCCGCCGCGTTTGGTGAATGGCGCAATCGCGTGCATCCTGCAGACGTAGCGGATTCGGGGGAGAAGGTGAATGACACGCATGACGGCGAAGGACTTTCCGCCCGAACTGCTCGAGCTTTATGACGGCTATGCCCATGGCCGTATCACCAAGCGCGAATTCCTCGACCGTGCAGGCAAATTCGCCATCGGTGGCCTCACCGCCGCGACGATCCTCGCGCAGATGAGCCCGGACTACGCGCTGGCGCAGTAGGTCGGGTCCACCGATCCTGACATCGTCGCGGAATACATCACCTATCCTTCGCCGGAGGGTCATGGCGAGGTACGGGCCTATCTCGTTCGCCCGGCGCAGGCCGAAGGCAAGGTGCCGGGCGTCGTCGTCGTCCACGAGAACCGCGGCCTCAATCCCTACATCGAGGACGTGGCGCGCCGGGTGGCGAAGGCAGGCTTCGTCGCGCTCGCACCCGACGGGCTTTCCTCCGTGGGCGGCTATCCCGGCAACGACGAGAAGGGCCGCGAGCTGCAGGCTCAGGTGGACCCCGAGAAGCTGATGAACGACTTCTTCGCCGCGATCGAATTCCTCGCCGCGAGCGATGCCACCACCGGCAAGATCGGGATCACCGGCTTCTGCTATGGCGGCGGCGTCGCCAATGCGGCGGCGGTGGCGTTCCCGGATCTTGGCGCCGCGGTGCCGTTCTACGGCCGGCAGGCGCCCGTCGCGGACGTGCCGAAGATCAAGGCGCCGCTGCTCCTGCACTATGCCGGGCTCGACACCCGGATCAACGACGGCTGGCCCGCCTACGAGGAAGCCCTGAAGGCGAACGGCAAGACCTTCGAGGCGTACATCTACCCCGGGGTGAACCACGGCTTTCACAACGACTCGACACCGCGCTACGACGAGGCGGCTGCGACCCTCGCCTGGGACCGCACGATCGAGTGGTTCAGGAAGTACCTGAGCTGACGCCCGACGCAGGCGAGGCGCCCGGCTGGTGTCGCGGACGGCGCGCGAGAACTGGGCCGGTCCCGGAGGATCCGATGCCAAAGGTGACTTCGGTGAGCGAGAGTGGGCTCTTGCCGAGCAGCCGGGCCGCAGGACACAGCCGAATCCTGACGCAGGTGACACGCCCGGGTCGTTCAGACGTCGAACGCGCTCGCTCGCTTCTGCGGATCACGCGACCGCCACGCGCGGACGCGCCATCCCGACATCCGCCTCCATCGGCTCGAGCGCGGCCAGAAGCGGATGGTGGCATGCCTCGGGCCGTTCGGAGGCACCCGCCCGCTGCGGCGCGCGCCGGGCTCGGAGAGCGTCGCATCGGCAGAAAGCCGTCTGGGCCTTCGGATCAGGCTCGGCCTTCCGCATTCGAGTGCCGGTGGCCCGCAGCGGCAGTCACCATCCGCGTCCGGCCGACTCCACGCGACACGGGCGGAGCAACGCCCGCCCGCGACCGTCAATCGACACGCTGCGCCCTATTGACGCCCCCCTGCCCGTCCCGTAAAGACCCGCGCGTTGGCGGAGTAGCTCAGCTGGTTAGAGCAGCGGAATCATAATCCGCGTGTCGGGGGTTCAAGTCCCTCCTCCGCTACCAGATATCCCAATGAAGTCAGAGAGGCGCGCGACTCCGAACCGGGTCTTCCTCGATGGCTTGTCGACGGGACTGCGGCAGTCGCTGTCAGAGATTGTCCCGACCACGACGCATCGTCGCCATATCTCCCCCTGCGATGGTTTCCCCAACCCTCTGACCGGGTATCTTGGGCTGGCCGTTCGTGACGGCAGCATCCGCCACTGGCAGGCATGTCGTGCCCGGACGCCGCCCCCCAAGCCAGAGGCAACGGCGCAAGCATCGCCCGCTGCCGATCCGTCGTGACGTCGCTTGCACCGATCCCGCTTGCGCGCACATTCGTCGCCCCGGGTGCCCCGTCCACGCTATCCGGCCCTCCGTCGACTCGCGCCCGAAACAACGGTGGATCAGGCCGACGGCGGTCGCTCAACCTCAATCGCCTGGTTCCCGGACAGGCTCCGAGACATCATCCACCTCCGGCTCGAGCAACACCGGGCCATTCCTTCCCTGTCCCAGTTCGTCATAAGGGTTGCGCAGCGGGCAGTCCTGCGTCGACAGACAGCCGCAGCCGATGCAGGTCGTCATCTGATCGCGCAGGCGGGTGAGGCGCTGGATGCGGTCATTCAGATCGCAACGCCACCTCGCCGCGAGCTTTTCCCAGTCGGCCTGGGTCGGCGTGCGGCCTTCCGGCAACGCCGAGAGCGCGGCCTGGATTTCCTTGAGCGGAATGCCGGCGCGTTGCGCCACGCGGATAATGGCGATGCGGCGCAGCACATTGCGCTCATAGCGGCGATGATTGGCGTCCGTGCGCCAGCCGGCGATCAGCCCCTCCGCTTCGTAGAAATGCAGCGTCGAGACCGCCACGCCGGCCCGTGCCGCCACTTCGCCGACCGACAGGTCGCGGCGGGGCCGTTCTCGAGTGTGCGGGCGGCGCAAAATTTCTTCAGACATGCCGTTGACCTCAACCTTAGTTGAGGTTTTATCACCTCATGGAACCCGATGCGAGGAGTGTTCCATGCCCCCTGAAAACCGGCCCGATGAAAGCAGGTCATCCGACCGACTGAAACTGACCCTCATCTATGGCAGCGCCCGCGACACCCGGTTTGGCGACATCATCGGCGCGTGGCTCGCTGAGCGCCTGACCTGCCATCCCGAATTTGCCGTCGAGGTGATCGACCCGCGAGACCTCGATATCTCCATCCGCCACAAGTCGGACACGCCGGCGGGGCGTCAGGTGCGCGCTGCACTGGGCGCCGCCGACGGCTTCATCGTGCTGACCCCGGAATACAACCGCAGCTATCCGGCGGCGCTGAAAGCAGTGCTCGATCTTGCCTATGTCGAATGGCAAGCGAAGCCCGTGGCTTTCGTGTCCTATGGCGGGGTGTCAGGAGGCCTGCGCGCGGTGGAGCAGTTGCGGCTGGTCTTTGCCGAGCTTCATGCGGTCAGCGTGCGTGATGGCGTCAGCTTCGCCAATGTGTGGGATCATCTGGGCGAAGACGGCAAGCTGAAAGCGCCGCCCGCCGCCGATGCGGCCCTGCGCACCATGGTGGAGAAGCTCGCCTGGTGGGCCGGCGCGCTGAAGGCTGCACGCGCGGCGCAACCCTATGCGAAGGCGGGCTGAGCCATGGATGAGAAGCCAGACGCCGCCGTTCCCGACGCGCTGAAAATCACCCTTCTGGTGATCGCAACGCTGACCATCATGGCCGGCACGATTGTCGCGCCATCGCTGCCGGCGATCCGCCAGGCGTTCATCGAGACGCCGCATGTCGACCTGTTGAGCCGCATGGTGCTCACCCTGCCAGCAATTTTCGTCGCAACCTTTGCTCCGCTTGTCGGCACTCTG
Organism: Amaricoccus macauensis; assembly: GCF_014201905.1. Classification (GTDB taxonomy): domain Bacteria; phylum Pseudomonadota; class Alphaproteobacteria; order Rhodobacterales; family Rhodobacteraceae; genus Amaricoccus; species Amaricoccus macauensis. The sequence goes on along the minus strand of NZ_JACHFM010000002.1, from coordinate 350,905 downwards.
GCCGATCGTTACGGGCGCAAGCGGCTGCTGGTCGCGGCGATCCTGGTCTATGCGGTCGCTGGGGCATCGGGCCTTGCCGCAACCAGTCTGACCGGCGTGCTGATCGGGCGAGCGGCATTGGGGTTGGCGATCGGCGCGATCATGACCATTGGCGCAGCGCTCGTCGGCGACTACTTTCAGGGCTCCGAGCGCGAGCGCTATCTCGGCTTGCAACAGGCCTGCACCCAGATCGGCGGCGTCGCGTTCGTCATTGCCGGCGGGCTGCTGGCCGATGTGAGCTGGCGCGCGCCCTTCGCCGTCTATGGGCTGGCGCTGATCATCCTGCCGGCGGCAATGTTGTTTCTGACCGAGCCCGTTTCGACGGGGAAATCCGGCGCTGGGCCGATCACCGGCGCGGCGGTCGCCTTTCCGTGGAGATCGGTTTCGCTTGTCTGCCTCACTGCGTTCCTGATCAATGCGCTGTTCTACACCATCCCCGCGCAGCTTCCCTTCTTCTTGCGGGAACTGGGACTGGAGCGTCCGAGCGTCGCGGGCTGGGCGATTGGCGCACTGAACGCCGCGTCTGCGGCCACCGCGCTGAGCTATGGCCGGCTGCGAACCCACCTAAGCATCGTTGCGGTGTTCGCCATCAGTCTCGCCTTGATGGCGGCAGGCTATCTTGCGCTCTCGTTTGCCACCGCCGCTGCCGGCCTGCTTGCCGCCGTCGCCATTGTCGGCCTGGGTCTGGGCCTGGCCATGCCCAACATAATGTCATCGGCTATCAAGCTCGCCCCCCCTGCCACACGCGGGCGTGCGACCGGGCTTGTCACCTCGTCGATGTTTCTTGGCCATTTCGTCTCACCCATCGCCAGCCAGCCACTGATCGCGCGCGCGGGCTTTGACGGAACCTACAGCTATGTCGCGCTGACACTTGTCGCAATGACGGTCGCCAGTCTGGCCGTCCTGCTCCTGAGCAGACCGGTGCGCGGCGCGGCTTTGTGAGGCTCGGCAAAGCCGGAGAAAGGGTCCGCAGGAAAGGCCTTTTGCAGGAGTGACCTTTCCCCGCATTCAGGGCCGCGGCGAACTGGAATCTCGCTGGTTGAACTCTGCGATGAGCGGCAGTTGGGCGCCCGCAAGGGGCTTGTGCGCTGTCGCGGTGTTTCCGGTGAGAACCTCCATCGGAGTTCGGTAGCCGAGCGCCGAATGCGGGCGTTCGGTGGTGTGGTGGTGACGCCAGCGCTCGATCTGGCGGCCGCGCGGGTGCCGGACACCGATGCGCTGCCGGATGCGCCGAACCGGCACTGGAGCCTCGAGTTCGTCTCCGACGCCCTCGACTGGGGCAGCCGCTTCCGCATTCTCGCCATCGTCGACAACTTCACCCGGGAGGCGCCGGCCCTGGTGGTCGACACCTCGATCGGCGGCCGGCGCCTCTTGTGCGAGTTCGACGCTCTCGTGCCCCGCCGCGGCAGGCCTGCCGTCATCGAACGGCAGCGTCGAGGCGGCTCCATGCCGACCTCGACGCCTGACTCGTCCACTACAACACCGAGAGGCCGCATCTCGGATACCGGAACGTGGGAAGAAGGCCCATCGAAACCCTCATGTCATTCATCAGCCAAGAAGGCCAAATGGACCCTGAGGAAAAGTTTTGGGCGTCAGTTCACATCCGAATTTGCTTTCTCCATCATCATCAGGGCAGCAAACGTATCAATTGCCGTCCAGAGATTGCCGATGCGAAGATTCTCATTCGGACCGTGTTGGAAATTGTCGGGATTCACAGTGGAAACCAGCAATGTGGGAATCCCCAATTCGTCGCGCAGGACCGAGAAGATACCGATCGCCGAGCCGATGGAAGGAATGAACAGCGCGTCTTTTTCTGTCGCCCCCGAAACGGCATCCATGATCCGGACCGAAACCGGCAGGTCCATGGCAGTCCGAGAGGCCGGCGCACTCCAGTAGGTCGAAATCTTGGCGATGAGCGAGTACTGGGACCGCTCATCGGCTGACGGATCGTCAGTGACGACATGATAGCCTTGATCGGTGATATGTGCCTTGAGCGAGTCAATCATCTCGTCGGGGGTGGTGCCGACGACAGGCATCAGCATGATGGATGCAGTGGCGACGTCCGGAACGACAAATCGAGCATCATCACCGGCCCAACCTCCCTGAAATCCAGCGACGTTGAAACCAGGGGCCTGAAGACTTTCAATGTAGTTCTGGTCATTTCTCAGAGACCCCGAGAAGCCATAAAGACCAGCCAGTTCAGCTTCCAACCGCGGAACGCCATTCAGTGCATTGGCCTCGATCTCCCCCAATGGTGCAACTGAATCATAGAATCCGGGAATTTTTACGGTCCCGTCAGAGTCTCTCATCGTTGAGAGAAGATGCGACAACCGCTCGACGGGGTTGGGCGCAAAGTTGGTGAAATGACCTGCGTGCAGGACAACGTTCGCGCCATAAACGGTCACATGCGCAAAGATATTCCCTCGCGCTCCAAACCACATCGTGGGGGCACCAGTGTAGTAGGCAGGCCCATCGCAGATAAAGAATGCGTCCGAAGCAAACATTTTCCGGTGCTTCCTGACGAACTCAGGGAAATGCTCGGAGCCGGATTCCTCCTCTCCCTCAAAGACGAACCTCAGATTGTTTCGCAGCGGAACTCCGGAGGCGAGCAGCGCGTCAAGAGCTGCAAGCATACCGATAATCGGTCCCTTGTCGTCACTTGCACTGCGCGCATAAATCCGAGCATCTTCGTCGAATCTGGCGCCATGCTCGGGCAATGGTGATGGCTTGGGTTCACGTGTCGCGGGATCCAGCTTGGAAGAACGCATCACCGGTTCATAGGGATGACTGTCGATCCAGTCGGCCGGCTCGACGGGGACTCCATCGTAGTGGGAATAGAATGTCAGGGTTTGCGTTGCTCCGGGAACATCCAACTCACCCCAAACAACAGGGTTGGTTTCCGTTTCGAACAGCCGGACAATAACTCCGCGCTTCTCAAGCATTGACTTGATATACTCAGCATTCCGCCGCATCTCCGTGCGGTCAGTCTCGATATTTGGAATCGACAGAAATTCGATGAGTTCGCTCACAATCTCCCGTTCGTGAGCTTTGCGGTATTGCCGCACGGCAGCGTGGAGTTCGCGCTTTTTGTCCTGGGCTTGCTCGTGCTTATCAATCGAAGTCATCGACTTACCTCTGATGGCGAGTGAAAGTTGTGTGTGCGCATGATATCCATTCTGGACCGGGCGGCTTCAAAATGGATCGGCCGGCGTGCTCTAATAGCGGCGTCGAATGAACAACGCGGCCAATATCGAAATCGCCACCGTGGTCGCCAGAAGAATGAACGCCAAGGCTGCGCCCAAAGGCCAATTAGCCTTGTTCATGATCTCGACCACGACCATGGGAGCCATCATTCGAAACGATGGACCACCCAGTAGAACTGGCGTCGCATAAGCGTTCATTGCCAATATGAAGGAAAGCATTGACGCGGCAAGAATGCCCGGAACAACCTGAGGTAGCCGAACCAGGAAAAACGACTGAAGCGGCTGAGCCCCCAGACTGGCTGCAGCAAAGTCAATATTTTCGTCCAGGCCCTCGAAGATGCTTTGGAGCGTCAGGACAACATAGGGCAGATTGACCGCTGTCATGCCAATAAAGACAGCGATCGGTGTTTGCATGATCTGCAGCGGCTCGGAAATCAGACCGAGCTGCAGCAGAACATAATTGAGAACTCCTGCCTGGCCAAACGCGACCATCCAGCCTGCCGCCCGAACCGCGTTCGAGATAAACAAGGGAAGGATCACCGCCATCAGCAGAATGGTCTTGAGTGTTCCACTTTGTCGCGCGATCCAGTTAGCAATCGGTAAGCCCAGCGTTATGCAAAGAATGGTAACTGCGCCGGCCATTAACAGCGTAGTCCACATTCCGGTCAGGTAGTATGCCTCGGAAAAGAAGATCCTGTAATTCTCAAGCGTAAAGCCATCCACTATGAACTCTCCGGGAACATACTGGTTAAGGCTGTAGCGAAACAGATAGATCAGAGGCAGTCCCATGAAAACAAGGACCAGTCCCGTCGCAGGAATAAGTAGCGCGGCTGCGCCAATCGGTTTCGTTTGCATGTGAATTATTTCCCTGCGGTGATCCGCGATCTGCCCAGGCGAGGTCCCGGGCAGACTGGGGCCTGTTTGTCAGGCCTTGAATTCTTTGTTCCAGAAATCCTGCAGCGAGGAATCGACACCCAGCAGGTATTCGAGGTCCGGCATGATGAACTTTTCACGCTGCTCGGGCGTGTAGTCGACGCGCGCGGCCAATTCTGGAGGCAAAGTCACTTCCGAATTTGTTGGCGCGTATCCCATGTTTTCCGCGAATGCGACCTGCGGCTGTTCTTCGAGCATGGCATTGAGATAGGCGTACGCTGCTTCCTTGTTCGGAGCATTCTTTGGTACGCACATGTCGGAGAGATAGACTGCAATGCCTTCCTTCGGGATGGCTATCTCAATATTGATTCCGGCCTTTTGCCACATGTAGCCACGTGCATTCCACATTATGCACATGACAATTTCTCCGGTCTTGAGCGCTTGCGCCATGGCTTCGTTCGTTGCGAAAACCTTTACGCCTTGCTTCTTCAGCTCCATCAGCTTGGCTTTTCCAGGCTCGTAATTCGACGGACCGCCACCGGAAATCATGGCAGCGGATTCAATCGTGGTCTGATACTGAATATCGATCACGCCGATTTTTCCCGCATACTTCGGGTCCCACAGATCGGCGTAAGAGGTGGGTGCGGGGCTTACCTGGTCGGGATTGTAGAGAATTACGCGGCCAGTGTAGATATGAGGAACAGAGTACTTCGTTCGGATGAAGGGCAGGACCTTGGATAGGTTTGGTATCTTGGTCTCATCCAACTCCTCAACAGCACCCTGCGTAAACAGCTCATTGCTGCCTTGGCGGGTCATGCAGGCAATGTCCATCGTGCCGCGCGGCAGACGGCGCTCAGCCAGCAGCTTGGCCTTGCGAACGGTGTCATTTGCCGGATCAAAGATGACCTGAATTCCGCTATCCTTGAGCACGGCGTCGGCGATATGGGCTTGCTGAAGGTTCTGGTAGTCGCCTCCCCAGGTCCCAACCACGATGCGGCCTTTTGCCTGGGCAAAGGCGGGCATTGCAGTAGAGGCGAGGAAGCCACCAGCCAGCAGTCCGAAATTCCGACGATTTATCCCAATCATGTTCTTTCTACCTTGAGAGCGTTTCGGCCTGTGCAGTGATCAGTCGTCTTGTCGTCCGTGGCCGGCACTAGAGAAGCACGACGTCCTTTGGTGCGACGCTGATGTAGACTGGCGCATTCGGGATGAGTTTGACGCCCGCTTCTTCCAGTTCCCTTGGAGAGATGACGCCCGTGATCCGTTCTCCTCCGGGCATATCAATGGCAAGCTCGATCAGTCCTCCCAGGAAGACATGGCCGTGGATGGTCCCCGAAATTGCGTTGGGACCGGATTGCTCCGGAACGCTCCTGACCCGGATTGCTTCCGGGCGGATCATTGCCTCGGTCGCACCCGGCGGCTGGCTGGCGCTGGTCAGGACAATGCCGCCTTCGCTATGAAAGGCTTGATCTTTCTCGATCCGCCCGCGCAGAAAGTTTGTGCGACCAATGAAATCCGCGACAAAGCGATTTGCCGGTCGGTTATAAAGATCGTCAGGCGAGCCGATCTGCTCAATGCGACCGGAACGCATCAGGACCAGTCGATCGCCAACCGACATGGCCTCGTCCTGATCATGTGTGACCATGATCGTCGTGATGCCGAGGCGCTTTTGCAGGCTGCGCAATTCATCGCGGACTTGGAGGCGAAGTTTCGCGTCAAGGTTGGAGAGCGGTTCGTCCAACAGCAGGACGTCCGGCCGAATGGCAATGGCTCGGGCGATAGCCACTCGCTGCTGTTGACCGCCGGAGAGTTGCCGGGGGAGGCGATCCGTCAGGTGGGAAAGATCGACCAGTGACAAGGCGTCCTTGACGCGAGGCGTGATTTCGGAGTGGTTGACCCCTCGGCGGCGCAGCCCGAAGGCAACATTTTCAAAGATCGTCAGATGTGGGAACAAGGCATAGTTCTGGAATACCAGGCCGATGTTGCGCCGATAGGGAGGCTCATAGGTGATGTCTCTGCCACCCAGGATCACCTGCCCTCCGTCAGGCTCGATGAACCCCGCGAGCATTCTCAACGTCGTGGTCTTTCCGCACCCTGAGGGCCCGAGGACAATTACGAACTCGCCCTCCTGGACGTTCAGATCAATGAAATCAACGGCGCGGAAAGAGCCGTAAGTCTTGTTCAGCCCGGAAATTGCGATATTTGCCATCAGACCATCCTGGAAATGTTCACGAAGCGGTCAGAAATCACCAGCATGACGGCGACGAACAGGACCTGCAGGACAGAAACCGCCGCGATAGTGGGGTCGATCTTCCATTCAAGATACTGCATAACAGCGACTGGCAGCGTCACCTGACCCGGGCCTGAAAGGAAGATAGAGACCTCGAGGTTGCCGAAGCTGACAACAAAAGCGAACACGCCAGCCGCAAACATCGCCGGACGGATCAGTGGAAGCGTGACGCGCCAGATCACACTTGCGGGCGATGCGCCCAGGGAAGCGGCGGCTTCTTCAATAGATTGGTTCAGCCCCTCCATCGAGGCCAGCAGCAGTCGGACGCACCATGGGATCGTCAGCAGTACATGCCCCGCGGCGAAGATCGCTGTTGACCCGACGAGCGGGACACCGGACGCGATTTCGACTTCGACCACGGTAATATAGAGAGCTGCACCGATGACGATGGCCGGCACCGTCAGCGGCGACATCAACAGCTGGATCAGCGCCTCGCGTCCCCAAAATCGCCGTCGCACGATGACCAGCGCAGCCGGAACCGACACGATCAGCCCGGCTACCGTGGCAAAAGTTGCAACGGTGACCGACAACAGGAAACCACTGAGGAACTGCGGCTGTCGAAACGCTTCGGAAAACCAGCGGAACGAATAGCCTTCGACCGGAAGTGCCAGAATCTCGTTGGATGTTACCGACAGCCAGAGGATCAAGATCAGCGGCAAGAGCATGATCGACATGCCGCAGAAGATGATCATTGCCGCGGCCATCCTTCCCAGTCGCTCGGAAGGATTTCTGCCGCGGATCATATCGACCCGACCAGGCTATTCTTGACGAAACGGCCGTCCTTCATGATGGCGCTCAGGCATTCATCCGGGCGCTCAAGGACGGTCAGATCCTCCAGCGGGTTGCCGTCGACGACGAGCAGATCGGCGAATGCGCCCGGCGCAATGATCCCGATCTCATCTTCCATCCCGCAGAGTCTGGCCGATATGCGAGTGGCCGACTGCAAGATCTCATGATTGGTCAGAACCTTGGCCCGGATCGAGAACTCCATTGTCTGATACTTGTGCAGTTGGCCGAGAAGGTCGGAGCCGAAGGCCATCGGCAAGCCTGCTTCGCGCATGATTGCAAGCGATTCCAATCCCTTGACCCGAACCGTGTCGATTTTGGCTTGCGAATCCGGGTTCAAACCAAAGGCCGCACCCTCAAGCGCCAATCCTTCATATGCGGCCAGCGTGGGGCAAGCGATGCAGCCTCGCTCGGCGGCAAACCGAGCCGTCTCCGCCGAGATCAGGTTGCAATGCTCAAGCGATTTCACACCACATTCGACAGCGCGGCGTATCGAAGCATCGGAATAGGTGTGCGCCGCGACGTAGGTCCCATAATTGGTAGCTTCTTCTACAATGGCAACGATTTCATCTCGGGAATATTGAAGAACATCGATTGGATCATTGGGTGATGCAACACCGCCATTGGCCATGATCTTGATAAATTGAGCGCCGTTCTTGATCTGCTCCCGGGTTGCGCGACGGACATTGTCCACACCGTCAACCAGGATGCCGAGACTGCCCAGACTGCCATCGTGCGGGGGGCGATTGTCCGATCGCTGACGATAGTCGCCGTGGCCGACAGTCTGACTCAGCGCCTTGCCGCAGATCACGAGTCTGGGTGCCTCGATCGTGCCTTCTTCGACCGCAAGGCGCAGTCCCAGATCAGCACCGGCAAGATCTCGCAAGGTTGTAAAGCCGCGCATCAGCATGTCGCGCATGATCCCGGCGGAACGCAACGCGACCAGGGATGAGGGAAGAGCGGCGTTGAGCTCGAGGTTCACGAGAGTCGCAACGACGTGGACATGGGCATCGACAAGGCCGGGCATCAAGGTCCGGCCTGCCAAATCAATCCGTTTGGCACCCTTGGACTTGATCGAGTCAGTACTGACTTGAGAAATCCGGTTGCCTTCTACCAGCACTTCAACTCCCTCCAAGAGAGTTCCAGCGTCAGTATCCAGCACCCGACCCCCGTGGAAGATGTAATCCGCCATTCCCGTCCCCCCAATTTGTCCGCTCAAACCGTCATCGGGATACCGAGGGTATCCTTGCGACGAAGCACATAGATTTTTCCAAGCTCTGTCTACATAAAAAAACAGCACAGTCCGCAAATGTCATAAGTGGATGAAAGAAAATGGTAATTCGCTTTGATTGGTGATAGCCTCCTTGGTCGATCCCCGAGCAACCGTCCACCATAGCAGTCGGACTAACAAAATTTTAGAGGACAAAAGGCATGGCTGACAAAACTGCTCCCGACAAAAAACGAATCACAATACGCCGGTCGCAAGCAGAACGTTCATCCAGTACTCGTTGGCGCGCCTGCGAAGCTACACTAGAAGGATTGGCGGAATTTGGCCACGAAAGAATCTCCACGACGATGATCGCTCAGAAGGCCAAGATTTCGCGTGGTGCATTGACCCATCAATTTCCGACGCGGCAGGAACTATTCGTCGCTGCTCTTCGACATCTGCATGAGGATTGGGAACGGAATTCCCCAGTCGCCTTGCCGATGAACCATCCGGTCGTGCCGATGTCGGAACTGACCCAACAATTGTGGAAAACGATGTTTGACGACCGGCGCTACATCGCGGCGGTCGAACTCATGTTGGCGGCGCGTCAGGATAACGAACTGGGCCGGATTCTGCGTGCCGAAATGGCCAGGTGGATCAAGATCAGAGATGATAGCTTGTTGCGCCTGTTAGGGCATGGTCAGGGGGACTCGTCGGCGACAAAGCTTCTTCATCTGACGCTCTCAGTCCTTCGCGGCATCGCCGTCCACCGCAGCTTCGATCAGAACGATGAGCTTGCGCCGGAGCTTTTGTCCTTGTGGGTATCAATGCTCGCGCAAGGTGACATGAAGTGTAACTCGGGCGAGAGTTATACCGGGGTTGGGACTCACAACCGGTAGTCTGACGGTTGCGGCGATGGTGACGGCAGTGAGGAAGTTTGTTGCGAGCCGGTCGTATCGGGTGGCGACGCGCCGCCAGTTCGTGAGACGACAGACAGTGCGCTCAATGGCGTTGCGCTGGCGGTAGGCCCCGCGGTCGAAGGGGTGCGGACGCTTGCGCGTGGGATTGTTCGGAATGACGGGGGTGGTGCCGCGCTCGAGCAGGGTGCCACGTAGCGCCTTGCTGTCGTAGGCGGCGTTGGCCAGTCAAATCTCCAGGGCGAAGCCCTCAATCAGTACGGCCATAACCGGCACATGGCCGCGATGGCCGGCGCGCAGGATCAGGCGCCAGAGCCGGCCGCTTTCGTCGACGGCGGCGTGGATTCTGGTGGTCAGCCCGCCCCAGGATCGTCCCATCAACTGGGCCTCGCCCGCCTTTTCCCCCGCCGACGAGCGAACAGCGCCGGCGAGGCGGTACAGGGGGCGGACATCATCACCACCGTCACTGCGGACAAGAAGCACGCGACGATCCTCAACGACAACATGATCGGCGCCGGCGTCCACATCAACGCGGTCGGCGGCGACTGCCCGGGCAAGACCGAGCTTGCGGCCGGCATCCTCGAGCGCGCCGATGTCTTCGTCGAGTTCCCGCCGCAGACCCGCGTCGAGGGCGAGATCCAGCAGATGCCCGCCGACTTCCCGGTGACGGAACTCTGGCAGGTCATCACCGGCTCCGCCTCGGGCCGGCGCGGGAACGACACGATCACCATCTTCGACTCGGTCGGCTTTGCCACGGAAGACTTCTCGACCCTGCGCTACCTGCGCGACCGGACCGAGGGAACCGACCTCTACGTCGAGCTGGCACTTCTCGCCGAGCCCACCGACCCGCGCAACCTCTTCGGCGTTGTCACCGCCGCCGTCACCCCAGCCGAGGCTGCCTGAGCGATAAAGCCATGACCCAGAAGCTCCTCTCCGCCCAGGCCCCGAGGTCGGTCGTCATGATCCGTCCGCACCGCTTCACGCCGAACCCGGAAACGGCGGCCGACAACGCCTTCCAGTCGGTCGACGCCCGGCGCGAGGCCGAGGCCATCGCCGCCGCCGCCCACGCCGAGGTGACGGAGGCCGCCGCGCGCATCGAGGCCGCGGGCGTGGGCGTCCACGTCTTCGAGGACGAGAGCGGACTGACGCCCGACTCCTGCTTTCCGAACAACTGATTCTCGACTCACACCGGCGGCCATGTCGCGATCTATCCAATGGCGATCCCGAGCCGGCGGAAGGAGCGCCGGCCGGACGCGATCGAGATGCTGAAGCGCGACTACCGCGTGCAGGACGTCATCGACTACTCCGGGATGGAGCAGGACCGGCTCTACCTCGAGGGTACCGGCGCCATGGTGCTCGACCATGTGGAGCGCGTCGCCTACGTCTGCCGGTCGACCCGCGCCGACCCGGTGCTGCTCGAGCGCTTCTGCACCCACTTCAACTTCGAGCCCATGGTCTTCGACGCGGTCGATGCCGCCGGCCGCGCGATCTACCATACCAACGTGCTGATGTGCATCGGCACCGAGTACGTGCTGGCGGGTCTCGGCATGATCCCGGACGCCGACGAGCGCGCCGAGGTCCGCGAGCGGCTGGAGAGCACCGGGCGGACGGTGATCGATGTCACCGAAGCCCAGATCGGTGACTTCGCCGGAAACGCAATCGAACTCCTCGGGGCCGACGGCCCGGTGCTGGCCCTCTCGGCCCGCGCGCTTCGCGCCCTGACCGACGAGCAGCGCGCAACGCTGGAGCGCTTCGTGACCCTGCTGCCGCTCGATGTGCCCACGATCAAGCTCGCCGGCAGTTCCGTCCGCTGCATGCTCGCCGGCATCCACCTGATCCCCCGCACCCGCTGAAGGCCTGCGCCTTCCCGGTGACAAGCCCCTCCGAGAGGGCACTTCCGATGTATTCCGGCCCGGTCTTCGACATGGCAAAGACGCAGTTCCACGGGATTGCCGATCACCTGGAGATTCCGATGGACTTGCTGGGAATCGAGCCGGCAGGCAGCACCGCCATCGTGCAGGGCTTCGGCAACGTCGGCTCCGTCGCGGCGTTCGAGCTCGCCGGGCATGGCGTGAAGATCGTCGGCGTCAGCGATCATACCGGCGCCTACGCCGATCCCCGCGGCTTCGACATCACCGGACCGAAGGCGTTCATCGAGACGCATGGCACGCTCGCGGGCTTCTGCAAGAAGGCCGAGGTCGACCCCGAGGAGATGCTGACGCTGCCCTGTGACGTGCTGGTGCCGGCGGCGATGGAGCGGGCGATCACCGCGGAGAACGCCGGCCGCATCCAGTGCCGCGTGCTCGCCGAGGGTGCGAACGGCCCGACGACGCCCGAGGCGGACGCGATCATCGCCGGGCGCAACCGCGACATCTTCGTGCCCCCGGACATCCTCTGCAACGCCGGTGGCGTGATCGTCAGCTACTTCGAGTGGGTGCGGGATCTTCAACAGTACTTCTGGGACGAGACCGAGGTGAACAGCGGGCTCTACAGCGCGCTCGACCGCTCGCTCGCCCAGGTGCTGGCGCGGGCCAAGGCCGAGGGCCTCTCGAACCGCAACGCCGCGCTCGCCATCGGCATCGACCAGCGGGCACGACGTCGTCGACACCCTGGGCCGACGAAGACTGGGATGGCACGCGCCCTTGCACAGCCCGAAATGGCCGCGGGGCCCGGCGTCGCACCCTTCCAGTCAAGATGGGATCGGTAATTCGAATCCCTGTATCCATCAGACACCGATCAGGGTCCGCCCGCTTCCCCTGAACGGGTGAATTTCAACGAGGACCACGCGTAATTCGATTGAGTAGCGCGACGAGTTCCCCCTGACGCGACGTGTCGGTCTTGGCAAAAAGGCCGCGCAGGTGGGTGCGGGCGGTCTCGAGCGAGACCCCACGGCCCACCGCATGCTCGGCAAGCGAGCGGCCGGCGGCGAGTGACAGCGCGAGATGCGCCTCGCGAGCCGTGAGCCCGAGCAACTGGTGCAGCCGCTCCTCGACCTCGTCGTCTGCCTCGGCGTGCGGGCTCAGGTTCTCGACACGGAGCAGCGCGAGCCCGCTCGTCCCGAGGGGCTCGTTCTCGCCGACCAGCGGGTCGATCCCCACCAGGAGCAGCGGTCCGCCAGGCGCGGCCGGGCGCACCAGCATCTCGCCGCCTGTTGCCGGGTTGTCCGGCCCGCGCCGGCAAGCGGCGGCGAGCAGCCGGTCGAGATTGGTCTCGCCGCTGACAGTGCGGAGCCGGATCTGGCCGTGCACGAGTTCGATCCCGGCTCCCGGCGCCGCAAGCAACGCCTCGGCCATCGCGTCGAAACCGATGGTCCGTCCCACACCGTCGACAATGCCCCAACCGACATGCCGCAATGCCGTTCCGGCGGTCCGGAGCCGGATCGCCGCGACCCGACCGATGACCGGGGCCAGGCCCTTGAGCAGGGCCGCCGCGGTCCGGTCGCTCGTCGCCCCAGCTTGTTTTCCACCCGGGGAGCGGCAGAGGTTCATCGCGAGGACCGCCGAAAGCCCACCGCCGATCGGCGCCTTGGCGAGCAGGAAGCCGGCCGCGTGCTGCGGCGTCAGCCATTCGTTGTAGAACACCGTGCGGCGGAATTCGGTGTTCGGCATCAGGTCCGCGTCCGAGAGCACCCCGTTCAGGCCTGGGTCCGCGAGCACCGGCAGAAGCGGGTTGGCGATCCGGGGATCGAAGAACAGCGCCTCGAAGTCCGCCGAGCAGTCGCCGTGAAAGGTCTCTGTCCGTCTGCGTCCGGACAAGCCGAAGACGCCCCACGCGTCGCCGAGGACGCGAGACAGGTGCGCCATCGCCGCTCCGGTTCGCTCCGGGCTGAAGGCCGCTTCATAGAAGAGGCCCGAGAGGCGGGCGAGTGTCGAGAGTTCCGACAAAACCCTGCACCTCCTGTACTCCTGTACGTCGGTGACGGTGTGGCGCATCCCCGACAGTATCCAGCCGATCGGCCGTGGGACTGCCGCCCGCCCGGAGCGGCGTCGGCCGAGGCGTGAGACCCTGGAACACGGTGTTGGGCGGGCACCCCTCCGCGGTCATCCCCTCCGCGGCCGTCCCATCCGCGGCGGGGTCAGACATGCTCAGACGACGAACGCGCGGATGACCGCCGCGTTGCCTGAGATTGGCGAAATGGCTGTCGAGCGGGCGCGTAGTTGCGGAACCCCACCGGCACCGCCGGGATTAGCCCATGTGTGGGCTGACCCGCATCGACCCCCGCCGCATGCCTTGCCGAACATGGAGATCGAGATGCTGACCCTTGAGGATGCCCGACGCGTCATTGCCGCTGCCGAAACCAAGGCCACGGAAATCGGACAGCCGATGAACGTCGCGGTCGTCGATACCGGCGGAAATCTCGTTGCCCATGTGCGTATGGACAATGCCTGGATTGGCAGCATCAACATTTCGATCAACAAGGCCTTCACTGCGCGCGCCTTCGATACCTCCACGCAGGAACTGGGTGAAAACAGCCAGCCGGGCCAGCAATTCTATGGCATTCAGGATTCGAACCACGGTCGCATCATGATCTTCGCCGGCGGCATCCCGCTGCGCCGCGACGGACAGGTCGTGGGGGCGGTCGGCGTCAGCGGTGGCAGCGGCGCGCAGGACCAGTCGGTGGCCGACGCGGGTGCCGCCGCGTTCTGAGGCGCGCGCCGCCGGCGCTGGACCTCGGCAGCGACGAGATGCGCCGTCCCCGGCCACGATGGTCGGCCTGCGTTTCATGCATACCTGACCGGCATCGGCCTCTTCGGGCTCAACGGTTCGCCAGCGATGGCGTACGTTGCGAGAGGGGGGACTTGTCATGAATTGGGACGACTTTCGGATTATCTCTGCCATTTGCAGAGCGGGTTCGTTTTCCCGCGCGGCGAGAGCATTGCAGATCGACGAGACGACCGTCGGCAGGCGTCTTACGCGCCTCGAATCGGATGCCGGAGCGAAGCTTTTCGAGGCCATCGACGGTGTGCGCCGGCCGACCGGCACCTGCCGGGCGATCCTGCGCCAGCTCGACGAAATGGAGAAGGCCGCCGACGACATCCGGCGGATCCTGCGCGAAGGCGACCAGGCGCAGCGAATTCTCCGCCTGTCGACGATCGCCGCGATCGCTGAGTACTGGCTCGCGCCGGAACTGCCGACGCTGCTTGCCGAGCACCCCGAACTGACGCTTCGGATCGAGACGTCCGACCGCAACATCGACATGTCGCGCTGGGAGGCGGATTTCGCCCTGCGACTCGGAAGGCCCGCCCGCGGCGCCTTCCTGATGCGGCGCGTCGGGCAGATCGGCTTTTCGCGGGTGGGTCCGCGAGGGCGGATCCCGAGGCACGCGATGCTGCTGGCCTACCCCGAGCCGCTCGACCAGACCCCCGAGATGGATGCGCTGCGGGCAATCGCCGGCGATCGGGAACCGCGCGTGGAGACCTCGGATCTCAATCTGATGCGCGCCCTCGTGCTCAGTGGCAAGGGTGTCGCGGTCCTGCCGGATCCGCTGGTGCGTGACCTTGCGGCGGATGCCGCCATCGAGGTAACGCCGCTGCCGATCCGCCGGGAAGTGTGGCTGCTTTCCCAGGCTCATCTCAGGGATGATTCGCTGGCGCGCGCGGTCGCCGAATGGTGCGCGAGCCTCTTCACCGCGCGGGATGGCGAGCCGGATCTCCAACCAAAGGATGACATCGCCTGATCAGCCTACAGGCGAGCCGATGTCCTGAAGAATACACTTTTGTCCGGCGCTATCAGGTCTTTAAGGCAGCGCCAGGCTGTTGGCTGCGCTCCTGCAACCCTCCCCTGCGGGAATGAGGATTTAAAGCCCCGTGGACACGTTCCAGACTGTCCGAACTAAAGAAAAATAAGCGCTTTGAAGCGAGTGGGCCCCACCCCCGCCAGAACCTTTGAAGCAGTGAAAAGGGGAAGGAACCGAATGGTCTTATCGGTAGATACGGGACCGATCTCAGGACGGGATGGGGTTGGCGTGAACGATTGCGTCAGCTTTGCACAAGAATATCCCCCGGCGACGCGTCGTCTTGTCCTGATCTCGAGTATCGTCATTGGCGCTGCCGGAGGATTTCTCCTCAGCAGTCGGTCCGACGGCGGAGCCGCACTCTCGGCCTTCATCGGTCTCGGTGCGTTCGCGGGCGGGCTGCTCTCCACCTGGTCACCTTGCGGCTACTCCTCGATCTCGCTGCTGCGTCCCACCGGGCGGGGACTGCGGGCCGTGCGGGACTGGCTTCCGACCTTTGCGATGCACGGGCTCGGCTATGCGGTGGGAGCCGTCATTCTCGGGACGCTGCTCGGCGCGATTGGTGCCCTGGCGGGCTTTGCCGGCTTCGGCACCGGGCTTGGCCTCGCGGTGCTGGCGGCGATCGGCCTCCTCTATGGCGCGCACCAGCTCGACTTCCTGAAGGTGCCCTATCCGCAGCGCCGGGCGCAGGTGCCACATGATGCACGCCAACGGTTCTCGAAACCGGTGGTCGGCGGGATCTACGGGCTCGCCCTCGGGCTCGACTACCTCACCTACGTGCAGACGCCGCTTCTCTACCTGGCAACTGCGGCGGCGATCCTGACCGGCACCCTGCCGGAGGCGATTGCGATCATCGCCATCTTCAACCTCGGCCGCTACCTGCCCATGGCGGTCAACCTGCTGCCGGTGACCGACTACGCCATCCAGGGATGGCTCGGCCGGAACCAGGAGCGCGCGGCGCTGGTAGACGGCGCCATCCTCGTCGCGCTCGGCGCAGCCTTCGCCGTCCTCGCCTTCGCCTGACGGCCACACTCGTCTCACCCCGGTACGGCCCCCCGGTGCGTCACGCACCGGGATCCGAGAGCCTTTAAGGAGGACCTTCCATGACCCTTCGACGCTGCCTTATCCCCGGCCCTGTCAGGTCGCTCGGCCTTTTTGCCACGACGTCGCTCATTGCGCTCGGCATGGCGTTCGGGCCGGCCAGCGCCCAGGAGCAGCAGACCCCGGAGCAGCCGGCTCAGGAGCAGCAGGCCCAGGGCGAGCAGACGACCCAGACCGAGGGCGAGCGCGAGGCGGCCGAGGCGGCACAGGCTCTCGCCTCCGGCGAGGCCGACGAGCCGGTCGTGCTGAACGCGCCGAAGCCGGACGCCCGGCGGGTCTACGTGCAGGATCCGGCGCACTTCGCGGCGGTCACCCAGCAGTTCGTCATCGACGGCTCGACCGGCGAGGTGATCGGCATGACCGATGGCGGCTTCCTGCCGCACCCGCTGCCGGCGGCGGACGGCTCGTTCTTCGCCCAGGTCAGCACGGTCTTCAAGCGCATCGCCCGCGGCGAGCGCACCGACTACGTCGAGGTCTTCGATTCCGAGACGTTCGAGCCGACGGCGGACATCGAACTGCCGGACGCCCCGCGCTTCCTGCTCGGCACCTACGAGTGGATGAACGCGCTGACGCCGGACAACAAGCAGCTGCTCTTCTACCAGTTCTCGCCCGCCCCTGCCGTCGGCGTCGTCGATCTCGAGGGCAAGAAGTTCGATCGCATGATCGACGTTCCCGACTGCTACCACATCTTCCCGGCGACGCCGGACGTCTTCTACATGAACTGCCGCGACGGCAGCCTCGCCCAGATCGACATCTCCGGCGAGGAGCCGAAGGTCACGAACACCGAGGTCTTCCACGGCGAGGAAGAGCTGCTCATCAACCACCCCGCCTACTCCATGCGCGCGGGACGCCTCGTCTGGCCGACCTACACCGGCAAGATCTTCCGGGCGGACCTGACCGCCGAGGGGGCGAAGTTCCTCGACCCGATCGAGGCTCTGACCGAAGCGGAGCGCGCTGACGGATGGCGGCCGGGCGGCTGGCAGCAGACCGCCTATCACCGCAAGTCGGACCGCACCTTCCTCCTCGTCGATCAACGCGACGAGTGGCGGCACAAGGCGGCGAGCCGCTTCCTCGTGGTGATGGACGGCAATGGCCAGCGGATCGCCAAGTTCGAGCTCGGTCACGAGATCGACTCGATCAACGTCAGCCAGGACGACGAGCCGCTGCTCTACGCGCTCTCCGCCGGGGACCAGACGCTCTACATCCTCGACGCCGAGACCGGCGAGGAACTGCGCAGCGTCGACCAGCTTGGCCGTGGCCCGCAGATCATCACCACCCACGACATGGACAGCTGACATGCAGGCTGTGCTCTCCGAACCACTGTTCCTGTGGAGCCTGCGCGTGTTTCTCGCGGCGCTCTTCGCGACGGCGGCAATCTCCAAGCTGACGGCCATGGAGGAGTTTTACGGCGTGGTGCGGAACTTCCGCCTGCTGCCTGACGCCCTCGCCCGGCCGGTGGCGCTGGCGCTGCCGCCGGTCGAGATCGCGGTGGCGGCGGGGCTGATCGTCCCGGCGCTGGCGCTGCCCGCGGCGCTCGGCGCAGCGACGCTCCTCGCGGCCTTCGGCGTCGCCATCGCCGTCAACGTGCTGCGCGGGCGGACACAGATCGACTGCGGCTGCTTCCGTGACGGCATGCGGCAGGGGATCAACTGGCGCATGGTCGGGCGCAACGCCGCGCTGACAGCGCTGGCGCTCGGCCTCGCCGCGCTCCTCCCGGGGGCGCCGGCCGGGGGCCCGGTCGATATCGCGACCGGCGCGCTCGCGGGCACCGTACTGGCGCTGCTCTACTTCAGCGCCTCCATGCTGGGCGGCCTTTCCCTCCGGCAGCACGCAACCAACTCATAAGGGCCGCTCACATGACGTTCCTGATTGCTTCCAACATCCTGCTCTGGGTCGCGCTGCTCGGCATGACGGCCGTCGTGCTCGGTCTGACGCGCCAGATCGGACTGCTGCACGAGCGCTCCTCGCCGATGGGCGCGATGATCACCGACCACGGCCCCGACATCGGCGACCCGGCGCCGGAGTTCGACCTGCCCGACTACTTCGGACAATCGGTCCGCATCGGCGGTGCATCCGTCGAGGCCCGGCCGACGCTCCTGATGTTCACCGCGCCGTCCTGCCCGGTGTGCGACAAGCTCTTCCCGATCATCAAGTCGATCGCGAAAGCCGAGAAGATCGCGGTGACGATGATCAGCGACGGGGCGCCCGAGGAGCATGCGCGCTTCCTCGAAACCCATGATCTGGGCCAGATCCGCTACGTCGTCTCGGCCGAGATCGGCATGGCGTTCCAGGTCGGAAAGATCCCCTACGGGGTGCTGCTCGATGCGGAGGGTGTGATCCGTTCCAAGGGTCTCACCAACACCCGCGAGCACCTCGAAAGCCTGCTCGAGGCCGACAAGAGCGGTTTCGCCTCGCTGCAGCAGTTCATTGCCAGCCGCAAGAAGACCGCGGCCTGAGGAGGATACAACATGCTGGGGAACCTGAGGTTCGACTCGATGGTCGAAAAGCTGTCCCGCCGGGTTGCGGGCCATACCAGCCGACGGGGTGCGATTGGCCGCCTCGGGGCGGTCATGGCGGGCGCGGCGCTCGTGCCGCTCCTGCCGGTCGACCGCCGCGGGCGCGTCAGCCGCGCCAACGCCGCCACGGTGGAAGGGGCCGATCCGCGCGCGAAGTTCGCGCCGCAGGATCATGACGTGCAGTCCTGCGACTACTGGCGCCACTGCTCGATCGACGGCAACATCTGCGACTGCTCCGGCGGGTCGCTCACCAACTGTCCGCCGGGCACCAAGCTCGCCAGCGCCTCGTGGGTGGCGAGCTGCTTCAACCCGACGGACGGCCAGAGCTACCTGATCGCCTATCGCGACTGCTGCGGCGCCAACGTGTCGGGCCGCTGCCCGTGCCTCAACACCGAGGGCGAACTGCCGGTCTACCGCCCGGAATTCGCGAACGACATCATCTGGTGCTTCGGCGCGGAAGACGACGCGATGACCTATCACTGCACCATCTCGCCCATCGTCGGCAAAGCCGGCTGACGCGGCACGCCGGAGGGGGCCTGCGCGCCGCCTCCGGCACTATCCTTCAAGGGAGCCATTCATGAACCTTGCACTGACCACCCGGTCCCTGGCCGTTGCCCTGACCATCGCCCTCGCCGGCGCGAGCGGTGCAGCCGCCGCCGACGCGATCACGCCTGGCGAGACACAGATCCCCGCCTCTGAGGCCCCCGCCGACGCGGTCGTCGTCAACATCGCGAAGATGAAGTACGAGACGCCGGACCTGAAGGTCGCGCCGGGCACCACCGTCGTCTGGGTGAACCAGGAGGCCATGCCCCACAACATCGCCTTCCAGAAGGGTGTGGTCGGCGACGACGCCTTCGAGGGCGCCATGCTGAAGAAGGACGAGGCCTACGTGGTCACCTTCAACGAGGCCGGCACCTACGCCTACCACTGCACACCGCATCCCTTCATGCGCGGCAAGGTCACCGTCGAATAACCCGGCGGGAGGGAGGCAGAACATGTGGATTCCCTATGATATCCGAGCGTCCCTGAAGGCCGAGAGCGACACTGACACGGTCCGCCTCTCCGTCGCCGACGTTCGCCGCCGGGACTTCCTCGTCGGCTTCTACCTGCGCAACCCGGTGACGCAGGCGTGGGAGCTGGACGTTCTCGTCGCCGATGACGCGCCCGAGCAGTCGGGCGCGCCCGACCTGCCCGAGGCGCGGGTCAGCCTGCACGGCAACGAGCGCGGCAAGCTCGCCGAGGTGATCTACCGCCTGCCGGCCGCCACGGGGGAGGAGGCGCTGACCCTCGCCTACGAGGATGTCGAGCGCCGCCTGCTGCGCTGGCAAGTCGCGACCGGGCGCGGAATGGCCATCGCCGGCTGGCGTATCGCCGATCTCGCGCATCAGGCGCGCTGGCGCTGCACCGCCTTCCGCCCGAGTGCGCTCGCGCTCGACGACGCCGCCCTCGGCCCGGTCGACGCCGATCTGGCGCCGCTTGCCGAACTCTTCCGGCGCGCCCGCAACGCGCCCGACCCGGCAAGCCGCCTGATGGCCGCCTTCGCGCTACTCGACGCCGCCGTCTCCGGCAATCCGGCGCTGGCGCGCTCGGGCGCCGCCGACTTCCGCGTGACGCAGGAAATCCTGATCCATTCCGGCGGGCTCGCCTGGCCCGAGCCGCTGGCCGACCTGAGCCTCGCGGCGCTGGTCACGCTGCTGCGCCCGCATCACGACCGGCTTCTCGGCCCGCGCGGGGTTCTCGCTCCCGCCGCGCTCGATCTTCCGGCACAGAAGCGGCTGGCTGTGCTCGCGAACCTTGCCGATCTCGTCGCCCATCGGCTCCTCATCTCCGAGACCCGCGCACGCGCCGCCGGCGTGCCGGCGCGCTCGGCCGAAGCAGCGGAGGTCTGATACCGTGGAGCGCCCGTTTGTCGTCATCGCCTGTCTGTTGCCCGTCGCGTTGGCCGCCGCCACCGCGGTTGGCTTCGGCGCGGCCGGCGGCCCGGCGCCCCAGCCAGCGCCCCGGACGGAGACGCTTGCCGCGCTCGGCGAGACACTGTTCTTCGACCCGGGGCTGTCGGGCACCGGCACCCAGTCCTGCGCGACCTGCCATGATCCGGCCCATGCGTTCTCCGACCCGCGCACCGGCGCCGCCGGCCGCGCGGTCTCCGAGGGCGCCGACGGCGTCTCGCACGGTGACCGCAACACACCGATGCTGACCTATGCCGCACTCAGCCCGACGTTCCATCGCGATGCGAAGGGCCGCTACAAGGGCGGCCTCTTCTGGGACGGACGCGCCGACGACCTGGAGGAGCAGGCCGGCCAGCCGATGCTGAACCCCGCCGAGATGGCGATGCCGGACCGGGCCGCGGTGGTGGCGCGGCTGCGCGAGGACGACGACTATGCCCGGCGCTTCGGCGACCTCTTTGGCGCGGGCGCACTCGACGATGTCGATGCGGCGTTCGACCATGCCACGTCGGCGCTCGCGGCCTACCAGCGCACCGCCGAGTTCACCGCCTTCGACTCGAAGTACGACCGCTACATGCGCGGAGAGGCGGAACTGACCAGCCAGGAGCAGTTCGGACAGACGGTGTTCATCACCTGGAACTGCCGGCTCTGTCACCAGTTGCAGAAGCAGGGGGTGACGCCACGGGAGAGCTTCACGAGCTTCGAGTATCACAACATCGGCGTGCCGCTGAACCAGGCGGCCCGCGCCGCCAGCGGCCTTGGCCCCGACCACGTGGACCGCGGGCTGGCGCAGCGTCCGGGGATCGACGATCCGGCGCAGGCGGGCCGTCACCGGGTGCCCTCGCTGCGCAACGTCGCCGTGACTGCGCCCTACATGCACAACGGGGTGTTCGAGGACCTTCGAACGGCTGTCCTCTTCTACAACAAGTACACGAGCCGCCGTCCGATCTCGCAGATCAACCCCGAGACCGGCGAGGACTGGGGGGCGCCCGAGGCCGGCGAGAACCTGTCGCTGACCGAACTCAAGTCGGGCCTGATGCTCGACGACGCCCGGGTCGATGCGCTCGTCGCCTTCCTCGAGACCCTGACCGACAGCCGCTACGAGCCGCTGCTGGCCGAACAGAAACGCGCGAAGGAGGCGGCGGGACCGCCGGAGTGACGGCAGCAACTCCCGCCGAAAACCGATAATGGCAGCCAGGGATCGCAAGACCGAGCCCCGCAAGATAGACCGCCGCACGGCGATGACCGAAATGGCGCGGGGCGCCGGCGTGGTCTGCCTTGGCGGCTTCTCGCTCGCCGCGCTGGTACAGGCTTCCGGCGCCGCCGACGCCCGCGCCCTGCGGCCGCCGGGGGCCCGGCCCGAGGACGAGTTCCTCGCCTCCTGCGTGCGATGCGGTCTCTGCGTGCAGGCCTGTCCCTACGACACGCTGTCGCTCGCCGAATGGGGCGAGGAGGCGCCGGTCGGCACACCCTTCTTCACCCCGCGCGAGGAACCCTGCTACATGTGCCGCGACGTGCCCTGCGCGCGGGCCTGCCCGACCGGCGCCCTCGACAGCGGTATTGCCATCCGCGAGGCCGAGATGGGGGTCGCCGTGCTCGTCGGGCACGAGGACTGTCTGAACTACAAGGGCATGAACTGCAGCATCTGCGTGCGCGTCTGCCCGATCCGCGGTGACGCGATCACCCTTGAGCCGGGCGAGATCGACGGTCGCAAGATCATGATTCCCACGGTCCATTCCGGCAGTTGCACCGGCTGCGGCACCTGTGAGAAGCACTGCGTCACCGGCCACGCCTCGATCCGCGTGCTGCCGCGTGACCTCGGGCTCGGCGGCGCCGGTCGCAACCGGGCGGGGCGCGCCACATGACAGGTCGCGGGATCGTTCTCGGGCTCGTCTCCGCGAACCGCCGGCTCAGCGTCGAGGCGCGCGGTCTCCTCCGCTCGCACAAGTGGTGGCTGCTCCGGCGAGCCAGCCAGGTGAGCCTGCTCGGTCTCTTCACTCTCGGGCCGCTCTTCGGGATCTGGCTTGTGCGCGGCAACTTCGCGGCGAGCGACATCTACGGCATGGTCACTCTCGCCGATCCCTACATCCTGCTTCAGGGGCTCGTCGGCGGCACCTCCCCCGCCTGGCCGGTGGTGACCGGCGCCATCATCATCGCGCTCGCCTATCTCGTGCTCGGCGGGCGCGTCTATTGCGGATGGGTCTGCCCGGTCAACGTCGTGACCGACACGGCCTACTGGCTGCGCGAGAAGGTCGGGCTGACCCGCGACCGCAAGCTCGACCGCCGCGCCCGCTTTGCGATCCTCGCCGCGACCCTCCTCGCCTCGTTCATCACGGGGACGGTCGCCTGGGAGTTCGTCAATCCGGTGAGCCTGCTGCAGCGGGCGTTCATCTCCGGCATCGGCTTCGGCTGGGCGATCATCGCCGCGGTGTTCCTGCTCGACCTCTTCGTGGCGCGCCGGGCCTGGTGCAGCCACCTCTGCCCGGTCGGGGCCTTCTACGGGCTGATCGGACGCGGCTCGCTCGTCCGGGTCTCCGCCGCCAACCGCACGGCCTGCACCGACTGCGGCGCCTGCTTCGCCATCTGCCCCGAGCCGCACGTCATCGTCCCGGCCCTCAAGGGCAAGGACAGCCCGGTGATCCTGTCCGGCGACTGCCAGAACTGCGGCAACTGCATCGACTCCTGCCCCGTCGATGTCTTTCAGATGTCGCACCGCTTCGCCGAAGACGTCAGGAAGCACCCGGATCGCCGCACGCACGTCGGAAGCTGATAGGCGCCCTTCGTCCCCATCCCGGGTGCAGTCGGTCGCACTCGTCGTCGTGACCAGGGTTCATCCCCGCGCTTGCGGGAAACAGCGGCTCGACGTCAACCGCTCCCGGCCGCGCCCCCTGGGCCGGCACCGCGGCAGTGCCATGATCGGGGGACGGCGGAAGAGGCGTCCGGGGAACTGCCGGGCCTCTCCATGCGACACCCGGCACGGGCACATGCACGGCGCCTCCGCATCGCTCATCAGCCGAGCCACGGCCGGCAGCTCTGCGCGGCTGGCCCGGCAGTGCCGGATCGTACCGCCCTGCCCCACCGACAGCGGCGCGTCAGGTCGCCTGAGGCCCCCGCCGTGCCGTGGCGCTGTCGTGCTCCGGGATGTCGCCGATCTGCGCCATCCGTGCATCGAGTGCCGCCAGCATCCTGTCGAAGATCTCTGCATGGGCCGGATCGTCCGCGCGGTTCAGGAGCTCGTGCGGGTCGGCTTCACAGTCGAAGAGCTCCCACTCCGGCGGGGCATCCAGCGGACGCGCCCCGGCCTGGCCAAGGTCCTTGTTGTACCAGTAGATCAGCTTGTAGCGCGGCCCGCGCACGCCGTAGTGCGCCCATGCGCCGTGGAACACGTCGTTGTGCATCCAGTAGCGATGATAGGCGATCTGCTCCCAATCGTCCGGGGTCCTGCCCTCCAGCACCGGCCGGAGGGAGCGGCCCTGCACGTAGTTCGGGCACGGCGCCCCGGCATAGTCGAGGAAGGTCGGGGCGAAGTCCACGTTGCAGGCGATGTCGCGGGACGTCGACCCGGCCGAGATCCCGGCCGGATAGCGCACGAGAAACGGCATCCGCAGGCTTTCCTCGTACATGAAGCGCTTGTCGAACCAGCCGTGTTCGCCGAGGAAGAACCCCTGATCCGAGGTGTAGATGACGAGCGTGTCCTCCGCGAGCCCGCGCTCGTCGAGGAAGTCGAGGAGCCGCCCGACCCCGTCGTCAATCGCCTGCACCGTCCGCAGGTAACGCTTCATGTAGCGCTGGTACCGGAAGATCGCGAAGGCCTGCGGATCGTCGAAGGTATGCCGCTCGCCGGTCTCGGCACAGGTGACGGTGATCGTCTCGCCCGGCATGAGTTCAGGCACCTTGCGGTCCGGCCAGCCGCCGATCAGCAGCTCGCCCACGCGCGCCGCCGCGCCCTCCGGCTGCACCAGCCCCAGGTCGTTGTAGACCATGTCCGAGCGCACCCGCATCCGCGCCGCCGCCGCGGCCGCCGCGCGGTTGGCATAGTCGTCGTCGAAGGTCTCGGGCAGCGGCACGTCCTCGTCGGCCCAGAGCCCGGCGTGGCGCGGATGATATTGCCAGTTCCGGTGCGGCGCCTTGTGGTGGCACATCAGGAAGAACGGCGCGTCGCCGCACCGCTCCATGAAATCGAGGCTCATGTCGGTGATGATGTCGGTCGCGTAGCCCGGCACCTTTCGCCGCCCCTCGGGCGTGTCGAACGGCGGATCCCAGTACTCCCCCTGCCCCGGCACCACCGCCCACTCGTCAAAGCCCGTCGGCTGGTGCGCCGGCCCCTCGCCGAGGTGCCACTTGCCGAAGATGCCGGTCCGGTAACCCGCGGCCCGCAGGTGCTTCGCCACGTTCGGCAGGCGGTTGTCGAGGCGGGTGTCGAGCGTCGTCACGCAGTTCACGTGGTTGTACGTGCCGCAGAGGATCGCCGCCCGCGACGGCGTGCAGATCGAATTGGTCACGTAGGTCGCATCGTGCCGCATCCCCTCGGTCGCGAGCCGGTCGAGGTTCGGCGTCCGGTTCAGCCCGCCCCCATAGGCCGAGATCGCCCGCGACGCGTGGTCATCGGACATGATGAAGAGGATGTTCGGGCGGCGCGGTTCGGTCACGGGACGGTCCCCCTCGACGTTTCGATCGGTTCCGGCCAACGGGCCGCGGGCACGTCGCTCAAGCCTACCGTCCGCATCGACGGAAGGCCACATTCGCTCCTTGCCGGCGCGAAGGGGTCGGCGCGAAGGGGTCGGCGCGAAGGGTCCGACCGCGAGGCCGTCAACCTGCGGGCTTGCTGCCGATCGGCTCTCGGCGTCTTCTGCTCCCCGGCTGCTCCCGGCCCCGACGCTCGCGCACCTTGTGAAGGATCCTCTGCAATGACCTCCGCCTCCCCGGTGATCGTCTCCCTCGGCTTCGGCGCCATGGCGCAAAGCCTCGCGGCCTCGCTCGCGGCCGGCCGCTCGGGGCTGCGGCTCGCGGGGTTCCTGCTTCCCGCCGAGCGCCGGAGGGAGACCCCCGAGGGCATGACGCGATGGACCACGGTGGATACCCTGATCGAAGCGCGGCCCGACCTCGTGGTCGAGTGCGCCACCCACGCGGCGGTGCGCGAGACCGTGCCTCCGCTGCTTGCCGCCGGGATAGATGTCGTCATCGTCTCGATCGGCGCCCTCGGCGACCCGGCGACGATCGCGAAGCTGGAGGAGGCTGCCCGCCGGGGCGGCGCGAAGGCGACCGCGGTCTCCGGCGCGATCGCCGGTCTCGACGTGCTGCGCGCGGGCGCGCTCGCCGGTCTCGAGAGCGTGACCTACGTCGGCCGCAAGCCGCCGGCGGCGTGGGCAGGCACCCCGGCCGAGACGATCCTCGACCTCGCCGGCCTCGCGGAGGCCACCACCTTCTATGAGGGCAACGCCGTCGATGCGGCCCGGGACTATCCGAAGAACACCAACGTCACCGCCGCGGTGGCGCTCGCGGGCGTCGGATTCGAGAAGACCCGCGTGCGGCTCGTGGCCGACCCGGGCGCTGTCGGCAACACCCATGAGCTTGAGGCGCGCGGCGCCTTCGGCGACTTCCGCATCGTGCTGAACAACAAGCCCCTGCCCGAAAACCCGAAGACGTCCTGGCTCGCGGCGCTCAGCGTCGAGCAGGCGGTGTTGCGGCACTTCAGTTCGCTGGAGGTCTGAGAATCGGCCATCACGGCTGCGTTACCGGCGGCGGGAACCTCGCGCCCGCCCGCTGCATCCAATGAATTGACGCCACGCATTCCGCCGGCGCATTCCATTGGAGCCTGTCATGAAAATCCTGAGCCTGATCGCAGCCGGTCTCATCGCCACCGCCGGCACGGCGCTCGCCGCCGATGTGACGCAGGCCCCGCCGCCGGCGCCCTATGCCGCCGTCTCGAGCCTCGTGAAGCTTCCGAACTTCATCCCGGGCCTCGGCACGCTCTACGTCGATCCGGCGACGCTGCCAGCGGGGCCGTTCCTGGCCTATGACCACGACGGCAAGCTCGTCAGCACGATCTACATGATCCCGATCGCCGACCTGAACCCGGACAAGAGTTTCGGCGATCTCGCCGCGCCGGGCGGTGCGGTCGATCACGTCGAGATCACCTACAACGCCGGTCACCCGGGGGTCGAGGTGCCGCACGCGCACATCATCCTCTGGCACGTGTCGGCGGCCGATCAGGCCCGGGTCGCGAAATGATCCTTGCCCGGCGTGAGTTTCTCGTCGGGGCCGTCGCCGTGCTGGCGTTGCCGGCACGGGCGGCGGGGCCGGTCGAGATCGGCATGCGGGGCGACGCGAACGGTGCGCATGTCTGGTTCGATCCGGTGGGGCTTCTCGTCCCGCCGGGGACGACGGTGCGGTGGAAGAACTCCGACGCCGGCAACGCGCACACCGCGACCGCCTATGACCCGACCGGACTCGACGACCGTCCCCGGCGCATTCCCGCGACTGCCAGCCCGTGGGATTCGGACTATCTCCTGCCGGGAGAGGAGTTCGAGGTCATGCTGACGGTGCCGGGTGTCTATGACTACTGCTGCATCCCGCACGAGCACGCGGGCATGGTCGGCCGCATCGTCGTCGGGACCGTGCCGGCCGACTGGCACGGCTGGCCCGACACCGGCCTGCCCGCGGCCGCGGTCGCGGCGTTTCCCGACGCGGCGGCGATCGTCGCGCAGGGCAGCGTGAGGGCAACGGGGGTGCCGGCATGACCGGCGCCCTCCTGAGAGCGGCGGACACCGCCGCTCTCGACGGCATGAGCGACGCCGCGCTGGTCGAGCGCGCTCGCGCCGGAGACGAGGGGGCGGTGCGGACACTGGTGCGCCGGCACAACCGGCGGCTCTTCCGGGTTGCCCGCGGCGTCCTTCGCGACGACGCGGAGGCCGAGGACGTGGTGCAGGAGACTTACGTGCGCGCCTTCATCAATCTCTCCCGCTTCCGAGGCGACTCCGGGATCGCCACCTGGCTGACGCGGATCGCCCTCAACGAGGCACTTGGCCGCCTGCGCCGGCGCCGGCCGTCGGAGGACATCGCCGCGATCAGCGAGCTGCCGGCCGATGATCCGCGCATCGTGGCCTTCCCCTCGCCGCCGGAGCCGACGCCCGAGGCCGAAGCGGGCCGCGCGCAGGTGCGTTCCCTGCTGGAGCCGATGATCGACGAACTGCCCCCCGACTTCCGCATCGTCCTCATCCTCCGCGACGTGGAAGGAATGACGACGGAGGAGACCGCCGAGCATCTCGGTCTCCGCCCGGAGACGGCCAAGACCCGGCTCCACCGCGCCAGGCGGCTGCTGCGCGCGGCACTGCTCGAACGGCTCGGCGGCTTCGGCGACCTCTACCCGTTCGACGGGGCCCGCTGCGCCGGCATGGCCGACCGCGTGGTCACGCGTCTGGCCGAGGAAGAACGCGCGCCAACCGGCCCGTGAAAGCGCGCACCCGGCGGGAAGCACCGCGCCTGGCGACCTTCGATCAGCGCGCGGAGCTTCGGTCCGGAGCTCCGCCCGCATCTTTCGGGAACACCCGATGCGCGCCAGCAGGCGCGGAGCCGCCTGCCCGCGACACCGCAAGCCATGCCGCGGCGAATGTTGCAGGCGTTCATTGCAGGATCAAGTTGACTTGCAAAATTGCATTTGTGATATTGTCGCAAAAATCATTGCGTAACCTGCGGGACTCACAGCCTCGAGTCCAGCCCAGCCGATCCAATCGATGCCATCCGCGCACGCGCCGCAAGCCTCCGGACCAGTTGCAGAGCAATCCGAGGCGTTTGCGCGGGATGGTTGAACGTCAGAACCAACGAGAGGACTTCCCACGATGAAGATCACCCGGCGCGGTTTCGCTTTCGGAACGATGACGGTGCTCGCGCTGGCGGGCGCGGGCACTGCCTTCGGACAGGACGACACGGCGGCCACCATCGGCATCTCGATCCCGGCGGCCACCCATGGCTGGACCGGCGGTCTCAACTACCATACCGAGCGGACCGTGGCCGCGATGCAGCAAGCCTTCCCGAGCCTCAGGTTCCTCGTGACCACCGCATCGGACGCCTCCAAGCAGGCGAACGACGTCGAGGACATGGTCGCTCAGGGCATCGATGCACTCGTGATCCTGCCGTTCGAGAGCGATCCGCTCACCGCGCCGGTCAAGGCGGCGAAGGCCAAAGGGGTGTTCATCACGTCCGTCGACCGTGGCCTGGCGGAAGAGGGGATCGAGGATCTCTACGTAGGTGGCAACAACCCCCAGTACGGCGTCGTGGCGGCCGGGTACTTCAAGGAGAAGCTGCCGCAGGGCGGCAAGATCGTCGTCATGCGCGGCATTCCGACCGCGATCGACAACATCCGCATCGAGGCTTTCGAGAAGGCGCTCGAAGGGTCCGGTGTCGAGATCCTCGACATGCAGTATGCCAACTGGAACCCGGACAAGGGCTTCGAGGTGATGCAGGACTACCTCGTCCGCTTTCCGAAGATCGACGGCGTCTGGGCCGGCGACGATGACGCCGCCCTTGGCGCGAAGGCCGCGATCGAGCAGTCCGGCCGACAGGAAGAGATGGCGCTCCTCGGCGGCTCGGGGATGAACCGGGTCATCAAGCTGATCATGGACGGCAACGGCGGCTTTGACGCCGACATCTTCTATCCGCCGACGCTGATCATCCCGGCGATCGAACTCACGGCGATGAAGTACGCGACCCAGGCCCCGATCCACGGCCAGTACGTCCTCGACAGCCCGCTGATCACCAGGGACAACGCCGCCGGCTACTACTTCCCCGACTCGCCCTACTGACGCCCGGCGAGCGGCGGATCAGCCATGGCCCCCGAGTGATCGGGCCGTGACCCGGGTCGCTGAGGGACCAGACGCCGAGGGACTAGACCAGCGACCTCAGCGTCATCTCGGTGCCGAGAAGCAGCAGGCAGATGAGAAACACCCGGCGGAAGGCGACCGGGCTGATCCGGCCACGGAGCCGCTGGCCCGCCCACATTCCGGCGAGCGCGGGGACGAGCGCCAGCACCGAGAGCCCCATCCCGCTGACCGCGAAGGCGCCGTGCGCTCCAAGCCCCGCGGCAAGCGCGATGGTCGAGACCGTGAAGGAAAGCCCCAGCGCCTGCACCAGATCGTCACGGGACAGACCGAGCGACTGCAGATACGGCACCGCCGGGATGACGAAGACTCCGGTGCAGCCCGTCACCACGCCGGTCACGGCCCCGATCAGCGGCGAGAGCCACGGCTCGACGCGGGCCGGGACGGCGAGCTGGCGGCCGACAAGCGTGACCGTCGAGTAGATCACCAGCGCCAGGCCGAGCGCCGCGGTGCTCACCCGCGTATCGCCAGTCGCGAGCCACGACGCGCCGAGAAGCGTGCCGACGGAGATCGCCAGCATCATCGGCCAGAGCCGGCGGACCAGCGGTCCGAAGGCCGGCCCGGCGAGGAGCTGCCAGAGATTGGTGACGAAGGACGGCACGATCAGCAGGCTTGCTGCCGCCAGCGGCGAGATCAGCGCCCCGAGGACGCCCATCGCGACAGTGGGAAGACCCATGCCGGTCACGCCCTTGACCATGCCGGCGGCGAAGAAGGTGGCGGCGATCGCCGCGAGGAGGATATGTTCGCTCATGCCCCGGTGATAGCGGCGCGGGGCTGGTGCACAATGCGGGAGTCCCGGACCCTGCCTTCGGCTTCCCCGAAGGCTTCCCCCTCGATCCCGGCACGGCTATCCTGCCGCGCATGCGGTTCGATCTCACCGACCTGCGGCTGTTCCTTGCCGTCGCCGAAGCCGGCAGCATCACCCACGGCGCCGCGGACGCCGGCCTGTCGCTGGCTGCCGCCAGCGAGCGGCTGCGCGAGATGGAGGCGGCGGGCGGCGTCGCACTCCTCGTCCGCGAGCGGCGCGGGGTGACGCTGACCGAGGCCGGCGAGGCGCTGCTGCAGCATGCCCGCCTGATCCTGCACCAGATGGCACGGATGCGAGGCGAGCTCGGCCAGTTCGCCCGCGGCCTGCGCAGCACGATCCGCCTCCTTGCCAACACCGCGGCGACGAGCGAGCTGCTGCCCGCCCGTCTCGCGCCATGGCTCGCGGCGCGCCCGCAGGTCGACATCGAGCTGAAGGAGCGCCCGAGCCCCGACATTGCCCGCAGCATTGCCCTCGGCTTCGCCGAGATCGGCGTCCTCTCCTCCCGGGCGGTGGATCCGGCCGGTCTGGAGCTGCGCCCCTTCGCGACCGACCGGCTGGTCGTGGTGGCGGCACCGGGCGATGCGCTTGCCAGCCAGCCACAGGTGCGACTGGCCGATCTCGCGGGCCTGCCCTTCGTGGCGCTGGTGGACGGCGCCTTGCAGGACCACCTCGACGCCGAGGCGGCGAAGGCCGGCCTGCAGTTGCGCCCGCGTCTCCGGGTGCGAAGCTTCGCCGACATCTGTCAGCTGGCGAGCGCGGGCGTCGGCATCGGGATCGTGCCCGAGACAGCGGCGCGGCGGGCCCGCAGGCGCCCGGGCGTCACCATCGTCCGGCTTGCCGACGACTGGGCGACCCGCCGGCTCTCGCTCTGCATCCGCGCCGATGCGGACCTGACACCGCTGGCGGAGAGCCTGTTGCAGCATCTCTCGCACACCCGCGGCTGACCGCCCCCTGCCGCAATCGGAAGCCGGGGACGTCAGGAAACCCGCGCCGACCCTGCGTCGACGCTCAGAGACCCTCGCGCGAAACGGGCCGGGCGACGAGGCGGAGGATACCCGCGCCCACCGCCGACTTCAGGACGCCTCCGATGATGAACGGAGCGACACCGTGAAGGAAGGCCTGCTTGGCACCGATCATCACGGCGAGCCAGGCGCCACCGATCGCGAGGCAGAGGAGGTTTCCGGCAAGCATCGCAGCGAAGGCAAGGCCCGTCCGCTGCCCGGTCCAGCCGCGCTGCGCCAGCCAGCCGGTGAAGGCGGCGACGATCGGAAACGCCAGCAGATAGCCTGCCGTCGGCCCGAGGAACGGCGCGATGCCGCCGGTTCCGGACTGGAAGACCGGCAGGCCCGCGGCACCCTGTGCGAGCCACGCGATGACGGTGACCGCCCCCAGTCTCCAGCCGTAGAGTGCGCCGATCAGCGTGACCGCCAGCGTCTGCAGGGTGATGGGCACCGGCACCATCGGCACGACAATGCGCGATGCGATCGTCAGCAACACCGTACCGGCGACGATTGCCGCCAGACGTCGCAACGTCGCGCTTCGGGTCAGTTCCGACAGGCTGCGTGCGGTCGAGTGGTCCATGTCACAGGTCCTTCCATTGCGCATGTGTGCTGGCCGGAAACCATTTCGGCTTGGCCGACAATGACTTGTGCCCGCCGAACCGAGGCAGGGTCAACGGCGCGGGCCTCGGCGGCCGCTGCCTCGCACGGCGCGAGGAACGGCCCCGCGCCGGGCAACCCGCATGCCGGAAGACCGTCGCCGGTGGGCGATGCGGAACCGCCGAGGCGGCCCCGCCCCGCCCGAAGCGCCGGGCCGTCAGCCGTCGTAGAGGTTGGCGAACCGGTCGCGGAGCAGGTTCTTCTGCACCTTGCCCATGGTGTTGCGCGGCAGTTCGTCGATGAAGAGTATCCGCTTCGGCAGCTTGAACTTCGCAAGGCGCGTCTCGAGGTCGGCAAGGATCGCCACCTCGTCGAGCTCGACCCCGCCGGTCGGGACGATGACCGCCGTCACGGCCTCGCCGAAGTCGCGGTGCGATATGCCGATCACCGCGGACTCGACGACACCGGGGAACGCGTCGAGCTCGGTCTCGATCTCCTTCGGGTAGACGTTGTAGCCACCGGTGATGATGAGGTCCTTGCCCCGGCCGACGATGTGGACGTAGCCGCGTTCGTCGATCCGGCCGAGATCGCCGGTGATGAAGAAGCCGGTTTCCCGCAGCTCGGCGGCGGTCTTCTCGGGCATCTGCCAGTAGCCCTTGAAGACATTGGGCCCGCGCACCTCGATCATGCCGATCTCACCGCCGGGGAGCCTCTCGCCGGTCTCGGGATCGGTCACCACGATCTCGATGCCGGGCAGCGGCATCCCGACCGTGCCCGCCACCCGGTCGCCCTCGTAGGGGTTCGAGGTGTTCATGTTGGTCTCGGTCATGCCGTAGCGCTCAAGAATGGCGTGCCCGGTGCGGGCTCGCCATTCGCGGTGCGTATCGGCCAGCAGCGGCGCGGAGCCGGAGACGAAGAGCCGCATGTGAGCGGTGCTCGACGGGTTCAGCCGGTCGTCCTCGAGCAGGCGGACGTAGAAGGTCGGCACGCCCATCAGCACGGTCGCGCGCGGCATCAGCCCGATGATGCGGTCTGCATCGAACTTCGGCAGGAACACCATCGACGCGCCGGAGAAGAGCGTGACGTTGGTGGCGACGAACAGGCCGTGGGTGTGGAAGATCGGCAGGGCGTGGATGAGCACGTCCCGGGGCGTGAAACGCCATGTCTCGATCAGCGCGCGCGTGTTCGAGACGAGGTTGTCATGGGTCAGCATCGCGCCCTTGGAACGCCCGGTGGTGCCGGAGGTGTAGAGGAGTGCCGCGAGGTCGTCCGGCCCGCGCTCGACGGTGGCAAACTCGGCCGGGGCGGCGTTTGCCGCGTCCGTAAGCGTGCCCCTGCCCCCGGCGTCGAGGGTCACGAGCCGCGCGCCGGCGGCGTCGGCCGCGGCCTCGAGCCCCTCGCGCCGGGCGGGGTCGCAGACGAAGACGGCGGGTTCGGCGTCACCGACGAAATACGCGATCTCGGCCGGGGTGTACCCGGTGTTGAGCGGCAGGAACACGGCCCCGGCGCGCAAGGTGGCGAGGTAGAGGACGATCGCCTCCACCGACTTTTCCACCTGCACCGCGACCCGGTCCCCGGGCCTGACGCCGAAGCCGGCGAGAGCGTTCGCCATCCGGCCGGTGCGGGCGACGAGATCGGCATAGGAGATGCGCTCCCCCGTGGCGGTCTCGATGGCGGTGGCGGTCGAGTCGACGATGCCGTCGACGAGCTGGGCAAAGAGATTGGCATTCATGGTCGTCACCTGTCGGATGGGGTCGGGGCGGCGGACAATGCCCGGCGCACCGCTTCGGAGGCGGCTATCCGGCCCTTCTCGGCCAGTGCCTCGTGGTTCTTCTCGATCTGACCGAGGTCGTAGAGGTAGTTGACCATCAGCCCGTGCGCCTGGCGAAGCCCGTTGGGCGAGACATCTCCGAGAAAGTTCAGCCGTTCGAGGCGCGCGCCGTTGCCGAGGTGGAAGCGTGCCACCGGGTCGATCGGCCGGCCTGCGTCGTCCTTCGCCTTCAGGAAGTAGTGCGCGGCGAGCGGGAGCAACACCGCGCGCACCGCCTCGGCCTTGTCCGGGTTGAGGTGCCATCCGGGCTCGTCGAGCAGGTCGAGGGTCGCGCGCGAGTCGGTGTCGAGGAGCGCCGACGCGTCATCCTCACGCTCGCGCTTCAGCCAGGCGGCGAAGCGCGGAACCGGCGACAGGGTGACGAAGGTCTTCACGTTCGGAAGCTCTGCCTTCAGGTCCTCGACCACCTGCTTGATCAGGAAGTTGCCGAAGGAGACCCCGGCGAGGCCCTTCTGGGTGTTGGAGATCGAGTAGAACGCCGCCGTCGTCGCCTTCTCCGGCGAGATCGGAGCGCGGTCGAGATCGAGGAGCCCGGCCACGTTGTCGGGGATCGCCTCGGTCAGCGCCACCTCGACGAAGATCAGCGGCTCGTCGGCGAGCTGGGGGTGGAAGAAGCCGTAGCAGCGCCGGTCGGTCGGCTCCAGCCGGTTCCTGAGGTCATCCCAGTTCTGGATGGCGTGGACCGCCTCGTAGCGGATGATCTTCTCGAGGATGTTCGCGGGCGTCGTCCAGTCGATGTGGCGCAGGACGAGAAAGCCGCGGTTGAACCACGAACCGAAGAGGTGGGCAAAATCGGCGTCGACCCGGCGAAGCTCGGGGTGCTCGCGCAGATGCCGGAGCAGCTCCTCGCGCATGCGGACCAGCGCGGCAGTGCCGCCGGGCGCGAGGTTGAGGCGCCGGAGAAGCTCCTGCCGCCGCGGCTCGGAGGCGGCGTGCAGGCGCTCCACCGCGTCGGGCGCGTCGTCACGGACCGCCTCGATCGCGGCGTCGACGGCGGCCCGGTCGGGGCCGAAGCGGTCGGCAAGAAGCGCGAAGAAGCCGAGCCGCTCCTCAGGCGCGGCCGCGTCGAACGCCGCGACCAGGGCGCGGGCCAGCGCCACGCCCGAGGCCTCGCCGCGCCGCGAGAGCAGCAGGTCGCCGAGGCTGGCGAGGTCGGGCGCGGCCACCGGAGCCTCCTCCGGCCCACGCCACCGGATGAGGTTGCGGCCGCGTTCGGTCAGCGTATCGAGCAGGTCGCCGAGGTAGGCCGAGGTGCCTTGGCGGTCGGGGCGAACGGCTTTGGTCACGGTCAACTCCTTTGCGGGGATGTCGAGACTCATCCAGGCACCACGATGAAGAGGAGCCAGAGGACGATCGGGGCGAGCACGGTGACGAGGGCGCCGTACCCGAGCAGCCGGCGGAAGAACAGGTCGCGGTCAACGCCTTGCGCGTTGGCGAGCACGAGCGCGCCGTTGGTCGAGAACGGGCTGACGTCGACGATGGTCGAGGCGACGGCCATGGCGGCGATGAAGCCGATGGCGCTGACGCCGGTACCGGCCTGCAGGAAGGGCACCGCGAGCGGGATCAGCGAGCCGAGAACCGCGGTCGAGGAAGCGAAGGCCGAGACCACGGCACCGATGAAGCAGAGCAGCAGCGCGGCGATCAACGGCGAGCCGAGGCCGGCGACGCTCTCGCCGACGAAGTCGATCGTGCCCATGTGTTCGAGCACCGCGACGTAGGTCGAGACGCCGGTGATCAGCATGATCTCGGGCCATGCGACCTGGCTCATCGCCCGCTTCTGGGTGTTCGGCGCCCAGAGCACCAGCACGAGGCCGATCGAGAGCGCGACGAAGCCGATGTCGAGCTTGAAGGCAAGAACGAGGATCGCGAGCAGCGCGAGACCGGCAAGGGTGACGATCTGGTAGAGATTGCCGTCGTCGGCACCCTCGGGCGCGGGAGCATCGGCGGTCAGGCGGTTGGCGTCGCCCTTGCCGCCTTCCTCGCCGATCTTCAGGGTGAGCGCCTCGGTCTCGCTGTCACCAAAGATCTGCGGGCCGGTCGCCGCCCGGGCGATCTCGATGTGCGGGACGTTGACCGCGACGGGGCCGGTGTCGCTGGCGGCGAGAAGCTTGCGGCCGCCGAGCACCATGAAGAGCAGGAACGCCACCGCGGCATTGACGAAGAAGCTGGCCGCGAAGGTGGTCATCGGCGAGAGCGGCAGGCCGGCGTTGGCGACGACGCCGTTGGTGATGCCGCCGTAGATCGAGATCGGGGAGAAGCCACCGGCCTGCGCGCCGTGCACGACCATGAGGCCCATGAGCAGCGGCGAAATCTGATAGCGGAAGGCGAAGCCGAGGGCGATCGGGGCGATGATGGCGACAGCACCCGGGCTGACCGCGCCGACGGCAGTGAGAAGCGCCGAGATCATGAACATGATCCACGGAATCGCGGCGATACGTCCCTTCACCGCCCGGACCGAGAGGCGCACCAGCCAGTCGATGGTGCCGTTGTTCTGCGCCAGCGCGAACAGCCAGGTGATGCCGACGAGCGTCAGGAACAGGCCGCCGGGAAAGCCGGCAATGATTTCCTTGGTCTCCTGACCGGCGAAGAGCGTGCCGACGAGAAAGGCGCCAACGAAGGCGAGGACGCCCATGTTGATCGGATAAAGCGTTGCCACGACGAACATGGCGACAAGGGCATAGATCGAAATCAGCTGCGGTGTCACGGACGGTTTCCTCCGGTGGCTTCATTGTTTTTGCCCCCGCGCGGGGGGCTGATCGAGGAACCCGAGCGCGTTGCCGCTCGAATCCCTCCCATGCCAGACCGGGATTGATATACGCTCGCTGCCGTAGTGTTGTATATAACAGATGCGCCTATGGATGTTTTTCCGCCGATGCCTTACAAATGAGCCATTCCCCTCAGGAGTGCAGGCAGGTGAACACCGTCCCGAATGCCGTAAGGGTACGCGAGGCGCTGGAGAACGCCATCGTCGATGGCCGCTACCCACCGGGAGCGCGCCTCGATCCCGAGGCACTGGCGCGCGAGTTCGACTGCTCGCGCACGCCGATCCGCGAGGCGTTGCAGCAACTTGAGGCCTCGGGTCTCGTGCGGGTGGCCGCCAAGCGCGGGACATTCGTCTCGGAGTGGAGCGTCCACGAGCTGACAGAGCGGTTCGAGGTGATGGCCGAGCTTGAAGCGATGTGCGCGCGGCTCGCGGCACGGCGGATCACCTCGACCGAACTGGCGGAGCTCGAGGCCGTCCATGAGGAATGCCGGCGACTCGCTGCGGCCGGCGAGGTCGATGCGTACTACGCGTCCAACTCTGAGTTCCACGCCTGCATCTACCGGGCGACCCACAACGCCTTTCTGTCGCGGGAAGCATCGCGCCTGCACGCGGTGCTCCAGCCCTACCGCCGGATGCAGTTGCAGGTGCGCAACCGCATGGCGCGCTCCTTCGACGAGCACGAGGCGGTGGTTGCGGCGATCCGCGCCAGCGACGACGCCGGTGCCGCGCAGGCGATGCGCGACCACGTGGCGGTGCAGGGTGACCGCTTCCACGATCTCCTCGCCGCCATGCGCCAGCGCACATCGGCCGAGAACCCGGCGACGCCGGCAGCCTGAAGCGGGACAGGCACCGCGCGCCTGCCTGCCCCTCACGTCGGTCATCGCGGCAGATCAACACCAGCCAACGGACCGAAGCCCTCCGCCGCAAGCACCGCCCTCACGGAGCCACGGTTCTCGATGCGCGCCGCGAGGCCGTTCAGGGAGGGCGGCGTCTCCACCTCGGTCATCGCCGCCCAGCGCAGCATGACATAGAGGAAGGCATCCGCGCCCGAGAAACGGTCGCCGAAGAGGAAATCGCCCTCGACTTTCGAGCCGACCCAGCGAAACCGTTCCGCCAGGCTCCGACGCAGCCGGGTCCGCTCAACCTGATCGTCGATGAAGAAGAGCGGGATGAAGGGCTTTTGCACCTCCGTCGAGATGAAAGCCAGTATCTGAAGATGGCGCGTCCGCCCGAGCGCACCGTCAGGCAGCAGATCGGCCGGGCCGCTGGCGAGCCAGTCGATGATGGCCACGCTCTCCGTCAGGAGGGTACCGTCCGCGAGGGTGAGCGCCGGCACGTAGCCGTTGGGGTTCACCAGCCCGTAGTCGGAGCCATCCTCCAGCGTGTGGCTGAAGATGTCGACCTTATGCGGCCGGAATCGGACCTTTGCCTCGTGCAGGACGATATGCGCCGACTGCGAGCTGCTTCCGGGTGTATGGTAGAAGTCCATGAGACGCCTCCGTGGAAACCGGGGTGGAAACGGGCGGCGTGCGCCCATCGCTCCACGAGCGTGGCATCTCCGGCAGGAACGGGTCAGGGACGGTCAGGCCGAATTCGGGGCAAGCCGGACACTACATGGGAAAGGTGCGGATGCGGGTGCGCTTGCGATACTGCCCCGGAGTGACGCCGGTGCGGCGCTTGAACAGCCTGCGAAAGAACGTCGGATCCTCGTAGCCGACCGCGACGGACACTTCCTCGATGGCAACGTCCTCGGTTTCGAGCATCTGTTTCGCCTCTTCGATCCGGAGCGACTGGACATACTCGACAGGCGCGTATCCCGTGGCGGCCGAGAAGCGACGCTTGAAACTGCGCTCGGACAGGCCCGACCGCTCAACCATGGCGGAGACCGGGATCGCCGTGGCGTAGTTGTCGACAACCCACGCCTGCACCTTCGATATGACCGCGTCGCCATGCTGACGCGGCCGCGCCATCGACGCGAACGGCAACTGGCCGTGGCTGCGATCGCCGAGCAGGAACAGCCGTGCGACACGAGCCGCCTCCTCGGCACCGCAGAAGCGGCCGATCAGGTAGAGCGCGAGTTCCTGCCACGACGATGCGCCGCCCGTGGTGACGAGCCGGCCCCCGTGTCCGCTGTCGCACAGGATGCGCTCCGGTCTGAACTTTACCCCCGGATAGCGTTCGCGGAAGAGATCAGCCATGCTCCAGTGCGACGCCGCCTCCACGCCTTCGAGGAGACCGGCCTCGGCAAGGAGCACCGCGCCGCTGCACGTCGAGCAGACGAGCGCCCCACGCTCAAGATGGCGGCGCACCCAACCGATTTCGTCGGGCCATCGCCCCTCAGGCGTCTCGTCGCTGGCCAGGTGAATGTCGCAGACGATGATGACGTCCGCGTCGCTGCACCCCAGATCGGCCTCGGGCGTCACCTGCAATCCGGTGCTGGAGCGGAACGCGCCGCGCTTGCGTGCCACCAGCACCGGCCGGATCGGCCGTGACAGCGCATCCGCATCCGTTGCGGTGTTCCCGAGAACCTCGTGCAGGCCAAAGGCCGCCATCGTCCCGCTTTCCGGCAGGCTCAGGATCGAGATGCGAAGCGGTTCCGCGGGGCGCGCGGCTGTTGCCATCGGCAAATCCTGGCACGAATCCCCCGAAAGCGTCGAGTCCACCGCTGCTCATCGCCCGCATCCCGGGCCAGTATCTGCCCACGGCCACCCCAGGAGGACTGTACCATGAGCATCATTGAAGGAACCGTCGATCTGACGAGGGAGTTCGCGCGACCGGTCGACGCCGTGTTCTCGGCCTGGTCAACGGAGGACGCTCAGCGGACGTGGAGCGATCCCGGTGAGGGATGGGAATTCCGCTTCGAGCGGTTCCGCTTTGCAGTGGGGGATACCGATGTCTGCCGCTTCGGGCTCGTGCGCGGCCGGCAATACATCAACGAGAACCGGTATCTCGAGATCGAGGCGGGCCGACGGATCGTCTTTTCGACGTCGCTGGTCAGCGATGCCCGGCTCATCTTTGCCGGCACCGTCGCCGTCACATTCGAGCCGGCGGGCGAGGGAACCCGGGTCAGGCTTGTCGAACAGGGCCTCTACCTCGATGGTCAGGATGATGTCGCGGGCCACCGGTCCGGCTGGGAGAACAGTCTCGCCTCCCTCGCCAGCTACGTGCACGGCTCAGCTGCGGCACCAACGGAAACCTGCGCTCGCTGACGCGCGGACCGGCACCGGAGCAGAGCGCACGCCCGCGAGGCTCAGATCCCGGACGGGGTTCAAGTGCAGGAGCGGCCGCTGGCGGCCAGGATCAGGGTCGCCCGCGGAAACCCGGCCACCCTCACTCCAGAGCGTCGAAGCCCGGAGAGGCGCGTCCGAGAATCCGGCGAACGCTCGCAAGGTGCATGCGGGCGCTTTCCGCGTCGCCGTCGCGCATCTGGCGGGCGGTCTTTTCGGCGAGCTGCGGCGAGACCGGCACCAGCGGCCGGCCGGTCGAGAGCGCCTTCACCTGCGCCTCGGCCGCGCGTTCGAGGTAGTAGAGGTCGTCCCAGGCTTCCGCGATCGTCGGGCCGACCACCATGACGCCATGGTTCTGCATGAAGACGATGTCCGCATCGCCCATTGCCATGGCGATGCGCTCGCCCTCGGAGGCGTCGAGCGCGAGGCCATTGTACTGTCGGTCATAGGCCACCCTGCCCCAGAACTTGAGCGACGTCTGACCAGCGTAGACGAAAGGCTCGCCCTCGGTCATCGCCAGCGCGGTGGCATTCGGCATGTGGGTATGGAAGGCCGCGACAGCCCGGGGATTCAGCCGGTGGAGCTGCGCATGGATGTGGAAGGCGGTCGCTTCGGGCGCGCCGCTGCCTTGCGCGACATTGCCATCGAAGTCGCAGATCACGAGGTCCGCCGCCCGCACTTCCTCGAAGGCGAGGCCGTACGGATTGACGAGGAAGAGGTCGGGGTGCCCCGGCACCAGAGCCGAGAAGTGGTTGCAGATCCCCTCCTGCAGGCCGAGGCGGGCCGCCATCCGCAGGCAGGCCGCCAGATCGATGCGCGCCTCGCGGATCTCGGGGGTATCGAGATCGTCCCGCTCCTGGGACCGCGTCTTCAGCTCATGCGCCATGTCTGGAAGTCTCCTCCTCGTCGGCTTCGTCTGCCCACGGGACTTTGGCCAAGCGCCACGTCAGAGACAAGGTCGCGTGCGGAAGCGCCGTGCGGATGGGGACGCGGATCGAGCGGTTTCCGGGAGCGGACACGGCTCCCCTTCCTGAGCGGTCAGGTCAGCTCCGGCGTCACGAGATCGGCGACCGCGTCGGGGATGACCAGATCCGCGCCCGTCAGGGATTGCAGCTCGTCGAGGCTGAGAGCGGGAAGCTTCTCGCGCAGGACGAAGCGCCCGTTCTCGATGTCGATGACGGCGAGCGACGAATAGACCCGCGTCACGCAGCCGACGCCGGTGAGCGGCAGCGAGCAGGTCTTCACCAGCTTCGGCCGGTTGTCGCGGGTGACGTGGTCGGTGATCACCGCGACGCGCTTTGCCCCGTGCACGAGGTCCATGGCGCCGCCGACCGCCGGCACACCCTTCGGCCCGGTGGACCAGTTGGCGAGGTCGCCGTTCTCCGCCACCTCGTAGGCACCGAGGATCGCCACGTCGAGATGCCCGCCGCGCACCATCGCGAAGGAGTCCGCGTGGTGGAAGAACGCGGTCCCGGGCTTCAGCGTCACCGCCTTCTTGCCGGCGTTGATCAGATCCCAGTCTTCTTCGCCGGGCGCCGGGGCTTCGCCGAACCCGAGGATGCCGTTCTCGGTGTGGAAGATCGCCTCCCGTCCCGGCGGTTGAAAGCGCGCGACCATCTCGGGAAAGCCGATGCCGAGATTGACGTAGGCGCCGTCCTCGATGTCCTGCGCGGCGCGCCAGGCGATCTGCGTCGGAGTGAGCTTTGTCGCCATGATCTTACGCCACCTCGGGATAGTGCGCATCTGCGCGGTTCAGGACTTCCTCCTGCGCCGGGTCGGGGACCTCGACCACGCCCTGGACGAAGATGCCGGGCGTCACGACGACTTCAGGGTCGATCCCGCCCGCCTCGACGAGGCGCGTCACCTGAACGATCGTGTGCGCGGCGGCGGTCGCCATCAGCGGGGCGAAATTGCGCGCCGCCATGCGAAAGGTGAGATTGCCCATGGTGTCGCCGGTATCGGCCTTGATCAGCGCATAGTCGGCCTTCAGCCAGCGTTCCTGCACGTAGGAGCGGCCCTCGAACTCCTCGACCGGCTTGCCCTTGGCCAGATCGGTGCCAAAGGAGGTCGGGGTATAGAACGCCGGGATGCCGGCCCCGCCGGCGCGGATGCGCTCGGCGAGGGTGCCTTGCGGCACAAGTTCCAGCTCGATCCCGCCGGCGAGATAGAGGTCGGTGAAGACCTTCGGATCTGCCGAGCGGGGAAAGGAGCAGATCAGCTTCCCGACCATGCCCTGCTCGATCAGCGCCGCGAGCCCGACATGGCCGTTGCCGGCATTGTTGTTGACAACCGTCAGACCGGTCGGGTGGCCGGTTCTCACGTGGCGGTCGATCAGTGCATGGATCAGTTCGATGGGCGCGCCGGAGCCGCCGAACCCACCGATCATCACCGTCATGCCATCCTCGATACCAGAAACGGCCGTTGCCAGGTCCGGGATTGTCTTGTCCATGTCTAGTCTCGCATCATCACGAAATCGAACGGCGACCGCCAGATCGTGTCGCCGCCCTCGAGCTTCTCGTACGGCGCGACGAGGGATTCCTTCACGCCGAACACGGTGTCGGATTCAAGGTACTCGTCGCCGCCGACGAAGGTGTGCGTGACGATCTTCCTGAAGCCGGGCGCCGTGACCAGATAGTGCATGTGCGCCGGTCGGTAAGGGTGGCGTCCCACGGCGGCGAGCATCTTGCCGACGGGACCATCGTCCGGGATCGGATAGGACACCGGCCTGATCCCGCGGAAGCTGTACTTCCCGTCGGGACCGGTAACGAAGATCCCGCGATTGTTGCCCTTCGGCTGGATGCCCGGCTGCTGCACGTCGTAGTAGCCGTCGGCATTGTCGGACCAGACATCGACGCGCGCCCCCTCGATCGGATTGCCGTCGAGATCGAGCACCCGCCCCTCGAACAGGCAGCTCTCGCCCTTG
The DNA here is from genome assembly GCF_014201905.1 of Amaricoccus macauensis. GTDB lineage: Bacteria > Pseudomonadota > Alphaproteobacteria > Rhodobacterales > Rhodobacteraceae > Amaricoccus > Amaricoccus macauensis. The sequence goes on along the minus strand of NZ_JACHFM010000002.1, from coordinate 308,266 downwards.
CCGTCGAGGCTGATGTTGGCGCCCATCTCGCGCACCGGCGCGTTGGCCACGTGGAACGGCCCGTAGACAGTGTTTTCCGTCGCGCCGGAGGGGCGGCGGTTGTTGATCGAGTCGACCAGCATGGAAAAGCCCAGCGTGTCGGAGAGAAGGATGAACTCCTGCCGCTCGCCGGAGCAGATCTGCCCGGTGCGGGTGAGGAAGTCGATGCCGACTTCCCACTCCTCCTGAGTCAGCTCCGCCTCCTTGGCGAAGGCGTGCAGATGCTTGACGAGCGACGCCATGACCGTCGCGAGACGCGGGTCGATGGTCTCGCCCATGCGCTCGTTGACGGCTTCGACCGAGCGCGCTTCGGAAAAATAGCTCATTGTTGTTTTCCTTGCCTTGAAGGGAGGCGCGGGCCGTGGGCCCGCGCCGGACCGGCCTCAGGCCAGCGCCAGAACGTCCTTCAGAGCGCGACGCAGTTCGGCTTCGGGGTTGCCCGGCATCTCGCGCGCGCGCCAGGCGACGTGGTGGTCGGGCCGGACCAGGACCGCACCGTTCTCCTCGATCTCGCTGGACCGGGCCCAGTCACCGGCGAGGTCCTGCCATTTCTGGCGCGGGCCGATGATGTGGACGGCGATCTCGATGCCGAGTTCCTTGCCGACGGTTGCCGCCGCCGCGACCCAATCCTGCCCGCGAAGACCGGTCAGGACGGTGAACTTGCCGTGCCCCGTGAGGTCGAGCGTCGAGACCTTGCCGCCATCGGTGCTGTAGACCCAGGCATGCGGGACGCGCGCGCCGGGCCAGGTCGTCTGCTGGAAGTGCAGCTCGGCGTCTTCCTCGAAGGCCGGCTCCGGCTGCCCGTCGGTCTGGATCGCGCCGGACTTGTAGCGCTGGTTCATCTCGACGCCGTGCGCGTCGAACTCGTAGACCTTGCCGGCAATCGCCTCGCGGATCGCCCGGCGCTGGGCTTCACCCGCTTCATTCGGGTCGCAACGGGCGTCCATGTTGGACTGCATCTTGACCGGGTCGATGGAGTCGAGAAGGCCGAGCGCCTTGAAGATCGGTCCGAACTCCTCGATCGACTTGTTCGCGCGGGTGACGATCTGCTTGGCGACCGGGGCGCGTTCGGCCTGGTAGCTGTCGAGCAGCTTCTCACCGGCGTTGCCCTTCAGCACGTAGGCGAGCTTCCAGGCGAGGTTGAACGCATCCTGGATCGAGGTGTTGGAGCCGAGGCCGTTTGACGGCGGATGACGGTGGATCGCGTCGCCCATGCAGTAGACGCGGCCATTGGAGACGTTTTCGGCATACATGTTGTTGACGGTCCAGGTCGAGACCTGCTCGATCTCGACTTCAAGCTCCTGATCGCCGACCAGATCGCGCACCACCTTGGTGGCGAAGGCCGTGTCCACGTCCGGCGCGGGCTTGTTGATGTCATAGCCCCAGACGATCAGCCATTCGTTCCACGGCCGCACCATGCGCACGAGGCCCATGCCGATGCCGCCGACGTCCGCACCCGGCTGGACGACCCAGTAGAGCACCGACGGGCGGTGCGCGACGTACTTGGAGAGGTCGGCCTTGAACAGGATGTTGATCGACCCGCCGAGACCCATCTTGCCGCCATAGGTGAGGCCGGCATGCTCGGCGACGCGGGAATTGGAGCCGTCGGCGCCGATGAGATACTTCGAGCGGACCGTGAATTCCTTGCCGGTGAGCCTGTCGAGGCAGGTCGTGGTGACGCCCTCGTCGTCCTGCACGTGCGAGACGTACTCGGTCGAGAGGCGCGCCTGCGTGCCCCGCGAGCAGGCGGTCTTGAACAGCAGCGGCTCCATGAAGGTCTGCGGCAGGTCGTTCATCAGCGTCGGCGACGAGAGCAGGTGTTCAGCCTTGGAGTGCGGGCTGGTGCCCCAGCTCTTCATCCGGCCGATCTCCTCGCCGGTGAGCGAGGTGCAGAACACGTTCTCGCCCATCAGGTCCTGATGCGCAGCGAAGAGGTAGGCCTCGTCCTCCACGTCGCGGCCGAGGTCGCGGAGCACTTCCATCGTGCGCTGGTTGGTGATGTGCGCGCGCGGCGTGTGGGCCAGCCAGCGGTAGCGATTGATCGCCATATTCTTGATGCCATAGCTCGACAGCAGCGCGCCGGTGGCGGAGCCCGCCGGGCCAGTGCCGATGATGAGAACGTCAGTGGAAATGTCAGACATTGGTTCCTCCGTTAGTTTTGTTGGTTCCGCCCGTCAGGATGCGACGGACGGGAAAGAGCTGGATTCCGGTGCGTTCGGTGAACAGTCCCCACAGACCGCGCGGAGCGAACAGCATGACGGCGATGCCGATCAGGCCGAGGGCGAGCAGATACCAGGAGCCGTAATCGGCCAGCAGCGTCTGAAGCAGGTAGAGGACGAGGACGCCGACGATGGGGCCCTCGATCGCGCCGATACCGCCGATCACCACGATGAAGATCACGTAGGCGGTCCAGTCGGTGACGGCGAAGGCGGCGTCGGGTGAGATGCGGGCCTTCTGCACGTAGATGAGCGCGCCCACGAGACCGGTGATGAAGGCGACGATGATGTAGACGGCCGCCTTGATGCGGAGCGCGTCGACACCGACCGCACGGGCGGCAACGGTGTTGTCACGCACCGCCGCGAGGCCCAGCCCCTGACGGGACCGCAGCAGGCGGTAGATGAAGACGACTGAGGCGACGGCGAGGATCAGCGCCAGCCAGTAGCACAGGATATCCACCGCCTGCGCCGAGCGGACGCCGAAGATGTCCTGCACCAGCTTGACCCCGACCATGTCACGCGTCGCCGTGGTCGGCAGCGACGTGCCCGTGCCGCCGCCGAGCGCCTTCCACTGCGCCATGGAGAGGCGCACGACTTCGGCGATGACCCAGGTGCCGATGGCGAAGTAGGCGCCTTGCAGGCGGAAGGCGAAGAAGCCGGTCGGGATGGCGAGCAGCGCGCCCATCAGGCCGCCGGCGAGCACGCCCACCAGCGGATCAAGCCCGAGCAGGATGACGGTCGCGAACATGGCGTAGGCGCCGAAGCCCACGAAGGCCTGCTGCCCGACCGAGACGAGACCGGCGTAACCCGCCAGCAGGTTCCAGCACTGGGCGAGCACCAGCATGGTCAGGATGAAGAAGAGGTCCTGAATGCCGCTGCGCGAGAGGAAGAACGGGGCCGCGAAGGCGATCAGCACGGCGACCGCGGCGATCACGAAGAACATCGAGGAGGCGCGGGTGCGGGTCTCGACGGCCCATTGGTTGGATGACACCAGGCTCATGGCTTGCTCCTCAGTCCACAGCTCTCGGGAACAGGCCGCGCGGCCTGAACAGAAGCACGATCAGGAAGGCGACGTGGCCGGCCAGGATCTGCCATTCCGGGTTGATGGATGCGCCGAACGTCTGCGCCACGCCGATGATGATGCCGCCCACCAGCGTCCCCCAGAAGGAGCCAAGCCCGCCGATGATCACCGCCTCGAAGGCGTAGATGAGACGCGCCGGGCCGATGGTCGGGTCGAAGTTGGCGCGGGCGCCGAGATAGAGCGCGGCGATTGTCGCCACGACCAGCGCCAGTCCGGTGGCGATGGCGAAGATGTTGTCGGGCCGGATGCCCATCAGGCCGGCGGTGACCTTGTCGTCCGACGTGGCGCGGAAGGCCCGGCCGAGCGAGGTGCGATAGAAGATCACGTTGAGGGCGACGATCACCAGCACCGCGGAGGCGAAAGTCAGGAGCGGCATGACGCCCACCGCGATCGGTCCGAGGTTGATCGAGGCCGATTCCAGCGGGCCGATCGGGATGCGGCGGCTGTCGGCGGAGAAGCCCTGCAGCAGCCCGTTCTGGATCACGATCGACAGGCCGAACGTGACGAGGAGCGGCGGCAGGATGTCCGGCCCGAGCGTGCGGTTCAGCACGAAGTACTGGAGCGCCCAGCCGATGCCGAACATCACCGGCATGGCGATGAGCGCCGCGACGAACGGGTTCAGCCCGAGCCCGGTCACCAGATAGAGGATCAGGAACGCGGCCATCACGATCAGGTCGCCATGCGCCAGATTGACGAGGCGCATGATGCCGAAGACGAGGGCCAGCCCGGCGGCGAAGAGCGTGTAGAGGCCCCCCAGCAGGATGCCCTGGATGAGAGTGTCGAGTACGCTCATGCGTGCGCTCCGAAATACGCGGCGTGGATCTGCTCGCGGCTGATTTCCGATGGCTTGCCCGACAGCGTGATGCGGCCCTCCATCATGCAGTAGACCTGGTCGGCGACCTTCAGCGCCTGCCCGATGTCCTGCTCGACGATGATGATCGACGCGCCCGACGCCTTGATCTTCGGGAAGGCCGCGTAGATGTCCTTGATGACGACCGGCGCGAGACCGAGGCTCAGCTCGTCGCAGAGGAGCACGCGGGGGTTCGACATCAGCGCCCGGCCGATCGCCACCATCTGCTGCTGCCCGCCCGAGAGCGCCGTACCGGGATTGTTGCGGCGCTCCTTCAGGATCGGGAACATCTCGTAGATGGTTTCGAGCGACCAGAACCCTTCCACGGCACGGCCATACCGGCCGATCAGCAGGTTTTCCTCGACGGTGAGCGAGGGAAACAGCTTGCGCCCTTCCGGCACCATGGCGACGCCGAGCGCGACGACATCGGGTGCGCTCAGGCCGCCGATCTCCCGGCCGTCGAAGCTGATCTGATCGAGAGCGTTTCTCAGCACGCCCGAGATCGAGCGCATGAGCGTGGTCTTGCCGGCACCGTTCGCGCCGATGATGGCGACGGTCTGGCCCTCTTCCAGGCGCACGTCCACCCCGAACAGGGCCTGGAAGTCGCCGTAGGAGGCCGTCAGAGATCTGGTTTCGAGAAGTGCCATCAGACGTCGATCCCCAGATAGATTTCCCGCACCGCCTTCGAGTTCATGATTTCGTCGGGCTCGCCGATGCCGATCACCTTGCCGAAGTCGAGCACCAGCAGGCGTGTCACCACCGAGGTCAGCGCGTGCAGCACGTGCTCGATCCAGACGATCGAGACGCCGGTTGCGTGCACCGACTTCACGGTATCGACGAGCTGGACGCATTCGCCCTCGGTCAGGCCGCCGGCGATTTCATCGAGCAGCAGGAGCTTCGGCTGCGTGGCAAGCGCCCGGGCGAGCTCGAGGCGCTTGCGCTGGAGGAGTGACAGCCCGCCCGCAAGATCGTTGGCCCGCGGCCCGAGCCCGGTCTGTTCCAGAATGTCGGCGCAGCGGCCGGTGACATCGCTCTCGGAGGCGCTGGAGCCGAACGCGCCTGCCACAACGAGGTTCTCGAACACCGTCAGCTTGTCGAACGGCTGCGGGATCTGGAAGGTACGGCCGACCCCGGCGAGGCAGCGCGCCATCGGGTTCTCCCGGGTCACGTCGCGCCCGTCGAACTCGATCTGGCCGGCATCCACGAGGACGTTGCCGGTGATCAGGTTGAACAGGGTCGACTTGCCGGCCCCGTTCGGCCCGATGACGCCGAGCGCCTCGCCCTTTTCGAGCGTGAAGGAAACGTCCTGCGTGACCTTCAGGGCCCCGTAGCTTTTGGAAACATTTTTCAGAGCAAGAATGGTCATGGGTGTTCATTGCCTTCCTGCGACGGGAATGAGCTGTCGGCCGGTCGGGCGGCGTTTCCGCCGCCTTCACCGGTCGGGGAGGGTCATCCCATGCGTGGGGATGCGGCTCAGGCGATCGGTTCCATCTTTCCGCCGGTCGGAATGACGGGCGCCATCGTGTTCTCGGTGATCACGAGGTCGAATCCGCCCCCGTCCTTCAGCCGCCACTGACCCCCCACGAGCGGAGTCTTGGCCACGTTCTTCGCCGCGAACGGCGGCAGGTTCGCACCATCCCAGGCGACCCTGCCAACGATCGTGTCGAGCTGGGTTTCAGCGATCGCCTGAATGACCGCATCCGCGTCCGTGGGGTCGGCGCGCTTCATCACGTCGGATGCAAGCTCGAAGAGCGCATGCACGAATCCGATCGGCTGGGTCCACGGCCGGTTCGTCGCGGCGGTGAATCCTTCGGCGAGTTGCGCCGAGCTTTCTCCAGTCAATGATGACTTGAAAGGATGGTTCGGGGACCACCAGATTTCGGACGAAAGATTGTGTCCGGCCTTGCCCAGCGCTTCGACAGCTTGCGGGAAGAGGATCGCCTTGCCGATCGACGCCACCTTTGGCCGGAAGCCCTGCTGCTGCGCCTGGTTCCAGAAGGTGGTGAAATCCGGCGGGATCATGACGCCGGTGATGATCTCTGCATTGGCGCCCTTGAACGCGCTGATCTGGGCCGAGAAGTCGTCCGTCAGGTTCTGGAAGCGGCCGGTATCCGTCAGCTTGAAGCCGAGCTGATCCAGAACCGGCGGGAAGCCCACGACCGGGTCGCCCCAGGCATTGCCGTCACCGTCGTTCGGGAAGAGGCCGCCAACGCTCTTGTTGGTCTCGATCTGGTTCCACATGTTCGTGTAGACCGCGATCACGTCTTCCAGACCCCAGAAGAAGTGGAACACGCTCTCGAACGGCGTCCACGATTCCGCGTCACCCGGATTGCCCTGCTGGCCGATGAACCAGGGCTGCCACGGCGCGACGGTGGAGATGCAGGGCAGACCTTCCGCCTCGCAGGTGGTGGCGACGGGATTGGTGGTTTCGGGCGTCGAGGCCACCAGCATCAGGTTGACTTCATCGTTGACGATGAGGTCCTTGGCGACTTCGGCCGCACGATTTGGGTTGGACTGGCTGTCCTTGACGATCACCTCGAAGTTCTGGCCCGCGGCCTTCGAGGCGGCGAGGAAACCGTCGATGATGAACTTGTCGGCTTCGGCAAAGGCTGCGAGCGGTCCCGACTGCGGGCTGACGTAGCCGAGCTTGATCGCCGCGCCCTGTGCAAGCGCCGGGCGCGCGAAGCCCCCGAAAGCGGCAGTCGCGCCGAGCGCAGCGGTGGTCTTGAGCAGTTTGCGCCTTGAAAGCATTTCTTCCCCCAGAGAATGGCTGTCTTGATTTTGGCTTGTCGAGGATCAGAGAGGCGGTCGTGATCCTTCCCATGCGTCCTGAAGCAGCGCCCGGATCGACGCCTGGTCGATGGGGCGCGGATTGGCGTAGGGATTTCGGGTCGCGATCTCCGCCGCGCGATCCAGATCCGCTTCCGTCAGGCCGAGATCCTTCAGCGCCAGCGGCGAGCCGACCGATTTGGCGAACTCGTAGAGCCCCTGCCCCGGCGTGCCGCCGAAGATCTCGCCGACCGGCGCCAGCGCATCGCCCGCCGCCTCGGCGTTGAAGCCGATGGTATGCGGCAGCATGATCGCGTGGGTCTCGGCGTGCGGGGTGTCGAACGAGCCGCCGAGCGTGTGGCAGATCTTGTGGTGCAGCGACATCGCGACCTGCCCGAGCACCGTGCCGCAGAGCCAGGCGCCGTAGAGCGCCTTGGCGCGGGCGTCGCCGTCCGTCGGCGTGGCGACGATGACGGGCAGCGCCTCCTTCAGCGCGCGCATGCCTTCGATCGCCATCAGCGATGTGATCGGGTTGGCGTCGGGCGCGTAAAGCGCCTCGGCGGCGTGGGCGATGGCGTTGAGGCCGGAGGTCACGCTCATGGCGACGGGCAGGCCGAGCGTCAGGTCGGGATCGTAGATCACCACTTCCGGCAGCACCCTGGGGCTGCGCAGGGTGGTCTTCTCGCCGTTCTCGGTCTGGCCGAGGATCGACGTGACTTCCGAGCCGGCATAGGTCGTCGGGATGACGATCTGCGGCAGGTCGGTGCGGAGCGCGATCGCCTTGCCGAGACCGGTGGTCGAGCCGCCACCCAGCGCCACGACGCAGTCCGCGCCGAGTTCCGTCGCCCGCGCCACCGCCTCTTCGGTCACGTCGACCGGGGTGTGCATGGTGGCGTCGGCGTAGGTTCCGACCGCCAGCTTGCCGAGGCTCGCGGCGAGCGCCTCACCCTCGGCCTTCTGGTGCGACGTGGTCAGCACCAGCGCGCGGCTCGCGCCGATCTTTTCGACCCATTCACCGACGCGCTTCGACGCGCCGGAGCCGAAGACGATCTGGGCGGGACTGCCCTGGTAGGTAAACGAGAGGCTCATGCTGCGCGCCTTTCCTGTTTTGCCCGCGCCATCACGAAGGTGAAGTCGAGCGTTGAGCTGTCACCGGAGCGATTGAAATCGCCCACCAGTTCCGGGCGCACCGCATAGAGGGCATCAAGTGCGAGCGCCGGATCGGAACCATCGAATACATGGGTGCAGATGGGCTCGAAACCCTCGGCACGGATGATGAAGTGCAGATGCGCGGGCCGGCGCATCGGGAAGTTCAGACCGGTCAGCAACCGCCCCACCGGACCATCGAGCGGCGGCGCGTAGCCGCCGGGGCGTACGGTCGAATAGTGAAACCGGCCGTCGGCGTCTGCCGTGAAGCGGCCACGAAGATTGAACTCGGGCTGCAGGTCGGGATGCTGGTTCTCGTAGAGGCCGTCACCATTGGCCTGCCAGGTCTCGATGGTGGCTCCGGCGATCGCGGCGCGGTCGAGATCGATGATTTGGCCGCGCACCTCCAGCCGCTCGCCGCGCCCGTCGAGACTGAGAGTGTCGCCAAGTCCGCGCGTGGGAGCGTCGGAGCGATAGAACGGTCCGCGCACGGTGTTGGGCGTGGCGCCCTTCGCGCGGCCGGAATTCACCTCCTCGACCAGCGCCGAGACGCCGAGCAGATCGGATGCCAGCACCCACTCCTGACGCCTGTCGTCGGCCGCATGGCCGATCTCGGTCAGGAGCGCGATGGCGGACTTCCAGTCATCCCGGCTCGGGCGCGTCTCGCGAACCAGCGCGTGGAGATGCCCGACCAGTCCGGTCAGGAAGCGAGCGCCCGCGCGGCTCTGGTCGATGCGATCGCAGACCAGTTCGGCAGAGTTCTCAATGGTCAGAGACTTGATTGCCACGCTTGCGTCCTCCCTGCCTGCACACTAGCAGCGCCGGGCGCGACGGTTGATCATTTCTAGATAAATTTGTATAACATATCGCTATGAAGCTGGACGAACGGCACCTGATTCAACTCGCCGCCGTGGTGCAGGCCGGCGGCGTCACCGAGGGCGCGGCCCTGATCGGCATGACGCAGCCCGCGCTCTCGCGCACGCTCGCCATGCTGGAGAAGCGCATCGGCGAGCCGTTGTTCGTCAAGGGCAAGCGCCCCCTGCAACCGACACCGCTCGGCAAGGCGCTGGCCGAGCACGGCCAGTCGATGCTGTCGGCGTCGCGCCGGGCATCGGCGCTGGTCGACGGCTTTCACAAGGGCTCCACCGGACTGGTCCGGGTCGGCGGCACGCCGTTCTTCATGGACGCCCTGATCGCCGGCATGACGGCCGAGTTCCAGAACGCCCGACCCGACATCAGGGTCGAGCAGAGTTACGGCTACCTCGCGACCTTGCGCGACGCGCTCGACGCCGACCGGATCGACCTTGCCATCAGTCCGGTCGACATCCTCGAGGAAGGCTCCGGCCTTACGTTCCAGATCATCCTTCCCGGCCGCAACGTCGTCGCCTGCCGGGTCGCGCATCCGCTCCTGCGCACCCGCAAGCTCGACACCCGGCGCCTGCTGGAATTTCCCTGGATCGCGCCGCCGCAAGGCAGTCCGCTGCTGGCCGACCTGCACAGTCTGGCGCTCTCGCTCGGCGCAACGGAAATCAGGGTGCGCTACTCCGGCGGCTCGCTGACCAGCGCCGTCAACTACATGAAGGAGAGCGACGCGCTGACGATCCTGCCGCACAGCGTGGTCTTCGCGTACCGGAACGAGAAGTCGATCGCAGCCCTGCCGGTCGAGATCCCTCACCCCGAACGCGGACTGGGGCTCCTGCGCCGCCTCGACGGCGTGCGAGCCCCGGCGGTCGACGCCTTCGCGTCACACATCGCGAAGAGCTTCAACAGCCTGGAGATCCTCATCAAGCGGCACGAACAGGCGGCGATCTGGGGCATGTAGACCGACACGCCCGCCTCAGACGTCGCACGGGCGCCGGCAGCCGCTCCGACAAGCCATCTCCGCGGTTGCGGGACACGGATCGGCGCCGGGGGCGCGTACTTCATCGCGAGCGGTTCATCCCCGCGCGTGCGGGGAACAGTCTGGCTGGAAGCCATTAAATCCGCGCGGTTTTAGCAATATCAAGGAGCCAAATCCGGCACGGAACGCGGCGGAGTCGCTGGTGCAAGACCGGGCCGTGACGACCCGGCATCAGCCTGATCGGCCTGCTGCCCCGGTCTGGCCGACGGCCGGGCTACTCCACCACCCTGAACCCGACGATCATGATCACCAGCCACACCACCGATCGCAGGGTCATCGCCCCCACGGTGCGGACCTCGAAGGCACCACCGTTCACGACATGGATCCCGAAGGCCACGAAGACGCCGAGCGTCGCGAGCAGGATCGCGGCGGAGAGCACGACCGCCCAGCGCCGCCGGGCGAGCAACCCGGCGCCGGCGGCGACGTAGGCAAAGCCTGCGAAGGTATTGAACCAGAGCACGAACGGCACTGCGTTGCCGACGGCGGCGCGTGCCTCCGCGCCGCCGAAGAGCGCGCGGCCGCCGGCGAAGATGGTGAGCAGGCCGAACACGATCGCGACGCCGGCGGCGACCCGCAGTCCGGTCCGCGCCGCACCTGTTCTCGTCATTTTCGCACTCCTTCCTGAGACTCGAGCCGCCCGTCGCGGAGGTGGAAGATCCGGTCGAACCGGTTGTAGATCTTCTCGTCATGGGTGACGGCGATGATGCAGGCGTCCTGCTCGGCGGCGAGCTTGCGCAGCAGGTCCATGACGATGCCCGCGCGATGGGAGTCGAGTGCCGCCGTCGGCTCGTCCGCGAGGATGATGCGCGGGCTGTTGGCGAGCGCGCGCGCGATCGCCACGCGCTGCGCCTCACCGCCCGAGAGCTTCGCCGGCATCGCGTCCTTGCGGTTGCCGATCTCGAGGTAGTCGAGCAACTCGATGGCCCGACGCCTCGCGGTCGCGGCGTCCTTGCCCGCGAGACGCAGGACCAGCGCCACGTTGTCGGTGGCATCGAGGAACGGCAGGAGGTTGTGGAACTGGAAGATGAAGCCGATCTTGTCGAGCCGGAGCCGCCGGAGATTGCCGCGCAGCCATCGGCCGTCGTAAACTGTCTCGCCATCCAGCACCATCCGCCCGCCATCGGGGTCGAGAATACAGCCGATGACGTTCAGGAGCGTCGTCTTGCCCGATCCCGAAGGCCCGAGCAGCGCCACCACCTCGCCCGCCGCCACCGTGAGGCCGACCTCGCGCAGGGCATCGACCCGCGCCGCGCCTTCGCCGAAGTGCTTGGAGATGCCGGAGATTTCGACCAGGTTGTCACGCCCTGACATGGCCTCACCCTCCGAGCGCGGTTGCGGGATCGACCCGGAGCGCCGCCCGGACCCCAAGGCCGCTCGCAGCGATGCAGACGACCGTGATGATGCCGGCCAGTGCCAGCGCGTTCACCGGCTCGAGCACCACGCGCCGCGGAAAGACGTCCTTGATCAGCATCACGAGGATCAGCCCGAAGGCCCAGCCGACGCCGCCGAGCGCCAGCGACTGCTGGACGATCAGCCCGATGATCGTGCGGTCGGGCGCGCCGATGAGCTTCAGCGTGGCGATCTGGCGCAGCTTCTCCATGGTCATCGTGTAGATGATGAGCGCGATCACCACGGCCGAGACCGCGAGCAGGATGCCCATGAAGAGCCCGATCTGCCGCCGGGCGCGGTCGACGACGGAGCTGGTGAGCAGGTGCTCCTGCTCGGCCTGCGTCAGTGCCGCGAGATGCTTCCAGCGGCGGATGGTCTCGACCACGTCCTCCCCCGAGGCGCCGGGGGCGATGCGGGCCACCACCGCGTTGACGGTGTTCCGGTTCTCGATGGCGGCGCCGCGCGCCATCTGGACCCGGGCGGCTGGCGGTGCGAGCTCGAACTGGAGCCGCTGGGCATCACGCAGCGGCAGGTAGACCGCAGGATCGCCGCCGGAGTTCACCTGATCCCGGACGAGGCCGACCACCTCGAACGTGTCGCGCCCGAGCGGGATGCGATCGCCGAGTGACAGCCCCGCGCCGAGGTCGGCGACGATCTCGTGGTGGCTGCGCCCGATCGGCCGGCCCGCCACCAGATCGCGCGGGGCGCCGAGCCGGCCGGGCTCGATCCCGACGAGGTAGAGCCGATGCGCCCGACCGCCGTAAGTGGTCTCGACGGTCTGGTAGGTCAGGCTGCCGGCGGCGTCGATGCCGTGCAGGCGCGCGATCGCGTCCCGCGTTTCGCCGGGGATCCGCGACGCCTCGGCGAAGGGCCCTTGCGTGCCGGCTTCCACCACCCAGACGTCGGCGTCAGGCGCCCGGACGATGGTCAGGGCATCGACGACGAGGCCGTTGTAGATGCCGATCATCGACAGCACGACCGCCATCAGCAGGCTGAGACCGAGGCAGGTCAGCAGGAAACGGAAGAGGTTGTGGCGCACATCCCGGTAAGCGAGGTTCATCGCGTGCTCTCCTGCCGCACCCGCGCCCGCCGCCCCTCCCCGACGCCGTCGAGGCGGGTCGCCACGATCTGGGCGCCGGCCGGCAAGCCGTCGATGACCTCGAGCCGGGCGTCCTCGCTGCGGTGGCCGAACGTCAGCTCGGCCGTCGCGAGCCGGCCGTTCTCGACGAGCCAGACCCGTCCGGTGCTGCCGTCGAAGCCACTCACCGCAAGCTCGGGCACCAGCAGCGCGTCGTCGAGTTCGGCCACGGTGATCCAGACCTCGATCTGCTCGCCGAGGTGAACCTGCGGCGGGCACTGGTCGCATTTCACCCAGACGCGACGCTCCTCGTTCACCCTGTCGCTCTCGATGCCGATCCGCACCACGGTCCCGGGGAAGACCGTCCGGGGCTGCGAGCGCAGGCGGATCCCGGCGGGCTGGCCCACCTGGATCGCGCCGGCCCGGCCCTCGTCGATAAAGGCGAGTGCCCAGACGGTTTCGGGCGCCATGAGCGTGAAGATCACCTGTCCGGGCGCCACCACGGTCCCCGTCTCCACATGGCGCTCGACAACGATGGCGTGAAACGGCGCCCTGAGGGTGTGCTGGTCGAGAACTGTCCGCTCGTAGCCGAGCGCCGCTTCGGCATCGGCCACCAGCGCCGCCGCAACGTCGACCTCGCTCCGCGCCACCGACAGGTCGGCGGCGGCGACGTCGGCATCCCGCCGGGCCACGTCGGCGGTCTGCTGCGAGGCGGCGTTCCGGGCGAGCAGGCTTTGCTGGCGCGCGTTCTCGGTCTCGCGCTGGGCAAGGACCGCGCGGGCGCGCTCGACGTTGGTCTCGGCCTTCCGGACCGCCACCTCGGCGGCAAGCCTCCCCGCTTCCGCCCGCCGCACCCGCGCCTCCTGATCGGCAGCGTTCAGGCGGGCGAGCACGTCCCCCCACGCCACTTCATCGCCGTGGTCCGCGTCGAGTTCCGTCAGGGCGGCGCCGACCTCGAAGCCGACGCGGGACAGGACCTGCGCCTCGATCGTGCCGAGGCCGAAGACGCGGATGGCGACATTGTCCTCCGGCTCGACCACCGTCACGCTGACGGGGCGCAGGACAATGACCGCGTAGACGATGCCGGCGAGGACGGCCAACACCAGGGCACCGAGAGCGGCGCGGTAGATCGGGCGTTTCATGATCTGTCCTTCCCGGTTCCCGCCGCCGCCGACTGGCCGAGCAGCGTCAACTGAACGGCGAGGAGGCGGGCTCCCTCGGCCTCAAGCCCGAAGCGCCGCCGGCTGAGCGACCAGCGCAGCGCCAGTCCCTGCACGAGACCGATGAGGAGGAACGCGATGTCGTTCGGATCAATGTCGCCTGTCATCTCGCCTTCCCCCTGCGCCCGCCGGACTTCGCCGGCGATCGTCTGGTGAAACCGGCCCACCAGTTCGAGGAAGCGTGCCCGCAGGCCCTCGTTCTCCACATGCAGCTCACGCGAGAACAGGATTGCCGGGATGGCCGGCGTCGCCTCGATCAGCCGAAGCTGGGCACTGACGAGTTCGCCGATCCGCTCGACCGGACCCGACGGGCGATCCAGCACGTCGTCCCAGGCCGCCGTCATCCGGTCCGCAACGTTGTCCGCGACCGCCAGCCAGATGGCCTGCTTCGTTCGGAAGTGCCGGAAGATCGCCGGCTGGCTCACGCCGACCTCGGCGGCGATCACCTCGGTCGTCAGCCGATCCGGCCCCAGCGCGTCCGCCAGCCGCAGCGCCGCCGACACGATCTCCGACCTTCGCTCCTCTGCAGTCCTTCGCAACGCCATGGCGTGATCCCTTGGTGATTGTGCAATAACTAACTAACCACAGCGGCGTTTCAAGGTGGCTCGATACCCGCATTCCGACAAACAGTCGGCATCCCGGCGGGTGTGCGGGCGGCAGAGGCGTATCTCACCGGAGCGCCCGTCCCTGACGCCACGCTGAAGCGAAGTCGCTGAACCCGTCAGGCTGGGCTCAGGCGGAGCCCGGACACTGACGGCATCTGTCGAGAGGAGACCTTGCGTTGGAAAAGCTCGTGCATGCCCCGTTCATCGCTTCCGCCGTCCTGACCGCCTTCGCGGTGACGGCGCACGCCGCGCCGCCGGACACCCCGCTGGCGCTCCGTCTGGAACACGCGGACTTCCTCGCGCAGTTCGCGGAGGCCGCAGCCACACCCGGCGAGGTCGGCGACGCGGCCCGCGCCGTGCTTCCGCTTTTCGACGCCCATGCCGAGGCGGAGGAGAGCACCGTCCTGCCGTTCCTCGGGATCGGAAACGCAGTCGTGGGGAAAGACGCCATGTGGCGGCTGGAGGCGGAACTGCCCCGGCTGTCGGACGCGACGACCGGGGTCATCGGTGCGCTGGCCGATCTCTACGCCGCCGCCGACGGGAACGGGCGGCCGGAGATCGCGCGTCTCGCCGAGCGGGCGATCTGGCATGAGATGGCCGACATCGAAGTCCTCTACCCGGCAGCGATCCTCGCGGGCTCGGCTGCCGGGACGGGCATGGCTTCCGCGGTCGCGGCGCACGGCGGGCCGGCGTCGCTCGGGCGGTGATCCGGTCCGGTCCCGATCAGGGCGGCGCTGCTTCCGCCCGATGATCGACCGGTGAGCGCCTCGAGGCGGCGTCGGATCAGGCGTCCGCCTCGGGCTTGCAGTAGATCCCGTAGAGCGCTTCCAGCAGAGCCCGCACTCGCGGGTCGCTGATACTGTAGTAAAGCACCTGGGCCTCGCGCCGGGTCGTGACCAGCCCGTCGGCCCGCAACCGGGCGAGATGCTGCGACAGCGCCGACTGGCTGAGACCCACCTCATCGGCAAGCGCGCCCACCGACATCTCGCCGGTGAGCCACAGCCGGCAGAGCACCAGCAGCCGCTTCTCGTTCCCCAGCAGTCGCAAAGTGGCGCTTACCATGCCGACCTTCTGCTGCAGTGCGTCAATGTCGTTTTCTGTGTCCATGGCGATTATATCAGGCATTGCTAAATTAGGAACCGGTTATATATGTGTCAAGGACCGCAATGACGGCGGCCCGAAACGCACTCATCTGCACTCCGCAGGGGAAACTCAATGACACTCGACCGTTCCGTCCTCGCTTTCGCCGGGATCATGGTGCTGCTCTCGGTCGCCTTGACCGCCTGGGTGTCGCATCACTTCGTCTGGCTGACGATCTTCGTGGGATTCAATCTCTTCCAGTCGGCTTTCACGGGCTTCTGCCCGGCGGCGAAGATGCTCCGCAAGCTCGGCTTCCGCCCCGGCGCCGCTTTCTGAGGCCCCCCATGCGCGTCCTGACTCTTGTCGCCGGCCTCCTCGCCTCTGGCGCGGCGTCGGCGGGAACCCTCACGCTCGCGCCTGAGGCGATCACCGAATGGAAGCCGATCTACGGCACGGTCGCCCCCCGAACCGAGGTTCCGGCCCGTGCCCGCATCGGAGGTCTGATCGAGGAACTGCTCGTCACGGAGGGGGACGCGGTCACCGCGGGCCAGCGCATTGCGATGGTCCGCGACGACAAGATCGGCTTCCAGATCGCGGCCTATGACGCGCAGATCAAGGCCTTGCAGGCACAGCTTACCACGGCCGAGACCGAACTCGGCCGCGGCGAGACCCTGATCGCGCGCGGCGTCACCACCGCCCAGCGCCTCGACCAGCTTCGCACCACCGTCGACGTGACCCGGGGCCAGCTCGCGGCCGCCGAGGCCAGCCGGGCGGTGGTCGTCCAGCAAGGCGCCGAGGGTGACGTGCTGGCGCCCGAGGACGGCCGCGTCCTGACGGTGCCTGTCACCCGTGGCGCGGTCATCCTCGCCGGAGAGCCGGTGGCGACCATCGGCTCCGGTGGGCTCTTCCTGCGCCTGTCCGTGCCCGAACGGCACGCCTCGGCGCTGAAGGAAGGCGACACGATCCGCATCGGCTCGGATACCCCGGCCGAGGGGCACCTCGCCAGGCTCTACCCCGAGATCACCGGCGGCCGGGTCACGGCGGACGTCGAAGTCGCCAACCTGCCCGGTGCCTTCGTCAATGCCCGCGTGCCGGTCTCGCTGCCGGTCGGGGAGCGCGACGCGCTGCTCGTGCCCGCCGCGGCGGTCGCGACCCGCTCGGGCATCGACTTCGTGACGGTGATGGAGGGCGGCGCCGCGGTCGCCCGCACCGTCGTCCTCGGCGAGCCGGTCGGTGACCGGATCGAGGTGCTGACCGGCCTCGCCGCCGGAGATGAGATCGTGGTGCCATGAGTGACCGTGAGGGCGCGGAGCCAAATCTCGGGATCGCCGGGCGGCTCACCCGTGCGACGATCGCCTCGCCGCTGACGCCGCTGTTCCTGATCGCCGCCGTGGTCTTCGGCCTGCTGGCGCTGGTGTCGCTGCCGCGCGAGGAGGAGCCGCAGATCTCGGTGCCGATGGTCGACATCATCGTCCGCGCCGACGGCCTCAAGGCCGAGGACGCGGTCAAGCTCGTCACCGAACCGCTCGAGACCATCGTCAAGGCGATCAACGGCGTCGAGCACGTCTACTCCCAGACCTCGGACGACCGGACGATGGTCACGGCGCGCTTCGAGGTGGGCACCTCATCGGATGCGGCGATCCTGCGCGTCCACGAGAAGGTGCGGGCGAACTTCGACCGCATCCCCGTCGGCATCCCCGACCCGCTGATCATCGGCCGCGGCATCGACGACGTGGCGATCCTGTCGCTGACGCTGTCGCCCGCGCCGGCCGCGGCCGGGCGGATCACCCCCAACGACCTGACCCGCATCGCCCGCGAACTGCGCTCCGAGGTGGCGAAGGTCGAGAATGTCGGCCTCACCTATCTCGTCGGCGATACCGGCGAGATGCTGAGGGTCGCCCCGGACCCGAGCCGGCTCGCGCTCTACGGCGTCACGCTCCAGCAGCTCGTGGGCAAGGTCGAGGGCGCCAACCGCGCCTTCCCCGCCGGCAGCGTCCGCGACGGCGGCGAGCAGATCACCGTCCTTGCCGGGGAGTCGCTGCGCACGCCGGAGGAAATCGGCAACCTCCTCATCACCACCCGCGATGGCCGTCCGGTCTATGTCCGCGACGTCGCCGACGTCGGCTTTGCCATCGAGAGCGGCACGCGCCTCGTCTCGACGCTGGCACCCGGTGAAGACCGTGTCCCCGCCATCACCCTCGCCGTCGCCAAGCGGGCCGGCGCGAACGCCGTGACCGTGGCCGAGGCGATCCTCACCCGGGTCGACGAACTTCACGGGCCGCTTATCCCGGAGGACGTCCGCGTCGAGGTCACCCGGAACTACGGCGAGACCGCGAACGAGAAGGCGAACGAGCTCCTCTACCACCTGGGCCTCGCCACGGTTTCGATCATCGGCCTCGTCGTGATCGCCATCGGCTGGCGCGAGGGCGTGGTCGTTGCCGTCGTCATCCCGGTGACGATCCTCCTGACGCTCTTCGCCTCCTGGCTGATGGGCTACACCCTGAACCGCGTCTCGCTCTTCGCGCTGATCTTCTCGATCGGCATCCTCGTCGACGACGCGATCGTGGTGATCGAGAACATCGCCCGCCACTGGGCCATGCCCGGAAAGGACAATCGCCGGCAGGCCGCGATCGAGGCGGTGGCAGAAGTCGGCAACCCGACGATCGTCGCCACCCTGACCGTGGTCGCGGCACTGCTGCCCATGCTCTTCGTCTCGGGCATGATGGGTCCCTACATGAGCCCGATCCCGGCGAATGCCTCGGCGGCGATGATCTTCTCGTTCTTCGTCGCGGTGACGGTGACGCCGTGGCTCATGCTGAAGGTCGCGGGCCGCGCGCCCGCCGCGCATCACGACGGCGCCCACGGCACCGGCGGGGTGCTCGGCCGCGCCTACGCCGCCGTCGCCCGGCCGCTCCTTGCGACCAAGGCGCGAAGCTGGTTGTTCCTCGTCGCGGTCGGCGTGCTGACCCTTGGCTCGCTCTCGCTCTTCTACACCCAGCACGTGACGGTGAAGCTGCTGCCCTTCGACAACAAGTCAGAGCTTCAGGTGGTGATCGACCTGCCCGAAGGCGCCTCGGTCGAGGCGACCGACGCGGTGGCGCAGGCGGTGGCGCGGACCGTTCTCGCGCTGCCCGAGGTGCGCTCGGCGCAGGTGCACGCGGGCACCGCCGCGCCCTTCAACTTCGGCGGCCTCGTGCGCCACGCCTATTTCCGGGCGGGCCCGGAAATGGGTGACGTCGCGATCAACCTCGTCCCGAAGGAGGACCGCGACCGGGCGAGCCACGCGATCGCGCTCGATATCCGCGAGCGGCTCCGCGCGCTCGACGTGCCACCCGGCACCGCACTCAAGGTGGTCGAGCCGCCGCCCGGGCCGCCGGTGCTCGCGACGCTTCTCGCCGAGATCTACGGGCCGGACCCGGAGACCCGCCGCGCCGTCGCAGAGCGCGTGGAGGCTGCGTTCCGCTCCGTGCCGTTCGTGGTCGACGTCGACAACTCGTTCGGCGACCCGGCCCGCCGGCTGCGCGCGACGATCTCGACCGACGACGCGGACTTTTACCGCGTGCAGGAGTCGGACGTCTTCGACACGCTGGCGATCCTCGGCGGCGGCACCACCGTCGGCTACTCGCACCGTGGCGACGGCCGCCAGCCGATCCCGATCAGGATCGAACGCCCGGCCGGCGAGCAGACCCTCGACGAACGGGCGCTGACGACGCCGATCCCGGCGAACGTGCTGCCGGGGGATCGCGGGGTGGTCGAGCTCGGCGACGTGGTGCGGATCAGCGAGGAGCAGGCGTCCTTTCCGGTCTACCGCCGGGATGGCCGCGCCGCCGAGATGGTGACGGCCGAGCTCGCGGGCGCCTTCGAGGCGCCGCTCTACGGCATGCTCGCCGTCCAGAAGGCGCTCGACGCGCAGGACTGGACCGGCCTGCCGAAGCCGGTGATCCGCCTGCACGGCCAGCCGGAGAGCGAGGCCCACCCCACCCTGCTCTGGGACGGCGAATGGGAAGTGACCTGGGTGACGTTCCGCGACATGGGCGCGGCGTTCATGGTGGCGCTGCTCGGGATCTACATCCTCGTCGTCGCGCAGTTCGGCTCGTTCAAGGTGCCGCTCGTCATCCTGACGCCGATCCCGCTCACCTTCATCGGCATCCTCGGCGGGCACTGGCTGTTCCACGCGCCGTTCACTGCCACCTCGATGATCGGCTTCATCGCGCTGGCGGGCATCATCGTGCGGAACTCGATCCTCCTCACGGACTTCATCCGCCACGGCGCGAGACCGGACCAGCCCCTGACCGAGACCCTGATCGAGGCCGGCTCGATCCGCTTCAAGCCGATCCTGCTCACGGCCCTCGCCGCGATGATCGGCGCCGGCGTGATCCTGACCGACCCGATCTTTCAGGGCCTCGCCATCTCGCTGCTCTTCGGCCTCGCCTCGTCGACGCTGCTGACGGTGCTGGTGATCCCGGCGATCTACCGCGTCCTGCGCACCTGAGCGGGCCGCAGGGGTCGGGTCTCGTTGCGAGGCCCGACCCTCACGTCAACGACCCCTCACGTCAACCACGCGCTGGCCCGGCGCAACGCAACTGTGACGATTGTGCATATTGACACATTATAATCCCGTCCTCCATGCTCGCCGGAGTTCCGACCTGCTGGAGACGGAGCGCCGGGCGTAACCGTTCCGGCCCCTGCCGGGAACAGGTGAGCGCACTCATGAAACCCTTTGAAACAGCGCCACGAACCGCCGGCAAATCCCGGCCCGCAGCCCGAGGAACGGTCAGTGTTCGCGGACGCGGCACGGATCGCATTCTCGACGTTCTCGACCATCTCGAAAGGGTATCCCCGGTCACAGTCAAGGATCTGGCCTCCGCACTGAAGGCTCCGAAATCCACCCTGTACCTGCTCGTCGAGCTTCTCGTGGCGCGCGAATACCTCGAACCGGCATCGGACGGACACTACCAGCTCGGGCCGCGCGCCGGCCGCCTCGGGATGGCCTACGGACGCACCAACAGCTTCCCGGCAGTGGCGCGCCAGCTGCTCCAGGAGCTCGCCGACGCCTCCGGCGTGGTCGCCGAACTCGTCGTGCTCGAAAACTGGACGCAGTTCGTCGCCTTCGCAATGACCAGCGCAGACAATCCCTACCTGCGCTCGTCGGAGGGCGCCCGCTTCCCCCTGCCCCACACCGCATCCGCGCGCTTCCTGCTGCGCGACGTACCGCCGAACACCATCCTCCGGGAAATCCCCGCCGAGCACTACCGGTTCCCGAACGGCGACTCGATCACGCCACAGGCGTTCATCGACGACATCGCCGCCAGCCGTGACGCGCTCGCCTGCTCGACCCGTGGCATCGTCGCCCCGCATCTGTCGTGCATCGCCGCGCCGTTGCTCGGCCCGGACGGAAAATGCCGCGCCGCAGTGTCACTGGTGATGCCGCTCGCGGAAATCGACGCACGCGAGGCGGCGCTGACCCAAACGGTGCTCAGGACGGCCGCCGCCCTGTCGGAACAGATGAGGATGATCCCCGTCAACATCCCCGGGACCTGATCCCGCCCGTTCCTCGTCGGCCAGAGACGCCGCCTGTCCCGGTTCAGCCTTCGGCCACCGCCCGGCGCGCCGAGTCGGTCCGGACGGGCATTGCCGTCGCGAGCGCGAGGCCATCCACCACGGCGGTGAAGGCTTCAGAGCGTTGCAGGGTTGCTTCGGGCAGCAGAACGCGGGCCATGTCGGTCACCAGCCGCATGAGGCTCGATCCCCCGACAAGGATCACGTTGCCGACCTCGTCCGCACGCAGGCCGGCCATTGCCAGCGTCTCGGCCGCCGCCTGCCGCAGGTCCTCGCCGAACCTGCCCATGCCGAGGCGGAGCGCCTCGGGCGTGAGGGGTGCCGTGAGGCCAGGCTCGATGAACTCCATCGCGATGCGGGCCTCAGGCGCGTTCTCGTTCGCCGCGATCTTGCCCCGCTCGACCGCGAAGGCGAGCTCATGGCCGAGTTCGTCCTCGAGCACCCGCACCAGCCGCCCAAGCTGCGCCGGTTCGGTCGCGAGCCGCGCCATCAGCGCCGCCTCCCGGCGCGTGGCGGGAGTGTAGAGGAAGGGGATCTTCGCCCACGTCGCGAGGTCCGCGTAGATCGCCTTCGGCACCGGCAGCAGCCCCGGTCCCATCTCGCGGCGCAGCTCGCCGCCGAGACCGAGGAGCGGCATCGCGTTCGCCAACGAGACCGCCTGATCGAAATCCGTGCCGCCGAGCCGGATGCCGTGGCTCGCCAGCACCTTCACCTCGTCGCCCTCGACCACGAAGGCGGTAAAGTCCGAGGTGCCGCCGCCGATGTCGACGACGAGTCCGGCGGGCCCGCTGGTCCCGAGGTGACGGCAGGCGAGCGCGGCGGCCTCGGGTTCGGCAAGGAACTCGACCTCCTCGAAACCGGCGGCGAGATAGCAGCTCCGCAGATCCGCCTCGGCCCGGGCGTCGCGCACCGGATCGGCGGTGTGAAAATGCACCGGGCGGCCCGAGAGCGCCCGCCGGTACCGCGCGCCGGTCGCGGCCTCGGCGCGCTCGCGCAGCGCCCGGAGGAAGGCCGCGATCACCTCCGCGAGTGTCTGCCGCCTGCCGCCGATCATCCGCGTCTCGTTGAGCAGCGGCCCGCCCAGCACGCTCTTCAGCGCCCGCATGTAGCGCCCCGGCTCACCGGAGATCAGCGCCTCGCTCGCCGCGTCGCCGATCCGCATCCCCCCGCCCTCGGTGGGGAAGAACACCGCCGTCGGCAGCGTATCCGACTCGGGCTGGATCGGCAGGCGGCGTGGAACGCCGTTCTCGAGGATGGCCGCGGCAGAGTTCGAGGTGCCGAAATCGATGGCGAGAGTATCCGGACGCATGGCAACCGCTCGTGAACTGGGAAGCGCGTGCGCTAACGGATCTGGCCAAGGGCGGCAAGCCGATGATCCCGGCTTCCAGCCTTGCGCCCCCGGCGGAAAGGATCGCCGACCTACCGGCGGACGGCTCGATATACCCCTGGGGTTAGAGGCAATCCGCGGTGGGAGGCCGACTGCACGAAATCCATCTTCCGGGACACCCGAGTTCCCGGCGAGCGCCGCCTTGGGAAAGCCCTCGGATCGCCGGGTGCCCAGAGCTCGAAACGGACTAGGGGCACCGGCATTGTTGACATCCACGCCGACACCCATATTGATCAAACTGGCAGTAGTCCTCCGCCTCCTGAAAGAGGGAGTTCGGGATGAACTAACGCGATTTGATCAAGGCCGCGATTACAGCGAGCGCAGTCGCGATTCTGCCGGTCGGCGGCTTCGCACGGTCCGCGCCCATCCGTCGGCAGAATTTCGTGGTGGCGGTGACCGGCGTCACCAACAACGGCACGCTGGTGCCGGAACGAGCTGAACAACAACGCCGAGACGATCTACCGAAGCTTCCTCGAGCCGCTCATAGCCCTGAACCAGAAGGGCGACGCCACCCTGAAGCCGGTGCTGGCGGAATCGTGGCGGCGGATCGACCCTCGGACGGTGGAGCTTTCCCTCCGAAAGGGCGTGAAGTTCCACGAAGGCGGGGACTTCACGGCGGAAGACGTGGCCTTCACGTTCGACGCACAGGGGATCACCGGCGACGGCAGTGGCGCGCTGTTCCCCGAGAAGGTGATCGCGGCCGCGCGCAACATCTTCTCGACGCTCGACCGGGTCGAGGTGGTCGATGCCCACACCGTCCGCCTCGTCGCACGCACGCCCGACATCGTGCTGGAGCAGCGGCTGGCGCGTCAGGCCATGGAGATCCACTCGAAGCAGGCGTTCCTCAAGGCCGCCGACTATGCCGCCTACAGCCGCGCGCCGGTCGGGACCGGACCCTTCAGGGTAAGGGAGTTCGACGCCGACCGACACCTGATCCTCGACGCCCATGCCGACTACTGGGGCGGCCTGCCGAACACCGATCGCGTGACCTTCCGGGTGGTGCCTGAGACCTCGTCGCGAGTGAATGGGCTCCTGAACGACGAATTCGATCTCATCACCAACCTGCCACCGGACCAGGTCGATATAGTTGGCCAGAACGCCGGGCTGGAGACGCTCGGCGACGTCATCGACGGCCAGCTCTTCCTCCAGTTGGTCAAGAACGACAAGCCACTCGCCGACCCGCGGATCCGGCAGGCCATCAGCCACGCCATCGACCGCCAGCTCATCGTGGACACGCTCTGGGCTGGCCGGACGATCGTGCCTCAGGGACGACAGTTCAAATCCTACGGCGACATGTTCATCGAGGACTGGCAGAACCCGGCCTACGACCCGGAGAAGGCAAGGGCCCTGCTGGCGGAAGCCGGCTATGCCGGCGAGCCGATCCCGTTCCGGGTCCAGAACGACTACTACCCGATGCAGGTCGCGACCGCACAAGTACTCGTCGACATGCTCTCGCAGGTCGGACTGAACGTCGAGATCCAGATGGTGGAGAGCGGCGCCAAGATGCAGGACAAGGCGACCCCGCGCGGGATGCGGGAATGGTCGAATGCCGCGCAGTTCGGCGACCCGATCGGCTCGCTGCTCGTCCAGCAGGGCAAAGGCGGCCTCGTCCGGGTGAACGACGAGTGGTCGAACGACCAGTTCGATGCAAAATCCGAGATCCTCGTCAGCGGCACCGATCCCGCCGCGCGCAAGGCGGCGTTCCGGCGGATGCTGGGAATCGTGGAAGTCGAGGATCCGTCCTACGTCATGCTCCACCAGCTCGCGAGCTTCTACGCGACCAGAGGTGGCTTCGAATGGCAGCCCGGCACGGGCCGCGCCCTCGACTTCCGCGCCGACAACCTGATCTTCAAGTCCTTAGACCGATGGAGGACAGAGTAGCCGCTCGGCCGCCAGACGCTCCGCTGATCGAGATCCGCAATCTCGCGATCCACTTCCGGACGAGGCAGCACCAGTTTCGCGCGCTGAGCGGCGTCAACCTGACCGTGGGTCGCGGCGAGGCCGTCGGACTGGTGGGTGAGAGCGGCAGCGGCAAGAGCATCACCTGGCTCGCGGCGCTCGGGCTGCTCGGGCCGCGCGCGCGTGTCTCGGGTGAGGTGCTCCTCGACGGGCGCGATCTGCTTGGCCTCGACGAAACCGCGATCACCGGCGTCCGAGGCCGGGAGATCGCGATGATCTTTCAGGACGCCAGCAGCTCGCTCAACCCGCTCCGCACGATCGGCTCGCAGATCCGCGAGAGCCTGCGCCACCACTGGGGGATGGACCGGAACACGGCACATGCGGAGGCAAAGCGGCTGCTCGACCGCGTGCAGATCCCGTTCGCCGCCCAGCGCCTGAAGGACTATCCCCACCAGCTTTCGGGCGGCATGAACCAGCGGGTGATGATCGCCATCGCCCTCGCCGGCCGGCCGCGCCTGCTCGTGGCCGACGAGCCGACGACGGCGCTCGATGCCACTGTGCAGGCGCAGATCCTCGACCTGCTCGACGAACTCAGGCGCGACACCGGGATGGCGCTCGCCCTCATCTCGCATGATTTCGGCGTGGTGGCGGAGAACTGCGACCGGGTGGTTGTGCTCTATGCCGGGCGTGTCATGGAGAACGCGCAGAACTCCGAGATCTTCATTCGGCCGGCGCACCCCTACACGCGAGGGCTGCTTGCCGCGATCCCCGACAGTGCCGGGGAGCGCACCCGCCCGATCCGTGGATCGGTGCCCGAGCCGTGGAGCCCGCCCCCCGGCTGCGTCTTCGAGCCGCGCTGCGATTTCGCGAGGCCCGAGTGCCGGGCCGCGCAGCCGCCCCTCGCGAGCCCCGCCGGTGCGACGGCCATGCATCGCTCCGCCTGCCTCAGGCGAGACGAGATGGCGACGGCCACCGCAAGACAGGAGATGGTGGCCTCGTGACCGATCTTCTCGTCGCCGAGAACCTCGTCCGTCACTACGCCGTGCGCTTGCCCGGCGGGCTTTTCGGGCGGCAGGCAGTCCTGAAGGCCCTCGACGGCGTCTCCTTCAGCCTCAGGCGGGGCCGCATCGTCGGGGAGAGCGGCTGCGGCAAGTCCACGACCGCGGGCCTCAGCATCGACCTCATCCCTCCGACCAGCGGCCGAACCCTGCTCGACGGCGAGCCGATCGCGGGCACCGACGATGCCCGCTGGCGCCGCCAGCGGCGCGACATGCAGATGGTCTTTCAGGATCCGCTCTCCGCCCTTGACCGCCGCATCCCGGTCGGCCGGCAGGTGATGGAGCCGCTGCTGATCCACGGGCTCGGCGACAGGGCCGAGCGCGAGGCGCGGGCACGCGCGGTGCTTGGCAACGTCGGCCTGCAACCGCACCACTTCGACCGCTATCCGCACGAGCTCTCCGGCGGCCAGCGGCAGCGGGTGGTCCTCGCCCGGGCGCTGACGCTGAACCCCTCGGTGCTGGTCTGTGACGAGCCGGTCTCGGC
The DNA here is from genome assembly GCF_014201905.1 of Amaricoccus macauensis. GTDB lineage: Bacteria > Pseudomonadota > Alphaproteobacteria > Rhodobacterales > Rhodobacteraceae > Amaricoccus > Amaricoccus macauensis. The sequence goes on along the minus strand of NZ_JACHFM010000002.1, from coordinate 282,506 downwards.
GCTCGACGTCTCGATCCAGGCGCAGGTCCTGAACCTGCTCGAACGGCTGCAGGCAGAATTCGACCTCGCGTATCTCTTCATCAGCCATGACCTGAAGGTGGTGCGGCAGATCAGCCACGATGTCGCGGTGATGTACCTCGGGCGGATCGTCGAGCAGGGGCCGCCGAAGCGGCTCTTCGAGCAGCCGGAACACCCCTACACCCGGATGCTGGTCGATGCGGTCCCCGCGGTGCTCGGCGGCGGCAGGCGGTTTAGGCGGCGCATCCAGCCCCGCGGCGAGCCGCCGAACCCCATCGACGTGCCCACCGGCTGTCCCTTCCGCCCGCGCTGCCCGCTCGCGCAGCAGCTCTGCATGGCCGAGCGGCCGACGCTCGAGCGGCTGCCGGACGGCCAGCTCGTCGCATGCCATGCGGCGCACGGCCGGATCCCCGGTCCTCTCGCAAGGACCGCGTGATGCAGGGATTCATCCTGATCAAGCTCCTTCGGGCCACGGCGACGGTGGTGGCGGTCGTGACCTTCGCCTTTCTTGCACTGCACGCGGCGGGCGACCCCGCGACGGTCATGCTCTCGCCCGACACGCCGCCCGAGGTGCTCGCCGCCTTCCGCAAGGAGTGGGGTCTCGACCAGACGCTCTGGCAGCAGTACCTCGCCTACTGGTCCAACATCCTCCACGGCAACTTCGGCCAGAGCATACGCGACGGCCGGCCAGCGCTCGAACTGGTGCTCGACCGCCTGCCCCGCCACGCTGACGCTGATGATCCCGGCGCTCGTCTTCAAGATCGGCATCGGTATCCCTGCGGGCATCTTTGCGGCGCTGAATCGCAACACGTGGATTGACCGCCTGACGATCGCCGCGGCGGTCTTCAGCCACGCGGTGCCGAACTTCGTCATGGGCTTTCTCCTCGTCATCATCTTCTCCGTCACGCTGCACTGGTTCTCCTCCGGCGGCTTCGAGCGGCCCTCAGACCTCGTCCTGCCCGTCCTGACGCTTGGCACGGCCGGGGCGGCCGTCATCGCGCGTTTCACCCGCTCGGCGATGGTGGAGGTGCTGAGCCAGCCCTACGTCATCGCCGCGCGCGCCAAGGGCCTGCCCTGGCGGAGGGTCGTAATCACCCACGTCCTGCCGAACGCGGCCGTGCCGACGCTCACGATCATCGGCCTGATGATCGGCAGCCTCGTCGCAGGGGCGGTGATCGTGGAGACAGTGTTCAGCTGGCCCGGCGTCGGGCGCCTCCTCGTGCTCTCGGTCTCGAGCCGGGACATGGCGGTGGTGCAGACCCTTCTGATCCTCATCGCCACGTCGATGGTCACGGCGAACCTCGTGGTCGATTTCCTCTACGGGGTGATCGACCCGCGCATCCGCGTCGCCCGCGCGACGCCGGCCAGGTAAGCGGACAGACCATGGATCAGAACTACACTCCGCCCGGACGCATTTCCCGCTTCTTCGAGAAGTGGCCGCTGCTTGTCCTTTTCGCGCTGGGATGGCCCGCGCTCATGCTGGCGGTCTCGGCGCTCGCGGACGTGCTCACGCCCTACGCCATCAACGCCACCGACCTGCGCAACCGCCTGCACTCGCCCATGGGCTTCGGCGGCAGCGTGCTGCATCCGTTCGGCACCGACGAACTCGGGCGGGACGTGATGACGCGGCTCATCTTCTCCATCCGCATGAGCGTGGCGATCGCCTTCGTGGCGGCGATCATCTCGGCAGTCATCGGCACCGCCGTCGGCCTCATCGCCGCCCACTTCCGTGGCGTGGTGGAGGACATGATGATGGCTCTCGCCGACGTCGGCTCGTCGCTCCCCTTCATGATCATCGCGCTCGCGGTACTGGCGATCTTTGGCAGCAACCTGTTCCTGCTCGTCTGTCTCATGGGACTGAGCGGCTGGGAGCGCTACGCCCGCCTGACGCGCGGCCTGACGATCTCGGCCAAGGAACAGGGATATGCCCGAGCGGTGCGCCAGCTTGGCGCCTCGCCGGCGCGGGTCTATCTCGTGCACATCCTGCCGAACATCGGCGGGACACTCCTCGTCACCATGACGCTGACCTTCCCCGAGGTCATCCTGCTGGAAACCGGCCTGTCGTTCCTCGGCCTCGGCGTGCAGCCCCCGGCCAGCAGCCTCGGCAACATGATCGGCTTCGGGCGCCAGTACCTCCACACAGCGCCGTGGATCCTGCTCGCGCCGAGCGCGGTCGTGGTCCTGACCACCCCTTCCATCTCGACCGTCGGCGACTGGCTGCGCGACCGCATGGACCCGACCCTTCACTGATCCCCCCAAGAGACCGGAGAAACGACAATGGTCAGCATCATCGGCCACCGCGGCGGGCTTGGCCTCTGGCCCGAGAACACCATCGCGGGGTTCCTGAAGGCCGCAGCCCTCGGCGTCGATTTCGTCGAACTCGACGTGCATCTGTCGAGCGACGGCGAAGTCATCGTGATCCATGTTCCGACGCTCGATCGCACGACGCTTGGCACCGGCACGGTGGTCGGCAAGACGGCCGAAGAGCTCACCCGCGTGCCGATCCGCGATGCCGGCGGCGAATGCCTCGCGACGCTCGACACGGTCCTCGCCACGCTCGCGCCCGGCGCCGTCCGCGTGCTGATCGAGCTCAAGACCGACCCGCTCTCCACCCCCTACCCCGACCTTGAGGCGAAGGTGATCGACCTCGTGGAAAAGCACGGGATGGATCGGCGCGTGCGCTATCTCTGTTTTGTGCCAGAAGTTGTCGAGCGCGTGCGCGAACTCCGGCCCGAGGCGAGCGTCGCCACCCCGTTCCAGCGTCCGACGCTGCAGATGCTCGGCGGGCTCAGGAACGGCATCCGGCGCTTTCAGGAGATCCCCGGCTGCATCATCAACGTGGAGCGGCCGGTCCTCGAACACTGCTATGACCTCCGTCTGGAACTGATCGGCCCCGACCGGCTCGGCGTCGGCAAGGTCCACACGACCGAGGATCTGCGCATCTGGCTGCCCCGGCCACTGACGCAGCTCGCCACCGACTTCCCCGACCGCGCCGTCGCCGTGCGGCGGGAACTGGAGCTGGCATGAGCCCGCCGCGCGAGCCGCTGCTCGTTCTCTTCGACCTCGACGGCACCTTCGCCGCCACGGCACCCGACATCGTCAACGCCATCAACCTGCTGTTGGCAGAATCGGGTGTACCCCCCATGGCGGCCGAGGACGCGGCAACCCACGTCGGCAGTGGCGCCGGGGCCGAAACCCTGATCGGCGGCGCCTTTGCACGCGCCGGACGGCCGCTCTCGCCGGAGGAATCCCGGCCCCTGCTGGTGCGCTATTTCGAAATCTACCTGAAGAATCTCTGCGTGCAGAGCACGCTCTATGAGGGGTGCACCGATGCGCTTGACTACCTCATCGCCCGGGGTCACCGGCTCGCGGTCTGCACCAACAAGCCGACCCGGCATACCCGTGCACTTCTCGAGCGGCTGGAAGTGGCCGACAGGTTCGCGGCCATCTGCGGCCGTGACCTCTTCGAGGCGCACAAGCCCGATCCCGCCACGTCGACGGGACGATCGAGCGCGCTGGCGGGCGCGACCGCCGCGCAATCCTCGTCGGTGATTCCGAGACTGACGTGGCGGCCGCCCGCAATGCCGGCATCCCGGTCGTGCTGGTAAGCTTCGGCTATGGCGCCGGGAGGGCTGCGGCGCTCTCGCCCGAGGCGACGATTGACCACTTCCGCGACCTGCCGGCGCTGCTCGAAAGCTTCCCCTGACCGCCACGGCACAACCCTCAGGAGAGAAGACCGCGCGCCTCCTCCTCTGCCAGGAGCGGCGGGCGGATGACACCGCCCTGCACAGGGACGGCCGCGCCGCTCCCGGCGGCCGTCATGATGGCCTCCATCACCTCGAGGACGTGCAGCGCCAGATCACCGGACGCCCGTGGCGCGCGGCCCTCATGCAGTCCCTGCACGAGATCGGCGGCACCGAGCATCCGATAATTGGCCCGGTCCGGTGCATCGAAAGGCCAGTTCGGCGCACCGAAGAGCTCTAGCGCGCAGTCATGCTCGCGCCACTCCGCACCGTTGAACGACAGCGCGACCATGCCGCCGAAGGTGTCCGGGTCGGGAAGGCGGAGCGAGCCCTCGGTCCCGTGCAGCTCGGCGGGCGGCAGCGAGTGGCGATGGACGTCCCATGAGGTTCCGAAACTCACCACCGGACCGCTGGCGAACTCGAGCAACGAGAGGATCGTCGTCGGCGTGCCTACCGGAAACGCCGTGCCCTCGAACGGTCCCGGGGCGGTGATCAGCCGTTCGTCCTGTCCGCGCGTCGCGTACGCCTGCACCCGCGCCACCGGGCCCAGCAGGTTGACGAGCATCGTCAGGTAGTAGGGCCCCATGTCGAATAGCGGACCGCCGCCCGGCTGGTAATAGAACTGCGGGTTCGGGTGCCAGTGCTCCATGCCACGCCCGAACATGAACGCCGTCCCTGTGACCAGCCGTCCGATCGCTCCCGCGTCAATGAGCCGCCGCGCCTGCCGGCCGGCGGCGCCGAGAAAGGTGTCCGGCGCCGAGCCAAGCGCCAACCCGCGCGCACGCGCCGCAGCGACCAGCCGCCGCCCGTCTGCGGCCGTGGTGGCAAGCGGCTTCTCCGTGAAGACGTGCTTTCCGGCCGAGAGTGCGGCTTCGGTTACCGCCACATGCGCCGACGGGATGGTAAGGTTCAGGACGAGGTCCACCTCGCTGTCGGCGAGCAGCGCATCCACGCTCATCGCCCGCACGCCATGTTCTGCCGCTCGTCGCGCCGCCGCCTCAAGGGAAAGATCGGCGCAGGCGACGAGGCGCACGCCGCGAAAGAGTGCCGCGTTGCGCATGTAGGTCATCGAGATGTTGCCGGCGCCGATTACACCGATGCCGACGGCGGGAGAGGTCACGGGATAGGGCTCCTGTCAGTTTTCCGGGGCAGTGCTCGGGGTTGCGGGCTCTCGCCGTGTCGAGCCCCTTTCCACCAGCCTCGGAGGGAGGCTGATCGCGATCTCGCCGGCCGGGCGCTGCATCGCGGTCGTGGCTGTCACGATCTCGACCGCCCGCCGCACCATTGATGCCGCATCCTGCTCGAAGGTCGTCAGGTCATAGGCTCCCCACGCCGCCGCCGCGATGCCGTCGAAACCCGCGATCATCACGTCCTGTGGGATCCGGGCGCCTCGCGCGCGGAGGGCGTCGATTGCGCCCATCGCCGTCAGGTCGTTGGCACAGAAGATCGCATCCGGCAGCCCCCCGGCCCCAAGCGTGCGAAGCGCGCCGGCCGCACCCTCGTAGTGGAAGTCGCCGGTCGCCACCTGCGGTGCGGGGTACCCGCCGTCGCGCAGGCGATCGCGGTAGCCTGCGAGCCGGTCCTCGCTGGCTGGCGAGTCGAGCGGCCCGGTGATGAAGCCGAACGCGCGCGCGCCCCGGGCGACGAAGTGCTCGGCAATCGTGGCGCCTGCCTCACGGTTGGCGCAGGACACCGTCGAGACCCATTCGTTCCTGACCGCCGAATTGAAGGCCACCACCGGGATTCGCAGGCGGGCGAGCGCCGCCGCGGCCTCCACCGAAAGCACCGCGAGGGCACTGACGATCGCATCCACCCGGTAGCTCGCGAGTTTCGGAATTGCCTCATCGAGAGAATAGCCGCTGTTGACGTGGACCAGCAGGACCTGATTGCCGACCGCTTGCAGCCGCCGGGCGAACTCCTCGAGCACCTGCGCATAGAACGGATTGTAGAGCCCGCCAACCACCACCGCGACGAGGTAGGAGCGATGCTCGCGCATGATCTGGGGAATGAGGCTCGGACGGTAGCCGAGTTTCTCCGCCGCCTCGAATACCTTGCGGCGGGTTTCCTCCGATATGCTCGCGCCCGGACGATAGGCGCGCGAGACCGCCGACTGGGATACCCCGGCCAGTCGCGCAACGTCGGTCGATGACGCGTATCTTGGCAAGCCGCTCCCCGAATTCATGCCGCGGGCACCGCTGGCGCGCTGAAATGCGAACCATCTTGACCGATGACAGGCCGCGTGCATAGCATGTTGCATAGCTAGTCACGCGATGCGTGGACGGCGCCCCCGAAGACGCGCCTGTGAACGCGCGCGAGGGGACGAGGGGGGAAAATACGATGGACCTGGGGCTCCGTGACAAGGTCGCGGTCATCACCGGTGGCAGCATCGGTATCGGGCTCGCCGTCGCCGAAGGTCTCGCGGCAGAGAGGGCGGGGGTCGTCCTCGCGGCACGCGATGCCGCACGCGTCGAAGGAGAAGCCGCGCGCATCGCCGACAGGTTCGGGGTCAAGACGCTTGGGGTCTCCTGCGACGTCGCGACGGCCGACGGCTGCGCGGCGCTGGTCAAGGCGGTCGCCGATCGCTTCGGCGGCGCGGACATCCTCATCAACAACGCCGGCACCGGCTCGAACGAGACGGTGATGGATGCGCCCGACGACAAGTGGCAGGCGTACTGGGACCTCCACGTCATGGCCGCCGTGCGCCTCGCCCGCGGCTTCGCGCCGCAGATGAAGACGCGGGGCGGCGGGGTTATCCTGCACAATGCCTCTATCTGCGCCGTGCAGCCGCTCTGGTACGAGCCGATCTACAACACCACCAAATCCGCGCTGATGATGTTCTCGAAGTGCCTCGCCACCGAGCTCGTCGGCGACAACATCCGCGTCAACTGCATCAACCCCGGCCTGATCCTCACGCCGGACTGGAAAAAGACCGCGACCCAGCTCACCGCAGAGACCGGTGGCGACTGGCAGGGGTATCTCCAGTCCGTCGCCGACGAGCACGCCCCGATCCGTCGTTTCGCCACGCCGGAGGAACTCGCGCACTTCTTCGTCTTCCTCTGCTCCGACAAGGCGACCTACAGCATCGGCTCCACCTACTTCGTCGACGGAGGCATGCTGAAGACGATCTGATCCCAGGCGAGGTTGCTCCGTGGCGACGAGCGGAACCGAACCGCCCGCGCGTCCCATATCGACCGAGTGACCCGCGCCCTCGACCCGCCTGACCTGACGTCCTGACCCCACTGAGAAACGAAACGGCGGTGTGAACGCCGCCAAGTTAGGGAGAGAGACTGCAATGGCGAACCACGTGTCGAGAGGCGGCGGCCTTGTCCACCGCCGCACGCTGCTGAAGGGAGCCGCGGCCCTGGGCGCGGCCGGCGCGTTGCCCGCGATCATCGCCCGCCGTGGCAATGCCGCCGAGGTGCCGACGCTGGTGAACTCGATCCGATCGCTCTCGAACCCCTACCACGCCACATGGAACAAGGGCGGTGAGGCCTTCGCGAAGTCGGTCGGCGCCGAGTACGTGACGCTTGTCACAGAGGGCAATTCCGAGAAGGGCATCGCCGACATCAAGGCGATCCTGGCCAAGACCGGCGGCAACTGCGTGGTCAACGTCGATCCGAACGACAGCCCCGACGCGCGGCCGATCGTCGAGGCCTGTCAGGCGGCTGGCGCCTCCGTGCTCACCCAGTGGAACAAGCCCGAAGACCTCCACCCGTGGGACCATGACCCGAACTATGTGGCGCATATCTCGTTCTCGGGCGTGCCCTACGGCAAGCAGATGGCCGAGACGCTCATCAAGGCCATGGGCGGCAAGGGCGGCATTGTGGCGCTCGGCGGCATCGAGTCGAACGTGCCCGCGATCGAGCGCAAGGCGGGCCTCATGCAGGCGCTCGAGGCCAACCCGGACGTGAAGCTCCTCGATTTCCAGGTGGCGAACTGGTCGGCGACCGAAGGCCTCGAGAAGACCAACGCCTGGCTCACCCAGTACGGCGACGAGATCGGCGGCATCTGGGCGGCGAACGACGACATGGCACTCGCGGCGGTCGAGGCGCTGCGCGCTGATGGCCGCGCCGGCAAGGTGCCCGTCACCGGCGTCGACGGCATCCAGCTCGCGATCGAGGCAATCCTTGCGGGCGAGATGGCCGGCACCGTCTCGTGGGACCCTTACTGGCAGGGCGGCATGGGGCTCGCAATCGGCTATCAGGCCAGGACCGGCGGCTTCGACCCGGCCAAGGAGCCGAAGGAGCACCGCGAGTTCTACGGCACCGGCGTCGCCGTCACGTCCGAGAATGCCCAATCCTTCTATGACGCGAACATCAAGGCCGAGCCGCAACTCGACTGGAAGGACATCTGGGGCCGGGTCAGCGGCCAGATCCAGTACGGCTGATCGCGGTCGCGAAGACGGCGCCTGCCCCGAACCGCGGGGCAGGCATGGCATCCTCCCCGCGAAGGACCATCCAGAGTGTCGGCAGCCTCCCCCCTCGACGCCCCCGACGCCCCGCCGAAGCGGACCCGCCGCCTTCGTCTCGCGGCCTGGGCACCGGTGATCGTCCTCATGGTGCTTTGCGCCATCATCGCGGTCGTCAATCCGAACTTCCTGACCTTCGGCAACTTCGTCCGCATCACCCAGACCGCAGCGATCCCGCTGGTGCTCGGGATCGGCGCGACCTTCATCATCCTGATGGGCTCGATCGACCTCTCGGTGGAGGGCATCCTCACCTGCTCGGCGGTCGTCCTGTCGATGCTGGTGCTGAACGGCGCCAACAGCAACGATCTCGGCATTCTCGGCGCCCTGATCGTGCTCGCGATCGGCGGCCTCATCGGCCTCGTGAACGGGCTCATTCACGTGCGCCTGCGCATCCCATCCTTCATGACGACACTCGGCACGTGGTTCATCGGCGTGGGCGTCGCCAACGCGCTCCTCGGCGGCATGGCGATCCGCATCACCGACCCGGTGATCCGCGGCCTTGCCGTCGAACGCTTCCTCGGCTTTCCGTGGGGGGTCTGGATCGCGGCGCTGGCGCTGATCGTCGCCGTCGTCATCCAGAACCACACCCGCTTCGGGCGCTATCTCTTCGCGATCGGCGGCGGCGAGGACCTGGCGGTGCTCTCCGGCATCCCCGTCGCGCGTGTCCGCATCACCGCCTTCGCGCTTGCCGGTGTCTTTTACGCGCTCGGCGGCATCCTCGTCGCGGCACAGCTCGGGCTCGGCAATGCCCAGATCGGCACCGGCCGGCTCTTCACCACCGTCACCGCCGTCGTCGTTGGCGGCACCTCGCTCATGGGCGGCGAGGGCGGCGTCCTGCGCACGCTCGTGGGTGTTCTCATCGTCGTCGTCCTCTCCAACGGCATGGTGCTGATGGGCGTACCGTCGAGCGTCCAGATCGGCGTGCAGGGCCTGATGATCATCGCGGCCGTCGCCTCGTCCATCGACCGCAGCAAGCTCCGGGTGGTGAAATGAGCGCCCCCGACGCGGTCCTCGCCCTCGTCGATGTGACCAAGACCTTCCCCGGCGTGAAGGCGCTGAAGGGCGTCTCGATCGACGTCCGCCCCGGCGAGATCGTCGGCCTCGTCGGCGAGAACGGCGCCGGCAAGTCGACCCTGATGAAGATCCTCTCGGGCGTCTACCAGCCGGACGGCGGCCAGATCGTCGTCGGCGACAAGCCCGTCCGGCTGACGAGCGCGGCCGAGGCGAATGCGCTGGGCATCGCCATGGTCTTTCAGGAACAGTCGCTGCTCACGAACCTCACTGTCGGCGAAAACGTCTACCTCGGCAACGAGGCGCAGTTCACCCGTTTCGGTATCGTTGACTGGCGCCGTCTCTACGCAGCTGCCGCACGCCAGCTCGCCAAGGTCGCGCTCGACGTCGATCCGCGCAACCGCGCGGAAGACCTCGACTTCGCCTCGCGGCAGATGGTCGAGATCGCCAAGGCCCTGACCCTCGAAGAAGTCGCCGGCCACCTTGTCATCCTCCTCGACGAGCCGACCTCGGTGCTCGAGCGCGCCGAGATCGACGTGCTCTTCTCCCGCGTCCGTGCTCTGAAGGACCGCGCGTCCTTCATCTTCGTCTCTCACCGCCTCGACGAGGTGCTCGAACTCTCGGACCGCGTCTACGTCATGAAGGACGGCGCCGTCGTCGCCGAGATGCCCGCCGCGGAGGCCGACATCCCGAAGCTCCATCAGGCGATGGTCGGACGCAGCCTCCAGGCCGAGTACTACCGCGAGTCCCTCCAGCGGCCGCCGGGAACCGAGATCCGCCTGGAAGCACGCGGCCTTGGCCTCACGGGCGCTTACCGCGACATCGACTTCACCCTGCGTGCCGGTGAAATCCTTGGCATCGCCGGCGTCATCGGCTCGGGCCGCGAGGAATTGACCCGGACGCTCGCGGGCTTCGCGCCGCACGATGCCGGCACCCTCACCGTCAACGGCAGCCCGGTGCGCTTCGCGAACCCCGCGCAGGCGGTCGACAGCGGCGTCGGCTATATCCCCCGCGAGCGCCGCGTCGAAGGTCTCGTGCTTTTCCTGCCGGTCTCGGCCAACATCACCCTGCCCGATCTCGGACGCCTCTCGCGCTGGGGTCTCATCGATGGCGCCGAGGAAAAGCGCATCGCCCGCGACTGGGTGACGCGCCTCAAGGTGCGCACGCCAGGGATTGACGCGCTCTGCCTCAACCTCTCGGGCGGCAACCAGCAGAAAGTCGTGCTCGCCAAGTGGCTGAACGCGAAGGCGCGGATCCTGATCCTCGACCATCCGACACGCGGCCTCGACGTCGGTGCCAAGGAAGAGGTCTATGAGCTCGTCCGCACGGTATCGGCCGAGGGCGTCGCGGTGCTCCTCACCTCCGACACCTTGGAGGAGACCATCGGCCTCAGCCACACGGTCCTCGTCATGCGCGACGGAACCATCACCCACCGGACCGACGCGAGCCCCGGCCACAAGCCGGCGCAGGTCGATCTCATTCCGCACATGGTATAGACGATGGCATCCTTCCTGCGGCACATCGCCTCCGACCGGGTGCGGCAATGGCTGCCGCTCGCGACCCTCATTCTCCTCATCGTCATCGTCGGCACCCTCGAGCCGGTGTTTCTCCAGCCCGCGACGCTGCTCGATCTCGCGGGCGACACGGCGGTCCTCTTCATTCTCGCGTCCGGCGTCACCTTCGTGATCATGCTCGGTGGCATCGACCTCTCGCTCCAGTCGATGGCTTCGCTCTCGAGCGTCATCGTGGCGCTCACCCTGCCACGCCTCGGTTACGCCGCCTTCCCCGCCGCGATCGCCGCTGGTGCGCTCGCCGGCCTGCTCGCGGGCCTTGCCCACACGCGGCTGCGTATCCCCTCGTTCATCGCCACCCTCGCCATGGGGGGAGTGCTGGCCTCGACCGCGCTTGTCAGCTCCGGCGAGCGCTCGATCACCCTTGGCGCCGACGATCGCGGATATCTCGGATGGATCACCGGGACGCTCGCCGGGATCCCGAACGTGGTGATCATCGGCCTCGTCGTGCTCGTGGTCGCGCACATCCTGCAGGCGCACACCCGCTTCGGCCGCTACAGCGCCGCCATCGGCGCCGGCGAGCCCGCGACATATGCGTCCGGCGTGAAGGTCAACCGCCAGAAGGTCATCGCGTTTGTGCTCTCGGGTGGCTTCGCGGCCCTCGCCGGCATCATCCTGACCGGCCGCCTCGCCAGCGGCTCGCCGACCCTCGCGGCGGAAATGCTGCTGCCGGCGATCGCCGCCGTCGTCGTCGGCGGCACCGCAATCACCGGCGGCGTCGGGAGCATCTGGCGCACCCTCGTCGGCGCGCTCATCATCTCGGTCGTGCGCATCGGCATGACGTTTCTCGGCGTCAACATCTTCGCCCAGAACATCGTCTTCGGTGCCGTCCTCGTCCTCGCCGTCGCGATCACCATCGACCGCTCGAAGATCCCCATCGTCAAGTAGCGGAACTACCCGAAGAGCGCCCGCAGGTGATCGTTGAGATAGACGCCTTCGGGATCGAACTCACGCCGGAGCGCGCGGAAGTCGTCGGCCCGGGGATAGATCGCGGTGACGTCGTCGCCGGTCAGGAAATGCATCTTGCCCCAGTGCGGCCGCGCGCCATAGCCGCGCAGGATCCGGTCGACCGCGCGGAGGTAGTCCCAGTAGTCCTTGCCCGGCTCGCCCGAGACCGAGACCGTGACGCTGTCCTGCCGGTGAAACGGGCTCATCCAGGCCTCGTCACCGGCGGTGAAGCGGTACTCGATCGGGTAGATCGCCTCGGGGAACTCCTCGATCATCAGGCGGCGGACGTCGCTGACCGCCGCCTTGCCGTGCTCCACGGGCACCGCGTATTCGAGTTCGTGGAAGTTCGGGATGTACTCGATCGGGTAGACGTCGGAGCTGTACGCGACCTTCTCGAACTCGGCGGTGAAAGGCTCGTCTTCGGTGATGTCCATCACCTTCATCTCACAGACGTCGGTCGTGCGGCCCGAGCTTGACGTCGCACTGGTGTCGGGCAGGCAGTAGCAGTGGCGGCTCTGCTCGGTCATGCACCAGAAGAAGCTGAAGTGCCGGTGCTTCGCGGCAAGCTCGTCGTGCATCTCCATCGCCGTCTCGAAGTCCTCGCGCCATATCTTCTCGCGCAGGCGGTAGCTGTCGGTGACCTGAAGCGTCATCTCCGAGATGACGCCGAGGGTGCCAAGCGAGACGCGGGCGGCGAGCAGCAGATCGGGCGTCGTCTCGTCGACCACCACGATCTCCCCGTCCGGGCGTATCAACTTCATCCCGACGATGGCATCCGCGAGCACCGGCAGCGTCGCGCCGGTGCCGTGGGTGCCGGTGGTGAGCGCACCGGCGATCGCCTGACTGTCGATGTCGCCCTGATTGACCATCGAGAGCCCTTCGGCCTTCAGCACCTTGACGAGTTCGTTGATCGTCGTCCCCGCCGAGGCGGTGACCCGGCGCTTCTCGCGGTCGACGTGGCGCACGCCCCGCATGTTGGCGAGCGTCAGGTGCAGCCCGTTCGTGAGCGCGACCGGCGTGAAGGAATGCCCCGAGCCCGCGACCCGGACATTCAATCCCCGCGCCGTCGCATCCCGCACCATGGTGCAGAGCTCGTCCTCGCTCGACGGCGCGCCACGCGCCGCCCGGACGCAGGACTGGTTCCCGACCCAGTTGCGCCAGAACGGGCTCTCGACCCCGAAGTCGTTGACGTGCATGCCGTGCGACGCGGTCGCCATCGTCGTCTCCCTTGCCCGGTTCAGATCGCGGTAAAGCCGTTGTCGGCGAACAGATGCGCGCCGTTGACGAAGCTCGCCTCATCGCTGGCGAGGAAGAGTGCCGCCGCCGCGACCTCCTCGGGCAGGCAGAGCCGCCCCTGCGCCGCCTCGATCGCCGCCTGCGAGACATCGACGCCGTAGCGTGACAGGACCTCGATCTCGCGCTTGCCGTGGTTCGTTGCGATGAAGCCCGGACAGACCGCGTTGCTGCGGATGCCGCGATCGCGGAACTCGACGGCGATGGCGCGCGCGAACATGTGGCAGGCGCCCTTGCTGGTGCAGTAGAGCACCTCCATCGGCGTCGCGACCACACCCGAGATCGACGAGGTGCATACAATGCTGCCGCCACCGACCGCGAGCATTCCCGGCAGCACCGCGCGGGTCATCAGGAACATGCCCTTGACGTTGATCGCCATCACCCGGTCCCACTCGGCTTCCCCGACCTCGAGGAACGGACCCGCCGCCAGCACGCCTGCGTGATTGAAGAGCACGGTGATCGGCCCGAAAGCCTCCGAGACCGTGGCGACCGCCGCCTCGACCGCCGCCGCCGCCGAGACATCCGCGGGCGCAAAGACGACCCGGTAGCCCTCCGCCGCAAGCTCCGCTGCCGCCGCCTCGCCCCGGGAGTCCGGCAAATCCACCATGCCGACGCTCGCCCCTTCCCGGGCGAAAAGCCGGGCGGCCGCGAAGCCGCAGCCGTTGGCCGCACCGGTCACCACCGCCACCTTGCCTTCGAGACGCCCTGCCACGGTCCTGCTTCCTCCTGCTTGTCCCGGTGCCGGCCGTGCCGGGACCCGGGATCGGTGGTCGATCGGGGTCGGAGCGCGCGTTCGCCGACCGGGACGCTCCCTCAGTGTTGGCCGACAAGGGCGGCAGGTTTCAACCAATTCCGTGCGGGCGACGGCTCGTCGGCACGATCTCAAGGTTTCCCCCGCCTGATCAATGACCCGGCAAACGCCCGCCACCCCGCTCGCGCCTTGCACCAGATGCCCGGATTCTGTCAGAACTGGTATGATCTCATGGGAGCCACCGCGTGCGCCAGAAGCTTTCGGACAAGATCCGCCACGAGCTGCTCGAGGTGATCGACAACGGCACGCTCGGCCCCGGAGAGCTGCTGCCCTCCGAGCGCGAGCTGATGGAGCGTTTCGGCGTCGGCCGGCCGGCGATCCGCGAGGCAATGCAATCGCTCGAGACCATCGGCCTCATCGAGATCCGCCACGGCGGCCGCGCCCGTGTCGCCGAGCCATCAATCGGGCGTATGGTCGATCAGGTGAGCGCCACCATGAAGCACCTGCTCGCGAATTCCCCCGCCAGCCTCGAGAATCTCAAGGAGGCCCGCGCGGCGCTGGAGCGCGAAATGGCACGCATCGCCGCCCGCAAGCACAGTTCCGCCGATCTGGGGAGACTTCGCGAGCTTCTCGACGACCAGGCGGACGCCATCAGCGAGCCCGCCCGTTTCCGCAGTCTCGATGGCCGGTTCCACCGCGAGATCGCGTCGATCGCCGGCAATCCGATCTTCACCGCGCTGATCGACGCGCTTTTCCTCTGGCTCGCGGATTTCCACGTCGATCTCGTCTCGGTGCCCGGCCTCGAGGCGCTGACGCTCGCGGAGCACCATCAGATCCTCGACGCCATCGCCAGCCGCGATGCCGAAGCCGCCGCCACGGCCATGGCCGACCACCTGCTGCGCGCCAATGACCTCTACCGCCAGTCGCATCTGCCGCGCGGCTGACCGCCCGCATCGTTGTGCGGATCGCCAAACTGGTATAATGAGTCGTCCCAAGAGGGATGAGATGCCACCAGCCGCCGAGCCCCTGCCCCGCGACCCCGCCCCGGCCGCAATCGAGCGCCTCGGCCGCTGCACCCTCGACCTGAGCGACGGGGCGCTCCGCCTCTCGTTCGACGGCGTCGAGGTCATCCGCCAGATCGGCTGCCCGATCCGCGACGCCGACTGGCGCACCGTCCCGGTCATCGAGACCACGTCCGAGCGCCATCGCACCGGCAACACCCTGCGCCTCGACCGCCGCTTCCAGACCGTGGACGGCACGATCGACGGCCGCCTCTCCGTCGTCGCCTCCACCGCCGGGCTCACGGCCAAGCTCACGGCCGAGCTCACGCTCACCGCCCGCCGGGACGTGAGGGTCAACCGCGCCGGCTTCGTCCTCCTCCATCCGATCGCAGGCGTTGCCGGCACGGCGCTCACCGTCCGCCACAGCGACGGCAGCATGGAGACGACCCGCTTCCCCGACCTGATCTCCCCCGGCCAGCCGGTCTTCGACATCGCGGGCCTGCGTCACTGCGTCGCGGGCGTGGACGTCACGATCACCATGGAGGGGGAGACCTTCGAGATGGAGGACCAGCGCAACTGGACCGACGCCTCGTTCAAGACCTACTGCCGCCCGCTCGCCCGCCCACGTCCGTACACGCTCGCCGCCGGTGACATCGTGCGCCAGTGCCTGCGCATCGATGTCTCAGGCGCGGCGGACCGACCGCCTGCCAGTGTCAGCATGGCAACCGAAGCCCGCATCCCGGCGATCCTCCTCGCCCACGATGCGGCGCTCGCCGACCATCCCGGGCCGGTGGATCTCGCGAGCCTCGGTGTCTCGGGGCTCCTCCTCCGCGTCGATGCCGCCGCACCTGAGCTTTCCCGGCCGATCGACGCGCCGGTCACGCTCGAGATCGTCGCCGACCACGCTGGGCAGATCACGTCCCTTGCCTCGCGCTGCGCCGCCGAAGGCCTTCGCCCGCGCCGCGTCATCGCGCTGCCCCGCAGCTATCTCGCCAGCCATCAGCCGGAAGGCCCGTGGCCCACCCCGACCCCGGCGGACTTCATCTCGGCGGCGCGCGCCGCCTTCCCCGGCGCCGGGATCGGCGGCGGCGCCCTCACGAACTTCACCGAGTTCAACCGCTGCCCGCCCGACCCGGCCGCGATCGACTTCGCGAGCTTCGGCACCACGGCCATCGTCCACGCCGCCGACGACCGCGCGGTCCGCGAGAGCCTCGAAGCCCTAGCCGCCGTCTTCGCCAGCGCCGAGGCGCTTGCCCGCGACCGGCCGCTGCACCTCGGCCTCGTCGCCATCGCCATGCGCTCCAACCCCTACGGCAGCGCCGTCGCCGAGAACCCCGACCATCTGAGGCTTCCCATGGCGAGCGACGACCCGCGCCAACGAACCCGCTTCGCCGCCGCATGGACGATCGGTGCCGTCGCCGAAGCCGCCCGCGCCGGGGTCGCGAGCCTCGCCCCGGCCATGACCTCCGGCCCGATCGCCCTCGGCAGCAGCGACGCCGCGTGGCCGATCCGCGATGCCGTCGCCGCGCTTGCCGCACTCTCGGGGAAACGCGTGCGCATCGAGGGCGCCCCCGGTGGCCTCATCGTCCTCACAGCGCCGGGCCGGACGATCGCTGCCAACCTCGGCGACGCACCGGCCTCGGTCGCCGGCCACGACCTCGCCCCCATGGACCTCGCCATCTTCGGAGATCCCGCATGACCTGGCGCGGTGCCCTCATCGGCTGCGGGTTCTTCGCCCGCAACCACATGCACGGCTGGCAGGACGCGGAAGGCGCCGACATCGTTGCGGTCTGCGACATCGATCGCGGCAGGGCCGAAACCTTCGCCCGCGACTTCGGCGCCACGCCGTTCACCGATGCTCAGGAGATGCTCACCGCCATCCGCCCGGATTTCGTTGATGTCGCGACCACCGTCGAAACCCACCGGCCGCTGGTCGAACTGGCCCTTGCCAGTGGCGCGCTCACGATCTGCCAGAAGCCCTTCGCCGCCAGCTGGCCCGACGCCCTCGCCATGGTCGAAGCGGCGGATCGCGCCGGCCGCCCCCTCCTCGTGCACGAGAACTTCCGCTGGCAGCACGCCTTCCGCCTTGTGCGCGCCGAGATCGAAGCGGGTGCGATCGGCAGGCCGAGCTTCGCCCGGCTTTCCTTCCGCCACGGCTTCGACGTCTATGCCAACCAACCCTATCTCGCCGAGGTCGAGGACTTCGGCCTGATGGACATGGGCCTGCACCTCTTCGATCTCGCCCGCTTCCTCATGGGCGACGTCGCAAGCGTCGCCTGCCACACCCAGCGGCTCAATCCGCGCATCCGGGGCGAGGACGCCTTCACCGCGCTCCTCGGCCATACGGACGGCGGCGTCTCCGGCATCGACTGCAGCTTCTTCGCGAAGACGACCCCCGACCCCTTCCCCGAGACCATCGCCCGCATCGACGGCCCGGAGGGCACGATCGAGGTCGGCGTCGGCTGCCGCATCCGCGTCCACACGCGGGACGGCGTCCGCGAGATCGACGGCGACCCGCCCGTGCCAGCCTGGGGCACGCGGCCCTGGCACTTCGTGCAGGACTCCGTCGCCGCCTTCGAGGCCCACGTTGTCGATGTGCTCGACGGCCGCGCCGAGCCGCAACCCTCCGGACGCCACAACCTCGAGACGCTCGCGATCACGCTCGCCTGCTATCGCTCCGCTGCCCGGCGCGAGACCGTCGATCTCGCCGGCTTCATCGCTGCGGGGTGCCCGAGATGAGCCGCATCGAAGCCGACTACTGGATCGAGACCGCCTGGCCGCTCGCCGAAGCCGCCGGGGCGATGGCAGGCGAGCAGTCCTCCGGCACCTTCGTCCCGATCCCCGGCGAAACCCCCGAGCTCAAGGAGCGCTCCGCCGCCCGCGTCACCGCCATCGAGGACCTCGGGCCGGTCCCCGGCCCGTCGCTGCCCGGCGCTGGCCGGCCCGACGCGCCCCACCACCAGGCCCGCGTGACACTCTCCTGGCCCCTCGACAACATCGGCCCGTCCCTGCCGAACCTCGTCGCGGCCGTCGCGGGCAACCTCTTCGAGCTGAAGCAGTTTTCCGGCCTGCGCCTGCTCGACCTGCGCCTCCCCGAGGCATTCGCCGCCGCAAACCCCGGCCCGAAGTTCGGAGTTCCCGGCACCCGCCGCCTCGCCGGAGTCGAGGGTCGGCCGCTGATCGGCACCATCGTCAAGCCCTCGGTCGGCCTCGACCCGGAAGCGACCGCCACCCTCGTCGGCGAGCTCGCCCGCGCCGGGCTCGACTTCGTCAAGGACGATGAGCTTCAGGGCAACGGCCCCTCCTGCCCCTTCGACGCGCGCGCCCGTGCCGTCATGCGCGAGATCGACCGCGCCGCCGATCGCACCGGCCGGAAGCTGATGTTCGCCTTCAACGTCACCGGCGAGATCGACGAGATGCGGCGCAACCACGACCTCGTGCTCGCGCTCGGCGGCACCT
Source organism: Amaricoccus macauensis (assembly GCF_014201905.1). Taxonomy (GTDB): domain Bacteria; phylum Pseudomonadota; class Alphaproteobacteria; order Rhodobacterales; family Rhodobacteraceae; genus Amaricoccus; species Amaricoccus macauensis. The sequence continues at coordinate 264,243 of NZ_JACHFM010000002.1, read as the reverse complement.
GCGTGATGGCGAACCTGACCGGCGTCGGCCTCTCGGGCTTCCTCGCCCTCGCCCGGCACTCCGAGCTGCCGATCCACGCCCACCGCAACGGCTGGGGCGCACTCACCCGCTGCCCGTCCCTCGGCTTCGACTATGTCGCCTGGGCAAAGCTCTGGCGCCTGGCGGGGGCGGACCACATGCACGTCAACGGCCTCAGGAACAAGTTCTGCGAGCCCGACGACAGCGTCATCCGCTCGGCCCGCTCGATGCTCGAGCCGATGTTCGCCTCGAAACCCTGCACGGTGATGCCGGTCTTCTCCTCCGGCCAGACCGCGGCCCAGGTCTGGGACACCTGTGCCGCCCTCGGCTCCCCCGACCTCATCCACGCCGCCGGAGGCGGCATCATGGCGCACCCCGGGGGACCGGCAGCGGGCGTCACCGCGCTCCGCGACGCATGGGACGCCGCCCTCGCCGGCGAGACCGCCGCGGAGCGTGCCGCCCGCTCGCCCGAACTCGCCGCCGCACTCGGAAAATTCGCATGAGGGCTCGTCGGGCTTCATACGGCCTTGAAACCTGGAGAGCAGTCGTTTTTCCGCCAACGGGCGGAAAAACCAGCAAAGCAGACCTCGCGCGCACCAGCGCGCACAGCTTCGCGGCAATGCCCGCGTCCCGCACTCGCCTCTCGCGCACCGCAACGAACGAGGGCACCGGCGGCGGCACGCCGCCCCGGTCGAGCGGGGGCTCGATGCCCCCCGAGACCGGCATCCGGCCGGAGGCGGGAACGTGACCCCGCTGCCAACCGCGACGCCCGTCCTCGCCTTCTACGGCGACGACTTCACCGGTTCCGGCGCGGTCCTGGAGGTCCTGAGCTTCGCCGGACTGCCAACCGTGCTCTTCCTCGCCCCGCCCACTCCCGCCGACCTCGCCCGCTTTCCCGAAGCGCGTGCCATCGGCCTCGCGGGGGACGCCCGCACCTGGTCCCCCGACCGGATGCGCACTGAACTCCCGGCGATCTGCGCAAGCCTCCGCGCGCTCGGCGCACCGATCCTGCACTACAAGCTCTGCTCCACCCTCGACAGCGCGCCCGGGATCGGATCGATCGGCACCGCGGCCGAGGTCGCGCTCGCCCCCGGCGCTCTCGCACCCCTCGTCGTCGCCGCGCCGGAGATCGGTCGCTGGCAGGCGTTCGGCACGCTCTTTGCCCGTGCCGGCGACGGCGGCATCCACCGCCTCGACCGCCATCCCACCATGTCGGTCCACCCGGTCACGGCGATGGACGAGGCCGATGTCCTACGCCACATCGCCCGCCAGACCTCGCTTCCCCTCGCGCTCGCGGACCTCAACGACCTGAAGTCCGGCCGTGGCCTCCACCGCCTGACGGAAGCACAGCGGACCGGCGGCATCCTCGCCATCGACGTCGTCGATGCGGAAACCCTTGCCGCCGCCGGGGACATCCTCTGGCAGGCGCAAGGCTTCGTCCTCGGCTCGCAGGGCGTCGAGTATGCCCTCGTCGCCGCATGGCGCCGGGCCGGCCTCCTCCCCCCGGCACCAACGCCCGAGCGGCTTGCCCCGACCGGGCGCATCGCCGTCGTCTCGGGCTCCTGCTCGCCCACCACCGCCGCGCAGATCGACGCGGCCGAGGCGGCAGGCTTCGCGGTCATCGACCTCTGCCCGGGCGAACCCGACTGGGACGCCGCGACCCGCGCCGCCCTCACAGCCCTCGCGGACGGCCGCTCGCCCCTCGTCGCCACCTCGCGCGGCCAGAACGACACGGGCGCCGACCCCGGCCTCGGCGCCGGCCTCGGCCGGCTGCTCGACCGGCTGATCCGCGAGACCGGCATCACCCGCAGCGTCATCGCCGGCGGCGACACGTCGAGCGCCGCCGCGCGCGCCCTCGGGCTCACCGCCCTCACCGCCGAGACCCCGATCGCCCCCGGGGCGCCCCTCCTGCGCGGCCACCGCGCGGAGGGACCAGGCATCGAGCTGGTGATGAAAGGTGGCCAGATGGGACCGACCGACTTCTTCGTTCACGTCAGGGACGGACTGCCACCGACGGCCGGAGCGGCCGGCCGCATGAGGAGGAATGCATGACGAGGATCGCGCTGCTTGGCGCCGGCGGAAAGATGGGCGTCCGCCTCGCCACCAACCTGCAGAAGGGACGCTTCGACATCGCCCCGGTCGAAGTCGCCGAAGCCGGCCGCGCACGCCTCAAGGCCGCCACCGGCCTCGACTGCATGGAGGAAGGTCAGGCGATCTCCCGCGCCGACGTCGTCCTTCTCGCCGTCCCCGACCGGGCGATCGGCGAGGTTGCCCACAAGATCGTCCCGAAGCTCGATCCCGGCACCGCCGTCATCGTCCTCGACGCCGCCGCGCCCCATGCCGGCGAGATGCCGGAGCGCGCGGACGTCACCTACTTCGTCACGCACCCCTGCCACCCGCCGCTCTTCAACGACGAGACCGATCCGGAGGCGAAGGCCGACCACTTCGGCGGGATCCGCGCGAAGCAGCACATCGTCTGCGCGCTGATGCAGGGCCCGGAAGAGCACTACGCCCTCTGCGAAGAGGTCGCGCGCGCGATCTACGCACCGGTCATGCGCGCCCACCGCTGCACCGTCGAGCAGATCGCGATCCTCGAACCCGCGCTCTCCGAGACCGTCGGCGCCACCATGGCACTCGCCCTCCGCGAGGCGGCCGACGAGGCCGTCCGCCGCGGCGTTCCCGAACAGGCGGCCCACGACTTCCTTCTCGGCCACCTCAACATCGAGCTTGCCATCGCCTTCGGCCTCTTCCCCGAGGGAAAATTCTCCGATGGCGCACTCCATGCCATCGCCCAGGCCCGCCCGCTCATCTTCCGGGAGGACTGGCTCGAACGTGTCTTCGCGCCCGAGAGCGTCCTTAAGTCCGTCAAGGATATCTGCCACCCCGACCAAACTGCCTGAAGGCCAACACACCCAGCAAGGGAGACCCGCCATGACCCGACTGCAGGCCCTCGCCGCCGGCACCATCCTTGCCGGCGCCGCGATGACCGCCGGCTCCGCTTCGGCCGCCACCATCTGCTTCGCGTTTCAGGACCTCGAGACCGAGTTCTGGGTGGCGGGCCATGGCGCCATCACGAAAACCCTGAAAGACGCCGGACACACCGTCATCGAGCGCAACGCCAACGAGGATGCCAACCGCCAGCTCGAACAGGTTCGCGACTGCATCGCGCAGGGCGTCGACGGCATCATCCTGATCCCGCAGGACGGCGAGAGCGCCACGACGATCGTCGCGGAAGCGCAGGACGCCGACACCCCGATCGCCGTCTTCAACCGTCCGCCGAGCGATCTTTCCAAGGGCATCGTCGTCGTCGCCGACAATGCGACGATCGCGGGACAGGCGGTCGACTCCATCGTCGAGAAGGCGATCGCCGCGAAGCCCGAGGGCAAACTCAACGCCATCATCGTGGTGGGCGATCTCGGCGACCCGAACGCCGTCGGCCGCAAGAACGGCTTCTATGCGGCGATCAACAAGCACGCCGACCGCTTCGACGTGACCGAGGTCGCCTCGCAGTGGGACGCGGCCACCGCGCTCGCAAACCTCGAGGCCGCGGTGACGGCGAACCCGAAGGTGGACCTGCTCTTCACCTCGTCGGACTTCCTCTTCCCGACCATCCGCTCGGTCTTCGAACCGCGCGGCCTCTGGAAGAAGACCGGCGAGGAGGGCCACGTCTGGATGGCCGGCCTCGACGGCGACGCCACCGCCTGCCAGCTCGTCAAGGACGGCTTTGTCGATGCGACGGGCGTTCAGGATCTCTACTTCGAGGCCGAGAAGTCGCTCGAGGCGATCCTCGCGGCGATCGACGCCGGCGAGGCCCAACCGAACGAGGTGATCGAGGATCCGGGCTTCGCGCTCACCACCGACAACCTCGGCACCCGCGAGAAGGACATGTGGGGCTGCGTGCTGCTCTCCCAGGGCTTCCTCAAGAACAAGTCCTGAGATGAGCGAGCTTCCCCCGGCCGGGATCACACCCCGGCCGGACATCCGCGCCCCCGCCGCCCGCCCGGCGGGAGCCGACCTCGGCCAGCGCGTCCGCGCGCTGCTGCTCTCGGACTATTTCGTCCTCTACCTCTCGCTCGCCTATTTTCTGGCTCTGGTGCCGTTCCTTCCGACGCTCTCGACGCCCGGCAACATCGTCAACCTCATGTCGAACATGTGGCCGCTGCTCGTCGTCGCGGTCGGGCAGACCTTCGTGCTGACAATCGCCGGGATCGATCTCAGCCAGGGCGCCGTCATGGGCCTGACGAGCGTCGTCGTCGCCATGCTGATCGCCACCGCCGCCCCGGCAACGGTGCTTGCCAACGCCCCGATCTGGGGCTCGCTCCTGACCGAGCAGGGCGGCCTCCTCGCGGGCATCCCGTTCGCCTCCGCAGTCGGTATCGCCGCCATGCTCGCGGTCGCCGCCCTCGTCGGGCTCTTCAACGGCCTCGCAGTCGCACGGCTTTCGATGCCGCCCTTCATGGTCACGCTCGTCACCATGATCGCGGTCGCCGCCTTCGCCATCTGGCTCACCCAGTCGAACAACATCCGCGAGCTGCCCGAGAGCTTCATCAGCCTCGGCAAGGGCGACATCGTCTCGGTCTACCTCGGCCCGAAGCTCGAGTCGCAGCTCCCGCGCCGCGAGGTCTATTCCTTCATCACCTGGCCGATGGTGATCGCGCTCGCCGCCGCCGTCTTCGCCCACATCCTGCTCAACCGCACGGTCTTCGGCCGCTGGGTCTTCGCTGTCGGCATCAACCGCAAGGCGGCCGAAATCTCCGGCGTCCCGGTCGCGCGCGTCATCGTCACCGTCTTCGTGATCTCCGCCGTCTGCGCCGCCATCGCCTCGATCCTCTACACCGCGCGGCTCGAGACCGGCCGCCCGACGCTCGGCGGCGGCAACTTCCTCCTCGACGTCATCGGCGCCACGGTGATCGGCGGCACCTCGCTCTTCGGCGGCAAGGGCAAGGTGATCTGGACCTTCTTCGGCGTCCTCTTCTTCGTCCTGCTCTCGAACACCCTGAACCTGCTGAATCTCTCGGCCTTCCACATCGACATGGTGAAGGGCGGCGTCATCCTGATGGCAGCACTCCTCGACGTCGTGCGCACCCGGCTGATGCGGAGCGCCACATGACAGCACTCCTCGCCTTCGACGGTCTCTCGAAGGACTGGTTCGGCGTGCCGGCCGTCACCGACTTCACCCTCGGGATCGAGCCAGGGTCGTCCCTCGGCCTGATCGGCGAGAACGGCGCGGGCAAGTCGACGCTCATGAACATGGTCGGAGGCGTCGTCGCGCCCTCCTCCGGCCGCATGACGTGGCAGGGCGAGCCCTACGCCCCCGCCACGCCCGCCGACGCCGCGCGCCGCGGCATCGCCTTCATCCATCAGGAACTCAACCTCTTCACCAACCTCTCGATCGCCGAGAACATCTTCATCGACGGCTTCCCCCGGCGCTTCGGCCTGATCGACCGCGCCCGTATCGCCGCGACGGCCCGGTCCCTGCTCCAGCGGCTCGACCTCGACCACGCGCCCGACACCATCGTCGGCGAACTCGCCCCCGGCGAACGCCAGCTCGTCGAAATCGCCAAGGCCCTGCACCGGGAGGCGGACCTCATCATCTTCGATGAGCCGACAACCTCGCTCACCCCGCGCGAAACGGCACGGCTCTTCGACGTCATCGCCCGGCTCCGCGCCGAGGGCCGCACGCTCATCTACATCAGCCACATCCTCGGCGATGTCACCCGGGTCTGCGACCAGGTGGCGGTGCTGCGCGACGGCCGGCTCATCGACCACGGGCCGGTCGCCGACTTTCCCGTCCCGCGCATGATCCGCGCGATGATCGGCCGCGAACTCTCCGGCCTCTTCCCCGACCGCTCCGCCACGCCCTCGCCCACCGTCATCTTCCGCGCCGAGGGCCTCGGTCAGCCCGGGGTGATCGAGACCATCTCCTTCGAAGCGCATGCCGGCGAGATCCTCGGGCTCTTCGGGCTGATGGGCTCGGGACGGAGCGAACTCGCCCGAGCGGCCTTCGGCCTCGACCCGCTCGCATCCGGCACCCTCGCCCTCGCCGACCGCCCGCTCACCGGCCCGACCGCCGCGCGCATCGCGGCGGGCATGGCCTTCGTGACCGAGAACCGCCGCGAGGAGGGCCTGATGCTGGAAGCCCCCGTGGCCGACAACCTCAGCCTCGTCGCCGTCCGCGCGTTCGGCCGCGGCCCGCTCGCGCTTCTCGACCGCGAGGCGCACGCCGTGGCGACCGAACGCGCCCGTGCCGAACTCGGCGTGCGCGCCGGCCGCATCGCGACCCAGCCGGTCAAGGCGCTGTCGGGGGGCAACCAGCAGAAGGTGGTCATCGGCAAGTGGCTGATGGCCGACCCGCGCTTCTTCATCCTCGACGAGCCCACCCGGGGCGTCGATGTGGGTGCGAAGTACGAGATCTACACGCTCATCGACCGCCTTGCCGCCGCCGGCAGCGGCATCCTCTTCATCTCCTCCGAAGTCGAAGAACTGATCGGCATGTGCGACCGGATCCTCGTCATGAGCCGGGGCGAACTGGTCAGAGCGTTCACGCCCCCCTTCAACCGCGAGCAAATCCTCGCCAGCGCCTTCCGCGAGGCGGTGACGTGAACGGGCTTTCATACGGCCTTGAAACCTGGAGAGCAGTCGTTTTCCGCCAACGGGCGGAAAACCGGCAAGGAAACCCTGCGCGCACCTGCGCGCACAACTTCGCGGCAACGCCCGCGTCCCGCACCCGCCCCCCGCGCACCGCCCGGAACCGAGGCGCCGGCGGCGGCACGCCGCCCCGGTCGAGCGGGGGCTCGATGCCCCCCGAGACCGGCACCAGAGAGGAGGCCCGACGGTGACCCGACTGACCGACATCGCGCTCCGCCACGCGACGTTTCTCGTCTTTGCGCTCGTGCTCCTCTGGTTCGGCCTGCAGGCACCGGGCTTTCTCTCGCCCGAGAGCATCGCCAACATCGTGAAGCAGGCGGCTTTCATCGGCATCGCCGCGATCGGCATGACCTTCGTGCTGCTGACCGCGGGGATCGACCTGTCCGTCGGGTCGGTGATCTACCTCGCGCCACTCATCGCGGGCTTTGCCATGCGCGACCTCGGGATCGGCGTCGGCGGTGGTCTCGTGGTCGCGGTCGTCTCCGGCGCGTTCCTTGGCGCGATCAATGCGGCCGCGATCGTCGGGCTGCGGATCATCCCGTTCATCGTGACCCTTGCCACGCTCTTTGCCTTCCGCGGCTTCGGCGCGTTCCTGACCGGCTCGCAGCAGTTCGACTTCGACGCCGACATGCGGGCCTTCGGCCTCGCCTCCATCGGTCCGGTGCCCCTGCCCATCGTCTTCTTCGCGGGCCTCGCGGGTCTCGCCCACGTCGTGCTCACCCGCACCGCCTTCGGCCGGCAGATCTACGCCGTCGGCAACGACCCCGAGGCCGCCCGCAAGGCGGGCCTGCCCGTCGACTGGATCCGCGCGCGGGTCTACGTCATCTCCGGCGCCTGCGCCGGTCTCGCCGGGTTTGTCGTCATCGCCCAGATCGGCCGCCTTGACGCGGGCTTCGGCGAGGGCCGCGAATTCGACGTGATCGCCGCCGCCGTCCTCGGGGGCGCGAGCCTCTTCGGCGGCATCGGATCTGCACTCGGCGCGGTGGTCGGCGCCACGCTGATCCAGACCGTCCGCTCTGGCCTCGTCTTCACCGGCGTGAACCTCTATCTCCAGCCGATCCTGATGGCGGGCATCATCTTCCTCGCCGTTCTCATCGACTCGCTGCGCGCGCGCCGCGCCCGCCAGTTGAAACGCCGAACAATCCGACCGATCGATGCCTGAAAAGAGCCTGTTCCACAGGCGACTCCTCGCAAGATCGGTATTTGATCGGGGATGGATTCATCCTGCGGGATCGCTGGTCTAGAGACGAGGCGAAAGGAAAAGAGGTGATTGCCGAGAAAATTTCTCGGCTTTGTGACGGATCCATTGCCCCCGGCGATTGAACACGTGGGGCCGCGCCTTTAAAGCCACTCCATGCACAGCCAGGTCCGCCCAGCCAAGCATTGCCAAGAAGGGACCCCTGTCATGATCTCGCGTGCTTTGCTCGCCCTGCTCACCCTGCTCGCCTCCCCGGCCTTCGCAGAAACGATCGAAACCGCCCGTGGACCAGTCGAACTGGAGCGGCCAGAACGGGTGGTGGTGTTCGATATAGCGGCGCTCGACACGCTCGATGCGCTCGGCATCGCTCCGGTCGGCGTGACCGACACTCTCTACTTTCCGCATTTCGACCACCTGAAGGACAAGGCCGAGACGGTCGGGACGCTCTTCGAGCCGAACTTCGAGGCCGTGGCGGCGCTCGAGCCTGACCTGATCGTCATTGGCGGCCGTTCAGCGACGCAGTTTGACGCGCTCTCGGCGATCGCGCCGACCATCGACATGACGATCGGCGGGGACTCCCTCATCGGGGACGCCCGCGCACGGCTCACCGCCTACGGGACGCTGTTCGGCAAGGACGACGCAGCGGCGGAGCTCGCGGAAGGGCTGGACCGTGCCGTCGCGGATGCAAAGGCGGCGATCGAAGGCAAGGGCAACGGCCTCGTCCTGCTCACCAACGGCCCGAAGATGTCCGCGTTCGGACCGGGTTCGCGCTTCGGCTGGATCCACACCGACCTTGGGCTGCCTGCGGCGGTGGCCACCACCTACGAAGGCTCCCATGGCGAGGCCGTGTCGTTCGAGTTCGTCCAGAAGGCAAACCCGGACTGGCTCGTCGTCGTCGATCGCGCGGCGGCGGTCCAGCAGGAAGGCGACAGCGCGCGCCAGACGCTCGACAACCCGCTGGTGCATGAGACGACGGCCTGGAAGGAAGACCACCTCGTCTTCCTCGACCCGTCGAGCATGTACATCGCCGGCGGCGGCGTGCGCTCGATCACCGGGCTCCTCGGTCAGATCACCGACGCCTTCGGCGGATGAGGCTGACGGCGAAGGCGGGCCTTGCGGCCGGCCTGCTCCTCGCGCTCGCCCTCGTGAGCGTTCAGGTCGGGGTCGGCGACTTCGATCCCGCCGGGGTCCTCACGGACCCCGGCGCCCAGCTTCTGCTTTTCGTGAGCCGCCTGCCACGCACCGCGGCGGTGCTCCTGACCGGCGCCTCGCTGGCGGTGGCAGGCGTCATCATGCAGGTGATCGCCCGCAATCGCTTCGCCGAGCCAACGACCGCGGGCACGGCTCAGGGCGCGGCCCTCGGCCTCCTCGCCGTGACACTGCTCGCACCCGCAGCGCCGCTTTTCATGCGCATGGGTGCGGCGAGCGTCACTGCGCTCGCGACCACGGCGGTGTTTCTCGTGATCGTTCGCCGCCTGCCGCCGACCCAGCCGTTGCTCGTGCCGCTGGTCGGCATCGTCTACGGCGGCGTCCTCGGCGCGGGCGAGACCTTCGTCGCCTACCAGCACGACCTGATCCAATACCTGGGGACCTGGATGAACGGCGAGTTCTCCGGCGTGGTTGCCGGGCGCTATGAACTGCTCTGGCTCTCGGGCGCCGCCGCGATCATCGCCTATGCCGCCGCTGACCGCTTCACCATCGCAAGCCTCGGCAAGGACGCGAGCCTCGGGCTCGGACTGAGCTATGGTACGGTCGTCGCACTCGGCCTCGTCATCGTCTCGATCATCACCGCGCTCGTCGTCGTCACCGTCGGCATGATCCCCTTCGTCGGGCTTGTCGTGCCGAACCTGGTCAGCCGGATGATGGGCGACAACCTGCGGCGGACGCTGCCGTGGGTCGCCTTTGCCGGCGCCACCCTCGTCCTCGCCTGCGACATCGTCGGGCGGCTGGCGCGCTATCCTTACGAGATCCCGGTCGGGACCGTCTTCGGGGTGCTGGGCTCGGGGCTTTTCCTCTGGCTTCTGCTGCGGGCGCCGCGCCATGCCACGTAGGCGCCTGGCACTCCTCGCCGCGCTGACGCTTCTCGCGGCACTCGCCTTCATGCTGGTGGCGCCGCAGGGGAACTGGAGCTTTCTGCTCGGCTTCCGCGGCGAGCGTCTCGCGGCACTGGCGCTCGTCGGGGCCTCGGTCGGGGTGGCTACGGTGCTGTTCCAGACCGTGGCGGGGAACCGGATCCTCACGCCGTCGATCATGGGGTTCGACGCGCTCTATGGCCTCTTCCAGACCGGACTCGTGTTCCTGCTCGGCGGTGTGGGATACGCGGCGCTCGACGCGCGGCTGAAGTTCCTGATCGAGACCGCCGCGATGGTGGCGGCGGCGGTCATGCTCCTGACGCTGCTGCTCGGGCGCGGGCGCACCGACCTGCACCGGATGCTGCTGGTCGGCGTGATCCTCGGGACGTTCTTCCGAAGCCTCGCAGGCATGCTGCAACGCCTGATGGATCCGAATGAATTCGCCGTGGTGCAAGGCGCGAGCTTCGCGACCTTCAGCAGGGTTCGGGGCGAGCTTCTCATGGTCGCCGCACTCCTTGCCCTCGTGGCGCTCTGGCTCGCCTGGCGGCAACGCCATGCGCTCGACGTCGTGGCCCTCGGGCGTTCGGTCTCGATCGGCCTCGGGATCGACCATGACAGGCTCTGCCAACTGGCACTCGTCGTCGTCGCGGTCCTCGTCTCGGCGTCGACCGCGCTTGTCGGCCCGGTCGCCTTCTTCGGGCTGATCGTTGCCAGCCTCGCCCATGTGGTCATGCGGACGCCGCGCCATGCGCACCTGCTGCCGGCGGCGGCGATGATCGGCGCCACGATCCTGATCGCGGGCCAGACGGTCTTCGAGCGTGCGCTCGGGCTTCAGGCGACGCTCTCGGTGGTCATCGAGTTCGCCGGTGGCCTGCTTTTCCTCTTCCTCTTGCTGCGAGGACGTCCGGCATGATCGAGATCGACGGGGTCAGCTACGGCTACGGCACGACGCCTGTGCTGCGCGATGTCAGCCTGTCGCTGCCCAAGGGCGGGGTCACGGCGCTGATCGGACCGAACGGCGCAGGCAAGTCGACGCTGCTCTCGCTCATGGGCCGGCTGCTGCCGCTCCAGTCGGGACGCGTCCGCTTCGACGGGCTCGACGTTGCGCGAACACCGTCGGAGACCCTCGCGCTGAAGCTTGCGGTCCTGCGGCAGGAAACCGTGCTCGGCACCCGGCTGACGGTCGAGGATCTCGTGGCCTTCGGACGCTATCCCCATTGCCGGGGCCGCCCGGGAGAGGCGGACAGGCAGGCGGTTGCCGCGGCAATCGAGCAGTTCGAACTCGGAAGCCTCGCGGGCCGCTTCCTCGACGAGCTCTCGGGCGGGCAGCGGCAGCGCGCCTTCGTGGCGATGACCTTTGCGCAGGCGACGGACTACCTGCTGCTCGACGAGCCGCTCAACAATCTCGACATCACCTTCGCGCGGTCTCTCATGCGCCGGCTCAGGAGCCTCGCCGACGAGCACGGGCGGACGATCGTCGTGGTGCTGCACGACATCAACTATGCCGCCGCCTGGGCAGACCGGATCGTGGCGTTGAAGGACGGGGCGCTCGTGGTCGAGGGGGAGCCGGAAGCGGTGTTCCGCCCGGACGTCCTCGCGGCGATCTACGGCGTGCCGATCGAAGTGACGCGCCATCAGGGACGGCTGGCCGCGCTCTATCACTGGGAGTGAGGCCGCACTGGACGAAAAGCCCCGGCCAGACCGGCCGGGGCGGTGACCGCCTCTAGAAGGTGGCGGTGAGGCCGAGCCAGAAGCGCCGGCCGGCGACCACGTCGTCCACCTCGTCGGGGCCGACCTGCTTGTCGAGGACGTTGTAGATGGCGCCGTTCAACGCCACGCTGTCGGTCAGCGCATAGCTCGCGCCGATGTCGGCGGTGAAGTAGCCGTCGTACTTGCGCGCCACGACCTCGCCGTCCCGGTAGATCGGGCTCCCGTTCTCACCAATGCGGAGACCGGCGTTGATCTGCTCGCCGATGTAGTTGCCGGCGAGGTAGCTGCTCAGTCCCTCGACCGGCGTCACCCAGTCCGCCCGCACCGAGCCCGAGTGCTCCGGGGTCCGGTTGAGCGGCAGGCCCGCGTAGGTTCCGGTCTTCTGCTCGCTGTCGATGTAGGTGTAGTTGGCCGTCAACCGCAGCGTGCTGGTCGCTTCCCACAGCGCCGTCAGCTCGACACCCTGCATCCGCGCCTCGTTGAGGTTGTACTGGCGGAAGAGGGTATAGTTCGGATCCTGATCCCAGCGGGCGAAGCTGCCGTCGTCATTATAAACCCGCTCGTTGTTCACCTGGTTCTTGAGCTCGGTGTGGAAGACCGTGGCGCCGAGGGTGAGATCCTCGAGGTTGTCGTAGATGACCGCCGCCTCGAAGTTCGTCGAAGTCTCGGGCTTCAGGTCCGGGTTGGCGAGGATCACGCCGCACGGCCCCATTCCCTCGGGCAACTCGCTCTCCGGCCCATAGAAACAGCCGCTGCCGCCCGTGGCGTAAGCATAGCCCGGCACGATCGCCCGGATCTCCGGCGCGCGGAAGCCGGTCGAGACACCGCCCTTGATCGTCACCTGATCGGTCAGGCCGTAGACCGCATAGAGGCGCGGCGAATAGTGGTCGCCGTACTCGGAGTGATAGTCCATGCGCAGGCCGCCGGTGATCGACAGCCGGTCCGTCACCGCCCACTCGTCCTCGAGGTAGAGCGCCGCCTGCCAGAGCGAGAAGTCGTAATCGACCTCGTTGCGCAGACCGGGGTTCTGATCGTTCAGGGTGTTCTTGATGTACTGCGTCCCGAACGAGACCATGTGATCGCCGAGCGGCACGGTGGCGCGGCCGTCGAGCACGATGTTGGTGATCTCCGGTGAGCGCGGCTGCTCCTCGCCGAGCTCGAACGTGGTGCGCTCGCCAACCTCGCGCTGGGCCGAGAGGAAGCTCGTGCCCCAGTCCCACGTGCCTTCGTGCGAGAGCCGGACATAGGAACGGTCGTTGTGGCGGTCCGCGCCGATGTCGCCTTCGGTGCTCTTTCCGGGGGTGCTGCGATTCTGGAGCCGCTCGGTGCCAGCATCGAGCATGAAGGCGTTCCGCTCGTTCGGCGTGAAGGTCAGGCGGCCGGCGAGCTGGTAGTTCTCGCGCTCGTTGCTGCCCTCCAGGATTTCGTCTTCGTCGCGACCGAAGGCGGTACCCCAGAGCTGATAGCCGAGGCGGTTCTCGATCAGCGGCCCGGCGACATAGGCCTGAGCCTGCATGTCGTCGCCGTACTTGTCGTGCTGCTGCTTCGTGTAGGAAAGGCCGAAGCTGCCGGTCGGGACGTCGGACACCTTCTTGGTGATGATGTTGATCACGCCGCCGACCGCATCGGAGCCGTAGAGCGTCGACGCAGGCCCGCGCAGCACCTCGATCCGGTCGATGATGACCGCCGGGGGGATGAAGCTCTGCTCGAAACCGGCGGAGCCGTTCGGCCGGGCGTTGCGGGTGCCCTGCCGGACGCCGTCGACGAGGATCAGGGTATAGGATCCCGGCAGGCCGCGAATCGAGATGTCCTGCTCGTTGGCATTGCCGATGACCGAGACACCTTGCGTGTGCCGGACGGCGTCCGCGAGGTCGCGGAACGACTCGTTTCGAAGCTGTTCGCCCGGAATGACCGAGATGCTTGCGGGAGCATCCGTCACCGTCTGTTGAAAGCCCGACGCAGTCACGACGACCGGGTCGAGCACGAAGCTGCTGTCATCTTCCACCGCCTGCGCCATGGCGCCCGGGGCGACCAGGGCGGTGGTCGAAAGCAGGCCTGCCGCGGTAACGATTGCGCGCAGTGATCCGGTCTCTCTCATGCGAGAAAGCTCCTCTCTTTTCCGTGTGATACGCGACGGTCATCGCTTAATCCGACTGAAAGAGTCAAGTTGTAGAAGTCGACTTTTTTTCTTTGTCTCTCAGTGGGACTTGGAGCGCTCAGATCGATGCCCTATGAACACGGCAGACGAGCGATGAATTGCGCAATTTAGCACCCGAATTAGTTATTCGCGGGGCTGGAGGACGGGCATGACTGCTGGATTTGTGGGCAGACGAGGGCTGATCCTCGCCGCTATCGCGCTGCTCGCCGCCGCGATCATCGGATACGTCGCGTGGCAGCGGCTGAGCGGCGGCGGGCTGCCATCGGGGTTTGCCAGCGGAAACGGGCGGATCGAGGCGGTGGCGATCGACATCTCCGCCAAGGTCGCCGGCCGGATCGGCGATATCCTGGTCAACGAGGGAGATTTCGTCACCGCCGGGCAGGAACTCGCCCGCATGGACACCGCCCAGCTCCGGGCGCAGCTTCGTCAGGCCGAGGCCGAGCAGCGGCGGGCGGAGATCGGGGTAGAGACCGCGACGAGCTTCGTGCGCCAGCGCGAGGCCGAGAAGCGGGCGGCCGAGGCGACGATCGGCCAGCGCCGCGCCGACAACGACGCCACGCAGCGCCAGCTCTCTCGCTCGATCCCCCTGGCGCACGCGAACACCATTCCGCAATCGGTGCTCGACAATGACCGCGCCGCCGCCGAAAGCACCGCGGCCGGCCTCGCGGCGGCGGAGGCACAGCTCGCGGCGGCCGATGCCGCGATCAGCGCGGCGCAGGCCTCCGTGGTCGATGCCGGGGCGGCGGTCGATGCCGCCGCCGCCGCCATCGAGGCTATCCAGGTGAGCATCGACGACTCGACCCTGCGCGCACCGCGCGACGGGCGGGTGCAGTTTCGCGTGGCGCAGCCCGGCGAGGTGGTCGCGGCCGGCGGACGCGTGCTGAACATGGTCGATCTCAGCGACGTCTACATGACCTTCTTCCTGCCGACGGCCGAGGCAGGTCGCGTGGCGATCGGAACCGAGGTGCGGCTGGTGCTCGACGCCGCGCCGCAATGGGTTGTGCCCGCATCGGTGCGCTTCGTGGCCGACGTGGCGCAGTTCACGCCGAAGACCGTCGAGACCGAGGAAGAGCGCCAGAAGCTCATGTTCCGCGTCCGCGCTCAGGTGCCCAAGGAACTGCTGCAGAGGTACATCCAGTACGTGAAGACCGGCCTGCCGGGCATGGCCTATGTTCGCCTCGACCCCGAGGCGCAGTGGCCGGAGTTCCTCTCCACGAACCTCGTGCAATGAACGCGGCCGCCGCCGGGCCGGTCGCCCGCATCGAGGGCGTCGGCCTCGTCTTTGGCCGGACCCGGGCGCTCGTTGACGTGAGCCTCGATCTGCCGGCCGGCACGACGGTGGGGCTGATCGGGCCGGACGGGGTGGGCAAATCGAGCCTGCTTTCGCTCATCGCCGGTGCCCGCGCGGTGCAGACCGGCCGGATCTCCGTCCTTGGGGGCGACATCTCCGACGTGATCCACCGCGGCGCGGTACAGCCGCGGATCGCCTACATGCCGCAGGGGCTCGGCAGGAACCTCTATCCCACGCTCTCGGTCGCCGAGAACGTCGACTTCTTCGGGCGGCTCTTCGGGCAGGACACGGCCGAGCGGCAGGGCCGCATCGCGCGCCTCCTCGAGAGCACCGGGCTTGCCCCCTTCGCCGACCGCCCGGCACAGAAGCTCTCGGGCGGCATGAAGCAGAAGCTCGGTCTTTGCTGCGCCCTGATCCATGACCCCGACCTGCTGATCCTCGACGAGCCGACGACCGGCGTCGACCCACTGTCGCGCCGCCAGTTCTGGGAGCTCATCGACTCGATCCGGTCCGCTCGGGCGGACATGAGCGTGATCGTCGCCACCGCCTACATGGAGGAGGCGGCACGCTTCGACTGGCTCGTCGCGATGGACAGCGGCCACGTGCTCGCCACGGGAACTCCGGCGGAGCTGATGGCGCGGACCGGTACCGCCGATCTCGATGCCGCCTTCGTGGCACTTCTGCCAAGGGAGCGGCGCGAGGGATACGAGGGGATGGCGATCCCGCCGAGGACGACGCAGGCGGACGGCACGGCGGCGATCGAGGCCGGGGGGCTGACCATGCGCTTCGGCGACTTCACCGCCGTCGATAACGTCAGCTTCCGCATCGAGCGCGGGGAAATCTTCGGCTTTCTCGGCTCGAACGGTTGCGGCAAGACCACGACGATGAAGATGCTGACCGGTCTCCTGCCCGCGAGCGCTGGCACCGCCCGGCTCTTCGGGCATGAGGTCGATCCGCGCGACATGGAGACCCGCCGGCGCGTCGGCTACATGAGCCAGGCCTTCTCGCTCTACACCGAACTGACGGTACGCCAGAATCTCGTGCTGCACGCCCGGCTCTTCGAGATGGCGGAGGACGACATCCCGGGCCGCGTCGAGGCGATGGTCGGGCGGTTCGGGCTTGCGGACGTGGTCGACGCGCTGCCCGACGCGCTGCCGCTTGGCATCCGCCAGCGTCTGAGCCTCGCGGTCGCGCTGATCCACGGGCCTGACATCCTCATCCTCGACGAGCCGACCTCCGGCGTCGACCCGGTGGCACGCGCCGGCTTCTGGCAGATGCTCGGGGAACTGTCGCGGCGCGACGGCGTGACGATCTTCGTCTCCACCCACTTCATGAACGAGGCCGCACTCTGCGACCGGATCTCGCTCATGCACGCCGGCCGCGTCCTCATCAGCGACACCCCGGCCGCGATCGTGGAGCGCCAGGGCGCGGCCGACCTCGAAGCCGCCTTCATCGCCTGTCTCGAGGACGCCATCGGCGAGGGCGGGACGGCGGCACCCCCGCCTCCTCTCGCCGAAGCCGCGGAGACCGGCCCGACCCGCAGCCGGGCGTTCGATCCGCGACGGATGCTCGCCTACACCACGCGCGAGGCGCTGGAGCTGCGGCGGGATCCGATCCGCGCGACTCTCGCCATCCTCGGCAGCCTGATCCTGATGTTCGTCATCGGCTATGGCATCAACACCGACGTGCGCGACCTCTCCTTCGCAGTCCTCGACCACGATGACACGACGATCAGCCGCGATTACGTACTCGACATCGCGGGATCGCCCTACTTCATCGAGGCGACGCCACTCACCGGCCACGCCGACATGGACGCACGGATGCGCGCCGGCGAGATCAGCCTCGCCCTCGAGATCCCCCCCGGCTTCGCCCGCGACCTTGCCCGCGGCGTCCCGGTCGAGATCGGCGCGTGGATCGACGGCGCCATGCCGTCGCGCGCCGAGACGGTCCGCGGCTACGTGCAGGGGATGCATGCGACCTGGCTCGCCCGAAAGGCTCGTGAACTCCATGGCGCGGCGGCGACGCCCGGCAGTTTCGACCTGGTGATCCGCTATCGCTACAACCCGACCGTGGAGAGCCTGATCGCCATGGTACCGGCAGTCCTGCCAATGCTGCTCCTGATGATCCCGGCGATGCTCACGGTGCTGTCCATCGTCCGCGAGAAGGAACTCGGCTCCATCGTGAACTTCTACGTGACCCCCGTCACACGGCTTGAGTTCCTGCTCGGCAAGCAACTGCCCTACATCGCGGTCTCGCTGCTGAACTTCCTGCTCCTCATGGCCTTCGCGGTGTTCTTCTTCCAGGTGCCGTTCACCGGGAGCTTTCTCGCGCTGACGCTTGGCGCGGTACTCTACGCGTTCGTTGCGACCGCGATGGGGCTCTTCATCTCGACCTTCATGCGGAGCCAGACCGCGGCGATCTTCGCCACCGCGCTCCTGACCCTCATCCCATCGATGCAGTTCTCCGGCCTGATGGACCCGGTCTCCTCGCTGGAGGGTGCGGGCGCGCTCATCGGCCGGATCTTCCCCGCCGCGCATTTCACGACGATCGCCCGGGGCACCTTCTCCAAGGGGCTCGGCTTCGATGATCTCGCGGCAAGCTACTGGCCGCTCGTCCTCGCAATCCCGGTCCTGCTCGGGCTCGCCGCCATCTTCCTTCGCAAGCAGGAGCGGTGAGCAATGCGCCTCGCCAACGTCCTCAACCTCGGGATCAAGGAACTGCGTGGCCTCGCCCGCGACACGGCGATGCTGATCCTCATCGTCTATTCCTTCTCGATCGCGGTCTACATGCAGTCGCGCTCGGTGCCGGACGCGCTGAACCGCGCCGCGCTCGCGATCGTCGATGGCGACCAGTCGACGCTCTCGACCCGGATCACCACCGCCTTCTACCCGCCCCACTTCAATCCGCCGGTGCTGATCGGCGAGCACGAGATGGACGCGCGGCTCGACATGGGCCTCGACACCTTCGCCCTCGTCATCCCGCCCGGCTTCGAGCGTGACGTGGCCGCCGGCCGCATGCCGGAGGTCCAGCTCAACATCGACGCCACTCGGATGACCCAGGCCTTCACCGGCGGCGGCTACATCAGTTCGATCGTCGGGAGCGAGGTCCGCGAGTATGTGGACCGCTATCGCTCGGCGCCCATGCCCAATGCCGACCTCGCGCTCCGCGCGCGCTTCAATCCGGCGCTCGACCAGAGCTGGTTCGGGGCGATCACCAATGTCATCACTTCGGTCACGATGCTCTCGATCATCCTGACCGGCGCCGCGCTGATCCGCGAGCGCGAACACGGCACGATCGAACACCTGCTCGTCATGCCGGTGACCCCGACGGAAATCATGCTCTCCAAGGTCTGGTCGATGGCGCTTGTCGTCTGGGTCGCGACCGCCTTCTCGCTTCTGGTGGTGGTGCAGGGTCTGCTCGGGGTGCCGCTCGGCGGCTCGTTGACCCTCTTTCTCGCCGCCACGGCACTGCAGCTCATTGCGACCACCTGCATGGGGATCTTCATCGCGACGATCGCCGGCGCGATGCCTCAGTTCGGACTTCTGATGATGCTGATCCTCATGCCCTTGCAGATCCTCTCCGGCGCGATGACCCCGCGCGAGAGCATGCCGGAGGTCATCCAGACCATCATGCTCGCCGCGCCGAACACCCACTTCGTCATTCTCGCCCAGGCGATCCTGTTCCGCGGCGCCGGCTTCGCCGTGGTCTGGCCACAATTCGCAGCACTCGTCGTCATCAGCGCGGCCTACTTCTTCCTCGCCCTCGCCCAGTTTCGCAGGTTCTTGCGCTAACCAACCACCGGACGGCCCTTGCGGGGAGCCTGTCCACATGGGGCGAATCAGACAAGGAACCATACCGGATTTCAGGGTCGGTCCCGGGGCTGCGTCGACGGGCGCGTTTCACCGCGTCTTGTCTGCAAATCCGGCCTGAAAGCCGGATCATGGGTCGTGAACCGCGTTGCTATACTTCCCCTGATGGCGCTCACGCGCCTGTTCAGGTCAGGTTGACCTTGGGAACCGGTGGGTTTATATGCAGCGCACTCAGATAGGGCTCCAATACGGGAGTCCGGGGCCGCTTGGAGACTGCGGCCGCCGACGCCGCATAGCAACCAACGCAAGGCTACATGACCCAGTTTTCCGACCTCTCGCTGGACCCGCGGGTCCTTCAGGCCGTCACCGAAGCCGGCTACGCCACGCCGACTCCGATCCAGGTCCAGGCGATCCCGCACGCCCTCGAGGGGCGCGATGTGCTCGGCATCGCCCAGACCGGTACCGGCAAGACCGCGTCGTTCGTGCTGCCGATGCTCTGTGCCCTCTCCAAGGGCCGCGCCCGCGCCCGGATGCCGCGGAGCCTCGTGCTCGCGCCGACGCGCGAACTCGCCGCGCAGGTGGCGGAACAGTTCGAGAAATATTCAAAGCATCTCAAGCTTTCCATGGCGCTCCTGATCGGTGGTGTCAGCTTCAAGGACCAGGACAAGCTCATCGACCGCGGCGTCGACGTGCTGATCGCCACTCCGGGGCGGCTGCTCGACCATTTCGAGCGCGGCAAGCTGATGCTGACCGGCGTGCAGATCATGGTGGTCGACGAGGCCGACCGGATGCTCGACATGGGCTTCATTCCCGACATCGAGCGCATCTTCAAGCTGGTGCCATTCACCCGCCAGACGCTGTTCTTCTCGGCGACGATGGCGCCGGAAATCACCCGCATCACCGACACGTTCCTGCATAACCCGATCCGGGTCGAGGTCGCACGTCAGGCGACGACCTCCGAGACGATCGAGCAGTGGGTGGTGAAGCACGCGCCGAAGCGCAAGGACACCGCCGACCGCGAGAAGCGCGAGGTGCTGCGGCGGCTCGTGCGCAGCGAGGGCGACGCGCTCACCAACGGCATCGTCTTCTGCAACCGCAAGCGGGACGTTGACGTGGTCGCGAAGTCGCTGAAGCGACACGGTTTCGACGCCGAGGCGCTGCACGGCGATCTTGACCAGAAGCTCCGCATGGCGATCCTCAGCCGGTTCCGTGATGGCGACCTGAAGCTGCTCATCGCGTCCGACGTGGCGGCACGCGGCCTCGATATTCCGAACGTGAGCCACGTCTTCAACTTCGACGTGCCGATCCATTCGGAGGACTATGTCCACCGCATCGGCCGCACCGGCCGCGCCGGGCGCTCCGGCAAATCCTTCACGCTCTGCCTGCCGGCAGACGAGAAATACCTCGTGAAGATCGAGGAGCTGGTGAAGAAGGCCGTCCAGGTGATGCCGAGCCCGCTCGGTTCCGAGGAGGTTCTTCCTGACCGTCCGAGCGCCGAGCGCCGCCGCAACGGTGCCAATGAGCGTGGCAGCGACCGTGGGGAGCGCGACCGGACCGAGCGTGATCGCGGTGCCGACCGAGGCGAGCGCCGTCGTGAGCGCCGGATGCGACCGGAAGCCGACACCAGGACACCGGTCGAGGCCACCGCAGAGGAGGCCCGTCCTCGCGAGAGCATGGTCCGCGAGGTGTATTCCCGCGAACCGCAATCACGGACGGCCGAGCCGCGCCGTGGCCGCCCGTCGCGCTCGGAGTCCAACGTCGTTGGCATGGGCGATCACGTTCCGGCGTTCCTGATGCGTGATTTGCGCGTTGGATCGCTCGCCGCGGACTACGACGGCCAGGACTCGGACGATGCGATCGAGACCACCGACCCGGCCACGGCCGAATCGTCGGTCGCCTCCAAGGCCCCGGTGACGGCCGACGCCCCGGTTGCCGCAGAAACGCCGGTGACGACCGAAGTGCCGGTTGCGGCGGAAGCGCCAGTGGCGGCAGATGCGCCGGTCGCGGCAGACGCGCCAGTCCCGGCGGAAGCGCCAGCGACGACCGAAGTGCCGGTGGCGGCAGATGCGCCGGTCGCGGCGGAAGCGCCAGAGACGACCGAAGTGCCGGTGGCGGCGGAAGCGCCAGCGGTGGCCGAAGTGCCGGTGGCGGAAGAGGCGCCAGTCACGGCGGACGCGCCAGAGACGACCGAAGTGTCGGTGGCGGCAGACGCGCCGGTCGCGGCGGACGCACCAGCGGTGGCCGAAGTGCCGGTGGCGACGGATGCGGCGGCGGAGGCGCCGGTGGCGGCAGCGAAGAAGCCCGCTGCGAGGAAACCGGCAGCGAAGCGGCCGGCAACGAAGCGGCGAACGGTGAAGAAGCCGGAGGCCGAGTCGGCGGGTCCGGTGACGACGCCCCCCCAGGACGTCGAGGCTGGGGCTGCCGATGCCCCGACCGAAGCTCCGGTCGGCGTCCCCACAGCCGAGCCAGAGCCCACCGGACCGAATGCTGCCGCGGAAGCGCCTCCCACCGAAGCCAGCGCGGCTGGCGTTGCCGGGGATGCCACCCCGGCATCCTCCGAGGAGGCCACCCCGGCTCCGAAGAAGCGCGCCCCGCGGCGATCCCGGGCCAAGGCGGCGGTGGCCGAAGCACCAGCGGCCTGACTCTCTGGCCGGAGTTCCGGCCAGATCAGACCTCCTCGATCAGACTGGCTCGATCAGACGGCAAACTGATCTGGCCGCGCTGATCGGGCACTGAACAATCGCGATTGCAATGGACGCCGCAGCCACGCGCGGCGTCCGCCGTTTTGACGGAACCGGCAGCGCCTCCTCCACGGTGACGGTGACCTGAACGTCCCGGCTCACTAGCGTCATCGTTCCAGGATCTCCCTCGTCGGAGCGATCGAGCGCGGGCCCCGGGCATTCGCTCGGTCAACCGGACCAATGCACCGGGTCTTGCCAGTCCCTGATCCTGATCGCGACAGGGTTCCCGTCGTCGCGCCATTCGCACGCGCCGGTTCTGCTGCCGCTGATTGA
The DNA here is from genome assembly GCF_014201905.1 of Amaricoccus macauensis. Classification (GTDB taxonomy): domain Bacteria; phylum Pseudomonadota; class Alphaproteobacteria; order Rhodobacterales; family Rhodobacteraceae; genus Amaricoccus; species Amaricoccus macauensis. Next base: position 242,325 of record NZ_JACHFM010000002.1, on the reverse strand, counting down.
TGCATGACGGTGTTGGTGTCGACTCTCTGGCCATCGGAACAGACCTTCGACGGGAGCCCGGCGCCACCATGTCGGCGTCGGGACGATCCTCACTTGAACTACATCTCTACCAGATCGGTATTCGCACAGTAGACGCACTCGTATACGTCAGACAAACCTGCAACAACTCACTGCGATAAGCTAACGGGTCGAAATTCCCCGAAGGCGTTTCTCTAATCCCGAGTCGCCCAATGGCAACCCTTCAGATACGGTGCTCCCGGCCTACGCATACGTCAAGCTCAATGTTACGCATTTACTCTGTGCGGCATCGCCTCTCGCCCCGGGCTGTGCTTCCCTCCTCGGGGAACCTTGAAAAGGAATCGACCAGATGGAGATGGAGCGCGAGCTGGAGGAGCGGCTGCTCCGCTATACGGCGATCGATACACAGAGTGACGAGACGTCGCCCACCTCACCCAGCACCGAGCGCCAACTCGTTCTGCTCCGCCTGCTTCGGGACGAACTTCTGACGCTCGGTGTGCCGGACGTGCGGCTGACCGACTATGGGACGGTGATCGCCACACTTCCGGGCACCGTGCAGAGCGCGCCGACCATCGCGCTTCTCGCCCATGTGGATACCGCACCGCAGTTCCACGCCTCCGGGGTGAAGCCGGTGGTGCACCGCAGCTACGACGGCGGGACGATCGGCTTCGCCGACGCCCAGGCACTGACACTCTCGCCGACCGAATGCCCCTATCTGGCAGACCGCGTCGGGGACGACATCATCACGGCGAGCGGCAAGACACTTCTCGGCGCGGACGACAAGGCGGGCGTGGCGATCATCATGACCGTCGCCGGCCACCTGCTCGCCGACCCCACGATCGCCCGGGGGCCGCTGCGGATTGCCTTCACGCCAGATGAGGAGATCGGCCGGGGCGTGCATCCCGAGCTTCCGAAGGACCTCGCCGCCGCCGTGGGCTATACGCTCGACGGCGCCGACCGGGGCGAAATCTGCTACGAAAGCTTCTCGGCCGACAAGGCGGTGGTGACGATCCGCGGCGTCTCGATCCACCCCGGCTGGGCGAGGGGCAAGCTCGTCAACGCGCTGCATCTCGCCGCGAAGATCGTCGATACGTTGCCGCAGGCAACCCGCACCCCCGAGACCACGGACGGCCGCGACGGCTTCATCCATCTCTACGAGATGACGGGCTCCGCCGCCGAGGCGGAACTCCACTTCATCCTGCGCGACTTCGAGCTTGACGGTCTCGCCGCGCACGGCGCGCTGGTGCGGCAGGTCGCCGAAGCGGTGGCGGCAACAGAGCCGCGTGCCGAGATCGAGGTGACGATCACCCCGCAGTACCGCAACATGCGCTACTGGCTCGAAAAGGACATGCGCCCCGTCGAGCTGGCGCGACAGGCCTGCCGGGATGTTGGCGTCGAGCCCTACTCCGAGCCGATCCGCGGCGGGACGGATGGGTCGCGCCTGACCGAGATGGGCATCCCCTGCCCCAACCTCTTCACCGGTATGCAGATGATCCACGGCCCGCGGGAATGGATCAGCGTGCAGGACATGGCCGCCTCCACGCGGATGGTCCTGCGGCTCGTCGAGCTTTGGGGAAACGAACGCTGACCATGTCGAAGGGGCCCCGCGTCTGCCGCGGGGCCCCTCAAATCCCGTGCCGGGCCTCACGCTTCGAGGCGAGAAATCATCACCTTGCAGACCGGCTTCTTTCCCACCGCATCGTTGGAAATCCGCGAGACGGCCCGCTGGATAAGATCGTCCAGCGACTCGTCATCGGCAAGCTCGTTGCGTTTCGCCCGGGAAAGCACCCGGTCGATTTCTGCCTCGAGCGCGCCGGCGAGGCCGTCGCGCATCTTCGGATTGTCGGGCAGACCCGTCAGCTCGACCCAGGAGCCGCCCATGGGCTTGCCCCGCTCGTCGATGATGATGTTGACCGCCACATGCCCGCGCAGCGCCATGCGGATGCGCTCGCGGACGATACCGTCAAGCGCGCCAATGAGCTGGGTGCCATCGAGATAGAGCCGGCCGGTGTCGATGTGCTCGGCCAGCACCGGCGCGTCACCGGTCAGATCGACCACCGTGCCGTTCGGCGCAATGGCAGCGGGAATGCCCCGCTCGGCGGCCAGCGCAGCGTGCGCCACCAGATGGCGATGTTCACCATGCATGGGAATCAGCATCTGCGGCTTCACCAGCTCGTGGATCGCCGCGAGGTCCGGACGGTTGGCATGGCCCGAAACGTGGTAAAGTCCGTCCGTATCGTCGATGACCTTCACGCCGCGCTCGGAGAGCAGGTTGAGGATACGGGAAACCGGAACCTCGTTGCCGGGAATTGTCCGCGACGAGAAGAGATAGGTGTCGCCCGGCTTCAGCTCGAGCCCCATGTAGCGGCCCTGTGCCAGTTGCGCCGTGGCCGCACGCCGCTCGCCCTGGCTGCCGGTCGCAAGCACCAGCAGATCGCGACGCGGTACGCTGTCCATGTCGAGCGGGTCGAGCACTTCGGGGAAGTGCTCCAGCACCTCCGCGGCGTGCGCGGTCTTCAGCATCGTGTTCATCGCCCGACCAAGGACGACGACCCGGCGCCCGGCTTGCCGCCCGGCCTCGGCCAGCGTGCGCAGCCGCGCGACGTTCGAGGCAAAGGTCGTGGCGACGACGAGTCCCTCGGCATCGCGCATCAGCGCGTTCAACGGCTCGATGAGCGTCATCTCGGAACGGCCGGCATGCGGCGAGAAGACGTTGGTCGAGTCGCAGGCCATGGCCTTCACGCCATGCTCGCCGATGGCGCGCAGCGCCGCCGGGTCGAAGGGCTCGCCGACGAGCGGCGTCGGATCGGCCTTGAAGTCACCGGTGTGCAGGATCCGGCCCGCCGGCGTGTCGATGACGAGCGCGGAGCTTTCCGGGATCGAATGCGCGATCGGCAGGAAGCCGACACGGAATGGCCCCGCATGGACCTGATGCGGGAACGCATCGACCTGCCGCACCGCGTCGGTCGGCTGGCCGGACCGCTCCATCTTGCCCTTGGCAAGCGCCGCGGTGAACCGTCGCGCGTAGACCGGCGCCCGAAGCCTGTGCCAGAGCAGGCCCAGGGCACCCACATGGTCCTCGTGGCCATGGGTGATGAAGATGCCATCCAACCGATCGGCGCGGGCCTGGATGTAGGCCGGGTCGGCCATGATGAGATCGACGCCCGGCGTCGACTCCATGGTCGGAAAGGTCACACCCATATCGACAAGGATAAAGCGCTCGTTCCCCTCCGGACCATAGCCGTAGAGGTACATGTTCATGCCTATCTCGCCCGCCCCCCCAAGCGCGAGATAGATCAGCCGTTCAGGTTTCGCCATTCGGTCAAAGTCACTCCCTGTTCAGACGATCGATGACGACGAGACCGTGGATTGTCAGGTCGGTATCGATCTCTTGCAGTACATCTGTCCCTTGCGCAAAAAGGGTGGACAGTCCCCCGGTTCCGACGACGGTCATCTGCCGCATCCGCTCGGCGCGGATACGGGCACAGATCCCCTCGATAAGTCCGATATAGCCCCAGTAGATACCTGACTGCATGCAGGCGACGGTGTTGGTGCCGATGACGCCATCAGGTTTGGTCACATCGATGAACGGTAGCGCCGCGGCGGCTTCGTGCAGCGCCTTGAGCGAAAGGTTGACACCGGGCGCGATGACCCCGCCCTCGTAGGCACCGTCCTCGCCCACCACATCGAGCGTGGTCGCAGTACCGAAATCCACAACGATCAGATCGCCACCGTAGCGATCGAACGCGCCGACGGTATTGACGATGCGGTCGGCGCCCACCACCGCGGTCGGATCGACCCGCGGCAGCGGTCCGATGTTGACCTCCGGCTTGCCGACCACCAGCGGCCGTGTCGAGAAATAGCGGTCCGAGAGCACCCGGAGGTTGAAGACCACCTGCGGCACCACCGATGAGATGATCACCCGGCGGACCTTGGGCGGTATCCCGTTCAGTTCCATGAGCTGGCGCAGCCAGACGTAGTATTCGTCGGCCGTGCGCTGGCGTTCGGTGCGGCAGCGCCACTCCACAACGACCTTCGTGCCGTTGTGAAGCGCAAACACCATGTTGGTGTTGCCGACGTCAATCGCGAGAAGCACGAGCCACCTCACCGTTTTGCGGCAGGAAATGCACGTCCGCCGCGGGCAGGACCTCGCGGCCCTCCGACGTGACGATGACAAGCGAACCCTGCGGATCCACCGTCTCGAAGCGACCGGTCAGCGTCCGATGCGGCATACGGGCGACGATTTCATCGCCGATCCCGGTCGCCCGGGCGAGCCAGGCCGCGCGGATCGGGGCGAAGCCTTCCCGCAGGAAGCGGGCTTCCCATTCAGCGTAGGCCGGCATCAGAAGCGACAGGAATTCCTCGGGCGTCGGACAGACTTCGGCACCCGTGGCAAGGCTGATCGGACGGACCGCGCCCGGCTCCACATCAGCCGGGTCCGGCGCCTCGGCAAGATTCACACCAAACCCGATCGCAAGGGCGCCGTTCGCGGCGCCCTCAAGCAGGATCCCCGCAACCTTGCCCCCGGAGAGCAACACGTCGTTCGGCCACTTGAGCCCGAAGAGCCAGAAGCGTCCCGAAGCCTGACCGAGCGCGTCATGGAGCGCGAGTGCCGCCACGAAGGACCGTTGCGCCGGTCCGCGGTCGGTGCTGAAGAGCAGCGTCGCGGCGAAATTCCCCGGTGCCATGGACCAGGGGCGGCCGCGTCGGCCGCGCGCCGCCTCCTGGCGCTTTGCAAGCAGCCAGAGCGGACCCCGGGCGCCCGCCGCGGCCCGGCGCAGCGCCTCGGCGTTGGTACTGTCGATGACCTCGAGGATCTCGCAGGGCACCCCGCCCGCGGCGCCGATCATCGCGTCAGGGCACGAGGGTCGCTGCCGCCGAGGCAGCGAGGGCCTCGACCCCGAACAGGTTCACCACTCCAACCACCATGGCAAGCGCCGGGATCCCAAGCAGCACCCAGTGCACCACCGACATCCTGCCGCCAAGCGGCTCCGCCGTCGCCTCGCCGAAGTAGATGAGATAGACGATGCGCAGATAGTAGAAGGCGCCGATGACGCTGGCGATGACGCCGGCCAGCGCAAGCCAGATCAGCCCGGCATCGATCGCCGCCTTCAGAACGTAGAACTTTCCGAGGAAGCCCACGAGCGGCGGCACGCCGGCGAGGCTGAACAAGAGCAACGAGATCGCCAGGGCACGCGCGGGCTGAATGCTGGCGTAGCCGCTGAGAGAGTAGATATCGACGATGGGCTTGCCGTCACGCTCCATGTTCAGGATGAACGCGAAAGTCCCGACGTTCATCGTGACGTAGATCGCGAGATAGATGAGCAGTGACTGCGCACCCTGAGTCGTCCCGGCCGCAAGTCCGAGCAGCGCGAAGCCCATGTGAGCGATCGACGAGTAGGCCATGAGCCGCTTGAAGTCGCGCTGGCCGATCCCCGCGATCGAGCCGACGAACATCGACAGCACCGAGAGCAGGATCAGGATCTGCTGCCAGCTTGCCACCGCGCCACCGAAGGCGTCAAGGAGCAGGCGGGCGAACATCGCCGCCGCCGCGACCTTGGGCGCCGTAGCGAAGAAGGCCGTCACCGGCGTCGGCGATCCCTCGTAGACGTCGGGCGTCCACATGTGGAACGGCACGGCCGAGACCTTGAAGGCAAGGCCGGCGGCAAGGAACACGAGACCGAACACCAGGCCGAGCGAGATCGGCCCCGCGGCGGTGGTCGCGGCGATCCCGGTGAAGGTCGTCGTCCCGGCAAAGCCGTAGGTCAGGCTCGCGCCATAGAGCAGAAGGCCCGACGAGAGCGAGCCGAGCACGAAGTACTTCAGGCCCGCCTCGGTGGACCGCACGCTGTCGCGCCGGAACGAGGCGACGACGTAGAGCGCGAGCGACTGAAGCTCGAGCCCCACATAGAGCACGATCAGATCGCGCGCCGAGACCATCGTCATCATGCCGACGACCGAGAGCACCGTCAGGACGGAATATTCGAACTTCAGCAGCGCATGCCGCACCAGATAGTCACGCGCCAGCGCGAGCGTGGCGGCGGCACCAAAGAGGATCATCACCTTGGAGAACCGCGCAAAGCCGTCGGACACGAACGAGCCGTCGAAGGCCGTGCGGGTGCCCTCGGGCTGAAAGCCGATCCAGAGGCCGACGAGCGTGAGAACGACGACCGTGGCCCAGAGGACCGGCCCGCCGGTCTCGCGCTTCGAGTAGGCGCCCCACATGAGAGCGACCATCGACCAGAGGGCGAGGACGATCTCCGGTGCGACGACGTTAAGGGTTCCCTCGAGCACGGCTCAGGCTCCTCAGTTCGCGGCGAACGTGGTGGCGTTCGCCACCGTCGCACGCGCCGTTTCTGTGTGTTCGACCAACGCCTTGACCGCAGGACCAGTGATGTCGAGGACATAGGACGGATAGACGCCGAGGATGATCATGCCGGCCACCAGCGGCGCGAAGATCAGCTTCTCGCGGCGCGAAAGGTCCTTGATCGACTTCAGGCTTTCCTTGATCAGCTCGCCCAGCATCACCCGGCGATAGAGCCAGAGGGCATAGCAGGCGGAAAAGATCACGCCGGTGGCCGCGAAGAACACCACCCAGGTCGAGACCTGGAACGCGCCCGCCATGGTGAGGAACTCGCCGACGAACCCGCTGGTGCCCGGCAGACCGACGTTGCCCATGGTGAAGAGCAGGAAGACCAGCGCGTAGCTCGGCATCCGGTTCACGATCCCGCCATAGGCCGCGATCTCGCGGGTGTGCATCCGGTCGTAAATCACGCCGACGCAGAGGAAGAGCGCGCCGGAGATGAAGCCGTGGCTGATCATCTGGAACAGCGCCCCGTCGATCCCCTGCTGGTTCATCGCGAAGATGCCCATGGTCACGAAGCCCATGTGGGCAACCGACGAGTAGGCAATGAGCTTCTTCATGTCGTCCTGCATCATCGCCACGACGCTCGTGTAGATGATGGCAATGACCGAGAGCGTGAAGACGAAATCCGCCATCACCGCCGAGCCGATCGGGAACATGGGGATCGAGAACCGCAGGAACCCGTAGCCGCCCATCTTCAGCAGGATCGCCGCCAGGATCACCGACCCCGCCGTCGGCGCCTGCACGTGTGCGTCAGGCAGCCAGGTGTGAACCGGCCACATCGGCATCTTCACCGCGAACGACGCGAAGAAGGCGAGGAACATCAGCGTCTGCACCCCGCCCACCACGGTGATGCCGAGCACGCTGATGTTGTCCGAGGCGAACACGTGAGTCAGCAGCGTCGGGATGTCCGTGGTGCCCGCCTGATAGTACATCGCGATCATCGCGACGAGCATCAGCACCGAGCCGAGGAAGGTGTAGAGGAAGAACTTGAACGACGCGTAGATCCGCTGCGACCCGCCCCAGATGCCGATGATCAGGAACATCGGGATGAGGCCGCCCTCGAAGAAGATGTAGAAGAGCACGAGGTCGAGGGCGCAGAAGACGCCGAGCATCAGCGTCTCGAGCACCAGGAACGCGATCATGTATTCCTTGACCCGATGCGTCACACGCCAGCTCGCCGCGATGGTGATCGGCATGAGGAACGTGGTCAGCAGCACGAAGAGCACGGAGATCCCGTCGACGCCCATCTTGTAGCGGAGGCCGCCGACCCATGGGTGATCCTCGACGAACTGGAAGCCGGTGTTCGACGCATCGAACCCCCCGAGCACGAAGAGCGAGATCAGGAACGTCGCAATGGTGGTGAAGAGCGCGAGCAGCTTTGCGTTCTTCTGCGCCTGCGGATCATCGCCCCGCAGGAACATGAGCAGCACCAGGGCGCCGATGAGCGGCAGGAAGGTGATGAGCGAGAGAAGGCTGTTCATCTCAACCGACGCTCCGAAGACCGAGCCACAGGGTCAGCACGACGATGCCGATCACCATGGCGAAGGCGTAATGGAAGAGGTAGCCGGACTGGGCACGGCCTGCGATGCGGGTCATCCAGGGCACGAAGCCCATGGTGACCTCATTGATGGTGCCGTCGATGACTGTGCCGTCGCCCTTCTTCCAGAGGAAGTTGCCGATCCATCGGGCCGGCCGGACGAACAGGAAGTCGTAGATCTCGTCGAAGTACCACTTGTTGAGCAGGAACCGGTAGAGCACCGGCTGCGTGCGCGCGAGCGACTTCGGGAGTTCCGGGTTGACGATGTAGAAGAGGTACGACACCGCGAAGCCGATCAGCATGGCGAAGAACGGCGCCGTCTTGACCCAGGCGGGAGCGTGGTGGGCGCGGTCGATCGTCTCGTTCTCCGGACCGAAGAAGATTGCTCCTCCCTCACCGGCGCCGTGATCCGCCGCGTGCTCGGTGGCGGCGTGCTCCGCTCCCGCCGGCGCCATGGCGTTGCCATGCTCCGCCGCCGGAGCTTCGGCGTGATCCGCCGGCGCCTCGGTCGCGGCCGTGCCCTCGTGGGTGGCCTCGACGGCACCCGGCTCCACCGCCTCGATGGTCGTGTGCTGCGGCAGGCCGAAGAAGGCGTTCATCCGCTCGTGATCACCGAAGAACGGATTGTACCAGATCATGCCCGCGAAGATCGACCCGGCAGCGAGCACCCCCAGCGGGATCAGCATCGTGCGCGGGCTCTCGTGCGCATGGTCATAGGCGTGGTGATCGCCGCGCGGCTTGCCGTAGAAGGTGAGGAAGATCAGCCGCCAGGAATAGAAGCTTGTGAAGCAGGCGGCGACGATCAGCATCCAGAAAGCATAGCCCGCCGCGCCGTTCGTGCCCGCCCATGCGCTCTCGATCACCGCGTCCTTGGAGAGGAACCCGGCGAAGCCGATGTGGGTGAGCGGAATGCCGACGCCGGTGATCGCGAAGGTACCGATCATCATCGCCCAGAAGGTGAGCGGGATCTTCTTCCGCAGGCCGCCGTAGTTCCGCATGTCCTGCTCGTGGTGCATCGCGTGGATGACCGAGCCGGCCCCGAGGAACAGCATCGCCTTGAAGAAGGCGTGCGTGAAGAGGTGGAACATCGCCACCGGGTAGGCGCCCACCCCCGCCGCCACGAACATGTAGCCGAGCTGCGAGCAGGTGGAGTAGGCGATGACCCGTTTGATGTCGTTCTGCACGAGGCCGACTGTCGCCGCGAAGAACGCCGTCGAGGCGCCCATGAAGGTGATGAAGGTCAGCGTCCCCGGCGCCCACTCGAGGACCGGCGACATGCGGCACACGAGGAAGACGCCCGCCGTCACCATGGTCGCAGCATGGATGAGCGCCGAGACCGGGGTCGGGCCTTCCATCGCATCCGGCAGCCAGGTGTGGAGCAGAAGCTGGGCCGACTTGCCCATGGCGCCGACAAACAGCAGGAACGAGGCGATCTCGGCCGCGTTCCACTCACGCCAGAGGAAGGTGATCTGCGTCTGCGCGATGGTCGGCGCGGCCGCGAAGATATCGGTGAAGTCGATCGAGTCGACCAGCACATAGAGCGTGAAGATGCCGAGCAGGAAGCCGAAGTCGCCCACCCTGTTGACGATGAACGCCTTCATCGCCGCAGCGCCGGCGCTCTGCTTGCGGTAGTAGAAGCCGATCAGCAGGTAGGACGCGACACCGACGCCTTCCCAGCCGAAGAACATCTGCAGCAGGTTGTCCGCCGTCACCAGCGCCAGCATGGAGAAGGTGAAGAACGACAGGTAGGCGAAGAACCGCGGCTTGTAGCTCTCGCCGTGCTTGAAGTTGTCGTCGTGGTCCATGTAGCCGAACGAGTAGAGATGCACGAGCGCCGACACCGTGGTGACGACGATCAGCATGATCGCGGTCAGCCGGTCGACGCGCACGCCCCAGTCGGCGGCGAGGGTGCCGGAGACGATCCAGCGGAACAGCGGATGATGCTGCGTCGTGCCGTCAAACGAGAAGAACACGATCCAGGACAGCAGGCAGGCGAGGAACAGCAGGCCGGTGGCGATGACCATGCCGGCCTTCTCGCCGAACCAGCGATAGCCGAACCCGCAGAGGATGGCGCCGAGCAGCGGCGCGAGGAGGATGACCGTGACCACCGCGTCAGCCCTTCATCACGTTGATGTCTTCGACCGCGATCGTTCCGGTGTTTCGGAAGAAGCAGACGAGGATGGCGAGTCCGATGGCAGCCTCGGCCGCGGCCACTGTCAGCACGAAGAGCGTGAAGACCTGGCCGACGAGATCGCCGAGCGCCGCCGAGAAGGCAACGAGGTTGATGTTGACCGCGAGCAGCATGAGCTCGATCGACATCAGGATGACGATGACATTCTTGCGGTTGACGAAGATGCCGAAGATGCCGGTGACGAAGAGGATCGCCGCCACCGTCAGATAATGTGCGAGCCCGATCATGCCTTCATCCTCCGAACCAGTCGTTCGATCCCCACTCCGATCGCGAGGGCGCTCATGCTCCCTGCCCCGGCTTGATGTCGACGAGGTGCACCGTTTCCTTCGGATCCCGATACATCTGCACCAGAACGTCCTGGCGCTTGACGTAAACGCGCTTCTGCAGCGTCAGCACGATCGCCCCGACCATGGCGACCAGCAGCACGAGGCCCGCCGCCTGGAACAGGAAGACGTACTTCGTGTAGATCAGCATCCCGAGCGCCGTGGTGTTGTCGATTTCCACCGGCGCCGGCGTCACCGCCTGGCGCAGCGACAGCGCCTGATCGGAGACCTCCCAGCCGCCGAAGACGAAGCCGAGCTGCACCAGCAGCACGACCGCGATCAGCAGGCCCACCGGCAGGAGCTTGGCCATGCCGGCACGCAGCACCGCGAAGTCCACGTCGAGCATCATCACGACGAAGAGGAAGAGCACCGCGACGGCGCCCACGTAGACGATGAGCATCAGCATCGCCACGAACTCCGCCCCGAGCAGCACGAAGAGCCCCGCCGCGGAGAAGAAGGCGAGGATCAGCCAGAGCACCGAATGGACCGGGTTCCGCGCGAAGACGACGAGAACGCCCGAGACGACTGCGACGATGGCGAAGAGGTAGAATGCGAAAACGGCCATGGCTTCCTCTCCTCAGCGATACGGCGCGTCGAGCTCGAGATTGCGCGCAATCTCGGGCTCCCAGCGATCGCCGTTCGCAAGCAACTTCGCCTTGTCGTAGAAGAGCTCCTCGCGGGTCTCGGTGGCGTACTCGAAATTCGGCCCCTCGACGATGGCATCGACCGGGCAGGCCTCCTGACAGAAGCCGCAGTAGATGCACTTCGTCATGTCGATGTCGTAGCGCGTGGTCCGGCGCGACCCGTCCTCGCGGGGCTCGGCGTCGATGGTGATCGCCTGTGCCGGGCAGATCGCCTCGCAGAGCTTGCAGGCGATGCACCGCTCCTCGCCGTTCGGATAACGGCGCAACGCGTGCTCGCCCCGGAACCGCGGCGAGAGCGGTCCCTTCTCGAACGGATAGTTCAGCGTCGGCCTCGGCTTGGTGAAGTAGCGCAGGCCAATCCCGAACCCGGCGATGAAATCACCGAGCAGGAAGTACCAGGCCGCGCGGCGCAGCGGGATTCCCATATCAGCCTCCGATGCCCCAGCGCTGGTAGGCACCCCAGAACCAGCCGTATTGAGCGAAAAGCCCCACCAGAACGACCCAGGCCAGCGACAGCGGCAGGAACACCTTCCAGCCGATCCGCATGAGCTGATCGTAGCGGTAGCGCGGCACGATGGCCTTCACCATCGAGAACATGAAGAACCAGAACAGCATCTTCAGGAACAGCCAGATCGCGCCATCCGGCAGCCCCGGGATCGGCGACAGCCAGCCCCCGAAGAACAGGATGGAAAGCATGGCGCACATGAAGAAGACGCTCATGAGCTCGCCGATCATGAAGAGCAGGAACGGCGTCGACGAGTATTCGACCTGATAACCGGCGACGAGCTCCGACTCGGCCTCGGGCAGGTCGAACGGCGGGCGGTTCGTCTCGGCGAGCGCCGAGATGAAGAACAGCGCCACCATCGGCAGATGCGGCAGCCAGAACCAGCTGAAGAGGCCCCAGCTTCCGTCCTGCGCCATCACGATGCGGCTGAGGTTCAGCGTCCCCGACGAGATCAGCACGCCGACGATGATGAGACCGAGCGACACCTCGTACGAGATCATCTGTGCCGCCGAGCGCATGCAGCCGAGGAAGGGATACTTCGAGTTCGAGGCCCAGCCGCCCATGATGATGGCGTAGACGTGCAGCGAGCTGATCGCGAAGATGAACAGGATCCCGACGTTCATGTCGGAAATCACCCATCCCGGCGCCCAGGGGATCACCGCCCAGACGATCACCGGCAAGACGAAGGAGATCATCGGCGCCAGCAGGAACAGCGTCTTGTCGGCGCCGGCCGGGATGACGATTTCCTTGACGATGTACTTCAGGAAGTCGGCGAACGACTGCAGCAGTCCGAAGGGTCCGACCACGTTCGGGCCGCGCCGAAGCTGGACCGCGGCCCAGATCTTTCGGTCGGCGTACATCAGGAACGCGAGGCAGACGAGGATGAAGACCGTGACCAGCAAGCACTGGCCGAGGATCAGCAGGAAGAGCCCGAAGCCGTGCTCGAAGAAACCCATTGCCTACTCCGCCGCCATTGGCTGAACCCGGGATTCAGCGAGCCGGGTAAGCTCGCCCATCACCGCGCTGGCGCGCTGGATCGGGTTCGAAAGAAAATGCGAGACCACTGCCGACCGGAGGTCACCCGCGCCCGACATATCGCCGACCGCGACGGGCGTCCACGGATTTTCCGGCACCTTGTCGATGCGCCCGAGGTGCGGAAATTCCGCGACCATCGACGCCCGGAGCGCTGCCATCGAGTCGAAGGGAAGTTGCTGGCCGAGCGCCGGGGAAAGCGCCCGCAGGATCGCCCAGTTCTCCCGCGCCTCGCCCGGCGGGAAACCCGCGCGGTTCGCCATCTGCGGCCGGCCCTCGGTGTTGACGAAGATGCCCGACTCCTCGGGCCACGCCGCCGCCGGCAGGATCACGTCCGCCCGGTGCGCGCCCCGATCGCCATGGCTGCCCTGATAGACCACGAACGGCCCGGCGGGGACGTCGATCTCGTCGGCGCCAAGGTTCAGGATCACCTCAGCACCGAGCACGTCGGCAACCCCACCCTCGGACGTGCAGCCAAGGTCCATCGCACCGACGCGGGAGGCGGCGGTGTGCAGGACGAGGAGCTTGGAGCCGTAGGCCTCGGCGAGCGCCATGGCGTTGCCGAGCACCGCCGCGCCGTCCTCGCCGGTGAGCGCGCCCTGCCCGATGATCACCACCGACGGCGCGGTCTTGATCTCCTCGTTGACCGGAGCCGAAACGAGCTTCGCGAGCGCGTCCCGGCCGGTGCCGAGATGGCTGTAGGGGTAGGTGAGATCGGCGGCCTCGCCGATCAGCGAGATCGTGGCGCCGTTCAGCCACGCCTTGCGGATGCGCGAGTTCAGCACCGGAGACTCCCGGCGCGGATTGGTGCCGATCAGGCAGATGTTGAGGGCGTGATCAATATCGGCGACGTGGGCGGTGCCGACGTAGCCGGAGCGGTTGCCGGCAGGCAGCGCCGCGCCGTCGGTCCGGCACTCGACCTTGCCGCCCAGTCCCTCGACCAGCGACTTCAGCGCATAGGCCGCTTCGGTCGAGGCGAGATCACCGACGATGGCGCCGATGGTCTTGCCCCTCGCCGCCGCAGCGATGGCGTCAAACGCCTCCGCCCATGACGTCGGGACGAGCTTGCCGCCCTGCCGGATGTAAGGCCGGTCAAGCCGCTGGCGGCGCAGGCCGTCCCAGATGAAGCGCGACCGATCCGCAAGCCATTCCTCGTTCACGCCGTCATTGTTGCGCGGCATGATGCGCATGACCTCACGGCCTTTGGTGTCGATGCGGATGTTCGAGCCGAGAGCGTCCATCACGTCGATCGACTCGGTCTTCTTCAGCTCCCACGGCCGTGCGGTGAAGGCGTAGGGCTTGGAGGTGAGCGCGCCGACCGGGCAGAGGTCGATGACATTGCCCTGCATCTCGGAGGTCAGCATCCGCCCGAGATACGAGGTGATCTCGCTGTCCTCGCCACGGCCGATCTGGCCGAGTTCGGGGATGCCGGCGACTTCCGTGATGAAGCGCACGCAGCGGGTGCAGGAAATGCAGCGCGTCATGCAGGTGCCGACGAGCGGCCCGAGATCCATGTCGATCGCCGCCCGCTTCGGCTCGCGGTAGCGGCTGAAGTCGACGCCGTAAGCCATCGCCTGGTCCTGCAGGTCGCACTCGCCGCCCTGGTCGCAGATCGGGCAGTCGAGGGGGTGGTTGATGAGCAGGAACTCCATCACCCCTTCGCGGGCCTTCTTCACCATCGGTGACTTGGTCTTCACCTGCGGCGGCTGGCCCTCGGGCCCCGGGCGGAGATCGCGCACCTGCATCGCGCAGGACGCGGCCGGCTTCGGCGGGCCGCCCACGACCTCGACGAGGCACATGCGGCAGTTGCCGGCGATCGAGAGCCGCTCGTGGTAACAGAAGCGCGGGATCTCGACCCCCGCCTGCTCGCAGGCTTGCAGCAGGGTCAGCCGCGGATCGACCTCGATCTCGACGTCGTCAATGATGAGCTTGCGCAGGTCCATAGTCATCCTTCCCCCGGACCGGCGCCAAGCCCGGCCCCCATGAGGCAATTCATCTTCACCGCCGCCCCCGCAGTGCCGGCCAGTCCTTGAAGGCAAGCACCCAGAGGGAAATCAGGTTCACGACCGGCACCAGCATCAGGAGCGCCCATGCCCCCGAGTGACCGGTACGCGACCAGATCTTCCAGTACGGGATCACCGCCAGTACCAGCACGATCAGGAGCGGGATGAGCCCGACCTGTCCATAGTAGCTCGTGGTCTCGACCGTCGTGGTTTCCATGGACCTACTCCGCCGCCACCGGGTTGCAGCTCTTCTCGCGCCAGAGCCGCGCCGCCTCGAGCTGCGCCCAGCCGAACGCATGCTCGCCGTCGCCATGCTCGCGCAGGTGCGCGAGCCGCGCCAGCGCCTCATCGAGGGTCGGCCGATGCCCCGCGGGCACCCACCACATCACGAAGTGCTGCTCGCCGAGAAGCTCGAACCACTCGCTCCGACGCTCGTAGAACTGCCGGTGCACGGTATTCCAGACGAAGTGCTCGAGGCTCTCCACGTCCTTCCAGACGGTGAGGTTCGTGACGAACCGCGGGTCGCCGTCGATGTGCGTATCGGTGTTGCCGGTGTTCGGGCCACCCGAGCCTTCCATCATCCAGACGAAGCCGGGCATCCGCTTGCCGAGGCCGTTCACCCGATCGATTGCCGCCATGAACTCGGCCACGCGCGGATCGTCCGGCTCGCCCTGGAGCCGGCCGACGTTCAGTTGCGCGAGATGGGTGCCCCCCGGCTGCATCGCGCTACTCCGCAGCCACGGCGCTGACCCGCCCCGTGCGCTTCGCCTTGATGCGGTCCTCGATCTCGTTGCGATAGTGCCGGATCAGTCCCTGGATCGGCCATGCCGCGGCATCGCCGAGGGCGCAGATCGTGTGGCCCTCGACCTGCTTCGTCACGTCGAGGAGCATGTCGATCTCCTCGGGCTCGGCATCGCCCGTCACCAGCCGCTCCATGACCCGCATCATCCAGCCGGTGCCTTCCCGGCACGGCGTGCACTGGCCGCAGGACTCGTGCTTGAAGAACTTCGAAAGCCGCCAGATCGCCTTGATGACGTCGGTCGACTGATCCATCACGATCATGCAGGCGGTGCCGAAGCTCGACTTCAGCTCCCGCATCCCGTCGTAGTCCATGATCGCCGTCTCGCAGAGATCGGCCGGCAGGATCGGGCACGAGGCGCCGCCCGGGATCACCGCCTTGAGGTTCTTCCAGCCGCCGCGCACGCCGCCGCCATGTTTCTCGATGAGTTCCTTCATCGAGATCGACATGGCGTCCTCGACGACGCAGGGCGTGTTGATGTGCCCGGTGAGGCCGTAGAGCTTGGTGCCCGAGTTGTTCGGCCGCCCGAAGCTCGCAAACCACGCCGGTCCGCGCCGCAGGATCGTCGGCCCGACAGCGATCGACTCGACGTTGTTCACCGTCGTCGGGCAGCCGTAGAGGCCGGTGTTCGCGGGGAACGGCGGCTTCAGCCGCGGCATTCCCTTGCGGCCCTCGAGGCTCTCGAGAAGCGCGGTTTCCTCGCCACAGATGTAGGCGCCGGCGCCGTGATGCAGCTTGATGTCGAAGTCCCAGCCCGAGCCGCAGGCATTCGGCCCGAGCAGGCCCGCGTCATAGCATTCGTCGATCGCGATCTGCAGCGTCTCGCGCTCGCGGATGAACTCGCCCCGGATGTAGATGAAGGCGGTGTGCGCCCCCATGGCGAAGCCCGCCACCAGACACCCTTCGAGCAGGGTGTGCGGGTCGTGCCGCATGATCTCGCGATCCTTGCAGGTCGCGGGCTCGGATTCATCGGCATTGACAACGAGATAGTGCGGCCGGCCGTCGCTGCCCTTCGGCATGAACGACCACTTCAGTCCGGTCGGGAAGCCAGCGCCGCCCCGGCCGCGCAGACCGCTCGCCTTCATCTCCTCGATGATCTTGTCGCGGCCACGCGCCAGAAGCCCGGCGGTGTCGTCCCAATGGCCGCGGGAGCGGGCGCCTTTGAGGCTCCGGTCGAACATGCCGTAGATGTTCGTGAAGATGCGATCCTTGTCCGCGAGCATGCGTCCAGTGCCTCCGTGCCCGGCGGCCGCCGGGGCTTCGTTTCAGGTGCCGGGATGGCGCTAGCGCCCTCCCGTGATCGTTGGTCGACCGGTCAATAAACCTCGCCGCGATCAACCCGCTGCGAGAACTCCGTCGTTCCGCCGGTCATCAGGACCTTCGACTGGCCAACCCAGTCGTCGCGCGTCGCCCGACCGGGGAAATCCTCGATGTTCGTATCGACCCAGGCGATCTCCGCGGGTGTCCACGCGGCGATCTGGTCGAAGTGATAGTAGCCGAGCTTGTGGAGCAGCTCTTCGAGCTTCGGCCCCACGCCCTTGATCCGCTTCAGGTCGTCCGCGGTGCCGAGACGCGGCGCATCGAGCCGCTCGGGGCGCTTCGGCGCAGCAACCGGGGCGTCGAGGTCCGCGGCGAGCCGCGCCGCCTCGCGAGCGGCCTCACTCACCCGCTCGCTGTGGGTGTCGGTCGGCGCAGGTGCCGGCGTTGCCGCCGCAGCAGCCGCGATCGGGGCCGCGACGGGAGCCGCAACCGGTGCGACAGGCGTGGCCGTTGCGGCAGGCGTGGCCGTTGCAGAGGGCGTGACCGGCTTCGGCGCGGCGGCGGGCTTCGAGGCCGCGGCCGGAGCCGCGTGGTACTGGGCCACCGGCGCAGTGTCCTTCGGCCCGATGCGGACGGTCAGGATGCCGCCGACCAGGATGAAGGCCACTCCGCCAAAGACAAGACCGTCCGGCGCCGTACCACCGAAGAGTCCCCTGACCAGCCAGTAGACCACGAAGAACGCGACAATGCCGCCGCCCCAGGCCACCAGTGACCAGAAGATTCCGTCTTTTTCCGATACCGTCGCCATTCTGACCTCCCGTCGCCCTTACTCGTCCAGCCGGATCTTCTTGCCGGAATGCGGTGTCTCGCCCTCATTGGCAAGCTGCCGCGCCTGTTCGACCCAACCCTCGCGCTCGATCCGGCCATGGAACCCTTCCATGTGCGCATCGACCCACGCCACCTCTTCCGGCGTCCACGAGCCAAGCTGCGAGAAATGGAAGAAGCCGAGGCCATGGAGCATCCGCTCAAGCTCCGGCCCCACGCCCTTGATGAGTTTCAGATCGTCCGGGCGATCGCCGATCGGCGCCGACAGCGTCTGCGGCGCGACCTGTCCCACGTCCGGCGTCGGCGTGACCTGCGCCGCGTCCGTCGTCGGCGCGCTCTCGGCCGGCCGGCTGATCCGCGGCTTCGTCGCCCCACTTCCAACCGCGGTTCGCGCGTCCATCTCGTCGCCGGTGATCCGCTTCACCGTGTCGCCGATCCGGGTGGCGAGCAGCACCGAGGCATTCATGTCGATGTCGCGCGCGCCGGCCAGCGCCACCGGCCCGCCGAGCGGCTCCGACGAGAACCGGCCATTCTGCGGTCCGGGCGTCGGGATCTCGCCCGCACGGATCGAGTCGATGATCTCGCCCAGCCGCTCGCCGGTCAGATCCTCGTAGAAATCCTTGCCGATCTGCACCATCGGCGCGTTCGAGCAGGCGCCGAGGCACTCGACCTCTTCCCAGCAGAACTTGCCATCGGCCGAGATCTCATGCGGGCGCGGAGCAATCTTCTCCTTGCAGACCCGGATCAGGTCGCCGGATCCGCAGATCATGCACGTGGTCGTACCGCAGACCTGCACCACCGCGACCGAACCCGTCGGCTGCAGCTGGAACATGAAGTAGAAGGTCGCGACCTCGAGCACGCGGATATACGCCATGCCGAGCATCCGCCCGATCTCTTCGATGGCGGGCTTCGTGACCCAGCCTTCCTGTTCCTGTGAACGCCAGAGCAGCGGGATCACCGCGGAAGCCTGCCGGCCCTCGGGATACTTCGCGATCTGGCCCTTCGCCCATTCGAGGTTCGCCGGGGTGAAGGCGAAGCTCTCGGGCTGCTCGTGATAAAGGCGGCGCAGCATCAGCGATCGACCTCTCCGAAGACGATATCGAGGGAGCCGAGCGCAGCAGAGACGTCGGCGAGCATGTGGCCCTTGCAGAGATAGTCCATCGCCGCAAGGTGCGGATAACCGGGAGCGCGGAGCTTGGCCTTGTAGGGCTTGTTGGTGCCGTCGGAGACCAGATAGACGCCGAACTCGCCCTTCGGGGCCTCGACCGCGGCATAAATCTCGCCCGCCGGAACGCGGAACCCCTCGGTGTAGAGCTTGAAGTGGTGGATCAGCGCTTCCATCGACTGTTTCATCTCGGCGCGGCGCGGCGGCGCGAGCTTGCCACGCACCAGCACGTCCTCGCCGCGGCAGTCGTCGAGTTTCTCGCAGGCCTGCAGGATGATCTTCGTCGACTCGCGCATCTCCCACATGCGGCAGAGATAGCGATCATAGCAGTCCCCCTTCTTGCCGAGGGGGATCTGGAAGTCGAACTCGTCGTAGCACTCGTAGGGCTGCGACCGCCGCAGATCCCACGAGATGCCCGAGCCGCGCACCATGACGCCGGAGAAGCCGAGCATCTGGGCCTCCTCCTGGCTCACGACCGCGATGTCGACGTTGCGCTGCTTGAAGATGCGGTTCTCGGTGAGCAGGATCTCGATGTCGTCGAGCACCTGCGGAAAACTCCGCGCCCACGTGACGATATCGTCGATCAGGTCCTGCGGCAGATCCTGATGCACGCCGCCGGGCCGGAAATACGCCGCGTGCAGCCGCGCGCCGCACGCCCGCTCATAGAACACCATGAGCTTCTCGCGTTCCTCGAAGCCCCAGAGCGGCGGGGTCAGGGCGCCCACGTCCATCGCCTGCGTCGTGACGTTGAGCAGGTGGTTCAGGATGCGGCCGATCTCGGAGTAGAGCACGCGGATGAGCGACGCACGCCGGGTGATCTCTGTCCCGGACATCCGCTCGATGGCGAGGCACCAGGCATGCTCCTGGTTCATCGGCGCCACGTAGTCGAGCCTGTCGAAATACGGCAGGTTCTGGAGATAGGTGCGGCTCTCCATCAGCTTTTCGGTGCCGCGATGCAGCAGCCCGATGTGCGGATCGCAGCGCTCGACGATCTCGCCGTCGAGTTCCAGCACGAGGCGCAGCACGCCATGCGCCGCCGGGTGCTGCGGCCCGAAGTTGATGTTGAAGTTGCGGATCTTCTGCTCGCCGGCGAGCACGTCGTGGCCGTTGCCGTCCATCATTTCGGCGCCTTCTTCTCGTCGCCCGGGAGAATGTACTCGGCACCCTCCCACGGGCTCATGAAGTCGAACTGGCGATACTCCTGCGTGAGATTCACCGGCTCGTAAACCACGCGCTTCTGCTCCTCGTCATAGCGGAGCTCGACATAGCCGGTGGTCGGGAAGTCTTTCCTGAGCGGGTGGCCGCGGAAGCCGTAATCGGTGAGGATGCGTCGCAGGTCCGGGTGTCCCGAGAACAGGACCCCGTACATGTCGAAGACCTCGCGCTCGAACCATTCCGCGCTCGGATGCACCGAGATGATCGACGGGACGAGTTCGTCCTCGCGCACCTCGGCCTTCACGCGGATGCGCTGGTTCAGGTGCATCGACAGGAAGTGATAGACCATGTCGAAGCGCCGCTCCCGCGACGGCCAGTCGACGGCGGTGATGTCGACGAGCGTCGTGAAGCGGCAGGTGCTGTCGGTCTTGAGCCACGCGATGAACTCGGGAAGCGTGCTCGCCGCCACCTCGACGGTGAGTTCGCCATAGGCCACCTTGCTCGCGATCACCGCGCCTTCGCGCCGCGTGCCGATCACCTCGCCAAGCTCCTGAAGCGCCGTCGTGTCCATCTCGTTCCTCTGGCTCGCAGTCTGGCTTGCCTGTGTCCGCGTCTAGCGAACGATGGTGCCGGTGCGGCGAATCTTCCGTTGCAATTGCAGGATGCCGTAGAGCAGCGCCTCTGCCGTCGGCGGGCAACCCGGGACGTAGACATCGACCGGCACGATCCGGTCACAGCCCCGCACCACCGAATAGCTGTAGTGGTAATATCCGCCGCCGTTGGCGCAGGAACCCATGGAAATGACGTACCGCGGCTCCGGCATCTGGTCGTAGACCTTGCGGAGCGCGGGAGCCATCTTGTTGGTCAGCGTGCCGGCGACGATCATCAGATCGGACTGCCGCGGAGACGCGCGCGGCGCGGTGCCGAAACGCTCGAGGTCGTAGCGCGGCATCGACAGCTGCATCATCTCGACCGCGCAGCAGGCAAGACCGAAGGTCATCCAGTGCAGCGAGCCGGTCCGGGCCCAGTTGATCGCGGCGGCCGTCGACGTGACGAGGAAACCGCGATCGGCCAGCTCCGCCGACAGGACCTGCGTGTTGGCTTCAGCCAGCGTGCCGGGCTCGAACAACGTCAGCGGCTGGCCAGCGGCGGGCTCGATCACGCCCATCCCGGGAATATCGGTCTGGGACTGGGTGTTCTGCACGCCGGGTGTCACTCCCATTCGAGCGCCCCCTTCTTCCATTCGTAGGCAAAACCGATGGTGAGCACGGCAAGGAACACCATCATCGACCAGAACCCGAACGGACCGATGTGCTGGAACGCCACCGCCCACGGGAACAGGAACGCGACCTCGAGATCGAAGATGATGAACAGGATCGAGACGAGATAGAACCGCACGTCGAACTTCATGCGGGCGTCGTCGAAGGCATTGAAGCCGCACTCATAGGCCGAGATCTTTTCCGGGTCCGGGTTGGAGACCGCCGCGACCGCCGCCGCGAGCAGGAGCACGAGCCCGAGCACGATGGCGAGGCCAAGAAAGATCAGGACCGGCAGGTACTCGCGAAGCAGATCGTCCAACTCCGCACTCCCTCTGTCTCAGAATAATAATCCACTCCGGACTGGCTTCCTCCGGCCCGAAGCGAGGCTTATCTGCCGCAGCGCACAACGTCAACCGAACGGACGCGCCCAGCGCTTGCGACTTTGAAGAGAATCCACGGGACGCGCAACCCGTCCGAGGACCGCTTCTTTCGACCTCCGGACCGGGGCCGGGCCGGGCGTCGAACGTTCTTGTCCCCGGGGCTGGTTCCCGGTTCCCGGAAGGCGAGGCGGGCAGCCGTGTGGCCGCCCGCCCCGCACATCAGCAGCAGCGGAAGCCGCGCGTCGAACCTTCGCCGTAGCGCGCGGCCTGCCGCTCGCGGAAGAACTCCGCATAGCTCATCACTGGCTCGCCGGGATGGGCTTCGCGCCGGTGGGCCAGATAGGTGTCGTAGTCGGGCACCCCGATCATCAGCCGGGCCCCCTCACGCAGCCGCTTGCTGCAGGAGGCCAGGGCATCCGTCAGGTTCATGGTGACGTTCGTGGTCACTGCTTTCATGCTCCTCACTCCGCCGGAACGGCATCGCGGCCGTTCAGTTCCTCGGGCAACTCGCGCGCGGTCCAGCCGCGGGCACGATAGGCTTCGATGCAGGCCCGGACGCTGAAGTAGATCATGCTGATGACGAGGGCGACGAAGATGAAGGCCATCGTCGCGTCGACCATGTCGTTGAAGATGATCTGCTGCATCTGCCCCATGTCCTTTGCCGGCGCCAGCACTTCACCTGCGGCCGCCGCCTCGCGGTAGCGCCCGGCGTGGGCGAGGAAGCCGACCGAGGGCACGCTCGAAAACACCTTCTGGAAACCCGCCGTCAGCGTGACGATGACGAGGAGCGCCGAAGGCACAAGCGTGACAAAGGCATAGCGCTCACGCTTCATCTTGAAGAGGACCACCGTGCAGAGCATGAGCGCGATTGCCGCCAGCATCTGGTTCGCGATGCCGAACAGCGGCCAGAGCGTGTTGACGCCTCCGAGCGGGTCGGTAACGCCCTGATAGAGGAAGAACCCCCAGGCCGCGACGCAGAGCCCCGTGGCGATGATGTTGCCGCCGAGGGAGGACGTCTTGCGCATGGCGGGCATGAAGACGCCGAGCAGATCCTGCAACATGAACCGCCCTGCCCGTGTCCCCGCATCCACCGCCGTCAGGATGAACAGCGCCTCGAACAGGATGGCGAAATGGTACCAGAACGCCATCATCGCCTTGCCGCCGACAAGGTTCGAGAAGATCTGCGCCATGCCCACCGCCAGCGTCGGGGCGCCGCCGGCGCGCGAGATGATCGTCGTCTCGCCAACGTCGGTCGCGGCCTCGGTGATCTGCTGGGGCGTGATCTGGAAGCCCCATTCCGACACCGTCGCGGCGGCGCTTTCCGGGGTGGTACCGATCACCGCCGCCGGGCTGTTCATCACGAAGTAGACGCCCGGGTCGATGATCGACGCCGCGACCAGCGCCATCATCGCGACGAAGCTCTCCATGAGCATCCCGCCGAAGCCGATGAACCGCGCGTCGGTCTCGTTGTCGATGAGTTTCGGCGTGGTGCCCGACGAGATGAGCGCATGGAAGCCGGAGACGGCGCCACAGGCGATGGTGATGAAGAGGAACGGGAAGAGGTTGCCCGACCAGACCGGGCCGCTTCCGTCGATGAAGCGCGTGACCGCCGGCATCTTCAGGTCCGGGGCGACGACGAGGATCCCGAGCGCGAGCGCTGCAATCGCACCGATCTTGAGGAACGTCGACAGGTAGTCCCGCGGCGCGAGCACCAGCCAGACCGGCAGCGTCGACGCGACAAAGCCATAGCCGATCAGCAGCCAGCAGAGCTGCGTCGGGGTGAAGGTGAAGACCGGCGCCCAGGTCGGGCTCGCGGCGACGTTCGCACCGAAGACGATCGCCAGCATCAGCGCAATGAACCCGCCGATCGAGGCTTCCGCCACCGCACCCGGACGGATGTAGCGCATGTAGATGCCCATGATGACCGCGATCGGGATGGTCATCGACACGGTGAACATGCCCCACGGGCTGTCGGCGAGCGCCTTCACCACGATGAGCGCCAGGACGGCGAGAATGATGACCATGATGAGGAAGGTGCCCACCAGCGCGATGAGCCCCGGCACCGGCCCGAGCTCCGAGCGCACCAGATCCCCGAGCGAGCGCCCGTCGCGCCGCATGGAGACGAAGAGCACCATGAAGTCCTGCACCGCGCCGGCGAGAACGACGCCCGCGAGGATCCAGAGCATTCCGGGCAGGTAGCCCATCTGCGCCGCGAGGACCGGCCCGACCAGCGGCCCGGCGCCTGCGATTGCGGCGAAATGGTGGCCGAAGAGGACGTACCGGTTGGTCGGGACGTAGTCGAGACCGTCGTTGAAGCGATGCGCCGGGGTCGGCCGCGTCGGATCGAGCTGCATCACCTTCCGGGCGATGAAGCGGCTGTAGAAGCGGTAGGCGATCAGGTAGATCGAAACCGATGCCACCACCATCCAGAGCGCGTTCACATGCTCGCCACGAGCGATCGAGACCTGCGCGAGACCGGTGGCAGCAAGAACCGCCAGTATTGCCCAGACGAGCCAGTGATCGAGTGCTTTGCGCCGTGGCGCCGTTGTATTGGCCATGGTGAACCTGTCCCTTCACGCCGGCGTCGGCGAACCTTACCGGTGATTTTCATGACTGCCCGGGCACAATTTCAGCCCGACACGGCGAGACGAGTGACGGCGGCGCTTCGGATTTCCCTCCGTTCAACCTGAGCGAAAATACGCCGGAACGGTCTCCCGCTTTGCGACTATGATCTCGGTCACGTGATCGGCGCAAGTATGTTTCGCCAGCCGGCGCAACACGGTTGCGCAGCATGGCACGCGCGACCATGGCGCCCGCGTTGGACCGCTACGTCGCACGGTCAGGGATATGGCCGCAGATCTTGCACGGGGCGGCAACGCTCCCTACTTCAATCCGGCCATGAATTATGTCCTCGCCCTCTTCCTGCCGCCGCTCTCGATCCTGCTCGCAGGCCGCCCGTTCGTGGCGATCCTGACGTTCCTGATCTGGATCCCCGCGGTCATCTTCTCGGGCGGTCTCACCCACCCGATGTTCATCGCGCTCGCCTGGATCCTGATCTATCAGGGCGGCGAGGAGCGCCGGGTCCGGCGGCTCGAACGGCGCGACTGATCCTGCGGACCCGGTTTGCCCCTTCGCCGACTGGCCTCCTGCACCTCGGGCACGCGTTCTCCGCGCTGACCGCATGGGATCTTGCCCGCGCCGCCGGGGGCAGTTGCCTCCTCCGCATCGAGGATCTCGACGGCGGCCGCTCGCGGCCCGAATACGAAACCGCGCTCCGCGACGATCTCGCGTGGCTCGGCCTCGCCTGGCCCGAACCGGTGTTGCGGCAATCACGGAACCTCGCGGCCTATGCCGCCGCGCTTGACCGGCTGACGGCCCTCGGCCTCGTCTATCCCTGCAGCTGTACCCGGGCAGACATCCGCGCCGCCACGTCGGCGCCGCAGGAGGGTGCGGAATCGCTTGTCTACCCCGGCACCTGCCGCGGGCGGCCGATGGCCGGGATGCGGCCCGGTGACGCAGTCCGCCTCGACACCACCGCCGCCCTCGCGGCGGCGGGCCGGCTCCACTGGACCGAGACCGGGCCGGAGGCGCCGGGGCGGCACCCGGTCGACGCGGCGGCCCTCGCGCCCCTCGGCGACGTGGTCCTCGCCCGCAAGGACATCGGCGCGGCCTATCACCTCGCGGTCGTGGTCGACGACGCGGCGCAGGGCATCAGCCACGTGGTCCGCGGCGCCGACCTTCTTGGGGCAACCCCGCTTCACCGGCTCCTGCAGGCGCTTCTCGGACTGCCCGAGTCGGTCTGGCACCATCACCGCCTGATCCGCGACGCTGCCGGCCGGCGCCTCGCCAAACGCGATGACGCCCGCGCGCTCAGCACCCTGCGCGCGGAAGGCGCGAGCCCCGCCGATATTCGCCGGATGGTAGGTCTGGCGGTGGACCTCTAGGCGATCGGCTCGCAGAGCACGATCTCTTCGCCTTCGCGCACAGCAGTGTAGAAGCAGCTGCGCCGGTTCGTGTGACAGGCCGGACCGGTCTGGTCTACGACCAACAGCAGGCAGTCGCGGTCGCAGTCGATGCGCAACTCCACCAGCTTCTGCACGTGGCCGGAGGTCTCACCCTTGCGCCAGAACGCCGAGCGGGAGCGTGACCAGTAGGTGACCTGCCCGGTGGCAAGCGTCTCGGCGATGCTTTCCGCGTTCATCCAGGCGAGCATCAGCACCTCGCCGTCCCGGGACTGGGCAATCGCCGGGATGAGACCGCGGGCGTCGAAGACAAGGCTGGTGATGTCGAAGGCCACGCAAAGGTCTCCCTTTCCTGCGCACGATGCGCGGCCTATCTAGGGGAGCACAGGGGGAAAGCAAAGGACGGGCGGGGAATGCCAGACGAGGATATGATCCGGCTCTATTCGCAGCGCATCCTTGCGCTCGCGGCCGATATCCCCCTGAGCGGCCGGCTGGCCCATCC
This sequence comes from Amaricoccus macauensis, assembly GCF_014201905.1. GTDB lineage: Bacteria > Pseudomonadota > Alphaproteobacteria > Rhodobacterales > Rhodobacteraceae > Amaricoccus > Amaricoccus macauensis. The sequence continues at coordinate 216,398 of NZ_JACHFM010000002.1, read as the reverse complement.
GCAGGTCAGCGCCAAGCGCCGCTCGCCGCTTTGCGGCTCGACGGTGACGGTCGACCTGATGCTGGGCGACGACGGGCGCATCGCCGACTTCCGGCAGGACGTGAAGGCCTGCGCGCTGGGACAGGCCTCGGCCGCGGTGCTTGGCCGGCACGTGGTCGGCGCCAGCCGCAGCGAGATCGAGGCCACGCGCAACGCGCTGGAGGCAATGCTGAAGTCTGGCGGCCCGGTGCCCGGCGCGCCGTTCGATGACCTCGAAGTCCTTGAGCCGGCCAAGGATTTCCGCAACCGGCACGCCTCGATCCTGCTCGCGTGGGACGCGACGCTCGCGGCCTTCGACGAGGCGATGGCGGCGGCGTAACGCCGCCCCTCACGGCCAGGTGTTGGCCTTCTCCTCGAAGTCCGGCGTCTGGGCCCGTATCACGCAGAAGCGATGGCCGGTCGGCGCCTCCATAACCACCCAGTGCTTGACGTTCGCGACCCGGGTGGCGCCCAGCGCCTCGAGGCGCGCCACCTCGGCCTCGATGTCGTCGCTCTCGATGTCGAGATGCACCCGCGAGGGATGCTCGACGAGCTGCACCTCGGTGTTGAAGCCGCCCTGCCGCGCCAGCTTCACGTAATTCTCCTCGGCCTCGGGCGGCAGGTCGTCGCCGAAGGCCGCGGCCCAGAAGGCCCCGGCGGCCCCGAGATCGTCGGTCCGGCAGTCGATGATGATGCCGGCAAGGCGACTGCGGTGCATGGCTCCGTCTCCTATGTTGCGCTCACTCCGGGATCGCCGCCCGTGTCACCCTGCGGGATCTCGCGGGCGCTCTCGGCCGCCGACTCGACCTCGATGAAGACCCGGGTGACCCTCTCGTGCCGCGCCTTCAGCTCGTCCTCGAGTGCCGCGACCCCGCGTTCGATCTCGCCTGCCGTCAGGTCGTCGCGGGCATCCACGCTCAGGTTGACGAGGATGTCCGCCGGGCCGAAGTGCATGGTGCGCACCTCGTTCACCGCCTCGACGAAAGGCGCGCGCAGCGCGGTGCGGATGATGTCCTCGACCATCGCCGGATTTGCCGCCTCGCCGATCAGCAGGCTCTTGGTCTCGACAGCGAGCGCGAGCGCGGCCAGCGCCAGCATGATTCCGATCGCCAGCGTCGCGGCCCCGTCCCCCCACAGCAAGCCCATCCGGTCCGAGAGAAACACCCCCGCGAACGCGATGCAAAGGCCCGCGAGCGCGGCTGAATCCTCGAAAAGCACCGTGAAGAGCGCCGGATCCTTCGACTGCCGCAGCGCCCGCAGGAACGGCGCCTTGCCGCGCACCCGGGCGAACTCGCGCCACGCGGCGGTGAAGGACAGCGCCTCGAACACCATCGCGGCCCCCAGCACCGCGTAGTTCCAGCCGGCATCACGGATCGGATGCGGGTCGAGCAGCTTCAGGATTCCCTCATAGATCGCCACGCCGGCGCCAAGGCCGAAGAGCAGGATCGCGACGACGAACGCCCAGAAATAGAGCTCCATGCCATAGCCGAACTGGTGGCCCCGATCGGCGGGACGCGCGGCACGATGCAGTCCGACGAGGAGCAGGATCTGGTTGCCGGTGTCCACGGTCGAATGCACCGCCTCGGCCAGCATCGCCGACGAGCCGGTGAACCCGGCAGCGATGTACTTCGTCACCGCGATCGCGCCGTTTCCGAGGAGCGCCGCGATGACGACGAACCGTGAGCCTTCAGCCAAGCGACCCTCCCTCCGGCCCCGACGCGGCAACCGCTGACCCAACGCCCGGCATCCCCGGCAAGTTCGCCTGTCGGCGACATTTCGCTCATGCAGCACGGATGTATGGCAACGGCACCCGGCGCCATGCGACAAAAACCGACCCGAAACAGTTCCGGACCTGCACGTTGGGAATCAGACCGCGCACCGCACTTGGCATCGTCGCATTGCTCGCCCTCGCTTACGCACCTGCGACACCGTTCGTCAGAACCCTGACGCAACACCTGCCAGAGTCGGTTGCAACGGGGATCGGTGCGCTCGCGCCCGTCCGGTCCGCAGAGGCGGCCGGACGGCCCGCGGCCCGTCCCGAGGAGTTCTCCCGATCGAACGCCCGCTCCGAGCCTGATCGCGAGCCTGATCGCTCGGACGTGGTCGAGTCCGCGATTCCCCGGCAGAACGGCGATCTGGCCTGCCTTGCCGAAGCAGTCTACTTCGAGGCGCGCGGCACCGGCACGCAAGGCGAGACCGCAGTGGCCCATGTAGTGGTGAACCGCGCGAAGTCCGACTCCTTCCCGGACTCGGTCTGCGGCGTGGTCCACGACGGCTGCCAGTTCTCCTATCGCTGCGATGGCCGCTCGGACACGCTCGCCGACAAGGCGGCCCGCGCCCGTGCCTACAAGGTCGCACAGACCGTGCTCGAGGGCGCCCCCGACATCACCCGCGGCGCGCTGTTCTTCCACTCGGCCAAGGCGAAATCCGGTTTCTCTAGCCGCAAGAAGCTCGGCACCATCGGCGGCAACGTCTTCTACCGCTGACCCCGCCGCGGCGGCCCGACCGAATCTCGCTCGACGACGGGACATTCCACCTTGATCTGCGGCTGGCGGCCCGATGGGCGGAGCTGGCCGTCGATGAGCGCGGCCGCCGCCTGCATCCCCATCTCGTGGTGTGGCAAGAGGAGCGTGGTGAGGCCCGGGCGGAGGAATTGCGCAATCTCCCGGTCGTCGTAGCCGATCACCGAGACATCGTGCGGCACCCGCATGCCCAGCTCGCGCAGCGCCTCGTAGGCACCCATCGCCATCATGTCGCTCGACGCGAAGATCGCCGTCGGCGGCTCGGGCAGCGCCATGAGGGCGTGGATTGCCTGATAGCCCGTGGGCGGCTCCCAGTTGCCCGGGCGCACGAGGTCGCGGTCGAAGAGGATGTCATGCTCGGCGAGGGCGCGCTGGTAGCCGCGCAGCCGGTCCCGCGTGGGATCGACCCCCGCCTGACCGGCGATGTGACCGATGCGGCGATGGCCGGCGCGGATCAGCCGCAGGGTCGCGGCATAGCCCCCGAGCAGCTCGGCCGGCACCACCGAGACGAGGCTGTGGTCCGGCACGAAGCAGTTGAGCAGCACGGTCGGCACCCGAGTCGCCGGCGGACAGACGCGGCGCGTGACGATGGTCGCGTAGATCAGGCCCGCGAGCGGCTGCCGACTGAGGCTCGCGAGCGTCGCGGCCTCGAGGTCCGGGTCGCCGTGGCTGACACCCGCCACCACCGTGAACCCGCTCTCCCACGCGCGCTGCCGCACGCCTTCGAGCTGGATCGCGCACCAGGGATCGGTCGAAATCTCCTCGGCGAGAAAGCCCAGCACCGTGGAGCCCGCATGGCCCGTCGCTGACTGGGGCCGCGACAGGGTATAGCCGAGCGTCCGTGCTGCCTCGCGCACCCGCATCCGGGTGTCCTGAGACAATCGCGCCCCGACGGTGTCATTCAGAACCAGCGAGACCGTGGTCTGCGAGACCCCGGCGGCGGCGGCCACGTCCATCATGGTGGGCGGACGTGCGGCGCGCCCCTCAGTCTCGCCCCCTCCCCTGTCGTTGCCCATTGGACACTCCGGCGCCTCCGGTTGCGCTCTTCAGCGTATTAGCATCATTACCCTATTGATAAGTCAAGTTTTCTTATGCGTTGCCTGAAGCCTTAACTTGATATTAGCATATTGCCAGCCGAATGCCCGAACGGGCCGGCCACGCAGCCCGCGGGCATCGCGCGGGCTCGGAGCAAAACGGGAGGTTGATAGCCATGAATCGCATCGTGATGGCCGCGGTGACTGCCTCGCTCGCCATGGGAACCGGCCTCGCGGCCCAGGCGGAGGAAGGCCACAAGCTCTCCTTCGTCGTGAACGCCGCCTCCGACTTCTGGAAGCTCGCCGAGGCCGGCATCAAGAAGGCCAATGCCGAGCTGCCCGACTATGACATGGAACTGCGCTATCCCGCGCAGGGCACGGCCGCGGCACAGAACGCCCTGATGGACGATCTCGTCGCGGCCGGCACCGACGCGCTGATGATCTCGTCGGTCGATCCGAAGACCTCGACCGATGCCTTCAACCGCATCGCGGCCCAGATCCCGCTCTTCACCACCGACTCCGACGCACCGCAGTCGAACCGCATCGCCTATCTCGGGTCGTCGAACACCGAAGCGGGCGAGCAGGCCGGCAAGGAAATGGTGCAGGCGCTGCCCGATGGCGGCAAGTGCATGGGTTTCGTGGGCTATCTCGGCGCCGACAACGCCCGCGAGCGCATCGAGGGCTTCCGCAAGGCGGTGGAGGGCTCGAAGGTCGAGCTCGTCGATGTGCGCGGCGACGACGTGGACTTCGCCCGCGCCCGCTCGAACGTCGACGACGTGCTGGCGGCCAACCCCGAGATCACCTGCATGGTCGGCTTCTATTCCTACAACTCGCCGAAAATCTACGAGGCGCTGCAGGCGGCCGGCAAGCTCGGCTCGATCACCGTCGTCGGTTTCGACGAGGACCCGGTGACCCTCGGCGCCGTGAAGGAAGGCTCCTTCGTCAGCACCGTGGTGCAGCAGCCCTTCGAGTGGGGCTATCAGGGCATGAAGCTGATGGCGGCCTATCTCGGCGGCGACAAGTCGCAGATCCCCGCGGACGGGCTCATCATCATCCCGACCAAGGTCGTCAATCAGGCCAACGTCGACGAATTCCAGGCTGACCTGAAGGCAAAGATCGACTCGGCGTCGGCGGGCTGACCGGCACAGGGCACCGGGGCGGCTCCGCGCACGGGCGCGGGGCCACTTCCCTGACGCGAATGACAGCACCCTTTCTCGAACTTCTCGGGGTCTCCAAGAGCTACCCCGGCGTCGTCGCCCTCGACGACGTGAGCCTCGCGGTCCACCCGGGCGAGGTGATCGGGCTCGTCGGCGAAAACGGCGCCGGCAAGTCGACGCTGATGAAGATCCTCGGCGGTGTGACCGGCCCGAGCCTCGGGCGCATACGCGTTGACGGGGCCGAGCGCGCGGCGATGACCGTCGCGGACGCGATCGGCGCGGGCATTGCCTTCGTCCATCAGGAACTGAACCTCTTCGACAACCTCGATGCGGCGTCGAACGTCTTCATCGGCCGCGAGCCCCTGAAGGGCGGCCCGCTGAAGCTCGTCGACCGCGCACGCCTCCGCGCAGCGGTCCGGCCGCTCTTCGCGCGCCTCGGCGTCGACTTCTCCCCCGACACGCCGGTCGCCGGCCTCTCCCTCGCCCAGCGCCAGCTCGTGGAGATCGCGAAAGCCCTCTCGCTCGACTCGCGCCTCGTCATCATGGACGAGCCGACGTCGAGCCTGACGCTCACCGAGACCGAGCGGCTGCTGAAGGTCATCGCCGATCTCAAGGCGTCGGGGGTCAGCGTCATCTTCATCTCGCACCGCCTCGACGAGGTGCGCGCCTGCGCCGACCGGGTGGTGGGCCTCCGTGACGGGCGCGTCGCCGGGCACCTCGCGAAGGCCGAGATCACCCCCCCGGCGATGATCCGACTGATGATCGGCCGCGACCTCAAGGCGATCTACCGCCCCCCCGCCACCGAGCCCGGCTCGGCGGTGCTCGAGGCGCGCGGCGTCACGACCGCGACCTATCCGACGCAGACCGTCGATCTCGCGGTGCACCGTGGCGAAATCCTCGGCCTCGCCGGGCTGATCGGCGCCGGCCGGACCGAGCTTGCCCGCGCGCTCTTCGGCATCGACGCGATGAAGGCGGGCGAGGTCCGGCTCGACGGCCACCCGGTCGCGATCTCCTCACCGCGCGACGCGATCGCCGCCGGGCTCTTCCTCGTGCCGGAAGACCGCAAGGGCGCGGGCGTCGTGCTCGACCTGCCCATCAAGGACAACGTCACCCTGCCGCAGGTCGGCGCCCTCGCCCGTTTCGGCATCATCCGCCGCCCCGCCGAACGCGCCATGGCCGATACCGAACGCAAGCGCCTCGGCATCCGCGCGCCGTCGATCTTCACCAACGTCGGCACGCTCTCGGGCGGCAACCAGCAGAAGGTGGTGCTGGCGAAGTGGCTCGCCATGAAGCCGCGCGCCATCGTCTTCGACGAACCGACCCGCGGCATCGACGTGGGCGCGAAGCGCGAGATCTACGACATGATGCGCGGCCTCGCCGACGCGGGCGTGGCGGTCCTGATGATCTCGAGCGACATGGAAGAGGTGATCGGGGTTTCCGACCGGATCGCCGTCATGCACGAGGGCGCCATCGCGGGCGTGCTCGAGCGCAGGGATTTCTCCGAGCGCAAAGTGCTCGAACTGGCCGTGGGCGAGGAATAGACCATGCAGAAGAAGGACATCGGCCTCCTGGTGCTGATCCTCGTGGTGGGGGCGGTGGTCGCCTTCATCAACCCGCGCTTTCTCTCGCCGATCAACCTCGCGAACACCGCGAACCTCATCGGGCTCTTCGGGCTCTTTGCCATCGGCCAGGGGTTCGTGATCATCACCGGCGGCATCGAGCTCTCCGTCGGCTCGGTGATTGCGCTGCTCGGCGTGCTCTTCGTCGACCTGATCGCCACCTACGGCGTGCCGTGGCCGGCGGCGCTCGCCCTGATGCTGGTGATCGGCGCGCTGATCGGTCTCGCCCACGGGCTGCTCATCACCCGGCTCGACATGCAGCCGTTCATCGTCACGCTCTGCGGCCTGCTGATCTACCGGGGTATCGCCCGGTGGTACACCGCCGACGGCACCGTGGGCTTCGCCTTCGGCCAGAGCTTCCCGACGCTCGACTGGCTGACGATCGGCCGCACCGGCGGCGTGCCGCATTCGCTCATCGCCATGCTGGTCATCGCCGCGATCATGTGGGTGGTGCTGCACCGCTCGGTCTTCGGACGCTATCTCTTCGCCGTCGGCAAGAATGAGGAGGCCGCGCGCTATGCCGGCGTGCCGACCGGCAAGGTGATCGTCGCCGCCTACGTGATCTGTGCCGTGCTGACCGCCATCGCCGCGATCTTCTTCGCCATGTACACGAAGTCGATCTCGCCCTCGTCCCACGGCAACTTCTACGAGCTCTACGCCATCGCCGCGGCGGTGCTCGGCGGCTTCTCGTTGCGCGGCGGCGAAGGCTCGATCATCGGCGTCGTCCTCGGCGCGGTGTTGCTGCAGATGTTGCAGAACCTCGTGAACCTGCTCGGCATCCCGAGCTCGCTCAACTTCGCCGTCATGGGCTCGGTGATCCTGATCGGTGTCCTCGCCGACCAGCAGTTCGACGCCTACCGCCGCCGCCGCGCCGCCGCCCAGATCCCCGACCACGGCGAAACGACCCGGACCGGTCCCGCCGAGGCGCATTGACCTTGCAGCCCCCCCGCGCGCCCGCCTATAACAACCGGCGCGCGGGTGTAGCTCAATGGTAGAGCAGCAGCCTTCCAAGCTGAATACGTGGGTTCGATTCCCATCACCCGCTCCACCATCCCCCTTCCCGCGTCAGTAGACCGGCGGGGCGATGATCCAGAGCACCACTGTCGTCGTGTCGCCGTCGTTGCGCCAGGCGTAGTCGCGATCGGCGAACTGGAAGCTGTCTCCCGGGCCGAGGTCGAATTCCGTGTCACCGATGGTGAGCCTCAGGCGGCCGGTCAGCAGGACGCCGCCGTCCTCCCGCCCCCGGCCGGAGCACCGGCCGCCGCTGGTGGCACCCGGGGCGATGGTCGAGCGGATCATCTCGAACGAGCCGCTGAGCGAGGGGGACAGCAGTTCCTCCGCGAGCCCGGTGTCGCTTGAGCCGATGGCGACGCGGTCTTCGGCCCTGAGGACGAGGCCGCGCTCCTCCGGGCGTTTCGAGGCGGACCGGAAAAACAGGCTGAGACTGATGCCCAGTTGTTCGGCGATGCGCCCGAGGTCGCGCACCGACGGTTCGGCGAGCCCGCGCTCAACCTGACTGAGCCACCCGACCGAGCGCCCGACGGCGCCGGCAAGTCCGACGAGGGTGATGCCGCGCGCCTTGCGCAGCGCCCTGATGTCCGTCCCGATCTGCCCTGCCATGGCGACACTCCCTCCGGTGCCAAGCTCAACCGCTCCCGAGCACCCAGGTCAACGCACCGAGTGAAATATTTTTGCTCGTGCGCGGCAATCATGAAATTATGTTTGAAAATTTCACGCAAAGCTGGCTCACTGCCACCAACCATCGCCCCCCGATTCCCGGATCAGCCCATGCCCGACCTGCCTTCCGCCGCCCGCGTCGTCATCATCGGTGGCGGCATCTCCGGCTGTTCCGTTGCCTATCACCTCGCCGAACTCGGCTGGACCGACATCGTGCTGCTGGAGCGCAAGCAGCTCACGTCCGGCACCACCTGGCACGCGGCCGGGCTCGTCGGTCAGCTCCAGAGCACCCAGAACCGCACCCGTCTCGCGAAGTACTCCGCCGATCTCTACATGCGGCTGGAAGCCGAGACCGGCCTTGCCACCGGCTTTCGCCAGTGCGGTTCGATGACCGTCGCGCTCAGCACCGAGCGTCGGGAGGAGATCCTGCGCCTCGCCGGCATGGCCCGTGCCTTCGGGGTCGAGGTCCACGAGCTGACGCCCTCCGAGGTCGGCGCGATGCACCCCCACCTGAACCTCGACGGCGTCGTCGCCGGCGTGCACCTGCCCAAGGATGGTCAGGCCGATCCGGGCAACGTCGCGCTGGCGCTCGCGAAGGGCGCCCGGATGCGCGGCGCACGCATCGTCGAGAACGTCAAGGTGAGCACCGTCACCACCGCGGGCGGCCGCGTCACCGGCGTCGACTGGCAGAGCGGCGAGGAAAGCGGCCACATCGCCGCCGAGCACGTGGTGAACTGCGGCGGCATGTGGGGGCGCGATCTTGCCGCGCGGAACGGCGTCACCGTGCCACTCCACGCCTGCGAACACTTCTACATCGTCACCGAGACGATCCCGGAACTGCAGCGGCTGCCCGTCCTGCGCGTCCCCGAGGAATGCGCCTACTTCAAGGAAGACGCAGGCAAGATCCTGCTCGGCGCCTTCGAGCCGGTGGCCAAGCCCTGGGGGATGGACGGCATCCGCGAGGACTTCTGCTTCGACCAGTTGCCGGAAGACTTCGACCACTTCGAGCCGATCCTCGAGAAGGCGATCCACCGGATGCCGATGCTGGCCGAGGCCGGGATCCACACCTTCTTCAACGGCCCGGAGAGCTTCACGCCGGATGATCGCTACTACCTCGGCGAGGCGCCGGAGCTGCGCGGCTACTGGGTCGCGGCGGGCTACAATTCGATCGGCATCGCCTCGTCGGGAGGTGCGGGCATGGCACTCGCCCGCTGGATGACCGACGGCGCCCCGCCGTTCGATCTCTGGGAGGTCGATGTCCGCCGGGCCCAGCCGTTCCAGAAGAACCGCCGCTACCTGCGCGAGCGGGTGAGCGAGACCCTCGGCCTGCTCTACGCCGACCACTTCCCCTACCGCCAGATGGCGAGCAGCCGCGGCATTCGCCGCTCACCGCTGCACGAGCACCTGAAGGCGCGCGGCGCGGTCTTTGGCGAGGTCGCCGGCTGGGAGCGGGCGAACTGGTTCGCCGACGCCGGCCAGCCAGCCGAATACCGCTACACCTGGGGCCGGGCGAACTGGTTCGACAACCAGCGCGCCGAGCACATGGCCCTGCGCGAGGGCGTCGGCCTCCTCGACATGACCTCCTTCGGCAAGATCCGCGTCGAGGGCCGCGACGCGCTCGCGGTCCTGCAGACTCTCTGCGCCAACGACATGGACGTCGCGGCGGGCCGCATCGTCTACACCCAGATGCTGAACGCGCGGGGCGGCATCGAGAGCGACCTCACGGTGACGCGCCTCTCCGAGACCGCCTTCCTGCTCGTGGTGCCCGGCGCCACGTTGCAGCGCGACCTGAACTGGCTGCGCCGGCATCTGGGCGACGCGGCCGCCGTCGTCACCGACGTCTCCTCCGGCGAGGCGGTGCTGCCGCTCATGGGACCGAAGGCGCGCGATCTCATGGCACTGGTCTCACCGGACGACTTCTCGAACGGCGCTTTCCCGTTCGGGACGGCGCGGGAGATCGAGATCGGCATGGGCCTCGCCCGCGCGCATCGTGTGAGCTACGTGGGCGAACTCGGCTGGGAGCTCTACGTCCCCACGGAGCAGGCAGCCCACGTCTTCGAGACGCTGGTCGAGGCCGGAACGGAAGTGGGGCTCCGGCTCTGCGGCCTGCACGCCATGGACAGCTGCCGCATCGAGAGGGCTTTCCGCCACTTCGGCCACGACATCACCGACGAGGACCACGTGCTGGAGGCGGGCCTCGGCTTCGCGGTCAGGACGGGCAAGGGCGACTTCATCGGCCGCGACGCGATCCTCAAGGTCCGCGAGACCGGCCTCTCCCGCCGGCTGATGCAATTCCGCCTGACCGACCCGGAGGCGCTGCTCTACCACGGCGAGCCGATCCTGCGCGACGGCAAGGTCGTCGGGCACGTGACCTCGGGCAACTACGGCCACGCGCTCGGTGGCGCCATCGGCCTCGGCTATGTCCCCTGCTCGCCCGGCGAGACCGGAGCCGAGATGCTGGCCTCGACCTACGCCATCGACATCGCCGGGCGCCTCTGCCCGGCGGATGCATCCCTCGCGCCGCTCTACGACCCGCGCTCCGAACGGGTGAAACTCTAGTCCAGCCCCGCCTCGGCCAGCAGCGCGGCCGCCGCCTCGGCGACGAGCCGCGCTTCCGCCCGGCCCCGGATCGGCACGCGCCCCATTTCGAGAAAGAGCGGCGCGGCCAGCGGTGTCACATGCGGCGCCCGCACCACGTCGATCCGGCCGCGACTGCGCGCCAGCATCTCCTCGACCCGGCCAAAATCCACCAGCCCGCGCCCGGCTTCGGCGCGGGTTATCCGCAGCAACAGGTGGCCCGGGTCGTAACGGCGCAGCGTGTCGTAGAGGATATCCGTCGAGAACGTCGCCTGCCGGCCGGTCTTGCGCCGTCCGGGCAGGTTCTTCTCGATGAGCCCGGCGATCGTCGCCGCGTCGCGGAAGGTGCGCTTCATCACCGCGTTCTCGCCGAGCCAGCCCTCCAGATCATCGCGCAGCATCTCGGGCACCAGCAAGGCGCCCGGATCGGTCACCTCTTCGAGACCGCTCACCAGCAGCGCGTAGTCGTTCGCGACAAACGACAGGGGATGCAGCCCGGCCGTCTCCATCCGGCGCGTGACAAGCAGGCCCAGCGTCTGATGCGCGTTCCGCCCGGCGAAGCCGTAAAGGCAAAGGTGCTGGTGCGGCCCGCGCCGGAAGGTCTCGGCCAGCAGATACCCCGGACGCGGCAGCCGGCTCACCTCGGCCTGCAACGCGAGCCAGTCGCGGACATGGCCGGGCAGACCCGCCCACGCCGCGGGATCGGAGAGAAGGGCAATCACCCGATGCGAGAGCAGCGTCGAGGTGGCGAACTTGGTCCCGGCATACATGGCGATGCGCGGATTGACCGATACCTGCCGCGTCACCTCCACCGACATCTCGCGCAGGCTCTCGAAGCGCACCGTCTCGCCGCCGAAGAGGAAGGTGTCGCCCGGCGCGAGCGTCGCCGCGAAATCCTCCTCGACCTCGCCGAGGGGGGCACCACCCCTGCCCCTCAGCCGCACCTTCAGCAGTTCCGTCGCGACGATGGTGCCGACGTTCATGCGGATCGTCCGCGCCCGGCGCGGGTCGCGGAGCTGCCAGCGGCCGTCACGCTCCACCAGCCGCTGCCAGCGGTCATAGGCCCGGAACGCATAGCCGCCGGTGGCGCAGAACTCGAGGCAGGCGTCGAAATCGACCCGTGACAGCGCGGCATAGGGCCCCGCCCGTCGCGCCTCGGCGAACAGCCCGTCGGCCTCGAACGGCCCGGCGCAGGCGGTGAGAAGGATGTGCTGGCAGAGCACGTCGAGCGGACCCGGACCGCGCGGCTCGCCGTCTAGCGCGTGCTCACGCACGGCGTCGAGCGCCGCGCGGCATTCGAGCACCTCGAAGCGGTTCGACGGCACGAGCACGGCGCGCGAGGGCGCGTTGTAGCGATGGTTCGCCCGGCCGATGCGTTGCACGAGGCGCTTGACGTTCTTCGGCGCGCCCACCTGGATCACCAGATCCACGTCGCCCCAGTCGATGCCGAGATCGAGCGAGCCGGTGGCGACGATGGCGCGCAGCTCGCCCGCAACCATCGCCGCCTCGACCTTGCCCCGGGCCTCGCGCGACAGCGAGCCGTGGTGGAGCGCGATCGGCAGGGTCTCGTCGTTCGCGGCCCAGAGGTGCTGAAAGAACACCTCCGCCTGCGCCCGGGTGTTGATGAAGACCAGCGTGGTCCGCGCCTTGCGGATCAGTTCCATGACCGCCGGCGCGGCATAGGTCGCGGTCTGGCCGGCCCAGGGCGGCGGCGTTTCGGTCTCGAGGATCGAGATGTCGGGCTCCGGCCCGGCCTCCGCCATCAGGATCTGTGTCCCCGCTCCGAGCCACCCCGCGAGCGCCGGCGGATCCTCCACCGTCGCCGAGAGCCCGACGCGCGCGAGGCCCGGCGCGAGCGTCTGGAGGCGCGCGAGGCAGAGCATGAGCTGGTCACCGCGCTTTGACTCGGCGAGCGCATGGATCTCGTCGACAATGACCCGCGTCAGCGAGCCGAAAATCCGCGGCGCCTCCTCATAGGAGAGCATGAGCGCCAGCGACTCCGGCGTCGTCAGCAGGATGTGCGGCGGGTCCACCCGCTGGCGCGCGCGCGCCCCGGCGCCCGTGTCGCCTGTCCTGTCCTCCACCCGGATGCCAAGTCCCATCTCGGCCAGCGGCTGCATGAGATTGCGGCGGATGTCGGCGGCAAGGGCCTTCAGCGGCGAGACATAGATCGTGTGCAGCCCCGGGGGCGGTGCGGTGCCAAGCGCGACGAGGCTGGGGAGAAACCCCGCCAGCGTCTTGCCGCCGCCCGTCGGCGCGATCAGCAGCGTCGAGGCATCGCCGGAGCGGGCGAGAAGCTCGAGCTGATGCGGATGCGGCGTCCAGTCCCGCCGCGCGAACCACGAGGCAAAGGGCTCGGGCAGCGTCATCAGCACCCCCGCGGACGGCGGAAACCGGCGCACAAGAAGCCGTGATGAGACGTTACATACGTCGCTCGACTATATGCTGCTCGGGCGGCGCGGGGACTGACGAGAGTTTGAGTGACTGGTTGATCGGTGCGCGCCCCCGCGCCCGCACCCGCGCCGCCCGCCCCGCCAGCGGTCACCCCGGCTCTGCCGGAGCCGATCCGGGCGGGCGGCGCACAGTCACTCCGCCGCCACCCGCTGCGCCCCGAGGATCGCGGCAAGATACCGGCCCGTGTGGCTTTCCTTCACCCGCGCGACCTGTTCCGGCGTGCCGACCGCGACGATGCTGCCGCCGCCGTCGCCGCCTTCCGGGCCGATGTCGATGAGGTGGTCCGCCGTCTTGATCACGTCGAGATTGTGCTCGATCACGATCACCGTGTTGCCCTGCTCCACCAGTTCGTGCAGCACTTCCAGCAGCTTCTTCGTATCCTCGAAATGCAGGCCCGTGGTCGGCTCGTCGAGGATGTAGAGCGTCCGGCCGGTGGAGCGGCGCGAAAGCTCCTTCGAGAGCTTCACCCGCTGCGCCTCGCCGCCCGAGAGCGTCGTCGCCTGCTGTCCGACCTTGATGTAGCCGAGCCCGACCCGCATCAGCGTCGTCATCTTGTCGCGGATCGAGGGCACCGCCGCGAAGAACTCCTCCGCGTCCTCCACCGTCATGTCGAGCACGTCGGCGATCGACTTGCCCTTGAACAGCACCTCGAGCGTCTCGCGGTTGTAGCGCTTGCCCTTGCAGGTCTCGCAGGTGACGTAGACGTCCGGCAGGAAGTGCATCTCGATCTTGATGACGCCGTCGCCCTGACAGGCCTCGCAACGCCCGCCCTTGACGTTGAAGCTGAACCGCCCCGGCTGATAGCCACGCGCCTTCGCCTCCGGCAGCCCGGCGAACCAGTCGCGGATCGGCCCGAAGGCGCCGGTGTAGGTCGCCGGGTTCGACCGCGGCGTGCGGCCGATGGGCGACTGGTCGATGTCGATCACCTTGTCGAGGTGTTCGAGCCCCTCCACCGCCTCGCAGGGCGCGGGCGTCTGGCGCGCGCCGTTCAGCCGCATGGACGCGGTCTTGAACAGCGTCTCGATGGTCAGCGTCGACTTGCCACCGCCGGAGACCCCGGTGACACAGGTGAAGGTGCCGAGCGGAAACGTCGCGGTCACGCCCCGCAGGTTGTTGCCGGTGGCGTTCTTCACCACCAGCTTCTTGCCGTTGCCCTTGCGCCGCTCCGCCGGGATGTCGATGCGCCGCGCGCCGGTCAGGTACTGGCCGGTGATCGAGTTCGGATTCGCGGCGATCTGGTCGGGCGTGCCCTCGGCGATGATGCTGCCCCCGTGGACGCCCGCGCCGGGGCCGATGTCGACCACGTGGTCCGCCTCGCGGATCGCCTCCTCGTCGTGCTCGACCACGATCACCGTGTTGCCGGCGTCGCGCAGGTTCTTCAGCGTGGTGAGCAGCCGGCCGTTGTCGCGCTGGTGCAGGCCGATCGACGGCTCGTCGAGCACATAGAGCACGCCGGTCAGGCCCGAGCCGATCTGACTCGCGAGCCGGATCCGCTGGCTCTCGCCTCCCGAAAGCGTGCCGGAGTTCCGGGCCATCGTCAGGTAGTCGAGCCCGACGTTCACCAGGAACCCGAGCCGCTCGCGGATCTCCTTCAGGATCGCCCGGGCGATCTCGTTCTTTTGCGCCGTCAGCGCCGCCGGAACCGCTTCCACCCAGCCGAGCGCGTCGCGGATCGAGAGGCGCACCACCTCGCCCACATGGTTGCCGGCGATCTTCACCGCCAGCGCCTCGGGCTTCAGGCGATAGCCATGGCAGAGGCCGCAGGGCCGGTTGTTCTGGTAGCGCTCCATCTCCTCGCGCGACCAGGCGCTGTCGGTTTCCTTGTAGCGCCGTTCCATGTTGGGGATCACCCCCTCGAACGGCCGTTCGATCTCGTAGACCCGGCCACCCTCGTCGTAGCGGAAACGGATCTTCTCGCCCTTCGAACCCTGCAGCAGCACCGCCTTCGCGTCGTCAGGCAGGTCACGCCAGCGCTGGTTGCGATCGAAGCCGTAGTGCTTCGACAGCGCCTCGATGGTCTGCTTGTAGTAGGGCGACGATCCCTTGGCCCAGGGCGCGATGGCACCCTTCATCAGCGGCAGGCTCTCGTCCGGCACGATGAGGCGCGGATCGAAGAAGAGCTCGACCCCGAGCCCGTCGCAGGCCGGACAGGCCCCGAACGGCGCGTTGAACGAGAACAGCCGCGGCTCGATCTCGGGGATCGTGAAGCCCGAGACCGGACAGGCGAAGTTCTCCGAGAAGGTGATCCGCTCGGGCTCCGGCGCCGTGCCGTCCTCGGCCGCCGGCGGCGCGGTCTCGAGGATGGCGATGCCGTCGGCGAGATCGAGCGCCGTGCGGATCGAATCGGCAAGCCGCGTCTCCAGCCCCGCGCGCACGACGATGCGGTCCACCACCACGTCGATGTTGTGGCGGAATTTCTTGTCGAGCTCGGGCGGGGCGTCGAGGTCATGGAACTCGCCGTTCACCTTGACGCGCTGGAAGCCCCTCTTGCGGAGGTCGGCAAACTCCTTGCGGTACTCGCCCTTGCGGTCGCGCACGATCGGCGCGAGCAGGTAGGCCCGCGTGCCCTCGGGCAGCGCCATGGTGATATCGACCATCTGGCTCACCTGCTGCGCCTCGATCGGCAGGCCGGTGGCGGGCGAGAACGGCGTGCCGACCCGCGCGAAGAGCAGCCGCAGGTAGTCGTAGATCTCGGTCACCGTGCCGACGGTGGAGCGCGGGTTCTTCGAAGTGGTCTTCTGCTCGATGGAGATCGCCGGTGAGAGACCGGAGATGTGATCCACGTCCGGCTTCTGCATCATGTCGAGGAACTGCCGCGCATAGGCGGAGAGGCTCTCCACATAGCGCCGCTGGCCCTCGGCATAGATGGTGTCAAACGCGAGCGAAGACTTCCCCGAGCCCGAAAGACCGGTGATGACCACGAGCTGATCCCGCGGCAGGTCGATGTCGATCGACTTCAGATTGTGCTCGCGCGCGCCGCGAACCTCGATGAACTTCTGTTCAGCCATGCATGCCCGTCCCCGCCGAAAGGCGATAGATAGCGTGCCCCGCGGCAGATGCGAGTCCCACGGTAACTAGAACAAAACGGGATCGTCCACAAGACCGGCGCGACCCCGCTCCCCGCCCCTGCCCGTTTAGCGCAGCCGCCTTTCGGGCATCGGACGGCGCCTTTCCGCCTCACGCCCCGCTTCTGCAGGAACGGAGCGGCGCCTGCCCTGTTGGAACTGCATGTCCCACACGCAGGAACGGAGATGTCATGGCCGAGCGCGTCAAACTTCACGTGGAGGACTCCGGCGGGT
Organism: Amaricoccus macauensis; assembly: GCF_014201905.1. GTDB lineage: Bacteria > Pseudomonadota > Alphaproteobacteria > Rhodobacterales > Rhodobacteraceae > Amaricoccus > Amaricoccus macauensis. The sequence continues at coordinate 200,041 of NZ_JACHFM010000002.1, read as the reverse complement.
CCGGGCGGCCGGTCGTGCTGATCCACGGCTGGCCGCTCTCCGGCGCGGCGTGGGAAAAGCAGGTCGGGCCGCTGACCGACGCGGGCTTTCGCGTCATCACCTACGACCGGCGCGGCTTCGGCCAGTCGGAGAAGCCCGACTCAGGCTTTGACTACGATACGCTCGCGGCGGATCTCGAAGGCATCCTTGCCGAGCGGGATCTCTCGGACGTGACGCTCGTCGGGTTCTCCATGGGCGGCGGCGAGGTCGCGCGCTACGTGGCGAATCACGGCGAGGACCGGCTCGCCGCCGTGGTCTTCGCCGCCGCGATTCCGCCCTACATGCTGAAAACCCCGGACAATCCCGCCGGGCCGCTGGCGGAAGAGGCCGCGAAGGAAATGGAGAGCCAGCTTCGCGCCGACCGCGACGGCTTCTTCGACGGCTTCGCCCGCGCGTTCTTCTCCGTCAGCGATGAGCTGAAGGTGAGCGAGGAAGACCTGCAGAAGGCGATCGCCCTCTGCCGGCAGTCCGACCAGACCGCGGCGCTCGGTTGCATGCAGGCGTTCGGCACCACGGACTTCCGGGACGATCTCGAGCGCGTGACCGTTCCGACCCTCGTGATCCACGGCGACTCGGACTCGATCGTGCCGATCGAAGGCTCGGGCGCGCTCACCCACGAGAGGATCCCCGGCAGCCGCCTCGTCGTGCTTCGCGGCGCGCCGCACGGCTGCACCACCAGCCACCCGGACACCTTCAACCGGGCACTCCTCGACTTCCTCGAGCGCTGAGCGACGGCGAAAGCGGGCGGGGTTTCCCCGCTCGCGCGCATCGGCTAGCGTGCCGGCGGCCGGCGCGTGACCGGTCGGCAAGGGGACTCTCATGGCATTTTCCGACGTGTTCGCACGCGGCGTGGCGGTGATCGGATCGGCCGCAATCCTCGCCCGGCGCTGGGGCGCGACGCCGCATGTGCCCGCCATCGGCGGCAGTCCGACGATCCCGGAGGGGAAGCCGCAGGGGATCCCCACGCTGAAGATGCCGACGGCAAAGGGCTGGAGCGGCGGACAGACGCCGGTCGCGGCGCCCGGCCTCAAGGTCAACGCCTTCGCCGCCGGCCTGAAGCATCCGCGCTGGATCCATGTGCTGCCGAACGGCGATGTGCTGACCGCCGAGGCACTGCAGGATTTCGGCAAGGTACGCTCCGCCTTCGACTACGCGATGTTCTCGACCATGAAGCGCGCCGCCGCGGTCGGCCCGAGCCCGAACCGGATCACGCTGCTGCGCGACGCCGACGGCGACGGCGCGGCCGAGGTGCGCGAGGTCTACCGCGCGGGGCTGCGCCAGCCGTTCGGCATGGCGCTGGTCGGTGACACATTCTACGTCGGCAACACCGACGGCATCCTCGCCTTCCCCTTCGTGCCGGGTGCCACGCGTCTCGAGGGTGAAGGACGCCGGATCGCCGAGTTCAAACCCGGCGGCCACTGGACGCGCAGCCTGCTCGCGAGCCCCGACGGCAAGCGGCTCTACGCCGGCGTCGGCTCGCTCACCAACATCGCCGATCAGGGCATGGCCGCCGAGGAAGGCCGCGCCGCCGTCTGGGAGGTCGATCTCGAAACCGGCGCCGCCCGGGTCTTCGCCGGCGGCCTGCGCAATCCGGTGGGCCTCGCGTGGGAGCCCGGGACCGAAACGCTCTGGACCGTGGTGAACGAGCGCGACGGTCTCGGCGACGAGACGCCGCCCGACTATCTCACGTCGGTCCGGGAGGGTGGCTTCTACGGCTGGCCCTATTGCTACTGGGGCCAGACCGTCGACGACCGGGTGAAGCAGGACGCGAAGCAGGTCGCCACCGCGCTCACCCCCGACTACGCGCTTGGCGGGCACACCGCGTCGCTCGGGCTCTGCTGGCTGCCGGCGGGATACTTCCCCGGCTGGCCCGAAGGCATGGCGATCGGGCAGCACGGCTCATGGAACCGCTCGAACCTCAGCGGCTACCGGGTGATCTTCGTGCCGTTCGCCGACGGCAAGCCTTCGGGCGAGGCGCCGCGCGACATCCTCTCGGGGTTCCTCTCGCCCGACGAGAAGGACTCCTGGGGCCGCCCGGTGGGCGTGACGCCGGGACCGGACGGCTCGCTTCTCGTCGCGGACGACGTGGGCGACGTGATCTGGCGGGTGACGGCTGCCTGACCGGGCGAGCGGCGCCCTCGGGGAGCCTTTGCAGGCTCCCGCTCGGCCACCGCTTGGCGCTCCGCCGCCTTTGCGGCTCCGCTCCGGCGGAACGGGCTTCGCCCGTGAGGGAAGATTCTCCCCGCCTGTTGGCGGGGCCCCTCGTTCCTGCCCGATAGGGTTTCCGCCAGTATGAATACCGGGGTCGCGCCAGATGCCGCAGGCCGGTCAGAGCTGGCAGGCCGGGCAGAAGAAGCTCGACCGGCCGGACTGGACCATTCTTGCGATGGTGCCGCCGTCGTCACGGCGGCAGGGCTCGCCCTCGCGACCGTAGACGGCAAAGCTGTGCTGAAAATAGCCGAGTTCGCCGTCCGCCTGACGGTAGTCCTTCAGCGACGAGCCTCCCGCGGCAATGGCGTCGAGCAGGACCTGTCGCACCGCCGCCGCCAGTTCGTCGGCCTCGGTGGCGCTCACGTCACGCGCGAGGCGGAGCGGCGAGATCCGCGCGCGCCAGAGTGCCTCGCAGACATAGATGTTGCCGAGCCCCGCAACGACGCGCTGGTCGAGGAGCACCGCCTTCACCGGCGTTACCCTGCCGTCCAGGCGGGCAAGGAGTATCGCCGCGGAGAACGCGTTGCCGAGCGGTTCCGGCCCGAGGCCGGCCAGCAGGCGGTGGCTCGCGAGGTCCGCCGTCGGCCAGAGGTCCATCGCCCCGAAGCGGCGCGCGTCGTTGAAGGTGACGCGCGCACCGCCCTCCATGTCGAGCACCACGTGATCGTGCTTCGCCGGCGCCGGGTGCTCGTGGTGGAATTCGCCCACCGCGGCGCCGGAGATCAGCATCCGCCCCGACATGCCGAGATGCGCAATCAGCGTCTCGCCGCTGTCGAGATCGGCGAGCAGGTACTTCGAGCGCCGCCGCAGCGCCATGATCCGCGCCCCGGTCAGCCGTGTGGCGAACCCCGGCGGGAACGGCCAGCGCAGGTCTGGCCGGCGCACATCGGCCCGCACGATCCGCCGTCCGGCCAGCACAGGCTCCAGTCCGCGCCGCACGGTTTCGACTTCGGGTAGTTCCGGCATGCGCCCGCCCCCTCCTCGCCGGTTGCAGCCGGCTGCCCGGGGCTTATAAGGCAAGCCCGAGGTTCATCGGAAGGCCGGCATGTCGGACGACGAGACGCGCACCACCCACTTCGGCTTCGAGACCGTGCCGGAGGCCGAGAAGGCCGGCCGGGTCCACGGCGTGTTTTCCTCGGTCGCCTCGCGCTACGACCTGATGAACGACGCCATGAGCCTCGGCATCCACCGCGTCTGGAAGGACGCGATGATGGACTGGTTCGCGCCGCGACCCGGCATGCACCTGCTCGACGTGGCCGGCGGCACCGGAGACATTGCCTTCCGCTTCCTCGAGCGCGTGGACGGCGATGGCCGCGCGACCGTGCTCGACATGACCGAGGACATGCTCGTCGAGGGCCAGCGCCGCGCTGAGGCCACCACCTTCGCCGACCGGCTCGACTGGGTGGTGGGCGACGCCATGGCGCTGCCGTTCGAGGCGAACACCTTCGACGCCTACACGATCTCCTTCGGGATCCGGAACGTCACCCGCATCGCGGACGCGCTCTCGGAAGCGTTCCGCGTGCTGAAGCCCGGCGGGCGGCTCCTCGTGCTGGAGTTCAGCCAGATGCCGGAGCCGGCGTTGCAGTGGCTCTACGACCGCTATTCCTTCAACGTCATCCCGCCCCTCGGCCAGCTTCTCGCCGGCGACCGGGCAAGCTATCAGTACCTCGTCGAATCGATCCGGCGCTTTCCTGATCAGGAAACTTTCGCGGGCATGATCCGCGACGCCGGCTTCGAGCAGGTGCGCTACCGCAACTTCTCCATGGGCATCGCCGCGCTGCACTCCGGCTGGAAGCTCTGAGGCAATGCGTGGCCCGCACAACATCTGGCGCCTGATCCGCACCGGCGCGACCTTCGAGCGCACCGGCGCCATGGCGCAGGCGCTCGAAGCCTTCGACGCGCCGCCCGCCGCGCGCATCGCCGCCCGCGTGCTCGGCTGGCCGTTCCAGTGGATCGGGCTCGAGGGCGATCCGAGCCAGCCGCCGGTCCTGCGCGCGATCACGGCCCTCGGCCCCGCCTACATCAAGTTCGGGCAGCTTCTCTCCACTCGTCCGGACGTGGTGGGGCCCGAGCTCGCCAACGAGCTCCGCGTGCTGCAGGACAAGCTGCCGCCGTTTTCCGTCGAGGAAGCGCGCGCCACCATCGAGTCCGAACTCGGCCAGCCGGTCGATGCGATCTTCTCCGAGTTCGATCCGCCGGTCGCCGCCGCCTCGCTTGCGCAGGTCCACCGCGCGCGCCTGCGCGAGACCGGACAGGTCGTCGCGGTGAAGGTGCTGCGCCCGGGCATCGAGCGGGCGTTCATGCGCGACGTCGACGCGTTCTATTTCGCCGCCTCGATGATCGAGTCCCTTGCGCCATTCGCCCGTCGCCTGCGGCCACGGGCGGTGATCGAGCATTTCGCCGGCGTCGTCGAGGGCGAACTCGACCTGCGAATGGAGGCCTCGGCCGCCGCAGAGTTCCGCTCGAACACCGAGCATGATCCGGGCTTCCGGGTCCCCGCGGTCGCCTGGGCCGCGTCGGGCCGTCGGATGATGACGCTCGAGTGGGTCTCAGGGATTCCAATGGGCGACGTGGACGCCCTGCGCGACAGCGGCGCCGACCTCGTGCGCCTCTCGGAGCGGGTGATCCAGACCTTCCTCACCCATGCGCTGCGCGACGGCTTCTTCCACGCCGACATGCATCAGGGCAACCTGAAGATCGGGCCGGACGGCGCCATCGTCGCCCTCGACTTCGGCATCATGGGCCGGATCGACGCCTACACGCGCCGGGTCTACGCCGAGATCCTCATCGGCTTCCTGCACCGCGACTACGAGCGCGTCGCCCAGGTGCATTTCGAGGCGGGATACGTGCCGCGCGACCGCGACCCGGCCGCCTTCGCCCAGGCGCTGCGCTCCGTCGGCGAGCCGATCTTCGGACAGGACGCCACGCGCATCTCCATGGCGCGCCTCCTCGGCCATCTCTTCGAGGTGACCGAGCGCTTCGGCATGCAGACCCGCACGGAGCTTATCCTGCTCCAGCGCACCATGGTCGTCGTCGAGGGGGTGGCGCGCAGCCTGAACCCACAGATGAACATGTGGGAGACCTCGCGGCCGGTGGTCACCGAGTACATCAAGTCGAACCTCGGCCCCGCCGCCGTCGCCCGCGATCTGGCGAACGCGGCGCGGATTCTCTCGCGCATCGGGCCGCGCCTGCCGCAGCTTGCCGAGGCGGCGCTGGTCCAGGTCAACACTCCTTCTCCAAAGAGTGCCGCGCGCGCCATTCCCGGCTGGGCGTGGGGTCTCGGCGGGGTCGTGCTCGGCGCGGGGCTCGTGGCGCTCGGCGCATTGCTCGGCTGATCGCGCAAACCCCCTTGCGGTAGTTTTTTATCCAGATACACAATTCCCCAGCGAAGACGCATGGGGGGAAGAAGGAATGCGGCTCAAGGACAAGACGATTCTCGTCACCGCCGCGGGACAGGGCATTGGCCGGGCCAGCGCCATCGCGCTCGCCGCCGAAGGTGCCCGGGTGATCGCGACCGACCTCCGCGCCGACCTTCTTGATGGCCTCGACATGGAAACCCGACCCTTCGACGTGACCGACAGCGCCGCTGTGGCGGAGATCGCCGCCGCCGTCGGCCCGCTCGACGGCGTCTTCAACTGCGCCGGCGTCGTGCACAACGGCGCGCTCCTCGACATCGAGGACAAGGACTGGGATTTCGCCTTCGCGCTCAACGTCACCGCCATGATGCGGCTGACCCGCGCCGTGCTGCCCGGAATGCTCGCGCGGGCGCAGGAGACGGGCACCGCGTCGGTGCTCAACATGGCGTCCATGGCGTCGTCGGTGAAGGGCTTCCCCAACCGCTGCGCCTATGGCGCCTCGAAGGCGGCGGTAATCGGCCTCACGAAGGCGATCGCGGCGGACTACGTGAAGCAGGGCATCCGCTGCAACTGCCTGTGCCCCGGCACCGTCGACACGCCCTCGCTGCGCGGCCGCATCGCCGCCTCGGCCGATCCGGTGCAGGCGGAAAAGGACTTCATCGCCCGCCAGCCCATGGGGCGCCTCGCCACCGTCGACGACATGACGCCGATGGTGGTCTACCTGCTCTCCGACGAAAGCCGCTTCGTCACGGGGCAGTCGATGCTGGTGGATGGCGGCGTGACGATCTGACGCGGGGGCGAGCATGGCCGACCTCGTGCGGATGCAGGCGATCGACAAGCGCTTCCCCGGCGTCCACGCGCTCCGCGCGGTGCACTTCGATCTTGCCCCGGGCGAGGTGCATGCGCTCATGGGCGAGAACGGCGCGGGCAAGTCGACGCTGATGAAATGCCTCGCCGGGGTTTACCAGCCTGACGGCGGGCGCATCGAGATCGACGGCGCGGAGGTGGACCTGCCCAGCCCGAAGGCGGCGCAGGACCACGGCATCGGCATCATCCATCAGGAGCTCGCGCTCATGAAGGATCTGACGGTCGCGCAGAACATCTGGATCGGCCGCGAGCCGCGCCGCAGCTTCGGCCGCCTCGACGAAGGCAAGCTCAACGCCGATACCGCGGCACTCTTCGCCGGCATGAACATCGCCATGGACCCCACGACCCCGGTGGAGGGCCTGACGATCGCCCGGCAGCAGATGGTGGAGATCGCCAAGGCCCTCTCCTTCCGCTCCCGCGTCCTCGTCATGGACGAGCCGACGGCAGCCCTGAACGACGCCGAGATCGCCGAACTTTTCACCATCATCCGCCAGCTTCGGGCCGAGGGCGTCGGCATCGTCTACATCAGCCACAAGATGGACGAGATCCGCCGAATCGCCGACCGGGTGACGGTGATGCGCGATGGCGCCTACGTCGGGACGGTGGACGCCGCCGGCACGCCCATCGGCAAGATCATCGCCATGATGGTCGGCCGCGAGTTGACCGACGAGACCGCCGAGATCCCCGACCTTTCCGGCGCGGAGACGGCGCTGGAGGTGCGCGGTATCCGGCGGGGCCGGGAACTCAGGGACATCAGCTTCAGCCTGAAGAAGGGCGAGATCCTCGGCTTCGCCGGCCTGATGGGCGCGGGCCGCACCGAGCTTGCCCGCGCGATCTTCGGCGCCGACCCTCGGGATGCGGGCGAGATCCTCGTCCACGGCCGACCCGTCGCCATTCAACGGCCGCAGGACGCGGTGCGCGCCGGCATCGGCTACCTGTCGGAGGACCGCAAGCACTTCGGCCTCGCCCTCGGCATGGACGTGCGCGCCAACATCGCGATGGCGAGCCTGTCGCGCCACACCGGCCGGCTCGGCCAGCTCGACGAGGCGGCCCTCGCGGCACACGCACGCGACTACATCGCCACCCTGCGCATCCGCACCCCGTCCGACCGTCAGGAGGTCCGCCTGCTCTCGGGCGGCAACCAGCAGAAGGTGGTGATCGCCAAGTGGCTGCTGCGGGACTGCGACATCCTGATCTTCGACGAGCCGACGCGCGGCATCGACGTGGGTGCCAAGGCCGAGATCTACCGCCTGCTCCAGCGCCTCGCCGCTGATGGCAAGGCGATCATCGTCATCAGCTCGGAACTGCCCGAGGTGCTGCGCCTCTCGCACCGCATCGCGGTGATGTGCGAGGGCCGCCTCACCGGCTTCCTGCCCGGTGGCCCGGCCACGACACAGGAGGAAATCATGCATCTCGCGACCCTCCGTCCCGACATCACCTCCGAGGGAGCCGCCGCATGAGCGACGCCGCCACCGCGCCGAAGCCCGCCAGCCGCGGCCTCGGGGCGCAGCAGAAGATCTGGGCGTTCGCGAGCCTCATCGTGCTCCTCGTCTTCTTCTCCATCGCCTCGCCGAATTTCCTTCAGACCACGAACATCCTCGCGGTGCTGCAGGCGACGGCGGTGAACGGCGTGCTCGCCATCGCCGTCACCATGATCATCATCACCGGCGGCATTGATCTCTCGATCGGCACGCTGATGACCTTCACCGCCGTCACCGCCGGCATGATCCTGACCAACTGGGGCCTGCCGCTGCCGCTCGGCGTGCTCGGCGCCATCGGCATGGGGGCGTTCTGCGGCCTGATCTCGGGCACCCTCGTCACCCGGATGCGCATCCCGCCCTTCATCGCCACGCTGGGCATGATGCTGATCCTGAAGGGCCTTTCGCTCGTCGTCTCCGGCACCCGGCCGATCTACTTCAACGACACCCCCGGCTACACCGAGATCGCCCAGGGCTCGCTCATCGGCGACATCTTCCCGGCGGTGCCGGTGCCGAACGGCGTGCTCATCCTGTTTCTGGTGGCGCTCGTCATGGCATGGGTGCTGAACCGGACCGTGCTCGGGCGCTACTGCTTCGCCATGGGCTCGAACGAAGAAGCCGTCCGGCTCTCGGGCGTCAACACCACCCGCTGGAAGACCGCGATCTACGCACTCGGCGGCGGGATCTGCGGCATTGCCGGCCTGCTCATCTCCTCGCGCCTCAACTCGGCGCAGCCCGCGCTCGGCCTCGGCTACGAGCTCGACGCCATCGCCGCCGTCGTCATCGGCGGCACCTCGCTCGCCGGCGGCCGGGGCTCGATCCTCGGCACGGTGATTGGCGCGCTGATCATGGCGGTGCTGCTGAATGGCCTGCGCATCCTCTCGGTGGCGCAGGAATGGCAGACGGTGGTGACGGGCATCATCATCATCGCCGCCGTCTACCTCGACATGCTGCGCCGGGACAAGTCGGCGGTCTGACAACGACGATCACCCAGGGAGAGAACTCACATGATCGCAAGACGCACCCTGCTCGGCGCCCTCAGCGCCGCGGCACTGCTCGCGGGGGCGGGCTTCGCCCAGGCCCAGGACAAGCTCTACATCCCACTGATCTCCAAGGGCTTCCAGCACCAGTTCTGGCAGGCCGTGAAGACCGGCGCCGACAAGGCCGGGACCGAGCTTGGCGTCGAGGTCTCCTTCGAGGGCCCGGACAACGAGACCCAGGTCGACCGCCAGATCGACATGCTCGCGGCCGCCCTCGCCAAGAAGCCCGCCGCGATCGGCTTCGCCGCCCTCGACAGCCAGGCCGCGATCCCGCTTCTGAAGCAGGCGCAGGAAAACAAGATCCCGGTCATCGCCTTTGACTCCGGCGTCGACAGCGACATCCCCGTCGCCACCGCCGCCACCGACAACCTCGCCGCCGCCGCCCTCGCCGCGGACAAGATGGCCGAGCTCATCGGCGGCTCGGGCAAGGTCGCCCTCGTCGTCCACGACCAGACCTCGCGCACCGGCGTCGATCGCCGCGACGGCTTCGTGAACCAGATGCGGGAGAAGCACCCGGAGGTCGAGATCGTCGATATCCAGTACGGTGCCGGCGACCAGCTCCAGTCGACCGAGATCACCAAGGCGATCCTGACCGCGAACCCAGACCTGAAGGGCATCTTCGGCGCGAACGAAGGCTCGGCGATCGGCGTCGTCAACGGCGTGACCGAACTCGGCCGCAAGGACGTGGTGATCATCGGCTACGACTCCGGCGCCGCCCAGAAGGCCGCCATCAAGTCGGGCGTCATGGCCGGCGCCATCACCCAGAACCCCATCGGCATCGGCTACGAGACGGTGAAGGCCGCCGTCGCCGCGGCGAAGGGCGAGCCGGTCGAGAAGGTGATCGACACCGGCTTCTACTGGTTCGACAAGACGAATATCGACAGCCCCGAGATCGCCGCCGTCCTCTACGACTGAGCGTCGCACCCCGGGAACGGAACCGGCCCCTCGCGGTTGATTGATGGATGGGCGCCGGCAGCCCCCGCTGCCGGCGCTCTCGTCTTTCCGAGGAGAGCCAGCAATGCCCGACGAAAAGCCACTCTTCGACCCCACCGTCGACACCCAGAGCTCGAACGCCACGACCGAGCGACCGCGCCATCCGGGCAACGGCGGCGAGACGCAGCAGGCCCCCGACCACGGCGCCATGACGACCGCACAGGGCGGTGTCGTTTCCGACAACCAGAATTCGCTGAAGGCCGGCGCACGCGGCCCGACCCTGCTCGAAGACTTCGCCTTCCGCGAAAAGGTCTTCCACTTCGACCACGAGCGCATTCCCGAGCGCGTCGTCCACGCCCGCGGCTACGGCGCCCACGGCTACTTCGAGGCGACCGAAGATCTCTCGGACCTGACCATGGCCGCGCCGCTGCAGGAGAAGGGCAAGCGCACGCCGGCCTTCGTCCGTTTTTCGACCGTTGCCGGCAACAAGGGCTCGGCCGACGTGGTGCGCGACGTCCGTGGCTTTGCCGTCAAGCTCTACACCGACGCCGGCAACTGGGACATCGTCGGCAACAACATGCCGGTGTTCTTCATCCAGGATGCGATGAAGTTCCCGGACCTTGTCCATGCCGTGAAGGACGAGCCGGACCGCGGCTTCCCGCAGGCGGCGAGCGCCCACGACAACTTCTGGGATTTCATCTCGCTGATGCCGGAATCGCTGCACATGATCATGTGGGCGATGTCGGACCGGGCGATCCCGCGTTCGTTCAGGTTCATGGAGGGCTTCGGAGTTCACACTTACCGACTGGTGAATACCGAGGGCAAGTCCACCTTCGTGAAGTTCCACTGGAAGCCGAAGCTCGGTCTGCAATCGGTTGTCTGGGACGAGGCGGTCAAGATCAACGGCGCGGACCCCGACTTCCACCGCCGCGACCTCTGGGATGCGATCCAGTCCGGAGACTTCCCCGAGTGGGAGCTCGGCCTTCAGATCTTCGATGATGAGTTCGCCGACAACTTCGCGTTCGACATACTCGACCCCACCAAGATCATTCCCGAAGAGGAACTGCCAATCCGCGTCGTCGGCCGGCTCGTGCTCGACCGCATGGTGGACAACTTCTTCGCCGAAACCGAGCAGGTTGCCTTCTGCACCCAGAACGTGATCCCCGGCATCGACTTCACCAACGACCCGCTGCTTCAGGGGCGCAACTTCTCCTACCTCGACACCCAGATCAAACGACTGGGCGGCCCGAACTTCACTCACCTGCCGATCAACGCCCCGCGCTGCCCGGTGCTCCACTTCCAGCAGGACGGCCACATGCAGACCCGCGGCCCGAAGGGACGGGCGAACTACGAGCCGAACTCATGGACCGAGGGCGGCCCGCGCGCCGACCCGAAGACCGGCTTTCGCAGCTTCCCCGAGCAGGTGTCCGGCGAGAAGCGCAAGCTGCGCCCCGAGAGCTTCGCCGACCACTACAGCCAGGCACGGCTGTTCTACCGCAGCCAGACCCCGGTGGAGCAGCAGCACATCGCCGATGCGATCACCTTCGAGCTCTCCAAGGTCGAGACCCTGGCGATCCGCGAGCGCGTGGCCGCGCACCTGCCGAACATCGACGAGGAACTCGCGGCCCGCGTCGTCGAGGGTCTCGGCCTCGCGAAGCAGCCGAAGCCGCACGAGCCGGCGGTGAAGCCGGTGGACCTGCCCCCCTCCGACGCGCTCTCGATCCTGAAGAACGGCCCCGGCGCCTTCACGGGCCGCAAGCTCGGCCTGCTTCTGAGCGACGGCGTCGAGGCGAAGCTCGTCGAGGACGTGACGGCCGCGTTCGAGGGCGCGGGCGCCGTGGTCGAGGTGATCGCCGCGAAGGTCGGCGGCGTCACCGACGCGGGCGGCAAGACCATCGAGGCAAAGCACCAGATCAACGGCGCGCCGTCGGTGGTCTTCGACGCGGTGGCGGTCATCGCAAGCGACGCCGGCATCGCCGATCTCGTCGCCAGCCACCCGGCGAAAGGCTTCGCGGCGGATGCTTTCGCCCACGCCAAGTTCATCGGCCTCGGTGGCGCCGCCGGTCAACTCTTCGACGCCGCCGGCGTCACCGGGCGCGACGACGGCTTCTTCGACCTCGAGAAGGGCGCGGAACCGTTCGTCACCGCCTGCGGCAAACTCCGGTTCTGGGACCGGGTGGCCTGAGCGCCTCATCGACCAAAGCGCGGGCCAAAGGCCCGCGCGAGTCCCGGCCCGACAAGCGAACGCACCGCGTTCGCCGGGCCGCGGGCAGGGAGCGCGGGACGCGCGGAAGCCGGAAAAGGGCGAAGATTTCCGCGGAAGCGCGCCAATCCGTCGGTGACTGCCCCGGCTGGCGCGGAATCGCGCCTGCCCCCCGCAGGGGCAGTCGCGGACGGATTTGTCTCCGCCAAATCCGTCGCTCGTCACCGCCTCTGAAATGGCCCGGCGGCGCATTGCCTCGGCCGCGCGGCAAGGTCGGCTACGCCCGCCGCCCGGTCGCCTTCACGAACGGATGCAGCGCCTCCGGCCGGACATGGAGCGCGAGCCGCGCCCCGTCCGCCAGCGCCGGCCGGCCCTGCGTGCGCACTGTCGCCGGCTGATCGAGCCCGTCGAGCCGCACGTAGAGGTGCGACTCAGCCCCCGCCGGCTCCAGCAGCTCAAGCGTCGCGGGCAGCGTCAGATGCGACCCGGGCGGCGCCTCGAGATCGAGATCATCGGGCCGGATCCCCACGACATCGGCCGCCGCCGGCACCGCGTCGAGCTCACCCTTTCCCCGCAGCCAGTCGACCGGAACCATGTTCATCGGCGGCGTCCCGATGAAGCCTGCAACGAAGATCGTCGCCGGCCGGTCGAACACCTCCTCCGGGGTGCCGATCTGCTCCACCACGCCGCCGTTCAGCACCACCAGGCGGTCCGCCAGCGTCAACGCCTCGATCTGGTCATGCGTCACGTAGAGCGACGTCGTGCCCACCCGCCGTTGCAACCGCCGGATCTCGACCCGCATCTGGATCCTGAGCTTCGCGTCGAGGTTTGAGAGCGGCTCGTCAAACAGGAACGCCGCCGGCTCGCGCACCAGCGCCCGGCCCATGGCGACCCGCTGGCGCTGGCCACCGGAAAGCTGTCCGGGCTTGCGGTCGAGATAGGGCGCGATCTCCAGCATCGCCGCCGCCTCCGCCACCCGCCGGTCGATCTCGGCGCGCGCAAAGCCGCGGTTCTTCAGCCCGTAGGCGAGATTGTTCCGGACCGACATGTGCGGATAGAGCGCGTAGTTCTGGAACACCATGGCGATGTCGCGCTCGGCGGGTTCGAGGTCGTTCACCACCCGCTCACCGATGCGCAGCGTGCCCGATGTCACGCTCTCGAGCCCCGCCACCATGCGCAGCAGCGTCGACTTGCCGCACCCGGACGGCCCGACGAGGACCACGAACTCGCCGTCGGCGATGTCGATCGAGACGCCGTGGATCACCTCCGTCGGCCCGTAGCTCTTGCGGATGTCCTGAAGCGTGACGGTGGCCAAGGCTATTTCTCCGTTTCCACGAGGCCCTTCACGAACCACCGCTGCATCAGCACGACGACGAGGATCGGCGGCAGGATCGCGAGGACGCAGGTCACCATCACCAAGTGCCAGGGGGTATCGGCATCGGCGAAGGAGATCATCTTCCGGAGCGCGATGACGATGGTGTTCATCGAATTGGAGTTCGTCACCAGCAGCGGCCAGAGGTACTGCGTCCAGCCGTAGATGAAGAGGATGACGAAGAGCGCCGCGATGTTCGTCGCCGACAGCGGCAGCAGGATGTCCTTGAAGAACCGCCACGGCCCCGCGCCATCGACCCGCGCGGCCTCCAGCAGCTCGTTCGGGATCGTCATGAAGAACTGCCGGAAGAGCAGCGTCGCGGTCGCCGAGGCGATGAGCGGCAGGATCAGCCCAGCATAGGTGTCGATCAGCCCGAGATCGACCATCACCTTGTAGGTCGGCAGGATCCGCACCTCGACCGGCAGCATCAGCGTGATGAAGATCAGCCAGAAGAACACCATCCGCAGCGGAAAGCGGAAGAACACGATGGCATAGGCCGAAGTGATGGAGATCAAGATCTTGCCGACGGCGATCGCCGTGGCGACGAAGGCGGTGTTCCAGAGCAGCCGCCCGACGCTCACCCCGCCGATCCGGTTGATCCCCCCGCCCAGCGCCTCGGAGTAATTCGCAATCCCCTCGCTCCCCGGCAGCATCGGCAGGGGCGGCCGCAGGATCGTCTGCAGCGAGTGGGTCGAGGCCACGAACACGTACCAGATCGGAAACGCGATGACGACCGCACCGAGCACGAGGATCAGATGCGCGGCCGCCTGCCCGCTCCGGCCGGCGCCGACCATGGTGGGCTCAGCCATAGTGGACCTTCCTCTCGATATAGCGGAACTGGAAGGCGGTCAGCGCGATCACGATCACCATGAGGATCACCGACTGCGCCGCCGACGAGCCGAGCTGCAGGTTCACGAAACCGTCGTTGTAGACCTTGTAGACCAGCGTCTCCGTCGACTTCCCCGGGCCGCCGCCGGTCACCGCGTGGATGATCCCGAAGGTATCGAAGAGCGCGTAGACGGTGTTCACCACCAGCAGGAAGAACGTCGTGGGCGCGAGCAGCGGGAAGACGATGGTCCAGAACCGCCGCGTCCGCCCCGCGCCGTCAATCGCCGCCGCCTCGATCAGAGATTTAGGGATGGCCTGCAAGCCCGCGACAAAGAACAGGAAATTGTAGCTGATCTGCTTCCATGATGCCGCCCCGATGACAAGCGCCATCGCCTGATTGCCGTTCAGCAGCGGATCCCACGCGATTCCCATCTGGCGCAGCGGATAGGCGAGCGTGCCGAACGACGGGTTGAACAGAAAAAGCCAGAGCATCCCCGCGATCGCCGCCGCCACCGCGTAGGGCCAGATCATCAGCGTGCGGTAGAAGCCCTTGCCCCGGAGGATCTTCTCCGCCTGCACCGCGAGGACGAGGGCGATCGCCATGGAAAGGAAGGCCGTCGCGACCGAAAAGAACGCCGTCACCTGCACCGAATTGAGATAGGCCGGATCGCCCAGCACCCGCCGGAAGTTCGCGAGGCCGACGAACTGGGTTTTCAGCCCGAACGGATCCTCGCGCAGCACCGACTGATGCAGCGCCTGCCCCGCCGGCCAGTAGAAGAAGATCAGACTGATCGCGAGCTGCGGCGCCACGAGAAGGTACGGCAGAAAGCGATGCGGGAAGGTCGCGCGCATTCAGGCTCCCCCGGGCAATCGGCAGCATTGGGCAGACAGCGGAGCCCTGACGACCGTGGCGCGCCACCGGCTCGCGAGGACCGGCGCGACAAGCGAAAGCACTGCCTTCGCCGCGCCGGCGGCGGGCAGTGCGGGACACGCGGAAGCCGTCAGGGGCGCAGATTTCCGCGACAGCGCGCCATCCGTTCGTGGCTGGCCCGGCGGGCGCGGACGGATCTGTCGCTCGGCAAATCCGTC
Organism: Amaricoccus macauensis; assembly: GCF_014201905.1. Classification (GTDB taxonomy): domain Bacteria; phylum Pseudomonadota; class Alphaproteobacteria; order Rhodobacterales; family Rhodobacteraceae; genus Amaricoccus; species Amaricoccus macauensis. The sequence continues at coordinate 184,625 of NZ_JACHFM010000002.1, read as the reverse complement.
GTGCTTCAGCCGCGCGCGCAATCTGCCGCCGGGTCGTCGCGTTGCCGTGCGCGATCGGAGAACGCGCACGGCACGGAAGTCCAGCGGCATCATTTCCGCGCCCCGATCATCGGCCCCGGCCTCAGTTGCCAAGCGCTTCCTTGATCGCCGCGTCACCGCGCGAGACGGCGTTGTCGAGCGCCTGCTGCGCGGTCTGCTCGCCCGCCAGCATCTTCTCGAACTCCTCGTTCTGGATGTCGCGCACCTGCGGCAGGTTCACGAGGCGCACGCCCTTGGAGTTCTCCGTCGGCGCCTTGCCCATCATCTGGAGGATCGGCGTCTCGCGGCCGGGGTTCTTCTCGTAGAAGCCGCTCGCCTTCGTCGCCTCATAGGCCGCCATCGTCACCGGCAGATAGCCCGAGGTCTGGTGCAGATACTCCTGCACGGGGGTCTGCGACAGATACTGGAAGAACCCGGCGACGCCCTTGTAGGTCTCGTCCGACTTGCCGCCGAAGACCCAGAGGCTCGCGCCGCCCGGGATGGTGTTCTGCGGCGCGCCGGCCGCATCGCTGTCATAGGGCAGCTGGCCGATGCCGTAGTTCATCCCCGACTTCACGATGTCGCCGAGACCGCCGGAGCTTTCGGTCATGATGCCGCACTCACCGGCAAGGAAGATCTGCTTCGCCTCGGACGTGCGCCCGCCGTACTTGAACGTGCCGTCCTTCGCGAGATCGGCAATCGCCTGGAAGTGGTTGACGAAGATCGGCGCATTGATCTTCAGCTCCACATCCGGCCCTGCGAGGCCGTTCTCGTTGGTGCCGTAGGGGACATCGTTCCACGCGGCGAAGTTCTCGAGATGGATCCAGGTGAGCCAGGTCGAGGTGTAGCCGCAGGGCGCCGCGCCCGACGCCTTGATCTTCTTCGCCGCGTCCCAGACCTCATTCCAGGTCTTCGGCGGATTATCGACGTCGAGCCCGGCCTTCTGGAAGATGTCCTTGTTGTAGTAAAGGATCGGCGAGGACGAATTGTACGGGAACGACAGCATCGTGCCGTCGGGCTTCGAGTAGTAGGCGACGATCCCCGGCAGGTACTGCGACTTGTCGAAGGTGGCACCGGCTTCGGTCAGCACGTCGGCCACCGGCTTCATCGCGCCCTCGGCGGCCATCATCACGCCCGTGCCCACGTCGAACACCTGCATGATGTCGGGCGCCTGACCGGCGCGGAACGCGGCGATGCCGGCGTTCAGCGTCTCGGGATAGGTGCCCTTGAACACCGGCACCACCTTGTAGTCGGACTGGCTGGCGTTGAAGTCGCCGGCGATCTTCTCGACCACCTCGTTGTTGGCGCCGGTCATCGCATGCCACCAGCTGATTTCGGTGACGGCGAGCGCGGGGGCGGCAGTCGCGAGCAGCGCGGCCATCGCCGCGGGCATCAGGTGTTTCATTCTGGGTAAGTCTCCCTTGCCGATCGGACGGGCGTGGGTTCGCCCCGCTGTTGGGCACCGGGCGACCGGCGCCACCGTCACAATAGCAAGGACAGGCTGCAAGTGAAGGATTTAACACAGGAGGCGCCCCGCTTGGGGACGGTGCCGCGACGTCAAGCGGCGTGTCACGCGGCCGTCACGTTGCGGTCGCGCCAAGGTTGCGCGCCCGTCAGGCGACGGAGACCACGCGCCGGGCCTCGGGCGCGACCTCAGGGAAGATCTCGTCGGTGCAGACCTCGAAGCCCTCCAGGTTCGCCGCACCGAACGACGTCGAGATCGCCACGTCAGTCGCGTCCCGGCCCGTCGCGATCAGCACCCGGCCGATCCGGGGACGGTTGTGGCGCGCGTCACAGGTGTACCAGCGCCCACCGAGCCAGACCTGAAACCAGGCGCTGAAGTCCATCGGACCGGACGGCTCCACACCAATGTCGCCGAGATAGCCGGTGCAGTAGCGCGCGGGGATGTTCATCGCCCGGCAGAGCGCCACCGCGAGATGCGCGAAGTCGCGGCAGACCCCCACGCGATCGGTAAAGGCGCCAAAGGCGGTGCGCCGGCTGTCGGCCTTCTTGTAGTCGAACGCGATATGCCCGTGGACGAACCCGACGATTGCCTGCACCCGTGCCCAGCCGGCAGGCACCTTCGCGAATTCCGACCAGGCGAAATCGGCAAGCAGATCGGCCTCGCAATAGCGGCTGCCGTGCAGGAAGCCGAGCACATCGTCGGGCAGGGCGTCGATCGGATCTTCGAGCGCCCCGGGCGCCACCTCATCGGGCCTGCCGCTGTCGGCCACGTCGAACAGCGTCGAGACGGTCAGTCTGCCCTCGGGCGCCACGAGGCGGGTCAGCACGTTGCCAAAATCATCGACGAAGTCGCGCGCACGCACGTTCGGGCTGAACCGAAGTATCTGTGGAGTCAACAGGTCAGCACGCCGGGATTGATGAATGTTAAGCGCCAGAACCATCGGGGTTGGCCGCTCGCAGGCATAGGTGATGTTATATCCGCAACGGATGCGCATCGAGACTTCCTGAAAGGTTATCTTACCAAACGGTACGGGCTTGCCGACTGGTTCAGGAGTCAAACTCAGCGGAGGCCCCGAAGTTCCTCGCTCTCATCACGATTGGCCCCGATCGAACCAACTCGCCCCCGGGGCTTCAGGAGGCGTCACGCCGCAGCGGCGCAAGTTCGGGCCGCGCCTTGTCGTGCAGCCGGGCATAGTCCGGCACCAGCTTCTCGCGCTCGACAAGCCTCGCCTGCGCCTCGGCGATATAGGCTCGTGTCAGCGGCACGCGCTCCTGATCGTGGGCAAGCTGGAAGTGCGAGACGTGGAGATGATCATGCCGGAACGCGCTTTCCGAACCCGCGAGATAGAACTCCCACATGCGGATGAACCGCTCGTCGTAGAGCTCCAGCACTTCGTCGCGGCGCGTTAGAAAGCGCTCGCGCCATGCCCTCAGCGTCTCGGCATAGTGCACCGACAGGATCTCGAGGTCCCGCAGGAGCAGCCCCGAATTCTCGATCGACGGAACCACCTCGGAGACTGCCGGGATGTAACCGCCGGGGAAGATGTACTTTTCGATGAACGGCTGATTGTAGAGCGCTGGAGATGGCTGGGTCATGCTGTGCAGCACCATGACCCCGTCGGGCGCAAGAAGCCGCGCCGCCGACTGGAAGAACACCGGAAACTGGCGCTTGCCCACATGCTCGAACATGCCGACCGAGACGATGTTGTCGAAGGTCTCGCTGATTTCGCGGTAGTCCTGTAGCCGGAAGTGCACGCGATCGGCGAGACCGGCGGCCTCGGCGCGCGCTTCGGCCACGCGAAGCTGCTCCTGACTGAGAGTGATGCCGGTGACCTCGGCATCGCAGCAGCGCGCGAGATAGAGCGCCATGCCCCCCCAGCCGCAGCCGATGTCGAGAACCCGCGCACCGGGGCGCACCAGAAGCTTCGAGGCGACGAGACGCTTCTTCGCGAGCTGCGCCTGATCGAGGGTCATGTCCGGCCGCTCGAACCAGGCGCAGGAATACTGCATGTCGCCGTCGAGGAAGAGCCGGTAAAGCCGGCCGTCGAGATCGTAGTGATGCGCCACGTTGGCCCGCGCCGCCTTCAGCCCGACCGCATGGGCCAAGGGCGCCAGCGTGACGCTGCGGCGCAGGTGCTGGAACCACGCCCCCGGGGTGGATACCTCGGGACGCATGTTCGACTTTGCGATCGCGATCAGGTCGTAGATGTCACCGTGATCGACCACCAGCGCGCCGTCCATGTAGGATTCGGCAACCGCAAGGCCGGGATCAAGGGCGATGGCGCGCATGTGCGAGCGGTCGGTGATCCGGATCGCGATCGGAGGACCGCTGCCGTCGCCGTAGGTCTCGCCTCGCCCGGAGGGGTAGACCAGCCGCAGATTGCCATGCGCAATGCCCTTGCGCAGCGCGGAATCGAGGACTTTCTCAAGCATGATACGATCCGGCCATTCCAAGTCGTAAGCCAAGTTAGCGTTCTTGCTTCCTATGGCAATGGTAGGCCCCCGCTCGACATTTCCCCCGCGATGCGACCATCCGTCACGGCCACCTCTGGATCTCGCGCCGGGTCCGCCGTAAGCGCGGGAGCGAACGGGACAACGGCGGAGTGGAGCACGTGCGCGCGCATGTCCCTGACAATGGGGCCGAACTGGAAGCGTTCGTCGAGGTCGCGACCGGCCCGGAGGGCACGCCCGCCCGCTTCGAGGCCCCGTTGCGGCAAATCGTCGCAAGACGCGCGGATGAAGTGCCCGACGCCCTCGCCGCCCTTGACGAAGCTCTCGGCGCCGGACGCTGGCTCGCCGGTTTCGCGTCCTACGAACTCGGCCTCGTCCTTGAGCCCCGCCTCGCCCCGCGCCTGCCCGCCACCCGCCGGCAGCCCCTCCTCGCCTTCGGCGTCTTCGACGAACCCCGCCCCCTCCGGCCCGTGGCGCCGGGCGGCAGCCTCACCACCCTCACCCCGCTCTGGAGCCCCGATCGCTACCAGACCGCCTTCGACTGCGTGGCGGAATATATCCGCGCAGGCGACATTTATCAGGCGAACCTCACCTTTCCGCTCCACGGCCGCTGGGCCGGAGATCCGGCGGCGATCGCCGCCGCCCTCGCCGCCCGCCAGCCCGTCGGCGAGGCCGCGCTGGTCCGTCTCGCAGGTGCGAACATCCTCTCCCGCTCGCCGGAACTCTTCTTCACCCTCGACGGCAGGGGCCGGATCGAGACCCGGCCGATGAAGGGCACCGCCCCCCGCCTCGCCGACCCCGACGCCGACGCCGCCGCACGCGCCGCCCTCGCCCGGAGCCCGAAGGACCGGGCGGAAAACCTGATGATCGTCGATCTCCTGCGCAACGACATCGGCCGTATCGCCGAAATCGGCTCCGTCGAGGTGCCCTCCCTCTTCGCCGTCGAAAGCTACGCCACCGTCCATCAGATGGTCTCGCGCGTCACCGGGCGCCTCCGCCCCGGCACGGGCCTCGCGCAGATCTTCGCAGCGCTCTTCCCCTGCGGCTCGGTCACCGGCGCGCCGAAGGTCCGCGCCATGGAGATCCTCCATGACCTCGAGGCCGGCCCGCGCGAAGTCTACTGCGGCACGATCGGCTGGGCCGCGCCGGACGGCCGCGCGCGTTTCAACGTGGCGATCCGCACGTTGGCGCTTTATGCAGGCGGGGAGGCGGTCCTGAATGTCGGCGGCGGTGTCGTGGCGGACTCGACTGCCGCGGCCGAATACGAGGAGGCGCTGTGGAAGGCCCGCTTCGCGACGACGCTCCCAACGGGCTGACCCTCATCGAGACGCTGCGATGGGAGCCGGCAACCGGCTTCGTCCGCCTGCCCGCGCACCTCGCGCGGCTCGCCGCCGGTGCCGTCGCCCTCGGCATTTCGCTCAGACCGGCCAGCATCGAGCGCGCGCTCGACGCCGTGACAGGCAACAGCACCCAGCGGGTGCGCCTGACCCTGGCACTCGACGGCGTGGCGGAGGCGACGTTCGCGGCCCTCGCGCCGGCAAAGGCCGAATGGACGGTGACGCTCGCCCCCCAGCGCCTCGCCTCCCGCGATCCGTGGCTGCGCCTGAAGACCACCCGCCGCCCGGTCCACGACGCCGCCCGCGCCGCCCTCCCGCCGGACGTGGACGAGGCGCTGCTCCTGAACGAGCGCGGCGAGATCTGCGAGGGCACGATCACCACGGTCTTCGCCGACCTCGGCGGTGGCCTGCTCACCCCGCCCCTCGCCTGCGGTCTGCTGCCGGGCATCCTCCGCGCCCGGCTTCTCGCCACCGGCGCCGCCCGCGAGTCGGTGCTCCGGCCGTCGGATCTGGCCGGCGCGCGGCTCTTCATCGGCAACTCGCTGCGCGGGCTCGTTTCCGCACGATTCGAGTGTCGGGCTTGACACCGGAGAGGGGCCGGGGTGTATCCGCGGGCCTGATCGCCCGAGGAGCCAGCAAAGATGCACCGTTACCGTAGCCACACCTGCGCCGACCTGACGAAGGCCGCCGTCGGCGAGACCGTGCGGCTCTCGGGCTGGGTGCACCGGGTGCGCGATCATGGCGGCGTGCTCTTCATCGACCTGCGCGACCACTACGGCATCACCCAGGTGCTGATCGACGGCGACAGCCCGGCGTTCAAGGACGCCGAGAAGGTCCGCGCCGAATGGGTCGTGCGCATCGACGGCGTGGTGAAGGCCCGTGCGCCCGAACTCGTCAACGCGAAGATCCCGACTGGTGAGATCGAGGTCTACATCCGCGAGCTCGAAGTCCTCTCCGCCGCCGAGGAACTGCCCCTGCCGGTCTTCGGCGAAGTCGACTACCCCGAGGAGACGCGCCTGCGCTACCGCTTCCTCGACCTGCGCCGCGAGAGCCTGCACGCCAACATCATGCTGCGCTCCCGCGTCATCGCCTATCTGCGCGACGCCATGCGGGCACAGGGCTTCACCGAGTTCCAGACGCCAATCCTGACCGCGTCCTCGCCCGAGGGCGCGCGCGACTTCCTCGTCCCCTCCCGGCTCCACCCGGGCAAGTTCTACGCGCTGCCGCAGGCGCCGCAGCAGTTCAAGCAGCTCATCATGGTGGCCGGTTTCGATCGCTACTTCCAGATCGCGCCCTGCTTCCGCGACGAGGATCCGCGCGCCGACCGCTCCCCCGGCGAGTTCTACCAGCTCGACGTCGAAATGAGCTTCGTCGAGCAGGAGGACGTCTTCCAGGCGATCGAGCCCGTCATGCGCGGCGTCTTCGAGGAACTGGGCGGCGGCCGTCCGGTGACAAAGGATTTCCCGCGCATCGCCTATCGCGACTCGATGCTCTGGTACGGTTCCGACAAGCCGGACCTGCGCAATCCGATCAAGATGCAGATCGTCTCCGACCACTTCCGCGGCTCGGATTTCAAGGTGTTCGCGGGCCTTCTCGAACAGCCGGGAACGCAGGTCCGCGCCATCCCCGCACCGGGCGGCGGCAGCCGCAAGTTCTGCGACCGGATGAACGCCTTCGCGCAAGGCGAGGGCCTGCCGGGCATGGGCTACATCTTCTGGCGCAAGGCCGAGGCGGGCGGCATGGAAGCCGCCGGGCCGGTGGCGAAGGCCATCGGGCCGGAGCGCACCGAGGCGATCCGCGCGCAGATGGGCGTGGGCGAGGGCGACGCGGTCTTCTTCCTCGGCGGCCTGCCCGCGAAGTTCGAGCCGGTGGCCGGCAAGGCGCGCAACGTCATCGGCAAGGAACTCGGCCTCACCGTCGAGGACCGGTTCGACTTCTGCTGGATCGTCGACTTCCCGATGTACGAGGCCGATCCCGATACCGGCAAGCTCGACTTCAGCCACAACCCGTTCTCGATGCCGCAGGGTGGGATCGAGGCGCTTGAAAAGCTGCCGCCACTCGACGTGCTCGGCTTCCAGTACGACATCGTCTGCAACGGCGTGGAGCTCTCCTCCGGCGCGGTGCGAAACCACAAGCCCGAAATCATGTACAAGGCCTTCGAGATCGTCGGCTATGACCAGGCCTACGTGGACGAGCACTTTGGCGGGATGATCTCGGCGTTCAAGTACGGTGCCCCGCCCCATGCCGGCATCGCGCCGGGGGTGGACCGCATCGTCATGCTGCTCGCGGGGGCCGAGAACATCCGCGAGGTCATCATGTTCCCGATGAACCAGCGCGCCGAGGATCTGATGATGGGCGCGCCGTCGGAGCCCACGAACGAACAGCTCCGCGACCTCGGGATCCGGCTCGCGCCAAAGGCGTGAGCCCGGTGGTGCGGGTGCCGGGGTCACATTGCCGCCATTCCGCGGCCGAAAGCTGGTCGCGACGGCGAAACGAGACGGATTTGGCAGGTGACAAATCCGTCCGCGACTGCCCCTTCGAGGGGCAGGCGCGCTTGCGCGCCCGCCGGGGCAGCCATGGCCGGATTGGCACCCTCCCGCAGAAATCGTCACCCCTGACGGCCTCCGCACGTCCCGTGCTCCCCGCCGTCGGCGCGGCGAAAGCAGTGCTTTCGCTTGGCGCGCCGGGGACTCGCGCGCGGAGCGCGCATCGGTCGCCGGCACCTCCCGGACTCCCGACCCTGACATGGTGATCGACGCCCTTCGCGCCGCCGGCTTCGACGTCCTGACCCGGAACCACGCCGAGGCGATCCTTGCCGTCGACTTCCCCGACGAGACGGCGGAGCTCGTGCGGGCCCTCGAAGGCTTCCGCATCCCTGCCGACGAGATCATCGGCAGCGGCGGCGGCGAGGCGCGCTCGACCCAGCGGCTTCGGCGCGGGCTCGCGGACGCCGGTTGGCGCAAACACCGCTTCGAGATGGCGTTGACCGTCGACGGGCGGGTCAAGGAGGCGCAGACCCACGAGATCGACCACGTGCGCTGGGGCAAAAAGGGCACGCTGGCGCTCGAGATCGAGTGGAACAACAAGGATCCGTTCTTCGACCGCGACCTCGAAAATTTCCAGCGCCTGCACGCCCAGTCGGTGATCAGCCTCGGGATCATCGTGACCCGCGGCGCGGCGCTCAATGCCGGCATGGCCGGACTGGTCGCGGCGTTCCTGCGCGAGCGCGGTGCGGCCGACGCCGAGGGACTGCAGGAATTCGGCATGAAGCGGCGCACTGACCGGCAGGTGCAGGCGGTGGAGCGGCTGGTGGCCGGCGGCACGGAGTTCGCCGAGGCCTTCGCCCGCACCTTCATCGCCGACAAGTTCGGCCAGGCGACGACTCACTGGAAGAAGCTCGAGGACCGGATCCGGCGCGGCGTCGGCAACCCCTGCCCGCTCCTCCTCCTCGGCCTGCCCGCGAGCGTCGTCGGCGACGTGCCGGTCGCCGCGCCTGAACCCGACCTGCTGGACCCGCCCGTCTGACCCTTGGGTCAACCGGTCTTGCGATCCGGCTGTCACTCAGACTGATTGTTCGGCAAAATCAATTGCATGACCACCCTGCGCAACCTGCGCGGCGACGGCCTGCCTCACATGAACTGCTCGCGGATCAGCCGTTCCTCAAGACCATGCCCGGTATCGAAGAGGATCCGGTGGCCGATCTCCGGCACGCTCGCCACCTCTATGCTCACCGGCTCGCGGACCTCATAGCTGTCCGCGACCGCCGAAACCGGGCGCTTTTCCGGCTCCAGCACCTCGAAGGTGACCTGCGCCAGCTTCGGCAGCAGCGCCCCCCGCCAGCGGCGCGGCCGGAACGCCGCCATCGGGGTGAGCGCCAGCACACCCGAGCCGATCGGCAGGATCGGACCGTGCGCCGAATAGTTGTAGGCCGTCGACCCGGCCGGCGTCGCCAGCAGCGCCCCGTCCGCCACCAGCTCCGACAACCGCTCCCGGCCATCAACGAGGATGCGCAGCTTCGCCGCCTGCGGCCCGGCGCGCAGGATCGAGACCTCGTTGATCGCCAGCGCCTCCACCGTCTCGCCGTCGGCCCGGGTGGCACGCATCCGAAGCGGATTGATCACCGCCGGCTCAGCCGCCGCCAGCCGCTCCAGCAGGCCCGTGTCGTTGTAGGTGTTCATCAGGAACCCCACCGTCCCGCGGTTCATGCCATAGACCGGCAGCCCCGCGTTCTGGTGCAAGGTGGTGAGCATCAGCCCGTCGCCGCCAAGCGCCACGATCGCATCCGCCTCCTCGACCGGATGCTGGCCGTAGCGCCGGATGAGCCGGGCGAGAGCCTCCTGAGCGAGCAGGACCTGGCTCGCCACGAAATGAACACGCGTCGGGGCCAAGACGGTTCAGTGCGCCATCAGGACCGCGACCGACGGCGTCTTGACCATGCTGGTGGTGGCACCGCCGAAGATCCGCTCCCGAAGCCGCGAATGCCCGTAGCCACCCATCACCACCAGATCGGCGCCCAGATCCGTCGCCACGCGACGCAGCATCTCGCCGGTGTCCTTGCCCTCCTTCGGCAGGCGGTGAACCTCCGTCGTGATGCCGTGCCGCCCGAGATAGGTCGCGAGATCAGCCCCCGGCTCCGGCCCGTGCCCGTCGAAGGAGGGCACCGGATCGATCAGCACCGCATGGACCTTCTCCGCCGTCTGCATCACGGCGATCGCGCTCCGCACCGCCTTCGACGCCTGCACGCTGGCATTCCAGGCGATCATCACCGTCTTCGGCGTCGGGAAGTCCGTCTCGCTGGTCGGCAGCAGCAGGACCGGACGGCCCGACTCGAAAAGAGCCCCGTCGAGCACCGGGCTCTGCACGTCGCAGTTGGGCGGCACCAGCGTCAGGTCGGCATAGCGCGCGAACCGGGCCGCAAGCGTCGCGATCGTCCCCCGGTCGATATACTGCGCCTCGACCCCCACCGACACCGGACTGCCGGCAAAGCGCGCCTCGAGCGCCTCGGCCCGCGCCTGGGCCTCGGTCTGGCCGTCGCGAATCTCTCCGGCCCAGATGTCGTTCGAGACGACACCGTAGGGCGAGGCCGGCGGCGGCGGCGCAACCCCGATCACCAGCAGTGCCAGATGCGCCCCCGCCCGTTCACAGATCGCAACCGCCCGGTCGATTTCGGCATCGCTGTCCGCCGTGCCGACCGCCATGAAAATCGTCCTGAATGCCATCGCTCGCTCCTCCGACATCGGTGCAGGCTGGACCCGCCCGCCGCCCCCTGCGATATGATCATACGGCGCCGCGCGCCATGCCACGTTGTGACGCGGTCCGGGTCGAAAGGGAAGGGACGCCAATGGCTTTCGAACAGTTCCGTGTCGGCATCGCGATGCTCCTCGACGAGATCGCCGCAAATCCGAAGAACGCCCACGAGCTGCAGGAGTCCCTGCGCGAGAAGCTCGCGGAGATGCAGGCGCTCGGATTGCCGCTGCCTGAGGATCTGGTCGGGCTCGAGGACTACCTCGAGGAAAACCTCGACGTGCCGGGCGGCATTTCCGAGGACGACGTCCCCGCGGACACCGCCGGAGAAGACGACGGCGCCGACAGCCCGCGCACCTGAGGCCCGCCGCACCGCGCCCTACCCCACCGCCAACGCCCGCACCGCCCAGGCGCGGAGGGCGTCCGGGTCGTCCACGTCGGCCTCCGGCGCGCTCATGAGCTTCGTCGAGATCTCCCGCCCGTCCTTGCGGGAATAGGCGAACGGCCGGCTCCCCTCCCCCTCCAGCTCGCTTCGCAGCGGCGGGTCAGTGCGGAAATAGAGCACGTCACTGATCACGAACGCGAAGCCCCGGCCGTCGAGCAGCAGTTGCCAGCCCCCGAAGAGCCGGCGCGCCTCGACGACGCCGAGAGGCTCGAAAAGTTCGGCGTAGTAGTCGAGAATCTCCGGCCGGGCTTTCGCCATGCCCCCGAGCATGGCTGCCACTCGCACCGCGCGCAAGCCCGGCGCGTCGCGGCTCAGCGCCCCCGGATCGCCGCGGCCATGCTTGTCACGACGAGAATCACCACGGCCGCCACCACCATCGACGGCCCCGCCGGCGTGTCGAAGTGCCAGGCGGCGTAGAGCCCGGTCAGCGCCGCCACCGTCCCGACCACGGCGGCGAGCACCGCCATCGCCTCGGGCGTGCGCACCAGCGGCCGCGCGGCGGCGGCCGGCACCACCAGCATAGCGGTGATGAGCAGCGTGCCGACGATCTTCAGCGCCACGGCGATCAGCACCGCCAGCGCCAGCGTGAGAACGAGCCCCTCGCGCCGCGGGTTCACCCCCGACGCCGCGGCCAGATCCTCGTTCAGCGTCGCGAGCAGGAGCCCGCGCCAGCGCCATGCGACAAGCCCGATGATGAGCGCCGCGCCCGTCCAGATCACCGCGAGGTCCGTGCGGGTGACGGAGAGGATGTCGCCGAAGAGGTACCCGAGCAGGTCGACCCGCACGCCGTGCAGGAAGCTCAGCGCCACGATGCCGATCGCGAGCGCCGCGTGCGCCGCGACCCCAAGCGCGGTGTCCGCCGCCCAGCCGCGCCCGGCCGCCGCGGCGACGGTGAGCGCCATCGCCGTCGCCGACACCAGCACGCCGAGGGTCACCGGCAATCCGGTGGCGAGTGCCAGCGTCACGCCGAGCAGCGCCGCATGCGCCGTCGCGTCACCGAAATACGCCATCCGGCGCCAGACCACGAAGGCGCCGATCGGCGCGGCGGCGAGCGCCACCCCCACCCCGGCGAGGGCGGCACGAATGAGGAAACTGTCGAGGATCACGCGGGTGTCCCTGGCCCGGAGTTGCTTTCGGGGCGTTCGTGCCCGTGGCTATGCCCGTGGTGGTGTCCATGGCCGTGGCCGTGGTCATGGTCATGGCCATCCTCGTGGCCGTGTTCGTGGCCGTGGTCATGATCGTGGCGGTAGAGCGCGAGCGCGCCGTGGGTGCCGTGGCCGAAGAGGGCGCGGTATTCCGGCGCGGCGGAGACGACAAGCGGCGTGCCCTCGCAGCAGACGTGGCCGTTGAGGCAGATCACCCGGTCGGAGGCCGCCATCACCACGTGCAGGTCGTGGCTCACCATGAGCACCGCGCAGCCGATTTCGGCGCGGAGTTCCGCAACGAGGCCATAGAGCCGCGCCTCGCCCGGCTGGTCGAGGCCCTGCGCCGGCTCGTCGAGCACGAGGAGCTGCGGTTCGCGCAACACCGCGTGGGCGAGAAGCGCCCGCTGGAACTGGCCACCGGAGAGGGCCGCGAGCTGGCGGCCGCCGAGGCCGGCGATCCCGGTGCGCTCAAGCGCGCCCGCCCGTGCCGCCGGCGTGCCACCGGCCAGCGCCAGGAAGCGGTCGACGGTGATCGGCATGGTCCGGTCGACGGCCAGCCGCTGCGGCACGTAGCCGATGCGGAGCCCGGGCGCGCGGGTGATCCGGCCGGTGTCGGGCCGTTCCGCGCCGATCAGCACCCGCAGCAGCGTCGTCTTGCCCGAGCCGTTCGGCCCGACCACCGTGACGATCTCACCGGGCGCGAGGCTGAAGTCCACGTCATGCAGGATCTGATGGCCGCTGAGCGTCAGCCCGAGCCCCTCGGCCTCGATGAGCGGGGACACGGGGCTCGGGGTCGCGGAAAGCGGGTCCACGGAAAGCTGGCTCACTGGGCGGCGTCCCGGCAGCGGGCGCAGAGCCCCTCGGCCTCGATCACCACCCGCTCGATGGCAAAGCCCGCCGCGCCCGCCATCTCGGCGAGGCTCCTCGGAGGCCGCGACATGGCGGTCTCGGCCACGTGGCGGCAGTCGCGGCAGATGAGAAACGCCGCCCGATGCGCCGTGCCGCTCGCCTGCGGCCCGCAGGTGCAGGCGGCGAACGCGCCCAGGCGTTCGATGCGATGCGCGAAGCCGTTCGAGACGAGAAACTCCAGCGCCCGGTAGACCACCGGCGGCTGGCTCGGCATCCCCGCCGCCGCGAGCGCGTCGAGCAACTCGTAGGCCGTCATCGCCCGGTGCGAGGCGAGCAGCTCGTCGAGCACGAACGACCGCGCCGGGGTGAGGCGCAGGCCCCGCGCGGCGCAGGCAGCCTCGACACTGGCCCGGGCATCCTCGGCGCAGTGCGCGTGGTCGTGCGGCTCGAACGACGCGGTCGCCGCCCCCCCAGGGGTTGCTGAGGTGGCGGTTCCTGACGTGGTGGTTCTTGACGTGACCATTGTTACTTTATAACAGTTCATGCGAACGGGAACAGGGATGCTAGTCCTCCCGTCACCCGGCGACAAGTGACTCTCGGAGGTTTGAGGAATGCGGGCTTGGCTTCTTGCTGGAGCGGCGGCGCTCGGCGCGGCAACCACCGCCACCGCGGACGGAGTGCCGAAGGTTGCGACGGACATCCTGCCGGTGCAGTCGATCGTGGCGGCAGTGATGCAGGGCGTGGGAGAACCCGGCGTCATCCTGCCACCGGGCGCCGATCCGCACGCCTATTCGATGCGGCCATCTGACGCGCAGCTCCTCTCCGACGCCGACCTCGTGGTCTGGGTCGGGCCGGACCTGACGCACTGGCTCGCGGAGCCGATCGACGCGCTGGCAACCCACGCCGTGAAGCTCGAACTCGCCGACGCGCCCGGCATCGAGACCCTGCCGGTCCGCGCCGATGGTCCGTTCGAGGCGCATGTCCACGGCGACGGCGAGGACCACGACCATGCCCACGGTGCGGCGGAGGGTCACGACCACGACGGGCATGATCACGACGGGCATGATCACGACGGGGCCCACGATCACGAACATGGCCACGACCACGGCGCAGCGCGCGACGGCCACCTGTGGCTCGACCCGGCGAACGCGGCCGCAGCCGCGGCCGATGTGGCGCGGGCGCTCGCGGAACTCGATCCGGGGAATGCTGCGACCTACGGGGCCAATGCCGACCGGTTTGCGGCCGAGATGGGCGAGCTCGCCTCGGAGGTCCGGGAAGAGCTCAAGCCCCTTCACGGCAAGCCGTTCATCGTGTTCCACGACGCCTACCAGTACTTCGAACATGCGTTCGACCTGCCCGCCGCCGGCAGCATCGCGCTGCAGGACGGGATCGAGCCCGGGCCGGCACGGGTCGCGGCCATCCGGGAAAAGGTCGGGTCAGGCGGCATCGTCTGCGCCTTCACCGAGCCGGAGTTCTCGCCGAAGCTGGTGGCGACGATCACCGAGGGCACCAGCGTCGCAACCGGCACGCTCGACCACCTCGGCGCTACCATCGACGCCGGCCCGGCGCTCTACCCGGACCTGATCCGCGGGCTTGCGAGGGACTTCTCCGCCTGCCTTTCGGGAAAAAGCTGAACGACTTCGCAGCCGGCTTCCCTGCGGCCGCCCCAAAGCTGCCGCACCGCAATATGCTGGACTGACAGGGGCCTGCAGGGTAGACTTTCGGCAAAACGGGGCAGACTTATCCAGACCCCGGACACGAGGCCGAGTGATGCAGTTTCCCGCGCGGTTCGCAGACCTGCCGGAATATGCGTTTCCGCGTTTGCGGAAACTGCTTGATGGCGTGCCTGCGGGCGGACCTGAGTTGATGATGACGATCGGCGAGCCGAAGCACCCGCTTCCGGCGCTCGTCGCCGAGACGATTGCGGCGCACGCGGGAGAGTTCGCGCTCTATCCGCCGAACGACGGCACACCGGCGCTCCGCGCCGCGATCGCGGCGTGGATCGACCGCCGCTATGGGGTGGCGCTCGATCCCGAGACCCAGGTCTTCCCGCTCAACGGCACCCGCGAAGGGCTCTTCAACCTCGCCATTGCCCTCTCGCCCGAGACGAAAGCCGGTGCGCGGCCGCTGGTCCTGACTCCGAACCCGTTCTATCAGGCCTACGGCGCCGCCGCCCTCGCGGTCGGTGCCGAGCCGTTGCCGGTGCCAGCCACGAAGGCGACCGGCTTCCTGCCCGACTACACCGCGCTGCCGCCAAAGGTCCTCGACCGGGTGACGCTCGCCTATGTCTGCTCGCCCGCGAACCCGCAGGGGGCGGTGGCCGGCGAGGACTGGTGGAAGGCGCTGCTCGCGCTGGCCGAGCGGCACGACTTCCGGGTGGTCTCCGACGAATGTTACGCGGAGATCTACCCCGAGACCCCACCGCCCGGTGCCCTCCGGGTCGCGTACGACGCCGGCGCCGACCCCGAGCAGGTGCTGGTGGTGAACTCGCTCTCCAAGCGATCGAACGCGCCCGGCCTGCGTTCCGGCTTCGCCGCCGGCGGCCCGCGCTCCATCGCGGCACTCCGCCAGCTCCGCGCCTACGGCGGTGCGCCACTGCCGCTGCCGATCCAGCACGCTTCGACCGCGCTCTGGCAGGACGAGGCGCATGTGGAGGCGAGCCGCGCGCTCTACCGCGAGAAATTTGCCGCCGCCGACCGCATCCTCGGCAACCTGCCCGGCTACAGGGCGCCCGAGGGCGGCTTCTTCCTCTGGCTCCGGGTCGGCGACGGCGAGGCCTTCGCCCACCGGCTCTGGCGCGAGACCGGCGTGCGGGTGCTGCCGGGCGGCTATCTCGGCCGCGCCACGGACGAGTCACCCAATCCGGGCGATCCCTATGTACGGGTCGCCCTTGTCGCGCCGCTGGCGCAGGTGGAGCGCGGGCTGACCGCGATCCGCAATACCTTGAGTAAGACGATTGCCGAGGAGACAGCCTGAGATGGCGACACGCAGGAAGACCGCGCCGCGGGCGCCGCTCATGGAAAGCGACACCGAGGCGGCGCTGCGCCGGCGCGGTGGTGAACTCGTCGGTCTCGTGCTGATCATCCTCGCCGGGCTCGCCGCGGCGCTGATCTGGACCTACTCGCCCGACGATCCGAGCCTCTTCTCCGCCACCGACGCGGCGCCGACGAACGCGCTCGGCCTCGTCGGCGCCTCGCTCGCCGATCCGCTGCACCGCGCCCTCGGCTGGGGCGCCTACGGCATCGCCGTGGCGCTCGGTGCCTGGGGCCTGCGGTTCGTGCTGCACAGCGGCGAGGGCCGGGCGCTCCGCCGCTCGATCGCCCTGCCGGTGGCGCTCTTCGTCGCATCGACCTTCGCCGCGACCCACGTGCCGCCTGCCGGCTGGCCGAAGGACTACGGCCTCGGCGGCCTCCTCGGCGACGCGGCACTCGGCAACCTGATCAGCCTCGTGCCCCTCGACACCGCGCTGGCGTTGCCCCTCGTCTCAGTCACCCTCGCCGCGGCCTTCGTGCTCTCGACCGGCTACGCGCTCGGGGTCACATGGGCCGAGGCGAAGCGCTTCCTGCGCTTCCTCGGCTTCGGCTCGGTCGTGGTCTATGCCGGTGCCCACAAGCTCACCGGGCGCGCCGCCTCCGGCGCCGTGCGTGGTGCCTCGGGCGCGGTGCGCGGCGCGGCCGACGGCGCGCGCGCCGCGAAGACGCTCGCCGCCGAGGCGCGCGGCCGCCGCGCGGGCGCCGATCCCGCCTCCAATACCGGCCCCGCTGCGGCCCCCCTGCCCCGCAGCGGCGGCATCCCGCGCTTCGACCCCTCGGCGGTCGGCGCTGGCGAGGACGGCGTGCTCAACCGCATCCGCGAGGCGGTGCGCGCCCGCGCCGAGACCGACGTTACCACACGGCCGCAGACCCGGGTTCAGACCCGGCCGCAAACCCGCATCATCCCGTCCCTGACCTCGCGGCACGCCGAGACCGCGGAGGCGTCCGCTCACGAAATCGCCGCGCATGAAATTGCCGTCCTCGACCGGGACGACGATCGCTACGACATGGAGGACGAAGGGGACCTCGCTCCCGGCCGCCTCGTTGCAGCGGCGGCCCCGCAGCCTCGCGCGACCGAGACGCGGCGCGCACCCGAGACGCGCGCACCCGAGCCGCGCGTCCAGCC
This sequence comes from Amaricoccus macauensis, assembly GCF_014201905.1. GTDB lineage: Bacteria > Pseudomonadota > Alphaproteobacteria > Rhodobacterales > Rhodobacteraceae > Amaricoccus > Amaricoccus macauensis. The sequence continues at coordinate 167,514 of NZ_JACHFM010000002.1, read as the reverse complement.
CGCCCGCCGCAGCCTGCCGAAAAGCTCCCGCGCGCGGCGCGAGGAAGAGCCCGAGCTCGGCCTCGACCCCGAGTCCACCGAGGCGTGGGCGCCGCCGCCCCTCTCGCTCCTGCAGAGCCCGTCGACGATCGTGCGCCACCACCTGTCGAGCGACGCGCTGGAAGAGAACGCGCGGATGCTCGAAACCGTGCTCGACGACTACGGCGTGCGCGGCGAGATCACCTCGATCCGCCCCGGCCCCGTCGTCACCATGTACGAGCTCGAGCCCGCCGCCGGCCTCAAGGCCAGCCGCGTCATCGGCCTCTCCGACGACATCGCCCGCTCCATGTCGGCGCTCGCCTGCCGCTGCTCGACGATCCCCGGCCGCTCGGTCATCGGCATCGAGCTGCCGAACGAGCTGCGCGAGAAGGTGCTGCTGCGCGAAATCCTCGCGGCCAAGGGCTTCGGCGACACCGGCCACGCCCTGCCGCTGGCGCTCGGCAAGGACATCGGCGGCGAGCCCGTGGTGGCGAACCTCGCGCGCATGCCCCACCTGCTCATCGCCGGCACCACCGGCTCGGGCAAGTCGGTGGCGATCAACACCATGATCCTGAGCCTCCTCTACAAGCTCTCGCCCGCCGAGTGCCGGCTCATCATGATCGACCCGAAGATGCTGGAACTCTCCGTCTACGACGGCATCCCACACCTGCTCTCCCCCGTCGTCACCGACCCGAAGAAGGCTGTCGTGGCGCTGAAGTGGGTGGTGGCGGAGATGGAAGAGCGCTACCGCAAGATGTCGAAGATGGGCGTGCGCAACATCGACGGCTACAACACCCGCGTGAAGGACGCGATGGAGCGCGGCGAGGCGTTCACCCGCACGGTACAGACCGGCTTCGACGAGGAGACCGGCGAGCCGGTGTTCGAGACCGAGAGCTTCCAGCCGCAGGCGATGCCGTTCATCGTGGTCATCGTCGACGAGATGGCCGACCTGATGATGGTCGCGGGCAAGGAGATCGAGGCCTGCATCCAGCGCCTCGCCCAGATGGCGCGCGCCTCGGGCATCCACCTCATCATGGCGACGCAGCGCCCCTCGGTCGACGTGATCACCGGCACGATCAAGGCGAACTTCCCGACCCGCATCTCGTTCCAGGTCACCTCGAAGATCGACAGCCGCACCATCCTGGGCGAGATGGGCGCCGAACAGCTCCTCGGCCAGGGCGACATGCTCTACATGGCCGGCGGCGGCCGCATCACCCGCGTCCACGGCCCCTTCGTCTCGGACGAGGAAGTCGAGGAGGTGGTGAAGCACCTGAAGAGCATGGGCGCGCCCGACTACGACGACGGCATCGCGAACGGCCCGGACGCCGACGAGGAGAGCGAAATCGACCTCGTCCTCGGCCTCGGCGGCAACACCGGCGGCGACGACGCGCTCTATGATCAGGCGGTGGCGATCGTCGCCAAGGACCGCAAGTGCTCGACCTCCTACCTCCAGCGCAAGCTCTCCGTCGGCTACAACAAGGCGGCGAAGCTCGTGGAGATGATGGAGGACCAGGGCGTCGTCAGCCAGGCCAACCACGTGGGCAAGCGCGAGGTGCTGATCCCCGAGCGGTGAGGGCCGCCCGCCTCAGCGGTCGTCCCGCTCACCGGCCGGGCACCTTGCCGGGCACACCGACAGGGAGCGGGGAGCGCTCACCTCGGAGGCGCCCCTTGCGCGACCTCATGGCTGCGTCGCGTACTGATACCACCTCTCGCGAACCCGAACTGGGAAGCACTGCATCGTAATTCGCCTCGAATCACGTTGACGGACAAGCATTTCGCCAACACGCTGTTCAGCAGAAGAATAGTACACCGCCCCAACGCACCCGCGACAGTTCGGGATCGAAGATGCGCATATTACTTGCAGTCGCGTTGGCACTTGGCACCTCGACGACACCAGCCGTCGCTGACTTCCAGTCGACTGCAATCGATTGTCTGGTCAGCATGGAAGCACTTTGGACCCTCGAACCATCTTCGGATCCCGAGCGGACCCCCGGTCCCGGCGCCTGGGAAGGCTTTCGGCAGGCGAACGAATACGTGACCGCGAACATGTCCAACGATCTCGCCATGATCATTGCGATTCGCCTGAACGCGCTTGCCGACGCACCGAAGGACAAGGCAGCCGCGAGCCTTGCGGCAGTCGTCAACCGGACCTGCCCGGATGTTCTGGACGCAACCGAGTAGGTGGCGGTCGGCCGCCCTGACCTTCCCGCAATCCCGGGACGGCAGGACGCCAACCCGGTTTGACCGCGCCGCCGCCTTGCGGCATAGCCCGGGCTCCCGCCAAGGAGCCGACCCGTGGCCGATCCCCTTTCCCTCCCCGCCCCCAGCCTTGCCGACTTCGAGGTGCTGGCGAGCCGTGCGTTCGATGACCTGCCGCCCGAGGTGCGGACCGCCTGCAAGGGGCTCGCGATTCGGGTCGAGGATTTCGCCGACGAGGCGGTCCTCGACGATCTCGACATCGAGGATCCGTTCGAGCTGACCGGGCTCTATGACGGGATCGCGCTGACCGAGCGGTCGGTGCTGCATCAGCCGACGCGGCCCGACGCGGTCTGGCTCTACCGCCGGCCGATCCTCGAGGAGTGGATCGAGCGGGGCGACGTCGGGCTCGACCGGCTGGTCGCGCACGTGCTCGTGCACGAGATCGCCCACCACCTCGGCTGGTCCGACGACGACATCCGCGCCGTGGACGACTGGACCGAGTAGACTTCCGCCGATGGACCAATGGAGCGGCCGCCGACCGGCCGATCCCGCTTGTCCGGCGGGCCGCCAGTTTCTATTGTCGCGGGCCACCGCAAGGCAGCTTTGAGGAAGTGAGTGGAGGGGCGTGGTGCGCGTCCCTGTGAAGGTAAAGAGGAGCAATGCCATGCCGGGACGCTTGAGCCTGCCTGTCGCAGTTCTCGCGCTCGCTGCCGGCCTCGCGCCGGTCGCGGCGCTCGCTCAGGAGCAGGTGCTCCGCAAGGAATACGACAACGGCGGCGTCTACGAGGGCAGCTTCGTCGACGGGCGGCAGCAGGGCAAGGGCACCTACACCCTGCCGAACGGCTACAGCTACACCGGCGACTGGGTCGAGGGCCGCATCGAGGGCGAGGGCCGCGCGACCTTCCCCGACGGCTCGGTCTACGAGGGCCACTTCGCCGGCGGCCAGCCCGATGGTCAGGGCAGGATCACCTATCCCGCCGGCGGCAGCTACGACGGCGCATGGGCGGCCGGCCGCATCGGCGGTCAGGGGACCGCCACCTACCCCGACGGCAGCCGCTACGAGGGCAGCTTCGTGGATGGCAAGCAGGACGGCGAAGGCACGCTGACCCGCCCCGACGGCACGATCTATGCAGGCACGTGGAAGGCCGGCGCCGAGCAGGGCCGCGGGAAGATCACCTACCCCGACGGCGCCACCTACGAGGGCGACATCGCGAACGGCCTGCCGGACGGCCAGGGCACGCACGTCGCCGCCGACACCACCCGCTACGAGGGCGCATGGTCCGCCGGCAAGTTCAGCGGCGAGGGCACCCTCACCCAGCCGAATGGCGACCGCTACGAGGGCGCGTTCGTCGCCGGCAGGCGTGAGGGGCTCGGCCGCACCACGACCGCAAAGAACGACGTCTACGAGGGCGGCTTCAAGGCTGACCAGCGCGACGGCGCCGGCACGCTGACCAACGCCGATGGCTACCGCTACACCGGAACATGGGCCGAGGGCCGCTTCGAGGGCGACGGAAAGGCCACCTACCCGGACGGCTCGGTCTACGAGGGCGCGTTCCACGCCGGGCTGCCCGACGGCCGCGGCAAGATCACCTACGCGGACGGGCGCAGCTTCGAAGGCGACTGGAAGGCCGGCGCGATCTCGGGCGAAGGGACGGCGCACTATGCCAACGGCCTGGTCTACACCGGCGGCTTCAGCGAGGGCCGCAACGACGGCAAGGGCAAGCTCACCTCGGAGGACGGCTACAGCTACGACGGCGACTGGTCGGCCGGCCAGCGCAGCGGCCAGGCGGTGGCGGTCTACGCCGACGGCATCCGCTACGAGGGCGGCTTCGCCGACGGGCAGCGCTCGGGTCAGGGCAAGATGACCATGCCGGACGGTGCGGTCCTCGAGGGCACGTGGAAGGCCGGCCTCCTCGACGGCCAGGGCACCGCGACCTATGCGGACGGCGCGGTCTACGTCGGCGCCTTCGTCGGCGGTCAGCGCGAGGGTCAGGGCAAGATCACTCTCGCCGACGGACGCACCTATGAGGGGCTCTGGACCGCCGGCCAGCCCGCCGCCGCCGAGCCCTCCACGCCGCTGCCGCCTGAGGAAACCCCCGCCCCCGCCGAACCCGGGTCGCCGAACGGGTCGAACGGATAGCGCACCGCGGCGAGGTAGAGCCCGCCCGGCGGGCAGACCGGCCCGCAGGCGGCGCGCTCGCGGGCCGCAAGCGCCTCGGCGACGCGCCCGGGCGACCAGTATCCCGCCCCGACCCGCTCCAGCGTCCCGACGATGCCGCGAACCTGATTGTGCAGGAAGGACCGCGCCCGCAGGCGGAAGCGGTACTCCACCCCGGTCGGAAGGGCGACCTCGGTGATCGTCACCTCGTCGAGCGTGCGCACCGGGCTCTTCGCCTGACAGGTGGACGAGCGGAAGGTGGTGAAGTCGTGCCGGCCGATCAGCGCCGCCGCGCCCGCGCGCATCGCCGCGACGTCAAGCTCATGCCCCACGCGCCAGGCGAGCCCCCGCTCGTGCACCAGCGGCGCCCGACGCGCAATCAGGCGGAACAGATACTCCCGCTCCACCGCCGAGAAGCGCGCGTGGAACTCCGGATCGACCTCCGCGACCGCCACCACCGCCACCGGCTCCGGCCGAAGATGCGCGTTCACCGCCGCGAGCAGCCGCGCCGGCTCCCACGAGCGCGCGATGTCCACATGCGCCACCTGCCCGGTGGCGTGAACGCCCGCGTCGGTCCGCCCGGCCCCGGTCACCGTCGGCGCCTCCGGGGCGATGCGCGCGATGGCGTCGTCCAGCCGGCGCTGCACGCTCGGGTGCGCGGCCTGCCATTGCCAGCCGACGAACGGCCGGCCATCGTATTCGATCTTCAGGGCGTAACGCGGCATGGCGGGCCCCTACCCCGCTCCCGCGCGGTTCTCAAGCCCCGCCGGAGCCGTGGCCGCGAGACCGCGCCCTTGGAAAGGTTCCCGATGCAGCGCAACATAGCCGTGGAACAATTGTTAATTCTATGAAAACCTGCCGACGTCGTTCGCGATGATACGGGAACAAGATGTCGATCAAGGCCAGCATCTACCACCTCACCCACTATCGTTATGACCGCCCGGTCAGCCTTGGCCCCCAGATCATCCGCCTGCGGCCGGCGCCGCATTCCCGCACGCGTGTGCTGTCGCATTCGCTGAAGATCGCCCCGGCGGGCCACTTCGTGAACCACCAGCAGGACCCTTACGGCAACTGGCTCTCGCGCTTCGTCTTCCCCGAGCCGGTGACCGAGCTCAGGATCGAGGTCGATCTCGTCGCCGACATGACGGTCTACAACCCCTTCGACTTCTTCGTGGAAGAATCGGCGGAGGCGTTCCCGTTCGAGTACCCCGAGGATCTGCTCGACGATCTGGTGATCTACCGCCGGCCCGAGCCCATGGGGCCGCGCCTCACCCGGTTCATGCAGTCCGTTCCGGCCACGGCCCCGAACACGGTCAATTTCGTCGTCGACCTGAACCGGCGGCTCTCGCAGGAAATCGGCTACGTCATCCGCCTGGAACCGGGCGTCCAGACCCCGGAGGAGACCTTCGCGCGCGGCACCGGATCGTGCCGCGACACGTCGTGGCTGCTCGTGCAGATCCTGCGCAACCTCGGCCTCGCGGCGCGCTTCGTCTCGGGCTACCTGATCCAGCTCAAGCCCGATCTCGTCGCGCTCGACGGGCCGGCCGGCACCGACCACGACTTCACCGACCTGCACGCATGGGCCGAGGTCTACCTGCCAGGCGCCGGCTGGATCGGGCTCGACCCGACGAGCGGGCTCCTCACCGGCGAAAGCCACATCCCGCTGGCCGCCACCCCGCACTACCGCAACGCCGCGCCGATCTCCGGGCTCGCGAGCTATGCCGAGGTGGATTTCGCCTTCGACATGCGCGTGGCGCGCGTCGCCGAGCATCCGCGCATCACCCGGCCGTTCTCCGACGCGGCATGGACCGCGCTGAACGAGGTCGGCCGCAAGGTCGACGCGAGCCTCGCCGCCGGCGACGTGCGCCTCACCATGGGCGGCGAGCCGACGTTCGTCTCGATCGACGACTTCGAGGCGGCCGAGTGGAACACCGGCGCCGTCGGCCCGATGAAGCGCGGCCTCGCCGACCAGCTCATCCGCCGGCTGCGCGACCGCTTCGCGCCGGGCGGCTTCCTGCACTACGGTCAGGGAAAGTGGTATCCGGGCGAGAGCCTGCCGCGCTGGACCTTCTCGCTCTACTGGCGCAAGGACGGCGCGCCGATCTGGCGCGACCCGGCCCTCATCGCCGAGGAGGGTGCCGACACCAAGGCCGGCCCCGCCGAGGCCGAGCGGCTGCTGCGGGGAATCGCCGCCGAGCTTGACCTCGCGCCCGACATGGTGACGCCGGCCTACGAGGACCCGGCCGAGTGGATCGTGAGGGAGGGCGACCTGCCCGCCAACGTCACGCCGGAGAACTCCAAGCTCAAGGATCCGGAGGAACGCCACCGCATCGCCCGCGTCTTCGACCGCGGCCTCGCCACCCCCTCGGGCTACGTGCTGCCGATCCAGCGCTGGCAGAGCAAGGCGTCCGGCGCGCCGCGCTGGAGCTCCGAGAAGTGGCGCACGCGGCGGAGCCATCTCTACCTCGTCCCCGGCGACAGCCCGGTCGGCTATCGCCTGCCGCTCGGCAAGCTGCCGTGGGTCTCGCCGTCGGACTACCCCTACACCAACACCGCCGACCCGACGACGCCACGCGGGCCCCTGCCCGATTTCCGCAACCGGGCGCCGAGAACCCGCTCCCCCGAGCCGCCGCAGCCGATCCACGGCGGCCGCGCCCAGCCGATGGCGCATTTCACCACCGATGGCACCGCGCAACAGACACTGGTCGAGCAGGAGCTCACCGAGGTCGGCGGGGCGGTGCGCACCGCCATGTCCGTCGAGCCGCGCGACGGGCGGCTCTGCGTCTTCATGCCGCCGGTCGAGACCATCGAGGACTATCTCGAACTCGTCGCCGCTGCCGAGACGGCGGCGAAGACCATGGGCCTGCCGGTGCACATCGAGGGCTACGCGCCGCCGAACGACCCGCGCCTCAACGTCATCCGCGTGGCACCCGATCCCGGGGTCATCGAGGTGAACATCCACCCGGCCGCGTCGTGGGAGGACTGCGTCGCCATCACCACCGGCGTCTACGACGAGGCGCGGCAGTGCCGCCTCGGCGCCGACAAGTTCATGATCGACGGCCGGCACACCGGCACCGGCGGCGGCAACCACGTGGTGGTCGGCGGCGCGACGACGCTCGACTCGCCCTTCCTGCGCCGCCCGGACCTCCTGCGCTCGATCATCCTGCACTGGCAGCGGCATCCCTCGATCAGCTACCTCTTCTCCGGCCTCTTCATCGGCCCGACGAGTCAGGCGCCGCGCATCGACGAGGCCCGCCATGACGGGCTCTACGAGCTCGAAATCGCGCTGGCGCAGATCCCGCCCCCCGGCGCCGGCGAGGCGCCCGCGCCGTGGCTCGTCGACCGGCTGCTGCGAAACCTGCTCGTCGACGTCACCGGCAACACCCACCGGGCCGAGATCTGCATCGACAAGCTCTATTCCCCCGACGGCCCCACCGGCCGGCTCGGGCTCGTGGAGTTCCGCGGCTTCGAGATGCCGCCCGACGCCCGCATGAGCCTCGCGCAACAGCTGATGATCCGCGCGCTCGTCGCCCGCCTCTGGCACGCACCCGTCACCGGCCACCTGACGCGCTGGGGCACCGCGCTCCACGACCGCTTCATGCTGCCGCATTTCGTCTGGACCGACTTCCGCGAAGTCCTGCGCGACCTGCGCGCCCACGGCTTCGACATGCGCCCCGACTGGTTCGAGGCGCAGGCCGAGTTCCGCTTCCCGTTCTGCGGCGAGATCGACACCGACGGCGTCCACATGGAGCTGCGTCAGGCGCTCGAGCCGTGGCACGTGCTCGGCGAGACCGGTGCCATCGGCGGCACCGTGCGCTACACCGACAGCTCCGTCGAGCGGTTGCAGGTGAAGCTCACCGCCACCGACCCCGACCGCTACGTCGTCACCTGCAACAAGCGCCGGATGCCGCTGCAGAAGACCGAGGTCAGCGGCACTTCCGTTGCCGCGGTGCGCTTCAAGGCATGGCAGCCTGCGGCGGCGCTGCACCCGGTCATTCCGGTCCATGCGCCACTCACCTTTGACATCTACGACACGTGGACTGGCCGGGCCATCGCCGGCTGCACCTACCACGTGGCGCATCCCGGCGGGCGCAACTACGAGACCTTCCCGGTCAACGGCAACGAGGCCGACGCCCGCCGCCTCGCCCGCTTCGAGCCCATGGGCCACTCCACCGGCAACTACCTGCCGCCCGAGGAACACCCCTCGCCCGAGTTCCCGATGACCCTCGACCTGCGCCGGGCGCCGGGGATCTGATGCCAACCTCCGCGCGCCGTCAGGGCCGGGCCGGCGACGAGGCGGCGATCGCGCGCCTCCTCGCCGGCTATCACCCGCCCGCCGGGACGTCGGACGAGCTCTATGACCACGAGGGCGCGATCCGGCCGGTCTGGCGCGAGTTCATCGGGCATCTGGCCGGGCTCCCGCCCGACGACGTCACCCGGCGCTTCGCGCGCGGCGACCAGTACCTGCGTGACGCCGGCGTCTTCTACCGCCAGTACGACGCGAAGGGCGCCAATGAGCGCGACTGGCCGCTCTCCCACGTCCCCGTGCTCATCGAGGAGGCCGAGGCCGAGAGCCTCTCGCGCGGCCTGATCCAGCGGGCGAACCTGCTCGAGATGGTCCTTGCCGATCTCTACGGCGAGAACCGGCTGGTGGCGAACGGCCACCTGCCCGCGGGCCTCATCGCCGCCAACCGCGAGTGGCTGCGCCCGCTGGTCGGCGTGCGGCCGCGCGGCGGGCACTTCCTCCACCTCGTCGCCTTCGAGATCGGCCGCGGTCCGGACGGCAACTGGTGGGTGCTCGGCGACCGCACGCAGGCGCCCTCCGGCGCGGGCTTCGCCCTCGAGAACCGGGTGGCGACCGCGCGGGTCTTCAGTGACTTCGCCGCCGAAATCCACGTCCACCGCCTCGCGGGCTTCTTCCGCGCCTTCCGCGGCGCCCTGCAACGCCTCTCGCCCGACCCCGCGTCACGCATCGCCATCCTGACGCCCGGGCCGCTCAACGACACCTACTATGAACACGCCTACATCGCCCGCTATCTCGGATTCATGCTGCTCGAAGGCGAGGATCTCGCGGTCGAGGGCGGCAAGGTCATGGTGCGCACCGTTGACGGGCTGCGGCCGATCTCGGTGCTCTGGCGCCGGCTCGACGCCGCCTTCGCCGACCCGCTCGAACTCGACGACACCTCGCGCCTCGGCACGCCCGGCCTCGTCGGCGCCCTGCGCGAGGGCTCGGTCACCCTCGTCAACGCACTCGGCTCCGGCGTCCTGGAAAGCCGCGCGCTCCTCGCCTTCCTGCCCCGCATCGCCGAGGAACTGCTCGGCGAGCCGCTGCTCCTGCCCAACATCGCCACCTGGTGGTGCGGCCAGCCCACCGAGCGCGCCCACGTACGCGCCAACCTCGACCGGCTGATGATCGGCTCGGCACTCTCGACACGGCTTCCCTTCGAGCCCGACGACGCCACCCTCCTCGGCCGCCAGCTCCGCGAGGGGGCGCCGGGCGAGCCAGCGGACGGCGCGCAGGGCGCCTTCGACGACTGGATCGAGACCAACGGCGCCAGCCTCGTCGGGCAGGAAGCGGTGGTGCTCTCGACGACGCCCGCCTGGGTCGACGGCGCCCTCGTGCCCCGGCCGATGTCCCTGCGCGTCTTCCTCGCCCGCACGGCCACCGGCTGGGAAGTGATGCCCGGCGGCTTCGCCCGCATCGGCAACAGCCTCGATCCGAAGGCGATCGCCATGCAGCGCGGTGGCAGCGCCGCCGACGTCTGGGTGGTGAGCCCCGAGCCCGTCGACCATGTCTCGCTGCTGGAGCCCCGTCCGGGCGGCTTCGCCCGCACCGCACCGGGCGTCCTGCCCGCCCGCGCCGCCGACAACCTCTTCTGGCTCGGCCGCTACGTGGAGCGCGCCGAGGGCATCATGCGGATGGCCCGCGCCTACCATGTGCGCCTCGCCGAGACCGCCGACCCCGAGGCGCCCCTCACCGCGCACCTCGCGGCCTATCTCGAGCGCGCCGGCGTCGAGCTCGACCGCCCGATCCCCCACGCCCTCACGGACGTCCTCGTCTCGGCGATCATCAGCGCCGGCAACGTGCGCGACCGCTTTTCGATCGACGGCTGGATGGCGCTGAACGACCTCCTGAAGACCGCGAACCAGCTTGCCGGGCGCGTCACCGAGGGGGACGACGCCGCCCGCGCGCTTGGTGTGCTCCTGCGCAAGATCACCGGCTTCTCCGGGCTCGTGCACGAAAACATGTACCGCTTCACCGGCTGGCGCTTCCTTTCAGTCGGCCGCAGCCTCGAGCGCGCCATCACAATGGCGGGCGCGCTCTCCGCGTTCGCCGACCCGGGCGCACCTGACGGCGCGCTCGATCTCGCCGTCGAGATCGGCGACAGCGTCATGACCCACCGCCAGCGCTACGCGGTCACCACCTCGCGGGAGACCGTGGTCGACCTCCTCGCCCTCGACGCGCTGAACCCGCGCTCGGTGCTCTACCAGCTTTCCGAAATCCGCGACCATGTGGCGTTCCTGCCGGATGCCGAGGTGAACGGCCAGATGTCGCCGCTCGCGCGCCGCGTCCTGCAACTCCACACCGCCCTCGCGGTCGAGACCCCGGGGACAGTCGACCCCGGCGCGCTCTGCGATCTGGTCAACGACATCGGCGGGCTTTCCACCCTGCTCTCAGACACGTATCTGCGCTGATGCTCTACGACATCGGCATGACCATCGCCTACGACTACGACCACCCGGCGAACGCCGGGCGGCACATCCTGCGGCTGATGCCCGCCGACCTGCCGGGGCTTCAGCGACGCATCACCGGCGCCCTCACGATCACCCCCGAGCCCGCCGAGCAGCGGGCGCTCACCGACTTCTTCGGCAACCCCGGCGTCGAGGTGGTGTTCCGCGAGGCCCACGACGAGATCCTCTTCCGCCTGACAAGCCGCGTCGAGCGCCTGCCCCAGCCGCGCGGCTTCGACATCTCGCCGCCGCTCTCGCGGCTTTCGACCGAGATCGCCGAGCATCGCAGCCTCGATGCGTCCGCGCCGCACCACTTCCTGACCGCCTCGCCACGCGTCGCGCTCTCGCCCGAGATCACTGCATGGGCCCGCGCGCAGGTCTCGCCCGCGATGACCGTCGCCGCCGCCGTCGAGGCGGTCGGCCTCGCGATCCACCGCGACTTCGATTTCGACCCCGACGCCACCACCGTCGACACGCCCCCCGCGGAAGCCTTCGCGCGCCGCCGCGGCGTCTGTCAGGACTTCGCCCACGTGATGATCGCCGGCCTGCGCGGCATCGGCGTCCCCGCAGGCTACGTCTCGGGATTCCTGCGCACCTTCCCGCCGCCCGGCCAGCCGCGCCTTGAGGGCGCCGACGCCATGCACGCCTGGGTGCGCACCTGGTGCGGCTGGGAAGCGGGCTGGACCGAGTACGACCCGACGAACGCCATCGCCGCCGGCACCGACCACATCGTCGTCGCCCGCGGCCGCGACTACGGCGACGTCGCCCCGGTCAAGGGCGTCCTGCGCATCGCCGGCGAGCAATCGACGGAACAGGCGGTGGACGTCGTGCCGGTGGAGTGAGCGCGCGGCTGATCGTTCTCATCCCGGCAGAGTGCGTCACCCTCCCGACCAGAGCGCGGCAGGACTCCACGGCTGGCTTCACCGTCGCGCCAGCGTTCGGCCGGACTGCTCGCCCGGATCGCGCCACGCAGGAACTCGGCCGAAAAGAAGAAGGCCGCCTGCGGCGTGGCGCCTTGCGCCTCCGTCCGTGCAAAGGCCCGCGCTACCTGCGTGTAACCCCACAAACCCTGCCAGTCTCACCGTCGAGGCCAGCCGGTCAGTGGATGCGTCTCAGGAGCCAATGCCGCGCCTGCCGTCGCCGCAGCGCACCATCCGATCTGGGCCGGGAGCGTTAACGGCAGTTTCGATCCGGTAAATGGATATAGAATTATCAATATTCATCATATACTTAACCTGTACGCGCAACTTGCGTGCCCCCCTGCGCACCCCGTCTTGTTCCGGTCATCCCCCCGCCATACACTCCGGCCCGCCAAGATCCCGGAGACCCGATGGCCCGCAAACGTCGCCGCCGCACGCCGCGCCCACCGCTGATGCAGCGGCTGAGAAACGACTTCCTCGCCGGCCTCGTCGTCGTGCTGCCGCTGTTTCTGACCGGATACCTGCTCTACTGGACGATCGATTTCGTCGACGCCAAGGTGATCCCGCTCATCCCGCGCGCCTACAACCCGGAGAACGTCTTCGGCCGGAACATCTTCGGCCTCGGCCTGCTCCTCTTCCTGTCCTTCACGACGATCGTCGGTGCCTTCGCGAAGAACCTCGTCGGCAAGTCGGTCCTCGGCTTCGGCGAGCGCATCGTCGAGCGCACCCCGATCGTCCGGCCGATCTACAACGGCCTGAAGCAGATCGCCGAGACGCTGTTCACCCAGACCGGCACCACCTTCGAGGGCGCGTGCCTCGTGGAATACCCCCGCAAGGGCGTCTGGTCGGTCGCCTTCATCTCGAGCCGGGTCCGGACCGAGATCCGCGAGCGCTCGGGCGAGGACGAGCTTGTCTCGATCTTCCTGCCGATGACCCCGAACCCGACCGCCGGGTTCCTCCGCTTCGTTCCCCGCCGCGACATCGTGCTCCTCGACATGAGCCTCGAAGACGCGGCGAAGCTCATCATCTCCGGCGGCCTCGTCACCGAACCCGCGCAATCGGCGTCCTCGCGCGCGCCGCGCGGGAAACCCCCGATCCCCGCACCCGGGCCTGCGCCGACCGGCGGGCCGGCCGAGCGTTGACCTTGCTCAACCCGCGGCAGACGGCGTTCCCTGCGCTGAGTCCGGCCGCTCGAAGGGTTTCGACCCTTTCCGGTGGCCGGTTCGCGCGTCTCGCGCTGGTGCCTTCCCGTCCAACCCGGTAAAGCTCTGGACAGTCGCCGGGCTGTCATGGTCCGGTTGTAGTAGGTTCTGGACGATGGCTGAGGGGATGTCCGGCATGAAGATCGCGGTACTCGGTGGCGACGGTTTCGTTGGCTGGCCCACCTCGCTCCACCTCTCCGACCAGGGCCACGAGGTCCATATTCTCGACAACCTGTCGCGCCGCTGGATCGACACCGAGCTTGGCGTCCAGTCGCTGACGCCCATGGACTCGATCCAGGAGCGCACGCGCATCTGGCATCAGGAGACCGGCCGGCGCATCCGCTTCCACCTGCTCGACCTTGCGAAGGACTACGAGCGGCTGAAGCAGTGGCTCCTCGAGATCCGGCCCGACGCGGTCATCCACTTCGCTGAGCAGCGCGCCGCGCCCTACTCGATGAAGACCGACCGCCACAAGGTCTACACCGTCGACAACAACGTCTCGGCGACCCACAACCTGCTCTCGGCGCTGGTCGAGACCGAGATCGACGCCCATCTCATCCATCTCGGCACCATGGGCGTCTACGGCTATTCCACGGTCGGCGCGGCGATCCCCGAGGGCTACCTGCCGGTCGGCATCGAGACGATCGGCGGCGAGACGGTGGAGCAGGAAATCCTCTACCCGACGCGCCCGGGCTCGATCTACCACATGACCAAGAGCCTCGATCAGATCCTCTTCCAGTTCTACGCCCAGAACGACGGCCTTCGGATCACCGACCTGCATCAGGGCATCGTCTGGGGCACCCACACCGAACAGACCCGCCGCCACGTCCAGCTCGTCAATCGCTTCGACTACGACGGCGACTATGGCACGGTGCTGAACCGCTTCCTGATCCAGGCGGCGATCGGCTATCCGCTCACCGTCCACGGCACCGGCGGCCAGACCCGCGCCTTCATCCACATTCAGGACTCGGTGCGCTGCATCGAACTCGCGCTCAACGACGGGCCGAAGCGCGGCGACCGGGTGAAGATCTTCAACCAGATGACCGAGACCCACCGGGTCCGCGATCTCGCGAACCTGGTCTCGGAACTGACCGGCGCCAAGGTCGCGTGGCTGCCGAACCCGCGCAAGGAGGCGGCCGAGAACGAACTGGTGGTGAAGAACGACCAGTTCCTCGCCCTTGGCCTTGACCCGATCACTCTGCGCGCCGGCTTGCTGGAGGAGGTCGTCGACGTGGCGAAGAAGTACGCCTACCGCGTCGATCGCTCGCGCATCCCCTGCGTCTCGGCGTGGACCCGCGAGATCGCCCAGCGCGTCGAGCGCGATCCGGAGCACCGGGGCCTGAAATCCGCGTGATGCAGGCCGGCATGATGATGGTGCGCGCCCGTTGACGGGGTTGTCATGACGGACGCGCCTCTCCTCGACCGCGCGCCCGGTGGACCCTGCGCCTATGTGACGCTGGTCACCAACGCCGACTATCTTCCCGGCGCCGTGGCGCTGGTGAACTCGCTGCGCCGCACCGGCACCACGGCGGACGTCGTCGTGCTTCACACCGGCGGCGTCGATCCGGCGGCCCTGGCGCCGCTGGCGGAGCGCGGGGCGCGTCTCGCCGTCTGCGGGCTCCTGCCCACGTCGGAGGAGTTCAATCTCGCCCACTCCCGCCGGGCGCAGCACACGCGCGCGCCGTTCACCAAGGGCGAGAAGCCGGCGTTCCACACGCCGCTCGACAACTTTGCCAAGCTCCGCCTCTGGCAGTTGCCCTACGAGCGGGTGGTGTTCCTCGACGCCGATATCATCGTCCTCAGGTCGATCGACCGGCTGTTCGACTACCCGGAATTCTCCGCCGCGCCGAACGTCTACGAGAGTGTCGCCGACTTCCGCCGGCTGAACTCCGGCGTCTTCGCGGCGCGGCCCTCGGGTGCGACCTTTGCGGCGATGCTCGCCCGGCTCGACACGCCCGGCGCTTTCTGGAAGCGCACCGACCAGACGTTTCTCGAGGCGTTCTTCCCCGACTGGCAGGGGCTGCCGGTCTATGACAACCTGCTGCAATACGTCTGGTTCAACCTGCCGGAGCTCTGGGACTGGACGCTCGCCCGCGTCATTCACTTCCAGTACGAGAAGCCGTGGGATCCGGCGAACCCGAAGCGCGGGCAGCTCGCGCCGCTGATCGCGCTCTGGCAGGCGTTCCACGACGACGTGGCCCTCCCCGAGTTGCCAGAGCCATGCACGTCCTCCTGACGGGCGCCGGTGGCGTCGTGGGACGGTTCGTCGCTCCGGCGCTCACCGCCGCCGGGCATCGCGTCACCCGGCTCGGGCGCGCGGGAGACATTCTCTGGACCCTCGACGACCCGGCCCCGTCCCTGCCAGCGGCGGACGCGCTGGTGCATCTCGCGTTCGACCACCTCCCCGGCCGCTACCGTGGCGGCGAGGGGGACGACCCGGAGCGGTTTCGCCGACTGAACCTTGACGGAACCCTGCGGCTTTTTGACGCCGTTGGCCAGGCGCGCATCGTCTTTCTCTCGTCCCGCGCCGTTTACGGCGACCACCGGCGGGGCGAGTTCCTGAAGGAGGCAGACGTGCCCCGGCCCGACTCGCTCTACGGCGAGGTGAAGCTCGCGGCGGAGCAGGCGCTCGGGGCTCGCGGCGCGTCGCTGCGCGCGACCGGGGTCTACGGCGGGGAGCCGGGGAAATGGGACGATCTGGTCGCGAGCTATCTCCGCGGGGAGACCGTCGCGCCCCGGGTGGCGACGGAGATCCACGGCGACGACGTGGCGAGTGCCGTCGTCAGGTTGCTCGCCGCGCCCGAGACCGGCGCATTCAATGCCTCGGACCTCGTCCTCGACCGGCACGACCTGCTTGGCCGGGTGCAGGCGCTGACCGGCTGCCCGCATCCACCGCCGCCGCCCGCCGAAGGGACGGCACCGGGGGTCATGGCGACCTGCCGGCTGAGGCTTACCGGCTGGCGCCCGGGAGGCTGGCCAAGGCTCGATCAGTACCTGGGCGACCGCTTCAGATCGCCTTGAAGCAGGGCCCCGTGGCGGTCTGGTGGAAGAACGGCACCGGCCGGTCCACGAGACCCGACTCGAGCAACGCCTCGATCTCGCCAAGCACCACCTCGGTGATGAAGGGCAGCGACAGATCCCGCGCCGCGGCGAGGTCGAGCCACTGCAGGTGACGCAGCTCGTCGCCGGCGTTGCCGAAATCATCGTCGCGTCCGGAGATGTCGCCGGCATCCGCGAGGAAGAACCGTGCGTCAAATCGGCGCGGCCGCCCCGGCGGGGTGATGGCGCGGAAGACGAAACGCAACGCGGCGCCGTTCGGCACCAACCCTTCCTCGAAGAAGCCCCGCCAGGACGGCGGCACGTCCTGCGCCACCGCGGTGGGATCGGCGCGCCCGAGCATCAGCCCGGTCTCCTCCCAGAGCTCGCGCACCGCCGCGCGCGGCAGCGCGTCGACAAGCTCCGGCCGGGCGTCGACGGCGAGGCGCTCCCGGGTTTCGCGCAGGGCCGGAACGTCGCCTCGCAGCGCGAAGTCGTCGGGATCGACCGCGCCGCCCGGGAAGACGAACTTGTCGGGCATGAAGACGGCCTTGTTGCCGCGCTGACCCATCAGCACCTGCGGCACGGGCCCGGTGCGGCGAACGAGGATGATGGTTGCGGCGTCGCGGATTTGCGGATCGCGGTTCGGCGGAGCGTCAGGTGCCGGGGACAAGTTTCCCGTCCTGCTTGCCGAAGCCGTACATGCGTTTCGCCCACTGCAATCCGACGAACCCGCCCTTCAGCCGTGGCAGGAGATAGAGCGACATGGCGACGAAGACCACCGAGAAGCCGAGCGCCATCACCCACGCCTCGGGCCGGTACTCCACGTAGACGAAGAGCATCAGCGGCGCCATGATATGGCCGGTGATGAGGATCGTCGCCCATGCCGGGCCGTCGTCGGCGCGATGATGGTAGAGTTCGGTCCCGCAATCGGGGCAATCGCGGCGCACCGTCAGGAAGCCATCCATCATTGCGCCCTTGCCACAGGCGGGGCAACGCCGGGACCAGCCACGCCGCATCGCCGTGCGGGCGTCGCGCTCGGGCTCACTGGCGGGGGTCGAGTGACTGCTTTCGATCATGCCTCTTCCTATACCCAAGGATCGGACGAAAAACCAGTCCGAGGCAGCGACGGAATCCCCACGCGGCCACGTTGATAAGAACAGAACGCAGGCAAGACAGGAATTCTCCGAATGGCTCGTATCTCCCACCTCGTCGCCGCGACCGCGCTCGTCGGCGGACTGGCGATCGCCGGCTTCGCTTCCGCCGAGCCGAAGGGCGGATGGCACGACGGCCCGCACGGACGCTCCGGCGGACAGATCGATTTCACCGTGATCGACACGGACGGAGACGGCTCGCTCAGCCGGGCCGAGCTGATGGCGCGCGCGACCGCGCGGATTGCCACCGCCGACACGAACAACGACGCATCGCTCGACCGCGCCGAGCTTGCCGCGGCACTGCCGGGACCGCAGGACGCGCTGGTCGCGATCTTCTCCGCCAGCCCGACCGAGCGGATGGCAGACCGGATCCTCGCCGAGACCGGTGGCACCGAGAGCGGCAGCGTCACGGTGCAGGTGCTGGCCGAGCGGCAGGTGAACATGCTGCTCGCGAAGGCTGACACCGACCGCGATGCGGCGATCTCCCAGGAAGAGGCCGACGCGATCAAGTCGCCCCACCGGTTCGGCCGGGACGGGTTCGGCCACGGCCACGGCGACATGCGCCGGGGCGCGGCCGACGTCGAGCCGGCGCAGCCGGATGCGGCGGCGTCAACCAGCAACGGCTGAGGGGGCGGGCGCGGCCATGATCGGAAGCGCTCGAGCGCCGCGCCGCTGCCACCTGACGGCACTGCCGGGAGGGTGCATACTGCCGCCGATGACACCGATCCGGACCGAAGATGCGGATGATGCGACGCTGCTCGCACGCTACGCCGCGGGCGACCGGGCGGCGGCACGGCTGCTCACGGCCCGGCACGCACCGCGGGTCTTTGCCCTCGCCCGGCGGATGCTCCGCGAGCAGGCCGAGGCCGAGGACGTGACGCAGGAGGCGATGCTCCGGCTCTGGCGCATCGCTTCCGACTGGCAACCCGGGCAGGCGCAGCTCGGCACCTGGCTCTACCGGGTGGCGTCGAACCTTTGCATCGACCGCCTGCGGCGCCGGCGCGAAATCGCCTCCGATGGCATGCCCGAACAGGCGGACGAGGCGCCGGGGGCGCTCGCGCAGATCGAGGCCGACGACCGGGCGGTGGCGCTGCGCGCCGCCCTCGAGACATTGCCGGACCGGCAGCGGCTCGCAGTCGTGCTCCGGCACTTCGAGGAACGCTCGAACCCGGAGATCGCGGAAATCCTCGACACCAGTGTCGAGGCGGTGGAAAGCCTGCTCGGGCGGGCGAGACGGGAGCTCGCGGCGCGCCTTGCGCCGCGTCGGGAAGCACTGGGGTTCAGCGATGGCTGAGAGGAGAGAGCCGTTCGAGGGGACGCGAGAGGAGCTGATCCTCGATCCGTGGTTTGCCGCCCTGCGCGCGGAGCCGGCGGAGCCGCCGCTTGCCTTGCTCTCGGCGATCCTTGCCGATGCCGCCGTGGTTGATGATGCGCGAAACGCTGTCCACGAGCCGACCGCGGTGGTGGCCGAGGCGACGACACCCGCGCCCCTGCCGGCAGCGGATGCCGATGCGCCGCGCCGCCGTCTGAGCGGATGGAAGGCGGCGGTGGCGCTCGCGGCCTGCGCGGCGCTCGGCTTCTGGATCGGCATCGACGGACGGGTGACGGTCGAGGACGGCACGGTCTGGACGGGCGCGCGTGCGGTGGCGGCGGACAGCATGCCGGACGACCCGGTGGGCGCGTTCTTCGACCTTGCATCGGCGGAGGGCTGAGCGGATGCCGTTGCCACGCTGGCGCCGCCGCTGGACCCGCTGGTTGCTCATCGCCTCGCTGGGGCTGAACCTCGCGGCGGTCGGCATCATCGGCGGCGCGATCCTCAAGGGGCCGCCGCCGCCCGATCCCGGCCCCGGCCCGGCGCTCTGGCCGTTTGCCCGCGCCCTGCCCCAGCCCTATCGCAGCGATCTCGGCGAGGCGCTGCGCGCCACGCGCAAGGACTGGAGCGGGCCGCGCGAGACGATGAGCAACCTCTCACGCAACATGGCGACGGCGCTGCGGGCCGACCCGTTCGAGCCGGACGCTGTGCGGGCGCTCTTTGCCTCGCAACTTGACGTCGCGAACCAGCTGGGCGCGCGGAGCACTGACCTGCTGATGACGCAGATCGACCGGATGTCACCGCAGGATCGCGAGGCCTATGCGGCGGAACTGCTGGAGCGACGCGGCCGCAAGGGCCCTCCGGGGCCTCCGTCGAAGCACTGAGACGCTACTTCGTCCCGAACATCCGGTCACCGGCATCGCCGAGGCCCGGGACGATGTAGCCCTTTTCGTTCAGCCGCTTGTCGAGGGCCGCTGTCACGATCGGCACGTCCGGGTGCGCCTCGCGCATCCGCGCGACGCCCTCGGGCGCGGCGAGCAGGCAGAGAAAGCGGATGTCGGCCGCCCCCTTGTCCTTCAGAAGCGAGACCGCCGCGACCGACGAATTGCCGGTGGCGAGCATCGGATCGAGGACGATCGTCACCCGCTCGTCGAGATCGCCCGGCACCTTGTCGTAGTACTTCACCGGCTGCAGCGTCGCCTCGTCGCGGTAAAGTCCGATGAAGCCGACGCGGGCCGATGGGATGAGTTCCAGCACCCCGTCGAGCAGGCCGTTTCCGGCGCGCAGGATCGAGATGAGCGCCAGCTTCTTGCCCTGCAGGACCGGGGCTTCCATCTCGGTCAGCGGCGTCTCGATCGAGGTCATGGTGAGCGGCAGGTCGCGGGTCACCTCATAGGCAAGCAAGAGCGAGATCTCGCGCAGGAGGCCGCGGAAGCCCGCTGTCGAGGTCTCCCGGTCCCGCATGATGGTGAGCTTGTGCTGCACGAGGGGGTGCGTGACGATGGTCAGGTGCTGCATGGCTTCGCTCGCATTTGGGTTTCAGGCAGGCAAACAGGGGCTTATCGGCGATCTGGTCCGCGAGATCGCGAGTCGCGGGCCTTTCGCGGGCCGAGGCACGCTTCGATCGCGGGGCGCGTCATGCCTTGTGGCCCAGAAAGTCCCGCCCGTGCCGCCCCGCCGGGATCCCGAGGTGCGCGGCCACGGTCTCCGCCACGTCGGCGAAGCCCACGAGCCCCGCGCCGCCGGGTGCAAGCCCCGGTGCCGCCACAAGCACCGGCACCCGCTCGCGCGTGTGGTCGGTGCCGACCCACGTCGGATCGTTGCCATGGTCGGCGGTGATGATGAGCAGGTCGCCCGGCCGCAGCCGCCGGGTCACTTCCGGCAACCGCGCGTCAAACGCCTCGAGCGCGCGGGCGTACCCCGAGACGTCGCGGGGATGGCCCCAGAGCGTATCGAAATCCACGTAGTTCGCGAAGACCAGGTCGCCGTCGCCGGCCGTGTCGATCGCCGCAAGCGTCGCGTCGAGCAGCGCCATGTCGTCCTTGCCCTTCGCGAGCGTCGAAAGCCCCCTGTGCGCGAAGATGTCGCCGATCTTGCCGATCGCGTGCGTTTGCCCGCGCGCCGCCTGCACCCGATCGAGGATCGTCGGCTCGGGCGGCGGGATCGCGAGATCGCGCCGGTTCGCGGTGCGGCGGAAGCTTTCTGCAGTCTCGCCGACGAACGGCCGCGCGATCACCCGGCCGACGCGCATGGGATGAACGATCTCGGCCGCGATCCGGCAGACCTCGTAGAGCCGATCCAGCCCGAAATGCGTCTCGTGCGCCGCGATCTGCAACACGCTGTCGGCGGAGGTGTAGAGGATCGGCTTGCCGCTCGCGATGTGCGCCTCGCCGAACGCTCGCAAGACCGGCATTCCGGAGGAGTGCGCGTTGCAGAGCGTTCCCGGCAGACCGGCGCGCGCGATGAGCGACTCGGTCACCTCGGGCGGGATCGCCGGGTCGGTCCTCGGGAAGTAGTGCCAGTCCCAGGGCACCGGCACGCCCGCGAGCTCCCAGTGGCCAGACGGCGTGTCCTTGCCGCGCGAGACCTCGGTCGCCGCCGCCCAGACACCGGTGAGCGGCGCGTCGAGTTCCGGCAGATCGAGCCCGGAGGCGGCGTGGATCGCTCGCCCGAGCCCGAGCGCCGCGAGGTTCGGCAGGTGGAGCGGGCCGGAGCGGCCCTCCTCGGCCCGGCCCTCCCGGCAGGCGATCGCGATGTGGCCGAGCGTGTTCGCACCCGCGTCGCCGAAGTCGGCCGCGTCCGGCGCGCCGCCGCAGCCGACGGAGTCGAGAACGAGGAGAAACGCCCGCGCCATCATCCGAGCCGGTCGAGGACGAGCGGCCCATCCTCGGGGGGCGTGTCGTCGAGGCGGTAAGCGGCGCGGACCCGCGCCACCGCCGCGGCCAGCGCGTCCTCGGAGGCGGCGTGCACCCGGGCGAGCGGCGTGTCGGGATCGACGGCGAGCCCGAGGCCCGCCAGCGTCTCGAGCCCGACGGCGTGGTCGATGGTGTCCGTCGCGCGGCGTCGTCCGCCACCGAGTTCGACGACGGCGAGGCCGAGGCCGCGGGTGTCGATGCCCGCGACGAAGCCGTCGCGGCCGGCCATGACGTCGGCGACATGCGGCGCCCGGGCAAGATGGCTCTCGAAGCGGTCGAGAAAATCGGTCGGGCCACCCAAGGCTGCCACCATGCGGTCGAACCGCTCGGCGGCGGCGCCGGACTCGAAGGCCATCGCCATGCGGTCGGCGCCGTCCTCCGCGTCGCGGGCGATGCCGGAGAGCGCGAGCAGTTCCGCTCCGAGCGCTATCGTCACATCCCAGAGCCGGCTGTCGATGGCATCGCCACGCAGGAAGCGCGCGGCGTTCGCCATTTCGAGCGCATTGCCGGCAGCACTCGCCAGCGGCTCGTTCATGTCGGTGATGAGCGCCCGCGTGCGGCACCCGGCACCGTTCGCCACGTCGGTCAGGCTCGTGGCGAGCGCCAGCGCGTCGTCGCGGCTCGCCATGAAGGCGCCCGTCCCCACCTTCACGTCGAGCACCAGCGCGTCGAGCCCGGCCGCGAGCTTCTTCGACAGGATCGAGGCGGTGATGAGGTCGATCGACTCCACCGTGCCGGTCACGTCGCGGATGGCATAGAGCCGGCGGTCGGCGGGGGCGATGTCTGGCGTCTGGCCGATGATGGCGCATCCCACATCCGCGACCACCCGGCGGAACGTCGCCTCGTCGGGCTGCGTCACATAGCCCGGGATAGCGTCGAACTTGTCGAGCGTCCCGCCGGTGTGCCCGAGCCCACGGCCGGAGATCATCGGCACGTAGGCGCCGCAGGCGGCGAGTGCCGGGGCGAGCATGAGCGAGACGTTGTCGCCGACGCCGCCCGTGGAGTGCTTGTCGACGACGGGCCCGGGCAGGTCCCAGTGGAGCACACGCCCGCTGTCGCGCATGGCGAGCGTCAAGGCCACGCGCTCGTCGATGTCGAGGCCGCGCAAGAGGATCGCCATGGCGAGGGCCGCCACCTGCCCCTCGCTGATCGTCTCATCGGTCAGGCCGCGGACGAAGAAGCGGATCTCGTCGTCCGTCAGCCGGCGGCCGTCGCGCTTGGCGATGATGATTTCCTGCGGCAGCACGTCAGTAGCCCTCGCCCGTCGCGCCGGCCGCCGCGCCGTCGAGCGTCGCGAGGAGCGCGGTCAGGACGCCGGACGCACCGATGCGGAAATGCTCTGGCGTCGCCCATCCCCGCCCCATCCGGCTGTCGCAGAGGTCGAGATAGACCGCCGCGTCCGCGGTGGTCTTCACGCCGCCCGCAGGCTTCAGGCCGACGTCACGCCCCGAGGCCAGGATTGCGTCGAGCAGGATCGCCGCCGCCTCGGGCGTGGCATTGACCGGAACCTTGCCGGTCGAGGTCTTGAGGAAATCCGCGCCCCCGGCCAGCGCGGCATCGGCGGCGGTGCGGATCAGGGCGGGATCGGCGAGTTCGCCGGTCTCGAGGATGGTCTTCAGCCGCGCCCGACCACAGATCTCCTTGACCGCGGCGACCTCGTCGGTCACCGCCGGAGCATGCCCGGCGACGAGCCGGCGCCATGGAACGACAAGGTCGATCTCGTCGGCGCCATCGCCAAGCGCGCGCTCCACTTCACCGAGCGTCGCGGAGAGCGGCGCCGTGCCGGCGGGGAAGTTCACCACCGTCGCCACCCGGATGCCGCTGCCACCGAGCGCGCGCCGCGCCTGCGCCACGAAGGCCGGCCAGATGCAGATGGCGGCCACCGGGCCGTGCGGTGTCTGCGCCCGTTGCGCGAGCGCGTCGACCGCTGCGGCATCACAATCAGCGTCGAGGTTTGTCAGATCGAGGCTCGCGAGCGCGCGGGCGGCGACGTCCATCGGGGTCATTCGCTGGTCCCCGCCAGATGCGCCGGCCCGAAGGCGCCGGGCAAGAGCGCGCCAACCGTGGTCCGCGCCCGCTCTCCACCGAGATCCGCCAGCACGACCGGCACCCCGGCGTCGGCGAACTCCGCGAGCTTCTGCCGGCAACCGCCGCAGGGCGTGACGAGTTCCGGTCCGTCGGAAACCACCCACACCTCGGCGATCGCGGTGCGCCCGGCGGCGACCATCGCCGCGATCGCTCCCGCCTCGGCACAGGTCCCCTCGGGATAGGCGACATTCTCGACGTTGCAGCCAGCGTGCACGCTGCCATCCGGGCAGCGGATCGCGGCGCCGACGGAGAAGCCGGAGTACGGCGCGTAGGCATTGGCGCGGGCGCCGATCGCGGCAGCAAGCAGGGTCATTGTCGGCCATCCATTTCGGCTGACCCGACTATGGTGGCGTGAAGCGGAATGGCAAGAGCCGCGCTTCCGATCGCGGCCGGAGCCCGCGCCGCGGCGTGAAGCCCTGACGTGGCTACTGGGCGCCGGCCCGCCGCTGAACCCCGGTCCACATCTCGAGCTTGCGGTAGATCGTCGACGGCGAGAGTTCGAGCATCCGCGCCGCGCGAGGAATCGAGCCGTCGCAATGGGCGATTGTCGCCTCGATAAGCTCTCGCTCCACATCGGCCATCGGCGTGCCGACCAGCGAGGCGATCCCTGCCGATGACCGGCTGACCGCGGTTTCCTGCGCAGGGGGCAAGCCGTGCAGCGGCAACGCCGACACAGCCGGCGTCGCGGGAAACTCGCCCGGCAGCATGCCGGCGCTGACGAGCGGACCGTCGTTCAGCACCACGACATTGCGCACCACATTGAGAAGCTGCCGCACATTGCCGGGCCATGGGCGCGCGGTCAGCACCTCCGCAGCCTCCCTGTCGAAGCCGACGAAGTCCTTGCCCTCTTCCGCCGAGAAATCAACGAGGCTCGTCTGGGCGATCTGCATGATGTCGCCGGGCCGCTGGCGAAGTGGCGGCATGTGGATCGGCACCACGTGCAGGCGGTAGTAGAGATCCTCGCGGAACCGCCCGGCGCGGACTTCCTCCGCCGGATCGCGGTTCGTGGCGCAGACGATGCGCACGTCGACCTGCACCGGTCGCGCGGCACCGACCGGCTGGATCGTCGAGGTCTGCAGGAAGCGCAGCAGCTTCGTCTGCAGCGACAGGTCCATCTCGCAGATCTCGTCGAGAAACAGCGTCCCGCCGTCGGCCACGGCGGCAGCACCCGGCTTGTCGGAAAGCGCGCCGGTGAACGCGCCCTTCAGGTGGCCGAACACCTCCGATTCCAGCAGGTCGCGGGGAATGGCCGCGCAATTCAGCGGCACGAAGGGCCTGGCCCTCCGCGTCGACATGGCATGGATCGCCCGGGCGCAGACTTCCTTGCCGGTGCCACTCTCGCCGGTGATGAAGACCGTCGCGGTCGAGCGGCCGATGGCCCGGACCATGCGGTAGATCTCCGCCATGGCCATGGACGTGCCGATGAAGCCCTCGAACCCGGTGACTTCCTCGGGCACAGCCTCGGCGTCGTCGTCAGCCGCCGCCGGCGCGGACGCGAGCGCATTCTCGACCGCGCTGAGCAGCCGGCCCTCGTCGAAAGGCTTCACCAGGAAGTCGAACGCCCCGGCGCGCATCGCCTGCACGGCCCGGTTGATCGAGCCATTGGCGGTGATGACGATCACCCGCGTGTCCGGCGCATCGATGCGCAACCGGTCGAGCAATTCGAGCCCGTCGCCATCCGGCAATTGCAGATCGAGAAGCACGACCCGGGGCGCGGCCTGCTCGCAGCGCTGCCGCGCCTCGGCCAGCGAGAAGACGCTGACGACCCCATGCCCGGCGCGCGTCAGCACCGTCTGGTAGAGCAGCGAAAGCGACGCAGTATCCTCGACCAGCAGTATCCGTGCAGGCATGATCAGGGCCTCTTTTCACGCCAGTTGCCAGCGAAGCCAACGGCAGCGTCGATTTCATCGATGCAGCGGCGAAGCTCTCCCGCCATGCGCTCGGAAGCCTCGCAATGAGCGAGCGCGTTCAGCGCCCGGGCACTTGCCTGCAGCCTGAGCGCGCCGATGGCTCCGGCGACGGATATCAGGATGTGCGAGGCCGACCGGATCGCCACCCTGTCGAGGTCGGGCAACGCGGCGGTCAGGGTTGTCTGGGCGCTCTGCAGGTCCGCCACGACTTTCTCGATCAGCTCCCCCACCGTGTCGGGGCCGATCGCTTCGGCGAGCGCGTCGAACGTCGCCTGGTCGATGACCGGCCCCGAGGCCGCCGCCGCGTCGACGTCCGGCACCTCCGCCTCACGCGGGAACGCGCGCGCCGCATGGCCCGCGAGCGCGCGGCCGAGCGCCTCGACACTGACGATCGGCTTCGAGATGAGCCCGTTCGCCCCCGCGGCCGAGATCCGCTCGCGATGCTCCCGCATGGCATAGGCGGTCAGCGCCACGATCGGCACCTGAGCGCGCTCGTCCGGACGCGTCCGGATCGCCCGGATCACGTCGAGACCGGACAACCTCGGCATCTCGATATCGACCACCACCAGGTCCACCTTCTCCGCGTCGAAACGATCGAGCGCTTCGACCCCGTCGCTCGCGATGATCACGTCGGCGTTGAGTGCGCGCAGCATCTGCGAGGCAACCATCTGGTTCGTGGGGTTGTCCTCGGCAAGCAATACCCGGAGGCCGGACAGATCCGCCACCGGGGCAATCGTTTTCGGAATAATTTCGCTGACGGCCGCCTGCGCGGGAAAGCGTACCTCCGCCTCGACCCCACCGCACGAGCGTGTCGCGACCTGAACCGTGCCGCCGAGCTCTTCAGTCAGCGAATGCACGATGTGCAGCCCGAGCCCCTCCCCTGTCCGCCGGGGGCGGTCACCCTCGGCGGGCCGCAGGCCGGGGCCCTCGTCAGTCACCCGAAAAACCACCGCGCCATCGCCGGCGCGCTCCACCAGCAGCCGCACGGTACCGCAGTCGGCAAACTTGAGCGCGTTGCCGATGAGGTTATCGAGGATGCGCGTCGTCGGTGTGAGGCCGAGAGCGATCGCGCGCGGCACGTTCTCCGCAACCCGCACCTCGAAGCCGAGTCCGCGCTCCCGCGCCTCCCCTGCGTGACGGCGGCGCAGGAAGGCAACCAGATGGGCGAGATCGATCGGCTCCGCCGCCTCCAGCGGCTCCTCTGCGCCGGCACTCGGATCGCATCCGAGCAAGCGCGCGAGCGTCATCGCGGCAGCAGCCGTGCGCTCGACCTGCTCCCGCACCGATGCGGGTACCAACGTGAGATCGATCTGGCTCACCCCACCGATGACACCCTGAAGCGCCCCCCGGACATCGTGGCGGAGCATGGCCGATTCGCGGTCGCTGCGACCGCCATCCGAGGGCGAGTCGCGAAACGGATCAATGATGCTCATGCCTCTGACGCCCACGGCACAGCGCCAGGACCGTGCATTCGAGAACGATGTACCACCAATGGTTGAATCACCAACAGAGAATTGCTCAAGACACGATACCCGAGCGGCAATGGATTTGCAAAAGGCAAAGAACCCTCGATCGTCAGGACGCGAGGCGGCCAATGATGGTCTGCCGCAGCCGCCCCATGTCGTTTGGCGATTCGACCACATCGTCAAAGAACTCTGGAACCTGTGGCAGTCCGAGCGACACGAACAGCGCCCCCGGATAATGGCTTCTCAGGCGCGACATCAGCGGAGCCTCGCCAACACTGGTACTATCGACCAATACGACATCGACCGCTCCCTCCCCGGAGACGAAAGCCACCCGGTCGGACTTGAGCGCCGCCTGATAGATCGTGGCCAGTGCCGCCGATCGGGTCTGAAGCAGCACCCTGATTTCCTCGAGCCGCGGCGCCTCACAGCGAACTGAAACACGGAGCACGCGACGGTCGTCGGTCTGCGCCGGCAGCGACAGTATGCCGCCGGACGCCGAAATCAGCCCACGCGCGATCAGCGGACGCAGCGCCTCCGCAGTCACCTGGTCAGGACTGAACTCGTTCAGTCCCGTCAGCAGGTCGAGCTTCCAGTCGGTCGAATCCTTGGCCCTTTCAGCGCCGCCGTCGAGCGCGATGTCGCCGCTGAACAAGCCGTCACGGTAGCCGAAGTTCAGCTCCACCTGATCGAGCGGCCGACCCTCGATCAGGAAGGAGACCAGATGCACGAAGATCTGCCGCAGCCGGTCCATGTCGCCGATGATCCGCTCCGGCGTACCGGGCTCCACCGTCACGACCACGCGCGCAAGGCCCTCGCCCTTCAGCTCGGACTGGATCGCCTCGGCAAGCGCCCCGACCCGGAAAGGCTGTGGCTTGAGCTGGAAGCGCCCGTCCTGCAACTCGCCATAGTCGAGCAGCCCCGACAGCATCTGCAACATCGACTGGCCCGACTGCTGGGCCTGCACCACAAGCCGTCGGTGCCGCTCGGCCAGCTCGCTCTGCCCGAGCAGCGCAAGCGGCCCGAGAATGCCATTCAGCGGATTGCGCAGCTCGTGGCTCATCATCGACAGGAAGCGCGACTTCGCCCGGCTTGCCATTTCCGCCTGCTCGGCACTGCGCTGGCTGAGCAGCGCCAGATGCCGTTGCCGCCGATTCTCGCGAAGAATGAGCGCGAGCGCGATCACGCTGAGCACCACCGCCGCCATCGAGATGATCGCGGTCGTCCGCGCGCTGGACTGGATGCGGCTGCGCACCTGCGCACTCGCTTCGCCGTCAGCCCGCACCACCCGCAGAGTGTATTCGCGCAGGTCGGTCTGGAAACCGTCGAGCGTCGCCTCGATGAGGCCGGCCGTCGCGCGATCGGCGGGGTCGAGGTTCGCGAGCTTCCCATCGATCTCTTCAAGGTAGCTCGCGAGCTTCGAGACCGATCCGTGCTCGCCATCGTATTGCTCGAGCCGCGCGCCGACGAGCCCGTGGCCCATCATGAAGACACGGCTCCACAGAATGTCGAAACGGTCGCGCATCGTCGTTGCGGCGTCGGGTGACGGATCATCCGCGACGTGCCGCAGCGCGAGCCGGAAGCGCAGCAGCTCGATCTCCATCTGCGCGGCCGCCCACTGGGTATTGTCCTGGCTGATCACCCGCAGATTCTCCACATCCCGCCGGATGGAGAAGAATCCGACCGCGCCGAATCCCACCATGAACAGCAGGACGAGCAGGACGAGCGGACGGGTGAACGGGCGTTTGGTCATCACTCGGCGGTTATCTCCACGACCTGCCAGATGAGGCGGCGGCTGTAGATCGGATCGCGCAGTTCGGTGAAATCGGAGATCGGATACATGAGCCAGATCGGCCCCTTGTCGCGCCGCGACAGACGTTCGCCATCGGCCTCGATCGCAAGGATGGCGTCATAGTCGCGGAAGTTCTGGGTCGGGATGTCGACGTAGTAGTCATTCGCGGCGACGAACCGGACATTGTCGGTCTGATCGAGGCCCACCCGCGCAAGCACATCCCGCACGAGCGGCCCTCGATAGGTGACCTTGCCATCAACGAATTCGTTTTCGGTCGCAAACGTGGTCTGTTCCATGGAAAGCAGATCGTCGATGGAAAGCTCGAGTTGCCTCGAACCGTTCACCAGCGTCAGAGCCGCAGCGGCCATCGCTTGTCCGGCGAACACGCCGGCAATAACCGTCGCGCCGAGAACCCCTGAGAGCCTCCGCAACCCGCTGTGAATTCCAGCTGACACTGAAGGCTCCTCGCATCCTGCATGTAGCATGGGGCCACACGTTCACCGGCGGCCCCGAAGTCAACCCAGCAACTACCATGCCAAGTTGACGCGAGGTTAAAACCCAATCGGTTGTGGAGCAGATTTCCAAATCGCGAGTTCCCCTGCTCGCAATGCGGGAATGTAGACTTCAGTATTCGCGTATTGCAAATCCCGAAGTCAGCTCCGAACAGGCAGGCCAATCTGGCGCAGGCTGTCGCCGATCTCGCTCAAAGTCGCGGGATCGTCGATGGTCGCGGGCGCTGTCCAGGCTTCGCCGTCGGCGATCCGGCTCATCACGCCGCGCAGGATCTTGCCCGAGCGGGTCTTTGGCAGTCGCTCAACGATCACCGCGGTCTTGAACGCCGCCACCGGACCGATGATGTCGCGCACCCGCTTCACGCACTCCTTGATCACCTCGGCCTGATCCCGGTCACAGCCCTTGTTGAGGCAGAGGAAACCCAGCGGCGCCTGGCCCTTCAGCTTGTCAGCGACGCCGATCACCGCGCATTCCGCCACATCCGGGTGCCCGGCCAGCGCCTCCTCGATCGCGCCAGTGGAGAGGCGGTGCCCCGCCACGTTGATCACGTCGTCGGTGCGGGCCATGATGTAGAGGTAGCCGTCCTCGTCGATCAGCCCGGCGTCGCCGGTCTCGTACCAGCCGGGGAATGTCTCGAGATACGCCTTCTCGAAGCGGGCATCCGCGTTCCAGAGCGTCGGCAGCGTCCCCGGCGGCAGCGGCAGGCGGATCGCCACCGCCCCGAGGATTCCGGGCTTCAGCACTTCCCCGCCCTCGCCCAGAACCTGCACGTCATAGCCCGGCATCGCCACCGCGGGCGAGCCCGGCTTGACCGGCAGGAGCTCGATCCCGGCCGGGTTGGCGCAGATCGCCCAGCCGGTCTCGGTCTGCCACCAGTGATCGATCACCGGCACCCCCACATGGCGCTGCGCCCATTCGATGGTGTCGGGATCGGCGCGTTCGCCGGCGAGGTAGAGATAGCGCATCTTGCTGATGTCGTACTTCTTGATCAGCTCGCCCTGTGGGTCGTCGCGCTTGATGGCCCGAAGCGCGGTCGGCGCGGTAAAGAAGCTCCGGACGCCGTATTCCTCGATCACCCGCCAGAAGGTGCCCGCGTCCGGGGTGCCCACCGGCTTGCCCTCGAAGACGACCGTCGTCGCGCCGAAAAGCAGCGGCGCGTAGCAGATGTAGGAATGCCCGACCACCCAGCCGACATCCGAGGCGCTCCAGAACACCTCGCCGGGCTGCATGTCGTAGATTGCCTTCATCGTCCAGGTGAGCGCTACCATGTAGCCGGCGGAGGCGCGCACCACACCCTTTGGCTGGCCGGTGGTGCCGGAGGTGTAGAGGATGTAGAGCGGATCCATCCCGCCCACCGGAACGCAGTCAGCCGGCTCGACGCCCTCCTGCGCCGCGAACCAGTCGAGGTCGCGGCCCTCGACAAGGGTGGCCGGTGCCTGCTCTCGCTGGAAGACGATGACCGTGCCCGGCTTGTGCTCGGACCGCTCGATCGCGGCGTCGATGAGTGGCTTGTAGGCGACGACCCGCCCCGGCTCGATGCCGCAGGACGCGGCGATGATCGCCTTCGGCTTGGCGTCTTCGATGCGGACGGCGAGTTCCGGCGCGGCGAAACCGCCGAAGACCACCGAATGGATCGCGCCGAGTCTGGCGCAGGCGAGCATCGAGATGAGCGCCTCGGGGATCATCGGCATGTAGATGACGACCCGGTCGCCCTTTTCCACGCCGCGCGCCTTGAGCGCCCCGGCAAGCCCGGCCACCCGCTCCTGCAATTCGGAGTAGGTGACGCGGCCTTTCGTGTCGGTGATCGGCGAATCGTAGATGATCGCCGCCTGATCACCGCGACCGGCGGCAACGTGCCGGTCGACGGCATTCCAGCAGACATTGCACACTGCGTCCGCGAACCAGCCGTAGAATGGCGCGCGGGAGGCGTCGAGCGCAGCGCTCGGCGGAGTCAGCCAATCAATGGCTTTCGCCGCCTCCATCCAGAAACTCTCAGGATCCTGCTTCCACCCGGCATAGACGTCTGCGTAGCTCGACACGGCGGCCTCCCCCTTGCGGTTCCTCGGGAGGTCAGCCGCAGGCCGGCTCCCGATCGCGACAGTGTTCGCGATCGTGCCCTGCCGCCTTGATCGAACGCAAGCCTCAGCCGTAGCTCTGCACTGGTGCGCCGGCGAGCGCCGCGATGTTGAGCAGACCGCGCGCGGTGATCGACGGTGTGACGATCTGTGCGCGGTTGCCCATTCCCATCAGGATCGGCCCCACTTCGAGACCGCCCGCGATCGACTTGATGATGTTGCGCGCCCCGCTCGCCGCGTCGGTGTTGGCGAACACCAGCACGTTTGCGACGCCGGTGAAGCGCGAGTTCGGGAAAAGGCGGGCCCGCACATCCGGGTCCAGCGCGGCGTCGGAGTGCATCTCGCCCTCGTACTCGAAGTCGAGGCTCTGGCCGTCGAGGATCTCGAGCGCCGCGCGCATCCGCCGGCCGCTGTCAGTATCGAGGTTGCCGAACTGGGAATGCGAGCAGAGCGCGATCTTCGGCGCGAGACCGAAGCGCCGCACGTGCCGGGCCGCCGCGATCACCACGTCGGCGATCTCCTGAGCGCAGGGCTCGGGATGCACCTGGGTGTCGGCGATGAAGGTGACGCCCTTCTCGTGGATCATCAGCGACAGCGCGCCGACCGGCCGCAGCTTCGGCGTGCCAAGCACCTGCCGCACGTAGTTGAGGTGCCACAGGTACTGGCCGAACGTGCCGCAGATCAGGCTGTCCGCATCGCCACGCTGGACCATCACCGCGCCGATCGCCGTGGTGTTGGTGCGCATGATCGCGCGGGCCAGATCCGGCGTCACGCCGCGCCGCTGCATGATGGTGTGGTACGTGCCCCAGTAGTCGCGATACCGCGGGTCATTCTCGGGATTGACCAGCTCGAAGTCCCGGCCCGCCACCAGCGGAATGGCGTCCCGCTCGCACCGGCTCTCGATCACCTCGGGGCGGCCGATCAGGATCGGTCGGCCCACCCCCTCCTGGACCATTGCGTGGGCCGCGTGCAGCACGCGCTCGTCCTCGCCCTCGGCAAAGACCACGCGGCGCTCGCCGGTGTGGGCCACCTCGAACACACGCCGCATGATGAAGGCAGAGCGGAACACCGACTGGTTGAGCGCCGCCTTGTAAGCCTCGATGTCCTCCACCGGGCGCGTCGCCACGCCGGACTCCATTGCCGCCTGCGCGACCGCGCCCGCGACGATGGCCAGAAGCCGGGGGTCGAATGCCTTCGGGATCAGGTAGTTTCGCCCGAAGCTCAGCCGCTCTCCCTGATAGGCCGCCGCCGCCTCGGCGCTCGACGAGGCCCGCGCCAGCGCCGCGATGCCCTCGACGCAGGCGATCTGCATGGCGTCGTTGATCACCGTGGCGCCGACGTCGAGCGCGCCGCGGAAGATGAACGGGAAGCAGAGGACGTTGTTGACCTGGTTCGGATAGTCCGACCGCCCGGTCGCGATGATGACCGACGGATCGGCCGCCCGCGCGTCCTCAGGGCTGATTTCCGGGTTCGGGTTCGCCAGCGCGAACACGATCGGATCCGCGGCCATCCGCTTCACCATGTCGGGCGTCAGCACGCCCGGGCCGGAGAGCCCGAGGAAGAGGTCGGCCCCGTCGATCACCTGATCGAGGGTGCGCAGGTCGCTCGCCTGCGCGTAGGCCGCCTTCTCCGGGTTCATGTCCTGCTCACGGCCGCTGTAGACCAGTCCGTGGATGTCGCAGAGCCAGACGTTTTCTCGGCGCGCGCCAAGCTTCAGCAGCATGTTGAGGCAGGCGATGCCCGCGGCGCCACCGCCGGTCGAGACGATCTTGATGTCCTCGAACTTCTTGCCCGCCACCAGCAGCGCGTTGGTCGCCGCGGCACCGACGACGATCGCCGTGCCGTGCTGGTCGTCGTGGAACACCGGGATCTTCATCCGCTCACGGCAGAGCCGCTCGACGATGAAGCAGTCCGGCGCCTTTATGTCCTCAAGATTGATTGCTCCGAACGTCGGCTCGAGGCTCGTGACGATCTCGGCGAGCTTCACCGGATCGCTCTCGTTGACCTCGATGTCGAAGCAGTCGATGTTGGCGAACTTCTTGAAGAGGACAGCCTTGCCCTCCATCACCGGCTTCGACGCGAGCGCCCCGATGTTGCCAAGGCCGAGGACTGCGGTGCCGTTCGAAATCACCGCCACCAGATTGCCGCGCGTCGTGTAGCGCGCAGCGGCGGCCGGGTCGGCCTTGATCTCCAGGCAGGCCTCAGCGACGCCCGGCGAATAGGCCAGCGAGAGGTCCCGCTGGTTCGCCATTGGCTTCGTCGCCCTGATTTCGAGCTTCCCGGGTTTCGGATGCTCGTGATACTGGAGCGCCGCCTGCTGTGCCGTTTGCTGGTTGCCGCTGTCCATCAGTCGTTCCTTCCCACTGTGGCGCCGCAAACTTACGCGCGGCTCGCTCCGGTTCCGTGTTGCATCGCCCCAACTGCCGGTCAAGCCGCCCGCCGGGCGGAGGTGCTTCAGCCAGTTTCGGCAGAATGGCCGCCGCCGCTGTTTCGCGCCTTTCCGGCCCCTCCCGGACGTCTCGCCGCTTGCGCCGCCGCGCGGTGCCGCGCTAGGTTTCGATCCGGCGGATCGAGACGCCTCCAGACCCGCGGGAAGGGCCGAGCCTCCTCGACCAGACGACGAACGCTGAACCGCTCCCTCGTGCGGCCGTTCGCGGGTCATCGGCCGATGCACCGGGAGGAGTCCGAATGCCCGCCCTTACCCCCTCGCCCGATCTCGGGCAGCTTCGTCGTCAGGCGAAGGAACTCGTGCGCGCCGCCCGTGGCGGTGACGCCGCCGCCCTCGCGCGCCTCGGCGAAACGCTCGCCCCGCCGCGCCTCTGTGACGCCCAGCGCGCCCTCGCCCGCGAGGCCGGGCTTCGCAGCTGGCCCGAGCTCGTGCGCTACGTCGAGGCCCGGCGCGCCGATCTCACCGCCCGCCGCCGTCTCTGGCTCTCGTGGGCGCTCGAGCCCGACGCGCGCGGTCACCGGCTCGCAATCCGCATGCTCACCGATGACCCGGACCTCGTTGCGGCCGATCCCTGGATCGCCTGTGCGGCAGGCGATGCCGATGCGGTCTCGCATATCCTCGCGCGCCAGCCGGAGTTCGCTTCCCGGCGCGGCAATCACCAGCTGACGCCGCTCGCCGTCACCGTGCGCTCCCGCCTTATCCACGCCGGCCGGAAGGACGGGCTGATCGAGACCGCCCGTCGCCTCCTCGCCGCCGGTGCCGACCCGAACGCCCGCTGGATCGACCCGGACTGGCCGGAGAACCCGCTGCCCGTCCTCTATGCCGCCGCCGGGGTCACCCATGACCCGGAAATGACCGCGCTGCTTCTCGCCGCTGGCGCCGATCCCGACGACGGCGAGTCGCTCTATCATGCGACCGAGTCGCGCTCGACCGATTGCGCCCGCGCGCTTCTCGACGCCGGTGCCCGAATCACCGGAACGAACGCTGTCGCCCGCGCGCTCGACTTCGATAACCTCGCGATGCTCGACCTGCTGCTCACGCGCGGGGCGGATGCCACGGCACCGGCCGGCGGGCCGGCGGACGCGGACCAGAACCTGCTTCGCCACGCCCTCGACCGCGGCCGCTCGCTCGCCCACCTGCGCGCGCTCATCGACGCCGGGGCCAATCCGCGCGCGGTGGCAGACGACGGCGCGAGCGTCGCCGATCGCGCCCGGCAGCTCGGCCGGACGGACGTCCTCGACCATCTCGGCGGCCTCGGCATCGCCCCCGCCGCAACCGAAGGCGCCGCCGGCATCGTCGCCAGCTTCGTCGCTGCCTGCACGCGTGGCGACGCCGCCGCTGCCGGGGAGATTCGCCGGAGCGCACCCGACATTGTCTCGCGCCTCTCTGCGAACGAGGTTCGCCTGCTGCCTGAACTCGCCGGCCTCGGCGCCGGCGCCGCCGTCCGGGTCATGCTTGCCGAAGGCTGGCCGATCGAGGCACGCGCCGCCGAATGGGACGCAACCGCGCTCAATACGGCAATGTTCAAGGGCGACGCCGCAATGGCCGCGCTCCTGCTCGATGCGGGAGCGAACTGGCGGGCGCAGCATGGCTTTGGCGACAACGTACTCGGCACGCTCGCCTTCTCCAGCCGCTCCCAGGGGATCAGCGACCCCGCACCCCGCGACTGGGCCGGGTGCGCCGCCACGCTGCTCGCCCACGGCATCCCGCGCCAAGCATTCGAGGGGCGGCGCTATGCGCCAGAGGTCGACGCCGTGCTCGACCGCGGATAACGGGTCCGGTTTCCAACGCGAAAGGGGATCGCGGGATCGCCGCGACCCCCTCGGGCAATCGGAGCGAGTTCACGCCCGGTCGGAATCGAAGATCGGGGTGAAGCCACCCCAGATCATGCGCTTGCCGTCGAAAGGCATCTCCGGCATCGGCTGGCCCTCCATCTCCTGCATCATCTTCTCGGCAGCGGCGTCGCAGGTCTCGCGGTCCGGCCACGAGGTCCAGGAGAAGGCGACGTCCTCGCCGTCCTCTGCCGCGACAGCGCGGTACATGTCGGTCAGCTTGCCCCTTGGGACGTCCGCGCCCCAGTTCTCGAACGTTCCGAGACAGCCGTTCGGCGCGAACGAGCCATCGTGCGCTTCCTTCGCCATGGCGACATAGGCGTCGGCGCTCTGCCTGGGGACCGGAACGAGGAAGCCCTGATAGTACCCCGCGCCACGGTCGGTGCCCGCGGCGAAGACCGGAGCGAAGCCACCCCAGAACAGGCGCTTGCCGTCGAACGGCAACTCGCCGATGTCGGCCTCCATGTCCTTGTCGGACATCATTTCCTGCCAGGCCCGGTCGGCCGTCTCGCGGTCCGGCCACTCGATCCACGAGAACACGACGTTCTCGCCGGGCTCGGCCTGCGTGGCGCGCAGGAAGTCGGTCTGCTTGCCCGGCTGCACGTCCTCGCCCCAGGTCTCGACCGACCGCGTGGCGCCGCGCTTCTCGAAGTGAGGCCATGCCCGCTTGGCGTGTTCGAGATACTTCTGCTTGTTGTCCTCCGGTACGGCAGCAACAAACCCGGAATAGTAAGCCATCTTCTACTCCCTGGATTGGCGGGCCGCCCACCAGCGGCCCCTCCGTCTCGGGGCCGAAACCCCGCTGGCGAGTCGGAGTATCGCAGTTGAAGTATGAAAAAACAACCTCTAGTATTAAAACATGACTACCGGCGAGACTCCGCGACTGCGCTATGACGAGGGCTGCCTGGCGGCCCACGCGCTCAATCTCATCGGCGACCGCTGGGCGCTGCTGGTGGTGCGCGAGCTCATCCTGACGCCGAAGCGGTTCCAGATGCTGCGCGCCGGGCTGCCCGGCATCACGGCGAGTGTGCTGACG
The DNA here is from genome assembly GCF_014201905.1 of Amaricoccus macauensis. Lineage (GTDB taxonomy): Bacteria > Pseudomonadota > Alphaproteobacteria > Rhodobacterales > Rhodobacteraceae > Amaricoccus > Amaricoccus macauensis. The sequence goes on along the minus strand of NZ_JACHFM010000002.1, from coordinate 130,710 downwards.
GCGCGACTCGGGCAACTCGCCGGGGCGGGCGTCGTGCATCACGACCAGCGCCTTGGGCTCTATGGGCTGACCGATCTCGGAGGCGCGCTGCTGCCCGTGCTGGAGGCACTCTGCCGCTGGGCGCTGCTCGCCCCCGGCCACGACCCGACCCGTTTCATCAGCCCGACGGCGCTCATGCTCTCGATGCGGGTAAACCTGATGCGCGACGCCGCGGCCGGCCGGACGATGGCGGCGGGTTTCGGCTTCGGCAGCGAAGCCTTCGAACTCCGCCTGGCGGATGGGCGGCTCGGCATCCTTCCGGTCGAGCGCCCGCAGACGCCCTTCGTTCTCGACGGCGACGGTAACACGCTCGCCGCCGCCGTCTATGGCCCGGTGCCGCTCGCCGCAATGGCCGCAGCCGGGACGATCGCGGTGGAAGGAGATCACGCGCAGGCCCAGGCGTTCGTGGACCTGTTCCAGTTGGCGCCTCAGGGCTGACGCGGACCAGAGGCCGCATCACGAGGCGCGGCCAGTGCCAGGGCCGCCCGGCTCAGGGGGCGGGAAGCCGGCAATGCTCTGTTCGCCGAGGGAAGTGGACCCGAAAACCACTCCGTCCGAAGGTCCACCAATCCGCCAGGCGGGCGAGGGAACGATCGCCCCTCCGCCCTCCGGGGCGGCCCCCGTCAGGTCGCTGGCGTGCCGCCTTCCGGCCGGCTCTGCTCCTGGATCAGCGCAAGGATCTCCCGCGCCGCCGCGGGGATGTTCGTCCCCGGCCCGAAGATCGCCGCGACCCCGGCGCGCTTCAGGAAGTCGTAGTCCTGCTGCGGGATCACGCCACCGCAGATGACGAGGATCTCGCCCGCGCCCTCGGCGCGCAGCGCCTCGATCAGCTTCGGCGCGAGGGTCTTGTGCCCCGCTGCCTGACTGGAAATGCCGACTACATGCACGTCGTTGTCGATGGCGTCCTGCGCCGCCTCTTCCGGCGTCTGGAACAGCGGGCCGACATCGACGTCGAAACCGATGTCGGCGAAGGCGGTCGCGATCACCTTCGCCCCCCGGTCGTGGCCGTCCTGCCCCATCTTCACCACGAGCATGCGCGGACGACGGCCTTCCTCCTCGGCGAAAGCCTCCACGTCGCGCTGGATCTGGGCGAAGCCCTCGTCGCCCTCGTAGGCCGCGCCGTAGACCCCCGCGAGGGTCTTCACCTCGGCGCGGTGCCGTCCGAACACCTTCTCCATCGCGTCCGAAATCTCCCCAACGCTTGCACGCGCCCGCGCCGCCTCGACCGCCGCCGCCAGCAGATTGCCGCCCTCGCGCGCCACACGCTCCACCTCGGCCAGCGCCGCCGCGCAGGCATCCGCGTCCCGCGTCGCCCGGATCCGCTCAAGCCGGGCGATCTGGCTGTCGCGCACCTTCACGTTGTCCACGTCGAGGATGTCGATGGGCTCCTGCTCGGCGAGCCGGTACTTGTTCACCCCGACGATCACCTCTTCGCCCCGGTCGACCGCCGCCTGGCGCCGCGCCGCGGACTCCTCGATCCTGAGCTTCGGCATGCCGCTGCCGACGGCCTTCGTCATGCCACCGAGTGCATCGACTTCCTCGATGAGCTCCCAGGCCTTCGCCGCGAGCTCCGCCGTCAGGCTCTCGATGTAGTAGGAGCCGGCAAGCGGATCGACGACATTGGTGATCCCGGTCTCTTCCTGCAGGATCAGCTGGGTGTTCCGCGCAATCCGCGCCGAGAATTCCGTCGGCAGGGCAATGGCTTCGTCGAGAGCATTCGTGTGAAGGCTCTGCGTGCCGCCAAGGGCTGCCGCCATCGCCTCGTAGGCGGTGCGCACGACGTTGTTGTAGGGATCCTGCTCCTGCAGGCTCACGCCCGAGGTCTGGCAGTGGGTGCGGAGCATCTTGCTGCCGGGCTTCTTCGCGTCGAACTCGGTCATCACCCGGTGCCAGAGCAGCCGCGCGGCCCGGAGCTTTGCCACCTCCATGAAGAAGTTCATGCCGATCGCGAAGAAGAAGCTGAGCCGGCCGGCGAAGGCGTCCACGTCCATGCCGGCGGCGATCGCCGCCTTCACGTACTCCTTGCCGTCGGCGATCGTGAAGCCGAGCTCCTGCACGAGGTTCGCGCCGGCTTCCTGCATGTGGTAGCCGGAAATCGAGATCGAGTTGAACTTCGGCATCTCGGCGGCGGTGTAGCCGATGATGTCCGAGATGATCCGCATCGACGGCTCGGGCGGATACACGTAGGTGTTCCGCACCATGAATTCCTTCAGGATGTCGTTCTGGATGGTGCCCGAGAGCTCCGCCCGCGGCACCCCCTGCTCCTCGCCCGCCACGATGAAGTTGGCGAGGATCGGGATCACCGCGCCGTTCATCGTCATCGAGACGCTGACCTTTTCGAGCGGGATGCCGTCGAACAGGATCTTCATGTCCTCGACAGAGTCGATGGCGACACCCGCCTTGCCCACGTCACCCACCACGCGCGGATGGTCGCTGTCGTAGCCGCGGTGCGTCGCGAGGTCGAATGCGACGCTCACCCCCTGCTGACCGGCGGCGAGCGCCTTGCGGTAAAACGCGTTCGACTCCTCGGCGGTCGAGAACCCGGCATACTGCCGGATCGTCCACGGCCGGCCGGCGTACATCGTGGCCCGCGGGCCCCGGGTGTAGGGTGCCATTCCGGGCAGACTGCCCAGATGATCGAGCCCGGCGAGATCGCGCTCGGTATAGAGCGGCTTGACGGCTATGCCCTCCGGCGTCTCCCAGGTCAGGCTCTCCACGGGCTTGCCCCGGAGTTCCTTGCCTGCCAGCGCGTTCCAGGTCTCCAGATCGTCGCTCATGCCGCTTCCTCCGAAAATGTCCTCGCCTTGCCCGCCTCTGGCCGGCTAGATGCGCCACAAAGGGAGGACACCATGCAAAGCGCCCTCGCCACCGTCATCGTCGCGCTCCTCGCGCCGCTCGTCGCTCTCGCCGACGAAACCCCGGCCCCGACGCTCGAAGACCTCAGCGGCCAGTCCCGGGCAGTCGTCGTTTTCGCGGACACGCCGGACGATCCGAAGTTCGTCCAGCAGATCCGCTGGCTCGACGCCGAGCCGGAACCGCTTGAGGACCGCCGCGTTGTCGTCTTGACCGACACCGATCCTGAAGCGAAGGGGCCGCTGCGCCAGCGCCTGCGCCCGTCGGGCTTCGGTCTCGTGCTCATCGACCTCGACGGCGCCATCGCACAGCGTCGGCCGATGCCGACCAGCGTGCGCGAGCTCGTGAACTTCATCGACCGGATGCCGTCGCGCCGACTGGAGACGGGGTCGCACCGCCCCTGAGCCGACTGCCCGAGAAAGGAAACCCCATGAATACTCCTGCAACCGTCACCATTGCCGCGGCTGCCGCCGCGCTTTGCGCACAGGTCGCGCTGGCCCAGGCCCAGCCGGTGCCGCCCCAGGGAGCCTTGCCGCTCGCGGAAATCATCGCCGGCATCGAGAAGTCCCAGCCCGTGGCCACGTTCGAAGAGGTCGAGTGGGACAGCGACGGCTACTGGGAGGTCGAATTCGTCGATACCGAGAACCGCAACATCTCGATGCGCATCGACCCGATGACCGGCGAGCTCTGGACCCGGAAGCCCTGACGCGACCGCGCCGGGATGCCCGGGCGCAGCCCGGCGCATCGTCACTCGAACTCCAGGATGACGTCGTCGACCGCGAGGCTGTCGCCGGCCTTGGCGCAGACCTTCTTCACGACCGCCTTGCGCTCGGCGCGCAGGACGTTCTCCATCTTCATCGCCTCGACCATGGCAAGGGTCTGGCCGTCAAAGACCTCGTCGCCCTCGGCCACGTCGATCCGCACCACGAGGCCCGGCATCGGGCAGAGCAGGAACTTCGAGGTGTCGGGCGGCAGCTTGACCGGCATCCGCGCCGCAAGCTCGGCATTGCGCGGCGTGAAGACGGAAACCTTCAGGTCCGCCCCGCGGTGCCGCAGCCGCATGCCCCCCTCGATCGGATTGACCTTGGCCACCACCTCGCGCCCGTCGATCCGCGCCCGGGCGAGGCGCTGTCCAGGCGTCCACTCGCAGGCGAGGGTCTCGAGCCTCCCGTCGGGCCAGGTCACGTCGCTTCGGTGACCGCTGTTGTCGAGTGCGAGAGGATAGGGCTTGCGGTCGATCATCACGACCCAGTCCCGCCCCACGTGCCGCTGATGATAGGGCATGGTGCCCGACACCTGCGCGGCCCGGCCCTCGGCCACCACATGCATGTGCGCCGCCAGCGCCGCCAGATCGCGCAGCGCGTCCTCCGGCAGGATCGCCCCCTGGAAGCCCTCGGGGTACTCCTCGGCGATGAACGCCGTGGTGATGTCCCCGCTGTTGAAGCGCGGGTGATCCATCACCGCGCTCAGGAACGGCAGGTTGTGCCCGATCCCTTCCAGCTCGAAGCTGTCGAGCGCGCTGCGCATCCCGGCGATCGCCTTCGCCCGGTCCGGCGCCCAGGTGCAGAGCTTGGCGATCATCGGGTCGTAGTACATCGAGATCTCGCCGCCCTCGAAGACGCCCGTGTCGTTGCGCACGGCGCCGGTCGCGGTCTTTTCCTCCGTCGGCGGGCGATACCGCGCCAGCCGACCGATCGACGGCAGGAAGTTGCGATACGGGTCCTCTGCGTAGAGCCGGCTCTCGATCGCCCAGCCGTTGATGCCCACGTCCGACTGCTTCAGCGCCAGCTTCTCGCCCGCCGCCACGCGGATCATCTGCTCCACGAGATCGACCCCGGTGATCAGCTCCGTCACCGGATGCTCGACCTGAAGTCGTGTATTCATTTCAAGGAAGTAGAAGTTGCGCTCACCATCGACGATGAACTCGACCGTGCCCGCGCTCGCGTAATCCACGGCCTTCGAGAGCGCCACCGCCTGCTCGCCCATCGCCTTGCGCGTCGCATCGTCGAGGAACGGCGAGGGCGCCTCCTCGATGACCTTCTGGTTCCGGCGCTGGATCGAGCATTCGCGCTCGTTCAGGTAGATGCAGTTGCCGTGGCTGTCGCCGAGCACCTGAATCTCGATGTGCCGCGGCTGCGTCACGAATTTCTCGATGAAGATCCGGTCGTCGCCGAAGCTCGACGCCGCTTCCGACTTCGAGCGCTCGAAGCCTTCCGCTGCCTCCGCGTCGTTCCAGGCGATGCGCATGCCCTTGCCGCCGCCCCCGGCGGAGGCCTTGATCATCACCGGATAACCGATTTCGTTCGCGATCCGCACCGCGTGCGACGCGTCGTCGATCAGCCCCATGTAGCCCGGCACCGTCGAGACACCGGCCTCTGCCGCGAGCTTCTTCGAGGTGATCTTGTCGCCCATCGCCCGGATCGCGGACGCGGGCGGGCCGATGAACGCCACGCCTTCCGCCGCCAGCGCGTCGGCGAAATCCGCGCGCTCGGACAGGAAGCCATAGCCCGGATGCACCGCCTCGGCGCCGGTCTGGCGGATCGCGTCGAGGATCTTGTCGATCACGATGTAGGACTGGTTGACCGGGGGCGGGCCGATGTGCACCGCCTCGTCAGCCATCTCCACGTGCAGCGCGCCCGCGTCGGCGTCGGAATAGACCGCGACGGTCGCGATCCCCATTTTCCGCGCCGTCTTGATGACCCGGCAGGCAATCTCGCCACGGTTCGCGATCAGGATTTTCTTGAACATTCCGCCTCCGCCGGCTGCGCTGTCGCGCGCCTGAATCACATCGCCGTCCCGACGCTGTCGTCAATCTCGCCCGGGTTCATCGGATCGGGCGAGAGGCCCGAGTCCGTCATAGGATCGATCGGAGCCCCGATCGGCGCAGTCCCGGACGGCACGTCGCTGACACAGGCTGCGAGAAATCCGACGATCGCGAGGGCGACCGCAGTGCGCAGGAGAGTCATGGTCTCGTTCCTCCGGTTCTGGTTGTCGTTCGGGCCGCGGCAGAGGCGAACGCCCCTGCCCCGGTCGGGCACGGGCGTCCCCTCAGGCAAGCTCTAGCGCGACCGCGCTCAGCGCACCGCGCCGATGCCGCCGCCGACCGCGGCGCCGACAAGCGGCTCACCGGCGAGAACCTCACCGGCGACAGCACCGCCGGCCGCGCCGGTAATGACGCGCGTCGATCTGGACTCGCCGCACCCCGCAAGCAGCGCGGCGCAGAACGCCAGAGATGCGATGACCTTCCACATGACATGCCTCCCTTTCCCAAACGGGACGTCCCGCCTGGCGGGCGGATGTCCCCCAGGAGGCAACGCACAGACGACGGCGACGGTTCACATCCCATCGAAGGCCCCCGGAAAGCTTGCCCGCGCCCGGGCGAGATCAACGCGCAGCAGCGCCTCGTAACTCGCGGGATCGAACGGATCCTCGGCCGGCAGCACCTCGCGTCCGAGCAGCCACCCGAGGCGCCCGGCATCGAGGTTGCCCCGCTCGAACGGTTCCTCGCCGAAATGCTCGATCAGCGCGCCAAGGAACGCCTCGTCCGCCGCGCGGTCGATCGCCCGCCGGTCGGCGTAACGCTCCCGCGCCTTCAGCGGCGTCACCTTGCGCGGGTCGGCCCGGCGGATGGTGAATTGCAGGTCCGACCCCGGCAGCCGCCCCGGAAAGCCACGATGCTTCAGCATGGCCGGACCCCTGCGCTCAGTCCTCGCCCAGATGCATGACGGCGATGCCCATGGAAATCGCCCCGAATGTCAGCGACGTCTGGAAGAAGAGCACGAACGTGGCGAGCCCGGTCGTGTCCTTCTCGAGCATGGTCCCGAGCCCCCAGACGTCCCACCAGATCATTCCGAACAGGAACACGCAGCCGAGCACCATGCCGTTCGCAATATGCGTCAGCATGAAGCGCACGAGCTTCGGCAACTGTAGCCAGAGACGTCGGACCATGGCGGGAATCCAGCAGTGTCACGGGAGAGAATAGCGCTCCGCCGCGGCACCGTCCAACCGGCGCCGCGGCGCGGCCCCGGGCGAATGTCGTCGCCAGAGTCCGGACGTCCCGGATCGTCGCCTGTGCCTTCACTGCCGTGTCCACCGTTTCTCGTGCGATCTCTGGGCTCTAGAGCGGAATGTTGTCGTGCTTCTTCCAGGGATTCTCGAGCTTCTTCGTCCGAAGCGAGGCAAGGGCACGCGCCACGCGCTTGCGGGTCGAGTGCGGCATGATGACCTCGTCGATGAACCCGCGCTCGGCGGCCACGAACGGATTGGCGAACCGCTCCTCGTAGTCCTTGGTCCGCGCGCCGATCTTCTCGGAATCGCCGAGCTCGGAGCGGTAGAGGATTTCGACCGCGCCCTTCGCCCCCATCACGGCGATCTCCGCCGTCGGCCAGGCATAGTTGAAGTCACCGCGAAGATGCTTCGAGCTCATGACGTCGTAGGCGCCGCCATAGGCCTTGCGGGTGATGACGGTCACCTTCGGCACCGTCGCCTCGCCGAAGGCGAAGAGCAGCTTCGCCCCGTGCTTGATGATCCCGCCGTACTCCTGTCCGGTCCCCGGCAGGAAGCCCGGCACGTCCACGAGGGTCAGGATCGGGATCTCGAACGCATCGCAGAACCGCACGAACCGCGCCGCCTTGCGGGCCGAGTCGATGTCGAGGCAGCCCGCGAGCACCATCGGCTGGTTCGCGACCACACCGACCGTCGAGCCCTCGATCCGGATGAAGCCGGTCAGGATGTTCCGGGCGAAATCCGGCTGGATCTCGTAGAAATCGCCCTCGTCCGCGACCTTCAGGATCAGCTCCTTCATGTCGTAGGGCGTGTTCGGGTTCGCGGGCACCAGCGTGTCGAGGCTCGGTTCCGCCCGGTCGTTCGCATCGAAGAACGGCCTGACCGGCGGCTTTTCCCGGTTCGAGAGCGGCAGGAAGTCCACGAGCCGCCGCACTTCCGACAGCGCCACCAGATCGTTCTCGTAGGCGTTGTCAGCCACCGAGGACTTCGAGGTATGGGTCTTCGCGCCGCCGAGCTCCTCGGCGGTGACGATCTCGTTCGTGACCGTCTTCACCACGTCCGGCCCGGTGACGAACATGTAGGACGAGTCGCGCACCATGAAGATGAAGTCGGTCATCGCCGGCGAATAGACCGCGCCGCCCGCGCACGGCCCCATGATGACGCTGATCTGCGGCACGACGCCCGAGGCCATGATGTTGCGCTGGAAGACGTCGGCGTAGCCTGCGAGGCTCGCGACACCCTCCTGGATGCGCGCGCCGCCGGAATCGTTCAGCCCGATGACCGGCGCGCCGTTCTGCACGGCCATGTCCATGATCTTGCAGATCTTCTGTGCGTGCGTCTCGCTGAGCGACCCGCCGAACACGGTGAAGTCCTGGGAGAACACGTAGACCTGCCGGCCGTTGATCGTGCCCCAGCCGGTCACGACGCCGTCGCCGGGATAGCTGGTCTTGGCCATGCCGAAGTCGACGCAGCGGTGGGAGACGAACATGTCGAACTCCTCGAAGCTGCCCTCGTCGAGCAGGACCTCGATCCGCTCCCGCGCCGTGAGCTTGCCCTTGGCATGCTGCGCCTCGATGCGGTGGATCCCGCCACCCAGCCGGGCCTCTGCCCGACGCGTCTCGAGCTCGTCGAGGATGTCCTTCATGCGCGCTTCCCCCAAGGTTCCGTCGCCGGGTTCTCGCCGGGTTCTCCCACTGCCATTGCCACGACATACTCCGCCCCGCAACGCCTCTCCGGCAGATTTGCAAATGAGATTGCAAAGACAGGCTGCGAAGTGCAAAGTTGCGAACCATGTCAGCGAATGCAAAACTCTACGCCGGCGTAAAGCTCCGCGAGATCCGAACGCGCCTGAAACTGACGCAGGCGGATTATGCCGCGAAACTAGGCATTTCCCTGTCGTACCTCAGCCAGATGGAAAACAATCACCGCCCGGTTTCGGCCGGGGTGGTGCTGGCGCTCGCGCAGGAACTCGGCGCTGACGTAACCGAACTCGCCGCGGGCTCCACCGAGCGTATGGTCGCCGATATTCGCGAAGCACTCGCCGACCCGGTCTTCGGCACGGCGCCGCCCCTTGGCGACATCCAGCTTCTCGCGTCGAACGCGCCGAACCTTGCACGCTCGTTCCTGACCCTGCACCGGGAGCTGCGCGAGACTCAGGAGCGCCTCGCGCAGGTGAACGAGGCGCTCGGGCGCGAGGATGCGGCCCTCGCGCCGCTGCCGTGGGAGGAGGTGCGCGACTTCTTCCACTACTGCGACAACTACATCGACGCCGTCGATCGCGCCGCCGAGCACTTCGCGGCCCGGCTGGGCGACGGCGAGCGGCGGTCCGCACTCGCCCGGTGGCTCGAGACGCGACACGGCATCACCGTCGCCACCGCCGCGGATGCACCGCTCCGCCGCTTCGACCCGGAAGCCCGGCATCTCGCGCTCGCGGCGCACTCCGCGGGCGCGACCCAGACCTTCCAGATCCTGCACCAGATCGCGCTCATCGAGCATGACGACCTGCTGGAGGCAACGCTCGATCTCGCGCGCTTTCGCACCGAGGCGGCGCGGGCGATCTGCAAGACCGGCCTAGCCAACTACTTCGCCGGCGCGGCGCTCCTGCCCTACGCGCAGTTCCTCGGCCGCGCGCAGGAGCTCCGGCATGACCTCGAAGCCCTCGCCGGTGCCTTCGACGCCTCGATCGAGCAGGTGGGCCAGCGGCTTTCCACACTGCAGCGCACCGGTGCCAAGGGCGTGCCGTTCTTCTTCGTCCGCGTCGATCAGGCCGGCACCATCACCAAGCGCCACTCCGCGACCCGGCTGCAGTTCGCCCGGTTCGGCGGCGGCTGCCCGCTCTGGAACGTGCATCAGGCGTTCGAGACCCCCGGCCGCTTCCTCCGGCAGCTTGCCGAGACCCCGGACGGCGCCCGCTATCTCTGCCTCGCGCGGGACGTCTCGAAGCCCGGCGGCGGCTTCCGCGCGCCGGTCCGCCGCTATGCGATCGGCCTCGGATGCGAGATCGCCCATGCGGGAGCGCTGGTCTACGCCGACGATCTCGACCTGAAGAACGCCGCCGCCTATCAGCCGATCGGCGTCTCCTGCCGGATCTGCGAGCGCCGCGACTGCCACCAGCGCGCCGTCCCGCCTCTGGAGCGGCCCGTCACCGTCGATCCCAACTCGCGCGACGTGCTGCCCTACCGGATCGGCTGACCGCCTCGCGCGCCCCCCGGCCCCCGCGAGACTGTCCCGGACGCTGCACAGGAGATTCCGAGAGCGACGAGGCCGTCGCGGGGCCGATCGGGGACGCCGCGTCTGACGTGGTCAGACGCCTTTTTCCACAGCGTTCACAGCGGGCTCAGGCGAAAAGCTCGTGGCAGGTCTCGAGCGCGCCGACGAGGGCGTCGACCTCGGCCTCGGTGTTGTAGAGCCCGAACGACGCCCGGCAGGTCGCGGTGACGCCGAGCCGCGTCATCAGCGGCTGGGCGCAGTGATGCCCGGCCCTGACCGCCACGCCCTTGCGATCGACGACCGTCGAGATGTCATGCGGGTGCGCCTGCCCGTCCATGGTGAAGGAGAAGATCGCGCCCTTGTTCGGCGCCGTGCCCTGCAGGTTCAGCCAGTTGAGCCCGCCGAGGCGCTCGCTCGCGTAGTCGCGCAGGCGATGCTCGTGGGCGGCAATGTTGTCGAGCCCGAGGCTCTCCATGTACTCGATCGCCACGCCGAGCCCGATCGTCGCCACGATCGCCGGCGTCCCGGCCTCGAACTTCAGCGGCGGGTCGGCGTAGGTGACGCTGTCCTGACGGACCTCGCGGATCATGTCGCCGCCGCCGAGGAACGGCCGCATCTCGGCCCAGCGCTCGGCCTTGGCATAGAGCGCGCCCGAGCCGGTCGGCCCATAGAGCTTGTGCCCGGTGATCGCGAAGAAATCGACGTCGAGATCGACCACGTCGATCGGCATGTGGACCGCCGACTGACTGCCGTCGACCAGCACCGGCACGCCCTTGGCATGGGCACCAGCGGCGATCGCCTTCACGTCCACCACGGTCCCGAGCACATTCGACATGTGGGTGACCGCGACGAGCTTCGTCTTCGGTCCGATCGCGGCAATCACCCGCTCCGGGTCGAGCGAGCCGTCGGGCTCCATGTCCACCCACTTCAGCACCACGCCCTGCCGCTCGCGCAGGAAGTGCCAGGGCACGATGTTGGCGTGATGCTCCATGATGCTGAGCACGATCTCATCGCCGGGCTGAAGCCGCGGCGCCGCCCAGGAATAGCTCACCATGTTGATCGCCATGGTCGAGCCGGAGACGAACACCACCTCCTCCTCGGACTTGGCACCAAGGAAGCGCTGGATGATCGAGCGCGTCGCCTCGTACTTTTCCGTCGCCACGGACGAGAGATAATGCAGGCCGCGGTGCACGTTGGCGTACTCGTCGGAATAGGCCCGGGTCATCGCGTCGATCACCACCTGCGGCTTCTGGGCCGAGGCGCCGTTGTCGAGATAGACGAGCGGGCGCCCGTGCACTTCGCGCGAGAGGATCGGAAAGTCGCGGCGAACCGCGTTCACATCATACATCACGATATCTCCTGCGGCGCGAACCCGAGGATCGCCGCCAGCATCGCCGCCCCGAGCATCAGGACGACGCTGGTCGCCAGCACCCCGGCGAGCACCACCGCGGCATTGCGAAATCCGTGCAGCTCGGCGACGAAACAGGCGAAGGCGTAGAGCACCCAGACGATGCTCATGATCGCCACCGCCGCCGCCATCGCCGGCAGCACCATCAGCGCGACGAGCTGCACCGCCTGCAGCAGCACCATCATTGCATTCAGCCAGACGACGAGCGCGAGCGCGCCCTGCAACCGCCCGGTGCCGCCGAACAGCCGCCCGACGCGCGCCGCGAGAATGACGACCACCACCATGGCCGCGAGCTGCATCAGCGCGCCCGCCAGCGGCGAGGAAAGCACCGTCGCCGACACCTGATCGATCGCCTCGGGCGCCACCCGGAACGCGGCGAAGCCAAGCACCATCCCGATGATGGTGACCAGGACCGCGGCCTGCAGAAGGAACGACATCGACAGATCGAGTGCCAGCACCCGCCGTGCCGCGACGCGCGGACGCAGGAAACTGTCCCTGATCAGTTCACCCCACATCAGCCGCCCCCGATCCATATTCCAAACTCAGATACCACCCGCCACGAGCGCGACAACCGCCGACACCCCGACCACGACGACAAGCATCACCGCAATGACCCTGCTCGTCGCCCGGAACCCCTCGGCCTCCGCGAGGCTCGCCGAAAAGAGCCAGATCCAGCCGGCGAGGCCGGCATAGCCCAGCAGCCCCACGACCGGCAACAGCCCCGGAACCGCATCCACGAGGACGTTGAGAAGCGCCATTCCGAGCGCAATCGGCGTGCCCGCGAGCATCGCCGCGAAGAGTGCCGTTCGGGCCGGCAGGAAACCCGCCGGCGCCCCGAACACCCGTGCCACGAGATGGATGAGCGCCGCGCCCCCGTAGGCCGCGAGCGGCGCCACGGCGATCCAGGCGAAGGCATGCGCCGCCACCGCCGCCACCATCGGCTCGCCGGTTGCCCCGGCAAGCGCCGCCGCTTCCCGCCGCGCGCCGGGCAGGCTCGCGACGAACAGCAGCCCGCAGGCCAGCATCAGGTCGGCAAGCGCCCGGCTCTCGGTCAGCCCTGCCGCCATGCGCTCCGCCATGGCGCGCCGAGGGGCCGCCCAGGTCCGGACGATGCCATCGACGATGCCACGCCGCGCGACGCCGCCCGGGGCTGCGCTTCCTTCAGCCACGCTCACCGCCGCCGGGCAAGCCAGGCTGCGAGACGATCGCGCAACTCGTCCGCGAGACCTTCGTCCTCCACCTCGGCGATGGCCTCGTCGAGGAAGGCGAGGATCAGAAGTTCCTCGGCGGTCTTCTTCGGAATGCCGCGCGAGGTGAGATAGAAGAGCGAGGTCTCGTCCACCGCGCCGGAGGTGGAGCCGTGGCTGCACTTCACGTCGTCGGCGTAGATTTCGAGCTCCGGCTTGGCGAGGAACTGCGCCGCCTCGTCGAGCAACAGCGCCTGGCTGATCTGGTAGCCGTCGGTCTGCTGCGCGACGGGCCGCACCAGGATCTTGCCCTGGAACACGCCCACGGCGCTGCCGCGCAGGACCTTCTTGAAGACCTGCCGGCTCTCGCAGCCCACCGCCGCGTGGGTCACGAAGACCGTGTCGTCGTGGTGGAAATCACCGTCGCCGACGCAGGCGCCCGCCACATGGGCGCTGGCGTTGTCGCCGCGCATCTCGACGAACGCCTCGTTGCGGGTCAGCCGGCCGTTCACCGTGAGGGTAAACGACTTCAGCCGGCTTTCGGTGGCGAGCCGCGCGAAGAGCCCGGTGACCGCCCGCCGCTGATGATCGCGGCCTTGCGTGCGCACGTGGTGGAGCGCCGCGCGGTCGGCGATCTCGACCTCCATCACGGTGTTGAGCCGCGCGGCGCCGGCCGCGCTCTCGAGCACCGTCAGGTCCGCGCCGGCATCGAGCCGGATCACGTGATGGATGAGCGCATCCGCGTCTGCCGCCGCGCGGCGGTAGACGAAGTGGATCGGCCGCGACGCGACACCGGTCACCCGGATCGCGCAGCCCTCGACGGCCCGCGCGGTGTTGAGCGCCGCCAGCGGCCGCTCCACCGGCACCTGTCCGGCAGCCTCGATCTGGCCGAAGATGTCGCGCACCCAGTGGATGTCCGCCGCCAGCGCCTCGCGCAGCGGGACGATCTCGACACCGGCGATCTCGAGCGGAGTCGATGCCTCCGGCGAGAAGACGCCGTCGACGAAGACCAGACGATGCGTCTCGCGGGTCTGGAAGACCGGCACCTCATCGGTGGCGAGCAGCGCCGCCTCCGGCGCCGGCTCCACGGTGAGCGACGTGGGATCGGTGTAGCGCCAGTATTCGTCGCGCCGGGCCGGCGCGCCGCGCTCGCGCAGCCAGCGCTCGGCCTGCGAGCGAGCCGCACGCGCCCATTGCGCCTCGCCGGCAGGTTCGGGCCACGCCGCGAGGAGCCCCCCGGCGGCGTCGAGCTTCAGAGCAGGAACCGCCATCACGCCACCCGCTCGCCCGCGGACTTCAGGATGTCGGCATAGCCGTTGTTCTCGACCTCGAGCGCCAGCTCGGGCCCGCCGGAATGAACGATGCGCCCGTCCGCCATGATGTGCACCACGTCCGGCACGATGTGATCGAGCAGCCGCTGATAGTGGGTGATCACGAGGAACGCCCGATCCGGCGAGCGCAGGGCGTTGACGCCGGCCGAGACCAGCTTCATCGCGTCCACATCGAGACCGGAGTCGGTCTCGTCGAGGATGCACATGCGCGGCTCGAGAACCGCCATCTGCAGGATCTCGTTGCGCTTCTTCTCACCGCCGGAAAAGCCGACGTTCACGGGGCGCTTCAGCATCTCCGCGTCGATGTCGAGGGCCTTGGCCTTCGCGCGCACGATCTTCAGGAACTCGGCCGCATTCAGCTCTTCCTCGCCGCGCGCCTTGCGCTGCGCGTTGAGCGCGGTCCGCAGGAACGTCAGGTTGCCGACGCCCGGGATCTCGACCGGGTACTGGAACGCAAGGAACAACCCCGCGGCCGCGCGCTCCTCAGGCTCCAGCCCGAGCAGCTCCTCGCCGTCGAGCGTCGCGGTGCCAGCCGTCACCTCATAGCCGTCACGCCCGGACAGCACGTAGGAGAGCGTCGACTTGCCCGAGCCGTTCGGCCCCATGATCGCGTGCACTTCACCGGCCGGAACCTCGAGGTCCACTCCCTTGAGGATGACCTTGTCCTCTTCCTCAAGCTGCACATGGAGGTTCGAAATCTTCAGCATCTCAGTCCTTCCAGAAGTCACTGGCCAGAATTCAGCCCGGAACTCACCGGGCGGAACTCACTGGCCGCGTGCGCGCATGCCGGCGTTCCACAACCCCGCCGGCAGCGTCAGCACGATGAAAAGCAGAATTGCCACCAGGTTTGGCAGCGGCATCATCCAGCCGAGGACCAGCGTGGCGGTGAACGGCATCATGATCAAAGCGCCGATCACCTGCTCCTCCGCCGATTGCCGGATGCCGGATGCCAGGTCAGTCAACGCGCCATCAATCCGCATGCGAAACTCCATTGTCCTTCAGGTATGAACCCGCGCGAACCGGCTCGTCCCGAGCCCGCCACCCGGCATTCCATACCGCCGCGGTGATCTCGAGCACGATCGTAAAGAGCACGAGCATCAGCAGCGGCGGCCAGCCGAGGTGGTAGAGCATGATCACCGGCACCGAGACGAAGGGCGCCATCACAAGCGCCCCGATCAACAGCTCTTCCGTCGATTGCAGGCTCCCGCGCCGCATGTCGTCGTCGAAAGCCCGCAACATCACCCGACGCTCCCCTCAAGACTGATTGCCACGAGCTTCTGTGCCTCGATGGCGAACTCCATCGGCAGCGCCTGCAGCACCTCGCGGCAGAAGCCGTTGACGACGAGCGCCACCGCCTCTTCCTCGTCCATGCCGCGCTGGCGGCAATAGAACAGCTGATCCTCGTCCACCTTCGACGTGGTCGCCTCGTGCTCCACCCGGCTCGAGTTGTTCTTGCACTCGATGTAGGGAACCGTGTGCGCCCCGCAGTTCCCGCCGATCAGCAGGCTGTCGCACTGGGTGTAGTTCCGGCTGCCCGACGCCTTCGGGTGCACGCTGACGAGCCCGCGATAGGTGTTCTGCGCCTCGCCGGCGCTGATCCCCTTCGAGACGATCCGGCTCCGGGTGTTCTTGCCCAGATGGTGCATCTTGGTGCCGGTGTCGGCCTGCTGGCGGTTGTTGGCGATGGCGATCGAGTAGAACTCGCCCGACGACGCCTCGCCGCGCAGGATGCAGGACGGGTACTTCCAGGTGATCGCCGAGCCGGTCTCGACCTGCGTCCACATGACCTTCGCCCGCGCCTCGCGGCAGTCCGCGCGCTTGGTGACGAAGTTGTAGATGCCGCCCACGCCGTTCTCGTCGCCCGGATACCAGTTCTGGACGGTGGAATACTTCACCTCCGCGTCCTCGAGCACGACGATCTCGACCACCGCCGCGTGCAGCTGGTTCGTGTCGCGCTGCGGCGCGGTGCAGCCTTCGAGGTAGCTCACATACGAGCCCTTGTCGGCGATGATGAGCGTGCGCTCGAACTGGCCGGTGTTCTCCGCATTGATGCGGAAATAGGTCGAGAGCTCCATGGGGCAGCGCACGCCGGGCGGCACGTAGACGAACGAGCCGTCCGAGAACACGGCCGAGTTCAGTGTCGCATAGAAGTTGTCGCTGTAAGGCACGACAGTGCCGAGATATTTCCTCACGAGCTCCGGGTGATCGCGCACCGCCTCGGACATCGAGCAGAAGATGACGCCCGCCTTCGACAGCTCTTCCTTGAAGGTCGTGCCCACCGACACGGAGTCAAAGACCGCGTCCACCGCGACCTTGCGGCCCTCGACGGGCGCGCCGTCGGCGCCCTCGACGCCGGCGAGGATCATCTGCTCCTTGAGCGGGATCCCGAGCTTCTCGTAGGTCGCGAGCAGCACCGGATCGACCTCGTCGAGCGACTTCGGCCGCACCGACATGCTCTTCGGCCGCGCATAGTAGTACTGATCCTGGAAGTCGATCTCCGGATAGCGGAGCATCGCCCAGCTCGGCTCCTCCATCTGGAGCCAGCGCCGGTAGGACTTGAGACGCCACTCGGTGAGCCACTCCGGCTCGCCGTTCTTCTCCGAGATCAGCCGAACGATGTCCTCGTTCAGGCCCTTCGGCGCATACTCCGTCTCGACGTCGCTGGAGAAGCCATACTTGTAGCGCTCGCCAACCGAGCGGACGGTATCCACCGTCTCCTGATCGACGCCCTCACGGGCGGTGCTGTCGTCCAAAGCAGCCATTGCCTTGCGGTCCTTCCTTCTCTCACTTCCGCCGGCCGTCAGGCGGCGCGCGCGCGGAAGCGGCGATAGTGACGTTCCCAGGCGGCCGCGAACGCGAGGAGTCCCTCCCGCGTCGTTCCCGGCCCGATCGAGACCCGAATGGCGCTCGTCGCCACCTCGGGGCCAAAACCCATTGCGGTCAGCAGCCCGCTCGGACGGACCTTGCCGCTCGAGCACGCAGACCCGGCAGAGACCGCAAATCCGCTCAGGTCCATCTGCATGACCTGCGTCTCGCCAGTCCAGCCGGGCACCGCGAAGGCGCTGGTGTTGCCGAGCCGCAGCGCCCCCTTGCCGAAGAAGATAAGCTCCGGCGCCGCGGATGCCAGTGCCTCCTCAAGCAAATCGCGCAGCTCCGCAAGCTCCTGATAGCGGCCAGACGCAAGATCGCGCGCCGCCGCCTCCGCCGCGGCGCCCATCCCGGCGATGCCGAGAATGTTCTCCGTCCCGCCGCGCCGGCCCCGTTCCTGTCCGCCGCCCCTGAGCCGCGGGGCCGGATCCTCGCCCGGCGCCAGCAGAAGCGCGCCCGTGCCCTTCGGCCCGCCGAACTTCGCCGATGTCACGAGCGCGGCCTGCGCCCCGCTCCAGTCGAAGCCGAACGCGATCTTGCCCACCGCCTGACTCGCATCGACACAGGCGAGGCCCCGGGGCAGGTCCTGCACCACGCCGGTCTCGCCGTTCGCCGCCTGCAGCACCGAGCCCGCGGGATCGTCCGGCGTCACGAGTCCCTCGCGATCGACCGGCAGGGTCGTCTCGATCCACGCCGCGACGCAAGGATGCTCCACCGCCGCGCCCGTCAGCCCCCGGCCGGCCAGGGCCAGCGCCGCCGCCTCGGTCGCGCCGGAGGTAAAGACCACCTCGCCCGCGTGGCAGCCGGTCGCCTCGGCGACCTGCGCGCGCGCCGTCTCGATGATCGCGCGCGCCGCGCGCCCCTCCGCATGGACCGACGACGGATTGCCGACCGCGTCCATCGCCGCGATCATCGCGGCGCGGGCCTCCGCCCGGAGGGGAGCGGTCGCGTTCCAGTCGAGATAGAGCCGATCGGTCACGAGGCCGGCACCTCGGTCGCCGCACCGCCCTGCACCGCAGCGCCCTGAACCGCACTGCCGACCACCTCAGGCACAGGAGGACCGTCCACGACGCCGTCATCCACCACGTCGATGAAGCTCGGCACCGCCGGACAAGGGGCAAGCTGGTTCTTCACCACATCGCCGAGCCGGGTCTGGTGCAGCATGACGTAGACGTTCGCCGAGAGCTGTTCCCAGAGCTTGTCGGCGAGAAGCTGTTCCCTGGTGCCCCCGGTCGCGCCGCTGGCGCCGGCGCCACGGGCAAGCGCATCCATGGTCTCGTCGACGGCGGCGAGGATCTCCGACACCCGGATCTCGTTCACCGGCCGCGCGAGGCGATAGCCGCCGCCCGGCCCGCGCACCGATTCAACGATCTCGGCGCGGCGCAGCTTCACGAACAGCTGTTCGAGATAGGCGAGGCTGATGTCCTGCCGCTCGGCGATCTCCGAGAGCGACACCAGCCGCGCCGGACCCTGGCTCGCGAGATCGGTGAGCGCGATCATTGCGTAGCGCCCCTTGGTACTCAGTTTCATCCGTATGCCCTCGCGAACTCCGCCGCCCGCAGTTGACGCAAGGCCGGCAAGACCTTAACTGCGGACCGTTCCGGGATTGCCGCCACTCGAAAGTTAGAATCCTTCTAGAATGGCCAAGTGATTCCGTCAAGTTCGCGTGGCTTGTACGTCAGGAGGTCCTTCCCATGCCCGAGGTGATTTTTCCCGGCCCCGACGGGCGGCTGGAAGGCCGGTATCATCCCCAGAAGAACCGGGATGCTCCGATCGCAATCATCCTGCACCCCCACCCGCTCTATGGGGGCACGATGAACAACAAGGTCGTCTATAATCTTCACTACGCCTTCCACAAGATCGGCTTCACCTGCCTGCGCTTCAACTTCCGTGGCGTGGGCCGCAGTCAGGGTGAGTACGATCAGGGGATCGGCGAGTTGTCTGACGCCGCCTCGGCGCTCGACTATCTGCAGTCACTGAATGCCAACGCCAAGAATTGCTGGGTCGCGGGCTTCTCGTTCGGTGCCTGGATCGGCATGCAGCTCCTGATGCGCCGCCCGGAGATCTCGGGGTTCGTCTCGGTCGCGCCGCCGGCGAACCAGTACGACTTTTCGTTCCTCGCCCCCTGCCCGTCGTCCGGCCTCATCATCAATGGCTCGGCAGACCGGGTGGTCCCGCCGGCGGACGTCGTTGGCCTCACCGACAAGCTGAAGCAGCAGAAGGGCATCACCATCACCCACAAGGTGGTGGAGGGCGCCGGGCACTTCTTCGACCCCGGCATGGACGAGATGATCGGGACGGTCGACAGCTACGTCCGCCAGCGCCTCACCGAGACGACCCGCTGACCGCGGCAAGCGGCGCCCCGGCGCCGCTGTCGGCAGTTTCGCTGGGATTCGCCCCGAAGACCGACCGATACGCCCGGGCGAAATGCGCCCGGGACGCATAGCCGACCGCGAGCCCCGCCACCTGTGAGCTCGCACCTGCGGCGATATGCCGCTGTGCCGCAACCATCCGCGCGCGCCGCAGCAACGCGGAGAACGACACGCCGTCGTCGGCCAGCCGCCGGCGCAGGGTCGACTCCGAAACCGCGAGATGCACTGCCACCTCCGCCGCCGTCCAGCCGTGCCCGAGATCGCCCTGCACCAGACGCGCCACACGGTCGGACATGGTGCGCTCGTAGAGCGGGCGCGCCTCCGGCACGTCATGCAGCAACGCCAGCAGTTCGGTCAGCCGCGACGCGCGCAACGTGCCGTGCGCCGGACCGTCGGCGATCGACGCCGCCGCGTGCAGCACCGCATCGACCAGATCCTCGTCGAGCGGCACGGAAAGCCCGCCCGCGACCGGCCCCGGCGGCGGCGCGAGGTCGGGCAGGTCCGAGCCACGGATCTCGAGCACCAGCGACTGGTAACTCCCGGTGCGCTCGCCGGGGATGTTCAGGACGTCGAGCATCACGCCGCGCGGCAGCACGAACACCGACCCGGGCGACAGCGCGTCCACGGTCAGACCGCGCCAGATCTCCTTCCGGCCCGACAGCACGATCCCGAGGATCGGATGCTCCAGCTCGATCGCCAGCAGCCGCTCCCGGCGGAGCGCGCAATAGGAGAACATCGATTCGCCGTGCGGGATGGTCCCCGACCCCGTCGAGGCGCGAAACCGGCCGAGCCCCCGCAGCAGGCGGAAGGACGGATGCCCGGCGTCGGAAATGTATTCTGCGGTCTCTGCCATGGCGCACACCCTAGCGCGCTCGTCCCGCGTCGCTGAAGCGCAGGCTGACCGGAACGGGTTCACCTTTGCGCGACACGGGACCGGCCGGGCGGCTCCGATCGGGCAAGACGAGAGCATCGTCCCAAAGGAGTTCTCCATGAACCGGACCCTGACCCTGATCGCCTTCCTCGCCGCCCTGCCCGTGTCCGTGTCCGGGGGCGTGGCCGTGGCCGCGGCCCCTCCGGCGCCCCGGACCGTCACCGGGTTCGACAACCCCGAAAGCGTCCTTGTCGCCGGGAACAACCGCTTCGTCTCGAACATCGGCGCCACCCTCGATCCGACCGGCAAGGACGGCGACGGCACCATCAGCGAGCTCGACGCAAACGGCCGCGTGCTCGACGCCCGGGCCTTCCCCGGCGCCGGCAGCCATCTCGACGCGCCGAAGGGCATGGCGATGGCGGGCGGGCGGCTCTACGTCGCCGACATCGACCGGGTGGTGGGATTTGACCTCGCGACCCGCGCGCAGGTCTTCGAAGCTCGCCTGCCCACCACTGGCCCGACGCTCGCGAACGACCTCGCGCCAGTCGACGAGCGCCACCTCCTCGTCAGCGAGACGATCGGCGGCGGCGTCTGGGAACTCGACCTCGCCACCGGCGCCTTCACGCAGCTGACCGGAGCGGTGCCGGGCGCGAACGGCATCCTCTACGACCCTTCCAGCCGCAGCGCGCTCGTCGTCGGCCTCGGCGCGCACTTCGAGGGCGGCGACATCTTCCACGTCGGCCTCGACGGCAGCACCGAGCGGGTGACCACGAGCCCGCACGGCATCTTCGACGGCATCGCCCGCCTGCCAGATGGCAGCGTCCTCGTCTCCGACTGGGTCGCGATCGACCCGCCATCCCCCGGCCGCTTCCTGCGCCTCGCCCCCGACGGGTCCGGTCCCGGCGAGGCGTTCGATCCCGGCGTGGCGATCACCGGGCCGGCCGACTTCGGCGTCGATTCCACGGGGGCGATCTGGATCCCCGCATCCCCGGAGAACGCGGTTGTGGTGGTGAGCGGCGCCCGCGAATGAGGATCCGAACGGCGCCGCGGAAGCGGCGCCGCGAATGAGGATCGGGACGGCGCCGCGGAAGCGGCGCCGTCGGCCGCGGCGCACAGCAGGTCATCCGCGTCGCTTGACGAGTTCTCGCGCGCGGATGCATCAATGCGCCCAGCCATGTTTCTCGACCTGCCCACCCTCGCAGCCTTCACCGCCGCCGTGCTGGTCATCGCCATCACGCCCGGCCCCGACATGGCCTTCTTCGTCGGCCGCGCCGTCTCGCAGGGCCGCGCCGCCGGGCTCGCCGCCGTCGCAGGCGCTACGACCGGCATCCTCGTGCACACCACCCTCGTGGCGCTCGGCCTCTCGGCGCTCATCGCCGCCGCCCCGACCGCCTATCTGGTGGTGAAGATCGCCGGCGCGCTCTATCTGGCATGGCTCGCGATCCAGACCCTCCGTCAGGGCTCCACCCTCGCCGTCGAGCGCTCGAGCGAGGCGTCTCTCGCCGCGACCTGGGCCTCCGGCGTCGCGATCAACCTGCTCAATCCGAAGATCGTGCTCTTCTTCCTGACCTTCCTGCCGCAGTTCGTCAGCCCCACTGACCCGCACCCGGCGCGCAGCCTCCTGACCCTCGGCCTCCTCTTCATCTTCATCGCGAGCTTCGTCACCGTTCCGATGGTGCTGGCCGCCGACCGCTTCGCCGCGACCCTCCGGGCGAGGCCCTCGATCGCGCGCGCCATCGACTGGATGCTCGCGAGCGTCTTTCTCGCCTTCGCCGCGACAATTCTGCTCGGCCGCCGCTGAAGTTCCGCCGCCGGCTTGCCCCTGCCCCCCGCCGTCGATAGCGTTCGGCAACCCGGCAGGAGACCCCCCGCAATGTCCCGTCCCCGCATCCACGTCACCCGCCAACTGCCCGAGGCGGTCGAGGCCCGCCTTGCGGAGCGCTTCGAGATCAACGAGCCCGGCGACGAGACCGCGCACACCCGCGCCGGGCTCGAAGCCGCGATGTGCGAGGCCGACGGCCTGCTGCCCTGCGTCACCGATGCGATCGACGCGAGCCTTCTCGCGCTGCCCGGTCGCCGGGTGCAGATCGTCGCGAACTTCGGCGTCGGCGTGAACAACATCGACGTGGCCGCCGCCGAAGCGGCGGGCGTCATCGTCACCAACACGCCCGACGTGCTGACCGACGCCACCGCCGATCTGGCCATGGCGCTCGTCCTCGCCGCCACCCGCCGGATGTCCGAGACCGAGGCGATCCTGCGGCGCGGCGACTGGCACGGCTTCAGCCCCACGGGCTGGCTCGGGATGGGGCTGCAGGGCAAGACCCTCGGCATTCTTGGCATGGGCCGGATCGGCCAGGCGACTGCCCGGCGCGCAGCACTCGGCTTCGGGATGCGCATCGCCTACTTCAACCGCTCTCCCGTCGGGCCGTTCGACTTCCCCGCTGAGGCCTGCGACAGCATCGAGGCGCTGCTGGCGGTCTCCGACGTGGTCTCGCTCCACGTCCCCGGCGGCGGCCCGCAGCCCCTGACCGCCGAGCGGATCGCGCGCATGAAGCCCGGCGCCTATCTGGTGAACACCGCGCGCGGTGACGTGGTGGACGAGACGGCCCTCGCCGAAGCCCTCGCGTCAGGCCGCCTCGCCGGCGCCGGCCTCGACGTCTTCGCGAAGGAACCGAGCGTGCCGGACGCGCTGCTGGCGCTCCCGAACGTCACGCTGCTGCCGCACATCGGCTCCGCGACCCTCGAAACCCGCACCGCGATGGGGATGCTCGCCGTCGACAACCTCATGGCGCACTTCGACGGCGCGCCGCTGCCGTCGCGGGTTCGCAGCCGCTGACCGGAGCCACCATGCCAGACACCACGCCGAACCCGCGCCTCGCCACCGTCCTTGCCGCGATCGACGCGGCGAATGCCGCCGATCCGCACAAGGAGCCTGACGGGCGCGCCGTGGAACTCGTCTACGGCGAGCGCATGTCGACGGAGCTCGCACGCCTCGCGCCCGACGCCTCGGAAGATCTGCAGATCGCCGCGCGCGGCCAGCACGTCGAGCGCTGGAAGCTGGCGCGGGACGCCTATCCCGAGGGGCGCGCGGGCTATCTCGCCTGGCGCACCGAACAGGCCCGCCGCCATGCCGCGCGGGTCGATGGCCTCATGGCCGACGCCGGCTACCCGGAAGCCGACCGCGCCCGGGTGGCGGCGCTGCTGCGCAAGGAAGGCATCAAGCGCAACCCGGAAATGCAGACGCTGGAGGACGTCATCTGCTTCGTCTTCCTGCGCTGGTACTTCGCCGACTTCGCCGCGAAGCACCCGGAGGACGAGATCGTCCGCATCGTGGCGAAGACCGCGCGAAAGATGTCGCCGGAGGCGCGCTCCCGCGCCCTCGCCGAGTTCGATCTGCCTCCGCCGCTTGCCGAAGCCCTCGCCGGGTAGCACGCCCCCGGCGCGACGGCCTCAGGACATCGGTCTCAGGACAACGGCGCCGCGAGCGTCGCGGTGTGGATCCGGGTGAGCGCGTCGCGCAGGCTCTCGGCAATGCGCTCCTCGTCGAAGCCCTTGTCGGTCGAGAGGAACGAGAAGCTCGCCACGTAGGAAATCTTGCCGTTGCGATCGAAGATCGGCGCGGCGATCGCGGTCATTCCGTCAGTGAACTCGCCATGGCTGACCGCGTAGCCGCGCTGCCGAGTCCGCTCGACCTCGGCGCGGATTTCCGCGAGATCGACCATGGTCCGGCTCGTGTAGAGGTGCGGCCGCCAGCTCGCCAGATAGGCCTCCGACTCCGCCGCATCGCCCCACGCCAGCATGACCCGCTGGTGCGCCACCGCATCGCTCGGGAAGCGGTGGCCGGCCCGGTAGTAGACCTGCAGGAAGCTCCGGCTGCGGAACGTGTCGATGACGACGAACGAGCGATCGGCGAGCGGCTGGGCCAGCACGCAGGGCACGCCGAGCTCGTCCACGAGCGCAGTGAGCACGCCCCGGATGGTCTCCAGCGCCGGCGAACTCAGCAGTGAGGAAAGGTCCGACAGCGCGCTCGGTTGCAGGGCGTAGATCTTCCGGCGATCGTCGAAGCTCACCCAGTCGAAGTAGACCAGCGTCCGCAGGATCGAGTGACAATGGCTCTTGGTGATGCCAAGTGCGCGGGAAATGTCGGCAAGCGTCTGGGCTTCGGGAGCGCGACTGTTGAGAAACGACACGACCAGAAGCGAGTTCGCCAGCGCCGGCACGACCCCTTGGGGAAACTCGCGCTTGCCCGCCGATGCCGGCGCGGGATCGGCGGTCAGGAGATCAGCGCGGGACTTTCCGGCGGGCGCCCGCAACATGATCTCGCGCATGGCGTTGGTACGCTCGTTCTCGCGGATATGCTCGATGAGGCTCGGCTTTCGGTCAGTTGACGCCACTCTATGAATTCTCCCACATGACACTCGTACCGACGAAAAAATCGCCCGCCGGATCGGCGAGGCACCTTACCGGCGGCGGCTACGGCTTTTCAACCCGCGGACGTTCCGACCAACCGGCAACTGCCGGCGCGGGAGAATCGGGACGACCCACTCACATTTCCACTTGGCATCTATCATACTCCATGCAGTATGCATATACTCGATACAGTACGAAGGACGCAATGCGCGCATTCTCCAAGGCACCGCTCTCTCGGTGCCGTCCCCCTCGGGACGGACCGGGCAACCCTGCGGCAGCGGCCGCGCCGCCCGTTCGGGTGCGGACCGGCCGCTGCGCCGCCGCGACGTAGTGCGCCCCCGATCCGCCCCCTTTCCCCAAGCAGACTGGACTCGACATGAACGTACTGACCTCCTCGCGCATCGCCATCGATCCCGCCTATGTCGAGCGCCTGATCATGGAAACGGCGGCCTTCGGCGCCTACGGCGAGACCGGTGTCTGGCGCACCGTCTATTCCCCCGAGTGGGTCGGCGCGACCGACCTCTATGCGAAGTGGTGCGAGGAGGCGGGCCTTGCCGTCACCCGCGACGCGGTCGGCAATGTCTGGGGCCGCCTTGAAGGCAGCGAGGGCGGCAAGTCGATCGTCTCGGGCTCCCACATCGACACCCAGCGCCCCGGCGGCCGCTATGACGGCACGCTCGGCGCGCTGGCCGGTCTCATTGCCATCAAGGCGCTGAAGGAACAGTTCGGCCAGCCGAAGCGCACGCTCGAAGCTCTCTCGCTCTGCGAGGAGGAAGGCAGCCGCTTTCCCGGCACCAACTTCTGGGGCTCGCGCGGCATCACCGGCCGCATCGCGCCCGGCGACGCCGAGGCGTTGAAAGGCTACGATGACGAGACCATGGCCGACGCGATGCTCGCGATCGGCCTCGACCCCGCCCGCATCCCCGAGGCGAAGCGCGACGACATCGACGCCTTCATCGAGCTTCACATCGAGCAGGGACCGATCCTCGAGCAGGCTGACCTCCCGGTCGCCATCGTCGATGCGATCACCGGCATCCGCCACTACGACGTGCTGCTGACCGGCGTGCAGAACCACGCGGGCGGCTTCCCGATGGACCTGCGCAACGACCCGGCCGCGGGTTTCGCCGAGATCGCCTCGGGCGTCATCAACACCGCCCACCGCATGGGCCGGCCGGCTGTCACCACCGTTGGCCGCATCGTGCCGTGGCCGAACCTCCCCGCCGTCATCCCGCGGGAGGTGCGCTTCACCATCGACGCGCGCCACCCGAACCCGGAGAAGCGCCGGGAACTCTACGCCGCCCACGAAGGGCTGATGCGCGAGGTCGCGGCGCGCCGCGGACTTGGCGTGAGCTGGGAGCACCACGTCGAGCACGAACCCTGCCTCTCCGATCCGGGCCTCGTGAAGACATTCCAGCAGGCGGCGCGGGAACAGGGCGTCCCCTTCATGACCATGCCGAGCGGCGCCGGCCACGACAGCCAGCAGATGGCGGCGATCGCCAGGGTCTGCATGATCTTCATCCGCTCCAAGGACGGGCGCAGCCACACGCCGGAAGAGTTCTCGTCGATGGAGGACATCGTCGAGGGCATTCGCGTCCTCGCCGCCGGCCTGCACGCACTGGCGTACTGACCCCCGCGACGGTTCTGCCTCGCGCGCGGCAGAACCGTCGCCAATGATCTGACCAGAAAGGAAAACACCGATGATCACACGTATTCAGCCCGGCACCCGGCTCTCCCACGCCGTGACCTTCCCGCTCTCCGGCACCCTCGTCATGACCGCGGGCGAAGTCGCCAACGACACGTCCGGCGACATCACGGCGCAGACGAAGGACGTGCTCGCCAAGATCGACGCGCTTCTCGCCGAGGCCGGGACCGACAAGACCGCGCTCCTGAGCGCCTACATCTGGCTGCCCGACATCGGCGACTTCGCGGCGATGAACGCGGTCTGGGATGCGTGGCTTCCGGCCGGCGGCGCCCCCGTGCGCGCCTGTGTCGAGGCAAGGCTCGCCGACCCGAAGCTCAAGGTCGAGATCCAGGTCACCGCGCTCAAGGCATAGGGCGGACAAGCATCGGGGGCAACCGTTTCCCGGCCGCCCCCGATGCGCCTTCAGACATCGGCGGAAGATCCGCCCCGCTTCAGAACCGGTTGGCCGCGAACGGGCGCGGATCGACGTAAGGCGTCTCGCCCGAGACGAGCTCGGCGACGAGCCGCCCGGTCGCCGGCCCGAGCGTCAGCCCCTGGTGGCCATGGCCGAACGCGAACCAGAGGCCCGGGTGATTTGCCGCCGGTCCGATCACCGGCAGCATGTCCGCGGTGCAGGGACGGCTGCCGAGCCACGGCGCGGCGTCGAGCCGCTCGCCGAGCGGAAAGAGCCGCCGCGCCACCGCCTCGGCCCGCGCCAGCTGCACCGGGGTCGCCGGCGCCTCCTGAAGCGCAAGCTCCGCACCGGTGGTGAGCCGGATCCCTGCCCGCATCGGCGCGATGAGATAGCCGGTTTCAAGATCGGCAACCCAGTTGTTGAGCGGCCGTTTCGCATCCATCGCATAGTGCATGTGATAGCCGCGCTTCACGAACAGCGGCAGGCGATAGCCGAGCCGGCGGGTGATTGCCGCCGACCACGGCCCGGCGGCAATCACCACCTGCTCCGTGCTCCGGGTCGCACCGGAAACCGCGACCTGCCAGCCCGGCCCCTTGCGCGTCATCTTCCCGACCTCGCCCCGCTCCACCGTCCCGCCCGCGGCGGCGAAGGCCTCCGCGTAGGCAACGACAAGCGCCGCCGGATCGCGAACGGTCCAGGTGTCGTTCCAGTGGATCGCACCGGCCATGCGCTCGGTCAGGTGCGGCTCGATCCGCGCCAGATCCCCACCGTCGAGAATCCGGCTCTCGACCCCATAGTCCCGGGCGTTCGCCTCCGCGCGCGCAACCCCCGCCGCGAGAGTGCGCGGGTCGCGGTAAGCGTCGAGCCAGCCGTCGCGGCGGATGAGATCGTCCGCCCCCGCCATCGCGACCAGTCGGCCGTGCTCCTCGAGACTGTGTGCGATCAGCGACGCATAGGCCCGGGTGATCCGGCGATGGCGCGGCGGCGACGAGTTCCACCAGTAGCGCGCCAGCGCCCCGGCCGTCTGCGGCAAGGCGCCAACATGATAGCTGATATCGGCACCGCGCCGGAGGAACGCCGCGAGAAGCTTCCCCGGCTCACGCGGGAACGCATACGGCTGCACCGCCTCGCGCTGGATGATGCCCGCGTTCCCGAATGACGTGCCGTGGCCGGGCTGGCCACGGTCGACCAGCAGCACCTCGTGCCCGCGCATCCTGAGATGCAGCGCGATCGAGACCCCGACCGCGCCGGCGCCGATGACGATGATGTCAGACAAGCTCAGTCCCTCAGGCGCGGGAGACGTAGCGGTCGCGGCGGAGGAATTGCCCCTCGCCCGGCGTGCCCACATACTCGCGATCACGCACGATCTGCTTGCCCCGCAGCAGCACGTGACGCGGGATGCCACGAACCTCGCGCCCCTCGTAGGAGGAATAGTCCATCGCGTTGTGCATCTCGGACTGGGTGATGGTGAACTCCGCCTCCGGATCCCAGATCACGATGTCCGCGTCGGATCCGACGGCGATCGTCCCCTTCTTCGGGAACATGCCGAAGACCTTCGCCGGCCGCGTCGCCACCAGATCGACGAACTCCGTCGGCGTCAGCCGGCCTGCGTTCACCCCCTGCCACACCATCATCAGCCGCTCCTCGACACCGGGCGCGCCGTTCGGGATCTTGCGGAAGTCGTCCTTGCCCTTGTCCTTGTGGCCCTTGAAGAGCCACGAGCAATGGTCCGACGACACCGTCTCGAACACCCGGTTGGCGAGCCCGTCCCAGAGCAGTTCCTGATCCTCCTTCGTGCGCGCCGGCGGGGTGAAGACGTACTTCGCCCCTTCGAAGTTCGGGCGGTCAAGGTCATCCTTGGTCAGGTAGAGGTACTGCGTGCAGGTCTCGGCCAGCGCATCGACGCCGCGCCGCTTGGCCCGCATCAGCTCGTCGAGCGCCTCGCCGCAGGTCAGGTGCACGATGTAGATCGAGGTTCCCACGATTTCCGCCAGCGCGATGGCCCGGGCAGTCGCCTCGGCCTCGATCCGCGGCGGCCGGCTCAGCGCGTGGTAGTAGGGAGAGGTGTTGCCCTCGGCCACGAACTTGTCCCGCAGATAGTCGGCCGCGTCGCCGTTCTCGGCATGGACCATGACGAGCGCGCCATGCCGCTTGGCCTGATCGAGCGACTTCAGCAGCGTCACGTCGTCGACCATGCTCATGCCGCGATAGGCCATGAAGATCTTGAACGAGGTGATGCCCCGATCCGGCAGGGTGCCGAGCTCCTCGAAGACCGCGTCGTTCATGTCGACGATGATCATGTGGTAGCCGTAGTCGATCGCGACCTTGCCCTCGGCCTTGGAGTCCCAGTGCGCGATGGCGTCGGCGAGGCTCTCACCCCTGCCCTGCGCACAGAAGTCGACGACCGTCGTGGTGCCGCCGCAGGCCGCCGCGATCGTCCCCGTTCCGAAATCGTCCGCCGAGCGCGTGCTGAAGTCGTTCGAATCGAGATGGGTGTGAACATCGACACCGCCCGGCATCACGTAGCAGCCGGTGGCGTCGAGCGTCGGTGCATCCTCGGGCATGCTGCCGCCGATCTGCACGACCACCCCGCCGGCAATGCCGACGTCAGTCTGCGAAATCCCGCTTGCCGTCACCACTGTGCCATTCCGGACGACGAGGTCCATGAGCCCCTCCCTCTCTTGATTGTCGGAGAAGCGGCGGACGCCTCCGGCGCACGCGTCACGTGTCCCGTGACCGGCATTCGGCAGCCGCCAGCTTTTCGTACTATATACAGTCCATCGTTCTACTGAAGGATTGATCGACGGATCGAGATCGGTCAAGAGGGTTGTTCTGACCGGGCGCGAAATGCGCCGGATTGACAAGAACGTCGCGGACAGCATTGGCTGTCGGACGGGGGATCGAGCATGGAAGAAGACGAGCGAACGAACTTGGGCATCCCCGGGGACTATCGCTCCCACCTGTCTCGGGACGGCGACCGCTGGCAACTCATCGCGCATGACCATCACCTGCCACGCACCGAATCACCCGGTATCGTCCCCGCTCTCGAGAACGCCATCGCGATCCTCGACTACATCAACCGCACGCCACCGCACGTCGCATCGCTCGCCGAGATCGGCGCGGCGCTCGGGATCTCCAAGAGCCACTGCCACAACATCCTGAAGACGCTTTCCCACTTCGGCTGGCTCAAGTTCGACCAGCGGCTCAAGACCTATGAGCTCGCCTCCGGAATCCTCGCGGTCGCCTCGTCGCTGCACGCGGCGCCGGTTCTGGAGCGGATCCGGGCCGAACTGACGCAGCTGGTGCTGCGAATCGGGATTCCGGCGGTGCTGGTGCAGCCGCAGCTCGATGAGAGCTTCATCGTGGTGGACAAGTTCAACCTGGCCTCCGCCATGGAGGTGTCCCTCCCGATCGGGCACCATTACCCCCGGGACTCCACCGCTACATCAAGGGCTTACATCGCCTGGCAGTCGAAGGAGAAGATCGACGCCTGGATGGAGAAGTGGCGCCCGGTGCGCTATACGCCCGCCACCCTTTTGACAGGGGCGGAGGTGCGCCGCGAGATCGCTGCGACGAGGCGGCGCGGCTACGCCCGCAGCGCCGGCGAGTTCACCGAGGGCCTGATGGCGCTTGGAATGCCGATCTTCGACCGGAGCGGCGAGGTGATCTACGTGTTCACGTGCTCCGGTCTCCTCGCCAACATGCTGCCGCGTGAGGAGGTTCTCTCGCGCGAGATCATGCGAGCGGCCGCGGCGATCAACACCGCCGTTCTCGCCCACGCCCCGCCGGATTTTCCCGCACTTCCCGCCACATCCCCGCTCTGAGCTGACGTTTTACGGCCGGCGGCCGGACGCGGATTGCGCGCGTGCGCCCGCCACCCGAACAATTGAGCAATTCTTTACCGTATGCCCTGCGCGTGGCGATTGACATGTTGCCTGGCCTTTCCATAGCATCGTTCCCCATCGAGCATAGCGTTTCGTATGCGGAACAATTGATGCGGGACCGAACGATGGCCCGCACATCAGGGGAGAGAAGCAACATGGTGATCGCAAGCCGCCGTACATTGCTGAAGGGGGCCGGGGCGCTCGCCCTCGCCGGGGCGATCGGAGCTCCGGCCCGGGTCCGCGCCGAGGGCAAGGTCCTCAAGATCGGCCAGCTCGGCGTCATGAGCGGACCGGAAGCCTCGTGGGGGCTGGTCAACAAGTTCTCCTGCCTCGCCACCGCGGAAATGTGGAACGCAAAGGGCGGCGTCGAGATCGACGGCGAGCTCTACCGGGTGGAAATCGTCTCGGTCGATGACCGCAACGACCCGAAGCTCACGGTCTCGGGCGCCGAGCGCCTGACCGGCGAGGAGGGCATCCACTACTTCGTCGGCCCGAACATGGACACGACGGCCACGTCCGTCCGTCCGATCGCAGAGAAGAACAAGGCGATCTACATCCCCTACGCGTTCGCCCGCACGGTCTACACACCGCCGGCCGAGAACGCGATCCTCGGCATGATCGCGAGCTACCAGGTGGCTCCCGTCATGTACAAGATCCTCAAGGAGGAGCGCGGCGTCGGCAAGGTCGCCTTCCTCGCCCGCAACGACTCCGACGGCCTGCTCCAGCGCGACGAGGCGTCGAAGGTCGCGAAGAACCTCGGGCTCGAGATCATTTCCAGCGACACCTACGAGCCGTCGATCACCGACTTCTTCCCCGTCGTCGCCAACGCGGTCTCGGCTAGCCCCGATCTCATCATCATGTCGTCGGTGGCGCCGGCGCATTGCCCGCAGCTCATGCGCGCGGCGCGCGAAATGGGCTACACCGGCCTCTTTGCAGCGGAATCCGCTCAGGATATCAAGATCATCAAGGAAGTTGCCGGCGAATACGGCGACGGCCTCGTCTCGATCGGCGGCGCCTCGACGCCCGAGATCCGCTCGGCCTACATGGAAGACTTCATCGAGAAGTACAACGCCGTCGCCGGCGAGTGGAACGACGAGGCGGGCACCAAGGCCTATGCGCTCGAGATGCTGCTCGGAACGCTGCAGAAGACCGGCGCAGCCGGCATCAGCGACATCGAGATCTTCAAGAAGGCCATCCCGGACTTCTCCATGAAGAACCCCTTCCTCAAGGAAGAGGCCGCACTCACCTACGTCGGCATGGCCGACTTCGGGCAGAAGCGGCAGATCGGCGTACCGATGGTCATCACCGAGACCAAGGGCGGCGAGTTCACCACCCTCGCGATCGGCAAGGTCGAGTCCTGACCTCTGCCACGGACGGGCGACTGACGCCCGTCCGCTCCTGCCCAAGAGGACCTCATGGAACAGATTCTGGTAAACGGCGCTATCCTTGCCGCGAACTACGCGCTGATTGCGCTCGGCATTACACTGATCTTCAGCATCATGAACGTCCTGAACTTTGCCCACGGGCAAATGTTCATGCTGGGCGGTCTTCTCGTCTACTGGCTCGTGGTGCAGATCGGCCTGCCCTACGCCGCCGCACTCATTGGCGCGACGATCATCGTCGGGGTGATCGGGATGGCCTTCGAGGTCTTCTTCTTCCGACAGGTCATGCGCAACTCCACCCGTGAGGAGAACACCATGCTCCTCGCCGTCGGAACCGCGCTCCTGCTCGAGAACGCGGCGCTCTCGCTCTTCGGCGAGAAGCAGCGCGGCGTCCCGCCGATCGTCTCGGGTGTCTACAAGCTCGGCGACGCCTTCCTGCCGGCGAACCGCGCCTTCGTCTTCGGCGTCTCGGTCGTGCTCATCGTGGCGGTGCTGCTCTTCGTCAACTACTCCCGGACCGGCCGCGCGATGCGCGCGCTCGCGCAGGATCGCACCGCGACACTGCTGATGGGCGTGAACACCGCCCGGGTCTCGACGCTCGGCTTCGGCCTCGGCGCAGCACTCGCGGCGGTGGCCGGCGGGCTCCTCATCACCGTCTCGGGGGTAAACGCGGGCGTCGGCACGGCGATCTCCACCAAGGCCTTCATCATGATCATGATCGGCGGCGCCGGCGTCGTCTCGGGCGCGCTCCTCGGCGCCGTCGCCCTCGGGTTCATCGAGGCATTCGGCTACGCCTACCTGCCCGGCTCGCTCACCTATCTCATGATCTTCGTCGCGCTCATCATCTTCCTGCTCATCCGTCCGCAGGGGATCATGGGCAAGCCCTGGGGCTGACCCCGCGATGACCACGGAGAACCCCAATATGGCCACAGCCACAGATCCCGCCCCGACACGGGGCGAGAAGCGGGTCCTCGGACCCTTCCTTCTCATCTTCGCACCGCTCGCGGCCGTCCTCTTCGTCGCGATCCCGTTCGTACTCGCAGACATGCCGTACTGGCTGAACGTCGTCACCAACGCCTGCCTGCTCTCCTTCGCGAGCCTCGGCGTCTGGCTCACGTTCTCGATCGGCCGGGTGAACATCGCCCAGGGCGCATTCTGCCTGATCGGCGGCTACACCGTCGGCGGGCTCACCACCTTCGGCGGGCTCTCCTTCTGGCTGGCGCTGCCGTTCGGCGGAGCGGCCGCCGCGCTCGTCGGGTACATCATCGGCTACCCGCTGCTCCGGCTCCGGGGCATCTACTTCGCCATGGTGACGCTCAGCCTGACCGAGGCCGTCCGGCTCGCGTTTCTCTACTTCGGCACGATGGTCGGTGTGACCAGCATCACCAGCATCCCGAGTCCGCCGGGCATTACCTCGCCCATGGCGTTCTACCTCTTCGCCGCCGCGCTGCTCATCCTCGGCTACGCGGGCATCTGGCGGCTGCAATCGAGCCGGACCGGCGGCGTCTTCCGCTCCATGCGGCAGAACGAGGAGCTCGCGGCATCGATCGGCATCGACGTGGCACGCTACCGGGTGTTCGCCTTCACCATCTGCTGCTTCATGGGCGGCATCGCCGGCGGGATCTTCGCGGCGCTCCAGCAGAACGTCTACCCGCAGAGCTACACCGTCGCGGACTCGATCAACTTCATGCTCTACTGCTTCCTCGGCGGCCTCGAGTTCGTGCTCGGCCCGATCGTCGGCACTTTCGCTCTCGTCGTTTCGTTCGAGCTGCTCCGCGCGATCCAGGAATATCAGGCCCTGCTCTACGGCATCCTGATGATCGTGGTGATGCTCTTCCTGCCGAACGGGCTCCTGAGCTTCTTCCCGGCGCTGAAACGCCTGTCGGGAGGCCGCAAATGACCCTCCTGCAAGTCGACGGCGTCACCAAGCAGTTCGGCGGCCTGACCGCGGTCAACAACGTGAGCTTCTCGGTCGAGGAAGGGCAGATCTGCTCGGTCATCGGCCCGAACGGCGCGGGAAAGTCGACGCTCTTCAAGCTCATCTCGTCCTTCCTCGTCCCCACCTCGGGACAGGTCCGCTTCGACGGCGCGCAGGTCAGCGGCCTCAAGCCGCACGTCGCGGCGCGGATGGGGGTCGTGCGGACCTTTCAGGAGACCACCGTCTTCAAGGAGATGACTGCGCTCGAGAACGTCATCGTGGCGCATCAGCTCGGATTGCAGTCGCGCACCCTCGGCGTCTTCCTCGGTTCGCGTCTCGCGCGGGACGAGAACGCCGCGATCCGGGACAGCTCCTCGGAGATCCTCGACTATCTCGGCCTCGGCCACGTCAAGGACGAGCGGGCGGTCAACCTGCCTCACGGCTATCTCCGCGCCCTCGGGATCGCGATCGCCATGGCGGCGAAACCGCGGCTCCTGCTGCTCGACGAGCCCTTCGCCGGCATGAACCCCGACGAGACCAACCGGGCAATGGAGATGGTGCAGGGCATCCGCCGGCGCGGCATCACCGTGCTCCTCGTGGAGCACGACATGCGCGCGGTGATGAACATCTCCGACTGGATCGTCGTCATCTCCTTCGGCTCGAAGATCGCGGAAGGGAAGCCCGAGGCGATCCGCGCCGACGAAGCGGTCATCGCCGCCTACCTCGGCGAGGACGATCTGGAGTTGGGGCATTGAACATGCGTTACTTCGAAGCCCGCGACCTCTCGGTCTCCTACGACAAGGTTGCAGCACTCCACGGTGTCTCGATCGGCTTCAATCAGGGTCAGATCGTCTCGCTCATCGGCGCGAACGGCGCCGGCAAGTCGACGACGCTGCGCGCCATCACCGGCCTGAAGCGGGCCTCCAAAGGTGAGATCTGGTTCGAGGGCGAGCGCATCGACCAGGTACCGCCCGAAAAGCTGGTGAGCCGCGGCATCGCCATGGTGCCAGAGGGACGCCGGGTCTTTCCGCACATGAGCGTGCGGGACAACCTGCTCATGGGCGCCCACACCCGCAAGGACAAGGCGGCCATCGCCTCGGACCTCGAGCGCATCCTCAACCGCTTCCCGCGCCTGCGCGAGCGGCTCCGGCAGAACGCCGGCACGCTCTCGGGCGGCGAGCAGGAGATGCTCGTCATCGGCCGCGCCCTGATGACCCGGCCGAAGCTCCTGCTGCTCGACGAGCCCTCGCTCGGCCTCGCCCCGCTCGTGGTGCGCGACATCGCGAGGCTGATCCTCGAGATCAACCGGGAAGAGGGCGTGAGCGTGATCCTCGTCGAGCAGAACTCGCGGATGGCGCTCAGGATCAGCCAGTACGGCTATGTGCTTGAAACCGGCCGCATCGGCCTCGAAGGCGCCTCGGCCGAGCTTCTCGACAATGCCCACGTGCGGGCGCTGTACCTCGGCGGCTGACCCCCGCCGTTCTTCACCGAAGGGACTGAACGATGACCAGGAAAATCAATCTCGCCGTGGCCCAGCTCGGGCCGATCGCCCGGGCCGAGACCCGCGAGCAGGTCGTGAAGCGGCTGATCGCGATGCTGAAGGAAGCGGCCGGCCGCGGCTCGACCTTCGTAGTCTTCCCCGAGCTTGCGCTGACCACCTTCTTCCCGCGCTGGTACTTCGAGGATCAGGCGGAAATCGACACCTGGTTCGAGACCGAGATGCCGAACGCCGCGACCCGCCCGCTCTTCGCCGCGGCGGCCGAGCTCGGTGTCGGCTTCAACCTCGGCTATGCCGAACTCGTCGAGGAAGACGGCCGCATCCGTCACTTCAACACCTCGATCGTGGTCGACACCACCGGCAAGATCGTCGGCAAGTACCGCAAGATCCACCTGCCGGGACATTCCGAGTACGAAGCCTACCGGCCGTGGCAGCACCTCGAGAAGCGTTACTTCGAGCCCGGCAACCTCGGCTTTCCGGTCTACGAGGTCGATGGCGCCAAGGTCGGCATGTTCATCTGCAACGACCGCCGCTGGCCCGAGACGTGGCGCGTCATGGGCCTGCAGGGCGCGGAGATCATCTGCGGCGGCTACAACACCCCGACCCACAACCCCCCGGTGCCGCAGCACGACCACCTGAACTCGTTCCACCACCTGCTCTCGATGCAGGCCGGCTCCTACCAGAATGGGGCATGGGGGCTCGCGTCGGGCAAGGTCGGCATGGAAGAGGGCTCGATGCTGCTCGGCCACTCCGTCATCTGCGCCCCGACCGGCGAAATCGTGGCGATGTCCTCGACGCTCGAGGACGAAGTGATCGCCGCGGTCTGCGATCTCGACGCCTGCCGCGCCATCCGCGAGCAGATGTTCAACTTCAAGCTCCACCGCCAGCCGCAGAACTACACGCTGATTTCCGAGGTCGCGTCCGAGCCGGTTCCGGCCTGATCTGACACTGGGAAAAACCATGAAGATCAAGGTCATCAATCCGAACACCACCTGGTCCATGACCGAGAAGATCGGGGCGGCCGCGCGCGCGGTCGCCTCGCCCGGCACCGAAATCGTTGCCGTCTCGCCGTCCATGGGTCCGGTCTCGATCGAGGGCTTCCATGACGAGGCCTTCGCCGCGATCGGGGTCATCGACGAGGTGCGCAAGGGCGAGGCCGAGGGCTGCGACGGCTACGTCATCGCCTGCTTCGGCGATCCCGGCCTTGCCGCCGCGCGCGAAGTCGCGTCCGGCCCGGTCGTCGGCATCGCCGAGGCGGCGATGCACGCGGCGAGCCTGATCGGCACGGGCTTCTCCATCGTCTCCATGCTCGAACGCTCGCGCATGACGATGGAGCATCTCGTGCAGGCCTACGGCATGGAGCACCGCTGCCGCTCCATCCGCATGACCGACATCCCCGTCCTCGGACTGGAGGAGGAGGGCTCGAACGCCCAGGCCCATGTCATCGAGGCATGCCGCCAGGCGATCGAGGAGGATCACGCGGACTGCGTGCTCCTCGGCTGCGGCGGCATGTCCGACCTGATGAGGCGCGTCAGCGCCGAAATCGGTGCGCCGGCGATCGACGGGGTATCGGCGGGCGTGAAGTTCGTCGAGGCGCTCGTCGGCCTCGGCCTCGGAACCGCGAAGCGGCAGGGCTTTGCCCGGCCGCTCGTCAAGGAATACACCGGCGCCCTGGCGGGCTTCGCACCCACCTGAGGAACCGGCCGAGAGGCCCGGCTGAGAAGCCGGCTGAGAGGAAATACATGAAGACCATCGGCGTCGACGTGGGCGGCACATTCACCGACCTCGTCTACTGCGACCTCGCGACCGGCGTGCTCGACATCCACAAGGTGTCGACCACGCCTGACGATCCCTCCCGCGGCGTTCTGCAGGGCGTGCTTGAGCTCTGCCGTGCGAGCGGCGTCTCGCCGTCCGAGATCGACCACGTGTTTCACGGGACGACGACGGCGACGAACGCCGTGCTGGAGCACAGGGGCGTCACCACGGGCATGATCACCAACGACGGCTTTCGCGATGTCCTGCACATCGGTCGCCACCAGCGGGTCCAGCACTATTCGATCCGTCAGGAGCTGCCGTGGCAGGACCGGCCACTGGTCAGGCGGCGGCACCGCAAGACCGTGGCCGGGCGCCTCGCACCGCCGTCGGGGGAAGAGATCGTGCCGCTCGACGAGGACGCCGTCCGCGCCGCCGCCCTGGAACTGAAGGCGGAGGGGGTTTCCTCCGTCGCCATCTGCTTCCTGTTTTCCTATCTCAACACCGCCCACGAAGACCGCGCCCGCGCCATCGTCGCCGAGGTGATGCCGGACGCGTTCGTCACCACCTCGAGCTTCGTCGCGCCGCAATTCCGCGAGTTCGAGCGCTTCACCACCGCCGCCCTCGCGGCCTTCATCGGCCCGAAGGTGCGCGAGTACATCGCCCGGCTCGAAACCGCGCTGCGCGACGCCGGCATCACCGGCGAGCTGCGCATCATGGCCTCGAACGGCGGCGTCGCCACCGCTGGAATGGTCGCGGAGAAGCCGACGCTCACCCTGCTCTCGGGCCTCGCCGCCGGCGTGCTCGGCGGCGCGTGGATCGGCGATCTGATCGGCCGCGACCGCCTCATCACCTTCGACATCGGCGGCACGTCCGCCGACATCGGCATCATCGTCGACGGCACCTTCGCCGAGACCGATGCCCGCTCGTCCTCGATCGCTGGCTTCCCGCTGCTCTCGCCGATGATCGACATCCACACGATCGGCGCGGGCGGCGGATCGATCGCCCATCTCGACCGCGGCGGCGCCTTCCGCGTCGGCCCGCGCTCGGCCGGCGCCGTGCCCGGACCCGCCGCCTACGGCCGCGGCGGCACCGAGCCCACCGTTACCGACGCGAACCTCGTCCTCGGCCGCCTCGACGCCGACGACTTCCTCGGCGGCGGCATGAAGCTCGACCCCGAGGCCGCGCGCACCGCCGTCGCCGGCATCGCCGCCGACCTCGGCCTCTCGCTTGAGGAAGCCGCGGAAGGCATCCTCACCGTCATCAACGCCAACATGGCGAACGCCATCCGCTCGCGCACCATCCAGAAGGGCATCGACCCGCGCGGCTTCGCCCTGGTCGCCTTCGGCGGTGCCGGACCGCTGCACGGCGCCGAGGTGGCGGCGATGCTCGGCATCGCGGAGGTGATCGTCCCACCCTACCCCGGCATCACCTCGGCCATGGGGCTCCTCACCACCGACGTGAAGTACGACGCCACGCGGACGCAGTTCCAGATCTCCACCGCCGTCGATCTCGACCGGCTGAACGCCGACCTCGACACCATGCAAGCCGACCTCGCCACCCGCTTCGCCGCCGACCACATCGACGCCGCCGCCACCCGCTTCGAGCGGGGCGGCGATCTCCGCTACGTCGGCCAGGGATACGAGCTCCGCGTCCCCTTCCCCCAGGGTCCGCTCGACGCGGCCTCCCTTGCCGGGGTGTGGGAGGCCTTCCACGCCCGCCACGCCACCGAATACGGCCACGCCTTCCGCGACAGCCCGATCGAACTCGTCAACGTCAAGGTGACGGGCATCGGCCAGATCGACAAGCTTACCTCGCTCCGCCCGGTCACCGGCGGCACGCTTTCCGGGGCGGTGGTGCGCCGCGCTCCTTGCGCCTTCCGCGCCGACGGCAGCCTCGGGACGTTCGACACCACCTTCTACGACCGCCGCAGGCTTCCCGCCGGCGAGCGTTTCTCAGGCCCGGCCATCGTGCTCCAGAGCGACTCGACCACCGTCATCCCACCCGGCGCCTCGGCGATCGTCGAGGCGACCGGCAGCATCCTCATCACGCTCGGAGGCGCAGAATGACCGCGTCCATCGACCCGATCACCGCCGCGGTCATCCATGGGGCCCTCGAAAACATCGCGATCGAGATGGGCCACAAGCTGATGCGCATGAGCTACTCCAGCATCATCCGCGAATCCGAGGACTTCGGCACCGCCCTGACCGACGCGGAGGGCAACCAGCTCTGCGAGTGCAAGATGTCGACGCCGCTGCAGTCCGGCCCGATCCCCGGCTACATCCGCGGCATCCACAAGGCCCTCGCCAGCCGGGGCGAGACGATCCGCCCCGGTGACGTCATCCTGCACAACGACCCCTACGGCGGCGCGTCGCACGGGCCGGATATCGCCTTCGTGGTGCCGATCTTCATCGACGACACGCTCGTCGCGTTCTCGGTGACGACCGCGCACCACCTCGACATCGGCTCCGCGACCCCGGGGAGCGCGGGCATCGTCGAGGCGGTCGACGCCTACGCCGAAGGCCTGCAGCTGAAGGCGATCAAGGTCGTCGAGGAGGGCCGCCCCAACCGCGCCGTCTGGCAGATCCTGCGCGACAACATCCGCGCCTCCGCCCTCGTCGTCGGCGACATGGAAGCGCAGATCAAGGCCGCCGAGATCGGCGCCACGCGCTTCCTCGAACTGGCCGGCCGCTACGGGATCGACACGATCCGCGCCGCGGCCACCGAGCTCATGGACTACTCCGAGCGGCTGATGCGCAACGCCATCCGCGCCCTGCCGGACGGGACATGGGTGGCCGAAGGCATCTACGACGGCTTTTCCGACGATCCCGACCCCCGGCGGCGCGACCTGCCGATCAAGGTCGCCGTTACCGTCGCGGGCGACGAGATCACCGTCGATCTGACCGGCACGGCGCCACAGGTCTCCGACCGGCCGATCAACATGCCGTTCGAGGGCACGACGGATTGCGCCATCTGGCTCACCCTGCGCTCGATCCTGCTCGACAGCGCCGTCTACGGCGACGTGCCGCAGAACGCCGGCCTCACCCGGCCGATCAAGATCATCGCGCCGCTCGGCTGCATCGCCAACCCGATCTTCCCCGCACCCACCATCGCCCGCTTCACGCCCGGCAACGCCATGGCCGACATCCTGATGCGCGCCCTCTCGCAGGTGGTGCCCGAGCAGGTCTCCGCCGGCGTCGGCAATCTCCACGTCGTCTCGTTCTCCGGCGTCAGGGGCGGTCGCCACTGGGTCCACATGGAGATCCTCGAAGGCAGCTACGGCGGGCGCTTCGGGATGAACGGCATGGACGCCGTGGACACGCTCTACGCCAACACCCGCAACAACCCGGTGGAGGACGTGGAGTCCCACCTGCCGCTGCGCATCGACCGCTACGAGCTGCGCGACGATCCCGCCGCCGCCGGCGAGTGGAGGGGCGGCATGGGCATGATCCGCGAGTTCACCTTCCTGAGCGACGGCGCGTTCTCCGTCGAGGGTGACGGCCACCGCCAGCGCCCGTGGGCCTTCGGCGGCGGCGAGCCGGGACTGCCCGCCGCGCTCACCCTCGTCCACGTCGATGGCACCACCGAAACGCTGCCCTCGAAGGTCGCCTACCACGCCGCCCGCGCGGGCGAGCGCGTCATCGCCCACGGGCCGAATGGCGGCGGCTACGGCAATCCGTTCGCTCGCGACGCGCAGGCGGTGCTCGGCGATGTCCTCGACGACCTTCTCGACGCGGCAACCGCCGCCGCGCGCTACGGCGTGGTGATCCACGACGGCGCGGTCGATGTCGCCGCCACTGACGCGAACCGCGCGCCCGCCAGCGTCGGGTAAGCGGACAGCGGGCGGGTCAGCGGTCGGCGAGACCGTAGATCCGCCCCGTCAGCCAGTCCGGCCAGTCGCGTTCGAAGAACGGCCGGGCGGCCTCGTCGAAGGCCCGGTTCGGACGCGCCGAGACCTCGAACGCCCTGCCATCGAGCCGGACCACGAGCTGCTCCCGCCCGTGCTCCGGGCGTTCAGGGCGGAACCGGTAGTCCTCCAGCGGCCCGGCGGCCGACATCGGCAGCGAGGCGCCGGCCGGATCGCAGATCGCCCGCGCCCCCCTGCTGCCACCGCCCGCGCGCACGAAGGTGTCGAGCGCGCTCAGCACCGCCTCGGAGGCCAGCGCCATCTGCTGCCACTGCACCGCGCGCACCGCTTCCGCCGGGCGGTCATGCGCAATGCCCTCCGACCGGATCCGGGCGTTGAGCGCCCGCGCCTCCGACAGCCCCCCGGCGATGGCGTCCGGCTGGCAGATCATCCCGGCCTTCTCGCTCATCCGCGCCTGAACCTCCGCGCGCACGCCTGCGACGTCGAGCGGGCTCCCGGCCCGCAGCACGCTTTCCACGGCCCTGACCGCCCCCGCCAGCGCCGCGGCGACCGACGCCTCCGCATCCTCGCCCGGGGCCGTCCGCGCAAGCCCGCTCGCCGCGATATGCTCTGCGGCCCGCGTGCCGAAGACCTGACCGGCATTGAGCGCCGCACCGCCCGGCCGGGTCACGCCATGGGTGCCCGCCGCCTCGCCCACTGCATAGACACCGGCCAGACTGGTGCGCGCCCAGGTATCGACCGCGATGCCACCGTTCATGTGCTGGTTGTTCACCGCGAACTCGAGCGGTTCGGCGGTGATATCGACCTTGTAGCGGCGGTAAAGCTCGATCGCGAGCGGGTTCATGCGCCGCAGCCGCCCGATCGGCGTCGCCTGCGACGCCCTCGCGGTGCCAAGGTAGCGCGCCACGTCGTCATCGAGCCGGTCGAGGCTGAAGGGCAGGTCCCCGGGCACCGCCTCGGGATTGCGGTTGAAGTCCATATAGACCCGCCGCCCGGCCTCGGTCTCGCGGAAGATCGCGAGATCGACGAGGCTGGAGCCGAAATCGAGCATCCGCGTGGCGTGGAACGGCCACTGATAGCCCTTGCGGAAGATGTTCGAGGCCAGCTCCTGCGTCGTGCGATAACAGCCGCCGAGGAAATGATGCTCCCGCCCCTCCGCATCCACCGAATAGATATGCGGCAGCGCCTGCACATAGGTGCCCGAGAGGTTCCACGGGAAGCCCTCGCGCCTTGTGCCGATGCCGAACTGGCTTTCCGTCAGATTGACGAGTTCGATCCCTGCCTCCAGCGCCATCCCGAGCGAGCCGAAGCAGCCGTTCGGATAGACGCTGTCGCGGTAGAGCTCGCCCGGCCCCCCCGCAGCCAGTACCACCACGGGGGCGCGGTAGAACGCGAGCCCGAGCGGGTTTGCCCTGTCCGCCTGCTTCGGGCGCATGGCAAGCACACCCGCCACGCGACCGCCGTTCGTGACGAGGCGGACGCCAGTCGTGTGGTTGAAGAATGGAATGCCGAGGCGGATCGCCTCCTCGGCCAGGACCCGCACCATCAGCCGCGAGGTGCGCGGGCCGCAGCTCGTGGCGCGCCCCACCTCGTCGTGGTCGGTCTGGTAGCGCAGCGTGCCCCCCAACGGATCCTGCGGCAGCGGCAGCCCGAGGTACTGGAGCGAGGCGAGTGCGCGCCCCGAGCCCGCCGCCTCGATATAGGCGGTATCCTCATCCATGGCGCCCCCGGCGCGGATCGCCCGCGCCATCGCGTTCAGGTCGTCACCCCGGCCGGCGGTGTTCGCCGTGTGCAGCGTCTGCTTGTCCGAGCCCGAGCAGGCGGACGTGCCGCCCCAGGCACTCTGGCTCAGGATCGCCACGTCACCGCCCCGGCGCCCCAGCTCAACCGCGGCACGAAGCCCGGCGGCGCCGCTGCCCATGACGATGCAGCCGTGGCGATGGACCGGAACGCTGTGGTCCCCCACCGCCACCGAGCCCAATGCCCGCCGCTCCGGCGGCAGGCGCGGCATGGCGACGTCCGTCAGGGCGTCGAGAATGGACTGCGGCACGTCGATCGTCACGAACGGGCTCCCTTCACTCACACGTCTCCCGCGCTCGACGCGCGAACGATGAGTTCGACCGGCGCGAGGCGGTTCTCCTGCGGCTGCACGCCGTCGCCAATCCACTCCAGCATCGCCGCCGCCGCCTCCCGGCCGAAGCGTGCCACGTCGCAGCGCACGGAGGTGAGCTGCGGCCAGGCGAGCGCCGCCTCCTCGATGTCGTCGAACCCGACCAGCCGCACGTCCCGGCCCACCCGCACCCCGGCCTCCGCGAAGCCCGCCAGCATTCCGAGCGCCACCAGATCGGAGAAGCAGAGCACCGCCTCGATCTCCGGGTGCTCGGCATGGAGGCGCAGCGCCATGTCCCGCCCGAACGCCCGCGACGGCCGGCCGTGCACCGCGAAGGTCGGCAACCCCGCCTCCCCCATGACCGCGGCGTACCCCGCCGTGCGCTCCAGCGTCACCGGCCGGTTCTCAAGGCCGCCGA
Organism: Amaricoccus macauensis; assembly: GCF_014201905.1. Classification (GTDB taxonomy): domain Bacteria; phylum Pseudomonadota; class Alphaproteobacteria; order Rhodobacterales; family Rhodobacteraceae; genus Amaricoccus; species Amaricoccus macauensis. The sequence goes on along the minus strand of NZ_JACHFM010000002.1, from coordinate 87,230 downwards.
CGAACGCGATCCGCCGCGTCCCGAGCGAGAGCAGATGCTCCGTCGCCAGCCGCCCGCCCGCCTCATAGTCGAGCGTCGCGAACGGAAAGACCTCCGTCCGGTGATCGATCCGCCGCAAGACCTGCATCGCCGGGAGCCCGGCCCGCCGCACCACCTCGAGCCCCTCCTCGTCATCGACGTAGGTGGGCGAGATCAGGAACCCCGAAACCCCGTGCTCGATCATCGAGGCGATCACCCGCGCCTGCATCTCCGGCGTCTCGTCGGTATTGGCGATCACCGTGGCATAGCCGCGCTCGGCAAACGCCATCTGCGCGCTCGCGGCGAACTCGGTGAAGAACGGGTTCCTGAGGTCATTGATGACGAGCCCGATCAGCCCCACGTCGACGCCCCGCAGGTTCGCCGCCGCCCGGTTGTAGACATAGCCGAGCTCGCCCATCGCCCGCTCGACCGCGGCCCGCGTCTCCGCCCGCACCAGTGGACTGTTCTGCAGCACGTTCGAAACGGTGGACTTCGAGACCCCGGCGACACGCGCCACATCAACGATCGTCGGTCGCCTGCTCATCGCTTTCCCCCCGGCCAGCTCCCCGGAGTTTGCGACATCGATCCGGCGGGCGGTAGGCATCATCGGCTCCCGTGGTCCGCCCGGATCATGTCCGCGGCCTTCTCGGCGATCATGATCGTCGCGGCGTTGGTGTTCGAGGACACCACCGTTGGCATGACCGACGCATCCACCACCCTGAGCCCGGCGATGCCGTTGAAGCGCAGCCGCGGATCGACCACCGCCGCCGGATCGGCCCCCATGCGGCAGGTCCCGGCCGGATGGTGATCGGTCTTGGCATGGCGGCAGGCGAAGTCGAAATAGTCCGCGTCCGTCCGCACCTCCGGCCCCGGCAGCCGCTCCGCCAGCACGTAAGGCCGGAGCGGCGCCTGCGCCATGATCTCCTGCGCGAGCTTCAGCCCCCGGAGCGACATCTCCCGGTCATGGGCATCCTCCCAGTAGTTCGGATCAATGAGCGGCGCCACGGCCGGATCAGCGCTCGCCAGCCGCACCGTCCCGCGCGAGCGCGGCCGGAGATACGCCGAATTCAGTGTCACCCCGCCGTTCGGCATCGCCGCCACCCCCGCCTCGATGCCCGAGCCGAGCCCGAGATGAAACTGGATGTCGGGCGAGCGCGCGTCCTTGTCGGCGTACCAGAACCCGCCGGTCTCGAAGAGGCTCGACGCCACCGGCCCCTTGCGCGTCAGGAGATATTGCACCCCGGCCACCGCCGACCAGTGCAGCTTCGCGTACCGGTCGTAGGTGTGCGGCCCCGTCACCTCGGCGATGACGAAGAGATCGAGGTGATCCTGCAGGTTCGACCCCACGCCCGGCTGGTCGAGAACCGGCCGGACGCCCACCTCCGCCAGATGCTCCGCCGGCCCGATGCCCGAGCGCATCAGCATCCACGGCGAGCCGATGGCGCCCGCCGACAGGATGAGCTCGCTCGTCGCGGTGATCCGCGCGCCGTCCATCATCTCGACCCCGACCGCCCGGCCGCTCTCCACGACGATCCGCCGGACCTCTGCGCCGGTGCGCACCGTGAGGTTCACCCTGCCCCGGTTTGGCGCGAGATACGCCATCGCCGCCGACGAGCGCCGGGCGTTGCGCTGAGTCAGCTGATAATATCCCGCGCCGTCCTGCACCTCACCGGTCATGTCGTCGTTCCTCGGGATGCCCAGCGCGGCGGCGGCGGCGAAATAGGCCTCGCAGATCGGCAGCGGCGCGCTTGGCTTCGAGACCCCGAGCGGTCCGCCCTTGCCGTGCCAGCGGTTATCCCAGGTGTCGTTGTCCTCGGCCTTGCGGAAGTAGGGCAGCACGTCCTCGTAGGACCAGCCAGCGCAGCCCATCTGCCGCCACTCGTCATAGTCGAGCGCATTGCCGCGCGTGTAGATCTGCGCGTTGATCGACGAGCCGCCGCCAATCACCTTGCCTTGGGTGAAGCGGATCTGCATCCCCTGCATGTGCCGCTGCGGCACCGTGGACCAGCCCCAGGAGCCGATGCCCCTGGTCATCTTTGCAAAGCCCGCCGGCACATGGTAGAAGGGATGCCGGTCGCGGCCACCCGCCTCGAGCAGCAGCACCCGCGCGGCCGGGTCTTCCGACAGCCGCGCCGCCAGCACGCAGCCGGCCGAGCCGCCACCGACGATGACGAAATCATAGCCTTCGGCGTTCATGCCGCGAAATCCCTGCGCGTGATGTGGTCCGCCGTGCGCAGCGCCTGCGCGGCGATGGTCAGCGCCGGGTTCACCGCCGCCGAGGTGGGCAGAAAGCTCGCATCGACCACGAAGAGGTTCCCGTGGTCGTGCGTCCGGCAGAAGACATCGACGACGCTCGTTGCCGGGTCCGTCCCCATGCGCGCCGTGCCGCACTGGTGCGACGGCGTGCGCCGGTCGAACGGCCGCGACAGCACGATCGGATAACCAGCGCGCTTCAGCACCGACTTCAGCTTCGCCACCAGCGCCTCGTGGGTCTCCCAGTTCGACCGCCGCCAGTCGAGCACGATCCGTTCGCCCCGGAGCGTCACGCGGCTCTCCGGGTTCGGGAGATCCTCGCTCATGGCGTAGAGATCGACCGAATGCGCGGCGAGCCACCCCGCCGCCACGCGCGGCAGTCCGCCCGCCGCTGCGAGGATCCCGCCCGAGATCTTGCCAAGCGTCTGCACGTTGCCGAGCGGCGTGCCGTCCTTGCCGCCGGTCAGGTAGAAATCGTTCAGCAGCACGGTCTTCTGATAGACCGACGTGTTGCGCCGGAACGGGCTCACAGCCAGCACCGCCGAGCAGTTGTGGTTCATGAAGTTGCGCCCGACCTGATCGGAGCGGTTGGCGAGCCCCGAGCGCAGCAGGAGGACGGCGGAATTCACCGCCCCCGCGCTCAGGATCACAAGGCGGGGCACAAGACGAACCGTCCCGGCGCCCTTGCGATACTCCACCGCGACGATGCGCCCTCCCGCGCCGGCTTCGAGCCGCGTCACGCGCGCCCCGGTCTCCAGCGTCACGTTCGGATGGCGCAGCGCCTCGGCGATGCCGACGCTCTCGCCATCGCACTTCGCCCCCGTGGTGTCCGGGAACGCGTCCCACGGCGTCGCCGCCCGCTTCAGCCACGCATCGATGTCGACGCCAAGCGGTTGCGACGACGGCGTCAGCCCCGCCCGCTTCATCCGGGCGCGAAAATCCGCAATCGACGGCTCGTCGGGTACCGGCGGGAACGGATAGGCCCCCGAATGCGCCGGCTCGGTCGGATCCTCGCCCGCGTCGCCGCGCACCCGGAACAGCTCCTCCGCCCGCTGATACCACGGCTCCAGATCGTCATAGGTGATCGGCCAGCCCGGCGTCGTGCCGCCAAGGTGGCGGATCGGCCGGAAATCCTCGGCGCGGTAGCGGATCAGCACCGCGCCGTAGAGCTTCGAATTGCCGCCGACACAGTAGTAGTTGCCCGGGTTGAACGCCTCTTCCCCGGGCGTCTCCCACTCCTCGTCAGGGCGAAAGTGGCCGCGTCCGAAGATCGCCGCCTCGTCCCGCGCCTCGGCCGTGTCGGGCAGCCGCTCGCCGCGCTCAAGGATCAGGATGCGTCGGCCCGACGGCGCCAGCGCCGCGGCGGCGGTGGACCCGCCGATGCCCGAGCCGATGATGACGATGTCCGGGCCGTCGCTCATCACGCGATCCTGAGTTCGGTCGTGGGGTCGAAGGCCACAGCCTTCTCCATGTTGATCGCGAACGGAAACACCTCGCCCGGCCGCACGTCGACGTCAGCGCGAAAGCGGCCGGTCACTTCCTTGCCGCCGAGATGCGCCATCACGAAGGTATCGGAGCCGGCCGGCTCGGTGATCTCGACCGGCACGTCGACCACGTGCACCGCACGGCTCTGCCGGTCGGCACCGTCGCGGTCGGTGATCGCCTCGGGCCGGAGCCCGAGCACGATCTCGCGCCCGGCCTGCGCCTCGAAGCCCCGGCCTTCGGCGAACGGCAACGCGACCTCGCCGCCACCACCGCACCGCGCCTTCGCCACCGCCCTGCCTTCCTCGACGGCGATCGTCGCGGGGAAGAGGTTCATCGACGGCGAGCCCATGAAGCCTGCGACGAACATGTTGGCGGGCGTGTCGTAGATCTCCTTCGGCGTCCCGAGTTGCTGGACGTGGCCGCCGAACATCACCGCGATCCGTGTCGAGAGCGTCAGCGCCTCGATCTGGTCGTGGGTCACATAGACGATCGTCGTCCGAAGCTTCCGGTGCAGCTTCTTGATCTCGGTGCGCATGTCGACGCGGAGCTTGGCGTCGAGGTTCGAGAGCGGCTCATCGAAGAGAAAGACGTCCGGGTCACGCACCAGCGCCCGGCCCATCGCCACGCGCTGGCGCTGCCCGCCCGAGAGCTGCCCCGGCTTGCGGTCGAGAAGGTGGGTGATCTGGAGCAGGTCCGCCACCTGCGCCACCGCCTTGTCGCGCTCAGGCTTCGGGACGCCGTGCATCTCCAGGCCGAAGGCGATGTTCTTAGCCACGTTCATGTTCGGGTAGAGCGCGTAGCTCTGGAACACCATGGCGATGTTGCGCTCGGCCGGCCTGACGCCGTTCATCGACCGGCCCTTGATCGCGATGTCGCCGGTCGTCACCTCCTCAAGGCCCGCGATCATGTTGAGCAGCGTCGACTTGCCGCATCCCGAGGGGCCGACGAGCACGAGGAACTCGCCCTCCTCCACGGAGATGTTGGTCTCGTGCAGGATCTTGACCGCGCCATAGCTCTTGGTGGCGCGCCGGATGTCGAGAAAGCCCATCGGTCTCAGCCTTTCACGGAGCCCGCCATCAGCCCGCGGACGAAATACCGCCCGGCGACGACGTAGACGAGGAGGGTGGGAAGCGCGGCCATGATCGCGCCGGCGAAGTGGACGTTGTATTCCTTCACGCCCGTCGAGGACTGGACGAGGTTGTTGAGCGCCACGGTCATCGGCTGACTGTCGAAGTCCGAGAACGAGGCGCCGAACAGGAAGTCATTCCAGATGTTGGTGAACTGCCAGATGATGCAGACCACCGCGATCGGCCCCGACGACGGCAGCATGATCCGCCGGAAGATCGTGAAGAACCCCGCACCGTCGATCTGCGCCGCACGGACGAGCTCGGTCGGGAACTGCTGGTAGTAGTTCTTGAAGTAGAGCGTCGAGAAGCCGATGCCGTAGACCAGATGCACGAAGATGAGGCCGGGCACCGTCCCGGCGAGCCCCATGAGGCCGAGCAGCCGCGCCATCGGGATCAGCACCATCTGGAACGGAATGAAGCAGGCAAAGAGCAGCATCCCGAACACCCAGGTGTCGCCGCGGAACCGCCACTTGGTCAGCACATAGCCGTTCATCGCGCCGAGCACCGTCGAGAGCGCGACGGCGGGAACCACCATCAGGATCGAGTTCAGGAAGAACGGCCGGAGACCCGTCGCCGCCACGCCGATCTGCGCCGTCGACCAGGCCTTGCCCCAGGGCTCCACCGTCCAGTCGCGCGGCAACGACATCATTCCGCCCGCCTGTATCTCGCTGAGCGGCTTCAGCGAGTTCACCACCATCACGTAGAGCGGCAGCAGGTAGTAGAGGCAGAACAGCCCGAGGATCAGATAGATCGCCACACGCGCCGTGCCGCCGGTCCTGATCACCTGCGACGAACCGGGCGCCCCCACCGGTCGGATGGCGGCCGCCGACGCGCCGGCGCGGACATCGCTCGCCATTACTTCCTCTCCCTGAGTTCGGAGTAGATGAAGGGCACCATGATCGCCGCGATCGACATGAGCATGATCACCGCCGAAGCCGCGCCGATGCCCATCTGGTTGCGGGTGAAGGTGTACGAGTACATGAACGTCGCCGGCACCTCGGTCGCCGTCCCCGGCCCGCCCCCCGTCAGCGCGATGACGAGGTCGTAGGACTTGATCGCCATGTGCGCGAGTACCACGAAGGCCGACATGAACGCGGGCCGAAGCTGCGGGATGATGATCCGCCGGTAGAGCGCGAAGGTCGAGGCGCCGTCGATCTGCGCCGCCTTCATCACCTCGGTGTCGATGCCGCGCAGGCCGGCGAGGAACATCGCCATGACAAACCCGCTCGTCTGCCAGACCGCCGCGATGACGATGGTGTAGATCGCCATCTTCGGATCCTTGATCCACTCGAAGGCGAACCCCTCCCAGCCCCACGACCGCACCACCGCCTGCAAGCCAATGCCCGGATCGAGAAACCACTTCCAGGCCGTGCCGGTGACGATGAAGGAGAGTGCCATCGGATAGAGATAGATCGTGCGGATGAACCCCTCGGCGCGGATCTTCTGGTCGAGAAAGATCGCGAGCCCGAGCCCGACGACGCAGCAGATGACGATGTAGAGCGACCCGAAGATCAGCAGATTGTCGATCGCGATGCCCCAGGCCCGGAGCCCGAAGAGCTTCTGGTAGTTCTCAAGCCCGACCCAGCCGAACGACGGCAGGATCCGGCTGTCGGTGAAGGACAGCACGAACGTGAAGAGAATGAAGCCATAGACGAAAACCAGCACGACCGCGAGGCTCGGGCTGAGAACCAGCTTCGGCAGGGCGTCGCGCAGCCAGTCGGTGCCGCTCACGCGGCGGGGGACGGTCTGGGGCATGAAAGGGCTCCGCTGGAGGAGAAGGGCGGCACCCTTGCCGCCCCCCGGGGCCAGTCACTGATCGGTCACCGCCCGGATCACCGCGCGAGATCGACCGCGCTCACGAGCTCCTGCACGGCGGTCGCGGCGTCGTACTCGCCGTTGAACTGCGCGGTGACGACGTCGTACATGGCGTTCTTGATCGACGCCGGGTTGGCATGACCGTGCGCCATCGACCCGATGAGATTGTCCGACGACGCCGCCGCCTTCAGCTCCTCGTAGGCCTTCTGACCACAGGCGTCATAGTCGGCGACCGAGACATCGGTCCGCGCCGGCACCGAGCCCTTGACCTTGTTGAACGCCTGCTGGAACTCCGGCGACATGATCGCGGTCGCCAGCGCCGCCTGCTCCGGCTTCACCGCGTCGCCCTGCTTGAAGATGGCGAACTGGTCGGTGTTGAAGGTCACTTCCTTCTCCGTGCCCGGGAAGCGGAAGCAGAGGAAATCCTGCTCCGGCACCTTGCCGGCGTTCAGGAACTCGCCCTTCGCCCAGTCGCCCATGAACTGGAACGCCGCCTCGCCGTTGATCACCATCGCGCTCGCGAGATTCCAGTCCCGGCCGGAGAAGTTGTCGTCCACGAAGCCGCGGATGACCGTCATGCGATCGAACGCCTGCTTCATCGTGTCCGATCCGAGCGCCTCGGGATCGAGATCAATGAACGCCTTGCGGTAGAAGTCCGGGCCGCCGGTCGACATGGCGACCGCGTCGAAGATCGTCGCGTCCTGCCAGGGCTGGCCGCCGTGGGCGACGGCGACCTTGCCCGCGTCCTTCACCTTCTGCATTGCCGCGACCAGCTCGTCCCAGGTGGTCGGCGCCGCGATCCCGAGCTCATCGAGCATCTTCTTGTTGGCCCAGACCCAGTTGGTCGAGTGGATGTTCACCGGCGCGGCGACCCAGTGGCCGTCATACTTCGAGAACTTCTGCAGCGCCGCCGGCACCACCGCGTCCCAGCCCCCCGGGCCGGCCACGTCGTCGAGGTTCGCCAGCGTGCCTTCCTTGGCCCAGTCGGTGATGTCGAAGCCGAGAAGCTGCACCGCCGAGGGCGGGTTGCCGGCAGTGACGCGCGCGCGCAGCACCGTCATCGCCTGCGTGCCGCCGCCGCCCGCGACCGGCATGTCCTGCCAGCCGATACCCTGCTTTTCCAGATCCTGCTTCAGGACGTTGAGCGCTCCGGCCTCACCGCCGCTGGTCCACCAGTGCAGTACCTCGACGTCGGCGGCCGCGGCAACGCCGCTGGTCGCCGCGATCAACGCGAGAGCAGCCGTCGTCTGTACGAAGACCTTACGCATTCTCTTGTTCCTCCGCTTTTTGTCAGTCGTGTACCGCAGGCCGGAACGGCTCAGCGGCCAGTCACCCCCCGGCCGATCACCACCGGGCCGGTCACCACCGGGCCAGTCACCCCCTGCCAGTCACCCAGGGCGCCCGCGTGCGGCCGATCCGCATCTGGACGGTCTTCACTTCGAGGAATTCCTCCAGCCCGTAGCGGCCAAGCTCACGCCCCTGGCCGCTCTCCTTCATCCCGCCGAACGGCAGCTCGGCGAAGCCGTCCATCCAGGTGTTCGTCCAGACCGTGCCCGCCCGCACCCGGCGGGTGAACTCGAGGCAGGTGTGGACGTTCTCGCTCCAGACACCGGCCGACAGGCCATAGGCGGCGCCATTCGCCAGCTCGACGGCCTCGTCCATCGTGCGAAATCTCAGGACTGAGAGAACCGGCCCGAAAACCTCCTCGCGGGCGATCGCCATGTCGGGCGTCACGTCCGCGACGACGGTCGGCTGGTAGAACTGCCCGCCGAGCCCGGGCACATCGAGCGGCGCGCCCCCAAGGCGCACGGTGGCACCAGCGGCCACGGCGCCCTTTACGTAGCCGTCGATCTTCTGCTGATGCGCGGGCGAGACGATGGCGCCGACCTGCGTCGCCTCGTCGAGCGGATCGCCGAAGGCGACCTTGCGCGACAACGCCACCACCCGCTCGGTCACGGTCTCGGCGATGTCCTCGTGGACGATGATCCGCGAGCCCGAATTGCAGCACTCGCCGGCGTTGAAATAGACGCCGAAGGCAATCGCATCGATCGCGGAATCGAGATCCGCGTCGGGAAACAGCACCTGCGGGTTCTTGCCGCCGAGTTCGAGCGAGACCTTCTTCAGGGTCGGCGCGGCGGCGGCAACGATCGCCTTGCCGACCGCCGTGGAGCCGGTGAACGTCACCATGTCGACGCGCGGGTCGGTCGTCATCATCGCGCCAACCGGCTCGCCGTGGCCGAGGACGATGTTGACGACACCGGCCGGCAGCCCCGCCTCCATCAGCAGCTCGCCGAGGATCGCCGTCGTCGAGGGCGTCATTTCCGAGGGCTTCACCACCGCGGTGCAGCCGGCGGCGAGCGCGAACGGCAGCTTCTGGCTGACGATCAGGAACGGGAAATTCCACGGACAGATGATGGCGGCGACGCCGATCGGCTCCTTCAGGACGAGCCCAAGCATGTCGGGCCCGAGGCTGTTGTGGCTCTCCCCCGAGAGCGTGCGCGCGAGCGCCGCCGCATAGCGCCAGATGTCGGCCGCGCCCTCGATCTCGGCGCGTGCCTGCGCGATCGGCTTACCGGCCTCCAGCGTCTCGATGCAGGCGATCCGCTCCCGGTCGCGGTCAATGAGATCGGCGACCTTCAGGAGCAGCGTCGCGCGTGCCTTGCCGGACAGCTCCGACCAGCGGCCGTCATCGAAGGCGTCGCGCGCCGCTGCGATCGCGGCATCGGTCTCGGCCGCGCCGCCCTTCGCCGCGCGCGTCACCACGACGCCATGCGCCGGCGAGGTCCGCTCGAAGGTGGCGCCGTCGGCACTGTCGCGCCAGCCGCCGTCGATCAGGTGCCGCACGCGCGCGGGCTCGGTGGGCAGTGCCGCGTCCGTCGCGGCCACGAGTGTAAGGTCCAGCATTGTCATTTCCCCGGAAACACGGGCTTGCGCTTCTCGGCGAAGGCGACGACGCCCTCGGTCCGATCCGCGCTCGCGGCGATCATTCCCGAGCCAAGCGCCTCGATCAGCGCCGCCCGGTCTTCCCCCACTCCCGCCTGAATCATGTACTTCGCCACCTCGACCGCCCGCGGTGACAGCGTGGCGGCCTTCCCGGCGATGGCGCGGGCAGCGCCGAGCGCATCGTCGGCCACCTCGGCGCAGAAACCGAGGGCGACCGCCCGCTCCGCCCCGATCCGCCGGCCGAAGAGCGCCATTTCCTTCACGACGGCCTCGGGCAGCAGCCGCGCGGTGCGCTGCGTTCCCGACCAGCCAGGCACGATGCCGATCCCCGCCTCGGGCAGCGCCAGCGAGGCACGGGGCGCGATCACCCGGATGTCGCAGGCCGAGGCCAGCTCCAGCCCGCCGCCAAAGGCGTGGCCGTTCAGCGCCGCCACGGTCGGCTTGCCGAGCCGCGCCAGCCGGTCGAAGATCCGATGCCCCTCGCGCACCCAGTGGCGGGCGAAGTCGAACGGCTCCATCGGCCCCCAGGCGCCGATGTCGGCACCGGTGCAGAACGCCTTCTCCCCGGTGCCGGTGACGACTACCGCCCGCACCTCGGGGGCGCGCTCCAGCGTCGCGCAATGGGCGTCGAGCGCCTCCAGCATCGGCACCGTCAGCGAATTGAGCTTCGCCGGATTGTCGAGCCGAAGCTCGGCAACGGCGCCGTCGATCGTCAGATGCAGCGCGCTCATCGCCTTACCTTCGCTTCAATCGGGTAGACGGATGCGGTATTATTGAGATAATTCAAAGCCATGACCCAGCCGCGCGACATGCGCACCCGCCCGCTCACGATGCGGCGTCCGCCACCCCGCGGGCCCGAACCACCGGCGCCGCCTTCGGCTCGAGCTTCAGCCCCATCGGCCCGCGGCCCAGCAGGCTGAGTGGCAGGGTCTTCAGGTCCGGCGCGAGCGACACCCGCCCGAGCGAGGCCGCGACAATGTCCCGCTCGGGATCGATCCCCGGCATCACCTCGGTCGCGACCAGCCCGGCCTCGGTCAGCCGGATCACGCAGCGCTCCGTGACGTAGAGCACTTCCTGCCCCAGTTCCCGCGCCCGCCGCCCGGAGAAGGTCACGTGCTCGACCTTCTCCACCATCTTCGGGAACCGCCCCGGCTTCGCGATGCGGATGCCGGCTTCGGAAAGCTCGAACTCCGCTCCCGCCTCGAACTGCCCGGCAAAGACGATCTTCCGGGCGTTCGCGGTGATGTCGACGAACCCGCCACAGCCGGCGGTCAGATACGGCTTCTTGCCGAGCTTCGAGACGTTGACGTTGCCCTCCAGGTCGATCTCGAGGAACGACAGGAACGTCACATCGAAGCCGCCGCCCTGAAAGTAGGTGAACTGCTGCGGGCTCGGCATGAACGCGTCCGCGTTCGAGGCGCAGCCGAAGGCAAAGCCCATGAGCGGCATGCCCCCCACCGCGCCCTGCTCGATCGCCCAGGTCACCGCCTGCGGATAGCCCTCCTCAAGCAGGATCCGCGGCACCATCGAGCAGATCCCGAACCCGAGGTTCGCCGTCATGCCGTCCTTCAGCTCCATCGCCGAGCGCCGGGCGACGACCTTCTCCACCCCATGCTCCGCCCGCGAGAAGCTCGCCCACGGCCGCATGATCTCGCCCGAGATCGCCGGATCATAGAGCGTCTCGGTGGTCTGAAGCTGGTCGGGATCGACGACCACCAGATCGACCAGATGCCCCGGCACCCGCACGTCATGCGGCCGCAGCGACCCCGCCGCCGTCACCCGCTTCACCTGCGCGATGACGAGCCCGCCGTGGTTGCGCACGCAGATCGCCTGATCGAGCCCCCCGAGATACGCGCCCTCGTGCTCGTAGGTGAGGTTCCCGTGCTCGTCCGCCGTCGTGGCCCGCAGGATCGCGACGTCCGGGATGATGTTCGGAAAATGCAGCCAGGTCTCGCCGCCGAACTCGACCCGGGCAACGATCGGCCGCGCCGCAGCCCTCGCGTTCATCGCGCACCCCTCGCGGATCGGATCGGCAAAGGTGTCGAGCCCGACCTGCGTCAGCACCCCCGGCCGCCGCGCCGCCGCGTCGCGATGCATGTCAAAGAGGATGCCCGACGGCACGTTGTAGGCCGCCACCCGGTCCTCGGTCAGCATCCGCCAGATCTCGGGCATCGGCAGCGACGACGGCCCGCTCGGATAGGAGCCGCCGATGATCGTCGAGAGCAGCCCGTCCTTCGCGATGTGATCGACACCCTTGATGCCGTACATGTCGCCCGCTGCGATCGGATGGATCGTCGTCAGGTTCCTCGGATGCCCCTCGGCATCGAACCGCGCGCCGATCGCCGCCAGCACCTTGTCCGGGCAGCCGAGCCCCGAGGAGGACGACACGGTGACCACCGCCCCGTCCGGGATCCGCGTCACCGCCGCTTCGACCGATACGATCTTTGACGCCATCTCAGAAGCCCTCGTAGTTCACGCGAACCGTCTGCCCGGTTCGCGCCGCCTCGCGGACGGCCACCGCCACCGCCAGCGACTTCACCCCGTCCACCCCATCCGCCGACGGCCGCCCCTCTCCGGCGACCGCTGCAGCGAAGACTCCGAGCGAACGGGCGTAGAGATCATGCGTCCCGAACGGCACCGCCGAGCGCCCGTCGACCGTCACCAGTTCGACCTCGCCCACCGGCTTCTGGGTCATGACGCCGCGCCCGAAGATCGAGCCTTCCGTCCCGTGAACCTCGATCCCCGATCCCGCGAACCGATGCGTGAAGCTCTCGTGGGCCTGGACCATCGCGCCCGAGGGCATCGACCAGACCGACATCACGCTGTCCTCAACCCCCAGCCCCATGCCCGACGTGCCGGCCTTCGCCACCACATCGACCGGATCCTCACCGAGGCAGAACCGCACGGTGTCGGCATCATGGACGGTAATGTCCGGGATCACCCCGCCGCCGGCGGCAGCATCATTGATCCGCCAGCCCTGCAGGTGCGGCGGCAGGTGCACCGCATGGAACACCCGCACGCTCAGAACCCGACCGATCCGGCCCGAGGCGATCAGTTCCCGGATGGCAAGGTGGGTTCCCGCGTTGCGGAGGTGATGATTGGTGGCGAAAACGACCCCCGCCGCCTCGGCCGCCCGGACCATCTCCGCGGCTTCGGCCGGCGTCATGGCGAGCGGCTTCTCGCAGAGCACATGCTTGCCCGCCGCGATCGCCGCCAGCGCCTGAGGGTGATGCTTCTCGTTGGTGGTGGAAATGTAGACCGCATCAAGGCCCTGAGTGCCGAGAAGCTCGTCAAGCGACGTGGTGCTCCGGGCGATCCCGTGGCGCGCCGCATAGTTGGCGCCGCGGACGGCATCGCTGCTCAGGACGCTGATGATCTCGTGGCCGTTGGCCCGGATCGCACCGATCACGTGTTCCGACGCAATCGTGCTCGCCCCGATGAGGCCCCAGTTCATCAGCTACCCTCGCGAATTTGTTTCGTTCCAATTCCTGTCATCCGCATATTGGAACGTGACAAACGAGTCAATCGGGAATCTGTGGCGGCATGACGTCCGGTGCCTATCCCTTGAGGAGAAGCACCGCTCCGCTGACGATGGAGAAGATCAGGACGGCCATGCGCAGCGCCGGACCGTTGATGCGGGAATGGACCAGCCGCGACAGGACGGTCCCGACGATCGCGGCCGGCACGAGATAGGCGGCGGCCACGACCTGCTCGCTGCGCACCGCACCGGAAATCGTGAGGATCACCAGCGAGATCACCTCGCCGACGAGAAAGCAGAGCGCCACGGTCGAGCGCAGAACCGGTCCCCGCGCGTGCTGATAGAGCAGCGCGAGCGGCGGGCCACCGATGCCGGTCGCGGTCTCGGTCACGCCGGTGAAGAGGCCGACGCCGAGTGCCGGCACCCTGCCGGGGCTGAAGGGGGGCGCCAGAATGGCGATTACGGCGGCAAGGATCGTCAGAAGGCCGACCGCCACCTCAAGCTGGCGCAGCGACAGCGCCAGCAGCACCCAGATGCCGAGGAACGTACCGAAGAACCGCCCCACGGTGATCCATCCGGCGCCCTTGAGGTCTGCCTCGTGCCGCTCGCGGAAGAACACGAGGAAGTTCAGCGGCAGCATCAGGATCAGGAGCGCCACCGGCAGGTACGACGGGTCGACGAGAGCGAAGACCGGCGCGGCGATCAACGCGAACCCGATGCCGACCGAGCCCTGGATGAAGGCCGCAACGCCGACCATCAGGAAGAGCGGGATGAAGACCAGAAAGCTCACCGTGCCGGCCCGGGCAAGCTCGTCGCGGCGGGATCCGCAGCCCCGGCCACCGCGAGCGCGCGAGCCCTCTGCCTGTCGCGCTCAGGGAGCAGCCTTTGCCCGGGCTCGACGACGACACCGCCCTCGACATCGGGCAAACCGCGGAGATCCGTCATCTGGTGTCCTCCTTCCAGAGCCCCGGCCCGGACCCGCGTCACCTGGCCAGACCTCGCGGGACGATGGACCCTGCCCATCGCGAGGCGATTTCCAAGCGCCATCTGCGATCAAGGCGGAAACCGGCCGCAGACGCCCCGGGCAAGAGGATCGGCGCAACCGCACCGTCGCCGCAAGGTCTGCCGCAGGACGAAACAATCCCTCTTCCCGCGATGCGTCCCGAGAGCGGCGAGATGCGGCGGCCCGGGTCCGCGCGGGAGACCTGCGGGAAACCAGTCCCCGTCTTCGGGGCGCCGGGCTTCCGGGCGTCAGAGAAACAGCGTCGACATCACCACGCCCGGATCGTCGAGGATCGGAGCGATGGTGAAGCCGAGATGCCCCACGAGGCCCTGCATGGCGCGATTCTCGGCCAGCACCATGCCTTCGAGCCGGTCCATTCCGTCGGCACGCGCATACTCGATCAGGATGCGCATGAGCGCCGCCCCGATCCCGCGTCCCTGCAGGTCCGAGCGGACGAGGAGCGAGTATTCGCCCGAGAGATGGTCGGGAGCCGCAACCACCCGGCTGACCCCCGCGAGTTCGCCCTCGGGCGTCAGCGCGACGAAGGCCATCTCCCGATCATAGTCGAGCTGGGTCCAGCGCAGGGCGAACTCCTCGGGGAAATGCACCCGCACCGCGAGGAAGCGCAGACGCATGTCCTCGCGGCTCACCCGATCGAGAAACGCGGGATAGAGCAACGCATCCGCAGGGCGGATCGGGCGGAGTTCGTAGGCGCCTTCGGGGCGCTCGATGGTGCGGCGCCACTCGGTCGGATAGGGCCGGATCGCGAGATGCGGGTTCGGCGGCTTCACCGCCAGCTCGGATGGGTCGAACTCCACGCTCATGTCGAGCGCGATGATGCCACGCGGGTCGGCGACGAGCGGATTGACATCGACGCTGCGCAGGCAGGGAAAGTCCTCGATGAGATGCGAGAGCGCGATGAGAGCCCCATTCAGCGAGGCCAGATCTGCCGCCGGGCGTCCGCGATAACCGGCAAGCTGCGCGCTCACGCGCGTGCGGCCGACCAGCTCGGCCGCCAGACCCGAATCGAGCGGCGGCAACGCGATCGCGGTGTCGCGAACGATTTCGACCGCGAGACCGCCCGCGCCGAACAGGATCACCGGGCCGAAGATCGGATCGGTCGCCACCCCGAGGATCAGCTCGATCGCCTCCGCGCGCACCACCATGGGCTGCAGCTCGTATGCGTCGATCCGTGCCCCCGGAGCATCGCGCGCCACGCGCGCGGCGATGCCGGCCGCCGCTGCCCCGGCCTCCTCGCCGGTCGCCACGTCGAGGACCACTCCGCCCACGTCGGACCGGTGCGGCAGGTCGGACGACAGCACCTTGACCGCAAGCCGCCCGCCATCCGCGAGCATCTCCGCCGCGATCCTCCCGACCTCCTCCACTTTGCTCGCGATGCGCGAGCGTGCGACCGGAATGCCGTAGGCGGCAAGCACCTCGCCTGCCTCCGCTGACGTCAGCCGGTGCCTGCCCTGCGCCGCGACTTCGGCAAAGACTGCCGCCACCTGCTCGCGCGCGTCCGGCGCGGCGGCGAGCACCTCTTCCGAGCGCCGGTCCGGCACGTGCAGCAGTGCCGCCTGCGCCCGGCTCCAGTCGGTCAGGTGCGCCGCGGCCGCCGCGGCCGCCGCCGGCGCGTCGTGGGTGGCAATGCCGCCCTCTCTCAGCACCGCGCGCGCCTCGTGGGCCGTGGCTCCCCCCATCCAGCACGCAAGCACCGGCTTGCCGGCGATCCGTCCGCGGTCGGCGCGCCCGGCCAGAGCCTGAGCGACGGCGCATGGCAGGCCGCGCTCGGTCGGGCAGCACATGACGAGCAGCACGTCCACATGCCGGTCGGCGGCAAGAATATCGAGTGCTGCGAGATAGCGCTCCGGCTCGGCGTCGTCGGCGAGATCGACGGGGTTGCGCGGGCTACAGGTGCGCGGCAGCGCCGCCGCGAGCTTTTCCAGCGTCGCGGGCTCGAGTTGCGCCAGCGGGGTTCCGGTCTCCGCCAGACGGTCGAGAGCCAGCACGCCGGCGCCACCGCTGTTCGTGACGATCGCCACGCGACTGCTCTGCATCGGCCGGAAGCGCGACACCGTCTCGGCCGCGGCGAAGAGTTCCGACAGGCCGCGCACCCTCAGGATGCCGGCCCGGCGCAGCGCCACGTCGATCACCGCATCAGTGCCGGAAAGCCGCCCGGTGTGGGTCTCGGCAGCCTCTGCCGCCTGAGGCGAGCCGCCGGCCTTGAGCGCGATCACCGGCTTCAGCCGCGCGGCGGCGCGCGCCGCCGAGAGGAACCGCCGCGGGTCGGGAATGCTCTCCATGTAGACGAGAATCGCCCGGGTGTGCGGGTCGCCCGCCAGCAGGTCGAGGCAGTCGCTGAGCCCGACATCGACGCGGCCGCCAAGGCTCATCACCGCGCTGAAACCGATGGCGTGGCTCGCGGCCCAGTCGAGGAGTGCACTCGCGATGCTGCCGGATTCCGACAGGAGGGCAATCCCGCCCTCTGTGGTGGCGATCGGCGAGAGGCTCGCATCGAGCCGCGCATAGGGCGCGATGAGCCCGAAGGAGCCCGGCCCGATGATCCGCAGCATGTGGGGTTGCGCCGCGTCGAGCATCGCCTGCCGCAGCACCGGATCCACGCCTTCCTCAGCCGAAACCACCAGGGCCATGCGCCAGCCGGCAGCGCCGAGTTCGGCAATCCGCGCCGGCATCTCGCCGACCGGCCCGGCGAGCACGGCGAGGCCCGGAGGGACGTCAAGCTCGGCTATCGAGCCGACCGCCCGCGTGCCATCCACCTCGGCGACCCCGGTCTCAACGGCGATCATTGGCCCGGCGAAGCCCCCTGCCCTGAGGTTTCGCAGGACGGCCAGGCCGCGCGGGTGCGATGCGTCGATCACCGCGACCGACGGCGGGTGGAGGAGATTGTCGAGGTTTCGGATCGTCATGCATGTCCCCCTTGCCCGGTCATCATAGGGCACTGTGCGAATTTGCCCACCCGGCGCCCCGCCGTTGCACCGACTTGCGCGCCGGTCGGCGAGCGGCGCAGGATACGCGACACCCGGTGACAGAAATTGCCGCCCGGGCTCGCCGGAACGCACCCCGAGAGAAGCCATGCTCGAACTCCTCACCACTGCCCAGATGGCGACAGCCGATCACCTCGCCATCGAGGGCGGCGTGCCCGGAATCAGGCTCATGGAGAAGGCGGGCGCCGCCGTCGCGCGGGCAGTCACCGCTCGGGTGCCCGAGGGGCGAGTCCTCGTCCTCTGCGGGCCGGGCAACAACGGGGGCGACGGTTTCGTCGCCGCGCGCCGCCTCCGGGCCGCCGGTCGGGAGGTGATCGTGCACCTGCTCGGCGATCCGGCCCGCGTGAGCGGCGACGCACGCATCGCCTTCGACCGCTGGGGTGGCCCGACGCATCCGGCGGATCTGCCTCTGCCCGAGGCGGCGGGCATCGTCGACGCGCTGTTCGGCGCCGGACTCGACCGGCCGATCGAGGGGCTGGCGGCGAAGATCGTCGCCGCGGTGAACGCCTCCCGCCTGCCCGTCATCGCGGTCGACGTACCGAGCGGGGTTTCCGGCAACACGGGCGAGGTGATGGGCACGGCGATCGAGGCGGTCGCCTCGGTCACCTTCTTTCGCCTCAAGCCCGGGCACCTGCTTTGCCCCGGCCGCGAGCTCTGCGGCGAGGTGACCCTCGCCGACATCGGCATCCCTGCTTCGGTCCTCGACGCGATCGGACCCCGGAGCTGGCGCAACGGCCGCGCCCTCTGGGCCGAGTCGATGCGCGCGCCGGGAGCCGGTTCGCACAAGTACCGTCGTGGCCACGCGGTCGTCGTCTCGGGCGGGCTGGCGCGCACCGGTGCCGCCCGGCTTGCCGCCGGCGCGGCGCTGCGCGCCGGGGCGGGCCTCGTCACGGTCGCGAGCCCGCCCGACGCCCTCGTGGTCAACGCCAGCCACCTGACCGCCGTCATGCTCGGTCGCATGGATGGGCCCGAGAGCCTCGGCGCGATGCTCTCCGACGGCCGCGTCACCGCCGCCGCCCTCGGGCCCGGCCTCGGGCTCAGTGCCGCCGAAGGCACCCTCGTCGACGCCGCGCTCGCGGCACCCGTCGCCCTCGTTCTCGACGCCGACGCGCTCACCCTCTGGCAGGACGCGCCGGATGCGCTCTTCGACGCCATCGCCGCCCGGGAAGCGCCGGTGATCCTGACGCCGCACGAAGGCGAGTTCGCCCGGCTCTTCCCCGATCTCACCACCGGGCCGAAGCCGGAGCGCGCCCGCGCCGCCGCCGCCCGCGCCGCCGCGACGGTGGTGCTGAAAGGCGCCGACACGGTGATCGCCGCACCGGACGGGCGGGTCGCGATCAACGACAACGCCCCGGCCTGGCTCGCGACGGCGGGGTCAGGCGATGTTCTCGCCGGCATTGCCACCGGGTTCCTCGCTCAGGGGATGCCCGGGTTCGAGGCCGCTGCCGCCGCCGTCTGGTTCCACGGCGCGGCTGGTACCGAGGCGGGCCCCGGCCTCACCGCCGAAGACCTCGAACCGGCGCTTCGGACCGTGCTCAGGCGTCTCTGGGCGCCGGCCGGCCTTGTCCTGCCATGAACCCGCCGCCCGCCACGGGAGTCACCGCGATGTCCACACCCACTCCCGCCATCGTCGTCATGGGCGTTTCCGGCTGCGGCAAGTCGGCGGTCGGCGAGGCGCTCGCCGCGGCGCTCGGGCTGCCGTTCCGCGAGGGCGACGCCCTGCACCCGCCCGCCAATGTCGCGAAGATGGCGGCAGGCGTGCCGCTCGATGACGACGACCGCTGGCCGTGGCTCGACAAGGTGGCCGCGGCCCTCTCCGCCGGCGGCATCGTGTCGTGTTCAGCGCTGAAGCGCAGCTATCGCGACCGGCTCCGCACCGGCGCGGGGCGCCCGGTCGCCTTCGTGTTCCTGAGCGGCAGCGAGGCGCTTCTCACTGAACGGATGGGCGCGCGCACCGGCCACTTCATGCCGGTCTCGCTGCTGACGAGCCAGCTTGCGACCCTCGAGGACCCGACCGGCGAGCCCGCCACCGTCACCGTCGACATCGACCAGCCCGTTGCCGACATCGTCGCCGCGGCAATCACGGGGCTCAGGGACGCCGGCGTGGTGCCCCCGTGATGCCCGCCCGCCGGCGTCAGACGTCAAGGTGGTCCTTCACCTTCTCCGTCAGCTCGTTCAGCGTGAAGGGCTTCGGCAGGAAGCCCGCGCCCGGCACGCCGCCGTCGCCGCCGACGAACGAGTCCTCGGCGTAGCCCGACATGAAGATGACCTTGGCATCGGGCCGCGCCTTCAGCGCCTCGCGCACCCACGCGGGGCCATCGAGGCCCGGCATGATCACGTCCGACAGCATGATGTCCACGTGCAGCCCGCCGTCCTTCAGGACCTCGAGCGCCTCCTCGCCGGAGGCGGCCTCCGCCACGGTATAGCCCCGGAGCCGCAGCGCCCGCGCCGCGAACGAGCGCACCGGATCCTCGTCCTCCACCAGCAGCACGAGGCCGCGCCCGGTCAGATCCCGCGGCCGCCTTGCCTCGGCGACGGGCGGCAGCGGCGCCTCACCCTTCTCGTAGGCCGGCAGGTAGATCGTGAAGACCGCGCCCTGCTCCTCGGGGCTGTCGGCGAAGATGAAGCCACCGGTCTGCTTGATGATGCCGTAGGCGGTCGAGAGGCCGAGCCCGGTGCCCTCGCCAACCTGCTTCGTGGTGTAGAACGGCTCGAAGATCTTGTTGAGCTTGCCCTCCGGGATGCCATGGCCGGAGTCGGCGACCTCGATCACCACGTAGTCGCCCTTGAGGATCACCGCGCGGTCGCGCAGCGAGTCGACCTCCACCCGGGCGTTTCGGGTCGTGATCCTGACCTCGCCGCCGCGCGGCATGGCGTCGCGAGCGTTCACCACCAGGTTCATGATCACCTGCTCGATCTGACGCTCGTCGGCTCGGACTGGCCAGAGGTCGCAGCCGTGCTCGATCCGCAGCGTCACCTTGTCGGTCAGCAGGCGATTGAGCAGGTGGGTGAGTTCCCCGAGCGTGTCCAGCAGGTTGATCACCGTCGGGCGCAGGGTCTGCTTCCGCGAGAAGGCGAGAAGCTGGCGGACGAGCGCCGCCGCACGGTTCGCGTTCTGGCGGATCTGCATGAGATCGCCGTGCTCCACGTCGGCCACGTCGTGGCGCATGAGCAGCAGGTCGCAGTGGCCGTTGATCGCCGTCAGCAGGTTGTTGAAGTCATGGGCGACGCCACCGGCGAGCTGGCCAACCGCCTGCATCTTCTGGCTCTGGACGAACTGTTGTTCCAGAGTCTTCAGCTCGGTCGCGTCCGACACGACCGCGAAGATCGACGTCTGGCCTTCGAGCACGGTGCGGGTGAAGGCGATCTGCAGGAACACCTCCTTGCCGTCGACCATCCGGCGGGCGATCTCTGAGCGTCCGAGTGCCCGGCCCTTCATGGTGTCGGCGAGGCGTTCCGGGATTGGCAGGCCGAGCCCTTCGAGCAGCGCGCAGATGTTCGCGCCCGGCTGCGCGTCCGGTCCAAGGAGCTGCCGCGCAGCCTGGTTCGCCATGGTGAGACGCCCGTCAGGCTCAAGCCGGGCAAGAGCGACAGGCAGATCTTCAAGGAAACGCTCGGGCACTAGACCGGCGATCTCGGCAGCGTCGATTGGCACCAGCGCGACCTCGCGGCAGCCTCCACGCTCGGGCAGCGGCACCACGCGTACGGCGCGGGAGCCCTCGGCGACGAAATGCACCCCCTCCGGTCGCTCGGTCGCATCGTCGAACAGGCGGACAAGCTCACCCGCGGAGAGGCCGAGGGCGACGGCGCTGGCGTTGCTCTCCCGGACCGCCCCATCCGGCTCGCGGCTGAGGCGCGGAAGGTCGAGCGTCTCGCCCTGAGGTGGCGGCAGGGTACGTGCGGCGCCTGGGAGGCGTTCGGTGCGCCAGACCAGCCGGTTCCGGGCATAGCGCAGCGCAGTGACGCGGGTCCGCCCGTCGGCGGCCTCCTCGCTGGCCACACCGTTCAGATATGCCTCGCGGGTCAGGCGGTAGATCGTGGCGCGCTCCAGCAAGCCGGGCGCCTCGCGAGCCGCAGGATTGCGGCTGAGGATGACCCCGTCGAGGTTCGTCAGGATCACCGGATCACCGGTGCCGGCGAACCAGTCGATCGGGGCAACACCTTGCCCGCGCCGCAACGCAAGATGGTGCCGCCCGCGCAGGGCCAGCAGATAGCCTCCGAAAACCAGCATGGCCACGGCGAGCGAGGCGACGACCACGGCCGCTCCGCTCACAATCTCGGCTGCGATCGCGACGAGAAGCGCGGTCCCGGCGAGCGCCAGGCCCGCGCCGGTTCGTCCCACCGCAGTCCCGGCGATCGCCGGGGCGGTCGCTCCCGGACCAGATCCGGCTTTCTGATTGTCCTCCAAGGTCGCGATCCTCCCGCCCCCACTCTAGGCGAAGGCGATTATCACAACCACAGGTTTTATAGCCCCTGAATCGACTCGCCTTTACTTCACGGCACCGCGTCGTTTCGGCGCCCTGAATCGGGCAAAGTAGAAGCCATCGCCGCCATCGAGTGGACTGAGGCGACGATCGCCCTCTCCGGTCCAGTCCGGGTGGCGGTCGAGGAAGGCATGGGCCCGTGCCTCGTTCTCGCGGGAAAGCAGCGAGCACGTGGCATAGACCAGCGCGCCACCCGGCCGCACCCTGGTCGCGGCAGCGTCGAGGATCTGGTCCTGCAGCGGCGGGAAGCTCTCAAGTCGCTGCAGATCGAGCCGCCACTTGGCATCGGGCTTGCGGCGCCAGGCGCCGGTGCCCGAGCACGGCGCATCGACGAGGACGAGATCGCACGTCGGGCGCAGCGCTGCACAGTCCGCGTCGGTGAGAATCCGGACGGAGGCACCGGCGCGGCGGGCCCTTTCCGGCAGGTCGGCCATGCGACGCGGGTTCGCATCCCACGCCATCAGGCGGCCCTGCCCCTCCATCGCCGCGGCGAGGGCGAGCGTCTTGCCACCGCCGCCGGCGCAATAGTCGAGCACCGTCATTCCGGGGCGAACGCCGGCCGCCTCGACGACGAGCTGGCTTGAGACGTCCTGAAGCTCCACCATGCCCTGCGTATAGGCCCGACTCGCCGCCACAAGGCGCGGGTTCTCAAGGACGCGCAGCGCGGCGCGGGCCAGCGGTTGCGGCCCGACCTGAACCCCGTCGCGGGCAAGGACCACCGTCGCGGCGGCAAGCGTGGTCTTCAGCGTGTTCACCCGCAGATCGACGGGCGCCCGCTCCTGCATGGCACGAAGCACCGGCTCGAAGTCGTCACCGAGCGAGACGGTCAGGTCGTCGCGGAGCGCGTCGGGGAAGTCCAAGCGCACACCCTCCGGGGCGCCGTCGAGGCCTTGCGCCAGCGCCTCGCGCTCTGCCGGGGTGATCGGGGACGGGTCGAACCCCTCTCCGGTAAAGAGTTCGTCGAGCTCGGCGCCTGCGGCGGCCTGACCGGCGAGGACGATCGCCCGGCCGGTGTCGCCACCCCCGAGCCAGCCCAGCGAGCGGCGGCGGCGGAGACCATCGAAGACCAGATCCCGCACGGCGGCGCGGTCCTTGGACCCGGCGTATCGGCTGGCGCGAGCCCAGCGCGTCAGCTCACGCTCCGCCGGCTCGCCAGCGAGGATCGCGTCGAGGAGGTCGATCGCTGCGGAGAGGCGGGCACCGGGGGTCATCGGGGCTCATGTGCCCGCAAACGCCCGCCGCTTCAAGCCGGGCGCGACCCGCGGCGCCCAGGCGCTGGCCCGGCGACCGCCTCTCGGGGGCGCTCAGACCGCGGCGCTCAGACCGGAATGCCGGCGCACGAGGCACAAAAAGGCCCGCGGCTCCGGGGAGCAGCGGGCCGATTCGCAGTCGCGAATGAAGGAAGCGGACCTCAGGCGGCGACGCGGCCGCCGAGCACCTCGTCCACGTGCTTCTGGGCTTTCACTTCCTCAATGCCGTTCACCGCCGCCACTTCCCGCGTCAGCCGCTCGAGCGCAGCCTCGTAGAGCTGGCGCTCCGAATAGCTCTGCTCGCGCTGGTCATCGTTGCGATGCAGGTCACGCACCACCTCGGCGATCGAGATGAGATCGCCGGAGTTGATCTTCTGCTCGTATTCCTGAGCGCGCCGCGACCACATGGCACGCTTGACCCGGGCACGGCCCTTGAGGGTGTCGAGGGCACGCTCCACGATGTCCGTCGAGCTGAGCGGGCGCATCCCGACGGAGCTCGCCTTCGCGATCGGCACGCGCAGCGTCATCTTGTCCTTCTCGAACGAGATAACGAACATCTCAAGACGCAGACCGGCGATCTCCTGCTCGTCGATGGAGATGATCCGACCGACACCGTGCGCTGGATAGACAACAAAATCGTTCGGACGGAACTCCGTCGCCTTCTTCGTCTTGCTCATGTTGCGCGTCGATTCCTTACTGACTGCGATCGGGTGTCATCCCGCCGCCGCACCGCAACAAGCCACCGGATGGTTGACACCATCCAGCTTCAGACGTGCTCGTCAGGGCAGCGCAGTTCAGGCCAGTTTGCTCGGCCTTGTTTCCCGTACCACTTTTATTGGATGTACCTTGTAGCAGAAAATCCGGTTGGTGTGAAGCCAAACTGAACCCGTCAGTGGCATGTGGCCATGCCCCGCAAACGTTTCAATCCCTGCTACAGGATCGGAAAACCGTTTCACGATAACTTGCGAGCGAATCTGCGCTCAGCCGCCCTCGCCCGGCGCCTCGGAAAAGTACTTCTCGAGCTTACCTGTCTCGCCGTCGCGCTCTTCCGCCTCAGGCAGCGGATCCCGACGGGTCGCGAGCACCGGCCAGGATTCGGAATACTTGCGGTTGAACTCGACCCAGACTTCCATGTTCGGCTCGGTATCGGGCCGGATTGCGTCGGCCGGGCACTCCGGCTCGCAGACACCGCAATCGATGCATTCGTCGGGGTGGATCACCAGCATGTTCTCCCCCTCGTAGAAGCAATCTACGGGACACACCTCGACGCAGTCGGTGTATTTGCAGGCAATGCAGTTGTCCGTCACCACATAGGTCATCGGCCCAGGCCTCGATTCATCCCTTTTTCCTCGGCAAAGCCTGTCACACCCTGCGCGATGGCTATGTATCAGGCTCGGGGCCGGGTTCAAGGGGCGCTGCCAGCGCACCCACTTCAATATAGAGAGTCTGCGCCTCGCTCGCCGGCCCCCGGCGCCCGCCAAGGCCAACGATTCGCACAGCATGCACCCGGCCGGCATAGGCGATCGTGACCCCGTCGCCGACCCGGACATTCGTTGCCGGCTTCTGCACGCGCACCGTATTCACGCGCACCGCACCGCCCTCGACAAGGCGCTGGGCAATGGCGCGCGATTTGCAAAAGCGCGCCTGCCAAAGCCACTTATCGAGGCGAATCGCCTCTGGCGAGTCACCCACCCCGGTCAGGGGCGCAGCTTCAGCGCCATGAGCGCAGCGAACGGATTATCCGGGTCGATCGGCTTCTCGTGCCGCGGTGCGCGAGCCGCCACTGGCTTCTCGTCCCGCTTTCCCTTGCGCTCTTCCTGCGTCCGATTGCCGCCCTTGCGATCACCCTTGCCGTCGGCCTTGCGCTGGTCGCCCTTGCGCTCGTCCGAACGCGGCTTGCCGCCTTTCGCGCGCGCCTCGTCACCACCGCGCCGACTACGCTCGCCACCCTGACGCTCGCCGCCAGCGCGTTCGCCGCCCGAGCGCTCACCACCCGAGCGCTCACCACCCGAGCGCTC
Source organism: Amaricoccus macauensis (assembly GCF_014201905.1). GTDB lineage: Bacteria > Pseudomonadota > Alphaproteobacteria > Rhodobacterales > Rhodobacteraceae > Amaricoccus > Amaricoccus macauensis. Next base: position 62,351 of record NZ_JACHFM010000002.1, on the reverse strand, counting down.
ACCACGCGGGCGGCCTTCCGGCCGACGACGCTGGCCTCGGGTGAAGAGAAAGAACGTTTCAGTCTCGCCGTCGCTCCGGGTTTCCGCCCCGGCGGGACCAGGCGCCGTCGCTGCAATCTGACCGTCAGCGACCACGCCCGGCGCTTCAGGCATCGCCGGAGGCAGGTCCGCCGGCGGAACCTCCACGGGCTCCTCGATCGGAACGTCAGGCTCGGACGGAGCCGGAGGCACCTCTGTCGGCTCGTCGATCGGCACGTCAGGACCGCCCGGGACCGCAGGGTCCTCAACCGGCACGTCCGGGTCAGGCACTTCGACCGGCATCGGCGGCACGTCAGGCTGGGGCGCATCCGGCTGGGGCGCATCCGGCTGCGGAGCATCTGGCTGGGGCGCATCAGGCTGGGCCGCCTCCGGCAGAGCCGCTTCCGGCGAGGCCGCAACAGGCCGGACCGCTTCCGGCGCCCCGGCCTTTTCCTGACGCCGCTTCGGCCGCGTGCTCTCCTCGGCGTGGTAGCCGAGGCCGCGCATCAGCTTCGCAAACTGCTCGAGCGAGAGGCCGGTGATCGACAGCATCTCGGGCGTTGCCTCGAAGCCGCCACGGGCATCGAGGTTGCGGGTCATGTCGGCAAGGCGCTCCAGCATGTCGATGCGGATCGCCCGGTCGCCCGCGAGGCGGTAGCCCGCCCTCGGGTAGTAGCCACCCGGCGCGTCCTTGAGCGCCGCGACGGTGACGAGCCCCGGCGGCGGCGATTCGGGGAAGACGTCGAGGTTCTGCGCCAGCGACCACAGGACCAGCCGGAGGCGGGTGGGCGCGGGCTTCAGGAGCAGCGGCAGGAAGACGGTGTACTGCCCGAAGCGGACACCGTGCCGGCGCAGACCGGCGCGGCTTTCCTGGTCGAGACCCTTCACATCGTCGGCGACCTCGCCGCGCGGCAGGATCCCGAGCGCCTCCACAAGCCGGAAGGCAATGCCACGGGCCATGCCGGACAGCGCCTCGTCGTCGCGGAGCGCGACGAGCGGCTGGAAGAGCGCGGCAATCTTGCGGTCAACCCAATGGCCGAGGCGGCGCTTCACCTTCTCGCCCACGGAGGGATCGGCATCCTCGTCGACAAAGGGCTGGATCTGCGGCGACAACGCATCGGCACCGGCGACGAGCTTGCCGACCGCATGCTCGCCCCACATGAGGCCGCCCTGCTCGGTGACATCGATCTCGGTATCGGGCGCGTTGTAGAACTTGTCCGCCCGAAGCGACAACGCCGGCGCGAGCGCGGCGAGCCCCGCCTGTCGTAGCGTGCGGGCCTGATCCGCATCGGCCGAGGGGTCGAGGCGGAAGCGGAATCCCTCAAGCCGACCGATGAACTGGTCGTCGATCGTGACCTCGCCGTTCTCCGTGACAGTCGCCACCAGGCTCTCCTTCTGCTTCAACCGCCGCATCAGGACACTGGTGCGGCGGTCGACAAACCGCTGGGTCAGCTGCACGTGAAGCGCATCCGACAGGCGGTCTTCTACCGCACGGGTCTCCTCCCGCCAATGGGCGGCGTCATCGATCCACGCGGGGCGCTGAGCCACATATGTCCATGTTCGGATATAGGCGAGACGCTTGGACAGCGTATCGATGTCGCCATCAGTCCGGTCGATGCGCGCGATCTGGCGCGCGAGCCAGTCGGTGGGGATCCCGCCCTTGCGCAGGAAACCCCAGATTCGCAGGCAAAGCGCGGCATGCTCCTGCAGCGTCACCTTGCGGAAATCGGGCACCTGGCAGACATCCCAGAGTCGCTTCACCTCTGCCGCGTTGCCGAGCGAGACGCCGAGATCGGGCATCGCCGCGAGCTCCTTCAGCGTCGCAAGGTCGTCCGCCTCGCGGGCACGGGCGAGATCGGGGTGATGCGACCCGACCTCGAGGCTCGCGATGAGATGCCGAGGGCTCGCGAAGTCGAGGGCAGAACTGCGCCACTGCAGGCGGGAGAGCGGCGCGAACCGATGGTTCTCGATTGCCTCCACCACCTCGGGCTCGAGCGGTGACGCCTCGCCGGTGACGCCGAAGGTTCCGTCCGTGGTGAAGCGTCCGGCCCGACCGGCGATCTGGGCGAGCTCGTTCGGGGCGAGATGCCGGTGACGGCGACCGTCGAACTTGACGAGGCCGGAGAGCGCGACGTGGCTGATGTCGAGGTTCAGTCCCATGCCGATGGCGTCGGTGGCGACGAGGTAGTCGACATCGCCATTCTGGTAGAGCGCGACCTGGGCATTGCGCGTCCGGGGCGAGAGCGCGCCCATCACCACCGCCGCGCCGCCCTTCTGCCGGCGGAACAGCTCGGCGATGGCATAGACATCCTGGACGGAGAAACCGACGATGGCGCTTCTGGGCGGCATCCGGCTGATCTTGCGGGCGCCGGTGTAGGTGAGTTGCGAGAATCGCTCGCGCTTCAGCATCTGCTGGCCGGGTACGAGGCTCGCGATCCGGGCGCGCATGGTCTCCGCGCCAAGGAACAGCGTCTCGTGCAGCCCGCGCGCGTGCAGCAGGCGGTCGGTGAAGATATGACCCCGATCCGGGTCGCCGCAGAGCTGGATCTCGTCGACCGCGAGAAAATCCGCGCCGATATCGACCGGCATCGCCTCGACCGTGCAGACCCAGTAGGCCGCCCGGGCCGGCACGATGCGCTCCTCGCCGGTGACGAGCGCCACGACCGAAGGGCCACGCAGCGCCACGATCCGGTCGTAGACCTCCCGCGCGAGAAGGCGGAGCGGCAGGCCGATCACGCCGGTGCGGTGGGCGAGCATCCTCTCGACCGCATAGTGGGTCTTGCCGGTATTCGTCGGCCCGAGCACCGCTGTGACGCGGCGATCGCGAGGGACCGTGGAGTCTGATGCCATGCAGTCGGGTGTCCTTGGCCGCGCTATGCCACGGGGAGCGGAGCTAGAGCTCCACCTCGCCGGTCTGCTTTTCCAGGCGGGCGATCTCGTCCTTGATACCCGGACGGTTGGGGTTGAGCTTGGCGGCCATCCGCAGGGCCGCGAGCGCGTCACGCGGCTCGTCCATTGCCTCGAGCATCGAGGCAAGGCCGGTCAGAGCGCCGAAGTGGCGCGGGTTCAGGACCAGCACGTGCTCGACGTCGGCCATGGCGAGCCCGAAGTTGCCTTCCAGAAAATACGCCGTTGCCCGGGAGTTCCAGGCCTCGGCAAATCCCGGCGCATGATCGATGAGCGCGGAGAAATGCTCGACGGCCGTCGGATAATCTTCCTCGGCCAGCGCCTTCTGCCCCCGCTCCAGCAGCAGATCCATGGCCGGCGAGCCGGAGCGCGACCAGATCCTGAGGATCTCGGTCTCCAGTCGCTCCCAGTCCTTGCGGCCGGGCTCGGCAAGCTCGGATAGAAGCGTGTCGATGCGCGCGGGCGCAGGTGCCGCGTCGTCCCGAGGCGCCTCCACCAGCGGAAGCGGCTCGGACGGCGGCACACCGGGGCCCCCGCCGGCACCGGGCGCAGGAGCCTGCGCGACGGCCGGCAGCACGCCAATCGGCAGGGGCATGGTTCCACCCGGCGTCACGATCGCGAGCCCGGCGAGCGCGACGACAAGTCCAAGCTTTTGTAATGCTGCCATGCGCCCTAGATTAGCAGTCCGGCCGCAGAAATCGAGGGCCGCGCGCCCACCATACGGAGAGTTTTCATGAGTGAGATTGTCGACGCCGCCGTGACGGCGCTGAACCGCCGGCTGGACGGTGCCGGAATCGACGGCGCGGTGCGGTTCGTGATCGAGGACGAGGGCGCGCTGCTGATCGGCTCCGATGGTGCGGTACCTGACGCATCCGACGACGACGCCGACTGCACGCTCACCGCCAGCGCCGAGACCTTCCAGGACATCCTCGCCGGCGATCTCGACGCGACTTCGGCCTTCATGAGCGGGCGGCTCAAGGTCGAAGGCAACATGGGGCTCGCCATGAAGCTCGGAACGCTTCTCTCCTAGAGGCCTCCGAGCGTGCTTCCCGTGGGAGCGACGGCCGGCGCGCCGTTCTTCGCCGACGTGGCCGACGCCCCGGATGGCGCCGACGCGTTCTGGCTGACCGCTGCGGACGGCACCCGAATCCGTGCAGTCGTCTGGCGCGGCGCGTCGGACGCCCGTGGCACGGCGGTGATCTTTCCGGGCCGGACCGAGTTCGCGGAAAAGTACGGTCGGGTGGCGGGCGGGCTCGTCGAGCGCGGGCTCGCCGTTCTGGTTCTCGACTGGCGTGGGCAGGGTCTCTCGGACCGCTATCCGCCGAACCCGATGCTCGGCCACATCCGGGATTTCCGCATCTATCAGCGGGATGCGGCAGCGTTGCTCGATCTTGGCACCGCTCTCGGGCTGCCAGGACCGCGCTATCTCGTGGCGCATTCCATGGGGGGCTGCATTGGCCTCCGCACGTTGCTGGAGCGACCGGAATTCAGCGGGGCCATCCTCTCGGCACCCATGTGGCGCCTGGAAATGCACGCCATGACGCGCGCGCTCACCAGCCGGATGACCCGTCTCGCCAGCCTCGCCGGGTTCGGCGCCCGATTGATGCCTGGCACCCGACCCGGTCCGACCGCGCACGCAGGCTTTGCCGGGAACGCACTCACCAGCCACGTCGATACCTTCGAGTGGTGCGTCCGGCAGATCAACGCGCATCCCGAACTGTCGCTCGGAGGCCCAAGCATGCAGTGGACCCATGCTGCGCTCCACGAGATGACCCGGCTCGACACCGCGCCGCTGCCGCGAATACCGACGCTGGTGATGCTCGGTGACGCGGAAAACGTCGTGTCGAGCACTGCGATTCGCGCGCGGGTCGCCCGGATGGCTGCCGGCGAGGTCCTCGACCTGCCCGGCGCCCGGCACGAGATCTTCATGGAAGGTCCCGAAACGCTCGCACGCGTCTGGGAACGCATCGAGCGCTTTCTGGACAAGATGCCGGCGCGACAGGGAGTCTCGGAACCCGACACACCGCCATGACCGGGATGCGACATCCCGCAACTTCCTGCGGAGCGGAAGGCCGCTCCGCCCCGCGGCGTCAGGCGACGTCGCTGAGGACGCGCGCCAGATCGAAGAGCCGGCGACGCTGCGCCTCCGGAATGGCGTAGTACGAGCGGACGAGCTCGAGCGCCTCCTTGTCGGCGAGCAGATCGCCACGCTCAGGCAGGTCGGCCGCCGAATGGGCGTTCGGCGCTGCCTCGTCCTCGAGCCCCTCGAAGAAGAAGCTGATCGATACGTCGAGCGCCTGGGCGATGTCCCAGAGACGCGAGGCACTGATCCGGTTCATCCCGGTCTCGTACTTCTGGATCTGCTGGAACTTGATCCCGACGATATCGCCGAGCTGTTGCTGGGTCATGCCGACCATCCAGCGGCGATGCCGGACCCGCTTGCCCACATGAACGTCAACCGGATGCTTCATCTCACTGCTCCGCACTATGCCGCGATTGCTCCTTACTCACTCATAGAGCATGTTCCGTGCCAACAATCGCACAAAAGCGCGCGGCGTCGGAAAGCCACTCAATCAGGGGTAATAAGCCCGAAATTGCTCACTTTCCGATCCACAATCAGCGCGCGATCCCCGAGCTGCCCGAATTTGCGCAGCACAACCATTCCGTGAATTGCAAAGCGGTTTGCAAAACGCGAAGATTGCATTGCGCAGATCGCACTCACCCATAGGATGCTATCAGGCGCCTTTCCGCGATTCACGCTTACGCTCGTGAGGATCGAGGTAGCGCTTGCGCAGACGAATGTGGCGCGGCGTGACTTCCACGAGTTCGTCGTCCTCGACGTAGGCAATCGCCTGCTCCAGGGTCGGCCGCGCCGGAGGGGTAAGTACCACCGCCTCATCCTTGCCGGAGGCGCGGACGTTGGTGAGTTTCTTTCCCTTCAGTGGGTTAACCTCAAGATCATTGTCCCGGCTGTGCTCTCCGAGGATCATCCCCTGATAGACCTGCTCGCCGGAGCCAATGAAGAAGCGGCCGCGATCCTCAAGATTGAACAGAGCATACGATACGCTTACTCCGTCCTCGATTGAAACGAGCACGCCATTTCGGCGGCTGGGGATCGAACCCTTGTGCGGTGACCAGCCGTGAAATACTCGATTGAGAATACCCGTGCCGCGAGTATCCGTCAGGAACTCGCCATGGTAGCCGATCAACCCACGACTGGGCACATGCGCGACGATACGAGTCTTGCCGCCGGCACCCGTCCGCATCTCCGCGAGTTCGCCCTTGCGCTGAGAAAGCTTCTCAACAACGACACCGGAAAATTCCTCGTCGACGTCGACCGTCACTTCCTCGACCGGCTCCAGACGCCCGCCATCCTCGTCACGGAAGATCACCCGCGGGCGAGAAATCGACAGCTCGAAGCCTTCACGGCGCATGTTCTCGATGAGCACGCCCATCTGCAGCTCGCCACGACCCGCTACCTCGAAGGCGTCGCCGCCCGGGGTATCGGTTACCCGGATTGCGACGTTCGATTCTGCTTCGCGCAGGAGACGGTCGCGAATGACGCGGCTCTGGACCTTGTCGCCGTCGCGCCCGGCAAGCGGGCTGTCGTTGATACCAAAGGTTACACTGATCGTCGGCGGGTCGATCGGCTGCGCCGGGATCGGCTCGGAGATCGCAAGATCGGCGATGGTATCGGCAACGGTCGCCTTGGTCATCCCGGCGAGACTGACGATGTCGCCAGCCTCGGCCACCTCGATGGGCTGACGCGCGAGCCCACGGAAGGCGAGGATCTTCGAGATCCGGAAGCGCTCGATCTCGGTCCCGTCCCGCGAGAGGGCGTGGACGGACTGTCCCGTGCGGACCGTCCCCGTCTCAATACGACCGGTGAGGAGACGGCCGAGGTAGGGATCAGATGCCAAGGTGGTCGCGAGCATCGAAAACGGCTCGTCCGCCCGGGCAAGCTGGGTCGGTGCCGGAACATAGTCGACGACAAGCTGGTAAAGCGCCGAAAGATCCTGACGCGGACCATCGAGTTCCGTATCAGCCCAACCGGCGCGGCCGGATGCATAAAGCACCGGGAAATCGAGCTGCTCTTCATTCGCATCAAGCGTCACGAAGAGGTCAAAGACTTCATTCAGCGCGCGGTCGGGCTCGGCGTCCGGTTTGTCGACCTTGTTCAGGACGACGATAGGTTTGAGGCCAAGGCGGAGAGCCTTGGACGTAACGAACTTCGTCTGGGGCATCGGGCCCTCGGCGGCGTCGACGAGAAGGACGACACCGTCGACCATACCGAGGATGCGCTCGACCTCACCGCCGAAGTCGGCGTGTCCGGGGGTGTCGACGATGTTGATGCGGTGGCCATGCCACTCCACACTCGTCGCCTTGGCGAGGATGGTGATGCCTCGCTCACGCTCCAGGTCGTTGGAATCCATGGCCCGTTCGACAGTGGCCTGGTTGTCGCGGAAGGTGCCGGACTGCTTCAGAAGAGCATCGACGAGCGTGGTCTTGCCATGGTCGACGTGCGCGATGATCGCGATATTTCGGATGTCCATTGGAGGGCCTGGATGGTGGTCGGGTCGGTCGCCCGTCACCGCGCCCCTTATCCGCTGCAGCGCAAGATAGCAACGGCCGGGGCGGATTCAGCCCACGCACGGCCCCTGCGCTGACGCTTCCCGGCCCGCATGCCTCCTGACGCAGCCGAGGGACGCGCGAGCATCAACGGAACCAGCACAAGGCGTCAACGGAGATCGTGCCGCCAGCGGCAGCCAGCGCCGGCAGCCAGAGCCCAGGTCCGCAGGAAGACGCGCGAGCAGAATCGGACAGAACCATAGCCGTGGGCGAATTCGGCCCTCAGCGGGTAGAGCGCGTTGCCTGGCATCGGGAGGAACCCGAACGCCGGGCCGGCAGGGCCGGCCGCGGCAACCTCAGACTCTCGTCAGTCGTCCAGAACGTCGGCGGTCTCCTCGCCGGACATGGCGAAGTCAAGACCATGCGCGGCGCGGATCTTGTCCTCGATCGACCATGCGATGTCGGGGTTTTCCCTGAGGAAGTTCTTGGCGTTCTCACGGCCCTGTCCGATCCGCTGATCGGCGAAGGAATACCACGCACCCGACTTCTCGACGACACCAGCCTTGACGCCGAGGTCAATGAGCTCGCCACGCTTGGAGATGCCCTCGCCGTACATGATATCGAACTCGACCTGCTTGAACGGCGGCGCGACCTTGTTCTTCACGACCTTGACGCGTGTGGAGTTGCCGACGACCTCGTCGCGATCCTTGATTGCGCCGATGCGACGGATGTCGAGGCGGACGGAGGCGTAGAACTTCAGGGCGTTGCCGCCGGAGGTGGTCTCGGGCGAGCCGAACATCACGCCGATCTTCATGCGGATCTGGTTGATGAAGATCACCATGCAGTTCGAACGGCTGATGGCGGAGGTGAGCTTGCGCATCGCCTGAGACATCAGGCGAGCCTGCGCGCCAACCTGGGCGTCGCCCATCTCGCCCTCGAGCTCGGACTTCGGCGTCAGCGCCGCGACCGAGTCGACGACAACGACAGAAACCGCGCCGGAGCGCACCAGCGTCTCGGTGATCTCGAGCGCCTGCTCGCCGGTGTCGGGCTGCGAGATCAGAAGCTCGTCGATGTTGACGCCGACCTTCTTCGCATAGACCGGATCGAGCGCGTGCTCGGCATCGACGAAGGCGCAGACGCCGCCCTTCTTCTGCTCTTCGGAGATGACATGGAGCGCGAGCGTGGTTTTGCCCGAGCTTTCCGGCCCGTAGATCTCGATGATCCGGCCCTTCGGCAGGCCGCCGATGCCGAGCGCGATGTCGAGCCCGATCGAGCCGGTCGAAATTGCCTCGATGTCGAGGGCCGGCGTCGAGCCGAGCCGCATGATCGAGCCCTTGCCGAAGCTGCGCTCGATCTGCGCCAGTGCGGATTCGAGCGCCTTCTGCTTGTCCATGCCGCGTCTCTCGGAAAAGTCCACAACGGAGTTCATCGTTTCGGAGCCCTTATTCCACAGTTGCCGGAGGGCGGCAATCACGCGCGTCGTTCACGGCTTGTTCACTCCGTCAAAATGAGGGCAAAACGAGAACATTTCAAGTCGAATATGCATCATCCGCCGAAGGTTTGCGCACGGCGGTTAACGTGGGCTTAAACTCGGGAGCGTGCCGCGCCGTCCCCGCCAGCCGGAGCGGCGGCGATCCACCACTCGGGTTCGGCGGCGCGCAACGTATCGGCCGCGGCCAGCGCCGCGGGTAGAGTGGCGAAGAGGCCGAAGCAGGTGGCGCCGGAGCCCGACATGCGGGCGAGGCGGCATCCGGCCTGCGCCGACAGGGCGGCGAGGGTGCGGCCGATCGGCGGGGCGATGGCGACGGCGGGGGCTTCGAGATCGTTGCGCTGGCGGGCGAGCCAGTCGAAGAGCGTGTCCGCGTCCGGCGCGCGCGGCAACTCGCCAAGGCCCTCATTGTCGCGGGAGGCGAGGCCGGAGAAGACCGCGCCGGTCGGGACCGGGACACCGGGGTTCACGAGGACGATGGCGAAGGACGGGAGCGCGAAGGGGGTCAGCGCCTCGCCGATCCCCTGCATCCGGCAACTTTCACCCACGAGGCAGACGGGCAGGTCGGCACCAATCCCGAGCACCGCGGCGGCGGACGGCAGCGAGACACCCCAGAGCCGCGCGAGAAGCCGCAGCGCGGCGGCCGCGTCGGCCGAGCCGCCACCGATGCCACTCGCGATCGGCAGGGACTTCGTGAGCCTGAGGGCCGCGCCCTGCCCCGCCCCGAAGAGCGCGGCGGCGCGCATGACGAGGTTCGACGGGCCCGCGTCGAGGTCACGCCCGAAGGGGCCGTCGATCGTCAGGGAGAGACCACGCGCCGGCTCGGCCTCGAGGTGGTCGCCGAGTTCGGGAAAGACGACGATGCTGTCGAGCAGGTGGTAGCCGTCGGCGCGGCGGCCGGTGACGTGGAGCGCAAGGTTGACCTTGGCGCGGGCGAGTTCGGAGGTCATCAGGCAGGGGCCGTTGTCGATGCGCGGCGGGACGCCGGGCCGGGGGCAGGAAATCGGGGATCGGCGGCCGCTCGCTCAGCCGTCCCTGGCGGGCTCGGCGGCCAGCACCTTGTCGAGACCTTCCGCGAGCTTCTTGCGGATGCGGTCCATGTCGAGATCGTCGGCCGGGCCGAACGAGAGCGCCCGGCGCCACTGGAACTCGGCCTCGCGCTTGCGGCCGACCTTCCAGAGCACGTCGCCGAGATGGTCGTTGATCACCGCATCGTCCGGTGTCAGCTCGACCGCGCGCAGCATCGGTGCCACGGCATCCTGGTAGCGGCCGAGGCGGTAAAGCACCCAGCCGAGGGAGTCGGTGATGTAGCCGTCGTTCGGCTGATCCTTCGCGGCCTTCTCGATCATGCCAAGCGCCTCATCAAGGCTCTCGTGCTTCTCGACGAGGGAGTAGCCGAGGTAGTTCAGGACCAGCGGCTGATCGGGTTCGAGCCGCAGTGCCTCGCGGAAATCGGCCTCGGCCTTCGGCCAGTCGCCGGCCCGCTCGTAGGAGATGCCGCGGGTGTAGAAGAGCACCCAGTGCGCAGGACGCGGCTTGCCGGCGAGCACGATCGCCCTGGTGTAGGCCTCAGCCGCCTCGGCGAATTTCTCCTCGGCGCGCAGGGCGTCACCGAGGGCGCTTTCGACCTCGATCATGTCACCGTGGCCCTTGGCGAGCGCTTCGAGCGTGGCGATGCCGGCATCCGGGTCGCCGGCCGCTCGCTGCGTGGCCGCCCGGCGGATCTGGGTGGTGACGTACCAGGGTGAGGTCTCGGGAACACTCGCCAGCGCCTCGGTCGCGAGCGCGAACTGGTCCTCATCCTCGAGGACCTGTGCCGAGAGCAGGTGCGCCTCCACGAGGTCCGGGCGGATCTCCTGGGCGAGGCGCGAGTGGACCAGCGCGACACGCTGGGTGTCGGGGGCGTTCAGCGCGTCGGCAAGGGTGAGAAAGACCTCCGCCGCGCCGTCCCGGGCACTGGTCACCTGATCGAAGGGCACCTCCTCGCCGTCGGCAAGGCGGTTGCGCAGGTCGAGGAGCGGCGCATCGGGCTGGCCTTCGGACATGGCGGCGTCGATCATCGCCGCGGCGTCCTTCTCGCGACCGAGCTGGGCGAGGATCTGGGCATGGGCGACGACCGCCGAGCGGTTCAGATGCAGCGGCCCCTTGTCGCCGCCGGCCATCAGCGCCTCGGCGGACACGAAATCGCCGGCCAGCGCGAGGGCGAGGGCCTTGTGATACTGGCCATAGGCGAGCAGCGCCTCGTTGCCCTGCAGCGCGTCGAACTTCGCCTGCGCGGCGGGGAAATCTTCGCGGCCGACCTCGATCCAGCCTGCGAGCAGTCCGCCGAGAAGCGGGTTCACCGTCTCGCCGGCCGCGGTGAGGATCGCCTCGGCGGCATCGAAGTCGTCGGCGGCGATGCGGTCGCCGAGGCGGACGAGCGTCGCCACCTGGTTGTTCGGATCCGCCGCTTCCAGCCGGTCGGCGAGCCCGCCGGCCACCTTGAAGTCGCCCATCGCCACGCGGGCCACCGTCGCGTTCGTGAGGAGCCTCAGGTTCGTGGGATCAAGGGCCAGTGCCTCGTCGTAGTACGCGGCTGCCTCGGTGTAGTCGTTGCGGAAGTCGGCCTGCATCGCCGCGAGATAGGCGCCCGAGACGCCCTCGGCCCGCGCAGGGATCGCGGCCGCGCCGAGGGTGGCGCCGAGCGCCACACCGAGGAGCGATGCCAGCGCGAGGCGACGGGCGAGAGTGGGTAGCTGGATCGGCACGAGGCGAGCTCTCCGGGAACGAGGATCGGCAGACCCTATTCCGGCGACTCGGTGGATTCAATTGCGCAAACCGACCGCAGCGGCACTCCGCCAGTCACACTTTCTCCAGCCGGCCCGACTTGTCCTGCCCGAGCGATCACATGTTCGGGTAGTTCGGTCCGTCCCCGCCCTGCGGCGTCACCCAGTCGATGTTCTGACTTGGATCCTTGATGTCGCAGGTCTTGCAGTGGACGCAGTTCTGAAAGTTGATCTGGAAGCGCGGGTTCGAGCCGTCCTCGTCGCGGAGCACCTCGTAGACCCCGGCCGGACAGTAGCGCTGCGCGGGCTCGGCATACTCGGGCAGGTTGACGCCGATCGGGATCGAAGGATCCTTCAGGGTCAGGTGCGCGGGCTGGCTCTCGTCGTGATTGGTGAACGAGAAGGCGACGTTGGTCAGCCGGTCGAACGACAGGACGCCATCAGGCCGGGGGTAGTCGATCGGCTTGAAATCCTTGGCCTTGCCGGTCGCGGCGGCGTCGGTCTTGCCGTGGCTGAGCGTGCCGAACGGCGAGCGGTTGCCGAGAAGGCTGTTCGCCCACATGTCGAGACCGCCGAGCGCCAGCGATGCCGTGAGGCCGTAGCGCGACCAGAGCGGCTTGACGTTCCTGACCGGCTTCAGGTCGGCAGCGATCGGGCCGGTGGCTATGGCATCGGCGTAGGCCACGAGTTCGTCGCCCTCGCGCCCGGCGGCGATCGCTGCCTGCACCGCCTCTGCCGCGGCCTTGCCCGACAGCATCGCGTTGTGGTTGCCCTTGATGCGCGGCACGTTGACGAAGCCCGCGGAGCAACCGAGCAGCGCCCCGCCCGGGAAGGCGAGCTTCGGCACCGACTGCCAGCCGCCTTCGCTGATCGCCCGCGCGCCATAGGCCACGCGCTTGCCGCCCTTCAGAACCTCGGCGATCAGCGGGTGATGCTTGAAGCGCTGGAACTCCATGTAGGGATAGAGCCACGGATTGGCGTAGTTCAGGTGCACGACGAAGCCGAGGGCGATCTGGTTGCCCTCCGCGTGGTACATGAACGAGCCGCCACCAGCGTTCGAACCGAGCGGCCAGCCCATGGTGTGCACCACGCGCCCGAGATGGTGAACCTCAGGGCGCACCTCCCAGATCTCCTTCATGCCAAGGCCGAATTTCTGCGGGTCGCGGCCCTCCGAGAGACCCCAGCGGGCGATCGCCTGCTTGGCGAGCGAGCCCCGCACGCCTTCGGCGATCAGCACGTACTTGCCGCGGAGCTCCATGCCCGGCTCGTAGTTCGGGCCGGGCTGGCGATCCTTGTCGAGACCGAACTCGCCGGCGACGACGCCCTTCAGCACGCCGTCTTCCACCACGAGCTGTGACGCGGCCATGCCCGGGAAGATCTCGACGCCCATCTCCTCGGCGATGCCGGCCATCCAGCGGCAGACGTTCGCCATGGAGACGATGTAGTTGCCGTGGTTCGACATGAGCTTTGGCATCGGCCAGTTCGGAATGCGGATCTCTCCCGACGGCCCGAGCAGATAGAAGCGGTCGTCCGTCACCGCCGTGGTTACCGGCGCGCCACGCTCGCGCCAGTCGGGCAGGAGCGCGTCGAGACCCGAGGGATCAAGCACGGCGCCCGAGAGGATGTGCGCCCCGATCTCGGAGCCCTTCTCGAGCAGGACAACCGAGAGATCCGGGTCGAGCTGCTTCAGCCGGATCGCCGCCGAGAGCCCGGCCGGGCCGCCGCCCACGATGACGACGTCGTAGTCCATCGACTCCCGTTCGATCTCGGCCATTGCTCCCACCTCTGCTACCCCCGTACTCGCGCGGCACCGGTAGGTAGCCCGGCGCGGGCGGCGCGGTCAATCGACGCGGGGGCCTGTCCCGACCTTCCTATGACTTGCACAGGCGAAACGCTTCGGTACCCTGTGGGGGCAGCGAGCGAACCGGAGGCTACGGGCATGTGCCACATCTTCGCCAGCCAGGAACCGTCCGGGTACGAGCCGGAGACGCGCCGGCTGCGCCTCAACGGCCAGAGCACGAGCATCCGCCTCGAAGCGGCGTTCTGGCAGATTCTCGATGGCATCGCCGAGGGTGAGGGCTACACGACCCCCGCTTTCATCTCGAAGCTGCACGAGGAAGTCCTGCTGATCCACGGCGAGGCGCCCAACTTCACCTCGCTCCTGCGCTGCACCTGCCTGATCCACCTCGCCAACGCCCGCACGCCGATGCAGGTGGCGGCCGAGTAGCGCCGCGACGACCATCGGATGCCACGTCAGACGAGGCCGGGACTCGAGCGGCACGGCCGCTGGTCCTGACGTCCTGGCACCGGTCCTGACGTTCCGGACGACGGCGCCGGGAACGACATGCTGCAGGGCGAATCAGCCTTCCGGGCATTGGTGACGCCGGCGGCCACGGGGCGACCCGGCTGGCAATGGCAGCCGCCTCGCCGCGCGCGCCGCCGTGATCCCGGGCCGCGTCGCCACTCCCGTCGCCCCTGCGACCGAGTCCTCGGCGCCGATGTGCGCGCTGCACCGGCTCCCCCGGCCGCGTCAGTACCGCCAGTCGCGGAGCGGGCGGATGTGTCCCTCAAAAGCAAAGAGGAGTTCGAGGTCGTCGGACTCGAGCGGCATCTCGAGGTCCAGCTCTCGCTCGATGCGCACCCGCTTCGTGATTGTCCTTGCGTCAGTATCCCTCACCTCGATCTCGTAGATCAGCGGGTGTGGCCACGGCACGCAGGGATCGCCCGCCTCGTCTCGCGCCATCAACTCACGCACCACGACGGTCAGTTTGTGCATTCGCAGCTCCTCACGTCTCCGGAGCTCGCGTCGTCGACGCCTGCGGCGCAGGCCATCGCAATTCCCAATGGCGTGGACCGGCCCGGCGCCTTGAATGGGGTGAGCCTCGCGCTTCGCGTGGCCATGATGTGTCTCCTCTGTTTCGGGATGGTCAGCTCCGCCTGAAAATCGTGAAGACCAGGACTTCCTCGATTTCCGGCTCGTCGTAGAGGTATTGGCCCCGAGGCTCGCGGGTGCCGATGTAGGGTCCCCAGGTCAGCCAGCGCCAACCACCGATCGGGGGCTGATCGGTGCGCTGCATTGGTGCCACGTGCAGGAAGTAGGCCCCTGGCCGTTCGGCAATGCGCGTCGCCTCGAGCACCTGCTGCCACGTGTCGCAGACGCCGAAGGCATATGGGGCCGTGGGACTCCAGCTGCCGTAGCTGTGGGCCATGGGCGCGGGCACCCAGCCGAAGTCGACATCCTCGCACATGGGCCGGCCGGCCATCTCCCTGATGGTACCCTGGTTCTTGCTGAAGCCCTCAGGCTCCGTGTAGAGGCCGCTCGGCAGAAAGAGGTGCGGGTTCAGGCTTCGCGAACGCCAGACCCCCAGCTCGTGCCGCTCCATGCCGTCGAGAGCAGGATCGTCCAGCAGCACCAGCCTTGCACCGGGCTCGCACCACTCGGGGTCGATCAGCATCGCCGGGGCCCCTGCTTCCCCCCTGCGAAGATCACTCCCCTTGGCCCGGCATTCGCGAACGGCCGCCAGATGCAGCGCCGTCCATCAATGGGTCCCGGCGTGCTGCGCGCTGGGAGCGAAGCGACCGGGCAATCACGCGTTGCAGGGCCGCCGCTGCTCATCGGATCATGCGCGAGTTCTTGAATCGAACCTGACCTGAAAATGGGACCTTGAGAGACACGCTCCAGTCGCCTCGCGCTATCTCGGTTCGCTGAAGACCAGATGCGGATATCGGCGCGCGAAGGCCGCAATGTCCTCGAAGCTCCAGAGCTGGTCGTTCAGTTCCGAGAGCGACGTCGCCACGAGGACGTCGTCCACGGCCTGGCGCTCCTCGGCCTTCGCGAAGTCGCGGTCGATGCGCCCGAACTTGTCGTGGAATGCCAGCGCGGCCATCAGGCCGGCCGGGGCCGCGACCGCGTCGTCGTCATAGGACAGCACACGCTTCACACCCTGAGCGGCCTCCTCGCCCTGCCCCGGACAGAACAGCTGTGCCCCGACCCCGAGACAGCAATAGCAGCGAGACCCGTCGTCTTCGATGATGCAGAGGTTTCCGGACCCCTGACGGTAGCCCCCCCTCTCAAGCGCCTCCAGCCAACGGATCTGATTGGGGCCGAGTTGCATGGTTCAATCCTTCCGCCGGGACCTCCTCCGCCACGGCCTGGGCAGTCCGAGATCCTCGCTGCGATAGAGGCGCCTTCAGGCGATGTTCACGTCGCATGCGCTGCACCCACTCCGGACCCCTCCGTGCGATTGAGCTTCATTGATGAAGGATCAATCATCCACTCGCTCGGAGCATCTCCCGGGACCGCATGACCCCGGAGAAGTGGCTACCGCCATAATATATCACTTATCACTGACCCTGTCGCCGCCGGCCGCTTTGCCCACGATGCCGCAGGCAGCGGTGCTCCGACCCGATACGGGATGACCGAACGTCAGCCCCGATCTGTCGCCGGCGACGCATGCCGCCAATCACCGGCAGCAACCGCGGCCGGTCGCGAGAAAGGGACATGTCTGCGTTTTCCGTCACGCCAAGTGGCGGCCCTCGGGAAGAACTCTCGTCTGGACCATCGTCCGGCACACTGTACTCTCGCGCACCAGGCCATCGGACCAGCAATCGCCGGCAACGGCGCTAAAGATAAATATTCAAAGACCACGCGCGAACCCCCCTTCGCCCGCCAACACTCCTGCAGCGCAGACTGAGATGCTACTCCTTCTGCCCTTGATTCCACTTGTCACATGTCAGTCGTGACTTGCGCAATAGAGTTTTCGCTACGCGCGAAAGATCTGCATGTGAGCGCTTCGTCGAGCGAAAGGGTCCAGCTCAGAACTTTCGACGTCAGCTGCCAGACCAGAAAAGATGCGGGGCCGGCACTGAGCGTACTGCTGCGAAACGCGTGAAGGAAACGCTCCGACCACCCTCGCGGTTGCGCGCTCCCGGATCTCGCGCCCGCGTATCCGGTCGGCTCGTCGCCGGGCCGACATCAGTCGATGAAGATCGTCGTGAGCCCGATCTTTTTCCAGAGCTTGAAGAAGCTCCGCTTCCCGGCCAGCTTCTTCATCATCTGTCGATCATTCTGGAACACGTGCACCGATGATCGGTCCACCTGTCCGTCGATCAGCGTCACCGAGCGCTCCGAGATCACCCATAGCCCACCCCGCGTGCGATAAGCGTCAGCTTCGAACCAGAAATAGGAATTTACTCTCTTGGTACTGACCCCGCCAAGATGAGCTCCGTAAAACTGGATCGTGACACCGTCGTCCCCCGTCAGATTGTACAACTTGTAGCCATCGGGAGCCTCTTCCAGGCTATCTGTCTCCGATGACATCGTTTCATTGATCATTGGATGATCCGTCTCCTAGCCCCAGCGCCTTCCGGTTCCAGATCCTTTCCAAGGTTATCATGGAACCATCCACCTTCTTTTGCTGCCCAGTCTGTCAAGTCTCCGCGGTGAAGCTGCACTCCGGTTGTACGGATCGGGTGAGACAGCGGAACAGAGCCGTCCCATCAGCGATCACATATGGCCCAATGCCACCAGAGCTCTCCCCCTGCGGGAGCTACAGACTCCCTCTTCCGACTTCATCCGCCTGAACTCCGTCCGACCGCCACGCCTTGGGAAGAGGCAAAGGCCGAATGGAGAAGGCGCACCGGCTCCAAATTAAGTCATTATTATCGTTACTTTTTCCAAGAACCGGTCGCGCAAGTCGGCGCGCGAAACCTTGGTGACCTTACACCAACTTCAAACCGATTAAAGGCCCCCTCCTGCAGTATGACGGCAAGATTTGAAGCAGTCCCACCGACAATGACACCAGTATCAACTGAGTGAAATTCAACCGAGAAGTGATCTCTACGGCCATTTCACCCCATAAAAGTGCCATTCTGGACGTCATTTGCAATTCCCGCGCGGTTTCCACCCCCCGTCAGAGCAGGGGCACCCTACCCCGGTGGCGGCGAGACCTTGATGAGGGACCCTCAACAAAGCACTTCACGCATCACGATGATGTACGAAGGCGACAACGGGTCGAGCAGACCACAGAACGCCTCGAACGCATCGAGAAACCCCTCGTCGCCCGAAGTAGTGTCTGAGACAGTGAGCTCCACGCCATCGAGGCGCAGGCGCTCACCGACCACGACCCGCACACGGCAGATCCGCTGCGCCAGCGTCGCCTCGCGCACCTTCGCGCCGTCGTTGGCCGCTCGCCCGCCAGCGACCGGATCCCCCAATTCGGGCATGTGCCTGGCTGCCTGATTTCGCAGACCGTTGCTCGGCAGGCCACATTCCTTATCGCTCCCCGCGAGCGGAGGATCGTCCCGGCTGGTGAGGTTTCCACCCCGAGCCCCCGTCAACCCCCTCCGCAGCCCCCCGCCGCGAGACGGCACGACCTTGCGGCGATGCCTTTTGGCCGACGGCATGTGAAGCACCCCCTCGTATTGCTTCGAGCCCCGCAATTCAGTTTTCGTCACGAACTCTTGTCATGAGTTAGCAGAGTTAACACATCATCACTGACTTAACCATCGGGATCCGCGAGGATCGGCGGGTTTCCGATCACACCCCTGATACCGAAAACGTATGCGTTCCACTTTCTTCAGAACGATAGTTTGCATCTTTTCCTATTTTCACGATCTATTCCGTATATTCTTATAGTGTATCAGTCATATTTCTGACTTCGCTTCGCAAAACAGCTTCGTACTGCACACCGAAACTTTCTCGACTTGGGCTGACCAGCCACCCTGACGCTCCGAGTCGCTGCCGTCTTCAGATTCCGAGCCCTGCGGATCGTTCGTCCCGGTATCTCAAACGGCCATAAAATCTTTCAGTGATGACATATTCCAGCCCGAATGGTCCGGCTCACTGCGGTACATGGGGCCGAAGCGGCGCGTTGCACCTCGTCACCGACTGGTTGACCGGCAAAACCGATACCGCAGCGGAGGAGTTGAGGCAGATCAATGCTCCTGCCGCAATTCCGGGGTATCTCGGCGTATGATCCTCGCGACGCGATTGAAGACTGCAGGCACTCCACGAACGGCCCGCATCAGCACCATCCCGGGGCGCGGAAGGGGCCGGCGGTCGCAGGTTGGCGCTCCCCCGGGACCGGTCCGGCGCCACGACGCCAGTCGACAGGCGGTGCCGCAACAGGAAATTGGAGCGCCTGAACGGGAAGATCGGTGAACAGAAACTGACCTCCCGCCTGATATTAGAATAATCCTCAATATTAACATGCCGATTTTTACCATTCAATCGTATAGCTTGGGAGAACTTGTTACCCCCTGCGCCAGGGCCACGCCGGAGTCTCCATGCAACCTGGCACCATCCGGCAAACTCGACGGTGGTGAGGATATAGGAGCACTGCACGACTCGTGGCATAGCGCGCTCACTGCTACAAATTGGCAGGTTGGGCGCCGAGAAATGCCCTGGGAACCAATTTTCGCTTCATCTATCGCCCCATCTTACCCAAAGATGCGTGAAATGCGATTCTGAATCGGATATCAGATCCTGACGAACCCACGACCAGGGATGCCGACCCCCACCACCAAAACCATGGCCACCACCACCGCGCAGCGTACGTCACGACGATCGTGCGAAGATCAGTCTTTGAAGGAGGGTATAGCGCAAGTGATGCAATTCATCTCATTGTTTCGACTTGCCAAGTCACGCTTGATTTATCTGTAACGCTAGACTAAAACTTAATGAACTTGCGCAATGTGCGCGTCCACGAGCACCCCGCTGGGGCACCACCGAAGGAAACCTTGCATGCCGCCGAAGAAGACGACGGTTGCCGATCATCTTGTCAAGGCTCTTGATTTTTCCGGCCGCACTCAAAGAGAAATCGCCGAAGAGATCGGCTACCAGAAGTCGAACATCATCTCGATGATGCGCGCTGGTCAAACCAAGGTTCCGATCGAGAAGATTCCGCCAATGGCCAAGGCCCTTGGGGTAGATCCAGTCCTGTTCGTGAGAATTGCCCTGCAAGAATACCTCCCCACTGTTTGGGAGACCATGTCGACGACTTTCGGTGAGAACATTACAGAGCAGGAGCGCCGCTTCCTGGAGATCCTCCGCGAGGCCGACCCGAACGGTGAAATCGCCATCGACACGACGCTCAAGGTAAAGATCGCGGACGAACTACTCGGCGCGCGCCTCCGCTAGGTGTAATGGCGAACCGACAGCGGACGCAGTCTGCTTCCGCGTGGGACGCGGCATGCGCCCTTGCGGGCTGTCGTTGGTCCTCTGGCTCACGACTCCATGCTGGCAGGTGATTCCATGCTGGCGGGTGATTTCGTTGGTCGCATCGCGATGCGGCGCTCGCCCGGGCGCCGCCATCGGCGATTCGCCCGTTTCAGACTCTCGGAACGTTGGGGACGAAAGCGACCCGAACAGACGTGGGTCATTCGGACGCCGGCAAGCGACCTCGCCCATCGCGGGCAAGTCATGCCTGTGCCGATGTCAACGGAGGACCTCGGGCCGCACGGTCCGAAGTCGGCTCCGGATGCGTTGCGCGACGCCGCGCGTTCCGGGGGTCCGGCACCGGCGCATCTGTCACGACGAAAGCCTCAGTAGATGGCGGGCTCGTCGACCGGGCGACCGAAGCCGGTTTCGAGAAAGTCGAAGTCACAGCCACGGTCTGCCTGCGAGATGTGCCGGCCGAACAGGTAGCCGTAGCCCCGCTCGTAACGTGGCGCCGGCGCGACCCACGCAGCCCGGCGGGCCGCGAGGTCGGCATCAGACACCTCCATGTCGAGACGCCTCCCGGGGATGTCGAGGGTGACGAGATCACCGGTGCGCAGCAGCGCGAGCGGCCCCCCGATGTAGGCCTCGGGCGCCACGTGGAGCACGCAGGCGCCGAATGATGTCCCCGACATCCGCGCGTCCGAAATCCGCACCATGTCTCGCAGGCCGAGCCTGAGCAGCGCCTTCGGCATCGGGATCATCCCCCACTCGGGCATTCCGGGACCGCCGAGCGGACCGGCGTTGCGCAGGACAAGGACGGTATCGGGCGTCATCGGCCAGTCGGGATCATCGATGATGCGCTTGAGGTCGGGGTAGCTGTCGGCGACGAGCGCCGGTCCGGTGTGGCGATGGAACTTCGGATCGCAGGCGGCCGGCTTGATGACCGCGCCGGACGGCGCGAGGTTGCCCTTCAGCACCGCGAGCGAGCCCTCGTGGTAGACCGGGTTCGAGAGCGGACGGATGACATCGTCGTTCCAGATCGGCGCATCGCTCAGTCCCTCGGTCAGCGGCCGCCCGGTGACGGTGATCGCCGTCGGGTCGAGCCGGTCGCCGAGCTGGCGCATGAGCGCGCGCAGTCCCCCGGCATAGTAGAAGTCCTCCATAAGGTAGGTCGTCCCCGACGGGCGGATGTTGGCGATGACCGGCGTCACCCGGCCGATGCGGTCGAGGTCGTCGAGCTCGAGCGGCACGCCGGCGCGGCGAGCCATGGCGATGAGGTGGATGATCGCGTTCGTCGAGCAGCCGGTAGCCATGGCCACGGTCACCGCGTTCGTCACCGCAGCCGGGGTAAGGATGCGATCGGGGGTCAGATCTTCCCAGATCATCCCGACGATGCGCCGGCCGCAGCGGGTCGACATGCGCTGGTGGCCGGCGTCGGCGGCGGGGATGGACGAGGCCCCCGGCAGTGTCAGCCCCATCGCCTCGGCGATCGCCGTCATCGTCGAGGCGGTGCCCATCGTCATGCAGTGGCCGTAGCTCCGCGCGATGCCGCCCTCGATCCCCTGCCATTCCTCCTGCGAGATCGTCCCCGCCCGGCGCTCGTCCCAGTACTTGAAGCCATCGGTGCCGGAGCCGAGGAACTTGCCCGCGTAGTTGCCGCGCAGCATCGGACCAGCCGGCAGGAACACGAACGGCAGGCCCATGGAGATCGCCCCCATGACCAGGGCCGGGGTCGTCTTGTCGCAGCCGCCCATCAGCACCGCGCCGTCGACGGGATGGGAGCGCAGCAGCTCCTCCGTCTCCATGGCAAGGAGGTTGCGATAGAGCATGGTCGTCGGCTTGACGAAGTTCTCCGAGAGCGAGAGCGCGGGAAGTTCGATCGGGAAGCCGCCGGCCTGCAGCACGCCGCGCTTCACGAACTCGACGCGGTCCCTGAAGTGCATGTGGCAGGGCTGGATGTCCGACCAGGTGTTGAGGATCGCAACGATCGGCCGGCCTTCCCAGTCGGCAGGGTCGTAGCCCATCTGCATCGCGCGCGAGCGGTGCCCGAACGATCGCTGGTCATCGGGAACCATCCACCGCGCCGAGCGAAGATCGGCATAGGCCTTGCGGGTCATTGTCATGGCAGTCCTCGCGGGGCTCGTGGCGTTCGGTATCTCCGGTTCAGGGACCGGCCAGCGGGCGGCCTCAGGCACGGAGCAGATGCCCGGACTCGCCGCCAGTGCCCGGATCGTACCGCGTGCGCGGATGACGTCGAGTCGCCGCGGACCGGACTCCACCGGCCGTGCGGGGGTTCAGGCGGTGACGTCCCGAGCCGGCGCCTGCGCGGCACCGACGATCTGTGGCGCGATCCGCAGGGCGCGGAGCGCGTTCAGGATGACCGCCACGTCGATCACCTCCTGCAGCAGCGCGCCCTGCACCGGGGTGAGATACCCGAAGGCCGCCGCCAGCATGCCGAGAACCGACAGGCCGATGCCCACGACCACGCTTTCGAGCGCGATCCGGCGAGACCGGCGGGCGATCTCCACTCCCGGGCCGATGCGATCCACGCGGTCCACCAGCAGCACCACATCCGCAGCCTCGGCGCTCGCGGCCGCCCCCCGCGCGCCCATGGCGACGCCCACGTCGGACGCGGCCAGCGCCGGCGCGTCGTTGACGCCGTCACCCACCATCATGACGGGGCCGCTCCTGCGCTCGGACAGGACCAGCCGGACCTTTTCATCCGGCGTCAGGTCCGCGTGGATTGCATCGAGGCCGAGATCCCTTGTCACCTGCCGGGCCACCTCGGCGCGGTCGCCGGTGGCAAGCACGATCCGGCCGATCCCCTCGCGGCGCAGGCCCGCCAGCATCTCGTCCGTGCCCTCGCGCAGCTGATCGGACATGATCAGGTGTCCCGCCAGACGGCCATCGACCGCCACCGCGACCGTCGCCGAACCCACGGCGCGCAGCGGATGATCCTCGGGCCGCACACCGAGGCGCCCCGCGACGAAACCGTCACCGCCCACCAGGACCGGGTGGCCATCAACGAGCCCGACCACGCCTTCCCCGGGGAGTTCAGTCGCGTCCTCGGGGATCGGCAGCACCATGCCACGTGCCCTGGCCGCCGTGACGATGGCCTGCGCCATCGGATGCTTCGATGCCTGATCGAGACTGGCGGCAAAGCGCAGGATGTCGTCCGCCGCCATACCCCCATGGCTGTCGATCGAGACGATCTGCGGCCGTCCGTCCGTCAGGGTGCCGGTCTTGTCGAGGATGAGCGTGCGAATACGCGCCATGGCCTCGAGCGCCTTCGCGCCCTTGACCAGCACCCCGAAATGGGCGGCGCGAGAGAGCCCCGCCACCAGCGCCACCGGCACCGCGAGGATCAGCGGGCAGGGCGTCGCCACGACCAGCACCGCCACGGCGCGGATCGGATCGCCGGTGAACCACCAGGCGGCGAAGGCGATGGCCACCGTCACGGCGAGAAACCCGAGCGACCAGCGATCCGCCAGCCGCGCCATCGGCGCCTTCGACCGCTGCGCCTCTTCGACGAGGCGGACGATCCCGGCATAGGTGCTGTCCTTGGCCTCGCGCGTGGCTTCGAGGTCGAACGCCTCGCCGGCGTTGATCGAGCCGCTCATCGCCTCCGCGTCCCTGTCGAGGCGCACGGGCAGGGACTCGCCGGTGAGGGCGGCCGTGTCGAGGAAGGCCGTGGCTGAGGCGATCCGCCCGTCAACCGGCACCACGTCGCCTTGCCGGATCAGCAGGCGGTCGCCGGGGGCAAGATCGGCAAGCGGCACGTCCTCGAGCTTGCCGCTCCGATAGCGGGTCGCGGTGCGGGGCACCCGGGTCAGCAGGTCGCGCATCTCACGCCGGGCGCGCCCCTCGGCGAAGAGTTCGAGGAACGTGCCGCCGGAATACATGACGGCAACGACCGCGGCGGCGAGCGTCTCGCCAAAGATCAGCGCCGCCGACATGGACAGCGCCGCGACGATGTCGAGGCCGACCTCTCCCCGTGCCAGGCTGCGCAGGATCTCGACCACCAGCGCCGCCAGCACCGGCACGACGCCGACGAACCAGACGGTCTGCGCCAGTTCGGGCCGGCCGGCGACGTGCAGCGCCAGTCCTGCCACGAGGCCCGTCAGCGCAATGGCGACAAGCAGCGTGTTGAGCCGGTCTCTCTTCGCGTGATCCACGGTCTACTCCTGACCAACCGGGCCCGTCGCCGCAGACTGTCCTGAAAAGAGGCGGCCAACCGCTTGCGATCGCACCCCCTCGTGATCATCGCGCAGAAGGAACAGCGCGTCGAGCCCCATCCGTGTCGCGAGTTCGGGACCTTTCGTCGCTCCCGCCACCATCAGGGCGGTCGCCCAGGCGTCGGCCTCGGCGCAGGTGGCCGCGACCACGGTGACCGAAGCCGGCGGGGCGAGAAGCGGCGCGCCGGTCGCCGGGTCCATCGTGTGCGACAGACGGCGGCCCCGCACCTCGACCCAGTGACGATAGTCGCCGGAAGTGGCGACAGCGGCGTCCTGCAGCGCGAGGATCGAATGCGGCACGCGGCGATCAGGGTCGGGCGCCTCGACCGCGATCGTCCACGCCACGCCACCGGGACGCAAACCGACGGCGCGCATCTCGCCGTCGATCCCCACGAGGCCGTCGGCGATGCCGTGACGGCCGAGCACCGCGGCCAGCCGGTCGACGCCGTACCCCTTGGCAACCCCGTTCAGGTCGAGCGCGATCGGCGCCCGCTTCCGGGCGCTCGTCCCGTCGAGTTCCAGCACCTCATGGGCCGGCAGGCGCCGCGTGGCCATTGCGGCCCTGACCGCTGCCGCGTCGGCGGTCTCCGGGCCGAAGCCCCAGGCACGCACCGCGTCGCCCATGCCGATGTCGAACGCCCCGTCCGAGGCGCGACCGATGCGCAGACCGAGCCCGAGCACCCATGCGAGATCGGGCCGCAGCAAGACCCGCTCCCTCACCGGCGCCCGGTTCAGGCGCATGAGGTCGCTGTCGGGCTTCCAACTGGACATCCCGGCGTCCACGTCATCCACCGCCCGCTGAAGTGCCGCCTGAAGCGGCGCAGGCTCGAAGGTGGGAGGGGCGAAGAACAGCGCGGACCAGCGCGTGCCCATGGTCGGGCCGTTCAGGGCGAAGCGTGCCGGCTCAGTAGACATCTTCCACATAGCGTCCCTCCGCTTTCAGGAGAGCGGGCGTCAGACCAATCGGCGCGAGGATCTCGTCAAGCGCCCGCGCCACGCCCTCGGCCATGTCGCGCCCGCCGCAGACCATGACCCGCGCGCCCCTCATGAGCGCGTCGATCACCTGCGCGGCCTCCTGGCGCAGCGCGTCCTGCACGTAGTGTGGCCGCGCACCGCGCGAGACGGCGGTGGTGAGGCGCGTGAGCCGCCCCTCCGCCCGCCACGCCGCGAGGTCGTCGCCATAGAGGAAATCGCTGGACGGGTGGCGCATGCCGAAGAACAGATGCACCGGGCGACGGCGGGCATTCGCCCGGATGAACCCGGCCAGCGGCCCGATGCCGGTCCCCGCCCCGATCAGGATCAGCGGCGCCCTGCCCCTGCCCGCATGGAAGCCCGGATTGCGGCGCAGGAAGGCGCGCACCGTATCGCCGGGCTCCAGCGCCATCAGCTCACCCGAGCAGACGCCCCCGGTGTGCTTGCGCACGACCACTTCCACGAAGCCGTCCCGGGCACCGGACGCCAGCGAATAGAACCGCGGCACCGTCGAGCCCTGCGGCAGGACACCGAGGAGATCGCCCGCGTGGAACCGCGCGAACCCCCTGCCCAGCAGCCGCCGCGGGAGGCTCCCCCTCGGCAGGGCAAAGCGCAGGATCGCGGTCGGCGCCTGCACCTCGGCGCCGTAGTCGCGCCGCGAGATCAGGCTCAGGGTTTCCGTCTCGGGCGGCACCGGCTGGTGGGCAAGCTCGAGGCTGGTTCCGATCACTGCCCCGAACGCCCGGCCCCAGCGTGCGAAGTCCTGCGGCGACTGGCGATCGACCGTCGCCATCGGCAGCAGCACGGCCCAGCCACGGGCGCGGGCGGCAGCCTCGACGGCGGCGGCATAGGCGCAGAACGCGGGGAAGCCGCGATCGCCGAACCCGAGCACGGCAACCGGCGCCTCCGGCACCTCGCGCAGGCGGGCCAGCCGGTCGAGGAACCCCGTCGCCGAGGCCGGAGCGTCGCCCTCGCCGTAGGTGGCGGCGAGGATCAGGAAACGCTCGGCGCGGGCATGGCGCGCGGGGTCGAACCCGGCCATCGCCGCTACATGCACCGATTGCCCGGCCGCGCGCAGCCCGCTTGCCAGCGTCGCGGCGAAGCCCCAGGTGCTGCCCCCTTCGGAGCCGACCAGGATGACGGTCTCCGCCCGACCCGCCGGGGCGTTGTCCCTGAGCCTCGGTCGCCCGCGCCGGCCCGCGAGCCACACCAGCGTCCCGCTCACACCCATCACCGGCACGCCGAGCGCCATCAGGCCGAGGACGAGGCCCAGCACGGCCGCGCCCTGACCGGTGTGCAGCATGTAAATGGTTTCCGAGACCTGCTGCCAGATCGTCGGGTCGGCCCATGCGAGAAGCGCGCCGGTCCCCTGATCGATCAGGCCGGTGCCGCCGTTGGTCTGCAGGATGAGGGCGTCCCCCGCCGCATCCGCCGCGGAAAAGCTCAGATCGCGAAGCTCGGAGACCGGGACGTCCCGAAGCGCCGCCATGTCGGCCAGCGGAAACCCGGTCGCACCGCTGACGGCCGCCGGCATCATGAGTTGCACCCGGCCGTCCGGCAGCAGGTCGAAGGTCGATGCCACCATCCAGAGCGCCGTCACCGCGGAAAGCGTCAGGGCGGGAGCCGCAACCCGGGCGATCTCCACATGCAGCCGCCCGGCGAGCGGGCCGCGCAGGCGCGCGAACCAGCGCCGCCAGCCGCTCGTGCGCCGTGCGACCAGTGCCGCGCCGGAGAGCCCGAGCACCAGCATCGCGGCCGCCCCCGCCGCCATCACCAGACGGCCGGCGTCGTCGAGAAACAGCGACCGGTGCAGGTTGGTCAGCCACCGCTCCGCCCGGTTCGGGTCGGCCGATCCGACATCGATGCCGGTCGCGGGATCGACCGTGGCCGAGCCCGGTGTCCCCCCGTCAAACCACCAGGCGGTGATCCTGCCCGATGGCGTCCGGCGGATCTGTTCGAGCCCCGGGTGGGTCGCGGCCACCAGCGCGGCCAGCTCGGCCACGGTCTGCTCGGCGGCCGCCTGCGGCGCCGACAGCCGTTCCGCCGCCGGGAAGACCGAGAGGGCTGCCCCGCTCAGGGCAAGCAGAGTGACAAGCGCGAGGGCGACAAGCCCCGGCCAGCGATGGACCGCACGGACCATGACCCGGCCCTTCTATTGATAGGTAAAGCTTGCGATATAGCGCCGTCCCGGAACGGGCGTACCGGCACCCGCCGCCGTCAGCGGCACGGCGATTTCGTTCGGGCTGTCACGCATATCCTCGACGGCGGCGTCGACGTGCAGCGTATAGCCCGCGTCAAACAGCGCATCGGCCAGATCGAGCGTGACCTCGAACGTCCGGCCAGCCCCGACGCTGGCGCCGGTGATGCCGTTGATCTGGGCCGCGTCGCCGCCCGTTGCGGCATACCAGCCGCCAAGGTGCTCGTAGTACTTCGACTTGTCCCCCGCCATCCACAGGCTGCCCACATAGGCGCCCGAGCCATCGGTGACGTAGAGCGCCAGATAGGCGCCATCCCCGCCATAGTCGTTGAGCGTGGTGGTCAGCGTCACCGGGCGGGCCATGGCGAGGCCGGGCAGCGTGAGGGCAGTGGTCAGGGCGAGAGCGGCGAGAAGCGGTTTCACGGAATATCCTGTGGCTGGAGGCTCGGCACCAAAGGCGCGGCGGGAGTGAGGTGAGCGGATCATCTGGTCACCGCCACCGGCGGCGCGCCGTTGCCGAAAAGGCCGTTCGCGGGAGGGGCCACGGTCCCGGCGGGAGCAGGGTTGACGCGGGCGCTGTTGCAGCCGTCGCCATCATCATAATCGTCGCAGTCGTCATCGTCGTCGTCGTCGTGATGCCCGCGCCGCGCACGGTGCCGCTCGTCGTGGTCGTCATCGTCATCATCACTGACCCGGACGAGCGGCCCGCCCCGCTCGGCGTCGCCGAGTATCCGGGCGCAGGCAGTGGTGCTGTGGCGGGGCGCGGAGCCTTCGGCATGCGCGGCGGCAAGCGCCGGAAGACCGATGGCAAGGGTCAGCGCCGTCGAGGCGAGCAGCAGGGAAGGACGGCTCATCATGGCGGGGGGTCTCCTCAGGTTTCGATGCGGCGACCCTGTCGGCTCCACCTGAACGCTCCCTGACAGTCCGGAACTTTGTGCTTCATTCTGGCGTCAGGAACGCGAAGGCCCCGCCGGTCAGGACGGGGCCTTCGGGGAAGAGGATGCGGACGCCGCGGCTGGCGGCGCCATTGCTGACGGACAGGCGGCGGAAAATGCGTGCCCGCGTCAGATCAGCCGCGCGGCGGGAAGAGAGGTCACCGTCCCGCCGGCACTCGACCACGGTCGCCACCATGGTCGTCTTCCTCATATTCAAGGTCGATGACCTGAAGCGTGCCAGGGTGGATCTTGGCCTCGATCGCGCGCCCCGCGGCATCGTGGCCGTCCACCTCGTAGCAGCCGTCGTCGATCTTGATGCGGCGAACGATCCAGCCCTTGTCAGCCGCGAGCCGGGACACGGCCTCGCGCGGCTGCCAGTCCACCATCGGCACGCGACAGTCGTCGTCGGCGAACGCCACGCCGGCGGGAAGGACCGCCAGAGCCGCGAGAATTGCCAGGGTCTTTCTCAAGCGCCACACTCCGGGTTACGGCCAGGATGCCAGCAGTGATGCATGCCGAATCTGACGCGAGCCTGAAGGTGGCTGTCCGGGCGCTTCAGCTTCGTGTCAGGAGAGACGGTCAGAACCTCGAATGAGCAGAATGGCGAAGGACGGCCCCCCATGCGAATCCTGTTGATCGAGGACGATACCGCCCTCGGCGCGGCGGTGCGCGACCAGATCGCCGCCGACGGCCATTCGGTCGACTGGGTGCAGCGGCTGGACGCGGCCCGTGACGCGATCGCCGGAGCGCCGATCGATCTCGTCCTGCTCGACCTGATGCTGCCCGATGGCCGGGGCATCCCCTTCCTGCGCGCGCTCCGGGCGCGGGGCGATGTCACGCCGGTCATCATCCTCACCGCGCTCGACCAGGTCTCCGACCGCATCGAAGGGCTGAACGCCGGGGCCGACGACTATCTGGTCAAGCCCTTCGATCTGGCGGAACTCTCGGCGCGGATCGGAGCGGTCGCGCGACGCTATACCGGCAACCCCAACCCCCTCGTCAGCCACGGATCGCTCGACATCGACCTCGCGGCCCGCAGCATCCGCCGGGAGGGCCGCCCCGTCGCCCTCACCGCGCGCGAGTGGGCGCTCTTCGAGGCGTTCCTCACCCGACCGGGGCAACTGCTGTCCAAGGCACAGCTCGAGGACAAGCTCTACGCCTTCGGCTCGGAGGTCGAGAGCAATACCATCGAGGTCCACGTCAGCCGCCTCCGCAAGAAGCTCGGCGCCGGCGTCATCGAGACGGAACGCGGCCTCGGCTACCGGCTGGGACAGGGATGAGAGGGCCGCAGAGCCTTCAATGGCGCCTCGGCCTGTGGCTCGGGCTCGCCCTCACGCTGGTCTGGATCGCCGCCGCCAGCGTGACCGCCCTCATCGCCCGGGAGGAAATGCAGGAGGTCTTCGACTCCGCCCTGCAGGAAACCGCGCAGCGTATCCTGCCACTCGCCGTCGTCGATATCCTCGGACGCGAGGAAGAGGATGTCGGTCAGCGCCTGTCGGCGATCCGCGAGCATGACGAGTTCTTCACCTACATCGTCCGCGATGACCATGGCCACGTCCTGTTGCAGTCCCATGCGGCCGACTCGGGCGTGTTTCCGGCCTGGGATGGCGTCGGCTTCCGCCAGTCGGCCACGCATCGCTTCTACAACGACGAGGCTGTACGGGGCACGATCCGCATCACGGTGGCCGAACCGCTGAAGCATCGGGCCAGCGTGGCGCGCGAACTCCAGATCGGCCTCGGCCTGCCGCTGCTGGTCGTCGTTCCCGTGGCGCTTCTTGCCATCGTCCTCGCCGTCAGGGCGAGCCTCGCACCGCTCCGGCGGTTTCGCGACCGGCTGGCCGCGCGGGGCGCCCGTGACCTGAGCCGGGTGGCGACCGATGGCCTGCCCGCCGAGATCACCCCGGTCGCCGAGACGATGAATGGCCTGCTCGCCCGGCTGTCGGCCGCCTTCGAGGCCGAGCGCAGCTTTGCCGCCAACGCCGCGCACGAGCTGCGCACTCCGCTGGCAGGCGCCATCGCCCAGGCGCAGCGCCTTCAGGCAGAGACCCGCGACCCCGAGGCGAGGGCCCGC
Organism: Amaricoccus macauensis; assembly: GCF_014201905.1. Taxonomy (GTDB): domain Bacteria; phylum Pseudomonadota; class Alphaproteobacteria; order Rhodobacterales; family Rhodobacteraceae; genus Amaricoccus; species Amaricoccus macauensis. Next base: position 32,032 of record NZ_JACHFM010000002.1, on the reverse strand, counting down.
GCCGGCGAGATCGAGGCCACGCTGAAGCGCCTGACGCGCCTCGCCGAACGCCTGATGCAACTCGCGCGTGCCGAAGGCGGTCGGCTCAGACGTGACGGGGCCGCTGACATTCGCCCCGTGGCCCGCATCCTCGCGGACGACCTGACACGCACGGCCGGGCCGGAGCGGATCGTCCTCACCCTGCCAGACGCTCCGGTGCTGACCGATCTCGACCCCGACGCTTTTGCCATTCTCTTTCGGAACCTCGTCGAGAACGCGCTGCGCCATGGAGCGGCGGCGCCGGTCGACGTCGTCCTCTCGGGCGATGGCATCCTGAGCGTCGCCAACGACGGGCCGGTGATCCCCGGGGGCGCTCTCGCCCGCCTGACCAACCGCTTTGAACGGGCCGGCGCGGACGGTGACGGAAGCGGCCTTGGACTGGCGATCGTTGCGGCCATCGCCGGAAGGACAGCATCCCGGCTCGAACTTCTCTCACCCCGCCCGGGTCAGGCGACCGGGTTCGAGGCACGGTTCTCACTGCCACGGAACGGCGACGAGCGGACGTGACCGCGCGCTGTACCGGCGGGTCGCTCCGCACAGTGCCGCACCTCCAGAGTCGGGCACGGTCACGCCGCTACTGTGCTCGTTCGAGACAAACATAGAAAAAAATCCGGCTCGGCACGAAGCCGAGCCGGTACACCACTCCTTCGAACTCCGGGAGGATTATTCGAAATTGCGGAAGGTCTGTCGCGAGTCAGATCGCGGTGTATTTCCCAGTCCGGTGTCTCTCGCCACCTCGACAAAAACAGGTCGGCCCTCATGACCGCGCAGACCGCAGGAGACCAGTTGGGATATCAAAGGTTCCTCCCGGGACTGCTGCACGCCCGACCGTCGTTGGAGGATCATTGCACGTTGGCTGGAAAGAGACGTTCCACACATGAGCAGGAAATCTGGCAACCCGATTGCCACTTCTTCCCGAGCGCGCGAGGACGTCCCGCGCTCCGGGCAACCGCCGCGAACGCCGCCCGGCGCGTCGATCTTGCATTTGTCGTCACCGACGGGCAGCCAGTGTTGCGTGAAACACGACCTTGCGCCCGGTTGCTTCCCGGGGTGGACGCTGCAATTCGTTGCTGAAAAGGGAGGATGGACATGAGCCGCCTGAGTTTGGCAGGCAGGCTATTGCTCGTTGCAGCAGTGATTGGCGCAATCGACATCGTTCTGTGCGGAATCGTGCTCCTCGGCAACGCCCGCACCGCGACCGCTGTGGAGGTCGACGCCAATCTCGGACTTGCGCGCGACTACGTCATCGCCACCGTCGGATCGCTGCTGCGGGGCAACGACCCCGAGGATGTGCTCTCGATCCTGCCGGATACGCTCTATCAGCCGCGTCACGCCCGGATTACCGTCATCGACGCAAAGACCGGAATGGTCCACGTCGCGGGGCCGCCAAGCCAGGATGAAGAGTCAGCACCCGACTGGTTCCGTCAGCTGCTTGCACCACCGGAAAAGACTGTCATCCTGCCGATCCGGGTTGCCAGCGATACCTCTGGCAAGGTCATCATCAGCTCCGATCCGAACGACGAGATCAACGAGGTCTGGGAGGATGTCCGCACCCTCGCGGTGTTTGGCGGCACCGCCTATGCTGCGACGCTCCTTGCCCTCTGGCTCGTCGTCCGCCGCACCCTTCGACCGCTCGCCCGCATGACGGAAGGCGTCGAACGGCTCGGCAGCGGCGACTATGCCACTCGCATCGGTGCCGTCGACGTGCCTGACCTCGCCTTGCTGGCCTCACAATTCGATCACCTCGGCGCGGCGCTCGAACGCACCATTGCCGAAAAGGACGACCTCAACCGCCGCGCCGTCAGCGTCGCCGACGAGGAGAGGAAAGCGATCGCCCGCGAACTGCACGACGAGTTCGGCCCATGCCTCTTCGGCCTCAAGGTCGAGGCGCGGTCGATCCTCGACAGTTCCGTGCGCGACGGGAAGTCGGGGATTGCGGCGAGCGCGCAGTCGATCCTCGCCATCACTGACCAGATCCAGCGCACCAATCAGGCGCTGCTGAGCCAGCTTCGGCCAATGGAACTCGGCCAGCTGCCGCTTTCCGGGGCTCTTGAGGATCTCGCTGATACCATGTCGGGGCTGGGGCCGGATATCGACTGGACGATCGACATCGATCCGGACTTCGGTTCCTATGACGATACGACCGAGCTCACGGTCTACCGGGTCGCCCAGGAGGCGCTGACCAACGCGCTCCGCCATTCCGGCGCCCGCCGCATTGAACTCGTCGCCCGCCGTGATCCGCGCCGCCCGGGCGTCGCGCAGATCATCGTCTCCGACGACGGCCGCGGCCTCGCCGCAGGCTCTGCCCCCGGCAACGGCATCCGGGGCATGCGCGAGCGCGTCGCGAGCATCGGCGGGCGCCTGACGATCGGACCCTCCGCCGAGGGCGGCGTCCGCGTCGAGGCCGAGGTACCACTTGAAGGCGTCGCGATGCAGGAGGCCATCTAGTGTCAAAGACCGCTCTCGTTGTCGATGACCACCCTGTCACCCACATCGGCTGCCGCCGGCTTCTCGGCGAGGCCGGCTACGAAACCATCCTCGAAGCGTCCGACTATACCACCGCCTACCGCGCCTGCGAACGAACGCGCCCCGATCTCATCGTCCTCGACGTCGGGCTCCCCGGGGTTGGCGGGCTGCAGATGATCCGTCCCCTGCTCGAGCGTGCTCCGGGCGCGCGCATTCTCGTCTTCTCAATGAGTGGCAGTCCGGCTTTCGCCGCAACCGCGCTCGGGGCCGGCGCCTTCGGCTATCTCGCCAAGAACTCCTCGCCCGAGGATTTCCTGACCGCAGTGCGCCACATCGAGGCCGGCCAGATCTACCTCGAGCGCGATCTCGCCATCGGCGTCGCCACCCAGAGCGTCGGACGTGACACCAACCCGCTCGCGGCTCTGACCGCCCGGGAGCACCAGATCCTCAAGCTCCTTGCCGATGGCTTCGGCTACAAGGAGATCGCCGCCCACATGAACCTGAGCTACAAGTCGGTCGCGAACGCCTGCACCGGCATGAAGCGCAAGCTCTCTGCGCGCACCTTCTCGGACCTGATCCGCATCGCCGTCAGCAACGCCGAGACCTCGGCTGAGCCGCGCGAGTAGACCCGCGCGGCTCAGGGCAGGACGCCATCCACCGGCGTCTCAATCCCGGAAAACCTGCGACCTGAGACTCCGGATGAAGTCGCTCAGGGATCGCCGCATCCGCTCGAACGGATCGCCCTCCGGTTGCCATTCGGGGAAACGGCCATCGACGAAACGCGAGCACTCTGGCGCGCCCCGACGAAAGCCTCAGCTTCCCGGACCGAAGCGCTCGGAAAGCGCGTCCAGACCGGACTGGACGAATTTCTGGCCGGCCGCCATCGCGGCGGCATCGTCGAGGTCAGGCGGCGGGTCGTTGTTCGGGAAGCCGCGATAGAAGGCGGCGGACCACGTCACTTTCGCTCCTGCCCCCTCCTCGGCAATCTCGATCTGGTTGGAAAAGTTGGTGACGGGGATCAGCTCGAGGTCATCCCCGGTGCGACGAAACGAGATGACGCGCTTGCCGTCATCATGCTTGGCGAGGCGCTCGGCGGCCGTGCTGCCGCCCTCGAAGGTCAGGGTCCGTGACTTTCCGTCGGCGCTGACCTCGGTCCCGGTCACCCCGGGGTACCATGTCATGTCGGCGAAGTTGCCGACGACTTCCCAGACCTCGTCGGGCGAGGCCGCGAGCGTTACACTCCCGGTCGCCTTCTGCCGCGACGGCCCGTGCGCCGCGGCGGGCACGGCCAGCACGGCGAGAAGGCACGCCACGAGCGCCGCCCTCCGGTTCAGGGGGTTGAGGTGCATCATCAGTGTCCTTGCTGTCTGCGGTCCATGAAAACCCGCGCCGCGTAGCCGAGCGCGAGCGCGGCAAGCGCCAGACCCGCGGGAAAGGCGGCGACCGACACCTTGCGGACTTCGGCGCGGGACCGCGTCGCCCGGGCGAAAGCCGAGGCGACCGACGATACCCCTTCGGACATCGCGACGTAGCCGAGGTTCGACGTGCGGGCCAGATCGTGGAGGTAGGCACCTCTCAAGGTCGACAGGTGCTCCTCGCCGCTGAGGTCGGCCTCGCCGTAGGGGTTGTTGCGAGGGTGGAATCCGGGGCGGGACGCGGCGTCGGGGGGCGGCTTGCCTATGCGCCGTGGTGACTGCTGCACGTCTTCCGGGCGATAGAACCCGACCTCGCGGCCGTCGCGGTCGAAGCGCGGGATCGGCATGGGCGTCGCGCCGCCCACGCCGAGGATGGCGCCCCGGACGGGGGTGGCCGCGTCGCCATATGCCGGTTGACCGGCAAAGGGCGGCGGCGGCGCCTCGTGCCCGTCGGTCAGGAAGACGAGGTCAGCGTCGAGCTGTCGCGCCCGGTCGAGCGCGTGGTGGAGGCCGCGGACGATCATGCTGTCGCCCTCCCACGCCATCCGCCAGTCGAGCGCGTCAATCGCGGCGGAGAGGGGGACGTAGTTCTCGCAGACTTCCACAGGCTCGATGAAGGTGAGGCTGCGCCGTTCGGTGAAGACGCCGAGCCCGGCGCGCGAGCCGCAGGGAAGGTTCGCGATCACCCGCGGGAGCTCGGCCCGGACGGCGTCGAGGCGGCTGATCGCACCCTCGCCGAGGTCCATGTCGCGGACGTTCATGCTGCGGGTGACGTCGACGACGAAGACGAGATCGCGCAGCGCGACGACCCGGGACAAGCGCGGGTCCAGCGCTGCGACGAGGGCGGCGAGCCCGGCGAGCGCGAGGAGGAGCAGCGCGGGATCGCGCCAGCGCGCCGCGCTCATGGCGCGCCGCCGGGAAGACCGGGAAGATCGGTCCAGAGCGCCTTCGGTGGCGCCTCGTCCTCGCTCGCCTCCTGCTCCTCCCGGGGCAGGTCGCGCACGATGCGCATGGCGAGATCGAGGTTCACCTTGCCCTGCCAGAAGCCGGGCTCCGCGCGCAGCGCGGCCCGATAGGCGACCTTGGCAAGGGCGACCTGCGGTTCGGCATCGTCGAGGTTGCGGACCTCGATGAGCTCGAAGCCGCGGCGGAGCCGGGCGTTTCCGAGATTGTAGTACCAGGTCCGCATGGCCCGAGCGTCGGCGGAGGCGACGATCAGCGGTCCAAGCGCCTCTGCCTGCTCGATCTGATCGCGGACGAGAAGCCACGCGGCGCGAGCCTCCACGACGCGGAGTGGCGAGCCGGGGCCGGCCGGCACGTCACGGTTGGCCGCGAGCCCCGCGAGGGCGGCGTTCTCTCGGGCCGCACCGATCGCGGCGATGCCGACACCGAGGAAGCCGGCCACTCCGGCGACGGCGAGGGCGACGAGAGCGGCGAAGGCGAGGCGACGGGCAGGCTGGCGCGACATCATGCGTCGTCCTCGAGGATGAGCGCGCCCCGCGGGAGCGGGGGCAACGGGCGGTCGAGGAGGCGCGCCGCGAGGAGCGCGATGATCGCCGCGGTGGCGAGCCCGAACAACAGGGAGCCGAGCGGGCGGCGGGGGCCCTCCTCGCGATAGAGCAGCGGCTTCGCTTCGAGCTTGTCGATTTCGGCGATCGCCTGCGCGACGCCCTCGGGATCCTCGGCCTCGAAAGCGCGGTAGGGCACGCCGAGGCGCTTGAGGAAGAGGTTGAGGTGGCGCTCGGGACGGGCCTGCGCGGTATCGGGCTCGCCCGGTGCCGGCGGCTGGAAAATGCCCTTTGCGCCGCGGGTGCGAAGATAGAGCCAGTAGAGGCTCGCCCCCTGCCGCGCCGCCATGGGCAGGAGCGCCTCCTGCACCTCGCGCGGCACGATCCCGGCGCCGTCCGAGACGAGGACGATCGCGCGGGCCGCATCCTCGGAGGAGTCGTCGAAGAGCGAGAACGCCATGGCGAGGGCGCGCCCGACGTCGGTCTTGCTCAAGCCCGGCTCGTCGATCGCGGCAATCGCCGCCTCGACCGCCGGCTTGTGGTCGGTCATGGGCAGCAGCAGCATCGGCGCCGTCGAGAAGCCGACAACGGCCATGCGATCGTGCGGACGCCGGTGGACGAAGTCCGTCAGGAGCCGTTTGGCGGCTGCGGCCTTCGACTCGTTCTGACCGTCCGGTGTCCGGCCGGCGAAGCTGTCGTTCATGCTGAGCGAGCGGTCGATGACGAGCGCGAGATGCGCGCCCGTGCCCACCCGGACCTGGCTTGCCCGCCCCCACCATGGACCGGCGAGACCCGCCACGAGGGCGGCGATGGCGACCGCGCCAAGCACACGGAGCGTGGGCCCGAGGCCCCTGCCGGCGCGGCCGGCGTCAGCGGCGCCCAGCGCCGGTTGCGCTCGCGCGGGCAGCAGCGGCACCAGAAGCGGCACGAGCGCGAGCGGCAGGAGAAGGAGCACGAGCGGGTGGTCGAGCGTGATCATGCCCGCCCCCGTTCCAGCGCCGCGAGCCGTCGGGCGAGCCCGCGCGTGACGCCCGCGTCGTCCGGCGCGCCGCTGTCCGCCCCGAAGAAGCGAACGCCTGAGCGATCGAAGAAGGCCGAGATCTCGCCGGCGAGTGGCAGGAACTCCGGGCGGGCCGCGACGAAGGCGCCAACGTCCGCGGCGACCAGCGGCCGGTCGTTCGCGGTGTCGAAGCCGCGGTGGAGCGCGAGCGCGGCCCCGGCCGCGTCGGGCGCGCGGCGGGCGGCCCGGGCGGCGGCAGTGAAGGGGCGCGCCGGTCCCGGGCGGAAGGGCCACCACGATTGGTGCGCGGCGAGCGCACCCGCCGAAAGGAGCGCGAGGATGCCGAAGCCTGCGGTGGCCCTGAACAAGGCCCCGGCCCTCGCGGGGCGGACTCCGGCGTCGGGCTGCATGTCGCCGGGCGCGCTCGCGATGAGGATCGGACGGATGGGCGAGGTCACGAAGCCCCAGCCCGGGATCTCGACCTCACTGCCGTCGCTGAGATGCAGACGGTAGGGCGGCACCTCCCGGCGGACCGGCTCGAGCGCCGCATAGAACGTCTGCCACTCGGTGGTGATCAGGACCGCGCGGCGCCCCTCGGCGCGGGTGTCCTCGACCGACGTCGCAAGCAGATCGAGCCAGTACGCCACCGGCCGCGGTCGTGGCAGCGAGCCGGGCACCACGGTCGCATCGCCGGGCAACACGACGAGCGCGCGATGGACGAGCCGGTCGCCGATCCACCAGCCGTAGCCTCGCGGCGCCTCGACGCGGACCTCGGGCTCGACGCGAACCTCGGGCTCGACGCGAACCTCGGGCTCGGGGTGAACCTCGGGCTCGGCGCGGAGGAGCCCCGGACCGAGGAACAGAAGAACCATGAGGACGGCTCTCATGGCAGGACCCGGGCCAGCGTTTCCGCGAAGGCCGCCACCTGAACACGGTCAAGGACCGTCACTGCCTCACGTCCCCGGGAGGCGAGCACCGCATGAAGCTCCTCACGGCGCCTCTCGCGCCCTGCCCGCCAGGCCTCGACCCGCCGCCGTCCGAGGACGACGAGGGCTGTCCTTCCGGTCTCGGGGTCCTGCATTCGTGCGATGCCAGGCAGCGGTCCGGTGCCGGTGTCGACGGCCTCAAGGGCACTGTCACGGAGCCAGACCGGGATGAGGGCATGTCCGTCGAACGCGGCCAGAACGGCGTCGAGGTCCGTCGGTGCGAGTTCCATGTCCGAGATCAGGACAACGAGCGTGCGCCGCCTTGGCAGCGCCGCGGCGATGCCGAGGAGGCCCTCGATGCCGGTCCCCGACGGACGGACGGAGAGTACCGTGTCGCGGAATGCCGCTGTCCGCTCCCGGCCGCGACCGGGCGGCAGCGCGAACTCCGCCTCGGACCCGAGCGCGACGGCGAGTGCCGAGGCGTCACCGCACGCGTGCGCGGCCTCGGCGAAAGCGCCTGCCAGAAGTGCTGCGAGGCGGTGGCGATCGCTTGCGCCGCGCGAAGCGAGCGAAGCCGAGAGATCGACGACCACATGCACGGTCACCGTCGTCGGCAGTTCGAAGCGCCGCACGGCTGGCATCCCGAAGGGATCGACGACCGACCGGCGCAGGTCGAGGCGGCGCGGGTCGGGACAGGCGAGGATCGGTGCGAGATCGGTGAAGAGGCCGTCAGCACCGGCGAAGCGGCCGCGGTGCGCGCCCGGCCGCACGCCAGCCTGTCGGCGGCGGAACTTCCAGACGATCGCACGACCCAGCGCGGCGAGCCCGGGACCATCTGCCTCAGAAGACATCATGCCGCCACCGGCACCGGCGCCCGCGCCAGCGCGGCGTCGACGAGCGCCGGGACGATCTCGGCCCGCCGGGCCTCGTAGACCGGCGCAAGGAAGATCCGGTGCGCGACGACCGGCCCGAGCACGGCTCGCACGTCCTCGGGCAGGGTCATGTTGCGGCCTTCAAGAAATGCATGGACGCGGGCGGCGCGCACGAGGCCCGAGATGCCCCGCGGCGATGCTCCCCCTGCGACAAGCCGCGCGACATCGACGCCCGGCAGGCCGACTTCCGCCGCATCGGGGGCGCGAAGGGTGTCCCAGAGCGTCATCACGAAGGTCCGGAGCGCCGGCGAGACGTGGATCGTCTCCTGTATTGCCGCGGCCGTGGCGGGCAGATCCCGGAAGGACAGCATGCCCTCCGGCACGCTGGCGATAAGGCGGTCCGAGTCGTGGAAGCGTGTTTCGAACACCAGAGCTTCGCGGGCCTCGCGACCAGCGGGCGCCGCGATCCCGATTTCCATGAGGAAGCGATCGCGGGCGGCGGCGGGAAGCTCGAATGTCTCGTCACGCTCGATCTGGTTGCGGTCGGCGAAGACCGTCAGGTACGGAAAGACGTGCTCGGTCCTGAATGCGGTGGCGCTTCCCTCTGCCATCAGGCGCAGGAGCAGGGAATGCACCTGCGGCCGGGCGCGGTTGATCTCGTTGAAGAAGAAGACGGCGAGGTCGGGCCCGTGCTGGAGGACCGGTCCGGGATCGACGCGGGGGCGGCCGTCCTCGGCAATCCAGGCGGTGTAGAGCAGGTCAGCGGGCATCAGGTCGATTGCCCCCTCCATCCGCGCGAACGGGCCGCCGAGGGCACGGGCGAAGGCACGCAGCAGCGTGGTCTTGCCGACGCCGACGTCGCCTTCAAGCAGCACGTGTCCGCGCGCGAGAAGCGAGACAAGGATGAGACGGATCGCGCGCTCCTGCCCGATCACGGCCCGGCCTATCTCTGCCTCGGCGTCGAGAGCGCGCCGCCGCCAGTCCTCAAGGTCGTAGGTCATGCGCCTGGTCTTTCGGTGGATCGTGCGGTGGATCGTGATCGTCAACCGCAGATCCGGTCGACGATGGGGCGCCCCGCCAGAATGGGAGGACGGGCGGGACGCCCGCAGCACGTCCGCGACATGACTGCCGGCGGACGTATCGCGGCTCATTCGGCTCGCGGGTCACTCGGCGGGAATATCGTCCACCTCGTAGATGAACTCGCCCGTCTTGATGAAGTAGGCGACGCGCCGGGCGTTGCGCTCGTCCATCTCCTTGATCGACTCGCCCTGCTTCGAGACCTCGGCCGGGTCGTGCAACGGATCGAACTCGGTCCCCTCGACGGCCTCCGGGAAGCCGGGCTTCGGCTCCCAGCAGATGCCGGGGGCACGGCAGTTGGTGCCATCGTAGGCAAACGCCGCGCCTGTGGCGGCGAACGCCAGAAGGGCGGCAGCGGCAAGCGTGGTTTTCTTCATGAGTCACTCCTCCGGAACATGCCCCGTGCGCGGGGCGGGAGAGGGGCCCGGTGCGTCCGGGCTCCCTCGGTCAGTCTGCGGACTTGTGGTCCGGCTGGAACGGCACGAACTTCGCGCGCTGCTCGGGGTCGAGCCACCTGGCGCTTTCGGCGGACCCGGTGTAGAGGTGCCGGATCCAGGACATCGTCTTCAGCATTTCGTCGAGGTTGAGCGAGCCGTACATCGGCCCCATCTGCCCGCGGGCGCCGCCGAAGATCGTCGAAAAGAGCCCCGTATCCTCGTTGTTGACCTCGTACGTCCAATAGTCGTCATTGAGGCCCGGGCCGATCTTGCCCTCGGCGTAGTGGCCATGACAGCCCGAGCACATGCCGAGGAAAAGCTGCTCGCCTTCCGGGAGCGCGGCCGGATCCTCGTTGTAGACGTTGACGCCCGTATCGAGGAACGTCCTGACCGCTTCGGTATCCCGGCCCTCCTCGGGTGAATCCTCGAGGTTCAGCGGTGTACCTTCGACGGTGCTGTAGAATGTGATGCTACCGAACGCGGCGGCAGCGGCACCGGCAGTGAGAGTGACGCCCAGGACGAGGGCGACGGTGATGCGGGGATGAAAGCGCATGTGACCTCTTGGTTGGCGCGGGGCGAAGAACCGGCTCAACTGCTCGGCGGCAGCAGCGGCACGCCTTCGCCCGCAAGGATGGCGTCGATTTCCGCCTTGTGCTCGACGAGGGCGACGTCAATCGCGTCGCGGAGTTCGGGCTTCGACTTCGTCACGCCGACCGACTGGCTGAACTGGAGGGGAACCTCCTGGCCGTTGGCGCGGGTGAGGTGGTTCGAGATCAGCGTTATCCGCAGCGGCACGCGCGCGGACTTCACGTAGCGGGCGACCTCGGGGGCGAACGCGATGGCGATGTCGGCGTTGCCTTGAGCCACTTCTGAAACGACGCGCGACGCCTCGACGTTGGTGTACTTGTTGCGCCGATCCTCGAAGTTCGTGAGGCTCGTCACGTAGATGAGGTTGTTCTCGTACTTGCCGGCATACTTCACCAGAAGCTCCGCGGGCCCGTGGAGACGGTAGGCGATGGTATCGAGCCCGGCATCGCCGAGCGCCTCCCATGTGTCGCCGCCGAGCGCGGTGTCCTCGCGTGTGATGAAGGCATAGCCGGTACGGTAGTAGGCTCGGGTGGTCAGGACGTGCTCATCGTCGCTGTCGACGCCCATCAGCACGTCGCAGAGGCCGGCATCCAGCCCGTCGCGGGCCATGTAGATCGCGTCCTTGTCGATCCAGACGAGTTCGAGTTCCTGACCGATCGCCTTGGCGACAACCTCGGCGATGCGGTTCTCGAGGCCCGTGCCGCCCTTCTCGGAAAGCGGGGCGTCCTTGGTCGAGGCGCAGACCCGCAAGGGCTCCCCCGCCTGGGCGGCACCGGCCGCGAAAGCAGCGAGAGCGACACTCGTGAAGAAAGTTCTTCCGTTCATTGGTTCACTCCGGTTGACTTGACCGCCCCGCCATCGCGGCAGGGCGGTCGCTCACGCGCTGGTCAGGTCGGCTCGCCCGGAACGGCGGGGTCGTACTCACCCACCGACGGGTCGGAGAAGGGGCTCTCGCCGTCGAGGGAGAAGACCATGATGCCCCCGCCCTGCTGGGTGTACTCCTGGAGCCGCTTGAACGCGCCAACCGAACCGAGGCCGGCCGTCGGATCCTTGAGATCGAAGACGAGACCCACGCCCGGCCAGCCGCCGACACCGTAGTAGATCGCCACGTACTGCCGGCCGTCGTGCTGGTAGGTCATCGGGTGCCCGATGACGCCGGAGGGCAGCTTGAACTTCCACAGGAGCTCGCCGGTATCGCTGTCGCGCGCCTTGATGAAGCCGTCGAGCGTTCCGTAGAACATCACGCCGCCGGCAGTCGCGAGGGTTCCGCCCCAGGCCGAGAAGCGCTCCATGACCTCCCACTTGAACTCGCCGGTGATGGCGTCATACGACTTCACCTGTCCGAGCCCGAGCATGTTCTCGCGGTCGCCCTTCGGGCCGGGGTACATCGAGAGCGTGGCGCCCACGAAGAACTGACCCGCGCGATACGGGAGCATGAACGGCTCCCAGTCCATGCAGATGTGGTTGATCCCCATGAAGAAGGACTTCCGCTCGGGGTCGTAGCTGTCGTGGCCCTGATTGTGGTAGCCCATCGCCGACGGGCAGATGTCCGTCGCCTTGTGGTCCATGCGCGTTCCGAACTCGGGGTCGCGCACCGGGATGCCGGTGTCGAGCTGGACGCCCGTGGTCCAGTTGACGGTGTCGTCGATCTTGTTCGCCGAGATCAGATCGCCGTTGGTCCGGTCGAGCGTGTAGACGATGCCGTTGCGGTCGGGGTGGGTCAGGAGCTTGCGGTCCTTGCCCTCCTTGTCCTGCTGATCGGACAGCATCATCACGTTGACGCCGGCGTAGTCCCATTCGTCGTGCGGCGTCTTCTGGTATCCGAACTTCGCCATGCCGTTGTCGGGATCACGGCCCCAGATCGTCATCGTCCACTTGTTGTCGCCCGGCCGCATCGTCTCGTTCCACGGCGCGGGATTGCCCGAACCATAGTAGAACAGGTCAACGCCGGGATCGTACGCGTACCAGCCCCAGTTGGTGCCGCCACCGATCTTCCAGGCGTCACCCTCCCAGGTGTCGATCCCGAGGTTCTTCTGGCCGTAGTGGGGGTTGGCGTCGTTGAAGTCTTCGGCGAGGCGCACTTCATCGTCCGGGCCGGTCGAATAGGACCGCCAGAGCTGCTGGCCGGTCTTGACGTCATAGCCGGTGACATAGCCGCGCACGCCGAGCTCGGCGCCCGAAGACCCGACGATGACGCTGTCCTTCACGACGTAGGGCGCGATCGTCAGCGTCGAGCCGACCTTGATGTCGGAGTTCTCGAGCATCCAGCGCGTCTCGCCGGTCTCGGCGTCCATCGCGACGATGTGGCCGTCGAGCTGGGTCCGCAGGATCAGCGGCTTGACCTCGTCGTCACCCGGCCAGTAGGCGAGGCCGCGGTTCACGACGTCGCAGCAGGCAACAGCCCGGGCGGTCGGATTCTGCTTCGGCTTGTTCTGCCAGAGAATCTTGCCGGGCTCGTTCAGGTCGATCGCGAAGGTGGTGTTCGGAAACGGTGAGTGGGCATACATCACGTCGCCGACGACGAGCGGCGTGCCCTCGTGACCGTTGAGGACGCCGGTGGAGAACGACCATGCCGGCCGAAGACGTTTGACCGACTCCTTGTCGATTTCGGTCATCGGTGAAAAGTTCTGCGCGTTGTAGTCGCGACCGGTCATCACCCAGTTCGCATTGTCCTTCGCGAGTTCGACGAGCTTGTCGTTCGAAAGCGCGGGACCGGCAGTGAGCCCCACGGCTGCCGCCAGCGTGACGGCGAGCATCGACGGGCCCCAATAGGGCCTGTTCTTCATCATCATTCCTACGCCTCCTGCGATGCTGCTCTCGGACCTGCAACGGCGGGTCGCCGCTCGGTCTTCTCCCTGGCGAGCAGTTTTCTATCCGGCGGGCTGCGTGGCATGGTCGCCTCTGCCCGTCCGATGGGCGGATTAAGCGCACGGGCCTTGCGACTGTCTACGGAACGAGTTCCCGACGTACTCGGGATAAATCTCCCGACTTGTGGGTGCTTTACCCTTTCCGGGTTGCAGCACGTCTCGAACTGCTGACAATGCGCGCAAATGCACAAACCAAGGAATGGAGGTATTAACCAATGCATGGCAAAGGGTTACGCGCCTTGGTTATCATCGCGTCCGTCGCGGCAGCGGGCGCTGCGGCGCTTGTTTGGCCCCTTCTCCACGGTCCTTCGGGCTCGCCTCATACTTTAGTTGAGACCGGGTCAACACTAACCCCTGAGGCGAATGACTGGCTGGTCGTCGGGGACGGTCGCGACCCGGCGGTGTGGCTCTCGGAACACCTCGACGCGGTCGATCCGTCCCGCGCGGCCACACTGCTCGGCGACCTTGCGGCCGCCTATGAGGAGACGCCACGGATGATCGCGAACAGAGCCGCACAGATCGCCGCCGAGACCGCCGGAGATCCCCCCGCCGACCGGCTCCTCGACGATCTCTCCTGGAGCACGCAATCCACCCGCTCCTTCGGTGCGGTCGCGCAAAACTATCTGGTGCTGCGACGCCTCGGACATTCGCATGCGAGCGCCATCGAGACGCTGCACGCGGCGCTGGGGGAACAGGGATGAGCGATCTCAGGACCATCCCGCTGCGTCGGGTCGGCGTGCTGCTTGCCTTGTGCACGTCGGTCGTCCTCAGTGTCGCGGTCGCGGGGATCCTCATTGCGAATGCGAGGCGCGCGACTCAGGAGGAGGTCGCCACCGCGTTCGGCCTCGCAACCGCCTACCTCGACCAGTTCCGTCTGCGCCTCCAGCAGGGCGGCTCGCCCATGGACGAGGCGCAGGCCCTCGCACGACAGTTTGACGCCCTCCGCCACATCGAAGCGGTCATCCTCGGCCCGTCAGGCGCGCCGATCGGCCCCGCCCCGAACGGTCCGGAAGCGTTCGAGGCGCCCGACTGGTTCGTCTGGCTGCTCTCCGGTGAACAGCACGAAGCGATCGCGCCGATCACCCGCTATCCGAACTTCTTCGGCAGCCTCGTCCTCCGAAGCGATGTGCGCGATGAGGCGGACGAGGTCTGGTCCGACTTCCGCGCGGTGCTGATCGCGATCGTGCTCGTCAGCATCGTCACTGTGGTTGCGACGCTGACGACCGTCCATCTCATCCACCGCTCGCTCGCGGCCTGCAATCTCGCCATCCGGCGGATCGCTGAAGGCGATCTCACCGCTTGTCCGCCGGTGCAGCGCCTGACGGAGTTTGCCGAACTCCGGGATGGCATCGAACATCTCGCGAGCGATCTCGGCCAACAGCAGGCCGAGAACCGCCTGCTCCAGCAGCGGCTGATGACCCTTTCCGACTCGGAGCGGCGCAAGGTCGCGAGCGATCTCCACGACGGCCTCGGGCCCCCGCTCTTTGCCCTGAGGGTCGCGGCCGCGGAAGCGGAGGTCGCGGCCGGCTCGACCAGCCCCGCGAGCCGCGTGGCCCTCGCCGAAGAGGTGGATGCCATCGGGCGCCACGCCGCCAACATCCAGACGACGCTCCGGGCCATCATCTACCAGCTGAGCCCGATGATCGAAGCCGGGGTCACGCCCGCGGAGCTGCTCGGCGACCTCGGCGCGAGCTTCGCCGAGATCGCACCGGAAGTCGCGCTGCGCTGCGACTTCGACAAGGACGTCAATGTACCGCTGTCCACGAACACCGGCTTTGCGCTCTCGAGGTTCGTGCAGGAGAGCGCCCTCAATGCGGTGCGCCATGGCGGGGCGCGCAGGATCTCGGTGTCCGTCCATCGCCGCATCGGGCCTGACGGGGCGGCGCTCCTCGCCTGCCGCCTGACTGACGACGGCATCGGGCCAAGGGATGGCGCCGGCCCGAGCTATGGCCAGACGGGGATCACGGACCGGGCCGTAGCGCTGGGTGGCCGCTACCGCCTACCCTTCCGCGTCGGCGGCGAGACCGTGACCGAGATCGAGCTTCCACTGTCGCCGTCCGACTTCCCCCCCGATCGCCGGGCCCTGCCAGACCACGGCCCCGTTCAGTCCCGAGTCGCTGAGGAGCCGGTGACATGACCCGCATCATCGTCGTAGACGATCATCCTGTTGTGGCAGAAGGCTGGTCGCGGGTGACCCGCCACCTCTCCGACTGCGAGATCGTCTACACGGCGACGCCGCTGCGGGCGTTTCAGGTCTCGCGGGAGAAGCCGCCCGATCTCCTCGTCGTCGATCTCTCCTTCGGGGACGAGCGGCTCGCCGGCATCAAGTACATCAGCCGCCTGCGACTGCATGACCGGCGCGTGCCAGTGCTCGTCTTCTCGATGCATCGGAGCGCGGTTCTCGTGCGGGAGGCCTTTCGGGCCGGCGCCAACGGCTTCGTCAACAAGGACGCCTCGCCGGAGGACATCAGCACTGCCTTTACCACCGTGCTCGCCGGCGGCCGCTACCTCGCGCCGGACATGGCGACCCGGCTCGCCTTCCTGGACCTGTCGACACCAGGCGAGCCAGCCCCTGCCGCGCTCACGGCGCGCGAGGTCGAGGTCCTCTCGCTCATCGCCACCGGCAAGTCCTACCGCGAGATCGCCCAGATCTCCTGCGTGAGTTACAAGACCGTGCTGAACATCGGGCACGCCCTCCGGACGAAGCTCTCGGCGAATTCCCTCCCGGACCTCGTCGTGAAGGCCGTCGAGTTCTTCGAGCCCAGATGATCGCTCCGACGGGCAATCAGCCAGTCACAACCCAGCCGCTCCGCAGCCCTTCGGAGCGCGGTCCCTGACGCGGATCTCGCTGGCTGACGGCGGTGGCCTGCATCAGGAAGCCCCTCGCCCGGGCCCGAGCCCATGCGACACCTTGCAGTTCCACGTCCCCGATTGGGCCAAGCGGCGGTTCGAACGAGATGAAGCGTGCATCGGAATTGATCTGCTTCAAGTGCTCGATCCTGCTGGTATGTGCGGCATCCTCGACCGAGACACCGAGCCAAATATGGCGCGGGACCGGCCCGCCCTGATAGCGACCGCGGACATAGTTGCGCATGAGGGAACTGCGCTTAGTCAGGACCTGGTAGATATGCCAGTCGGCCTGCTCCATGGCGTCGAAGACCTTGTCGACAAAGGATCGGTCGATGTCTTTGTGGAACAGGTCGCTCATTGAATTCACGAAGATCATCCGCGGCTTCTTCCAGAGCGCGGGCTGCGATCTCTGTTCCATCCGCCAGTCGGATGGATTTTTCAACAAGCACGCTTTGCAGCACCCCAAAATCCGCATGAAAGCAAAGACTTGAGGCTGTTTACCGGATCAGGCCCGGTTAACAGGTCCGGAGAATATCGGCCGGGAGAGACCGCTAGTGCGCAACTCAAGGCTCGGGCCGGTTAACAGCCCAAGCAGCATAACCCTCGAAAACAACGGAAAAGTCCGGCCGAAGCCGGATCGGGAGAACTCCCGCGAGGGTAAGTGGCGGAGGGGATGGGCCTGCCGTCGAACCTTCTCTAGCATCGCTGACCCAAAAACTCGGGTAATCGAGCTAAGGCTTCCTTACAACTCATCTGGTTCTCTCGGGGAGCAGGCATAAGAGCGGCACCGCCCGCGGCCGGCGAAACGGCGTGGTGACGGAAGGTAGGGTTTCGCGCAGTAAATCGAGCAGTGCCTGCGTCTCCGCGCATTCTGCGTGCGTCAGCGGGGCAGCCTGATCTTCTCCGGCAAGACACGCGTTGAGGCGGTGAAGCGCTTGCCAATCGGCGAGTGGCGGCCGCCCATCGGTTCCAGGTTCCTCCACCGCCAGGACTATGCGATGCACGGTGCCACCTGTTCCGGTAACCTCGTCTTCGACAGCAGCAAGAAGCATGGATTGGGCAAGGTTGCGAACTCGGCCGATCCGCACGGGCCGCCCTGCTGCCTCGGCGAGCGCATGGTCCAGAAGCGCGTGACCGACCCCCAAAAGGCGGTTCAGCCGCTCGTTTCCCGGTAGATTCCGGTCAAAGACGAGCCCATCGTAGCGCGGCTGCAAGTCGAGGCTGCGCTTCCAGTCCTCCGGGGTCGCGACCGAGAGCCCCTCTTCGCCCCGCATGACACGTCGGCCCATTAGCACCATGACGTTGCGAAAGAATGGCTCGAGCGCCGGAAGATCGATCCGGGGAATACTCCCTCCGATTGCGCCGAAGTCGAACCGGGCGACCTGACCTAGCATCGCGCGGACGGTCTCGAGAGCATCACGTCCACCGAATGTGGCTGTACGCGCGTCGAACCAGTCGGCCAGTCGCTCACGCTTGCTATCAGGGACGGCGGTAGCTCCTTCGGCGAAGAGTTCGTCGAAGAACCGCCCGCCCTGCATGCCTATCACGAGTTGAGCGATATCTTCGGCCTCTTCCATGGATGCTGAGAGCGCGGCCTGAATGCGCGCAAGCTTCGCCTCTAGAAGCGCCCAGATGCGAGCCTCGACAGTAGCGGGGTTACGGAGCAGGAACACCCGCACCGCCCGCTTCTGTCCGTAGCGATTGAGCCGGCCAACACGCTGGTGCAGGCGCATCGGGTTCCAAGGAAGGTCTACATGCACGAGGGTCGCACAGCGGTCTTGCAGATCGATCCCCTCGCCCCCCGCCTCGGTCGAAACAAGAAAGCGGGTGCGGCCGGCATTGAAATCATCCGCGGCGGCATCTCGAGAAAAACTTCGCACCCGAATTGCGCCATTCGCTTCCTGCACCGCTAGCCGTTCGTCTCCGTTAATGAAACCTGCACAGCCTTTTCCGAAGCGCGCCTCTAGCGCGGCAATGACGAGGGCTTGAGTGGCCTTGTATTCGGTGAAGAGGAGAAGTGGCTCGTCCGGGGGCAACTGCTCGTCGATCAGCGCGATCAGACGGGCAATTTTCGCCTCCGAGGTGATCCCACGGGCCAACGCGATGAGGTCGTCGAGCCGCTCGATTTCGCCCTGCATCAGGAATAGGGCCACTTGGTCTGGCAGCGCCTCATCTTGCTCGGCCGCTTCGTCGAGTGTCTCAACTTCTTCGAGGAAATCTGCTGTCGCCCGCTGCACCGCCTCCGTCAGCATCGCGCGTCGGCGTTCGAGTGCGCTGCGGATCGCCGCGATCGAACTCGCCGCCAGCTTCTGCAATGCAATGAGCAACAGCATTCGGGCTGACTGCTCGCGGCCCGTCAGACTCAACGCATAGGCGCGACCATCGAGGATGAAGGCGCTCATGGTCTGGTAGAAAGCAGCCTCGGCTGGCGTATAGTCATAGTCTACGGTTTCGGTGCTGACGGGTTGAAAGAGCGGCTTACCCCCCAGATCGGTCACCAGCGCCTTGTTGTTGCGGATCATAGCCTCGCGGAGCTTCGGAAGCTGATCGCCCACGGGTTGCCGAGGATCGAAGAGATCGGGCCGGATGAGCCGCATAAGCGCGAGGAAGCCGAAATCCTTGCCGCGGTGAGGCGTTCCCGTAAACAAGACGAGTGACTCTATCCTGTCCCTGTCTTGAAGCTCGCGGAGTAGATCGTAAGTCTGTGTCGAACGACGTTCCTGCGATTGGAAGTGGTGCGCTTCGTCAACCATCACCATGTCCCAGGGCTCGGCAGCAAGAAGACGGTCCCGAGCCGCAGGTTGACGCAGCGTGTGGAACGAGGCAACGACTTGCGAGGCCGTGTCCCAGAAGCTGATCTTCCCGCGGTCCTGCTCGCGCGTGTGTTCGCTGAGCCGGATGTCGAACATCGACTTAAGCCGTGCGCGCCACTGCGGTACGAGGCGCGCGGGGGCGAGGATCAGAAGCCGCTGGATACGCCCCCCTGCCAATAGAGGCGTCAGGATCAGCCCAGCCTCGATCGTCTTTCCAAGGCCCACGTCATCCGCCACCAGCCAACGCGCGGGCCAATGCTGCGTGACCTGGCGACACACCCAAAGCTGATGCGGCAGAAGCTGTACCCGCGAACGTGAAAACACCCCCCACTGGTCGTTGATCGAATGGATCAGTAGCGCCTGTGCGCGGGCGAGCACGGGGAGGGGATCATCGAGCTTACCCTCGGTCAGAGCGTCGGCGAGCGACCGGACCACCTCGACCTCGCCGCGCT
This sequence comes from Amaricoccus macauensis, assembly GCF_014201905.1. Lineage (GTDB taxonomy): Bacteria > Pseudomonadota > Alphaproteobacteria > Rhodobacterales > Rhodobacteraceae > Amaricoccus > Amaricoccus macauensis. Next base: position 12,722 of record NZ_JACHFM010000002.1, on the reverse strand, counting down.
CGACCTGTTCGAGTGCCGCGCCGAAACGGACAATAATCGTATCGCCCAAATCGTGGACAACACGGCCATCGCCGTGTCGCTGATGTCGAACTGGACAGTCTGGTGCGAGTGCGGTCATTCATCGGTCTCGTCGTCGTATTCCGTTACATCGGGCTGTTCTTGACTGTCGCCATTCCAGAGCTGAAGCGGAAGGTCCAGATCGCCGAGGAAAGCGGCGTCCGTGCCAAGATGATCGGCGACGAAGCCGTAGATTTTCGGTGAAAGATCCATGTGACCACGCTCGCCAAGGGGATATGCAAGCCGTTCCGCGAACAGTCGTCGCAGACGACCGGTGGCAGCCCAAGCGTAAGGTTGCATGCAGATCGCCTCATCACCGCGCCAGAAGCCGTGCCGGATCGCCTCGCGTATCATCCAGTTGGCCCCGAGCCCGAGGCTTTGCGAAAGCGGTGCGCCCTCGAGCCCGCGTCGCTGCCAAATCGGCTCGTAGGAGACGCGCCAGAGCTTGCTCAACGACACCAGACCTTCTCGGTCGACCACCACCGGCAGTAGACGGAAGGCGTCGGCGTAGTCCGGCAACCAGCGCGCGAGTGCATAAAGGTCGCAGATCGTTCGTCGCCATTGCGGGAATTCGATCTGCCAAACGTCGGGGCGGGCGAAGTCTTCGAGGCGTTTCAGCCAAGGAATGGCAGCCTCGCTCAACTCTCCCACACTGACTGAGTTGTTCGGAAACCTTGCCTCAGACATTTCTTGCCACCAGCCCTCTCGGACCGCGGCCTCGACGAAGCTTTTGTGGGCACCCTGATTGTTCCAGCCTAACGTTCGGAAGATGCCAAGAGCGAAGAAAGTGAACCAGCCGAGCCGGCTATCGGTGGCCTCGCAATCGCGAAGGCGTCCCGGAATGAACCCGTCGGGCCAGACGCGGCTGTCGTAGTTGCGCCGCCGATCGGTGTGCTCCCGTCGCCACCAGTCGCGGATCCGGGCGAGTTCTTCGGCCGGATCAGGCGGCGCGTCCCAAGCCTCTGCGGGGCCCGGGTCGAACGGCGACCACCGACCCGAACCGATGCTACGAGCAAGTGATGGATAGAGAATGGTCATGAGCCGACCGCGCGTGTCGTCATCAAGGCCCTCTACCAGTGCGCTTTGACGGAACTCGTCCGGATCGACGGGTAGCCAGTGCGGTCGCGCGCGCGCCAGAAGTGCACCCAGGCACTCGCCTTGGCGACCCTCTGCAACGTAGGATAGAAGCGCACATCGGGCAGCTTGGTCGACTGTCTCTTGCGCCCAGCGCTCAAAGGTCTCGGCGGTCCTCTGAAAGCCGCTCTGCCGTGCGGCCAGACGGTAGAATGAAAGAGCGGCGTTAGTATAGGAGCCGTCGGCAACGTCCGTATCGGGTGCGAAGTCTAGAATGCGGCGTTCCTCCTCATCCGCATCCACGGCATCGCGCGGCGCCATACGCGCCTCGCGCCAACTGCCATCGGCCATTCGGAACCTCGCACCGGCTGCAGCCTTCAGCAGTTCCTGCTGCTCTGGCCAAGCTAGGGCATTTACGAAGTCCTCGTCGAGAACTGCACCCAGCTTTGCGGCGGTTTCGGGATCAACCTGCTTGTTCTCACGTAGTTCTGCCTTGACAAGCTTTGCCGCATCGAAGGTTTGCGGGGCGTCGAACCCGAGCCGCTGGAGCAGCTCCGCTGCCTTTAGACTCACCGCCGATTGCGCGATGTCCGCGATCCCCCGCCAGCCCGTGAGCCGCCTGAGCCGGCTCTGCTCAGCAAGCGGCCCGGCGATCTGCCAGCGAACCTGATCCACACGCAAGAAAGGTGCGAAGGGTGCCGGCAGCCCGGTCGGCAGTGCCTCACGCTCGCGGAACAGGTGCGTTAGGCCACCTTCGCGGTGGAGGTGCGTCTCGAGCCGTTCGTCTTCGGCGTCGCGGGACACATCCGCTGTCAAGAGACGTGTGAGGCGTTCAAGGAACACTGCGCGCCCAGAGGCGCCGTCCCGGTCGGCAAGACCAGCACTTTCCGCAAAGCCCGTCCAGTCGCGTTCGATGAGGTCGTGGAGTTCGACCAACCTCTCCCCTAGCGCCCGACCCAGACGACTGAAGAGCGCCGCGCGCTCATCGACGCTGCCCGCAAGCCGTCCGCGTCCCGGATCGACGCGAAAGCCATAGGAGTTGAGAAGCCAGCCGGCCCGGCACTCCTCTTCAAGTGGCGCAAGCAACCACAGCCTGGCTAGGGTCTCGGGCAGCGCTTGAGGGCCGTCGGACCCGAGGGGCAAAAACAACGTCGTGTTCCTGTCCAGTATAAGCGCGAGCGCTTGGCCGGGTTCTGCGCCTTCGAAGACGACATGCTTGATCCCCGTCGCACCCGTCTCGCCGAAGCGGGCTTGGAACCGGCGGCCATTAAACTCGATCTCCCGGACTGCCCGCGCCGTGACTGGCAGCCACCGAACGCAACTTGCGAAGGCCGCTTGCGCCTTTTCAGCCTCAGCATGGCGCTCAGGGTCGATCTCGAGCTCGATAAGCGTCGCACGCCTGCCATTTCGGCTTTCGTCCTGGGAGAGTCTCCTTCCGCCCTCCCAAACCTCAGGCAACATGCCTCCCTTAACTCGGCAAGATGCCTCGAAACCGGAGGCGATACCCACCTCGCGGGCAATGAGATGCACGCTCTTGAACCCCAATCCGAACCGCCCCGTCACATCCTCGCGCTTTTCAGAAAGGTTCATGAGAAGCATGTTGAAGAGGTCTCGCTGCCAGCCCTCGCGTTCGCCGTCGGCCGGACGCCCGGGACGATTGATGAGACGTCCCCAGTGCTGTAGGCGCACACGCTCGGTCTGGAACGCAACACGGCACAACGACGCCCCCTCGGGCGGGTGTTGAAGCGTCGCGTCGTCAGCGTTCTGGAAGAGTTCGAACACCACGCGCGCAGGGCCATAGCCCAATGCCCTGGCGGATCAGCGCGAGCAGTTCGGTAGCCGTCTCTGGCGACGCAACCTCCTCCCAGAGCGAACGCTTGGCCGCGGGCAATTGGTCTGCACGTCGGTTCGGCAGGATGGACTGCTCGTCCCTCTCATACTGCTTCAGAACCTCCCGTAGCTTCGACCCCCGGACCGGTTTCAATTCTGCCAAGATCTGCGGCAGGCGATCCTCGAGGCTCGCGCGCGTATCCTCGACCGTCGCTCGTTCGGTGAGGAACGCTTGCCGGAACTCCTCGAGGATGGAGTCCTCGTAAAGTCGGAAGTGCCACAGCCCGAGTGGTCCGACGGCTTTTATCAGTTCCTCCAAAGTGCGCGTGTCGATTGACCCATCACAGTCGGCAAGCGAAATTTCGTGGACTGTCGTGCTCGGGTCAACAGTGGCACTGATTGCCCTTAGCCTGCGTTGCTGATGATGCCCCGCTCCAAGAACCTCAGGTCGAGCACATCCTCGGGCTTCCAGGCGCTACCGCGACGGTTAAGGAGCCAGGGGGCCCGGCGGATCTGGTCCAGGTTAGGCTGGTCGACCCGTGCGAGTGCCTCGATAATCTCGGCGGCGAAGCGCGAGGGTTCGGGTTGGCCGAGGCAAAGCGCGATCTGTTCCTCGGGCGACCAGAGCGGGACCAGCGCCTCGGCGCGTATCCTGGCCTTCTGCTCCATGGCACTACCAAGCATAGGCACAAGGGCGGTCATGCTCGCTGGGACAGGCCAGTCGCGGTTCGATTGGTGAAGGCCGTTCGATGACGCCCAACCGCCCCGCGTCGTAGGCAGGATCGGTAGCTTGCGGAGCAATTCCTCCGGGATGTCAGCGCACAGGATCGCCTCAGCCGCCTTTAGGTCGAGGCCACGCTCGGGCAGCTCCTCAGCGTGACGGTAGAGCAGATCACCAAGTTCCTCGCCCCCGATCGTAGAGATCGACAGGTGGCGAGCCTTGGCCCGATCGAGCGTATCGAGAATCTCAGCCGGCACCAGGGCATCTTGAGTTGAGGTCGCGATCAGCCGCGCGATAAGCGCGTCCAGCGCCGGGGCTGTCTCGCGCAGCGCCTCGAGTTTGACGCTAGGATCAAGCGCACGCCGATCCCCGGCTGCAAGCGCCCGCAGGGCGTCGCGCTTATCCGCATCCTCCGTGAAGATGCTGTTCATCAGCGCGGCGCGGGCCTGAGGCGGACCGAACGCCTCGGCTCTTCGTGCCAACGAGCAGACGGCTCCGGCATCGAGGCTAGCCAAGCGGAAAATGGGCCGAACGGATGGGCTATGGCTCACATCTTGCAGTGCAGCGGCAACTGCATTTGGCAAGATGAACGCATTCGAACCGGGCAGCGCATCTTCAAGCAGCCCGAGGAGTTTTTTCTCTGGCGGTGTATCCCGGAACAGCAGCCCTTCGCGCGCGGTGGCGTCGAGTTCGGCAAGGCTCAGCAGGCGGCTGCCACCACCATAGAGCGCCCGAACCACAGGAAGTTGGCGAAGCTCCGGGTCGGCAAGTGCCATTTCCAGGTTCTTTAGTCGGCGCACGATCGCGAGGGATGCCGCACCTGCGGCTTCGCCCCACGCTTCGTTCGCGAACAGCGGCTGTAACGCTGCGATTAGAGGTCGCGCCTTGTCGGCGTCGAGCGTCGGGCTGTCGGCCGTCCCCTCCGGTAGCCATGCTCGCGGCAGACAAAGCGGCGCGTTCTGCGCCTGCGCAAGTGCGCGCAACACGTAGCGCTCGGAGGCAGAGGGTGGCAACGGCACGATGTCCGCACAGTTTACGGCGGCGAGAACCTCGGCGATCCGGGCATGCGGTGCGAGCGCGCGCGCCGAGGCGATCGCCTTCCTCAGCCGGTCGATGATTGGACCGGCTGCAGCCTCGCGCAGGTCGTCGTTGGCGCATGCGACTAGTAGGAAATCGGTCAGAACGTTCGTGTGTCTTTCGCTTGCAAAGCACTCGGGTTCGAGCCCCGTCAGAAACTCCTTTAGCTCGTCGGGGGTCCAGCTCGGCACTTCGGGCGCGAGCAGGGCGTCTGCGCCACAGACCAGAGTTAGGTTACGTGCCGCAGCCCATTTGGCGACATCGGGCAATAGCTCTACGAGCGCGACCCGCCCACGCTCGTCGGGTCCCGGTAGCGGCCGCAGGGCCGTCCCAGCGGGAACGAGGCGCCAGCGTGCCACGATGCTGTCTCGAGTGACGTCAATGCAGCGGGCCAGCACGTATTCGTCCGCGATAGCTTGCCGGTGAATGCGGCCGAAGTCGCTGGTCGCGAGCGCCCTCACAGCGGCGGCCAGCGCCCCACTTGAGAGTACCTGTTGTGCCTGTGCGTCGTGGAATACGGCTGGGATCAGCGGCAAAACGAGCTTGTCGCGGAGGCTACGGTTCCAATCGGCACGTACCGCTGCCTCGTTCGAAGGCTTCATCTTGGAGTGTGTCGAGCCCGCACCGTCCAGCCCGATGACAGCCCTGCGCCCGCTGTCTACGAAAAAGCATCCGTGCAGAAGCAGCTTCATGCGCCCCTTGCCTTCGTAGTGGAGGGCACGAAAAGCCTCTGTCACCGGCAGAAGCACAGACCAGTCGCCAAAGAGCCGCCCATGGCTGTCTGGCTCGATCACTAGGATTGTGGCGCCGTGTGGCGTGGCCTTTTGCGGCTCCTCCTCGTCGGTGTCTGGGTTACGACTGCGCGGCCAGTTCGCCGACTGCCGGAGGTCGCTGCGGAAGGTATCGGACGCACGCCTCTCGCGGCCAAGGCTGACGATACCAGCGCCGAGCGCACCCCCGAAACTGCGATCACCCGGCGGGAGAGCGTAGCCGACCATGCCGGGGGCCGCATCACGGTCGAGTTCAATGCGCACGCCGTTGATCTCGACCGCCACGCGGTGCACATGGCGCAGCGATGCCAGCATTTCAGCGAGACGTTCGCGGTCTGCAATTGGCGAAAGACTCTCGGGCGCGATATCCGAGGCCACTACGCCGCTGCTCTTCGGCTTGGGGCGCAGTCCGGGACGTCGCAGGGGAAACCACAAATTCAGTCTTCGAACAGAGGAAATAAAGCGCTCCCCCGCCGCAACGATAAGGGAGGCATCGCTTTCGTCAACTTTGGCCCAGCGAAGGCAATCATCGCCTTCGCGTCCGAGCGTCTCGAAAGGGTTAACGACAAAGGGTAGGTGTTCTGTTCCGTAACCACAGGGAACAACGACAAAGGCATCGCAAAGGTGAAAAACTGATTTCTGCCCGAGGCCGAACCGCCCCACGGCGGATTCGTCGAGCGCCTTCACGCTTCCGCCGAAGGTCTGCATGCCTGTTGCTGAGCCTGCGTCGAAACCACCGTCGTTGACCAGCAAAAGGCCTGGCCCACGGAGCAGTGGATTGGCAGCATCTGGCCACCCGTTAAGAAGGCTTACGGCTACGCTTTCAGCTTCAGCTTTCGGATCATCGGCATTCTGCAGAAGCTCGCGAAGGACAGGAAACCCATCGGCATAGGGATAACGCTCAAGATTGTGGCGCAAATGCTCAACGATATCCTTTGGGTCGAATCTCATAGCGCCTCTTTGATTTCAGTGAGTGCTGTCACTGCACAGAGCGTGTTAATCAGCCGCATCTGCTCGACCGTCTCGCATTTCGCCTCTCGCAGACGCGGCGCGCCGAAGACCAGCGCCAGCCCTTTGGCACGCGAGACAGCCACGTTGATGCGGTTGAGGGAGAACAGGAAGTCCATCCCGCGCGGCGTTTCCTCGGCCGAGGAGGCTGTCATTGACACAAGGCAGACCGGCGCTTCCTGGCCTTGGAACTTGTCCACGGTGCCGAGGCGAATACCCTCGGGCAGCGCCTCGCGCAGGGCATTTACCTGTGCGTTGTAGGGCGCGACTACTATGACGTCGGACTGGCGCATGGGACGCGTCGTGCCGTCCTTCTCTGTCCAGGTACCCGTCAGCAGTTGGTGGACGGCAGCCTGGATCGCCGCGACTTCCTCTGGCGCGATCTGGGCGTTGCCCTCATGCGGGATCGACACCCAGAACGCACCCGCCGGGGGAAACGCGGTCCCGGCCACGACCTGGCGCGCAGTGTCAGGGTGACTGGTAAGCCGCCCCTCGTAGACTTGCTCGGAAATGAAGCGGCAGACCTCCGGATGCATCCGGCGTGAGACTGGCAGGAAGATGCCGCGAGCCGACGGCACTGTCGCGTGATTGCGCAGCATCCAGTCAAGACAGGAAAGGTTCGCGGGCTCCGGATGCGCGCCCTGGATGACCTGGGGCAGTTGGCGCGGATCGCCAACCAGCACAATGTTGCGTGCGGATCGACCCATGGCGACCATGTTGGCAAGGCCCACCTGTCCTGCCTCGTCTACGAAGAGCCAGTCAAAGGCCTGCACGTTCTCATCGCGGGTGAAGAACCACGCAGTCGCTCCAACAACCTGCCTGCCACCAGCGGCCTCGGCATTGTCGGTCGTGCGACGGACGGGGCAATCATCGGGATAGCTGTCCTCGTCTCCCGAAGTCTTATGGACGAGGTCGAGAGTGATCGGCAGGTCCACATCTTCCAAAGCGGCAAGGCAACCCATCAGCACGTTGCGGATGGCCTCATGGCTGTTCGATGTCACGCCGACACGTGCGCCTTGCCGCACGAGCGACAGGATCGCCCGGGCCGTGACATAGGTTTTGCCTGTGCCTGGCGGCCCCTGGATAGGCAGGACGGTTTCATCCATGGCGCCCACGGCAGCAATGGTGCCCGCAACCGGATCGGTGACAGGTTCCAGCGTACCGGTCGTCAGGCGGGGCGCCGTGCGGGACAGAAGATCTTCGGCCGCCCGGTAGGCGCGGGAGCCACACTGATCAGCGATCACGTCGCGCAGGGCGGTGGCGATGACATCGGTACTCGGCGGCCAGTCCGGGTGCAGGGTCAGACTGTCAGTCAGAAGATGCGCCTTCGCCGCCCCGGCCTTGAGGGTGATCTCGCGCGAAGTCCGATCAAGATCGATGATGCTGATTGTGGCAGGCGGCCCGTCAAGGACCGGCACGGTCGCGTTTTTGCCGCCCCGCAACTTCGTCTCCTGCTGCGGGAAGCGATAGGTGCGCGCCATCGAGCGTTTCACGGGCTCAGCCGCGCCCACAGCCTCGAGCCCGGCAAGCGCGTCGAGATCGTCGATCAGATCATCCTCGTCCTTGCCAACGCTGTCGAACACCGCCCATTGCGCGGGCTTCGCCTCGCGCTTGTGGAAGAGGCCGAGGTTGAACAGCATCTCCTTCCGGTCGTCGGGCAGGTCAGAGTCCGCCAGGGCCGAACGCAGCTCTCTCGTGTCGGCGTCCTCCTCCGCCTCCTTCATGCCCGCATCCTGACCGAGCGACGGCCAGGGGCTGCTGGGGCGAATGCCGACCAGCCAATCCCTCAGTTCCTCGGTCGAAATGCAGTCGACGCGGTTGTAATCCTCGATCTCGTTGAGGATCTGCTGCTCGCCAGTCTCGCGCCAGCGCTCATAGGCCACGACCGAACCGCCCGCCGTCTTCACCTCACCATCGCGCTTGCGGCCATAGAAGGCCTCCATCGACTTGATGGAGTAATTGGGCTCAGAGCCGATCAGCGCACCGCGCACGACGGCGAACAGATCCACGAACCGCCGCTCCCGCAGAAGCCGGTCAAGGAAGGCCTCGCCGATCCCGTACTTCGTGGTCAGTCGGCGCAGGGCGGTGATTTCGTAGGGGGCATAGTGATAGATGCGCGCGGACGGATAAGCCGTGAGGCGCACACGGAAGAACTCCAGCAGCTCAGCGAGCGCGCGCGCCTCCGCGGCATGATCATGCGCCCAAAACGCCCGGAACTGGCCGTCGAACCAGACGCCGTGCAGGTATTCGAGGCCGCCCTCGAAATGTGGATCGCCTTCGATGTCGTAGAACAGATCGCCGGCCTGCGGTTCGGGCAGCAGGTCGAACCCCTTGCCGGGTTCTGGTGCGCGCAGTTCGAAGGCGGGCATCGCAGTCTTCCGGGCGTGTTGCAGGCGGGCCTGCGTCACCAGCCGGAGGCGTGTGTTTTCCGCCATGCCGCGGATCGGACGATCGAGGCTGGCGAGGGCTTCCATGGTCTGAATACCCGCTGCTTCCAGCTTCTTCACCTGTCCACGGCTGACGTTGGCGACATTGAACAGGCTGTCCTCGGCCTGCCAGACATCGGCGCAATGGTCGCCCCAGCGGCAAAGACCACAGTCTGCGCAGGGGATTGGACGGGTTGGCGGCGGATCGGCCACGAAGGCTTCGAGGCGCTGTCGCGCCATGCGGGCATAGGCTGCGTAGTCCGAAAGCCGGAGGGTCGCGCGGGTGCCGTCCCCCAATTCGACATGGGCGAACTCGGGCGCCACGCCCTGAACCTCGGTCAGCAAATCGGAATAGAGCACCAGTTGCAGCACATGTTTCGGGTGCGGGCGGCGCTTCAGCTTGGTGTCGGCAACCTCGTAGCTGAAATCCCCGAGCGCCGAGGGACGCTCTACCCGTTCCAGGAAATCCGACCAGCCGCCCCAGTTGCCTGACAGGAAAGCTCCCTGGAAGACGACCTCCGGCCCGGCCGCCAGCGCTGCGCGCGTGGTTTCGGCGTCGGTCGCAAGGTTGCCTCGCACAATCTCCACGACACCACGACCCGCTGCGCCCAGCTTTGCCAGATGCCCGGCCTCGTGGGCGTCGCCCTGCTTCTGCAGCAGTGCAACGTCCTCGCTGTCTTCTCGCGGCTCCGGGCCGGTGCCGCGCATATGCGCCAGATCTAGGGTCGTCGCGTGCGCACATCCCATGAAGCGCATGAGATCCGAAGCGGACAGAAGGATTTGGCCGTCGAGGTCCCTCATTACTGCTCCAATACTAGCGGCGCTCGATCCTGAGGGAATCGCCTCGACAGATTGCAAGTTCATTAATAGCTTATGCTGGTGTCAATTTCTGACATAGAGATCAAATGTCTTTCGCCAAGGCTCAGGATCTGCTCCGTCTCGCCCAGATGGCCGCCTCTCGGCGCGGGGGTGTCAGCCTTGAGGACATCTGCACCGAATTCGGCGTCTCGCACCGCACGGCGCAGCGGATGACAGAGGCGCTGGACGCCGCCTTTGCCAATGTTACGACCGTGGATGACGAAGGTCCCCGACGGTATTGGCGGCTGGAAACACCGCCGCCCGAACGTCTGCAACCACGACAGGAAACGACCATTGAGGCATTGGAGATCGCTGCCCGCGACGCCCGGGGTCAGGGGCGATTTCGCCACGCCCGCGCGCTCGAGGATCTGCGTGACGGGCTGCTGGCGCGGTTGAGCCCGCGCGATGCAACGCGGTCCGAAACCGATGCCGAGGCGGTGCTGGCAGGTCTGGGCCAGGTCATGCGTCCCGGTCCGACCGTCACCCTGCGCCCTGCAGTAACTGACGCCGTGATCGAGGCGCTGCGAGGGCCGTTTCGCCTGAGCGTCACCTATGGATCAGCTGACGCCGCGCCCCGGGTAATCGAACCACACGGGTTGCTGTTGGGTCACCGCAGCTATCTTGTGGCCCGCCAGCCATCACGCAGCGGGACCATCCTCAACTTCCGCTTGGATCGGATCCATGCCGCCGAAGTGCTGGAGGAAAGCTTTGCCATCGCACCGGGGTTCACCCTTGAGGACTACGCCGCCAAGGCATTCGGCGTCTATCAGGACCCTGCGCAGTACGGCGAGGTGGTCTGGCGTTTCGCACCGGAGGCGGCCGAGCGCGCCACCGAATTCCGTTTTCACCCGACACAGGTGCTCGAGCCACAGAACGACGGCAGCCTGATTGTCCGCTTCACGGCGGCGGGGTGGCTGGAAATGGCCTGGCATCTCTATCAATGGGGCGACAAGGTCGAGGTGATTGCACCAGACGGGCTGCGGGCCTTGGTCGATGGAGCCGGATTTCGACGCCTTGCCATGAGCGAATTTTCAGAGGGGGATTGTGAATGACGGATATTCTCGACCACGCGGCGCTGAAAACCAAGCAGCGCGCCATCCGCGATGGCTTTCCCGAAACTATGGGTCTGCGCGCCCATCGTGCCATCAGCTGGATCGGACGCGCGGAAGCCTGCGGCGAAGACGACGACGCCCGCTTCATCTTCCTCTGGATCGCGTTCAACGCGGCCTATGCGGACGAGCGGGAGTTCCAGCCGGTTGCGCCCCGCGAACGGGCTGCCTTCGTCGATTATTTCGGCAGGCTGGTGGCGCGCGACGCGGGACGACGGATCTACAAGGCATTGTGGCAGCGGTTCTCGGGTCCGGTGCGAATGCTCATGGAAAACCGCTACGTCTTCAATCCGTTCTGGCAACACCACAACGGGATCTGCGGCTTTGAGGATTGGGAGGAGAGGTTCAAGGCGTCATCGAGGAGCTTTGCGCAGGCATTCCAGGCTGGCGATAGCATCCGGGTCCTGAGCTTCGTCTTTGACCGGCTATATGTCCTTCGCAACCAGCTGGTCCATGGCGGCTCGACCTGGAACAGTGGCGTAAACCGGGCGCAGGTGCGCGACGGCGCCGCCATCCTCGCCTTTCTGATGCCGGTGTTTGTGGACCTGATGATGGATAATCCGCACGAGGATTGGGGGCGGCCGTTTTATCCGGTGATCACCTGAGATGCTGGGCGGCGCGCCACGATCATGGGGCCCGAGCTCAGCTTCCGTAGTTCTTGCGTCTTGTCATTTGCGGGTCGATTTCCGGCTCGTCCCACTTCCCTGCGACGGCCATCCTCTTCTCGATCTCGGCCTGCAGCTTTGGGTCGCCCGGCGCAGAGGTGGAACGTGCAGAGCCGGTTCACGATCTGCCTCATCAGCTCACGCATGTCCTCGTCGGTGATATGCGATACCTCCGTCCACGGGATGCGCCTGCCATCGGCATCGACCATGGTGACGTCGCTCCAGTCGCCGGTATGGGTTACGGGCGTGAGGCCCGCATGAATGTTCTCGATATGGGTGTTGCGCACGCAAAGCATCGCCATGATTTTGGCGAGCTTGGCCGCGATCCGTTTAGCGCATCGTCACTGGTTCTGGCCTTGGCTCCGAAGGTCCCTCACCCGGGCCGTTGCGGGTGTACCCTGGAATGATTTCCCCGTCTCTGATGAACGGCGGTACGATTACTCGACCGAAGTTCCGCGAAACGATCACGCCGCGCTCCCAACTGGCTTCGCCGACGACGGGGGCAAGCCGCGCTGCACGCCACCGATTGCCGGATCGAATGAAGAGCCGACCGTCCAGCCGAACCACCCGATAGCCTTCCGCGAGTTCGGCGGCGAGAAGCTCTTCGAGTTCGTTGTACTTGTCGTCGCCGTAGATCGGATGGGCCCCGGCTTGCCGAAGAAGCGCACCGTAGATCGTGTCAAATCTGGAATTGCGCGGTACGCGGGCAGCATCGGCCCAAATGCCCTTGGCGATTTCATTTCGGCGAGCCGCCGCGAGGCGACTGAAGTTGTGGGGCCGTCGACATAGAGGGTGGCAGCGCGGTCGAGAATCGGGCGAAGTCGCGCCTCGACCCATCCCGCGAGCGAGTCCGAAGCGGGCACTAAGACACGCCCAAATCGGTTGACGGGTACGAGCATTTTGCCAGCAATCTCTCGCAGCTTCAGGTTGTCCTTGGCCAGGCTACGGTCAAATGTCGGATCGCCATCGAGCTCCTGCGCGCCGCGCACAATTGCCGCGATGTCGAAGCGGTGGGCTCCAAACCCTGCGAGGCCGGGTGAAGGCGTCGAGATCGTCGTTGATCAGCGTCTGGCGGGTGATCGCGACCACCCGGCCATAGGTCTTGACCTTGTAGCTCTCCTTGCTCT
>NZ_JACHFM010000001.1 GCF_014201905.1 Amaricoccus macauensis | reverse complement strand
TCCGCCTAAAGGGCCAGATATGCAAACGTTCGTCCATCGAAATGAACCAAACCGCCCACATATCCCTTCATCTAGATATGTTATGTCAAAGAGCGTCCGACAACATCATTTGGTAGCGTCTTTGATCTGACGCGTCCCGCATCCAGTTGCCGGTTTTTCCCGCCGCGTCAGCGCCTCTTCAGTGGCACCGTCGCTCCGGTGAGCGGTTATCTAGGGGTCGGTCAGGTGACTCGCAACCCCCAAAACGCGGGTTTTTGAAAATAGTTCGCGGCTTCGTCACGGACCGGTCATTCATGCCCTTCAGCCTGCCACGTCCGGCGTCGGCTCGCGGCCGCTCGCACGCTGCCGCCTGATCTCGGCTGCCGCTGCCGCCACCGTCGCCTCACGTTGCGCCGAGCCCGGATGGCTGGTGAGGATCGGCAGGCCGCCCGTGGATGCAATCTCGGGCCGCTCGAAGAACGCCGCCCCCCGCTCCGGATCATAGCCTGCCCGCGCGGCGATGAAGGCGCCGAGCGTGTCGGCTTCGAGTTCATAGGTCTGACCGTAGGCCCGCCCGCCCAGCGTCGCGCCCACGTTCATCGCCTCGTCCTGCGACACGGGAAGCCCGTAGGCGTTGCCCATCGCCGCCGCGAGGCCGCCGAGCATGGCCCCGAGGGCCTGCTGCTGGCCCTGCTTCGGAATGTGGCCGGCGATGTGGTGCCCCGCTTCGTGCGAAAGCACGAACGCAATCTCGTCGTCGTCCCGCATGATCGGCAGGAGTGAGGCGGCGAAGTGGATATCGGGCCGGCCATCGTCCCCCATCGACTGATAGGCGTTCGGCGGTGTCTTCGGGTCGCGGATGAGCGTGACCCGGTAGTCGCACCAGGACGCCGGTGCGTCGGGCCGCTCCTGCCGGCAGAGGCGCTCCGCCGCCGGTTCGACCCGGGCGAGCACCCGGGCGAAGTCGGCGGGCGTGCGGGCGCGTCCCGGTGGCGCTGAAGGCGCCGTCACCTGACTGCCTGACGAGGGGGCGTCCGGGCCGGCGATCGGGACAGCATAGGTGGTGCCGCAAGCGGCGAGCGAGAGACAGAGGGCAAACGACAGGCGCATGGCGGCTCCGAAGCGCGAATGGGCGCTGAACGACTGGCAGTCTCTCCAATCCGCCGTCATATTTGAAGTCACGTCTTTGCGGATCACTGATGTGCAGCGCGACGGTGCGCGGCCCTGTGAGGCCCCCGTCAGTCAACCGGGTCTTAACCACCCCTCGCGAACGGTGGCACGATGACCCCGCCGACCTCAACGAAAGTGCCCCCCGACGCATTGCCCGCTTCTCCGGCGGCACAGCTCGACTGGCTCCGGCTCGCCCGGTCGCGCCGGGTCGGGCCGGTAACCTTCATTCGGCTCCTGCGGGAGACCGGAAGCGCGGCGGCCGCACTGGAACGCCTGCCCGGGCTCGCGGCAGCGGCGGGCGTGCGGGACTACCGCGCCGCTGCGCGAACCGACGCGGAGGCCGAGATCGCGACAGGGATGGCGGCAGGTGCCCGGCTCCTGCTGCTCGGCTCGGCCGACTATCCGGCCGCCCTCGCGCTCGTCGACGACGCGCCGCCGGTGCTCTGGGCCCTGGGCGATACCAGTCTCGGCCGCAGGCCCACCGTCGCGCTCGTCGGCGCCCGCAATGCCTCGGCCCTCGGCCGCCGCATGGCATCCCAACTCGCGCGCGATCTCGGAGCCGCCGGCTTCGTCGTCGCCTCTGGCCTCGCACGCGGCATCGACGCCGCCGCTCATCGCGCCGCGCTCGACTCCGGCACGATCGCGGCGCAGGCCGGTGGTATCGACGTGGTCTATCCGTCCGAGAATGCCGACCTCGCGGCCGAAATGGCGATCCGTGGTCTGCGCCTCTCCGAGATGCCGCCGGGCCACGCGCCGCGCGCTCAGGACTTTCCCCGACGCAACCGCATCATCTCCGGCCTCGCCCTCGGCGTGGTGGTGATCGAGGGCGCGCTCCGCTCCGGCAGTCTCATCACCGCGCGAAACGCCGCCGATCAGGGCCGCGAGGTCATGGCCGTCCCCGGCAACCCGCTCGATGCCCGTGCCGGCGGCTGCAATGCGCTGATCCGCGATGGCGCGACCCTTGTCCGGGACGCTGCCGACGTCATGGAGGCGCTGGGGGCCACCCTCGCCCCCGGCCGCCAGCGACCCCCGCCCAGCCGGCCGGCAATCCCCGATCCACCCCCGGCGACCGGTGACGATCTTGGGAACCGTCTGCTGGAATTGCTGACGCAGGCGCCGGTGGCCGAGGATCTGCTGATCCGCGAAACCGGTCAGACGGCCGCGGCCGTCTCCGCCGCGCTCATCGAGCTGGAGCTGGTCGGACGACTCCAGCGGCACCCGGGAGGCTTCGTCAGCCTGGCCTGAGACCCATCCGCTGAACGCTCGCCATTCCCCGGCCAGATACGCCGGCGCAGAATTCCGCCCCTGACCGGGTAACGTCTGCCCTGAAGATCGCGCCGCCGCCCGCTGGAAAGCGGAAAACGACCCTGACAGACGGCGGCCGCGACGGGTCCTCCGGTTGACAACGAACCGGCCTCGTCTCATGTAGCCTCGCGTTTTACGCCGCCGTTGTTGCGGCAGGAGTCCGTATGGCCGTCGTCGTTGTCGAGTCGCCTGCGAAGGCGAAGACCATCAACAAGTACCTCGGGCCGGGATACACCGTGCTCGCCTCCTACGGTCACGTGCGCGACCTGCCCCCAAAGGACGGGTCCGTCGATCCGGAGCAGAACTTCGAGATGAAGTGGGAGGTCGCCTCCGACAGCGCCAAGCACATCCGCGCCATCGCCGAAGCCCTGAAGGACGACAGCAAGCTCATCCTCGCCACCGACCCCGATCGCGAGGGCGAGGCGATCTCCTGGCACCTGCTCGAGGCCCTGACCGGCCGCAAGGCGGTGAAGAAGGACACCGCCGTCGAGCGTGTGGTCTTCAACGCCATCACCAAATCCGCGGTGACGAGCGCCATGGAGAACCCGCGCGAGATCGATATGGAACTCGTCGACGCCTATCTGGCGCGCCGGGCGCTCGACTATCTCGTGGGCTTCAAGCTTTCGCCGGTGCTCTGGCGCAAGCTGCCGGGCTCCCGCTCCGCCGGGCGCGTCCAGTCCGTCGCACTGCGCCTCATCGTCGAGCGCGAGATGGAAATCGAGGCGTTCCGCGCCCGGGAATACTGGACGGTGAAGGCGATCCTCGCCACGCCGCGCGGCGACACCTATGAAGCGCGCCTCGTCAGCCTCGACGCGAAGAAGCTCGACCGCTACGACCTCGGCGACGAAGCCGCCGCGAGCCGCGCCGTCGCGGCCATCGAGGCGCGCGACCTGTCGGTCTCTGCCGTCGAATCGAAGCCCGCGACCCGGAACCCCGCCGCCCCGTTCATGACATCGACCCTCCAGCAGGAGGCGTCCCGCAAGTTCGGCTTCGGCGCCCGCCAGACGATGAATGCCGCCCAGCGCCTCTATGAGGCCGGTTACATCACCTACATGCGAACCGATGGCATCGACATGGCCCCCGAAGCGGTCATGTCCGCCCGCGACGTCATCAAGAATCGCTACGGCGAGGCCTACGTCCCGAAGTCGCCGCGGATGTACAAGAACAAGGCGAAGAACGCCCAGGAGGCGCACGAGTGCATCCGGCCGACCGACATGGCCGCGCACCCGGACACGCTCCGGCTCGAATCCGACCAGTGGAAGCTCTACGACCTCGTCTGGAAGCGCTCCGTCGCCTCGCAGATGGAGGCGGCGCGGTTCGAACGCACCACCATCGACATTTCGAGTCCCGACGGCCAGGTCGGCCTGCGCGCCACCGGTCAGGTCGTGACCTTCGACGGCTTCCTCAAGGTCTACACCGAGGGTCGCGACGACGACGACATCACGCTCTCCGATGACGACGAGGGCGGCCGCCTGCCGCAGATCATCTCGGGAGAGTCCGCCGAGAAGCGCCAGATCACGCCGGATCAGCACTTCACCCAGCCGCCACCGCGCTACACCGAGGCAACGCTGGTGAAGCGCATGGAAGAGCTCGGCATCGGCCGTCCCTCGACCTACGCCTCCATTGTCTCGACGATTCAGGAGCGCGAGTACGTCCGCAAGGACAAGAACCGCCTCTTCCCCGAGGACAAGGGCCGGCTCGTCACCGCCTTCCTCGCGAACTATTTCGGCCGCTACGTCGACTACGACTTCACCGCCGACCTCGAAACCGACCTCGACCGGGTGACCACCGGCGAAGAGGACTGGAAAGCCCTTCTCGCCCGATTCTGGGCCCACTTCTCCGCCGCTCTCGGCGAGACCGAGGGTCTGCGGATCACGGAAGTCCTCGACAAGATCAACGAGGTGCTCGAACCACACCTCTTCCCGAAGACACCCGAGGACCCCGAGCCCCGCCGCTGCAAGGTGTGCGGACTCGGCCTGCTCTCGCTCAAGACCTCGCGCAATGGCTCGGCGTTCATCGGCTGCTCCAACTATCCCGAGTGCCGCTATACCCGGCCGCTCGCCGGCGACGCCGAAGGCTCGGCGCTTGACGGCAAGGTGCTCGGTCAGGGCACGATCGGTGGTGCGGTGCTCGAGGCCGATGCCGAGCCGCAGGACGTGACGATCCGCAAAGGTCCCTACGGCTACTACGTCCAGCTCGGCGAGGCGAAGGACGACACGAAACCGCGTCGCACCTCGATCCCGAAGGGAATGGACCCGGACGCCCTCGACCTCGAGCGGGCGCTGGCACTCCTGTCCCTTCCCCGCGAGGTGGGCATCCACCCCGAGGACGGCCAGCCTGTAGAGGCGTCCATCGGACGATTCGGTCCCTACGTGAAGCACGGCAAGACCTACGCCAATCTCAAGGACCCCGAAGAGGTCCTGACGATCGGCATGAATCGCGCCATGGAGCTCATCGCCCAGAAGGCCGCCCGCGGCTCCGGCCGTGCCGCGGTCAAGCCGCTCCGTGTGCTCGGCGAGCATCCCGACGGCGGCGAAGTGGCGCTCTACGAAGGGCGCTACGGGCCGTACGTGAAGTGGGAAAAGGTGAACGCCACGGTCCCGAAGGAGATCGAGCCAGAGGCCGTGACGCTCGAACAGGCGGTCGAACTCATCGCCGCCAAGGCGCCGAAGAAGAAGACGGCCGCAAAGAGAAAGGCCGCGCCGAAGGCGAAGACGGCTGCGAAGAAGCCCGCCGCGAAGAAACCCGCCGCCAAAAAGCCTGCCGCGAAGAAATCCGCCACAAAGACCCCGGCGGCAGAGACTCCGGCCGACCCGGAAACGGAGTAGGCGGCGCCGTCTGGCGCCGCCCCGTCCTTCAGTCCAGCGGAACGAACGCCAGCGCGTTGTTCTGTCCCATCGGAATCACCAGCTGATTCGATCCCGAGTGGAAGCACATGGAGGCGGAGCCCGGGATCCCCTTCGCGATCAGCTCCGTGGTCCCGTCCGGCGCGATTCGCGTCACGCCGCCCTGCCGCAGGCTGTTCACGTATTTCGTGCCGTCCGGCATGATCACGAGGCCGTCACTGCCCGGCTGCGCCGCTTCCTCGGTCTTCACCAGCTCACCCTCCGGCGAGAAGGTCAGCACCCCGGCGTCGCCGAGGTTCACCACGACGATGTTGCCGTCGCCGTCCATCTCGATGCCGTTCGGCTGATTGAGCGGCTCGCCCTCGATCAGCACCGAGACCTCGCCGGCGGGCGTGACACGGAAGACCTTCCACGTGTCGGGACCGTTCTTCTTGCCGCCGGCACTCGTCTGCGTCGCGAAGATCGTGCCGTCCGCCGCGACCGCGATGTCATTCAGGCCCGGCGAATCGACCTCGACCTCACCCTTCACCGCACCGGTCGCGAGATCGTACATCCGCAGCACCGCCCGAGTCGGATCGCTCTTCGACGTTCCGCCATTGCGATCCGCGACGTAGAGCGTGCCGCCGGCAATTGCGCTGCCGTAGGGCTGGTTCAGCAACGGCGCCTCGCCGCTCTCCCCGGTCCAGCGCTCGGTCGCGACCGTACCCGCCTGATCGACGAAAGAAACGAAACCGTCGTTCAGCTTGTCCTTGGGAGCCGCGCCACGATTCATGGCGAGAATCATCTCACGATCCGGATCGTAGACGCAGCTCTCCGCGTTCTCGGTTACCGGAAACACCTTCACGTTGTCCGAGATCGGCGTTGTCGTCCCATCCTCGGCAACGATCCCGGTGAGCGAGCCCGCCGGAGCATCCTCCTGCGCCGCCGCAGCCCCGGCGATGCCGGCAGCAAACGCCGCCGCGATCGAAAGAGTCGTCGTTACTCGGTACATCTGGCTCTCCACATTGCCGATCATCGTCGCGGAGGGACATAGCCCGCCCCGGTGCCAATGTCTGCCGCCGATGTCCGTGATCGGAGCGCGGTCACCTGTCGGTGAAGTCTACTTCCAGCGGGCGAGCGCCGCCTCGTCGCTTTCGGTGGCATCAACCCAGCGGCCACCGTCCGGCCCGCTTTCCTTCTTCCAGAACGGCGCGCGCGACTTCAGGTAATCCATCAGGAATTCCGCCGCCTCGAAGGCCGCCTGCCGATGGCGCGACGCGGTTGCGACCATCATGATCCGATCCCCCGGAGCCAGCCGCCCGTAGCGATGGATGACAAGGCTCGCCTGCAATTCCCACCGGGACACCGCCTCGGCCTCGATCGCCGCCAGCGCCTTCTCCGTCATGCCCGGATAATGCTCGAGTTCGAGGCTCGCGAGCCCACCGCTGTCGCGCACCAGCCCTGAGAACGTCACGACCGCGCCGATCTCCGTCCGACCGGCGGTCAGCGCCGCAATCTCGGCACCGCAGTCGAAGTCCTCGCGCTGGACCCGGACGGCCACGTCAGCCGCCTGTCATCGGTGGAAAGAACGCCACCTCTCGCACGCCGGCAAGCGGCGCCGAAAGATCGGCAAGCTCCTCGTCGACCGCTACCCGGACGGCCGACAGATCGGCGAATGCCAGCGCATAGCGCTCTTCACGGGCCGAAAGCTCGTCGACGAGACCCCGCACCGTCTCCGCCCCGGTCTCGACCGTTTCGGAGGATTCGCCCACACGCTCGCGCAGCCAGGCGAAATAGCGAACCCGCAGTTCGCTCACCGCTTGCGGTCCTTCAGGAACGGCAGCGCCTTCATCAGGTAGTCGTAGCCGGTCATCAGCGTCAGGAGCCCCGCGATCCAGATCAGCACGAGACCGCCATTCGACAGGATCCATCCCGCCCAGTCGTGGAACCAGTCGCTGACCCACGGGCTGTTGTGCCGCCTGTCCCACTCGAACACGCCGGCGAGCAGCAGGACGGGGATCGCCACCATCTGCGCCGTGGTCTTCCACTTCGCCAGATAAGTAACCTTCAGGCTGCCCGCCTTCGTTCCGAGGTATTCCCGCAGTCCGGAGACAAAGATCTCGCGCAGCAGGATGAAGGCGATCGGCACCAGCAGCAGCGACTTCATGCCCCAGAGCCCGACGATCACCGCCAGCGCGATCACCACCATCGCCTTGTCGGCGATCGGATCGAGCATCCGGCCAAAGTTCGATTCCTGCTTCCACGCCCGGGCGATCTTGCCGTCCACCCAGTCGGTCAGCGCCGCGACGATGAACAGGCCAAAGGCCACCCAGTCGGCATACGGCCGATCGAAAATGGCAAACGCCAGCGCGACGCCAGGCGCCGCAGCCAGTCGCATCACCGTCAGTATATTCGGTACGGTCCAGCGCATTCCCGGCGTCATTCCTGCAAGCGTTGTCATTGATATACCGCGCTACCTCTCGCCATGGAAGAAGCCGTGGATCACCTCGGCGAGCGTATCTGAAATACCCGGCGCTGCCTTCAGATCAGCGAGTCCCGCCCGCGCCACGGCCTTTGCCGATCCGAAATGCTGCAGAAGCGCCCGTTTCCGCGTTGCGCCGACGCCCGGCACCTCATCGAGCGGCGTCGCCCGGGTCTGGGCAGCGCGTTTCTGCCGATGAGCGCCAATGGCGAAGCGATGCGCTTCGTCCCGCAGCCGCTGGACGAAATAGAGCACCGGGTCGCGGTGCGCGAGCGCCATGGGAGGCTTCCCCGGCCGGTGGAACTCCTCCTTGCCCGCGTCACGATCAACGCCCTTGGCAACGCCGATCACCGCCACCTCGTCGATTCCAAGCTCCTGAAGCGCCGCGCAGGCGGCCGTCACCTGTCCCGCACCACCGTCGATCAGCACCAGATCCGGCCACGTATCCGACCGGCGATCGGGATCCTCCTTGGCCAGCCGGGCGAATCGCCGGGTCAGGACCTCCCGCATCATCCCGAAATCGTCGCCCGGGGTCAGCGCGCTCTTGATATTGAACTTGCGGTACTGGGACTTCATGAACCCATCCGGTCCCGCGACGATCATCGCGCCCACCGCGTTCGTGCCCATGATGTGACTGTTGTCGTAGACCTCGATCCGCTCGGGCGGTCCGTCGAGACCGAACGCCTCCGCCAGTCCGTCGAGCAGCGTGAGCTGGCTCGCGGTCTCCGCCATCCGCCGGGCCAGCGCCTCGCGCGCGTTCTGCGCTGCATGCTCGACCAGCGACGCCTTCTCGCCCCGACGCGGCACCGCGATCGTGACCTTGCGCCCCAGCTCGGTCCCCAGCGCATCGGCGAGCAGGTCGTCGTTGTCCGGCTGATGGCTCGCAAGCAGAAGGCGTGGCGGGGTCTTGTTGCCGTAGAACTGGATGATGAAGGCCTCGAGAATTTCGCCCGGCTCCGCTCCCGACCCGGTGCGCGGGAAATATGCCCTGTTTCCCCAGTTCTGGTGCGCGCGGATGAAGAAGACCTGCACGCAGGCGTGGCCGCCCTCCTGATGCAGCGCGATCACGTCTGCCTCGTCCACCGTCTCGGGATTGATCCCCTGGCTCGCCTGCACGGTGGTGAGCGCCCGAATCCGGTCCCGGATCGCCGCCGCCCGCTCAAACTCCATCGCGTCACTCGCCGCGCGCATCGCCTCCGCAAGCTGTTCCTGCACCCGGGTCGATTTGCCCGAGAGAAACAGCACCGCGTCTTCCACGAGCGCCCCATAATCCGCCTCGTCGATCAGCCCGACGCACGGAGCGCTGCATCGCTTGATCTGGTGAAGCAGACACGGTCGCGTCCGACTTTCGAACATCGGATCCGAACAGCTCCGCAGCAGGAACGCCTTCTGCAACTGGTTGAGCGTGCGGTTCACACTTCCCGCCGAGGCGAACGGGCCAAAGTAGCGGCCGGTTTCCTTGCGCAATCCGCGATGCTTCTTGATCTGCGGAAAGCGGTGGTCACCGGTGACGAGTATGTTGGGAAAACTCTTGTCGTCGCGGAGCAGCACGTTGTAGCGCGGCTTGAGTTGCTTGATGAGGTTCTGCTCCAGCAGGAGCGCCTCCATCTCACTACCTGTAGTGAGGAACATCATCGATGCGGTCGCGGCGATCATTCGCCCTATACGCGAGTCGTGCCCAGTAGGCTTTGCGTAAGACGCCACGCGCTTCTTCAGGTTCCGCGCCTTGCCGACGTAGAGGACTTCGCCCTTGCGATCGAGCATCCGATAGACGCCCGGCTTGTCATCCAGCCGCTTCAGATAGTCACGGATGACGAGATGCCCAGTCCGCATCTCGGACGAAGAAGCGCCGTCCTCGTCGAAGAGATGTGCGTCGCCTTCGGTCTCAGCCATTGGCGAATCCCCTCCCGCTGCCGGTATCAAGCGACGGTTTCAAGGGGAATCCTGTCCACCATCTCTGTGGATAAGTCAGAGGAAAACTTTCCGCCATCTGCCAATTCCCCAACGATACAAGGCCGTTTTTCGGTTTGCCCTGTTTTTAAGCAGTTCCCCAAGTACCTGATTTTTCGATGTTCTTATCCTGACCGTGCGTAAAATTATGGAATCATTGACAGAATCAAAACGGATCCGTGACCCTCCCCCGGGCGTGGAAAAGTCAAGGCGACCCCCGTCGTATCCCACCCATGCGACGTCCGTACTACTCGACTCCAAGGACGTCGGGCGTCTGCCAGGCGAGGTGCTGGCCCCCGTCTACACAGATGAGTTGGCCCGTCACCCCCGGTGCGTCAAGGAAGTAGCCAAGCGTCGTCGCGACCTCGTCAGGATCGGATCCACGGCCGAGCAAGGTCGCAGCCTTCTGGTCGGCAAAATGCGACGCGCTCTGCCTGACCCCACGCAGCGTCGGTCCCGGACCGATGGCGTTCACCCGGACATGTGGGGCGAGTCCTTGCGCCGCCGTACGCGTCAACGCCCAGAGGCCCATTTTTGCAATCGTGTAGGTTGCAAATTCCGGGGTCAGCTTGAGGACTCGCTGATCCACCATATTGATGACCGACGCCCGGGCGAGCGGCCGGCCCTCCGCGTCGATATCCGCCTTCGGCGCTTGCGCGGCAAACGCCTGGATCAACTCGAAGGGCGCCCGCAGGTTGGAGCCGATGTGACGGTCCCAGCTCTCCCACGTCGCGGTCGCAATGGTGTCGTGCTCGAAGATCGAGGCATTGTTCACGAGCACGGTCAGCGGCCGCCCCAGCGCCGCAGACGCCGCGGCAACCAGCCCTGCGGTCTCGGTGCGATCGAGAAGGTCGGCCACCACCACGGCCGCCCTGACGCCCGTCGAGCACAGCTCCGCGGCCAGCGCTTCGGCGGCATCGCGGCTGGCGTGGCAATGGATCGCGACGTCGGCCCCGCGGGACGCGAGCTTCCGGCAAAGCACCGCGCCGATGCGCTGCGCGCCGCCGGTGACGAGGGCCGCGTCGCTCACGCCGGTTCCTGCGAGCGCATGTCTTCAGCGCTGATGCCGGCCACGTGGACGGGCTTCTTCATGGCGTCGCGGCGGAACGGCTCGCCGAGCTCCTGATTCAGGATAACCTCGATGAGCGTGGTCTCGCCCCGCATCATCTGCGCCTCGACGGCGTCGGCAAGCATCGTGGTCAGCTCTTCCATGGTGGTCGCCTGTACCCCCCTGAGGCCACAGGCGCTTGCGATGCCGGCGTAGCTCACGTCAAGGTCGAGCTCGGTCCCGACGAAGTTGTCATCGAACCAGAGCGTGGAGTTCCGCTTCTCGGCGCCCCACTGATAGTTGCGGAACACGATCATGGTGATCGCCGGCCACTCCTTCCGGCCGATGGCCGTCAGTTCGGTGACGGAGATACCAAAGGCGCCGTCACCGGCGAAACCCACGACCGGCACGTCGGGGCAGGCGATCTTGGCGCCGACGATCGACGGCAGGCCGTAGCCGCAGGGACCGAAGAGACCGGGCGCGAGGTACTTCCGCCCGGCCTCGAACGTGGGATAGGCGTTGCCGATGGCGCAGTTGTTGCCGATGTCGGACGAGATGATCGCGTCCTTCGGCAGCGACGACTGGATGGCGCGCCATGCCATGCGGGGGCTCATGCGCTCCGGGTGCGCCGCGCGGGCGCGCGCGTTCCAGGTCGTCCCCGGATCGTCGTCCTCATGGTCCATGGACGCGAGCTGTTGCAGCCACGCCGATTTCGTCTGGGCGATCAGCGCCTTTCGCTCGTCGCGGCCGCTGTCGCCGGCACCGGCTCCCAGCGCCTCGAGGAGTTGCAGGGCGACGAGGCCGGCGTCCCCCTGAATTGCGACACTCACCGGCTTGGTGAGGCCGATGCGGTCGGCGTTGATGTCGACCTGAATGACCTTCGCGGCCTTTGGCCAGTAGTCGATGCCGTAGCCCGGCAGCGTCGAGAACGGATTGAGCCGGGTGCCGAGGGCAAGGACGACGTCGGCCCGGGAGATCAGCTCCATGGCGGCCTTCGAGCCGTTGTAGCCGAGCGGCCCGACAGAGAGCGGGTGGCTGCCGGTGAAGGCATCGTTGTGCTGGTAGCCGCAGCAAACCGGGGCGGAGAGCTGCTCGGCGAGGGCGGCGGACGCAGGAATGGCGCCGGCGAGCACGACGCCCGCGCCGTTCAGGATCACCGGGAAACGCGCCTCCGTCAGAAGCCTCGCCGCCTCGGCGATCGCCCCCGCGCCGCCACCGGGGCGTTCGATGCGGATCGTCTCGGGCAGGTCGATGTCGATCTCGCGGGTCCAGAAGTCGCGGGGTACGTTGATCTGGGCCGGGCCGGAGCGGCGGCGGGCCTGCTCGATGACCCGGTTCAGCACCTCGGCGATACGGACGGGATCGCGCACCTCTTCCTGATAGGCGACCATGTCACGGAAGAGAGCCATCTGCTCCACCTCCTGAAAGCCGCCCTGACCGATGGTGCGGTTCGCGGCCTGCGGCGTGACGAGGAGGAGCGGGGTGTGGTTCCAGTAGGCGGTCTTGATCGCGGTGACGAAGTTGGTGATGCCGGGGCCGTTCTGGGCGACGGCCATCGACATCCTGCCGGACGCACGGGTGAAGCCATCGGCCATCATGCCGGCGCTGCCTTCGTGGGCGCAGTCCCAGAAGGTGATGCCGGCCGCGGGAAAGAGGTCGGAAATCGGCATCATCGCCGAGCCGATGATCCCGAAGGCATGCGCGATGCCGTGCATCTGCAGGACCTTCACGAAGGCTTCCTCGGTCGTCATGCGCATCGTCACCTCCCTTGTCTTTTCGCGGACCCTAGCCCCGGGTTCCGCCCCCTTCAACCTGTGCGCCGATGGGTTACTGTGAGGAGGGATTCCCAGGGAGGTAAAACGAGATGAACGTGGTGAAACCACTCTCGAACCAGGCCTATGAGGCGCAGTGGATGCCGTTCACGGCCAACCGTGAGTTCAAGGCATCCCCCCGGCTGGTGCAGAGATCCGAAGGCGTGCGGCTCTGGAACCAGAACGGCGAGCCGTTGATCGACGGGTCGTCCGGGCTCTTCAACGTGGCGGCCGGGCACGGGCGGAAGGAGATCGCCGAGGCGGTCTATCGCCAGATGCTGGAGAACGACTACACGCCGCCGTTCCAGATGGGGCATCCGGGCGCGTTCGCGCTGGCGGACAAGGTAGCGGAACTGCTGCCCGAGCCGATGAACCACGTCTTCTTCGTGAACTCGGGCTCCGAGGCGATCGATACGGCGCTGAAGATGGTGATGGCCTATCACCGGGCTCGGGGCGAAAGCCAGCGGCTGCGGTTCGTGAGCCGCGAGCGGGCGTATCATGGTGTGAACATGGGGGGCACCTCGCTCGCCGGCATGGTGAGGAACCGCGAGACCTTCCCGGTGGTCATGCCGAACGTGGTGATGCTGCGGCACACCTGGGACGAGGCGCAGGCGTTCACGCGGGGGCAGCCGGAGACGGGCGCGGAGCTGGCCGACGATCTGCAGCGGTTCTGCGAGGCCTATGGGGCGGGCACCATCGCGGCGGTGTTCGTCGAGCCGATCGCCGGGTCGACGGGGGTGCTGGTGCCGCCGAAGGGCTATCTCGAACGGCTGCGGGCGATCTGCGACAGGCACGGGATCCTCTTGGTGTTCGACGAGGTGATCACCGGGTTCGGGCGGACGGGGAAAGCGTTCGCGGCGCAGACCTTTGGCGTGACGCCCGATATCATCACCATGGCGAAGGCGATCACCAACGGGGCGATCCCCATGGGGGCGGTCGCGGCGCGGGACGAGATTTACGAGACGATCACCGGGGCCGCGCCGGAGAACGCCATCGAGTTCTTTCACGGCTATACCTACTCGGGCCATCCGGCGGCCTGCGCGGCGGGGCTGGCGACGCTCGAGATCTACGAGCGGGAGGGGCTCTTCGAGAAGGCGGCGGAGCTTTCGCCGTACTTCCTCGATGCGATCTGGTCGCTGAAGGATCTCGACGTGGTGCGCGACCTGCGGGGACACGGGCTGATCGCCGGGGTGGAGGTGCATCCCGAGCCGGGCAAGCCGGGGCTTCGGGGCAACGAGCTTCAGAAGCGGCTGTTCTGGAACGGCTGCCACGTGAAGTGGACCGGCGACACGGCGATCGTCGCACCGTCATTCGTCGCGACCCGGGCGGACGTGGACGAGATCGTCGGCTGCATCCGAAAGACGATCGAGAGCGTCTGAGGCGGGAGACGGCCACCCGCGCGACCTGCGCAGGTGGGGCGATCTCACCCTTCGTCGGCCGAAGGTGAACGCGGATCGCCCATTTCCCCGACGGATGCGCCACGCGGCTCCGTCGGCGCCGCGCCGGGCTCGTCATCGAGCAGGATGCGCTCGGCGGCGCCCTCGAGATCCTGGTACTGGTTCGAGCGGAGGCTCCAGACGAAGCAGACGAGGCCGAAGAGGCCGAGCCCGAGGCTCGTCGGGATGAGGATCGCGAGGGCGCTCATGGTCGCATGACCGGCGACATGGGCGTCACGTCCCGAGGAAGAATACCCGCTCGCCCCGGGTGGTCCGAATGGCGCGATAGGCATGCCAGGTGGCATGGCCGAGCAGCGGGAAGATGACGATCAGCCCGAGGAAGCCGGTGAGCACCGACAGCACGAAAAGACCGACGACGATCGCGGCCCACGCCAGCAACACGGCAAGGTTGTTCCAGACGAGCGACATGCTGATCCCCATCGCGCTCAGCGCGTCGGTGTGCTCCTCGAGCATCATCGGAACCGAGAAGACGCTGACCGAAAACGCGAACGCGGCGAAGATGCCGCCGACGAAGATGCCCGAGATCATC
Organism: Amaricoccus macauensis; assembly: GCF_014201905.1. GTDB lineage: Bacteria > Pseudomonadota > Alphaproteobacteria > Rhodobacterales > Rhodobacteraceae > Amaricoccus > Amaricoccus macauensis. The sequence goes on along the minus strand of NZ_JACHFM010000001.1, from coordinate 1,563,947 downwards.
AGCGACCAGCCGAACCACGTGGTGAAGAGCATGGGAAGGATTTCGTGAACCCCCGGAAAGGGCCGCACGCCGATGTGGAGGGCGAAAAGCAGGACCGCGGCGCGCTGCCACAGCAGGAAGAGCAGGAGCAGGATCAGCCCGAGGAAGAGCGTCTGATACCCCGAGGCGAGCCGTACGCAGATCATCTGCCAGAAGCGGGTGCGCTCGCCCGTCTCCAGCCGGCGGCTTTTCTCGTAGAGGCCGGCCGCGATCAGCGGGCCGATCACCATGAAGCCGCTGAGCGTGGCCGGAAGGAAATAGTCGATGTCGGCCTGAAACAGCCCCCAGACCACCAGGAGGGACACAAGGAACACGAGGAAGCCGTAGAGCAGGCTCGGCAGGGGATTGGTCACGAGATCCTTCCAGCCGGCGCGCAGCCAGTCGAAGGCGATGCGCCGCGGCAAGTGCAGGGCCTTCAGGTTGGGCCGGGGCAGCGGCGGCACGATCTTCGGCAGGATTTCGGCTTCCATCGGCAGCTCCGTCAACAGGCCGAGCCGGCGGCGCGGAAGGTCTTGCCGCCGTGGTCCGGGGCCTTGAGGTGAGGCACGCAATCGGGCTCGCTGCTGAGCGAGACGTAGACGAGGTGGGTGTTTGCCGCCGCGAAGATGGCGACGATCGCGAATGCGATGCCGGCCATGGTCCAGCGGCCCTTCCGGCCGAGGCGGACGGGAGCGTCCATGCTCATTGCTTTTCCGGCAGCACGTTCAGCACGTAGAGCGCCAGGATCTTGCGCTGCGCCTCGGAGAGCCGGCTTTCCCAAGTCGGCATCCAGCCGTGACGGCCGCCGTAGATCGTGCGGAAGAGCGTCTCGGAGTCCGAGCCGTAGAGCCAGAAGGCGTCCGTGAGGTTCGGCGCGCCGAGGCTCGTGTCGCCCGTGCCGTCGTCGCCGTGGCAGCTTGCGCAGTTGTCGGCGAAGAGCTGCGCGCCCGCCTGCCTGGTGGCGTCGTCCGGCGTCGCGAGCCCCGACAGCGACTGGACATAGGTCGCAACGGTTCTGATCTCGTCGCGCGTCAGCATCCCGCCCGCCCCGAACGCCAGCATCTGCGAGGTCCGCGTGTCGGGATGGGCCGAATTGACACCGACGCGGATCGTCTCCAGCACCGCGTCGTCGTCGCCGCCCCAGAGCCACGACTTGTCGACGAGATCAGGGAAGCCCGGCCCGCCGGTCGCCACACGGCCGTGACATGCCTGGCAGTTGTCGCCCCAGAGCGCCGGCGCCACCTCCGCGACGGTTGCCATGAGTTCCTTGTCGCCGCGAATGGTGGGGAGGTCCTCGCTGGCGATCCGCGACATCCACTGGTCGTGGTCGCGTGCCGCCGCCGCCAGCTGACCGGCGACGAGCTGGCGCTGATCGACGCCGAGGAGCCCCTTGGTGTAGGTGGTCACGAGCGGCCACGACGGCAGCAGGAACCACATCAGGACTGCCCATGCGTGGGTGAGGCCGATGGCCCACCAGACCGCCCGCGGCACGCGCGTGTTGAGTTCGGTGATGCCGTTCCACTCGTGGCCGGTGGTCCGGTGCCCGGTCAGCGGGTCGCGTTCATCTACCGACATGGCCCATCCTCGTCATCGAGCACACTGCGGGCGGCGCGATCGAACTTCGCCTTCTTGGAGGGCCAGAAGGCGTAGACGACCGCAGCCAGAAACATTGCGATCAGCAGGAAGAGCCCGACCGTCTTGGCGATGACCACGAGCGTGTCGTGACTGACGTCCATGGGCTCATTCCCCCTTCGACCCGACCTGCGCCTGCGCCGCGGCGATCGTCGCGGGATCGACCAGCGTGCCGAGGACCTGCAGGTAGGCGACCAGTGCGTCCATCTCGGTCGGCCCACCGCCCTCGCCGTCGAAGTTCCGGACGTTCGTGGCCTCGCCGTACCGCTCGACAACCCCCTCGGCATCCGGGCCGTCGGGGGTGGCCTGGCCGCGCGCGTCCCGGACCGCGTTCTCGATCTGCGCGTCGGTGTAGGGCACGCCCACGTCACGCAGGGTCGCAAGCCGGGCGGGGAGATCGGCGAGCTCGACCTCGCGGCCCTCCATCCAGCGATAGGCCGGCATGATCGAGGCCGGCTCCACGTCGCGAGGATTGCGGAGGTGGGCGACGTGCCAGTCGTCGGAGTACTTGCCGCCCAGCCTCGCCAGATCCGGCCCGGTGCGCTTCGAGCCCCAGAGCATCGGGTGGTCGTACTTCGACTCGACCGCGAGAGAATAGGCGCCGTAGCGGTCTACCTCGTCCTTCAGGGTGCGGATCATCTGGCTGTGGCAGGTGTAGCAGCCTTCACGCAGGTAGATGTCGCGCCCCGCCTGCTCGAGCGGGGTATAGACGCGCATGTCGGGTGCGTCCTCCACCGTCTCGTTGATGGTGAAGAGCGGCGCGATCTCGACCGCTCCGCCGATGCCGCCCACGATGATGATCGCGAAGGCGAGCCCGAGCGAATAGCGCTCGATGCGGTACATCGCGCGGAAGATCAGGTGATAGAGCCGCCCGAAGGGCGAGACGATCTTCTCGAGGAGGGCGGTCAGCTTCCGTAACATGGGCCTACTCCGCCGGAACGCGACGATCGTCCGCATCGCCCGCGGGCGTCTTCGGCATATCCCGGAGGTAGCCGGCCTCGGGCGCCTTGCGGATCGTCATCCAGATGTTCACGCAGCCGATGAGCATTCCGATCATGTAGATCGTCCCGCCCACGGCGCGGCCCATGTAGTAGGGGTGCATCGCCATGACCGTGTCGATGAACGAATACTGGAGTGTTCCGGCGTCGTTGTAGGTGCGCCACATGAGCCCCTGCAGGATGCCGGAGTTCCACATGGAGAAGACGTAGATGACGGTCCCTGCCACGGCGAGCCAGAAGTGCCACTCGACGAGCCGCGGCGACCACATCCGCTCGCGGCGCCAGATCACCGGCACCAGCGCATAGATCGCCCCGAAGATCAGGATCGCGTTCCAGCCGAGCGTGCCCACGTGCACGTGGGCGATCGTCCAGTCGGTGTAGTGCGAGAGCGCGTTCACGCCGCGGATCGCGAGGAACGAGCCCTCGAACGTCGCCATCCCGTAGAAGATCGCGGCGACCATCATGAAGCGCAACGTCGCGTCGTCGCGCACCTTGTGCCATGCGCCGTTCAGCGTGAGCAGCGCGTTCGCGGCCGTCGCCCAAGAGGGGACGAGCAGCATGATGGAGAACGTCATGCCGAGCGTCTGCACCCATTGCGGCAGCGCGGTGTAGTGCAGGTGGTGGGAGCCGACCCAGACGTAGAAGAACGTGATGCCCCAGAACGACAGTATCGACAGGCGGTAGGAATATATCGGCCGGGCCGCCCGCTTCGGGAGGTAGTAGTAGAGCATCCCGAGGAAGCCGGAGGTCAGGAAGAACGCGACGGCATTGTGCCCGTACCACCATTGCATCATGGCGTCCTGCACGCCTGACCATAGAATGTAGCTGCGCGACCCGCTCCAGGACACCGGAAGCGCCACGTTGTTGAAGATGTGCAGCACCCCGACGATCAGGATGAAGGAGAGATAGTACCAGTTGGCCACGTAGATGTGCGGCTCGGCCCTGCGGGCGAGGGTGCGGATGTAGAGGGTGAAGTAGGTGATCCAGACCACGAGGAGCCAGAGATCGGCGTACCATTCGGCTTCGGCGTACTCCTTGGACTGGTTGATGCCCATGAGATAGCCGGAGATCGCGAGGATCACGAAGAGCTGGTAGCCGAGCAGCACGAACCACGGGGTGAACTCGCCCGCGAGCCGCGCCCGGCTGGTGCGTTGCATGACGTGGAACGAGGTGGTGATGAGCGCGGTGCCGCCGAAGCCGAAGATGATGCCTGTGGTGTGGACCGGGCGCAGGCGGCCGAACCCGGTCCAGGCCGCGTCGTACCTCAGGTCCGGGTAGGCCAGCAGGTAGGCGACCCAGACGCCGAACCCCATGCCGACGATGGCCCAGGCCATCGTCAGGACGACGCCCATCTTGATCGGGTCGTCGTAGTAGGACCGCAGTCGCGACGGGGACGGCTCGGGCGCGTCGAGTTGCAGCATGACGCGCCAGGCGATCACCAGGCAGTAGATGAGGACGATCCAGCCATGGACCCCGAAGGCCTGTCCGGCGCCGGCCACTGCCATGGCGAGGCCGACGATCGCGCCGATGCCGAGGATCACCAGTGCAAGAACGCGCGTGCCGACAGTCAGTGCGGCGACCACATCACATCTCCCTCGTCCGATCCTTGCGCGATGATGATCGATTGCGACCGTGCATTGAAGCCGGCGGCCGGAGAAAATTGAGAATTACATCGCAATTTGGACTGGCTGGCGTAGCGGTCGGACGTGGTTTTCTCGTGCCGGAACAGGTGGATCGCAGGCCGCTCGGGCGGCCGTTGCGACCTGTCGCCGCACGGATCGCCATCCCCGCTGATCGGAGCCGCGACCGGTGTGGATCGGCCTTTGCCCCTGTGGAATCAGGAGAAACTGACGGCTCTCGCGCCCGCGATCCGGGTGTCCGTGGCGGCGAGCGTGCGCCTCTGATCCCGGCGGCCGGAGTGATCCACCGGCCGGTTCATGGCGCCGCTTGCCGCGGCGCGGGGCCGCTCGGGTTCTGACCGATCATGACGGTCCCGCGGGAGGTTTCGGGCGCCGGCCCGCTCAGGCGGCGGACTTGAGCGAGGCGCGGAAGCGCGCGACGCTTTCGCCGGCGGCGAGCGCCAGGAGGCGGGAGTCGCCGGAGACGGTGGTCATGTCGAAGCCCCAGGCGACGGCGCGGGCGGCGTAGTCGGGGGTCATGCAGTGCAGGCCCGCTCGGATGCCGTTCTTGCGGCAGGCGGCGACGATGCGATGGAACGCCTCGATCACCTCCGGCTCCTCCCGGTCGGGTCCGGGCTGGATGCGGCCACCGGAAAGGCCGAGCGAGAGGTCCGAGGGGCCGACATAGATGCCGTCGAGCCCCGGCGTCGCGGCGATGGCGTCGAGATTTTCCATCGCCTCGGCGGTCTCGACCATGGCGAGGGCAAGAATCTGGCCGTTCGCCTCGGCGGCGTAACCGTCCCCGGCGGCGTAGATCGCACGCGTCGGGCCAAAGCTGCGCTCGCCGAGCGGCGGGTACCGCATCGCGCGTACCAGCGCCGCCGCCTGATCCGCGGTGCTCACCATTGGGCAGATGATACCGTAGGCGCCGGCGTCGAGCGCCTTCATGATGACGCCGGGTTCGAGCCACGGCACCCGCACGAGCGGCACGACACCCGAGGCACGCATCGCCTGAAGCATCGGCAGGACGGCGGCGTAGTCGAGCGCCCCGTGCTGCATGTCGATCGTCAGGCTGTCGTAGCCCTGCGCCGCCATGATCTCGGCCGTGAAGGCGTTGCCCACCGAAAGCCAGCCGTTCAGCGTGGCCTGACCGGCAGCCCACCGCGACTTGAGCGCGTTCTCGATCATCTTTTCGTCCCTCCCTTCGGGTTTTGGGGGGAGCTTAGCCGTCTGAAACGAGGACGTCAGCCGTTGCGAAGCTTACCTCCACTGCGTCGCCGACGGCGGGCGGGCGGAGGGCGGCGGTGTTGAAGGAGTCGAGCGCCACCACCTGCCCGTCGAGGGCGACGCGGACCCTGAGGACGGAGCCGAGGAACTGCACGTCGCGCACGGTGCCGCGCAGGCTGCCGTCGGTTTCCGGCCGGGGGCCGAGGGCGAGGGTTTCCGGGCGCAGCGCCAGGCCGATGCTGGCGCCCGCCGCCGCGTCGATCGGGCGGTTCAGGCGGATCGGCTGGCCGTCGAGGGTGATGCTGCCGGTGGCGGGATCGGTGACGATGGCATCGAGCGCGTTCAGCGTGCCGACGAAGCCCGCGACGAAGCGGGTCGCCGGGCGGTTGTAGATGGTGAAGGGGTCGCCCACCTGCTCGGCGACGCCGGCGTTCATCACCACGATGCGGTCGGACATCGACAGGGCTTCTTCCTGATCGTGGGTCACGTAGATCGTGGTGATGCCGAGCTTCTTCTGGATGGCGCGGATTTCCTGCCGGAGCGAGACGCGGATCTTGGCGTCGAGCGCGGACAGCGGCTCGTCGAGGAGCAGGAGCTTCGGGCGGATGGCGAGCGCGCGGGCGAGCGCCACGCGTTGCTGCTGGCCGCCGGAAAGCTGGAACGGGAAGCGGCCTCCGAGCTCGGGCAGGTGGATGATGCCGAGCATCTCCCGGACCCGCTCGTCGATCTCGGCGCGCGGGCGGCCTGCGACCTTGAGGCCGAAGCCGATGTTCTGCGCGACGGTGAGGTTCGGGAAGAGCGCGTAGGCCTGGAAGACCATGCCGATGTTGCGCTGGTTCGGCCGGAGGTTGACCACGTCGCGGCCGTCGATGCGGATCGAGCCCGAGCTTGGCGTCTCGAAGCCCGCGACCATGCGCAGCGTCGTGGTCTTGCCGCAGCCCGAGGGGCCGAGGAACGAGATGAACTCGCCCTTTTCCACGGCGAGGTTGAAGTCCTTCACCACGTGGGTGGTGCCGTAGAACTTCTCGAGCCGGGTGATGTCGAGGAATGCCATGGGCTACCGGGGAACCTGTGTGTGCTTTTGCAGGCGTGTGACGAGCTGGATCAGCCCCATGCACGCCCACGTGATGGCGAAGGTGATGACCGCGAGCGCCGCCGGCTCATAGGCCCGGTTGGCGCCGAGGACCTGGAGGTACGGACCGAAGGCCGGGCGGTTCAGCAGCGCGGCGAGGACGAACTCGCCGATGACGATGGCGAAGGTGAGGAAGGCGCCCGAGAGGATCGCCACCATGATGTTGGGCAGGATGATGCGGGCCATGATGGTGATCCAGCCGGCGCCAAGGCTCTGGGCCGCTTCGGTGAGGGTCGCCACGTCGATGGTGCGAAGCCCGGTGTCGACCGCGCGGTACATGTAGGGCAGGGCGAGCACGGTGTAACCGGCGAGGAGCAGCAGGTTGGTGCCGCCGGCCGTGCCGGTGAGCGGCAGCCACGACGAGGTATTGTAAAGGCGGATATAGCCGAAGACGAGCACGATGGGCGGCACGACAAGCGGCAGGAGGGTGATGAACTCCACGATCGGCCGCCAGCGCGGCAGCTTCAGGCGCACCCAGTAGGCGGTCGGCGCGATGACCAGCACGCCGAGCACGATCGTCATCAGCGCCATGAACACCGAGAACGAGAACGTGGCGCGAAACTGCGGGTCGCTCAGCACCGCGCGATAGGCGTCGAAGCTGTAGACGCCGCGGCGCATCCTGAGCGAGAACTCGATGGTGCCGATCAGCGGCAGCGCGAAGTAGAGCGCGCCGACGGCGAGCGCCAGCCACGCCCAGATGCGGCTCGGCTTCATTTGATCCACCTTTCCGCGCGGCTGCGCATCCAGATGTAGAAGGCGTTGCCGATACCGGTGACGACGATCATGCCGAAGGCGAGCGCGTAACCGATGTGCGGGTCCTGCAGCACGTCGCCGCGGATCTGGGCGAAGAGCACGATCGGCACGATCGAGAGCGACGAGCCGGTCAGCGCATAGGCCGTGGCAACGGCACCGAAGGCGTTGGCGAAGAGCAGCGCCAGCGTGCCGAGCAGCGTCGGCCAGAGGATCGGGAAGGCGACCATCCACCAGTATTGCGCGCGGGAGGCCCCGAGGACCTCCGCCGCCTCGCGCCACTCGCGGCGCAGGCCATCGAGCGCCGGGGTGACGATGAGGATCATCAGCGGAATCTGGAAGAAGAGGTAGGTGAGCGTCAGGCCCCAGAACGACAGCAGGTTGAAGCCGAGGGCGTAGATGTTGATGCCGAACCACTCGCGCAGGAACACCGTCACGAGCCCGAGGCGGCCGAGGGTGGCGAGGAAGGCGAAGGCGAGCGGCACCCCCGCGAAGTTCGAGGCAACGCCCGAGAAGGTGAGCAGCGGGCCGCGGATCCAGCCGGGCAGGCCGCCGACGGTGATCGAACAGGCGACCGCGAAGCCGATGACGCAGCCGAGGAACGCCGAGGCGAGGCTGATGCGGATCGAAATCGAGAAGGCGGCGAGGATCGACGGCGTGAAGAGGTTCATCACATGGTCGAGTGTGAAGCCGCCGCCTTCGGCGCGGAAGGCGCCGACCACGATGAACATGGTCGGCACCAGCAGGAACATGAGCGCGAAGAGCGTGAAGGGCAGCATCCCGAGCCATGCCCAGGAGCGCGCCGTGGGGGCCGGGGCTGCCATTCTCTGCTATTGGACGTTGGCGCCGACGACCTTGTCCCAGCCGCCGGTGATCGCGGTTTTCATCGCTTCCTGCTCTTCGAGGGTCGGGAACACCGCCTTTTCATAGGCGGCGGCCGGCGGGAGCTTGTCGAGAAGCTCCTGCGGGATGGTCCCGGCCTTGGCCATGGCGTTGAAGCGGATCGGGTGGCAGTAGCCCTCGAGCCACTTCAGCTGGCCCTCGTCGGAGTAGAGATATTCCATCCAGAGCTTCGCGGCGTTCGGATGCGGCGCATAGGCGGAGATGCCCTGCGCGTAGACGCCGGCGACGACGCCCGATTCCGGGACGATGACCTCGACCGGCGGGTTGCCGTTCAGCGCGTCGCGGCCGGAGAGGGCGTTGTAGTCCCACCAGACGACGACCGGGGTCGCGCCCTGCGCCAGCGTGCCGGACTTGCCGATCACCGGCACGAAGTTGCCGGCCTTGTTCATCTCGGCAAAGTAGGCGAGGCCCTTTTCGCCGGCGTCGGCACCGGCGGCACCACCGGCGGCGAGGCCGGCAGCGTAGACGCCGAGGATCGCCTGGTTCGAGGCGCGCGGGTCACCGGCGAGGGCGACGGAGTTGGCGAACTCGGGCTTCAGGAGGTCCGCCCAGTCCTTCGGCGGGTCGGTGACGATGTCGGTGTTCACCGCGAAGGAGAGCACGCCGTAGTAGTCGCCGTACCACAGGCCCTCAGGGTCCTTCACGTTGTCGGGGATCTCGTCCCAGGTGGAGACCTTGTAGGGCTGGAGCAGGCCGTCCTTCACGGCCGCCGGGCCAAAGGAGAAGCCGACGTCGATCACGTCGGGTGCCTGCGGGCCGGTGTTGTCCTTGTTGGCGCGGATCGCCTCGAGTTCGTCGGCGGACCCGGCGTCGGGATTGAGCTCGTTGACGGCGATGCCGTACTTCGCCTTGAAGCCCTCGATCACGCCGCCGTAGTTGCACCAGTCGTGCGGCAGGGCGATCGTGGTGAGCGTGCCCTCGGCCTTGGCAGCGTCAATCAGCGCCTGCGGGACCTCCGCCTGCGCCGGCAGGACCGCGGCAGTGGTCGCGAGCGTCAGCGCGGCCAGCACGGATGCGGGTCTCGGATTCAGCATTCTAGCCCCCTGTTGGTAGTGCCCCCGTTGGGGGAGCATCGCCGGATACCGCGCGCTTCGTTGGGCGGCGGCCCGGCGTCCGGGCAGATGTTACAGGGGATCTTTGACGTTGGAACAACAAAATAGCGTCGGCCAACTGTGAAAGCCGGCCGCTTCTTCCGGTCCCTGCATCCGCCACGAGTTTGCCCTCGCGGCTGCTCGCGCTGTCGGCGAGACGTGGGGCCTCGGCCGGTGGCCAATCGCCGCCGGTCAGAGCGCGATCAGGCCCTCTCTCAGGGCAATGCTCACGGCCTCGGAACGGTTCCGCGCGTGCAGGCGGGTGAGCACCGCCGCCACGTGGAATTTCGCCGTGCGCTCGGTGATGCCGAGCTCCCGGGCGATCAGCTTGTTGGAGGCGCCGTCGGCGAGGTGGACAAGGACTTCGCGCTCGCGCGGGCTGAGATGCGGTGGCGGCGCGTCGCGCCGGGCGTCGGTCTCGACCCGCAGACCAGCCGCCATCACGTGCGCGGCAGAGAGCACGAGATCGACCGGCGCGTCCTCCGGCAGCGGGCCGCCGACCAGCCGCAGGAGCGGGCGCGAGGCGGCCGGCGCGCTGCGGTCGGTGACGGTCACGTCGGGCCGGTCGCCCGAGGACACCGGGTAGAGCGAGGGCGTGGCGGCCATGGCCTCGGCGAGCGCGTCCGCGAGATCGGCGTCGGCCACATCGAGCCGCACCGCGTAGCGCCTGAGTGCCGAACCTCCCGACCACATTGTCCTACCCCTCGATGTGCCGCCGCTCGCCGATCGTCACGCGGACTTCGTGCGGCGCACCGGCACGAATGATGCCGAGCCGCACGTCCTTGCCAACCGAGTCGGGCCCGAGCCGGCGCGAGATCCCTCGCATGCTGCCGACCGGCTCGCCCTCCCATGTGGTGACAATATCGCCAAGAAGGAAGCCCGCGGCGGCGGCCGGCCCGGCGGCGCTGACCTCGACCACCATCAGGCCCGGCGTGGAGCCGAGCGGGCGCAGCGCCAGACCGAGGTGGCCGCGGCCGACGTGGCCACGCGCGGCGAGCGTCTCGACCGAGCGGGCAATGGTCGCCGTCGGGATGACGAGCCCGCGGCGGCGCGGATCGGCGACCGCGAGCCCGAGGAGCCGGCCTTCGGCATCAATCACCGCGCCACCTTCCAGTGCATAGGGCAGGAGGAGCCCGAGCCGGACGAGCCCGTCGATCCTGCCACCAGCCGCCGAGGTCCAGGCCGGGCCGGTGGCCGCGACCATGGCGAGTGCCGCCAGCGGACCGTCCGCGCCGCGCCCGACGACGAGGGTGAGCGCGCCGACCTCGGGAAGCCCGGCGGGTTCAAGGGCAGGGGCATCGCCGGTTTCCGCCTTGAGGACCGCGACGTCGGTCGTGGGATCCCGCCCGGCGATCTCGGCGGAAAGCTCCCGCCCGTCGGGTAACAGGACGGCGGCCGGGTCATCGCCGCCGAGGCACTCCTCGGCAGAGACGATCCGGCCGCCGTCCCAGATGATGCCGCTCAACGGGCGGCCCTGGCCGTCACGGACGGCGACGACGTGGCGCGCGGCGGCGGCGACCGCGGCGGACGTGGCGCGGGAGAGATCGGCGAGCGGGTTCGACTCGGGCATGGCGGTAGACCTCGCTGGAACGGGTAGGCTGATGCTGGTTGCCTGAAGGTGCTGGCGGGCAGTGTCGCAGGTGCCCGGCCCCGGCAAAAGCTGGCCGCTCGGGCAGGCTTCCGGCGGGCTGGTAACGTTGATGAGGCTTGCGAACGAATCAGAAACAAGGCTTGATGCCCACATGACCACGGCCACTGCCCTCAGGACTGATTCCGACCCGCTCGAACGGCTCAATCCGGCACAGCGGGCGGCGGTGGTGCATGGCGGCGGCGGGGTTGCCGGGCCGCTTCTCGTCATTGCCGGTGCCGGTACCGGCAAGACGCACACGCTGGTGCACCGGCTGGCACATCTGGTGCGCTCGGGCGCGGATCCGCGGCGGATCCTGCTCATGACCTTCTCGCGGCGCGCGGCGGCCGAGATGGTGCGCCGGGCCGAGCGGCTGGCCGTGGAGACCATGGGGCCGACCGCCGAGGTGCTGGCGCGCGGCCTGACCTGGGCCGGGACGTTTCACGCCATGGGCGCGCGGCTGCTCCGGGAATACGCGCCGGCGATCGGGCTCGATCCCGGGTTCACCATCCATGACCGGGAGGACTCCGCCGACCTGATGGCGCTGGCGCGGCACCGGCTCGGCGTGGCCGGGGGACCGCGGCGATTTCCGGCAAAATCCACCTGCCTCGCGATCTACTCGCGCGCGGTCAACGCCCGGGCGCCGCTCGACGAGGTGCTGCGCGATGCGTTTCCCTGGTGTGCCGAGTGGCATGGCGAGCTGAAGTCGCTGTTCGCGACCTATGTGGAGGCAAAGCAGGCGAGTGCCGTGCTCGATTACGACGACCTGCTGCTCTATTGGCACGGGCTGATGCAGGAAGCGGGGCTGGCGGCGGAGATCGGCGGGCGCTTTGATCACGTGCTGGTAGACGAGTATCAGGACACCAACCGGTTGCAGTCCGGCATCCTGCTGGCGCTTCGGCCGAACGGCGACGGGCTGACGGTGGTGGGCGATGACGCGCAGTCGATCTACGCCTTCCGCGCGGCGGAAGTGCGCAACATTCTCGATTTCCCCGATGCCTTCAGCCCGCGCGCGACGGTGGTGACGCTGGAGCAGAACTACCGCTCGACGCCGGAAATCCTCGCGGCGGCGAACGCGGTTATCGGCGAGGCGACGGAGGGCTTTCGCAAGGAGCTGCGGAGTGACCGGCCGGCGGGGCCGCGGCCGCGGCTCGCCACGGTCTGGGACGAGGCCTGTCAGGTCGATCTCATCTGCCGTGACGTGCTGGCGGCGCGGGAAGAGGGGCTCGCGCTCAGGGAACAGGCGGTGCTGTTCCGCACGGCGCACCATTCCGGGCCGCTGGAGGTGGAGCTTGTCCGGCGCAATATACCGTTCGTGAAGTTCGGCGGCCTGAAGTTTCTCGACGCGGCGCATGTGAAGGACGTGCTCGCGACCCTGCGGCTGGTGCAGAACCCGCGTGACCGGGTCTCGGGCTTTCGCGTGTTGCAGCTGATCCCGGGAATCGGCGCGGCGACGGCGACCACGGTGCTCGATACGCTTGCCGACGCGGCGGACCCGGACGAGGCGCTATCGGCGGTGCGCGTCCCGGCCCGGGCGAATGCGCAGTGGCAGGAGTTCGTCGCGCTCTTCCGGCAGGTGCGCCCCGGCAAGCTCGGCTGGCCGGGTGAGCTCGAGGCGGTGCGGCAATGGTACGAGCCGCATCTCGAACGGCGGCATGATGACGCGGCGCCCCGGCGCGCCGATCTGTTGCAGCTCGAGGCGATCGCGGCGGGATTCGGGGACCGGACGCGGTTCCTGACGGAGATCACCCTCGATCCGCCGTCGGCGACGAGTGATGAGTCCGGGCCGCCGCACCGGGACGAGGACTATCTGATCCTGTCGACGATCCATTCCGCCAAGGGGCAGGAGTGGCGGCGGGTGCATGTGCTGAACGGTGTCGACGGGTGCATTCCGTCCGATCTCGCGACCGGCACCAGCGCCGAGATCAACGAGGAGCGCCGGCTGTTCTACGTGGCGATGACCCGGGCCCGCGACGAGCTGACGGTCATCGTGCCGCAGCGGTTCTATGTGCACGGACAGTCGAAACGGGGCGACCGGCACGTCTATGCCTCGCGGACACGGTTCATCCCCGACCGGTTGCTCGGGCATTTCGAGGTGGCGCGCATCCCGGTCGCCACAGCGACCGCCGCGCCGGCCCTGGCCACGGGCGCGACGGTAGATCTTGCCTCGCGGATGCGGGCGATGTGGGGCTAGGGCCTCAGGACGAGCCGTCCTTGACGTGTTCGGGTTTGCCCTTGCGTTTCGTGCTGGCGAAGTCCTCCAGTTCCTTCTCGGTCATCGATTCTTCCATCTCGCGCGCGGCACCCTTGAGTTCACTCTTCGGTGTGTCACCGCGCTTGGCCGACAGGGCCGCGCCTGCGGCCTTCTGCTGAGCGGCGGATTTTGCTGGCATCCCGGATCCTCCATGCGGTCTCACCTTCCGAACCGCCGGGGCGGGAAAAGGTTGCGACATGGTCGCGGACGCAACTCGTGGCCGGCGTGGGCGTTCGGTCTATCTTGAAGGCCATCAGATGGCTGAAACGGATCGGAGGCCCAAAATGCATCACACCGTCGAGTCATGTCCCGACGACAATGAGGTTCTGCGTGCCCGCCTCGACGAACTGAGCCGGGAGGGCGCGCGCATTCTCTCGGTGCTCTGGCAACCGGTTCGGTCGGATCCGACCGACCAGACGGCAGCGCTGAGCGCGAGCGGCAACTTCCTGATCATCTCCGAAGTGGGTGATCGGGTGGCGATCGAGAGAGGGGACGTTCTTCGTCCTCAGGTGACACTGGAGGACGCGCCCCGCGTGTGAGAAGCGCCTCTTGGCTCGACCCGGGATTTGCGCAAACCTGCGGCGGGTCCCGGCATTTTCTGGTGAGGCGACGATGAATGGGAAGACACAGACTGACGCGGATATCGCGCGGAAAGCCTATGAATTGTGGGAGGCCGAAGGCCGGCCGGAAGGACGTGATGTCGCGCACTGGCATCAGGCCCAGCAAGACGTCGCGGAACCGGTGATCGAGCCGATTCCTCAGAGTTCGCTTGAGGACAATCCGCTCCCGGTCAATCCGGCGACCGAGGTCATGGCGACGGAGATCCCCGCGGACAGCCTGCCGAAACCGAAAGCCACCCGCGCACGCAAGCCCAAGGCGGTCGATGCCGCAGCGGCGGACGGGACCGCGCCGGCGAAGCCGCGCGCACCGCGCCGCCGCAAGACGACTCCGGAGGCCTGAGGGCGACGCGGATCGGGCGGGTTCGCCCGGTTGGGTGCCGCTAGCGGGTTTTCGCGAGGATCTGGTCGGCGTCGGCATCGAGGTCGAAGCTGACGCCGGACTGGGGGAACTCAAGCGCGGTGTGGGCGTCGAACTCCGAGGTGAACACCGCGCGGACGAGACGTGTGCCGAAGCCGATGCGCGTCGGCTCGGAGCTCGGCGGGCCGCCGTGCTCCTTCCAGCTCAACCGGAAGCGTCGGCCGTCGGTGGACTCGCGCAGTGTCCAGTCGATCGTGACGTAACCGCCGGGTGCTGAGAGTGCGCCGTATTTGGCGGCGTTGGTACAGAGCTCGTGCAGCGCCATGGAGAGGGAGAACGCGCCCTTCGCGGTGATTTCCACTCTCGGGCCATTGAGGCGGAAGCGGGATTCCTCGGTTTCGCCGGCGAAGGGCCCGATGGCCGCCTCGACCGCGGCGCGCAGGTCGGTGCTCTGCCAGTGCGATGAGATCAGCAGGTCATGGGTTGCGGCCATGGCGCTCAGGCGCTGGCCGAATGCGCGGAGGCTGTCGGGTCCGGCGCCGTCGCGGAAGGTCTGGTTGGCGATCGCCTGGACCGTCGCGAGGACGTTCTTGATGCGGTGGCTCATCTCGCGGAGCAACAGCGTCCGGTGGTCTTCGGCCAGTCTCCGCGCCGCGCGGTCGGCAAGAACCGCGTCCATGTATTCGTCCGTCGCCGCGGCGAGGAACGAGATTTCGCTGCCGTCGCGGGCGATGCCGGTGCGCGCGGTCTCGTCGCCCGCGCGCCAGCTTTCGACGGTGGTGAGGATGCGGAGCAAGGGCGCCCTCAGGAGGCGGTTGCCAAGCCACCAGACGATGACGGCGGCGGCAAGGACGCCGATCGCCGCTATTGCGATGCTGCGCCACGTGGAGGCGAAGATCGGGTCGAAGGCGTTTTTCGTGGAGATGCCGGTGCCGACATAGAGGCCGATGCCGTTGGCCGCGGGCGGTTGGTAGCCGACGATGCGCCCGACACCATCGCCGCTTCGGGACTCGATGACCCCGGGGGTTCCGAGGCGGATGAGCGATGGGAATGGATCTCGCATGCGTTCGCCGACGTAGCGGTCGTGCTCGGGCTGGCGCGCGAGGATGGTCCCGTTGCGGTCGGCGATCACCACGGCGCCACCCTCGGTTGAAATCCGATCCCCCAGCCGCGCGGCGAGCCAGTCGAGGTCGATGCCGGCCAGCAGGATCAGGGTCGGGTGCCCCGCGCGCAGAACCGGAAGGGCGAGCGGGAGATACCCGACTTCGCCCGGCTGGGCCCCGCCGTAGACCCCGACCGAGAATGCCCCGCTGGCCTTCGCGTCCTGGAACCAGGAGGAACTGAGCACATCCTCCTGCCGGATCGGCAGGTCGGAGCTGCCGCAGACCATGGATCCGTCGAGCGCGACCACATCGAAGCCACGGAACTGGGGGAGTCGACTGGTCAGACTGTCGAGGTAGTCGGAACAGGCCGTGACGTCACCGCCGACCACGTCGGACGCGAGCGCCAGCGCCTGCAGGATGCCGTTCGTGCCGGAGACGATCCTCTCGACTTCCAGACTGGTGATCTGGCTGGAGCGGAACGCCAGGTCGCGGACTTCGTGCTTGCGCTCCTGATGGATGGCGATGATGAGGTATACGAGGCCGGCGAGCGCCGGAACGGCCGCCATGGCGACCAGCGCCAGAAGCCGCTGCGTCAGCGTGAGTTTTGGCCTGAATCCCAGCATTGCCGTCCGTCAGGCCCCCCCAGCCCTGAGACACCAGTTCCTATATTCGGTCGCGGCCAGGCGCCAGTTCTCCTTACGTACTCATCGACGTCGACGCAGGTATACGTAATATGCGCCGCCGCCGCCATGTCGCTGATGCGCAGGCACCACATCGAGCACAGAACCAACGAGCGGTGGCATGGCCAGCCAATGCGGGACGCTGTGGCGGAGGATGCCGTGGCGGTGCGGAGCGATCGCCGACTCGTCACTCCGCCCCTTGCCGGTGATCACCAGCACGAGCCGCAACTCACGCGCGTACGCACCGAGCACGAACCGCGTGAGGGCCGGATGTGCCCGCTCCAGCGTCATCCCGTGCAGGTCGAGGCGGTCTTCGGGCTCAAGCCGGCCGCGGCGCATCTTGTCGAACCGGCGCCGGTCCATCCGCGGGGCCCCGGTGCCAAGCGAGTGACGCGGATCGGACACGAGATCGAACCGCAGCGATGGTTCGGGCGCGGGCCGGCGCACCGGCGCCGGCAGGGCGCGCGGGGCCTCGGGCGGTTGCAGTCCGGCAGGAAGCCCGGGCAAGCCGCCGGCGACCGCCTCGCTCAGCGGCTCTGATGGCGCACGGTCGGGATGCAGGGGAATCGCCGAAGCGGCGACGCGATCCCACAGCGCACGCTCCTCACTGGACAGCCGTCTGCGCCGAGCCATGACAAGAGGACGGACCGCGGCCGGTCAGCCGCCGGTTCCGGTCAGCTGCCAGTTCGGATTCTCGGACGTCATGTCGCGCGAGAAGGTCCAGACGTCGCGCTGCTGCTTCAGCTCGCCCGGAGCACCCTCGACGATACGACCTTCCGGGTCGCGGACCACCGAGGTCAGCTCGCCCGTGAAACGCATCGTTATGTCGCCCTCGTGACTGATCGCATCGTAGTGCGCATCAACGAGCTTCACCTCTCGGACGCCGGCGAAAGTCGCCTCGACGGTGTAACCCTTGGCGTTTCGCTGGGCGATCGCGGCCTCGAACGGCCCGAAGACCTCCGGCGAGAGGAACCGCCGCAGCGTCTCGAGGTCGCCGTTTTCATAGGCCATCACGATCATTTCGTAGGCCGAGCGCGCGCCATGGGAGAAGTCCGACACCGAGAACGTGCGGTCCACCCGCTTCATCTCGATGAGCGCCTGGCCGCTGGGACTTGTCGGATCGATAACGTCGGCAATGTCCGGGTCGACGGTCCCGCCATCGATCACATCGAACGGACGGGGACTGCGCCGCTGCGGCACAGGCGTGCTGGTTTCCTGGGGCTTCTCGAAGCCTTCGCGGGTTCCCAGCACGTTGCGAAGCCGCAGGATGAGGAACAGTGCAATAGCAGCGAGAATTATAATCTGAATCATCTGCGAGCCCATCGATCAACCTTCCACTTTTCCGACCCCGGAGATGGCGTCCGACCGGTACCAGACCTATGTAAGGATTGGGTGGGCCGGAGTCCATGTTCGGCCCCGGAAAGCTGCAAGACGGAATCGCGGAAGATGTGGCCCTTTCTGATTTTTCTCCTGTTGCCGATCGTGGAGATTGTCCTTTTCATCCAGGTGGGCGGGCTTATCGGCGTCCTTCCGACCATCTCGCTCGTATTCCTGGCGGGGATCGTCGGTGTGGCGATCATCCGTCAGCAGGGCCTGAACACCCTCGATCAGCTGAGCCGTGATCTGGAGAACGGCCGGGGCGATGGCGACCGTCTGGCGCACTCCGCGCTCAAGGTCATCGCCGGCATTCTGCTCATCATTCCCGGATTTTTCAGCGACGCGGTCGCGCTCCTGCTTCTGGTGCCGCCGATCCGGTCGCTTCTGATCCGTTGGGGTGCATCGAAGGTGACGGTTCGCGCCACCGGAGCGATGCGGCGACGTCCGCAGCAGGCCTGGGCCGAGCCGATTGAGGCGGAATACGAGATTCTCGACGACGAGGGTCTGGTCAACCGGCAACAACCGCCCTCGGGCTGGACCCGGCCCCGCTGAACAACACCAGCGTAGCGTTGTGGGGACTCGGACGGCATGCTAGACCGCCGCCCGACCGGAGAGGGATCCTGACATCATGGCCGACGAAGCAACCGGTGAAGCCGCCGCCCCCGCCACCCCGCGAATGCAGAACCTGACGCAGTATGTCCGCGATCTCTCGTTCGAGAATATCGCGGCCCAGAAAGGTTTTGTCTCGTCAGAGGGCAAGCCGGACATCAAGATCCAGTTTGGCATCGACGCCCAGCAGAGGGCCGCCGAGCACTATGAAGTGACGTTGAAGGTCAAGGTCGAGTCCGAGATCGCCCAGACGCCGATCTTCATCCTCGAGCTTGATTACGGCGGCATCTTTCAGGTGCAGAACGTGCCGCAGGAGCAGATCCATCCGCTCCTGATGATCGAATGCCCGCGGCTGATGTTTCCCTTCGTTCGCCGGATCGTCAGCGACGTGACGCGCGACGGTGGCTACCCGCCGATGAACCTCGATCAGGTGGATTTCCTCGCGCTCTATCGTGCGGAGGTGGCACGCCGGCAGGCAGAAGCGGCACCGGACTCCGCTCCGGCGCAGGCCTGACGCTTCAGGGCGTATTCCAGAGGGCCGCGGACCCCAGTTCGGCAAGGAAAGCCGCGTGGGCCTCGGCCTCGGCCGGGGTCACGCGCGGTGCGAGCGGGCGTGGCCGCGCCGGCGGGACCCAGACCGCCGCGGTCGTCCCGCTGCGGCTCGCGACGACACTCAGCGCGAAGTCAGGTTGCCGCCCGCCCTTGAGCTCGAGATAGACCTCGGCCAGCAGTTCGGAGTCGAGCAGCGCGCCGTGTTTCTCGCGGCTGGAGTTGTCGACGCCGAACCGGCGGCAAAGCGCGTCCAGCGTGTTGTTCGCGCCGGGAAACCGCCGCCGTGCGAGGTCGAGCGTGTCGATGGCGCGCGAAAACGGCATGGTCGCGAATCCGGCCCATCCGAGCTCGGCATTCAGGAACTTCATGTCGAAGGCGGCATTGTGGATCACCAGCCGCGCATCGCCGAGAAACGCCACGAACTCTGCCGCCACCGCGCCGAAAAGCGGCTTGTCGCTGAGAAACTCCGCCGTCAGCCCGTGCACCGCCACCGCCTCGGCCGGCACGTCGCGTTGCGGGTTGAGATAGGCGTGATAGGTCCGGCCAGTCGGCATGTGGTTCAGGAGCTCGACCGCGCCAAGCTCGACGAGCCGGTCGCCGGAGAACGGATCGAGGCCGGTGGTCTCGGTGTCGAGGACGACCTCACGCATGGCGGTGTTCCTTCCTGATCCGGTCGAGCAGTGCGGCCACATCGGCCCGGGCGGCTTCGACGCCACGGCTCGTGTCGATCACGTAAGTCGCGCGCGCCCGCTTCTCCGCATCGGGAAGCTGGCGGGCGAGGATGCGCTCGAAGCTTGCGATGTCCATTCCGGGCCTTGCAAGGACGCGCGCCCGCTGGACCTCCGCCGGGGCGCTGACGACGAGGATTTCGTCGACCACGTCTGCGCTGCCGCCTTCGAACAGCAGCGGGATATCGAGGACGACGACCGGCTCATCCTGATGGCCCGCCAGAAACCCCAGGCGGTCGGCGGCGACCAGCGGATGCACCGCCGCCTCGATCCGGTCGAGCAGCGCAGGGTCTGCGGCGATCGCGTCCCGCAGGCGCTCCCGCCGGACTTCACCGTCGATGACCGCGTCCGGAGCGAGCCCGGCGATTGCGGCAACGGCGCCGCCGCCTTTGGCGTAGAGTTCATGGACCGAGGCGTCGGCATCCCAGACCGGCACTCCCTCTTCGCGAAAGAGGCCGGCCGTGGTGGATTTCCCCATGCCGATCGAGCCTGTCAGGCCGAGACGCCAGGGGCGGTTCATGCCAAAACGGCCGCGCGCAGCTCGGCATCGACCTCTGGCCGGACGCCGAACCACCGCTCGAACCCCGGGACCGCCTGATGCAGCAGCATGCCAAGGCCATCGACGGCCATCAGCCCGCGGGCGCGAGCGGCGGCGACGAAAGCGGTTGGCTCGGCACCATAGACCACGTCGGTGACGAGTACGCCCGAGGACAGCCGGTCGAGTGCGACCGGCATCGGCTCACCGGGTTTCATGCCAAGCGAGGTGGTGTTGACGATGGTCGCGGCGTCTCCGGCGACCGCCTCGGCCCGCTCCCAGTCGAGGACGCGGATCCCCTCGCCAAAGTGATCGGCGACCGCCTCGGCCCGGGCAGCGGTGCGGTTGGCAATCCAGACTTCCGGGGCGCCGGCACCGCGCAGGGCATGGACGATGGCCCGCGACGCGCCCCCTGCCCCGAGCACGAGCGCAGGACCGGCGGCGGCGTCCCAGGCCGGTGCGGCATCGCGCAGGTTTGCAAGAAAGCCGTATCCGTCAGTGTTGTCGGCGTGGATCGAGCCGTCCTCGCGGAATGTGATGGTGTTGGCCGCACCGATCGCGCGCGCTTCGTCTGAAACGTCGGTTGCGAGGGCGAGCGCCATTTCCTTGTGGGGGATCGTCACGTTCGTTCCGCGAAATCCGAGCTTTGGCATGGCGGAGAAGCCTTCGGCGAAGGCCTCTGGTGCCAGGGCAACCGGGATGTAGTGACCCCTGATGCCGTAGCGTCGCAGCCAGTGCCCGTGCACGAGCGGCGAGCGCGAATGGGCGATCGGCCAGCCGGTAACGGCGGCCAGGCGTGGCTCATCTGTCATTCTGTGCAGATTCCCCGGGTTCTGAGAAAGCCGAGTACCTCGAGCAGAGGCAGGCCCATGATGGTGAAGAGATCGCCGGCAACGTGGGAGAAGAGCTGCGCGCCGCGGGCTTCGATGCGGTATCCGCCGACGGAGTCGAACGCGAGGGCACCCTCTGCGTCCAGGTATTCCTCAAGGAAGGTGTCGCTGAATGACCGCATGGTCAGGACGGCGCGGCCCACGTGGCGCCAGACCGGCGCTCCGGCTTCGAAGATCACCGCAGCGGAGAGGAGTTCGTGCTTCTTGCCGCGCAACGCGGCGAGCTGTGCCCGCGCGGCGGTACGATCGGCCGGCTTGTCGAAGATCACACCGTCGAGCACCAGCACCTGATCGGCACCGAGCACCAGGCGATCAGGGTGGCGCCCGGCCACACGCCGGGCCTTCAGTTCGGCGAGCATGTCCGCGACGTCCCGGGGTGGCGCACTCTCCGCGAGCATCCCCGCCTTCACCGCCGCTTCGTCGATGGCAGCGGACACGGCCTCGGCGGTCACGCCCGCCTCTCGCAACATCCGCGCCCGAGCTTCCGAGCGTGAGGCGAGAATCAGGGAGCCGGGCGGAGCAGAGGGAACGGTACCGAGGGACATCTCCGCCGACTTTTGCCGCGACGATGGAACCGGCGCAAGCCCGGTGGATCCGTCAGCGTCACGATCGCAGGCAAAAATTCCTCTGGATGGATCCGTGGATAACTCCTGTATCGCCGCGGGTGGGCCCTTGGGATATCGAGGATCGTACCCGCGGGATCCTGTTCGGAGGGATCCCGCCCACAGGGGATCCCGCGGGATCACTGAACCGCCCGGTACACGGGATAACTTGAAACACTGGCACGAAAATCGGTCTGTTTGCGCGAACCGGAACCTGTGGATCGCCCCAACGTCATATTGCAAGTTATTGAAATTAACTAATAAAGATTCCCGGTTTTCAACCATAGATTGAATCGTAGGCGCTTGTGGAAAAACGCCGTATCTGTGGAAAACCCTGTGGGAAATCGTGGACCAACGATAATCCCCGATAATCCCACTCCTGCCTTCTCCTTCCAAAGATCCAAGAATCTTAATCAAGATAAGAAAGGGAGGCTGGGCTTTCCCGACCGTCGGGGGAGTGTTAGGCGATTGGGGAACGACATCAGCCCGAAAGTCGCCGACCCGTGTGGGATTTCCTGACAAGCCTCTATCCATGGACCAAAGTTCTCCATGTTTTCGCGGTGGTAAGCTGGATGGCGGGCCTGCTCTATCTGCCACGGCTCTTTGTCTACCACGCCGAGAGCGGAGGCAGCGGAACCGAGATCGGCCGGGTGTTCGAGACCATGGAGCGCCGGCTGTTCCGGGGAATCATGAATCCGGCGATGACGGCGACCTGGATATTCGGCATAGCGCTGGCGCTGACCCCCGGGCTGGTAAGCTGGACGAGCGACGGCTGGATCTACGTCAAGCTGACCATGGTCAGCATTCTCACATGGTTTCATCACTGGCTGGGCAGACGTCGCAAGGACTTCATCAAGGGAGAAAACCGGGTTTCGTCGCGCCGCTGGCGGATGTTGAACGAGATCCCCGCGCTTGCGCTTGCGGTTATTCTGATCATGGTCATAGTCAGGCCATTCTGAGGCCTTGCGCCATTTGACAATGCTCCCCACTTGTGACAAGGGGATCAACACCAGCGGATCTTCCAGCAGCATCCGGCAGCTTCCCCTCCCCAAATATCCCCACTCTGAGGCGGATTGAGTATCCTGATGGATTTATCGACTGATTTTGAACAGCTCTCGCTCGCTGACCTGAAGGCGAAGAGCCCGGCTGACCTGCTGCGGCTCGCCGAGGAACTCGAGATCGACAACGCGTCCTCGATGCGAAAAGGCGACATGATGTTCGCCATCCTCAAGGACATGGCGGAAGAGGGCGTCGAGATCTCCGGGGACGGCGTGCTCGAGGTGCTCCAGGATGGCTTCGGCTTCCTGCGCTCGCCGGAGGCGAACTACCTCGCCGGGCCTGATGACATTTACGTCAGCCCGAACCAGATCCGGAAGTTCGCGCTCCGTACCGGCGATACCGTCGAGGGAGTGATCCGCGCCCCGAAAGAGGGCGAGCGCTACTTCGGGCTGGTGAAGGTCTCGAAGATCAATTTCGAGGACCCCGAGAAGGCCCGGCACAAGGTCCACTTCGACAACCTGACGCCGCTCTACCCTGATGAGCGCCTGAAGCTCGAGATCGAAGACCCGACCATCAAGGACAAGACGACACGGGTGATCGACCTCGTGTCGCCGATCGGCAAGGGCCAGCGCGGGCTGATCGTCGCGCCGCCGCGGTCCGGCAAGACGGTGATCCTCCAGAACATCGCCGCATCAATCGAGAAGAACCACCCTGAGTGCTACCTCATCGTTCTGCTCGTGGACGAGCGGCCGGAAGAGGTGACCGACATGCAGCGGTCGGTGAAGGGCGAGGTCATTTCCTCGACCTTTGACGAGCCGGCGACCCGGCACGTGGCTGTTGCGGAAATGGTCATCGAGAAGGCCAAGCGGCTGATCGAGCACAAGCGGGACGTGGTGATCCTGCTCGACTCCATCACTCGCCTCGGGCGCGCGTACAATACGGTCGTGCCGAGTTCGGGCAAGGTTCTGACCGGTGGTGTCGACGCCAACGCCCTGCAACGGCCGAAACGGTTCTTCGGTGCGGCGCGGAACATCGAAGAGGGCGGATCACTCACCATCATCGCCACGGCGCTCATTGATACGGGCAGCCGCATGGACGAGGTGATCTTCGAAGAGTTCAAGGGTACCGGTAACTCCGAGATCATCCTTGACCGCAAGATCGCCGACAAGCGCGTGTTCCCGGCGATCGATATCCTGAAGTCGGGTACTCGTAAGGAAGAACTGTTGGTTGAGAAGTCCGATCTCACCAAGATGTTCGTTCTGAGGCGCATCCTGAACCCGATGGGCACAACCGATGCGATCGAATTCCTTCTTGGCAAGCTGAAGCAAACCAAGTCGAATTCCGAGTTCTTCGACTCCATGAACAGCTAGAACGCAACGTATACTCCAGGTATTCATGTCGGATACTATTTTTGCGCCGGCAACAGTACCTGGGAAGTCTGCGGTGGCGATGGTCCGCATCTCCGGGCCTATGGCTTTCGAAGTGGCCGAGCGTCTGACGGGAGCGATTGTCGCTCCGCGTCGGGCATCGCTGCGCTGGCTGCGCGATCCTCAATCGGGAGACCGGCTCGACCAGGCAATCGTTCTGGGGTTCCCCGGACCGGGCAGTTTCACCGGCGAAGATTGCGTCGAACTTCAGACCCACGGAAGCGGCGCTGTCATTCGGGCGCTGCTTGCGACGCTCGCCGGTTTTGAGGGCCTGCGTCTCGCCGCACCCGGGGAATTCTCACGTCGCGCCCTCATGAACAATCGGCTCGACCTGGCACAGGTCGAAGGACTGGGCGACCTGCTGGCTGCGGAGACCTCCGCGCAACGTCGGCAAGCCGTCGGGTTGTTGGATGGCGGATTGTCTGCGCTGGTCGGCGAGTGGCGCGGTGCCGTGCTTCGGACGTTGGCGCTGGTTGAAGCAACAATTGATTTCTCCGATGAAGAACTTCCGGACGATCTCGTCGAAGTTGCCATGCGGGATCTCGTTGGTCCATTGGATGAGATGCGCCGCGAGCTGGATGGTGCAGTCGCGAGTGAGCGGCTTCGCGAGGGCTTCGACGTGGCGTTGGTCGGTTTGCCGAATGCGGGGAAATCGACCCTGTTGAACCGGCTGGCCCGGCGTGACGTCGCGCTGGTGTCAGACCAGGCCGGGACCACGCGAGATATTCTCGAGGTTCGTCTTGATCTGCGCGGGCTTCCGGTGACGGTGCTCGATATGGCGGGTTTGCGCGATGCCGAGGGCATCGAGGCGGCCGGCGTCGAGCGGGCGCGGCTTCGAGCCCGCGCGGCGGACCTTCGCGTCTTTCTGGTTGAGGATGATTCAGATCTGGCTGTTCTGGGAGTGGCTTGCGAGGCGGACGATATCGTCGTTCGCGGGAAGGCCGATCTTCATGATGAGCCGGGGGTCTCCGGAGCGACCGGCAAGGGGGTCGATGATCTGCTTGGTCGAATTTCGGATGTGCTCTCGTTACGAGTGACGGGCGGCGGTGCTATTTCGCATGCGAGGCAGAGACAGGCGACTGAACGTGCTCTCGCAGCCTTGGAGCGTGGGAGGGGTTGTTTGCGGCTCGGCGACGTAGAATTGGCGGCGGAGGAGCTGCGTCTGGCGCTTGCATCGCTTGATTTTCTGGTCGGGCGCGTGGATGTAGAGGCGGTACTGGACGTGATTTTTTCGAGTTTCTGTCTCGGCAAGTAAGGAGATGTTTCACGTGAAACATCGAAATTTCGACGTGATCGTGATCGGCGGCGGCCACGCCGGAACGGAAGCGGCCCTTGCGGCCGCCCGACGCGGAGCGGACACTGTCCTCATAACGCATCGCTTTGACCGACTTGGAGAAATGTCCTGCAATCCGGCGATCGGTGGATTGGGCAAGGGGCACATCGTTCGGGAAATTGATGCGCTCGACGGCGCCATGGGTCGCGCTGCCGACGCCTCCGCAATCCAGTATCGCCTGCTCAATCGAAGCAAGGGGCCAGCGGTCCAGGGGCCGAGAACTCAATCAGACCGCGCGCTTTACCGAGCGGCGATACAGAACATTATCAAAACCGAACCGCGTATGAGCGTGATCGAAGGAGAAGCCGTCGATCTGCTGGTAAAGAACCGCATCGTCACGGGATGCACCCTTGCGGACGGAAGCCAGATCACCGCCGGTGCCGTTGTCCTGACCACCGGGACATTCTTGCGTGGGGTCATACATATCGGTCAACGAACGATCCCGGCAGGCCGACAGGGTGATCCGGCGTCGGTCCGGCTGGCCGAGCGTATGGACGAACTTGGAGTCACTCTCGGGCGCCTCAAGACAGGGACCCCTCCTCGTCTCGATGGCAGAACCATTGACTGGACCCGCGTTGGACAACAAGAGGCTGATGCGGCCCCGGTTTTCCTGTCGTTCTTGACCGAGGAGATGTCTTGTCGGCAGGTCTCGTGTGGAATCACCGCGACGAATGCCAGAACCCACGCCCTGATTGATCGAAATCTCACGAAATCGGCACTCTTTGGCGGGCAAATCAATGGAGTTGGACCGAGATACTGCCCCTCAATCGAGGACAAGATCGTTCGGTTTGCCGAAAAGGCGTCGCATCAGATATTCCTGGAACCGGAAGGGCTGGACGATCCGACGATCTATCCGAACGGGATCTCTACATCGATGCCCGAGGATGTTCAGGTCGAGCTCGTCCAGAGCATCGAAGGGTTGGAGCGTTGCCGCATCCTCCGCCCGGGCTATGCGATCGAGTACGACTACGTGGATCCACGCGACCTGCGACCGACATTGGAAACCCGAGATTGGACGGGCCTCTTTTTGGCTGGCCAGATCAACGGGACAACAGGCTACGAGGAGGCCGCCGGGCAGGGTCTGGTTGCGGGGTTGAACGCGGCTGGGAGGGCGCTCGACCTGGATAGTGCGGTCTTTACCAGGGACGAATCCTACCTCGGGGTCATGATTGATGATCTCATCACGCGAGGGGTGTCGGAACCATACCGAATGTTCACCTCTCGCGCGGAGTTTCGCCTGCATCTGCGGGCAGACAATGCGGATCAGAGATTGACCCCGAAGGGGGTCGAGTTGGGATGCGTTGGTGTATCGCGTCGGACCGCGTACGAGGCAAAGGCGATACTTCTCGATCGGGCGCGCGCCTCGGCAGTATCCCACACCATGACGCCAACAGAAGCATCCCGGTTAGGATTCGGACTGAATTTGGACGGGGTAAGGCGTTCCCTGTTCGATATCCTGGGTCATGCGAACGTCGATCCCGACGCGGTTTTCGGGTTAGGAGAACTTTCAAAAGTTGCCCCGCCGATCTTGCGCCAGCTGGCAATTGAAGCCAGATACGCGCCATATCTTGCTCGACAGGCTATGGACGCAGAGAGACTTCGGCGAGATGAGGCGGTGCGCATTCCAGAGACCATGGGGTATGATGCGCTCGGTGGACTCTCGAATGAGCTCCGGGCGAAATTGGAGCGATCGCGGCCGGCAACCCTTGCGCAAGCGGGCCGGATTGAAGGAATGACACCCGTGGCCCTCAATCAGATCCTGCTACACATCCGATCGGGCAGACAATGACGTCGCTCCGCCGGGAAGACGTTGAACGGACGTTCAATGTTTCACGTGAAACAATGGCGCGCCTCGACATTCACGTGGCACTCCTCAAAAAATGGTCCCCAAAAATAAACCTCGTGTCAAAGGACACCCTCGAACAGGTTTGGCACCGCCATATCGCCGATTCAGCACAACTCTGGTCGATCCAACCACTGACCAAGGGGCTCTGGCTCGACCTTGGTTCCGGCGCAGGCTTCCCGGGCCTCGTCATCGCGGCGTTCGCCACAGACCACCCGGGCACAGAGTTCCGTCTGATCGAGTCCGATGCGAGGAAATGCGCGTTCCTCCAGTCAGTTATCCGCGAAGCAGATTTGCCTGCCCACGTCGTGACAGAGCGGATCGAGGCACTGCCTCCACAATCCGCAGATGTCATATCCGCACGCGCCCTCACCTCGCTCACGAACTTGCTGGAAATGACCGAAAAGCACCGGAAGCCTGACGGTATCGGCTTGTTTCACAAGGGCCGGACGGTGCATAAGGAGGTCGAGGAAGCACAGGAGAGTTGGCGCTTCAATCCCCGTCTGCATCGGAGTCTGACGGATCCGAATGCAGCAATCGTCGAAATCGGAGATCTTGACCGTGTCTGAGTTGCGCGAGCCCCATATCCTCGCAATTGCAAATCAGAAGGGTGGCGTCGGCAAGACCACGACGGCAATCAACCTCGGAACGGCACTGGCCGCCCTTGGCCACCGGGTGCTTGTCATCGACCTCGACGCGCAAGGTAACGCTTCCACCGGGTTTGGTATCCCCGCGGCGCTGCGGGACTTCACGTCCTACGACCTGCTCTTCAGTGAAGACCTTGCAATTCAGGTCTATCCCACAATGATACCCGGGCTCACGATCATCCCGGCAACGCCAGATCTGAGCTCAGCTGACGTAGATATGGTGACGGACCCGGCCAGGCTCCACAAGATGCAGAGAGCTTTGTCGACCGACAGCGATACGGTACTGGGACAGGACTATATCCTGATCGATTGCCCGCCGTCGCTCAACCTATTGACAATCAATGCGCTGGTTGCTGCGGATTCCGTCCTCGTGCCACTCCAGTGCGAGTTCTTCGCCTTGGAAGGTCTTTCCCAGTTGATGCGCACGGTTCAAAGCGTCCGGCAGTCGTCGAACCCGAGGCTTCGGATCCAAGGCATCGTCCTCACGATGTATGACCGTCGGAACAACCTTTCGGGACAAGTCGCGACAGACGTCCGGGCCAACCTCGGGACACTGGTCTACGACACGGTAATTCCCCGCAATGTCAGGCTGAGTGAGGCGCCCTCCCATGCAGTTCCGGCATTGATCTACGATCGGACCAGCGCAGGCAGCATTGCCTACCAGCAACTCGCCGGCGAATTGCTCGCCCGCATGGGCCGCAAACCACTCGCCGAAGTCGTCTGAGGAGACCGAATTCATGGAACCGCGCAAGGGCCTCGGCCGAGGCCTCTCTGCCCTCCTCGCGG
This sequence comes from Amaricoccus macauensis, assembly GCF_014201905.1. Classification (GTDB taxonomy): domain Bacteria; phylum Pseudomonadota; class Alphaproteobacteria; order Rhodobacterales; family Rhodobacteraceae; genus Amaricoccus; species Amaricoccus macauensis. The sequence continues at coordinate 1,535,607 of NZ_JACHFM010000001.1, read as the reverse complement.
ACGTTGGTCCGGCACCTGCTGAAGAAGCACCACGCCGGATCCCCGCCGACTCGAGTGTCCCAATCGAACGGATCCGTCCGAACCCGGCACAGCCGCGGCGGGATTTCGACGAGCGCGAACTCGAAGAACTTACCGCATCGATCCGCGAGAAGGGCGTCATCCAGCCGCTTATCCTGCGGCCGCACCCCGTGGAACCCGAGACGTGGGAGATCGTCGCTGGTGAGCGTCGGTGGCGCGCGGCACAGCGCGCCGGGATCCATAACCTGCCAGCGGTGATCCGGAATCTGGATGACACGGAAGTTCTCGAGCTCGCGATCATTGAGAACATCCAGCGGGCAGACCTGAACCCACTGGAGGAAGCCTTCGGATACCGCCAGCTGATGGATCGGTTCGGCCATACGCAGGAGCGGCTTGGCGAAGCACTTGGCAAGAGCCGGAGCCACATCGCAAATCTCCTGCGGCTGCTCACGCTGCCCGAACCCGTGCTCGACTTGCTGCGGGAGGGCAAACTGACCGCGGGTCATGCCCGAGCGCTGGTGACAATCCCCTCGCCGGAGCCACTGGCGCGCCAGATTGTTGAAAAGGGCCTTTCGGTCCGACAGGCGGAGGCGCTCGCCCGAGCCGCAGCGTCGACCACTACTCCAGGCGCGTCCGCGCAGGTCCAGCGACACGCAGCGGCAAAGGATGCGGACACGCGTGCGCTGGAGGAAGATCTGACTGCGGCGCTACGGCTGAAGGTGACGATCGACCATCGCCCGGGGTCCAAGTCCGGGGAGCTCCGGATCCGCTACGGCACGCTTGAAGAACTTGACGGTCTCTGCCAGCTCCTGTCGCAATAGTCGGGGTCAGGCGAGGAGCCGGCGCAGAACCGCGTTCAGCAATCGACGGCCATCCGGAGTCGCAATGACCCGGCCGTCGATGGGGCGGAGCAATCCGAGATCACAGAGTTCGCCCAGCCGATCGGCCGGGAGTGGCTTGCCGGCAAGCGCGGCGTACCGGCCTGCGTCGACGCCTTCGGCGAGACGTAGTCCCATCATCAGCATTTCGACCGCCTGGTCGGCCGGTTCCACCGGCTCACGCAGGATGATGCCGGTTCCGCTGGTATTGATCGCGTCAAGATAGGCTTCGGGCAATCGGACCGCCTCGGTCGCCCAACGAGTCGGCCCGAGTGTCACGCGCCCGTGGGCGCCGGGTCCGATGCCGAGATAGTCACCATATCGCCAATAGACCAGATTGTGCCGGCTCTCTGCCCCTTTTCGGGCGTGATTTGAGACCTCATAGGCCGGCATGCCCGCATCCCGGCAAATATCCTGGGTGATGGCATACATCTCGGCCGCGTTCCCGTCGGTGGGCAGATCACGCAGATTGCCCCGTGCCGCGAGCTCACCAAATCGGGTGCCGGGTTCAATCGTGAGCTGATAGAGCGAAAGATGATCGACGGCGAGGTCGAGGGCCATCCGAAGCTCGCTCTCCCAGTCCGCCACCGTCTGACGTTGGCGGGCATAGATCAGATCGAAGCTGACACGGGTGAAGCTCGTCCGGGCGATGTCAAACGCCTTCAGCGCCTCCGCTGCGGTGTGGCGGCGGCCAAGCGCCCGCAGGTCAACGTCATGGAGTGACTGGATGCCCATGGACAGCCGATTCACGCCGGCGTCGCGAAAGCCGCGGAACCGTTCGGCTTCAACTGACGTCGGATTGGCTTCAAGGGTGATCTCGACGTCTTCCGCGATGCCCCAGCCGCGATCAATCGCCGAGATCACCGCGCCGACTGTGTCGGGTGGCATCAGGCTCGGCGTGCCGCCGCCGAAGAAGACACTCTCGACGCGTCGACCGGGCACTTCGGCCGCGGCGCGCTCGATCTCGGTCACAAGCGCGCTGGTCCAGAGGGCGGTATCGATCTGGTTGCGGACGTGACTGTTGAAGTCGCAGTACGGGCACTTGGCCGCGCAAAACGGCCAGTGGACATAGATGCCGAAACCGCCGTGTTGCCAGTCGGTGGATGCTGCCGGAGCAACCGGAGCCGTGGACACGCTCATCCCCGGAATGCCGTGACCTCGATTTCGACCTTCATGTCGGGATTGAGAAGATCGGCGAAGACCATGGTCGCGGCGGGTCGTGCGTCACCGAAAGCCGTGCTGACCACCGGCTCCAGCGCCGGAAAATGCGCGCGGTCGGTCACGGTATACTGGACGCGGACCACGTCCGTGAGGCTGAAGCCGGCTTCCGTCAGCGCGGCCTCGATCGTCCTGAACGCCGCACGGGCCTGATCGCCAGCGTCGGTCGGCAGCGTACCTGTCTCCGGGTCGTACCCCGTGGAGCCGGACACGAAACACCAGTCCCCTTGCGCGATGGCCCGTGAATAGCCGAACCGGGCTTCAAAGGGCGACCCACTGGATATCTGCCTGCGCACGCTTCGGCTCCTCGAGAGACACGCTGCCGCGAAGCGGCGGACGGCATCGGCACGGTGGCTGATACGGTTCTTCTCGTCGAGGGAAAGTTCGCCCAGCGTGACCTCGAAACCGTCCGGCTGGAACACCGGGTCGTAGCCGTGGCCACCGGCGCCACGCAACGGCCAGACGCAACGTCCCTCGATGCGTCCCTCGAACGACTCTTCATGACCGTCGGGCCATGCCAGCACCAACGTCGAGCGGAAGCGAGCGGTCCAGGGTTCCGGCTGACCGCTCGCCACCAGCGCGTCGTGCGCCCGGGTCATCGCCCGCACGAAATCCCGACCGCCCGGACCCTCGGCCCAGTCGGCGGTGTAGACCCCCGGCGCGCCGTCGAGCGCGTCGATCTCGATCCCGGAGTCGTCGGCCAGCGCCGGAAGGCCGCTGGCGGAGGCCGCTGCGTGCGCCTTGATCCGGGCGTTTCCAAGAAAGCTCGTCTCGGTCTCGGCCGGCTCGGGAAGCCCAAGCTCGCCGCCGGAGACCAGTTCGACCGGGTAGCCGGCAAGCAGCCCGCGGAATTCCTCAAGCTTGCCGGCGTTGTGGGTCGCGACGACGAGCTTGCCGGGCAACAGCTTCCTCGTCACGCGATGGCAGCCTTCTGCGCGGCGACCAGTTCGGCGATGCCCTTCTCGGCGTGGTTCATCAGCGCGTCGAGTTCCGCGCGGCTGAAGGTCGCGCCTTCGGCGCTGCCCTGCACTTCGATCAGGCCGCCGTTTTCGGTCATGACAAAATTCGCGTCAGTGCCCGCCACGCTGTCCTCGGCATAGTCGAGATCGAGCACCGGCTGGCCGCCGTAGATGCCGCAGCTCACCGCGGCCACATGGGCGGTCAGCGGGTCACTCTTGATCGTCCCGGCCTTCAGGAGTGTGTTCACCGCGAGGCGGAGTGCGATCCAGCCGCCGGTGATCGACGCGCAGCGTGTGCCGCCGTCGGCCTGCAGCACGTCGCAGTCAACGGTGATCTGGCGTTCGCCGAGCGCCGGACGATCGACCGCCGCGCGCAGGGACCGGCCGATCAGTCGCTGAATTTCCTGGGTCCGGCCGGACTGCTTGCCGGCCGATGCCTCGCGCCGGCTCCGGGTGGTGGTCGAGCGCGGCAGCATGCCGTATTCGGCCGTCACCCAGCCAAGTCCCGACTTGCGCAGGAACGGCGGGACGGACTCCTCGACGCTGGCAGTGCAGAGGACGTGGGTGTCGCCCATGCGGATCAGGCAGGATCCTTCCGCGTGTCGGGAGACGCCTGTCTCGATCGTGACCTGGCGAAGCGCATCGGTGGCGCGGCCGGATGGGCGCATGGGTGGGTTCTCCTTCGGGCCTTCGGCCCGCGTCCTTATCGCGGGGACCGACCGGCGTCCAGCCGACGCCGGAGCCATCAAGGCAGAGTTTCACACCAGGACAACCTTTGATTGAATAGCCCAGTGAGAATCACCTATAAAGGCTGCGATCTTGAGGTTGCAGGTCGCCAGAAACACAATATGATGGGGTTCAAGAAACATCCCACCGAGATGTCGCATCATTGATACAGGCCAGCCCGTGCAATCCGTGAATCCCAAGCCAGGGACCCAGGTTAGCGTCGCAACCACCCCGCTGCAGGTTCGCGGCCGATCGTTCACGGCGGTGGTGCTGCGCATGGCCGGCCCGCCCGACGCGGGCTTCTTCGAGGCGCTCGATACGCTGATGCGTCAGGCGCCGCATTTCTTCGTCAACGCGCCGCTCGTCCTCGACGTGGAGCATGCCGCCGATCTTGGCGAGAAGGCCGAGTTCGTGAAGCTCGTCCATCAGCTCCGAGCCCGCAAGCTCTTTGCCGTGGGCATTCAGGGCGCGACCCCCGAGCAGGGCAATGCCGCCTTCGGCGCCGGCCTCATCACGCTGCAGGGTGGCCGCGAGGCCTCGCTCGAGCGCGGGGCTGCGCGTGCCGCTCCGGCCGAGCTCAAGGCGGTGACGTCCGTCGAGCCTGCCGCAACGCTGCTGATCACCGAGCCGGTCCGCTCTGGCCAGCGCATCTTCGCCGACCGCGGTGATCTCATCGTCATGGCGCCGGTCAGCTCGGGTGCCGAACTCATCGCGCATGGCAACATTCACATCTACGGGCCGCTGAGGGGCCGCGCGCTGGCGGGCGTGAACGGCGACCGGACCGCACGGATCTTCTGCCAGAACCTCGAGGCCGAGCTCATCGCCATCGCCGGCCTCTACCGCACCAGCGACGACCTCGGGCCGGCCCTGCGCCAGACCCGGATCCAGGCATTCCTCAAGGACGACACGCTGTGTGTCGAGCCTCTCAAATAACCCGCAGCATCGAATAAGGGAGCATCGTTTGGCCAAGATCATCGTAGTCACTTCCGGTAAGGGCGGCGTCGGCAAGACGACCTCCACTGCCGCCATCGGCGCAGGTCTCGCGATGCGCGGGAAGAAGACCGTCGTCATCGATTTCGACGTGGGTCTGCGCAATCTCGACATGATCATGGGGTGCGAGCGCCGGGTGGTGTTCGACTTCATCAACGTCATTCAGGGCGATGCGAAGATCAAGCAGGCGCTGATCACCGACCGTCGCCTCGAAAACCTGTCGATCCTGCCCACCTCGCAGACGCGTGACAAGGACGCGCTGACCAAGGAGGGTGTCGAGAAGGTGCTGAACGAACTGCGCGAACAGTTCGATTACATCATCTGCGACAGCCCGGCGGGCATCGAGCGCGGCGCGCATCTCGCGATGTACTACGCCGACGAGGCCGTCGTCGTGACCAACCCGGAAGTCTCGTCGGTTCGTGACAGCGACCGCGTGCTCGGCCTGCTGTCGGCCAAGACCAACCGCGCCGAGAAGGGCGAGGGCGAGGTCAAGTCGCACCTGCTGCTGACCCGCTACGACCCGGCGCGTGTCGCCCGTGGCGAGATGATGAAGGTCGATGACATCCTCGAGATCCTGTCGATCCCGCTCCTCGGCATCATCCCCGAGAGCACCGCGGTCCTGAAGGCGTCCAACGTCGGCACGCCCGTCACATTCGACACCAAGTCGAATGCCGGGAAGGCCTATGAGGACGCCGTGTCGCGTCTGATCGGCGAGCAGCTGGAAATGAAGATCCAGCCCGAACGTCAGGGCCTGTTCCAGCGGCTCCTGCGGCGGACGGCGTGAGGGGTGACGGCATGAGCATGCTCAACTTTTTCCGGCGACCCCGAAACCTCACCTCGGCCGACTCCGCCAAGGAACGGCTGCAGATCCTGCTCTCCCATGAGCGCACCGACCGGTCGAGCCCGGAGTATCTGCCGATGCTCCAGCGCGACATCCTCGAGGTGATCCAGCGCTACATGCGGGTGGGCGACGAGGGCGTCGACATCAAGCTTGAGCGCGGCGAGGAGCTTTCGACGCTCGAGATCAATATCGAGCTGCCCGGCAAGAGCGGCGCCGAGGCGCGCGGCGCGGCCTGATCCCGACCGGCCCCTGTCCGGGACCGGTCCTTTTTCACCTTGCGCCCGGCGGGATCCCCCCGACCGGGCGCAAGGTGCGTCATCCCTCTTCCGGGGTCTCGGGCGGCGAGATCGCGAAGCCGCGAAATGACGCCTCGAAGCCGGCCCTCTGCGGCGAGCAGCACATGGGCCCGACGCCTGCCTGACCCAGGGGAAAGAACGCGAGGCGCAGCATCCGCCAGGATGCGGGTTCGATCGCCTCCGCCCAATGGACATGCACGGCTGATCCGATCCGCGTCAGTCGCAGGCGGATCCAGTCGGCGTCGCTCGGGCATGGCATTGTCGACCAGTCGGACACCTCGCGTGTCACGACCACACTCAACATCCGGCGTCCGCCGACGAACTCGATCCCGGCCTTGATCCAGGTCTCGGCATCGAGGCGGAGCATCAGCCCGGCCTGATCGTAGAGTTCGGAGTACGCGCCCCGGAACGTCACCTCCGCCGCGAAATCTCCCTCGGCGTGGGCCAGCCGGGCGTGACCATCGTCACGGATGAAGCCGTAGTGCGTCCGCCGCCAGAAATCCGTGCGCCCGCCGGTCGTGACGTGGAGCGCGTCCGCTTCCTCCCGCCATGCCGGGGGCTCGTTCAGCCATTCCATGCCGGTCATGCCCCGGTCTTCCACGGCACCAGCCGCCGTTCGGTCCAGCGCATGAGCAGCTCGATGCCGTAGCCGATGAGGCCGATGAGGACGATGCCGATCACCACCGTGTCGGTTTGCAGGAAGTTCTTGGCGATCATGATCATCGAGCCAAGCCCCCTGTCAGCGGCGACGAGTTCCGCCGCGACCACGGTGCTCCAGCAGACGCCCATCGAGGTGCGAAGCCCGGTGAAGATCTCCGGCAGAGCGTTTGGCAGGATCACGTGCCGCAGAATCTGCATCCGCGATGCCCCGAGCGAGTAGGCGGCGTGGACCTTGGTGATCGCGACGCCCGAGACGCCGGCGCGGGCCGCCAGCGTCATGATGAAGAGTGCCGCGAGGAACAGGAGGACGATCTTCGCCACCTCGCCGATGCCGAACCACAGGATGATGAGCGGGATGAGCGCAAGCGGCGGGATCGGCCGCATGAACTCGACGACCGGGTCGAAGAGCCCGCGCGCCACCGACGAGAGCCCCATGGCGAAGCCGAGGGGGATCCCGATGAGCGCGCCGAAGAAGACACCCGAGAGCACGCGAAACACGCTGATGCCCACATGCTCCCAGAGCGGCACATTGCGGAAACCTTCGGTGGCGAGCCTGACCAGCCGGTCCCATGTGGCGCCGATCGGCGGCCAGTAGAACGCGGGGATCCAGCCGTGGCGCGAGGCGATCGCCCAGAGCCCGACGAGAACGACGACAATCAGGATCGACCAGATCCGTCCCGAACGGATGGCACTCGCGTCGCCGAAACGCACGGTCTTTGCCTGTGTCAGCGGTCCGTCGGCGAGGCCGAGCCAGATCGCGAGGCGGCCGGGTTCATGTGACATCCTGCGCCCCGCCCATGATCTCTTCCTCCATGCTCCAGATCATCGAAAGCACCTCCTCGCGCACCTGCACGAAGTCGGCGGAAGCCTTCACCGTCCGGGCCTCGGTCCGGAGCGCCATCTCGGCAAACGGCAAGGCCATGTCGCGGATGACGCGCCCCGGCCGTGGCGCCATGACGATCAGCCGCTCGCCGAGGAAGAGCGCCTCCTCGACGGAGTGGGTGATGAGCACGATCGTCTTGCCCGTCTCTTTCCAGAGCCGGAGCACGAGACCCTGCATCCTCTCGCGGGTGAGCGCGTCGAGGGCGCCCAGCGGCTCGTCCATCAGGATGACGCCCGGATCGTTCGCGAGACAGCGGGCGAGCGCCACCCGTTGCTGCATCCCGCCCGACAGCCGGTAGACCGGTGTGTCGGCGAACCCCCCGAGGCCCACCCGGCGGAGAAGTTCGGCGACCAGGGCGTCGGCCTCGCGCCGGGCGCGTCCGGCCATGCGCGGGCCGAAGCCCACGTTCTCCGCGACGGACATCCACTCGAAGAGCGCACCCTGCTGGAACACCATGCCGCGCTCGGCGCCGGGGCCGGTCACCCTCCGGCCACCCACCACCACTGCCCCGGAGGTGGGCTTCAGGAACCCGGCAACGATGTTCAGGAGCGTGGTCTTGCCGCACCCCGAGGGCCCGAGGATCGCGACCATCTGGCCTTCCGGGATGTCGAGCGCCACGTGTTCGAGCGCCCGCACGCTGCCGCCCCCCGGCAGCGTGTAGACCATCGAGAGGTCCTCGATGCGAATGCCGGCCACGGTGGCGGCTTACTTCAGGAAGCTTGGATCGACGAACTTCGAGTAGTCGTCGAGGGGCTTGTCGAGATTGCCCGTCGCCGTCATCACGTCCGCCACGCCCTTCGCGGCCTCTTGCACGCCGCCCCCGAGCCAGTTCGCGGAGAGCTGTTCCTCGTTCGACGGGAAGCTGAAGTTCGCCATCATCGCCTTGGTAGCGTCGAGGTCCATGCCGGCGGCGCCGGAGACCACCTCGTAGACGGCGCTCGGATCCTTGGCGTAAGCGGCGTTGGCCGCGTCGGTCACCGCGAGGAACTTTCTCAGGAGGTCCGGGTGCTCGGCCGCGAAGCTGTCGGTCGCCGAGACGATGTCGAAGGTGTTGATGCCGACCGCTTCCTGTTCGGCGCCGGTCATCAGCGGCTTGCCGACGGTCCGCATCCGGTCGATCGGGCCGCCGAAGGCGCAGGCCATCACCACGTCGCCACGGACGAGCGCCACTGCGGCGTCGGCGCCGTTCATCTGCACGATGTCGACCTTCGCCGGATCGACGCCGAGGTGGGTCAGGGTGCGAAGCAGCTTGTAGTGCGTGACGTTGCCGGTCGGAGTCGCCACCTTCTTGCCCTCGAGCTCCCTGGCGTTGTCCTTGGTGATGCCGGCATCATCACGCACGATGCAGAGATCGTTCTCGGCATAGGTGACCGCGATCCCCACAAGCTTCAGCGGCGCGCCACTGGTCACGCCGACGACGAACGGCACGAAGCCCTGGCTGTAGGCGATATCCACGTCACCCGAGACCATCGCCTGGGTCATCTCGTTGCCGTTGCCGAAGGCACGCCATTCGACCTCGACGCCGAGCTCCTTGTCATAGGTCTTGTCGACCTGCGCGACCTGGTTGGCGGTCGGCCATTCGAGGAAATAGGCCACCGTTACCTTGTCCGCCGCGACGGCCGCGCTGGCGATCAGCGTCGCGGCGAGAAGGCCGATGGCCCCGGTCCGAGCGATCATTTTTCATCTCCCCTGTTGGCCGGTCGTTCCGGCAGGCGCTCCGGTTTTCCCCATGGGCGCCGCCGGTCATTCAGACAGCTTTTCCGGGTTGCGGCAACGGGCTGGTGGGGGCCGTCGTAATACGTGTGCTCAGGCCTCGATCGCGGCCTTCAGTGCCCGAAGCGCCTCGGCCACGCGGGCGAGGGCCGGGGCGTCGGTGCTGCGCGCCACGAGGGTCGCTCCGAAGACCCCTTCCCGGCTGAAGGGGTAGCAGCCGATCGACACCTCCGGGTGCGCGGTGGCGATCGCCCCGAGCGGCCCCGCCAGAACGCCTTCGGGCCGCATGACCTGCACGGTCTCGCTGAGGAGCGGCGCCCCGCCGGTCAGCTTCGGCAGGAGGCTCGCCACCATCGCCTCGAAGACGGCGGGCACGCCCGCCATGACGTGGACGTTGCCGATGGAGAACCCCGGGGCCTTCGAGACCGGGTTGTCGATCAGCGTTGCGCCGTCCGGGATGCGCGCCATGCGCAGCCGTGCGGGGTTCAGGTCGACATCCGGGTTCGCGTAGTTCGTCGCGAGGATCGCCCGGGCGTCCTCGCGCACGTCGATGCCCACCCCGAAGGCTGCGGCCACGCAGTCGGCGGTGATGTCGTCGTGCGTCGGCCCGATGCCGCCCGAGGTGAAGACATGATCGTAGCGCGCCCGGAGCGCGTTCACCGCGCCGGAAATCTCCTCGGCCACGTCCGGCACCACCCGCGCCTCCGCCAGCGTGATGCCCTTCTCCCCGAGCTTCAGCGCCAGATGCGGCATGTTCGCGTCCCGGGTCCGGCCCGAGAGGATCTCGTCGCCGATCGTCAGCATCGCGGCCGTAGGATTGGGCATCGGGGTCGTCCTTGCGCTTGTTCTCGGGCGAGCCTTGCGCCAAGGGAGCGTCATGCGCTTTGCCACCCCCCTCGTTCGCGGCCGCCTCGTGCAGCGGTATAAACGCTTTCTGGCTGACGTCATCCTCGACGACGGCCGCGCTGTAACCGCGCATTGCGCCAACCCCGGTGCCATGCTCGGCCTGAAGGATCCGGGCGTTACCGTCTGGCTCGAGCATGTCCCTGATCCCCGCCGGGCGCTGGCCTGGTCGTGGCGGCTCGTGGAGCTGCCGGACGGCCATCTCGCGGGCATCGACACCAGCCTGCCGAACCGCATCGTCGCCGAGGCGCTGGCCGAGGATCGCATCCCGGGACTGACCGGCTATCAGCGGATCCGCCCGGAGGTGCGTTATGCCACGAAGAGCCGGGTCGACTTCCTGCTCTCGGCGGAGGGGCGCCCTGACGCCTATGTCGAGGTGAAGAACGTCCACCTGCGCCGGACGGGACGCCTCGCCGAGTTTCCCGACAGCGTCACCGCCCGGGGCGCGCGCCATCTCGCCGATCTCGCCGCGATGGTGGCCGAGGGCCATCGCGCCGTCATGCTCTACGTGGTGCAGCGGACGGACTGCGACCGGTTCGCGGTCTCCGGCGATCTCGATCCGGCCTATGCCGCCGCCTATGCGGCCGCGCGGGCGCAGGGCGTGGAAGTGCTGGTGCACACCACCCGAATTGACAGGTTGGGGATCACGCTGGATCAGCCGCTGCCGGCGCTGGCATAATTGCCTCGGCCATTTGCAAAACTACGAGCGGAGATCTACATCAGTGGATCATGCTCGGAGTGTCCGCTTTGGATCAGATGTTGACTGGCCGCCTGAACAAGGACGGCATTCGCTTGCACAATCCCGAAGATTTTGCCGGGATGCGTGTTGCCGGGCGTCTGGTGGCGGACATCCTCGACAGGATTGCCCCGGCCGTCATGCCGGGGGTGAGCACGGGCGAGCTCGACTCGCAGATCCACGAGATGATCCGCGCCGCGGGCGCCACCTCGGCCACCGTCGGCTACAAGGGCTATCAGCACGCCAGCTGCATCTCGATCAACCACGTGGTCTGCCACGGGATCCCGTCAAACGTGCGCACGCAGGGCGCCCCTTCGCCGTTCCTGAAGGACGGTGACATCCTGAACATCGACGTCACGGTCATCGTCGACGGCTGGTTCGGCGACTCGAGTCGGATGTATGTGGCGGGCAAGCCGGCCCGCAAGTCCGAGCGGCTGATCGACATCACCCACGACGCCTTGATGGAGGGGATCGCCCAGGTCGTGCCCGGCAATACCTTCGGTGACATCGGTGCCGCGATCCAGCGCTTTGCCGAGGGCCATCGCTGCTCGGTGGTCCGTGACTTCTGCGGTCACGGCATCGGCCGGGTGTTCCACGCCACGCCGAACGTGCTGCACTATGGCCGCTGGGGGTCCGGGCCGGTGCTGGAGCCGGGGATGTTCTTCACCATCGAGCCGATGATCAACCTCGGCCGGCCGGAGACGAAGATCCTCGACGACGACTGGACTGCCGTGACCAGGGACCGCTCGCTCTCGGCGCAGTTCGAGCACGCAGTGGGTGTCACCGAGACCGGCTGCGAGATCTTCACGCTCTCGCCGACGGACCGTTTCCACCCGACGTGGGATCGCAAGGCGGACTGAGCTCCGGGCGGGGGGCTCAGGGCGAGTTCGCCGTCAGCTCTGCCGCCGTCACCTCGGGCTTCAGGGTCTGCTCCCGGTAGAAGATGAAGAGGCCCGCCGCGACGATCACCGCGGCGCCGGCGAGCACGTTCCAGCCCGGAACGTCGCCGAAGATCGCCCAGCCCATGACGATGCCCCAGAGCAGCAGCGTGTACTGGAACGGCGCCAGAACCGCGACCGGCGCGAGCTTCATGGCCCGGATGATCATCAGGTGCGCGGTGATCGCCACCACCCCGAGGAACATCATCCAGAACACGCCCGATCCGGTGAGCGGCCGCCAGTCGAAGACCGCGAGCGCACCGGCGGCCACCAGCGCGCCGATGGTCTGGAACGTCCCCAGGGCCGTGCCACTGGTTCCGGCCAGCATCCGGTTGAGGACGAGCGCCAGCGAATAGCAGACGCTGCCGATAAGCGCGATCAGCGCCGGACCCGTCAGGGTGGCCGTCGAGGGCTTGAGAGCGATCAGGACGCCGACGAAGCCGACCGCAATGGCGCTCCATCGCCGCCAGCCGATCTGTTCGCCAAGGAGCAGTCGCGCGGCGAGCAGCGTATAGATCGGTCCGGCCATGTAGAACGTCATCACGTCGGCAAGCGGCATCCAGACGCAGGCGGCGTAGAAGAGCCCGGTGTCGAGCGTGGCGAACACCACGCGCGCGATTTGCAGTGCCGGCCGATCGACGTTGCGGAACGGGTTCACGCCCGCGCGCCAGAGCATCGGCCCGAGGATGAGGAAGCTGCCAACGGAGCGAATCGCCACGAGCTGCGCCACGCCGAAGGTCGCGACCAGGTACTTGCCGAGCGCGTCATTGAGGGCGAAGACGAAATAGCCGCCGGCCATCAGGGCGATCCCGAGCGTCACTGCCTTCGCGTGACCCGACATCGGTTGTACCGCTGCGGTCATTCCCAGTCCCTCTGCGCGTCTGGCCCTCTGCATGTCTGGCTGTGGGCGTCGCGTCTGTTGAATCGTTTCACAGACGGGACGGATTGCACCTCGCGCGGCGTGCCACGCGGCATCCGTCCCCATCCTCCTTCAAGCCATGAAGTCCGATTCACGCAAGGGTCAGACGCGAAAAGAGCGCACTATTTCATGCTCTGGGTCCCCAAAGGACCACGGCGGCGCCGGCGAGGCAGATGAGACCGCCGGTCAGGTCCCAGCGGTCCGGCCGCGCTCCCTCTACCGCCCAGAGCCAGAGGAGCGAGGCCGCGACGTAGACGCCGCCATAGGCGGCGTAGGCGCGCCCGGCGTGATCGGCCGGACTCGCCGCGAGCAGCGCCGCGAACGCGACGAGGGAAACGACGCCGGGGACAAGCCAGAGCGCGGAGTGCCCCTGCCGGAGCCACATCCAGACCGCGAAGCACCCGGCGATTTCCGCGAGCGCGGCGGCCGCGTAGATCGCGAGCGCCGCCACCCCGGTCAGATCGCCGCCAGCATGGTCTCGCCACCGGAGATGTCGCACTCGCCGGGGTTGGCCTCGAGGTTCAGCACCTTCACCTCGCCGTCGACCACGTACATCGCGTAGCGCTTGGAACGGTCGTAGAAGCCCGCTTCCGCGCGGCTGAAGCGGAGGCCGAGCGCGCCGGTCAGTTCCGAGGCAGCGTCGGCCAGCATCCGGATCCCGGCCTTGTCGGCCCCCGCGCCCTCGCCCCACGCCTTCATGACGAACGGGTCATTCACCGAGACGCAGACGATGTCGTCGACGCCCTTCGCCCGAAGCTGGTCGGCGACGCGCATGAAACTCGGCAGATGCTTCGTCGAGCAGGTTCCGGTGTAGGCGCCGGGCAAACCGAAGATCACCACGTTCCGCCCGCTGGTGAGCTCGCTCACGCTGACTGGCGCAAGTCCTGCGTCGGTCATCTCGAGCAGCGTCGCCTCGGGCAGCTTCTCACCCATCGCAATCGTCATCACGGTCCCTTTCCCGGTTGCCGGACGTGTCGGGGGACATATAGACGGGCCAACCTGCCCGGGAAAGCCAAACGGGAAAGCAATGCTCCCGGGCATTGCAGACGTCCGCGCCGTGGAGGATCGGTGCAGGCCGGCGGTGGAGCGGCTGGCCGCCCGATGTCGCGCTCCGCGAAGAGCCTGCTAGCCTGCTCAGGTGATTTGCGGCGCAGCCGCCGCTGAGCGACACGGCCCCACCCCAGCCGCGACCACCGGCAGAGCCGGGATCGCGGATGCCAACCAGGAGAAATGCTGCTGGCTGCGGAACCTAGGGTGCCGAACGTGGCAGCGACTGATGCAGCCCCGTGGCCAATCGCTCGACTTCTGCCAACGCGGCACGCAGGTCGCGCATCAAATCGTCAGGATCGAGTCCTCCGCGTGGCGGCGGCCCTCCCGGGGGCAGGCAATCGGCCGCGGGATTTCCAGCGATCTGAGGCCCGTACTGCTGGATGATCTCGACAATCAGGTACGGACTCGAGCGCAGATCGAGCGTGTCGCCGTACCGCTCGACGATCTCACGGACGATGCCATCATTGGGATGCTTCATGCTCCGAGCCCCTTCCGCTTGCACCCCTCGGAAAGGGGCGCTCGTGTTGCCAGGTGGTCAGGATGATCTTCTGTCCCTGCCAGACTGGTCGACCCGAGTGGATCATACCATGATTGCACCGCCCCGACGGCAGAAAATTGCGCCACGCGATCAGCCTTCCGGCGATCGGCCGGACGCTGACCCCGAGCGCTCGGAAATGCGTGGCTCCACCACGGGCGGGAGCCTGCACGACAAGAAGGAAGGTTCGCTCGCGCTCTCCGCTCGCATGTGTCCCGAAGGCACCGCAGTCGAGATGGTAGTCGAAGAAGTCGCCTCGGCGGTACCGGCTCATTTGCCATGGCTCGAAGCGGTCCACCAGTGCGTGGCACCGGTCCGCCAACCGCGCCTCGATGGCCGGCAGCAGTTCCTGCCCTGCCGCATCGAGGTCTCCCTCTCCGACCGAGTCGCTGTGCCGACCTCCGCGTGCCGAGAGGACGCTTCGCGCATCCGGCAGACCCGAGAGGCTTGGCCGCCAGCAGTTCGCCGGGGCAGCGGCCGCGAGGCGGGCGCACTCGTCACTGCTCAGAAACTCGTCGATGACCTCAACGGGTCCATTCATGCGTGCTCACCCGGAAGAACGAGCGGAACGCCGATCCGTCGCTCGTAGGACTGGAGTGACCGCTTCCGGCCAGTCTCGCATCCCGCGCTTCCCGCTCCTGTCAGAACGCGTCGCGTCTGCGCGAGAGAGCGACGATCCCGCTCGCTCCAGTCGGCGTGGTCCTCCCAGTGGCATCGTCTGGTCTTGCGGGCGTAGACGTGCCAGGCGACAACCCGATGCGGGTGAAAGAAGTCGTAGCCGCGGCACCAGGCCCGCACGCCCGTCGTGATCTCGTCCCCGAAGAAGTAGATCGCAGGGTCGAGCGGCACCTCGATGTTGAACCGCCCGTCGCTGAACAGCAGTCCCAGCGCGAGAAACTCCGCCGGCACCGGCGCGCCGAGCCAGGATGGCAGGGCGATCTCATGTCCTGCGAAGTGCAGGAGCATGCCGGCAATGTAGCCTTCCCGATAGATCTTGAGCGGCCGCCACGATCTGCCTCTCGGATACGTGGCAGGATCGAAGTCGGGCGGATAACCGGTGATCAATGGCCTCTCCGAGCCCCTGGACCGGCAGCCCTCCAGCATGGCCGCGAGCTTGCAGTCCCAGTCGAGCGCGAAACGCAAGTGCGAGTCGATGATCAGGGAGTATCGCTCTCCCGCCCACTGACGCTGCACACGTCGCCTCGCCCAGTTGGCACCGTCGCTGAGCGTGTGCGGCACCTCGTCGATTTCCACGCTCCAACGTGGATCGAGCCCTGGCGGCGGATCATCTGGCGCTCGCTGCCAACACACTCGCACCCGAAGCCGCTCCGGATGGCGCGCAGTCTCGAAGAGGCTCGCAATCGTCGGCCAGACTTGCGGGTCGCGATAGGCGGCAATTTGTACGAACACGTCCTGCACGCTGCAGCCCGCCGGGTTCCGCGTCTTCCCCAAAGGCTATCACGCGTTCTTCTCGATGGCGAGCAGACCGTCGATTGCGCGGCCTCCGGCCTGACGCTACAGGCGATCGGACAAGGAGCACCCGATGCGCATCATCTCCGGCCGCTGGCGCGGCACCGCGCTTGCCCCGGTCGGCGCCGGCGACGAGGCGGCCCGCCTCCGCCCCACGTCCGACCGGGTGCGCGAGAGCCTGTTCAACCTGCTCGCCCACGGGGACCATGCGCCTCTTGAAGGCGCCCGCGTGCTCGATCTCTTCGCCGGGACTGGCGCGCTCGGGCTCGAGGCGCTGTCGCGGGGCGCGGCCTTCGCGGTGTTCGTCGAGCAGGGACGGCCGGCGCTGAAGCTGTTGGAGGCGAACCTCGCGCGCCTGCGGGCCGGCGACCTGGCCCGTGTCCTGCCGCGCGATGCCACACGGCTCGGGGCGAACCCCGGCGAGCCTGCGAGCCTCGTCTTTCTCGATCCGCCTTACGGTCGCGGTCTTGGGGAGCAGGCGATCGACGCGGCCCTCGCGGGCGGATGGATTGCGCCGGGCGCGACGATTGTCTGGGAGGAAGGTGCCATGCCGCCGCCGCCGCCCGGCTTGACCCTTCGCGACCGGCGCCAGTATGGGGATACCATGATCTTCCTCTACAAGTTGACCGGCCCATGACCGAGGCCCGCCGCCTGCTCGGCTCCGTCTTCGGCTTTCCCGACTTTCGCCCCGGCCAGGAGGAGATCGTCACCGCGGTCGAGGCCGGGCGCAACGTGCTTGCCATCATGCCGACCGGCGGCGGCAAGTCGCTCTGCTACCAGTTGCCGGCGCTGACCCGTGCTGGCGTCACCCTCGTCGTCTCGCCGCTCATCGCCCTCATGCGCGATCAGGTCCGCGCGCTTCGTGCCGCGGGTGTCGCCGCCGGGGCGCTGACCTCGCAGTCGACGCCCGAGGAGACCGAGGAGACCTTCGCTGCCCTCGATGACGGTCGGCTCAAACTGCTCTACATGGCGCCCGAGCGCCTCGCCGCCGGGGCGACGGCCCAGCTTCTCCGCCGGATCCGCCCCGCCCTGCTTGCGGTCGACGAGGCGCATTGCGTCAGTCAGTGGGGCCACGATTTCCGCCCGGACTACCTGCGCATCGGGGAGCTGCGCCGGGCGCTTGGCGGTATCCAGACCGTGGCGCTGACCGCCACCGCCGACGAGGAAACCCGGGCCGAGATCGTCCGGCGGCTGTTCGACGATCAGGCACCGGCGAGCTTCCTGCGCGGCTTCGATCGCCCGAACCTGACGCTGGGCTTCGCGCCGAAGGACGAGCCGCGCCGCCAGATCCTCGCCTTTGCCGACGCCCGCCGGGGTCAATCCGGCATCGTCTACTGCGCGAGCCGTGCCCGGACCGAGACCCTTGCGACCGCCCTCGGGCAGGCGGGCCACACCGCGCTCGCCTACCACGCCGGGCTTGACCCGGACTCGCGTCGCCACGCGGAGACGCGGTTTCAGCGTGAGGACGGGCTCGTGGTCTGCGCCACCATTGCCTTCGGCATGGGCGTCGACAAACCCGATATCCGCTACGTCGCCCACGCCGATCTGCCGAAGTCGATCGAAAGCTACTATCAGGAGATCGGCCGGGCAGGGCGCGACGGAGCGCCCGCCGACACGCTCACGCTCTATGGCCCGGACGACATTCGCCTGCGCCGGACGCAGATCGACGAGAGCGCCGCGCCCATGGAGCGCAAGCAGGCCGATCACGCACGGCTGAACGCGCTTCTCGGACTCGCCGAGGCGCATCGCTGCCGGCGCAAGACTCTGCTCGCCTATTTCGGCGAGAGCTATGAGCCGCCCTGCAACAACTGCGACCTCTGCCGCCAGCCGCCGAAGCTCTTCGACGGTACCGAAGCCGCGCGGAAGGCGTTTTCGGCGATCCTGCGCACCGGCGAGAGCTTCGGGGTCGGGCACCTCGTCGACATCCTGCGCGGCGAGGCGACGGACAAGGTCAAGCTGCGCGGCCATGATCGCCTGCCGACCTTCGGTGTTGGCCGCGACCGCTCGAAGTCGGAGTGGCAGGCGATCTTCCGGCAGCTCATGGGCCTCGATCTGGTGCGGCCCGATCCCGAACGACACGGTGCCCTGCGTCTCACCGAGGCGGCGCGGCCGGTCCTGAGGGGCGAGGCGAGCCTCGAGCTTCGCGCCGACAGCATCGCCCGCGCGGCGAAGGCCGCCCGCTCCGAGCCCGCCGCGCTGGTCTCCGAGGAGGACGAGGGGATGCTCGCGGCGCTGAAGGCGCGGCGCCGGGCGCTCGCCGACGATCAGGGCGTGCCGGCCTATGTCATCTTTCCGGACCGCACGCTCATCGAGATGGCGACCCGCCGGCCGGGCAGCCTCGACGAGATGGCCGGGATCACCGGCGTTGGCGCGGTGAAGCTCGAACGCTTCGGCTCGGATTTCCTTGCCGTCCTGACCGGAGAGGTCGCGCCCCAGCCGCATCCCGCGCGGCTTCGGGCGGCAGGCCGGGGCGAAGGTGTCCTCATCGACCGGTTGCACGAGGCACAGGTGGCGCTGGCCCGGGGAGCGGGCGGGCTGGAGAAGCCGCTGAACTGCGCCACGTCGACGCTGGCAAGGATCGCCGAGCAGCGGCCGCGCACGCTGGCCGAGCTCGAGCGCATCGCCGGCATGGGGCCGCAGAAGGCCGAACGCTTCGGCGAGGCGTTTCTCGCGATCCTGCACCCGTAGGACTGCCTAGCCCCACTCCATCGCCGGCAGCCGTTCGCGGCAATGCGTCTCGAAGGCCGCGACGAGACGGGTCTTGTGCTCGCCGCGCATCGTCGCTGTTCCCATCGCCATCACGCGGTGGGCGCCGGCCAGCGGCACCCGCACGAGTGGCGTGCCGTCGAGCGCCCGCTCGTTCCCGGCGTGGACGTTCGCGAGCGCGTAGCCATAGCCATGGGCGACGAGGCTCCGCACCACCGCCATGTCGCGCGTCCGCTCGGTTATGCGTGGCCGCAGGCCCGCCGCCGCAAAGAGCGACAGGAAGTATTCGCGGCTGAGCGGCAGGTCGAGCAGGACCATGGGTTCGTCGGTCAGCCGATCAAGCTCCACCTCGGGAAGGTTGGCGAGCGGGTGCCCGGTGGCGAGCAGGACATGGGGCGCGACGCTGACGAGTGGCAGGAAGCGGACGTCCTGCGGGATTTCGAGGTCATAGGTCAGGGCGACGTCGATCTCGGCCCGGCGGAGCATCCCGAAAAGCCGCTCCTGATCGCCTTCGGCCTGGGTGACGGCGGCCTCGGGAAATGCCGCCTCGAAGCTGCGGCGCAGGCCCGCGATGATGAGCGGCGCCAGCGTCGCGAAGCAGCCGATGCCGATCGGGCCGCGCGGGGCGTGGGCGATGTCCGCGGCGAGGTCGTGCAGGCCGTCGGCGGCTTCGAGCACCAGCTTTGCCTCGGCAAAGAACCGGCGTCCGCCGGGGGTGAGCGACAGCCCCTGCGCGTGCTGGCGGATGAAGAGCTGGATCCCGAACTCACGTTCGAGCTGGGAGATCGCCGCCGAGATCGACGGCGGCGAGACGTTCACCGCCTCCGACGCCGCGGCGATACTGCCGGCCTGTCCGACGGCGACGAAGTATTCGAGCTGCCGCAGGGTGAAGCGCAGGGTCATGACCCCGCCATCCTGCCCGGCCCGGCCGGCGCGGACAATCGCCAGACTGCGATCCCGTGATCGAAGGTCGCCGATTTGCGGCGCGAGATGGCTCGATTGGGCAGCTATTCCCCAGGCACCGGGCCGCGTGTGACCTCCGTGCTGCGCGGCTGGGCGGGCGCCACGTCACGCTCCGGGTGCGCCAGTGTTGTCATCCGGCAGTTCACCGGATGCAGGTAATTCGTGCTGAGGTTGAATATCTCGCCCTCTGCATCGAGGTTCGAGATCCGTTCGCAGAGGAAGGGCGTCGCGACGTCGATCCCGAGGGCCGCGGCCTGATCGGCGCTCGGCATCATCGCATCGACGTCCCGGCGGATCAGCTCGCTCCTGATCCCCTGCCGCCGCAGCAGCTCCAGAAAGCCCCCGTTGAGCTCCCGCTCACCGAACTCCGGCACGAGCCGGGTCGGAACGAGGTTTTCGAGAATCGCCTGAGGCTTGCCATCGACGAGCCGCAACCGCCGCAGGTGGAGGAGCTCGGTGCCGACGTGGAAGCCGGTGCGGCGCGACAGCTCGACGTCCACGCTCACCCGCTGCTGACAGAGGAGCCGGGTTTCCGGCGTGCGGCGGGTCGAGGCGCGTTCGACCTGGAGCGAGCGACGGGCGCTCATCTCGTCGACACGGGCCTCCTCGGTCACGATGGTTCCAACGCCTTGCGTCCGTTGGATCAGCCCGAGCTTTTCCAGATGCCCGGTGGCTCGGCGAAGGGTCTTGCGCGACACGCCGAACTGCGCGCCGAGTTCGACCTCGGTCGGCAGTTTCTGCGCGGGTCTGATGCGTCCGGTGCGAAGCGCGGTCTCGAACGCGTCGACGACCTGAAGGAACAGCGGAAGGTCGCTGTGGGGATCGACTCCCTCGAACAGGGGTGACGTGCTGAAACGCGGTTCGGTCATCGGTCCGTCCAAGACGTCTTCGCCCTGCTCTTGCCAGGAATGGAAAGCCGGCATGATGGCGCGGGTCGGTGACAGTGCGGTGACAGTGCGGTGACGTCCGGCGGCGCGGAGCATCAGCCGCTGCCGATATGGCCATGCTCGCGTTGTGGTGCGGCGATCAAGACGAAATCGTGCCCGAACACGATGTGAGGCATGGGACCGTCGGTCGCGGTGTCGGCCTCTCCGGGGTTGACACGAAGCCGAGGCACGATGCATGACGTCGGTATTGTCCGTACATGATGGACAAAGTTCTGATCGGGGATACGGCTCACATGTCGATGGAATACCGTCTGCGACGCACGCTGCCGAGCAACCGGGTCGCGATCATCATGCCGGTGGACCACGGGCTGATCTTCGACCGGATCGAGGGCCTTGAGACACCATCGGCGCCGTTCCCGGCCTGGGCCGACCACGATGTGACGGGATTCATGATGACGCCCGGGCAGGTGAAGCAGACGGAGCGGTTCTTCGCGGCCCGGCCGCACCTGACGCGCGTGATGGCCATCGACACCTACTACGACTTCCGCGAGCCCGACGGTGGCTCGCACGGCCTCATCACCACGGTTGAAGAGGCCGTGCGCCTTGGCGTTGACGCGGTAAAGATGCTGTTCCCGTGGAACATGTCGAAAGCCGAGCGCGTGGCCATGTGCACCCGCGCCGGCGAGGTGATCGCTGCCTGTGACCGCTGGGATATCCCGCTGGTGCTGGAACCGGTGCTGATCGGTGCGCCGCGCTCCGAAGAGGTCATCGTCGCCGAGGAGAAGGTCGCGCGGATCTGCTACGATCTCGGAGCGCACATCATCAAGATCGCTTTCCCGGGCGAGGAGCGCACCAGGCGGCTCGTCGAGGAGTTGCAGGTTCCGCTCGTGATCGCCGGCGGGCCACTCACCGGCGAACCGGGCGAGACGGTGGAGGCGATCGCCGGTACGATCCGCTCCGGTGCCCGAGGCGTCATTGTCGGCCGCAACATCTGGCAGCGCGAGCGCAGCGCCGCCGAGAAGACCCTCGCCGACATCGCGAAACTTACCCGCAGCGTCCGCTTCGACGACTGACGCGGGATCCGCTGCCGGAACGCGAGCGCCGCGGGTGAGGCCGCGGCGCTTTTGCGTCTCTGGCGGCCCTATCGTCCTGCCAGCGCCTCGAAGAGGCGGGCCACCGCCTCGGCACCGGGATCGACGTGGCCCGCGAGTTGCGCGGCACCGACATAGGCGGCGCGGCCGGAGCGGGCGCGGTCCATGCCGGCCGTCCGGTCGGCGCCATCGCGCGCGGCGGCGGCGGCGGCGGCAAGCCCCGCGTCGAGCGCATCGAGGGCGGGGGCGAGGGCATCGATCATCGTGCGATCGCCGGGACGGGCGCCGCCGACTTCCTGCATCCGGGCAAGGCCGGCGCGGAGCGCGGCCGGGACCCCCTCGCTGGCAGATTCGGCGGCCGCGGAGAAGAAGATCGCGAGCAGCACGCCCGACGAGCCGCCCATGGATTGCGACAGCGTCTGACTGATGGCGCCACAGAGCGCGGCCGGGTCCGCGAGCGGCAGGCCGTCGAGCCCGTCGAGAAGCGCCCGCGCCGCACCGGCCAGCGTCGAGCCGGTATCACCGTCGCCGGATTTCGCGTCGAGGGCATTCAGGTCCGGCGCCGCGGCCAGCAGGGTCTCGCAGGCGGTAACGATGAGCTGACGCGCCACAGGATCGGCGGATGCGGGCGCGGCCGGCGGTGCGGTGTTCTCGGGCATCGGCAGGACGGAAAGCGCGCCGACCGTGGTGACGCCGGGCCAGGCGGCGACCGGGACGGATGTCTCAAGGCCGGCGAGGAACTCCGCCGTTGCGGGCAGAACCGAGAGGGAGAAGCCCTGCATGTCGAGAGAGGTCATCATCGCGGCGGGACCGACGATGTGGCTGATCCGGCCGGCGAGCGCCGAGCGGGTCAGCTCATGGGTGAGGACCGCCATTTCCAGCGCCGAGGTGCCGCCGAGGTTGTTCATCAGCAGCACTTGCGGCGCGTCGTCCATGGTCGCCGCGAGCTTTTCGGCCACCCGCGCGATGGCGTCGCGGGCACCGGAGAAGCCCACCTGATCGACTCCGGGCTCGCCGTGGATGCCGAGGCCAAGCTCGGCCTTGCCGGGCGGGATCCGGTCCTCCTTCGGCGAGCCCGGGACGGTGCAGGTATCGAGCGACATGCCGATACTCCTGAGGCCGGCGATCACCCGGCCGGCGAGAGCAGCGACGGCGTCGAGGCCCTGCCCGGCCTCGGCGGCGGCTCCGGCGATCTTGTGGACGAAGAGCGTGCCCGCGAGGCCCCGGGCCTGTGGCAGATCGGGCAGCGCGATGTCGTCATCGACGATCACCATGGCGACCCGCCGGCCAAGGGCGCGGGCGCGTTCGGCGGCGAGGCCGAAGTTCAGCCGGTCGCCGGTGTAGTTCTTGACGATGAGCAGGCACCCGGCCTCGCCGGTGACGGCGAGGATCCCTGCAAGCACCGCATCGACGGACGGCGAGGCGAAGACGTCGCCACAGACCGCGGCGGTCAGCAGGCCGCGTCCGACGAAACCCGCATGGCTCGGCTCGTGTCCGGATCCGCCGCCCGAGACCAGCGCCACGCGATCGCGCTGCCAGTCGGCGCGGATGACGACTCGAACGTGTGGGTAGCCGTCGAGGCGCGCGAGCCTGCCGCCGGAGGTGCGGACGAGCCCGTCGATCGCCTCGGTGACGATGCTCTCGCGGCTGTTGATGAATTGCGCCATGGGCGAAGCTCCCTATCCCTGCGGCCGGGTCAGTCGGTGACGTCGGCGAAGATCACGGTGTAGTGCCGGCGCCATGCCTCGTTCGGCTCGACGACGGCAACGGCTGTCTCGAATGACGCCTCGCCTCCCGCTGCCGCGGTGGCGAGGAGCGCCGCGCCGCGGACGGAGAGCTCCTTTTCCTCCGGGGCACGGATCGGC
This sequence comes from Amaricoccus macauensis, assembly GCF_014201905.1. Lineage (GTDB taxonomy): Bacteria > Pseudomonadota > Alphaproteobacteria > Rhodobacterales > Rhodobacteraceae > Amaricoccus > Amaricoccus macauensis. Next base: position 1,512,362 of record NZ_JACHFM010000001.1, on the reverse strand, counting down.
GCGCCGTAGATGCTCGCGCGGAGTTCGAGCAGCGCCCGTGACCGGCTCCAGCCGCCGGTGGCGAAGATCGGTCCCTGCGGCACGCCATACTGGTCGAGGCGCTCCAGCATGCGGCGGGCGTTGAGTGTCGCCCACTCCAGAAGCTGCCGTTCGCTCCCGAATGGTGGCGTTGGCAAAGGTGCGGGCGCCCCGGGCATGACGGGCAGGTCAAGGACCCGGCGCACCGCGTCCATGCCGCCGGTGAAGCGGTTCACCGTTCCGGTGAAGTCGAAGACGCCGACGCAAGCGAGCTGTCCGGGCCCCTCGGTCGAGGCCATGAACGAGAGCAGCGGGTCAAACGCGACGACATCGAACCGAGGGGCATTGCCGCAGACGACGTTGGCGGTTCCCAAGGAGTCGACGCGGGCATCGGGCGCGAGACGGTGGATGGCGTGGGCGGCGACCGGATGGTCATGGCCACCCGCGACGAGAAGCGTCGAGTCGTCCACCGCTCCGCTCCGCAGCAACTCGAGACTGCGGACGGTGCCGATCACCGTTCCGGCGGTGACGACCGGCGGCAGCGGTGGCGCGGCGCTGGCGTCGAGCAGCGGTGCGATCCACGCGCCCGCGCCCGCGTCGTAGCATCCGGTCCGCGACGCCAGCGTATCGCTCATGAACGCTGCCCCGGCCCATCGGGCGAGCGGGTAGTCCGCAAGCGCGATCCAGCTCCGGGCAGCGGCAATCTCGTCGGGCCTGTGACGAGCGGTCCATAGCCATTTCGAGGCGGTTCGCGTCGGGTCGATGACAATGCCGGCGCGTGGTGTCGCGGCGTCGCCCGCGGCGAGGTCATCGGCTTCGGTGCGGGCGCGGAGATCGAACCAGGGAAGCGCTGGGCCGAGCGGCGTGAGCTTCGCGTCGACACAGAGCCCGTCCTCGCCGACGCCAGTGGCGCTGATGGCAGCAATCGGGGCGCCCCCGCCGACCTCGCGCCAGCCCCGGGTCAGCATCGCCTCGATCTCGCGGACCAGCGCGGCGGCATCCACGACGGGCCCGAACTCGTCGCGCGTGCGGGGGGTGGCCGCCGTGCCGATCCAGCGCAGCCGCCCGTCTTCGAAGAGCGCGACCTTGAGGTTGGTCGTTCCGATGTCGATGCCACAGACCAGCATCGGCTACCGGCGCGGCCAGAAACGGATGCCGCGACCGCACGTGTCCTCCCCCGACCCTTCGGCATCCGACGGCATCGTCGTCTCCCCCCATGTCGCGGACGCCGCGGCACCGCCAGGGCGCGTCCTTATTGTACGTACAAAGCTAGTGACCCTGGATCGGGAAAGCAACCGCGACATGCGGATGCGGTCAGTCTCCTCCGAGATCCCCCGCCTCGGCGCTGATCGAGATGGTCAGCGCGTCGCTCCGCACCAGCGACTCGTAGTAGTCGAACGGCCGGCCGGCGGCGTCCCGAGACGTGGACGTGATGCAAAGGACCGGAGCGTTTCTCGGCAGTTCCAGCCGCCGCGCGGTGTCGCTTGATGCAGCGACCGCGGCCAGCTCGCGCCGGGCGGAGAAGATGTGAACGCCAGCTTCACGCAGGGTGGCGTTCAGCGAGGCCACGCCGCGCAACACCGGCTTTGACTCGAGGAGGGCGCCGATATCGACCGGCAGCCAGTTGGTCGAGTGCAAGGCCGGCAGGCCGTCCACCTTGCGCAGCCGTTCGAGGGCGAACACCGGCTCGCCCTCCGCCAGCTCCAGCGCCACGGCGGCGCGCGCCGGCACCGGCTCGACGACCGCGCGCAAGACCTCGGTCTCGATCACCGCGTTGCCGGAATGCGCCTCGGATTCGAGAAAGCCCTGGGCAACGCGCAGCATCCAGCGGTTGTCCCTGTGGTCCGTCACGAATGCCCCGCGCCGTGGCACCAGCCGGATGGCGCGTTGCTGCTCGAGCGTCCGCAGCGTCTCGCGCACGGTCGAGCGCGCGAGGTCGTAGGTGCGGCAGAGTTCCGATTCCCCGGGGATCTGCGCGCCGGGAGCATAGATGCCGTCGCTGATCCGGCCCTGAAGGATGCGCGCGAGCTGAAGATAGTAGGGCTCGGGCGAGCTGCGATCGATCCCGTCGCTCAAGGCGGGTCTCCGTTGTCTGTGACATACGTACAGTAGGGCAGTTCTATGCGACTGAAAATCGCAGATGTGGCCGCTTGACAGTTCGATTGTACAGAATGTACGTACAAGATGGCGCGCGCCGATCACGGCGGAAGCGCACGGCCCAGCAAACGAGGCCAGTGGCGCCGGTAGAAAGCCGGGCCAGACTTCGGGAGGGTAGGCTACCGATGACCGACCAGACTTGCGGCACGCCTCCCCGCACGGGATTCGACAACTCCAGAGGTAATCTTATGAAACCAGCGACACTGCTCGGCGCAGCGATGGTCCTGTGTCTGGCCGCGGGTGCGGCATCGGCGCAGGCGAAGCTCGAACGCGCGGGCATCACCGTCGGCACGCTCGGCAACCCGTTCTTTCAGCCGCTCATCAAGGGCGCTGAGGACGGGTTGAAGACTGGCAACCCGGATGTCGAGGTGACGGCGGTGGGCGCCGACTACGACCTCAACAAGCAGGCGTCGCAGATCGACAGCTTCATTGCGGCCGGCGTGCAGATCATCATGCTGAACGCCGTCGACGTGGTGGCGATCAAGCCGTTCGTGGAGAAGGCCAAGGCGGCGGGCATCGTCGTCGCGGCGATGGACGTCTCCGCCGAAGGCTCCGACCTGACGGTCATGACGAACAACGTTCAGGCGGGCGAGCTCGCCTGCTCCGACCTCGCCGAGCGGCTGGGCGGAAAGGGCGACGTCGTCATCATCAACGGCCCGCCGGTCTCCTCGATCATCGACCGGGTGAAGGGCTGCAAGGACGCCTTCGCCAAGCACCCGGACATCAAGATCCTGTCCGACGATCAGGACGGCAAGGCATCGCGTGAGGGCGGCCTCGCAGTGATGCAGTCGCTGCTCACCCGGTATGAGCACATCGACGCGGTCTTTGGCGCCAACGACCCGACGGCGATCGGCGCCGAGCTTGCGGCGAAGCAGCTCGGCCGGAGCGAGATGATCATCGCCGGCGTCGACGGCTCGCCCGACTTCGTCGAGGGCCTGAAGACGGCAGGGACGCTGCTGGTCTCGTCGTCGTCGCAGGACCCCTACGGCATGGCGAAGGAAGCGGCCGAGAAGGCGGTGGCGCTGCTGGGCGGCACGAAGCCCGACCCGCAGGTGACGCTCCTCGACACGACGCTGGTGACCAAGGAGAATGCCGCGAACCACGTCGCCTGGAGCACGGGCGGAAACTGAAGGCGGCCCGACTGAACCGACGGACCGGCGCAGGCACCGGTCCGTCCCCTGCCCCGGATCGACCGATGGACAGTCCGACCCCGACGCCGGCCGGCACGCCGCTGCTCGAAATGCGCAACATCAGCAAGACGTTCGGCGCCGTGCGGGCGCTGAGCGAGGTCTCGCTGACCGTGCGAGCGGGTGAGGTCCACGCCCTCATGGGCGAGAATGGGGCCGGCAAGTCGACACTGATGAAGATTCTCTCTGGCGCCTATCGTGCCGATCCGGGCGGCGAGATCCTCGTCGATGGGCGGGCGATCCCCAGCGGTGATCCGCACGCCTCGAAAGCCGCCGGGATCTCGGTGATCTATCAGGAACTCTCGCTCGCCCCGAACCTCACCGTCGCGGAGAACATGTTCCTCGGCGCGGAGGAGAGCCGTTTCGGCCTTCTCGACCGTGGCGCCGCGCGGCGGCGGGCCGCGCCCTACCTCGACCGGCTCGGCGCCGGCATCCGTCCCGAGCAACTCGTTGCGTCGCTCTCCCTCGGCGAGCGGCAGCTCGTGGAGATCGCCCGCACGCTCACGACGAATGCCCGCATCATCGTCATGGACGAGCCCACCACCTCGCTGACCGCGCGCGAGACCAACCGGCTGTTCGAGATCATTGCCGGCTTCAAGGCTCAGGGCCTTGGCATCGTCTACATCAGCCACCGCATGGAGGAGATCTACGCGCTCTCCGACCGGGTGAGCGTGTTGCGCGACAGCGCCTACATCGGCACGCTGGAGCGTGACGAGATCTCTGCCGGCCGCCTCGTCTCGATGATGGTCGGGCGGGATCTCTCGTCGTTCTACAAGAAGGACCACAGCGTTCCCGGTGCCGGGCGCCCGGTGGTGCTGTCCGTGCGCGGGATGGGCGACGGCGCCAAGGTCCATGACTGTTCGTTCGATCTGCATGCCGGCGAGGTGCTTGGGGTGGCCGGCCTCGTCGGGTCCGGTCGGACCGAGCTTGCCCGCCTGATCTACGGTCTCGACCCGCACACCGGCGGCAGTGTGGGGCTCGATGGCAAGGCGCTCGACATCCACAGCCCGAAGCAGGCGCTCGACGCCGGCATCGCCTACCTGACCGAGGACCGGAAGGCGCTCGGCCTCTTTCTTGACATGTCGGTCGGAGACAACGTCAACATCGGTGTCGTCGACGAGGACGCCGGTCCGGGCGGTCTGCTGAACTTCGCGAAAGCGCGGACGCGGGCGGACGCCGCGGTCAAGGCGCTGTCGATCCGCACCGCCGGGACCCGGATCAATGTCGGTACCCTCTCAGGCGGCAACCAGCAGAAGGTGCTGCTCGCGCGTCTGCTCGAAACCAACCCCCGGGTGCTGATCCTCGACGAGCCGACGCGGGGGGTCGATGTGGGCGCGAAATCCGAGATCTATCGCATCATCGACGGACTGGCGAAACGCGGCCTCGGCATCCTCGTCATATCGAGCGACCTGCCGGAACTCGTCGGAATTTCCGACCGCGCGCTCGTCATGCGCGAGGGCCGCATCGCGGGCGAGGTCTCGGCAACGCCGGAGGCTCCGATCAGACAGGAAGACATCATGACGCTTTCGACCGGGACCATTCCGGCGGAGCGGGAACGGAGCGAAGCATGAGCGGTCAGGACCAGAAGGAAGCGGGCGGGCGCCGGTGGCGCTCCAGCCTGACCGCGCTCGGGATGCTGCCTGTCCTGATCCTGCTCGTCATCGGGTTTCATCTGATCAGCGGTCGCTTCATCTCGTTCGGCAACCTCTCGATCGTGATGCAGCAGGCGTCGATCAACATCGTGCTCGCGGCGGGCATGACGTTCGTGGTGCTGACCGGCGGCATCGACCTCTCCGTCGGCTCGATCCTTGCCGCGGCGGCCATGGTCGGCGCCATCGTTTCTCTCGTCCCGGACTACGGGATGCTCGGGATTCCGGCGGCGGTGGGCGTGGGCCTGCTCTGCGGCCTCGCGAACGGGGCGATCATCGCGTGGCTGAAGCTGCCACCCTTCATCGTCACCCTCGGCTCGCTGACGGCGATCAGGGGACTTGCGCGACTGCTCGGCAACGACACCACCGTCTTCAACTCGAACCTGCCGTTCGCCTTCATCGGCAACAGCACGCTTCTCGGCGTTCCGGTCCTCGCGGTCATCGCCTTCGCCGCCATCGTCGTCTCGTGGGTGATCCTGCGGCGGACGGTGCTCGGCACCTGGATCTACGCGGTGGGCGGCAATGTCGAGGCGGCACGCCTCGCCGGCATCAAGGTGCCGCTGGTGCTGCTCTTCGTCTACGCCATGTCGGGGCTGCTGTCCGGTGTCGGCGGGCTCATGTCGCTGTCGCGGCTCTACGCCGCCAACGGATTGCAGCTCGGTCAGTCCTACGAGCTGGACGCCATCGCCGCCGTCATCCTCGGTGGCACCAGTTTCGTCGGCGGTGTCGGATCGATCTGGGGGACGCTGATCGGCGCGCTGATTATCGCGGTGCTCTCGAACGGCCTGATCCTCGTCGGCGTGTCCGACATCTGGCAGTACATCATCAAGGGTCTGGTGATCATTGTCGCCGTCGCGCTCGACCGGTATCGGACGGCGCGGTAAGCGCCGGACGCCGGCCGGTCGCGAGCCTCAGCGGCCGGCGACCGAGCAGCAGCCGGTCACTAGCCGGGGGCCGCCCTCGCCATGCATGACCACGAGCGTCTCGAGGCCGAAGAGGCGGTCCGACATGCCGTCACTGCACAGCTGCGGGGTAATGGTCGCCGTCGCGGTGGCGGTCTGGTTCGTGAGGACGAGCGCCCGGCGCTGGTTGGACGGATGGCCGAGGTCGAGCGTCTTGAGCTCGAAGCTCGCGGAGGCCTCGGGGCTCTCCATGCGCGCCGTCGCACCCTCGGGGACGAGCGACCAGAACGGTTCGGTCCCGAAACAACGCAAGCCGGCGGGCAGTGCCCCCTCCTTCCAGACGTCCGGCTCCTCCCTGAGGTAGTGCAGCGACGCCCAGCCTGACGCCTCGCCGGCGTTGACACGGCCCCAGCGGCCGGACGGATCGGTCGCCACCACCTCGATGCCGCGGGCGTCCGGGGCGAGCGTCGCGATCACCGGCGCCGAGGTCGTGGGTTCGGCCCGCACGTTGAGCGCGTCGCCGCCGGCGACTCCGCTCACATCGAAGCGTGACGGCAGGATCCCGGCGGCGGTTGCCGGAAGCGCGAGGGCCATGAAGACGACTGCGGCGATGCGGTGTCTCATGACGCCGCCTCCGGCAGGGCGCGCTTGTTGCCCGCGCCGTCGGTCGCGACGAAGACGAAATGCGCCTGTGTCACACGGAAGATCTCCTGATCCGGCGAGCGGGTGACCCAGGTCTCCACGTCGATGCCCATCGAGGTCCGGCCCTCCCGCACGATATCGGTGTAGATCGTGACGAGATCGCCCACGTGTACCGGCTGGTGAAAGCTCATGGCCTCGACCGCGACGGTGGCGACCCGGCCGCGCGCCCGTGCCCGTGCCGGGATCGACGCGGCGATATCCATCTGCGCCATCAGCCAGCCGCCGAAGATATCGCCGCTCGCATTGGTGTCCGCTGGCATCGCGATCGTCTGGAGCGCGAGTTTGCCCGACGGCGCCTGATCGCCCATGCGATTTCTCCTGATGGATGCTGTTTGCAGTCATGTTTACAAAGCCCGGCAGCGCGGTCCATACCTCGCGCACGTGACCCTGCCGAAGGCGGCAGGACAGTATGAGGGAACACGATGGATTACGCGAGTATCGTCACGACCATCCGCACGCTGGCCCTCGAGGCCGGCGCGGAAATCATGCAGGTTTACGAGAGCCCGGAATTCGAAGTGAAGGCGAAGTCCGATGCGTCGCCGGTGACCGAGGCCGACGAGCGTGCCGACGCGCTCATCGCCCGGGGCCTGGCGGCAGCTTTCCCCGAAATCCCCGCCGTCACCGAGGAGCAGGCGGAGAGCCACGGCATCGAGGCGCCGGTGTTCTTCCTCGTCGACCCGCTCGACGGCACCAAGGAGTTCGTGCAGCGCCGCGGTGACTTTACGGTGAACATTGCGCTGATCGAGAACGGCGTGCCGACGCGCGGCGTGGTCTACGCCCCCGCCAAGGGCCGGCTGTTCTACACCGACGCCTCCGGCCAGTCGCAGGAAGAGTCCGGGCCCTTCGGTGACACGCCGGGTGCGCTCAAGGCGCTGAAGGTCGGCAAGCCCGATCCGGCCGCCCTCGTGGTCGTCGCGTCCAAGTCGCACCGCGATCAGGCGACGGACGACTACATCGCGAAATATCAGGTCGCCGACTTCCGCTCCGCCGGCTCGTCGATGAAGTTCTGCCTGGTGGCGGCGGGTGAGGCCGACCTCTATCCGCGCCTCGGCCGGACGATGGAATGGGACACGGCCGCGGGGCAGGCGGTGCTGCTTGGCGCCGGTGGCGAGGTCGTCCGCTTCGACGACCACACGCCGCTCGCCTACGGCAAGGATGGCTTCGAGAACCCGTTCTTCATCGCCCTCGCTCCCGGCATCGACCTGGTTTCGGGCTGATCTGATGGGAGTTCTCGTCGTTATCCCGGCCCGCTACGCCTCGACCCGCTACCCCGGCAAGCCGCTTGCCGAGCTTCGCGGTGCGACCGGGGAGGCGCGGAGCCTGATCCGCCGCAGCTGGGACGCGGCGATGGCGGTGGAAGGCGTCGATCGCGTGGTGGTCGCCACCGACGACGAGCGGATCGCCGGGCCTGCACGCGCCTTCGGCGCCGAAGTGGTCATGACGCCCGAAAGCTGCCGCAACGGCACCGAGCGCTGTGCGGTGGTGGCCGAGGCGCTGGGACCGGAATGGGACGTGATCGTCAACCTGCAGGGCGACGCGCCGCTGACCCCGCCGTGGTTCGTATCGGCGCTCGTCGACGCGATGCGGGCGGACCCCGATTGTCAGGTCGCGACGCCGGTGCTGCGTACCGACGCGGAGGCGCTTGCGAGCTTCCTCGAGGATCGCCGCAACGGACGGGTGGGCGCCACGACCGCGGTCTTTGACCGGGCGCTTCGGGCGCTCTACTTCTCCAAGGAAGTCCTGCCCTATACCGGCCGCCCGCTCGGACCGGACGAGGATATTCCGGTCTTTCACCATGTGGGCGTCTATGCCTATCGCCGGGCGGCGCTCGCCGCCTACGGCGACTGGCCGGTGGGTCGGCTCGAGACCTGGGAAGGACTCGAGCAGTTGCGGTTCATGGAAAATGGCGTGCCGGTCACCTGTGTCGAGGTCGATGCGCGCGGACGGCCGTTCTGGGAACTGAACAACCCGACGGATGTGCCCAAGATAGAGGCGATCCTGCAGGGGTTAGGACTGGCGTAGGCCGGTATAAGCCGGAAGGCCGAGAGGCTCACCCGAGTCAGCAATTGAATTTCGGGCCTTCTTGGCTACAGTGCAACGAACGGACGTTCGGAACCGAACCGCCGCAATGGCGTTCGTGGTCTTGATGAGTAGACAGTTGGGGACGTGATGACGAACAAGGTTACCAAGGCAGTGTTGCCAGTTGCGGGACTCGGTACCCGGTTCCTGCCAGCAACGAAGTCGGTGCCCAAGGAAATTCTCCCGCTGGTCGATAAGCCATTGATCCAGTACACGATCGACGAGGCGCGGGCTGCCGGGATCAGGGAGTTCATCTTTGTGACTTCGCGCGGCAAAAGCGCGCTTGAGGACTATTTTGACAGTGCTCCCGAGCTTGAGGCCGCCTTGCACGAAGGCAAGAAGACCGCCCTGCTCGAGGCCCTGAAGCAGACCGACATGGAATCAGGCGCCGTCGCCTACGTGCGGCAGCAGGAGCGGCGCGGCCTCGGCCATGCCGTCTGGTGCGCGCGCAAGCTGATCGGCGACGAGCCGTTCGCGGTGCTTCTGCCGGACGACGTGATTGATGCGGATGTGCCCTGCCTCCAGCAGATGATCGAGAACTACCGCGGCGGCAACATGGTCGCGGCGATGGAAGTCCCGACCGAAAGCGTGTCGTCCTATGGGATCCTCGACGTGGAGAAGTCGGTCGGTGCGGTGATGCCGGTGCGTGGCATGGTCGAGAAGCCGAAGCCCGAGGTCGCGCCGTCGAACCTCGCCGTCATCGGTCGCTATATCCTGACGCCGCAGGTTCTGCGCAACCTCGAGGACGCCGAAATCGGTGCCGGGGGTGAGGTGCAGCTGACCGACGCGATCGCTCGGGAGATCGGCCCGCGGAACAACGTCACGGCGTTCCGGTTCAGGGGGCGGCGCTTCGATTGCGGCTCCAAGGCCGGCTACCTGCAGGCCACCGTCGCCTTTGGCCTCTCGCGGCCGGAACTCCGCGAAGAGTTCCTGGACTTCCTGCGGACCGTCAGCGAGACGGAGATGGGAACCCCGCCGAAGGTTGCTGCCAACGGCTGAGCGCCTCCCCGTCAGGAGGACGACCGGACAAGGTCTCGCCCGGAAACGGGCGGGGCCTTTCGCGTTTCAGGGCAGATGGTTTGACCGTGGCACGTCACCCCAGTCGGCAGCGGAACAACCGGGGATGATGGCCGGGCCAAGTGGACCGGCGGCGGCACGGCTGCCGGGAAGCGCAGGTCCCTGTTGCCGGGATGCCGGCAGACCCGCCCCCGTGCGGTCGGCGTGTCCGGCGAAGCAGGAGCCAAAAGACCCGGGGCGGATGGGGTGGACCGAGGCTGCATCACCCCAACGAAGTGCGTCGGGCTCAATGCGTGGAAACGAGCCGGCCCGCGCGGTGCGCGGGCGTGGTGCCGCGCGCTCAGGCGGCGCGCTCGGCCTTGCCGTCGGTCAGGATCGCGTAGATCGCAGAGGGATCGAAGGTCGAGCGCAGCTTGGCGCAGACCGCTTCACTGCGCAGGGTGCGCGAGACACGGGCAAGCGCCTTCAGGTGCTCCGCGCCCGCGCTCTCCGGCGCAAAGAGCGCGAAGACCAGATCCACCGGCTGGCGGTCGATCGACTCGAAGTCCACCGGCTTCTCCAGACGGGTGAACATGCCGATGACCCGCTCGACGCCCGGAAAACGGGCGTGCGGAATGGCGACGCCGCGACCGACCCCGGTCGGCCCAAGGGCCTCCCGGTCCATGAGCGCCTTGTAGGCGGTCGCAGCGGGCAGTCCGTAGACGGTCTCGGCCATCTCGGCGAGATCCTGGAGCAAGCGCTTCTTGCTCGTAGCTTTCAGGGGCGCGCGAACAGCCTCCACCCCAAGTATATCCGATAGCTCCATGGAGAGCGTTCCTTGCCTGTCCGTCTCGCCGCTTACTGGGCGTTCTTTGGGTCGACCCAACCGATGTTGCCATCGTCCCGACGGTAAACCACGTTCACCCCCCCGTGCGCGTCATTCCGAAAGACAAGCAACTGGGCGCCCGCAAGTTCCATCTGCATGACCGCTTCGCCAACAGAAAGACTCGGAACGCGCGTTGCCATCTCGGCGACGATCACCGGCTGGAGTGAATCGGGCTCCTCGTGCTCGCTGTCGTTGTGGCCGCGAAGCACGTAGGACGCCGCTTCCATCACTTCGATCGGGTCCTGACGATCGCGATGATGATCCTTGAGGCGACGCTTGTAGCGGCGCAGCTGCTTCTCCATGCGCTCGACCGCGCCCTCGAAGCAGGCATAGACCTCGTCGGCCTTGCCGGTGGCCTGCACCGTCATGCCGGTGGCGAGGTGTACGGAGGAATCCGCGACGAACTGGTGGCGATCCTTGCAGAAGGTCACGACGGCCTCGACCGGCCGATCGAAGTACTTGCCGACGGCTTCGCCGAGGCGATCCTCCACATGGGCGCGCAGGGCGTCCCCGATGTCCATCTGTTTACCGCTGACCTGGATGCGCATTGCTTCGCCCTCGAACTTCACCGACCGGCTCGCCGTGTCCGCCCCCAACGGGCGGACCCTATGGACGTCCCCACCCCCGTTGTCAATCGCGGGCCCGTGAAGAGCCTGCGTCGATCTCCCGGGCCGCGACTGGCGATGCCCGGAGACGACGGCGTTCGACGGAGGACGGAATTCCCATGCTCTCACGGTATTTCGCAACCGTGCGTCGCGCAATGTCTATCCCTTCGGCTTTCAGGAGCGCGACGAGCTTGTCGTCGGAAAGCGTGCGGCGCGCTGGCTCCGAGTGCACGAGGCCGCGGATCCGGTCCTGCACCGCCGCGGAAGAGTAGGCTTCGCCCCCGGAAACCGCCTGAATCGCCGAGACAAAGAGGTGGGAGAATTCGTAGCAGCCATGGTCACAGGCGAGGTACTTGCCCGCTGTCACGCGGCTGACCGTCGATTCGTGCAGGCCGAGCTTCTCGGCGATCGACCGGCGGGTCAGCGGCCGCAGGCCGGGCGTGCCGGTTTCGAAGAACCGGTCCTGCCGGCGGGCCACCTCGTTCGCCACCTTGAGGATGGTGCGCGCCCGCTGCTCGAGGCTGCGGATGAGCCAGCTCGCGCGGGTGCTGCATTCGGAGACAAAGGCGCGGGCTTCCGAATCGTCCTTGCGGAGCTGCGCCGCGTAGACGTTGTTCATCAGCACGCGGGGCAGGCTCTCGGAGTTGAGTTCGACCGTGAGCGTGCCGTCCGGCGAGCGTCGCACGTAGACGTCCGGGATGGCGAGTTCGACCCGGGCCTGGCTGAAGCGCAGCCCCGGCTTCGGGTCGAGCGCGCGGATCTCGGCCAGCATGTCGGTGATGTCCTCGGCATCGACGCCGCAGATGCGTTCGAGCTCGGCGAGGCGTCCCCTGGCGGCGAGCGCGAGGTTGTCGAGCATCGCCTGCATCGCCGGGTCGAGGCGGTTCTGCTCGCGGAGCTGGAGCGAGAGACATTCCTTGAGGTCGCGGGCGCCCACTCCCGCCGGGTCGCAGGCCTGTACCAGCGTCAGCCCGGCGAGGGCGTCGGCGGAGCGCAGGCCATGGCGGGTTGCCACCTCGGCGAGCGGCACCCGGAGGTAGCCGTCGTCTTCGAGCTCGTCGGCGATCAGGAGCGCGGCCTCGATGACGCGCGGCGTGCCGCGCATGGGCCGGATCTGCGCCTGCAGGTGCTGATGCAGCGTGACGCCCGCGGCGATGCCTTCCAGCCAGTCGCCGTCGTCGTCCCGGCGGCCGACCCCGCCACCCACGCCCGGTGCCGAGCCGGGCGCGGGCGCGGCCGGGCCGAGTTCGAGGAGCGGGTTCTTTTCCACCTCGGCAGCGAGGTAGCCCGCCAGCTCGAGGCTCGACATCTGCAACAGCTTGATTGCCTGCTGGAGCAGTGGGGTCATGACCAGCGACTGAGTCTGGCGAATCTCGATGCGTGGCGCGAGTGCCATCAGAACTTGCCCCGCCAGCTTCCGTCAGATGCGGAAGCCTTCCCCAAGATAGACCCGGCGCACATTGTCATCCCGGACCACTTCATCCGGAGTCCCCGACATGAGCACCGCCCCATCATGCAGGATATACGCCCGGTCGACGATATCCAGCGTTTCGCGAACGTTGTGATCAGTGATGAGAACGCCGATCCCGCGCTCGCTCAAGTGACGGACCAGTCCGCGGATATCCGCCACGGCGAGCGGATCGACGCCGGCAAAGGGTTCGTCGAGCAGCACGTAGTGCGGCTGCGCCGCGAGGCAGCGCGCAATCTCGACACGTCGCCGCTCGCCACCCGAAAGCGAGATCGCCTGTGCCCGGCGCAGGTGGGTGATCGAGAACTCGCCGAGCAGCTCGTCAAGCATCTCGCGGCGCTTTTCGGAATCCGGCACGGTGAGTTCGAGGATTGAGCGGATGTTGTCGGCAACCGTCATGCCACGGAAGATCGAGGCTTCCTGTGGCAGGTAGCCGATCCCGAGCTTCGCGCGGCGGTACATCGGCAGCCACGTGACGTCGTTGCCATCGACGAGGATCGTGCCACGATCGGGCGGCACGAGCCCGGCGATCGCATAGAAGCAGGTGGTCTTGCCGGCGCCGTTCGGGCCGAGGAGTGCGGCCACCTCGCCCCGCCTGAGTTCGAGCGACACGTCGCGCAGCACCGGACGGCTGCGGTAGCTCTTGGCGAGGTTGCGCACCATCAGCCCGCCGCCGTGCGCGAGGGTCTGGCGCGCCTCCATTTCCGCGAGAGTGTCGCTCATGGCTTACTCGCGGTGCCGGGCTGCGGGCCGGGCTGGTTCGGCGACTGGGGGACGAAGAGCGTGCGCACCCTTCCGTCCATCCGCGCGGAGTTGGCGTTGAGATCGATCGCGAGGCGATCGCCCGAGAGGGCGTTGCTGCCCTGGGTGAGGAGCACGTTGCCCTGCATGTCGACCTTGCCGCTCCCGACCTCGTAGGTGGCGCTGTCCGCCTCCGCTGCTTCGGTGCCGTTGGTCAGCGTGACATTGCCGGCGGCGATGAGCCGCTGGATCGGACCGGTGCCGCTCTGGGCCTTCGGGTCGTAGAACACCTGCACCTTGTCGGCGGCCATGCGAAGCGCGCCCTGTCCGACCCGGACGGTGCCGGAGAAGATGGCGCTGCCGGCCCCCTGATCGAGGTCGAGGCGTTCGGAGGTGACCTCCACGGGCTGCGAGGCGTCGTGGCCCGACGTCCCGAATGGCACAGTCGTCTGGGCCGCGGCGGCAGCCGCGAAGATTGACAGCCAGGCCGCCGCGATAAGGCCGGTGACGCGCATCATGGTCCTCGTTTCGGATCGGGAGGATCGTACACCACGCGAACGCCATCACTGAAGGAAAACCGCCGTGCCTCGCCCGTGGCGGCCGCGGGTGTGACGTGCAGGTTGCCGGACGTGATCTCGCCGAGGGCTCCCCGCGTCACCACCTGGTCCCCGGCGACGAAGGTGCCGGAGACGAAGTCGATCGTCGCCTTGTCCGTCTCCAGCTCATAGCCGTCAGTCGTGGAGATACGCACGTTTCCCGCGATGTCGAGGCGCTGCGAGTCGATGTCGAGGTCGCCACCGTCCGCCACCAGCGAGACCGCCGGGCCGTCGGCGAGCTCGAGGGTGCCGTCGAGCTTGCTGATTGCGGCGTGCTTTGGCGGGGCGGCGTCGGGCACCACAGTGGCGGCGGTGAAGCGGAAGCGATCGCCGCTCTGCGTCGTGCCGGTGAAAACCGAGTTGGTGAGCCGCAGTCCGTGGCCGAGCTGGTTGATGTCCGCCTCGGAGAAGTTGATGGTGCCGCCAAGCCGGTCGTCGGTCTGGACGAGGAAAACCGACGCCACGAGGGCGAGCGCCACGAGTGGCAGCCCGAGCTTCAGAATGGTGACGACCCGCGAATGGACCTCGGGCCGCAGCGCCATCAGACGACGCCGGCGCGGAGACAATCGTGAACGTGCAGGATCCCCGCCGGGATGCCCGGCGCGTCAGGAGCTTCGGCGAAGAGCGTGGTGATCTTCTTCGAGTTCATCACGCCGAGCGCTTCGGAGGCGAGCGAGGCGGTGGAGATCGTGCTCGGCTCCGCGGTCATCACTTCCGCGACCCGGCGGTCGAGGAGGCCGTCCATGTGGCGGCGGAGGTCACCGTCCGTGACGATCCCGATGAGGTGGCCGTCGGCACCGGTGACACCGACCACGCCGAAGCCCTTGCGGCTCATTTCGAGCAGCGCGTCTCCCATCGGGGCTTCCGGGTTGATGAGCGGCAGCTGGTCGCCGCTGTGCATCAGCGAGGCGACTGTTGTGAGCCGCGCCCCGAGTTTGCCGCCGGGATGGAAGCCGCGGAAATCCTCGGGCGTGAAGTGGCGATGCTCCATGAGGGCGACGGCGAGGGCGTCACCGAGCGCCAGCGTCATGGTTGTCGACGTGGTGGGCGCGAGACCGACGGAGCAGGCCTCGGGGGCTGGCGGCAGGAGGATCGCCACGTCGGACTGGCGCAGGAGCGTCGAGCCCGGGCGGCCGGCGACGCCGATCAGCGGGATCGCGAAGCGCCGGGAATAGGCGATGAGATCGGCGAGTTCCGGCGTCTCCCCGGAGTTCGAGAGCAGCAGCACGACATCGTCCGGCGTGATCATCCCGAGATCGCCGTGGCTCGCCTCGGCCGGATGGACGAACATCGACGGCGTTCCCGTAGACGCGAGCGTTGCCGCGATCTTGCGGGCAATGTGGCCCGACTTGCCCATGCCCGAGATGATGGTACGGCCGGGGCTTGCGAGGATGCGCCGGATCGCCTCGACAAACGTCGGGCCGAGGCTTTCGGCGAGCTGGCCGAGGGCGGAGGCTTCGGTCCCGATCACCCGGCGGCCGGTCGCGAGCAACGCTTCGGAGTCGATGGAGTGGGGTGTGGTCAACATGGGCTTCAGCTTCAACTATGTGCGAAGATGTCGATTTCGTCCCAACCGGCGAGGTCGAGGCGGGCGCGCTGGGGCAGAAAGTCGAAGCAGGCGCGTGCAAGCTCGGCACGATTCTCGCGAACAAGGCGGGCGTCGAGCGCGGCCTTGAGGCGGTGGAGGTAGAGTACGTCGGAAGCGGCATACTCGATCTGCGCGACCGACAGAGTGTCGGCGCCCCAGTCGCTCGACTGTTGCTGCTTCGAGATATCGACGTCGAGCATCTCGCGGAGCAGATCCTTCAGCCCGTGCCGGTCGGTATAGGTCCGCACCAGCCGCGAGGCGATCTTGGTGCAGTAGACCGGCGCCGTCAGCACCCCGAAGCGGTTGAGCAGGACCGCGATGTCGAAGCGACCGAAGTGGAAGAGCTTCAGCACGTCCGGGTCGGCCAAGAGCCGCGTCAGATTCGGCGCTTCGGTCTGGTCCTGAGCGATCTGCACGAGGTGGGCATCGCCGTCACCGCCCGAGAGCTGCACCACGCACAGGCGGTCGCGGGCGGGAAGCAGACCCATGGTCTCGCTGTCGATGGCGACGACCGGGCCGAGGTCAAGACCGTCTGGCAGGTCGCCCCGGTGGAGGTGGTTTGCCATGGTTTCCTCGGGCCTGCGCTCGGGGGCCCGGGCGGTGGCCACGGAGCTTGTATCTGGTGCCCGGGAAAGGACTCGAACCTTCACGGCCGTTAAGCCACTGGTACCTGAAACCAGCGCGTCTACCAATTCCGCCACCCGGGCAGGGTGTCGACTGCGCGCTCATATACGGGCAGCGCGGGGGGTGTCAACGGCAGGTGGCGAGGGAATTTTCACGAACCGTGCGATGGTCCCGGCATCGCCCTGCGCTTTGCCCGCAATACCACGGCATCGGAACCCGGAAGTCATGTCCGGGTCCCGATGATCTGCCTTGCTCCGATGGCGGGCGCCGAGCCTCAGCGGCCGCTGCCGCGGCGATCGCGGCGCGCGGACATGGGCTGGAAGGCGACAGCGACGTGGGTCTCGCAGTAGGGTTTGCCGGGAACGGCAGCCAGCCCGCAGAACCAGAAATCATCCGTCGCCGGATCACCGACCGGCCATTTGCAGGTGCGCTCGGTCAGTTGCATCAGATTGAGCCGCCGCGCGCGTTTCGCCACCTCGGCGAGGTTCGCAAGCGCCTCGGGGCTGATTTCGGCGTTCGCCGGCTGCGGCGGCTGCGGCTGCCCGGGCGTCTTGGCCCGCACGGCGGGCGGTGCAACGGCAGGTTCGCGCGGCTGTGCCGGGCGCACGGGCGCCTGGGGCGCAACGACCGCCTCGACGACCGGTTCGACAACCTCCTCGCTCACCACTTCGGGGGCGCTGGCTGCTTCTTCCTGAGGTTCGGCGCCGCCAACCCGGTTCGAGAGACCGAGGCGGTGGACCTTGCCGATCACTGCGTTACGGGTGACGCCGCCGAGCTCCTTGGCGATCTGGCTCGCGCTCTTGCCCTCCGACCACATGGTCTTGAGGGTCTCAACGCGCTCGTCGGTCCAGGACATCTCGGACATGCTCCGCTCGTTTGGAAGAGGATGGCGGGTCGGTGCCCGCGGATCCACCTATTCTAGTCGGCGTGGTCGGCATCGACAAGGAGCCGGGCGGCGGATCATCCTCCACACACAGCTTGTTGCGCCGCAACCTCTCGACGGAACGCAGCGCGTGCCCTAGTGTTCAGACGGAGTCAACGGCCAAGTTTTGGATCATGGTTAAGCCTGTTATCGGCATTATTGGGAATCCGCACCTCGTCAACGACCGCTACCCTGTTCAGTCGGTCGGAGTATCGAACATCGAAGCAGTCGCCGACCTGACCGGGGCGATCCCGCTCATGGTGCCGGCGATCCCCAAGGTGGGCGCGATCAGCGACCTGATCGACGTCTGCGCCGGTTTCGTCCTGACCGGCGGCCGTCCGAACGTGCATCCGAGTCACTACGGTCATGAGCCGACCGACAAGCACGGCACCTTCGACCCCGACCGGGATGCGGTGACCCTGCCGCTCATCCGGGAATGCGTGGCGCGCGGTGTGCCGGTCTTTGGCATCTGCCGGGGCTTTCAGGAGTTCAACGTGGCGTTCGGCGGCACCCTCCACCCGGAGATCCGCGAGATCCCGGGGCGGATGAACCACCGGATGCCACCGGACGGGACGCTGGAGGAGCAGTTCGAACTCCGGCACGTGGTCAGCCTTTCGGATGGCGGCGCATTCCACCGGGTGCTCGGGGCGCGGGAGGTGCTGGTCAACTCGCTTCACGGGCAAGGCATCCTCGACCGGGGGCCGAGGATCGTGATCGAGGGATATGCACCCGACGAAACCCCCGAGGCGATCGTCGTCGAGGGGGCATCGAGCTTCGCCATGGCGGTGCAGTGGCACCCGGAGTGGAACGCGGCCAATGATCCGGTGTCGCGGCCGCTCTTCATGGCCTTCGGCGCCGCGGTCTCGGGCTACGCCGCGCACTGACTCTCCCGCAGGGTGCTGCTACGGCGCCTGCCGCACCATCACCACTTCGCCGATCTCACGGCCGTCGTGGATGAAGGCGGCCGGCATTCTGCCGACCTCGACGAACCCCTCGCGCCGGTAGAAGCCGAGGGCTGTCGGATTCTCGACGCTGGCGTGGAGCTCGATCTGGCGAATGCCGAGTGCCTCACCGGCGGCCGCGACGGTGGCGAGGAGCCGGGAGGCGAGACCGGCACCGCGCTCTTCCCGGCGCACGTAGACCATGACGAGAGTCCCGCGATGGGCCATGCGCCGGCCGCCCTCGGGGATGAGCCCCATGAGGCCGACAGGTTCCTCGTCGCGGAACGCCACCGCGACCGGACCGATCGCGAGGCGCCGACGCCAGTCGTCCGGGGGCGCCGCTTCCCAGTCCGCCGCGCTGCTGGCGAAGGACGCGGGCTCGCGGTGGAGTGCCTCGAGCCGGATGCGGCGAAATGTCTCGATCTCGCCCTCCAGCAGCAAGCGCACGGCGAGCGGCATCAGGGTGCGGCTTCGGGCTTCGGCGCGGGTGCGGCGGGCGGAAGAGGGTGCCCGGGCAGCTCAGCCTCGGGCGTCGCGCCACCCGGCCGGCCCACGGCCGCGGGGGCTCCGGGCCCATCCGGCGTGGCGAGGAGCGCCTCATCCACGTCCGGGGCGTGAAGCGGCGGAAAGGCCCACGCAAGAATGAGACCGATCAGAAGCGAAAGGACGAGTCCCACGAGAAAGCCCCGCCAGAAGCCGCCGCCTCTCCGTGCTGTCATCGTGCAACTCCCTGTTGCAACATTACCCGTATCGGGCGGCTTGCCCTTGACCCTTTCACTGGCCCGGGGCCATCTATAGCGCGCCGGCGGGGTGGCGCCAGCGAGATTGCCGCGAGGGGACGGGCGCTGACGTCATGCTGCTCTTGATCGATAACTACGACAGCTTCACCTACAACCTGTTCCACTACCTGGGGCAGCTCGGCGCGGAGACCGTCGTCCGGCGCAACGACGAGATAGACGTGCAGGCCGCGATGGCGCTCAATCCGTCGGCGATCCTGCTGTCTCCCGGACCCTGTACCCCGAACGAGGCGGGCATCTGTCTGGCGCTCATCGACGCCGCCGCCGAAACCCGGACGCCGCTCATCGGCGTCTGCCTCGGGCATCAGGCGATCGGTCAGGCTTTCGGCGGCAAGGTCGTGCGCGCCGGCGAGATCGTCCACGGCAAGGCCGGGACGATCGAACACTCCCGCAAGGGCGTCTTCGCCGGTCTGCCCTCGCCATTCAGCGCCACGCGCTACCACAGCCTGATCGTCGACCGGGAGAGCCTGCCCGAGTCGCTCGAGGTGACGGCCGAGCTTGCGGACGGCACGATCATGGGGCTCCAGCACCGCAGCCTGCCGATCCACGGCGTGCAGTTCCACCCGGAGTCGATCGCGTCCGAGCATGGCCACGCGCTCCTGAAGAACTTCCTCGATCTCGCGCGCGTGCCCGCATGAGCGAGCGCCTGCGCCCGCTGATCGGCCGGGCAGCCGAGGGTCCGCTCACGCGTGAGCAGGCCGAGGCCGCATTCTCCGCGATCATGGAGGGCGATGCGACGCCGTCGCAGATCGGCGGCTTCCTGATGGCGCTGCGCACCCGTGGCGAGACGGTGGCCGAGTACGCCGCCGCCGCGTCGGTCATGCGCTCGAAGTGCCTCAAGGTCCGGGCGCCGGAAGGAGCGATCGACATCGTCGGCACCGGCGGTGACGGCAAGGGCACGCTCAACATCTCGACCGCCACCGCTTTCGTGGTGGCAGGCGCCGGGATCCCGGTCGCCAAGCACGGCAACCGCAACCTGTCGTCGAAGTCCGGGGCGGCGGATGCGCTGACCGAGCTCGGCATCAACGTCATGGTCGGCCCGGAGGTGGTCGAACGCGCGATTGCCGAGACCGGCATCGGCTTCATGATGGCGCCGATGCACCACCCCGCGACGCGACATGTCATGGCGCCGCGGCAGGAGCTCGGGACGCGGACGATCTTCAACATCCTCGGCCCGCTCACCAACCCCGCCTCGGTGCGGCGGCAGCTCACCGGGGCGTTCTCCCGCGAGGTGATCCGGCCGATGGCCGAGACGCTGGGCCAGCTCGGGTCGGATCGTGCCTGGGTTGTGCACGGTGCCGATGGTACCGACGAGATTTCGATCGCGGGCGAGACCTGGGTCGCTGAGTGGAACGACGGCGGCGTCAGCGAGTTCGTCGTCGTGCCCGAGGATGCCGGCCTGTCGCGCCACCCGGTCGAGGCGATCCTCGGTGGCACGCCTGAGGAGAACGGCAAGGCGTTGCGCCGGCTTCTGGAGGGTGAGGAGTCGGCCTATCGCGACGCGGTGTTGCTGAACACCGCCGCTGCGCTCGTCATCGCGGAACGGGCGCCCGATCTCGCGGGAGGTGTCGAGATCGCCCGTGACAGCATCGATTCCGGCGCAGCCCGCGCCAAGGCAGCGGCACTCGCCGCGGTGACCGCAGCGGTGGACGTCGAAAAATGAGCATTCTGGACGATATCAAGGCCTACAAGCTGGCCGACGTGGCGACCCGCAAGGAAGCGCGGCCACTCGCGGAAATGCACGCTGCGGCGCGCGACACTGAGCGCCCGCGCGACTTCGAAGGCGCGCTTCGCCGCCAGATGGCACTGGGTTACGCGCTCATCGCCGAGATCAAGAAGGCGAGTCCGTCGAAGGGTCTCATCCGGGAGGATTTCGACCCCGAGGCGTTGGCGAAAGCATACGCCGAGGGGGGAGCCGCCTGCCTCAGCGTTCTGACCGACGGGCCGAGTTTTCAGGGGGATGACACCTATCTCAGGCTGGCGCGGAGCGCCTGTGACCTGCCAGTGCTGCGCAAGGACTTCATGTTCGATCCCTGGCAGATCGCTGAATCCCGGGTTCTCGGCGCGGACTGCGTGCTGCTGATCCTCGCGGCCCTCACCGACGAGGAGGCGACCGCCCTCGAGGACGCGGCGATCGAGTACGGCATGGCCGTGCTCATCGAGTGCCATACCGCAGAGGAAGTGGATCGCGCGAAGCTCCTGCGTTCGCCGCTCGTCGGCATCAACAACCGCGACCTCGGCACCTTCGTCACCGACACCGCCATCACCCGCAAGCTGGCCCGGAACGTTCCGGGCGATCGGCTGATCATTTCGGAGTCGGGCCTCTCCACGCGGCAGGATCTGGCACAGATGGCGCGGTACGGCATCCGCTGCTTCCTCATCGGTGAGTCGCTGATGCGCGAGGCAAACGTCGAGGCTGCGACGCGGGAGCTGTTGCGGGCGCCCTGGACCCCGGAAGCCGAGTGATGGCCGACCTGACGCATTTCGACGCTTCCGGCGCCGCGCATATGGTCGACGTCTCGGAGAAGGCCGCGACGTTCCGGCGCGCGGTGGCGCGGGGTTCCGTCCGCATGGCGCCCGAGACGCTTGCCCTCGTGACGGCGGGCACGGCGGCCAAGGGCGATGTGCTGGGTGTGGCGCGTCTTGCGGGGATCATGGCGGCGAAACGCACGGCCGATCTCGTACCGCTCTGCCATCCGCTGCCGCTCACCAAGGTCTCCATCGACCTGCGGCCTGACCACGAGAACGGTACGGTCGAGATCGAGGCGACGACCGCGACCACCGGTCCGACCGGAGTGGAGATGGAGGCGCTGACCGCTGTCTCGGTGGCGGCGCTCACCGTCTACGACATGCTGAAGGCCGTCGACCGGGGCATGGTGATCGGCAACATCCGCCTTGCCCTCAAGGAAGGCGGCAAATCCGGTCGATACGAGGCCAAATAATGGCACTTCTGCCCGTCGAGGAAGCCCACGCCCGCCTCATGGCGCTGTTTCAGCCGGTCACGCCGGAGGATATCCCGCTGGCGAAAGCCGGTGGCCGGGTGCTCGCGAGTGACGTGGTGGCGGCGCGGGCACAGCCGCCCGTCGCGATCTCGGCGATGGATGGCTATGCCCTGCGCGGCGCCGATCTTGCCCCCGGCACGCGCCTTAGCCTTCTCGGCAGCGCCGCAGCGGGGCGCCGCTTCGAGGGCAGCGTCGGGCAGGGCGAGGCGGTGCGCATCTTCACGGGCGCCCCGGTGCCGGCGGGCGCGGACACCGTGCTGATCCAGGAAGACGCCGAGGCGGGCGAGGGCTGGGTCGCACCGAAGCCCGGCCACGACACGGACACGAACATCCGCCCGGCCGGCGGCGACTTTCCGGTCGGTGCGCGCATCACCGCGCCGCGCCGACTCTCACCCGCCGATCTCGCACTGATCGCGGCCATGGGGGCGGACCCGGTCCGGGTCTACCGTCGCCCGGTTATCGCGTTGCTGATGACTGGCGACGAGCTCGTCATGCCCGGTGAGGCGCCGGGGCCGGAGCAGGTGGTCGCCTCGAACGCGTTCGGGCTGAAGGCGATGCTCGAGGCGGTGGGGGCGGAGGTCCGCATCCTGCCAATCGCGCGCGACACGGTGGAGAGCCTCGACCTCGGGTTCTCGCTGGCGAGCGGCGCGGATCTCCTGGTGACGATCGGTGGCGCGTCGGTCGGGGACCTCGACCTCGTGCGCCCGGCGGCGACCGCCCGCGGGCTCAACCTCGAATTCCACCGGATTGCCATGCGACCCGGCAAGCCGCTCATGGCAGGCCGGATTGGCGATGCGGCTTTCGTCGGTCTGCCGGGAAATCCGGTTTCGGCGCTCGTCACGGGGCGGATCTTTCTCGTCCCGGCGATCGAGCGAATGCTCGGCCTCGCGGGGGAGCCGCCCGCTCGCACCCCGGGTCGGCTCGATACCCCGGTCGGCGCCAACGGTCCCCGGATGCATTTCATGCGGGCCCGTGTCGAGTCGGGGGCCGACGGGTGGCGTGTCTCGGTGTTCGACCGGCAGGACAGTTCGCTTCTCTCCGTGCTCTCCGAATCCAATGCGCTCCTCGTTCGGCCGTCCGGAGAGCCCGCGCGCGAGATGAATGCTCCGGTTGAATTCATCTGGCTTTAACTCGTCCGTAAGTAGATCCTTCTCGAATCCCGTTGACACAAAACGGGAACGTACCTAGAACGGTTCGTGTAACCGATGGAGGCGACATGCTCACGCGAAAGCAATACGATCTCCTTCATTTCATCCACAGCCGGATGCAGCGCGACGGCGTGCCGCCATCATTCGATGAGATGAAGGACGCGCTCGACCTGCGCTCCAAGTCCGGGATCCATCGACTCATCACGGCCCTCGAAGAGCGCGGATTCATCCGGCGGCTACCGCACCGCGCCCGTGCGCTGGAAATCATCCGTCTTCCCGAAACGCTCGAGTCCAGCGCTGGTTTCGAGCCACGGGTTCTCGACGGCGCGCCGCGGGGCCCGGCCGGTACGGCGGGATTGGAGACCGCGGCCTTCGAATTGCCGGTCATGGGCCGGATTGCGGCGGGCACGCCGATCGAGGCGATCCAGCAGGTTTCGCGGCACATTGCGGTGCCGGGCGCCATGCTCGCATCGGCGAACCGACACTACGCTCTCGAAGTGAAGGGTGATTCGATGATCAACGCCGGAATCAACTCCGGCGACATCGTGGTGATCCAGGAACAGCAGAGCGCCCAGAATGGCGACATCGTGGTTGCGCTCATCGAAGGCGAGGAGGCAACGCTGAAGACCTTCCGTCGGCGCGGATCGACAATCGCGCTCGAGGCCGCAAATCCTGCCTACGAGACCAGACTCTATCAGGATCATCAGGTCCGGGTGCAGGGTAAACTGGTCGGCCTCATCCGCACTTACTGAACACGCGCCTGCCCGTCCGCTCACGGCCATTGACAGCCCGAGAGAGCTTCCGCTAACGTTTATTAAACGTTTATTAAACGTTTCATCTCAAGCGCGAAAGCGCGACGCGGTAGCGAGCGAAGCGGGGTGAAAATGAACCGAGGCGCCGGCGGCCCGTCGATGCGGATGGTTGCGGAGGCGGCAAACGTCTCCGTGGCGACGGTTTCAAATGTCGTGAATGGCAAGACCACGGTTTCTCCGGAAATTGCTGAGCGAGTCCGCGCCGCCGTGGAGGCCCTGGGCTACGTCCGGGACAACCGGGCGGCCCGACTGCGGTCCGGCCAGTCTCGCCTCGTGGGTCTCATCGTGCCGGACCTCACAAACCCGATGTTCGCGAGCTTCGTCTCGACGCTCGAACATCTTGCCCGCCTCGACCACTATGACCTCGTCGTGGTGTCGACACGCAACGATCCCGATGAAGAGGCCGAGCGTCTGGGCAAGATCCGGGAATGGCGCCCGGCGGGTCTCATCGTCCTGCCCTGTGATGGCGCCCTCGTCGACCGACTGCCCCGCAACCTGGCAATGCCGCTGGTGGTCGCCGACCGCATCCCCGACGTTCCGCGATTTGACCTCGTCGCGGTCGACAACGCCTCGGGAGCGGCCGCAATCACCCGCCAGCTCGCCGGACGCGGCATCACCCGGTGCCTCGCACTCGGGACAAGCCTCCAGATCAGCAAATTCGCGAACGCTGGGAAGGCGCCCTCGAGGGCGCCGGGGGGATGGCGCTCGATCTGATCGAAGTGGGCTTCGCGGACCATGCTCCGCCCAGCGTCGCCGCGGCCCTTCGCGGTTCCGACCGTCCCGAGGCAATATTCTGCTTTGATCATGAGACGACGCTCGCGGTCTACCGTATGCTCGGAGAGATCGGGCTCCGCGTGGGCGACGACATCGCCTTCGCGAGCTTCGACGAGATGGAGTGGATGCGCCTCGTCACCCCCGGGATCACCGCCGTCCGTCAGCCCGTCGAGGAGATGGCGGAAAGCGCCTGGGCCATCCTGCGTCGGCGAATGGCTGGCGATGACAGTCCGCCTCAGTCGAGGCGGCTTGGCTGCGCTGTCACCATCCGCGGCTCGACCCCGCGACAATCAGCCTCGAGAGAGGCAATAACCTGCAACAACGGAGGAGAATAATGACACTCACACGACGCGCCCTGCTCGCGACGGCCACCGCTGGCCTCGCCGCAAGCCTGCTCCAGGCCGGACTCGCGTCCGCTGCCGACGAGCAGGTTGGCATCGTCGTCAAGATCGGCGGGATTCCGTGGTTCAACGCCATGGAAGCCGGGATCAAGCAAGAGTCCGAGAAGACCGGCGTCAATGCCTGGATGGTCGGACCCACGCAGGCCGATGCCGCGCAACAGGTGCGTGCCATCGAGGATCTGATCGCACGCAAAGTGAATGTCATCGGAATCGTTCCCAACGACTCCGCCGCTCTTGCCCCGGTTCTCGGACGGGCGCGGGATGCAGGGATCAAGGTCATCTCGCACGAAGGCCCGGATCAGGAGAACCGTGACTGGGACTTCGAGCTCACCACCACCGAAGCCTACGGCCAGGCGCACATGGACCTGCTCGCCAGGGAGATGGGCGAGACGGGTGAGTACATCGTCTACGTCGGATCGCTGACCGTGCCGCTGCACAATGCCTGGGCGGACGCGGCCATCGCCTACCAGAAGGAAAAGTGTCCGAACATGACCATGCTCGGCGATCGCTTCGGCGTCGCGGAGAGCGTGGACGAGACGATCAAGACGACACAGGACCAGCTCCGCGCCCATCCTGACCTGAAGGGCATCCTGACCTTCGGCAGTCAGGGCCCGATCGGTGCCGCCCGCGTCCTCGAAGACCGGGAGGTCGCCGACAAGGTGGCGCTCGTCGGCGGATTCTCCCCGGGACAGGGGGTGAAGTACGTCAAGAACGGCACGATCCGCGGCGGCTTCATCTGGAATCCGATGACCGCGGGCGAGATCTTCGTCCAGCTCGGCGCGATGCTTGCCAGGGGTGAGGAACCCAAGGACGGCATGGAGCTCGTGGGCGTGGGCGCTGTTCGGGTCCTTCCGGACCAGAAGCTGATCCAGGCACAAAAGCTCGAGGCGCTCGACAAGGAGAACATCGACCGGCTGGTCGAGCTCGGGCTTTGACATAACGTCTGGGCGCCGGCAACGACCGGCGCCCAATCTGTTTCGGGGGAAAAATTAATGAAGGACGAGACGCCGTTCTTGCGGCTGCGAAGCGTGTCCAAACGCTTCGGCGGCGTGCAGGCGCTCAAAGACATAGACTGGGAGGTAAGGCCTGGCGAAGTGCATTGCCTTGTCGGGGAAAACGGCTGCGGGAAATCGACTCTCATCAAGACCGTCGCGGGGGTGCATCCTCCCACGACCGGCGACATCGAAATCGAGGGCCGATCGGTCCTGCCACTCGATCCGGCAAAGGCCAAGGCGCTTGGTATCCAGGTCATTTTTCAGGACCTCTCGCTTTTTCCGAACCTCACGGTGGCGGAGAACATTGCCATCGAAGACAGCCTCGGCCCGGCCCTGAAGCCGATCAGCCGCCGACACATGCGGGACGTGGCGCGCAAGGTCCTGAAGCGACTGGACTTCGAGATTGACCTCGATGCGCTTGTCGCCGACCTGCCGGTCGCCGAACGCCAGATCACTGCGATCGCCCGTGGCCTCGCGGCCGAGGCGCGGCTCATCTTCATGGACGAACCGACCGCGTCGCTCACCCGAGCCGAGGTGGATCGTCTGCTTGCCATCGTCGCGCGGTTGCAGGCTGACGGGATCGCCGTGGTCTTCGTCTCGCATCGACTGGACGAAGTCGTGGAAATCGCCGAGCGTGTCACTGTGGTGCGCGACGGCAGCAAGGTCGGTACCTGGCCGGTGGCAGAGGTGGATCAGCGCCGCATTGCCAACCTGATGACCGGCCTCGACATCGAGACCGGCGTTGTCGCCCGCGACATGAGCGGCGCGGAGCCGCTTCTCGAAGTCGACCGGCTGTCTCGTCGCGGGGAGTTCGCGGACGTCTCGTTCACGCTGAGAAAGGGCGAGGTTCTTGGCATTGTCGGGTTGCTCGGCTCAGGCCGCACCGAGCTTGCTCTGACGCTCTTCGGAATGAACCGCTCCGAAGGCGGCCAGATCCGCCTTGAGGGTCGAGAACTCGACCTCCGCTCCAACCGGGACGCAGTGAACGCCGGCATCGCCTATGTCTCGGAGGACCGCCTGTCGCTTGGCGTCGTCCTGCCGCAGTCGATCGAGGACAACATCGTCCTCGCGGTGATGAAGCGACTGACGACTGGCTTCGGCCTCATACCGACCGCCCGCCGGAAGGAACTCGCCGCCGAATGGGTGCGCCGTCTGGCGGTGAAGATACCCGGCCTGGACCGGCCGGTGCAGACACTCTCCGGCGGCAACCAGCAGCGCGTCGTGCTGGCGAAGTGGCTCGCCACCCACCCGAAGGTTCTGATCCTCGACAGCCCGACGGTGGGCGTCGACATCAAGAACAAGCAGGGGATTTACGAGGTGGTGGCCGAACTCGCCCGTGAGGGCGTCGGCGTCATCCTGATCTCCGACGAAGTGATGGAAGCCTTCGCGACCTGTGATCGCGTGCTGCAGATGCGCGCCGGCCGCATCGTCGGCGAAGTGGTGCCGGGCACGATCTCGGAGCACGAGATGGAGGAGCGGATTTATGCCTGAGCGCGCATCGAGCGCCTTCGCGCGCTGGCGGCGGCGGCCAGAGCTCTGGCTTCTGCTCGTCATCCTGATCGTCGGCACGATCTTCAGCGTTACCGCCCGCGGTTTCCTCACCCTGCCGAACATCATCGACCTGCTCGAGACCTATTCGGTGCAGGCGATCATCGCTATGGGACTCTTCGTCGTCCTGGTGTCGGGCGGCATCGACATCTCCTTTGCCGCCACCGCCTCGGTCGCACAGTACTGTGCCGCACTGCTCGCGGCGCGAGCGGGCCTGCCTGCCCCCGTGGTCATTGTCGCGGGCCTCACTGTCGGCGCGGCACTCGGCTGTCTGAACGCGGCGCTCATTCACTACCTGCGGATAACCTCGATCATTGCGACGATCTCGATGATGAGCATTACCTTCTCACTACTGATGTATTTCTCCGGCGGCCGATCGATCTACGACCTGCCCGACTGGTGGACGACCCGGGTGACGTTTTATCGCACCGAGCTCGAATCCGGCGACATCGTGCGGATCACGCTGCCGATCGTCGTCATGGCGGCGGTCGCGTTGATCACCTGGGTGCTCATGACGCGCGCCTCCGTGGGACGGCAGATCTACGCGATGGGTGGCAATCCCGAGGCCGCGCGGCGCGTCGGCGCGAAGATCGGCCTGCTCACCTTCTTCGCCTACGGCTACCTCGGGGTTCTCGCGGCACTCGGCGGCATGCTTCAGGCGCATCGCGTGGGTGAGAGCGTGCCGAACGCCATGGTAAACACCGAGCTTGCGGTTCTCTCGGCCGCGGTTCTCGGCGGGGCGAGCCTCAACGGCGGCGCCGGCACCGTGCCGGGCGTGCTGCTCGGCATCGTGCTGCTCGCCATCCTGCAGAACGGGTTGAACCTGCTCGGGGTGTCGTCCTACTTCTTCCAGATCGTCATCGGCATCACGATCCTCGTCTCCACCTCGATCACCGTCATCTCGTCGCGCCGCGGCCGGCGTCACCGCATCCTCGGGGAGGAGCCCGCCAATGGCTGACCTGTCCGATCGCGAGGGCGCGGGGCTCCTGCGCTTCTTCCGCGGACTGCCCGGGGGACATCTCGGGCTGCTCGCGCTTCTCGCCGCGCTCCTTCTGCTGTTTGCGGTGCTCGTCCCCGGCTTCCTGAGCCAGGGCACGCTCAACTCGTTCATGTATCAGTTGCCACTGCTCGGACTGCTCTCGCTCGCCATGGTGGTGCCGCTGCTGACCGGTGGTCTGAACCTCGCGATTATCGCGACGATGAACCAGTGCGCGTTGCTCATGGTCTGGATCATGCGCACGTTCATCGCCCCCGATGCCTCCAGCGCGGCGGTGATCGGCGTCATTGCGATCGCGCTGGTGGCAGGGCTGCTGCTCTGCATTGCCATCGGCGTCGTGACCGGCGCGCTCGTCGCCTATACCGGGGTGCACCCGATCCTCGTCACCCTCGGCACCAAGTCGCTGATCGACGGGATCTCGATCTATCTCACCCGCGGAATGGCCCTCTCGGGCGTGCCGGAACCACTGTCAGCCACGCTCAACGCCTCGGTCCTGGGGGTACCGCTCATCTTCCTGCTGCTCGTTGGCGCAGCCATTGCGCTTGGGATCGTGCTCAAGCACACGCCCTTTGGCATCGCCTGTGCGATGATCGGCTCGAACATCGAGGCGACACGCTATTCCGCTATCGACACCCGCCGGGTACTCGTGGGGGTCTACACGCTGTCGAGCGTCACGTGTTTCCTCGCGGCTCTGGTGATCCTTGGCACATTCAACTCTGCGAGCGCCGACTATGCCCAGTCCTATCTGCTGGTCACCATCCTCGCGGCGGTGCTCGGTGGCGTCGATCCGTTCGGCGGGTTCGGCACCGTCTCGGGCCTCATGATCGCGCTCGCCATCCTTCAGGTGATCTCGTCGGGCCTGAACCAGTTCGGGCTATCGACCTACCTCACGGTGGCGATCTGGGGTGGGACGCTCATCGCGGTCGTGGTGGCGCAGACTCTCTGGGCGGTCCTTGCGCCCCGCTGGAGACGCAAGTGACGATAGCGGTCCTGGATCTCGGCAAGACCAACGCCAAGCTCTCCGTCGTCACACCTGACGGCGGAGTTCTGGAACAGGTCTCCACGGCGAACCTTGTCCTGCCGGGGCCGCCCTATCGGCATCACGACCTTGGCGCCCTCGAGGCGTGGGTTCTCGCGACGCTCGCCGAGCTTGGCACGCGCCATGCGATCGAGGCGATCGTCCCCTGCACACACGGCGGCAGTGGCGTGCTTGTGGGCGACGATGCGGCGGCGATGCCGATGATTGACTATGAGGGTACGCTCCCTCCCGAGTTCGCCGCTGCATATCGGGCGGAGGCCGACGACTTCCACGAGCGCGGCGGCAGCCAGTTCATGATCGGCTCCGCCCACTCGGCGCGCCAGCTTCTCTATTTCGAACAGGCGTGGCCCGAGGCATTCGCCGCGGCCCGCGCCTACCTGCATACCCCGCAATACTGGGCGTGGCGCCTCTCCGGGGTACTTGCCTCGGAAGTGACGAGCTTTGGTGCTCAGTCGCACCTCTGGTGCACGCCCGATCGTCGGCCTTCCGCGATCGTCGCACGCCATCATTGGGAGCGCCTGCTGCCCCCCATGACCCCGGCGTGGGAGGCCATCGGACCGGTTCGCCCCGAGATCGCTGCCCGCACCGGCCTTGATCCCGCGACCCGGGTCATCTGCGGCATCCACGACTCCTCGGCGAATTTCTACCGCTATCAGGCGGCCGGGCTGTCGGACTTCATCGTGCTTTCCACCGGTACGTGGATCGTCGCGTTGACCGACCGCACCGGCGCCGACTTCACGGTCGAGCGCGAGGGGTGGAGCTGCAATTCCGACGTTTACGGTCATCCGGTCCCGGGGATGCTCACCATGGGTGGCCGCGAGTTCGCCGCCGTTGCGGGTGACGAACCGGGTCCGGCGTCTCGCGACATGATCACCCGCCTTGTCGCGAGCGGCACCATGGCGCTGCCCTTCTTTGGTGCCGACGATGGGCTCCTGCCCGGACGCGCCAGGAGGGGCCGGCTCACCGGGCCGATGGCCGATGACGTCGCCGCGCGATTCTCACTTGCGGTGCTCTACACGGCGCTTCTCTCCGCCGAGATCCTCGATGCGCTGCCGCCGACGAAGACGGTGGTGCTGGACGGCAACTTTGTCCGTGACCCGCTCTACGGCGCCCTCGTCCAGAAGCTGCACCCTCAGGCGGAGGTGCACATCAATGCCGACAGTTTCGGCATCTCGGCGGGCGCGGCGCTGCTCGCGCATCACGCGACCCGAACCTCCCCAGTCAGCCTTTCGCTCACCCGGCCCGATACGTCGGACCTTCCCGATCTCACCGCCTATCGCGCCCTCTGGCGCGAGACCCTGACCATGGAGACACTGCCGTGACCGACACCCCCGATGTTGCCCTTCGCCGCGAGATCGTCGAGACCTGCCGCAAGATGAACGCGAGTGGCCTCAACCAAGGGACCGCGGGCAACATATCGGTGCGCAATGAGGCGGGCTTTCTCGTCACCCCGTCGTCCCTGCCCTACGACATGATGCAGCCAGAAGACATCGTGCAGATGTACTTCGACGGGACCTACGAGGGCGCCCGCCGCCCCTCGTCGGAATGGCGCTTCCACCGCGACATTCTCGCGGCGCGCGAGGACATCAACAGCGTCTTCCATTGCCATTCGGTCTATGCCACCTCGCTCGCCGTCCACCACAAGACCATCCCGAGCTTCCACTACATGACCGGGATCTTCGGCGGCACGACGATCCGTTGCGCGCGCTATGCCACCTACGGCACGCAGGAGCTGTCGGACGCCGCCCTCGAAGCGCTCGAGGGCCGCACCGCGTGCCTGCTCGGCCAGCACGGCCAGATCGCGCTCGGCAAGACTCTCGCACAGGCACTCTACAATGCCATCGAGGTCGAAACCCTGTCGCGCCTCTACGTTCAGGCCCTGGTGCTGGGCGAGCCGCCGGTCCTGCCGGACGACGAGATGGAGCGCGTCATCCGGCAGATGAAGAACATGAGCTACGGCCGCGCGCCCGATCTCGATGGCGTCAACGACACCGCCCGCAAGCGGGCCTGAGAAGGACTTCCCCAATGAGCGACATCAGGAACAAACTCGGCGTCCACTCCTTTGTCTGGGAACACGGCTGGAGCAGGGATCAGGCGACGAGCGCCATCAATCAGACCGCAAAGGCCGGTTTCGACTTCATCGAGGCGCCTTCGCTCGATCCGTCTTCGATCGACCCCTCGGTGACGGCGAAGCTGCTGGAGGAGGCGGGCATTGGCATCGCGTTTTCCATGGGTCTCGATTTCGAATCCGACATCTCCTCGGGAGACCCGGAGAAGGAGAAGCGCGGCAAGGCGCTCCTGCTCGATGCGGTTCGGGTCTGCCGCGACTGTGGCGGCAATTCGATCGGCGGCATCCTCTACTCGGGATTCGGCAAGTACTACGAGCAGCCGACGGCCCACGGCATCCGCCGTTCCGCCGACATCCTCCGCGAGGTGGCCGAGGAAGCCGCGAAGAGCGACATCAACCTCTGCCTCGAGGTGGTGAACCGCTACGAGACCAACATCTGCAACACCGCTGCGCAGGGCGTGGAGATGTGCAAGCTGGTGGGCGCGCCGAACGTGAAGGTCCACCTCGACGTCTATCACATGAACATCGAGGAATCCGACATGGCGTCGGCCATTGTCGATAGCGCGCCCTACATCGGCTACTTCCACACCGGTGACAGCCATCGCGGCTATCTCGGGTCTGGCAGCATCGACCTGCAGGCAGCGTTCCGTGCCATCGTCCGGGCGAAGTACACCGGCCCGATCACCTTCGAGTCGTTTTCCTCCCGTGTGGTCGGCCAGCCGCTCGAGGGGATCCTCGGCATCTGGCGCAACCTCTGGGAGGACGGGTTCGATCTCGCGACCCACGCGCTCATGTACACCAAGGCGCAGCTCAAGGCCGCGCAGGAAGTCGAGCGTCAGGCCGAGCGCAGTCGCCTGCCGATCTGATCGCTCACTTGAGCGGCCGGACCAGCCAGCCATTTGGCCGGAGCTGGTCCCAGTCGCCAACGAGGGCGCGCGCTGTCGCGTCCTCGATCCCCATGTCTTCGAGCAGCCTCGGACCCAGTCGGCCGGCGCGGGCCAGCGCTTCGGCGTCCGTTTTGCGTTGGCGCCAGGCCAGCAAGGCTGACCAGACCGGCTGCATCGCCGGCAGGAACGATTGAGCGCGCGGCAGATCGTGCCGCAAGACGACCGTTGTCATGATGTCTATCCATCTCTGATTGAACCGGCTTGCTCTGAGATTGAACCGGTTCTGACCGCAATTGAACCGGTTCAAAACATAGGGCAGCCAATCGCGTCGGCAAGTCCTTTCTTGAACCGGTTCAAATCGCATACCATCTCAGACACTTGGTGCGGCACGAAGGAGGGCGCATGACGCGAATCACCGGGCGGAAGGCGCGCCTGACCGACGTGGCAGCGGCGGCCGGCGTGTCGAAGGCGACGGCGTCGAACGTCTTCAACCGTCCCGAACTGGTCCGGGAGGAACTGCGCGAGCGCGTGCTCGCCGCGGCCCGCGCGATCGGATACGCCGGCCCCGATCCCAAGGGGCGCCTCCTCAGCGCCGGACGGGTCAACGCCATCGGCGTCGCAACCGGCGAGCCGCTCAGCCACTTCTTCGAAGACCCCTACGCCCGTGCCATGATGAAGGGCATCGCCGAGATCTGTGACGCGAACGGCGTCGGCGTCTCGCTGATCTCCGCCACCGAGGACGAAGCGCTCTGGAACATCCGCAGCGCGCTGGTGGACGGACTGATCCTGTTCTGCCTCGAGGGTGCCGACCGCCTCATCGCCTCGTCCCGGGCGCGAAATCTGCCGTTCGTGGCGCTCGACCTCGGAGATACCGACGACACCGTCCCGGCGGTTGGGGTCGATGACGTCGCCGGCGCGCGCCTTGCCGCCCGCCACCTCGCAGTGCTCGGACACAGGCACTTCGCGGTGCTCGCCATGGAGTTCTCCGAGGACGGGCGGAGTGGCCCCGCCAACCCCGAGCGGGTCCGCACCGCGGCCTATGCGCCATCCCGCGACCGGGTGATCGGCTACCTCGACGCGCTCGCCGACGCCGGTCTCGGCGGCGCTGTCCCGATCCACGAGACGACGGCCGATCCGGCCAGCATCACTGATGCGCTTGCGGCGCTCTTCGCGAGGCCCGAGCCGCCGACGGCGATCCTCGCCCAGTCGGACCGGATCGCGATGATCGCCCTCGACTGGCTCGCCGCGCGCGGCATCGCCGTGCCGCGCGACATCTCCATCGTCGGCTTCGACGGGGTCCCGGAGGGGGCACTTACCCAGCCGCCGCTCACGACCGTCCGCCAGCCCATTGCCGAAATCGGCCGGCGCGCCGTGGAGATCATTCTCGACACGACGGGCGGGTTCCGGCGCGAGACGCTCGCGACCGATCTGGTCATCCGCGGCTCCACCGCACCACCG
The DNA here is from genome assembly GCF_014201905.1 of Amaricoccus macauensis. Classification (GTDB taxonomy): domain Bacteria; phylum Pseudomonadota; class Alphaproteobacteria; order Rhodobacterales; family Rhodobacteraceae; genus Amaricoccus; species Amaricoccus macauensis. The sequence goes on along the minus strand of NZ_JACHFM010000001.1, from coordinate 1,478,375 downwards.
CCGGCGCGCAAGAGCGTGTCCGCGACCTCGGCGCTGCCTCCGGCCGGCGCTTGAAAAATCGCAGCCCGGCCTACCTCTCCCGGAGCAGCAGGAGAAGGACCGCCCATGGGATTGTCCCGCAGACAGACGCTCATCCTCGGCGCAGCCACACTCGGCGGCGCTGCCGTCGGCCCGCGCCGGGGCGCCGCGCAGGCCACCCTCACCGGCGACAGCTACCCCGCGGAAGGGGGCGAAATCGTCATCCACCCGGTCGAACACGCCTCGTTCGTCATGGCGGCTCCCGATGGCCTCGTCATCTACGTCGACCCGGTGGGCGGTGCGGCGAAGTACGACGGCCTGCCGCCCCCGGGCCTGATCCTCGTCACCCACGAGCATCCCGACCATCTGGACGTGCCGACCCTTCAGGCCATTGCCGGAGACGCGGCACTTCTGACCAGCGCCTCGGTCCACGCCAAGCTGCCGCCCGACCTGCAATCCCGGGCGACGGCCATCGCGCCAGGCGAGGAAACCACCGCGAACGACATCCCGATCGCGGCAGTCCCGGCCTACAACATCACCGAGGACCGGCTGAAGTTTCACCCGCGCGAGCGTGGAGACAACGGCTATGTTCTCACGCTCGGCGGGCTCCGGGTCTACATTGCCGGCGATACCGAGGATACGCCCGAGATGCGCGGCCTGAAGGACATCGACGTCGCCTTCGTGCCGATGAACCTGCCCTACACCATGACCGTGCAGCAGGCGGCCGCAGGCGTCGCGGCGTTCCAGCCGACGCTGGTCTATCCCTATCACTACAAGGGCAGTGACCCCGCGGTCTTCGAGGCTGCCGTCGCCGACTCCGGGGCCGCGACGAAGGTCATCCGGGCAGAATGGTATCCGGCCGGCTGAGCCGATGAGCCGAGATATCGAGCCGGGTTTCCGGCCACCCGAAGATTGTCAGCGTGCCATGATGCGCTACGATAGTCGTATAGCCAACGGGCGCCAATTGAGACGCCCCCAGCCTGAGGAGCCTTGCCCATGGTCACCTTCACCCTGAACGGCAAGGACATAGCCTTCGACGGCGACCCGGACACGCCGCTGCTCTGGGTGATCCGCGACGAGGCGGGCCTCACAGGCACCAAGTATGGCTGCGGCATCGCCCAGTGCGGGGCCTGCACGGTCCACCTCGACGGCATGCCGCGGCGGTCCTGCGTCACGCCGGTCTCGACGGTCGAAGGCTCGGACGTCGTAACGATCGAGGGTGTCAGCGGGGCCGAGGCCGCCGCGGTCCAGGCGGCGTGGATCGGGCTCGACGTGCCGCAGTGCGGCTATTGCCAATCCGGCCAGATCATGTCCGCCGTGGCGCTGCTTCAGCTCGTGCCGAAGCCCTCGGACGCCGACATCGACAATGCCATGGCCGGCAACATCTGCCGCTGTGCCACCTACGTCCGCATCCGCCGGGCGATCCATGACGCCGCCGCGACGCTGGAGGGCTGAGCCATGACGATGCAGACCAGTCGCCGGGCATTTCTCTCGGGCCTCGGCCTTGTCATCGGCGTCGCCCTCGCGCCGCGCGGCTTTGCCGCCGATGCGCTCGAACGCGGCGATCTTGCGGGTGCGCCCGGCGTGCCGGCGTTCAACGCCTTCGTCCGGGTGGCGACGGACGGCACGGTGACGGTGCTCTCCAAGCACATCGAATTCGGGCAGGGCCCCTACACCGGGCTTGCCACACTCGTCGCCGAGGAACTGGACGCCGACTGGGCGCAGGTTCGCGCCGCTGCAGCTCCGGCAGATGACAAGATCTACGCCAACCTGCTTTTCGGCATCCAGGGCACCGGCGGCTCCACTGCCATCGCCAACTCCTACGAGCAGATGCGCAAGGCCGGCGCCACTGCCCGCGCCATGCTGGTCGCCGCCGCTGCCGAGACGTGGGGCGTGCCCGCTTCCGAGATCACCGTGGTCAAGGGCCGGATCGCCCATGCGGCGTCCGGCAAGGAATCAGGCTTTGGCGAGCTTGCCGATCTGGCCGCGACGATGCCGGCGCCGGAGAACCCGGTTCTGAAGGATCCGGCCGACTTCGTGCTCATCGGCACCGACCTGCCGAAGCTCGATACGGTGGCGAAGTCGACCGGCAGGGCGGTCTTCACCATCGACGTGCAGGCCGAGGACATGCTCGTCGCCATGGTCGCGCACCCGGCGCACTTCGGCGCGACGGTGAAGTCGGTCGACGATGCCGCGGCCCGCGCCGTGCCGGGGGTGCTCGACGTAAAGACCTTGCCGCAGGGCGTCGCGGTCTATGCCGAGAACACCTGGGCCGCGCTCAAGGGCCGTGCGGCGCTTGCCGTCGACTGGGATCTCTCGAAGGCCGAGACCCGCTCCAGCCAGCAGATCGAGGCCGATTACCGCGCGCTTTTCGCCGAGGCGGGACATGAGGCGAAGAAGGCCGGCGACGTGGACGCCGCGTTCGCCGGCGCAGGTCTGACGGTCATCGAGCGCGAGATCGTCTTCCCCTACCTCGCCCACGCTCCGATGGAGCCGCTCGACGCGGTGCTCATGAAGAACGCCGATGGTTCCATCGACTGCTTCAACGGCGCGCAGTTCCCCGGGCAGGACCGGGCGGCGATTGCCGAGGTCTGCGGCGTCGACCTGTCGCAGGTCCGCATCAACACCCAGTTCGCGGGTGGCAGCTTCGGCCGTCGCGCGCAGTTCGGCTCGCCCTACATCCGCGAAGCGGCGGCGGTGTTCGCGGCCTCCGGCATGGCCCGTCCGGTCAAGCACTTGTGGACGCGCGAGGACGACATCCGCGGTGGCTTCTATCGTCCGACCTACCTGCACAATCTGAAGGGTGCGCTCGACAAGGACGGCAACATCGTCGCCTGGCGCCAGCACATCGTCGGCCAGTCGCTGATGAAGAAGGGCGAGTTCGACGAGTCGACCGTCGAGGGCGCGGCGGACCTGCCCTACGGCATCCCGAACCTGCGCGTGACCGCGACCGCGACCGACCTGCCGATTCCGGTGCTCTGGTGGCGCTCGGTCGGTCACACCCACACCGGCTTCGCGGTGGAAAGCTTCGTCGACGAGCTCTTGCAGGCCGGCGGCAAGGATCCGGTGGAAGGTCGCCTCGCGCTTCTCGGTGACAAGAACCCACGCCATGCCGGCGTTCTCACCCGCGTGGCCGAGCTTGCCGACTGGGGTGGCCCGATCCCTGATGGGCGGCAGCGGGGCGTCGCTTTGCACAAGAGCTTCAACACCTACGTTGCCGAGATCGCAGAGGTCTCGATCGAGGGCGGCAAGCCGCGGGTCCACAAGGTCTGGGTCGCCGTCGATTGCGGCCAGCCGGTCAACCCCAACGTCATCCGGGCGCAGATGGAGGGCGGTGTCGGCTACGGGCTCGGCGCCATCCTCTTCGATCAGGTGAGCCTCGGCGACGGCGGCAAGATCGTTCAGTCGAACTTCCACGATTACCGCTCGCTCAGGATCCACGAGATGCCCGAGGTCGAGGTGGCCGTCATCCCGTCGCGCGAGGCGCCGACCGGCGTCGGCGAGCCCGGAGTGCCTCCGATCGGCCCGGCCGTCGGCAATGCGTGGCGACGCCTCACCGGCCAGCCGGTGCGTCGACTGCCGCTCTCGAGCGCGGAGCTCGCATGATGCAGCAGCGTGCCTTTGCCCTGGCGGCCCTCGCAGCCGCCGTTCTCGCCGTGCCCGCCGCCGCTGCGGAGCTGGAGCCCCTCTCGTCGTTCGACACGATCACCGACGAGGCGGCGCGCTCGGTCGCGCTTTTCACCGAAGCCGGCAAGGTGATCGAGCATCCCCGTTGCCTGAACTGCCACCCGGTCGACAACGTGCCGACCCAGGGCATGGACATGCATCCGCACGAGCCGCCGGTGGTGCGTGGCGAGGCCGACATGGGCGCCGCCGGGATGATGTGCACCACCTGCCACGGGCCGGAGAACGTCAGGGTGGTGGCGCAGGCCGACACGCTGACGTCGATCCCCGGCAGTGCCACATGGCATCTCGCGCCGATCTCCATGGCATGGGCAGGCAAGTCGCTCGGCGAGATCTGCACCCAGATCAAGGACCCTGAGCGGAATGGCGGCATGAGCCTCGACGATATCGTCGAGCACATGTCCCATGACGACCTCGTCGGCTGGGGCTGGGAGCCGGGCGAGGGCCGCGAGCCGGTGCCGGGCACGCAGGCGGAGTTCGGCGCGCTGATCAGTGCGTGGGTCGAGACGGGGGCGCATTGCCCGCAATGAGCGTCGCGCCCGGGCGCCGGGCGTGTTAGGGCGCGGGGATGGTACAGCAGGTCCCCTCGCCCGAACAGATCCTCGAATGGCTGCGTGAGCACCCGGACGCCGGGGCGAAGCGCGACATCGCGCGCGCCTTCGGGCTGAAGGGCGCGGCGAAGGTCGAGCTGAAGCAGCTTCTCACCCGGATGCAGCGCGAGGGGCTGCTCGAGCGTCGTCGCGGCCGGGTGCGGCCTGACGGCGCGTTGCCGCCTGTGCTCGTGTTGCGCACGCTCGGACCTGACGCCTCGGGCGATCTCTGGGCCGAGCCGGCCGAGTGGGAGGGCGACGAGCCCGCGCCGCGCATTCTCGTCCTGACCCGTCGCGACGACCCGGCGCTGGGCGCGGGTGACCGGCTGCTCGGGCGGATGGTCGCCGGCACCGAGGAGGCGCCGCTTACCGCCCGCGTCATCCGGCGCATCGGCATGGGCCCGAGCCGGGTGATCGGCATCTACCACAATGCCGAGTTCGGCGGCCGGATCGCCGCGATCGACAAGAAGACCGACCGTGACTGGCAGGTGGCGCCCGGGGACGGCGGCGGCGCCCGCGAGGGCGAACTGGTCGAGGCCGAGCAGATCGGCTCGCCGCGGAGCCACGGTCTGCCGCGCGCCCGGGTGGTGACGCGCCTCGGCGACCCGTCGCAGCCGAAGTCGGTGTCGCTCATCGCGATCCACGAGCACGGCATCCCGGACGTCTTCCCCGAGGCCGCGCTCGCCGAGGCCGCGGCGGCGGAGCCGATGCCGCTCGGCAAGCGCGAGGACCTGCGCGACCTGCCGCTCGTCACCATCGACCCTTCGGACGCCCGCGACCACGACGATGCCGTCTGTGCCATGGCGGACGACGACCCGTCGAACCCCGGCGGCCATGTGGTGTGGGTGGCGATCGCCGACGTCGCGGCTTACGTGCGGCCGGGATCCGCGCTCGACAAGGAGGCGCGGCGGCGGGGCAATTCCAGCTACTTCCCTGATCGGGTGGTGCCGATGCTGCCGGAGGAGCTGTCCGGCGATCTCTGCTCGCTCATCGATAACGCGGACCGGCCCTGCATCGCCGTCAGGATGCAGATCGGGCCCGATGGCGCGAAGCGCAGCCATCGCTTCACCCGCGGCCTGATGCGCTCGCAGGCGACGCTCTCCTACGGGCAGGCGCAGGCGGCGGCGGACGGCAATCCCGATGACGAGACGGCGCCGTTTCTCGAGACGGTGATCCGTCCGCTCTGGGCGGCGTGGCGCGCGGCGCATGCGGAGCGTGACCTGCGCCAGCCGCTGAACCTCGATCTGCCGGAGCGGCGGATCATTCTGTCGGACGAGGGCAAGGTCGAGTCGGTGGCGTTCCGGGATCGGCTCGATGCGCATCGGGTGATCGAGGACTTCATGATCCTCGCCAACGTCGCCGCCGCCGAGGAGCTCGAGGCGAAGCGGATGCATCTGCTCTACCGGGTGCACGAAGAGCCGAACCCCGAGAAGCTCGCGGCGCTGCGCGAGGTCGTGGAGTCCGTCGGCCTCAGCCTCGCGCGCGGGCAGGTGCTGAAGACCGCGCAGCTCAACCGCCTGCTCGACGGCGTGGCGGGGACCGAGCACGCGGAGATGGTCAACATGAGCGTGCTGCGCTCGATGACCCAAGCCTACTATGCGCCGGAGAACTTCGGGCATTTCGGGCTCAACCTGCCGCGCTACGGTCACTTCACCTCGCCGATCCGCCGCTACGCCGATCTCATCGTCCACCGGGCGCTGATCCGGGCGCATCGCTGGGGCGACGACGGGCTGACGGTCGAGGAGGAACGCGCGCTGGGCGAGACGGCCGAGCACATCTCGATGACCGAGCGCCGCTCGATGATGGCGGAGCGCGACACGACGGACCGCTATCTGGCCGCGTGGCTCTCCGATCGCGTGGGGTCGGAGTTCGCCGGCACCATCTCGGGCGTCGCGCGCTTCGGCCTCTTCGTGAAGCTCGACGAAACCGGCGCCGACGGGCTGGTGCCGATCTCGGCCATCGGGCGCGAGTATTTCGTCTATGATCCCGACAGCCAGACCCTGACCGGCGAGAAATCCCGCCGGGTGCTCGGTCTCGGGCAACGGGTGATGATCCGGCTTGCCGAGGCTGCCCCGATCACCGGCGGGCTGCTCTTCGAGCTGCTGGAGGTGGAGGGCCGCGCGATGCCGACGCCGCCGAAAGGCAGCAGGCAGGGCACCCCGCGCCGCAAGCTCGGCGCGAGCCGCGTGCGCAAGCGCGTGGTGGAGAAGCGCTCGAAGCGGCACTGACCGGAGTCAGGCGCCGGCGATCAGCTTGCCGGCGATGGCCCACATCACCAGGGCGATGAGGAATTCCAGCACCCGCCACGCCGCCGGGCTGGCAAAGACCGGGCGGAGCCACGCCGCACCGTAGCCGAGGCCGAAGAAGAACAGGAACGATCCCAGCATGGCACCGGCGGCGAAGGACGCCTCGTCACCGGGGAACTGGGTCGAGATCGTGCCGAGGAGCACCACGGTGTCGAGATAGACATGCGGGTTCAGCCAGGTGAGTGCCAGGCACATGGCAAGCGTCGGGCCGAGACCGGCCGCTTGCGCCGGCCCATCGGCCGAAAGCGCCCCGCCAGAGGTGAGCGCGGCGCGCAGGCTCTTCAGGCCGTACCAGATCAGGAACGCCGCGCCGCCATAGCGCATCACCGGGTCCACCCACGGCAGGAGCGTGGCGATCCGGGCGAAGCTGGTGACGCCGAGCAGGATCAGCGCCGCGTCGGAGACCGCGCAGGCGAGGCAGACCGCGAAGACGTGCTCGCCCCGCAACCCCTGCCGCAGGACGAAGGCGTTCTGCGCGCCGATGGCGACGATGAGGCTGAGGCCCACCGTCAGCCCGGCGAAGAGGACAGGGAGGCTCACGGCGTCCTCAGGGACGACCCTCCCCGTCCACTGGCTTTACGCCGCCCCGGCGAAGCGCGCCTCGAAGCCCTCGCGGCGGGCGTCGTCGATCTTGGCGAACAGCACGTCCGGCACGCTGAAGGCCGCGCCGGTGGCCAGCATGTCGAGCGCGGCACCGATGTCCGTCGGCCAGTGCGCGTCCTCGATCCCGAGCGCATCGAGCATGCTCGCCGATGCGTCCGGTACGAAGGGCTGGCTGAGGACCGCGTAGAGCCGGATCAGGTTCAGGCTGAAGCGCACGATCGCCGCCGCCCGGGCCGGGTCGGTCTTGACCGCCGTCCAGGGTGCTGCCGCCTGCAGGTACTCGTTGCCGGCCACCCAGATCGCCCGGAGTTCCTGCGACGCCTTGCGCAGCTCGATCGCGTCCATCGCCGCTTCATAGGCCGCGAGCCGGCGCGTCAGCTCCTCGATCACCGCCTCCTCGGCCGGGCCGTAGGTGCCTTCGGGCACCTCCGTTCCGATGCGCGCAGCGGCGAACTTGGTGACGCGGCTGACGAAGTTGCCGAGCACGTCGGCCAGATCCTTGTTCACCCCGGCCTGAAAGCTCTCCCAGGTGAAGTTCGAATCCGACCCCTCGGGGACGTTCGACATGAGCCACCAGCGCCAGTAGTCGGCCGGCAGGATGTCGAGGGCCTGATCCATGAACACGCCCCGGCCCTCGGACGTCGAGAACTTGCCGCCCTCGTAGTTCAGGTAGTTGAAGGACTTGATGTAGTCGACGAGCTTCCAGTCCTCCCGCCCGTCCTGATTGGCGCCGAGGATCGTCGCCGGGAACGAGAGGGTGTGGAAGGGCACGTTGTCCTTGCCCATGAATTCGAGATAGCGCACGTCGGCCGCGCCGAGATCGCACCGCCACCAGCGCTGCCAGCCGTCTTCACCCCGGCCGGTCGCGTGCGCCCACTCGGCGGTGGCGCCGATGTACTCGATCGGAGCGTCGAACCAGACGTAGAAGACCTTGCCCTCCATGCCCGGCCACTCCTCGTTGCCGCGCTTCACCGGGATGCCCCAGTCGAGGTCACGGGTGATGCCCCGGTCCTGCAGGCCGTCGCCGTCGTCGAGCCACTTGAGCGCGATCGAGGTGGAGAGGACCGGCCAGTCAGTCTTCGTGCCGATCCAGCGGCGCAGTTCGTCGCGCATCAGGCTCTGGCGCAGGTAGAGGTGTTTGGTCTCGCGCACCTCCAGATCGGTCGAGCCGGAGATTGCCGAGCGGGGCTCGATGAGGTCGGTCGGGTCGAGCTGCTTGGTGCAGTTCTCGCACTGGTCGCCGCGCGCACGCGGGTAGCCGCAGTTCGGGCAGGTGCCGGTGATGTAGCGGTCGGGCAGGAAGCGCCCGTCGGCGGGGGAATAGATCTGCTTCTCCATGACCTCGGAGATGAGGCCCGCGTCTGCGAGGCGTCCGGCGAAGTGCTGGGTGAGGCGGTGATTCTCCGGGCTCGACGAGCGGCCGAAGTGATCGAAGGACAGCCGGAAGCCGTCGGCGAGGTCCTTCTGCACCTGCCAGAGCCGGGCGCAGTAGTCCGCGACCGGCTCACCGGCGGCGGCGGCCGCGAGCTCGGCGGGCGTGCCATGCTCGTCCGTGGCGCAGATGAACAGCACTTCGTTGCCTCGGGCGCGCATGTAGCGCGCGAAGACATCGGCGGGGAGCTGGCTGCCCACCAGGTTGCCGAGGTGCTTCACCCCGTTGATGTAGGGAAGAGCGGAGGTGATGAGGATGCGGGACATCGGCGGTTCCGGGTCTGAGGGCAGACCACGGGAGATAGGCGATCCCGCGGGCAGTGGCCAGAGGCAGGGAACCCCGACGACGCGGCGCGCCGGCGAGCGCGCCGCGTCAGTCGCTCAGAGAATGAAGTCTGCGGCGCTGAAATCGTCGAGATCGGCCTGCCGGACGATCAGGATGGACTCGCGGTCGAAGTCGAAGCGGACATTGTCGCCACGCTGCGTCCCGGTGGCGAGCACCTCGCGGATGGAGAAATCGTAGTCGTCGACGTCGATGCGATCCTGGCCGTCGGTCCAGTCGGCGATCACGTCGCGGCCGTTGCCGTCATCATCATCGTCATCATCGTCGTCGTCATCATCATCGCTGTCGAACTCGAAGACGTCGCGACCGGCGCCGCCGAAGAGCAGGTCGTCGCCCTCGTCGCCGGACAGGGTGTCATTGCCGAGGCCGCCCGACAGCCGGTCGTTGCCGTCGCCACCGTCGAGGTCATCATGGCCCATGCCGCCGAGCAGCCAGTCGTCGCCATTGTCGCCGTCGATCTCGTCGCTGCCACCGTCACCCCAGATGGTGTCGTTGCCGCCGTCACCCTCGATCTCGTCCTCGCCGACGCCGCCGAAGATTCGGTCATCGCCACGGCGGCCCTCGATTTCGTCATCGCCCTGAAGGCCGCGGATGAGGTCTGCGAAGCGGGTGCCGTCGATCTCGTCGTCACCGGTGGTTCCGATGATCCTTGCCATGGTGGTCTCTCCTCTCCTGCTGTCCGGACCGCATCGCGCGAGCCAGACTGTAGTTTCTGCGTCAGTTCGTCGCGGTCTGGAACGTCACCCTTTGAGAATGGTGAGTGGAGGGCGGCCGATCAAGCCGCCCTGCGCCAGAGAATCAGAGGATGAAGTCGGCGCCGCCGAAGTTGGAGAGCTGTGCATCCTCAACGATGACGATGCTGCCGGCAAAGTCGAAGCGCACGTTATTGCCGACCTGATCGCCGCGCGACAGCGCCTGGTTCAGGTTGTAATCGAAGTCATCGAGATCGATCCGGTCCTGACCATCCGTCCAGTCGGTGATGCGGTCGGTGCCGCGATCGCCCCGGTCGAACTCGAAGATGTCGCGGCCGGCTCCGCCGGTCAGCACATCGTTGCCCGCGCCGCCGTCGAGTTCGTCGTTGCCGGCACCGCCGTTCAGCCGGTCGCTGCCCCTGCCGCCGTCAAGCTCGTCGTGACCAGTGCCGCCGAACAGGACGTCATTGCCGTCGTCGCCGTCGAGCTCGTCGTTGCCGCCGTCACCGTAGAGGGAGTCGTTACCCGCGTCGCCGTCGATCTCATCGTTGCCTGCGCCGCCGTAGACCCGGTCGTTACCGCCGCGGGCCTCAATCTCGTCGTCACCACCGAGGCCGCGGATGAGGTCCGCAAAGCGGGTGCCGAAGAGTTCGTTCGAACCGTTGTTGCCGACGATCGTGGCCATCTCTGTCTGTCCTTCTGGAGCTCCGGGCGCACCATGCTGCCCGGCATGAGGGACTTCTGGCAGACCGGGACTGACGCCGGTCTGACGCGGGGCGTCAGGAAGCCGTCAGGTTGCTGATCGGGACCGACAGGATGACGCGCAGGCCGGGGTGGCGGTTGGCGAGGTGGATGCCGCCGCCCGCCGCTTCCGCGATCTCGCGGGCGATTGCGAGACCAAGGCCGGTGCCAGGACCAGCCATGTCGAGCCGGGTGCCGCGCCGGGTCAGATCGTCGAGCCGGGCCTCGGGGATCCCGGGGCCGTCGTCTTCGATGCGGATCTCGGCGATCAGACCGTCGCGCAGGACCAGCACGCTGACGCGCGTGGCCGCGTGTCGGGCCGCGTTCTCAAGCAGGGCGCCGAGGGCCTCGGTCAGGTCATCGCCGTCAATGCGCGTGCGGATGTGCGGGTCCGCGTCGATGATCCAGTCGAGGCGGGCGCCGTCCTCGGTCCGCCGGATCACCGACATGAGGCGGGCAATCACCGTGGTGGGGGAGGATACCGCCGTCGGAGCGCTCGCCGCGATGCGAGCGCGGGCGAGTTCGCGGTCCACGTGGCGGCGCATGGCGGCGGCGATTTCCTCGATGCCGTCGGCCTCGGCCCCGGCGCCACTCGCGCGCAACCCGTCCGCCTCGCCGATCAACGCCTGAAGCGGGGTCTTCAGGCCATGGGCAAGATCGCCGGCACGGCTGCGGGCGCGGTTGGTTTCGGCTTCACGCGCTTCGATGAGCGCATCGACCTCAGCGGCCAGCGGGCGGACTTCGGCCGGGAAGCGGTCGCCCAGACGCGCGGCGGTGCCGGAACGGATCGCGGCGATCCGGCCACCCACGTCCGAGAGTGGCCGCAGGCCCACATGGACCTGAAGCCAGCCGGCGACGGTGAGAAAAAGGCAGAGGAGGCCGAGGTACGGCGCCAGGTCGCGGACGAACGCATGAGCCGCGGTTTCGAGCTGACCGTTGCGGAGCGCCACGAGGATTCGCACCCCCTCGGGCCCGAAGCGCGACGGCGCGAAGACGGTCCGCTCCAGCACGAGCAGCAGGTCGCCGTCGGGTCCGGGAAGCAGGTGTTCGTGCGGGTGGCCGTCGCGGGGGGCGTCCTCGGGCATCGCGATCGTTGCATCCCAGAGCGAGCGCGACGTGAGCGGGCCTTGCGGCGTGTCGATCTGCCAGTAACGGCCGGAAAGCGGCTGGCGGTAGCGACCATCGCTTGGCGGCCGGACGAGGGCGAGGCCGTTCTCGGTTTGTGTGAGCCCCGCGGTGAGCTGGTCGAGATCGGAAGAAAGCTCGACGATGGCGAGGCGCCGGACGTGGCGCTCGAAGAGATAGTCGAGCCCGATCGCGGCGACGGCGAGCGATCCGAGGACTGCGGCGGCACCCATGGCGACCAGCCGGAGGCGAATCGAATCGAGCTTCATGCGAGCGGCCGAAAGCGGAGCCACACCTCAGGCGGCTTCGAGGAAGTAGCCGAAGCCCCGCCGAGTGCCGACGATCCCCGGGCCGAGTTTGCGGCGAAGGCGGGTGATGAGCGCCTCAAGCGCATTCGCCTCACGGGCGTCGTCATCGCCATAGAGGTGTTCGAGCAGATCGGACGGAGCGACGACTCGCTCGCGGTGCAGTGCCAGATAGGCGAGCAGGCGATATTCGAGCGCGGAGAGCGCAAGTGGTACGCCGCGCAGCGTCGCGGTCATGCGGTTCGCGTCGATGACAAGCGGGCCAAAGGTCTGCGTGGCGCCGCCGCGGCCGGCGGCGCGGCGCACGAGGCTGCGAGCGCGCGCGACGAGTTCCTGCATGTGGAAGGGCTTCGGCAGGTAGTCGTCGGCACCGGCGTCGATCCCCTCCACCCGCTCGGTCCAGGCGCCGCGCGCCGTCAGCACGAGGACCGGTGTGTCACGGCCCGCTGCGCGCCAGCGTTTCAGCACCGCGAGGCCGTCCATGCCGGGCAGGCCCAGGTCGAGGACGATGAGGTCATAGTCCTCGGTATCGCCGAGGAACCAGGCCTCTTCGCCGTTGCCACAGGTCTCGACGCGAAAGCCCGCGCCGCTCAGCGCCGCAGCGAGATCGCGTTGGATACGGGGATCATCTTCAACCGCAAGCGCGCGCATCAGTCGTCGTCCGAGTCCTCACCCACTTCGAGGATGCGGCCGGTCACAGGATCGGCCTTGGCTTCGAGCAGGCGGCCGTCGGGAGTGATGAGTTCGAACTCGTAGACATAGTGGTCACCCTCTTCCTCGAACTCCACCTCGATGATGCGCGCGTCCACCTGATCCTGAACGATCTTCAGAATATCGACCAGTGGCAGGGCCTTGCCCTGCTCCAGCGCGTCGCGCGCCCGGGCGACGTCGGTCGTGCCGCTGCCCGGCTCCACGCCCGGGGGCGGCGCCGCACCTTGGGTGATGGCCGGTCCCGGGCTGACAGCGAGGGCGAGAGCGAGGAGAATCGGGCGTTGCATGGGCGGGATGTTGCGTCAGCGCGCCTGACGGCTCGCTGACGGATTCGCTGACGGTTTCAGGGGCGGCGGGCGAGCACCTTGTCGATCCGTCGGCCGTCGAGGTCGATCACCTCGAAGCGCCAGCCGTGCAGGGTGACGCTCTCGCCGGGGATGGGAATGTGACCCAGTTCCTCGATGATCATGCCCGCGAGCGTCACGAAGTCGTTGGAACTCATGTCCTCCACCTCGAGATGACGTGCGACCTGGTCGATCGGCAGGCTACCGTCGAGCAGCCAGGAGCCATCCTCCCGCTGCACGGCACCGTCCTCGTCGCTTTCGTCGTGATCGGGCAGGTCGCCGGCGATCGCCGTGAGAATGTCGGTGGGCGTGACGAGGCCCTCGAGGCTGCCGTACTCGTCGACGACGATGGCGATGTGTGTCCCGGACGAGCGGAAGAGCTCGATCATCCTGAGCGCCTGGATCGTCTCGCCGACATAGAGCGGTTCGCGAGCCGCGGCGCGGAGATCGGTGCCGCCGGAGACGGTGAGCTGCAGGATGTCCTTCACGTGCAGGTAGCCCAGCACCTCGTCGACCTCGCCGTCGCAAAGCGGAAAGCGCGAGTGGCCGGACGACAGGACCTCAAGGAGGATCGTGTCCATCGGATCGTTGACGTCGAGCCAGGAAATGGCGTGGCGCGGCACCATGACGCCCTTTACCGGGCGATCGGCGAAGCGGATGACGCCTTCGAGGAGCTCGCGTTCGGCGGCGTGGAAGACACCGGCGTCGGTGCCCTCGGCGATCATCGCCTTCACCTCTTCCTCGGTGACGGCGCTCGGTGCCTCGCCGCGGGCGCGGAGCAGGCCGAGGACGGCTTCGGTCGAGATGCGGAGGAACCAGACGACGGGCTTGCCGATGGTGGCGAGCACGGCCATCGGGCCGGAGACGGTCGCCGCGAGCCCCTCGGCGTTGCGCAGTGCGAGGCGTTTCGGGACCAGCTCGCCGATGATGAGCGAGACGTAGGTGGTCGCGACGACGACGATGCCGAACGCGAGGGGGTTTGCGATCTTCGCCAGCGCCGGCACGCCGCGCAGCGCCTCGGCGATCGGCGCGGAAAGCGTGGCGCCCGAGTAGGCACCGGCGAAGATGCCGATGAGGGTGATGCCGATCTGCACGGTCGAGAGGAACCCGGTCGGATCCTCGGCGAGACGGAGCGCCCGGGCCGCGCCACCGTTGCCCGCCTTGGCCATGATCTCGAGGCGCGGGCGCTTCGCTGAGACGATGGCGAGCTCGGACATGGCGAAAAAGCCGTTCAGTACAATGAGTACAAGAACGATAACCAGCGAGACGACCATCCGGGATCCTTGAGCAAAGAGGCGCATGCTGGGCGCCCCGGTCCTCCTCTTAGGGAAAGTCGGGGCCCGATGCACGGGCGCATCTGGATGGGCGGAAATCCGCCTATGAGCACTGCCTCAGTTGACACGCGATGCGATCGGGCCGGAACAGCGTTACGGTTAACGAGGTCAGCGACCGGAGAGTCGACATGCGGGCAGTGACGGTTGCCGCCGGTCTTGCGGCGGGTGCGATCCTTCTGGCTGGGTGTTCGGGTACGTCCCGGGTCCAGACTGCGCCGGAGGTTTCGCGGGCGCTGCCGCTCTATCCCAACGAGACGCCGGAGCTGCGGGATCTGATCAATGGCGCGGCCGCGCGCTACGCTGTGCCGCAGGATCTGGTGCAGCGGGTGGTGATCCGCGAGAGCCGGCACCGTCCCGAGGCGCGCAACGGCCCGTACTACGGCCTCATGCAGATCCTTCCGGCGACGGCGCGGTCGATGGGCTTCCGGGGCGAGCCGAGCGGCCTTCTCGATCCGGCGACGAACCTCGAATTTGCGGTCAAGTACCTGCGGGGGGCGTGGCTCGTCTCCGGCGGCGACCGGGACCGGGCGGTGGGCCTCTATGCCAAAGGCTACTACTACGAGGCGAAGGCCGCCGGACTGCTCGAGGAGACCGGGCTGCGCTGACCCGCGCCTTGCGCAGGCCGGGAGCGGCGGCTTAGGCTGACGGCGCGGGCTCCGGGGACGATCCAGATGCAGACGGTCTATTCGCCGCGCCACGCCGGGCACAGCGGCAACAACGAGTTGCAGCCGGGCGCGATCGTGCCAGCCTTCGAGCTGCCGCGCCGCGCCGAGCTCATCCGGGCGAGCGTCGAGGCTGCGGGTCTCGGGCCGATCCGGGAGCCGGACACGCACGACCTTTCGATTGCGATGCGCCTGCATGCTCCGGACTATGTCGAGTTCCTCTCCCGCGTCTGGGGGCTCTGGCAAGCCGCCGGGCGTGACGGTCCGGCGATGCCGTTCATCTGGCCGCGCCCGGGGTTGCGGTGCGACGTGCCGCCGGCGGACATCGACGGGCTCCTCGGGTTCTATTCCATGGATGCCGGTGCCACCTTCGTCGCCGGCACCTGGGATGCGGTGAAGTCCAGCCATGATGTGGCTCTGAGCGCGGCCGCGCTGGTGGCGGGCGGGGAACGCGCCGCTTTCGCCCTTTGCCGGCCGCCGGGCCACCATGCCGGGGCGCGGTTCGCCGGGGGGTATTGCTACATCAACAACGCCGCGGTCGCCGCGGAATCGTTCCGCCTGCGGGGCGCCGGAAAAGTGACGGTCCTCGACGTCGACTATCACCACGGCAACGGCACGCAGGACATGTTTTACGAGCGTGGCGATGTGCAGGTGGTGAACATCCACGCCGATCCGATGGTGGAATTCCCCTACTTCCTCGGCCACGCCGACGAGCGGGGCGCGGGGGCCGGCGAGGGGGCGAACCTGAACCTGCCGCTGCCGCACGGCACCGATTTCGGGCAATGGTCAGAGGCCTACGCGGTTGCCGCGACGGCCATTGCACGCTTCGCCCCGGACGTTGTCGTGGTCTCACTCGGGGTCGATACCTTCCACGGCGATCCGATCAGCCAGTTCCGGCTCGACACCATCGACTATCCGCTCATGGGCGCGGGGATTGCGGCGCTCGGGCTGCCGACGCTCTTCGTGATGGAGGGCGGCTATGCCGTCGAGGCGATCGGCGAGAATGTCGCCGGGCTGCTCAGGGGATTCGCGGACGCATGAGGCGGCCCTGTTCGCGACGCGGGAAGGTTGCGGTTGCGCTCTGCCTGACGCTCGCCCTTGCGGCGCCCTGCCATTCCGAGGAGGCACCGGCCCTGCGCATTGGCACGACCACCGCGCCGCCCTTCGCAATGCAAGGCGCCGATGGCGCGTGGATCGGGCTCAGCATCGATCTCCTCTCGCAGGTCGCTGACCGGGTCGGCTTTCGCTACGAACTCGTCGAAGCGGAGCCGGGCGCGCTGGTGGGCGAGGTCGCAGCGGGACGGCTCGATGGTGCGATCGGGGCCATCGTTCCGACGGCGGACGGTGAGCGTGCGGTCGATTTCACCAACGGCTACTTCCAGAGCGGGCTCGCGGTTGCCGTGCCGTCCACACGTCCGGTGCCGATCCTCGACCTGCTGAAGGCGCTGGCATCGCCGGAGTTCCGCAGCGTGCTCGCCGTGCTCATCCTGCTGACGGTCGTCATCGGCGCCCTCGCCTGGGTCGCGGAGCGGCGGAAGAACCCGGAATTCGAGCAGACTGCGGCCAGGGGGCTCTTCAGCGGCTTCTGGTGGGCGACCGTGACCATGACCACGGTTGGGTACGGTGACAAGGCGCCGATCACCGTCGCGGGGCGTCTCCTCGGGATCGTCTGGATGTTGCTTGCCCTCGGCCTCGTTTCGCTCGCCACGGCGCAGCTCTCGGCAATCCTGACCGCTGACCGGTTGAACGGCGGCGTCAGCACGGCGGGCGATCTCACCCGCATGCGCGTGGGGATCGTCGCAGGCGGGCCGGCTACGGCGCAATTGAAGGCGCTTGGGACGCGTGTCGAGACATTTCCGACGCTGGGAGACGGCCTTCGCGCCGTGACGAGCGGCGAGATAGATGCCTTCGTCGCGGACGAATCCGAGCTGGCGTGGGAGAGTGCGGCAACCGGCGGCATTGACCTCGCTCCCGTCCGGTTCGCGCCGGAAACCTATGCCATGGCCCTTCCGGAAGGGTCGTCGCTGCGGGAGCCGATCAACCGGGCAATCCTCGACACGCTGGGCTCCGCCGCATGGTTCGGAACCCTGCGCTACTATCTCGGCCCCGAGTGAATCGCCATGTTGTGGTTTGAACTTGTCACTACCCAACAATTCGATGCATCCCTATAGTGCTCGCGAACCCGCCGAGTAGCGACCCGAGGGCAAGGCATGCGCTGTCCGTTCTGTGGCAATATCGATACCCAGGTGAAGGACAGCCGGCCTGCCGAAGATCACGTGTCGATTCGCCGGCGGCGATTCTGCCCGGCCTGCGGTGGGCGGTTCACCACTTATGAGCGAGTGCAGCTGCGCGACCTCGTGGTGGTGAAAAAGAGCGGGCGGCGCGAGGCGTTCGACCGCGACAAGCTGGAGCGCTCCATTCGGATCGCGATGCAGAAGCGGCCGATCGAGAGCGAGCGGCTGGACCAGATGATTTCGGGGATCGTCCGCAGGCTTGAATCGATGGGCGAGACCGACATCCCGTCGGACACGATCGGTGCGATCGTGATGGAAGCGCTCGCACGGATCGACACCGTGGCCTACGTGCGCTTCGCGAGCGTCTACAAGAACTTCCAGGCGGCCGACGACTTCGAGGACTTCGTCTCCGAATTGCGGCCCCCGGCGACGGTGGGACGGGAAGAAGACTGACGACATGAGCACGAGCGCCAGCGACGCGGGCTGGATGCGGACGGCACTCGGTCTGGCGCGCCGAGGGCTTGGACGGGTCTGGCCGAATCCGGCAGTGGGCTGCGTCATCGTGGCCGGGAATGAGGTGGTTGGGCGCGGGCGAACGGCCGACGGCGGCCGGCCGCACGCCGAGGCGGCGGCGCTCGCCGAAGCCGGCGCGCGGGCGCGCGGCGCCACTGCTTACGTGACGCTCGAGCCGTGTGTCCGCGAGGGCCGCGCGGGGCCATGCACCGACGCGCTGATCGCGTCGGGCGTCGCTCGGGTGGTCATTGCGATCGAGGATCCCGACCCGCGCGTGAGCGGCGCGGGCCTCGCTGCGCTCCGGGCGGCGGGAATCGAGGTCGAGGTGGGATGTCTCGCTGCCGACGCGACTGCGCTCAACCGTGGTTTCCTGCGGCGGGTCAGCACCGGACGGCCGATGCTGACACTGAAGCTCGCGGCCTCCCTTGACGGGCGGATCGCCACCGGGACGGGCGAGAGCCGCTGGATCACCGGCCCGCGCGCCCGGACTGAGGTGCACCTGCTGCGGGCGCAGTCCGATGCGATCCTCGTGGGCGCCGGCACCGTGCGAAGCGACAATCCCCGGCTGGACGTGCGCGAACTCGGCATGAGCGACCGCAGCCCGGTGCGCGTGGTGGTGAGCGGGGCCTTGTCGTTGCCGCGGGACGGCCATCTGGCCGCGACCGCGTCGACGGCGCCCCTGTGGCTCTTTCACGACATCGAGGCGGACGAGGGTCGGCGCAAGGCATGGTCGGAACTCGGCGCCGAGCTTCTCGAGATTCCCTTCCAGGCCGACGGCCAGCTTGATCTTTCGGCGATGATGCAGCGGCTTGGCGACCGGGGCATCACCCGGGTGCTTTGCGAGGGCGGAGGGCGGCTTGCCGCGGCGCTGATCGAGGATGATCTGGTCGACGAACTCGTGTGCTACACGGCTGGCCTGACCCTCGGCGCATCTGCCGTGCCCGCGGTGGGCGACCTCGACATTACCGCGCTGCAACTGGCGCCGAGGTTCAGCCTGATGGACGTCGTGGCAGTCGGACCGGACATGCGCAGCCGCTGGCAACGTCGGAACTGAGGCGCATCGCGGCGGTCGGCCGACTTTGGTTTGCAAGCAAAAAGCGTGCGATTGCCTGTCACTTCAACCCTTGGTAATGTTGGGTTGGCCTCGGCAGTCGGTATGCGGGGCCGCCTGAAAAAACGTTCACGGCGACGAGCTAATGCCCCCAGATGCTGAGAAAACTCTACCGCCCGCGCGTCACGGTACGGTCATTTTTGCCGACCAGGCGGCGAGGGAATTGATTCGGTGAGACGCTCCGATCCGGAGGCGGACAAGGGAATCAGGCTGTCTCACCGTCTCGTCGCGCTGCACATTGGCGGGATCGTGGTGCTCTTCTTCGTGGTCGTGTCGAGCGTGCTCTGGGTCTCGCGGGAGCACAATCATCTGGCGGAGGAGTCATCGGAAAACCTGGTCCGGGGGGGTATTTCGGCATTCCGGCTTCGATCGCAGACGATAGTGCGCGACTATTCGATCTGGGATGAAGCGTACCGCGCCGTCGAAATGGATGACCGGCCCTGGATCTACAGCAACATCGGCAATGCCGCGGCCGAAATCGGGACACTCGACCTGATCGAGTTCGTGGAACCGACCAAAGGGAAGACCTTCGGTTGGCGGCTGGGGTCGCCGCCGGAGGGGGAGAGTTCCGTACTGCCGCCGGAGTTGCTGGAGGAAATCCTCGGACTGCTCGGCAGCGAGCCGCGGGAAGAAAGGATCGGCCAGACGATTCTCGCGCTGTTCGAAGGTGATCTCTGGACATTCGCCGTGGCGCGCGTGACCCCGATCACCGGTCCGCCACCCGGCGTGGCACTGAGTGATCTCCCGTTCCAGATCCATGGGCTGAAACTCAGCGACGCTCGTCTCCTGCGCCAGATCGGCGGGCCGCTGATGCTCGATGGCCTCCATCTGACCGAGGCTCCCGTCCCGGGGATGGCAACGGTACCGCTCCTTGGCAAGGACGATCAGGTCCTTCGTTACGTTGTCTGGACGCCCCCGAAACCGGGCGCGCGAATCCTCAGGCAAGTGACCGTACCGCTCATGATCGCGCTGCTCGCCGTTGCGACGATCAGCGCGATCAGTGCCTGCCACGCCTCCCGGTCGGCACGCCGACTGGAAGGAGCCCTGCGGGACGCCAAGGCGGCGGATCAGAGCAAGACGGAGTTTCTGTCGAATGTGAGTCATGAGTTGAGGACACCGATGAACGGCATCCTCGGCGTTGCCCAGTTGCTCGAGACGACCCCGCTCGACTCCGAGCAACAGGAGCTCCTTTCCATGCTGTTCACCTCGGCGAATGCGCAGATGGCCCTGATATCCGATCTCCTCGACTTCAGCCGGATCGAGTCCGGCAATCTGCAACTCGTCGTCGCGCCGTTCGAGCCGGCGACGGTAATCCGGGATGTGACCGACATGATCCGGGTGGCGGCAGACGCAAAGGGCATCCGGTTCGTGTGCAATTGGGCCGATATCGAGGGGATCGCGCTCCTTGGCGACCGCAAGGCGTTCCGCCAGATCGCCACCAACCTCGTTTCGAACGCGGTAAAGTTCACCGACACGGGCAGTGTCGAAGTGAGCGCCGGCCTTGTCCCCGAACCCGATTGCACGGTGCTCTTCATCAGGGTTGCCGACACGGGTCGCGGTATCCCCGACGCGGCGTTGCCGCGGATCTTCGAACGCTTCTATCAGGTGGACGGCTCCTCGACGCGATCCGCCGAAGGCACGGGGCTTGGCCTCGCCATCAGTCAGGGGCTCGCGGAGATGATGGGAGGCACAATCGACGTGGAGAGTGCTCCGGGAATTGGCTCGACCTTCGTATTCAGCGCGCCGTTCGAGGAAGTCGCCGCGCCCGGTGACGAGCGCCATGCCGCATGAACCTCCCGGCAGTGACGGCATCCTGATCGTCGAGGATAACGCGGTGAACGCGCTCATCCTCAGGACCATGCTGCAAAAGCAGGGCTACGAGCCACACGTGGCGCGGGATGGACATGAGGGCGTGGCGATGTCGGCGCGCCACAGGCCCCGGCTGGTGCTGATGGATCTGCATATGCCACGCCTCGACGGGTTCGCTGCAGCGATCGCGATCCGAGAGATCCATGGTGCGAGCCCGGTCCTCGTGGCGGTGACCGCGACGGCAACCCGTGATGTCGAAGTTGCGTGTGAGGAGGCAGGCTTCACCTGCGTTCTGCCAAAGCCGGTCCTGATCCATGATCTCATGGATGTGGTGCGGCGCTATCTTGGCTGAAGCGGTGTTCCCGGCTCCGTCACCCCCGCGAAGTCCTTGCGGGGGGCGGATGGAGGGGGGAGCGGTCAGGCCGCCTGCCGGATCGACTCGAGCTGGTGGAGAAACGCGAGATGCTCGGGACAATGCGCGAGATAGAACCTGTTCAGCCAGTGGTCGGGAGCGATCCCGCCGTCTGACCAGAACGTATAGTCCTCCGTCAGCTCCTCGCCGGCAGCGATGTCGCGCAGGGCCGTGGTGTGGTCCTCGCTGAGATCGGGCCAGCGACCGAGACCGGCGTTGGCATCCGGGCTTCGGCGATGGTTCATGAACTGCATGCCGTCAGTGTACCAGAGAAACCTGTCCGACGGTTTGTGCAGGTACCCGCCATGCAGGGCGAACCGCCGCTCCCGGGGCGTCAGGCGTTCGAATGCCGCCTCGTCGCATGCGCGCATGGTCTCGTCGTATTCCCACAGGCGGGTGCCGGCTGCGATCGCCTGCCGTGCAAATATCCCCATGCCATGAATGGAGCTATTCCTGAATTCCACATCAACCAACCAACCCAATTCCGCGTTCCTCTTCTGAGTACAGTCGCTATCCCGCCCTGTTTCGGGCGTTTTTACGGTGCGCTCGCGAGTACTTGCCGGAATGCGAGACAAACACTCGCGGAACGCCCGCAAGTGATTTAGGGGATTCAAGTCCTAATGAACGATTAAGGAACCGCCCCGGGGGTCGAAAACGGTTGCCGAAAACCGCTCGGCCCCCCGATCGTCAGTCGGTCAGCACGTCGACGGTGCGGCCGAGGCTCGCGGTCGCTGTGGCAATCGCGATCACACGGGACCAGGACGCCAGCGGCGCCTCGGTGATGTAGACCGTGTCCTCATCCTGGATCACGAAATCCCGGGCGGCGAAGACGCCCTCGGGCTGGGTGAGATCGATCAGATAGGCCATGCGCTGCGGACCGACGAGATTGCCGCCTCCAACGACCCGGTTTGCGACGTCGGCGGTCTCGTCGCGGAAGACGAAGATGCCCGTCGGATCGGCCGTGCGGAAGTCGAGACCTCCTGAGGTCGCGATCGCCTCGAGCGCGGACATGTCACGCTTGTTGAACGCCACCCGCGCCTGCCCCGAGGTGGCGCCGAGCGCAGTGAACGACCGGCGGTCCTCCTCGACGACGATCTGGTCATTCGGTCTGAGGGCGATATCGAGCGCAGGGTTGTCGTAGAGATCCTGAAGCCAGATCTTGCCGATGTTTCCGCCACGCTCGACGCGGATCTGTGCGACGTCCGGAACCGTCGAGACACCGCCCGCCTTGGCGAGCATCGCCGATATCCGGCGCGTGGAGGTGTCGATCGGGAAGATCCCGGGATTGCGCACCCCGCCCATGACGCTGACAGTGGCGCCGTCCCCGGCCACGCGCGCCACTTCGACCTGCGGGTCGGGGGTCTGGCTCGCAAGCTTCGCCGCTATGTCCTGGCGGAGCTCGTCCGGCGTCTTGCCCGATGCCCTCACCTCGCCGACGTAGGGCACGAAGATGTCGCCCGACTGGCCGACACGAAGGGCCTCGAGATTGGCCGCGCGCTGGCCGACCCCGGCGAGGATGCCGTTGTCTACGTTCTCCCAGACCCGCACCGAGATCGTGTCGCCGGCCCGGATCGTCTCGGGCGAGAGAACGCCCGCGCCGGTAAAGGCTGACGAGATCGTCGTGGTCTCGATCGGCCGGGTGATTGCGGCGATCTGCGGCGTCACGTCGACGAGGTGGATCCCGAGTTCTGACTGGTTCGATCCGCGGATGATGTCGGATGCCGTCGGACCCGAGCGGGGGAGCGTGCAGGCAGCGAGTGTGACAGCAGCCACCAACATGCGCGCGGCCGTTGCCAGCGCGATCCGCGTACCCTGCATCGACTGCCTCTCTCGCCTGTTCTTGTCGCCGGTTGGCTTGACTTGCGATATTACCCCGGACGACTTGCCCCGGACCAGATCGAAACGCTACAGCCGCGTGCGGCAATGGCGGCCTGTGGCCTTCCGGGCATAGTTCCGCATCCTGTCGGCTTGCTGCGACGACGCCGAGGCGCTAGAGCCTCGAAGATGTTTACGGGAATCGTCTCCGATGTCGGCACCGTCGAGCGTCTCGAGGATCGGGGCGATCTGCGGGCCCGAATCCGTTGTGCCTACCGGGCCGAAGGAATTGCGCTCGGTGCGTCCATCGCCTGCGACGGCGTCTGTCTGACGGTGGTTGATCGTGGCGCCGACGCTGCGGGCAACTGGTTCGACGTGGACATCTCGGCCGAGACCGTGGCGCGGACCAACATTCGCGGCAATGCGGTCGGCTGGGTGCCCGGGCGACGCGTCAATCTCGAACGCGCGCTTCGGCTTGGCGACGAGCTTGGCGGCCACATCGTCTCCGGGCACGTGGACGGGCTTGCGAACATCCTCTCGATCGTGCCCGAGGGCGACAGCCTGCGCTTCAGCTTCGAGGCACCGGAGCGGCTGGCGCGCTACATCGCTCAGAAGGGCTCGGTGGCGCTGAATGGCACATCGCTGACGGTGAACGAGGTCGAGGGTGTGCGCTTCGGCGTCAACATCATCCCGCACACCACGCAGGTGACGACCTGGGGCACGGCGAAGCCCGGCGACCCGGTCAACCTCGAGATCGACACGCTGGCGCGCTACGTCGCCCGGCTGGCGGATTTCACCGCGGCATGACCGCGCCGGCCGCGCCCCTGCCCGGGATCGGCCACAATCACGGACCGGCGATGGACGCGAGGGTCAGCTGGCGACGGCACTGCCGGAGCGTCGGCTCCTCCGGTGTGGCCAGAGGTTCGAACCTAGACCAGGGCTTGTTCGGAAGGAGCGGCGCGACGATTGCCCGTTCCTCGTCAGTCAGTTCGTGGCGTCGTATTCATCCCTCCTTTTCCGAGGGATGAATCACGCAGCGGGCGCACTGGGAATCCCGTTTAGGGGGACGCGTTCCAGATTCTATCACCTGTAAAGTGAATCACTGTCAGACAGATGGTAGTTCGTTTACATTAGGTCGGAAACGGCACTTTCTGGGAAAGTCAGCAAATGATTGTTCCACCGCGGGTGCACAGCGACGACCTTACGGAGAGAGCAGACATTCTGTTCCCGGTGTGTACGGCGAGTCCGTTGGTCGTCATTCCTTGGTTGGAGGAACTCCTCCACGGATTTTCGTTGTACTCAGTATATCCAGCCTTCGTCTTAGGCGGATTCCCCATTTGGATGGTCCTTATTTGGATTTGGGAGCCGTTGGTTCCAGCAGGTGGCTTTAGGACTGCTAGCAGGCGTGTAGGGGCGTATGCGTGTATTGCTTTGCTAGCCTTTATTATTGGTCGTGGGACTATCATCCTATATAGGATGCTGAATGATGCCATCGGACTATAAAGTCTTGGGAGAGCACGCCGTAGACGCCCTCACTCACGAGGGTTACGCCGCTGTCGGTGGAGGAATCGGCGGTGCAATTGGCGGTTCCATCGTCGAACGCGCTCAGGGTCTTTCGGCGGGGTGAAGCGCCGGCTCCCGCCAGGATCGAGCGGCTTCGGGCGGTGACCGGAACGGCGCGCGCGCTGGCGGCGCAACCGCCGATCGAGGCAGCCACGCTCGCCGTGCAGCTCGACGCCGAGCATGGCATCGCCTTCGCTGCCGCCGCTCCCGCCCCCGCTTCGCTGCACCATGGTCCGAGATGCGCGCCGGTATTCTCGCTGCTATCGGTGACCTGCCGCCCGGAGGCGTGTGGCTGATCGCCGAGATCGCCGGGGAGCGGCTCTGGTGCGCGGCTGCGCGGCTCGGAGGACATCTCACGGGTGAGCGCTTCTTCGGAGCCCCGGCGTGCTAGCGCTGGCGTTCCAGCCGGGCGTGCGCTATGGCGCCCGACGAAGAGAGGGCGGGACATGGCCACTATTCCGGATCAAACCTATCACGACGCCATCTCGTCTGTGGACGAGATCATCGAGGACGCCCGCAACGGCCGCATGTTCATCCTCGTGGACCACGAGGACCGTGAGAACGAGGGCGACCTCGTCATCCCGGCGCAGATGTGCACGCCGAATGCGATCAATTTCATGGCGACCCACGGCCGCGGGCTCATCTGCCTGACGCTGACCGGCGATCGCCTCGACGCGCTCGGCCTGCCGCTGATGGCGCAGTCCAACTCCTCTCGCCACGAGACGGCGTTCACCGTGTCGATCGAGGCGCGCGAGGGCGTGACGACAGGGATCTCGGCGCACGACCGCGCCCGCACCGTCGCCGTGGCGATCGACCCGCGCTCCGGGCCGCAGGAGATCGCGACGCCCGGCCACATCTTCCCGCTTCGCGCCCGCGACGGCGGCGTGCTGGTCCGCGCCGGCCACACGGAGGCCGCGGTCGACATCGCGCGGCTGGCCGGCCTCAACGCCTCGGGCGTGATCTGCGAGATCATGAACGAAGACGGCACGATGGCGCGGCTGCCCGACCTCGTTGCCTTCGCCCAGCGGCACGGCCTGAAGATCGGCACCATCTCCGATCTCATCGCCTACCGCCGGCGCCACGACAACCTGGTGCGAGAAACCGCGGTCTCGGTCGTTCACTCCGCATTCGGCGGTGCCTGGCAGATGCGCATCTTCGCAGACGCGGCCAGCGGCGGCGAGCATATCGTCCTTTCCAAGGGTGATCTTACCCTGCCCGAACCCGTCCTCGTGCGGATGCACGCGATGAACCCGCTCGAGGACGTGCTCGGCGTCCACGGCGGTCGCAGCCACCAGCTGCATGACGCCATGAGCCTGATCGCCGACGAGGGCCGTGGCGTGGTCGTGCTGCTGCGCGAGACCAGCGCCAAGCTCGAACTCGGCGACCACGTTTCTCCGAACCGGCTGCGTCAGTATGGCATCGGCGCGCAGATCCTGACGGCGCTCGGCCTCGGCGAGCTGATCCTGCTCACCAATTCCCCGAGCCCGCGGCCGGTGGGGCTCGACGGCTACGGCCTGACGATTTCGGCGACCCGGCCGATCCCGGCGCGGAGCTGAACCATGGCGAGCACTGAGACCCACACCGTCCTGCCCCGTCCTCAGTTTACCGCGCCGACGCGCGTGCTGATCGTGATCGCGCCCTACTACCGTGACATCGCCGACGGGCTCCTCGCCGGGGCACAGGCGTCGCTCGCCGATGCCGGCGTCGAGGCGGAGGTTGTCGAGGTGCCGGGCGCGCTGGAGATACCGACGGCGATCAAGCTGGCCAGCCGCAGCGGCAGCTACGACGGCTACGTTGCGCTCGGTTGCGTGATCCGGGGCGAGACCACGCACTACGACACCGTCTGCAACGACAGCTCGCGCGGGCTCACGCTGCTCGGGCTCGACGGCCTCTGCATCGGCAACGGCATCCTGACGGTGGAAAATCACGCGCAGGCGGCCGTCAGGTCGGATCCGGCGGGTCAGAACAAGGGAGGCGGCGCGGCTGATGCGGCCCTGCACCTGATCGTTCTTGCCCGGAGGTTCCGCGGAGGTCGGTCGTGAGCAATCCGCAGCGGCCATCCGTCTCCGAGTCGCGCCGCATGCGCTCGGCGGCGCGCTTCTACGCGGTGCAGGCGCTTTTCCAGATGGAAGCGGCACAAGCCGCGCTGCCGGTCGTGCTCGAGGAGTTCGAGACGCATCGGATCGGCTCCGAGATCGACGGCGCGACCTACGCCAAGCCGGATCTCGAGCACTTCCGCACGCTGGTGACCGCTGCCGTGAGCGAGCAGGCGCGAGTCGACCAGCTCACCCATGCCGCGCTGGTGGCGCGATGGCCGATCGCGCGGATCGACCCGACGCTGCGTGCGCTGTTCCGCGTCGCGGGCGCGGAGTTCGTCGCGACGAACACGCCGCCCAAGGTGGCGATCACCGAGTACGTCGACGTGGCGAAAGCGTTCTACCCGGCCGGGAAGGAGGCGTCGTTCGTGAACGGCGTCCTCGATCACATGGCGCGCGCCGCGCGGCCCGAAGCGTTCACCTGAGCCGCGCGAACCAACACGGAAAGCAGACATCGGCCGGCCTGTGGCGCGCGCCGCCCGGCGACCGCGCTACTGCTTCCGCAGGCACGCCTCGTCGTTCGGCCGGCACTTTGCCTTGCGCTGCTGTTGCTGCTCCGCGCGCTTCGCCCGGTTGGCTTCGCGCGCCTGAGCAGCCTGTGCTTTCGCCCGCTGCTCCGCCCGCGCCCTGGCCTTTGCATCGGCCTGAGCTTGCGCCTTCGCATCCGCCTGAGCCTTGGCCCGACGTTCCGCCCGGGCGTCGGCGTTGGCTTTCGCTTTCGCGTCGGCCTGCGCCTTGGCACGCTGCTCGGCCCGCGCCTTGGCCTTTGCATCAGCCTGCGCCTGCGCGCGACGCTCGGCCTGCGCCTTGGCCTTTGCGTCCGACTGAGCCTTGGCCTTCGTTTCGGCCTGCGCCTTGGCTTTCGCGTCGGCCTGAGCCTTGGCCCGGCGGTCAGCCTGCGCCTTTGCGCGAGCATCGGCATCGGCCTTGGCCGCCCTGGCGTCGGCCTGCGCCTTCGCCCGCCGGTCGGCCTGCGCCTTGGCGCGAGCGTCCGCGTCCCGCTTTGCCTTGGCGTCCGTCTGCTGCTGGGCGCGCTGGTCTGCCTCGATCTTCGCGCGGCGCTCGAGAATTGCCTTCTGCCGCGCGGCGTGCTCGCGGTCGGCCGCGGCCGCATCCCGGCGGCGTTCCGCCGCCACCTTCTGCCGGGCCTCGCGCCGTTCGGCCGCAAGGCGCGCCTCGCGCTGCTCCTCGGCCTGCCGGGCGCGGCGGTCGTCACGCCGCTCCGCCGCCAGCCGTGCTTCCCGGCGTTCCGCTGCCTGCCGCTCGGCCTGCCGCAAGGCGCGCTCGTTCATTGTCTGCTGCGACGGGCGGAAGCCGCGCACCCACGGTTGACGCCGTTCGGGATCGGGCACGACCATCCAGCCGAGCGTGTCGCGCCGATAGTCATCGTAGTCGCGCGACGCGATCGGTCCGCGGCGATCCCAGCGGCGGGCGCGCGGATCCCAGTAGCGATCCCGTTCCCAGCCCCACGAGTGATCGCGCCGGTCATCGACCTGCTGCCAGCCCGGCCGCGGATAGAACTGCCGGTCGCGCCAGTCGAACTGCCGACGGTTCCAGTAGTCGTCCCAACCGTCGTCGTTCTTGTCGTCGTGCTTGTTGCCGAAGAACTGGGACACGAGAAACGCCGCGCCAAAGGCGAGAGCGCCGGTCACCAGCGGATTGGGCTGCAAGCCTCCACTCGTGGCTTGCTCGATGGGCGCCACATACGGCTGGGCCGTCGGGCGGGTGGTGTAGACCGTCTGCGGGTCATAGGTCGGGACATAGACCACCTTGGGATCGGCCGGGGCGATCGAGATGTCGCCGGTGTCGTCGGTCGCAACCGTCTGGGCGGCGTTGTCGGCGAGATTGCCCACCTCCTTCGCCTCCGCGCGCTTGCGCTGCACGGCGGCGAGCACGTCGTCGTCCTGACCGAGCATGGCGCGGCCCAGCCGATCGGTCCAGTCGAGGTCTTCGGACATGCGCTGGACGACGGTCGGAAAGCCTGACGCGAGAACCAGCACGCTCGGATCCCAGGTCTTTCCTTCGAGCTCGGTGCCAAGCTCGGCATCGGACATCTTCTCGGACGCCGTCAGGAACCGCTCCGCCTCGACGATCTGCAGCGGGTAGGTGGCAGCCACCAGCACCTGCGCGAGGAGCGCATCCGGGTAGAGCGCAACCGGAGCCACCAGGTCGTCAAGCTCCGCCTCGGTCAGCAGGACCGGGGCGTCGGCTTCCGTGTCGGTGGCCATGTCGGTGGTCGCGTCGGTCGCGTCAGTCGCGCCGGACGTGTCGGTCGCGTCGGCCGGGTCAGTCGCATTGGCCGCGTCGGATTGCCGCTGCTGCTCGTTGACGGCGTCTCGCAGCGCGTCCTGCGCCGTGGCTGCGATCGGGCCGAAAGCGGTCGCCATGCCGGCGAGGACCGCGACCATGGCGGAAAGCGTCTTCATGGCGTCACGTACTCCACGCCCGGGGTGCAGCCCGGGTTTTCCGGAAAGGAACGTCCGGCCAGTGGCCTTGGTTCCTCCCGGCGTCTGACACGCGGCAGCGGGCGCTTTCCGTCGCGGATCAGTCGAAGCGCCGGTTCTGCGGAAAGCCTCGCGGCGCCATCCGGCCGGCGTCGGCCCGCCGGCCGATCCATTCGTCGAGTTCGGGCTGCGCCACGGTGCGGGTGCGTCCGGCCGGATCCTTCCACGCAAGGCCGTCCGCCAGCGTGAAGGTGGTGGCGTCCGTCAGGCCGCCGTCCTTGTAGCGCTGCAGCCGCGTGCCCTTGCCGCGCGTCATCTCGTCGAGCTCGGCGAGGGGAAAGACCAGGACCTTGCGGTTGTCACCGGCCACGGCAACGTGATCGCCGCGCACCGGCCGGCAGACCTTGGCCCGGACGCCTTCCTTCAGGTTCAGGATCTGGCGCCCGGCGCGCGTCTGCGCCACCGCATCGTCCTCGCCGAGGATGAAACCGTCGCCGGCGTCGGAGGCAACCAGAAGCTTCGCCCCCGGCGTGTGGACGAAAAGCGTCACCATCTGCGCCTCGTTCGGGAGATCCACCATCAGGCGCACCGGCTCGCCCATGCCCCGGCCACCCGGGAGCGAATTGGCGGCGAGCGTGTACATCCGCCCGTTCGAGGCGAAGAGCAGCAGCTTGTCGGTGGTCTCGGCGTGGATCAGGAAACGCGGCCCGTCGCCGTCCTTGAACTTGAGCTCGGTCGAGGGGTCGATGCGGCCGCGCAGCGCGCGGATCCAGCCCATTTCGGAGCAGACGACGGTGATCGGCTCGCGCTCGATCATCGATTCGAGCGAGACTTCCTCCACCTCCGGCGCGTCGTCGAAGGTGGTGCGCCGCGCGCCGCCACGGGCCGACTTGCCGAACGCCTTGCGCGTCGCGCGGATCTCGTCGGCGATGCGGCGCCACTGCCCCGCCTCGGAGTCGAGGAGTTCGACAAGGCCGGCGCGCTCCACGGTGAGGGCATCGCGCTCGCCGCGGATCTCCATCTCTTCGAGCTTGCGCAAGTTGCGCAGGCGCATGTTGAGGATCGCCTCGGCCTGCACGTCGGTGAGGCTGAACTCGGCGATCATCACCGCCTTCGGATCATCCTCGTAGCGGATGATCTCGATCACCCGGTCGAGGTTCAGATAGGCGACGAGGAAGCCTTCGAGCACTTCGAGCCGGGCGTCGATCTTTGCCAGCCGGTGCCGCGACCGGCGCAGCAGCACGTCACGGCGATGATCGAGGAAGGCGCGCAGCACCTCGCGCAGCGTCGAGACCTGCGGCGTGCGGCCGTCGATCAGGACGTTCATGTTCATGGCGAAGCGGGTCTCGAGGTCGCTCGCCCGGAACAGCATTTCCATGAGGACGGTCGGATCCACGGTGCGGGCGCGGGGTTCGAGGATCAGGCGGATGTCCTCGGTGCTCTCGTCGCGCACGTCGGCGAGGAGTGGCACCTTCTTCTCGTTGATGAGGCCGGCAAGGCGCTCGATCAGGCGGCCTTTCGGCACCTGATAGGGGATTTCGGTGACGACGATCTGCCAGGTGCCGCGGCCGAGGTCTTCCACCTCCCAGCGGGCGCGCAGACGGAAGCCTCCGCGACCGGTGCGGTAGGCTTCCTTGATCGCGGCGCGCGGCTCGACGATGATTCCGCCGGTCGGAAAGTCCGGGCCCTGCACGAAGTCGAGCAACTTCTCGTCCGTGGCGGCGGGGTGCTGGATGAGATGGAGGCAGGCGGTGCAAAGCTCGTCGATGTTGTGCGGCGGGATGTTCGTCGCCATGCCGACGGCGATCCCGGAGGAGCCGTTCGCGAGCAGGTTCGGGAACGCGGCGGGCAGGACCACCGGCTCCTGCTCCGAACCGTCGTAGTTGTCGCGGAAGTCGACGGCGTCCTCGGCGAGCCCTTCCATCAGGGCGGCCGCCGCCGGGGTGAGACGGGCCTCGGTGTAGCGTTGGGCGGCAGGGTTGTCGCCGTCGATGTTGCCGAAGTTGCCCTGACCATCCACCAGCGGATAGCGGACATTGAAATCCTGCGCGAGGCGCGCGAGGGCGTCGTAGATCGCCTGATCGCCATGCGGGTGGTAGTTGCCCATCACCTCGCCGACGATCTTTGCGCACTTGCGAAAGGCACCGGTCGGATCGAGCCGCAGGCCACGCATGGCATAGAGAATGCGGCGATGCACCGGCTTCAGGCCGTCGCGGGCGTCGGGCAGCGCCCGATGCATGATCGTCGAAAGAGCGTAGGTGAGATACCGCTCACCAAGCGCGCGATCGAGCGGCTCGCTCACTTCCGATGGGGTATCGTGCGGCGGGATTTCGGGGGTTTCGTTGTCATCGGCCATACATATTGTGTACCGCGCCGGTTGGCGCGGATCCACTTCATTCGCTGGCGGAGAACGTGCCCGGCGTCAGGCCCGCTGTGCGAGGCCGTGGAGGGCCTGCTGCTGGACCGAACCGGCCAGAGCCCGGGTGATCCGGCGGCCGCGCTCGAGGTAGGCGTCGGCGTGACTGAGGTCGAGCATCTCGCCCAGCACTTCGTTGTGGAAGTACGGAACGAACGGATTGCGCGCCCCACCACCCGAGAAGGTGAGCTCGGAGAAGTAGGTCTGCTTGCCCTGCTGGAGGAAATCCACGCGCACGTGCAGGAAGTCCTCGGACAGACGCTTCGCCTCCGCGACCATCCGCTCGAAATCGGCGGGACGGGGCGGCCGCTCGGCGGTCTCGGGGTGACCGTTCCAGTGGAAGTCCACCGGCCCCCAGTTCAGGTCGAAGAGTGCATGACGGAACCGGCCGGGCGAGCGCTCGCTGATGTAGAGCACGAAGAGCGGCTGGCCGTGCAGGCAGTAGAACTTGAACTCGCGCATGCTTTCGCCGGGGCCGACGTTTTCTTCGGCCAGCCAGCGCTTCGGAATGCCGCGATAATGCAGCTCGCCGAGAATGCGCCAGTGGTCCCACTCGCCGAGACGCCTGAGCTGGGATGCGAGGGCGCGACGCCGGACGGGCTCCGCCTCGTCGATGAAATGGTGGGTGCCACAGCCGAAGGTGGATTTCAGCACGTACCGCTGCGGGAGCCGGGCCGCGGCCAGCTCCTCACCGGTCTCGAAGATGCCGTAGAGTTCCGGCGCCTGGATCTCGGCGCCCTTGAAGCGGAGGTAGTCGCGCACCGCCGCCTTGTCCGCCGCGAGTGTCATCAGCGGATTGGGGTGGTTCAGAAACTGCCAGCGGACCTTCTCGTTCACCCAGCGGGGCGATTCGAAGTCCGGCATGTGGGAATTCCGCACCGCATAGTGGTAGGTGACGGCCTCGCGGTCGGAGCGGAAGGTGCTGTCATACGCCTCGGTCTGTACCGGACGCGGCAACATGCCGAGACCGTTGCGCAGTCTCGCGACGCGCCAGGCCCATCTCAGGCGACGGTCGACGTCTCTGAGGAACGCGTCCCTGTCCAGATCAAACCTTGGCATCGCCTTCTAACTCCCCAAACCCCTACGCGTCGCAACGCGGCACAAGGCGCTGCGGTCACATCTGAGAAACGGACGAAGACACCACACCCCCCGAAACAGACGGCCCGCATCCTTTCGGGGCGGAGGGCATTTGTCCGCAGTTACATGAGATCACTGAATGTGACAAAAAAATGAATCATTTACTCAAGCATTCGCGACGTGGCCACAGCTCCCCAATGTCCCCACTGATTGGCGTAGCCTAGTTTTCTAGGCCGTGCAAGTATCCGGGACGAACAGTAAGAAAAATCAGGAAAAAGACGCAGTTTCCTCTTGATTTCTCGCCAGCGGAGTGAACTGGGCTGTCGCGGGCCGCGCGGTCGAGCGCGGCCGGAAAGAGGGAGCGGCGAGCCTGTCCAAGCGGTCGATCCTCATCACCGGTGCATCTTCAGGCATTGGCCTCGATGCGGCCTGCTCCCTGCGCCGGCGCGGCTGGCGGGTCCTGGCCGCCTGCCGGCGGGACGAAGACGCCGCGCGGCTGTCCACCGCCGGGGTCGAGCCGTTCTTGCTTGACCTCGCTTCCGATGGAAGCGTCGCGGCGCTCGCCGGCGAGGTGCTGGAGCGGACCGGCGGCCGGCTCGATGCTCTCTTCAACAATGCCGCCTTCGCAACGCCGGGGGCCGTCGAGGATCTGCCGCGGGTCGCTCTGCGCGAGATATTCGAGGTGAACCTCTTCGGGCAGATCGACCTCACGAACCGTCTGTTGCCGGCGATGCGGCTGGCCGGAAGCGGGCGGGTGGTGATGAACTCGTCGGTTCTCGGACTGGTCGCGGCGCCCTGGCGCGGGGCCTATGTGGCGACGAAGTTCGCTCTCGAGGGCATCACCGACGCCTTGCGGCTGGAGCTTGCGGGCTCCGGCGTCCACGTGATCCTGATCCAGCCCGGACCGATCGACACGCCGTTCCGGCGCAACTCCATCCCGCACTTCGAGCGGCATATCGACTGGCGGACCTCGCCGCACCAGTCGGCCTACGAGACGCGTCTGCTGCCGCGGCTCTATGCGGACACCCCGGGGCCCGGACAGCATCCGGCGTCGTCCGTGACGGCGCGGCTGATCGAGGCGCTGGAGAGCCGCCGGCCGCGGGCGCGCTATGCGGTGACCGGCACGACTCGCGGCGCGGCGATCATGCGGCGCCTGTTTCCGACCGCCCTGAGCGACCGCATCCTGAGGCTCAGGTAGCCGCCCAAGACGCTTCCCATGGGGGAGAAAAGCCATAGAGTGCGGTCAGGCTGTCACCAGAGAAAGAAGAACCGCCGCATGGGGCACGTCATCACTTTCGCCCAGCAGAAGGGCGGGGCCGGAAAGACCACGCTTCTCGCGCACCTTGCCGCCGCCTGGGCCGAGGCCGGGCGGACGGTCGCGGTCATGGACCTCGATCCACAGCGATCGCTGACGCGCTGGGCGGCCCTTCGGGCCGATCCGGCGATCGAGGTGCTGGAGTCAAAGGACTATCGGGCGAGTTCTGACATCCGGGCGGCGCGGAAGGCCTACGATTTCGTGCTGGTGGACTGCCCCGGCGCGGCGACGAGTCTGCTCGAGAACGTCATCCGGGAGAGCGACCTGGTCCTGGCGCCCTGCCAGCCGTCCGGCATGGACGTGTGGGCGCTGGAGACGGTGATCGAGACGGCGGCGAAGCTGAAGCGGCCGCTCCGGATCGTGCTGAACCGGATGCCGCCGCGGCTTGCCAGCCTCGACGAGGTGCTGACGGCGCTCGGGCCGTCGCGGGCCCTGCTGCTGGCGACGCAACTCGGCAACCGGAACGCGTTCTCGAAGTCGATGCTCGACGGGCGGACGGCGCCCGAGGTCTCGGGGCGATCGACGGCGGCGGCGGAAATCTATGGTCTCCGGGCAGAGCTCGGGGCGCTGCTGCCGCGTCTGTGACGGTGCTGACCTGACTCGGGTCAGACGCTCCACTCACCTGTGACGAGCGCCCAGGCGGCGAGGGTGGCGTTGGCCACGGCATGGGCGACGAAGGCATCGGCGAGGCGACCGCGGCTGAGCGCCGCGACGCCGAAGGCGGCGCCCGCCAGGCTGCCGGCGATCCAGCGTCCATGGAGCAGCCCGAAGAGCACGGCGGCGATCACCACGGCGAGGAGCGGCGGCACGCCCGCGCGGATCAGCCGGGGCTGAATGTAGCCGCGAAAGAACGCCTCCTCGACGAGCGGCGTCAGAAGCACGGCGCCGAGGAGGCGCACCGCGACCCACGATCCGACTGGCGCCGGTGACGGCTCGCTGATGAGCCAGCCGATGCCAACCACAAGGCCAAGGGCGATCGCGTGAGGCGATGGTGCGCCGAGACGCACCCAGGTTCCGGCGAAGGGCAGGAGCGCCGCGAGCATCACGGCGGCGCGCAGCGGATACCACGCGGCCGGCTCTGGTGTGAACGTGTCGATGGCGAGCGCTGCCAGCATGGTTGCAACGAAAGGCAGAATCAGCGCCGCCGTGGCGTTCGGGGGCCGGGTCCCGGTGTCGGCGCGCAGCACCGCGAGGCGGGTGAGAGCGATCAGGGCGAAGGCGAGAAGCGTGAAGGCGAGCCAGCCCGCATGGCTGTGAAAGCCATTCACCGCGAGCTCGGGGGAAACCCGCGCGCCAATCAGCACGAGGCCACCGATGCGCAGGGCGTTGAGGCCGAGGCTTGCGGCGATGGCGAGGGGAAAGAGCGCGAAGGCGTGGGGCCAGCGCAGGCCGCGACGGTGGATCCAGACGTGGGTCGCAAGCAGCGCGGTGATGAGCGCCATGCCTTCCATTCCGGAGCAGGGCCCCGCGACCTCGATGGCGAAATCGTCAAGGCGAATGACCCGATCGGCCGGAAACACCTCCACCAAGCCGAACTGCGCGAGGCCGGTTGCCACGAGGGCAAAAGTGAGATCAGGCAGCGCCGCGCCGTGCCAGAGCCCGTCCGCCAGTCCGAGGAGCTCCGGCGCGGCGAAGGCCAGCGCGATCGGGGCGAGGCAGGCGGGCCGGAGGAGTCGCGCCCAGTGCGCCGCCGGGGCGAGCCAGAGCAGCGTGCCTGTCGTCGCGAGGATCACCCCGATCCCCCAGACCGGCAGGCTCGCCCGGAACGTCGCGGCGAAGTCGCCGGAGGCGAGTGCCGGCAGCAGGATGAGCCCGACGCCGGCAAGCTGAACGCCGGGCCAGATGCCGGGGCGGCGCGGCGGAAGGCCTGACAGAAGGCCGCGAAGCGCCGGCACCAGTGCGACCACGGCGAGCAGGGCCATCCCGCGCCCGAGGGAGTTCCGCACTGCCATGCACGCGCCGTAGGCGCCGGTAGCACGGCAGTCGAAATCGACCGCAAACTGGAAGACGTTGGCGATGGTCAGGATTTCGACCGCCACGAGCGCCAGCACGAAGACCGGAAGCCGGTGCGCCGGCGCGAAGGGCGGGTCGGTCATGGCGGTCTTTCAGATGTCGGGGTGGAACTTCGCGGTGGCACGATTAATGTTGCGTTAAGAAATAGACAAAATGTTTCATAATATAGACGGGGCATGTCGATAAAATATCGGCACCGTATCTTGCGGGGTGCGCGCGCGACACCTTATGGTCCGCGTCGGGCAGCGATCCGGTTGGGGCGTTACGGAGGTCGGAGCGATGCTCCTGAGATTGTCCCTGCTTGCCTTGCCACTTCTGCTGCTGGCAGCGCCACCAACGCTGGCGCATTGCAACTGTACGCCGGTCTCCGCGCCGGAGATCGACGCCGGCAGCGGCCTTGCGGCGCTGGCGGCCGTGGGCGGAATGCTCGCCTACGCCTTCGAGCGGCGCCGACGCCCCTGAGAGGCGGCGCTCGCAACACGCTGGCAATAACGCTTTCGCGAGGGTAAACTCCGCGCCATCGCACCGGAGGCCAACTCCGGGCGGGTGGACAGGCAGAGATGGGAAAGGCAGTTCCCGATGACCGAGATGGTCTATGGCGCCGTGCCGGCGAGGCACGGGGAGCCGATTCTACCCGAATGGTGGCGGACGGTCGATCGCGGTTCGCTGGCGGCGATCACCGGGCTGTTCCTGATCGGAACGCTGCTCGGTCTCGCCGCCTCTCCGCCGCTTGCGGTGAGGAACGGGCTTGATCCGTTTCACTACGTCTGGCGACAGGCCGGCTTCGGGGCGTTCGCGTTCCTGCTGATGCTCGTGGTCTCGATGATGGCACCGCAGCGGCTGCGCCGCTGGGGCGTCGTGGCGTTCCTCCTTGCCGTCGTGGCGCTCATGCTGCTGCCGGTCTTCGGCACCGATTTCGGCAAGGGGGCGGTCCGCTGGTATTCGCTCAAGGTCATCTCGGTGCAGCCGGCGGAGTTCCTGAAACCTTCGTTTGCGATCTTCGCGGCGTGGCTGATGGCGGCGAGCTACGACATCAAGGGGCCGCCGGGGAAGGGCATGTCGTTCGCGGTCGCGGTGGCGCTGACCGCGACGCTGGCGTTGCAGCCGGATTTCGGCCAGGCGGGCCTCATCATCGCGAGCTGGGCGCTGATGTACTTCGCCGCCGGCGCGCCGGTCGTGCTGCTCGGCTCGATCGGGGCCGGGGTAATGGGCGTCGGCTGGTTCGCCTACCACAACTCCGAGCACGTGGCGCGGCGCATCGACGGGTTTCTCTCGTCCGACGTCGATCCGCTGACCCAGATCGGCTACGCGACCAACGCGATTCAGGAGGGCGGCCTGCTCGGCGTCGGCCTCGGCAACGGACAGGTGAAATGGACCCTGCCGGACGCCCATACGGATTTCATCATCGCGGTGGCGGCGGAGGAGTTCGGGTTGCTGCTCTGCATCGTGATCCTCGTGCTCTATGCCACGGTGGTCGCGCGGTCGCTGATGCGGCTGGTGCGCGAGCGTGATCCGTTCATTCGCCTCGCGGGCACCGGCCTCGCCGTGCAGCTCGGGATGCAGGCGATGATCAACATCGGCGTCGCCGTGCGGCTCCTGCCCGCGAAGGGGATGACGTTGCCGCTCATCTCTTACGGCGGGTCGTCGCTGATCGCCGCCGGCCTTGGCCTCGGGGTGCTGCTGGCCATGACGCGCAAGCGGCCGCAGTACGAGCCACTGGAAGACATCCTCGGCGTCGGAGCGGTGCGCTGAACGCGCCGCGGCTCGTCATCGCCGCCGGGGGCACCGGCGGCCACATGTTCCCGGCGCAGGCGCTGGCGGAAGAGATGCTGCGCCGTGGCTGGCGGGTGACGCTGGCGACGGACGCGCGTGGGGCGCGTTACGCCGGGGGCTTCCCCGCGGAGGTCGAGCGGCAGGCGACGCCGGCGGCGACTTTCGCGCAGGGCAGCATCTGGACGCGGGTGACGGCGCCGTTTGCGATCGCGGCCGGTGCCGTGGCGACGATCCTCGCCATGCGGCGCGACCGGCCGGCGGTCGTCGCGGGCTTCGGCGGCTACCCGGCGCTGCCGGCGATGATCGCCGCGCGGGCACTGAAGCTTCCCTGCCTCATCCATGAGCAGAATGGCGTGCTCGGGCGGGTCAATCGGGCGTTCGCGGCGAAGGTCGATGTCGTCGCCTGCGGCACATGGCCGACGCCGGTGCCGGCCGGTGCGACGGCCGTGCCGATCGGCAATCCGGTGCGGGCGGCGGTGCTGGCCGAGGCCGGCGCGGCCTATCCGGTGCCGGGAGACGGGCCGGTCGGGCTGCTGGTGATCGGCGGCAGTCAGGGGGCAGGGCTCTTCGGGCGGGTCGTGCCGGCCGCACTGGCGCTGCTGCCGGAGGAATTGCGCAGCCGGATCCGGCTGTCGCAACAGGTGCGGCCCGAGGATATGGACCGGGTGCGGGCGGTCTACGATGACATGGGGATTTCGGCGGAGTTGCGCGGCTTCTTCGAGGACGTGCCGGAGCGGCTGGCGGCGGCGGGCCTCGTGGTGAGCCGGGCCGGCGCCTCGTCGATCGCCGACATCACGGTGATCGGCCGGCCGGCGGTGCTCATTCCGTACGCGGCGGCGATGGACGATCATCAGGCGGCGAACGCCGCGGGGCTGGTGGCGGCCGGAGGCGCCTTCATGCTGCGCGAGGCGGAGTTGACGGCGGAGGGGCTCGCAGGGCACATCGCCGCGATTCTCGGCGATCCGCAAGGCGCGGCGGCGATGGCGGCAGCGGCGCTCTCCGTGGGGCGGCCGGGTGCGACGACGGATCTGGCGGCGCTGGTGGAAGAGCTGGCGGGGAAGGGACGAGAGACATGAACGGACAGACGCGCCTGCCCCACGACATCGGGGCAATCCACTTCGTCGGCATCGGCGGCATCGGCATGTCAGGCATCGCCGAGGTGCTGCTGAATCACGGCTTCCAGGTGCAGGGATCGGACGCGAAGGCGTCGCCGATCACCGAGCGGCTGGAGTCGAAGGGCGCACGGATTTTCATCGGCCAGGCGGCGGAGAACCTCGAAGGCGCCGAGGTGGTGGTGACTTCCTCGGCGATCAAGCGCGGCAACCCGGAGCTCGACGCGGCGCGGGCGAAGAACCTGCCGGTGGTGCGCCGGGCGGAGATGCTGGCCGAACTCATGCGGCTGAAGTCGAACGTGGCGGTGGCAGGCACCCACGGCAAGACGACGACGACCTCGATGGTGGCCGCACTTCTCGACGGCGGCGGCATGGACCCGACCGTGGTGAACGGCGGGATCATCCACGCCTATGGCTCGAACGCGCGAATCGGTGCGGGCGAGTGGATGGTGGTGGAGGCCGACGAGAGCGACGGGACGTTCGTCAAGCTGCCGGCGACCGTGGCGATCGTCACGAACATCGACCCCGAGCATCTCGACCACTACGGCGATTTCGAGGGGGTGAAGGCGGCGTTCGACACGTTCGTCTCGAACATCCCGTTCTACGGGCTCGCGGTCTGCTGCCTCGACCACCCGGAGGTACAGGCGCTGGTCGGGCGGATCACCGACCGTCGTGTCGCGACCTACGGCTTCTCGCCGCAGGCCGACGTGCAGTGCCGCAACCTCCGCTTCGAGGATGGCGGCGCGATCTTCGACGTGGCGCTGAACGCCGAGGGGCGGAGCATCGAGGACGTGCGCCTGCCGATGACGGGAGACCACAACGTCGCGAACGCGCTCGCCGCGATCACGGTGGCGCGGCATCTCGGGATTGGCGCGAAGGCGATCAGGGCCGCACTCGCGGCCTTCGGCGGGGTGAACCGGCGGTTCACCAGGGTCGGTGTCTGGAACGGCGTGACGATCATCGATGACTATGGTCATCACCCGGTGGAGATCGCAGCGGTGCTGAAGGCGGCGCGGCAGGCGACCAAGGGGCGGGTGATCGCGGTGCACCAGCCGCACCGCTACACCCGGCTTCGCGACCTCTTCACACAGTTCTGCGGCTGCTTCAACGACGCCGACGTGGTGGCGATCGCCGACGTTTATTCCGCCGGTGAGATGCCGATAGAGGGCGTGTCGCGCGACACGCTCGTCGGCGGCCTGATTGCCCACGGCCACCGCCGCGCGCTGCCCCTCGCGAGCGAGGAGGCGCTGGTGGATCTGGTGAAGGCCGAATGCGGCCCGGGCGACATGCTGGTCTGCCTTGGCGCGGGCTCGATCAGCGGCTGGGCGAATGCGCTGCCGGAGCGGCTCGAGAACGGCGCCCGCGAGGCCGTGGAGGCCTGAGCGGCGGCGGCGCGTCGGGCGGCCCGCGTGCGGCAGCCGTCCGCCCGCGCCGCGCTTTGACCGAGTCGCGGATTTCACCGGGGCCTCATGGGCGGCGGCGGTTCGGGTTGCCTGGGCGGCGCCAGGGGTCAAGGGCCGCCGGCGGCGCCGGCTTCGCGCCCCTGACCCCGCCACGACTCACCGGATGCGAAAGGGAAGAGAGATGGTGACAGCCGCCGGGATGCCCGTGGTCCGCGGGACGCTGACGCCTGAGCGGGCGATGGCGGATCTCACATGGCTTCGCGTCGGCGGGCCGGCTGACTGGTTGTTCCAGCCGGCGGACGAGGGGGATCTGCGGGATTTCCTCGCGGCGCTGCCGGCGGAGGTGCCGGTCTTTCCCATGGGCGTCGGGTCGAACCTCATCGTGCGCGACGGCGGAGTGCCGGGAGTGGTGATCCGCCTCGGGCGCGGTTTCAACGGCATCAGGGTCGAGGATGGGCGCGTCTTCGCCGGCGCGGCGGCGCTCGATGCCCATGTGGCGAAGAAGGCGGCGGAGGCGGGGATCGACCTCGGGTTCCTGCGCACGATTCCCGGCTCGATCGGTGGCGCGGTGCGGATGAACGCCGGCTGCTACGGCAGCTATCTGGCGGATGTCTTCGTGTCGGCGCGGGCGGTGACGCGGGCCGGCGAGGCCGTGACGCTCACGCCGGCGGATCTCGGCTTCGCCTATCGCTCGTCTACGGTGCCGGATGGGATGGTGATCGTCGAGGCGACGCTGGCCGGACAGGCCGGGGACCCGGGTGAGATCGCGGCGCGGATGGCGGAGCAGCTTGCCCGGCGCGACGCTTCGCAGCCGACGAAAGCCCGGTCGGCAGGATCGACCTTCCGCAATCCTGCGGGGTTTTCGTCGACCGGGCGGGCCGACGACGTGCACGATCTGAAGGCCTGGAAGCTGATCGAGGACGCCGGGATGCGCGGGGCGCGGCTCGGTGGCGCGGAGATGTCGGCACAACATGCCAACTTTCTTCTCAACGCTTCCGGGGCCAGCGCTGCAGATCTTGAGAATTTGGGCGAGTTGGTGCGAAAAAAGGTTTTGGAATCATTCGGAATATCGCTACAGTGGGAAATCATGCGGGTCGGGCGTCCCTGAGGGGCGCCGGGTCCGAATAACAAAGAAAATCCCGACACGGCCTGAAGGCCGGCGGGGGCAGATTGAGGCGGGCATGTCGAGCAGGACACGCGCCCGCATCGCAGTGCTTATGGGCGGCCGGTCCGCCGAGCGTGAGGTTTCGCTCGTCTCCGGCCGGGAATGCGCGGCTGCGTTGCGGTCAGAAGGATTCGACGTCGTCGAGATCGACGCGGGCGCCGATCTGGCG
This sequence comes from Amaricoccus macauensis, assembly GCF_014201905.1. Taxonomy (GTDB): domain Bacteria; phylum Pseudomonadota; class Alphaproteobacteria; order Rhodobacterales; family Rhodobacteraceae; genus Amaricoccus; species Amaricoccus macauensis. The sequence goes on along the minus strand of NZ_JACHFM010000001.1, from coordinate 1,437,046 downwards.
GACGTGCTGCGGCGCGAGCAGCCCGATGTTGCTTTCAATGCGCTGCATGGCCGCTGGGGCGAGGACGGCTGCGTTCAGGGCATCCTCGAGTGGCTGAGCATCCCCTATACCCACTCCGGCGTGCTGGCCTCGGCACTCGCCATGGACAAGGACCGGGCGAAGGCGATTCTCGCCGTTGCCGGGCTTCCTGTGGCGAAGGGCATGCTCGCCCGGCGCGATGATGTCCGGCAGGCGCATCCGATGCCGGCGCCCTATGTGGTGAAGCCGAACAGCGAGGGCTCGTCGGTCGGCGTCTATCTCGTCCTCGATGGCGCCAACAGCCCGGCGCAGCTTTCCGACGACATGCCCGAGACCGTGCTGGTCGAGGAGTACATCGCCGGCCGCGAGCTGACCACGAGCGTCCTCGGCGATCGGGCGCTTGGCGTCACGGATATCATCACCGACGGCTGGTACGACTATCACGCGAAGTATGCGCCGGGTGGCTCGCGGCACGAGGTGCCGGCGAACGTGCCGGCGGAGATTTCGCGGGCCTGCCTCGACTATGCGCTTCGGGCGCATCAGGCGCTCGGCTGCCGTGGTCTCAGCCGTACCGATTTCCGCTGGGACGAGGCGCGTGGGCTGGACGGGCTGGTGCTTCTCGAAGTGAACACCCAGCCGGGGATGACGCCGACCTCGCTCGCCCCCGAACAGGCGGCCCACAGCGGCATGAGCTTCGGCGACCTGGTGCGCTGGCTGGTGGAGGACGCGTCGTGCTCGCGATGAGGCGTGCCGCATCCACTCCCCGCCGCGACCCGGCACCCTCGCGCCTGCGCTATCGGCTGACGCGGGTCTGGCTCCGGCCCGGCGTGCGGCGCGTGGTGAACTTCGGTCTGCCGCTCATGGCGGGCGTGCTGGCGAGCTGGACGGTCATGGCGCAGTTCGACGTGCGCGGGCAGGTCACGGCCTGGGCGAGCCAGCTGCACGAGAAGATCGTCGATCGGCCGCAGTTCACCATCACCGCCATCACCGTGCCGGGCGTCAGTCAGGACCTGGCCGAGCAGATCCGCGTGGCGGCCTTCGTCAGCCTGCCGGCTTCCAGCCTCGAGCTCGACGTCAACGGGGTGCGCGAGCGCATCGAGGCGCTCGACGCGGTGCAGAGAGCGCGGGTTCGCGCCCTGCCTTCGGGGATTCTCGAAATTCAGGCGGTCGAGCGCGTGCCGGTTGTGGTCTGGCGCGCGCCCGACGGCATCGAGCTCGTGGACGAGAACGGCGTGCGCGTCGCCGAGGTGGACAGCCGGATGCGGCGGCCGGACCTGCCGCTGGTGGCGGGGCCGGGCGCGGGCGGGCACGTGCCCGAGGCGCTGGCGCTGCTGGCGGTGGCCGAGCCGGTGGGCGCGCGGGTGCGCGGCCTCGTCCGGGTGGGCGACCGGCGCTGGGATCTCGTGCTCGACCGCGACCAGGTGGTGAAGCTGCCGGAGACCGATCCGCTGGCGGCGCTCCGGCGGGTCATGGCGCTGGAGGCGTCCGGTGAGGTGCTGAAGCGCGACGTGGCGGTGCTCGACATGCGCGACCCTGCCCGCCCGATGCTGCGGCTGACCGATCGGGCGATGGCGGAACTGGAACGACTGAAGACGCTCAAGACGGGAGAGGATGCATGAGGCGCCAGCTCTATGAGGTGCAGCGGGCCATGCGGGCCCGTCGCGAGACGGCGCTTCGCCGCGGGGTCATCGCGATCCTCGACATCGGCACGTCCAAGGTGGCGTGCCTCGTGCTGCAGTTCGTTCCCGAGGAGGTCGGCGAGGACGGCGATACCCGTCCGGTCCTGAGCCAGGGCGCCTTCCGGGTCATCGGCGCGGCGAACACCCGCTCGCGCGGCATCGCCTTCGGCGAGATCGAGGCGATGGAGGAATGCGAGCGCGCGGTTCGCACCGCGATCCAGGGCGCGCAGAAGATGGCGGGGTTCCGGGTCGATCATGTGATCGTCTCGTTCTCCGGCGGCCGGCCGCGCTCCTATGGCTGCACCGGCGAGGTGGAGGTCGAGCACGGAGCCGTCGCCGAGCGCGACGTCGGCCATGTGCTCGCCGCCTGCGACATTCCCGACTACGGCCATGATCGCGACGCGCTGCACGCGCTGCCGGTGAACTTCTGCCTCGACGATCGGTCCGGTCTCACCGATCCGCGTGGCCAGGTCGGGCGGATGCTCGCGGTCGACATGCATCTCGTCACGGTGGCCTCGGGGCCGCTGCGCAACATCCTGCACTGCATCCGGCGCTGCGACCTCGAGCTCGGTGGCATCGTGGTGTCGTCCTATGCCAGCGGGCTCGCGAGCCTCACCGAGGACGAGCAGGAGCTTGGCTCCGCCTGCATCGACATCGGTGCGGGCGTGACCGGCCTCTCGGTCTTCCTGCGCCGGCAGATGATCTATGCCGACAGCGTGCGGATGGGTGGCGCGCACATCACCTCCGACATCGGCCATGGGCTGCAGGTCTCGCTCCCGGACGCGGAACGGCTGAAGACCATGCATGGCGGGCTGATCGCCACCGGCCTCGACGATCGCGACATGATCGAGCTGCCGTCGATCCTCGGCGACTGGGAGCACGACCGGCGCCAGATCTCGCGCTCGGAGCTCATCGGCGTGATGCGGCCGCGGGTCGAGGAGATCCTCGAGGAGGTCCGCGCCCGGCTCGACGCCTCCGGTTTCGAGTACCTGCCGAGCCAACGCATCGTCCTGACCGGCGGCTCCGCGCAGATCCCGGGCCTCGAATCAGTGGCGAGCCGCGTGCTCGGACGGCAGTGCCGAATCGGCAAGCCGCATCGGGTTCAGGGGCTGCCGCAGTCGGCCACCGGCACGGCGTTTTCCACCGCCGTCGGGCTCTCGATGCACGTTTCTCATCCCCAGGATGAGTGCTGGGATTTTGAAACACCCGCAGATAGACAAGGCGCGCGTCGTGTCACGCGTGCACTGCGGTGGTTCAAGGAAAACTGGTAACTAGTGGTGAATACCCGAGAATCTGCCTTATATGGGGTAAAAGCCCAATATTTTGCGGGGCTTACCCCGATTCTACGTGACCCGTGGTGTCAATTGGTCTACGATCCCGAATCATAAAAGAATTCCGCGTCGGGGCGCGGAAGACACAAACGGCGGTCAAAACAGGCGGACCTGAACGATGGCACTGAACCTCAGCATTCCCGTTACCCAGGATCTCAGCCCCCGCATCACCGTGATCGGTGTCGGCGGCGCTGGCGGTAACGCGGTCAACAACATGATCGAGAAGCAGCTCGAGGGTTGCGAGTTCGTCGTGGCGAACACCGATGCTCAGGCGCTGCAGCAGAATTCAGCCGTCAACAAGCTCCAGCTCGGCGCCCGCGTGACCGAGGGTCTCGGTGCCGGCGCGCGTCCCGAAGTCGGCGCCGCGGCGGCCGAGGAATCGATCGAGGACATCGTCGAGCGGCTCTCGGGCTGCCACATGTGCTTCATCACCGCCGGCATGGGCGGCGGCACCGGAACCGGTGCGGCGCCGATCATCGCCAAGGCCGCTCGCGAGATGGGCATCCTGACCGTCGGCGTCGTGACGAAGCCGTTCCACTTCGAGGGCTCGCGCCGCATGAAGCAGGCGGAGTCGGGCGTCGAGGAACTGCAGACCCACGTCGACACGCTGATCATCATCCCGAATCAGAACCTGTTCCGGCTCGCGAACGAGAAGACCACGTTCACCGAGGCGTTCGCCCTCGCGGACGACGTGCTCTATCAGGGCGTGAAGGGCGTGACCGACCTCATGGTCCGTCCGGGCATCATCAACCTCGACTTCGCCGACGTGCGTTCGGTGATGAACGAGATGGGCAAGGCGATGATGGGCACTGGCGAGGCGACCGGTGAGGATCGCGCCGTTCAGGCCGCCGAGAAGGCCATCGCGAACCCGCTGCTCGACGAGATCAGCCTCAAGGGTGCCAAGGGCGTCCTCATCAACATCACTGCCGGCCCCGACCTCACGCTCTTCGAGCTCGACGAGGCGGCCAACCGCATCCGCGCCGAAGTCGATCCCGAGGCAAACATCATGGTCGGCTCGACGCTCGACCCGGAAATGGCGGGCATGATGCGGGTCTCCGTCGTTGCCACCGGCATCGACGCCGCCACCAAGATCGAAGCGCAGCCGGCGCACACCTCGGAGCCCGCGCCGCAGCCGGCCGCCCCGCGTACCGCCAGCCCGATCGCCGCGGCCGTCGCTGCGGCCCGTCCGGCGCCGGCCCCGGTCGCGCCCTCGGTCGCGCCGGCCCCGAGCTTCGCCGATGCGCAGGTCGCCGACGAAGAGCGCACCCAGATGAGCTTTGGCGAGCCCGACGTGCCGCAGCCCTCGGCGCTCGAGCGCACTGCCCCGTTCGGCGCACCGAAGTTCGAGGGCGGCAACGCGCGTCATGCGGGTGATCCGTCGCCCGACGCCCTGCGCCGGCTTCAGGCCGCCGTGCAGAACGTCCCGAAGGCCCAGCCGATGGTCCGCCAGATCACCCAGCCGCGCGACGCCGAGCGTCCGGGCCGCCTGACGATCAACAGCCTCATCCACAAGATGACCGGCCAGGCCAGCCGTGAGCAGGCAGCGACTGCGCGCAGCCTCCCGGCGGACGCGGAGCGTCCGGCCCCGGCGGCCAGCGAGTACGAAGATACCGAGCGCGAACGCGTCGACATCCCGGCCTTCCTGCGTCGGCAGGCCAACTGAGCGGGGGCGCACCCCACGGCACCCTCTGAAGCAACCCCGCACGGCGCCCGGTTCCCCCACCGGGCGCCGTTCTTCTTTGCCCTCGGGCTTCCCGAACGATCAGCGCGGCGCCAGGACGTTCTCGTAGTCGATCTCGGCCGACATGCGGCTGGCGGATCCGGCATCGCCGATCTCCACCGCCATCCGCACGATCAGGCCGGTTTCCCTGGCGATCCACACGGTCTGGTGCTTCAGCTCGTTCGGATCGCTCTGATCCACGATCTGCCAGACGTCGGCCGTCTTGCCGGCCGTCTCCTCCGAGCGCACCAACTCGCAGGTCATGTACTGTTCCGCCTCGGCCATGTCGTCGAGATCCCCGAGGGTCAGCGCTTCCTTCGGGCCAGGATGCCAGGTGCCGCGAAGCAGCACATAGGTCGCGTCCTCCGTCGAGATGAGTTCGGAGACCTCCGGATCGCGGCCCGACGGGTCGGTGGTCGTCATCGTCATGTGGTAGGGCGTGTCGTTCAGCTTCTCTGCCGCGTCGAGCGGCGCGTCGCAGCCCGCGGCAAGCGCCACTCCCGCCCCGAGCAAGGCCCCGGCTCCGAGCACGGCCGCCGCGACTGGCAGCAGGTATCTCGTCATGTCGTCCCTCGCGTTTCGATCCCGGTGAGCTTCGCCCTCCCGACCCGGCAACGCAACTCCTGAAGGGCCGGGCTTCACACGCGGGCGATCGAACTCAGGTCCAGGCACCTCCGGCGCACCCCCGGCGGCGCTTTCCGGTTTGCCGGACCCTTCCGGCGCGCTACGCTGCGGCAGACGAAAGGGAGTGGGTGCCATGGAGCAACCCCGCCGCTTCCCCGGCAAGGTCCAGAACGAGCCCGGAGTGATTGCCTCGGGTGTCTATCTCGGGGGCCGACGCGTCGGTGACATCCCGGTGGACGGCGCCGCCACCTGGGCCGGGCACGATGGCTATGTGGTCTGGATCGGCCTGCTTGAGCCGAGCTCGCAGCTGCTGCGCAAGGTGCAGCAGGAGTTCGGCCTGCACACGCTCGCCATCGAGGACGCCGAGCACGCACACCAGCGCCCGAAGCTCGAACTCTACGGGGATGCCCTCTTCGTCGTCGCCCGAACCGCGCAACTGATCGACGGCCGCATCAGCTTCGGCGAGACCCACATCTTCCTCGGTCAGGGCTACATCGTGACCGTGCGCCACGGTGCCTCGACCTCGTACACCGCCGTCCGCAAGCACTGGGAATCCTGTCCGACCAGCCTCGCCAAGGGTGAGGACTTCATCCTCTATGCCATCCTCGATTTCATCGTGGACAACTACATCCCCGTCCTCGACGCCATCGAGGAGGAGGTCGAGGCGATCGAGGACCGCGTGCTCGAGAACCCACTGACGCGCAGCGAGATCGAGCGGCTTTACATGCTGCGCCGCGACCTCCTGCGCCTGCGCAACGCCGCCGGCCCGCTTGTCGAGGTCTGCGTCCGCCTGACCACGAACGAGCTGCCGCAGATCAGGCCGCAGATGCATCCGATGTTCCGCGACGTCACCGACCACGTCCGCCGGGTGGAGGAGCGCATCGACAGCCTGCGTGAGGTGTTGGCCTTTGCTTTCGAGGCAAGCCTGCTGATCGGTCAGGGCCACGAGACGGCGATTTCAAAGAAACTCGCCTCCTGGGCGGCCATCCTCGCCGTGCCGACCGCGCTCGCCGGCATCTATGGCATGAACTTCGAGAACATGCCGGAACTCGGCTGGCGGTTCGGCTATCCGGCGGTGCTCGCGGTCATGGTGACGGTCTGTTCGGTGCTCTATTGGCGGTTCAGGAAGAATGGCTGGCTCTGACCCGGTGGACTCCGGGCATTCTCCCCGCTAACTCCGTCTCTGGCCGCGCTGACGGCCGGCACCAGCGCCACGAGACATCATGCCGAGCCTGAACGACATCCGCGCGACCTTCCTCGACTACTACGCGAAGCAGGACCACAAGGTGGTGCCGTCCTCGCCCCTCGTCCCGCGCAACGACCCGACACTCATGTTCACGAACTCCGGGATGGTGCAGTTCAAGAACGTGTTCACCGGGCTCGAGCACCGGGACTACGTGCGCGCGACCACCAGCCAGAAGTGCGTCCGCGCCGGCGGCAAGCACAACGACCTGGACAACGTGGGGTACACCGCCCGCCACCACACGTTCTTCGAAATGCTCGGCAATTTCTCCTTCGGTGACTACTTCAAGGAGAATGCGATCCCCTACGCCTGGGAGCTCCTGACGAAGGATTTCGGTCTGGCGAAGGACAAGCTTCTCGTCACGGTCTACCACGACGACGATCAGGCGGCGGATATCTGGAAGAAGGTGGCGGGTCTGCCCGACGAGCGGATCATCCGCATCGCCACCATGGACAATTTCTGGATGATGGGTCCGACCGGTCCATGCGGCCCGTGCTCGGAAATCTTCTATGACCACGGACCGGGCGTTCCCGGTGGTCCTCCGGGCAGCCCGGACGAGGACGGCGACCGGTTCATCGAGATCTGGAACCTCGTCTTCATGCAGTACGAGCAGTTCGACAATGGCGAGCGGGCGAATCTGCCGCGGCCGTCGATCGACACCGGCATGGGGCTCGAGCGCATTGGCGCGGTGCTGCAGGGCAAGCACGACAACTACGACACCGACCTGATGCGGGCGCTGATCGAGGCGTCGGCCAACGTGACCGACGGCGCGCCGGACGGGCCGGGCAAGATCCACCACCGGGTGATCGCCGACCATCTGCGCTCGACGTCGTTCCTGATCGCCGACGGTGTGCTGCCGTCGAACGAGGGCCGGGGCTACGTGCTGCGCCGGATCATGCGCCGGGCGATGCGCCATGCGCACCTGCTTGGGGCGAAGGATCCGGTGATGTACCGGCTCGTGCCGGCGCTCGTCACCCAGATGGGCGTGGCCTTCCCGGAGCTCGGACGGGCGCAGAGCCTGATCGAGGAGACGCTGAAGTCCGAGGAGAACCGCTTCCAGACCACGCTCGACCGGGGCCTTCGGCTCCTCGACGACGAACTGGAGCAGCTTCCCGAGGGTGCGGCTCTGCCCGGCGCGTCGGCATTCCGGCTCTATGACACCTATGGCTTCCCGCTCGACCTGACCCAGGACGCGCTCCGCGAGAAGTCGCGCAGCGTCGATGTGGCGGGATTCGAGGCGGCGATGGCCGAGCAGAAGGCCAAGGCCCGCGCGGCGTGGGCCGGTTCCGGCGAGGCGGCGGACGAGTCGATCTGGTTCGACATGGCCGAGAAGTTCGGCCCGACGGAGTTTCTCGGCTACGACACCGAGACCGCCGAAGGGCAGGTGCTGGCGGTCGTCGTCGGTGGCCAGAGCGTGGAAAAGGCCGAGATCGGCACCGAGGTGCAGCTCGTGCTGAACCAGACGCCGTTCTATGCCGAGCAGGGTGGTCAGGTCGGCGATACCGGCACGCTCCAGACCGACAAGGGCCGGGTCACGATCAGCGACGTGCGCAAGAAGGCCGGAGTCTTCGTCCATGTCGGGCGTGTCGAGGAGGGCGAGATCACCCGTGGCGCCGCGGCGGAGCTCAGCGTCGATCACGAGCGGCGCGCGGCGATCCGGGCGAACCACTCGGCGACGCACCTGATGCACGAGGCGCTGCGGCTCGCCCTCGGTGACCACGTGGCGCAGCGCGGCAGCCTCGTCGCGCCCGACCGGCTGCGCTTCGACTTCGCGCATCCGAAGGCGATGACCCCGGCCGAGATCGCCGCCGTCGAGGCGGAGGTGAACGACTACGTCCGCCAGAACACGCCCGTGGAGACCCGGGTGATGACGCCGGACGACGCACAGGGCCTCGGCGCCCGGGCACTCTTTGGCGAGAAATACGGCGACGAAGTCCGCGTCGTCTCCATGGGCCAGCGGCCCGGGAGCGGCATCGGCGCGGAGAAGGACACCTATTCGCTCGAACTCTGCGGTGGCACGCATGTGAGCCGCACCGGCGACATCGGCGCGTTCAAGCTGGTCGCCGAGACCGCGTCGGCGAGCGGCGTGCGCCGGATCGAGGCGCTGACCGGCAAGGGCGCGCTCGCCCATGTGGCGGCGAACGAGACCGCGCTCTCCGAGGCGGCGGCGCTGCTGCGCACCCGACCGGAGGAGATCGCCGACCGCATCCGCTCGCTGATGGACGAGCGCAAGGCTCAGGCGCAGGAAATCGCCGACCTGAAGCGCAAGATCGCGCTTGGCGCCGGCGCCGGCGCCGGCGAGGCGGCCGCGGCGGAGACCGTTGGCGGCGTGCCGTTCCTCGGTCAGGTGCTGACGGGGGTCTCGGGCAAGGATCTGCGCGGGCTCATCGACGAGCACAAGACCCGGCTCGGCTCGGGCGTGGTGGTGCTGGTCGCCGACACCGACGGCAAGGCCGCGGTGGCGGCGGGCGTGACGAACGACCTGACGGACCGCATCTCCGCGGTCGATCTGGTGCGGGTCGCGGCCGAGGCGCTCGGCGGCAAGGGCGGTGGCGGCCGGCCGGACATGGCGCAGGCCGGCGGCGCCGACGCCTCGAAGGCACCGCAGGCGATCGCCGCGGCGCGGGCGCTGCTGGAAGCTTGAGAGGGAGAGAGAATCAATGCCAGCCTACTGGATCACCAACACCGAAGTGACCGACGCCGAGAGCTACGGCAAATACGCCAAGCTCGCCGGCCCGGCCATCGAGAGCTTCGGCGGCAAGTTCATCGTGCGGGGCGGCAAGCACCAGCAGTTCGAGGGCCGAGACCGGGCGCGCAATGTCGTGGTCGAGTTCGCCGACTTTGATACCGCTGTCGCCTGCTACAATTCGCCCGCCTATCAGGAGGCCCTCGCCTTCGCCAAGGATGCCTCGACGCGGGATCTGGTGGTCGTCGAGGGCGCGTGAGCGAGGTGGGGCTTCGGCCCCGCGAGGTCGCGCCGGGCGGGTGGCCGAAGCAGGCTCGCGTTCCGACTGCGGACGTGAGCGCTGGCAAAGCCCCGGCCACGGTGCTATCTCGCGAGCGAGGGGCGGCCGGGGGACGCGAGTGCGCAAATCTCTGATCATTCTCGACGACACCCCGGAGATGCTGAACGCCATGCGGTTCGCGGCAACCCGGGCGTCCAAGACCGGCGGCGGCATCGTCATGCTGGCGGTGATCTCGCCGGAGGAATTCCAGCACTTCATGGGCGTCGCCGACGTCATGCGCGCCGAGGCCCATGAAAAGGTCGAGGCGCACTTCCAGATCTTCAAGGACCGCATGGAAAAGCGCGAGGGCATCACCCCGACGCTTGCGGTCCGCGAGGGCGATCGGGTCGAGCAGATCATCGACTACGTGAAGTCGGACCCCGAGGTGGGTGTCATCGTCCTTGGCGCCGCCGCGGACAAGTCCGGGCCGGGGCCGGTCGTCACCGCGCTCACCGGCCGCCGCCTGAACGACCTGCGCGTGCCGATCACCGTGGTGCCGGGCTCCATGAGCAAGGAAGACATCCTCGCCGCGTCCTGAGCCTCACGGCAGGCTCCGGAGCGCGCTTGCGCCATCGGTCTCGTCGACCGCCACTCTCTGAGCGTCGATCCCGGTGAAGAGTTCCGGGCCAGTCCCGGTCATGAAGGCCTGTGCGCCGAGCGCCTGGATGGCCCGGAAGAGGCTCGCCCGCCGATTGTCGTCGAGATGCGCGGTGATCTCGTCGAGGAGCAGCACCGGCGCCTTGCCGAAGCCGGCGGCCACCGCCCGGGCGTTGGCGAGGACGAGGCTGACGAGGAGCGCCTTCTGTTCCCCGGTCGAGCACAGCCGGGCCTCCACGCCTTTCGCGGCATAGACCGCCCGCAGGTCATCGCGATGCGGGCCGGCGAGCGTTCGCCCGGCGGCAAGATCGCGCGCCCTGCCCTCGCGCAGCGCCTCGCGAAGGCCGGCGGCATCGCGCGGCCCCTCGCCCTCGATCGAGAGATCGGCGCGGGGAAACGCGGTCTCGGTCGCCACCGCCGCGAGCCGGGAGAGCGCCGCGGCGCGGTGGGTGGCGAGGCGCGCGCCGGCCGTGGCCATCGCGTCCTCCAGCGCGGCGTACCACCCCGCATCCCGCACGCCGTCGCGGATCAGCCGGTTGCGCTCGCGAAGCGCCCGGTCGTAGGCGAGCGCCACCTCGCCGTGCTCGGGCACGAGGCTGAGGGTCACCCGGTCGAGGTAGCGCCGCCGCTCCGCCGCCCCCTCGGTCCAGAGGCGGTCCATCGCCGGCGTGAGCCAGAGCACCCGCAGGACGGCGCCGAGCGCGGTCTGGCTCGTGGCCTTGCCGTCGATCTCGACGCGGCGGCCTGTGCCCTCCGACCATGTGGTGAGCTCATGCGCCCCGTCGGGACTGTCGGCCGTGGCGGTGACCTTCCAGCCGATCGCCTGCGGCCGGCGCGCAAGATCGTCCGGCGCCGCGCCGCGCAGGCCGCGACCAGGGGAGAGTAGGGAGATGGCTTCGATCAGGTTGGTCTTGCCCGCACCGTTCGGGCCGAACAGGGCAACCGGCCGCCCGTCGAGGTCGAGGGCGGCCGCCAGATGCGAGCGAAAGTGCGAGAGGCGGAGCCGGGTGAGCGCCAGCTCAGACCCGCATGGGCATCACGACATAGACCGCGGTCTCGTCGTTGCCCTCTCGCATCAGCGTGGGATCGCCGGCCGAGTTGAACAGGAAGACCGCGTTCTCGCGATCCACCTGACCGGCAATCTCAAGCAAGTACTTGGCGTTGAAACCGATCTCCAGCCGCTCGTCGGCATAGGCGACGGCAAGCTCCTCGTCGGCGGCGCCGGAGTCCGGCGCGTTGACCGAGAGAATGAGGCGGTCGTCCTCGAGCGCGAGTTTCACGGCCCGCGACCGCTCGGAAGAGACGGTGGCGACCCGGTCGACGGCCTGCGCGAACTCGCTCGCGTCGACTTCGAGGCGGCGGGTGTTGCCGGTGGGGATCACCCGGGCGTAGTCGGGGAAGGTGCCGTCGATCACCTTGGACGTCAGGGTGATGTCGGGCGTCGCGAAGCGGATCTTGGTCTCGCTGACCGATACGGCGATCTTCGCCTCGTCATCGTCGAGGAGCTTGCGCAATTCGCCCACGGTCTTGCGCGGGACGATGACGCCCGGCAGCCCCTCGGCGCCCTCGGGCAGGGGCGCGTCGATCCGGGCGAGCCGGTGGCCGTCGGTCGCGACACAGCGCAGGACCGGGCCATCGGGGCCGGTCGCCGCGTGCATGTAGACCCCGTTCAGGTAGTAGCGCGTCTCTTCGGTCGAGATCGCGAACTTCGCCTTGTCGAAGAGCCGTCGCAGGGTCGGGGCGGGGCAGGAGAAGCCGACCTGATACTCGGCACTCGCCATCATCGGGAAGTCTTCGCGCGGCAGCGTCTGCAGGCTGAAGTGCGAGCGGCCGGCGCGCACGTCGAGGCGCTGGTTCGGTCCGTCGTCCGACAGTTCCACCATCGCGCCGTCGGGCAGCTTGCGGGCGATTTCGTGCAGGGTATGCGCCGGGACGGTGGTCGCGCCGGCGCGCGACACCATGGCGGTGGCCCGGTCGATGACCTCGATGTCAAGGTCCGTCGCACGAAAACTCACCGCGTCGCCGTCCGCCTCGATCAGCACGTTGGACAGGATCGGGATGGTGTTGCGCCGCTCCACCACCGACTGTGCCCGGCTCATGGCCCTGAGAAGGGCGCTGCGCTCCATGCTGACTTTCATGCTCGACTGGCCGCCTTCCATAGTATCCCGCCGCAAAAGGAGGGACCGTGACGTTATAGATCTGCCGCGAAAGGGCAAGGGGCTGAGGCCGCCCGTTCCGATATAGCGCATGGGTCATAAAGCGCGGAAGTGATTGGGAATAGTGCGCGGCGTGCGGCTCGCGCGATGCGTGCGCGACGCCTCGGCCGGCAGCCCTCGTCACGTTCGGCCGCGCGCTTCCCCGCCGGCGCAGGACGCCTGATCGAAGACGGAATATCTCCTGCACTCGCCCGTGGCAGAAGCCGGCCTGGAATCGGGCGGCGGGCGCGCCAGCCGGAAGTGCGGCACTATAATCGCACTCCGACAATAATGGAGGGGGCGTCCCTTGGTACCAGTTGAGAGGGCTTGCATTTCCACGCTAGCCTCGCCCGGCCGGATCGGGTTCTACAGGGGGACGTCGCATGTTCGCCGGGCAACCGGAGGCGCTGGACGCGACAGTCCGGCGAGGGAGACCGCAATTCGACCTGAGCGACGGGTTCATGCCCGGCCGCGTCAGCAGGCTGCTTCGCCGGGCCCGGAGCCTGTTCGCTCCGACCGTGCCGGTGCCCGTGCCGTTGCCGCTTCCCGACCACATGATCGCGTTGGCTTCCCCCGAGGGCATCGCGCTTCTCGAAAGCAGCCCGTTCGCGGGCGATTACCTGCGCCTTGCTCCGTACCTCGTTTCGCAGGAGTCGCCGAAGTTCTGCGGTCCCGCAACCATCGCGATGTGCCTGAACGCCTTGCACCTGACGCCGCCGCAGGGGGCCGGCACGGTTCGACCACGCTTCACCCAGAGGAACATCTTCACCCCCGAGACCTCGGCGCTCCGCTCGCAAGAGGAGGTGATGCACGAGGGGATGGGGCTCGAGGTTCTCGCACGGTTCGTCGACGCCCACGGTGGCAGAGCGGACGTCCGCTTCGCCGAGCACAGCAGTCTCGACGAGTTTCGGGCGGCCGCGCTCCGGGTGCTCGCCGATCCGCGGAGATTTCTGGTGGCGAATTACCTGCGGCCGGTGCTTCGGCAGGAGGGACGGGGGCATACTTCGCCGATCGCCGCCTATGACATGGACAGCGACCGCTTCCTGATGCTCGACGTCTCGCGCGTGTCCTACACGCCCGCCTGGGTGCAGGCCCGTGATCTCTTCAAGGCAATGGACACCCGTGCCGGGCGCAATACCCGGGGATACGCCATAATTGGCGCGGCCTGACCTGCGGGCTGGGCTTCTGACCGACGCCGGGCCTTTGTTACGTTTCGGTTTGCATGGCGAAATTCCATGCTATGCTGCGCTGCAATGAAGCCGCAAGAGATCATGTTGGTGCCGCCCGGAGCGGTGGTCGGCCTTGAGGCCGGTGAAACCGTGCGTGCCGAAAGCTACGGCCGCAAGGCGGCGGATCTTGCGCGGCTGGCGGCCCTCGGGCTTCCGGTACCGCAGGGCGTGGCGCTCTCCTTCGAGTGCGTGGCGTCGCTCGCGGCCGGCGGGCCGATGCCGGAGCTGCCGGCCGGACTTGTGCGCGACGGGCTCCTGGCACTGCGGCCGAGCCCGGAAGAACGGGCCTGGGGCGGGCCGAGCGCGATGCTGAACCTTGGCGCCTGCGCCCGGACCCTCGCGCTTCTCACCGAGCGGGTCGGGGTCGTTGCCGCACTGCGCTTCCATATCCGTGGCATCTCGCGCTTTGCGCAGATGGTGCATGGCGTCGAGCCGGAGGAAGTGGAGGCGCTGATCCGAAAGCACCTGCGCGCCGGCACCGAGCCGGACGAGGCAGCGCTCCGGGCGCTTCTCGCCGATGTCGAGGCGCTCTACGATGACGCGGTCGGCGAGCCGTGGCCGGAGGATCCGGGCGAGCAGCTCGAGGCGGCGGCGCGGGCGATGGCGCTGGCCTGGCGGGCGCCAACGGCGCGGATCCTCAGGCAGGCCAAGGGCGCGCCGGGGAATGCGGGGCTGGGGTTCGTGGTTCAGCGCCTCGCGTTGTCCCTGGCACCGGGGGTGAGTGGATGCGGTTTGCTGCAGCTTGTCTCCGGACGGAGCGGCGGGCCGGAGATCGCCGGAGGGTTCACCCTGCGGTCGCAGGGCAAGGAGGCGAGCACCCGCACGTATCCGCTGACCGGGCAGGGCGCTGTGGAGACGCCCGGCCAGATGCCGCTGCCGCCTCTCGATGAGCTGGCGCCGGCGGCGGTGGAACGGCTGGCGGCGGCTGCGGCGCAGGCGACGACCGAATTTCGCGATGCGCATCTCGTCGAGTTCGCGCTTGAAGCGGGCGAGCCGATGGTCATCGACTCGGTGCCGGTGCGCCGGAATGGCCGGGCCGCGGTCAGGATCGCGGTGGACCTCGCCAATGCCGGAGTCATCGGGCGTGAGGAGGCGCTGCTTCGCATCGAGCCTCGGAGCCTGCTCGAACATCTTCATCCGCAGATCGACCCGGCGGCACCGCGCGACGTGTTCGGCACCGGCCTTGCGGCGAGTCCGGGCGCGGCGACGGGACGGCTCGTGCTCTCCTCCGAAACGGCGATGACCGCGGCGGCGCAGGGCGAGCCGACAATCCTCGCGCGGGTCGAGACCGGCCCCGAGGACATCCGCGGAATGCACGCGGCGATGGGCGTCCTCACCCTGCGGGGCGGCATGACGAGCCATGCGGCGGTGATCGCCCGCGGCATCGGCGTGCCCTGTGTGGTTGGCGCGGGCGATCTCAGGATCGACCTGCGGGCGCGGACGCTGACGAGCCCCGACGGGCGGGCCTATCACGAGGGCGCGCTCCTGACGCTCGACGGGACGCGCGGTGAGATTCTGGCCGGCGCGCCGGCGATGATCGCGCCCGAGCTCGGAGGCGCGTTCTCGGAGCTTCTCGACTGGGCGGATGCCGTGCGCGACCTTGGTGTCCGGGCGAACGCCGATACGCCGGCCGAGGCGCGCATGGCGCGGGATTTCCGGGTGGACGGGATCGGGCTCTGTCGCACGGAGCACATGTTCTTCGATCCCGAACGCCTGACGGTGATGCGCGAGATGATCCTTGCCGAGAGCGAGGAAGGGCGCAAAGCCGCGCTCGACCGCCTGCTGCCGATGCAGCGGGCGGATTTCGTCGAGCTTTTCGAGATCATGCGCGGGCTTCCGGTGGTGATCCGCCTGCTGGACCCGCCGCTGCACGAGTTCCTGCCGCAGGAGTCCGAGGATCTTCACGCCCTCGCCCTCGCCATGGACCTGCCGGTCGAGCAGGTGACGGCTCGGGCACGGGCGCTTCGGGAAGTGAATCCCATGCTCGGAATGCGCGGCGTGCGTCTCGGGCTGGTGATGCCCGAGATCTACGAGATGCAGGCGCGGGCGATCTTCGAGGCGGCGGTGGCCGTCAACCGCGACGCGCGCGAGCCCGTGGTGCCAGAGGTGATGATCCCGCTGGTCTCGGCGAATCAGGAGGTCGTGCTCGCCAAGGCGCGCATCGATGCGGTGGCGGCGGCGGTGCAGGCGGAAGAGGACGTGGATCTCGCGTTCCGGCTCGGGGTCATGGTGGAGACGCCCCGGGCGGCGCTTCGGGCCGGTGACCTGGCGCTCTCGGCGGCGTTCCTGTCGTTCGGCACCAACGATCTCACACAGATGACCTATGGCCTCAGTCGCGACGACGCCGGGAGATTCATGCGCGAGTACGTCAATCGGGGGGTCTTCACCGAGGATCCGTTTCACACTCTTGATCTGGAAGGCGTGGGTGAACTGATGCTGATCGCGGCAAAGCGCGGCCGGACGAAGAACCCCGGGCTGGTGCTCGGGCTCTGCGGCGAGCACGGTGGCGATCCTTCGTCGGTGCGCTTCTGCAAGGTGGCGGGGTTCGACTACGTATCGTGCTCGCCGTTCCGTGTGCCGATTGCCCGGCTCGCCGCGGCGCAGGCCAGCCTCCTCGTCCGGGACACGGCGGACAGCGTTCAATGAGACCACTTGCCGCCGATCTGCCGGCGCTCGCCGCCGGAGGCAAGGCCGCGCTCGCGCGGGCGCTGACCGCGCTCGAGACCGAGCCCGAGAGCCCGGTCCTGGGGAGCCTGCTCGCGGCCGCCTGGGCCGCGCCGAAGGGCGTTGCCCTCGGGCTGACCGGGCCTCCGGGGGTGGGAAAGTCGACGCTGACGAGCGCGCTCATCGCCGCGCTCCGGGCGCGCGCCGAGACCGTGGCGGTGATCGCGGTCGATCCCTCGTCGCGGCGTTCGGGCGGGGCGCTGCTCGGTGACCGCACGCGGATCGTCGTCGACCCGGAAGATGCCGGCGTCTTCGTGCGCTCGATGGCCGCACGGCAGCGCCTCGGCGGGCTTGCCGACCAGGTCTTCCCGGCCATGGTGCTGATGCGGGCGCTCTTCGACTGGGTGATCATCGAGACGGTCGGCGTCGGACAGTCCGAGACCGAGATCGCCGACTGCGCCGACGTGGTGGTGTTCTGCGCCCAGCCCGGGTCGGGGGATGCGCTTCAGTTCATGAAGGCCGGCGTCATGGAGGTGCCGGACGTGGTGCTGGTGACGAAGGGTGACCTCGGCCCGCCGGCACAGCGCGCCGCGGCCGAGGTGCGCCGGGCGATGGGCTATGGCCCGGACGGTGGCGCCGCGCCGGTCGCCATCGTCTCGGCGCAGGCCGGTACCGGGCTTGCCGAGGCGCTCGATCTGATCGCGACACATGAGCGCGCGGCGGCCGGACGCGGGGCGCGGCGGCAGGAACAGGGGCGCGACTGGATGCGTTCGCGCCTGACCGAATCATTCGGCCGCGAGGGCGCTCTGGCTCTCGCGCCGCGAATCGCTCGGGTCTCCGATCCGTTTGCAGCGTTTTCCGAGCTTCACGGCCGGGTTCGCACCGCGCTTCACGGATGCCTTAAAAACGTCTGATAGCCCGGCGATTTTCATCCGGAAGATGCCGCATATACTCTCGCGGTGACTGGCGGGAATCCGCTCATTCGGCGAACTCGCTAGACATTTCCGGGCCTGAACGGGCAAACCAGCGTTCAGAAGATGGGGACAATCGAGACCGACAGGCTGCATTTCACGCGGCTGCGGGGGTAGAGAAACAGAATGATTCGTTTGATGAGCCGCCAGAGTGTTCTGGCGTGCGTGGGGGCTGTTTGCCTTTCGCTTGCCGGGCTTCCGAGCCTCGCGATTGCAGGCCCGTTCGGGGACGAGGCGGCCCGGGCCGTTGCCCGTGAGCAGCTTGCCCTGACGTCGGCTTCCGACCGCCTCGACGCGGTCGCCGCCAGCGCACGACCGCTTTCGCGTGACGAGAACACCACGGTTGCGAGCCGCGAGACCGAGGCCCCGGACGTGTCCGAGCTGGCGTCGGCCGCGAGTCTGAGCTTCTCGGCGCTCGACGCGCTTCCGCCCGCGACGGGTGACGCGCAGTGGCAGTGCCTCGCCGAAGCAATCTACTTCGAGTCGCGCGGCGAGCCAATCGCCGGGCAGATCGCCGTGGCGGAAGTGGTGCTGAACCGCACCAGGAGCCGCAGCTTTCCGGGAACGATCTGCGGCGTGACCAAGCAGGGCGTCGGCAGCGGGCGCGGGTGCCAGTTCTCCTACGCCTGCGACGGGCTGTCGGATGTGATGAAGGCCTCTGCCGCCCGCGATCGCAGCGAGAAGCTGGCGCGTCTGATGATCGACGGGCATCCGCGCATCGTCTCTGGCGGTGCCACCTATTTCCATACGCGGACCATCCGTCCCGACTGGTCGCGCAAGTTCGACCGTACCGTGACGATCGGACAGCACATGTTCTATCGTCCCGCGACACAGGTTGCCGGCGGCTGAATCTTACCCATCGGTTCCGCAGGCCGAATGGCCCCCGCCGAAGCACCCGGCGGGGGCCTTTCGCTTGCGCGGTTCCATCGGCGCACTATCTCAACAAGCAGGGGCTTTTCCTCGCCTGGCTTTCGGGTGAAAGCTGGGTGTGACGGGCGCGGCGGGGCTCCCCGGCCGCCGCGGTGAGGAGGATTGGAGAGATGACGAGCAAGCTCGAACAGTTGCGGCAGATGAGTGTCGTTGTGGCGGACACCGGCGATATCGAGGCGGTCCGCAAGTTCAAGCCCGAGGATTGCACCACCAATCCGTCGATCGTGCTTGCGGCGCTCGGCTCGCCGGCTTTTGCAGACGTGGTCACGAAGGCGATCGAGGACGGCCGGCGTGCCGGTCACGATGCCAGCGGTATTGCCGGGGACCTGACCGTCGCCGTCGGCGCGGAGCTCTCGAAGATCGTACCGGGCCGGGTGTCGACCGAAGTCGATTCGCGGATCTCGTTCGACGTCGAGGCGTCGATTGCGCGGGCGCGCGAGATCATCGAGACCTACGACCGGCTCGGGATCGGGCGTGAGCGGGTCCTCATCAAGCTCGCCTCCACGTGGGAGGGCATCCGGGCGGCCGAGATGCTTCAGAAGGAAGGGATCGACTGCAACCTGACGCTGCTCTTCAGCATGGCGCAGGCGAAGGCCTGTGCCGACGCCGGCGTCTTCCTGATCTCGCCGTTCGTCGGGCGGATCACCGACTGGTACAAGGCGAAGACCGGCACGACGACCTATGCTCCCGACGAGGATCCGGGTGTGCAGTCGGTGCGGCGGATCTACGACTACTACAAGGGACACGGAATCCCGACCGTGGTGATGGGAGCCTCCTTCCGCAGCGCCGGGCAGATCGAGGCGCTTGCCGGCTGCGACCGGCTGACCATCGCGCCGGGGCTGCTTGACGAACTGTCGAAGGATCAGGGCGAGCTTGAGCGCAAGCTCACCCCGAGCGGCGGCACCGCCCCGACGGAGCGGCTGTCGGAGGCGGACTTCCGTTGGGAGATGAACGAGGACGAGATGGCCTCGGACAAGCTCGCCGAGGGCATCCGCAAGTTCCACGCCGATGCCGTGAAGCTCGAGAAGATGCTGGGCGAACGCGTGGCAGAGACCGCGCCGGCAGCCTGAGCCGCCAGACGCCCCGGTGCTCTCAGCGCACCGGCGGCATGGCAGCGCCCGGGCGGCGGCGATGGGTCGCTGCGGTCCGGGCCGCCTGGTCGTAGAGACCGGTCATGAGTTCGAGCGCCCGGGAGGCGGCATCGAGTCGTCTCGCCAGATCCGGCACAGTCTCGACGGCGGCGATCAGGATCGCCGCACGGACTTCGGAGTAGCGATCGGTGATGGCACGGCCTTCATCGGTCACATCATAGGTGACGCCCGAGCGCCCGGATCCGCTTCGGGTAATCAGACCCGCCGCGATCAGCTTGCGCAGGCTGTACTGGATGTTCGGAATATCCTGGCGGTTCGACATGTGGGCGAGGTCGTGGATCGACTTCGGCCGGTCATTCATGCGGATGACGTGGAGCAATGCGTTCTCCGGGCCGGTCTGAGCGACATCCGCGACGGTCGCGAGACATTCCGATTGCCAGCGGTCGAACGCCTGATGGCAGCGCAGGAGCGCATACTCCAGATCAGCGACTGACAGCTCCGTTTCGGTCCGGGCGAGGTGCCAGTGCCGGTCGATTGAATCAGGGGAGGCCGCCGGCGGGGAATCGGGGTTCTGGTCGGTCATATGCAGTCCCTACAGGCTGAAAACCTGCTGCGACAAGATGCTTGCGTCGACATCGTCTTTTCGATAAACAATCTACCATAAAATACAATAAAATCCAAAGGGAGCTATCATGGCCGCAGCCACCCGCCTGCTCGACAAGGAGACGTTCCTTCTCGGAACGTTCGCCAGCAACTGCTCCGGCGGCATGACCGTCACCAAGGTTCCGGAGCGCTGGGACAACTCGTTCGCCAACAACCTCCGCCTCGCGAAGATGCTCGATGCGGCCGGCATCGACTTCATGCTGCCGATCGCCCGCTGGATCGGCTACGGCGGCGAGACGAATTTCCACGGCGGCGTGCTCGAGACAATGACCTGGGCCGCCGGGCTTCTGGCCCAGACCCGTGACATCACGGTGTTCTCGACGGTCCACACCGTGGCGAATCATCCGGTGGTCGCCGCGAAGCAGATCGCGACCCTCGAGCAGATCGGTGCTGGCCGCGCCGGCCTCAACATCGTCGCCGGCTGGAACAAGCCAGAGTACGAGGCGCTCGGCCTCACCCTGCCTGACGACCACGAAACCCGCTACGGCTATGCGCAGGAGTGGTACGACATCGTCCGCGCGCTCTGGACCCGTGACGAGGCGTTCGACTGGGACGGCAAGTACTTCCAGCTGAAGAACGTCCTCGGCGACCCGCGCCCGGATGGCGATGTGCCGATCCTGAACGCCGCCGGGTCGAAGCAGGGGCGCGGCTTCGCGGTGAAGAACGCCAACTTCCTCTTCACCCCGGCGATCGACCTCGACCGCTCGAAGGACGAGGTCGCCGAGATCAAGGCAATGGCTGCGGCGGAAGGCCGCAAGGCCGGCGTCATGACTTTCTCCCACGTGGTCTGCCGCCCGACCGAAGGCGAGGCGCTGGCCTGGCTCGAGCACACCGGCAAGACCAACGCCGACTGGGAGGCGGTCGACAATCTCGTCCGGCTGCAGTTCGCCCACGCGCAGTCGTTCCCGCACGATCTCCTTGCGCTCATCCGCGACCGGATGGCGGCCGGCCATGGTGGCTTCCCGCTCGTCGGCACGCCGGAACAGGTTGCGGAGGGGCTGATCTCGCTTCACGCCGCGGGGTTCGCGGGGACGACGCTCTCCTTCGTCGACTACGCCGAGGAGTTCCCCTACTTCCGTGATACCGTGCTGCCGATCCTTGCCGCGGCCGGCATCCGCGCCCCGGCTCCCGCAAGCGAATCCGTCGCAGCCTGACTGGCTGACCCAGACGTCGGAAGTGTGCATTCTGGCGCCGCGGCCGTCCCGCGGCGCCGACGAATCGACTCAAGGGAGAAGCCCATGTCCGCCACCGCCCTCGCCGATCTCGCCGCCGGGCTCGTCGCCGGCTCGATCGAGGTTGTCGATCTGACCGCGCCGCTCGGGCCCGACACGCCGATCCTCTACCTGCCACCGGAGATCGGGAAGAACACGCCGCCGGTGAAGGTCCATCCGATCTCGCACTACGATGAAAACGGGCCGTACTGGGCGTGGAACTGGATCGAGCTTGGCGAGCACACCGGCACGCACTTCGACGCGCCGGTGCACTGGATCACCGGCCAGAGCCACGCCAACGCCACCACCGACACGATCGCGCCGAAGAGCTTCGTGGCGCCGGCCAACGTCATCGACGTCTCGGCGGAGGTGGCCGCAGATCCCGACTACCTGCTGACGCCTGAGCGCGTGACTGCCTGGGAGGCCGAGCACGGCGCGATCGAGCCCGGCTCGTGGGTGCTGCTGCGCACCGACTGGCACAAGCGCAACGGCTCGTCGGAGACCTTCCTGAACGCCGACGAGACCGGCCCGCACTCGCCGGGGCCGACGGCGGAGGCGATCGCCCTCATCATCGAGCGCGGAGCCATCGGCTGGGGCGTCGAGACGGTGGGCACCGACGCCGGTTCAGCGGCGGGCATGACCCCGCCTTTCCCGGCGCACAACCTCATGCACGCGGCAAACCGCTACGGGCTCGCGAGCCTCGTCAATCTCGACCGGCTGCCGCCGAAGGGCGCGGTCCTGATCGCGGCGCCGCTGAAGTTCGTCGACGGCACCGGCTCGCCGGTCCGCGCCCTCGCGCTCGTCACCCGCTGAAGCCGGGGAGGCGGAGATGGCGGAACGCTCATTCGCACGCGAAGTCGAGGATCTGCGGCTCGGCGCGGGCGAGGTCTTTCGCGGTGAGGGCATCCTCGCCATCACCAAGGCGCTGCTCCAGTCCGGGGTCGCCTACGTCGGCGGCTATCAGGGGTCGCCCATCTCGCATCTGATGGACGTGCTGGCTGACGCGCGCCCGGTGCTGGACGAGCTCGGGGTGCATTTCGAGAGCTCGGCCTCGGAGGCGGCGGCTGCGGCGACGCTCGCCGCCTCGGTCAATTATCCGCTGCGCGGCGCGGTGACGTGGAAGTCGACCGCGGGCACCAACGTCGCGAGCGACGCGCTCACCAACCTCGCGTCGTCGGGCGTCGAGGGCGGCGCGCTGATCATTCTCGGCGAGGACTACGGCGAGGGCTCGTCGATCCCGCAGGAGCGCAGCCACGCCTTCGCGATGAAGTCGCAGATCTGGCTCCTGGACCCGCGGCCGAACCTCCCCTCGATCGTCGCGGCGGTCGAACAGGGCTTCGAGCTTTCGGAGGCGTCGAACACCCCGGTGATGCTCGAGGTGCGCATCCGCGCCTGCCACGTGCACGGGCAGTTCGTGGCGAAGGACAATCGCCCGCCTGCCTTCACCATGAAGCAGGCGCTGGAAAACCCGGTGCGGGACGTGAATCGCATCGTCCTGCCGCCCGCCTCCTTCGGTCATGACCGCGAGAAGATCGCGCACCGCTGGCCCGCGGCGCAGGCCTTCATTCAGGAGCGCGGCCTCAACGAGTTCTTCGGGCCGGATGCCGAGGTCGGCATCATCCTGCAGGGCGGCATGTACAACAGCGTCATCCGGGCGTTGCAACTTCTCGGCCTCGCCGACGCCTACGGCGAGACGCAGATCCCGCTCTACGTGCTCAACGTCACCTATCCGCTGGTCGATGACGAGGTGGCGCGCTTCGCCGCCGGCAAGTCCGCGGTGCTGATGGTCGAGGAGGGACACCCGGACTACCTCGAGCAGGCGCTCAACAGCATCCTGCGGCGGCGCGGTGTGCCTGCGGTGGTCTCGGGCAAGGACGTGCTGCCGATGGGCGGCGACTACACGCCCGCGGTGATCCTTGCCGGGATCGAGACGTTTCTCTCCACCCACGCCCCCGAGCGCCTCGGCAACCGGCCGCCGGTGCCGACAGCCGCGCCGGTCCTCGCCGATCCGCGGGTCAAGGCGCTGGAGAAGGTGGTCCCGGCCCGGCCCGCCGGCTTCTGCACCGGCTGCCCGGAGCGGCCGATCTTCGCGGCGATGAAGCTCGTCGAGCAGGAGCTCGGCGAGCATCACATCGCCGCCGACATCGGCTGTCACCTGTTCTCGATCCTGCCGCCGTTCAACATCGGCGGCTCGACCATGGGCTATGGCCTCGGGCCGGCGTCCGCCTCGGCGTTCGCCAATGCCGGCGCCGGCAAGCGCCCGATCTCGGTGATGGGCGACGGTGGCTTCTGGCACAATGGCCTTTCCACCTCGGTCGGCAACGCCGTCTACAACAAGCACGACGGCGTCATCATGATCGTCGACAACTACTATTCGTCGGCGACCGGCGGCCAGGACATCATGTCCTCGCGCGCCTCGAACCCCGATCGCTCGACCAACAACCCGATCGCGAAGGCGGTGGAGGGGATCGGCGCCAGGTGGGTGCGCCAGATCGACCGCACCTACGACGTCGCGAAGATGCGCGACACACTGAAGGAGGCGCTGACCTCCGATGTGGAAGGCCCGAAGATCATCGTCGCCTCCTCGGAGTGCATGCTGAACAAGCAGCGCCGGGTGAAGCCGCAGTTCGCAAAAGCCGTCGCCGACGGCAGGCGCATGGTCAAGGAACGTTTCGGCGTCGACGAGGATGTCTGCACCGGCGATCATGCCTGCATCCGGCTCTCCGGCTGCCCGTCGCTCTCGGTCCGGCACACCGCCGATCCGTTGCGCGACGATCCGGTCGCCTCGATCGACGACACCTGCGTCGCCTGCGGCAACTGCGGCGAGGTCGCCGAGGCGGCGGTGCTCTGCCCGTCGTTCTACCGCGCCGACGTGATCCTGAACCCGACCGGCGCCGATCGCTGGCTCGCCCGGGTGCGCCGGGGCGTC
This sequence comes from Amaricoccus macauensis, assembly GCF_014201905.1. Lineage (GTDB taxonomy): Bacteria > Pseudomonadota > Alphaproteobacteria > Rhodobacterales > Rhodobacteraceae > Amaricoccus > Amaricoccus macauensis. The sequence continues at coordinate 1,412,946 of NZ_JACHFM010000001.1, read as the reverse complement.
ATCGGCTGGCTCCAGCGCCGCCGCGACAGCCGCCGCGTCACCTTCGCCTGAGGAGGCTGTCCCGATGAATGCTTCGGCCCGTGCGGTTTCGGCTGGTGTCGTTTCGGGCCGTGTCGTTTCGGGCGCCGACAAGCCGATCACCATCGCGATTCTGGCGATGGGCGGGCAGGGGGGCGGTGTCCTCGCCGACTGGATCGTCTCGCTGGCCGAGGCCGAGGGCTGGATGGCGCAATCGACGTCGGTGCCGGGCGTGGCGCAGCGCACCGGGGCAACGATCTACTATGTCGAGCTCATGCGGGCGAAGGACGGCCACGCGCCGGTCCTGTCGCTGATGCCAACGGCGGGCGATGTGGATGTCGTGCTGGCGTCCGAGTTCATGGAGGCTGGCCGCTCGATGCTGCGGGGCCTCGTCACGCCGGAGCGCACCACACTCATCGCCTCGACGCATCGCGCCTATGCGGTGGGCGAAAAGGAGGTGCCGGGGGATGGCACCGGCGATCCGGAGGCGGTGGTCACCGCCTCGGACGTCGCCGCGCGCCACAGCATCGCCTTCGACATGCAGCGCCTCGCGGAGGAGAACGGCAGTGTCATCTCCTCCGTGCTCTTCGGCGCGCTCGCCGGGGCCGGCGTCCTGCCGTTCAGCCGCGCCGCCTTCGAAGCGGCGGTGGCGAGTGGTGGCAGGGGCGTCGAGGCGAGCCTGCGCGCGTTCGGCGCCGGGTTCGCGCGCGCGGCGGAGGGCGCTTCCGACCCGGTGGCGCGCGCGCCCGGGAAGGATCTGCCTGCCCCGCCCGCTTCGGTCGGGGTGCCGGCGCTCGATGCGCTCCTCGCGCGGATCCACGGCCTGCCCGAACCGCTCCGACCGATGCTCTATGCCGGGGTGCGCCGGGTCGTCGACTATCAGGACCCGGCCTACGGGGCGAAGTACCTCGACCGGATGGCGAAGCTCATCGCGTCGGACGAGGCGGCGGGAGGCGGGCAAGCAGGCCACGCCTTCTCGCTTGCCGCGGCGAAGTATCTCGCGGGCGCGATGGCCTACGACGATGTCATCCGGGTCGCCGACCTCAAGACGCGCGCAAGCCGCTTCGACCGGGTGCGGCGCGAGCTTGCCGCCGCCGACGAGCAGATCGTCTACACCACCGAGTTCATGCACCCCCGCATGGACGAAGTGGTCGCGAGCCTGCCCGTGGGCCTCGGCCGGTTCCTCGAGAACCGGCCGAGGCTCTTCGCCGCGCTCGACCGGCTGGTGAACCGCGGGCGGCGGGTGAAGACCGGCAACATCGGCTGGTTCGTCACGCTCTACGTGCTCGCCGGGCTCCGCCCGCGTCGCCGCGGCCTGTTGCGCCACGGCCGGGAGATGGCGCACATCGAGGCGTGGCTCGGCTTGGCGGAGGCGGTGTTGCCGCGCGACTACGCGCTCGCGACCGAGATCCTCGCCTGCCGCCGCCTCGTGAAGGGCTATTCCGACACCCACGCCCGCGGCCTCTCGAAGTTCGACCGGGTGCTCGCCGCGGTGCCCACCGTGGCGGACCTCCCCGACGCGGCCGGCTGGCTTCGCCGTTTGCGTCAGGCGGCGCTGATGGACGAGAAGGGCGAGGCGCTCGAAGGCGCCCTTCGCACCATTGCCTCGCTCCGGGACGATGCGGAGATCAGGACGGGCGGCTGAAGACGAAGGCGACGCCCGCCAGCATCAGAAGCGCCACCGCTGCCGTCAGCCCCCAGCCATGATGACCGGTGGCGAGGAAGATCACAAAGCCGAGGCTCGTGCCGAAGAGCGCCATACGCTTCGCCCGCACCGGAATGGCGCCGCGTTCGCGCCAGGCACGGAGCGGCGGGCCGACCTGCGGATGATCGAGCAGCCGCCGCTCCAGCCGCTTCGATGACCGCGCGAAGCAGGCAACCGCGAGGATCAGGAACGGCGTCGTTGGCAGCACCGGCAGCACGACGCCCACAAGTCCGAGCGCGGTGAAGCCGAGGCCGAGGCCGAGGAAGAAACCGCGGACGATCCGCGAGCCCTCGATCCTGCCTCCCCGTTTCATGCCCGCTCCCAGATGGCGATGCGGCCAAGGGCAGGCCGCGGGCTCCTTCCGACAAGTATGGGGTCAGTCGGCTCAGTAGAGCCCGCCGCTCGACATCGACCCGAGGGATGGCCGCGACGGCAGCGAGCGGCTCTCGCCCCGGACCGTCACGCGCTCGATCGCCGGCGAGTTCAGCACGTCGTCGAAGAGCGGCACGTCCGAGCCCATCTTCCAGCCGCCGTCCACCGTCATGCCGTAGGCGCCGACCATCAGCTCCTGACCGTCGCGGATATACTCGGCCTGCACGTCCCCGCCCGATGCGTTGTCCGGCAGGCGCTGGCCGGTGTGGCGGTTGATCTTGATGAAGTGCCCGCCCGGGGGCGCCGGCCAGCTGACCGGTCCCTGACCTGCCATCGCCTGCTTCATGAAGTCGACGAACACCGGCGCGCAGAGCGTGCCGCCGAACGCGCTCTCGCCGAGCGGCCGGGGATTGTCGTAGCCCATGTAGCAGCCGGCGACGATGCGCGGGCTGTAACCCACGTACCAGACGTCCTTCGCCTCGTTGGTGGTGCCGGTCTTGCCGGCGAGGTTCAGCCGCATCCGGCCCACCGATCCGGCCGAGGTGCCGCGGCTGGCCGCGCCCTGGAGCATCGAGGTTACCTGATAGGCGGTGATCGCGTCCATCACGCGCTCGGCGTTGGAGTGGATCGTCGGGTCCGGCGCTTCGGCCACGTCGTTGGCCGAGCACTCGTCACAGGTGCGCTGGTCGTGGCGATAGATGGTCTTGCCGTAGCGGTCCTGCACCCGGTCGACCAGCGTCGGCTCGACCTGCAGCCCGCCGTTCGCCAGCATCGCGTAGGCTGCGACCATCTTGTAGAGCGTGGTCTCGCCGGCGCCCAGCGAGTAGCTGAGGAGATGCGGCATGTTGTTGTAGATGCCGAAGCGCTCGCCGTACTTCGCCACCGTGTCCATGCCCACGTCCTGCGCGATGCGGACAGTCATCAGGTTGCGCGACTGCTCGATGCCGGTGCGCAGCGGCGTCGGCCCATAGTAGGTGCCGCCTGAGTTCTCCGGCATCCAGATGCCCGCCGACGTCGCCACCTCGATCGGCGCGTCGAGGACGATGGTCGCCGGGGAATAGCCCTGATCGAGGGCCGCGGCGTAGACGAAGGGCTTGAACGACGAACCCGGCTGGCGCAGCGCCTGCGTCGCGCGGTTGAAGACGCTCGACTGATAGGAGAAGCCGCCCTGCATGGCGAGCACGCGGCCGGTCTGGGTGTCCATGGCCATGAACGCGCCCTGGATCGCCGGGATCTGGCGGTAGGACCAGTGGTCGAAGGCGCCGTCCTTCTCGATGGCCTTCACCAGCACCACGTCGCCGACCTTCCAGAGGTCGCTCGGGCCGCGCGCGGTGCGGAGGCGGCCGCTGTCGTTCGCGCGGACGCGGGCCCATGCGGCGTCGGAGAACGGCAGGAAGTCGCCCTCGGGAGGCGTCGGGATGCCGTCGATGCCGATCCGCGCCGACGTGTCGCCGAGCGAGAGCACGATCGCGGGATACCAGCCGGAGATGTCGCGCGGGACCGGAGCGCTCGACAGCACCTTGCGCCAGCTTGCTTCATCATCGGGGTTGAAGCTCGCCGGATCGATCTCGGCTACCGGGCCGCTGTAGACCTTCAGGCCGCGGTCATAGGACTCGAGCCCGTCGCGCAGCGCCTCGGCGGCGACGTTCTGGAGCTTCGGATCGACGGTGGCGCGGATCGAGAGGCCGCCGGTAAAGAGTTCGTCGTCGCCGAACTTCGCCGCGAGCTGGCGCCGCACCTCCTCGGTGAAATAGTCGCGCGGCGGCATCTCGCGCCGCGCCGAGGCGATGGCGCCGGACTGGACGGTGACCAGATCCTCCTTCTTCGCCGCCTCGGCGGCGTCGCGGGTGACGTAGCCGTTCTGCGCCATCTGGTTCAGCACGTAGTTGCGCCGGTCGATGGCCTCGGCCTTGTCACGCACCGGATGGAGGTTGCTCGGCTCCTTCGGCAGCGCCGCGAGATACGCGGTCTCCGCGAGGGTCAGCTCTTCGAGCGACTTGGCAAAATAGGTCTGTGCCGCGGCCGTGACGCCATAGGCGTTCTGGCCGAGGAAAATCTCGTTCAGGTAGAGTTGAAGGATATCGTCCTTCGAGAGCGTGTTCTCCAGCCGGGTGGCGAGGATGATTTCCTTGATCTTGCGCTCACCGGAGCGCTCGCCGGTCAGCAGGAAGTTCTTCATCACCTGCTGGGTGATCGTCGAGGCGCCGCGCAGCCGGCCACCGTGCAGCGCCGCGTCATAGAGCGCCGCCGCGATCCCGCGCGGGTCGAAGCCGTGGTGGTTGTAGAAATTCTTGTCCTCGGCCGAGACGAACGCCTGCTTGATCTGGTCGGGGATCTCGTCGATGGGCGTGAAGATCCGCCGCTCGCGGGCGAACTCGTCCATGAGCTGGCCCTCGCCGGAATAGATCCGGCTGAGCGTGGCGGGCTCATAGGTCGCGAGTTGCTGATAGTCCGGCAAATCCTTGCCGTAGATCTGGAACACAGCGGCTATGCCACCGAGTGCCATGATGGACCCGATCGCCAACCAGCTGAACAAAAACCCAAAAAACCTGAAAATCCAGAGCAGCACGATTCTGGTCCCGACCGACGTCGCGCCACCCTACAGAAGGCTTGCGCCGAGGTCAAAATCCGCGGGTTAACAGGAGCGTGTCATCCCCGCAGCGCGAGGGCGGCGCCGGAGACGACCAGGGCGAGCCCGGCGAGGCGCTGCGGTGTCACCTCCCGGACCGTGATGCCGAAGAGACCGAAGTGGTCGGCGATGGTCGCGCCGATGAGCTGGCCCCCGACCACGCAGGCGACGAAGACGAGGGCGCCGGTGACCGGGGCGATGATCACGCCGCCCCCGACGAAGAGCGTGCCGATGAAGCCGCCGAGAAACACCCACCAGGGCAGGGTGGAGAGCGTCGCCCGCGAGATGTCGCCGCGTCCGGCGAACGCGACCACGATGACGGCGCCGACCAGCGTGATGCTGATCGATATGAGCGCGGCGCCGTAGGAACTGCCAATGGCGCGGGCGACGAGGGCGTTTATCAGGGGTTGCCAGGCAACGAGCACGCCGAGGCCGAGGGCCGAAAAGAGATAGGGGAGAATCTGCACGGACGGGGTCCTTTCCAATGGACCACCGTACGTAGCATTCCGTCCGCGTCCGTCATCCTCGCCTGTCGCCTTCAGGTGTTTCGCATCTCTCCTGAAGTTTCGGTCACGCAGCGGCGATTTCCGCAAGAATCGCCCGGGCCGCGGCGACGGGATCGTCCACCGACCAGATCGGCCGGGCGATCACCAGGTGGTCGGCCCCGGCGCGCAGGGCCTCGGCCGGCGTCGCGATCCGCTTCTGGTCGCCCACCGCCGCGCCCGCCGGACGGACGCCGGGCGTGACGATCGCCTTGCCCCTCGCCTCGGGCAGCGCCCGGATCGCCGCAGCCTCCTGTGGCGAGGCGACAACGCCGTCGGCCCCGGCGGCGAAGGCCCGGCGCGCGCGCTCCAGCACGATCGTCTCGACATCACCCGGGACCATCATCGCCTCGTCGAGATCGCCGCGGTCGAGCGAGGTGAGCACGCTGATCGCGAGAATCCGTGTGGGCGCGTTGCCCCGCCCGGCCACCGCCGCGCGGACCACGTGCGGGTCGCCCTGCACCGTCAGGAAATCCGGGGCGATCCGCCCCACGAGGCCGCGCGTCGCCGCTGTCACCGTCGCACCGATGTCGAAGAGCTTCATGTCGAGGAAGACCCGGCGGCCGTCACGCTTCAATCGCTCGGCGAGGTCGAGCCCGCCACTCGCCAGCAGCCCGAGCCCGATCTTGTAGAAGCCGACCTCCTGCCCCAGCCGCTCCACAAGCGCGCCCGCGCTTCCGGCGTCGGGCAGATCAAGGCCCACGATCAGGCGGTCATCGGACATGGTGCATCTCCCGCTGGTGGTCTCGCCGCGCGCGCGGCCCGGGTGCGCCGCCGGGGGATCGCTGTCAAGGGCGGCAGACGCACGGTAGGCTTCCGACAGGGTCCTGGCCATTGGAGGTTAACCAAAAATTAACCAAGGAAGTACAATTGAAGCTGATCGCCTTGCCAGCTGTCAGATAATATCTGGGGTTAAAAATTAATGAACAAAAGCAATGTAATCAGAGAGGACGGCGGGGCATCGGATGGGTTTCTGGGGGCAGTTTTCATAGACCGGTGGGATGGCCGAAGTGACCTGACGGTGATCATTCCCCTCCGAGCTTCGATTGACCGGGCCGACGGCATAGACCGGCTGCGGCGAAACCCGGGCAACGACAGTGAAACGCCGTCGCGGGTGCACTTCCTGGTGGTGGACGATGGCTCTCCCGCCTCCCTGGTCGCCGAAATCGACGAGATCCTGCACCAGCGCGGCTGGTCCTATCTGCGGCTCCCCACGGAAGACCGGCACTTCTCGGTAGGGCGCTGCCGCAACGCCGGCGCCATGTACGCGCGGAGCGACTTCATCCTGTTCCAGGACGTGGATCTGATTCCGCCCGCAGGCTTCTACAACCGGCTTCTCGCCGAAATCCGGGTGCAGGGTCTTCGCGGCACGGCTTCGAGCTTCCTGATGGTCCCCTTTATCTATCTCACGGAGGCTGGCGTCGGGGAACTCCGGCGCACGCCGCCGGAAGATCAGGCGCAGCTCTTCCATCACTACGCCCTGATGGGCGACACTTCCCGCGTCGAGCGCATCTCCACGGGCACGTCGGTGACTCTCCATCATCGGCGCTACTATCTGTCGCGAGGCGGCAACAACGAGGGCTTCGTCGGCTGGGGCTACGAGGACCTCGAGTTCATCAATCGCTGCATCCGCAACGACGGCCGGTTTCCAAGGCCACGTGAATGGGCGACCGAGCGGGGAAACTTCGATACCGTCGATTACAGTACCTGGAAGGCATCCTACCGGCTCTACGGCGACACGCTGTTCGCCAAGGGGATCGCCATTTTCCATGCGTGGCATCCGGTCACCCGGGACGGAGACTACTTCAAGAGGTCAGCCGCGAATCGAAAGAACTTCCTCGAGAAGCTTTCGGGAGGGCTCGAAGCCGAGCCCGATCCACTGCCTGACCTCAGCCGGGGTCGGACGCTCTGCTTTCGGAAGAACACGTTCACGGCCCATCGCGACGTGATGCCGTACTTTGGAACGCTCCACTTCGAGTCGGAGACCGAGTTTCAGACCAAGGCGAGATTCATGGACTACCTCGGCGCGCATGGCATCCGCCGGGTCCTCTTCCACAACCCGTACTCCTCGGAAGCGATGGCCGACATCTATCGCTGGTGTCGCGAACTCGGCCTCCCCTATCTCGTCGCGGAGCGGGGCGCCCTGAACCGGTCGTTCTTCTTCGACCCGGAGGGCTTTCTTGCCGACAGCACGAGTTATGCGGGCGAGCGTTGGGATCGTCCGCTCGACGCGGCCGAACGGGCGCAGGTCGTCGACTACATGGCCGAGGAGCGGCTCGCGAACCAGGCGCTCGAGGATCAGCCGGACCGCATTGGCCCCTCGGCGCTGCGACGCAAGCTTGGGATCGCCGAGAGCGACTTCATGATCTTCGTGGCGCTGCAGCGGCCGGACGACACCGCCACCCGTTTCATGACGCGCGGCAACCGGACCTATGCCCGGTTCATCGAATTGCTGACCGAGCTCGACGCAGCGATACCGCCCGGCGTGAAGGTCGTCGTCAAGAAGCACCCGCTCGAGGATGACGTTCCGGCATTTGGAAACTGCATTTCCGCCGATGACTGTCACGTCGCCGACCTGCTCGGGGCGTGCAACAGCATCCTGACCTTCAACTCGGGCGTCGGCGTGCAGGCGATGCTGTGGGGGAAGTTCTGCCTGCTCTACGGCAAGGCCTTCTACCAGATCGACGGCGTCAACCGGTATGTCGATGAAGCGCGGGATGTCCTCGATCACGTCCGATCCCCGGCGAAGCCCGACCAGACGCTGATTGAACGCTTCGTGCACTACCTGCGGTACGAGTTCTACTCGATCGGCGATTTCAGGACCCGAGCGGTTCGGATGCCGACCAACGAGCGGATGACCGCGACGCTCGACATCGCCATTCGCGAGCTCCAGGTCCCGGGCTTTCCGCGCCTGCGTCATCGGCAGCGCGACTCCCTGCCGCTGGTGGGCTGGCGCGCGCCGCTTTTCGACCGTTACCGCCATGCGGAGGGCACGCGTCTCGGGGACAGGGCTCCGGGCGCGGCGGAGAAGCCCCCGGCAGGCGTCGAGTGCACGCGCAGCGCGGCGCCAGCGCTGGCCGACGCCTTCGCGGGCTGCCCGGGGCCGCAGCACCGCGCCCTCACCCCCTATCAGGAGTTCGTGTCGGGGGCCCGTGTGGCCTACAAGGCCGACACGGGCGTTGGTCGTTTCGAGATGGACCGCATCGAGCCCGTCGCGCTGCCCTTCGGCCCCGAATCCGCGCTCCACGGGCTTCGGTTCCGCACGGTCAGGGAGGCGGATATCGAGTGGGCATTGATCGAGTTCGAGATTTGCCCCGACGTCTTCCGCGTGGGTGAGACCTACGAGATCGTGGGCTTCATGTCGTCGCGGGTCCAGCTCGAACTCCGCTCCGGCCTCTACGTGAACCGGGCGCCCGGTGCGGATCCATGGTGCCATGCCGTGGTCCACACGATCGACTGGCGGCTCCGTCCGATCCGCAACCGCTTCACTGTGACGCAGGAGACCTTCGCCGATCGGGCCCCCGGGACGGCGCCGAAGTTCTTCCTCCAGCTGCAGGGCGGGACCGCGGTCGATGTGTCGCTCTGGTCCTTCGCTGTCTATCACGTGACGTCGCGCGATACGGCAGCGGCGCGGGTCGGCTCCGAAGGCACGGAGCAGGCGGCCTCCGCCGCCTGAGCCCTTGCCCGCCTTCCCCGCCCGCCGGATGCCCCCGGGTTGCGGGGTGCCCGGCGGGCGGGATAGTGTGCGCGCCGCAGGTAGCGGAGAGCATCACCATGCTGGCGGGACGCCGGATCCTTCTCGTGATCGGCGGCGGTATCGCCGCCTACAAGAGCCTTGAACTCATCCGCCTGCTGAAGAAAGCCGGTGCCGGCGTGGTGCCGGTGCTGACCGCAGGCGGGGCGGAGTTCGTGACGCCGCTCACCGCCTCGGCGCTGGCGGGCGAGACGGCGCATACGCTGCTCTTCGATCTGACGCGCGAGGCGGAGATGGGTCACATCGAGCTCTCGCGGAGCGCCGATCTGGTGGTGGTCGCCCCGGCGACCGCCGATCTCATCGGCAAGATCGCGGGCGGGCTCGCTGATGACCTCGCCTCGACGCTGCTCCTTGCCACTGACAAGCGCGTGCTCCTCGCACCGGCGATGAACGTGCGCATGTGGCTGCATCCGTCCGTGCAGCGCAACGTCGCGGCCCTCGCCGCCGATGGCGTCCTCACTGTCGGGCCGAACCACGGCGACATGGCCTGCGGCGAGTTCGGCCCCGGGCGCATGGCCGAGCCGGCGGAGATCGTCGCGGCGGTCGCGGCGGCGCTCGCTCCCCCCACGCCGGGGCCGCTTGCCGGGCGACACGTCATCGTCACGTCCGGCCCGACCCATGAGCCCATCGACCCGGTGCGCTACATCGCGAACCGCTCCTCCGGCCGGCAGGGCAGCGCCATCGCCTCGGCGCTGGTGCGGCGCGGCGCGCGCGTCACCTTCGTCACCGGTCCGGCCGAGGCGCCACGACCGGAAGGCGCGACGATCGTCGAGATCGAGACCGCCCGCGAGATGCTCGAGGCAGTCGACGCCGCCCTTCCTGCCGATGCCGCGGTCTTTGCCGCCGCCGTCGCGGACTGGTACGTGGAAGGCGCGGGCGCCTCGAAGCTGAAGAAGGACGGCACGGGCACGCCGCCGGGCCTCGTCCTGCGCGAGAACCCCGACATCCTGCGCACCATCGCGACGCGATCGGAGGGCCGCCCCGGCCTCGTCGTGGGCTTCGCGGCCGAGACCGACGACGTGGTGGCGAACGCCACGGCCAAGCGCCTGCGCAAGGGCGCGGACTGGATCGTCGCGAACGACGTGCGCCCCTCCACCGGCATCATGGGCGGCACCGAGAACGCCGCGATCCTCGTCACCGCCGAGGGGGCGGAGCCATGGCCGCGCATGTCGAAGGATGCGACCGCCGACGCGCTGGCCGATCGCATCGCCCGGGCACTGACATGAGCGTTCCGGTCAGGGTGCTTCGGCTGCCGTCGCACGATCCGGCGCTGCCGCTGCCGGCCTATGCGACGACGGGCGCCGCCGGGCTCGACGTCTTCGCGAACCTGCCGCCACGGGACCGGTCCGACGGTCTGACGCTCGCCCCCGGGGCCCGGGCACTGATCCCGACCGGTCTCGCGGTCGAGATCCCGCCTGGCTTCGAGTTGCAGATCCGCCCGCGCTCCGGGCTCGCCCTGCGCCACGGCCTTGCGCTGGTGAACAGCCCCGGCACCATCGACAGCGACTATCGCGGCGAGGTCGGGGTGATCGTCATCAACCACGGCGCCGTGCCTGTGACGCTCGGGCACGGAATGCGCATCGCGCAAGCCGTGCTCGCGCCGGTCACGCGCCTCGTGTGGGTCGTGGCCGACAGCCTCGACGAGAGTGCGCGCGGCACTGGCGGCTTCGGGTCCACCGGAACCGGGCGATGAGCCTCTCGCTCGAAGAGCTCGAGCGCTACGCCCGCCACATCGTGCTGCCGGAGATCGGCGGGCCGGGACAGCAGGCGCTGGGCCGTGCGCGTGTCCTCGTTGTCGGCGCCGGTGGCCTCGGGGCGCCGGTGCTGCTCTACCTCGCCGCCGCCGGGGTCGGCCGGCTGATGCTGGTCGATGACGACACCGTCGGCCTCTCGAACCTGCAGCGCCAGACGATCTTCGTGACCGCCGATGTCGGCCGGCCGAAGGCCGCGGCCGCGGCTGCGCGCCTCGCGGCGCTGAACCCGCACGTCGCCGTGGAGCCGCACGTCCTGCGGCTCGATGCCGAGGCGGCGGCCCGCCTCGTGCCCACCGCCGACCTCGTGCTGGACGGCAGCGACAACTTTCCGACCCGCTACCTCATCAACGCCGCCTGCGTCGCAGCCGGCAAGCCGCTCATCGCCGCCGCCATGAGCCGCTGGGAGGGCCAGATCGCGCTCTGGCACCCGGCGGCGGGCGGCCCCTGCTACGCCTGCGTCTTCCCGGAGCCGCCCGACCCGTCGCTGACGCCGCCCTGCGCGCTCGCGGGCGTCGTCGGTGCGCTGCCGGGCGTCATGGGCTCGATGATGGCGATGGAGGCGATCAAGTATCTGACGGGCGCCGGGCGTCCGCTCCGTTCGGCGCTCCTGCTCTACGACGCGCTCGATGCCGAGGTCCGGCGCGTGCGGACCCGCGCCCGGCCCGACTGCCCGGTCTGCCACGGAGCAGGGCGACCGGGCTGAGCCGTCAGTTCCTCAGGCCGCCCGTCTTCAGCCACTCGGCACACTCCGGTCCAAGCTCCTCGACGGCGCGGCGCTCGTAGGCGTCCGAGAGGTCGGTCGGCAGCACGTCGCGCCAGCGGCCGTTGGTGCCCTTGTGGACGAACGTCTGCGCGCCACCCTCCCAGAACGCCCCGCCGAGCGGGACGCTCGCGGTGGCGTTGGCCTTCATGTAGGCGAACGAGCAGTGGGTGAGGATGTCGTCCCACCGGGTCTCGCGGATCGGGATGCCGAGGAACGCCGCGATTCGCCTCAGCTCGCCGGGCATATCCGCCTTCAGATCGGCGAAATGCACGATGCGGACGTTCGGCAGGTCGCGGATCGCCCACCACGACCGGAGGTTCTCCCAGTACGACCAGAACGGATAGCCGTCTCGGCGCAGCCATTCCTCGAAATAATCCACGACCGAATCCGGCGGCGGCGCGATCGGCTCGCCGACGAGGCCGGGCGTGTCGTTCAGCGCCGAATACCAGAGCGCATTGGCGTTTGCATGGTGGTTGTAGAGGCTCCACACCACGTCCCGGCCGTCACGGCCGAGGTAGAGGTATTTCGCCTCCGGACTGAAGACGAGCGCATCGACGGGCAGATGCGTCTTGAGGAACCGGCGATGGGTCTGCGCCTCGACGGCGGCGAGCTTCACCGCCTTGGGGGGAACCCGCAGGTCGAGCCATGGCGACATTTCGGCAACGGGCAGATCGGGCGCGCCGTCGAACAGAAGCTGGCTCACGATCTGCTGCATCCAGGTTGTGCCGGACTTCGCATAAGTTGCAATGACGACGTCATCGTCTCTAAATTTGAATTCGTCCCAGATTGTAGAATCGAAGTGATGATTGTGCAGGTCACGCGTCTTGACCGGGCGGCTTGTGGCCGCCGCGTTCATCGGGGCATTCATGTGGACAACTCCCGTGGGTACAGAATCTCAAAATAATCGAACGCCCGCACTATCCCGCGATTCTACCCTTCGGGAGAAGCCCGGACCTTGCATAGTGGTTCTGCAAGGGTGCAGAATGTAACATGCTCGACTGGGACGATCTGAAGGTTTTCCTCGGAGTGGCGCGGGAGGGTTCGACCCTCGCCGCCGCCCGTGCGCTTGGGGTGAACCAGACGACTGTCGGCCGGCGCGTCCATGCGCTCGAACATGCGCTGGGGCTGACCCTTTTTGCGCGACGCTCCACCGGCTATGCGCTCACCGAACACGGCCGGTCGCTCCTTCCGGCGGCGGAGGTCGTCGAACTGGCGGTGAACGAGGCCGTGGCCGAGGCGGAACGACTGCGACGGCTCGCTCGCAGCGTGGTGCGGGTGACAGCCCCGGAGGTCGTGTTCCACCACCTCATCGCCCATATCGTCGCTGCCTATCACGACGAGCGGCCGGGCGTGACGATCGAGCAGGTGGCGAGCGACAACCATCTCGATCTCGCCGCCGGCGAGGCGGACATCGCCTTCCGCGCCACCGAGCAGCGGATACCGGAGACCCTCATCGCCCGCCGCCTGCCCGACTTCGGCTGGACGGTCTACTGCAGCCGGAGCTATGCCGCCGAGAACGGGATGCCGCAGACGCCAGACGCGCTTCGCGAGCATGCGGCGGTGCTGTACGACAAGCCGCTGTCGGCAACCGCCCGGAGCCGCTGGATGGCGGTCCGCGTCGACGAGAACCGGATCGTCGCGCGCTGCAACACCGTCGGCAACATGCGCGGCGCGGTGCGGGCGGGAATGGGGGTCGGGCTCCTGCCCTGCATCGACGCCGAGCAGGACACCGGGCTCCTGCGCTGCTTCGCGCCGCTGCCCGAACTGGCCGGACCGTGGTATCTGCTGATGACGCCGGAGCTTCAGCGTCTGCCGGCGGTGCGCCGGTTCGCGGATTTCGCGGTCGCGCGCCTCACGGCGCAGCGGCGGCTGATCACCGAGGGCCGGGAATAGCCCTCAGCCTTCGGCTTCCTCGCGCAGCGCTTCGAGCGTCAGCCATTCATCCTCGGCGTTACCGAGGGCCTGCTGCCGTGCGACCAGCGCCTCGCTCGCCTTGGCGAACTTCGCGGGCTCCCGGGTGAAGAGGCCCGGGTCGGCGAGCAGTATCTCGAGCTTGCCGATCTCGGCACTCAGCCGGTCGATCTCGGCCGGAAGCTGGGCGAGCCGGTGCGTCTGGGTGAAGCTCAGCCGCGCGCGGGCCGGCTCGGCGGCGCGTTGCGGTGCCGCAGTCTGTGGCGCCGCTGTCTGTGACGCCGGGCGCGTCGCCTTCGGCGCCTCTGCACCGGGGCGCGCGCCGCGCTGGGCGCGGTAGTCGGTCCAGCCGCCGGCATAGACCGTGGCGCGGCCGTCGCCCTCCATGGCGATGGTCGTCGACGCCACCCGGTCGATGAAGTCGCGGTCGTGGCTGACGAGCAGCACCGTACCGTCATAGTCGCCGACGATCTCCTCAAGCAGGTCGAGGGTCTCGACGTCGAGGTCGTTCGTCGGCTCGTCGAGCACGAGCAGGTTCGACTCGGTCGCCATCAGCTTCGCGAGCAGCAGCCGCGCCCGCTCGCCGCCCGAGAGCGCCGAGACCGGCCCGCGCGCCTGCGACTCGGCGAAAAGGAAATCCTTGAGATAGCCCACCACGTGGCGTGGCTTGCCGCGCACCATCACCTGATCGTTGCGCCCCGGTGCATCCCCGGTCAGCGTCTCCCAGAGCGACGCCTCCGGGTCGAGCGCGGTGCGGTTCTGGTCGAAGACCGCCGTCACCAGATTGGCGCCGAGCCGCACCCGGCCGGTGTCGGGCGCTAGCTCGCCGGTCAGCATCCTGAGCAGCGTGGTCTTGCCCGCGCCATTCGGGCCGACCAGCGCCACCCGGTCGCCGCGGGCGATCTTCATCGAGAAATCCCCGATGATCCCGCGATCGCCGAACGCCTTGCCGATCCCCTCGGCTTCCACCACCAGCCGCCCGGACATCGGGCCGGACTCGAAGGCGAGCGACGCGGCGCCGGTGCGCTGGATCGCCTCCCGGCGGTCCTGCCGCAGTTCGGCGAGACGGCGGACGCGCCCCATGTTGCGCTTGCGCCGCGCCGAGATGCCTTCGACCGCCCAGCGGCCTTCGGCCTTGATCAGGCGGTCGAGCTTGTGGCGGGCCATGTCCTCTTCGTCGAAGACCTTGTCACGCCACTCCTCGAAGGCGGCAAAGCCGCGGTCGAGCCGGCGCACCTCGCCGCGGTCGACCCAGAGGATGCGATCGGTCAGGCTCTTCAGGAACGCCCGGTCGTGGCTTACCACCACGAACGCGGTGCGCGACGCGGCAAGATGCGCCTCAAGCCAGGCGATCGCGGTGATGTCGAGATGGTTCGTCGGCTCGTCGAGGAGCATGAGGTCCGGCTCGGACGCGATCAGCCGCGCCAGCGCCGCGCGCCGCCGCTCGCCGCCCGAGGCCTGCGCGGGGTCGAGCCCGCCGTCGAGCTTCAGCCCGTCCATCGCCGCGGCCGCGCGCCAGCTCTCGGCCTCGTCGAGACCCCCCGCGACGAAATCACCGAGCGTCGTGAAGCCGGCAAAATCCGGGTCCTGCGCCATGTAGCCAATGAGCGTCCCCGGCCGCACGAACCGTTCACCGGAGTCGGGCTGCACCGAGCCCGCCATCACCTGCATGAGCGTGGACTTGCCCGAGCCGTTCCGGCCCACGAGCGCGATGCGCTCGCCGGGATGCACGGCAAGGTCCATTCCCGCGAACAGCGGGTCGCCGCCGAAGGTCAGGCGGATGTCAGCGAGAGTGAGAAGCGGTGGCTCGGCCATGCCGGCCCGGTACGGCGCCACGCGGCAGGCGTCAAGCGCGGGCTCGCGACTGCACGCTTGCCGCCGCGCCCTCGGCCGCTCAGACCACCGGGGTCAGCAGCGGGTCGCCGGCGAAATGTGCGGCGAGATTCTGCACCACCAGATCCCCCATCGCCGTCCGGGTCTTCTCGGTCGCGGAGCCCTGATGCGGCGAGAGCACGACGTTCGGCAGGCCAAGCAGCGCTTCGGGCACCCGGGGCTCGTCGGCGAAGACATCGAGCCCCGCACCGCCGAGACCGCCCGAGACCAGCAGCTCGACCATTGCCGGCTCGTCGACCAGCGAGCCGCGACCGACGTTGACGAAGTTGCCCCGTGGCCCGAGGGCGGTCAGCACCTCGCGCGAGACGATGCCGCGGGTCGCGGCGTTCCCCGGCGCGATCGCCACCAGCCAGTCCACGTCGCGCGCCATGGCCACGAGGTCGGGATAGTAGACATAGGGCTCGAACGCCTGCTCATGGCGGCCGTGGTAGGAGACGCGCATCTTCGACACCTGCAGGCGCCGGGCGATCTCCTTGCCGATCCGTCCCAGCCCGAGGATGCCCACATGGGCGCCGGTCAGCTCGCCGGTGAGCCCGAACGTGCCGTCGAGCCACTTGCCCTCGCGCACGAAGGCGTCCGCCTGCGGGATGCGCCGCACAAGCGCGTGCATCAGGCCGATCGCCATCTCGGCCACCGCGTCGTTCAGCACATCGGGCGTGTTCGACACGTGGACGCCGCGCGCCTTGCAGGCGGCGATGTCGATGGCGTCGTAACCGACGCCGTAGCTCGCAACGATTTCGAGCGCCGGCAGCGCCGCCATGATCTCCGGGGCGATGCCGTAGTGTCCGTCCGTCGCCACCCCGCGGATCGCCGGCCCGTGCGCGGCGAGAAGACCGGCGCGGTCGGGCGCATCCCAGTACCGGTGCACGACATAGGCCGCATCGAACGCCGCCTCGATCCGCGGTGACATGGGGCAAATTTGCAGGATCTCAGGCTTCATGGCATTTCCTTCGCTCGGGGGGCGAATGTTGACCACGTGACGCTCCGGGACACAACAACTGCGGCCCTGCCGTCGGAGGATTCCGTGCACGATCAGTACTTTCACCTGAGGGTCATCATCGGTGTGGTCGCGGGCCTCACCATCGCGCGGCTCCTGAACGGCCTCGCGCGCTTCGTGCAGCACCCCTCCCGGCAGCAGATCTATCCGATCCACCTCGGCTGGTGCATCTACCTGCTGCTCTCCGTGATGCTGTTCTGGTGGTTCGAGTACGAGCTTGTCCTCGTGCAGAAGTGGACGTTCGAGAAGTATCTCTTTGTCGTCGGCTACGCCGCGCTATATTTCTTCACGTCTGCGTTGCTTTTTCCCGACCGGATGGATGAATATACGGGCTTCGCCGAATATTTCCACGCGCGGCAGGGCTGGTTCTACGGGCTCCTCGCGGCGATCTTCCTCGCGGACATCGTGGACAGCGCGATCAAGGGCCCGGCGCACCTCGCGGAGCTCGGCCCGACGTATCTCTGGCGCCAGCCAATTCTGGCGGGGCTCGCGATCATCGGCATCTTCGTCGTCGACAGGCGGTTCCATGCGGCCTTCCTGTTCTTCGCGCTGCTCGTGCTGCTCACGTCGATCGTGGCCCACTTCGAGGTGCTGGACGAGGTGCTGGACTAAGCGGCGCCCGGCGGGTTTAACGGCTCGACAATCGGGAAACGAGAGCGACCAGGGAGACGCCGATGACCGAGAGTAATGCAACGCAAGCAACCGGACTGCCCGTCGTCGGGTTCGTGGGCGTGGGGCTCATGGGCTGGGGCATGGCGAAGAACGCCGTGGAAAAGGGCTACCCGCTCCGCGTGGTCGCGCACCGCAAGCGCGAGGCGGTGGACGACCTCGTGAAGCGCGGCGCCGTGGAATGTCCCGACGTCGCGGCGCTGGCGGCGGAATGCGACGTGATCGTGCTCTGTGTCACCGGGGCTCCGCAGGTTCAGGCGATCGTCGCCTCGATCGTGCCGGCCGCGAAGCCGGGCCTCACCATCATCGACTCATCGACCTCCGAGCCGGACGTGACCGAGCGGCTGGCGGCGGAGCTTGGCGAGAAGGGCATCTCGCTGCTCGACGCGCCGCTGTCGCGCACGCCGCAGCACACCTGGGACGGCGAGGCCACGACCTACGTCGGCGGCCCGGCGGAGCTCATCGAGAAGTGGCGCCCGCTCCTCGCCACATGGGCGAACGTGGTGATCCCGACAGGCGGGCCGGTGGGCTCGGCGCACGCGCTGAAGCTCATCAACAACCTCGTCGCCCTCGGCTATGCCTCGATCTGGGCCGAGTGCTACGCCATGGTGGACAAGGTCGGCGCCGATCCGGCGGTCTTTCGCGAGATCGTCACGAACTCGGGGATGAACTGCGGCAACTTCCAGTCGTTTTCCCAGTACGCGGTCGACCGCGACGCCGGGGCGCACAAGTTCACCATCGTCAACGGCTGCAAGGATCTGACCTACTACAACCGTCTCGCGAACCGGCACGGCGCGGCGACGCTCATGTCGGACGGGGCGCTTCAGACCCTGAAGCTCGGCGTGGCGATGGGCATGGGCGAGCGCTACATGCCGCAGATCGGCGACATCGTGCTCGCGCTCAACGATCCGAAGAGCGACAAGACCAAGGAGTGATGGACGGGAGCGAAAGCTCCCGCCCTTGATAGCGAAAGCCCCTGCATGACATCGGTTCCGTCACACCCATGCGTCTGACACCGCTCGCCGCCAGCCTCCCCGCCACCGTGCCCTTCGTCGGACCCGAGGCGCAGGAGCGCGCCCTCCGCCGGCCGTTCGTGGCGCGGATCGGCGCGAACGAAAGCGTCTTCGGTCCCTCGCCGAAAGCGATCGCCGCCATGGCGGCGGCGGCATCCGAGGTCTGGATGTATGCCGACCCCGAGCTTCACGACCTGAAAGCCGCTCTGGCGGCGCATCACGGGGTTCGTCCGCAGAACATCACCGTGGGCGAGGGGATCGACGGCATCCTCGGCAACCTCGTGCGGCTGCTGGTGGGGCCGGGGACGCCGGTCGTCACCTCGGCGGGCGCCTATCCGACCTTCAACTATCACGTGGCGGGCTTCGGCGGGGTGCTGCAGACGGTGCCCTACCGGCGCGATCAGGAGGACCCCGAGGCGCTGCTTCTCGCCACGCGCAAGGCCGGCGCGCCGCTGGTCTATCTCGCGAATCCCGACAACCCGATGGGGACGTGGCACTCCGGCCGGGCAATCTCGGAGATGATCGGCCGCCTTCCCGGTGGCGCCGTGCTCTGCCTCGATGAGGCATACGCGGACTTCGCGCCCGACGACGCGATCCCGCCCCTTGATCCGGCCGAGCCGAGGGTGATCCGCATGCGGACGTTCTCCAAGGCGCACGGCATGGCCGGCGCGCGGATCGGCTACGCCATCGGTCACCCGGAGCTGATCGCGGCGTTCGACCGGGTGAGAAACCACTTCGGCATGAACCGGATGTCGGTGGCGGGCGCCATCGCGGCGCTCGGGGATCACGCCTGGCTCGGCCACGTGCGTGAGGAGGTGGCGGCGGCAAAGGCCCGGATCGCCGAAATCGCCGCCGCGAACGGTCTGCGCACCCTGCTGTCGGCCACGAACTTCGTCGCCGTCGACTGCGGCGGCGACGGGCGCTTTGCCACGGCGGTGCTCGACGGGCTCGTCCGCCGCGGGGTTTTCGTGCGCAAGCCGGGCGTGGCGCCGCTCGACCGCTGCATCCGGGTCAGTGCCGGACGTCCGCCGGACCTCGACGCCTTCGCCGCCGCCTTGCCGGAGGCTCTCGCCGACGCGAACAAATCACACAGTTAGATGACAGGGGGATAAATCGGGGATTGGTCCGCATTAGCCGTTCCATACCCCGGTCGTTCCGCTATAAAGGCGCCCGTGTCAGTACCGGATGGGAATTAGCTCCGCATGACCGCGATCCGTCGCCAGCGCAACGTCAAGATCGTCGCAACGCTCGGCCCGTCCTCCGACAGTTACGAAATGATCCGGGATCTCTTCGTGGCGGGTGCCGACGTCTTCCGACTCAACATGAGCCACGGCACCCAGGAAGACATCGCGCTCCGACACCAGATGATCCGCAAGGTCGAGGCCGAGCTCGGCCGGCCGATCGGCATCCTCGCCGACCTGCAGGGACCGAAGCTGCGCTGCGGCGCCTTCGCGAACGGGCCGCTCACCCTCGTCGAAGGCCAGAGCTTCCGCTTCGATCTCGATCCGGCCGAAGGGGACGAGACCCGCGTCTGTCTGCCGCATCCGGAGATTTTCCAGGCGCTTGAGGTCGGCTCCACGCTGCTCGTGAACGACGGCAAGATCCGCGTCCGGGTGACGGAGTGTTCGCCGGATCACGCGATGACCGAGGTGGTGGTCGGTGGCGAAATCTCGAACCGCAAGGGCGTGAACGTGCCCGACGTGGTGCTGCCGCTGGCGGCGCTGTCCGAGAAGGATCGCAAGGATCTCGAATTCGCCTGCAACCTCGGCATCGACTGGCTGGCGCTCTCGTTCGTGCAACGCGCCAGCGACGTTTACGAGGCGCGTGAGCTCGCCGATGGTCGAGCGGCGATCCTCTCGAAGATCGAGAAGCCGGCGGCGGTGAATGCCTTCCAGGAAATCCTCGACGCCTCCGACGGCATCATGGTGGCACGCGGCGACCTTGGCGTCGAGCTGCCGGTACATCGCGTGCCGCCGATCCAGAAGCGCCTGACGCGGGCCTGCCGCATGGTCGGCAAGCCGGTGATCGTCGCGACCCAGATGCTCGAGAGCATGATCACCAGCCCGGTGCCGACCCGCGCCGAGGTCTCCGACGTGGCGACCGCGATCTACGAGGGCGCGGACGCGGTGATGCTTTCGGCCGAATCCGCTGCGGGCGAATACCCGATCGAGGCGGTGGCGATGATGAACAACGTCGCCGAGTCCGTGGAAAGCGACACCACCTTCCGGCCGGTGATCGAGGCGCAGCGGACCGTTGGCCGCTCCGGCGTTTCTGACGCCATCACCGTCGCGGCGCGTGAAGTGGCCGAGACGACGAAGGTGAAGGCGATCTGCTGCTTCAGCCATTCGGGCACGACCGCGCTGCTCGCCGCGCGCGAGCGTCCACGGGTGCCGATCATCGCCCTGACGCCGAAGGTCGATACCGCGCGCCGGCTGGCGCTGAGCTGGGGGCTGCACTGCGTCGTGGTTCCCGAGGTCGATCGCTTCAAGCTCGCCGTGGTGAACGCCGCGCGGGTGGCGCGCGAGCACGGCTTTGCCTCGCTCGACGACCGCATCGTCGTCACCGCCGGCATTCCGTTCGGCGTCGCCGGCAGCACCAACATCCTGCGCGTCGCGACTGCGAACGAGCGGGCAATCTACGAAGGCGGCGGCGAGGACTGATCCCGCCTGAAAGGATCGGAAATCCAATGAGCACGCATGTTCCACGCAAGGCGGTGACACCTGCGGCGGTGCTGGCCCGCAAGGGCCGGGAGCCGCTGGTCTGCCTCACCGCCTACACCACCCCGATGGCGCGGCTCGTCGATGCGCATGCCGACGTCATTCTCGTCGGTGACAGCCTCGGGATGGTGGTCCACGGCCTGCCGTCCACGGTTGGCGTGACGACCGAGATGATGATCCTGCACGGTCAGGCGGTGCGTCGCGGCACGTCCAACGCTCTGCTCGTCGTCGACATGCCGTTCGGCTCCTACGAGGCTGGTCCGGCACGGGCCTTCGAGACCGCGGCGCGGATCATGACCGAGACCGGCTGCGCCGCGGTGAAGCTCGAAGGCGGCGAGACCATGGCCGAGACGATCGCCTTCCTGACCGCGCGGTCGATCCCGGTCATGGCGCACGTCGGCCTGATGCCGCAGCAGGTGAACACCACCGGCGGCTACCGGGTGCAGGGCCGCGGCGCCGACGCCGACCGGGTGCTCGCCGATGCAAAGGCGGTGGCCGAGGCCGGCGCGTTCTCGGTGGTGCTGGAAAAGATTGCCGAGCCGCTGGCGCGGCGCATCACCGAGGCGATCCCGATTCCGACCATCGGCATCGGCGCCTCGCCCGCATGCGACGGCCAGATCCTCGTGATCGACGACATGCTGGGGCTCTTCACGGACTTCCGCCCCTCGTTCGTGCGGCGCTATGCGGAGCTCGGCCAGGCGGCGGACGCGGCGATCGCCGCCTATGCCGCGGACGTGCGCGCGCGGACGTTTCCCGCGCCCGAGCATACCTTTCCCGACGCCTGACCGAACTCCTGCCGGAGCGCCGCCATGCCCGTCCCGATCATTCGCAGCCGCAACGAGCTGCGCGCCATCGTCGCTGGCTGGAAGGCCGCAGGCGAGACGGTTGGCGTCGTTCCGACCATGGGGGCGCTGCACGCCGGGCATCTCAGCCTGGTGCGCGCCGCAAAGGCCGGCAGTGACCGGGTGGTGGTGACGCTTTTCGTCAACCCGCGGCAGTTCAACAACCCGGCCGATCTCGCCGCCTATCCCCGCACCGAGGCGTCCGACGCCGAAAAGCTCGGGCCGCTCGCGGTGGACGTGCTCTACGTGCCCGACGGGGACCAGATCTACCCGGAGGGGTTTTCCACCACGGTCTCGGTCGCGGGCGTGAGCGAGGGGCTCTGCGGCACGCACCGGCCGGGGCATTTCGACGGGGTGGCGACGGTCGTCACCAAGCTCTTGCTGCAGACCGGTGCCGATCGGGCCTACTTCGGGGAAAAGGACTGGCAGCAGTTGCAGGTGGTCCGCCGGCTGGTGACCGACCTCGACATCCCCTGCGAGATCGTCGGCTGCCCGACGGTGCGCGAGTCGGACGCGCTGGCGCTGTCATCGCGCAATCTGCGCCTCTCCGAGGCCGAGCGCGCCGCGGCCCCGGCACTCCCGCAAGCCCTCGACGTCGCCGCTCGCGCCATCGTCGCGGGCACCCCGGTCGCTGTCGCGCTCGATGACGCACGCGCGGCGATCGTCGCGGCGGGGTTCCGGTCGGTCGAATACCTTGAACTGCGCCGCGATGCCGACATGGCCCCGACCGAGAGTGCGGAGGCGCCGGCGCGGCTGCTGGTGGCGGCGTGGCTCGGAGATATCCGCCTCATCGACAACCTGCCCCTGCCCGCTGTCGAGCGCGCCCGCCAGGCGGGTTGACACACATACCGACCGGTTCGTATCTTTGAGCCAGCGAGGGAGGCTCGATGGCGCGCGGTGAAGGTCGGAACAGGTTGCTCGATGCGGCACTCGCGGTGATCCGCGAGAAGGGCTACGCCGCGACCAGCGTCGATGACCTTTGCCAACGCGCCGGGCTGACCAAGGGCGCGTTCTTCCACCACTTCCGCTCCAAGGACGATCTGGCGATCGCCGCCGCTCATCGCTTCGGCGAGATGGCTGCCGGCCTCTTCGACACGGCGCCGTTCCGCGACCTCGCCACGCCCCGCGAGCGAATCCTCGGCTACGTCAGGTTCCGGCACGACATCATTGGAGGCGAGGCGGCAGAGTACACCTGCCTGCTCGGCACGATGGTGCAGGAGACCTACGCGAGCCACCCGGGCATCCGCGCGGCGTGCGAGGCGGAACTGCTCAAGCATACCGAGAGCTTCGAGCCCGACATTGCAGCGGCGCTCGGTGCGGCGGGGCGGACCCGGCCGGAATGGTCGGCGGCCAGCCTCTCACGGCACATTCAGGGAACGCTGCAGGGGGCCTTCATCCTCGCCAAGGCGACCGGTTCGGCGGAAATCGCCCGCGAGAGCGTCGGGCATCTGCTGCGTTACCTCGAAACGATCCTCACGCCTGAAACCGAAAGGGAGCTGTGTGATGAGCTACGTTGATGGATTCGTCGTGGCGGTGCCCACCGCGAAGCGCGAGGCCTACCGCGAGATGGCCATGGCGGCGATGGCGGTGTTCCGCGACCATGGCGCGACGCGTTGCGTCGAATGCTGGGGAGATGACGTGCCCGATGGAAAGGTCACATCCTTCCCGATGGCGGTGCAGGAGAAGGATGACGAGACCGTGGTCTTCTCGTGGATCGAGTGGCCCTCGCGCGAAGCACGAGACGCGGGGAACGCCGCGGCGATGAAGGATCCGCGCATGTCGCAGGACATGAGCCAGATGCCGTTCGACGGTACGCGAATGATTTATGGCGGCTTCGAGCCGATCGTCGATGTCTGACCCGGCAGCGAAGGCGAGCGAGGCCGATGCAAGGGCGATTCAGGCGGTGTTTGCCGCGATCGCCCATGGCTTCCGTGATCGCGATGCGGCGGTGATCGCCCGGCACTATGCCCGCGACGCAATCGTTGCCGATCTCGCGCCACCCTTGCAGCGTCAGGGTGTCGAGCCGGGGCCGCTGCAGGAATGGCTCGACGGCTGGGACGGGCCGGTGATCCTCACGCACAAGGACATTCTGGTCGATCTCTCCGGTGATCAGGCGGTCTGCCATGGGCTGGTGCACACCGAGGTGCTGCGCGGCGGCGAGGCGATCGGCTGGTGGGCGCGGGCGACAACCGTGCTGCGCCGCGCCGACGACGGGCAATGGATGGTGACGCTGGAGCATGTGTCGGTGCCGTTCCACACCGACGGCAGCTTCCGCGCGGCACTCGACCTGAAGCCGTAGCGCGAAAAAAAAGCGGCTGGACAAGCCAGCCGCAGGTATCAGTGGTCAGGGAGGAAGCAAACCTGACGCAAGGTTTGCGGCGTGAGCCCGAATGCCGCGTCAGCGGCACTGGGCAATGGTGTGATCTCCGACGCGCGCCAGCAGGGTATCGAGCGGCGTCATGACCGGCCCGAACCCCGGGCGGCTGTGGTCGGCGTAAAACTGTGGCAGCGCATAGCGGCTGTCGGACAGCGGATCGGTCACCCGCTCGATCGCGCCTTCGATCATCTCGCGCGGTGGCATTGCCAGCACCAGATGATCCAGCCGGCTCTGGGTGAACTCGATGGTCTGGATCCGGTCCGGCACGACCGCGACGCCGTCGAGTTGCTCGCGAAGTTCCTGAACGGTCGTGGGCCGCGTCGCGGGATCAGCAGACCACTGGGCCACCAGACGGCCCATCTCGATGTAGTCGGCGACCTCGATTTCCGGGATGGCCGGATGGGCGGGAGCGTTCATGTCGAGCATGTCGAAACCTCCGGAGGCAACCCGATTGGGACAAGCGGCAGCGGAGTCCGACGCATCGTCCTGATCGGGGGTGTCGAGGGCGTGAAGCCGCGCCCCCTCGGCAAAGCGGTAGTGCGATTGCAGGAAGCGGATCACCTCGGCCATGCTGGCCGGCGCGCCGTTGCGGAACAGCAGCGCGCTTGCCGCGTCGGCCTCGGGGTCCTGCGGTTCCGGCCCGAGGGCGGCGGCGAGCGTCTCGCCCATGATGACCGAGCCGAGCGCGCCAAGTGATTTTCCGCCCGCGTCAGCTTCGGCCTCGAGCATGAGAAACAGCGTGAGGGGCGGATCCTGCGACAGCCGCCCGACGGCTTCGGGATCGAGCCCGGCGTCGGTCAGCCAGCGCGCAAGGGCGGCCTGCCACCGGCCGTCCTCGCCGAAGCGCCCGGTGAAAAGCTGCGGATCTGCCGCCCCCGCGCGGCGCAGCAGCGACGGGACCGAGCGCAGGTCGCCTCGGGTACATGCCTCGAGGTCGCGCAACACCAGCGTGGCCGCGCCGCCAGGCACCATTCCTGCGCCGAACGGGCGTGGCACATGCGGGCCGAGGGCGCGGGCGAGCTGCGGATCACGCCGGCCGATGGAAAAGAAGTTCGAGAAATCCACCAGCCAGTCTTCGGTGAGCGGCATCTCGAAGGGGCGACCCGTGCTCGTGTGACGGAGCAGCGTCCGCAGGCCGGCTACCTGGGTCTGGGCGTTCAGGGTATAGATTTCACGCACGAGGCCATGACCGAGCCGGCCGACGCCCGCGGTGAACTCGACCGGTACACGGCGCAACTCAGCGCCCGCGGCGGCGGCGTAGCGCGCCCGGAGCGCGGGCAGGAGCCAGCTTCCAAGCACGTCGTGCCGCACGACCTGACGATAGACGGCGCGGTTGATCCGTCGCGCGAGATCGAATGCCACCTCGGTGCGACGCGACTCGGCCAGCGTTGCGGCAAGCGCGTTGTGCAGCAGTGTCCAGAGCACCTGAACCTGACCAAGGAGCAGGTTGGAATCCGAGGCGCTGTCGGGGACGAGCACTTCGCTGCGGCTTTCGACCGGCCGGGCGTCGAGGTTCGGACAGGACACCCGCGGCAGATCGCGCGTCGCGCCCCAGGCCGGCGAGGATGCGGTCGGACGGGTGCGGCCGATGCGGAGCAGATGGCGCGCCATCCCGGCCTGAAACGGCACCTGATACGAGCAGGTGTGGTGCTTCGGCCCGTCGCCGTAGATCAGACCAAGATCGAGCGACGGGCCGCCCGCCGCGGCTTCGCGCGTCGGAAAGTTCACATCGAGTACAACAAACTGGGTAAGGTACGTGACACCTGCGGGAATGTCGGACTTGGCGCCGGGGCGCCGGGTGTTTCCTATCCGCATAGCGATTGCCGCAAGCTCGGCGGCACCCTCGACGGTCGACGGATCAAGGCCGGCGAAGCGCTCGGACGGCGGCGCTGCTCCGAAGATGTTTGGCGAGATTGGCTCTGCGACGGGCGATTCTGGCATCTGTGCTTATCTCGACTTGGCCGGCCCCCGAAGCAGCGAGAGCATCCCGTGACATCACGAGATGACACCGTGGTAGGGCGGTGGGCGCCCGGCGATCGTGAGAGAAACGTAAATCCCGGGACCGACGCGGAAAAAAAACGATCCGGGTGCCTGCCCATTGCGTTTCGCGCGTACCACGGCCATACCGAACAAGTTTGGCGCGGCAAAATGCAACCCCAGGAGGAGCGGATGGGGATCCGACGTCTGGCAAAGGAGCTGCAGCTGTCCATCGGGACGGTGTCGCGGGCGCTCAATGATCGGCCGGATGTCAATCCAGCGACCCGGGCGCGCGTGAAGGCAGCAGCGATGCGAAGCGGCTACGTCCCGAACCAATCCGGGCGAAGCCTGCGCAGTGGCCGCACCGGCATGGTGGCGATCGTCATTCCCTCGAACATGGGCGGGACGGTCTACGACCCGGGCCTGTTCGTGGTGCTGGAAGGGCTGCGCCAGGAGCTCCATGAGCGCGGCCTTGATCTGATCATGCTGTCTCGCGGGGCCGACGAAGACGGCCCGGAGCATCTGAAACGCATCGTGCAGCGGCGGATCGTCGACTCGGTCGTCATCAGCCAGACCGTTCCGAATGATCCGCGGATCGCCTACCTGCAGGAGGCGGGGATCGGCTATGTCGCCTTTGGCCGGAGCGCCGGGATAGACGACTATTCCTTCGTGGACTTCGACTTCGAGACGATGGCCGCCGATGCCGCCCGTCGCTTCGTGGCGGACGGCCACCGCCGGATGGCGATCGCGACCGGAGAGTCACTGCTGAACTATCAGGAGATCCTCGTTGCGGCGTTCCGGGCCGAGGTGGTCCGTCTCGGGTTGCCCCCGGAGGCCGTTCGGCTCGTCCCGATGGCGAATGGCGAGCCGACGGCGGAGGGACGTGCCATCATGTCCGCGCCGCGAGCCCCCACGGCCTACGTCGCGACCAACGAAGGCATTGCCATTGCGCTCTACCGCGAGCTTGGCGGGATGGGCCACAAGGTGGGTCAGGACGTGTCCGTCGTCTGTAACTTCCCGCCGTTCGAGGCGCGCTCGCTGGCGCCGGCTCTCAGCTACTACGACGCCGATCTGGCGGCGGTGGGCCGCGAGCTGGCGCTGCGGCTGATCGCGCAGTCACCCGATGCGGTCGGCGACGAGACCGAGGTGCCGTGTTCGAAGCTGATCCCGCTCCGCTTCACGGCGCGGCAGAGCCACGAGCGGATGACGACCGGAATCCCGATCTGACCATCGCGCCCGGTCTCGCCTCCGGTCACTCCCGGAAGCTGCGGCTCGCCTTGATCTGCTCCCATGCCCAGACGACTTCCGCGAGGCGAGCCTCGTCATCGCGGCGGCCGCCGTTCATGTCGGGGTGCAGATCCTTCACAAGTGCCTTGTATTGCTGACGGATTTCGGTCTTGCTCTGGGTGTCCTGCGCGTCGAGGATCTCGAGCGCGCGCCGTTCCGTCGACGGCAGGCGCCGGGGCTGCGGACGGGCGCGATCGGAGCCGGGGTTCAGGGTTGCCTTCTCACCGAGCAGTTCCATCGGATCGGTATAGCCAAAACGCTGCCAGGCGCGTCCGTCGGTGTGCGGGTGCGCCGGGCCACGATCGCCCAGAGGCTGGGTGGCGCGCCCCCACACGCGGTCGGCCTCCACCCGGGCCGCGAGCTCATCCTCCGGCAGGGTGTCGAAAAAGTTCCACTTCAGATTGTACTCGCGCACGTGGTCGAGACAAAACCAGTGGAAGTCGTCGAGATTGTCAGGCGACTTCGGCGCGCGGAATTTCCCGGGCTTGCCGCAGCCGGGCTTTTCGCAGGGCCGGCCCGATGTCTCCACGGCCGCCGGGCCGCCACGGCTGCGCGAGCGCCGTTTCTTGTCGGCGCTGACCGACATGTCGAGGTTGAACGGGTTGCGGCGATCGGCTGTCAAGGCGAGACCTCGGTATGCTTTCGTGCGACTCGGATGGGGCGACTCAGGGCCGCCGCGACTCGGAGCGCAGGAGTTTAGACCATAGCCGGCACCGGCCAAAAGCCCGTCCGGCAGAGAGGAGACAGCATGACCCAGACAGTGGCCGAGATCATGCGGGCAAAGCTCGCGGCGGCATTCCAGCCGGAGCACCTGGAGGTGATCGACGAGAGCGAGTCCCATCGCGGCCATGGCGGCTGGCGTGAGGGCGGATCGACGCACTTTCGCGTGGTCATGCGCTCGAGCGCGCTCGCCGGCATGAGCCGCATCGAGCGCAGCCGGGCGGTCCACCGTACCCTCGAATCCGAACTCACCGGCGGCGTTCACGCCCTCGCGCTCGACCTCTCGACCTGACAGATGGGGACGCCCCGGCGTGTGCGCCAGAGGGGCCGGCTCAGGGCTGCTCTGCTGGCCCGAGCCGTGGCCCCGGACGCCGCGGCGGCAACTCGTCATCGAGCATGGGTTCGAGCCGGACCGGATGATGCCGGAGCGTCGATTGCAGGCGGTCGACCACCACCCGCTCCACCGCCCGGTCGACGGGACGCTCGGCCGGGGCCGGGCGCTCGCCTTGTCGCTCGCGTCCCACGGCCTGCGCCGGCTCCGGTGTGCGAAGCAGCTCCTGATACCCCGTGCCGGCACCCGCGGCGGCGCCGGCGGCAAGCCGCGGCCCGAGCGTCTCGCGCTCGCGCCGGAACACCATGACCGTGTGATCCGTCGATGACCCGCGCCGGAACCATCCGCCCGCACCCTCGGCCACCAGCGACTCGGTACAGACGTACTCCCAGCCCTGACGGGCCACCTCGTTGATTGCCTCCGCAAGGGTCATGGCGAAGAGCTCTTCCGGCCGCTTCACCCCCTTGATCTTGCGCGCCCGGCGCGGTGCCGGAACCACCTTGTAGTCGTAACTCGTCATGCCACCCTCCGGGGTACGCGTCACGTCACTCGAGGCCAAGCCGGGCGCGCACCAACGCGTTCACCGCCTTCGGGTTGGCCTTTCCGCCAGTCGCCTTCATCACCTGACCGACGAACCACCCTGCCATCGAGGGCTTCTCTTTCGCCTGCGCGGCCTTGTCGGGGTTCGCCGTGACCACCTCGTCCACCGCCGCTTCGATCGCGCCGGTGTCCGTCACCTGCCTCAGGCCCCGTTCCGCGACGATTGTCGCCGGATCGCCGCCTTCGGTCCAGAGGATCTCGAAGACATCCTTACCGATCTTGCCGGAGATCTCCTCCGACGCCACCAGGTCGATGAGCCCGCCGAGCTGGGCCGCCGAGACCGGGCTCTCGTCGATGCCGAGCCCTTCCTTGTTCAGCCGGCCGAAAAGCTCGTTGATCACCCAGTTCGCCGCCTGCTTGCCGTCGCGCCCCTCGGCCACCGCCTCGAAATAGGCGGCGCTCGTGGTCTCGGCGGTCAGGACGCCCGCGTCATACTCGGTCATGCCGAAATCCGCGACGTAGCGCGCCTTTCGGGCGTCCGGCAGCTCCGGCAGGGTCGCGGCGATGCCGTCGATCCATGCCTGCTCCAGCTGGACCGGCAGGAGGTCGGGGTCGGGGAAGTAGCGATAGTCGTGTGCCTCCTCCTTCGACCGCATGGACCGCGTCTCACCCCGGTTGGGGTCGTAGAGCCGCGTCTCCTGATCCACCTTGCCGCCGTCCTCGAGGATGGCGATCTGCCGGCGCGCCTCGAACTCGATCGCCTGTGTGATGAAGCGCATGGAGTTCATGTTCTTGATCTCGCAACGCGTGCCGAGCTCGGTCGATCCCTGCGGCCGCACCGAGACGTTCACGTCGGCGCGCAGGCTGCCCTCCTGCATGTTGCCATCGCAGGTGCCGAGGTAGCGCAGGATCTGCCGCAGCTTGCGCACGTACTCCGCCGCCTCCTCGGGGCCGCGGATGTCGGGCATCGACACGATCTCCATGAGGGCCACGCCGGTGCGGTTCAGGTCGACGTAAGAGAGTTCCGGGTCGAGGTCGTGCACCGACTTGCCCGCGTCCTGCTCGAGGTGGATGCGCTCGACCCGCACCCGGCGCGCGACGCCGGGCTTCATGTCGACGAGCACTTCGCCCTCGCCGACGATGGGGTGATAGAGCTGGCTGATCTGATAGCCCTGCGGCAGGTCGGGATAGAAATAGTTCTTCCGGTCGAAGCGCGAGAACGGGTTGATCTTCGCCTTCAGCCCCAGCCCGGTGCGCACCGCCTGCTCGATGCAGAAGCCGTTGATGACCGGCAGCATTCCGGGCATCGCCGCGTCGACGAGGCTCACATGCGAATTCGGCGCGCCGCCGAAGGCCGTGGAGGCGCCGGAGAACAGCTTGGCGTTCGACAGCACCTGGGCATGGACTTCCATGCCGATCACGATCTCCCAGTCGCCCTTGGCGCCGGCGATGATCTTCGGTTCGGGCTCGGAATAGGCAAGCTCGGCCATGCGGGTCCTCGGTCTCTGAAGCCCGGCAGTCTTACGCCGCCGCCCGGGCACGGGCAAGCGCAAGGGCGTTTTACACCGGGCTGATGGCCTGAAGTTGTTCGGGCGCCCCGCGAGGAATACCTTAACCGACCAGGGCCTATTGCGGTCCCGGACGGACCTTCGGCCACCGGAGCGCGCGATGACCACATTGAACGGAACGCCATTGCCCGACTCGCTGTTCGGGGGAGCCGCGGATGACGAGCTCTCCGGTCTCGGCGGGAACGATACGCTCATCGGCTTCGGCGGCGCGGACGTGCTGCGCGGCGGCTTCGGGAACGACATTCTCGCCGCCTATGACTTCGGCAAGACCGACGACGGCGCGCGCGACACGCTTCTCGGCAACGCCGGCAACGACTTTCTCCAGGTCGGGACCTTCGACGTCGCCGATGGCGGAGCGGGCAACGACACCGTTCTCGCCACCGGCGCGCCGACCGTCCTGAACGGCGGCGCCGGGCGCGACACACTGCAACTCGGCGGGGACATCCCCGGAGACATCTCGAACGCGCGGGTCCGCGGCTTCGAGCGCCTCGAAGGCTCGTCGAGGGACAGCGTGTCGAAACTCGCCGCCTCGCAATTCGATGCGTTCTCCGAGATCGGCGCGGCACCGGGCAAGATCGCCGTCCACTTCCAGATCTCCGGCCAGGGCAGCAGCGTGCTGCACTTCGACCCGGTTCTGGTGCGCGCCTACATCATCGGCGGCCACTCCACCGAGAGCCTCACGGTCGCGCCGGGCACGCGGACCGCGCTCATCTACACCGGCGGCTGGGCGGACGCGCTGGTGGTGGGCGGTGACGGCAACGACCAGCTCTCCGGCGGTGTCGGGAACGACACCCTGCGCGGTGGGGCCGGGAACGACATCATCGACGACTGGTCGGACTACGATGGGGACTTGCTGTTCGGAGCATCCGGCAACGACGTGATCCACTCCGGGACACGCGACACAGTCCACGGCGGCACCGGCAACGACACGCTGGTCGCCCACTCCCGGGGGTCGCTCCATGGGGACGCCGGGGACGATGTGATCTTCGTCTACCGAGGTGCCGGGGCCATTGACGGCGGCGCCGGAATCGATACCGCCAGCTATTCCCCGACCGTCGGACTGATCGGCGTGTCCATAGATCTTACCCTCACCGGGCCACAGCCGTCCGGTGGCGACCTGATCACAGGGATCGAGAACGTCACCGGCGCGAGCTTCGACGATACGCTGACCGGGAACAGTGGCGACAACATCATCGAGGGTGGTCCCGGAAACGACTCCCTGACCGGCGGCGGCGGGCGGGACACCGCGAGCTATGGCGGCGCTGGTGCCGACGTGGCGGTGGACCTGCGCATCATCGGCGGGCAGGACACCGGCGGCGCGGGAGTCGATACGCTCGACGGTTTCTCGAATCTGATCGGCGGCGCCGGCAACGACGCCCTCACCGGGGGCGTCGGGCGCAACGTCATCGAGGGCGGCGCCGGCAACGACATCATCGACGGCCGCATCGGCGTCGATCTCGCCGACTACAGCCACGCGGCGAGGGCGGTGCAGGTGAGCCTCGCCCTGACGACGGCGCAGAATACCCGCGGCGCGGGGGTCGACACGCTCATCAGCATGGAGGACCTGCGCGGCTCGGCCTTTGCCGACGGACTGGCGGGCAGTGCCGCGCAGAACCGCATTGATGGTGGTGCGGGTGACGACACCCTCGTCGGCGCGGCGAACAACGACACCCTGACCGGCGGGCTCGGCGCCGACCGCCTGCGCGGCGGCACCGGCTTCGACACCTTCGACTTCAACGCGACTTCGGAGTCGACCGCCCGGGCGCCCGACCTGATCCTCGACTTCATCGGCGCCGGCGCGAGTTGGGGCGACCTGATCGACCTCGCCGACATCGACGCCGACACCACCGTCGCCGGGAACCAGGCGTTCAGCCTCGGCCTGCGCGGCGCCGGTGGTCTCACCCTCGTCGACTTCGGCTCCGACACGCTGGTGCGTGGCAACACCGACGCGGACGCGGCCTTCGAGTTCGCCATTCTCCTGCGCGACGGCGGCCGGCCGGCGTCGGCCTATGCGGAGCACGACTTCCTGCTCTGAGCGATCCGGTCAGCTGGTCTCCGCGCCAGTCTCCGCGCCAGTCTCCACGCCGGCCGCAAGCCCGGCGCGGACCAGTTCCTCCAGTGCGTCGAGGTCGTCCGCGTCAAACCCGCCGACGCCCTGTATCCAGATGCCGGCCGCCCGCAGCCCGTCCGGCAGCGCCCGGCAGGTGACTGCCCGCCCCGACCGCTCCTGCACGAGCAGCCCGGCGCGGGCGAGCACCTGAAGGTGCTTCGAGATCGCGGCGAGCGACATCTCGTGCGGCTCGGCGAGTTCCCCCACCGTCCGGTCACCGTCCATCAGCGCGGAGAGGATCGCCCGGCGCGTCGGGTCGGCCAATGCGGCAAAAATCACGTCGAGATCGGTGCTCATGCGCCATCCTGCTGGTGTCGCAGAAGAAATTCAACCGTTCGGTTGAGGATCGTGGCGGTGATCCCGGGGGCGCGCCGCGGCGCGAAAAAGCCATCGGACCATGGTCGGCGATTTGATAAAATCTACCTGCATCAAGCACTTGCCGAACTCGTGCGGTGCCGACATTCGCTTGACTCCCTGCTCCGCATTCCGTTACCACATCGCGCAAGCGAAAGCCGGCAGGGGAGCGGCCGGGCATGGCGGAAGACCCGTTTGACGAGAGACTGAAGCGTCTCGAAGAGCGGATCGCCGCAGCCAAGGCGACCCGGGAGGAACCGGCGCCAAGAGGGCACGGGGAGTACACCCAGGGCTCGCTCGCGTGGCGGATGGTGACGGAGCTGGTCGCTGGCATGGCCCTCGGTCTGGGGATCGGCTACGCGATCGACTGGGCGGCGGGAACGATGCCGATCTTTCTGGTGGTGTTCGCACTGCTGGGGTTCGCGGCGGGGGTCCGCACGATGATGCGCACCGCTCAGGAGGTGCGTGAGGGACGCGGAGAGGCGGCGCTGTCGCGCCGACCAGCCAACGACAATATGCGGGATCCGGGCGATCCCGACGAGGAGTGAGAGGGCAATGGCGGAAGAAGCGGGCGGCAGCGGGTTCAACATTCACCCGATGGAGCAGTTCAAGGTCACTCCGCTGTTCGGCGGGGACACCGTCCACTGGTTCACCCCGACGAACGCGACCCTCTGGCTGCTGCTGACGGTCGCCGCGGCGAGCGCGCTCATGCTCATGGGTTCCCGCAGCCGGGCGCTCGTCCCGACCCGGGCGCAGTCCATGGCCGAAGCGACCTATGGCTTCGTCCACAAGATGGTGACCGACATCACCGGCAAGGAAGGCGCCAAGTACTTCCCGTACATCATGACGCTCTTCCTCTTCGTCCTCTGCTCGAACCTGCTCTCGCTCATTCCGACCAGCTTCGCGCCGACCTCGCACATCGCGGTCACGGCGGTCCTCGCGCTGGCGGTCTTCATTTCGGTGACGGTGATCGGCTTC
Organism: Amaricoccus macauensis; assembly: GCF_014201905.1. Taxonomy (GTDB): domain Bacteria; phylum Pseudomonadota; class Alphaproteobacteria; order Rhodobacterales; family Rhodobacteraceae; genus Amaricoccus; species Amaricoccus macauensis. The sequence continues at coordinate 1,379,125 of NZ_JACHFM010000001.1, read as the reverse complement.
GTGAAGCACGGCGCCCACTTCCTGAACCTGTTCTGGGTGGCGAGCGCGCCGACCGTGGCGCTGCGGATCGTCCTCGCGGTGATCGAGGTCATCTCCTACTTCGTCCGGCCGCTCAGCCACTCGGTCCGGCTTGCCGGCAACCTGATGGCGGGCCACGCGGTGCTGAAGGTGTTCGCGGGCTTTGCCGGCGCGCTCGGCCTCGTGGCGGTGGTGCCGATCTTCGCGATCGTGGCGATCTACGGCCTCGAGGTGATGGTGGCGGTGATCCAGGCCTACGTCTTCGCGATCCTGACCTGTGTCTACCTGAACGACGCGCTGCATCCGGGCCACTGAGGCCCGGACGGCGACCCGACCGAACCTGACTTCTTCCAAAGAACCCCACAAGGAGAGAGAATATGGAAGGCAATATCGCGGAGATGGGCCAGTTCATCGGCGCGGGCCTCGCCTGCGTTGGCATGGGCGGCGCCGGCATCGGCGTGGGTCTCGTGGCCGGCAACTTCCTGTCGGGCGCGCTCCGCAACCCCGCGGCTGCCGGCGAGCAGACTGCCACGCTCTTCATCGGCATCGCGTTCGCCGAAGCGCTCGGCATCTTCTCGTTCCTCGTCGCGCTGCTGCTGATGTTCGCGGTCTGATCCGCGGACATTGACGCAACGCCGCGGGCCGATTCGGGCCCGCAGAGGACGGAGTGAGAGATGGCGACCGACACCGCCGTAATCGTGATTGCGCAGGCCGAGACCGGGCACGTCCAAGTGACGCCGGCAGCGGGCGAGCACGCAACCGACGGGCACACCACGGAGACACTCGGGGCGACCAACCTGGCGCACGCCGAATCCGGCATGCCTCAGCTTGACCCCGGCATCTATCCGAACCTGATCTTCTGGCTTCTTGTCTCCATCATCGCGCTCTACTTCATCCTGACGCGCGTCGCCCTGCCGCGCATCGGTACGGTGATTGCCGAGCGCAACGATGCCATCGCCAACGACATCGAACAGGCGGCGGCATTGAAGCGCCGGGCGGAGGAGGCCGAGGCCGCTTACACCAAGGCGCTCGCCGAGGCACGGGACGAGGCGCACCGCATCGCCGCCGAGACCAAGGCGGGGATCGACAAGGAGCTTGCCGGGCTGATGGCCAAGGCCGACGGCGAGATCGCCGCGAAGGCCGGCGAGTCGGAGAAGCGCATCGCCGAGATTCGCGACAATGCCGCGAAGAGCGTCGAAGAAGTTGCACGGGACACCACGGGCGAGATCGTCCGGGCACTGCTGCCCGGTGCCGATGACACGGCTGCGGTCGAGGCTGCCATCGCCAACCGGCTGAAGGGCTGACGCCATGGATTTCCTCAACAACACCGACATCGTCGTTGCCATCGGCTTCGTCATCTTCGTCGGCATCCTCATCTACGTGGGTGTGCCGGCAATGGTCACGAAGAAGCTCGACGAGCGCGCCGTCCGTATCCGCAAGGAACTCGACGAAGCCCGCGCGCTGCGCGACGAGGCCCAATCGCTTCTCGCGTCCTATGAGCGCCGCCAGAAAGAGGTGAGCGTTCAGGCCGAGGAGATCGTGGCCGCCGCGCGGGTCGAGGCCGAGAAGGCCGCCGAGACCGCGAAGGAGGAGATCCGCCGGTCGGTTGCCCGCCGCATGCAGACTGCGGGCGAGCAGATCCAGGCGGCCGAGCAGGCGGCGATCCGGCAGATCAAGGACCGCGCCGTCGCCGTTGCGGTCGCCGCGGCCGGCGACGTGCTGAAGCAGCGGATGCAGCCTGGCGAAGCGGACAAGCTCGTCGATCAGGCGATCAGCGAGGTCGGAGCAAAGCTCCACTGATCCGGACGTTCCGCGTGACGTGAAGGCCGCCCGTGGGCGGCCTTTTCGTTTGCCGAACGATTGCTCATGCCACCATGCTCGGGCTAAGACCGTGCCGAGCCATTCGACGGAGCGACCCATGGCAGCGCCAGCCCCCGAGACCATTGAAGTGACCCAGAGCCGCATTGCCTGCGACGGCAGTGGCGGCGCCGGCGGCCACCCGCGCGTGTGGCTGCAGATCGACCCGGAGAAGGGTTTCGTCGAGTGCGGCTATTGTGATCGCCGCTATGTCCTGAAGCCGGGCGCCGGGCACGAGGACCATTGAGGTGACGCCCTTCGCCAAGGGCAGCCACCTGCACCTGATCGACGGGTCCGGGTTCATCTTCCGGGCCTATCACGCCCTGCCACCGCTGACCCGCAAGTCCGACGGCTTGCCGATTGGCGCGGTCGCCGGCTTCTGCAACATGATCTGGAAGATGTTGCAGGAAACCAAGGGCGACGACGCGCCGACGCACATGGCGGTGGTCTTCGACAAGTCCGAGCAGACGTTCCGCAAGGACATCTATCCCGCCTACAAGGCCCAGCGCCCCGACCCGCCCGATGATCTGAAGCCGCAGTTCCGCCTGATCCGGGATGCGACGCGGGCGTTCAACCTGCCGTGCATCGAGAAGGACGGCTTCGAGGCCGACGACATCATCGCGACTTACGCCACCGCGGCGGCGGCCGCCGGCGGGCGCGTCACCATCGTCTCGGCCGACAAGGACCTGATGCAGCTCGTCGCCCCCGGCATCGAGATGTTCGACACGCTGAAGAACCGCGCGATCGGCCCTGACGAGGTGTTCGAGAAATTCGGCGTCGCGCCGGACCGGGTGATCGACGTGCAGGCCCTCGCGGGTGACTCCGTCGACAACGTCCCCGGTGCGCCGGGGATCGGCATCAAGACCGCGGCGCAGTTGATCGGCGAATACGGCGATCTCGAGACGCTGCTGGCGCGGGCGGCCGAGATCAAGCAGCCGAAACGCCGCGCGACGCTCATCGACAACGCCGAGCAGATCCGCGTCTCCCGGGATCTCGTCACCCTGCGCCGCGACGTCGAGCTTGCCGACGGCATCGAGACGCTCGAGGTGCGCGAGCCGGAGGCCGAGCAACTGCTGGAGTTCCTCGCGCTGATGGAGTTCCGCACCCTCGCCACCCGGGTGGCGTCGAAGCTGAAGGTCGAGGCGCCTGTCATCGGCGACACCGCGGGCTTCGCGCCGCCCGCTTCCGGCACGGACGTGCGGGTTCTCGGTGCCGGCGAGCCGCCGCCTGTCGTGCCGATCGACCGCAGCGTCTACACGGTGCTGCGCGACGAGGCGGCACTGGACGCCTGGCTCGCCCGGATACCCGCGCGCGGCGTGGTTGCGGTCTCGGTGGAGGGCATCGGCTCCGACGAGGTGACCGGCGAGATTGCCGGCGTCGCGCTAGCGATCGGCCCTGGCGCCGCGGCCTATCTGCCGCTCGGCCACGTGACCGCCGGCGGCGATCTCTTCTCCGCCGAGGGGCAGATCCCGCTCGCCGCCGCCCTCGCCAGGCTGAAGCCGGTGCTGCAAGATGCCTCCGTCCTGAAGATCGGCCACGACGTGAAGCGCGCCGTGAAGCTCTTCGCGCGGCAGGGGATCGCGCTCGCGCCGATCGACGACACCATGCTTCTCTCCTACGCGCTCCACGCCGGATTGCACGGCCATGGGCGCGACGTGCTGGCGGAAGAGTTCCTCGGCCACCAGCCGCTCGCACGCCGGCCGCTGCTCGGCGGCGGCAAGTCGGCGCGCGGCTTCCGCGAGGTGCCGATCGAGGAGGCCGCTCCCTACGCGGCCGAGGACGCGGAAATCATCTGGCGGCTCTGGAACGCGCTGAAGCCGAAGCTGCCGTTCGCCCGTGTGACGCGGGTCTACGAAACGATGGAACGCCCGCTCGTCCCGGTGCTGGCCGAGATGGAGCGGAACGGCATCCGCGTCGACCGGGCCCGCCTCTCGCGTCTCTCGGGCGACTTCGCGCAACGGATGGCGGCGCTCGAATCGGAAATCCACACGCTCGCCGGCAGCCCGTTCAACATCGGCTCGCCGAAGCAGCTCGGCGAGGTCCTGTTCGAGCAGATGAGCCTGCAGGGTGGCAAGCGCGGCAAGACCGGCGCCTATGGCACTGGCGCGGACGTGCTGGAGGAGCTGGCGGCGCAGGGCCACGACTTGCCGGCTCGGGTGCTCGACTGGCGGGCGCTCTCCAAGCTGAAATCGACCTACACCGACACGCTGCAGGACGCGATCAACCGCGAGACCGGGCGGGTCCACACGTCCTACCAGATCGCCGGTGCCGCGACCGGCCGGCTCGCCTCCACCGACCCGAACCTGCAGAACATTCCCGTCCGCACCGACGAGGGCCGCCAGATCCGCGAGGCATTCGTCCCCGAGGCCGGCAACGTCCTGCTGTCGCTCGACTACAGCCAGATCGAGCTGCGCATCCTCGCGCACATGGCCGACATCGGCGCGCTGCGTCAGGCGTTCCACGACGGGCTCGACATCCACGCGATGACCGCCTCCGAGATGTTCGGCGTGCCGATCGAGGGTATGCCCTCCCACATCCGGCGGCAGGCGAAGGCGATCAACTTCGGGGTGATCTACGGGATCTCGGCCTTCGGGCTCGCCAACAACCTGCGCATCCCGCGCGCCGACGCCCAGCGCTTCATCGACACCTATTTCGAGCGATTCCCCGGCATCCGGGAGTACATGAACCGCACGGTGGCCTTCGCGAAGGAGCACGGCCACGTGGAGACGCTGTTCGGACGCCGCATTCACACGCCGGAGATCAACGCCAAGGGTCCGCACGCGGGCTTCGCCTCGCGGGCCGCGATCAATGCGCCGATCCAGGGCTCGGCGGCGGACATCATCCGGCGCGCGATGATCCGTGTCCCGGCGGCGATCGCCCATCTTCCGGCGAAGATGCTGTTGCAGGTCCACGACGAACTGCTGTTCGAGGTCGCCGAAAGTGCTGCGGAGGAAACCGCCGAGGTCGTGCGCGCGGTCATGTCCACGGCGGCGCTGCCGGCGGTCGCGCTCGATGTACCGCTGGTGGTCGATGCCGGTTGGGGCGAGAGCTGGTCGGCGGCACACTGAGACCGGGCGGAAGAGCGGAAGCGCCATAAAGCTCAACTCGTTGCGGCGCGCGCCCATCCTGCGGAGCGTGCGCTGCATTGCACTATGACACAAGTCTGTCACTCGCAGGTCACCGAACCATCGTGATCGCTTCCTAGAAGGGCCTCAGCCAACGAGCCAGGCCCGGCAGGCGCTGCCGCGGCCCAGTAGCGAGAGTGTCATGACAGAACGACTGAACCCCTTCCGCAGCAGCCGTCTCGAGCAGTCCGAGGGCCCGGGGCTCAATCCCACCAGCAATCCGACGATGGGCGAGATCATCGCCGAGCGCTTCTCGCGCCGGGGCGTGCTCAAGGGCGCCCTCGCGACGGCGGCCATCGCCGCCACCGTCAGCCCGCTCGCGCTCATCACCGCCGACCGCGCCGCTGCGGCCGACGGGACGGGCAAGTCCGCCTTCGATTTCCCCGAGGTCGAGGCGGGCATCGACACGACGCACCACGTGGCCGACGGCTACGACGCGGACATCCTGCTGCGCTGGGGCGACCCGCTCTTCACGGACGCGCCGGCCTTCGACGTACGCGCCCAGACGCCGGCCGCGCAGGAGCGCCAGTTCGGCTACAACAACGACTTCGTGGGCTTCATTCCGCTCGAGGGTGACGCGAACCACGGCCTGCTCGTGGTGAACCACGAGTACACCGACGCCCACATGATGTTCCCGGGCATCGTCGAGATCGTCGACGACGAAGGCGGCGAGAAGGTCATCAGCCTCACCCCCGCCGACCAGAACCGGGTGGATGTCGAGATGGCCGCGCACGGCGGCACCATCGTCGAGATCCGCAAGACCGGCGGCAAGTGGCAGGTCGTCACCGACGGCGCACTGAACCGCCGCATCACGGTCGGAACCGAGATGGAAGTCACCGGGCCGGCCGCCGGCAGCCCGCGTCTCGTGACCGCCGCCGATCCGACCGGCCGCAAGGTCTTCGGCACCATCAACAACTGCGCCGGCGGCGTCACGCCCTGGGGCACCTACATCATGGCCGAGGAGAACATCCACGGCTACTTCATGGGCGAGCTGCCCGCCGGTCACCGCGAGGCGCAGAACTACGAGCGTCTCGGCATCCCCGAGGGCAGCTACGAGTGGGGCAAGTTCCACGATCGCTTCGACGTCTCGAAGGATCCGAACGAAGCGAACCGTTTCGGCTGGGTGGTCGAAGTCGACGTGCTTGACCCGACGTCGGTCCCGCGCAAGCGCACCGCGCTCGGCCGCTTCAAGCACGAGGGTGCCGAGAGCATCGTCGCGCCCGGCGGGCAGGTCGTCTTCTACCTCGGTGACGACGAGCGTTTCGACTACGTCTACAAGTTCGTCAGCGCCGGCAAGTTCAACGCCGACGACCGCGCCGCCAACCTGAACCTGCTCGACGAGGGCACGCTCTACGTGGCACGCTTCGACGCGGACGGCACCATGGTCTGGCTGCCGCTCACCTTTGGCGAGGGCCCGCTCACCACGGCGAACGGCTTCGAGAACCAGGCCGACGTGCTGATCGAGACCCGCCGCGCCGCCGACCTCCTCGGCGCCACGCCGATGGACCGGCCCGAGGACATCGAGCCGAACGCGTCGAACGGCCACGTCTACGTCATGCTGACCAACAACACCAAGCGCAAGGCGGACGACGTCAACCCCGCCAACCCGCGCGCCGACAACGCCTTTGGCCACATCATCGAGATCATCGAGGCCGAGGGCGACTTCGCCGCGACCACCGGCACCTGGGAGATCCTGCTGAAGTGCGGTGATCCGAGCATCGCCGAAGTGGGTGCGACGTTCTCGACGGCCACCACGGTAAACGGCTGGTTCGGCATGCCGGACAACTGCTCCGTGGACAGCGACGGCCGGCTCTGGGTCGCGACCGACGGCAACAGCCCGTCCGCGACCGGCCGCACCGATGGCGTCTGGGCGGTCGATACCGCCGAGGGCGCGCGGGGCACCTCGCGGCTGTTCTTCCGGGTGCCGGTCGGCGCCGAGATGTGCGGGCCGCGGATGCTGGACGACATGGAGACCATGTTCGTGGCCGTGCAGCACCCGGGCGACGGTGGCGATGACTGGGAAGGCTTCGGCCGGTTGTCCCACTTCGACGATCCGTCGACCCGCTGGCCCGATTTCGCTGACGGCACTCCGCCGCGGCCCTCGGTCATGGCGATCACCCGGACCGGCGGCGGCCGGATCGGCTGACCGCCGACGCGGGCCTCCTTCGAGGCCCGGTCAAACGAAAGGCGGGGCCGTCCGGCCCCGCGATCTCTCAGACTGTCATGGCCACATGCAGCGGGCCGACACCCGTGCCGATCAGGCCTCTTCCTCGCCGCTCTCCGCGATCAGCGCCACCGAGACCACCTTCTCGTCGGCCGCGGTATTGAAGACCCGCACGCCGCCCGCGCCGCGCGAGCGGAACGAGATCTCCGAGACCGGCACGCGGATCGACTGCCCGGCATCGGTCGCGAGCATCACCTGTGCGTCGATCTCCACCGGGAAGAGCGCCACCAGCGGCCCGCCGCGCATCGCCCGGTCCATGGCCGCGACGCCCTGACCACCCCGCCCGCGCACCGGATAGTCGTGGGACGACGAGAGCTTTCCCGCGCCCTTCTCGGTCACGGTCAGCAGCAGGTCTTCCGCCTCGGACATCTCCACATAGCGCGGCTGGCCCAGCTCGAAGCCTCCGGTGGCGACGGTCTCCTCGTCGTCGTCCAGGGGTTCGACCTCTTCCTCCGCGGCACCGGCGACCGCACGGCGCATCTTGAGGTATGCCTCGCGCTCCTCGGGGCTCGCCTCGAAGTGACGGATGATCGCCATCGACACGACCTCGTCGTCGCCGCCGAGGCGGATGCCCCGGACCCCGGTGGAATCGCGGCCCTTGAAGACCCGCACGTCCGGCACCGGGAAGCGGATCGCCCGCCCGCCCTTGGTCGTGAGCATCACGTCGTCGCCCTCGGAACAGATGCCGGCGGCGATGAGCCGCGTGCCCTCGGGCAGCTTCATGGCGATCTTGCCGTTCGCCTTGACGTTGGTGAAGTCGTCAAGGGCGTTGCGCCGCACGTCGCCGTCCGAGGTGGCGAACATGATCTGCAGGTTCGCCCACTCCGCTTCGGGCACGTCGACCGGCAGGATCGCCGCCGCAGATGCGCCCTGCGGGATCGGCAGGATGTTGACGATGGCCTTGCCGCGGGCGTTGCGGTTGCCGAGCGGCAGACGCCAGGTCTTCAGCTTGTAGACCATCCCGTCGGTCGAGAAGACGAGGAGCGCCGTGTGGGTGTTCGCCACGAAGAGCCGCGTGACGAAGTCTTCGTCCTTCGTCGCCATGCCCTGCGTGCCCTTGCCGCCGCGCCGCTGCGAGCGGTACTCGGTCAGGGGGGTGCGCTTGATGTAGCCGCCCTGCGTGACCGTGACGACCATGTCCTCACGTTCGATCAGGTCCTCGTCGTCGAGGTCGGATTCCCACTCCATCACCTCGGTGCGCCGCGGCACCGCGAAGAGCTCGCGCACCTCGCGCAGCTCGTCGGAGATGATCGCCATGATCCGGGTGCGCGAGCGCAGGATGTCGAGGTAGTCGGTGATCTTGCCGGCCAGCTCCTGCAACTCGTCGGTCACCTCGCGCACGCCGAGCGCGGTCAGCCGCTGGAGCCGCAGGTCGAGGATGGCGCGCGCCTGAATCTCGGACAGGTTGTAGGTGCCGTCGTCGTTCATCGTGTGCGTCGGGTCGTCGATCAGCCGGATGTAGGGCGCGATGTCCGCCGCCGGCCAGCGCCGCGCCATCAGCCGCTCGCGCGCCTCCGCCGGATCGGCAGAGGAGCGGATCGTCGCCACCACTTCATCGACATTCGAGACCGCGACCGCGAGACCGCAGAGGATATGCGCCCGCTCGCGCGCCTTGCGAAGCTCGTAGGCTGTGCGCCGCGCCACCACCTCCTCGCGGAAGGCGATGAAGTGGACGAGGAAGTCCCGGAGCGTCAGCTGTTCCGGCCGCCCGCCGTGCAGCGCCAGCATGTTGCAGCCGAAGGTGGTCTGCAGCGGCGTGAAGCGGAAGAGCTGGTTCAGCACCACGTCGGGCGTCGCGTCGCGGCGCAGCTCGATCACCACGCGCACCCCGAAGCGGTCGCTCTCGTCCTGCACGTGGGCGATGCCCTCGATCCGCTTTTCGCGGGCAAGCTCGGCGATGCGCTCGATCATCACCGCCTTGTTGACCTGATAGGGGATCTCGGAGACGACGATCGCCATCCGGTTGCCCTTCACCTCCTCGAACCGGGTCTTTGCCCGGAGGATCACCGAGCCGCGGCCCTCGTGATAGGCCTTCCTCGCGCCGGAGCGGCCGAGGATGATGCCGCCTGTCGGGAAGTCCGGGGCGGGAATGAACTCCATGAGCTCGGCAATCGTGAGGTCGGGGTTCTCGATCAGCGCCAGCGTCGCGTCGATCACCTCGCCGAGGTTGTGCGGCGGGATGTTCGTCGCCATGCCCACGGCGATGCCGCCCGCGCCGTTGACCAGCATGTTCGGGAAGCGCGCCGGCAGGACCGTCGGCTCCATGTCCTTGCCGTCGTAGTTCGGCTGGAAGTCGACCGTATCCTTGTCGATGTCGGCGAGGAGATACCCCGCGACCTTCGCCATCCGCACTTCGGTGTAACGGAAGGCTGCCGCCTTGTCGCCGTCCATGGAGCCGAAGTTGCCCTGCCCGTCGAGCAGCGGCAGCGACATGGAAAAATCCTGCGCCATGCGCACCAGCGCGTCATAGATCGCCGCGTCGCCGTGCGGGTGGTACTTGCCCATGGTGTCCGCCACCGGGCGGGACGACTTCCGATACGACTTGTCGTAGGTGTTGCCGACCTCGTGCATGGCATAGAGAATGCGCCGGTGAACCGGCTTCAGCCCGTCGCGGAGGTCGGGAATTGCACGCGCAACGATCACGCTCATGGCGTAGTCGAGATAGGAGGCGCGCATCTCCGCCTCGATCGCCACGGCTGGGCCGTCGTGCGGCACCTTGGGCGTCTTGGGGAGGTCGTCCTCGTCGGGCGTATCGGTCAAGGTCGGTTCCTGACGGGAAGATCGGGTCTTCTCTATAGGACGGGGCGGCGTCCGGTGCAACCCGGATTAACCCGCACGTCGGATATCATCCCTTTGTTATTTCAGGATTTCCGCCCGGAATGGCTTTGGCCGGGCAGCGGCCATGGGCCGGATCGTTCACGGGCCATCATCGCCGGGGGCATCTCCGTCGCGCGAGTTTTCTGACCTGCGAGACACCTGCAAGGCGAGTCCTCCCGCACGCCGCGCGCGAGCATGTTGCAAACAGTCACAAACCTTGATTTGTCCCAAATCTGTCAAATCCCTACATGTCCGATCGTGAAGGAGCCTGCGACAAGATGCGCGCGGCGAAACTTGCCGGGGGTGTGGGCATGCAGACGACGTTGAAAACCGCGGTGACACTGGTCGGGACCGGGCTCCACTCAGGCCGACCGGCGCGGCTTGTCATCAACCCGGCGACCGAGGGCGGCATCCGCTTCCGGCGCGTCGATGTGACCGACCGCGACAATATCATCCCGGCTCTCTACGACCGCGTGACCGACACCCGCCTCTGCACGCTGATCTCGAACGACGCCGGCGTTTCCGTCGGAACGATCGAGCACGTGATGGCGGCGCTCGCCGGCACCGGCGTCACGCATGCGCTCATCGACATCGACGGGCCGGAAGTGCCGATCATGGACGGCAGTTCGTGGCGCTTCGTGCAGGCGATCCTGCGCGCCGGCCTCGATTCCGTGGCGGGCCCGCTCCGCGCGATCCGCGTGCTCGCGCCGGTTCGGGACGAGCAGGGCGACGTCATCGCCGAGCTGACGCCCGCCGATACGCTGACGATCGACTTCGAGATCGACTTTCCCGATGCGGCGATCGGCCATCAGGCCCGCGCCATGTCCATGGTGAACGGCGCCTTCGTCCACGAGCTGGCCGACTGCCGCACGTTCTGCCGCCGGGCGGACGTCGATGCGATGCAGGCGCACGGGCTCGCGCTTGGCGGCTCGCTCGACAACGCGGTGGTCGTCGAAGGCGACAAGGTGCTGAACCCCGGCGGCTTCCGCCGGACCGACGAATGCGTCCGTCACAAGATGCTCGACGCGCTTGGCGACCTCGCGCTGGCGGGGGCCCCGATCCTCGGGGCCTATCGCGGGGTGCGGGCGGGCCATGGCGCGACCAACCGACTACTCCGGCGGCTGTTTGCCACGCCGGGTGCCTGGGAGGAGATCACGCTCGACGCCGAAGCGGCGAGCCTGCTTCCGGGCGCCGGCGTCGATGCGGCGGATCTGCGCCGCGTCGGGTGAGGTTTGTGCCGAGTGAAGTTGGGGCGGTACAGTGAGTAGGGGAAGCGCAGCCCGAACCTCGGGCTGCGCTTTTCGTTTCAACCCCCCCGGATCATGTGCTAACTGCAGGCGACCGGCTTAGCCGGCGGGCCCGGACAAGGGCCGAAATACCAGAGGCGGCAGGGGAGTAGCAGGCTTGGTAGGTCGAGGATGGGCACTTGCCGCCATGCTCGTGCTGTCGGCTTGCGGCAATGGCTCGCTCGGATCCGGTCTTGGATCCCTCGGGTTCGGGACGCGTGAGCCGCCAATCGAGACACGGACTGCGCAGGAGATTTATCTCGGCGCGGAGAAGCTCTATGACGAGGGCGACCCCCAGAAGGCGGGTCAGCAGTTCTCGGAAGTCGAGCGTCTCTATCCCTATTCCGAGTGGTCGAAGCGCGCGATGCTCATGTCGGCGTTCGCGTACCATGAAGCGTCGAAGTACGCCGACAGCCGCGCCGCGGCCGAGCGGTATCTTGAATTCTATCCGGCGGATGTGGACGCGCCCTACGCGCAGTTCCTCATCGCCCTGTCTTACTACGACCAGATCGTCGATATCGGCCGCGACCAGTCGAATGCCTTCGATGCGCTGCAGGAAATGCGCGACATCATCGAGCGCTATCCTGACAGCGAATACGCCAAGTCGGCGCAGATGAAGTTCGAGCTGGCGCTCGACCATCTGGCCGGCAAGGAGATGGAGATCGGCCGCTACTACCTGTCGCGTGGCTTCTACACCGCGGCGATCAACCGGTTCCGGGTGGTGGTCGAGGACTACCAGACGACGACGCAGACACCGGAGGCGCTTTACCGGCTGGTCGAGGCGTATCTCTCCCTCGGGCTCGTCCATGAGGCGCAGACTGCCGCGGCAATCCTTGGATACAACTTCCAGGGGACGGACTGGTATCAGAGCGCCTACAGGCTCCTGACGGGTCGTGGCGTCGAGCCGGGCAACGTCGGCGACAGCTGGCTGAACCAGACCTATCGCCAGGTGGTGCAAGGCAAGTGGCGCTGAGCGGCCGGCTCTGATGCTCCGGGCGCTCTCGATACGTGACATGGTGCTGATCGAGGCGGCGGATCTCGATTTCCGCCCGGGACTGAACGTCCTGACCGGCGAGACCGGTGCGGGCAAATCGATCCTCCTCGACTGCCTCGGCTTCGTGCTCGGCTGGCGCGGCCGCGGCGGCGAGGTACGCTCCGGCGCATCGCAGGGCGAAGTGGTCGCGGAGTTCGCGCTGCCTGACGGGCACCCGGCGAACAACGTGCTCGAAGCGGCGGGCCTGCCATCGGGGCCGGAGCTCATCCTGCGCCGGACGGTGTCGCCGGATGGCCGGCGGCAGGCCTGGGCGAATGACCGCCGCGCCACCACCGAAACGCTGCGCGCGCTTTCCGACACGCTGGTGGAGCTGCACGGGCAGCAGGACGATCGCGGCCTGCTCGACGCGCGCGGCCATCGGGCACTGCTTGACGCCTTTGCCACCGACGAGGCGGCGCTTGCCGCCGTGCGCTCGGCATGGGCGGATCGGGCGGCGGCGGTGGCAGCACTCGCGGCCGCCCGGGACCGGCTGGCCGCCGCGGCGCGCGATCGCGATTTTGTCAGTCATGCGGCGGGGGAGCTCGGAGAGCTCGCACCCGAGCCGGGCGAGGAACCCGCGCTCGACGCGCGCCGTCGGGCGCTCCGGGCGGCGGAGCGGATCCGCGACGATCTCGGCCACGCCATGCAGGCGCTTGGCCCGGATGGCGCGGAGGGCCCGCTGCTCCAGGCGATGCGCTGGCTCGAAGCGGTGGCGGCCGAAGCGGAGGGCGCCGTCGATCCGGCGCTTGATGCGATCGGGCGGGCGCTCGCGGAGATCGGCGAGGCCGGCAGTACGGTCGACCGCTTCCTCACCGACGTTGCCGGCGAGCCCGGCGAACTCGAACGGGTCGAGGAGCGGCTCTTCGCGATCCGTGGCCTTGCCCGGAAGCATCAGGTGGGGCCGGACGACTTGCCCGCCCTCGCCGAGGATTTTGCCGAAAGGCTCCGGGCGCTCGACGAGGGCGAAGAGGGGCTCGGCCGGCTCGACGCGGCGGTGGCGGCGGCGGATGCCGGATATGCGGCCGCGGCGGCCCGGCTCGGCGCCGTCCGTCGCACTGCCGCGAAACGGCTCGACACGGCGATGGCGGCGGAACTGAAGCCGCTGAAGCTCGAACGCGCGGTGTTCGCCACTGAGGTCGATGCGGGCGACCCGGGGCCGGACGGGTCCGACCGGGTGCGCTTCACGGTCGCGACGAACCCCGGCGCGCCGTCGGGGCCGCTCGACCGGATTGCCTCCGGGGGTGAGCTGTCACGCTTCCTTCTGGCGCTCAAGGTCTGCCTGAGCGCCCGCGCGCCGGACCTCACGCTGATCTTCGACGAGATCGACCGTGGCGTGGGCGGCGCGACCGCCGACGCGGTCGGCCGGCGCCTGCAGGCTCTCGGCCGCGAGGCGCAGGTCCTCGTCGTCACGCATTCCCCGCAGGTCGCCGCGCGCGGAGCGCACCACTGGCAGGTCGGCAAGACCGTCGCGAAGGGCGTGACGCGCACTCGAATCGAGGCGCTCGGCGAGGCGGAGCGCGTAGAGGAAATTGCCCGGATGCTCGCGGGTGACACGATCACCGAAGAGGCCCGGGCCGCGGCCCGATCGCTCCTCGCAGGGTAACGGCACTCCCGAAAAGCCTGTGTGGCTTGGGGGAGACGGTTCCCACAGAATCAGATTTTGAGACGCTCGGCGGAAAACCGCTCGCCATTCCGGGGGATCGGATGGCGAGTTGTTATAACTGCAAGAGCTTAATACGGTTTTGCCAGTATCAGGCTGATTTGGGGAATCAACCTTCGGAAGATGTCTCGGCATTTTTCGAATCGATACTTCGTGGGGTGCATGGCAGTCGGTCAGTAGACGAACGTAGTACGGAGCAATTCCGCACAACGTGTGTCATTTTCTTGCCGATTCCATACTTTGGAAGGATAGATGGGGGGCAAATGGCGACTTACTATGTGTCGGTAAATGGAAGTAACACGGGCAACGGGAGTGCCGCGTCGCCCTTTCGTACAATCTCAAAAGCGATGTGGAAACTCGCCGCCGGTGACGAGGTCATCGTCGGGCCGGGCACCTACAACGAGATGGTCAGGATCAGCGCGAACGGAACCGCTGACAATCCCATCACGGTACGCTCGGCGGTGCCCGGAGCGGCAAAGATTGTCACGAACCAGACCTTCGGCGTCCATGTGCAGGGCGACTACGTCAAGGTCGACGGTTTCGACATCTCCGGCGCTTCGGGAGCGGGCGTCACCGCGAACCTGACGCACCATGTGACGATCTCGAACAACATCGTCCACGACAACGGGTCGAACGGCATCTCCGCCTCGCGGTCCGACTTCACCACCATCGAGGGGAATGTCACCTACCGCAACGCCGCCAACGGCCCGTACTCCGGCATCTCGGTCTATCACCCGGAGAACATCACCGGCGACACCACGACGTACGGCTACCGCATCATCGTGCGGAACAACGTCTCCTATGACAACGTCACCAAGACCGGCGCGCACTCCGACGGCAACGGGATCATCATGGATGACTTCCGGAGCACCCAGGATCTCACGCGCACGCCCTACCTGTTCCCGTCGCTCGTCGAGAACAACGTCGTCTACAACAACGGCGGCAAGGGCGTTCAGGTCGACTGGAGCGACTACGTCACCGTCCGCAACAACACTTCGTGGCACAACAACCTCGACCCGAAGAAGTCCGGCACGTGGCACGGCGAGCTCAGCAACATGAACGCGAGCCACAACACGTGGGTCAACAACATCGCGGTCGCTGACCCGACCGTCTCGGGCACCGGCACGGCGATCGATAACACGTCGAACAACGGCTACATCAACTCAGACAACATCTGGCGCAACAACCTCACCTACAACGGCACGTCGGGCGACGATTCCGTCCGGACGACGGGAGGCAACACCAAGCTGTCGCCCGAGCACGGCAACTTGCTCGGCATCAATCCGATGTTCCTCGGCGCGCCCGGAAACTTCACCCTCCACCCGGATTCACTGGCCATCGACGGCGGCACCAAGAACTACGGCTTCCCGGTTCTCGACAGCGACGGCAATCCGCGCCAGGGCGGGCTCGACATGGGTGCGATCGAGAGCGGCACCAGGCCCGAAGTCCCGCCGCCGGCCCCGGCAATCCGCGGCACCGTGGCAAATGACTTCCTCGCAGGCACCGCCAACGGGGATCTGATGTACGGCGATCTCGGCAACGACGTGATGCAGGGCAACGCAGGCAACGACACGATCAACGGCGAGAGCGGCCACGATCAGCTGTACGGAGGTCTTGGGGACGACCTGCTCAATGGCGGCATGGGGAACAACCGGATCTTCGGTGAAGCCGGCAACGACACCTTGTTCAGCCTCAACGGTGGCGACTGGCTCGACGGCGGCGCGGGCAACGACCTGCTCCGCAGCGGCGCCGGCAAGGACACCCTGATCGGCGGAACGGGCGCGGACTCCTTCGTGTTCTCGGTCGTGACCGACGCTGGAAACGGACTCAAGTCCGATGAGATTCGCGACTTCTCCAGCCTCCAGGGCGACAAGATCAACTTAAGCGGGATTGACGCCGACACCGGCACTACCGGAAATCAGGCCTTCACTTTCATCGGGGCCAACGCGTTCTCGGGAATTGCCGGCGAACTGCAGTATGTCAACGGTCGACTGGCCGGGGATATCAACGGCGACGGAGTGACCGATCTGTTCCTCAATCTGATCGGAAATCCTGCCCTCTCGGGCGGGGATATCCTGCTCTGAACCACCCGGCGGCAGACCACCGTGCATGGATGATCTGCCGCCGGCAATCCGCTGATCCCGAGAAATAAACTTCGGGCAGTGCTGATACACGGAAGGCGCCCTGAACTGCCGCGAGGCGCCGCTCCTGCGGCGCCTCGATCTTGTTCAGGCAGTCCGGTTTTCCCCATCTCAAAGCGCCATATTGCGCAAACGGTGTTGGGTTCCGCACCGCTCGCCGTAAACGGTAAAAACGGCGGGATCTCGCTCAATACGACTTCATGACGATCTAGCGCTTGAGGCACAAGCTCTGGGCACATACTCAATTGGCCAGTGCTGGTTCCGGCGCTGGCATCAGGCTGAAGTAGCCTGGAGTTGGTGTCGGAGAAATGATCGGGCTCCAAGAGGTCAGGCGCGCCGTGTTGGTGGTGTGCTCCTAGGGAATATTACCAACCCATTAACGAGGTTGGATTCTCTTGCTTGGTTAAGGCCCTGAGAAGACTAAAGGGACAGTGAATGACTACGTACTATGTGTCAGCCGGGGGCAGCGCCTCCGGTAACGGAAGCTCGTCGAATCCTTGGAAGACCATTTCCAAGGCGATGCAGGCGAACCTCAAGCCTGGAGACGAAGTCGTCGTTCGTGCGGGCACCTACCACGAGTCCGTTCGCATGAGTAAGAACGGTACGGCCAACGACTACATCACGCTCCGTTCCGAAAAGCCCGGTGCCGCCAAGATCGTCGCCACTGATACTTACGGCGTCCACATTCAGGCTGACTACGTCAAGCTTGACGGGTTCAACATCACAGGCGCGACGGGCGCTGGCGTCACCGCGAACCTCGTCCATCACGTCCAGATCACCGACAACATCGTCCACGACAACCTCCGGCACGGTATTTCGGCCTCGCGTTCCGAGTTCGTGACCGTCGAAGGCAACGTCACCTATGGCAATGCCGCGACCGGGTTCTATTCGGGCATCTCGATCTTCCACCCGGAGAACGTGACCGGCGATACCTCGTCGAAGGGCTTCCGCATCATCGTGCGCGGCAACATCTCCTACGACAACGTGACGAAGTCGGGGCCGCACAGCGACGGCAACGGCATCATCATGGATGACTTCCGCCACACCAAGGGCGAGGGCAAGGCCTACCTCTTCGCGTCGCTGGTCGAGAACAACCTTGTCTACAACAATGGCGGCAAGGGCATTCAGCTTGCCTGGAGCGACTACGTGACGGTGCGCAACAATACCGCGTACCACAACAATACCGACCCGAAGAAGACCGGCACGTGGCACGGCGAGCTCAGCAACATGAACTCGAGCAACAACATTTGGGTCAACAATATCGGTGTCGCAAACCCGAATATCAGCGGCCATAACACGGCGGTCGATAACACGTCGTTCGTCGGGTACACCAACAAGAACAACACGTGGAAGAACAACCTGACCTTTGCGGGCAAGGATGGCGTTGAATCGGTCCGGCTCACCGGCTCGAACGTCGGCCTGAGCAAGGGCGATGGCAATCTCCTCGGCGTCAATCCGAATTTCGTCAACCCCGGCAGCAACTTCGAGCTGAAGGGCGGCTCGCCGGCGATCGATGCCGGCACCAAGGCCTTCGGATATTTCTCGGTCGGCCTCGACAGTGGTACCCGTGTCGGCATGATCGACATCGGCGCCTACGAGTTCGGCAGCGGCGGTGGCGGCTCGACCCCGAGCCCGGAGCCCGAGCCGGAGGTTCCAACCACCCCGACAGATCCGACGGATCCGACGCCGACCCCAACGGTCACCGGCACCTCGGGACGCGACGTCATGAACGGCACCGCCGGCAACGACGTGTTCAACGGTCTTGCCGGGAACGACAAGCTGAACGGCTTCGGGGGGATCGACTTGCTCACCGGTGGCGGCGGGCTCGATACCCTCGACGGCGGCGCGGGCAACGACGTCCTGCATGGCGGCACCGGCAAGGACATTCTCATCGGTGGCACCGGAGCCGATCGTTTCGTCTTCAAGACGGTGGCGGAGGCCGGCAAGGGCACCGGGCAGGACCAGATCCGCGACTTCTCCCGCGCCCAGGGCGACAAGATTGACCTCGGCAACATCGATGCCCACGCCGGTCAGTCGGGCAACCAGACCTTCACCTACATCGGTTCGAAGGGGTTCAGCGGTCAGGCGGGCCAGCTCCGCTATTCCGACGGCCACGTCGCTGGCGATGTGAACGGCGACAAGGTTGCCGATTTCCATATCGACATCGCGAACCACCACGCCCTGCAGGCGTCGGACTTCTTCCTCTGACGTCGAGATCGCGGCCGCCCACCGGCGGCCGCCTCCATCAAAGCGGCGCGCAGGCTCCCGTGAGCCAGCGCGCCGTTTCCGTATCGACCAGCGGCCCGAGCGCCGCGAGCACGCGGGCATGATAGGCATCGAGCCACGCCCGCTCGTCGGTATCGAGCAGGCTCGGGTCAATCAGGCTCCGGTCGATCGGCGCGAGCGTCAGGGTCTCGAAGCCGAGCATCGGCCGGTCGCCGCCCTCCGGCGTCTCGGGCGCGCGGACGATGACGAGGTTTTCCGTACGGATCCCGAAGGCGCCGTCACGATAGTAGCCGGGCTCGACCGACAGGATCATCCCCGGCAGCAGCGGCTCCAGGCCGCGCCGCGACAGGCTCTGCGGACCTTCATGCACCCCGAGATAGACGCCGACGCCGTGACCGGTGCCGTGATCATAGTCGAGCCCCGCGCGCCAGAGCGGCGCGCGGGCGATGGCGTCGATGTCGCGCCCGGCGAGGCCCTGTGGCCAGCGCGCCCGGCTCATGGCGATCACGCCCTTCAGGACCAGCGTGAATGGCCGGATCGCCTCGGCTTGCACCTCGCCGATCGCCACCGTGCGGGTGATGTCGGTGGTGCCGTCGAGGTATTGTGCGCCCGAGTCGATCAGCAGCAGCTCGCCGGGTGAGATCACCCGGTTCGTCGCCTCGGTGACACGGTAATGGACGATTGCGCCGTTCGGGCCGGCGCCGCAGATCGTCTCGAACGAGATGTCGCGAAGCGCGCCCGTCGCGGCGCGTGTCTCTTCCAGACGCCGCACCACGTCGATTTCGGTCAGCCCACCCTCCGGGGCGGTAAGGGCGAGCCAGGCGAGGAATTCGGCGAAGGCCACGCCGTCGCGCAGATGAGCCACCCGGGTGCCGGCGAGCTCAGCCCCGGTCTTCTGTGCCTTGGGCAGGATGCAGGGATCGCGCTCCGGCACGGCCTCGCAACCAGTGGCGGCGTCGAGGCGGTCGAACACCCAGACGGGGGCGGTCGCCGGATCGACGGCGACACGGCCATGGAGCGCGTCGAGCGCCGGGCCAAACTCCGCCTCCGGCGCTACGCGCACCTCCGGCCCGAGGGCGGCGAGCGCGGCGGCGTCGAGCTTCTCCGGGGCGGTGAAGAGGTCGACCCTTGCATCGGCGTGCAGGATGGCAAACGCGAGCGGCACGGGAGTCCGGGCAATGTCGCTGCCCCGGACGTTCAGCAGCCAGGCGATCGAGTCAGGCAGCGTCAGGACGGCCGCCGCGATGTCTCGCTCGGTGAGATCGCGCGCGATGGCGCCGCGCTTCTCGGTCGAGCTCCGGCCCGCGAGGTCCGCCGGATGCGGCACGACGGGGCGCGTCGGCGCCGCCGGCTGGTCGGCCCAGACCGCATCGACGAGGTTCGCGCCGGGCACCAGCCCGAGCTGGCGCGACCCGACCTTGTCGCGAAGCTCGGTGATCTCGCGCGCCGTGTGCAGCCACGGATCATAGCCGACGCGACCGCCCTGCGGCAGCACCTCGGTCAGCCAGTCGGCGGCGGTGTCTTCGGGGATGCGGCGGATCTCGAAGACCGCCTGATCGACCTGTCCCTGCACCTGCAACCGGTAGCGGCCGTCAACGAACACCACGGCCCGCTCGGCGGTGACGATGGCGAAGCCCGCCGACCCGGTGAAACCGGTCAGCCACGCCAGCCGTTCGTCGCGCGGGGCGACGTTCTCACCCTGATGCGCGTCGGCGCGCGGGATCAGAAAGGCATCGACCCCGGCGCCGGCCATGGCGCCGCGAAGCGCCGCGACCCGCGCGGCCCCGGTCCCGGGCGTGGTGCGCTGGGCAAAATCCTGAAGCATGGGGGGTCCTTCGTCTTGTCGTCGGGCACCCGTGTTAGCGACCGCCGGGGCGGGCGGTCAATCCGGCCAGACCGGCAACACGCCTCACCCGGACCGTTTCGCGCCGCGCACGAGCTGGTGGATGAACCGCAGCTTCTCGATGACCGGCGGGGTCAGCGCGAACGGATAGAGATCCGGTTGCCCCATGCTGCGGTTCAGGCTGTTGAGTGCCACCGACAGCGGCAGCCACGCGTCGATCAGCTTGTCGAAGTTGCGCGTGCGATACGGGTCGAACGTCAGCTCCACCACGGTATCGGGGTCGTCGCTCACATCGGGCTCGATCGTGACGCCAAAGCTCTCCGCCGTGTCGAGTGTGTCGACGATGTGCAAATAGTGGGTCCAGGTCTCGGCGAAATCCTCCCACGGATGCATCGTCGCATAGGCGCTGATGTAGCCCTCCTGCCAGCCCTCCGGCGCGCCGGTCTGGTAGTGCCGTTGCAACGCCTGCTGATAGTCGAGTGTCTCGTCACCGAACACCGCGCGGCAGGCGTCGAGCTTGCCGCCGTCACGCACCAATTCGTTCCAGTAGAAATGCCCGATCTCGTGGCGCATGTGCCCGAGCAGCGTCCGATAGGGTTCGCCCAGCTCCACCCGCCGCCTCTCCCGCTCGGCCGGGTCCGCCTCGGCGATGTTGAGCGTGATCAGCCCGTCGTCGTGCCCGGTCAGCACCGGCGCGCTCGGATCGGAGTCCGCGAGAAAGTCGAAGGCAAGCCCGTGCGCCGCGCCCTCCGCCCGGCTCGGGATCGGCAGGCGGAGGCGCCGGAGCGCGTAGACGAGCCGGCGCTTGGCCACCTCGATCTCCCGCCAGAGCGTGGCGCGGACCGGGTCGGAGATGTCCGGGATCGTGCGGTTCAGGCGGCACGACGGGCAATAGACCGCATCCCCGCCCGCCGGCACCAGCCAGTTGCAGGCACCGAGCGTCGCGTTCTCGCAGTACCGCCAGAGCCCATTGTCCGCCAGCGCCCGCCAGGCGCCGTCCTCGGCCGCCAGTGCCGTCAGCTCCAGCGTCTCGGGGATGAGCCCGAGCGAGCTGCCGCAGCGCATGCAGACCGAGTTCTCGAAGTGCAGCAGCTGCCCGCAGTTCTGGCAGGAGAAAAGTCGCATGTCGGTGCTCCGTCGCGCGGCCGCACCCCGCCGCCGCCGCTGAAGGCGACACGATCGGTGCGATGAAATGACATGGGCCGGATGGCGCCATGGGCGCATTGCCCGTCAGCGCAACGCGCAGCACTCCGCCGGGGTTGCGGGCGGGTGTGCGGGCCTCAGCCCCTCGCGGCGCGCGGGCCGAAGATCAGCCAGGCGATGAAGCCGATGACCGGCAGCAGCAGGATCACCAGCACCCAGATCAGCTTCGAGCCGGTGCTCGCGTTCGATCCGACCACCGAAATCAGCGCCCAGATGTCGAGCACCAGGACGATAAGGCCGCCAAGTCCAAGTCCAGAGATCATCGAAGTCCTCCTGTCCTTGCGGCCAATGCGTCATCCTGCCGCGCGTTCCATCACGGGAGCGCGCTCAGGCCCGGCGCCGCCCGCGAGCTCCCCGGCCCTGACGCACCGGATCATTGTCGAAGAGCGCCGCGAGTTGTTCCGTCATCGCCCCGGCAAGCTGCTCCACGTCGGTGATCGTCACCGCGCGCGAGTAGTAGCGCGTCACGTCATGCCCGATGCCGATGGCGATGAGCTCGACCAGCCGCCGCCGCTCGATCATCGCAATGACGTCCCGCAGGTGCTTCTCGAGATAGTTCGCCGGATTGACCGACAGGGTCGAATCGTCGACCGGCGCGCCGTCGGAGATCACCATGAGCACGCGCCGCGCCTCTGGCCGGCCGATCAGGCGGCGGTGTGCCCATTCCAGCGCCTCGCCGTCGATGTTCTCCTTGAGGAGCCCCTCCTTCATCATCAACCCGAGGTTCGGCCGCGTCCGGCGCCACGGCGCGTCGGCGGCCTTGTAGACGATGTGACGAAGGTCGTTGAGCCGCCCGGGCAGCACCGGCCGCTGTGCCCCGAGCCAGGTCTCGCGGCTCTGGCCGCCCTTCCAGGCACGGGTGGTGAAGCCGAGGATCTCGACCTTCACCTGGCAGCGCTCCAGCGTGCGCGCCAGCACATCCGCCGAGATGGCCGCGATCGAAATCGGCCGGCCCCGCATGGAGCCCGAGTTGTCGAGCAGCAGCGTCACGATCGTGTCGCGGAAGTCGGTGTCACGCTCCATCTTGAACGACAGCGGCGTCATCGGGTTCGCGACCACGCGGGCGAGGCGCCCGGCGTCGAGCGTGCCCTCCTCCAGATCGAAATCCCACGCCCGGCTCTGCTGCGCCTGAAGCCGGCGCTGCAAGCGGTTCGCCAGCCGCGACACCGCGCCCTTCAGCGGCTCCAGTTGCTGGTCGAGATAGGCGCGCAGCCGGTCGAGTTCCTGCGCGTCGGCGAGATCCTCCGCGGCGATCTCCTCGTCGAACTGGCTCGTGTAGACCTTGTAGCCGGGATCGGCCTCGGAAAACGGCGGCGGCGGGCGCATGTCGGGCGCCTCGCTGTCCTCGGCGTCCATCTCCTCGGCCATCTCGGCGTCGTCGGACTGCTCCAGCGCGGCCGCGAGATCCTGCTGTTCGCTCTGCTGGTCGGACGGCGCGTCTTCCGCCGTGCTCTCGTCGTCCTCGTCGCTTTCAGCGTCTCCGCCGGATTCCTGCTCCTGCTCGGCGTCGTCGTCGCCGGTGTCCTCCTCGTCCTGATCGTCGAGGTCAGGATCATCGCCAAGCTCGGCACCGTAGCCGAGGTCGTCAATCACCTGCCGTGCGAAGCGGGCGAAGGCCTGTTGGTCATCGAGCACCGCGTCGAGCCCGGCGAGCGTCGCGCCGGCCTGCGCCTCCAGATGCCCGCGCCAGAGCTGCATGACGTTTTCCGCACCCTTCGGCAGCGCTCGGCCAGTGGCGAGCGATCGCACGAGATAGCCCGCCGCCTGCGCCAACGGCGCCTGCTTCGGGTCGGTGATCTCGGCATAGCCCATGCGCCGGGCGTCCTCGGCGATCTTCGCGTCGATGTTGCCGGCGGTGCCGGGCATGGCGCGCGCACCCATCGCCTCGCAGCGCGCCGTCTCCATCGCCTCGAAAAGCGCCGCCGCGGTATCGCCCTGCGGTGCATAGCGTCGATGTGTCGCGGCGTCGTGGAAGCGCAGGCGGAGCGCGAAGGCGTCGGCGGTGCCGCGGGCGAGCAGCACCTCCTCGCGCGTCATGCGACGGGTGATCTGCGGCAGGCGCACGTTGCCGGCGGAGTAGCCCGGCGGATCGACCGAGAACGCGACGTTGAGCTCCCGCTCGCCCGCCATGGCGCGGGTCGCTTCGGCAAGCGCCTTCTTGAACGGATCGGCGGGGTTGTCGTTTGGTTTCGGCATGGGCCGATAGATCACCGGCGGGGGCGCGAGTGCAAGCCGGGAAAACCGGGAGCCGCGCCGCGGCTCCCGGAAATTCTCACTTCGCGGGGATGCGCAGCACCTGGCCGGGGTAGATCTTGTCCGGATCCTTCAGCATCGGCTTGTTCGCCTCGAAGATCTCGGTATAGCGCGCGCCGTTGCCGAGGGTCTTCTCGGAGATCTTCCAGAGCGTGTCGCCCTTGACCACCGTGTGAAAGACCGGCTCCGCCGCGTCGGGCGCCTCGATCGCGTCCTCGACCTTGGAGACGCCGGCGACGTTGCCGGTGGCGAGGATGATCTTCTCGCGTTCCTCCTGAGTCGCGGCGCGGCCGGAGACCTTCACGGTGTCGCCTTCGACGGTGACGTCGAGGCCGTCCGCCTTGAGACCGAGATCCTCGATCTCCTTCTTGAGTGCTTCCGAAGTCGGCGGCGCCTCCTTGGCTTCAGCCTCTCCGATACCGAGAGCCTTGCCGGCGCCCTTCACGAAATCCCAGAGTCCCATGGCTTCCTCTCCTCGTTCCTCCGGAGAAGAACGCCGAAGCCGGCAGAAAGTTCAAGGGATTTCGACGGTTGCGTCAGCCGAGGCTGACGCTGACCGTATTGTCGGGTCCGTCAGCCGAGGCTGACGCTGACCGCGCTTTCGGGGAGTTCCTTGTCGAAGCAGCGCTGGTAGAACTCGGCCACGGTCTGGCGCTCGAGTTCGTCGCACTTGTTGAGGAACGTGAGACGGAAGGCAAAGCCGACGTCGCCGAAGATCCGGCTGTTCTCGGCCCAGGCAAGAACCGTGCGCGGCGACATGACGGTGGAAAGATCGCCGTTCATGAACGCGGCCCGCGTCAGGTCGGCGACCGTCACCATCCGGCTCACGGTCTTGCGGCCTTCGGGTGTGTCGTAGGACGGGTACTTGGCGAGCACGATGTTCTGCTCGCTGTCGTGGCTGAGATAGTTCAGCGTCACGACCATGGACCAGCGGTCCATCTGGCCCTGATTGATCTGCTGGGTGCCGTGATAGAGGCCGGTGGTGTCGCCGAGGCCCACGGTGTTCGCGGTCGAGAACAGCCGGAAATACGGGTGCGGGCGGATCACCTTGTTCTGGTCGAGCAGCGTCAGCTTGCCGTCGACCTCCAGCACGCGCTGGATCACGAACATGACGTCCGGCCGGCCGGCGTCGTACTCGTCGAAGCAGATCGCCACCGGGTTCCGGAGCGCCCAGGGCAGGATGCCCTCCTGAAACTCCGTCACCTGCATGCCGTCGCGCAGCTTGATCGCATCCTTGCCGATCAGGTCGATGCGGCTGATGTGGCTGTCGAGATTGACGCGCACGCACGGCCAGTTGAGCCGGCTCGCCACCTGTTCGATGTGGGTGGACTTGCCCGTGCCGTGATACCCTTGGATCATCACGCGGCGATTGTGGGCAAAGCCCGCGAGGATCGCCAGCGTCGTGTCCTTGTCGAACTGGTAGGTGGAATCGCGGTCGGGCACCCGGTCGGTCGGCTCGGCGAAGCCCTTGACCGTAAGGTCGGCATCGATCCCGAACGTCTCGCGCACGTCGATGTCGACCGTGGGTTGCGCGTCTCTGTCCAGTCCGCCGTCAGCCATGAGAGTCCCCTCCGGGGCACGCCCTCGCGCCCCAATCGCCCGGGTTTTGTCGCAATTGCCGGGCCGATGCAAGGGAGGCGGCTTGACAGCGCGCAAACGCGCGCTCCTCCTTTGCGACCAATTCCGGGAGGCCGTCATGGTTCGCACCGCCGCCGCGCTCTTTCTCGCCGTGATCCTGCTCGCGGCCTGCACCCCTCCACCGCCGCCACCCTACGGCGACGCAACGCCGCCGGTCGGCGACGACGGGCTCGAGGGCGATCTCTGAGCAAGGCGCAGCATCGCCGCACCGGTGCCGTCGACCGGAATTGAGATCCGGTTAACGTGGATCGGAGAACCCGGCAGGATCAATGTCTTGATGACCCCGCGCACCTTGCGCGGGGCCGGTTTCCGCTACCGCCCCCGGGCGATCTTCTGGGCCTGCGGATAGAGCGCGGCGAAGCGCGCCCGGATGATCAGCGTGAAAAGTGCCACCGCACCGAGCTGGTGCAGGATCGAGAGCGACAGCGGCGAGGCGTGCATCACCGTGCCGATTCCGAGTCCGACCTGAACCATGAGCATCGTCAGCATCGCCGCAAACGCGCCCCGGATCGCCACCATCGAGCTCGACCGGCTGCGGATGAACGCAATGATTCCGAGCAGCGCCAGCAGGTAGGCGACGGCCCGGTGGTTGAACTGAACGAGCCCCGGGTTATCGAGGAAGTTCGACCAGACCGGCATCAGGTTGAACGCCGTCGAGGGAAAGACCTCGCCCCCCATCAGCGGCCAGTCGGTATAGCTTCGGCCCGCGTCGATGCCCGCTACCAGCGCCCCGAGCAGGATCTGGGCGAAGGCCAGCACCATCAGCACCGTCCCCCAGCGGATCAGCGTCTCGTTCCGCAGCCGCCGCGCCTGCAACAGCTCCGCCTCGGAGCGCCCGAGCCGCAGCACGTACCAGGCGATGAGTCCGAGGATCAGGAACGCGAGCCCGAGATGCACCGCGAGCCGGTAGGACGCGACGCTCCACATGCCGGTCCGGAGCCCGGACGTGACCATCCACCAGCCGATTGCTCCCTGAATGCCGCCGAGCACGCCGAGCCCGAGGAGGCGCGGCGTCCAGCCCGGCGGGATCTGCCGGCGGACGAGGAACCAGAGGAACCCGATCGCCCAGACCGCGCCGATCGCGCGCCCAAGCTGGCGGTGCCCCCATTCCCACCAGTAGATCGCCTTGAACTCGTCGACCGTCATGCCCTGGTTCAGCTCCGCGTACTGCGGGCTCGCCCGGTACTTGTCGAACTCTGATTGCCACGCCGCCGCGTCCGAGGGCGGCAGTGCGCCGGAGACCGGGTTCCACTCTGTGATCGAGAGGCCTGAGTCCGTCAGCCGCGTCAGCCCGCCCACCGCGATCATCGCGACGAGGAGCGCAAAGAGGATCGCGAGCCAGACGGCGATCGCCCGGCGAGGATACCGCCGCTCGACCGGCCTTGACGCCACGGGCGGCGGCGTCGCGCCGCCGGCGCCTACGTCCTCGAAGATGCTGCGGGATTTGGCCATGCGCGCCTCCGGTTTCGGTCGCGATTTAGGCGCCGCGGGTGGGCGGCGGCAAGCGGGATTACTTCCGGCCCCGGACCTTCTCGGCCAGCGCCCGGACGACGCCATGCAGCGTCCGGACGTCGGCATCGGTCAGCGGCGAGCGCCGGAGCAGGTTTTCGAGGTTCGCGATCATGCTCGGCCGCTTCGCCTCGGGATAGAAGAAGCCGACCTCGTCGAGCCGCTCGACCAGATGCCCGACCAGTCGGTCGACCTCGGCGCCCTCCGCCGGCCGCGTACCCGCCAGCCGGTGCTCGACCGCGGTCACACCAGCCGCGCGCTGCCACTCATAGGCGACGAGGAGCACGCACTGGGCGAGGTTGAGCGAGGAATACGCCGGATTGGTCGGCACCGAGATGACCGCGTTCGCCCGGATGACGTCCGCGTTCTCGAGCCCGGCCCGCTCCGGCCCGAACAGGATGCCGACCCGCTCGCCCGCCGCCGCCAGCGCCCGCGCCTCGGCCATCGCCGCCTCGGGGCTCATCACGGTCTTGGTCATCGCCCGGTCGCGGGCGGTCGTGGCATAGACGCGCGTCAGGTCGGCGCAGGCCTCGGCCGTGGTGGCCGCGACCTTCACTTTGTCGAGAACCCGCCCGGCGCCGCTCGCCATCGCCACGGCCCTCGGGTTCGGCCACCCGTCGCGGGGCGCGACGAGGCGCATCCGGTCGAGGCCGAAGTTCCACATGGCGCGCGCTGCCGCACCGATGTTCTCGCCCATCTGCGGGCCGACGAGGACGATCGCGGGCTGGGCGGTGCTCTCGTTGTCTGGCTCGGTCGTCACCGGTCTCGCCCTCCTGTCGCGGCGGCGGCGTGATACGCCCGCAATCGGCAGGCGGCAAGGCAGGCTCCACAGCGCGGCGGCAGCGAGGACCTTCGAAGCCGCGCGTCGCTCCCGGCAGGGCGTTGCGGTCTGAAGAAGGGCCCGATCGCTCACCACGCCTCGCTCGCTCTGCGAGCCTGGCTGTACCTATACGATCAATAATGGCTTGACGCCGGCATGAATCCGCCGGAGTGTCGAAGTTGTCATCGCTGTGCTTGAGGCAGTGCATCTGCCCATTTAAACCAGTCTCCACCCGTCGATCTTGGGCTGACTACGGTTTCTTAAGAAAGTCTTCTCTATCCAGAGGGGCTTTCGGTGAATTCGTTGGCTGGGATGGATGCAGGGGTAGCTAAGGCTGCCGAGCCAGTGATCTAATCACTGCTGTTAGCGCACGACGTTTCGTTGCGCGAGTGATCATAGGAATGATCCGATGACGTAAAGTCATCGGGGCGAAGAAGGTGTTGCCAGTGCGGCGCCTTGGTTGTGTACGCGGTGCTAGATGTACTTTGGCATAACTGAGGGATAGGACAATAGCGATGACCACATACTATGTTGCAACCAGCGGTAACGACGGCGCGGCTGGCAGCTCCAGTGCGCCCTGGAAGACACTCAGCAAGGCGATGTCGGCAGCGCTGAAGCCTGGCGATGAGGTTGTGGTACGGTCCGGTACGTACAACGAGACAATGACCATCCAGAAAAGCGGCACAGCGAGTGGCTACATCACCATTCGCTCGGAAGTAGAGGGCGGCGCCAAGATCGTCGCGTCTGGCTCCAACAACGGGATCAACATTGCCGCGAACTACGTGAAGGTCGAAGGCTTTGACGTGAGGGGTGCGGGGAGCCATGGCATCATGGCAAACAACGTCCATCACACTCAGGTGCTGAACAACACGGTTCACGACGCAGGCGCATCTGGCATCCAGTATAATTACTCTGATTTCATCAGGGTGGAAGGAAATACGACCTACAACAATGCCAGCGACGGTTGGTTTTCTGGCATTTCGGTCTACCAGAATCGGAACATCACCAACGATTCGTCCTCCGGAATCCGGACGTTCATCGTCAACAATGTCTCATACGACAACGTGACGAAGTCGGGCGGCCACAGTGATGGCAATGGGATCATCATTGATGATTTCCAGAGCACGCAGAACAACAATTTCAGCTCCTACAACAAGGGAGCACTCGTCGAGGGCAATCTTGTCTATTCGAATGGCGGAAAAGGGATCCAGATCGCCTGGAGTGACTATGTCACGGTGCGGAATAACACTTCATGGCACAATAACACGGATCCACTGAACTCGGGAACGTGGCGGGGTGAAATCAGCAATCAGGATTCGAACAACAATACCTTTGTAAACAACATCGCGGTCGCCGATCCGTCGAAGAATTCCAACAATGTCGCGATCGGTGACTATGGCGACAACTCGTTCACGAAGTGGGTCAACAACCTCACCTTCAACGGCACCCCGGGCAAGGCGTCGATCAACAACGAGGGCGGCAACACCGGACCCACTGCGGCGAACGGCAACCTGCTTGGGGTCGATCCGAAGTTCGTGAACGCCTGGGGCGGCGACTTCCATCTGTCGGGCAGCTCTCCGGCCGTCAACACCGGCAGCGCCGCCCACGGTCTCGCGGGTGTTGATCTCGACGGCGGCAGCCGGGTGGTCGGGACGGTGGATCTCGGAGCCTATGAGCTCGGTACGAACCCGCCGGCGGGCACGAACCATGCGCCGGTCGCCAATGACGACAGCGGCTTCTCGACGGCGTCGGGGACCGCGATCACCATCACCGCCGCGAGCCTTCTCGCCAACGACACCGATCAGGACGGCGATGCGCTGGAGCTTGCCAGCGTCGGTGGTGCGACGAACGGGACCGTGAGGCTTAACGGTGACGGCAACGTGGTGTTCACGCCGGCGGCGGGCTTCAGCGGGACCGCCAGCTTCACGTACAAGGTGACGGATCCCGCCGGGCTCAGCGACACCGGCAAGGCGTCAATCAGCGTCTCCCCGACCGCGCCTTCCGGTTCCACCCACAGCTTCTGGGGTGCCGGAGCAAGGCCGGACATCGTGACCGACGTCGATACGGCGTCGGTGGAGCTCGGGATCAGGTTCAAGCCCGCGGTCACCGGCCAGATCACCGCGATCCGCTTCTACAAGGGGCCGGAGAACGACGGCACACACACCGCGCACCTGTTCGCGAGCGGCGGCAAGCAGCTCGCCAAGGCGACCTTCACCAACGAGACCGCATCGGGCTGGCAGGAGGTGCAACTCTCCGCACCCATCACCGTCACCGGCGGGAAGACCTACGTGGCGGCCTACCACGCCCCGACGGGCGAGTATTCCGCGAGCGTCAACTTCTTTAACAGTGCGTTTACCAATGGCCCGCTGACGGCGGTGAGCGGCGTCTACAAGTACGGCGGCGCCGGCTCGTTCCCGAACCAGTCGTACCAGGCGACGAACTACTGGGTCGATGTTGTGTTCAAGCCGGCGGCGACCTCCTCTTCTTCGAGCAGCGCAGGCGCCGATACGTCCGCACCGTCCGACAGCGCCGGGCTCATCCGGGGCACGAGCTCGGGGGACATCCTGCAGGGCGGCGCCGGCGACGACAGCCTGATCGGCGCGGGTGGCAACGATCATCTCATGGGCGAGGGCGGCAATGACGTGCTGCGGGGCGGTCCGGGCAAGGACGTCCTGGTCGGCGGCGACGGCGCAGATACCTTCGTCTTTGGCACGGCGACCGTCGGGTCAACCGCGGTCGATACCATCCGCGACTTCTCCCATGCGGAGGGCGATCTGATCGACCTGCGCGAGATCGACGCCGATATGGGCAAGACAGGCGACCAGGCCTTCCACCTGATCGGCAGCCGCGCCTTCTCCGGGGCCGCGGGAGAGCTGCGCTATGACAAGGGTCTGGTGCACGGCGACGTCAATGGCGACGGCATCGCGGACTTCTCGATCGAGGTGGCGAGCCTGACAAAACTGGTGGCCGCCGACTTCCTGCTCTGAGGCCTCCCTCCCTGAGGCTCTCTCTCATCCGGTCTGCCTCATCCGGTCTGCGGCGGCCTCCCGCGGGAGTGATCGGCCGTCGCAAATATCCGCCGCCTCTCGGCCGGGCGGCGGATTGACCGCGCCGACATGCCGCTTCAGGATTTCGGCCAGCATTCCGAACGCAGGCGCACCTTGGCAGCTCCTCAGTCATCCCTCGCAGACCTGAACGAGCGCAGCCGCGAGGTCTTCCGCCGTCTGGTCGAGACCTATCTGGATACCGGCGAACCGGTCGGTTCGCGCACGCTGGCCCGCCGGCTCGCGGAGCCGGTCTCGGCGGCGACGATTCGCAATGTCATGCAGGACCTTGAGCATCTGGGACTGCTCGACAGCCCGCACATCTCGGCGGGGCGATTGCCAACGCAGCTCGGATTGCGGCTTTTCGTCGACGGGATTCTCGAGGTGGGAGACGTCTCGGGCACGGAGCGGGCGGAGATCGAACGGTCGCTGTCGAAGAATGACGGCGACGTGCCGGCGATCCTCGACCGGGCGGCGGACATGCTCTCGGGGCTCACTCACGGCGCGAGCCTGGTGCTGACGCCCAAGACCGAAGCGCCGATCCGCCACATCGAGTTCGTCTCGCTCGGGCCGGATCGTGCGCTCGTGGTGCTGGTGACGGCGGACGGACAGGTGGAAAACCGCCTCTTCACGCCGCCGCTCGGCCTGACGCCCTCGGCGATGCGTCAGGCGGCGAACTTCCTGAACGCCATCCTGCAGGGCCGGACTCTCGGCGAGATGCGGGGCGTGGTCGATGCCGAGATCACCCGGCGGCGGGCCGAGCTCGACGAGCTGTCACGGACGCTGGTCGAGACCGGCGCGGCGCTCTGGGAGAGCGATTCCGATGGCGGGCGCGACCGCCTGATCGTCCACGGCCGCTCGAACCTGCTGGAGGGGAATGCCGATGCCAGCCAGCTCGAGCGCATCCGCGAACTCTTCGACGACCTGGAGCGAAAACGCGATCTCGCCCAGTTGCTCGACCTCACGCAGGAGGGGGCCGGGGTGCGCGTCTTCATCGGATCGGAGAACAAGCTTTTCTCACTTTCGGGTTCCTCTCTCGTCGTGTCTCCCTATATGAATGCCGACCGCAAGATTATCGGAGCGGTGGGGGTGATCGGGCCAACCCGGCTGAACTACGGCCGAATCGTTCCGATCGTGGATTACACCGCCCAGCTGGTGGGCCGGCTGGTGTCGGGCCGAGGCTAGGAGAGGACGCGATGGCGAAGAGCAAGAACAGGCACGACCTGATGGAGGAGATCGAGGGCGACCCGTTCCTCGATGACCCCGAGG
Organism: Amaricoccus macauensis; assembly: GCF_014201905.1. Lineage (GTDB taxonomy): Bacteria > Pseudomonadota > Alphaproteobacteria > Rhodobacterales > Rhodobacteraceae > Amaricoccus > Amaricoccus macauensis. Next base: position 1,347,159 of record NZ_JACHFM010000001.1, on the reverse strand, counting down.
CCGAGGTGGCCGACGAGGAGATCACCGACGAGGCAGTCGCGGCCGAAGAATCGACTGCGCTCCGCTCCGAGGTGGCCGACCTGAAGGATCGCCTGCTGCGCGCGCTCGCCGATACCGAGAACCTGCGCAAACGCGCCGAGCGCGACCGCCGCGATGCCGAGCTCTACGGTGCGACCCGCTTCGCCCGCGACATGCTTTCGCTGCACGACAACCTCGACCGGGCGCTCGACAACGTGACCGACGCGGTGCGTGACACGGCGCCCGGCCTCGTGGAGGGGATCGAGCTCACGCGGCGCGAGCTCCTGAACGCCTTCGAGCGCAACAAGATCGAGAAGATCGACCCGAAGCCCGGCGATCGCTTCGACCCCAAGTTTCATCAGGCGATGTTCGAGGCACCGGTTCCCGGAACGAAGGCCGGTGATGTCATTCAGGTGATGAGCCCGGGCTTCACCATCGCCGATCGCCTGCTGCGCCCGGCCCAGGTCGGCGTCTCGGCCGGCGGCCCTGCAAAGCAGTGACCACGCGCCTATGACCGACCACGTGATCACCCCGCCCGCGATCGCGACGCTGCCGGTCCTCGGTAGCACCGCTCGCTTTCCGGTCCGCCGCGTCTACTGCATTGGCCGCAATTACGCCGCCCATGCGGTGGAGATGGGTCATGACCCGAGCCGGGAGCCGCCGTTCTTCTTCCAGAAGAACCCGGACAACCTCGATCCTTCGGGCGAGTTCCCCTATCCGGGCCAGACCGCGGACGTCCACCACGAGGTCGAGCTTGCAGTGGCGCTGGGCCGCGGTGGCAGCGACGTGCCGCTCGGCGACGCCATGGGGCTCGTCTGGGGCTACGCGGTCGCGCTCGACATGACCCGGCGCGACGTGCAGGACGAGGCCAAGCGGCTGAAGCGGCCGTGGGACACCTCGAAAGCCTTCGAGCGCTCGGCGCCCATCGGTCCGCTGGTGCCGGCGTCCGAGTTCGGCGATCCGTCGAAGGGCGCGATCAGCGTCGCGGTGAACGGCGAAATCCGCCAGTCCGGCGACCTCGACCAGATGATCTGGAAGGTGCCCGAGATGATCGCCTGCCTCTCCACATGGTTCACGCTGGCGCCCGGTGACGTCATCCTTTCCGGCACGCCGTCCGGCGTCGGCCCGGTCGTGCGTGGCGACCGGATGGAGGCGCGGATCGCCGGCCTGCCGCCACTCGACGTGCGGGTGATTTGACCGACACGAGCCCCGCCCGGTCGCTCGCCCGCGTGCGGGCCTGGGCGACCGGCATCCTCATCCTTCTCGCCGCGATCTTCGTCGCCACCCACCTCTGGGGTGGTGACGCGGCATGGGTCCGGCTCGTCCGGTCGATGGCCGAGGCCGGCATGGTCGGCGGCCTCGCCGACTGGTTTGCCGTCGAGGCGCTGTTCCGCCGGCCGCTCGGGCTGCCGATCCCCCACACCGCGCTCCTGCAACGCAATCAGGCACGGGCGGCCCGAAACGTCGGCCGCTTCTTCGAGACGCATTTTCTCGAGCCCGAAGCGCTCGCGGCGCGGGTGCGCAGCGCCGAGCCGGCGCGGCGGCTCTCGGCCTGGATGGCCGAGCCTGCCAACGCCAGCCTCGTCGCCGGCCAGCTTGTGGCGCTCGCCGGCAGCGTGCTCGCGACTGAGCCCTCTCCCCGGGCGCTGGCGCAGATCCGGGCCTGGGTCCGCGGACAGGTGGCAGGCGCAAGCCCCGAGGCCGACGCCGCACTCGCGGCGGGCATTGCCACGCTGGTCAAGGACGGCGTGCGCAGCCCGCTCGTCGACGAAGTGATCACGCTGCTCCGGCGCAGCGTCGAGGACGGGCGCGACACCGCGGTGTCGCTGGTCCGCGACCGCAGCCGCTGGTGGATCCACTCGAGCGTCGACCGGCGGGTGGCAGCGATGGCGGTCGAGGGGGTGCTCTCGCTTCTCGACGAACTGGCGTCCGGCCAGTCGGATTTGCGCAAGCGCTTCGAGGTGGCGTTCGACGACGTGGTCGACCGGCTGCTCACCGAGGGTACGCTCGCCCGGGCCGTTGGTGACGCGAGAGCGCACGTGGCGGCGAGCGGCGCGCTCGACGAGCTTCTGGGCCGCATCGCCACCACCGCCCGGACACGCCTGTCCGAGCGCATCGCCGAGGACCCCGCGGCGGTGTCCCAGCCGGTGGCGGTCTTCCTCGGCGGCCTCGCGCGGAGCATCTCCGAGGATCGCGCCGCGTCCGAACGCCTCGACGAGCGCCTCGCCGGTCTCGCCGGCCACGTTGTCGGCGTCTTCCGCCCGCAACTCGGCGGCTATGTCGCCGAGGTGATCGCAGGCTGGAAACCCGACGAACTCATCGCCCGCTTCGAGACGGAACTCGGCCCGGACCTGCAGTTCATCCGCATCAACGGCGCGGTGCTCGGCGCCCTGATCGGCGGCGCTCTTTTCGCAATCGGCGCGATCCTCGGCCCCTGACGGTCAGCCGCGAGTGCCGGCGCTGCCTGCCGGGCGCCGCGCGCCCCGGGCTTCATACGGCCTTGAAACCTGGAGAGCAGTCGTTTTCCGGCAACAGCCGGAAAACCAGAAAAGAGACAATGCGCGCGTTACGCGCGCTCCGAATGGCCGCAAAGGCGGCCCGCGGCGGCCTCAGTTGCTCGCCCGCCCCGCCCCAGGAACGGCAGCGACGAGGCTGCGCGTGTAGGGTGTCCCCGGGTTGCCGAGCACATCGGCGGTGCTGCCGAATTCCACCAGGCGCCCGGATTGCATCACCGCCACCTGGTCGCAGATCTGGCTTGCCACGCGCAGATCGTGGGTGATGAAGACCATCGCGATGCGCGTCTCGCGCTGGATCTCGTCGAGAAGCTCGAGGATCTGCGCCTGGATCGAGACGTCGAGCGCGGAGACCGCCTCGTCGGCGATGAGCAGGTGGGGATCGAACATCAGCGCGCGGGCGATGCCGACCCGCTGCCGCTGGCCACCGGAGAATTCGTGCGGATAGCGCTCATACGCGCTCGGCTGGAGGCCCACGCGATCGAGCAGGTGCATGGCCCGCTGTCGCGCCTCGCCGATCGGCGTGCCGCGCCCGACGGGGCCGACGGTGAGGATCCGGCCGATCGTATGGCGTGGGTTGAGCGAGGCGAACGGATCCTGAAACACCATCTGGATGTGGGGTCTGCGCGAGCGGAACTGCGCCTCGGGCATTGGCGCCACGTCCTCGCCGTCGAAGACGATCCTGCCCGAGTCGCTGTCGATGAGCTTCATCACCAGCCGCCCGAGCGTCGACTTGCCCGAGCCCGACTCTCCGACCACCCCGACCGTCTCGCCCTTGCGCACGGTGAAACTGACGTCGTCGACGGCCCGGACCTCGCGAATCTTGCCGAACAGGCTCCCTGATGCGTGATAGGTCTTGGTCAGGTTCTCGATCGAGAGAACGACCGGCGCGTCGGGATCGCCGACCCGGCCAGTGCCGTCGTGCATCTTCGGGACGGCCGCGAGCAACCGGACGGTGTAGGGCGCGCGCGGCCGTACCAGCACCTCGGATGCCGGGCCCTGCTCGACGAGGTGGCCCTTTTCCATCACGATGACATGGTCGGCGATGTCGGCGACGACGCCGAAGTCGTGGGTGATGAACATCACCGCCATGCGCTTGCGCCGTTGCAGGCGGTGGATGAGCTCGAGGATCTGCGCCTGAGTGGTCACGTCGAGCGCGGTGGTCGGTTCATCGGCAATCAGCACGTCGGGATCGAGGGCCAGCGCCATGGCGATCATCACCCGCTGCCGCTGCCCGCCCGAGAGCCGGAACGGATACTGCTCGGCCATCAGCTTCGGATCGGGCAGCCCGACCTCGGTCAGAAGCTCGATGACGCGCCCGCGCCGATCCTGTGGCGCGGCTTCGGGATGGGCGTCCATCACCTCGATGATCTGGTCGCCGACGGTCATCAGCGGGTTGAGCGCCGAGAGCGGGTCCTGAAAGATGATCGAGACGATGCGCCCGTAGATCCCGCGCCGGTCCTGTCCCGAGAGGCTGAGGAGTTCGCGGCCGCGCAGGCGGATCGAGCCCGACGCGATGGTCAGGGTCGAGGGCAGAAGGCCCATGATCGCGTTCGCGGTCACCGACTTGCCCGAGCCTGACTCACCGACGATGCAGAGCACCCGGCCGCCGCGAAGCTCGAAGGAGACGTTCTCGACCGCGTGGGCGCGGTCCATCTCCTTCGGGAGGGCGATCGTCAGGTTCTCGACGACGAGAACGGGATCCTCCATGGGCGTCTCCCTCTCAGGCGTGGGGTGGCAGCGGCGTGCCGCTGGTCTTGGCGGAGAGCCAGTCCCGGGCTCGGAAGTAGCGCAGCGAGAGCTGTGGTCCGTAGCTCATGTAGAACGGCGCGGCCTTCAGCGGCTCGACCCGAAGCGACAGGTCCTTCTCGGGGAGACCCATCGCCCATTCGCTCAGGATCCCGCCGAGCATCGAGCCGGTCGGCACGCCCCGGCCCGAAAGGCCGGTCATTGCCGCGACGCCGGGCGCGAGGCCGTAGAGCCGGGGGACGGTCTTCTGCTGCATGTCGAGTTCGCCCCACCAGAGGTATTCCCAGCGGATGTCCTCGCGAATCTGCGGGTGCAGCCACTTCAGGCGGTCGGTCATCACCTTGTGCGTCCATCCGACATCGACGCCGCGCCGGCCCATGGGGAACATCGACGCGACGATGCGGCCCTCGCGGTTGTACTTGTAGACGTAGATGTCGCCGCGGCCGTCGTGCATCGTCGTGTTGCGCGGCACGACGCTGCGCCGCGTCTCCGGGTCGAGCGGCTGGGTGGCGCAGACGAAGACCCGCATGATCCTGAACGTCTCGTCGAGCTTCGGCCAGCCGCCGACGGTGTAGGCGCCGGTGGTGAAGATGACCTTGTCCGCGAGCACGGCGCCGGTCTTCGTCTCGACACGCCAGCGCGTGCCGTCGCGCCGGCAGCCGGTGACGGGCGAGCGGGCGTAAAGCCGCACGCCTTCCTGCATCACCGCGCGGGCGAGGCCGCGCGAGTAGCCAAGCGGGTTCAGGTGCCCGGCTTCCTCGTGCAGCCAGCCGCCGAGAAACCTCGGCGAGCCGGTCAGCGCCTCGGTCTCTTCCCGCGGCACGAAGCGGGTGCGGGCGCCGACGGCGTTGTAGGTCTCGACCTTGGCCTCGATGTCGCGGATGTGCGCGGGGGTGAGCGCGCCCATGAAGTAGCCGTTCTGCTGCCACTCGCAATTGATCTGGTAGTCGCGGATCATCCCCGAGACCCGGTCGTTCGCCCGCGTCTGGCGCGCGATCAGCCGCTCGGCCCAGGGCTCGCCCAGCACCTTCCGCAGGTCAGGCAGGGTGTAGTGGGTGAACGTCGGCGTGCAGTGCCCGGCGTTTCGGCCCGAGCCGCCGAAGCCCGGCTCCTCGGCCTCGACGAGCGCCACGGCGACGCCCTGCTTCGCGAGTTCCAGCGACGTCGTCATGCCGCTGTAACCCGCGCCGACCACGCAGACATCGGCGGCTATCGTCTGGTCGAGTTCGGCGTACTCGGGTGCCGCGTCGGCGGTGGCATACCAGAGCGTGGTCTCGAACGGGGAGAAGCGGGTGGTGGGAAAGCTCTGCATGGGGCGGTTCAACTCAGGTCGCTGCGGGCATCGAGGGCGTCGCGCAGGCCGTCGCCGACGAAGTTGAAGCCGGTGACGGCGAGGGTGATCGCGACGCCGGGCACGATGGCGAGCCACGGCGCGGTCGCGAGGTACTGCTGCGCGCCGTTCAGCATGTTGCCCCACGACGGCAGCGGCGGCTGGATGCCGTAGCCGAGGAACGAGATGTAGGCTTCGAGCAGGATCGCGTTGGCGATCGTCAGCGTCGCCGACACGATGATCGGGCCGGCGACGTTGGGCAGCAGCTCGCGGAACATGATGTGGCTCGACGAGAGGCCGAGCATCCGGGCGGCGAGGATGAAGTCGCGCTCGCGCAAGGACCTGACCTCGGCCTCGACCACGCGCGCCACCTGCATCCAGCTCGTCACCGCGATTATGACGGTGATCATGAACGGGCTCGGCTTCACGAAGGCCGCGAGCGTCAGGAGCAGGAAGATCGCCGGGAACGAGAGAAAGCCATCGACGATGCGCATGAGCACCGCCCCGAGCCGGCCGCCGTGGTAGCCCGCGACCACGCCGACGAAGGTGCCGACGATCGTCGAGATCACCATCGCCATGAAGCCGACGAGAAGCGAGACCCGGCCGGCCATGAAGAGCCGCGCGGCAATGTCACGGCCGAGCGGGTCGGTGCCGAAGATGTGCGCCCCGGTCATCGGCGGCGCGAAGCGGGCTCGCAGGTCGATGTAGAGCTGATCGTAGGGCAGGAGCCACGGGCCGACGATGCAGGCAACGGTCAGGATCACGATGATCGCGAGCCCGACGACGGCGAGGCGGTGGCGCAGGAAGCGGCGCAGCGTCCGGTTGCGGGGCGGCGCGGTGCCATAGGTGGGAAGGGGCAGCTCGGTCATGGTCGTCTCCCTCAGGCCAGCCGGATCCGGGGATCGACAAAGGCGGTGATGAGATCCGCCGCGAGGTTGCCGATGATCACGAGGATCGCCGAGAACATGAGCAAGCCCATGATGACCGGGTAGTCGGAGTACCCGAGGCTGTCGAGGAACAGACGCCCCATCCCGGGCCAGGTGAACACCGTCTCGGTGACGAGCGCGCCGCCGAGCAGCGTCGGGAGTTGCAGGCCCGCGAGGGTGATCATCGGGATGAGCGCGTTGCCGACCACATGCTTCATCAGAACCCGGCGCGGCGAGAGCCCCTTGGCGCGGGCGGTCTTGACGAAGTCCTGGTTGATGACCTCGAGCGTCGCGGTCCGCATGTAGCGGCTCCAGATCGCCACGTTGACGAGCGCGAGCACCATCGACGGCATGATCAGGTGGTGCAGGTAGTCGAGCACCGTCTGGTCGCCGATGGTGAACATGTTGCCTGCGGGCAGCCAGCCGAGGCGCAGCGAAAAGATGTAGATCGAGACGAGCCCGAACCAGAACGTCGGGATCGAGAGCGCGATCATCGCCCCGACCGTCGCGGCATAGTCGAACATCGAGTAACGTTTCACCGCACCCTTGATGCCGATCCACGTGCCGAGCCCCACCGCGATGACCGTGGAGCTGCCCATGAGCAGCAGCGTCGCGAAGAGATGGCCGCCGATGATCTCCAGCACCGGACGGCCGTCACGGAACGAGTTCCCCCAGTCGCCGCGCACCAGTCCCCAGAGCCAGTCGGCGTATTGCACGAGGATCGGCCGGTCGAGGCCCATCTGGGCGGCGATCTTGTCGAGCTCTGCCTTGCTGATGCCGGGCGTCAGCGCGAACTGCGACATCGGCCCGCCGGGAGCGAGCAGCAGCACCGAGAAGCCGATGAGCGAGACGATGAAGAGCAGGATGAGGCTCTGGCCGAGACGGCCGAGGAGGAAGCGGAGCATCTTCGCGACTCCCGGGCAGAAGGGACGGGGAAGGCCGGGCGCTCACCGCCCGGCCCGCGTTGGCTCAGACCCAGCGCCAGCTGCCGACATTCCAGCTGTCGACGCGGACGTTGACGTTCGGCACGAGGCCTTCGATGCCGGTCTTGGTGCCGGGAAGCACAGTGTACTGGAACATCGGCAGGAACGGCAGTTCCTCGCGGGCGAGCTCCTGCAACTCCAGGTATGGCACCTTGCGCTCCTCGGGCACGAAAATCTTCGCGCCTTCCGCGAGCAGGCGGTCGACGTCCTCGTTCTCCCACTGGAAGGTGTTCTGCCCGGCGCCGCCCTTGGCCGAGATCGACTTCGAGCTGAAGTAATCGGCGGTGTCCGGGTCCGGTCCGGTCAGGAACGCGATGCCGACGATCGTGCTGTCGTATTGCGACAGCATCCAGTAGTCGCCCCACATCACCGCCGGCGGCAGGTTGTGGATGGTCATCTCCGCGCCGATCTCGGCGAAGGTCTGCTGGATGAACTGCTGCGCCTGCTCGCGCAGGTGGTTGCCGGCGGTCGTCGAGTTGGTGAAGGCGAGGCGCACGCCGTCCTTCTCGCGGATGCCGTCCCCGCCCTTGACCCAGCCGGCTTCGTCGAGAATGGCGTTCGCCTTCTCGGTGGAGAACTCGTGCTTCGGCAGGTCGGGGTTATAGTAGAACGACTGCTGCGGCATGTAGCTCTCGGTGGGCAGCGGCAGCCCGTAGTAGAGCGCGTCGATCAGCGTCGTCTTGTCGAGCGCGGCGTAGAGTGCCTGACGCACCGCCTTGTCCTGGAACACCGGCTTGCCGAGGTTGAGCCCGATCGACTCCACCGTCGGGTTCGGCGCCTTGATCACCACCCGGTCGGGCAGCGCCTTGGCCTCGTCGTAGTGGTCGGCGGTGATCCACTGCAGGCCGATCACGTCGATATCGCCGGTCTTGAACTGGGTGTAGAGCACCGTCATGTCGGGGATGTACTTGATGATCAGCTTCTCGACATACGGCCCGTCGCCCACATAGTCGGTGTTCGCCTCCATCTCGATGTAGTCGCCGGCGACCCGCTTCACCCACTTGAACGGCCCGGTGCCGATCGGTGCGTTGTTGAACGGCGTGGCGTTGAGGTCGGCCTGCCCGTCGAAGGCGTGCTTCGGCACGATGAAGGTCGAGGCGAGGATCGAGGCGTAGGGCGCGTAGGGCGCGGACATCTTCCAGCTGATTTCGGTCGGCGAGACCACGGTCAGCTCCTGCACCAGTTCGTGCCCGGCGCGGCGCCAGCTGCGGAAGTCGGGGTTCACCAGCAGTTCGAGGGTAAATTTCACGTCCTCGGCGGTGAAGGGCGTGCCGTCGTGCCACTTCACGTCGTCGCGGAGCTTCACCTTCCACGTGAGACCGTCGGCCGAGATGCCGCCGTTCTCCACCGTCGGCACCTCGGCCGCGAGCAGCGGATAGAACTTGCCCTCGGCATCCACCCCGAACAGCGGATCGAAGATCGCGAAGTAGACGCCTTCGTCCACCTCGATGTGCAGCAGGTGCGGGTTGAAGACCGTGGGCTCCTGCGAGAAGCCGAGGACGATCTGGCCCTTGGGCGCGGCGTCCTGCGCAAAGGCGACGCCGCCGAAGGCCTGCGGGATGACGAGCCCGGCCGCGCCCAGGCCAAAGAGGCCGAGGGTCTGACGCCGGGTTGGGCGGAAGGAGGCTGGAACGTCCGACATCAATTCTTCTCCCTGTTGTTTTTCGGTTTGTCGTTCTGGTCAGAAGCCGCTGATGATCTCGATCTTCGATCCGTCGCTGAACCGCCCCAGCCGGAAGGCGGCCGGGTCGACGAGGGGCGTCGCACCCGTCACCAGATCGGCGGTGAGCTTGCCCGCCGCCGGACCGATGCCGAAGCCGTGCCCCGAGAAGCCGGTGGCGATGAAGAAGCCCGGGATGCGTTCGACGGGCGAGATCACCGGTACCGCATCCGGCGTCACGTCGATGTACCCCGCCCAGGACTGCGCGATCCGCGCGTTCGCGAACACCGGGTAGGTCTCGCGCACCGCCTTCAGCACCTTGGCGCGCACCGCCTGCGACGGCTTCGGGTCTAGGACGCGGGCGTATTCGAAGGGCGAGGCCTCATCCAACGCCCACTGTCGCGGGATCCTCATCTCGTCGAGGAAGCGGGCGCCCATTCGGAACGACAGCGAGCGCCACTCCGACTTCAGCGCCGGCAGGAACGCTCTGCCATAGCGGAACGATGCCGGCACGATGTCGACCACGTTCTCGTGGCCGGAGGCGATGGTGTAGCCGCCGTCGCGCCGCTTGCGGATCGCGACCTCGTCGGCCCAGATCGCCTGCTCCGGGCCACCCTCCAGCGGCTCGGTGCGCATCACGGTGTTCAGCACCTTGAGCTGCGGGAAGTCGATGCCGAAGCGGCCGGAAAAGAGGCTCGACCAGGCGCCGCCGGCAAGCACCACCGACGAGCAGGCGATCGTTCCCCGCTCGGTGACGACGCCGCTGATCGCGCCCGCGCTGGTCTCGATGCCGCGCACGGCACATTCGGTGAAGATGTGCGCTCCGAGCTCGCGGGCGCGTTCGGCGATCGCGGGTGCCGCCTTCTGCGGCTCGGCGCGGCCATCGACGGGCGTGTAGAGCGCGCCCTTGATCTTCAGGTTCGAGCCGGGGACGAGGTCCTGAAACTCTTTCGCGGACAGCATCCTGTGCTCGATCTGGTAGCCGTCGAGGTTGTGACCCCAACGCTCGTGCTGATCGTATTCGGTGTCATCCTTGCAGGTGAAGATGATCCCCGCCCGGGTGTAGCCGGTCGCCCGGCCGAGCCGTTCGTCGAGCCCCTTCCAGATGCGCAGGGATTCCGCCATCAGCGGCACCTCGCGCGGGTCCCGGCGGGAGATGCGCACCCAGCCCCAGTTGCGGCTCGACTGCTCGTGGCCGATGCCGCCCTTTTCGCAGAGCGCGACCTTCACGCCCCGCTCGGCCAGCTCGAGCGCGGTCGAGGTGCCGATGATGCCGCCGCCGATGACGACGACGTCCACCTTCGCGGGAAGATCGGGGTCGCCATGGAACGGGTCGACGCGTGGACCGGGCATGTCAGTATAGCTCCTCCGCCTGCCAGTTGATCGCGAGCTCGGCGACGCTCGCGGTGTTGGGAAGGTCGATCGCCACCTCGACGAGGCGGGCCACATCGGCCGGGTCGGTGATCTCGGCCGGATCCCGATTGGTCAGCCCGCGCGCCATGTCGGTCGCGACGAACCCCGGACAGATCGCGGTCGCCCGGATCCCCTGATCGAAGCCGGTCTGTCGCAGCGCATGGGCGAGCGCCACCGCCGCGTGCTTGGTGACGGCATAGAGGCCGGAGCCGGGGGTCTTCACCCGCTTGCCCGACAGCGAGGCGAGGATGATGATCCGGCCGCGCCCGGAAGCGGCGAGCGCCGGGAAGGCCGCCTGCGCCAGCCGGCGCGGCGCCTTGACGTTCACCTCCCACATGGCGTCGAGCTCTTCGTCGCTGCCCTCGATCACGGTTTTCGGCACCATGATGCCGGCGTTGGCGACGATCGCGTCGATCCGGCCGAAGCGCTCCAGCGCTGCCTCCACCCACGACCCTTCGCCACCCTCGCGCGCGTCGTAAGTCCAGGTCTGCACCCGTTCACCATCGGCGAGCCCTTCGACCGGACCGCGGAGCCCGACCGACAGGCGCCAGCCGCGGGACAGGAGGTGGTCGGTGATGGCGCGGCCGATGCCGCGGCTGGCGCCGGAGATGAGGGCGACCCGTTCCTCCATCAGTGCACCTCCGACCCGGCCGCGCGCGGTTTCGTCACGAGCCGCCAATAGAGTGACCGCAGGGGTGTGATTGCCGCAACATACTCCGCCTCGGTCAGGTCGCCGAAGAAGCGGCGCGACTCCCGGACGCGCCGCCGGACCTCGTCCGCCATCTCCTCGCCCTGCGGGGTCAGGAACAGCGCCCGGGCGCGCGAGTCGGTCGCGCTGATGCGCCGGGCCAGCAGGCCGCTCGTCTCGAGGCCGTCGAGGACGCGGCCGACTTCCGAGCGGTCCTTCATCAGCACCTGTGCCACGACCGACGGGCGAATGCCGGGGTGCCGGCCGACGAGCAGCAGCGCTGTCACCTTGCCGATGCCGCGGATGGGGTGGAGATCCTTGATCCTGACGTCCCAGTCGCGGCTGACCGCCATGTTGAGCGCGCGAAGGTAGAAACTGAGGGTATTGTCGAGCACGTCGAGATCGATCGACTCCGGCGTCGCGACAACCGCCTCTCCGGGTGCGGGCGCGTTGAGGTTCTCCGTTTCCAAAGGCTGTCCCTCCGTTCAGGCAGGCCGAGCTTTCCAACGTTGGTGGATTATGTCCACTACTTTTACGGGGCGCGGGAGCGCTGCTGCCGCCGGCCCCGCACGTCCGGTTGCACCGGGGTGGGCTGGGCGGCACCCATGCAACTCATATCGCATGGCGCACGGCGAGTGCTCGTCGGCCGCGCGTCTCCGCCAGCCTTCTTCTTAGAAGAATTCCAGATCACTTGACTCGGGGACCGCCGAGGCGCATTTCCTCGGTAACGACGGAGGCTCCTCCCATGTTTATCCAGACTGAATCCACGCCGAACCCGGCGACGCTGAAGTTTCTGCCCGGTCAGAAGGTCCTTGAGACAGGCACCGCTGACTTTCCCAACGATGCCGCGGCACAGGCCTCACCCCTCGCGCACCGGATCTTCGGTGCCGGTGGTGTCGCGGGCGTGTTCCTCGGTCCTGACTTCGTCACGGTGACCAAGATCGAGGGCGAGGACTGGAACCATATCAAGCCCGGTATCCTCGGGGCGATCATGGAGCATTTCCAGTCCGGCCAGCCGGCGATCGAAGGTGCCGCGGGCGCCGTCGAGCATGCTTCGGGCGATGCCGGCGAAGACGAGGCGATCGTCTCCCAGATCAAGGAACTGCTCGACACCCGCGTCCGCCCGGCGGTGGCGCAGGACGGTGGCGACATCACCTTCCACGGCTTCGATCGCGGCATCGTCTATCTGCACATGCAGGGCGCCTGCGCCGGCTGCCCGTCCTCGACCATGACCCTGAAGATGGGCATCGAGAACCTGCTCCGGCACTACATCCCCGAGGTGCAGGAGGTCCGGCCGGTTGGTGTCTGACCGCCCGGCCGCAACGCGGCCCCTCATCCTTGCCTTCGATACCTCGGCCGCGCACTGCGCGGCCGCGGTCGTCTCGGGCGGTCGCATCCTCGGCCAGCGCGACGAGGCCATGGCCCGCGGTCAGGCGGAACGGCTGATCCCGCTCCTTGAGGAACTGCTGGCGGAAACCGGCCACGCCTGGGGTGATCTCGACGGGCTCGCGGTCGTCACCGGCCCGGGCAACTTCACCGGCCTGCGCCTTGCGGTCGCGGCCGCGCGTGGCCTTTCCCTCGGACTCGGTGTCCCAGCCGTCGGCGTAACCGTCTTCGAGGCGCTCGCCGACGGCAGCGACGGCGATCTGACCGTTACCCTCCACGACAAGCGCGGCACCCTCCGCCAGCGGTTTCGCGACGGCGCGCCCGTGGCGGAGCCGGAGGCCGGGCCGGCCGAAGACGCTCCCGCCAGCGGCGAGCGGGCGGATCTCGCCGTCGTCGCCCGCATCGCGCTCCGCCGCCTCGACGCCGCGCAACCGCCGAGCCCGCTCTACCTGCGCCCGGCTGACGCGACGCCGTCCTCCGAGACGGTGCCACTGCTCGATGAGGCCTGAGGCGCTCGCGGCGCTGCACGCGACCGCCTTCACCGACACGCCCCGGCCGTGGTCCTCCGCAGAGTTCGCGAGCCTCCTCGCCGCGCCGGGGATCGTGCTTGTCTCGGACGCGGACGGCTTTGCGCTCGCCCGGATCGCCGGCCCGGAGACGGAGCTGCTGACCCTTGCGGTCAGCCCGCTGGCAAGGCGTCGCGGGCTCGCCACCCGCCTCCTCCACCGCCTGTTCCGCCGGACGGCCGAGGCCGGTGCCGAGGAGATGTTCCTGGAAGTCGCGGTGCCGAACCTCGCCGCCCGCGCGCTCTATGAGCGGCTCGGGTTTGTCGAGACCGGACGCAGGCCGCGGTACTATACCCGCGCGTCAGGGCCGCCCGTGGATGCACTCGTCCTCCGCCGCCCGCTGACCTGAACCGGCCGAAAATTCAATTGACCGGCCGGGGGCCCATGGCCTTACTTGTCCCCGATGCGACCGCGCGAGGGGCGGGGCACGGCGCGACGTCAGCCCCGCGGCTTGTTTGGAGGTGGATTTCATGATGCTCGGAAAGACTCTGGCCGCGCTGGCGTTCGCATGCATGGCCGGGGCCGCGGCCCATGCCGCCGACGCCAACCCGGCGGTGATCTACGACCTTGGCGGCAAGTTCGACCGGTCATTCAATCAGGCCTCGTACGAGGGCGCCGAGCGTTTCAAGAGCGAGACCGGCATCGCCTACGAGGAGTTCGAGCTCCAGAACGACGCCCAGCGCGAGCAGGCGCTGCGCCGCTTTGCCGAGAAGGGCTACAACCCGATCATCGTCACCGGCTTCTCCTACGCCACCGCCATGAGCACCGTGGCGCCGGAGTTTCCCGAGACGAGCTTCGTCATCATCGACGAGCAGGTGGACCAGCCGAACGTCCGCTCGGTGAAGTTCGGCGAACAGGAAGGCAGCTACCTCGTCGGCCTTCTCGCGGCGATGGCGTCAAAGACCGGCAAGGTCGGCTTTGTCGGCGGCATGGACATCCCGCTGATCCAGAAGTTCGCCTGCGGCTACGTGCAGGGCGTCAAGGCGACGAACCCGGACGCCGAGGTGTTCCAGAACATGACCGGCACCACCGGCGCCGCGTGGAACGACCCGGTCCGGGGCGGCGAGCTGGCGAAGAGCCAGATGGATCGCGGCGCGGACGTGGTCTACCACGCGGCGGGCGGCACTGGCATCGGCGTGCTGCAGGCGGCGGCCGACGCGGGCAAGCTCGGGATCGGCGTCGACTCGAACCAGGACTACCTGCATCCGGGCAACGTGCTGACCTCGATGCTGAAGCGGGTCGATCTCGCCACCTACAACGCGATGATGGACGTGAAGGATGGCAAGTTCACCCCGGGCCTCCAGGTGCTCGGGCTCGCTCAGGATGGCGTCGGCTACTCGATCGACGAGTTCAACGAGAAGCTCATCACCCCGGAGATGAAGGATGCCGCCGAGGCGGCGAAGGCGAAGATCATTTCGGGCGAAATCGCGGTGCACGACTACAGCACGGACGGAAAGTGTCCTGTTTCCTGATCCGGTGATGCCCGGCGAGTCTCCCGGCTTGGGCTCCGGCGCGGGCGATCTGGCCATCGAGCTCGTCGGCATCTCGAAGAGCTTCGGTCCGGTGCAGGCGAACCGCGATATCGATCTCGCGGTTCATCGCGGCACGATCCATGGCATCGTCGGCGAGAACGGCGCGGGCAAGTCGACGCTCATGTCGATCCTATATGGCTTCTATCAGGCCGATTCCGGCGAGATCCGGGTGAACGGCAAGCCGACACGGATCCCCGACAGCCTCGCGGCGATCCGGGCGGGGATCGGGATGGTGCACCAGCACTTCATGCTGGTGGAGCCGTTCACCGTGCTGGAGAACGTCGTCCTCGGCGCCGAGGACGGGGCGTTGCTGCGGCCATCGCTCGCCAAGGCGCGGGCGGAACTGAAGCGGCTCGAGCGCGAGTACGAACTCGACGTTTCTCCCGACGCGGTTGTGGGCGAGCTTTCCGTCGGGTTGCAGCAGCGGGTGGAGATCCTGAAGGCGCTCTACCGCGAGTGCGATATCCTGATCCTCGACGAGCCGACCGGGGTCCTGACGCCGGCGGAGGCCGATCACCTGTTCCGCATCCTCGAACACCTGAAGTCCGAGGGGAAGACGATCATCCTCATCACCCACAAGCTGCGCGAGATCATGGCTGTCACCGACGCGGTGAGCGTGATGCGGCGGGGCGAGATGGTGAAGACGCTGACCACGTCGGAGACCTCGCCCGCCGAGATCGCGGAGCTGATGGTCGGGCGCCGCGTGCTGCTCAGGGTCGAGAAGGCGCCGGCCGTGCCGGGGCCGGCGATGCTCGACGTGGAGGGGCTGCGCCTCGTGGACGAGCAGGGCGTGGAGCGGCTGCGCGGCATCGGCCTGACACTGCGCGCGGGCGAGATCCTCGGTGTCGCGGGGGTCGCGGGCAACGGCCAGTCGGAGCTTCTGGAGGTCCTCGCCGGGGTCCGGCCCGCCACGAGCGGCAGCGTCCGGCTGAAGGGCGCGCCGCTCGATCTGTCGCGCTCGACGAACGCGGGCGACCGGCGGGAGGCGGGGATCGCGCATATCCCGGAGGACCGGCATCGGCGGGGGCTCGTCATGGCGTTTGACGAGTGGGAGAATTCCTGCCTCGGCTATCAGGGCGAGGCGCGGTTCCGTGGGCCGGCGCTCACCCTCGACCGGACGGCGATCCGCGACCATGCCCGCGAGGCGATCGAACGCTTCGATATCCGGCCCGCGTCCTGTGATCTCAAGACCGCGAACTTCTCCGGCGGCAACCAGCAGAAGATCGTCATCGCCCGCGAGATGGAGCGCGATCCCGACGTGCTCCTCGTGGGCCAGCCGACGCGGGGGGTCGACATCGGGGCGATCGAGTTCATCCACCGGCAGATCGTGGCGCTGCGCGACCGGGGCAAGGCGATCCTGCTGGTCTCGGTGGAGCTCGACGAAATCCGCGCCCTCGCCGACCGGATCATCGTGATGTTCGACGGCCGGATCTCGGGCGAGCGGCTGGCGGCGGAAACCGACGAGCGGGAACTCGGGCTGCTCATGGCGGGGATTGATCTGGTGGAACATGCGCAAACCGCATCGAATTGAGATGATCGCATTGAAAGAGGTAGCGTATGCCGCTACATTTGGAGCTATCCGCCCCTTGGCAGTACGCGTGGCTCCTCGTTATCCAGGGACGCGCCGACCCCTTGGGGCTTTTTGCCTTCCAGTCGCCCAATGAGCCAGGTCGCCATCCTTATCGACGGCGGTTATTTCATTAAGCGCCTCCCTGCGCTCCGACCCGGGATCGACATGAGCGATCCAGTGGCTGTCTGTACGACGATCAAGCGGATGATCACGGCGCATCTGGACCGGATCAATAAGATCGAGCGGAGGTCGCATGCACGCTCGCTGCTCTACCGTTCCTTCTACTACGATGCGCGGCCCTATCTTGACCGGGG
The DNA here is from genome assembly GCF_014201905.1 of Amaricoccus macauensis. GTDB lineage: Bacteria > Pseudomonadota > Alphaproteobacteria > Rhodobacterales > Rhodobacteraceae > Amaricoccus > Amaricoccus macauensis. The sequence goes on along the minus strand of NZ_JACHFM010000001.1, from coordinate 1,330,511 downwards.
CCATCTTCCGATCAGCCGAAAGGCGATCGACTATGCCAAGTCCGACGTTGCACGCTTTCAGCTCGCGCTCCACGACATGCTTCGGAAGACGGCCAACATGGCGGTTCGTCTCGGCGAGGTCCGGCGCGATCCAGCAAGCCTCTGGGAGCTGAAGCCCTCAGTGCTCACTGCTCTTGTGAAGGGCGAGAGAGAGTTTCCCTCGCTTGAGGATGCCGATTTTCGGCCGACGTTCCGACAAAAGGCGGTGGATATGCGGATCGGGCTCGATATCGCTTCACTCACGCTTAAGCGGCAAGTTGGGACCATCGTTCTGATAGCAGGTGACAGTGATTTCGTACCCGCTGCCAAACTTGCACGGCGGGAAGGGGTGAAGTTTCATCTCGACCCTTTGTGGCGCAGTGTTGAGCCTGGCCTTTTTGAGCACATCGACGGACTATATAGCGGCCTGCCGAGACCGAGGAAGCGGGAACCAGAGGCATGAAGTCCGCGCTTCCCCGCTGGGTCGATTTCGCGCTCATTCCGCTCCTGAACCTTGCGCTCGCGTTCTTCGTCGCGGGGCTCGTGGTTCTCGTGATCGGCGAGAATCCGATCGAGGCGATGCGGCTGCTGCTCGTGGGCAGCCTCGGGTCGTCCTACGGCATCGGCTATACGCTCTACTACGCCACCACCTTCGTCTTCACCGGGCTCTCGGTCGCGATCGCCTATCACGCCGGGCTCTTCAACATCGGCGCGGAGGGACAGGCGCAGCTCGGTGGCCTCGGGGTGGCGCTCGTCTGCCTCGCGCTGCCGTGGCCCGCATGGTGGCTGGCGCTGCCGGTCGCCATTCTCGGGGCGGGTCTCTTCGGCGCCGCATGGGCGGCGATCCCGGCCTATCTGCAGGCAAAGCGCGGCAGCCACGTGGTCATCACCACGATCATGTTCAACTTCATCGCCTCGGCGCTCATCGTCTACCTGCTCGTCAACGTGCTGAAGGTGCCGGGCTCGATGGCGCCGGAGACCGCGGGCTTTCCGCCGGGGACGTTCCTGCCCACCATGCAGGAGATGCTTGGCCGCGTCGGCGTCAGCGTCTCGAAGACGCCGCTGAACCTCTCGGGGATCCTCGCGCTCGTCGCCGCGTTCCTGACCTGGGTGCTGATCTGGCGGACGCGGCTCGGCTACGAGATCCGGGCCTTCGGCCATTCCGAGCCCGCGGCGGTCTATGCCGGCATCAGCCCGGTCAAAATCACCATGGTCGCCATGCTGCTTTCCGGCGCCATGGCCGGGATGATGGGGCTGAACGTGGTGATGGGCTTTCAGCACCGGCTGGTGCTCGACTACGTGGCCGGTGCGGGCTTCGTCGGCATTGCCGTGTCGCTGATGGGCCGCTCGCACCCGGTCGGGGTCGTGCTCGCGGCGATCCTCTTCGGGATGCTCTATCAGGGCGGCGCGGAACTTGCCTTCGACATGCCCTCGATCAGCCGCGACATGATCGTCGTCATTCAGGCGCTGGTCATCCTCTTCACCGGCGCGCTCGAAAACCTCGTGCGCCTGCCGGTGCAGCGGCTGTTCCTGCGCCGGAGGGCCGCGTGATGGATCTCGAGACCATCCTTCAGCTTGCCGGCGCCAGCCTTCGCCTCGCGACGCCCCTGCTGCTTGCCTGTCTCGCCGGGCTCTATTCCGAGCGGGCAGGCATCTTCGACATCGGCCTCGAGGGCAAGATGCTCGCGGCGGCCTTCGCGGCGGGGGCGGTCGCCGCCGTCACCGGCTCGGCGTGGATCGGGCTGCTTGCCGGCATCGCCGCGTCGGTCTGCCTCGCGCTGATCCACGGGCTTGCGTCCATCACGCTGAAGGGCAACCAGCTGATATCCGGGGTGGCGATCAACTTCCTGGCCTCGGGACTGACCGCGCTCATCGGCCAGAACTGGTTCGGCATGGGCGGCCAGACGCCGCAGTTGCAGGCGAGCCAGCGGTTCCTCGGGATAAGCTGGCCCTTCGTGGATCGGCTCGCGTCGGTACCGCTGCTCGGACCGCTCTACCGGCACGTCATCTCCGGCCACAACCTCCTCGTCTATGGCGCGCTGGCGGCGGTGCCGCTCACCTGGTGGGTGCTCTATCGCACGCGCTTCGGCCTCAGGCTGCGCGCGGTGGGCGAGAACCCGGCCGCGGTCGATACCGCGGGCGTCTCGGTCGTGCGGCTGCGCTATGGCGCGGTGGTGATCGCGGGCGTGCTCTGCGGCCTTGCCGGTGCCTACCTTTCCACCGCGATGGCGGCGGGATTTAACCGCGAGATGACTGCGGGCAAGGGCTTCATCGCGCTCGCGGCGCTCATCTTCGCCAAGTGGCGGCCATGGCCGGCGCTCGGGGCCTGCCTGCTCTTCGGGGCGCTGGAGGCGATCGGCATCCGCTATCAGGCAATCACCATCCCCGGGGTCGGGGTCGTGCCGGTGCAGCTCATGCAGGCGCTGCCCTACATCCTCACGGTCGTCATTCTCGCGGGCTTCGTCGGCAAGGCGATCCCGCCCAGGGCCGGCGGCCGGCCCTACGTCAAGGAACGCTGATCCCCATGACCGCCATCAAGACCATTCGAGAGCGCGCTGGCGCCGCGCCCGTGCGCCTCGGGCTGATCCTCGGCTCCGGGCTCGGCCATCTCGCCGACGCGGTGCAGGGCGTGGCGATCGACTACGCCGATCTTCCCGGCTTTCCGCACGCGGGGGTCTCCGGCCACCGACCCCGGCTGGTGGTGGGCGATCTGGAGGGCGTGCGGGTCGCGGTGCTCGGCGGGCGGACGCACTACTACGAGAAGGGCGATCCGGGCGTGATGCGCGCGCCGCTCGAGACGCTGCGTGACCTCGGGGTCGAGACGCTGCTCCTGACCAACGCGGCCGGCTCGTTCCGGCCCGAGGTGCCGCCGGGCGAGCTGATGCTCATTGCCGATCACATCAACTTCGCCGGGACGAATCCGCTTTTCGGTGAGCCGACCGACGCGCGGTTCGTGAACATGGTGGACGCCTATGATCCCGGCATCCGTGCCGCGCTCTCGGCCGCGGCGGCCGAGGAGGGCGTGGCGCTGCCCGAGGGGGTTTATGCCTGGTACTCCGGTCCGAGTTTCGAGACGCCGGCGGAGATCCGGGCGCTCGGGATCCTCGGCGCCGACGCGGTCGGCATGTCGACGGTGCCGGAGGTGATTCTCGCGCGCTTCCTCGGGCTCCGGGTCGCCGCGATCTCGACCATCACCAACATGGCCGCGGGCATGAGCAACGAGGCGATCAGCCACGAGCACACCAAGGCGATGGCGCCGCTCGGGGCAGCGAAGCTCGAGCGGGTGCTGCGGCGCTACCTCCGAACGCTCGGCTGAGGCCGCCGATCGGGTCCTGCCTGAGTCTCTGGGGCCACAGGAGCGGGCTTTCGCGTAACATGACGGCTTCGTGCTGGCCCCACGGGGATCCAGCGGCTAGGCTCGGGGCCACTCCCCCGACCCCGGCGCCTACGGTATCATGCAGATCTATCTCCCGATCGCGGAAGTCTCGGTCAATGGGCTGGGGCTTCTGGTCATCGGTGCGATGGTGGGGCTGCTCTCCGGGCTTTTCGGCGTCGGTGGGGGCTTCATCCTGACGCCGCTCCTGTTCTTCATCGGCATCCCGCCGACCGTCGCCGTTGCTTCGGCGGCGAACCAGATCGCCGGGTCGTCGTTCTCCGCCTTCCTCGCCCACATGCGCCGCAAGACGGTGGATTTCCGCATGGGGAGCGTGCTGCTCGTCGGCGGTCTTCTGGGATCCTTCCTCGGGGTGCGGGCCTTCGAGATCCTGCGCTCCAAGGGTCAGTTCGAGCTGGTGGTGAGCCTGCTCTACGTGCTGATGCTTGGCACCGTCGGCGGGCTGATGCTGGTCGAAAGCGTGCGCACGCTGCGGCGGGCCAAGGATCCGAACGCCGCGCTCGTCCGGCGCAAGCGCCACACCTGGGCGCACGGCCTGCCGCTGAAGATGCGGTTCCACACCTCGAAGCTCTACGTGAGCGCAATCCCGCCCTTCGTGATCGGGCTGGTCGTCGGTGTCCTTGCGGCGATCATGGGGGTCGGCGGCGGCTTCATCATGGTGCCGGCGATGATTTATCTGATCGGCATGCCGACCAAGGTGGTCGTCGGGACGTCGGTGTTCCAGTTCCTGTTCGTCACCGCCTTCACCGCGATCCTGCACTCGCTGCAGAGCGGCTCGGTCGACGTGCTCCTCGCGGTCATCCTGCTGGTCGGCGGCGTGATCGGGGCACAGGTCGGCGTCGCGCTCGCGGCGCGGCTCCGGGCGGAGCAGCTCCGCATCCTGCTCGCGCTCCTCGTCATCGGCGTCTGCCTGAAGCTCGCGCTGGATCTGGTGCTGACGCCGGATGATCTCTACTCGCTCACCAGCCCGTGATGCTGCGTCTTCTCGCGCTCCTGTTCCTCTGCCTCGCGGTGCCCGCGCTCGCCGAGGAGACGGTCGTGACCGGGATCTCCACCGACAAGATCGCGCTCAACGCCAACTTCAACGGCTCGGAGCTCTTCGTCTTCGGGGCGATCCGCCGGGACGGGCCGATCCCGACCGATGCCGGGCCGCTTGATGTGGTCATCACGATCAAGGGCCCGCCGCGGCAGGTGACGGTGCGGCGGAAGTCGCGGGTGCTTGGCATCTGGGTCAACACCGCGAGCCTCAAGGTGCGGCAGGCGCCAAGCTTCTACGCCATCGCATCGACGCGGCCGGTGGCCGAGCTGCTCGATGAGACCGACCGGCTGCGATACGGCATCGGCATGGACGAGGCGGTGCGCCGGGTCGCGGGGAGCGACACGATCGAGGACTCGGCGCCGTTCACCGCGGCCGTCATCCGCCTGCGCACCGAGAGCGGCAGCTATGCCGAACTCGACCGCAGCGTGGTCCTGTCGGAGGACACGCTGTTCCAGACCCGCATCGACATGCCGTCGAACCTCGTCGAGGGCGACTATGCCGCCCAGTTCTTCCTGGTCCGGCAGGGCAAGGTCCTGAGCACGGCGGAGACGACGATCCTCGTGGAGAAGACCGGGATCGAGCGGTGGATCTACAATCTCTCGCGACAGCAGCCGCTCCTCTACGGTGTTCTCGCGGTGCTGGTGGCGTTCGCCGCCGGATGGCTCGCGGCGGAGGCTTTCAGGCTGGCGAAGCGCTGAAGGTGTTGCGCCGGGCGCATGGCAGGCTTCTCGAAACGATCGTTGTGCAGTGCAGCACACTGGCTATCTTGGTGTCACGAAGCGAGGCCACGGACGGCCTCGAGATGGCCAGCGGACGGACCGCCGTCCCGCACGACAGCCAAGGAGGCTCACATGGCTCACGCTCTTACCAATTCCGCCGCTGCCGCCAGCGGACTCGGCCTCATCGACCGTGTCCGCGCCGCGTTCGCACGGTATCGCGCCTACCGGAACACCCTGATCGAGCTTCAGTCGCTCAGCAGCCGCGAACTTGCCGATCTCGGCCTGTCGCGTGCCAGCGTCCGTGACGTGGCGCGTGAAGCGGCCTACAGCCGGTTCTGAGGCGGGGTTCGGCCTCGCCGCGTGCGAAGCAGCAGTTCCAGTTCGAGCCGGCGGTTGTAGACCGCCCGCTCGGCAAGCTTCAGAACCTGAAGCATGGCCTCCCGCGTGCACGCATCGCAGGAGGTCGTCGCATATTCGGACCTGCGGAGCGTGACGGCTCGCTCCGCCCGATCGAGCCGGGCGCGGGCGATTCCGATGCGGGCGCTCTCGATCTCCGCCCGGGTGTGCCTGGTGAAGCGGTCGTGCAGCATGGTAATCGAACTGCGCACGCTCGAAACAGTTCCTGCAATTGGTGCATGACAGAGCGCCTGCGACGCTCGGTCGCGCGCGACCGGCGGGTTCAGGCCGCTCCGGCGAGTTCCGGCACATCGTGCAGGCGGCAGTAGGCCGTCAGCGTGTTCGCCAGCAGGCAGGCGATGGTCATCGGCCCGACCCCACCCGGAACCGGGGTGATCGCTCCGGCAACCTCGATGGCCGACGCAAAATCCACGTCGCCCACCAGACGTGACTTGCCGTCTTCCTCGATCCGGTTGATGCCGACGTCGATCACCGTCGCGCCCGGACGGATCCAGTCGCCCTTCACCAGCCGTGGCTGGCCGACCGCCGCCACGAGAATCTCGGCCCGGCGGCAGACTTCCGCGAGATCGCGGGTCCGCGAATGCGCGACCGTCACCGTGCAGTTCTCCCGGAGGAGAAGCTGCGCCATCGGCTTGCCGACGATGTTCGAGCGGCCGACCACCACCGCCTCGCGCCCGGCAAGACTTCCGAGCCGGTCCTTCAGGAGCATGAGGCAACCGAGCGGCGTACAGGGCACCATTGCCGCCTGCCCGGTGGCGAGGCGGCCGACGTTCGTCACATGGAAGCCGTCCACGTCCTTCGCCGGGTCGACCGCGTCCAGCACCCGCAGCGTGTCGATCTGCGGCGGCAGGGGAAGCTGCACCAGAATGCCGTGGATCGTCGGATCGGCGTTCAGCCGGGCGATGTGCTGCAGAAGCTCGCTCTCGGACGTGTCGGCGCCGAGGCGGACCTCTTCGGAGCGCATGCCCGCCTCGATCGTCTGCTTGCGCTTGTTGCGCACGTAGACCTGGCTTGCCGGATCGTCACCGACGAGGATGACCGCCAGTCCGGGCACCATCTCGTTGTCACCAAGCTCGGCGACCCGCGCCGCGACGCGGGCGCGCACGGTGGCGGCGAAGGCCTTGCCGTCGATGATGTCTGCGGTCATTGCGGGTTCCTCTCGCCGAGCACCCGTTCCTCCCGGGCGATCGACCACTCGATGATCTGGCGCCAGAGTGCTTCCACGAAAGCGACATCGAGGCCGCTGTCTGCGGCGACGGCGCGGGCATTGGCCACGACCTCCTCCACACGTGGAGTGATCCGGGCCGGCAAGCCCTCGACCGTCTTGATGGCGATCGCCCGGTCGATGCAGGCGGCACGTTGGACGAGGAGCGCCACGAGCTCGCGATCGAGGCGGTCGATTTCGGCGCGCACCGGCGCCATGGCAGGATGGCTTGTGGTCATGGCCGGGGCTTAGACCCATGGCTCCCCGGGGGCAAGCCGGCGCGGCGCCGCCTCAGAACAGACCTTCGACCCGACCCTCGGAATCGAGGTGGATCGAGGCGGCCGCCGGCACCCGGGGCAGGCCGGGCATCGTCATGATGTCGCCGCAGATCACCACGATGAAGCCCGCGCCCGCGGCGAGGCGCACCTCGCGCACCGGCACCTCGAATCCGGTCGGGGCGCCGAGCCGGGTCGGGTCGGTCGAGAAGGAATATTGCGTCTTGGCCATGCAGACCGGCAGATGGCCGTAGCCCTCGGCCTCCCACGCCGCGAGCTGCCCGCGGATCCGCGGCGGCACGATGACCTCGTCGGCCCGGTAGATGCGGGTGGCGACCGTCTCGATCTTTTCGAGAAGCGGCATGTCGTCGGGATAGAGCGGGTCGAACTGCGCGACGCCCGATGTCGCCAGGCGATGGACCTCGCGGCCGAGGTCGAGCGCGCCCTTCGAGCCCTCGGCCCAGTGGTTGCAGAGGATCGCGCGCGTTCCGTGCCGGGCGACGAAGTTCTCGACGGCGCGGATCTCGGACTGCGTGTCGCTGGTGAAGCCGTTGATCGCCACGACGACCGGCACGCCGTAGCTGTGCACGTTCTCGATGTGCCGCCCGAGGTTGGCGCAGCCACGGATGACCGCGTCGACGTCCTCATGGCCGAGATCGCCGCGCGCCACGCCGCCGTTCATCTTGAGCGCGCGCACCGTGGCGACGATGACCGCCGCGTCCGGGCGCAGGCCGGCGGCGCGGCACTTGATGTCCATGAACTTTTCGGCGCCGAGATCCGCTCCGAAGCCCGCTTCCGTCACCACGATGTCGGCGAGACCGAGGCCGGCGCGCGTGGCGATGACCGAATTGCAGCCGTGGGCGATGTTGGCGAACGGGCCGCCGTGCACGAAGGCCGGCGTGCCTTCGAGAGTCTGGACGAGGTTCGGCAGCACCGCCTGCGCGAGGAGAACGGCCATCGCGCCGTCGGCGCCAAGCTCGCGCGCATGCACCGGACGGCGGTCGTAGGTCTGGCCGATGACGATGGCGCCGAGCCGGCGCTCGAGATCGGCGAGATCGGTGGCGAGGCAGAGAATCGCCATGACCTCCGAGGCTACGGTGATGTCGAAGCCGCTCTGCCGGGGCAGGCCGTTCTGCGGCCCGCCGAGCGAGGTCACGATGTCACGCAGCGCCCGGTCGTTCATGTCCATCACCCGCCGCCATGTGACGCGGCGCGGGTCGATGCCGAGAACGTTGCCCCAGTGAATGTGGTTGTCGATGAGCGCGGCGAGCAGGTTGTGGGCAGAGGTGATCGCGTGGAAGTCGCCGGTGAAGTGGAGGTTGATGTCCTCCATGGGAATGACCTGAGCGTAGCCGCCACCGGCCGCCCCGCCCTTCATGCCGAAGCAGGGGCCGAGCGAGGGCTCCCGCAGGCAGATCGCCGCGCGGTGGCCGAGGGCGGAGAGCGCATCGCCGAGGCCGACGGTCGTCGTGGTCTTGCCCTCACCCGCGGGCGTCGGGCTGATCGCGGTCACGAGCACCAGCTTGCCCTGCGGCCGGTCGGCGAGCGAGGCGAGAAACGCCTGATCAAGCTTCGCCTTGGTGCGCCCGTAGGGCTGGAGCGCGGTCTCGGGGATGCCGAGCCCGGCCGCGATCTCGGCGATGGGGCGCGGGCTAGCCGCGCGGGCGATGTCGATGTCGGACGGCTGGGCCACTCTGGGTCTTCCCCGGAAATCAGTTGCCGCGGCCAATGCCGGTGAAGAGTCCGGCGTCACGCGCGGCTTGCCGGAGGGCGCGCGCCTTGTTCTCGCTTTCCTCGAACTCCGACTGCGGGTCGCTGTCGTAGACGACGCCGCCGCCGGCCTGGATGTAGAGCGTCCCGTCCTTCACCACGGCGGTGCGGAGCGCGATGCAGATGTCCATGTCGCCGCCCGAGGAGAAGTATCCGACACCACCGCCGTAGACGCCGCGCTTTTCCATCTCGAGCTCGTCGATGATCTGCATCGCCCGGACCTTCGGCGCCCCCGAAACGGTCCCGGCAGGGAGTCCCGCGAGGAGGGCCGAGAGCGCGTCGTGGTCGGGCGAGAGCTTTCCGTCGACGTTCGAGACGATGTGCATCACGTGGCTGTAACGCTCGATGATGAACTGCTCGTTCGGGTCGATGGTGCCGATCTGCGCCACCCGGCCCACATCGTTGCGGCCGAGATCGAGCAGCATCAGGTGTTCGGCGCGTTCCTTCGGGTCGGCGAGCAGCTCGGCCTCGAGCGCCAGATCCTCGACCGCCGTGGCGCCACGGCGCCGGGTGCCGGCGATCGGGCGGATCGTCACGGTATCGCCCTTCACCCGCACGAGGATTTCCGGGCTCGCGCCGACGACCTGAAAGCCGCCGAAGTTGAAGTAGAACATGTAGGGCGAGGGATTCGTCCGCCGCAGCGCGCGGTAGAGTGCGAAGGGCGGCAGCTCGAACGGCACCGCCCAGCGTTGCGACGGCACCACCTGAAAGATGTCGCCGGCGCGGACGTACTCCTTCGCCTTTTCCACCATGGCGAGATACTGCGCATGGGTGGTGTTCGAGACCGGCTCGGCCGGCGTGGCGGCGCCGAGGTCGCGGCTCAGTTGCGCCGGGGTGCGGTCGAGGTCGCGCACCGCGTCCATCACCCGCTCCGCCGCCTGTGCATAGGCGGCACGGGCCGAGAGCCCGCTGCCGGCCCATGCCGGGCAGACCACCGTGACCTCGCCCTTCACCCCGTCGACGATCAGCACGACCGAGGGCCGAAGCATGATCGCGTCAGGCAGCCCGAGCGGGTCGGGGTTCACATCCGGCAGGTGCTCGACGAGGCGCACCATGTCGTATCCGAGATAGCCGAAGAGCCCCGCGGCCATCGGCGGCAGGTCGTCGGGAAGCTCGATCCGGGTTTCGGCGATCACCTCGCGGAGCGAGGCGAGCGGGTCGATGCCCACGTCCTGCCAGGCGTCGGGATCAAAGCGCGCCGAGCGGTTCACCCGGGCCGCCCCGTCGCGGCACTCCCACACGAGATCAGGCTTCATGCCCATGATCGAGTAGCGGCCGCGCACCTCGCCGCCGGTGACGCTTTCCAGCAGGAAGCTGTCCTTGCGCGCCTCGGTCAGCTTCAGCATCAGCGAGACCGGCGTGTCGAGGTCGGCGACGAGGCGGGTGTAGACCACCTGGTTCCGGCCAGCGTCGAAGGCGCTGGCGAAGTCGTCGAAGGCGGGCAGGAGTTGCATGAGCTTACGGGAACCGCGAGAGGGTCGACTCGACCAGCGACTGGTTGACCTTTACGCCGGCCGCGTTGCGCAGCGCCCCGGTGTAGAGCGCGAGGATGTCGCCATGGATCTGCTCGTCGAACTGCTGCTGCAGGCGGGCGAGGATCGGGGTGTTGGCCGGGTCTGCGAGGTCAAGCGGCGTGGTGCCCGTCAGGACCGCGACGATCACCGTATCGCCGTCCCGGCGGCTGACGGCGCCGCCCGGCGCGGCGGCGAAGATGTCGGCGATGAGCTCGGCCGGAGCGCCGGGCAGCGTGTCGCCCCGGGTGAGCGGTCCGGCGGTCTGGATCGCGACATCGAGCCGCTTGGCGAGCTCGGCGAGGCCGGTGCCGTCCGTCAGGGTCGCGACATCGGCATCGGCGAGCTTCTGGAGCGCCGTCGCAGTCTGGTCCGAAGTCCAGTCGGCCGCCACGCGCTCGCGGATCTCGGCGAGCGGGATCGCGGCTGGCGGGTCGATGCTGTCGACGCGCAGCGTGGCGATGCCGCCGTCGGCGAGCTGGATCGGGTCGGACTCCTCGCCGACGCTCGCCTGATCGGCGGCGGTGCGGAAGGCGGGGTCGGCGGCGATGCCGCCCGTCGTCTCGGCGTTCAGGCTGATGTGGCCGAGCTCCATCACCGTCTCGGAGGCGATCTCCTCGAGCGTCGCGCCGCCGGCCACCAGATCCTCGATGTGCGGGCCGTCGTCGGAAATCTGCTTCCTCGCGTGTTCGAGGGCGATTGTCTTCGCAAGCTCGGCCTTCGCCTCCTCGAATGGCACGGTCTTTGCGGCCATCACGGCGTTCACCCGGTAGAGCGACGGGCCGAGCGGCGTCTCGACCGGGCCGACGATGCCGGGGCCGGCGGCGCCGAAGACCGCGTCCCGGGCTGAGTCCGCGACGTCGGCGGCGGTGACGGTGCCCTGATCGGTATCGCCGGGCTTCAGGCCGCGCTCGGTGGCGAGCGCGTCGAAGTCGATCTCACCCTTGTCGAGCCGGGCCTTGGCGGCGGTCGCCTCCTCCAGCGTGCCGAAGGCGATGCGGTCCAGGGCGCGGCGCTCCGGCGTCTGGAAGCGCTCGGGCTGGGCGTCGTAGGCGGCGCGCAGGTCGGCGTCCGGGATCTCGATCGTCGCGGCGAGGGTCTCGGGGCTGACCGAGGCATAGCTCACCTGCCGCGTCTCCGGGCGGGTGTAGCGATCGGCCGCATGGGCGTCGTGGAACGCGGTGAGATCGGCGTCCGTCGGCGCCGGGATCGGCGCGGGCAGCTGCGTTGCGTCGAGCCGGATCCACTCGAACGTGCGCTTCTCACCGAGGAATGACAGGATGGTCTCGGCTTCCGTCGCGGGAACCTGCGCGGCGGCGGGGATAGCGCTCGCCAGAAGGTTGCGCGACGCCTCGGCCCGGAGCAGCGCCTCGAACTGGTCGGCCCGCAGACCCGCGCGTTGCAGCGCGGCCTCGTAGGTCGCCTTGTCGAACTGTCCCGACGCGCCCTGGAAGGCCGGGGTCGCGAGCACCTGCGCCCGGACCGCATCGTCACCGGTGGAGATGCCGAGCCGCTCCGCCTCGCCGTCGAGGGTGGCATCGTTCACCAGCCGGCCGAGCACCATGCCGTCAATGCCGTACTTGCGCGCCTCGGCCATGGGCAGCGAGCGGCCCACCTGCTCCTGGACGACACGCAGTTCCTGCTGCATCGCCCGGACATAGTCGTCGGCGGTGACCTTCTGATCACCGACCGTGGCGATGTCGGCACCGCCCCCGAGGCCGCCGCCCACGCCGATGCCGAAGCCGGCGAGGCCGATCATGATCGCCACCATCAACGCCCAGACGAAAATGCCCGAGCGCTTGTTGTTACGGAAGCTTCCGAGCATCGCAGTCCACCGGCCGGGGAAAAGGTGGCCCGGGTCTACGCGGTGATCGCCCGGGTGGCAAGTGTCGGGCGCGGCGCGTTGACCGCGGTGTGAGGATGCGAGCCCAAGTTCGCACGGCACATGCACCGCGCGTGCACGGCCCCTGGTGAAGTGGTTCCGCGCCATGGGCAGGGCGAAGCCGACTGGAAAGGCCGACTGAGAGATCGTGCGATGACCCCTACCGGTCTCGGCTCGGATGGAAGACGTACAGGATCTCGACCGCATCTCCCGTGACCCGGTAGGAAACGACGTAGCCATAGCGAGGGACGATCAGGATCCGGCCGAGACCACGCTCCTCGCGCCGGCCCATGGCGGGATGGTCTGCGAGAAGCGTGACGCTCGCTTCGATCGCCGCGATAACCCGGCCAGCGGCGGCAGGGCTGCGCTCGGTGAGCCACGCGTGAATGCCGGCGAGATCGGCGAGCGCCTGTCGGCTGAACCGGACGTGGGCCAATCACTCAGCCGCGATGGCGGGCGAAGAACTCCCGGACTTCGGCCTCGGAGGCCGGATCGAACGGTGCCGCATGACGCCGCACGATCTCTGCACGCTCCGCATCGTTGAATGCGGGCGGCGCGGCGTGGGTCGCGACGTAGGCCTCAATCAGCGCGGCGAGCCCGTCTTGCGCGTCGGGCGGGAGCGCGGCGCGGGCTTCAGTGAGGGCGGTGTCGAGACGGGCGTTCATGGGTCGAGATGTAGCGGAAATCGCCACGTCGTCCAAGCATCCGTGTCGGTGGGGCGTTCCGGTTTGGTGTGAAGCGGCCCCCTTCGACCCGGTCCCGGTGGACAAGGGCGCCGCGGCGTGGCTGCGCCGATTCTTCGCCTGCGCTGCAAAGCCTGCGATAGTGCGCGGTCTTAGTGCCTCCCTGCCACTCCTAAAACAGACGGAGCAATCTCAGCCCTATCCCACCTTTTCCCCCACCCCCGCCAGCCTCTCCCCCAGCACCCCCAGCCCCTCCACCCCGACGTTGGCGAAGGCGAGCCGGAGCTGGCGTTTGGCGCGCTCGTCGCCATCGGGGGCGAACATGGTGCCGGGGAGCATGAGGAGGGACTGGTCGCGGACCAGCTTGGGGCAGAGCTCGCTCGAGGGGATGTCGAACGGGTGCTCGACGTAGGCGAAGTAGGCGCCGCAGCCTAAGACCCGCCAGCCGGGGAGGGCCGAAAGGGCGGCGAAGGCGGCGTCGCGGCGGCGGAGGATTTCGAGGCGCTCGGCGGCGAGCCAGTCGCCGAGGTTGCGCAGGCCCCAGAGGGCGGATTTCTGGCCCAGTTGCGGCGGGCAGATCGTCACGGTGTCGAGGATCTTCTCGGCCTCGGCCAGGCGGTCCGGCGAGGCGATCATCGCGCCGGTGCGGTGGCCGGTGAGGCGGAAGGACTTCGAGAACGAGTAGAGGTGGATGAGCGTGTCGCGCCAGCCCGCGTCGGTGAAGAGGTCGTGCGGGCGCTCGGTGGAGCTCGCGAAATCGCGATACGTCTCGTCGAGGACGAGGGCGCCGCCGCGGGAGCCCGCGAGCTCGGCGAAGCCCGCGATGAGGGCGGGCGGATATTCCGCGCCGGTCGGGTTGTTCGGGGTGACGAGGGCGACGGCGCGGGTGCGCGGCGTCCAGAGAGCGGCCGCGGCCGCGAGGTCGGGCAGCATCGCGTCGTCGCAGGGCAGCGGGATCGCCTCGATGCCGCAGAGGTCGAGCCACATCTTGTGGTTGAAGTACCAAGGCACGGGCAGGAGGACCGCGTCGCCGGGCTCGGCGAGGGTCATGATCGCGGTGGCGAAGGCCTGGTTGCAGCCGGCGGTGATCGCCACGTCCTCGGGCTCGATCGCGCCGCCGTAGGCCGCCGACCAGCGCCATGCGATCTCCGAGCGCAGCGCGGGCAGGCCGAGGACCGGGCCATAGAGGTGGGTGTCGTCCTCGGCGCGCACCATCTCGGCCATCGCCTCGCGCAGCGCCTCGGGCGGCGGCTCGACGGGGGCGGCCTGCGAGAGGTTGATGAGCGGGCGGCCCGACGGCATGTCGACGCCCGCGAGCCAGCGGCGGGCCTCCATCACCGGCGGGGCAGCGGTTCGCGCGACGAGGGGGTTCAGGGGCGGCATGGGGCTGGCTCCGGCATTCGGCTTCTCAAGGGGGAACCGTATGCCGTGGGGGACGGCTGGCGCAAGCGGCGGGCGGCTGGTTCAGCGGGTGCGTGCAAGCTGCAGAGGCCAGGGCCGATCGGCCGATCGGCCGGTACGGATGGCGCTGGTCAGGTCTCCGGAGGCAACTCCAGCTCGGTTTTCGAGGCGTGGATCAGGTCGGCCAGAAACTCGCTCACCGCCCTGACGCGGCGCGACTGGGCGAGGTCGGAGTGGACCGCGAGCCAGATGTCCTGATCGATGCCGAGATCATCCTGCACGCACACCAGGTCATTCAGCCGCCCGAGGAAATGCGGCAGGATGGCCAGCCCGATCCCGGCCACCGCTGCCGAGAGCTGCGCCGACAGGGTCGTGGTCGCGAGCACGGGCGGCTGACCGCGCAGCGCCCGCTCGATCCAGCGGGCGGCTGGCAGGTGGGCGTGGGTCTCGCACCAGCCGATGAAGCGGTCGGCCCCCGGCCCGGCAGTCCCCTGCCGCCGCGCTGCATGGACCCGTGACGCGTAGAGACCGAAGCCGAGCGTGCCGAGCCGGCGGATCGTGACATTGCCACGCTCGGGCTTGACCAGCCTGACGGCCAGATCGGCGTCGCGCCGATGCAGGTTGACCGTCTGGATGTCGGTGACGACTTCGAGCGTCAGGTCGGGGAAGCGGCCGAACAACCGCGGCGTCGCCGGGATGATGACATGGTTCGCGAGCGTCTCGGCCGTCGCGAGTCGAACCCGGCCGGCGACTTCCGTGTGCGCGGCCGACCCGTCGGCGAAGGCTTCCGCCGCCTGCTCCAGCGCTTCCGCACGCTCCAGCAGCGCGGTTCCGTCATCGGTGAGGCGGCAGCCGTTCTGGTGCCGGCTGAACAGCGCCAGTCCGAGGGCGGCCTCCAGTCGCTCGATCTGTCGCGAGACGGTGGCGAGACCAAGCCCGAGGGTCTCCGCCGCGCCGCTGAGCGAGCCGCTCCGCGCAATGGCGAGGAACACCCGCGCGTCGTCCCATCGCAGGCGGTTCGCGCCGCGTTTTCCGATATCGGACATCGGATATCGATTTTCAGAGGGTTGTCGCATCAATAAGGAAAACCATCCTTGGAAGCAGCAAGCAAGGAGCAGTGCAGTGCAACATCGAACGCTCGGGCGTGATCTGTCGGTTTCGGCCATCGGTCTCGGCTGCATGGGAATGAGCGAGTTCTACGGCCCTCGGGACGACGCGGAATCCCTCGCGGTGCTGCGGCGGGCGGTCGAGCAGGGCATCGACTTTCTCGACACCGCCGACATCTATGGCCCCCACCACAACGAAGACCTGATCGGCCGCTTCCTCGCCGAAACCGGCGCAGCGGTGAAGATCGCCACAAAGTTCGGCATCGTCCGCAAGCCCGACGAATACGCGCGCACCATCGACAACAGCGCCGGCTACATGCGCCAGGCCTGCGAAAGCTCGCTCCGGCGGCTCGGTGTCGAGCGGATCGACCTCTACTACGTCCACCGCCTCGACCGGGAGCGGCCCATCGAGGAGACGATGGAGGCGCTGGCCGATCTCCGGCAGGAAGGCAAGATCGGCCACATCGGGCTCTGCGAGGTCAGTGCCGCGACCCTGCGCCGGGCCCATGCCGTTCATCCGGTCACGGCGGTGCAGACCGAATACTCGCTCTGGAGCCGTGACGTGGAGGCCGGGGTCCTGCCGGCCTGCCGTGAGCTCGGCATCGGGTTCGTGGCCTATTCGCCGCTGGGGCGCGGATTTCTCACCGGCCGCTTTCAGGCTGGAAGCGCGTTCGAGGAAGGTGATTTCCGTGCCGGCTTGCCACGCTTCGCGCCGGAGAATGCGGCCGCGAACGGCGCGCTGGTCGAGATCGCGCGTGGGATCGCAGCCGGGAAGGGCTGCTCGGCGGCTCAGGTCGCGCTGGCGTGGCTGCTCGCCAAGGGATACGACATCGTGCCGATCCCCGGCACCAAGCGGCTGAAGTACCTCGACGACAATGTAGCGGCGGTTTCCGTCAGCCTGAGCGAGGCGGAGCAAACCGTCCTCGATCAGGCCCTCTCCCGCCTGCCGGTCGCGGGCGAGCGCTATACACCCGAAGGCATGAAGGGCATCAACATGTGAGCGCCCCGAAGCGGGATCGCGCCTCCGGGGCTGCGCGGCCCCGGTAGAGGCTCACCGGCGAGGTCCCTCCCCGGCGTGACTGGCGAGCCGGCGGCGCCACTCCAGGCATGAAAACGTGGTTAACGGCCAGGCGCCCCTGAAGGGAACCATAGGCCCGGTCAGGAGGCGGGTGAAACGATTGTTGTTCGCGCGGTTAACGGCGCGGATTCCGGGAGATGCGGGCGGCTCCGGTCCGGCCCGCGCTGCCGGCCCCTTCCGGCAAGGACCGCACGGGCGGGAAGGGCAGTCGGGTGCCGTTCGTCGCCGGAGCCTGGCGCCGACGGGCCGCCGCCAGTCTTGCCGCCCGTGCGGACGACCGCGCGGACGACCGGCTGATCCTGAGGCGATCAGCCGGAAAGCGCCTCAGAGCTGCGCCATCACCTCGTCGGAGAACTCGACGTTCGCCGTCACCGACTGGACGTCATCGTCGTCCTCCAGCGCCTCGATGAGCTTGATCAGGCTCTGCGCCGCTTCGAGCGGCAGCTCGGTCGTGGTCTGCGGCCGCCAGACGAGCTTCACGTGCTCGGCTTCGCCAAGCTTGGCCTCGAGGGCGGACGAGACCTCGGCGAGGTCGCTGTCGGCGCACCAGATCACGTGGCTTTCCTCGTCGGATTCCACGTCCTCGGCGCCGGCATCGATCGCGGCTTCCATGATGTCGTCCTCGGAGCCGGTCGACGCCGGATAGACGATCTGGCCCTTGCGGTCGAACATGAAGGCGACCGAGCCGGTCTCGCCGAGGTTGCCGCCGCGCTTGGAGAACGTCGAGCGGATGTTCGAGGCGGTGCGGTTGCGGTTGTCGGTCAGCGCCTCGACGATGATCGCGACACCGCTCGGGCCGTAGCCCTCGTAGCGGATTTCCTCGTAGTTCTCCGAGTCGCCGCCCATGGCCTTCTTGATCGCCCGGTCGATGTTGTCCTTGGGCATCGAGTTGGACTTGGCCTCTTTCACCGCGAGGCGAAGGCGGGGATTCTTGTCAGGATCAGGGTCGCCCATCTTGGCGGCAACGGTGATTTCCTTGGAGAACTTGGAGAACAGCTTCGACCGGGCGGCGTCCTGCCGGCCCTTGCGATGCTGGATGTTGGCCCATTTGGAATGGCCGGCCATGGTTGGCTCCGGGGCTTGGGATGAATGCGGGTTGGCTGGCGGGCGTCTTAGCCCAGCAGCCAGCCCGGTTTCAAGCCGCGAGCGGAGGCTCAGCCGACGCGGGTCGGGTCGAGCACCACTGACCAGAGCTCGGTGTCGTCGCGATCCATGAGCCGGACGGTCATCTGTTCGGTGGCGGCGTCGATGTCGACGAGGCCGAAGAACTGGAAGCCTGCCGAGGGCGGCAGGTTCACCTGGCCGGCAGGCGGCGCCTTCACGAAGCGGAGTTCCGGGCCGAAGGTCATGTCGAGGTCGTTCGGGCCGAAGGTGCCGGCGTGCAGGGGGCCGGAGACGAATTCCCAGAACGGCGCGAAGTCCTGAAACTGCGCCTTGTCGGGATTGTAGTAGTGGGCGGCGGTGTAGTGCACGTCCGACGTCAGCCAGACGGTGTTGGTGATGCCGGCCGCCTTGATGAAGCGCAGGAGGTCGGCGATCTCGAGCTCGCGCCCCGCCGCCGGGCCGTTGTCGCCGTTCGCGACCGCCTCGGCGCCGGTCCGGCTCTTGAAGTCGTCCCAGACGATGACGCCGAGCGGCATGTCGGCGGCGATGACCTTCCAGGTCGCGGTCGAGCCGGCGAGCGCGCGCTTCAGCCAGTCGGTCTGCGCCCTGCCGAGGATGCGCGTCTCGTCGGTGAGCGTCGTCTCGTCGGCGGGGCGGTTCGGCCCGCGATAGCTGCGCATGTCGAGGAAGAAGACGTCGAGCAGCGGCCCATAGGCGATCTTGCGATAGACGCGCCCCGGCTCGGCGGGCGTGTAGCGGATCGGCGTCATCTCGTGGAAGGCGCGACCCGCGCGCGCGGCCAGCAGCGCGACCGACTTCTCGGTGTAGCGGTCGTCGGCGGTCAGATCCTTCGAGGCCGACCAGTTGTTCGTCACCTCGTGGTCGTCCCACTGGAAGAAGGTCGGAACGTCCGCCGCGAGGGCGCGCACATGCTCGTCGAGCAAGTTGTACTTCCACTGCCCGCGGTACTCGTCGAGGGTTTCCGCAACCTTGCGCTTGGCATCGACGAGAACGAGGTTCTTCCAGGTGCCGCCGCCTTCGAGATCGACCGAGTCCTTCATCGGACCGTCGGCATAGATCGTGTCGCCGGAGTGCAGGAAGAAGTCCGGGCGGTGGCTGGCGATGGTGCCGTAGGTCTTCATGCCGATCTCGTCGATGCCCCAGCCCTGACCGGCGGTGTCGCCCGACCAGGCGAAGCGCACGGAGCGCAGCGCCGAGGGAGCGGTGCGGAAGTGCCCGATGATCGGCTCGGAGACGACATTGATGTCCGCAAGATCGGCCGCGACCATGCGGTAGAAGATTTCCTGATCGGCCGGCAGGCTTTCGAGGAGCCGCTTCACCGCGAAGTCCGACTCCGGCAGCGCGGTGACCGGCGCGAGGCGCACCGGATTCGCGAAGCTCTCGGTCGTCGCGTATTCCATCATCACCCGAGACGGGCGGTCGACGCGGGTCCAGACCATCCCCGACGAGGCGTCGACATCGCCCGATTGCACGCCATGGGTGAAGACCGGCCGCGCGGCTGCCTGCGAGAACGCCGGCAGGCCGAGCCCCGACGCGAGAAGACCGGCGCTTCCAGTCGCGAGCAGGCGGCGGCGGCTGATTGCGAGACGGGCTCTGGACATAGGTAATCCTCCATGGCTGGCCCGAGACACGTAGGAGGCGGCCAAGACGGAAGGTTGATGCTGTTGCGAACTTTGCGTGACGTTCCGCGAGAGCGGACGCTGCGGGGCTGTCCCGGTGACAGTGAACTCGCGGCAAAGCCCTCGCAGCTGACACCCCGAAGTTGTTATGGGGTGGTCTCCAGCCTCTGTGGTAGACTGAACGTCCGGCCGGATCCTGCCCGTGGCGAGGCAAGGCTCGGCTCATGCGCCGCGAGGGGCATCTTCAGCGGCGAGTGGAGAACGGGCCGCGGTGCGCCCCTCTCGACGCATCCATCGGTGCCTTGCGAACCATCGGGGCGACGAGATGATCAGGCAGAGAGCCGAGGACCTCTGGACAGCGGAGGGAGGGGTCGTGAGCTTTCACGGCTTTCCCTACCCGGTGCGCTCGGTGATCGTGCGCCTGCACACCGGCGATCTGTGGGTCTGGTCGCCGATAGCCCTGACGCCCGCGCTCCGGCGGGACGTGGACGGCCTCGGACCCGTGCGTCATCTCGTCAGTCCCAACAAGCTGCACCACCTGTTCCTGCAGGACTGGGCCAGCGCCTATCCGGAGGCGCGGCTCTGGGGGCCGGAGTCGACGGTGGAGAAGCGGCCGGACCTGCACTTCGCCGGGGCGCTGCGGGATGCCGTGCCGGCGGAGTGGCGGCCGGATCTCGATCAGATCTGGTTTCGTGGCTCCTTCGCGCTCGACGAGATCGTGTTCTGCCACGTTCCGAGCGGCACGGTGATCATCGCCGATCTCGTGCAGACCTTCGGCGCGGACTTCCTGCGGCGGCACTGGGGGCGCTGGCGCTTCATTGCGAGGCTCGGGGGCATCACCTCACGTCAGGCGATGGCCCCGCTCGACCTGCGGCTTTCGTTCGTGAACCGGGTGCCCGCCCGCGCCGCGCGCGACCGGATGCTCCGATGGGACTGCCGGCGGATCGTCGTCGCGCACGGCGAACTGCCGGACGAGGCATGCGCCGCCTCCGGGCTCGCCCGCTCGTTCGCGTGGCTTGGCCGGGCGCGCGGGCCTGAGCCACGCACCTAACCGTGGGCCTGACCGCGCGCGGCCAGCGGGGTCAGCCGGGCACGAGCGGCCAGAAGAACGGGATCGCAAGGCAGGCGGCGATGCCGGTGACGATGTTGAGCGGCAGGCCGATGCGGGTGAAGTCGGTGAACTTGTAGCCGCCGACGCCGTAGACCATCGTGTTGGTCTGGTAGCCGATCGGCGTTGCGAACGCGAGCGTGGCGGCGAACATCACCGCGACGACCAGCGGTCGCGGATCGAGCCCGAGCTTGTGGGCAAGCGCGATCGCCACCGGTGTCACGATCACGGCCACCGCGTTGTTCGAGAGAAGCTCGGTCAGGATCTGCGTCAGGAAGTAGAGCACGAACAGCACGACGAGTGGCGAGAGCGTGGCCAGCGTCGGGGAGATCGCGTTCACCAGCATCTCGGCCGCGCCTGAATGGTCGAGGGCTTCGCCGACCACCAGCATGGCGAGGATAAGCACGATCAGCGAGGCGCTGACGGTGCTGTAGGCCTCTTCAGGCTCGATGGTGCGGCTGATGAGGAGCGCGACGACGCCGAGTAGCGCGAGGATCTGGATCGGCGCGATCTCCATGGCCGAGAGCGCGACGATGCCGGCGAGCACGGCGAGCACGAACGGCGCGCGTTCGCGCTTGAACGGCCGGTCGGTGGTCTCGTTCAGGTCGAGAATGTCCACGTCGGCGGCAAGGCGGCGGATGTCCTCCGGCGCGCCCTCGAGGAGCAGCGTGTCACCG
The DNA here is from genome assembly GCF_014201905.1 of Amaricoccus macauensis. GTDB lineage: Bacteria > Pseudomonadota > Alphaproteobacteria > Rhodobacterales > Rhodobacteraceae > Amaricoccus > Amaricoccus macauensis. The sequence goes on along the minus strand of NZ_JACHFM010000001.1, from coordinate 1,309,485 downwards.
ACGCGCACCACCACTTCGTCGAGCTTGCGGCCGATGTTCTGGTTCCGCCGGTGCACCGCCAGCGGGTAGACGCCATAGCGCCGGCGCAGGCGAAGGCTGCCGAGCGAGCGGCCGACCAGTCGGCAATCCGGCATGATCAGCGCCTCGACCGTGGTGGTGGATTTCGAGCCCACCCGGTCGACCAGCGCCACCTTGTTCGAGTCCTTGAGGCCGAGCAGTTCGCGCATCTCGGTGCGCAGCACCACGCGGTCACCTTCGGCGAGCGTCACGTCGGGGAACTGCCGGCGCAGTGATTCGTCAGCGCGCAGCAGGTCGATCACCCGGATGCCGTCCCGCTTGAAGAGGCCCACGTCCATCACCTTCTGGCCGATGAGCGGCGAGCCCTCGGGCACCACGACCTCGGTGAAGAACTTCATCTTCTTCCGGGTGCCGAGCAGATCCGACATGGAGTCCCGGTTCGGCAGGAAGCGCGGCACCAGCACGACCATGGTGAGCGCGCCGACGATGGTGACGATGATCCCGAGGGGTGCGATCTCGAAGAGGTGGAACGGCTCGAGCCCCTGCGCCCGGGCGACGCCGTCGACGAGGATGTTCGTCGAGGTGCCGATCATCGAGATCATGCCGGCGAGCACGGTCATGTAGCTGAGCGGGATCAGGAGCTTCGACGGCGCCAGCCCGAGCGAGTGGGCGAGCTGGATCGTCACCGGGATCATCACCGCGACGAGCGGCGTGTTGTTGGTGAAGGCCGACGCGACCGACAGGAAGCCCGCGGCCCCGGCGAGCACCAATAGCTTGTTGTGCGCCGCGTAGTGCGAGAGCGTCCGGCCGAGCGCGTTCATGAGCCCGGTGCGCACGAGGCCGCCGGAGACGATGAACATCGCGGCGATCGTCCAGGGCGCGGGGTTCGAGAACACCTTGAGAACGCTGTCCGATGGTACGATCCCGGCAACGACCAGCACCGCGGCCCCGAGCATTGCGGTGACCTCGACCGGATAGATTTCGAGGACGAAGACCACGAACATCGCGGCGAGAACTGTGAGGGTAAAGTACGCCTCGAAGTGAGGCTGTGCCGCCAGCCCTTGCATGAAACTCAACAACCGTTGGAACCCCCAGATACCGCACTGCACCGCAGCGCGACACCTTTGCGCAAGCTCGGCGGGAGCTTCAAGGCCCCAGCGCCCGGGGCTCTCGGCGAAAAACCGCCGCCGGATGCGGGCTCAGGGGGACGACGGGCTGAGCGTACCGCCTGCCCGGACAGGCACCACGCGCCGGGCGAGGCCGGTTGCGTCATCGGTTTCGACGAAGACGCCGCAGAGGGTTGCCGGGCCGTCCGCGGGCGTGAAGCGGGCCTTGGTCATGCCGGTGACGAAGCGGCTGATCGGCTCGAGCTTGTCCATGCCGATGACGCTGTCGTAGTCGCCGCACATGCCGGCGTCCGACTGATAGGCGGTCCCACGGGCGAGGATGCGCGTGTCCGAGGTGGGAATGTGGGTGTGCGTGCCGACGACGAGGCTTGCCCGACCGTCGCACCAGTGGCCAAGCGCGTTCTTTTCCGAAGTCGCCTCGGCGTGGACGTCGACGATGATCGCCTGGACGGCGGCGCCAAGGGGCGCAGGCTTCAGGGCCGCCTCGATCGCGGAGAACGGATCGTCGAACGGCTGCTTCATGAAGACCCGTCCGAGCACCTGCGCCACGAGAACCTTGCGCCCGCCCGGCGCCTCGAAGACCCGCGCGCCGCGCCCCGGCGCGAGCCGCGCGTAGTTGAGCGGCCGCAGGATGCGCGTGTCCTGCTCGATCGCGGCCATCATCTCACGCTGATCAAAGGCGTGGTCGCCGAGAGTGATGCAGTCGGCGCCGGCGCCGAAGATGATCGCTGCGTGCGCGGTGCTGAGACCCGCACCTCCAGTGGCGTTCTCGCCGTTCACCACCACGAAATCTAGCGCCCAGTCCTGTCGCAACCGCGGCAACTCGGTTGCCACGGCGGCCCTGCCGCTCCTTCCCATCACGTCGCCGAGAAACAAAAGCCTCATAATCCAAGGCTTAGCCGGGCAAAGCCTCGTCGGCAAGCTGCTCCGGGCGGATGACGCCGTTCTCTGTCACGACAGCGTCAAGTTGCATGTCGGTCGCCTCCACCGGCAGCCGCGGCATCTGCTGTCCCGCATAGGCGAGGCCGAAGGCATGAACCGGCCCCCGCGACCGCAGCCGGGCGATGGTCCGGTCGTAGAATCCGCCGCCGTAGCCCAGCCGGTGGCAGCGGGCATCGAAGGCCAGCATCGGCACGATGAGGATGTCGGGCTCCACCTCCGCGCCGTCGCGCGGCACCGAGGTTCCGAACGGGCCCGGGTCCAGCGGAGCGCCGGGCGTCCAGAGCCGGAAGCCGAGCGGCTGTCCGCGACCGACGATCACCGGCAGTGCCACCGGGATGCGGAGGCCGGAGAGCGCCAGCATCAGCGGCATGGCGTCGATTTCGCTGCGAATTGCCAGATAGGCGGAGACGGTCCCACAGGCGCGGGCCGCGTTCATCGCCTCGAGCACATGACCCGCCGCCTGCCGCGCGGCACCGGCCCCGCCGGCATGTGCCCGGGCGCGGGCATCGAGGGCCCCCTCGCGCGCGAGGCGTTTCTCAGCCGAGAGCGGTGTCATGCAAACGATCCGTTGCCGGAAGCAGCGGGCCCGGCGCGACCGTGGGCGCGTGCAATCCTTGAGAGCCTGGATAACCAGGTGGGCGCCAGGTGCGATAGGCCAGGGCCAGTCACAGAGCCGGCTCCCTCAAGAATAATTAAGGCCACTAGGATTTGGGCCCCTCACGAGAAGGCTAGAACCCGCTACGTCACAATGTAGTACCGCCGGGCGCGGTTTGGAAGTCCCGAGACACCGGGCGCTCCATGAGAATCCACGCGTTGGCGTCACTTTTCCAGTCTTCCTTCACCATCGGCACCTCGGCCGCCACCCGGAAGCCGAAGGCGTCGTAGAGCCGGCGCGCGGCCGTGTTGGTGTCCTCGACAATCAGGCTGAGTCGCCGGGGGCCGGCGCGCCGCTCGGCTTCCTCCAGAAGCGCGCGGCCAAGGCCGCGGCGGCGGAACTCCGGGTAGACCGCGAGGACGTTCACGTAGTGGCTGCCGAGGGCACGGTTCTCGAGCGACTGCAGGGTGCGCATGATCGGGCCGAGCTCGTCGAGCGGCTCGGGCTCGTCGCCGATCGCATAGCTGACGACCGCGGCGGCCACCCGGCCGTCGACCTCGGCGACCGCGGCGTTGCGCCAGGAGAAGTCGGCGTCGTCGCGAATGGCGCGGGCGATGCCGATCTCCATGGGGTTCTGCCCCGGTTCCGCCGTGTGTCGCCAGAAGTACGAGGGCAGACCGTGCCCCGCCATGTCGCCGAGCCTCGCCAGATCCGCTGCCTCCTCACGCCGCGCCGGTCGCACGACGGCTGAATTGCCGTTCTGCATGTCTGGACTCCTTTCCGCCGCACAGGCGCAAATGTTGCCTGGGGCTCACCGTCGCGGATCAGTGTGCCTGAAACCCGGCCGCCGGATAAGCGGGAATGCGAGCGTCGCGCCGCGTGGATGATCGGCGCGCGCGACCGTCCTCATTCGCGGTTGACGCGGGTCGTGCGGCCGGTCATATTATTTCTACACTTCTTGAAATGTTGAGATAATGCCGCCCATGGACGAACCCGCCGCCCTCGCCGCCTTCGCGGCCCTGTCACAGGAAACCCGGCTTCGCATCGTGCGGGTGCTGGTGGAAGCGGGGCCGGACGGCCTGGCGGCCGGGGCGATCGGCGAAGCCGTCGGCGCGGCGGGAAGCTCGCGCCTGTCGTTTCACCTCGGCCACCTCGAGAACGCCGGGCTCGTGACCTCGCGGCGGGAGGGCCGCTTCATCGTCTACACGGCCGCCTATGCCGCCCTCGGCGGCCTCATCGACTTCCTGACGCGCGACTGCTGTCAGGGACACCCCGAAATCTGTGGCCCGCTGGCAGCGCCGCGGACCTGCACGTGAGACCGGAGAAGATGGACATCACAATCTATCACAACCCCGCCTGCGGGACATCGCGCAACGCGCTCGGCCTGATCCGCGCCGCCGGTATCGAGCCGCAGGTGGTCGAGTACCTGAAGACCCCGCCGACCCGGGAGACGATCGCCGCGCTGGCGGAGCAGTGCGGCGTCCCGCTGCGGGCGCTCCTGCGGGAGAAGGGGACGCCCTATGCCGAGCTCGGGCTGTCGGACGAGTCGCTGACCGACGCGCAGCTCCTCGACGCCATCGAGGCGCATCCGATCCTGCTGAACCGGCCGATCGTGGTCAGCCCGCTCGGCGCGCGGCTCTGCCGGCCGTCGGAGACCGTGCTCGACCTGCTGCCGCAGGGCGACGCATCCGCTGGTTCGGAGTGAGCCCGCGATGTCAGCCGCCCCCCGCCGCCTGTCCTTCACCGATCGCTATCTGACGCTCTGGATCTTCGCCGCAATGGCGCTCGGGATCGCGCTCGGCGCCTCGGTGCCGGGGCTATCCGCCGGGCTCGAGGCGCTCTCGATCGGCACGACCAACGTTCCGATCGCGATCGGCCTCATCCTGATGATGTACCCCCCGCTCGCCCGGGTGCGCTACGAGGAGCTGCCCCGGGTCTTCGCCGACCGCCGCCTTCTCGCGCTGTCGCTGATCCAGAACTGGCTCATCGGGCCGGTGCTGATGTTCGTCCTCGCGGTGATCTTTCTCCGCGACGAGCCCGGGTACATGACCGGGCTGATCCTGATCGGCCTCGCACGGTGCATTGCCATGGTGCTGGTCTGGAACGACCTCGCCCGGGGGGACGGGCAGTACGTGGCGGGCCTCGTCGCCTTCAACTCGATCTTCCAGATCCTGTTCTTCCCGGTCTACGCGTGGTTCTTCCTCGCCTTCCTGCCGCCGCTCCTCGGCATCGAGGGCAGCGTCATCGACGTCGGCTTCCGGACGATCGCCCAGTCGGTCCTGCTCTACCTCGGCGTGCCGTTCGCCGCCGGCTACCTGACCCGGCGGACCCTCGTCACCCGGAATGGCAACGCCTGGTATGAGGAGCACTTCCTGCCGCGCATCGCGCCGCTGACACTGGCGGCGCTTCTCTTCACCATCGTCGCGATGTTCAGCCTCAAGGGCGGCGAGGTGGTGAGCCTGCCATGGGACGCGGTGCGGATCGCCATTCCGCTCGGGCTCTACTTCCTGATCCAGTTCACCGTGAGCTTCTGGATGGGCCGAGTCGCCGGGGCCGACTATCCCCGGACGACCGCCGTTGCCTTCACCGCGGCCGGCAACAACTTCGAGCTTGCGATCGCCGTGGCGATCTCGGCCTTCGGTCTCGCCTCGGCGCCGGCCTTCGCCGCCGTCATCGGGCCACTGGTCGAGGTGCCGGTGCTGGTCCTGCTCGTCTCGGTCGCGCTGCGGCTCGGCCGGCGCTGGCTTCCCGCCACCGCCGCGCCTCGGGAGGCGCGCACATGACGGACCTTCCGAACCTGACCGGCGCCGCGCGGATCCCCTCGGCGGAGCTGCTCGCCGGCCCGCGCTCCACGCATCCCCCGAGGATGCTGCTGCTCTACGGCTCGCTGCGGGAGCGGTCCTACAGCCGCTTCCTGACCCTCGAGGCGGAGCGCCTGCTGCGCCACTTCGGCTGCGAGACGCGGATCTTCGATCCGCTCGGGCTGCCGCTGCCCGACGGCGTCGGCCCGGAGCATGAGAAGGTGCGCGAGTTGCGCGAGCTCTCGCTCTGGTCAGAGGGGCAGGTCTGGACCAGCCCGGAGCGGCACGGGGCGATGAGCGGCGTGATGAAGACCCAGATCGACTGGATCCCGCTCTCCCTCGGTGGCGTGCGCCCGACGCAGGGGCGCACGCTTGCGGTCATGCAGGTCTCCGGCGGCTCACAAAGCTTCAACGCCGTCAACCAGATGCGCGTCCTCGGGCGCTGGATGCGGATGCTGACGATCCCGAACCAGTCCTCGGTTGCCAAGGCCTATCAGGAGTTCGACGAGGCCGGTCGGATGCGGGCCTCCTCGTTCTACGATCGGGTCGTCGACGTGATGGAGGAGCTGGTGAAGTTCACCCTGCTCACGCGCGATCTCGTGCCGCACCTGACCGACCGTTACAGCGAGCGGAAGGAGTCCGCCGCAAAGCTCGAAGCCCGCGTGCGCCTGAGCGAGGCGGTTCCGGACGAGCGCGCGGCGGGGGCGCGGGCGTAGGCGCCTGCCGCGTCGTCGCAGCGTTCCGCATTGCCTGCGGCGGTCCTGCGTCCCAGAGTGCCGGCGTGGTGCCCGCCGCCACGGCCAGAGAGGCGTCATGCAGCCTGCGTTCCTCGTCATCGGCGCCGCGCATTGGGATATCATCGCCCGGGCAGCCGGGCACCTCACGCCCGGGGCCGACGTGCCCGGGCGGGTGGAGCCCCGACCGGGCGGGGTGGCGCTCAACCTCGCCCTCGGGTTGGCCGATGCCGGGCAGCCGGTGGAACTCGTCGCGGCGCTGGGCCGCGATCCGGCGGGTGACGCGCTCGCCGCGGTGATCGCCGCCGCCGGGATCGGCCTGAGCGGGATGCTGCGGCAGGCGGGCGACACCGACGCCTACGTGGCGATCGAGACCGGCTCGGGCGCGCTCCATGCCGCCGTCGCGGATTGCGCCGGGCTGGAGCGCGCCGGTCTCTCGCTGCTTGCCGGGCTCGACGGCGGTCCGCTGGCGATGCCGTGGCGCGGCACCGTGGTGCTTGACGGCAACCTTCCGGCGGACGTGCTCGCGCGCGCCGCGCATCATCCCGGACTCGCCGGTGCGGCGCTGGCGCTGGTGCCGGCGAGCCCCGCCAAGGCCGCGCGGCTCGGCCCGATCCTCAGCCGCCGCGAAGTCACGCTCTACGCCAACCGGGCCGAGGCCGAGGCGCTGGCCGGACGGCCGCTCCCCGGCAGCCGTGCCGCGGCGCTGGCGCTTCTCGGCCTCGGGGCCGTGAGCGCCGTCGTGACCGACGGTGCCGCACCCGCCACCTTCGCCGGCGCGGACGAGACCGTGACGCTCGCGCCCGCACCCCTCGCGGGCGGCAGCGTGACCGGGGCGGGAGACCGCTTCGTCGCGCGCCATCTCGCCGCCCGGGCCGAAGGTCTCGGGCCAGAGCAGGCCCTCGGCCTTGCGCTCGCCGCTGCCGCGCGCCACATCGCCCGACCGGCCCCCAGCCGACACATCCCCGCATGTCCCGACCAGAGCCCAGCCGGAGCCACCCCACGATGATCGCGCCGCCACTCGCCTTCTCCGCTGACGTCGCCGCCGCCCGTGCCGCGGGCGCACCGATCGTCGCGCTCGAATCGACCATCATCACCCACGGGATGCCGTTCCCGGCGAACGTCGAGACCGCCCGCGCCGTGGAGGCCGAGGTCCGCGCCGCGGGCGCGGTGCCCGCGACGATCGCCGTCACGGCTGGGCGCATCCGCGTCGGGCTCGACGCGGGCGAACTCGACGCCCTCGCCTCGGCAACGGACGTCCGCAAGCTCTCGCGCGCCGATCTCGCGGTGGCGCTCTCCGAGGGCTGGACCGGGGCGACGACGGTCGCCGCCACGATGATTTGCGCCCGGCTCGCGGGGATCGAGGTCTTCGCGACCGGCGGCATCGGCGGCGTCCATCGCGGCGCCGAGACGAGTTTCGACGTCTCCGCCGACCTCTCGGAACTCGCCCAGACCCCGGTGACCGTGGTCGCGAGCGGCGCGAAGGCGATCCTCGACCTGGCGAAGACTCTCGAAGTCCTCGAGACCATGGGCGTGCCGGTCATCGCCTTCGGTCAGGACGCGCTTCCGGCGTTCTGGTCGCGCGAGAGCGGGCTCGACGCCCCCCTGCGCCTCGACGACGCCGGCGCGATCGCGCGGGCGCACCGGATGCGCGCCCGCCTCGGCCTGCCGGGCGGCCAGCTGGTGGCGAACCCGATCCCGAGGGACGCCGAGATCCCCGCCGCCGAGATCGCGCCGCACATCACCGCCGCGCTGGCCATGGCCGAGCGCGAGGGGATCGCCGCAAAGGCCGTGACGCCGTTCCTCCTCTCGGAAATCGGCCGCGGCACCGAGGGCCGCGCCCTCGCCGCCAACATCGCCCTCGTGCGCAACAACGCCCGCCTCGCCGCGCGGATCGCCGTGGAACTTGCCAGGGGATAAGCTCAGGGCAACCGGCGGCGCGAAGGCGTCGCCGCCCGGCGCAACAGTCGCAGGAGCAATGCCTTGACCGTCCCGAGCACCAGCCCGACGATGCAGAGGACCAGCGAGACCAGCGACGACGCGAGCCAGTAGAATTCGTCAGACCAGCGGACCGCGAGCTTCGACACCTTTCCCGCCCCGGCGAGGACGACGACGCCCGGTGTCCCGCGCCCGCCGGCCTCCGCGACCGCGGCGATGCGTCGCACCTCCGCGGGGTTCTTCGCCTCGCGCAGCAGCACGAGCGCCCGCTGCGGCCCGACCGCCTTCGTCATGCGCCCGACCGAGCCCGCGAACGCCGCGATCGGCCTGATCGCCCGGGGCCGCATCGCCGCCGTCAGATCGTCCGCGAAGCGCAGCGGGGTGGTGTCGGCGAGCTTTGACCAGTCGATCGCCCGGCCCGCGAGCCGCCGTCCGTCGGCGACGATCCGCGGCGCGAGCGCGCCCGCCCGCCAGGCGGTGCGCGTCAGCCCGGCGCCGAGCTTCAGCGTCAGCGAACTCCCTCCGACCAGCGGCGCGATCGCGACCGCGCCGAGCCCGACGACCGAGAGCGTCAGGTCGATCTCGTCCACGTCCTCGCCGCGCTGGTAGTGCAGCCCCTCGCGGATCACCGAGGCGGCGTCGCCGATCGGCGTCACCTCGATCGGCGCGCGGCAGGCGAAGACGAGCACGAGATCGCAGCGCGTGGCATCCCACATGCAGACGGCGCAGTCCGCCGCCCGGTCCAGAAAGCTGCGATCCGCCGCATCGGCCACGGCGAGCGCCGCCACGACCGCCTCGGGCAGGACAACCTCGCGCGCCTCCGCAAGCTCGGTCAGGGCGTCGATCCGCGCCCAGTCGCGCGGGGTCTCCGCCAGAAGCTCCCCGAGCCGGGCCGCGATCCGCTCGGGCGTGGCCTCCCGGGCCATCAGCGTCTCGAGGCGCGCCTCGATCGCCTCGCCGGTCCGCTCGGCGACGACGCTGGCGAGCGGATCGCTCGCCAGGCGGTAGAGGCGCCAGCCCGTCAGGCCGAGCGACAGGACGAGCAGGCAGGTCAGGACGACGCGAGCGGCCGTCCTGACCCGTTCCCTCATCCGCGGCTCGATATGAGCCCGATGATCTCCTTGGTCCGCGCGAGGATCGGGTCGGCGATCGCCGCCGCCTTCTCCGCGCCCGCGCCAAGGATGCGGTCGATCTCGGCGGGATCGGCCATGTAGCGCTGCATCTGCCCGGTGATCGGCCCGAGATGCGCCACCGCGAGATCGGCGAGCGCCGGCTTGAAGACCGAGAACGGCTGACCGGCATATTCCGTCACCACCGCCTCGGCGCTGGTGCCCGCGAGGGCGGCGTAGATGTTGACGAGGTTCGTCGCCTCCGCCCGACCGGCAAGCCCTTCCACCGTCTCCGGCAGCGGCTCGGGGTCGGTGCGCGCCTTGCGGATCTTCGCCGCGATCGCGTCCGCGTCGTCGGTCAGGTTGATCCGGCTCATGTCCGAGGGATCGGACTTCGACATCTTCTTGTTGCCATCCCGAAGCGACATGACCTTGGTGGCGACGCCCTCGATCACCGGCTCGGTCATCGGGAAGAAGTCGACGCCGTAGTCGTGGTTGAACTTCGCCGCGATGTCGCGGGTCAGCTCGATGTGCTGCTTCTGGTCCTCGCCGACCGGCACGTGGGTCGCGTGGTAGAGCAGGATGTCCGCCGCCATCAGCGAGGGATAGGCGAGCAGCCCGAGGGACGAGTTCTCGGCGTTCTTGCCGGCCGTCTTGTCCTTGAACTGGGTCATCCGGTACATCCAGCCGATCCGGGCGACGCAGTTGAACATCCACGCGAGCTCGGCATGACCCGAGACCTGGCTCTGGTTGAAGAGGATCGAGCGCGCCGGATCGAGGCCGATCGCGAGGAACGCCGAGGCCACCTCGCGGATCGCGTTCCGGAGCTTCTCGGGATCCTGCCAGACGGTGATCGCGTGCAGGTCGACGACGCAATAGACCGTCGGGATGCCCTCGTCCTGCATCTCGACCCATCGCCGCAGCGCGCCGAGATAGTTGCCGAGGGTCAGGTTGCCCGACGGCTGGATGCCGGAAAAGACGCGCGGGGCGAAGCTCGCTTCGGCCATGGAAAGATGCTCCGGAACTGGCACGGGAGCGCGGTTAATGGCCCCGGGCCACGGCGGCGTCAACGGTGAGCGGGCGCCTGCAGCTCTCGGGGCGGCTTTCCACTGGCCTGAAGCAGGGGTTGCCGCCCGCAAGACCGGGCGCTAATCCCGAATGCCGAGAGGTGAGCGGAGGCGTGCCGATTGACCAGCCCAGGCGAGCACGGCACCCGCTGGACCAGTTTCGCGGCGGTCGCCACCGGATCGCGCGCCGCGGCTTCAGGCACCGCGCGCCCGGTGCCGGCTGCCGTGACCGGTGTCCGCTGGCCCGAACTGAACTGGCCGCTCGTCATCTGCGCCTATTTCGCGCTGCAGGTCCTGCTCCGCCGATTCGCCGCCGGCTCGCTCACCCTCGACGAGGCCGAGATGCTGCTCTGGAGCCGGCATCTGGCGTGGGGCTATGGCTCGCAGCCGCCGCTCTATTCCTGGTTGCAATGGCTCTCGTTCCAGATTGTCCCGGACACGCTGCTCTCGCTGGCGCTCCTGAAGAACCTGCTGCTCGCGACGATCTATCTCGCCGTCTTCCGGCTGCTCCGGAGCGAGTACCCGGCGCGGATAGCCGGCCCGGCGGCGCTCACCCTGTTCCTGCTGCCGCAGATCTCGTGGGAGAGCCAGCGTGACCTCACCCACTCGGTCCTCGTCGTCACCCTCGCGGCGGGCACGACGCTCGCCTTCTGGACCTGCACGCTTGCCGGTCGCCGCGGCGGCTGGCTGCTGTTCGGCCTGCTCGCGGGGCTCGGCCTGCTCTCGAAGGTGAACTTCGCGCTGGTCCCGTTCTCGCTCCTCCTCGCCACCGCCAGTTTGCCCGATCTGCGATCCCGGCTCCATCCCGGCGGACTCGCCATCGCTCTCCTTGCCGCGGCGGCAGTCATCGCCATGCCCACATGGTGGGCGTTCGCACATCCGGAGATCGCCTTCAGCTCGGTCGCGAAGCTCAATCTCTCGGACTCCGGCGGCGGCGCCATCCTGTCGGGTATGGCCTCCCTCGCGGAAGGCATCGCCAGCCTCCTCGGCCTTCCGGCGGTGATCTTCGGCGTCATCTTCGCCCTCGGGCGGCGTCGGGTCGACCGGCCGTTGTCCGGCCTGCGCCCGGAGCCTGCCGCGCCGCTCGCCCGGCTGCTGCTCAGGACGATCATCGCGGGCATCGCGCTCGTGGCGATCGGCATCGCCCTCGGCGGCATGACCGACTTCCGGGACCGCTGGCTCACCCCGGTGGTCTATCTCGCGGCGCCGCTGGCGGCGGTGTCCCTGATCGGCGTCACCGGTGCGTGGGGCGCGCGGGCGCTCGTTCGCACGATTGCCGTTCTCGCAGCGGTGGTCATCGTCGTCCTCACGGTGCATTTCCGCTATGGCAAGCCGGGCAAGCCGAGCCTCACCGGCGCCCCGGTCGCGGCCATCGCCGCCGACCTCGCGTCGCGCCACCCGGGCGCCGCTCGCATCGTCGCCGAACCGGCGTGGCTCGCCGGCAATCTCGTGCTCGTTCGCCCCGATTTGCCGATCGTCTCCGCGACCGTGCCCGGTGCGCCCCCGGCGGCTGGCGAGGAAGTGGTGGCGCTCTGGTGGAACGGCGACCGCAGCCAGCGGATCATCGAGACGCTGGGCCAACGCTGGAACACCGGCATTGCCCTCACCCCGTCCGAGCCGTTCTCGGCGCCGTTCCCGATGCAGCCCGACGTCGCGCTGGAGATCGGCGCCGCCGTTGTCGCGCGAGGGGTGGCGCCATGAGCCGGCCACTGCTTCTCACCCGACCGGCGCCGCAGTCCGCAGAGTTCGCGGCCGAGCTTGCCCGGCTGCTGCCCGGTCGCTTCGGGCCGGTCGTGGTCGCGCCGCTGCTCGAGATCGTGCTCCATCCCGCGCCGGTCGACCTCGACGGGGTGAGCGCGCTCGTCTTCAGTTCGGCGAACGGTGTCGAGGCCTTCGTCACTGCCTCGCCCGAGCGCGGCCTGCCGGCACTCTGCGTCGGCGAGATGACGGCGGCGGCGGCGCGTGAAGCAGGCTTCACCGCGCACTCGGCCGACGGGGACGTGGTAGCGCTCGCCGCCCTCGGGGCCGCGAGCTGGAAGCCCGGCGACGGGGCGCTCCTGCACGTGCGCGGCCGTCATGCGGCCGGCGACCTCATCGGCGCGCTCGCCGCCGAAGGCGTCCCGGCGCGCGCGGTGGAGCTCTACGAGCAGGTGGCGCGGCCGCTTTCGTCCGCCGCGAAGGATCTCATGGCGCGGGGTGAGGGCGTGGTCGTGCCACTCTTCTCGCCGCGCACCGCCCGCATCCTCGCCCGCGAGGCGGCAGGGATCGATCTGACGGGCGTCACCTTCGTCGGCATCAGCGACGCCGCCGTCGCGCCGCTGGTGTCGGGGCACCGCATCGTCACCAGGACCCCGGGGCGCGCGGGGATGTTGGAGGCGCTGGCCGAACTCTAGACGATCAGGTCCGCCAGCGCCTGCATCGTGCCAACGTCCACCGGCGCGAGCGGCCCCGTCACCCACGGACGAAAGCGCAGCCGGAAGGCCGCGAGCACGGCGGGCATGCCGGCCTCGGTGACGGGGTAGCCGAAGCGCTCCGCCGCGGCGGCGAAGGCCGTCTCGCCCCCCTGCGCCGCGCATTCCTCCACCCACAGCGCACGGCCGCCGAGCGCGAGTCTGCGCCAATCGAACGCCGGTCCGGGATCGGCCTTGCGCTCCGGCGCCATGTCGGAATGGGCGATCACGCCGCGCGCACCGATGCCCCAGCGCCCGAGAATCCCGTCGAGCAGGGCCTCCAGCGCCGCCATCTGCGGCTCGGGGAACGGCGGAAAGTCGGTGAGCGGCCCGGCATTCGCCAGCTCGATCCCGATCGAGCGCGAGTTCACGTCGCCCCGGCCGAGCCAGCTGCCCGCGCCCGCGTGCCACGCCCGCTCGGCCTCGTCGACGAGGCTCCAGAGCGTGCCGTCCTCGCCGATCACCCAATGCGCCGAGACCTCGGCGGCAGGATCGACCAGCCGTCCGACGGCTGCCTCACCGGTCAGCATCGCCGTATGATGGATCACCACCAGCTCCGGCGTCAGCCCGTCGCGGCGTGGCCCGAAATTCGGGCTGGACCGGCGGATCAGCCGCATGGCCTGATGCCCGCCAGGGACGAGATGCCTGCGGAGGACAAGCGCCAATGCCACGCCCCTCGCCACTCCGGAACCGCGTCGCGCCGGACGGCGGCCTGCATGCCGTTTCGGCGCGCGGCACCCTCATGGGCAACCGCGGCGGACGCCTGCACCGCCCGGACGGCACGCTCACCGCGTCGCGCTGGCGCAGCCGCGCCTGGATCGCCTGCCGCCTTGCCTTCCGCGACCGACATCGGACGGTGATGGGCGAGAGCTACACGGAAGTCTTCTTCCTCGACGAGGCGACCGCGCTCGCGGCGGGCCACCGCCCGTGCTTCGAGTGCCGCCGCGCCGATGCGCTCGCCTTCGCGGGCGCCTGGGCGCGCGCGAATGGCCTCACCACGCCACCACGCGCCGGCGAGATGGACCGGGTGCTGCACGCCGAGCGCCTCGGACCCCCGGACCTCGTGCGGCGCGGCGCGCTGCCGCCGGGGGCGATCTTTCGCGCGGGCGACGGCTTTCGCCTCTGCCTCGCCGACGGCGTGCGCGCCTGGAGCTTCGAAGGCTACCGCCCGGCACCGGACGTACCGGCCAGCCAGCCGGTCATCGCGGTCACACCGGGCTCCATGCGCGCCGTTCTGGCCGCCGGCTACGCCCCGAGGCTCCACCCGAGCGCCGACGCTCAGTTGAGCGCGCGGTAGGGGACGGGGTTCCAGTTGCACGCGAAGCCGTCGCCGTCCGCGTCGAGGCCGAGGGAGTCCCGATCCGGCCCCCCGGCGGCGAGGAACGCGCGCTGCGCCTCGTCGTCGGAGCGGTACCGGCCACAGGCGCCCATTCCCGATACCCGGCCGGCGAACGAGCGGCTGTAGATCTTTTCGCCCACCTGATTCGTCGTCTGCCGGGCAAAGAGCGCCACATTGACGCCGTTCTCCGAGGGCACGTTGGTCGGCTGGAAGACCACGAGCTGACGCCGGGCGTTGTCGAGATCGGTCTGGGCCTTGGCCGCGTCGATCTTCTGCTGCTCGAGCGTCCACTGCATCAGGTTGATGCGGTCCTGATCGAGCGCGGTCCCGGTCCCGTCGGCGGAGGGTGCGCCCGCGCCGACCGGCGGCAGCATCGGGTCCACGGGAAGCGGGTCGCCGCCGAGATCGGGGGCGCCATAGCTCGACGGTGTTCCGGTCAGGGGTACCTCGGTGACGTTCGCGTCAGGTACAGAAACCGAACTCGCGCAGCCGGCGAGCGCCGCGCACATGAAGACCGCCACAATCCGCATCGAACAGCCCGCCTTTCGCAATAAGCCCGCTCGCTTTGCGGCGGTCTTACCACCATTTCGCGGGTTTTGCAGCAAATCCACTCGCTTGTTCGATCGCAAACGCGACATCAAGCATTTCTGCCTCACCCCACGGCCGGCCGATGACCTGAAGCCCGAGCGGCAGCCCGGTGGCCGAGAGGCCCGCGGGCACCGCGGCGCCCGGCAGGCCGGCCAGGTTCACCGTCACCGTGAAGACGTCGTTGAGGTACATCTCCACCGGATCGGCATCCGCCATCGTGCCGATGCCGAAGGCGGCCGACGGCGTCGCGGGGGTCAGGATCGCGTCGACCCCGGCCTCGAACGCCTGCTCGAAGTCGCGCTTGATCAGCGTGCGGACCTTCTGCGCCCGCAGATAGTACGCGTCGTAGTAGCCGGCGGAGAGCACGTAGGTGCCGATCATGATCCGCCGCTTCACCTCCGGCCCGAAGCCCTCGGCACGGGTGCGCTCATAGAGCGCGGTGATGCCCTCGTTCGCGCCGATCTTCGCCCGGCGGCCGTAGCGCACGCCATCGTAGCGCGCGAGGTTCGACGACGCCTCGGCCGGTGCAATGACGTAGTAGGCCGGCAGCGCGTACTTCGTGTGCGGCAGCGAGATGTCGACGATCTCGGCACCAGCGGCGCGCAGCATGTCGGCGCCGGTCTGCCACAGCGCCTCGATCTCCGCCGGCATCCCATCGACGCGATATTCGCGCGGCAGGCCGATCTTCTTGCCGCGCAGGTCGCCGGTCAGCGCGGCCTCGAAGTCCGGGACGGCGAGCGGCGCGGAGGTGGAATCCTTCGCGTCGTGCCCGGACATGGCCTTCAGCATGATCGCGGCGTCGCGGACGGTCTTCGTCATCGGGCCGGCCTGATCGAGCGACGAGGCGAAGGCCACGATCCCCCAGCGCGACACCCGGCCATAGGTCGGCTTCACCCCGACGATGCCGGTGAAGGCGGCTGGCTGGCGTATCGAGCCGCCGGTATCGGTGCCCGTCGCCGCAAGGCAGAGGTCGGCCGCGACCGCCGCCGCCGAGCCGCCGGAGGAGCCGCCGGGCGTCAGCGCGGCGTCGCCCTCGCCACGCCACGGGCTGATCGCCGGGCCATAGACCGAGGACTCGTTCGAGCTCCCCATGGCGAACTCGTCCATGTTGAGCTTGCCGATGCAGGTGGCACCCGCCTCCCAGAGCTTCGTCGTCACCGTGCTCTCGTAGGGCGGGCGGAAGCCCTCGAGGATGCGCGAGGCGGCCTGACTCTGCACGCCGTCGACGCAGAACAGATCCTTGATGCCGAGCGGGATGCCGCAGAGGTCGGGCGCGTCACCCGCCTTCAGGCGCTCCGCCGCGCGCGCTGCCTGCGCGCGCGCGAGGTCCGGCGTGGGCGCGGTGACCGCATTGAGCGCCGCCGCTGCCTCGGAGGCTGCGAGACAGGCGTCGGTCAGCTCGGCCGCGCCGATGTCGCCGGAGCGCAGGCGGTCGCGGGCGTCGGCGATGGTGAGAGAGGCAAGATCGGTCATTCCACCACCTTCGGCACGGTAAAGAACCCGTCGCGGGCGTCGGGGGCGTTCGCGAGCACCCGCTCGGCATTGCCGCCGTCGGTCACCACGTCCTCGCGCCACGGCAGCTCCATGGGCGTGACCGAGGTCATCGGCTCGATGCCCTCGACGTCGACTTCACGCAGCTGCTCCATGAAGCCGAGAATGCCGGAGAGCTCACCGGCAAGATGCTCGAGATCGGTCTCGGCGACCTCGATGCGCGCCAGATGCGCGACGCGGCGCGCGGTATCCTTGTCGATCGACATGGGGGCAGTCGTCTCCGGCCGGGCGGGTTCAGGGTTTGTGGCGCTTTATCGCGCGGGCGGATCCCGTGCAAGCTCCAGCCGGTCCGCGAGGCTCGCGGCAGCGCGCCGGGCCTGCGTCGATTCGCGGGCGATGAGGCGTTTCGCCGGGCCGACGGGGATGGTAAGTCCGGGACGGCATTCGAGAAAGGGACCGCGCGATGAAGCTTCGCTGGCTTGGCCATTCCGGCTTCCGTCTGGAGATCGGCGATCAGGTGCTGCTGATCGACCCTTGGATCGGCAATCCGCTCTTCGACGCGAGCCGCCGGGCCGAGGCGATCGAGGGCGTCACCCACATCCTGATCACCCACGGGCATTTCGACCACATCGCCGACACGATCGCCATCGCTCAGGAGAAGGGCGTGCCGGTCGTCGGCATCTACGACCTGATGACCCACTGGCAGGAGAAGCACGGCATCGACGTCGTGGGCTTCAACAAGGGCGGCACGGTCAGGCTCGGCGACGTGGCGGTGACCATGGTCTCGGCGACGCACTCCTCGTCGTTCGGCGGACCGGACGGCCCGGTCTATGCCGGGACCGAGTCGGGCTTCATGATCGCCGGCGAGGGGCGCACCATCTACGTCTCCGGCGACACCGACGTGATGGCCGACATGGCCGTCTTCGAGGATCTGCATCACCCGGAGATCGGCATCCTCTGCGCTGGCGGGCATTTCACCATGGACATGGCGCGGGCGGCCTACGCGGCGCGCAAGTTCTTCAACTTCAGGACGGTGATCCCCTGCCACTACAAGACCTTCCCGCTGCTCGAGCAGTCGGCCGAGCCGCTGCGCGCGGGCCTGCCCGGCGTGAACGTGGTGGCGCCGGAGGTGATGGAGGAGGTGGAGCTCTGATGGATCTCGAACGCGACGAGCCCGAGGCCGGGCTCACGCCGCCGGAACAGGCGCTCTGGTGGGTGGCGAAGGGCGGCTTCGCCGTCGGGCCGGCATGGGAGCGGGCGCACGAGATCGCCCAGGCGAGCGAGGGCGTGGCCGCATACGACCGCGTCCACGCGCTGCTGCACTGGATCGAGGGCGACCGGTCGAACTCGGACTACTGGTATCGCCGCGCCGGGAAGGCCCGCGCCGGCGCCGATCCCCGCGCCGATTGGGAAGCGCAGGTGGCGGACCTTCAGCGAGCCTGACGAAGCGCGTCGAGCCGTCCCGGCGGGCGCGGAAACGCCCCCGCAGGGGCGATCGCGGACGGATTTGTCACTCGCCAAATCCGTCGCTCTTCACCGTTTCAACCAGTTCCACGCCGGAGCGGATCCGTCGCCGCTGCGCCAGGGTGCTGCAAGCATGAGCCCTGTGGCGCTACTCTGCCGAACCGCCTCAGCCCTCGACCGCCGCGAAGATCGCCACCCGGTTCATCACCGCCCGGATGCGGTTGAGCAGGCAGAGCCGGTTCCGGCGCACCGTGGCCGAGGGGGCGTTCACCACCGTCGTCTCGAAGAACGCATCAATCGGCGCCCGGAGCCGCGCAAGCGCCGCCATCGCCCCTGCGAAGTCCTCCCGCCCGAGCGCCGGCGCCAGCGCCGCCTCGGCAGTGTCGAGCGCAGCGAAGAGGCTGCGTTCCTCCTCCGTCTCGGCGAAGCGGACGTCCGGGTCGAGCGAATACTCGACGCCGTCCTTCTTCTCCTCCTGCCCGAGGATGTTCACCGCACGCTTGTAACCCGCCAGCAGGTTCGCGCCGTCCTCGGTCCCGAGGAAGCCCTGCAGCGCCTGAACCCGCGCGACGAGCACCACCAGATCGTCCTGCCCGCCGAGCTGGAAGCAGGCGTCGATCACGTCGTGCCGGATGCCCTGCTCACGCAGGTAGACCTTCAGACGATCGGCGAGGAAGGCGAGCAAGTCCCCCGCGAGGACAAGCGCGCACTCCCGCTCCACCCGGTCGCTGGAGAGATCGGGCACTTCGTCGCCGGCCGGCGCCAGCGCCGCCATGGCCGCCCGGTTGCGCCGGATCGGCGCCAGCAGCGCGTCCGTCAGCCGCAGGCGATGGCCTTCGAGCAGGATGCGGATCACCCCGAGCGCCGCGCGCCGCAGCGCGAACGGATCCTTCGACCCGGTCGGCTTCTCGTCGATCGCCCAGAACCCGGTCAGTGTGTCGAGCTTGTCGGCCAGCGCCACGGCGACGGAAATGGGCGCGGTGGGCACCGCGTCCGACGGGCCGAGCGGCTGGTAATGCTCCGGGGCGGCGGCGGCGACCGCAAGGTCTTCCCCCGCGCGCTCGGCGTAGTAGCGCCCCATGGCGCCCTGCAACTCGGGGAACTCGTAGACCGCCTGGCTCGCGAGATCGGCCTTGGCGAGCGTCGCCGCGCGCTCCGCGAGGTCGGGATCGGCCCCGACCGCCGGCGCAAGCTCGCGGGCAAGCGCGGCGATCCGGGCGACGCGCTGCCCCTGCGTGCCGAGCCGGTTGTGGAAGGTCACGGCGTCGAGCTTCGCCGCCATCTCGCCGAGCGGTGTGCGCAGATCGTTCTGCCAGAAGAATTCCGCATCGGCGAGGCGCGCGGTCAGCACCCGGGCGTTGCCGGCGAGGATCGTGGCGCCATTGTCGGCGGTCTCGCGGTTCGCGACCAGCAGATAGGCGGTGATCGCGCCGCCGGGCTCGCGCAGGGAAAAGAACTTCTGGTTCTCGCGCATGGAGGTCTGAAGCACTTCCGGCGGCAGGTCGCGGAACCGCTCCTCGATGCGGCCCATGAGCGTCACCGGCCATTCGGTGAGACCGGCGTTTTCGGCGAGCAGCCCCGGATCCTCGACGAGTTCGAGGCCGGTCGCGAAGGCGAGCTGGCGGGCGTCGTGCTCGATCCGGTCGGCGCGGTGCGCCGGGTCGAGCATCACGTGAGCGCGCTCGAGCTTCGCGGCGTAGTCCTCGAACGAGGTGACGGCGAAGGGCTCCGGCGCATGGAAGCGGTGGCCGCGGGTCACGTCGCCCGCGACGATGCCCTCGATCTCGAACGGCACCACCTCGGCGCCGCTCTCGCGCACGAGGATGCAGAGGATCGACTGGAGCGGCCGCACCCAGCGCAGCGAGCCCGACCCCCAGCGCATGGACTTCGCCCAGGGGAAGTCGCGGATCACCGCCTCGACGGTCTCGGCGACGATCTCGGCCGCCGGACGGCCGGGGCGGTCGATCACCGCGACGAGGATGTCGCCCTTCTTGTCGGCCCGGGTCTCCAGCGCGTCGCGGGCGAGGCCGGTCGAGCGCAGGAAGCCCTCGATCGCCTTTTCCGGCGCGTCGGCGCGCGGCCCCTTGCGCTCCTCGCGGAGGCGCGGCGAGGCCTCGGCGAGGCCCTCGATCGCCAGCGTCAGCCGGCGCGGCGTCGCGAAGGCGGCGGCGTGAGCGTAGGTGAGACCGCGCTCCACGAGGCCATCGGTGACGAGGCGGCGCAGATCGGCGCTGGCCTTGGCCTGCATGCGGGCGGGGATCTCTTCGGAGAAGAGTTCGAGAAGGAGATCGGGCATTGGGTCAGCCGGCGAATAGGTGGAGGAAGCCCTGCACGACGAGGGCGTTCGCAAGGTCGACGAAGACTGCGGACACCAGCGGCAGGACGATGAAGGCGGTCTGGCACGGACCGTACTGCTTGGTCACCGCCGTCATGGTGGCGATGGCAGTCGGCGTCGCGCCGATGACGAAGCTCGCATAGCCCGCGCTCATCACCCCGGCCCGGTAGTCGCGACCGAGCAGGTGGAAGACGACGAACCAGGCGACGGCGACGGCGATCACCGTCTGCACCAGCAGAACGGCGGCAAGCGTGCCGGCCATGCCGGCGAGCGCCCAGAGCTGCAAGGCCATGAGCGAGATCGCGAGGAAGACCCCGAGGGAGAACTCGGACACGAGGCTCAGCGCGGGCGTGTGGCTGATCGGTCGGAGGAACGGGGCAAGCGTCGCCAGATTGCCGACGACGATCCCGACGATGAGGCACGGCACGAAGAGCGGCAGCATCACGCCAAGGGCGAGCACCCCGCGTTGCAGCAGATAGCCGAGGATGATGCAGACGAAGATCCACAGGAGCGTGCGCATCAGCGAATTGCGGGTGATCGGCTCGACCGTGTCGCCCGGCACGAGGCCGACCGGGTTCACGTCGGTCTCGGTGGAGACGAGGTGGTTGCGGCCGATCAGGATGCGACCGAGCGGTCCGCCGATGACACTGGCGGCGACAAGGCCGAGCGTGGCCATGGCGATGCCGATCTCGGGACCGCCCTCGAGGCCGCGCTGGACGAGTTCGGGCGACCAGGCGATGACGGTGCCATGGCCGCCAAGCAGCGAGGCGGAGCCGAAGACGACGCCCATGGCGACCGGCAGCCCGGAAATCCACGCGGCGCCGAGACCGACGATGTTCTGCACCAGCAGGAGCACGGCGGTCACGACGATGAGGATGCCGAGGGGCTTTCCGCCGGAGAGGAGGTCTCCGACGCGGGCATTGAGGCCGATCCCGGTGAAGAACACGAGAAGCAGGAGGTCCCGGGTGTGGGTGTCGAAGGACACCTCGACCAGCCCCGCCTCGCGGAGCCCGAAGAAGAACAGCGCGACGAGCAGGCCGCCGGTCACCGCGTCGGGGACGTTGAACCGCCGCAGGATTGGCACCCGGTAGTTGATTGCCTCGCCGATCAGATAGGCGACGAGGCCGACGGTGAGGGCCATGAAATCGGGGAACTGGATCTGCGGCACGGGACCTGGCTCCTGCGGCGGGGCGCCGCGCTCTTCACCGCGTTACCGCGTGGGCGGGAGGCGGGTCAATCTCGGGCGCTCCTCCCGGGATCCGCCAGCAATGCGGAAGAGCGGTGAAAAACGCTGGATCAGCAGCGCGTTACCGCAGCACGGGTCGCCATGTGCCGTTTTGCACAGTTGCGGGTCAGTCGGCCTTTCGGCGCAGCCGGATCACCACGTCGATGCGATCAAGCTCGGCACCGTCGGGAATGATCGCCTCCCCGATGAGCTTCACCGCGTCGTTCGGCGCGTCGGTCAGGCGGCCGTCCTCTTCCCAGTAGTAGTGGGGATGCTCGTCGACACGCGTATCGAAATAGGTGCGGCTGCCGTCGACGGTCACTTCGTGCATCAGCCCGGCCTCGCAGAAGGCGCGGAGCGTGTTGTAGACGGTGGCGAGCGAAACGGGCGAATCCTGGCGGGCGGCGGCGGCATGCAGCCCCTCGGCCGTGACGTGGCGGTTGCGACCGTCGCCGATCAGGAGCTCGGCGAGGGAGAGACGCTGCCGCGTGGGCCTGAGGCCGCCGCTGGACAGCCACGAGGTCGCCCTGGCCCGGGCGGGTCCGCGGTCTGTGGTCCTGGCTGGCATCATGGCGGGCTTCCTCCGATCATCTGGCAAATAAGCAGAACACCCGGTGGATTTCCAGTCCTCCGCCAGTCCGGGACGATACCTTTGACATTTTCCGCCGCGGCCGTGCAGGTCTTGCGCGGATCGCGGCGTGGGTGATAGACGTCCGGCGATGTTCGGCAGGGAGCCGGCCTTGAACAAAAAGCCCAGATGACCGATCGCCCAACCCGCTTTGACTATGACGGCCTGATGCAGTGCGCCCGTGGCGAGATGTTCGGCCCCGGCAATCCGCAGCTTCCCGCTCCGCCCATGCTGATGATGGACCGGATCACGTCGATCTCGGCCGACGGTGGACCCCATGGCAAGGGCCACGTGGTCGCCGAGTTCGACATCAAGCCCGAACTCTGGTTCTTCGGCTGTCATTTCATCGGCGACCCGGTGATGCCCGGCTGCCTCGGGCTTGACGCCCTCTGGCAGCTCACCGGGTTCAACCTCGGCTGGCGCGGGATGACCGGCCGCGGCCGGGCGCTTGGCGTGGGCGAGGTGAAGTTCACCGGCATGGTTACGCCGCAGGTGAAGCTCGTCGAGTACACGGTAGAATTTACGCGCGTCATCGACCGCAAGTTGAAGCTCGGCATCGCCAACGGCATCATGAAGGCCGACGGTGAGACCATTTACACAGCCACCGACATGAAGGTGGGCTTGTTCACCGATTGAGAGGAGGGACGCGCCATGCGCCGCGTCGTCATCACGGGAATCGGCATCGTCTCGTCCATCGGCAACAGTGCCGACGAGGTGCTCGCCTCGCTGAAGGCCGGACGCTCCGGCATCAGCTTCGCGCCGGAATACGCCGCGCACGGCTTCCGCAGCCATGTGCAGGGCAAGCTGGACATCGACGTGACCGAGCATATCGACAAGCGTCAGCTTCGGTTCATGGGCGATGGGGCGGCCTACGCCTATATCGCCATGGGTCAGGCGATCGCGGATTCCGGGCTTGAGGAATCGGACGTCTCGAACGAGCGGACCGGGCTCATCGCCGGCTCCGGCGGGCCGTCGACGCGGAACATGTTCGAGGCGCACCAGACGGTGATCGAGAAGGGCAGTCCGAAGCGGATGGGGCCATTCATGGTCACCCGCTGCATGTCCTCCACCGTCTCCGCCTGTCTCGCGACTCCCTTCAAGATCAAGGGGCTGAACTACTCGATCACCTCGGCCTGCTCGACGAGCGCGCATTGCATCGGGTCGGGCGTCGAGCAGATCCAGTTCGGCAAGCAGGACATCGTCTTCGCCGGCGGCGGCGAGGAACTCGACTGGACGCTCTCGTGCCTCTTCGACGCCATGGGCGCCATGAGTTCGCGCTACAACAACGATCCGCAGCGCGCGAGCCGCGCGTTCGATGCCGAGCGCGACGGGTTCGTGATCTCGGGCGGCGGCGCCATCGTGGTGCTGGAGGAGCGGGAGCACGCGCTGGCGCGCGGGGCGAAGATTTACGCCGAGGTGACGGGCTACGGCGCGACCTCGGACGGCAATGACATGGTGGCGCCGTCGGGCATCGGCGGCGAGCGCGCCATGCGGCTGGCGCTGACGACCCTGCCCGAGGGGCGCCGCGTCGGCTACATCAACGCGCACGGCACCTCGACGCCGGTCGGTGACGTCTCGGAGGTCGAGGCGGTGCGGCGGGTGTTCGGCGAAGGCCAGGTGCCGCCGATCAGCTCGACGAAGTCGATGACCGGCCACAGTCAGGGCGCGGCCGGGGCGCAGGAGACCATCTACTCGCTCCTCATGTTGCGCGATGACTTCATCGCGCCCTCAATCAACGTCGAGACTCTGGACCCGGGGATCCGCCCGGGTGAAATAGCCACGACACGGGTGGACAATGCGGGGCTCGATAGCGTGATGACGAACAGTTTCGGCTTCGGAGGCACCAACGCCTCCCTGATCCTGAGCCGTCATGCCGGTTGAGCCGGTGACGGGGGAACTGCTCAAGGGCAAGCGGGCGCTGATCCTCGGGGTCGCGAACGACCACTCGATCGCGTGGGGGATCGCACGCGCCTTCGCCGCGCAGGGGGCTGAACTCGGGTTCACCTATCAGGGCGACAGCTTCGGCCGCCGGGTGAAGCCGCTCGCCGAAAGCGTCGGCGCGAAGATGATCGTGCCGGCGGATGTTCTGGACGGGGCGTCGCTTGACGCGCTCTTCGAGAAGGTCGTCGAAGTCTGGGGCGGCCTGGACATTCTCGTCCACGCGATCGCGCATTCCGACAAGGCCGAGCTCGACGGCAAGTTCATGGCGACGAGCCGGGCGAACTTCCTGCACTCCCTCGACATCTCCTGCTACAGCCTCGTGGACCTCGCCCGCCGGGCGTCGCCGCTGATGCCGGTGGGAGGCTCGATCATGAGCCTTACCTACATCGGCGCGCAGCGGGTGACCCCGCACTACAACGTCATGGGTGTCGCGAAGGCGGCGCTCGAAAGCTCGGTGCGCTATCTCGCGAACGACCTCGGGCCGGACGGCATCCGGGTGAACGCCATCAGCCCGGGGCCGATGCGCACGCTCGCCGGCGCGGCGATCTCCGGGGCGCGCAAGGTCTACAACGTCACCGAGCGGAACGCCCCCATGCGCCAGAACGCTTCGCTCGAGGCGGTGGGCGGCACGGCGGTGTTCCTCGCCTCCGACCTCTCGCAGGCGGTGACGGGCGAGGTGGTGTTCGTCGATGGCGGCTTCCACATCCTCGGGATGGCGCAGCCGGAGTATCTCTGACCCACCGGGAGGCGCGCGCCGCCCGGGCAGCCGCGGAGCACACGCGCATGACCTTCACCACCTCCGATGGCCTGAGGCTCGACTGGCAGGAGGAGGGCGCAGGCCGTCCCGTGCTCTGTCTGCCCGGCCTGACGCGCAACGGATCGGACTTCGACGAGTTTGCCGCGGCGCTCGGCGGACGCTACCGGCTGATCCGCCTGACGCTGCGTGGCCGCGGCAAGTCGGATCGCGATCCGGACTGGAAGAACTACAATGTCCCTGTCGAGGCGCGGGACGTGGTCGAGTTCCTGGATTTCCTTGACCTTCCCAAGGTGACGATCGTCGGCACCTCGCGTGGCGGCATGATCGCCATGGTGCTGGCCGCGACGGTGCGGGACCGGATCTCGGGCGTGCTCCTCAACGACATCGGGCCTGTGCTCGAGGCCGAGGGTCTCTCCAACATCATGGACTATCTCGGCGTCGCCCCGAAGGCGAAGACCTACCCCGAGGTCGTGTTTGCCCTCGAGGCGCGGATGGGCGGACGCTTCCCGCATCTCTCGCCCGGCAAGTGGATGAGCCTCGCCGAGCGGTGGTTCGACATGGGCCCGGACGGGCTCGTCCTCAACTACGACCCGAAGCTCCGCGATTCGCTCGAAGCCGTGGACGGGCCGATGCCGGACATGTGGCCGCTCTTCGAGATGCTCGCCGGGCTGCCGATCGCCGTGGTGCGGGGGGAGAATTCCGACCTGCTCTCGGCCGAGACCGTCGCCGGGATGGCGCGCCGTCACCCCGGTCTCATCGTCGCGGAGGTGCCCGAGCGCGGTCATGTGCCGTTCCTCGACGAACCGGAGGCGCTTCAGGCATTCGAGACACTGATGGCGCAGGTGGCGCGCGAATGACCGACGTCGCGGCGATTCGCGCAGCGGCGCGTCGCGCCCGCGGCATCCGTCGGACACCGCTGCTCGAAGCTCCCGGGCTCGACCGGCTCGCCGGGCGGCGGGTGCTGGTGAAGGCCGAGTGCCTGCAGGTGACGGGCTCGTTCAAGGCGCGCGGTGCCTGGGCGGCCATCTCGGCGCTGTCGGAAACCGACCGGCGGCGGGGCGTGCTCGCCTACTCCTCCGGCAATCATGCGCAGGGGATTGCGTGGGCCGCCGCGGCGCACGGCGCGCCGGCCGTCATCGTCATGCCCTCCGACGCGCCGGCCGTGAAGATCGACGGCACCAAGGCCTATGGCGCCGACGTGGTGCTCTACGACCGCGGGCGCGACGATCGCGACGCGCTGGGCGCCGGGCTCGCGGCCGAGCGCGGCCTGACGCTGGTGCCACCCTTCGACCACGCGCAGGTCATCGCCGGACAGGGAACCGTGGGGCTCGAGATCGCCAGACAGGCGGCAGAGGCCGGGGTCGCTCGTGCCGACGTGCTGGTCTGCTGCGGCGGTGGCGGGCTCTCGGCCGGGGTCGCGCTGGCGCTCGAGGCCGATGCGCCGGGCCTCCGGGTGCGCACCGCCGAGCCGGCGGGGTTCGATGACATGGCCCGCTCGCTCGCCGAGGGCGAGCGGCTGTCGAACGCCGCCACCACCGGCTCGATCTGCGACGCAATCCTGACGCCACGTCCCGGGGCGCTGACCTTCCCGGTGCTGCAGCGGCTGGCTGGTCCGGGCCTCGCGGTCAGCGATGCCGAGGCCATGGCCGCCGTCGCCGTGGCGTTCCGGCATCTGCACATCGTGCTGGAGCCGGGCGGGGCTGTTGCCCTCGCCGCGGCGCTCTTCCGCCGGGATGCGATCGCGGGCGACGCGGTGATCTGTGTCGCCTCGGGCGGCAACGTCGCCACGGAGACCTTCGCGCGCGCCATTTCGGAGAACATGCCATGAGCCGGTCGCCAGCCCTGCCGGAGGCCTTCCTCACCCAGCCCCTCGCCCACCGGGGGCTGCACGACCGGGCGGCAGGGGTGATCGAGAACAGCCGCGCGGCGTTCCGGGCGGCGATCGCGAAGGGCTACGGCATCGAGCTTGACGTCCAGCGCTCGCGCGACGGCGAGGCGATGGTGTTCCATGACCACGAGATGCCACGGCTGACTGATCGGCCGGGGCTGGTGCACGACTACGACGCGGCGACGCTCGCGACGATCCCGCTGCTCGATGCGGCGGACGGCGAGACGATCCCGACGTTTGCCGAGGTGCTGGCGCTCGTCGCGGGCCGTGTGCCGCTGCTCGTGGAGATCAAGGATCAGGACGGCGCCCTCGGCCCGGACGTCGGCGGCCTTGAGGCGCGGGTGGCCGCCCTTCTCGCCGGCTATGACGGCCCGGTTGCGGTGATGTCCTTCAACCCGCATTCCGTCGCGGCCATGGGGCGCGACCTGCCCGGGTGTCCGCGCGGGCTGACGAGCTGCGACTACGACGACCCGGACCTCTCCGTGCCCGACTATCGCCGGGCGGAGCTCGTCGCGACCCTCGCGGACTTCGGCGCGAGCGGCGGAGCGTTCATCTCCCACGACCGGCACGACCTGTCGAACCCGCTCGTGGCGAAGCTGAAGGCCGGGGGCCTGCCGATCCTGACCTGGACGGTGCGCAGCGCCGCGCAGGAGGCCGAGGCTCGCGCGATCGCCGACAACATCACCTTCGAGGGATACCTCGCGCCCCTGTGACGGAGGCGCGGCGGCGGTTGACGCAGCGCACGAACCCGCCATCTGATGCGGGCGATGGACGGCGACGAGATGGACGGCGGCGAGACGATCGAAATCACGGTGCTTGGCTCCCTCGGCGAGATCGCCGCGGAGGAGTGGGACGCCTGCGCAGGCGATGGCGGCATCGTGCCGGTCGATCCCTTCACGACGCACCGCTTCCTGAAGGCGCTCGAGGACTCCGGCTCGGTCGGAAACCGCAGCGGCTGGATCCCACGCCATCTGGTGGCGCGCCTCGGCGGCGTGGTGATCGGGGTGATGCCGCTCTACGCCAAGACCCACAGCCAGGGCGAATACATCTTCGACCACAACTGGGCCCACGCCTTCGAGAGCGCAGGCGGGGAGTACTACCCCAAGCTGCAGGGGGCGGTGCCCTTCACCCCGGCGACCGGGCGGCGCTTCCTGACCCGGGCCGGGTTCGAGGCGGAAGGGCGTTCGGCGCTGATCCAGGGCGCGCTCCAGATAGCCGAGCGGATGGATGTGTCGAGCCTGCACGTGACGTTCTGCACCGAGGCGGAACGGCAGTGGGGCGAGGCGATCGGCCTTCTGGCGCGAACGACGCAGCAGTTTCACTGGCTGAACCGCGGATACCGGGACTTCGACGCGTTCCTCGCGGATCTCTCTTCACGCAAGCGCAAGACGATCCGCAAGGAGCGCGAGCGGGCGCAGGCGTTCGGCGGCGAGATCGTGGTGCTGGCCGGCGACGCCATCGAGCCGGAGCACTGGGACGCGTTCTGGCGGTTCTACCAGGACACCGGCAGCCGGAAGTGGGGGCGACCCTACCTGACGCGGGCGTTCTTCGACCGGATGCAGGAGACCATGCGGGCCGACATCCTGCTGGTGCTCGCCCGGCGCGACGGACGGTGGGTCGCGGGCGCGCTGAACTTCATCGGGCGCGAGACCCTGTTCGGGCGATACTGGGGATGCGTGGAAGAGCATCCGTTCCTGCACTTCGAGCTCTGCTACTATCAGGCGATCGACTGGGCGATCGACCACGGGCTGGCGCGCGTCGAGGCGGGCGCCCAGGGCGAGCACAAACTCGCCCGCGGCTACCTTCCGACGGTGACGCATTCGCTGCACTGGATCGGCGATCCCCGCTTCGCGCGGGCGGTGGCGCAATTCCTCAAGGCTGAGGCGCAGGCGATCGACCAGGAAATCGAGGTGCTGACCGCCTACGGCCCGTTCCGACGCGGCGGGGAGCCGGCCGAAACGGAGTGACGCCCTGTTTGCGGTAGCGGGGAAATGTTCTACCGTTGGCCTCATACCGGGAGAGGGATCGCCATGGCCGACGAGCTCGTCTTTTACACCAATCCGATGTCGCGGGGACGGATCGCCCGCTGGATGCTTGAGGAGATCGGGCAGCCGTACCGGACGGAGGTGCTGGAGTTCGGACCGGAGATGAAGTCCGACGCCTATCGCGCGGTGAATCTCATGGGGAAGGTTCCTGCAATCCGCCATGGCAACCAGGTGGTGACCGAGGTGCCGGCAATCTGCGCCTATCTGGCCGATGCCTTCCCCGAGGCGGGGCTGGCGCCCGAGCCGGCGCGGCGGGGTGACTACTATCGCTGGCTGTTCTTCGCCGCCGGCCCGCTGGAGGCGGCGACGACGAATCGCGCGCTCGGGGTGGAGGTGCCTGAGGACCGGCGCGGCATGGTGGGCTATGGCTCGCTCGAGGACACCCTCAACACGCTCGAGGCGGCGCTCGCCGGGCGGGAGTACATCGCCGGTGACCGGTTCAGCGCCGCCGATGTCTACGTGGGCTCGCACATCGGCTGGGGCTTGCGCTTCCAGACCATCGACCCGCGGCACGTGTTCGCCGACTACTGCGGGCGTCTGGTCAACCGCCCGGCGGCGGTGCGTGCGCGCGAGATCGACGACGACCTGATGCGCAAGTCTTTCAAGGAGAACGTCGAGTGACCTATGTCCTGACCGAGAACGAGCGGGCCGAATTGCTGCCCGACCTCGGTGCCACCGGCTGGGGTGCCGTGCCGGAACGCGACGCACTGCGCAAGATATGGAAGTTTCGGACCTTCTCCGAGGCGTGGGGTTTCATGTCCCGCGTCGCGCTGGCCGCGGAAAAGCTGAACCATCACCCGGAGTGGACGAACATCTACAACGTCGTCGACGTGACGCTCACCACCCACGCCTGCGACGGCCTCTCGCGCCTCGACCTCGACCTCGCGCGGCGAATGGACAAGATCGCCGGCGATGCCGCCGAGGTGCAGCGCAACCACTCCGAGCCGGTGGAATGCCTCTGCCGCCTGCAGCACATGCGCGACGGCGGCTGAGGGCCGGAGGCGGGCGGCCCGGGGCCGACAGGACCGCGCCCGGCCCGCTTACCGGGGCCCGCTAGGGCTTCCAGCCCGGCAAGGCGGAGGCTTGCGTCACCCAGCGGGTGAACCGGGCCTCGTCGAAAACGCCGTCCTCGCCGATGTGCAGATAGCGCGCCCTCGGGTCTTTCGATCCCTCGGGCGGCAGTGGATCGAGTGCCGTGCCGTCGAAGAACGCGACCTTCACGTAGCGGGTGAAGCAGTGGAACGACAGGAACCAGCCCTTTCCCGGCGCGCGGTAGAAGGGTGAGTTCCACCGCACGGCCTTTTCCACGTCAGGAACTGCGGCGGTGACGAGAGCGTCCAGTCGCTCCCCGATCGGCCGTTTCCAACCGGGCATGGCGGTGATGTACGCCTGAACCGGTGCGTCCCCGTCACCCTTCGGGATCTGCGGGTTGCCCCCGGAGAGGAGCCGGGGCGTCTGCTCCTGCCGCGGCTCTGACGTCTCACGATCCGGCACCGGTCGTCACTCCCCTGCCTCTCCGCCGGTCACCCGGTGCGCGCCCTCTGTCGGCGAAAGGCAGCGGCCGGCGGTCCGGGCGTCAGGCCCGGCGGGCTCCCACGCGGGCCACGTCCATCAGGCCGAGGACCTTCGCCTCGATGTCGGCCGCGTTCATGCCGGCGACCGCATACATCTTCTCCGGGCTGTCCTGCTGGATGAAGTCGTCCGGCAGGACCATCGAGCGGAACTTCAGCCCTCGGTCGAAGACGCCTTCCTCGGCCAGAAGATGCGCCACCTGGCTGCCGAAGCCGCCGATCGAGCCTTCCTCGATGGTGATGATCCCCGCGTGCTCCTTCGCGAGACGCAGGATCAGCTCCCGGTCGAGCGGCTTGGCGAAGCGGGCATCTGCCACCGTCGGGTGGACGCCCTTGGCGCCGAGGGACTCCACCGCCTTCAGCACCTCGGCGAGCCGGGCACCGAACGACAGGATCGCGACGCCCTGACCCTCGATCAGCACGCGGCCGCGCCCGATCTCCAGCGGGACGCCGCGCTCGGGCATGTCGACGCCAACACCCTCGCCTCGCGGGAAGCGGAAGGCGGACGGGCGGTCGTCGAGCGCGGCGGCGGTTGCGACCATGTGGACGAGTTCGGCCTCGTCGGCGGCGGCCATCACCACGATCTCGGGCAGGCAGGCGAGGAAGGCGATGTCGAAGGCGCCCGCGTGCGTCGGTCCGTCGGCGCCAACGAGCCCGGCCCGGTCGATGGCGAAGCGGACCGGCAACTTCTGGATCGCCACGTCGTGGACCACCTGGTCATAGCCGCGTTGCAGGAAGGTCGAGTAGAGCGCGCAGAACGGCTTCATCCCCGCCGCAGCCATGCCGGCGCAGAACGTCACCGCGTGCTGCTCGGCAATGCCGACATCGAAGCAGCGGCTCGGGAAGCGCTCGGCGAAGAGGTTGAGGCCGGTGCCTTCGGGCATAGCGGCGGTGACCGCGACGATGCGCTCGTCGCGCTCGGCCTCGCGGATCAGGCTCTGGGCGAAGACCTTGGTGTAGGTCGGGGCGTTCGAGGGCGCCTTCTTCTGGGTGCCGGTCACCACGTCGAACTTGGCGACGCCGTGGTACTTGTCGTCGGAGGCCTCGGCGGGCGCGTAGCCCTTGCCCTTCTTCGTCAGCGCATGGATCAGGATCGGCCCGGTGCCACGCGCCTTGGCGACGCGGAGGACCGAGACGAGGCTTTCCATGTCGTGCCCGTCGACCGGGCCGATATAGGAGAAGCCGAGTTCCTCGAAGAGCGTGCCTCCGACCGTCATGCCCTTCACCAGTTCCCGGGCGCGGCGCGCGCCGTGCTGGAGCGGGGAGGGCAGGAACTTCACGGCTTCCTTGGCGGCGGCGCGCAGATCCTGGAACGGCTCGCCGGTGTAGAGGCGGGAGAGGTACTTCGACATGGCGCCGACCGGCGGAGCGATCGACATCTCGTTGTCGTTCAGGATGACGAAGAGCCGTTCCTTCATATGGCCGGCGTTGTTCATCGCCTCATAGGCCATGCCGGCGGACATGGAGCCGTCGCCGATCACGCAGACCACGTCGCCGACGCCCGGGGCGCCGAGATCGCGTGCCACGGCGAAGCCGAGGCCGGCGGAGATCGATGTGGAGGAGTGCGCCGCGCCGAACGGATCATACTCGCTCTCGTCACGCTTGGTGAAACCCGAGAGGCCGCCGGCGGCGCGGAGCGTGCGAATGCGGTCGCGGCGGCCGGTGAGGATCTTGTGGGGATAGCACTGATGTCCCACGTCCCAGATCAGCTTGTCCCTGGGCGTGTTGAAGACGGCGTGGATCGCCACGGTCAGCTCGACAACGCCGAGGCCGGCTCCGAGGTGGCCGCCGGTGACGGAGACCGCCGAGATCGTCTCGGCTCGCAACTCGTCAGCGACCCGGCCGAGTTCCGGCACGGAGAGGCCACGCAGGTCGGCGGGTGAGCCGATCCGGTCGAGAAGCGGGGTCTTCGGTTGATCGCTCAAAGGCTGTCTTTCCTCCCGAGACGTCAATTGCCCCGCGTCAGCACGAACCGGGCCGCTCCGCGCAGGTTTCCCGCCGCCGACCCGTAGGGTGCGAGCGCGTCGCAGGCGGCGGACACAAGCTCATGCGCTTTCTGCCGCGCCCCGTCCACCCCGAGGAGCGAAACGAATGTCGCCTTTCCCTGCTCGGCGTCTTTCTGCAAACGCTTGCCGGCGGCTTCCGGATCCCCGTCGACGTCGAGAAGGTCGTCGCGGATCTGGAATGCCTGTCCGAGGGCGGTTGCGTAGGCGCGCAGTGGCTCCGGGTCGGAGCGGCCGAGAATCGCGCCCGACTCCGCGGACCAGACGAAGAGCGCGCCGGTCTTGAGCGACTGAAGCGTGCGGATCGAGTCGAGATCGAGCGGCACGGCGGTGGTCTCGGCGGCGATGTCGAAGGCCTGGCCACCGACCATCCCCGCCGCGCCGGCGGCCTGGGCGAGGCGCAGGACCAGCCGCACCGCCAGCCGCGGGTCGATGCTGCCCTGCGGCTGCGCGAGAAGCTCGAAGGCGAGCGTCTGGAGCGCGTCACCGCTCAGGACCGCGGTCGCCTCGTCCCATTTCACGTGCACCGTCGGCTGGCCGCGGCGCAGGTCGTCGTCGTCCATGCAGGGCAGGTCGTCGTGGACGAGGCTGTAGGCGTGGACGCACTCGACGGCGGCGGCGGTGCGGAGCGACTGGGCGGCGGGCACGCGGAAGATCGCGGCGCTCTCGATGGCGAGGAAGGCGCGCAGGCGCTTGCCGCCCGACAGGACCGCGTGGCGCATGGCGGCGCCGAGCGTGGTGTCCTCGGGCGGGAGCCAGTCGGCGAGGGCGGCCTCGGTGCGGGTCGCGGCGTCGCTCAGCGCGGCATGGAATTGCAGGGTCTCGGCGTCCATCAGGGGGTCAGGAGATGTCGACCGTCCGGGACTTCAGCCCGTCCGCGCCTTTGGCGATTTCGTCGACGCGTGCTTCGGCGGCCTTGAGCTTGTCCTCGCAATGCGCGCGCAACTCGGCGCCGCGGGCGTAGAGCTCGATCGACTCGTCAAGCGCCACCTGTCCCTCGAGCCGTGCCACCACGCGCTCGAGTTCGGCGAGCGCCGCCTCGAAGGTCAGTTCGGCGACCGGAACCTGTCCGCTCGCGTCCGTTTCAGCCATATCCGCGATCCATCAGCACCCGAACGTGCGTCGCCACCGACGACGCGAGGGAGGCAAGATCATATCCGCCTTCGAGAGTCGAGACGACGCGCCCGTTGCAGTGCTTGTCGGCGAGATCACAGAGGCGGGCGGTTGCCCAGGCGAAGTCGTCCTCGGTGAGGTTGAGGTTCGCCAGCGGATCGCGGGCGTGGGCGTCGAAGCCGGCGGAGATCAGCACGAGGTCGGGGGCGAAGTCGTCGAGCTCGGGCAGGACGCGGCCGAGCATGCCGGCGCGGAAGACGCCGCCGCTGGCGCCGGGCGGCAGGGGGACGTTGACGATCTGGCCGTGCAGGCCGACCTCGTCCGCCGCGCCGCTGCCGGGATAGAGCGGCATCTGGTGGGTGGAGGCGAAGCGGACGCGCTTCTCGTTCCAGAGCAGGTCCTGCGTGCCGTTGCCGTGGTGGACGTCGAAATCCATGATGGCGACGCGGCTGAGGCCGTGTTCGTGGATGGCGTGGAGGGCGCCGATCGCGACGGTTCCGAAGTAGCAGAAGCCCATGGCCCGCTCGGTTTCGGCGTGGTGGCCGGGCGGTCGGACGGCGCAGAAGGCGTTCCTGACCTCGCCGGACATGACGAGATCGACCGCCCGGCAGATCGCGCCGGCACCCCGGCGGGCGGCGCGGATCGTTCCGGGGCCCACGAAGGTGTCGCCGTCGATCGGCCGCCAGCCCTCGTTCGGCACCATCGCCTCGAGGCGCTCGCGGTGGGTCGGGGGATGGACCCGGTCGATCATGGCGTCGGTGGCGAGGGGCGCCTCTTCCCGGATCAGGTAGGCGAACTCCTCCGCCTCGAGCGCCGCGTTGATGGCGCGGAGGCGCGCGACCTGCTCCGGGTGGCCGGGCGGGTTCACGTGGTCGAGGCAGTCGTGATGGCTGAGAAGGGCTGTCGTCATCACGCAAGACTAGAAGCGGGGCGCGAGCGTTTCAAATGAATCCGGCGTGCTTGCCCGCGGAGGCGGTCGAGGCCTATCCTTTGGTAGGGGAGAATGCGCTCATGCGATCCGGGGCGGCGTCGAGGCACGTGGCTGCGCAAGTTGCGCATGATGTGTATCTGTCTGAAGCAGAAGGAAGAATGGTCCGTGCATTTACCGGATCGCACCCTTCATGACTCACGCGCCGGTCCGACGCTCAGAGGTTGCCCTGCCAGATCCGTATCGCGTCAACGGGCCAGATCAGCATCAGGACGTTCAGCGCCAGCCCGTCGCGGATCATCCAGGTCGTGAGAATCTCGAACCCGAGCGCGATCAGCACGGTCAGCCAGACCGGCAGCCGCGACGCGAGCAGGAAGCCGATGATCATCATCCCGATGTCGGAAACCGAGTTGAGGACGCTGTCGCCGTAGTAGTCGAGCGAGATCGTCACGGCGCGATACCGCTCGATGATGACAGGGCTGTTTTCAAGGATCTCCCACGCGACCTCGACCACGGTCGCGGCGAGAAGCCGCCAGCCGAGCGGCACGCGCGGCATCACCAGCCAGAGCAGCCAGAAGAACAGGAAGCCGTGGATCAGGTGCGATGGCGAGTACCAGTCGGTGAGGTGCTGCGAGTTGCCCGAGTCGTTCACCGTGCCGTGCCAGAGCTCGACATGGCCGCAGGTGCAGATCGGCACACGGCCCATGGCGAGGAGCGTGATGGCCGCGGCAAGCACGACGAGCGCCGTCAGGACGTAGGGCAGCGGCTGTCGTCTGGTCATGGCCTCTCTCGCCTTTTCGTCCGGCCCGCGCCGGATAGTCCTACAGTCATAAAAAAGCACGGAGGAAACGTTGCAACTTGCCAGCTTGCCGGACACCGCCACCGAGGACGGCCGCCTTGTCGTCGTCTCCCGCGACCTGACCCGCGCCTCCGACGTGCGCCACATCGCGCCGACGCTGGCCGCGGCGCTCGCCGACTGGCCGGAGGCGGCGCGCGAACTCGATCTGGTGGCCCGAGGCCTCGAGGCCGACGCCCAGCCCGAGGAGCGCTTCCATGAGCGCAGCGCGCTGGCGCCCCTCCCGGCGAAATGCCGTCCGGCGCGGGGGGCGAGCGTCCCGGCCGGCACCAGCATCACCATCGGGCTCAAGGCGGTGCTCGACGTGGCGGGCACGCCCCGTCTGCTCGTGCTCGTCGCCGAGGCGCCGGAGGTCGACCTGACGGTCGCGGCACCGGCGGCGGTGGACGCCGACGCGCTGACGCAGGCGGGGACGCTCATGATTCTCGTTGACGGTGCCCGTGTCGGGGAGGCACCTGCCGCGCTTCAGGACAGCGGGCCGGTCGCGATCGTCGAGGCGCGCCCCGGCGCCACCTTGCGCATCGAGGCCGAGGATCCCGCCGGGCGCCCGGTCTTCGGGGCGATCGAACTGAGTGGCATCGCTGTGGATTGACGCCTCAGGCTGCTTGCGGGAGAGCGCGGGGCCGCATACATCGGGGCGATGAAAAGCCCCCTCGCGCTCTTTCGCCGCCGTCCCCGGGTCAGTGTGATCCGGCTCGAAGGAGTCATTGGTGCCGCCGGCAGGCTCGGCGGCCCGTCGCTCACCGATGCCCGCCTCGCGCCGCTCATCGAGGCGGCGTTCCGCAAGGGCAAGCCGAAGGCGGTTGCCCTCTCGATCAACTCGCCGGGGGGAAGTGCCGCGCAGTCGAGCCTGATCGCCGCGCGCATCCGCCGACTGGCGGATGAGCTGAAGATTCCGGTCCACGCCTTTGTCGAGGACGTGGCGGCGTCCGGCGGCTACTGGCTCGCCACCGCCGCCGATCGCATTCATCTCGATCCGAACTCCCTCGTCGGCTCGATCGGCGTCATCTATGCGGGCTTCGGCTTTCCCGAGCTGCTGGCGCGCCATGGCATCGAGCGCCGGGTCCACACCGCTGGCGTCGACAAGTCGATGCTCGATCCGTTCCGGCCGGAGCGGCAGGAGGATGTGGACCGGCTGATGGCGTTGCAGCGGCAAATCCACGGGAATTTCATTGATCAGGTCAAGGAGCGCCGGGGCGCCCGGCTTGCGGACCGCGATCTCTTCACCGGCGAAATCTGGGTCGGTGAGGGGGGGATCGAGGTCGGGCTTGCCGATGAGATCGGCCATCTCGCGCCGACCATGCGCCGGCTCTACGGCGACGACCTGCGCTTCAGCATGATCGCGCCGCGCCGGCCGCTGTTTCGCCGGCTCGGCGTTCCGGGCGTCGCGGATGCCGTGGGGGAGGCGATCGGCACCGCCGAGGCCGCGAGCCACTGGGCCCGCTTCGGGCTGGCCGCGCCATGAGCCTGCGTGTCGCCATCCTGATCCTGCTCGCGATCGCCGCCTGGAAGGTGATCGCCTGGAGGAAGCGCATCGCCGCACGGCCGCCGGCGCCGGCGGTCGAGGCCACCCGGCCCTGCCCCGATTGCGGGGCCTATGTGCTGGCGCGCAATCCGAAGCCGTGCAATCGCGCGGATTGTCGGTATCGTACGTCCGCCTGAGCTTGCCCCACCGCGTCCGATCGGCATGATCGGCACCGAGGGATGGAACGAGTCGCAGGCAAATGAGTGAATCCGCCCCCCGGGCGTCGGCGCTGGCGCCGTTGGGCATCCCTACTTTCCGGGCAATCTGGGTTGCGAGCCTTGCGTCGAATTTCGGAGCGCTGATCCAGTCGGTCGGCGCGGCCTGGATGATGACGCAGATCTCGAACGAGGCCGACATGGTCGCGCTGGTGCAGGCGTCGACGACGTTGCCGGTCATGGTGTTCTCGCTCGCTTCCGGTGCCATCGCGGACAATTTCAATCGACGCACGGTGATGCTCGCCGCGCAGTTCTTCATGCTGACGGTCTCGGTCGCCCTGACGGTCGCGGCCTGGTACGGGCACCTGACGCCCTGGACCCTGCTCGGCTTCACCTTCCTGATCGGCTGCGGCACGGCGCTCAACAACCCGTCGTGGCAGGCGTCGGTGGGCGACATCGTGCCGCGCACGCACCTGCCGGCGGCGGTGGCGCTGAACAGCGTCGGCTTCAACATCACCCGGAGTGTCGGGCCGGCGCTCGGCGGCGTCATCGTCGCGGCCGGCGGTGCGGCGGCGGCGTTTGCCGTCAACTGCGTGAGCTATCTCGCGCTCATCACCGTGCTGTTCTTCTGGCGGCCGCAAATCGCGCCGAACCGGTTGCCACGCGAGCGGCTCGGCGCGGCGATGGGCGCGGGCCTGCGCTATGTGGCGATGTCGCCGAACATCCTGAAGGTGCTGCTCAGGAGCTTCCTCTTCGGCCTGTCGTCGGTCGCGGTGCTGGCGCTGCTGCCGCTGGTCGCCCGCGAGCTGGTGCATGGCGGGCCGACGCTCTACGGCGGCCTGCTCGGGGCCTTCGGGGTCGGGGCGATCGGGGGCGCGTTCCTCGGCGGACGGTTGCAGACCCTGCTGCCGAGTGAGTGGATCGCCCGGTTGGCCTTTGTCGGCTTCGCGATCTGCTCGGGGGTGCTTGCGCTCGTGCCGTCGGCGCCGGTCATCGCCGCGGCGATGATTGTCGGCGGTGCCTCCTGGGTGCTGGCGCTGGCGCTCTTCAACGTGACGGTGCAGCTCTCGACGCCGCGCTGGGTGGTCGGGCGGGCGCTCGCGCTCTACCAGACCGCGGCGTTTGGCGGCATGGCGCTCGGCAGCTGGCTGTGGGGCGAGCTCGCCCAGCGGCAGGGGCCGGCGGAGGCGCTGCTCTTCGCCGCGGCGGCGGCGCTGCTCTTCGCCGCGGTCGGGTTCCTCCTGCCGCTGCCGGCGCGGGCCGAGCTCGATCTCTCGCCGCTCAACACCTGGACAGAGCCGGAGGTCGCCGGCGGGGTGCGCCCGCGCTCGGGGCCGATCTCGATCTCGATCGAGTACGTCATCGACGAGGATGACGTGCCGGAGTTCCTCGAGGCCATGGAGGAGCGGCACCGGGTCCGGGTGCGCGACGGGGCGCGGAACTGGCAGCTGCTGCGCGACCTCGGCGACCAGCGGCTCTGGGTCGAGAGCTACGAGACGCCGACGTGGGTCGAGTACGTGCGGCACAACTCGCGGCGGACCAACGCGGACGCCGGGTGGAACGCGCGGCTGCGGGCGCTGCACCGCGCGCCGGGCCTGCCGACGGTGCATCGGCGCATCGTGCGCCAGGTGCGCTTCACCCACCACGAGCCGCTGCCGAAGCCGCCGATTGATCACCCCTGAGACGCGGCGGCGTCAGTCGTCGGGGGAGACCTCGATGTCTGTCACTTCGAGATCAACCGGCGCGCCGCGGATCGTCGCGGTGACGGTGCTGCCGGGGGTGGCGCCGATCAGCGCGCGGGCGACGGGGGCGGTGTAGGCGATGCGGCCGGCGGCGGGGTCGGCCTCGTCCTCGCCGGTGATCGTCAGGGTGCGGCGCTCGCCGTCCTCGGTCAGGTAGGTGACGCGGCTGCCGAACTGCGCCGCGGGGTCTGACGGGTCCGGGGCGGTCGGTCGCGCGGTGGCGTGACGCAGGGTCCAGTAGCGCTGGTCACGGCGGAGCCGCGCGGTCTCGGCCTCGTCGGGGCCGGCGGCGAGGGCGGTCTCGATCCGGGCGATGGTCTCGGAGATCAGGCGCAGGCCGCGGGCGGTGACGAGGTTCGGATGCGGGCTGACCGGCAGCTCCGGCAGCTGTTCCGGTCTCGATCCGTCGTCTTCCTTCACGAATGCGCGGCTCATGGCGTGATCCTCCTCTCCCATGACGCTATTGACGGGGGGCTGAAAGGGCAACGCAGGCGAGTGGGTTGTGTTCACGCGGGCCTTCGCCTATCTCGCGGATCATGGCTATCCGTCCGATCCTGATCCATCCCGAGCCGCGTCTGCGCAAGGTGGCAGCCCCTGTCGAGGCAGTCGACGACGGGGTGCGGAAGCTTGCCGAGGACATGCTGGCAACGATGTATGCGGCGCCCGGCATCGGGCTGGCGGCGCCGCAGGTCGGGGTGCTGCGCCGGGTCTTCGTGATGGACTGCTCGGTCAAGGACAATGAGCCGATGCCGATGGTCCTGCTCAACCCGGAGATCGTCGCGGCGTCGGACGAGTTCGTGACGAGCGAGGAGGGGTGTCTGTCGATCCCCGACATCTATGACGACGTGACGCGGCACGCGGGCGTGCAGATGCGCTGGCTGGGGCTCGACGGCGAGTTCCATGAGGCGGAGCTGGGCGAGCGCTGGGCGATCTGCGCGCAGCATGAGCTCGACCACCTGAACGGCAAGCTCTTCATCGACTATCTCGGCGCGGTGAAGCGGACGATGATCACCGCCAAGATGAAGAAGCTGAAGAAGGAGCGGGCGCGGGTCTGACGCCTTCGCGCCCCGGAGCGACGCCGATGCGCATCGTCTTCATGGGAACCCCGGATTTCTCGGTGCCGGCGCTCGACGCGCTGGCGGCGCGCCACGAGGTGGTGGCGGTCTACTCCCAGCCGCCGCGGCCGAGCGGGCGCGGGCAGAAGCCGCGGCCGGGGCCGGTGGCGGCACGGGCCGAGGCGCTGGGGATCCCGGTCAGGACGCCGGTGAAGCTGCGCGACGCCGGGGCGATCGCCGAGTTCGCCGGTTTTGCGCCGGAGGTGGCGGTGGTGGCGGCCTATGGGCTCATCCTGCCGCAGGCGGTGCTCGACGTGCCGGCGCGCGGCTGTCTCAACATCCACGCCTCGCTCCTGCCGCGCTGGCGGGGGGCTGCGCCAATCCAGCGGGCGATCATGGCCGGTGACGCGGAGACCGGGGTCTGCATCATGCAGATGGCGGCCGGGCTCGATACCGGGCCGGTGCTCCTGCGCCGTGCGACGGAGATCGGGCCGAGGGATACCGCCGGCAGTCTGCACGACCGGCTGGCGGGGATCGGCGCGGAGGCGGTGGTCGACGCGCTGTCGCGGCTCGACACGCTCACGCCCGAGCCGCAGCCGGAGGCGGGCGTCACCTATGCGGCGAAGATCGACAAGGCTGAGGCGCGGGTCGACTGGGGCCGTCCGGCGACGGAGGTCGATCGGCTGATCCGGGGCCTTGCGCCGTTCCCGGGCGCCTGGACCGAGATCGGCGGCGAGCGGGTGAAGCTGCTCCTGAGCGAGCGGGCGGACGGCACGGGGGCGCCGGGGACGGTGCTCGACGGGCTGACGGACGGGCTGACGATTGCCTGCGGCGCGGGCGCGGTGCGGATCCTGACGGTGCAGCGGGCCGGGCGCGGCGCGATGCAGGCGGACGACTTTCTGCGCGGAACGCCGGTGCCGGCGGGGACGCGGCTCGGGTGAGACTCGATCAGGCGCTGGTGACGGCGGGCCTCGCGCCGAGCCGGGCGCGGGCGCAGGCGCTGATTGCCGCCGGGGCCGTCACGGTGGACGGACGGGTGGCGGGCAAATCCTCGATGGCGGTGGGCGCGGGCGCGGCGCTGGAGGTCGATGCGACGGCGCTGCCGTGGGTGTCGCGGGCCGCGCTGAAGCTCATCGCCGGCCTCGACACCTTCGGGCTCGATCCTTCGGGCGCGGTGGCGCTTGATCTCGGCGCCTCGACCGGCGGCTTCAGTCAGGTGCTGCTGTCGCGCGGCGCGGCGGAGGTCTGGGCGGTGGACGTGGGCCATGGGCAGCTTGCGGCGGAACTCGCGGACGAGCCGAGGCTGCATCTCATCGAGGGGCTGAACGTGCGGGAGCTGACGGTGGGGCACGTGCCGCCGCCGGATTTCGTGGTGGCGGATCTGTCGTTCATCCCGCTCGCCGTGGCCTTGCCGCCGGCGCTCCGGCTGGCGCAGCCGGGGGCTTCGCTGGTGGTGCTGGTGAAGCCGCAGTTCGAGGTCGGCCCGGGCCGCGTCGGCAAGGGTGGGATCGTGCGCGATCCGGCGGCGTGGGCCGATGCGGTGTCGGGCGCGACGGCGCTGCTGGCGGCGGAGGGCTGGACGGTGCTCGGGGAGGCCCCGAGCCCGATCGAGGGCGGCGACGGCAACCGCGAGTTCCTCGTCGCCGCGCGCAAGGGTTAGAGCGATGTCTCGGGCGAACGCGTCCGAGACATCGCGGTCGCTCAGGAACCTGCCGGCGCCTCCGCAAGAAGGTTCTTCAGGTCGAGGCGCCGCGTCACCATGGCGAGATTGCCCTCGGCGTCGCG
Source organism: Amaricoccus macauensis (assembly GCF_014201905.1). Classification (GTDB taxonomy): domain Bacteria; phylum Pseudomonadota; class Alphaproteobacteria; order Rhodobacterales; family Rhodobacteraceae; genus Amaricoccus; species Amaricoccus macauensis. The sequence goes on along the minus strand of NZ_JACHFM010000001.1, from coordinate 1,268,270 downwards.
CGGCCACTCGGCCTCGGGACGGTCGCGGTAGAGTTCGACCCCGTTGCCGTCGGGGTCATTGAGGTAGAGGGCTTCGCTGACGCCGTGGTCGGAGGCGCCGGTCAGCGGGATACTCGCGGCGATCAGGCGGCGCAGGGCGTCGGCGAGATCGGCCCGGGTGGGATAGAGGATCGCCGTGTGGTAGAGGCCGGTGTGGCCCGGAGGCGGCGGGGTGGCGCCACGGCTTTCCCATGTGTTGAGGCCGATGTGGTGGTGGTAGCCGCCGGCGGAGAGGAATGCGGCGTCCTTGCCGAATTTCTGCTGGATTTCGAAGCCGAGCACGCCGGAATAGAACGCGATGGCGCGGTCGAGGTCGGCGACCTTCAGGTGGACATGCCCGATCCGGGTGCCGGGCGCGACGGGAGTGGGCATTCTGGATGCTCCGATGTTCGTTGATGACACGAAGATAATGCGAACGATGATTGTGGATAAGTTGGCGTTTGGGAAACAGCCGGTTTCGGAGCCGGTCGGATGGCGGTGAGGATCGAGCGGCTGGGGCGCGAGGGCGACGGGCTCGCCGGGTCCGTGCGGGTGCCGTTCGCGCTGCCGGGTGAGCTTTGGGAGCTTGGGGAGCCGCCGCGGCTGATCGAGGCGGCGCCGGAGCGGGTCGTGCCGCCGTGCCCCCACTTCGGGGCCTGCGGCGGCTGCGCGTTGCAGCACGCGGAGGCGGGTTGGCTCTCGCGGTGGAAGGCCGACGTCGTGGTGCGGGCGCTGGCGGCGCAGGGGATCGAGGTGGAGGTGCGCCCGACGATCTCCTCGCCGGTGGCGTCGCGGCGGCGGGCGGTGTTCGCCGGGCGGCGGACGAAGAAGACCGTGGTCGTCGGGTTTCACGGCCGGCGGTCGGATCAGTTCGTGGCGGTGCCTGACTGTCTGGTGGTGCGGCGGGAGATCCTCGCCGGCCTGCCGGCGTTGCAGGCGCTGACCCGGGTGGCGGCAAGCCGGTCATCGGAGGTGCGGCTTGGCGTGACGACGGGGCCGGTCGGGCTCGACGTGGCGATCGAGGGCGGGCGGCCGCTGGACACTGCGCCGGGCTCGAGAGGCGCGGGTCTGGGCAAGGCGGGTCTCGGCGGCGAGATTGCCGCGGTGGCGGAAAGCTACGATCTCGCGCGGGTTTGCTGGGACGGCGAGCCGGTGGCGATGCGCCGCGCGCCGTGGCTTCCCATGGGCAAGGCGCGGGTGGTGCCGCCGCCGGGGGCGTTTCTGCAGGCAACCGCCGAGGGCGAGGCGGCGCTGGTGAGCGCGGTCGGGCAGATCGTCGGCGACGCGGCCCGGGTGCTCGATCTCTTCGCCGGCTGCGGGACGTTCGCGCTGCCGCTCGCCGAGGGCGCGCAGGTGGTGGCGGTCGAGGGCGAGGCGGCGATGCTGGCAGCGCTCGCACAGGCGGCGCGGGGCGCGCCGGGGTTGCGGCCGGTCCGGACGGCGACGCGCGACCTCTTCCGGCGGCCGCTGCTTCCGGTGGAGCTGGCGGCGGCGGACGCGGTGGTGATTGATCCGCCACGGGCCGGTGCGGAGGCGCAGGCGCGGGAGCTGGCGGCCTCGCGGGTGGCACGCATCGCGGCGGTCTCGTGCAACCCGGCGAGCTTTGCGCGCGACGCGCGGATCCTGATCGCCGGCGGCTATCGCCTCGAATGGGTGCAGCCGGTGGACCAGTTCCTCTGGACGGGTCACGTGGAACTGGTGGCGGCGTTCACGCGGTAGGTGTGGTCGAGGGGATTCGCTTGGAATCCGCGAATGACCTGCGCGATTGTCTGTGCTTTATCGGGTGTCTGAATTGGGCGATTTCATGGCAACGCGCGGGCGGCGATGGGTTGTCTGAAGCTTCTGTTGCTGATGATCTTGCGCTGACGATCTTGAACCGACCATCTTTCACTGACCTCTTTCGGAGACATTTCATGCTTCTCGGGCTCAGCCTCCTCTATGTAGGGGCCGTTCTTTTTCTGAATGGACTCTGGCTTCAGGGCCGCATCGAGGATCGCGAGATCGTGGTGATCAACGTGGTCTCGGCGCTCGTATCGCTTGCGGTGGTGGTGCAGGGCGCGTTCGGGGCCGGGGCGGATCTGGCGTCGGTGCGTGCGGCGGCGCTGACGATGCTGTTCAGCACGACGTATTTCTGGGTGGCGTACAACCGCGTCGTGGCGGTGGACGGTCGCGGGCTCGGCTGGTTCAGCCTGTTCGTGGCGATCACGGCGGTGCCGGTGGCGGGAAGCGCGTTCGCGACGATGCGGACCGGGCTCGACGCCTGGATGGCGATCAACTGGGCGCTCTGGGCGGTGCTCTGGACGATGTACTTCCTGCTGCTGGCGCTACGGAAGGACATCCTGCGCAGCACCGCATGGTTCACGATGTTCTGCGGCATCGCGACCGGCTGGATCCCCGGCTACCTCATCCTGGACGGGTGGCTTTAGGTTCTTGAACGCACGGTTTGGTGGTGGGCTCCGTGTCCACGGAATGGAAGGACGCGGTACGGGACGATGAAATGGCGATGACCGAGCGCTCTTTGCACCGCAGGGATGCAAATGGCGGGCAGTTATCTGAGACACCGCGAGTCATCTCGTGCTTCTACGCAGCTCTTGCTGCGAAGCGCGGGTGAGTTGATCCCCGACACGTTCTCTTTTCGCCGCTCTCGTGTTGGTGTCAGCGCGCCAGAGTGGTCCTCCTCGCCAAAGAGTTCAGCGGGGACCCCATTTCCCGTGGGCGGGAGGCCACTCGAGTGCCCGCCGATCCTGCCCTCCCGGAGCCGGTTCTGGTGCGCCTCGACGACGCCAGAACGGCCCGAAACGCGAACCCTTCCGCAAGCCAAGATGATGTGGGGGCCGGTTCCGCTAGGTCCTTGGTGGAGGGGGCTGGATTCGAACCAGCGTAGGGTTACCCCGACGGATTTACAGTCCGTTGCATTTGACCGCTCTGCCACCCCTCCGGAGGTCGGCGAAGGGCTGATTAGGCCCAAGAACGTCAGGCGTCAACACGGCAAACTGCCCCGGCGCGAGAAAGAAGCGGCGTTCCAGACACGGTGCGGCCCTGACGCGCGGCACGGCCGGCGCCGGGCGTCAGGGCAAGTCGCGCCTCACCCCCCTTGGCGAGCCGGGCGGGAACCGAGTATGGTCGCGCCCTTTCGAGGGGAGGAGCGACATGGCGGACCCGTTGGTCGGCATCGTGATGGGCAGCCAGTCCGACTGGGAGACCATGCGCGGCGCCGCCGAGATCCTCGACACGCTCGGCGTCCCGCACGAGGTCCGCATCGTTTCGGCCCATCGCACGCCGGACCGGCTCTTCGCCTATGCCGAGGCGGCGGCGGGACGCGGGCTTCGCGCCATCGTCGCCGGTGCCGGCGGAGCCGCGCACCTGCCGGGGATGCTGGCGGCGAAGACCCGCATCCCGGTCCTCGGCGTGCCGGTGCAGTCGAAGGCGCTTTCCGGCATGGATTCGCTGCTCTCCATCGTCCAGATGCCGAAGGGCGTGCCCGTCGGCACGCTGGCGATCGGCCCGGCGGGCGCGGCGAACGCCGCGCTCCTCGCCACGGCGATGCTGGCCACGACCGACGAAGGGCTGGCCGCCCGCCTCGACGCCTGGCGGGCGGCGCAGACGGCAGCGGTCGCGGAGGCCCCCGATGAGCTTTGACCCTCTCGCCCCCGGCAGCACGGTCGGCATCCTCGGCGGCGGCCAACTCGGCCGGATGCTCGCCCTCGCCGCCGCCCGGCTGGGGATGAAGGTCCACGTCTACGAGCCCGCCCCCGAGCCGCCGGCCGGGCAGGTGGCGAACAAGGTGACGCGGGCTGCCTGGGACGACGCGGACGCCCTCGCCGATTTCGCCGCCGGAGTCGACGTGGTGACCTACGAGTTCGAGAACGTCGATCTCGCCGCCATTGACGTACTGGCGCCGCTGGTGCCGGTCCGGCCGGGGCGCCGGGCGCTCGAAGTGGCACAGGACCGGATCGCCGAGAAGGACTTCCTGAACGCGATCGGGCTCGCGACCGCGCCCTATGCGGCGATCGACGGAACCGACACGCTCGAAACCGCGCTCGAGGCGATCGGCACACCATCGATCCTGAAGACCCGGCGCCTCGGCTACGACGGCAAGGGGCAGGTCCGGCTCGACGCGGGCAGCTCGGCCGACGCGGCGTGGCTTTCCGTCGGCAAGGCGCCTTCGGTGCTGGAAGGCTTCGTCGATTTCGAGCGCGAGATCTCGGTCATCGCGGCGCGCGGCGGCGACGGTTCCGTGGCGGCGTTCGATCCCGGCGAGAACGAGCATCGCGACGGCATCCTGCACAAGACGACGGTGCCGGCGCGTGTTCCGGCCGGCCGGGCGCAGGACGCGGTGCTGCTCGCGGGGAAGATCCTGACGGAACTCGACTACGTCGGAGTGATCGGGGTGGAGCTTTTCGTCACCCGCTCCGGGCTCGTGGTGAACGAGATCGCGCCGCGGGTGCACAACTCCGGCCACTGGACCGAGGCCGCCTGCCTCATCGACCAGTTCGAGCAGCACATCCGGGCGATCTGCGGCTGGCCGCTCGGCGACGGCGCGCGGCACTCGGACGCGGAGATGGTGAACCTGCTCGGCTCCGACGCCGAGGCAGCGCCCGGGCTCACCGGCGCGCGGGTGCACCTCTACGGCAAGGCTGAGGCCCGGCCGGGGCGCAAGATGGGGCACGTGACCCGCATCCGGCCCCGGGGCGCGGGCGGGTAGCGTCGGCAGATACCGGGGGGCTCACCTGTGGAGCGGAGCTGACCCCGTGCCCGCCGACAGGACGCCGAGCGCGCCGGTCAGCCGCTTCGCCAGTTAACCATTCCGGGGAAGCTGTGTTCCCGACGAACCGCCCCATCGCTACATTCATACATGGGGCGCTGCGCCGTTAACCATCCTGCGGCGGCCACGCCACCGACCCCGGTCAGGCCACGCCGTTCGACGATCCGATACGCGCCACCGACGCGCCGCCCGAGGCCTTCACGCGGCCGGGCCCCGATCCGGCGAGGTGAGCCCCTGAGGGGGCTTGACCGAGATTGGAGAACCAAAGATAAAATTTGAAAGAGTGTGAGAGCATCGTTTCAGGAGAGACGCTGAAATGCGATCGTCGGCCACCTGGTCCGGGGCCTATCAGCGCCTCGCCGCGACGTTCCCCGCCAAGGCGGCCGCCGCCAGGCTGACCATGGGCGGCTTCGTCTCCTGCGTCGATGCCCGGACCGATCTCGCGCGCACGGGCGCGCTCTTCTCCCCCGACGCTCCCCTGCAGGCGGCTGCCCTCGGCGCGCGGCTCCTCGACCGGGTCGCGCGCGGGGTCGGCGGCGAGATGCTGTTCCCCTGGCCCGAGGGCGCGGAATGGCTGGCGGAAAATCTCGACCTCACGTGCTCGCTCGGCGGCACCGGGGCGCAGGCGGCGTGGGTGCTCTCGGCCATCGGCGCGCCGGCGGCCACCTCGCTCGGTGACCGCAGCGCGCACATGCTGGCCCAGCTGCCGCCCGGCGTGCTGGTGTTCGAAGGCGATCGCCTCCTTCCCTCCGAGGGCCTGACGCCACGCGGCGAGCGACAGGGTGACATCTACATCTTCGACTACTCGGCCGGCGTCGCGGTCGCGGGCGTCGTGCCGCCGCGCTCGTCGCGGATCATCGTCCGCCTCGCCGACCCCGGTCTCGACGACGATCCCGATTTCGACCGACACACCCCGAAGCTGGCGGCGACAGCCGGCGCCGGCCTCATCTCCGGTTTCCACGCCATTCCGCCCGACGACGTCGCCGCGGGGATCGAGCGGGTGCGTGCGCTCTGTCACAGCTGGCGCGAGCAGGGCCTCGGGCTCATCCACATGGAGATGGCCGGCTACGAGACCGTCGAATGGCTGGAGAGCGTGCTCGACGCCTTTGCCGGCGTCGTCACCTCGATCGGCATGAGTCATTCCGAGCTGCGGCAGCTTGCCCCCGGCGTGCCGCCGCCGGACGCGATGCTGGCGCTTGCCGAGCGCCTGCGCGTCTCGCGGCTCTGCGTGCACGCCGACGAATGGGCGGCGTCGGTGACGCGCGGCGATCCCGGAGAGGAGCGCGAGGCGCTGATGTGCGGCTCGCTTCTCGCCGCCGCCCGCGCCGAGGCCGGCGGGCCGGTCAGCACGGTGTCGGTCCCCGCCGCCGCCCGTTTCGAACCCCCGCCGTTCGATGCAAGCGAACTTCGGGACGGCTGGCACTTCGTCGCCGTCTCGACGCCCTACATCGACCGCCCGGCATCGACGCTCGGGCTCGGAGACACCTTCACCGGCGGGTGCCTGATGGTGCTCGGCGCGCTCCGGAAGGAACAGGCGGCCGCCTAGGGGAAAGCGATGTATCTCGGGAAATACGACCTGACCGGCCAGACCGCGTTCATCACCGGCGGCGGCCGTGGTATCGGCCTCGCCACCGCGACGGCGCTGGCCGAGGCGGGGGCCGGGGTCGTCATCTCCGACATCGATCCTGCGGTCCTCGAAGCCGGTCGCGCCGAACTGCTGGCCGCCGGGCACGAGGTAGGCGCGGTGCTCCTCGACATCACCGACCCGGACGCGGTGGGACGCGTGGCGGCGGAGGCGAACGCGCGGCATGGCGGCGTCGATATCCTGATCGCCAACGCCGGCATCGCCTGGCCCGACACCGGCGGCGAGGACATGTCCGACGACGCGTGGCGCAAGGTGGTGGATATCGACCTCAACGGCACGTTCTGGTCGTGCCGCGAGTTCGGGCGCCCCATGCTCGAACGCGGGCGCGGCTCGATCGTCACGGTCGGCTCGATGTCGGGCGTCATCTCCAACAAGCCGCAGCGACAGGCGCACTACAACGCCGCCAAGGCCGGGGTGCACCACATGACCCGCTCGCTCGCCGGCGAATGGGCCGCGCGCGGCGTCCGGGTGAACTCGGTCGCGCCGACCTACGTCGACACGCTCATGTCGCGCGGCGGCTTCGACGACCCGACTCTGATGCCCCACTGGATGGAGGGCACGCCGATGAAGCGGGTGGCGCGCGCCGACGAGATCGCCTCGGCGATCCTGTTCCTTGCCAGCGACGCGGCCAGCGCGTGCACCGGCACGGTGCTGCTGGTCGATTGCGGCTACACGATCTGGTGACGCCCATGCAGCTCCCGCCCAAACGTGTCGAGCTCGTCCCCGCCAAGCGGCGGGCGCTGATCCTCGAACACCTGCGCGCGCATGGGCCGGCCTCGATCCAGCAGCTTGCCGAGGTGATCGGCGGCTCGCAGTCGACGGTGCGCCGCGACCTCGAACACCTGACCGAGGCGGGGTATCTCGAGCGGACCCACGGCGGGGCGCTGCTGATCCCGCCCGCCCGCGCGGCGTTCGAGGGGGAGTTCTCGCTGCATCAGGCCATGTGCCGGATGCAGAAGCGCTGCATCGGCGTTGAGGCCGCCGACCGGCTCTCGCCACGGCAGAGCATCATCTGCGACAGCAGTTCGACCGTGCTCGAGACGATCTCCGTCGTCGCCCGCCGCGCCATGCCTCTCACCGTCGTCACGAACAGCCTCGAGATCGCGCTCGTCAGCGCCGGCGTCCCGAGCTGGCGGGTCATCGTGCCCGGCGGCACCGTGCGGCCGGGCTCGACCATGCTCGCCGGCCCGCCCGGCGAGGCGTTCTTCGCCGGCATCCACGCCGACGTCTGCCTCATTGGCGCGCTTGCGGTCAGCGGGTCGGTCCTGACCGACGCGACGATCGAGGTCGCGGCCCTGAAGCGGGCGATGATGCGCTCGGCGGAGCGGCGGATCCTGCTCGTCGACAGCACCAAGTTCCGCGCGCCGTGCTTCAGCGCCTTCGGCGATCTCTCCGACATCGACGAAGTCATCACCGATGACGGGATCGCGCCGGAGCACCTCGACGCACTCGCCGCCATCGACGTGAAGGTGACGGTGGTGCCGGTCGTGGATGAGGTGGAACATCTGACCGCGTGAAAGGCTTTGACAGAGTTTGACAGGGACTTATATCTCAAGACTCGAGGGAACCATCAGTTCCGCGTGAGAGGCCGCGGCAGGCCTCGCGATGCGGGTCGCGGGAATGCACGCGGCCCCGAAGGGGGATCCATGACGACGCGAATGGACACGAAGCTCACGAACATCCGCGAGGGCCGTTACAAGCCCACGGACTTTCTGATCGCCGACGCCAAGGATGCAGACGCCGGCGCGGGCGCCGCCTGTACCGGGTTCGACCACACCGACGCCAGCGGCCCGCGCCAGCGCACCCGCGCCGAGTTCCTCGACCAGATCGACGCGCTGGTGAAGCAGGACATCCTCGACATCATGCTCGTCTCGGTGTCGAATCTCGAACTGCTGCACGAGCGCGGCACGTTCGAGGGCTCGGCGGTGAAGCCGGCGATCCGCGCCAACCTCTCCACCGACTGCTGGGCCGGGGTGCGCCACGGCACCTACCGCGACTTCCCGTCGCAGCCGTTCCGCTCGGTGACGATTTCGCGCGCGATGACCGGAACCCCGTACCCCGAACCCGGCGCGCCGATCACCGGAACCGACCTCGGGCTCTATTCGGTGACGTTCCTGAACGATCTCGAGCGCGACACCCACGCGCTCGAAGAGTTCCTGGTGTTCCGCGAGGAAGCACAGGCCAACAACTTCCGGTACTTCTACGAGGTGTTCAATCCGAACATCGACATCGGCATGGATCAGGAGCAGCTCGGCCAGTACCTGAACGACATGATCCTGTCCTCGCTCGCCGGCCTCACCAAGGCGGAGCGGCCGGAATTCCTGAAGATTCCGTTCAACGGCCCGAAGGCGCTGGAAGAGCTGGCGAGCTTCGACCCCTCGCTCATCGTCGGCATCCTCGGCGGCGGGGCAGGCACCACCCGCGACACCTTCGAGCTGCTCTCGCAGGGCGAGCGCTACGGCGCCCGCGTCGCGCTCTTCGGCCGCAAGATCAACCTCGCGGAATCGCCGCTCCACCTCGTCGCGCTCATGCGGCAGGTGGTGGACGGCGCCATCGCCCCGGAAGAAGCCGTTCGCGCCTACCACGGTGAGCTCCAGAAGCTCGGCATCAAGCCGCTGCGCGCGCTCGGCGACGACCGGATCGTGACCGAGGACGTGCTGAAGACCGCCGCCGCCAAGGCGGCCTGAGGCCCGGCGTGGGGGAGGCGGCCGGCCCGCCTCCCGACCCCGGGGCCTGCCTCCCAAGGTCGACCGGCTCCCCGCCAGAGGCGCCGGCAGAAAAGCAATCCAGGGGAGACCCGAAGGTCATGAAACGGCCCCTTGCCTCGGCGGCGAGCCTTGTAGCCGCCTCGATGCTGGCAATCTCCGTGGCCGAGGCCGCGGACCAGCAGGAAGTCACCGTCTGGTCCTGGTTCCATCAGCCGACGATGGAAAAGTCGATCGAGGCCTTCGAGGCCGCGCATCCCGGCATCGACGTGAAGTTCACGTATTACAACTATTCGCCGGAATACATCACCGCCCTCAAGGCCGCCTCCGCCTCGGGCAGCCTGCCCGACGTGATCGGCCTGCAGCCGGGCTCGCTCACCCAGCAGTACCGCGAAGACCTTGCCCCGGTGAACGCGCTCGCCGCGAAGGAGTGGGGCGACGACTGGGCGGAGAAGATCTTCCCCGTCAACCGCAAGCAGATGCTGATGGGCAACCCGGCGGGGGACGCCAACGCCTACATGGTGCCGCAGGAAAGCCAGGTGCTGGCGATCTGGTACAACACGAAGATCTTCGCCGATCTCGGGCTTTCCGTGCCCACCACCTACGGCGAGCTGAAGGCCGCCGCCAATGCGCTGACCGAAGGCGGCTACATCCCGATGTTCCAGGGCGCTGCCGACGGCTGGCAGAACGAGAACGTCTTCCTGATGCTCGCGAACCAGTTCTCCCCCGGCATCACCGACCGCGCTCAGACCGGCGAGGTGCCGTGGACGTCGCCTGAACTCGTCGAGGCGATGACCGCGTGGAAGGCGCTCTTCGACGACGGCATCTTCCAGAAGGGCGCGCTTGGCGCCCACGCCTATCCGACGGGCGCCCAGCTTCTCGCGCAGGGCAGGGTGGGCATGATGGCCCTCGGCTCGTGGTGGATGCAGGAGAGCAAGTTCCCGCCGCCCCTGTCGGAGTTCGTCGACGGCATGGCCGGGTTCGACTTCTTCTACCTGCCGCCGGTCAGGGAGGGGAACCCGCCGAGCCCGCCGGTCGGCGGCATCGACATCGGCTATGGACTGACGAAGAACGGCGCGGACAACCCCGCCGCATGGACCTTTCTCGCGGAGCTCACCAACGGCGTCGGGTTGCAACAGGCGCTGAACGCGCTGAACGATCTGCCGGCCGTGCCGGGCTATCAGCCCGAGGGCGACATCACCGATCACACCCGCGCGCTTTACGACCGCTTCATGGCCGACCTGCCGAAGGCGGAGAACCAGCGTTTCGCCTCGCCCGCGGTGGCCGAAGCCCTCGACAACGGCCTCGCCGGGGTCGCGGCCGGCAGCCTCGACCCGGAGGCGGCGCTGGCGCAGGTACAGGCGGCGACCGACAAGGCCCTCGCAGCCAACTGAGCACTGGCGGCCGAGGGCTCACCCTCCCGGCCCGGCCGCCTCTTTTCCCCGCGAAAGGTCCAACATGTCCGTCAGCCGCGCGGCATCTGAACCGGCTCCGCCCCGGTCACGGCTGCGGGCCGAACGCCTCTATCTCTTTGCCCTGCCGGCCGTGCTGCTCTTCGTGGTCTTCATCGCCTATCCGATCCTCTGGGTCGCCGGGCAGAGCCTCTACACCGGCAATCGCGCAAGCGAGACGTGGGCCGGTCTCGCGAACTATCGCGCGGTGCTCGTCGATCCGACGTTCTGGATCGTGGTGCGCAACATGGTGCTCTGGGGCGCGATCACCATTCCGGTGCAGATGCTGATCGGCGGCCTGCTCGCGTGGTTCATCGAGCGGCACACCCACGGCCTGCGCGGCTTCTTCCGCACCGCGTTCTTCCTGCCGGTGGTCACGTCCGTCTCGGTCATCAGCCTCGTCTGGGTGCAGATCTACGCGCCCTACTACGGCATCGCGCAGGCGTATCTGGCGCGGATTGGCATCACCATGGTCTCCTCGCCGATCGCCGAGCCGTCGCAGGCGATCTATGCCCTCATCCTCGTCAACGTCTGGCAGTGGACGGGGTTCTCCATGCTCATGTACATCGCCGGGCTCGCCAATCTGCCCGGCGAGGTGCTCGACGCCGCTCGCGTCGACGGCGCCTCGGGCTGGCGTCTCGCCACCGGCGTGGTGGTGCCGATGCTGGCGCCCGCCACCCGGTCGCTGCTGCTCCTCGGCATCATCGGCACGCTCCAGACCTTTCCCATCGTCCACCTGATGACCGGCGGCGGCCCGAACCACGCCAGCGAAGTCTTCGGCACCCATATCTTCAGGCAGAGCTTCGTGCTCGGCGACACCGGACAGGGCGCGACGCTCTCGGTGATCGTGCTCCTGCTCGCCCTCGCGCTGTCGCTGGTGCAGATTGCCGTCCTCGGCGCGCGCCTCGCACCCGCGAAGGGGGGCGCATGACCCCTGCCACCCGCGCCAGGCTCCGCAGCCTCACCGTCCATGCGGTGCTCTTTCTCGTCCTCGCGCTCTGGATGGTGCCGCAGATCTACATGCTGTCGGTCGGCCTGCGCACACCGGCGCAGGCGTTCGACCCCGCGCTCTTCACCTGGCCCGTCACCTTCGACAACTTCGTCATGGTGATCCGCGACAACCCGCTCGGGCGGATCTTTCTCAACACCCTCGTTGTCACTCTCGCAACCGTCGCCATCGTCGTCGCCGCCTCGTCGCTCTTTGCCTTCGCCGCGGCGGTGCTGCGGCTGCGCGGCGTGACGGTGCTCTATGCGACGCTCCTGACCACGCTCATGGTGCCGCTCGCCTCGCTGGTCCTGCCGCTCGCGATCCTGCTCAGGACCTTCGGCTGGGTGAACACCTACTGGGGCCTGATCTTTCCCTATGCCGCCCTCGGCGTGCCCTTCGGCATCGTCATCCTCAAGGCGTTCATGGAGGACGCGCCCTCCGAGCTCTTCGAGGCGGCGCGCGTCGATGGCTGCACCGCGTGGCAGACCTACTGGCACGTGGCACTGCCGCTGGTGCGTCCCGCCCTCGTCTTCGTGGCGATCTGGCAGTTCATCGTCACGTGGAACGAGTTCTTCCTTGCCCTCATCGTGATGACCGAGGCGGAGATGAAGACGTTGACGATCGTGCCGATGCAGTACTCGGGTCTTTACATGTCGAACCCCGGCGCGCTCTTCGCCGTGCTGACGCTGATCGCGCTGCCGCTGGTCCTGCTCTATATCATCGTGCAGCGCGCGTTCGTGGGCGGGTTGCTCGCCGGCGCGGTGAAAGGCTGACCCCATGTCGACGCTTTCGATCGAGCGGATCACCAAGCGATACGGCGCCCTCACCGTCATCCCGGAGCTGTCGCTCCTGGTCCGCGACGGCGAGTTCTGCGTCCTCGTCGGCCCGTCGGGCTGCGGCAAGTCGACGCTGCTCCGCATCATCGCCGGCCTCGAATCCATCAGCTCGGGCCGCATCCGGCTCGACGGCGAGGACGTGAGCGAGGCCGAGCCGATCGAGCGCGGAGTTGCCATGGTCTTCCAGTCCTACGCGCTCTATCCGCACATGACCGTGGAGCGGAACATGGGCTTCGGGCTCGAGATCGCCCGGACGCCGAGGCCCGACATCCGCGAGCGCGTGACCGGGGCGGCGGAAAAGCTGCGCCTCCTGCGGCTCCTCGGCCGGCGGCCGGGCGAACTTTCCGGCGGCCAGCGCCAGCGCGTGGCGATCGGCCGGGCAATCACCCGCAAGCCGAGGCTTTTCCTGCTCGACGAGCCGCTGTCGAACCTCGACGCCGCGCTGCGCGTGGGGATGCGGGTCGAGATCGCCCGCCTGAAGGCCGAGCTTGCCTCGACGATGATCTACGTCACCCACGATCAGGTGGAGGCAATGACGCTCGCCGATCGCATCGTGGTGATGAACGCCGGCCGGATCGAGCAGGTCGGCAGCCCGCTCGATCTCTACGAGCGGCCGGAGAACCTGTTCGTGGCGGGTTTCATCGGATCACCGGCGATGAACTTCCTCCCCGGCAGGGTGGCGGAGCTTTCCGGCCGGATCGCGCTCATCGACCTCGGGCTTGGCACGCCCGTTGCGGTGCCGCTCGCCCGCCGGGTCGAGGTCGGCGACGCCGTCACGCTCGGTATCCGGCCGGAGCATGTGCGTGTCGGTGCGGAGGGCGGGTCCACCACGCCGGAGGCGCCCGTCTTTACCGCGCCGGCGGCACTCGTCGAGATGCTCGGCAGCGACACCTTCATCCACCTCGCGACCGATGCCGGCACTCTCGTGGTCCGCGACAGCGCCGGCCGCAGGCTCCGGGCGGGCGATCGCGTGCCGGTCGCCTTCCCCTCGGCCGCCTGCCACCTCTTCCACGCCGACGGCGGCCGCGTCTCCGCCGACCCCGCCCCCCGTCCGGCACTGGTGCCTGCGTGAGGCCCCCCGACCAACAGAAGTCGACGTCGACCCCTCGCAGGGGCAGTCGCGGACGGATTTGTCACCCGCCAGATCCGTCGCTCAGGCACCGTCCCGCCCGATACCCCGCCACTTCTCCCGCGACCGACCAACCGACGACCCCTCTCCACCCCAAGCCCTTCGGAATCCCCACATGACCGACTTCAACGGACGCACCATCCTCGTCACCGGCGGCAGCGGCGGCATTGGCGGCGCGACGGTGCGCCAGCTCGTCGCTGCGAACGCCGACGTCATCGCCACCGGCCGCTCGGCGGAGGCACTCGACAAGATCGCCGCCGAGACCGGCTGCCGCACCCTTCAATTCGACCTCGCGAACGAGGACGAGGTGAAAGGCGCGATGGAGGGCCTCGACCTCTGGGGGCTCGTCAACTGCGGCGGCTTCGGCGGCGAGATCGCGACACCGATGGAGACCGACATCGCCGTCTTCGACAAGGTCATCGCCATCAACACCCGGGGCGCGCTCCTCGCCACCAAGTACGCCTCGCAGTCGATGGTGCGCCTCGGCAAGGGCGGCTCCATCGTCAACGTCTCGAGCCAGGCCGGCCTCGTGGCCCTCTGGGGCCACATCTCCTACGCCGCGTCGAAGGCGGCCCTCGACAGCATCACCCGCGTCTCGGCACTCGAACTCGGCAAGTACAGCATCCGGGTGAACAGCGTGAACCCGACCGTGGTGATGACGCCGATTTCCGCATGGTACTGGGGCCGCCCGGAGATCGCCGGCCCGTTCATCGAACAGATGCCGCTCGGCCGCTGGGCCACCGAGGAGGAGATCGCGGCGCCAATCGCCTTCCTTCTCTCCGACGCCGCGTCCATGATCACAGGAGTCACGCTGCCGATCGATGGTGGCTACACCTGCCGGTAACCGGGGGGAACCGGATGAGCTTCAACATCGCCTGCCAGACCTTCACCTGGGAGATGCTCGGACCCGCCTTCACCGGCGGGCCCGACGAGCTTCTCGCCGTGATCTCGGCCGGCGGCTACACCGGCATCGAGATCACCGACACGATGATCGGCACCTATGCCGACGAGCCGGAGGCGTTCGCCCGCGCGCTCGACGCCCGCGGCCTCACGCTCGTCGCCTTCGCCGTGGCCTCGCCCACCGGCTTCACCGTCCCGGGCGCGGCGGCCGCGGCCGACCTCGCGGCGATCCGCCGCTGGGTCGACTTCGCCGCCCGCTTCCCCGGCGCGGTGGTCTCGCTCGGCTCCGCCACCGCGGTCGACGACGGGCCGCGCGACGAGAAGCTCACCGTCGCCGCCGACATCTATAACCGCGCGGGCGAACTCGGCCGCGCAGCCGGGGTGGAGATCGCGCTGCACCCGAGTTCGCACCACGGCACGCTGCTCTTCGGACGGGCCGACTATGACGCGATCTTCGCCCTGCTCGACCCCGACCTCGTGGGCTGGGTCCCCGACACCGGGCACATCCTGCGCGGCCACCCGGACATCCTCGACACGCTTCGCGCCCACCAGGCGCGCATCCGATACCTGCACCTGAAGGATGTAGACACCAGCGGCACCTGGACGATGCTGGGCGAGGGCGCCTGCGACATTCCCGCGGTGATCGACATCGTCGCAGACGCGCCGCGCTTCAACGGCTGGCTCGTGGTCGAGGAGGAATCCGCCACCGCCGGGGACGACCCTGCCGCCGCGGTGAAGGCGAACCGCGCCACCATGCGGGAATTCGGCTACTGACCGGGCCGCGTCACGCCGGGGCTCGCCCCCGGTTCGCCGCCTGAATCGCCTTCGCGAGCGATGCCAGCTCGTTGAGGCTGGCCTGCGCGTCGGACTCGCCGGTGAAGCCGAGGCTCGACAACGCCACCGTGCGGCCGTTCACGTCGAGAAACGCCCGCCAGAACTGCCGGTCGAGACCAGCGATCGGCAGCCTCCCGCGATCCTCCACCAGCACATAATAGACCCCGCCACTCGAGCGTGTGGCGAGGATGCGCACCCGATCCGGCTGGCCGCTCCGCCCGAGCACCTCGCGGCCCTCGCGGCTCGTGACGAAATCCTCGAAGTCGCTCGATGCGTCGGCGTCGCCCTCGGCGGCGAGCAGGCTGCCGTCCGAAATGCTCGCGGTCAGCGCCACGCCCTTGCGGCCGTCGACGACCCCGGGCTTGCCGAGCAAGCCGCAGTCGGTCAGCAACACGAACGCCCCGCCCGCGGACTTGCGCGCCGTCGACGGATCGAGGCACCAGCCCCGGGGCGCCGCAATCGTCACCGCCGCACCGCCCACGTCGAACTGCGCCCGGCTCGGCGAGCCGCCCGGCAGCATCGACGGGTCGCAGGCCGCCAGCGCCGAAAGACCGGCAAGCCAGAAGGCCACTCGCCCGAATCGACCGATCCGCATCGCAGTCCTCCCGTTCGCCACCCGGGGGCTTCTCGTCCGGCCCCATCCCGTCTAGACGCGTTCCGTCAGACCCGTCCGGATTAGGCGAGCCCCCGGGCGGACTCAAGTCACAACGCCGCGGCCCGTAAATGCCTGCTGACCCATCCATCCGGACCACCCGGCCGACCACCCACCTGACCAGCCGCTTCGCGGCCTTCGTGGCACCGGCCCGCCCCCGCCCGGCACTCTGGCGCCTCGTCACCGGCACCGGCTTCGCCCTCGCGGGCTGGTTTGGCGCGGCCCTCGTCGTCATGCCCCGCGCCGGCGACGGCGCAAGTGGCGTTCTCCTCTTCCTCGCGAGCTTCGGCGGTCTCGTCCTCGGTCTTTCCGTCGCCGTGAGGCTCCTGCACCGCCGCAGCTTCGCGAGCCTCGTCGGGCCGGGCGGCCTCCGCCTCCGGCCGCTCGCGATCGGCGCGGGCGCCGCGCTCGGCGTTGCCGCCGTCTCGGGCACCGTCGCGGTCGCGATCGCGCCGCCGGTGCAGGGCCAGCCCGTGGCCGCATGGCTCCGGACCGCCCTCGTGGCGCTGCCGCTCATCGCGCTGCAAAGCACGGCGGAGGAGTTGCTCTTTCGCGGCTACCTGTTGCAGGGCCTCGCCGCCCGTTTCCGCTCGCGGCTCGTCTGGTTCGTGCTTCCGGCCGTCATCTTCGGCGCGCTGCACTGGAACCCGGCCGACTACGGTGCCGCGGCGCCACTCGCGGTCGCCTCCATCACGCTCTCGGGACTGCTCTTTGCCGACATCACCGTGCGCACCGGCAACCTCTCCGCCGCGATCGGCATCCACATCGCGACGAACGTCGTGGCGATCCTCGTCGTCTCGCCGCCCTCGACGCTCGACGGCCTCGCGCTCTTCATCCTCGTCCCCGGCAGCGGCGGAGCAGGCGGCACCGGCCCCCTCATCGCCCTCGACCTCGCGTTGACCCTCGCCGCCTGGGGCGTCTGGATCGCGCTCCGGCGCCGGATCCTCGCGCCTCAGTCCGGCGCCAGCATGTAGCCCGAACCCCGCACCGTCTGGAGATAGCGCGGCGCCTTCGGGTCATCCTCAAGCTTGCGCCGAAGCCGGGTGATCTGCACGTCGACCGCCCGCTCCTGCGCCTCGGCAATGCCGCCGCCCAGATCCTCTACCAGCTCCTGCCGGCTCACCGGCTCGTGCGGCCGCGCCGCCAGCATCCGCATGAGCATCGATTCGGTGGCGGTCAGCCGGATCATCTCCGGCCCGCGCCAGAGCTCGCCCCGGCCCATGTCGTAGCGCATGGCGCCCAGATGCAGCGTGCGCGGCGGCTCGTTGCGCGGCACGGGCTTCGGCGCCCGCCGGAGGATCGCGTTGATCCGCAAGAGCAGCTCGCGCGGCTCGAACGGCTTGCCGAGATAGTCGTCGGCCCCGGCCTCGAGCCCGCGAATCCGGTCCTCCGCGTCGCCCCGCGCGGTCAGCAGCAGGATCGGCGTCGTCATCGTCTCGCGAAGCGAGCCGGTAAGCGCCATCCCGTCCTCGCCCGGCATCATCACGTCGAGGACGATGAGGTCGACCTCAAGGCTCAGGAGCAGGTTGCGCGCGTGCCGGGCGTCGCGCGCGCCGCTCACCATGAACCCGTTGCGCGTCAGGAACTTCTGGAGCAGCGCGCGCAGGCGCGGGTCGTCATCGACAACAAGGATGTGCGTCTGGGTCTGGGTCTCGTTCATCTTCCCCTCACCCGCGCGTCACGGCCGGTCGAGCCAGCCGACCACCCGGGCGCGCAGCTCCGGGTCGATCATCTGCTCCAGCACCTTGCGAAAGCCCGCGACCGCCTCCGGCCCGGCGTTCGAGAACGCGGCCCGCATCCGCCGCCGCTGCGCCGCCGACAGCTCCTGCTCCAGCGCCTGTCCCGGCTCCGTGAGATAGAGATTCCGGTGTCGGCGGTCCTCGACGCCCACGCGGCTGTCCACGAGACCATCCTCGACCAGTTGGCGCAGCACCCGGTTCAGGCTCTGCTTCGTCACCCCGAGCAGGTCGATGAGTTCGTTCACCGTCAGCCCCGGCCGGCGGTTGATGAAGTGGATCGCCCGGTGGTGCGCCCGGCCGTACTCCCGCTCTTCGAGGATTCGGTCCGGGTCGGCGGTGAAGCCGCGATAGGCGAAGTACATGAGTTCGATCCCCTGCCGGAGCTGGTCGTCCGTCAGGAACAGGAGCTGCTCGCTTCGCGTCGGATTGGTGGTAAAGCCGGCCGCCATCTGGATTTTCCGCCCCCCGCTTCGGTCCCACTCCCGGGTCTTGGTCACACTTTATGTCAGGGATGTTGACATTCCAAGAACCAAATGATACGCCGGCCGGCGCCGCACGCAACAAACGGTCGCAATCGACCGGGAACGCGCAATCTATTTCGAGGAGAGGACGCCCGCCATGGCAGGTGCATACGACGACCGGGATGGCTTCATCTGGATGGATGGGGGCTTCGTGCCGTGGCGTGATGCAAAGGTGCACGTGCTGACCCATGCAATGCACTACGCCAGCTCGGTCTTCGAGGGCGAGCGCTGCTACAACGGCACGATCTTCAAGAGCCGCGAGCATACCGACCGCCTGCTCGCCTCCTGCGACCTGCTCGACATGCCGCATCCCTTCTCCGCCGACGAGATCGAGGCGGCGAAGGTCGCGACCCTCGAGAAGAACGGCTTCACCGACGCCTACGTCCGCCCGGTCATCTGGCGCGGCTCGGGCGAGGACATGGGCGTTGCCGCCGCGCGCAACCCGGTCCGCATGGCGATCGCCGTCTGGGAGTGGGGCGCCTATTACGGCGACGCCAAGATGAAGGGCGCGAAGCTCGACATCTCCAAGTGGAAGCGCCCGAGCCCGGAGACCATCCCCTGCCGGGCCAAGGCCGGCGGCCTCTACATGATCTGCACCATGTCGAAGCACGCCGCCGAGGCGAAGGGCTGCTCCGATGCGCTGATGATGGACTACCGCGGCTACGTCGCCGAGGCGACCGGTGCCAACGTGTTCTTCGTGAAGGACGGCGAGGTCCACACCCCGAAGCCCGACTGCTTCCTGAATGGCATCACCCGCCAGACCGTGGTCCAGATGCTGAAGGAGCGCGGCGTCACGGTGCACGAGCGCCACATCGAGCCCGCCGAGATGGCCGACTTCCAGCAGTGCTGGCTCACCGGCACCGCCGCCGAGGTGACCCCGGTCGGCTCGATCGGCGACTACTCCTTCGAGGTCGGCGAGCTCACCCGGTCGATCGCCGGCGACTACGAAAAGCTCGTCCGCGGCCAGCTCGTCGCGGCATAGGAGACCTTCGGGGCAGCCGGTCGCGGCTGCCCCGGGACCCGGCGGGAACCGCTTGCGTCCGGGATTGACGCGCCTGCAGGCACCGGCTGACCTGCCTTCGAGAGCTCTTGGCCGGCAGCCTCCGCCAGAGCGAAACACAGGCGGCTGCTGCGGCGGGGCCGCTCATCCTGGCACGAGAGGACCGGACCCGAAGCACGTGTCGCTGGCGCCGACATGGCAACCGCGGCATGACATATTTCCTTGACTATTCGCATCCTTGAGAAATGGCCGGATCTCCCCTACATTACTCATGCTCGCGCCGGGCTTCGCGGCGCAACCGCTAGGAGGAGTCGAGCTGACTCATCATGCTCCGGTGGCCTCGGCCACCACCCCCGAAGGGGCCTTCCTGCCTCTCGGGGAACGAACGGACAGCAGCGCACTGCTGTCGCTGATCCTCGCCTCGCTCGATGACGACAAGGCCGAGGACATCGTTTCGATCCCTCTCGCAGGCAAATCCGAGATGGCCGATCACATGGTGATCGCCAGCGGTCGCTCGACGCGTCAGGTGTCGGCGATCTCGGAGAAGCTCGCCGACCGGCTCAAGACCGATGCCCGGGTCGTGCCGCGCATCGAGGGCAAGGACGTGGGCGACTGGGTGCTGATCGACGCGGGCGATGTCATCGTCCACGTGTTCCGCCCCGAAGTCCGCGAGTTCTACCAGCTCGAGAAGATGTGGCAGCCGCAGACCGCCGCGACGGCGTGACCGCAGCTCGAGCCCATCTGAGCCCGCGCTGAACCGATGCGGGTGACGATTCTCGCCGTGGGCCGCGTGCGCGCCGGCCCCGAGGCGGATCTCGTCGCCGACTATCTCACCCGCTTCGACCGCACCGGCCGCCCCCTCGGTCTCGGTCCCGCCCATGTGGTCGAGGTCGAGGACAGGAAGAACGGCGGCCCACCCGCGGAGGCGGCCCTTCTCACAGCGGCACTCCCTCGCGGGGCGACGCTCGCAATCCTCGACGAGCGCGGCGAAACCCCCGACTCGCCCGGCTTCGCGCGCCACCTCCGCCGTCTCGCCGACAACGGCACCCGCGACCTCGCGATCGCGATCGGCGGCGCCGACGGCCTCGACCCGAGCTTCCGGACCCAGGCAAGCCTCTCATTCTCCTTTGGTCGCATGGTCTGGCCACACATGCTGGCCCGGGTCATGCTGGCCGAGCAGCTCTACCGCGCGGCCTCCATCCTCGCCGGCTCCCCCTACCACCGCGGCGGCTGAACCGGAGGGGACTCCGGCACCCGGCCCGGAGTTCGCCCGGAACCGACCCCATCGGGAGGCCGCCTCTGCCCCCCGCTGCTCTTCGCCGCCGCGATGTTCGCTCTCATCGCGCTCGACGTCTTCCGGTGACTGTGGAGCCGAATCACCCGGCCGCCGTCCAATGCCGGCAAATGGATCGGCCATGGCGAGCCCGCCAATGAGGCCTCGCCGCCGTCAGCGCCCTCAGAACCGCGTCCTCAGCCCGCCGGCCCTCGCCGGCTCGGTATCAAACCGGCTGGACCCGCGCCGCCTTAGGCTTTAATCCCGGATAAGCCGCTCTCTCGTTCGTGAGCGCGCCAACGAGGGGTGCCCCCGGGCGGGCACGAGAATAAGCTAAGGAGCGCAAACGCGTGGCCCAGGTAGACGAGCACGCCCACGAGCCGGCGGTCACCCGCAGAGATTTCCTCTATGTCGCCACCGGCGCGGCGGGTGGTATTGCAACAGCCGCGGCGGTCTGGCCGCTCATCAATCAGATGAACCCGAGCGCCGACGTACAGGCTCTCGCCTCGATCCAGGTCGATGTCTCGGCCGTCGAGGAAGGCAGCCAGCTCACCGTCAAGTTCCTCGGCAAGCCGGTGTTCATCCGTCGCCGCACGCCGGAAGACATCTCCGCCGCGCGCGAAACGCCGATGGGCCAGCTTCCCGACACGCTGGCGCGCAACGCCAACAAACCCGCCGATGCACCCGCGACCGACGAGAACCGCTCGATGGACGAGGCGGGCATCTGGCTGCTGATGACCGGCGTCTGCACCCACCTCGGCTGCGTGCCGATCGGTGAGGCCGGCGACTACGACGGCTGGTTCTGCCCTTGCCACGGCTCGCACTACGACACGGCCGGCCGCATCCGCAAAGGCCCGGCCCCCGAGAACCTGCACATCCCGGTGGCGTCGTTCGTCTCCGACACCGTCATCCAGCTCGGCTGAGGAAGCAAGATGAGCGGCATCCCGCACGATCACTACGAGCCGAAGTCCGGCTTCGCGAAATGGGTCGAGACCCGGCTTCCGGTTCTCTCGCTGATCCACTCCACCCTTTTCATCCCCACCCCGAAGAACCTCAACTGGATGTGGATCTGGGGTATCGTGCTCGCGTTCTGCCTCGTGCTGCAGATCGCCACCGGCGTTGCGCTGGTCATGCACTACACCCCGCACGTGACCCTCGCCTTTGCCTCCGTCGAGCACATCATGCGGGACGTGAACGCCGGCTGGGCGCTGCGCTACGTGCATTCCAACGGCGCGTCGCTGTTCTTCCTCGCGGTCTACCTGCACATCTTCCGGGGCATCTTCTACGGCTCCTACAAGGCACCGCGCGAGATCACCTGGATCATCGGCATGCTCATCTACCTGCTGATGATGGCAACGGCGTTCATGGGCTACGTTCTGCCCTGGGGCCAGATGTCGTTCTGGGGCGCCACGGTCATCACCGGGCTCTTCTCGGCGCTGCCGCTCGTCGGCCCCGATATCCAGACCTGGCTCCTCGGCGGGCCGGCGGTCGATAACGCCACGCTCAACCGCTTCTTCTCGCTGCACTATCTCCTGCCGTTCGTGATTGCCGGCCTCGTGATCGTCCACATCTGGGCCTTCCACACCACGGGCAACAACAACCCGACCGGCGTTGAAGTGCGGCGCGGCTCGAAGGAAGAGGTGAAGAAGGACACGCTGCCCTTCTGGCCCTACTTCGTGATCAAGGACCTTTTCGCGCTCCTGTTCGTCCTCACGATCTTCGCGGCGATCGTCGGGTTCATGCCGAACTTCTTCGGCCACCCGGACAACTACATCGAAGCGAACGCGCTGAAGACTCCGGCCCACATCGTGCCCGAATGGTACTTCCTGCCGTTCTACGCGATGCTGCGCGCCATCACCTTCGACATCCTCTTCATCAACTCGAAGCTCGCCGGCGTGCTGGTGATGTTCGGCTCGATCGCCGTCCTCGCCTTGCTGCCGTGGCTCGACACGAGCCGCACCCGCTCGGGGCGCTACCGGCCGATGTTCAAGGTCTGGTTCTGGCTCCTCGTGGCCGACTTCATGATCCTGATGTGGTGCGGCTCCATGCCACCGGAGCAGCCCTTCGTGATCATGAGCCAGCTCGGCACGCTCTACTGGTTCGTGTTCTTCCTGGTGATCCTGCCGGTCCTCGGCATCGTCGAGAAGCCGGGCACGCCGCCAGCGACCATCGAGGAAGATTTCGTCGCCCACTACGGCACGGGCGGAGAAGGCACGGCCAACGCCGCGCTCGGCAAGCCGGCCGAATGAGCGAGGGATGATCATGAAGCTCAAGACCACGCTCATTGCCGCCCTTGCGGCCACCACCCTCACCGGCGGCGCGGCGATGGCGGCCGAGGAGGCCCACGTCACCGACTACAGCTTCTCCTTCGAAGGGCCGTTTGGCCGGTTCGACCAGGGGCAGCTGCAGCGGGGCCTGCAGGTCTACTCCGAAGTCTGCGCAGCCTGCCACGGGCTGAAGTTCCTGCCCTACCGCGAGCTCGCGGAAGAAGGCGGGCCGGCGCTCCCCGAGGACCAGATGCGCGCCTTCGCCGCGCAGCACTCGGTGACCGACGCGGAAACCGGCGAAGACCGCCCGGCGATCCCGTCGGACCACTTCGCCGCGTCCAACGACCCGAACGCGCCGGACCTGACGCTGATGGCCAAGGCACGGGCGGGCTTCCACGGCCCGATCGGCCTCGGCATCAACCAGCTGCTGCACGGCATCGGCGGGCCGGAGTACATCGCCTCGCTGCTGCACGGCTACACCGGCGAGACCCGCGAAGAGGCCGGCGCCACGCTCTACGAGAACCACACCTTCCCGGGTGGCTGGATCTCCATGCCGCCGCCGCTCTCCGACGACCAGGTGACCTACGAGGACGGCACCCCCGCGACCCTTGAGCAGATGTCGCAGGACGTGGCCGCATTCCTCATGTGGTCCGCGGAGCCGAAGATGATGGCCCGCAAGGAAGCCGGCCTCACCGCCGTGCTCTTCCTCGCCGGCCTGACGGTGCTCCTGTGGTTCACCAACAAGAAGATCTGGGCGCCCCACAAGGGCAAGCACGTCTGACACCCGCGGCGGACACCACCGTCGCCCGCGTGCTCGCCGTCTTCACGGCGGCGAGCACCACCCCGGCCCTGATCGAGACCACGACCGGCACCGAGACGGTCCTGAAGTTCTCCGGCGCCGGGCCAGGCCCCTTCGGCCTCCTCGTGGAACTCCTTGCCCTCAAGCTGGCTGCCGCCCTCGGCGCCCCTGCGCCAGCCGCCCGGCCGCTTTGGCTTCCTGCCGGAATGCCGTGGACCGTCGGCACCGACGAATTCGATGGCATGCTCCTGCGCAGCACCGGCTGGAACCTCGGCATCGCCCTCATCCCCGGCGCTCGCCCGGCCACGCCGGAAGACATCGCCGCGGCCGACCCGGCCACCCTCGACGCCATCGCCCGCGCCGACGCCCTGCTCCAGAACATGGATCGCACCGCGCAGAACCCCAATCTCCTGATCGCGGACGGCCAGCTTCACGCCATCGACTACGATGCCTGCCTCTACCTCTCCCGCGCACTCGCCGGACGCCCGCGCAGCATGACGCTCCCCGCCGGACACCTGCTCGCCGGCCGCCCTCTGCCGCCCACACCCCTGCCGGCGATCGACGCGACGGCCCTCGCCGCTCTCGCGCCCGACGACTGGCTCGACTGCGCCAGCACCACCCGGGACGGCCTAGCCGCGGCCCTCGCCGCGTGGCTCGCCCCCTGAGGCCACGCACACGCGCGGCCCGGGTCTTCATACGGCCTTGAAACCTGGAGAGCAGTCGGTTTGCCGGCAACAGCCGGCAAACAAGTCAAGAGACTCTGCGCGCATCGCGCGCACCTTGTCGCGGCAACAGCCGCGTCCTCTCCTCGGCGAATCGCGTGTTCCAGCCAGTTGCGCCCGGATGTCGGCACCAGCCGACGTCGCCACCCCTTCCCGGGAGCCACGCCCTGCGCTAAGAGCCTCGCCATGTCCATGAACAGCTTCGGCCACCTCTTCCGCGTCACCACCTGGGGCGAGAGCCACGGGCCGGCCCTCGGCTGCGTCGTCGACGGCTGCCCGCCCGGCATCGCGCTCACCGAAGCGTCGATCCAGCCGTGGCTCGACGCCCGCCGCCCCGGCCAGAGCCGCTACACGACCCAGCGGCAGGAGGCCGATCAGGTCGAGATCCTGTCCGGTACTTTCGATGGCCGCACCACGGGCGCGCCGATCTCGCTCCTGATCCGCAACACCGACCAGCGGTCCAGGGACTATTCCGAGATCGCACCGAAGTTCCGCCCCGGCCACGCCGACATCACCTATCACCTGAAGTACGGTCTCCGGGACTATCGCGGCGGTGGGCGCTCTTCAGCGCGCGAAACGGCGGCCCGCGTCGCCGCCGGCGGCGTCGCCCGCGCAGCGCTTGCCGCTCTCGCCCCGGCGGTTCGCATCCGCGGCGCCCTGGTGCAGATGGGCGAGCGCCGGATCGACCGCGCGGCCTGGAACTGGGACGAGATCGGCAACAACCCGTTCTGGTGCCCCGACCGCGCAGCCGCCGCCGACTGGGCCAGCTACCTTGACGGCCTGCGCAAGTCCGGCAACTCGATCGGGGCCGTCATCGAACTTGTCGCCGAAGGCGTCCCTGCCGGCCTTGGTGCGCCGATCTACGGCAAGCTCGACAGCGACATCGCCGGCCTCATGATGACGATCAACGCCGTGAAGGGCGTCGAGATCGGCGCGGGCTTCGAGGCGGCCGCCCTCACCGGATCGGCCAACGCCGACGAAATCTTCATGGGCAACGACGGCCAGCCGCGCTTCAGCTCGAATCACGCCGGCGGCATCCTCGGCGGCATCTCGTCAGGCCAGGACATCGTCGTGCGCTTCGCCGTGAAGCCCACATCCTCGATCCTCTCGCCGCGCAAGACGATCACCGTCAGCGGCGAGGAGACCGACATCATCACCAGGGGCCGCCACGACCCCTGCGTCGGCATCCGCGCGGTGCCGGTCGGCGAGGCTATGCTCGCCTGCTGCCTCCTCGACCACCTCCTGCTCCACCGCGGCCAGATCGGCGACGCCGGTGGCCACATCGGCAAGCCGCGCGCCTGAAGCGTTGTCCGGTCGGACGGAATCCGTCCGATGGTGATCGCCGGAACCTGATGGCCTGGAGCGGTCGATCCGACGCGCCGGTTCGCCCGCTCTGGTTCATCGTCTCCTAGACCGCACCCATGCTGCGAGCTTCACGAGTTTCCAGGATTTGACCTCGAAAGCTCAGGTACCTCACCCGGCATTGGAGGGCGACGCCTTCGCAGCCCGGAGTTCAGGGGACGCCCGCTTGTCAAGGTGTTGACGCCGGCACGGCAAATGGCCCAATATGTTGTTGTCACGGTGCCGGCTCGGGCATGATCCCGCGTCGGAGAATAGGGAAGCCGGTGAAAATCCGGTGCTGCCCCCGCAACTGTAAGCGGCGCGCCCTCTCCATGATGCCACTGGCCGAGGCCGGGAAGGCGGGGAGAGGCGGCAAGAGCCGCGAGCCAGGAGACCTGCCGTGACAGGACATGAACCCGGGCGGGGTGCCCCGCGGGAGTCGTGCATGGGGCCCGCGCCCCGCGCCCGTGCGCCCCGCGACGCCCCGACCCAACGCAGCGGGGAAGCTGATGCAGGCGACGGAACTCTCTCACCCCACCCACCAGCAGGCGGGTCTTCAGGTCATCAAGCGCGACGGCCGCCTCGTGCCGTTCGACGCGACCAAGATCGCGGTGGCGCTCGGCAAGGCGTTCCTCGCCGTGGAAGGCGAGGGCGCCCGTGGCTCGGAGCGGGTGCATGATCTGGTCGAGGCGATGACCGTAGCGATCTCGGCCGCCATCGCGCGCCGGCAGGTGGCACGGATCGCGATCGAGGACATCCAGGACCTCGCGGAGCTGGCGCTGATGCGCGGCGGTCACCACAAGATCGCCCGCGCCTATGTGCTCTGGCGCGAGGCCCGCGCCGCCGGACGTGCGGCCGAGGCCGCGCCCGCGCCGCAGCGCTGGATGCACGATGCCGCGGGCGCGCGGGTGCCGCTTGACGTCGCGGCGCTGCGGGCGCGGGTCGAGGCGGCCTGCGACGGGCTCGCGGACGTCTCGGCCGAGGCGGTGACGGACCGGGTGCTGAACACGCTTTATGACGGGGTGACGGCGGCGGAACTCGACGAGGCGCTGATCCTCGGGGCGCGGAGCCTGATCGAGACCGATCCCGGTTACAGCTTCGTCGCCGCGCGGCTGCTTGCCGACCGCATCCGGGGCGAGGCGATGGCGGCGGTGCTCGGTCGGGCCGAAGAGACCGACCTCGCGGTCTACTTCCCGGCGTTCGTCGCGCATGGCATCCGGGCGGGCCTGCTCGACCCGGCGCTCGCGGCGTTCGACCTGCCCCGGCTTGCGGCGGCCCTCAGGCCGGAGCGCGACCGGCGCTTCCAGTATCTCGGGCTCCAGACGCTGCACGATCGCTACTTCCTGCATGAGGACGGCGTGCGCTTCGAGCTGCCCCAGGCGTTCTTCATGCGCGTCGCCATGGGGCTGGCGCTGCGTGAGAAGTTCCGCGACGGGCGGGCGATCGAGTTCTACGAACTGCTCTCGTCGTTCGATTTCATGGCCTCGACGCCGACGCTGTTCAACTCCGGCACGCCGCGCCCGCAGCTTTCATCCTGCTTCCTGACGACGATCCCCGACGATCTCGACGCGATCTTCAGCGGCATCCGCGACAACGCGCTGCTCGCGAAGTATTCCGGCGGCATCGGCAACGACTGGACCCCGGTGCGGGGCCTCGGTGCCCACATCAGGGGGACGAACGGCGAGAGCCAGGGGATCGTTCCGTTTCTGAAGGTCGCGAACGATACGGCGATCGCGGTCAATCAGGGCGGCAAGCGCAAGGGCGCGGTCTGTGCCTACCTCGAGACGTGGCATATCGACGTCGAGGAGTTCCTCGACCTGCGCAAGAACACCGGCGATGACCGGCGCCGCACCCATGACATGAACACCGCGAACTGGGTGCCCGATCTCTTCATGGAGCGGGTGGAGGCCGACGGGCCGTGGACGCTGTCCTCGCCCGACGAGGTGCCGGAACTGCACGAGCTGACCGGCTCCGCGTTCCGCGCCGCCTACGAGGCCGCCGAGGCGCGCGCCGCCGCGGGGGGACTCCGCGTCCACCGCCGCACCCGGGCGGTCGATCTCTGGCGGCGGATGCTCTCGATGCTGTTCGAGACCGGTCATCCGTGGATCACCTTCAAGGATCCCTGCAACATCCGCTCGCCGCAGGGACACGTGGGCACGGTGCATTCCTCGAACCTCTGCACCGAGATCACCCTCAACACCTCGACGGACGAGGTCGCAGTCTGCAACCTCGGCTCGGTCAACCTCGCCGCGCATGTGACGCCGGACGGGCTCGACCGGGCGAAACTCGCGCGGACCGTGGCGACGGCGATGCGGATGCTCGACAACGTCATCGACGTGAACCTCTACACGATCCCGCAGGCCGAACGCTCGAACCTGCGCCACCGGCCGGTCGGGCTCGGGCTCATGGGCTTCCAGGACGCGCTCCAGACCCTGTGCATCCCGTATTCCTCCGAGGCGGCGGTCGCGTTCGCGGACGAGAGCATGGAGGCGATCTCCTTCCACGCGATCACCGCGTCCTGCGATCTCGCCGACGAGCGCGGTGCCTACGCGAGCTTCGCGGGCTCGCTCTGGAGCCGGGGCGTCCTGCCGTGCGACTCGCTCGAACTGCTCGCCGAGGCGCGGGGCGGCGCGGTCTTCGACACGAGCGCCCGGCTCGACTGGACCGGGCTCCGGGAGCGGGTGAAGCGGGGCATGCGCAACTCGAACTGCCTCGCGATCGCGCCGACGGCGACGATCTCGAACATCTGCGGTGTCAGCCAGTCGATCGAGCCGGCGTTCCAGAACCTCTACGTGAAGTCGAACATGTCGGGCGAGTTCACCCAGGTGAACGCCGCCCTCGTCGCCGATCTCAAGGTCCGCGGCCTCTGGGACGAGGTGATGATCTCGGATCTGAAGTACCACGACGGCGCGCTCGGCCCGATTGCGCGGGTGCCGGAGGATCTGAAGGCGCTCTACGCAACCGCGTTCGAGATCGCGCCGGACTGGCTGGTCCGCGCGGCGGCCCGCCGGCAGAAGTGGATCGATCAGGCGCAGAGCCTCAACCTCTACATGGCCGAGCCCTCGGGCCGGAAGCTCGACGCGCTCTATCGCCTCGCGTGGAAGTCGGGCCTCAAGACCACCTACTACCTGCGCGCCAAGGCGGCGACGCGGGTCGAGAAGTCGACGCTCTCCGGTGCCGACAACACCCTCAACGCCGTGATGGTCTCGGGCGTCTGCTCGCTCGACGATCCGACCTGCGAGGCCTGCCAGTGACGGATCCGACAATGCTCGACCTCAACGCAACCGGGCCAAGCGCCACCGGTCTGGGCGCGATCGACCGCACGGGCGGCCGCGTCACCGTCTCGGACAAGGCGATGATCAACGCCCGGGCCGACGTGAACCAGCTCCTGCCGCTCAAGTACCGCTGGGCGTGGGAGAAATACCTTTCGGCGTGCAACAACCACTGGATGCCGACCGAGGTCTCCATGCAGGCCGATATCGCGCTCTGGAAGGGCAACGCGCTCTCCGACGACGAGCGGCGGATGGTGAAGCGCAACCTCGGCTTCTTTGCCGCGTCCGAAAGCCTCGTCGCGAACAACATCGTCCTCGCGGTCTACCGCAATCTCACGAACCCCGAATGCCGGCAGTATCTGCTCCGGCAGGCGTTCGAGGAGGCGGTGCACACCCACACCTTCCAGTACATCGTCGAGAGCCTCGGGCTCGACGAGGGCGAGCTCTTCAACATGTACCGCGAGGTGCCCTCGATCACCGACAAGGCGGCGTGGGCGCTCGAGCACACGAAGGCGCTGGAGGATCCGGGCTTTCGGACCGGCACGGAGGCTGCCGACCGGGCGTTCCTGCGGGATCTCGTCGCGTTCTACGTCGTCTTCGAGGGGATGTGGTTCTACACCGGCTTCGCGCAGATCCTCTCGCTCGGCCGGCGCAACCGCATGGTCGGGATCGCCGAGCAGTACCAGTACATCCTGCGCGACGAGAGCCTGCATCTGAACTTCGGGATCGACGTCATCAACCAGATCAAGGCGGAGAACCCCCGCCTCTGGAGCGACGCCTTTCAGGCGGAGGTGCGCGCGATGATCGGCGAGGCGGCGGAGCTCGAAGCGGCCTACGCGCGCGACACGATGCCGACCGGGCTGCTCGGGCTGACGGCGGAGCTTTGCGGCGACTACATGCGCTTCATCGCCAACCGCCGCTGCGCGCAGCTTGGCCTCGGCGCGCTGTTCGCGCCCACCGAGAACCCGTTCCCGTGGATGTCCGAGACGATCGACCTCCGGAAGGAGAAGAACTTCTTCGAGACCCGTGTGACCGAGTACCAGACCGGTGGCGCGTTGTCGTGGGACTGAACGGGCCAGTCCCGGCGAACGCCGAGGCGGCGTTCCTCGCATGGTCGCTGGCACTGCCGGCGGGGGCCGACGCCCGGGCGGCCGCCCGCCTCGCGCTCGCGGCACTGCCATCAGCCGGCGGGGCTGACCTTCTCCGCCTGCGCGGGTATCTTGCGACCGCGGCGCGGACCGGCGCCGCGATGCCGCGCGGCCGGAGGCGCCGCCGGTCCGCGAACTGAGAGGCAGGCCATGCGCCGCTTTCCGCCCGAACGCATCGTCTGCCTGACCGAGGAGACCGTGGAGACCCTTTATCTCCTTGGCGAGGATGCGCGCATCGTCGGCATTTCGGGCTACGCGGTGCGCCCGCCCCGCGTCCGGCGCGAGAAGCCGCGGGTCTCGGCCTTCACCTCCGCCGATGTGCCGGCGATCCGCGCACTCGAACCCGATCTCGTGCTGACGTTCTCCGATCTTCAGGCGCCGATCGTCGCCGAGATCGTCCGGGCCGGCATCGCGGTTCACGCCTTCAACCAGCGTGATCTCGCCGGCATCCTCGCGATGATCCGCACCCTAGGGGCGCTCGTCGGGGCCAGCGACCGGGCCGAGGCGCTCGCCACCGGCTACGAGCGGCGGCTGGAGGAAATCCGCGCCGCCCGCGCTGCGGGGCCGCGCCTGCGGGTCTACTTCGAGGAGTGGGACGAGCCGATGATCTCCGGCATCGGCTGGGTGTCGGAACTCGTGGCCATCGCCGGCGGCGAGGATGTCTTCGCCGAACTCGCCCGCGCGCCGGAGGCGACCGGCCGCATCGTGACGCCCGAGGCGGTGATTGCTGCGGCGCCCGAGGTGATCCTCGCGTCGTGGTGCGGCAAGAAGGTGCGGGCCGAGCGGATCGCCGCCCGTCCCGGCTTCCCGACGATCCCCGCCGTTCGCGACGGGCGCATCGTCGAGATCAAGTCACCGATCATCCTCCAGCCCGGCCCGGCGGCGCTGACTGACGGGCTCGATGCCATCATCGCCGCGCTCGACGGTCAGGCCGATCCGGCGAGGTCGATGAAGGCCTCCACGTAGTCAATCGGCGTATCGCCGGTGCGGCGGCCGATGTGGATGCTCTTGGCGATCCCCTCCGGCCCGAGCCGCAGCGAGCGGATGGCGAGGCTCGCGCGATACTCCTCGATCAGCCAGTCGGGCAGGGCGGTCACTCCGCGCCCGGCCGCGACCATCTGCAACATGATGTCGGTTGTCTCGATCACCTTCACCGCGCTGGGCAGGCACCGGCCGGGGACGAGAAACTGCGTGTAGACATCGAGCCGCTCGGGCGAGACCGGGTAGGTGATGAGAACTTCGCCCGTCAGGTCGGAAGGCTCGGCCACGTCGCCCGCCAGCGGATGCCCCTCGGCCACCGCGAGGCGCATCTCGTAGTCGAAGACCGGCTGGTAGGCGAGGCCCGGCCGCTCTACCGGGTCGGGGGTGATCAGAAGGTCGATCTCGTGGCCGAGGAGCGCGCCGACGCCGCCGAACTGGAACGCCTGGCGTACGTCCACATCGACCTGTGGCCAGTCGCGCAGGTAGGGCTCGACGACCCTGAGCAGCCAGCGGTAGCAGGGGTGGCACTCCATCCCGATCCGGAGCATCCCCCTCTGGCCGCGCGCGAAGTCCTTCAGCGTCGCCTCGGCCTGTTCGAGCTGCGGCAGCACCCGGGCGGCGAGCGCGATCAGGTGGCGCCCCGCCTGTGTCGCCCGGAGGCCGCGGCCCTCCTTCTCCCAGAGCGCCACACCGGCCTGTGCCTCCAGCCGGCGGATGGCATGGCTGAGCGCCGACTGCGTGAGGTTCAGGACATCGGCGGCGGCGGTGACGCTGCCGAGCCGATCGGTCTCGCGCAGGATCGCGAGGTGCTGGCGCTCGATCATTCGCATGACTCCAAGTCATAGACACCGGAGGAAATGCCATTTCTAATCATGAAATGCCATCCCTATGGTTCGCGCCATCAAGGATGGAGAGAGACAATGGCCATTGCGGCGAATCTGGGCTTCCCGCGCATCGGCGCGCACCGCGAGCTGAAGGCCGCCATCGAGGCGTATTGGAAGGGCGAGACCGATGCGGCGGCGCTCGCCGCGACGGCGGCGGACCTGCGCGCCCGGCACTGGACGACGCAGCGGGCGGCCGGGATCACGGTGATTCCGTCGAACGACTTCTCGCTCTACGATCAGATGCTCGACATGACCGCGACCCTCGGTGCGGTGCCGGCCCGCTTCGGCCCGATCGGGGGCGAGGTGAGCCTCACCACGTACTTTGCCATGGCCCGGGGCGCCAAGGGCGTGCCGGCGATGGAGATGACGAAGTGGTTCGATACGAACTACCACTTCATCGTGCCGGAGGTGAGCGCCGGGCAGAGCTTCCGCCTCGCGAGCCTGAAGGCGGTGCGCGAGTTCGAGGAGGCGAAGGCCCTCGGCATCCACACCCGTCCGGTGATCATCGGCCCGGTCACCTGGCTCGCCCTCGCCAAGAGCCGTACGCCGGGCCTTGCGCCGCTGGAGCTGCTGCCGGCGGTCCTGCCGGTCTACCGCGAGCTGCTGGACCGCCTCGCGGCCGCCGGCGCCGACCGTGTGCAGGTCGACGAGCCGATCCTCGCCACCGACCTCGGGGAATTCCACCGCGCCGCCTTCTGGACCGCCTACGACGAACTGGCGAACGCCGCGCCGAAGCTCATGGTCGCGACGTACTTCGGCGCGCTTGGCCCGAACCTCGATGTGGCGACGAAGCTGCCGGTGGACGGTCTGCATGTCGACCTCGTGCGCGCGCCCGAGCAACTGGAGCCGGTCCTTGCCGCGCTTGCCCCCGGTGCCCGGCTCTCGCTCGGGGTGGTAGACGGCCGCAACGTCTGGCGTGCGAGCCTGGAGGCGGCGCTTGCGCCGGTCGCCCGTGCGGTCGCCGTTCTCGGCACCGATCGGGTCGAGGTCGCGCCGTCGTGCTCGCTGCTGCACGTGCCCTTCGACACGGGGCTCGAAAAGGAGCTGGATGCCGAGGTTCATTCCTGGCTCGCCTTCGCGCACCAGAAGCTTGAGGAGGTGGCGGCGCTCACCGCCGCCGCCAACGGCGATCGCGCGGCCGTCGCACTGGCGTTCGAGCGGAGCGCGGTCGTCGCCATGGCGCGGGCGTCCTCGCGCCGAATCCACAACGCAGGGGTGAAGGCGCGGGTCGCCGGCGTCGGAGCCGATGACCTCGCCCGGCGCAGTCCCTACGCGACGCGCGCCGTGGTGCAGGACGCGCGGCTCGGTCTGCCGATCCTGCCAACCACCACCATCGGCTCCTTCCCGCAGACCGCCGAGGTGCGCCGCGCCCGGGCCGACGCCCGCAAGGGCCGGATCACCGCCGCCGACTACGACGCCTTCCTCGAACGCGAGACCGAGGCCTGCGTCCGCTTTCAGGAGGCGGCCGGGCTCGACATGCTGGTGCATGGCGAGTTCGAGCGGAACGACATGGTGGAGTGCTTCGGCGAGCAGCTCTCGGGCTTCGCCTTCACCCGCCACGGCTGGGTCCAGTCCTACGGCTCGCGCTGTGTGAAGCCGCCGCTGATCTTCGGTGACGTCGCGCGCCCCGAACCAATGACCGTGCGCTGGTCGCGGTTCGCGCAATCGTTGACCGACCGGCCGATGAAAGGAATGCTGACTGGCCCGGTCACCATCCTGCAATGGTCGTTCGTGCGGGATGACCAGCCGCGGAGCGTCACCTGCCGCCAGATCGCACTTGCGATCCGTGACGAAGTCGTCGATCTCGAAGCCGCCGGCCTGCCCGCGATCCAGATCGACGAGCCGGCGCTGCGCGAGGGGCTGCCGCTTCGGCGCGCCGACTGGGAGGCCTATCTGGGCTGGGCTGTCGACGCCTTCCGCCTCAGCGCCGCCGGCGTGCGGGACGAGACGCAGATCCACACCCACATGTGTTACTCCGAGTTCAACGACATCATGCCGGCGATCGCCCGGATGGACGCCGACGTGATCTCGATCGAGACCTCGCGCTCGGACATGGAACTGCTCGCCGCGTTCTCCGATTTTGCCTATCCGAACGAAATCGGCCCCGGCGTCTGGGACATCCACTCGCCGCGCGTCCCGGACGAGGAGGAGATCGTCGGTCTCCTGCGAAAGGCGCTCGCGGTCATCCCGGCGGAACGGCTCTGGGTGAACCCGGACTGCGGCCTCAAGACCCGTGGATGGGCAGAGGCCGAGGCGGCAACCCGTAACATGGTCGCCGCCGCCCGGCAGTTGCGCGCGACGTTTGCGGACTCCGGGAGCTCGATCACCGCTCAGCCCGCCGAGTAGGGTGCGAAGCGGCTGACGCCTGCGTCGGCGGCCAGTGGGCGGCCGGAGGGCGGGAAGGCGCGTTGCGGGCACGCCGGCCGGTCGCAGATCCGGCACCCCGCGCCGATCGGCGTTGCCGCGGCCGGATCGCGCAGGTCGAGGCCGCGGGAATAGACCAGCCGGTCGGCGTGGCGCAGATCGCACCCCATGGCGATGGCGAAGGTCTTTTCCGGCGCGCCGAAGCCGCCGGTGCTGCGGCTGACGGTGCGGGCGATCCAGAGATAGCTTCGCCCGTCCGGCATCTGCGCGATCTGGGTCAGGATCTCGCCCGGCCGGGCGAAGGCCGCGTAGATCGTCCACAGCGGGCAGTTGCCGCCGATCCGGGAGAAATGGAAGTCCGTTGCCGACTGCCGCTTGGAGATGTTCCCGGCGCGGTCGGTGCGGATGAAGAAGAACGGCACGCCGCGCGCTTCGGGACGCTGCAGCGTCGAGAGCCGGTGGCAGGTGGTCTCGAAGCCGACGCCGAAGCGGCGGCCGAGCAGGTCGATGTCATAGCCGACCGCCTCGGCCGCATCGAGGAACGCCCCGTACGGCATCAGGAGGGCGCCGGCGAAGTAGTTGGCGAGGCCGGTCCGCACCAGCCGGTCCGCCTCGGCGCTGCGAAACTCGGCCTCGCCGGCAAGGGTGTCGATGATCCCGCCGCATTCGAGGAACGCGAGCTGCGTTGCCATCTGAAAGGCCCGCTGACCGAGGGAAATCCGTGGCGACAGCCTGAGCGCCCGAGAGGCGGGATCCCAGGCGCGGAGCGTGCCGGAGACCGCCTCCTCGATCCGCACGCCGTGCTGCGCGCCGAGCCGCGCCGCGAGGCCCTCGGCCATCCGACCGACGGGCAGCGCGGCCTCGTCCGCGAGCCGCTCGGCGGCCGTGTCGAGCGGCGCGAGGTAGTTGCGTCGGGCGAAGAAGAAGTCGCGCACCTCCTCGAAGGGCGCTGGCGTCGTCACGCCGGTTCCGGTGCCGGCGCCGAGCCGCGCCGCGAGCGCGTCCGCCCGCTCGTTCGCCTCGCGCGCGCCCCGGTGCAGCGCGAGGATTGCCCGGGCAATGCCCGGCATGTTCCCGGCGATCTCCCGCACTTCCGCGAGCGCGGCAGCCGGCCCCTGCTCGGAGAGCACCGCGCGCAGGTCGGCCACGAGCCGCGCTTCCTCGGCCTCGGCGAAGAGCTGGACGTCGAGGCCGAAGACCGCGTTCAGCTTCAGGAGCACGGGCACGGTCAGCGGCCGCTGGTTCTGCTCGATCTGGTTCAGATAACTCGGGCTCAGTTCGAGGGTGCGCGCCAGCGCCGCCTGTGTCAGGCCGCGCTCCTCGCGGAGCCGGCGCAGGCGCACGCCCATGAAGGCCTTCTTCATCGCCACATCCTTCGCAACATTCGCAAACCCGAGCCCCCTCGTTCGCATTATTACGCAAATTCAGCCATTTAGGCGCATCCAGCCTGCGGATAGCGTCCCCCTCATCGAACCGCAAGCAGGGAGACGCGCCGATGTCGCAAAGGGGTTTTCAGATGGTGAGCCTCGTCGAGCCGGCCGTCTCCGCGCCTGTCGAGCGGCCCGACGTCTACTTCTCCGCCTTCGGGCCCGACCCGTCGTGGGGCGAGGTGTCCCCCGAGGCGCAACCGAGAGGACCGAACATGACCAGAAGCTATTCCGCGCTCCGTGCCGAGGCGCTTGCCCGCTATCCCAAGGGTGCCGCGCCCGGCGGGGTCGGCGTCGATGACATCGTCCAGCTCAAGGTGCAGAACACCTACGACACGCATCTCGACATCGCCCGTGCCATGGCGAAGGTCATGCGCGCCGACATGGCGGCTTATGACGCCGACGTGTCGAAGTTCACGCAAAGTCTCGGCTGCTGGTCGGGCTTCCACGCCCAGCAGATGATCAAGGCCGTGAAGCGGCTGCGCGGCACGGCGAAGGGGACGTATGTCTATCTGTCCGGCTGGATGGTCGCGGGGCTTCGCAACCGCTGGGGCCATCTGCCCGACCAGTCGATGCACGAGAAGACCGCCGTCGCCGATCTGATCGAGGAGATCTACGTCTCGCTGCGGCAGGCCGACGAGGTGGCGCTGAACGATCTCTTCGCGAAGCTCAAGGCGGCGCGGGCGGCCGGCGACGCGGCGGCGGAGGCGGCGGCGATCGCCGAGATCGACGGTTTCGAGAGCCACGTGGTGCCGATCATCGCCGATATCGACGCGGGCTTCGGCAACGAGCACGCGACCTACCTGCTCGCGAAGGAGCTCATCAAGGCCGGTGCCTGTGCGTTGCAGATCGAGAACCAGGTCTCGGACGCCAAGCAGTGCGGCCATCAGGACGGCAAGGTCACCGTCCCGCGAGAGGACTTCATCGAGAAGCTGCGCGCCTGCCGCCTCGCCTTCGAGGAGCTGGGTGTCGACGATGGCGTCATCGTCGCCCGCACCGACTCGCTCGGCGCCGGCCTCACCCAGAAGGTGCCGGTCAGCCAGCGCCCCGGCGATCTCGCGTCCGACTACATCAAGTGGCTGAAGACCGAGCCGATGGGGGCGCCGGCCGAGGGCGAGCTGGCGATCTGGAAGGACGGCGCGTTCGTCCGCCCGGTGCGGATGCCGAACGGCCTCTTCGCGTTCCGGGAAGGCACCGGGCGCGCGCGGGTCATCGAGGACTGCATTTCGTCGCTGAACGAGGGCGGCGCCGATCTCGTGTGGATCGAGACCGACACGCCGAACGTCGACGAGATCGCCTCGATGGTCGCGGAGATCCGCAAGGCGGCACCGAAGGCGAAGCTCACCTACAACAACTCGCCGTCGTTCAACTGGACGCTGAACCTGCGCAAGCAGGTCCGCGCCCAGTGGATCGGGGAGGGCCGGATCGCGGAGGCCGATTATCCCGACGGGGCCGGTCTCATGTCGGCTGATCTCGACCTGACCGAACTCGGGCAGGAGGCCGACCGTCGCCTCAAGGCGTTCCAGACCGACATCGCCGCGCGGGCGGGGGTGTTCCACAACCTCATCACGCTGC
Source organism: Amaricoccus macauensis (assembly GCF_014201905.1). Lineage (GTDB taxonomy): Bacteria > Pseudomonadota > Alphaproteobacteria > Rhodobacterales > Rhodobacteraceae > Amaricoccus > Amaricoccus macauensis. Next base: position 1,231,034 of record NZ_JACHFM010000001.1, on the reverse strand, counting down.
CGACCTTCCACCTGACGGCGAAGTCGATGGACGAGCTCAGCCGCGGCTATTTCGGCGAGGACAAGATGCTCGCCTATGTCGCCACGGTGCAGCGTGAGGAGATCCGGCGCGGCGTCTCGGCGGTCAGGCACCAGCACGAGGTGGGCTCGGATCTTGGCGACACGTTCAAGGAGATGGTTTCCGGCGACCGGGCGCTGAAGGCCGGCGGCCACGCCAACACCATGAACCAGTTCGCGGCCGAGTGATCTGACCGAGTGAAGCATCCGCCGCCGCGCCGTCCCGCGCGGCGGCTCCACCTGAGAGAGAAAGCGAAGCCATGACCGCCCAGCCCGAGTTCCGCCGCGTCGACCTGCCGGAGAATGCCCAGATCGACCGCGCCATCCACCGCGTCGCCGAAGCGACCCACCGCCTGAACGAGGCCGTACAGCGCGCGGTCGCCGCCGGGGTCTCGGTCGAACTCGTCCGCGTCTCACGCCACCACGACGGGACCGGCCACTGGGGTGATCAGGTGGTGCCGACGATCCGCGCCACCATGCCGGACCAGAGCGCCTGACGATGGACACGGCCGAGACCCGCTTCGTCGAGATGATCGTTCCCGAGCAGACCAACCACTACGGGGCGCTCTTCGGCGGCAACGGGCCGGCGTCGATGGCCAGGGCTGCCTTCGCCACCGCGACGCGCCGTTCGCGCCGGTCGGTCGTGATGGCGGCCACCGAGCGCGTCGATTCGACGTGCCGGCGCGCCTCGGCGAGATCCTCGACCTGATGGCCCGTGTCGAGCGCGTTGGCCGCACATCGGTGACGGTCAGCGTCACCGCGACCGCCGAGGAGTTCAAGACCGGCAGGCGACCCCCTGCGATCGCCGGCCGCTTCGAGATCGTCACCGTCGATGACGCTGTCCGTCCCGTGGCCATCGCCTGACGCCCTCCTGCCGGATGACGGCGCCCGCGCGTCGCACTGAGACTGAGCGGGGAGCGGAGGTGCGTTCTCGCTGCGAAACGGTTGCGCCTGACTGTCGATGGTGTCTATGGCTTCGACAGGAGCGAGGGGGCGGTGATGTCAGTCGAGGTTGTAGAAGGCACGGGGCCGCTTGTCGCCGCGCTTCCGTTCACTGAAGGAGAGTATGCCCGCCGGCTGGCAGCACTGCGTGGCGAGATGACCGCTGCGGGGCTCGATGCGTTCGTCGCGTTCGGGCCGGAGAACATCAACTATCTGACAGGCCACGACACTCCAGCGTATCAGTATCTTCAGGCGTCGATCGTTACGCACGACGGTGCGCCGGTCACCGTCCTGCGCTCGATCGACGCCAGCAACACGCTGCTGCGGTCATGGTCACGACGGGCCGTGATCTACGCCGACCATGATGATCCGGTGCAGACTGTTATATCATCACTGAGGGAACTAATTCCACCACCCGCACGTATCGGTGCGGAGGATCGGGCATTCTTCGTGACGCCGCGGAGATATGCCGAGCTTGCGGCGGGGCTGGCGGCGGCGGGTTACACGCTGGTCGCCGCCCAGTTGGTGGAGCCGCTGCGCCTCGTCAAGTCGGCCGAGGAGATCGCGGTGATCCGCGCCGCCGGCCGGATCACCGAGCGGGCGATGCAGGCCGCGATGCACTGCACCGCCGAGGGGACGAGCGAGAACGACATTGCCGCCGCGGTCTGGGCCGCACTGGTCAGCAACGGCGGCGAATTCCCCGGTCTGCCGCCCTTCATCGTCAGCGGTCCGCGCAGCAGCCTCGGGCATGCCACCTGGAGCGGCCGGCGTTTCGAGGTGGGCGATGCGGTGAATTTCGAGATCCCCGGTGTGGTCGCGCGCTACGTGGCGCCGCTCTTCCGCACCGGCTCGATCGGCGATCCGTCGCCGGAGATGCTGGCGATCGAGGCGGCCTGTCTCTCGTCGCTCGATCTCGTGATCGACGCCATGCGCCCCGGCGTGCGCCTCGACGAGATCCACCGCCTGAACGTCGCAAACTTCGCCCGGCATGGCTTCGAGCTTGCTCACCGGACGGGATACTCGGTCGGGGTCAACTACGCGCCGGACTGGGGCGAGGGCGATCTTTTGTCGATTCAGGCCGGCGAGACCCGGGAACTGGCGGAAGGCATGGTCTTCCACCTCGTCCCCGGCATCTACCTGCCCCGCCGCTTCGGGCTCATCATCTCGGAAACCGTCATCGTCACGAAGGACGGCGCCGAGCCGGTGATGGAAGTGCCGCGCGAAGTCTTCGTCGGGTGAGCCGTCAGTTCACTCCGCGTTCCACGGCGGAATAGGTCGGAACGTACGCGGGGGCGTGCGCGGTCGCGGCGTGGGCCCGGAGCGCGGCGCGGAGGGTTTCGAGCACCCCCGCATAGTGCGGATCGCCAGCGCGGTTCACGGTCTCGCGGGGGTCGAGGGCGAGGTCGACGAGGCAGGGGTCTTCCTCCTCCGGCGAAACCATCGCGCCATTGCGCCGGACGGTCATGTCGAGGCGGTAGCGCGCGGTGCGCACGCAGGATCGGCGCGGCCAGCCGGTGCCGTCGCTCCATGTGCCGACGACCTGGTTCGGCAGGGCGCGGCTCTCCGGCTCGCCGAAGCCGATGGTCGAGAAGATCATCTCCGGCGGAGTCTCCGCGCCGAAGAGGTCGCGCCCCTGAAAGGTCGGCGCCGGCTCCACTCCGGCGAGACCGCAGAGGGTGCGCGCGAGGTCGAGGGACTGCACGAGATCGCCCCGCACCTGGCCCGCCGGAAGCCTGCCCGGCCACGCGATCAGGCGCGGGATGCGGTGCACCTCGGGAGAGAAGGTGTGCTTCTGCAGCCGTCCGCTCTCGCCCAGCGACACCCCGTGGTCGGCTTCGAGCACGACGATGGTATTCTCCGCGAGGCCGCTCGCCTCCAGCGCATCGAGCACGGCGCCAACCTGATCATCGAGCCAACGGACCAGCGCGTGATAGTCCGCATGAATGCGGCGGAACTCGTCCGGCGAGAGCGCGTCGGTGCGAAGCTCACCGGCGAAGACACGCTCGTAGTCCGAGCCCGGCGGCGCGTCGCCCACGCCCTCGGGCCACGGCAGCGCGTCGTAGAGGCCGGCATAGGGCGCGGGCGGCACCACGGGGCTGTGCGGTTGCAGATAGCCGACGCCGAGGAAGAACGGCTCGCCCGCCCGCGCCTCCTCCCCGAGCCAGCGCACGGCATTGCGCGTGACGCGGTTGCCGGGAAACTCGGCCGGCCCGCGGAATGTGCCGCCGATCGCGGCTTTCAGCGTCGGGGTGTAGATTTCGTCATCGCGAAGCGACGGATCGGTTCCGACATAGAAGTTGCCGAGGTCTGCCCCGTCGTGCTCGTCGGTCTCCCAGGCGTGGAGCGCCCGCGGCAGGTGGGTCTTGCCGAAGTTGATCGTGCGATATCCCGCGGCGGTGAAGACTTCCGGCAGGGTCACGAGGTCGCGGTCCCACGGGAAGGACGCCCATGAGCCTTCGTTGCCATAGACGCCGTTGGTCTCGGGCAGGGTCGCGGTCATGAAGCTGGTGCGCGCCGGCACGCAGATGGGGGAATTGCAGTAGCAGTTGGTGAACCGGACGCCGGACGCCGCGATGCGGTCGATGTGCGGGGTCACCACCTCCGGGAACGGAGTGCCGTAGCACGAGAGCGAGTCGGTGCGGAACTCGTCTCCCATGATCCAGACGATGTTGGGGCGGTCAGTCACGCATGTCTCCTCATCCCGCGAAGGCCGGCTCGGGCACCCCGCGAACGCCGACGTCGAGGGCCAGCAGCGCGCCCGCGAGCGGCTCCCGGGCGAGGCGTTCCGGGCAGAGGCCCTGTCGGGCGGTGGTCACGTAAAGCGTTGCGAGCTCCGCGCCGCCAAAGGCGCAGGACGTCGGGTTTGTCACCGGCAGCGGGACGAGGCGGTCGAGCGTGCCGTCAAGCGCGATGCGCGCCAGCGCGCCGCCGCCCCAGCGGGCATTCCAGAGGAACCCCTCGGCGTCGACCGCCGCCCCGTCCGGCGCGCCCGGCGCCACGTCCGGTGCCGCGAACGGCGCCCAGTCGAGGCGCCCGGTGGCAGGCGCGGCCCGCTCGATGGTCCCGGCCTTCGTGTCGCAGAAGAAGAGGTTGCCATCGGGCGCGAAGGCGATGGCATTCGGCACCCGCACGCCGCTTCGGACCCGCTCGGGGACGCCTCCCGGCACGAGGCGCCAGAGCCCGCCGGAGTCGTCCGCACCGAAGTCGCGCATGGCGCCGAACCAGAGCGTGCCGTCGGTGTCGGCCTTGGCGTCGTTGAGGCGCATGGATGGGCCGGGAAGATCGACCGTGGCGATGCGATCGAGGCTGCCGGTCACCGGATCGAAGCCGTGGATGCCATCGGTGAGGGCGAGGACGACGCCGCCCGCGCGCCGGCCGACGACGGCACCAACGAGGGAGGGCATCGGCCAGCTCGCGACGTCACCGGTCGCCGCGTCGAGGCTGCGCAGGGCCGGGGCACGCAGGTCGATCCACCAGAGCCGCCCGGAGCCCACGTCCCACCAGGGCGACTCCCCGAGCGTGTCGGCGGCGTCCGCGGCCGTGAAAACCGAAGCCGTGGAAATCGAAGCCGTGGAAATCGAAGCGGCGGCAACCGGGGGGACGACGGATGTCATCCCGAGCCGCTCTCGGCGTCGAGCATCGCCATGCGGGCCAGCAGGTCCTGACGGGATTTCTCGATGTGGGCGCCCATCAGCGCGGCGGCGCCCGCGCCGTCGCGGCGCTCGATGGCGATGATCAGGTGGCGGTGGTCGTCTATCACCGACTGGAACCGGGCCGGCGGGTTGCCGACCTTGTTCCAGAGCGCCGCGACCAGGAGTCCCTGACCGTCGACGACCGACAGGGCGCCCGGGTGCCGCGCGGCCTGATTGATCACCTGATGGAAGTCACGATTGACTGTCGGGATCGCAGCGAAATCTTCCCTCTCCACGAGGGCTTCGATCTCCTGCTCGATCTCGACGAGCTGGCGAAGCTGTTCCGGGCTCCGGCGCTCGGCTGCGCGCCGCGCCAGCATCATCTCGATGGCCGAGCGGATGTCGAAGAGATCCTCGACGAACTCCCGGTTCACCGGGCGCAGGTGCGCCCCCCGGTTCCGCTCGGTGACGATGAGCCCCTCGCCGGCCAGCACGCGCAGTGCTTCGCGCACGGGCATGTGGCTGACGCCGTAGCGGGTCGCGAAATCGTCGATCCGCAGGCGATCACCGAAGCCGATGCGGCCACGGAGGATGTCGTCGCGGATGCGGCTTTCTATGTCGGCGTTTCTCGTCATGGGCCTTTGGGGTTTAGATCAAACATGGGTCTACAGGCTGGTGCGTTCGGGATCAAGCTTGGCAGATTTGATCAACGATGGTAGGGCGTGGCAAAACAGGGAGAGCCGGCCCGTACCGGCGCAAGCAGGGAGAACGTCGCATGCTCGAAGGTCTGAGGATAGCCGCGTTTGCAGTGGCGCTCGCGGTGCCGGGTCTCGCCGTCGCCGCGGACTGGCCGGGGTCGCCGATCAGGGTGATCATTCCGTTCCCGGCCGGCGGGCAGGCCGACATCGTCACCCGGGTCGTGACCGAGAAGATGGCGCCAATCCTCGGCCAGCCGATCCTGGTGGAGGCCAAACCCGGGGCAGGCGGCAACATCGGCACCGACGAGGCGGCAAAGGCCGCGCCGGACGGGAACACGTGGCTGAGCTCGGGGGTGCCGCTCACCACGGCACCGGCAATGTATCCGACGAGCCTCAGCTTTGATCCCATGAAGGATCTGGCGCCGGTGATCCGGTTCGGATCGACGTCATTCGTCTTCGCGGTGCCGGCGGAGCTGCCGGTGGCGAGCGTCGCGGAGTTCGTCGCGTACGCGAAGGAGCATGAGGGCGAGCTTTCGTACGCCGGGTCGGGAATCGGGTCGCTGGTGCATCTGGTGAGCGAACTCTTCAAGCTCGAGGCTGGCATCGACGTGCAGATGATCCCCTACAACGGCCAGCCCCCGGCGATCGCCGATCTGCTGGCGAACCGGGTCCAGTTCATGGTGCTCGGGGTCTCGCTGGCGAAGCCGCTCGTCGACGAAGGCAAGCTGAAGGCGCTGGCGATCTTCGATGCGGAGCGCTCGAAGGTGATCCCGGATGTGCCGACGATCGGCGAGGCCGGGTTTCCGGGGCTCGTCGCGAATGGCTGGGCCGGGTTCAACGTGCCCGCGGGAACCCCTGACGCGGTGATCGAGAAGATCAACGCGACGGTGGCGCAGGTCGTGACTGACCCGGTGGTCGTGGAGCAGATCGAGAAGATCGGCTGGCAGGTGGTGCCGCCGCAGTCGCCGGCCGAGTTCGGGACGTTCCTCGAGGCCGAGATGAAGCGCTGGGCCGCGGTGATCGAAAAGGCCGGCGTCGAGACCAACTGAGCGGAAAAGCGGCCGGTGCGCCGGCCGCGTTGCTCACTCCCGCGGCCGCTCAGGCCGGTGGGCGCGGCTCAGACGGGCGTATCGGGATGGAGCAGTCCAGACGTCGCGAGATCGGTCCAGAGGGCGTCGGGTACCGCTGCCGCGAAGGCGGCGACGTTCCGGGCGACTTCCTCCGGCGTGACCATGCCGGTCGCCACGCTCGCCACCACGGGATGACGGAGCGCGAACTGGAGCGCGGCGGTGGCAAGCGGCACGCGATTGTCTGCGCAGATCGCCTCGATGCGACGGGTGCGCTCGAGGACCTCAGCCGGGGCGTCGGAATAGAAGAACTTCGCGCCCGCCGTCGCGCCCGTCGCGAGGATCCCGGAGTTGAAGGGCCCGGCGGCAACGATCGAGACGCCGCGGGCGGTACAGGCCGGGAACAGCTCGTCGAGGGCCGACTGGTCGAGCAGCGTGTACCGGCCGGCCAGCATGAAGACATCGAAGTCGCCGGCCGCCGCGAAGCGCGTCAGCATGGCGGTGTCGTTCATGCCGACGCCGATCGCGCCGATGACACCCGCGGCGCGCAGTTCGACCAGCGCCGGATAGCCGCCGTCCATCAGCTCGCGAAAGCGGTCTTCGACCGCGTCACCGAGCCACTGCCGGCTGAGGTCGTGGACATAGAGGATTTCGACGCGATCGGTGCCGAGGCGCTGAAGACTGTCCTCGAACGAGCGCAGGACACCGTCGCGGCTGTAGTCGCAGACGACGTCGAAGGGCAGCTTTTCGCGGAACATGCTGGGCTCCGGCCCGGCGGGACCGGCAGGGCGGAGGAGGCGGCCGACCTTGGTCGAGATCACCGCCCGGTCGCGGGTGTGGCGCAGGCCGGTGCCGAGGCGGTGCTCGGAGAGACCGTGGCCGTAGAGGGGCGAGGTATCGAAATAGCTGATGCCGGCGTCGAGTGCGGCGGTGACGGTGGCGCTGGCCGTGTCGTCGTCGATCCGCCCGAACAGCCCGCCGAGCGGCCCGCAGCCGAGCCCGAGAGCCGAGACCTCGACCGACGTGCCGCCGAGCCGATTGCGTTTCATTCCATGGTCCTTGATCAAATCATGCAGGTTTGCGTGCCGCAGCCTTGCGCTATTCCTGACTATATGATCAAAGATTCCTGTCAACCATGGAGGCCCCAGTGCGATGCGGCCAAATGTCCTGATCTTCATGCCCGATCAGCTGCGGCCTGACTGGGTTGGCCCGGCGAATCGTGGGGGCGCGCGCACGCCGAATATCGACGCCCTCGCCGCGCGCGGCGTGAGCTTCTCGTCGGCGATCTGCCCGTCGCCGATCTGCGGGCCGTCGCGGGCCTCGCTCGCCACCGGCTACGAGTACGATCGCTGCACGGTGCCGAACAATCGCTTCAGTGTCGGGATCGAAGAGCCGAACTTCTATCGCCAGCTCGCCGCGTCGGGATATCAGGTGCTGACCTGCGGCAAGCTCGACCTGCTGAAGGGCGAACTCGACTGGGGCACGGACGGACAGCATGATGGGCGTCTTGGCGAACTCGGCTTCACCGGCGGGCTCGACAGTGGCGGCAAGCACGCGGTCCTGATCGCGCACAGGGCCGGTGCGCCGGAGCCCTACCTCGATTTCCTGCGCGAACGCGGGCTCGCCGAGGCGCATGTGGCGGATTTTGCCGAACGTCGCAACCCGGCGCTCGGGGTGGCCGCGGAAAGCCACCCGGGTGCGGGACCGAACTTCCGCAACCTCGCGGCGTCGCCGCTGCCGGATGACGCGTATCAGGACGACTGGATCGGTGACTGCGGGCTCGATCTCGTGCGCGAGGCGGGGCAGGGGGAACGTCCGTGGTTCCTGCAGGTGAACCTCGCCGGGCCGCATGAGCCGATGAACATCACCGAGGCGATGGCGGCCTCGGTCGCCGGGCGCGAGATGCCGCCGCCCGTGGGCAACGCCGACCCGGAGGCGCCGCACACCGGGATCCGGCGGATCTACACCGCGATGGTCGAGCGGCTTGACGAGATTTTCGGCCGCTTCGTCGCGGCGCTCGCCGAGACCGGCCAGCTCGAGCGGACGGTGATCGTGATGACGAGCGATCACGGCGAGATGCTCGGCGACTGCGGCCGCTGGGAAAAGTTCGTGCCCTACCAGTCCTCGATCGGGGTGCCGCTGATCATCGCGGGTCCGGGCGTGGCGACAGGGGAATGCACCGGGCCGGTCAGCCTGCTCGACCTGCACGCGACGGTGCTCGAACTCGCCGGGGCCGAGGCGATCCCGGGCACCGACAGCGTGTCGCTGGTGCCGGCACTCGCCGATCCGGGCATCCGGCCGCGCGAGGTGGTCTTCTCGGGGCTCGGCCAGTGGCGGATCGCCTTCGACGGCAAGCTCAAGCTCGTCGCGGGCTGGGATCCGGGCGTGGCGCGGCGCGAGATGGAGGACGCGCGGTTCGATCCGGCCACGATCCGCACGGCACCGCTGGTCGATCCGGCACGCGATCCTTGCGAGGGGCGGGACCTGGCGGGCGAGCAGCCGGAGGTCGCGGCGCGGCTGCGCGCGCAGCTTGCCGGGAACGCTGCGCGGGCGCGGCGCGACCCGGTCCCGGCCTGATCCGATGTGGAAGCGCGACTATCGCGACATCGCGGCCGGAGGGTTCTTCCTCGTCGTCGGCGGGGCCGCGGCTCTCTACGCCATGACGCACTATGCCATGGGGAGCCTGCGCAACATCGGGCCGGGCATGTTCCCGACCGGAGCCGGGATCGTCGTCGCGGTGCTCGGCCTCGCGATCCTCGCGCCGGCGCTCGGTCGGGCGGGGAAGCGCCCCGTGGTGGAGTTCGACGTCGCCGCCGCGGTGCTCGCCTCCGTCGCGGCCTTCGCCGTGGCGCTCCCGCTCCTCGGGCTGGTGCCGGCGACGGTGGTGCTTGTCGTGGTCTCGCGGCTCGCCGACCGGCGGGCACGGCCGTGGGGGACGCTGGCGCTGGCCGCGGGCCTCAGCGCGCTGGCATGGGGCGTCTTCGTGCTGGCGCTTGGCGTGCCCCTCACCGCGTTCAGGTGGCCGTGATGGAGAACGTGCTCGCAGGGCTCGCCATCGCCACCTCGGGAATGAGCCTGCTCTACTGTTTCGTCGGCGTGACGCTCGGGATGCTCGTCGGTGTGCTGCCGGGCATCGGGCCACTCGCGGCGCTGTCGATGCTCTTTCCCTTCACCTTCCACCTCGATGCGACGCAGGCGCTGATCATGCTCGCGGGCATCTGGTACGGCACCGCCTACGGCAGTTCGACCGCGGCGATCCTGCTCAACGTGCCGGGCGAGGCGTCGTCGGCGGTGACGAGCCTCGACGGCTATCCCATGGCGAAGCAGGGGCGCGCGGGTGTGGCGCTTTTCGTCGCGGCGCTGTCCTCGCTGGTCGGCGGCAGCATCGGCATCGTGGTGCTGATGGCCTTCGCGCCGGCGATCGCCACCTACGCCATCGCCTTCGGGCCGACGGAATACTTCTCGCTCATGCTGCTCGGGCTCGTCGCGGCGGCGTCGATGTCGGCGGGGTCGCTCGCGAAAGGCCTCGCCATGGTCGCCTTCGGGGTGCTGCTCGGGACCGTCGGGACCGACCTCTCCACCGGCGCCTACCGCTTCGTCTTCGGGGTGCCGAGCTTGGCCGACGGCATCGACATCGCCGCGCTCGCCATGGGCCTCTTCGGGGTCGCCGAGATCATCATGAGCGTGCGCGTCGCCGGGGCGGCCACCGTGAGCGCGAAGGGGATCACCCTGCGCTCGATGTGGCCGACGCGGGACGACCTGCGGCAGAGCCTCTGGCCGACGCTGCGCGGGTCGGCCATCGGCTCGTTCTTCGGGACGCTGCCGGGCACCGGGCCGGCGATCTCGACGTTCTTCGCCTATGCGGCGGAGAAGCGGGTGGCGCGCGATCCCTCGCGTTTCGGGCGCGGGGCGATCGAGGGCGTCGCGAGCCCGGAGGCCGCGAACAACGCCGCGGTGCAGACCGCGTTCATCCCGACCCTGATGCTCGGCATCCCGGGAAGCGCGGCGATGGCGATCATGATCGCCATGCTGATGATCCAGGGGATCGCGCCCGGGCCGACGATCATGACGCAGGCGCCGACGCTGTTCTGGGGGCTCGTCATGAGCTTCTGGATCGGCAACCTGATCCTCTTCGCGATGTCCGCGCCGCTCATCGGCATCTGGGTGCGGCTGCTGACGATCCCGTTCGGGCTGCTCTATCCGGCGATCCTCATGTTCATCTGCATCGGGGTCTACGCCGTCGACAACAGCATCTTCGACGTCTGGATGGTGGTGGTGATCGGGGCTTTCGGCTGGCTGGCGCGGCTCGTCGAGTTGCCGGCGGCGCCGATGCTGCTCGGCTTCGTGCTCGGGCCGATGATGGAGGAGCACTTCCGCCGGGCCCTGATGCTGTCGCGCGGCGATCTCCTGACGTTCTTCGAGCGGCCGATCAGCGCCACGGTGATGGCGTTCATCGTTGCGGTGATCCTCCTTTCGGCGTGGCGCGCATGGCGGGGCGCGCCGCCGCTTGCGCTCGGCGAGGAGGATTGATGGTCGGGGTCGGAGACGGAATCGCCGGAGGGTTCGGCGGCTTCACGCGGGCCGACGGCGGCGTCGGCATCCGCAACCGCGTGCTGGTGCTCGGGGTGAACGGGCTGGCGGCACGGGTCGCGGAGCGGATCGCCGCCGCGCTGCCCGGCGTCGTCTGCGTTGCCTCGCGGGACGGGCGCGGGCAGATCGAGCCGGACATCGCGAGCCACCGGGCCCAGATGCTCGGCCTCGCACTCAACCCGAACGTTGGCGGGGTGCTCATCGTCGGTGTCGACGAAGAGGCGACCGAGGGCTATCGCGACGCGATCGCGAGGGCCGGGCGGCCGGTCGATGCGGTGAGCTTCGCCGAGACCGGTGAGGACGCGTTCGCGGTGATGGACCTCGGCTGCCGCCGCCTCGCGACGCTGGCGCGCGCGGCATCGGCGGCACGGCGCGGGCCGGTGCAGCTGTCGGCGCTGACCGTGGGCGTCGAGTGCGGGCATTCGGACGCAACCTCGGGGATCGCGGGGAACCGGGTGATCGGCGCGCTGGTCGACCGGCTGGTCGACATGGGAGCCACCGTGCTCGTGGGCGAGACGGTCGAGTGGCTGGGTGCCGAACACCTGCTCGCCGCCCGCGCCCGGACGCCCGGGACCGGGGCCGCGATCGTCGGCGCCGTGGCGGCGCGGCAGGCTATGGTCGCGGCCAGCGGCGCGAGCCTCACCGGCAACAACCCGGGCGAGGAGAACATCCGCGGCGGCCTCTCGACCATCGAGGAAAAGGCGCTCGGCGCCGTGGCGAAGGCCGGGTCGCGGCCGATCGAGGGGCTGGTCGGGCTGACCGAGCGGCCGGGGCGGCCCGGGCTCTGGCTGATGGACGGGCCGTCGTTCTCGCCGGTCTCCATGACCGCGTTCGCGGCGGTCGGGGCGCAGCTCATGGTCTTCTCCACCGGACCGGGCAACAGCTACGCGAGCGCGATCGCACCGACGATCAAGCTCACCGCGAACGCCGGGACGGCGGCGCGGCTGCCCGAGCAGATCGACTTCGACGCGAGCCCGGTCTTTTCCGGGACCGAGACGGCAGAGGCGGCGGCCGGGCGGCTGCTGGGGCTCGCCGGCGAGATCGCGGGCGGCACGCTCACCTGGGGCGAGGCGCTGGGCGAGGGGCTGGAAGTCCCGACGCGGCTCAGGGGGGCGCTCTGATGGCACGGGTCGGTGGCCTTCTCGTCTACCTGAGGACGATGGCGATCTTCGCCCTCGCCTGGTACGGGCTTTCGCTCCTCGTCGGGAGCCGGTTGCTCCTGCCCTCGCCGCTCCTCGTGCTCGACGCGGTCCGCCAGTCGGCGCTCGACGGTGAGCTCCTTCGCAACGCCGGGATCAGCCTGCTGCGCCTCGTGCTGGCGGTCGCGGTGGCGGCGCTGACGGCGATCCCGCTCGGCATCGCCATGGGCCTCAGCCGGGCGTGGCGCGATGCCTTCGACCTGCTCGTCGAGATGCTCCGGCCGGTCGCCGGCATCGCCTGGATCCCGCTCGCGCTCTTCATCTTCGGCATCGGCAGCCGCCTGCCGATCTTCATCATGTTCTATTCGGCGTTCTTTCCGCTGGTGATCGGCACCGCCGCCGGCGTGCGCAACGTTGACGCGAGGCTTCTCGCGGCGTCCGCCACCATGGGTGTCACCGGGGTCACGCGCATCCGCCATGTGGTGCTGCCGGCGGCACTGCCGGCGATCATGGTCTCGCTCCGCCTCGCGGTGGCGGCGTCCTGGACGGCGGTGGTCGCGGCGGAGCTCGTCGGTGCGCCGAGCGGTCTCGGCTACGCGATCGAATACTACCGCTCGATGCTCGCAACGCCGACGGTGATGGCATTCATCGCGATGATCGGCGTGCTGGGCTTCCTGACCGACGCCGGCCTCCGCGCGCTCGAGGCGCGCCTCATGCCGTGGGCGAAGGACATCCGGCCATGAGGACGCTTCGGCAACTCGCGCTGCCGCTGGCGCTGATCGTGCTCTGGGAAATTCTCGTGGCCCTGTCGGGCTCGCCGCGCGCGCCGCGCCCGTCGACGACGGCACTGAAGGCGGTCGAGATGCTGGCGGACGGCACGCTCCTCGCGGCGCTCGCGACGAGCCTCGGCCGGGTCTTCGGCGGCTTCGTCCTCGCCACCCTGCTCGCGGTGCCGCTCGGGCTCGCCATGGGGACGCTGCCGGTGGTCGAGCGCAACCTCGATCCGCTGGTCGAGAGCTTCCGGCCGATCGCCGCCATCGCCATCCTGCCGCTCGTCATCCTCTGGATCGGCACCGGCAACCTCGCGGCGGTGACGATTGTCGCCTACGCGGCGTTCTTCCCGATCCTGATCAACACGATCGCGGGCGTGAAGCGTATCGACCGGAGCCTCATCCGGGCGGCGCGAACCATGGGCATCTCGCCGCTCACCCGGCTCCGCACCGTGGTCCTGCCGGCGGCGCTCCCCTCGATCCTCGTGGGAATGCGGATCGGTCTCGGGATCGCCTGGACGGCGATCATCGCCGCCGAGCTCGCGGTCGGCGCCAAGGCCGGCACCTCCGGTGGCATCGGGCAGATGATGTTCGTCTTCTACGCCTATTCCATCCAGCTTTCGGGCATCGTCGTCTGCATGGCCGCCGTCGGCCTCGTCGCGATGCTCCTAGACCGCGGCCTCCGTGCGCTGCTCGCGCGGGCCTTTCCGTGGAGCCACCCATGATGACCGTCCCGAACGAGCCGAAGATCCGCCTCGAGCATGTGGGCAAGATGTTCGACAGCTTCGTCGCCCTCGATGACCTGAGCCTCGACATCCGCCCGGGCGAGTTCCTCGCCATCGTCGGGCCGTCCGGCTCGGGCAAGACGACCGTCCTCAACATGCTCGCCGGGCTCGACCGGCAAAGCTCGGGCACGATCCTGCTCGACGGCAAGCCGATCGCCGGCCCCGGCCCGGACCGGGGGGTGATGTTTCAGGACTACGCGCTCTTCCCGTGGCAGACGGTGCGCGGCAACGTCGGCTTCGGGCTCACCCACGGGCCGGCGGGCGCCGGGCTCGACCGCGCCGCGCGCGAGGCGCGGGTGGCGCGGGTGATCGATCTCGTGAACCTCGGTGGCGCGGAAGAGCGCTACCCGCACCAGCTCTCGGGCGGAATGCGCCAGCGCGTGGCGCTGGGGCGGCTCATCGCCAACGAGCCGGAAGTCCTGCTGATGGACGAGCCGCTTGCCGCACTCGACGCCCAGACCCGGCTGGTGCTGCAGGACGAGATCCTGCGCATCTGGCGGCAGGACCAGCCGGCGGCGGAGCGGCGGACGGTGGTCTTCATCACCCATGGCATCGACGAGGCGGTCTATCTCGCCGACCGGGTGGTGGTCCTCGGCAGCCGGCCGGGCCGGCTGAAGGCGATCGTCGATGTCGATCTGCCGCGACCGCGCAACGAGGCGACGCGCGCGACGGCGGCCTTCGCCGATCTCTCGCGCTCGATCTGGGAACTGATCCGCGACGAGGCCATCCGGGCGACGGTGGAATGAGACGCCGGCAACGATGGCGCAACAGGGAGGGGAACCAATGAGAAAGACCGGAATGTCTGGCTGGAAAGGCCCGCAGATGGGCCGTCGCGGCTTCGTCGCGGCGGCAGCGGCCGGGGCGCTGTTTGCTCCGGCGCTGGTGCGGGCGCAGGGCTCTTCCGTGAAGGTCTCGGTCGGGCGCCAGCCGTGGGCGGCGGGCAACTCGCCGATCACCCAGAAGATGATGAACGACGGCCTCTTCGAGGCGGCGGCGAAGGAACTCGGCGTCGATCTTACCGTCGACTGGCGCGACTACCCTTCAGCGCTGCCGCAGGTCGAGGCGTTCCTCGCGGGCGATCTCGACATCGGGATGTGGGGCAATACCCCGATCGTGCGCCTTCTCTCGCAGGAGCAGCCGCTGAATGTGCTGACCCTCGGCGAGGGGCACATGCGCTTCGTCCTGACGGTGCCGAAGGACTCGCCCATCAGGACGATCGACGACCTGAAGGGCAAGACGGTGGGCGCGCTCGTCGGCGGTGACCCGGCCAACGCCCTGTCGCAGATGCTGGCGCTGGAACTCGGGGACGCCGATCCGAAGGCGCACGGCATCACCGTCGTCAACACGCCGACGCAGGCGCAGGCGGCTTCGGTGCCCACCGGCATGGACGCGGCTATCGCGGGCTACCCGGCCTTCCTGAAGGCGCAGGCGGAGATCGGGGTGAAGGGGATCATGAACTCCTTCGGCTACACCGAGGACGGCTATTCCGGGCCGGCGGGCGAGGGGGCGGGCCATCTGCTGCCCGGCGTGAAGAAGTCGGCCTTCTACCCGGACGGCTACTACCTGCACCGCTCGTTCTGGATCTGCACGGACGACATCGTCGGCGAAAACGCCGCGGTGGGGCAGGCCTTCCTGATCGCGAGCCAGCGCGCCGTCGTGGCGCTGAAGGCCGAGGCGCCGGAAGCGGTGTCGGACCTGGCGAAGACGTACTGGGAGCTGCCGCCCGAGCTTGGCGCGAAGATCGTGGCGGACGAGGTGCTGATCCAGCGCGGCTGGGCCTGGCCGACCGAGGGCGACGCGGCGGCGATCCGGCAGATCTCGGACTACATGGTCGCGGGCAAGCTCATTCCCGCGCCGCTCAGCGACGAGCAGGTGAAGGGCGCGTTCGCCAAGGCAGCGCCGATCGCCGAGAAGGCTTATGCCGCGTCCGGCGCGCTTCCCCCTGACGCGGACTTCACCGACCCGGCGGCGACCGACCTGCGCGGCCTGCCGGTCTGGAAGATGGACGGCTGGAAGCCGGCGGGCTGAACACCTGACGCCGGCCCCGTCCGGGGGCCGGCAAAGACCTCGAAGGAAGAAGAAAAATGGCATCGGTCGGTTTCATAGGGCTGGGAACCATGGGCGCTCCCATGGCGCGCAACGTGATGAAGGGTGGGCACTCGCTCACCGTTTATGATCTCAACACGCAGGCGGTGGAGGCCCTCGTCGCGGCGGGCGCCGTTGCGGCCGCGAGCCCGCGCGCGGTGGCGGAGGCGTCGGACATCGTCATCACCAGCCTGCCGGACGCACCCGATGTCGAGGCGACGGCGGATGGACCCGACGGAATCGTCGCCGGGCTCCGGCCGGGCGCGATCTACGTGGACCTCAGCACCATCGACCCGGAGACCACGAAGCGCGTCGGCGCGAAGGTGGCGGCCAGGGGCGCCGCGATGATCGACAGCCCGGTTGGCAAGACCGTGGAGCACGCGATCGCCGGGACCTCGACCCTGATGCTCGGCGGCGATCCGGAGGCGATCGAGACGGCGCGCCCGGTCCTCGCCTGCATGGGCAGCGACCTCATCCGCTGCGGCGATCTTGGCATGGGCCAGGCGATGAAGCTCACGAACAACCTCCTCGCGAGCGTGCTCATCGCCGCAAGCTCCGAGGCGCTGGTCGCTGGCGCGAAGGCCGGATTGACGCTCGATACGATGATCAGCGTGCTGAAGACGACGATGGCGTGGAACCAGCAACTCGCCGTCGCCATGCACAACCGCGCGCTCAAGGGCGACTTCGAGCCGGGCTTCATGGTCAAGCTCGCGCACAAGGACTGCCGGCTCGCCATGGCGATGAACGCGGCGCTTGGCCTTGATGCGCCGATCGGGGCGGCGACCGTCGCGACGCTTCAGGAGGCGATGGATCGCGGGCTCGCCGGTGCCGACGTGGGCGCGGTCCTGAAGCTGCGCGAGGATGCCGCGGGCGTCAGCATCCGGCTCGGCGCAGGCGAGGCCGCGTGAGTCGCGCGGTTCTCCTCGACCCGCGCGACGACGTGGCGGTGCTCGTCGAAGCGGTGGCCTCCGGGGCCGAGATCATGCTCATCGGCGCCCACGGCACCCTGAGCCTGACCGCCGCGGAGGCGCTGCCGCTCGGGCACAAGGTCGCGGTTCGCGCGCTGGGGGAGGGGGAACCGGTGCGAAAGTACGGCGAGGTGATCGGCCGGATGACGGCCGCGGCGTCGGCGGGCGATCACGTCCACGTCCACAATCTCGTGAGCCTGCGCAGCTGAAACCCGCGGCCTCATGGCCTCCTCCGGGAGGCCGGGGCCCGTGGTGCTGCGCAGGCCGCCGCGAGGGCCCGTGCCCGGAGCTCCCCCCCGAGCTCGGGCACGGGCTATGAGGTTGGATCTACGTCCGGTCCGCAGCGTCCGAAACGACTTCCGCCAGCGTCGATGCGAGCAGCGCGAGCGTCGCCTCGCTGCTGAAGCGGTGGTCGGCGTCCTTCACCAGCGTCAGGCGGATGTCCGGCCCTTCCGCGTGGTCGAGCAGCCTGAGCGCCACCGCCTGTTCCACGTCGGTGTCCGCCGTCCCGTGCAGCAGGCGGACCGGAAACGGCAGGCGGAGCGGCGTGCGCAGGACGAGGTTCTCCCGCCCGTCCTCGATCAGCCGCCGGGTGATCGGGTACGGCGCCTCATAGTCCGATGGCACCTCGACCTGTCCCTCGGTGATGAGGCGCGCCCGCGTCGGCTCGTCCATCTCGGCCCACATGGAATCTTCGGTGAAATCCGGCGCCGCGGCGATGCCGATGAGGCCGGCGACGCGCTCGCCGAGCAGCGCCACCAGACGGAGCGCGATCCACCCGCCCATGCTCGATCCGACAAGGATCAGCGGCCCGCGGGTCAGCGCGCCGATCGTCTCGGCGGCGTCCTGCACCCAGTCGCCGATCGCCCCGTCCTCGAAGCGCCCGGACGATGCGCCGTGCCCGGTGTAGTCGAACCTCAGGAACCCGAGGCCGGCGCCGGAGGCCCAGCCGTCGAGAAAGCTCGCCTTGGTGCCGGTCATGTCCGAGCGGAAGCCGCCGAGAAAGACCACTGTCGGGCTTCCGCCCTCCCGGAGCGCGTAGGCGATGCGCCGGCCGCCGGGCAGATCGAGGAAATCGTGTGCCATGCGTCCCGCATAGCAACGCTGGCCGCGCCGGGCCAGCCGGAAGCCTTGAATTTCCCCGGCCGCAAGGCTAGGCCAGCCGCGGCGGCGCCCGAGGGGACGGCAATGGACGGCATCAGCGACATCAAGACGCGGTATCTGGCGGCGATCGCCGATGCGCCCGACGAGGCGGGCCTCGAGGCCGTGCGCCTCGCCGCCCTCGGCAAGAAGGGCGAAGTCTCGCTGCTGATGCGCGGCCTCGGCGCCATGTCACCCGAGGAGCGTCAGGTCGCGGGCCCGGCGCTGAACGGCCTGCGCGACGAGATCGCCGACGCGCTCACCGAGGCCAAGGGCCGCCTTGCCGACGCGGCGCTCGATGCGCGCCTCGCGTCCGAATGGGCCGATGTGACGCTCGCCCCCCGGCCCGAGCGGGAAGGCACGATCCACCCGGTCAGCCAGGTGATGGAGGAGGTCGCGGCGATCTTCGCCGACCTCGGCTTCGCCGTCGCCGAAGGGCCGCAGGTCGAAAGCGACTGGTACAACTTCGACGCGCTCAACATTCCGGCCGAGCATCCGGCGCGGCAGGATCACGATACCTTCTACATGGCGCGCTCCGGCGGCGACAATCGCCCGCCCCACGTGCTGCGGACCCACACCTCGCCGGTGCAGATCCGCGCCATGGAAGCGCGTGGCGTGCCGATCCGCGTCATCGCGCCCGGCCGGGTCTACCGCGCCGACTACGATCAGACCCACACGCCGATGTTCCATCAGATCGAGGGTCTCTGCATCGACCGCGATGTGTCGATGGCGAACCTGAAGTGGGTGCTGGAAGAGTTCTGCCGGGCATTCTTCGAGGTGGACGGGGTGGAGCTGAAGTTCCGCGCCAGCCACTTCCCGTTCACCGAGCCCTCGGCGGAGGTCGACATCCGCTGTTCATGGGCCGGCGGGCAGCTCAAGATCGGCGAGGGCGACGACTGGCTCGAGATCCTCGGCTCCGGCATGGTCCACCCGAAGGTGCTGGCCGCCGCCGGCGTCGACCCGGAGAAGTGGCAGGGCTTCGCCTTCGGCATGGGCATCGACCGGATCGCCATGTTGAAGTACGGCATCCCCGACCTGCGCTCGTTCTTCGAGAGCGACCTGCGCTGGCTCCGCCACTACGGCTTCGCCTCCCTCGACCTGCCGACGCTCGTGGCGGGGCTGAGCCGCTAAAGCTGGCGATCTGCACGGAGGGAGAGGCGTTTTACGTCCGGCCCCGTGCAGCCAATGTCCGGGCTCGCGCGTTTCCCACCCATCCTGGGGGGAGCGCTCATGACCACCACGATCTTCACCAAGTCCGTCATCACGGATGGCTACGACCCGATATTCTCTTTCGCAGAGTCCGGCGACATGCTGATCGTCAGGGCCGGTGTCACCCTCGCGAACCAGGGCGACTGGGCGGTCGACGGACGCGGGGAAGGCGAGTTGCGCGACCTGACAGCGCACATCAACGGCACGGTCTCCGCGCCGGGATGGGCCGCGGTCGACGCCTTCACCGCCTCGATCGACCTGACCGTGGGTGCCACTGGCCGGCTCGAGAGCACCGGGGCCATGGCGTTCGAGGCGAGCTACGGGAGCAGTCTCGCGAACCACGGCGTGCTGCACGCTGGGCGCGGCTTCGGAGTGGTCCTGACCGACGTCACGGACGCCACTGTCCAGAACTGGGGCACGATCTTCGGCGAGGTCGGCGCAATCGAATTCGTCCCCGACAGGTTTCCGGGCAGCGCGGCGACGGTCGTGAACCATGGCACGCTGGAGGCCGGCGGCGGTTCGGACGACGGCGTTCTCGGCTCGGGCCAGAACCAGGCCGTCTACAGCCAGGTGGAAACGACGACGATCGTCAACGCAGGTACGATTCACGCGGCCGACAGGGTGGGCGCCGGTGTCATGATCGTCGACGGGTCGGCTTCGATCCAGAACACCGGGACGATCGGGTCGAGCCGCTACTGGGGAGTGATCGGCGAGGGAGCGGCGTCGCTCGACATCGGCAACGACGGCACGATCTCGGGGGCAAGGGGCGCCCTGTCGCTTTCCCGGGGCGCGGATTCGGTGACGAACGATGGCCTTCTGGAGGGTGGCGTGCTCCTTGGAGGAGGTAATGACGTCTATCACGGCGAGCTCGGCCGGGTCACTGGGCCGGTCTGGGGCAACAGCGGTCGCGACCTTCTCGCGGGCGGCAACTCTGCCGACGTCCTTGGCGGTGGCAGCGGAAACGACACGCTGCTGGGCGGCGGCGGGGCCGATACGCTGACCGGGGCGGGAGGAGCCGACCGGATGGTGGGTGGCGCCGGAGCCGACGTGTTCCGCTTTGCCGTGGCAAGCGACGCCGCGGGGGACAGGATCATTGGCGCTGCGGGTGTGGTCGCCTTTGCCGGCGCGGGCGTTGCCGGGGGCGACCGGGTTGATGTCTCGGCGATCGATGCGGACACGGCGGCGGCCGGGCAACAGCACTTCAGCTTTGGCACCACGCGCGGCGTTGGTGATCTCTGGGCGATGGACGTGGGGGATGTGACCCATATCCGGGGCAATACCACCGGCGGCGGCGGGCCCGAGTTCGATCTCGCGATCCATGACGGCGCGGGCGTCACGGCCAGCGACTACGCGGCGATCGACTTCATCCTCTGAGCCGGGGTGCGCAGGTTGCGCGGCTTTGACAAGGTGTTGAAATAAAAGGGACAGGTTGGATCCCGTTCACCAGTTCTCAGAACTGGTGAACGGGGTTTTCGCCGTCACACGAAGAGGACGTCGCTCTCGCTGATGTTGCCGCCCAGGATGGTGATATCCAACCCGCCGGGGGTCTGCTCGTAGTCGTTGCCGGAGAAGGCCTCGTACGCCAGACCGATGAAGAGCTTGTCGTCGTGGAAACCCCACTCGCCGACGTCGATGTCGTTCCGGTCGGTGACAGTGCCGACGAAGACCGGGTCGGGAGAGTCGGGGTCGGCCCGCTCGATGATGATACGGTCGCCCTCGCCGCCGTCGAAGTCGGTGATCGTGACATGCTGGACCCGGAGATAGGTCTCGTGCCAGCCGACGCTTTCCACCTTGTCGGAGAAGACGAAGCTGTCGGCGCCGCGGCCGCCGCTCATGCGGGTCTCGCCGTCGACGAGTGCGGCGACGAGCCGGTCGTCACCGCCCTGTCCGAACATGCTCATGCCGCCGACGATCGTATCGGCGCCCATCCCGCCGCGCAGGACTTCGCCGGCATCCCGCGCGTCGGTCAGGTCAGGCTTCTCCTCATAGTCGCCCCACGCCGACCATTCGGTCTGAGTGTTGCTGCCGAGGATGAGGTCGTTGCCGCGCCCGGCGTCCACCACATTGGCGCCGTGGCCGACCGAGATCACGTTGGCCGCGTCCGAGCCGATGACGATGTCGTTGCCGGCGCCGGTCGTGACGTTCTCGACGTTCGTCAGCCTGCCGCGCACCGCCGGGCCAGTGTAGGAGATGATCCTGCCGTTCGCGAGATCCGCCAGCAGATCCACCTCGGTGCCGCCATCGTAGGTAACCGTCGCGAGGCCGTTCGATTCGTCCCACCACTCGCTGAAGTCGAGATCCGGGTAGGCGTCATACCCGAGATCGACCACCACGGTGTCCGAGCCCGCGCCGCCGTTGATGATGTCCGACCCCGCGGTCAGATGGATCGTGTCGTTCCCGGCACCGGCGATCACGGTGTCATTGCCATCGCCGCCGTCGAGCACGTTGGCCCCGGCGCTGCCGCGCAGCAGGTCGTTGCCGTCGCCGCCGGTGATGTTCTCGATGCCGATGAGCCTGTCGCGGACGTTGCTGCCGATGATGGTGCCCACGCCGGTGAGCAGGCTGACCGAGACGGCCACATCGTGCGAGGCGTAGGACACGGTGTCGTGGCCGGCGCCGCCCCTGATCAGGTCGGACCCGAGGCCGCCGTCGAGGACGTTGGCGCCCGAGTCGCCGAGGAGCGTGTCGTTGCCGCTGCCCGTCGTCGCGTTCTCGATGGACTTGAACACCTCCGGGGTCCAGGTCTTGCCCGGGAAGGTGACGGTCTGGGTGGCGAGATCGAGGCGCAGGGCGTTGGTGTTCTCGGAGTAGTCGATCGTGTCGCGGCCAGCGCCGCCGTCGAGCCTGTCGGTGCCGGCACCGCCCGCCAGCGTATCGTCGCCCGCGCCACCGATGAGGATGTCGTTGCCACGGCCGCCGATGAGGAGGTTGTCGCCGCTGTTGCCGGTGATGCGGTCGGCGCCACTGCTGCCGATCACGTTGTCAAAGCCCTGAAGCGAGTCGACGTCTTCGGAGCCGGCGTGCGTGGCGGTTGTCTCTTCGTCGCCTTCGCCGAGGGTCAGCGTCACCCCCGCCGTGCCGCTGGCGAAGCTCACCGTGTCCGGCTTCGCACGCCCGATGGCCACCGCGTTCGAGGACCCGTCGACGTCCGTCTCGCCGCCGTCGCCATTGAGACTGTCGCTGCCCGCGCCTCCGTCGATGGTGTCCGACCCGAGGCCGCCAGCCAGCCAGTCGTCTCCGGCACCGCCGAACAGCAGATCGGCACCGACGCGCCCGTCAAGGTCGTCGTTCCCGTCTCCGCCGTGCAGTTCGTTCCGCTCGGCGTTGCCCATGATGTAGTCGTCGCCGGAACTGCCGATCACCCCTTCGATGGAGTGGATACGGTCCGCGATGCGGTTCCCGCTTCGGTACTCGATGACTCCGAGTGCGAGGTCGGCAGCGATCGGCCGCGCGGTGCCGGCGTAGGTCACCATATCGTGGCCGGCGCCGCCGTTCAGCACATCGAGGCCGGGGCCACCATCAAGCAGGTCGTCGCCCGCGCCGCCGAAAAGCCGGTCAGCGCCCCTGAGACCCATGAGCGTGTCATTTCCCGCGAACCCCAGGATCTGATCGGCGGACGATGTCCCGATCAGCCGGTTGTCGCGCGGATTTCCATTGATGATTGCCAAAGGGCTTCCCCCGATACTCTCCCTACACGGGACGGGTATATTCGGCGGATTTCCGCCGAGCAAGGGTCCGCCGACCAGGGGGCGTCGCTGAAGGGGATCAGTGTGTCCTTCCGGCACATCCGGGAGCCTGATCGGTGTCGCTCAGCAAGGTGGCGCGGAGCATTGCCCCCGTGGCGGGTGCTTCCCGCTGATTACGGCGGATTGCTGCAAGTTCCCAACGGAAGCGCAGGCACGACGCTATTCCGCCGCCTTTGCCGCCGGGTTGTTGGGGTGGCTCGTCCAGTTGGCGTAGTCCGGGCTCACCACCTTGCCGGTGCGCGCGTCGATCTCGCCTGGCGCGAGCTCAACCATGGAGATGCAGTCTTCCACCGGGCAGACGTTGACGCAGAGGTTGCAGGCCACGCATTCGTCGTCCTTCACCTCGAAGACCCGGCCGGGTTTCATGGCGATGGCCTGATGCGAGGTGTCCTCGCAGGCGGCGTAGCAGCGGCCGCAGTGGATGCAGAGCGACTGGTCGATCCGGGCCTTGGCCACGTAGTTGAGGTTCAGGTACTGCCAGTCGGTGATGTTCGGCACCGCGCGGCCGCGGAAGTCGTCGAGGTCGGCGTGGCCCTTCTCGTCCATCCAGGTCGCAAGCCCGGCGACGAGTTCCTCGACGATGCGGAAGCCGTAGGTCATCGCCGCGGTGCAGACCTGCACGGTTCCCGAGCCGAGCGCCATGAACTCGGCCGCGTCGCGCCACGTGGTGACGCCGCCGATGCCGGAGATCGGCAGGCCGCGGGTCGCGGGGTCGCGGGCGATCTCGGCCACCATGTTGAGCGCGATCGGCTTCACCGCCGGGCCGCAGTAGCCGCCGTGGCTGCCCTTGCCGTCGATGGAGGGCTCGGGGCTGAAGTTGTCGAGGTTGACGCTGGTGATGGAGCTTACCGTGTTGATGAGGCTGACCGCGTCGGCGCCGCCGGCCTTCGCGGCGCCGGCCGGCTGGCGAATGTCGGTGATGTTGGGCGTGAGCTTGACGATGACCGGCATCCGGGTCGCGGCCTTGCACCAGCGGGCGACCATTTCGATGTATTCGGGCACCTGCCCGACCGCCGAGCCCATGCCGCGCTCGCTCATGCCGTGCGGGCAGCCGAAGTTGAGCTCCACGCCATCTGCGCCGGTTTCCTCCACCAGCGGCAGGATCGAGCGCCAGCTCTCTTCGTCGCAGGGCACCATGAGCGAGACGACCATCGCCCGGTCGGGCCAGTCGCGCTTCACCGCCTTGATCTCGCGCAGGTTCACGTCGAGCGGCCGGTCGGTGATGAGCTCGATGTTGTTGAGGCCGAGAAGGCGCCGGTCGGCGCCCCAGATCGCGCCATACCGCGGGCCGTTGACGTTGACGATGTGCGGGTCGAGCCCCAGCGTCTTCCAGACCACGCCACCCCAGCCGGCGGCGAAGGCGCGACGGACGTTCACCTCCTTGTCGGTAGGCGGCGCGGAGGCGAGCCAGAACGGGTTCGGGGAGCGGATGCCGACGAAGTCGCTGCGAAGATCAGCCATGGGGGTCGGTCCTCCTCGATCAGGGCTCGGATGGGGTGATGGTCAGCTCCCGCCGGATACGGCTCGCCAGACCGCACCGACGATCTCGCCGCCGATCTCGCCGGACTTGGGCGTGAGGTAGGCCCAGGCAAGCGAGCCCGGCACGTTCACCAGCTGGAAGGCGAGCAGCCGCATCGCCGAGGCGCCGGCAATGATGAACGCAACCGAGCGCAGCGGCCCGAAGAAATGCGACACGAGGACGGCGGGTGTCCCCCAGCGGGCGAAGGCGGCGCGGCCGCGCTCCACGAGCGAGGGATCGCGGTTCATCGGCCACGCGGAGAGGACCGCCGGGCCGAAGCGCCGGCCGAGGGCGAAGGACAGGGTCGAGCCGGTGAGCGCGCCGGCCGAGGCACCGATCCAGATCGGCAGCATGTCGAGCGCCCCGGCGGCGATCAGCGTGCCGACCGCGACGAGGATCACCGTCGATGGCACCAGCAGCGAGATGAAGGCGAGCGTCTCGAAGAAGGCGAGAAGGAAGGCGAGGACGGGTGCCCAATGGCTGTGGGTCGCGACGAAATCGGTCGCGAACTGGACGATACTCTCGAACACGGTACTCCCCTGCGGTGGGCACCGCGACACATAAGGATGGTGGCGGCGCCGCGCAATCGCGGCGTGCCGGTTTCGGGTCTGATCGGTCAGCTTCCGCTGAGGCCCGCATCGCCAAAGCTCGCATGAATGTCGAGGGCTGCGTCGCGGCCCTCGGCCACGGCGGTGACGGTCAGGTCGTCGCCGCCCTCGGCGCAGTCGCCGCCGGCCCAGACGCCGGGCAGGCTGGTGCGTCCCGCGCCGGTGACGGCGATCTTGCCGCCCGAGAGCGCGAGCGCCTCGGGGGTCGCGCCGAGGGTCTGGCCGATGGCGGTCAGGACTTCGTCGGCGTGGAGCGTGAAGGTTTCGCCGTCCGGCCGGGCGAACTCCACGAGGCTGCCGGTGCCGTTGAGCTTCACCCCCACGGGCACGGAGTCGGTGAGGATGCGCACGCCCTCGGTGGCGGCGAGTTCCTGTTCATAGCTGCTGGCGGACATCTTCTCCCGGCCGCGGCGGTAGGCGATCGTCACCTCGTCGGCGCCGAGCTTCTTCGCCTGCACGCCCGCGTCGATCGCGGTCATGCCGCCGCCGATCACCACGACGCGCCGGCCGACCGGCACGCCGCCAAGGTCGTCCGCCTGCCGCACCTCGGCGATGAACTCGACGGCCGGGCGGATGCGCGCGCCGGCCGGCGTGAGCCCGAGCGCGCGGACGCCGGAGAGGCCGATGCCGAGGAAGACCGCGTCATGCCCGGCGCGGAGGGTTTCGAGGCTCACGGTCTCGCCGAGGCGCTCGCCGCAGCGCAGGGTGATGCCACCGACGTCGAGGAGCCAGTCGACTTCCGCCTGGGCGAAGTTGTCGACGCTCTTGTAGGCGGCGATGCCGAATTCGTTGAGGCCGCCGGGCTTTGGCCGGGCGTCGAAGAGCGTCACCTCGTTGCCGAGGAGCGCGAGGCGGTGGGCGCAGGCGAGCCCGGCCGGACCGGCGCCGACCACGGCGATGCGCCGGCCGGTCGGGGCCGCGCGCCGGAAGGGTTGGGCGCGGCCCATGGCCGCGTCGGTGGCGAAGCGTTGCAGCCGGCCGATCTCCACCGGCTTGCCCTCCGCCGCCTCGCGGACGCAGGCCTCTTCACAGAGCGTTTCGGTGGGGCAGACCCGGGCGCACATGCCGCCGAGGATGTTCTGGGAGAGGATGGTGCGGGCCGAAGCCTCCGGCTGGCCCGACTGGATCTGCCGGATGAAGAGCGGCACGTCGATCGAGGTGGGACACGCCTCGGTGCAAGGCGCATCGTAGCAGAAATAGCAGCGATCGGCGGCGACAAGCGCCTCGTGCGCGGTGAGGGGCGGCGCGATATCGGCGAAATTCTCCCGAAGCGCGTCTTCGGTCAGCCGCCCGGCGACGATGCCCGGCGTCTGCGGACTGGGTGCCATGGACCTCTCCAATGCGTCTTGGAGAGAGGCTTGCACGCGGCCGTTCACTTCGCAATCGGGAAGTTCATGGCAAGGTGAACGGCCGGGTGTGGGAGCCGCTCACGGGATGCGCAGGCTCGTCACCTGTCCGGTGGTCGCGCTGAAGGCGCAGGTGTAGGTGAAGGGCGTCCACTCGCCGATATCGGGGGCGAACTGGCCGTTGCCCCTGACCTCGGTCTGTCCGCCCGGGGTCCCGGTGACCGACATCTGATCCTCGAGCGCCTGCACCTCGACAGCGTTCGGCTGGCGCGCCTGCATCTCGGCCAGAGCCGCAGCCTCGCAGGCTTCGCGCGCCGCGGCCTCGGTGTCCGCCGGAGAGGGCGCGGCGGTCGAGGGAGACGCGGGCGCGTCGGCGGCAGTGGCGGGGACGAGGCTGGCCGTGAGCAGGCCCATGGTGAGCAGGAGGGCATGGACCAGCGGAGCGGGCATCGGGGTTCCTCGCGAGCAAAGAATGGCAACGGCCCGGTGTCGGGGTGGTTCCGGCACCGTTCCGGCGAAAGTTGGTTCCGGTGCGCCGGGCGCTATCGTTACCGGCAGGGGATGGGGGCGAACGCGAAAGGGAAGCGCATGACCGACCAGCAGAGCAGGTTCGAACGGCTGAAGGCGCTGCACTTCGGAGATCGGGCCTTCGTCATCCCGAATCCGTGGGACGCGGGGTCGGCGCGGCTGCTCGCCAGCCTCGGGTTCGAGGCGCTTGCGACCACGAGCGCGGGCTACGCCTTCTCGAAGGGCAGGCGGGACTCGACCCTCGGGCGCGGGGACATCCTCGCCAATGCCGCCGAGATCGTCGGGGCGACGGACTTGCCGGTCTCGGCCGATCTCGAGGACGGCTTTGGCGTAGCGCCCGAGACCTGCGCCGAGACGATCCGCATGGCCTGTGAGGTGGGCCTCGTCGGCGGGTCGATCGAGGATGCGACGGGCGATCCGGCCGCGCCGATCCATGACATCGCGCTGGCGGTGGAGCGCGTTCACGCGGCGGCGGAGGCCGCGCGTGACCTGCCATTCGTGCTGACGGCGCGGGCGGAGAACTTTCTCTGGGGGCGTCCGGATCTCGACGACACGATCCGGCGGCTTCAGGCGTTTTCCGGGGCCGGAGCCGACGTGCTCTATGCGCCGGGCCTGCCGGACATCGAGGCGATCCGGGCGGTATGCGGCGCCGTCGATCGCCCGGTGAACGTCGTCATGGGGTTGTCGGGGCCGACGTATTCGGTGGCGGAGCTCACGGCCGCGGGCGTGCGGCGCATCAGCGTCGGCGGCTCGTTCGCGCGCGCCGCGCTCGGCGGGCTGATGCGCGCGGCGGAGGAGGTGCGGACGGCGGGCACCTTCACCTATGCGGCCGACGCGATCCCCGGTGCGACCGTCGCACGGCTCATGACGGGGGCAAGGCCCGTCGATCGGGGGTGACGACCCGACGGGTCCGCATGGGCGCCTCGCGGGCCGGATGATTGCGGCACGTTTGCGGACCCCCGAGAGCCAACGAACTGAAGGGGCTTCAGGAGGCGGTCGCGCCGCTCGGCTGCACCTTCACCGAGGTGAACAAGGAGACTGACAACCGCTTCGAGATCAACGATGCCACGTGCACCGCTGGCCAGTACGACTTCAAGATCGATGGCAAGTATCGCATCATCCTGATGGACATCGGCGACTGACGGCCGACGACTGACGGCCGGCGAGACGAAAAAAAGGCTCGCCCCGGGGGCGAGCCTTCCAGAATCAGGTGTCGGTGTCGGTGGCGGCGCTCAGGCGAGCGCGGACTTCGCCTGATCGACGATCGAGTTGAACGCGGCCGGCTCGTGGACGGCGAGGTCGGCGAGGACCTTGCGATCGACCTCGATCCCGGCCTTCGCGAGCCCGGCGATCAGGCGCGAGTAGGTGAGCGTCGCGTCGTACTCGCGGACCGCGGCGTTGATGCGCTGGATCCAGAGGGCGCGGAAGTTCCGCTTGCGGACCTTGCGGTCGCGCGTCGCGTACTGCAGGGCCTTGTCGACGGCCTGCTTGGCGGTGCGGTAGTTGGTCGAGCGGGCGCCATAGTAGCCGGCGGCCTGCTTGATGATCTTGCGGTGACGGGCGTGGCTGGTGGCGCCACCCTTGACTCGGGACATCTGTCAGGCCTCCTCAGCGGGCGTAGGGCATGTACGACTTCACGATCTTCTCGTCCGGTGCCGAGAGGGTCGTGGTGCCGCGGGCCTGGCGGATGAACTTGGTCGACCGCTTGATCATCCCGTGCCGCTTGCCGGCCTGGGCAGTGAGGATGCGGCCGGTGGCCGTCACCTTGAAGCGCTTCTTGGCGCCCGACTTGGTCTTCATCTTGGGCATTTCGGGTCTCCTTCGCGGGTCCGCGTTCAGACAGCGACTCGGCAGCCCTGATCGGCCGGCCGCTGCGGTGGTTCAGAACGCGGGCTTATAGGGGCGCCCGGCTGCTGAAGCAAGGGGACTCGCGCGGGGTGAGGCCGTCCGATCGCGCGGGTGTGCGGACCTGCGGGACTGTCGCGTGGTGGCATGCCGGGTTAGTCTCGGCCGGCCCGACAATCGGGTGCCATCGGCGGGACCACCGGAATGCATCTCGATCAGGCCACGCGCATCGGACAGGACGCGCTGATCTTTCTCGCCGGCCGGGCCGAATTGCTCGACGCCTGTCTGG
The DNA here is from genome assembly GCF_014201905.1 of Amaricoccus macauensis. GTDB lineage: Bacteria > Pseudomonadota > Alphaproteobacteria > Rhodobacterales > Rhodobacteraceae > Amaricoccus > Amaricoccus macauensis. The sequence goes on along the minus strand of NZ_JACHFM010000001.1, from coordinate 1,202,072 downwards.
TACAGAGCGGGCTTGCCCCGGACGAGCTGCGGGGCCGTGCCAGCGAGCCGGCGTTCCTTGGCTTCCTGCTGGAGTTCCTGCTGCAGAGCGATGCCTGGGTCGAGGACTTCGCCGCCGAAGCGGGTCTCCGACCGGAGGACGTGGCCCGCGCGCGCGCCGTCCTCGACGGCGGTCTGCCGCACTGGACCTAGGCGAGCATCTCCTCCGCCGCGCGGCGGAGGGACTCGGGCAGGGTAGTCGGGCGGTGGGTGCGGGCGTCGACGCAGACGTGGACGAAGCGGATGTCGCCGGCGGCCGCGTCGGCGTCACCGCGGAAGAGCCCGATCCGCCAGGTCATCGACCGCTCGCCCAGCCGGTCAAGCACCAGTCCGACGTCGACCGGGTCGGGGTATCCGAGGCTCGCGTGGTAGGTGCAGGCGGTCTCGGCGACGAGGCAGACCACCGGCCCGTCCGGGACCGCGAGGCCGCCCGGGCCGATGAGCCAGCTTCCGACCGCGCTGTCGGCGTACTCGTAGAAGACGGCGTTGTTCATGTGCCGGTAGACGTCATTGTCGCGCCAGCGGGTGGCGTAGCGCACGAAACGGCGGAACGCCGCGCGGGTTGGCGGGGGGCGGCGTTGCAACGGTCAGTCCGCCGCGCCGCTGGCGATTGTGCCGGAAGAGTGGACGCGCCGGGTTTCGCCGCTCAGGTCGGCGACGCATTCCCACGGGGCGGCCGCGCCGGGCGCGTCGGGCGTTACCCGCGTCGCCTGTCCTGTGGTTTCCGGCGCGCGCCCCGTCCCGCCGGCCCCTCCGGTCTGGCCTGCGACGGCGCGGGTGCAGGAAGCCTCTGCCCGCGTCGGGGTCAGGTTGCCTCCTGACGGGACAGTGGGCGGGGCCGCCGCGGGGGTGCAGGCCGCGAGGCCGGCGAGGGCGACGAACAGGGGAAGCGGGCGCATGGGGCCTCCGGGCTTCGGGGCGGGGAAGGCGCGGGACTGGCGGGAGATTGGCCCTCCCCTGACGGATGCGCAAGGTCCGGCCCCTTGCGTCCAGCGCCGGCATCGGGGAAACCGGGTCCACCGGCATGAGGGGGAGAAACCGGATGTCAGCAGTGGTCGATCCCCGGACGATCCGGGGCCTGATCTTCGACAAGGACGGCACGCTCTTCGACTTTCACGCGACCTGGTCGGTCTGGGCGAACGGGCTCATCGACCGGCTGAGCGGCGTCGATCCGTCCAAGGCCGAGTTGCTGGCCGAGGGGCTTGCCGACCGGCTGGGCTTCGACCGTGCCACCCGGCGCTTCCTGCCGCAGAGCGCGGTCATCGCCGGCACGATGGAGGTGGTGATCGACGCGATCCGCTCGACGCTGCCGGCGCTGGAGGAGGCGCCGCTCCGGCGGATGATCCTCGCGAGCACCGCCGCCGCGGAGCAGGTCGAGGTGGCGCCGCTCGGGCCGCTGCTCGACCGGCTGATTGCCGGCGGCATGACGCTCGGCCTCGCCACGAACGACAGCGAGGAACCGGCGCGCGCCCATCTGGAGCGGGCCGGCGTGCTCGGGCGCTTCGCCTTCGTCGCGGGCTACGACAGTGGCCACGGCGCGAAGCCGATGCCGGGCATGCTGACCGCGTTCTGCGCCGCCACCGGCATCGCGCCGGCGAACTGCGCGATGATCGGCGACAGCACGCATGATCTCGAGAGCGGCCGCGCCGCCGGCATGACCGCGGTGGCCGTCCTGACCGGGATCGCGACGGAACCCGATCTCGCGCCGCACGCCGACGTGGTGCTGCCCTCGGTCGAGGCGCTGCCGGGGTGGCTGGGGCTCGCCTGAGCCGCGCCCGAGTCGCTGAAGCATTTCAGCCACATCGACTTCCGCGATCACTGCGCGCCTCTTGCGAGTACCGCCGGATTGCAGGAGACGTGCCGCAAGCGAGCCCCCCCCCGCCAGCCGGAAATGTCTCATCGGGGACAAAGAGGGCGCTCGTGTGATCCCAGATACAACCAGACTCCGCCGGGCGGCGGGGCTTTCATCCGCTTCGGCGCTTGCCCTCGTGCTCGCCACGACCGGCCTTGCCGCGGCGCAGGAGGCCCCTGCGCCGGAGACGGCCGCAGAGGCGGGCGGGCGAGAGGCGAAACCCGGCCTGATGCTCCAGCCGATCAACGTCGAGGCCGAGGCCGACGGCGCGACAGAGGGCACCGGCACCTTCGCCGCGCCTCAGGCGACCAGCGCCACGGGCCTCCCGCTCACGCTTCGCGAGACGCCGCAGTCCGTCAGCGTCGTCACCGAACAGCGCATCGAGGACCAGAACCTCGGGACAGTGCTCGACGTCCTGTCCTACACCACCGGCGTCAACGCCTACGGTTCCGAGACCGACCGTGACAGCACCTATTCCCGCGGCTTCTGGGTGTCGAACTACCTCGTCGACGGCATGAACATCCCGACCTATCAGGGCTGGTTCAGCGGGGTCTCGATGCAGTCCTCGACGGCGACGGTCGATCGCGTCGAGGTGCTGCGAGGCGCGACCGGCCTGCTGACCGGCACCGGCGAGCCGGGCGCGGCGGTCGCGATCACCCGCAAGCGGGCGTCGAGCCCGGTTTTCGGCGGCACGGCGGCGCTGCGTTACGGCAACTGGAACCGCATCGGCGGCACCCTCGACGTCTCGACCCCGCTGAATGCCGACGGCTCGGTGCGCAGCCGCTTCATCATGGACGCGGCGAGCGAGGAGTCCTACGTCGACCGCTACAGCGTGAAGAAGCAGACGTACTATGGCACCGTCGAGGCCGACCTGACCGACGCCACGCGCCTCACCTTCAGCCTCGAGCACCGCAACCACGACCCGCGCGCGTCGACCTGGGGCGGTCTGCCACTGATGTTCGCGAGCGGCGAGCCGACCCACTTCCCGCGCAGCTTCTCGAACGCCCCCGACTGGTCGCACTGGTCGAGCTACCAGTCGTCGGCGATGGTGCGTCTCGACCACAGGTTCGACAACGGCTGGAGCGGCAACCTGATCCTGAGCGGCGTTGACCGCAAGTACGACGCCGAACTCCTCTACATGCACGGCGATCTCGATCAGGCCACTGGCCTCGGCCTCATCCCTGGGGCGTGGAAGGGCTCCGATCACGACCGGCTCGTCGCCTTCGACGCGAACCTGACCGGACCCGTCAGCCTTTTCGGGCGTGAGCACACGCTGAACTTCTCGTTGCACGCGGACCGCGACTGGATGAAGCGCGACTGGCCGGAGGAGGAGACGACGCCGGCGCCCATTGGCAACATCTTCGTGTGGACCGGCGCCTATCCGAAGCCGGCGTGGGGCACGGCGGAGGCAGACTTCGAGGAGAACCGGACCAAGTTCTCGGCGCTCGCCTCCGGGCGGTTCAACCTGACCGACGACCTGCATCTGGTGCTCGGAGGGCGGCAGACCAGCTGGAAGGGCAACATGGTCTTCGAGTACGGCGAGGGCTTCCGCGAGTTCGACAAGTTCACCCCCTTCGCCGGCGTCGTCTACGACGCGACCGACGACTGGTCGCTCTATGCGAGCTACACCGAAGTCTTCAACCCGCAGGACTATCAGGACCGGAACGGCAACTTCCTCGACCCGGTGATCGGCCGCAGTCGGGAGGTCGGCGCGAAGGGCGAGATCTTCGAGGGCCGGATGAACGCCTCATTCGCCCTGTTCCGGAGCTACCTCGACAACGTCGCCGAGCAGGACGGCAATCACATGGTCCCCGGCACGATCAACCATGCGTATCGCGGGGCGAAGGGCGTGAAGGCCGAGGGCGGCGAGTTCGAGTTCTCCGGCGAGATCACCCCCGGCTGGAGCGTCTACGTCGGCGGTCAGGCGATGTCGCTCAAGGCTGCGGACGGGGGCGAGTTCGCGCCTGATCAGCCGCGCAACACGCTGAAGGTCTTCACCGCCTACACCCTTCCGGGGGCGTGGTCGAAGTGGACGCTCGGCGGCGGTCTTCGCTGGCAGAGCAAGACATGGGTCGACGTGACGAACGGCAACGACGAGACCCACCGCTTCACCCAGCCGAGCTACACGGTGGTGGACGCGATGGCGCGCTATGACTTCGACGAGCGCTGGTCGGCCCAGCTCAACGTAAACAACCTCTTCGACAAGACCTATTACCAGCAGGCGCTCGACCAGTCGTTCTACGGCGAGCCGCTGAACGCGATGCTGAGCGTCTCCGCCAGCTTCTGAATGCGGCGGGGCGCGCGCTCGGAAGCCTCGTCCCGATCGGGCGCGGCAGCCTCCGTGGGCGGGCGGCCGCCGGGAGCCTCGTTATCTGGTCGCCGGCTTCGGGGAGACCCGCTTGACCGGCGACGCAACCCGCCCCATACGCGGGCGCATGACCGATACGCGCCTCATCCGCAACTTCTCGATCGTCGCTCACATCGACCATGGGAAGTCCACGCTCGCCGACCGCCTGATCCAGGGGACCGGAACCGTCGCCGATCGCGACATGAAGGCGCAGCTCCTCGACTCGATGGACATCGAGCGCGAGCGCGGCATCACCATCAAGGCCCAGACCGTCCGCCTCGAGTACAAGGCGAAGGATGGCCAGACCTATGTGCTGAACCTCATCGACACGCCGGGCCACGTGGACTTCGCCTACGAGGTCTCGCGCTCCATGCGGGCCGTCGAGGGCTCGCTGCTGGTGGTCGATGCCAGCCAGGGCGTCGAGGCGCAGACGCTCGCCAACGTCTATCAGGCAATCGACGCCGGCCACGAGATCGTGCCGGTCCTGAACAAGATCGACCTGCCCGCCGCGGAACCCGAGCGGGTGAAGGAGCAGATCGAGGATGTGATCGGCATCGACGCCTCCCACGCGGTCGAGATTTCGGCCAAGACCGGCCTCGGCATCCCGGATGTGCTGGAGGCGATCGTCACCCGCCTGCCGCCGCCCGGCGGGGATCGCAACGCGCCGCTGAAGGCGATGCTGGTCGATTCGTGGTACGATCCCTATCTCGGCGTCGTCGTGCTCGTGCGCATCTTCGACGGCGTGCTGAGGAAGGGCGACCGCATCAGGATGATGCAGACCGGCGCGCTCTATCCGGTGGACCGCATCGGCACCTTCCGCCCGGGCATGTTGCCGGCGGACGATCTCGGGCCGGGCGAGCTCGGGTTCCTGACCGCCTCCATCAAGCAGGTGCGCGACACCCGCGTCGGTGACACCATCACCCATGAGCGCAAGGGCGCGACCGAGCCGCTGCCGGGCTTCCAGCCGTCGATCCCGGTGGTGTTCTGCGGTCTCTTCCCGGTGGACGCCAACGACTTCGAGACGCTGCGCGACGCCATCGAGAAACTGCAGCTGAACGACGCGAGCTTCTCCGCCGAGATGGAGACCTCCGCGGCGCTCGGCTTCGGCTTCCGCTGCGGCTTTCTCGGGCTGCTGCATCTCGAGGTGATCCGCGAGCGGCTGGAGCGTGAGTTCGACCTCGATCTCATCACCACGGCGCCCTCGGTCGTCTACCACGTCTTCAAGAACGACGGCACGATGGTCGAGCTGCACAACCCGGCAGACATGCCCGATCCGGTGCGCATCGACCACATCGAGGAGCCGCGGATCAAGGCGACGATCCTCGTGCCGGACGAGTACCTCGGCGACGTGCTGAAGCTCTGTCAGGACCGGCGCGGCGTGCAGCTCGACCTGACCTACGCCGGCGCCCGCGCGATGGTGGTCTATGACCTGCCGCTGAACGAGGTGGTGTTCGACTTCTATGACCGGCTGAAGTCGGTGACGAAGGGCTATGCCTCGTTCGACTACACGGTGACGGGGTATCAGGAAGACGACCTCGTGAAGATGCAGATCCTCGTCAATGACGAGCCGGTCGACGCGCTCTCGACGATGGTCCACCGCGCCCGCGCCGACGCCCGGGGCCGGGCGATGGTGGAGAAGCTGAAGGAGCTGATCCCGCAGCATCTCTTCAAGATCCCGATCCAGGCGGCGATCGGCGGGCGCATCATCGCCCGCGAGACGATCTCGGCCTTGCGCAAGGACGTGACGGCGAAGTGCTACGGCGGCGACATCTCGCGCAAGCGGAAGCTGCTCGACAAGCAGAAGGCCGGCAAGAAGAAGATGCGCCAGTTCGGCCGGGTGGAAATCCCGCAGGAAGCCTTCATCAACGCACTGAAGATGGACGGGTAGGGGGCCAGCCGGGGCCGCCAGCACTGCTTGTCGGGAAGACCCCTTGTTTCCCGCCTCGTCCGGCTTCCTGTCGCGGCTGCACGGGTGCGGCCCTCCCCGGCCCGACAAGCGGACGCACTGCGTTTGCCGGGCCGCGGACTGGAGCGCGGGACGCGCGGAGGCCCGTGAGGGGCCGCAGATTTCCGCGGGAGGGCGCCATCCGGCTGTGTGCGCCCCGGGTGGGGCAGTCGCGGACGGTTTTGTCACTTGCCGGATCCGTCTCGCGTCAGCGTTGGGGCGTGCGCTTCGGCCGTAGTTCTTCTTCACCGGCGCGCGGCGCCACCGGTTACCCGAGGTCGATCTCGCCCTCGACCACGTGTTCCATGTCGTGGCCCGGGAGGGTGAGGACGGTGCGGACCTTCAGCGGGCCGGAGCGGTCGCCGTGTTCGCGTACGTGGCGCTCGATTGCCTGCTGCGAGGTCACCCCGACCTGCTTGAGGTACTGCCGCATCGACATGTTGAACGTCTCCTCGTCCATCGCCGGTTTCTCCCCTCTGTGGCAATTTCCTTGCTTTATCGCCGTTAATTGCCCATGTCTGTGTCGGCTACGTTACGCGCTCGACCTGCTGTTTCCCATCGGCCTCAGCTTCGACCGTTCGCTGACTGCGCCGGGCCGCCGCATCCTGCGGGCGGCACTACTTGAGGAGACAACACGATGGCCACCGGCACCGTGAAATGGTTCAATGCTACCAAGGGCTTCGGCTTCATCCAGCCCGATGGCGGCTCCAAGGACGTCTTCGTCCACATCTCCGCCGTCGAGCGTGCGGGCCTCTCGGGCCTGCCGGACGGCCAGAAGGTCACCTTCGACATCGAGCGTGGCCGCGACGGCCGCGAATCGGCTGCGAACCTCGCGCTCGCCTGATCGAACGCGTCCGACCGACTTCGGACACGGCTCCCTTCGGGGAGCCGTGTTCATTTTTACACCCCCGTTCATTGCGCCCCCGTTTCTTGCGCCCGCGCTCCCGGCCCGCGCTGTTCCCCGCCTTCGGATGGAACCTTCCTGCCCTGCGGCGTTAGTCACCAGTTGAAGTCGCGACGGCGGCTCGCGATGCGAGTGGTGCCGGCAAGGGGGGCACGACATGGACAACCCGGAGCACCCGGGGCAGCAGCCCGACGTCGTGAGGCTTGCGGCGTGGCTGACGGTCGGTGCGCTCGTCCTGCTCGGCCTCTACGTCGGCAAGGACATCCTGATCCCGCTGGCGATTGCGTTTCTCATCAGCTTCGCCCTCAGCCCGCTCGTCACCTGGCTTGCGCGGCGCGGCCTGCCGCGCGTCCTCTCGGTCATTGCGGTGCTCATCGTCGTCGTGACCTTCGTGCTGATGCTCGGGCTCGTCATCGGCTCGCAGGTGCGCACGCTCGGTGCCGAGATCCCGACCTACCAGAGCACGATCCGCACCAAGATCGCCGACCTCGGGCAGAGCATGTCCGGGCCCGGGGTGTTCGACGGTGCGTGGAAGACGGTGACCGCGGTGCAGGACGAGGTCCAGCAGGCGGTGGGCAGCGATCAGGGGCCGCCCGCCACGAAGGTCGAAGTCGTCCCGGAACCCACCTCGCCCTTCAAGACGGCGACCGAGTGGGTCGTGCCGGCGCTCGCCCCGGTTGCCACGGCCGGTATCGTCCTCGTCTTCGTCTTCCTGGCGTTGCTCGACCGCGGCGACCTGCGCGACCGGCTGATCCGGCTGCTGGGCGGCAACCTGCACCGCTCCACCGACGCGATGGAGGAGGTCCTACGGCATCCCCATGGCGCTCGGTCTCTGGGCGATCGGGGTGCCGGGCTGGATCCTCTGGGGCACGCTCGCGGCGCTCATGCGCTTCATCCCCTACGTCGGGCCGGTCCTGTCGTCGGTCTTCCCGCTGGCGCTGGCGTTCGCCGTCGATCCGGGATGGCACATGGTGCTGATGACGGGCGGGCTCATCATCTTCCTCGAGCTCATCAGCAACAACATTGTCGAGCCGCTGCTCTACGGGTCGAGCACCGGACTGTCAGCCCTGTCGCTGATCGCCGCCGCGACGTTCTGGACGGCGCTCTGGGGGCCGGTCGGGCTTATCTTGTCGACGCCGCTGACCGTCTGCCTGCTGGTGGTCGGGCGCAACCTGCCGCAGCTCCAGTTCTTCGATACGCTGCTCGGATCGACACCGGTTCTCGACATACCGACGCGCATCTATCAGCGGCTGATCGCGGACGATCCCGACGAGGCGATAGAGATCGCAGATGAGTCGATCGAGGCGACCTCGGTCACCGAGTTCTACGACGAATACGGGATCGAGGTCCTGCGGCAGGCGAGCGAGGACTTCCTCACCACCGCTCGCGCGGAGCATCGCCTGCGCGTGGTGAACGGCATGGACATCATGCTGGCGGACCTGCGCGAGGATCATCCCGCGCCGGTGGTCGCGGGCGAGCCCCGCGTCGCCTGCATCGGCGGCAAGTGGGAGATCGATTCGGTTGCCTGCGAGATGTTGGTCCATGCGCTCGGCTTCGCCGGTGTGGCCGCCGTCGAGCGTCCGTCCGGTGCGGTGACCGCGCGCTATCTCGACAAGCTCGATCTCGACGGCATCGAAATCGTCTGCCTCAGCTACTTCAGCCGCGAGCCGGAGTTGTCGGCGCGGGGCTTCTGCCGTCGCCTGCGGCAGCGCTGGCCGGACGTGCGGATCGTGCTGGCGCTCTGGAACGCGCCGGAGGCACTGGCCGAAGCCGACGCCGAGGCCGATCTCGGCGCGGACTCCATCGTCACGTCGATCCATGAGGCGGTGCACCGGATCGGGCAGATGCTTTCGCCCGCCCAGGCGAGCGAGCACCTCGTCGCCGAGCGGCCGGAGAACGATGCCGAGCGTGTCGCCGCCCTTGAGGAGACCAGGGTTCTGGATGGCCATGCGCGCGAGGACCTCGACGCCTTTGCGGCCCGCGCGGCGGATGTCTTCAACGTCGAGTTCGCCGTGATTTCCGCGATTGCCGGCGACCGGGAGTTCATCGTTGGCCAGAGCCGCGACCTGCCGGGCGAGCGCACCCGTGACGGCACCGACATGATCGTGATGCCGCGCGAGGACGCGGTCTGTGATCATGTGGTCTCCGGCGACGAGACGCTGGTCATCGAGGATACCAAGCGCGACCCGCGCTTCGCCGACAACCCCGCGATCGGGCTCTGGGATACGCGCTTCTACGCCGGGGCACCGATCAGGACTTCGGACGGCAAGGTCCTCGGCGCGCTCTGTATCCTTGATACGAGCCCGCGCGAGCTCGCGGACGAGGAGATCGAACTCCTGAACGAACTCGCCGCCGACGTCGCCTCGGCGATCACCGGCGACAAGGCGCCGGACGAGGGCGACGATCGGCAGGAGGAGGAGAATTCCGCAACCCTCGGGCAGTCCGTGCCACACTGACGAGGCATCGCCGGTGGCCGCGGCGCGGCGTGCCGGCGGTCCCCGGGCCGCCAGCCGTCCCCGCTCCCGCGACCGGTTGGTATCCCCCGGACGCCCCCGGAAAATCTCGCGACTTCCCCGTTGTGAGACGCTCCGCGACTGGCTAGCGTGGAGGAGGTTGCAGCCGTCAGAGCAAACATGCAGCCGCGAAGACATCCCAGGGGAGGGACCGATGAACAGACGCAGCTTCCTGAAATCGACGGTGGCCGTGGGCGCGCTGGCGATCGTGCCGAGCGGGGCGTTTGCTGCCGACATCACTATTCTCGGATCGGTGCCGAGCCTCAGTTTCCCGTTCTTCGTCCACATGCTGAACCAGATCAAGGTCGAGGCCGAGGCGCAGAAGGTCGGGCTGATCGAGAGCGACGGCCAGAACTCCGCGCCGAAGCAGACCGGCGACATCGAGGCGGCGCTCGTGCAGGGCGTGAAGGCGATCGTCATCTCGCCGCTCGACGTCAACGCGCTCGCCCCGGCGGTCGAGCAGGCGGTGCAGGCGGGCGTCCCGGTCGTGACCATCGACCGCCGAGTCGACGGCGTCGAAGGGATCCTCGCGCACGTGGGCGCGGACAACACCAAGGGCGGCGAGGCGCAGGCCAACGCGATCATCGCGGCCTTCCCGGACGGCGCGAAGATCTTCCACCTGCAGGGCCAGCCCGGCGCCGGCCCGGCGATCGACCGCAACAAGGGCGTCCACGACATCCTCGATCCGCTCAAGGACAAGTACCAGATCGTCTTCGAGCAGACCGCGAACTTCGCCCGTGCCGAGGCGCTCTCGGTCACCGAGGCGGGCCTCACCGCGAACGGCAAGCCTGACGTCATCGTCTGCGCCAACGACGACATGGCGCTCGGTGCCGCCGAGGCGGTGGCCTCCGCCGGGATGAAGGACGTGAAGATCTACGGCTTCGACGCGCTGCCCGAGGCGCTGGTCGCCGTGCGGGACGGCGTGCTCGCGGGAACGGTCGAGCAGTTCCCGGGCGAGCAGGCGCGCACCGCGGTCCGCATCGCCGTCGCCAAGGCCCGCGATGGCAAGGACCCGGAGCAGGCGCTGGTGCTCCTGACCCCGATCGTCCTCACCAAGGAAAATCTCGACAAGGCCGAACGCATCGGCGAGACCGGCTGACGCTGGCCGGGCGGTCCCCGACGGGCCGCCCGGATCCCTTCCCGGAGGACACCGCCTTGGTTGCTCCCACCGCCTCCCCAGCGGCGTCGGCAGAGCCGTTGCTCGTCATCGACAATCTCGGCAAGCGCTTCGTCGGCGTCACCGCCCTCGACGGCGTCTCGCTCGACGTCCGCGCCGGCGAGGTGCTGGGCCTGCTCGGCGAGAACGGCGCCGGCAAGTCGACGCTCCTGAAAATCCTCTCCGGCGCCCAGCCGCCGAGTTCCGGCACGATCACCTTCGACGGCGCGCCCTACGCGCCGGCCTCGCCGATCGAGGCCAAGGCGCGCGGCATCGTCACGATCTATCAGGAACTCTCGCTCATCCCGACGCTGAGCGTGGCGGAGAACATCTTCATCGGCCGCGCGCCGCTCAGCGGGCTCGGTCTCGTCGACTGGCGGGCCATGCGCCGCGAGACCAGGGCGATCATCGCTCGCGTCGGGCTCACCACCGACCCGGAGACGCCGGTCTCGGCACTCTCGGTCGCCGAGCAGCAGCTGGTGGAGATCGCCCGCGCCCTCTCGCTCTCGTCGCGGCTCATCATCATGGACGAGCCGACGTCGGCACTGACCGAGGCCGAGGTCGCGCGGCTGCTGGCGATCATGAGCCGGCTGCGGGGCGAGGGCGTCGCCATCATGTTCGTGACGCACCGCCTGGAGGAAGCCTCGCAGATCTGCGACCGCGTCACCGTGCTGCGCGACGGGCGCCTCGCCGGACACATGGCGCGCGACGCGGGGCCGATCCCGATCCCGGCGATCATCGAGCGCATGGTCGGCCGCGCCGCCTCCGAGCTCTACGCCCGTCCGACCGAGCGCCATGCGCCCGGCGACACCCGGCTGGCGATCCGGGGGCTGACGACGCCGCGAAACCCCGAGGCGCCGAACGCCATCACCCTCGGCGGCGTCGATCTCGACATCCGCGCCGGCGAGATCCTCGGCCTCGCCGGCCTCGTGGGCTCCGGCCGCACCGAGCTTGCCCGGGCGGTCTTCGGCGCCGATCCGGTGGCGTCGGGCAGCATGACCCTCGACGGCGCGGCCTATGCGCCGAGCTCGCCGCATGACGCGATCGCGCGCGGCATCGGCCTCGTGCCGGAGGACCGCAAGCATCAGGCGATCTTCGCCGCCCTCGGCATCCTCACGAACTTCTCCGTGGCGGCGCTGTCGCGCTTCGCCGGGCCGCTCGGGATCATGCGCGAGCGCGAGGAGCGCCGCGTCCTCGCGGAATACCGCAAGGCCCTCTCGATCCGCATGGCGAGCCCGGAGCAGCGCATCGACGGGCTGTCGGGCGGCAACCAGCAGAAGGTGATCGTCGCCCGCTGGCTGGCGCGCGATCCGAAGGTGCTGATCGTCGACGAGCCGACCCGGGGCGTGGACGTGGGCGCCAAGGCCGAGGTGCACCAGATCCTCGTGCAGCTCGCCTCGCGCGGCATCGCCGTTCTGGTCATCTCCTCGGAGCTGCCCGAGATCCTCGCGGTCTCCGACCGCATCGTCACCATGCGCCAGGGCCGCATCACCGGCGAGATGCCCGCCTCCGAGGCCACCGAAGAGAAGCTGATGGCGCTGATGGCGCTCGAGACCCGCGAGGAAGCCACCGCATGACCACCTCCGACGACACCCGCCCCGGCGTGAACGCCTTTGGCCTCCTAAAGCGGTTCGGGCCGCTGCTGTTCCTCGCGGTGCTGATGGTGATCTTCACGATCATGAACCCGAACTTCCTGAACCCGATCAACCTCTTCAACGTGCTCCGGCAGATCTCGATCACCGGGCTGATCGCGCTCGGCATGACGTTCGTGATCCTGACGGCGGGGATCGACCTCTCGGTCGGCTCGCTGCTCGCGCTCTGCGGCATGATCGCGGCGGTGGTGGCGAAAGGCGGCACGGCGAACACGCTGGCGCTCGAGTCCGCGGCGGGCGCGGGCTACGGCTGGTTCGCGGCACTCCTCGCGGCGATCGCCACCGGCTGCCTCGCCGGCCTCATCCAGGGGCTGACGATCACCCGGCTGAAGGTGCCGCCCTTCGTGGTGACGCTGGGCGGTCTCACGATCTTCCGGGGCCTGACGCTCACCATCTCGAACGGCGGGCCGATCTCGGGCTTCACTGCCGACATGCGCTGGTGGGGGACGGGGCTCGTCGGCCCGGTGCCGGTGCCGGTCATCATCTTCCTCGGCGCGGCACTCCTCTGCCACCTCGTGCTGCGCTACACCCGCTACGGCCGCTCGGTCTACGCGGTCGGCGGCAACGCCGAGGCGGCGCGGCTCTCAGGGCTCCGCGTCGACCGCATCCTCGTCTCGGTCTACGTGATCGTCGGCTTCTTCTGCGGCCTCGCCGCCTTCGTCCTCGCCGCGCGCCTGAACTCGGCGGAAGCCGTCGCCGGCATGGGCTACGAGCTCACCGTCATCTCCGCCGTGGTCATCGGAGGCACCTCGCTCTTCGGCGGCGTGGGCAGCGTCGGCGGCACGGTGGTCGGCGCCGCGCTGATCGGCGTGCTGGTGAACGGCCTCGTCCTCAACAACGTCTCCTCCTACACCCAACAGATCGTCATTGGCCTGATCCTGATCCTCGCGGTGGCGTTCGACCGGTGGCTGAAGACGCGGACGCGGGGGTGACGCGAGGCATTCAGGGGTGGCGCTTCAATTACCTTACTGCTCGAGCCCTGCGTCGATGATCAGTCGACGATAAAGCGCCGAGATCCCAGAACTACCCGGAACGAATAAATCACGCGTAAGCTCCCCGTCTTCAATACTGATGCGCTCAAATGTCTTTCTACAAACTTCAAACGGCAGAACTTCTCCGCGCTCACAGTGTTTCAAGTAGAGGGGGCGAAAAAATCGCATCAGTGCGACATAGCCGGTTGTTCGATTCAAGATAGATCCTGTTGGAGCGTTATCCCAACAACTAGGCCATTTATACTTCACAGCGTTAAAGAAGTTTGTCAGACATAAGAACAGTCCGCTATCATCATTTTTGTCAAAGAAGGGCTGGAAGATAAATGTTCTCCAATCATCTGGATTCCTCTTCAGTCCAAAGAGTCCTTTGTAGCGCTTGTTCCTCTCAGACTCTGGATCAGGCGTGATGTACTCCACGATTGGCTTCACTACCGTTGCCTGAGCGAGCGTCTGAACCATGCCTTTGCCGGGCTCAGCCTTTCCAAGTCGCTTTATCTTATCATGAAGCGGGCCTTCAACATCTCTGTTCATGGCTAATACTACCTCATGAGCGAATTTTACTGGGCCTCTCTCCTCATAGTACGATGCCAAGTCCACCACTAGGCTTTGATTCACCTTCGTCTGAGCTTGGTTTACTCGCGCGAAGATCTCGGCTTTGTCCGCTTCGGAGGCGCCAACGAAGATTGAAATATTAACGTCAAAATTTCGATGATTGTCTAAGCCTTCGAGTCCAGCAACTCGATGCTGACCATCGATAATGAATGCAATTTTCTCTACGGGAATGTAATCATTGTCTCCGGGCGAGCCATACGTCGTGAGCTCTAGATTGAATATACCCTTAGAGTTGCTCTTTGTGGCATTGGTACAATATGGTGTCAACTCGACGCATTCTGCTGCAACAGCAATAATAACTGAGGTTGGGAATGTAGCATAGTCCAAGTTTACATACTTCTCGATGCTCTTTATTCTTTTCTCGGATCTCTCTCGCTGTATCCCTGCAATCTTGCCTTGCGTTCCGCTAATAAAGGCGCGGATCTCCGTATATGAGATACCAACCAGGGTCCGCGCGTCAATGCATCCAACGTAGAAATCACCTATTGGCTGAGATACTTTTGATACAGGAATGTTAATTGGCAGATGGATACTATTCTGCACGGCGATTGGCTCCGAGCTTGATGCTGTTTACGCGGTTTTCTTGATCTTCCCCGGCTTGCTGGGCTGTTGGTATTTTTGGCTCTAATAGTAGGATAATAAACCAAAGCACGTGCAGCCCAAAAAATTGAACCCATAGCCACGTTAACAATGGGGATTTTAGCCCTCCCGTCTCAAATCCCGGATTAAGACCGATTATAAAAGAAGTGGCTACGATCGGGAATACCAGCGTAATAAGCAAAATTAATGCTAAAACTTGATGTGTGGCCTTGTGGCGCAGCAATGCCATAAATGCTACTCCCGCAACTGGAAGTATGGACATTGTGATCTGACCACCTGCAAAGTATTTGCTAAATTGATTTCCAATAGAAGAGGGGGGATTTTGTATAGACAGTATTATTGCTATAACATAGATGAAGCCTAAAGATCCTACTACTGAAGATAGTACTTCACTGCACGCTCTGCCCCAGTTCTTCTTTAAAAGTTCGAGCATCCAAGGCTACCCTTTAGGCCGTCCCCACAGCGTATGAAGAAATCTGGAACCAATCAAGACGACGTTTCACTTGATTCTTGCCTGTCTGGGTGCCGTCCTTATCGTCATTTCAGCTTCGAGAGGTGCTGTTCTCCCTGTCGCGCATCTGCGCTGGAGAATTGCGGCATGCCTCTCGATCCGCCGCCTCCGATGCACGTCGCGGACGGCTATTTGCTGGTGGATGGGCAGATTGTCGCCGACGCGAGGGCGGTCTGTCCACCTTCATTGACTCCTGGCGCCTTCGTCAGTTTGTGAAATATATCATGAGTTCTGCATATAGGCTTGGGGTGCGCGGCGCAAACGATGTGCGCACATTGTGCCACCCCCGTGAATGCCAAAATCCCCCCGCCCTCTCCTCCCCCATTGACCCTTCCTTTACCCTCCCCGGCGCAGTGTCCCCTCGCGCGTCTCTGACGCGGGCAACGCGAGAAGCGCGGGAGAGGGACGGATGGATCTGGCTGGTTATGTCGCTCTTACCCGGGCTTCGGGGCTGGCGAAGGAGATGCAGTCCGTCGCCAACAACATCGCGAACCTCGGGACCACGGGGTATCGCCGTGAGGGCGTGATCTTTGCGGAAGAGGTGCGGGCGCTGCCGATCGAGGGGGGCAGTGTCGCGATGACTGCCGCCCGGGCGCGGTTCACCGATGACATGCAGGGCGCGCTGGAAGAGACCGGCGGCTCGCTCGATCTGGCGATTGAGGGGGGCGGCTATTTCACCGTGATGACGCCTCAGGGCGAGCGGCTGACGCGGGCGGGCGCCTTCACGCGCAATGGCGAGGGCACCATCGTCACCATGGACGGCCACGCGCTCCTCGACGAGGGCGGCGGCGAGATCGCGATTCCGCCCGAGGCGAAGGCGATCGGTGTCGCGGCGGACGGCACGCTGTCGGCCGATGGCGCGCCGGTGGCGAAGATCGGGCTGGTGACGCCGGTCGATCCGGCGAAGGTCTCGCGCGAGGCTGGGACGCTCTTCAGGGCGGCGGCGACCGAGCCGGTGGAGGCGCCCCGTGTGGTGCAGGGCTTTCTCGAACAGTCGAACGTCAATCCGATCGCCGAGATGGCGCGGATGATCGAGGTGCAGCGGGCCTACGAGTACGGCCAGAAGCTGATGGATCAGGAGGACGAGCGGATCCGCCTGGTGGTGAAGACGCTCGGCCAGCTCGGTTAAGGAGTAACCCGTCTATGCGTGCCCTGAACATTGCCGCGACCGGCATGGCGGCGCAGAACATGCGCGTCGAGGTGATCTCGCACAATCTCGCGAACATGAGCACCACGGCCTACAACGCCCGCCGGGCGGAGTTCGCCGACCTGCACTACCAGCAGGCGGCGCGGCCGGGGACGATCAGCTCGGCGGACGGCACCGTGCTGCCGGCGGGCGTGCAGCTCGGCCTCGGCGTGCGGACCGCGGCGGTGTCGGTGCAGGTCGCCGAGGGCTCGCTCACCGAGACCGGCGGCTCGCTCGACCTCGCCATCGACGGCAAGGGATATCTGGAGGTGACGCTGCCGAACGGCGAGCCGGCGTATACCCGCGACGGCGCGCTGAAGCGGAATGGCGACGGGCTCATCGTCACGTCCGAGGGCTTCGCGGTGGCGCCGGGGATCACCATTCCCGAGGACGCCAAGACCATCGAGATCAACGCCGTTGGCGAGGTCTACGCCTATTTCGACGGGCAGGTGCAGGCGCAGTTGCTCGGGCAGTTCAGCCTCACGACGTTCTCGAACGACAAGGGTCTCGAGGCGCTGGGCTCGAACCTCTACAAGGAGACCGAGGCCTCCGGCGCGCCGAACGTCGGCGCTCCGGCCGAGGACGGGCGGGGCACCTTCCGTCAGGGCTATCTCGAGGCGTCGAGCGTCGACGCGGTGCACGAGATCACCGGGCTGATCGAGGCGCAGCGCGGCTACGAGATGAACGCGAAGGTCATCACTGCGGCCGACCAGATGCTGGCCGCCACGGTGCAGATCCGCTGAGATGCGTTTCGGGATGGCCCGCGCCGCCACGCTATTCCTGCTCTTCGTCGCGCTGCTGTCCGCCGGGACGGTGTTTGCCCAGACCCTCGGCGAGATCGGCCGGCGGGCCGCTGCGCCCGCGCCCGCGCCCGTCGCGCCGCCCGAGCCGACGCTCGCCGACCTCGTGCCGGAGGGCCAGTCGGTGACGGTGGTGCGCGCGCTGCGGAGCCAGAGCGTCATCGAGGCGGACGATCTGGTGCTGACGGTGGGTGCGACGCCGGGCGGGATCGACGCGATCGAGGCGGCGGTGGGGATGGAGGCAAAGGTGGCGCTCTATCCCGGCCGGCCGATCCTCGCGAGCCAGATCGGCACGCCGGCGCTGGTCGAGCGCAATGCGCTGGTCCGACTCGGCTACCTGAAGGGGCCGCTCTCCATCGTCACCGAAGGCCGGGCGCTCGACCGGGCGGGGCTGGGCGAGGCGGTCCGGGTGATGAACCTCCAGTCGCGCCAGACGGTCACCGGCACGGTCGCGGCGGACGGCAGCGTCGAGGTCGGACAATGAAGCGGAAACTCGCTCTTGCGGCGCTGATCGGGCTTGCCGCTTGCGACATCGGCTCGATCGGCAAGGAACCGCGGATGACGTCGATCGGCCAGGCGGCGGAGGACGCGCAGCCGATCCTGACGCCCGACCGCGCCGCCCTTGCGGTGCCGCCGCCACAGGCGGCGCGCTACGCCTATCAGCAGGGGTCGCTCTGGAACACCGGCCCGTCGGGGCTGCTTGGCGACAAGCGGGCGAGGAACGTCGGCGACCTGCTCACCGTCGTCATCGAGATCGACGACAAGGCCGAGATGAAGAACACCACCGACCGGCAGCGCAGCGGCAGCGAGGACGCCGGCGTCGGAGCTTTCCTCGGGGTGGGCAACATCCTGCCGCCCGGTGCGATGAAGCTCAATCCGAACGTCGGCATCAACTCGGAGTCGCAGTTCAACGGCTCGGGCTCGATCAAGCGCAACGAAAAGCTGGAGCTCCGGGTCGCGGCGACGGTGGTGCAGGTTCTGCCGAACGGCCAGCTCGTCATCCAGGGCGATCAGGAGGTCCGGGTGAACTACGAGCTGCGCGACCTTCAGGTCACCGGCATCGTGCGGACCGAGGACATCTCGCGCCACAATGAGGTCGAGTACGATCGCATCGCCGGGGCGCGCATCATCTACGGCGGCCGTGGCCAGGTCTCGAGCGCGCAGCAGCCGCGCTACGGGCAGCAGGTGGTCGACCGGTACATGCCCTACTGAAGGAGATGTGTCCGTGAAGAAGCTGGTCCCGGTCCTGATCGCGGTCCTTGGTCTCGGTGTCGGGATCGGCGGCGGCATGGCCCTGAAGCCTGTTCCCGAGGCCATGGCCGACGTTTGCGTCGCGCCGGTCGGCGACGTGGCGGAGGACGACGCGGCCGCCTGTGCCGCGCCGGACGCGTTTGCGCCCGAGGTGGCCGAGGCGGGCAGCGGGAAGGCGGCCGAGGTCTCCTACGTGCCGATCGAGAAGCCTTTCGTCGTCCCGATCTTCGCCGGCAACAAGACCGTGGCGATGGTGGTCATGTCCGTCTCGATCGCGGCCGAGGGCCCGAAGGCCGCGACCGAGTTCGAGGCGGTCGAGCCCCGCTTGCGCGACAGCTTCCTGAAGGTGATGTTCCGTCACGCGAACTCCGGCGGCTTCGACGGCAGCTATACCACCGGGCGCAAGATCGAGGATCTGAAGTCCGCCTTGCTCGGCGCGGCGCGCGAGGTGGTCCCCGGCGCCCCGGTCGATGCGGTGCTCATCACCGAGATCGCCCGTCAGGAGAGCTGACTTGCCTGTCGGAGTCGGCCGTCCCATCCTCGCGTGAAAACGGGAGGTCAGGATGGACGATCGCAGGATTGCGGACATCGCCGAGGCGTTGCTGCATTCGCTTGGCACCGGCGTACCGGCGGAGCGCATCCCCGATCTCGACATGGACACGGCCTACCGGATCGCCGAGCGGGTCCGCGAGATGCGGGAGGCGCGTGGCGAGCGGGTTGTGGGGCGCAAGATCGGCTTCACCAACACGACGATATGGCCGCTCTACGGCATCAGCGGGCCGATGTGGAATTACATGTGGGCGAGCACGGTCGCCGATCTCGAAGACGAGCCGGTGATGTCGGTGGCGGGCTTTTCCGAGCCGCGCATAGAGCCCGAGATCGTGCTGCATCTGGCGGCCGCGCCCCGGCCGGGGATGGAACCACGAGAGCTTCTCGGGTGCATCGCCTGGGTGGCGCACGGTTTCGAGGTGGTGCAGTCGGTTTTCCCGGGATGGCGTTTCACCGGCGCCGAATCAGCTGCGGCCTTCGGGCTGCACGGGGCGCTGCGAATCGGTCCGGTTCATGCGGTCCGGCCCGGAAGCGGGTGGGACGTGGCACTGGAAAACTTTGCCATAAGCCTTTCGAAAGATGGCGTGCCGTTTGCCACGGGTCATGCACGCGATGTGCTCGGGGGGCCGCTGCGGGCGCTCGGCTTCCTGGTCGAGGAGCTTCAACGTTACCCCGGGTCGCCGCCACTGCGGGCGGGCGAGACCGTCACCACCGGCACGCTGACCGACGGGCACCCGATTGTAGCGGGCGAAACATGGTCGACTGAACTCGAAGGAATAGATCTGGACGGAATACGAATAGAAACGAGTGCCTGAGAGGCGAATGGTCCCCAAAAAGCCGGGGCCGCCAGCACCCTCACGTGCTGGCGGCCCCGGCCATCCCCAACCCCCCGCGATTACACCCTTCGAACCAGTTTACACGACACCCGTTACGCTCTGAACTGTAGTCCCGCGGGGACACCCCTCAATCAGTACGTCCGAAGCAATAGGCGAATTTTCGCCGCCTGCCAAGAGCTCTGTTCGCAAACAGTTGACATGTGCCAATCAGGCAACATCTGGCGACTCTTTCCCGGCGGGTGCGGGCGGGGCTTCGCGCTCGGTCCGGGCCGTCTTGCGAGACGCCTCGGTGCGGATGGCGACCTCGGCCACCCGGTCGAGCGCCTTCTCCCGGCCAAGGCTTTGCACCGCCGCCGCCCGCGCCCGGTCGATTTCGCCTGCGAGTTCCGCGCGCCGGCGCCGGACGATGGTGAGTTGCCGGTCGATCCAGGCAAGGCGCGCCGCCTGTCGGTCGGGTGGCAGGGTCTCGCCGCTTGCCACGTCCGAAGCCGCGGTTGCGGCGAGGGTCGCGAGCTCGGCGTCGAGCGTCCGGGCCTCGGTCATCAGACGCTCAAGCCGCGCGAGGTCGCGCGCGCGCCGCGCCTCCATCAGGTGCCCGAGGTCACGCAGTTCTGCGGGTGTCATCGACCACGCTCCTTTGCCAGCCGCCGCATCCGGTCGGCGAAACGAATCGCGGCGGCCACCGCGCGGTACTGCTCGGGCCGGATCTCCTGGCCGATCTGCACGGTCGCGTTGACGGCGCGCGCGGTGGGCGGATCCGAATGCAGGGGGATGTTTGCCGTCGCCGCCACCTCGCGGATGCGCAGCGCCACCTCGTCCTCGCCCTTGGCGACGCAGATCGGTGCCGATCCGCGGGCGCGGCTCCACTTCAGCGCCACGGCGACATGGGTCGGGTTCACGATCACCACATCGGCCTTGGGCACGTCGAGCAGCATCCGGTTCGTGGCGATCGCGTGCGCGCGGCTGCGCCGCTGCGACTTCACGTGCGGGTCGCCCTCGCTCTGCTTTGTCTCCTCGCGCAGTTCCTGAAAGGTCATGCGGTTGCGCCTCTGGAACTCGAAGCGCTGCCAGACGAGATCGATGCCGGCGATGACGACGGCGATGATGCAGGTGACCGACAGCAGGACGACGAGCGATTGCAGCATGATGGCTCCGACCACGCCCGCCTCGGCGGTGGCCGCGCCGATCATCCGGTCCGCGTCATGGCTGAGGTAGAGGGTGAGCGCGGCGGTGACGGCCGCGAGCTTCACCACCGCCTTGCCGAACTCGACGATCCCCGAGACGCCGAACTTGTTCCTGGCGTTGTCGAGGATCGAGAGCCGCGAGAGCTTCGGCTGGATCTTCTCGGCCGAGAAGGTGATCGCCTGCTGCGCGAAGAGGCCGACGAGAACGGCGGCAATCGGGGCGAGAAAGAACGGGCCGAGCGCGAAGGCGGTCTCACCGAGGATCGCGCCGAGCAGGCCCGGGCCACCCGGGCCGAGGATGCGCCCTTCGAGCCGGTCCGGCTGGTCGATGAAGAACATGAGGATCGAGCCCGCATGATCGACGGCGTAGGCGCCGACCGTCATCACCACGGCGAGGAGCCCGAGATAGGTCACGGCAACGTTCACGTCGGCCGAGCGCGGGATGTCGCCGCGCTTGCGCGCCTCGGTCAGCCGTTGCGGTGTCGGGTCGTGGGTCTTCTCGCCGGCGCCCTCGCTGCCCTCGCTCATCGCGGCGCCACCAGCGGATCGGCGAGCGTGAGGTCCAGCCGGTGCCCCCAGAAGTGCAGGATGACCGGCGCGGCGAGCATGAGCAGCAGGATGCCGCCCGCGGTGATCGCGGGCGCGCCGATGAAGGAGACCATGAGCTGCGGCATCGCCCGGTTGATGACGCCGAGCGCGAGGTTGTAGGCGAAGGCCGCGATCACGAACGGCGCGGCGAGCGAGAAGCCGAGGGCAAACGCCTCGGCGATGCGCGCCGTGCCCCAGCGCGCCACGTCTTCCGCCGGGACCGGCAGGCCAATGGGCAGGATCTCGTAGCTCCGCGCCACGGTGACGGCGATCTTGACGTGCAGCCCCATGGCGAGCGCGAGGGTGACGCCCGCGAGCATCAGGATGTTGCCGATCGCCGGCATCGGCTCCGGCGTCAGGCTGCTGCCGAACATCTGCGACAGCGATGTCGACTGTGCCGCGATGACGCCCGCGATCTGCAGGGCCATGACCATCAGCCGGATCGCGAGGCCGAGCATCAGGCCGATCGTCGCTTCGATGATCAGCATGGCGAGGAACGGCCGCGCGGGATCGGTGCGGAGCAGTTCCGGCGTCAGCAGTGGCCAGACCACGAGCGTGAAGGCGAGGGTGAGGGCGAGGCGGATGCGGGCCGGGATCACCTGCTCGCCGAAGCCGGGCAGGAGAATCATGACGCCGCTCACCCGGGCAAACACCAGGATGGCGCCGGCGAGCGCGGCGTCGGCAAGGTCAAGGATCGTGCCGAGGGCCGCGAACATCAGGCGAGCCCGAGGACAGCGGGCTTCGCCCCGGCGCCGATCTCCTCGAAGGAGAGCACCGGATTGCGGATACCCTTCGCCAGCAGCACGGTGTGCAGGAACCGCCGCCGCCTGGTCGAGGTGACGACCGCCGGATAGCGGCCTTGCGTTCCGGCGTGGGCGATCTTCTCGGCGACCGAGGAGGCGAGGCGGTTGAACTCGGCCGGGGGCAGGGCGACGTCGACAATGCCCGATCCGTCGGGCAACTGGTACTTCTGGAACGCCTCCTCCCATGCCGGTGCGAGCTGGATCAGCGGCAGCGCGCCATCGGCTTCGGTAAGGCCGGCGACGAGCTGGAAGCCGAGGCGGTGGCGCACGTGCTCGCAGACCACCTCCGGGCTCGCGTGCGGCCCGTTGGCCTCGGCGATCGCCTCGAGGATCAGCGGCAGGTTGCGGATCGAGACGCGCTCCTCCAGCAGCAGGCGCAGCACCGACTGGAGCAGGTCGACCGGCACCTTGTCCGGAACGAACTCGTCGAGCATCCGCCGGTTCGCCTCGGCCCGCCTGGTGTCGGTCAGCGAGACGAACTCGTCGAGGAGCTTCCTGAGGCTCCGGCGGGTGAAGAGCTTGCCGAAGTTCGACTTCACGATTTCGAGGAGGTGGGTCGCCACCACTTCGGTGGGGGTCACGACCGCGAGCCCGAGGAGCGCGGCTTCCTCCTGATGCGCCGTTGCGATCCAGCGCGCGGGTGCGCCGTAGACCGGCTCGGCGACGGTGATCCCCTCCGGCGCGCGGGCGCCCTCGTCGGGCAGGAGGACGAGCACCCGGTCTGTCTCGATCCGGCTCTTCGCCACCTCGACCCCCTGGATGCGGATGGCGTAGGTGCCGGACGCGAGCCCGGGATTGTCGGTGAGGCGGATCTCCGGGAGGATCAGGCCGAATTCCGTCGCGATGTGGTTGCGCATGTTGAGGATGCGCGCGTCGAGCCCGGTCGCGGCGTCCATGACGACCGGCACGAGGTTGGGGGCGAACTCCATGTGGATTTCGTCGATGTCGAGCAGGTCGCCGAGCGACTTTCTTGCCGGGGTCTTCAGCTCCGGCGGCGCAGCGGCGGCGGATGCCTCCTTTGCCTTCTGTTCCCGCGCGAGCCATGCCGCGCCGCCGAGGCAGCTCGCGCCGAGGATGAACGGCAGGAACGGCAGGCCGGGGATGAAGGCGAAGAGCGCCAGCAGCACGGCGACGGTGCCGAGTGCCGTCGGGTAGCCGCCGAGCTGGCGGATCAGCGCCCGGTCGGTCGAGCCGACGAGCCCCCCCTTGGAGAGCAGCATCGCCGAGGCGATGGAGATGATGACCGCCGGGATCTGGGTGACGAGCCCGTCGCCCACGGTGAGGATCGAATAGGTCTCGAACGCCTCGCCCACCGGCATCCCGTGCACCAGCACGCCCATGGCGAGGCCGACCACGAGATTGAGCAGCGTGATGAGAAGGCCCGCGATGGCGTCGCCCTTGACGAACTTCGACGCGCCGTCGAGCGAGCCGAAGAACGTCGTCTCCTCCTGCTCGATGCGCCGCCGCTCGCGCGCCTCGGCGTGGGAGATCGCACCCGCCGCCATGTCGCTGTCGATGGCGAGCTGCTTGCCGGGCATGGCGTCGAGCGCGAAGCGGGCGCCGACCTCGGCCATGCGCCCGGCGCCCTTGGTGATGACGATGAAGTTGACGATGAGCAGCACCGAGAAGATCACCAGGCCCATGGCGACCGAGCCGCCCATGATGAACATGGCGAAGCCCTCGATCACGTGGCCGGCGGCCTTGGTGCCGGTATGGCCCTGACCGATGATGAGCTTGGTCGACGAGACGTTGAGCGCGAGGCGCAGCATCAGCGAGGCGAGCAGGATCGTCGGGAACGACGAGAAGTCGAGCGGCCGCTGGATGAAGAGCGTGATGGTGAAGATGAGGATCGCCAGCGCGAACGAGACCGTGAGGCCGGCGTCGAGGATCCACGCCGGCATCGGCAGGACCATCATGGCGATGACCGCCATGAGCGCCATCGCGAGCATCACCGTCGGCTGGTAGAGCGTGCGGAGCGAGATCGGCATCCTAGAACAGCCCTCCGCTTGGCGCGGTCAGGAGCGCGCCACCGCCGGGCGCGATGAGGCTGCCGCTTCCGCCCGCGATGAGGCCGCCGGTCGCGGGCAGGAAGAGCGCGCCGGCGACGCCGCCGGCCGTGGGTGGCGGCGGCGGGCCGGCGGCACGGATCCGCTCGGCGAGGGCGCGGCGCTGCGCCTCGCGCCGCTCCTGCCGCGAGGTGAACCGGCTCCGGGGCTGGGTGGCGGCGACGAGCGCCTCGGCACCGGTCAGCGCAGCGGGGTCGAGCCCGGCCAGCACCTTGTCGA
Organism: Amaricoccus macauensis; assembly: GCF_014201905.1. Taxonomy (GTDB): domain Bacteria; phylum Pseudomonadota; class Alphaproteobacteria; order Rhodobacterales; family Rhodobacteraceae; genus Amaricoccus; species Amaricoccus macauensis. The sequence goes on along the minus strand of NZ_JACHFM010000001.1, from coordinate 1,177,468 downwards.
AGCGCGCGCGGTAGGGGGTGGCGAACTGCGGCGAGAGCGAGTGATAGGCGCCCGCCGCCGCGGACCAGTCGCCCCGCTCGTCGTGGAGCGTGCGCAGGAACTGCGCGGCATAGGTCGCCGTCCACTGCGGATCGAACATGTCCTCCAGCGATGGAAACGCGTGGCCGTGCCAGCGATAGTTGATCTGCACGCAACCGACGTCGAAGCTCGTCCGGCCCTCCGCGAGGCTCTTGCGGGCGAATGCGATGGCCTCGTCGCGGGTCTGGAACCAGTGGCCCTTGCCCTCGCGGTTGATCGCCCACGGCCAGGCGCGGAACAGGCCGTCGCGGTGCTGTCCGGTCTCGGTCAGCGCCACGGCATGCAGCACCTCGACGGGCACGCCGCCACGTCGCGCACCCGCGACGATCGCGGCATCACAGAGCGCGGAGGGATCGGCGGAGGGGGCGGCATCGACGGGAGCGGCCCATGCAGTGCCCGCAGACGCGAGCACGGCCGCGAGCGCGAGCGCGAGGCCGGTGCGGAGCGACATGGGCGGGGCTTCTCCTCTGGCCGACTGTGCGTCCGGTCTAGGGAACCGCGGTTAACAAGGCGTTGTCAGCGCGTGGAGTTCAGCAGGTTCAGCAGCCCCGCGCTCGACCCGCCCTGCAGGAGCGCGAGCGCGCCCGTGCCGCGACTGCCCGGCGCGGCGCCTTCCCTGATCTGGGCCGTCGCGAGGAACTGGCGAAGCACCTTCTCGACCGCCTGCGGGTCCTGGAACGCCGAGAGAGCGTCCTTGCCGAAGAGCTGTCCGGTCCTCGCAGCGAGCATGTCGCGCTGCTTGTCGATGTCGATGTTCACGAACGCGGCCGGCAGCCCGTAGGCCCCCTGAAACACCTCGCGCAGCGGCTTAGAGGCGAGGACGGAAAACCAGCTCTTGCCGTCACCGGCCGCCAGATCGCCGATCTGATCGCGGAAGTTCATGGCGAGCCGCATGGTGTCGCTCGCCTTGCCGACCGCCGCCTGAAAGGCGTTGGTCTTGTAGGCCTCGGTGATCTTCGCGGCGAAGCCCGGGTCGGCCGTCCGAGCGCCCGTCGCATTGCCGAAGCCGAACGCCAGCGCCATCTTCGCATAGGTCGTATCCGACAGGCGGTTCGCGAAGGCGGCCTTGTCCTCGGTGCCCTCCTCCAGCGCCTTGCGGATGAAGGCCTTCGCGTCGATCTTGTCGCCGAGCCCGTAGGCGCCGAGCGCCACCTTGAGAAGCCGCCGGTCTGCGACGAGATCGGCCGCCGAGGTGATCTTGCCGATCTTCTCGGCAAAATAGGCAACGTCCTTCCGCACCTCGGGGCTCTTGTCGAACGCTGCCTTCTGCGCCGCCTCGGTGCGCTGAAGGAAACGCCAGCCGGCGATGCCGGAGAGCGGGATGACCGGCGTGAAGCTCATGGCCGCGTCACTCCGGCCGAAGGCCGAGGAGGCGCGCCTCGCGGGGTATCAGGCCGCGGAGCGCCCGCATCGCCTGATAGAAGCGGCGCGCGTTCGTCGCCTCGGTGGCCGCATCGAGCGAGGCGCGGCTGTCGGCGTCGTGGAACACCTGCGAGAGCTGTTCGATGCCGCGCAAAAGCTGCCGCGCACCCTCTTCGGGATCGGCCTCGCCCGCGAGCACCAGCTGGGCCACGTAGCAGACCCGCTTCACCGGCGTCGTCGCCTCGTCAGGATGGATCGCGTCGCGCAGGCGCAGGACGTTCGCGTCCGGCGTCAGCACGTTGAACCGCGCCCGCCGGTCGCCGTTTTCCATGACGACGCCGTTGATGAGCACCCGCTCCCGTGGCCCGAGTTTCAGCACCAGGCCGCTCATGCTGCGATCTCCGCGTCTCCCCGCAGACCCTTCATGATCGCGGTGTTGATATCAATGAGCGCCTCGGCGTTCGCCCGGCGGCCGATGACGGCCCGGCCGTGGCGATGCACGAACGCCGCGAGCGAGACGAGCTGCGCGCGCAGCGTCGGCGGAAGCTGGTTGCGGTCGTCGATCAGGTCGTCCTCGAGCATCCCCCAGAGCCTGGAGTTCTCGAGCACCGCCCGGCACAGACCGGGAAAATCGCTCTTGCCGAGGTCGTGGGCGTCGCGGAGCCGACGGGTCACGTTGGCAAAGGCGGAATATTCCGCATCGCGCGCGCTGCGCGTGGCGACCGTATTGCCGTAGGCGGCGCGGGCATTGGCATTGGGGGTCATGTCTCTTCCTCTCGTGGCCGGCGTAGGGGTTGGCCGGACGGCAGGCGGGGCGGACCGATCGGCCCGCCACGCCCGGTGTCAGATCACCGGAACAGCGAGAGGATCGTCTGCGGCGTCTGGTTGGCGATCGACAGCGACTGGATGCCGAGCTGCTGCTGGGTCTGCAGCGCGGTGAGGCGGGCCGAAGCCTCCTCCATGTCCGCGTCGACCATCGCGCCGATGCTGGTCTTGAAGTTGTCGGTCAGCTTGCTGATGAAGCCTGCCTGCGCCTCCAGACGACCCTGGGCGGAGCCCAGCGATGCAGCGGCGGCATTGACACTGTCCGCGGCGGTCGAGACCGCGGCGAGCGCGGCCGTGCGGTCGGCAGCGGTGCCCACGGCAATGTTGTTGAGGGAGCTGAGACCACCGGCATTCGCCGGCGTGAGCGAGAACGCGACGTTGCGATCAGCCGCGCCCGTGCCGTCATTGTTGACGATGAGATCGCCCGCAGCGGCCGAGTTGTAGTCGAGCGAGAAGCCCGCGATGCCCATCGCATCCACCGCAGCCTTGAGTTTGACCGCGATCACGTCCGACGCCGTGGTCGCGGCAAGGTCTTCCGCCGTAACGGTATAGGTCGTGGCCTTGTTGCCGACGCTGATCGAGATCTTGTCGCCCGCCACGAAATCCGTCGCATCGAGCGTCACGGTCTCGGCCGCGGCCGCGCCGGCATCGACCGAGAAGGCGAGCAGGTCGCCGCCTGCGGCCGCGGTGAAGGTGCTGCCCTCGAACGCGCCACGCGCCGTGCCGGCAGTGCCGGTGGAGAGGTCGAAGCCCGCGACGCCGATGAATGCGGCGGACTGTGCGCCGGTGGAGTCGCGGGTCAGCGACGAGAGAACGTCGGTGCTGCCGGTAGAGCCGACGAAGTTCAGGCCGTTGATCGAAGCCGCATCGACGATGCTCTGCATCTGGGCGGTCAGGGCGTCGATGTCGGCCTGGATCGTCGTGGTGTCCGCACCGGCCGCCATGGAGGCCGTGACCTTCGCCTTCATCTGGGTGAGAAGGCCGGAAATCTGCTCCGCAGCGGCGACGCCGGTGCCGACTGCGGCGATCGAGGCGTTGAGGCTGTCCGAAACCTGGTTGAAGCTGGCGACGTCGCTGCGCATGGTCTGGGCGATCGCCCAGGTCGAGGCGTTGTCCTTGGCGCCGGCGATCTTGAGGCCGGTGGTGATCTCGCTCTGCGCCTTGCCGAGGCTGGAGTTGGTCGCCTTGAGGGTCTGGAGGGCGGCCATGGCGCCGGTGTTGGTCAGGATGGAAGTCATGGTATCCTCTTGTGGTTCCGACGCTTTCGACGTCGCGATGGATGAACGGCACCGCGTCTCGATGCCGGGGTTCCGTCTTCTGACACTTGCGATCCGGGGTCCGTGCTTCGGAGCCGTCCGCGCCGGTCGTTCAACCGCGTGCAGGGACATTCGGCGAACACCGTGAACCAAGAGTGAAGCGGGGCAGGGGATCATGCTTAACAAGCGTCTGGGAAGGCTTGCATTTTCATCGATTGCTCTGGGCGCTATCGTGATCGCCGGCATTGCGACGGCCGATCCCCCCGGCGCGGGTCGCCGGGGACCCGCGGTTTATGACGACTGGCGGGTGGATTGCGGCGTGCCGCCCTGCACAGCCTACATGGCGCTGCTCGGCACGGACGGCAGCGAGGTGCTGCGCCTGTCGCTGCCGCGGGACGGGGCGGCGCTGAAGATCGGTACGGTGCTGCCGGTCTTCGTGCCGGACGGGATCGTTCTCGCGGTCGGCGCGCATCCCGTGCGGACCGCGCCGTGGCGGACCTGCGGCCCGACGGGGTGCGAGGCTCAGATCCCGCTCGACCCCGAGCTGTTCGATTCGCTGCGCAACGAGCGCGGCGGATCCGTCACGCTGACCCTCGCCGACGGGACGCCCGTTCGCCTGACGATCAGTCTGCATGGGTCGGCCGCCGCGGTCCGGGCGCGGGACGGCCTCAGGAGTGTGCGGCCGGGGTGACCGTGGGCGCGGCGCGCGTGAGTTCGAGCATCGCCGTCGCTGCCGCCGTCAGCGCGTCGGGCGCGAAGGGCTTCGAAAGCAGGGGCGAATTCCGGAAGCCGTCCGGGAGCGCCGATCGGCCGTAGCCGGTCGCGAAGGTGAACGGGATGCCCCGCGCCTGCAACGCCAGCGCGATCTCACCGACCGGCCGGCCACGGACATTGGCATCGACCAGCGCCACGTCGAAGGTCGTGGCATCGATCAGCGCCAGCGCCTCGTCGATGGTTCCCGCCGGTCCGATCACGTCCCAGCCCGCCGCGGTCAGTTGCGCTTCCATGTCCATGGCGATCAGCGCCTCGTCCTCGACGATGAGCACCCGCCGGGCGCCCCGCACCTCGCCCGGCCCCCGTGGCGCGGCCGTGGCGTCAGGCGCCTCAGGCCTGAGGCCGTCGCGCGGCAAGGGAAGGGTCAGGTGGATCTCGACCGCGTCCGTCCGACGGTCAACCCGCATCGAACCGTCGACGCCAAGGAGAACCCGCTCGACCACCGCCATCGCCAGCGCGGGCTGCCCGGTGGTCTCCGTGCAGTCGCCGCCGGTCTCGATCCAGTCGAGTTCGAGGGTGGCGTCGTCATGGATCTGCCAGTCGACGCGAAGCGCACTCTGGCTGCGCGTGTTCATCGACAGCTCATTGAGCGCGAGGGCGAGGGGAGCGGCAAGGCGGTGATCAATCGCCACGTCCGCCCCGGACACGCGCACCTGCGGCCGCACCACCACCGTCTGCACCAGCTCGCGCAGGCCCGCGCCCTGCATCAGGCCGCGCATCAGCAGGTCCTGGGCAATGCCGAGGGCGCGCAGGCGCAAGGTGAAGCCGGCGGCGAAGCTCTTCGGATCGACGTCGCCCGAGAGTGAGAGCGCCGTGATTGATTGCAAGGTGGCGAGCGTGTTGTTCACCCTGTGGCTCAGCTCGTCGAAGAGCTGCGCCTGCAGGACTTCGGCTCGCTTGCGCCGGGTCACGTCCCGCGCGATCTTCGACGCGCCGATGATCTTGCCGGAACTGTCCCGGAGCGGCGACACACTGAGCGACACGTCGACGCGTCGCCCGTCCTTGGCAAGCCGCACGGTGTCGAACTGCTCCACGAGCTCGCCACGCCGCAGACGGTCGAGGATGCCGGCCTCCTCGTCGTGCAGGTATGGGGGAACGAGCCGAAGGATCGACTGGCCGAGCATCTCGCTGGCAGCGTAGCCGAATATCCGCTCGGCCGAACTGTTCCAGGAGGTGATGCGCCCGTCGAGCGTCTTGCTGACGATGGCGTCGTTCGAGGACGCCACGATGGCGGCCAGCCGGGCGCGGTCGATCTCCCCGGCGGCGGCGCGCCCACTGCGATCCTCGGTGACGACGGCGATGGCCGTTTCGGGGTGTCCCGAAAGATCGCGCAGCACGCGGGTGGAGATGAGTACCTCGATTCCGCTGCCATCGCCCCGCCGGGCACAGAGGCGCTCTGCATCGACCTCGCGCCCCTCGCTCAGGCCGAGGTGCATCGGACAGGGATCGGCGGGCGTGCCATCCCGCCCGGTCAGCTCGAGGAGCCCGGCAAGTGTCGCGGCGGTTCGCGCGCCCGCCAGCGCCTTCGCGGCCACATTGCTCGGTTCGGGCACGCCGCCGCGATGCAGGGTGAATACCGCGGCCGGAAGCATTGCAAGTATGTCGTCTGGGTCCGTCACATGCATGTTGTCACTGGGGAGTGGGGGAGTGCAGAGCTGCCCGATCGATGGGCGCAGGGCGACTGAGTGCACAACTCGGAAGCAGGCTCCTGCGTTCCATTCAGACCGCGAAATAAAGGCGCGGGTGCCGCTTGGCCTCCGCGCCTGTTTCATGCTGTCGCTCGCGGTCAGGTGAGCTTGGTGAGCAGCTCGTCGAGGGACTTCTTGGCGTCGCCGTAGAACATCCGCGTGTTGTCCTTGTAGAAGAGCGGGTTCTCGATACCGGAGTAGCCGGTGCCCTGACCGCGCTTCATGACGATGACGTGCTTGGCCTTCCAGACCTCAAGCACCGGCATGCCGGCGATCGGCGAGTTCGGGTCTTCCTGGGCGGCGGGGTTCACGATGTCGTTCGAGCCGATGATGATCGCGACGTCCGTGTTGGGGAAGTCCTCGTTGATCTCGTCCATCTCGAGCACGATGTCGTAGGGAACCTTCGCCTCGGCGAGCAGCACGTTCATGTGGCCCGGCAGGCGCCCGGCGACCGGGTGGATGCCGAAGCGCACTTCCTTTTTCTTCGCCCGAAGCCGGCGGACCAGCTCGGCCACCGACTGCTGCGCCTGCGCGACCGCCATGCCGTAGCCCGGGACAATGATGACAGAGTCGGCATCGTCGAGCATCGCCGCGACGCCATCGGTGTCGATCGCCACCATCTCGCCCTCGATCTCCATCGCCGGGCCCGACGCACCGCCGAAGCCGCCGAGGATCACCGAGACGAAGTTCCGGTTCATCGCCCGGCACATGATGTAGGAGAGGATCGCACCCGAGGAGCCGACCAGCGCGCCGGTGACGATCAGCAGATCGTTCGACAGCGTGAAGCCGATCGCCGCCGCCGCCCAGCCCGAGTAGCTGTTCAGCATCGAGATGACGACCGGCATGTCGGCGCCACCGATCGCCATGATCAGGTGCCAGCCGATGAAGCCTGCGATCAGTGCCACGAGGATCATCGTCCAGAGCCCGGCACCGGCGAAGTACATGATGCCGAGGATCAGGCAGAGCGCGCCCGCGCCGAGGTTGATCGCGTGCCGGCCCGGCAGCGTCAGCGGCTTCGAGGAGGTCTTCCCGGCGAGCTTGAGGTAGGCAACGATCGAGCCGGTAAAGGTGATCGCACCGATCAGGATGCCGAGGAAGATCTCGACCCGCATGATCGAAAGCTCGACCGGGGTCTTGTGGGCCAGCGTCGCGGCAAAGCCCGTCAGGACTTCGGTAGAGCCGGAGGCGAGGTGCGCGGCGACCCGCGCGGCCTCGACGTCAGCGTTCAGGCCGATGAAGACCGCCGCGAGACCGACGAGGCTGTGGAAGCCGGCGACGAGCTCCGGCATCTGGGTCATCTGCACCCGGCTGGCGACAAAGGCGCCGACCACGCCGCCGATGATCACCATCGGCGCGAGCAGCCAGTAATGCCCGGAGCCGCCGAAGATCGTGGCGATGACGGCGAGCGCCATGCCGATGATGCCGTACCAGATCGCCCGCTTGGCCTTCTCCTGGTTGGAGAGGCCACCGAGCGCCAGGATGAAGAGGATCGCCGCAGCGATGTAGAAGGCGGTGACGAGACCGAGGCTCATGATCAGGGTCTCCTCAGGACTTCTGGAACATGGCGAGCATCCGGCGAGTCACCAGGAAGCCGCCAAAGATGTTGACCGACGCCATCAGTGTCGCGAGCGCCGCGAGGATCGCCACGAAGACGCTGCCCGAGCCGATCTGCAGCAGCGCGCCGAGGATGATGATCGACGAGATGCCGTTGGTGATCGCCATCAGCGGCGTGTGCAGCGCGTGACTGACGTTCCAGATGACATAGAAGCCGACGAAGCACGACAGCGCGAACACGATGAAGTGCTGCATGAAGCTGACCGGCGCCACGGTGCCGATCAGGAGCAGGAGCAACGTGCCGACGACGAGAAGCGTCGTGGTACGGTTCGACGCCTTCCTGAACTCCGCGGCCTCGCGCGCGGCCTTCGCCTCCGGGGTCTCCTCCACCGCCTTCGGCTTCGGCTTCTGCGTGGCGATCGCCTGAATTTTCGGCGGCGGCGGCGGGAAGGTGATGGCGCCGTCGTTGGTGACGGTCGCGCCGCGGATGACGTCATCCTCCATGTTGACGACCGGCTTGCCGTCCTTGGCCGGCGTCAGGTCGTCCATCATGTGGCGGATGTTGTTGGCGTAGAGCGTCGAGGCCTGCGTCGCCATCCGCGAGGGGAAGTCGGTGTAGCCGATGACCTTGACGCCGTTCGGCGTCTCGATCGCCTGATCAGGCACCGTGAGGTCGCAGTTGCCGCCACGCTCGGCGGCGAGGTCGACGATGACCGAACCCGGCTTCATCATCTCGACCATGTCCGCGGTCCAGAGCTTCGGCGCCGGACGGCCGGGGATGAGCGCGGTGGTGATCACCACATCCATCTCGGGCGCGAGTTCGCGGAATTTCTTCAGCTGTGCTTCGCGGAACTCGGGCGAGGACGGCGCAGCATAGCCACCGGTCGCGGCACCGTCCTGCTGCGCTTCGGCGAAATCGAGGTAGACGAACTCCGCGCCCATCGATTCGATCTGCTCGGCAACCTCCGGGCGCACGTCGAAGGCGTAGACGATGGCGCCGAGCGAGGTCGCGGCACCGATCGCCGCAAGCCCGGCGACGCCCGCGCCCACCACCAGCACCTTCGCCGGCGGCACCTTGCCCGCCGCGGTCACCTGGCCGGTGAAGAACCGACCGAAGTTGTTGCTTGCCTCGATCACCGCACGGTAACCGGCGATGTTGGCCATGGACGACAGCGCGTCCATCTTCTGCGCCCGGCTGATGCGCGGCACCATGTCCATGGCGAGCGTGGTCACGTCCTTCGCCTTCAGCGCCTCAAGCAACTCCGTGCTCTGCGCCGGGTAGACGAAGCTGATGACGATCTGCCCGGGATGCGAGAGGTCGACCTCCGATGCCTCGGGCGGGCGCACCTTCGCCACCACATCGGCCTCGGCCCAGAGATCGGCGGCCGTCGGGACGACTTTCACCCCGGCATCCGCGTACGCCGCGTCAGAAAAACGCGCCGCCTCGCCGGCACCGCTCTCGACGATGCACTCGTAGCCGAGCTTTTTCAGCCCGGCGGCCGACTGCGGGGTCAACGCGACGCGCTTCTCCCCCGCGAAGAGTTCCTTCGGCGCTCCAATCTTCACTGCCGGCTGTTCCCCTCTCCACCGAGCGCGGGTCCGAGAATCGGACGGCCGCGACATATTATTGCGTATTTTGGCGCATGGACGCCTCGGGCCTTTTAGGGAGGCGCCCCTGCGAAGTCAAACCTGCGTGACTTCTATCCGGGACTCCGTCGCGCGTCCCGGCAGGGACTTGCTACTGGTACGCGGGGACGGTCCATCCGCCGAGCTGTCCTTGCGTACCGGCAAAGACGTTGAGATCCGTCAGGCCTTCGATGCCGTCGACGATCCCGGTCCCGGTATACTGCCAGAACGCCCAGCTCTGGCCCGGGTAGATTTCCGACGGATGCCCGGCCACTGATCTCAGCCAGAACGGATAGCCCCGAAGCTCCCAGAGCCGGTTGTCCTGGTAGAAGTCGACCGTCGTGTAGATCACCGGTCGCTTGCGGTAGTAGATTCCGACGGCCTGCAGGAAGGCCAGCGCCTCGCGCTGCACGGTGGCCGGATCCGGACGATAGGTGCAGGTCTTCGACTTGTGCGTCCATTCCAGATCGAGGACCGGCGGCAGCGCCGTGGGGTCGCGCGGCACGTGGTTCATGAACCACGCCGCCTGTTCGAGGGCCGGCCGGCAGAAATAGAAGTAATGGTAGGCGCCTCGCGCCATCCCCGCCGAGCGCGCGCGGGTCCAGTTGTCGAGGAAGCGCTCGTCGGCGTGGTCTCCGCCTTCGGTCGCCTTGATGAAGGCAAAGCCGACGCCCGAGTTGCGAACCCGGTACCAGTCGATGTCTCCCTGATACTTCGACACGTCGATACCGTGGACGGCGTAGTGCGCCGGCGTCACGCTGGACCACTCGTGCGGTGCCGCATCGCCGAAAGCCCGCGGAATCCCGACCGCCCGGCTGACGTTCGGCGCTGTCCCGGATCCGCCGCCACAAGACATGAGCACGCACGCGGCAATTGCCGCAAGTACGACGCGCATGATGATCTGCCCTCGGTCTGTGCCTGTTTTACCGCAGTATAGGATCGGCCCGGAGACGCGTCATCAGGATTTTGACGCAAGTTCTACCGATTCGCTGGCCAGCAGGCCGCGTGGACTCAGTCGCGCAGTCCGTCGATCTGCCGGTCGAGCTCGATTCGCAAATCGTCCACCGCCCGGCCATAAACGTCGAGAGCCGGCGCAGCGGCAGGAAGACCGGCGGCGATTTCCGCCCGCCACGTGTAGATCGAGAGCGCGAGCCCGGCAAGAACCAGCGCCACCACGAGACCCCGGGCGAACCGGCTCGGTGGTGTCTCGGGTGCGGGCAGCGCCTCCGGCTCGGCACCGAGGTCGAGCCGTGGCGCCGGACGCAACGCCAGGTTGTCGCTTGCCACCATCGGCCGCTCGGCCGGTTTTGCCGGAACCGCCCTTGGCGACGGTTTCAGTTCCGGGACGACCGGCGCGGAAGGGGCCGATGGCGGGGTGGGCGCGGGTGTGGGCGCTGTCGTCTCCACGCGGGGAGAGGGCTCAGCGGGCAGCGATGGCGATTCCATGGCGTCCGGGGGCGGTGTCTTCGCGATCGGCTCGGGCGTCGGTTCGGGCGCGGGTGTCCGGGCGGGCGTCGGCACGGCCCGGAGGTGCGAGCGCGCTTCCAGCCGCTGCATGATCTCGTCCTCGCTGTCCTGCCGCGCAACTGCCCCGCGCACGAACCAGCGGGCGTGACAGGCGGTGCACTGCACGTGCCGCCCGGCCGCCGGCACCATGGCGTCGGCGATCTCGTATTCGGCACCGCAGGTCGGGCAGGTCAGGCGCATTGCCACCTCGAAGTGAGAACCGGGGCCGGAGAGGGAGTTGGCCGCGGCACCTTCTAGCCGCGGCTCGCCGCCAATCCAAGCGCGGCCCGGTCAACAGCCGGCGCGTGGCGTGAATCTCCCTCACCGCGCGGCCATTGCGTCGGGGCGGGCAGGGCGACGATTCCGGCAATCCGGTCGAGAAGATGCGAGATGTCCTCGATCCGCTCGGCCACCACATGCACCACGTCACCGTCGCGCTGCAGCCGACCCGTCACCTTGAGGCAGCGTCCGGCGATCACCGCCCGCCGGAATTGCTCGAAGATCTTCGCCCAGACCACCACGTTCGCCGTGCCGGTCTCGTCCTCCAGCGTCAGGAAGATGACGCCCTTCGCCGTGCCGGGCCGCTGCCGGCAGGTGACGATCCCGGCGACGGCGACGCGGCGGCCTCCCGGCGGCTCGGCGAGCTGCGCGGCGGTCATGCAATAGGGCGGTCGGGGCCAGCCCGGTGGGCGGAGATCGTCGGCCATCATGAGAACGAATGTGGAACATTTCCCGGCCCTCGGTCAAGCCAATGGGAAGGCTCTGTTTCGGTTTTCATACTGGCAGAAACCCTATCGGGCAGGGACGAGGGGCCCCGCCAACAGGCGGGGAGAACTCCCTTCTTCACGGGCGAAGCCTGTTCCGCCGGAGCGGAGCCGCAAAGGCGGCGAAGCGTCAAGCACCGGTCGAGCGGGAGCCGGGACGGCTCCCCGAGGCCGGTGCTCGCGCGCCCGCTGTCGCCTCAGCCCCCGAGGTAGGGAGTCGGGTCAACGTTGGTGGTGCCGCGGAACACGTCGAACTGCAGCTCCGGCTTGTCGCGCTGGGCGACCTTGCCGATCACCTGACCACTCTGCACCCGGTCTCCCTCCTTCACCGTGACGTCGGAGAGGGTGGAATAGGTGGTGATGAGGTCGTCCTGGTGCCGGATCAGCACAATGGTGCCGAGCCCGCCAACAGCGTCGGTGACGGCCGCGACCTCGCCCGAGCCCGACGCACGCACCGAGGTTCCGGGCGATGCGGCGAAGGCGATGCCGTTCGGATGCGCGGAGTTGAACTTGCGGGTTACCTCGCCGCTCACCGGTGCGCCCAGCCGACCACCCGCAGGCGTGCGGTACTGCCCGAGTTCGGGCGAGGCGGGTTCGCGCGCCTCGGCAATGTCCTCAGGCAGCGGTTCGGCGGCGAGCGGTGGCGGCGCCACCGGCGTCCCCTGGCCGGGCTGCGTGTCGGTGCCGCTCGAGATGCGGTTCGCGTCGCTGACGATCGGCACCAGCAGTTCCTGGTTCTCGCGGACCCCGAGATCGGGGCCGAGTCCGTTCCACGAGGCGAGCGCCGTCACCGAAACGCCGTAGAGCCGGGCGATGGAATAGGCCGTCTCGCCCTTCTCGACCCGGTGACGCACCGGATCGATCAGCGGCGTCTTCTGGCCGTTCTGGAACGGGTTCGTCGACGCAGGCGCGGCCATCGAGGTCGTGCTGCCGGTCGGGCTGGCATTGATCGCCGCCGCGGCGCTCTCGGTCGACCAGGCGCCGCCGAGCGGCTGGGTCGTCACCCCGCCGCCATCGAGCCCGGAGGCCGGGCGCGCCACGTCGTCGGGCAGGAGCAGGACCTCGCCCTGACGCAGGAAATAGTTCGACGGCAGCGCGTTCCGCCGGGCGAGCGCCTCGGCCGTCGTGCCCACCCGGGCCGCAACGCTGTCGAGGGTGTCGCCGTCCCGCGCCACAGCCACCTGATAGCTGGCGTAGGTGATGACGCCGCGCGAGTCCGGCGGCAGGTTCTGCACCGAGGACGTCGCTCCCGCGTCGGCGGGAGCTTCGTTGCCGCCCCAAGGGTTCCAGGTGTTGCCCGCACAGCCCGCGAGTCCGACCGCCGCCGAGAGGGCGAGCAGTCTCACCAGACGCGCTCTGGTCGCGACCGGACCAGGGGGCGTGTCGCCGCTGTCGGGGGTGCGCTGCATGCCCGTGTCTCCCGTCATTCTCACACCGGTCATTCCAATACGTCGTGCGCCACGCCTTCGACAAGGGGCACGAACCGCACGGGTCCGAGGTCGGTATAGTCAAGCCCCGCCTCGGTCTTTTCAATTCGGATCAATGTCTGCACCGCGCTGCTCTGGCCGACCGGCAGCACCATGATGCCGCCGGGCCGCAGCTGGTCGATGAGCGGCTGCGGCGGATCCTCTGCCGCGGCGGTCAGGAGGATCCGGTCGAACGGGGCCTGCTCGGGCAGACCGAGCGAGCCGTCACCATGCACGACGGTGATGTTGTGGAGCGCGAGCTTCAGCAGCAGATCCTTCGCCCGCCGGGCGAGGCGGCGGTGGCGCTCGACGGTGTAGACCCGTCGGGCGAGGCGCGAGAGGATCGCCGCCTGATATCCCGAGCCAGTGCCGATCTCGAGCACCTTGCAGCGCCGCGTCACCTCGAGCGCCTGGGTCATGAGGCCGACCACGGTCGGCTGGCTGATCGTCTGGCCGCATTCGATCGGGAGCGGCGTGTCCTCGAACGATCGCTCGCGAAAGATGCCTTCGAGGAAGTCGGCGCGGGGCGTTGCCTCCATCGCCTTCAGCACCTCGGCGTTCATCACCCCGCGCGAGCGCAGGGTATAGACGAACTGCATCTGCTGTTCTGCCGGGTGCATGGAATGTAAGCCTTGCCTTATCCGAGGGCCCGCGCAAGCGGTTCAACGAGGGAGTGTGCCGTCAGGTCGGCGGTGAGCGGCGTCACGGTGATGAAGCCGTCATGGCATTCGCGCGAGTCCGAGCCTTCCGCTCCGCTGGAGTTGCCCGGCGAATTGGTGAGCCAGAGGAAGGTCCGGCCGTTCGGCGCCACGTGCGGCAGCACGCCGAAGGTGGGGGCAGGGCGCCAGCCCTGGAAGGTGGCCTTCACGCCCTGCACCGCGCCGGCGTCGACGGCGGGGAAGTTCACGTTGTGAAAGGCGGCGTAGCGCTCGCGGGGCCAGACGTCGGCGGCGAGGAGCCGCCCCACCACGTCGGCGCCGTGGGCGCGGGCGGCGGCGAAGGGATCGGAGGGACCGGTGCCCGGACGGCCGTAGTACTGCGACATGGCCACGGAGCGGAAGCCGTGGAGCGCGCCTTCCATGGCGGCGCCGATGGTGCCGGAATAGACGGTGTCCTCGGCGACGTTGTGGCCGCGGTTGACCCCGGAGAGGATGAGGTCGGGCGGCGCGTCGCGCATGATCTCGCCGACGCCGGCGAGCACGCAGTCGGCGGGCGAGCCCTCCACGGCGAAGCGGCGCTCTCCGAGCTTTTCGAGGCGCATCGGACGGATGTAGGAGACGCAGTGGCCGACGCCGGACTGTTCGAAGGCGGGGGCGACGACCCAGACCTCGCCGTCGGCGCCCGCGAGGGCGTTGGCGATCTCCTCGGCGACGACAAGGCCGGGCGCGCTGATTCCGTCGTCGTTGGTGACCAGTATCCGCATGTCGCTGCCCCGCTGCCCCGTTTGCCGGATGTTCTAGGCAGAAGCATCGGGCACGTCCAGCCGGTGGCGGGTGCGCAAGTTGCGCGCATTGCTCAAATATATGATTATAAAGGAAATGTCGTTCGCGGTTAACCGTCGGGAAACCGGTGCCCGAGACGCGGGTCGTTCCGGGGGATGCCGGCGGCGACAACCGGTCGCCGGAGCCGCCCGGTCTTCGGCCCGGACCGGGTCAGTCCGGCGGACGCGCGGGTTGGCTCAGAGCGCGAGGCGGTAGCCGGCAGCCTCGGCGATGTGGCGGCGCTCGACGCCGGCGCTCGCCTCCAGATCCGCGACGGTGCGGGCGACGCGGAGGACGCGGTGGTAGGCCCGCGCGCTCAGCCGGAAGCGGGCGGCGATGTCAGAGACGAGCTTTCGCGCCGCCTCGCTCGGGGCGACGATGGCATCGAGCAGTTCGCCCTCGGCGTCGGCATTGACCGCGACACCGTCGATGCCGTCGAAGCGTGCCCGCTGGACCGCGCGGGCGGACGCGACGCGCGCGGCGATGGCAGTGCTCGGCTCGCCGGAGGGTGCTCCGGCGAGATCGTCCACTGTCACAGGCGGCACTTCGATGCGCAGGTCGAAGCGGTCGAGGAGCGGCCCGGAGATGCGGCCGAGATACTCCGCCCCGCAGTCCGGCACCCGGGCGCAGGCGCGGCCCGGGTCGGCGAGATGCCCGCAGCGGCAGGGGTTCGCTGCGGCGACCAGCATGAAGCGGCAGGGATAGCGCACGTGGGCGTTGGCGCGGGCGACGACCACGTCGCCGGTCTCGATGGGCTGGCGCAGGGTTTCGAGCACGGGCCGGGAGAACTCGGGCAACTCGTCGAGAAAGAGGACGCCGTGATGGGCGAGGCTGATCTCGCCGGGCTTGGCGCTGCGCCCGCCACCGACGATCGCCGCCATCGACGCGGTGTGGTGCGGGGTGCGGAACGGCCGGGCACGCGAGATGCCGCCTTCGTCCAGCAGGCCGGCGAGGGAGTGGATCATCGAGGTCTCCAGCGCCTCCGAGGGTTCGAGCGGCGGCAGGATGCCGGGCAGGCGCGCGGCGAGCATCGACTTGCCGGAGCCGGGCGGCCCGACCATCAGCAGGTGATGCCGCCCGGCGGCGGCGATCTCGAGCGCGCGCTTGGCCCTCTCCTGACCCTTCACCTCGGCGAAGTCCTTGCGCGGGGCGGTATCGGGCACGGTGCCGGGTTCGGCCGGGGCGAGGGCGCCGCGGCCGGTGAAATGGTTGACGAGGGCGAGGAGCGTTTTCGGGGCGATGACCTGCACGGCGCCGACCCACGCCGCCTCGGCGCCGCAGGCCGCCGGACAGATGAGGCCGCAGTCGGCCTCCGCCGCTGCGAGCGCCGCGGGCAGCGCGCCGATCACCGGCACGAGCGAGCCGTCGAGCGAGAGCTCGCCAAGCGCCACCTGCGCCGCCACTTCGTCGCTCGGCAGCACCTCCATCGCCGCGAGCAGCGCCAGCGCGATCGGCAGGTCGAAGTGCGAGCCCTCCTTCGGCAGGTCGGCGGGCGAGAGGTTGACGGTGATCCGCTTCGCCGGCAGCGCGAGGCCCATGGCGGTCATCGCGGCGCGCACCCGCTCCTTCGCCTCCGAGACCGCCTTGTCCGGCAGCCCCACGAGGTTGAAGGCCGGCAGGCCGGCGGTGATCGCGCACTGCACCTCGACGAGGCGAGCCTCGACGCCCTGAAAAGCCACCGTGTAGGCGCGCGCCACCATGCCCCTCACCTTGCCCGCGTTGCGACGGGCAGACGGTGGCGGGCCAGCGTTGCGGAAGGGTTAACCGCTCAGACCAGAGGCCCGGGCCACGGCAGTTCGGGAAGCGCGAGGTCGTAGCGTTCCAGCTCGACCGGATCGGCGAGCGCGGCGGCGCGCCAGTCGAGGAAGCAGCGATCCCCGAGATGGGCCAGCACGTAAGTCGCGTTCTCGGCGCTGACTGGCAGGTCGTAGGTGGCGATGCGCGCGGCAACCGGCGCGAAGAATGCGTCGGCGGCGCAGTAGTCGCCGAAGAGCCACGGTCCGTCGTTCGGTGCGGCCTCCCGGGCCACCCGCCACAGCAGCTCGATGCGCTTGAGGTCCCTCAGCACCTCGGGCGAGGGGTCGAATCCCACGTAGGCGCGGCGCAGGTTCATCGGGCAGGCGGTGCGCAGGCTCTGGAAGCCCGCGTGCATTTCGGCGGCCAGCGACCGCGCGAGGCCGCGCGCCACCGGCTCCGCGGGCCAGTGCCCCGCCTCGGGGTGCAGTTCGGCCAGAGTCTCGGCAATGGCGAGGCTGTCCCAGACCACCCGCTCCGGGCCATCCCCGGCGATCCGCAGCGCCGGAACCGTCGTCGCCGGGGCGTAGTGCTCCAGAAGATCACTCAGTCCAGAGGTATATAGGCGCCCGGATTCCACCGTGGCCGTCAATCCGAACCGGACAACAAGGAGCCAGCCCCGGAGGGACCAGCTGGAATAGGCACGGTCGGCGATCGCGAGAGTGTACATTGGGGGGAGCCTCTGGATGAACGATGCCACAGTTCACGTCATCGTGCCACAGCGCAAGCGTGCTGGATTGTCACGGTGTCTCGCGCCTGAAGTCGGCCCTTTTCCGGGCAGTTGCGCCGCGGGAACGATCCGCGGCCGGCGGCAGGCGGGAGGAAATCGTGGGCCGGATGGAACTCTGGGGTGATCCAACGGTTCAGTCGACGCGTATCAGCTTTCAGACAAGCCTGAATCGACAGGCCTGTACAGGGCGCGGCCAGGGGGGCCGGGCTTCACGAGCCGGAGGAGGGCACGAGATGGCATTCCAGGATCCCGGACTTCGGACGGTTGCGCGGCGCGCGATGGGCGCGGAGATGCTCGACGTCGATACCGAGCTGGCACTGGCCCGCGCCTGGCGGGACCAGCGGGACGAAAAGGCGTTGCACCGGCTGGTGAACGCCTACATGCGTCTCGCGATCTCGATGGCATCCCGCTACCGCCGGTACGGTGCGCCGATGCCGGATCTGATTCAGGAGGCCGGTGTCGGCCTGATGAAGGCGGCGGAAAAGTTCGATCCCGACCGCGGCGTGCGGTTCTCGACCTATGCGGTGTGGTGGATCAAGGCGTCGATCCAGGACTACGTGATGCGCAACTGGTCGATGGTGCGCACCGGCTCGACCTCGTCGCAGAAGGCGCTGTTCTTCAATCTGCGCCGGGTGCGTGCCAGGCTGGAGCGCGAAGCCGGTGCCAACGGCGAGGTGCTCGACGGCCAGCAGCTGCGCGAGAAGATCGCCGAAGAGGTGGGCGTTCCGCTGCGTGACGTGGAGATGATGGACGCGCGCCTCGCCGGGGCGGATTTCTCGCTCAACGCGCAGCAGGCAGGCGAAGAGGGCCGCGAGTGGCTCGAGACGCTGGAGGATGACGCGCCGCAGGCGGCCGAGACGGTGACGCGCAATGCCGATCTCGCCCGGGTCCGCGGGTGGCTCGCCGAGGCGCTTGCCTCGCTCAATGCCCGCGAGCGGATGATCATCGTGGAGCGCAAGCTGCGCGACGAGCCGCGCACCCTCGAAAGCCTCGGGCAGGAGCTCGGGCTCTCCAAGGAGCGGATCCGGCAGCTCGAGGCGCAGGCGCTGAACAAGTTGCGCAAGCGGCTTGAGACGACGACGGGTTCGGCGGCGGAGTTGTTGACAACCGCCTGACCGGAAAGGGGTGACCCTCCCGGCGGTGCGTGTCATAGTGCCGCCGGTCAGTAGGTCGCGGAGTTGCTCGATTGCGTCGGGTTCGGAATGCAGCGCTGGCGTGCGCCCTGCTGCTGCCGGGCGGCGTGCAGGCAACGGGCGTCGAGGGCGTGATCGCCGCGGCGAAGAAGGCTGACGTGGTGATTCTCGGCGAGGTCCATGACAATCCGGGCCATCACGCGAATCAGGCCGCCATCGTCGCGGCCCTTCGGCCTGCGGCCATCGTGTTCGAGATGATCCCGCAGGAGGCCGAGGGCCGGGTGAACGAACTGCGCGAACAGGGCGCGGACGCGGATGCGATTGCCGAGGCGCTGGACTGGGACGAAAGCGGCTGGCCCGATTTTGCGTACTACAGTGCGATCCTCGATGCGGCGCCGGAGGCCCGGATTTTCGGCGCCGAGCAGCCGCGGGCCGAGGTGAGGCGGGCGATGGTCGAGGGCGCCGCCGGTGTCTTCGGGCCGGACGCCAGTACCTATGGACTGGACCAGCCGCTGCCGGCCAAGGAACAGGACCGCCGCGTGGCGGAGCAGGCGGCGGCGCACTGCGACAAGCTGCCACAGGAGATGTTGCCCGGCATGGTGGAGGCCCAGCGCCTGCGGGACGCGGAAATCGCCGATGCGGCGCTCTGGGCACGGACCAGGACCGGCGACGGGCAGGTCGTGGTGATCTCGGGCACCGGGCATGCCAGCCGCAGCCGCGGGGTGCCGTCGCTGATCGACGTCGCGGCGCCGCATATCGACGTCTTCGCGCTCGGGCAGGCCGAGGAAGAACCGGACGATGCCCGGGATTTCGACGCGGTGCTCGTCTCGCCGGCCGTGCCGCGGGACGATCCTTGTCTCAGCATTGCGACGGGGGCGCCTTGAGCGGGTTGGCGGGGAAGGGCCTTCGGGCGGAGTTCTGGCGGCGCTATCCGCTGGAGGATCTCACGCGCGCGGAGTGGGAGGCGCTTTGCGACGGTTGTGCCAAGTGCTGCGTCGTCAAGCTGGAAGACGATGAGACCGGCGACGTGGTCTATACCAACGTCGCCTGCCGGCTGCTCGATCTCGACACCTGCCGATGCGGCAACTATGCGCTGCGGCGGCAGCTTGTGGCCGGGTGCGTGACGCTCGGGCAGGAGAACCTCGAGGAGGTGCTCACGTGGATGCCGCGAAGCTGTGCGTACCGGCTGGTCCATGAAGGCCACGATCTTGAGCCGTGGCACCCGCTCATCTCGGGTGACCCCGAGAGCGTTCATCGGGCCGGGGTTTCGTTCAAGGGACGGATGGTGGCCGAGTATTCAGTCAACGAAGACGACTGGCCGGACCACGTGATCGAGGAGGACGTCTGATGTGGTTCGCTTCCGACAACACGAGCCCGGCCGCACCCGAGGTGATGGCGGCGGTGCTCCGGGCCAATCAGGGCCATGCCATGTCCTATGGCGCCGATGCGGCGATGGCGCGGGTGACCGAGCGGGTGCGCGAGGTCTTCGAGGCGCCGGAGGCGGCGGTCTATCTCGTCCCGACCGGCACGGCGGCGAACGCGCTGGCGCTCGCGTGCCTCTGCCCGCCGTGGGCGACGATCTATTGTCACCGCACCTCCCACGTGGAGGAGGACGAGTGCGGCGCGCCGGAGTTCTACACCGGTGGCGCGAAGCTGACGCTCATCGACGGGGCGAACGGGCGGATCGCGCCCGACGGGCTGCGGGACGCACTGGCGTTCACGGCGCGGGCGGGGGTGCACAACGTGCAGCGCGGGGCGGTGAGCCTCACCAACGCCACGGAAGCCGGCACGGTCTATTCGCCGGAGGACGTGGCGCGGCTCTCGGCGATCGCGCGGGAGTATCACCTGCCGGTGCACATGGACGGTTCGCGCTTTGCCAATGCGCTGGCGTTCCTCGGCTGCACCTCCGCTGAGCTCACGTGGCGCGCCGGGGTCGACGTGCTGAGCCTTGGCGGCACCAAGAACGGATGCATGGGGGTCGAGGCGGTCGTCCTGTTCGATCCGGCGAGGGCGTGGGAGTTCGAATTGCGCCGCAAGCGGGGCGGGCATCTGTTCTCGAAGCACCGCTTCCTTTCGGCGCAGATGGAGAGCTACCTCTGTGATGGTCTCTGGCGCACGCTGGCCGGGCAGGCCAATGCGCGCGCGCGCCAGCTTTCCGAGGGCATTGCGAGCCTTCCGGGGGCAAAGCTCGTGCATCCGACCGAAGCGAACGCCGTCTTTGCCGCGTGGCCGCGCGCCGGACATCGCGCCGCGCGGGCCGCGGGCGCACAGTATTATCTCTGGCCCGGGCACCAGACCCTCGAGGGGCCGGATGACGAGCCGTTGTCCGCCCGTCTCGTCTGCAACTGGTCGACGACCGAGGCCGAGGTGGAGGGTTTCCTGAACGTGCTCCGGGCCGGCGCGACGGCACCGGAACCGGCACGGCCGTGATCGCCGGGTAATATCGTTACGGCCAGTCTCGTCATTTCGTGGCATTCTTGCGCGAGCATGTTGCGCCATCCCCGATTCTGGG
The DNA here is from genome assembly GCF_014201905.1 of Amaricoccus macauensis. Lineage (GTDB taxonomy): Bacteria > Pseudomonadota > Alphaproteobacteria > Rhodobacterales > Rhodobacteraceae > Amaricoccus > Amaricoccus macauensis. The sequence goes on along the minus strand of NZ_JACHFM010000001.1, from coordinate 1,156,919 downwards.
TTATGGTGCGCTGCACAACGTGACAAGCGAGGGCGCGATGCTGGATATGCGCGAGCACAATCTGCCGGTCGGTACGATCTGCATCGAGGAGATCGAGATCGGGATGACGCGGTCGGTGGCCAAGACCATCGGCGACCGGGAGATCTCGCTTTTCGCCGAGCTCTCGACCGACCACAATCCCGTGCATCTCGATGACGACTATGCCCGTGACACGATCTTCGAGGGCCGCATTGCCCACGGCATGCTGACCGCCGCCCTCATCTCCGCCGTCATCGGCGAGCAACTGCCGGGGCACGGAACGGTCTACCTGAAGCAGAGCCTGCGCTTCCGCGCGCCGGTCCGCCCCGGTGACCGCGTGGAGGCCATCGTGACGGTCCGGGAGATCGACCATTCCCGCCGCCGGGTGACGCTTGATTGCGCCTGCCGGGTGGGCGATACGGTGGTCCTCGACGGCGAGGCGCTGGTGTTGGCGCCGAGCCGGAAGTTCGACTGACGCGACGGGGCGGGTCCGCGGCCCCGCAAGGGAGCCGATGAAGCTGATCCGAGACTATCGTGGGCTGCCTGCATCGGACCGCGGCGCTGCCGTTGCCATGGGGAACTTCGACGGTGTCCATCTCGGACACCAGTCGGTTCTGGCGCTCGCCCACGCTGCCGCGGGCGAGCTTGGCGTCCCGTTCGGTGTCGTCACGTTCGAGCCGCACCCGCGCGCCTTCTTCGCCCCTGGAGCGCCGCCCTTTCGGCTCACCACCGCCGAGGCGCGCGCCAGCCGCATGGCGAAGCTCGGCGTGGAAGTCCTCTATGAACTCAGCTTTGATCAGGCTCTCGCCAGTCTCGAGCCGCTGGACTTCGTCCAGAACGTGCTCGTCGACGGGATGGGCGTCCGCTACGTGGCGGTTGGCGCCGATTTCCGGTTCGGGCGCGCCCGGAGCGGCGACAGCGACACGCTGAAGGCCCTCGGCACGGCGGCGGGCTTTGGCGTCTCCGTGGCGCCGCTCGTCTGCGATCAGACGGGGGATTTCTCCTCCACGGCGATTCGCGCGGCGCTGACCGCCGGCGAGCCGGGCCGCGCCGCGCGCATCCTCGGTCACTGGCACCGCATTCAGGGGCCCGTGGAGCATGGCAAGAAGCTCGGCCGCCAGCTCGGGTTTCCGACGATCAACCTCTCCCTCGACGGGCTGCACCTGCCGCGCTTCGGGGTCTATGCCGCGACGGTGGACGTGCTGACCGGCCCGCACAGCGGGCGCTACCCCGGGGCCGCGTCCATCGGGATAAGGCCGACGTTCGACGGCGAGAAGCCGAATCTTGAGGTCTATCTCATGGACTTCTCGGGCGATCTTTACGGCGAGGAGGTCTCGGTCGGTCTCGTCGAGTACCTGCGGCCGGAAGTGCGCTACGACAGCATCGACGCGCTGGTGGAGCAGATCGGCCGGGACGTGGAAGACTCGCGCGCGAGTCTCGCGGCGCAGGGCGCCGTCTGAGCGCGCCGTCTGAGGGCGCCCTGTGCACCCGGAAGCGCCGTCTGACGCCCCCACGAACACCCTTGCACGGAAGCCTCGACCGTCCTCAGCTATGCGTCTGGCGCATGGCCGTTTCCCGGCCGGGGTTTTGTGACGGCTTGTCATGTTGGCGTCACATGGAATCGTTAAAGCGGCGACGAGCAAGTAACTGAGGGGACTGCCCCAATGCGTCTTAACATCGTCAGCGCCGCTTTCGCAGCCGCCATCACCGCCGTCGCCTTCCCGGCGCTCGCACAGTCTGACACCCGTCTCACGGGTTCCGGAGCGAGCTTCCCGTTCCCGATCTATTCGGCCTGGTTCAAGGACTTCTCCTCGAAGTCCGACGGTATCACCGTCGATTACCAGTCCAAGGGTTCGGGTGCCGGCATCCAGGACTACCTGAACAAGGTCGTCGACTTCGCCGCCAGCGACTCGGCCATGAAGGACGAGGATATCGCCAAGGCCGAAGGCAATGTCGTCCTGCTTCCGATGACCGCCGGTGAGATCGTTCTCATCTATAACCTGCCGGGCGTCACTGAAGTGAAGCTGCCGCGCGACGTGTACCCGGAGATCTTCCTCGGGAACATCACCAACTGGAACGACCCGAAGATCGCCGAGGCGAACCCGGGCGTCACGCTGCCCGACATGCCGATCACCGTCGTCGTGCGCTCGGACAGCTCGGGCACCACGTTCAACTTCACGGGCCACCTCTCGGCGATCGACGCCGCGTTCAAGGACGGCCCGGGCTTTGGCAACTCCGTCCAGTGGCCGAGCACCGACAAGCTGGTGAAGGCGCCGAAGAATGACGGCGTGACCGCGACCGTGGTGCAGACCCCGGGCGCGATCGGCTACACCGAGTACGGCTATGCCAAGCTGACCGGCACTCCGATGGCCGATCTCGAGAACAAGGCCGGCAAGTTCATCAAGGCCGGCGGCGAGGGCGGCTCGAACGCGCTTGCCTCCGCGCAGTTCGACGACCAGATGCGTGCCTTCATCACCGATCCGGACGGCGAGAATGCCTACCCGATCGCGACCTTCACCTGGATGGTCTTCCCGAAGTCGGTCGCCGATCCGGTGAAGGCCGACGCGATGAAGAAGCTGGTGGAGTACGGCCTGACCGACGGTCAGGCGATGGCCGAGAGCCTTGGCTACATCGAGATGCCGGAAGCGGTCATCGAGAAGGTCCGGACGGCTGCGGAGAAGATCGGCGCCGGCTCCTGAGCCAGAGCCACGTCTGACCTATCGCCGGTGCGGCCGTGAGGCTGCGCCGGTTTTCATCCGGGGGCTGGAGCGTATGAGTTCGACTGATTTCAAGCAGGACAGTGGGCGGTCGGCGTCGCGACCACCGACCACGGGTGACATCATAGCGGATCGTGTGTTCCGCGGCGGCGCCTATGCCGCCGGGGCGCTCGTCGTTCTGCTGCTGATCTACATCCTCTGGGAGATCGGCTTTCGCGCGATGCCCGCGATCGAGCGGTACGGTTTCGGCTTTCTGACGTCGGCGGTCTGGGATCCCGGTCAGGAGAAGTTCGGCGTTCTCGCAGAGATCTGGGGCACGCTCTACAGCTCGGTGCTCGCGCTCGTCATTGCCGCCTTCTTCGGTGTCGGTGTCGCGATCTTCCTGACCCAGGACTTTCTCGATGCGCGGCTCGCGCAGGTGTTCCGCACGGTGATCGAGATGCTGGCGGCGATCCCGTCGGTGGTCTACGGCCTCTGGGGCATCTATGTGGTGATCCCGGCGCTTCGTCCGGTCGCCGGCTTCCTCAACGAGACATTCGGCTGGTTCCCGATGTTCTCGTCGTCGTTTTCCGGCCCCTCCATGGCGCCGGCGGTGATCGTGCTTGCGATCATGGTGCTTCCCACCGTCGCCGCGATCAGCCAGGACGCCTTCTCGCTCATTCCCTACAAGACCAAGGAAGCCGCCTTCGGCATGGGCACGACCCGCTGGGAGGCGATCACCAAGGTCATGATCCCGACCGCGACCTCGGGCATCTTCGCGAGCCTCGTCCTCGGATTCGGCCGCGCGCTCGGCGAGACGATGGCGCTCGCGATGCTGATCGGCAACTCGAACCAGATTTCGTGGTCGCTGTTCTCGCCGGCGAATACCCTCGCCTCGCTCCTCGCCTCGCAGTTCCCCGAAGCCAGCGGGATCGAGACGCAGGCGCTGATGTACGCGGCGATCGTTCTCCTTGTCATCTCTCTCGCGGTGAACGTGGTGGGCACGCTCATCATGGCCATGTCCTCGAAGCAGAAGGTCGGTTGATGTGGTTGCGGTCATGACAGAACTTCCGGGCACCCCGGACCTGCGCCACTCGCTCGGCGATCGCCGGGCGCTGCGGAACACCGTCCTCACCGTGCTGCTCTGGGTCGTGGCGGTTGGCGCCGCCGTGCCGCTTGTCTCGGTGCTCTACATGCTCATCACCCGGGGCGGCGCGCGCCTCGGAACCGCGCTGTTCACCCAGTTGCCGCCCGCCGGGCTGGAGATGGGTGGCGGCTTCGGCAATGCGGTGGTCGGCACGCTGGTCATCGTCGCGCTGGCGACGCTCATCTCCGTGCCCTTCGGCATCCTCGGCGGCGTCTTCCTCGGCTTCGTCGCCCCGGAGAGCAAGCTCGCCGATGCCACCCGCTTCATTGCCAAGGTGCTGACCGGCTTTCCGTCGATCCTCGCGGGTGTCTTCGTCTATGCGTCGCTCGTGCTCTGGATGGGCACCTACTCGGCGCTTGCCGGTGGCGTGGCGCTCGCGGTGCTGATGCTGCCCACGATCATGCTGACGTCCGAGCAGTCGATCCGCATGGTGCCGCAGCGGATGAAGGACGCAGCCTTCGGCATGGGCTGCACCGAAACCCAGGCGATGCTTCGCGTCGTCCTGCCGACGGCGACACCGGGGATCCTCACCGGCGTCATGCTGGCGGTCGCCGGTGCTGCCGGCAACTCGGCGCCGCTGCTCTTTACCGCACTGTTCTCGAATTACTGGATCTCGAGCCTGGGCGAGCCCACGGCCTCACTCGCGATCCTGATCTACAATTTCTCGGGAATGCCGTTCCCGAACCAGATCGAGCTCGCGTGGGCCGCCTCCCTTGTCCTCGTGCTCATCGTGCTCGCCTTCAACGTTCTCAGCCGGCTCATCAGCGCCCGTCGCGTGTAACCCGGAACCCGGAGACTCCCCACCATGTCTGTCCTCGACATCGCCCGCCCCGCCACCGACTACGTAGCGCCCCAGAAGACCGTTGCTGCCGCCGCGATCGACGCCCGTATCAGCGAGATCCACTACGGCAAGTTCCTCGCGGTGCGCGATACGAACATCGCCATCGAGAAGAACAAGATCACCGGCTTCATCGGCCCGTCGGGTTGCGGCAAGTCGACGGTCCTGCGCTCGCTGAACCGCATGAACGATCTGATCCCGAGCTTCCGGCTCGAGGGTCAGGTCCAGTTCCTCGGTCAGGACATCTACGCGCGCAACATCGACCCCGTGGTGGTCCGCCGTCACATCGGCATGGTTTTCCAGCAGCCGAACCCGTTCTCGATGTCGATCTTCGAGAACGTGGCCTTTGGCCTGCGGCTGAACCGCTACAAGGGCGACTACAAGCAGCGGGTCGAGTACGCGCTGCGCCGGGCCGGCCTCTGGGACGAGGTGAAGGACAAGCTCAAGGAGAACGGCCTCGCGCTCTCCGGTGGCCAGCAGCAGCGTCTCTGCATCGCGCGCGCCATCGCCACCGAGCCGACCGTGCTGCTGATGGACGAGCCCTGCTCGGCCCTCGATCCGATCGCCACGCGCATCATCGAGGAGCTGATGCTCGACCTGAAGAAGGACTACACGGTGGCGATCGTCACCCACAACATGCAGCAGGCCATGCGCGTCGCCGACACCACCGCCTTCTTCTCGGTGGACATCAGCCGCGGCGGGCGCACCGGCTTCCTCTGCGAGGCGGGCGACACCGAGCAGATCTTCCACGACCCGAAGCAGGATCTGACCAAGCGTTACATCTCCGGCGAGTTCAGCTGAGGCCAATGCCCTGGGCGCGTCTCGACCTTAACGCCATCGAGGCGGAACTCACGGTGCTGCGCGAAGCCAAGCTTCGCGCGGGCCTGGACCCGACCCCGGAGACCGCGGAGGACGTCAGCCGCCGCGTGCTCGACGGGTATCGCTATGTCGACGAGTTGCTTGCCGAGCGGGTCGAGCCCTTTGTCTACGGTGGCAGCGCGCATTTGCTGGAGCTCAATCTCCGGGTGCTCTGCGGTGTCACGCCCGAGCGGCGCGTTTCTTTTGCCGATCATGTCGAGGCGTCGCGCGCCTGGTTCTACGATCGCCCCGGCCAGGGGATCGACGAGGTGAACGAGTGGGTGAAGCGCCACCACACCGCGCGCCCCGTCGCCTTCGCCGCCGGGCTCATTGTCGAAATCGTCTCAACTCCGCAGCTCTTCATCGAGGGCAACCGCCGGACCTCCACACTGCTCGCGAGCTATGTCCTCGCGCGGAGTGGCCTGCCGCCTCTCGTGGTGTCCCCGGATCGGATCATGGACTACCGCGAGGTGATGGACGCCGCCGGTGCCATCGAGCGGACGGGCGGCCTGCGGAGCCGGATCGCCGTCATGGGCGCGGTGCACCGCACTCAGGCACTGATCGAGAGCATGTCGGACCGTCGCTTCCTCGCGCCGACCGCCCTCACCCCTTGATCCCGACGGCGGCGCCGCGATAGGGAACCGGCGATCCCGAGGGCGCAAATGGACCATTTCACCTACCGCGACGGCATTCTCCACGCCGAGGACGTGCCGCTGACGACCATCGCCGAGGCGGTGGGCACGCCGGTCTATGTCTATTCCACCGCCACCCTGACCCGGCATTTCCGGGTGTTCGAGGAGGCGCTTGCCGGTCTCGACCATCTGATCTGCTATGCGGTGAAGGCGAACTCGAACCTCGCCGTCCTGCGGCTGATGGGCTCGCTCGGCGCCGGCATGGACGTGGTGAGCGAGGGCGAGTACCGCCGCGCCCGTGCCGCAGGCGTGCCGGGCGAGCGCATCGTCTTCTCGGGCGTCGGCAAGACGCGGGAGGAGATGCGCGTCGCCCTCGAAGGCGGCATCCGCCAGTTCAACGTCGAGTCGGAGCCGGAGCTGTTCGCCCTCTCGGAGGTGGCGTCGAGCCTCGGGCTGCGCGCGCCGATCGCGCTCCGGGTGAACCCGGATGTGGATGCGAAGACCCATGCGAAGATCGCGACCGGCAAGTCGGAGAACAAGTTCGGCATCCCGATCGCCCGCGCCCGTGAGGTCTATGCCGAGGCGGCGGCGCTGCCGGGCATCGCCGTCGTCGGTGTCGATGTGCACATCGGCAGCCAGCTCACCGAGCTAGCGCCGTTCGAGACGGCCTTTACCCGGGTCGCGGAGCTCGTGCCCGCGCTCCGGGCCGATGGCCATGACATCGTCCGCGTCGATCTCGGCGGCGGTCTCGGCATCCCGTACCGCCGCGCCAACGAGGCGCCGCCGCTGCCGTTCGACTATGGCGAGGTCATCCGCCGCACGGTCGGCCCGCTCGGCTGCGAGATCGAGATCGAGCCCGGGCGGCTCATCGTCGGCAACGCCGGGATCCTGCTCACCCGGGTCATCTGGCGCAAGAATGGCGAGGGGCGGGATTTCCTGATCGTCGACGCGGCGATGAACGATCTGGTGCGCCCGGCGATGTACGACGCATGGCATGACATCGTGCCGGTGGCCGAGTCGAGCCCGGGGGACGAGCTGCCGCCCGTCGATGTGGTCGGCCCGGTCTGCGAGACCGGCGACACCTTCGCCCGCGAGCGCCCGCTGCCGGTGCTCGATTCCGGCGATCTCGTGGCGTTCCGCTCTGCCGGGGCCTACGGCGCGGTCATGGCCTCGGAGTACAATTCCCGGCCGCTGGTTCCCGAGGTGCTGGTGCGGGGTGATCAATTCGACGTGGTGCGCGCCCGTCCGAGCTTTGACGAAATGCTGAAGCGCGATAGCATTCCGTCGTGGATCCCTGAGATCCCGTAAGGGAGACGGCGTGCCAGCAGACGGCCCGAACGAACCGAAAGCGCAGCGGGAGACGGACCGGAGCGGTGACGCGCTGGCCCGGGTGATCCGGCGTAGCCGCCTGTCACTGGGGCTCGAATCGTTCACCCGGGCGTTCTGGCCGTTCTTCTCCCTCCTTGCGCTCGCATGGGCGGCCTTCGCGTTCGGTCTCGCCGAGGTGCTGGCGCGGGGGCAGGTGACGGTTGTTGCCGGTGTCGTCGGGCTGGTGCTCCTCGGGCTTCTCGGACTCGGAGTCCGCAGGTTCCGCTGGCCGAGTGCCGCCGCCGCCCGCGAGCGGCTGGACGCGACGCTCCCCGGCCGCCCGCTCGCGAGCCTGCGCGACGTGCCGGCGCTGGGCGCTGACGACCCCGCCGCGCAATCGGTCTGGGCCGCGCATCTCGCGCGGATGCGCGCCGTCGCGGCCCGGGCCCGGCCGATCGTTCCCGACCTGCGGCTCTCCCGCTTCGACCCCTGGGCGCTCCGGCTCGGGGCGCTCGTCGCGGTGATCGCCGCGCTGTTCTTCGCGCCCGACCGACGGGTCGAGTCGGTGGTCGCGGCGCTCGGCTCCGCCGGTGACCCGGTGGCGGCGAGCGGTCCGAGTTTCGAGGGCTGGGCCGAGCCGCCCACCTACACCGGGCGCCCGACGCTCTACCTCTCGGAGGTGGCTGGCGGGGCGCCGGTCGCGGTGCCGCAGGGCACCCGCATCACGCTCCGCGCCTATGGCGAAGGGGGAAGCTTCGGGCTGACCGAGGGTGTGTCCTCCTCCCCGGCCGCGCTGGTCGAGGCCGCGCCGGGCATCCAGTCGGCGGAATTCGAGGTGACGAAGAGCGGGAGCGTCAGCCTGAGCGATGGCCGTCGCCCGCTCGGCGAGTGGTCCTTTGCCATGGAGCCGGACGCGGCGCCGTCGATCCGGCTGACCGGCGGTGGGCTCGAGCGGGCGCCGGGTGGCGAGACGCGGCTCGCTTATGCTGCCTCGGACGATCATGGCGTGACGGCGGCGCATGCGGAGATCAGCCTCGATCTGTCGCGCGTCGATCGGGTCTACGGTCTGGCGGCGGTGCCCGACGCGCGGCCGCCGCTCGCGACCGATCTGCCGCTGCCGATGAGTGGCGGCACCACCGATCTTGCCGAGACGCTGGTCGAGGACTTCTCGAAGAGCCCGTTCGCCGGGATGCCGGTCACCGTGCGGCTGACTGCCGAGGACGCCGTCGGCCAGACCGGCGAGAGCCCGGCCGTGGAGACCATCCTGCCCATGCGGGCGTTCTATGATCCGCTGGCCGCCGCGCTCGTGGAGCAGCGCCGGGATCTGCTGTGGTCGAGCACGAATGCGCGGCGGGTGGTTCAGGTGCTGCGTGCCGTGACCTATCTGCCGGAGGGCATCTTCGAGAGCCCGCGGACCTATCTCGTGGTGCGCACCGCAATCCGTCGCCTCAATGCCGCCGACGCCGATGGCAGCGTGGCGCAGGTCCGCGACGAGGTGGCCGAGGCGCTGTGGAAGGCTGCGGTCGAGATCGAGGGCGGCCGGCTCGGCGACGCGAAGGAGCGGCTCGCCAAGGCCAAGGAGCGGCTGGAACAGGCGTTGGAGGACGGCGCCAGCGACGAGGAGATCGCCCGGCTGATGGACGAGCTCCGCGAGGCGACCCGCGACTACATGCAGCAGATGGCCCGCGACGCGATCGAGCGTGGCGATCAGCAGCAGGCGCAGACCCCGCCGGGCCAGACCATGACCCAGGACCAGATCCAGCAGCTCATGGACCGCATCCAGGAGCTGTCCGATCAGGGCCGGAAGGCCGAGGCGCAGCAGCTTCTCGATATGCTCCAGCAGATGCTCGACAACATGCAGATGATGATGGGGCAGGGGCAGGGTCAGCCCGGTCAGGAGGGCGAGGGCCAGCAGTCGATGCAGGGCCTCGCGGACGCGCTGCGCGAGCAGCAGGGGCTCGCCGACGACAGTTTCCAGCAGCTTCAGCGCCAGTTCGGCCAGAACCGCCCGGGTCAGCAGGGACAGGGCCAGCCGGGTCAAGGCCAGCCGGGGCAGGGGGGTGATGAGTCGCGCAGCCTCGCCGAGCGGCAGGAGGCCTTGCGTGGGTTGATGGAGGAATTGCAGCGCAACCTGCCGGGCGGCAGCAGCGATGCGACGCGACAGGCGCTGGAAGATGCCGAGCGCAGCATGGGCGAGGCGCGCGACGGGCTCCGGGACGGTGACATCGCCGGCGCGCTCGACCGGCAGGCCGACGCCATCGACAACCTGCATGAGGGCGTGCGCCAGATGGGCGACGACATGCGCCGCGCCGGGCGCGACCCGTCGGAGGGCGAGGGCGAACAGGGGCAGAGCGCGGGCGAGTCGAGCGCCGAGAACGGGCGCGATCCGCTCGGCCGGCCGATCGGTTCGCGCGGCGGTATCGGCACCGGCCAGAACATGCTGCCCGAGGCCGACAGCGCCGGGCGGGCGCGCCAGCTTCTCGATGAAATCCGCCGCCGGTCGGGCGACATGCAGCGGCCGGAGGTCGAACTCGACTACCTCCGCCGGCTTCTCGATATGTTCTGATCGGAGAATGGTCGTGATTTCAGGCGTCTGCCGTCGATCACGCCGCCCGGCCCCCGCGCACCCGCACGGGTTGCAATCCTTCCCTCGCCGCTCAATATACGGCCCGAACTGACGGAGCGGACATGCAGACGTATCTCGACTTTGAAAAGGGCCTCGCCGAGATCGAGGGCAAGGCCGAGGATCTGCGGACCCTCGCCCGCAAGAACGCCGAGATGAACGTCGCCGACGAAGCGGCCGCGCTGGATCGCAAGGCCGACAGTCTGCTGGATGACCTCTATCGCAACCTCGATCCTTGGCGGAAGACGCTGGTCGCGCGCCACCCGGACCGGCCGCACTGCAAGGACTACATCGAGGCGCTGTTCAGCGAGTGGACGCCGCTCGCCGGTGATCGCAATTTCGCCGACGATCACGCCATCATGGGGGGCCTCGCCCGGCTCGACGGCCGCTCGGTGGTGGTGATCGGCCACGAGAAGGGCAACGACACCCGCTCGCGCATCGCCCGCAACTTCGGCATGGCGCGCCCCGAGGGCTATCGCAAGGCGATCCGCCTGATGGATCTGGCCGACCGGTTCGGCCTGCCGGTGGTGGCGCTGGTCGACACGCCCGGTGCCTATCCGGGCAAGGGCGCCGAGGAGCGCGGTCAGGCCGAGGCGATCGCGCGCTGCACCGAGAAATGCCTGCAGGTCGGCGTGCCGGTCGTCGCCGTCATCATCGGTGAGGGTGGCTCGGGCGGCGCGGTGGCCTTTGCCACCGCCGACCGGATCGCCATGCTGGAGCATTCGATCTATTCGGTGATCTCGCCCGAGGGGTGCGCGTCGATCCTCTGGAAGGACGCCGAGAAGATGCGGGAGGCCGCCGAGGCGCTGCGCCTGACCGCGCAGGATCTCCTGAACCTCGGCATCATCGACCGGGTGATCCCCGAGCCGCGCGGCGGTGCGCAGCGCGACAAGAACGAGGCGATCGCCCGCGTCGGCACGGCGATCGGCGAGCTTCTCGGCGAGCTCGACGGGGTGAAGCGCAACGATCTGCGCAAGGCGCGCCGCAAGAAGTTCCTCGACATGGGGCAGAAGTCGCTCGTCGCCTGAGGGCGGCGACCGGGGTGGCGACTGGGGCGAAGCCCACGGCGAAGGCCCAGGTCTCGGCCGGCGGCTACCTCGGCCGGCGCTCGCCGTAGTCCGCGGGCGTGCGTTCGGCGCGCGGACCGGGGTCGAAGCCCGCCTCGCGCATCAGCCGGTCGGAGGCATCCTCGACCGTGTTCTCCATCCGGGCCATGAACTCGGTGATCGGCAGGCCCGGCTCGATCGGCGTGAGGAACTCGACCACCGCGAGCCCGGGCCGCTTTCGGAGCGTGCGCCGGCCCCAGAACACCCCGGCGTTGGTGGCGACGGGGACGCATTCGCCGCCAAGCCGGTCGTAGAGAACGCCGGCGCCCACCTTGAACGGCGGACGCGCGCCCGGCGCGACGCGGGTTCCCTGCGGATAGATCACGAGCTGGCGCGCCTCGGTGGCGCGGCCCGCGTGGGCGACCATCTCGGTCATCGCCTTGCCCTTGCGGCCGCGCGCGACCGGCGTCGAGCCGATGCGGAGCGCGTAGAGCCCGATGAAGGGCGTCCACTTCAGCTCCTTCTTCATGACGAACTTCGCGCGCGGCAGCGCCTCGAAGATCATCAGGATGTCGAGGAACGACTGGTGCTTGGCGGTGACGAGCACCTCGCCGGTGGGCACCTCGCCCCGGACCTCGACCCGCAGGCCGCAGATCACCCGGGCGAGAAAGAAGACGACGCGGGCATAAGCCCGGCAGACCGCATAGGCGCCATTGACCGACCAGAGGGCGAAGGGCGCCCCGAGGATGCCCATGACCGCCATGACCAGATAGATCAGAACCTCGAAGATCGCGGAGCGGACGAGCTGCATCCGGGTCAGCTCCAGCGCCAGAGGCTCGCCTTCGTCGCGCGCCGCGTGGCGGCCCAGGCGACGACGGCGGCGGTGACCGGTACGAGGACGGGTGCGGCCCAGCCCCAGCCGGTGAGGCCGATGCCCACGAGGAAGAAGCCCTGTTCGCTCGCCTGCGGCAGGAAGGCGAGCAGCAGCACCCCGACCGCGGTGCCGAGCACCGCGCCGGCGGCGGCGCCGAAGGTGAAGCGTCGGGTGAAGGCGCGAACGATGAAGTCGTCGCGGGCGCCCACGAGCCGCAGCGTCTGGATGGCATTTCCGTTCGCGGCCGTGGCGGCCGTGGCGGCAAGGCCGAGCACCACGGCGAGCGCCAGCGTCATGAGCGCAAGGCAGGCGATCGCGAAGATCCGGAGCCGTTCGGCCGTCACCACGAGGGGCTGACGCCAGGCGGCGTGGTCGTCATAGACCGCGCCGGGCGCTTCGGCTTCGAGCCGGAGCCGGAGGCTCGGCACGTTCAGCATGTCCCGGTCGGTCTGCACCTCGATCAGGAGCGGCAGCGGCAGGCTCTCCACCGGAATGTCCGGCCCGAGCCACGGCTCCAGCAGGCGCTCCTGCTCGGCGAGTTCGACCATTCGCACCGACTGGATGCCGGGCGTCGTGCGCAGCACATTGAGCGCCGCACGCGCCTGTTCCTCGATGCCGTCGTCGCCGGCGAGGATCTGGAGAGTCGCGGTGTCGGCGATCTCGCTTTCCCAGGAGTGCGCCAGCCGGCCGGCGGCGAGGGCGAGGGCGAGGGCAAGCACCGCGAGAAACGCCATCATTGCCGAGAGAAAGCCCACCGAAAGCCCGGCATGAAGGCCGCGCGGTACCACGCGGTCGGCGCCGTCCGCGTCGGCGAGCCAGCCGCCGATCGCCCGGAAGCGGCGGCCGATCACAGGTCGGCTCCCGCCGGCTGGACCTGTCCGTTCGCGAGGCGCAGAACGCGGGCCGCGACCCGGCCCTTGGCGGCGCGGATCAGGTTCAGGTCGTGGGTGGCGATCACCACGGTCTTGCCCATGCGGTTCAGCTCCACCAGGAGCGCCAGCAGGCGCTGCGCCATGTCCCAGTCAACGTTTCCGGTCGGCTCGTCTGCGACGATGACGTCGGGGCTGAGGATCACCGCGCGGGCGAGTGCCGCCCGCTGCCGCTCGCCACCCGACAGTTCCGGCGGCAGGGCGTCGACACGGTCGCCAAGATCGACCCATTCGAGCAGCGCCTCGATGTCGCCCGCCCGCTCGGCAGCCGGAATGCCGCTGACCCGGAGCGGCAGGGCGATGTTCTCGAAGACCGACATGTGGTCGAGGAACTGGCAGTCCTGATGCACGACGCCAACCGCCCGGCGCAGTGCCGCGACGGCGTTGCGGTCGGACGGCGCGATCTCGGTCCCGAAGAAGCGCACGGCGCCCTCGGTCGGGACGAGATCCATGTAGCAAAGCCGGAGAAGCGTGGTCTTGCCCACGCCTGATGGCCCGATCAGGAAATGGAACGACCCCGGGGCAAGCGTGAGGGACACGTTTCGTAACACCGAGGTCCCGCCGTAGCTGAACCCCGCCTCGTCGAATTCGATCACGAAAAGGCTCTCTCCGTCGCTGCGCGTGCTGTTATACAGCCGCAGCCGGACGGTGCAACGGCCCCTGGATCGGATGGCGGGTCACAGGAAGATCTTGCGTTGCCGCCGGTTGCAAGCGAGAAGGCCGATATCCGCGCCAGCGAACGGCGATCCTCTTCCCGAGCGGGACGACTGCTCGGCGATCGCCCGCCAGATTACGGAAACTTCATCGACCGGGGCTAACCGTCGCATACGACTTGCGGCATACTCCCGTGCCCGGACTTCGTCCGGACCGATGTTCCTGTGAGCACCTTCGGGACATCGCTTCCTCCCTGCGGATCGACCGATCCGCAGGGTTTTTTTTGTCCGGCCCGCGGGACCGGGCGAGGTCGTCGGCTGGCGGGGCCGCTCAGCCGAGCAATCCGGCGGCGTCGGGGAGGACCCGGGCGCGATTCTCGACGATGAACCGGGCGAGGGTCGCGGCCGCCGGCACCACCGGGCGGCCCTCCAGATGGACGACGAACCACTGGCGCACGATGGGCAGTCCGGGAGCCCGCGCCACGGCGAGTCGCCCCGTCGTCACCTCTCCGAAGATGGTATTGGCGGAGAGGATCGCCACCCCGAGTCCGGCCATCACCCCCTGCTTGATGGTCTCGTTGGTGCCGAGCTCCATTGAAACGAAGGGTCTCCCCCCCAGACTTTCGTCCAAGAAGCGCTCGGTCAGGATGCGCGTGCCCGAGCCGTGCTCGCGGAGCAGGAAGGTTTCCGCTTCGAGCCGTTCCGCGGTCACCGAGCCGCTCAGCAACCGGTGGCCGGGCGGCACGACGAGAACGTGCGGGTTCGGCCCGATGGGCTCGGAGACGACATCCGGCGCCACGGGCGGGCGGCCCATCACCGCGAGATCGGTCTCGCCGGACATCATCGCCGCGATGGTCTCTTCGCGGTTGCCCACGCGAAGCGCGATGGAAACTTCCGGCATTTCGTCGCGCGCGAGCGCGACAAGTCCGGGGGCGAAGTACTTGGCAGTGCTCACGACTCCGAGCGATACGTGGCCACTTCGCCCCTCGGCCAGTGCCCGCAGACGTTCCCGCGAGAGGCCGAGCCGGGTCTCAATTGTGTGCGCTGCGGCAAGGAGTTCCTCCCCTGTCGGGGTGAGAGAAACCTTGCCGTCGGGGCCGCGGTTCAGCACCGGCCGGCCCACGTTCGACTCGAGGGTACGGAGCTGAGTCGAGACGGCGGGAGGGGTGACGTGAAGCTCTTCCGCGGCGGCGGTCAAGCTGCCGTTCCGCACGATCGCGGCGAGGGCGCGGAGCTGCTTCAGGGTGATGGCATCTATGTGGTCCATACTTTTGTTTAATGCAGCAAAGGGATTTTTCAATTTTATTTTCGGCGGCAGGCCCTCACATTCAGCGCAACAAAATTACGCCGAGGAACGTCATGCCTGTCACGCTCAAGGATCACCTGCGCTCCTGCGACGCCTCGCTCGCCGCCACTCTCCTCGCCATCGCCGAGGGATCGGTGCTTGTGGCGGAGCGGATCGCTGCCGGCGGCGCGCTGGGCGCGGCGGCAGGCACCAATTCCGACGGGGACGGGCAGAAGGCGCTCGACATCATCGCGGACGACATCTTCGCCGACGTGCTGTCCCGGGCGCCGGTACGCTGGCTCGCCTCCGAGGAGCGCGAGACCGCGACGCCGATGACCGAGGGCGCGCCGCTCGCGGTGGCGATCGACCCGCTCGACGGTTCGGGCAACATCGACCTCAACGTCTCGATCGGCACGATCTTCGGGATCCGGGCCGCTGGCCTGACCGGCCCCGGCACTTTCCTCGCGTCGGGCCGTGGCCTGCTCGCGGCCGGCTATGTGGTCTACGGCCCGCAGACCGGGCTGGTCCTCACGACCGGGAACGGCGTCGACTCCTTCCTGCTGTCGCCGACGACGGGTGAGTTCGAGCTGATCGAGGCCGGGGTGCAGGTTCCGACCGAGGCCCACGAGTTCGCCATCAACATCTCGAACACCCGCCACTGGCCGCAGCCGATCCGCAGCTTCATCGAGGACTGCATCGCCGGCAGCACCGGGCCGCTGGAAGTCGACTTCAACATGCGCTGGATCGCGGCGCTGGTGGTCGAGGCGCACCGCATCCTGCGTCGGGGCGGGATCTACCTCTACCCCGCCGATGCGCGGCCGTCCTACAGCAAGGGGCGCCTCCGGCTGGTCTACGAGTGCGCGCCGATGGCGATGCTCATGGAGCAGGCGGGCGGGCTCGCCACCGACGGCGAGAGCGCGATCCTCGACATCGTGCCCGACTCGCTTCACGCCCGCGTGCCGTTCGTCTTCGGCTCG
The DNA here is from genome assembly GCF_014201905.1 of Amaricoccus macauensis. Lineage (GTDB taxonomy): Bacteria > Pseudomonadota > Alphaproteobacteria > Rhodobacterales > Rhodobacteraceae > Amaricoccus > Amaricoccus macauensis. Next base: position 1,141,035 of record NZ_JACHFM010000001.1, on the reverse strand, counting down.
GCGGATCTGGTGAAGAAGGTCGCGGCCTATCTCGCAACGCCGAGGCTCGACCGGTCGCCGCTCTTTGGTGAGCGCGGCCTCTTCGACGCCCGCAGCGCCTCGTAAGGACCGGTTTCATGAGCCGCAAGCATCCCATCATCTCGGTGACGGGCTCCTCCGGGGCTGGCACCACGACGGTCAAGCACACCTTCGACCAGATCTTCCGCCGGGAAGGCATCAAGGCCGTCTCGATCGAGGGCGACGCCTTTCACCGCTTCGATCGCGCGGAGATGAAGGCCGAACTCGAGAGCCGGCTCGCCGCCGGAGACATGACCTTCAGCCACTTCAGCCTCGAGGCGAACGAGCTCGGGGCGCTGGAGGAGGTGTTTCGCAGCTACGGCGAGACCGGGCATGGCAAGACCCGCCACTACGTCCACGACGACAAGGAGGCGGAGCGCTACGGCGTCGAGCCGGGCAAGTTCACGGACTGGGAAGACTTCGGCGAGGGCACCGACCTGCTCTTCTACGAGGGTCTCCACGGCGCGGTGCGGACCGACGACATCAAGATCTCCGAGTACGCGGACCTGAAGATCGGCGTGGTGCCGGTCATCAACCTCGAATGGGCGCAGAAGATCCATCGCGACCGGGCGAGCCGCGGCTACTCGACCGAGGCGGTGACTGACGTGATCCTGCGCCGGATGCACGCCTACGTGCACTGCATCTGCCCGCAGTTCACCGAGACCGACATCAATTTCCAGCGCGTGCCGGTGGTCGACACCTCGAACCCGTTCATCGCCCGCTGGATCCCCACGGCCGACGAGAGCCTCGTGGTGATCCGCTTCAAGAACCCTCGGGGCATCGATTTCCCGTACCTGACCTCGATGATCCAGAACAGCTGGATGAGCCGGGCCAATTCCATCGTGATCCCGGGCGGCAAGCTCGATCTCGCCATGCAGCTCATCCTCACCCCCCTGATCCTCCGCCTCGCCGATGCGGCGAAGCGGGCCTGACCGGAGGCACGTCGATGAACACGATCTCTCGCATTCCTCCCGCCGTCACCGAAACCCGCATGGCGAACGCGTTGCGCTTCCTCGCCATGGATGCGGTCGAGGCGGCGAACTCCGGCCACCCCGGCATGCCGATGGGCATGGCCGACGTGGCGACGGTGCTCTTCACCCGTTTCCTCAACATCGATCCGGGCGCGCCCGAGTGGCCCGACCGGGACCGCTTCGTGCTCTCCGCCGGCCACGGCTCCATGCTGCTCTACGGGCTGCATCACCTGCTCGGCTATTCCGACATGCCGGCCGATGAACTGCGCCGCTTCCGCCAGCTCGGGGCCCGCACCGCCGGTCATCCGGAGTACGGCCACGCCCTCGGCATCGAGACGACGACCGGCCCGCTCGGGCAGGGCATCGCCACCGCCGTCGGCATGGCGCTGGCCGAGCGGATGCTGAACGCCCGTTTCGGCGACCCGCTGGTCGATCACTGGACCTACGTGATCGCCGGTGACGGCTGCCTGATGGAAGGCATCAGCCAGGAGGCGATCGACCTTGCGGGCCACCTGCGGCTCGGGCGGATGATCGTTCTCTGGGACGACAACAAGATCACCATCGACGGCGCGACGTCGCTCTCCACGTCGACCGATCAGCCGGCGCGCTTCAACGCCTCCGGCTGGCACACCGTCTCCATCGACGGCCACGACCCGGAGGCGATTGCCGCCGCGATCGACGCCGCGCGGGCTGATCCGCGCCCGTCGCTCATCGCCTGCCGCACGGTCATCGGGCAGGGCGCGCCGACCAAGGCCGGCAGTCACAACGTCCACGGCGCGCCGCTCGGTGCCGACGAGATCAAGGCCGCGCGCGAGGCGCTCGACTGGCCGCACGAGCCCTTCGAGGTGCCGGACGACATTCGCGCCGCCTGGGGCGCCGCGGCCGGGCGCGGGGCGCGGGCGCGTGCCGCCTGGGAGGGCCGGATTGGCGCCTCCGGCCGCGATGCCGAGTTCCACGCTGCGCATTCTGCCCCCGATCTCGGTGACGGCATGGCCGCGCACAAGACGATGCTGGCCGAGACCCGGCCATCGATGGCAACGCGCAAGGCGAGCGAGGCGGCGATAGAGGTGCTGGCCGCAGCACTGCCGAACCTCGCCGGCGGATCGGCCGATCTCACCGGCTCGAACAACACCCGTGCCAAGTCCATGCGCCCGGTGACCGCCGACGACTATTCCGGCGACTACATCCACTACGGCATCCGCGAGCACGGCATGGCGGCGGCGATGAACGGCATCGCGCTGCACGGCGGGCTCGTTCCCTACGGCGGCACGTTCCTCGCCTTCGCCGACTACTGCCGCCCGGCGATCCGCCTCTCGGCGCTCATGGGCAAGCCGGTGATCTACGTGATGACCCACGACTCGATCGGTCTCGGCGAGGACGGCCCGACCCACCAGCCGGTCGAGACGATCGCCTCGCTCAGGGCCATGCCGAACCTCAACGTCTTCCGTCCGGCGGACGCGATCGAGACGGCGGAAGCCTGGGAATGTGCGCTGGCCGAGCCGAGGACGCCGTCGGTGCTCTGCCTCAGCCGGCAGAACCTCCCCACCCTCGACCGGGCAGTGACGGAGAACCTGACCGCCCGCGGCGCCTACCTGCTCTGCGACCCGGGCAACCGCGACGTCACGATCATCGCCACCGGGTCGGAGGTCGAGGTCGCGCTCAAGGCCGCGGTGCAGCTTGCTGCCGACGGGATCGCCGCTGCCGTGGTTTCGGCGCCCTGCTTCGAGCGTTTCGCGAGCCAGCCCCCCGCCTACCGGGCGGAGGTTCTCGGAACCGCGCCGCGCATCGGCGTCGAGGCTGCCGTCTCGCAGGGCTGGGCCGCGCTTCTCGGCAACCACTCGATCTTCGTCGGGATGACCGGCTTCGGCGCCTCGGCGCCGGCTGCCGACCTCTACCGCCACTTCGGAATCACCCCTGAGCGCGTGGCCGCCGCCGCCCGCTCGCTCATCGCCTGAGGGAGCTCAAGACATGGCCCGCATAACCCTGCGCCAGCTTCTCGACGACGCCGCCGAGCACAGCTACGGCGTGCCCGCCTTCAACATCAACAACATGGAACAGGGCCTCGCCATTCTGGAGGCGGCCCGCGCCACTGACGCGCCCGTCATCCTTCAGGCGAGCCGTGGTGCCCGTTCCTACGCCGGCGACATCATGCTGGCGAAGATGATGGAAGCCCTCGAGGTCATGTACCCCGAGATCCCGATCTGCATCCATCAGGACCACGGCGACACCGTCGCGACCTGTCTGTCTGCGATCCAGAACGGCTTCACCTCGGTGATGATGGACGGCTCGCTGGAGGCGGACGGCAAGACGCCGGCCGACTATACCTACAACGCCGGGATCACCGGCGAGGTGTCGCGTCTCGCCCACATGGTCGGCGCCTCGGTCGAGGGCGAGCTTGGCTGCCTCGGCAGCCTTGAGACCGGCGGTGGCGAGGCCGAGGATGGCCACGGCTTCGAGGGTACGCTCGATCGCGCCATGCTGCTCACCGACCCGGACGAGGCGGCACGCTTCGTCGCCGAGACCCAGGTCGATGCGCTCGCCGTGGCGATCGGCACCAGCCATGGCGCCTACAAGTTCTCGAAGCGCCCGGACGGCGAAGTGCTCGCCATGGACCTGATCGAGCGCCTGCACGCGAAGCTGCCGGACACCCATCTCGTGATGCACGGTTCTTCCTCGGTCCCCGAGGAGTGGCAGGCCGTCTTCAACGCCTCCGGCGGCGAGATGCGCGAGACCTACGGCGTGCCGGTGGAAGAGATCGTCCGTGGCATCCGTCACGGGGTGCGCAAGGTGAACATCGACACCGACCTCCGCCTCGCCAGCACCGCCGAGTTCCGCCGCGTGGCGCAGGGCTCGAAGTCCGAGTTCGACCCGCGGAAGTTCCTCAAGCCCGCCATGACGGCAATGACCAAGGTCTGCACCGAGCGCTTCGAGGCGTTCGGCACCGCGGGCAATGCCCAGCGGATCCGCGTCATTCCCATGGCCGACATGGCCCGCCGCTATGCCAGCGGCAGCCTGACCACCCGCTCGTCCGCCGCTCGCGCGGCCTGAACCCAACAAAGGAGAAGCCCGATGGCCGATGGAGCCGACGTCAAAGAGACCCCGCGCGGACGCTACAGCGCCGGTGTCATGGAATACCGCAAGATGGGCTACTGGGAGCCCGACTACGAGCCGAAGGACACCGATATCATCGCGCTCTTCCGCATCACGCCGCAGGATGGCGTTGATCCGGTCGAGGCGGCAGCCGCCGTCGCGGGCGAGAGCTCGACCGCGACCTGGACCGTGGTCTGGACCGACCGGCTGACCGCTTGCGAGAAGTACCGCGCCAAGGCCTACCGGGTCGATCCGGTGCCGAACGCCGAGGGCCAGTACTTCGCCTACATCGCCTACGATCTCGACCTCTTCGAGCCGGGTTCCATTGCGAACCTGACGGCCTCGATCATCGGAAACGTCTTCGGCTTCAAGCCGCTGAAGGCGCTGCGGCTCGAGGACATGCGGCTTCCGGTCGCCTACGTGAAGACCTTCCAGGGCCCGGCGACCGGCATCGTGGTCGAGCGCGAGCGTCTGCAGGTCTGGGGCCGGCCGCTGCTCGGCGCCACCGTGAAGCCGAAGCTCGGCCTCTCGGGCCGGAACTACGGCCGCGTGGTCTATGAGGCGCTGAAGGGTGGACTCGACTTCACCAAGGATGACGAGAACATCAACTCGCAGCCGTTCATGCACTGGCGGGACCGGTTCCTCTACTGCATGGAAGCGGTCAACAAGGCGGCCGCCGCCACCGGCGAGGTGAAGGGGACCTATCTCAACGTCACCGCCGCGACGATGGAAGACATGTACGAGCGCGCCGAGTTCGCCAAGGAGCTCGGATCGACGATCGTCATGATCGACCTCGTGATCGGCTACACCGCCATCCAGTCCATGGCGAAGTGGGCGCGCCGGAACGACATGATCCTGCACCTCCACCGCGCTGGTCACTCGACCTACACCCGGCAGCGGAACCACGGCGTCAGCTTCCGTGTCATCACCAAGTGGATGCGCCTCGCGGGCGTCGACCACATCCACGCCGGCACCGTCGTCGGCAAGCTCGAGGGTGATCCGGCGACGACCAGGGGCTTCTATGACACCTGCCGCGAGGACAAGGTGCCGATGAAGCTCGAGAACGGTATCTTCTTCGATCAGGACTGGGCGAGCCTCAACAAGCTCATGCCGGTGGCCTCGGGCGGCATCCACGCCGGCCAGATGCACCAGCTCATCGACCACCTGGGCGAGGACGTCGTGCTCCAGTTCGGCGGCGGCACGATCGGCCACCCGCAGGGCATCGCCGCTGGCGCCACCGCGAACCGCGTCGCGCTTGAAGCGATGATCTTCGCCCGCAACGCCGGGCGCGACTACCTCGCCGAAGGTCCGGCGATCCTCGCGGAGGCTGCCAGGACCTGCACGCCGCTGCGCCAGGCGCTCGACACCTGGAAGGACGTGACCTTCGACTATGCCTCCACCGACGCGCCGGACTTCGTTCCGTCCGCGACCGTGAGCTAAGGGAGACCATTGATATGCGTGTGACCCAGGGAGCCTTCTCGTTCCTGCCCGACCTCACTGACCAGCAGATCCATGAGCAGGTGCAGTACTGCATCGACAAGGGTTGGGCGGTGAGCCTCGAATACACCGACGATCCGCACCCCCGGAACTGCTACTGGGAGATGTGGGGCCATCCGATGTTCGACAACCCGGATGCCGCCGCGCTCGTCTACGAGTTGAACGAGTGCCGCAAGGCGCATGGCAACGAGTACATCCGGGTGATGGCGTTCGACTCCTCGCCGGGCTGGGAGTCGGTGCGGCTGTCGTTCATCGCCAACCGTCCGGCGGAGGAGCCGGGCTTCGAGCTCACCCGGACCGAAGGCGCTGGCCGGAAGCAGACCTACGCGATCCGCGCCTACGCCACCGACCGGCCGGAAGGCTCGCGCTACGCCTGACGCCGGAGGCCGGGCGGACCAGTATCCGCCCGGCCACCCGCAAGGATGTCGGACCATGAGGCTCTCCGTTCCAGACTCTGACCGAAGCGCGCCTGGCGCGCGAGTCCCGGCCCGACAAGCCGAGGCACTGCCTCGGCCGGGCCGCCGGCTGGAGCGCGGGACGCGCGGAGGCCGGCAGGGGCGAAGATGTCTGCGGGAGGATGCCATCCAGCCGTGCGCGCCCCTGGCGGGCGCTCGCGCCCGCCCCCGGGAGGGGCGTGCGCGGCTGGATTTGTCACCTGCCAAATCCAGCTTGCGTCACCGTTGCAACCAATTTGACGGCTGAGGCTCTTTTCCACTTTGCGCGGCCGATCCGCCGTACCTGACCCCATTCCGAAGCGAGGCACCCATGCCCGATGATGCCACCAAGATCGACACCGAGAGCCGCCCGACCACCGTCGACCTGCGCGCCGAGTTCGAGACCTCGGGCGTCAAGGCGATCCTTGAGGAGCTCGATGCGTCGCTGATCGGTCTCACGCCGGTCAAGAACCGCATCCGCGAGACCGCGTCCCTCCTGCTCGTTGACCGGGCGCGCCGTTCCATGGGTATTGCCCAGGAGTCCCCGACGCTTCACATGAGCTTCACCGGCAACCCCGGCACCGGCAAGACCACGGTCGCGCTCCGCATGGCCGACCTGCTCCACCGGCTCGGCTATGTGAGGAAGGGCCACCTCGTCGCCGTCACCCGCGACGACCTCGTCGGCCAGTACATCGGCCACACCGCGCCGAAGACGCGCGACATCCTGAAGAAGGCGATGGGCGGTGTGCTGTTCATCGATGAGGCGTACTATCTCTATCGACCGGAGAACGAACGCGACTACGGCCAGGAGGCCATCGAGATCCTGCTGCAGGTCATGGAGAACAACCGCGACGACCTCGTGGTGATCCTCGCCGGCTATTCCGACCGGATGGACCGCTTCTTCGAGTCGAACCCGGGCTTCCGGTCGCGCATCGCGCACCACATCGACTTCCCGGACTACAGCTCCGATGAGCTGCTGAAGATCGCCGAGATGATGCTCACGGACCAGCACTACAGCTTGACGCCGCCTGCTCGGCAGGCGATGGCCGAGTATATCGAGCTTCGGCGCGGGCAGCCGCACTTCGCCAACGCCCGTTCGATCCGCAACGCCCTCGACCGGGCGCGGCTCCGGCAGGCGAACCGGCTCTTCGCCACGGCAGAGAGCCCGCTCGACGCGGAAGCTCTCTCCACCATCGACACGCCCGACATCCGGGCGAGCCGCGTCTTCAGCGGCGGCATTGACGGGAGGGGAGCATGAGCCTCGATACCACCGATTTCGACCGCAAGGTGCTGATTGCGCCGTCTATCCTCTCCGCCGACTTCGCCGAACTCGGCGCCGAGTGCCGGGCGGTGGAGGCGGAGGGCGCCGACTGGGTGCACGTGGACGTCATGGACGGCCACTTCGTCCCGAACCTCACCTTCGGTGCCCCGGTCGCGAAGTGCATCCGGCCGCACATCCGCACGGTGATGGACGTCCATCTGATGATCGCCCCGGTCGATCCGCTGTTGGAGGATTTCGCCAAGGCGGGTGCCGACTACATCACCGCCCACGTGGAGGCTGGCCCGCACATCGACCGGACCCTTCAGGCGATCCGCGCCCTCGGCTGCAAGGCCGGCGTGGCGCTGAACCCGGGCACGCCCGCCGAGACGATCGAGTACGTGCTCGACCGCATCGACCTCATCCTCGTCATGTCGGTCAATCCGGGCTTCGGAGGCCAGTCGTTCATTCCGGCGGTCGTGCCGAAGATCGAGATCCTGCGCCGGATGATCGGTGACCGCCCGATCCACATTCAGGTGGACGGCGGTGTGACGCCGGAGACCGCGCCCCTCGTCACCGCGGCGGGCGCGAACTGCCTCGTGGCGGGCTCGGCGGTCTTCAAGGGCGGCAGTGTCGCGGACCCGTCCGCCTACGGGCGGAACATCCGCGCGATCCGCGAGGCGGCGGAGGCGGCGCGCGTCCGCGCCTGATCCTGTTGGCTTCGACCTTTCCGGCGCGCCGGCCCCCGTGGCCGGCGCGTTTTCAGTTGTTGCCGAACAGGCCCTGAATGACGTTCTGCACCACGTTGCGCACCGTGCTCTCGACGTTGCTGATCGCCACCGGCACCTCCGGGATGATCTGGGCAACGCGCTGCTCCGGGATGCGCTCTGGCAGCGGGCGGATGGGCTGGCCCGCTTCGACCCTGGTCATCGTCTCGCGCCAGATCTCCGCGGGCAGACCGCCGCCGGTGACGCCGGTCAGGGGCGTGTTGTCGTCGTAGCCCATCCAGACGCCGGTGACGTAATCGGCGCTGAAGCCGACGAACCAGGCATCACGGGCGGCCTGGGTGGTGCCGGTCTTGCCGGCGATCGGGCGGCCATCGGGCAGTTGCGCGCGCCCGCCGCTGCCGAACTCGACCACCTGCCGCAGCATCCAGATGAGTTCGCCCGCGACGCGGTCATCAAGGACGCGCACCGGGCGCTGTGGCACCGCCTTCATCAGGACGCCGCCGTCCGCCTTGCGACGCAGTTCGGTCAGGCCGTAGGGCGTGACCTTCTGCCCGTCGTTCAGGAATCCGGCGAAGGCGCCGGTCACTTCGAGGAGTGACGCCTCGGAGACGCCGAGCGCGAGCGCCGGGCCCTCGGGCAGTGGCCCGGGGATGCCGAAATCTTCGGCCATGGCACGGACCCGGGCGCGGCCCGTCGCCTCCTGCACCCGGATGGTGGCGGTGTTGATCGAGTTCGCCATTGCCTGGGCGAGGTTGATGTCGCCGAGATACTTGCGCGTGTAGTTCTGCGGCGACCAGTTGCCCGAGCCCGGGACATAGATGGTGAGCGGCGCGTCCTCGACCAGATCGTAGGGGCTCGCGCCGGTCTGAAGTGCTGCGGCATAGACGAAGGGCTTGAAGAGCGAGCCGATCTGCCGGTTCGCCATGGTGGCGCGGTTGAACTCGCCCTCACCGGATCCGAGCTCGCGGCCGCCGACCATGGCGCGCACCGCGCCGTCCGCCGACATGACGACGATCGCCGCCTGAGCCTTGGAGCCGGCCTTGAGCTTCTCGGAGAACACCGCCTTCAGCCCGTCCTCGGCAGCGCGCTGGAGCACGGGGTCGAAGGTGGTGGCGATCTCGATGTCCTCGGTCGTGCGACGGGTGAGGAAGTCGGGGCCGGTCGACATGATCCAGTCGGCGAAGGAACCGCCCGCCCGGGCCGCGGCCGCGGAGGAGAGCACGGCCGGATGCGCCCGGGCCTGCTCGGCCTGCGCCGCGGTGAGGTAGCCCTGATCCTGCATCAGACCGATGATGAGACCGGCGCGGGACTGGGCGAGCTTCAGGTCGTTGGTCGGGGCGAAGCGCGAGGGCGCGCGCAGAAGGCCCGCGAGCATCGCCGCCTCGGCGGGGGTGACCTCCGACGCCGGTTTGCCGAAATAGCGCTCGGTCGCTGCCTCGAAGCCGGTGGTGCCCGCGCCGAGATAGGCGCGATTGAGGTAAATCGACAGGATTTCGGGCTTGGTGAACTTCCATTCGAGCGCGAGGGCCGCCGGGATTTCCTTGATCTTGCGCTCAAGGGTGCGCGTGTTGTCGAAGAAGATGAGCTTCGCCACCTGCTGGGTGATCGACGAGCCGCCCTGCACCGTGCCGCCGGCGCGGAAGTTCGTCAGCGCGGCGCGTGCGGTGCCACGAAGATCGACGCCGAAGTGCCAAAAAAAGCGGCGATCCTCGGTGGCGATGATGGCGTTCAGCAGGTGCGGCGACACGGTTTCGGCGTTGACGATGCCGAACTGTTGACCGCGCCAGGCGAAGGTCTGACCGCCATTGTCGACGAGGGTGACCGAACCGCTCTCGCGGGGGTCGAGCAGCTCGTCGAGCGACGGGAGCTTGCTGGCGTACCAGGCGGTGCTGGCGGCGAGGACCACGGCAACCACGATGGCGAGCCGAAGGCCCAGCCACCATGCGGTGCGCAGCGTGCCGCGGAACAGGCGGGACGCCAGTCGGGGCCGCGGAGCGGCCTTCTTCTTGCGATGCTGCGACATGCCCGGGTTCTGCTCGTGATTTTGATTTTGATCGGAAACCTACGCGGAAACTGACCAGATTACCAGACCGCGGTGCCGGGGCGCGTGAATTGCCTGTTTGCGCGCCACTTGGTCACCGGGCGGGGATTGGTGCGCATAAAATAGTCAGAAACAGTCCGCCTGGATTCCCACTCTCGCGATTAGTCCCGTGTTTACCACGGGATACCTGCGCGGCCGGTCTATGGCATGGACCTTGCTTGGCATCGGTAAGGCGCTGCTGCGCTGCAAGATGCAACGGGGGACGAGGGACCGGATGAAACTGATCATCGCCGTTATCAAGCCGTTCAAGCTCGAGGAAGTCCGCGAAGCCCTGACCGCTCTGGGGGTGCAGGGCCTGATGGTTTCGGAGGTGAAGGGCTACGGGCGGCAATCGGGCCACACCGAGATATACCGCGGCGCGGAGTACGTCGTGAATTTCGTGCCGAAGGTGAAGATCGAGCTGGTGGTACCGGACTCGGTGGCCGCCCACGTCGTCGACGCCCTCGGGACCACTGCCAGGACCGGCAAGATCGGCGACGGCAAGATCTTCGTCCTCTCCGTCGAGCAGGCCCTCAGGATCCGCACCGGCGAGACCGGGGACGAGGCGCTCTGAGCAATCCACCCAAGAGATACATGCAAGGAATCGGTTTCATGAGAATGTTCCCCAAGCTGCCCTGGGTGGCGCTTGCCCTTCTGGCCGCCGGTCCGGTCTTCGCGCAGGACACGGCGGCTCCCGAGGTCGTCACCGAGGTCGCCTCGGCGATCGACAGCGGCGATACTGCGTGGATGCTGACCTCGACGCTGCTGGTTCTCTTCATGACGATCCCGGGGCTCGCGCTGTTCTACGGTGGCCTCGTCCGCAGCAAGAACATGCTTTCGGTGCTGATGCAGGTCACGCTCGTCGCCTCGGTGGTGATGATCCTCTACGTCTTCTACGGCTATTCCATGAGCTTCGGCGGGTCGGACAGTCCATACTGGGGCGGTCTCGGCAAGGTGTTCCTGTCCGGCGTGACGCCGGACTCCGCCTCCGGCACGATCCCGGAGCTGGTGTTCGCCGCCTTCCAGATGACGTTCGCGGCGATCACGCCCGCGCTCATCGTCGGCGCCTTCGCCGAGCGGATCAGGTTCTCGGCGGTGATGCTGTTCACGATCCTCTGGGTGACGCTCGTCTACTTCCCGATCGCCCACATGGCGTGGGATCCGGCCGGGCTCTATTTCAACTGGGGCGCGATGGACTTCGCCGGCGGCACGGTGGTTCACATCAACGCCGGCATCGCCGCACTGGTGGGCGCGCTGGTGATCGGTCCGCGCATTGGCTACCGGAAGGAGATCATGGCGCCGCATTCCATGACGCTCACCATGGTCGGCACTGCGATCCTGTGGGTGGGCTGGTTCGGCTTCAACGCGGGGTCCGCGCTCTCGGCCGGTGGGCTCGCCTCGCTCGCGATGATGAACACCTTCGTTGCCACGGCGGGCGCCGTGGTCGGCTGGTCGGTGCTGGAAGCGGTGCTCCGCAGCAAGGCCTCGATGCTCGGTGCGGCGTCGGGCGCGGTGGCGGGTCTCGTCGCTGTCACGCCGGCCGCGGGCTTCGTCGGGCCGGTGGGCGCGATCGCTCTCGGCCTCATCGCCTCGGCCTGCTGCTACTTCTTCGTCAACGTGGTGAAGGAGCATCTCGGCTATGACGACAGCCTCGACGTCTTCGGCGTGCACGGCGTCGGCGGCATTGTCGGCGCGATCCTGACCGGCGTGCTGGCGTCGAGCACGTTCGGCGGGGTCGGCTATGCCGACGGCGTCACCATGGGCGCGCAGCTCCTCGTCCAGGTGAAGGCGGTCTGCGTGACCATCGCATGGTGCGGCATCGTGTCGCTCATCCTCTACAAGCTCGTCGATGTGCTGATCGGCCTGCGCGTGACGCCAGAGATCGAACGCGAAGGCCTCGATCTGGCGGAGCACGGCGAACGGGCTTACGTGTACTGACGGAAACGACGTCCCGCGCGTCCCACTGGTGCAGGGCGTCTCGCTACGGTCAGGTTGAACGGGTCGGTGCTACCGGCCCGTTCGCGCGTTCTGGAGGATCAGCCATGAAGCTCGTCATTGCCGTCATCAAGCCGTTCAAGCTCGACGAAGTGCGCGCCGCGCTCTCGGCCGTCGGAGTGAAGGGGATGATGGTCAACGAGGTGCGCGGCTTCGGACGGCAGTCCGGGCACACGGAAGTCTACCGTGGCGGGGAGTTTCAGGTGAACTTCGTGCCGAAACTGCGCCTTGAAATGGTTGTGCCGGATTCGATCGCCACGGAGGTGATTGAGGTGCTCGCGACGACGGCGCGGACCGGCAAGATCGGCGACGGCAAGCTTTTCGTGGTGGAAGTCGGCGAAGCCATGCGGATTCGCACCGGCGAGACCGGCGACGAGGCGCTCTGAAATGAGTCGCGACTATCACGAGGTGGGGCAGCGGATCGAGGCTGTGGTGGAAGGCGAGACCGACGCGATCGCGCTGATGGCGACGGTCGCATGCGAGCTCTTCCACGGCTTCGGGGATTTCGACTGGGTGGGCTTCTACCGGGTGACGACACCGGGAATGCTGAAGATCGGCCCGTACCAGGGCGGGCATGGCTGCCTCGTCATCCCGTTCGAGCGCGGAGTCTGTGGCGCCGCGGCGCGTGAGGGCCGCACGCAGGTGGTGCCGGATGTCGATGCGTTTCCCGGCCACATCGCCTGTGCGTCGAGCACGCGTTCCGAGATCGTCGTGCCGGTGTTCGACGGAGCCGGCGCGCTCATGGCGGTGCTGGATGTGGACAGCAACACGCCGGGCGCCTTTGATGCGGAAGACGCCCGGGCGCTCGAAGCGCTGGTGGCGGCGGTGTTCAGCCGGCCTTGAGCCAGGGCGTGCTGGACGCCTGCTTCGCCTCGTAGGAGTCGATCGCACTGGCCTTCTCCATGGTGAGGCCAATGTCGTCGAGACCGTTCAGCAGGCAGTGCTTGCGGAAGGCATCGACCTCGAAGGCGATCGAGCCACCGTCCGGCCCGGTGATGACCTGGTTCTCGAGATCAACGGTGATGACCGCGTTCGAGCCGCGGTCGGCGTCGTCCATCAGCTTGTCCACGTCTTCCTGCGGCAGCGCGATGGGCAGGATGCCGTTCTTGAAGCAGTTGTTGTAGAAGATGTCCGCGAAGCTCGGCGCCACGACACAGCGGATGCCGAAGTCGAGCAGCGCCCACGGCGCGTGCTCGCGGCTGGAGCCGCAGCCGAAGTTCTCGCCGGAGACGAGGATCTCGGCGTTGCGATACGCCGGCTTGTTGAGGACGAAGTCCGGGTTCTCGTTGCCGTCGGCATCGTAGCGCATCTCGTCGAACAGGTTCTTGCCGAGCCCGGAGCGCTGGATCGTCTTCAGGAACTGCTTGGGGATGATCATGTCGGTGTCGACGTTGATAAGCGGCAGCGGCGCCGCGACACCGGTGAGCTTCGTGAACTTGTCCATGGTCGTCCCTCCCGAGCGAGTCGGTTTCGTTAATCACATGGCCGGCAGTCTCGCAAGGCGGGGGGCTGACCCATGCGGGCTGGTACAGCAATTCCGCGCGTTGCCGCTATCGGGGTTGACGGCTGAACCGTTCGGTATAGTTAGTTGGGAGAACTGAACGGTTCAGTTTGATTCGTGCTTCGAAGATCATGGGGAGACTGCTACCAATGACATTCCTCCTGCGCTCCAGCGCCGCGGCTGCGATTTTCGGCCTTTCGATCACCTCCGCAGCCTTCGCCCAGCAGGCGAGCCAACAGCACCAGACACCGTATTCGGGCACAGGCGCCGCACCGGTCTGTACCCAGCTTGAGCGGATCCACGGCATCCGTGGTGAGGACTGCGGCAAGCTCAGCCTGGAAGAACTCGCAAAGAAGAAGATCGACCGCGACAATACCTGACCCGGTCGTACGTACCCGGGCTCGCACGTCACGCTGGCCCGGGAGCGGTTTGCCGCGCCGCTCCGGACGCTTGCCCAGTCCGAGACCAATTGCTACGGTTTTCTTTGCGCCAGAACGTGTTCCGTGGCGTGAGGGAATGCGGATGGGCGAGACTGAAGGGCGGCTGACACCAAAGCGGCAGCAACTCATCGACGGTGCTTACAGGGTGTTCATGGAGCACGGCTTCGAGGGGGCGAGCGTCGATGAGATCGCCCGTGCGGCCGGCGCGTCAAAGGCCACTCTGTACAGCTATTTCCCCGACAAGCGGCGGCTCTTCGAGGCAGTGGTACAGAGCCGCTGCAGCCAGCAGGGCGCGGTGATCTGCGGCGGCAACCCGGGCGGCCCGATCGAGGCGACGCTCCGGCAGATGGCGCATACCTTTGCGAGTTTTCTCTATTCCCCGTCGGCGCAGGAGATGTTTCGCGTCTGCATCGCCGAGTCGGGCCGATTCCCCGACCTCGGGCGGGCGTTCTACGAGGCCGGCCCGGCGCAGGCCCGCGCACGGCTGTCGGATTTCCTCAAGGGCGCCGTGGAACGGGGTGAGCTTGTCATCGACGACCCTGACATTGCCGCCGAACAGTTCGTCGCGCTCTGCAAGGCCGGCGGCTTTCTGCGCGCCCTGCTTGGCGCGCGCCTGATGTCGGACGCGGAGTCCGCGGCCGAGATCACCCAGTTTGCCGAGGAAGCGGTGAAGACTTTCCTCGCGCGCTATGCCGCGCCGCAGCCAGCATTGGCCTGAAGTCAGGAAAAGGCCCGGTCGGGAAACCGACCGGGCCTTCCGAGTCCGTAGCGGAGCCCTTGGGCCCTGGGCTCACATCTGCTGCTGAGTGTCGTGCGCGGTATCGGTCACCGCGTCACCGGCGGAGGAGATATCCTTGCCTGCGCCCTGCATGGTGTTGCAGGCAGCAAGCGAAAAGGCGGCGGCGAGCACGAGCGCCAGAGTGCGGATCATGAAAGGCTCCTTGGTTGGCCGGGCGCCCGATGGATCGGACGCACTTCGGATTTCGCTGTCGTTGAACGCTCGCGTCCCGGAGAAGTTCCACGGGAGCCAGCGTTCACCCGAAGCCTATCAGCGCGATTCGCCGGGCGAAAGTCGGTGTATCAGCGACGCTTGCGGTCGTCGGTTCGGACGGGGACCGGAGTGGGCTTGCGGCCGGCGACCCATGCCAGCCCGGCGGTCATCGCGATCCCGAGAGCGATTCCGAGGAGGGGGGTCAGGTGGGCCATTGTGTACTCCCGATGCTTACCCACATCATCAAGCACTTTCGCGGCCGATTTCAAGGGGGTCGCTGCGGCGCGTCAGATGTTGCCGAAATTTTTGCCGCTGGCTTTGTTGGGCCGGGCAATGGACTATATGTGTCAGGCGTTTCGACATCCGTCGGGCCTTTCCGGGGAGATCTCTGCCGATGATTCCTGCCGCGCTTGCACCCCTCGCCTGGACCGCGCTTCGTTTCGGCGCGGTGGCGGCCGTGGCGATCGTCGCCTCGCGGGCGGCGACCCAGCCGAAGGATGCCGAGCATCAGGCGGTGCTCGACGGGATTCCCGAAGGTATGGGCGGCCACGCCCACCGAGCCGAGGATGAGCGTGCCGTGCATGGCCACGGGCGTCTGCGCCGGGTGCTGCGCCTGAAACCGGGCGGGCCGGCGCTCGAGATCGACGCGTCGGCGCTCGGACGGGTGCGGCTCCGGCGGGTCGGCTGATGCGCCTCCATCACAGCGCGACCTCGCCCTTCGTGCGCAAGGTCATGGTGACGCTGCACGAGACCGGACAGCTCGAGCAGGTCAAGCTCGTGTCGGCGGCGGGCAACCCGGTGGCTCCCGGGACGATGCCGGTGGCGGTGAACCCCCTCGGCAAGGTTCCGACGCTGGAGCGCCCGGACGGACCGGCGATCTACGACAGCCGGGTCATCACCCGCTATCTCGACTCGATCGTCGGGGGCGGCCTCTATCCGGACGGACCGCGCGTCTGGGAGACGCTGACGCTCGAGGCAGCCGGCGACGGGATCAACGAGGCGGCGGTTCTCATGGTCTACGAGCGGAAGCTGCGCGAGGAGGCGGCGCAGAGCGCGGCCTGGGTCGAGGGGCAGTGGACAAAGATCGCCCGGACGCTCGACGCGCTGGAGGATCGCTGGCTGGCGCATCTCGCCGGTCGGATCGACGCCGGGCAGATCGCTGTCGGCTGCGCGCTCGGATATCTCGATTTCCGTCACGCGGGCCGGAACTGGCGGGCGGGCCGGCCGGGCGTCGCGCGCTGGTTCGAGCAGTTCGCCGAGCGGCCGTCCATGGTGGCGACCCGGCCGGTCGAATAGTCGCGGCGTTCCCTTGGGTGAGAGTGCTGGCGGGCGCCCGTCTGACCGGAAGCCCGCCAACGCAGTCACGCGGCGTCGCGCGTCACTTCATCGGGACGATGGTCCATTCCGCGTCGTAGCGGAATTCCTCGAGATTGTTGCCGGTGCCGCCCACGCGATCGACGATCGTGAAGGCGCCGGGGCGGCCGAGCGGCGTCAGCACGCCGTGCCAGACGTTGCGGATATAGTTCACGCCCTGACCGGGCTTCGTGATGAAGGCGCGCGGGCGACCCGGGCGGCCATTCTCGTCAGGTGCCACGACCACGAGGAACGGATCCTCGCTCAGGGGCATGAACGCCTGGCTGCCGAGCGGGTGGCGCTCGACGAGGTTGAAATTCAGCGGCAGCGGATACGGGCGGCCGTAGCCGACGCTGATGCCGGCCGTGCCACCTTCGGTGAACTCCATGCGGGCCTGGTTGTGGAAGCGGTCGCACATGCCGCCGTTGATCGGGAAACTGTCCCCCGTTGCATCAATCACGTCGCCCCACGGGGCGAACGCGGCAGCGTCAAGTGGCTCTGCAACAATGGTGCGGTCGGTGGCGGCAAGATCAGACATCGGGGCTCCTCTGCTTTTTTTCCTTCGTCCATTTTGCAGAGCCTTCGGTCAAGCCGGGCATTGCCGGAAACTGCTTCAGGGATAGAGTGAAGGTCGATGATCGTGGGAGTATTGTGCAAGATGGATACGATTGCCGCGTACGAAGAACTCGCGGCGCGCCTGCGCCGGATAGGCGCGCTGGAGGAGGTGGCGGGGCTGCTGAACTGGGATCAGGAAACCCAGATGCCGCCCAAGGGCGGGGCGCAGCGCGCCGAGCACGCGGCCGCCGTCGCCTCCGCGATCCACGACCTCGCCAGCGACCCGCGGCTCGGCGAGCTCGTGGCCTTCGCCGCGACCGCGCAGGGGGCCGATGCCGTCAACGTCGCGGAGGCGGGGCGCATCCACCGTCGCGCGGTCAGGGTGCCGCCGGCACTCGCGGCCGATCTCGCCCGCGCGTCGGCGCTCGGGCAGGAGGTGTGGGTCAAGGCCCGGACTGCGAGCGACTTCGCGGCGTTCGCGCCGACCCTCGAGCGGATCGTGGCGCTGAAGCGTGCCGAGGCGGAATGCCTCGCTGAGGACGGCATCAGCGGCTATGACGCGCTTCTCGACGGTTTCGAGCCCGGGACGACCGCCGCGGAGCTCGACGCGATCTTTGCGCGGCTCCGGCCCGGCCTCGTCGATCTCGCGGGCCGGATCGCGGCGAAGCGGCCGTCCGCCCCGGCGATTGCCGGGCAGTTTCCGGCCGAGGCGCAGCTCGCGCTGGCGCGCCGGCTCGGCGGTGTGTTCGGCTACGACTGGCAGGCGGGGCGGCTTGATCTCGCGGTGCATCCGTCGTGCTCGGGCTCGGCCGGGGACGTGCGGATCACCACGCGCATCGACCCGTCGGACCCGCAGGATTGCCTCTATTCCACGCTCCACGAGGTGGGTCACGCGGTCTACGAGCAGGGGCTCAATCCGGCGCAGGCCATGTTGCCCGCGGGTATGCACGCCTCGATGGCGGTTCACGAGAGCCAGTCGCGGCTCTTCGAGAACCAGCTCGGGCGCAGCCGGGCGTTCTGCGACTTCCTGTTCCGCGAGATGCAGACGGGCCTCGGCAGTGCCGGGGTGGCGGACCCGGACGCGCTCTGGCGGCTGGTGAACGCGGTGCAGCCCGGATTCATCCGCACCGAGGCGGACGAGGTGCATTACAACCTGCACATCCTGATGCGTTTCGATCTCGAGCGGGCGCTCATTGCCGGGTCGCTCCCGGTGCGCGAACTCGAGGCGGCATGGAATGCGCGCTTCCTCGCGGACTTCGGGCAGGCGGTGCCGGACGCGCGGCGCGGCGTCCTGCAGGACGTGCACTGGTCGGCCGGCCTCTTCGGCTATTTCCCGACCTACACGCTGGGCAATGTCTATGCCGGCGAGATCCATGCGGCACTCCAGCGCGATATTCCCGATCTCGACGCCCGGCTCGCGGCGGGTGAACTCGGAGAGGTGGTCGCCTGGCTCGGCGAGCGGATCCATCGGCGCGGGCGGATGGTGCCTCCGACGCGGCTGATCGCCGAGGCGGTGGGGCGCGCGCCGGACGAACGCGCGTTGCTCGACTATCTCGAAGCGAAGTACTCGGACCTGCATGATCTCTGAGCCGGTGGCGGGTGTGCAGAGGCGGTGGCGAAGGGCTCGACGGGCGGTGCTGAAGGCGCTGGCGATCGCCCTCGGGCTCGCGGTGGCGCTGGTCATCCTCTTCCGCTTCGTCAATCCGCCGCCGGGGATCCACATGACCGCCGAGTGGTTGCGGCTCGGCGGGATCGAGCGCGAGTGGGTGTCGATCGACGAGATGGCGGACTATCTGCCGCTGGCGGCGGCGGCGGCGGAGGACGCGAACTTCTGCCAGCACTGGGGTCTCGATTTCGCCGGGATCCGTTCGGCCTTCGAGGATGGCGAGCGCCTGAGAGGCGGCTCGACGATCAGCCAGCAGGTGGCGAAGAACGTCTTCCTCTGGCAGGGGCGCACCTGGCTCAGAAAGGGGCTCGAGGCCGGGTTCACCGTGCTCATTGAAGTGTTCTGGCCGAAGCGGCGGATCATGGAGGTCTATCTGAACGTCGCCGAGATGGGCGAGGGCGTCTTCGGCGTCGAGGCGGCGGCACGGCACTACTGGAAGATGGACGCGGCAAAGCTCGGGCCGCAGCGCTCAAGCCGGCTGATGGCGGTGCTGCCGAACCCGCGCGAGTGGTCGCCGGTCGCGGGCACGCGGTTCGTCACGCGGCGTGGCGCCCAGATCGAGAGGGGCGCGGCGACGATCCGCGCGGATGGCCGCGCCGCCTGCTTCCTGAAGGCGGCGCAATCCTGAGACGGTCAGTGCTTGCCGGTGCGGCTCGTTACCCAGTCCATCACCGCGAGCAGTACGCCGGAGATGACGAAGGTCAGGTGGATGACCACGAGCCAGAAGAGCTGGTTCGGATCGAACGGCGTTTCGGAGTGGATCTCGCCGATCTCCATGAAGCGCTTCAGCAGGTGAATACCCGAGATCGCCACGATCGAGGCGATGAGCTTCATCTTCAGGCCGGAGAAGTCGACGGTGCCCATCCACGACGGCCGGTCGGCCGTGTCGTCGATGTCGAGCTTCGAGACGAAATTCTCGTAGCCCGAGAACAGGACGATGAGCAGCAGGTTGCCCGCGAGCGTGAGGTCGATGAGCGTGAGGACGACGAGAATCGTGTCCTCGCTGGTGAGCGTCATGATCTGGGACGCGTAGTAGGCGAGCTCGCGCACGAAGACGACGGCCAGCATGCCGAGCGAGACGACGAGCCCGAGGTACATGGGCGCCATCAGCCAGCGGGCGGCGAACAGCCCTCGTTCGAACCGGGTTTCGATTGCCGGCTTGCTGCTCATCGGTCCTCCATTTCGCAGATGCAGCAACCCATCTAGGGGCTCCCCGCTCTGTGGGCAAGACGCTGCGAAGCGGACAGGAGACGATGGCAACCCGGCGGCAACCCGGCGCCTACGGGCGTCAGCGGTTGAAAAGCCGCCGCGAAAGTCCGAAGAAGGAAATTGTCGAGCCAGAAGTGAGGCCGGAGAAACATGCGCCGTCTCTACCACCAGCCATTGTCGCCGTTCTGTCGCAAAGTCCGCCTGGCGCTGGCCGAGAAGAAGATCGAGGTGGAGCTGGTCGAGGAGAAGCCGTGGGAACGACGCATGGACTTCCTGCGGATGAACCCGGCCGGGCAGGTGCCGGTGCTGAAGATCGACAGTCTGGTGTTCGCCGACAGCCAGGCGATCTTCGAGTACATCGAGGAGACGACACCGGAGCCGCCGCTTCTGCCCCGCAACCCCGCGCTCCGGGCCGAGGCGCGCCGGCTGACCGCGTGGTTCGATGACAAGTTCCACAACGAGGTGACGGCGAACCTGCTCTATGAGCGGGTGAACAAGAAGCTCTCGAAGTCGGGGTATCCCGAAAGCGGCAAGATCAAGGCCGGGCTTCGCAACATCAAGTACCATCTCGACTATATCGGCTGGCTGATGGATCATCGCCGCTGGCTGGCCGGGGACACGATGACGATCGCGGACTTTGCCGCCGCGGCGCAGCTCTCGTGCCTGGACTACATTGGCGACGTGGACTGGAGCCGCAACTCCGGGCTGCATGAGTGGTACGCCAAGATCAAGTCGCGGCCGGCGTTCCGCTCGATCCTCGCAGACCTCGTGCCGGGCTTCACGCCGCCGCAGCACTATGCGGACCTCGATTTCTGAGCCCTTCCGCGGGCTGGGGCTGCGGGACGCGGCCTTGGCCGCGACAGGGTGCGCGCAGGTGCGCGCAGGGTTTTCTTTACTGGTTTTCCGGCGGTTGCCGGAAAACGACTGCTCTCCAGGTTTCAAGGCCGTATGAAGACCTCGGGGACATTGGCAGATGCTAGGCCCTCCGACGTGGCGGCAGCGCTGAAGGCGCGGGCGCTGGAGGAGGGGTTCTCCGCCTGCGGGATCTGCGCGCCGGACGCGGTGCCCGAGACGGCCGGGCGGCTTGCGGCGTTTCTCGAGGCCGGGCGCCACGGACAGATGGCGTGGATGGCCGAGCGCACCGCGTGGCGCGGGTCGGCGGCGGCGCTCTGGCCCGCGGCGCGATCGGTGGTGATGCTGGCGGAGGCCTATACGCCGGAGGTCGATCCGCTCGCGGTGACGCGGCAGCCCGATCGCGGGGCGATCAGCGTCTATGCCCGGGGGCGGGACTACCACGACGTGGTGAAGGCGCGGCTGAAGCGGCTCGGGCGCTGGCTGGTGGCCGGGACCGGCGCGGAGATCAAGGTTTTCGTCGACACAGCGCCGGTCATGGAGAAGCCGCTGGCCGAGGCGGCCGGGCTCGGCTGGCAAGGCAAGCACACGAACCTGCTCGGGCGGGAGCTTGGCAACTGGTTCTTTCTCGGCGCGGTCTTCACCACGCTCGATCTGCCGCGCGATGCGCCGGGGGAGAGCCGGTGCGGCAGTTGCCGGGCGTGTCTCGATGCCTGTCCCACGGATGCCTTTCCGGCGCCCTATGAGCTCGATGCCCGGCGCTGCATCAGCTACCTGACGATCGAGCATGACGGGCCGGTGGACGAGGCATTGCGTGGCAAGCTCGGCAACCGGATCTATGGCTGCGACGATTGTCTCGCGGTCTGTCCGTGGAACAAGTTCGCCGTCACCGCGCGCGAGGTGAAGCTTGCCGCGCGGCCGGAACTCGATGCACCGCGGCTGGCGGAGCTGGCCGGGCTCGATGATGCGGGCTTCCGGACGTTCTTCTCCGGGTCGGCGGTGAAGCGGATCGGGCGGAACCGCTTCGTGCGCAATGTCGCCTATGCCATCGGCAATTCCGGCGACATGGGCCATTTGTCCGTGGCCGAGCGGCTGGCGGCGGATGCGGATGCCACTGTCGCCGATGCCGGCGCCTGGGCCGTGGCGCGGCTCAGGGCAGGCGCTGAAGGTTGAGGCGGGCGTGACCGGCGAGGCTCGAGTCCGGGTGCTTTTCGATGAGCGTGAGCCACGCATTGGCCGCGCCCCTTGAGTCTCCGGTCTCGGCGCGGGCGGCGCCCTGCTCGAACAGCGCTTCGGGGAGGTCCGGGGCGAGGGCTGCCGCACGATCCGCCTCCGGCAGGGCCGCGGTCGCGTCGCCCTGATTGCGCAGTGCCGCCGCGAGGAGGGCGTGGGTGGCGGCGTCGTCCGGCGCAGTTGTGAGAGCTGCGCGCAGCGCGGTCTCGGCGGCGGGCCAATCGGCCTCGGCGGCGGCGACGCGGGCGGTGAGAACGAGGCGCCGGGCGTCGGGCCGGGTCAGCTTGTCGGCGCGTCCCAGTGCCTCGCGCGCGATGCCTGGCTTGCCGGCGGCGAGCCACTGGTCGGCGGCATCCACCAGCACCCGCACGCGCAGGCTGGTCGACATGGCGCGGTTCGGGCTCTCGGCGATTCCGGTCAGCATCTGCGCCGCGGTGGCATGGGCGCCGAGTGCCGCGAGCGCCGCCGCGGAACAGAGCCGGGCTGGGACGCCGCCGCCGTTTCGCTCCCAGACCGCGGCGTCCTCACGGGCCGTCGCCGGGTCGCCGGCGAGGGCTGCCTTGCATTCGTCCGTGTTGGTGACCGCCGCCGCCGCCGGCCATGGCAGCGTCGTCGCGAAGAGCGCCGCGGCGATCAGGCGTCGCATATGGCGGCGCGTTCGGTTAGGCAGGAGGGCATGACCCGACCCCTCATCCTGATGCTCGGCCATGGCTACTCGGCGGCGGCGCTCGCCGCAAGGCTCGCGGACTGGCACGTCCTCGGCACCACGCGGTCCGAGGCGCGCGCGGAGGACATGCGGGCAGCCGGTGTCGAGCCGGTCGACTGGGCTGATGCGGCCGCCGTCGATCGGGCGATCGGGGCGGCCCGCGCGCTCCTTGTCTCGCTGCCGCCGGACGCCGAGGGCGATCCGGTGTTGCGGCGGCACGGAGAGGCGCTGCTGGCGGCGCGCCCGGACTGGGTCGGGTATCTTTCGACGACCGGGGTCTATGGCGATCGTGCCGGCGGTTGGGTTGACGAGACGGGTGCGCTTGCCCCGGCGGGCGAGCGCGGCCGCCGGCGCGTGGCGGCCGAAGCGGGCTGGGCGGCGACGGGGCTGCCGGTGCATCACTTCCGCCTTGCGGGGATCTATGGTCCCGGGCGGAGCGTGCTCGACAAGCTCCGGGCCGGGACGGCGCAGCGGGTGGTGCGCGAGGGGCAGGTCTTCAGCCGGATCCACGTGGGCGACCTGGCCGCGACGCTGGCGGCCTCGCTGGCGCGGCCAGCGCCCGGGCGGGCCTATAACGTGGCAGACGATGAGCCGGCGCCGCCGGGCGACGTGGTGGCGTTCGGCGCCGGGCTCCTCGGACTGCCGGTCCCGCCGGAGGTGCCGTTCGAGTCGGCCGGGCTCTCGCCCATGGCCGCGAGCTTCTGGGCCGAGTCGAAGCGGGTGTCGAACCGGCGGATCCGTGAGGAGCTCGGGGTGACGCTCGCCTGTCCTGACTATCGCGCCGGGCTGCGCGCCGTGCTTGCCGCGGGTGGCTGAGGGCGGAGCGGGACTTCGCGGCAACAGCGAACGCCAAATCGCTTCCAGCGAATCTTTCCGGCTGGCGTTCCGCGCAAGCATCGGACAAGACTGCCGCAAAGTCGCCATAAGGCGCTCCCCCCGTTAGCGGGAGCCGTTGAGGTTTGGTGGGATGAGTGAGAGACGCCTGCGTGCGGGAGCGGCCGTGCTGGCTTTGGCCGCGGCCGCGGTGGTGGTGCCGGGATCGTCGGCGCCGGCGCAGGATGCCGTCGGTCGCGATGCCGATGGCCGGGAAGTGGCGCTGCCGCGCCCGTCGATGAACCTCTACGGCTCGACGGGCATCATCGACATGCCGAGCGGTGAGATGCAGCCCGACGGTCAGGTGACGGCGAGCTACAGCCAGTTTGGCGGTTTCGTACGGCGCAACTTCAGCTTTCAGGCCCTTCCCCGGGTCGAGATGTCGCTGCGCTATTCGACGATCCACAACTGGGACCGACCGAAGGATCCCACCTACGATCTCTTTGACCGAAGTCTCGACCTGCGGCTGCAGCTGATGCGCGAGGGCGATTATCTGCCGTCGCTCACCCTTGGCTTCCGCGATCTGCTCGGAACCGGGGTGTACTCGTCGGAGTATCTGGCGGCGACGAAGAACTTCCTCGACGACGACCTCAAGGTGACCGCCGGTGTCGGCTGGGGTCGTCTCGGCAGCGCTGGTGGCGTCGAGAACCCGTTTTGCGCCCTTTCCGACAGCTTCTGCACCCGGGAAAACAACTACGGCAGGGGCGGCAAGCCGACGTTCAAGGCGATGTTCCATGGCGAGGACATGGGCTTCTTTGGTGGTGTCGAGTGGCGCACGCCGGTCGACAAGCTGACGCTGAAGGCCGAGGTGTCGTCGGATGCCTACAGCCGCGAGCAGGTAAGCCCGGCGGCGAGTTTTGATCGCAAGACGCCGTTCAACCTCGGTGCCGAGTACCGGCTGACGGGCGGGATCACGCTTGGCGGCTACTGGATGTACGGCGACGCGGTCGGCTTCAATGTCGTGGTCACGGGCAATCCCTACAAGCCGATCACGCCGCAGGACCTGGGCTCGGGGCCGATGCCGGTCAATCCGCGGCCGGCCGGTGCCAACATGAGCACGGCCTGGGTGAACGATCCGGCGGCGCGCGCGAAGCTCACCGAGGCGCTCGGCGACGCCCTGAGGACCGACGGGATCACGCTCGACGCGATGAAGTTTGAAGACGACGCCGTCGATGTCTTCATCATCAACCGCCGCATGAACCGCACGCCGAAGGCCATCGGGCGCACGGCGCGGGTGCTGGCGGTGGGCTTGCCGTATTCGGTCGAGACCTTCCGCATCACGCCCGTGGAGAATGGCGTGCCGACCACCACGGTGACGGTGCGGCGCAGCGATCTCGAGGGCCTTGCTGCGCAGCCCAACGCTGGTGCGCTCAGCTGGAACACGGTTCAGATGGACGGCGCCGTGCCGGCGCTGACCGGGCAGGTGTGGCAGCGCGACGTCTATCCGATCTACGACTGGGCGATCTTTCCGGTCCCGACGATCCAGCTCTTCGGCGGCAACGACGGCTTCAAGCCGCAGCTGACCGCACAGCTTCGCGGCTCGGTGCGGGTGAGCCCGGGGCTTTCGTTCTCCTCGCTGATCCGCCAGCCGCTGCTCGGCGTGTTCGACGATCCCGGCAGCGACTCGTCAGGGAACCTGTCGCCGGTCCAGAGCGACTCGCAGCGGTATTATGCCGGATGGTCGCCAAAGCTTGTCCGGCTGACCGGCGACTATCTCTTCAAGCTGAACCCCGAGACCTATGGCCGCGTTTCCGCGGGTCTCCTCGAGCGGCAGTTTGGTGGCGTCTCGGGTGAGTTGCTGTGGAAGCCGGTGGATCAGAACTGGGGCCTCGGCGCTGAACTCAACTGGGTGAAGCAGCGCGATTTCGACAACCCGTTCGGCTTCGGTCACTACGACTACGACGTGGTGACCGGCGGGGCGTCGTTCTACTGGAATACCGGCTGGCAGGGGATCGAGACGCAGCTCTTCGCGGGGCGCTATCTCGCGGGCGACTGGGGCGCGACGCTGTCGGTGGCGCGGCGCTTTGCCAACGGCTGGTCGGTTGGCGCTTTTGTTACGAAGACCGATGTGACCGAGGACGAGTTCGGAGAGGGCAGCTTCGACAAGGGGCTCACCATCTCGATCCCGCTGCGCTGGTCGACTCCATTCGAGACGCGTCAGACGATCGAGGGCGAGCTGCGGTCGCTGGCAAGCAACGGCGGCGCAACGCTCGATGTCGAGAACCGGCTCTATCCGATCGTACGGGACATGGATCAGGATCACCTGAAACAGAACTGGGGCTCGTTCTGGCAATGATGCGTCGCTCGTTCGCCCTCGTTCTCCTTGGTCTGCTTGCGGGTTGCGGCAGCCAGCGTGATCCGGTCCTTTCCGAGGCCATGGGGGCGCTGGCCGGCATGTGGCGCACGGAACCTGCGCCAAAGCCGCAGCGGCAGGTCACGCGCAGTGACATCGAGCGGGCGAACGTCGCGGCGATCCTTGCGCGGCTCGAGAGCGATCCGCGCGGCACGGTGCTCTACGCGACAGCTGACAATCGTGGGTTTGTGACCTACGTGTCGCCGCTCATGCAGCAGGTGACGCTCAAGGGGGCGGAGGTGACCGGCACCCGCGGACTTGGCACCGATCTCCTGTCCAGCTGGAGCAGCAGCAACGACCCGCTGGTCCGGCCGACGCCGCCGGGCGCCTGGCCGGCGCGGGTGGATCGGACGTTCGAGCTGCCCGGGGCGGGGCCGCAGGGGCGCGTCGAGCGGTACAGCTGCACCTTCGAGCGCGGTGCGGCAAGCGAGATGGTGATCCTGCAGGTCCGCTATAGCGGTCTCGAAATCACCGAGACATGCGCCGGGCCGGACGGACGCTTCGAGAACCTGCACTTCGTCGATCCGGCAAGCGGCGCGGTGCGGCGCTCGCTGCAGTGGATCGGGCCGAAGATGGGCCATATCGACATGCAGGTGCTCGAACCCTACACGCCCTGACGCTCCGGCGCGGCGTGCTCTGACTTCGGTCCTTATTGATCGGGAAGCCCTGCGTCGCCGCCGCGGCGCGGCGGCACTCCGGTGTCCGGGCGCTTGCGGGGACTTCGCGGGCGGCGGCTGGACCTGGTCGGGCAAGGGCCGCGGAGGTACTCGCCTAGGCCGCGAAAATGAAAGGGCACCGCCGGTCGGCGATGCCCTGGAGTCACGCGCCGCAGGTCACCCGCGGCTCCGGGAGGCAGGAATCAGTCGGTGGTGTCGTCGTCGTCGTCGTCATTGGCGATCGCGTAGGCAATCGCGGCAAGACCGATGACCGGGATGATCCAGGCGGCGTTCGAACCACCCATCGGGGCCGGCTCAGCAACCACGACCGGCTCCTCGGGCGCCTCGAACACGAGGTTGCCGGCGAATGCCTGACCGGCAAGCAGGAGAGCTACCGCAGTGCTAACGATAAGTTTCATTGTTGTCCTCCTCAGAGTGCGGGTCTGCGATACTGCTAACTCGTCCGGACCTGCGAGCGGACAAGCTAATGCCTGAACACTAGCCAACTTTCCGGCGCGTTTTCAATCGGTGAAAGCGGGCCTCCGGAGTTAAGCACAGGTGTTGTCATTCTGGCAACACCGGCTTGCAAGCTACGCGGATGGCGGGGGGATTTCCGGCTCCGGTCCCCGGGAACGGCGCGCACCGGGGACGGCTGCCGGACCAGTCCTTGTGCGGTGCAGCTTCGCAGACGCAAGATGACGCGGTTGGTCACCTTCAGGTGGGGATCCGCGAGGATCGCTGCCGAGGCGCGGGAATCCGGCAAGGGTGATTCATGCATAGGTAGAGTTAGCCCCGTGGCAAGATGCGGGGAATCGATCTCGCCACAGGAGGTCGGCACCGGGTCAAACGAGCAGCACTGGAGTGCCGATCTTGGCCCGGTCGTACACCTCAAGGATGTGTTCGTTGAAGAGGCCGACACAACCGGAGGAAGACTGACGGCCGATCTTGCGGATGTCGTTCGTGCCGTGGATGCGGTACGCCGGCCAGCTCAGGTTGAGTGCCCGGATGCCGAGCGGGTTGTCGGGGCCGGGCGCCACGTAGGTCGGCAGATCCGGCCGGCGCCGCAACATTGCCTCCGTGGGGCGCCAGTCCGGGTCGGGCCGCTTCAGGGTGATCGAGGTCCGGCCACGCCGCGTCATCTCATCGGTGAGCGGCACGGACGTCGGATAAATCCGGTAGAAGCCGTCAGCGCCCCAGTAATGGAGCACCCGGTCGTCGATGCTGACGAGGATGGCGTCGTTCTCGATCGAGTCGAAATGGTCTTGCCACCGCGCGGTGTGCAGGCCCGATATCCGGCGCATGATGGTCTGCCGGTCCTGGCTGTCGGGCACGAAGTCGTGCAGCGGCTCGTCGGACTCGGCGGCGAGGCCCGCGCCTCCGAGCGCAAGGCCCGCGGCGGCGATCAGGCTGCCGCCCGCGAGGCGCGCGAACGCGCGCCGGTCGAGGCGAGCCGCTTTGTCGCCCTCATCTCGGTTCATCGGAGGAGTCTCCACAACTGCAACTCTGGTTGCGATTATGACGCAGTCGTCCGCGTTTCTGCAACTCACACTTGGGAGTGTCTTGCAGCGCCCGGCAGGATTTGAAGGGTAGACTGAAAGCCTCTATCACGTCTGGCAGACACCCTAACCGACGGATCCCGCGATGCTTCGCCCGCTCAGTGCTGTTCTTGCCCTTCTCCTGCTCGCGGCCTGCGCGGACTCGGCGGGTGTGACCCGCCTCGGCAACCCGGACGAGATCCGTCTGCGACACGTCGACGCCGTCAACGCGGTGCGCGCCGGCGACGGCCTTGTGCCAGTGCAGCTTTCCGGCGAGCTCAACGCTGCGGCCGAGACTCAAGCCCGCGACATGTACGTCCAGCAGCGCGCCTGGCATTTCGGATCGGATCTGACGAGCCCGCGCGAGCGGGCGTTCCGCGCCGGCTATCATGGCGAGATCGTTGGCGAGAACCTGTCCGAGGGGACGGATTCCGACATGTCGGTGCTGGAAAGCTGGCTGAAGTTCCCCGATACCCGCGCGGTGATCATGGATCCCTCGGCGCGGGGTCTTGGCCTCGGCTGGTATCAGGAGCCGAGCAGCAACAAGACCTGGTGGGTGCAGGTCATCGGGCAATAACACCCGAAGGGCGGCGCCACTGACGGCGCCGCCGGTTCGTCAGGCGAAGATCACCACCGGAGTGCCCGTCGGGACCATCGACCAGATCTCTTCGATTTCCTGATCGGTGACTGCGATGCAGCCCGCGGTCCAGTCATCCTTGCTCTTGTCGGCGGCGCGGCGCGGGCCGCCGTGGATCATGATGTCGCCACCCGGCTGCACGCCGAGGGAACGGGCACGTGCCGTGTCGACGGCATTGGGATAGCTGATCCCGAGGCTCAGATAGAAGTCGCTGCGCGCGTTGCGGCGATCGATGAAGTACTGGCCCTCGGGGGTGCGGCCGTCGCCTGACATCACCTTCTGGCCGGTGGGCTGGAAGCCGAGGTGGACGCGGTAGCGCTTCAGCAGTTGCTCGCCGGAGCGCAGTTCCATCACCCGGTTGCGTTTGGAGACGACGACGACGTTCGCGCGCGGCGCCGCGACCCGCGCGTAGGCCGCCCGTGCCGGCACGGCACCGGCGGCGAGAAAGCCGGCGGTCAGCGCCAGCGCATTGCGCCGGGTCCAGAGTCGTGTCTCGTCCTGCTGCTGCCTGTTGCCCGAAAGGAGTTCGTCACTGTCCGTGAGCAATGTGCGCTCGTCCATGTCTCTGCCTGCCCGTCTTGTTATTTGCGCGCCCTTGAGGGCGTCGCGATTTCTGCCTGATAAGGTTGAGATAACGCTAATTCGGCAGATTCGGGAAGAGAGTCCGGACGGGCGTCCGTCGATCCTCAGGACGCCCGTGCGCGGCGGACACGCTCCGTCGCGCTCTTCAGCTGGCCACAGGCGGCCATGATGTCCTCGCCGCGCGGCGTCCGGACCGGCGAGGCATAGCCCGCGCGGTTGACGATATTGCCGAACGCCTCGATCCGCTCGGGATCGGACCGCTCGTATGGCGAGCCGGGCCATGGATTGAACGGAATGAGGTTGATCTTCGCGGGGATGCCGGAAATCAGCTTCACCAGCCGCCGGGCGTCGGCGTCGGAATCGTTCACCCCCTTGAGCATCACGTACTCGAAGGTGATCCGCTCGGCGTTCGACAGGCGCGGATAGGCGCGGCAGGCGTCAAGAAGCTCGCCAATGTTCCACTTGCGATTGATCGGCACCAATTGATCACGCACCGGGTCGGTGGTGGCATGGAACGAGATCGCGAGCAGGCAGCCGATCTCGTCGCCGACACGGGCGATTTCGGGCACGACGCCGGAGGTCGAAAGCGTGATGCGGCGGCGCGACAGGGCGATCCCCTCGCTGTCCATGGCGATCTTCATCGCGTCGCGCACCGAATCGAAATTGTAGAGCGGTTCGCCCATGCCCATGAGCACGAGGTTCGAGACGAGCCGCTTCTCGTCGGGCTTGCGGCCCCAGTCGGCAAGGTCGTCACGGGCCACGAGGATCTGGCCGACGATCTCGTCGGCCGTCAGGTTCCTGACCAGCCGCTGGGTGCCGGTGTGGCAGAACGAACAGGTGAGCGTGCAGCCGACCTGAGACGAGACGCAGAGCGTGCCGCGGTCGGTTTCGGGGATGTAGACCGTTTCGATCTCGTGGCCGCCGGCGATGCGCAGCAGGTACTTCCGCGTGCCGTCGGCCGAGACCTGCCGGGTGACGATCTCCGGGCGCTCGATGGCGAAATGCTCGGCGAGAAGCTCGCGGTAGGCCCGGGCGAGGTTGGTCATGCCGGTGAAGTCGCGGGCGCCGCGGTGGTAGATCCACTGCCAGAGCTGGCCCACACGCATCCCGGCCTGTGCCTCCGGGGTGCCGGCGGCGATCAGCGCCGCCTTCATCGCCTCCCGGGAGAGGCCGACGAGGTTCATGTGCGCGGAGTCAGCCGCCGCCTTGCGGGGCAGGGTCAGGAACTCGGGCGTGATCGGCGGCGAAAGGTTCATCTGATGGCGCATGGCTCTTGGCGCGCCGAAGCGGCACGCAATGCGCCGATATAGCGTCACTGCCGCGGAAATGCCAGCCCGTGCCGGCGATGTCCGCCGACAGGGCGTCAGCGGGAGGGGACCAGAAGGGGATCAGCGGCAGCGGGTGGCCGCGTCCTCGACTGCTGCGGTGAAGCCCGTGAGCGAGAAACGGTCCTCGGTGCTGGTGCCGCGCGAGGAGGTTCCGCTGAGCTTCGCCTCCGCGCCACGCTTCATTGCCGCGACGGCCTTGCTGTCGTCGGAGGGATCCGTCCAGGCCCATTCCCCGCCGTCACCCTTGCCCGGAGCCATCTGGAAGGCCTCCGAGCCGACGGCGAGCCTGACGCTGCCGCTCGAACTGAACGGATAGCCGCCGGTGAAGCTCACCTCGTTCGAGACCTTGTCGCCGGGGCGGAAGGACACGAACAGCCGGATGTCGCCGCGGGTGACCTCGGCCGGCTTGCCATCGCGCCGCGCCGACGAGGAGGTCGGGGCCGAAACGATGTAGCATTCCTTCGGATTGGCGGCGACGAAAACGCTCCAGTTGCCGTGCGTCGCCACGCGATCCGCGGATTGCGCCAGCGCCGGCGAAGCCGCCATGAGGGCGGCTGCGACCGAAAGCAGCTTCCAGGCTTTGAGGGTCATGCGGACACTGTCTCCTGCTCGTCCTTTGCTCTTTGACGCCGCCCCGGGCCAGCTTCCGTCGTCGGGACGCGTCGAGCTTGTCTTTGTCGCGATGCCACTTTTAGTGTAGCGCGAGAAGCAAGGGATGTTCCAGACCCTTGCCCATGTCTTTCATCGATGTGACCCCTCGTGACGCGCGCCCCCCTCGATGCCGGGCAGGAGCCGGCCTCGCCGCCGCCGACAAGCCTGAACGATGCAGACCTGATCCGGGCGGTCGCCGCGCGGGACCGGGCGGCGTTCGTGGCGTTGTTCGAGCGGTTCGCCGGCCGGGTGAAGGCCTATGCCATCCGCGCAGGCGTGGGGCCGGCGGACGCCGACGAGATCGCGCAGGACGTGATGGTCTCCGTCTGGCGGCACGCCGCGGACTTCGATCCCGGGAAGGCCGCGGTCTCGACCTGGATCTTCGCGATCGCGCGCAACCGGCGCATCGACCATCACCGGCGCGGCGCGCGGCCCGCCCCGGACCCGGAGGATCCGCTGTTTCAGCCTGATACCGAGCCCGATGGTCTTGCGGTGATGACTGCCGCCGAGCGGGAGACGAGGTTGCAGCAGGCGCTCGACTCGCTGCCGGTGGAGCAGCGGCGGGTGCTCGTCGCGTCGTTCTGGCGCGGCCTCAGCCACGGCCAGATCGCCGCGGAGGAGGCCCTGCCGCTCGGCACGGTGAAGTCGCGGATCCGCCTCGCGTTCCGCCATCTGCATGCGTTACTTGGAGAGGATCTCGCGGAGGGACTACACGATGACTGAACCCGCTGGGCCTGAACCCGCTGGAGCTGAACCCGCGCTTCTCGCCGAGGTGTTGCGAGGCGATTGTGTCGAATCGCGTCATCGCGGCCACGCCATCGTCTGCGATGCCCGGGGCGACATCGTTGCCGTCTGGGGCGACCCGGATGCGCGGATCTTCCCCCGCTCGTCGTGCAAGATGCTTCAGGCGCTGCCCCTTCTGGAGAGCGGCGCCGGGGCGGGTTTGTCCACCGAGCAACTGGCGCTCGCCTGCGCCTCGCATTCCGGCGCGGGGATGCACGTGACCCGGGTTGCCGGCTGGCTCGATGCGCTCGGACTGGCGGAGCGCGATCTGCGCTGCGGGTCGCAGGTGCCCGACGATGCCGCCGAGCGGCACCGGCTGCGCGATACCGGCGAGAGCCCGTGCCAGCTTCACAACAACTGCTCGGGCAAGCACGCGGGCTTCCTGACGCTGAACCGCCACCTGAAGGGCGGACCCGAATACGTGGAGATCGACCATCCCGTGCAGGTGGCGGCGCGCGGTGCCTTCGAGGAAATGTGCGGCGCGCCGATCCTCGGCTGGGGCGTCGACGGCTGTTCCGCCCCGGCGTTCGTGACGACGCTGCGCGGATTCGGCACCGCCATGGCGCGGATGGCCGACCCGTGTGGCCTCGGGCCGGCGCGGCAGGATGCGGCGCAGCGGCTGGTGGCGGCGATGGCCGAGCATCCGCTTCTCGTCGCGGGCGAGGGGCGCGCGTGCTCCGAACTCATGGCGGCGATGCCTGGCGGGGTTGCGGTCAAGACCGGCGCGGAGGCGGTTTTCGCCGCGATCCTGCCCGGGCGGGGCCTCGGCGTGGCGGTGAAGGTCGAGGACGGCAGTACCCGGGGCTCGGAATGCGCGATCGCCGCCCTTCTGGTGCGGCTCGGTGCGCTCGATGCGGACCATCCGGCGGCCCTGCGGCGCCTCGGAGCGCCGAGCCTCAGCCGGCGCGGGGCCACGATCGGCGCGATCCGGCCGGCGGAAGGCTTCTACGAGGCCGGGCGCCGGCTCTGACGACGCGGGGCTTGCCGAGCGTGTCGCGCCCGGCCAAGCTTCAGCCTGTAACGCCGCCGGCCGCCTGCGAAAGAAGGCGGCATGGAGTGGAAGAGGAAGGAATACCGATGCGGATGCTTGCAGCCTGTCTTGCGCTCGTGGGCGCGCTCGTGGCGGGGGGAGTGTCGATGGCGGCGACGGACGTGATCCGTGGCAGCGCCACCTATCGCGAGCGGATCGCCCTGCCACCGGGCACCACGCTGGAGGTGGAACTTCTCGACGTGTCGAAGGCCGACGCGCCGTCCGTGCTGATCGCGAGCGACTCGATCCCGGTGCTTCGGCAGGTGCCGATCGCCTTCGCGCTCGCCTACGATCCCGCGCTGATCGACGAGAAGAACCGCTACGCCCTGACGGCGAAGCTCATGCACGCGGGCGGAGTGCTCTTCCGCTCGACCGCGATCACGCCCGTCCTGACCCATGGGGCGGAAGCCGGTGCCGCTCCGGAGATCCTGCTGGTGCAGAGCGAGGAGCCGGCGCCGGAGGCCGAGCCTGCGACAGAGCCGGACGACGCCGCGGCGAAGCCCGCCGAGGGCGGGGAAGCAGCGGCCGCGGCGGCAGAAGTCCCGGCGGACATGGCCGCGGTCGCCGGGACGTGGATCGCCTCGGAGATCAATGGCGCGGCGACTGACGAAAAGGTCGTCTCGTGGCTGAAACTCAGCGACGCGGGTCGTGCCCAGGGGCAGGGCGGCTGCAACAGCTTCACCGGCACCTACAAGCTCGAGAACGGCACGCTCACCTTCGGGCCGCTTGCCTCCACCCGGCGGGCCTGCCCGGAGACGCAGATGTCCCAGGAGCAGCGGTTCTTCGCGGCGCTCGGGGCGGTGAAGGCCGCGCGGCTCGAGTCGGGCGATCTCGTGCTCACCGATCTCGCGGGCGAACCGCTGGTGCAGCTTCGCAAGAAGTGACGTCTCACGACATGGCAGGCGGGGCATCTTTACCGCCTGCCATGTCGGAGCTAGAACGCGCACTCCGATCCAGGGAGTGAAAATGCGCGCCGAGACCGAACGCGTCGTCGAGGACATCGAGAAATCGCTCGGCCTCCTGCGCCAGCGGCTCGGCTGGGAGACGGCGGAGCACCGCCTCGAAGAGCTCAACGCGATGACCGAGGATCCCGAGCTCTGGAATGATCCGGCCCGGGCGCAGAAGCTCATGCGCGACCGGCAGACGCTGTCGGACGCGCTCGACGGCTACAACAGCCTCGCGCAGGACCTCGCGGATCAGAAGGAACTGATCGAGCTCGGCGAGGCCGAGGGTGACGACGACGTGATCGCCGACGCGGAAGCCGCGATCCGCGGCCTGCGCGAGACCGCGGCGGCGCGGGAGACCGAGGCGCTTCTCGACGGCGAGGCGGACGGCAACGACACATTCCTCGAAATCAATGCCGGCGCCGGCGGCACCGAAAGCTGCGACTGGGCGTCGATGCTCGCGCGCATGTATGTGCGCTGGGCCGAACAGCACGGCATGAAGGTCGAGCTCATGTCGGAAAGCGCCGGCGAAGAGGCGGGCATCCGCTCTGCCTCCTACCGGGTGAGCGGGCACAACGCCTATGGCTGGCTGAAGACCGAATCGGGCGTCCACCGGCTGGTGCGGATCTCTCCCTTCGACTCGGCGGCGCGGCGGCAGACTTCGTTCGCGTCCGTCTGGGTTTATCCGGTCGTCGACGACAACATCGACATCGAGGTCGCCTCGAACGACATCCGCATCGACACCTACCGCTCGTCGGGCGCTGGCGGTCAGCACGTGAACACCACCGACTCGGCTGTCCGCATCACCCACATTCCCACCGGCATCGTCGTGACGAGCTCGGAGAAATCGCAGCACCAGAACCGCGCGAACGCCATGGCCGCGCTGAAGTCGCGTCTCTACGAGATGGAGCTTCGCCGCCGCAACGAGGCGATCACCGCGCAGCACGAGGCCAAGGGTGACGCCGGCTGGGGCAACCAGATCCGCAGCTACGTGCTGCAACCCTACCAGATGGTGAAGGACCTGCGCACGAACGTGGAGACCTCGGACACGCAAGGGGTGCTCGACGGCGATCTCGATGCGTTCATGGCGGCGTCGCTCGCCCTGCAGGTGACGGGCAAGAGCCGGGCCGAGGCGCAGGCGGCGGACTGACGTGGCCGCCGATCGTGTCGTCATCGTCGGTGCCGGCCAGGGCGGCTTTCAGGCGGCCGCAAGCCTCCGCCAGGACGGGTTTGCCGGTCGCGTGACGCTTCTCGGCGACGAGCCGGGGCTGCCCTATCAGCGGCCGCCACTCTCCAAGGCCTACATGAAGGACGGTGATCCGAAGCGGCTGGCGCTTCGCGCCGAGGCCTTCTTCGCAGAGGCGGCAATCGAACGGGTCGAGGGTCGGGCGGTGGCGATCGACCGGGCTGCGGCCCGGGTCGGGCTCGCCGATGGCCGGACGCTCGCCTACGACCAGCTGATTCTGGCGACAGGGGCGCGGAATGTGGTGCCGCCGATCGCGGGCCTTGCCGACGCGGTGGCCTCGCGGGCGGTCGTGGGGCTTCGCACGCTCGGCGATGCCGGGTTGTTGCGCGAGCGGATCGCGGCTGGTGGCCGCGCGGTGGTGATCGGCGGCGGCTTCATCGGGCTCGAATTCGCCGCGGTGGCGCGCGCGGCCGGGCTCGACGTGACGGTCGTCGAAGCGGCCGACCGTCTGATGGCGCGCGTGGTCTCTCCGGAGATCTCGGGCCATTTCCTCGACCTGCATCGGAGCCTCGGTGTGGACGTGCGACCCGGGGTGGCGGCGACGGCCGTTGAGCCCGGTGCGGTGACGCTCGCTGACGGCGACCGGGTGGCGGGCGATCTGATCCTGCTTGCGGTCGGGGTGCGGCCGAATGCCGAGCTGGCGGCCGAGGCCGGGCTCGGGGTCGCGAACGGCGTCGTGGTGGATGGTCGGCTGGTGACGAGCGATCCGGCGATCTCGGCCCTCGGTGACGTCGCGTCCTATCCCGGCCCGGACGGCGCGCCGGTGCGGCTCGAATCGGTGCAGGCGGCGGTCGATCACGCGCGCCACATCGCCCGGCGGATCGCGACCGGCGACATGGCCGACTATGCCGCGGTGCCCTGGTTCTGGAGCGATCAGGGCGATCGCAAGCTGCAGATAGCCGGGCTCCGGCATCCGGGGCATCGGACGGTCGTGGTGCCGGGCGACCGGCTGGTGGTCCTGAGCCTTGACGGCGACGTGCTGAAGGCGGTCGAGACCGTGAACGCGCCGGCCCCCCACATGGCCGCGCGGCGACTGCTCGCGCAGGACCGCGCGCTCACGGCGGGCGAGATCGAGGCGGCAGGGTTCGACCTCGTGGCCCTCGCCAAGGGCGCGAAAGTCTGAGTCGCGGC
Source organism: Amaricoccus macauensis (assembly GCF_014201905.1). GTDB lineage: Bacteria > Pseudomonadota > Alphaproteobacteria > Rhodobacterales > Rhodobacteraceae > Amaricoccus > Amaricoccus macauensis. The sequence goes on along the minus strand of NZ_JACHFM010000001.1, from coordinate 1,104,670 downwards.
TGACCAGCGGAAGTTTATCGCTCGCTGATCTGCCAGAACCTCAGAAAAAGTGAGTGACGTCTCCGCGCTGCAGCATAATCTGTTCTCACCCCAGGCGGACGAGGTGATGAATGAAGACCGCGATCCGGGCCGATGCGGCGGCAGCGATGATCCCAGACGGTGCAACAGTGCTCATAGGCGGCTTCATGGCCGTCGGTACTCCGCATCGGTTGATTGAAGCGCTGGTGCGCCGTGGTGCGCGTAACCTGACGCTGATCGCCAATGACACGGCCATGCCGGGCAAAGGCATCGGCAAGCTCATCTCCGCGGGCGCGGTCAGTCGGGCCATCGTCTCGCACATCGGGCTGAACCCCGAGACGCAGGCGAAGATGATCGCCGGCGAGATCGACGTGGAACTGGTGCCGCAAGGGACACTCGTGGAGCGCATTCGCGCCGGCGGGGTCGGGCTTGGCGGTGTGCTGACAGCCACCGGTCTCGGCACGCCGGTCGAGGAGGGCAAGACCGTCGTCGAGGTCGATGGCCAACGCTTCCTGCTCGAAAAGCCGATCCGCGCCGACTTCGCACTCATCGCGGCGCGGCAGGCGGACTACCTTGGCAACCTTCAGTATTCGCTGACCGCGCATAACTTCAATCCGATCATGGCGCTCTCTGCCGAGACGGTTATTGCCGAGCCGGATCTCATCGTGCCGGTCGGGGTGATCCCGCCGGATGCGGTCAGGACACCCGGGGTTCTTGTCGATCACCTGCTGGAGCGCGCGGCATGAGCGTTGTTGATGCGAAGGAAGTGATCGCGCGCCGCGTGGCGCAGGAGATCCACCCCGGGATGCTGGTGAACCTCGGCATCGGTCTGCCGAGCATGGTGGCGCACTACCTGCCGCGCGACTCCGGCGTGTTCTTTCAGGCGGAGAACGGTGTGATCGGCCTGGGTGCCCGGCCGCCGGAGGGCATGGAGGACGCGAGCCTCACCGACGCGGGCGGCGGCTTCGTCACCGCGGTTCCGGGTGCCGCCTCGATCGACAGCGCCATGAGCTTCGGCATCATTCGCGGCGGTCACCTCGACATGACGGTTCTCGGGGGCCTGCAGGTGGACGAGCGCGGGTTCCTCGCGAACTGGATGGTGCCCGGGAAGATGGTGCCCGGAATGGGTGGTGCCATGGATCTCGTGGCGGGCGCCCGGCGGGTGATCGTCGCCATGGTCCATGCGGCGAAGGGCGACGCGAAGATCGTGCCGGAATGCACGCTGCCGCTGACGGCGACACGTCGGGTCAGCCTCGTCGTGACCGAGATGGCGGTGATCGAGCCAACCGAGGCGGGGCTCGTGCTCCGCGAGCGTGCGCCGGGCGTCAGCGTCGAGGATATCCGGGCGGCGACCACCGCGCGGCTGGTCGTGGAGGGTGACATTCCCGAAATGCGACTCGACTGACGGGCGAGCCTTGCGCAGGGCAGGGACGCGCCGTCATAGTGGAAAGGAAGTCAATCCATTTCCGCTCGATCGCGTTTCCTTGCCGGAGCCCGCCGATTCGTCATGCATGGTCTTGATCTCGTCAACACGGCGATCTTCGTCGGCTCGGCACTGATCCTGATCGGCATCTTTTCGAGCCTCGTGGCGACGCGGTTCGGGGCACCTCTTCTGCTCGTCTTCCTCGTGGTCGGGATGCTCGCCGGCGAGGACGGACCGGGCGGCATCGAGTTCGGTGACTATTCGACCACGTACATGGTGGGGATGATCGCGCTGTCGGTCATCCTCTTCGACGGCGGGCTCCGAACCCGACTTTCGGTGTTCCGCGGCGTGCTCCGCCCGTCGCTCCTGCTCGCGACAGTGGGGGTGCTCATCACCGCAGGCGTGGTGGGCCTCGCGGTCTGGCAGGTGCTCGGGCTCTCGCTGTCCCTCGCGCTGCTTCTGGGGGCGATCGTCGCGTCCACCGACGCGGCGGCGGTCTTCTTCCTGATTCGCACCGGCGGCATGCGGTTGCCCGGGCGGGTGAACGGCATCCTCGAGATCGAGTCGGGCACCAATGACCCGATTTCGGTCTTCTTCGTCATCCTGCTGGTGAAGGTCATCGTTTCCGGCGGGATGCCCGGCTGGGAGCTCGTCGAGGAGTTTGCGGCCGAGGCTGTCCTTGGCGGGGCGCTCGGCTTCGTCGGCGGCTGGGGCGCGGTGTCGATCCTGAACCGGGTGGCGATGCCGGGAGGCCTGCATCCGCTCTTCGTGGTGGCGGGCGCGATCATGATCTCGGGCTTCACCACCCTCGTCGGGGGCAGCGGGCTTCTCGCGGTCTACATCGCCGGGCTCGTGATGGCGAACCGGCCGACGCGCGCCTATCCCTCGATCGTCGGCTTCCACGACGCGATGACCTGGCTCTGCCAGATCGTGATGTTCCTCGTGCTCGGCCTGCTGGTGACGCCCTCCCGGGTGATGGATTACGCGCCGCAGGGGATGTTCGTCGCGGTGGTGCTGACGCTCATCGCCCGTCCCGTCGCGGTCTGGGTCTGCCTGTGGGGCGCCGGGTTCGCGACGCGGGAGAAGCTTTTCATCTCGTGGGTGGGCCTGCGCGGCGCCGTCTCGATCTTCCTCGCGGCGATCCCGATGCTCGCGGGCGTGCCGGAGTCCCAGGCGTTCTTCAACATCGCCTTTTTCGTCGTGCTCTTCTCCATGCTGGTGCAGGGCGCCACGCTCACCAGCGCCGGCCGCTGGCTCGGCGTGGCGCTGAAGGCCACGACGCGGGGGGTGAGCCGGATCGAGATCGACATCCCCGGCCAGAACGAACTCGAGATCGTCGGCTATCCGGTGACCGGCGAGAGCGTGATCCTCGGGCTCAGCCGCATCCCGGCGTGGGCGCGGCTCCTGATGGTGGTGCGCAAGGGGCAGATCCTCGATCAGGCCGAGGCCGGCGGGCTGCGGCCGGGGGACTACGGCTACTTCCTCGTCCCGCGCGAGCGGCTGAACCGGTTCGACACGCTGTTCCGCGAGAGCCCGGAGGTCGCGCGGCGGCTCGGGGTCATCTTCGGTGAGCTGGCGATCCGTGGCGAGACGAGGCTCTCCGAGCTGGAGCAGTTCTACGACCTGAGCTTCGAGGGTCATCCGCCGGAGATGACGCTCGCCGAGTGGGCGACGCAGCGACTCGGCGAGAAGCCCGTGCTCGACGCGACACTGGCAATTCCCGGAGGCAAGATCGTGGTTCGACGGCTCGAAAGCGGCCGGATCGCGAACCTCGGCCTCCAGCTCGACCAGCTCCTGCAGGTCGAGCCCGACGAGCGGTTGCTGGCGCGCCTCGAGGAGGAAGCCGACGAATTGCGCGGCCTGCGCAGCTGGGCGCGCTCGGTTCGCCGCCGACTTCAGACCTGAGGCTTGAAGGCGACCCCGGGCCGCCCTACGCAGGGAACCAAGGCGGACGTGGCGGAACGGTAGACGCAGCGGACTTAAAATCCGCGTCTTTCGGGAGTGTGGGTTCGATTCCCACCGTCCGCACCAGAATGTGGGAGGGCTGGGTGCATGAGCTATCTCGGGATCGACATCGGCACGTCGTCGGTCAAGACGGTGCTCTTCGATCGGGAGCAGCGGCTGATCGGGCAGGCGAGCCAGTCGCTTGCGGTGTCGCGGCCGCATCCCGGCTGGTCAGAGCAGGACCCGGAGGCCTGGTGGAAGGCCGTCGAGGGCACGATCGACACGCTCGCGCGTGAGCACGGCCTCGCCGGGCTGCGCGGCATCGGGCTGTCGGGCCAGATGCATGGGGCGGTCTGCCTTGATCGCGACGACCGGGTGCTGCGGCCGGCGATCCTCTGGAACGATGGGCGGGCGCAGGCGGAATGTGCCGAGATCGAGGCGGCTTTCCCGCGGGCGCGCGAGGTTGCCGGCAACATCGCGATGCCGGGCTTTACCGCACCGAAGATCGCCTGGCTCCGCAAGCATGAGCCCGAGATCTATGGCCGCATCGACGCGGTGCTCCTGCCCAAGGACTACGTGCGCCTGCGCCTGACGGGCCATCACGTCTCGGAGATGTCGGACGCTGCCGGCACCTACTGGCTCGACGTGGCGGCGCGGGACTGGTCGGACGACCTGCTCGAAGCGACGGGGCTGACGCGCGCGCACATGCCGCGTCTCGTGGAGGGGAGCGAGCCGTCGGGCGAGCTCCTGCCTGAGCTTGCCCGCCGCTGGGGCGTCGAGGGCAAGGTCGTGGTCGCGGGCGGCGCCGGCGACAACGCGGCGGCGGCCTGTGGCATGGGCGTGGTGGTGCCGGGCAGCGCATTCGTCTCGATCGGCACGTCCGGCGTGCTCTTCGTCTCGAACGCGCGCTTCTCGCCGAACACCGCAGGCGCGGTTCACGCCTTCTGCCACGCGATCCCGGAGACCTGGCACCAGATGGGGGTGATCCTCTCGGCGTCGGACAGTCTCGAGTGGTTGGCGCGGATCGCCGGCAAGTCGCCGGCGGAGCTGGCGAACGCGGTAGGTCCGGTGACGGCTCCCTCGGAGGTGACGTTCCTGCCGTACCTCTCCGGTGAGCGGACACCGCTGAACGACGCGGGCGCGCGCGGGGCCTTCGTCGGGATGGCGCAGACCGACGGGCCGCGCGAGCTGACGCAGGCGGTGATGGAGGGCGTTGCCTACGCCTTCGCCGACTGCCAGCGCGTGCTTGCCGACGCAGGGACCGACTTCGAGACCGCGCTGGCGGTTGGCGGTGGGGCGCGGTCGGAGACCTGGCTTCGCATCATTGCGAGCGTTCTCGACCGGCCGCTCCAGATCGCCGCGGACAGCGATGTGGGTGCCGCCCTCGGCGCGGCGCGGCTCGCGATCTGTGCGGCGGAGGGGGCGAAGCCGGCAGAGGTCTGCGCGGCGCCGGAAGTCCTGCGTGTGGTGGAGCCTGACAAGGCTCTCGTGCCGCTCTACCGAGAGGGCTATGCACGCTATCGCGCGATCTATCCGGCCCTGAAAGCGGTCGGGGCCGAAGCCTGAGGGGCCGCGTGGTGAGTGAGGTCAGGCGCGTTGGAACTGCCCCCTCGTCGCGGGCATGGGAACCGGCTATGGAGCGAGACGTTGGTCGGGGGGCCGGCGCGCCACGGGCGGGCCGAATCGTGACGATACCAGAGAAAGGTTTTCCGACATGAACACGCGCAAGGACCTCGAAGACGCGGCTGCCAGCATCGCCGATCCGATTGCGGCGCAGATCGAATCGCTGCGCGCCGACCTCGCCGACCTCGGCGGCCGTGTGGCCAGGATCGGCAAGGACCGTGCCCGGGGCCTGAAGTCCGCCGCCGAGCACACCGCAAGCGAGGGCTATGCCAAGGGTGAGGCGGCGATCGACGTGCTGCTTGGCGAATTGCAGTCGCTGGAGAACGAAGTGGCGAGCGCCGCCCGGCGCCGGCCGTTCGCGTCGCTTGGGCTTGCGACGCTGTTCGGCTTCATCCTCGGCGTCATGTTCCGGCGCTGACGATCGTGCCGCGCCTGCTCTCCACTGTCTCGCGCGTCGCGCAGACGCGGCTGCACCAGATCTCTCGCCGCGCCCAGGTGCGCGGCGAACTGATCGCCGGAGTCGTGGTCTTCGGGATGATCGCGTTGGTCTATGCGCTCATCGCCGTGACTGTGGCGCTGGCACGGCGCTACGGCACGCTTGAGGCGCTTGGCATCGTCGGCGGGGTCGCCTTCGTCGTCATGCTCTGCTTCCTGCTCGCGCTCTCGCTGGAGGCACGTCGGCACCGCCGGCTTGCGGCACGGCGCGCGGCGCTCGACTCCCAGCTCTACCGGGCGGCCGCGCTCTCGCTCATCCCCGACAAGGCGCCGTCGCGGCCGGTGGTGGGCGTCGGGCTGGTCGCACTCGGGGCCGCTCTGCTGTTTCTGCGCCGCAAGGGCTGACCCTCCGTGCTCAGGATCACCGATGACCGCGCCCATCGCTGCCTGATCCTTGAGCCGACCGGTTCGCTCAGCCGTGGTGATCTCGACCGGTTGAGCGAGCGTTTCGACGCGGTGGTTGCCGCGACCGACCGGGCGCCGAACCTTGTGATCCACGCAGCCGGGTTTCCGAGCTGGTCGGATCTCGGCGCGCTGGCGCGGCATCTGCGCTTCATCCGCCAGCATCACCGCATGGTCTCCCGGGTTGCCTTCGTGTCGAACGCCCGGGCGTTCGACGTCGCCCCGGCGCTGGCGCGGCGGCTGATCTCTGCGGAGTTGCGGCATTTTCCCGAGTCCGGGGCCAACTCCGGGCCAGATTCCGGCCTTGATGCCGCGCTCGACTGGGTGGCCGAGGATGCGGGGACGTCGCATGTGACGGTGATCGAGGGCCTGCCCGACGATGTCGTGGGAATTTCGGTCGCGGGCGTCATCTCGGCGGAAGACTATGCCCGCACGATCGTGCCGCGGATCGAGGCGACGCTTCGCCGGCACGGACGGGCGAAACTTCTCTACCGGATCGGCCCCGAGTTCGAGCGTTTCACCGCAGGCGCCGTGTGGAACGACGCGCTGGTCGGGCTGAACCACATGACCGATTTCACCCGCGTGGCCATCGTCTCGGACATCGGCTGGATCCGCCACGCGGTGCGCGCCTTCGCCCCGCTCATCCCGGCGGAAATCCACGTCTTCACGGACAAGGAACTCGAAACGGCGAAAGCCTGGATCACCACCGATCCGCCGGTGATGTGAGGCTTAACCCCGATCGCGCAGTAGCCGGGCCTTCTGCCGCTGCCAGTCGCGCTTCGCTTCGGTCGCGCGCTTGTCGGTGAGCTTCTTGCCCTTGGCGACGCCGATCTGGATTTTCGCGCGGCCCTTCTCGTTGAAATAGAGCCTCAAGGGCACGAGCGTCATGCCCTCGCGCGCCGTCCCCTGCCAGAGCTTCGCGAGCTCGCGGCGCGACACGAGCAGCTTGCGCCGCCGGCGCTCGTCGTGGCCGAACGACTTTGCCTGCGCATAGGCCGGGATGTAGCCGTTGATGAGCCAGAGCTCGCCGCCTTCGACGGCGGCATAGCTCTCGGCAATGTTCGCCTTGCCGGTCCTGAGGCTTTTCACCTCGGAGCCCTCCAGCACGATCCCCGCCTCGAGGTCATCCTCGATGAAGTAGTCGTGCCGCGCCCTGCGGTTCTCCGCGACGAGCTTGTGGGGTGTCTGATCCTTGCTGGCCATGATCCGGGCGGGGTAGCCGACGCGCGCACCCCTGTCCAGTGCGCGGCGCATGGATCCTGCGGCAACCCGCCGCAGAGGGTGCGACAGGACTGTTACATGTCGGCAGTACACGTTCGGGCACTTCCGAAAGCTGCATTTTCATCAGGAAACAGGTTCATGTCACTCATCGACGGCACTGCCGGCAATGACCGGATCACGCCCGAGTTTGTAAGCAAGGGAGTTGTGGGGACCCCGAGCCCGTTCCCGAGTGACGGGCAGGACGAGCTTCACGGCCACGGGGGCCACGATTTCCTCCGGGCCGGAGGCGGCGACGATTCCATCTTCGGAGACGACCTCAGGAGCGAGCTGGGCAACGACACGCTCGACGGCGGGACAGGTGCCGACGCGCTCTATGGAGGGAAGGGCAACGATGTCTATATCGTCGATAACCTCGGCGACCAGGCCTACGAGGTGGTCGGCGGCACCGCCGGGGGCATCGACCGCGTGCAGTCGGCGACGATCGATGTCGATCTCAACCACTACGAGAACGGCTTCGGGCTCGAGAACGCCATGCTGCTCGGAACGAAAGCTCTGAACGCCACCGGCACTTCCGTGCGCAATGTCCTGACCGGCAACGGCGCCGCCAACCTGCTCCAGGGCATGGCCGGAAACGACACCGTGCTCGGGGGTGGCGGGAATGACACGCTGGTCGGCGGTTCGGGCAACGACTCTCTCGACGGTCAGCCCGGGGCCGACGTCGTGCAGGGCGGGGCCGGCAATGACACGCTGCTCGGCGGACCCGGCGGTGACACGCTCGTCGGCGGTGCGGGGAGTGACGTCTTCAGCTTCGGCAAGCTGATCGGCTCCGTTCCGGGGGCGATGGACGAGATCTTCGGAGAGGGGGGTGTCCCGGCATTCGAGGGGGCCGGCGGGGCCGCGGGTGACAGGTTCGACATGTCGCATATCGACGCGAACACCACCGCTGCAGGCCAGCAGGGCTTCGTCTTCGGTGGCACCGGCAAGGGCCACATCTCGCTCGTCGATTCAGGGATGGACACCATCGTCCGGGCCAACATGGACAATGATGCGGCCTTCGAGTTCCAGCTGATCATCCACGACGGCAACGTCCGCGCGAGCGCCTACACGGCAGCGGACTTCATTCTGGACGTGGTCTGACCGCCACGCGCTGGTTGTGAGCACCTCTCCCGGCCACGGGAGAGGTGCGGTTCTTTGGTCGCTACTGTCTGGCCGCGCGCGTCTCGCGGACTACACTCTCCCGTGAGTATAGCCGACGGGGAAGTGATATGCCGACAGTCGTTGTGACCAGCTCGAGCCGTGGTATCGGTCGGGAATTCGTCCGGCAGTTCGCCGCCGAGGGGTGGCGCGTGATCGCAGCCTGCCGGCAACCGGAAACCGTGGCCGACGAGTTGCACGCGCTCGGCGATGGCGTGCGCCCGATCGCAATGGATGTGACCGATCTCGCGTCCGTCGAGGCGGTCGCCGCGGAGGACGACGAACCCGTCGATCTTCTGGTGAACAGCGCCGGGATCATGGGGCACACGGACGACGGCGTGGACCACGTGAACTACCTCGAGTGGCAGCACCTGCTCGACATCAACCTGATGGGTCCGGTCCGCGTGCTCGATGCCTTCGCCGACCGTCTGGCGGCGGCGAAGGACGCGAAGGCGATCACCATCACCAGCGGCATGGGCTCGATCGGTGACGTGGGCTCGCCGCGCGCGATGATGTACCGCACGTCGAAGGCGGCGGTGAACATGGCGATGCGGGTGCGGGCACTGGAGATGACACCGCGCGGCATCATCGTGGCGGTGATCAATCCCGGCTGGGTGCAGACCGACATGGGCGGCGCCAAGGCGCCCACGACCGTGGAGGAAAGCGTGACGGGGATGCGCCGCGTGATCGACGCGCTCACCCCCGCCGAGGCGGGCAGCTTCCTGAACTGGAAGGGCGGAAACTACCCCTGGTAGCTCAGTTCAGCAAACCCGCGTGCCGCATGGCGGCACGCACCCGCTCCCGGGTCGAATCCTCGAGCGTCACCATGGGCGAGCGCACCTCCTCGGAGCACTTCCCGAGGAGGGAAAGCGCGTACTTCGTCGGCGACGGGTTCGGCTCGGCGAAGCAGGCGCGGTGCAGCGGCATGAGCCGGTCCTGGTAGGTCAGGGCCTTCGCGTAGTCGCCCGCGAGCATCGCCTGCTGGAACTCCGACGAGAGCCGCGGCGCGACGTTCGCCACCACGCTGATGCAGCCATCACCGCCGTGCGCGTTGAAGCCGAGCGCGCTGTCGTCGTTGCCGGACAGCTGAAGGAAGTCGGTGCCGCAGGTGATGCGCTGGTCAGAGACGCGGCTGACATCGCCGGTCGCGTCCTTCACGCCGATGATCCGCGGCAGCTTCGCAAGCTCTCCCATGGTCGCGGGCGTCATGTCGACGATCGAGCGGCCGGGGATGTTGTAGATAATGATCGGCAGGTCCACCGCATCATGCAGGGCCTTGTAGTGGTGGTAGAGGCCGCGCTGGCTCGGCTTGTTGTAGTAGGGCGTGACCACGAGTGCGGCATCGGCGCCCACGGACTTCGCGAAACGCATGAGCCGCACCGATTCCTCGGTGTTGTTCGATCCGGCGCCGGCAATGATCGGGATCCGGCCCGCGGCGGTCTTGACCACCACTTCGACGACCCGCTCGTGCTCGTCGTGGGAGAGGGTCGGCGTCTCGCCGGTGGTGCCGACCGCGACGAGCCCGTGGCTGCCTTCCTCCACGTGCCAGTTCACGAGGTCTACCAGCGCTTTCTCATCCACCTTGCCGTTCTGGAAGGGTGTGATGAGCGCGGGGATGGAGCCTCTGAACATGACTGTAGTCCTTGACGGGAAACGGGCCGGGAAAGGCCGGGCGCGAAAGTATTCGGGAAAAGCGCTCGCCGCAAGGCGGGTCGGCCGGGATCGGGACGTTACGGAAGTGTTAACCTCCCGGTAGCAGACGAAAGGTCGCGACCTGTGGCATAGTGCCGCCTGGGCAAGAAATCTCCGGAGGGTCATCCCAACCAAATGCGTGCCGCCACGCCTTTCGCCATCACGCTCGCGCTCTGGCTCGCGGGCAGCGCCGCGGTGCCGGCCGATCCCCTGCCACCGGGGCCGGTGGTCGCCCGGGCGCTCGATGCCGCGCGGCAGGGCGACTGGACGCAGGCGACGGTCATCGCCGGGTCAACTGGTGCGCCGATCGCGCTCGACATCGTGCTCTGGCTGCGGCTGGCGAGCGGGGCGGGCGATTTCGACGAGTATCGCCGGTTCATGTCGCGCAATTCAGACTGGCCGGCCATGGCGGCGCTCCGCCGTGGTGCGGAGCGGGCGATGCCCGAGGGCCTGCCGGCCTCGACGGTGACCGACTTCTTCGCCGACCAGCCCCCCCTGACCGGGACCGGCTCACTCCGGCTTGCAGACGCGCTCGCCGCCACCGGTCGCGAGGCGGAGGCCGAGGCAGAGATCACCCGCGCCTGGACCACGTTCTCGCTGACCGGGCCTGAGCGCGCCGCCGCGCTCGCCCGCTGGAAGCCGGTGCTTGCGTCCGGGCATGTGGCGCGGCTCGACATGCTGCTCTGGCGCGGGCTCGCCGCCGAGGCGCAGACGATGTTTCCGCTGGTGCCGGAGGACTGGCAGAAGCTCGCGCAGGCGCGGATCGCCACCCGCAACGACGCAGAGGGGCTGCAATACGCCATCAATACGGTGCCGGACGCGCTGAAGAGCGACCCGGGCCTCGCCTTTGAGCGCTACCTCTACCGCGTGACCAAGGGGCGCTGGCAGGAGGCGGAGGACTATCTCCTCGCCCGCTCCACCTCGAAGACCGCGCTGGGACGGCCGGAATTCTGGATGGACCGCCGGGCAAACCTCGCACGTCAGGCGCTCGAGGACGGCGACGTGGGCGGCGCCTACCGGATCGCGTCGCAGAGTTTTGGCAGCGAGGGATCGGAGTTTGCCGACGCCGAATGGGTCGCGGGCTTCATCGCTCTCACGCGGCTCGATGACGCCAAACGGGCCGTCGGGCACTTCACCCGCTTCGAGTCGGCAGTGGCGACGCCGATCAGCCTCGGGCGCGCCGGTTACTGGCTCGGGCTCGCCTATCGCCGCCTCGGAGATCCGGTCGCGGCGGAGCACGCCTTCCGGTCCGCGGCGCTCTGGCGGACGAGCTTCTACGGCCAGCTCGCGGCGCGCGAGCTCTCCACGCCGCTGCCACCTGAGGCGCCGCTCGACGTGCCGGACTGGCGCGGGGCCGGGCTGAACGCAAGTCCGGTGGTGCAGGCGGGTCTCTTGCTGCTCCGCGCCGGCGACGAGCGGCGCGGCTCGACGTTCCTGCGCGCGGCGGCGGACGATCGGCCGGCGGAGACCCGGGCGGCGCTCGCCCAGATGGTGATCGATCTCGGCTACCCGGAGATCGGCATCCGCATCGCCAAGGATGCGGCGAACGAGGGGGTCGTCCTGCCCGACCAGTACTATCCGCTGCACCGGATCGCCGGCGAGCCGCTCTCGGTGGCGGCGGCCTATGCGCTCGCCATCGCTCGGCAGGAGTCGGAGTTCTACACCGCTGCCGCCAGCTCGGCCGGAGCGCGTGGCCTCATGCAGCTGATGCCGGCGACGGCGAAGCAGACGGCCGAGGTGGCTGGCCTGCCCTACGACTCCGCGAAGCTGACCGGTGATCCGGTCTACAACGCCCGCCTTGGCACGGCCTATCTCGCCGGCCTCCTCAAGCGCTACGACGGGTCCTATCTGCTGGCAACGGCCGCCTACAACGCCGGGCCGGGGCGCGTCGATCAGTGGCTGAAGGACCTCGGCGACCCGCGCGCGCCGGGTGCCGATCCGGTGCAATGGATCGAGTCGATCCCCTACACCGAGACACGGAACTACGTGATGCGCGTGCTGGAAGGCTTCGAGGTCTATCGTGCCCGCCTCGGTGAGGAAGCGGCGCCGGTCGAGGAGGCGCAGCCGGCCGATGGGGCCCGGCCTGCGACCGGCAGTTCAACCGGCTGACCCGGACGGTGATGGATCGGGATGACGGCCGTACCGGTCCGTATCGGTCCGACACCTGCAAACCCGCGAGCGTCGCGCCATCCCTGACGGGACAGTCCGCGAACTACTCGATTTCGCCGTTGAGCTGGCGCCAGAGATAGCCCTCACCGTCAGGAGCGACGGCGATCAGGGTATCGAAGCCGGCCGGATCGTCATGGGCGATGCGGTAGGCCGTCAGGCGACCTGCCGCGAGATCGTCGGTCAGCCGGCCGGCGTCGAAGCAGTGGAACCAGAACGGGCCGACCAGCGGCGTTGCGTCCGTCGCCGGCGCAAGGGTCGCGACCGCGGCGGGATCGATGCGGAAGCAGGCCCGCAGCTTCAGGGGTGACGACGTCGCGTCGATGCCCTGATAGTCGGCGACCGGCACCACCTCTCCGTCGATCGTGAGCGCGCCGACGCCGGACTGACGCTCGTAGAACGCATAGAACTGGAACCAGACGAGGGCGGCGGCGAAGAGGACGAGGAACCCGACGAAGCCGAGGATCAGCCGGCGGCCGCTCAAGCCGCCGCCTCGCCGGATTTGACGAAGGCGTCGGCACATGCCTTGGCCAGAGCCCGCACCCGGCCGATGTAGGCCTGTCGCTCGGTCACCGAGATGACGCCGCGGGCGTCGAGCAGGTTGAAGAGATGGCTCGCCTTGATGCACTGGTCATAGGCCGGCAGCGCCATGACGATGCGCCGGCCGGTCTTCGGATCCACGTCCGGCTCGGCGAGAATGCGGGCGCATTCCTTCTCGGCGTCCTCGAAGTGGCGCAGCAGCATGTCGGTGTCGGCCACGTCGAAGTTCCAGCGGGCATACTCGGCCTCCGCTTCGCGGAAGACGTCGCCGTAGGTGAGCGGGATCGGGGCCGAGGGGTCGTTGAACGGCATCAGGTTGCCGTCGTCGTAGCCCAGCACGTACATCGCCAGCCGTTCGAGCCCGTAGGTGAGTTCGCCCGAGACCGGCCGGCAGTCGTGGCCGCCGACCTGCTGGAAGTAGGTGTACTGCGACACTTCCATCCCGTCGCACCAGACCTCCCAGCCGAGACCCCACGCGCCCAGCGTCGGGCTCTCCCAGTCGTCTTCCACGAAACGGATGTCGTGGAGGTCCGTGTCGATGTCGATTGCCTTCAGGCTGCCGAGGTAGAGCTCCTGCAGGTCGGGCGGCGATGGTTTGATGATCACCTGATACTGGTAGTAGTGCTGCCAGCGGTTCGGGCTGTCGCCGTAGCGGCCATCGGTCGGCCGGCGCGACGGCTGGACGTAGGCCGCGGCCCAGGGCTTCGGTCCGAGCGAGCGCAAGGTCGTTGCCGGGTGGAAGGTGCCCGCCCCGACCTCCATGTCGTAGGGCTGCAGGATGGCGCAGCCGGTGGCCGCCCAGTAGGCCTGCAGGCGCAGGATGATCTCCTGGAAGCTCTTCGGGGTATCGGCGGCCATGGGAAGGATCCTTGGGCAGGGTCGGTCGCGGCTTTAGCGCATGGCTCCCGAGCGGGTCAATCCGCGCCGCTCGGGATGCGGTGATCGGCCACGCTGACGGGCCCGGTTGACGGGAGGCTCACCCGCGCCAGAACGCCGCGGTGAAGATCACGTAGGCCGTGAGCAGCTCCAGCCGGCCGACGAGCATCAGGAACGAGCAGACCCACTTCGCCGCATCGGGCAGCGGCGCGAATGTCCCGGCCGGCCCGATCACCGGCCCGAGGCCCGGGCCGATGTTCGAGAGGCAGGCGAGAGCGCCGGAGATCGCCGTCACCGGGTCGAGCCCCATGAACGAAAGCAGCACCGCCCCCACGCCGAAGCTCAGCAGGAACATCATGAAGTAGGCGATCACCGAGTCGAGCAGCTCGTTGGAGATCGGCACGCCCTGATAGCGCGGCGTGTGCACGAGGTTCGGGCTGTGCAGCCGGGCGACTTCGGTGGAGATCGCCGAGAACAGGAGTTGGTAGCGAAAGACCTTCGGGCCACCCGAGGTCGAGCCCGAACAGCCACAGATCATCATGGCGCAGAAGAACACCACTTCGGCCATCGGCCCCCACTGGGAGTAGTCGGTCGCGGCGAAGCCGGTGGTCGTGATCACCGAGGCGAGGCTGAACGCGATCTCGCGCAGGCTCGTGGCGTCGATCACCGTGCCCTGCAGCGAACGCGCGAGCACGAGGGCGGCGCAGAGGCCGAAGTAGATCCCGAGGAAGGTGCGGATCTGGCTGTCCACGAAAAGCGGGCGCGGCTCGCCTCGGGCGAGCTGCACGTAGCGCACGAAGGAGAGCGAGCAGGTCAGCATGAAGAAGGTGGCGATCCACTGCGCCGCCGGGGAGAAGTCGGCAAAGGAGTTGTCGTGGTTCGCCATGCCACCGGTTGCCACCGTGGAGAGCGCATGGACGATGGCGTCGAACCCGTCCATCCCCGCCCAGACGTAGGCGAGGCAGCAGGAGAGGGTCAGAACGGCATAGACCGAGCCGATTGAGGCGGCGATCGCCTTGGCTCGGGGCATGATCTTGCCAAGCGTGTTGAAGTCGGCGTTGCGAAGGACCTGCATGCCGCCGACGTTCAGAATCGGAAGCAGGATCATCGCGAGCAGGATCACCCCGATCCCGCCGACCCAGGTCACCATGCCGCGCCAGAGCAGCACGCTGCGCGGCAGGTCGTCGAGGCCGACGATGATCGTGCCGCCGGAGGCGGTCAGCGCCGAGGTGAACTCGAAATAGGCGTCAGTGAACGAGAGGTGCGGGAACCCCAGCATGAGCGGCAGGCCGGCGACCGCCGGAAAGACTGCCCATGAGCCCGTTGTGAGCAGAAAGCCCTGCCGGAGGCTGAGCGCCCGAGGCCGGTGCTCGGCGCAGGTGACCGCGAGCCCGGCGCCGGCGACGAGCGCGAGGAGGGCCGACACCGCAAACGCCATGGCGTTCCGGTGCCCGTCCCAGGCGTCCATCAGCATCGGCACGGCCATTGCCAGTCCGAGCGCCGCCACGAGCCAGCCGATGATGTAGCCGACTGGCCGGATGTCGATCGTCAACCGCCGCCCCTCCCGCGTTCCCGGGCAGGCTTGGCGACGCGTGCTCGGGCTGTCAAGACGGGTGGCCGAGGGGGTCCGGCTCCTCCGTTGCCGTGGGCCTTGCGCCCGTCGAAAACGTTACGCGAGGGTGACGCCGCCGGGGGGAGAAGCTAGGGTCATCCCATGTCCCAGCGCCCGCTTTTCATCCCGCCGACCGTTACCCCGCCCGGCCGCCCGCTCGGTGTGCTCGCAAGCGTCAAGGCGGTCCGAAAGAACGTCCTCAACATCATCCCGGCGATCTCCTACACCCAGCCGATCGTCACCGGCACCACCGGCCCGGCCCGCTGGCACATGGTGCAGGGGCCCGAAGGGTTGCGGCGGATCTTTCTCGACAACGTCGAGAACTATCCGAAGTCGGAGGTGATGATCCGCATGCTTCGCCCGGCGGTGGGCGCGAGCCTCTTCACCGCCGATGGCGCCCGCTGGCGCTGGCAGCGCCGGGCGATCGCCCCGGTCTTTGCCGCCCGCAACGTCGCGTCGCTCGCACCGATGATGACGCGCACCGCCGAGCGCGCCGCCGAGCGCGTCGCCAGTGCCGGCTCCGGGCCGGTCGAGATGGTGCGCGAGATGCTCTCCGCGACCTTCGACGTCATCTGCGAGGTGGCGCTCTCGGGCCGCGAGCATATCGACCCGGAGGCCTATGCCGCGGCGATCACCCGCTATTTCCTGACGGCGGGCCGCGCCTCGCTCCTCGACTTCCTCGAGGTGCCGCAGTGGATCCCGCGTCCGGGGAACATCCTGGCGATGGGCTCGGTGCGCACCATGCACGGGATGGTCGCCCGGGCGATCGAGGCGCGCCGCCGGGAGGGGCCGCATGTGCCTGACGACCTGCTCGACTACATGATCCGCGCCGAGGATCCTGAGACCGGCCGGCAGATGAGCGACGAGGATCTGCTGCACAACATGCAGTTCTTCATCGTCGCTGGCCACGAGACCACGGCGCTGGCGCTGTCCTGGTCGCTGTTCCTGCTGGCAAACGACCCCGAGGCACAGGCGCGCGCGCAGGCGGAGGCGGAGGGTGTGCTGGCCGGCCGCGCGGCGGGGGCGGCCGATCTCGAGCGGATGCCCTACGTGACGCAGGTGATCGACGAGGCGATGCGCCTCTATCCCCCGGTCGCCTTCCTTGCGCGCAACGTCCTCGCCGCCGATCGCCTCTACGATCGCGACATCCGGCCGGGCGAGACGGTGTTTCTCAACATCCACGCGCTGCACCGGCACAAGCTTTACTGGCAGGAGCCGGATGCCTTCGACCCGGAGCACTTCGCCGCCGCCGCGGTCACCGGCCGGGACCGCTACCTCTACCTGCCGTTTGGGGCTGGTCCGCGGGTTTGTGTCGGCGCGAACTTCGCGATGATGCAGGCGGGTATCATCCTCGCGACGCTCCTCGCCCGCTTCAGCTTTGCCCCGGCAGGTGCGGCGCCGCGCCCGATCATGCACATGACGGTGCGCCCGGACCCCGGCGTCGAGCTTTTCGTTCAGCCCATCGGTGCCCGCGCCGCGGCGGCAGGGTGAGGGAGGCGCGCCGAAACCGCCTCCCGCAGGGGATCGGACGTAGTGATCAGACGAACAGGAAGTCCGACTCCGCCAGCGCCCGCACCCCGTGCAGGGTGATGAGAAGCTCAGGCCCGTAGGTGTCGTTCACGCCGTCGGCATCGAGCCACAGCCGGCCGGTCGAGCGGTCGAAGAGCAGGTTCGCGGCCCCGCCGACCGGATCGGGGTCGATGCCGCTCTGGAGCCGCACGCCCGCCTGCGACCGCCAGCCGAGGTCGGAGAGCTCGAACGCGAGGCGGTCCTGCCCCCGGGTGAAGTCCGTGATCGTGTCGGCCATCCAGCCGCTGTCGTAGTCGGTGAAGTCAAAGGAATCCCTGCCGCCGCCGCCGGTCAGGATGTCCGAGCCCGCGCCACCCATCAGCCGGTCGTTGCCCAGCCGGCCGGTCAACAGGTCGTCGCCGGAATTGCCGAAGAAAGCGTCCGCACGGGCGGTGCCGGCGAAGTTGTCGTCGAGGCTCGTGCCCTGTAGCACCTCGATCCCGGCGAGCGTCTTGCCATAGGCGAGACCGTCGTTTCGCGACTGCTGCGTCAGATCAACGACCGCGCCGAGCGTGACGCTGATGAAGTTGACCGTGTCACGCCCCACGCCGCCGTTCACCACCACGC
Source organism: Amaricoccus macauensis (assembly GCF_014201905.1). GTDB lineage: Bacteria > Pseudomonadota > Alphaproteobacteria > Rhodobacterales > Rhodobacteraceae > Amaricoccus > Amaricoccus macauensis. The sequence goes on along the minus strand of NZ_JACHFM010000001.1, from coordinate 1,087,328 downwards.
GATAGGGCAGTTCGCTGCTTTCGTCCCAGTCGATTTCGAACGTGTCGTTGCCGGCTTGGCCAAGCAGCCGGTCGTTGCCCGACTCGTGGGAGAGCACGTCGCTCCCCAGCCCGCCGATCAGCACGTCGTTGCCCGTGTCGCCGTCGATGTTGTCGTTGCCGGCGCCGCCATTCAGCCGGTCATTGCCGCCGCCGCCATTCAGGTAGTCGGCGAACCGGCCGCTGGTGATCGCATCCCGGCCGCTGCCGCCCTCGTAGTTCAGCGCCTCGAAGCCGCTGACCCGGGCGCCGTTGGCGAAGGACTGCGATGCCTGTCGCAGGACGAAGCTTTCGTTCGAGGTGCTCTCGGCAAAATAGGCGTCGAGCCTGTCAAGGCCCGCCTGACCATTCGCCACGTCGCGCACGCCGATGCGAACGAGGTCGGCACCGGAGCCGCCGTTCAGCGAGTCGCGCTCGGTCCCCGCATCGAGATAGTCGTCGGATTCGAGTGTGTCGTTGCCAGCGCCGCCGACGAGCAGGTCGCGGCCGGTGCCGCCGTCGATGTTGTCGTGGCCATTCTCGCCGTAGAGCCGGTCATTGCCGGCGTTGCCGTTGAGCCCGTCATCGCCGAAACCGCCACGGGCAACGTCATTGCCGTCGCTGGCCCAGACGAAGTCGTGGCCACCACCGCCGAGCAGGACGTCGTTGCCCTCGCCGCCGTCGAGCGAGTCGTCGCCGAAGTAGCCGACCAGCCGGTCATTGCCGCCGTTGCCCGAGAGGCTGTCGTCGTGCAGCCAGCCGGTCATGGCGTCGGCGCGGATGCCGCCGGAAATCTCGTAGCGCTCGATGTCGCGGAACGTCATGCCGCCGAACGAACTCACCTCGATCGAATCGCGCGCGCTGAAGCGGAAGCGGGCGGCGTCGCTCAGGTCGAGGACCAGCGTGTCAATGCCGGTGCCGCCGTAGACCCGGTCGCCGCGCAACTCGATCGGCCCGTAGACGGAGATACGGTCATCACCCGAGCCGCCGTCGATGGTGTCGCGCCCGGCGCCGCCGTTCAGGACGTCACCGCCGCTGTCGCCCCGCAGCCGGTCGTTGCCCTCCTCGCCATAGAGGAAGTCGTCCTGATAGCCGCCGAAAAGCCGGTCGTTGCCGGTGCCGCCGTAAATCCAGTCCGTTCCGAAACTGCCGTCGGCGACATCGTTGCCGCCATAAAGGTAGATGTCGTCTTCGACGTATGTGCCGCGGACACGCTCCGCGGCGTCGCTGCCTTCGTAATTTGCCAAATTACTCACTCCCCCGTTTGTGGCCGGACGCGGTGCAGACGCCCCCGGCTTGCTCCGAAACGCTTGCCGCATCGCAACGGTTCCGAATGGAGCGGAGTGCCGGGCCATGCTGCACGAGACATTTCGGGGCGCGGTTGCGCCCGCGTCTCACGGGTGTTTCAAGTATCGGAGGGCAGGAAGACCGGCCTTCGGCGGGTCAGAGCAGCCGCGCGAGACCGAGCGGCAGGTTCGGCGCGTTCAGCGACATGACCCGGTAGAGCTGGCCGTAGATGAACAGCGTCACAAAGAACAGGAACGCGCTGCCGATGGCGCTATCCCATGAAAACATGGCGAAAAGCGCGGTCAGGATCGGCAGAAGCCAGGTGACGACGCTGGTCGCGGGGTTGCGCAGGTGCGCGGCCTTCTGCGCCCGCACCAGCCGCCGGGCATAGCGGCGATGGGCCAGCATGTGGAAGTGCACCCGGTCCGGCTGGCCGACGCTGTGCCCGACCCGCCGCGACTTCCGCCGCATCGAGGCAAGCGTCTCGATCACCGGATAGGCACAGATCAGGATCGCGTTCCAGGACGAGACCTCGGGGTTGCGCATCGGCAGCAGCACGCCGAGTGCGGCCAGCAGGAAGCCCGCGAAATAGGCTCCGCCATCGCCGAGGAAGATCTTTCCGAACGGGAAGTTCACCAGGAAGAACCCGAGCACCAGCGCGCCCCAGAGCAGCGCCAGGGAGAACACGAGATCATCGCCGACCCGGTGCGCCACGTAGGCGAAGGTGCCGAACATGATCATGAGCGAGCCCGATGCGAGCCCGTTGAAGCCGTCGATGATGTTGACCGCGTTCGCGACGCCGCCGACGGCGAATCCGGTGAAGAGCACCGCGGCCAGCGAGAACGACAGCACCCAGTCCACCCCGGGCACGTCGACCTGGTGCATGGCATAGCCGGTCAGCAGCGCGAAGAGCACGCCCGCGCCCATGGTTGCGAGCAGCCGGGCCTTCACCCCCACCTTGCGGGTCAGATCCTCTCCAAGGCCCGCCGCGAGCGCCGGAAGGCCGGCCACGCCGATCAAAATCCACAACCCGCGCAGGCTGTGCGGGAGTGCCGGGATCACGAGCCAATAGCCCAGCGCCATCGCCAGTCCGCCGATGCGCGGCGTCGGAACCAGATGGAACTTCTGCACGCCGCCGGTGCCATCGTTGGTGAAATGACCGTGCCAGCCGCGGGTCCAGACGAGGATCAGGCAAAACGCCAGTGACAGCCCCGCTGCGACCGCCGCGGGGGTCATCAGAGCCGACACGCTCAGGACGGGATGGTACCCGGTCATCTAGGTGAAATCGCAGCCCGCTGGGTTTGCACTGGTAACAGGGGTTCCTTAGCCGATATCAACGGCAAAGGCGAGAGTATTCATCAACTGGCGGCGGAGTGTTGCCGGTTGGATGCGTCGATCCGGCGCTCGTCCATCCAGGCGTTCAGCCGCCAGGCCAGCGCCTTCCATCTCGGGTCGATCGGCAGGCCATGTCCGAAGCCCCGCATCACCTCGGTCTCGGCGCCATACGCGAGCGTGGTGGCCCAGAGATCGCTGACCGGAACGAAAGCGTCCGAGTCGCCGAGGAGGCCGAGGACCGGCACCCGCCGCATCAGATACCAGGGCGGCAGATCCCAGGTGAGACCGTCGAGCAGCGCGAGCGGGCTCTCCCGGGTCACCGGCTGCATGATATCCCGGATCCACTCGGCCGGGGTCGCTTCGGTGAAAAGCGCCCGCCGCGCCGCCTCGACGCCAAGGGAGGCACCACCGCCCGCCTGCGCGAAGAGGAGTGCCCCGATGACGTCCGGGGCGCCTGCGGAAAGCTGCCAGAAGGACGGCCCGAGCCCGCCGGGGCCGGGTGAGGCGACGAGTGCAAGCCCCGCGACCCGGCGGCGGACGGCGAGATGCTGCGCCACGAGGCCGCCGAGCGAATAGCCGATCACCACCGGCGGCGCACCCATGGCGTCGACCGCGTCAACCGCCTTGCGAACATAGTCGCGCAGCCGCTCGGGGCGAGTCACGTAAGGATCCGCAAGTCGTGGCGCGGCAACAGGATGGCCGCGTGCGGCGAACCACGGTGCAACGAACCGGGTCCAGACCTCCGGGCCGGAGAACGCGCCATGCAGGAACAGGATCGGGGTCTTCTCGGACATGCTGATTCCTTCCGCACGGTTCCTGACGGATCTCCGGTGGCGTGTCGAGGGGCGGTTCCCTCTTGCACCGGCGCCCTTCGCTCCCATCTCGTTGAGACAAAAGGAGGCCGCGTGACCGACCCCAGCCAGAGTGAGCCCGATCCGGTGCCCGATCGCGATATGGGCCATGCCTTCGACCGCGCCGAGGCCGACGCCATCGTCGCACGGGCGGCGCAGGCGTATTTCGACGGCTGCCGTGACCGGATCGCGCCCTTCGTCAACGAGAACTTCTCGGTCGCGGGCTCCGCGCGGCTGCACCGCCGCGCGCTCGGCTGGGACCTGCTGAAGGCCCCGGCGAATGTCGCGCTCTCGGTGCCGCAGATCCTGCTCCGCCTCGGCTCGGGTGCTGCCCGGCGGCTCGGCAGCAAGCGTGCGGCGCAGGCGCTCGACCGCGATATCTTCCTCGAGACGGCGGTGGCGCGCGAACTGCGCTGGCGGCTGATGACCGATCTGCTGCGCCTGCCCTATGTGGACGGCGACCGGGTCTCGACCAACGACGGCCTCGCCGAGGCGATCCTCGCGCAGCCGGAGGTGCAGACGCTGCTTGTGGACGCCGGACGGACCGCGGCGGCGCGCGCCGATGATCCGGCGTTCCGGGCGCGGCTCGAAGCGTCGCTCGCCGGCTACACCGGCACCCGGGCCGCGGCGGCGGAGATCACCACCGGGCTCATCGCGCTCGGCACCGGCGCCGTCGCCTTCCAGAAGGCGACGCCCGGCGCGCTTGCCCTCGGGCCGGTCCTCGCTGGCACGCTGGCGCAGTCTTCGGCGATCGCGAGCTTTCCCCTCGGAACTGCCGCCGGGGGCCTCTGGTACGGCGTCTTCCCGGCGCAGGCCTCGGCCGGGCTCGTCGCCGCGGCGACCGCCGGAGTGATGGGGGTCGCCGCGCTCGCCACCGCCTTCGCGGGCATGATCTCGGATCCGGTGCAGCGGGCGACCGGCCTGCACCGCCGGCGCCTGCTCACTCTCGTCGGCAGCCTCGAGTCGAGTTTCCGCGCCGATGATCCGACGGGCTTCGTGGCCTATGACCTCTACGTCGCCCGCCTGATGGACCTCGGAGACCTGCTCATCGGTCTCTCCCGCAGCCTGCGCCCGGCCTGAGGCCGCGCCTTACGCCGGATAGCGCAGGATTGCCGCCAGGTCGCCGCCGCCCGGCACGTCGGCGCGACGGGCCGAGACCACCCGGCCGCCGGCCAGAAGGGTCCGCTGCGCGATCTCGTCGACGACCCCGTAGGTCGCGGCGTCGGCGCCTTCGGTGAAGGTCACGTTGCCGTCGTCGTCCACCGTGCCCGTGACGACCGCGTCCATGTCGACGATGAGCGTGTCCACGGCACCGAACGTCGCCGCGCGCGCCGCGTTCGCCACGTCGGTCGTCGCCCGCCCCTGCCCTTCGCGGGTGGCATAAAGCCCGGCGATCGCGGCGATGTCGTCAGCGTAGATCCGGTCGAGGATGCCGCGCGCGGCCACGGCGAGGTCATGCTCCGAAACCTGATCGGCGGCGCCGGCGATCACGTGATCGGCGGTGTTGGGGTGGCTCGAGACCGAGCGGTAGACCGACGCCATCGGCTCGGTCGCGGCGATGATGAGCGGACGGCGGTCGCCCCCGATGACGGGGCGCAGCGCCTGATCGACGATCCGCGCGTAGCGGCTCGCCAGCGCGTGATCGCTCGTGATCTCGCCGCTCCGGCCCTCGGCGGTCGAGGCGGCGTGGCTGCGGCGGCCGAGCGCGCTCGCCATGTCCTTCGGCAGGTCGGGGACCTTCACCACCTGCGGCGGCAGGTCGGCATCGACTTCGACCAGCCGCACGGAGCCCATGCCGATCGCCAGCACATAGGCGTTGTGCGGGAAGGTCACCGAACGGATCAGCGGCTTCAGGTGGAAGCGGTCCGAGACCTCGACCATGCTGGTGAGCTTGTTCGGCAGGCGGAACGTGCGGATCCGCTCTGGCGTCGCGAAGATCGCGAGGCTGTTCGCCTGATGCATCCAGAAGTCGTCGTCCTCGAGGATCGCCTCGACCGCCTGCTCGATCGGCCAGATCGACCGCTTCGGCGTGTCGCCGGCTTCCATCTCGGCGACGGCGGCCTTCAGCAGGTTCTTCAGCTCGATGCGGTCGTGCGCGGCGTCCTGCGTCAGCGGCGTCGTGCTGACGTAGATCGAGACGGCAGGGGCGGCGCGATGCGCCACCAGAGCGTCGATGTCGGCGTGGGTCGGCAGGTCGATGTGCAGCATTGGTTTCCTCCAGAAGTCTCGATCGGTTCAGTGGCGTTCGGGCCAGCCGTCCCCGCTGGCGAGCGCGGCGCGGATAGCGGCGTCGTGCTCACCGAGGCGGGGCGGAGGTCCGGAGGGGAGGGTATTGGCATCCGAGAAGCGCAGCGGCAGGCGCGGGCTGCGCGAGGCGCCCGCGGTCTCCACCATGCCGCGGGCCACGGCCTGCGGCTCGGCAAAGGCTTCGGCGACGGTGTTGATCGGCCCGGCAGGCACGCCGGCGCGTTCCATGGCCACAAGCACCGCGGCGCGCGTCATGCCGGCGGTCCGCGCCGAGATCGCGCCTGCGACCTCGTCGCGGTGCTGCAGCCGGTCGCGGTTGCGCATGAGGCGCGGGTCGCGGTGCAGCGTGAGGCCGAGCTCTTCGCAGAGCCGTGCAAACTGTCCGTCATTGCCGCAGGCGATGACCAGCGGCCCGTCGGACGCCTCGAACACCTGATAGGGCACGATGTTCGGGTGAGCGTTGCCCATCCGGCGCGGCACGACGCCGCCGATCAGGTGGTTGGTCGCCTGGTTCGCCAGCGCCGCGAGCTGCGTGTCGAAGAGGGCGAGGTCAATCCACTGGCCCTTGCCGGTCTGCGCTCGCGCCTGCAAAGCGGCGAGAACGCCAATCGTGCCGTAGAGCCCGGTGAAGAGATCGGCATGCGCCACGCCCGGCTTCTGTGGCTCCCCGTCCGGCTCGCCGGTCAGGTCCATGATCCCGCCCATCGCCTGAATGATGAAGTCGTAGCCGGCCCGAGGCGCAAGCGGGCCGTCCTGCCCGAAGCCGGTGATCGACGCATAGACCACGCCGGGATTGGTGGCGGCGACGCTGGCGTAGTCGAGCCCGTGTTTCACCAGCCCGCCCAGCTTGAAGTTCTCGACCACGACGTCGGCCTGTGACGCGAGCTGCCGTGCCAATGCCCGGTCGTCGGGATCGGCGAAGTCGAGCGTCAGACTGCGCTTGCCACGGTTGCAGGCGTGGAAATAGGCGGCAGCGCCGTCGTCGGCGAAGGGCGGCCCCCAGCCGCGTGTCTCGTCACCGGACGGGCTTTCGACCTTCACGACATCCGCGCCGAGATCGGCCAGTGTCTGACCGATCCACGGGCCGGCGAGAACCCGCGCCAGCTCGAGCACCCGGAGCCCGCCAAGGAGCTGTTGGCCCATCGTAACCTCCCCCGACCGCGCCTCCCCCCCGGCGCTGGCGGACGATCGGCCGGCTGCGCCATGGGGTCAAGATGCGATAGTGCAGGGCTTCTCACTCGCGCGGTCCGAGCGGAGAAATGTCAGCGGCGTTGCGGAGCGATTGATTTTCTCGATTTAGGACTCCACACGTCGGATAGCCGAGGATGGGCAACCTGGGAGCCCCGGGCGGCATCCGGCAGGAAGCCGGCAGGAAGGATGAGGCATGGCGCGCACCGACGGGCGCTTTCGTGAAACCTACAACGCTCTGCTCGACCTCTGTGAGGAGTTGGGGCCGGGAGAGGCGCTGCCGGCCGAGAGCGCCCTTGCCGAGCGCGCAGGCGTGAGCCGGACGGTCGTGCGCGGCGCGCTTCAGCGTCTGAGTGATGCCGACATCATCCGGTGGCGCGGCCGGGAGAAGACGCTGCTTCGACGCCCGGATGCCAGCGATCGCCTGCCGGTGCAGCCGCAGGCGCCGGACGCCGCCGAACTCGAATCGCAGTTCCTTGAGTGGATCCTCCGTTTCGACGTTCCGGCGGGCACGCCGCTCAACGTGGCGCAACTTTCGCGCCAGTTCGCCGTGCCGCCGCACACGCTCCAGGAGTTTCTCGCGGGCCTCAGCCGCTCCGGGCTCGTCGAGCGGCGTCCGCGCGGCGGCTGGCGCCTGCTTGGCTTCACCGCGGAATATGCGTTCGAGCTGTCGGAGTTTCGCTCGGTGCTCGAACTCAACGCCATCCGCCATCTGGTGGCCCTGCCCGATGGCCACCCGATCTGGCCGCGGCTGGAAGGGCTGCGCCGCGATCATCACGATCTGCTGGCGCGGCTCGACACCGACTTCCACGACTTCTCGCGGCTCGACGAGCGGTTTCACAGCACGATCAACAGCGTGGTGCGCAACCGCTTTGTCACCGAATTCCAGAACACCGTCGCGCTGATCTTCCACTACCACTACATGTGGGACAAGACCGAAGAGCGGCAGCGAAATGGTGTGGCGATCGGCGAACACCTCGCGATCATCGACGCGCTTCTCGCCCGCGACCTGCCCACGGCCGAGGCGGCAGCACTCCGCCATCTCGCAAGCTCGAAGCAGACGCTGCAGTCCTCGCTCCGCGGCAACGGCCTCGTGTGACGCTCAGGCGGCGGTCAGCTGGCGGCCGAGCTGGCGCAGCATGTCGCAGCACGCCGCGAGTTCGGAGCCGAGGACGTACTCATCGGCGCGGTGCGCCCGGGTGATCGACCCCGGCCCGCAGATGATCGAGGGGATCCCGGCGGCGCGATAGAGCCCGGCCTCGGTGCCGAAGCTCACCGAGGCGATCGGCGCGTGGCCGGTCAGCCGGGTGAGAAGCTCCCCCAGCGCCGGGTCGTCGGGCGGCGGCAGCGCCGGATAGGCCGATAGCTCGCGGTGCGACACGCGAATCCGGCCGCCATCGCCGCCGCCGAGGCGCGTCAGATCGGCAAGGACACCGTCGATGATCTCGTCCGGGCTCTGCGCAGGCACGGTGCGCGCCTCGATCTCGATCTCCGCCCGGTCGGGAATGATGTTGAGCGCGCTGCCGCCACGGATCACACCGGCCTGCAGCGTGGAATGCGGCGGGTCGAAGCGCTGGTCGAAGGGTCCGCTCGCCGCAAGTGCCGCCGCCCGGTCGCGGAGCCGCAGCAGAAGCTCGCCCGCGGGATAGAGCGCGTTGGCGCCGGCGGACGGGTTCGACGAGTGCCCCGCCTCGCCCTCGATCACCGCCACGACCGCGCGCTTGCCCTTGTGCGACAGCACCGGGCGCATGTCGGTCGGCTCACCGATGATCGCGGCGTCGGGGGGCGCGCAGAGCCCCGGCAGACGGGCGAGCAGATGCGGCACGCCGCGGCAGCCGATCTCCTCGTCGTAAGAGAGGGCGATGTGGATGGGACGCGTGAGGGGGAGTGCGGCGAACTCCGGGACGAGCGCGAGGACGCAGGCGACGAAGCCCTTCATGTCGCTGGTGCCGCGCCCGGTCAGCCGGTCGCCGTCGGTGGTCAGGCGGAACGGGTCGCTGGTCCAGGTCTGCCCCTCGGTCGGCACCACGTCGGTATGGGCCGAGAGCACGATGCCCGGCCGGTCAGCCGGCCCGATGGTCGCAAACAGGTTGCTCCGGTCGCCTTCCGGCCCCGGCAACTCGATGGCGGTGACGCCGTCCCGCGCCAGCCGCTCCCGGATCAGCCCGGTGATGACGTCATTCGGACGCCCGGGGAGTGACGGAACGGCGACGAGTTCGGCGAGGATGTCGGTGACGCTCACGTCCGCGCCCCCCGGCTGCGGCCATCTGCCCGTCCGCAGGTTGCCCGGCCGGCGGTCATCTCGGCGATGGCGGGTCTGGTCATGTGGCGCCTCAAATCCGGGGAGGGGGATTCGGAGTGGTGCGGGTGGTCGGACTCGAACCGACACTCCTTTCGGAAAGGGTGTTTGAGACCCTCGCGTCTACCATTTCGCCACACCCGCGCGGCGCGGAACATACGCGCGCCCGCCGTAGCTCCGCAAGCGTGCCTTTGGCCGCGAACGAGCGTTGATCGCCGGACCCCATCCGTCTAGAGATGCCGGGTCGAGCAGGCGCCGAATCCCGGGGCCGAAGGGCCGGTTTAGCTCAGCGGTAGAGCAGCGGTTTTGTAAACCGAAGGTCGTGGGTTCAATCCCCTCAACCGGCACCACTTCCTTCTCCCTGGCCGAGAGCCGGTGATCCCTCTCGCCGGGAGGCGTGCCACCGGATTCCCTCAGCCGGCATCCGGCCCGGTGGGTTTCGGACTGCCATTGGGCTGCATGTTGAGCGAATGCTCGAGGTAATTGCCGAAATAGTCGCGCAGGGGCGGCAGGGTTCGGGCCAGCCGCTGGAAGTCCTTTGCCATGACGAAGAGCACTTCGGAATCCTCGATCGCCCGAACGGTGCCGGTGCGCAGCCCCTCGATCAGGAGGGCGCGCTCACCGAAGTGCCCGTCGGGTCCGATCTCCCGGCGATTCACCTTGCCCTCCGCGTCACGCCAGGTGAACTCGAAGAGCCCCTTCGTCACAACGTAGAAGCCGTCGGAGCGGTTTCCCTCCTCGAAGACCCGGTCGCCGGCGCGGTAGCGGACGTACCTGGTGCCTTCGGACGGCTTGGTCCCCGTCTGGACCGTGCTCCGGCCGAGCAGCATGTCGAGCAGCCACTGCGAGCCGATGCGCATCTTGGTGGCGAAACCGGGCACGAAGCTCAGGTAGTAGGTGCGCCAGAGCAGCCACGCGGGAAAGCCCGTCAGGCGAATCCCGTAGACCTCTGCCACACCGCGCCCGGCGCCGAGCGAGGCGAGCGCGCCCTTCGACTTGTACTGGAACGGGTCCGGCGCCCGGGCGTCGAGGGTGGCGCGCAGGTTCTTCGCGAGATGGCGGGCCTCGCGCACGGCGAACTGGGCGGTGGGCGGCGCGTAGTCGTGGCGGGCCGACGGCGCATCGACCAACGGGATGAGCGCCGCGTCGCCGAGCGACCAGATGTCGGAATAGCCTTCGACCCGCAGGGTCCGGTCGGTGCGGATGCGGCCGCGGTCGTTCGGCAGGCCGAGCTTCTCCGCCATCTTCGAGGGCGCGTTGCCGATCGTCGCCACCACGGTCCGGGTGCCGATCACCTCGCCGCCGGTGGTCACGATGGCGGTGCCGGTCGCCTCCGACACGCCGGTCTTCAGCATGACCTCGATGCCCTGCTTCGCGAAGAAGCTCTGGGCATAGGCGCCGAGCGAGGCGGGCAACTCTCCGAGCAGCCGGTCGGCGAACTCGATCAGCAGGATGCGGATCTCGTCCTTCCTGATGTTCGGGTAGAAGTGCAGCGAGCCGAAGATCAGGTCGCGCATCTCGCCCACGGTCTCGACGCCGGAAAAGCCGCCGCCGATGACCGTGAAGGTCAGGCATTCCCGCTTCACCTCCGGCAGGGTGGTGATGTCGGCGTGTTCGAGCTTGTCGATGACGTGGTTGCGCAGCGCCATGGCGTCGCTCAGCGTCTTCATCGTCAGCGCGTGCGCCGAGAGACCGGGGAAGCGGCTGAGGTCGATCTGCTGGCCGAGCGCCAGCACCAGATGGTCGTACCCCACCTCGACATAGCGCCGCTGCACGCCCTGAAAGATCACCACGACCTTACGGGCGAGATCGATATCGTAGATCATCGCCTGCCGCACCCGCACGCCGGGCAGCAGCCGCCGGAGGGGCGAGACCGCGTCGCGGATCGAGATGCTGCCGGCAGCGACTTCGGGCAACAGGGGCTGGAAAACGAAATAATTTACGTCGTTTATGAGTTCGATCGCAGCCCGCTCGCCAACTTCGCGCCGAAGCTCCCGCGCGGCGAACATGCCCGCGAACCCGCCTCCGAGCACAAGGATCCGCGTCTTTCCGGTCTCGCTCATCGTGTGCCTTTCCCCCATCCGACCGACCCCGCGGTCTGCCCCGACTGAGTCTTGCACGGCCACGCGCCAAGCGCCAGCGGCGGCGGTTCCCGATCTTCCGGGAGCAGGGTTGCGACCGGAGGCCAGCGGGTCGGCCGATATCGGTGCCGGCAGCCAGTCAGGCGGTCCATCAAAGGTTTCACGAAAGGCTGATTGCCGGTTGAAGCGGCGCGGCACGCGGGTATCGTGGCGCCCAAGCCGCCTTCGGATCAGGTGGAAAAAAGAGGAGACGAGGGAAGATGATCGAGCCATTGCCACATGGAGAAGGCTCCTCGGGCCTGTGGGTCGGACGGGTATGGGACGAGGCGGCGGGCGGTCCGTCGGTGGTGACGCTGCGCGATGGCATTCTCGTCGACGTGACCAGCTCCGAGGTGCCGACGGTCCGCGATCTGCTGGAACTCGACGATCCCGGGGCATGGCTCCGCGCCGCTCCCGGCCGGCCGGTCGGCTCGGTCGAAGAGGTTGCCGCGGCGGGACGGCTTCTCGCGCCTTGCGACCTGCAGGCGCTGAAGGCCTGCGGCGTCACCTTCGCGCGCTCGATGCTGGAGCGGGTGATCGAAGAGCGCGCCGCCGGTGATCCCGCCCGGGCCGAGGAAATGCGCGGCCGTCTTGCCACCCTGATCGGCGCGTCGCTTCGCGACATCCGGCCGGGCAGCGAGGAAGCTGCTGCCGCGAAGGCCGCGCTGATCGGCGAAGGGCTCTGGAGCCAGTATCTCGAGGTCGGCATCGGACCGGACGCCGAGGTCTTCACCAAGGGACAGCCGCTGTCTGCGGTGGGCTATGGGGCGGCGGTCGGCCTGCACCCGGTCTCGAGCTGGAACAACCCCGAGCCCGAGGTGGTGCTCGCGGTGTCGAGCCGGGGCCGCATCCTCGGCGCGACCCTCGGCAACGACGTGAACTTGCGCGACGTGGAGGGCCGCTCCGCACTGCTTCTCGGCAAGGCCAAGGACAACAACGCCGCCTGTGCGATCGGGCCGTTCATCCGGCTGTTCGACGAGACCTTCTCGCTCGACGACGTGCGCAAGGCCGAGCTCACGCTGAAGGTGGAGGGGCGGGACGGCTTCACGCTTGGCGGCCGCTCGTCCATGCGCGAGATCAGCCGGGATCCGGCGGATCTGGTGGCCCAGACCATCGGGCGGCATCACCAGTACCCGGACGGGCTGGTGCTGTTTCTCGGCACGATGTTCGCGCCGATCGAGGATCGCGACGCGCCGGGGCAGGGGTTCACCCACCATATCGGCGACGTGGTGACGATCTCCGCACCCGGCCTCGGGGCGCTCGTCAACACCGTCGCGCTCTCGACCGAGGCGCCGGAGTGGACCTTTGGTGCCGCGGCGCTGATGCGCAACCTCGTGAAACGGGGGCTCCTCGCGTGAGCGGGCGCGTCCGGGTCGGGATCGGCGGCTGGGTCTTCGAGCCCTGGCGTGGCACGTTCTACCCGGACGGGCTGACGCAGAAGCGCGAACTCGAATACGCCAGCCGCAAGCTGACCTCGATCGAGATCAACGGCACGTTCTACGGCTCGCAGAAGCCGGCGAGCTTCCGCAAGTGGCATGACGAGACGCCGGAGGACTTCGTCTTCGCGCTGAAGGGTCCGCGTTTCGCCACCAATCGCCGGGTGCTCGCCGAAGCGGGGGAGTCCGTCGAGCGGTTCTTCGGGACGGGCGTTCTCGAGCTCAGGGACAAGCTCGGACCGATCAACTGGCAGTTCGCCGCCACGAAGAAGTTCGACCCGGAGGATTTCGCGGCCTTTCTCGCGCTCCTGCCGCGCGAGGTGGAGGGACGGGCGATCCGGCACGCTGTCGAAGTCCGGCATCCAAGCTTCGCGGTGCCGGAGTTCGTGGCGCTCGCGAAGGAGCACGGGGTCGCGATCGTCGCGTCCGGCGACAGCGAGTATCCGGGGCTCTGGGACGCGACGGCGCCGTTCGTCTACGCGCGGATCATGGGGACCGACGAGGGCGAGGCGGAGGGCTACGCTCCCGCCGCGCTCGACGGCTGGACGGCGCGGGCGAAGGCGCTCTCCGAGGGCCGCGAGCCGGATGGCCTGCCGCTGCTTGCGCCGGCCGACGGCGAGCAGCGCGACGTTTTCCTCTACGTGATTTCCGGGGCGAAGGTACGCAATCCGGCGGCGGCGATGGCGCTGCTCGACCGCCTGTGATCGCTGCCGGCCGGCGTGGGCGAGCGCCGGCCTCGGGGGGCCGTTCCGGCCCCCGCTCGACCGGCGCTTGGCGCTCCGCCGCCTTTGCGGCTTCGCTCCGGCGGAACGGGCTTGCGCCCGTGAGTCGAGGTTTCTCCCCGCCTGTTGGCGGGGCCCCTCGTTCCTGCCCGATAGAGTTTCTGCCCATATGAAATCCGGGGGTGGCGCCCGGAGTGGTGAGGGCTGTCAGGGTTTCCGCGGGCGCAGCAGGCGGTCGAGGGCATCGAGGAAGCGCGAGCGATCGGCCGGGCGGAAAGACTTGCCGCTGCCCTGTCGGAAGGGGTCGGCGGCGCGCAGGTCGGCCATCAGGTCGCGAAGCGCGAGACGCGCGCCGACGTTCGCCGCGGTGAAGGGCTGGCCGTCGGGGGCGAGGGCGGTGGCACCCGCCTCGACCACCCGGGCGGCAAGCGGCACGTCGGCCGTGACGCAGACGTCCCCCGGGCCGACGCGCTCGGCGATCCACATGTCAGCCGCGTCCGCGCCCTCGGGCACCATCTGGATGCGGGCGAGCGGGTGGCGGGCGGGCCGGAGCCCGCCGTTCGTCACGTAGACGACTTCCACGCCGTAGCGCTCGGCGACCTTCAGCGCCTCGTCGCGGACCGGGCAGGCGTCGGCATCGACGTAGAGCATGCTCAGATCGTCGAGTTGAACGCGCCACCGTCGAGAAGCAGGTTCTGGCCGACGATGAAGCCCGCGTATTGTGAGCAGAGGAACGCGCAGGCGGCGCCGAATTCCTCCGGCGTTCCGTAGCGGCGGGCCGGGATCGTCGCCTGGCGCTTGCGGCGGGCGGCATCGATGTCGATGCCCTCAGCCTTCGAGACGCCGGTGTCGAGGGCGGTCGCCCGGTCGGTGTCGTGGATCCCCGGCAACAGGTTGTTGATGACGACGCCATCCGGCGCCACCTGGCGGCTTGTCCCCGCGACGAAGCCGGTCAGCCCGGTGCGCGCGGTGTTCGAAAGGCCGAGCGCCGGGATCGGCGAGCGCACGGCGCCGGAGGTGATGTTGACGACCCGGCCCCAGTGTCGGTCGATCATGCCCGGGAGCACCGCCTGCATGAGCGCGATCGGCGTCAGCATGTTGGCGTCGAGGGCGCGGATGAAGTCGTCGCGGCTCCAGTCCGACCAGATCCCCGGGGGCGGACCGCCGGCGTTGGTGACGAGGATGTCGACGTCGCCCGCTGCCTCGAGCACGGCCGCGCGGCCTGCCTCGGTGGCGATGTCGCCGGCGACGGCGGTGACCGAGACCCCATGGGCGGCGCGGATCGCCTCCGCCGTCGCGTCGAGCGCCTCGGCGCCGCGGGCATTGATCACGAGATCGACGCCTTCAGCCGCCAGTGCCTCCGCGCAGCCCCGGCCGAGGCCCTTCGATGCGGCGCAGACGATGGCGCGCTTGCCGCGGATCCCGAGGTCCATGGGTGGTCTCCTTCAGTCGAGGGCGGCGAGCACCGGCGCCCATTGTTCCTTGAGCGGCGCATAGGCCTTTTGCGGCTTGTCGAACAGCGCGAGCCCCTGCGCCGCGAGTTCGGGATAGGCGGTGCGCTCGGTGATCCAGGCGAGCGGCTCCTGGCCGAGCTTCTCGAAGAATGCGCCGAGCCGGTCGGCGCCGCGGCCGGCGCGGGTGCGGTTGGCGATGAGGCTGACGCCGACCTTGCCCTTGCGCACGCGCTTCACGTGCTCGATCTCCTTGAGGAACCTCCGCGTGGAATCGACATCGAAGATCGAGGGCAGGACCGGGGTAATGACCGCCTCGGCCTCGGCGATGAGTGCCTCGGCCCTGTCGCCGGTCAGCGCGCCCGGCGCGTCGATGACCAGCCAGTCGAGCTTCTTCGGGGCCTCGCCGAAGTCCGACGGGTTTGTCCAGTCGACCGCGCGGATCGGGGCCACGCCGTCGGGACGGTGCTTCAGCCAGCGCAGGGCGGACTTCTGCGGATCGGCGTCGGCCAGCCCGACCGTGCCGCCGCGACCGGCAAGGGCCGCCGCCAGCGTGATCGCCACCATCGTCTTGCCGCAGCCGCCCTTGCGATTCGCGATCAGGATCGACTTCATCCGCCCTCCCCTGTTTCGCGCGGGACTCTAGCGGCCCCGGCGCCCGGCGTCGACCGGTCGGATATGCGGGGAAGCTCAGGAGGTCGCGGACTACTTTTCGTCCGCGCGGCTCAAGGTGACGCTGACGCAGCCGGTCGCGGCGTCGAACGGCGGCCAGCCGGCGCTTCGCGGCGCGGACAGCGGCGCCTCGAAGTCGGCGCAGACCCTCGCCTCGTCGGAGGTCGGATATTCGATGCGATAGGGTGCCCCGGTCTGCGGGTCGGAGAGCCGGACGCTGATGTCACCGGAGAGGCAGGCCGGCGAAATATCGCCCAGAATCGCGGGATTGGGAGGGTCGGACTTCGCATCGGCATGGCAGGCGAGCGCGTCGGCGATCTGGCGCAGCGCGTCGAGCCTTGCGTCATCGCGCCGGTCGCGTCGGCCGGTGTCCGGGCCGCCGACCACGGCGAGGCCGGCCGCGACCGCAAGGAGCACCGCGAGGCCGAAGAGGATGACGACAAGGCGGGTGCGGGCGAGGGTCACGCGGTGTCGTCCCTGTCGCGGCCGTGGCCGTAGGCGAGAAAGATCGCTCCGGCGATCACCGCGACGGCGAGGGCCTTCAGCAGGAACCGCAGGGTGAAGTCACCGCTGAGAAAGCCCCCGACGATGGCAATGGCATCGCCCACCAGCGTGGCGGCGGCGAGGAACAGCGCTCCCCAGGTCAGCCATCGGCCGACGGCGGAGCGGCGCTGTCCGGGATCGCGCTCGGCGTCGCGGGCGAGGCGGAGGCTCGTCACGGCCCAGACCGGCCATGCCACGAGGAGCACCGCAATCGACCAGCGGATCCGGCCCTCGCCCCCCGAGAGAGTGTCGAGGGGGTCGGGCACGAAATGGTCGATCAGCGCGAAGGTGATCAAGCCAAGATGGCTCGCGACGAGGAGCAGCGCAAAGAACATGAGGCCATGGCGAAAGGCGTCGCGCGCCGACACCACGCCGCGTGGCCGAGGCACCGGCGGCAGACCGGGGGCATCGACCCAGGACGCGAGCGCGGCCTCGGTCTCGGTCGCGCTCCAGCCGGCCGCACGGGCGGCGGCGGCGATTGCCGCACGCTCGCCGCCGCTCGTCAGCGCCTCGCGCACGTAGGTGGTCAGGGCGTCGGGAGCGCGCAACGGGTCAGCGGTCTTCAGCGGGCGTGGCCGGCAGGCCCGGCGCCGTGAAAAGCGCAGGCCATGTCGTGCATGACGCTCCGGGAGCGGGCGCCGCGGTGTCGGGATCAGCAGGAGTTCCGTCGTCCATGGGGTCGTTCCTCGAACACCCGCAGCAGAATGGGCGCGCGTCGTCTGGCCCGCAAGCGCCGATTGGGGTCAGCATCGGCATGGCCGCTGCCCGGCGGTTCGATGCCGTCCCGGCAGCGCGATCAGGCCATGGTCTCCTTGGTGGCGGTCAGCCGCAGGTCGGGCCAGTCGCGGCCCACCCGGTCGATGTCCCATTGCAGGCGCGTCATGAAGACAGGGTCGCCGTCGTGATCCTCGGCCATGTGGCCGCGGTTCGCCCGGGCGAACTCCTCGACCTTGTCGCGGGGGCCCGAAACCCATCGGGCGGAGGTGAACTGCGTCGGCTCGAAGCGCACGGGGAGGCTGTATTCCTGCTCGATGCGGGAGGCGAGCACGTCGAACTGCAGCGGCCCGACGACGCCGACGATCCAGCCGGAGCCGACCGCCGGCTTGAAGAGCTTCGAGGCGCCCTCCTCGGCGAACTGGGTGAGCGCCTTCTCGAGGTGCTTGGCCTTCATGGGATCGCCGGCGCGCACGGCTTGCAGCAGTTCGGGCGCGAACGACGGAATGCCGGTGAAGCGCAGGGTCTCGCCCTCGGTCAGCGCGTCGCCGATGCGGAGCTGGCCGTGGTTCGGGATGCCGATGATGTCGCCGGCCCACGCGTCTTCGGCGATCTCGCGGTCCTGGGCGAGGAAGAGCATGGGGTTCGCCACCGCCATGGGCTTGCCGGTGCGCACGTGCTGGAGCTTCATGCCGCGCTCGAAGTGGCCGGAGCAGAGCCGGAGGAAGGCGACGCGGTCGCGGTGCTTCGGGTCCATGTTGGCCTGGACCTTGAAGACGAAGCCGGTCACCGGCTTCTCCCATGCGCCGACGGCGCGCGGCTCGGCCGGGGCGACCTCCGGCGGCGGGCCGAAGGCGCCGATGCCGGCCATCAGCTCCTGGACGCCGAAAGAGTTGATCGCGGAGCCGAACCAGATCAGCGACAGGTTGCCGTCGAGCAGCGCCCGGGCATCGAACGTCGGCAGAAGCTCGCGGGCCATTGCGACCTCTTCCCGCAGCTTTTCGAGCTGGTCGGCGGGGATGTGCTCGGCCATGCGGGGATCGTCGAGGCCCTGCATCTTCACAGACTCGGCCCGCTTGTTGCGGTCGGCGCGGTCCATGAGCTCGAGCCGGTCGTTCAGCATGTCGTAGCAGCCGAGGAATTCGCGGCCCTGGCCGATTGGCCACGACGCCGGGCAGACGTCGAGCTGCAGTTCCTGCTGGATCTCGTCGATGATCTCGAAGGTGTCCCGCGCCTCGCGGTCCATCTTGTTGCAGAAGGTCAGGATCGGCAGATCCCGCATCCGGCAGACCTCGAAGAGCTTGCGGGTCTGGCTCTCGACGCCCTTGGCGCCGTCGATCACCATCACGGCGGCGTCGACCGCGGTCAGCGTGCGGTAGGTGTCTTCGGAGAAGTCCGAGTGGCCGGGCGTGTCGACGAGGTTGAACCACCAGTCGCGGAACGGGAACGACATGGCCGACGCGGACACCGAGATGCCGCGCTCCTGCTCGAGCTTCATGAAGTCGGAGCGGGTGCGCCGCGCCTCGCCCTTGGCGCGCACCTGACCTGCCATCTGGATGGCACCGCCGTAGAGCAGGAACTTTTCCGTCAGCGTCGTCTTGCCGGCGTCAGGGTGCGAGATGATCGCGAACGTCCGGCGTCGGGCGACTTCGGTGGGCAGCGGTGGCGTGTTCGGGATGCGATCGGACATGGATCACTACGTGACGAGGCGGAGGCCGGATTTCCGCGGGACGGGCCCGGGGGGTGTGTCAGACCCCCGGGCATCGTTCAAGGGGGCGGCGTCCGTAACGGCGTTCCCCCGAACCGCCGGGGCTCGCCCTCCGGTCAGAAGCGATAGATCAGCACGGGGATCGTCGAGTGCTTGGTAACCTGGTCGGTCTGGCTTCCGAGGAGAACGGCGGAGAGGCCCTGACGGCCGTGCGACGCCATGGCGATCAGATCGGCGCCTGCGTCGGTCCCCGCGGCGAGGATCTCGGCGGCCGTGTCGTTGCCGCTCCGCAGGATCTTCGCCACCGGCACGCCCGCGGCATCTGCCTTGGCCGCCGCGGTGTTGAGGACGCCTTCCTCGCCATGGTCGGGCCACTCGGGCCGGCGCACGGTGACGAGAGTGACCTTGGCGCCGAGTTGCTTCGCCAGCGCGATACCCGCGTCGACGGCCCGGTTTGCGACTTCAGAGCCGTCCGTCGGAAGAAGGATGTTCTTGAACATGAATTCTGGTCCTTTCGGTCATGAAATCGGGCAGCTCCGGGCCGTGCGAGCGTTTTTGCCGATCCGTGCCGCAACCGCAAGCTTGGGGGACCGCGAAGGAGTTTCGCGCCTCAGAGCATAAGGCCGACGACGAGGAGGCCGAGACCGAGGGCGGCGGCGGCAACCGATCCGAGATTGAGTGCGATGAGACGATGGAGCGCGGCATGGATCTCCTGCGGCGGCAGCGCCGAGCGGCGGATCTGGAAGCCGCGCCAGATGCACCAGCCGAGACCGAAGAGGCCGGCGAGCGTCAGGAGAAGTCCGATGGGAGCGAGGAGTTGCATTGGAGGCCGACCATGACAAGGCCGTGACCCTCTAGCGCGTCGCGGGATCGGGGCGCAAGCCGGCCGCCCCAGAAGCCGCCGCCTTGAAGCCGCCGGGGGCCGGCGATAGGGTCCGCCCCTCGCGCAAGGCTGGATCGAGAGTAGAAGATGGACGAGATCGTCGGAGATGAGGCGAGCGATCGCTATCGGGTGACCGCAGGGGAATTGCGGCAATTCGTCGAACGCTACGAGCGGCTCGAATCCGAGCGGAAGGACATCGCCGAGCAGATGAAAGAGGTGATGGCCGAGGCGCGAGCCCGTGGCTACGATGTGAAGGTGCTGAAGAAGCTGATCGCATTGCGGAAGAGGGACAGCTCCGAGGTGAGCGAGGAGGAAGCAATCCTCGAACTCTACAAGCAGGCACTCGGCATGTGATCGCGAGGTGGCCAGCCGGCGATTGCGGGATAGTTCGCGCAAGTCGCAAAGGGCGGCCCGGATTGTTCGTCACATATTCGTCTTTTTTCGCTTCAGTCCTAATCCAACAAAATCGCACTTGAAATCTGTGTGCGGTTGCGAAAGGATGCGGCGTCGGGAGCTTCCAGAGCCCCGCGGTCGATGCCGGCCGATTCGGTGACCGCGCATGTGGTCAGTTTCGGGAGTGGCGGGAACCATTCGGCAAGGCGATGTAGGCCTGCCGAGGAGTATGGCGGTGCTTCCCGCGCGGGCCAGCCTTCGTGGCCGGCGCGTCGGGACGAGCGCCGGGCGACTGCTGTTGCGGTCGCAATCGAGTATAGGCGAGGGTGAGTTGTGATCGGTATTGAGGGCGTGGGGCGTGCAGGCCCCGCGCCCTTTTTCTGTCCGCGCCGCGGCGTGCGGGTTGTGCGGGGGGTCAGATCGATGGTTTCAGCCAGCGTGCCGCGTGGCTTGAGCGAAGAATCGTCTCCACCAGCTCCTGGATCCGGAGTCCCTTGCGGAAGTTGAAGGGTTCGGGCGCCTTTCCGGCGATGGCATCGAGGTAGCGCGCCACCTCGATCGCCTTCAGGTCGTTGAAGCCGAGCTGATGCCCCGGCGCCACGCAAAACAGCCCGTAGGGGGGATGCGCCGGACCAGCCTCGATCCGCCGGAAGCCCTGGCGCCCGGCCGGATCGTCACTGCTGTAGAAATGCAGCTCGTTGAAGTGCTCCTGACTGAAGATCAGCGCGCCCTTCGAGCCGTATACCTCGAAGTCGTGCTGCATCTTGCGCCCCGTCGCGATCCAGCTCGCTTCGATCGACCCGGTTGCGCCGCTTTCGAAGCGAAGGAAGGCGCGGGTCACGTCGTCCGTCATGACCGAACGGGTGCCCCCCTTGCCGTCTGGGCGGTGAGGGATCGCGGTCACCGCGTCGCCCATCAGCTCGGCGATCGGGCCCATCAGGTGCTCGGCGGTGGCGAGGATGTGGCTGCCGAGATCGGCCGCCACGCCGCCGCCCACGGGGTCGTTGCGGAAGCTGTAGGGATGGGTGGCGTCGGTCATGTAGTCCTCGGCGTGGATGCCGCGGAACGTGCGGATTTCGCCGAGCTCGCCCGCCTCGATCATCTCGCGCGCGAGGCCGATCATCGGGTTGCAGAGATAGTTGAAGCCGACCTGCGTCCGTGTGCCGGCGCGATCGGCGGCGTCCGCCATCTCGCGCGCCTCCGAGGCGAGCGGAGCCAGCGGCTTCTCGCAGTAGACGTGCTTGCCGGCGGCGAGCCCGGCCAGCGCCATCTCCTTGTGGAAGGCGTTCGGCGTCGTCACGTCGATGAGGTCGATCTCGGGATTTGCGACGACGCTTTGCCAGTCGCCGGTGCCATGGCGAAAGCCGAGGCTCTGCGCCGCCGCCTGACCAAGCTCCTCGGTGCGATCGGCGACGGTGTGGAGCACGACGTCGAACGGCAGGTCGAAGACCCGCGCCGCCGCCGCGAAGCCGAAGGTATGGGTCTTGCCCATGAACCCGGTTCCGATCAGTCCTACGTTCAGCGCCGGCTTCGTCATCACATCCGCCCCAAGGGAACAAAAATTCCACAATTGGTATCATTCGGAACAGTTGTGCTGTCAACGCGGATTGCCTAAACAGCCGGAAGCCGGCGGAATCGACCGTGGACCGGGAGGGGTGAGTGATGAAGGCGAAGCTCGGGATTGCGCCGATCGCATGGTGGAACGACGATCTCGCGGAACTCTCCGACGACGTGAGCCTGGAGGAATGCCTGCGGCAGGCCAGCGTCGCGGGCTTCACCGGCATGGAGACCGGGCGGCGCTTCCCGCTCGACCCGGCCGAGCTTGGCCCGATCCTCGGCAAGTACGGCATCTCGGTCTGCGGCGGCTGGTTCTCGGGCCTGCTGCTCGACGGCGAGATCGAGGCGGAGAAGGACCGGATCGCCGGGCAGATGGCGCTCTTCAAGGCGATGGGCGCGCCCTGCATCGTCTACGGCGAGACCGCCCGCTCGATCCAGGGCGACCGCTCGCAGGCGCTTTCGACCAAGCCGAGGCTCTCCGAGGACGAGATCAGGGTCTACGCCCGCAAGATGACCGCCTTCGGCGAATGGTGCGCCGAAGAGGGGATGCCGCTTTCCTACCATCACCACATGGCCGCGGTGATCGAGACCGAGCCGGAGCTCGATCTCTTCATGAAGCATTCGGGCGAGGGCATCCCCCTGCTCTACGACGCCGGCCACATGGCGTTCGCCGGCGGCGACGTGCTGCGCGTCATCGACAATCACCACGCGCGGATCAGCCACGTCCACACCAAGGACGTGCGGCGCGGGGTGATCGACGGGCTCGACCGGAGCCGCGAGAGCTTCCTGGACGCGGTGGTGAAGGGCGCCTTCACCGTGCCGGGCGACGGCGATCTCGACTTCGAGGCGATCGTGAAGCGCCTTGCCGCCCACGGATACGAGGGCTGGTTCGTGGTCGAGGCCGAGCAGGACCCGAAGGTCTCGCCGCCGCTCGAAATGGCGAAGATCGGCCACAGGGAGCTGCTGCGGGTCATGGACGCCGCCGGGTACGAGGTCGTCGCCGCCTGACGCCGCGCCGCCTGGATTGGCGCCGATCCGTGGCCAGTCCTGTGCCCTCATGAGGGCTAATCCCGTTGCCGATGCGGACTATGTCTACCGTTGGCAACAGGAAGGGGGACGGAAGATGTTGGTCGATGGCAAGTGGACCGAGGATTGGCAGCCGGTCCAGGCGACCGACGCCAAGGGCGGGTTCGTGCGGCAGGTCTCGGGCTTTCGCAACTGGGTGACGCCGGACGGCAGTGCCGGGCCGACCGGGGAGGGTGGCTTTCCCGCCGAGGCCGGGCGCTACCACCTCTATGTCGCACTGATCTGCCCCTGGGCGTCGCGCACGCTGATCGCCCGGCAGCTGAAGGGGCTGGAGGATGCCATCACCGTCTCGGTGGTCGAGCCCGCGCTCTCGCCGCAGGGCTGGCGCTTCGGCGACTATCCCGGATCCGACCGGGACGCGCTGAACGGCGCCACCTACATCCACGAGATCTACACCGCGACCGATCCCAGCTACACCGGTCGCGCCACGGTGCCGGTGCTCTGGGACAAGCAGCGGCGCACCATCGTCAACAACGAGTCGGCCGATATCGTGCGCATGCTGAACTCGGGCTTCGGCGATCTGGCGCGAGGCGACGTCGACCTCTGCCCGGCCGATCTGCTGCCCGAGATCGACGCGCTGAACGCGAGCATCTATCCCCGGCTCAACAACGGCGTCTACCGGGCGGGTTTCGCCACGACGCAGATCGCCTACGACGAGGCGTTCAGCGACGTATTCACGACGCTCGACGAGCTTGAGGCGCGGCTCGGCGCCGATGGCCCGTATCTCTTCGGCAAGCGGTTCACCGAAGCCGATATCCGGCTCTTCGTGACACTGGTGCGCTTCGACGCCGCCTATCACGGCCTCTTCAAGTGCAACCTGCGGCGGATCGCCGACTATCCCGAGCTCTCGACCTACACCACGCGGGTTCTGGACCTGCCGGGCGTGCGCTCGACGGTGAACATCGACCACATCAAGCAGGGGTACTACTCAATCAAGGCCCTGAACCCCACGGGGATCGTCCCGGTCGGACCGGACCTGCCGGGGCTCGACGACGTCGCGGCGCGGACAGGCCTCTGACCGCGGCCGAGCAAACCGACAACTTGGTGAACGGCCGCCGAGGGGACTGCCGCACCGTATCACTCTATTATAGTGTATCCCTGATGAAAGCCTGACGGGATATTCTTGCGATGAAATGGTGGAAGCAGGCGCTGCTGTCGGTTGCGGTGCTTGCCGTGGCGGTTGTCCTCTGGGCGCGCCACTTCCCTCAGGCCGCGGGGCTGCTCGAGCGCATGGGCATTTCGGTGGCGGCCGTGTCTGTCGAGGCAACGGCCCCGGAGACCGGCCCGGGTCGCAGCGGCCCGCCCGTGGTGATCGGCCAGCCGGTCCGCGAGGCGACGATCAACGACCGGGTTTCCGCGATCGGCGACGGCCGGTCGATCCGCTCCGTGACTGTCACGCCCTATGATCCCGGCCGCGTTGCGGCGGTCGACGTGGCCTCCGGCGCCTTCGTGACCGCCGGCACTCCCATCGTCCGGCTCGATCAGGAGGTGCAGGAGATCGAACTCGACCGGGCGCGCCTCGCCGTCGAGGACGCCCGCGCGACCCTGAAGCGCAACCAGCTCGTCGGCTCGCGCGGCGTGACCGAGGCACAGCTTCGCCAGTCGGAGCTCGCCGTCGCCGAGGGTGAACTCGCGGTCCGCGACGCCGGGGTTTCACTCGACCACCGGGTGATCCGGGCGCCGTTCGACGGCTGGATCGGGATCATTTCGGTCGATGTGGGCGACCACGTGGAGTCCTCGACCGCGCTGGTCACGCTCGATGACCGCTCGCACATCCTGGTGGATTTCCGCATCCCGGAGCGCTTCGTCGGTCAGGTGGCGGCCGGAATGCCGGTCAGCGCCCGGCCGCTCGCCCGAGGCGCGCTCTCGCTCGACGGCGAGATCGTGACGCTCGACACCCGCGTCGATCCCGCAACCCGCACGCTTCGGCTGCGCGCGAGCCTCGAAAACGCCGAGGACGAGCTGCGCGGCGGAATGGCGTTCTCGATCAGCCTGCGCTTCCCGGGCGAGTCCTATGCGGCGGTCGATCCGCTGGCGGTGCAGTGGAGCGCCGAGGGTCCGTACGTCTGGGTGGCGGAGGATGGCAAGGCGGCGCAGGTGCCGGTTCGCATCGTCCAGCGCGAGGACGACGCGGTGCTCGTCGACGCCGAGCTGCCCGCCGGCACACGGGTCGTGACCGAAGGCATGCAGCTTCTGCGCGAGGGCGCGCCGTTCCGCTTCGAGGACGACGCACCAACGGCCGACGCCTCCACACCCGCCCGGTCGCGCGGCTGATGGCCGGGCAGGGCGAGCGCTCCCGGGCGGATGTCTCGGGCTCGGGCAAGGGGCTGACCGCGCTCTTCGTGCGCCGGCCGATTCTCGCGATCGTGCTGAACAGCCTGATCGTCATCGCCGGGCTCGCCGCGGGGCTCGCGATCGAGGTCCGCGAGCTGCCCGACATCGACCGGCCGGTCATCACCGTCACCACGACCTATTCCGGCGCGGCACCCGAGACGATGGACCGCGAGGTCACGAGCATCGTCGAGGGGGCGATGGGCCGCATCGCCGGCGTCGCCGACATCTCGTCCACGTCCAGCTTCGGCCGCAGCCGGGTGATCGTCGAGTTCAACGACAACGTGAACCTCGACTCCGCCGCCTCCGACGCGCGCGACGCGGTGAACCGGGTGCGCAACCAGCTGCCCGACGACGTGGACGAGCCGCGGGTGGTGAAGGCCGACGCCAACGCCGATCCGGTCATCCGCATCGGCGTCACCTCGTCTTCCATGCCGGTCGAGGACCTGACCGACCTCGTCGACAACGAGATCACCGACCGGCTGATTTCGGTCGAAGGCGTCGCCGACGTCGCCATCTATGGCGGGCGCGACCGGATCTTCCGGGTGGACGTGGACCAGCTCGCGCTCTCGAGCCGTGGCCTGACGCTGGCCGACGTGCGTGATACCCTCGCGACCGTCGCGTTCGACCAGCCGGCGGGCTCGCTCACCGCCTCGAACCAGAGCCTCGTGGTGCGCACCACCGCCACGGTCGAAACGCCGGCCGGATTCGAGGCGTTGATGCTCGATCCCCTGACCCGGCTCGGCGACGTGGCGACCGTCACCCTCGGGCCGGACATCGGCAACTCGATCCTGCGCTCGAACGGCCAGAGCGGCCTCGGGCTCGGCATCATCAAGCAGGCGCAGAGCAACACCCTCGCCATATCGCAGGGCATCCGCGCCGCCGTCGCCGACATGCAGACCTCGCTGCCGGCCGGCGTGAAAATCTTCATCACCGGCGACGATGCGCTCTTCATCAACGGCTCGATCCACGAGGTGATGCTGACACTCGGACTGGCGGTCGCGATCGTCATCGGCATCATCTATCTCTTCCTGCGCGACTGGCGGGCGACGCTCATTCCGGCGGTGTCGATCCCGGTGGCGCTGATAGGCACGCTTGCGGCGCTCTGGATCGCCGGGTTCTCGATCAACATCCTGACGCTGCTCGCGCTCGTGCTCGCCACCGGGCTAGTGGTCGATGATGCCATCGTCGTGCTGGAGAACATCGTCCGCCGACGGGGGCAGGGGCTCGGGCCACGGGCGGCGGCGGTGCTCGGCACCGAGCAGGTGTTCTTCGCGGTGATCGCCACCACCGCCACTCTCGCGGCGGTCTTCGTGCCGCTCTCCTTCCTGCCGGGGCAGACGGGGGCGCTCTTTCTCGAATTCGGCATCGCGCTGGCGCTCGCCATTACCATCTCGGCGTTCGTGGCGCTTTCGCTCTGCCCGATGCTGGCCTCGCGGATGCTGACCGAGCACGCGCTGCACGAGACCGGCTCGCCGGGCCTGCTCGGCCGGATCGGCGGGTTCCTCGCGGAGGTCTATCGCCGGATCCTTCACGCCGCCCTCGCCGCACCCGTCATCGTCCTCGCGATCGCCGGGGTCTTCGGCGTCACCTCGTTCCTGATGTTCGAAAGCGTCACTCAGGAGCTGACGCCGGTCGAGGATCGGGCACAGGCGATGCTGCGTGTCACCGCGCCGCAGGGCGTGAGCCTCGACTACACCGCGGCGAAAATGCGCGAGATCGAGGAGCGCACGGCGCCGCTCCGGGCGTCGGGCGAGGTGATCGGTCTCTTCTCGATCGCCGGGCAGGGGGGAAACGACAACACCGGCTTCATGATCTTCACCCTCGCGCCGTGGGACGAGCGGGCGCGCAGCCAGTCGGAGATCGTCGCCGACATCGGCAAGGCGGCGCGGGAGGTGATCGGCCTGCGCGCCTTCGCGTTGCAGCCGAACTCGCTTGGCATTCGCGGCGCCGGACAGGGCTTGCAGTTCGCCGTGGTGGGCGGCGACTTCACACGCCTGAGCACCGCCGCCGATGGGATCGTCACGGCGCTGGAGCGTGATCCGCGCTTCGGACAGGTGCGCTCGTCCTACGAGTCGACCCAGCCGCAGCTCTACATCAACATCGACCGCGAGCGGGCGTCCGATCTCGGGATCGACATCGCGGGGCTCGGATCGACCATGCAGTCAGTGCTCGACGGCGATCCGGTCGGCTCGGTCTTCGTCGGCGACCGCAGCTATGACATCAAGCTCACCTCCACCACCAATCCGGTGCGCGATCCGTCCGACCTGGAGAACCTGTTCCTCAAGACCCGGTCGGGCGACATGGTGCCGATGTCGACCGTGGTGACGCTCGACGAGCGCGCCATCGCGCCGGAGCTCGATCGCGAGCGCCAGATGCGCGCGGTCGCGGTCACCGCGTCGCTCGGCGACACCTTGCCGCTCGGCGAGGCCTGGGTGCTGGCGCAGGAGCTTGCCGAGCCGTTGCTGCCGCCCGGGGCGCGGCTGATCCCGCTCGCCGACACGGCGACGCTCGGCGACACGACGCACGGGCTTCTGGTCACCTTCGGCTTCGCGATCCTCATCGTGTTTCTGGTGCTCGCGGCACAGTTCGAGAGCTTCGTCTCGGCGGTGATCGTCATGGCGACGGTGCCGCTCGGCCTCGGCTGCGCCATCGTCGCCATGGTGCTGACGGGGGTCAGCCTCAATGTCTACAGCCAGATCGGGCTGGTGCTGCTGGTGGGGATCATCGCGAAGAACGGTATTCTGGTTGTCGAGTTCGCCGACCAGTTGCGCGACCACGGGGCGAGCGTGCGCGAGGCGATCGAGGAGTCCTGCCGCATCCGTCTGCGGCCGGTGATGATGACCATGGCGGCGACGATCCTCGGCGCGGTGCCGCTGATCTTCTCCGGCGGCGCGGGGGCCGAGGCGCGGCACGCGCTCGGCTGGGTGATGGTGGGCGGGCTCGGCCTCGCGATGGTCCTGACGCTCTTCCTGACGCCGGTGGTCTATCTGGTTCTCGCCGGCCTCTCGAAACCCCGGGCGGCCGAGACCGAGCGGCTCGAGGCCGAGCTTGCCGAGGCCAGCCCGCGCCCCTGACCGCCCGCGCCCCAGCCCGCGCCCCCGACCGCCCACACGCGCATGATGTCGTCAGGCGGGCGGCAGGTGCAGGCGCTCGTGCCAGACGAGCCGGCGGGCGACCTTTCCCACGGTCCACGACTCGGCCGGGGCCGGCTGGCCCGCCCCGGTGGCAGCCCCGCAGTCGGTGGCGGCCGCTTCGGTGAGGCGGGCCATCGCCACGCTGCGGGTCCAGGAGAGGTAGTGGCGCAGCCCCTCGGTCGTGCCGGTGTCAAAGGTCTGCGCGGCCAGCAGCAGTTCGATCATGCCCACATGCCGGGCCACATCGCGGAACGCGGGGGCGTCCGCCGCGTCTGCGTTCGCGAGCTGCTTCAGCAAGCGGGCGCGAGAGAGGGCGAGACGGTGGGCCATGCGCGCCCAGGCGATCGGGTCGAGCGGCGCGCGATCCGGCTCGATCAGCGCGGCCGTCGCCTCCGGGCTGCTGCCCGCAACCTCGGTCTCGGCGGCGATGGCGAGCTCGATACGCTCCGGTGACGGCTCGCCGGTCTCGGCCATGAAGCGGCGGATCCCGGCGGCAAGCGCGCGTTCGATCTCGGTGCGATGCCGCGCGCCCACGGCGCAGCCCGGCAGTTCGTGGATCCAGCCGAGACAGCTTCCGTCGTCGAAGGTCTCGAGGCTTGCGGTGAAGCGCATGGACGGGCTCCTCAGTCGCGGGGTGCGGCGGCGCGGCTCAGGCGGTCGTTGAGCGCGGCGCCGAGACCCTCGCGCGGGATCGGCGCGACGGCAATGCCCTGCGCGCCCTCGGCGGAGGCCCGCTCGTCGAGCGCGCGCAGATGGGCAAAGAGCACTGTCGCCGCCTCGGCGAGGTCGCCGGTGGGCGAGAGGTTGAGGCCGGGCGCGTCCGGCCCGGGGCCGAAGCCGAGCCAGAGCTCGCCCGGGCGCGGGGCGGTTGCATCGAGGCGGACTGCGACGGCGGGGGCGTAGTGCGAGGCGAGTTGGCCCGGTGCGGTGACTGCGCTGCCCGCGCGCGCCCTGAGTGGCTGGCCGAGCAGCGCCGCGATGGCCTCTGCGGGGAGCCCGCCGGGGCGCAACAGGACCGGCGCGCCGTCCTCGAACCCGACGATGGTCGACTCGACCCCGACCGGGCAGGGTCCGGCGTCGATCACCGCGCTCACCCGGCCACGGAGGCCGTCGAGGACATGCGCGGCGGTGGTGGGGCTGACCCGCCCCGAGGGATTGGCCGAGGGCCCGGCGAGCGGGCCGCCGAAGGCCGCGAGAAGATCGCGCGCCAGCGGGTGCGCCGGCACGCGCACCGCGACGGTGGAAAGTCCCGCTGTCACCCGCTCGGCAAGCCCGCTCGCCGTGCGGCGCGGCAGGACGAGCGTCAGCGGTCCGGGCCAGAACGCTTCGGCGAGGCGCGCGGCCGGGCCGTCAAGCTCCGCCACAGCGGCGGCCGCGGCGGCATCGGCCACGTGGACGATGAGCGGATTGAAGCTCGGGCGGCCCTTGGCCTCGTAGATGCCCGCGACGGCGCGGTCGGAACGCGCGTCGGCGCCGAGGCCGTAGACGGTTTCCGTCGGGAACGCCACCAGCTCGCCGGCCCGCAGCAGGCCGGCGGCGGCCCGCAGGCCGCGCGGCGTGGGCGAGAGGACGACGGTATTGAGTAGGGGCATGTGGGCGGGTTCGGCTTGGCAGGAGCAGGGGTGGGGCCTATCCTTCAGAGCCCGCACAAGCATTAGCCCGAGCGGCGGGCAGACGTCCACTCGTCCAAAGGATTTCCCCATGACCTATCGCGCTCCTGTCGCCGAAATGCGCTTCCTGCTCGATCGGGTGCTGGGGTTCGACAGGGTCGCGGCAACGGAACGCTTCGCCGAGGCGACGCCCGAGACGGTGGAGGCGATTCTCGATCAGGCGGCGCGGCTCGCCGAGGATGTGCTCGCCCCCCTGCGCCGGGCCGGCGACCTCCACCCCGCGCGGCTGGAAAACGGCGTCGTCCGTGCGAGCCCCGGTTTCGGCGAGGCGTACCGGGCGCTCGCCGACGGTGGCTGGGTCGGGCTCGCGGCGGATCCGGAGTTCGGCGGCATGGGCCTGCCGGTGACGCTGCTCGAATGCCTGAACGAGATGTGCTCGGCGGCGAACATGGCGCTGTCGCTCTGCCCGCTGCTCTCGCAGGGGCAGATCGAGGCGCTGGAGCATCACGCCAGCGACGAGCTGAAGGCGCTCTACCTGCCGAAGCTGATCGACGGGACGTGGACCGGCACGATGAACCTGACCGAGCCGCAGGCCGGCACCGACGTGGGCGCGGTGCGCACCCGTGCCGAAGCGGCGGATGACGGAACCTATCGGATCACCGGGCAGAAGATCTTCATCTCGTGGGGCGATCACGACGTCGCCGAGAACGTCAGCCACCTCGTCCTCGCGCGGCTTCCCGATGGCGCCCCGGGCACCAGAGGGCTGTCGCTCTTCCTCGTGCCGAAGTTCCTGCCCGACGCCGATGGCAATCCGGGCGTCGCGAACAGCCTCAAGCCGATCTCGCTCGAGCACAAGCTCGGCCTGCACGGCAGCCCGACCTGCGTCATGGAGTTCGATGGCGCGACCGGCTGGCTCATCGGCGGCGCGCATCGCGGGATGGCGGCGATGTTCACCATGATGAACAACGCCCGGCTCGGCGTCGGCGTGCAGGGCCTGTCACAGGCGGATGCGGCGTACCAGATGGCGCGCGCCTTCGCCGAGGAGCGCAAGCAGGGCAAGACACCGGTGGCGGGCGTCGAGACGATCTCGGGCTTCCCTGACGTGCGGCGAATGCTCGCGACCATGGCCGCGACCGTGGCGACGGCACGCGGGATCTGCCTCGACTGCGCGCTCTCGATCGACATGGCAACCGCGACCGGCGAGCCCGCATGGGCAGCGCGCGCCGCGTTCCTCACGCCGATCGCCAAGGCCTTCGGCACCGACGCCGGCTGTTCGGTCAGCGATCTGGCAATGCAGGTCTTCGGCGGCATGGGCTACATCGAGGAGACCGGCGTCGCGCAGTACTACCGCGACGTGCGGGTGACCGCGATCTACGAGGGCACGAACGGCGTGCAGGCAATGGATCTCGTCGGCCGCAAGCTCATGGACGGCGGCGCGGCGGCGCGGGAACTGCTCGCGGAGGTGGCGGCGACGGCGCAGGCGGCGGGCGGCGATCTCGGCGAGCGGCTGGCCGACGCGGCGCTGCAGGTGAAGTCCGCGACCGAGTGGATGCTCGCGTCCGAGCCGAACGATCGCTTCGCGGGTGCCACGCGCTATCTGCGGGCGTTCGCACTGGTCCTCGGCGGGCACTATCTGCTGCGCGCCGGGCTTGCCGACGAGGCGCGCATGCCCCTCGCCCGCTTCCAGATCCGCCAGCTCCTGCCCGAGGTGGCCGCCCTTTGCGAGGCCGCCTGCGAGGGCGCCGGCGCGCTCGAGGGCTGCGGCGCGTGAAGGACGTTCCCGAAGTCACCTTTCCCTTCACCCCGCCGGCTCCCGGCGAGGCGGTGGAACTCGCCGAAGGCGTGCTCTGGCTGCGCGTTCCGCTGCAGAACTTCCGTCCCGATCACGTGAACGTCTACGCCCTCGATGACGGCGATGGCTGGACCGTCATCGACACCGGGCTCGACTCGCCGCGGACGCGCGAGGTCTGGGAGATGTTCCTGTCCGGGCCGTTGCGCGGCAAGCCGGTGCGCCGGGTGCTGGTGACGCATCATCACCCCGACCACGTGGGCCTCGCGGGCTGGTTGCAGGCAAAGGGCGCCGAGGTCTGGACCACGCGCACCGCCTGGGTGACGGCGCGGATGCTGACGCTCGACGAGCAGGACCGGCCGCCGCCCGAAACGCTTGCCCACTGGCGCCGGCTCGGGGTGCCCGGCGAGATCATCGCCGAGCGGGCGGCGAAGCGGCCGTTCAACTTCGCCGACTGTGTCTCGCGTCTCGCCCTCGGCTTCCGCGCCATCGGACAGGGGCAGGAGATCGTGGCGGGCGGTCGGCGCTGGCGGGTGGAGATCGGCAATGGCCACGCCCGCGAGCACGCGACGCTCTGGGGCATCGGCCACGAGATCGTCGTCACCGGCGATCAGGTGCTGCCCGGCATCACCCCGAACCTCGGCGTGCAGGTCTCCGAGCCCGAGGCGGATCCGGTCGGCGACTGGCTCGCCTCCTGCCGCCGGCTGGGCGCACTGGCCGGGACCGACCAGCTCGGGCTGCCCGGCCACCGCAGGCCGTTTCTCGGACTGCGCGCGCGTCTCGCGGAGCTTCTCGAACATGGCGAGATCGGTCTCGACCGGCTCGAAGCCTTCCTGAGCGAGCCACGGCGTGCGGCGGACTGCTTCGCGGTGCTCTATGGCCGGACGATCGGGTCGGGCGAGTATCTCCTCGCTCTGAACGAAGCGCTCGGACACCTGAACCGGCTCACCCGGGCGGGGCGGGCGGTTCGCGAGTCCGCGCCCGATGGCGCATGGCGTTGGCAGGCCGTCGCCGGGGCCGCGAGGCGCGACGAATTAGCCACTGACATGCCCGACGCTTCGCGGTAAAACTTCCGCCGAACCGGACCGAGGCGGGTGCCCGGAGCGTGGGTTGAAGGAGACGGGCAGTGGCGAGCGAAAATCACGGACATGGCGGGCAGGCGCATTCCACCGCGATCAATGTCGAGGCGGAACACGAGCGGACGTTCGTGTCGTTTGTCCACTTCTGGGTCTACGTCTTCGGCGCCGCCGCGCTCGTCCTGATCTTCCTCGCGATCTTCAACTCCTGATCGCCGCAGACCGCAGGATACGTTGATTCGCCGCGCCCTCCCCGCGCTGCTGGCGGCGTCCGCGCTTGCCGGCTGCGAAATGTACACGCCCGCGAGTCCCGAGGCGATCATCGCTGCGCGCTATGAGAGCCCCGACGCGCCGTCGGTGACGCTCATGTCCATGGTGAACGAGTCCTCCGGGCGCTCGGAGCACGCGGGCCTGCTCATCAGCGGCTCGCAACAGGTGCTCTATGATCCGGCGGGCACCTTCACCCACCCGGATCTGCCGCGCGCTGGGGACGTTCACTACGGGATGACGCCGCGCTACGTGGACTACTATGAGCGCTATCACGCGCGCTTCGGCTATTTCGTCGAGATCGACAAGGTGCCGGTCAGCCGCGCGGTGGCCGACCAGCTCATCGCCAATGCCCAGGCCGAGGGGCAGCAGATGAAGATGATGTGCTCGCTCGCCGCGGCGGACGTGCTGCGCACGGTTCCGCAGTTCGACGGCGTGACGAAGAGCATCTTCCCCGAGGGGCTCCGCCGTGATTTCGAGCAGATGCCCGGCGTCACCACCACCTACGTCCGCGAGAACGACGTCGGACAGAACAAGGTCTGGGAGCGCAGCGACCAGCCGCGGTCGTGACCGGAGCGGCCTGCCAGCTCCGGCCCGGCGCACCACCCGAGCCAGAGCGGCCCGAGCCGGAGCGGCCCGAGCCGGAGCTTCCCGCCACCCCGCCTGACGCGGGCGGGATCGGGATATCGTCGGTCCTCGTCCGGTTGACCCGCAGCGGCACCGGCGAACGCGTGTCATTCGGCGATCTGGTCGAATCGTTCGAGATCGGGGCCTACGGCCCGCTGATCGTGCTCTTCGCCGCGCCGAACATGCTGCCGGTGGCGCTGCCCGGCGTGTCGGCGATCCTCGGCGCCCCCCTCATCCTCGTCACCGGACAGATGATGCTCGGGCGACGGACGCCGTGGCTGCCGGGGTTCATCCGGCGGCGGTCCATGCGGCGGAGCGATCTCGCGCGGCTGGTCGATCGCATCGTGCCGAGGCTCCGGAAGCTCGAGGCGCGAATGCGGCCGCGCCATGACGCGCTGACCGGCCGGATCGGACGGCGGGTCGTGGGCGCGATCGGCCTGCTGCTCTCCACGATCATCTTCCTGCCGATTCCGTTCGGCAACTCGCTGCCGGGCTTCGCGCTGGTGCTGATGGCGCTCGGGCTGCTGGCGCGCGACGGCCTGATGGTGGTGGCAGGCGGCGGCGTGGCGGCGGCAGGGGTTGTCGTCGCTTCGGGCTTCCTCTGGGGCATGACCGAGGCGGGCATCCTTCTCGCCCAACAGGGGCTGGGGCTCTAGCGCCGCCCGGCGGCGGGCCCCTGTGCGCCGGAACCTGTGCGCCGGAATGAGCGCAAACGCGGCCGGAAATGCCTCCCGGAAATGCGAGAGGCCGCGCCCGGGAGGCGCGGCCTGGTGCATAAAGCGTCGTGACCTGTCGGTCAGGGGGTCAGAGGAGGCCTTCGCGCTGCATCTTCTTGCGCGCGAGTTTGCGCGCGCGACGGATGGCCTCGGCCCGCTCACGGGCCTTCTTGACGGACGGTTTCTCGAAATGCTGCCGGAGCTTCATTTCGCGGAATACGCCCTCGCGCTGCAGCTTCTTCTTGAGCGCGCGCAACGCCTGATCGACGTTGTTGTCACGAACCATTACCTGCACTGTGCTTTCACCACCTTCCCGATGTCGTGCATGAGTGAATGACGAAGGCCGGTTCGAAAACCGGCCGAGGGGCGTTATATAACTGTGGATGCGCCGACTGTCCACAGTTGGCACCCGCGAATTGGGGGATGTGATGACCGACGACCGCCCGGACGACCACGTGACCGAGGAAGACCATCTGGCCGCGACCCGAACCGCAGTGATCGCTGCGGCGTTGCCGCATGTCGCCTTCGACGGCTGGACCGAGCGCACGCTCTCGGCGGCGATCGAGGATTCAGGCGTCGAGCCCGGCCTCGCGCGGCTCGCCTTTCCGCGGGGCGGCGTGGATCTCGCCCTCGCGTTCCACAATGCCAAGGATGCAGAGCTCGCCGAAGAACTCCGGACCGCCGATCTCCTCGGGCTTCGCTTTCGCGACAGGATTGCCTGGGCGGTCATGCGCCGGCTCGAACTCGTCGCGGACGACCGCGAGGCGGTGCGGCGCGGCGCCACGCTCTTTGCCCTGCCGACCCATGCGGCCGATGGGGCGCGGGCGATCTGGCACACATCGGACACGATCTGGACCGCGCTCGGCGACACGGCGCGGGACTTCTCATGGTATTCCAAGCGCGCGACCCTGTCGGCGGTCTACTCCTCGGCGCTGCTCTACTGGCTTGGCGACGACACCCCCGGTTTTTCGGCGACGCGCGAATTCGTTGGCCGCCGCATCGATGACGTGATGCGCATCGAGAGCGTCAAGGCGAAGGTGCGGGCGAACCCGCTCGCCGCCGCTCTCATGAAGGCCCCGACGGCGATCCTCGAGCGGGTCAGGGCGCCGCGTCACGCGCCGGCCGACCTGCCGGGCTCGCTTTCCACGACCGAGCCTCCCGCCGCGACACGCCCTTGACCCGGCCGCCCGGCGCGGGGGACTAGAGGGGTACAAGGGTCAGGGGGAGAGTTCCATGGGACTGCCGGGAGAGATGCGCGTCGTCGAGATCAGCGGGCCGGGCGGCCCGGAAGTGCTGGTTCCCGCGGTCCGCAAGGTGCCGCAGCCCGCGGCCGGCGAGATCCTGATCCGGGTGCGCGCGGCCGGGGTGAACCGGCCCGATCTGCTCCAGCGGGCGGGATCCTACGCGCCGCCGCCGGGCGCGTCCGACCTGCCGGGGCTCGAAGCCGCCGGCGAGGTGGCCGCGGTTGGTGCCGGGGTCTCACGCTGGAAGGTCGGTGACGAGGTCTGCGCCCTGCTGCCCGGGGGCGGCTATGCGGAATACGTGGTGACGCCCGCCGACCACGCGCTGCCGGTGCCCGAGCCGCTCGGGATGATCGAGGCGGCGGGGCTCTGTGAGACCTTCTTCACCGTCTGGAGCAACGTCTTCGAGCGCGGACGCCTGACGGCGGGCGAGAGCCTGCTCATCCACGGCGGATCGTCGGGCATCGGGACCACGGCGATCCAGATCGCCCGGGCGCGCGGAGTGCGGGTCTTCGTGACGGCGGGGACCGAGGCCAAGTGTCACGCCTGCCTCGAACTCGGCGCCGAGATGGCGATCAATCACCGCGAGGCGGATTTCGTCGCGGCAGTGAAGGACGCCACCGGCGGACGCGGCGTCGATGTCATCCTCGACATGGTCGGCGGCGACTATCTCCCCCGCGACGTGCGGGCGCTCGCGCCGGACGGCCGGCTGGTGATGATCGCGCATCAGAAGGGGGCAGAGGTTTCGATGAACTTCTCCCTCGTCATGGTGAAGCGCCTGACGATCACCGGCTCGACGCTCCGGCCGCAGTCGGTGGAGGCGAAGGCGCGCATTGCCGAGGGCCTGTTCCGCGAGGTCTGGCCGCTGCTCGATACCGGCCGGATCGCGCCGGTCATTGCCGAGAGCTATCCGCTCGAACAGGCGGCGGAGGCGCATGCGCGGCTCGAATCGGGTCAGGTCGCCGGCAAGATCATCCTGGAAGTCGCCTGAGCCTCACCAGGTCTCCTTGACCGGGTGGCCGTCGAGCACTTCGGCGATCCGCTCGCGGGTCGGGCGGTTCAGATCGCCCGGCAATGCCGCGAGC
The DNA here is from genome assembly GCF_014201905.1 of Amaricoccus macauensis. Lineage (GTDB taxonomy): Bacteria > Pseudomonadota > Alphaproteobacteria > Rhodobacterales > Rhodobacteraceae > Amaricoccus > Amaricoccus macauensis. Next base: position 1,050,940 of record NZ_JACHFM010000001.1, on the reverse strand, counting down.
GGGTAGAAGCGCGCCGAGACGATCTCGAGCGAGAGGCGCTTCTGCTGCGGCTGACGGGCGCCGCGGCTGACATAGAGCACCGTGTGATCACGCCGGCCGCCGAAGCCGCTCCGGTAGACGCCGAAGAGCTCTGGGGGCTCCGGCAGCACGAGGCCGCCCTCTTCCGCCGCCTCGCGCACCGCCGCCGCGCGACAGGTCTCGTCCGCATCGACGGCGCCGCCCGGCAGGTGCAGGCCCGGCAGGTAGGAGTGGCGCACCAGAAACACCCCGCCCGCGTCATCGAGCGCGAGCAGCCGCACCCCGAGGCTCAGCCGCGGGCGGAAAAGCTCGGTGATCCGGCTGAGGAGAACCCCGGCGTGGAGATGCAGGCTGCGGAGCAAGGGCCAGATCCTTTCGGGTTGACGGGCTTTCCGATTGGCAGCGAGACGCTAGGCTCCCCGGGAGAGGTCGGCAATGCGGCGCGGTTTCGGCCCCGTGATCCTTGATGGCCGAACTTGATCGAACCTGATTGACGTCGCCGCCAGCCGGTGCCAGCCTTGCCTCCTGGAGAAGAGGAGGATCGCCATGCACGAGCGGGAGCGGCATCGCGTGATCCTCGCAGCTGTCCAGGGCAAGCCGCTGGTGACGGTGCAGGAGATGGTCGAGCTGACCGAGTCGTCCGAGGCGACGGTCCGGCGCGACATCGCAGCACTGCACATGCAGAAGAAGCTCCGGCGCGTCCGGGGCGGTGCCGAGGCGATCACGCCACCGGCGTTCACCGGCCTCGCCGGCCGGCCGTGGAGCCTCAACGAAACCTCGCACGTGGCGGAGAAACGCGCCATCGCCCGGGCGGCGGTCGAGCTTTGTGCCGACGGTGAGTCGATCATCATCAACGGCGGGACCACCACCTTCCAGATGGTCTACCCGCTCGCCAGTCGGCGGATGCAGGTGATGACGAACTCCTTCCCGATCGCTGAGCATCTGCTCCGGCAGTCGCGCAACGCCGTCCTCATCCCGGGCGGCACGATCTATCGCGAGCAGATGATCGTGCTTTCGCCATTCGAGAACGACGTCACCCGCAACTTCTACGCCCGGCACATGTTCATGGGCGCGCAGGGCATGGGGTCGCTCGGGCTGATGGAGGCTGACCCGCTGCTGATCCAGGCGGAGCAGAAGCTGATCAATCAGGCCGATGAACTGGTGGTGCTGGTTGATTCGAGCAAGTTCTCACGCCGCTCGAGCCTCATTCTCTGCGGGCTGGAGCGGATCGCCACGATCATCACCGACGATCGCGTGGACGACCGTTCGGCGGCGATGCTCGAAGCCGCGGGCGTGCGGCTCATCGTGGTCGCGCCCACCGCACCGGCCGCCTCCGCGGCCGGTTGACGCGCCGCTCCGGGGAACCGGCGGCCGAACGCACGAGTTTTGCCCTCTCACGGGGAAAGAACCATGACCCGGTTTGACAGCTTCATCGCGGCGCAGGACCGGGTCTGGCCCGCCGTTCTGGCAGAACTTGCCGCCGGGGCGAAGCGGAGCCACTGGATGTGGTTCGTCTTCCCGCAGATCGCCGGGCTCGGGGGAAGCGAGATGGCGGTGCGCTATGCTCTCGGTTCTGCCGCCGAGGCACGGGACTATCTCGCGCATCCGATCCTCGGGCCGCGGCTTCGCGAGGTCACCGGGCTCATGCTCCGGCACGCCGGCCGGGACGCGAGCCAGATCCTCGGTCCGGTGGACGCCCTCAAGTTCCGCTCGTCGATGACGCTTTTTCAGGCGTCCGCCCCCGGCGAGCCGCTCTTTGCCGAGGCGCTTCGGGCGTTCGCCGGGGCTGAGCCGGACCCGCGGACGCTCGCGCTCCTCAGGGATGCTGATCCGGGGTGAGTTCTCCGAAAATCCGGCCGGCGGAGCGCTCCAGGTAGATGCGCAGCCACGGGGCGAAGGCGGCGGGGTTGGCGGCGATCTCGGCGCCGAGCGCGTCGAGGCTGACCCAGCGCAGGTCCGACACCTCGGCCGGATCCGGGTCGAGGGTCGGCTCCGCCTCGCACCGGGCGACGAAGACGTCGACCTCCTCATGCTCGATGAGCCCGCCCCCCACCTCGGCACGGTAGGTGAGCCGCTCGCGCCAGACGAGATCGAGGCCGGTGATGCCGAGTTCCTCCGACAGGCGCCGGTGGGCGCAGTCGAGGGGCGGCTCGTCCCAGCGCGGATGGGTGCAGCAGGCATTGGCCCAGAGCAACCCCGAGTGGTACTTGCCCGCCGCCCGCCGCTGCAGCAGCGTGCGCAGGTCTCCGCCCGTGCCGGCGATGACGAAGACCGAAACGGCCGGATGCAGCAGGCCCCTGCGATGGACCTCGAGCTTCGGCATCGGTTCGAGGCCAGCAGGCGTCCAGGCGGGAATGAGATCGTCGGAGATTCGCGACATACGCCGGTCTTTCGCGATCTGGCAGAAACAGTTCAAGACGAAAGTCGCCCGGGGCCCGGATCGACCGAGAGAAGGTCCTGTGGTAGATTGACGCTGCTGGGGACTACTGCGGTTGACTTTTGTGTCAACGTGAAGGAACCAGAGAGTACCGGGAAGGGGCGCCAGCGGCGGCGGCCGGTGGACGTGAGGGAATTGCGAATGGACTACGACGCCCTGTTCCGCAGCCAGCTCGATACGCTGCGCAATGATGGAAACTACCGGGTCTTTGCAGAACTCGAACGCACGACCGGGGCGTTTCCACGGGCGCGTCGGTATCGCGACGGCAAGGCGAGCGACGTCACGGTCTGGTGCTCGAACGACTATCTCGGCATGGGGCAGAACCCGAAGGTTCTCGCGGCAATGCACGAGGCGATCGACCGCACAGGCGCGGGTGCCGGCGGCACGCGCAACATCTCGGGCAACACCCACGACCATGTCCTGCTGGAACGGGAGCTCGCCGACCTGCATGGCAAGGAGTCGGCGCTGCTCTTCACCTCGGGCTATGTCTCGAACTGGGCGTCGCTCGCCACGCTCGGCGCGCGCCTGCCCGACGCGGTGATCCTGTCCGACGCGCTGAACCACGCCTCGATGATCGAGGGCATCCGGCACGCCCGCTGCGAGAAGCGGCTCTGGAAGCACAATGATCCGAAGGATCTGGAGCGCCAGCTTCGCGACATCGCGCCGGGCCGGCCGAAGATCGTCGCCTTCGAAAGCGTCTATTCCATGGACGGTGACATCTCGCCGATCGAGGAAATCCTCGACGTGGCGGAGAAGTACGGCGCCATGACCTACCTCGACGAGGTGCACGCGGTCGGGCTCTACGGCCCGCGCGGCGGCGGCGTCGCGGAAGAGCGTGGGCTCGCGGACCGGGTGACGCTGATCGAGGGCACCCTCGGCAAGGCCTTCGGCGTGGTCGGCGGCTACATCACCGGCTCGGCGGCGCTCGTGGATTTCATCCGCAGCTTCGCCTCGGGCTTCATCTTCACCACCTCGCTGCCGCCGGCGATCGCTGCCGGCGCGCGCGCGAGCATCGCGCATCTGAAGGTCAGCCAGATCGAGCGCCAGAAGCAGCGGGAAATGGTGCGCAAGCTCCGCTCGCGCCTCGATGCCATGGGAATCCCGCACCTGCCGAACCCGAGCCACATCGTCCCGGTGATGGTGAAGGACCCGGTGAAGTGCAAGATGATCTCCGACATCCTGCTCGACGACTACGGGATCTACGTCCAGCCGATCAACTATCCCACCGTGCCGAAGGGGACCGAGCGGCTGCGCTTCACGCCGTCGCCGATGCACACCGACGGCGATCTCGACCACCTGACCCGGGCGCTCTCCGACCTCTGGAGCCACTGCGCCCTGTCGCGCGCGGTCGCCTGAGCGACCTCCACCCCTCCGGTTGCTGAACAGAGCCGCTGGTGCCGCATGACGATGTGGCGCCAGCGGCCAATCGCATGACGGCATTCGTCCGTGACGAATCGCCGGGCGAGTGCTACGGTCGCATGACTAATTGATGCGCTCCTACGTCCCGAATTTCGGGAACCCCAAGATCTGATTGTCCAGCTTTCGACCGGAATTCCGGATTACGGAGTGTATTGCTTGTAAGTAGTTAATATTGATATTGGAGAGAAGTGCATGCCTGTCTACAATGGCAACAATGGCAACAACAGAATTACTGGATCAAACGGCGCCGATACCATGTATGGCTACGGCGGCGAAGACACCTTGAACGGTCTGGCCGGGGCCGACCTCCTGAATGGTGGCGCCGACAATGATTTCCTCAATGGAGGTGACGGAAACGACATCATCTACGGCGGTTTGGGATATGATGCCCTCATGGGGGGCGCCGGCAACGATTTCCTGAGCGGGCAGGTGTCCGACGAGTACGAATACGACAGTCTCGAAGGTGGGTCGGGCAACGACACGCTCGTGGGTGGCGGCGCCGGATGCTGGCTGGTCGGCGGAACCGGTAACGACACTTACATCATCAATACCTTGTTTGACTCGGTCACCGAAACCGCCTCGGGCGGCAACGACACCCAGATCCTGCAGACCGAGATTCCCGACCAGGGCGAGTACTCGCGGCTCGCTGCCAATGTGGAGACCGTCATCGTCGCCGAGGGCTTCGACGACATCTACAGGGTGCAGGGCAACGACCAGAACAACGTCATGATCGGCAATTCCTACGCCAACATGCTCATCGGCTACGCGGGAGCGGACGTGCTGCGCGGCAATGGCGGCAACGACGCGCTTTCGGGCGGGGCGAACAACGACCGCGTGCTCGGCGGCGACGGATCGGATTCGATCACCGGCGAGACCGGCGACGACTTCATCCAGGGTGGGCGCGGACAGGATCTCATCGTCGGCGGCGCGGGGCGCGATATCTTCGACTTCAATACGGTCGCGGAAAGCCCTGCCGGATCGGGCCGCGACGAGCTTCGGCCCGGCGGCGGCACGGCATTCGCCTTCGACGGGCCCGGCGCTGCCCAGGGCGACCGGATCGACCTTTCGAACATCGACTCCAATCTCAACGCGGTCGGGAACCAGGCTTTCGTCTTCGGCGGAACCGGCATTGGGCGTGTCTGGTGCGTCGACAGCGGCTGGACCACGAGAGTCTACGCCAACATCGACGGTGACGCGGCGGCGGAGTTCCAGGTCGACATTTTCGACGGCGCGATCACGGCCTCCGCGTACAGCGCGGCGGATTTCATTCTCTGAGCGCCTGAGGCTGGGTGCGGGGCCGAATTCGATGCCGGCGGGCGCGTGCGTTCGCCGGCCCGCGTGCTACTTTGGCGGGTATCCGCTCAGCGGAAGGGTGCCATGTTGAGCGAATCGCTCATACTGTCATAACTTTCCCGCGAGTTTCTGAAACTCCAACATGACGAATGTGCCGGATTAACCGGTTATCCGCGGTGGGGCGGACACTATAGCGATGCTCGTCTGTTTCGGGTGTTGGTCGCATACTTGCGTCCGACTGTATCGCGTTCGCAGTGATGCGATACTGTTCGCCCGAATGTTCAAGGTCTTGAGCTATGACGACGTATTACGTTTCGGTTTCCGGAAATAACCAGTCCGGCAACGGCAGCAAGGCTGCGCCCTACCGCACGATCTCCAAGGCAATGTGGAAGCTCGAAGCGGGTGACTCGGTCGAGGTGGGGGCGGGCACCTATCACGAATCCGTCCGAATCTCGGCCAGCGGAAAGCCCGGCGCCTACGTCACCGTCCGATCGGCAAAGGAGGGGGCCGCGAAGATCGTGGCGCCGGACAATGCAGACCACGCCGTGCATGTTCAGGGCGACTACGTGAAGCTTGATGGCTTCAACGTCTCCGGAGCGAACCGGGCGGGCATCACCGCGAACCTCACGCACCACGTGGTCATCAGCAACAACATCTCACACGACAACGGCGGCCATGGGGTGTCGGCGTCGCGTTCCGATTTCGTGACGATCAGCGGCAACACCACCTTCAAGAATGCGGCCGCAGGCCCGTTCTCCGGGATCTCGGTCTTTCACCCTGAGAACCTGACAGGCAATCCCTCGAAGGTCGGCTTCCGGATCATCGTCCGGGACAATATCTCCTACAACAACGTCACGAAGACCGGGCCGCACAGCGACGGCAACGGCATCATCATGGACGACTTCAGGAACACGCAGGATCCGAACCGCCCGGCGTACCTGTTCCGCTCACTGGTCGAGAACAATCTCGTCTTCGGCAACGGAGGAAAGGGGATTCAGGTCGACTGGACGGACTACGCGACCATTCGTAACAACACGGCCTATCACAACAACGTCGATCCGAAGAGTACCGGCAACTGGCACGGCGAACTCAGCAACATGAACTCGAGCCACAACGTCTGGGTCAACAACATCGCGGTGACCAATCCGGGGATCAATCCCAACAACCGCGCGATCGACAACACATCCTTCACCGGCTACCGGAACTCCGACAACGTCTGGAAGGGTAACCTCACGTTCAACGGCACCGACGGTCATGCCTCGATCCGCAACACCGGCGGCAACACCACGCTGAAGGTGAAGGACGGCAACCTGCTCGGCGTCGATCCGATGCTGGTCAACCCGAAGCAGAACTTCCGGCTGCAGGCGGATTCGCCCGCGGTCGACAGCGGCACGCGCGACCACGGCAACGTCGCGCGCGATCTCAACGGCAAGCTCAGGGTCGGCGACATCGACATCGGCGCGCTCGAAACCGGGCGGAGCGACCTGTCGGACCACAACTACATCATCGGTGGCAACGGCGCGAACGCTCTCGGCGGCGGCGCGGGCGACGACACCCTGATGGGCCTCGGCGGGAACGATACGCTGCGCGGCGGCACGGGCAACGACTCGGTGGCGGGTGGCGGCGGCAACGATTCCCTCGACGGTGGCAGCGGCAGGGATATCATCGACGGGGGCGCCGGCCGCGACGTGCTGATCGGCGGCACCGGCGGCGACCGCTTCCTGTTCCACGCGGTGTCCGACACCGGAAAGGGGGCGCAGGCCGACGTGATCCGAGACTTCTCGCATGGGGCCGGCGACCGGATCGATCTGCGCGGCATGGACGCGAACAGCCGTGCCTATGCCGATCAGGCGTTCCACTTCATCGGCGACACGCCGTTCTCGAAGACACCGGGCGAACTCAGATACCACAACGGCACCCTCGCCGGGGATGTGAACGGCGACAGGATCGCCGACTTCCAGATCGATATCGCCAACAACGCGCATCTGGTGGCGGGAGACTTCCTGCTCTAGCCGGATGCGCGCCCGATCCCGGCGCATCATGCACGGAAGCGGCCTTTCCCCCTGGGCCGCTTCACTCCCATCTGCTGCGCAATCGGCTTACGACGTGTATCCGGGGCAAATTCCGAGGGCGCTTTCGCGCTCGCGGGCGAGCTCGACCTGACAAGCTTCGACTCCCGCCACTGAGAGTGGGGGGCGGTAGAGCCCGTGTCCCCAATTGTTGACTGGATTAGTCGTTGCATTTCCCGAGTGATGCTGTCAGGTTACTCCCAGCCTGAATCACCAGTCCGGCGTACCGCGATGATCGTCTGCTCCTGCTGCCGAGTCACTGATACGGACATTCGCGATGCGATCGCGTGGATGCGGGCGTCCGACCCCTACACACTCATCACCCCCGGCAAGATCTACCGCGCTCTCGGCAAGTCCGCCGACTGTGGCGGGTGCATCAAGCTGTTCGTGGAGAAGATGCGGGCGGACGACAATCTCGCGGTTCCGGTGGAGCTGCGCGGGCTTCGGCGGAGGGAAAAACGGGCGCGGCTCGAAGAAGTCTGAGCTGCCGCACTTTTTAGAACGATTCCATATTGCGGCCCGGGCCGGGACCGCCTAGCTTACGTGTGCGAGCGGGCAAGCCCGCATGACACGAAGGAAAGGTGGCGCAATGAAGGGCGACTCTGGCGTAATCGAATATCTCAACAAGGCCCTCAGGAGCGAGCTGACGGCGATCAGCCAGTACTGGCTGCACTACCGTCTTCAGGACGACTGGGGTGTCGGCAAGCTGGCCGACAAGTCGCGCAAGGAGAGCATCGAGGAGATGCACCATGCGGACAAGCTCATGGACCGTATCATCTTTCTCGAAGGGCATCCGAACCTTCAGACCCTCGATCCGCTCCGCATTGGCGAGAGCCCCGTCGAGGCGATGAAGTGTGATCTCGCCGCCGAATATGACGCGCGCAACCTCTACAAGGAGGCCCGCGACTACTGCGAAAAGGTTGGCGACTACGTGTCGAAGAATCTCTTCGAGGAGCTGATGGGCGACGAGGAAGGCCACATCGACTTCCTCGAAACCCAGATCGATCTGGTCGACCGGATCGGCGAGCAGAACTGGAACCAGCTCAATTCCAAGTCCACCGACGAGGTGGAGTGAGGGACGACGGGCATCCGGGCCTTCTGACCCGGGTGCCGCCGTTCCGGGTGCAGGCGCCAGTCCTCAGCCAGCCACTGCCACCGGCCCCCCGGTGCAGCAGCCAGCCCTTCAGCCAGCCACTGCACCCGTGAACTTCCCGGGGCCGAGTTCACCCCGCCTCCGGGCGGTGGCGAGCCCGGCCTCGATGCTTTCAGCGTATCGCACCAGCGGCCGGCGCAATCCGTGGGTGAGAAGCTCGCGGCGAAGATCCTGCCGTGCTCCGGTCAGGTAGACCGAAACGCCCCGGCGTTTCGCCTTGTGGGCGAGTCCCTCCAGCATGTTCGCGGCGGACGAATCGACCAGTGTCACGCCGGCGAGATCGACGATCAGGATGCGGTGGTGGTCGTCGATCCGGTCAAGCGCGGCCCCGACCGCCGAGACCGCGCCGAAGAACATCGCGCCGGTGACGCGGAAGATCACCGCCTCCGGATCCGCCCCGTCCTCCAGCCGATACGGGTCGTGCGGTCCCTTCTCGACCTCGACCGATTTCGACATGCGGTGAATGAAGAGCACGGCGCCGAGCGAGAAGCCGACGACGATCGCCTCGGAGAGATCGCGGAAGAGCGTGAGCCCGAGCGTCACGAGAAGCACCGTCGCGTCCCCCCAGGACGAGCGCAGCAGCGCCGCGAAGGCCGGCTTCTCCACCATGTCATAGCAGACGAGGGCGAGGACGGCGGCGAGGGCCGCGAGCGGCACATAGGCGGCGAGCGGTGCCGCGACGAGAATGAAGATCAGCAGGAACACCGAATGCGACATGCCCGCGATCGGGCTGTAGGCGCCGGCGCGGACATTGGTTGCGGTGCGGGCGATGGTGCCGGTGACGCAGATGCCGCCGCAAAGCGCCGACGCCACGTTGGCGATGCCCTGCGCCACCAGCTCGGTGTTCGAGCGGTGGCGCCGCCCGGTCATCCCGTCGGCGACAACCGCGGAGAGCAGCGACTCGATCGAGCCGAGCAGCGCGAAGGCGAAGGCGGCCGGCAGGACGTCGATCACCTTCGTGATGCTGACCGGCGGCAGCGACGGGACGGGAAGACCGTCCGGGATGCCGCCGAAGGCGCTGCCGATCGTCGCGACATCGAGCCCCGTGGCCCAGACGGCGACCGCGGCGACCGCGACGACGACGAGCATCCGCGGCCATTGCGGGCGGGCGAGCTTCAGCGCCACCAGCGCCACGATGCAGGCGAGCGAGAGCGCGACGGTCGCGAGGTTCACGCTCGGCAGCGCCGCCCAGAGCGCCGGCAGCTTCTCGACGAGCGGCCCGGGCTCGGCACCCGCGAGGTGCAGGCCGAGAAGCGGCACGATCTGGCTCGCAAAGATCAGCGCCGCGATCCCGGCGGTGAAGCCGACCGTCACCGGATAGGGGATGAACTTCACGAATGTCCCAAGCCTCAGGAGCCCGGCGGCCGCCAGCATCACCCCCGAGAGCAGCGTGGCGAGCAGCATCCCCTCAAGGCCGTGCGCCGTCACCGTGGCGGCGACGAGGACGATGAAGGCGCCGGCGGGGCCGCCGATCTGGAAGCGGCTGCCCCCAAGGGCGGAGACGAGAAAGCCGCCGATGATCGCGGTGTAGAGCCCGCGCTCCGGCGCCACGCCCGAGGCGATGGCGATCGCCATGGAGAGCGGCAGCGCGACGATGGCGACGGTCAGGCCGGCCAGCAGGTCAGCCTTCAGCTGTGGCCTGCCGTAGCCCTCCGCGAGGGTGGTGACGAGCTTTGGCAGGAACGGCGCACGCTCCTGGTACGTCCTGTCCATGGTGTCCCGGCGATGAAGGGTAGTGTGCATCAATGCATTGTTGGTAGCGCCTCGGGCGTGGTCGCGGCAAGAGGGCCGCACTGGTTTCAGAATGCACGAGCCCGGGTTTGCCTCTGCCGGCCGGGGGCACTAGCCTCGGCCCGCGGGGTGCCCGAAGGAGGCTGGAACATGGCAGCATGGCAGATGGGACTTCGGGCGCTCGCCCTGCTTGCGGCGTTCGCGCCGGGGGCATGGGCGCAGCAGTCGCCAGCACCAGCGCCCGACGGGGCGCCCGGCGCGCCCGCTGCCGCCTCTCCCGACCCCGCTCCGGATCCGGTCACGGGCGACGCGCCGGCTCCGACCGAAGTGGTGCGCATGGGCACCGGCAGTGTGGCGGGGGTCTATTTCCCGGTCGGCGTGGCGATCTGCCGCCTCGCGAACCAGCACCGGGCCGAGACCGGCCTGCGCTGCGCCGCGACGCAGACCGCCGGGTCGGTGGCGAACGTCGCCGGGCTCCGCGACGGCAGCCTCGGCTTCGCCATCGTCCAGTCGGACGCGCTCGCCGAGGCTGTTGCCGGCACGGGCGCCTTCGCAACCGCCGGGCCGGATACCGGCATCCGCGCGGTGATGGGCCTCTACCCCGAGGCGCTGGCGCTGGTGGTGCGCTCGGACGCCGGAGTCGCCCGGGTCGAGGATCTCGCCGGCAAGCGGATCGTCATCGGCGCGGAAGGGGCGGGCACCCGCTCGCTCGCCGACGGGCTGATCGGCGCGCTCGGCTGGACCGCCGCGAGTTTTGGCGCCACGCCGGACATCGCCCCGGAACGCCTCGGCCAGGCACTCTGCGACAACCAGATCGACGGGTTCTTCTATGCGGTCGGCCACCCCGCGCGGGTGATCCAGGAAGCCACCACGAGCTGCGATGCCCGGCTCGTTCCGATCGACGGCGCCGCGGTCAATGCGCTGGTCGCCTCGAACCCGACCTATGTCGCAGCGACGATCCCAGGCGGGCTCTACCGTGGCAACGCAGGCCCGGTCGCGACGTTCGGCGTGACCGCGACGCTGGTGACCGAGGCGTCGGTTCCAGACGCGACCGTGCGGATTCTCGTGCACGCGGTGGTGGACGAGATCGACACCCTGCGCGGGCTGGAGCCGGTTCTCTCCGGGCTCGATCCGCGCGAGCAGGTGTCGGCCGGGTTCGCCGCGCCGCTCCATCCCGCGGCGGCGGCGATCTACCGTGAGAAGGGTTGGGAGTAGGGCGCCCTCGCCGACGTCGGCGCCCCGGGGCCGACCTCGGGCGAGGGGAGACGGACGCAATCTGAAATGGAGCGGCGCATGGCCGAGAAGAGCGACAAGTACGACCGTCTGATCGCCGCCGCCCGCGACGGCACGCCAGCGGTGACGATCGTGGCCCACCCCTGCGACGAGTCCTCCCTGCGCGGGGCGATGCTCGCCGCGGCTGAGAGGATCATCGAGCCGGTGCTCGTCGGTCCGGTGGCGAAGATCACCGCAATTGCCAACGAGCACGGCATCGACATCGCCGGCCGCGAGATCATCGATGCCCCCCACAGCCACGCCGCCGCGGCGCAGGCGGTGGCGCTGGTGCGCGCGGGCAAGGGCGAGCTGCTGATGAAGGGCAGCCTGCACACTGACGAGCTGATGAAGGAGGTGACATCCTCGACCACCGGCCTGCGCACCGAGCGCCGCATCAGCCACGTCTTCATCATGGACGTTCCCGGCCACCCGGAGACCCTGTTCATCACCGACGCCGCGATCAACATCCAGCCCGACCTCGAGACCAAGCGGGACATCGTCCAGAACGCCATCGACCTCTGGACCGGGATCGGTCTCGGCATCCCGAAGGTGGCGATTCTCTCGGCCGTCGAGACGGTGACCACCAAGCTCCCCTCGACGATCGACGCCGCCGCCCTCTGCAAGATGGCCGACCGCGGCCAGATCACCGGCGGCCTGATCGACGGCCCGCTCGCCTTCGACAACGCGATCAATCCCGAAGCCGCCACGATCAAGGGCATCGGCGGCCCGGTCGCGGGCCACGCCCAGATCCTCGTGGTGCCCGATCTCGAGTCGGGCAACATGCTGGCGAAGAACCTGATCTTCCTGTCCCACGCTGACGCCGCCGGCGTCGTGGTGGGCGCGCGCGTGCCGATCGTGCTCACCTCGCGCGCGGACACGGTGAGCACGCGGCTCGCCTCCTGCGCGGTGGCGGCGATCTATGCCAACGCGCTGATCGCGAGGGCCGCGATGTCGGCCTGAGCGGCCGCGTCGAGCGGAGAGCAGCAGGGGACAGGCGTCGCCGAAACCGCAGAGCCCGACCGTCCCGAGCCTTTGCAATCCGGTCCCGCACAAGCCGGAGTGGTCGTCAGAAGTAGAAATAGTCGCTCTGGCCGGAGAGCGCCGTCATCCGGCCGGGGTCGCTGATCTCGACGCTGCCGTAGAAGACGTGCAGGATCCCTTCCTGCTCGAGGTCCCACAGCTTCTTGTTCACCGTCGGCCGCGTGCAGCCGAGGATCTTCGCCAGCACCTCCTGGGTCACGTCGATCCGGTCACGACTGCCCCCCGGCGCGCTGCCTCGCAGGCTGAGCAACAGCCGGGCCAGCCGCAGCTCGATCGGCTGCGGCGGAGGCTCGCCACGCCGCGCCGCAGTTGGCAGCCACTCACGGCGTGCCATGATCGGACTGCCGCCCGTCGTTTGGGACGTGTGAGCTTGGGCCCATGGGCAAGAACCAGGGCGGCGCCGCAATCTCATGTGCCGCCGGTCGCGGAGAATTCACCCTGGCGCGGGCTCGAGGCTCTCAGCCAGACGACTCCCGCAACGACTTCTCCGCCGCAGGCCCTGAATCCGACCTTGCTCCAGGCCGAAACTCGCGACTTGGAAGCTTTGGAGAGGTCCGCGAAATGGTCCCGGACATGGCCTGCGGCGCGGAGCGCCAACGCCGAGATCGTCGGGGTCGGATTGACGACGCCGCCCGTCGCGAGAACGCTGCCGTCAATGATGAGGAGATTCTCCACGTCCCACCCCTGATGCCATTTGTTGACGAGCGAAGACGCGGTATAACCTGTGTGGCCTTCCACCGGCTCATCAACGAAGATTTCCCCGGCAACCAGCGTGTGGTGCATCAGGTTTCGTCCAACCTGATCGGATGCGTTGGCGAGATTGTCCGACGCCAACAGCAGGCGCGGCGTGCCGATGCCGTTGGCAGCAAGGATCACGACGCGGGCTTTCTGGAAGTGGAGCCGGTTGGTGTCGCGATCAACGTAGAGCGCGCCCGTCACCCGGCCATCAGCGCCCCTTTTCAACCCGCAGGACACGCGCCTTCACCCGCAACTTCACTCCGGCCTCGATCGCCCCGGGGCCAGACGGACAGCGCGTAGTTGCTCATGGACCCGCGCGGGCAGCCGTTGCACACCCCGCAGCCGTTGCATGCGGGTCGGCCGTCATACGGCGCGAAATCGTGCCCGCCTCGACCGGCCACCAGTGCCAGTCCAGCTGATCGAATGCCACCGCGAGCCGGCGCGACACGGCGACGGCGGCATGGGTCCGGTCGGGCAGGGATCACGTGGCGGCATCGCCAGATCGCCATGCCGTCCGGCGACGCCGAGAAGGCGGTCAGCCTGTTCGTAGAACGGCGCGATGTCCTCGTATGCAATCGGCCAGTCCGGCTGAAGTCGGTGTTCGGTCCCCTTGCGAAAGTCCGATGGACGATAGCGCGGCCACACCGCGCCATAGACATTGGTGGAGCCGCCGACGCCGTTCCACATCAATATCTGCGAGCTGTCAGACCGGACGTCGTAGTCGCCCGACTGGCGTCCCTTCGAGACGTCCGGGTTGCAGCTGGTCCGGCGGCGCCAGGTCCAGTCGGCGTGGCTGTGGGGGTATTCGTCCGCGTCAAACCAGGGCCCCTGCTCAAGGCGGACGACATCGAGCCCAGCCCGGCCAAGGACCAATGCAGCCAGCGATCCGGTCGCTCCCGCACCGATGATCAGGACGTCACATTCAGCGTTGCCGGTCATCGGTCGAGGCCCCGTTCGATGGTGCGAGAGCGGTCGAGATCAAGCTCTGTCAGGTCGAGCCGTTTCACCTCACTGGTGGAGATGTAGTGACCACGGCGATGACCGGGCATGTCTCGCGCCGGTTCGAACGGGTCGCCCGCATAGCCCTCGAAATGCGGGAAGAGATGATACGGCCGCCCGGACGCCCGGATGGCGTCGATCACGAACGGGTGCTCGTAGTAGGCAAGGACAACCGCCCTCAGGACGTGGTCGAAAAGCTCGCGTTCCGACTGCTCAAAGCGTTCGACGATCAGTCGATGCGCCGCTGCGTCCTTATGGTCAAACGGCGCCCCTGCGGACCAGTGCCGCAGTGATCGCACTCACCGAGGCTTCGCCTCAGGCTCGAAGCCCTCGAAGGTCTCGATGAGAGCGATGGCGCGGGGGTCGATCATCGCAGCCTCCCCAACCATGTGACGTGGCGGTCAAGGCCGATAAAGCTCGCGAGGCTCATCAAGCCCGGCCACATGTACGAGGTCCGCATCGACGCGGACCCCGACGAGTTCCTCGATTGGGACGAGCCGCTGAGCGAGCAGAGCGAGTTGGTGCGCTCGGTCTACGCTGCGCTGAGGGAAAGCTCGCTGCCGGCGGGGGCGGAAGGTCTGGACGGTGCCAATTCCGCGTTGGCAGAGGCGCTCCGCGGTGCCGGCATCAAGGGCCTTCGCTACCTCGACGAGGGCTCCCGCGCTTCCGGCGAGGGAGGAGGCACGGACGGGATCAGGGACGCCGGGGAAATCTCCGCGCCAGCCTTCTTTACCCCCCGCCGAGATCTGGCTGAGGGATATGGTGAGCATGTCATCGAGGCAGAAGTGCCTGAGGGTGATCTCCTAGTCGATCTGGATATGCCGGGCGCTCGCCTCATGTCGCCGGAGGATGCGGCAGCATCCCCGGATGGGACGGCGAGCCCGGACCGGGCGAATCGGTACATGGCGCTGCTGAAGCGGATGGGCGCGGTGCCGGACGATCCGAAGGCAACGCCGACGCAGAAGCAGCTCGCCCGGAGAGCGGCGCACAACATCCGGGCAGCGCTCGGGATGAGGCCCGTCCGCTAGAGCGGGACGCGAAGGCCCCCCGCGCACCGGCACCCGCGAAGGCGGCAGCATCGACGTCACCCCCGAGGGGGAACAGACCGTAGTTCCGGGCGCGGAGAAAATCTCCGACCGGGAGCGGGCTGAGCGCGCCCAAGCCGCACCGAAGCGTGGCGGCGACAAGCCGATGCAGGACGACGGGCTGTTCGGCGATCCTGACGGCCGGGGCGACATGTTCGACACGCCGTTTGCGAAAGGCCGACCGCTTTCCGCGTGGGGGCAACGCCTGCTTACCGCTCTTCGCTCTGGGGAGGACGCAAACACCCTGACCATTGGCGACGTCCCAGAAATCCTACGTGCGTTCGGCGGTCGAGGGAAGTCGCTGGTGGTCGCGATCGGGAAGCTTCGGAAAGTCCTGAAGGACCATCGCGACGTCCGGCCAGAGACGTTCTTGAGCCTGCCGGAATTACTTGCGCGGCCGGTCTATATTCTCCGCAACCGGGGCGACGAACGGTCCGGGGACCTCATGCTCGTCACTCGTGCAGAAACCGAAGATGGGGATGTGATAGTCGCCATCATCAAACGGAGCGGGAAGGACGACGTCGGCACGGCATCAACGGTCCTCGTCACGGTGTACGACAAGCAGGATATTGCTGGCACCATCGATCGCGCTGCGCGCTACAATGACATTCTATTCGTATGGGCAGAACGCGAAGGCAATGGATATAGGCATATCGGGGCTGATTCCCTTAACGCCTCGCTGAGCGACACCATCAAGCGCCTTCGCGTTGCCAGCAGTATACGCACGCCACGGTCGGTTTTCAAGCGGGGCCAACCCTCGAACGAAACTGGAGGCTCTTCTGCCCGGTCCCGGCACGACCAAAGCCGCGCTGGTAGCCCACGCTCGTCGGGAAAAGTAGCCGATCCCGACGGCGAAATCAAAGAGCGCCGCACTACCCTGGGCGGCCGGGTCGCATACGAGCCCACGTCCGAGTTCGACGCGAAGGCGAAAGTCATTGTCGCCGCGCTTCAGCGGCGTCTGGACAGCCTCAAGCTCTCCGGTCTCAAGGTCGGGATCGCGCAACGGCTGTTCGTTCGGGACGAGGACGGCAATGTCATCGAGTTGGATGGGTACGCCGATCCCCAGCGCGGCCTTGTCGCCGTCGCGCTTGCGGCCACTCGCGGGACAGACATTACCCTCGGCCACGAGGCGCTGCACGTCCTGAAGGGGTTGGGGCTATTCCGCGATGCCGAGTGGGCCGCGCTCGTGAAAGCCGCCCGCGCCGACACTGACCGGATGGATCGTGCCCGGCTGGAATACAAGGAGTTGTCCGAGGCCGAGCAGATCGAGGAAGTCATCGCCGACATGCTCGGCGAGTGGTGGGCCGGTCGCAGCCCCGTGCCGAAGGGCTTCCTGCGGACCGCCTACGAGCGGCTTCGCGCGTTCATCGAGGCCCTCGGTCGCGCGCTTCGGGGGCAGGGCTTCCACACATGGGAGAGCGTGTTCCGCAGCGTCGAGCGCGGCGACGTCGGGCGGCGCTACAAGGTCGGCAAGCCGATCGGCAACGGCTCCGGGGTGGCAGTGGTGGGCGAAGCCAAGGGGCGTGACGGTATCCTCGCCTATCACGGCTCGCCGCACGACTTCGACCGCTTCGACATCTCGAAGATCGGGAGCGGCGAGGGTGCGCAGGTTCGGGCACGGGCTCTACTTCGCGGAGAACGAGGGGGTGGCTCGGTCGTATCGGGACATGCTGGCGGAACCGGACTACAGCGACCGGCGGCTCGTTGGCGAGACGCTGTCCGATGTGCTCGCCGAGGATAGCATGGTCGACGGGAAGGTGCCTTTCGGCCGAGACCGGGCGCTGTTCAGCCGAGAAGAGATGGCCGGCGCGTTCAATGCACACCGGATGAGCATTTTCAGCGTCGAGGATTCGGCTCGGCGGAAGGTTGATGCGCGCCTCACCAAGCCCGGCCACATGTACGAGGTCCGCATCGACGCGGACGCGAACGACTTCCTCGATTGGGACAAGCCGCTCTCGGAACAGAGCGAGAAGGTGCGGGTGGCTTACGCTTCGCTGAGGACAAGCTCGCTGCCGGCCGCCGGCAGGAGGCTCTCCAACGAGATCACGGAAATGGAGCGGGATGTTCCTGACCCGACGGGTGGGGATATCCATACGGCTGCGGCGGAAGGTCTGGACGGAGCCCATTCCGCGACGGCCGAGGCGCTTCGCGATGCCGGCATCAAGGGCATTCGCTACCTCGACCAGGGCTCCCGCGCGTCCGGCGATGGCACGAGCAACTACGTCGTCTTCGACGACAGCCTCGTCACCGTCACGCGGAAGTACGCCAAGGCCCGCCCCGATGCTGCCAGCGACGGGAATGGCGCCGCCTTTCGTTCGTCGCAGGAACTCGGGCGCCACCTCACCACCGGCCCGTTCAGTAAGCCGGTCCAGCGCCTCATCGACGCCGGGAAGATCGTGCTCCATGAGGATGAGAGCACGTTGCCGGGTGGAAGCGAATCGTCTCAAACCCCCGTGAAGCGTCTGACGGGCCATGAAATTGTCGGTAGCGGGGTTCCGTTTGGGGAGCTTCGGCAGGCCGCTCAGGAATGGTTCAAGAACAACCTTCGCAATACCACGGTCACAACACGCTTGGGATGGAAGGTCCGCTTCAACCGGTCGGGCATGTCGAAGGCCACGAGCAAGGGGGAGGGTCTGATCCGCGTCATCCCTGCCCTGAAGGAGATCATAGAGCAGGGAGAGCTCGTCGAAAGCCGCCCTGGGGACAGGCAGGGCATTGTGGCCGTCCACTTCATTGCTGCCCCCGTCGAAGTGGACGGTGTGACTAAGAACGTCGTGGTCGGAATCCGCGAGGACCCCAACGCGCTCTTCCATTATGAGTTGGCGTGGGACAATGGGAGAAGGGAAGTCGCCGAGAGCCGGTCAAGGACCGATGGGGATCGAGCCGAAGCCCCTCACACCAGTTTGGATTACACTCCCGGCGAACTGAATATACAGTTTCTGACCGTCCGAGGCAAACGTTCGCTTCAGGGACTCACCGACGCGGATGGTACGATCCACCTCGTCGCCTCGAATCTGAACCGCCAGACCGTGCAGGCCGTGCTCCTGCACGAGATGTTCCATGCAGGCGGGCAGTCACTCGTCGGCGACAAGGCATGGGCCGGGCTCATGGCGCGCATGAAGCGCATCCACGAGCGCGCCCGCGCCGGAAAGGTCGGAGAGTGGTGGGCGGCGGCGCTGCGGCGCGTCCCCGAAAGCACCCCCGAAGAGAGAATCGCCGAGGAACTCGCGGCCTATGCCATCGAGAATCGCGAGACTGCGCCGGCCGGGATTCGCGAGCTGGTCGACAACATCCTCGGCCGGGTGAAGGCGTTCCTTCTGCGCCGCTTCGGGACGCAGGTGGGTGAAGTGACGCCGGGCCGGCTCCGGGCCCTCGCCATCGCCGCGTTGCGTTCCGGCCGTACGAGCGGCAGCGCATCCGTGCGCTTCGCCAAGCCGAGGCCCGCGCCGGGCTTCCGCGTCGGACGCCGCACGTGGTCAAGAGCACGGCCGTGACGTGGTTCTTCCAGCGGGGAGGGGCGATGAG
Source organism: Amaricoccus macauensis (assembly GCF_014201905.1). Lineage (GTDB taxonomy): Bacteria > Pseudomonadota > Alphaproteobacteria > Rhodobacterales > Rhodobacteraceae > Amaricoccus > Amaricoccus macauensis. The sequence goes on along the minus strand of NZ_JACHFM010000001.1, from coordinate 1,032,160 downwards.
CGACGCGACGTCGTTCTTCTCGACCACCGAGGCGACGCTCGATCGCGTCTACCGGCAGCACCATCCCGACTTCCAGGCAGAAGCAGCCGCCATCATGGACAAGAGGAACCGATGACCGTTTCGTTGCAGAAATCGTTGTGAAAAATGGCCCGGAAATCTGCTAAGTTGTGGCGCACCCGACAGGATTCGAACCTGTGACCTCTGCCTTCGGAGCAATTTGTCCTGGCTATCCGAAATGCACGCTAGGACACGCTATGATACTACACTGCCTTGAAATGCATGGACAATTCGGCTTCTCCCGCCGAAATCTGTATCCGAAACTTCGCTCCGACTTTCATCCACCTGCTTCCGTGGTGCTTCCGTGGAGGCAACCGGCTCTCCAAGGGGAAAACGCGTAATGGCCAAGCTGACGAAGCGCGTCGTGGACGCAGCCGTGGTCCGTGAGAAGGACTACTTCATCTGGGACGACGAACTGCCAGGCTTCGGCCTTCGCGTTTTCGCGTCCGGAAAACGCAGCTACCTTATCCAATATCGAGCCGCAGGTCGAACCCGTCGCTACACGATCGGTCTCCATGGCATCTGGACGGCAGAGACAGCGCGGCAAGAGGCGAAGGTGCAGCTCGGCCGCGTTGCGCAGGGTGACAACCCCTCGGAGGAACGCCTGCTCGATCATCAAGCAGTCACTGTCAAAGAGCTGTGTGCGATGTATCTCAAGGATCTCGAAGCCGGCCTCATCCTCGGGAAAGGTGGTCGACCGAAGAAGGCTACCACTATTATCTCCGACATCGGTCGGATTCATCGACACATCATCCCGCTCATTGGCAGCCGTCGGGTTAAGGACCTGGCGAAAGCCGACATCGCCAAGGTTTTGAAGGACATCATGGCCGGCAAGACGGCGGTGTCGGTGAAGACAAAGAAGCTACGCGGCAAGGCCGTTGTAACAGGCGGCGCCGGCACAGCCACACGAACGATTGGACTTCTTGGCGGCATCTTCACCTATGCAATGGAAGCCGGGATCATTACCACTAATCCGGCACACGGCATCCGCAAGCCCAAGGACAATGTGCGCGATCGTCGTCTCACCGAAGCCGAGTACCGAATGCTGGGCGAGATTCTTCGCGAAGCGGCTGCAACCCCGAAATTTGAAATGACGGTCGAAATCATTCGCAAGATCGCGCTTACCGGCTGCCGCCGCAGCGAGATAATCGGTCTCATGTGGACCGAAGCAGACACCGATGCGAGTTGCATGCGTCTCGTGGATAGCAAGGAAGGTGCCTCGGTTCGTCCCATCGGGCTTGCTGTGGTCGAGTATCTGGAAGAACGCCGCAAGACCGCGACGGGTACGTATGTCTTTCCCGGCCAGGGTGAGGACAATGCCTTCGGCGGCTTCCCCAACCACTGGAGGCAAATTTTCAGAGACTCCCCCCTGTCTGATGTGACACCGCACGTCCTGCGCCATAGCTTCGCGAGCATCGCCAATGATCTTGGCTTCACCGAAGTTACGATCGCCGCACTGGTCGGCCACTCCAAGGGCACGGTCACTAGCAAGTACATTCACACGCTCGACACAGCCCTGATCATGGCTGCCGACACGATCTCAGGTTATATCCAAGGGCTGCTCGATGGGGTCAAGTTCAGGCAGACTGCTTATGCGCTTGATCGTGATTCTCGGAAGGCCGCGCTCGCGCTTTTCCTCCGCAATGCCAGTGGGGAAGATGTGCCGGAAGTCGGAGATGAGCGGCTTGCCGCATAGCCTGCTGACGGCGGACAGGCGGCTTTGGCGAGACTTCGCCATGGTACTCAGCGCAGGCCGTAAGAACGCTTCCATGGTCCGAAGAGCTTTTCGACCCGGCTACGCACCCGATGGATTGATTGATTCCATTCGTGGGGCTTGTGCAGCGTTTCGGCTTCGTCGCAGCCCAACATGACCGTCACTGGCACCGTGCCTGCCTCGGTGTGCCGCCGCGCTGACTGATACGTCCATATCTGTCGCATCACTCGTCCATCTCAGTCTGCACCGATGGAGAGCCGCATGAGCCACGAACAATATTTGACCCTCGACCTGATCGCCCGCCTGGCGGGGCGCTTCGGCCCAACAAGCCGCGTGGCCAAGGAACTGCCCGGTTGGCTCGAATATCTGACCGAGGTCGACTGCCCTGAACGCCCCCGCTCACGGCCCAGTGCGATCTGGTGGACGAAGATCCGCCAGATCAGCCGCAATCTGGTGCCGAAGGCCGGTGGCGGTGATGGAGAAATCCTGAACCGAAACTGCGCCGCACTGGGCGCCCATTTCGGCTTGTCGCAGGTTGATGTTGGAATTCTGACCTTCGCTGCGCACTACAAAGTGTTCGACGGATTTGAGCATGTCGTCGATGGCGCGCTGGACACGAAGGAGGTTACCCTCCCGCTTCTGCTGTCTTGGTTTTGCGGGGCGGTGGAACCCGAAATCCGGGCGGCACTGCGGCCATCGGGGAGACTCGTCGTGTCGGGGCTGGTGCAGCGCAATCGTGGTGGGCGCTACAATCGCATGCCATTCGATCTGTCGGAAAGGCTTCTGACGGCGCTCATGGCGGATGTGAGCGGTGTTGGCGACCTGATCGGCATCATGTTCCCGACTGCGCAACCTCCGCAAGCAGAATGGCAGGATTTCGAGGGGCTGGGGCATCAAGCCGAAATCATGCGCGACCTGACCGTCCGGGCTCTGGCCAGCCGGGCTCGGGGTGTGAACATCCTGCTCTATGGTCCGCCCGGCACAGGCAAGACCGAATTCGCCAAGGTGCTGGCCAGCGAGATCGGTGCCGAGCTTCGTGCCGTGGGGGAAGCCGATGATGAAGGCGGTGAGCCCTCCCGCCGAGAACGTTTGGCCGAGATGGGCGTGGCCTGCCGGATGCTGAGCGAGCGGTCTGACACAATCCTGCTTTTCGACGAGATGGAGGATCTGTTCGGGGGTGCCGACCCCTTCTACGGCAATGACCGCCCATCCAAAGTCCATGCCAACCGGATGCTGGAGACCAACCCGATCCCTGTGATCTGGACCACGAACTCGGTGGAAGCCTGCGATCCAGCCTTCCTGCGCAGGATGAGCTATTCCGCGCTGATGCGTCCACCTTCCGGACGAGTGCGGGCGCGGATCTGGCAGCGACTGGAAACCCGCCACGCAGTCGGTATCCCCATGGCCAGCCTGCCGGACCTCGCCGAGCGACATGATCAGGCACCTGCGCTGGTCTCGGATGCGATGCGCGTCGCCCGACTTTGCGACGGCGGCGATCAGATGATCACACGGGTGCTCGATGCGGCGACACGGCTGGCAAGGGGCGGTGTCGACCCGGCACCGCGCCACCATTCCGAGGCCCCGTGGAGCCCCGAACTCGCCAATGCCGATCTCGACCTGTGCTTGATCGAGACGCGGCTGGCGGCACCCGACGCACCACGGCGGGTCAGCTTCTGTCTCGACGGTCCAGCCGGCACCGGCAAAAGTGCTTGGGCGCGGCATCTGGCCCGCACTATCGGCATGCCGGTGATCGAAAAGCGCGCATCAAATCTGATCTCGAAATGGCTGGGTGAGAGCGAGCAGAATATCGCCCGCGCCTTTGCCGATGCCCGTGCAGATGGTGCAATGCTGATCTTCGACGAGGCGGACAGCCTGCTCGCGGATCGACGTAACGCTGAACGCAGCTGGGAGGTCAGCCAGGTCAACGAGATGCTGACCTGGATGGAAAGCCACCCCCTGCCATTCGTCTGCACCACCAACCTAGTCGAAAAACTGGACGCCGCAACGCAGCGTCGTTTCACCTTTCGCATCCGGTTCGACCATCTCTCGGGCAATCAGCTCGATCTGGCATGGCGCACCCATTTCCCTCTGCCAATTCCCGATGGACTGTTACGCCTCGACCGGCTTACGCCGGGTGATTTCGCGAATGTGGCCCGCAGGATGCACGCATTGGGCGAGACCCGCCCGCAGGAAATCCTGCAGGAACTGGCCCGCGAAGCAGAAGCCAAAGAAGGGGCAGCGCGCCCGATCGGCTTTGGCCGTTGACACCCTTATGCCGCGCCGCGAAGCTGGCGCGGTATTTTGCCCGGAGGCTCCATGCGTTACGCCCGTCAGGAGGATCTACAGAAACTGGCCCTGACGATGCAGGGCTCAGCCGAAGGGATTTGCCTTGTCGATATCGAGCGCGAATTTGGCGTGTCGCGCCGGACGGCAGAACGCATGCGCGATGCTGTGCGCAATGCCTATCCGCAGATCGAGGAAATCCTCGGCGACAGCGGCCGGAAATACTGGCGATTTCCGCCGGGCTCTTTGGGAAGAATGGTTGAGCCGACACTGGACGAGCTGACCGCCGGACACAGAGCAGCCGCCATCGCTCGGCGTGAAGGCGATGATCTGACCGCCGAAACGCTGGAGCGTCTGCTTGCGAAGGTGCAGGCAATGTTTCGTGCAGATCGACGCCGGACGGTTGCGGCCGATCTGGAGGCTCAGCTTATGGCCGATGGGGTCGCCTTCCGCCCGGGTCCACGCGAGAAAATCGCACCCGAGATACTCTCGGCCCTGCGCGAGGCAATTCTTGCAGGCGTCATGGTTTCGACCGACCACCGCGCTCGCAGCACGGGCAAACTGTCACGCAACGCCCGCCTTGGTCCTGTTGCCATGCTCTTCGGACAAGGTCGCCAATACCTGCTGGCCTGGAGTGAGTACCAGGATGATCTGCGCCTGTTCGCTCTGGCCGGGTTTGAGCGCGTTTCGCTGGAGCCTGACGTCTATACCCGGCCCGAAGGGTTTGATTTGCAGGAATGGCTGTCCGAAAGCTTCGGCATCTGGCGCGATAATGATCCACAGGATGTCGAATGGCGTTTCCTGCCAGACGTGGCGGACGAGGCGGCAGGATATATGTTCCACCCGAAGCAAACAATGGAACGGCTGGAGGATCGATCGCTGGTCGTGCGGTTCAGGGCTGGTGGACGGCAGGAAATGGAGTGGTATCTGGCTAGATGGGGGGATCGGGTGGAGGTCCTATCGCCAGGATAGCCGGAGATAAGTCTTCAGCGAACCATGTAGCCCTGAGAAGGCCCTGCGATTGTGCTCGCATCAATACCGTGGCAAAGATTCATACGACCGGATTTGACGCATCTCTGTTTTATTAAGCAGAGATACGGTTCAAGGAGATACATTTGTCCCGCACGAGCACCACCCACCCCCTTCGCATTGACAGCCTGCCGCTTGCAAACGGCCAGATCGGCCTGACGCTTTGTCCCGGCAAGCAGGGGGACAGCGTGTTCGGCGCAACTTGGGCCCGTGATCTGGCTCTTGACCTTGATGCGGTCGCGTCCTGGGGCGCAGATATGGTGCTCACGCTGCTCGAGGACCACGAGTTCGACATGCTGTCCGTTCGCGGGCTGGGCGAGGCGTTGAAAGCACGCGGCGTGGAATGGCTCCACTTCCCGATTCGTGATGTCGATGTGCCTGTCGCCGACAGTGCAGGGCTCTGGCGCGGGCTATCGCGCCGGATCCATGACAGAGTCGAACGTGGCGGCAACGTTCTAATCCATTGTAGGGGCGGTCTGGGCCGTGCCGGGACGATCGCGGCTCTGCTGATGATCGAGCGGGGAGAGAGCGCGGCGCGGGCTATTGCCGAAGTACGTTCTGTCCGGCCCGGTACTGTTGAAACCCGCGCACAAGAGGAATGGTTGCGGGATCAGGCGGGTGGGTCGAGCGACAGCGCCAAGACCTTGCAGGCTTGCTTGCTGGGCGGCGCCATGGGGGACAGTCTCGGTGCTGGCATCGAATTCCACTCTTTGGAGGCCATTCAAGCACGCTTTCCGGCAGGGTTCGCCGATTTGCCGCCCTATGGCGGACAGCGAGGCGCGATCACCGATGACACGCAGATGACGTTCTTCACTGCCGAGGGCCTGATCCGCGCACGGATCCGGGGTCAGTTGCGCGGCATTTGTCACCCGCCATCCATCGTCCATCATGCTTTGATGCGATGGTACCGGACGCAGGAAGGCCACCCGCAAGCAGAAACAGATGATATCGGTTTGATCGAGGACCGCAGGCTTTGGTCAGAATGCGCCCCGGGCATGACTTGCATGTCGGCCCTGGGTGCCAGCGGCCGTTTTGGCGACCCGGCCCGCAATGACAGCAAGGGCTGCGGCACGATCATGCGGGTCGCCCCAGTTGCGCTGATCGCGCCGCGCGATCAGGTGAGATCATGGGCGATCGAGACTTCGGCCCTGACCCATGGCCATGTCACGGGCCAACTCGCAGCCGCCGCTTGGGCGGAGATGCTCGCCGATGTCGCGGCGGGCGAGCCGCTGGAGCTGGCCGCCAAGCGGATCGCCACGGACTATGCCCGGCTGGACGGTGGCGATGAGACCGCCCACGCCATTCACGCAGCTCTTGCGGCGCGGCAAGACGGGAGGCCTGAAACCGTCGAAAGCCTAGGTGGCGGCTGGACGGCCGAAGAGGCGCTGGCCATCGCGCTTTACGCCTGCCTCCGGGGGAACGGCCTGGACGAGTGCCTGCGCATCGCGGTGACCCATGGCGGCGACAGCGATTCCACCGGCGCGATTGCGGGCAATATGCTGGGTGTGATGACCCCCGACGCTGTGTTGTCGCATCCATGGGCGACCGTCATTCAGGGTGCCGATATCATCGGCCGCCTCGCGCGCGACCATGCTCGCCTGTTGCGCCACCCGGACGCAGCCGATGCGCTATTCGAATTCTATCCAGGAGGGTAGCGCCGGCGCGCTCCCTCCCTCCCACACATTCGGACCGAAACAAGCATGCATTACCCGTTCCTCGTCATCGATCCACGTTCCGGTTTGCAGTATCGGCTGACAGATACCGGCTTGGCCGAGCTATCTCTGGCTCCGATCCCGCCGGAGTGGTCGCCGGGGCGCGCCATATCCGAGGTGCCTGATCCCGTCTGGGCGGATAGCCTCGCCAATGCACCGGTCGAGACGATTTCGGCGGTGACGAGAGCGCTGGAAGATCTGGTGCTGGCCACGCCTGATTTGCGGGTGCCTGTAGTGGATCACCTGTCTGACAGCCGGGCAAAGCGGCATCTCTCGGCACTGATCGGTCTGTGGCGGACATTGGGGGACGGTCTGCCCGAAGGTCTTGCACCGCTGCGCCATGTGCTGAACCTCTCCAATGGGCGCTTTCTCGATCCGGTTCCGGTGGTCGAAGGCTCGCTCGATCCGCTGGCGCCTGCCGCGATGCAGACACTTTATGCCCGGTTGAAGGAGGAGTTCGGTTCGGTTCCGGCTGCCCCTCGACTCCGAACAGCGGCAGTCGGCAGCCGACTCCACGCCCTACAGGGTGGGGTAACCGCACAGCAGCTCGAAGTCGCGCCTCTCGATGACAGCCTCGCTTTCTTCGGCCTGCGCGATCCGGCGGCTGCGGCCGATTTTACTGCCGCCCGCGCTCGTGCGCTGATCGATGACGGCATTCCAGCGCGCGAGATTTCCGTGCTTACCGCAGGTGATCCGCGCCAGATCGCCCGCGCTTTTGCCGCCCAAGGCGTGCCACTCTCGGGTCTGCCCGCAGCTCTGCCCCAACGCGACATCATCGGTGAGACCGCGCTGCATCTGGCGCTGGCCAAACGCCCGCCGACCCCAGCGATGGTGCTGGCGAGCCTCGCGCTTTCGCCGTTGATGCCGTGGTCCGCTCAGACCGGGCGTGATCTGTCCGAAAGTCTGATGGGCGGTGACTTCCGCGGCGCAATCTTGACCGCTACTCCGGCGCACAAGGAACTTTGGGACGACATTCGCGCCTCGGCGAGCAGCTTGGCGCAGTTGCGTTTTCTGCTCGATCGCATTTGCGATCAGCTTGCGCAGGGCGATCAGGTCCGGGCGCGTCTGCCGGTCCCGCCGGGCGAAGGTACCCCCGACTGGGAGGCGATCTTGCGCGGTATTCTGGTCATGCCGCCCACCAGCGCCGAGCCGGACCGCAATCTGGAAGGCGTCAGCCTGTGGTCCGCACATGAAAGCCCCTGGCGGCCCTGTCGACACCTGATCGTAACCGATTTCACCGACGGATTTTACCCTACCAGGCCGCGCGCCAACCCGCTGTTTCTGGACAGCGAGATTGCTGCGCTCCGCGAAGCCACCGGCTTGGCATTGCGTGGCCGGGCCGAGGGACTGGCACAGGGACTTTCGCTCTTTGACCAGCAGATGCAGGCGGTGACGGACAGCATCACCTTCCTCGTTCCGTGGCGCGATCTGTCGGGCGGGCGCTTGCAACCCTCGGCGGGGCTTTCGCTGGTGGCGAGGGCCATCACCGGCGTCGAGGATGCCAACGATCTGATCACCGATCTGTCGCGCCTTTCACCCGGCGACTGGCCGGTGGCGCATCATCATCTGCCGCCTTTGGCTGAGGCTCTCGAACTACCTGAGACGCTGGATTTTCTGGGCCACGACCTACTCTCCTTGCGGCGCAAGGATGATGGCACGGCGAAACCGCAATCACCCTCACGACTGGAAACGTTGCTCGTCAGCCCACTCGCCTGGCTTCTGGGCGAGGTCGGAGCCGAGGACATGTCCTGGTCGGCCGAGGAACTGGACGTCATAGCCAAGGGCAATATCGCGCATGACGTTTTCGAACATATTTTCCTGAAGGATCAGTCCGTCCCGGACCCCGATACATTGGCCGCCGCGGTGCCCGAAGCCTATGAACGCGCCCTGGTCCGCCATGCCGGCTACCTGCGCAGCCCGTCATGGGAGATGGAGCGCAAGGGGCTTGAGCGCGAGATCATGGCCGCCGCCCTTCGCTGGCGCGACCATCTGCTGGCGCTGAAAGCAAAGATTATCGGTAACGAGATCTGGCTGGCCGGTGAGGCGCATGGCATCAACCTGCACGGGAAGGCGGATGCGATCCTCGAACTGCCGGATGGCGCACTGCTGATCGTTGACCACAAGAAAAGCAGCACTTCGGGGCGACGCAAACGGATGGAGGCAGGCTGGGATCTGCAGGCAGGCCTTTATCGGGACATGATCGCGCGACCGCATCGGCGCGAGGGCGACGGGATGGACCCCTTGATCGGCCGCAAGGTCGCCGTTGCCTATCATCTGATGAATGACGGCGGTCTTTTGACATCCGGCCTGCCTCTGACGGATGGCTCGCCTGCCCGCGACATGGGCGATGCAGTGAATGAAGGCGCTGTGGAAAAACTGGCCGAGCGGTTGGCGGAACTCGGCGCAGGCCGGGTGGTGCTGAACACATCCGAGGATGAAGCCTTCTTCAAGAAAGAGGCCGGCTTCACCCCCTATGCGCTGACTGACGGCTCGGCCTTCGTCACCGCCTTCATCCGTCAGATCGAGGAGAAATGACCATGGATCAGGGACTGGTCATCGTCCCCGCCGGTGCCGGCGCGGGTAAAACCCACCGCATCAAGACCCAGCTTTCCGACTGGGTGAAACGTGGCGTGGTGCGGCCTGAACGCATCCTCGCCGTCACCTTCACCGAGGCGGCAGCGGGCGAGTTGCGCGAACGGATCCGCGCCGGGCTTTTGGCTGATGGACTGGTCTCCGAGGCCATGGCGGTCGAGCGCGCCTACGTCTCTACCATCCACGGTCTTGGTCTCAGGCTGCTGACTGAGCACGCGCTGGCGGCGGGTGCTTCACCGCAGCCGCGCCATCTGGGCGATGCCGAGCGTGACCTTTTGATCCGTCAAGCCTTGGCGCATGCCAAATCGCTCGACCCGATCAAAGCCGAGCCCGAGCGCTTCGGCTACGAGGCGAACTGGCAAAAAGGCGCGACGGTCGAGGACAATTTGCGCGGTCGGGTTCTGTCGATGATCGACCTTCTGCGCGGCCTTGGCGACAAGGGGCAAGATCCCGGTCTGATCGCGCCAGCGCTCTCGCGGCTTGACGAGGTTTACGGCGAAGTTCTGGCTGATCCTGCTTCCGCCGGTGCTGCGCTGACTGCCGCAGTTCTGGCGATGGTCGCAGCCTTCCCCGAAGGCGGGATGGCCACCGTCACCGCCAAAGGCCCGCGTGAGACGCTTGAGAAGAACCTTGTCCTGTTCCGCCGCGTGTCGCGTGATCCAGGACTGCTCGGCCGGGACTGGGGCCTTTGGCAAGGCCTGCGCGGATTGTTCACCTCGAACAGCCGCACGAAAACACCCGAGGGCTATGACGATCTGGCGACCGCCATCATCGAGGCAGCTGATGTCCTGCCCGCCCATCCCGGCCCGCTTGCGGATGCGAAGCTGCACCTGTCGTGTCTGATCGCCTGTGCGCAAGAGGTGATGGAGGCCTATGAGACCCGCAAGAAGGCCCTTGGCCTGATCGATTTTGCCGACATGATCGTTGGGGCCGAGCGGCTCTTACGAACAGATCCTGCGGTGCGGCAGGCCGTGCTGGATGAGATCGATTGTGTCATCATCGATGAATTCCAGGACACCAACCCCGTGCAATTCGCGCTTTTGTGGCAACTCGGGGCGCATGCGCCTCGCACGCTGCTGGTGGGCGATGTGAAACAGTCAATCATGGGCTTTCAGGGTGCCGATGCGCGGCTTTCGCAGGCCTTGGCGGCGGCGAACCCCGATGCAACGCAGCCGTTGGACCGCAACTGGCGATCGACGCCTGCGGTGATGGACTTCGTCAATGCTATGGGCGCCAGCCTCTTCGGTGCGGGCTACAATCCCCTGGTGCCAACCCGCGATCCGGTCGCTGGTCCAGCCATTGAAGTGCTGAATGCAGTCAAATCGCGCGGCGTGCGCACAGCGTCGAAGCCGCAGGAGCATATCGCCGAGCGTATCGCCCGCATCCTGACCGATGGCGACACCATCACTGATCGTTACACGCAGGCGACGCGCCCGGTACGGCCTTCGGATATCGCGCTCCTCGTATGCCGCCACACTACCGCCGCCCGCTATGCCGAGGAGCTGCGCGCTCGCGGCGTTCCCGTGCGCATCAGTGAAGATGGCTGGGCACAAAGCCCCGTCGTTACCGCAGCCCGCGCCGCGCTGGCCTTTGCCGCGAACCCCGCCGACATTCATTCGGGGCTCTTGTTGCGCACGCTTGGCCCCGATCCGCTGCCCCTGCAAGCGGCGCTTTCTTCACAGATCGACGGGCGGTTGGCGGATGATCCTGTGCTGATGCGGCTTGTGGGCATGTCGGCCCGGCTGGCAAGTCTGCCGGTTGCTGCGGGCCTCGATCTGGTGCTTGATGCCGCCGGCCTGCGGCTTTGGGCCGATAGCCAGGCCGATGCGGCCCAGTCCCGCGCTGATCTTTTGCGGCTCGAGGCCGAGGCCAGTGAATTCGAGGCGGCGCATCGCGACCTCAAGGCTGCCTCGGGTTTCCATGGCGAGACAGCGAAAGTGTTCCTCGGTTGGCTCGATGCCCGCGCGGACGAGCGCGACTTCGACCGCCGTCCTGATCCGTCAGCCAACAATGCCGAGGCGGTCGAGATCGTGACCTGGCATGCCTCAAAGGGGCGCGAATGGCCGATCACCGTAGTGGCCGAGTTCGACAATGGCATCGAGGAATGGCCCGGCTCTACTGCGACGCGTTTCGATGCGCTCGACCGGATCGACGATATGGCCCTTGTGCTTGGCTCTGCCGCGTTGATCCACACGCCCGGCTTTGCGGCCCCCGAGGCCGCGCGGCGCTTCACCGAAGACCGCCGCCCGGATTTTGAGGCCAATGCGAAAAATCTCCTTTATGTCGCGCTGACCCGTGCCCGTGACCGACTGGTGCTTGAATGGCCGGGTTTTCTCAAGGATCGCGATGAAGACGCGCCCGAGGCAAAAAACCTGTTCCACATACTTGAGGACAGCTGCGCCCCGCAGATCGCGGCCGATTGCCTGCGGATCGGTGGCGTGGACTGCCCTGCGGTCATCACGCAACTGCCCGACCAGGCGGGCTTTTCCGAATATGCGAATGGGGCCACCACTGTGGCTTTCCGCTTTGGTCCGGCGACGGCTTTGCCTGCAGCGCCCCTGACGCCCTGGCGACTGCAACCATCACAAACCCGCAGTGCGGGTGCTGCGCCGGAAACCCGCAGGATAGACATTGGTGCGCCATGGCCCAAGACGCTTAACGACGCCACACGCGGCACAGCACTCCATCTGGCCTTGCGTACCTGCCTGACCCGGCCTGAACTCATCCCGGCGCTGGCCGCTGCCACCGGGCTCGAGGAAACCACGATCACGCTGGTTTCCGAGCGCGCCGAGACGTTGAGAAACTGGCTGGCGGCCGAGGGCTATACCGACCTGCGCGCCGAAATCCCGGTCCTTGGGTTCTCGCCGGAGGGGGCCGAAATCCCCGGCACCATCGATCTTCTGGCCGTTGGATCAGGGGGATGCATACTTATCGACCATAAATCTGGCGGCGGGGGTGAAGGTTTCGGTTCCTACTGGCCACAGCTGTCAAGCTATGTGGCGCTGGTGGCCAAGCTGTTTCCGCACCACCCGCTGAAAGGGGTGGCGGTGTTCTGGGTCGACCACGGGCGGCTAGAGCTGGCCGAGCCACAGTCCGGCAGCGGATCGCCGGACGCCGCCGAACCACTTTCACCCAATGAGTAGCCCGATGTCCTACCTTGCCTGGATTGATTTTGACCCTGAAGAACGGCGGAGAGCTCAGACCCTCATCGATCTGTTCAAGCCGCCAGAGGCACGTGACGAGCTTGGTCTGAGTACGATCCGGGACGGGCTGGCCGATCTCCTCTTCCCGGGGACAAGCACTATTCAGACACGGCTACGCTACATGCTATTCATTCCCTGGATCTATCGAGAAGCACAGCAGCGCAAGGCCAGTCAAGCAGAGCGAACGATTATCGCCCGAGATCTTGAGGTCAAGCTAAGTGCAGCGCTTTTGAATGGCAAAGAGAGCGAGCATGTGATTGGCCGCCGTGCCGGAGAGAGCCTGAAGAGACTTGCATCGAGCGTTTATTGGGCCGGCATGCATACGCTTGGCATCCGCACGCTAGCGGGCAATCAGGCAACATTCTTGTCCTATGGGCCGGAGAGTTTGAAGGATCATGACCTCAGATTATGGAGCACGGGCCTTCCCAATGCGCCCGAGAATCTGTTCGAGCAAACGAACTTTAGACTGTTGCCTGAAGAAGTTGATTTCCTGCGCGATCGTATTGCTGGCAGTGCCAAGGCAAGTCTGCTGAACGAACTTGCCGCTAAACAAAAGAACTTCAGCGAGGATTGGGCATGGCAGGTCCGCGAGGACACGGTGTCCGACCGCAATCGATCCATCCTCCGCCATGCGGAACGCTTCTCCGGCGTGATGCACGGTGCAAGCCTCCTCTACAATCTGCTGCTTGCATTACGAGCGGCGGAGCGCCCGAACGCCAAAACCCATGGCGAAGCATCCGCATTGATCGAAGATTACCGCCAATTGCTTGAGGATTGGCGCGGAGATCTTCAGCACCTCGCGCTGCAAAGCTGGGACTTGGACGACCTTTTCCAGATCGTTGGATCGACCAGCCACAACCTTACCCAGTCCTCTCGGGAGTTCGTTAGAGGCTGGCTCGTCATTGCGCTGCAAAGCTCTAAGTCGTTGGAGACAGACCACGAAGCCATCGATCTGCTCAGGAAGCGCGAACAGTCGCTGAAGCGGATGAAGGCCCGGCTGCTCCACGACGCACCCCTCGAACGCTGGTCAGGCGCTTCAGGTCTCGCACGGCTGGATTTCCGCTGGGGAATTGCGCGGCGTTATCTCGGGGAGCTTGTCGATGTCGGCTGATTCGCCTTTCGACCCTGAAAACCGCGAGCTTTATACTGCACTTGTTCGTGCCCCGGATGGGTACAGGTTCGGGCATGCCGTCGCTACGACGTACTCACTCGATTTTGAGACGGCGCTTGCCATTCCGATCAGCATCGTGTTCCGCGATGCTGAGAACAGAGACGAAATGCTGCGAAGCCCTCTCGCGCTACTGCAGAGTGTCGAGCGGATGGCCGACCGCATCGCCGTCTATTGCGATCGGGGCCGCATCAAGGAGGCTCACCCGAATGCTGCGAGGCTGATGGCACTTTACGAGAAGACAATTGTAGAAGTGGCGGCGCCGGGTGGAGGTGCCTTCCATCCGAAGCTGTGGTGTATTCGTTTCGAGCCCGAAAAGAAAACCGATCCCGTTCGAATGAGAGTGGCAATCCTGTCAAGGAACCTCACAAATGATCGTTGCTGGGACCTCGCTTTGGCTCTCGATGGTGCTGTACACGATGAGAAGAATGCGAATAACCGCGCACTGACGAAGTTGCTGCGTGCCCTGCCCAGGCTAGCCAATCCAGCCACCCGGCCTGCGCCGCCCAAGTTCCTGCCTTTGCTGATCTCGAATTTGGAACGAACCTGGTGGGAGGGTCTGCCTGCTGGCGCAACAAAGGTCAGCTTCGCCGTCAATGGTCTTGATGGTGACGGCTGGGCGCTCCCCCGAGGCGAGAAGCTTGCAGTTCTTTCACCTTTTGTCTCTGCTCCCGCGCTGAAAAGGCTGTCCGACGGATACGGCTCGCGAGATAACCTCCGGCTCATCTCGCGAGCAGAGGAACTCGACTGCATAGATCCCGAGACACGCGAGCTTTTCACGATCTCGACTCTCGATGAGCGTGCGACCGAGTATGAGGCTGAAGGAGTGGATGGGCCAAGTTCGACCGATCTCGAGGGACTTCATGCGAAAGCCTACCTCGTCGAGCGAGGATCGCGCATCCAGATCCACCTCGGTTCGGCAAATGCTACCACGGCTGCGACGATTCCGACCAAGGGCGGGAAAACGCAAAATGTCGAGGTGATGGCAACATTGGACGGTCCGAAGACGCGCATGGGTACGATCGACGACGTCCTGTTCTCCGAGGCGTTCCAGCGGCTGCTCGCCATCTACACGCCGAGCGAACCACCGACGCAGGACGCGGCCATGGCGGCGGAAAAGGCGCTGGAGAAGATGCGGTCAGACATCTCGGCGCTGCCACTTGATCTCCACTGTTCCGAAGAGGACGACCTAATCCATCTTGAACTGCAGATTGCCACCAAAGAAAAGCAGGTTCTGCTGCCGGATGGCGTCAGGTGCTTCGTGCGGGCGATCACAGTCCCTAATGAACGCGGATATGATGTAGGCAGGTTGCTGTGTGGCTCCGATACAGAGCTTGCATTGGGCGCTGTTCCTCTTGGCGACGTTACACGCTGGCTCGGAATTCGACTGCTCGATGAAGCGACGAAGGTGGAACTGACGTTCACCCTTGGTGCGCGCTTGGTCGGCGTTCCAGAAGGCCGTGACGCAGCTGTTCTGCGTGCCCACATCGCGAACGTCGGCAACTTCTTCCGTTATCTCAGCCTGCTGCTCGGCACGCTTGGTGAAGGAAGCTTTCTGGAAAGCGACACCGGCGGCGAAGGTCAGTGGCTTCGCCGCTTGGGCGAGGGAAACACCTCGCTTCTCGAGCCGATGGTGCGGGCGCTCAGTCTAGAAAGCGGCGAGCTAGAAGAGATCGGCCGGCTAATCGAACGGCTTGAAGACCCGGATAGTGGCGAAACCATTGTTCCCAAGGAGTTTCTAGCGCTGTGGCAGAGCTTCGAGCCGCTTGTAACGAGCAAGAGGAGGCGCCGGTGACTTACAGCGCTGTCGAGCACCTTGCGTTGCTGAAGCCGTTTCAGCAAGCGACTGTCGACTACGTCTTTCGAAGGCTATTCACGGATCAATCACCGACGGATCAATTCCTTGTCGCTGACGAGGTCGGGCTCGGGAAAACCATGGTTGCCCGCGGCGTGATTGCGAAGACCATCGAACATCTGCTGGGCAAAGTCGAGCGTATCGACATCGTTTACATCTGCTCTAATCAGGCGATTGCTGAACAGAACATCAAGTCGCTCAATGTGGTGGGTTCTGCAACCAAGCCGCTCAATACCCGCCTTACGCTGTTGCCGCTTGAGATCGAGAAGGAAGGCGGGATTGCTTCGCGACCCATCAATCTGATCAGCCTCACCCCTGGAACGGCGCTAGATCTTAAGTCGTCCCTTGGGACTGCACCGGAACGGGCGCTGATCTTTGAAATGCTCCGTGAGCGTATCGGTCTGCGCCATCGCGGCATCCAACGAGTGTTCCGTGGCGGCGTTTCCGATGAGAACTGGCCGGGCTGGACGGCATGGATTCGAAGCGAACGGATTTCGCGAGATATTGCTGATAAGTTTAACCGGGTGGTCGATGATACATTTATCGAAAGGATTCGTGAGGCGGCGGATCTCGCCCGAAGGCACAAGCATCCCAACTACCCCGACGACCAGCGCCCCGCAGCGATGATCGGTGAGCTGCGCCGAATGCTTGCGAAGATCTGTGTTGACGCATTGACACCGGATCTGATCATTCTCGACGAGTTCCAGCGCTTCGCTGAACTCCTGCATGATCATGATGTCGAGGTAGCGCCTGAAAAGGCAGCTGCCGCAGAATTGGCGCGGGCCTTGTTCTCATACAATGGGGAAGATGGATCGAAGGCGAGGCTCCTGCTTCTGTCTGCCACGCCTTATCGCATGCTAACGCTGAGCAGCGATGCGCCGGAAGAGGGCGAGCATTACGACGACTTTTTACGGACAATGCGCTTTCTGTTCGGCGATACTGAAGGCCCGGCCCGCGTAGAGGAATTGAAGAGCGAGCTCATCAAGTTCAGGCGATCGCTCCAGTCGATGCCAGATGCCCGAGCGGCAGCAATAGCGCAACGAGACAGATTACATGATATCCTAAGCGGGGTCATTGCCCGCACGGAACGCGTTGATTCTACTGAAGATCGCAATTCGCTCGTCCAAGAAGTCATGCCCGAGGTAGCGATCGCCACCGATGATCTGCGAGAGGCGAAGGCAGTAGCGAAAGTTGCAGAACTCGTAGGTGCTCCCAGCATCGTCGAGTACTGGAAATCGGCTCCTTACCTGCTGAACTTCATGAGGGGGTACAAGCTGCGCGACCGGCTTCAGGCATTGAAACCCAAGCCGGCCGCAGAGCTGCGCAAGGCCATTCGAGATGCCTCAACGCACTTCATCAGCAAAAAACAGGTCGAGGGATACGCGGCGATTCCATTTCGCAACGGGAGGATGCGTGCCCTTGCGGATCTGGCGTTCAATGACGCCCTTGATCGATCGCTCTGGATCCCGCCATCGCGTCCCTCATTCGGCGCGCCAAGGTCGGCCACAAAGGCATTGGTCTTCTCAGATTGGTCGATGGTGCCGGATGCGATCGCGGCTTTGCTTTCGCACGAGGCAAGCCGCCGAATGGGTATGTCGCCGGACCTTGTCAGCCGGACCAGCAGGCCGATTGGCGTCGATGAACTTATGCCGATGCTCTACCCGTCGCCGTCGTTGGCAGAGCTTGTTGATCCTCTCGCTTTGGAGCGGCGGTTCGGCCGCGCTGAAAGCTACGATAATTTGCACGCTCAAGCCTGTATGGTTCTGCGTGAACAGCTTGCGGTGGACGCCATCGCAGAATTCGCTCAAACAAGTGATCGGCTCCTCGCACTTGCCCTGGACAGGACGCTCGAACGCGAAGTGGAATGGTCGAATGTCGGCGTCGTTGACCATGAGGGGCACGACGAACACGGAGCGATGTCTCGGACCATCGCCACACTTCGCGATGCACTCCAAACTGACGAGCATCAGGGCGATGTCGACCCTGACAGAGTGATCGAAAAGCTCGCCAGCCTTGCGCTTGGCTCGCCTGCGGTATGTGCGCTGCGTGCACTTTCGCGACTTTGCCCGGAGATCGCCACAGACGACCCCGTATTGATCAGTGCATCAATCGGGATCGCGCTCGGTTTTCGCAGCCTATACAATCAACCCGAAACCCGCGCATTGCTCGCTGAAACCTCGCCTCTCAATTATTGGCGCGATATCATCGAGCACGCCGCGCGAAACGACCTTCCGGCGGTTTTGGACGAATACCTTCAGCTCGTCCTGGAAAGCGAGCGCGCCGAAAAACTAGCCCCGCAGGATCGCGCGAAGATCATTGCATCAAACGTGATTGCTGTGGTCGCCTTGCGCCCTGCCCAGATCACGTTGGACCACTGGTCGACAAAAGCGGGTCGTCTGTATGATCAGACATTCGAAGTGCGCGCCCGTTTCGCCATGCGTTTTGCAACAAAAGCCGAGGAAGAAAAGGGTGTACGCCGAACATCCGTGGTCCAGGCAGCTTTCAAGTCGCCGTTTCGGCCATTTGTTCTCGCTTCCACGTCGATTGGACAGGAAGGATTGGATTTTCATCCCTACTGCTCTCGGATTGTGCATTGGAACCTCCCGCGGAACCCTGTTGATATCGAGCAGCGTGAAGGACGGGTCCATCGTTACAAAAACCATGCTGTTCGGCGCAATGTCGTCGCTGCTTTTTCGGCCACTTCTCTCGCTGCCCAGAGCAGGCAATCACCATGGGTCTCCATGTTTGAGGCAGCGCAAGCTGATGAGGTTTCAAAGGGCCGCTCGGGAGACATCATTCCGTTCTGGGTCTACCCAGGTAATCACAAGATTGAGCGGGTCGTCCTCATTCCGCCCTTCAGCCGCGAGAAGGAACGCTACAAGGATCTCATCACATCTCTGGCCACTTACCGGCTGGCCTTTGGCCAACCGCGCCAAGATGAATTGATTAGCCTCTTCTCGGGTATGGACGACGACTTTATCCAAGAACTATCGCAGCTTCAGATATCGCTTAGGCCAAACTGACACAGCACGCAGAGAGGGGCACCTCCAGCGCAGCACGAGATCGATCAGTCATCTTCGCGCCTGGCTTGAACCAGAGGGGCATAAAGCATCCGCGCATGAGCGCTCCGAGACTGGCAAAGACTTGAGGGGAAAGCCTTCCCCTGCGGACGAGCCATAGTCTCGGCCGACCCCTTCTGCGGGGGCACCCCGCAACGCCCCAAGAGTGAGAGTGCGGACGGGATTTCCGTGACGGGTTGAGGACCGGGAGAGAGGCTTCCGGCGCCCGTCGCGGAGACATTCCGATGGCCAGACAGGACCGCGCCGGCGCAGACGGCGCCCGCAGCAATCTCTACGACGACATCACCAACAAGATCATCGGCGAGCTGGAGGACGGGCGGCTGCCCTGGGTCCAGCCCTGGGGGTCGGCGGCGGCGAAAGCGCCGCTCGCCATGCCAAGAAACGCGGCAACCTCGCGGCAGTATTCCGGGATCAACGTCCTGATCCTCTGGGGCGCCGTGGTCCAATACGGCTATCCGACCCAGCATTGGCTCACCTTTCGCCAAGCCTTGTCGCTCGGCGGCAATGTCCGCAAGGGCGAGCGTGGCACGACCGTGGTCTACGCTGACCGGTTCACTCCCGAGGACGAAAAACGCCGCGCTCGGGAAACAGGTGAAGAAGCAGGCAGCATTCCGTTCCTGAAGCGCTTTACCGTGTTCAACGCGGCGCAATGCGAGGGCTTGCCCGAGGACATTGCCGTCGATGCGCCGCCACCGCCGCCCGGCACGATCGAGCCGCAGGTCGAGGCATTGATCCGCGCAACTGGCATCGACGTCCGCATCGGCGGCGATCGTGCCTTCTATATGCCGTCATTGGACTATGTGCAGGTGCCGCCGCCGGCTGCCTATTTCGAGCCGATCAATTGGCATAGGACGGCCCTGCACGAGATGGGTCACGCCACAGGTCATGCTTCGCGGCTGGGGCGGGATTTCTCGGGCAGCTTCGGCACGAAGAAATATGCCTTCGAAGAACTGGTGGCCGAGATGAACGCGGCCTTCTGCTGCGCCTCGCTCGGGATCGTGCCGACAGTGCGCCATGCCGATTATATCGGTTCCTGGCTCGAAGTGCTGCGCGAGGACAATCGCGCCATCGTCCGCGCCGCGTCACAGGCCAGCAAGGCGGCCGACTGGTTGCTCGCCCATCTGCCCGAAGAGGGGCGCGCTGAACCGCACGATACTCTCATCGAGCGGAGGGCTGCGGCATGATCCTCCTGACCCGCACACAGCGCACGCAGCTCCTCGCCAATAGCCGGCAGAGCGACGTCGATCACCTCCCCGTCGTCAAATTCTACAATCCCCTTGGCGCGGGCGTCTGGCTCGCGACCGAGCTGGATGAGGACGGCGACATCATGTTTGGTCTCGCCGACATCGGCTATCCCGAACTCGGCAGCTGGTGCTTTAGTGAACTGGAGGCAATCCGGCTCCCCTTCGGCATGGGGATCGAGCGGGACGTGCTTTTTACCGGCCTGTTCCCGATCTCGGTCTGGGCTGAAACGGCGCGCATGGCTGGTAGTATTCGCGCAGCCGAGCAAATCCTGTCCGCCCGATTCCGCAGTGGTGCGGTATGGCCATTGTATCCTGCCGATACAGAAAACCGGAAAGCCTGAAATCCGGTTGTCTGGCTTTACGTTTTTGCGCCGCTCTCTCGGAGGTAGAGGGCGGCGCTTCTTGTCGTGACGTGGTGAAAGTCCGGCACCGGGCCGGCTGCCCGTCGGGAGCCACGACCATGACGCGACACATGAGGAAACTCGCCATCAATCCGCAGCCGTACCAGTTTTCAGCGCAGGAGCAGGCCGTTGTCTACGAGGCGCGCCAGATCCTGCTGCGCCATCTCAACCAGAACCCGGTCCTGTCCACATGGCAGGCGGTTCTGGACTATTGCGCGCTGACCATTCGCGGTGATGTCGAGCGCTTCCATGTCCTCTATCTCGACGGCAAGAACCGGCTCATCTCGGACGAATGTCTCGCCATAGGTACGGTTGATCATGCCCCGGTCTATCCCCGGGAAGTGCTGCGGCGGGGTCTGGCCCTCAACGCCTCCGCGTTGATCATCGTCCACAACCATCCTTCTGGTGATCCCGAGCCTTCGGCCGCCGACCTTGCGATGACAAAGGAGATCCAGAAGGTCGGCGCGGCTTTGGGGGTGACGCTGCATGACCACATCATCACCGGCGCCGGTCGGGAGGTCAGCCTGCGCGCCCGCGGCGATTTTTGATGGACGGGGATGGGCCGGGCGGCGGCCAGGAGAGGAAAAGGAGGGATGGGGTTTTCGTGACGGGCTGATAGCCGGAGAGAGAGGCTCCCCGGCGTCCGTCATGGAGCAACTGACATGGCCACTGCCGTTCAGAAGATCACCCTGTCGTCCTCGCGCGACATTCCGTTCAACAAGCTGGTGCTGAGCCAGTCCAACGTCCGGCGCGTCAAAGCCGGTGTCTCGGTCGATGAGCTGGCCGAGTCCATTGCTCGCCGCGGCCTGATCCAGTCGCTGCATGTCCGCCCGGTGCTGAATGACGATGGCGTGGAGACCGGTATGTTCGAGGTGCCCGCCGGCGGTCGCCGTTTCCGGGCGCTGGAACTGCTGGTGAAGCAAAAGCGCCTCGCCAAGGTCGCCCCGGTGCCCTGCGTGGTGTCGGAGGCAACCGGCGATGTACTGATCGACGAGGTGTCGCTGGCCGAAAACATCGAGCGTGCCCCGTTGCATCCGCTCGACCAGTTCCGCGCCTTCCAGACCATGCGCGAGAAAGGCATGACCGAAGAAGCCATCGCTGCCGCCTTCTTCGTTGATGCCAAGGTGGTGAAACAGCGCCTGCGCCTCGCATCTGTTTCGCCCACGCTGCTCGAAACTTACGCCGAGGATGGCATGACGCTCGAACAGCTCATGGCCTTTACCGTCAGCTCTGACCATGCCCGCCAGGAACAGGTCTGGGAGGCGATCAAGGACGGCTGGCAGAAAGAGCCCTATACCATCCGCCGCTTGCTGACCGAGACCACGGTGCGGGCGTCGGACAAGCGGGCAGTGTTTGTCGGTATCGACGCCTATGAGGAAGCCGGTGGCTGTGTCCTGCGCGATCTCTTCCAACAGGACGATGGCGGTTGGCTTCAGGACCCGGTGCTGCTCGACCGGCTGGTGGGCGAAAAGCTGAAGGCGGAAGCGGAAACCATCGCCGCCGAGGGGTGGAAGTGGATCGAGATCGCCATGACCTTCCCCTATGGTCACGATCACGGCCTTCGGCAGCTTGTCGGCACCACGGTCGATCTGACCGAGGAAGAACGCGCCATCCGCGAGGCGCTGCGCGACGAATATGACCGGCTTGAAGCAGAATATGGCGAGGCTGACGAGCTGCCTGACGAGATCGACGCCCGTCTGGGTGAGATCGAGCAGGCGCTGGAGGCTTTCGAGCGCCGTCCGATGACCTTCGACCCGGATCAGATCGGTAAGGCGGGCGTTTTCGTCAGCATTGACGCCGATGGCACCGTGCTGGTCGAACGTGGCTATGTCCGCCCCGAGAATGAAGCGCCGGTGGAACCGGAGGCGGAGATCATCGATCCCGAGACCGGGGAAGTCCTCCAGCGGGCCGCACCGGATATCAGCCACCAGCGCGCGGTCATCACGCTCGGCGGCCAATCCCCCGAGCCAGAAGAGGAAGACGAGACCGATGCCATCAAGCCGCTGCCCGACCGGCTGATCAGCGAGCTGACGGCGCATCGCACGCTGGCGCTGCGCGATGCCGTGGCATCGAGCCCGCATGTCGCCATGACGGCGCTGTTGCACCGGCTGGTGACGGATTGCTTCCTGCCGCATTCCACCAAGGGCTGCCTGGAGGCGCAGGTCCGCGAGGTGCATTTCCCGGCGCAGGCCGAGGATCTGCGCGACAGCGCCTCGGCCAAGGCCATTCAGGACCGACATGAACGCTGGGGCGATCATATCCCGGCCGATGATGCGGCGCTCTGGGATTGGCTGGTCGATCTGGACGATGGATCCCGCATGGACCTGCTCGCCCATTGCGTGAGCTTCGGCGTCAATGCGCTCCATGAGAAGCCGAACCCCTATAGCGGCATGGGTGTCAGCCAGCATGGGCTGGACATCCGCCTGTCGCAGGCCGACCGGCTCGCCCGTTCCACCGGCCTCGACATGGTTGCGGTGGGCTGGCAGCCGACAGTCGGCAACTATCTCGGCCGCGTGACCAAGCCGCGTATCCTTGAGGCCGTCCGCGAAGGTGCCGGTGATCGTGCCGCCGAACTGATCGGGCATCTGAAGAAGGGCGACATGGCGAAAGAGGCCGAGCGCCTGCTGGCTGATACTGGCTGGTTGCCCGAGCCGCTGCGCATGGTGGAGGCGGATATTGAGGTGGACGTGGCGCAGACCCCCGACGCTGAAGTCGACGATCTGCCCGATTTCCTCTCGGGTGACGGTGAGGACGATCCGACCGACGACGAGGAAGATCAGCACATGGTTGCTGCTGAATAACTCTCAAACGGGGCGGCTTCGGTCGCCCCGTCACCTCCGTTTCGTATCTGCAATCTGCTCGGTCCTTGCGACCGGGCTTTTCGTTTGGAGGCCCTCATGTCCGCCATGATCGACATCGATCAGATCTTCCGCGAGGATCACGACAATCCCCCATCCGAGCGCACGCTGCCCTGGGAAGAAACCCGGGGCGGCATCGCTGTCGTCGTGGAACCAAAACCCCATTGGGCCGAAGACATGCGGGTGTTCCGGCTCGATGCCCGCGAATATTGCCGCTACGCCGAATGGACAGCCCATGGCGGCCGTGCCCGGTTCTACGGCCATATCGACACGTCAGGCGATGATCTGATGATGCAGGCGCGCGCGATGATCGCCCGCGAAATCGCCGATGGGCTTTGGGGCTGAAGGTCCGGTCGTTCTGGTCCCGGACCATAGCATGGGATGGCATTGCCCGAACGGTTCCAGCTCCAGCTTCACCATGAAGTGTGTCGTCTTCATACCCGGGCAAGCAGCTGCCGATCTTGGCCTGAAGGGAACACGATTCTGTTGCCAGCATGGCGGCAAGGCTGGCGCGGCAGAGCATCTGCGATGGGTATCCGGCACCTGTCAGATGCGATGAACCACCCCCGCTTCCATTCGCAAACCTTGGTCCGATCCGTCTCTTCATCAATCAACCCGTAAAGGGTCGGCTTGACGCTTCACGTGCCGCCCTCGGGGATTCGGCAAAAGGCCGAACGCCCGAGGGTGATTGCAGATCCGGTCAGACACTTCGGGCGCCTGTCGCGCGGGGGATGGTCCCCCGCCTCCCAAAGACAGGAGCCGGAACCCATGTCCTATGCAGATGCCACCGCCTTCGCCGCCAGCCTCGCCGCCACGCTGTTGGTCTCGATCGTCGTGTTCCAGGCCGGAGACGGCACCCACGCCGCTTGCCCCGCCGCCGAATTCGACGGCGACGACGACATGGTGAAGCTGGAGCTGGACCCGTGGGCATAAGGCGCGAAAGCGCCTCATGCCCGACGGCCCGGTGCGCGGTGAACCCGCGACCGGGCCTTCAGCGCCTCACGACGGTCACCCATCGCCGGCAGCGGAACCGGGGACGCCCCGGTCAGAGAGGAAGAGTGCGGGCCGTTCGGCCGTGACGGGTTGAGGGCTGGAGAGAGAGGCTTTCCGGCGCCCGTCATGGAGTGATTCCGATGATCTTGTCCCGCCATGATAGTTTCCGCCCGATTGGCCAGATACTGGCGAGTGAAGTGTTGCCCGCGCTCTACCGGGCGCAAAAGCTGCCGCTGCGTATCTCCTGCCTCGGCGTGGCCGGCTCCGGCGCCAGTTCCGGCCCCGGCGATGATGCCGACAGTTTCGACCGCATGATCCCGCTTGGGGAATGCCCCTCACCGGAAGAAGCCATGCGTTTCGCGGCTCTGCGCCTGTCGCGGGGTGACGTTTGCACCGGGCCGGACAGCTTCCCGCATTTTCGCCCGCGCATCATGCTCATTCAGGACAGCGATCACGGCCTAGTCCTCGCCGGCGAAATCCGCGCCCGCGTCATTCTCTGGCAACAGCCTGTCGCCTCGGACGCCGAGGCCCGCCGGATTGTTACCGAGGCCAGCAGGTTACGCGGGCTTGCCTTCAGGACGTCCGCGCCTGCCGAAGCGCGTGCGCTTCGCTACCGCGCCGCAGCGCTGGAAACCCGGTTGGTTGATCCTTTCTGGCGCGACACCGCGGCTGACCTGCTCCGCATGCCGCAGGCCGCCTGAGCTTCATCCCGTCCCACCCATTCATCCGGCCCGGTCGCGCACCGGGCCTTGTCATGCCCGGAGACCGTCATGGCCGATTATTACACCCATTTCTCCTGCCTGCTCGACGTAGGCACGCCCGAAAACGCCACTCGCGCGCTCGATCTCTACAATGCGCTGGCGGATGAAAATGCCACTGAGGACCCGCCATCGGACGGATTCCTGCTGTCGATTCAGCCCGAACATGGCGGCACGCAGCTCTGGATGCGCGATGATGTCACCGGCGATCCCGAGCATGTCATCCAGTTCGTCAAACGCTGTTCAAAAGAGTTCGGTCTGACCGGCTTATGGGGGATGCAATACGCCAATAGCTGCTCGAAGCCTCGTATCGACGGGTTCGGTGGCGGCGCACATGTCCTCGACCTCGCCACCGGCGAAACGGTGGACTGGATCTATACCGATGGCTGGCTTTCCACTGTGCTGGCGGGAGGTGATCCCCATGCCTGAGATCATCGAAACCACCGTCTATCGCCTAGACGAACTTTCCGATGCGGCGAAGGATAGGGCGCGCGCCTGGTATCGCGAAGGCGGCTTCGACTATGACTGGTACGACGCCGTCTATGAGGATTTCCAGCGCATTGCGGAAATCCTCGGGCTCGACCTCAAGACCCGATCCGTCCGGCTCATGGACGGCGGCACCCGGCAAGAACCCTGCATCTGGTTCCGGGGCTTCTGGAGCCAGGGGGACGGTGCCTGCTTCGAAACGCTGTATACTCACCGGAAAGGCGCCCCGCATCGGATCAGGGACTATGCGCCGCAGGACACCGAGCTGCATCGGATCGCCGATGCCTTGCAGGCGGTCCAGCGGCGCAATTTCTACCAGCTTCGCGCCGAGGCCAGCCATCACGGTCACTATTATCACGAATATTGCATGGCGATCTCGGTCGAGCGCGACAGTCCGACATATCAGGACATGACCGCCGATGCCGAAGAAGCCGTGATTGAGGCGCTGCGCGATCTGGCGCGCTGGCTCTATCGCCAGCTTGAACGTGAATATGATCATCTGTCTTCGGACGAGATGGTTGATGAGACCATCGCTGCCAATGAATACACCTTCACCGAAGCCGGTCGCCGCTTCGGGTGATCCTGAGATGACACTGACAAGCGCCCCACCATTCGGTTGGGGCGCTTTTCTCATGCTGCCGTTCGAGAGCCAGAGGGGGGCCGGAAGGGGTTAAGTCCGGGCAGTTGAGAGAGAGCGCTGTCCGGGCTTGTCCTTCCCGCTCTCCCGAGGTTTCCCGACATGAACATGCTATTCCCCGTGACCGACCCGGTCACGCCGCTGGCGATTGCGCCCGCAGTTCTGACTGCCGCCAATCTTCTGCTTCCCCATCTTGAGCGCGGCCAGCGTGTCGATGCCGCAACGCTGCGCGCGGCGATGGAAACGGCCTTCGGTGCATCCGACACCACCGGCGTCTGGGATTGGAAACTGGCCTATGAGGCGTGCGAGGTCGCCACGGTGCTGTTCCTGCGCAAATACGGAAAAGCACTTTTCCGTAAAGCCGCATCGCAGGCCGCACGGGCTTGCGTACTGGCAAAGATCGCGGGGCTGCTTCCCACGCAGACCCGCCGCTCTGAGGAAAGCCAGAACTTCCAGCAATTCTCGACGCCTCTGCCGCTCGGCCTGGCCGCATTGTCGGCAGCCGCGATCACCCCCGATGACGTGGTGCTGGAACCTTCGGCTGGCACTGGCCTCATGGCGATCCTCGCGCAGACCGCAGGCGGTTCGCTGATCCTCAACGAACTGGCCGAGACCCGCGCTGATCTGCTGTCTTCGCTCTTTCCGGCCTTTCCCGTCTCCCGCTTCGATGCCGCCCAGATCGACGATCATCTGGCCCCGAATACCGTCCCGTCCGTGGTGCTGATGAACCCGCCATTTTCGGTCATGGCCAATGTGAGCGGGCGTGTCGCCGATGCGGCATACCGCCATGTCGTCTCGGCACTGGCCCGTCTTGCCCCCGGTGGACGGTTGGTCACGATCACCGGCGCAGGCTTCAGCCCCGAAGCCCCGGCCTGGCGGGATGCGTTCATCCGCCTCCAGGAACGCGGCCGCGTGGTGTTCACCACCGCCGTCGATGGTGCGGTCTATGCAAAGCACGGCACCACGATCGACACCCGGTTGACCGTGATCGACAAACTGCCCGCCGACGATCCGGCGAAATTTCCGGACTCGCCAGGCATTGCACCCGATGTTGCGACGCTCATCGGCTGGATCGAAGGACAAGTTCCACCGCGCCTGCTGGTCGCGTTGCCGAAACTTGCCGTATCGGCCCCGGCCGCTGCGGCGAAGACCGTGCGGGGGTATCTTGCGCGCTCGGCAGCCTCCCGGCCTGTCGCTGCGCCGGCTAATGATCCGGAGGGCGTGGAACTTGCCTATGAGACCGTGGACTGGGCGCCGCCCGAAGGCGCGCGTCTGTCCGATGCGATCTACGAGGAATATGCGCTGCAATCCTTGCGCATCCCCGGCGCGCAGCCGCACCCGACCAAGCTGGTGCAATCCGCCGCCATGGCCTCGGTCGCACCGCCCAAGCCCTCTTACCGGCCGACGTTGCCCGCCGATATCTGTGCGCGCTTGTCCGACGCCCAGCTTGAGACCGTGATCTATGCTGGCGAAGCCCATGCCGATCATCTCGACGGCGCCTGGACCGTAGACGAGCATTTCGACAATCTGAGTGCCGCACCAGAAGATGCTGCTGGATCGATCCGCTTCCGCCGGGGCTTCATGCTCGGTGATGGAACCGGGGCGGGCAAAGGCCGCCAGTCGGCAGCCATCATCCTCGACAACTGGCTGCGCGGACGCCGCAAAGCGATCTGGATCTCCAAATCCGACAAGCTGATCGAGGATGCGCAACGCGACTGGTCGGCGCTCGGCATGGAACGCCTGCTGGTCACGCCGCTCTCGCGCTTTCCGCAGGGCAAGACGATCACGCTGTCGGAAGGCATCCTGTTCACCACCTATGCCACGCTGCGCTCCGATGACCGGGGCGAGAAGGTTTCCCGCGTGCGTCAGATCGTCGAATGGTTGGGCTCCGATTTCGATGGGGTCATCATCTTCGACGAGAGCCATGCCATGCAGAATGCCGGCGGCGGCAAGGGAGAACGCGGCGATGTCGCCGCCTCGCAGCAGGGACGCGCGGGTCTGCGCCTTCAGCATGCCTTGCCCGATGCCCGCGTGGTCTATGTCTCGGCAACCGGTGCCACCACCGTCCACAATCTCGCCTATGCGCAGCGGCTCGGTCTCTGGGGCGGCGAGGATTTCCCCTTCGCGACCAGGGCTGAGTTCGTCGAAGCCATTGAGGCCGGCGGCGTGGCGGCGATGGAGGTTCTGGCCCGCGATCTGCGATCCCTCGGCCTCTATACCTCCCGCTCACTCTCCTATGATGGCGTCGAATATGAACTGGTCGAGCACCAGCTCACTGACGAACAGCGCCGGATCTATGATGCCTATGCCGGGGCCTTCGCCGTCATTCACAACAATCTCGACGCGGCGATGGAGGCCGCCAACATCACCGGCAGTGAGGGGACACTGAACCGGCAGGCCAAATCTGGGGCTCGGTCGGCTTTCGAGAGCACGAAGCAGCGCTTCTTTGGCCATCTGCTCACGTCCATGAAGACGCCGACCCTGACCCGGTCCATCGAGGCCGATCTGGAGGCGGGCCATGCCGCTGTGATCCAGATCGTCTCGACCGGCGAGGCGCTGATGGAGCGGCGGCTGGCCGAGATCCCGACCGCTGAATGGAATGACATTTCCGTGGATGTCACGCCGAGGGAATATGTAGGCTCGTATTTGCAGCATTCCTTTCCGGTGCAGCTCTTCGAGCCGTTTACTGACGGTGAGGGAAACCTCTCGTCACAGCCGGTGTTCCGCGACGGTCAACCGGTGGAATGCCGCGAAGCCGTCGCCCGGCGAAATGAAATGCTTGAGCAACTGGGCTCACTGCCTCCCGTGCCGGGGGCGCTTGATCAGATCGTCCAGCGCTTCGGCACCGACATCGTGGCCGAGGTCACGGGGCGTTCGCGGCGGATTGTTCGCCGCGGTGATGGTGTCTCTGCACGTCTTGCGGTCGAGAACCGCGCGCCTTCCGCAAACCTTGCCGAAACGTCGGCCTTCATGGATGACCAGAAGCGCATCCTCGTGTTCAGCGATGCTGGCGGCACTGGGCGCAGCTATCACGCCGAACTCTCGGCGCGGAACCAGCGGCTGCGGGTCCATTACCTGCTGGAGCCGGGCTGGAAGGCGGATGCAGCCATTCAGGGGCTGGGCCGCACCAACCGCACCAATCAGGCGCAGCCGCCCTTGTTCCGGCCTATCGCCACGGACGTTAAAGCCGAGAAACGGTTCCTCAGCACGATTGCCCGCCGTCTTGATACGCTCGGCGCAATCACGCGCGGTCAGCGCCAGACCGGAGGTCAGGGCCTGTTTCGTCCCGAGGACAATCTGGAATCCGCCTATGCCCGCGATGCGCTGCGCCAGCTCTATCTGCTGATCGTGCGCGGTAAGGTCGAAGGCTGCTCGCTTGAGCGGTTTGAGTCCGCCACCGGGCTGAAGCTGATGGACAGCAATGGTGCGAAGGACGATTTGCCGCCGATCACTACCTTCCTCAACCGGCTGCTGGCGCTGACCATCGAGTTGCAGGGCATCCTGTTCTCGGCCTTCGAGCAGCTGCTCCAGGCCCGGATCGACGGAGCGATTGCTTCGGGCACCTATGATATGGGGCTGGAAACGCTCCGAGCCGAAAGCTTCAACGTCACCGGCCGACAGGTCATCCACACCCATCCGGGCACTGGAGCGGAAACCCGGCTCCTGACCATCACCGAGCGTAAGCGCAACCGGCCGGTGACGCTGGATGCGGCTTTGGCCGAACGCGATGATCCGCGCGCAAAGCTGCTCGTCAACGAGCGCTCTGGCCGTGCTGCCGTACAGATCCCGACCACCAGCGTCATGCTGGATGATGGCGAGATCGAGCGCCGCTTCCGGCTGATCCGGCCCATGGATGCGATGAATATTCCGGTGCGCATGATGGGTGAAACCCATTGGGTCGAGGCTGACCTTGCTGCTTTCACAGTAGCCTGGAAGGCGGAACTGGCCGAAGTTCCTGAGTTCACCGACAGCATCCTGCACATGGTGACGGGGCTCTTGCTGCCGATCTGGAAACGTCTTCCGCAGGATTCCTCCCGTGTCTATCGCCTCCAGAGCGATGAAGGCGAGCGCATCATTGGTCGCCGTGTTTCGCCTGCATGGGCTGCCAATGCCTCCACCAGCGGTGTTAGCAGCACCCTGACACCGGACGCCGCCTATGCTGCGCTGATCGAAGGAAGAACCATCCTCGATCTGGCCGAGGGACTGCAACTGCGCCGTGTCCGCGTCATGGGCGCGAACCGTATCGAGCTGACCGGATTCACCGATGCGATGCGGGATCGGCTGCGGGCTTATGGTCTCTTCAGCGAGATCATCTCGTGGAAACTGCGCTTCTTCGTACCGGTGGGGATATCCGGGCCGGAAATCACCGGCAAGCTCTTCGGCCGTTTCCCGGTCGAGCGCATCGGTGAGCGGGAGGCAGCATAATGGCGCGTCTCAACGCCACCAAACTGGCGCAGCGTCTCGGCCAACAGGCCGAGGCGGTGTGCCGTCATTATCTGTCGAACGGTCGCAAGCAGGGCAATTACTGGCAGGTTGGCGATGTGCAGAACAATCCGGGCCGGTCGATGTTTGTTCGCCTTACCGGGCCGGAATCCGGCAAGGGGGCGGCCGGTAAATGGACCGATGCGCAAAGCGGTGAATATGGCGATCTGCTCGATGTTATCAGTGAAAGCCTCGGCCTGACCGACTTTGCTGATATTGCCGAAGAAGCCCGCCGGTTCCTCAGTCTGCCGCATCCCGAACCGGTGCCGCAGGTGCATCAGTCCCGAACACCGCCCGTACCATCGGGATCATCCGAGGCCGCACGCAGGCTCTGGCGCATGACACAGCCGCTGATCGGCTCCGTCGCGGAGACGTATTTACGCCGACGCGGCATTACGGATTTACGCGGAACCGCAAATCTGCGCTTTCATCCGAACTGCTACTGGCGGCCCGAGGGCGATGGTCTGACGCAAACCTGGCCCGCCATGATCGCCGCCGTCACCGACCTCAAGGGCAAGATCACCGGCGCACACCGCACCTGGCTGACCCGCGACGGCTCTGGCAAGGCACCTGTCGATCCGCCGAGGAAGGCAATGGGCGACCTGCTCGGGCATGCCGTCCGGTTTGGCGATACGCAGGATGTCATGGCAGCGGGGGAAGGCATCGAAACCATCCTGTCGCTGCGACAGGCCATGCCAATGATGCCGATGGTCTCCGCGCTCTCGGCCGGACATCTCGCAGCCACCCTGTTCCCGCCACATCTGCGCAGGCTCTATATCGTCCGCGACAATGATCCGGCAGGTGACGGCGCGCGCGATTGCCTGGTGGACCGGGCGATCGAGGCCGGAATCGAGGCGATCACGCTCTCGCCCATGCTGGGGGACTTCAACGACGATCTTACCGCCCGCGGGCTGGACGCGCTTGTGGCCCAGATCCGGGTGCAGATCGTCCCCGAAGATGTCAGCCGCTTCATGGCTCTGACGTCACAGCCGGCACCGGGGCCGTGATCGGGCAGGATCAATCCTGTCATATGCGCGGGGCTGCACCACCATCGGCAGAGGACCGCGCCTTGGCCTTCTGAGAGGGCGATCGGCCCACAAACGCTCCGGTCCGGCAATGGCGGCGCCCGACTGATTTCCGTCGGCGGCCCGCCACCCCACGCGACAAGTCGCGTGGGGACCCCGTCTCCCCCGCCTTTACAGCGCGAAACAAATCAGCCGGGCTTTGCCATCAAGGCCCTCGCAAAGGGCTCGGGCTGCCAGACCGGAGCGCCCGTGGGCTTGTCGTCGCCATGAAGGCCGCGACGGTCGCGGTCCAACCGAAGGACGCATCCCATGGGCACACATGACGAATTTGAACCCGATCACAGCACATCCCCGACCGGCCATGTCATCGAAGACCTCGAACTCTATGGCTACCGCCCCACCGAGGACGAGGCCGATCCCCGGATCACGCCCGAAGACAATGTCATCCAGGGCGCAGTCTCTGACATCTTCGACGCCCTGATTTCCACCATGGCTGACACCAGCCTCGATTTCGACCTCGACGAAATCCTCTGGTCCACCGTCAACACTTTCCACCGCGGCGTCGAGCGTATCGAACGCAAGCTCGACGATAACGAGCAGGCACAGAAGCGCCTTCAGCGCGAACAGGACGGCAGCGAGGTCAAATCCGTCCAGTTGGAGACCCTGATCGGCGCGGGGCAAAGCCTGATCGAGCGCCGCGACAGCATGGAGACCTTCCGCGACACCGCCGCCGACATTTATCTGCGCACCACCGGCACGCCCTGGTCACAGCGTTCGGGATCACGGGTCAACCACCGCCAGATGACCTCGGCCATGATCGACAGCCGCGACTTCATCGCCGCCAAACGCCGGGCCGACAACGAGGTGTTGTTGCCCGCCGGACCGAAGATCGCCTTTTCGGGCGGCGACACCACCGATCACAAGACGATCTGGGCCAAGCTCGATCAGATCCATGCCAAGCACCCGGACATGGTGCTCATGCATGGCGGATCGCCAAAAGGTTCCGAGCGCATCGCGGCCACCTGGGCCAATAATCGCAAGGTCGCGCAGGTCGCCTTCAAGCCCGACTGGACAAAGCACGCCAAGGCAGCACCCTTCAAGCGCAATGATCAGATGCTTGGCACCCTGCCGATCGGGGTCATCATCTTTCCCGGCACCGGCATTCAGGAAAACCTCGCCGACAAGGCCCGCAAGATGGGCATCCCGGTCTATCGCTTAGGAACGGGCAGCGCGTGAGCGCTGCCTTTCCACGTCCCACGAGCCGGATAGTCGAAACCACCGATCATTCCGGCTCGCGCAGGCGGGCATGTTCATGCTATATTCCGCTTTGCGCCATGGTGGTGGTGGAAGGCGCAACCGTTCAATCCCCTGCACGGAGACACCACCATGATCGTTCTCGGAATCCTTGTGTCCATCGCGGCCATCGGCACCATGTGCTGGTTGCTGTTCAACCTCGCCGTCTTTGCCCTGCCGTTCTTCATCGGCCTCAACGCAGGCACCTGGGCCTATGGCACGGGGGCTGGCTGGCTTGGTGCGATTTTCGTTGGCCTCGTCGCCGCCGGTCTGACACTGGCCGTCGGTCAGTGTCTGCTCATGCTGATCCGCCCGATCTGGGCGCGGCTGTTAATCGCGCTGGCTTTTGTCGCACCGGCTGGTGTTGCCGGGTTTCATGCGACGCTCGGTATCGTCAAACACATGATGCCGTCCGAGACCTGGCAGCTCATGTTCGCGGTGGTCGGCGCGATAGCGGTTGGCATGACGGCCTTTCTGCGCGTCGCGGGTATGGCGGTAACCGGGCCAGCGGATTGTAGTCTCACTGGCACATGAAATGCCGAGCTTAGTTGCGAGGAATACATAGCAGCCCCAATTGGTTAATTCCCGCCGCATGTCTGCGCGACCGCTTCTTTGCCGTTCGCAGGCCATAGCGTCCGCTCGATAGCGACCTTAACCTTCTGGTGCATTCGCGGCGTCATCGCCTCAGCAACCGAGTTTTGTGCATTTCAAATAATTGCCCTTCAAGACGTTATCGCTGGTGGCGGCATCACGAACGAAGAACTTGCACAGGTATACCCGATTTGCGGGACTAGACTCGTTCCGCCACGAAGCGGCTGATCTCAGCGATCATATTGTTCACATCATCCTTGCTGAATTGATCGTTCTGACCGTGGGCGGCCTTGTTCCGCAGGTCTGCGAGCGCAGTCACCTGTTTTTGCACGAGAACATTGTATCGGCCTGCCTTCGTAAGATCGCTGTTCATCTTGTCCAGCTTCCCATGGACAATACCTTCCTCGTCGCACATCTGACGGATCGTAGTTTCAAGAACCACCCCAGCGATCACAGCAGCGGCAGGATGATAGCCGTTGTTCAGCAACTCCGTAGCTTGATCCAGCTCACTATCGAACACCTCTGCTTGGATCAGTGACCGTGCCGAACTACAATATCCTCCGGCATAGTCTTCCTTCGCACCAGCTATCAGTGATTTGAGGTTGATCAATATCTGAGCATTTGTGCCGTAATTGCCCTTCTCATTCGAGGTGAAAGCTTTGTAATGTTCAGACTGTTCTCCACATGCGAGAACCAGTAGATTCTTCGCCTTGGCTTTCCACGCTAGATAGAGGTCGTTGTCGACATAATCGCCATCGGACATGGCACCCTGCCGATGCTGTTTTGTCGCTTCCAGGTCCACAGCCTGACATAATAATTCGTCGAACCGCTTAAGCAGCTTGTTATTAATCACCGCGGCATCCCCCTAATTGCGCCAACCTGCAATTTTATGAACAAACTGGTCGAACAAGCATAGTCCGATCTTGTTAGATCATAACCTAAACCCGCCAGTTCCCATCCCGCCAAAAGTAGATATTGTGCGACGCCGCAGCAAGCGGCCCGCATAGCTGCCCTGCCTTAGGCGTGACAGGTTCTCTGCGTCTTACGGCAACCTACCCTGCGGACGGGAACCTTGCGCGCATCTGAACCGCAGTGATCCGTTGATGACGACCAGAAGCGATACGGATCATCTTCCATCTTCGTCACGAATATGGCGGTAAATAGTGGGCAAGCATCGGAGCAGCGTGAGGCACAGACGCGACCCATAGGAGCGCAGAACGGTCAGCGCCAGCGTTCGTGGCATGACCAGAACCCGGTTGGGGCAATGCCGGTGGAACAGGCCGGAAAGAGAGATGCGTATGGCCTGAGACGCAGGGTGACAAAAAAGGGCCGGTACGGTCGGTCTGGTTATCCTGATGGAGCCTCCAAGGTCGGCATGTCTCCGTTCAACCCCCGTGTCTCGACCGCTCCAAACGGCCTCTTCAATGGCCTGATCTGGCCGAAGAGCAGCGCGGGGCGCTTCGATCGCTTTAGCGCAACAGCGTCGTCACAACTTTCTTCCCCTGACGGCCCCACCCCATGCGGCAAGCCGCATGGGGACCCCGGGTTTGCCGCCATTCCTCGCGGAACAAGAAAGTTTTTCCTGTGCTGTCCAGCCCCCGCAAACGGGGGTGCGCCAGCGTTCGTCTCCGGCCGGTCGATCGCCATCGAGGCCGCAATGGTGC
The DNA here is from genome assembly GCF_014201905.1 of Amaricoccus macauensis. Lineage (GTDB taxonomy): Bacteria > Pseudomonadota > Alphaproteobacteria > Rhodobacterales > Rhodobacteraceae > Amaricoccus > Amaricoccus macauensis. The sequence continues at coordinate 997,035 of NZ_JACHFM010000001.1, read as the reverse complement.
GGGCTCGGAAACGGAAAACGGAGACTTACAATGGCAACCATCGGCACCTTCAAGAAGACCGGCTCGAACGAATTCACCGGCGAAATCGTCACCCTCAGCGTTCAGGCCAAAGGCGTGCGCATCATCCCCGACCTGCGCGCCACCGGTGACAACGCCCCCAGCCACCGGGTCCTGGTCGGCCGCGCCGAGATCGGCGCCGCCTGGTCCAAGCGCTCCAGCGAGGGCCGCGACTATCTGGGCCTCAAGCTGGACGATCCGAGCTTCAACGCCCCGATCTACGCCAACCTCTTCGACGAGGAAGACGGCGAGACCTTCTCGCTCATCTGGTCCCGCCCCAACGGTCGCCGCGGCGACTGACGCGGGCACAAGGCCCCGGTCGCAAGGCCGGGGCCTTCCCATGTCTGGCGGAAAGACCAGTTCGCCCACGGGCATTTGCCCGAGCAAAATCGGCTCAGTCGGTCAGGATCGGAAGCATGGCTTTCACATGGGCGTCGATCCGCTCCAACACGGCCGGGGGAACAGCCTCGCGTTCTGGCAGGGTCCACCACCGCGCATCGATGCGTTTCACCGTTTCGGCGACAGCTTTGAGGACGGCCGGCTCGGGAAGCCGTGCCCGGTTGGCAAAGGCCTTCCAGCGTGCCGGTGTCAGAGCCTTGAATACCCGCTCACCGCCGAGCGACAGCGCCAACCCGTCGGCCGGAATATAGGGAACGGTCGAAAGCATGTCGTAGATCGGCGCAAGCGCGGGCGCGCTGCCATCGCCCGGATAGATCAGCGACCAGTTCTTGAGGTGCATGTCGCCATTACCCATGACCACCGAGAAGGTCAGCCGCCGGACGAACTCCAGGGCGGCAAAGGGCGAGATCGCCACGTTCAGCACGGATGCGATGTCGTGAGAGGCCGCTCCGTCATACTTGCGCGCCGGATACAGGCCGAAGACCTGCGCGAAATCTTCGATATGGATGCGCTGCCCATCGGCTCCACGATCAAAGCGCCGCACCAGCAGGACCAACCCTTCGGCAAGTGTCTCGAACTCTTCAGGAATACCCTCGAACTGGTCGCGACCGACCAGCTCGCGCTCGGGCACGTCCATGCCGATGGCTTCGGCAAGCGCAAGGTTTGCGAACTCATTCTCCGACACGCCTGGAAAGGCCGTGGACGGGAACTTGGCGATATACTGCCCTTCGCCATCCCCGAGCGGCAAGGTCAGGCCGCCGCCCTTGCCGGTATTCTTCATCACCGAAAGCTTCATCTGCACGCCCGCCAGCGAAAAGCGCGCCTTCGGCTTGTCCGGGGACGCCACCTTCGCGGCACCCGGTTGGCCGTCACTGGGCAGAACCCGGACTGCGCCTGGAAGGTCCTCGCCTAGAGCCGCGAGGAGATCGAAATCATTGCCCGGTCGAACATGGGCGGCGTGGTGCTTTTCCATCGCCTCGCGCAGCCGGTCTTCGGGCAGGAGATTGGCGAAGAACGGCGGCAACGCGCCTGCGACCGGGCGCGGGTCTTTGCGCAGGCCCCCCGCAGCGGCCCGCAACGACAAGCTCAGAACCGGGTTGCCCCCTGTGGCGCGGTACGCCGGGTCAAGGCTGAAGGCGTTGAAGTCACCCGGCGTTCTGACGATCGTGCCAACCCGCACATCGTTCAGGAACACGTCCAGTGACGGGATGGTCTCAGCGGTGCGGATGGCTGTCATCGTCGCTCTCCGGTTGCGGGCTGAAGGCTGGGCGATCATCCTCGGTCTCCGGGTGCAAGAGCGCTTCGATGGCGGGCACCATCGTTTGGGGGACCAGCATCATTTCCAGGCCGAGCGCGCGGGCAATATTGATCAGGGTCGTGGTGCGCGCCGCCGCCGCCCCGGTTTCAACATCGCGGTAGCGTGGGCGCGATATGCCGGCCAGATCGGCTACCTGCTCCTGGGTCAGTCTGGCGGCCAGTCGGGCGCGGCGAAAATGGTCGCCGATCGCCCCCAAAGCTTCTGCTTCCATGTTCATGTGATGCCTTTGCGGATCATTTCTGCGACATTGATCTGAATGCATATCATATTCTATGGGGAACGCCAAGGACGTGATGCCTAAACATATCATTGTCATAATCCGTGTATCGTTTAGGGATCATTTGGCGTCTGATCAGCGCCGACACCAGGAACGTGCCGTGCGCCCCGGCATGCAAACGAATCAGGCTGGCTGCCTTTTGCCCTGCGCAAATAAGCTTCTGGCCAGATTCGTCGAATTTATGTGGCGGATTGAGCAAGAGCGACTAAAATAGCCGTAGTTCTGGAATGCGCGCCGGTCGCGATGGGAGGTGATCATGCATGATCACCGCTCGACAGTCGCGGGCCGCACGCGCGTTACTGGGTTGGACGCAGGAGACGCTCGCTGACAAGGCCCGAACATCACTGACTGCCCTGAAGCGCCTTGAGTCCGAGAGCGGGCTCGAGGTGTATGAGACAACGCGGGATCAGGTGCGCCGGGCGCTTGAAGCAGCAGGGATCGTTCTCTTGTCCACGGATCGCGGGCAAGGAGTGTTGTTGGTTCATGGCGAAGACGAGAAGAAGCACCGACAGAGCTACGACGGCTGATTGGCGCAGACGCCATCATCGATCTGCACCGGCGGCCTGTGTCTTGCGGCGATCCTCGACATGACATCCGTGGCCCCCGCCTTCGACGACATTGCGCCCGTCAGCAACGAGCTCACCGACTATGATCGCGCGCATATCAAGCTTTATATGCGGCTACTCGATGCCGCCGACGATGGCGCGGAATGGACCGAAGCCGTCGATGTGCTGTTCGGTATCGACCCTGCTCAGGAACCCAAGCGGGCAAGGCAAGTCCATGACAGCCATCTGGCACGGGCGCGCTGGATGACGCAGAGCGGCTATCGCCAACTGCTCCGCCGTCCGACGGATCGCGATTGACCTCGGCGCTGACGCCAGAGTGATGCCCTGAGGGCATCGCTCCATGCCGCCTATCTGGCTTCCCTCCGTATAGGAACGCCGCAATCCTTTCACGCTCCACCTGTGCAATTTCAACCAGGAGCGGAGTCATGAAGCCGGATACTTCCCGCTGGCGAGACCAGAACCAATATGAATTCTACGATGCGCTGCCCGTCGAGGGGGCCGCGTGGGAATGCTTACGCCGTAACGCGGCCTATCAAGCCAGCTTCGATGACCTTGTATCACAAGACGCTGGTCATCTTCCCCTTTCGGATGATACCCAGCGTCGCTGGGGTCTGCGATTTCCCGGCCGACCCCCAACATTCCGCGCTCGAGCAACCGGTCATCTGGTCGGTCTTTGCCAATCCGGCCGTGCTGATGCTCGGGACCACCCCAGATTTTCTTTCCCCTTCGCCGGCCGCGCTATCCGTCGATATTGTTGAGGTCATCAGCGGGCCCGAGGGGTCATATAGCGTATGCCGCGACGGGGACAGCCAATATCTGATCCTGGCTGATACCAGCCCTGATGCTCGGCCCGCGATCATCCTGCCGCTGGACGGCGATCTGCCGGACCGACTCGAAGCCATTCTCAGGCTCTGGCACATGCTCGCCGCGAAACCGGCACGCCGAGACCCCAGAATGACGCCGTATCAGCGCCGGCGCTTCCGCCTGATGATGCAAGCCGCAGACGGCAACGCCAATCAGGCCACCTATCGCGAGATTGCCGTCGCGATCTACGGAGAGGACCGCGTTCGGGCCGAGCCGTGGAAGACATCGGCCTTGCGCGCATCTGTCATCGCCCTTGTCCGGTCCGCCGCCGCGCTCATCGATGGCGGCTATCACGACCTCTTGCGCCATCGCCGCAAGCCCTGACGCCAGTCGTCAGGTTGGGGGTGAGGATTTCACCCCCTCGATCTTCCTCATCCCCCATGCCGAGGCTCCTTCGCCACCGTGCGCATGACACGCCGCTGATCGTCAGCGGCATCCTGCACAACCACGGAGGCCCGCCCCATGCGACCCTATCTCGCCGCCTTGCCGCCACGCTACCTGCGCACCAAGGAGGCCGCCGACTTCCTCAGCCTGTCGGCCCGCACGCTGGAAAAGCACAGGACCTACGGAACCGGGCCTGCCTATCACAAGCTCGGCGGCCGCGTCGTCTATTCGGTCGAGGATCTGGCGGCCTGGGTTGCGCGGGGAGCGGTTACTTCCACGTCCGATCCGCGTGGACAGGTCCTCCCGGCGAAACCTCTGCCGGAGGCACCGTTCACCGCGCCCAAACGCCTTACGCGCTGAACGCGGCTGCAGTTTCCTCATGGCACCCCAGCACCGATCCGGCTCGGAACGCGGCCAACTCGATCTGTTTCGGGCGCTTCCCGGTGAATTTGCACCACGAGACGCACAGGATCTCATGGCTTATCCCTTCTTCTCCCTTTCTAAATCACACCGCATTCGCCCGATTGATTTTACCGCGGGCAATGTCTCGATCCGCGTCGAAGCTGTTCCCGACCACGGCATGGCGACGATCTGGGACGCCGATATTCTGATCTGGGCCGCCAGCCAGATTGTCGAGGCGCGAGACGCAGGCCTGCGCACATCGCGCCTGATGGCAGCAACGCCCTATGAAATCCTCACCTTTACAGGGCGCGGAACCTCGCAGCGGGACTATCAGCGGCTGAAAGCCGCGCTCGACCGGCTGCAATCGACCACGGTCGCAACCTCGATCCGCCAGCCCGCCAACGGACGGCGCCATCGTTTTTCGTGGATCAACGAATGGCATGAACGAACCGATGCCAATGGTCGCTCGGACGGCATTGAGATGATTGTTCCTGACTGGTTCTACAGTGCTGTCCTGGACGATGCGCTGATCCTCACCATCGACCGGGCCTATTTCGATCTGACCGGCGGGCTCGACCGCTGGCTCTATCGTCTCGTGCGCAAGCATGGCGGACGCCAGAAAAATGGCTGGCGGTTCGACTTCCGCCACCTGCACCAGAAATCGGGAAGTCTGTCGCCGTTCAAGCGTTTCGCGTTCGAGCTGCGCGACATTATCCGCCGGCAGCCGCTGCCCGGCTATACTCTGTTCGCCGAGGTCGAAACCGGAGGCCGGATGCTGCTCGCTTTTGAGCCTGTTCCTGCCTGTGGAAAACCTGTGGATGGCCTCGTGCTATCAGGAACCCGCACTATCGTGCCATCAGGAACCCATGGCTCGTGCTATCGGGAACCCAAACAGCCCCTATCCAACGGTAATAAAAGCGGAAATCGCGCCCTTAACTTAGAATCTAACACAGAATCTAACTTTGAAGAGCGGCGACGCGATGTGGAAAAGCTCATCGCGAGGGCCGGAGCCGCCCTCAGATCGGGCGCGCGCAATGGCAAGCTGAGCCCTGCAAACCAAGGGTCATTCAGGCTAACGAACACCCCCAAACGTCCTCCTGGCAAGCCGGGAGGGCGCAGATGATCGCCGCTCTCCTCAATCAGAAGGGCGGCGTGGGCAAGACCACGCTGGCGCTGCATCTCGCAGGAGCTTGGGCTGCGAAGGGGCAGCGCGTCATTCTGATCGACGCCGATCCGCAAGGCTCCGCGCTCGACTGGTCGCAGCGGCGCAGCCATGAAGGGCTGCCAAGGCTGTTCAGCGTTATCGGCCTGGCCCGCGACACGTTGCACCGGGAAGCGCCGGAGCTGGTACGTGACGCTGATGTCGTTGTAATCGACGGGCCACCGCGTGTCGCCGGTCTCATGCGCTCTGCCTTGCTCGCCGCCGACCTGGCGCTGATCCCGGTCCAACCATCGCCTTTCGACGGCTGGGCGTCGGCAGAGATGCTGGCGCTGGTGAATGAGGCGCGGATCTATCGGCCCGAACTCGCCGCACGCTTCGTCCTCAACCGCTGCGGCGCGCGCACTGTCATCGCCAGGCTGACAGCCGAAACGCTGGCCGATCACGATCCGCCCTTGCTTACTACCACCATCGGTCAGCGCGTTGCTTTCGCTGAGAGCGCCCAAACCGGACGTCTCGTTTCCGAGACTGACAGCGGGGTGCGCGCCATGCGCGAGATGGCGGCGCTTGCGGCTGAGATCGACGGCCTCGGGATCGGGAGGGCACGGGCATGACACGTCCTCCCCCCAAGGCCCGCTTCGTATCGCGTCCGGGCGATCCCGATAGCTGGGTCAGGGCAGCGGATGCACCGCCAACCGCCAAAGGCGCCGACGCGGCGTTCACCGCCCGCCTGACCATCGACATCACCCCCGATCTGCGCGGGCGCATCAAGGTCGCCGCCTTCCGGCGCGGCATCACCGTCGCCGTCATGCTCCGCGCGCTGCTCGATCGCGAGTTTCCACCGACCGCAGGAGATCAATCATGACCGGAAAGATGGCATGCCATGCGCATGACCGTCCGCTCCCGGACGGGCCGGCGCCGTTCACCACATTGGTCGAGCTGACCTTTCAGAAGCAGAAGGTCGAGCACTGGATACGCTTCGGCCGCAAGAGCTTTGAGCAGATCATCGACCGCCGCCGTAGCATCGTCGGCTTTGCGCCCGACAGCGTCTTCGCCTTTGTCCGTTGGGCCTCCAATGATTACGGCACCATCGTCTCGCGTCTCGACATCCTGCGCGCCATCGGACGCGGCGAACCATTCCAGACGGTTCCATTCGTTCGCCCCGGCGGCGAGATCCTGTTGCGGATCGATGGCTGGCCAAAGGTGCAGCGGGCGCTGGACGGGATCGACGCCGTGGAGGCGCTCAGCGTCGATCCCGCTGACGTAGCCCCGGATTACTGGCGGCATGTCCACAACCGCCTGAGCGCGGGTCAGGAGCCAAACCCCTATACCCCGCAGCGCCATGCCGCGTGGATCGGCCGCCGGAGAATCGCGCCATGAGGCGCCGCCATGTCCTTGCTGTGGCGTCGCTGGCCGCCGCCAGTCTTATCGCCACGGTGGTCGCCGATCTGCCAATCAGGTTGATCTGGAACGCCACAGCCAGCGCACCCATCGGTTTCTACACCATCGAGACCGCCGACGCGCTCGACGTGCCCGAACTGGTCGCTCTCATGCCGCCCGAACCGCTGGAGCAGTTCATGGTCGAGCGCGGCTATATCGGTCGCGGCGTGCCGCTTCTGAAGCGCGTTCTTGGCCTGCCGGGGCAGCGTGTTTGCCGCAGCGGCGCGACCATCACCGTCGATAACGTGGAAATGGGCGACGCGCTTGAGCGTGACCGGATGGGCCGCGATCTGCCGGTCTGGCAGGGTTGCCGCGTCATCCGCGACGGCGAACTCTTCCTCATGAATTGGGAGACTCGCGACAGTCTGGACGGCCGTTACTTCGGCCCCGTTCCCACCAGTTCCATCATTGGCCGGGCGCTGCCGCTCTGGACCGATGAGGAAGACGACGGCCGCTTCCAATGGCGCGCGGCTATGCACTGAACCCACCCCCAACCATCAACCACAGGAGACTTCTCATGCCACAGATCGGACAGTTCACGCGCGATGAAGCCGGCTTTACCGGGCGCGTTTACACCCTCACGCTCTCCCGCGAACTTACCCTTGTTCCTGCGGAACATTCGAATGCCGAAAACGCGCCAGCCTATCGGGTTCATGACGGTGATGCCGATGGCCCGGAGGTTGGGGCGGCATGGACACGTACCGGAGAAAAGGCCGGCGAATATCTTTCGGTGCTGCTCGACGATCCCGCCTTGCCGCAGCCGATCCGCGCCAACCTGTTTTGTGACGACGATGCGGGTACGTCCTGGTCATTGCACTGGAATCGTCCGCGCGCGCGTGAAGATCGGGATTGAGGTCATGCGATCCCATTCCTTTCTTCTCTTCACGGCCTTGCTGTCGCTTGGCAGCGGCGTGCCGCACGCCACTGCTCAGGTGACGCCGCTGACGCCGCAACTTGCGCCTGTTTCCGCGCATCCGCATGCTGGGTTCATTGCCGAGGCGTCGCAGCGCTTCGGCATTCCAGAGCACTGGATTGGCGCTGTTCTGCGCATAGAAAGTGCGGGCGATGTGCGCGCCGTGTCGTCGGCGGGCGCCATGGGATTGATGCAGGTGATGCCCGGCACATGGGCGGGCTTGCGCATCCGCCATGGTCTCGGCCGCGATCCTTATGATCCACGCGACAACATCCTTGCGGGGACAGCTTATCTGCGTGAGATGTGGGACCGCTACGGTAATGTGGCGGCGATGCTCGCCGCCTACAATGCTGGTCCCGGCCGCTATGACGAGCATCTCGCGACAGGCCGCGTTCTGCCCGCCGAGACGCGGACCTATATCGCCACGCTCGCACCACTTCTCGGCGGCGCAGCGGCGCCAGATGCGCCGACAAGCGCGCCCCCCCTACCACCAGACTGGCGCGAAGCTCCGCTGTTCGTCGCGCGATCCGGTGACTATGGGGCTGCGGCCAATATGCCGTCGCGTGACGCTCGCGCATCCGTTCCGGTGCGTGATCCTGTCGATGCGGATAAGCAAGGCGGCAGCATATTCGTGGCCCGAGCGAGCGATGGAGATGCGCCATGAGCATGGCGCTACTGCGCTCTTTTGGTCCGGTTCCGGTGTGCAGTCAGGCAGGTTTACGCCTGGCAGTATTCCCGGCAGGAATGGCAAAAAGGGAAGGAAGGGCGGAGGGCAAGATAAAAGAACATGGCACTTCACCGCGCCAGTTCCGGAAATTCTTGTTGTCTGCACACTGGTTAGCGGGGCCGCAGGCGGCACCACGGTTTTGGGCATCGCGTGCCGCGATTGTTCGCAATCCCTTGGTTTTACTAGGTTTTTACCGGCACTACGGCGGTGAAATGACCGGTTTCCGGCTATTCTTGCCGATGCGCTGCCGATGAGCGACGACGACGAGAACCGCTTTCGTCCGAAGCCCGGCCGCATTCGATCCGACACGCCCAAGGCGGGCAAGGCGAAGAGTTTTCTGACGCAGGCGAAGAAGCTCGCCCGCCAGCAGGGCAATGCCCATTCCCGATATTCGCCCCGCTCTGGCTCCGGCAAGGCCGGTAAGAGTGGGAAGGCGTCACCCGGTGCCGGTGGACCGGGCATCAAGCGGGGGCGCGGCGCATCCTTTGTTCGTGCTCGCAGCTTGTCGGGTGGGTGGCGCCATAGTACGGCGGGTGTGCGCCGCGTCGTCGTCAAAACCCGCTATGTCCAGCAGGCCGGGAAGAACGGCAAGGCCGCCGCCCATCTGCGCTATATCCAGCGGGATGGGACATCGCGTGATGGCGAGCGCGGCCAGCTCTATTCCGCGAATGATGACCGCGCCGAGCCGCAAGCCTTCCTTGATCGCGGCAGGGATGATCGTCACCAGTTCCGCTTCATCGTCTCGCCCGAGGATGGCGTGGATCTTGCCGATCTGACCGAACACACCCGCGATCTGATGAGCAGCATCGAGGCCGACCTTGGCACCCGGCTCGATTGGGTGGCGGTCAATCACTACAATACCGGCCAGCCCCATGTGCATGTCATCGTCAATGGCCGTGACGACAAGGGGGCCGACCTCGTCATCAATGGCGACTATCTCGCCAACGGCATCCGCGAGCGGGCGAGCGAGTTGGCCACGCTGGAGCTTGGCCCTGTCACCGAGATCGAGCAGAGCCGTAAGCTGTCGACAGAGATAGACCAGGACCGTTTCACCCGCATCGACCGGGCGATGACGGCGGAGGCGGACGACCGCTTGCTCGATCTGCGCCACGAACCCGACGATCCCCGCCGTCAGTTCAACCGGACCCTGCGCCTGCGCCGTCTCGCGAGACTGGAGAAAATGGGGCTTGCCACCGAACACGCGCCCGGCGTCTGGGAACTCGGTGCAAAGATGGAACCGGCGCTGCGCGAACTGGGCGAGCGCGGCGACATCATCCGCAACATGCACAAGGCGCTGAAGGCGGATGGGCTGGAGCGTGACCCGATGACATTTCAGCTTCACGATGCAGCCCCAACGGTCCCGATCACAGGCCGCGTCGTGGACAAATATCTCACCGACGAGATGGGCGAGAAGCTGACTCTGGTGGTGGACGGTATCGACGGACGCACGCATCATGTTCCCGGCATAGACCCGGCCCGCGTCGAGGACGCCCGGATCGGCAGCATCATTGAGGTCGGTCCCGCCGATACGGCAGCGCGCCCATCAGATCGAACCATAGCGACCATCGCCGAAGACGGCCTCTATCGGCCGAGCCGTCATCTTGAACAGGCCAGGTTCGAGGGGCGGGTGCCGGGCGGGGATTATGAGGGCTATGTGGATTCCCATGTCCGACGACTTGAGGCGCTGCGCCGCGCCGGGATCGTCGAGCGCATCGACGCCGACCAATGGCGCATCCCCGAGGACTTTGCGAGCCGTGCCGCGACCTATGATGCCGGTCGCAATCGGCAGGCCAGCATCCGTGTCGTCTCGACCGTTGATGTAGAAAAGCAGATTGGTGCCGATGGCGCGACCTGGCTTGATCGGCGGCTGATGACGCAGGATGCCTCGGATCTTGCCCCGGCGGGATTCGGGCAGCAGGTGCGCGAGGCAATGGATCAGCGCCGTGAACATCACATCGAACAAGGCGATGCAAACCGTCAGCAAGGAGGGCGTGTTTTCTATCGTCGCAATTTGCTTGCCACACTGCGCGAAAGGGAAGTGGCCCGCGTCGGAGCGGAGCTGGCCGAGAGCAAGGGGCTACCGTTCCGGGCGGCTGCCGATGGCGAGAATATCAGCGGCAAGTTCACGGGGACCGCGCAGCTATCCAGCGGCAAGTTCGCCGTGGTCGAGAAGAGTCGTGAGTTCACGCTTGTGCCATGGCGGCCTGTCATAGACCGCCAGCTTGGCCGCGAGGTGGCTGGTGTCGTGCAGGGCGGATCCGTGTCGTGGCAACTCGGCCGGTCGCGTGGCCTGGGAATCTGATCTGTCCTATTTGCCGCCGCTGATATCCGGTAGTTCCCCCGTCGGGCCTTTCCTGTTGCTTCCCGCGAATTGCCTATCCTCTGATCGGCTCCGTCTCTCTTGCCGATCGGAGTTTTTATGCGTGGAGGCCGGATCCTCTGGGGCCAGATCATTGTCGTGTTCACCATCGTCCTGGTGGCGGTCTGGGCCGCAACCGAATGGGTGGCGTTCCGGCTCGGGTTCCAACCTCAGCTCGGCAATCCCTGGTTCGATGTCATGGGGTGGCCTGTCTACTATCCTCCAGCCTTCTTCTGGTGGTGGTTTTCCTTTGATGCCTATGCCCCTGGGATTTTCACCGAGGGCGCGATCATCGCGACATCCGGCGCGGTCATGGCCATCGCTGCCGCCTTCCTCATGTCGATCATCCGGGCGCGGGAAGCGCGCAACGTCGCGACCTATGGTTCCGCCCGGTGGGCCGAGGATAAGGAAATCCATGCCGCAGGTCTGCTCGGCCCCGATGGCGTTGTGCTGGGCCGGCACAGCAAAGACTATCTGCGCCATGACGGGCCAGAACACGTGCTTTGCTTCGCTCCCACCCGATCGGGTAAGGGGGTCGGTCTCGTCGTGCCGACGCTGCTGACCTGGCCGGGGAGTTGCATCGTTCATGATATCAAGGGCGAGAACTGGAACCTGACGGCGGGTTTTCGCTCCCGTCACGGCCGGGTACTGATCTTCGATCCGACCAACGTCCTTTCCGCAGCTTACAACCCGCTACTGGAAGTCCGGCAGGGCGAATGGGAAGTCCGTGATGTGCAGAACATCGCGGATATCCTCGTCGATCCCGAAGGCAGTCTCGATAAGCGCAACCACTGGGAAAAGACCAGCCATTCGCTGCTGGTCGGCGCGATCCTGCATGTTCTTTATGCCGAGAAGGACAAGACGCTGGCAGGTGTTGCAAGCTTCCTGTCCGATCCGCGCCGTCCGGTCGAGGCGACCTTGCGCGCGATGATGGATACGCCGCACCTGGGCGAAGCCGGGGTGCATCCGGTTATCGCCTCGTCGGCACGTGAACTGCTCAACAAGAGCGAGAACGAACGATCCGGCGTGCTGTCGACCGCCATGTCCTTTCTCGGCCTATACCGAGATCCGGTCGTGGCCCGCGTGACAGAACGCTGCGACTGGCGCATCGCCGATCTGGTCGGGGCGAAAGACCCTGTCAGCCTCTATCTCGTCGTACCGCCATCCGACATCAACCGCACCAAGCCGCTGATCCGCCTGATCCTCAACCAGGTCGGGCGGCGGCTGACCGAAGAACTGGAAACGTCCGGAAAACGGCATCGCCTCCTGTTGATGCTGGACGAGTTTCCGGCGCTCGGACGACTGGATTTCTTCGAATCCGCACTGGCTTTCATGGCCGGCTATGGGCTGAAAGCGTTCCTGATCGCGCAATCGCTCAACCAGATAGAGCGCGCCTATGGTCAGAACAACGCCATCCTCGACAACTGCCATGTGCGCGTTGCCTTTGCCGCAAACGATGAACGCACCGCCAAACGGATCAGCGATGCGCTCGGCACGGCGACCGAAATGCGCGATTCCACCAACTATGCCGGTCATCGCCTCGCGCCCTGGCTCGGGCACCTCATGGTCTCACGACAGGAAACAGCACGGCCGCTACTGACGCCCGGCGAAATCATGCAGCTTCCGCCTACCGATGAAATCGTCATGGTCGCGGGCGTCCCGCCAATCCGGGCGGCCAAGGCACGCTACTATGCCGATGCGCGGTTTCAGGAACGGGTGTTGCCGCCGCCAGATCTGCGCAAACAGCCGACGAAGATTGCCACGTCGCCGTCAGACGACTGGACGAGCCTTATCGTGCCAGCGACCGCCACCAGTGGGCCTCGCGCGAACGAGGTCGATGGTGATCCCGCCAATGCAGGTATCCGCCGTGAGCCGGAACTGCCCGAACATGAGGAAATCATCCCGCCACCGCCATCCCCATCGCAGGAGTTCGACATCCTCAATGATGAACCAGATGTCGATGCCGGCAAGGCCCGAGCCATGCGTCAGCGGATGCGCATGGTGGCGCGGCAAGCGTCACTCGATCCCGGCGACGGCATCGAGCTTTAAGAGGGGATACAGCCATGACCACCCGCACCCGCATGAATGTCTACTTCTCTCCCGATCTACTGAAGCAGGTCGAGGCCCTGGCACTACGCCGCAATGTTTCCAAATCGGCAGTGATCGAGGCCGCGGTCGCCTCCTTCCTGTCTGGTGACACGACCGAACGGCTGGAAGCCGCCATGTCGCGCCGACTCGATAAGCTTGGGCGCCAGTTCGACGGTCTGGATGAGGATTTTGCCGTGTTGGGAGAGACGCTTTCGCTCTTTATCCACTTCTGGCTTACGCTAACGCCGCCATTACCGGATTCTGCGAAGGAATCAGCTCGTGCGAAGGGGAACGAAAGGTTCGAAGGCTTCCTTCTGACCCTTGGACGCAAACTGGCAACAGGCGACAGATTTTTGAAGGAGCTTTCGCGGGATATATCAGGGGAGCAGCTGGCCAGCGAAACAGCATCGCCGCCGCAGGATCAGTGAAAACAGAATCTAATGACTGCTATGCGCCCCATAATCAAAGTCGGTGCGACCTTGGCGAACGTGCTTGTATTTGCCTTGCTGCTAATTCAATCGGATAGCATCAGGGCGTCACTTCGTCGCCGAACAGTTGGGTGGGGATGATGCGGGTAGCGCGGATTGTAATTCAGAATTTTCGTACCTTTGCGTCGCTGGACGTGAATGTCGCTGATGACCTGTGCTGCATCATCGGCGAGAACAATACCGGCAAGACAGCGATCCTGCGCGCGATCCAGATATGTCTCGACAATATGTTGCCGTCGAATTTCCGGTCACTGCTGCGAGAGGACGTCCACTCCGCGATCGATATTACTGAACCAAGCCAGGTTCTGATCGGCATTGAGCTAACCGGGTTCGAGGGCAAGGTGAACGAAGAGGCGCTGGTCAGCACCTGGAAGACCGCAGCGGATCGAGCGCGGATATTCTACCGTTTTCGCCCGCGCCCGGCTATCCGAGAGCAGCTTGTGAGTGGCAACATCGCACCCGGGACGCTGACCCTTGAGGACTATCAGTGGGAAATCCGCGGTGGCGGTGATCCCGCGATCGACCTCACCGACATTGCCTGGGATGATGAGGGGATCGGCGAGTCTGTGCGCTTCGCCGACCTGCAGTCCTATCTTCTTGTTCACCTGCCCGCGCTCCGCGATGTCGAGAACGACCTGCGTAATCCCCGCCAGTCACCGCTCATCCGCCTGATCGAGGCGTTCGAGATCGATGCGGCCGAGCAGGATGCTCTGATTGCGATCCTCGACCAGGCCAATCAGGCAATCGCGAACTCGGCGACTATCGCCGAGATAGCAGGGGCAATCGACGCGCGGTTCAAGGATGTCTCTGGCCCTGCGTTCGAAATGGACGCCACGCTCGGCCTGTCCGCCGCGACCTTCCGTGCGATCATCCGCAACCTGAAAATCATTCTGTCGGACCTATCGCTCGCCTCGTTCGAACCCGGCCGCAACGGGCTTGGCATGAACAACATCCTCTACATCGCGATTCTAATGGAATATCTACAGCGACGGATCGCGCTCAACCGGTCGGCCGGCCAGTTGATCCTGATCGAGGAGCCCGAAGCACATCTCCATCCCCAGTTGCAATTCTCGCTGATCGCGGCACTGCGCGCAATCGGCGTGCAGACCATCCTGACCAGTCACAGCACCCAGGTGACCTCACAGGTTCCGCTGAGCAGCGTTGTATCGCTCACCAAGCGCGAGGACGCGACCATTGCTGCGGGCAATCTCGCGCTCAATGCGGCGCTGACCGTGCCAGAGATTGCCGATCTCGAACGCTATCTCGACGCAACCAAGAGCGCATTGCTCTACGCCCGCAAGGTCATGCTGGTCGAGGGACCAGCCGAGATGTTCCTGATCCCGGCGCTGATCGAGCAGGTGTACGGCGTGAAGCTCGAGCGGCTCGGCATCTCGGTTATCGCGATTCATGGCGTTCATTTCGACGTCTATGCCAAGCTGTTCCGCGCCGGCTCACTCGAGAAGAAATGCGCCATCGTGGCCGATGCTGACATGAAGCCGTCCGACGCCGAAGACTTTGACCCGGAAACCGATGCCCCCGATCTGGCGGCTCTGGAAAGCGACTTTGTGTCCACATTCGCTGGCGCCACTACTTTTGAACGCGAACTGGTATCGGTCGGGCGCCTGCCGATGCTGATCGAGACCGTTCGTGCTCTCGGCGCGCCGCAGATCCTTGCGCAGATGGAGAATGGGCTCGAAACGCTCGCACTCGGGGGACTGGGCCTTGCCGAAGAGACGGCGCTGCGTGTCGAGCTCGGCCGTATCACGCTCAATACCGCCAAGCGCTTTGGCAAAGCGCGTTTCGCACAAATTGCAGCGCGCTACGCTAATCTCGCGACCGATCTGCCCCCCTATATCGAGCAGGCCTATGAATGGCTCACCGAATGATCCGGTTGACTCCTGAACAGCGCGAGGCGGTCGAACATGACGGCAATCTTCTGCTGACGGCTTGCCCAGGCAGCGGAAAGACGCGGGTCATTCTCGCTAAGCTGTTGACGCTGGCCGATCAGGTTGTCGGGACGCCCCAATTCATCGGCTGCATCACCTATACCAATGCCGCAGTCGACGAGATCGAGGCAAGGCTGCGTACCTATGGCAGCAACGCGATCGCGGACCGCTGTGAAATCTCCACGATTCATGCTTTCTGCCTGCAATTCATCCTACGTCCCTATAGCTGGCTGATTCCCGAGGTGCCGGCGTCGTTTCAGGTGCTCTCCCGCGAAAACAGCCTGTTCGAGCAGATCGTGACGGCGGTCGAGGACGCTTTCGGTCGTATGCCGGCCGGGCAGGTCTTCGAGGACTACGAATCGCTTCGCATCGACGTGAACGGCGAACCCTGCGGCCAGGGTATCGAGACTGGCATCGTCACCGGCGAATCCGCCGCGCTCTATTGGGAGTGGGTCCGCGCCCATGGATGCCTCGACTTCGCGATGATTCTCTATTATTCGTGGAAAATTCTCGAACAGCACCCGTTCGTCGGGCGCGGCATCGCGAGCCGCTTTGCCTGGCTACTGATCGACGAGTTTCAGGACACTACAGACATCCAAATCGCTATCTTCGGTGCGCTCCGGCATTTCCTTCACACCCGCTTCTTTCTCGTCGGTGACCAGAACCAATCAATCATGCGCTTTGCCGGTGCTCGCCCCGAACTTGCCGAGCAGTTCGGCGATCAGATCGATGCGCATCGCGACACGGCTCTGACCGGAAACTTCCGATGCGGGCCGGCGATAGTCAGCACTGCATCAACACTCATCCCGACGATGCCGGAGATGCAGTCGGCGGGCGATGCAGCCCAACTCGCGGCGCAAGTGAACTACGTCCATGTCGGCCGACCGATCGAGGCCATCACCGACCATTTCCTGCCCGCTCTGCAGGATGCCGGTATCCCGCTCGGAAAGGCAGCGATTCTTGCGCCATGGTGGACGCATCTCATCCCCGTTGCACGCGCCCTCCGCGAATTCGACGTGCCGGTCTTCGGTCCGGGTGCGCGCCCCTATAAGCGTCGACGTCTGATTGCCGGACTTGCCGAGCAGCTCGGAGCGTGCGCCGAAGCCGGCAATTACCTCGGACTCCCGGGTGTCGAGCGGGCACTGTTTCGGCTCATCGGTGATCTCACCGGGAACTCGCGCTACGACATGTTCAGCTATCAGGGGCGCCGCGTGGCGCTCGGCCTGATCTATCTCGCTCGCGAACTTGCTGACCAGCATACCGGCGGCGTCGCTTGGCTGCGCGCCATCGCCCGCGAGGCTGGTGACTATCTCGAATGCGAGGAATGGTTGCTGGGCAGCGCCAAACAGCCGCTGATCGATTCCG
The DNA here is from genome assembly GCF_014201905.1 of Amaricoccus macauensis. Classification (GTDB taxonomy): domain Bacteria; phylum Pseudomonadota; class Alphaproteobacteria; order Rhodobacterales; family Rhodobacteraceae; genus Amaricoccus; species Amaricoccus macauensis. The sequence goes on along the minus strand of NZ_JACHFM010000001.1, from coordinate 980,283 downwards.
CCGAGGAAATGCTGTCCGACATGCAGGCCAGTAAAGTCGATCTCGCAAATCTGCTGATCTCCGATATGGGCCTGTTCGCCAATCCCGAGCATGCGCTCAAGCTGATCACGCTGCACAATTCCAAGGGCCGCGAATTCGATGGCGTCGCCCTGATCTGTATGAACAATGGTAGTATCCCGCATTTCTCGACATCAACGCAGGAGGCTTATGATGAGGCGCGGCGCCTATTTTATGTAGGCCTGACCCGCGCCAGACGCATCCTCGTCGTCGCGTCCGATCAGTCTCACTGGAAGAACACGCCGACCCCGTTTATCACGGAGGCTGGCCTTGGATGACCGCTTGCTCTGCGTGAGGCCGGCTTTGTCCTTCTGTGTGCTGCCCCTCCGATTTGCCGCCGTCCGCCGCCGATGCCCGCACGGTCGTAAACGCCTGTTGAAACAGCCCTAAATCAGGTTCTTTTAATCGACCCCGATCCGGGGTCCGTCTTTTGCGCACCCCGTCATGCACGGGGCCGCCATGACCGCATCACATCAGAAACCCGAGACGCTTGCCCGTGGCGCGCGGATGCTGCGCACCGCGCTCGGCGTGTCCATTGCCCGGTTTTTGGAAGATCCCGGCGTGGTCGAGGTAATGCTGAACCCGGATGGCCGCATTTGGATGGACCGGCTCTCCGAAGGTCTGGCCGATACGGGGGAGAGATTGTCCGCCGCTGATGGCGAGCGGATCGTCCGGCTGGTCGCCCATCATGTGGGGGTCGAGGTTCATGCCCGTAGCCCGCGTGTCTCGGCCGAACTGCCAGAGACCGGCGAACGGTTCGAAGGACTGTTGCCGCCGGTGGTCGCTGCTCCAACCTTTGCCATCCGCAAACCTGCTGTCGCTATCTTCACGCTCGATGACTATGTGACCGCCGGAATCATGACCAGCCTTCAGGCGGAGGTTCTGCGCCTGAACGTCGCCACCCGGGCCAATATTCTTGTCGCGGGCGGCACCTCGACCGGCAAGACCACGCTGACCAATGCGCTGCTGGCCGAGGTCGCGAAGACCACGGATCGCGTCGTCATCATCGAGGACACACGCGAACTACAATGCGCCGCGCCGAACCTTGTCGCCATGCGGACGAAAGATGGCGTGGCGACGCTTTCTGATCTGGTTCGCTCCTCACTGCGCTTGCGCCCCGACCGCATCCCCATCGGCGAAGTTCGCGGTCCCGAAGCCCTCGACCTGCTCAAAGCCTGGGGCACTGGGCATCCCGGCGGGATCGGCACCATCCATGCCGGTTCCGGTATCGGTGCGCTGCGCCGCCTCGAACAGCTCATCCAGGAAGCCGTTATCACGGTGCCGCGCGCCCTGATCGCCGAGACGATCGGCCTTGTGGCCGTCCTCGCCGGACGCGGATCTGCCCGCCGTCTCGTTGAACTCGCCCGCGTCGATGGGCTCGGCCCCGACGGCGACTACGCCATCACGCATCCCGTCACTTTGGCAACCACCCCGAAAGGAGATCCTTCATGATCCGCACGATTTCGCGCGGCTACCGCGCCATGGCAACAGCCGTTGCCGCCGTTACCATCAGCCTGATGCTCGCCCCGGCCGCGCACGCTTCAGGTTCGTCCATGCCGTGGGAAGCGCCGCTCCAGAGCATCCTTCAGTCGATCGAAGGGCCGGTTGCCAAGATCATCGCCGTCATTGTCATTATCTCCACCGGCCTTGCACTGGCCTTCGGCGATACAGGCGGCGGCTTCCGCAAGCTGATCCAGATCGTATTCGGTCTCAGCATCGCCTTCGCAGCGTCGAGCTTCTTCCTGTCGTTTTTCTCGTTCGGCGGCGGGGCGCTCATCTGATGGCGGGCGGCTTTGAGCAACTCGACGCGGTGCCGGGCTTTTCCGTCCCGGTCCACCGGGCGTTGACCGAGCATATTCTTCTCGGCGGCGCTCCGCGCTCCATCGCGATCCTGAACGGTACGCTGGCGGGGGCTGTGGGCCTTGGCCTGCGTCTCTGGCTGGTCGGCCTCGCTATCTGGGCGGTCGGGCATTTCCTCGCAGTCTGGGCGGCCAAACGCGATCCGCTCTTCGTCGAGGTCGGGCGCAGGCATCTGCGCATCCCCGGTCATCTGACGGTGTGAGGTCGCAGCGATGATGAACCTCACCGAATATCGCCGCACCGCCACCCGTCTCGCGGATTTCCTGCCCTGGGCCGCTCTGGTTGGTTCCGGTGTTGTACTGAACAAGGACGGCAGTTTTCAGCGCACCGCCAAATTTCGGGGGCCGGACCTCGATTCCGCCGTCGCAGCTGAACTGGTCGCGGTCGCTGGCCGGATCAACAATGCCGTGCGCCGCCTTGGCTCCGGCTGGTCGATCTTCGTTGAGGCGCAGCGCTCCGAGGCCGCGACCTATCCTGACAGCAGGTTTCCCGATGCGGCATCCGCGCTGGTCGATGCCGAACGCAAGGCCGCCTTTGAGGAAGCCGGTACGCATTTCGTGTCCGGCTATTTCCTGACCTTCCTCTGGCTGCCGCCTGCCGAGGATGCTGCCCGCGCTGAGACCTGGCTCTATGAGGGCCGCGAGCAATCCGGCGTCAATCCATGGGAGGTGATGCGCGGCTTCATCGACCGCACCGATCGCGTGCTGGCGCTGCTCGACGGCTTCATGCCCGAATGCCACTGGATCGATGACGCAGCGACGCTGACCTATCTCCACTCGACCATTTCTACCAACCGCCACCGCGTGCGCGTACCGGAGGTGCCGATGCACCTCGACGCGCTGCTGGCCGATCAGCCGCTGACCGGCGGGCTGGAACCGCGCCTGGGTTCGTCGCATCTGCGGATTCTTACCATCACCGGCTTTCCGACCGCGACGACGCCCGGCCTGCTCGACGAGATGAACCGGCTGGCCTTTCCCTACCGCTGGTCCACCCGCGCGATCCTGATGGACAAGACGGACGCCACGAAGCTGCTGACCAAGATCCGGCGCCAATGGTTCGCCAAGCGCAAATCCATCGCTGCGATCCTGAAAGAAGTGATGACCAACGAGCAATCTGCGTTGGTGGACACGGATGCGTCGAACAAGGCGCTCGACGCTGACATGGCCCTGCAGGAACTTGGTGCTGACATGGCCGGCATGGCCTATGTCACGGCCACCGTCACCGTCTGGGATGCCGATCCGCGCATCGCCGACGAGAAGCTGCGGCTGGTTGAGAAGATCATCCAGGGTCGCGACTTCACGGCCATGCCGGAAACCGTCAATGCTGTTGATGCCTGGCTCGGTTCCTTGCCTGGACACGCCTATGCGAACGTCCGGCAGCCGCCGGTCTCGACGCTCAATCTTGCTCACATGATCCCGCTATCGGCCGTGTGGGCAGGGCCGGAACGGAACGAACATCTCGGAGCGCCCCCCTTGCTTTACGGCAAGACCGAGGGTTCGACGCCGTTCCGGCTTTCCCTTCATATCGGTGATGTCGGCCATACCCTCGTCGTCGGTCCGACCGGCGCGGGCAAATCCGTGCTGCTGGCGCTGATGGCGCTGCAATTCCGCCGCTACGAACGCTCCCAGATATTCGCCTTCGATTTCGGTGGCAGCATCCGGGCAGCATCGCTCGCTATGGGCGGTGACTGGCACGATCTGGGCGGCGGATTGACCGAAGGAGACGAGGCGTCCGTCTCCCTGCAACCGCTGGCGCGCATTGACGACAGCTATGAACGTGCCTGGGCCGCCGACTGGATCGGCGCAATCCTCATGCGTGAAGGCATTACACTCACGCCCGACGTCAAGGAACATATCTGGACGGCACTGAACTCCCTGGCCTCTGCCCCGATCGGGGAGCGCACCATCACCGGCCTCGCAGTCCTGCTGCAATCCAATGATCTCAAGCAGGCGCTGCGGCCATATTGCGTTGGCGGTCCGTATGGACGGCTGCTCGACGCTGAAGCCGAACACCTCGGTCATGCCGACGTGCAGGCCTTCGAGATCGAGGGACTGGTCGGCACGGGGGCTGCGCCTGCGGTGCTGGCCTATCTGTTTCACCGCATCGGCGACCGGCTCGACGGCCGACCGACGCTGCTCATCATCGATGAAGGCTGGCTGGCGCTGGATGATGAAGGCTTCGCCAATCAGCTCCGCGAATGGCTGAAGACGCTGAGGAAGAAGAACGCTTCCGTCATCTTCGCCACGCAATCGCTCAGCGACATCGACGGCAGCAACATCGCGCCCGCCATCATCGAAAGCTGCCCGACGCGGCTGCTTCTCCCGAACGAGCGTGCAATCGAGCCCCAGATCACCGCCATCTATCGCCGCTTCGGTCTCAACGACCGGCAAATCGAAATCCTCGCGCGGGCGACGCCCAAGCGGGACTATTATTGCCAATCACGGCGCGGCAATCGGCTGTTCGAACTGGGTCTCAGCGAGGTCGGCCTCGCGCTCTGCGCCGCTTCCGCCAAATCAGATCAGACCCTGATTGCAAACCTCATGGCTGAGCATGGGCGTGACGGCTTCCTTGCCGCCTGGCTGCGCCATCGCGGCGCCGATTGGGCCGCAGAGCTGATCCCGAACCTCACCAATCTCACGGAGCCGACCGAACCCGCTGTTTCGGTCGCGCCAGTTTATTCCCAACCAGACCACCCCCATGAAGAGGAGACCCAATCATGATCCGTATTCCCGTTCGCCGTCTCGCCGGTACGTCCGCACTGGCTATCGCGCTCGCCGTGCCCGTCGCACTTTCGCCGATGCTGGCGAGTCCGGCCCATGCGCAATTCGGCTTTGGCCGTATCGTCTTCGATCCCTCTAATTACGCCGAAAACGTCCTCACGGCCGCGCGCACGTTGGAGCAGATCAACAACCAGATTCAGAGTCTCCAAAATGAGGCGACTATGCTCATCAATCAGGCCCGCAATCTGGCGAGCCTGCCGTATAGCTCGCTCCAAACCTTGCAGCAGAATGTGCAGCGCACGCAGCAGCTTCTGAGTCAGGCGCAGAACATCGCCTTCGATGTCCAGAACATCGACCAGGCGTTCCAGCAGAAATACGGCAGTATCTCCCTGTCTGCGACCGATGCCCAGCTCGTCGCCGATGCGCGGTCTCGCTGGCAGAACACGGTCGGTGGCTTGCAGGACGCCATGCGCGTGCAAGCCGGTGTTGTCGACAATATCGACACCAACCGCACGGAGATGTCCGCTCTGGTTGGCCAGAGCCAGAATGCCACCGGCGCCTTGCAGGCCACGCAAGCGGGTAATCAGCTTCTGGCCCTGCAATCACAGCAGCTTTCCGACCTGATCGCGCTGATGTCGGCCAATGGCCGCTCCGAAGCTCTGATCGAGGCTGAACGTGCGACCGCCGCTGAACAGGGCCGCATCCAGCGCGAACGCTTTCTGACACCGGGATCGGGCTACCAGCCCGGCAATGCCCGGATGTTCGGCAACGGCAACAACTGACCGGACAGGAGGGCGCGCCATGGATGGCAAGCTGCTGGCCCGGATCGGGGCAATCATATTCGTCGCCATTGCGATTACCGCCACGGTGATCGAGATGACCCGCGAGGACGAACCGGCGCAAACCCGTCCAGCTCCCGCGCTTCAACCTTCTGTTGATCCGCTGCGCCAGAGCCTGCGCCGCTGCCAGCAGCTTGGTGAGGCTGCCGTGAACGATCCCGCTTGCCTCGCCATCTGGGCCGAGAACCGCGATCGGTTCCTCGGCCGGACGCCGGCGCCCGCCGCCCCGCATCAGAACGGGGGACAATGAACCATGGGCGGCACCGGCGTCATCGACAATTTCCTGGGCGTATTCACCAGCTATATCGACAGCGGTTTCGGCCTGCTTGGCGGCGAGGTCGCGTTCATCGCCACCACCCTGATCGTTATCGACGTGACGCTGGCCGCTCTCTTCTGGTCCTGGGGCGGCGATGACGACATTATCGCCCGGCTGGTCAAGAAGACGCTGTTCGTCGGCGTCTTCGCCTATCTGATCGGCAACTGGAACAATCTCGCGCAGATCATCTTCGACAGCTTCGCCGGTCTCGGCCTGAAGGGGTCGGGGACCAGCTTTTCCGCCGCCGATCTCCTGCGGCCCGGCAAGGTGGCGCAGACCGGTCTCGATGCCGGTCGTCCGCTGCTCGAATCCATCTCGGACATGATGGGCTACTGGTCCTTCTTCGAGAACTTCATCCAGATCGCCTGTCTGATGTTCGCCTGGGTGCTCGTGCTGCTCGCCTTCTTCATCCTTGCCGTGCAGCTCTTCGTCACCCTGATCGAGTTCAAGCTGACTACGCTTGCGGGCTTCGTCCTCATCCCCTTCGGCCTCTTCGGCAAGACTGCCTTCATGGCCGAGCGCGTGCTGGGCAACGTCGTCTCCTCCGGCATCAAGGTTCTGGTACTCGCTGTCATCATCGGCATCGGCTCGACGCTGTTTTCGCAGTTTACGGCAGGTTTTGGCGGCGCGACGCCGACCATCGACGACGCAATGGCGATCGTGTTGGCCGCACTTTCCCTTCTCGGCCTCGGTATCTTCGGTCCCGGCATCGCGTCAGGTCTCGTATCCGGCGGCCCACAGCTTGGTGCAGGTGCTGCCGTTGGAACCGGCCTTGCCGCTGGCGGCATGGTGCTCGCCGGCGGCGCTGCCGCAGGCATGGCCGCGAAGGGGGGAGTTGCGGCGCTCTCGGGTGGAGCTGCTGCCGTCCGTGGCGGTGCTGCGGCTGCAGGTGCTGCGAGCGCTGCCTATAGTGTCGGTTCCCTTGGCCAGTCCGGCGCGGCCGGTGTCGCTTCGGGTCTGGGCGGTGTCGCTCGTGCCGCAGGGTCCGCTGCCGTGTCGCCGCTGAAGCGGGCCGCCTCGAAAGCAGTGGGAAGCGTCAAAACCAGCTTCTCCGATGGCGCGCGCGCCGGGCTCGGCGTCACCGGAGGGTCGTCCACGCAGGGAAGTATTGGCGGCGCAAGTGCCGCCGCTTCCGCTGCGCCTGCCGCTCCGGCAGGCGGTCCGCCTGCATGGGCGCAGCAGATGCACCGCCGTCAGGCCCTCAATCACGGCACCACCATGGCCGCCCATGCTGTCCGCTCCGGCGACAGCCACGGCGGCGGCTCTTCCGTCAACATGTCCGAAAGCGACCGCTCATGAACATCTTCAGACGCCCATCGACCCACTACGGCAAATCGCCCGAACCCGAGACGCCTTACCAGAAGGCCGCGCAGGTCTGGGACGATCGCATCGGCTCGGCGCGCGTACAGGCGAAAAACTGGCGACTTATGGCCTTCGGCTCGTTGATCCTCTCTGCAGGCTTTGCCTCCGCGCTTGTCCTGCAATCGGCACGCGGGACGGTTGTGCCCTGGGTGGTGCAGGTGGACAATCTTGGCCAGGCGCAGACCGTTGCTGCCGCGACAGCCGATTATCGCCCGACCGATCCGCAGGTCGCTTTCCATCTGGGCCGCTTCATCGAGCAGACGCGCTCGATCCCGGCCGACGCGATCATCGTGCGTCAGAACTGGCTGCGCGCTTATGAGTTCACCACGGACCGGGGCGCCGCCGCGCTCAACGACTATGCCCGCGCCAACGACCCGTTCACAAAAGTCGGCCGCGTGGCTGTAGCGGTCGAAGTCTCCAGCGTCATCCGCGCCTCGAACGACAGTTTCCGCGTTGCCTGGACCGAGCGCCACTACGAGAACGGGCAGCTTTCCACGACCGAGCGCTGGACCGCGATCCTGACCATCGTGATCCAGCCCCCGCGCGATGCTGCGCGTCTGCGCGTCAATCCGCTCGGTATCTACGTCAATGCAATCTCATGGTCGCGGGAGATGAGCCAATGACCATTGCACATTCCTGCAATTCCGGTTTCCCGGTTTTCCGTCAACCCGCTTTCGCGGCTTTGCTGCTCTCGGCCACCATGCTTGCGGGCTGCGCCACCAACCGGACGCCGCAATTCAGCTATGATGCCGATGTGCCAGCCTTGCCCGTGGTGCAGACTGCCGCCACCGATGACCGGCCCCTGCCATTGCACACGCCGCCGGCCTGGACTGTCGCCCGAGGCGGGACCGCAGCAGGTACGCCGGCAGGCCGCGTCGAAAACGCGAATGCCGCCGCTCGCGTCGAGCCGCGTCGCGAAGGCTACTACAACGCCATCCAGATCTACCCCTGGTCGGAAGGCGCACTTTATCAGGTCTATGCCGCGCCGGGACAGGTCACCAATATCGCGCTGGAGCCAGGCGAGAGCCTGACTGGCGCGGGACCGATCGCGGCAGGTGACACCGCTCGCTGGATCATTGGCGATACCGAAAGCGGGTCCGGGGCGACCCGTCGCATCCACATCCTCGTCAAACCATCGCGACCGGACATCTCGACCAATCTCGTCGTCACCACCGACCGGCGCACGTACATGATCGAACTGCGCGCCCGCGAAGCGCTCTATATGCCGTCCGTTGCCTGGGCCTATCCGGCGCAGCCCGCCGGCCAGCGTCAAACCGTTCCGGCAGCACCGATTATCCCGGCCGAAGCCGCGCGCAACTACCGCTACGGCCTCACCGGCGACAGCCCGCCGTGGCGGCCGATCTCCGTCTTCGACGATGGCCGCCGGGTCTATGTCGTCTTCCCGCGCGGCATCGTGCAGGGGGAGATGCCGCCGATCTTTGTTCTGGGATCCGATGGCGAGCCGCAGATCGTCAATTCGCGCATTCACCAGAATATCCTGATCGTCGATCGCCTGTTCGGTGCCGCCGAGCTGCGCCTAGGCAGCGGCAATCGCCAGCAGACCGTCAGGATCGTTCGTATCGAACAAAGACAGGCGGCCCAGCCCGCGAACACCGGGGAGTCGCCGTCATGAGCGAGGAGACCACCACGAATGCCGCGCCGATGCGCCTGCGCGCCGAGACACCGCGTGTCACCCGCCTGTCGCGCAAGATGCTCGCCGGTGTCGCAGCCGTCGCGTTGCTAGGGATCGGTGGGGCGCTGATCTATGCACTCCAGACCCGTGATCTGAGCGGTGGTGGCGAAGAACTCTATTCGACCGAGAACCGCCCCACGGCCGATGGCCTGTCCGGCCTGCCGCGCGATTACACTGGCCCGGTCCTGGGGCCGGCATTGCCCGGTGATCTTGGCGGCCCGATCCTCGATGCCCAGAACAGGGGGCAGCCCGTCGCACCGCCGGCTATGGCAACGCCCGCGCGCGACCCTGCTGAAGAACGGCGTCTCGCTGAAGAGGAAGCCGCGCGGCTGAGCACGGTCTTCTTCCAGTCAGGGCAGAGAACGGCAGGGGCACCCAGTTCCGCAATGCCTGGCCTCGCAGGCCTTGATCTTGGCGGTCAGCCTGCGGCACAGGACCGGCATACGGCTTTCCTCAATGGTCCGGTGGACCGCCAGACCGTTGCCATGGATCGCATCACGGCACCCGCATCGCCCTACATTCTTCAGGCCGGAGCTGTGATCCCGGCGGCGATGATTACCGGCATCCGCTCCGATCTGCCCGGCCAGATCACCGCGCAGGTAACGGAAAACGTCTATGACAGCCCGACCGGCGCGCTGCTCTTGATCCCGCAGGGAACGCGGATCATCGGCCAGTACGATGCCCGCGTGACCTTCGGCCAGCACCGTGTACTCCTCGTCTGGAATCGTCTGATCCTGCCTAATGGCCGCTCCATCGTGCTGGAGCGTCAACCGGGCGCAGACGCTTCCGGCTATGCCGGGCTTGAGGATGGCGTCGATTATCACTGGTGGGATTTGATGAAGGCGGCTGGGCTGTCCACGCTGCTCGGCATTGGCACGGAGCTGGCGGCCGATGACGACGACCGGCTGATCCGCGCCATCCGCGACGGGGCGCAAGACACGATCAACCAGGCCGGGCAGCAGATCGTCCAGCGTCAGTTGCAGGTTGCCCCGACACTGACCATCCGGCCGGGCTTCCCGGTCAGGGTCATCGTCACCCGCGATCTTGTGCTCGAACCCTACAGGAACTGACCATGGCAAAGCTGAAACTTGGACCCATCATTGAGGACAAGCCCGTGAAAGTCTCGCTGGAACTGCCGGGTCCGTTGCACCGTGATCTTGTTACCTATGCCGAGGTGCTGGCCCGAGAATCTGGGCAGCCCGCCACCGATCCCGTCAGGCTGATCGTGCCGATGCTGGAGCGGTTCATCGCCTCGGATCGCGGCTTTGCCAGTGCCAGAAGAGCCCGCTCATGATGCGGAGGGCCTATCAGGACAAGTCGCCGCGATAATCTCCATGAGCGTGTCGACGGCCTCTCGCGCCGTGTCCCATTTGGCAGACGGATCCATTCCCCGGTTCTGAAGGGTGAGGCTCACCGCGCCGTGTACCGTTGACCAGAACATGAAGCTGTAGCGGTTAAGGTCGATGCCCGGCAAAAAACCTTTGCCCTGAGAACAACGAAGTCCCGTCAGCAACAGATTCAATAGCTGACTTCCGGCTTCGCTCGACCATGGGTCGTCACTAACCCCGAGCCTCGGCGGCGGCGTAAACATCAGCCGGTATAGAGTGGGGTTTTCTAGGGCAAAGCGGACATAGGCATAGCTGCCATCCCGCAAATAGCCGAACGGGTCACCGCGCATCTGCTCGAAGACGGCCAGCTTTTCTCTGTAGAGCCGGTTGAAGCCCTCATCCCGAACGGCGCGCAGCAAGGCGCTCTTATTGCGAAAATAGCCATAAAGCGCTGGCGCTGTGCAGCCTATGGCATGCGCTACCGCGGTCAGCGGTACGTCGAGGTCGCCGCGCTCAGCGAGCAGCCCGATGGTTTCGTCGACCGCGCGACGAGCAATATCAAGTTCTTGCTCCTTCCGAGGGCGGGGCATGGGCATCCTGTTTCAATTGGTCGTGAAAACTAAACGTCATTTACTTTTTTCGTTGACGGGGCGGATGTCAAGAAGCAGCATCCCGGTAACTGAACGTCGTTAAGTTTGATATTTTGCGGAGTGGCGATGAGCGCGCGCAGATTCAAGCATCGTGGCGCGTGCATCGAGGGTGAAGCGCGCAGGCCGCTTTTTGTGCCGATGATGGCGGGGTGTTCGTCAGAAACCGAACACGGGTCAGGGTGATGCACCATGCCTGCGACCCGGAACAATCGGCCATCACCTGATGATGCCCTCACGAACATTGTTGCGGGGAATGGCAGCAAGTCCGCAGTCCGGCTGCACCAGTTGCGATATTTTGTTGCGGCTGTCGACTATGGGAGCTTCCGCAAGGCCGCTGCGGCGCTTGCCATCCAGGAGTCTTCGATCAGCCGGAGGGTCCGTGATCTCGAAGATGAGCTGGGGGCGTCGCTTTTCATACGCCATGCCGGCGGTGTGCGATTGACCGTCGCCGGGCGGGAATTCCTGCGCAACGCCCGCCATGCTCTTCGCCAGATCGACATCGGGGTGGCCAAGGTTGCAACGGTCGGACGGGCGGAGCAAGGCCATATAACAGTCGGGATATTCTCGTCCCTCGCTTCAGGATTTTTGTTCGATCTGCTGCGTAATTTCGGGGAGCGTCACCCGAAGGTGCAGGTCGACATCCTTGACGGCAATCCCCCTGAGCACGTCGCTGCGGTCCGTAAACTTTGTCTGGATGTTGCGTTCATAACCGGAACGGGGGCCTGGGATGGCTGTGAGGCGGAGCATATGTGGTGCGAAAAGGTTTTCGTGGTACTGCCGGATAATCACCCCTTGGCGGACAAGCCAGAACTTGACTGGGCCGATCTGGCATCCGAGCGGTTCATCGTAAGCGATGTTGCGCCGGGGCAGGAGATTCATGATTATCTGGTGGCCCACCTTGCCGGACTCGGTCGCCACCTCGATATTCGCTCTCAGCAGGTCGGTCGCGACAATATTCTATCGCTTGTCGCTCTCGGGCGCGGCCTCACTCTGACGAGCGAAGCGACGACTGTCGCGAGGTTTCCGGGGATCACCTATCGGGAACTTGCGGATGAGGTTTTGCCGTTCAGCATGGTCTGGTCCGCCCAGAACGATAATCCGGCGTGTCGCCGACTGTTGAGCTTGGCTCGGTCGATGAGCAAGTCATAGGTGCTGCCCTGCCGAAGATTGATGGTCTGTTTGGCAGTTACGCAGAGATCACCTCTCCCACCACACTTCGGCGTTCACTTCAATCTCACAATCGCCTATAGTGGCTCTAATGCCCACAAAGGGATGCTACCATGCGAACTATGTCCGCTAGGGCGGCCAAAAATGCCTTTGGCCTGCTGATTGACACTGCCCGCGCCGAGCCGGTCGTGATCGAGAAGCATGGCAGGGGGGTGGTCGTGGTCGTTGCGATTGAAGAATATGAGCGCCTCACCGAACATGCTCTTCGGTCTGGAAAAGATTTAGAAAATACAAAGAGCGAGAAGCAGGAGAACTAGGGGCAGTGAGACGGGGCTTCAGTCAACATCAGGCGAAATATTTCGCTAACTTCCTGACCAGGGAAGGCTTCGAAGACGGTGATGCGCTTACGCAGTCTCTGTCGTCGGCCCGCGTTGATCTCAACCCCCATCAGGTCGATGCGGCTATGTTCGCGCTACGGTCGCCGCTGTCGAAGGGGGTGCTACTGGCGGATGAGGTCGGGCTTGGAAAGACAATCGAGGCGGCGCTTGTGCTCAGCCAGTACTGGTGGAGCCGGCAGCGAAACCTGCTGCTCGTCGTCCCCGCATCCTTGCGTAAGCAGTGGGCGACCGAGCTCCTAGAGAAGTTCTCTCTGCCGTCAGAGATACTGGATGCCAAGCGCCTGAAGGAGATCACGTCCAGCGGACGCCCTAGCCCAATCGGGCGAGCCGAAGGAATCGTGATCGTTTCGTACGAATTTGCCGCACGGATGGCAGACGCCATCCGAATGGTGCCTTGGCATCTGGTCGTTTTCGACGAAGCTCACAAACTCAGGAACGTCTACCGGGCCGCCGACACGTCTCGCGCCGCTGTGCTGCGCGATGCATTGCATGGTCGTCAGAAACTTCTGCTCACCGCTACGCCCCTCCAGAACAACTTGATGGAGCTGTTCGGGCTGATCAGCGTGATCGACGACTCCTATTTCGGGTCTGAGCAAGCGTTCCGCGCCGAGTTCGGTGGGCGGGAGGAAGTGGCATCGCAGGCGCTGCTGGCGCGGCGTCTTGAACCGATTTGCAAGCGAACGCTGCGCCGACAGGTCCAGAAGGCCGGACTGATCAACTACACGAACCGCCTGGCCAAAACCTTCGACTTCACACCAGCCCAGCTCGAGACGGACCTGTATGACCTCATGTCGGCCTACCTGCAAAGGACCGACACGATTGCCCTTGGTCAGAACGGGCGCCACCTCGTCACGCTGATGCTGCGGAAGATCCTTGGATCGTCGTCTTTCGCCGTGGCTCAGACTCTCGACAAGATGGTGAAGCGGCTTCAAGGGAAGCTCATCGTCGACGACGAAACCCTCGAGGATATTGATGGCTTTGCCGAGGAAGCTGAAGACTGGCGAGACGCCGGAGGCGGCGCCGAAGCGGACGCGGTTGAAGACCATGAGGACGATGCCATTGAGCGCATAGACCCGAAGCAGCTTCAGGCGGAAATCGACGAACTCACCCGCTATCGCGACCTGGCCATCTCCATCGCAGACAATGCGAAGGGCCGCGCGTTGCTTGAGTGCCTGCCGCACGTCCTTACTGAAATCGTTGGCAAGGGCGGGCAACGTAAGGCGGTGATCTTCACCGAATCCGTTCGCACACAGTCCTATCTACGCGACTTGCTCGAAACCAACGGCTTCCCGGGCCAGACGGTCGTCTTGAACGGCTCCAATTCCGACAAAGACAGCAACGCGATCTACAAGGCGTGGATAAACAAGCACCGCGGCACCGAAGCCGTATCCGGCTCCAAGACCGCCGACATGAAGGCCGCCATCGTCGATGCCTTCCGGAACGACCGGACCATCCTGATCGCCACCGAGTCCGGCGCCGAGGGCATCAACCTTCAATTCTGCTCTCTGCTGATCAACTATGACCTGCCCTGGAACCCCCAGCGGGTGGAGCAACGCATCGGCCGCTGCCATCGCTACGGGCAGAAGATCGACGTCACCGTCATCAACTTCCTCAACCGCAAGAACCACGCCGAGGCCCGTATCCACCAACTCCTGGAACAGAAGTTCAAACTGTTCGACGGGGTCTTCGGATCCTCTGACGAAGTCCTTGGCGCCATCGAGTCCGGCGTCGACATTGAGCGGCGGATTCTGGATATCGTGCAGTCTTGCCGGACCAATGATGAGATTAACGCCGCTTTCGACCGCCTACAGTCCGAGTTCAGCGTCGAGATCGACGAAGCCAAGAAGGACGCTCGCAACAAGCTGCTGGCCGAGATGGATGACCGGGTGATCGAGCGCTTGCTTGGGCGGCGCGAGGCCGTCGTGTCCGCCATTGGTGATTTCAAACGGGCGCTTCTCGGGCTTGCGAGGGCCGAATTGCCCGACGCTCGCTTCCACGACGATCACGCGCAGCGCTTTGATTATGGGGGCGAGACCTGGTCCACCGAGTGGCCCGAGGCCGACGAACGCGGCTGGCGGTTTTTCCGGCTAGCTGACGGCGGTCTTGCCGACCGGCTGATCGCGCAGGCCAAGGATCGCCCCCTCGACCCTGCGTCGCTGGAATTCGATTATGCGGCCTACCCGGGAAATCTGTCCGACGTAGCGGAACTGCGAGGACAGTCGGGCTGGATGCGGGTCTCGCGCCTGACGCTGCATACGCCAGCGAAAACCTATGATGAGGTCGTCTGTGCCGCCTTCACCGATGACGGCCGGGAGGTTCACTCGGAAACGGTTGAGCGCCTTTTGCAGGTCCCCGGGCACGAGACCGGCGCGGCCACGGGAACAATGCCTGACAATCACCTATCAGGCGTCATGGAGGCCCGGCAGACCTCAGTGGTCGGGCGCGCTCAGGAGCGGCTGGGCGAGTTTCTGAACGAAGAGGAAGAGCGGCTCGATGCCTGGCGCGATGATGCCAAAGTCTTGTTCGATCAGCAGATCAAGGCGCTAGGCAAGGAAGCGAATGAAAAGAAGAAGCTGGCACGGGCAACCCCGAACCTGGAGGCCAAGCTGGAGCTTCAGCGCGACGCAAAGCAGCTTCAGCGGCAGGTGGATGACCTGCAACACCAGCTTTACGCCCGCCTGCGCGAAATCGACGATGAGCGGGAACGTATGCTTGATGCGATCGCCGATCAGTTGAACCTGACTCCGACGCTGACCACATTGTTTACAATAAGATGGAGCCTTGTCTGATGGCCGCCAAAACCAAGCTCGAACTCACCTGGATTGGCAAGGACATCCGGCCCCGGCTTGAACCGCGCATCCTGATCGAAGAGCCCGAACTATCCTATCACGCCAAGGCGCGCCGCGAAGGCGACATCTTCGACAATCTGCTGATCCATGGTGACAACCTGCTGGCGTTGAAGGCGTTGGAGACAGACCCGACGGTGCGTGGGAAGGTGAAGTGCGTTTATATTGATCCGCCATTCAACACTCAACAGGCATTGCCGAATTACGACGATGGCCTTGAGCACTCCCTTTGGCTTTCCTTGATGAGAGAGCGCTTGGAAATCCTAAGTAATCTCCTGAGCGACGATGGATCAATCTACATACACATAGACGACAATGAGCTTGCCTATTTAACAGTGATGGCGGATCAGATTTTCGGGAGAGTAAATAGGATCTCGATCGTTACCTTCAAGCAGGGCTCGGCCACCGGCCATAAGTCGATCAACCCAGGCGTTGTGAGCACTTCTAATTTCGTATTGATCTATGCAAAGAACAAGTCGGCATGGAAGCCTAATAGAATATTCGTAGAAAGATCAGGCGGTCGTGATGCTAGGTACAGCAAATTTATTGTAAATCGCAATGCAGGTCACATGACTTGGCGCTTCACGACATTGATGAAGGCGTTCTCTGAATGGCTTGGCCTCCCTGAGCGCGGCCTCAAAAAGGAGCTTGGGGACGAGTTTGAGCAGAAAATTACTGATTTCGTTCATCAGCATGCAGATGCTGTCATTCAGCCTGCCCGTCCTGACTACAACTCCGTGAGTTCTGCAGCGCGAGAAATGATCGATGTGTCACGTGCGGATCCTTCTACAGTCTATAAGCTTGAGAGAGGCGAAGGTCTGTCAGACATGTATTTTCTTGGTGGTCAACGCCTGTTGTTCTATCGAGACAAGTTGAAATTGGTTGATGGGGAATGGGTGTCCGGCGAGCCGCTCACTTCAATATGGGACGATATTCTATCTAATAATTTGCACAACGAAGGTGGCGTTGAGTTTCCGAAAGGTAAGAAACCAGAAGCGCTCATTAAGCGGTGCATCGAGCTGTCATCAAATATCGGTGACTTAGTTCTCGATTCATTTGGTGGGTCGGGCACCACTGGAGCAGTGGCACATAAAATGGGACGCCGATGGATCATGGTAGAACTTGGTGACCATGCGAAGACCCACATCGTGCCACGATTGCGTAGCGTCATTGATGGAACCGACAGAGGCGGCGTGACCGACGCAATGAGTTGGAAAGGCGGCGGCGGCTACCGCTTCGCGCGCCTCGCCCCGTCCCTTATGGAAAAAGACGCCTGGGGCAACTGGGTCATCCGCACAGAATATAATCCGGCCATGCTGGCCGAGGCGATGTGCAAGCATTTCAACTATACCTACGCGCCCTCGACCGAGCATTTCTGGATGCACGGCCACAGTTCCGAGACGTCCTACATCTATGTCACCACCAACAGCCTGACCGGCGAGCAGTTGCGCGCCCTCTCCGACGAGGTGGGCGAACACCGCAGCCTGCTGATCTGCTGCAAGGCCTTCGAGGAGCAAGGCGCGCGCGCCTTCACTAACCTCACGATCCGGAAGATCCCCGGTGCCGTTCTGGACCGCTGCGAATGGGGCAAGGACGATTACTCGCTGAAGATCGAGTCCCTGCCGATGATGCAGGAGGAGGATGAGGAAGATGTGGCCCTTGCCCCGAAGCGGGGCGGCAAGGCGGATACGGCCACCGGCGACTTATTCGCCGATAAGACGGAGGGTTGAGGATGCAGACCGTCGACCCCAAGCGCGCCGTTGTTCAGATCACCCAACGCCTGTCACTTCGCAAGCCGCAGGCCGAAGCCTTACGGCGGCTTGACGATATCGTCGATCTGATCGCCCCGTCAAAGGACACCGATGTCGAGGCGGCGCGCGATGCCGTGCGCGCGGTCTATGGCCCGATGCCTGATGCGCGGTTCGAGGAATTCGAGCGCGATTTTCCCTCGATCTGCTTCGCGCTTGCCACGGGTGTCGGGAAGACGCGGCTGATGGGGGCGTTCATCAGCTACCTCTACATGATCGGGAAAAGCCGGAACTTCTTCGTTCTGGCCCCGAACCTGACGATCTACGAGAAACTGCTGGCCGATTTTCAACCAACCAGCCCAAAATACGTGTTCCGGGGGATCGAGGCCTTTGCGCATCAGGCGCCGCTGATCGTCAACGCCGAAAACTACGAGGAAGGGCGCGGCGTTCGCGGCACCGACCTGTTCGGCCGCGAGGGCGTGATCATCAACATCTTCAACATCTCGAAGATCAACTCCGAGGTGCGCGGCGGAAAATCGCCACGCATCAAACGCCTTCAGGAATATATCGGGGACAGTTATTTTGCCTATCTGTCCGGGCTTGATGACCTTGTGTTGCTGATGGACGAGGCGCACCGCTACCGCGCGTCTGCTGGCGCCAAGGCCATCGCCGAACTGAAGCCGATCCTTGGCCTGGAGGTGACGGCCACCCCGAAAAGCGTCGGGGCAAAGTCCGCCGAGTTCAAGAATGTTGTGTATCGTTATGATCTGCCGGACGCGATGGAGGACGGCTACGTCAAGGAGCCGGCCGTCGGCACCCGCGCCAACTTCAATCCGAAATCGGTCGATGAGCCGACGCTGGAGCGGATCAAACTCGAAGACGGCGTAAACTACCACGAGCACGTTCGGGTCGCGCTGGAGACCTATGCCTTGCAGCATCAGGCCCCTGTGGTGCGGCCGTTTATGCTGGTCGTCACCCAGGACACGACCCATGCACGGCAGGTCAACGAGTTCGTCCAGTCCGACCAGTTCTTCGACGGGCGCTACAAAGGGCGCGTGATCGAGATCCACTCCAAGCTGACCGGCGAGGAAAGCGACGAGAACGCGCAACGCCTTCTAAACATCGAGAAGAGCGGCGACACGGACATCGTCATCCACGTCAACAAGCTGAAAGAGGGGTGGGACGTCACCAACCTCTTCACCATCGTGCCGCTGCGGGCCTCGGCCTCCGAAATCCTGACGGAGCAGACTCTCGGGCGCGGCCTGCGGTTGCCCTATGGCAAACGCACAGGTGTCGAGGTTGTCGATACCCTCACCGTCATTGCCCATGAGCGGTTCAACGAACTGATCGAGAAGGCGAAAGAAGAGAACGGCGTCACGCGCAAGCTGAAGACGGTGACCATTGGCGAAGGCGGCGATGTTCCTGCGTCGAAGCCTGTGATGGTCACTGCTCCATCCCTAGTCGAACAAATGGTCTTGCAGGCGGAGGCAGGCGCGCTGGCTGCAACGTCCGCGCCTGCTGTGTCCGCCGTCACGGACGGAGTGGCGGCTATCCAGCCGAAACTTCAAACGCCCACGGCGCCACCATTCAAATATTCCAAGCCTGAGGAGATCGGCATCGCCAGGACGGTCCTGAATGTCGTTCTACCGCAGATCAGCAAGCAGGTTGCTTCAATCAAGGACCTGGAAGACCCGAAAGTCGTCCGGCGGATCGCCGAGGCGGCGATGGCTGCGCAGAAGTTCGAAGATGGGCTGCTGTCGACGGTGACGGCAGAACAGGCAAACGCGGTTGCGGCGGAAGTCTGCAAGCAGTTCGTGCAGCGAACAATCGCAATACCCATGCTGACAATCACGCCCGAGCAGCATGTTTCCTTCGGCTTCCGACGCTTCGACGTCGATCTGAAGTCGTGGAACTATCAGCCTCTCTCCCGCGAGCTATTGATCCAGATTCTCCGAACGGAGGAGCGTACCGTCATTTCCGGCGATGCCGGGGGCGAAACGCCATCGCGGCTTGAGGATTACATCGTCGCCAAGCTGATCGATGTGCCAGAGATCGATTACGACGCCCATGCCGATATTCTCTACGACTTGGCGGGCCAGGTGGTCGCGCATTTCCGCGCGAAGCATACGGACGACGAGCAGGTCCGCTCAATTCTTCAGGGCCATGCGCGGCAGATCGCGGAGGCTCTCGTCGTCCAGATGAAGCACCACATGTGGCGCGAGCAGACCAACTACCGCGTCACGCGGGTGTCAGCCTTCGATCAACTCAAGCCACAGACGTTCGATGGTAGCGGAAAGGATGCGATGCGCGACTATCGCAACCCGCCCGAACGCCTCAGCGACATGAAGCGCTTCATTTTCGTGGGCTTCGAGAAGTCGTGCTACAATATGGCCAAGTTCGATTCCGACCCGGAGCGGCGGATGGCGACCATCCTGGAGCAGGACCCTTCCGTGCTGCTTTGGATGAAGCCGGGGCCGAACCAGTTCAAAATCTATGATGAAGATAATGCACCATATCAGCCAGACTTCGTCGTGGAGACCGCCACCGACAAGCTGATCATCGAAACGAAGCGTGCATCGGAAATGACGAACCCGCTGGTTGTCAGGAAAGCTGATGCCGCCGCGCTCTGGTGCCACATTGCGAATCGCGCGCACGGCGAAAGCGTTGTCGAAAAGCCTTGGTCTTACCTGCTTGTTTCCGAAACGGCAGTGCTTCCAAACGCAACCGTGAATGGGTTGGCGGCAGCGCACACCAGGTCGGTCGACGCTGACCTCCTGTCTCGGTACTCGTTGAACGAAGAAGGCCTCAGCACGGCAGTCGGAGCCGTGCAAACGGCATGATTTATGCTGTGACGCAAAAAATGGACTCGCTCGTCATTGAGCGAGCCGGAGCGCCTGTGCCTTACGGATAATTGCGGCAAGGACGTTCTGAAGCTGATTGTCTTTTGTCCGGGGAGCTAGGCTCAACCCATGAAGCCAACCCTTAACAAGGAATGGCGCACCCGACAGGATTCGAACCTGTGACCTACGGCTTCGGAGGCCGTCACTCTATCCAGCTGAGCTACGGGTGCATCTATATTCAAGTAGCGGTCGAGACCGAGCAGGGTCAATCGCGAATCCACCAATCGAACTTCGTCAAACGTTCCGACCAAGGGCCGTGCCGATTGTCGTCGTTCGTACTCTAGAACCTCCCTTAGTTTGCTTCCGTGGTGCTTCCGCGACCCAGAGAGCGGTTTCCATGCTTCCGTCGATTTCAGCCAACTACTTGGCTTTCCACGACTTTCTTAACACCCGCAACAAAGCCGCTTGACTTAGCTTTGCCTTCGGAGGGCAGCGCTCTATCCAGCTGAGCTACGGGTGCCCGAGGGCCGTCGTCTGGCCTCTATAGGGCAGGGGCAGAGGGTTCGCAATCGCGGAAATCGGGCCGCCTTTCCCACGGGCGGGGAAGGGGCTATATGACGGCCCTCTGCGGAACGCAGGTACGGCGCGAGGGTACGGGTATGTCTGAACTGACGAGGATCGACGCAGGCGAGGCGCTGCGGGCGGCGGCGCGGGAGCGGATCCTTGTCCTCGACGGCGCCATGGGTACCCAGATCCAGGGGCTCGGGCTCGAGGAAGACGACTTCACCGCGCACGGCTCCTGTGCCTGCCACGGTCATGCGCAGAAGGGCAACAACGACCTCCTGATCCTGACTCAGCCAGAGGCCATCGAGGAAATCCACTACCGCTACGCCATGGCCGGCGCCGACATCGTCGAGACGAACACCTTCTCCTCGACCTCGATCGCCCAGGCCGACTACGGCATGGAGGACAAGGTCTACGACCTCAACTTCCACGGTGCCCGCCTCGTCCGCAAGGCGCTCGACCGGGCGACGGCCGAGGACGGCAGGCCGCGCTTCGTCGCCGGCGCCCTCGGGCCGACGAACCGCACCGCCTCGATCTCGCCGGACGTGAACGACCCGGGGTTCCGGGCAGTCAGCTTTGACGACCTGCGCATTGCCTACGCCGAGCAGATCCGCGGCCTCGTCGACGGCGGCGCCGACCTCATCCTGATCGAGACGATCTTCGACACGCTGAACGCCAAGTCGGCGATCTTCGCCTGCGAGGAGGTGTTCGCCGAGAAGGGCGTGCGCCTGCCGGTGATGATCTCCGGCACCATCACCGACCTCTCGGGCCGCACGCTCTCGGGCCAGACCCCGACGGCGTTCTGGTACTCCGTCCGACATGCCCGGCCGATCACCGTCGGACTCAACTGCGCGCTCGGGGCGGAAGCCATGCGCCCGCACCTCGCCGAGCTCTCCGAGGTCTCCGACACGCTGATCTGCGCCTATCCGAACGCCGGCCTGCCGAACGCCTTCGGCCTCTACGACGAGAGCCCGGAGTACATGGCGGCGCAGGTCGAGGAATTCGCCCGCGAGGGGCTCGTCAACGTGGTCGGCGGCTGCTGCGGCTCGACGCCCGAGCACATCCGCGCCATCGCCGCCGCCGTCGCGAAGCACAAGCCCCGGCCGATCCCGGAGATCGAGCCGCGGATGCGCCTCTCGGGCCTCGAGCCCTTCACGCTCACGCCGGAGATCCCCTTCGTCAACGTCGGCGAGCGGACGAACGTCACCGGCTCCGCGAAGTTCCGCAAGCTTATCACTGCCGGCGACTTCGCCGCCGCGCTCGTCGTCGCCCGCGATCAGGTGGAGAACGGCGCGCAGATCATCGACGTCAACATGGACGAGGGGCTGATCGACTCCGTCGCCGCCATGACCTCGTTCCTGAACCTCGTCGCCTCCGAGCCCGACATCGCCAAGGTGCCGCTGATGATCGACTCCTCCAAGTGGGAGGTGATCGAGGCGGGCCTGAAGTGCGTGCAGGGCAAGCCGATCGTCAACTCGATCTCGCTGAAAGAGGGCGAGGAGCAGTTCCTGCACCAGGCCCGGCTCTGCCGCGCCTATGGCGCCGCGGTCGTCGTCATGGCCTTCGACGAGCAGGGTCAGGCCGACACGAAGCAGCGCAAGGTCGAAATCTGCACCCGCGCCTACCGCATCCTGACCGAGGAGGTGGGCTTCCCGCCCGAGGACATCGTCTTCGACCCGAACATCTTCGCGGTCGCCACCGGCATCGAGGAGCACGACAACTACGGCGTCGACTTCATCGAGGCGACGCACGAGATCCGCGCCACGCTGCCGCACGTCCACATCTCCGGCGGCGTCTCGAACCTGTCGTTCTCGTTCCGCGGCAACGAGCCGGTGCGCGAGGCGATGCACGCGGTCTTCCTCTACCACGCCATCGCCGCCGGCATGGACATGGGCATCGTCAACGCCGGGCAGCTCGCGGTCTACGACTCGATCGAGCCAGAGCTGCGCGAGGCCTGCGAGGACGTGGTGCTCAATCGCCGCCCGGACTCGACCGAGCGGCTGCTCGCGCTGGCCGAGCGCTATCGCGGCGCGGGCCGCGAGGCGAAGGAGCGTGATCTGGCGTGGCGCGAGTGGCCGGTCGAGAAGCGGCTCGAGCACGCGCTGGTGAACGGCATCACCGAGTTCATCGACGAGGACACCGAGG
Source organism: Amaricoccus macauensis (assembly GCF_014201905.1). Classification (GTDB taxonomy): domain Bacteria; phylum Pseudomonadota; class Alphaproteobacteria; order Rhodobacterales; family Rhodobacteraceae; genus Amaricoccus; species Amaricoccus macauensis. The sequence goes on along the minus strand of NZ_JACHFM010000001.1, from coordinate 957,750 downwards.
CCGCGCGCCTCGCCGCCGAGCGGCCGCTCCACGTCATCGAAGGCCCGCTGATGGCCGGCATGAACGTGGTCGGCGACCTCTTCGGATCCGGCAAGATGTTCCTGCCGCAGGTGGTGAAGTCCGCCCGCGTCATGAAGCAGGCCGTGGCGCACCTCCTGCCCTTCATGGAAGAGGAGAAGGCCGCTTCGGGTGGCGGCGGATTCCGGAGCGCCGGCAAGATCCTGATGGCGACGGTGAAGGGCGACGTCCACGACATCGGCAAGAACATCGTCGGCGTCGTGCTCGCCTGCAACAACTACGAGATCATCGACCTCGGCGTCATGGTGCCGGCGACGAAGATCCTCGAGACGGCGAAGGCCGAGGGCGTCGACATCATCGGCCTCTCCGGTCTCATCACGCCCTCGCTCGAAGAGATGAGCCACGTCGCCGCCGAGATGGAGCGCGAGGGCTTCTCCGTGCCGTTGCTGATCGGTGGTGCCACCACCAGCCGGGTGCACACCGCGGTGAAGATCCACCCGCGCTACGCCCGTGGGCAGGCGGTGCATGTGAACGACGCGAGCCGCGCCGTCGGCGTCGTCGGCCAGCTTCTGTCGCCGGAGGCGAAGGCGCCCTACGTCGCGGGCGTGCAGGCGGAATACGCCAAGCTCGCCGAGGCGCACGAGCGCGCCGAGCGCGAGAAGAAGCGCGTGCCGCTGGCGACCGTGCGCGCCAATCCGTTCCCGATCGACTGGGCGGGCTACGTGCCGCCGAAGCCGTCGTTCCTCGGCACCCGGGTGTTCGACAACTGGAGCCTGGAGGAGCTGAGCGGCTACATCGACTGGACGCCGTTCTTCCAGACATGGGAGATGAAGGGCCGCTACCCGGCGATCCTCGATGATCCCGCGCAGGGTGCCGCCGCGCGCCAGCTCTGGGCCGACGCGCAGGACATGCTTGGCAAGATCATCGCCGAGAAGTGGTTCCGGCCGCGCGCGGTCGTGGGCTTCTGGCCGGCGAACGCGGTGGGCGACGACATTCGCCTGTTCACCGGCGAGGATCGGTCGGAGGAGCTCGCGACCTTCTTCACCCTGCGCCAGCAACGCGCCAAGCGCGTGGGCCATCCCAACGTCGCCCTTTCCGACTTCGTGGCCCCGGAGACGCCGGACTACCTCGGCGCCTTCGTCGTCACCGCCGGGATGGCGGACGCGACGATCGCCGAGCGGTTCGAGCGGGCGAACGACGACTATTCGGCGATCCTCGTCAAGGCGCTCGCCGACCGCTTCGCCGAGGCCTTCGCCGAGCGGATGCACGAGCATGTGCGCCGCGAACTGTGGGGCTATGCGCCGGACGAGCACTTCACCGCGGAAGAGCTGGTGAGCGAGCCCTATCACGGCATCCGTCCCGCCGCCGGCTACCCGGCGCAGCCCGACCACACCGAAAAGGCGACGCTCTTCCGCCTGCTCGACGCCACCGCCGCGACGGGGGTCGAGCTGACCGAGAGCTTCGCCATGTGGCCGGCGTCATCGGTCTCGGGCCTCTACCTCTCGCACCCGGAGAGCTATTACTTCGGCGTCGCTCAGGTGGAGCGCGATCAGGTCGAGGACTACGCCCGCCGCAAGGGCATGGACATCGGCCTCGTCGAACGCTGGCTGGCGCCGATCCTGAACTACGTCCCCGCCTCCCGGGTGGAAGCGGCGGAGTAACGCGGACCTGCACGCGGCCGACGGGTGTTGTCCGGCCCGTTCGCCACCGACCGAAGCGCGGGCCAAAGGCTCGCGCGAGCCGACGAGCCGAGGCACTGCCTCGGCCCGGGAAGGGCGCAGGTTTCTGCGGCAGGGCGCCATCCGGCCGTGGCTGCCCCGGCGGGTGCGGAATCGCGCCTGCCGGTCACGTCGAGGGCGTGCCTCAGGCACAAGTCGAGGGCATGCCTCAGGCACGAGTCGAGGGCGCGCCTCAGGCACGACAGGGGCAGTCGCGGACGGATTTGTCCGCGCCAAACCCGTCTCACGTCACGGTCTGGGGATTTGGGCGCCCGGGTTGCTTCCCCGTTGGCAATCAGAATTGCGCGTCGCTTGACGCGCAATCACCTACCGAATGATGTTCAACAACATAGCCCGCCCGCGCACCTTGCGCAGCGGCTCCGCTCACACCTCGAGGCACCAGCGCATGATCGCCTTCTGGACGTGCAGCCGGTTCTCCGCCTCGTCGAAGATCACCGAATGCGGCCCGTCCATCACCCTGCTCGTCACCTCCTCGGAGCGGTGTGCCGGCAGGCAGTGCATGAAGAGCACGTCGGGCTTCGCTGCCCCCATGAGCTTCGCCGTCACCTGATACGGCCGGAGCAGGGTGTGACGCCGCTCGCGGGCGCTCTGCGGGTCGTGCATCGAGAGCCAGGTGTCGGTGACGATGAGATCGGCGCCGTCCACGGCCTTCATGGGATCGCGTTCGATCTCGACCTTCACCCCCTTCGAGCGCGCGAACGCCACCGGCCCCGGCGCGGGGTCGAGCGATGCCGGCCCGGTGAAGGTGAAGTCGAAGCCGAACTGGCCGGCCGCGTGCAGGAACGACGAGCAGACGTTGTTGCCGTCGCCCGACCAGACCACCTTCGCGCCCCGGATCGGTCCGCGATGCTCCTCGAAGGTCATCACGTCGGCCATGATCTGGCAGGGATGGCTCGCGTCGGTCAGCCCGTTGATCACCGGAACGCTCGCGTTCTCGGCCAGCTCGGTGAGGGTCGCCTCCTCGAACGTGCGGATCATGATGAGATCGACGAACCGCGACAGCACCCGGGCGGTGTCGGCGATCGTCTCGCCATGCCCGAGCTGCATCTCGCCTCCCGAGAGCACCAGCGTGCTGCCCCCGAGCTGCCGGGCGCCCACGTCGAAGCTCACGCGCGTCCGCGTCGAGGGCTTCTCGAAGACGAGCGCCACCACATGGCCGTCGAGCGGCAGCTCCGCATCGCGCCGGCCCTTCGGCCAGCCGGCGCGGGCCGTCTTCATGGCGACGGCCTGATCGAGAATGCCGCGAAGCTCCGCGACGTCGGTGGTGTGCAGATCGAGAAAGTGCCTCACGCTGCTGCCACCTCGATTGCCGTCGCCGCCGCGTCGATCCGGCGCAGCCCCTCGTCCACCTCCGCATCGGTGAGGTTCAGGGGCGGCAGCAGCCGAACCACGTTGTCAGCCGCGCCCACCAGCAGAACCTTCGCCTTGTAGCCCGCCGCCACCACGTCGGTGTTTGGCTTGCGGCACTTCAGCCCGAGCATCAGCCCCTCGCCGCGCACCGCCTCGAAGACCTCCGGGTGCGCCGCCACGAGCCCCTCGAGCCCCTGCCGGAAGCGGCCCGAGACGCGGCTCACCTGGTCGAGAAAGCCCGGCGCCGTCACCACGTCCATGACCGCGCAGCCGACAGCACAGGCGAGCGGGTTGCCGCCATAGGTCGAGCCATGCGTCCCGAGGCCCATCCCGTCCGCCGCCTGCGCCGTGGCGAGGCAGGCACCGAGCGGGAAGCCCCCGCCGATCCCCTTCGCCACGGTCATGATGTCGGGCGTGATCCCGGCCCACTCGTGGTGGAAGAGCTTGCCGGTCCGGCCCATGCCGCACTGCACCTCGTCGAGGATGAGCAGGATCCCCGCCTCGTCACAGATCGCCCGCAGCTCGCGCAGCGCCTCGACCGACAGCGGCCGGATGCCGCCCTCGCCCTGGATCGGCTCGACGAGCACCGCCGCCGTCTCCGGCCCGATCGTGGCGCGCACGGCGTCGAGATCACCGAAGGGCAGGTGATCGAAGCCCGGTACCACGGGGCCGAAGCCCTTCACCATCTTGTCCGACCCCGCCGCCGAGATCGCCCCATAGCTCCGGCCATGGAACGAGCCCTCGAAGGCGATGATCCGGTTGCGCTCGGGCTGGCCGTTGAAGTCGAAATGCTTGCGCGCCATCTTGATCGCGCACTCGATCGCCTCGGTGCCCGAGTTGGTGACGAACACCGTATCCGCGAAGGTCGCGGCCACCAGCTTCTCCGCCAGCGCCTCCTGGTTCGGGATGCGGTAGAGGTTCGAGGTGTGCCAGAGCTTCGAGGCCTGCTCGCTCAGCGCCTGCACCAGCACCGGATGGGCATGGCCGAGCGCCGTGACCGCGATGCCGGCGCCGAGGTCGAGATATCGCTCACCGCTCTCCTCGATGAGCCAAGGGCCTTCGCCGGATACGAAGGCGAGCGGCGCACGGGCGTAGGTCGGAAGAACGGGAGGGATCACCGGCAGGGTTCTCCTGAAGAGGCCTAAGAGAGGTCCACGCGGTCGCCCGCTGCGGAAAACGTCCTTGTGGCAAAGGGGCGTCGGCGAGTCAATTCCGCGGCATTGGTCGGCCACGCCTCCGCGTGTCGCGCGGCCGGGCTTGCGACTCCCCGGCGCTGGTAGCATGGTCCGGCCGCGGCAGAACCCGCACAGGAGTCCATCCCATGCGCACCGACGCCCACGCCCCCACCATCCGCCTCGCAGACTATCGCCTGCCGGACTATCTCGTGGAGTCCGTGGAGCTTACCCTGCGGCTCCATCCGACGGCGACCCGGGTCAATGCCCGCGTCAGGTTCTATCGCAACCCGGCGCGTGCCGACGAGGGCGCCGCCGATCTGCGCCTGGACGGTCGCGGGCTGACGCTCGTCTCGGCGACGATCGACGGCGTGCCGGTGCCGCAGAACGCCCTCACGGAGGACAGCGAGGGACTGACCGTGGCCGCTGCGCACGTGCCGTCGGCGTTCGTCTGGGAGGCCGAGACCGAGATCTCGCCCGAGACGAACACCGCGCTCGAAGGCCTCTACATGTCGCGGGGCATGTACTGCACCCAGTGCGAGGCGCAGGGCTTCCGCAAGATCACCTTCTGGCCCGACCGGCCCGACGTGATGACGACCTTCAGGGTGCGCATCGAAGGCCCCGCCGACGGCAGCGCGCCGGTCCTGCTCTCGAACGGCAATCTCGTCGGCTCGGGCGAGGGCTGGGCCGAGTGGCAGGACCCCTGGGCCAAGCCGTCATACCTCTTCGCGCTGGTCGCGGGCGATCTCCGCGCTGTCGAGGATCACTTCACCACCGCCTCGGGCCGCGACGTCCTGTTGCAGATCTGGGTGCGTCCGGGCGACGAGCCGCGCTGCGCCTACGCCATGGACGCGCTCAAGCGCTCCATGCGCTGGGACGAAGAGACCTACGGGCGCGAGTACGATCTCGACCGCTTCATGATCGTCGCCGTCGACGACTTCAACATGGGGGCGATGGAGAACAAGGGGCTCAACATCTTCAACTCGCGCTTCGTTCTGGCGAGCCCGGAGACGGCGACGGATGCCGACTACAAGTCCATCGAGACGATCATTGCCCATGAGTATTTCCACAACTGGACGGGCAACCGGATCACCTGCCGCGACTGGTTCCAGCTCTGCCTGAAGGAGGGCCTGACGGTCTTTCGCGACCAGCAGTTTTCCGCGGACGAGCGCAGCGCCGGGGTGAAGCGGATCGAGGACGTGCTGCGCCTGCGCGCGACGCAGTTCCGCGAGGACGCAGGTCCGCTCGCGCATCCGGTCCGGCCGACGGAATATATCGAGATCAACAACTTCTATACGGCGACCGTCTACGAGAAGGGCGCCGAGGTCATCGGAATGCTGCGCCGGCTGGTGGGGCCGGAGGTCTATCGCAAGGCGCTCGACCTTTATTTCGAGCGCCACGACGGGCAGGCCTGCACCATCGAGGACTGGCTCCGGGTGTTCGAGAACGTCTCGGGCCGCGATCTCTCGCAGTTCGCGCGCTGGTATTCACAGGCCGGCACGCCACGGCTGAAGGCGGAAACCGACTGGGCGGACGGGAAGTTCACCCTCCGGCTCTCGCAGACGACACCGCCGACACCGGGGCAGCCGGAGAAGGCGCCGCTGGTCCTGCCTGTCGCCTTCGGCCTGCTCGGCTCTGATGGCAGCACGCTCGAAGCGGGGCTTCTCGAATTCTCCGAGGCCGAGCGCGCCTTTGGCTGGGAGCTGCCGGAGCGGCCGGTCCTGTCGCTGCTGCGCGGTTTCTCGGCGCCGGTGATCGTCGAGCACGAGATCACGCCCGCCGATCGGGCCTTCCTGCTCGCGCATGACAGCGACTCCTTCACCCGCTGGGAGGCCGGGCGGAGCTTTGCGCTCGCCGAGCTGACGGGACCCGAGGGTGAACCCGATCCGGCGTACCTCGCGGCGCTCGTCGCCGTGGCGGACGACCCCGCGCTCGATCCCGCGTACCGGGCGCTCCTGCTGTCGCTGCCTTCCGAGGACGAGGTGATGGCGCAGATCGCTGCCGTGGGCAGGGCGCCTGATCCGCTCGAGGTCTGGCGCCGGCGGCGCGCGCTGGAGACGGCGGTGGCCCGCGCGCTTGGAGACCGGGCGCGGGCGCTTTACGACTCAAACGTCGTGCCGGGGCCCTACACACCCGACGCGGACGCAGCCGGCCGGCGGGCGCTGCGGGGGCGTGCCCTTGCGGCGCTGACGGCTCTTGATCCGGCCGGATCGGTGGCACGGGCGCAATACGCGAGCGCCGACAACATGACCGAGCGGATGACCGCGCTGTCGCTTCTCGTGAGCCGCGGCCTCGGCAAGAAGGAGCTGGCCGCGTTCCACAGCGAGTGGCGGCACGATCGCCTTGTCATTGACAAGTGGTTCACCGTTCAGGCGGCGTTGACGCCTCCCGAGACGGCGGTCGAGACCGTGGAAGCCCTGAGCCGGCGCGAGGATTTCGACTGGAGGAACCCCAACCGCTTCCGTTCGCTGATCGGTGCGTTCGCCTCGGGCAACCCGGCCGGGTTCCACCGGGCCGACGGGAGCGGATATCGGCTGGTCGTGGACTGGCTGATCCGGCTCGACTCGCTGAACCCTCAGACCACGGCCCGCCTCGCAAGCCTGCTCGGGACGTGGCGGATGTTCGATCCGGGGCGGCAGGCGCTGATGAAAGCCGAGCTCGAACGGCTGGCGGCGCGGCCTGATCTGTCGCGCGACACCGGCGAGATCGTCGGCAGGTTATTGCGCGGTGCAGCAGAGAAGTGATCCCGTCGTCTTGTCACCGCTCGCGCGCGGGAGTAAAAATCAAGCGCTATGCGCGAGGTCGTCGACCAGCTGATCGAGGAACGGGCGCCCTGGTTGCGGCGCGAAGGGCACGGCGTTGCGTTGGCCCGGCGGGTGCTTCATCGTCTGTTGCAGTACGATCGGACCGTCCAGATTGGCGAAGCGCTGGAATCCTTCCCCGGTGATGTGGCGCTGCAATCACTCTATGAGATGATCGCGCATCACGTGGAGGTCAGCGGCCTTGAGAACGTGCCGCGCAGCGGGCCGGCCATGATCGTCTGCAACCATCCGACCGGGATCGCCGACGGAATCGTGCTCTATGGCGTGCTTTCAAAGGTGCGGCCGGATCTCTTCATCTTTGCCAACGCAGATGCGGTGCGGGTGCTGCCATCGCTCGGCGAGGTCATCGCCCCGGTGGAGTGGCGGCCGGAGAAGCGGACGCACAAGCAGAATCGCGAGACGATGGACTACACCCGTCGAGCGTTCGACGACGGGCGGCTCGCCGTGCTCTTTCCGTCCGGGCGGCTCGCCAAGCGGCGGTGGCTGTCGCTGCACGAGCGGCCGTGGATGGCGTCGGGGGCGATGATGGTGCGGAAGTTCAACCTGCCCGTCGTGCCGCTGCACATCACCGCGCGCAATTCGGCGCTGTTCTACCTCTTTGACCGCATCCATCCGACCCTGCGCGACATCACGTTGTTCCACGAGGTGCTGAACAAGCCGCGGCAGCCCTACCGGATCAACATCGGGCAGCTGATCGAGCCCGATTCGCTGCCGGCGAGTTCGTCCGAGGCGACGGACGTGCTGCGCGCCCGGACGCTGGAGTTGGGCGGGCAGAAACCCCAGACGGTGCTGACCGCGCCGGTCTTCGGCCGGCGGCCGAAGCTGACGCCGGCGGTGTGAGGCCCCCGGCGGCCGGATCCTAGCCCTCGCGGCTCCTCGGCAGCTCCACGATGGCGGCGCGCTCGGGCGGCGTCTCGGCGAAGTCGATGGCTTCGAGTCGACGGGCGCGGACCTGAGTGCGCTCGGCGGAGATCTTGATTTCCTCGATGTCCTTCTGGGCCTGACCAAAGTGGCGGTCGAGGTTCGCGACACGGGCCGCGAGGCGCTCGGCGTCCTTGTGGAGCAGCCCGAGTTCCCGGCGGATGGTGTTGGCCTCGGCGCGAAGCCGGGCGTCCTTCAGGACGGCCCGCAGCGTGTGGAGCGTTGCCATGCAGGTGGTCGGCGAGACGATCCAGACCCGCATGCCGAAGCCCTCGCGGACCAGATCGCCAAAGCTGGCGTGCAGCTCGGCGTAGACCGCTTCGGAGGGCAGGAACATCAGCGCGCCCTCGGCGGTCTCGCCTTCGATCACGTATTTCTCGGCGATCGCCTTCATGTGCGCCCTGACCGCCGCGCGCATCTGGCGTTGGGCGGTCACGACTTCCGCCGGCGCCCGGGCGGCGCGCAGCGCCTCGTAAGGCTCGAGCGGAAACTTCGCGTCGATGACGATCGGCCCGGGCGGGTTCGGCAGCTGGATCAGGCAGTCGGCCCGGGTGCCGTTCGAGAGCGTCGCCTGGAAGGTGACGACGTCGGGCGGCAGCGCGCGCGTCACGATCTCGCGGAGCTGGATCTCGCCGAACGCGCCGCGCGTCTGCTTGTTCGAGAGGATGTCCTGCAAGCCGAGTACGTCGCCCGAGAGCTTTTCGATCTTGGTCTGGGCCCTGTCGATCGTCTCGAGCCGCTGCTGCAACTCGCCGAGGGAGCGCGCGGTGCGGATCGCGCTGGAATTGAGGCTGTCCCCCATGGCGCGGGTCACGTCGGCAAGCCGCGCCTCGAGCGACTGGGCGAGGCGTGCCTGCGCCGCCGCCTGCGCCTCGGAGACGTGGGTGATGCCGCCGTGAAGCTGCTGCTGGCCGTCGTTCAGCGCCCGCACGGCGCCGTCGAGGGCGGCGATGTGGCGCGCCAGCGGCTCGACCGCCCGGGAAGAGCGCGCCACCGAGCGCCAGAGCAGGAACAGCAACAGCAACGCCACCGCGCCGGCCCAGAGGCGCGGATCGCCAGGGTCGAGGCTGGTGCCACCGATCTCGATCATCGTCCCCGTCATCGCCCAGTCATCGCCGACCGAACAGCCGCTCGATGTCGTGGAGCTTCAGCTCCACATAGGTCGGGCGGCCGTGGTTGCACTGGCCGGAGAGCGGCGTCGCTTCCATGGCGCGCAGCAGAGCGTTCATTTCCTCCGCGCGCAGCGCCCGTCCGGAGCGGACCGAGCCGTGGCAGGCCATGCGCGAGAGCACCGCGTCGATGCGCGCCTCGAGCCCCCGCCCCTCGTCGGCATCGAGCGCGTCGGCGAGGTCGGGCAGCAGCCGGCGGCAATCCACCTCTCCGAGAATCGCCGGGGTCTCGCGGACGCAGAGCGCGCTGCCGCCGAACGGCTCGAAAGCGAGGCCGAGGCGGTCGAGTTCCGCCTGCGCCTCGATGAGGCGTGCCCGCGAGCCGGCGTCGAGTTCGACGATCTCGGGGATCAGCAGCATCTGGCCCGCGACCCCGTTCGCGGCGCGGGCGGCCTTCAGCTTCTCGTAGGTCAGCCGTTCGTGGGCGGCGTGCGCGTCGACGATCACCATGCCGTCGCGGGTCTGCGCCACGATGTAGGTCTCGTGGACATGGGCGCGGGCCACGCCGAGCGGCAGTTCCTCCGCCTCGGGGTCGGGCTCCGGGGAGGCCGGCTCGACCCTTGCCGACCAGCCGTCGGTGCCGAGCGGCTCGGCGAAGCCGGTGACCGGCCGGGTGGGCCAGACGCCGCGCGGGGCCGGGAAGGGCGCGGGCCGAGCGTCCGGCGCGGTGTCGGGGCGGAAGGTTTCGGGGCGGAAGGTGCCGAGCATGGCGCCGCCGACGGTGCTGCTCGCCCGGTGGCCGGCGCCGGCAAGCGCCTGCCGCAGACCACCGACCACGAGGCCACGCACGAGGCCGGGATCGCGGAAGCGGACCTCGGCCTTGGCGGGATGGACGTTCACGTCCACCTGCTCCGGGTCGAGATCGACAAAGAGCGCCGCCGCCGGATGGCGGTCGCGGGACAGCAGATCGGCGTAGGCGGCGCGCAGCGCGCCGAGGAGCAGCTTGTCGCGCACCGGCCGGCCGTTGACGAAGAGATGCTGGGTGACCGCCGAGCCGCGTGAGTAGGTGGGGAGCGCGGCATAGCCGGTCAGGGCGACGCCTTCGCGCTCGGCGTCGATCCTGAGCGCATTCGCGAGGAAATCCGGCCCGAGAAGCGCGCGGAGCCGGTTGCCGAGCGCGTCGAAGAGATCGCCGGACTCGGCGTCGAGACGCAGGATCTCGCGGGGTGAGTCGGGGTCGGAGCGGTCGGTGAGGGTGAAGGCGACGCCCGGCGCGGCCATGGCGAGGCGGCGCAGGGTCTCGCCGATCGCCTGCGCCTCCGCACGGTCGGAGCGCAGGAACTTCAGCCGCGCCGGGGTGGCGGTGAAGAGCCCTTCGAGCTCGACGACGGTGCCGCGCGCCAGCGCGGCGGGGCGTGGCGGCTCCGCGTTGCCACCACGGACGCCGAGGCACACGGCCTCCGATGCACCCCTGGCGCGGGAGGTGACGGTGAGCCGGCCGACGGCGCCGAGCGACGGCAGGGCCTCGCCGCGAAAGCCGAAGGTCAGGATGTTGACGAGATCGCTGCCGTCGATCTTCGATGTGGCGTGGCGCTGGAGCGCGAGCGGCAGTTCGTCCGCCGGAATGCCGTGGCCGTCGTCCTCGACGCGGATCAGCCGCTTGCCGCCATCGGCATAGGCGACGTCGACCCGGCGCGCGCCGGCGTCGATGGCGTTCTCGACCAGTTCCTTGACCGCCGAGGCAGGGCGCTCCACCACCTCGCCGGCGGCGATGCGGTTCGCTGCCGCAGCATCGAGCTGCCGGATAGGGCGACGGCTTATGTTGGGGGTCGGGGCGTTCATACCCCTATTGGTAGCATGAGGTCCGCGCTCGGGCTACCGGATAGTGGTTAACGCCGGCTCAGTTCTGTTCCATCACCGCGGGCGGCGGCGGCGGCACCTCGACACCCATGCGCCGCAGCCGCTCGAGTTCGGCGGGTGCATCGAGGACCATGGGCTTGTAGACGACGGTTGCCCTGTCCCGGGTGAACAGCCGCTCGAAGAACAGGCCGTGATGGGTGGCACGCCATTCGGCGTCGTCAACGGCCAGCTGGCTCCGGACGTTCGGATCGACCGGGCCGGCGCGCGCCACAAGCGCGGTGCCGTTTGCGGCGGAGAGCGCCGGGCGGCCGGTGAGCCCCGCGACGGCCTGCTGATGCGGCTGGTAGTCGACCCGGTTCACCGCGCCCGGCGTGGGCGGCGGCAGGGCGACGAGGTTCTCGGGCATCTCGAGAGGTTTCGTCGGCAAAATCATGAATTCGTCCGGCGTGCCACCGACGCCCGCCGAACGCAACGCGCCCGCCGCGCCGCGGCCCTGGCAGCCGGCCAGCGCAATCGCCGCCACGAAGAGCGTCGCTGCCGCCAGTGTCCGCCGTGAGCGCATGATCCTCCTCGAAGCCGCCTCGCGCACCTCTAGCCTACTCGGGGCGCGGCGTCACCACCCCTTGCGCGTCGTCGCGTCGTCGCCGCCCGAAGGCCTGCTCCAGAGCAACAGCACGGCCGCTCCGGCGAAGATCGCCGCGTCGGCGACGTTGAACGCGAACGGGTTCGCGATGCCGCAACAGCTCATGTTGATGAAGTCCGCGACCGCGCCCCAGCGAAAGCGGTCCCAGACGTTGCCGAGCGCGCCGCCGACGATCAGGCCAGCGCCGATCGCCTGCATCCAGGCACCACGACGGGCCCAGTTGAGAACGCCGATGCAGATCGCCACGGCGAGGCCGATGAGAATCCAGCGTCCCGCCGTGCCGAAGTCGAAGAGGCCGAAATTGATCCCCTGGTTCCAGGCCATGGCGAAGTTCACCCACGGGTCGAACACCGGGATATGCAGCCGGTTCGCCAGGTCGAGGTGAACCACCACCCAGATTTTCGTCGCGCGGTCGATCAGGAAGATCACCGCCGCGACGAGAAGCGTGCGCGCGAGATTCGGCATCAGTGGCGGAAGTGGCGCATGCCGGTGAAGACCATCGCGAGACCGGCCTCGTCGGCGGCGGCGATCACCTCAGCGTCGCGCATCGAGCCGCCGGGCTGAATCACCGCGGTCGCCCCGGCCGCCGCGGCGGCGAGCAGGCCGTCGGGGAACGGGAAGAAGGCGTCGGACGCGACGCAGGAGCCGATGGTGGGCACGGTGGCGAGACCGAGGGCCGTCGCCATGTCCTCGGCCTTGCGGGCGGCGATGCGGGTCGAATCGACCCGGCTCATCTGGCCGGCGCCGATGCCGACGGTCGCGCCGGCCCGGGCGTAGACGATGGCGTTCGACTTGACGTGCTTCGCCACGGTCCAGGCGAAGGCGAGATCGGCGAGTTCCACGTCGGTCGGGGCGCGTTTGGTCACGACCTTGAGCGCGCCCGGGTCGAGGCGGCCGTTGTCGCGGGACTGGACGAGAAAGCCGCCCGCCACCTGCCGCCAGGCGAGAGCGGACACCGCCGGATCCGGCAGGCCGCCGGTGACGAGCAGGCGCAGGTTCTTCTTGCCGGCAAAGATGGCTGCCGCCTCGTCGGTCACGTCGGGGGCGATGACGACCTCGGTGAAGATCTCGGCGATGGCGGCCGCGGTCTCGGCGTCGAGGGTCTGGTTCAGCGCGACGATGCCGCCGAAGGCCGAGGTGCGGTCGCAGTCATAGGCGGCGCGGTAGGCCTCCGCGAGGCTCGCACCGTGCGCGACGCCGCAGGGATTGGCGTGCTTGATGATCGCGCAGGCCGGGCCGGCGTCGGGCGCGAACTCGGCCACCAGCTCGAACGCGGCGTCAGTGTCGTTGATGTTGTTGTAGGAAAGTTCCTTGCCCTGCAGCTGGCGGGCGGTGGCAACGCCCGGGCGGGACGAGCCGTCGCGGTAGAAGGCCGCCGCCTGATGCGGGTTCTCGCCGTAGCGGAGCGGCTGGGCGAGCTCGCCGGCGAAGGCGCGGCGGCGCGGCGTCGCCTCGGCCAGCGCGCCGGCCATCCATGCCGAGACGGCGGCGTCGTAGGCGGCGGTGCGGCTGAAGGCGGTGAGCGCGGCCGCCTTGCGGAAACCGGGCGAGGTCGCCCCGTCGTTCGCTTCGAGCTCGGCGAGGAGCGGCGCATAGTCGGCGACGTCGGTCAGGACGGTGACAAAGGCGTGGTTCTTCGCCGCCGAGCGCAGCATCGCCGGCCCGCCGATGTCGATGTTCTCGATGCAGGTCGCATAGTCCGCGCCCTTCGCCACCGTCGCCTCGAAGGGGTAGAGGTTCACCACGAGCAGGTCGATCGTGCCGATGCCGTGCGTGTCGAGCGCGGCGCGGTGCTCGTCGAGGTCGCGGCGCGCCAGCAGGCCGCCGTGGACCACCGGATGCAGCGTCTTCACCCGGCCGTCGAGCATCTCCGGGAACGCCGTCACCTCGGCCACGTCGCGCACCGGCAGGCCGGCGTCGCGTAGCGCCTGCGCGGTGCCGCCGGTCGAGAGCAGTTCGACGCCGCGGTCGGCGAGGACACGGGCGAGATCGACGAGGCCGGTCTTGTCGGACACCGACAGCAGAGCGCGCCGGACGGGGACGAGGTCAGTGGACATGGCTTAAACGAGGCTCCGTTCCGGAAAGTCCGTCCCGATCGGCCCGCGTCAATGCGCGGCGGGCTCGGGGAGACGGCTGAAAGACCAGGTGACCTGGCCGAGATAGCCGACCACCTCGGCACGGACAACCACCTGCGACGCGCTTTGCGGTGCGGGTGCGCCCGTGTCGTAGTAGATCGACGGCTCGATCGAGATTGCGCCACCGGCGGCGCGGAACATCCAGACCTCGCCCGCGGGCAGGGTGAGGAGCACGATCTGGCGGATGTCGTCGTGCTCGACCCCGACCGCCGGATGCAGATGAAAGCGCGCGGCGAAATCGGTGCGACCGCCCGGGAAGGCCCGCTCGTAGCGGTCGCGCGCGCCCGCGTCGGGCACGCTCAGGATATCCTCGCCCCGGACCTCGGTGCCCTTCGCCTCGACGAAGATCCGCCGCTCGTGCAGCAGCCCGAGGCGGTTCGCATATCCGTCGTGTGTCGCCACGAGCCACTGGCCCGAGGGGTCCTGCGCCTGGCGCACCGCCACGAGCGCCGGGCCGGCCTCGAGGCGCGGCCCGAAGGTGCGGGCGGCGAGATCGTCGGTGGCGATGAGCGCGGAGGAGAAGCCCGCGACCTCGACGGTGGACTGTGCCGCGGTGCTGCGCGCGCGCAGGGCCTCTACCGGTCCGAACGCGCCGCCGGGGCCGGCGTTCACCACGAGGGGCTGGCGCGCCGCACTGAGCTCGAAGGCGAGGGTGCCCGCGGCCCCGGTCTCGGGCGGCGGCGCGGCGTCCATCAGGAGGACGAGACGCCCGCCGGCCAGTCGCGCAAACCCCATGGGAAGCTGCGGCTTCTGCTGGGCGGAGAGCTTCAGCTCGGCCAGCGCCTGATCGAGCCGTTCGGGCTCGCCGCTGCCGCCGCCGTGGAAGCGCGCCATGGCGCCGTCGCCCATGCGAAGCGGCCGGATCACCGGAACCGCCCGGAGGATCGCCTGCAGGTGCGGCGCCATGGTGCGCTGGCCCGCGTTCTCGAGCAGGCGCGCGGTCCAGATCAGGAGGATCAGCACCTCGGAGAGCTCTTCCGGCGCGCGGGAGGCGGTGCCGCCGTCCTGCCCGACCAGCGTCTCGGCGAGGGCGGCGAGCTCTGCCACCGCGCCGGCGTGGCCGGGATGGGGCAGGACGAGCCCGCTCCAGACCAGCCCGCCGAGGGCCTGAAGCTGCGGAACACCCGGGCCTGCGTGCGGCCAGGCACGCGCGAGGTAGCGCTGGTGCGCCGCGAGTGCGCGCCAGAAGCCGGCGGCGTCCGCCTCGTCGAGGCCCTGGGTGAGAAGACGCGAATGCCCCGTCCAGCGCATGGCACGCTCGCCGGCGATCGCCGGCTCCCAGCCCGGGCCGATCCCGCGTCCGCAGCGCCTGATCCAGTCGAGGAGCCAGCCCTGAGCCTCGGCGCGAGCCGCGCGGTTTCCGAGGGCGGCGAGATCGTCGAGCCAGCGAAACGTCTGCCTCAGCGGCTCGATCCGCGGGTCGTCGGCGGGAGCCAGCCAGATCGCCGCCCCATCGAGCGGCAGTGCCGTGCCAAGCGGCTCCCAGGTGCCGGCGAGCAGTTGCTGCCCCCGCCCGGCATCGCCGAGCAACATCGGCTCGGGCAGGTTTGCGGCAACGTCCGGCCGATGGCGCGACCATGCCTGCCGCGCCCAGAGCCGGTTCTGCCAGGCACGCGGGGCGCGGCCGAGCCTGCCTCCCAGGGCCTTCAGGGTCAAAGAGGCAGACGGCATGTCGAGGGGACCGGGAGAAGGTGGGAATGTGTAACGCACTTAGCCATTCGCAGCTCGGCATGTCACGCGTCCGTATGCCATTCCGCTTTCGGAGAGCCTCTCGCTCAACGCTGTCACACTACAATCACTCATCGCCGCACCAATTTTCGCAATTCGTGGTATACTGCGCCCCGCGACTCAAGATTCCTGTGGTTTGTTGTAAGGGATGATCATGTTGTCGTTGAACTATGCCAATCATGGAACCGTCAACAGGTTTCGGCGCAGGCGGGCACTGTTGCTGAGGCAACAGATCGACGATGCGGTTCGCCGGCTCGGACGGGATCTGGTAATCATGGATGTTGGCGGCCGGCCCGACTACTGGCTCAATCTTCCCAGTATGGATGGAATTTCCAGAATAGACCTGATGAATTTCGAGGAGAGCGAACTCGATCGTCCTCTGCCGGACGGCGCTCCGAAGGATCTGTTCACCCGCAGTGTTGGCGATGCGCGAAACCTTGCGGGGCACGAGAGCAAATCGATCGATTTCGTCCACTCGAATTCGGTCATCGAGCACGTGGGCGGGTGGGATGACATCGGGGCAATGGCGACCGAGCTGCGCCGCGTCGGGCGGGCGGGGTGGATGCAGACCCCGGCCTGGAGCTTTCCGATCGAGCCGCATTTTCATGTGGCGTTCATGCACTGGTTCGGAGCGCCCATGCGGGCGCGGATGCTGTCGCTTTCGGCGGCGAAGCGCTTCCGCCGCATGCCGCTGGCGCGGCGGCGCCGGGTGGTCGAGGCGGTGAACCTCCTGAGCCGGTCGGAAGTCGCGCATCTGTTTCCCAACTGCACCATCCACACCGAGCGTGTCGCGCTGCTCGCAAAGAGCTACGTGGCCTACTGGCACCTGGACGATGCGGTTCAGGACGGTGCCGTGATGCAGGCGGCGTAGAAGCCGTCAACGCCGCCCTCCCCAGGCCAGAAGTCCGGGCGCGTGCGGAGCGCGCCGGAAGCGTCGATCCATGCGGGCTCCACACCGAGGCGCGCCGGATCGGCGGGCAGAACCGTGGCCTCCGGGTGGCCGGCGAGGAAGCGGGCGATGCGCTCCTCGCCTTCGGCCGGGAAAAGCGAGCAGGTGCAGAAGACCAGATGGCCGCCCGGCGCGAGCCAGCCCCACGCCCGGTCGAGAAGCGCGTCTTGCAGCGTGATGAGCGGCGCGAGGTCGCGGGGAAGATACGCAAGATCCGGGTGCCGCCGCAGCGTGCCGCTGGCGCTGCAGGGTGCGTCGAGGAGGATCGCGTCATAGGGCGCGTCGGGCGTCCACGCGAGCGCGTCGGCGGCAACCAGTTCGGCGGCCAGCTGCGTGCGCGCGAGATTGTCCCGCAGGCGGCCGAGCCGCGCCTCGGAGATGTCGAGCGATGTCACTTCGGCACCGGCAGCGGCAAGTTGCAGGGACTTGCCCCCCGGTGCCGCGCAGAGATCGAGAACGCGGCGCCCGGCGACGTCGGGCAGGAGCCGCATCGGCAGCGCGGCGGCGGCGTCCTGCACCCACCAGGCACCGGCGTCGAAGCCCGGCAGCGCCGAGACCTGTCCCGGCGTCGCAAGGCGCAGGCTTCCGGTCGGCAGCAGCGTGGCGCCAAGCTCGGCGGCGAGGGCGCTGGCCGTCGACGGATCGCGGAGCGTGAGGTCGACCGGCGACGGCTGCCGGCTGACGAGCGCGATCCGCTCGGCGGCGGCCTTGCCCCAGGCAGCGGCGATCGGGCGGGCGAGCCAGTCCGCGAGCGGCGCCTCCGGGGTCGCCTCCCAGAGTTCCGCGGCATCGGCGACCCGGCGGGCGACGGCATTGACGAGGCCGGCAAGGGTCCGGTTCTTTCCGGCGGAGACGAGTCGCACGGCCGCATCCACCGCGGCGTGCGGCGGGATCCCATGGACGCGAAGTTCCGTGGTGGCGAGGCGCAGCGCGTCGAGCGCCGGCGCGGGCGGGCGGCGGGTCAGAAAGTGGTCGAGGAAGGCATCGATCCGCCCGAGATGGCGCAGCGTCGCCGTGGCGAGCGCCTGCGCCCGCGCGCGATCTGGCGGCGCGAGCCTGTCAAGCGATCCGATC
The DNA here is from genome assembly GCF_014201905.1 of Amaricoccus macauensis. Lineage (GTDB taxonomy): Bacteria > Pseudomonadota > Alphaproteobacteria > Rhodobacterales > Rhodobacteraceae > Amaricoccus > Amaricoccus macauensis. The sequence continues at coordinate 940,230 of NZ_JACHFM010000001.1, read as the reverse complement.
TGGTCGCCGAGCGCGCGGTGGTCGCGCAGCACGCCGGCGAGAAGCCGCGCGGCGGCCTCCCGTGCGGGGAGACCGGGCGCCGAGGTCGGACCGGGTCTGCGGGACGCCGGTCGTGTGGACGGGCGGCCGGCCGATCGGGTAGGGGGCCGGGTCAGGACCGGGTCCGCCGGACAGGGGGGATCGTGCTCTGCCGGACGTTCGATGCCGCCGGCATGTCGCGGGCCTGCGCCTCGAGCGCCTTGATGCGGTTCTCCACGTTCGGGTGGGTCGAGAAGAGGTTGTCCATGCGCTGCCCGGAAAGCGGGTTGATGATGAAGAGCGGCGCCGAGGTCGGGTTACGCTCGGCCGTTGGCATGGGGATACGCCCGGCAAAGGTCGAGATCTTGCGAAGCGCCGTGGCAAGGCCGAGGGGGTTGCCGCTGATCTGCGCGCCGAGCTTGTCGGCGGAATATTCCCGCGTGCGGCTGATCGTCATCTGGATCAGCATGGCGGCGAGCGGCGCGAAGAGCACGGCGAGAAGCACGCCGATCGGCCCGAGCGGGTTGTCGCGATCCCGGTTGCCCCCGAAGAGAAACCCGAACTGCGCCAGCATCGAGATCGCGCCCGCGACGGTCGCGGCGACGGTCATCGTCAGGATGTCGCGATTCTTCACATGGGCGAGTTCGTGGGCGATGACGCCTTCGAGTTCCTCCCGATCGAGAAGCTTCAGGATGCCGGTGGTCGCGGCAACGGCGGCGTTTTCCGGGTTGCGGCCGGTCGCAAATGCGTTCGGCTGCTCCTCACGGATGATGTAGACCTTCGGCATCGGCAAGCCGGCGCGCCCCGCGAGGCGGCCGACCATCTCGTAGAGCTCCGGCGCGCTCGCCCGTGTCACCGGCTCGGCGTTGTGCATCCGAAGCACCATCTTGTCCGAGTTCCAGTAGGCGAACGCGTTGGTGCCGATCGCGACGGCGAACGCGATCATCATGCCGCCAGTGCCGCCAAGCAGGTAACCGACCCCCATGAAGAGCGCGGTCATCGCTGCGAGCAGCATCATCGTCCGGACGTAGTTCATCACCCTTCCTCTCCGCCGCGCCCGCGACGTCTTGCGACGCGGCGCGGGGATTATATTATCGGCAACGGAACCTCACGGGAGAAGATATATGTCCGGGCAGCCGACGGAAAAAGAGGCGCGGCAGGCCGCGGCGGCGGCGCGGGCGCTCGCGGAGGCCGAGGCGCGCCGCGCCGCGCAGCCGAAGCAGGACCTGCCGCCCGAGATCGGCGGCCGTGACGGACCCGAGCCGGTGCGCTATGGCGACTGGGAGAAAAAGGGCCTCGCGGTCGACTTCTGACCGGGGGCCGTCATGAACCCGCCCGTCAATCCGGCCGTCGCCTCGCCAGCGGTCAAGCAGGTCATCTGCATCAGCTGGGGCCCGAAGTACGGGCCGCCTTACGTCAACCGGCTCTATGGCATGGTGGCGCGCAACATCACGCCTCCGTTCACCTTCACCTGCTTCACCGACGATCCCACCGGCTTTCGGCCGGAGATCAGCGCCGAGCCGCTGCCGCCGCTCGACGTGCCGATGCCGACCGGAACCAAGGGGATCTGGCCGAAGGCGCGGCTCTGGAGCCCGACGCTCGGCAGTCTCACCGGCCCGGTGCTCTTCATGGACCTCGACCTGGTGGTCGTGGGATCGCTCGACGACTTCTTCAGCTACGGCGAGCCTGACGAGGTGATCCTCGCGCGGAACCCGAACACGCCGATGGAGCGCCTCGGGCAGACCTCGCTCTTCCGCTTTCCGGTCGGCAAGCTCCTGCCGCTGCAGGACCGCTTCAGGGCCGATCCGCAGGGCGTGGCCGACACCTACAAGTTCGAGCAGCGGTACGTGACGCGCGAGGCACCGGGCGGCATCCGCTTCTGGCCGGCGCCCTGGGTCCGGCATTTCCGCTATCATTGCGCGCGGACGTTTCCGCTGAACTTCTTCCTGCCGCCCAGGGTGCCCGACGGCGCCCGGGTGGTGATCTTTCCGGGTGGTCTCCTGCCGCCGCACGCGATTGCCGGGCACTGGGGGCCGAACTACCGCCCCGCGTCGCCCGGCGAGCATCTGCGTGGCGTATTCGGCGACCGCCCGGACCCGCCACTGCGCTACCTCCGCCACTATCTGCGGCCCTCGTCCTGGGTCGCCGAGGCCTGGCGCGAGTGACCCGAAGCCCACGCGGGCGCTTGTCGCCCGCGTCAGTTCACCGTATTGCAGAAGCGAAAAGCTCCGCGGAGGCCCCACCCATGTCCGTCCCCATCGTCACGATTTTCGGCGGTTCCGGGTTCATCGGCCGTCAGGTCGCGCAGCGCATGGCCCGCGCCGGCTGGCGGGTGCGCGTTGCCGTCCGTCGTCCCGACGAGGCGGGGTTCGTGCGGCCCTACGGGTTTGTCGGGCAGGTGGAGCCGATCCAGGCCAACATCCGCGACGAAGCATCGACCCGGGCAGCGATCGTCGGGGCGACAGCGGTGGTGAACTGCACCGGGATCCTGTCGCCGTCCGGCAAGCAGACCTTCGAGGCTATCCTCGACGAGGGGCCGGCGCGCATCGCCCGTCTCGCCGCCGAGGCCGGGGTGACGAGCCTCGTGCACCTCTCGGCGATCGGCGCCAACCCCGACAGCGCCAGCGCCTATGCCGCCGGCAAGGGACGGGGGGAAGCGGCGGTGCTCGCCGCCTTCCCGAACGCAGTGATCCTGCGGCCCTCGGTGGTCTTCGGGGACGGCGACAGCTTCTTCAACAAGTTCGCCGCCATGGCGCGGCTGCTCCCGATCGTGCCGGTGGTGGCACCGGAGACGCGGTTCCAGCCGGTCTATGTGGGCGACGTGGCCGAGACCGCGGCGCGCGGCGCGGCCGGCACGCTTCCGGCCGGCATCTACGAACTCGGCGGCCCCGAGGTGGTGAGCTTCCGCGACATCATGGCGCGGATCCTCAAGATCACCGATCGTCGGCGCCTCGCGTTCGCCATCCCTCCCGGCCTTGCGCGGATCCCGGCGGGAATCCTCGATTTCGTGCAGCGGATCACCGGCGGGCTTGTTGCGAACACTGTCGTCACCAACGACCAGATCACGCTGCTCGAACATGACAACGTGATCTCCGGCAAGTTGCCGGGCCTTATCGAGGTCGGTATCGTCCCCACAGCAATGGAAGCGGTGCTCGAGGACTATCTCTACGTCTACCGGCCGCACGGCCAGTTCGATGCGATCACCGATTCCGCGAGAAATCTCCGTCCAAGGACCTGACGTTTGCACGAAAACGCGTTGCTGGTAGCAGCCATCCTCGGTGTTCTCGAGGGGCTGACCGAGTTCATTCCCGTTTCCTCCACCGGCCACATCCTGCTGGCGGGCCACTTCCTCGGCTTCCACTCGACGGGCAAGGCCTTCGAGGTGCTGATTCAGCTCGGCGCGATCCTGGCGATCCTGACGGTCTACTCCCGGCGGCTGGTCGCGCTGGCCGTCGCGGCGCCGACTGATCCGAAGGCGCGGCGGTTCATCTTCGCGATCCTTCTCGCGTTCCTGCCCGCCGCGGTGATCGGCGCTCTCGCGCACGGCTTCATCAAGACGGTGCTGTTCGAGACGCCAATGCTGATCGCGATCATGCTGATCGTCGGCGGCGTCATCCTGCTCTGGGTCGATCGGCGGGAGGATCAGCCGATCTACGAAGATGCGGTGGATTTCCCGCTGCCCATGGCGCTGAAGATCGGCTTCATCCAGTGCCTCGCGATGATCCCCGGGGTGTCCCGCTCCGGCTCCACCATCGTCGGCGCGCTGCTTCTCGGGGCGAGCAAGCGCTCGGCGGCGGAGTTCTCGTTCTTTCTCTCCATGCCGACCATGGCCGGCGCCTTCGCCTACGACCTCTACAAGAACCATGCGGCGCTGAGTTCCAGCGATTTCGCGGTGATCGCCGTCGGCTTCGTCTGCGCCTTCATTGCCGCCGTGCTGGTGGTCAGCCGGCTGCTCGATTTCGTGTCCCGGCGTGGCTACGGCCTCTTCGGGTGGTGGCGAATCATTGTCGGGGTCGTGGCCCTGATCGGGCTCCTGCTTCAGTCAGGCGGGGCTTAGGTCGCAAATGCGACCTAATTTCCGGAAGAAATGTGCGCCTGAGCCGGGCCGCATCGGAAATTAGGTTGTTTTAGGTCAGTACATCTGACTTTTCATTTTTCGGGCGATGATCTAGAAGCTTTGGCCTCGGGGGCGGTGGGCGTGTGCCTGCCTGAACGACGTGGGGGGAAGCTTATGGCCGAACAGAAGATGCTCAAGTTCGTCAGCGTTTCCCGGGATATGCCGGTCAAGCGCGATGCGGCGGAGCGGCGCGAGGACTTCGACGAGATCTATCGCGAGTTCGCGGCTGCCAAGGCGGCGGAGCAGGCGAGCCGCTGCTCGCAGTGCGGGGTGCCGTACTGCCAGACCCATTGCCCGCTGCACAACAACATTCCCGACTGGCTGAAGCTGACCGCCGAGGGGCGGCTGCGCGAAGCCTACGAGCTCAGCCAGAGCACCAACACCTTCCCCGAGATCTGCGGGCGGATCTGCCCGCAGGACCGCCTCTGCGAGGGCAATTGCGTCATCGAGCAGTCGGGCCACGGCACGGTCACCATCGGCGCGGTGGAGAAGTACATCACCGATACCGCCTGGGACGAGGGCTGGGTGATCCCGGTGAAACCGGCGGCGGAGCGGCCGGAAAGCGTCGGCATCATCGGTGCCGGGCCGGGTGGGCTCGCGGCGGCCGACAAGCTGCGCCGGGTCGGCATTCAGGTGACGGTCTACGACCGCCATGATCGCGCCGGCGGCCTGCTCACCTACGGCATCCCGGGCTTCAAGCTCGAGAAGGACGTGGTGGTCCGCCGCAACGACCAGCTCGTCCAGAGCGGCGTCACGTTCGAGCTCGACTGCAACATTGGCGAGACGCTCTCGTTCGACGAGCTGCGGTCGCGCCACGACGCGATCCTGATCGCCACGGGCGTCTACAAGTCGCGCGATCTCGGCGGGCCGGGCGCGGGGCTGCCGGGGATCGTCAAGGCGATCGACTACCTGACCACCTCGAACCACCTGAGCTTCGGCGACCCGGTGCCGGCCTTCGAGTCGGGCGAACTCAATGCCGAGGGCAAGCGCGTCGTGGTCATCGGCGGCGGCGACACGGCGATGGACTGCGTGCGCACGGCGATCCGTCAGGGCGCTGCCAAGGTGACGTGCCTCTACCGCCGCGACCGGGCGAACATGCCGGGCTCGCAGCGCGAGGTGGCGAACGCCGAGGAGGAGGGCGTCGAGTTCGGATGGCTGACCGCGCCCAAGGGCTTCACCGGCGATGCGGCGGTGACGGGCGTGCGGGTGAGCCGGATGCGGCTCGGCGCGCCGGACGTCTCGGGGCGCCAGACGCCGGAAGTGATCCCGGACGCCGACTACACCGAGCCGGCGGAACTCGTCATCAAGGCGCTGGGCTTCGAGCCGGAGGAACTGCCGAAGCTCTGGAACGTCGACGGGCTGGAAGTCACCCGCTGGGGCACCATCAAGGCGGACTTCCTGACCAAGCAGACCAGCCTCGAAGGCGTCTATGCGGCCGGTGACATCGTGCGGGGCGCGAGTCTCGTGGTCTGGGCGATCCGCGACGGGCGTGAGGCGGCCGACAGCATCCTCGCGTGGCTCGACACGCGCGCGGTCGAAGCGGTGGCGGCAGAGTAGTCGTGTCATGCGCGGCCGACGCACGGACCATGCATGGGGCATATGCCTGCTGAACACGGGTCGGCGGGCGAAGAGGTCAGTATCGCTGACCGAACTGCCGCGCCCCGGCGCGGCCAGCCGGGGGGCTCGGTGATGGACGAGATCAGGCATGAGGCAATGCGCGGCGGCTGCCTTTGCGGCGCGGTGCGCTTCGAGACGACGCTCACCGCGACGGAATCCCACGCCTGCCATTGCGAGATCTGCCGCCGGTGGGTCGGCTCGGCGCTGGTCTGCGTGACGGTGCCGCCGGACGACATCCGCTTCGAGGGCGCGGAGAACATCCGCAGCTATCGCTCGTCCGAGTGGGCGGAGCGCGCATGGTGCGATCGCTGCGGCACGACGCTCTACTATCACCTGCTGGTCGGGCCACAAAACTACGAGGTGGCACTCGGGACCTTCGACGCGCCGAACGGCGTGCCGATGACCCTCGAGATCTTCATCGACCGCAAGCCGGACGGCTATGCATTCGCCGGTGATCACCCGCGCTGGACCAAGGCCGAGACCGAAGCGGCCTTCGCCAGCGCCGGGGAGGGCACATGAATCGCCCCCGTGCCCGTGCCGATCAGTTCCTGAACCATATTCCGCATCCTTCGAGCTCGCGGCGCCGCCGCCTCTGCCAGGAGTGACCACCATGACGACGTACGATGAGGCCTGGGTCGCCCGCACGGAAGCCGAGCTGAAGCGCCTCGCCGACGAAGGCCTCTACCATCCCGAGCAGGAGCGCGACGCCTGCGGCGTCGGGCTGGTGGTCGCGACCGACGGCAAGCCGCGGCGGCAGGTGGTGGAGAGCGCCATCAAGGCGCTGAGCGCGATCTGGCACCGCGGCGCGGTCGACGCCGACGGCAAGACCGGCGACGGCGCCGGCATCCACGTGCAGATCCCGACGTCGTTCTTCGAGGATCAGGTCCGCCGCACCGGGCACTCCCCCCGGGGCGAGCGGCTGGCGGTCGGGCAGATCTTCCTGCCGCGCTCGGACTTCGGCGCGCAGGAGACGGCGCGGACCATCGTCGAGACCGAAGTTCTCCGCATGGGCTACTACATCTACGGCTGGCGGCATGTGCCGGTCGATATCTCCTGCCTCGGCGCCAAGGCCAACGCCACGCGGCCGGAGATCGAGCAGATCCTGATCTCCAACGCCAAGGGCGTCGACGAGGAGACCTTCGAGCGCGAGCTTTACGTGATCCGGCGCCGCATCGAGAAGGCGGGCGCGGGGATCCGCGACTTCTACATCTGTTCGATGAGCTGCCGGTCGGTGATCTACAAGGGCATGATGCTCGCGGAGCATGTGTCGGTGTTCTACCCCGACCTGCAGGATCCGCGCTTCGTCTCGGCCTTCGCGATCTATCACCAGCGCTATTCCACCAACACCTTCCCGCGCTGGTGGCTGGCGCAGCCGTTCCGCATGCTCGCCCACAACGGCGAGATCAACACGCTGAAGGGCAACCTCAACTGGCTGAAGAGCCACGAGATCCGCATGTCGTCGGACTACTTCGGCGACCTCGCGGAGGACATCAAGCCGATCGTCCTGCCGGGGAGTTCGGATTCGGCGGCGCTCGACAACGTCTTCGAGGTGCTGGTGCGCGCCGGGCGCATCGCGCCGATGGCGAAGTCGATGCTGGTGCCCGAGGCCTGGTCGAAGCTCGCCACCAAGATGCCGCAGGCGTGGCAGGACATGTACGCCTATTCCAACGCCGTGATGGAGCCCTGGGACGGCCCGGCCGCGCTCGCCATGACTGACGGGCGCTGGGTCTGCGCCGGGCTCGACCGCAACGGGCTCCGGCCGATGCGCTATGTGGTCACCGGCGACGGCCTCGTCATCGCCGGGTCCGAGGCCGGCATGGTGCCGACCGATCCGCTGACCTGCGTCGAGAAGGGTGCGCTCGGACCGGGGCAGCTCCTCGCCGTCGACATGGGCGAGGGCAAGCTCTACCACGACGCCGAGATCAAGGACCTGATGGCCACCAGCCAGCCCTTCGGCGAGTGGATCGGCTCGATCGTCGACCTCGAGGACGAGACCCGGAGCGTCGAGGAAACCCCGATCTTCACCGGCAGCGAACTCCGGCGCCGGCAGATCGCCGCCGGCTACTCCATCGAGGAGCTGGAGCAGATCCTGCATCCGATGGCCGAGGACGGCAAGGAAGCCATAGGCTCCATGGGCGACGACACGCCGCCCGCGGTGCTGTCGAACCAATACCGCTCGCTCAGCCACTACTTCCGGCAGAACTTCAGCCAGGTGACGAACCCGCCGATCGACTCGCTGCGCGAGCATCGGGTGATGTCGCTCAAGACCCGGTTCGGCAACCTCAAGAACGTTCTCGACGAAAACAACAGCCAGACCGAGATCCTGACGCTCGAAAGCCCGTTCGTCTCGGATCTGCGGTTCGCCGAGATCGCCCGGCGTGCCGGCGATCAGGCGCTGGAGATCGACTGCACGTTCCCGGTGGGCGCGGGGCCGAACACGCTCCAGACCGAACTCGGGCGCATCCGCACCGAGGCGGAGGAGGCAATCCGCGCCGGCGTCAGCCACCTCGTGCTCAGCGACCGTGGCCAGAACGCCGAGCGGGCTGGGATGCCGATGATCCTCGCGACGAGCGCGGTGCATTCGTGGCTGACGGCCAAGGGTCTGCGGACCTTCACGTCGATCAACGTGCGCTCGGCAGAATGCATCGACCCGCACTATTTCGCGGTGCTGATCGGCTGCGGCGCGACGACGGTCAACGCCTACCTCGCCGAGGACTCGATCGGCGACCGCATCGAGCGCGGGCTGATCCCGGGGACCCTCACCGAGGCGGTGGGGCGCTATCGCGAGGCGATCGACGCGGGTCTTCTCAAGATCATGTCGAAGATGGGGATCTCGGTCATCTCGTCCTATCGCGGCGGCCTGAACTTCGAGGCGGTGGGGCTCTCGCGTGCGATGGTGGCGGAGTACTTCCCCGGCATGCTGAGCCGGATCTCGGGCATCGGCATCATCGGCGTGCAGCGGCAGATCGAGGCGATCCACGCGCAGGCCTGGCGCGGCGGCGACGCGGTGCTGCCGATCGGCGGCTTCTACAAGTCGCGGCGCTCGGGCGAGAGCCACGCCTGGGAAGCCCGCACCATGCACATCCTGCAATCGGCCTGCGACCGGGGCTCCTATGACGTCTGGAAGCAGTATTCCAAGGCGATGCAGGCGCGGCCGCCGATCCACCTGCGCGACCTGCTGGACTTCCAGCCGAAGAGCCAGCCGGTGCCGCTCGATCAGGTCGAGTCGATCACGTCGATCCGCAAGCGGTTCGTGACGCCGGGCATGAGCCTCGGCGCGCTCGGCCCGGAGGCGCACAAGACGCTGAACATCGCGATGAACCGGATCGGCGCCAAGAGCGACTCCGGCGAGGGCGGCGAGGATCCGGCGCACTACACGCCGGAGCCGAACGGCGACAACCCGAGCGCCAAGATCAAGCAGGTGGCGTCCGGGCGGTTCGGCGTGACCGCCGACTACCTCAACCACTGCGAGGAGCTCGAGATCAAGATCGCGCAGGGTGCGAAGCCCGGCGAGGGTGGCCAGCTGCCCGGGATCAAGGTCACGGAACTCATCGCGCGGCTTCGCCACTCGACGCAGGGCGTGACCCTGATCTCGCCGCCGCCGCACCACGACATCTACTCGATCGAGGATCTGGCGCAGCTCATCTACGACCTGAAGCAGATCAACCCGCGGGCCAAGGTCTGCGTGAAGCTCGTCAGCCAGTCCGGCGTCGGGACGATCGCCGCCGGTGTCGCCAAGGCGAAGGCGGACGTGATCCTGATCTCCGGGCACAACGGCGGCACGGGTGCCAGCCCGGTGACGTCGATCAAGTTCGCGGGTCTCCCGTGGGAGATGGGGCTTTCCGAAGCGCATCAGGTGCTGACGGTGAACAACCTCCGCGACCGGGTGATCCTGCGCACCGACGGCGGGCTCCGCACCGGCCGCGACATCGTCATCGCGGCGATGCTCGGCGCGCAGGAGTTCGGCATCGGCACGGCGGCGCTGATCGCCATGGGCTGCATCATGGTGCGGCAGTGTCAGTCGAACACCTGCCCCGTCGGCGTCTGCACCCAGGACCCGAAGCTCCGGGAGAAGTTCACCGGCACGGCGGACAAGGTGGTGAACCTGATCAGCTTCTACGCGCAGGAGGTGCGCGAGGTGCTGGCGTCGGTGGGCGCGCGGTCGATTGACGAGGTGATCGGGCGGGCGGACCTGCTGACGCAGGTGAGCCGCGGCGCCGAGCATCTGGACGATCTCGACCTCAACCCGCTGCTCATCAACGTCGATCAGGGCGATGCGGTCAACTACGACCGCAAGAAACCGCGCAACCCGGTGCCGGATACGCTCGATGCGCAGGTCGTGACCGACGCCGAGCCGTTCTTCAAGGACGGCGAGAAGATGCAGCTCTCCTACGCGGTGCAGAACACCCTGCGCTCGATCGGCACGCGGGTGTCGAGCCACATCGTCCAGCGCTTCGGGATGAACAACAGTCTTCAGTCCGACCACCTGACGATCAAGCTCGCGGGCTCCGCCGGGCAGTCGCTCGGGGCGTTCGCGGCACCCGGCCTCAAGATCGAGGTGATGGGCGAGGCGAACGACTACGTGGGCAAGGGCCTCTCGGGCGCCACGATCGTCGTGCGACCGCCGCTCGGCTCACCGCTGGTGCCGCACGAGAACGCGATCATCGGCAACACCGTGCTCTACGGCGCGACGGCGGGTGCGCTCTTTGCGAGCGGACGGGCGGGCGAGCGGTTCTGCGTGCGCAACTCCGGTGCGACGGTGGTGGTCGAGGGCTGCGGCTCGAACGGCTGCGAGTACATGACCGGTGGCACGGCGGTGATCCTCGGGCGCTTCGGCGACAACTTCGGGGCCGGCATGACCGGCGGCATGGCCTTCCTCTACGACCCCGAGGCCGAGCTGGAGCTGCGCCTCAACCCAGAGACGGTGATCGCCGTCCCGGTGCGCTCCTCCGCCTGGGCGAGCGAGCTGCGCGGCCTGATCGAGCGGCACGTCAGGGAGACCGCCAGCCCGATCGGCACCGAGATCCTGCGGCACTGGAACGAGGCCCTGCCGAACTTCCGCCAGATCGTGCCGAAGGAGATGCTGAGCCGTCTCGCCCACCCGCTGGTGGACGAGCCGGAAGCGGCGACCGCCTGACGCGGCGCCAGCCGCGACCAGCTCGCGCCCATGGCCGAGGCAGTGCCTCGGCCAGTCGGTGGCCTTGCCTGCGGCACCCGTCACCATGGGCCCGAAAGCATGGGGCCGATGGTGACGGGTGCGGGTGCCGCGTGTAGCTTTCGCCAAAATCCCTTGTCCCTTTCCCGAGATCCCAGAGCCATGGCGCACCTCGCCCTCAAGGACTACCCCGGCCGATATGCGCTGACGAACGAGCTGCACGCGCGGCCGTTCCCGGAGTTGAGCGCGCCCTGCCGGGCACTGCACCTCGCGATCAAGCCCGAGGGTGACGCTGCGGGGCGCGACCGGGAGAAGGACCGGGCGCACCTCGCGGAATTGCTCGACCGCTACGGCGCGCCGCATCTGCCGCCGGGGGCGAACCACTACTCCGGGCCGCTCGGCCGCGGCACCCTGAAGTGGGAGATGCACGCCGAATTCGTCACCTACACGCTGTTTCTCGACGGCGTCTCGCGCGTGCCGTTCTCCGGCGAGATGTCGACGGTCTTCCCGGAGGACTGGCTTGCCGCCATGCCGGGCAAGGTCGTGACCTCGGCGCTGGTGCGGGTGGTGACCGCCGACGAGGAAGAGGTGGAGCGGCTGATCGCTGAGGATTTCCCCCAGTGGTTCGTGCTCGAGAGCGCTGCCGTGGCACGGGTGGTCGACGCCGAGGCGGTGATCGCCGGGGATTTCCGCATCGACAAACACGGCCACGAGCGGTTCGCGGTGCTCGCCTCGCCGCATGTGGGCCGGCGGCGGCTCGGCCGGATCGTTCAGCGGGTGCTGGAGATCGAGACCTACAAGGCGATGTCGCTGCTCACCCTGCCGGTGGCGCGGCATGTGGCGATGACCGTCGGGCGTCTCGACCGGGAGTTGGCCGAGATCGTCGCCAGCATGGCGGCCGCGACCGGGCACGAGGCCCAGACCTTGCAGCGCCTGCTTCAGCTCTCGGCCGAGGTCGAGCATCTGGTGGCGACGAGCGCGTTCCGTTTCGGCGCGGCCGGTGCCTATGACGCGCTCGTCAACCAGCGGATCCGGGTGCTGCGCGAGGAGCGGGTCAGCGGGCGGCAGCTTTTCTCCGAATTCATGATGCGGCGCTTCGATCCGGCGATGCGCACCTGCCGGTCAGCCGAGGAGCGGCTCGGCGATCTCTCCGGCCGGGCGGAGCGGGCGGCGAACCTGCTGCGCACCCGGGTCGACGTGGCGAACCAGGCGCAGAACGTCGAGGTGCTGAACGCGATGAACAAGCGCGCGGCGATGCAGTTGCGCCTGCAGGAGACGGTGGAGGGGCTGTCGGTCGTCGCGATCAGCTACTACGCGCTCAGCCTCGCGGGGCACCTCTTCGCGCCCGTTGCCGAGGCGCTGCACGTCTCCGAGCCGCTGCTCTTCGCGATCCTGACGCTGCCGGTGGTGGCGCTTGTCTGGTTCATGGTTCGCCGGATTCGTCAGAAGCTCGGACACGGGTCGGAGTAGCCCGGAAGTCGTCGGTATCGGCGCTCCGGCTGGTGCCTGGCACCTCGGGAGCATCGGACCGGAAGGCCGCCCGGCCGACGAGGTGCGAGCCGACCGGCGCCGTCGCGATCAGGAACAGGAAGACCGCCATGGCCTCCACCGCCTCGCCCCAGTCGGTCGCGGCAATCGCCGTGCCTGCGGCGATGAGCGCCAGGCCGAAGGTGCCGGCCTTCGTCGAGGCGTGCATCCGGGTATAGACGTCGCGGAAGCGCACGACGCCGACGCCGGCGATCAGGCAGAACGTGCCGCCGGCAACGAGCAGCAGTGCGGCGAGCCAGTCAGTCATCGCGGTCATGGGTGCGCTCGATCAGGCCGGCGAAGGCGACGGTGGCGAGGAAGGCGATGAGCGCGAGGCCGAGCGCCACGAAGGCATAAGCGTCCTGACCGGTGAGGGTGCGAAACACCAGCAGGAAGACGACCAGAAGCCCGGACATGAGATCAAGGGCGACGACCCGGTCGGCGAGCGTCGGGCCGGTCAGGAGCCGGAAGGCGGCGCAGAGCAGCGCCGCGATGAGGCAGACCGCGGCGAAGATCGCCGCGAGGCCGAGCGGGCCGGTGGGAATGAGGTCGATCATCGGGTGGCTCCCGTCACGCGGACCTCGATGGCCGCGATGTCGGCGCGGATGCCCGCCTCGTCTGCCTCGAGCGCATGGACGAGCAGCGTGCGGCGATCGGCGCTGACATCGACGGTGAGGGTGCCGGGGGTGAGCGTGATGTAGTTCGCGACCAGCGTGATCTCGACATCGGTCCGCGCAAGGGTCAGCGGCACCGTGACGAAGCCCGGCGCGGCGCGGCGCGGATCGACGACCGCCCGCGCGACGGCGACGCTCGACAGCGTAAGGTCACGCAGGAAAGCCACGCCGAGGAAAACCGTGCGGAGCGGGCTCATGGTGTGCCTCCCGCAACCGGCTGGCCCATGACGGCGGCGATGTAGGCGGTGGGGTCGAGGATCTGGCCCGCGACAGTCTCGGCGAAGGCGACGAGCGGGCCGGCCCAGATGCCGGCGGCGACGACGAGCACGGCGAGCACGGCGAGCGGCACGAGCATCGCGGCGGGCAGCCGGGCAGGCGTCGCCTCGGCGGGGCCGGCCGCCCAGACGGCATCCGCCCAGACCCGCGCCATGGCGATGAGCGTCAGGAGGCCCATGACGAGGACGGCGGCCGCGAGCCAGCCCTCGCCCGCCTCCAGCGTCGCGCGCACCAGCATGAGCTTCGGCCAGAAGCCGGAGAACGGCGGCATCCCGGCGAGCGCCAGGGCGGGCACGAGAATGAGCAGCGCCACGAACGGCTGGCCGCGCCAGAGGCCGCCGGAACGGGCGAGGTCTTCCGAGCCGGTCGTGCGGTGGATGGCGCCCGCGCCGAGGAAGAGCCCGGCCTTCACCAGTACGTCCTGACCGGCATAGAGCACCGCCGCGGCGAGCGCGAGCGGCGTGCCGACCGCGAGCCCCAGCACCATGGCGCCGATCGACGCGGTGATCGAGAAGCCGAGCACCCGGCGCACCGACGGCATGACAAGCGCGCCGAGGCAGCCGATCAGCATCGAGACGAGCGCGAGACCGAGGAGCAGGCTCGCGATCGGCGTCCCGGGCGTGTCGAAGACCAGCGAGAATACCCGGAGCAGCGCGTAGACCCCGACCTTGGTCAGCAGCGCCGCGAAGAGCGCCGACGTGGTGAAGGCGGGGGTGTGGTAGCTCGCGGGCAACCAGAAGTGCAGCGGCGCGAGCGCGGCCTTGGCGGCGAAGGCAAAGACGAGGAGCGCCGCGGCGACGAGCACCGGCGCGTCGGCGCGGTCCATGAGGCGCGCATGGAGATCGGCCATGTTGAGCGCGCCGGTGGTGCCGTAGAGCAGCCCGACCCCAGTGATGAACGCGACCGTGCCGATGAGGTTCAGCCCGACGTACTTCATGGCGCCGTCGAGGGTGCCGGAACCGATCACCAGCAGCCCGAAGGTCGAGATCAGCATCACCTCGAACCAGACGTACATGTTGAAGAGATCGCCGGTCAGGAACGCCCCCGAGATGCCGGCGAGCATGGCGTGGACCAGCGGGTGAAAGCCCGCGTGCTCCTCGGCCGCGGTGACGTCGGCGCGGGCGAAGATGAGCGCGAGCACCGCCGTCAGGCCGGTGAGCGCGACGAACGCGGCGGCAAGGCCGTCGGCGACCAGCGTGATGCCGAAGGGCGCCGGCCAGCCGCCGGCCTGCTCTGCGAACGGGCCGGTCTCCAGCACCCGGGCAAGGATGGCGCCGCCCGAGACGAGCAGCGCCAGCGCGCCGGCAAGCGAGATCGTGCGTCTGAGGCCCGGCGTCCGCCAGGCGAGCAGCGTCAGGACCGCGGTGGTGAACGGCAGCGCGAGCGGCAGGAAGAGCAGCATCAGGTGCGTTCCTCGGCGGCGGCGGCGTCGATGTCGTCGGTCCCGAGGCCGCGATAGCTCTTGAGCGCGAGGGCGAGCGCGAAGACAAGGAGACCGAAGCCGATGACGATCGCGGTCAGGATCAGCGCCTGGGGCAGCGGGTTCGCCGCACCCGCCAGCGTCTCGGCGTCGCCCGGCACGAGCGGCGGCTTGCCGAAGGTGAGCCGCCCCGTGGCAAAGATCGCGAGATTGGCCGCGTTCGAGATCATCGTCAGGCCAAAGAGATAGGGCAGGGTGCGGCCGCTCATCATCAGGTAGGCGCCGGCGGCGACAAGCGCGCCCACGAGGACGGCGAGAAGCAGTTCCATCAGTCGTCCTCCTCGATGGCGTCGTCGAGGGCGAAGAGGATCCCGGTGACGGCGCCGAGCACGACGAGATAGACCCCGAGGTCGAAGAGCGGGATCGAGCCGAGCGGCAGGTGCGAGCCGGTGGCTTCGAGCAGCGGCCACATGCCGCGCAGGAACTGCCCGCGCGCGATGCCGCCCCAGAAACCCGAGGCGAGGGCGCAGGCGAGCCCGATGGCGGCGATCGAGAGCGGCCGGAAGTGCAGCGCCCGGCGCGCGGCGTCGGTGCCGCGGGCCTTGGCGATGAGCGCGAAGGCGGTGGCCGCGAGCAGGCCGCCGACGAAGCCGCCGCCCGGCGCGTTGTGGCCGCGCATGAAGACGACGAACGAGAAGGCGACGATGACCGGCACCAGCACGCGGGTGGCGGCGGTGAGGATGAGCGAATTCATCGCACCCTCCGCTTCAGGACGGCGATCGCGGCGACGGCGGCGATCACGACGACGGAGATCTCGCCGAGTGTGTCGAAGCCGCGGAAGTCGACGAGGATGACGTTGACGATGTTGCGCCCGTGCGCCTCCGGGTAGCTGTTCGCCTCGAAGAAGGTCGAGAGCACCGGGTCGAGCGGAGTGCCGAGGACCGCGAGCACCGCGACCGTGGCGCCGATGCCGAGGGCCGCCGCGACGAGGGCATTGAGCCGCCGGAACGGCAGATCGCCGGCGGTGGGCAGGCGGACCATGGCGAGGCCGAGGAAGACCACGACGAGGATCTCGACAAAGAGCTGGGTCATCGCGACGTCGGTCGCGCCGTAGAGGATGAAGATGAAGGCGATGCCGGAGCCGACCCCGCCGAGTGCGGCGATTGCGGTGAGCCGCGAGCGGGAGCGCAGGACGATGGCGATCGAGGCGAGGACGATCGCGGTGATTGCCCAGTCGATGAACGTCGCGGCGCGGAGTTGTGCCAGCGAGGGCCAGGCGATCGGGCCGGTGAGAAGCGCGCCCCAGACCATGACCGCGAGCACCGCGAAGGTGACGCGGAGATAGCTGGTCGCCCGGCCGGTCTGGGTCGCCGCCGTGATGGCGCGGGCAACGCCGAAGAGGCCCGCCATGAGGGCGTCATACCACGCCTCGGTGCGCGGCAGCCGCGGTTCGGCGGCAGCGAGGCCGTCGCGAAGGCGGTTGAGGTTGAGATAGATCCCGAGCCCCAGTGCCCATGTGGCGACGCTGAGCCCGAGCGGCAGGCCGAGGCCATGCCAGAGCCCGAGATGTCCTTCCAGCGGCGCGGCGGCGACGGAGTGATGCATCGGGCCGATGAGCCAGTTTTCGGCGAGCATCGGCAGGAGCCCGAAGCCGAGCCCGAGCACCGCGAGCACCACCGGCCCGAGGCGCAGGCCCCACACCGGATCGCCGGGCGTGGGGTTCGGGCTGCGCGGCGGCCCGGCGAACGGGCGGAGCGCGATCATGCCGGCGCAGGCGACCATAAGGGCGTTCGCGACGACCACCGCGAGGGTGAGGAGCAGGTTGCCGAGGGTCGCCGCGTAGATCAGTTCCTTCGCGACGAACCCGAGGAACGGCGGCAGTCCGGCCATGGCCGCCGCGGCAAGCGTCACGACGACGGTCGTGACCGGCATGGCGCGCGCGAGCGCTCCGAGGTCGGTGTAGTTGCGCGAGCCCGCGCCCTTCTCGATCATGCCGACCGCGAGGAAGAGCCCGGCCTTGTAGAGCGCGTGGACCAGCAGGAAGCCGACCGCCGCGGTGATCGCCGCTGGCGTGCCGACGCCCAGAAGCAGCGTCATGAGGCCAAGGCCCATCAGCGTCGTCCACGCGAGCATCAGCTTCAGGTCGGTCTGACGCAGCGCCCAGACCGCGCCGATCAGCATGGTGATGGCACCCGCCGGGATCAGGAGCCCATGCCAGAGCGCGGTATCGCCGAGGTTCGGGGCGAGGCGCGCCAGAAGGTAGACGCCGGCCTTCACCATGGTCGCCGAGTGCAGGTAGGCCGAGACCGGCGTCGGCGCGGCCATGGCGTTCGGCAGCCAGAAATGGAACGGCCACTGCGCCGACTTGGCGAAGGCCGCGACGACCACAAGGCCGAGGATCAGCGGATAGGCTGTGCTCGTCTGGAGCGCCCCGAGGCCGGAGAGCCGCCAGCTTCCCGCCGTCATCCCCATGAGCAGGAGCCCCGCGAGCAGCGCGAGCCCGCCCGCGGCGGTGATGACGAGCGCCTGAAGCGCCGCCGCGCGCGCCGCGCCGCGCTCGTGATCGAAGCCGACGAGCAGCCAGGAGGTGATCGTCGTCGCCTCCCAGAACACGAAGAGCGTGACCAGATCGTCGGCGGTGACGACGCCAAGCATGGCGATCTCGAAGGCGGAGAGCGTCAGGAGCAGCGAGCCGAGCCGCCGGTCGGTGCGAAAGTAGCTGGCGGCATAGAGCAGGATCAGCGCGCCGATGCCGGTGACGAGAAGCGCGAAGGCAAGCCCGAGCCCGTCGAGGCGAAAGGCCGCCTCGACGCCGAGCGCGGGCACCCAGGGCAATGCAAGGGTCGGAGCGCCACCGGCGACGACCGCGGGCACGAGGCTCACGAACCCGGCGAAGGCCAGTGCCGAAGCGACGGCAGGAAGATGGCGCCAGCCGGGCGCAACGGCGTCAGTCATGGCGCGACTTGTCGCGGATGCCGATGCCGGGTTCAAGAGTAATCGGCTGGGCGTGCGCAGCTAAACTCGCGGCTCAGGCTATCTTGAAGCCTGACCGCTCCACTTCTTGGGATATACTGAAGTAATTAACTGTTCAGGCTAACAGGTATATGATAAGTTAGAAGTCATATATAAATGAACGTCCAAATATGACTCTCGCATGTGTGTGGAGTGATCGGGAGACATGCTTCGAGTTTAATGGCGTCAATTGCCTGGAAGAATGCGAGCGGGGCGCCGGTAGGGGGAGCCGCCAGTTTCAGGCCTTGCTTGGCCCGCACCCCGCGGGGTCGGGCGGGCCCGGTTCTGCATCACATCGGAGTGATCCGCACGCGACGAAACCGCGCACCGTGTCACGCCACCTCCCGTCGGGAGGCGGCGGGTGCGCCGGCCGGTCAGCTGCCCCGATAGGTCGAGTAGCTGTAGCCCGCAAGCAGCAGCGGCACGTGGTAGTGCTCGGCCACGTCGGCGATGCCGAAGCGGATCGGGATGAGATCGAGGAAGCGCGGGCTCTCGCCCGGGGCACCGGCGTCGTCGAGATAGCTGCCGGCGTGGAACAGGAGCTCGTAGACCCCGACCTCGAGTTCGCCCTTCGGGATCACGGGGCCGTCGGTGCGGCCGTCGGAGTTCGTCGTCACCGAGCGCACGAGAGACCACGTCTCGCCCTCAAGGCGGAAGAGGTCGATCTGCATCCCCTCCGCCGGGCACCCGCGCCCCGCATCGAGCACGTGCGTCGTCACGTATCCATCAGCCATTCTGTCCTCCGGCGTCCTGCTCAAATATCACGCCGCCGACTATCCCCGGAGCGGCCATCCGGATCCAGTCCGCTGGTCCGAAAGCACCTTCCTTGCGAATTTGAAAGCCCGGTGCGCCCGGCTGCCGTATATCCGGACCCAAGTAATCACGACGCCAGGAGGGGACTGGATGCGCTATCCGAGGAACATGCAGGGCTATGGAGGTCAGCCGCCGGCCGCGGACTGGCCGGGCGGGGCCAAGGTCGCCGTCAGCCTTGTCCTGAACTACGAAGAAGGTGGCGAGAACTGCATCCTGCATGGCGATGCGGCATCGGAGGCCTTCCTCTCGGAGGTGCCCAATGCCCAGCCCTGGCCGGGAATGCGCCACTGGAACATGGAGTCGATGTACGAGTACGGATCGCGCGCCGGCTTCTGGCGGCTGCGGGATCTCTTCGTACAGAAGAACGTTCCGATCACGGTCTACGGCGTCGCCTCGGCGCTCGCCCGCTCACCGGCGCAGGTCGCGGCGATGAAGGATGCCGGCTGGGAGATCGCCTCGCACGGGCTGCGCTGGATCGACTACCGCAATCACACCCGCGAGGCCGAGAAGGCCGACATGGTCGAGGCGATCCGCCTGCACACAGAGGTGGTCGGCGAGCCGCCCAAGGGCTGGTACACCGGGCGCACCTCGATCCACACCGTGCCCCTCGCCTGCGAGGCCGGGATCTTCGACTGGGTGGCCGACACCTACGACGACGACCTGCCGTACTGGCTGGAGTGCGAGGGCCGCGAGCAGCTCATCATCCCCTATACCCTCGAGACCAACGACATGCGGTTCTCGGCGGGCACGCTCACCACGTCGGAAGACTTCTTCACCTACCTCCGCGACACCTTCGACGTGCTCTACGCCGAGGGCGAGGCGGGCAGCCCGAAGATGATGTCGGTCGGCCTCCACTGCCGGCTCATCGGCCGCCCGGGGCGCGTCAAGGGGCTCGCTGACTTCCTCGACTACATCACCGCCCGCGAGGGTGTGTGGATCGCCAAGCGCGGGGATATCGCCAGCCACTGGGCGAACACCTTCCCGGCGCCCGGGATCACCACCCGGCCGACCACCATGGAGCGCGAGGAGTTCGTCAGCCGCTTTGGCAGCATCTACGAGCATTCGCCGTGGATCGCCGAACGGGCGTATGACTTCGAGCTCGGGCTGGCGCATGACTCCGCCGTCGGACTTGCGAACGCGCTGGCCCGCGCCTTCCGCTCGGCGTCCGAGGAAGAGCGGCTCGGCGTGCTGACCGCGCACCCCGATCTCGCGGGCAAGCTTGCGGCGGCAAAGCGTCTCACGGCGGAATCGACCGCCGAACAGGCCGGCGCCGGACTCGACGCGCTGACCGACGCCGAAAAGGCCCGGTTCACCGAGTTGAACGACGCCTATACCTCGAAGTTTGGTTTCCCGTTCATCATTGCCGTGCGCGGCCTCGACAAGACCCGCATTCTCGAAGCATTCGAAACCCGCATTGAAAACGACCGCGCCACCGAATTTGCCACAGCCTGTGCGCAGGTGGAGCGGATCGCCACCCTGCGACTGAAGGAGATGCTGCCATGAAGGACCTCGCTCCCGGCGCGGCCCAGTATTTTGCCCCGAAAGGCGGTCTGCCCGCGCAGACCGACCTTCACACCGGCCGGGCGGTGTTCACCGAGGCCTATGCCGTGATCCCGAAGGGGGTCTTTTCGGACATCGTCACGAGCTTCCTGCCGTTCTGGGACAAGACCCGGGCATGGCTGATCGCGCGTCCGCTCTCGGGCTTTGCCGAGACCTTCTCGCAGTACGTCATGGAAGTGGCGCCGGGCGGCGGCAGTGACCGGCCGGAGCCCGACGCGGGTGCGCAGGGCGTCATCTTCGTGACCGAGGGGGAGTTCGACCTGACGATCGCGGGCGAGACCCACCGGATGACCCCGGGCGGCTATGCCTACATCCCGGCCGGTACCGCGTGGAGCCTCAGGAACAATGGCAGCGAGCTGGCGCACTTCCACTGGGTCCGCAAGGCCTATGAGGCGGTCGAGGGTCTCGACAAGCCGGAGCCGATCGTCACCAACGAGCAGCTGATCGAGCCGTCGGTGATGCCCGATACCAACGGTGCATGGGCGACCACCCGCTTCGTGGATCCCAACGACCTGCGCCATGACATGCACGTCACGGTCGTGACCTTCCAGCCGGGCGGGGTCATCCCGTTCGAGGAAACCCACGTCATGGAGCACGGTCTTTACGTGCTCGAGGGCAAGGCGGTCTACAAGCTGAACCGCGATTGGGTCGAGGTCGAGGCCGGCGATTTCATGTGGCTTCGCGCCTACTGCCCGCAGGCCTGCTACGCCGGCGGCCCGGGTCGCTTCCGCTACCTGCTCTACAAGGACGTCAACCGTCACGCCAACCTTCGGCCGTTCGGGCGCTGAGCCCGCGCTGAAGATCGGCAAACCCGAAACGCGCCTGCCCCTGTCGGGTGTGGGCGCGTTCAGCGGGACCTCGGGGGGGCGAGGTCCCGCCTCAGTCATTTCCGGGGTCGGAAATCGGAGTCAGCCGGACACCAGCCGGTCAGAAATCGAAACTGACGGTGAGCTGGATCTCGCGCTCGTCGCCGATGCCGCACCCGCCTCCGGCACGGCAGATCGCATAGTATTCCTTGTCGAACAGGTTTGTGACGTTCAGCGCGCCTTCGACCGCGCCACGGCGGTAGCGGAGGGCGGCATCAACCAGCGTGTGCGCCGGCGTCTCGCGGGCGTTGGTGGAGTCGCCGTAGCTCGACCCGACGTAGCGCACGCCCGCACCCATGCTCAGCCCGTCGAGACGGCCGCTCCGGAAGGCGTAGTTCGCCCAGAGCGAGGCCTCGTGCTCAGGCACCAGCGCCGGCCGGTTGCCCTCGTCGCCGTCATTGCTCGAAGTGATTTCAGCGTCGATGTAGCTGTAGCCCGCGACGGCCGAGAAGCCGCCGGTGAGATCAACGTTGGCTTCGAGTTCGAGCCCGCGGTGGCGCACCTCGCCGCTCTGCACCCAGAAGCCGTTGTGGGCCGGATCGGTGGTCAGCACGTTGGTCTTGTCGATCTGATAGAGCGCGGCCGAGAAAAGCGCGTTGGTGTCGGCGGGGCGCCAGCGGACACCGACTTCCACCTGCTCGGCCTCGGTGGGTTTGTGAAGCTCGCCCTCGAAGTTCGAGCCGGTGTTCACCACGAAGCCGGTGGCGTAGCTCGCATAGGGTGTCACGCCATGGTCGAGATCGTAGGTGGCGCCCACGTCCCACACGAGCTTGCTGTCATCCTGGCTGACGTCATCACCCCCGAGGTGGTCGTCGAAGCGGTTCTTCACCCACGTCTGGCGCAGGCCGAAGCTCGCGAACAACCGGTCGGTCAGCGAGATCTGGTTGTGGGCATAGAGGCCGTACTGCTCGATCGTCTGCACGCCGTCGTAGTAGGCGCCCGGTTGCGGCCGGGTGACCGAGACGTCCGGGTCGATGATCGAAATCGTGTAGCTGTCATCGTAGCCGTAGGACGAGTCGGCCTTCATCCGGCTGTAGTCGATGCCGAGCAGCAGCGTGTTCGCGCGCCCGGCAACGTCGAAGTCGATCTGTGCCTGAGTGTCCACCGCGCCGGTGGTCGCGGTCTCGTTCACCGTGAAGTCGGCGTAGTTCATCTCCGTTTCGGAGATCATGCCGTTGAAATAGAACTCGCGGTAATCGGTCTCCTGCCGCGCCACGCGCGCCTGCTGGCGAACGGTGAGACCGGGCGAGAACTCGTGGCTGAAGAGGTATCCCGCCGAGGCGATGTCGGCCTTGTAGTAGCTGTCGGCGGGGTTCGTCTCCCACATCCAGCCGGGCAGCGCCCCGACGTCGGCGGGAAAGTCCTCGCCCGCCACCGGCAGGGTGAGTGCAGGCGTTGTCTTGTCCTTCTGCCAGTTGGTGAGCACGGTCAGCTCGGTCTCTGCGTCGGGACGCCATGTCAGGGCCGGAGCCACGAATTGCCGGTCGTTGGTGGAGTTCGCGAGCCCGGTCTCGCCGTCGCGGTAGAGCCCGGTCAGGCGCCACGCCAGCGCGCCGTCCTCGCCGACCGGGCCGCCGACATCGGCGCCGCCCTGCCAGGTTCCGAACGGGCCGTGGGTCACGAAGCCGCTTCGGAGCGGCTCGAAGGTCGGCCGCTTGGTGGTGGCGTTGACGATGCCGCCCGGGTCGGTTTCGCCGTAGAGCACCGCGTTCGGGCCTTTCAGCACGTCGAGGCCTTCGAGGCTGTACGGGTCCATCGCGAAGCCGGCGAAGCCGATGACCTTCTGCGGCAGGCCATCGCGATAGACGCCATAGGGGCCGATATCGAAGCCGCGGATCAGGAACTGGGCGAAGCGGTTGTCCCGGCCCCAGGGCGCAGGCACCACGCCGGGTGCATAGGCCACGACGCTTTCGAGGTTCTGCGGCCGGCGCTGAACCAGTGATTCCTGCGTGATGATCGACACCGCCTGCGGAATGCGTTCGATCGGCGTGTCGGTCTTGCTGGCGATCGCCGAGGAGAACGGCACCATGCCGTCATCGGCGGCGGCGTCGATGTTGAGGGTGGGAAGCAGCGTGCCCCCGGCCTCCGGCGCGTCCTGAGCGGTGGCGCCGGTTCCGAAGGCAAGGACCGCGGGCAATGTCGCGGTGAAGAGAAATCGGTACATGAAGGATCCCCGAAGCTGTGGCTGCCTGCCCCTGTGCTTCGGTGGGTTGCCTTCAATGGCGGCGTGCATGACGCGGTCGGCCCGCGTCAAGCGTCTGCGCAACCGTGCGGGACTATTGCGCCAGCCGTTGCCCTCGGGCCGCTCTCACCCGATGCGTGCCCGGGCAGCCCGTCACGCGGCCGTGGCCGCGCCGGGAGCGAGCAGGGCACAAACCGCCCGTGGGGTGATCCGGCCGGTGACGACTCCGTCCCGTCCGACCCAGACCGGATCGTCCGACGTGGCGAAGAGCGGCAGGGCATCGCGCAGCGAGGCATCGGGCGCGATGGTCCGGGCAGGATCGCCGGGGCCTGCGTCGGGCATCATGGCGTCGGTCGCGGTCAGCACGCTGAGCGGGTTCAGGTGTGCCACGAAGTCGGCGACGTAGCCGTTCGCGGGCTTCAGCACGATATCGTCGGGGCGCCCGCTCTGCACGATCCGCCCGCCTTCCATGATGGTGATGGTGTCGCCGAGCTTCACCGCCTCCTCGAGGTCATGCGAGACAAAGACGATGGTGCAGTGCATCTTCTCCTGAAGCTGGAGAAGCTCGTCCTGCAACCGGTTGCGGATCAGCGGATCGAGCGCGGAGAAAGGCTCGTCCATCAGCAGGATCTCGGCGTCGGTGGCAAAGGCCCGTGCGAGGCCCACCCGCTGCTGCATGCCGCCGGAAAGCTCCGAGACGCGCTTCTCGGCCCAGTCCTGCAGGTTCACCGTGGCGAGCACGTCGCGCGCCTTGGCGAGGCGGGTTTCCTTCGACACGCCCGCGAGTTCGAGGCCAAGCGCCACGTTCTCGACGACTGTGCGCCAGGGCAGGAGGCCGAACTGCTGGAACACCATGGCGACGCCGCCACGGCGAAGGTCGCGCAGCTCGCCCGGCGGGCAATTGGCCACATCCACCATGCTGCCGCCCTTGCCGCGCACCCGCACGTTGCCGCGGATCACCGGGTTCAGGCCATTGACCGCCCGCAGCAGCGTCGACTTGCCCGAGCCCGAGAGGCCCATCAGGACCGAGATCTCGCCCTTGTGCACGGTGAGCGAACAGTTGTGCACACCGAGGACCTGACCGGTCTCCTTCTGCACGTCGCCGCGGCTCTGGCCGCGATCCATCATCGGCAGGGCGATCTTGGGGTTCGACCCGAAGACGATGGAGACCCTGTCGAACTCGATCATGGCGTCGGTAACGGCCATCTTTCAGCCCTCCCTGCGGAACACGCGGTCGAGGATGATCGCAACCACGACGATGACGAGACCCGCCTCGAACCCGAGGGCGGTGTTGACGGTGTTGAGCGCGCGCACCACCGGCACGCCGAGGCCATCGGCGCCGACGAGGGCCGCGATCACCACCATCGAGAGCGACAGCATGATGGTCTGGGTGAGGCCGGCCATGATCTGCGGCATGGCCCAGGGCAGTTCGACCTTGCGCAGCAACTGCCCCGGCGTCGCGCCGAAGGCGAGGCCCGCCTCCTTCAGCTCCTTCGGCGTCGTGGTGATGCCGAGATGGGTGAGCCGGATCGGTGCGGGGATGACGAAGATCGCCGTGGCGATGAGGCCGGGCACCATGCCGATGCCGAAGAAGACGATGGCCGGGATCAGATAGACGAAGGTGGGCAGCGTCTGCATCAGGTCTAGCACCGGCCGCATCGCCGAATAGAGCCGCGGCCGGTGGGCGGCGGCGATGCCAACCGGCACGCCGATGCCCATGCAGACGATCACCGCGGAGAGCACCAGCGTCAGCGTCTCGGTCGTCTCCTCCCAGTAGCCCTGGTTCAGGATGTAGAGAAAGCCGAGCAGGACGAAGACCACCACGGTCCAGCTGCGCTGCAGGAACCACGCCAGCGCGGCGAAGAGCAGGATGATGACCCAGGCGGGTGGCGTCTGCAGGGCCCAGAGTATCGCGTCGATCAGCGCGTTGACGATGTTCGCGAGCCCGTCGAAGAACCAGGACCCGTGGTCAGTCAGCCAGTTGACCGCCAGACCGGCCCACTTGCCGACCGGAATTTTCGCCGCTTCGATCCAGTCCATGGCTGCCCCCCGTCAATTGTTTCAGTCGCCCAGCGCTGCTTTCACCGCGGCGAGGCCATCCTGTCCGTCGAACGTCGTCACGTTCTGGAGCCACGGGCCGAGCGCGTCAGGATTGGCCTTCAGCCATGCCGTTGCGGCAGCCTCGGGATCCTCGCCATCGTCGAGGATCGCGCCCATGATGGCATTCTCCATCTCGAGGGTGAAGCCGAGGTTGTTCAGGAACTGGCCGAGATTCGGGCACTCCTCGACGAGACCCTTGCGCACATTGGTGTAGACGGTGGCGCCGCCGAAGTTCGGACCGAAGAAATCGTCGCCGCCGGTCAGGTACACCATGTCGATGTTCTTGTTCATCGGGTGCGGTTCCCAGCCGAGGAACACGATGCCCTTGCCGGATTTCTGAGCGCGCTTCGCCTCGGCGAGCATCGCCTGCTCGGAGGACTCCACGAGCTCGAACTTGCCGAGGCCGAAGGCGTCCTTCGAGATCATGTCGAGGATCTGGCGGTTGCCGTCATTGCCGGCCTCGATGCCGTAGATCTTCGAATCGAGCTGGTCGGCGAACTTCGCGATGTCGGAGAAATCCTTGAGGCCCTCGTCGGCGAGGCTCCGGTTGACCGCGAGCGTATACTTCGCGCCCTCGAGGTTCGGCCGGAGCACGATCACCGTGCCGTTGTCGCGGTGCGGCGCGAGGTCGCCGTCCATCGTCGGCATCCAGTTGCCGAGGAAGACGTCGATGTCGCCCTTGCCGAGGCCGGTGTAGGTGACGGGAACCGAGAGCAGGCTGGTATGCGGCGCGTAGCCGAGCGCCTTCAGGACGACCGATGCCGTCGCCGTCGTCGCGGTGATGTCGGTCCAGCCGACATCGGCGAAATGCACGTCCTTGCAGGATTCCGGTTCTGCGGCCATCGCAGGCGCCGCAAGAGCGGCCGTGAGCAGGGCCGCAGTGAGCAGGCGTTTCATCCAGGCCTCCCGTGTTGTTCTATCGGAGACTGCAGTGGTCTCCGGCGTCTTGTTGACGACACTCGAATGCGTTGACGCATGCAAGCAAAACTCATATTGATTGATCAGTCAATCAATTTTGGCGGGCGTGCAGAAATGGCGAGCGGAACGGCGGAGATGCGGCGAAAGGCCCTGATCGGCGCGGCGCTGCGCGAGATATCCGATCGGGGCTCTCTCGACGTGACGGTGGCGCAGATCGCAGAGCGCGCAGGCGTGTCGGCGGCGCTGGCGCATCACTACTTCGGTGGCAAGGACGGGCTGATCCACGCGACGATGCGCCACCTGCTCGTGGAGTTCCGCGAGGTGGTGGCCGACGGCCTGCGCCGGGCCGCGACGCCGCGCGAGCGGATCGACGCGGTGCTGCGCGGCAGTTTCGGGCCGGAGCAGTTCCATCGGGCGACGGTGAGCGCCTGGCTCACCTTCTACGCCCTCGCCCAGAGTTCGCAGCCAGCGGCGCGGCTCCTCCGGATCTATCACCGGCGCCTGCATTCGAACCTTGTCCAGGCGCTGCGCCAGCTGGTGCCGGCGGCCGATGCCGAGCGGATCGCCGAGAACCTCGGGGCCTTCATCGACGGGGTCTATCTGCGCGGCGCGCTGCGGGGACAGGTCGTCTCGCGGACCGCGATTTCCGCCGTCGAGGACTACCTCGACCTCGAGCTTGCAGGGAGAAAGTGATGCGGGCGCAGCCAAAAGCTTCGCACTGGATCGGCGGGCAGCCGTTCGAGGATACGGCCGGCGAGGCGATCGAGGTCATCTATCCGGCCACCGGCGAGCCGATCGCCGCCGTGCATGAGGCGACCCCGGCAGTGGTTGACGCGGCGATCGCGGCGGCGGGCGAGGGCTTCGCCCGCTGGCGCACGACGCCGCCGGCCGCGCGCGCTCGGGTGATGCGCCGGGCGGCCGATCTCATCCGCGAGCGCAATCGCGCGCTCTCCGAGCTCGAAACCCTCGACACCGGCAAGCCGCTCTCCGAGACGCTGGTCGCGGACTGGGCGTCGGGTGCCGATGCGCTCGAATGGTTCGCCGGGCTGGCGGCGGGCATCGGCGGCGAAACCGCCGATTTCGGCGGGGATTTCGTCTACACCCGGCGCGAGCCGCTGGGCGTCTGCTTCGGCATCGGCGCGTGGAACTATCCGAGCCAGATCGCCTGCTGGAAGGCTGCCCCGGCGCTCGCCTGCGGCAACGCGCTGATCTTCAAGCCGTCGGAGATGACTCCGCTCGGCGCCCTGAAGCTCGGGGAGATCTTCGCCGAGGCGGGGTTGCCAGACGGGGTCTTCAACGTGGTGCAGGGCCGGGGCAGCGTCGGCGCGGCGTTCGCCCGCCATCCCGACGTCGCCAAGATTTCGCTCACCGGCTCGGTGCCCACCGGGCGCCGGGTCTACGAGAGCGCCGCCGCCGGGTTGAAGCCGGTGACGCTCGAGCTTGGCGGCAAGTCGCCGCTGCTCGTCTTCGATGACGCCGACCTCGACAGCGCCGTGGGCGGGGCGATGCTCGGCAACTTCTATTCCGCCGGTCAGGTCTGCTCGAACGCCACGCGCGTCTTCGTCCAGCGCGGCGTCTATGACGCCTTCCTCACGCGGGTCGCCGAGCGGGCCGAACGCATCGTGCTTGGCGATCCGTTCGACGAGGGCGTGACCATGGGTCCGCTCATCTCCCCACGGCAGGGCGAGAAGGTCATGGGCTTCATCGCCACCGGCCGCGCCGAGGGCGCGCGCCTTGTCACCGGCGGCGAGCAGGCGCGGGTGCAGGGCTTCGAGGGCGGCTTCTTCGTCCAGCCCACGGTCTTCGCCGACGTGACCGACAGCATGACGATCGCCCGCGAGGAAATCTTCGGGCCGGTGATGAGCGTCCTCGCCTTCGACGACGAGGCCGAGGCGGTCGCCCGCGCCAACGCGACGCCCTACGGCCTCGCGGCGGGCGTCTTTACCCGTGACCTCGCACGCGGGCACCGGGTGGTGGGGGCGCTCGAAGCCGGGACCACGTGGATCAACGCCTACAACCTCACGCCGGTCGAGGCGCCGTTCGGCGGGGTGAAGGCGAGCGGCATCGGCCGGGAGAACGGCCGCGCCGCGCTCGATCACTGGAGCCGGGTGAAGTCGGTCTACGTGGCGACCGGCCCCGTCGAGGCGCCGTTCTGAAGGAGGCGAAGACATGATCACCGTTTACGGCCGGGCCAGCTCGATGAACGTGCAGGCCGTCATGTGGGGCGCCGCCGAGCTCGGGATCGCGGTCGACCGGGTGGACGCGGGCTTCGGCTTCGGCGGCACCGACACGCCGGACTACCGGGCGATGAACCCGAACGGACTGGTGCCGGCTTTCCGCGACGAGCACGTGACGATGTTCGAGAGCGCGGCGATCCTGCGCTACCTCGCGGCGCGTTACGGGCACGCGCCGTTCTGGCCCGAGGATCCGATCGCCCGCGCCCCGGTCGACACCTGGGCCGAGTGGGGCAAGACCACGCTTCAGGCGAACTTCCTTGCGGCGATCTTCCATCCGGCGCTGCGCGGCCTGCCGATCGACGAGAAGGGCGGAGCGCTCTTCGAGACGCACCTCGACATCCTCGAGGCGAAGCTTGGCGCGGGGCCGTGGGTGCTCGGCGCGGACTTCACCTTTGCCGACATCGAGGCGGGCCTTTCGCTCTACCGCTACTACACGCTCGACATCGAACGGCGGGAGCGCCCGACCCTTGCCGCCTACTACGACCGGCTCACCGCCCGCCCGGCCTATGCCGGGCACGTCATGATCGACTACAGCGCCCTCCGCGCGATGGGGCGGTAATGGAAGCGGACTACGTCATCATCGGCTCCGGCTCTGCCGGCGCGGCGATCGCCTATCGGCTGGGCGAGGCGGGGCATTCGGTGCTCGTCATCGAGTATGGCGGCACCGACTGGGGGCCGTTCATCCAGATGCCGGCGGCACTCTCCTACCCGATGAACATGGCGCGCTACGACTGGGGCTTTCACTCCGAGCCCGAGCCGCATCTCGGCGGGCGGACGCTGGTCACGCCGCGCGGCAAGGTGCTTGGCGGCTCATCCTCGATCAACGGCATGGTCTACGTGCGCGGCCATCCCCGCGACTTCGACACCTGGGCCGAGATGGGCGCCGAGGGCTGGTCCTTCGCCGACGTGCTGCCCTACTTCATCCGGCAGGAAAACTGGCACGGCGGCCACTCGGTCTGGCGTGGCGATTCGGGGCCGCTCCACGTCACCCGCGGGCCACGGCGCAATCCGCTCTACCACAGCTTCGTCGAGGCCGGCGCCCAGGCGGGGTTCGAACTCACCTTCGACTACAACGGCCAGAAGCAGGAAGGCTTTGGCCCGATGGAGCAGACCGTCTGGCGCGGCCGGCGCTGGTCGGTCGCGAACGCCTACCTGCGGCCCGCGCTCCGCCGCGGCAACGTGCGGGTGATCAGCGGCCTTGCGACCCGGGTGGTGATCGAGGCGGGCCGCGCCCGCGGCGTCGAGGTCCGCCAGGGCGAGAACACCCGAGTGATCGCTGCCCGGCGCGAGGTGATCGTCTCGGCGTCCTCGATCAACTCGCCGAAGCTTCTCATGCTGTCCGGCATCGGCCCGGCCGCGCATCTCGCCGAGCACGGGATCGAGGTCATCGCCGACCGCCCGGGCGTTGGCGCCAACCTGCAGGACCATCTGGAGATGTACTTCCAGCTTCGGAGCCTGAAGCCGGTGACGCTCTACAGCGTCTACAACTACCCCGGCATGGCGCGAATCGGTGCGCAATGGCTGCTGGCGAAGATGGGACTTGGCACCTCCAACCAGTTCGAGTCGGCGGCCTTCGTCCGCTCGCGTCCGGGGGTCGAGTATCCCGATATCCAGTATCACTTCCTGCCGCTCGCGGTCAGCTATGACGGCAAATCGGCGGTGAAGGGCCATGGCTTCCAGGCCCACGTCGGCCCGATGCGCTCGCCCTCGCGCGGCACGGTGCGGCTGAAGAGCGCCAACCCGGCCGAGGCACCGGCGATCCGCTTCAACTACATGGAGAGCGAACAGGACTGGATCGACTTCCGCCATTGCATCCGCCTCACCCGGCAGATCTTCGCACAATCCGCATTCGCGCCCTACGCCGGTGACGAGATCCAGCCCGGAGCCGCGCTCCAGACCGACGACGAACTCGACGGCTTCCTGCGTGAGCACGTGGAAAGCGCCTACCACCCCTGCGGCACGGCGCGGCTCGGCCGACGGGACGATCCCATGGCGGTGGTCGACCCCGAGTGCCGGGTGATCGGCGTCGAAGGGCTCCGCGTCGCCGACAGCTCGATCTTCCCGCGCATCACCAACGGCAACCTCAACGCGCCGTCGATCATGGTGGGCGAAAAGGCCGCCGACCACATCCTCGGCACGCGGCTGCCACCGTCCAGCCTCGAGCCGTGGATCAATCCGCGCTGGCGGGAGACGGACCGGTAGGCGCGGAGCAGGTCGCGGGGGGAAGGAAAGCTTCGGCTGGAGTGCAGGCCGAGCCGGTGGAGAGCGACGGATTTGGCAGGTGACAAATCCGTCCGCGCACGCCCCTGCGGGGGGCGGGCGCGTTTCCGCGCCCACCCGGGCCGCGCGCGGACGGATGGCTCGCTGCCGGAGAAATCTGCGCGCTTGCCGGGCCTCCGCGCGTCCCGCGCTCCAGCCCGCGGCCCGGCCGAGGCAGTGCCTCGGCTTGTCGGGCCGGGAGCCGCTGCCGCGGGTCGGAAACAACACTGGAAGGGCCGCTGCCGTCGCCACCAGCGCGTCGGGCCTCAGCCCTTCATGCCGTCCCAGAAACCCTTCACGCGGCTGAAGAAATCCTGCGCCTCCGGGCTGTTCTCGCGGCTCTCCTGCTCGAACTCGCGCAGGAGCTCCTTCTGGCGCGCCGTGAGGTTCACCGGCGTCTCGACGGCAAGCTCGATGTAGAGATCGCCCGCCCCGGTGCCGCGCAGCGGCGGCATGCCCTTGCCGCGCAGGCGCAGCTGCTTGCCGGACTGCACGCCGGAGGGCACCTTCACCCGGGTCTTGCCGCCGTCGAGGGTCGGCGCGTCGATCTCGCCGCCGAGTGTCGCCGTCGTCATGGCGAGCGGGATGCGGCAGTAGAGATCCTGATTCTCGCGCTCGAAGATCGGGTGCCGCTCCACCTCGACGAAGATGTAGAGATCGCCCGCCGGACCACCGCGCAGGCCGGCCTCGCCCTCGCTCGCAAGGCGAATGCGCGTGCCGGTCTCGACGCCCGCGGGGATGTTGACGTTGAGCGTGCGCTCGCGCGCCACCCGGCCGGCACCGTTGCACGACGCACAGGGGTTCTTGATGATCTGGCCGCGTCCGGCGCAGGTCGGGCAGGTGCGCTCGACCGTGAAGAAGCCCTGCTGGGCGCGCACCTTGCCCATGCCCGAGCAGGTCGGGCAGGTGGCGGGCACCGCACCGCCCTCCGCACCGGTGCCGTCGCACACGTCGCAGACCGCGGAAGAGGGGACGGAGATCGTCGCCTGCTTGCCATGAAACGCTTCTTCAAGCGTCATCGAGAGATTGTAGCGCAGATCAGACCCGCGCTGGCTGCGCGAACGGGTGCGCTGGGCGGCGGCGCCCATGCCGAAGAGATCTTCGAAGATGTCGCTGAAGGCCGAGGAGAAATCCGCCCCGCCGGGGCGGAAGCCGCCGGCCCCCGCGCTCGCGCCGTGGCCGTTCTCGAAGGCGGCGTGGCCGAAGCGGTCGTAAGCGGCCTTCTTCTGATCGTCCTTCAGGACGTCGTAGGCCTCGTTCACTTCCTTGAAGCGGGCCTCGCTCTTGGGGTCGTGGCGATTGCGATCGGGATGGTGCTCCATCGCCTGCTTCTTGAAGGCCTTGCGGATGGCATCGGACGAGGCGCCCTTTTCGACGCCGAGCACATCATAGTAGTCGCGTTTCGCCATATGAAAGCGGTTCCCTTGAAACGGACAAATGGCCCCCCCGGTCTCCAGGAGGGCCATCCGTCGTCCGTCACATTACTCGATCAGGACTTCTTGTTGCTGTTGTTGTCGCCGAGATCCTCGAAGTCGGCGTCAACCACATCATCGTCCGACGCGGGACCGGAGGGGCCGCCCTCGGCCTCGCCCGACTGCTCGGCAGCCTGCGCCTTGTAGATCGCCTCGCCGAGCTTCATCGCGGCCTCGGTCAGGTCCTGGCTGCGGGCGCGGATCTTCTCCGCATCCTCGCCCTCCATGGCCTCCTTCAGCACCTTGATCGACAGCTCGATCGCCTCGACCGTGGTCGGATCGACCAGCTTGCCGTGCTCGGCCACCGACTTCTCGGTACCGTGGATCAGGCTCTCGGCCTGGTTCTTCGCCTCGACCAGCTCGCGGCGCGACTTGTCGGCGTCGGCGTTCTCCTCGGCTTCCTTCACCATCTTCTCGATGTCGGCGTCCGAAAGGCCGCCCGAGGCCTGAATGGTGATCTTCTGCTCGCGGTTGGTGCCCTTGTCCTTGGCGCTGACCGAGACGATGCCGTTCGCGTCGATGTCGAAGGTCACCTCGATCTGCGGCACGCCACGCGGTGCCGGCGGGATCTGCTCGAGGTTGAACTGGCCGAGCATCTTGTTGTCGGCCGCCATCTCGCGCTCGCCCTGGAAGACCCGGATCGTCACCGCGTTCTGGTTGTCCTCGGCGGTGGAGAAGATCTGACTCTTCTTGGTCGGGATCGTGGTGTTGCGGTCGATCAGCCGGGTGAACACACCGCCAAGCGTCTCGATGCCGAGCGAGAGCGGGGTCACGTCGAGCAGGACCACGTCCTTCACGTCGCCCTGAAGCACACCGGCCTGGATCGCCGCGCCGAGCGCCACGACCTCATCGGGGTTCACGCCCTTGTGCGGCTCCTTGCCGAAGAACTTCTGAACCTCTTCCATGACCTTCGGCATACGGGTCTGGCCGCCGACGAGGACGACCTCGTCGATCTCGGTCTTGGAGACGCCGGCATCCTTCAGCGCCTGCTGGCAGGGCTTCAGGGTGCGCGCGATCAGGTCGGAGACGAGGCTCTCGAGCTTCGCCCGGGTCAGCTTCAGCACGAGGTGCAGCGGCTGATGGGTCTTCGGATCCATCGAGATGAACGGCTGGTTGATCTCGGTCTGGGTCGACGACGAAAGCTCGATCTTGGCCTTCTCGGCGGCTTCCTTCAGCCGCTGCAGCGCCATCTTGTCCTTGGTGAGATCGACGCCGTGCTCTTTCTTGAACTCGTCCGCGAGGTACTGGACGATCCGGATGTCGAAGTCCTCACCACCGAGGAAGGTGTCGCCGTTGGTGGACTTCACCTCGAAGAGGCCGTCGTCGATCTCGAGGATCGAGATGTCGAACGTGCCGCCGCCGAGGTCATAGACCGCGATGGTCTTGGTGCCGGTCTTCTCGAGGCCGTAGGCGAGCGCCGCCGCGGTCGGCTCGTTGATGATGCGCAGCACCTCGAGACCGGCGATCTTGCCGGCGTCCTTGGTTGCCTGGCGCTGGGCGTCGTTGAAGTACGCGGGGACCGTGATGACGGCCTGCGTCACCTTCTCGCCGAGATAACCCTCGGCGGTTTCCTTCATCTTCTGCAGGATGAAGGCGGAAATCTGGCTCGGAGAATACTTCTCGCCCTTGACCTCGACCCAGGCATCGCCATTCGGCCCGGGGACGATCTTGTAGGGCACCATCTCCTTGTCCTTGGCGACGGTCGGGTCGTCGTAACGACGGCCGATGAGACGCTTCACGGCAAAGAGGGTATTTTCGGAGTTGGTCACGGCCTGACGCTTGGCGGCCTGGCCGACGAGACGCTCATCGTCGGTAAACGCGACGACGGACGGCGTCGTGCGGGCACCCTCGGAGTTCTCGATCACGCGGGCCTGCGACCCGTCCATGATGGCGACGCAGGAGTTGGTGGTGCCGAGGTCGATGCCGATGACTTTAGACATGCATTGGTCCTTTCGAGCGGCGATTTGACTGGCAGGTCCCGAAGAGAGGCCCCCGCCGTGGATCCCTGTCCGGACGGCGGAGACTGCCGGTCCGGGGCTGGCAGGCTATATAGGTTTGCAGACGAAGGCCTGCAAGCTCGCGCCCGGGCGTCAAGTGGGGGAAAATTGTGCAGACGGTGCTCGATGTCGGCGGATTCGATGTCCGCAAGGGCTGGCTTTCGCCATCGGCGCAGGCAGTGATGGCGTCCGATGTGGCAGCCGTGGTGGCGGCAGCGCCGTTCTTCGCGCCGATGACGCCGTGGGGCAAGCCGATGAGCGTGCGCATGACCTCGGCAGGGAAATACGGCTGGTTCACCGACCGCAGGGGCTATCGCTACGTGGAGCGGCATCCCTCCGGGAGCCCGTGGCCGCCAATCCCGGCGAGCGTGCTCGACGTCTGGCGGGCGCTGGTCTCGACCGAACGGCTGCCCGACTGCTGCCTCGTCAACTGGTACGGCGGGACGGCGCGGATGGGAATGCACCGGGACGCGGACGAGACCGATTTCGGCTGGCCGGTGCTCTCGATCAGCCTCGGCGACCCGGCGGTGTTTCGCGTGGGCGGGCTGGCGCGATCGGATCCGAGTCGGACGATCGTGCTCGAAAGCGGCGACGTGGTGACGTTTGGCGGGCCGGCGCGCCTCGCCTATCACGGCATCGACCGGATCCGCGCCGGTGGCAGCCGGGTGTGGCCGGACGGCGGGCGGGTGAACCTCACCCTCCGGGTCGTGGACTGAGCGGGACGCGGGGAACGAATCCGGGCCGGCCGTTACCGACCGGCCCGGAAGCCCGGGCGCCGAGGTCGGCGGACCTCGACGCTTCGGGATGGAGATTCAGGATACTGCCGCTCAGACCTCGACTTCGATCGCCTTGCCGGCGGTCTTGGCGAGCTCGACGACCTTCGCCGCGACCGCGAGATCCTGCAGGCCGACGCCGGTGCCGTCGAAGAGGGTGATCTCTTCCGCCGACGAGCGGCCCGGGTGCGTGCCGTTGATCACGGCGCCGATCGGGTTGATCGCGGCTTCGGTGATCAGCCCCTCGGCGATGGCGTGCTGCGCCTCACCGATGGTGACGGACTGGGCGACTTCGTCGGTAAAGACCGTGGCCCGCGCGAGAAGGGCCGCCTCGACCTCCTGCTTGCCCTTGGTGTCGGTGCCCATGCAGGCGATGTGCGTGCCTGGCTTCACCTGCGCGGCCTTCAGGATCGGGGCAAAGGACGAGGTGATCGACACGATCACGTCGGCTTCCTGTCCGAGCCGGTCGAGATCGACCTCCTCGAACGGCAGGCCGGCCTCTTTCGCCACGTCGGCGAGGCGCGCCAGCATCTCCGGGTGCAGGTTCCAGCCGATCACACGCTCGAACGCGCGCTGGCGCAGCGCGGCGCGGAGCTGGAACGCGGCCTGGTGGCCGGCACCGATCATGCCGAGGACCTTCGAGTCGGCCCGGGCAAGGTGCTTGATCGAGACCGCGGACGAGGCGGCGGTGCGCGCGGCGGTCAGGTAGTTGCCGCCGATCATCGCGGTCGGGCGCCCGGTCGCCGGGTCGAAGAGGTAGACCGTCGACTGGTGGTTGGTGATGTTGCGGCGCTCGAGGTTATGCGGCCAGTAGCCGCCGGCCTTGAGCCCGAGGGTCTCGCCGGCGCGGTCGTAGCCGCCCTTGAAGCCGTAAAGCGCCTCTTCGGCGCCGCCGAGAGCCTCGCGGACCACGGGAAAGTTCTCGGCATCGCCGCGCGCCATGGCGGCAAAGACCTGCTCCACCGGCTCGAAGGCATCCTCGAGCGAGAGGAGCGCGGGGCAAGCGGCTTCGGGGACGATGATCAAGTGGGCGTTCCTTCCTGAAGGGTACCGGTCTCGGGGGACATCGAGCCCCCGCTCCGCCGGTCGGTGTGCCGCTCCCGCTGGCGGGAGGGCCGAGAATCGAGAATGCGGGACGCGGCCGTTGCCGCGATCAGGAGCGCGCAGAATGCGCGCATCGTTCTATTGCGGGTTTTCCGGCTGTTGCCGGAAAACGACTGCTCTCCAGGTTTCAAGGCCGTATGAAGACCCCGGGCGGGAAAGGGCCCCGACGTGGAGAGCCCTTCCCGTGCCGGGGCGCGCGTGTTCGCGCGCACGCGCCCCGATGGAGATCAGGAGATCAGTAGGCCTTGCCGCGGGCCGAGACCGGCCAGAGGGTCTCGACCTTGCCGTCGCGCACGCCCACGTACCAGTCATGGACGTTGCAGGTCGGGTCGCAGTGGCCCGGGACCAGCTTCAGCTTCTCGTTCACCTTCAGGACGCCGCCCTTGTCCTCGACGACGCCGTGCTCGTCGGAGCACTTGATGTACTTCACGTCGTCGCGGCCGAAGATGAAGGGCAGGCCGGAGTCGACCGACTGCGCCTTGAGGCCGGCATCGACCACCGCGAGCTGCGGCTTGGCGTGGCTCATGACGCTCGTGAGCAGGAAGAGCGCGTTCTCCCACTCGCCGGCGTCGATGCGCTTGCCGTCCTTGTCATGAATGCGGCCGTAGTCCGCGTCCATGAAGGCGTAGCTGCCGCACTGGAGCTCGTTGTAGACGCCCGAGTTCGACTCGAAGTAGTAGCTGCCGGTGCCGCCGCCCGAGACGAGCTCGGTCTTCAGGCCTTCCTTCTCCAGCGCGTCGACCGCGTCCTTCACCTGGGCGATGGCCGCGTCGAGCTTCGCCTTGCGCGCCTCGTAGTCGTCCATGTGCTGCATGGCGCCCTGGTAGGCCTGGATGCCGGTGTACTTCAGGCCCGGCGCGGCATCGATCGCCTTGGCGATCTCGACCACCGCCTCGGTCGTCGTGACGCCGCAGCGCCCGGCGCCGCAGTCGATCTCGACGAAGCATTCGATGGTCGTGCCGTGCTTCTGCGCGGCGGCCGAGAGATCGGCGACGTTCGCCACATCGTCGACGCAGACGATGATCTTGCCGCCGGAGATCTTCGGCAGGCGGGCGAGGCGGTCGATCTTCGCCGGCTCACGCACCTGGTTCGACACGAGGATGTCCTGAATGCCGGCGCGGGCGAAGACCTCGGCCTCGCTGACCTTCTGGCAGCACACGCCGATCGCCCCGCCGAGCTCCATCTGGAGCTTCAGCACGTCGACGGACTTGTGCATCTTGCCGTGGGCGCGGTGCCGCATGCCGTGGGCCTTGGCGTAGTCCCCCATCTTCTTCACGTTGCGCTCGAGCGCGTCGAGATCGAGGATGAGGCAGGGCGTCTGGATGTCCTCGTAGGCCATGCCGATCGAGGCGGGGATGTCGAAGCCGACTTCCAGGCCGTCGATGGATTCCTGTTTGGTCATGGTGTCTCCCCTCACTTGTTCCAGGGCAGCTTGTCGAGGTCGACATTGCCGCCGGTGATGACGACGCCGACACGCTTGCCGGCGAATACGTCGCGGTTCTTCAGGATGGTGGCGAGCGGCACGGCCGAGCTCGGCTCCATCACGATCTTCATGCGCTTCCAGATGAGCTTCATCGCCTCGATGATCTCTTCGTCGGAGGCGGTGAGCACGTCCGTCACGTAGCGCGAGACGAAGTGCCAGGTCCGCTCCTTCAGCGGCACGAGCAGGCCGTCGGCGATCGTCTTGGGCGCGTCGTAGGCGATGATCTTGCCCTGCTTGAACGACTGGTAGGCGTCGTCAGCCTGCTCCGGCTCGGCAGCGTAGATCTTCGTCTCCGGCGAGATGTTCGACAGCGTGAGGCAGGTGCCGGAGATCATGCCGCCGCCGCCGATCGGGGCGACGATGGCGTCGAGGGGTCCGAGGTCCTCGATGATCTCCTTGGCGCAGGTGCCCTGGCCAGCGATGACGCGCTCGTCGTTGTAGGGGTGGACGAAGTCCGCCCCCGTCTCAGCCTGAATGCGGGCGAAGGTCTCCTCGCGCGAGCTGGTGGAGGGCTCGCACTCGGTGATGATGCCGCCGTAACCACGGACGGCATCCTTCTTCACCTGCGGCGCGGTCCGCGGCATCACCACATGGCAGGGGATGCCGCGACGGCCGGCCGCGTAGGAGAGCGACAGCGCGTGGTTGCCCGACGAGTGGGTGGCCACGCCCTTCTTCGCCTTCTCCTCCGACAGCCCGAAGACCGCGTTGGAGGCACCCCGAACCTTGAAGGCGCCGGCCTTCTGGAGGTTCTCGCACTTGAAGAAGAGCTCCGCACCGGAAAGCTCGTTCAGCAGGCGCGAGGTCAGGATCGGCGTGCGGTGGATGTAGGGTTTCACCCGCTCGTGCGCCGCGAGCACGTCGTCATACGTCGGAATGTAGAGATTCTCGGCGGTGTCGACGGTCATGGATCACGCTGCCTTCTGCATCGCGGCGGCGGTGTCGCGATAGTAGTCCTGCGCTGCCGCGACGCCGCTGCCAAGGGTGATCGGGAAGCCGAGGTCGGCCATGGTCATCTCGGCCGCCGCGAGGCCCGAGAGCGCCATGACGTCGGTCAGCGAGCCGAGGTGGCCGATGCGGAACACCTTGCCGGCGACCTCACCGAGGCCGACGCCGAAGGCGACGCCATACTTGTCCGCCGCATGGGTGACGACCTTGGTGCCGTCGAAGCCCTCGGGGACGACGATCGCGGAAACCGTGTCGGAGTAGAGGTCGGGCGACTGGGCGCAGAGCTTCATGCCCCAGGCGGCGACGGCGCGGCGGATGCCTTCGGCGATGCGGTGGTGACGGGCGAAGACGTTTTCGAGGCCCTCTTCCTTCAGCATATCGAGCGAGGTCGAGAGACCGAAGAGCAGCTGCACCGGGGGCGTGTAGGGGTAGCCGCCCTTGGCGTTCGCGCCGAGCATGTCGCGGACGTCGAGGAACGCGCGGTGGCCCTTCGCGGTCTCCATCGCCTTCATCGCCTTCGGCGAGAAGCCGATGATGGCGAGGCCGGCCGGGAGCATGAAGCCCTTCTGACTGCCGGTGACGGCGGCGTCGACGCCCCACTCGGAGAAGCGGAAGTCCATCGAGGCGATCGACGAGACGCCGTCGACGAAGAGCATCGCCGGGTGGTTGGCGGCGTCGAGGGCACGGCGGACGGCGGCGATGTCGGAACGGACGCCGGTCGCGGTCTCGTTGTGGGTGACGAGGACGGCCTTGATCTTGTGGTCCGTGTCGGCCTTCAGGGCTTCCTCGAACTTGTCGGCCGGCGCACCCGAACCCCACGGCGCCTCGATCACCTGCATGTCGAGCCCGTGACGGGTGCAGAGGTCGATCCAGCGATGCGAGAACATGCCATGGCGGGCGGCGAGAACGCGGTCACCGGGCGACAGGACGTTGGTGACGGCGGCTTCCCAGCCGGCGGTGCCGGTGGCGGGGAAGAAAGCGACTTCGCCGTCCTGCATCTTGAGCACGTCCTTCACGCCCTGGAACAGCGGCTTGAAGAGCTTGGTGAAGCTGGCGGAGCGGTGGTCGATCGTCGGCACATTGACCGCCGCGCGCAGCCGCTCGGGGATGTTGGTCGGGCCGGGGATGAAAACCGGGTTCTGGGTGGACATTGGCGCTTCCTCCGTTTGTGTCGAGATAGGATCTACCAGCGGGCTGGCGAATCAGCAATTTTTTTGAAATAATTTTTCAAAATGTCGAAAAACACGTATCTCCTTGATTCCAAAAAGCTTCAAGTTTTTCGCCATCGGGTCGGCTCGGTCGGCGGGCTAACAGCGAGTTAACGTGGTCACTGACGGGGGGTGATCTGGGTCGAGAGCCACCAGACGGTGCCGCTCGGGTCCGCGATGCCGCCACGGCGGTCGCCGTCGCCTTTCTCGCGCAGCGGCTCGACTTCGGTGCCGCCGGCTTCGAGGGCGCGGGCGAAGGCCGCATCCACGTCGTCCACATAGACGTGGACGTTCGAGGCCGGGGCGCCGCTCGCCTCGCCGCACATGACGATGGTATCGTCGATGCGGAACTCGGCGTGGCGGATGCCGCCGTGCTCGGAGCGGACGACAAGGACCGGCTCGGAGCTGAAGACGCGGGCGACGAAATCGAGAAGCAGGGTCGCGTCCGGCACGATGAGGTACGGTGCGACGCTGGTATAGCCTTCGGGTTTGTAGGCCATGGGCTCGTTCTCCTGGGGTAATGAACACGTAGTGGTTGAGGTGAAAGACGCAATGGAAAATACGCCGAAGCGCGGTCGCGGGCGGCCAAAGGCCTTCAATCCGAAGCCCGAGCAGACGACGGTACAGGCGCTCGACAGGGCGGTTCACATCCTGAAAGTACTGGCAGAAGGCGAGGGAATGAGCCTGACAGAGCTCTCCGAGGCTTCGGGGCAGGCGCCGGCGACTGTCTACCGCGTGCTCTCGACCTACGAGGCGCACGGCATGGTGGAGGTCCAGCCGGCGACGCAACTCTGGTTCATCGGCCAGGCGGCGTTCCGAATCGGCAGCGCGTTCCTCGGCAGGACGAATCTGGTCGAGCAGGCGCGAGTCGTCATGCGGGAACTGATGTCGGACACCGGCGAGACCGCGAACCTCGCCATCGCCGACGGCGGCGAGGTGGTGTTCCTCTCGCAGGTCGAGACGCACGAGCCGATCCGGGCGTTCTTCCGGCCCGGCACCCGGGGCCCGATCCATGCGAGCGGCATCGGCAAGGCGCTGCTTGCCTACCTGCCGACCCCGGCGGTCGAGCGGATCGTCCGCGAGCAGGGGCTCGCGTCGTTCACGCCGCGCACCATCATTGATCAGGACTTGCTGCTGGCCGAGATGGCCGACATCCGCGCGCGCGGCTGGGCGGTCGATGACGAGGAGCGCACCGAGGGGATGCGCTGCATCGCCGCGCCGATCTTCAACGAGTTCCGCGAGGCGGTCGCCGGCGTGTCGATCTCCGGCCCCGTGGTGCGGATGGACCGCGAAACCGGCCGCGGTTTCGGGGAACGGGTCCGCGAGGCAGCCGACCGGATCACCGAGGCGATCGGCGGGCGGGCGCTGTAGCCGGCGGCGGGTCGCCAAGATCCACGTAGTTCGCCGGCCGGAAGCGCGGGGTGCAGACGCAGTGGAATTCGAGCGGCGCCGCACCGGTCGCGGTGATCCGCTGCGCCACGCCGGCGGGAATGACGATCCGGTCACCGGGGCTGACCGCCTCAGGTGTGCCGTCCACTTCGACGACGCCGTGGCCCGCGAGGATCACGTAGCACTCCGTCGTGCCGGTGACCGCGTGCAGCCGGGTGGTGACGCCCGGCGCGACCCGGGCGAGCGCCAGCGAGGCGTCGGGGCTTTCGTCGATGTTGAGAAGTTCGGTGATCGAGCAGCGCTCGTCGGTCATGAACTCTGCCGGGAACGGGCCGGGGACGAGCCAGGCAGGCATGGGCGTTTCCTCTCGCGCGGCCAGGATGCTGCGGCACTATCGCGGCGCGGCGGGCGGGGATGCAACGCACTTGCGCCGCCCGGACGGGGTCCGGACGGCGGTGAGGATCCCGGGCGATGCCGGGGTCGGGCCGGTCACTGGTTGTCGCGGTCGAACTTGGCGGCGGCGATTTCGGTCAGCGAGAGGCCGGTGGCATCGTCGGCGGTGAGGCCGGCATTCGAGATGAGCTGCGCCCGGGCGCTGTTGTCGAGCGAGCGGGTCGCGACCGTCGCGCCGAGGTCGGCCGGGCGGATCTGGTCGTTGTCGCTCGAACCACGGCTGAACTTCACCGCGGCGATCTGGCCGAGCGAAAGGCCCTCGGCGGCGTCTGCGGACAGGCCGGCGGCGCGGGCGAGGTTGCCACGGGCGTCGGTGCTGGCCTCGGAGACGGGCTGCGCGTGCTGCGAGAAGCCGGCGTCACGGTTGAACTTCGCCTGCGCGATTTCGGTCAGGCTGAGGCCCGCGGCTTCCGACTGGCTGAGGCCGGCGTTGCTGGCGAGCTGGCCACCGGCGAGCGCCGGGCCCGCGAGGGCGATTGCGACAGCAGCGGCGAGGGGGGCAAGGTAGGACTTCATCACGGTATCTCCTGTTTCGATCGATCCTGAGTGGTCGATGCCGATGCATGGAGATATATGCGTCTGCATGGACATGGCAAGGTCAATGCAGTTGCATTTATCTCCGATCCCGGCGACAGTGCGTTTCCGGATCCGCCATCCCATGGCCGGGCCGGCTTGTTGCGCGGGCGGCCCATGCATATCTTTCCGGCATGACACACCACGAACCCTGTGAGTCCGCAGTTCGGGCATGGTCGCAGCTCATCCGGGCGCACCAGGCGGCGGTGACACACGTGGAAGGCGCGATGAAGGCCGCGAACCTGCCGTCCCTCGGCAGCTACGACGTGCTGCTCGAACTGGAGCAGGCGGGCGAGTGCGGGATGCGGCCGGTGGCGCTCGAGCGCGAACTCGCCATGCCGCAGTACGCGCTGTCGCGGCTGCTGGCGCGGCTTGAGGAAACCGGTCTCGTCGCGCGGCGAAGCTGCCCGCAGGACGGACGCGGCCAGATCGTCGCCATCACCGACGCCGGACGCGAGATGCGCCGCAAGATGTGGTCGGTTTACGCCCCCGCCCTGCACGAGGCGATCGGACGGCGCCTCACGTCCGAGGAGTCGGAGGGGCTCGCAGCCCTCCTCGGCCGGCTCCTCGGCCCGGAGAGCTGTGCCGCCGCCCAGGACCGTTGACGCCCGGCAGCGTTGACAGGGCCGAACCCGGCGTGCCACGCCTCGCTCTGCCACCGACGCTGGAGCCGGATTGAGCGATCTCATCATCACCAATGCCCTCGTGGTCACCGCCGATGACGCCGGCACTGTCTTTCCTGACGGCGCGGTCGCCGTCTCGGGCGGCCGGATTGAGCGGATCGGCCCGGCGGCGCAGATCGGCCTCGACGCGCGCGAGGTGATCGACGCCCGCGGCATGATGCTGATGCCGGGCCTCATCAACATGCACTGCCACGCCGGCGACAGCCTGTTCCGCGGCCTCGTCGAGGATCTGCCGCTCGAGCCATGGCTGCGCACCGTCTGGAAGGCCGAGGGCGCGGTCCTCGACCGGGAGACGATGCGGCTCGGAGCGACGCTCGGCTTCGCAGAGCTGCTGCTCGGCGGCGTCACCACCACAATGGACATGTTCTGGTATCCCGACCAGACCGTGGCGGCGGCGCGTGACGTGGGCATGCGCGTGGCGACGGGCGGCATCTTCTTCGACGGCCGCGGCATGGACCGGGTCGATGGCTCCGCCCGCCTCGCCGAGGCGGCGGCGTTCTTCGAGGCGTTCGGCGCGGCCGACGATGTCTTCGCCGGCTGCCTTCCCCATGGCGCCTACACCGTCGGGCCGGAAACCCTCGTCGCGGCGAAGGCGGCGGCGGACGCGAACGGCGGCTTCTTCTCCACCCA
Organism: Amaricoccus macauensis; assembly: GCF_014201905.1. Taxonomy (GTDB): domain Bacteria; phylum Pseudomonadota; class Alphaproteobacteria; order Rhodobacterales; family Rhodobacteraceae; genus Amaricoccus; species Amaricoccus macauensis. Next base: position 896,769 of record NZ_JACHFM010000001.1, on the reverse strand, counting down.
CGCGGCCGAGACCCGGGCCGAGCGCCTCGAGATCGAGGAGCGTTACGGCCGCCCGGTCATCCGCCACCTCGACGCGCTTGGCCTCCTCGACGCGCGGACTGTGCTCGCTCATTGCATCTGGCTCGACGACGAGGAAATCGCGATCCTCGCGCGGACAGGCGCCACGGTGGTGCACAATCCGATGTCGAACCTGAAGCTCGCGAGCGGCTTTGCCCGCGTGCCCGACATGCTCGCCGCCGGTGTCCGGGTGACGCTCGGCACCGACGGGGCGATCTCGGGCAACGACCTCGACCTCTGGATGGCGCTCCGCCTCGCCGCGACCCTGCACCGCGCCGCGACCCTCGACGCACGGGCGGTCACGACCGGACAGGCGCTCGCAATGGTGACCAGCAACGCCGCCGCGGCGCTCGGCGCGGCCGATCGGCTGGGCTCGCTCGCGCCCGGAAAGCTCGCCGACATGATCCTCGTCGACCTGCGCCGGCCCCACGCGGTGCCGCTCTTCGATCCCGCGACGCATATCGTCTTCTCCACGGCGAAGTCCGACGTGCGGCATGTCTTCGTCGGCGGACGGCAAGTGGTGCGCGACGGCGCTCTGGTGCTGCATGATCTCGCGGTAACCCTCGACCAGGTGGCGGCGCTGACCCCGCGGATCGCCGCGAGCGTGCAGCCATGACCGACGCCCGCCTCAGCTCGGCGATGGCGTCGCTTGCCGGCAGGACGGGCGCGCCGGTGGATGTGGCGCTCATCCTCGGCTCCGGCCTCGGCGGCCTCGCCGACGCGGTCGAGGTCGAGACCGTCATCCCCTATGGCGAGATCGACGGCCTGCCGGTCGCCACCGCACCGGGCCACGCCGGCCAGCTGGTGATCGGCCGGCTGGCCGGGCGGCGGGTGGCGCTGATGCAGGGCCGCCTGCACCTCTACGAGGGCCTTGCACCGTCCGATATCGCGCTGGCCGTGCGCATTCTCCACGGGCTCGGCGCGCGGACCCTCGTCGTGACGAACGCCGCTGGCGCGCTCGACCCTGAGATGGTGGCGGGCGAGATCATGCTGATCGAGGACCACCTGAACCTGACCGGGGCAAACCCGCTCGTCGGCCCGAACGATCCGGCGATCGGCCTCCGCTTTCCGGACATGTCGCGTGCCTACGATCCGGTGCTCCGCGAGCTGGCACGGGCGGAGGCCGTCGAGGCCGGCATCGCGCTTCGCACCGGGATCTATGCCGGCCTGACCGGCCCGTCGTTCGAGACTCCGGCCGAGCGGCGCTTCCTGCAGGCGTCGGGCGCGCAGGCGGTCGGCATGTCGACGGTGATCGAGGTGATTGCCGCGGTGCACTGTGGCTTCCGGGTGCTGGCATTCTCGGCGATCACCAACGAGGCGACCGGCGGCCCGGACCAGGTCGAGGACACCATCGAGACGGTGCTCGCGCACGCGGAGACGGGCGGCAAGGTGCTCGCGGTGCTGCTGGCGCGGCTGCTGCCCCGTCTCTGACGGCGATCACGCCGCCGCGATGGAACTTCCATTGAAATCAAGGATCTTAACGGTCTGTTGAGCGGGCCGCTGATTGACCTCCAAGCTTCCATTCACCATATCCGAAGAACCGCTCACCAAGAGGCGGGTCGCAGGCAGCCGTTAATGAGTCGTTAGGAACCGTCGTTCACCTTTGGGTGCAAATCGGAGGGATCCCGTGAACGCCAAGCTTGCCATCCTGTTGATCTCTGCCGCTCTCGGTGCCGCTGGTGGTGTGAGCCTCTCGATCGCCGCCGGTTGGGGCCTGATCGCCGGCATCCTCATGTACGGCGCGGGCGGCTCGACCAGCCTCTTTGCCGCGAGCCTGCTGATCCTCGCCGCCGAGTGGTCGACTGAAGAGTCGGCGCACGCCTGAAGCCCGCCGCACCCTGCCGTCCTGTGCCCCCTCAGTCCGGGGCCGCGATCGGGTCGACGAGGGTGCGACCACCATCCACCGTCAGAATCTGGCCAGTCACGAAGCTCGCGGCCGGCGACGCGAGAAACAGCGCCGCCTCGGCGCACTCCTGCGGATCACTGATGCGCCCGAGCGGGGTCAGACGCGCCAGCGTCTCCGTCAGGTCGATATCCGGCAACGCGGCAGCGAGTGCCGTGCCCGGTATCCCGCCGATCGCCAGCGCATTCACCCGGATCCCCGTCGGCGCCAGCGCCAGCGCCAGAACGCGGGTCAGCTGCTCCAGCGCCGCGCAGGCGACCGAGAACGCGAGAAGCTCCGGAGCCGCCCGCCGGCCAAGCACCGACGAGATGTTGACGATCGCCCGGTCCGCCGGCCGGCTTTCCTCTTCCGCCAGGGCAGTCATCCGCCGCGCCGCGAGCTGGCTCAGCCGCAGCGTCGCCATCACATTCTCCTGCAACGTCGCGTCAAGCGCGTCCCCTTCGGGATCGAGCGGCTTCGAGGCGACAAGCAGCCGGCTCGCGTTCACCAGCACGTCGAGCCCGTCATAGGCGTCAATGGTCGTGGCGATCAGGTTCGACATGGAAAGCCTCTCGCGCAGGTCAGCGGGAAACGCCTGCGTCTTGCCGTCCCAGCCTTCGGCCTCGAGTGCCGCCACCTCGCGCGCGAGCCGGGTCTCGTCGATGTCGGAGAGCGTCACATTGGCCCCAGCCCGCACGAAACGCCGGGCGATCGCAAGGCCGATCCCCCGCGCCGCACCGGTCACGATCACCGACCTGCCGGCCATGCGAGCCATGTGAAATCTCCCCCTCTGCCCAGCCGCCGACCCTAGCCGAGCCGACGCCCCGGCGCGAGGCCCCTTGAGATCGCCGCGTCCGCCCCCCATAGATCCATCATGGAGCGCGACTTCGATTACATCGTTGTGGGCGCCGGCACGGCCGGGTGCCTGCTGGCGAACCGCCTGAGCGCCGATCCGGCCAACCGGGTGCTGCTCCTCGAGGCGGGCGGCTCGGACAACTACCACTGGATCCGCATCCCCGTCGGCTACCTCTACTGCATCGGCAACCCGCGCACCGACTGGATGTACAGGACCGAGCCCGACCCGGGCCTCAACGGCCGGCAACTGCGCTATCCCCGCGGCCGGGTGCTCGGCGGCTGCTCGTCGATCAACGGCATGCTCTACGTCCGGGGTCAGGCACGCGACTTCGACGCATGGGCCGAACTCACCGGCGACGATGCATGGTCCTGGGAGAACGCGCTCCCCGACTTCCGCGCCCATGAAAGCAACTGGCGCCGCGACGCCGGCGTGGACGATGCGGCCGCGGCGGAATTCCACGGCCGTGACGGCGAGCTTCGCGTCGAGCGTCAGCGCCTGAAGTTTCCGGTGCTCGAAGCCTTCGCCGCCGCCTGCACCGAGGCTGGCATCCCGCCGCGCGCCGACTTCAACGACGGCGACAACGAGGGCGTCGGCTTCTTCGAGGTGACCCAGCGCCGCGGCTGGCGCTGGAACGCCGCGAGCGCCTTCCTGCGCCCGATCCGCAACCGCACGAACCTCACCGTCAGGACCGGCGCCGAAGTCGACCGCCTGCTGATCGAGCGCCGCGCGGACGGCCTCGCCTGCACCGGCGTGCTCTTGCGCGGCGACGAGCACCTCACCGCCCGGCGCGCCGTCATCCTCTCCGCCGGAGCGGTCAACAGCCCGAAGCTCCTGCAACTCTCCGGCCTCGGTCCGGCGGAACTGCTCGCCGAGCACGGCATCGACGTCATCGCCGACCTGCCCGCGGTCGGGGGCAACCTCCAGGACCACCTCCAGATCCGGAGCGTCTGGAAGGTCCGCGACGCCGGCACCCTCAACGAGCTCTCGCGCGGCATCGGCAAGGCGCGGATCGCCATCGAGTACGCGCTGAAGCGCACTGGCCCCATGAGCATGGCGCCGAGCCAGCTCGGCGCCTTCACCCGCTCCGACCCCGGCCGCAACCACGCCAACGTCGAGTTCCACGTCCAGCCGCTCAGCCTCGACGCCTTCGGCGAGCCGCTGCACGCCTTCCCGGCGATCACCGCCAGCGTCTGCAACCTCAACCCCACCAGCCGCGGCCGCATCGACATCGGCAGCTCCCGCCCCGAGGACGCGCCGCTCATCCGCCCGAACTACCTCTCGACCGACGAGGACCGCCGCGTCGCCGCCCAGAGCCTGCGCCTCACCCGCACCGTCTGCTCCCAGCCGGCGCTGGCCCGCTACGCCCCGCAGGAATGGAAGCCCGGCGTCGAAATCCAGACCGACGACGACCTGATCCGCCACGCCGGCGACATCGCCACCACGATCTTCCACCCGGTCGGCACCACCGCGATGGGCAAGGACACCGACCCCGACGCGGTCCTCGACCCGCACCTCAGGATGCGCGATGGCAGGGGCGGCCGCATCGCCGGCCTCCGCGTCGTCGACGCCGGCGCCATGCCGGTCATCCCGAGCGGCAACACCAACGCTCCCGTCCTGATGATCGCCGAAAAAGCCGCCCGCTGGATCCTCGCGGACGGGTGAGGGGGGCGCCCGGTCTCCCGCCCCCGAGTTGCGATCCCGCAACAGCCGCCCGCGACGCATCCTCACCAGCCGCAAACCATCCGTCGCCGTCCGCCGCGAACGGTGCCTCGACTTCACCGGCCGCGAGGTGAAGGGCGTGTTCATCGACACGGTGCTCGACCACATCGGGGGGGGGCGTCTGGGGTGAGAGGGGAGACGGCTGGCGAAAGGGGAGTGCGGCACCTCTCGGTGGGTGGCACCTTAGTACGCAGCAACGACCCGGCCACTGCGCAGAAGCGCAATTGATGCTTGACTATCGCCAGAGCAAGAAAGGTGGTTGCCCCATCCGGCCGTCCGCGAACAACGCCTGACCCAACGGCCTGTCTGTCACTAAACGCGCCAAGGCGCTAATGTTATTGCCAGACGCAGAGCAACTTGCAGAGTGGTTGCTCCGTGTCTGGCGCGGAATGGTGCTGCGTCCGGACAACGTGTTCGGTTTGGATGGAAAGACAAATGGACGATGAACCGGCCGGCGTCGGCGCGCAGGCTCATGAGATCGAAGCCGCCACCTTCGCCAAGGCCTCCCGGTGAGCGCTGGTATCACCTCCGAAGCTCGGTTGGTCGCCCGCACGATCGCACTGGTCTCCGATTTGCGCGCGTACCCTGCCGAAGTCTCTTGGGTGGAGTTCAAGGAGAACAACAAGGATCCGCAGTTGATCGGCAAGCTGATTTCGGCGCTGTCCAATGCCGCGCGCCTCGCCGACCAGTCGTTTGCCTATTTGGTCTGGGGGGTGCGCGACGGCGACCATGCCGCGGTCGGAACTACCTTTCAGCCCTCAGTCGAAATGCAGAACAACCAGCCACTGGAGTTGTGGCTGGCGCAGCGCGTGCAGCCTAGTATCAATTTCACCTTCGAGCCGATTGACTATCATGGCGTTCGGCTGGTTTTGCTCAAGATCCCCGCTGCCCCCTCCAGTCCCGTCGAGTTCGACCGAACCGCCTTCATCCGAATCGGAAGCGCTACCCCGCGGCTTTCGGACTATCCCGAACGATTGCGCGCGCTCTGGGCCAAATTGCAGCCGTACGTCTGGGAAAGCGGACTGGCGGCGCAGTTCTTGAGCGGGGACGAAGTCTTGGCGCGGTTGAACTACGCCGCCTATTTCGACCTTACCGGCCAGCCATTGCCCGATAACCGCGCGGGTATCTTCGAACGACTTTCGACCGATCGTATCGTGCAGCGTGATGTAGGGGGGCACTGGAATATAACCAACCTCGGAGCCGTCCTATTCGCGAAGGCATTGGCCGATTTCTCTCCCTCGATCGCCCGGAAAGCGGTGCGTTTCGTCGCCTATGATGGTGCCAGTCGCGCCGATACTGTGATCCATCGCCAAGACGAGCAGCGCGGCTATGCAGCGGGTTTCCAGGGGCTTATCGACTACATCGATGGCCTGCTCCCGCGCAATGAGTTCATCGGCAAGGCTTTCCGTGAGGACCGACCACTCTACCCCTCGATCGCGATTCGCGAGCTGATCGCCAATGCACTGATCCATCAGGATATGACGGTGACAGGCACCGGTCCGTTGGTGGAGCTGTTCGCCGACAGGATGGAGATTACCAATCCCGGCCAGCCGCTGGTCAGCCCCGAGCGGTTCCTTGACAGTCCCCCGCGTTCGCGAAATGAGGCGCTGGCGGCACTCATGCGACGTATGCGGCTGTGCGAGGAGCAGGGGACTGGCATTGACAAGGTGATTGCCTCGGTCGAGATGCACCAGCTTCCGGCCCCGGACTTCCGCACGGAAGGGAATGCAGTGCGCGTGGTTCTGTTCGGCCCCCGCCGCTTTGCCGAGATGTCGCCTGAAGAGCGGGTTCGCGCCTGCTACCAGCATGCGGCGCTACGCTATGTCAGCGGGCAAAAGATGAACAACTCTACCCTGCGCGAGCGCCTTGGAATCGAGAGCCAGAATGCCTCGCAGGCGTCAATCATCATCCGTCAGGCATTGGATGGGAGACTCATTCTGCCCGCTGACCCTGAACATCCACGGGCAGGCTACGTTCCGTTCTGGGCCGGATCACGACCGTGAACTGGGAGAAAGTCTTGATCGGGTTTTGATCCACGAGGGTGAGTTGGTCACCGCTCAAGATAGATATCAATATCATTCAGTAGGTTAGGTGATTCCCACGGTGCTTTCGCTCTTGATCGGGTCTTGATCGACCGTGCTGCAGTGCCTGAGACTGGAGCAATGCCCGATCTGTCCCCGATCCTGTCCGCTAACGCCGGCCCGGCTCTTCTGAATGGTGCCTCTCCGGCAAGCTCCTGAATGCGGGTAGTTCGCCAACGCTCGGCTGCGAACGCGCCTGCGTACAGCATGGTCGGAATCAGCCATAGTGTGAGACACGCATTGACCAAGGCCAAAATACAGTCAAGAATGGTCATAATAACACGTTAAATCAACTAGTTAACCGCCAATCCCACTCCGCCCCCTCGCCCTCCCCACCCCCTTGCCCTCCCCCTCCCCACCGGCCACTCTCCCCCGGCCACAGCGAGAAGGACCGGGCCTCATGATCCGTACCATCGTCTGGAACGAGTTCGTGCACGAGCAGGAGAACGACCTCGTGCGGTCGATCTACCCCGAGGGGATCCATGCGACGATTGCCGAGGCGCTGGCGAAGGACCGCGGGATCGTCGCCTCGACTGCGGTCATGCCGGAGGAGGAGCACGGGCTGACAGCGGAGCGGCTGGCGGAGACCGACGTGCTGATCTGGTGGGGCCACAAGGCGCACGGCCGGGTCGATGATGCGGTGGTCGAGCGGGTGGTCCAGCGGGTCTGGGAGGGGATGGGCCTCATCGTGCTCCACTCGGGCCACTTCTCGAAGCCCTTCAAGCGGCTCATGGGCACCCCCTGCAGCTTGCGCTGGCGCGAGGCGGGCGAGCGGGAGCGGATGTGGGCGATCAACCGCTCCCACCCGATCCTCGCGGGGCTCCCCGGCCGGATCGAGCTGCCGAACGAAGAGATGTACGGCGAGCCCTTCCTCGTGCCCGAGCCAATGGAGACCGTGCTCATCAGCTGGTTCGAGGGCGGCGAGGTCTTCCGCTCCGGCCTGACGTGGCAGCGCGGGGCGGGGCGGATCTTCTACTTCCGCCCGGGCCACGAGACCTACCCGACCTACCACGACGGCACCGTCCAGCAGATCCTCAGGAACGCCGTCCACTGGGCGAAGAACCCCGCGCCTGCGTGGAGCGACATTTCCGACGCGCCGAACGTGCCGGTGGAGCAGGCGCCGGAGAAGATCGAGGTGAAGGGCGGCTCGCTCCACCGGCCCGGCGAGGAGGGTTACCGGTGAGCGCGGGCGAGCAGCGGCTCCTCATGGTCGGCACCGGCGCCATGGCGCGCGCCCACGCCCAGCGCTTCGGCGGACTGCCGGGCTGCCGCATCGTCGCCGCCGTCGACGTCACCGATGAGCGGGCCCGCGATTTCGCCGCCGCCTTCCAGATCCCGGTCGCTTTCGGCTCGCTTGCCGACGCCATCGTCTGGGGCGAATTCGACGCGGCGGTGAACTCGACGCCCGACGGGGTTCACAAGGCGACGACCCTCCAGCTCCTCGCCGCCGGCAAGCCGGTCTTCTGCGAAAAGCCCCTCGCGGTGAACTATCCCGACGCGCTCGAGATGACCGAGGCCGCCGAGGCGGCGGGTGTCGTCAACATGGTGAACTTCACCTACCGCAACGCCAGCGCGGTGCAGATGGCCCGGCAGATGATCATGGACGGCCAGATCGGCGAGGTCCGCCACGTGCAGGCGAGCTACCTGCAAAGCTGGCTCACCGGGCGGCACTGGGGCGACTGGCGGACGGAAGAGCGCTGGCTCTGGCGGCTCTCCTCCGCCCACGGCTCGAAGGGCGTGCTCGGCGATGTGGGCGTCCACATCCTCGACTTCGTGACCTACGGCACCGGCCTCGACATAGTGGCGCTCTCGGCGAAGATGCGGACCTTCGACAAGGCCGAGGGCGGAGTGATCGACGTCTACAGGCTCGACGTGAACGACAGCGTGGCGATGACGGCCGAGTTCTCGAACGGCGCCCTCGGGGTCATCCACATGAGCCGCTACGCCACCGGCAAGGCGAACGATCTCGACCTCTTGATCCACGGCGAGAAGGGCGCGCTGAAGGTCTGGGCCAACGAACTCGACTCGCGCCTCGACGTCTGCCTCGGGCCGGACATCGAGACCCAGACCTGGAAACCCCTCGAGTGCCCGCCGACGCCGCGCAACGAGACGCGCTTCCTGATCGCGCTGCTGTCGGGCGAGAACGGCGAGCCGAGCTTCCGGCACGCGGCAGGGGTGCAGCGTCTCCTCGACCTTGCCTTCGTGTCGGATGCCGAGGGGCGGATGCTGTCGGTGGCCTAGCCGATCAGCCAGAGCGCGAGGTAGAGGACGGCCATGCCGCCGAAGATCGACGCCAGGACATTGCGGGTGGTGATGCCGATGATGAGCGCGGCGACCGCCGCCGCAAGGCGGGCGGGGTCGGTCACACCGCCGGTCGCCTGCGGCCAGGCGATCAGCGGAGCGACGAGCCCGGGCATCACCGCGACCGGCACGTAGCGCAGCATTCGCGCAGCCCATGGCGGAAGGGCGCGGTCGCCCACGAGGCCGATGAAGGAATAGCGGATGAGGTAGGTGCCGATCGACACGACGGCGATCAGGATCCAGATGCGGGCGCTGTCACTCATTTCGGGGACTCGTTTCCGGCTTTCCGGCGCTCCAGCCAGATCTCGGTCATGGCGCCGGTCATCATGCCGGCGACCGCCGCCGCGAGCAGCCAGAGGTTATAGGGAAGCGATGCGAGCGCCAGCGCGACGACGACCGAGACGAGGGCCGCCGCCGCCTGCGGCAGGGTGCGCAGTCCCGGACCGACGATGGCGATGAAGGTGATCGGCACGGCGAAGTCGAGGGCGAAGGCCGGCGGGATGGCATTGCCGAGCACCGCGCCGAGCCAGGTCGCGAAGTACCACGGGATGCAGACCGGCACGGCGCCGCCGAGGAAATGCGCCAGCCGCTCGCGCTGGGTCATCGCCGGGCCGAGGGCAAGACGGTTCATCGAGATGCCGTAAGTCTGGTCCGTCAGGCAATACGCGGCGAGCAGGCGCCCGAGCAGCGGTGTCGAGCCGATCTCCTGGGCGAGCGAAGCGGAATACATCGCGAGCCGCAGGTTGACCGCGAGCGCCGTTGCGATGGCGATGAAGAGCGGCGCGTGCTCGGAAAGAAGTTGCAGCGCGGTGAACTGCGAGGCGCCGGCGATGACGAGGATGGTCATCGCCATCATCTCGGCCATGCTCCAGCCGGCTTCGCTGGCGAGCACACCGAAGAGCATGCCGAACGGCACGATGACGATCAGAAATGGCAGGCCGTCGCGGATACCGAGCCGAAACGCCCGGGCGAGGTCAGGGGAGGTGCGGTCCAAAAGCTCATCTCCGGCCGGCGGGGCTGGGCCACCGGCTGCGGTCCTTCTATCCTCCGGCCGTGCGGAATGACAACCGGGAGGCAGATGGTGGCAGATGGTGATCGTGGGCGTGATCCTCGCGGGCGGCCGGTCGAGCCGGCTCGGCGGCGGCGACAAGGGGCTTCGGTCGATCGGCGGCCGGCCGATCCTCGCGCGGATCGTCGAGCGGCTCACGCCACAGGTCGAAGGGGTGCTGCTGAACGCGAACGGGGACCCGGAGAGATTCGCGATGCTCGGGCTTGAGGTGGTGCCGGACAGCGTGCCCGACCTGCCGGGGCCGCTCGCGGGCGTGCTGGCGGGGCTGGAGCGGGCGGCGGCGCTCGGAGCGGATGCGGTCCTCACCGTGCCGTGCGACGCGCCGTTCCTGCCGCTCGATCTCGGGCAGCGGCTGGAGGCGGCCGGGCGCTTCGCGGTGGTCGAGGGCGGTGATGGGCGGCTGCATCCGACGTTCGGGCTCTGGCCTGTCGATCGGCGGACGGCGCTGCGCGAGGCGGTTGCCGGTGGCGCGCGGCGGATCGGAAAGTGGATGGCCGAAGCGGGGGCTGTCGTGGTGCGTTTCGACGACGAGGCCGGGTTCTTTAACGTGAACGCGGCGGCGGATCTGGCGGCGGCGGAGGCAATCGCCGTGCGTCTCGACTGAGGAGCCTTGCCGGGGCTTGCGTTTTCCGGGAGGGAGGAGACGGCGGATTTCACCGCCCCCTGCATGAGTTCCTTGCCGTTGCGACCGCGCATTCTCTCCCGACCGGGGCTTCACACGACCGGCTTTTATGTGGCGCTGTTCCTGGCGACCGGGGTGCATCTGCCGTTCTGGCCGTTGTGGCTGTCCGACTGGGGGCTCTCTCCGTCGGAGATCGGGGTCTACACCGCGATCGGGATTGCGGTGCGGGTGGTCGCGGGGGTCGTGATCCCGGCGATTGCCGATCGCCTCGACGCGCGGCGCTGGGTGCTGGCGGCCTGTGCCGCCGGAGGGGCCGCGCTCTTTCTCGGGCATCTCGGGATCAGCACGCGGCCAATGCTTCTGGCCGCCACCATCGGGACCGGGGTGGCCTTCGCCGGCATCACACCGATCTCGGAGGCGCTGGGCCTCGCGGCCGCGCGGGCGTGGAATTTTCCCTATGCCCAGTCACGCGGGATCGGATCGTCGGGGTATCTTGCGGCAAACGTCGCGGCCGGGGTGCTGATCGGCTGGACCGGAACCTGGGTGGCGCTCTGGTGGATTGTCGTCTGTCTGCTCGCGACGGCGGTGCTGGCGGTCGGGCACCCGGGCGGCGGGCAGGTGCGCTCCACGGCGCTGCCGCCGCGGATGAGCGAGATGGGTCGACTGATGGTGAACGGCACCTTCGTGCTCTTCATCGGGGCGGTGGCCTTCCTGCAGGGAAGCCATGCGGTGCTCTACTCCCTCGCGACGGTCCACTGGCGCGATCTCGGGATCAGCGACGGCGATATCGGCCTGCTCTGGGCGGTGTCGGTGGCGGCGGAGATCCTGTTCATGGTGCTGCTCGGTACCGTGGTGATCGAACGCTTCGGCGCGGTCATGACCATGGCGCTCGCAAGCCTCGCCGGAGTGGTGCGCTGGGGGGTGATGATGCTCGATCCGGTCGGCTTCTGGCTCTGGCCAATTCAGGCGCTGCATTGCCTCAGCTTCGGAGCGGGGCATCTCGGTGCCATGGCCTTCATCAGCATGGCGGTGCCTGATCGATATGCCGCCGCGGCGCAGGGGGCGTCGGCCACCATGGCGGCGGGCGCGGTGATGGCGCTTGGCATGGTGATCGGCGCCTGGCTCTATCCGAGCCTCGGCGGGCACACCTATGGCATCGGCCTTGCGTTTTCGGCGATCGGGCTCGGACTCTGTGTGGCGCTCGGACGGCGGTGGCAGGGCGGCGAGATCGCGGTGTGACCGGACCTCCGCCTCTGAGCCTAGGGCCGTGCGGAACGTCCCGATGCGGAACGGGGCGAGGCCGGACGGTCGGCCCGGATGACCTTGTAGATCCCGCTCTCGCCGATCTTCTCCACCTGGCGGAAAGCCGCGGCGAGCGGGGCTTCGTAAGGAAGCTGCCGGTTCGCCACCAGATGCAGCGTGCCAGAGGGTTTCAGGATGCGGGCGGCGGCGGCGATGAAGGCCGCGCCGATGTCGGGCTCGGCGGCGCGGCCATGGTGGAACGGCGGGTTGGCGATCACCGCGTCATAGCGCGTGGTGCCGGCGGCCAGCGAGGTGGCGTCGCTCCAGTGGAAGCGCGCGCGCGGATCGCGGACGTTGGCGCGCGCCGCGTCGAGCGCCAGCGCGTCGGCCTCGTAGAGGTCGAGCTCGGTGACGCCCGGGTTCGAGCTCAGGGCCTGCGCCGCGAGCCAGCCCCAGCCGGCTCCGAGGTCGGCGACCCGGCCCGAGAGGCGGCCCGGCAGCTCGGCCGCGAGCCGGCGGCTGCCCGGGTCGGCGTGCTCGGGCGAGAACATGCCGGGCGCGGTGAGAAAGCCATCGTCGTTTGGTCGGGGCTGCGCGGCTGCTGACCACTCGGCGACCGCGTCCGGCAGGAGCGCCGGACGGTCGAGCCAGACCACGCGGCCATGCGACTTCACGAAGCTGCCATCGGCGGGGAGCGCGTTCCCGACCTGGCGGGTGAGCGAATCGACGCCGTCGGCCTTCGAGCCGGCGATCACCAGACGGCCGCCGTCGGCAAGCATTCCGAGCCCGCGTGCGATGGCGCCGAGGTTCTCGGCCCGGCTGCGGCTGAGGTTCACGACGACCGCGGCCGCCCGGGTGCCGTCAGGAAGTCGCGCTTCCACCCGGCGATTCGCCCGGGCGAGCGTGTCGAAGGTCGGCCGGAACGCCTGCTCGCAGATGGCGTCCGGTACAAGATCAAGGAAGAGGCCGGGTTCGGCGCGCAGCACGACGAGGTCGCCGTCCGGCAACACAAGCGAGCCGCTCTCCACGGCGAGGGCGAGGCGATCACGGTTGGTCATGCGGGAGGACGGACGTCCTACTCCTTTTCCATGGTGCATTGCAGGGGGTGCTGGTTGCGCCGGGCGTAATCCATCACCTGCGTCACCTTGGTTTCGGCGATTTCGAACGAGAACACGCCCACGACCGCCAGCCCCTTGCGGTGCACGGTCATCATGATCTCCACCGCCTGATGGCGGTCGATGCCGAAGAATCGCTCGAGGACATGAACGACGAAATCCATGGGCGTGTAGTCGTCGTTCAGCAGCAACACCTTGTAGAGGGGCGGTCGCTGCGTCCGGGTGCGCGTCTTCGTGAGAAGGCCGGCGCTGCCACCCGGGGTCCTCTGATCCGACGCTGTCATCCTGGGTTCCAAGGCCACGAGCCGAAATGTCACGGGTTAGCCTTACTATAGGTGATCGGCGGGAATTGGGAAGAGGCGGGCGGTCGCGTGTTACACCCGCGGAGAGCCGCAGACAGCAAAAACCCCGGTGGCAGGGCCACCGGGGGAGGTGCTCATTAATCTCGCTAAGGACGGGCCGCCAGGGAGGACGAGCGCCCGCGGAAAGCGTACCGTTTAAGAGTCTGTGCTCAGAGGCTGAACGACTTCATCGCGTCGGTGGCGGCGGTAACGCGCGCGCCGATCGGGGCGGTGATGTCCTTGGCAGCGGCAACGTAGATTTCGTTCATCTTCGTGGCCTGGCTCACGAAGCCCTCGAACGTCGACTGGGCGTAGGAGGTCTGCTTCTCGAAGAGCTCGGTCAGGGTCTTGGCCGACGCGAAATCCTGGGCAGCAGCGACGCCGTCTTCAAACGACTTCTTCGAGAAGGCGGAGATCTCGGTGCCGATGCCTTCGGCGGCCTTGGCGGCGATCTCGGACGACTTCACGAAAGCGTCGACGTTGTCCTGCGAGAAGGTGGTGAAGCCCTCAAGGCCCTTCGAGAACTTCTCGAACTGCTCGGTGGCGCTCTTCTGCGCGTCGGCGACGAAGGTCTCAACCTTGGCGGTCGCTTCCTGCACGGCATTCTGGGTCACGTCGAGGGACTTCTCGGCGGCGGTCTTGGCGGTCGTGGCGCGGGTGGTCATAGTCTCAAACTCCGGTTTATCGTTCCTCCGATGAGTGTGATATAGGGGTTATGCTGCACCGCGTCAAGATGTTTGCTGCACTGCGGTATAAAGCATCGAAGATTCTTTGACCGGGCACGCGAGCCACACTGCGCCAGCCCTTGAGACAAAAGTGTTTTCGAGTCGGAAGGCCCATGCTAGCTTAATTCAAAATCAAGCAATCGCCGCGTAGCGTTTGCGATAAATCCGAGGCAAGGCGTCAAAGCACGCCGGAGGCAGTGATGTTCCAGACCGTGTCGCGCGGGGTGATTCTCGCCGTTGTTATGCTATTGCTCGGTACCGTCGCGCAGGCCCAGCAGCTCGCAAGTGTCGTCATGGACGCGCGCACGGGCTCGGTGCTGAAAGCGGTGAACGCGGACACCCGCGTCCACCCGGCGTCGCTTACCAAGATGATGACACTCTATATCGTCTTCGACGAGCTTCGGGCGGGCCGCATGTCGCTCGACCAGAAGGTGACGATCTCGAGTCATGCGGCCAGCGAGCCGCCGTCGCGCCTCGGCCTCAGGGCGGGACAGAAGATCGAGCTGCGCTATCTGATTCGAGCCGCCGCCATCAAATCGGCGAATGACGCGGCGACCGCGCTCGGCGAAGCGGTCGCGGGGTCCGAGGCGGCGTTCGCGACGCGAATGAACGCTTACGCCCGTGCCATGGGCATGACGAAGACCACGTTCAAGAATGCCAACGGCCTGACCCGCGACGGGCACCTGTCGACCGCGCGCGACATGGCGACGCTCGGCCGGCGGATCGTCTACGACTTCCCGCAGTACTATAACATCTTCGGCCGCACCTCGACCTCCGCGGGCCTCTCGACGGTGAAGAACACCAACCAGCGGCTTCTCGACGCCTACCCGGGCGCCGACGGGATCAAGACCGGCTATACCAAGGCCGCCGGGTTCAATGTCGTCTCCTCGGCACAGCGCGGCAACCGCCGGGTGATCGTGGCGGTCCTCGGTGAGCGCTCGACCGCCCAGCGCAACGCCGACGCTTCACGGCTGATGGATTTCGGCTTCTCGTCGATGCCGTCGATGGTGGCGGTGGTGCCGCCGTCCCCCCTCCGCACCCTGGTCGCCTCCACCGCGCCGGTTGCGAAGACCCGTGTTCAGCCGACGGTCTCGGAGGCGACGCCGGTCATCGCCGACGCGAGCGGCACGCTCACCCTGACGGGCCGGCCGCTGCCGCGCGCGCTCGACAGCGTCGAGATCAGCCGCAACAGCGCCAGCATCGCCGCAGCGATCGCCGAGGTGAATTCCGCGCTCGCGAGCCAGGCCACCCGCTCTCCGGCCATGGCGGCCGAAGCCCGGCCGTTGCCGCGTCCGGGCGTGTCGGCCGGAGTCGATGAGACAACCGTTGCAACCATCGCCGGGCGTGCCTCGACCTTCGCGGTGGCGAGCGCCGAGCTGCCCCAGCGCCGGGTCTCCATGACTGACGCCGATGCATCGCTGCCCACCACTTCGGCGGGGACCACCGGCGGGCATGAGTGGGGCGTGCAGCTCGGCTCCTATCGCGCCAAGGGCGATGCCGAGCGGCAGCTTCTCACCACGGCGCTCATGGACGTGGCGGAGCTCTCCGGTGGGCTTCGCCGGGTCGAAGCGGCCCGCGTGCAGGGCGTCACGGTCTATCGTGCGCAGTTCGTGGGGCTCGATCAGAAGTCGGCGCTCGCGGCCTGCGCCTCGCTCGCCCGAATGGAGGCTGACTGCCTGCCGCTGGCGCCGGGGATCTGAAGCCCCGGCCGGGCTGGCGCCGCGTCGAGGCGCGGAGGCCCCTATCGGGACGTTGTCGATGAGGCCGGGGATCACGATCCCCGGCCTCGTCCGTTTCAGAGGATGAAGTCTTCGGCGGTATAGTCGCCCGCTCTGATTCCGTGGTCCTGGATGACGATGCGCAGGTCGGGCGCGGGGTCATTGTCGGTGTTGGCGAGGACGATCGAGAAGCGGCCCTGATCCACCACCCGCAGGTCGCCGACGCCGGTCCCCCCGAAGTTGAAGCTCTGGTTTCCGGGCGTGGTGCTGTCGGCGTCAATCGCCGAGACGTCGATCAGGTCGCCGTTGCTGGCGCCGGGAGCGTCGAAGCCCTGAATGGTGTCGGAGCCGCTGGCGGGCGATTCGGCCTCGCTGCGGAACACGAAGGTGTCGCGACCCTCGTTGCCGACAAGCAGATCGGCGCCACGCCCGCCCCAGAGCACGTCCCTGCCTTCGCCCGCGCGCAGGATGTCGTTGCCGGCGCCGCCCGACAGGGTGTCGTTGCCACCGCTGCCGCCCATGACGTCGTTGCCGACGCCGCCGCGCATGATGTCCGGGCCGTTGGCGCCATCGAGCTTGTCGTTGCCTCGGCCGCCGTCGAGGGTGTAGCCGCCGTTTCCGGTGCCGGCGCGCAGCGTATCGTCCCCGCCGAGGCCGCGCAGTGTCCCGGAAGGATCGCTGCCGCTGATCCAGTTGGCGCGCGCGTTGCCGGTGAAGTTGCTGATGACCTTCACCATCTCGATGTTGGCGGGAAGGTCGTAGGTCCGCTCGAGCTGGCGGTCCATGATGTAGAGAATGTCGTTACCGCCGCCGGCCCTCTCGATCACCTGCGCATCCGCATAGAGGATGTAGGTGTCGTCGCCGTTGCGTCCGGCGAAGACGTCGCCCTCGGCGCGGGTGGAGGAGATGAACATCTCGTCGCGGGCATTGCCGTTGATGCGCTCGCCGTGCTCGCTCAGGTGGAGACCGACGGCCTCCATGCGATCCTCGAGGAGCGACACCATCTTCCGGTGCATCCGGTTGTCGCGGACGGTCTCGCCCTCTCCGGTGTTCATGTCGAGCCGGTTGGTGTGCTCGTAGGGGTCGCGGCTGATGTCGTAGAGTTCTTTCCGGCCGTCGGGGTACACGGTGTAACGGACGTCGCCGTAGCCCGGGACGGTCGCGCGGAGCGAGACAGAGCCGCCGATGAAGGTCAGGCCCATGCCCTTGCCGGCCGTGGCGTCGAACCACTCCTGATTCGGGTGCCGGGCGAGGGGCACGAGGCTGGTGCCGTCGAGGCGCAGGCCGTCGGGCTTGTCGATGCCCATGAGGTCGAGGACCGTCGGATAGAGGTCGACGAGGTTGACGACGGAGCCCGCATGCCGGCCCCCGACTCCGTCGGGCTCGACGATGACCATGGGAACCTCGGTCGCGGTCCGCCAGGGCGTGGTCTTCTGCCAGCGGCTCTGGTCGCCGAGGTGGAAGCCGTTGTCGCTCCAGAGAACGATCGAGGTGTCCGCAGCGAGCGCGGGGTCGGCTTCGAGCGCATCCAGCACCTGCCCGATCTTCGAGTCGGCATAGCTCACCGATGCGAGATAGCCGTGGATATAGTCGGTCCAGAGGTCCATGTTCTGCGCGATGGTGTTCGCGACGGTGGCCGGGCGGGTCATCGGCGGGACGTCGAAGTACTCGTCGATCGCCGGCAGGATGGTGCCATCCGACAGGCTCTTCTCCAGTGCCGCGCGGATCGCGCCCTGATCATACATGTCCCAGAACTCGCCCGGGACCACCCAGTCGAGGTGCGGGCGGCTGATGCCCACCCCGAGGTAGAACGGCTGGTCGAGACCGCCCGCCTTGTTCGTCAGGAAGTCCACCGCCTTGTTGGCGGTCTGGGCATCGCGCAGGTTGTCCGGGCCGCCATAGCGCCCGCTGAGGAACGGCCCCGCGTGGTAGACGTCATCGCGGATGATCTGGTTGTTGTTCTGCGGGACCGCCGGATAGAAGAAGTCGTCGAAAAGGATCTTCTGGTTTGCGGGCGAAATCGGGTCGTCGTGGAAGTTCTTGCCGTACATCGCAACGTATGCGCCGGCCTCGCGCAGTACAGCGGGCAGCGTGTCGGCCGCGGAAGCGCGCTCGTACCAGTGAGTGTCATTGTCGAGAATGCCGGTCGAGGTCGGCTGTACACCGGTAAAGACGCTGGAACGGGACGGGTTGCAGAGCGGAACCTGAGCGATGGCACGATCGAACGTGGTGCCGTCGTTCATCAGCTGGTCGATGTTCGGTGTACGGACCATCGAGGCGAAATTGCCCCAGTCCTCGACCGACCGCATATCGTCGATGGTGAACATCACCACGTTCTTTGCGGGCATTACTCACTCCTCCAACATCCACTAGAGCCGCCGGCCAGTTCCCCCGCCGGTCTATTGCTTCGGCCTTCGCTTTCACGTTGGGTCTCGAGAGTCCAGAACTTACAGACCCGGGCTTTACTGCCGCGGGCACGGCGGCTAGGACCGGCCGATCGAAACGGAAGCTCGCGATGACCCGCCCGACCGACACCACATGGACCGCCAGGGTGCTGACTTTGCTCCCGGAAATGTTCCCGGGGCCGCTTGGCCACTCGCTGATCGGCCGGGCGGAGGAACGCGGACTCTGGCGGCTCGATGTGCGCAACCTGCGGGATTGGGCGACCGACCGGCATCGCACGGTTGACGATACACCCGCTGGCGGCGGGGCAGGGATGGTGCTGCGGGCGGACGTGGCGGCAGCGGCGCTCGACGGCGTGGCGAGCGGCTGGCCCGCGGCCGACTGGCCCGTCCTCTATCCCTCGCCGCGTGGGCCGCGTCTTGATCAGGCGCGGGTGCGGCGGCTGGCGGCGGGCAGGGGCGTGACGATCCTCTGCGGGCGCTTCGAGGGCCTCGATGAGCGGTTGCTCGAGGGGCGGGACGTCGAGGAGGTCAGCCTCGGGGATTTCGTGATGACCGGTGGCGAGATCGCGGCGATGGCCTTGATAGACGCCACGGTTCGGCTTATACCGCGCGTCCTGGGAAATCTCGAGTCGACGGTGGAGGAAAGCTTCGCCACCGGTTTGCTGGAGCACCCACAATACACCCGCCCGCCCGAGTGGGAAGGTCTCAGGATCCCCGAGGTTCTCCTCTCGGGGCATCACGGACGGATCGCCGCATGGCGACGCTCGGAAG
Organism: Amaricoccus macauensis; assembly: GCF_014201905.1. Taxonomy (GTDB): domain Bacteria; phylum Pseudomonadota; class Alphaproteobacteria; order Rhodobacterales; family Rhodobacteraceae; genus Amaricoccus; species Amaricoccus macauensis. The sequence continues at coordinate 877,865 of NZ_JACHFM010000001.1, read as the reverse complement.
CGGAACGGCTGACCAAGGAACGTCGTCCCGACCTCTGGCGGGCCTTCGTGGCGGGGGAAGACCCCGGCGCCACGAGAGCGGACCCGGCAGGAGAGGCAGAGCTCTCGGACGCGCACACCTCCGCCGCACACGGCGGGCCAGAGAAGGACGATTGCCGATGAACATCATCGCGCAGCTCGAAGCCGAGCAGATCAAGGCGCTCGGCAAGGACATCCCCGACTTCGGACCGGGCGATACGGTTCGCGTCGGCTACAAGGTGACCGAGGGCACCCGGTCGCGTGTTCAGGCCTATGAAGGCGTCGTGATCGGCCGCAGCGGCGGCCAGGGCATCGGCGCGAGCTTCACGGTTCGCAAGATCAGCTTCGGCGAAGGCGTCGAGCGCGTTTTCCCGCTCCACTCGCCGAACATCGATTCGATCACCGTCGTCCGTCGCGGCAAGGTCCGCCGGGCGAAGCTCTATTACCTGCGCGAGCGTCGCGGCAAGTCCGCCCGCATCAGCGAGAAGACCAACTACCGCGAAAAGTCCGAGAGCTGAGGGCCAGGATCATGAAGCAGGACATCCATCCCGACTATCATTTCATCGAGGTGAAGCTCACCGACGGCACCACGTACCGGACGCGCTCGACCTACGGCAAGGAGGGCGACACGCTGACGCTCGACATCGATCCGTCGGCGCACCCCGCGTGGACTGGTGGCTCGGCGAAGCTCATGGACACCGGCGGCCGCGTGTCGAAGTTCAAGAAGAAGTACGAGGGTCTCGGCTTCTGATTGGCCGGACCGGGCGGCGCGTCCGCCTGACTTCCGATTGCGCCGCCGGCCGGGAAATGCCCCGCCGGCGGCGCACTCTTTTGGAAGACAACGCTTGGAAGATAAGGCGGCCGCTGCCGGCGCGTCCGTCCAATCAGGATGTACTGTTTGGCTGGTTGTCGGCCGCCCCGCCCGGGGGGGAGCGGAGCGGCCATGTCCCGGCGCAGATCGAGGATGATCACGACCGGTATTATCGCCTATATGTGCAAAACGTGACTGTCTAGCCCTTCACGACCGGTTTACCCGTTTGGTCGCAGAGCAAAGGGCCTTTCTGCTGAAAGATTGGGCGTCAGAGGCGGGGCAGGACGGTCAGCATGACGGTCCGATAGCGCGCTTCCACCGACTCACGGGCCACGTGGCGACCATCATGCACCACATGCCGCCCGGCTGACCAGACCTCCCGGACAACGCGGTCGTCGGCGGCGAAGATCCAGCCGTCCAGCAGCGAGTCATCTGACAGCGCCATCAGCACGGGGTGATCAAGATCGATCGCCACCATGTCCGCGAGGGCGCCGGCGCGCAGGGCGCCGCTGTCGCGGCCGAGCGCGCGGGCGCCGCCCGCCAGGACCGACTCGTAGAGCGTGCGGCCGACCGATGTCTCGGGTGGCGCCAGCACGTTCCGGGCGCGGTCGCGCAGGCGCTGGCTGTACTCGAGGGTGCGGAGCTCCTCGCCAAGGGTGATGCGCACGTTCGAATCAGAGCCGATGCCGAAGCTGCCGCCCGCCGCGAGATAGTCGGCGCCATCGAATATGCCGTCACCGAGGTTCGACTCGGTGATCGGGCAGAGGCCGGCCGTCGCGCCGGACGCGGCGAGCCGCGCGGTCTCGGCACCGGTCATCTGGGTGGCGTGGATCAGGCACCAGCGCGGCCCGAGGCCGATGTCGTCGAGGAGGAAGTCCACGGGCCGCGCGCGGAGCCATGCGGTGACTTCTTCCACTTCCTTCACCTGCTCGGCGGCGTGGATGTGCATCGGCCCCTCGGGCATCTGCCCGGCGAGGGCCCGAATGTCGTCAGGCGTCGAGGCCCGCAGCGAATGGGGTGCCGCGCCGAGACGGCCATCGGCGGCAAGCCCGGCGCCCGCACCTTCGTGCAGGCGCAGGAAGCCGCCGAGATCATTGCCGAACCGGAGCTGGCCGCCGGCGAGCGGCGTCCGATCCGCCCCGCCCCAGGTGTAGAGCACCGGCAGGAGCGTGAGACCAATTCCGGCGGCCTGCGCCGCGGCGACGATGCGGTGGGAGAGCTCGGCCGGATCGGCGTAAGGCGTGCCGCCGGGGGCATGGTGTAGGTAGTGGAATTCCGCGACCGCGGCGTAACCCGCTTCCAGCATTTCCACGTAGACGAGCGCGGCAATGGCCTCGATCTCGTCCGGGTCGAGCACGTCGAGGAATCGGTACATCAGCCGCCGCCAGGTCCAGAAACTGTCCGCTGTCGGGCCACGGCGCTCGGTCATCCCGGCCATGGCGCGCTGGAAGGCGTGGCTGTGGAGGTTCGATGGCGCGGGCAGGAGCGCGCGGCGCTCCAGGATGCGGTCGCCGGCGCGGACCTCGGTCCCGGGCTCGATTCCGGTGATGCGGCCATCGTCGAACGTGACGCGGACATCGCGCGCCCAGCCATCCGGCAGCAGGGCGAGAGGGGCGAGAAGCGCGGTCATTTCCGGTATCCTGCTTGCGGGCTGCCCCGAGTTAAGTCGAATATGCCGGGCAACGCAAAGGGAGGCGAACGTTTGGACGCAATCCTCGTGAACGCGACGGTGGCGACGATGGAGCCCGGCGGCCCTGCCTACGGGCTGCTCGGAGATGGCGCGGTCGCGATCCGTGGCGGCCGCGTCGAGGCGGTGGGCGAGCGCGGCGCGGTGGGCGGCGGCTTGCCGGAGCGCGACATGGGCGGGCGGCTGATCACCCCGGCGCTCATCGACTGCCACACCCATCTGGTCTTTGGCGGCGATCGGGCGCGCGAATTCGAGATGCGCCTCGAGGGCGCGAGCTACGAGGAGGTGGCGCGCGCCGGCGGCGGCATCGTCTCGACGGTGCGCGCGACGCGGGGGGCCTCGGAGGCCGAACTCCTCGCCACGGCGCTACGCCGGGCGGATGCGCTGATTGCCGAAGGTGTCGCGACGCTCGAGATCAAGTCGGGCTACGGGCTCGACCGCGAGACCGAGCTGCGCGTCCTAAGGGTGGCCCGCGCCGTGGGGCGCGAGCGGGCGGTCCGGGTGAAGACGACGTTTCTCGGCGCCCACGCCACGCCGGATGGGCTCGACCCCGACGCCTACATCGACGAGGTCTGCATCCCGACGCTGCGCGCGGCGGCGGCGGAGGGGCTGGTCGATGCGGTCGACGCGTTCTGCGAGGGGATCGCCTTCTCCGTGGCGCAAGTGGCGCGGGTGTTCGCGGCTGCGCGCGAACTGGGGCTTCCGGTGAAAATCCACTCGGAGCAGCTCTCGAATCTCGGCGGCACGGCGATGGCGGCGCGGGACTTCGCGGCACTCTCGGCGGATCACCTCGAATACCTCGATGACGACGGGGTCGCGGCGATGGCGGCGGCGGGGACGGTCGCGGTGATGCTGCCCGGCGCCTACTATGCCTTGCGTGAAACCCAGGCGCCCCCGGTCGCGGCGCTGCGTGCGGCGGGTGTGCCGATGGCGGTGGCGACCGACTGCAATCCGGGCACATCGCCCCTGACGTCGCTGCTTCTCGCGATGAACATGGCCTGCACCTGCTTCCGCATGACGCCGGAGGAGGTGCTGGCCGGAACGACGCGCGAGGCGGCGCGGGCGCTCGGGCTCACCGACGCGGGAAGGATCGCACCGGGGCTCCGGGCGGATCTCGCGGTCTGGGACGTCGCGCATCCGGCGGAGCTTGCGTATCGCATGGGGTTCAACCCGCTCGCCGAGCGGATCATCGGGAGCGATGGGCAATGATTCTCGTACCCGGGGCCGTGACGCTTGCCGAACTGGAAGCGGTCTGGCGCGGTGGCGAGGCGGTGCTCGATCCCGACGCGCGCCCGGCGATCGAGGCGGCGGCGAAGCGGGTCGAGGACGTGGTCGCGGCCGGGGCGCCGGTCTACGGCATCAACACCGGCTTCGGCAAACTCGCGAGCGTGCGCATCGAGGCCACGGACACCGCGCGGCTGCAACGCAACCTGATCCTGTCGCACTGCTCGGGTGTCGGCGAGCCGACGCCCGCGCCGGTGGTGCGCCTCATGATGGCGCTGAAGCTCGTGTCGCTCGGTCGGGGCGCCTCGGGCGTGCGCTGGGCGCTGGTCGAGCAGCTTCAGGCGATGCTGGCGCGTGGCGTCGTGCCGGTCGTGCCGATTCAGGGCTCGGTCGGCGCCTCGGGCGATCTCGCGCCGCTCGCGCACATGGCGGCGGTGATGCTCGGCGCCGGCGAGGCAGAGGTCGCGGGCCAGCGGTTGCCCGGCGCCGAGGCGCTGGCCGCCGCCGGGCTCGCGCCGATGGAACTGGCGGCGAAGGAAGGGCTCGCGCTCATCAACGGCACGCAGTTTTCCACCGCCTGGGCGCTCGCCGGCCTCTTCGGGGCGTGGCGCGCGGCGCAGAACGCGCTCCTCATCTCCTGCCTCTCGACCGACGCGATCATGGGATCGACGGCGCCGCTTCGCCCCGAGATCCACGCGCTGCGCGGGCATCGCGGGCAGATCGAGGCGGCGGCGGCGATGCGGGCGATCATGGCGGGCTCGGAAATCCGCGAGAGCCACCGCGAGGGCGATACCCGGGTGCAGGATCCGTACTGCATCCGCTGCCAGCCCCAGGTCACGGGCGCGGCAATGGACCTCCTGCGCTCGGCGGCGGCGACGCTCGTCGTGGAGGCGAACGCCGCCACCGACAACCCGCTGGTGCTCGAGGACGCCATCGTTTCGGGCGGCAACTTCCACGCGGAACCGGTGGCCTTCGCGGCGGACGTGATCGCGCTCGCGGTGGCCGAGATCGGCGCGATCGCCCAGCGGCGCGTGGCGCTGATGGTCGACCCGACGCTCTCTCACGACCTGCCGCCGTTTCTCGCCACCAACCCGGGGCTCAATTCCGGCTTCATGATCGCCGAGGTCACGAGTGCCGCGCTCATGAGCGAGAACAAGCATCTGGCGACGCCCTGCTCGACGGACTCGACGCCGACGAGCGCCAATCAGGAAGATCATGTGTCCATGGCGGCGCACGGTGCCCGGCGGCTGACGCCGATGGTCGCGAACCTCGACCGGATCCTCGGGATCGAGACGCTTTGCGCGGCGAAGGGCGTGGAGTTCCGCGCGCCGCTCGCGACCAGCGCACCGCTCGCGGCGGCGCTGGCGCGGCTGCGCGAAGACGTGCCGCCGCTCGGGGAAGACCGCTACCTCGCGCCCGATCTGGAAGCGGCGGCAACGCTGGTGCGCGACGGGGCGCTCCTCGCGGCGTCGGGCGCCGCCTTCCCGGAGCTCGCGTGATGCTGGTGGAGATCGTCCGTGGCGACGGGCCGGTGATCCTCGGACTGCCGCACACCGGGACGTGGCTCCCCGATGACGTGTTCGCGCGGCTGAACCCGCTCGGACAGGCGCTGGCGGACACCGACTGGCACATTCACGACCTCTATGCCGGGCTCCTGCCGGGCGCGACCACGGTGCGCGCGGTCTTCCACCGCTATCTCATCGACGCCAACCGCGGCCCGGACGACGCGAGCCTCTATCCGGGCCAGAACACCACCGGGCTGGTGCCGCGCACGGATTTTGACGGCTGGCCGATCTGGCGCGACGGCGCGGAGCCGGACGCGATCGAGGTGGCGGAGCGCACGGAGGCGTTTCATGCGCCCTATCACCGGGCGCTCGCGGCCGAGATCGAGCGGGTGAGGGCAGCGCACGGCGTGGCGATTCTCTACGATTGCCACTCGATCCGCAGCGTCATCCCCTACCTCTTCGAGGGTGTGCTGCCCGATCTCAACATCGGCACGGCGGAGGGCGCCTCCTGCGCGCCGGAGGTGGAAGCGGCGGTGCTGGCGCAGTGCCGCGATTCAGGGTTCACTTACGTCGCGAACGGCCGTTTCAAGGGCGGCTGGACGACGCGGCACTACGGACGTCCGGAGAACGGCGTCCATGCGGTGCAGATGGAGCTGGCGCAGGCGACGCACCTCGCGGCCGAGGCGGCGCCATGGACTCTCGATCCCGCGAAAGCGGATCGGCTCCGGCCGCACCTGAAGGGTATTCTCGAAACGCTGGCTGGGATGACCGCCGATATCGGAGGCCGCAATGTCTGACCCACGCAAGAACACCCGCGACGTCTTTCCGCCCACCGGGCCGGAGATCACCGCGCGGAGCTGGCTGACTGAAGCCCCGATGCGGATGCTGATGAACAACCTGCACCCGGATGTGGCGGAGAACCCGCACGAGCTGGTGGTCTACGGCGGCATTGGCCGCGCCGCGCGGACCTGGGAGGATTTCGACCGGATCGTGGCGACCCTGAAGACACTCGGCGATGACGAGACGCTGCTGGTGCAGTCGGGCAAGCCGGTGGGCGTCTTCCGCACCCACGCCGACGCGCCGCGGGTGCTCATCGCCAACTCGAACCTCGTGCCGCACTGGGCGACCTGGGATCACTTCCACGAGCTCGATCGCAAGGGGCTGATGATGTACGGCCAGATGACGGCCGGATCGTGGATCTACATCGGCTCGCAGGGCATCGTTCAGGGCACCTTCGAGACCTTCGCCGAGGCCGGGCGGCGGCACTACGGCGGTGATCTCAAGGGCCGCTGGATCCTGACCGCCGGGCTCGGCGGCATGGGCGGCGCGCAGCCGCTGGCCGCCGTCTTTGCCGGCGCATCCTGCCTCGCGGTCGAGTGCAACCCGGAGTCGATCGATTTCCGCCTGCGTACCCGCTATCTCGACGAGAAGGCCGAGACGCTCGACGAGGCGCTCGCGATGATCGAGCGCTGGACCGCCGCCGGCGAGGCGAAGTCCGTGGGCCTGCTCGGCAACGCGGCGGACATCTTCCCCGAACTGGTGCGGCGCGGCGTCCGGCCGGACATCGTCACCGACCAGACCAGCGCCCATGATCCGATCAACGGCTATCTGCCGAAGGGCTGGACGATGGCCGAATGGCGGACCCGGCGCGAGAGCGACCCGAAGGCCGTGGAGGCGGCGGCACGCGCGTCGATGAAGGAGCACGTGGCCGCCATGGTCGACTTCTGGAAGGCCGGCGTGCCGACCGTCGACTATGGCAACAACATCCGCCAGATGGCGCTGGAGGAAGGGCTGGCGGATGCCTTCTCGTTCCCGGGCTTCGTTCCGGCCTACATCCGGCCGCTGTTCTGCCGTGGCGTCGGGCCGTTCCGCTGGTGCGCGCTCTCCGGCGACCCGGAAGACATCTACCGGACCGACGCCAAGGTGAAGGAGCTCATCCCCGACGACGCGCACCTGCATCAGTGGCTCGACATGGCGCGGGAGCGCATCGCGTTTCAGGGACTGCCGGCGCGGATCTGCTGGGTCGGCCTCGGCGAGCGGCACCGGCTCGGGCTCGCGTTCAACGAGATGGTGCGCAGCGGCGAGCTGAAGGCGCCGGTGGTGATCGGGCGCGACCATCTCGACTCGGGCTCGGTGGCGAGCCCGAACCGCGAGACCGAGGCGATGCAGGACGGCTCGGACGCGGTCTCCGACTGGCCGCTCCTGAACGCGCTCCTGAACTGCGCCAGCGGGGCGACCTGGGTGTCGCTGCACCACGGCGGCGGCGTCGGGATGGGCTTCTCGCAGCATTCGGGCATGGTGATCGTCTGCGACGGCACCGACGCGGCGGCGAAGCGCATCGAGCGGGTGCTCTGGAACGACCCCGCCACGGGCGTCATGCGCCATGCGGACGCAGGCTACGACATCGCGCTCGACTGCGCGCGGGAGCACGGGCTTCGTCTGCCGGGAATTCTCGGGAACTGAGGCGGGAGGCTTACGCCCGCGCCAGCAGCTCCTCGACGAAGGCCGGGATCACTTCCGTGGCCGGGCCGTAGCGGCCGCTGTCGAAGACCCGCGCCACGTCGGAGGGCTCGAGGTTCAGCTCGACCGTCGGGATCCCGAGGGCGCGGGCCTCGGCGACGTAGCCGGCGGCGGGGTAGACCGCGCCTGACGTGCCGATGGCGACGAAGAGGTCGGCGTCGCGGAGCGCGTCCGCGATCGTGTCGAGGCCAATCGGCATCTCGCCGAACCAGACCACGTCCGGGCGCATGCCGCCCGTCCGCAAGCACCCTTCGCAGATTGTCTCCTCGGAGAGGCCGACCGTGCAGACCTCGCGCCGGCGGCACCAGCCGCAGCGGGCGACGAGAAGCTCGCCGTGCATGTGGTGGACATGCCGGCTCCCGGCCTTCTCGTGCAGGTTGTCGATGTTCTGGGTGCAGAGGAAAATCTCACCACCCTTCGCCTCGAGCCCCGCCTCCAGCCGCACGAGCGCGGCGTGGGCGGCGTTGGGAAGGGCATCGACCATGGCGCTGCGGCGCATGTTGTAGAAGGCGTGGACCCGCGCCGGGTCGCGCTCGAACGCCTCGGGCGTCGCGAGTTCCATCGGGTCGAACTCGTCCCAGAGACCGCCCTTGTCGCGGAAGGTGCCCAGCCCGCTTTCCGCCGAGACGCCGGCACCGGTGAGAACGAAGACCTTCATGCGAACCACGCCGGGCGCACCTCACGCAGGCGCGCGGCCTCGGCCTCGGGCAGGCGGTCGAGGGGGAGCTGATAGATGTGGATCGAGAAGACGATGGCGCGGCTCTCGGGCAGGCGCAGCAGGGTCTGGCGCTCCACCCGCACGAAGCGCATCTCGCCCGGGCCGGGGCGGTAGTCGGAATATTCCGGGCGCGGGCTGTGCAGGTTCGCGTGGGCAGACGGGCTGAGGTTCGCCCGCATGACCGGCGCGTCGGGGCGGATGGCGTCGCACATGCGCTGCACCCGGCGCCCCAGCGCCTCGTCGTAGGCGTCGACCGGCAGGTGGATGCGGCTGAGCGGCATCCCGAACTTCTGCGACAGCGTCCAGTTCGAGGGGAAGCAGAGCACGGCACCGGTCAGCAGGTGCTCAGGCCCGCCCTCGGGCCTTTCGAGGATCAGCAGGTCTTCCTGCACCAGCCGGCCGGCCACGAGCATCGGCGGACCGGCAAGCGGCACGAGCACGCCGTCGGGCCGCCGCACGACCTCGCCCTCGCGGGTGTAGCCCGGGACATCGGCGAGATGTGAGAGGACGAAGCCGAGAAGCTCCTCGGCCGCCCGACGCGCGCCGGGCGCGAGCGCATGAACCTCGGCCGGGCGTTCAGCGATCAGCCAGTCGCGCAGGGCCATCTGGCCGCCGAATGCCTCGTCGCGTTGCAGCCAGTCGGCGAGTGAGACCGGCACGGTGCCCGGCAATCGCAAGGTATGATCCGCCATCCACGGGGCGATGGGAAGATGGTCATGCAGGACGTTGGAAAAGCGCGAGGGCATACACTGCTTTCCACAATTGACTGGCGCCGCTCTCACCCACCCGGGCACGGACAAGCGCACTTCCGGCTGATTCAGCGTAAAACGACCTAGACCCAACGGAGTATCGGCCTGAGCGATTTGGCCGCATCCCGACAAGCACATCTTGTGCTGTTGTAAGCGCGACCACAAGAGAGAGGCGCGAGTGAGATGATTGGGGACGCTGGGGCGCTTGCCCGCGCCGGAGAGATATGGGCCGACGTCTGCGTGGTTGGCGGTGGGGTCGCAGGAATTGCGATCGCGCTGTCGCTCGCGACCGCCGGCCGGCGGGTCTGTCTGCTCGAGGGTGGCCGCGAGACGTTCTCGTGGCGCTCGCAGGAGCTTTACGACGGCGAAGTCTGGGATCCGCGCTACAGCCTGACCGGCACCCGCACGCGGATGCTCGGCGGCAGTTCGAACTGCTGGGGCGGCTGGACGCGGCCGGCGACGGCGAATGATTTCGACCCGCGGCCATGGCTCGGGATGGCGGGCTGGCCGATCGGCGAGCGGGATCTGGCGCCGCATTACGACCGGGCGGCGGAATTGCTCGAAGTGGTCGGGCCGCGAACCGATGCCGACCTGCTCGACGAGCTTCCGGTGGACCTGCGCGGGCTGGCGGAGATCGGTGGCGAGGCGTTCCGCACGATCTTCTTCGGCATGAGCCCGCCCACGGCGGTCGGCCGGGTGCACCGCGAGAAGCTCGCGCAGGCGCCGGGGCTCGAGGTGATCCTCGAGGCAACAGTGACGCGCCTCGTCAGCTGTCCGGCGAGCGATGCCATCGAAGCGGTGGAGGGCACGAGCCCGGCCGGCCCGTTCCGCGTGCGCGCCGAGATGGTGGTGCTCGCGGCCGGCGGCATCGAGAACCCGCGCCTGATGCTCGCGTCGGGCGGCATCGGCAACGGCCGCGACCTCGTCGGGCGCTACTTCATGGACCACCCGCGCCTGCGGATGCGCCACCTGCTGCTCGATGAGGACCCGGGGTTTGCCCGGCTCTATGATGCGCGGCACTATGGCGGAGGCTCGATGGTGACGCGGCGCGGCCGGCACGGCGCGGCGTTTTCGCCGACGCTTCCCGAACAGGCGCGGGCCGGGGTGCTGCAGAGCTACACCGGGCTCGTCGCCACCTATTTCCGCCAGAGCGACTTGACGCTCGAGGATGCCCGGCAGGTCTGGAAGGCGCTGAAGGGGGAGTTGCACGAGAAGATCGACGCGACCCGCCTCGCCCGCGTGGTCGCCGCCGCGCCGGCGACGGCGGCCTATGTCCTCGGTCGCAAGCTCGACCTGCGCGGCGCCCACATGCGCTACGAGATCGAGACGGTGATCGAGCCGATGCCGGATCGGGAGAATCGGGTGGCGCTCATCGGTGCCACGGACCGTCACGGGGTGCCGAAAATCCACCTGACGTGGCGACGGCACGACCGGGAGCGCGAGACGCATCGCCATGCGCTCGATCTGGTCCGCCGTGCGGTCGAAGCCCGCGGCTATGGCCGCACCACCGTCGATCCGGGCGTCTGGGAGCCGGAGCGCTGGGACTCGTCCGTCATCACCACCTGGCACCACATGGGCACGACCCGGATGGCGACATCGCCGTCGGAAGGTGTGGTGGACGCCGATTGCCGGGTCTTCGGCACCTCGAACCTCTACGTGGCCGGCAGCTCGGTCTTCGCGACCGGGGGCGGGGTGCCGCCCACCTTCACGGTCGCGACACTGGCGCTCCGGCTCGCGGCACACCTTGAGGCGCGGCTCGGCCGGCCAGTCATGGCCGGGGCTGCCTGAGTCGGGAGGCAGCGCGCGGAGCCTCTTTGCCAGCGGGCCTGTTTCCAGATATTGATGATCTGGAGCAGGCCCGCGCTATCCTTGGCGGGCGACCAACAAGAGGCCCCCATGGTCCACGCGCCCGATCTCTTCGGTGAAGACCCCGCCTCGGGCGGTTACGATGCAAGCTCGATCGAGGTCCTCGAAGGACTCGAGCCGGTGCGCAAGCGCCCGGGCATGTACATCGGCGGCACCGACGAGCGGGCGTTGCATCACCTTGTCGCGGAAGTCCTCGACAATTCCATGGACGAGGCGGTCGCCGGCCACGCGAACCGCATCGAGGTGGAACTGAACGCGGACTTTTCGGTGACGATCCGCGACAACGGCCGGGGCATCCCGGTCGACCCGCACCCGAAGTACCCCGGCAAGTCGGCGCTGGAGGTGATCCTCTGCACGCTGCACGCCGGCGGCAAGTTCTCCGGCAAGGCATACCAGACGTCCGGCGGCCTGCACGGCGTCGGCGTGTCGGTGGTGAACGCGCTCTCGGACCGGTTGACCGTCGAGGTGGCGCGGAGTCGCCAGCTCTGGCGGCAGAGTTTCAGCCGCGGGCTCCCGCAGGGCGGCCTCGAAAGCCTCGGCGCGGTGCCGAACCGTCGCGGCACCACGGTGATCTTCCACCCCGACGCGGAGATCTTCGGCGCCGCGGCGCACTTCAAGCCGGCGCGGATGCTGAAGATGGTCCGCTCGAAGGCCTACCTGTTCTCCGGCGTCGAGATCCGGTGGAAGTGCGCGCCGGAATGCATCCCCTCGGGCGACGACACGCCCGAGACGGCGGTCTTCCACTTCCCCGGCGGCCTCGCCGACTATCTTGCCGAGCGGCTGGACGGCGCGGACTGCTATGCGGAGAAGGCATTCGCGGGAAAGGTGGAGTTCGCGGAGCGCTTCGGCGCGGATACCGTCGGCTCGGTCGAATGGGCGATCAACTGGACACCGCAGCGCGAGCCGTTCGTATCGTCCTACTGCAACACCATCCCCACCCCCGAGGGCGGCACGCACGAGGCCGGTTTCTGGGCGGCGATCCTCAAGGGCGTCCGCGCCTACGGCGAGCTGGCCGGCAACCGCAAGGCCAGCCAGATCCAGCGCGACGACGTCATGGCGGGCGGCTCGGCGATGATCTCGGTCTTCATCCGCGAGCCCGAGTTCGTCGGGCAGACCAAGGACCGCCTCGCGACACAGGAAGCCGCGCGGCTGGTGGAAAACGCCGTCCGTGACCGGTTCGATCACTGGCTGGCGACAGACACGAAGACCGCCGGGGCGATCCTCGACTATCTGGTGCTGAAGGCCGAGGAGCGGGCGCGGCGCAGGGCCGAGAAGGAGACCCAGCGCAAGACCGCGGTGAAGAAGCTCCGTCTGCCGGGCAAGCTCGCGGACTGCTCCGGTGCGAGCCGGGAAGGGTCGGAGCTCTTCCTCGTCGAGGGCGATTCGGCGGGCGGCTCGGCAAAGCAGGCACGGGACCGCAAGACCCAGGCCGTGCTGCCGCTCCGGGGCAAGATCCTGAACGTGCTCGGGGCGGCGTCCTCGAAACTCATGCAGAATCAAGAACTCTCCGATCTCGCACTCGCCATGGGCGTCCAGGCCGGGTCGCGATTCTCGGTCGAGGATCTGCGCTACGAGAAGATCGTCATCATGACGGACGCCGACGTGGACGGGGCGCACATCGCCTCGCTGCTGATGACGTTCTTCTTCACCCAGATGCGGCCGCTGATCGACCGCGGCCACCTCTACCTCGCCGCACCGCCGCTCTACCGCCTCACCCAGGGCGCGCGCTCGGTCTACGCGCGCGACGACGCGGAGAAGGCGGCTCTGATGGCACGGGGGATCGGCGGGCGTGGCAAGATCGACGTCTCCCGCTTCAAGGGTCTCGGCGAGATGATGCCCGCGCAGCTCCGCGAGACGACGATGAGCCCGGCGACCCGGACGCTCATCAAGGTCACGATCGCCGAGGACGAGGGCGAAACCGGCGATCTGGTGGAGCGGCTGATGGGCAAGCGGCCGGAACTGCGCTTCCAGTACATTCAGGAAAACGCCCGGTTCGTCGCGGACGACGAACTCGACGTGTAGGAAGGCACGGCCCGGCATCTGCTGTCCGGGCTCGCGACTGCACGTGGGAGTTGTGTTCCCGGGAGTTGCATCCGTAAGTCGGTGCGGAAGTCAAAAGCTCGCACGAGTGGTTTATTCTGGAGAACTAGTCGATACGGATCATTGTCATCGACGCAACACGGTCCTGCATAGTCGCAGAAAGACCAGAATTCTGCGCGAATACTTGACCATCCCACGGCCAACGGGCCTGCGGTGAAGTGCGCCTCACCCGTCGGCGGAGCCGGACCCGGCCTTTGGACTCCGCGGGGTACCCTTGCTGCTCGCGCTCCGCGGGGTGGCGGCACGGACGCTGCTGGATGGTCAGGCGCCTCCCCGGGGACGAGGCGAGTCCATGCGACCAAGGTCGAAGGAATCGTCGGATTCCCGGCATGAAACGTCGCAAAACCGCCGATACCTCGCGCTGATGCTGCAGGTGCGAGGGCGGGTGATTCGCTCCGCCGACATCAGACCCGCCCTGGCACCGGCCAGAGATGGGCAGGCGGCGCGGTGAAATCGGAGACGATAACGAACATTTCAGGGGACCAAACCGCAACTAAATGTCGTCGATGAACCGTTGAATCCGGAAAAAAGTCATGCTTTTCGGAATGAATTGCGAACACTCTCGCGCGCAGCACCGGGGCAGGAATGCCGCGAGGAAACGTCGCACTGTGATGAAGGTGAAAGTTGAGCTATGGTTGTCTCACAAGCAAAAGACGCCTTGGGAGGACGCACATGCACACGCAGGACCGGAAGATCGTCGTTCTCGCGACTGACGCACGGATCAACGAAAGGTTGATCGCTCGCGGAATGGACCCGATGCGCGGTCCCTGCCTGGCGGATGTGCTGCATGAGGCTATCGGCGAACGCCTGACGTCGAAGGACGCGCTGCGCCTGTGGGATCCCGACCGCCTCGCGGGCGACCCGCGTGTGCGCGCCGTGCTGAGCCGCTATGTGGAGCAACAGGCGTCCTGACCGGTCGCCGGGCCGGCCATTACGCCGCCCCTGACTTTTCAGACAATCATCACGGCTGCCGGCATCACGACTGCCGGCATCATTACTGCCGGGCCGCGCCTCGGGCAGGCATGGCGTAGGCGCTGAGAACTTCGAGCGGCACGATTTCGAGCGTGGCGCGGTGGGTGCTCGCGAGGATGACCTTCGGCGCCGCGCCGGCTTCGAGCGCCTGTAGCCAGCGGGCCGCGCAGAGGCACCAGCGATCTCCGGGGCGCAGGCCGGAAAAGCCGTACTCCGGTCTCGGTGTCGACAGATCGTTGCCGTGGGCGCGCGAGAAGGCCAGAAAGTCCTCGGTCACCCGCACGCATACCGTGTGGCGCCCGCGGTCTTCCGGCCCGGTGTTGCAGCAGCCGTCCCGGAAGAAGCCGGTCCGCGGGTCGTAGGAGCAAGCCTTGAGCGGACCGCCCAGGACGTTGACGCTGTCGTCGATCTCGGCGCGCATGATCAGATCTCCCCCGAGGTCACTTCTCAAGCTTGCGCGCGCCGGTCGCCGCTGTCCAGCCCGCGAGGGGCTGGCGGTGCGCGTCCCGGACAGGCATAACGACGACCATGCGCACCTGCTCTCCATTCCTCGGCCCGTCGTGAAGCCCGTACCGGATCCGCGCGGGCCGCTGCCGCGGTCGCTTCTCGTGCTCGTCGCGGTCATCGCGGTGATCGAGATCGTGCTGAGCCTGTCTGACGCAGGCTGGATATCGGATCCGACGCTGCGGAGTCGGGCCATGTGCGCTGGTGCGTTCTGGTCGCAGCTCGGGCCGGATACGCCGTTCGCCCGGCTCTGCGGCGCGCCCGCCGGACAGATCTTCGGGCTGCAGCCGCTGACCATGTACATCAGCCACGCCTTCCTGCACGGCTCGATGCTTCACATGATCATGAACATGACGATCCTGCTCGCGATCGGCCGGTTCGTCGGCGACCGCTACGGGGCAGGGACGGTGCTCCCGGTGTTCCTGCTCTGCGCGATTGCTGGTGGCGCGGCGTTCAAACTGCTGGCGAGCCCGGCCTATCCGATGGTCGGTGCCTCGGGCGCTGTCTTCGGCTTCCTCGGGGTCTGGATCGTCTGGGACTGGCGGCGGCATCAGCGGGCGCAACGCTCGACCTCGCCGGTGCTGCGACGGGTGCTGGTGCTCGCGGGCCTCAATGTGGCGCTCTACTACGGGCTCGGCGGGATGCTTGCGTGGCAGGCGCACCTTGGCGGCTTCGTTGCCGGCGTCCTGATCGGACTGTGGCTGGAAAACCGGATCGAACGTGAATGGATCGGCGAGATGCATCGGCAGAGATCGGAGCGGGACCCGCGGCCCTGAGCCGCGGGCTGTCGCCGACTCAGACGGACATCTCGCCGATCTTCGCCGCGATCGCCCGGCCGAGGGCTGCATGGGCGGCGGCATCGAAGTGGATGCCGTCGATTTCGCTCACCGTGATCACCTCGCCCGCGTCGAGGAAGTCGGCGCCGTAGAGGGCAGCGACGCGCGCGACTTCGGCGGCGATACGGCGGGACTTCGCGGCACCACCTTCGAACATCCCGGCGAGGCAGCCCACTTCCTCGATCGGCATCGGTGCCACGACGAGCAGGCGGGGCCGGTTCGACTTCGGGCCGCTGCGGCTCTGGCCGAGAGCATCGAGGAGTTTGGAGACCGACACGCCGATGTCGAGCGGGGTGACGCTGAAGCGCTGCTTCAGGTCGTTGGTGCCGAGCATCAGCACCACGAGGTCGATCGGCCGGTGCGTCTCGAGGATCGCGGGCAGGATGGCGAGGCCGTTCTTGTGGGCGCCCTCGATCGGGTCGGGGTGAACCGTGGTCCGGCCGGGCAGGCCCTCCTCGATCATCCGCCAGCCGGAGCCGAGCGCCGCGGCGCAGACCCCGGGCCAGCGCTCGGCGGGCGAGAAGCGCCCCTGATCCTCGAGGGTCGCCATGGGCACGGTGCCGTGGGTGTTCGAGTCGCCGTAGGCCAGTACCACGCGCTCGGTCATGAGGTGCTCCTTACCAGCAGATATAGCCGCCGTCGGTCGGCAGGATCGCTCCGGTTATAAGGCTGGCGGCGTCGGAAGCGAGGAAGGCGACGGCGGTCGCCACCTCGCCGACCTGGCCCATGCGGCGCATGGGCGTGTCGGCGAGCCAGCCGGGGAGCAGCGCCTGGACCTTGGGGTTTGTCGTCACCATCGGCGTCTCGATGTAGGTCGGGGCGACGGCGTTGACGCGCACGCCCTCGGTCGCCCATTCGACGGCGAGGCAGCGGGTCAGGTGGTGCACCGCGGCCTTCGAGACGTTGTAGGCCGCCTGCGGCTGCGGGCGGTTGACGATGGTGCCGGACATCGAGCCGACGTTGACGATCGAGCCGCGGCCGGCGGCGAGCATGTGGCGGCCGAAGGCGCGGGAGCAGAAGAAGACGCCGTTGACGTTCACGTCCATGGTGCGCTGCCAGCTGGCGTCGTCGACGTCGAGGGAGGGCGTGCCGGTCTCGCCGATGCCGGCGTTGTTGACGAGGATGCTCGCGGGGGTGCCGGCGTCGGCGAGGGCGTCGGCGATCGCGTTCATCCGGGCGGAGTCGGTGACGTCGCCCTCGTGGAGCTCGGTGGCGTAGCCTTTGGCGGTGAGGACGGCGAGGCCCTCGGCGCCGACGGCGGGGTCGCGTTCGATGAGGACGAGCCGGGCGCCGGCGTCGCCCAGCGCCTCGGCGCAGGCGAGGCCGATGCCGCGGCCGCCGCCAGTGATGACGGCGAGCTGATTGTCGAGGCGGAAGCGTTCCTGGGGCATTGGGCGGATCTCAGATGTCGAAGCTGTGGGGCAGGATGACGAGGTCGCGGATGTTCACGTTACGCGGCCGGGTCAGCATGTAGTGGACGGCGTCGGCGACCTCGGCGGGGTCGATGAGGGCGCCGTTGGCGATGGCGCGGTCGAGGTTCTCCTTGGGCCAGTCCTTGAGGAGCGCGGTCACGACCGGGCCGGGGGCGATTTCCATGACGCGGACGCCGTCCTTGGCGAGCTGGCGGCGCATGGCGTGGACGAAGGCCTGAACCGCGTGCTTCGAGGCGGTGTAGATCGGTTCCCACGGCACGGCGACGTGGCCGGCGACGGAGCTCGTCACCACGATGTCGCCGGTCTTGCGCTCGATCATGTGGGGCATGACGGCGCCGGCGGTGCGGAAGACGGCGTTGACGTTGAGGTTCAGCATCCGGTCCCACTCGGCCGGGGTGCTGTCGAGCAGGTTGCCGCCGATGTAGGTGCCGGCGTTGGCGTGGAAGATGTCGAGCTGGCCGGCGTGGTCGAGGATCGCCGGGAGCATGGTATCGACGCTTTCGGGCGAGAGGAGGTCGACCTCGACGGCGAAGGCCCTGTCGCCGAGTTCGGCGACGAGGGAGTCGAGAGCGGCCCTGTCGCGGTCGACGAGGCCGACGGTGGCGCCGGCGTCGAGCAGGCGGCGGGCGCAGGCGAGACCGATGCCCGAGGCGGCTCCGGTGATCGCGGCGACCTTGCCGGTCAGGGTCTGGTCCATGGTGTCCTCCCTTGGAGAGCCTTGGCTGCGCAAGTTGCGCATGGGGGTCATATTATTGATCTAGCGTGGTATTTCGCGATACGTTAACCTGACCGCAAGGTGATGGATGAGGGGCAAGGCGACCGATGCGGGGCTCTGGCTCCGCGAGTCCCGGCCCGACAAACCAAAGCACTGCTGGGCCGCTGGCTGGAACGCGGGACGCGCAGAGGCCGGCAGGTGGAGATGTCTGCGCAAGCGCGCCTGCCGGGGCAGTCGCGGATGGATTTGTCACCTGCCAATCCGCTTTGCTCCGCCGTCTCGCCCCATGGTCCGCTCACGGCGCGATCATGTAGCCGCCGTCCACCGGCAGCGAGACGCCGTGCACCATGGCGGCGGCATCGGAGAGCAGGAAGAGGATCACCTCGGCGATGTCGTCGGGCTCGGCAAAGCGGCCGACCGGGATGCGGGAGAGCATCGAGGCGGCCTTTTTCTCGTCGCTCCACGCCTTGATCGCCATGGGCGTGAGGGTGACGGTCGGATTGACCGCGTTCACCCGGATGCCCATCGGCCCGAGCTCCACCGCCATGACGCGCATGAGCCCGTCGAGGCCGGCCTTCGACGCGCAATAGGCGGCGTGATCGCGAAAGCCCACGAAGGCGGAGACCGACGAGACGTTGACGAGCGCGCCCTTCACGCCGCGCTCGACGATGGAGCGGGCGTATTCCTGCGCCACGATCATCGGCGAGCGGGTGTTGACGGCGTAGAGCAGGTCCATGTTCTCGACCGGCAGGTCGAGGAAGGAATCAAGCTCCGTCGTGCCGGCGTTGTTGACCAGAAGATCAGCCGGAAGTGCTGCCCTGATCGCCGCGCGGGTTGCCTCGGGGTCGGCGAGATCGACCGCGAAGGTGCGGCAGCCGATCTCCTCCGCGAGGTTCGCGAGGTCCGCCTCCGAGCGCGAGAGCGCGGTGACGGTCGCGCCGCGCCGGGCGAGCATGACGGCCGTGGCGCGACCGATGCCCTTTCCGGCACCGGTGACGACAACGTGCTTTCCGGTGAAATCCATGGTCGGCTCCTCAGATGCGGGCGCCGCTGGCGCCGTCGAAGAGGTGAGCCCGGCGGGGCGGGATCAACAGCGAGATCTCGTCGCCGGGGCGGGCGTCGAAGCGGTCCTTCACCACGGCGTCGATCGGATCGTCGCCGAGGCGGGCGAAGATCTGGGTCTCCGAGCCTGTGGGCTCCAGCACCGAGACGCGGGCGGCCAGGCCGCCGGGGCCGATGTCGATGTGCTCGGGACGGATGCCGTAGACCACCGGCCGGCCCTCCTCGGCCTGCACCCCCTCGATCGGCAGGAGCGCGCCGCCGTCGGCACGGACCACGGTGCGGCCGTCGATGGTCGAGAGCTTGCCCTTGATGAAGTTCATGGAGGGCGAGCCGATGAAGCCGGCGACGAAGGTGTTGGACGGATTGTCGTAGAGATCGAGCGGCGCGCCGATCTGCTCGACGCGGCCATCACGCATGACGACGATCTTGTCGGCCATGGTCATCGCCTCGATCTGGTCGTGGGTGACGTAGACGATGGTGGTCTTCAGCCGCTGGTGCAGCTCCTTGATCTCGACGCGCATGGCGACGCGGAGCTTGGCGTCGAGGTTCGACAACGGCTCGTCGAACAGGAACACCGCCGGATCACGGACGATGGCGCGGCCCATGGCGACGCGCTGGCGCTGGCCGCCTGAGAGCTGCTTGGGGTAGCGGTCGAGCAGGTGCCCGAGGTCGAGGATCGCGGCGGCCTTGGCGACCTTCGCGTCGATTTCGGCCCTCGGAGTGCCCTTGATCTTCAGCGCGAAGCCCATGTTCTCGCCCACGGTCTTGTGCGGGTAGAGCGCGTAGGACTGGAACACCATGGCGATGTCGCGGTCCTTGGGCATGACGTTGTTGACCACGCGGCCGCCGATCGAGATTTCGCCGTCCGAGATCGGCTCCAGACCGGCGATCATCCGGAGCAGCGTCGACTTGCCGCAACCGGACGGGCCGACGAGGACGACGAACTGACCGTCCTCGATATCGACGCTGACGCCGTGCATGACCTGCACGTTGCCGTAGCGCTTCTTGACGTTCCTGACGGTGACTTCGGCCATGAGCCCCCCTTAAGCCGGCATCTCGATCTGCATCTTCACTTCGCCCGCAGGCGCGGATGCAGCGAGTTCGAACGCCTCGACACTCTCGTCGAAACCGAAGGTGCGGGTGATGAGCGGTTTCACGTCGATGGCGCCGGACGAGAGCATCTCGATGCAGCGCGGGAAGACGTGGGCATAGCGGAATACGTGCTCGACGCGGGCCTCGCGCACCATGGCCGCGCCCACATCGTAGGGGATGGGTTCGGACTGGCCGCCGATGAAGACGACGCGCCCGCCGGGGCAGAGCGGCTCGAAGATGCCCGACGCGCCGCGCGGGTTGCCGGAGCATTCGATGACCACGTCGGCGCCCCAGCCGTCGGTGCCCTTCCGGACCGTTTCCGCGAGGTCCTGCGAGCGGACGTTGACGGGCGTGATCGGCCCGAGCGAGGCGGCAAGCGCGAGCTTGGCCTCGTCGACGTCGGAGATGTAGAGGCGCGAGCAGCCGGCGGCCAGCAGCGACAGCGCGGTGACGAGGCCGATGGGGCCGGCGCCGATGACGACGCCCACGTCGCCCGGGCGGATCGCGGCCTTGGTGGCGCCGTGGACGCCGACGGCGAGCGGCTCGACCATGGCGGCTTCGGCGAAGCTCACTTTGTCGGGCAGCTTGAAGGTGAAGAGCTCGGGGTGGACCACGGTCGGGCGCAGGATGCCGTGGACCGGCGGTGTCGCCCAGAAGCGCACCGCCGGATCAACGTTGTAGATGCCGAGGCGGGTGGCGCGGCTGTCCGGGTCGGGGATGCCGGGCTCCATGCAGACCCGGTCGCCGACCTTGAGCGTGCGGACGTCGGGGCCAACCTCGATGACGGTGCCCGACGCCTCGTGGCCGAGGATCATCGGCTCGCGGACGACGAAGGGGCCGATGGCACCGTGGGTGTAGTAGTGGACGTCCGAGCCGCAGATGCCGACGGTGTGCATCCTGATGCGCACGTCGCGGGCTCCGAGCGTCTCGGCCGTCTCGATCGGGAAGTCACGAAGCGAGAGCTTGTGCTTCTCTTCGAGGACCAGGGCTTTCATGGGGAAACCTCCTTCGGGCCGTCAGCCGCGGCGCACGATGATGACGCCGAGCGCGATGACGACGATATGGCAGATCCAGAGCGGGATGCCGTTCGGCTCGAGAAAGCGCATCCAGAAGAGTTCGAGCGCCACCGCGATGTAGATCGAGATGAAGAGCCGGTCGAACCAGTTGGTCTGGATCGGCAGGAAGCCGGTGCGCTTGCGCCGCGCGGCGGCCTGCGCTTCCTCGTCAGCGGCGTCGAGATCGACGGTGGGTGCGCGCGCGGGCGTGTGGGCGGGGTTGGCCATGGCGCTTACTCCTTGACCGCGCCGAAGGTGAGACCTGCGACGATGCTGCGCTGGACCATCGAGAAGATGATGAGCGCGGGGATGAGCGTGAAGATCGAGATGGCCGCCATCTTGCCCCACTGGGTGCCGGTGGTCGTCACGTACTCGGAGAGGCCGGTGGTGAGGGTGCGGGCGTTGAAGCTCGTGAGCGTCGCGGCGAGCAGGAACTCGTTCCAGGCGAAGACCCAGATCAGGATGAAGGTCACGGCGACACCGGGGCGGGCGAGGGGCCAGACAACTTCGCGGATCGTCTGCCAGGTGGAGCAGCCATCGACCGTCGCGGCCTCGTCGAGCTCCTTCGGGATGCCGTCGATCGTCGGCCGGAGCGTCCAGATCGCGAACGGCAGGTTGAAGGTGCAGTAGAGCAGGATCAGGCCGATCCGCGTGTCGTAGAGCTTGAAGTCGCCGATCACGAAGACCTTGGTGTAGAGCAGGAAGAACGGCAGCAGGAACACCGCCGCCGGCGCCATGCGGTTGGTGATCGTCCAGAAGAAGATGTTCTCCTTGCCGGCCAGATCGAAGCGCGACAGCGCGTAGCAGGCCATGAACGCCAGCACGGTGCAGAGCACGGCGTTGCCGGTGGAGATGATGAGCGAGTTCATCATGTAGCGCCGCAGCGTCTCGTCGTGCAGCACGTCGATGTAGTTCTTCCAGTAGAAGCTCCGCAGGATCACGTCCGGCGTGGTGAAGAGATCGACGGCGGGCTTCACCGAGATGACGAACAACCAGTAGATCGGGAAGAGCGTCGCGAAGCTCAGGATGATCCAGAGCAGGACGTTGAGCCAGGGGTTTGACGGGCGCATATCAGTTCCCCTTGTTCCGCGGCGCCACGAGGCCGACGTAGAGCATCCAGCACATGACGAGGGTGAGATAGAGCACGATGACCGAGATCGCGGCGCCGTAGCCGTAGTCAGTCTTCGGGAACACGACCTTCCAGATGTGGAGGCCGAGATAGCGGGTCGCGGCGCCCGGGCCGCCGCCGGTCAGCATCCAGACCTCGTCAACGGTGCGGAGCGCGTCCATCAGGCGGATGAAGACGGTGGCGAGGATCGCGGGGCGGATCATCGGCAGGGTGATGTGCCAGAAGATCTGGCTGCGGCTCGCGCCGTCGATCTGGGCCTGCTCGAAGGGGTCCTTCGGCAATGACAGCAGCGCGGCCAGCAGCGTCAGGGTGACGAGGGGCGTCCAGTGCCAGATGTCCATGATGACGGTGAAAAGGAAGGCGGTGCCGGCGTCGCGGCCGATGTTGATGTCGATCCCGAAGAGCTCGTTGGCGTAGAACGGGATGATGCCGACGGAGGGCGTGGTCATCAGGCGCCAGATGGAGCCGACGACGATCGGCGCGACGATGAGCGGCAGGGTGTGGATGGTGCGGAAGAAGCCCTTGCCGGGAAACTCGCGCATGAAGAGCTGGGCGAGGAAGTAGCCGATGACGATCTCGGAGGCGACGGCGAAGACGCCGAACTTCAGCGTGACCCAGATCGCGAGCAGGAATTCCTTGTCGAACACCAGCCGGCGGAAGTTGTTCGCGCCGTTGAACACCTGCTCGGGATTGGCGCCGAACGGGTTCCACTGGTGGAAGGCCAGGTAGAGAACGTAGATGAACGGCAAGATGCCGAAGATGCCGAGGATCGCGAGAGTGGGGGCCAGAAGCCACCACCCGACCTTGTTCGACCGCATCGGATCCCTCCCCCCCAAGAGGTTGTGGCTGCGTCCGGCCGGGGCCTCACGGTCCCGGCCGGCGGGAATGGCGGGTGGTTACTTGCGGTAACCGAGGTTCGTGAGTTCTTCTTCGGCCTTGGCGGCCATCTGGTCGAGCCCGGCATCGGGTTCGATCGCGCCGGTCAGGATCTCGTAGAAGATCGGGGCCGTCGCCTCGCGCACCTGCGCGTGGAACGGGTAGGGCGGGGCGCCGGCGAAGAGCTTGCCCTGGTCGCGCAGCATGGTGAAGTAGCCGCCGAGCTTCTTGTCGAGTTCCTGCACCGCGGGATCATCGTAGGTGGCGGTGTTGGTGATGCGCGATCCCGCGACCGCCCACGGACCCTGAACTTCGTCCTGACCGATGTACTGCATGAAGAGCAGCGCGGCTTCCTTGTTCTTCGAGGTGACGGGCAGGCCGAACGCGCCGCCGTCATAGTAGCCGATGTAGCCCTTGCCGGCCTCGGCTGCCTCGAGGACGCCGGGCTCGAGCGGCGGCAGTGCCACGCCGACGTTGCCGACGACTTTGGACTGATCCGGGTCGGAGGCGATCCATGCGGCGTTCTCGCCGTAGACGAGGCCCTGCGCGGCGCGACCGGCGGCGAACGTCGTCGCGACTTCCGTCCAGGTCGAGGCAGCGGACTCCGGCGGCGCGATGTCACGCAGGTGGAGAAGGTACTTCAGCGCGGTCTTCGCCTCGGGGCTGTTCATCGTGCCGCCGTGCTCGACCGACGCGCCGTAGTTGTCCGCCGCGTTGATGCCCCAGTTGTAGACACCGAAGGTCGGGGCGACCGACTCGAAGAACTCGTACCACGAAGCCGGGTGGCCGGTGTGAGCCTGCGAGGTGGTGCCCCAGAGATCGAGGCCCTTTTCCTTGCCGTATTCCGTGAAGAACTCGGCGATCTGGGTATAGTCCTCGTGGGTCGTCGCGGGCTTCAGATCCTTGCCGGTCTTCGCCTTGAACGCCGCCTGGATCTCGGGATCGTTGAAGAGGTCGGTCCGGTAGAGGTAGACCTTGATGAAAGCTTCCATCGGAACGCCGAAAAGATCCCCGTCAGCGTTCTTGAAGTAGTCGGCGAAGGTCGTGAACTTGGCCTCGTCGAAGGTCGGCGCCTTCAGGGACGGATCGTCCTTCAGCGTCTTGGTGATATCGACGAGGAAATTGCGCGCCAGGTAGGCGTAGATGATGTCCTGCTCGATGTAGACCATGTCATAGATGCCGGTTCCGGCTTCCATGTCCTTGATGGCCTTGTCGTACATCTGATCCCAGGAGGTGGTCTCGATCTCGACGTTGATGCCGGTCTTTTCCTCGAACTGCGGCGCCAGCACGTCCTTGATGTAGTTCGACGGCGGCGTGCTCTCGGTCACACCGTGCAGCGTCACGCCCTTGAATTTCGCCCCGGCGTCGGACCAGAAGTCCGCCCATGCCGGCATCGCGCCGGCCAGCATCGCCAGGATGAGCGCAGACGCGCCCGCCTTCAGCCCCTGTCGCATACGCTTCCTCCAAGTTGGTCCGGGCCGTGGCGGCGCCGGCTGCGTCTCCCTGATCCGCCCGCGACGGGGCGGCCGGTCGGGCAATGCCTCCGATGCTTGTCACGCGCATCGGCTCGGCCCTTCCGACCGGAACGCTAGTCCGTTTCTCCGATCTCGACAACAATTTGTTGCGCAGCCAGCGGAAATGCCAGCGGCCGCCTCCAGCGTTGCCGCAATCGTGTTGCGGCTGCTCTCGGAGGGGTGGGAATTGACGGGAGAAAGCGAAAACATTGCCGGGCAGTCATGAGTTAAGACCATGATGCATTGCAACAAAAATTTGCCTTGCAAACGCGCGGCCTTCTGCGCCCATCCGGCGCGGGCTGGTGGTGTGGGGGAGGGTGCGTCAGGCCATCGCAGGCCACCGGGCCGTATGCGAAGCTTGACAGCCGCCGTCGATTCGCTCGATTTGTTGCATAGGGCAACAATCATACCGGAAAAGTCCGGTCGGTAGGGGGGATGCCATGCGGCGGTTGGGCGTACACTCGTTCGTCTGGACGGACGGCAAGACGCAAGGCGGGCTCGAGCAAGCGCTCGAGCAGTCGGCGGCGGCGGGCTTCCAGCTCATCGAATTCGCCTATCTCCGGCCGGAGCTGTTCGACCTCGATGCGCTGGCGAAGCGGGCGCAGGCGCTGGATCTGGAGATCACCGTGACCATGGGGCTGCCGGCGGCGGCGGACGTGTCGAGCGAGGACGCGGCGGTGGTGAAGGCGGGCGAGGCGCTGCTCGCGAATGCGGTCGCGGCGGTGCGCGACGTCGGCGGCACGCGGCTCGGCGGCATCCTCTATTCCGCGCATCGCAAGTATGACGCGAAGCCGACGGAACGCGGCTGGAACAACAGCGCCGCCGCGATCGGCCGCACGGCAGGGGTGGCGAAGGACGCCGGGGTGGCGCTGGTGCTGGAGGTGGTGAACCGCTTCGAGACGAACCTGCTCAACACCACGGCGCAGGGGCTCGCGTTCCTGAAGGACACCGGCAGCGAGGACGTGACCCTGCACCTCGACACGTTCCACATGAACATCGAGGAGGCCAATCCCGCGGCGGCCATCCGGCTCGCCGGTCCGAAGATCGGCTATTTCCATATCGGCGAGAGCAATCGGGGGTATCTCGGCGACGGCGTCGTCGCGTTCGACCCGATCTTCGACGCGCTGCTCGACATCGGCTATGCCAATGATGTCACATTCGAGTCGTTCTCCGGGGCGGTCGTGGACGAGGCGCTGTGTCTCGCCTGCGGCATCTGGCGGGACACGTGGACGGACAGCATGCCGCTGGCGCAGCACGCGAAGGCGTTCATCGACCTGAAGCTTGGCGAGGCCGAACGGCGCCGCGCCACCAACGCGCGGCCCTGAACACCCCCCACCGCGTCAGGGGGCTTTTCGGGCAAGGGGAGGCGACCATGCTCGACCCGGGGCTCACGTCCGTCTCGTCGCGCCGGATCCGGCAATCAAACGAGATTGCCGTGCTGCGGGCGCTGCATCGCATCGGGCCGCTCAGCCGCGCCGACCTGGCGCGCACCCTGCGGCTCAACCGGTCGTCGTCGGGGCACATCGTCGCGTCGTTGCTCGGGCTCGGGCTGGTGCGCGAGACCGCGGTCGCGACGGCGCAGGCCGAGCCCGCCCGGGTCGGGCGGCCCGGCATCCTCTTCGAGCTGGTGCCGGATGCGGTGTTCTTTCTGGGCATCGAAATCGGCGTCGAGCACATTCGCGCGGTGGTGATCGACCTCGAAGGCCGGATCGTCGCGCATCGGGCGGAGCCGTTCGACGGCATCGCCACCCCGCCCGCCCGGGCGACCGAGGTGGCCGTGGCTCTTGCGCTCGACACGATCGCGCCGGAGCGGCTCGGGCGGTGCGAGGGGGTCGGGGTCACGGCGCCGGCGCAGATGGACCACGACGGGCTGGTCCGGGTCGCGCCGATCCTCGGCTGGCGGGCGGTGGATCTGCCGGCGTTGCTGCGGCAGGTGGTGCCGGAGGCGCTGCCGGTCATGGTCGAGAACGATGGCAACGCCTTCGCGATCGGGGCGATCTACGGCCATTCCGCGCCGCCGGTGGGGGTGACGCTGTTCCTGGTGCTGGAGACCGGCGTCGGCGCGGGGATCGCCATCGACGGCGCGCTGGTGCGCGGCGGCCACGGGCTGGCCGGCGAGATCGGCCACATGCTGGTGCCCGACTGGGCCGAGGCCGGGCGGATGCGGCCGCTTGAGACGGTGATCGGGCTGGAGGCGGTGCTTGCTGCCTATGCCGCCGGGCGTGGGGTGGAACGCTCGACGCTGGCGGAGTTCCTCGCGCGGGTGCGTGACCGGGAGCCGGCGGCGGTGATGATCGCAGAGAGCTGGTCACGCACGCTTGCGTTCGCGCTGGTACAGGCGGCCCGGCTGATCGACCCGGATCACGTGGTGCTCGGCGGCTCGCTCGCAGCACTCTATCCGCTGGTCTCGGCGCGGGTGATTGCGCATGTCCGGGCGATCCAGGAGGCGACGTTTCCGATCCCGGCGATCGTCACGCACCAGAGCGAATGGGCCTCGGCCTTCGGGGCCGCCTGCATGCTGCACCAGCGTTTCCTGTCGCTGGAGGGGCAGGGGGCACCGGATCGGCCGTCGGCGCCGGACGGGGTAGCTGACGGGGCGGTCGACAACGCCGGAGACGACGGGCCGGTGGGATGAGGCAGGGCCGAGCGCCCCGGACCTATTCCCGGGGTCCGACGCAGTAGCCGGCGCCGCGCACTGTCTGGATCAACGAGACCTCCTCGCCTTCATCGACCTTCCTGCGCAGGTAGCGGATGTAGACGTCGAGCACCTTGGTCCCGGGATCGAAGTTGTACCCCCAGTTGGCGTTGAGAAGCTGCGAGCGGCTGAGGACGATGCCGGCATTCTCCATCAGGTAGCGCAGGAGGCCGTATTCCTTGCGGGTCAGCTCGATCGCGCGGCCGCCGCGCCGCACCTGCCGGGTCATCGGGTCGAGCGTGAGGTCGGCGACGCGCAGTACGGGGTCGTTGCGCTGGAGCTCGCCGCGCCGCAGGAGCGCCTCCACCCTTGCGACGAATTCCTCGAACGAAAAGGGCTTGGTCACGTAGTCGTCAGCGCCGGCGTTCAGGCCCCCAACCTTGTCAGAGACCGCGTCGCGCGCGGTCAGCATCAGTACGCGCGCCGGATGCGCCTCGCTGCGGAGTTGGCGGCAGACCTCGAGGCCGTCGAGATCGGGCAGCATGCGGTCGAGGATGACAAGCGGGTAGTCGGTCTCGCGCGCCATCGCCATCGCGGTCAGGCCGTTCGACGCGATGTCGACGACGTGGCCCTCGGCGACGAGACCTTTCTGGACGAAGCTGGCGATCCGGGGGTCGTCCTCGACGAGAAGGAGCTTTGCCATGGGAGGATCCTCGGGTCAGGCGGCGGTCGGGAGGGTGATTGTCAGGACCGTCTCGTGGTCGCGGCTGTCGATCGTGACGTCGCCGCCGTGGGTATCGACGACCCACTTCGCGATCGGCAGACCAAGGCCGCTGCCACTCGTCACCCGATCAGCTGCCTGCCTCGCGCCACGGTAGAAGCGGTTGAAGACGAAGGGAAGGTCCGCCGCCGGAATATCCGGGCCGGGGTTTCTCATCGTGATTGTCGCATTCGGGGCGCCGCAGACGAGGGCCACTTCTATCGTGCCGCCGGCGTCGGAGTACTTGACCGCGTTGTCGATGCCGATGAGGAGCGCCTGAACCAGACGCTCGGGGTCCGCCTGCACCGTGCAGGGCTCGGGCGGCAGGACGGCGTGCAGCAGCAGGTCGTTCGCGCTGGCGAGGACACGGCCTTCGGCGATGGCGATGTCGAGCACGTCCTGTAGCGCCACCGGCTGCATCTCGAAGCGGACGGCGCCCACCTCGGCGCGGGAGAGAAACAGCAGGTCCTCGATCAGCCGCGCCATCTGGCCGGTCAGCCGTACGATATGCTCGAGCGTCTCGCGATGCTCGGCGACCGTCTTGGCGCCGCGCAGCGACACCTCGGCTTCGCCGCGCAGTACTGTAAGCGGGGTGCGCAGCTCGTGGCCGATGTCGGCAAGAAACAGCATGCGCATCTCGTCGAGCCGCTTCAGCCGCCCGTTCGCGTCCTCGAGCTGATGGGTACGACGCTGGACCTCATCCTCCAGACCGGACTGGATCCCGAGGAGCTGCTCGCGCTGGCTCTCCAGCCGGGCAGCGGTCACGTTGAACTGCGCGGCGAGGTCGGCGAACTCGTCGCGGCGGTCGTAGGAAATGCGGTGGCCGAGGTCCCCCTCGCCGATCGCCCGCGCCCCCGAGATCAGCGCCGCGATGGGCCGCGTGAGGGCGCGGGAGAGAAGGAAGCCGGCGAGGATCGAGGCAGCAAGCGCGGCGAGGCAGACGCCGAGCACCAGCCAGATCAGCTGTCGCTCGAGCTGGTCCGTCCGGGTCTCGATGAGCGCGAGCTCCTGCTCCTCATCGTCGATGGCGGCGGAAATGAGCTTTTCGAGATCCTCATCCATCCGGTCCTCGATGTCCTCGCGGAACAGGGTGACTGCTTCCTCGACCCGTCCCTGATCGCGCAGGAACATGAGCCGTTGCACCGTGAGATCGATCGACTCGAAGAGCTCCCGCATCTCACGGGCGCGGTCGTACTCCTTGTTGTCGTTGTTGAGCTCGGTATGGCCACTGACGAAGAGGACCTCCTGGGCGATCAGGTTGGTCAGGCGGTCGAGGCTCGCGTCGAGGCTGGTGCGCGCGGCGTAGAAGTCATCGAGCTCGGTTCGGTCGAGGAGCAGCATCTCGGCGATGTTCTCCGAGTACCGGTTCATGTGCGCGCTGAGACGGATCACGGTGTCCATCTGCTCGCGGGCCAGCCGGCTCCGATCGAAGTAGTAGTCGATGCGTTCGATTGAGATCCATGTCGCCACTGCCGTACCGATCAGCATCAGCGCCACGATCGCCTGATAGGCGATGATCTTGATCCGGATGCTCATCGTCTCCGTCGTTCCCCCGCCGTTCGTCCGACGTGATCCTGCCGCCTTCGAGCGTGATGACGCGCTCGGCGGCAAGGATCGTCTGTGGTCGGTGCGCCACCACGATCCGGGTCAGGCGCATCGACTTCAAGCTCTGGTTCACCGCGTTCTCGCGCGCGACGTCGAGGTGGCTCGTTGCTTCGTCGAGGAGCAGCGCCCCGGGCCGGCGATAGAGGGCGCGGGCGAGCAGCACCCGTTGCTTCTGGCCGCCCGAAAGCGCCGTGCCCATGTCGCCGATCAGCGTGCCATAGCCCATGGGCATCGTGGCGATGTCGTCGTGCACCGCCGCCGCGCGAGCGCAGGCTTCGATCCGCTCGAGGTCGGCGTCGGGGGCGAAGAACGCGATGTTGTCGGCGATCGAGCCCGCGAACAGGCTGTCGTCCTGCAGGACGACGCCGATCATCGTGCGCCACGCCTCGGGCCCGAGGCGGGCAAGGGGCTCGCCGTTGACGAGGATCATCCCCGCGCTCGGCTCCAGCAGACCGGCGAGGAGCTTCAGGAGCGTGGTCTTGCCGCACCCGGAGGGCCCGGCGATCGCGACCGACTCGCCTGACCCGATTCGAAAGCTCAGACCGTCGAGCACCAGCCGCTCGCCCGGGCCGTACCGGAAGGAGAGGTCACGTGCCTCGATCGCCACGCCTTCGCGCATGCGCACGGCGCGCGGGGGCGACTGTGGTTCGGGCGCGGTGAGGGCGATGTCGGCCAGCCGCTCGGCGTGCAGGCCGAGCATCCGCAGGTCGACCACCGTGTCGATGAGCGTGCTCACACGTCGAAGGAACATCTCCTTGTAGGCGATGAAGGCGATGAGCAGGCCGATCGAGAACGTGCCTGCGAGAATGGCCCGGGCGCCGAGGTAGATGATCGCGATGCCGAGCACACCGAGAAGGAGGGCGTTCACGGTCTTGAAGAGCAGGTTCAGCCGCTGGGTTGCGAGATGGCGGTTGGTCGTCTCGACGAGGAGCCCGAGCCAGTGTGCCCGCCTGTCGCGCTGGCCGTTGAAGAGCTTGATCGTCCTGACGCCGCGCATCGTCTCGAGAAAGTGGCTGTCGCGCCGGGCGGCCCAGATGATGTGCTCGGACGAGGCCTGACGCAGTGGCATATAGAAGGCCCAGCGCAGCAGCCCGTAGAACGCCGCCCCGACGAGGGCGACCGCGGTGAGCATCGGCGCCAACCAGAGCATGACTGCGAGTGTGACAAGGCACATCACGCCGTCGAGGATCGCGACGACGAGGTCGGTTGTCAGCGCCTTCAGGATCGTTTCCTGGCTGTCGAAGCGCGACATCACGTCGCCGGTGTGCCGGGTCTCGAAGTATCCCGCGGGCAGCGCCAGCAGGTGTGAGAAGAGATTGGTGCGCGACTGGACCTTGAGCGACGCCCCGAGCGTCATCAGGAGCCAGCCGCGCAGCGTCGTGGTGCCGACCTGGAGCAGCAGCAGGAGCCCGAAGGCGATGGCGAGCGTCGCGAGGAGCCCGCGGTCCGCCGAGACGATGGCGTGATCGACGGTCAGGCCGAGAAAGAGCGGCGCAAGGAGGGCGAACACCTCGATGCCGAATGCGAGAAGAAGCAGATGCCCGAGCGCCCGCCGCATGCCGGTGACATGACCGAGGAGGGCACGGATCCTCACGCGGGGCGGGGCGGCCTCGGGCTCGAAGCCGCCGGTCGGCGTGAGCTCGAGCGCTACTCCGGTGAAGTGCCGCGAGACATCGGCGAGGGAGAGCCGGCGCAGTCCCTCGGCCGGATCGTGAATCGTGACCGTGCCGCGGCCAACCGACTTCAGCACGACGAAGTGGTTCAGGTCCCAGTGCAGGATGCAGGGCGTCCGGAGCATGCCGAGCTCTTCGAGCTCCAGCCGGATCGGACGGGCCGCGAGGCCGATCCGGTCAGCGACGCCGATCACGTCGCGTAGCGTTGCGCCCTTCAGCGAAAAGCCGTGCATCCGTCGCAGCGCCGCCGGGTCGGTGTGGCGCCCGTGGTAGGTGGCGATCATCGCGAGGCTGACGAGACTGCACTCCGCCGCCTCGGACTGGAGCAGCACCGGCAGCCGGCGCGACCAACCGAACTGAAGGTTCGCGAGGCTCATGTCGATCTTCCCGTCAGGGCGTGGAGGGGATCGGCGACCCATTCCCAGACACGCCGGGTCTCGATCAGCACGTCGGCCTGCAGCGTCATCCCGGGCTGCAGCGGCATCGGCGCGCCGTAGGCCCGCGCGGTCTGGGCATCGAGCGCGACCGTCACGCGATAGACCGGCTCGGCGGCGTCGGCGGTCATGGCCTCCTCGGCGGTTCGCAGGCCGGCAAGCTCGCCCGCTCCGACCGTCGCGCGCGAGACGGTGGTCACGGTACCGGAGTAGTGCCCGAACTTCTGGTGAGGGTAGGCGTCGTAGCGCAGGAGCACCCGCTGCCCCGGCCGCACGAACCCGATCGCCCGGCTCGGCCCGTAGAGCCGCGCCTCGAGCCGTGCGCCGGCCGGCACCAGCGTCATCAGTGGCTCCGCCGCCGAGACGCCGCCGCCGGAAGACGCCCGCAACGCTGTCAACGTACCGGCCTGTGGCGCCGAGATCACCACCTCGCGCGCGGCCTCGGCCTCGGCGAGGGCCTGCTCGATCTCCGCCATCTGCCGCTCGGTCTCGGCGTGTTGCAGCGCCTCGCGGAACGGCGCCTCGTCGCGCTCGGCGGCGAGCGTCAACCCCTCCCGCTCGAGGGTCGTGCGCTGTCGCTCCAACGCGTGCAGGGCCAGCCGCTGGTCGAGCACCTCTTCCTCGGCGCGGCGAAGGTCTTCCTCGACCACGATGTTGCGCTCCCGGAGCTCGCGCTGGCGCACGAGCGTGGAAT
The DNA here is from genome assembly GCF_014201905.1 of Amaricoccus macauensis. Classification (GTDB taxonomy): domain Bacteria; phylum Pseudomonadota; class Alphaproteobacteria; order Rhodobacterales; family Rhodobacteraceae; genus Amaricoccus; species Amaricoccus macauensis. The sequence goes on along the minus strand of NZ_JACHFM010000001.1, from coordinate 845,679 downwards.
CCGCAAGAGCCACCCGCTCGTGCTGGAGCGCGAGCTCTTCCTCCATCTCGGCGAGTTCGGTCTCGATGACGGCGAGCCGCGCCGACTGTGCGGTCGACTGCGCCGCGAAGAGCGCGCCATGTCGCGAGCCCTCTGCGGCAAGGCTGTCGCGCCGCGACTTGAGCGCGCGCAGAATCTCGCCCTGCGTGGCGCCGACCGCTTCGGAGCGCCGCTCGGCGGACAGCACGGCGAGTGGCGCCCCGGCCGCGACCTCGAGACCCTCCTGCGCGATCACTTGCGTCAGCACGCCCGAGAGCGGCGCGACCACCTGGATCAGGCCGCCTTCGGGTGCGAGGGTTCCGGTGAGACGTGCCTTCCGGGTGTATTCGCCAAAGACGAGCAGGCCGAGGACCCCGGCCACCAACACCGCAATCACCCCCGTCACCAACGTCCACGCCGGTCGAGGGGTGACGAGGACGTTGCCGAGCCAGCGGTCCTGCTGCTCGGCAACTGCCTCCGGGCGGAAGAGCGGATCGTCGGAATCTTCGGGTCGGCTCAAGTTCAGATCTCGGTCGCGTTGTGCTCGCGCACCTCGAAGCTGACTTCGATCAGCTTCAGGAACGGGCGGGCCTTCAGGACCGTCACGATGCGCGGATCGAAGAAGTCTCGCAGCAGCGGCGGCCGGCGGGCGCGGAAGTAGAAGGCTGGATCCTCGGCCACCGCGTCGCCTGCCGAGACCTCGAGCTCGTCCTTGCGCGTCACCGTCTGCACGATGCAGGGCGCATGGGTGATCCCGGCCGCCCGCATCGCCACCGCGCGGTGATACCCGTTGTGCAGCACGACCCGGTCCTCGCAGCGGATGAGCGACAGGAAGTTCGAGCCGTACCCCACGGAGACGCCCACCGCTGCCGCGACCGGGCCGGAGCTTTGCTGCAGGAGAAGCTGCTCGGGTCGGAGCAGCGTGGTGTTGAGAACCCGCAGGTCGTTCGATTCGGAGGCGAAGAGATAGCGGTCAGCCGACAGGCGGCGGATCGTCACCGGCGGGTCGCGTCGCTCGAGCGGCTGGCAGAAGCGGAAGAGGCCGGCAGGATCGGGGTGGGGCGCGAGCTTCGCGGCGAGACGATCGACAAAGGTCTTGGTCACCCGTCGCTGGGAGACGACGATCTTGTCGAGCTCGACCATTTCGATTGTCGTCGGCATCCGGTCGAAGGTCGCGGCGAAATGCGGGCTGGACTTCAGCTCGGCCGCGAGCGGCGCCATCGCCTTCGGAAGCGGCCGGCGCTCGACGGTGTCGGCGAGCCCGTCTTCCTCGGACTCAAGCTCGAAGTAGGCGTCGTTGGCCGCCCGCCACGCGTCGATCAGCGAGCGGCGGTCGATGTCCTCACCGCCGATCACCGCGCGGCGCACGTAGTCGAGGTAATCCGTAAGCGCGGGTTGGCCGAGCAGCCACAGCTCCTCCCGTTCGCGCGCCTGCGTCGCGGGTCCTTCCACGTTTTCGAATGGCAATGCTCTGTCCCCGGCATGGATTTCGCGCCCCGGGAGAACTCCCCCGGGGCGCATCGTCGGTCATCTTCCGCGCTCCCCGGCACATGGCCGGGAAGCGCATCCGGTTCAGCTCCGGCTGGCGCCGCTACGGCTCGCAGCGCTGCGGCTGTTGCTGTTCGAGCCGCGCTTCGCCTTCTTCTTCTTACGACGCTTCTTGCCGGCGCCAGCAGCGCCGTAGACGAAGGACAGCTCGTCTTCACGAAGATCGCGCATGTTCAGTCTCCTTTTCTATCTGGGCGGCATCGTTTGCCGCTGCAGAGGCATTAGGGCTGTTCGGGAGCGCATGGGAAGCAGTGAGCCGGCCAGGGCGCGATTTCTTCGAATTCTCTAACCCTTCGCTAACCAAGCGCTTACCGGAGTGGCTCGGTCGAGAGTGCGGACGCGCGTCACGGTGGGTCGTCGCGGCTTGAGCGGCGGCTTTTCTCTCGGTTGGATTGGCTGGTCCACGTCTGCCTTGCCGCCGTGAGTCGGCCGTGGCCCGCTGCCGACGCCGACGGGGGAGCGCTTGCCGCAGGCGGGGTCGTGGCAGGGTGGGAAGAATGGTGCGCTCTTCAAGAGGGCGCAGGCGTTGCGATCAGGCGGCCGTCTTCTTCTCCGCCAGTGCCGCGAGGTCGCGGGCGATGCCGAAGGCGCCGACGAGGCGGGCCTTGTCGTCGGGCCAGTCCTTGCGGATGACGATCCGGTTGTCCTTGATCCGTGCCGCGCCGCGCTGATCGTTCAGGAACTGCACGAGGCCGGCGGGGCTTGCGTACTTGTCGTTGTGGAAGACGACCGTGGCGCCCTTCGGCCCGCCGTCGAGCTTCGCGATGCCGGCGCGCTTGCAGAGCGCCTTGATGCGCACGATGAGCATGAGGGTCTCGACCTCGGACGGGATCGGGCCGAAGCGGTCGATGAGCTCGGCCGCGAAGCCTTCGAGCTCAACCTTCCGTTGCAGCGACGAGAGCCGGCGGTAGAGGCCGAGGCGGACGTCGAGGTCGGGGACATACGGCTCGGGGATGAGGACGGGCACGCCGAGGTTGATCTGCGGCGACCACTCGCCCTCGTCGCTGAGCTCGATGTCGCCGGATTTCAGCCTGGAAATCGCCTCCTCGAGCATCTCCTGGTAAAGCTCGAAGCCGACTTCGCGCACCTGCCCCGACTGTTCCTCGCCGAGGAGGTTGCCGGCGCCGCGGATGTCGAGGTCCTGGCTCGCCAGCGTGAAGCCCGCGCCGAGGGAGTCGAGCGAGCCGAGGACGCGCAGGCGCTTCTCGGCCTGCGGCGTCAGCTTCTTCCTCGGCTCGGTCATGAAGAAGGCATAGGCGCGGAGCTTCGAGCGCCCGACGCGGCCGCGGATCTGGTAGAGCTGGGCGAGGCCGAACATGTCGGCGCGCTCGACGATGAGCGTGTTCGCCGCCGGGATGTCGAGGCCGGACTCGACGATGGTGGTGGAGAGCAGCACGTCGAAGGCGCCGTCGTAGAAGGCGTTCATCCGTTCGTCGAGTTCGGTCGCCGCCATCTGGCCGTGGGCGATCTGGAACTTCACCTCCGGCACCTGCTCGCGCAGGAACTCGGCGACGGCGTCGAGGTCGGCGATGCGTGGTACCACGTAGAACGACTGTCCGCCGCGGTAGTGCTCGCGCAAGAGGGCCTCGCGCACGGTGAGCGGGTCGAACTCCGAGACGTAGGTGCGGATCGCGAGGCGGTCGACCGGGGGCGTGGCGATGAGCGAGAGCTCGCGGACGCCGGAGAGTGCCAGTTGCAGCGTGCGCGGAATCGGCGTCGCGGTCAGTGTCAGGACATGGACGTCGGAGCGGAGCGCCTTCAGCCGCTCCTTGTGGCTGACGCCGAAGTGCTGTTCCTCGTCGATGATGAGGAGCCCGAGTTCCTTGAACTTCACCGCCTTCGCGAGCACCGCGTGGGTGCCGACGACGATCTCGACGGTGCCGTCGGCGAGGCCGGCGCGGGTCTCGGCCGCGTCCTTGGCCGAGACGAAGCGCGAGAGCTGGCGCACGCGGATCGGCAGGCCGCGGAAGCGCTCGGCGAAGTTCTTGTAGTGCTGGCGCGCGAGCAGCGTCGTCGGCGCGATCACCGCCACCTGACCGCCGGACATGGCGGCGACGTAGGCGGCGCGGAGCGCCACCTCGGTCTTGCCGAAGCCGACGTCGCCGCAGACCAGCCGGTCCATGGGCCGGCCCGAGGCGAGATCGCCGAGCACGTCCTCGATCGCCGAGAGCTGGTCGTCGGTCTCGGCGTAGGGGAAGCGGGCGCAGAAGCTCTCCCAGTCCTGATGGTCGGAGGGCTCCATGACCATGCCCTTGCGGATCGCCCGCTCCGCCGCGATGCGGATCAGCCGGTCCGCCATGTCGCGGATGCGCTGCTTCAGCTTCGCCTTCTTGGCCTGCCACGCGCCGCCGCCGAGCTTGTCGAGCAGGCCCTCCTCGTGGCCGTAGCGCGACAGCAGTTCGATGTTCTCGACCGGAAGATAGAGCTTGTCGCCGCCGACGTATTCGAGAAGCAGGCACTCGTGCGGCGCGCCGAGGGCGGTGACGGTCTCGAGCCCCTTGTAGCGGCCGATGCCGTGCTCGACGTGGACCACGAGATCGCCGGTGGTCAGCCCCGCCGCCTCGGTGAGGAAGTTCTCCGCCTTGCGCCGGCGGCGCGGGGCGCGGATCAGCCGGTCGCCGAGCACGTCCTGTTCGGCGATGACGGTGAGGCCCGGCGCCTCGAAGCCGTGTTCGAGCGGCCAGACGGCGAGGGCGAGGCCGTTGTCGGCCTTGAGATCGCTGGCGCGGGTGATCTCGCGGGCGTCGGTGACGCCGTTGTCGCGCAAGAGCCCCATCAGGCGCTCGCGCGCGCCCCTGGAGTAGCTTGCGATCACCACGTCGCCGGACCTGCGGCGCGTCTTCACGTGGTCGGCGAGGGCGCCGAAGAGGCTCACCCGTTCCTGCTGTCGCTCCGGCGCGAAGTCGCGCCCGATCCGGCCGCCGGCGTCGATCACGCCCGGCCCGAGCGGTTGCGGCAGGGCGGCGATCTGGTGCAGCGGGCGTTTCGCCACCGCCGCCTCGAACGCCGCCTCGTCGAGATAGAGTTCACCCGGAGGCACGGGCTTGTAGACCGTTCCGAGCCGGGACTTCGCCGAAAGCGCCGCGGCGCGGGCCTGATACTGCTCGCCGAGCGCGGCCCATCGGGCGGCGCGGGCGGCGGCGGTCTGGTCGTCGAGCAGCACCGGCGCGCCGGGGAGGTAGTCGAAGATCGTTTCGAGCCGCTCGTGGAAGAACGGCAGCCAGTGCTCCATGCCCTGATGCTTGCGGCCGGCACTCACCGCCTCGTAGAGCGGATCGTCGTTGCCGGCGGCGCCGAACATCGTGCGGTAGCGGGTGCGGAAACGCTGGATGCCGTCCTCGTCGAGGATGACCTCGGAGACCGGCGCGAGCTCCACCCGGCGGACCGTCTCGCTGGTGCGCTGGGTCTCGGGATCGAAGCGGCGGGCGCTCTCGAGAACATCGCCGAAGAGATCGAGGCGCACCGGCTGGCGGGCGCCGGGCGGGAAGATGTCGATGAGGCCGCCGCGCACCGCGAATTCGCCCGGCTCGGAGACCGTGGGCGTCTGGCTGTAGCCCATGCGCACGAGGTAGGCGCGCAGGCCTGCCTCGTCGACGCGACCGCCCACCTCGGCGACGAAGCTCGAGGTCGCGAGCACGTCGCGGGCCGGCACCCGCTGGGTGGCGGCGTTGACGGTGGTGAGGATCGCGGACGGACGCGAGAAGCCGCGGGCGAGCGCCGCGAGCGTCGCCATCCGGCGGGCTGCGATCTCGGGGTTGGGCGAGATGCGGTCGTAGGGCAGGCAGTCCCATGCCGGGAAGGCGAGGACGGGCAGCTCCGGGGCGAAGAAGCGCAGCGCGGCGCGCAGACTCGCGAGGCGCGTGTCGTCGCGGGCGACGTGGATCACCGGGCCATCGGCGCGCGCGACCACCTCCGCCAGATAGCGGGCGTCGAATCCCTCGGGACAGCCGCCGACGAGCAGGCGTCCGGGGCGAAGCGGCCGGAGTTCGGTCATGGCCCGCGACCTAGCGCAAGGCCGGAGAGCTGACAAGCCGCTCGGCCCGGGCGGCTCGGACGGGAGCGTGCAGGCGCGTCAGATCGCCCGGCCGTGCAGCAGCGTTGCCACGGTCACGGCGGCGAGGATGGCGAGGATGGCGATTGTCTGGTGGCAGATGCGCCGCCAGCCGAGCGCCAGCACGAGATGCGGGCCGACAAGGCGGCTCCGGCGGATCCAGAGCGCGAGGCGCACCACCGAAAAGCCGACCGCCGCGAGCGGTGCTGCGAGCATGAACACCGCCTGTGCCACCTCGATCCCGCTCCAGAAGCCGAGACCGGCGAGGCCCGCGAGCACGAAGCCGGTTCCCGCCGCGATTGCCGTCCCGGCCCGGTCGGCGAGGCCCGCGACACGCTCCGCCGCGACGCTGGCGAGAAGATCGACGCGCGCGGCCACGTCCGGGTCATGGCGGGCCCGGAGCAGCATGTCGTAGGGCACCCCGAGCGTCCGGCCGCAGATGATCGTCCAGATGACCACCTGGAGCACCCAGTACCAGAGGCTGTCGAATTGGGCGGTGGCGAGGAGACGGGTCAAGGCGGGCGATCGAGTCTGTTGTCGGGGGCTCGGGGTCCGGCGGGTGCGGGCGCGCGCTGCCGGCGCCCATTCAGTGGCGGCTCGGCCCGCGCCCGTCAACCGAAAGGGTGGTGAAGGCTTAACCGCGGGCTTGAGGCGGCGGCGGGTGCATGCCAGACCGCGAGGTCAAAGGTCTATCCCGGAGTCCGGCCCATGCATCCGATCGCCCCGTTCCCGCACGCCCGACCGCGCCGTCTGCGCCGGACGCCGTGGATCCGCGACCTCGTGGCGGAGCATCGCCTGACCGCCTCCGACCTGATCTGGCCGATCTTCGTGCGCGAGGGGACCGACGTGGCCGAGCCGGTGGCGTCGCTGCCGGGGGTCGACCGGCTTTCGGTCGACCGGGCGGTGCGGGCAGCCGAGGAGGCGGCGGGGCTCGGCATTCCCTGCCTCGCGCTCTTTCCCTACACCGAGGCGAAGGACAAGAACCGCGAGGCGACCGAGGCCTGGAACCCGGAGAACCTCGTCTGCCGGGCGACGCGGGCGATCAAGGCAGCGGTGCCGGAGATCGGCGTCCTGCTCGACGTGGCGCTCGATCCCTACAACGCCGATGGCCATGACGGGCTGGTGCGCGACGGGGTGATCCTGAACGACGAGACGCTGGTGGCGCTGGAGCGGATGGCCTTGGTGCAGGCCGCGGCCGGCTGCGACATCCTCGGGCCGTCGGACATGATGGACGGACGGATCGGCGTCATCCGCGCGGCGCTGGAGCGCGATGGCTTTCAGGACACGGCGATCATGAGCTACGCGGCCAAGTACGCCTCGTGCTTCTACGGGCCGTTCCGCGACGCGGTGGGCGCGACCGGGGCGCTGAAGGGCGACAAGAAGAGCTACCAGATGGATCCGGCCAACACCGACGAGGCGCTGCGTGAGGTCGCGGCCGATCTCGCGGAGGGCGCGGACATGGTGATGGTGAAGCCCGGGCTGCCCTATCTCGACGTCTGTGCCCGGGTGAAGGCGGAGTTCGGCGTGCCGACCTATGCCTATCAGATTTCCGGCGAGTACGCGATGATCGAGGCGGCGGCGGCGAACGGCTGGCTCGACGGCGAGAAGGCGATGCTCGAGACGCTGCTCGCCTTCAAGCGGGCGGGATGTGACGGGATCCTGACGTACTTCGCGCCACGGGTCGCGCGGCTGCTCGGCGGGTGAGCTCGGCCGTTATGGTTAACGGCGCAGCGCCCCTGATTGCGAGATTAGGGCAGGGGCGGGCGCGCCGGGAAGCCGGATTTCCCCGACAGGGTTAAGCCTCGGGCGCGCCTGGGATTGCGCGTGGCCGGCCGGGAGATGCCGGCAATGCGCGGGGCCGTCATCCGGCGCCCGGCGATCGCCGCGAGGCTCAGCCGTCCGCCGCCAGCGCCTTGCCGAGCCGGGGCAGGCCGGCGCGCTTGAGGAGCGGGCGCAGGGCCTGCGGCCGGCCGGAGGCGGCTTCGGCGCGGCTGCGGACCTCCTCGGCGACCCGGGCGAGGTCGATGCCTTCGGCGGCGAGTTCCGTGAGGAAGCCGTCGGGCTCGCGCAGGAGGATGCCGTGGCGGGCGAGGGTGCGGGTCGGGAAGTCGGCGCGGTTCAGGGTGATGAGCACGTCGGCGCCGCCGGTGATTGCAGCGGCGAGGACGTGGCGGTCGTCCGGGTCCGGCAGCGACAGGCCGGCGACAAGCTCTTCCGGCGCGGGTGCCGTGGCTTCGGGCCAGCGGTCGCGCATGTGGGCGATTTCGGCGCGGGCGATGGCCTCGGCGCCCTCGGGCAGGCGGCGGGTGGCGCGGGCCCATTCCTCGAGCAGGCGCTCGGACCAGACCGGCGCGAAGCCACCGGCGGCGGCGGCACCGAGCAGCATTTCGCGCATCACCGTCGGAAAGAGCACGCAGGCGTCGAGCAGCGCGCGCATCAGTCGAGCCGCAGGAACAGCGCCTTGAGGTAACTGGTCTCGGCGAGGTCGGCGTGGACCGGGTGATCGGGGCCGGCGCCGCCGACGTGGAGGATCTGGGCCTGCCGGCCGGCCTTTGCCACGCCGCGCAGGCTCGCCTCGCGGAACTTCGTGAGATCGGCGGCGTGGCTGCACGAGCAGAGGACGAGAAAGCCGTTGGCCTCCGTCAGGCTGGCGCCGAGGCGGGCGACACGCTCGTAGGCGCGCAGGCCGGCGTCGAGCGCGGCCTTGGCCGGCGCGAAGGCCGGCGGGTCGCAGACGACGAGGCCGAAGCGGCGGCCTTCGCCTGCGAGCGCGGTCATGGCGTCGAAGGCGTCGGCCTTCATCGTGGTAAAGCGGTCCGTGACCCCGCTCGCCTCGGCGCCCTGTGCGGCGAGCGCGAGGGCCGGGACCGAGCCGTCGACAGCGAGCGCGGAGGTGGCACCCGCCGCGAGGGCCGCGAGGCCGAAGCCGCCCACGTGGGCGAAGACGTCGAGCACGCTCCGGCCGCGGCCGAGGCGGGCGGCGAAGGCGTGGTTCGGCCGCTGGTCGTAGAAGATGCCGGTCTTCTGGCCACCGGCGAGGTCGGCGAGGTAAATGGCGCCGTTCATCGGTACCGCGACCGGGCCGTCGAGCGTGCCGCGTACCATGCCTGAGGCGTCGTCGAGGCCTTCGAGGCTGCGGGCACGGCCGGCGGCGTTCTTCAGGACGGCGGTGACGCCGGTGACGTCGCAGAGCGCCGCGACCAGCGCGTCGAGGCGCGTGTCGGCCCATGCGGCGTTCGGCTGGATGACGGCGGCGTCGCCGAAGCGGTCGATGACGACACCGGGCAGGCCGTCGGCCTCGGCGTGGATGAGACGGTAGAACGGTGCGTCGAACAGCGTTTCGCGCAAGGCGAGCGCGCGGGCGAGGCGGTCGGCGAACCAGCCGCCGTCGATCTCGGCCGCGGGGTCGGCGTCAAGCCGGCGGAGAGCGATTTTCGAGGCGGAGTTGAAAGCCGCGGTGGCAAGCGGCCGCCGCTCGGAGTCCTCGACCGTCACGATCGAGCCGGGCGCGAGCGCGCGGGTCCGCCGGTCGAGCACCACCTCGTCGGAATAGGCCCACGGGCCGAAGCCGCGGCGACGGCGCTCGGGGCGCAGGCGCACCACGGCGCGGCGGTCGGAAGCCGGGGCGGTATCGGGATCGGGGAGCTCGGGGGTATCGGTCATGGGGGTCTTCCCTGCCCGAGCCGGGCGGAAATGTCGAGCGGCGGGATTTGCCAAGCCGCCTGTCGCTGCTAGATGAGGGCCCGGGATGGGGAGACACAGCATGGCGGCCATCGTTTCGGTCGAGAACCTGCGCAAGGTCTATGACAGCGGCTTCGAGGCGCTGAAGGGCGTCGACCTGGAGATCCGGGAGGGCGAGATCCTTGCGCTGCTAGGGCCGAACGGCGCGGGCAAGACGACGCTGATCTCGACGATCTGCGGCATCACCCGCCCGACCTCGGGCCGGGTGACCGTGGCCGGGCATGACGTCGTCACCGACTATCGGGCGAGCCGGCGGCTGATCGGGCTGGTGCCGCAGGAGATCACGCTGGAGCCGTTCACCAAGGTGATGGTGGCCGCGCGCTTCACCCGCGGCCTCTTCGGCAAGGCGCCGGATGACGCCTACATCGAGCGGCTGCTGCGCCAGCTCTCGCTCTGGGACAAGCGCGAGGCCATGACCAAGGAGCTCTCGGGCGGCATGAAGCGCCGGGTGCTGATCGCGAAGGCGCTGGCGCACCAGCCGCGCATCCTGTTCCTCGACGAGCCGACGGCTGGGGTCGACGTCGACCTGCGCAAGTCCATGTGGGAAGTGGTGGAGGCGCTGCGCGCCGATGGCGTGACGATCATCCTGACCACGCACTACATCGAGGAAGCCGAGGCGATCGCCGACCGGATCGCCGTGATCAACGGCGGGCGCATCCTGCTGGTCGAGGAGAAGGACCGCCTGATGCGGCGCATGGGGCGCAAGGAGCTGACGATCGAGCTGCAATGCCCGATCGACGCGATCCCGGAGACGCTCGCGGCCTTTGAACTGGTGCGGGGCGAGGACGGGCAGACGCTCACCTATTCCTATGACCGCGCGGCCGAGCGCACCGGCATCGTCACGCTCCTGAGCGCGCTGTCGGAGGCCGGTCTGGTGCTGCGCGACCTGCAGACCCGGCAGAATTCGCTCGAGGACATCTTCGTCGGGCTGGTGAGGGAAGAAGCATGAACTGGCGTGCGATCTGGACGATCTACCGCTCCGAGATGGCGCGCACGTTCCGCACGCTGGTGCAGAGCCTCGTGGCGCCGATCATCTCGACCTCGCTCTATTTCGTGGTGTTCGGCACGGCGATCGGCTCGCGCATCGAGACGGTGGAGGGGATCGACTACGGCGCCTTCATCGTGCCGGGGCTCATCATGCTGACCGTGCTCATGCAGTCGATCTCGAACGCCTCGTTCGGCATCTATTTCCCGAAGTTCATCGGCACGATCTACGAGGTGCTCTCGGCCCCGGTGTCGTTCCTCGAGGTGGTCATCGGCTATGTGGGCGCAGCCGCAACGAAGTCGCTGATGATCGGGCTCGTGATCTACGTCACCGCGAACCTCTTCGTGACGCTGCCGGTGAAGCACCCGTTCGCGGCGCTCGGGTTTCTCGTGCTCACCTGCGTGAGCTTCGCGCTCTTCGGCTTCATCATCGGCATCTGGGCGAAGAACTTCGAGCAGCTCCAGCTGGTGCCGCTCCTCGTCATCAACCCGCTCGTCTTCCTCGGCGGCGCGTTCTACTCGATCTCGATGCTGCCGCCGGTCTGGCAGACGATCACCCTCTTCAACCCGGTCGTCTACCTGATCTCGGGGTTCCGCTGGTCGTTCTTCGGTACGGCGGACGTGGGCGTGGGGCTGAGCCTCGCGGCAATCGGGGTCTTCACCGGGGCCTGTCTGCTGGCGATCTGGTGGATCTTCCGCACCGGCTGGCGGATCAGGAGCTGAGAGCGAGCGCCCGCCGGATCGCCTCGACCGCGCGGGCGCGTGCGGTGGGCAGTGTCTCGCGTGGCAGGCCGGGCGCCACGCGGGCTTCGAGGAAGTAGCCGGTGAGGTGGAGCGCGGCCGCCACGTCCGCGGACGGCGGCGGGGTGTCCCAGCCGTCGCGCAGGAAGCCCGGCAGCGCGAGGAGCCGGCTGGCCCATGGCGCGCCCGCGGCGCGGCTCGCGGCGCGGCCGGTCTGGGGGGAGACCCAGGCCAGATCCTCCGTCGCGCCGGTCAGGGCGCAGCGGGCGAGGTCGAGGCCGAAGCCGAGTTCGGCGAGAAGTGCCAGTTCCCAGAGGGCATAGCGGGCCGGCCAGTCGGGCGTGCGGCCGAGGGCCTGCACCAGATCGCCGGTCCGGGTGTAGAGGTCCGGGTGGGCGTCGCGCTCGGGCAGGGTGGCGCCGACCAGTGCCGCGAGCGAGGCGAGGGCCGCGAGGGCCGCGCCGTCGGCGAGGAGCGCCGCCGGGACCGGGGCCACCGGCTCGACGCGAAAGGTGCCGATCTGCTCCTCGAGGCGCGCGCTCCATTCCACTGCCAGCCGGGCGCCGGGCTGGAGGATCGGCGCCATGCGCCGGCTGGCGCCGCCGCGCACCACGCCGGCGTGCCGGCCGTGGGCACGGGTCAGGATTTCGACGATGGCGGCGCTCTCGCCGTGGCGGCGGGCGGCGATCAGGATGCCCTCGTCGCGCCAGTCCACCGCGCGCCTACTCCGAGAGGCCGGGTTCGTCGAGGAGCGTGCGCCCCAGCCGGTCCTCGACCTCGACGACCCAGAGGTCGGGATCGAAGCGGCGCTGGCGGCTGATCGCCTGCTCGACGTCGGGGTCCGGGCCGTCGGCGATCGTGGTCCAGACCCGGGCGCCGCTCGCGTCCCAGCTCCGGGCGAAGGCCGCCGCCGTTCCGTCGAGGCGGTTGAGCTTCACCGCCACCGCGCCTGCGGTGGCGTCGCCGCGCGCGACGATGAAGGCGGGGATGTCGGCGAGGCGCAGGCGTGCGAGGTAGGCCGTCACCCAGAACTCGGCGGTGAGGCGTGTCACGGTTCGCCGTCGGAGAAGTCGAGGCCGATCTCGCCGTAGCGCTCCCGTTCCTCGAGCCAGCCCGGGCGGACCTTCACGGTGAGGAAGAGGTGGACCGGGCGGCCGAGGAATTCGGCGATCTCGATCCGGGCAGCCTGACCGACCGCCTTGATCGTCGCGCCCTTCGGCCCGAGGGTGATGCCCTTGTGGCCGTCGCGGGCGACGTAGACGATCTGGTCGATGCGCACCGACCCGTCGTCGCGCTCTTCCCACTTCTCGGTCTCGACGGTGAGCTCGTAGGGCAGTTCCTGATGCAGGCGCAGCGTGAGCTTCTCGCGCGTCGTCTCGGCGGCGAGGAGGCGCAGCGGCAGGTCGGCGAGCTGGTCCTCGGGGTAGAGCCAGGGCCCGGGCGGCACCTGCTCCGCGAGCCATTCCTTCAGGTGCTCGACCCCGTGGCCGCGCTCGGCGGAGATCATGAAGGTGGCGGCGAAATCGCGCAGGCTGTTCAGTTCCGCCGAAAGGCTGAGCAGGGCCTCGGCCTGCACCCGGTCGATCTTGTTGATGGCAAGCGCGACGGTGCGCCCCTGCGGCATCTGCTCGGCGAGGGAGTCGAGGATCGAGCGGACGCCCTCGGTGATGCCGCGGTGCGCCTCGACGAGGAGGACGACCACGTCAGCGTCGGCGGCGCCGCCCCACGCGGCCTTGACCATGGCGCGGTCGAGGCGGCGGCGCGGGCGGAAGAGGCCGGGGGTGTCGACGAAGACCAGCTGCGCGTTGCCCTGAAGGGCGATGCCGCGGATGCGGGTGCGGGTCGTCTGGACCTTGTGGGTGACGATCGAGACCTTCGCGCCGACCATGCGGTTCAGCAGGGTGGATTTGCCGGCGTTCGGTTCGCCGATCAGCGCGATGATGCCGCAGCGGGTTTCAGGGGCGCTCACGGGGCAGGCTCCAGAGGTGTGGTCGGGGGGAGGGGCATGGATTGCGGGCCGGGAGCGAACGCGATCCGGCAGAGTGTGGCGTGCGGCGGTGAGGACCGTCGGATCCGGCGGGTGACAGATCCGTCCGCGACTGCCGCTGTCGTGCCGCCGGCAGGCCGCCGGCGTGATGGCAGGCGCGGGTTCGTGCCCGCCGGGGCAGGGAAACCGGTCACGGCTTCACCTCCAGCGACGCGAGGAGCGTCTCGGCGGCGGCCTGTTGGGCGGCGCGCTTGGACGAGGCTTCGCCCTCGGCGGCGCGGCCGTCGGCAAGGCGGGCGGCGACGCGGAAGACCGGGGCGTGGTCCGGGCCATCGCGCGAGACATCGACGTATTCCGGTGGCGGCAGGCCGCGGGCCTGTGCCCATTCCTGCAGCGCGGTCTTGGCATCGTGGGTGACGACGTTCGCCCCGGTGATGCGCTCGCCCCAGACATCGAGGATGAGCCGCCGGGCGGCGTCGTAGCCGCCGTCAAGGTAGACCGCGGCAATCACCGCTTCCATGGCGTCGCCGAGCAGGGCGGTCTTGCGCCGCCCGCCGGTCAGCATCTCGGAGCGGCCCATGCGCAGCCCGGTGCCGATGCCAAGCTCGGCCGCCACTTCGGCGCAGGTTTCCTTGCGCACGAGGGCGTTCAGCCGGGTGGCGAGGGCACCTTCCTGTGCGGTGGGGTCGGCGGCGAGCAGCGCCTCGGCGATGACGAGGCCGAGCACGCGGTCGCCGAGAAATTCGAGGCGCTGGTTGTGGGCGCTGGTGGCGAGCGAGGGGTGGGTCAGCGCCTCGATCAGAAGTTCCGGCCGGGCGAAGCGGTGGCCGAGGCGGGCCGCGACCGCCTCGACCGCACGGCCGGGTTTCAATTGATCCCCTTCAGGAAGCGGTCCGGCCGCCAGGTCCAGAATGCGAGCATGGAGGAGCCGCCCGAGGAAAAGATGATCCGGTCGGCACGGCCGATCAGGTTTGCGAACGGCACGAAGCCGACGCCGCCGGCGGACCGGGGGAAGCGCGAGTCCATGGAGTTGTCGCGGTTGTCCCCCATGAAGAAGAACTCGCCCTCCGGCACGGTGAAGGCCGGGGTATTGTCGCCGAAGCCGTTCTCGAGGTTCAGGATCAGGTGGTCGGTCCCGCCCGGCAGCGCCTCGACGAACTGGTCGGCGTCGCAGTCGCCGCCCGGGGCCGGCCGGTTCATACAGCGCGGCGGGCTCGCCATCGGACCCTGCGGTTCGTTCACCTCGGTGAAGACGCCGTCCGGGGTCTGGGGCACCTCCTGGCCATTGAGGAAGAGCACGCCGTTCTGCACCTGAACGGTGTCGCCCGGCAGGCCGATCAGCCGCTTGATGTAGTCGGTGCCGTTGGTCGGATGGCGGAACACCACCACATCGCCGCGCGTCGGTTCGCGGCCGAGGATGCGCCCGTCGATCGGGCACATGGAGAACGGGCAGGAGTAGCGCGAATAGCCGTAGGCCATCTTGTTGACGAAGAGGAAGTCACCGATCAGCAGCGTCGGCTTCATCGAGCCCGACGGGATCCAGAATGGCTGGAAGAACAGGGTGCGGATCACGCCGGCGAGGAGCAGCGCATAGACGATCGTCTTCGCGAACTCGAGAACGCCGCCCTTCGCCTTGGTCTTCGTTGCCATCCGATCCGTCCGTTACAGTGATATGGAGAGGCCCGCCGGGGGCGGCACCGAAGCGGCCTTGTCGCGCCTGCCCCCCTGTTCTGTCAAGGCAAGCTCCCGTGGCCCCTATCCGAGGAAGACCTGTGCTCCGGGATAGCGCACGCGCGGTTGTGCCTGTGTTGCGAGGAAGAAGCCGAGAGTAAGCGGCCCGACGCGGCCGAGGAACATCACTGCCATGATGACCGCGCGGCCGAAGCCGTCGAGGTGCGGCGTCACGCCGCGCGACAGGCCGGTGGTGCCGAAGGCGCTCGCCACCTCGAAGGCGACATCGAGAAGCACGCCCTGATGCGTGAGACTGAGCAGGAAGATCGCGACGAAGATGACCGCGAGGCTGATCGAGGTGAGCGCCATGACCTTCAGCACCTCCTCGAGCCCGATCGAGCGGCCGAACGCGTGCAGCTCGGTCTGCCGGCGGAAGAAGGCGACGGTCGCGAGCAGCATCACCATGAGCGTCGTCACCTTGATGCCGCCGCCCGTCGAGGTGGGGCCGGCACCGACGACCATCATGCCCATGAAGAGCATGGTGGTGCTGTCCTCCATGGCGGCGGTGTCGAGGGTGGTGAAGCCGGACGTGCGCGGGTTCACGCCCTGGAACCAGCTGACTTCGAGCTTATCGACGACGCTGTCGAACTGGCCGAGGGTGCGCGGGTTCGACCATTCGAGCGCCGCGAAGAGCGTCACGCCGAGCACGAGGAGGACCAGCGTTCCGACCAGCATGAGCTTGGCGTGGAGCGACAGCCGCTGCCAGCTCCGCACGGTGACGATCTCGCTCAGCACGCCGTAGCCGAGGCCGCCGATGATGATGAGCAGTGGCACCACGAGGTTGATGACCGGACTGGTCATGTACGGGACGAGCCCGGTCGGGAGCGAGGAGTAGCCCGCGTTCATGAAGGCCGAGACCGCGTGGAAGCCCGCGTGCCAGAGCCCCGGGCCGAAGCCGAACTCCGGCACGAACACGAAGGCGAGCAGCACGGTGCCGACGAGTTCGCAGCCGACCACCACGCGCAGGATCACCGCGACGAGCGCGATCACCCGGCGCACGGAGGTCTGGTTCAGGTCCTCCTTCAGATAGGCCGAATGCGTGAGGCCGATGGGCAGGCCGAGGGCGGAGAGCACGAGCACCGCGAAGGTCATCAGCCCGAGGCCGCCGAGCTGGATCAGGACGAGGATCACCACATGCCCGAAGGTCGAGAGGTGGTCCGAGAGCGCGATGACGCCGAGGCCGGTCACGGTTACGGCAGAGACTGAAGTAAACAGCGCATCCCCCCATGAGAAAGGGGTAATCTGCGATGCGGGTAGCATGAGGACCGGCGTGGCCGCGAGGATCAGGATAGCGTTGAAGGCGGCGAGAACGAGGGGCGGCGGGAGCCTCAGGACCAGCCGGCTGAGGCTCTGTCGGAACTCTCCCGCCATGGCCGCGCGGCGACGCGCTCAGAGCGCGTCGCCGAATCTCCTGAGCTCGTCCTGCCGGCCGAGTATGACGAGGTGGTCTTCCTCCTCGATCTCCGGGTCGCTCGCGAGGTCGAGATCCTTCGTGCCGCGCATGAGCGCCAGCGCGCGCAGGCCGTGACGGGAGAGTTCGAGCGTGCTGACACGGCGGCCGTTGAGCGGCGCCGGCGCGTCGAGGCTCATGGCGTAGTAGCCGTTGCCGAGGCTCGCATAGTCGCGCACCAGCGGGTTGTGCAGCATCTGCGCCACGTGCTGGCCCATCTCGATCTCGGGCAGGATGACCCGGTCGGCACCGATGCGGCTCAGGATGCGGTGGTGCGTCTTGTCACGGGCCTTCACCCAGACGGTGCGGCAGCCGACGAGGCGGGCGTTGAGCGTGGCGAGGATCGAGGCCTCCAGGCTCTCGCCGATCGCCACCAGCACTGCGCCGTAGCGGTTGAAGCCGGCCTCGCGCAGGGCGGTCTCGTCAGTGGCGTCGAGGATCTTCGCTTCGGAGATGTCGTCGGCGATGCGCGCGACCCGGCGCTCGTCAAGATCGACCCCGAGGACATAGGCGCCCATCCGGGCGAGATCGACCGCCACCGTGCTGCCGAAGCCGCCGAGGCCGATCACTGCGAAGCTGTCTTTCTTGTCCGCCACGGCGCGGCGTCCTCCGGTTTCGCCTCGACGATACCGGGCGCAAGACGGCTGTCAACGCAACTGGCCAATGGTGCCGGGAGACGGGGCCGAGGCGCCGGCCCGGCCGTTCCGGGTGTACTGGCGCAATCAACGATCCGCGATCGGTGACGGTGCGATGACGGAAATCGCCCGCGGGGACCCGGTGGCGAGTCGGAGATTCGGCCCGGCGCCGAACATGGGAGCCGTAGCGGGATCAGGCGGTCGTGAAGCCGTGGATTTCTGAGCACGCAGGTTGAGGAAGATACGGCAACGCCTTGACGGGGTTTAATGTAACCCCCGTCGGATTGGTTTCGGCCGGTGTTCCGGAGGGGGTTGACGGGCCTTCGTCATCGGGACCGCAAATATCGTCGGGTCATGAAGAGCTTGCCGGTTCCCGCTCAAGGGGTGCAGTAAGTCGGCACCGGGGAGCACAAAAAAAAGACGCCCTCGCGAGGAGGGCGTCAAGTCGTTGAGGCAGGTTTCATACAGGCAAGAAACCTATCGAGCAGTGGAACCCTTATACAAAATCAAAGGCCTATCGCCAAGCTAAAAATCTGTGTGAAACCTCGGAGGCCCGTGGTTTAGGGTAGCCACGGTTAACGCATGCGAGGTTTGTGACGGAGATGATAGGTTGGATGCGGGTGGCCGCCCTGGCGCTCGCTGCAGGGGCCGCACAGGCCGGCTGGGTGATGGCAGAACCCGCGCACGGCATAGCCATGTACGGCGCTCCTGCATTGCCCTCTGACTTCGCCTCGCTGCCCTATGCCGACCCCATGGCGCCGAAGGGCGGCACGATCGTCTTCGGCGAGCCCGGGAGCTTCGACTCCCTGAACCCCTACATCCTGAAGGGGCATGCTCCCTCAGGGATGCAGGGCCACGTCTTCGAGACGCTGATGGCGCGGAACTGGGATGAGCCCTTTGGTCTCTATGGCCTGCTGGCCGAGTCGATCGAGACGCCTGAGGATCGCGCTTGGGTGGAATTCGTCCTGAGACCTGAGGCGAAGTTCTCTGACGGCAGCCCGGTCACGGTGGACGACGTGATCTGGTCGATGGAGACGCTGGCGGAGAAGGGTCTGCCAAAGTACTCCAACGCATGGAAAAAGGTGGCGAAGGTCGAGCGGGTGGGGGAGCGCGGGGTGCGTTTTACCTTTGACGCGCCGGACGCAGAGATGCCGCTGGTCATCGGTCTTCGGCCGATCCTGAAGAAAGCGGACTGGGACGGGGTCGATTTCGCGGCGTCGAGCCTTCGGGTTCCGGTCGGGTCGGGCGCCTACACGGTCGGGCCGTTCGAGCCCGGGCGCTCCGTCACCTTCCGGCGGAACCCGGACTACTGGGGGCGCGATCTGCCGGTCAACCGGGGCGTCAACAACTTCGACACCATCCGCTACGAGTTCTATCTCGACAGCAGCGTGATGTTTCAGGCGTTCACCGCCGGGCAGCTTTCGGTCTACCGCGAGACGAGCGCCGCGAAGTGGCGGACGGACTACGGCTTCCCCGCCGCCCGCGAGGGCGAAGTGGTGAAGGAGGAGATCGGAAACGAGCGACCCTCGGGGATGGAGGGGTTCGTGTTCAACACCCGCCGGCCGATCTTCGCGGACTGGCGGGTGCGCGACGCGCTGCTCCATGCCTTCGACTTCGAGTTCATCAACCAGACCCAGACCGGCGGCGCCCTGCCGCGGCGGCCGAGCTACTTCGGCAACTCGGCGCTGGCGATGGGGAGCGGTCCGGCGGAGGGCCGGGTGCGCGAGCTGCTCGAGCCGTTCCGGGCCGACCTGCCGCCGGACGCGCTCGACGCCTATGGGCTGCCGGTGTCGGACGGGGCGCGCAACCGGGCGAACCTGAGGCTCGCGAGGGCGCAGCTCGAGGCAGCCGGATGGACGGTGCAGGACGGCGTGCTGAAGGACGCGGCCGGCGAGCCCTTCGTCTTCACGGTCATGCTCTCGACCGCGCAGGCGGGCATGCTCTCGGCCGGGCAGAGCGAGGCGGTGGCGAACATGTTCGCCGCCGCGCTCCGGCCGCTCGGCATCGAGATGCGGGTGCAGACCGTGGATGCCGCCCAGTACAATCTGCGCAAGAATGACTACGACTTCGACATGATCGTCAACGCCTGGAACCAGTCACTGTCCCCCGGCAACGAGCAGGTGCTCTACTGGGGACGCGACGGGGTGACTGCGCCGGGGTCACGCAACTACGCGGGCATCGACAGCCCGGCGGTGGAGGCGCTGATCGGCGACATGCTGGCGACGCGCGACCCGGGTGAGTTCAGCGCCGCTGTGCGGGCGCTCGACCGGGTGCTGACCACCGGGCGCTATGTGATCCCGGTCTGGTACGCCGACCGGGCGTTCGTGGCGCACAAGGCCGACCTGCACCACCCGGAGCACATTCCGGTCTATGGCGACTGGATCGGCTGGCTGCCCGAGGTGTGGTGGCAGGCTCCCTGAGCCGCCGGTCGGCGCCGGCCGGGACAGGGTTGGCGGGAACACAGGGTTGGCGGGAACAGCGGGCAACGGCGTGGCGTTCTCTCTCCACCAAGGAGGAGAACATGTTTCGCTTGCGCTATGTGATCGTGCTCATGACCAATGCGGTGATCGTGGGCTCGCTCATCATCCTCGTGCTCAGCCTCGGCTGGGTCGGCTGGGTTCCGGTGTTCGGCGCGATCGTCGTCGGCTTCGTGCTCGCCTGGCCGGCGGCCATTGTCATCACCCGACGGATCAAGGCCAACGACCCGGCATGGAACGAGGCGGCCGACCAGCCTGCGGACGCCGAGCGGCGGCGCCGCAGGCGGGCGAGATCCGACCGCCGCCCGTGAGGCCGCCCGTGAGACGGTGCGCGCGAAGCTGGTGCGCGCCTCAGCCCCGGTAGCGTCGGCGGAGCCAGAAGAAGAGCGCCACCGCCGAGGCGAGCACGACGATGACGAGGACAACGATCATGGCCGTCTGGTCGAGCCAGGCGATCGCCGGGACGCAAAGCCCCATGAAGACGCCGTTCGCCGCCATGAGCGGTGACGCGGTGTGGATGCCGGACGCGAACGTGCCGAGTGCGAGCAGCAGGAGCACGGTGAGGCTCAGGGCGTCGCTCGTGAGCACGGACTGCATGCTCGGCAGGAAGACGAGGTTCATGGCGATGAGGAACGCCGCCCAGTGGGCGAGCTGGGTCCAGACGAGGCGCCAGCGGCCACCGCGCTCCTCCGCGTCGTGCCAGCCCTCGACGATCGCGACCGCTGCGACCACCACCGCCACCACGTCCCAATACCGCACGATCGGCTCGCGGGTCAGGCTGACCCAGCCGGCGCCGGCGGCGGCGAGGACGAGGATGAGCAGGTAGGGAAACTCGCGTTCCCAGAGGCTCCGCCGTCGCGCGACCGCGGCCCGTGGTGGCGCGGGCGGGGTGTTCAGGAGCTCGTCGATTTCGTCAGTCTGGCTCATGTGGTTCACCCCAATCGGATCCGCGGCGCTTTCTGGGCGTGCCGGGTTGCAGCGTCAACCGGCCCCCGGGAGAGGGCCGGCCATGTGGGCGCGGGTGGCGGATTACCAACTCGCGGCGATGTACTTCGTCTCACAGAACTCCAGGATGCCGTGATGGGCTCCCTCGCGGCCGAGGCCGCTCTGCTTGACGCCGCCGAACGGCGCGGCCGGATCGGAGACAAGGCCGCGGTTCAGCCCGACCATGCCGGCCTCGAGCCGCTCCGAGACCCGAAGGCCACGGGAGAGGTCGCCGGTGTAGACGTAGGCGATGAGACCGAACTCGGTGTCGTTGGCGAGCGCGATGGCTTCGTCCTCGCTCTCGAAGGTGGCGATGGCCGCGACCGGCCCGAAGATCTCCTCGCGCCGGATCTCGGCGTCCCCCGGCACGCCCTCGATCACCGTGGGCGGGAAGTAGTAGCCCGGCCGGTCGAGCGGCTTGCCGCCGAGCCGGACGCGCGCGCCGCGGCGCACGGCATCCTCGACGAGGCTGTCGATCTTCTCGATCGCCGCGGCATTCACCATCGGGCCGCACTTCGTCTCCGGGTCGTAGCCCGGCCCGACGGTGAGCGCGCCCATGCGCTCGGCGAGCCTGCGGGCGAAGTCCTCGGCGATGCCGGACTGGATGAGGAAGCGGTTGGCCGCGGTGCAGGCCTCGCCGCCGTTGCGCATCTTGGCGATCATCGCGCCATCGAGCGCCGCGTCGATGTCGGCATCGTCGAAGACCAGGAAGGGCGCGTTGCCGCCGAGCTCCATGGAGCAGCTCAGCACCTGATCGGCAGCTTCCTTGAGCAGGCGCCGCCCGACTTCGGTCGAGCCGGTGAACGAGAGCTTGCGCACGCGCGGATCATGCAGCATCGCGCTGACCGTCGGGCCGGCCTTCGACGTGGTGATGACGTTGACAGTCCCGGCCGGCGCCCCGGCCTCGGCGAGGATCTCGGCGAGCGCGTAGGCGGTGAACGGTGTCTCGGTCGCGGGCTTCAGCACGCAGGTACAGCCGGCAGCGAGCGCGGGGCCGATCTTGCGCGTCGCCATCGCGGCGGGGAAGTTCCACGGCGTCACCAGCACCGAGACACCAATCGGCTGGTGCTGGACGAGGATGCGGTTCGCTCCGCCCGGCGCCACGCCGAGCTCGCCGTTGAGCCGCACCGCCTCTTCGGAGAACCAGCGGAAGAACTCCGCCGCATAGGTGACCTCGCCGATCGCGTCGGGCAGCGCCTTGCCGTTCTCGAACGAGATCAGCTCGGCCAGGTGGTCGCGGCGCTCGATCATCAGTTCGAAGGCGCGGCGCAGGATCTCCGAGCGCTTGCGCGGCGCGGTGGCCGACCATGCCGGCAGCGCGTCATGGGCCGCGGTGACCGCATCGAGCGCGTCCGCCTCGGACGCGTCGGCGACCGCGGCGAAGGCCTCGCCGGTCGAGGGATCGACCACGTCGATCGGATCGCCGCCCCGGCCCGGGCGCCAGGCGCCCCCGATCCAGAGATCGCCCCGGAGGCTCGCCGCATCGAAGCTCGGCCGCGCGGTCTGTTTCGTCTCGACGGTCATGGGTCCCTCTCCGCTTCGCCCCTGAGCGCTGTTCCGAGCGCCACTCGCCCGGGAGGATCTACCATCAGATGCACCGGCGGCAAGCGATCCTCGCTTTCCGCAAGGTCAACTCGCCGGCAGGGCACTCACGGGTTGCAATGAGACCCGAAAGCGACTAGATGCGCGCCACTCAAAATCCACAGGCGGGGTCGCGGCTCCCGGGGGAGACATCCCCGAGAGTCCACCGGTTGGGCCGGAACGGCTCTTCTCCCCGCCGAGGCGAAACCGGAAAGGAAACCGCAGGCCATGGCTCTGCCCGAATTCAATCTGCGCCAGCTCCTCGAGGCCGGTGTCCACTTCGGCCACCAGACCCACCGCTGGAACCCGCGCATGGCGCCGTACATCTACGGCGACCGCAACGGCATCCACATCGTCGACCTGACCCAGACCGTGCCGCTGCTCGACCAGGCGCTGCACGCCGTGCAGCAGACCGTGTCGCGGGGCGGCCGCATCCTCTTCGTCGGCACCAAGCGCCAGGCGCAGAAGGCCGTCGCCGACGCCGCCGAGCGGTCGGCGCAGTACTACATGAACCACCGCTGGCTCGGTGGCACGCTGACCAACTGGAAGACCGTCTCCCAGTCGATCAGCCGCCTGAAGGCGATCGACGAGAAGCTTGCGTCGGGCGCCGGTGGTCTGACGAAGAAGGAGCGCCTCGGGCTCGAGCGCGAGCAGGCGAAGCTCCAGCAGTCGCTCGGCGGCATCCGCGAGATGGGTGGCACGCCGGACCTGATCTTCGTCATCGACACGAACAAGGAAGACCTTGCGATCGCCGAGGCGCGCAAGCTTGGTATTCCGGTCATCGCGGTGCTCGACACCAACTCGTCGCCGGACGGCATCGACTACCCGATCCCGGGCAACGACGACGCGGCGCGTGCCATCACCCTCTACTGCGACCTGATCGCGCGCGCGGCGCTCGACGGCATGGCGGCCCAGATGGGTGCCGCCGGCGTCGACATCGGCGGCCTTGAGGAAGGCCCGGTCGAGGATCTGGCGGCCGACGAAGCCGAGGCCTGATCCGGCCGTCATCTTCTTGTCGCGGCCCCCGCGGAAAAGGGGGCCGCGCTTTTCCGTTTTCCGAGCCCTGAGGAGATTCCCATGTCGATCACTGCCGCGATGGTGAAGGAGCTGCGCGACGCTTCCGGCGCCGGCATGATGGACGCCAAGAAGGCGCTGACCGAGACCAACGGCGACATGGAAGCGGCCATCGACTGGCTGCGCACCAAGGGCCTCGCCAAGGCTGCGAAGAAGTCTGGCCGCACCGCGGCCGAGGGCCTGATCGGCGTTGCCGTGAAGGACGGGGTCGGCGTTGCCGTCGAGGTGAACTCCGAGACCGACTTCGTGGCGCGCAACTCGGACTTCCAGGCGGTCGTCCGCGCGATCGCCGAAGTGGCGACCGAGGTGTCCGACGTCGAGGCGCTGCGTGGCGCGAAGCTTGGCGAGAGCACCGTCGAGGAGACGATCACCGAGAAGATCTCGACGATCGGCGAGAACCTGCACCTGCGGCGGATGGTCGCGGTCGAGGGCGACAGCGTGGCATCCTACGTGCATAACGCCGTTGCCGACAACCTCGGCAAGATCGGCGTGCTGGTGGCGCTGAAGGGTTCCGACAACGGCATCGGCAAGCAGATCGCCATGCACATCGCCGCGACCGCGCCCGCCTCGCTCTCCGAGGCGGATCTCGATCCGGCGCTGGTCGATCGCGAGAAGAACATCCTGACGGAGCAGGCCCGCGAGAGCGGCAAGCCCGACTCGGTCATCGAGAAGATGATCGTCGGCCGGATGAACAAGTTCTTCGAGGAGGTGACGCTCCTCAATCAGAAGTTCGTCATCAACCCTGACATCAGCGTCGGCCAGGCGGCCAAGGACGCGGGCGTCGAGGTGATCGGATTCGCCCGTCTCGCCGTCGGCGAGGGCATCGAGAAGGAGGCCGAGGACTTCGCCGCCGAGGTGGCGAAGACCGCCGGCCGCTGAGACGTGACGTGCCGGCCGGCCCATGCGGGGCCGGTCGCGGTGCGCTGCGGGAATAGCCGTTGCGTGCTTATCCGAATTCCGCCATTTTGGCGCGCGATCCAGACAGCAGGGACGAGGGCATGACCGACGGCGTCGCAACCATGGCAGCACCCGTCGCCCGCCCCGCATACAAGCGCATTCTCCTGAAGATCTCGGGGGAAGCCTTGATGGGGCCGGGGCAGTTCGGACTGCATCCTCCTACGGTCGAGCGCATCGCCCGTGAGGTCGAGGCGCTCTATGGCCTCGGCGTCGAGATCGCCATGGTGATCGGCGGCGGCAACATCTTCCGCGGGTTACAGGGCAGCGCGCAGGGGATGGAACGCACGACCGCCGACTACATGGGGATGCTCGCGACGGTGATGAACGCGCTGGCAATGCAGTCGGCGATCGAGAACCTCGGCATTCACACCCGTGTGGTCTCGGCGATTCCGATGGACCAGGTCTGCGAGCCCTATATCCGGCGCCGCGCCGTGCGGCACCTCGAGAAGGGCCGTGTGGTGATCTTCGCCGCCGGAACGGGCAACCCCTACTTCACCACTGACACCGCGGCGACGCTGCGCGCGTCGGAAATGTCCTGCGAGGCGCTCTTCAAGGGCACGCAGGTTGACGGGGTCTACGACAGCGACCCCAAGAAGAACCCGGCGGCCCGCCGGTACGACCGCATCAGCTACGATCAGGTTCTCACGAAGAACCTGAAGGTGATGGATGCCGCAGCAATCGCGCTTGCTCGCGACAACTCGCTGCCTATCGTCGTCTTCTCGCTGGACGAGCCCAACGGGCTTGCCGGGATCGTGCAGGGCAAGGGCCGCTTCACCACGGTCGAGCCCGCCTGACGATGGCGGGGACGGCGAAGGAGACCGAGATGTCTGAATTCGAGATCGACATGGACGCGCTGGAAAAGCGCATGGACGGGGCGCTCAATTCCCTGCGGAACGAATTCGCGTCGCTGCGGACCGGCCGCGCCTCCGCCTCGATGCTCGATCCGGTCACGGTCGACGCCTATGGCTCGAGCATGCCGATCAATCAGCTCGGCACCATCACGGTGCCCGAGCCGCGCATGGTGCTCGTCAACGTGTGGGACAAGTCGATGGTCAATGCCGTCGACAAGGCGATCCGCAACTCCGGTCTCGGCATCAACCCGCAGATGGATGGCACCATCCTCCGGCTGCCGATCCCCGAGCTCAATGAGGAGCGTCGCCGGGATCTCGCCAAGGTGGCGGGCCAGTATGCCGAACATGCACGCGTGGCGGTCAGGAATGTCCGTCGCGATGGCATGGACCAGCTGAAGAAGGCCAAGGCCGCCGGCATGGGAGAAGACGACGAAAAGCTCTGGCACGAAGAGGTGCAGGAGTTGACCGATGCGGTGATCAAGAAGATCGACGCCGCGCTGAATTCCAAGCAAGACGAGATCATGCAGGTTTGATGCGTTCGCCGCGCCTGATTGGCCGGGGTTTGAGGTGGTAGATTACGCGATGTACACGAAGGAAGCTCCGACGACCGCCTCTGGTCCGAGCCACGTTGCCATCATCATGGACGGCAACGGTCGCTGGGCGGCGAGCCGTGGGTTGCCGCGTCTTGCCGGACACAAGCGCGGTGCCGAACGGGTGCGTGAGATCGTCGAGAGCTGTCCGGACCTCGCGATCACGCACCTGACGCTCTTCGCCTTCTCCACCGAGAACTGGAAGCGGCCGGAGCTCGAGGTCATCGGGCTGATGCGGCTCTTCCGGCGCTACATCAAGAAGGAGGGGGCGCGGCTGGTGGCCGAGGGAGTGCGGGTGCGCTTCATCGGCGGGCGCGATCGGCTCGACAACGACCTCAGGGCGCTGATGACCGGTCTCGAGGCGCAGACCAGGCCGAACGACCGTCTGCATCTGACGGTGGCCATCAACTATGGCGGCCGGGACGAACTCCTGCGCGCCACCCGCCGCGTCGCCGAGGCGGTGCGCGCCGGGGCGCTGCGCGCCGAGGACATCACGCCGGAGACGATCGAGGACCACCTCGACACCGCCGGCCTTCCCGATCCCGACCTGGTGCTGCGCACGTCGGGAGAGTTCCGGGTCTCGGGTTTCCTGCCCTGGCAGGCGGCCTATTCCGAATTCTCGTTCGTGGACACCCGCTGGCCCGACTTCACCGCGGAGATGTTCGCGGCGCAGGTGCGGGGCTTCGGCAAGCGCGAGCGACGGTTCGGCGCTGTTGCTCAATGAGCGACGCCCCGTCGCGGCCCGTCCGGTTCGCGGACCTCGGGTTGAGGGTTGCGTCGGGACTCGTTCTCGCGGTGCTCGCATTCCTGAACCTCTGGGCTGGTGGCGGCTGGGCGGCGGCGTTCATCTCGCTCGCGTTCGTGCTGATGTTCTGGGAACTCCACCGCATGGCGACGGGGTCGCAGGCCCTGACGGCTCCCTCGCTGGTGGTACCATGCGTCGCCGGCGTGCTGGCGCTCCTCGCGACGGCCTGCTGGGGAACGCCTACCGGGCTCGGCGTGCTCGCGATCGGGACCGTGCTGGTCGCGCTCGTCGGCGGCGCGCGGCGCGACTGGTTGACGGCGGGTTTTCTCTACATGGCGCTCGGCATGGGGGCGCTCATCGCCTTCCGCAACCGTGAGCCCGAGGGGGTGTGGCTCATTCTCTGGCTGGTCCTCGTGGTGGTGGCGGCCGACGTGGGAGCCTATTTCGTCGGGCGCAGGATGGGCGGCCGGAAGCTCTGGCCGGCGGTCAGTCCCGGCAAGACCTGGTCGGGCGCAATCGGCGGCCTCGTCTTTGCCGGTGCGACCGGGCTCATCTTCGGGCTCCTGGCCGGCTGGCCGCCGCTCAGGATCGGGCTGCTCAGCCTCGGGATCGCGGTCTGCTCGCAGATGGGCGACCTGCTCGAGTCCGCTGTGAAGCGCCGGTTCAACGTCAAGGATTCGAGCCGGCTCATTCCCGGCCACGGAGGGGTGATGGACCGGCTCGACGGCATCATGGGCGGTATCTGGTTCTTCGCGATCTGCCACAGCCTCGGCGTGAATGCGCTCGGCCAGTGATGCGGCGGCGGGTCAGCATCTTCGGATCGACCGGATCGGTCGGCCAGAACACGGTCTCGCTGATCGAGGAGGCGGGCGGCCCCGAGGCCTTCGAGGTGGTCGCGGTCTCCGGTGCGGGGAACGTCGCGCTGCTGGCGGAACAGGCCCGGCGCCTCGGTGCCCGGATCGCGGTCACCGCGGACGAGACCCGGCTCGACGCGCTCCGTGACGCGCTCGCGGGGTCGGGTGTCGAAGCGGCGGCGGGACAGGCCGCGCTGGTCGATGCCGCCTCCGAGCCGGTCGACTGGGGCATGTCGGCGATCGTCGGTGTCGCGGGGCTGGCGCCCGGCCTGCGGCTCGCCGAGCACGGCGGAATCCTGGCCCTTGCCAACAAGGAGAGCCTCGTCTGCGCCAGCGACCTGCTGCGCCGGACCTGCGGGGCGTGCGGCACACGGCTTCTGCCGGTGGACAGCGAGCACAGCGCGATCTTTCAGGCGCTGCGCGGCGAGACGGCCGAGGACGTGGAGCGGATCATCCTGACCGCGTCGGGCGGGCCGTTCCGCGACTGGCCGACCGAGAAGATGGCCTTTGCGACGCCGGAACAGGCCAAGGCGCATCCGAACTGGGACATGGGCGTCCGCATCTCGATCGACAGCGCCACCATGTTCAACAAGGCGCTCGAGGTGATCGAGGCACGGGCGCTTTTTGACGTGGCGCCGGAGGTGATCGAGGTCGTCGTCCACCCCCAGTCGATCGTGCATTCCATGGTGGGCTTTCGCGACGGCTCGATCATGGCGCATCTCGGGCCGTCCGACATGCGCGGGCCGATCGGTTTCGCGCTCAACTGGCCGGAGCGCAGGACCCTGCCGCTCGACCGGCTCGACTTTGCGGCGCTCGGGCGGCTCGACTTCCTGCCCTCGGACCCGGAGCGCTTTCCGGCGCTGCGTCTGGCGCGCCAGGTGCTCGACATGGGCGGCCTTTCGGGGGCCGTCTTCAACGCGGCGAAGGAGGCGGCGCTTGACGCCTTTCTGATGCGGGCGATCGGATTCCTTGATATGGCAGTGCTCGTGGAACATGTGCTTGAAACTGCGGGCCCTGCGGTTGCGGCCGAGGGACCGGGCTACGATCTTGATGCCGTGACGGAGGCCGATGCCGAGGCGCGACGCCTCGCCGGTCTCTGGGTCGCGGCCTTCAGCGGAAACTGACCATGGACATGCTTGCGGGCCTTCCCGTCTTCGGCGGCTTTCTCTCGACGGTCATCCCCTTCGTGGTGGTGCTCGGCATCGTCGTCTTCGTGCACGAGTACGGCCACTACATCGTTGCGCGCTGGTGCGGCATCCGCTCGGACGTGTTCTCGATCGGCTTCGGGCCGGTGATCTGGTCGCGGCGCGACAAGCGCGGCACGCTGTGGCAGCTCGCGGCGCTGCCGCTCGGCGGCTACGTGAAGTTCGTGGGCGACGCAGATGCGGGGTCGCGGACGGATCCGAAGGCGCTCGACGCGATGACACCGGCGGAGCGCGCCGCGAGCTTCCACGGCGCGGCAGTCTGGCGGCGGATGCTCACCGTGCTGGCCGGGCCGGTCTTCAATTTTCTCCTCACCATCGTCATCTTCGCCGGCCTCGTGACCTGGCAGGGTGTGCCGACCGAGCGACCGACGATCGGCACGATCGCCGAGTTGCCGGATACCGAGCAGACGCTGCATCCTGGCGACGTGCTGCTCACGGTCAACGGCGAGCCGGTCACTGCTTTCGGCGACATGCTGGCGATCGCCATGAAGATGCCCGAACCCGGCCCGATCCGCGTGCGTGTGGAGCGGGACGGCGGCGAGGTCGATGTGACCGCGCCCTGGCCCCTGCCGCCGCTGGTGCAGGGCGTCGAGCCGCTGTCGCCCGCCAGCGAGGCGGGGCTGAAGGCCGGGGACGTGATCCTGCAGGCTGACGGCAAGCCGCTCGCCTCGTTCGAGGAGCTCCGGCAGATCGTCCTCGCCTCCGGCGGTCACAGCATTCCCCTCGAGGTCTGGCGCGGCGGCGTGCGGGTGATCCTGCCGATCACCCCGGTCGAACGGGACGCCGGCACCGCGGAGGGCGGGTTCGAGCGGCGGGTGATGATCGGTGTTGCCGGTGCCTCGCTCTACATGCCCGCGACCGAGACACCGGCGCCCTGGACCGCGCTCGGCTTCGGCGCCGAGCGTATGGTGATGGTCATCAGCCAGTCGATCCTCGGGCTGAAAAGCATCCTGACCGGCGCGATCAGCGCGGAAAACCTGCAGGGGCCGCTCGGCATCGCCCAGATTTCCGGCGAGACCGCGTCGCAGGGGCTGACCGACTTCATCGGCCTCATCGCGATCATCTCGACGGCGATCGGGCTGCTGAACCTCTTCCCGATCCCGGTGCTCGATGGTGGCCATTTCGTCGCGTTCTGCATTGAAGCTGTGCGCGGCAGGCCACCAAGTCCGGCCGTCATGCAGGTCGCTATGTCGATTGGTCTTGGCTTGATCCTGTTGCTGATGGTATTCGCTACCTACAACGACATCATGCGTATGGTGAGTTGACATAAGGGGCGGCGAACCGCCTCGCGGGCAGAGGGGCAAGGCGCCGATGGAGCAGCATCAGCGGATTCGGGGTTTTTCCCGAGGGATCCGAATCATTGCGGTGCTGGCAGCGGTCCTGCTGACCAGCGTCCAGCCGGGTGGAGTTCTCGCACAGGGGACCGCGGTGTTCAGCCGGGTCGATGTGGCGGGCAATCAGCGCATCGAGGCCGACACCGTGCGGGTGTTCGCCGGGATCGAGCCCGGCGCGCCGGTGACGCCGGAGCAGATCAACCTTGCGGTGCGCAAGCTCTACGACACCGGCCTCTTCGAGAGCGTCGACGTGATGCCGGAGGCCGGGCGCCTCGTCATCACCGTCAAGGAAAACCCGACGATCAACCAGATCGCCTTCGAAGGCAACGACAGCCTCGACGACGACAAGCTGAACGCTGTCGTCCAGCTCCGGCCGCGGCTCGCCTACTCGGTGGTCGCCGCCGAAGCTGACGCCCAGCGCATCGTCCAAGCCTACCAGCAGTCGGGCCGCTACGGCGCCACGGTGCGCCCCGTCATCATCCGCCAGTCGGAGAACCGCGTCGATCTCGTCTACGAGATCGAGGAGGGGCGCCCGACCAACGTCCAGCGCATCAACTTCATCGGCAACGAGGCCTTCTCGGACCGGCAGCTTCGCCGGGCGATCCAGAGCGGCCAGACCAACTGGCTCTCCTGGTTGTTCGGCAACGTCACCTATGACGCCGACCGCATGGAGGTCGACAAGCAGATGCTGCGCCAGTTCTATCTGGAACGCGGCTACATCGATTTTCAGGTCCTGTCGTCGACGGCGGACATCGTGCGCGAGCGGAACGGGTTCTTCCTGTCCTTCACCGTGTCCGAGGGTGAGCGCTTCAATTTCGGCAAGATGTCGGTCAGCTCGGCGATCCCCGGCCTTCCCGCCACCGTCTTCCAGCCGCTGCTCTCCGAAGTGCTCGGCGGCGGCGTCTACAACGTCAAGCAGGTGGACCGCGTCGTCCAGCGCATGAGCTACGCCGCCGGGCAGCAGGGCTATGCCTTCGTCGAGATTCGGCCGCAGGTGACGCGCAACCCGGCGAACCATACCGTCGACATCAACTTCCAGGTGGTCGAGGGCGATCGGGTCTTCATCGAGCGCATCGACATTCACGGCAACGACCGCACGCTTGACCGCGTGGTCCGCCGGCAGTTCCACGTGGTCGAGGGCGACGCCTTCAACGCCCGCGAGGTCCGCGAGGCTCAGCGCCGCATCGAGGGTCTGCAGTTCTTCAAGACGACGAAGATCGACGTGCGTCAGGGCTCGGAGCCCGGCAAGGCGCTGATCGACGTCGAGGTCGAGGAGCAGCCGACCGGCAGCCTCACGCTCGGCGGCGCGTATTCCTCGGGCGAGGGCCTCGCGGCGCAGATCAGCGTGGCCGAGCGCAACTTCCTCGGCCGGGGCCAGACCGTCACCGCCTCGTTCTCCGGTTCCAGCCAGTTCGGCAACATCGAGTTCGGCTTCTTCGAGCCGGCGCTCTTCGATCGCGATCTGCTGGGCGGCTTCAACATCTACTACCGCCAGCGCGACTTCAGCGAGCAGTCGTTCCAGACCAAGAGCCTTGGCTTCGAGCCGAAGATCGGTTTCCCGCTGAGCGAGAACGGCCGGCTGACGCTCACCTACCAGATCTCCAACGACGAGATTTACAACGTCCTCGACAGCTCGTCGGAGATCATCCGGGACGAGCAGGGGGCAATGGTCACCTCCGCGATTGGCTTCACCTATGCCTATGACCGGCGCAACTCGGCGGTCGATCCGACGGCGGGCTTCATCCTGACGCTCACGCAGGAGTTCGCCGGCCTCGGCGGCGACACGCGCTATACCAAGACCCAAGGCAACGCCAAGCTCTACAAGAGCCTTTTCGAGGAGGCCGTGGTGGTCTCCGCCGAGCTTGAAGGCGGCTACATCTACGCGACCGACGGCACCCGCATCACCGACCGCTTCACCACCGGTGGCGACAGCTTCCGTGGTTTCGCCCGCAACGGCCTCGGCCCGCGCGACTTCTGTACCGCAGGCGACTGTGTCCGCGGACCGGACACGCAGGACGTGGACGAAGGTCTCGGCGGCAACGCCTACAGCGTGCTCCGCCTCGACGCGAGCTTCCCGCTCGGCCTGCCGGAGCAGTACGGCATCTACGGCGGCGTCTTCGCCGACGCCGGCTCGCTCTGGATGCTCGACAACAAGGACGGCAGCATGGGCGAGGTCGACGACGGTTTCCACATGCGCTCGGCGGTCGGGCTCAGCCTGTTCATCGACACCGCGTTCGCACCGCTGCGCTTCAACTACGCCTTCCCGATCCAGAAGGAAGACTACGACGAAACCGAGCGGTTCCGCTTCACGCTGCAGACCCGGTTCTGACGTGCCGCGGCCGAGGTTTCGGCCGGGGCCGCTGGCGCTGGTCCTCATGGGAACGCTGATCGCCGGGACGGCGGCGGCACAGGATGAGTACGACGGCCCGCTGGCGCGGCCGGCGCCGATGGTTCCGCCGGCCGCGGTTCCTGCTCCGACGAGCCGGCCGACCTTCGCCACCCGGTTGCCCGATGCGCCGCCCCCGGCGCCCGGCACGCAGCTTCCGTTCCTGTTCATCAATCAGGAGCGGCTGCTCACCGACTCCAAGGCCGGACAGGCGATCCTCGCGGAGGAGGACCGTCAGCGGGATGCGCTCCGCTCCGAGGCGCGCTCGCTCGACCGGTCCTTCGAGGAAGAGGAACGCAGCCTGACCGAGCGGCGGCTGACCCTGCCGCCGGAGGAGTTTCGCGACCTTTCCGACGCCTTCGACGCGCGCGTCGTGCAGGCGCGGCGGGATCAGGACAGCCGCGCCGCGCAACTGGCGCAGGAGTTTGACCAGCGACGCCGCCAGTTCTACGCTCAGGTTGCGCCGGTCCTCGTGCAGCTGATGGACCGCTACGGGGCGAGAGCGGTCTTTGACGAAGGGAGCGTGTTGCTCGCGGACCAGTCGCTCAACATCACCCAGGCGGTCATCGCCGAGATCGACGCCCGCGCGCCCGTGGCGCCGGCACACGAGGAGCCCGCCCCGGCGGCTCCGGCGGTGCCGCCCGCGGGGGAACAAGGAGGAAACTGAACCATGGCGCTCGTCATTGACCCGAGCCTTCCCCAGGCGGACGTGACGCGGATCCGGCGGATGATCCCGCATCGCTATCCGTTCCTGATGATCGACCGTGTGGTGAACATCGAGGTCAATCGGTTCGCGCTGGGCCTCAAGAACGTGACGATCAACGAGCCGCACTTCGAAGGTCACTTCCCGGTACTGCCGGTGATGCCCGGGGTGATGATCATCGAGGCCATGGCCCAGACGTCGGCCGTGCTCGTGGTGGAGACGCTCGATCTGGTGGATCAGGACCTTCTGGTCTACTTCATGTCGATCGACAGCGCGAAGTTCCGCAAGGCGGTCGTCCCGGGCGACCAGCTCGAACTGCACGTGACCGTCGCGCGCGGACGGGGCAAGATCTGGAAGTTTACCGGTGAGGCGCGGGTGGGCGACGCGATCTGCGCCGAAGCAGAGTTCGCAGCCATGATCCTGACCCAGGAAGAAGCAAAAGCAAAAGGTTGACCATGGCGATCGACTCCACCGCGCTGATCCATCCCACCGCCATCGTCGAGGGCGGTGCCGAGATTGGCGCGGGCGCCCGTATCGGACCCTATTGCGTCATCGGGCCACAGGTTTCCCTTGGCCCGAATGTCGTGCTCGAGAGCCATGTGGCCGTCGCGGGCAGGACCACGATCGGCGAGGCGACGCACATCTTTCCCTTCGCGTCGATCGGCCACATTCCGCAGGATCTGAAGTTTCACGGCGAGGACGTGGAGCTCGTCATCGGCGCGCGCAACTCGATCCGCGAGCACACCACGATGAACCCCGGCACCGGCGCGGGCGGCGGCATCACCCGCGTGGGCGACGGGAACCTCTTCATGATGTCGACGCACGTCGCTCATGACTGCATCATCGGCAACAACGTCATCATGGCGAACAACGCCACGCTGGGCGGTCACGTGGTGATCGAGGACAACGTGATCCTCGGCGGGCTCGCCGCGGTGCATCAGTTCGTGCGCATCGGCCGGGGCGCGATGATCGGCGGCCTTGCCGGCGTCGTTGCCGACGTCATTCCCTATGGCTCGGTCATGGGTGAGCGGGCGCATCTGGCCGGGCTGAACCTCGTCGGCCTGAAGCGGCGCGGCGCCGGGCGCGAGGCGATCCATGGGCTTCGCAACGCATTCACCGAGATGTTCGAAGGCGAGGGCAACCTGCAGGAGCGGGTCCGTCGGGTGGCGGAGAAGTTCCCGGACAATCCGCTGGTCGCGGAGGTCGTGGAGTTCGTCACGTCGCAAAGCTCGCGCAGCTTCACCGTCCCCGCCTGACGGCGATGGGCGAGGACGCACCGGTCGCGAAACGGGACGGGCTTGCGAGCGTCGCGGGACGCGACGGGCTGGCAATCGTTGCCGGCCGAGGCGAGCTGCCCCGCCTGCTGGCCGAGGAATGCGTCAGGCGCGGCCGAGCGTACCGGGTCGTGGTCTTCGAGGGTGTCGAGTTGCCGTGGCTCACGGGGCATCCCTCGATCGCCGCCAGTTTCGAGAAGCCGGGCCGGCTCTTCGCTGCGCTCCACGCCGCGGGTCTCGCTGCTGTCACCTTTGCCGGCGGGCTCGTGCGCCCGTCGATCCGGCCGCTCCGCTTCGATCTGAAGATGCTCTGTCTCGCGCCGCGGCTCCTGCGCGGCATCCGGTCGGGGGACGACGCCACGCTGCGGCTCGTCGCGGCGATCTTTGAGGCCGAAGGATTTCGCATCGAGGCGGCGCAGGAGATCCTGCCGGAGCTTCCCGCCACGCCGGGCGTCCACTCCCGGGCGATGCCTTCGGAGGCCGACCGTGCCGATGCAGGGCGGGCGGCGGCGATCGTCGCCGCCATGGGCCAGGTCGATGTCGGGCAGGGGGCGGTGGTCGCTGGCGGCATCTGCATAGGGCTCGAGTCGATTCAGGGCACCGACGCCATGCTGGCCTTTGTCGCCGCCACCGACCGGGCGGTGCGGCCGAAGGCGAAGGGCGTGCTCTTCAAGGGTCCGAAACCATCGCAGGACCGGCGGATGGACTTTCCCGCCATCGGCCCCGGCACGTTCGAGAACGCCGCGAAGGCGGGTCTGGCGGGTGTCGTCGTCGAGGCGGGCGGGGTGATGATCCTCGACCATGCCGCGACGGTCGCGGCGGCCGACGCCCACGGGCTCTTTCTCTGGGCGCGCGAGCCGTGAGCCTCATCGCCATCGACCGCATGAGCCTCGCGATCCACGGGGCTCCGATCCTGCGCGAGGTGTCGATGCACGCCGATCGCGGCGAGATCCTCGGAGTGATCGGCGAGAGCGGATCGGGCAAGTCGATGACCGCGCTCTCGATCCTCGGGCTGCTGCCGAACGGGGCGAGGACCACGGGCAGCATCCGGCTCGACGGCTCCGAGATCCTCGGCCTGCCGGAGCGCGAGATGTGCCGCATCCGCGGTGCCGAGGTGTCGATGGTGTTTCAGGAGCCGATGACGGCGCTGAACCCGCTGCAGACCATCGGCGCGCAGGTGGCCGAGACCGTGCGGGTCCACGGGCAGGCAAGCCGGCGCGAGGCGGCGGCGCTGGCGCGGCGGATGCTCGCCCGTGTCGGTCTCGACCCCGGGCGCGTGCCGCCGTCGCGCTATCCGCACGAGCTGTCCGGCGGCCAGCGGCAGCGCGTGGGGATCGCCATGGCGATCGCGCTCCGGCCGAAGCTGCTCATCGCCGACGAGCCGACGACCGCGCTCGACGTGACGACGCAGGCGCAGATCCTCGAGCTTCTGCGCCGGCTGGTGGACGAGGACGGCATGGCGCTTCTCTTCATCACCCACGACCTTGCCGTGGTCTCGGGCCTCGCCGACCGCCTCGCGGTGATGCGGGCCGGCGAGGTGGTGGACGAGGGGCCGACGACGCGGCTGCTGCGCGAGCTCAGGCATCCCTACACCCGGGCGCTGTTTCTTGCCTCCGGGCACCGTCCGGCGCTCGGGCCGGCGCCGGCGGACGCGCCGCTCCTTGAGGTCAGGGGCCTCAACCGCAGCTATGCCGCGCCCGGCCTCTTCCGCCCCGGCGCGCCGACCCGGGCCGTGCGCGACGTGAGCTTCACCATCGCCGCGGGCGAGAGCGTCGGGCTCGTGGGCGAGAGCGGCTCGGGGAAGTCGACGCTCGCCCGCGCGATCCTCGGCCTCGACCGGCCGGACGCGGGCACGATCAGCATCGAGGGCCACCCCGTCCATGCCGGCGAGCAGATGCCGCGGGCGCTCCGCGCCACGCTTCAGGCGGTGTTTCAGGACCCTTTCGGCAGCTTCAACCCGCGCCACCGGGTCGCGCGGCTCATCACCGAGCCGTTCCACCTGCTCGATGCGGCGCCCACCGGCGCGGCCCGCGCGGAGGCGGTGGCGCGGGCGCTGACCGAAGTGGGGCTCGACCCTGCCGACGCGGACAAGTTCCCGCACGAGTTCTCCGGCGGCCAGCGCCAGCGCCTCGCCATCGCCCGGGCCCTGATCCTGCGCCCGAGGCTCATCGTCCTCGACGAGGCGGTCTCGGCGCTCGATGTGCAGGTCCGCGCCCGCATCCTCGACCTTCTCGCCGACCTCAGGCACCGGCACGGGCTCGCCTATCTCTTTGTCACCCACGACCTGACCGTGGTGCGCTCGATCACCGACCGGGTGATGGTGATGCAGGCGGGCGAGATCGTGGAGCAGGGGCCGACCGAGGCGGTCTTCACCACGCCGCGCCACCCCTACACCCGCGCGCTGATCGCTGCCGCCCCGGTTCTCGAGGCGGCCGAGCCGGAGAGCACCCCATGATCCCGACCGGCCGCCGCAACGCCATCACCGATGTCCCGGGTCTCCGGGTCGGCAATGCCCGCGACGACCGGCTGAAGTCCGGTGCGACAGTCCTCACGGCCGAGCGGCCGTTCGTCGCCGCGGTCGATGTGCGCGGCGGTGCGCCCGGCACGCGCGAGACCGACCTTCTCGCCCCGGGCCGGCTGGTTGCCGAGATCGACGCCCTTGTCCTCTCGGGCGGCTCGGCCTTCGGACTCGATGCTGCGTCCGGTGCGATGGACCGCCTGCGCGCGACCGGGCGCGGCTTCTTCGTCGCCGAAGGCGTGCCGCGCGTGCCGATCGTCCCGGCGGCGATCCTTTTCGACCTCGCGAACGGCGGGGCGAAGGACTGGGGCGAGAACCCTTACCGTGCCCTCGGCGCCGCTGCTTTCGACGCGGCATCGGAAGACTTCGCGCTCGGCTCGGAAGGTGCCGGCACCGGCGCGATGACCCGGACGGTCATGGGCGGGCTCGGTTCCGCGTCGTTCGTGCTGCCGGACGGCACCACCGTCGGCGCGCTGGTCGCGGTCAACGCCGTCGGCACGACGCTCGCTCCCGGCAGCCGCCACTTCCTCGCCGGTCCCTTCGAGATCGGCGACGAGTTCGGCGGCCTCGGGCCGACGGCCGAGCGCACGCCGCTCGAACCCTTCGCCTTCGGCAAGCCCGGACCGGCGGACCCGCGCGTCAACACCACGATCGCCATCGTCGCGACCGACGCCGCCCTCGACAAGGCGGGCGCGCGGCGGCTCGCGGAGGTGGCGCACGGCGGCTTCGCCCGGGCGATCCACCCCTCGCACACGCCCTTCGACGGCGACCTGATCTTCGCCGTCTCGACCGGCGCGCGGCCCGTCGCCTCGCCGCTCGACGAGCTGCAGCTCGGACAGGCGGCGGCGATCTGCCTCGCCCGTGCCATCGCCCGCGGCGTCCATGCCGCGCGACCGCAGCCCGGCAATCCGCTGCCGTGCTGGTGCGAGCTCTGACGGCATTTGCCGCAAAGCTTCGCCATTTGCTGCGCCGCGGTAACGCCGGCTTCAGGCTTCCCGGACTACCTCTACTCGCGGGGCAGATCGGGGGATCGGGGGCCATGGAAAAGGGCGGCAACGTCGTCATCGTCAAGCGCAGGAGCGTGATTGCCGGGAGGCATCACGGCGGCGCGTGGAAGGTTGCCTACGCCGACTTCGTGACGGCGATGATGGCGTTCTTCCTGCTCATGTGGCTGCTCTCGACCACCGACGAGAAGACACGCCTCGGCCTCGCCGACTACTTCAGCCCGACGATCCCGATCAGCCAGAGCCGGAGCGGCGGCGACGGGCCGTTTCAGGGCGACAGCATGCTGAGCCAGGACGTGCTGGCGCGCGACGAGACCGGGCAGAAGAGCGACCCCTCGAAGGCGACGCGCGCCGGGGCCGAGGCGGACGGCAGCGACGTGAGCCTCTTCGACGTGGAGAAGGCACTCCTCGGCGGCAGCGGCGACGCGATGAAAGCCGACCCGATGCTCGAACACATCCGCACGCGGGTCACGGATGAAGGCCTGATCATCGAGGTCTTCGACACCGCAGGCTCGCCGCTCTTCGACGACGACACGGTGAAGCCGACCCCGATCTTTGGCGAACTCGTGGCGATGATCGGCCGGGTGCTGGCCCACACCGCGAACCCGGTGGCGATTACCGGCAACCTCGCGCTGGGCGATACCGGGCGCGGTGGACCGGACCCGTGGCACCTGTCGGCGGATCGCGCGCAGCTCGCCCGGGGGCGCCTCGTCGAGGCCGGGGTCAGCGATGATCGCCTTGCCCGCGTCACCGGCAAGGCCGACCGCAGCCCCGTGACCGACAACCCGCGTGATTCGCGCAACCGCCGCATCGAGATCACGCTGCTTCGCCACTTCCCCGATTGAGCGACGGGCGAAAGTCCCGGGCATGACCGGCTCGGCCGACCGTTGCCCGCGCCGGCGCGGGAGGCGGGGCGCGGGCCGGTCGCCGTTAGGCTCATCTTAAATCCCGCCGGGCCATGGATGCGCCAGACCCGACCCCGCGACCCGCTTCTTCCCGGCTCGCGCGACCCCAAGGGAAAAGGACAGAGCATGGGCATTTCCTCGTCGCTGAACGCCGGCGTCTCCGGCCTCAACGCGAATGCGAACAAGCTCGCGACCATCTCCGACAACATCGCGAACTCGCAGACCAACGGCTACAAGCGGGCCGACGTCGATTTCTCGTCGCTCGCGGTCTCGGACAACTCGGCGCCGAACACCATTGGCGGCGGCCGCTGGTTCACCGCGGGCGGCGTGCGCACCGGCGCGATCTGGGACATCGAGCAGAAGGGCGCGCTTGCCACCACCTCGAACTCGACCGACATCGCCATCGCCGGGCGCGGGATGCTGCCCGTCACCTCCATCGCCTCGGTGGACGAGACCGGCCAGGGCCTGCCGTTCATGCTGACGAGCACCGGCTCGTTCGATACCGACGCGGACGGCTACCTCCGGACCTCTTCGGGTCTCGTGCTGCTCGGCTGGGCGGCAAATCCGGACGGCACGATCCCGGCCTATCCGCGTGACAGCTCGCAGGGCCTGCGGCCGGTGCAGGTGAATCTCTCCGGCGCCGCGGCCGAGCCGACCACGAGCATTGATCTCAACGTCACCCTGCCCGCCACCGCGACCCAGCTGACCGGCACCGGCAGCGGTACAGTGCAGACCGTCACGACGGAGTACTTCGACAACCTCGGCGCGTCGAAGACGCTGAGCTTCGGCTTCACGCCGACGGTCGCCGCGTCCGGCTCGGCCGGGACCAACACCTGGACGCTCGACATCGTCGATCAGGCGACCGGCGCGTCCGGCGGCAGCTACGGGATCGTCTTCGACGACTCCTCGACCAACGCCGGCAACGTCCTCTCGGTCACGCAGCTTTCCGGCGGCACCGCCCCGGTCACCTCTGCCTACGACGCGGGCACGGGCGATCTCACGCTCGACTTCGGCAACCAGACGATCGCCGTGGGCCTCGGCTCGGACTCGGGCGGGGCGAGCCACATGACCCAGCTCGGGTCGAACTTCCTGCAGACCGGCCTCACCAAGGACGGATCGGGCGCGGGCACCTTCTCCGGCCTGTCGGTCGACGAGAACGGCATTCTTCATGCCAGCTACTCGACCGGCTTCACCAAGGCGCTCTACCAGATCCCGGTCGCCGACGTGCCGAACCCGGACGGGCTCACGGTGCTCGACAACCAGACCTTCAGCATCTCCCGGGCGTCGGGCTCGCTCTACCTCTGGAACGCGGGGCAGGGCCCGACCGGCGAGATGCGGGGCTATTCGCTCGAACAGTCGACCACCGACATCGCCGACGAACTCACCCACCTGATCCAGACGCAGCGCGCCTATTCCTCGAACGCCAAGATCATCCAGACGGTGGACGAGATGCTGCAGGAAACCACCAACCTCAAGCGCTGAGCCTTTCGGCCACCGCCTGCACGAGGACCGCCCATGAGCATCTCGAGCGCACTCAGCAACGCGGCCTCGGGCCTTTCGGCCCAGTCGCGGCTCGCCGAGACCATCTCGAACAACGTGGCGAACGCGCTGACCCCGGGTTACGCGCGGCGCGCCACGGAGCTTTCGTCCGTCTGGCTCGGCGGCCATGGCCAGGGCGTCGCGGTCGCCGGCACCACGCGGGCGGAGAACGCCACCCTGACCGCCGAGCGCCGCGCCATGGACGCGGCACTCGGCGCAAGTGCCATCCGGTCAGACGCCTACGACCGCATCCTGACGGCGATCGGCGACACGTCGAACGCCACCTCCATCGCCGCGCTCGCCACGGGCTTGGAGACGGCGCTGATGGCGGCCGCGTCCTCGCCGCAATCCACCACCGCGCTCGGCAGCGCGGTGTCGGCGGCGAAGGACTTCGCCTCGGCGGTCAACCGGGTCTCCGACGAGACCGGCCAGCTCCGCACCGAGGCCGACGCCGAGATCGGCCGGCAGGTCGGCCGGCTCAACACGGCGCTCGGCCAGATCGACACGCTCAACGACAAGATCGTGACGTTCGCGGCCACCGGACGCGATACCACGAGCCTCGAGGACCAGCGCGCCCAACTGATCGACGGGATCTCCTCGGTCGTCCCGGTCAAGGTGGCGAAGCGCGACGGTGGCGCGGTAGCGCTCTTTACCCGGAACGGCGGTGCGCTTCTCGATGGTCGGGTCTACCCGCTCGCCTTCACCCCGGCGGCAGGGGTCGTCACCGCCGGCATGACGCCCGGCGCAGGGCTCTCCGGTCTCGCGCAGGACGTGGGCGCCATCACCGGACCGGTCGCGGTCACGGCTGGCAGCGGGGCAGGGCTCTTCGACGGCGGCAGCCTCGGCGCGCTCTTCGAGCTGCGTGACACCGCCCTGCCGCAGGTGCAGCGCGAGATGGACGCCTACGCCGCCGACGTCATCCACCGCTTCCAGACGCTGATGCCGGCGAGCGCGCTCGATCCGGCGGGCAACGGGCTTTTCGTCGATGCGGGCGCCGGCAACCAGACGGGGCTGGCCGGCCGGCTCGCAGTCACCGCGGCGGTCGACCCGGCGCTCGACGGCGCGGTCTGGCGGCTCCGTGACGGGCTTTCCGCGACTGCGCAGGGCAGTGTCGGCAACGGTGCCACGCTCCAGGCGCTCTCCGATGCCTTCACGGCCCTGCGCGCGCCGACCGGATTCGCCTCGACCTCGGCCAGCGGCGGCGCGGCGGCGCTCGCCTCGGAGATCACCTCGTTCTTCGCCTCCCGCGGTGCCCGGAGCGACGAGGACCGGGCGTTTCTCAGTGCCCGGCAGGCGACGCTCGCCGAGCAGGAATCGAATGCGACCGGCGTCGACACCGACTCCGAACTCCAGTCACTCACCCTGGTGGAGCAGGCTTATGCCGCCAACGCCAAGGTGCTCTCGGTCATCGACGAGCTGATGCAGCTCCTGCTGAAGGCCTGATCTGATGTATGTTTCCGGAGGATCCGATCTCGCCCGCCTGCAGCGGCTGCAGCGGCAGGCGAGCGAGGCGCGCGAACGGATGGACGTGGCCACGCAGGAGATGTCCACCGGCGAGACCGCCGACCGCCATGCGGCGACCGGCGGCAATCTCAGCCGCCTGATCTCGCTCGACCGGGCGCTGGCGCGAAACGCCACCTTCGCCTCGACGATCTCGCTGACCGGGCTGCGCCTCGACACCATGCAGTCGACGATCACCGGGATTGCGGGGGCGGCGAACGCGCTCGCCGTCTCACTCAACGAGACGGTGCCGAAGGGCGACGTCGCAAGCGCGCTCCGCCTTGCGAAACAGGCGCGCGGCGATCTCACCGACACGCTGGCGCGCCTCAACGTGCAGGTCGCGGGCCAGTCGCTCTTCGCCGGCACCGCCACCGACCGGCCCGCGATCG
The DNA here is from genome assembly GCF_014201905.1 of Amaricoccus macauensis. GTDB lineage: Bacteria > Pseudomonadota > Alphaproteobacteria > Rhodobacterales > Rhodobacteraceae > Amaricoccus > Amaricoccus macauensis. The sequence goes on along the minus strand of NZ_JACHFM010000001.1, from coordinate 803,923 downwards.
GTCCGGCCGACGGCATTCTCGCCGATCTCGACGCACTTGCCGCTGGCTCCGTCACCGCCGCCGACGCCATCGCGGCAATCGACGCCTATTTCGCGAGTCCGGCGGGTGCGTTCCACAGCGCCGGCTACCTCGGGTCGACGGACGGGCTCGCTGGCGCCGACATCGGCGAGGGTGAGCGCCTCGACTATGGCGTGAGCGCCACCGACGACCGCATCGTGGCGGTCCTGAAGGCGCAGGCCAAGGCCGCCGTCGCAGGCGGACCCGCCTTCGCCACCAGCAACGAGGATCGCCTCGCGCTGCTTGCCGCGGCGGGGCGCGACCTTCTCGCGGCGAAGGACGGCGCGCAGGACCTGAGCTTCGCCATCGGCTTCGACCAGCAGAGGCTCGAGACCGCGAAGGCCGCGCGCACCGCGGAGTCAAACACCCTCTCGCACGCGCGGGCCCACATGATCGGCGCCGACATCGAGACGGCCGCGACCACCTATCAGGCGCTCGAGATTCAGCTCGACTCCATCCTCACAGTCACCGCGCGCCTCTCCAACCTGCGCTTCACGAACTACATGCGATGATCCTTCGCGCGCTCCTGTTCCTGCCGCTCCTCGGGTTTCTCGTCGCCGGCGTCCCGGTTCCGGGCGAGGCGTCGCCCGCGCGGATCAAGGATCTGGTGGAAGTGGACGGGGTGCGCGGCAACGACCTCCTCGGCTACGGGCTCGTCGTCGGGCTCAACAACACGGGCGACTCCTTGCGCAACTCGCCCTTCACCGAGGACGCCATCGTCAATCTGCTGGAGCGGCTGGGCGTCAACGTCAGCGGCGAGCAGATCCGGGCGAGAAACGTCGCGGCGGTGCTCGTGACCGCCGCGTTGCCGCCATTCTCCCGGGCGGGCAGCCAGGTCGACGTGACCGTCTCGGCGATCGGTGACGCGAAGAGCCTGCTGGGCGGCACGCTCGTCATGACACCGCTCAACGCCGCCGACGGCCAGATCTACGCCGTCGCGCAGGGCTCGATCATCGCCGGCGGCATCCTCGCGCAGGGTCAGGCCGAGACGGTGACGCAAGGCGTGCCGACCGCCGGCCTGATCCCGTCGGGCGCGCGGGTGGAGCGTGAGGTCGCCTTCGACTTCACGCAGGTCCGCGACATCCGGCTCGCGCTTCGGAACCCCGACTTCACCACCGCCGCCCGCATCGAGGCGGTGATCAACCGCGACGTGGGGACGAGGATCGCGCGGATGCTCGATTCCGGCACGGTGGAGCTCAATCTCAACCGGGTGGGCGTCGACCAGCCGGCGCGGCTGATGGCGCAGATCGAGAACCTCGAAGTCATGACCTCGACCAAGGCGCGCGTGGTGGTCGACCAGCGCTCGGGCACGATCATCCTCGGCTCGGACGTGCGGATCAGCCGCGTGGCGGTGACGCAGGGCAACCTCACCCTCCGGGTGGAGGAGCGGCCACTGGTGGTGCAGCCGAATCCCTTCGCCGACGGCCAGACCGTGGTGATCCCGCGCACCGACGCAGAGATCACCGAGGAGCCCGGCAACGGCCTTGCCATCGTCGACAACTCGGTGGCGCTGCCGGAAGTGGTCGCGGGCCTCAACGCCCTCGGCGTCTCGGCCCGCGACATGATCGACATCCTGAAGTCGATCAAGGCCGCGGGCGCCCTCCACGCGGAGTTCGTGGTGCAGTAGGCTAATTTCGACGACGAGCGGCCGTCTCTCGGCCCGGCGCTCCCATGGTACCGGGAAGGCGCTCGCGGAGTCGCACCATGCCGGGCTGGAGCAGACGCGAGGAGATCGCCGCGGCAGAGGAGCGCGTGAGCGGCGCCATGGAGGCGCCTGCGTGAACCCGCCATTGATGCGGACTGCCGCATCGCTGGCTGTGGCGCCGACGGCCGGCCAACACAGCAACCAGCCGGTCCCGTGCCTTCCTTGCCGGCATCGGAGGTGGCGGCAACCGCCCGTGCCTCACCCGAAGGCGTCTGGCTCCGAGGCCTTGCGCTGGTCGACGTAGGCTTGCAGCGCCTCGGCAACGCCCGGGTCGAGGGCGGGCGGCTGGTAGTCGCCGAGCAGCTTCTTCACCCGGGCGTTGGCAAGGGTCATCGAGTCGGGTGACCCGGCTTCGGCCCAGGTCTCATAGGGGCGGTAGTCGAGGACCTGCGTGCGCCAGAACGCGTCCTTGAAGTTCGCCTGCGTGTGGGCGCAGCCGAGATAGTGCCCGCCCGGGCCGACCTCGCGGATCGCGTCCATCGCCTGGCCGTTGTCGCTGAGGTCGATCCCCTCGGCGAGCGAGTGCAGGATGCCGAGCTGGTCGGCGTCGAGCACGAACTTCTCGTAGCCCGAGACGAGCCCGCCTTCGAGCCAGCCACAGGCGTGCAGCATGAAGTTGACGCCGCCGAGCAGTGCCGCCTGCAACGTGTTCGCGCTCTCGTAGGCCGCCTGGGCGTCCGGCAGCTTCGAGCCGCAGAGCGCGCCGCCCGAGCGGAACGGCAGGTTCAGCCGCCGGGCGAGCTGGCCCGCGCCCCAGAGGATCTTCGAGGCCTCGGGCGTGCCGAAGGTCGGCGCGCCGGAGTTCATGTCGATCGAGGTGACGAACGCGCCGAAGATCACCGGGCTGCCGGGATTGATCAGCTGGGAATACGCGATGCCGGCCATCGCCTCGGCCAGCACCTGCGTCAGCGTGCCCGCCACCGAGACCGGCGCCATGGCGCCGCCGACGATGAACGGCGAGATGATCGTCGCCTGCCCGGCGCGGGCATAGACTTCGAGCGCGCCCATCATCGTCGCGTCGAAGACGAGCGGCGAGTTGATGTTGATGAGGCTCGTCATGAAGCACTCCGGCCCGACCCGGTCGGCGCCGAAGAGGATCCGGCACATCTCGACGGAGTCCGCGGCCCGTTCGGGCGCGGTGACGCTGCCCATGAACGGCTTGTCGGTGAGCGTCATGTGGGCGAGCAGCATGTCGAGGTGACGCTTGTTCACCGCCACGTCGGTCGGCTCGCAGAGCGTGCCGCCGGAGTGGTGCACCCACTTCGACATGTAGCCGAGCTTCACGAAGTTCCGGAAATCCTCGATCGTCGCGTAGCGGCGGCCGCCTTCGATGTCGCGCACGAACGGCGGCCCGTAGACCGGCGCCAGCACCAGCGACTTGCCTCCGACGGTCACGTCGCGCTCCGGGTTGCGCGCGCGCTGGACATACTCGCGCGGCGCGGTGGCGCAGAGCTTGCTGGCGAGCCCCTTCGGCAGGTGCACCCGCTCGCCGCGCACATCGGCGCCCGCGTCCTTCCAGAGTTTCAGCGCGTCGGGGTTCTCGGCGAAGCGCACGCCGATCTCCTCGAGCACCCGCTCGGCATTCGCCTCGATGAGCGCGAGCCCTTCCTCGTCGAGGATCTCGTAATTCGGGATGCGCCGCCGGATGAACGGGGCGGTCTCGATCCGCACGGCCGTGCGCTCCGCCCGCCGGGCCGCGCCGCCACCGCTGCCGCGCCCGCGCCGTGTGCCCGCCGTGGCCTCCGCTCCGGTCGACTCCGCTCCGGTCGGGTCCGCTCCGGTCGCCTGTGCCGTGTCGCTCATGCCTGTTCCTCCCGAAGGGACGCGCCTCCTTCGAGCATTACCCTTCCGGGCGGTGCCGGGGCGAGGATTTCCGCCGCCCCGGCAGTCATCTGCGACATCAGGCGGACGCGGCCTCGAGTGCCGGATAGTCGGTGTAGCCCTCGGCGCCGCCGCCGTAGAAGCTCTTGCGGTCCGCTTCGTTCAGCGCCGCGTCCTGGCGCAGGCGCTCCACGAGGTCCGGGTTGGCGATCGCGAGCTTGCCGAAGGCCACCGCATCCACCCGCCCGGTCTCGACCGCCTCGATCGCCATCTCCCGGTCATAACCGTTGTTGGCGATGTAGACCCCGGGGAAGAGACGCCTCAGCGCGTCGATCGAGGCACCCGCCGGCAGGTCGCGCGGGCCGCCGGTCGTGCCCTCGACCATGTGCAGGTAGGCAAGGCCGTAGGGCGCGATCCGCTCGATGCCGCGGGCGAAGATCTCCGGGGCCGTCTCGTCCACCACGACGCCGTTGGCCGGCGCGAACGGGCTGAGCCGGAGGCCGACGCGGTCGGGGCCGATGGCGCCTGCCGCCGCCTCGACCACCTCCTCGAGGAAGCGCGTGCGGTTCTCCACCGATCCGCCGTAGGCATCGCTGCGCTCGTTGGCGCTCGGCCGCATGAACTGGTCGATGAGGTAGCCGTTCGCCCCGTGGATCTCGACGCCGTCGAACCCCGCTTCCCGGGCGTTGCGCGCCGCCGTGGCGAAGTCGGCGACGATCCCGGGGATCTCGTCGATCCCGAGCGCGCGCGGCGCCGAGGTCGGGACGAAGCCGGTGCCGTCATAGGTCTTCGTCGCCGCCGTCAGGGGCGACGGCCCGACCGGCGCGGAGCCCCCCGGCTGCAGCGAGGAGTGCGACACGCGGCCCACATGCCAGATCTGCGCGACGATCGTGCCGCCCTTCGCGTGGACCGCCTCGGTCACCCCGCTCCAGCCGTCGATCTGCGCGGCGCTGTAGATGCCGGGCGTCCAGATGTAGCCCTGCCCCTGCTGGCTGACCTGCGTGCCCTCGGAGATGATGAGCCCGAAGCCTGCGCGCTGACCATAGTATTCGGCGGCGAGCGGACCCGGCACGTCGCCGTCCGGCAGCGCGCGGTTGCGGGTGAGCGGCGCCATCACCACCCGGTTCCGGAGCCTGAGCGCACCGGCTTCGAGCGGTGTGAAGAGCTTGGCAGTCATCGGCGATCTCCGTTGTAGCCCGGCGAGGCCGCGTGAGGGTGCGGCCAGGCGTTCGCCCGGCAATTGGCCCGATCGGTTCCGAATGCAAGGGCGCCGGTCGGATCACGCACCCGTGAGAACGACGACGGAGAGCGTCTGCTCTAACGTTCATGCCAAGGTAGCATACAGAGAAGGATTGCACGATGCCGGCCCGTTTCACCTCGACGCAGATCGCGCTGCACTGGCTGACGGCGCTGCTCATTCTCGCCCAGTTCCTGAACGACGGCGCCATCAGCCGGGCGTTCCGCGCCACCATGCGCGGCGCGGCGGAGATCCCCACGAGCTGGCTCGTCCCGGTCCATGTGTTTGCCGGCATCGCCATTCTGGTATTCACCGTCTGGCGCGTCGTGCTGCGGCTCTCCCGTGGCGCCCCGCCGCCCCCGGCGGAGGAGCCGCGCGCGTTGCAGATCGCTGCCGCTGCGACGCATGGCACGCTCTATCTCCTGCTCCTGCTCCTGCCGCTCACCGGCTTCGTCGCGTGGTTCGGCGGCGTCGGTGCGGCGGGTGGAGCGCACGAGATCCTGAAGACGCTGTTGCTCGTGGTGATCGGCCTGCACGTGGCCGGCGCGCTCTATCACCGGCTGATCCTGAAGAGCGGCGTCATGGAGCGGATGCTGCCCGCGCGCGGCCGTTGAAGGGTCAGTGCGCCTTCGGGTGCGCCGCCGCGTAGACTTCCATCAGCCGCGCCTGATCGACCCCGGTATAGACCTGCGTCGTGGCGAGGGTGGCGTGGCCGAGAAGCTCCTGGATCGTGCGAAGATCGCCGCCCGCCTCCAGCAGGTGGGTGGCGAAGGAGTGCCGCAGGGCATGCGGCGTCGCGGTGGGCGGCAGGCCGAGCTGCATCCGCGCGTTCGCCATCATCTGCTGCACGTGGCGCTGGTTGAGCTCGCCACCCCGCACGCCGCGGAAGAGCGGCGCCGACGGATCGGGCGGGAACGGCATCAGCCGGCGATAGCTCTCGACCGCCGCCGCCGCCACCGGCAGCACCGGAACGAGGCGCTCGCGTCCGCCCTTGCCACGCACCTTCAGCATGTCGCCGAGCGGCGCGACGCCCTGCCGCAGCGACAGCGCCTCGGAGATGCGCAGGCCGCAGCCGTAAAGCAGCGTCACCACCGCGATGTCCCGCGCCGCGACCCATGGCTCGAGGCTCTGAGCGCCGACGGTCGCGATCAGCGCCTTCGCAGCGTCGGGTGCCACCGGCCGGGGCAGGCGCGGCTTCACCCGTGGTCCGCGCGTGGCGGTGACGGCGGGGGCGATGAGGCCACGGGCCTCGGCGAGCCAGGCGTGGAACGAGCGCACCGCCGAGAGGGCGCGCGCCACTGACCGGGCGGAGAGGCCGCGGCTGCGCTCGTGCGCCATCCACGCGCGGATGTCCGAGGTCGAGACCCGGGCGAGCGCCGCCGAACCGGCCGGGCCGCCCCAATGGTCCGCGAGAAAGCGGAGGTAGGTCGCCACGTCCCGGCGATAGGCGATGAGTGTCTTCTGGCTGGCGCCGCGCACGGCGCCGAGCTGGGCAAGCCACTCCTCGAGCAGGGCGAGCGCGCCACCCGAGGGCGCGGTCGCGGTGCCTGAGGACGTGGGCGCGGTCATGCCACGAAGCGACGGAGCGTGCGCTCGAGAACCGCGGCGAAGAAGGTGATGAGGTCGGTCCCCTGCTCGGCATTGAACCGCCGCGCGTCGGCCGCGCCAAGCGCAAGCACCCCGATCGGGCCGTTCGGGCCGAGATCGAGCCGCAGCAGTGCCTCGGAGTGCACCCGGCCCGCATGCTCGCCATAGACGTCATCGAGCGGCGGATCGGCGCGGCGCAGGGTCACCGCGCGCGGTGCCACGTTGCGCCCGAGCGTCAGATAGGCGTCGACGCCACCCTCCGGCAGCCCGATCACCGCCTCGCGCAGCGCGCCGGGCCCGATGCTGGAGCCGGCCTCGGCACCGGGCACCTCGAGGGCGAGTCGGATCACCTCGACGCCGAGCATCGGCGCGACGTCGCGGGTCAGGACGGTGAGGAAGCCCTCGAAGTCGGCGGGTTCGAGCAGCGCGAGGCTGGCGCGATGGATCTGGTTCATCCCCGCGACATTGTCATAGGCCGCGGCCAGCACCTCGCGGTGGGTGTCCTGCAGCCGGTCGAGGCGTTCCTCCAGCCGCTCCACCAGAACGCCGCGCAGGTCGACGACCTTGCGGCCATAGGCCTTGCGGTCGGCCGCGAGCAGCGCCTGCATGAGCGCCTGATCCTCGAGGATCAGGTCCGGGTCGCGGAGGATCAGCGCCCGGATGTCGGGGGCGTCGGTGGTGTCGGTCATACGGGGCTCTCGGTCATGGTGTCCTCGGCGCGGGAGCGGGGTCCGCGTCGATCTTATGGGCGCTCCCCGCGCCGTTCCAGAGAATTGCGGCCGACGCCGGCGCGCCCGGCCCGAGGTGTGGCCGATTGCCGACGCCAGGCAATGCGCGTGTCAGCCCTTGTGGGCGTCGGGGCTGCTGGCCCAATGTGTGGGGGTGATGGACCTTCTCTCCCCACCCGATTCCGAGCGCGTCTTCGCGGCCGGCGAGCCGGTGTCGGTGCTGACCGCCGAGGGCCTCGACCGGCGGCTCGACTACCGCGCCCCGGCGGGCGGCGCGCGGGCGGGCGATCTCGTCGAGGTGCCGCTCGGGCCGCGACGGGTGATCGGCGCGGTCTGGGGGCCGGGCGAGGGCTGCGACGCGAACCGGCTGCGCAATGTCGTGCGCGTGCTCGACGCGCCGCCGCTGGCGGCCGGCATGCGCGAGTTCCTGACCCGCGCCGCGGACTACACGCTGACGCCCCTGACGGCGATGCTGCGGCTCGCGACCCGGGCACCGGGCCTCGGCGAGCCGCCGTCTGCCCGTCCGGTCCTGCGCGCCACCGGGCGCGAGCCCGACCGGATGACCGACGCCCGGGCGCGGGTGCTGGCCGCGATCGCGGAATACGGCAACCTCGGCTTCGGGCCGGGCGAACTGGCGGCCCTCTCTGGCGTCTCTCCGGGCGTCATCACCGGGCTCGAAGGGCTGGGCGTGCTCGTGCGCGAGGCCGCGCCGCGCGACGCGCCCTATCCCGCTCTCGATCCGGCGCGCGCCCCCCGCCCGCTCTCGCCGGCGCAGGCGGAGACGGCGGACGCGCTGCGCGCTGCGGTGCGGGCCGGCAGCTATTCCACGACGCTCCTGAAGGGCGTGACCGGCTCGGGCAAGACCGAGGTCTATCTCGAGGCGGTGGCCGAGGCGCTGGCCGCCGGGCGGCAGGCGCTGGTGCTTCTGCCCGAGATCGCGCTTTCCGGCGCCTTTCTCGACCGGGTCGAGGCCCGCTTTGGCGCGCGTCCCGCCGAGTGGCATTCGGGCGTTACCCAGGCCGCCCGCCGCCGGGCGTGGATGGCGGTTGCGAGCGGCGACGCGCGGCTCGTCGTCGGCGCCCGCTCGGCGCTCTTCCTGCCATTCACCGACCTCGGCCTCACCGTCGTCGACGAGGAACACGATGGTTCCTACAAGCAGGAGGACGGCGCCTGCTATCACGCCCGCGACATGGCGGTGTTGCGCGCTTCGATCGAGGGGGCGGCCGTGGTGCTCGCCACCGCGACGCCGTCGCTCGAAAGCTGGGCGAACGCCGATGCCGGCAAGTATCGCCGCCTCGATCTGCCCGAGCGCTTCGGCATTGCCGAGTTGCCGGAGATGCGGTCCGTCGACCTGCGCGTCGAGACGCCCGAGCAGGGGCGCTGGATCTCGCCGCCCCTCGCGGGCGCGGTCTCCGAGCGCCTCGCGGCCGGCGAGCAGTCACTCCTCTTCCTGAACCGCCGGGGCTATGCGCCACTCACCATCTGTCGCGCCTGCGGGCATCAGGTGGGCTGTGACGACTGTGACGCGCGCATGGTGGAGCACCGCTTTCGCCGGCGCCTCGTCTGCCACCAGTGCGGGGCGACGAAGCCGATCCCGCTCGCCTGCCCGTCCTGCGGCGTCGAGGGCAAGATGACCGCGCTCGGCCCCGGCGTCGAGCGGCTGGCGGAAGAGGCAACGGAGCTCTGGCCCGAGGCGCGGGTGGCGATCCTCTCGTCGGATCTCTCCGAGAGCGCCAGCGCGCTGAAGGCCCGGATCGAGGAGATCGCCGCCGGCGGCGCCGATATCGTCATCGGCACGCAGATCGTCTCGAAGGGCCACAACTTTCCGCTGCTGACGCTGGTGGGCGTGATCGACGCCGACCTCGGGCTGCAGGGCGGTGACCTGCGCGCGGCGGAGAAGACCTTTCAGCTCATGCGACAGGTCGCGGGCCGTGCCGGGCGTGCCGAGCGGCCGGGTCTCGCGCTGATCCAGACCCACCAGCCGGAACATCCGGCGCTCCGCGCGATCCTCTCGGGCGACGACGAAGGCTTCTGGAAGGCCGAGGCTGATGCGCGCCGCCGCGCCGGGATGCCCCCCTACGGGCGGCTGGTCGGGGTGATCGTGACGGGCGTTGACGAGGCGCGGACATGGGACGTGGCGCGCGCGCTCGCCCGCGAGGCGGGGGCGCTGCGCAGCGTCGGCGCGGATGTCTGGGGCCCGGCACCGGCCCCGATCGCGCGGGTTCGCGGCAGGCACCGTGTGCGGCTTCTGGTCCGCGCGGCAAAGGGCGTCACGCTCCAGCCGCTGCTGCGGGCGTGGGTCGCCGCCGTCGATGTGCCGGGATCGGTGCGGGTCACGGTGGACGTGGACCCGCAGAGCTTCTTCTGAAGCTGGCCGCATTCCGGCGCCAGCCCGTCGGGGGCGAGCGCCGGAAGAACCGCATCAGGCCGCGGCGAGGCGGGTGTTGCTGCCGCCGCCGATCACCTGCACGCGCTGGCCGGTGGCGAAGGTCGGCGAAGCCTGGATGACCGAAATGGTCTGGCCGCTCTCGAGGCGGACCGTCCATTCGATCGACTGGTGGCCGGTGCCCGACTTGCCGGCCGCGAGGCCCGCCGCTGCGCCCGCCGTGGCGCCCGCGCCCGTGGCGAGCACCCGGCCGGTGCCGCCGCCGATGTTCTGGCCGAGCGCGGCGCCCGCGATGCCGCCGATGACCGCGCCGGCCGCCTGCGCGCCCTGGTTGCCCTGCACCGTCACGTTGCGGCTGCTGATGATGGTGCCGAACTGCACAGACTGCGCGGTCTGAGCCTGGTTCGCGGCGACGACGTTGCCGCTCGGCTGCGTGCAGGCAGCGAGCGCCGCCGCGCCGAGCACCGCGAGCGTCACGCCCTTCAGGGTTGCCATCCGCATTGTCTCTTCCTCATGTTTCAGGCGGCCCGCTCCGGGGCTCGCGCGCGTTTCTTATCCCGTGGGAACCCACTCGGGCAACGACACATTCCCGCGATGGCTGAAACCAGCTTCCTCCGACCCCGCGAGGGGGTGTTCGTGGAAGCGTCTGGCGTTCGTATCCGGCGCGGGCTAGGAACGCCCGCGACCGCCACCGAAAGCCATTCCAATGTCCGAGCACCCGACGATCCGTCCGCAACCCGGCATCCTCGATATCGCGCTCTATGTGGGCGGCGAGTCGAAGCTCGCGGGCCACGCGGAGGTGCTGAAGCTCAGCTCGAACGAAAACCCCGCCGGTGCTTCGCCCCGGGCGATCGGGGCCTATCGCGCCGCGGGCGACAGCCTGCACCGCTATCCGAGCTCCGATCACGCCGCACTTCGGGCCGCGATCGCCGAGGTCCACGGCCTCGACGCCGGCCGCATCATCTGCGGCAACGGCTCGGACGAGATCATCTCGTTCCTGACGCAGGCCTACGCCGGGCCGGGGCGCGAGGTCGTGCACACCGAGCATGGTTTCGCCATGTACCGCATCTCGGCGCTCGCCGCCGGTGCCGTGCCGGTCGAGGTGGCCGAGCGCGCGCGGCGGACCGACGTTGACGCAATCCTTGGCGCCTGCTCCGAGCGGACGGCACTCGTCTTCATCGCCAACCCGAACAACCCGACCGGCACGATGATCAGCGCGGGCGAGGTCGCCCGGCTGGCGGACGGCCTGCCGCCGCAGGCGCTGCTCGTGCTCGACGGCGCCTATGCGGAGTTCGTCGCCGGCTTCGACGGCCACGCGGACCTCGTCGACGCGCGCGACAATGTGGTGATGACGCGCACCTTCTCGAAGATCCACGGGCTCGGCGGCCTCCGCGTCGGCTGGGGCTACGCGCCCGCCCACGTGATCGAGGTGCTTGGCCGCGTGCGCGGGCCGTTCAACGTCTCCGGCCCGGCACTCGCGGCCGCGGAAGCCGCGATCCGTGACGCGGACTTCACCGCGCGCTGCCTCGCCGAGAACACCGCCAACCGGGCGAGCCTCACCGCCGACCTGCGCGCGGCGGGCGTCGCCTGCGACGACAGCGAGGCGAATTTCATCCTCGCGCGCTTCGCGAGCCTTGCCGACGCCGAGGGCTGCGACCGGGCGCTCCGCGACGCCGGGATCATCGTGCGCCGGGTGACGGGCTACGGCTTTCCCGAGGGCCTGAGGATCACCGTCGGTGACGCGGCCGCCTGCGCCCGGGTCGCGACGGTGGTCCGCGAGTTCATGCGGGTGAAGGCATGATCCGCTACAAGCGTGTCGCCCTGATCGGGCTTGGCCTCATCGCCTCGTCGATCTCGCACGCCATCCGGCGCACCGGCTTGCCGGTGGAGATCCATGGCTACGCCCGGAGCGAGGCGACCCGCACCGAGGCGGCGCGGCTCGGGCTCGCGACGATCTTCGAGACCGCAGGCGAGGCGGTCGAGGGCGCCGATCTCGTGATCCTCTGCGTGCCGGTCGGTGCCATGGGCGGCGTGGCGCAGGAGATCGCGCCGCACCTCGCCCCCGGCGCCACGGTCTCGGACGTGGGTTCGGTGAAGCGCGCGGTGATCGACGCGGTGCAACCCCACCTGCCCGAGGGGGTGGAGTTCATCCCCGGCCATCCGCTGGCCGGCACCGAGCATTCCGGCCCGGGCTCGGGCTTTGCGACGCTCTTTGACAACCGCTGGTGCCTGCTGACACCGCTGCCGGAGTCCGCGCCCGCCGCTGTCGAGGCGCTGACCGGGTTCTGGCAGGCGCTGGGCGCGCGGGTCGACCGCATGGAGCCCGACCACCACGACCTCGTGCTCGCGGTGACGAGCCACGTTCCGCACCTCATCGCCTACACGATGGTCGGTGTCGCCGATCACCTGCGCCGGGTGACCGAGCAGGAGGTGATCAACTACTCCGCCGCCGGTTTTCGCGACTTCACCCGCATCGCGGCGTCGGACCCGACCATGTGGCGCGACGTGTTCCTGAACAACCGCGAGGCGACGCTCGATGTGCTCGGGCGGTTCACCGAGGAGCTTTTTGCGCTGCAACGGGCGATCCGGCTCGGCGACGGCGAGCACCTGCATGCCTACTTCACCCGCACGCGGGCAATCCGGCGCGGGATCATCGACGCCGGTCAGGACACCGCGGCGCCGGACTTCGGCCGGCTCGCGTCCGCCAAGGGCTGACGCGGCCGCCGGTTCAGTGCCAGCTGCCGGCAATGAACCGGGCGGTGGTCCCGGCGTCGAAGGGCGCCGTCGTGTCCACCACGAGCACCAGGCCGAAACCGAAGGGCGCCGCGCGCGCCGCAAGGTCGCGCAATTCGTCGGCATACTCAGGCCCCGGGTGGCCCGCGGTGCGCCGCTCGGCACGGGCGCGGTAGCGCGCGGCCACGGTCTCCGGCGGCGCCGTGCACCAGATTTCCACCACGTCCTCGATGCCGGCGGCGGCCAGCATTTCCTCGAGCATCTCCCGCGGCTGGAAGCCGAACCAGGCATCGACGATCGCCGTCGTCCCCTCCGGCGCCGCGGCGAGAAGCGCGAAGATCGCCCGGTAGCTCGCGCGCCCGAGCACCCGGTTGAACGGCCGCTCGACCGGGCGCCCGGCGGCGGCGATCTCGTTGAGGAACGGCTCCTTCACCGTATCGAGCCCGTAGACCGGCCAGCCGGTGGCCTGTGAGAGCGCCCCTGCCACGCGGCTCTTGCCGCTCGCCGGGACGCCGTTCACCAGCACCACCCGACAACCCCGGGGCCGGGCATCGAGTGCCGCGAGCCCCGCGCCGATGACGCCCGCGTCATCGCCGAGGGCGGCGGCCACGACTTCGGTCTCGTACCAGCCAGCCGCGTCAGGCAGCCGCGCGAGCGCCTCGGCCGCCTCCTGCCCGAGGCCGCCGCCGAGGATCACCAGCTCGCAGTCGAGGCTGGCGGAGAGCGTGTCGATGGCCCGGCGGAGCGGGCCGGCCCAGGCGGCGAGCACCGCCTCGCCGCCCTCGATCCCGCCGGACAGAAGCTCGGCGGCGGTGGTGCCGGCGGGCAGGTCCGCCGCGCGCATCAGCCTGGCGAGGGCAGTGCCCGAGCTCATCGCCTCGACACAGCCGGCGCGCCCGCAGAGACAGGGCGGCCCGGCCGGGTCCACCAGGATGTGGCCAAGCTGCCCCGCGGTGGCGCGGCCCCGCACGATGCGGCCGGCTTCCATGATGCCGCCGCCGATCCCCGTGCCGATCGTGAGCAGCGCGAGGTGTTGCGCGCCCCTGCCGGCGCCGAGGCGGGCTTCCGCGACCAGCGCCATGCTGGCGTCGTTGTCGAGGATCACCGACCGGCAGAACCGCCGCTTCAGCCGGTCGGCGACGTCGATCCCCGAAAGGTCCACGTAGCCTCCCGACAGCACCACGCCGTGAGTGAAGTCCACGCGACCGGGCACGCCGACGCCGATGGCGACGACGCCCGGATCATCGAGTTCGACGACGAGGCCGATCAGCCGGGCGAGCACCACCTCGGGGTCGGGATCGCTCGCGGCGCGGGCCCGGGCGAGGATCGTGCCATCGCGGGCGATGCGCGCCGCACGCAGGTGGGTGCCGCCGATGTCGATACCGATCGCGGAGACGTCAGATGCGGGGGACATGGGCCTCAGGCCGCGGTCCGGTGCCGGGCGATCACCGCCTGAAGCTCGCGCAGGCGCGGCACGGCGATGGTCGTCAGGCGTTCCTTCGTCACCGCGCGGTCGAGCGAGATGCAGTCTTTCCAGAGCGAGCGGCCGGCGATGACGCCCGAGGCGCCGTTCGCCATGGCGGTCTCCACCTGAGCGAGGAAGGTCGCATGATCGACCCCGGCCGAGAGCACGGCCCACGGCACGTCACCCGCGAGCCGGGTAATCGCGGCGCAGGCGGCGGCCGATCCGGGGTAGGGGATCTTCAGAAGCTTCGCGCCGTGTCCGAGGCAGAGCCGCGAGCCGCCCTCGATGAGGTCGGCTGCGCGCGCGGCGTAGTCCTCCGGGCTCTCTCCCTCGAGCCGGTAGGTCAGGAACTCGACGACGAGCAGCAGGTCCTCTGCTGCGAAGTCGGCCACCACCGCATCAAGGGTGGCGAGGTTCTCGGTGTTCGCGGCCGGCGTGTCGGAGCGGAGGTAGATCATGATCTTGCCGCCGGTGCCGCCGAGCTCGCGAACCCGGCGGGCGGTGATGCCCTCGACCATGCGCGAGATGCGATAACCCTCGGGCGAGGTGTCCCAGCCAGAGGCGTCGAGGCCGATCAGGAGCGCGGTCTGCCGATCGAGCACGCCGTCGTCGACGAGGGCGGGCACGGCGCAGATCGGATCGACGAGGATGCAGCCGGCGGCGCTCGCCAGCCAGCGCGTGATGTCGGCCTTGGTCTCGCCGAGCGCGGCGTTGCTGATCGCTGCCCGCGCTTCCGGGTCGGCCGTGAGCGCCTGGCGCATGCCGCCGCGCTGGTCCGCGGCGATCACCATCATCGCGCCATCGGCTCCGCAGATCTGCTGGTAGCCGCGGCGCTCCGCGGTGGTCATGGCCGTCATGGCGGATCCTCTCCGTGCGACACGCGATACCTAAGTCCCGCCACACGCGGGATGCCTGAGGCAGCGACGCGTGCTAGCGTTCTTGTCGCAGGATGGCGTATCATGTTGCTGAAAGGAATTTCAAGATGGTGCTTCCGCCTGCCTCCGATTCTGCCGGAACCCGCGCGCTGCTGCACAGCGTGGCGCGGATGCACTACGAATCCGGCATGAGCCAGGTCGATATCGCCAAGCGGATCAGGGTGTCGACGGCGACGGTCTCGCGCCTCCTGCAACGTGCCCGCGCCGAGGGGATCGTGCGAATCGAGGTGGCAGACCTCGTCGCCGCCGATGATCTGGCGGCGGCCCTGCGCCAGCGCCTCGGTCTTCGGGAGGCGCGGGTGATCGAGGCGCCGGCGACGACGCCGCTCCCGGCACTCGCCGCACCGGTGGGCGAGCTTCTGCTCTCGGCGGGACTGGGGCCGGGATCGGTGGTCGCCATCGGCTGGGGGCGGGCGATCCGCGCCGTCCTCGACGCCGGCCTCCCGGCGCTGCCCGGGGTGCTCACCGTCTCGGCGACCGGCGGGATGCAGCAACACCTGCCGCATTTCCAGGTGAACGAGTTCGTGCGACACGCCGCCGAGCAGATGGGCGGCACGCCGCACTTCATTCACGCGCCATATCTTCCGTCGGCGGCGACGCGCGAGGCGTTCCTCGCCGATCCGGCGATCGCAAAAAGCGTGGCCCTCTGGGACCGCATCGACGTGGCACTGGTCGGAATCGGCCTGCCGCATGCGCAGAATTCACCGGAGGCAAGCGCCGCGACCCCGGACGAACAGGCCCTCGTCGATGCGGCGGGCGACGTGATCCGCCACTACTTCGACGCGACCGGCACGCTCATCGACTGGGATGGCGAGGGTCGGATGATCGCCGTCTCGCCGGCGCAGCTTCAGCGGGCGCGCCTGACCATCGGCATCGCCGCCGGGCCGGAAAAGGCTGACGCGATCCTCGGCGCGGCCCGCGCCGGATCCGTCTCGGCACTCGTGACAGACGTGCGCACCGCCGAGGAGGTCCTTGCCCGGGCCTGAGAAACAAATTTCAGGAACGAGTTTCCCTTGACGGCGGATCGCCGGGTGCGTTTGATCACGGCCAAGCGTCGGCACCAAGCCAAGGCGCTCCCCAGGGGAGGAAACATGCACCGCCGTTCCATTCTCAAGACCGTCGCCGCGTCGGGCCTTGCGCTCGCGATCGGCCTCGGCACCCTCGTCGCGTCACCCGCGCAGGCGCAGGACAAGAAGTTCACGATTGCCCTAATCCCGGGCCTCACCACTGACGCGTTCTACATCACGATGCGCAAGGGCGCGGAGGCTGCGGCCGAGGCGCTCGGCGCCGAGCTCGTGTTCCAGGGCGCGCCGGAGTTCAACGCGGTGCTTCAGGTGCCGGTGCTCGACGCGGTCATCGCGCGCAAGCCCGACGCGATCCTGATCGCGCCCACCGACAAGACCCAGCTGATCCAGCCGCTGAAGAAGGCGGCCGATGCCGGGATCCCGGTCATCACCGTCGATACCTTCATTGGTGACGGCAAGTACCAGACCGGCTCCGGCGACGCGGACTTCCCGCTCGCCTACATCGCGTCCGACAACGTGCTCGGCGGCCGGATGGCGGCGCACGCGCTCGCGCAGGCGATCGGCGGCGAGGGCAAGGTCTACGTCTCGAACGTGAAGCCGGGTGTTTCGACCACCGACCAGCGCGAGGAAGGCTTCAAGGAAGAGATGGCCGAGCACTACCCGAACGTGCAGGTGCTCGAGACCCAGTTCAACGACGACGACGCCAACAAGGCGGCGAGCCAGCTTCAGGCGGTCTTCGCCCGCAATCCCGACCTGAAGGGCGTGTTCGGCGCGAACCTGTTCTCCGCGCTCGGCGCCGGCAACGGCGTGCAGCAGGCGGGCCAGACCGGCAAGGTCCGCGTCGTCGCGTTCGACGCGCCGACCTCGATCGTCGATAACATCAACACTGGCCTCGTCGACGTGGCGATTGCCCAGCATCCAGCGGAAATCGGCTACTACGGCGTCGTCTCGGCCTTCGCGCACCTGACCGGGCATTCGATCCCGACGGCGATCGGCACCGGCTTCACCGTCATCGACAAGGCGAACGTCGCCGACCCGGAAGTCGCGAAGTACATCTACTCCGACTGAGTGCGCTAACCGACGTGTCCGGCGTCTGCCCCCTCGGGCGCCGGATCGCCCGCCGCCGCTTTCCGCGCGGCCGCCTCGCGGGCGGTCGGCGCTCCCCAGGGAACCTGCCGCATGTCAACGCCCACCGAAGCCAGCCCCGACTCCGGTCATGGCAAACCCCAGGCTGACCACGCCGATCAGGCGCGCACCCTCGTCCAGCACGTCGCCGATCTGCGGGCGTGGCTGTTCCTTGCCGCGCTCGTCGTCGGCTTCGAGTTCTGGGCGCGCGTGTCCTTCGGGGGCACGTTCATCCTCAACACCTTCAACCTCCAGTCGATCGCCATCTTCGCGGTGGCGCCGCTCCTGCTCGCGACCGGCCAGACCTTCGTCATCATCTCGGGCGGCATTGACCTGTCGCTCGGGTTCATCATGGGACTCGCCGCGGTGGTCGCGGCGCACACGATCAACGCGGTGACACCGGGGGCCGGGCTTCTCGTCGGGGTGCTCGCGGGATTTCTCGCGGGCGTCGCGATCGCCTGCATTCCGGGCATGATCAACGGGCTGCTGGTCTCGCGGCTGAAGGTGCCGCCGTTCATCGGGACGCTCGGCATGTTCGGCGTCGCGCGCGGCACCGCGTTCCTGCTGGCCGGCGGCACCACGGTGCCGGTGTCGAACAACCTCTTCGCGATGATCGGCAACGGCCGGATCTGGGGCATCCCCTACATCGTGATCATCACCGCCGTCTTCATGCTGGTGATGCACTACGTGCTCAGCCAGACGAAGTTCGGCCAGCACAACTATGCGATCGGCGCCAACGTCCAGGCGGCACGGCGCGCGGGCATCGACGTGAAGGGCCACCTCTTCCGGCTCTACGTGCTGTCCGCGGCCTGCGCCGGTCTCGCGGGCGTGCTCTACTCCGCCCGCTTCAACGCCGGAGCCGCGCAGGCGGGCGAGCCCCTGCTGCTCGACTGCGTCGCCGCGGTCGTCATCGGCGGCGCGAGCCTCTTCGGCGGGTCGGGCACCATCCTCGGCACGATCGCCGGTGCCCTCGTGATCGCCGTCATCCAGTACGGGCTGGTCTTCGTGAACGTCGAACCGTTCTGGCAGTTCATCTCGGTCGGTGTCGTCATCATCATCTCGGTGCTGATCGATCAGGCGCAGCGCCGCTTCGCGGGAGGCCGGGTCGATGAGTGAGACCCTTCTCGAGGTCCGCAACCTCTCGAAGCACTTCGGCGCCATCCGCGCGCTCGACAACTTCGACATGACGATCCACCGCGGCGAGGTGGTGGCGCTCGCCGGTGACAACGGCGCCGGCAAGACGACGATGATCAAGACGATCTCCGGCGTCTTCAGGCCGACCTCGGGCGAGGTGATCCTGCGGGGCGAGCCGGTCAGCTTCTCGACGCCGCAGGAGGCGCGCGACAAGGGGATCGAGACGATTTATCAGGACCTCGCGCTGGCCGACAACCTGTCGATCGGCGCCAACATCTTCCTCGGGCGCGAGCCGATGACGAAGAAGTGGGGCTTCCTGCCGGTGCTCGACCGCAAGACGATGCGCGAGGCGGCGCGCGAGACCATGGCGCTGCTCGACTTCCACGTCTCGCGGCTCGACGCGCCGGTCTCGAACTTCTCCGGCGGCCAGCGCCAGGCGGTGGCGATCGGGCGGGCGGTGCACTGGAACGCGCAAATCCTCATCATGGACGAGCCGACCGCGGCGCTGGGCGTGCCCGAGCAGCGCAAGGTGCTCTCGCTCATCCGCCAGCTCAAGGCGCAGGGGCGGGGGATCATCTTCATCTCGCACAACCTTCAGGACATCTTCGCGGTCTCCGACCGCATCATCGTCATGCGCCGGGGCATCAAGGCCGGCGAGCGCGCCATATCCGAGACCACCCACGACGAGGTGGTGAAGCTGATGATCGGAGGCTGAAATGCCGGACAAGCCCCTCAAGGGGAAAACCGCGCTCGTCACCGGGGCAAGCTCGGGCATCGGTCGCGCCACCGCCCTCGCCCTCGCGGCGGCGGGCGTGCGCGTGGCGCTGGTCGCCCGCTCGCGCGACCGGCTCGAGTCCGTCGCGATGAAGGCCGGCGGCGGCGCGGTCGTGGTGCCTGCCGACCTGACACAGAAGGGCGAGGCCGAGGCCGCCGTCGAGAAGGCGCGGGCGGCACTCGGGCAGATCGACATCCTCTTCGCCAACGCCGGGCTCTACATTCCCGGTGACGTGGTGGATGGCGACCCGGACAAGTGGGACGAGCTGCTGACGGTGAACGTGAACGCGGTCTTCCGCATGGTGCGCGCCGTGTTGCCGGAGATGGTCGAGAGAGAGGACGGCGACATCATCGTCACGTCCTCGGTCTCCGGTCATCAGGCGATCCAGTGGGAACCGATCTATTCCGCTTCGAAGCACGCCATCCAGTCGTTCGTCCACGGCCTGCGCCGGCAGGTCGGCCCGGCGAACGTCCGGGTCGGCGCGGTGGCGCCCGGCGTGGTGCTGAACGAGCTCTGGGGCTACTCGGACCCGGCGACCGTCGACGCGAAGGTCGCGAGTCGCGAGGGACTGCGCTCGGAGGATATCGCCGACGCGGTGCTCTTCATGCTGACGCGCCCGGCGAACGTGACGATCCGTGATCTGGTGATCCTGCCGTCGAACCAGGACATCTGAGGACGCCGGAGGTGGCCTTGCCGACGACCGAAGCGAGGGCGACAGCCCTCGCGAGTTCCGGCCCGACAAGCCGCGGCACTGCCTCGGCCGGGCCGCGGGCCGGAGCGGACGCGCGGAGGCCCGCAGGCGCAAGGATTTCTGCGGCCGGATTGGCACCCTGCCAAATCCGGCTGATGTCACCGTCTCGACCGGCGTCTCGACCGGCGCCCGGCCGGGGCTTTCGGCCGTCGCGGAGAAGGGGATGAACCGCCCATGACCCCCTCCCAGCCACCCGCCGATCCCTACGACTTCCTCATCGTCGGCGCCGGCGCTGCCGGTTGCGTGCTGGCGAACCGCCTTTCCGCCGATCCCGCGACCCGGGTTGCCCTGGTCGAGGCTGGACCGGACCGCAACGCCCGGCGTGCCATCGTGCGGATGCCGCTTGCCATGGTGAGCTTCATGGCGCCCTCGCTCGCGTTCCTCGGCGGCCCGCGCTTCATGTCGTGGTTCGGGACCGAGCCGGAGCCGGGCCTTCAGGGCCGCTCGATCGCGCTGCCGCGCGGGCAGGGGACGGGCGGTTCCACCAACGTCAACGGCCAGATCTTCGTGCGCGGCCAGCGAGAGGACTTCGACGGCTGGCGCGACCTCGGCAACCCGGGCTGGGGCTACGACGACCTGCTGCCGTACTTCCGCAAGCTCGAACGCTTCGAGCCGCTGGCTGATCCGGCCTCGGCCCGGCGCATCCGTGGCCTCGGGCCGTTCGATCCGGCATTCCACGGCATCGACGGGCCGCTGAACCTCGCGCCACCGCGCAGCGTCAACCCGATGGCGGGCGTCTTCCTCGACGCCGCGCGCCGCGCTGGCCTGCCGTTCAACCCGGACTTCAACGGGGCCGAACAGGCGGGCGTCGGCTACTACAGCTTCACGCAGGCCGGCGGCGAGCGGGTGACCGCCGAAGGCGCCTACCTCGATCCGGTGCGCAGCCGCCCGAACCTGACGGTGATCCCCGAGACGCAGGTGACCGGCCTCGTCATGGACGAACGCCGCGCCACCGGCGTCACTTGGCGGCGCGGCGGCGACACGGGAACTCTCGCCGCGCGCGAGGTGATCCTCGCCGCCGGCGCCTTCGCCTCGCCACAGCTCCTGCTCCTCGCCGGGATCGGCCCGGCGCGCGATCTCTCCCGCCTCGGCATCGCGCCCCGGCTCGACCTGCCCGGGGTCGGCGGGAACCTGCAGGATCACCTGGACGTGACCCTCGAGTACCGGGCGAAGACCGCCGTTCCCTACGGCGTCTCGTGGCGGGCGCTGCCGCGAAACGCGCTCCATGTGGGCGACTGGCTCCTGCGCCGCCGCGGCCTTTTCGCCTCGACCACCGCCGAGACCGGCGGCTTCGTCTCCACCGATCCCGCGAGCCCGCGCCCGGACATCCAGCTCTTCTTCTGCTCCGGTCGGGCCAACACTCAGGAGGCGTCGGGTTTCACCGGCCATGGCTTCCTGCTTCACGTCTGCGAGCTTCGGCCCGGCAGCATCGGCCGCGTGGCGCTGAAAAGCCCCGACCCGGACGTGAAGCCCTCGATCCTCTACAACTTCTTTCGCGGCGCCAGTGACATGGCGACGCTGCGCGCCGGCATCCGGCTCGCGCGCCAGATCGCCGCGCAGGCGCCCTTCGCCCGTCATCTCGACGCCGAGATCGATCCCGGGCCGGAGGCCGAGACCGATGGCGCGCTCGACGCCTTCATCCGCGAGAAGGTGGGCACGCTCTTCCATCCGGTGGGAACCTGCGCCATGGGTACCGGCGAGACCGCCGTCACCGATCCCGCCAGCCTGCGCGTCCACGGCGCCACCGGCCTTCGCGTCGTCGACGCCTCGATCATGCCGGCGATCGTCTCGGGCAACACCGTCGCCGCCACCTACTGCCTCGCGGAGAAGGCGTCCGACCTGATCCTCGCGGACTGAGGCGCTTCCGGCGGTCCGGGAGTTTCTCGGCGGACGAGACGGGGCGCTCTTCCCAAAGACACGCAAAACGTCTATATGCCACGCGCCGGCTGGGCTTTGTCCCGGCCGGTCCGTCTTTTCATGACCCTGCTGGACGACATCCCGGCTGGTGCCACCGATCGGACGGTTTTCCCATGTTCGCTAGAAAAGGAACATCCGATGTCGATCACGCCCGACGTGAAAGAGCAGCTCATCAAGGACTACGCCACCAAGGCCGGCGACACCGGGTCGCCCGAGGTGCAGGTCGCGATCCTGACGAGCCGCATCACCACGCTGACCGAGCATTTCAAGGCCCACAAGAAGGACAACCACTCCCGTCGTGGTCTCCTGAAGATGGTGTCGCAGCGCCGCAAGCTGCTCGACTACGTCAAGAAGAAGGACGAAGCGCGCTATCAGTCGCTGATCGCCCGCCTCGGTATCCGCCGCTGACCTGAGACGGCGCGCCCCTTTTCGGGCGCGCCTTTTTGCATCCGGCGCATGGCTGGCGCGCCGACGACCCGAAGCCGCCAATGTCCGCAGGGCCCCTCCGACCCCGAGGGAACGCCCCTATCCGAGAAGCAACGGGGTCCGCGGGAATCTCCCCCGCGTTGCACGGCCCGGGCCAGGGGGTCCGCCGGCCGAGACGTAAGGAAGCGATATGTTCAACGAAACCAGGAAGTCGATCGAGTGGGGGCATGACACGCTCACGCTCGAAACGGGGAAGTTTGCGCGCCAGGCTGATGCCTCCGTGCTCGCCACCTATGGCGAGACCAGCGTTCTCGCCACCGTTGTCTACGAGAAGAAGGCCAAGCCCGGCCAGGACTTCTTCCCGCTGACCGTACACTACCAGGAAAAGACCTACTCCGCGGGCAAGATCCCCGGCGGCTTCTTCAAGCGCGAGGCCCGTCCCTCCGAGAAGGAGACCCTGACCTCGCGGCTGATCGACCGCCCGATCCGCCCGCTGTTCGTCGAGGGCTTCAAGAACGAAGTCCAGGTCATCGCCACCGTCCTCTCCTACGACATGGAGAATGACCCCGACATCGTGGCGCTGATCGCGGCCTCCGCCGCGCTCACGCTGTCCGGCGCGCCGTTCATGGGCCCGATCGGCGCGGCCCGCGTCGGCTTCGTCGATGGCTCCTACGTGCTGAACCCGGCCGTCGACGACATGGAGAAGCTCCGCGACAACCCGGAGCAGCGCCTTGATCTCGTGGTCGCGGGCACCAAGGACGCGGTCATGATGGTCGAGTCCGAGGCCTATGAGCTGTCCGAGGCCGAGATGCTCGGCGCGGTGAAGTTCGGCCACGAGCAGATGCAGCCGGTGATCGACCTCATCATCGAGCTTGCCGAAGTCGCGGCCAAGGAGCCCTTCGCCTTCCAGCCGGCCGACACCACCGCGCTCTACGAGAAGGCCAAGGCCGTCGGCGGCGACGCGATGCGCGCGGCCTTCGGCATCCGCGACAAGCTCGAGCGCCAGGCCGCGGTCTCGGCCGCGAAGGCGACGATCAAGGCCGGCCTCTCCGAGGAGGAGCAGGCGGATCCGGCACTCGACGGCGTCATCAAGAAGCTCGAGTCCGACGTGGTCCGCGGCGACGTGCTCGACCACGGCCGCCGCATCGACGGCCGCGATCTCGTGACCGTGCGCCCGATCGTCTCCGAGGTCGGCGTCCTGCCCCGCACCCACGGCTCCTCGCTCTTCACCCGCGGCGAGACCCAGGCGCTGGTGGTGACCACGCTCGGCACCGGTGACGACGAGCAGATGATCGACGCGCTGCACGGCACGTACCGCTCCAACTTCCTGCTGCACTACAACTTCCCGCCGTACTCGGTGGGCGAGACCGGCCGGATGGGCTCCCCGGGCCGCCGCGAGATCGGCCACGGCAAGCTCGCATGGCGCGCGCTGCAGGCGGTGCTGCCGGCGGCGACCGACTTCCCCTACACGATCCGCGTCGTCTCCGAGATCACCGAGTCGAACGGCTCGTCGTCGATGGCGACGGTCTGCGGCTCGTCGCTCTCGATGATGGACGGTGGCGTGCCGCTGAAGGCACCGGTCGCCGGCGTCGCCATGGGCCTCATCCTCGAGGGTGAGCGCTTCGCGGTGCTGACCGACATCCTCGGCGACGAGGATCACCTCGGCGACATGGACTTCAAGGTCGCCGGCACGGCGAACGGCATCACCTCGCTGCAGATGGACATCAAGGTTGCCGGCATCACGCCCGCGATCATGGAGCAGGCCCTCGCCCAGGCGAAGGACGGCCGGATGCACATCCTCGGCGAGATGGCCAACGCCCTCACCGCCGGCCGGACCGAGTTCTCCGCCCACGCGCCCCGCATCGAGACCATGCAGATCGCCGTCGACAAGATCCGCGAAGTCATCGGCTCGGGCGGCAAGGTGATCCGCTCGATCGTCGAGGAGTCCGGCGCCAAGGTCGACATCAACGACGACGGCACCATCAAGATCGCCTCGGCCAACGCCGCGGCGATCGAGAAGGCCCGCGAGCTCATCGGCGCCATCGTCGACGAGCCCGAGGTCGGCAAGATCTACACCGGCAAGGTGGTGAAGATCATGGACTTCGGCGCGTTCGTGAACTTCTTCGGCAAGCGTGACGGCCTCGTGCACGTCAGCCAGCTGTCGAGCGACCGCGTGAGCCACCCGAAGGAAGTGGTCCAGGAGGGCCAGACCGTGAAGGTGAAGCTCATGGGCTTCGACGAGCGCGGCAAGGTCCGCCTCTCCATGAAGGTCGTCGATCAGGAGACCGGCAAGGAGAAGACCGAGGAGAACGCCGCGGCCGAGTGATCCTCACCGCCCGGCAGACCTGCAAGGCCCCGCCCCCGGCGGGGCCTTTGTTGTTGACGGCAGCGCCTTCAGACCACAACAAGCCCGCTTGCCGCAGCACGGAGCACAGCAAGGAGCGAGGGGCGTTGACGTGGGGTGCGACCCATCGGCCGGAGCAATGCCGGCGCGGCGGAAGGGTCACGCACACTTCACGATTTGGTCGTCGGTCCGTGAGAGAGCTTGATGATGAACGTCGATCGTATCACCTTCGGACCCAAAGGGGGCGAAGCTTAGAGGCGTGGTAAAGGACAAGCGACGGTTGCACCGTCAGTTCGAGGCTCTGGCGCGGGCGATGCCCGTCACCAGGCCGGTGACTGAACGCCTTCTCAAGGACGGCATGCGGATCATCCGGCTGCCGGCCGCGTTCTTGCTTATCCTCGGTGGCTGCTTCTCGTTCCTTCCGGTGCTCGGCATCTGGATGCTTCCCCTCGGCGTCATGCTGCTCGCCGTCGACGTGCCGCTCATCCGGCCGACCGTCGCCAACAACTCGATTCGCAGCCGGCGCCGGCTCAGCGTCTTCTGGCGCGAGCGCATCCGCCGGCGCCGGCGCCTCGCGGCCGATCGCCGACAGCGCGAACAGGACTGACGGGCGAAGTCCCACGACTCGGCTTGTTCTCTGAGCCGAGTTGACGTATGCGCGACCGCGGTAGTGTTGCCCCTTCGATCTGCTCCACGTCTGACGACGGGTCGGCCTCTCGATCCTGGTACGACCCTACCCGAGCCGCCGCACTCTCGCGGGCGGGCGTTGCCAAGGAGTCTTGAATGGCGACCGGAACGGTGAAGTGGTTCAACGCGACCAAGGGCTATGGCTTTGTCCAGCCCGATGCGGGCGGCAAGGACATATTCCTGCACGTGTCCGCTCTGGAGCGCGCGGGCCTCAGCTCGATCGCCGACGGCCAGAAGATCAACTACGAGCTTGAGACCGGCCGCGACGGCCGCAGCTCGGCGGGGTCGATCACGCTGGTTCGGTGAACGTGCAGGGCGCCTGAGGCGCCCGGCATGCGCGCCCGGCGGCTCCGATCGGAGCGCGCCGGGCTTTCTGTTTCCGGATGAAGGCGAAGTCGAATGCAGGCGAGGGATCGCGCTCGCGGGGTCTGGCTGGACCGGCGGACACCACCGAATATTGTGACGGTGGTCTTGATTACGGGCATTGCGGCCCTCAGCCTCAACGTCATCCTGCCGTCGTTGCCGAGCATCGCCGAGGATTTTGATGCCGACTACGCTGTGGTTGCCACGGCGGTGTCGGGCTATCTCGCGCTGACGGGGATCCTGCAGCTTGTGCTCGGGCCGCTCTCCGACCGATATGGCCGCCGCCCGGTGCTGCTCATCACCGGCGCGATCTTTCTCGTGGCGACCGCGGGGTGCCTGTTCGCGCCGAACATCGCCATCTTTCTCGCCTGCCGCATGGCCCAGTCCGCCGTCGCCTCCGGCCTCGTTCTCAGCCGGGCGATCGTGCGCGACATGGTGCCGCCACGCGAGGCGGCAAGCCTGCTCGGCTATGTCACCATGGGCATGTCGATCGTGCCGATGATCGGGCCGATGGTGGGCGGTATCCTTGACGAGACCTTCGGCTGGCGCTCGGTCTTTCTCTTCAGTCTGGTCTCCGGCGCGGCGGTGCTTGCGCTGGTCTGGGCCGATCTCGGCGAGACCAACGCCCGCCCGAGCGAGAGCCTCGTGGACCAGTTCCGACAGTACCCGACGCTGCTCGGCTCGCGGCCGTTCTGGGGCTACGCGCTGACCGCGTCCTTCGGGTCGGGGGTGTTCTATGCGTTCCTCGGCGGCGCGCCATGGGTTGCCAGCGAAATCCTCGGGATGTCGCCGTCCGAGCTCGGGTTCTACTTCGGCATGCCCGCGGTCGGCTATCTCGTCGGCAACTTCCTCTCCGGGCGCTATGCCAGCCGCGTCGGCCTCACGGGCATGATGCTGGTGGGCGGCATCATCACGGCGCTGGCCGTGGCGATCGTCGCGGGCCTGTTTCTCGCCGGCATCGCCGGGCCGCTCGGGTTCTTCTCGGCGATGGCGCTCACCGGCGTCGGCAACGGCCTCGTGCTGCCCTCGGCCAACGCCGGTGTCGTCTCGGTGAAGCCCGACCTCGCGGGTTCGGCCTCCGGTCTCGCCGGCTGCCTGATGATCGGTGGCGGCGCGGTGCTCTCGGTGGCGGCGGGTGCTCTCGTCGGCTCCAGCGCCGGGGCGCTGGGGCTCGCCTGGCTCATGCTGGCGAGCGCGGTGCTCTCGGTCATCGCAACCCTCGACCTGCGGCGCGGCAATGCGCTCTGACAACGCCCGTGGCGCGGCCTTCATGGTGATCGCCAGCGTCGCCTTCGCGACGGGCGACGCCTTCATGAAGTCGCTGGCCGACGACATGACGATCTATCAGGCGATCTTCGTGCGCGGCATCTTCGCGACGATCGCTGTCGGGCTCATCGGCTGGCGCCGGGGCGATCTCGGCCTCGGCCTCGGGATTGCGGCCGTCGACCGGACCCGCGTCGGCCTGCGGGTCTTCGGCGAGATCGGCAGTGCGATCTGCTATCTGACGGCGCTCTTCCACATGCCGATGGCCAACGCCAGCGCCATCCTGCAAAGCCTTCCGCTCGCCGTCACGCTTGCCGCGGCGCTGTTCTTTCGCGAGCCCGTGGGCTGGCGGCGCTACATTGCGATCGGCATCGGCTTCTTCGGCGTCATGCTGATCCTGCGGCCCGGACCGGACGGGTTCGATACTCCGGCACTCTGGGCGATCGCGTCCATCGCCTTCATCGTGCTGCGCGACCTCAGCACCCGCCGCATCTCGTCGGGCACCTCGGCCATGACGGTGGTGTTCGCGACCTCGCTGGCGGTCACGCTCTCCGCCGGGGGTCTGGTGCTCGTCACCGGGTGGCGGCCGCTGGTCCTTTCCGATCTCGGGGTGCTGGTCTGCGCCGGGAGCGCGCTGCTCATCGGCTACGTGTTCAGCGTCGATGCCATGCGCACCGGCGAGATCGGCTTCGTGCAGCCGTTCCGCTATACTCTGCTGCTCTGGTCGCTCTTCCTCGGTGTCGTGGTGTTCGGCGAGCGGCCGGACTGGATCATGCTGCTTGGAACCGCGATCGTGGTGGCAACCGGTCTGTTCACGCTGCACCGGGAACAGGTCACGGCGCGCCGGATACGCAATGCTTCCCTCACGGACGAGCGGCAGGAGCGGGACGCGGCCTGAGCCGGGTGCCCGCCGGGAGCGGTCTCGGGCTGGCGGTTGGCGGCGGACGCCGGTAGGACTCGGGAAACGGTTTGGGGGGAAAGCCGCATGACCAAGGTCGCCTGCATCGGGGAGTGCATGGTCGAAGTGGCGATGCCCCGCCCGGGCGCGGAGCGCGGACGGGTGGACTTCGCCGGTGACACCTTCAACACCGCGGTCTACCTGAAGCGCCTCGCGCCGTCGGCCGAAGTCGCCTACGTCACCGCCCTCGGCACCGATCCGGTCAGCGACCAGATGGCCGCGACCTTTGCCGCCGAGGGGCTCGGCACCGACCTCATCGAGCGCCGCGAGGGGCGCGCTCCCGGCCTCTACGCCATCAGCCTCGATGCAAGCGGCGAGCGCAGCTTCACCTACTGGCGCGACCAGTCGGCGGCGCGCACCCTGTTCCATGCCCCCGCCGAGGTGACGCCCGCCGCGCTCCGCGACTTCGATCTCGTCTATCTCTCCGGCATCACCGTGGCGATCCTCGCGGCCGACGCCCGCGCCGCCCTCAAGGATGCGCTGCACCGGGTGCGCGTGAACGGCGGCTCGGTGGCGTTCGATTCGAACTACCGACCGCGCCTCTGGCCGGATCAGGCGACCGCTCGCGCCGAGATCACCGCGTTCTGGAACCTCGCCGACGTGGGCCTGCCCTCGCTCGATGACGAACTCGCGCTCTACGGTGAAGCTTGCGAGGCCGAGGTCCGCTCGCGTCTCGTCAGCGGCGGCGTCCGTCGCGGCGCCCTGAAGCGCGGCGACGCCGGCCCGATCCCGATCGGCCCCGCCGGCACGCTGCCGCCCTTCGCCCGCGCTGCCCGGGTCGTCGACACCACCGCGGCCGGCGACAGCTTCAACGGCGGTTATCTCGCGGCCTACATCCACGGCGAAGATGAAGCCGCCTGCCTCGCCGCCGGCCACGCGATGGCATCGGAAGTCGTGGGCCACCCCGGCGCGATCATCCCGCGCTGAAGCCGGTCTCAGATCGGCCGCCTCAGATCGGAACCGCCACCACCGCGGCACAGTCGCCCGCCTTGACGAGGCCGGGGAAGTGCCGGGCCGCGAGCAGTCCGCTCAGCCCGGCGCGAAGCTCGACCGGCGCCAGCCCGGTGCGCGTCACCGGATGGATCCGCGCCACAACGTCCCCCGCGGCGACCACCGTCCCGAGATCGACCACCGGCTCCATCAGCCCGTCGTCCTCGGCGAAGGTGAAGCACTCGCCCGACGGCATGTCGAGCCACCGCGTCTCGCCCGGCTCCGGCGCGCCGCGCAGCACACCCGCGTGCGCGAGCAGGTTCCTCACCCCGCGCCGGGCGATCGCCACGGTCTCGGCCCGCGCGGTGCCACCGCCGCCAAGCTCGGTGGTGACGAACGTCTTGCCGGCCGCCTCGGCGGTGGTGTCGTACATGCCCACATTGTCGATCTCGAGCATCTGCACCGAATAGGGCGCCGCGAACGCCGCCACTGCCGCCTTCGCCCGCGCCTCCTGCGCCTTGTCCGGCAGGACGTGTGCGGCGGCGAACGGTATGAAGTCGAGCGTCCGGCCGCCGGAATGGAAGTCGAGCACGATGTCTGCGCGCGGCAGCAGCTCGCGCGTGACGTAGTCGGCGATCTTCTCGGTGACGCTGCCGGTCGGTGACCCGGGGAAGCTCCGGTTGAGGTTGCCCCGGTCGATCGGACTGGTGCGGGTGCCCGCCCGGAACGCCGGCGCGTTCAGCGTCGGCACGATGATCACCCGGCCGGCGAGTGTCGCCGGGTCGAGGCTCCGCGCCAGGTCGAAAAGCGCGATCGGCCCCTCGTACTCGTCGCCGTGGTTCGCCCCGGTCAGCAGTGCCGTCGGCCCGTCGCCACCGCTCAGCACCGCGATCGGGATCATCACCGACCCCCAGGCACTGTCGTCGCGGCTCCACGGCAGGCGCAGGAAGCCGTGGCGCGCGCCGGGTGCGTCGCCGCGGGTGTCGAGATCGATCGTCGGCGTGACCGGGGAGGGCGGGAGCATCATCTCGATCGGACTCCGAAGGCGCCGCGGCGCAATCATGGTTAATGCCGGAGCGCCCCTGATCGTGAGGGTAACCGGCCGGGAGCTTCCCGGGAACGCCACGATTCCCGGGAGAGTTAACGGCGCGCGTCGCGAAGCGGCTTCGAGGGGCGCCGGCGCGCGCGCGGCCCGCGGGGCGATGCCGATCGCGTCAGTCGATCACCGTCAGCGCGCGCGGTACCGAGGAAAGACACTCCACCCCGGTCTCGGTGATCAGGATCGACTCGGTGATCTCGAGTCCCATCGTCTCGAGCCAGAGGCCGGTCATGAAGTGGAAGGTCATGCCGGGCCGCAGCTCGGTCCGGTCGCCGCGGCGCAGGCTCATGGTGCGCTCGCCCCAGTCCGGCGGGTAGCTGAGGCCGATGGAATAGCCCGTACGGCTGTCCTTCTCGATGCCGTGCTTCGCCAGCACGGCGAAGAACGTGATGGCGATGTCCTCGCAGGCGTTGCCGGGCTTCGCGGCGGCGAGACCCGCCTCCATCCCCTCGAGGGTCGCGGCCTCGGCGTCGCGGAACGCCTGCGTCGGCCGCCCGAGGAAGACCGTGCGCGACAGCGGGCAGTGGTAGCGCTGGTAGCAGCCGGAGATCTCGAAGAACGTGCCTTCGCCCGCCCGCATCGGCTTGTCGTCCCAGGTGAGATGCGGCGCGGCCGCGTCGGCGCCCGAGGGCAGCATCGGCACGATCGCAGGATAGTCGCCGCCGAACTCCGCCGTGCCGCGCGTGCCGGTCGCGAGGATCTCGGCCACGAGGTCGCACTTGCGCACTCCCGGCCGCGCCACTTCGGCGATCCGCGCGTGCATCGCCTCGACGATCCGCGCCGCCTTTCGCATGCAGTCGATCTCCGCCGGACTCTTGATCGCGCGCTGCCAGTTGACGAGGCCGGTCGCGTCCGACATCCGCGCGTCCGGCAAGCCGCGCGCCAGCGCCGCGTAGGCCGCGGCCGAGAACCAGTAGTTGTCCATCTCGACGCCGATCCGCAGCCGCCCGAGCCCGCGATCCCGCAGGAGCCCGGCGAGCACGTCCATCGGATGGCGCTCGGTCGACTGCACGTACTCGTCCGGGTAGCCGATGATGTCGGCGTCGGGCAGCCAGGCGGTGCGCACCGCGCCGGCCGCATCCATGCCCCGGCCGAACCAGACCGGGTTGCCGGTCGGCGGCACCACCACCGCCTGATGCACGTAGAAGGACCAGCCGTCATAGCCGGTCAGCCAGTGCATGTTGGACGGATCGGAGACGATCAGGCAGTCGATGCCCTTCGCCGCCATGGCCTCCCGGGTCCGGGCAAGGCGGGCGGCGTATTCGTCGGGCGAGAAGCGGGGTGTGGGATTGGGCACGGGGGGCGGTGTCCTCGAAAACTCGGCGGAAGCGCGCAGCCGAGCCTGCCGCAACTCCCCCGCCGAGGGCAAGGCTCGCTCAGGGCTCCGCGATCGCGCTTTCGACGAAACCGCCGATCTTCCCGCCGGTCGCGAGCAGGCTTCTTGCCGCGCCGAGGCTCGGGCGCTCGAGCGGGGGCAGGGGAGCGGCGAAGGCCGCGCCCGCATCAAGCCCGGCGGGATCGCGCCCGGTGGGGTCGTCCACCGCCGCCGGTGCGGGCGCGTCGCCGGCGCGCGCCGCCATGTAGCGCGCCATGGCCGCGCGATCGGCGTCCGCCGCGCCCTCGGCCTTCGCCCAGTCGCCCGACGCCCAGGCATAGCCCGCCGCCGTGGCGTCGATCCCGGCTGCATCGAGTGTCGCGAGCGCCTCGCCGTAGTCGCCGGATCGGGCATAGGCCTCGGCGCGCAGCTCGATCGCGGCGGTGCTCGCGAGTGGCCCGAGGGCGGCGCGGGCCGCTGCGCCGTCGCCCCGCGCGATCTCGGCCCGGGCCGCGACGATGCGCGCCGCCTCGTGGCCGGCGTCGAGTCCCGGCGCGATGATGCGAAGCGCCGGGTCCGGCAGTCCGAGGTCCACGAGCCGGCCGGCAATCGCCGCGCGCGCCGGGTCGGTGGCAGGTGCAGCGGCGATCAGGTCCTCGGCCCCGAGCGCGGCCTCGGCATAGACCGCGTCTCCGATGGTTGCCGGATCGGCATCACCGATGAGTTGGACCGCGAGCGAGCCGAAGCCCGCCGCCTGCGACGGCAGGTCCGTGCGCGCCCGGCGCAGTTCGGTGAGTGCGCCGGTCAGGTCGCCGCGCTGCGCCAGCGTCTCGGCGAGCAGCCCGCGCAGCCGCGCATCCCGCTCCGAGCCCCGCGACTCCAGCGTCGCCGTGGCGAGGTCGGTTGCGACCAGCTCCGGGATCGCCAGATGCGCATCGAGCGCCACCCGCACGAGGTCCGCCAGCGCATCGACCGAGATCGCGGCCTCGTTGCTCCGCGCGAGGTTTGCCATGGTGCGGACCGCCTCGGCCGAGCGGCCCTCGGCCGCCGCCAGCCGCGCCTCGGCGAGCTGGAGCCCCGGCCCCGGCGCCTCGCCGGAGCGGGTGGCGATCAGATAGATCAACCGTGCCTCGTCGATCCGGCCGGCGTCGATCAGCCGGCGCACGAGGCGCGGCGCGAGCAGCCCCCTGAGCTCGGTCGGCATCTCGGCGAACGCTGCCTGCATCGCGTCAAAGCCCCCGGCGGTCCGCCAGACCGGCACCGCGCCGCCGGCGGCGAGCCAGACCCCGTGCAGCCCCGGGCATTCCGCATCGACAGCGAGTGGCCCGGCGGGTGCCACCGGCTCATCGTCAACCGCGCGGGCGAGATCGACGAGGATTGCCCGGTCGGCGATCGGCGCGTCGGGGAAGGCCGCAAGCAAGGCCACGGCCTCGGCGCCGAGACCGAACCGGACATAGAGCCGCGCGGCGCCGTCGACGGCACCCGTGTCGGGCTGGTCGAACTCGCCGAGCAGACGGGTGCGAAACCGGATGAGCTGCTCGGCGAACGGCGTGCCGTCAGACCAGCGGGTAACATCGAGCGCGCGGTCGGCGAGGCAGACGCCGGGCACCGGCTTCACGGGGGGGCGCTGGCGCGCCTGCCGGCTGTCGCGGTCGAAGACGGTGCTGGCCGAGACCTGCTCGTGCCGCAACAGATCGGCAATCGTGAGTTGTGCCTCGCCCGAGGGCGGCAGGGACGTGCGGGAGAGCCGATCGTCCGTGCCGCGCGTCGGTCCGGGCCGGGCCAGCGGCCGGCCGGGATTGGCGCTGCTCTCCGGGCGCTCGGGAGCCTTGGGGCGCGCGTCGTCCGAGTAGCGGACGATCCCCTGATTGGCGGCGCGGGTGATCTGGCGCACCAGCGCGTGCTCGACATCGGCGAGCGTCTTCGCCTCGCCGATGGGGAGAGCTTCGTCCGGTGCGGCTTTCCCGGTTGGCGTCGGTTCGACCCGGTCGGTGATGTCGATCGCGAGGAAGCGGGCGCCGACGAACGAGGTCGAGACCCGGCAGTCGCAGCCGAGCGTCAACGCGACCATGCCGCCGCCGCGCGCGGTCCCGACGTCGATCGCGGTGACGCGGCTCCGGGGAATCCGGTCGAAGGCGCCGTCGGTGGTGAAGCCGATGCTGCGCCCGGGAAACGTCACGACGGCGCGGCCGTCGCGGCTTTCGAGCGACCATTCGGTCGCGGGCTCGACCTCGAGCACGATCCGGGTGAAGCCGTCATGCTCGCCGCCACGGATCGGCCCGCCCTCCGCGGCCAGTGCCGGCAGGGCCGCGGTCAGCGCCACGATGCTCAGGAACGGGGCGCGCATCAGGCGGCGAGACCGGGCGTCGAGGCCTTCAGGGCGTCCTCGAGGTCATTGTAGGTCGGCCGCAGATTCGCCGGGGTGTTCTGCCGCCCGACTTCCACGCAGACCTTCGGCGGGTGCTTGTGGAGCGCCGCGACCATGACCTCCTGGATCAGCCGGTAGAAATTCTCGTCCTCGTCCACCACGGCGCGCACCCGCGTCCCGAACGGCGCGACGAGGCCATAGGCGAGAAACACCCCCATGAAGGTGCCGACCAGCGCGCCGCCGATCATCTTGCCGAGGATTTCCGGCGGCTGGTCGATGGAGGCCATCGTCTTGATGACGCCGAGCACCGCCGCGACGATCCCGAGTGCGGGCAGCCCGTCGGCCATGATCTGCAGCGCGTGCGACGAGTGCTGCGCCTCGGCGTAATGCTTCTCGATGCGCTTCGAGAGCACTTCCTCGACCTGATGCGGGTCGTCGTAGTTCATCGACGCCGAGCGCAGCGTGTCGCAGATCAGCGCCACGGCCTCCCGGTCGGCGAGGATCCTCGGGTAGGCGGTGAAGATAGCCGACGCGGAGGGGTTCTCGATGTGCTGGTCGAGCTCGACCGGGTTGGCACGGGCGACGCGGATCAGCTGGTACATGAGGCAGAGCAGGTCCTGGAAGTCGCCTGGCTTCCAGTGCGGCCCCCGGAACACCTTGGCGATGTCACGCAGCGTGCTGACGATGCCGTGCTTGCTGTTGCCGATGAGAAAGGCGCCGACCGCCGCGCCGAAGATGATGAGGAGCTCGTGCGGCGCGGAGTGCAGGATGATCTCGAGATTGCCGCCGGCCAGCATGTAGCCGCCGAAGACCATGGCAAAGACCACGACGATGCCGACGATACCGAACATGCTTGCTACCTGCGTCTCGGGGAAAAGCGTTGCCGCGAAGCCAGTCTCTGCGAGCGGTCTTAGCGGGGAGAGGTTTAAGAAATGGCTTCGGTCGGTGCCGGCGCGCGGCTACTGCGTCGGCACCCGGGCGTTGCGGCTCGCGATCGTCACGGTGACCGCGTAGGCCGCTTCCGGGCTCATGCCGGTCAGGACCTGCGCGGCGGTGTCCGGCCGCATCCGTGCCAGCAGGCCGGCCGCGAACTTCACGTCCATCTTCTCGAAGATCTTCGCGGCGTCCGCCGGCTTCATGTTCTCGTAGACCGTGGTCATCCGCGACAGGTCCTTCTCCGCCGCCCCGTCTGCCAGCGCGAGGGTCTTCTCGAGATTCGCCTGCGCCTTCCCGAAGGCCGCGAGCTGCTCCGCGAGCTTCGCTTCGGCGACGCCGAGCGTCTGCCGGCGATCGGCGAGGCGCTTCTCCTCGGCGTCGAGCTGCGCCTCGCGGTCGCGGATCGTCGCGAGGAGCGCGTCCTTGTCGGGGGGCGGCGCGGCGGGCGCGCCGACCGTGTGCGCCGCTTCCTCGGCCCAGGCCCAGCCGGCATCACCGGCGCGCAGCACCGCTGACGCGGCGAAGCAGAGCACGATGAGCCCGATGCCGCCCAGCGCCGGTCCGGAAGGTCTGGCCATCATGGCGTCAGCGGCCCCCCGCAAGCACGCTCAGCGCCTGAAGCAGGGCGTCCTCGCCCTCCGCCGCGGCCGGCGCAGGCTTTGCCGCGACAGCGCGAGTGCGGCGGAGCGGGTTTTCAACCGGCGCGAGCGCGCGTGGCTTTGGCACCTCGGCGAGAGGCCGCGCGGCCGCGTGACCGGAGTCCACGGGTTCCTGCGACCGGACGAGTGGCCCCGCCACCAGCCGGTCGAGCGCCGGAATCGCCATCGACACCGCCTGCGGCCCGGCCGCGGCTTCGGCTTCGGGTCGGGGCACATGATCCGCCACCACGCCCATCGTCGGGACCACCGCTCGCGGTCGCGGCGCGCGGCGCACCTGCGCCGCCGCCGGTCCACGGGCGGTGATCGTCGGCTCGCTCCGAACGCCGCGCGACCCGGCAGCCTTCGCCTCGGGCGGCGGTGCCGTGTCGGACACGCGCGCCGGCGCAGGGGCGGCGTGCGGCGCCGCCGAGATCAGCAGACGCAGCTGGTTCGCCGCCATGTCGGCCCGCTCGACCATCTTCCCAAGCTCGGCCTTGGTGTCGCCCGACGAGCTTCGCGCCTCTTCGAGCGTGGTGCGCGCCAGCTCCACCTGACGGGTCAGCGTCACGATCGCGCCGCCGAGGCCGCCCTCCAGCGACTTCAGGGCGCGCACGCGTCGGGCGAGTACCCAGCAATAGGTGCCCGCAAAGCAGGTGGCCGCAAGGAGCAGCCCGTTCATCAGGAAGTCCATCGGTCGGCCCCTCAGTTCAGGACGAATTCGGTCACGAGCAGATCACGTACCTGCCCGCCGCCGGTCACTGTCTGCGCCCGCCGCAGCATCTGCGCTCGGAGACGGGTGAGCGCGGCCGGATCCTCCAGATCGCGCACCTCGACGGCGCGCAGGTAGGTGTTGAGCGCATCGGTGACGCGCGGCACCTGCGCCTGCACCTCGGCCGCGTGCTCGCGCGCCACGTCGAGCTGGCCGCTGAAGCGCAGATGCTTGGCCCGCCCGCCCGGTCCGAGCGAGACGAGAATCGGCCCGATCGGCACGAAATCCGCGGCGAGCCGCGCCGATGCCTCCGGGCGCCCCGGCTCGCCGCCGCCGAAAAGCGCGCCGGGGTCGATCATCCCCGACCGCGCGCCATAAAAGCCGCCGCCGCCGAGCACGACCGCTCCCACGACCCCGAGGATGAGGCCGAGCCGGCGCTTCGGCGGCACGGACGGCTCAGCGTCGCTGACAACGGTCTCGGACATGAGACAACCCCAACTGTTAAAACGGTAAATTCCGGGCAGAGTTAAACCGCGTTCACCTAATCAATCATTAAGCGAGGCAGTGGTCCCGACCGGCGGCGCGCGCGGCTTTCTC
Organism: Amaricoccus macauensis; assembly: GCF_014201905.1. GTDB lineage: Bacteria > Pseudomonadota > Alphaproteobacteria > Rhodobacterales > Rhodobacteraceae > Amaricoccus > Amaricoccus macauensis. The sequence goes on along the minus strand of NZ_JACHFM010000001.1, from coordinate 767,909 downwards.
ACCCGGCGCCGGTCGGGGAAACCGAATCTTAAACCTCGTGAACCGACACTCCCTGCGAATTGAAGCCGGCTCCAGGACGGGGCCGGGCGAGGAGGTCGACGGCCTTGAATCAGATCCGGGCGTTCTGGGACGGGCTCGACACCCGCCGGCGTCTCATTGCGGGCCTCGCCGCCCTCGCCGTGGTCGCGGCGATCTTCGGCGTCACCCGCATCGCCACCGAGCCGAGCTTTGCCATGCTCTATTCCGGCCTCGACGCCGCCGCGGCGGGCGAGGTCGTGGCCGAGCTCGAGGCGCAGGGCGTCGGATATCAGGTCGACGGCACGTCGATTCTGGTGGAGAGCGCCGCGCGCGACCGGATCCGCATGGCGCTGGCCGCCCGGGGCCTGCCGGCGGGCGGCCCGGCCGGCTACGAGATACTCGACACCCTCTCGGGATTCGCCACCACCAGCCAGATGTTCGACGCCGCCTACTGGCGTGCGCGTGAAGGCGAGCTCGCCCGCACGATCACCGGCTCGCCGAACGTCCGCGCGGCCCGCGTCCATCTCGCAAATCCCGTGTCGCAGCCGTTCTCCCGCACGCCGGCGGGCTCGGCCTCCGTCACCGTCACCATGGCGCGCGGCGAGCTCGATCGCGGCCAGGCCGAGGCGATCCGCTACCTTGTCTCCTCCGCCGTCGCCGGGATTTCGCCCGAGTCGGTCGCCGTCATCGACGCGGCGAAAGGCGTCGTGCTCGCCGGCAAGGACGACCCCCTCGGCAGCGGCCCCGGCGGGCCGCTCGACCGGGCGGAGAAGCTCCGGGCCAACGTCGAGCGCCTGCTCGAGGCGCGCGTGGGCCACGGCCGCGCCATCGTCGAGGTGAACGTCGATGCCGACACCGAGGCGCAGACCATCAGCGAACGCCTGATCGACCCGGACAGCCGCGTGCCGATCAGCTCGGAAACCGAATCCTCGACGGACAACGCGACCGGCAACACGCCGAGCGTCACCGTCGCGAGCAACCTGCCCGATGGCGACGTCAGGGGCAGCACGGGCGAGAACAACCGCAATGCCTCCACCAACCGCGAGCGCCAGAACTTCGACGTGTCCGAGACGAAACGCGAGCGGGTGATCCACCCCGGCGCGGTCAAGCGCCTCTCCGTCGCGGTGATGGTCGACGGGCTGACCACGCCCGGCGCCGACGGCACCGAAAGCTGGACGCCCCGGCCGCAGGACGAACTCGACACCCTGAAGCAGCTCGTGCAGTCCGCCATCGGCTTCGACGCGGCGCGCGGTGACACGGTCACGATCTCCTCGCTTCAGTTCATGGCGACACCGGAGCAGGGGGCGCTCGCCGAGCGGGCGGGCTTCCTCGACATCTGGGGCGGGCGCCTCGCGCAGCTCGCGGTTCTCGCGGCCATCGTCCTCGCGCTTGTCTTCTTCGTGTTCCGTCCGATGCTGAGCCGCCAGCCGGTTCTGGAGATGGCCCAGCTCGGCGGCCGGGATGCGATACCCGAGTTGCCGCGGCCGCAGGATGACATCATCGACCTCGCCGCCCATTCGGTCACCCGGATCGACCGCCTGCGCGAGGTGATCGCCAGCCGCTCCGAGGACAGCGCCGCGGTGATCCGTGCCTGGATCGAGGCGCCCGACACCCGTGCCGACCTGCGCCGCGAGCCCGCCCGGTCATGAGCGCCTATCGTCTCGAGACCTTCGCGCCCGGCGTCGCCACGCTGCCGCCGCCACGCACCGACGTCCTCGAACGGCGGCTCGCGGCGGCGCGCGAGGCCGGCTACGCCGAGGGCTACATGGCCGGACAGGCGGCGGCCACCGAGGCGATGCTCGCCGAGGATGACCGCCTGACCAGCGAACTCGTCGAGGCGTTGCAGGATGCCCGTCTCTCCAACGAGGCGGCGCGCTGGCACGCGGCGGCGAGCCTCGCGCCGGTGCTGGAGGCGATGGTCCGGGCAGTGACGCCGGCGCTCGCCGAGGCTGGTCTCGGGGCAGAGGTAGCCCGCGCGGTGGAGCGCGCCATCGCCGCCGCACCGCAGGCCCGCCCGCGCATCCGTTGTGCGCCGGAGATGGTCGACCCGCTCGGGGACCGGCTTGAGGCGCGCGGCATCGCCGCGGTGATCGAGGCGGCGCCCGAACTCCTGCCGCGCGAGGCGCAGGTCTTCTGGGAACATGGCTTCGACTACCTCGATCTCGACGCCTGCGCCGAACAGGTTTGCGCCTGCGTCCTCGACCACCTTCGCGCCAACACAACCTACGGGGAAACCGATGAACGATCGCATGGATGACACCGGGCAGGGTACCGCGGCGCCAGCCCATGAGGCGCGAGGCAGTGAGATGCCCGACACCGACCCGACCGTTGGCCCGAGCCCGGAACGCGCCGGCCCGAAGGCGCGAACCGGCGCCTTTCTCGGCGTGCCGATCGAGGTGACGATCTCCGTCGGCAAGGCCCGCCCCCTCGTAAGCGAACTGGTGGAACTTCGCCGCGACTCGGTCCTCACCCTTGATTCGAGCATCGACGATCCGGTCGAGCTCTACATCGGCGACCGCCTGATCGCGCGCGGCGAGCTTCAGGAACTCGGCGACGACTCAGGCCGCCTCGGCGTGCGGCTGACCGAGGTCGCCGACTTCTCGAATGACATCTGAGACGCACCCGGGGCGGGCGGACGGCCTGTCCTGCGGCCCGTCCTTGCTCACCGGCGCAGTCAACCGAGGTTGCGATCCGGTTAGCGCCGGGAATAATATCAATTCATGTCAGCATGTTAAGTGGTACGCGCAGCTTCCGCGGCGCCTGTCCGCCGGCCTTCTCGTCAGCCTTGCCGCGGTGCTTCTCCTGACGGCCTTGCCCGCCGCAGCCCAGCAAATCCAGATCGACATGGGCAACGGCCAGTCATTCAGCCTGCGCACCGTCCAGCTTTTCCTCCTCCTCACCCTGCTCTCCCTCGCGCCCGGCCTCGCGATCATGGTCACCTGCTTCCCCTTCATGGTGACGGTGCTCTCGATCCTTCGTCAGGCGATCGGCGTCCAGCAGGCGCCCCCGAACATGATGATCGTGAGCCTCGCCCTCTTCCTCACGTGGTTCGTCATGGAGCCGGTCTTCGATCAGGCGTGGGACGATGGCATCGCCCCCATGGCGGCCGGCGAGATCACGCCCGAAGAGGCGTTCATCCCCATCATGGCGCCGTTCCGCGATTTCATGGCTGCCCGTGTCGATCCCGAGACCGTCCGACTTCTCGAAGACGCCGCCCCCGCCCGCCCGGCCGCAACCGCCGACGGCGCCCCTCTCTCCGTCCTCGTGCCCGCATTCCTTCTCTCCGAGATCCGCCGCGGCTTCGAGGTCGGTTTCCTGATCTTCCTGCCGTTCCTCGTCATCGACCTCGTCATCGCCGCCGTCCTCATGTCCATGGGCATGATGATGGTGCCCCCCTCCCTCGTGTCGCTGCCCTTCAAGCTCGCCTTCTTCGTGATCGCCGACGGCTGGAGCCTGCTCGCCGGGGCACTGGTTCGGAGCTACACCCCATGAGCGAGTCCTCCCTCGTCCCCGCCCGCCCCCGCCCGGCCGATCTGACCAGACTGCCGCCCGCCCCGACGATTCGCCCGGAGGCGATGCCCTCGCCGATCGAGAAGGCGGCGGTGATCCTGACCGCCATCGGCCCCGAACTCGCCAGCGGCATCCTCCGCTCGCTCTCCGAGCCAGAGATGGTCCGCTTCGCCAGGGCGATCGGCGGCCTCGGCCGCGTGCCGCAGGACGTGCTCGACGCGGTCATCATGGAGTTCCTCGACCTGCTCACCACCGGCCCCGAGCTTTCCGGCGGCGCGCAGGCCGCCCGACGCCTCCTCTCCGCCGTCGTCGATGACGAAGACGAGGTGCAGCGCCTGCTCGACGGTCGCCGCAAGGCCGACGGCCGCTCGGTCTGGGAGCAGATGAACCAGACCCCCGCGCCGCCGATCGCCACCTTCCTTCAGGCGGAGCATCCGCAGACCGCCGCGGTCGTCCTCTCCGAATTGCGCCCGGAGGTGGCGGCGGGCGTTCTCGAACGCCTCGACCGCGGCTTCGCCCAGGCGGTCGTGCTGCGCCTCTCGCGCGTGCCGACCCTCGACGCCCCGGTCGCCGCCGCGATAAAGGGCGCGATCGACGGCGACTTCCTCTCGGTCCTGCAGCGCAACCTCTCGAAGCGCCGCCCGGCCGACATGATCGCGAGCCTGATGAACAACATCTCGACCGAGGTCCGCGAGGGCTTCCTGAACTTCCTCGAGGCGCAGGACGCCTTCCTCGCCCAGGATGTGCAGCGGATCATGTTCACCTTCGACGACATTGCGCTGCGCATCGCGAGCCGCGACGTCGCCGGCGTGATACGCGACATCCCCGAGGAAACGCTGCTGAAGGCGATGAAGCATGGTCTGTCCCTTGGCAGCCCCGCCGTTGGCTTCATCCTCGACAACCTGCCGCGCCGGCTCTCCGAGCGCTACGTCGAGGACCTCGGCGCGCTCCGCGATGTCCCCCGCAAGGAGGGCGAGCTGGCGCAGATAGAGATCACCAAGGCGATCCAGGCGCAGGTCAAGGCGGGGGCCGTCCGCCTGCTCGACAAGGATCCGGGTCCGGCCTGACGAAGCTTGCGTGACGCGGTCGGCCACGTCTTGCCACTGCCCGCGCCGCCCGGGTACCCTTGCGACCAGTGCATATCGCACAGGCCGGGGGGGCACGTGGAGACAGAGCTGCAGCACAAGGCGTTCCTGCTCCTTCTGGCGCTTGTCTCCGTCGCATTCTTCTGGCTGCTCGTGCCGTTCTACGGCGCGGTCTTCTGGGCGGTGATCCTCGCGATCGTCTTCAATCCGCTCCAGCGCCGGTTCGAGCGCCGCTTTGGTGCGCGCAGCAACAGTGCGGCGCTCCTCAGTATCCTCGTCTGCATCGTCATCGCGATCATCCCCATGAGCCTCATCCTCGGCGCTCTGGTCAGCGAAGGCGCCGCGATGGTCGCGCGCATCCAGCAGAATCAGTACGATCCGGGGCAGGTGCTCCAGGACCTCCACGCCGCCATGCCGGCGTGGCTCGAGCGCATTCTCGACCGGTTCAACCTGAACAACTTCGATGCCCTGCGCGACCGGCTCGTTGAAGCGGCGAAGCAGGTCAGCCAGTTCATCGCCACCCGCGCCGTCACATTCGGCTCGAACACGCTGCGTTTCATCGCAAGCATCGGCGTCATGCTCTACGTGCTCTTCTTCCTGTTCCGGGATGGGCGGGCCATCGGGCGGGCCATCCTCGCCTGCATGCCGATGAGCGACGCGAAGAACCGCGCGCTCATCCAGAAGTTCGCCGCCGTGGTCCGTGCCACCGTCAAGGGCAACATCGCGATCGCCGTCATCCAGGGCACGATCGGCGGTATCGCCTTCTGGTTGCTCGGGATCGAGGGCGCGCTCCTCTGGGGGGCAATGATGATCTTCCTGTCGCTGCTGCCCGCCGTGGGATCGGCGCTGGTCTGGCTGCCGGCGGCGATCTACCTCTTTGCCACTGGTGAAGTCGGCAAGGGTGTGATCCTCGTCGTGATCGGCGTCGGCGTCATCGGGCTCGTGGACAACCTGCTCCGGCCGAAGCTGGTCGGTGCCGACACCAAGATGCCGGACTACGTGATTCTGGTCTCGACGCTTGGCGGCATCTCGATCTTCGGGATCAACGGCTTCGTCATCGGCCCGCTGATCGCGGCGCTCTTCATGGCCGCGTGGGCCATCTTCCGTGACGAGAAGCCGGCCGCCGCGCGGGAGTCCGAGGCCGCGCGCCCGAAGGTCCGACCGCGCTAGCGCGAGATGGCTAAGCTTAAGCTATTGTGAAAATTCGATGGCCTCGAGCGGACGATCCGGCTCTGCCCGGATCGTCCGCTCGAGGTTTGCATCCGCGCCTTCCGCCGGCTAGGGGAAGGGCGCCCTGGCACGGAGATCGAGATGGCATTCTTCCAGAAGCTCAAGGATCGGCTGTTCAAGTCTTCCTCGAAGCTTGGGGACGGCATCGACGCGATCATCGACGAGGCGCCGGCTCCCGAGGAGTCGCCGACCGCCGACCCGGCCCCGACTTCGGCGCCAACACCTGACCCGTCCTCTGTGCCAGCCCCCGTGCGGGCCCCTGCGCCAGCCTCTCCGCCAGCCTCTCCGCCAGCCCCGGACCGCGCGCCCTCCGGGGCGTCCGTTCCGGCGCCTGCGCGCGGCGGCCTCGTCGGGCGCCTGCTTGGACAGGAGCGGGGGCGCGTGCTCGACGACGAGATGCTCGAAAGCCTCGAGGAACTGCTGATCCAGGCCGACATGGGCGTCGACACCTCGCTCAAGGTCGCCGCGCGCATGGCCGAGGGCAGGTTTGGCCGCCGCGTCGGCGCGACGGAGGTCCGCGAACTCCTTGCCGGCGAGATCGCCCGCATCCTCGAGCCGGTCGCCCGGCCGATGCCGATCTATCCGAAGCGGCCGCAGGTTGTGCTCGTCGTCGGCGTGAACGGGTCGGGCAAGACGACGACGATCGGCAAGCTCGCGAGTCAGTTCAGAGCGGCGGGAAAGTCAGTGGTGATTGCCGCCGGTGATACGTTTCGCGCGGCGGCTGTCGAGCAGCTTCAGGTCTGGGGACAGCGTGCCGGGGTGCCGGTGATGACCGCCGCACAGGGCTCGGACCCGGCGAGTCTCGCGTTCGATGCCCTCGCTCACGCCGAGGCGAAAGGAGCCGATCTCCTCCTTATCGATACGGCCGGACGGCTACAGAATCGCGACGATCTGATGCAGGAACTTGCCAAGATCGTCCGGGTGATCCGCAAGCGCGATCCCGAAGCACCGCACAACACCCTGCTGGTCCTTGACGCAACAACGGGTCAGAACGCGTTGTCACAAGTGGATATTTTCCGACGCATTGCTGACGTGACGGGGCTGGTCATGACCAAGCTCGACGGCACTGCCAAGGGCGGCGTGCTCGTCGCGCTCGCCGACCGTTTTGGTCTCCCGATCCATGCGATCGGTGTGGGCGAAAGCATCGATGACCTGCAGCCATTCGATCCGGATGAGTTCGCCCGTGCCCTTACCGGCCTCTCGGCGGAATCGGTTTAGTCGGCCAGATCTGCCTAAGTCGGCAAATAGGAATTATAGCGTCTTTGGGGGCTGAAACAACGGAGCGGTCTGATATCGTCTGGCCTGCACTTGTCTACGGTAGTTGAAAGACTGTCACGGCAGGGGGCTATTCCGACTTTCATTGGTGATCCGTTGTGAGTATTGCCGAGCTTGGAGAGCTAATGGCGGGGCTTGGGGCGAACCAACGGCAGCTTGTCTGTCTGTTTGCCGAAGCTTTGCTTCTGACTCAGGAAGGCAGAACTGGGATCCGGGACCGATTGCGTCTTGTCGAGCGTGTGTTTGATCTCTCGCTCCACGTCATGCGCAAACGGGCAAGGGACGGTAACCTCAGCGCCGAGGACCTTTCGACGCTCGATGAGGAGCTCGGGATATCGTCCGAGTGGATTCTTCGCGGGGATACCCGCGCCCTCTCCCATCGGATCCTCGACTTCTGTCGCATGCCACTGCCCAGCTGAGTCGGCTGGCTGAGGCGGACGCGCGCCGTCCGTCTTGACAGTTACCGCGGCCAGGTCCTTCAATCCTGCCTGTCAGCGCCACCCGCGGGACGTGGGGGCGCGCCGGCAATGTCCGGCGCAGGGAGGACGAACCAATGGACCATCGCGAGCCTTCGTGCCGCTGCATCGCGCTGTCGTGCGAGGAACGGCCGGTGCCGCGTGCCGTCCGCATTCCAGGGAGGACAGGATGAGACGGATCACGCGGGCGCTCCTTGCCGGCGCCATGGTGCTTGGCCTCGCGGCCACCGCGGTGCAAGCCAAGACCTACTACTGGATTTCGCACGGCTCGCCGGCTGATCCGGTCTGGACCTACTTCCTGCAGGGCGCCGAGCAGTGGGCGCAGGACACCGGCAATACGGTGAACACCTCGTTCCACAACGGCGACGTCGCCTCCCATCAGGAGGCCCTGCGCGCCGCGATCGCAGCCAAGGCCGACGGGATCGTCACCACGAGCCCCGATCCGGGCAGCCTCGTCGAGGTGGCGAAGGAAGCGAACGCGGCCGAGATCCCGATCATCAACTTCAACACCCCCGACCCGACGGCGAGCTTCGACGCCTACGTTGGCGGCGACAACGTGGTCTTCGGCGCGTCCTGGGCGCAGTATCTCGTCGACAACGGCCTCGTGAAGCAGGGTGATTTCGTCTGGATGCCCGTCGAGGTCCCCGGCGCCACCTACGGCGTGCAGGAGGAAGAGGGGATCAGGTCGGTGTTCGAGCCGCTCGGGATCACCTGGGAAGTGACCGACGCGACCCTTGATCAGGCCGAAATCATCACCCGGATGTCGGACTACCTGACGGCGAATCGTGAGAAGGTGAAGGCGATCATCGGCCTTGGCGATCTCGTCACCGGCTCGATCAAGCGGGTGTTCGACCAGGTGGGCGTGAAGCCGGGCGACATTCCGGTGGTGGGCTGGGGCAACTCGCTCGACACCACCCAGGAGGTGCTGGAGGGCTACGTGAACGCCGCCCAGTGGCAGGACCCGCAGGCGACCTCCTACGTGGCGCTGTCGCTCGCCGCGATGGAGGCGGGCGGGGTTCCGGCCGGCTTCAATGTCATCACCGGCGCGCTCTACGACAAGCAGGCCGCGCAGATCTACGACGACATCCTCTCGGGGAAATAGCAATCGGGCCGGGTTCGCGCTTTCGCGGCCCCGGCCCCGTCAACTGAAGCAGGTGCGCCATACGACCCGACGTGTTGATCGTGGGTGCCGGCCCGACAGGACTGGTCCTGGCGCTCTGGCTGACCCGGCAGGGTATGGCGGTGCGGATCGTCGATGCCGCGGCCGGTCCCGGCACCGAATCGCGGGCGATGGCCGTACAGGCGCGGACCCTCGAACTCTACCGCCAGCTTGATCTCGCAGACGCGGTCGTCGCGGCAGGGTTTCCGAATCCCGCTTTCAACCTTTGGGTCGGTGGCCGCCGTCGGGCGCGAATCGCGTTCGGCGAGGCGGGGGCCGGCATCACCCCCTATCCGTTTCTCCTCGTGTACCCGCAGGACCGCCACGAGCGGTTTCTGATCGAACGGCTGGCCGGGCTCGGTGTCGAGGTCGAGCGGCGGACGGAGCTTCTGGACTTCGAGGAGCGCGACGACCATGTGGCCGCCCGGCTGCGTGGTCCGCAGGGCGAGGAAATCCGCGCGGAAGCCGCGTGGATCGCCGGCTGCGACGGCGCGCGATCGGTGGTGCGCCACCAGATCGCCGCGGGCTTTCCCGGCGGGACCTACTCCAAGGTCTTCTATGTCGCCGACGTCCAGGCGCGGGGCGCTGCGGCGACCGGCGAGGTCAGCGTCGCGCTCGACCGTGCCGACTTCGTCGCATGGATCGGCTACGACAAGGACGGGCGCGGCCGGCTCATCGGGGCCGTCGAGGAAGCCGATGACGTCGACGAGGCCGGAAAGGCCTGCCGCTTCGAGGACGTCAGCCACCGGGCGATGACCGACATCGGGCTCGAGGTGGAGCGGGTGAACTGGTTCTCGACCTACCGGGTGCATCACCGCGTCACCGATCGCTACCGGAGGGGCCGGGCGTTCCTGCTCGGGGACGCCGCGCACATCCACAGCCCGGCGGGCGGGCAGGGGATGAACACCGGCATCGGCGACGCCATCAACCTCGCCTGGAAGCTCGCGGCGGTGCAGGCGGGGCGCGCGCCCGACGCGCTGCTCGACAGCTATCAGGCGGAGCGGCGGCCCTTCGCCGAGCGGCTGGTCGCGACCACCGACCGGGTCTTCACCCTCGCCACCGCCGAGGGCGGGTTCGCCGACTTCGTGCGGCTCCGCATCGCGCCGCTCTTCGCGCCGGTCGTCTACCGCCTCGAGGCGGCGCGGCAGTTCATGTTCCGCGTCCTGTCGCAGACGCTCGTCAGCTACTCCGAGGGGCCGATGAGCCAGGGCCGCGCCGGCGACGTCCGGGGCGGCGACCGGCTGCCCTTTGTCGCGACCGTGGACAACCACGCCCCGCTTTCCGCCATGGTCTGGCAGGTGCACGTCTACGGCGCGCCCCGCCCGGACCTCGAAGCGTGGTGCCGCACGCAGGGCATCGCGCTCCATCGCTTCGACTTCGGCGCGGCGGAGGCAGAGGCCGGTCTCGCCCGGGATGCTGCCTACCTGATCCGGCCCGACACCTACGTCGCCGTGGCCGAGCCTGACGCCAGCGTCGCAAACCTCGAGGACTGGCGGACCCGCCACGGCCTCACTCTCGGCCAGGGAGCAGCATGACCACCCGGACCCCCCTCGAACGTCTCATCGCCATGCCGGAGTTCGGTCCGCTGGCGCTGCTCCTCGTCGAGATCGCGCTCTTTACCGCGATCAACCCGACGTTTCTCTCGCCGCTCAACATCTCGAACACCCTCACCTTCACGGTGGAGCTCGGCATCATCGCGCTCGCCATGACGCTGCTCATGACCTCGGGCGAGTTCGACCTGTCGGTCGGCTCGATGTTCGGCTTCGCGCCGGTCCTGATGTGGACCCTGTTCAACGCCAATATCCTGCCGTTCGGCGCGGCGTTTCTCGTGGCGATGCTGGTCGCGGCCGCCATCGGGCTCTTCAGCGGCCTTTTCGTCACGCGGCTGAAGATCCCGTCGTTCCTCGTGACGCTCGGCATGCTGCTCGTGGTGCGCGGCACCTCGCTCTACATCACCGATGGCTTCCCGCAACGGACGTGGAGCGCCGAGGGCACCTGGCTCGCGACGATCCTCGTCGGCGACTTCTACGTCGGGCCGTTCCGCATCTATGCCTCGCTCTTCTGGTTCATCGGCCTCGCCGCGATCCTCGGCTACGTCCTGAACCGCACCAAGGCCGGGAACTGGATTCAGGCGGCGGGCGGCAATCCCCTCGCCGCGCGCGCCCGTGGCGTGAAGGTCGGGCGGGTAAAGGTCGCGCTCTTCATGCTGACTGCCTCCTGCGCCGCGTTCGCCGGCATGATCTCCTCGATCCGCACCTCAGCGGCGAACCCGAACAGCGGCACCGGCTACGAGCTCGAGGTCATCGCCATGGTGGTGATCGGCGGCACCGTGCTGACAGGGGGGCGCGGCACGATCCTCGGTACCGTCATCGGCACGCTGATCCTGCGGGTCATGCGCAACGGCATCGTGCTCATCGGCGTGCCGGGGCTTGCCTACAACATCTTCGTGGGCGCGATCATCCTCGGCATGATGGCGCTGCATTCGTGGCTCGAACGCCGTCACAACGCGGGGGTGTGAGATGACCGACCTCATCCGCATGGAGGCGATCCGCAAGCAGTACGGCAACGTCGTGGCGCTCGACGGCGTGGATTTTCGCGTGGGCGAGCGCGAGATCGTCGGGCTGCTCGGCGACAACGGCGCGGGGAAATCCACGCTCATCAAGGTGCTTTCCGGTGCCGTGCCGATCACCAGCGGGACGATCCGTCTCCGGGGCAAGCCGGTGGAGATCCGCTCGACCACGGACGCCATCGCCTGCGGCATCGAGACGATCTATCAGGACTCCTCGCTGGTCCCGCAGCTTTCGATCGCCCGCAACCTCTTCCTCGGCCGCGAGCCGACGAAAGGCCCGTTCGGCAGCCTCGACTTCGAGGCGATGCACGCGGCGGCGAACGGCCTGCTGCGCCGGGTCGGCATCGAGAAGGACATTCCCCCCGACACGCCGATCAGCTCGCTGTCGGGCGGCGAGCGCCAGGCAGTCGCCATCGCGCGGGCCATGCACTTCGCGAACGATCTCATCATCCTCGACGAGCCGACGAACAACCTCGGCGTCGCCGAGACGCAAGGGGTGCTGAACTTCGTGCGGAGCGCGCGGGCGTCGGGGCACTCCTGCATCTTCATTGCGCACAACATCCACCACGTGTTTCAGGTGGTCGACCGAATCGTCGTCATGCGCCGGGGCCGGAAGGTCGCCGACGACATCGACCCAAAGGAGACCACCGTGGAAGCCGTGGAAGAGATCATCACCGGCATGACCGCCGACGGACGCCCCGTCGCGTGAAGGACGCCCCCATGACGAAGCCGCTCGTTCTCACCGCCCCCGAGCCGCGTGAGCTCGGGCAGATCTTCACGCCTGAGGCTCTCGCGACGCTGCGCGAGCGTTACCGGCTCCACGAGACCGACGCAGCCTCGGTCGCCTCGCTGCCACGCGAGACGCTGGCGGAGGCGCGTTACATCCTCGGCCAGCCGCCGCTCGACGACGCGGCCATCGCGGCGATGACAAACCTCCGCGCGATCCTCAACGTCGAGAGCAACCTCTTCCAGAACATGCCTTACGCGCCGCTCTTCGAGCGCGGCATTCACGTGCTGACCACCGGGCAGGTCTTCGCCCAGCCGGTGGCCGAGATCGGCCTCGGCTTCGCCCTCGCGCTCGCGCGCCAGATCGTCGACGCCGATCTGGCCTTCCGCGAGGGGCGCGAGGAATGGGGGCTCGACGGCGCGCGCTCGTCGCGCCTGCTGCTCGGGGCGGACATCGGCCTCGTCGGCTACGGTGATCTCGGCCGGGCGTTGCATCGCCTGCTGGCGCCGTTCCTGCCGCGCCTCCGGGTGTTTGACCCGTGGCTGCCCGATGCGGTGATCGCCGAGGCCGGTGCCGAGCCCGCGTCGCTCGACAGCGTCCTCACGGAGAGCGATTTCGTCTTTGTCGTCGCCTCGGTCACGTCAGAGAACGAGGGCTTCCTCGGCGCTGATGCCTTCGCGCGGATGCGGCCCGGTGCGGCCTTCATCCTGCTGAGCCGGGCCGGGGTCGTCGACTTCGACGCGCTGATGGCGGCCGTCGCCTCGGGCCACATCGTCGCGGCGAGCGACGTCTACCCGCAAGAGCCGCTGCCGCTCGATCACCCGGTCCGCACGCTGCCGGGCTTCCTGCGCTCGGCTCACCGGGCGGGCGCGCTCACCTCGGCGCTGACGCGCATGGGCGACATGGTGCTCGACGACATGGCGCTGATGGATCGCGAGCTGCCGCCGGTCCGCCTGAAGCGGGCCGAGCGCGAGACCGTGGCGCGGATGCGCTCGAAGCCGGTGGAGAAGACCTGAGCCGCAGCCGCGCCTGCGTCAGTCAGGAGAGGTAGTAGCCTCGCGGGGCGAGCGGAGGGGGCACCGGATCGCCAAGAGCTTCGAGGACGGAGATTTCGCAGGTCCGGCACAGGCTGTCGAGGGCGAGGTCGTTCGCCTCGGTGCCGAAGGGCCCTGCGAGTTCCTCCGAGAGCCGGTCGAGGCCGAAGAACGCATACGCGATGAGCGCGGTAAAGAGCGGCGTGGCCCAGCCGGCGGTGCCCACCAGCCCGAGCGGCAGCAGCAGGCAGACGAGATACGTCGTGCGGTGCAGCAGCAGCGTGTAGGCGAAGGGCAGCGGAGTCCCCGCAATCCGCTCGCAGCCCGCCTCGATCGCTGTCAGCGCGGCGAGGCGCTCCTCAAGGATGCGATGGCCCATCGGGTCGAGGGCGCCGGACCGCCGGGCCGCGGCGATCTCGTGGCCCATCCGCCGGATTGCCTCGCGCGAGGAGCCCGCCGGCGGGCCAAAGGGCGCGACGTCTGCCTGAACGTCGACGTCGCGAAGCCGGCCCCGGAGCAGGTGGCAGAAGCTGAGGAAGTCGAAGAGGAAGCGCCGCCGCACCTCGGGGTCGGCGAGCACCGCCTCGGTTGCCCGCGGCAGGCTGCGCGATTCCGCCACGAGCAGCCCCCAGAGCTTGCGCGCCTCCCACCAGCGGTCATAGGCGGCGCCGTTGCGAAAGCTCAGGTAGATCGAGAGCGTGATGCCGATGAGCGCGAAGGGCGCCACGCCGACCGCGCTCAGGTCGAGCCCGAGCACCCGCGCCAGCGCGACGATCGCCGCGGCATAGATCGCGAAGCCGACGATCTGCGGCAGGATGTGCGCGACGACCGAGCCGCGCCAGACGAAGAACAGGCGCAGCGCGCTCGGCCGGTCCCGTTCGATCATCGGGCCGGCCTCGCGCCTTCTGCCTCAGTTGCCGGAAGCGGAATTGAGCGACTCGGCATCGAGGTTCAGGACGTTGCCGAAGAGTTGCTCAAGGATGCCCATCTGCCGGCCGCCGGTGGCGGTCGTCTCCGGGTCGAGGGCGATGATCTGGCCATCGGCGAGGCCATAGCGGCGCACTTCCTTCACCACGCCGCGCTGGTCGAAGTTCACCGCGAGCACCTTGCGGTCGATCACCTGCGGCGCGTGGTAGGTGTAGTTCTCCACCGTGCTCTGCACGTAGTACCAGGCGCTGTCCGCCAGCACGCCGGCGGACGACGGCCGCCCGAGCAGCTTCTCGACGCTGCCGGTGTCGTCGAAGCCCGGCCGGATGCGAGCGACATCAGCGTCCGGCGGCACGTAGCCGTGGACTTGGATCGTCGGCGAACAGGCGGCGAGTGCCCCCGCGAGGAGCAGCGCGAGCCCGATCGAGCGCGGCGAATAGCGGCTCATGCCTTCTCCTTGGCGGTGCCCAGGTTTCCCCTTGCTCCCCTACTCCGGGCATGGTCTAAGTTCAAGGAATGTTGGGCCGGAGCCGAGGCCTTCGCGCTCGACCGCCAGGACCGACGATGCCCGAGCTTATTTCCCACGCCGCAGACAATCCCGAATTCGCCCGAGTGGTCGAGTTGCGTCAGATTCGGGATCTGTCGCAATTCGCCTTCGACATCTCGCCCCAGCCGGCGGAGGCCGTGGCGCTCGCAGAGCTGCTCGGCGCCCGGGCGGTGCGAAAGCTGCGCTTCTCCGGGCGGCTCACCCCGGTGGGAAAGGGGGGCTGGGACCTCGACGCTGAACTCGGCGCCACCGTGGTGCAGACCTGCGTCGTCAGTCTCGAGCCGGTCACGACCCGCGTCGATGAGAGGGTGCATCGCGCCTTCCTTCCCGAAACGGCGTCGTCTGCCGAGATCGTGGTCTCGCCCGACGAGGACGACGAGGTCGAGCCGCTGGGCGACCGGATCGACCTTGGCCGCATCGCGATCGAGGCGCTCGCCCTTGCCTTGCCGGCCTATCCGCGCAAGGCCGGAGCGACGCTCGAGGCAGGGGACGATGATGACGCGGACCGGCCACGGCCGTTCGCTGCCCTCGCCGCGTTGCGCGAGAAGCTCGACCCGGGGGACACTTGAGCAAGCCTGCCCACATGCGTGACGAATTTCTGAACGGAGCCTCTTGCGGAAACCTGCGCGATGAGTATGTTCCGCGGCTCGTTTTCCCGTCCGGCCGTGCGGCCCGGGGCGTGACATACCACGCCCGATCTGCTACCCCGCGGGCCGACGAAACGGGTTTTCGGGGCGCGGCCCCGACAGAGATCGAGGTCGAGAAATGGCTGTCCCGAAGAGCAAGGTCACGCGCGCGAAGCGCGGCATGCGTCGCTCGCACGACCATCTGGTCGCGGCGAACCCCAATGAGTGCCCGAACTGCGGCGAGCTGCGCCGCCCGCACCACGTGTGCGGCGCTTGCGGGCACTATGACGGCCGCGAGGTCGTTGCGCGCGTCGAAGAGGTCGACGACGAAGCGGCCTGACCCGGCACCGCGTGAGGTTGCGGGGGAATGAGCACCGAGGCAGCCAGGACCAGTCCGGCAGTGAGCGGTGACATCGTTCTGTCGATTGATGCCATGGGCGGCGACCGCGGGGTAGAGTGCGTGGTCCGCGGCATGGCCATGTCGCTGAAGAAGAACCCGCGCCTGCGCTACATCGTCCACGGCGACGAATCCGAGCTGCGCCAGACGATTCGACCCGCAAGCCAACTCGAGGCCCGCACGGAGGTTCGGCATGCGCCGGCCGTCGTTGCCATGGACGACAAGCCCTCGCGCGTGCTTCGCAACGCCGCCGGCACCAGCATGTGGAGCGCGATCCAGGCGGTGAAGGACGGCGAATCGCCCGCGGTCATCTCCTGCGGCAACACCGGGGCGCTCATGGCGCTGTCGATGCTTGCGCTTCGCAAGGTGCCGGGCGTCGATCGTCCGGCCATCGCGGTGAACTGGCCGTCGCTGAACCCGCAGGGCTACAACGTATTGCTTGACGGCGGCGCGGACATTCGCGCGGATGCCGACGATCTCGTGACCTACGCGATCATGGGCGCATCCTACGCCCGCAACTCGCTGTCGCTGAAGCGGCCGCGCGTCGGGCTTCTCAACGTCGGCACCGAGGAGCACAAGGGCCGCTCCGAGCTCCACGAGGCGGCCGAGCGCCTTGCCGCCGCGGCGCCGACCAGCGACTTCGACTATATCGGCTACGTCGAGGGCAGCGACATGCCGTCCGAGCGGGTCGACGTGATCGTCACCGACGGCTTCACCGGCAATGTCGCGCTGAAGACCGGCGAAGGCACGGCGAAGATGATCCAGGGCCTCCTGAAGGAGGCCTTTTCCTATTCCTCGCTGTCGCGCATCGGCGCGCTTTTCGCGCTCACCTCGCTGAAGCGTCTGCAGAAGCGCATCGACCCGCGCCGGGCCAACGGGGGGGTCTTCCTCGGGCTGAACGGCACGGTCGTCAAGTCCCACGGCTCAGCCGACGCAACCGGCGTTTCGGCGGCCATCAAGCTCGCGTTCACCCTCGCCGAGCACGGATTCACCGAGAGGCTCGCAGCCCGCGTGGCCGCGGATCCGGCGAGCCGTTCCCGCGAAGTCGCCACCGGAGGCGTCACCACATGACTCTCGTCCGTGCCGTGCCCGTCGGGTGCGGCCACTACCTGCCAGCCCGCGTTGTCGAGAACGAGGAGTTCGCCGCGACGCTCGACACCACGGACGAGTGGATCCGCACCAGAACCGGCATCGAGCGCCGCCATTTCGCCGCCGAGGGCGAGGCGACCTCGGATCTCGCAACCGCGGCCGCCCGCGTGGCACTCGCCGATGCGGGCCTGACCGGCGCCGATCTCGATGCGCTCATCGTTGCCACTGCCACGCCGGACCAGACCTTCCCGGCGACCGCCGCCAGGGTACAGGCGTCGATCGGCATGCGGGGCGGCTTCGCCTTCGACATTCAGGCCGTCTGCGCCGGCTTCGTCTTCGCGCTGGCGCAGGCAAACGCCCTGATCCTTGCCGGCTCCGCCCGGCGGGTGATGGTGATCGGCGCCGAGACCTTCTCGCGCATCCTCGACTTCACCGACCGCTCGACCTGCGTGCTCTTCGGCGACGGCGCGGGCGCGCTGATCCTTGAGGCGGCGGAAGGCACCGGCGGTCCCGAGGACCGCGGAATCCTCGCCACTGACCTGCATTCGGACGGCCGCTACAACGAACTGCTCTATGTCGATGGCGGGCCATCGACCACCGGGAGCGCCGGTGTGGTCCGCATGGCGGGACAGGAAATCTTCAAGCACGCCGTCGTCAAGCTGGCCGAGACCGGCTCCGCCGCCCTCGCCGCCGCCGGCCTGTCCAAGACTGACGTGAACTGGCTGGTGCCGCATCAGGCGAACCTGCGGATCATGACGATGACCGCGAACAAGCTCGGCGTGCCGCTCGACCGCGTGGTGGTGACCGTCCGGGATCATGGCAACACGTCGGCGGCCTCGATTCCGCTCGCGCTTTCCGTGGCTCACGCCGCGGGCCGGATCCTGCCCGGCGACGTGCTGCTGATGGAAGCGATCGGGGGTGGCCTTTCGTGGGGTGCCGCGGTTGTCCGCTGGTAAGTGGATCCACCATACCTCCTCTCTGCCCGTTCACATTGACTCCGTTGCCAAATAAACCCTAGGGTTGCGGAAATCGCGACATCTGGAGGGGGCGAATGAGCGAGAAGACTCTGACGCGGATGGAGTTGAGTGAGGCGGTGTTCCGCGCCGTCGGTCTGTCTCGGAACGAGTCCGCTGAACTCGTCGAGATGGTTCTGAACCAGATGTCTGACGCCCTCGCCCGCGGCGAGATGGTAAAGATATCCTCGTTCGGCACATTCAGCGTGCGTTCGAAGTCCGCGCGCGTCGGCCGGAATCCCAAGACCGGCGAGGAAGTGCCGATCGAGCCACGTCGGGTGCTGACATTTCGGCCGTCCCACATCATGAAGGAGCGGGTCGATATGGGGAACAAGCACTAGCCCCGGGAGACGCCGCCGCACATGCTCAAGTCGCCGGAAGCTTTCCGCACCATCAGCGAGGTCGCCGAGACTCTCGACGTGCCCCCGCACGTCCTGCGGTTCTGGGAAACCCGTTTTGCTCAGGTGAAGCCGGTGAAGCGCGGCGGCGGCCGTCGCTATTACCGCCCGGAAGACGTGCGGCTGTTGCGCGGCATCCGTGGCCTGCTCTACGACGACGGCATGACGATCAAGGGCGTGCAGAAGATCCTGCGCGAGCGCGGCGTCCGCCATGTGATCGGTCTCGGAACGGTCGGCGACATCGAGGATGTCGCGCCCGTCCGCGCCGATAGGCCTGTAGAGAGGCACGTGGTCGCCGAGGTGGAGGAGTTCGAGGTGGAAGAGTTCGAAACCGGCGTTCGGGGTGGCTCGCCCTCCGAAGCCGGGCACGAGGCGTCGACGGCCAGGGCAGGGGAGCCGCTTCGCGACTCTGGCGTCGTCGATACTGTCCCGGCCGCGAAACCGGGGGCGAAACCACAGGCCGACCTCTTCCCCGCGCAGGACGCTGCGGCGCCTTCCGACGCGGGTGCTGCGAGCCCGGCCGACGACAGGACGGCGCTGCGCGAATTGATCGGCCGGCTTGAAGCCCTTCGGGCGGTGATGACCGAGACCGGCCGGTAACACCGCGACGGCCGGTGAGGCGCACAGCTTTCCGCTTGCCCTCGCGTTCGGCCGCAGCTAAAGGGGCGCCGTCGGGCTATAGCGCAGTCTGGTAGCGCGTTCGACTGGGGGTCGAAAGGTCGTGAGTTCGAATCTCGCTAGCCCGACCACTATCCCCCAGCATGCCCCCGTCTCGGGGGTTGGAGTCGTTCCGGCGCAGGGCATCCAGCGGATGCTGGACGCCGGCGAAATCGCGTGCGCAGCGCCGCCGGTCGCCGGCCAGGTCCAGCCCGCAAGCCTCGATCTCCGCCTTGGTCGCCGTGCCTATCGCGTCCGCGCCTCGTTCCTGCCGGGCCCGGCCACGGTCGCCGAGCGGCTTGCCGACTTCGAGATGCACAGCTTCGATCTTGGCGACGGCGCGGTGCTGGAGAAGGGCTGCGTCTATCTCGTGCCGCTCATGGAGGCGCTGGCGCTCGCCGACGACGTCTCGGCCGTCGCCAACGCCAAGAGCTCGACCGGACGGCTCGATCTTTTCACCCGGCTGATCACCGACCGGGCGGCCGAGTTCGACCGGGTCGCACAGGGCTACGCCGGGCCGCTCTATGCCGAGATTTCGCCCCGCTCGTTCTCGGTGCTGGTCCGTCCGGGCATGCGGCTCAACCAGATCCGCTTCCGGCGGGGAGTGGCAGCGCTCGATGACACGGCGCTGCGCGCGCTGCACGCCCGCGAGCGGCTGGTGGGGGGCGAGGCGCATATCTCCGACGGCCTCGCGTTCTCGGTGGATCTCGACCTGCCGGACGGCCGGGTCGGCTGGCGGGCGAAACCCCACACCGGGCTGATCGACCTCGACCGCATCAATCACTATGCGGCCGCGGATTTCTGGGAGCCGGTCATCACCACCGATCGCCGGATCATCCTCGACCCGGGTGCGTTCTACATCCTCGTCAGCCGCGAGGCGGTCCACGTCCCGCCCGACTATGCCGCCGAGATGGCACCCTATGTGGCGATGGTGGGCGAGTTCCGCGTCCACTACGCCGGGTTCTTCGATCCGGGCTTCGGCCATGCCGGGGCAGGGGGCGCGGGTTCGCGCGGCGTGCTGGAAGTCCGCTGCCACGAGGCACCCTTCGCCCTCGACCACGGTCAGGTGGTCGGACGCCTCGTCTACGAGCGCATGGCCGAGCGGCCGGAAATCCTCTACGGCGGCGCGCTCGGCTCGAACTATCAGGGCCAGGGCCTGAAGCTCTCGAAGCACTTCCGCACCGGGTGAGCGGTGCCGTCCCGGCCGGGCCGCGCCCTCACATGAGGACGAGCGTGGCGAGGCCGAGGAACGCGAAGAAGCCGAAGACGTCGGTCATTGTCGTGACGAAGGTGCCGGAGGCCAGCGCCGGATCGACGCCGAGCTTTTCGAGGCCGATCGGCACCAGCACCCCGGCGAAGCCCGCCACCACCATGTTGCCGATGATCGCGAGGCCGATCACGAGGCCGATCACGTGGTCGGAGAAATAGAGCGCGCTGAGCGTCCCCATTACCACCGCGAAGCCAATACCGTTCAGGAGCCCGACAATTCCCTCGCGGCCGATGACGCGCGTCATGTTGGAGGCGGTGAGCTTGCGCGTCGCGAGGGCGCGCGCCGCGACCGTCAGCGTCTGTGTCCCGGCGTTGCCGCCCATGGATGCGACGATCGGCATCAGCGAGGCGAGGGCCACATGCATCTGGATCGTCTCGCTGAAGAAGCCGATCACCGAGGCCGCGACGATCGCCGTCATCAGGTTGACGACGAGCCAGACAAAGCGGGCGCGCGCGATGGTGAAGACGCCGTCCGAGAGTTCCTCGTCGCCGACGCCCGCGAGAAGCCGCAGATCCTCCTCGGTCTCCTCCTCCAGCGCCTCCATGGCATCGTCGATGGTGATGACCCCGGCGAGCCGGCCGTCGGCATCCACCACCGGCGCGGAGATCAGGTGGTACTTGTTGAAGGCGTAGGCCACGTCCTCCTGGCTCTGGTCGACCCGGAAGGTGCGGAAGTCCTCGTTCATCAGCTCGCGAAGCCGGGTCTTGCGGGCCGAGCCCATGAGCCGCCCGAGCGACACGGTGCCGATCGGATGCATCTGCGGTGACACGATGATGAGGTCGTAGAAGCTTTCCGGCAGCCACTCCTCGTTGCGGAGAAAGTCGATCGCGTTGCCGACGGTCCAGTGTTCCGGCGCCACCACCACCTCGGTCTGCATGAGCCGGCCGGCGGAGTAGTCCTCGTATTTGAGCGACCGCTCGACCGCCGCCCGGTCCACGTCGTCGAGGGCGCGCAGGATGCGTTCCTGCTGCGGCTCGTCCATGTCTTCGGCGAGATAGACGACGTCGTCGGTCTCGAGTTCCTGCAAGGCCTGGATGAGCACGTGGTCGGGGAGTTCGGCGACGATCTCGTCGCGGACCCTCTCTTCCAGCTCGGAGAGCACCGCGCCGTCGAGTTGCACGCCCCAGAGGGTGATGAGCGCCTTCCGCTCGGAGCGGCTCACCTGCTCCAGCAGGTCGGCGATGTCGGCCGGGTGCAGCTCGTCGAGGATTTCGACCAGCGCGTCGTGGTCGTCGGCCTCCACCGCGGCCAGCACGCGCTCCACGGTCTCGCGATTGAGACCATCGTCGTGGCTGCCTGCGTCACGGGCGACCGTGGCGCCGGCGGTCTCTTCGACTGTCTCGCTCATGGCTGCCCCCCGGGCGTTTGATTGCGCTGCACCATATGCCGCGGAGCCTGTGGTGGAAACCCGCGGAGGGGGCTTGACCGCGCGCCCGTGATGCGGCCCCGTGGAGTTCTTTCTGTCCGGGGAGTCTCGCCATCGCCCGCGCCCGTCTGACCATCGATCTTGATGCCATCACCCGCAACTGGCGCGCCCTCGACGCGCTCTCGGCGCCGGAGGTGGAGACCGCCGCGGTCCTGAAAGCCGATGCCTATGGGCTCGGCGCTGGCGCGGTCGGTCCCGCGCTTGCCGCGGCCGGGGTGCGCAGCTTCTTCGTTGCGCTCGCCGAGGAGGGAGTGGCGCTCCGCGAGGCGGTCGGCCCCGTTCCCGCGATCTACGTCTTCGCCGGCCTCATGCCGGGCGACGCGCCACTCTTCGAGGCGGCCGATCTCATTCCCTGCCTCAACAGCCCCGGACAGGCGGCGGATTTCCTGCGCGAGTTGCCGGGCCGCCCCTGCGCGTTGCAGGTCGATACCGGTATGAACCGCCTCGGTCTCGAGCCGGCCGAGTTCGACGCCATCGCCGGTGATCTCGCCCGTCTCGCGCCGGTTCTCGCCATCAGCCACCTTGCCTGCTCCGACGAGCCGGACCACCCGATGAACGCCAGTCAGGCGGCGGCGATGACCGACTTCGCCGCCCGGCTGCCCGGTGTGCGCCTCAGTCTCGCGGCCACCGGCGGGACCCTGCTCGGCGCGCCCTTCCACTTCGGGCTGGTGCGTCCGGGCGTCGGGCTCTACGGCGGAATGCCGTTCGCGGCCGCCTCGCCGGTCGTCAGCCTGTCCCTGCCGGTCGTGCAGGTGCGCGACGTGGCGCCCGGCGAGGCTGTCGGCTACAGCGCCACCTGGACTGCCGCGGGGCCCGCGCGCATCGCCACGGTCTCCGCCGGCTACGCCGACGGTCTGCTTCGTGCCCTTGGCAACGGCGGTTTCGACC
Organism: Amaricoccus macauensis; assembly: GCF_014201905.1. GTDB lineage: Bacteria > Pseudomonadota > Alphaproteobacteria > Rhodobacterales > Rhodobacteraceae > Amaricoccus > Amaricoccus macauensis. Next base: position 745,588 of record NZ_JACHFM010000001.1, on the reverse strand, counting down.
TCCTTGCCGGCGACGTGCGCTGCCCGGTGATCGGGCGGGTGTCGATGGATCTCATCACCGTGGACGTGACGGGCCTCGGGTCGGTCCCGGCGATGCTCGACCTGCTCGGTCCGCAGCAGGGTGTCGACGATCTGGCCCGCTCGGCTGGTACCATCGGCTATGAGATCCTGACCAGTCTTGGCCCCCGGTACGAACGAGTCTACAAGGGCGGCTCGTAACAACCGGATTCCGCATGATCCTTCTCAGGCTCGTTGTGGCCTTCCTCGCCTCGATCGGACGCTCGACGCTGGGGCTTCTGATGGCGACGGGGCGCCTCGCCATCTTCGCCGGGAACGCGCTCTCCCAGATCGCGCGCCCACCGTACTACCCCGTTGAGCTCGGCCGGCAACTGCTGTCGGTCGGATATTTCTCGCTGCCGGTCGTCGGCATGACGGCGCTCTTCACCGGTGCCGCGCTCGCGCTGCAGATCTGGGCAGGCGGCGCCCGGTTCAATGCCGGCACCGTGGTGCCCTCGATCGTTGCCATCGGCATCGTCCGTGAACTCGGCCCGGTGCTGGGCGGGCTCATGGTGGCGGGACGGGTCTCGTCGTCGATCGCCGCCGAGATCGGCACCATGCGGGTGACGGAGCAGATCGACGCGCTGACCACGCTCTCGACCGATCCGATGAAGTATCTGGTGCTGCCCCGGGTTCTCGCCGGCATTCTCGCGGTGCCGGTGCTCGTCGCGATCGGCGACGTGATCGGGATCTTCGGCGGCTATCTCATCGGCACCACCCGGCTCGGGTTCAATTCGGGCGCCTACATCAAGAACACCCTCGATTTCCTGACCGCCACCGACATCGCGTCGAGCCTCGTGAAGGCCTGCGCCTTCGGCTTCATCCTGACGCTGATGGGCTGCTATCACGGGTATCACTCTGGCCGCGGTGCGCAGGGCGTGGGTGCCGCGACCACCAATGCCGTCGTTTCCGCGTCGATCCTGATCCTCGCGGCGAACTACGTCCTGACCGAGGCATTCTTCTGATGGCGGATTCCGGAGACATCGCCCTCCCGGACACCTCCACGCCCGGGGTGCCGAGGATCGAGCTGCGCGACGTGAAGAAGCGCTTCGGCCACAAGCGCGTGCTGAATGGCGTCAGCTTCAAGGTGATGCCGGGTGAGAGCCTCGTCATCATCGGTGGCTCGGGCACCGGCAAGTCTGTGACGCTGAAGTGCATCCTCGGCATCATCCGGTGTGATTCGGGCCAGATCCTGCTCGACGGCCAGCCGGACGACTCAAGCGACCGGCGGACGTTCCTCAAGCAGTTCGGAATGCTGTTCCAGGGTGGTGCGCTCTTCGACAGTCTCTCGGTGTGGCAAAATGTCGCTTTTCGCCTGCGCCATGCCCGCCGGCCGATGCCGCGCAAGGAGGCACGCGAGCGCGCGATCGAAAAGCTCCGCCGTGTCGGCCTCGGGCCGGAGACGGCGGACCTCTACCCGGCGGAGCTCTCGGGCGGCATGCAGAAGCGCGTGGGCCTCGCCCGTGCCATCGCCACCGACCCGCGGATCATCTTCTTCGACGAGCCGACAGCGGGCCTCGACCCAATCATGGCAGGCGTTATCAACGATCTGATCCGTGAGCTCGTGACCGAAATGGGCGCCACCGCGGTGACGATCACCCACGACATGACGACGGTGCGCACCGTCGCCGATCACGTGGCCATGCTCCATGACGGCAAGGTGCAATGGTTCGGTCGGATCGAGGATATGGACAGCGCCACAGACCCCTACCTCGACCAGTTCATCCACGGACGGGCGACCGGGCCGATCGCCGCAATTCGCTGAAGGTCGGTACCGTCAGGCCGGGATTCGTGCGGGATTAGCCTTTCCACAACCGGCCGCACCCGCTATCAGCGCAAAATCTGCACAAGAAGCGCACAGAATTTGATGCGCCGCGGGGGCAAAATGACGAATACCGACGAAAAGCTCGAATCCATCTTCGACGAGGTCGTTCGCCGGAATGCCGGCGAACCCGAATTCCACCAGGCCGTCCGTGAGGTCTTCGACAGCCTCGGGCGCGTCGTCGCGAAGCGGCCCGACTACCTCGAGGACGCTCTGATCGAGCGGATTTGCGAGCCGGAGCGGCAGATCATCTTCCGCGTCCCGTGGACGGACGATCAGGGGCGCGTTCAGATCAATCGCGGCTTCCGCGTGCAGTTCTCCTCGGCGATGGGGCCGTACAAGGGCGGCCTCAGGTTTCACCCTTCGGTCAACGTCGGGATCATCAAGTTCCTCGGCTTCGAGCAGACCTTCAAGAACGCGCTGACCGGCCTGCCGATCGGTGGCGGCAAGGGCGGCTCCGACTTCGACCCCAAGGGGCGGTCGGACGGCGAGGTCATGCGCTTCTGCCAGAGCTTCATGACCGAGCTTCACCGCCATCTCGGCGAGTACACCGACGTTCCGGCAGGCGACATCGGTGTCGGCGCCCGCGAGATCGGTTACATGTTCGGCCAGTACAAGCGGCTCACCAACCGCTTCGAGGCGGGCGTGCTGACCGGCAAGGGCCTGTTCTACGGCGGCTCGCTCGCCCGCAAGGAAGCGACCGGCTACGGCAACACCTACTTCACCCAGGCAATGCTCGAGACCGCCAAGACGAGCTTCGACGGCAAGCGCGTCGTGGTCTCGGGCTCGGGGAACGTGGCGATCTACACGATCGAGAAGGTGCGCGCCTGTGGCGGCAAGATCGTCGCCTGCTCCGACAGCAGCGGCTATGTCGTGGATGAGGCCGGCATCGACCTCGAGCTTCTGCAGGAGATCAAGGAGACGCGGCGCGGCCGGATCTCCGAGTACGCCGAGCTCCGGGGCTCCGGGGTTCATTTCGTGTCGTCCGAAAAGGGCTCGATCTGGGATGTCCCGTGCGACGTCGCCATGCCGTCGGCGACCCAGAACGAACTCATGGAAGAGCACGCGACGACGCTCGTCCGCAATGGCGTGATGGCCGTCAGCGAGGGCGCCAACATGCCATGCACCCCCGAGGCGACCCGGGTGTTCCGGGAGGCCGGAGTCCGCTTTGGGCCGGGCAAGGCGGCGAACGCCGGCGGCGTCGCCACCTCGGCGCTGGAGATGCAGCAGAATGCCTCGCGCGACCGCTGGACCTTCCAGCAGACCGAGGCGCGGCTCGCCACCATCATGCGCGAGATCCATGACGCCTGCTACACGGTGGCCGACGAGTACGGCGCGCCAGGTGACTATGTGCTCGGCGCGAACATCGCGGGTTTCATCCGCGTCGCCGAGCCGATGCGCGCGTTCGGCGTGGTCTGACGCAGCAATCCCCGGTGGCGGCGCAATTCTGCCCCGCCGCCGGGAGCGTCATCCCGAATCGTCGCGGCGACCGCGCTTGAACCGGCGACGCTTCGCGGTGATCATCCCGCCGCCCTGCCGAGCCCGGAGACCAGCCGACCGATGAGCCGACGCCCCACCTTCGTCTGCGCCGCCTGCGGGGCGGCGCACGCCAAGTGGTCCGGCCGCTGCGATGCCTGCGGCGCGTGGAATACCATTTCCGAGGAAGCCGGGCTGGCCGAGGGGCCGGGCGCGAAGTCGCTCGGGCCGGCGCGCGGCCGGCGCATCACCCTCGGCGACCTCGCGGCGTCGGAGCCGCCGCTGCCGCGCGCGTTCTCGGGGATCGGTGAACTCGACCGGGTGCTTGGCGGTGGGCTGGTGCCCGCGTCCGCCACCCTCGTCGGCGGTGATCCGGGCATCGGCAAGTCGACCCTGCTCCTGCAGGCCGCGGCTGCCTTCGGCCGCGACGCACCGGCGATCTACGTCTCGGGTGAGGAGGCGACCGGTCAGATCCGCATGCGCGCCGCGCGCCTCGGGCTCACCGATGCGCCTGTCAGGGTCGCCGCCGAGACCAACCTTCGCGACATCCTGACGACGCTCGAAGCCGAGCGTCCGGGGCTCGCGGTGATCGATTCGATCCAGACGATGTGGTCCGATCATGTGGACAGCGCGCCTGGCTCCGTGGCGCAGGTGCGCGCCGTCGTTCACGAGCTCGTCACCTTCGCCAAGCGCCGCGGCATCGCCGTCGTCCTCGTCGGCCACGTCACCAAGGAAGGCCAGATCGCCGGCCCGCGCGTCGTCGAGCACATGGTCGACACCGTGCTCTACTTCGAGGGCGAGCGCGGGCACCATTTCCGCATCCTCCGCGCGGTGAAGAATCGCTTCGGGCCGGCGGACGAGATCGGCGTCTTCGAGATGACCGGGGCCGGGCTCGCCGAGGTCGCAAATCCGTCCGCGCTCTTCCTGTCGGAGCGCGAGGCGGCGGCGCCCGGGTCGGCGGTCTTCGCCGGGATCGAAGGGACCCGTCCGGTTCTCGTCGAGATTCAGGCGCTCGTCGCCCCGTCACCCCTCGGAACCGCCCGTCGTGCGGTGGTGGGGTGGGATTCGGGCCGCCTCTCCATGGTTCTCGCCGTCCTCGAATCACGCTGCGGCATCGGCTTCGGCCCCTCGGATGTCTACCTGAACGTCGCAGGCGGTCTGCGCATCTCCGAGCCCGCGGCGGATCTCGCGGTTGCCGCGGCCCTCGTCTCGGCCCGGCAGGACATCGCGCTGCCTCGCGACGCGGTCATCTTCGGCGAAGTCAGCCTCTCGGGCGCGCTCCGGCCGGCGGCGCAGGCGGAAGCGCGGCTGCGCGAGGCGGCGAAGCTCGGATTCGCCTCGGCGCTGGTGCCCGAGCGCACCGCTTTGCCGACGGCTCCGGGCATCGACATCGACCCGGTTGCAGATCTTAATGCTTTCATGGACAAGTGCTTCGGCCCAATCGACCGATAGCTGAGCTTGAGGATCCATGCAGAGCTTCACCCTTGTCGACGGCATCGTCCTCGCCGTGATCGTCATTTCCGCCATCCTCGCCTATGCGCGCGGGCTGGTACGCGAATCGTTGTCGATCATCGGCTGGATCGTCGCGGCCTTCGCCGGTTTCGCCTTCGCGCCGGCCGTCGAGCCGCTCATCCGCGAGATCCCGTTCCTGCGCGACGTGCTCGGCACCAGCTGCGAGCTTGGCATCCTCGCGGGATTCGCCGTGGTCTTCGTGATCGCGCTTGTCATCATCTCGCTGATCACCCCGTTCATCGCCGGCGCGGTGCAGGGATCCGCGCTCGGCCCCGTCGATCAGGGCCTTGGCTTTCTCTTCGGGGTCGTGCGCGGTGTGCTGCTCGTGGTGATCGCGCTCGTGGTCTACAATCGGGTTTTTGGCGCTTCCGGCGTGCCGCAGATCGACAACAGCCACTCGATTTCGGTGTTTGCCGGCCTTGAGGCGCGCATCGCCGCCATGCTGCCGGCCGACGCGCCGCAGTGGATTGCCAGCCGGTATGCGTCGCTCATGTCCAGTTGCCGCTGAGACATCGCGTGACGGTGACGGCCTCGTGACAATGCTGCGAGTGCGTCCTATATAGCGGCCGAACCCGTTCTCCCCGGAACCGCTGCGCCATGTCCCTGCCTGTCCATCAGTCCGACGACGACAAGCTGCGCGAGGAGTGCGGCGTTTTCGGCATCATCGGCGTCCAGGAGGCGGCGAACTTCGTCGCGCTCGGCCTGCACGCCCTCCAGCATCGCGGTCAGGAGGCGGCGGGCATCGTCGCCTATGATCCGAAGCAAGGCTTCGCGTCCGAACGCCGCTTCGGCTATGTCCGCGACAATTTCACCTCCGCCTCGCTGATGGAGACGTTGCCGGGCGAGCTTGCCATCGGCCACGTGCGCTACTCCACCGCCGGTTCCAAGGGCGGGACGCAGATTCGCGACGTCCAGCCGCTCTTCGCCGAGTTCGCCATGGGCGGCGCGGCGATCGCCCACAACGGCAACCTGACGAACGCCAATGCGCTTCGCGAGGAGCTGATCGGCCGCGGTTCGATCTTCCAGTCAAGTTCGGATACCGAGTGCATCATCCACCTGATGGCCCGCTCGATGCAACGGTCGATCCCCGAGCGGATGAAGGATGCCCTGCGTCTCGTCGAGGGCGCGTTCTCGATCGTCGCCATGACGCGTTCGAAACTCATCGGCGTGCGCGATCCGCTCGGCGTGCGGCCGCTGATGCTGGGCCGGCTGAGCGACGGCTGGGTGCTGGCGTCCGAGACCTGCGCCCTCGACATCATCGGCGCCGAGTTCGTCCGCGAGATCGAGCCGGGCGAGATGGTGATCTGCACGCCGCAGGGCGTCGAGAGCGCCTTCCCGTTCCCGCGCCGCCAGCCGCGCTTCTGCGTCTTTGAAAAGATCTACTTCTCGCGGCCCGACAGCGTGATCGGCGGCCAGTCGGTCTACGAGACCCGGCGGCGGATCGGCGTCGAGCTCGCGCGCGAGGCGCCGGTCGAGGCCGATCTGGTCTGTCCGGTGCCCGATTCCGGAACGCCGGCGGCCATCGGCTACAGCCAGGAAAGCGGCATCCCCTATGCCATGGGGATCATTCGCAATCAGTACGTCGGCCGCACCTTCATCGAGCCCAGCGAGCAGATCCGCAACATGGGCGTGCGGCTGAAGCTCAACGTCAACCGCGCGCTGATCGCCGGCAAGCGGGTGATCCTTGTCGACGACTCGGTCGTCCGCGGCACCACCAGCCGCAAGATCCGCGAGATGCTGGAGGACGCGGGCGCGGCGGAGGTACACTTCCGCATCGCCTCGCCGCCCACCATGTGGCCGTGCTTCTACGGCGTCGACACGCCCGACCGCTCGAAGCTCCTCGCCGCCAACATGAGCGATGAAGAGATGCGCGACTATGTCGGCGTCGACAGCCTGAAATTCGTCTCGCTCGACGGCCTCTATCGCGCCTGCGAGCAGGAGGGGGGCCGCAATCCGGCCCAGCCACAGTTCTGCGACGCCTGCTTCTCGGGCGACTATCCGGTCCGCCCGTCGGATGGGATCCAACGCGGCTTCAAACTCAAGGTTCCGGCTTGACCGACGCTTCCACGCCCGCTGCCGAGCCGCGGCTCGTGCTCGTGACCGGGGCCAGCCGTGGCCTCGGCTATGCCGTCGCCCGGGCGCTTGGCGCGCGCGGCGATCATGTGATCGCCCTCGCCCGGACCGTGGGCGGGCTCGAAGCGCTTGCCGATGCCATCGAGGCCGATGGCGGGCCGTCTCCGACGCTCGTGCCGGTTTCGCTCACGGATACCGCCGGCCTGCAGCGGCTCGGGCTGGCGCTGCACGAGCGCTGGGGCCACCTCGCGCTCGTGGTGCACTGCGCCGCTCACGCCGCGCCGCTGACGCCGGTCCCGCACCTCTCGGACAAGGACTTCGACACCAGCGTCGAGGTGAACTTCAAGGGTACCGAGCGGCTCATCGTGATGATGGCGCCGCTCCTTCTGGCCCGGCCGGGCGGGCGCTTCGTCTATGCCGCCGACACGCGCGCAGGTCAGCCCTATTACAGCGCCTATGGTGCGACCAAGGCGGCCGCCGAGGCGCTGGTGCGCTCCTGGGCGGCGGAGACGGTGCAGCTCGGGCCGAAGGTCGAGCTTTTCCACCCGAACCCGATGCCGACCGCCCTTCGGGGCCGCTTCTTTCCGGGCGAGGACAACTCGACCCTGCCGCCCTGCTCGGTCGAGGCCGCCCGCATGATCGAGACGCTGGACCTCTGATCCCGCGCGCCTCGGGCTTACCGGCCCCTTGTTGCGGCGCAATATTCTTGCGTTGACGCTCCATCTGGGGGCAACTATCAAGCTCCGGACCTGTCCTTAGCACCCCGGAGTGCCGATGAGCTTCACCGTCCCGCCGACCGCGCCCGCCCGCCCGAACCGTTGCCAGCTTTTCGGCCCGGGCTCCCGGCCTGAGCTTTTCGCAAAGATGGCATCGTCCGAGGCGGACGTGATCAACCTCGACCTGGAGGATTCGGTCGCGCCGGCCGACAAGGCGGCGGCGCGGGCGAACATCATCAAGGCGATCAACGACATCGACTGGGGCAAGAAGACCCTCTCGGTGCGGATCAACGGCCTCGACACCGAGTTCTGGTATCGCGACGTCGTCGACGTCCTCGAGCAGGCCGGTGAGCGCATCGACCTCTTCATGATCCCGAAGGCCGGCAACGCGAAGGACATCTACACTGTCGACGCGCTCGCCTCGGCGATCGAGATGGCGAAGGGCCGGAAGAAGAAGGTGGGCTTCGAGGTCATCATCGAGACCGCGCTCGGCTTCCGCAACGTCGCCGAGATCGCCTCGTCGAGCCCGCGCATGCAGGCGATGAGCCTCGGCGCCGCGGATTTCGCCGCATCGATGGGGATGCAGACCACCGGCATCGGTGGCACTCAGGAAAACTACTACATGCTGCCGCCGAAGGAGCTGGAGGGGCCGCGTGACCGGGTCTACGGCGACCCGTGGCACGGTGTCACCGCAGCCATCGTCGCCGCGTGCCGCTCGGCGGGCATCCTGCCGGTGGACGGGCCCTACGGCGACTTCTCCGACGACGACGGCTTCCTCGCTCAGGCGCGGCGCTCCGCCACCCTGGGCATGGTCGGCAAGTGGGCGATCCATCCCAAGCAGATCGCGCTCGCGAACTCCGTCTTCACGCCCTCGGAGGAACAGGTCTCCGAGGCCCGCGCCATCCTCGCCGCCATGAAGGAGGCCGATGAAAAGGGGCAGGGGGCCGCGGTCTACAAGGGCCGCCTCATTGACCTCGCCTCGGTTCGGCAGGCGCAGGTGATCGTGAGGCAGGCCGAAATGATCGCGGGCTGAAGCATGACCGAGCGCGGCGCCCTCGGCCTCTCGGCGGGCGCCGCGCTCGCACTCGGCTTCGTCGGCACGACGGCGGCGCTCCTGACCGGATCGGGCGCGATCCTGCTCGACGGTCTTTTCAACCTCTGCTTCTTCGCGACGGCGCTGCTGGCGCTGCGGGTCTCGACGCTCGTCGCCCGGCCGGACGATGCGCGTTATCCGTTCGGCTACATGTTCTTCGAGCCGCTGATCAACACCGGCAAGGGGCTGCTGATCCTCGGGGTCTCGCTCTTTGCCCTCGTCGATGCGGTGGCCGCGGTCGCCGCCGGCGGGCGCGCCGTCGCGTTCGGGCCGGCGATCCTCTACGCCGTCGCGGCCACGGTCGCCTGCACCGTGGTCGCGCTCATCTTGCGCCGGGAGAACCGCGCCCGCCCGAGCCCGCTCGTCGCCGCTGACGTCGAGAACTGGACGGTGAACGCCATCGTCTCGGGCGGCGTGCTCTCCGGCTTCGTGCTCGCCACGCTGCTCGAGCGCGGCGGCCACGCGGGCGCCGCCGCGCTCGTCGATCCGGCCATGGTCGCCCTCGTCGTGCTGCTCTCCATCGCGATTCCGGTGCGCATGGCGCTTGGCGGTCTTTTCGCGCTGCTGAACCGGGCGCCGGACGCGGCCATCGTCGCCGACATGGAGGCGCGTGTGAAAGCCGCCCTCGCCGGGCTGCCAATCGGTCGCCTCTTCGTGCGTGCGACCCGTCCGGGGCGCACCGCCTACATCGTCGTTCACGCGGTGCTGCCGGAGGGCGCCAGTCTCGACCTCGCCGAAGCCGACCGGCGGCGCGGCGCGATCATCGCAAGCCTCGCGGCCCGACACGGCCCGATGGTCGCCGATGTGATCTTTACCGGCGTCGAGGCCTACGCCGCACCGGCCGCCGGCGATCGGGGGATGTCCTAGGGGTGTCGCGATGGCACCGGATAACGCGCTAGCCGTCGGTCGCAGAGCGGTAGGCCGCGAGGATCGCCCCGAGATCTTCCATCGGCGGGAAACCGGGATAGGCGTGGCGCGCTCCGGTCAGCGCCCAGGGCAGGGCCTCCGAGGTGCAGGTTTCGATGAACGGTACGGCCCAATCCGCATGGTCGAGCATCGGGGCGCGCACATTCACGAAGAAGTCGACGCCCGGGATCCGGGTGAAGAGCCAGCTCATGCACCAGCCGCAGAAGAAGTGCTGCGGCTCGGCGTGCATCCCGCCGATCACCGGTTCGCCCTCGGTGACCTCGAAGCCCTCCGAGGGGATGGCGACGCTCAGCGAATACGGCCCTCCGGTCATCTTCTGGCAGCCGCGACAGTGGCAGGCGGACGTGAAGAGCGGCGGCGCCGTTATGCGAAATCGCACCCTTGCCACAGCGGCATCCGCCCTCCGCAGGCAGTCTCAGCGTATCCATTTCGGGCACCAGAGGTTCCTCCCGTTGCTTCGTCCCGGAGCAATGCCTAGGTAGCAGTCATAAGAACACGAGGGGAGGTCGACATGACGAAGGATCGCGTGCGCTGGGGGATCCTCGGCGCAGGCAAGATCGCCCGCGAGTGGGTGGTGCCCGGCATCCATCTGAGCGACCGGGGCGAGCTCGCCGCGGTCGCGAGTCGCACTCCCGGAAAGGCCGCTGCCCTCGCCGCACCCTACGGACCGGGCGTCCGCCTTCATGACGACTACGATGCGCTTCTCGCCGATCCGGACGTGGATGCGATCTACATTCCCCTGCCGAACGACGCGCACGTCCCCTGGACGCGCAAATGCCTCGAGGCTGGCAAGCCCGTGCTCTGCGAGAAGCCGATCGCGCTTCGAGCCGAGGAGATCGACGGCCTGATCGAGCTTCGCGACCGCACCGGTCTGCTCGCGGTCGAAGCCTTCATGGTGACGCATCACCCGCAGTGGATCCGCGCGAAGGAGCTGGTGGCTGAGGGCGCCATCGGCCGGGTGAGTGCGGTGCAGGGCGCCTTCAGCTTCTACAACCCCGATCCGGCGAACATCCGCAACATGCCCGAGCTCGGCGGCGGCGCGCTGCGCGACATCGGCGTCTATCCGGCGATCTCGACGCGCTTCGTCACCGGCGCCGAGCCGACGGCGGTGCCCTATGCCAGCATCGACTGGGACGGCGGCATCGATGCCGCGGCCCGGGCAGTCGTCGACTTCCCCGACTTCACCCTCGACTTCTACGTCTCCATGCGGCTCGCGCCGCGGCAGATCATGACGTTCCACGGCGACAAGGGTTGGCTCTCGGTGCACGCGCCGTTCAACGCCGGGGCGTATGGTGACCCGGTGATCGAGCTTCGCAACAGTGACGCGCGCACCGTCTTCGAGCGTTTCCCGCGCTCGGACCAGTACCGGGCGCAGATCGACGCCTTCAACGCCAGCCTGCTCGACGGCGCGCCCTATCCCTGCACGCTGGAAATGTCGCGAGGCAATCAGCGGTTGATCGACATGATCTATGCCGCGGCCGGTCCGGCGGGCTGAATGGAATGTTTCTACCAGAAGTTGTGTCTTGCAGCGCCTGGTCCTCTTGCCTTAGCAAGGCTTGCCCGTCATGTCTCGGGCCGCCGATTCCGCTGATTTCCATGAGATGGCCGGCGGCGCCACAGGCGTCCCGGTCCACCTTTGAAGGAGAGTGAAATGAACGCACAGGTCTCCCGGCCTACGCCTCCCGCCTCCAAGTCGCAGAGTGCCGCCGCTGCCGTCGTTGATGCCGCCGAAACCCGGGACGGGCTCGGGGTCGCGGTTGCTGCGCATCGGCTGGCGCTTGAGCGTATCGAGCGGCTGTATGGCGAGGGGTTCCGCTTTGCCAGCGCCCGCCTCGAGGACAACCGCGACACCCTGCGGGCGCTTTCTCAGGCGTCGACCCTGCAGGAGCAGATGGCGGTCTGGAGCCGCTATCTCGAACGCACGGTCAAGCAATACACCGACAACCTCGGTTCCTTCGCCGGGATCTACGGCCAGCACGTGCGGGAATCCGTTCAGGACGGCGCCGAGGTCGCGCAGGCGGCGGCTTCGGCGGTTGCCGAGGTGACCCCGAGCCCGATGGCCGATTTGACCCCGCCGATGCCGGGTGTCGAGGCCGAGTTGGTCGCCCCCGAACCGGTAGTGCGGAAGACCGCGCGGAGGAGTGCGGTGCGGAAGACGGCATCGCCGAAGGCTGCCGCCCCGAAGTCTGCCGCGCCGGTGGCCGCAGTATCTGAGGCCGCGAAGGTCGAGGCCGCGAAGCCGGAAACCGCGAAGGTCGAGGCCACGAAGCCGGAAGCCGCGAAGGTCGCGGCCGCGAAGCCGGAAGCCGCGAAGGTCGAGGCCGCGAAGCCGGAAGCCGCGAAGGTCGAGGCCACGAAGCCGGAAACCGCGAAGGTCGAGGCCACGAAGCCGGAAGCCGCGAAGGTCGAGGCCGCGAAGCCCGAGGTTGCGACGTCGGACGCTGCCGCTCCCAAGGCGGCGCCGGTGCCCGAGTCGGTTCCTGCTGGCGCTGAGGCTGAGCGGTCCTGATGCCTGATCGGGGCGAGGAGCACGCCGGCCCGCGCCGGCGCCGGCGCCGGCCGGCAGAGCCGAAGGCGGCCTCCGCCTCCGCTGCCGCCGCCTCGCCGCCCCAGTCCCCGGCCGGGACGGAGCCAGTGTCAGAGCGCCGGGTGCCGAAAGCCCGGGCGCTGCCGCCCGCGCAGGCTGCGTCGGCCGACCCCGAGCGGGGCGCCGCCCTCGACCGGGCGCTCCATGCCACCGTCGCGCGGATGACCCTCGGGCTCTCGCCCGCGGCGATGCTGAACGCGTGGGGCGACTGGGCGGTGCATCTTGCGGCCTCGCCCGGCAAGCGTCTCGACCTGATGGAGAAGGCGTTCCGCAAGGCCCTGCGCCTGCAGGCCTGGGCGCTCGGGAGCCGCGACAGCCCCTGCATCGAGCCGCTGCCACAGGACCGGCGCTTCCGCACCGAGGGCTGGCAGCAGCCGCCGTTCGACTTCTTCTATCAGGCGTTCCTCCTGAACCAGCAATGGTGGTGGAACGCCACGACCGGCGTACGCGGGGTCTCGAAGGAGCACGAGGCGCAGATTTCCTTCGCCGCCCGGCAGCTTCTCGACATCTTCTCGCCGGCGAACTTCGTCTTCACCAACCCCGATGTGCTGGAGGCGGCGCACCGGAGCGGCGGTGCCAACTTCATCCGTGGGGCGCAGAACTGGATCGAGGATGCCGCGCGGCTCTTCGCCGGTGAGGGTGCGGGACGGCCGGAGGGCTTCACCGTCGGCACCGACGTGGCGGTGACGCCCGGCAAGGTGGTGTTTCGCAACCGCATCATGGAGCTCATCCAGTACGAGCCGACGACCGGCGCCGTCCACCCCGAGCCGGTCATCATCACCCCGGCGTGGATCATGAAGTACTACATCCTCGATCTGAGCCCGGCGAACAGCCTCGTGCGCTACCTCGTCGCGCAGGGGTTCACCGTCTTCGTCATCTCCTGGAAGAACCCCGGCGAAGGCGACCGCGGCCTCGGGCTGGACGACTACCTCTGGGACGGCCAGATGACGGCGATCCAGGTGGCGCAGACCATCACCGGGGCATCGCGGGTGCACGCCTGCGGCTACTGCCTCGGCGGGACGATCCTCACCATCGCCGCCGCGGCGATGGCCCGCGATGGCGATGACCGGCTGGCGAGCGTGACGCTGCTTGCCGCGCAGTCCGACTTCACCGAGGCGGGCGAGCTGATGCTCTTCATCGACGAGAGTCAGGTCGCGTTCCTCGAGGACATGATGTGGCGGCAGGGCTATCTCGACAAATGGCAGATGGCCGGCGCATTCCAGCTCCTGCGCTCGAATGATCTCATCTGGTCGCGGCTCACCCGGGAGTACCTGATCGGTGACCGCCCGGCGCCGAATGACCTCATGGCGTGGAACGCCGATGCAACGAGACTGCCGTACCGGATGCACTCGGACTACCTGCGCCACCTTTTCCTTGAGAACCAGCTCGCCGAGGGGCGATATGAGGTGAGCGGCTCGCCGGTGGCGCTGACGGACATCCGGGTACCGACCTTCGCGGTCGGGACCGAGACCGATCACGTGGCGCCCTGGCGCTCGGCCTACAAGATCCACCTGAGCTTCGACGGGCCGATCACCTTCGTGCTGACGAGCGGTGGGCACAACGCCGGTATCGTCTCCGAACCGGGGCGCCCGCGCCGCCACTATCGCCTGCTCGCGACGGGTGCGCACGATCCCTACCGCGACCCGGAGGCGTGGGTGGCCGAGGCGCCGCTTCACCAGGGATCGTGGTGGCCGGAGTGGATCAAATGGCTGGCCCAGCAGTCGGGGCCGCTTGGGCCCCTGCCGCCGATGGGTGCCCCGGAGCACCACCTGCCGGTGCTCTGCGATGCGCCCGGCACCTACGTGGCGGCGCCCTGACGCCGCCACTCAGGTCCTGTCAGTCGAGCTCGCCCAAGTCGGGCTCCGGTCAGTCGAGCCCGAAGCGGGCGCGGATGAAGCGAAGCGCCAGCGTCAGCCCGTCCGGCGCGATGCCGTGCCCGACGCCGCGCGAGACGTGGGTGAGGGTCTCGACCCCCGCCGCCGTCAGCGCCGCCTCGGCGAGGCCGAGGCTCTCGAATGGCACCACCGGGTCCGCGTCGCCGTGGATGAGCAGCACCGGCGGCCGCGAGACGATCTCGTCCGCGAGCGCCTCCGGGTCGAGCAGCCGACCCGAGAAGCCGACGATGCCGGCAAGCTCGGCACCGCGCCGCAACCCGACGTGGAGCGCCATCATCGTCCCCTGGCTGAAGCCGACGAGCACGGTGCGCTCCGGGCCGATCCCCGTTGCAGCGGGCAGGGCGTCGAGCCAGTCCTCGAGCAGTCGGTAGGACCGCTTGGCGGCGGCGCGCGCCGCGTCCTCGGGCGTGCCGTCAAGCCACGGGATCGGGAACCACTGATAGCCCATGGGATTTGCCGCCGACGGGTCCGGGGCGTTCGGCGCGAAGAAGCGCGTTGACGGCAGATGTTCGGCCAGCGGGTCGGCAAGACCGATCAGATCGGCGCCGTCCGCGCCGTAGCCGTGCAGGAACACGACGATGCTGTCGGCAGTGCCGGAGAGGGCGGGGCGCTCCGGCCCGGTCAGGGTGGTCATGGGGAGGCTCCCGCGTTGTTTTTCGGGCATCGTGGTAGGCGGAAACCGCCGGGCCTGCAACCGGGCTCCCCGGCCGCCGCGCGTGAGGCTATCCTGCCAGGACGCCCCCGAGACCGGAGCCGCCATTGCCCATCGCCGCAACCGTCGACCACCTCATTTCCCAGCTGGGCGCTCCTGCGGTCTTCGGCATCATCACCCTCGAGAGCCTCGGCGCCCCGGTGCCGGGCGAGAGCGCCGTCATCGCCGCGGCGGCGGCGGCTGGTCAGGGCGCTCTCGACATCCGCGCCGTGGCGGTGGCGGCCTTTGCCGGCGCGGTCATCGGTGACAACATCGGCTACCTGATCGGCAGGAAGCTCGGCCGCCGCACGGTCGTGCGCTATGGCAGCCGCTTCGGTGTGACCGATGCCGCCCTCGACCGGGTCGAGGCGGTCACGGCCCGCTGGGGGCCGCTCGTGGTCGTCGTTGCCCGCTTCGTCGTGCTGCTGAGGCAGCTGAACGGCATCGTCGCCGGCACCACCGGCATGGCGTGGCCGCGTTTCCTGCTGGCCAACGCCCTCGGCGCCGCGCTTTGGGTCGGGTTCTGGAGCACGCTCGCCTATCGGCTCGGGCATGATGCCCACAGCTTCGTGCCGTGGATCTGGCATCATCTCGGGCTCGTCGCGGCGATCGTCGTGCCGGTGCTGCTCCTCGTGCTCGCGGCGCTGTGGTTCAGCGGACGCCTTCGCGCCCGACGCTGACCCGGTAGTAGGCCCAGAGCAACCGCGCCGCGACCGAGCGCCAGGGCGACCATCCCTCGGCCAAGGCGCGCAGCTCTTTCTCCTTCGGCCGGGCCGGCAGCTCGAAGAGCCGCGCGGCCGCCTCCTGCAGGGCGAGATCGCCGGGGGCGAAAACGTCCGCCCGACCGAGCGAGAACATCGCGTAGATCTCCGCGGTCCAGAGGCCGATGCCCTTGATCCGCACCAGTTCCGCCACGACGTCCGCGTCCGGCATCGCCCGGAGCGCGGCGAAGTCGAGCCCGGCGGCGGCGATTGCCCGGCCGTAGGCGATCTTCTGGCGCGAGAGGCCCGCAGCGCGGAGCGCCTCGTCGGTGGCGGCCTCCACCCCCTCCGGGGTGTGTGCCTCGATGGCGACCAGCCGGTCCCAGATCGCCGCCGCCGAGGCGGTCGAAACCTGCTGGCTGACGATGGCGGAGAAGAGCGTGGCGAAGCCATCCTCGCGCCGGCGGAGCGGCAGCGGGCCGGTCAGCTCCAGCGCGTGGGAAAAGCGCGGGTCGAGGGCGGCGAGATACGCCGCGCCCTCCGCCACGTCGTCGGGGGTCTCGATGATGCGTCCTGCCATGCTCCCGGGTCTAGCGCCTCACGCGATCCGCCGAAAGCCTTGCAGGCCTCCACCCCGGGCCGGAGCCGCTCAGCGGATCGGGTTGCCCGTCTCGTCGAAGCGGTGCAGGTTCTCGATGAGCGGCCGCACACCGATTTCCGCGCCCCATGGGATCGCCGTCTTGCCCTCCTGCCGCACCAGAACCGGCTCTTCCGAGCCGATGTCGACGAAGAGAAAATTGTCCGATCCGAGATTTTCGGCGTGCACCACCTTGCCACGCCACACCGGATCGGCGTTGTCCACCACCATGTGCTCCGAACGGATGCCGATGGTGTGGGCGTTGAACCCCTGCGCGATCTGGCCGTTCACGAAGTTCATCTTCGGGCTGCCGATGAAGCCCGCGACGAAGAGCGAGTTCGGCCGCTCGTAGAGCTCGCTCGGCGTGCCAACCTGCATGACGAGCCCGTCGCGCAGCACGCAGATCCGGTCGGCGAGGGTCATCGCCTCCACCTGATCGTGCGTCACGTAGATCATCGTCACGTTCTTCATCTCGTGGTGAAGCTTTGCGATCTCGAGCCGGGTCGCCACGCGGAGTGCGGCGTCGAGGTTGGAGAGCGGCTCGTCGAACAGGAACACCTTCGGGTCACGCACGATGGCGCGGCCGATCGCCACGCGCTGCCGCTGGCCGCCGGAAAGCTGCTTCGGCAGGCGATCGAGCAGATGGTCGATGTGCAGCATCTTCGCCGCCTTCTCCACCCGCCGGCGGATCTCGTCCGGCCCGGCCTTCGCGAGTTTCATGCCGAAGGCCATGTTGTCGTAGACCTTCATGTGCGGGTAGAGCGCATAGCTCTGGAACACCATGGCGATGCCGCGTTTCGACGGGGCGAGATCGTTCACCCGCTTTCCGTCGAACAGCAGATCGCCCGAGGTGATGTCCTCGAGCCCGGCGATGAGCCGGAGCAGCGTCGACTTGCCGCACCCCGAGGGTCCGACGAAGACCATGAACTCGCCATCCCGGATCTCGAGATCGACGCCCTTGATGACATCGACCGACCCGTAGGACTTGCGGACGTCCTTGAGCTGAATTTCCGCCATGTGTCGCGCTCCCCCGGGTTAGCCTTTGACACCGCCGGCCGTCAGGCCCGCGACGATCTTGCGCTGGAAGATCAGCACCAGGATGATCAGCGGCACGGTCACGATGACCGATGCCGCCATGATGAGGCCCCACGGCGTCTCGAACTGGGAGGCGCCCGAGAGCAGGGCGATCGCCACCGGCACGGTCCGGGTGCTGTTGGACGAGGTGAAGGTCAGGGCGAACAGGAACTCGTTCCAGGCGCCGATGAAGGCAAGCAGACCGGTCGTCACCAGCGCCGGCCACATGAGCGGCAGGAACACCTTGGTGATGATCTGCCACGGCGTCGCCCCGTCGACGATCGCCGCCTCCTCGATCTCCACCGGCAGGTCGCGCATGAAGGTCGTCAGCACCCAGACGGTGAAGGGCAGGGTGAAGATCGTGTAGCTGAGGACGAGCCCCCACGGCGTGTTGAAGAGGCCGAGAAAGCGGATGAGCTCGAAGAGGCCGGCCAGCACCGCGATCTGCGGGAACATCGAGACGCCGAGGATCGTCAGGAGCAGCAGCGTGCGGCCGCGAAACCGCACGCGGGCGAGCGCGTAGGAGGCGGTCACCCCGAGAAACAGCGCGAAGCCGACCGTGAGAGTGGCGACAACGATCGAGTTCAGGATGTTGCGCGGGAACTCGCCCTGCTGCATCACGCTGATGTAGTTCTGGAAGTTGAACTCGCGCGGCCAGTAATCCACTTCAAAGAGCGCCGTGCCAGTCTTGAAGCTGGTAACGATCGCATAATAGAACGGAAACACCGCGACCACGACGATCAGGACGACTGCGAGATAGAACAGGATCGTCTTGAGGACATTCATTGCTTCTGCCCTCCGAGGTCCACGCGACCGAGCCAGATGTAGAGGATGACGGCCAGCGCGATGATCAGGAACAGCAGTGTCGATTGTGCCGAGCCATAGGCGAACTTGTCGAAATCTATGAGGTTCTCCCGGCTGATGACCGACATGGTCTTGGTCGCCGAGGAGTTGGGCGTCAGCACGTAGATCAGATCGAAGATGCGGAGCGCGTCGAGCAGCCGGAAGATCACCGCGACCATGAGCGCGGGCTTCACCAGCGGCAGCGTCACCCGGAAGAACACCTTGATCGGATGGACCCCGTCGATCTTCGCCGCCTCGTACATGTCGCGGGGGATCATCTGCAGGCCGGCGAGGCAGAGCAGCGCCATGAACGGCGTCGTCTTCCAGATATCGACGATCAGCACCGCGTACATCGCCGTCGAGACATCGGCGGTCCAGGCGATCTTGTGGTCGATCAGCCCGAGACTCATCAGCATGTCGTTCACCATGCCGAACTGGTCATTGAAGAGCCACGCCCAGAGCTTCGCCGACACGATGGTCGGGATCGCCCACGGGATCAGGATGGCGGCGCGGACGAGCCCGCGGCCCTTGAACTCGGCATTCAGCACCAGTGCGACGAGAAGGCCGAGCACAGTCTCGATCGAAACCGAGATGATCGCGAAGCGGAAGGTGTTCCAGACGGCGTTCCACCAGGCCGGATCGACCAGCACCCCGCGGGTGATCACCTTGCCGGAGCTGAGCGTGCGGACTGACAGGTAGTTGTCGAAGCCCACCCACTTGCCGGCGCCGATATTGGAGAGCGATGTGTCGGTGAAGCTGAAGTAGATGGTGCGGAACAGTGGCCATGCCGCCACCAGCGTCAGTGCCACCAGCATCGGCAGAAGGAAGAGCCGCGCCGCGCGCACCCGCTCCGCCTGCAACTCGGATCGTCGGGCAGGTCTCGTTGCCTGCGGCTCCGGTTGTCCGGCCGTTATACTTGCCATGAACGTGTCTCCCCCCGCGCTGCTCGATGGCCTGCGGCCGGGTGACGGCCGCAGGCTCAGGCGATCGGGCTCCCGGGTGGCGCTGAAAGCCTCCCGGGAGGGACGGCTACCAGCCGCTGCCCTTCAGGTCGTCGAGGTCAACCTCAAGGAGTTCGAGGCTGTCCTGCGGCGTGCTGCTGCCGGAAAGAACCTCGTGGGCCGCGGTCCAGAACTTGTTCGAGACCTCGTTGTACTTGACCTTGGCCGCCGCTGAGGGTCGTGGCACGGCGTTGAGGAAGATCTCCTTCCAGTGCGGGATCAGTGGCTGCGCCTCGGCGATATCCTTGTCGTCGTAGAGTGACTGGATGGTCGGCAGGTGGCTGGCCTTGATGGCGTTGCCCTTCTGGAACTCGGCGCCGGTCATGTAGAGCACGAGATCCGTCGCCACCTCGGCGTTCGGCGAGTACTTCGACACCGCGAGGTTCCAGCCGCCGAGCGTCGCGGCCGACGTGTTGTCACCGCCACCCGAGGGCAGGGGCGCCACGTCGAACTTGCCCTTGATCGGGCTGTCGGCGCCGTTGCCGAGGGCGTAGGCGTAGGGCCAGTTCCGCATGAAGACAGCGTTGCCGGTCTGCCAGACGCCGCGGCTTTCCTCCTCGGTATAGGAGAGGACGCCGCCGGGAGAGATGGTGTTGACCCATCCTGCCGCCGTCTCGAGGGCCTTGGCGGCGTTCTCGTTGTTCACGGATATCGTGCCATCTGCCTCGACGATGTCGCCGCCGCCGTTCGAGGCGAGCCATTCGAGGGCGTTGCAGGTCAGCCCCTCATAGGCGGCGCCCTGCCAGACATAGCCCCAGAGATCCTTCGAGCCGGCCTCGCGCTCGGCGTCCTGGATTTTCTTTGCGGTGGCGCTCAGCTCCTCCCAGGTCTCCGGCACCTTCTCGCCGTGTTTCTCCAGAAGGTCCTTGCGGTAGTAGAGCGCCGGCGCGTCAGTGAAGAATGGCGCGGCCACGAGCTTGCCGTTCACCGTCTGCGAGGCCACGATCGAGGGGAAGTGGTCGTTCGTCACCGGGGCAAAGGCCGCGGTGAGATCGAGGAACTGTTCGGAAAGCTGCGGCGCCCAGATCACGTCCACGAGATAGACGTCGATGTCGGCGTTGCCGGCCGCCAGCCAAAGCTTGTACTGTGCGAACTGGTCGGTGGTGGACGCCGGCATCGGGACGAAGGTCACCTTGTTGCCGGTCTTCTCCTCCCAGGGCTTGACCAGCTCCTGATAGACCGCGATGTCGGCACCAACGGCGCCCGAGACGAGGTTCACGTTCACCGCGCCGGCAGCTGTCGCCGACAGTGCGGCGAGCGATGCTCCTGCGAAGATCGCCGCCAGCGATCGGGTTCTCTGCATCGGTTGCCTCCCCCAGGTTCAATGTTCGTCAGCTTAACAGACATCCTCCCTCCCGGAAGTCAGTTTGTTTCGCGCGGGCCACGAGTGCGGGAAGGACTGTACAACCGCGCCTTCCGGCGCCTGCCCGACCGGACGAAACGTGAGTGTCTCCCGAGTTTCATCGGATAAGCCGCGAGCCGTCCGCAGACATGCGGGAGCCTGAACCGACCGCCGGGCAGGGGCTGGACGGATGGCGGGAGACGCGTCCATGCTTCGGAACATGCACAGGCTGACCCGCGTGCGATGCTTTGACGACGGTTCGGACCGATGGCGGATGGTCGATGTCAGTCCCGCCGCCCCTCTCGCCCCCTATATCCGCGCCTACGGCTGGTGGTCGGAGGCGACGACCTCCTTCCACACGCGGCGGGAACTGGCGGCGACGGAAGGCACGCTGATCATCAACCTCGCGAGCGACCTGGAGCTGGTCGATGCAACGGGCGCGCGGGTGCGGCTGCGGGCGGGCGAGGGCTTCGTCGCGGGCCTGTCGCAGGCGACCTCGTTCTCGCGTTCGACCGGGGCGATGGAGGGCATTCACCTTCGGGCGCCGCTCGCGACGCTGGCGCGCATCGTCGGCACGAGCATGGCCGATCTCACCGACCGGGTGGTGCCGATCGCGGACCTGTCGGTTCGGGGTGGCTGGCATCTGGGCGAGCAGTTGCTTGAGGAGAGAGACCTCGAAGCGCGCTGGCTGCTGCTTGACCGGAGCATCCGGCAGCGTTTGGCAGAAGGCGCCACCCCATGCCCGACCATAGCCCGCGTGGCGGCGGGGCTGCGCGCCGGCCGGCGCGTCGAGGCGCTCGCGACCGAGCTCGGGTGGAGCCGCAAGCGGCTCGCGCGGACGTTCGCTCAGGCGATGGGCGTCGAGCCCCGCGCCTTCGCCGGGCTCGCACGGTTCGAGCGGTTCACCGATCGGCTTCAGGCCGTCCCGACGCTTTCGCTGGCCGATGTCGCCGTTGAGGCGGGGTATGCCGATCAGGCGCATCTGACCCGCGAAGTGTCACGCTATTCCGGGATGACACCGGGCGAACTGCGCCGTCTGGTGCTGCCGGATGGTGGCGGCGTCTGCGAGTGACCGGGGCCGCCCGGCGCAAAGCTTCAAGACACGCCACGGACGCGGCGTATCATCCTTCCGGTCAACACCAGGGGGAGACCTGATATGCCGGTCCGTCCAGCGACCATTCCTGTCCTTCGCTATGCCGATGCGCCCGCGGCGATCGACTTTCTGTGCAAGGCCTTCGGGTTCGAGCGGCATGCGGTCTACGCCGACCCGGACGACGCCTCGCGGGTCTTTCATGCCCAGCTGACGCGGGAGGGGCAGATGGTCATGCTCGCGTCGGCGGAGGCGTCTGATTTCGCCGGGCGGGCGCGGCTCAGGACCCCGGCGGAGGCGGGCGGCGTGACGCAGACGATTTACGTGGTTCTCGATGACGTGGACGCACACGCGGCGGCGGCACGGGCGGCCGGTGCCGACATCTTCGCCGGACCGGAGGACCAGTCCTACGGCGGCCGCGGCTACAGTGCGCGTGATCCCGAAGGCAACGTCTGGTCGTTCGGGAGCTATGACCCGTTCGCCTGAGGTTGCCGCGCCCGTTGCGGTGGCCGCGATCGGGCAGGACCTTTTGCCTCGGCGTAACCAGTGGACGCCGGTCTCGGGCTCCCTGTAGGCTCCCGGCATGCGCAAGCTCGGTACGGGACCCGGACCAGGAGGCGACAAGCCCATGATCCGCCGAACGAGCTTGCCCCCAGGCGGATTCCGGGAGGGAAACGAGATGAACCAGCCGCTCAGCAATTTCCAGATGCGCGACGCCGAGGCGCTGCTGCATCCCTATACCGATGCGGTGGCTCTGCGGACGACCGGCGCGCAGATCGTCGATCGTGGCGAGGGCGTGCGGGTGTGGGATCAGTCCGGCCGCAGCTATATCGAGGCGATGTCCGGGCTCTGGTGCGCGGGTCTCGGGTTCGGCAACGCCGAGCTGGTCGAGGCGGCGCGGGTCCAGATGGAGCGGCTGCCGTACTATCACCTGTTCTCCGGGAAGAGCCACGACACCGCGATCGAGCTTGCGGAGAAGCTGAAGGCGATGACGCCCGGGCAGATGGCGCGGGTGTTCTTCCAGTCGAGCGGCTCCGAGGCGAACGACACGCAGATCAAGATGGCGTGGTACATGAACAACGCCCTCGGGCGGCCGCAGAAGAAGACGATCGTCAGCCGCAAGAAGGCGTATCACGGCACGACGCTTGCCACGGCGTCGCTGACCGGCCTGCCGGGTAACCACACGGACTTCGACCTGCCGATGCCGGGGATCCGGCATCTCTCGACGCCGCACTTCTGGAAGGAAGCGCAGGAGGGCGAGAGCGAGGAGGCGTTCGTGGCGCGGCTCGCGGCGGAGTTCGAGGCGCTGATCGAGGCGGAGGGGGCCGAGACGATCGCGGCCTTCATCGCCGAGCCGGTGATGGGGGCGGGCGGCGCCATCGTGCCGCCGATGGGCTATTTCCCGGCGATGTCGGCGATCGCGCGGAAGCATGACATCCTGACGATCACCGACGAGGTGATCTGCGGATTCGGCCGCACCGGCGAGTGGTTCGGCGCCGAGACGGTCGGGTTCGAGCCCACGTCCATGTCGATGGCGAAGCAGTTGACCGCGGGTTTCGTGCCGCTGTCGGCGGTGGCGATCAACGGCGAGATGGCCGAGGCGCTGGAGGCGAACTCCGGCAAGATCGGCACCTTTGGCCACGGGTTCACCTATGGTGGCCATCCGGTCGGTTGCGCCGTGGCGTTGAAGGCGCTCGAGATCTACGAGCGGATGGACATGCCCCGGGTGGTGCAGGCGATGAGCCCGCGTTTTGCCGCGCATCTGAAGAGCTTCGAGGGCCATCCGCTGGTGGGTGAGGGGCGTTCGCTCGGGCTGATGGGGGCGCTCGAGCTCGGGCCGAACGGCCGGCGGGAGGGCTTTGCGAAGCCGGGCAAGGTCGGCGCGAAGATGGTGGGCGAGCTGAAGGATCGCGGCATCATCGCGCGCGCCGTGGTCGACTCGATCGTGTTCTGCCCGGCGATGACCATCACCGAGGCGGAGCTCGACGAGGTTTTCGGCGCGGTCGGGCCGGCGCTGGATGCGACGCTCGACTGGGCGAAGGCGGAGGGCCATATCTGAGGCAAGGGACGTCCGGCCCTGCCGCGCAGGTTGCGCGGCGGGGCAAGCTATTGATATCAGAAGATAATCAACTGGAGATCAACCCTGGTTGAGGGGGAGCGCCAACCTCGGGGGGCCGCAACCGGCCCCCACTCGGCCGGCGCTTGGCGCTACGCCGCCGTTGCGGCTCCGCTCCGGCGGAACGGGCTTCGCCCGTGAGTCAGAGGGTTTCTCCCCGCCTGTTGGCGGGGCCCCGCGTTCCTGCCCGATAGGGTTTCCGCCAGTATGAAAACCGGGCGGCGAGGCGTCGGGCCGCCGGTCAGCGGCCGAGGATCGCCTTCACATAGCGCCTGGTCTCGTCATAGGGAGGGACGCCGCCGTAGCGGGCGACCGCCTCGGGGCCGGCGTTGTAGGCCGCCAGCGCGAGGCGCCAGTCGCCAAAGCGCTGGTATTGCTGGCGCAGGTAGCGCGCGCCGCCCTCGAGGTTCTGTTTCGGATCGTGCGGATTGACCCCGAGGTGGTTCGCGGTGAAGGGCATGAGCTGGGCGAGGCCGATCGCGCCCTTGTGGGACTTCGCGCCGGGGCGGAAGTTTGATTCGGTGCGCACGAGGCGGAGGAAGAGGTCTTCCGGCACGTTGTGGCGGCGGGCCGCGACGCGCGCCATGTCCTGGTAGACCCCCGGCGATCCGCTGTAGGCCGGAAGGCCGAAGGCCGAATCGTCGTCCGCTTCGAGTCGCGACACGCGCCGTGGCTGGCCGGCGAGCGAGCCGGGCACCGGCGGCCGGATGAGTTCGCGGTAGTCGCCCGAGAGGCTCGACTGGCCCCGAAGAAGCGCGCTGAGCTTTGTGTCTGCCTCAGCCGCGCCGCCCATCGCCACCAAGGCGACGAGCGCGATCGTGATCCGCTGCATGGTCCCTCGCGTTAACCGGTCCCGACGGGCTGCTCCCCGCCGCCCGGGCTTTTTCCCGGGATTGCGCGGGACTATGGCCGAAAAGCGTTGGTCTGTCAGCCGTGAACTGGCGTTAAGCATGCGTTAGGATTTGCTCCGCGATCCTTGTGCCACGCCTTCACTTCCCGGGCCTGACCGGCTAGTGGGAACGGGTGTGAACCGGCGGACGGAGGACGGGATGGCTGGCAGCGTCAACAAGGTGATCCTGATCGGCAATCTCGGCCGCGATCCCGAGGTCAGGAGCTTTCCGAACGGCGGCAAGGTGGTGAACCTGCGCATCGCCACCTCGGAGCGCTGGCGCGACCGCAACACCGGCGAGAACAAGGAGCGCACCGAGTGGCACTCGGTGGCGATCTTCAGCGAGCCGCTGGCGCGCGTCGCGGAGCAGTATCTGCGCAAGGGCTCCAAGGTCTACATCGAGGGCCAGCTCGAGACCCGGAAGTGGCAGGACCAGTCGGGACAGGACCGCTATTCCACCGAGGTGGTGCTGCGGCCGTTCCGGAGCGAGCTTACCATGCTCGATGGCCGCGACGGCGGGCAGGGCGGTGGCGGCGGCTATGGCGGCGGTGGCGGCGGGTCGGACTATGACGACCGCGGCGGCTACGGCGGCGGCGGCGGTGAGGGCCGTGGCGGCGGCGAGAACCGCGGCGGCGGAACGTCGAACATCGACGACGAGATCCCGTTCTGAGAGATCCCGTTCTGAGCCCGGGTGCCCGAACCCGGGTGCCCGAGCCGGATCACCCGACGCTGGATGCTTGGGGCGGTCTGAGCCAGTGCGAGCGGAAGGTGGCTCCCGAATGGCTGGGATGCGCCCGGCGTGATCGAGGCGGTGCGGACGGGTAAGTCCGTCAGGGCCGCGCGCCCCCGGCACGAGCGCTCAGACCCCAACCCACTCCCGGAATTCCGCTGCGGATCGGTCGAGGCCGGCGGCCGGCAGGGTCGCGGCGATGCGGCCGCGGTCGACGAAGGCGATGCGGTCGGCGACGGTGAGGGCGGCGTCGACGCGCTGCTCCACGAGGACCGTGGCGACCCCGGTTGCCTTCAGGCGGACCACCGTGTCGTGGATGAGAGCGATCATCGAGGGTTGCAGGCCCTCGGTCGGCTCGTCGAGGAGCAGGACGCGCGGCTCGGTGCAGAGGGCACGGGCGATGGCCAGCATCTGTTGCTCGCCGCCGGAAAGGGTGCCTGAGGCCTGAGTCAGGCGCTCGCGCAGCCGCGGGAAGAGTTCGAGGGCACGTTCGCGCACCTCGGGCGGGCTCTGCCGGGTCAGGAGGCCGATTTCGAGGTTTTCCGCGACGGTGAGCTCGGCAAAGAGCCGGCGCCCTTGCGGCACCCATGCGACGCCGGCGCGGGGGACGTCGTGGGCGGGGAGGGTGTCGAGGCGGGTGGCGTCGAGGCGGATCTCGCCCGAGGTGGCGCGCACGAGCCCCATGATCGCCTTCAGCGTCGTCGACTTGCCGGCGCCGTTCCGGCCCATCAGGCAGAGGACTTCTCCTGGGGCCACGGTGAAGCCGATCCCGTGCAGGACGGCCACCGCGCCGTAGCCGCCGTGCAGGTTGGTGACGGTGAGGCTCATGCGCCGAGGTAGGCGGCCTGGACCGCCCTGTCCTTGCGGATGGCGTCGGGGGTGCCGCTCGCAAGCACGCGGCCGAAGTCGAGTACGGTGATCCGGTCGGCGAGGTCCATCACGACGTCCATGTTGTGTTCGATGAGAAGGACCGACGCGTCCCTTGCCACGTCGCGGACGAGGGCGGAGAAGCCGGCGATCTCGCCGGCGGCGAGTCCTTGTGTCGGCTCGTCGAGGATGAGGAGGCGCGGTGTGAGCGCGAGGCCCATGGCGAGTTCGAGAAGCCGCTGGTGGCCGTAGGAGAGATCACCGGCGATCTGGCGGGCGTGGATGTCGAGGCCGACGCGGGCGAGGGCGGCGCGGGCCGCGGTGGTCACGTCGCCGCTCGGGTGCCGGACGGCGAGGGTGACGTTGTCCTCGACGCTGAGGCGCGGATAGATCGAGGTGACCTGAAAAGTGTAGGCGATGCCGAGGCGCACCCGGGCGTGGGCGGGCAGGCGGGTGATGTCGCGGCCGGCGAATTCGATGATGCCTGCGTCGGCGGTGATGCGGCCGGAGAGGAGGCCCACGAGCGTCGACTTGCCGGCACCATTCGGGCCGATCAGCGCGTGGACGCCGGTCGGCCCGAGGTCGAGGCCGACGCCGTCCACCGCCTTGACGCCGCCGAAGTGGCGCTTGAGGCCGCGCGCCTTCAGGAGCGGTGTCAGGGCAGCCATGCGAGCGCCCGGGCGCGCAGGGTGCCGAGAAGGCCGGTGCGCGCGAAGAGGATGAGCAGGATGAGCGCGGCGCCGACGACGAAGAGCGTCGCATCGGTGAGGTTGCCGGCAAAATCCACGAGGTAGAACATGACGAGGGTGCCGACGAGCGGCCCGAGGACGGTGCCGGCGCCGCCGAGCAGCACCCAGAGGAGCGCGAGGACGGAGTACTGCACCGTGGCGAAGCTGGCGCCGACGTAGCCGAAGAGCAGCGCGTAGGCCGCGCCCGCCGTGCCGGCGTAGAGGCCGGAGAGCGTGAGGGCGAGGAGGCGGGCGCGGAACGGGTCGTAGCCGAGCATCCGGGTTCGTTCGGAGTTCTCGCGCACGGCGACCAGCACCCGGCCGGTGCGCGAGCGCACGAGCAGGAGGCAGCCGATCAGTCCCGCGGCGAAGAGGGCGAGGGCCGCACTGTAGCGCGTGGCGTCGGTGACGAGGTCGAGGCCGAAGAGCGTGCGGGCCTCGCGCGCGAGGGTGAAGCCTTCGTCGCCCCGCGTGAGGTCGCCGAAGTAGAGGATGGTGAGGTAGCCCGCCTGCGCGAACATCAGCGTTACGATCATGAAGGCCGCGCCGGTGGTGCGGAGCGCGAGGAGGCCGACGACGAAGGCCACGCCGGCCCCGGCGAGGGCGCCGGCGAGCAGCGCGGGGCCCGCCGTCCAGCCGCCGTGGGCGACGAGAAGGCCGGTGGCGTACATGCCGGCGGCCAGCAGCAGCGCGTGGCCGAGCGAGAGCAGGCCGGTGTAGCCGAAGGCGATGTTGTAGCCCATGGCGAAGACCGCGAGCACCATGATGCGCGCGAGGTTCGTCGCGTGGTAGGGCGGCACGACGAGGGGCGCGAGAGCCAGCGCCACGAGGACGGCGAGGTGGAGCGCCCAGACCCGTACGCCGCCGGTCATGCGGTCTTCCGCCCGAAGAGGCCCTGGGGGCGGAAGACGAGGACGAGGGCGACGAGGAGCGTGGCGAGAATCTTGCCGAGCGTCGGGGCGAAGAACACGCCGACGATGCCGTCGGTCAGGCCGATCAGCAGCGCGGCGATCACCGTGCCGCGGAGCGAGCCGAGGCCGCCGATGATGACGACGGCGAAGGAGAGAAGCAGCGGGTCGCCGCCCATGAGGTAGTGCGCCTGGCTGATCGGGGCGACGAGGACGGCGGCGGTCGCGGCGAGGCCGGCGCCGAGGCCGAAGACGAGCGCATAGACCCGGTCGGTGTCGATGCCGAAGGCGGTGGCGGTCTCGCGGTCCCACTGGGTCGCGCGCATGACGAGGCCGATCTTCGTGCGGGTGAGCAGCGCCCAGACGCCGGTGAGCACGAGCGCCGCGAAGACGATGACCGCGAGCTTGTAGCCGGAGTAGCCGAACCACGGGAACTGGATGCGGAACGAGAAGGGGGCGGCGACGGCGCGGGCCTCGGGGCCGTAGAGGCTGAGGGCGCCTTGCTGGAGGATGTAGCCGAGGCCGATCGTCGCGACGATGACCGCCTCGGGCGCGTAGTCGAGCCGGCGCAGGATCGCCCGGTCAGCCGCGATCGCCACCAGCGCCGCGGCGAGCGGGCTGAGCGCGAGGGCCGCGACGAAGCCGAGCGCCGGGGCGCCGGGCATGAGGTTGGTCACGGCCCACGCCACGACCGCGCCGAGCATGAAGAACTCGCCGTGGGCGACGTTCACCACCCGCATGACGCCGAAGACCAGCCCGAGTCCGACCGCGGTCAGCGCGAGCACGGCCGCGCTGACGAGGCCCTCAAGCGTGGCGAGGAAAAGGAACGGGCCGAGATCCAAGGGTCAGAACGGCATCGTGGTGTAGTCCACCGCGTCGGGGTAGAAGCCGTCCTCGATCGCGGTGCGCTGCACCACCTCGAGCTTGCCGCCGACCACCTTGGAGATGAACTGATGGCCGAAGACCTGATGGGTCCGGCCATTGAAGACCTTGTCGCCCTGCGGATGTTCCCGGGAGTCGGCGAAGGTGGTCATCGCCTCCATCGCCTCGACGATCGCCTGGCGGTCGTCCGGCCCCTTGTAGCTGGCCGCTTCCATCGCCTTCTTGATGACGAAGAGCGTTTCCCAGCAGGAGAACATGTGGGCGTAGGTCGAGACGTCCTTGGGATCGCCGACCGCGGCGCCGCTGTCGTCGACGCCGACGGCCTTTCGGTAGAAGGCGTCGAACTCGGTCGAATCCGGCTGGCGATAGCGCGGCATGCCTTCCCAGAAGTGGCTGCCTTCGAGGAATTCGAGGCCCGGGCTTTCGGTGGAGATGCCTTCGAGCGAGTCGATGAAGCCGAAGATCTCCGGGTGCGCGCCGGTGCCGTAGAACTCGCCGAGCTCCTTCACGAAGGTGAGGACCGCGGGGCCGACCATGACGTGGTAAAGCACCTCGGTCTCCGACGGGATCCGCGGCAGGTAGCGGGTGAACGAGGTCTCGGTCGGCGGGACGGGGATGAGCTCGATCACCTCGCCGCCCTGCGCCTTCATCGCCTCCTGGAAGAAGTCCCGGTGATCGAAGCCGAACGCGTAGTCCGGGTAGATCATCGTGACCTTCTTGCCGAGGTTCGACGAGACCCACGGCGCCATGGAAATGACCTGGCTCCGCACGTCGGTGATGCCGGGTTGCAGCGTCCAGCGGTTGAGGCCGGCCGCGACGTGGTGGCCCTCCGAGCAGACGAGATAGGGGACGCGCAACTCCGCCGCGCGCGGCGCGGTGCCGACGACCACGTGGCTGAAGAGCGCACCGAAGACGAGGTCGCACTTGCGCTGGACGGCGAGCTTCTCGAAGACCTCCGAGCCGCGCTTCGGGTCGGTGCCGTCGTCCTCGAAGATGATCTCGACGGGGCGTCCGTTGATGCCGCCGGCCTCGTTCAGGACCTTGAGCGCGGCCTCGGTGGTGCGCTGGTACCACCGGCCATAGACCGCGCCGATGCCGGTGCGGTGCAGCTGGAAGCCGAGCCGGATCGGCTCGGACGTCTGGGCCTGCACGTAGCGGGGCATCCCCCCCGCGAGCGCGAGCGCGCTCCCTGCGCCGAGCCCCTTAAGCACCGTGCGGCGCGGCAGCGCGCTGTCGCGTTCCTTCGTCATGCAGCCCTCGAATGTTCCGTGCCCGCCGCTCCGCGGGCGGATGGGACAATGTGAGCAGGCGTGGAAAGAGTCCACGAAAATCCGCATCGAATGTCCAAAACGCCGACATTTGCCAAGGGGTTCCTGTGTGCCATGAATGTGAACCGGAAACATGGGGATGGCAGGCGAAGTTGCTCCGGAAGCCGGGGGCGGCGCGGATGAATGCGGCACGCCCCGTCGGTCACGCGCCCGCCGGTGCCGCCAGCAGCCAGAGGCCGAATGCGGTCAGGCCGACCATGAGAAGCGTCATCGGCAGGTGCGCCCGTGGCGACTCCGGCGCGACGAGGCGCATTCCGAGCAGGACCGCGAGGACATGCGCGCCGAGGATCAGCGCGACCTGTGTGCTCCAGATGAGGGTGACGGCGGTGCGATCCTGCAGGAAGCCGAAGTGGGCGCCGTGGCCCGGCGTGCCGGCGAGTGCGGCGAGGATGTACTGGCCATCGGTGAGCAGCGCCACGAGGTAGTGCGCCGCGTGATAGCCCGCGGCGATCGGCAGGAAGCTCAGCACCCAGAAGCCGGTGTCGCGCCAGAAGCCGCCGCCTCGCCCCGCGAGGTGCCTCCCGAGGGCGGCCGCGCCGAGAACGAGGGCGCCGGTGATCGCACAGGCGGCGAGGAGGCCGAGCGTGTTGACGCCGGTGACCGCCGAGCGGCCGGGAAATTCGAGCGGGTTCACCCCGATCAGCGCGAGCCAGCGGAAGGTCTCCGAGAGCCCGTCGAAGCTCACCGCCGCGAGGGCGACGACGACGAAGGCCGCGCCCGAGGGTGGCAGAGGCGGCATGGCGAGGATCTGCGCGCCGGGCAGGCCGATCTTCCAGCGCACGGCCGTGGCGTCGCTCTCGCGCCAGAGCGGGGCGATGCGGCCGAGGAACGAGAAGTGCACCGAGAGGACTTCACCCCGGTCGAGCCAGCTCTCGCCTTCGAGCACCGCAAGGCCGAAGATCAGCAGCCAGTAGAGGCCGAGGGTCCGGGCGAGTCCGGCGGGGTCGGTGGGGGCGAGGGCCACGATCTCGAACCACGCCAGCGCAAAGGCGCCCGCCACCGCCGGCCAGTAGCCGAGGCGCGCGAGGCCGATGCCGCCGGTGCGCCCGAGGCGGGCCCGCGTCCACGCGACGGGCGCGGTCCATGGGTTGATCGGCTTCCACAGGTCGCCGAAGCCGAGGCAGGCGAGCACCAGCGCCACCCGCAGCGCGATCCAGAAGCCGAGGACCAGCGGGTTGGCGAGCGGGTCGCGCGACCCGAAGATGCCGGTGACGAGGAGACCGAGAAAGGCGAGGGCGGCGAGCCAGCTGCCGGAGCCGGCCGGCAGCAGGTGGCGGCGGGAGGCGAGGAGCCGTGGTGCCGGCGGCGCGCGCCGCGGGGCGATGGCGGCGACGAGGCCGGTCAGCGCCACGGCCGCGGCCGCGCCGGCGATCGACCAGCCGGTGGGCAGGGTGAGGATGACCGCGCGTTCCGTGGCGTGCGCCAGCGCCATGCCGGGCACGAGTGCGATGGCAACAGCCAGTCCGATCCGTCGCTGCAACCGCCGTTCTCCCGTCCTGCCCGCTGTTCCGCGCCCGCCATTCCCTGCGCCTGCCATCCGCGTCAAGCCCGGAACGGCGCGGCTCTGGTCGCGGTGCGTGCGGAATGCGCCCGCGGCACGGCAGCAGGCCGTTGCTCAAACATGGCGTGCGGGGCTAGCTTCGTTACGTTCCCGGGGGAGGACCTGACGATGCACGCTCATGCCGATCTGCCGAAGACGCCCGCCAACCACGTGCCGCTCTCGCCGGTGGGCTTTCTGGCCAAGGCGGCGGCGGTCTATCCCGAGCGGCCGGCGATCGTCTATGGCGACGTGCGCCGCACGTGGGCCGAGACCGACGCGCGGTGCCGCCGGCTGGCGTCGGCGCTGATCGGCGCGGGGCTCGAACCCGGCGAGACCGTGGCCGTCATCGCCACCAACACGCCGGAGCTCTACGAGGCGCATTTCGGCGTGCCGCTGGCGGGGGGCGTGCTCAATGCCATCAACTGCCGGCTCGACGCCCGGACGATCGGCTACATCCTCGACCATGCGGAGGCGCGCATCCTGATCACCGACCGGGAGTTTTCCGATGTGGTGAAGGCGGCGCTGGCGCAGGCGAGCCGCCAGCCGCTGGTGATCGACATCGACGACCCGGCCGCGACGGGGGGCGAGTTGCTCGGGGGCATGGACTACGAGGCGTTCCTCGGCACCGGCGATCCGGATTTTGCGGGCAGCGGACCGGCGGACGAGTGGGACGCGATCGCCATCAACTACACTTCCGGCACGACGGGCGATCCCAAGGGCGTGGTCTATCATCACCGGGGCGCGTTCCTGAACGCGGTGGGCAACACCATCGAATGGAACATGGGGCAGCATCCGACCTATCTCTGGACGCTGCCGATGTTCCACTGCAACGGCTGGTGCTTCCCCTGGACGATCGCCGCGAAGGCCGGCACCAACGTCTGTCTGCGCAAGGTCACGCCGAAGGCGATCTATGACGCGATCGCTGACGACGGGGTCGATCATCTCTGCGGCGCGCCGATCGTGCTCGGCTTCATGATTCATGCGGGCGCCGACGCGCGCGCGTTCTCCCACACCTGCCGGGTGATGACCGCCGCCGCGCCGCCGCCCGCGGCCGTGCTGCAGTCGATGCAGGAGAGGGGGTTCGACGTGACGCACGTCTACGGCCTGACGGAGGTCTACGGGCCAGCGACCGCCTGTGCCTGGCACGTGGAGTGGAATGATCTGCCGATCACCGAGCAGGCGGCGCTGAAGTCGCGGCAGGGGGTCGCGTACCTGCTCGAGGACGCGATCATGGCGGCCGATCCCGAGACCATGCAGCCGGTGCCCGCTGACGGCCAGACGCTTGGCGAGGTGATGTTCCGCGGCAACATCGTCATGAAGGGCTACCTGAAGGACAAGGCGGCGACGGAGAAGGCGTTCGCGGGCGGCTGGTTCCATTCGGGCGACCTCGGGGTGATCCATCCCGATGGCTATCTCCAGCTCAAGGACCGGTCCAAGGACATCATCATCTCGGGCGGCGAGAACATCTCGTCGATCGAGGTGGAGGACGTGCTGCACGCCCATCCGGCGGTGGCGATCGCCGCGGTGGTGGCGCGGCCGGACGAGAAGTGGGGCGAGACGCCCTGCGCCTTCATCGAGCTGAAGCCCGGGGCCGAGGCGACGGAGGCGGAGTTGATCGCGTTCTGCCGCGAGCGCATGGCGCACTTCAAGGCGCCGCGTCATGTGGTCTTCGGCGAGGTTCCGAAAACCTCCACGGGCAAGATCCAGAAGGGGCCGCTGCGAACCGTGGCGGCGGGGTTGTGAGGGTGGGACGGGACTGAGAAGCGCTCTGGCGGCGTGCCGGTCATGCCATACTCCGCGTGCCCGAGGCGCGGGGAGCCGACCTCCATGCGGTGACCGACGCGGTTGTGGCGGCGATCGCGGGCGAGTTCGGCGACGAACTGGCGTCGGAAAATATCAGCGAAAACTGATCGCTGTTGCAGAGTCTTGGGAAGGCGCAGCGGCGCAGCGTTGCGCCGCCGGATCGACCATATCGGTCGGGTCACAACCGTATGAAATCACGCCGGATTATATCGCGCGCAGATGTAGCTGGGAGCTGACGGGCATGCGCCGGTTCGGCTCGGCATGCCTGCGACACAGCGTCGCAATTGTCTCTGGCCAGCGCGGAATTCGTCTGTGTAGAGTGATCCCGTACCCGGGGAAACCCGAACTCGGCCAGGGAGGAAAAACGTTTATGTCCGTACTGAGATCGCTGATCGGGGCGGCGGGTGCCGCCGCACTTCTGGTGGGGGCGGCGGGGGCAGCCTCGGGCGAGGAGAAGCCACGGGCGCGCGATCTCGGGATCCCCTTCACCGGCGAACCCGGCCCAAACAACGCGATCACCGACGTCGCGGGCCTCACCGTCGGCTATTCGACGATCATCGAGGGTGAGGGGCCGATCGAGGTTGGCAAGGGCCCGATCCGCACCGGGGTGACGGCGATCCTGCCGCGCGGCCGGACCTTCAACCCGGTGTTTGCCGGCTGGTACTCGCTGAACGGCAACGGCGAGATGACCGGAACGACCTGGGTCGAGGAAAGCGGCTTTCTCGAGGGGCCGGTCATGATCACGAACACCCACAGTGTCGGCGTCGTCCGCGACTCCGTGGTGTCGTGGGAGGCCGACAACAACATGATGGGGCCGTTCTTCCGCGACCTCTACTGGCGGCTGCCGGTCGTCGCCGAGACCTGGGACGGCATCCTGAACGACATCAACGGCATGCACGTGACGAAGGAGCACACCTATCAGGCGCTCGACACTGCGGCTTCCGGTCCGATCGCCGAGGGCAACGTCGGCGGTGGCACCGGCATGAACCTCTTCAACTTCAAGGGCGGCACCGGCACCGCCTCGCGAAAGCTGAGCGCGGAGGACGGCGGCTACACGGTCGGAGTCCTGGTGCAGGGCAACTTCGGCACCCGCGCGGACCTGATCGTCGCCGGTGTGCCGGTCGGTCGCGAGATCACCGACCTCATGCCAGACGTTTCCTGGAAGCGCGACGAGGCCGGCTCGATCATCGTG
This sequence comes from Amaricoccus macauensis, assembly GCF_014201905.1. Taxonomy (GTDB): domain Bacteria; phylum Pseudomonadota; class Alphaproteobacteria; order Rhodobacterales; family Rhodobacteraceae; genus Amaricoccus; species Amaricoccus macauensis. Next base: position 711,069 of record NZ_JACHFM010000001.1, on the reverse strand, counting down.
GTCGTGGCAACCGACGCGCCGCTCCTGCCGCATCAGCTGAAGCGACTGGCGCGGCGCGTGCCACTCGGCATCGCGAAAACGGGCGGCTACGGCGGCAATGGCAGCGGCGACATCTTCATCGCGTTCTCGACCGGCAACCCCGAGGCCTTCAGCCGCGAGAAAAGCACGACGATGGAGATGGTGTCGAACGACAACATGGGTCCGATCTTCCACGCCACTGTCGACGCGACGGAGGAGGCGATCATCAATGCCATGGTCGCCGCCGAGACGATGAAGGGCCGCGACGACAACGTCTCCTTCGCGATTCCCCACGACCGGCTTCAGGAAGCGCTGCGCAAGTACAACCGACTGCAGGAGTGACGGCGGAGCGCCCCGGCCGCGACAGCGGGAGTTCGGGGGCCTTGAGTCCGCAAAAAAGAAGGAGCCCCGGACCTGTTGGTCCGGGGCTCCTCTGACTTCCTTGCGAGTGCGGCGCCTCAGGCGCGCTCCTCGATGATCTCCACGAGATGCGGGATCGCCGCGACCATGCCGCGGATCGACGGCGTGTCGGGGAGTTCCCGGGTCTTGTGCATCTTGTTGAGGCCGAGGCCGATCAGCGTCTGGCGCTGAACGGCCGGGCGGCGGATCGGCGAGCCGATCTGCTTGACGACGATGGTTGCCATGCTCAGGCCTCCGCGGCAGGCGCTTCGGCCGGCGCCTCGACGGGCGCGGTCTCGGCGGTCTTGGGCAGGATGTCGGCAACCTTCTTGCCACGGCGCTGAGCCACCATGCGGGGGCTCTGCTCGTGCTGAAGGCCGTCGATCGTGGCGCGGATCATGTTGTAAGGGTTCTGCGACCCCAGCGACTTCGCCACCACGTCGTGCACGCCGAGCATCTCGAAGACGGCACGCATCGGGCCGCCGGCGATGATGCCGGTACCCGCGGGCGCCGACCGCATCACAACCTTGCCGGCGCCGTGGCGGCCGTTCATGTCGTGGTGCAGGGTCCGGCCCTCGCGGAGCGGCACGCGGATCATCTGCCGCTTGGCCTGTTCGGTGGCCTTGCGGATCGCCTCGGGTACTTCGCGGGCCTTGCCCTTGCCGTAGCCGACGCGGCCCTTCTGGTCACCGACGACGACGAGCGCCGCGAAACCGAAGCGCTTGCCGCCCTTCACCGTCTTGGACACGCGGTTGATCGCGACGAGACGGTCGGCGAATTCCGGGTTCTCGTCCCGGTCGCGGCGACCGCCGCGGTTGTCTTCCCTTGCCATTCCCGTCTCCTCAGAACTTCAGGCCGGCTTCACGGGCGGCGTCGGCGAGAGCCTTGACCTTGCCGTGAAACAGGAACCCGCCGCGGTCGAACACGACCTCCTCGATGCCCGCGGCCTTGGCACGCGCTGCAATCTCGGCACCGACCCGGGCCGCGGCTTCCTTGTTGTTCTTGCCCTTGAGGCCCAGATCCTTCTCCAGCGTCGAGGCGGCGGCCAGGGTACGGCCCTGAGCGTCGTCGATCAGCTGGACGGAAATGTTCTTCGAGGACCGATGAACGGAGAGGCGCGGGCGATCGCCCGACACCTTCCGCAAGTGGTTCCGGACGCGCTGGCGGCGCTTCTGGAACAGGTCACGCTTGCTGTTCGCCATGATGTGCGCCCCCTACTTCTTCTTCCCTTCCTTGCGGAAGATGAATTCGCTCTTGTACTTGATTCCCTTGCCCTTGTAGGGCTCCGGCTTCCGCCACTCGCGGATGTTGGCCGCAACCTGGCCGACGATCTGCTGGTCGATGCCCTCGACGATGATTTCCGTGGGCTTCGGCGTGGTGACGGTAACGCCCTCGGGGATCGCGAAGTCGACGTCGTGGCTGTAGCCGAGCTGGAGCTTCAGGACCTTGCCCTGAACCGACGCGCGGTAGCCGACGCCGTTGATTTCCATCTCCTTCTTGAAGCCGGTGGTGACGCCCGTCACCAGGTTCTCGACCTGGGTCCGGGACATGCCCCACTGCTGACGGGCGCGCTTGGAGAGCCCCCGCGGCTTCACGGTGATGGCGCCATCCTCGAGCGCAATCGTGACATCGTCGGTCGCGGTGAATTCGCGGGTACCCTTCGGACCCTTCACCGAAACCTTCTGGCCCGACACCGTGGCGGTCACATCGCCCGGAACCGTGATGGGCCTCTTGCCGATACGAGACATTGGACCCTCCTCAGAACACGGTGCAGAGGACCTCACCGCCAACGTTGGCGGAGCGGGCCTGCGCGTCGGACATGACGCCTTTCGGAGTCGAAACGATGGCGACACCGAGGCCCTGACGGACCTGCGGAATGCCCCTCACGCCGGAGTAGACGCGACGGCCCGGAGTGGACACGCGCTTCAGCTCGCGGATGACGGGGGCGCCGTCGAAGTACTTCAGCTCGATCTCGAGCTCGGGCAGGCCGCGCGCGGAGGTGGCCTCCGCGTAGCCGCGGATGTAGCCCTCGGACTTCAGCACATCGAGGACCCATGCGCGGATCTTCGAGGCGGGCGTACGGACCGTGGACTTGCCGCGCATCGAGGCGTTGCGGATACGGGTGAGCATATCGCCCAGGGGATCGTTCATCGACATTTGTGACCTCCCCTTACCAGGACGACTTGACCATGCCCGGGATCTGGCCCTTCGAGGCCAGGTCACGCAGCGCGATACGGGACATCTTCAGCTTGCGGTAGTAAGCGCGGGGACGGCCCGTCACTTCGCAGCGGTTGTGCAGGCGCGTCGCCGAGGAGTTGCGCGGCAGCTTCGCAAGCTTCAGCTGCGCCTTGAAGCGCTCTTCCATCGGGCGGCTCTCGTCGCGGGCGATCGCCTTCAGCTCGGCACGCTTGGCGGCGAACTTGTCCACCATCGCGACCCGCTTCTTCTGGCGCTCGACCATGCTAATCTTTGCCATATGTCTTTCTCCCCCGCGCTCAGGCCGTGAACGGCAGGTTGAAGTGCTTCAGGAGCGCCTTCGCCTCGGCGTCGGTCTGTGCGGTGGTGCAGATCACGATGTCCATGCCCCAGACCTGTTCGATCTTGTCGAAGTTGATCTCGGGGAACACAATGTGCTCCTTCAGGCCCATGGCGTAGTTGCCACGGCCGTCGAAGCTCTTCGGATTGACGCCACGGAAGTCGCGGACGCGCGGCAGGGCCACGGTCACGAGACGGTCGAGGAACTCGTACATCCGGTCACGGCGCAGCGTGACCTTGACGCCGATCGGCATCAGTTCGCGCAGCTTGAAACCGGCAATCGAGTTCTTCGCCTTGGTGACGACGACCTTCTGGCCGGCGATCTGCGCCAGATCCTCGGCGGCTGACCGCACCTTCTTGGTGTCGGAGGTGGCTTCGCCGACGCCCATGTTCAGGACGATCTTGTCCAGACGCGGGATCTGCATGTCGTTCTTGTAGGAGAACTCTTCCTTCATCGCCGCCCGGATGGTGTCCCGGTACTGCGTCTGAAGGCGCGGGGTGTAGTCGGTTGCGTCGAGCATCAGATCGCCTCCCCGGTGGTCTTGGCGAAGCGGATCTTCTCGCCGTTCTCCATGCGGAAGCCGACGCGGGTCGCCTTGCCGTTGCCGTCGAGCAGCTGGAGGTTCGAGAGCTGGATCGGCAGTTCCTTGGCGATACGTCCGCCCTGGCCCTGCGCCGACTGCTTGGTGTGGCGGATCGCGACGTTCACGCCCGAGACCACGGCCTTGCCATCAGCGGGCAGGACGCGGGTGATCTCGCCGTTGCGGCCCTTGTCCTTGCCGGCGATGACGACGACCTTGTCGCCCTTCTTGAGCTTGGCAGCCATCACAGCACCTCCGGAGCGAGGGAGATGATCTTCATGAAGTTCTTCGCCCGCAGCTCGCGCACGACCGGCCCGAAGATACGGGTGCCGAGCGGCTCGTTCTGGTTGTTGAGGATGACGGCGGCGTTCCGGTCGAAGCGGATCGACGTGCCATCATCGCGGCGAACTTCCTTGGCGGTCCGAACGACGACGGCCTTGCGGACGTCACCCTTCTTCACGCGGCCGCGCGGGATCGCTTCCTTCACGGAGACGACGATGATGTCGCCTACGGAAGCGTAGCGCCGGTGCGAGCCGCCCAGGACCTTGATGCACTGAACCCGGCGAGCGCCGGAGTTGTCAGCGACATCCAGATTGGTCTGCATCTGGATCATGCTTGGTTACTCCCGACCTGCGGGCACGAGTCCCGCGGTTTCGTTAAGACTGTCAGGCCTCGGCGGCGGCTTCCGCCGTCAGGACCGTCCAGCGCTTGGTCTTCGAGATCGGCGCGCATTCGACGATGCGAACGCTGTCGCCGACCTTGAACTGGTTCTCCGCGTCGTGAGCCCGATACTTCTTGGTCTTACGCACGGTCTTCTTCATCACCGGGTGGGTGAAGCGACGCTCGACGAGGACGGTGATCGTCTGGTCGTTCTTGTCGCTGGTCACGGTGCCCTGGAGGATACGCTTGGGCATGTCAGGCTTCCCCCGCCGCAGCCGCGGCCTTCTGATTCAGGATGGTCTTCACGCGCGCGGCGTCCCGGCGGACGATCTGCATGCGCGAGGTATTCTCCAGCTGGCCGGTGGCCTTCTGGAAGCGGAGGTTGAAGGCCTCCTTCTTGAGGCTGGCGAGCTGGTCGCGCAGCTGGTCCGGGGTCTTGTCCCGGAGGTCCTGGGCTTTCATGAGCCGTCCTTCACAACATCGCCAGAGGGCCCCCAGTATTGGGTCACCCTGATTCTGGCGGAGTCCATGGTGAACGGGCCGTATAGGCGCAAAGGTGTCCGGGTGCAACCGGCAATGCGGGGGTGCCGGGCGGGGGCCGAAACGTCGCGTGGCAACGTCGTCCCGGCGCGAAATCCGCCCGTGCAATCACCGGCGCGGTGGCCTTCGTGCCGCGCCGGATCGCCGAGGTCAACCGCGACCTGTGGCGCGGGTCAGGGCGATGCCGGGCGCAGGCCGATGCTGGCGTACCATTCGGCGGCGGCGCGGATCGCTGCGTCGTCGAGCGGGGCGGCTATGGGGCCCATGACGTCGCTCCTGCGCTTTTCCGTCCGGAACGCCTTGAGCTGGGTGTCGATGTAGATGGTGTTCTCACCCGCGAGGTTTGGCGCCTCCGGGATGACGGCGATGCCGTCGGCGCCGTGGCAGGCGGCGCAGGCTTCGGGCGCGCCGGCGGGGTCGAAGCCGGCAGGGGGCACCGCGACGACTTTCTGGCTGGCGTACCAGGCGGTGACGTCGGCGATCTGCTGGTCGCTGAGGCTGGCGGCGACGACGCTCATCATCTCCTGCTGCCGCTCGCCGCTGCGGAACGCCCGGAGCTGGGCGGCGAGGTAGCTGGCCGGCTCGCCGCCGATGTTGGGCGCGACGGGGATCGCGGCGATGCCGTCGAGCCCGTGGCAGGTCCGGCACATGTTGGCGATCTTGCGGCCCGCGCCCGCGTCCTGGGCCATGGCGGCCCCGGCGAGCAACTGCGCGCCGAGGCAGAGGGCTATGCCGATCCGGGTGCGCATCAGCCGCCGGGGGCCTCGTACCAGATGCGATAGACCGCGCCGGCGAGGTCGTCGGAGACGAGGAGCGAGCCGTCGCGGAGCTGTGCCACGTCGACCGGGCGGCCGGAGTATTCGCCGGTCTCGTCGTTCAGCCAGCCTTCGGCGAAGGGCTTCGAGGTGGGGGTGCCGTCCTCGGCGAAGGTCGTCACCATCACCCGCGCGCCGATCGGCACGGTGCGGTTCCACGAGCCGTGCTGCGCCGAGAAGATCGCGCCCTTGTACTCGGCCGGGAACTGCGCGCCGGTGTAGAACATCATGCCGAGATCCGCCGCGTGGGCGTCCATCTCGACCACCGGGAACACGAGGCCCTCCGGCGGGGTCTGGTCCTTGAACTCGTTGGTGCGCACGTCGCCGCCGCCATACCACGGATGGCCGAAGGCCTGGCCCTGGGCGGTGATGTGGTTGATCTCACCGGGCGGGATGTCGTCGCCCATGCCGTCCACCTGGTTGTCGGTGAACCAGAGCTCCTTGGTCGCCGGGTCGAAGTCCATGCCGACGGAGTTGCGGATACCGGTGACGTAGACCTCACGGTCCTTGCCATCCTGGCCGAGGCGGATGATGCCGCCGATGCCCTTCTCCTTGAAGGTGTCGACGAGCTCGGCCGGGGTGACGTTGTAGGGCTGGCCGAGCGCGACGTAGAGCTTGCCGTCCGGCCCGACGCGGCACACCCGCGCGGTGTGGTTGAAGCTCTCGTACTCGACCGGGATCAGCTCGCCCTGCGGGATGACGTTGACCGCCACCACGTCGGGGCTCTCGTAGAAGAATTCCGCCGCCGGGTACTGCAGCACGCGGTTCTGCTCGGCGATGTAGAGCATGCCGTCGGGGGAGAAGCACGGGCCGTTGGGGATCGCCTTGGCGAGCGAGGGCGCGAAGTTCTTCACCTCGTCGGCCTTGCCGTCCTTGTTGCGGTCGGTCATCGCCCAGACTTCGGTCTTGCGCGTGCCGACGAAGGTGACGATGCCCTGCGGCCCGACCGCCATGTGGCGCGCGTCGGGCACGATCGCATAGAGGCCGATGTGGAAGCCCTCGGGCAGCTTGATCTTCTCGAGGTTCTTCGCGACGCCGTCGGCGAACTCGCCGCCCTGCTCGACGACGGTGAAGTCCTTGGTGCCGGTCGTCTTGAAGTTGCTGAGCTTGTCGAGATTGTCGCCCGCCCCCTGCGCAGCGGCCATGCCCGTCCAGAGCGCCAGCACGGCGCAGCTCGTCAGTATCGACTTCATTGGTTTGGTCCCTCCCGATCGGCTTTGTTGTTGTGCGGGAAGCTTGCCTCAATTGGAACGTTTCGCAAGCACAACGTGTGCATCCAATGCGATTGCGCGGGATGCGAGACGATTGAAGCGCGCGAGTGCCTGCGCGACAGGCGACCGCGATGCGGTCGCGCGTCGCGCGGCGTCCGGAGTGAGGGTCTGGACGTGTGATTGGCTGGAGCGCGTCTCGCGCCGGTCAGGTCACCGCCTCGACCCGGCGATGCTCGGGGCGATCGTAGAGGCGGTCCCGGATCACTTCCTCGAGCACCTCGGCGCCGCGGACCACCTCGGCCTCGGTGAGATAGAGCGGGGTGAAACCGAAGCGCATGATGTCGGGCGCGCGGAAGTCGCCGATGACGCCGCGGGCGATCAGCGCCTGCATGGCGGCATAGCCGTCGGCGAAGCGGAAGGAGACCTGGCTGCCGCGGGCGTGCGGATCGCGCGGGCTCGCGAGTTCGAGGTCCGGGCAGCGGGCCTCGACCTCGGCGATGAAGCGCTCCGAGAGCTCGATGGAGCGGGCGCGCAGATCGGCCATGTCGACCTCGTCCCAGACGTCGAGGGCGGCGGAGAGCGCGGCATAGGCGAGGATCGGCGGCGTGCCGACGCGCATCCGGGCCACGCCGCCGGCCGGGCGATAGTCGGGGTCGAAGGCGAAGGGCGCGTCATGCCCGAGCCAGCCGGCGAGCGCCGGGCGGGCCTGATCTGCGACGGACGGGCCGAGGTAGATGAAGGCCGGCGATCCGGGTCCGCCGTTGAGATACTTGTAGGTGCAGCCGACGGCGAAGTCGGCGTTGCCACCGGCCACGTCGACCGGGACCGCGCCGGCGGAATGCGCCAGATCCCAGATGATGAGGGCGCCGGCCGCATGGGCACGGGCGGTGAGTGCCGGCATGTCGTGGCGCCGGCCGGTGCGGTAGTCGACTTCGGTCAGCATCACGACGGCGACATCCTCATTGATCGCCGCCGCCACGTCCTCGGGCGCGGGCGTGCGGAGTTCACGGTCGCCGAGAAGCCCGATGAGACCCTGAGCCATGTAGAGATCGGAGGGGAAGTTGCCGGAGTCCGACAGGATGACCCGGCGCCCGGGCCGAAGCCGGAGGGCGGAGGCGAGCGCCTGATAGACCTTGATCGAAAGCGTGTCGCCGACCGCGACGGTGCCGGGCGGCGCGCCGATCAGCCGCCCGATGCGATCGCCGAGCGCGAGGGGCTGCGCCATCCAGCCGCAGGTATTCCACGCCCGGATGAGTTCGTGCCCCCATTCGTCGCGCATCACCCGGGCGACCGCATCGGTGGCAGCGCGGGGCAGGGGGCCGAGAGAGTTGCCGTCGAGGTAGACGATCCCCTTCGGCAGATCGAACATCGCGCGGGTGCGCTCGAAGTCGGTCATGGGTGCCTCCATGGGCGCGCGCGGTGGCGCGCGCCCGGATGCCTTACATCTGGCGTTCGACCATCAGCATCTTGATCTCGGCGATGGCCTTCGCCGGGTTCAGGTGCTTCGGGCAGGTCTGCGCACAGTTCATGATGGTGTGGCAGCGGTAGAGCTTGAACGGATCGTCGAGGTTGTCGAGCCGTTCGCCGGTCGCCTCGTCGCGGGAGTCGATGATCCAGCGATAGGCGTGCAGCAGCGCCGCCGGGCCGAGGTAGCGGTCGCCGTTCCACCAGTAGCTCGGGCAGGACGTCGAGCAGCAGGCGCACATCACGCACTCGTAGAGGCCGTCGAGCTTCTTGCGATCCTCGGGCGACTGGCGCCACTCGTGCTCGGGCGTCACCGTGGAGGTTTCGAGCCACGGCTTGATCGACGCATGCTGGGCATAGAAGTGCGTCAGATCCGGCACGAGGTCCTTGATGACCGGCATGTGCGGCAGCGGATAGATCCGCACGTCGCCCTTCACCTCGTCGATGCCCCAGATGCAGGCCAGCGTGTTGATGCCGTCAATGTTCATCGCGCACGAGCCGCAGATGCCTTCACGGCAGGAGCGGCGGAAGGTGAGCGTCGGATCGATCTCGTTTTTGATCTTGATGAGCGCGTCGAGCATCATCGGACCGCAGGTGTCGAGGTCGACGAAGTAGGTGTCGATCCTCGGATTCTCGCCGGTGTCGGGATCCCAGCGATAGATCCGGAACGCCCGGACGTTGGTCGCGCCCTCGGGGCGCGGCCAGGTTTTGCCGGTGACGACGCGGCTGTTCTTCGGAAGCGCGAATTCGACCATGGGCCCTGCTCCTCAGTACACCCGCGCCTTGGGCGCGATTTTCTTCAGGTCGATGCCACCCTTCTCGAAGGGCGTCAGCGGATCGAGATGCACCGGACGGTAGCTCAGCGTCACGGTGTTGTCCGGGTGGACGACGGCGAGGGTGTGCTTGCGCCACTCCACGTCGTCCCGGTTCGGCCAGTCCTCCTGGGCATGGGCGCCGCGGCTCTCCTTCCGGGCCTCGGCGCTGACGATGGTCGCGAGCGCGTTCGGCATGAGGTTGGTGAGCTCAAGGGTCTCCATGAGGTCGGAGTTCCAGATCATCGAGCGGTCGGTGACCTTGACGTCGGCCATCTTGTCGGCGACGGCAGTCACCTTCTCGACGCCCTCGGCAAGGGTCTTGTCGGTGCGGAAGACCGCCGCATCCGCCTGCATCGTGCGCTGCAGCTCGAGCCGCAGGTCGGCGGTCGGAATGTTGCCGTCGGCGTGGCGCAGACGGTCGAAACGCTCGACCGCGGCATCGACCGAGGACTGGTTCAGCGGCCGGTTCGGCGTGTCCCGCTCGACGATCTTGCCGGCGCGGATCGCGGCGGCGCGGCCGAACACCACGAGGTCGATGAGGCTGTTCGAGCCGAGCCGGTTCGCACCGTGCACGGAGGCGCAGCCGGCCTCACCCACGGCCATCAGGCCGGGCAGGATGCGGTCGGGGTTGTCGTGGGTCGGCTGGAGCGCCTCGCCCCAGTAGCTCGTGGGAATGCCGCCCATGTTGTAGTGCACGGTCGGGAGCACCGGGATCGGCGCCTTGGTCACATCGACGCCGGCGAAGATCTTCGCGCTCTCCGAGATGCCGGGCAGCCGTTCGGACAGCGCCTCGGGCGGCAGGTGGTTGAGGTTGAGGTAGATGTGGTCCTTCTGCGGCCCGACGCCCCGGCCCTCGCGGATCTCGATCGTCATGCAGCGCGAGACCACGTCACGCGAGGCGAGATCCTTGTAGCTGGGCGCGTAGCGTTCCATGAAGCGCTCGCCCTCGGAGTTGGTCAGGTAGCCACCCTCGCCGCGCGCGCCCTCGGTGATGAGGCAGCCCGAGCCGTAGATGCCGGTCGGGTGGAACTGCACGAACTCCATGTCCTGCAGTGGCAGGCCCTGGCGCGCCACCATGCCGCCGCCGTCACCGGTGCAGGTGTGCGCCGAGGTGGCGGAGAAGTAGGTCCGGCCGTAGCCGCCGGTGGCGAGCACGGTCATCTTGGCGTTGAAGCGGTGCAGCGTGCCGTCGTCGAGCTTCCACGCAAGGACGCCCTGAACCTCGCCGTCGTCGGTCATGATGAGGTCGATGGCGAAGTACTCGATGAAGAACTGGGCGTTGTTCTTCAGCGACTGGCCGTAGAGCGTGTGCAGGATGGCGTGGCCCGTGCGGTCGGCCGCGGCGCAGGTGCGCTGGACGGGCGGGCCTTCGCCGAACTCGGTGGTGTGGCCACCGAACGGGCGCTGGTAGATCTTGCCGAGCTCGGTGCGCGAGAACGGCACACCGTAGTGCTCGAGCTCGTAGACCGCCTTTGGCGCCTCGCGGACGAGGTACTCCATGGCGTCGGTGTCGCCGAGCCAGTCGGAGCCCTTCACGGTGTCGTAGAGGTGCCACTGCCAGTTGTCGGGGCCCATGTTGCCGAGGCTGGCGGCAATGCCACCCTGGGCTGCGACGGTGTGCGAGCGGGTGGGGAAGACCTTGGTGATGCACCCGGTCTTCAGGCCCTGCTCCGCCATGCCGAGCGTGGCGCGGAGGCCCGCGCCGCCGGCGCCGACGACGATGACGTCGAAGGTGTGATCTGTGAACGTGTAAGCGGCCATGATGTCTGCGTCCTCAGGCGAAGGCGATCTTGGCGACGGCGAAGATGCCGGTCATGGCGAAGGCGGCGCAGAGCACCACGTTGGCCACCAGCATCGCGACGAGCACCGGCTTGTCGTGGACGTAGTCCTCGATCACCACCTGGAGCCCCTGCTGCAGGTGGAGGAAGCCGACGGCAAGCGTGAGCATTGCGACGACGGCATTGAACGGATGGCCGTAGATCTCGCGGACGGTCTCGAAATCGGTTCCCAGCGCGCGGACGAACGGGAACAGGAAGAACGGAACGAGGATGAGCATCCCCACCGCCGTCAGCCGCTGCGACCACCAGTGATGCGCGCCGGTGTGCGAGGTGCCGAGCCCGTGGACCCTCTGCCGGTCAGTACGAAAGCCCATGTTTACCCCCAGAGCGCAATGGTGATGGTGACGATCGACATGACGCCCGCGGCGACCGCGGTCGCGATCCCGGTCGTGCGCACCTGGCCGAGCTCGAAGCCCTTGCCGGCGTCCCAGAAGAGGTGCCGGATGCCGTTGAAGAAGTGGTACCAGAGCGAGACGAGCGCGAGGAACAGGATCAGGTTGCCGATCCACGACGTCAGGAGCCCGTCGGCGAAGTCGAAGTAGTACGGGCTCGTCGAGGCGGCGAGGAACCACCAGACGACGAGGACGCCGGTGAGTCCGATGCCGATGCCTGTCAGCCGGTGCAGGATCGACATGACCGAAGTGATCTGCGGTCGGTAGACCGATCCGATCATGAAAGGCGAAAGAGGGCGGTTGCCCCGGTTCACGTCAGCCATGTTTCCCTCCGCTCCCGCGTATTTTGTTCATGCCACTCTTCAGCGACGGGATGCAAGTGTACACCGGTTGTGTTGCTGGCATCGCCGCGGTCAATTCCGAAAAACACATCAGGTAATTAAGCTTTGATTTCATTTTGGAATCAGCACCCATAGATCAAGATCGAGAAGAACCTCCGGCCGGTACTTGCCGTCGTCGCCGCGGAGCTCGAACGGCGCGGCGCCGCTCCTGGTCGCGACGAGTCGAACCCGCAGGGCGCCGATGCCGGGGTTTGTGGTGTCCGCCTTGTCGAGGATCTCCGACCAGGCACCGACGGTGTCGCCGGCAAAGCAGGGATTCGCGTGGGCGCCGGCGTTGATCGCCGCGATCATCTGGGCATTGGCGAGGCCGTTGAACGACAGCGCCCGGGCGAGGCTGATGATGTGGCCGCCGTAGATCAGCCGCTGGCCGCCGTCGCGCGCGGTCTTGTCGAAGTGCACTTTGGCGGTGTTCTGCCACAGGCGGGTGGCGAGCATGTGCTCGGCCTCCTCGATCGTCACGCGGTCGACGTGGTCGATCTGCTCGCCGATCTCGTAGTCGCCCCAGCGCCAGCGCTCGCCGGCGAGCGCGAAGTCGTAGTCCGCGAAGTCGAGGCCGGCGGGCACCACGAGATCCGTGGCGGCGACCGACGCGGCCAGGTCGGGCACCACCACCGCGGGGGCCGGGGCACCTTCGTCGCGCTTGCGCACCATCACCCAGCGGCAGTAGCTGAGCACGGTCTCGCCGCGCTGGTTCAGGCCGGTGGAGCGGACCCAGACGACGCCGGACTTGCCGTTCGAGGTCTCGCGCAGGCCGATCACCTCGCTCGTCGCCGTCAGGGTGTCGCCGGGGTAGACCGGCAGCAGGAAGCGGCCTTCGGCGTATCCGAGGTTCGCCACGGCGTTGAGGCTGATGTCCGGCACCGTCTTGCCGAAGACCACATGGAACGCGGCGACGTCCTCGATCGGGCTGCGGAGCAGTCCTGATTTCCGCGCGAAGGCGTCGGACGAGTAGAGCGCAAAGCGCGTGGGATAGAGTGCGGTGTAGACCGCGCGGTCACCCTCGGTGACGGTGCGGGGCACCGCGTGGACGATTTCGTCGCCGACGCTGTAGTCCTCGAAAAAGCGTCCGGCGTGGGTCTTTTCCGCCATCAGTTCTCCCCTGCGGAGGCGAGTACCCCCGGGCCCCATGAGGCCGTTCTCCCGCCGCGATGGTCGCGCCGGGTCGTTGGTTCAGAGTTCGCCGAGCTTCATCGAGGGGGCGTAGTCGGCGTCGACTTCCTTCACGACGGCCTGGCCACAGCGCATGACCCCGGCCTTCCCGTCGAACGCGTAGGTGGGGGCGCCATGCAGCGACCAGCCTTTGGCGAGCGCGGCCGTCACCTTGTGGCAGAACGCCGAGGTGTCCTCTTCGGTCAGGAAACGGTAGGCGAGCATGTCTGTCATCCCTGAGGGAATGGCGGGTAGCCGAGCCACGTGTGGATCGCGGCGATCACCCCATAGACCACGAGCGTGATGAGAACGAACCGGATCTCGCCCGCGGTGCTGGGGGCGGGGAGCGGCGCGGCCGGCTTGCTGCGGGCGAACACCATCTCGACGAGCGCCCAGATGCCGAGCCAGCCAAAGAGCACGATCGAGGCGACATCGCCGTTCACCAGCAGGTGCGCCACGGCCCAGACGACGACGCCGGTCAGCATCGGGTCACGCACCCAGCCACGGGCGCGGCTCTTCGCGTGGCGGAGGCCGAAGAGAGCCACGGCGATCAGCATGAGGAGGTTGTTGAGGTGCTTCGTCCATGCGGGCGGAAACCAGACGTTTTCGACCGGAGCCTGACGGAAGCCGATGATCATGAGGATGAGCGCAATGGCGATGACGAACGCCATCACTCCCTTGGACGGCCCTTCGCCCAGCTGCCCCGCGAGGGCGCCGCGCGCCTCGGGCATCAGTGGCTTGAAGAGGTGGGCGGCCGTCCAGATCACCAGCCCGAGGACGAGGAGGGTCATGCCGCGGATTCCAGCGCGGCGATCGTTTCGGCGCGTTCGATCAGGCGCTTGGCCGTGACGACGTGCAGGTTTTCGACGATGCGCCCGTCCACCACCGCGACACCCTCGCCGCGGGCAGTGGCTTGCTCGAACGCCTCGACCTGACGGCGGGCGAGCGCCACCGCATCCGTCGATGGCGCGAAGACCTCGTTGGCGATGGCGATCTGGTCCGGGTGGATCAGCGTCTTGCCGTCGAAGCCCATGTCACGGCCCTGAACGCAGGCGGCGCGCAGGCCCTCGGCGTCCTGGAAGGCGTTGTAGACACCATCGACGCAGACGAGACCGGCGGCGCGTGCCCCGAGCAGGCAGAGCCCGAGGCTGGTGACGAGGGGCAAGCGGTCCGGCGTGTGCGCGGCGCCGAGATCCTTCACGAGATCGTTCGTGCCGAGGACGAAGCCCTCGAGGCGCGGGTGCGATTCGGCGATGGCAAGGGCGTTGAGCGCGCCGCGCGGCGTCTCCATCATCGCCCAGATCCGCACGTGCTCCCCGGCACCGGCATCGGCCATCAGGAGCGCCGCGCGGGCGATGTCGGCGGCCGACTCGACCTTGGGCAGAAGGATCGCGTCGGGCTGTGCCGCGCTGGCCCGGGCGATGTCGGCTTCGCCCCATTCGGTATCGAAGCCGTTCACCCGGACGAGCAGCTTGCGCTTACCATAGCCGCCGGCTTCGACGGCTTCGGCGACAAGCTCGCGGGCGTTCGGTTTCTCGGCGGGAGCGACGGCATCCTCAAGGTCGAGAATCAACGCGTCGGCCGCAAGCGTCCGGGCTTTCTCAAGCGCGCGGGGTCGCGACCCCGGCATGTAAAGCACCGATCGGAAGGGATGGGCGTCCTGCGGCATGGCGTCCCCCGGCTCTGCTGCACTGGGGTCCGCATAGCCGAGGGCGGCGCGGCGGCACAAGACCACAATTCGTCAACCGGCCGGTCGATTGATGTAACGAGATCTACCTTGGGGAGATCCTTGATTGGCTTAGCTCGTCTTCCGGGTGGTTTCGGGCGGGTATCAGCGCGGGTAGCGGTCGAACGCGGACCCCGGCGGCGCGGCTTCGGGGCCGGGGGTTGCCGGCGGCGGGGTCGGGGGACATGTTCAGGCTCAGGCAAGATCAGGGGAGGCAACCCATGTGCCGCAACATCCGGGTTCTCTACAACTTCGAGCCGCCGGCGACTGACGACGAGATCCGGGCAGCGTCGTTGCAGTTCGTGCGCAAGGTGAGCGGGTACAACCGTCCGTCGCAGGCCAACGAGGCGGCGTTCGAGCGCGCGGTGGATGAGGTCGCGTCGGCGTCGCGCCGGCTCCTCGCCGCGCTCGTCACCAACGCGGCGCCACGCGACCGCGAGACCGAGGCGGAGAAGGCGCGGGCGAAGTCGCGCGAGCGCTTCGCGCGCGCCTGAGCCGGCCCTCGCCTAACCCTGGCCGAGGGCGGCGGCGATCGCCGGCTTGATGCGGTCCTCGATGGTGTTCGGATCGAGAGGGCCGGGGAAGCGCAGCACGACCTCGCCGTTCGGGCCGATCACGAAGGTTTCCGGCACGCCGTAGATCCCCCAGTCGAGCGCGGTGCGCCCGGATGCGTCGGCACCGATGCGGGCATAGGGGTCGCCCAATTCCTTCAGGAAGCCGAGCGCCGCCTTCGGGTCGTCCTTGTAGTTGATGCCGATCACCTCGATGCCGCTCTCGCTGAGCGCGGTGATGAGCGGATGCTCGACGCGGCAGGGGGCGCACCAGCTCGCCCAGAAGTTGACGAGCTTGACGCCCGGCGCCGTGAGGTCGGCGTTGGTCGGCGCGGGATCGTCGCGGAGCGCGGTCAGTCGCTCAAGGCTCGGGGCCTCGCGCCCGACGAGAGCGCTCGGCAGTTCCTCGGGGTTTTCCCGGCGCAGGCCGATGAAGGCCACTGTCGCGAAGACGAGGAAGAGCAGCGGCGGAATTGCGAGGAGGGCGTTGCGCCGGCCGTTAGCCATTCGGGGTCCTCCGTGCGGATTCGAGGCGCTCGAGCTCGGCCCGCGCCCGCCTCGCCCGGCGCACGCTCGCCACGACGAGGAGCGCGATGAGGCCGAGCGTGACCGCGTAGGCGCCGAGCACCGTGGCGGCGTACTTGCCGAGATCGAGGATCATGCCCGCGCCTCGATCGCCTGCAGCGCCCGGATCCGGCGCAGGCGGATCTCGGTGCGGGTGCGGGTCAGCACGAGTGCGAAGAAGAGCAGGACGAAGCCGGCGATCGCGATGACGAGCGGATAGTAGAAGGCCGCGTCCACATGCGTCTCCCGATCGACCGAGAGCGACGCCCCCTGATGCAGGCCCTGGCTCCAGAAGAGCACGGCGTAGCGCGAGAGCAGCGCGAAGACCGAGCCGACGAAGCAGAGGACGGCCGTCAGGTCAGCCGCGGTGTCGGGGTCGTCGATGGCACTCCAGAGCGCGATGTAGCCGACGTAGAACAGGAACAGGATGAAGAACGAGGTGAGGCGCGGATCCCACGCCCACCAGGTGCCCCACATGGGCTGACCCCAGATCGCGCCCGTGGCGAGGGCGATCACCGTCATCGTGGCGCCGACGGGCGCCGCGGCGCGGGCGGCGAGCGCCGAGACGTGGTGGCGGCGGATGAACCAGATCAGCGAGGCGACGAGCATCATCAGCCAGGCGTTGATCGCCATGAGCGCGGCGGGGACGTGGATGAAGAGGATCTTCACCGTCGCTCCCTGCTGGTAGTCGTTGGGGGTGAGGAAGAGGCCCCATCCGAGGCCGACGAGCAGGCACACTCCCGCCCCCGCCCAGAGGACCGGCAGGACCGGACCGCTGATGCGCATGAACTCGGCGGGGTTGGCGTATCTCCAGAGCGACATGGCCGGGGTTCTACCGGCGCGGCGGCGGCGGCGCAATTGGAGGAAGGGTCGGGATGCAATCAGTCTTCCGCGAGCGTATCCCCGGCTTGGCGGGGCCGCGAGGCGCGTGTAAGACGAAAACCGAAGCCGGCACCCGTGACCGGCCGTGAGGCAGTGTGCACGAGAGGAGCCCGTCCATGACGTCCCTGACCCGACGCAGCATTCTGGCGCTGGCCGGCGCCGGCGCGCTCGCCGCCTGTACATCGCGGCCGCCGGTTCCGGGTGACTCCGGCCGCGCACGCATCGACCGCGAGGTGGATGACGCGCTGAACGAGCTCTACGCCACGGTACCCGGCGCGACGGAGCTCGCGGCGCAGGCCAAGGGCATTCTCATCATCCCGAACATCCGCAAGATCGGGCTCATCGCCTCCGGCGCCTATGGCGAGGGTGCGCTGATGATCGGACCGGCGAAGGTCGACTACTATTCGATCTCGGCCGCGGGCATCGGGCTGACCATCGGTGCGACGGCGTTCAATCAGGCGCTGTTCTTCATGACCGAGCAGGCGTTGCAGGACTTCCGGGTTTCCGACGGCTGGGAGCTCGGGGTGGACGCGGCGGTCGCGTTCCAGAAGGACGGGGCTGCGGCGGGCGTCACCTCGACGCAGATCAACCGGCCGATCATCGAGGTGGTCTTCGGGCAGCGCGGGCTGATCGCCGACGCGAGCCTTGCGGGCGCGAAGTACAGCCGGATCGTCCGCTGAGCCGGGCACGCCCGGACCCGGACCAGCCGGGGGAGCGCCAGCCTCGGGGAGCCCTGCCGGGCTCCCGCTCGGCCGGCGCTTGACGCTTCGCCGCCTTTGCGGCTCCGCTCCGGCGGAACGGGCTTCGCCCGTGAAGAAGGGAGTTTCTCCCCGCCTGTTGGCGGGGCCCCTCGTCCCTGCCCGATAGGGTTTCTGCCAGTATGAAAGCCGGTGACGCGCGCGGCGCGGGTCCGTGCGGTTGTTGCTCAGCCTTCGGGGTGGTCGAGGCTCGCCTCTCGTTCTTCCCACGCCTCATCCATTGCCCACGCCGCCGATACGACAGGTATGCCCACGTGGCCATAGGCGAAGGAGAGCTGCCCTTCGGCGGCGGTCTCGCCGGCGTCGGCGATCGCGGCGAGGTAGAGCGCGGAGGCGAGCCCGGTCCGGTCGGCGCCGCTCATGCAGTGGATGAGAAGCGGCTTGGGCAGACTGCGCATCAGGGCCACGAGTTCGTCCATGCGCTCCAGCCCGGGGTTCCTTCGTGCCGACATGGGGAAGTCCGCGAGCTCCAGTCCGAGATCGTCAGCGACGCTCGCCTCCTGCCGATACCACTCGCTGCTCTCGTCGGTGCCGCGGAGGTTCAGCACGCTGCGGATCCCCCGATCCTCCGCCCAGCGGCGCAGGTCTTCGGGCTCCGGCTGGGCGGCGCGGTAGACCTCGCCGGGGACCACGGCGTGGAAGTTGCCTGACAGTTGCAGCCAGATCGGCCAGGCGATCAGCGCCGCGAGCGCCACTCCAAGGGTCGTGAACACCACCCGCCACGGGCGGGAAGGGCGGAAGCAAAACATGGGACTCTCCTGCTCAACGCCGCCGCTTTCGCCGGCCAAGCTTGCGCCACGCTTACGGTGCAGCGGTGATTGGATCGTGACAGGCCGGTGACGGGCCAGTGACGATCGTCCCACCGCCTGACCGGCGGCCCGCGATCCTTGCCGTGGTTCCTGCCGTGGTCCGGGAGGGGCTTTCGGCGTCGCGCGCTGTCGCCTAAGCATCGAGGCATGCGCTTGCTCGTCGTCGAGGACGCCGAGGATCTGGCGGACGCCCTGCTGCGTCATCTGCGTGGCGAGGGGCACGCGGTGGATCACGTGGCGACCGTGGCCGAGGCGGCCGCGGCGTTCCGGCCACCGACTATGCCGCCGCGGTGCTTGATCTCGGTCTGCCGGACGGGTCGGGCCTCGATCTGCTGCGGGCCGAGCGCGCGCGGCAACCGCACGCCGATCCTGATCGCCACGGCGCGGGACCGCATTTCCGATCGGATCGCCGGGCTTGATGCCGGGGCGGATGACTATGTGGGGAAGCCGTTCGATCTCGCCGAGATCGAGGCGCGGCTCCGGGCTCATGTGCGCCGGGGCGACCGCGGCGGGGGCGACCGAGGTCGGTCTCGGCGCGCTGCGCGTCGATCTGGCGGGCCGGCGGGTTTACGGGCCGGGCGGGGAGGTCCGGCTGACGGCGCGCGAGTGGGCGGTGCTGGCGTTGCTGGTGGCGGCGCGGGGCCGGGTACAGTCGCGGGCCATGCTCGAAGACGCGCTCTACTCCTTCGATGAAGAGATCGCCGGCAATGCCGTCGAGGTCTACGTCTCGCGGCTGCGCGGCAAGCTCGGCGCCGACGTGATCGAGACCCGCCGCGGCCTTGGGTATCTGGTGCGGTGAAAAGCTCCGGCCAGCCTCGGGCCTGGTCGCTCAGGCGGCGGCTCGCCGGGCGCATCCTTGCTGCCACGACCATCGTCTGGTGCCTGGTGCTGGCCGCCGGGCGAGGCGCCGTGGCCGGCACTCTCCGCCGACGGCGTTCGTGAGGTTGCGCGGACGACCACGCCAGCGGGTCTTGCGGTGGAAATCGGGCGGCCGCTGACGTTGCGCAGCGAGGAGTTCCGGGAGGCAGCACGGGTCTGGCTTGCAATGCCGGTGCCGCTGCTTGCGGTGTGCTTCTCGTCGTGGTCCGCACGCTCAGCGGCGCGCTTGCGCCCGTGGCGACCTTCGTGGCCGAGCTGGATCAGCGACGGGCGTCGGATCTGTCGTCGATCCAGGCGGAGGGACTGCCGGACGAGTTACGGCCGATCCCGCGCGCGCTCGATCGCTATCTGGTCCGGATCGAGGCGCTTCTCGCGGCGGAGCGGGATTTCTCGGCGAACGCTGCCCACGAGTTGCGCACGCCGCTCGCGGTCGCCGCGGCGCAGGCCCAGATCATCGCCGAGGGCCGGGGCGGCCCGAAAGCGGCCCGGGCGGTGGTGGCGGCGGTGGCGAAGGTGACGGCGCTGGTCGAGCGGCTGCTCGAACTGGCGCGGGCGGAGGCGGGGATCGGCCGCGAGGGCGACCGGTGCGATCTGTTGCAGGTGCTTCGCCTGCTGATTGCCGATCTCCCGGGGTGTCCGGTCCTGCTCGATGATGGCGACCTCGAGGTGGTCGAGGTGGCGGCCGATCCCGACGCGGTGGCGCTGGTGCTCGGAAACCTGCTGCGCAATGCCTGCGAGCATAGGGTGGGGCCAGTGCGCGTGACTGTCGGGCCGGCGCCATCGGTCGAGATCGCGACTCCGGTCGCACCGGGGTCGGCCTTTCGCGAGGGGCGCTTCGCGAGGGGGGCCGGGTCAACGGGAAGTGGACTGGGGCTCGGTATCGCCCGCACCACGGTCGATCGGCTCGAATGGGAGCTCGATCTTGTGATTCGGGACGGCGCGGCCATCGCGCGGGTGAATTTTCCCGGTTGTGGAGCCGGTTTCCCGCTGCCCGGGCCAAACGTCAGGGCAGGGTCCGACAGCGGCTGACCGGGTGGCCGGGAAAATTTGTATGCGATGGTATGCTTTTCGCAGCTGCAGTACTTGCGGGAGGCAGGCGGATGCGTCATATCAGAGCCAGTTCCCGTCCAGCCCACCCTACGCCCGGAGGCAAGATGACCGTATTTGTTGGAACCGACACTGCCAAAACGCGACGCACCCTCCAGGTGGGCGACAAGGCCTACGCCTACTACTCGATCCCGGCCGCGCAAGCCGCAGGACTAGGCGATTTCTCGAAACTGCCCGCCTCGCTGAAGGTGGTGCTCGAGAACATGCTGCGGTTCGAGGACGGCGGGTTCACGGTCTCCGTCGATGACATCAAGGCCTTCGCGGAGTGGGCGACGAAGGGCGGCAAGAACCCGCGCGAAATCGCCTATCGCCCGGCGCGGGTGCTCATGCAGGACTTCACCGGCGTGCCGGCGGTCGTGGACCTCGCGGCGATGCGCGATGGCATCATGGGCCTCGGCGGCGATCCGCAGAAGATCAATCCGCTGAACCCGGTCGATCTCGTCATCGACCATTCGGTGATGATCGACGAGTTCGGCACGCCCCGGGCGTTCCAGCTCAACGTCGATCGGGAATACGAGCGCAACATCGAGCGCTACCAGTTCCTGAAGTGGGGCCAGAACGCGTTCGACAACTTCCGCGTGGTGCCGCCGGGCACGGGCATCTGCCATCAGGTGAATCTCGAATACTTGGCGCAGACCGTGTGGACCGACAAGGATCTTGCCGGCGAGGTTGTCGCCTATCCCGATACGCTCGTCGGCACTGACAGCCATACCACCATGGTGAACGGCATGGCCGTGCTCGGCTGGGGCGTGGGCGGCATCGAGGCCGAGGCCGCGATGCTCGGCCAGCCGGTGTCGATGCTCATCCCCGAAGTCGTCGGCTTCAAGCTGACCGGCAAGATGGTCGAGGGCACCACCGCGACGGACCTGGTTCTGAAGGTCGTGGCGATGCTGCGCAAGAAGGGCGTCGTCAACAAGTTCGTCGAGTTCTACGGCGAGGGGCTCGACCACCTGCCGCTCGCGGACCGCGCGACGATCGGCAACATGGCGCCCGAGTACGGCGCGACCTGTGGCTTCTTCCCGGTGGACGGCGAGACGCTGCGCTACCTGCGGCAGACCGGCCGCGACGAGGAGCGCATCGCGCTGGTCGAAGCCTATGCCAAGGAAAACGGCATGTGGCGCGGTCCGGACTACGAGCCGGTCTACACGGACACGCTGCATCTCGACATGGGCGAGATCGTTCCGGCGATCTCCGGGCCGAAGCGGCCGCAGGACTACACGCCGCTCGGCGACGCGGCGACGGCGTTCTACCAGACGGTCTCCGAGTACCGTGGCGTCGACAAGAGCAACGGCGCGCAGGAGATGCAGGACGAGGGCGGCGGCGTCATCGCCGCGCCGCTCGACCCGCGCCGCACGGTTTCGGTCGAGGGCGAGGACTACACGATCCGCGATGGTTCGGTGGTGATCGCGGCGATCACCTCCTGTACCAACACCTCGAACCCTTACGTGATGATCGGTGCCGGTCTCGTGGCCCGCAAGGCGCGGGCGCTCGGCCTGACGCGCAAGCCGTGGGTGAAGACCTCGCTCGCGCCGGGAAGCCAGGTGGTGTCGGAATATCTCGAGGCGGCCGGGCTGCAGGAGGATCTCGACGCGATCGGCTTCAACCTCGCGGGCTACGGCTGCACCACCTGCATCGGCAACTCAGGGCCGCTCGGTGATCCGGCGATCTCGAAGGCGATCGCCGACAATGACATCGTGGCGACGGCGGTGCTCTCGGGCAACCGCAACTTCGAGGGCCGCATCTCGCCGGACGTGCGGGCGAACTACCTCGCTTCCCCGCCGCTCGTCGTCGCCTATGCGATCGCGGGCGACCTGAACGTCGATCTGGCGCACGAGCCGATCGGGGTGTCGAAGGATGGCCACAAGGTGTTCCTGAAGGACATCTGGCCGACCAACGAAGAGATCGCCACCCTCGTCCAGAAGACGGTGACCCGCGAGGCGTTCCAGACGAAGTACGCCGACGTCTTCAAGGGCGATGCCAACTGGCAGGCGGTGGAGACGACCGACAGCGAGACCTACGACTGGCCGCCGACCTCGACCTACATCCAGAACCCGCCGTACTTCCAGGGCATGTCCAAGGAGCCGGGCGTCATCTCCGACATCTCCGGGGCGCGGATCCTCGCGCTGCTCGGCGACATGGTGACGACCGACCACATCAGCCCGGCGGGTTCGTTCAAGCCGACGACGCCGGCCGGCAAGTACCTCATCGAGCGGCAGATCCAGCCGCGCGATTTCAACTCGTACGGCTCGCGGCGCGGCAACCACGAAGTGATGATGCGGGGCACCTTCGCCAACATCCGCATCCGCAACGAGATGCTTGACGGCGTCGAGGGCGGTTACACCAAGGGGCCGGACGGCAAGGAGACCTCGATCTTCGACGCCTCGATGGCCTATCAGGCCGAGGGCGTGCCGCTGGTGGTAATCGGCGGCGTCGAGTACGGCGCGGGTTCGTCGCGTGACTGGGCGGCCAAGGGCACGGCGCTGCTTGGGGTGAAGGCGGTGATCGCCGAGAGCTTCGAGCGCATCCACCGCTCGAACCTCGTCGGCATGGGCGTGATCCCGTTCGAGTTCACTCACGGCGACAACCGCAAGACCCTCGGGCTGAAGGGCGACGAGGTGATTTCGATCTCCGGCCTCGCCGGCGATCTGAAGCCGCTGAGCGTGGTGCCGTGCACCATCCTCTATGCCGACGGCCAGGAGCGCACCATCGAGGTGAAGTGCCGGATCGATACGGCCGTCGAGATCGAATATGTCGAGAACGGCGGCGTGCTGCAGTACGTGCTGCGGCATCTTGCCGCCTCGTGACACGGACGGGCGGCGGCGGGAACGCCGCCGCCCTCTCGAAGGCTTGACTGGCGCTGTCAGGGCGCCCCGGGCTACCAAGTCCGACAGGGCAGGCGCGACGGTCTGAAATGCGTTCAATACCGACTTTCTTCACTCTTCTCCTCGCGGCGGCACCGGCGGTGCGCGCTCAGGAGACCCCGACGCCGGTGGTGGTCGAGCTCTACACCAGTCAGGGGTGTATCGCCTGCCCGCCGGCGGATGCGCTTTTCGGCGAACTCGCCACGCTCGACGGGGTGATCGCGCTCGCGCTGCACGTCGACTACTGGGACTACATGGGCTGGAAGGACAAGTTCGGCAGCCCCGAGCACACGGCGCGGCAGAAGGCCTACGCCCGTGCCGCGGGCAGCCGGACGCTCTACACGCCGCAGATGGTGGTGCAGGGCCAGGAGCAGCTGAAAGGGCACGATGCGCAGGCGATCCTCGCCGACATCGCCCGGCGCAAGGCCGAGGTGGCAAGGGCGACGGTGAGCGCCGAACGCAAGGACGTGACGCTGACAATCCGGATGCAGCCGGTCGCGGACCCGGTCGGCCCGGCGGAGGTGCACGTGGTCTCGTACATTCCTTCGGAGACGGTCGCGATCGAGACGGGCGACAATGCAGGGCAGGAAATCACCTACGCCAACATCGTCACGAACTGGCGCACCGTGGGACGCTGGGACGGCGAGGCGGCCTTCGAGGTGACCGTGGACGATGCGCCAGCGGGGCCGCTCGCGATCGTCGTGCAGACGGTGCGCATGGGGCCGGTTCTCGCCGCCGCGGTGCTGCCCTGAGCCGCGAGATCCCGATTGCAACCGCCGGTGGCCGCCTGCATCGTGGGAGTCCGAAGGGAGAGTCCATGAACTGCGTCTTCATCCAGCTGCGCTGCCGGCCGGGCCGCACCTACGAGGTGGCGGATGCGATCTATGACCGGGAGTTTGCCTCGGAGCTCTATTCGACCAGCGGCGAGTACGACCTGATGCTGAAGGTCTACATCCCCGAGGACGAGGATATTGGCCGCTACATCAACGAGCGTATCCTCGACATTCCGCACGTCGACCGCAGCCTGACGACCCTGACCTTCCGCGCGTTCTGAAGCGCGCATCCGGGCCTCGGCGTTCCGGCCTCGGGGCGCGCGGTTCACGGGTTGCATCCCGCGTGGCGCGTCGGCAGGCTCGCCTCTCCGAGCAGCGCGGGGAGCGGGATGATTACAGACTGGGACGACGCCTACGCCAACGCGGTGCATATCCCGGACGGCGCGGGGTTCCCGGCGCGGCTCGCACGGGATTCGGCCGCATGGCGGGCGGGCTTCGACGAGGCGAGGTTCCGCACCCTCACCTACGGGCCGGATGCGCGGGACGTGGTGGAGCTGTTCCTGCCCGAGGGTCCTCCGAAAGGGCTCGTCATCTTCGTGCATGGCGGCTTCTGGCTGAAGTTCGGGCCGGCGGACTGGTCGCATCTGGCGGCGGGCGCGATCGCGCGTGGCTGGGCCATGGCGTTTCCCGGCTACCGGCTGGCGCCGACGGTGCGGATTTCGGAAATCACCGCGGCGATTGCCCGCGCCGTTTCGGTGGCGGCACGGGAGGTGGGCGGACCGATCGTGCTCACGGGACACTCGGCCGGCGGACATCTGGCGGCGCGCATGGTCTGCGACGACAGCGCGCTGACGGTCTACGAGCGGGCGCGTATTGCCCGTGTGGTGCCGATCAGCGGGCTTTTCGATCTGCGGCCGCTGATGCTGACCACCACTTATGCGGTCCTTGCGCTGGACCTCGCAGAGGCGCGGGCCGAGAGCCCGAGCCTCTGCGAGCCGATCGCGGGCGCGCCGCCGTTGCATGTCTGGGTGGGGGGCGACGAGCGGCCGGAATTCGTTCGCCAGTCGATGCTGATGGCGAACGTCTGGACCGGGCTCGGGGTCGACACGCGGCTGACGATCGAACCCGGACTGCACCATTTCGACGTGCTCGACTCCCTGATCGAGCCGGGATCGCCGCTCGTCGCGGCGCTTCTCGGGGAAGCCGACTGAGCGAAGAAAGCCGAATCGGCGAAAGGGGGGCGCGATGTCAGAGCAAATTGGACGGCCATGCTGGTACGAACTCATGACCAGCCGGGGCAGTCTCGGCGCGGCGGAAGCGTTCTACGGCGAGATCCTTGGCTGGCGCGTCGAGGACGCCGGCATGGAGGGATTTACATATCATCTCGCGAGATCGGACGGCGACCTGGTCGCGGGCATGATGGAACCGCCCCCGGACGTCGAAGGGATGCCACCGTTCTGGATGATCTATTTCGCGGTCGATGACGCCGACAAGGCGGCGGCGGAGATCGAGGCAGCCGGCGGCGGCGTGCACAGGGCGCTGGCCGACATTCCCGACACCGGGCGCTTCGCCGTGGTGGCCGATCCGCAGGGCGCGGCCTTCGGGATCCTCGCGCCGCTGCCGATGTCGGATGGCGACGCAGGCCGGGCCTTCGACCAGAGCAAGATGGGACACGGCAACTGGAACGAGTTGATGACCTCGGACCCGGAGGCGGCGCTGACGTTCTATTCGAAGCTCTTCGGCTGGCAGAAGTCGCGTGACGTCGATATGGGCGAGGTGGGCACCTATCGGATCTTCTCACATGGTGGTGGCGACATTGGCGCGGTGATGGGCCTCGGCGATGCGCCGACGCCGTGCTGGCTGCCATACTTCGGGATCAATGGCGTCGCCGCGGCGACTGACCGGGTGAAGTCGGCAGGTGGCACCATCGCGCATGGTCCGATGGAAGTTCCAGACGGTGTGTTCATTGCGGTCGGTCAGGATCCGCAGGGCGCGTGGTTTGCGCTGGTGGGGCCCAAGGACGCCACCTGAGGCTTTGGGCGCCTGCGCCGGGAAACGTGGTTAACGGCGCAGCGCCCCTGATCCTGAGAATAGGCGGCCGTCGCCGGATGGGGAACGCCGTCTCTTCCGCACCGGTTAACGGGGTGTCGGGTGGCCTCGGGGCTGCGTTCTGATTGCGCGGGCGCGGAGCGAAGGCGGAGATATCAGCCGCCGGCGGCGCTGTGTGCGGTTTCGATGAAGGCGGCCGGAGGCGGTGACCTGCCTCCGTGCGCCGCTCGCCTCGCATCACACGGAACCGGTGGACGCACGGCCAGTGGGATGCGGCAAGGAGGCGGGGGAAATCCGATCGGGGTCCGCGCGCGCACCTTGCGACATCAGCGGCACCGTCGCCCGCGCGGCGCTACGCCTTCGGGATTGTCGGGAGCGCGAATGTCTGCGTGCCGCCGCTGCCGTGGATCTCGACCTTCGTCACCTTGCGCGCGGTGATGGTCGGGATGAAGGCGCCGGCCGTCATGGTCCGGGTTTTCGGCGAGCCCGAGTTTGCCGGGTCGGCGGGCGGGATCGCCACGAACTCGAAGCGGAGCACGCCATTCGCGTCCGGGCCTTCGGAGAGAGGACGGAGGGCGGCGCCCCAGTAGCCTTGCGTCGGTGCGGGGCCAGAGACGCGGACGATGGCGCCATAGAGCGCGCGCTCGCTCGTCGCCTGCTGGATCGGCAGCACCACGGGGTCGGGAACCTCCTCGCCACGGGTGCTGAAGAAGCCCTGGGCATTGCCCTCGCGGCCGAGGAAGCCGGGCACTTCCATGCCACCACCACCGCCGCCGCAGCCGGCGAGAAACGCCGCGCCAGCGAGCAAAAGGATGCCGTTTCGCATGCGTCTGCAGCCCATCATGTTCCCCGGATAGTGCCTCGCTCGCGGCTTGGGAAGGGCCAAAACGCTGGTCCCCTGTCCATCGACACTGGACCGTGGCGGCATGAGCGCCTAGATCCTTCGGACACGCCAGAACAGCACGCCGGGGCGCGTGCGTGAGGGAAGCCACCGGACCATGGCAACGCCGCGTTTCGAGGAGATCGCCGACGACTTTTCCTTCCTCGACGAGTGGGAGGACCGGTATCGGTACGTGATCGAGCTGGGTCGCGGCATGGCACCGCTCGATCCGGTGCTGAAGGTTCCCGCGACCAAGGTCGATGGCTGCGCGAGTCAGGTCTGGCTGGTGCCGCGGCTGGAGGGGAGCGGCCGGTCGGCGCGCTTCGACTTCGACGGCGAATCGGATGCGCTGATCGTGGGCGGCCTGATCGCGGTGCTGCACGCGCTCTATGCCGGGCTCGACCCGGCCGGGGTGCTGGCTGTCGACGCGTCGGAGGAACTCGGGCGGCTCGGCCTCGACCAGCATCTGTCGGCGCAGCGCTCGAACGGGGTTCGGGCCATGGTGGCGCGGCTTCGCGGCATCGCGCAGTCG
Organism: Amaricoccus macauensis; assembly: GCF_014201905.1. Lineage (GTDB taxonomy): Bacteria > Pseudomonadota > Alphaproteobacteria > Rhodobacterales > Rhodobacteraceae > Amaricoccus > Amaricoccus macauensis. The sequence goes on along the minus strand of NZ_JACHFM010000001.1, from coordinate 683,880 downwards.
GCGCTCGAGGAGGTCTGACCCATGGCGGTTTCACTCGAGTCCCTGCTGGCTGACCGGGAGTGGCTGCTTGCGGACGGGGCGACGGGAACCACGCTCTTCGCCATGGGTCTCGAATCCGGCGAGGCGCCGGAGCTCTGGAACGAGAGCGCGCCGGAAAAGGTGCGCGCGCTTTACGACGGCGCGATCGGCGCGGGGTCCGATCTGTTCCTGACGAACAGCTTCGGCGGCAACGCGAGCCGGCTGAAGCTGCACGACGCGGACGGCCGGGTCTTCGAGCTGAACCGGGCGGCCGCCGAGATCGGGCGGGCGGCGGCGGATGCGGCCGAGGCGGCCGGGGGCCGGCCCGTGGTGGTCGCGGGCTCCATCGGGCCGACGGGCGAGATCATGGCGCCGCTCGGGCCGCTCTCCATCGAGGCGGCGGCGGACATGTTCGAGGAGCAGGCACGGGGGCTGCTCGCAGGCGGCGTCGACGTGCTCTGGGTCGAGACCATGTCGGCGCCGGACGAGCTGCGCGCCGCGGCGCTGGGGATCGCGCGGACCGGGGCGCCCTGGTGCGGGACGATGAGCTTCGACACGGCCGGGCGGACGATGATGGGCCTGACCGCGGCGGACATGGTGGCGCTGGTCGACGGGCTCGAGCACAAGCCGCTGGCGTTCGGGGCGAACTGCGGGGTTGGCGCCTCGGATCTCCTGCGCACGGTGCTCGGGTTCGAGTCGGTGCATCCGGCGCTGCCGGTCGTCGCCAAGGGCAACGCCGGCATTCCGAAGTTCGTCGACGGGCATATCCACTACGACGGCACGCCGGAGCTGATGGCGGACTACGCGGTGCTGGCGCGCGATTGCGGCGCGCGGATCATCGGCGGCTGCTGTGGGACGACGCCGGCGCATCTCGTGGCGATGCGCGCGGCGCTTGAGGCGACGCCGAAGGGGCCGGTGCCCGATCTCGAGACGATCTCGAAGCGGCTCGGCGGGTTTTCCTCGGCGTCGGACGGCTCGGGCGGCGCGCCAGCCGGCCGCGAGCGGCGCAGGAGGCGGGCGTGAGGGGCGCGGCCACAGTCGCGCTCGGCCTCGTCCTCGCGCTCGGGGCTGCGCTGCCGGTGCTGGCAGCGGACCGCGTGGCGGTTTCGAGCTTCCAGTTCAGCGACGGCTCGGGAGAGGTGCGCGACCAGCGCGCCGAGCATGTGGCCAATCTCGCGCTGTTCAACGACGCGTTGCGGGCAGGGCTGTCGGCGCGGGGGCTCGATGTGGTCGTGCCGGACTGCGGTGGCCCTTGCTCGCCGGACGAGACGCAGTTCGAGGCGATGGCCGAAGCGACCCGGGCGCTCGACGCGAAACTGCTGATGATCGGCGGGCTGCGCAAGGTCAGCACGCTGATCGGGCTGATCAACGTTACCCTGATCGACATCGACACCGACAAGGTGGTCTGCAACCGCTCGTTGTCCTATCGCGGCGACAACGCCGAGGCGTGGACCCGGGCGGCGGATTTCACCGCCATGGACGTGATGCGTGGCTGTTTCGAGGCGCCCGCGTCCTGAGCTGGCATCCTCAGCCGTCGGGTTACTCGGCCCATTCCGGATCGGCGGTGAACGTGATGGTGAGCCAGCGGTTGGGGTCCTCGGCGCCGATTGCCTCGCCGATCTCGTCGCGAAGCTCGTCCCAATCCTCGATCGGTTGCGCCGGATGGCCCGGCGGCACGATGAAGTAGAGGTCGATCTGCTCGGCCCGGCCGACTTCCGCGACGTAGGCGCGGTAGTCGAGGAATCCCTGCTTCGCCACCGTCTCCGTGGCGACCCGGTCGACCAGTTGCCGAAGCTCGGGCGGCGTGACCATCAGGACCTCGCGGAACGCCTGGTAGACGATGCGGACCGGCCTCGGCGCGACAGCGAGCGAGACGACCGCGAGCACCACCGGATCGACGTAGGGCAGGATCCACGCGTGAGCGGTGCCGTCGAGGAGGAAGCCGATCAGGAACGCGACAAAGAGCGCCGAGGTGATGATGCCGGACATGGTCCAGCCCTTGATGTCGAGCCGGATGAGATCGGAATCGAGCCGGTTCGCCTGGTGGCGTCCGGCGAACAGGACGGTGGCACAGAGCATGACGGCCCCGCCGGTGTAGATGAGGGCCGGGCCGAAGTCCGTATCGGTCCCGCCGGCCGCGACGCTCGTCACCGCGTTCACGAAGCCATAGAGGGTGATCGCCATCAGCAGGCAGCCGTTCAGCGCGACGACCAGCGGTTCGAGGTGCCAGAGGCCCATGTTGAAACGCTTGACCAGCCGCTCGCCCGCGGCTCCCGGTCGGGTCGTCTGGTGGATGAGCCGGGAGACGATGAGGGCGAGGAGCGTCATGGCGGCGTCGATGAGCGCGTAGACCGCGTCGAAGGCGATGGCGATCGAGCCGGAGACGAGGCCCATCGTCACGCCGAAACCGCTGAGCAGGAGCGTGGCCGTCAGGGAGAGCGAGAGGTAGCGCTGTTCGGTCATCGGCCGAGCGTCCCTGAGGGGTCCCTGCCTCAGGTGTAGCTGGAGCTTCCGCATCCGGCAAGAGTCGACGGCGCGGATTTCGCCGTCGACTCAACAGGTTCCCTCTGGTGACGCGCCAGCGATCAGATCCCGAGGAAGGTGTCGTAGAGAAGCTTGATGTTCAGGATGACGATGAGCACCGCCACCGCCCATGCGAGGGCGCAGACGACGCGCGGCACCGCGAAGCTTCCCATGATGCCGCGGCTCGATGCGAAGTGCACCAGCGGGATGACGGCGAAGGGAAGCTGCATCGAGAGGACGACCTGGCTCAGGATCAGCAGTTCGCCGGTGCCCGACGGGCCGTAGATCGCGGTGACGACGATGACGGGGATGATCGCAAGGCCGCGGGTGAGCAGCCGCCGCGCCCAGTGCGGCAGGCGGAGGTTCAGGAAGCCCTCCATCACGATCTGCCCGGCGAGGGTTGCCGTCACCGTCGAGTTGAGGCCCGAGGCGAGCAGCGCCACGGCGAAGAGCGTCGAGGCGATGCCAAGACCGAGCAGCGGCGACAGGAGCTCGTGGGCATGCTCGATCGACGCCACATGGGAGTTGCCGGTGTCGTGGAAGGCGACGACCGAGACGATCAGGATCGCGGCGTTGACGAAGAGCGCGAGCATGAGCGCGAGCGTCGAGTCGATGGTCGCCCATTTGATCGCGTCACGCTTGCCCTCGTCGGTGCGCGGATAGGCCCGGGTCTGCACGATCGAGGAGTGCAGGTAGAGATTGTGCGGCATGACGGTGGCGCCGATGATGCCGATCGCGATGTAGAGCATCGCCGGGTTGGTGACGATTTCGCGCGAGGGAATGAACATCGACCCGAAGATCGCCTGTACCGGCGGCGCGGCGGCGATGACCTGAATGCCGAAGCAGATGAAGATGATCGACAGCAGCGCGACGATGAACGCTTCCAGCCAGCGGAAGCCCCGGCTCATCAGGTAGAGCACGAGGATGGCATCGAGCCCGGCGATCACCGCGCCCCAGACCAGCGGGATGCCGAAGAGCAGGTTGAGCGCGATCGCCGTGCCGATCACCTCCGCGAGGTCGCAGGCGATGATCGCGATCTCGCAGGCGAACCACAGGAGGTAGTTGACGGGACGCGGGTAGTAGGCGCGGCAGGCCTGCGCGAGATCGCGGCCGCTGGCGATGCCGAGGCGGGCGGAGAGCGCCTGCAGCAGGATCGCCATCAGGTTCGACAGCATGATGACGAAGAGCAGCGTGTAGCCGAACCGCGCGCCGCCGGCGATGTCGGTCGCCCAGTTGCCGGGGTCCATGTAGCCGACCGAGATGAGATATCCCGGCCCCATGAAGGCGAAGAGCTTGCGCAGCCAGGAGCCGCCCTGAGGCACGGCGACAGTGGCGTGGACTTCGGGAAGGCTTGGGCGGTGGGCCTCTTCCCGCATGCGGGAAAGCGGGGCGGTGGCGTCGGTCATCGGGGAAATCCGGGCGTGAAAACTTCAATCGAGTCGTTGCTCGAAATCTGGCGCTGGGCGTTGAATTATGCAATAGGCTATATTGATTGCGGCGTGCTTAAAATTGTCTGCGAGGGGATGTGGTCGCCGCGGGGCCATGCTAAGAGGGGAGCCCGCGTGCGGGCTGATGCCCGTGCGGGGCCGGAAATTCGGGGGAAGGCGAATGGTTCAGGGACAGCGGGCGATTCGCCGGGACGAGCCGCTCCCGGATGCCTCGGCCCATTCTGAAGGCTTTCGCCAGACCCGCGAGGCGCTGCGGAGCGCGCTGGTCGAGGATTATCTCGAACTCATCGCCGACCTGATCGAGGACGGCAACGAGGCGCGGCAGGTCGACATTGCCGCCCGCCTTGGCGTGGCCCAACCGACGGTGGCGAAGATGCTCGCCCGGCTGGTGGCCGACGGCCTCGTCACCCGGAAGCCTTATCGCGGCGTGTTCCTGACCGAGGCCGGGCGGCGCGTCGCAACCGAGGCGCGCGCGCGGCATCAGACCGTCGAGGCGTTCCTGCGCTCGCTCGGGGTCAGCGCCGAGACCGCCCGGATCGATGCCGAGGGGATCGAGCATCACGTGAGCGGCGAGACGCTCGAGGCGTTCCGCCGGGCGATGGCCGGCCGGAACTGAGATAAGCCCCGCGCCGGATCCCGCATCTTGTACCCCGCCCTTGTCTCGCTCTTTCTCGGCGCCTTCGCCATTGGCACGACCGAGTTCATCGCCGCCGGCCTCCTGCCGGCGATCGCCGGGGATCTTGGCGTGTCGATCCCGGACGCGGGGTTTCTGATCACCGGCTACGCGCTCAGCGTCGCGGTGGGCGGGCCGCTGCTCGTGGTGGCGCTGGGCCGGGTGCCGCGAAAGCTGGCGCTCCTCGGGGTGATGACGATCTTCGTGGCCGGACACGCGCTGTCCGCGCTGGCGCCGAGCTTTGGCATGCTGCTGCTCGGGCGCACGGTCGCGGCGGCGGCGCACGGGACGTTCTTCGGCCTCGCGGTGCTGGTCGCCGCGTCGATCGCGCCACCGGGGAAACGGGGCATGGCGATCGCCATCGTCATCGGTGGCATCAACATCGCGAACGTCATCGGCGTGCCGGCGGGCACCGCGATCGGCGGCGCCTACGGCTGGCGCGCCGCGTTCTGGATGGTGGCACTGATGGCGGCGGTCGCCGCGGCCGCCATGGCGGCCTTCCTGCCGCGGCGCCCGGGTCGCGGCGCTGGCGGCGGCGGCGCCTTCGCCGAGCAGGTGCGCGCGGTCGGGAGCTGGCGGGTCGTCACGTCCTACCTGCTCATCATCCTCGCCATGGCGGCGTTCTGGTCGCTCGGCACTTTCATCGCTCCCTATTTCAGCGAAGTCGCGGGCGTGGGCGAGGGCCTTCTGCCGCTGGTGCTGCTTGGCCTCGGCCTGCTTGGGACGGTCGGCATCATCGCCGGCGGCCGCTACGCCGACCGGTATCCGATCGGCAGCATCACCTTCAGCTATCCGGTGGCGGCGCTGGCGCTCGCGGTCACCTGGGCGGTCACGGCGAGCGCCTGGCCGGTGGGCGCCGTGGCGATCGGCCTGGTGCTGGCGGCCACCAGCCTGTCGGCGGTGGCGTTGCAGAACCGCATCCTCACCGGCGCCGCCGCTGCGCCGGAGCTGGCGTCGGGGCTGATCTCGGCGATCTACAATGTCGGCATCGCGGTCGGTGCGGGGCTCGGCTCGGCGCTGCTGGGCGGCGGCATGTCGATCGCCACGATGCCGCTCGTCGGTGCGGCGCTGCTTGCCGCGGGCAGCGTCCTTGCGGTCGTTGCCACCCGCGGCGAAGCGCCGGTCAGTCGGCCATCGCCTGCGGCGTAAGCCGCAGGATCGCACCGTTCTCCGCATCGGTGATGACGATGATCGCGCCGGCCGCGTCGATCGCGACGTCGCGGATCCGGCCCTCGTCGGGCAGCAGGCGCTCCTCGCCGATAACCTTGTCGCCGTCGAGCTTCAGGCGCATCAGGCCGCCGGGGCTCATGGCGCCGATGAGCGCGTCGCCCTGCCAGTCGGCAAAGAGCTCGCCGTCGTAGAACGCGAGCCCGCTCGGGGCGATCACCGGATCCCAGTAGTACCGCGGCTGCTCCATGCCGTCGGCCACGGCAATGCCCTCGCCGATGTCGGAGCCGTTGTAGTTCACGCCGTAGGAGATGACCGGCCAGCCGTAGTTCTTCCCCGCCTCGACCCGATTCAGCTCGTCGCCGCCCTTCGGCCCGTGCTCGACGATCCAGAGCTGACCGGACGCGTCGAGCGCCGCGGCCTGAATGTTGCGGTGGCCGAGGGACCAGATGGCGGGCTGGGCGCCGTCGGTGCCGACGAAGGGATTGTCCTCCGGCGCCTCGCCGTCGAGCGAGACGCGGATCACCTTGCCATAGGTCTTGTCGAGGTCCTGCGCGAACACCCGTTCCTCCGGGACCGAGTGCTCGCCGGTCGTGATGAAGACGTGGTCCGCGCCGTCGAACACCAGTCGCGAGCCGTAGTGCATCGGGCTGGGCGAGGGCGGCTCCTGCACGAAGATGTCGGTCACGTCCTCGAGGCCGCTGCCGTCCCCGGCGAGCGTTCCCCGCGCGGCGGCCGTGGCGGAGAGGCCGTCGCCCATGGGCTTGGAGTAGGTGAAATAGACCATGCGGTCGGTGGCGAATTCAGGCGAAAGCGCCACGTCGAGCAGGCCGCCCTGCTTCTCGGCGAGAACCTCGGGGATGCCGGTCAGCGGGTCGGAGACCGCGCCGTCGGCGGCGACGAGGCGCATCCGGCCGGGGCGCTCGGTGACGATGAAGCCGCCGCCCGGCATCGGCGCCACCCCCCAGGGGTGGACGAGGCCATCGGCGATCGTCTCCACGTCGAGGCCGACAGCGGACTCCATCGCGGGCGCACGGGTCTGTTCGGGAAAGGCCGGCGTAAAGTCGGGGACGTTCTTCGGCCCCTGCGACACCGGATCGGCCGCGAATGCGGGTGCGGCGAGAAGGGCGAGGGCAGTGGCGGCGAAGCGCACGGGCATGGTCGTCTCCTGTCCTTGGGATCTCGGGAACCCAACGACAGAGCCGGCCCGGCGTTTCATGACATTGCGGGGAGGGGCAGGGCAGGGGGAGCGGCGGAACCGCTCCCCCGGAGGCTCAGGCCTTGAGGTCGAACCGGTCGGCGTTCATCACCTTGGTCCAGGCGGCAACGAAGTCGTTGGCGAACTTCTGGCCGGCGTCGGCCGAGCCGTAGACCTCGGCGAGGGCGCGGAGCTGCGCGTGCGAGCCAAAGACCAGATCGACGCGGGTGCCGGTCCAGCGCGGTTCGCCGGTCTTGCGGTCGCGCCCCTCGAACAGCACTTCGTCCTCGGATACCGGCTTCCAGACGGTCGCCATGTCGAGCAGGTTGACGAAGAAGTCGTTCGAGAGCGTGCCCGGGCGGTCGGTGAAGACGCCGTTCGGCGACTGGCCGGCGTTGGCGCCGAGGACGCGCAGGCCGCCGACGAGGACGGTCATCTCCGGCGCGGTCAGCGTCAGGAGATTGGCCCGGTCGACGAGGAGCTGCTCGGCCGGGACCGAGTATTCCGCCTTGAGGTAGTTGCGGAAGCCGTCGGCCACCGGCTCGAGGTAGCCGATCGACTCGATGTCGGTCTCTTCCTGCGAGGCGTCCATGCGGCCCGGCGCGAAGGGCACGCTGACCTCGTTGCCGGCCTTCTTCGCGGCGTCCTCGACGGCGGCGTTGCCGGCGAGCACGATCAGGTCAGCGAGCGAGACCTTCTTGCCGCCAGCGGCCGACGCATTGAACTCCTGCTGGATGCCTTCCAGCACCTCGAGCACGCGGGCGAGCTGGGCGGGCTGGTTCACCTCCCAGTCCTTCTGCGGTGCGAGACGGATACGCGCGCCGTTGGCGCCGCCGCGCATGTCCGAGCCGCGGAACGTCGCGGCCGAGGCCCAGGCGGTGGAGACGAGCTCGGAGGTGCCGAGGCCGGAGGCGAGGACCTTCGCCTTCAGCGCCGCCTGGTCCGCCTCGTCGATCAGCGGGTGATCGACCTCGGGGATCGGATCCTGCCAGATCAGCACTTCGGCCGGGATCTCCGGGCCGAGGTAGCGGGAGCGCGGCCCCATGTCGCGGTGGGTGAGCTTGAACCACGCGCGGGCGAAGGCGTCGGCGAACTCGTCCGGGTTCTCGTAGAAGCGCCGCGAGATCTTCTCGTAGTCCGGGTCAGTGCGGAGCGCGATGTCCGAGGTCAGCATGGTCGGGCCACGGCGCTTCGACTTGTCGAACGGGTCGGGAACGCTGTTCGCGCCCGCGCCGTTCTTCGGCTGCCACTGGTGCGCGCCGGCCGGGCTCTTGGTCAGTTCCCAGTCGTAGCCGAACAGGTTCCAGAAGAAGTTGTTCGACCACCGGGTCGGGGTGGAGGTCCAGATCACTTCGAGTCCGCTGGTGATCGCGTCCGGGCCGATGCCACTGCGGTAGCTGCTCGCCCAGCCGAGACCCTGCGCCGCCATGCCCGCGGCTTCCGGCTCGCGGCCCACATGGTCGGCCGGGCCGGCACCGTGGGTCTTGCCGAAGGTGTGGCCACCGGCGATGAGCGCCACGGTCTCCTCGTCGTCCATCGCCATGCGGGCGAAGGTCTCGCGGATGTCACGCGCCGAGGCGAGCGGGTCCGGGTTGCCGTTCGGCCCCTCGGGGTTCACGTAGATGAGGCCCATCTGCACCGCGGCGAGCGGGTTCTCGAGCTCGCGATCGCCGGTGTAGCGCTTGTCACCGAGCCAGGTGTCTTCGGTGCCCCAGTAGGTCGCCTCGTCCGGCTCCCACACGTCGGTGCGGCCGCCGGCGAAGCCGAAGGTCTTGAAGCCCATGGACTCGAGCGCGACGTTGCCCGTCAGCACCATGAGGTCGCCCCACGAGATCGCGCGGCCGTACTTCTGCTTCACCGGCCAGATCAGCCGGCGCGCCTTGTCGAGCGAGACGTTGTCGGGCCAGCTGTTGAGCGGGGCGAAGCGCTGCTGCGCCTGACCGGCGCCGCCGCGGCCATCGGAGACGCGGTAGGTGCCGGCGGCGTGCCACGCCATGCGGATGAAGAGGCCGCCGTAGTGGCCGAAGTCGGCCGGCCACCACTCCTGGCTGTCGGTCATCAGCGCGCGAAGATCGGCCTTCACCGCGTCGAGGTCGAGGTTCCTGAACGCCTCGGCGTAGTCGAAGTCATCGCCCATCGGGTTCGACAGGTTGGAATGCTGGTGGAGAATCTTGAGGTTGAGCTGGTTCGGCCACCAGTCGGTGTTGCCGCGCATGGCCGTGCTCGAGGCAAGCGTCGCGTGAACGACGGGGCACTTGCCTGCGGTGTCTTCAGTCGAGTCCATGGTTTCGCTCCGATCCCGTGCACTGATATTCGGATTGGGTGTGGCGGGCCCCCTGTGGCGGCCCGGCGAAAAACGTCAGGCGAGCCTCGGGCAAGCGCCCGCGGTGGGGCGGAAGGATGCGTCGCTCATCGGCCTCTCGGTCATCGCTTCCCCCTGGAGTTGAGCTGCCTGAGCCCCCGGTATAGGCCGTTCCAATCATAAGGGGAAATTGCATTTCCTTCGCAGGGCGATAAATTGACATTATGAGCTTCACCCTGCGCCAGCTTCGCTCCCTGACAGCGCTCGCCGAAGAAGGCCACTTCGGGCGCGCTGCCGCGGCGGTGAACATCAGTCAGCCGGCGCTCTCCGTGCAGATCCGCGAACTGGAGGCGACGCTGGGCGCGCGTCTGGTGGAGCGCGGGCCGCGCGAGGCGGTGCTGACACCGACCGGGCGCGAGATCGTGCGGCGGGCGCGGCGGATCTTCGAGGAGGTCCGCGAGATCGAGCAGGTCGCGCGCTGGCATGGTGGCCTCTCCGGGCGCCTCCGCATCGGCGTGATCCCGACGGTCGCGCCCTACCTGCTGCCGCTCGCGCTGCCGGAATTGCGGGCGCGCAACATCTCCCTCGATCTCGGCGTGCGCGAGGCGCAGACCGAGCGGCTCATTGACGAGGTGCGGAGCGGCGGGCTCGACGCGGCGGTGATGGCACTGCCGGTCGAGGCGGCGGATCTGGTGGCTGAGCCGCTCTTCGAGGATCGCTTCCTGCTCGCGGGGACCGGGAGCCGGCTCGCGGCACTCGGGGCGGAACCCGCGCCCGAGGCGATGGAGCCGGGACAGTTGCTGCTGCTGGACGACGGCCATTGCCTCGCCGATCAGGCGATCGCCGCCTGCGCGGTCGATCGCAGCCGGGCGCCGATGGATCTGCGCGCCGCGAGCCTCTCGACGCTCTGCAGGCTGGTCTCGGAGGGATTCGGCGTGACGCTTCTGCCCGAGCTCGCGGCCTCGGCCGAAAGCGCGGCGGCGCCCGGGCTCGCACTCACGCGCTTTGCCGAGCCCGAGCCTCGGCGGACGATCGGGCTCGTCCGGCGCCGCCTTTCCGTCGATGACGGCTGGTTTGGCGAGCTTGGGCGCATATTTGGCGAGGCCGGGAGGCAGGTAATCGCCGGCTGGACGGGCCCGAGCCATGAAGCACCTTCAGGGCTGCCAGTCGCCAATAGTCGCTGACATCTGGCCGCGCTGACTTTATGCTTCGGCGCGGGAGAGAAACGAGGGGACGAATGACCACCAGTTCGCGGGACAACAGCGATCGGGCGCAGCGGCACCCGGAAAAGGCGCACCGGCCCGATACGCCGCTTCTGAAGAAGCCGGACTGGATCCGGGTGAAGGCGCCGTCCTCGGAGGGCTACCAGAAGACCCGCGCGATCATGCGCGAGAACCGGCTCGTCACCGTCTGCGAGGAGGCAGGGTGCCCGAACGTCGGCGAGTGCTGGAGCCAGGGTCACGCGACCATGATGATCATGGGCGAGATCTGCACCCGCGGCTGCACCTTCTGCAACGTGGCGACCGGGCGTCCGGACGCCCTCGACGCGTTCGAGCCGGCCCGGGTGGCGGTGGCGGTGGAAAAGCTCGGCCTCAACCACGTGGTGATCACCTCGGTCGACCGGGACGATCTGGCCGACGGCGGGGCGGAGCATATCGCCCAGACGATCCGCGCCGTGCGCCGGAAGAACCCTGGCACGACGATCGAGGTGCTGACGCCCGACTTCCTGCGCTGCGGGCCGGATGCGCTCGAGGTGGTGGTGGCGGCGAAGCCCGATGTCTTCAACCACAACCTCGAGACGGTGCCGGGCCTCTACCCCGAGGTGCGTCCGGGTGCGCGCTACTTCCATAGCCTGCGGCTCCTGCAGCGGGTGAAGGAACTTGACCCGACGATGTTCACCAAGTCCGGCATCATGGTCGGGCTGGGCGAGGACCGTCAGGCCGTGACGCAGGTCATGGATGACATGCGCGCGGCGGACGTCGATTTCCTGACGATCGGCCAGTACCTGCAGCCGACGCCGAAGCACCACGCGGTGAACCGCTTCGTGACGCCTGACGAGTTCGCGGCTTACGAGAAGGCGGCGTTCGGCAAGGGGTTCCTGATGGTGTCGGCGACGCCGCTCACCCGGTCGAGCTATCACGCCGGCTCCGACTTCGCCCGGCTTCGCTCGGCGCGCCTCGCCAAGTTCGGGCAGGCGTAGAAGACAGGCGTAGAGGACGGGCCCGCGGGGAGCGGCGGCGGCCGTCGTTTCCCGGCAGACTTTCCGGCAGATTGACAGGTTCCAGGCGGGTTCCACAAATGGAACCCGCCTGGAACTCTCGGCCCAGCCGAGCGTTCTCAGAGAGTCGAACACAACGGACTGGGGAGAACGAGATGAAGATCGGTGTAACGCTTGCGGCCATGATCGCCGCACCGCTGCTGCTCGCCGCATGTCAGCATGGTGGAACCACGCCGAGCGGCGAGGCAGCGGCGAGCGTGAGAGACAGCCAGATCTCCGCCTGCAAGAACGAGGTGGCCGCGCAGAATGCGATGTCCACCAACGATTTGCGCAGCGTCTATGATCGCGAGACCCCGATGGGCACCGCCGTCGTGAACGTCCTCGCCTCGAACGGCACGTTCGCCTGCGAAATCGGCGCGGACCTCACTGTCAAGAGCATCACGAGGGTCGGCGACGCGCGGACCTGACACCCTGCGGATTGTTGCTGAGGGGGGCCGGGCGGAAAACCGCGCCGCCCTCGGCGCTTGCCCTGTAGGGTTCCGATTGTTACGCCAGTGGTTGCCGGCAACAGCGCAAGAGGTTTCGCCGGCGTGCAAGGAGGGCCTTAAGATGACCACATGGAAGCTTTTCGCGCTTTGCGCGCTTCCCCTCGGTATCGCAGCCTGCGGGCACAAGGAGCCCCCGCCTCCGCCGGCCCCCGTGCTCAGCGCCGCCGAACAGGCTTGCGTTGACCGCACGATCGCCAGCACCGGCGCGACGGCCGGTAACGTCTCGATCGTCGCGACCGGCGCCACCAAGACCGGCGAGTCGATCTACACCACCAGCGTCGGCAACAGCGACTTCACCTGCGTGGTGGACGCGAGCGGCGCCATCACCAGCTTCAGCCAGGGTGTCGTCCACTAAGGCGCCTCTGTCTCGGCGGGCGGCTCCCGAGCCGCCCGCCCGGCGCTTCCCAAGGCGAATCATGCTCCGCTCCGTCCTTCCTTTCGTGCTCCTCGCACCAATCCTCGTGGCGGGATGCGTCAACCAGCAGGCCGCCGGGCCAGTGCCGGCACCGGAACCGCTTCCCGAGGCCACAAAGCAGCTCATGGAGGCAAGGTGCGGCGCGGCCGTGGCCGAGCACATCCATGCGCCGCAGTCGGCGGTGCTGCCGGTCTGGAGCGGCGCGACCCCCGACAACCGTGGCCTTGTCACCGTCGGTGACACCCTGAGCGGCGAGCAGCGGGTCCATTTCTGCGAAGTGAGCACCACGGGTCAGGTCTACGCGATCCGGCATTCGCTGTGAGCGGTCCCGCCAGGTTCCGGCTTCGGGTCTACTACGAGGACACCGACGCCGCGGGGATCGTCTACTACGCCAACTATCTGAAGTTCATCGAGCGGGCGCGGACCGAGGCGCTTCTCGAACTCGGGTTCAGTCAGACCGATATCCGGGACCGGCTGGGGCTGGTCTTCGCGGTGCGCGAGGTGGCGGTGAGCTATCTTGCGCCGGCGCGCCTCGAAGATCAACTTCTCGTGAAGACAACGGTGTCCGCGCCACCGCGCGGCGCGCGCATCGCGATGACGCAGGACATCTGGCGCGATGAGACGCTCCTCGTGCATGCGACGGTCGTTCTGGCCTGCCTCGGGCGCGAAGGCCGACCCGCGCGCATACCGCCGGACCTGCTGATGGCGTTAACCACTCTCGCGGTAGTTTGACGGCGCCTCGCTGGACAGAACGCGTTATTTCCGCCTACAGCATCGCAAAATGTGGTATCGTTGCCTCAGAGCCGGACGAAACATGGCCGAACTGAGGCGACCCGAGTGAGTATCCGAGACAGGCATCCATGAATCCTGACACCATGGCCGCGGCCCAGCAGGTCGATTTTTCCCTGCTCGCGCTGTTTTTCCGGGCGACCTTCACGGTGCAGATCGTGATGCTCGTCCTCATTGCCGCTTCGTTCTGGTCCTGGGCGATCATCGTCCAGAAGCTCATTGACCTGCGCCGCGTGCGCGGGGAGGTGCGCGACTTCGATCAGGAATTCTGGTCTGGCGAGCCGCTCGATGTGGTCTATGACCGGATCGGGCCGGACCCGGCCGGCTCCTCCGCGCGCATCTTCGCTGCCGGCATGAGCGAGTGGCGCCGGTCGCACCGCAAGGACGGCGGGCTGATCCACGGCGTGCAGGCCCGCATCGAGCGGGCGATGAACGTGGCGATCGGGCGCGAGTCAGACAGCCTGACAAAGGGGCTGACGTTTCTCGCCACCGTCGGGTCGATCGCGCCGTTCGTCGGTCTCTTCGGCACGGTCTGGGGCATCAAGCACGCCTTCGAGCAGATCGCCCTCCAGCAGTCGACCAATCTCGCGGTCGTGGCGCCCGGCATCGCCGAGGCGCTGCTCGCGACCGGCCTCGGGCTGCTTGCGGCGATCCCGGCGGTGATCTTTTACAACAAGTTCAACCACGAGACCGAACAGGTGATCGGCGGCTACGAGGGCTTTGCCGACGAGTTCTCGATGATCCTGTCGCGCCAGCTCGACCGGGCGGCCTGAGCCGTGGGCGCCAGTCTGCAGACCTCCGGCCGCTCGCGGAGTGGCCGGCGCCGGCGCAACCGGCCGATGGCGGAGATCAACGTCACGCCGATGGTCGACGTGATGCTGGTGCTGCTCATCATCTTCATGGTGGCGGCACCGCTTCTGACTGTCGGCGTGCCGATCGAGCTGCCGAAGACCGCCGCGACCGCGCTGCCCTCCGATCAGGAGGAGCCGCTCACCATCGCGCTCACCCGTGACGGCGGCATTCTCGTGCAGAATTCGCCGGTCGAGCCGGCACAGCTCATCCCGCTGCTGCGCTCCGTCGCGGCGGAGCGAAAGAGCGGCAAGGTGTTCCTGCGCGCGGACGGAGGCATCCCCTATGAGGGGGTCATGCAGGTGATGGGCGCGTTGAACGCCAGCGGTTTCAACGACATAGGGCTTGTGACCGAGCAGGGTGGACCGAAGTTCGACGGTTCGGTATCGGGCGGCTAGACTGTGGCCATGGCGATTGGCACCAAGGTTTCGGCGGCTGGGCATGGCGCGCTGATCCTCATTGCGATCTTCGGCCTGCCGTGGTTCGGCCCGGCCGATCGCGAACCCATTCCCGTGACGAGCGTGAGCTTCGTCTCTGAGGAGGCTTTCGAGAAGGCGGCGTCCGCACCGGCGGACGCGCCGCGCACTGACGAGGCGCCACCCGTCGTTCCCTCGCCGCGACCGGCCGCGCCGGAGCAACCGGCGGAGAGCGCGCCCGCGGAGGCGCCCGACATGGCGCCGGAGGAAGTGGCCACGGCCTCGCCGCCGCCCCCCGCGGCGCTGGAAACGCCCGCGACGCCCGAGCGGATCGTGCCGAAGGTCGTGACGCTGGCGCCGCCGACCGCCGCCGCGCCGCCGCGGGTGCGCCCGGCCCCGACCATCGCCCCGCAGCCGACGCCGGCACCGCCCGAGGAGGCGCGGCCGGCCGAGATGCCGAAGCCGGTGACGAAGCCCGAACCGGAGGTTACGACCGCGAAGGCCGAGCCGCCGGAAGCCTTGCCCGAGGCGTCGCCGGAGGCCGCGGAGCCTCCCGAGCCACCCGCACCCATTGCGATCGCCACCTCGTCGCGCCCGAAGTCGCGCCCCGAACGCGTCGCCGAGGCGAAGCCGGTGGCCGCGGCAAGGCCGACGCCCGAGCCTGCGAAGGAAGAGGACGATGGCGCCACCCAGGCGGCCGTCCTCGCCGCCGTGAAGGCGGCGGCGAAGAAGCCGGCGGCGACCCCGGCGGCGGCGCCCTCCCGGACTGCCGCGACTGACGGGGGCGGTCCGGCCGAGACCTCGCTGCCTGTCGGCCCGCCGCTCACCGGCTCGGAGAAGGAGGGGCTGAAGCTCGCGGTCCAGAAGTGCTGGAACGTGCCCGCGGGCCTTCGCGACGCGCAGAGCCTCAAGGTGACGGTGGGCGCGGAGTTCGCCGCCGACGGCGGCGTCATCAACGCCTCGATCCATCTGATCGAGCCGAGCCCCGCGCCCGACGCGCGCTTCCAGCAGGCCTACGAGGCGGCGCGGCGGGCGCTGATCCGCTGCGCGCCGTACTCGATGCCACGGGACAAGTACGCGCAGTGGCGCGATGTGGAAATCGTCTTCAACCCCGAGGGAATGGTGACATGGTAGATCGCCTGCGACGCAACCTTCTGATCGGCGTCCCGGCAGCCATGGCGCTTCGGCCATGGGCCGCGGTGGCCGCGCCCCTCAGGATCGAGATCACTGAGGGCGTGGTCGAGCCGATGCCGTTTGCGGCTCCGGCGTTCGTGCCCGACGGATCCGCGGCGGCGACCCTTGCCGGGCAGATCACCCAGGTGGTGATCGACGACCTGACCGGGACCGGCCTTTTCCGCGAGATCCCGGCGAACGCGCACATCGGGCGGATCTCGAATTTTGACGCGCCGGTGCAGTTCTCCGACTGGAAGGCGATCAACACGCAGGCGCTGATCACCGGCGCGGTCGGCGTCTCGGGCGACAAGGCGCAGGTGCGCTTCCGGCTCTGGGACGTCTTCGCCGAGCAGGGGCTGGGCGAGGGGTTGCAGTTCGGCGGCAGCACGGCGAACTGGCGCCGTCTCGCGCACAAGGTAGCCGACGCGGTCTATTCGCGCCTGACCGGCGAGGGCGGTTACTTCGACAGCCGCGTCGCGTTCATCGCCGCGAGCGGGCCGAAGGAGAACCGCCGCAAGCAACTCGCGATCATGGACTATGACGGGGCGAACGCCTCGACCCTGACCGACGGGTCGTCGCTGGTGCTGACGCCGCGGCTCTCGGCGGACGCGCGGCAGGTGCTCTACACGAGCTATGAGGCCGGCCCGCCGCGGGTGATGCTGCTGGCCGGCGGCGGCAAGCGGCGGGTGGTGATGCAGGACACCTCCGGCATGACCTACGCGCCGCGCTTCTCGCCGGACATGCGCAAGGCGGTCTATTCGAAGACTGTCGGCACCGGCGCCGACCTCTTCGTCGCCGACCTCGCGAGCGGCGCGGAAACCCAGCTCACCCGAAGCTCGTCGATCGACACTGCGCCGTGCTATTCGCCGGACGGCAACCAGATCGTCTTTGAGAGCGACCGCGGCGGATCGCAGCAGCTCTACATCATGCCGGCGTCCGGGGGCGAGGCAACGCGCATCAGTTTCGGGCAGGGGCGCTACGCGACGCCGGTCTGGTCGCCGCGCGGCGACATGATCGCCTTCACCAACATCGACGGATCGCGCTTCCACATCGGCGTGATGCGCACCGACGGCTCGGGCGAGAAGATCCTGACCGGCAGCTATCTCGACGAGGGGCCGAGCTGGTCGCCGAACGGCCGGGTGATCATGTTCTCGCGCGAGACTCCCGGCGCGACGGGCGGGCCGCAACTCTATTCGGTGGACATCACCGGGCGGAACCTGCGCAAGGTGCCAACCAACGGCTTCGCCTCCGACCCGTCGTGGTCGGGGCTCCTGAGCTGAATGCGAAGAATCCCGGGAATCCGGGCGGAATGAAGGGATAGTGAGATGACGATGGCGAAGGCGGCCCGGAACGCGGCCATTCTTCTGACCCTGGCGCTGGGCGCGGCCGCCTGTTCGCGCGGGGGCGAGGTGTCGGTGCCGACCGATCCGGGATTCAGCGGCACCGCCGGCACACTCGGTGGCGACCCGCTCGGCGGTGCCGGGGGCGCCTTCGGCGGCGCGGGCGGCCCGGCGAGCGCCTCCTTCTTGCCCGGCAGCCAGATCTCCGACCGGGTGTTCTTCACCGTCGATCAGGTGACGCTTAATCCGCAGGCCATCGCGGTCCTGAACGCGCAGATCGGCTGGCTCCGCGCCAACCCGTCGGCACCGATCCTGATCGAGGGCCACGCCGACGAACGCGGCACGACCGAGTACAACATGGCGCTCGGCTCGGCGCGCGCGAGTGCCGTGCGCAACTACATGGTGAGCCAGGGCATCCCGGACACCCGCCTGTCGATCATCACCTACGGCCGCGAACGGCCGGTCGCCACCTGCCCGGACGAAAGCTGCTGGTCGCAGAACCGCCGGGCCGTCACGGTTGTGACTGGCGGCGCGGGCGCGTAGTCGTTCGGGGAGACCTGAGGAGCGAAAGGAGCGGTGCCGTGAGGCTGGCGAGGATCATCGGTGCTGTCTTGCTCGCGGGCGCGCTGGCGCTGCCCGGGCACGCGGCGGAGAGTGTCGCCGACATCAGGGCGCAACTCACCGTGCTCAACGACCAGATCGGCCAACTTCGGGAGGAGCTGGTGCGGCGCGGCTCCGCCGGGGGCCTGCCATCGACGCCCGCCACGGCCCTCACCCGCCTCGATCAGCTCGAGGCGGAGCTGAAGCAGCTGACCGACCGTGTCGACGTGCTGACCAACGACATACAGCGGATCGTGGCGGACGCCTCGAACCGGGTCGGGGACATCGAGTTTCGCCTCACCGAGCTTGAAGGCGGCGATCCGGCGGCGGTGCCCCCGGGGCCGACGCCGCAACTCGGCGGCGGGCTGACCGGCCCGCGTCCGCGACCGGTCGCGCCGGAGCTTCCGGCCGACACCGGCACCATGGCCGTGGCCGAGCAGTCCGACTTTGATGCGGCGGTCGCGGCGGCCGACGGCGGCGACAACGCGAAGGCGGCCGCGCTCTTCGCGAGCTTCCTCGAGACCTATCCCGGTGGGCCGCTCACCACCGACGCGCAGTTTCGCCGGGGCGAGGCGCTGGCCGCGACCGGCGACTGGCGCGGCGCGGCGCGCAGCTATCTCGATGCGTTCTCCGGTGCGCCGCAGGACGAGAACGCCCCGCAGGCGCTCCTGAAGCTCGCGGTAAGCCTCGGCAAGCTCGGCCAGACCAGCGAGGCCTGCCTGACGCTCGCCGAAGTCGTCAACCGCTATCCCGATTCGGGCGCGGCCGCCGAGGTCGCCGCCGAGAGGCAGGCCCTCAACTGCCAGTGATCCCGGCCGACGCCGCGGCGGGCCTCGCGGCCCTGCCCCCCGACCGGCTGGCGGTCGCGGTCTCCGGCGGCAGTGATTCGACGGCGCTTCTCCTGCTGCTTCACGCCATCGGCCGCGCGCCGGTGGCGGTCACCGTCGATCACCGCCTGCGCCCGGCGAGCGCGGACGAGGCGGCGGCGGTCGCCGGGCTCTGCGCCGCGCGCGGCATCCCGCATGTGACGCTGGCATGGGAGGAGCCCGGCGGCTCCGGCAACCTGCAGGCCCGCGCCCGGCTTGCCCGGCGCCGGCTCATCGCCGGATGGGCGCGCGCGAAAGGCATTCGCGACGTTGCCCTCGGTCATACCCTCGACGATCAGGCGGAGACCGTGGTGTTGCGGCTGGCGCGCGGCTCCGGGGTTGACGGGCTCGCTGCCATGGCGCCCGTGGTGGAGGCCGAAAGCCTGCGCTGGCACCGGCCGCTTCTCGGTGTCCGGCGAGCGGCCTTGCGCGACTGGCTCGCGGCAGAAGGCGTGGGCTGGATCGACGATCCCTCGAACGACGACCAGCGCTTCGACCGCGTGCGCGCGCGGGCCGCGATGCCGGCGCTCGCGGCGCTCGGGCTCGGGCCGGAGCGGCTGGCGGCGACGGCGCGGAGCATGGCACGCGCCCGCGAAGCGCTGGAGCACGCCACGGGCGCGCTGGCGCGAGCCTGTCTTGCGGACGGCGGGGCGGGGGATCTGATCCTCGATCCGGCCATGCTTGCGGGCAAGCCCGAGGAGCTGCGTCTGCGGCTCCTCGCCTGGGCGCTGGGCTGGGTGTCGGGAGAGCCCTACCGGCCGCGGCTGGCCCGGCTCGAGGCGGCGCTCGCTGCCCTCGAGGCGGGCCGCGTCGGGCATGGACTGACGCTCCACGGCTGCGTGTTGCGCGAGCGTCGCGCCCGCATCGCGATCCGGCGTGAGCCGGCGCGCGCCGCCCCTGCCGTTCCGCTCGGGGCGGGATGCTGGGACCGGCGCTGGGAGTTCGTCGGACGACCGCCCGCGGGGGAGGGGCTCATGGTCGGCGCGCTCGGCTCCGGTGGCCTCGCCTGCCTCGGCGAGACCCCGTCGGGGCTCGCCCGCGAGGCACTTCTCACCACGCCCGCGATCTGGCGCGGCGGCGATCTCGTCGCGGCTCCGGTGGCCCGGCCGGTGGCGGACTTTGGCTTTCGGCGCATATCTGCAGGGGGGTCACCTCTTGCGTGAACGATCGCGCGTTGAATCCGCCTCCCGAAAGCTTATGTTAGGCAGAACGACCCGCGGGCCCGCGTGCCCGCCAAGTGTGGTCGATCCCTGGAGACGCCGAAGTGGGTAACACCAAGAATATCGCATTCTGGATCATCCTGTTCCTGTTGATGGTCGCGCTCTTCAACGTCTTCTCGAACGGCAGCCGCACCTCGATGGGGCGGGAGATCAGCTATTCGGACTTCCTGAACCGGGTGGAGGCGAACGAGGTCGCGTCCGTGCGCCTCGACGGCGAACGGGTGGCAATCACCGGCACGGACGGGACGCAGTTCCAGACGATCCAGCCGCGCGGCAATGACGTGATCCCTGACCTGCGCGAGCACAAGGTCGAGATCCAGGCCGCGCCGCAGGAGCAGTCGGGCTTCGTCTCCGCACTCGGCCTCTGGCTTCCGTTCCTGCTGCTCATCGGCGTCTGGATCTTCTTCATGAACCGGATGCAGGGCGGCGGACGTGGCGGCGCCATGGGTTTCGGCAAGTCGAAGGCCAAGCTCCTGACCGAGAAGTCGGGCAAGGTGACGTTCAACGACGTCGCGGGCATCGACGAGGCCAAGGAAGAGCTCGAGGAGATCGTCGAGTTCCTGCGCGACCCGCAGAAGTTCTCGCGTCTCGGCGGCAAGATCCCCAAGGGCGCGCTGCTCGTCGGACCTCCGGGTACCGGCAAGACGCTGCTGGCGCGCGCGATCGCGGGCGAGGCCGGCGTGCCGTTCTTCACGATCTCCGGTTCGGACTTCGTCGAGATGTTCGTGGGCGTCGGCGCCAGCCGGGTGCGCGACATGTTCGAGCAGGCCAAGAAGAACGCGCCTTGCATCGTCTTCATCGACGAGATCGACGCGGTCGGCCGGCACCGTGGCGCGGGCTACGGCGGCGGCAACGACGAGCGCGAGCAGACGCTGAACCAGCTTCTCGTGGAGATGGACGGCTTCGAGGCGAACGAGGGGGTGATCCTCATCGCCGCGACCAACCGCCCGGACGTCCTCGATCCTGCGCTTCTGCGCCCCGGCCGCTTCGACCGGCAGGTGCAGGTGACGAACCCCGACATCAAGGGGCGGGAAAAGATCCTCGCGGTGCATGCGCGGCGCGTGCCGCTCAGCGCCGACGTCGATCTGCGGGTCATCGCGCGTGGCACGCCGGGGTTCTCCGGCGCCGATCTGGCGAACCTCGTGAACGAGGCGGCCCTGACGGCGGCGCGGACCGGCAAGCGGTTCGTCACGATGATGGATTTCGAGAATGCCAAGGACAAGGTGATGATGGGCGCCGAGCGGCGGTCCATGGTCATGTCCGATGACGAGCGCAAGCTCACGGCGTTCCACGAGGCCGGTCACGCGGTCGTCGGGCTGAATGTCCCGCAGCACGATCCGATCCACAAGGCGACGATCATCCCGCGCGGCCGCGCCCTCGGTCTGGTGCTGAGCCTGCCGGAGCGTGACCAGCTGTCGGTGACGATGACGAAGTACAAGTCGATGATCGCCATGGCCATGGGCGGCAAGGTCGCTGAGGAACTGGTCTTCGGACCGGAGAACGTGACCTCCGGTGCGGCGTCGGACATCCAGCAGGTGAGCCGGATCGCGCGCGCCATGGTGACCAAGTTCGGCATGTCGCCGGCGCTCGGGAACATCGACTACGCCAACGAGCAGTTCAGCTATCTCGGCCCGCAGGGCGCCGCGGTGAACGCCGGACCCGATACCCAGGAAATGATCGACCAGGAAGTGCGCAAGCTGGTCGTCGAGGGCTACGAGACGGCCAAGCGGATCCTGACGGAGAAGCGCGACGATCTCGACCGGCTGGCGAACGGGCTCCTGGAGTACGAGACGCTGACCGGCAAGGAGATCACTCGGGTGATCCACGGCCAGCCGCTGAACCGTGGCGGTGATGACGACGACAAGGACGAGGGGCCGTCGGGCATCGCGGCAATCCCGAAGACCGGCAAGTCGGCCCGTCCGTCGCGCGATGACGGCCTCGAGCCCGAACCGGCAAGCTGATCGCGACCCCCCGGGCGGCGGCGGCGCGTCGACCGCCCGAGTGTGACGGCGTTCCTCCCGCGCCGCGCTGGCGGCGGGTGCGCCGGTTTCGCCGCCGCGGGTTGCGGCGACGGGAAGGCGGGGGGCGAGCGCTATTCGGATACGCCCGCCCGTTCGAGGATGCGCCGGATCCGCTCCATCACTTCGGCGAGGTGCTGAGGGGCGTCGAGCATGTCCCGCTGACCGAGCGACAGGATCATGTCATCCGCAGTCAGCCCGGCCCGACGCGCCAGTGCGGTCAGGACGGCTTCGTGGGCACGGGCCTGCAGGGAAAGAGCTTCGACGGCCTGTGCCAGTTGCTCGGTCTTGTCCATCAGTCCTCCAGGGTATGATCCTGCACAGTATCACAACCCAAGCGTGCGTCGACCGTGAACCACGTGGTTGGCAGAGGTTTGCCTTCGGCTGTTCGCCTCCTACCATAGGGGGATGAAAATCGCCCTCCAGCAAAGCCCGTCGGTGACCGCCGCGGCGCATACTGCCGTGGACCGGCGCTCAGGATTTGTCTGAATGATTCGCCGCCGGCTTCCCGATCTCATCGACCCGTTCGTCCCGGCCGAGGGGCCGCCGCCGGATCGTCTGTGGCGCTTCATGGCCTGGGTGTTGCGCGGGGCGCTGCCGGCGGTCTCGCTGTCGCTCATCGTTTCGATCGCGATCGGCATCACCGAAGTGGTCTCGGCGCAGCTCGTCGGCTGGCTGATCGATATTGCCCAGGCGCGGGGTGCTGCCGGGTTTCTCGCCGGTAACTGGCTGATCCTGCTGGCAATGGCTGGCTTCTTTCTGCTGCTGCGCCCGACGCTGCTCGGGCTCGGCGCGGCGCTGACCAGCCTGTCGCTCGGGCCGAACCTCTATCCGCTCGTCCTTGCCCGGCTGAACCGGCACACGCTCGGGCAGGCGCTGTCCTTCTTCGACGACGACTTCGCCGGCCGGATCGCCCAGAAACAACAGCAGACCGCCCGGGCGATCACCGATGCGGTGAGCGAGGCGGTGAACACCTTCGGCCTGGCGGTCACTGCCATTGTCGGGGCGATCGCCATCGTCGGCCACATGAACCTCTGGCTCGCCGCGGCCATGCTGGTCTGGCTCGCGGGCTACGTGCTGCTGATCCGGCACTACATGCCGCAGGTGCGCGCCCGCTCGACGGCGCGTGCCGCGGCCCGGGCGGTGGTGACCGGGCAGGTGGTCGACACGATCACCAACATCGCCACGGTCAAGCTCTTCAGCCACGGGTTGCACGAGGACGAAGCGGCGCTGCGCGCCCTCGAGGGCTATCGCGGCGCCACCGTCGCCTTTGGCCGGGTGAGCTCGGCCTTCCGGTTCTGGCTGATGGCGCTGGCCGGGGCCCTGCCGGTGGCGCTGATCGGCGGGGCGCTGGTGCTCTGGACGCGCGATCTCGCCACCGCCGGCGACATCGCGACCGCGGGCATCATTGCCACGCGTCTTGCCCAGATGTCGGGGTGGGTCTCCATGGCCGCCATGGGGATGTTTGCCAATGTCGGCGAGATCGAGGACGGGATCCGCACGCTCTCGCCGGCGCATACCATCACCGACGCGACGCAGCCGCAGACCCCTGCGCGGATCCGTGGCGCGGTCAGCTTCGAGAACGTGACCTTCGGCTACGGCCGGCCGGTGCCGGCGCTCGACGGCTTCACACTCGATGTGCGCCCGGGGGAGCGGGTGGCGCTGATCGGGCGGTCCGGTGTCGGCAAGAGCACCGCGGTGTCCCTGCTTCTCCGTCTCTACGACGTGGAGGCGGGCCGGATCATGCTCGACGACGTGGATATCCGCGAGATCCGACAGGACCTGCTCCGGGCGCAGATCGGCATGGTCCGACAGGAGACGGCGATGTTCAATCGCTCAGCCATGGAGAACATCCGCTATGGCCGGCCTGAGGCGAGCGACGAGGAGGTCTTTGCCGCCGCCCGGCGGGCCGAGGCGCACGAGTTCATCCTGACTTTGCGCGACTTCAAGGGTCGGGAGGGCTACTCGGCGCATCTCGGCGAACGGGGGGTGAAGCTCTCCGGCGGCCAGCGGCAGCGGGTGGCACTCGCCCGGGTGATCCTGAAGAACGCCCCGGTCCTCGTGCTCGACGAGGCGACGAGCGCGCTCGACTCCGAGGTGGAGGCGGCGATTCAGGAGACGCTCGAGACGGTGATGGAGGGCAAGACGGTGATCGCCATTGCCCACCGGCTCTCGACGATCGCCCGCATGGACCGGATCGTCGTGCTCGACGGCGGCCGGATCGTCGAGGAAGGCACGCATCAGTCGCTGCTTGCCCGCCGCGGGCTTTATGCCCGCTTCTGGGAGCACCAGTCGGGCGGGTTCATCGACGTGGCGGCGGAGTAGCGAGCGCCGCCCTCGGGGGGGCCGTGCCGGCCCCCACTCGGTCATCGCTTGGCGCTGCGCCGCCTTTGCGGCTTCGCTTCGGCGGAACGGGCTTGCGCCCGTGAGGGAAGGGATTTCTCCCCGCCTGTTGGCGGGGCCCCTCGCGACTGCCCGATAGGGTTTCTGCCAGTATGAAATCCGGGGGCGCGCGGGGAGAAGCTGGCCCGGGCGCGCGATCAGGGCCGGTCGTCACGCTTCGGGTTGGCGAGCCGCGCGGTTTCGGCGTCGACGGGGGCGCGCAGGGCGGCGAGCAGCGGATGGGCGTCGGTGTGGTCGCGGCCGTAGGCGAGGTTGAAGGCGTAGTCGAAATCCGGAGGGTTGGCACCCTGCGTGTGCTGGAGCACCGTCTCCAGCCGGTCGAGGCCCTTCGCGAGGCGGGCCTCGGGGGTCGCGACGGCGTTGTACTCGTCCCAGCGCGCCAGCAGGCGGATGCGGGTCGGCTCAGGCAGGGGCGCGATCAGGGCGAGCAGGTCACGGCGCTCGTCGGCGGTCTTGTCGTCTTGCTGCGCGGGCGCAGGGACGTCGCCCGAGATCGCTTCCCCGAGATCGTGGATGATCAGGCGCTCGATCAGCCGGCCGATGTCGATGCCCGGGAGCGCGTCCGCGAGGGTGAACGCCATCAGGCAAAGCCGCCAGCTGTGTTCGGCGGTGCTCTCGGGCCGGCCACCGCGGGTGTGGCCGCTCCGGAGCGTGTCCTTCAGGGCTTCAGTGGCGCGAAAGAACGCGAGGTAGCGCCCGGTGTCGGTGTCGACCATCTCGCTCCCCGGGAGTGGCCTCGGACCGGGCGGTCAGACCCGGCCGTGGCAGTGCTTGTACTTCTTGCCCGAGCCGCAGGGGCAGGGATCGTTGCGGCCGCTGGCGCCCCAGGTGCCCGGATCGGCCGGGTCGATGCCCGGGGCATAGGTCGGGGCCGCCGCGCCGCCCGCCATTTCCGGCACACGGTTCTGGACCGAGGCCTGAGCCGCTGCGAGGGCGCCCTGCTGCACGGTGGCCTGTGCCTCGGCCTGCGCCTGGGCGCGCGCCTGCATCTCGGCGATCATCGCCTGCTGCTCGTCCTGGGTCATCACCTGCACGTGGGCGAGGAGACGGGTCACCTCGGACCGCAGGCGGTTCAGGAGGCCCTCGAAGAGCTGGAAGCCCTCGGACTTGTACTCGTTCAGCGGGTCGCGCTGGGCGTAGCCGCGGAAGCCCACGACGCTGCGGAGGTGCTCCAGCGTGACGAGGTGCTCGCGCCAGTTCTGGTCGATGGTCTGGAGCAACACCTGCTTCTCGACGGCGCGCATGGTGGGCTCGCCGTAGCGGGCTTCCTTCTCGGCCATCAGGCGGTCGACGGCCTCGTTCGTCCGCTCGCGGATGTCGGTATCGTCGACACCTTCCTCGTCAGCCCATTCCCTGAAGGG
The DNA here is from genome assembly GCF_014201905.1 of Amaricoccus macauensis. Classification (GTDB taxonomy): domain Bacteria; phylum Pseudomonadota; class Alphaproteobacteria; order Rhodobacterales; family Rhodobacteraceae; genus Amaricoccus; species Amaricoccus macauensis. The sequence goes on along the minus strand of NZ_JACHFM010000001.1, from coordinate 658,335 downwards.
CAGGTCGAGGCCGAAGATCTCGCGGCCCCGCGTCGTCAGGCCGTCGATGTCCCACTGGTCGGCGTAGGCGCGGGCCGGGACGTGCTCGGCGACGAGGTCGTCGACCACCTGACGGCGCATGTCGCCTGTCACCTCGGAGAGGTCCTGCGACTCCATGATCTCCCGGCGCTGGGCGAAGATCGCCTTGCGCTGGTCGTTCATCACGTCGTCGTATTTCAGCAGGTTCTTGCGGATCTCGAAGTTGCGGGCCTCGACCTTGCCCTGGGCCTTCTCCAGCGCCTTGTTCACCCACGGGTGGATGATCGCCTCGCCTTCCTTCATGCCGAGCTTGCTCAGCATGGAGTCGAGCCGGTCGGATCCGAAGATCCGCATGAGGTCGTCCTCGAGCGAGAGATAGAAGTTGGTCCGGCCCGGGTCGCCCTGCCGGCCCGAGCGGCCGCGGAGCTGGTTGTCGATGCGCCGACTCTCGTGGCGCTCGGTGGCGAGCACGTAGAGGCCGCCGGCGTCGAGCACCCTGGCCTTTTCGGCGGCGACCTCGGTCTCGATCCTTTCGCGGACCGCGGCGGGATCGGCCTGACGGCCTTCCTTCTCGGCGCGTTCGAGCTCGCTCACCACGCGCATGTCGACATTGCCGCCGAGCTGGATGTCGGTGCCGCGGCCGGCCATGTTGGTCGCGATCGTCACCGCCCCGGCCACGCCTGCCTCGGCGACGATGCCGGCCTCCTGCTCGTGGTAGCGCGCGTTCAGGACGTTGTGCGGCACTTTCGCCGCCTTCAGCATCTCCGAGAGCGCCTCGGACTTCTCGATCGACGTGGTGCCGACGAGGATCGGCTGTCCGGCCTCGTGGGCGCGCTTGATCTCGACGACGATGGCCTCGTACTTCTCGCGCGCGGTGCGGAAGACCTGGTCGTCGTTGTCCTTGCGGATCACCGGCTTGTTGGTCGGAACCTCGACGACGCCGAGCTTGTAGATCTCGAAGAACTCGTCCGCCTCGGTCGCCGCCGTGCCGGTCATTCCGCCGAGCTTGTCGTAGAGGCGGAAGTAGTTCTGGAACGTCACCGACGCGAGCGTCACGTTCTCGGGACGGATGCTGACGTTCTCCTTGGCCTCGATCGCCTGATGCAGACCGTCCGAGAGGCGGCGGCCCTGCATCATCCGGCCGGTGAACTCGTCGATGAGCATCACCTCGCCGTTCCTGACGATATAGTCCTTGTCGCGGTGGAAGAGCACATGGGCGCGCAGCGCCTGGTTCACGTGGTGGACGATGTTGGTGCTCTCGGGATCGTAGAGCGTGGTGTCGTGGGCGAGGTGGCCCATCTGCCGCAGCCGGACCTCGACGTATTCGTTGCCGGCCTCGGTCAGGGTCGTCGAGCGCTGCTTCTCGTCGAGATCGTAGTGTTCGGTCGTGAGCTCGGGGATGAGCTTGTCGATGGCGATGTAGAGCTCCGAGCGGTCCTGACTCGGGCCGGAGATGATGAGCGGCGTGCGCGCCTCGTCGATCAGGATCGAGTCGACCTCGTCGACGATCGCGAAGTAGTGATCGCGCTGCAGCACCTGCGCGAGGTCGGACTTCATGTTGTCGCGCAGGTAATCGAAGCCGAGCTCGTTGTTGGTGGCGTAGGTGATGTCGGAGTCGTATGCGACTTTCTTCTCAGACTCCTCCATTCCCGGAACCACCACACCCACCGTCAGGCCGAGGGCGTGGTAGACGAGGCTCATCCAGTCGGCGTCACGTTTCGCGAGGTAATCGTTCACCGTGACCACGTGGACGCCACGCCCGGTCAGCGCGTTCAGATAGACCGGCAGCGTCGCCATCAGGGTCTTGCCCTCGCCGGTCTTCATCTCCGCGATGTTGCCCTGATGCAGGAAAATTCCGCCCATGAGCTGCACGTCGAAGGGGCGCAGGCCAAGGGTGCGGCGAGCAGCTTCCCGAGCGTTTGCAAAGGCTTCCGGCAGGAGGCTGTCGAGGGATTCGCCCTTCGCCAGCCGCTCGCGGAACTCGGTGGTCTTGGCCTTCAGCCCCGCGTCGTCGAGCGCCCGGAAGTCAGGTTCGAGCGAGTTGATCTTCTCCACGATCGGGCGCGTCGCCTTCACCTTCCGGTCGTTCGGCGACCCGAACACCTTCTTCGCCAGCGTGCCAATGCCCATCATGCAGTGCGTGTCCTCGAATTCCGCGGCCGCCGGAACGATCGTCCCCGCCGCTTCACCAGCCCACCGATCTGTTATTGCGGGGGCGCTTGTTCATGCGGACCGAACCGTCTAAGCAACGCACGGCGCGAGCGGCCCGACCACAGCCGTCTGGGGATGTAAGCGGCTGCACTGCGCCTGTCAACGGCGCCCCACAGGCGGGCGCCACTTGCGAAAATTGCACGGGAATGCGCGCCGGAAGTCAGGCGCGAACGGGAGATCACAAGGAATGCGCAGCACTCTTGCCGTCAGCCTGATGGCTGGCATCGCGACCGCCTTCATCACCGTCCCCGGGTTCGCCCAGGACCAGCCCGCCACGCCGGCTCCGGCGGCTACGGATGCACAGACTGCCGGGAAGACCTACAACGCCGACACCGTGCTCGCGACGGTGAACGGAACGCCGATCACACTCGGAAACGTGATTGTCATGGTCGGCGCGCTGCCGCAGCAGTACCAGACCCTGCCCGACGGCGCCCTGCTGAAGGGCCTGCTCGACCAGATGGTCGACCAGCAGCTTCTCGCGGCTGCCCAGTCGGCGTCGCCCGACACCGATCCGCTGGAGGTGAAGCTCGCGGTCGAGAACACACGCCGCACCGCGCTTGCAAGCCACGCGGCCCGGGATGCGGTGATGAGCGTCGTGAGCGAGGACGCGCTGAAGGCCGCCTATGACAAGCTCGTGGCCGACTTCAAGCCGCAGACCGAGTGGAGTGCCGCGCACATCCTCGTCGACAGCGAGGACAAGGCGAAGGCGCTGAAGGCCGAAATCGACGGCGGCGCGGACTTCGCCGAGGTGGCGAAGGCAAATTCCAGCGACGGCTCGGCCGCGTCGGGCGGTGATCTCGGCTGGTTCGGCACCGGGCAGATGGTGCCGGAGTTCGAGACGGCGGTGAAGGCCCTTGAGAAGGGCAGCGTTTCCGATCCGGTGAAGACGCAGTTCGGCTGGCATCTCGTGAAGCTCGTCGACGTGCGCGAGACCAAGGCGCCGACGCTCGATGAGGCACGGCCGCAGCTCGAGACCGAGATCCGCCAGGCAGCACTCGAAGCGAAGCTCACCGAGCTCCGCGCGGCAGGCAAGGTCGAGGTGCACGAGGATGCGGTGCCGGCCTCGGCGATCCGCGACGCCAACGTTCTGACGAACTGAGGCGCGCGATGGCCGGGACGAAGGCTGCGCCGCCGGTTTCGCCGCTCGCACCCGCGAGCGGCTTTCCGGCCTTGCCGCCCGTGGCCGGCGTGCGGTTCGCCGCCGCCGAGGCGGGCGTTCGTTACAAGGGGCGGCTCGACGTGATGCTCGCGGAGATCGCGCCCGGTGCGTCGATCGCCGGCGTGTTCACGAAGTCGGCTACCCGGTCGGGTCCGGTGCTCGCCTGCGAGGAAAAGCTCGCGGCGCTGCATCGGGGCGGGCCGGGCGACGGCGGCTTCGCGATCCTGGTGAACTCCGGGAACGCCAATGCCTTTACCGGCAACGCCGGGCGCGTCGCCGTTGATGCGACCGTCGCGGCGGTCGCCGGCGCGCTCGGGGTGCCCGAGGGCCATGTCTTTACCGCCTCGACCGGTGTCATCGGTGAGCCACTGCCGGCGGATCGCATCGTCGCGGCCATTGGCGGACTGCGTGATACCTTGTCGGTCGATGCGGCCGAGCGGGCGGCGCGCGCGATCATGACGACGGACACCTTTCCAAAGGGCGCGGTCGTGACCGTCGATCTCGGCGGCGTGCCGGTGACGATCATGGGCTTCGCCAAGGGATCGGGGATGATCGCGCCGGACATGGCGACGATGCTGGTCTATCTTTTCAGCGATGCCGCGATCGCGCCGGGCCTCCTGCAGGCGATCGTGTCGCGGCAGTCGGACCGGAGCTTCAACGCCATCACCGTGGATGGCGATACCTCGACTTCGGACACGCTCGTCATGGCGGCGACCGGGCAGGCGGCGATGCCTCGTATCGAGGCGCCGGACGATCCGCGCGCCGCGGCGTTCGAGGTGGCGCTCGGTGACGTGATGCTCGATCTGGCGCATCAGGTGGTGAAGGACGGCGAGGGCGCGACGAAGTTTGTCGAGGTCCGGGTCACCGGCGCGGTAAGCGATGCCGAGGCCCGCAAGGTCGGCTTCGCCATTGCCAATTCGCCGCTCGTCAAGACCGCGTTCGCCGGCGAGGATCCGAACTGGGGCCGCATCGTCATGGCGGTGGGCAAGTCGGGCGCGGAGGCCGACCGGGACAGGCTGTCGATCCGCTTCGGTGACATCCTCGTCGCGGAGAAGGGGTGGGTCGCGCCGTCCTACCGCGAGGCCGACGGGGCGGCTTACATGAAGCAGGCGGACCTCGTCGTGGGCGTGGACCTCGGGATCGGTGACGGGGAGGCGACGGTCTGGACCTGCGATCTCACCCATCGCTACATCGAGATCAACGCCGACTACCGGTCCTGAGCACGGGGATGGGCGACACAAGGCTCGTTCTCGTCGCGGCCGTCGCGCTCATCGACCCGGACGGCCGGATACTGATTGCCCAGCGCCCGGAGGGCAAGTCGCTCGCCGGGCTCTGGGAGTTTCCCGGAGGCAAGGTCGAGGCCGGCGAGACGCCGGAGGCGGCCCTGATCCGCGAGTTGCAGGAGGAGCTCGGCATCGACACGTGGTCGAGCTGCCTCGCGCCGCTTACCTTTGCCAGCCACGCCTACGATGACTTCCATCTGCTGATGCCGCTCTATGCCTGCCGCAAGTGGCAGGGTGTCCCCGTGGCCCGCGAGCACGCAGCGCTGAGATGGGTCGGCGTGCGCGATCTGCCGTCCTATCCCATGCCGCCGGCCGACAAGCCGCTTCTTGCCATGCTTCGCGACTGGCTCTGAGACGTTGGTCGAAGGTCGTGACCGTCAGGGGCAAAATTTTCGTGACGCTGGAACCCGACTCAGTTAACGTTTTGGAAACGGAACTAAGAAAGTTTGCCACAAAGGCAAACGGTCGGGAAGGAAGCGCACCATGTACCAGACCATCCAGGTTTCAAGTCGGGTTTCAGTCTACGGAGAGATCGTCGAGCGGTTGCCCGACGGGAAAGTCGTCGTCCGTGACGGGCTGAACATCTATCGTGGCCAGCCGGTGGCACCGTTCGTTGCGGCTGGGCTTGCGCCGCTCTCGGTGGTCGCCGCCTCGTCGCGCTGACCAGCGGTCAGAGCCAGCCGGAAAGCTCGCGCTCAAGGATCGAGACCATCATCTCGATGTGAGTGGGCGCGGCATTCAGGCACGGAATGTAGGCGAAACCCTCCCCACCCGCGTGCATGAATGCCTCGCGGATCTCGCCTTCCACTTCCTCCAGCGTCTCGACGCAGTCGGCTGAGAAAGCAGGCGCCATCACCGCGATGTGGCGCTTGCCGGCCTTGGCAAGGCGCGCCACCTCCTCGACGGTATAGGGCTTCAGCCACTCCTCGCTGCCGAAGCGCGACTGGAAGCTGATCACCACCTCGTCCTCCGGCCAGCCGAGGCGCTCGCGCAGCAGGCGCGTCGTCTTCTGGCACTGGCAGTGGTAGGGGTCGCCCTCGCGCAGATAGCGCTCCGGCATGCCGTGATAGCTGGTGACGAGCAGGTCCGGCCGGCGGTCGAGGCCGCCATAGGCGTCTTCCACCGAACGCGCCAACGCCTCGATATAGAGCGGATGGTCGTGGTAGCTCGGCACCGTGCGAAACGCCGGCTGCCGTCGCAACTGCATGAGCGCGCGAAACGCCTGATCGTTGGCGGTGGCGGTGGTGGGCGCGGAATACTGCGGATAGAGCGGGAAGAACGCGATCCGCTCGCATCCCGCCTGCGCCATCTTCTCGATGACCGACTTCGTGGAGGGATTGCCGTAGCGCATGGCGAAGTCGACCATGACGCCCTCGCCATGACGCTCCGCCATGGCGGCGGCGACGGCGGCGGTCTGCTCGCGGGTGATGACGAGCAGCGGGCTTGCGTCATGCTCCCGGTCCCAGATCTTGTCGTAGTTGGCGCCGGAACTCTTCGGCCGCTTCGACAGGATGATCAGCTGAAGGATCGGCTGCCACTTCCAGCGGGGCAGGTCGATCACCCGCTCGTCGGACAGGAACTCGTTCAGGTAGCGGCGCATCGACCAGTAGTCGGTGGCGTCCGGCGTGCCGAGGTTGGCGAGGATGACACCGACCTTCGCCCGTGGAACCCGCGGATGGTCAGCCGGGGCAGGGGTCAGGTGGCCGGGAAGAGAGGGTGCATCGGTCATGCCCTGCTCTCTAGCCCGCTTCGGCCCCGGCCTCAATCGGCCGGGACGTCCAGGGGGCCCCTGTCAGGGATCACACCACCGTGCGGCGATAGAGATGCCAGGTGGCGTGCCCGAGGATCGGCATCACCACGATGAGGCCGAGGAAGAGCGGGATCGACCCGAGCACGAGGCCAGCCGCGACGATGAAGCCCCACACCGCGATCGGCACCGGGTTCGCTGCGGTGACGCGGAGCGAGGTGATGATCGCCGCTGGAACACCAACGCCACGGTCGAGGAGAAGCGGGAAGGCGACGACACTGACCGCAAGCGCCAGAGCGGCGAAGAGCGCACCGACCACGATACCGATGATCGCCATGGTGATGCCGGCCGGTGTCGTCATCACGTCGCGCGCGAAGGCGCCGATCGAGGCGGGCGCCTCATAGCCCATGGTGGCGGAGTAGATGCCGTGAGCGGTGAGGATCCAGACGACAAAGAGCGCGCCGAGCATCAGGCCAAGCGCGAGAATCGCGCCGAAGTTCGGCGACTTCACCACCCCGAAGGCGTGCGCCCAGCCCGGTTCCAGGCCCATCTCGCGCTGCCGGCTCATCTCGTAGAGACCGACCGCGGCAACCGGACCGACGATGGCGAGGCCCGAGATCGCCGGGAACAAGAGCGGCAGAAGATTGCGGTCGAGAGCGAACCACGCGACGAGCAGGCCGATCGCCGGGTAGAGCAGGCAGAGGAAGGCGACGTCCGTGCGGCAGGCCATGAAGTCATCGACGCCGCGGCGCAATACCTCACGAAGGTCCTCGACCCGGATGCGCCGGACCTCGGGCAGGGTCAGGCCGTCGGTCTCGTGGCCGACGTGGGTCGCGACCGAGCCGAGATGCTGGCCGACCGCCTTCGCGTGATCGACGCTCCAGGAGAGCGGATTCCCAATGGTCTTAGGCATGGCTTCCTCCGACAGGCTCGTTTCTGGCGGGAGGCCTTGCGGCGCGACGGATCGGCCCGCCACGGCGGTAGCCTCTCTCTGTCCGGGAAGGATACCAGATCGGCGGAAGAAAGGGACTCACGAATGCGAGGCCCGGGTTCCGGGGAAGGCCCTGCCTCGCATTTCGTCGAATCAGGTGGCGCTCAGGCGGTGAAAGCGGCGACCGTTGCGCCGATCGCTGCGGCGAGCGCGGTGGGCGACACCGGGAACACGTGGTGCGGCGTCCCCGCCGCCGCCCACACCACCTCGAAATCGAGGAGCCGGGGGTCGAGCCACGTGTCGATCGGCGTCAGGTGTCCGAGGGGGGCGACGCCGCCGATCGCGAAACCGGTCACCATGCGCACGCTGGTGGCGTCTGCCTTGCCGAGCGGCGCGCCGGCAAGCTCCGCCGCGCGCGCCGGATCGACGCGGTTGCCGCCAGCGGTCAGGAACAGCACGTGCCGTTCTGAGCCCGCTTCGCGGAAGACGATCGACTTCACGATCTGATCGAGACTGACCCCGCAGGCCGCAGCCGCCTGCTCGGCGGTGCGGGTGCTGTCGTCGAGCCGCCGTGGCTCGATATCGAGACCGCGACGGGCGGCGTCAGCGCGGACGCGGGTGACGGAGGCGCTTTCCGGCGCCTCCGTCCCGGTTTCAGCGGTCCTCGACTTCGACATAGTCGCGCTGGGTCGGGCCGGTGTAGAGCTGGCGCGGGCGGCCGATCTTCAGGTGCGGATCCTCGAGCATCTCCTTCCACTGCGAAATCCAGCCGACGGTGCGCGCGAGCGCGAAGATCGGCGTGAACATCGAGGTGGGGAAGCCCATGGCATCGAGGATGATGCCCGAATAGAAGTCGACGTTCGGATAGAGCTTCTTCTCGACGAAGTACTCGTCTTCGAGGGCGATGCGCTCAAGTTCCTTGGCGACCTGCAGCGTCGGGTTGTTCTCGATCCCGAGCAGGCCGAGCACTTCATCCGCCGACTGCTTCATCACCTTCGCGCGCGGGTCGAAGTTCTTGTAGACCCGGTGGCCGAAGCCCATCAGGCGGAACGGGTCGTCCTTGTCCTTCGCCTTGGCGATGAACTCCGGGATGCGATCGGGCGTGCCGATCTGGCGGAGCATCCGCAGGCAGGCCTCGTTCGCGCCGCCATGCGCCGGGCCCCAGAGGCAGGCAACGCCCGCGGCGATGCAGGCGAAGGGGTTCGCGCCCGACGACGACGCGAGACGGACAGTCGAGGTCGAGGCGTTCTGCTCGTGGTCGGCGTGCAGCGTGAAGATCCGGTCCATCGCGCGGGAGAGGATCGGGTTCACCACGTATTCCCCGGTCGGAACCGAGAAGCACATGTTGAGGAAGTTCGAGGCGTAATCGAGCGAGTTGCGCGGATAGACGAACGGCTGGCCGACCGAATACTTGTAGGCCCACGCCACGATCGTCGGCATCTTCGCGATCATGCGGATCGTCGCGACCTCGCGCTGCCACGCGTCGTTGATGTCAGTCGAGTCGTGGTAGAACGCGGCCATGGCACCCATGGTGCCGCAGACGATCGCCATCGGGTGAGCGTCGCGCCGGAAGCCGCGGAAAAAGTACGACATCTGCTCGTGCAGCATCGTGTGGTTCGTCACGCGGCCGACGAAATCCTCGAGCTGCGCCGCCGTCGGCAGCTCGCCGTAGAGCAGCAGGTACGCGACTTCGAGGAAGTTCGACTTGTCGGCCAGCTGCTCGATCGGGTAGCCGCGATAGAGCAGTTCGCCCTTGTCGCCATCGATGTAGGTGATCGCGCTCTCGCAGGATCCGGTCGAGGTGTAGCCCGGATCGAAGGTGAACACGCCGCCTTCGGAATAGAGATTGCGGATGTCGATGACGTCCGGCCCGATGGTGCCACTATAGATCGGAAGATCCAGCGACTTGTCGCCGATTGAGAGATGTGCGGACTGGTGCGCCTGGTGTGTCATAGTCATCCCCTCTGTCGCAGGGACCGCACGGCGCGGTCGCCATATTCATTCCGCGCCAGCGACGGGAACCGCGTCATGCGCCCGTCGCTGCCGAATTCACGCAATCTTCCAGCCGAGCGAGGCTTTCGGTCTGGCCCAGGATATCCATCATGTCGAATACGCCCAAGGACACGGTGCGGCCGGACAGCGCCACGCGAAGCGGCTGCGCGACCTTGCCAAGGCCCAGCCCCTCATCGGTGGAAAACTCACGGACGACCGTCTCAAGGTCGCTGGGTGTCCAGTTAGCGTTTCGCAGGCGCGAAGTCAATTTTTCCATCATGCCTGCCGGAGCGGACGCCAGTGCCTTCGCTCCTGCGGCATCCGGTGCAAATGGTCGCTTTCCAAGTATAAAGCTCGCCATGTCAAGAACTTGTGGGAGTATCTTTGCGCGCTCCTTGAGGCCGGTCATGGCGCGGAGCATCTGGGCGCGCTCGGTGTCCGTTAGCGCCGGACGATTTTGCGCTGCAAGAAAACCTTCGAGTTCGCCGAGAAGAGCCGAGTCGTCCATCGCCCGGATATGCTGGCCCGAGAGGCTCTCGAGCTTGGCGTAGTCGAAGCGCGCCGGGGCCTTGCCGATGTGGGTGAGGTCGAACCAGCCGATCGCCTGTTCGGTGGTGAAGACCTCGTCGTTGCCGTGGCTCCAGCCGAGCCGGGCGAGGTAGTTGCGCATCGCCTCGGCCGGATAGCCCATGTCGCGATAGGCATCGACCCCGAGGGCGCCGTGGCGCTTCGAGAGCTTCTTGCCGTCCGGGCCGTGGATCAGCGGGATGTGCGCCATCGCCGGCACGTCCCATCCCATGCCGCGATAGATCAGCGTCTGGCGCGCCGAGTTCGTCAGGTGGTCGTCGCCGCGGATGATGTGGGTGACGTTCATGTCGTGGTCATCCACCACCACTGCCAGCATGTAGGTCGGCGTGCCGTCGGAGCGCAGCAGGATCAGGTCGTCGAGGGTCTCGTTCTTCCAGGTCACGTCGCCCTGCACGAGGTCGCTGACCGTGGTCTCGCCGTCGCGCGGCGCCTTCAGCCGGACGACGAAGGGCGCGTCGGGGGCGGTGGCGGGATCGGCGTCGCGCCAGGGTGAGAGGAAAAGCGGCGGCCGGCCTTCGGCCTTCGCCGTCTCGCGGAATGCCTCGATCTCCTCCTGGGTCGACCAGCAGGGATAGGCGGTGCCGCGTGCGATCATCTCGCGGGCGACCTCGGCGTGGCGCGGCGCGCGGTCGAACTGGCTGATGGCGTCGCCGTCCCAGTCGAGACCGAGCCAGCGCAGCCCCTCGAAGATCTTCTCCGTGGCCTCGGGCGTGGAGCGGGCGCGGTCGGTGTCCTCGATCCGCAACAGGAACTTGCCGCCGGTGTGCCGGGCATAGAGCCAGTTGAAGAGCGCCGTGCGGGCGCCGCCGATGTGCAGGTAGCCGGTTGGCGATGGGGCGAAGCGGGTGACGACCCCTGACGGGGATGACGGCATGGGGGTGGAAGGCATGGGCTTAACCTCCTGGCAACCATGCGGGCAGCAGGTGTCGTGCTTAGGACAATTGCGGCGGCGAGGGCAAGGGATGGGTGTGACGCGGCTCTTCGCGCTGATCGAGGCGCAGCGACCCGCCTTCGCGCTCTGGCTGCCCGTGCTCTTCGGCCTCGGGATCGCGCTCTACTTCGCGCTGCCTGTCGAGCCCGGGGGCTGGATGCTCGCGGCGCTGGGCGTCGTTCTTGTCCTCCTCGCGGCGGCCATCCGGCCGGCGGGGCAGGTCGCCCGTGTCGCGCTGCTTCTGGTTCTGCTGCCAGGGATCGGGTTCGAAGTGGTCGCACTTCGCGCGCGATCGGTGGCCGCGCCGGTCCTCGCCTACCCGGTGGTGGCGACGGTCTCGGGGCGCGTGGTCGGGCTCGACCGCTCCGCGTCCGACCGCCCGCGGGTGCTGCTCGACCGCGTGGCGATCACCGGGATGGACCCGGACCGGGTGCCGGCGCGGGTGCGGGTGTCGGTCGATCCCGCGACGCCGATCAGCCTGCTTCAGCCGGGCCTGCGGCTGATGACCGAGGCGCGGCTGACGCCGCCGCCCGCGCCATCCGAGCCGGGCGCCTTCGACTATCGCCGGCAGGCGTGGTTCGAGCGGCTCGGCGCGGTGGGTTACGCCCGCGGCCCCGTGGTGGAGACCGAAGGCTCCGACGCGGGCAGCTTCTCGCAGCTGGCGTTCCGCGCCCGGATGGCCGCCTCGCGTCACATCCAGCAGCAGGTGCCGAACCAGGGCGGCGCCTTCGCCGCGGCGATCCTGACCGGCGACCGGTCGGGCATCGACCGCTCGGTCGAAGACGCGCTCCGGGTGTCGAGCCTCTACCACATCGTCTCGATCTCCGGCCTCCACATGAGCCTGCTCGCCGCCGCGGTGTTCGGTCTCATCCGCTCTGGCCTCGCCCTCGTGCCGGCGCTGGCGCTGCGCTGGCCGCTGAAGAAGATCGCGGCGGCGGTGGCCCTCGTTGCGGGGCTCGCCTATCTCGTGGTCTCGGGCCTCGACGTGCCGGCGCAGCGCTCCTACGTGATGACCGCGACCGTGCTGGTGGCGGTCCTGCTCGACCGGCCGGCGCTCACCATGCGGGCGGTGGCGCTCGCGGGGTTCGTGGTCCTGCTCTTCGCGCCCGAGAGTCTGGTGCAGCCGGGGTTCCAGATGTCGTTCGCGGCGACCGTCGCGCTCATTGCCACCTTCGAGGGGCTGCGCTCCCGGGCGTGGTGGAAGACGGTCCAGACCGCCCGCGGCTGGCGCTATCCGAAACCGGTGGTCGGGCTCGCGATGACATCGCTGGTCGCCGGCCTCGCCACCGGGCCGATCGCGGCCTTCCACTTCAACACCATGACGCAGTACGGGCTCATCGCGAACCTGCTGGCGATGCCGGCCATGGGGCTCGTCGTCATGCCCGCGGCGGTGATCGGCGTGATCGCGGCACCCTTCGGGCTCGACTGGCTGCCGTTCCGGCTCGCGGGACTGGGCATGGACTACGTGATCGCGGTGGCGCGCCTCGTCGCGAGCTTCGGCGGCGCGGTGACGGGCGTGCCGGCGGGGCCGCCCGCGAGCCTTGCGCTCCTCGTGCTCGGCGGCATCGTCTTCGTGCTCTGGATCGGCCGCGGCCGCTGGGCCGGGGTCGGGCTCGCCGGCGTCGGCCTCGTGTTCTGGGCCGCGCACGCCCGGCCGGATGTGGTGATCGCCGACGACGGCCGGCTCTTCGGATTCCGCACCGCCGCCGGCCGGGTTCTGAGCGGCACCGGCAACGGCTTCGCCGCCGAGGCGTGGCTGCGCGAGGACGGCGATCTCGCCTCGCCGGAAGAAGCCTACGCCCGCGGCAACCTCCGGCGGGTGAAGCATCGTATCCGGGCGGATGTGCCCGGGGTCGGGACGGTGCTCTACGTCGGTGCGTCGAAAGCCGAGGCCGGGCTCTGCGACACGGCGGCGGTGCTCATCGCGCCGAACTGGGCCGAGGCCCCCACGGGGCGCTGCCTCTTCGTCGGCAAGGAGCGGCTGCGGCGCGACGGCGCGCTGGCGATCCGGCTGACGAGAACCGGCCTCCACGTCGAAGGCGCCCGCGCGGTGAGCCGCGGGCGCCCGTGGACCGGATGAAGAGGACCGGGGGGCCGAGGCCGCCGCTGTCAGCTGACCACTTCGGCCTCTTCTTCGGCGCGGTAGCGCTCGACGAGGGCGTCGGCGTTGGCCAGCACCTTCTTCACGCCGCGCGCCGCCTGCCGGATGCGCTGCTCGTTCTCCACGAGCCCGAGGCGGACGTAGCCCTCGCCGTACTCGCCGAAACCGACGCCCGGCGCGACCGCGACCTCGGCCTCGCGCAGCAGGATCTTCGAGAAGCCCATGGAGCCGATCGCCTCGAACGGCTTCGGCACCGGCGCCCAGGCGAACATCGTCGCCGGCGGCGACGGGATCTGCCAGCCGGCGCGCGCCATCGAGTCGATCAGCACGTCGCGACGGTGCTTGTAGATCGAGCGGATCTCGGCGACGCACTCCTGCGGGCCGTTGAGCGCGGCGGCGGCGGCGACCTGTACCGGGGTGAAGGCGCCATAGTCGAGGTAGGACTTGATGCGGGTCAGCGCGTCGATGAGCCGGCGGTTGCCCACCGCGAAGCCCATGCGCCAGCCGGGCATCGAATAGGTCTTGGAGAGCGAGGTGAACTCGACCGCCACGTCCTTCGCGCCATCGACCTGCAGGATCGACGGCGGCGGATTGTCATCGAAGTAGACTTCCGAGTAGGCGAGATCGGAGAGCACCCAGAGGTGATGCTTCTTCGCGAAGGCAATGAGATCGCGGTAGAAATCGAGATCGCACACCTGCGCCGTCGGGTTCGACGGGAATGACACCACGACCGCGACGGGCTTCGGCACCGAGTGCAGGACGGCCCGGTCGAGCGCGCGGAGGTATTCCTCCGGGTCGAAGCGGCCATCGTGGAGTGCCGGCACGTGGCGCAGCGTGCCGCCGGCGATCATGAAGCCGTAGGGGTGGATCGGATAGGACGGGTTCGGCACCAGCATCACGTCGCCGGGGGCGGTGATCGCCATGGCGAGGTTCGCGAGGCCCTCCTTGGAGCCGAGCGTCGCGACCACCTCCGTCTCGGGATCGACGCTGACCCCGAAGCGGCGGGCATAGTATCCGGCCTGTGCCCGACGCAGGCCCGGGATGCCCTTGGAGGCGGAATAGCGGTGGGTGCGCGGCCTCTGCACCGTCTCGATGAGCTTGTCGACGATGTGGCGGGGCGTATCCATGTCGGGATTGCCCATGCCGAAGTCGATGATGTCCATCCCCTCGGCGCGATAGCGGGCCTTGAGCCGGTTCACCTCGGCGAAGACATACGGGGGAAGGCGCTTGATGCGGTAGAATTCTTCGTCGGCCATGGCGCGGGTTCGGAGGCTGAATGCAGGGAGCGGGGTTATACGCTCCGGGCGCCGCGAAGGACAGGACGAAGTTCGTGGCCCGTGGTTCGCGGTTCGCGTGGCCCGTGGATCACGTGGCCCGTGGCAGGCGAAGCGGCGCGTCGGCCGCCCGCGTGTGGCGCCGTCCGGCCCGCGCCGCGCTCATGGGCCGTCGCGGCTTTCGCCGGGGCCTCCCGGGCGAGGATGGCGGGTGCTGGTACCGGGGACAGGATCTGCCCGGGAGGCGCCTGATGAAGCGGCCGCTTCATCAAGGCGCCGCTTCCGGCGTGGGGATACGAGTCGGACCGGAGTCAGGCATGAAGGTCCGCCAGCCGCGCCCGGGCTTCGCCGCCCTTCACCCCCCGTGCCGACTCGCGGGGACGAGGCCGTCAGGTTGGCGGGGTGGTCGCGGCTGCGACCTCGCGGGCAAAGTCGGTCCAGAACGCCTGCGACTGGGCGCCGGTCACCGCGTACTGGCCGGCGACGATGAAGGCCGGGACCCCGGTTATGCCGGCCCGGCGGGCGTCGTCTGCCTCGCGCGCCACCGCCTCGCGATCGGCGTCGCCGGCGAGAAGGCGGGTGATCGCCGCCGGGTCGAGGCCGGCCTCTCCGGCAACGTTGGCGAGGACCACCGGGTCGGAGATGTCTTCGCCCGCGCCGAAATAGCGGGCGAAGAGCGCCATGGCGACGCGGGTCTGGGCGCCTTCGGCCGCTGCCCAGTGGATCAGGCGATGGGCGTCGAGGGTGTTCGGCATGCGGGTGATCCGGTCGAAGGCGATGGGAATGCCCGCCTCCCGTGCGGCGGCTTCCACCCGGGCGTGGACGCGGTCGACGTTCTCGAGGCCGCCGAATTTCTCCGTGAGGTACTGCCCCCGGTCGGTGCCCTCCGGAGGCAGATCCGGGTTGAGCTGGTAGGGGTGCCAGGTGACCTCGAAGGGCTGGTCCGGTGCGTCGGCGAGGGCGCGCACGAGGTTCGTCGCGCCAATCAGGCACCAGGGGCAGACCGGGTCGGAGAAGATGTCGAGCCGGGTCATCGGTCGGCCGCCGGATGGTTCGGGTCGATCCATGCCACCTCTTCCGGGGCTTCGGCCGGTTCGATGTCGAGGTTCACCACCACTGCCTCCTGATCGCTGCGCACGATCACGCACTCCAGCGTATCGCCGGGCAGAGCGTTGATCTCCTGATGCGGCACGTACGGCGGGACGAAGATGAAGTCACCCGGGTCGGCCTCGGCGGTGAACTCCAGCCGCTCGCCCCAGCGCATGCGTGCGCGGCCCTTCACCACATAGATGATGCTTTCGAGGTGGCCATGGTGGTGCGCGCCGGTCTTTGCGTTCGGCTCGATCGCCACGGTGCCGGCCCAGAGCTTCGCGGCACCGGCCTTCGCGGCGTTGATGGCGGCGGCGCGCGTCATGCCGGGCGTCTGGGCGGTGTTCGGGTCGAGCTCGCCCGCCCTGACGATGCGCACGCCCTGCGTGCGCCAGTCGGGGGGCGTGTCGTGCCAGTCGGGTGTCGCGTCGTGGTCGTGCGGCATGGGTGGTTCCTCAGAAGCGCAGCGTGGCGCCGGCGCGGGCCATGATCCGGTAGAACGCCACGGTCAAGATGATGCCGACGCCGAGCGCGGCAAGGGTGCCCCACGGCGGACCCTCAAACGGCATGCCGCTGGTGTTCATGCCGAAGAAGCCGACGACGAGGGTTCCGGGCAGCATGAGCGCGGTCATCACCGTCAGGGCGCGGAGGCTGCGGTTCGACTGGTCGGCGAGTTCGGCGGCGATCTCTTCCTGCAAGAGCTTCGCCCGGTCGGAGGTGGCGCGGATCGCGTGGTCGAGGCCGCCGAGGCGGGACGCCATCTCCTCGAGCGCCGAGATGCCGGCGGGGGGGAGGGCTGAGAGGCGCGCCGCTTCGGCTTCCTCTTCCTCCTCCTCGGCCTCGCGCAGCATGAGCAGCATGGCGAGGACCGGCCGGTGCAGTGCCAGCGCGAGGCGCCGGACTTCCTTGATCGAGGTGCGCTCGTCGGAGGTGGAGGAGGCGAGGATCTGGTCCTCCACGCGGTCGAGCCGGGTCTCCGCGGCGCGCAGGCGGCCGATTGCCACCCGGGCAAAGGCAGCGGTGATCGCCGCGAGGATCGAGAAGCCTGAGCTCTGGCGCGCCCCGGCAATGAGCGCGTTCCTGACCGCGTCGATGCCGGCGAGCGGGTGACGCCAGCCTGTCACCAGCAGCCGCTCGCTCGCCATGAAGCCGAACTGACCGACGCTGTCGGAGACACGCAGGAAGTCGACGTTGTAGTCCGGGGCGATCCCGTGGATCTCCGTGCCCTCGGGCTCGAGCGCGAGGCCGGTGTCCTGACCGGCGATGAGCGTCGTCACCTCGGTCGGCAGCCGGCAGATCCCCTGGATCCAGCCGCGGGCGCGCTGGTCGAGCAGGTCGACGTGGATCCAGACCCACGTGCGCTCGGCCAGCGCCTCGGAGAGATGCTCGACGTCGATCCGCTCGGCGGTGCCGTCGGGACCGGCGGCAAGGGCCCAGAGAAAGCCCGGTGCGCGTTGGGGCGGGAAGCGGGGGGACTCGGTCATGGCGGCCTCGGATGCTGGGAGCGCCGGGCGCCCTCGTTCGGGCGATCATGCGCCATCCGGCGCGAGGCGGTCCAGAGGCCGGGCTCTCGTCAGCCGTCCATCGCCGGCTCGGCCGTTGCCAGACGCCGGCGCAGCAGCTTGCCGTTGGCGCTGCGCGGCAGGGCCTCGACCGGGCGGAAGGTTCGCGGGCACTTGTAGCGCGCGAGCCGGTCAGCGCAGTGGCGGGCGAGCTCGGCATCGGCGACCGGCTCGCCGAGAGGCACGTAGAAGGCGGCGATCACCGTCACCCCGTCGCGCACCGGCAGCTCGGCCACCGCCACCTCGGCGATGCCGGGATGATCGGCGAGGACGGCCTCGACCTCATGCGGACTGACGCGGAAGCCGCCGGCGTTCAGCAGGTCGTCGGCCCGGCCGAGATGGCGGAGCGCTCCGTCCTCCGCCATGACCGCCCGGTCGCCGGTGAGGAACCACTCGCCCCGGAACGCCGCTTCGGTCTCCTCCGGGCGGCGCCAGTAACCGAGCATCAGCCCGGGATCGTGCCGCGAGACCGCAAGCAGGCCCTCCGTACCACGGGGCACCGGATCGGTGCCGTCCCCGGGCAGGATCGCCACCCGGCGCCCGGGCTGCGGGTAGCCGGTGAACCCCTCCGGCGCCGGCCGCCCGGGGGAGGAGGAGATGTAGGTCGAGATCTCCGACATGCCGAGCGCCTCGTGGATCGGCTTGCCGGTGGCGCCGCTCCACGCGGCGCGCACCGCACCCGGCAGCGCCTCGCCCGCGCTCAGCCCGTGGCGGAGACCCGCGAAGTCGCGGTCGAGGCCGGGCGCATCGAGCATCTGGCGATAGACCCCCGGCGCACCGGCGAAGATCGTCGCGCCATGCGCGCGGGCGAGAGCCGGCCAGACGTGCCGGTCGGGCGGCCCGGCATAGATGAGCGCGGTCGCGCCCACCGCCCATGGGTCGGTGAGGCCGGCGCCAAGCGTGTAGGTCCAGTTGAAGGCACCGGCGTGCAGCACCCGGTCGTCAGGCGTGAGGCTGTACCAGCCCTGCCACATCATCCGTCGCGCCCAGGCGGCGCGCTGGGCGAGGACGACGCCCTTCGGCCGGCCGGCGGTGCCGGAGGTGTAGACCATGTAGGCGGGATCATCCGGGCCGGTCAGCGCGAAGTCGACCGGATCGGCGCGGCGGAGCGCGGCGATGCCGGCTGTCTCGATCACCGGAGCGCCGGGCGGATCGGGCAGCGCGAGACCGGAGCCCCGGGCGATGAGCGCGGGCGCGAGATCGGCGATGAGCGGCGCGAGTTCCGCCGCCGTCAGCATCGCCGAGATCGGCACCGGCACGGCACCAAGCGCATTGGCGGCGAAGAAGACGATGGGGAAATCCGCGCTGTTGCCGAGGCGGAGCAGGATCCGGTCGCCCGGGCCGATCCCCATGGCGCGCAGTCCGCCGGCGGTGCGGCGTACGGTTTCAGCGAGCTCGGCATGGGTCCAGCGCTGCGCCACCTCGCCCGGCGCGTCGAGCACCTCGAGCGCCACGTGGTCGGGCCGCATCCGCGCGGCGGCAAAGGTGTGCGCGGCCATGTTGAAAGGCCGCGGACAGGGCGGAAACGGCTCCGTGTCCGAAAGGCTCGGGGCAGAGTGCAGCGGGACGGGGCCGGCGTCAGGCACGCTCAGAGCCCGGCCTCCCGGAGATCGCGGGCGATGCGGTGGAAGACGCCCGGGTCGCGGAAGCATTCCTCCGCGCTCCAGCGCTCGGCGCGGAACTCCGGCTCGAGTGTCAGGAGCCGGTTCGCCCAGATGCGGGCGCCGGCGAAGTCGCCGCCGCGCACCGCTACCACCACCCGGCAGAGATGCGCCCGCACGCTCTGCGGGTCGGCGGCGAGGGCCGCCTCGACATAGTCCGGCGCCTCGGGCGCGTCCTGCAGCAGATGCGCGAAGGCGAGGTTGGTCTTGATCCAGTTCGGCGGATGCTTGGTCAGCGACAGCGCGTGCTTGTGATACCGGATCTCCTCGCGCATGTGGCCGCAGTAGCCGAGCAGCACGCCATAATAGGCGAGAAGCTCAGGGCTCTCCGGCGCGTCGCGCACCACCTCGGCCATGACGTCGCAGGCGAGCTGGTGGTTGCCGCTCGCGCACTCGGTGAAGGCGATGAGCGCGCGGCCGAAATAGTCGCGCGGCTTCAGGACCATCACCTTGTCGCAGAGCGCGCGCGCCTCGCGCAGCGCGGCCTCGGGGTCGTGCGCCCAGCCGAGGCGCAGCTGGTCCACGAGGCAGAAGCCGAGCGAGATCATCGCGGGCGTATAGTCCGGGTCGAGGCGCAGCGCATCGCGATAGCAGATGATCGCGCGGCGGACCGAGTCCTTGCGCGCCTCGCTCTCCAGCCCGCGGCCGCGCTGGTAGGCTTCCCATGCGTCGATGGAGGTCGGCGCGTCGGTCCAGATGCGTGCCCACTCGCCCTCGACCAGTTCGATCTGCGCCGCCTCGATCACCTTCTTGGAGATCTCGAGCTGCACGTCGAAGATCCGCTCGTCCTCGTAGTCGTAGCGCTTGGTCCAGAGATACTGGCCGGTGTCGACCGCGGTCAGGCGGGCGGTGATGCGCAGCCGGTCGTGATGGCGCACCTCGCCGGAGAGCTCGTAGCTGTGCCGGGGATCGCGCTCGCCGTCCTGGGTGCGCACCACGAAGGCGCCGGAGAGCGAGCCGAGCACCGTCTGCAGTTCCGCGGTCAGGCCCTCGGCGAACACGCGCTCGCGGTCGCCGGTGCCGATGGGATGGAACCCCTTGACGATGAGGTAGGGCTTGCGCGCGCCGGAGGCGGGCGTCTCGACCGGAGCAGGTTGCGGGTGGCGCATCGGCGCGTTGGTGTTCGCGGGCAAGCCGGCCGCGATGCCCGCAGGCATCGCCCGCGGGCGCGGCGGCGGTGCATCGAGGCCTTCCGGCGCGTCATAGCGCATCCGCTCGGTGCGGAGCCATTCCTCGAACTCGGGGTCGCCGATGTCGAGGCCCTCGAGCAGGTCGTCGCCGACCGCGACGCTCGCCGAGTCGTAGGTGTCGAAGTAGACGCGCGTAAGGTCGAGTTGCAGCTTGTCGCGGCTGGAGTCGAGAATGTCGACGCCGGCCGCCGCGAAGCCGCGGCGCAGCGCGCTGAGTTCGGTGCGGAGGCTTGCCGCGCCCTGCTCCTGCGAGCGTTCGCTCCAGAGCTTGTCCTGTACCCAGCGCCGGCTGCGCGCGCCGCCGGGCGAGAGGGCGAGAAGCGCGAGAAGCGCCTTCGCCCGCTTGCCTTTCGGAGTCACGTCCGTGCCGTCGGCCTTCACCACACTGAGCGGGCCGATCAGGCGCAGAAGGACCTTGTCCCCGGACATGCCGAGGCCGTCGACGCGAGCACGATCCGATGGATCACTGCGAGCAGCCATAGAGGACGGCATGCGACATCGCTTCCTTTGCGAATTCGTCGTCGGTTCGCATCTTGTCGGCGAGATCCGGGATGACGATGTGGAACACCCGCCCCTTGCCGTTCCGGCGCGGGCGGTCGTAGTGGAACCGGAAGGAATGCTTGTCCGATCCGCGCATCAGGCCAACGATCTCCTGTTCGATCCGGGCATCAGGGTTCTGGTAAGAATTGTCGCGATAGCGTTCGGCAGCTTCGAAAATGAGTTCTCCCAGCCGCTTCCGCAACCGATTGCGCTTGAGCTTGAATCGTGCCATCGAAATAACCTCTCGTCTCTAGCGTGTGTAAATAAGGCTTTCCGTCAGGAGGCGCGACCGATGTGACCAAGCGTCCGAAGGCACCGCGATACCGTGCAGGGTTCTGCACCACACCGCACGCGCTAAGCACGCCACCCAACTTTCCATTCTATATCTCTCTGTGTGGCGTAACTACCAGAAAGGGCGGCGAGCCGCCAGATAATTTACTTTTGCAGCGAGTGGCTTCCGGACGCGGGGCGTCTCAGGTCGATGCTGATCGCCTTGCGGTTGCGGAGGCCGCAGAACGTTATTCAATTCAGTACTCTTCGGAACTCCCGAAGCGCCTCCGGCCGTTCGTGACGATCGGAGGCGCGGCGGACCCGGTCCCGACCGTCGATCTGACGCTCGGCGCACCGAAGCGGACCAACACTTCGGCCGGCGCCGCGGCCGGGAAGAGCCCCGAAGACGCGGTGCGCCGCGCCGCGCTGGAGACCCTTGAGCATCTGCATCTCGATCGCCTGCGCGCCGGGTCCGGAGAGCTTGCGCCGCTCGATCCGATGTCCGAGCCGGCGATCGCGCCGCATGTGGCCTGGCTTGGTGGCCAGTTCCGCGGGCTGGAGATCCGCGCCCGTGCCTTCAAGCCCGGATACGTGGTGGCTGTCGCCGCATCGGCCGACCTCGACGGCGGCCGGCGCACCGAGGGCTCGGCCGCCCGGCTGGGTCGCGCCGGCGCGGTGCGCGCGGCGGTGGAGGAGGCGATGTTCCACTGGCGCAACATGGTTGAACTCGAACGTGCCGCGCCCGACCTCGCGGCGATGGCCGAGGTCGACCGGGCGCGTATCGCCCGATACCGCGGCGCCCTGCCGCGCGAGATCTGGCCCCCGGCCGACGCGAGGGATCCCGGCGAGGTGGACGGCACCGACGTGGAGGGCCTGCTCGCCGCCGTCGCCGTCGTCTCCGGGCGGCGGGTGCGCGCGTTTGATCTGACCACGCCCGAGGTCGGCGTCCCGGTCGTGCGGATCCATCTCGGATGACTCTCGCGCTGACTGGCACGATACCCGCCCAGCCGCTGCGGACGGCGATGATCGAGCAGCTTCGGGCCAGCCAGCGCCTCGGCGCCGCCAGCTTCATCGTGACGATCTATGGCGACGTGATCGAGCCGCGCGGCGGACTGCTCTGGATGGGAACGCTGATCGAGCTATGCGCCCGGGTCGGCATCAGCGAGACGCTGGTGCGCACCGCGGTCTCGCGGCTCGTCGCCGCCGGGCGGCTGGAGGGAACGCGCAAGGGCCGGCGCAGCTACTACCGCCTGACCGAAGCCGCCGGCAGCGAGTTCGCCGAAGCGGCGGAGCGCATCTTCACCTCGTCGCCGCCACGCACGGCATGGCGCTTCGTCCTCGGTCAGGACGCGAGCTCCGACCTGGCCGGCCGCGGGTTCGTGGCGTTGGCCGCCGGTGTACTCTTCGGACCGGACGACGGCGGTCCGGTGCCGGGCATCGCCTTCCGCGCCAACTGGCAGCAGGACGCGGACGGCCTGCGGGCGCTCGCGGCGGCGCACTGGCGGCTTGCCGAGCGGGCCGCGGAAATCGAGGCCTTCAGCGCGCGCTTCGGCGCGCTGGAGCCGCCGCTCGCCGCCGGGCCGCCCGATCCCGGATCGGCGTTGCTGGCGCGGCTCCTTCTCGTTCATGCCTGGCGGGCGATCGTGCTCGACGACCCGCGCCTGCCGCCCGAAGCGCTTCCCGAAGCGTGGCCGGAACCCGCGGCGCGGGCGCTCTTCGCCCGGCTCTACACCGGGCTTTCCGGGGCGGCCGATTCGCACGTCGAGGCTTCGTTCTCCGGGCTCGGAGGGCGGTTTTCGGCCACGACCACCGCGACAAAGCGCCGCTTGGCTGGACTTCTCGGCCCGTAACCATCTGGCACGGAATGCGTTTGCGAAAGCATCACACCGAACGGCAAAATTTAGTCGTTCCAGTGACGCTTTTTCAGTATACATTGACCGACCGGTCGGCTAATGTCCGACTCAACGAACGAAAAAGGGGTGGAAACGATGGCTGATGCCTTCATCTGCGATGCGGTACGGACGCCGATCGGGCGCTACGGCGGAGCGCTCGCGAGCGTTCGTGCCGATGACCTCGCGGCGGTGCCGCTCAGGGCGCTGATGGAGCGGAACCCGGGCGTGCGATGGGCGGAAGTTGATGACCTCATCTTCGGCTGCGCCAACCAGGCGGGTGAGGACAATCGCAACGTCGGGCGCATGGCGGTGCTGCTCGCCGGCATGCCGATCGATATCCCCGGCACGACGATAAACCGGCTCTGCGGCTCCGGCATGGACGCGGTCGGCCAGGCGGCCCGGGCGATCAAGGCCGGCGACGCCGACCTGATGCTCGCCGGCGGCGTCGAGAGCATGACCCGCGCGCCCTTCGTAATGCCCAAGGCCGAGAGCGCGTTCACCCGCTCGAACGCCGTCTACGACACGACGATCGGCTGGCGCTTCGTCAACCCGAAGATGAAGAAGGAATTCGGCGTCGACTCGATGCCGCAGACCGCCGACAACGTCGCCGCCGACTTCAACATCAGCCGCGCCGACCAGGACGCCTTCGCCGCGCGCTCGCAGGCCCGCTGGGAAGCGGCGCAGAAGGCCGGCAAGTTCCGCGACGAGATCATCCCGGTGACGATCCCGCAGCGCAAGGGCGATCCGGTGATCTTCGACACCGACGAGCATCCGCGCCCCGGCACCACCGCCGAGACGCTGGCGAAGCTCCGGGGCGTCAACGGACCCGACCTCACCGTCACCGCCGGCAACGCCTCGGGCGTGAATGACGGCGCCGCGGCGCTCATCCTCGCCTCCGAGGCCGGCGTGAAGGCGCACGGCCTCACCCCGAAGGCGCGCGTCATCGCCATGGCGGCGGCGGGCGTCGAGCCGCGGATCATGGGCATCGGCCCGGCGCCGGCGGCCAAGCGCGTCCTGAAGCGCGCCGGACTGACCATCGACCAGATGGACGTCATCGAACTGAACGAGGCCTTTGCGAGCCAGGGCCTTGCCACGCTGCGTGACCTTGGCCTCCCCGACGATGCAGCGCATGTTAACCCCAATGGCGGCGCCATCGCGCTCGGCCACCCGCTCGGGATGTCCGGCGCCCGGCTCGTGACGACCGCCATGTACGAACTGCACCGCCGCGGCGGCCGCTACGCCCTCTGCACCATGTGCATCGGCGTCGGCCAGGGGATCGCCGCGATCATTGAGCGCGTCTGAGGAGGGAAAGCCATGTATGCACAGCTCGTCTCGACCGAGGGTATGAAGAAGCCCGAGGATATGACGCCCGAGGAGCGCGCCTTTCAGGAGCGCATCGACCGGGGCGAGAAGATCGAGCCCAAGGAGTGGATGCCCGAGGGGTATCGCAAGACGCTGATCCGCCAGATCGGCCAGCACGCCCACTCCGAGATCGTCGGCCAGCTGCCGGAAGGCAACTGGATCACCCGCGCGCCGACGCTGGAGCGCAAGGCGATCCTGCTCGCCAAGGTGCAGGACGAGGCGGGCCACGGCCTCTACCTCTACTGCGCCGCCGAGACGCTCGGCGTGTCGCGCGACGAGCTGATGGAGCGGCTGCACTCGGGGAAGATGAAGTACTCCTCGATCTTCAACTATCCGACGCTGACCTGGGCCGACATGGGCGCGGTCGGCTGGCTCGTCGACGGTGCGGCGATCATGAACCAGGTGCCGCTGCAGCGGACCTCGTTCGGCCCGTACTCCCGCGCGATGATCCGCATCTGCAAGGAAGAGAGCTTCCATCAGCGGCAGGGCTACGCCGTGATGATGAAGATGGCGGCCGGCACCCCGGCGCAGAAGGCGATGGCGCAGGATGCGCTGAACCGCCTCTGGTATCCCTCGCTGATGATGTTCGGACCGTCCGACAAGGACTCGGTGCACTCTGCCCAGTCCATGGCGTGGAAGATCAAGATGAACACCAACGACGAGCTTCGCCAGAAGTTCGTCGACCAGACGGTGCCGCAGGCGCGCTACCTCGGCCTGACGGTTCCCGACCCGGAACTGAAGTGGAACGAGGAGAAGGGCGGCTACGACTTCTCCGAACCGGACTGGTCCGAGTTCTTCGACGTCATCGCCGGCAACGGTCCCTGCAACAAGGACCGGCTCGGTGCCCGCGTGAAGGCCTGGGACGATGGCGCGTGGTTCCGTGAGGGGCTCGTCGCCCACGCCGAGAAGGCTGCCGCCCGCCGGGCGCCGATCGCCGCGGAATAACGGCGCGCCGACAAGCAAGCCAAAAGGCCGGGCCGGCAAAAGGCCCGACCCCTGCGAGTTAGGGAGAGAACAAATGTCCAAGGAATGGCCGCTCTGGGAAGTCTTCATCCGGGGCCAGCACGGGCTTAATCACCGCCACGTCGGCAGCCTGCACGCTCCCGACGCCGAAATGGCGATCAACAACGCCCGCGACGTCTACACCCGCCGCAACGAGGGCGTGTCGATCTGGGTCGTGAAGTCGGGCGAAATCGCCGCGTCGAGCCCGTCGGATAAGGGGCCGCTCTTCGAGCCCGCGAACTCCAAGGTCTATCGCCACCCGACGTTCTACGACATCCCTGAAGAAGTGGGGCACATGTAAGATGCCGTCGCTTCCGGACATGACCACCCCCGATGTGGCGGAGCTTGCGCGCAGCGCGGCGGCTCACACCCATCACACCGAGATCCCGAAGCCCGATGCCGGGCAGGAGGCATTCTTCGAGGTGCTGCTCCGTCTTGGCGACGCGACGCTGATCCTCGGCCACCGCGTCTCCGAGTGGTGCGGCCATTCGCCGGCGCTCGAGGAAGACATCGCGCTCGCCAACGTGTCGCTCGACCTGATCGGTCAGACGCAGATGTGGCTCGGCCTCGCCGGTGAAGTCGAGGGCAAGGGCCGCAGCGCCGATGACCTCGCGTATCTCCGCGACGCCTGGGACTTCCGCAACCTGCTGATCGTCGAGCGCCCGAACGGTGATTTCGGCCACACGCTGATGCGGCAGTTCCTGTTCGATGCCTTCCACTTCGAGTTGCTGAAGGCGCTGCAGGGATCGAGCGACCCCCGCGTCGCCGAGATCGCGGCGAAGGCCTCGAAGGAAGTCGCCTACCACCTCGAGCGGTCGTCGGATCTGGTGATCCGCCTCGGCGACGGGACCGACGAGAGCCGCCGCAGGATGCAGGATGCGCTCGACGCGCTCTGGGCCTATACCGGCGAGATGTTTGTCGCGGACGACAAGGACCGCGAAGTCGCGGCCGCTGGCATCGCGCCCAACCCCGAATCCCTGCGCGCCGCGTGGGAAGCGACGGTCCGCGACGTGCTCGGCGAGGCGACGCTCACGATCCCGGAGTCGACCTTCTCCCACAAGGGCGGCAAGAACGGAGTCCATACCGAGCATCTCGGCTTCATCCTCGCGGAAATGCAGTTCCTCCAGCGCGCCTATCCCGGCTGCAACTGGTAAGGACGGGTTCCATCGATGACAGCTACGCACCCCAGCACCGCCGAGGTCTGGGACTGGCTGAGCCATGTCCCCGATCCGGAGATCCCGGTGATCTCGCTCACCGATCTCGGCATCATCCGCGATGTCGCCTGGGACGACGAGACCCTCGTCGTCACCGTCACACCGACCTATTCCGGGTGCCCGGCCACTACGATCATCAATCTCGACATCGAGACGGCGCTTCGTGAGCGGGGCGTCGAGAAGCTGACACTCAAGCGCCAGCTCTCGCCCCCGTGGACGACCGACTGGATCAGCGCCGAAGGACGCGAGAAGCTGCGCGCTTACGGCATCGCCCCGCCGATCGACGGGACCGCCGCCGACGGTCGCATCGTCGCCCGCGCGAACCGGATGGCTGGCGGCAACCTCGCCGTCGCCTGCCCGCGGTGCGGCTCCACGAAGACGACCAGAGTGAGCCAGTTCGGCTCGACGCCTTGCAAGGCCAGCTACCGCTGCGACGACTGCCTGGAACCCTTCGACTATTTCAAGTGCATCTGAGCGGACAAGGACACGAAAAATGGCACGCTTCCATTCCCTAGATGTTGTCGACGTCCGCAAGGAAACGCGCGACGCCGTCGTGGTCACCCTGAAGCCCCGTGGCGAGGACGCCGCGCTCTTCGACTTCACCCAGGGCCAGTACCTCACCTTCCGCCGCAAGTTCGACGATGACGAGCTGCGCCGCAGCTATTCGATCTGCGCCGGCAAGGGCGACGGCTTCCTTCAGGTTGGCATCAAGCGCGTCGACGGCGGCGCCTTCTCGACCTGGGCCAACGAAGAGCTGAAGGCCGGCACCACCCTTGAAGCGATGCCGCCCATGGGCCGCTTCTTCACGCCGATCGAGCCGGAGGTTGCCAAGAACTACCTTGGCTTCGCCGGGGGCTCGGGCATCACGCCGGTGCTCTCGATCATCAAGACCGTGCTCGCGTCCGAGCCGAGCTCGACCTTCACCCTCGTCTACGCCAACCGGCAGATCAGCTCGATCATGTTCCGCGAGGAGCTCGAGGACCTGAAGAACCGCTACCTCGGCCGGCTCTCGATCATCCACGTCCTCGAATCCGAGGCGCAGGACATCGACCTCTTCTCCGGCCGCGTCGATGCGGAGAAGTGCGCGCAGCTCTTCAACGTCTGGATCGACCTGCCGTCGGTCTCGACCGCGTTCATCTGCGGCCCCGAGCCGATGATGCTGGCGATCGCCGGTGCGTTGAAGGAGCACGGGCTCGCCGACGAGCAGATCAAGTTCGAGCTCTTCGCCTCCGGCCAGCCGGGCCGCGCGAAGAAGCGCGTCGTCTCGTCCGAGGTCTCGACCTCGAACACCACCGAGGCGACCGTGACGCTCGACGGTGCCACCCGCACCTTCCGCATGCCGAAGGAAGGCCAGAGCCTGCTCGACGCAGCCCTCGAGGCCAACCTCGATGCGCCCTACGCCTGCAAGGCCGGCGTCTGCTCGACCTGCCGCGCCAAGGTGCTGGAAGGCGAGACCGAAATGGCCATCAACCACGCGCTCGAGGACTACGAAGTCAAGCAGGGCTACGTGCTCACCTGCCAGTGCTTCCCGCTGAGCGACAAGGTCGTCGTCAGCTACGACCAGTAAGGGAGAGGGAAATGTCCGACGCGACCGAAACTGCGATGCCGATCGAGGACTACCTGGCCCAGGGCGGCCAGCTCACCTCTCCCGGCAACGTTCCCGCCCGCTACCGCGGTGAACTCCTGCGCCTGATGGCAAGTTTCGTCGACAGCGAGCTGGCGGCCTCCGCCGGTTTCGCCGACACGATCAACAACGCCCCCGGCATCACCGCGCGCATCGCTGCCTGCAAGATCACGCTGGAAAAGGCCGATCACGCCGGCCGGGTGCTCGACCTCATGGGCGACTTCGGTGCCGACGAGGGCCGTTACGCCACGCAGGCCGCGTGGGCCGACCGCCTGCCGCGCGACGCCAGCCTCGGCCAGGCCCGGCACGGCAGCGACATGCGCCTCGCCGTCTTCCACTATCCCATCGAGGGCTGGGTGGACGCGGTGGTGATGAACGTCCTCCAGGGCCTCGCCGCCGGCGTGACGCTCGACGAGATGAGCCGCGTCTCCTACGCCCCGCTCGCCGACGTCTTCCGCTCGATCGTTCCCCGCGAGAAGCGCCACACCGAGCTCGGCATCACCGGCCTCACCGACATCGCCGCCACCGACGAGGGGCGCGCCGCCGCGAAGGCGTCGATCGACTACTGGCAGCCCAGAGTTGCCGACAGCTTCGGCACCATGAACTCCGCCCGCTTCGAGACCCAGAAGCGTTTCGGCCTCCGTCGCCGCACGAACGAAGAGCTGCTCGCCGACTGGACCGCAAAGGTTCAGGAGACGCTTGCGCCCCTCGGCCTCGCCTGAAGGAGAGAGACCCCATATGTCTGTCGACGTTACCACCAGGCCCCGCATCCTCGAAAGTTACGCCGGCGGCGCATGGATCAAGGGCTCCGGCAAGGGCCAGACGCTGCTCAACGCGGCGACCGGTGAGCCGGTCGCCCACATCGACAGCACCGGCGTCGATTTCGCCGGCGCGCTCGACTACGGCCGCGACGTGGTCGGCCCGAAGCTCCGCAAGCTCACCTTCCACGACCGCGCCCTGATGCTGAAGGCTCTCGGCCAGAAGCTCATGGAGCTGAAGGACGAGTTCTACGCCGAGAGCTTCGCCACCGGCGCGACGCGCACCGACAGCTGGATCGACATCGAGGGCGGGGCAGGGACACTGCTCTCCTACGCCTCCAAGGCCCGGCGCGAGCTGCCGAACACCCGCGTGCTGACCGACGGCGACGTCGAGCGGCTCTCGCGCGACAACTCCTTCTCGGCCCAGCACATCCTGATGCCGCTTCAGGGCGTCGCGATCCACATCAACGCCTTCAACTTCCCGGTCTGGGGGATGCTCGAAAAGGTCGCGCCGACCTTCATCGCGGGCCTGCCCTCGATCGTGAAGCCGGCGAGCCAGACCGCCTACCTGACCGAACTCGTGGTGCGCCGCATCGTCGAGTCCGGCATCCTGCCCGAAGGCTCGATTCAGCTCATCTCCGGCTCGACCGGCGATCTGCTGAACCACGTCGATGGTCAGGACGTGGTGACCTTCACCGGCTCCGCATGGACCGGCCGCAAGCTCCGCACGACCCCGGCGATCGTCGAGAACTCCGTCCGCTTCACCATGGAAGCCGACAGCCTCAACGCCTCGATCCTCGGGCCCGACGCCGGCCCCGGCACGCCGGAATTCGACCTCTTCGTCAAGGAGGTCGCCCGCGAGATGACGGTGAAGGCGGGCCAGAAGTGCACCGCCATCCGCCGCGTCATCGCGCCGCGCGCCCACACCGAGGCGCTGATCGCCGCGCTCGGCGACCGGCTCGGCAAGACCGTGCTCGGCGATCCGGCGAACGAGGCGACCCGCATGGGCGCGCTCGCGAGCCTCGACCAGCGCCAGGAAGTCCGCGACCGCATCCGCGAGCTTCAGGCCGAGGCCGAGATCGTCGCGGGCAACCCCGACGAGGTCACCGTCGCCTCCGGCGACGCCGAGAAGGGCGCTTTCCTGAACCCGGTCGTCCTCTTCGCCGACAACCCGCTCGGCAAGAACGCCATCCACGACGTCGAAGCGTTCGGCCCGGTCTCGACCGTCATGCCCTACGACGACATCGACGAGGCGATCGCGCTGGCGAAACGTGGCAAGGGCTCGCTCGTCGCTTCCGTCTTCACCGACGACAAGAAGGTCGCCGAGGAAGTCGTCCTGGGCATTGCGCCGCTCCACGGCCGCGTCCTCATCGGCAACCGCCAGAGCGCCAAGACCTCGACCGGCCACGGCTCGCCGCTCCCGGTGCTCGTCCACGGCGGCCCGGGCCGCGCCGGCGGCGGCGAGGAGATGGGCGGCATCCGCGGCGTGAAGCACTACATGCAGCGCACCGCGGTGCAGGGCGCGCCGCGGCTCCTTTCGGCTGTCACCGGCCGCTGGATCGAGGGCGCCGACGCGCAGACCGACGGCACCCACCCGTTCCGCAAGTCGCTCGCCGAACTCCGCATCGGTGACCAGCTCGTCACCGCCACCCGTGAGGTGACGCTCGCCGACATCGAGCACTTCGCCGAGTTCACCGGCGACACCTTCTACGCCCACATGGACGAGGAAGCTGCCAAGGCGAACCCGTTCTTCGACGGCCGCGTCGCCCACGGCTACCTGATCGTCTCCTTCGCGGCCGGGCTCTTCGTCGATCCGGCGCCGGGTCCGGTCCTCGCCAACTACGGCGTCGACAACCTGCGGTTCCTGACGCCGGTCTACCCGGGCGACGTCCTCGGCGTCCGCCTGACCTGCAAGGAGATCAATCCCCGCGCCAGCGCCGAGCATGGCGAAGTCCGCTGGGATTGCCAGGTGACCAAGGCCGACGGCGCCCTCGTCGCCCAGTACGACGTCCTCACCATGGTCGCCAAGACCTGGCCGCCGGCGGCGTAGTACACGTGGGGAGCCGGTGAGGCTCCCCACCAACAAGAAAAGACCCCATCTCTCCCCAGGAGGAATCGATGCCCGTCACCGCTCGCGCCATGCGCAGGCTGCTGATCCCGCTTGTCCTCGGACTCGTGCCCATCGCGGCGAATGCCGCCTCTGACGTCAAAATCCTGCGTGATGACTGGGGTATTCCCCATGTCTACGCCGATGACGTCTACGGGCTCTACGCCGGCTTCGGCTATACCGTCGCTGAGGACCGGCTCTTCCAGATGGAGATGGCCCGCCACTCCGTCCTCGGCACGGTCTCCTCGATCCTCGGGGCCGATCACGTCGCCTACGACACCAAGACCCGCGCCTTCTTCGATCAGGCGAAGATCCGCGAGCAGGTCGAGGCGCTGCCGCCCGAGCAGCGCGACATCCTGCGTGGCTATGCCGCCGGCTACAACAAGCGCCTCGCCGAGGTGATGGCGGACAAGGCCAACCTGCTGCCGAAGCAGTTCACCGATTTCGGTTTCGAGCCGACCGAGTGGACCGATTTCGACGTGGCGATGATCTACACCGGCACCATGGCCGGCCGGTTCTCGGGCAACTCGACCGAGCTCAACAACGCCAAGGTGCTCAACAGCCTCGTGGCAAAGCACGGCGAGGAAAAGGGCCGCGAGATCTTCAACCAGATCTTCTGGATCGAGGATCCGCTCGCACCGACGACGGTTCCCGAAGGCGGGCAGTACCAGCAGAAGGCCGAGGCCCCGGCGCAGCCCGCTCCGATCGACGCCACCCGTTTCGCCGGCCTCGCGGACCTCGGGATCGACGGCGGCGATGACGACCGGCCGCGCGCCAGCAACCTCTGGATCCTCGGGCCGAAGAAGACCATCGACGGCAGCACGATCCTCGTCAACGGCCCGCAGTTCGGCAACTTCAACCCGTCCTACGTGTTCAGCATCGGCCTGCACGGCGCGGGCTTCGACCTGACCGGCAACACTCCCTTCGCCGTGCCGAACGTACTCTTCGGCACCAACGGCACCATCGCGTGGGGCTCGACGGCCGGCCCGCTCGACGTCAACGATTACGTCCAGCTCGAACTCAACCCGGAGAACGAGCACCAGTATCGCCATGACGGCGGCTGGGTCGACATGGCGCTCCGCAAGGAGACGCTGAAGGTCAAGGGTGCCGAGGACATCGCCCTCGATGTCTGGGAAACCGAGTACGGCGTGGTCACCGTCTTTGACGCCGAGCACGATCGGGCCTTCGCCTTCCACCGCGCGTGGGAGGGCTACGAGATCCAGACGCTGATGGCGTGGATCCGCTCAACGCAGGCTCAGAGCTACGACGAGTGGCTTGGCGCCGCGAAGGACGTGGCGACGACGATCAACTGGTACTACGCCGACCGCGACGGCAACATCGGCTACGTCTCGCCGGGATACCTGCCAGTGCGGCCGGAAGGGCAGGATCTGCGCATCCCGGTGACTGGCGATGGCAGCATGGACTGGCAGGGCACCCGCCCGTTTGCCGAGGTGCCGAAGACCTACAACCCGGATCAGGGATGGATCGCCAACTGGAACAACCGTTCCGGCAAGGGCGTGATCTCGACCGTGGAGGGCAGCCCGTGGTCCTCCGCCGACCGCGTGGTGGAGATCATGTCGCGCATCGAGGCGAAGGACCGCTTCTCGCCCGAGGAGACGTGGAACATCCTGCCCGAGACGAGCTTCGTCGACGTGAACGCGCGCTATTTCGTGCCGCGGATCCTCGAAGCCGCCGCCTCGCTGCCGGCGGACGATCCGCGCCAGCCGATGCTCGCGGCGCTGCGCGACTGGGACACCCGCCAGATCCGCAACGCGGACGGCAAGGCGACTTCGCCGGCCGTGGCGATCCTGCGCCACTGGATGGACACCATGGTCGCGGACGTCATCCTCGACGACGCGCCGGACATCCCGGCGAAGGTCATGCAGGTCCGCATCGCCCTGCCGTCGGCGCTCTTGAACAACGCGCTCCTCGGCGAGGACTCCGGCGTGCCGCAGACCTACGACTTCTTCAACGGCGCTGACCCCGACACGGTGGTGCTCGCCGCCCTCGACAAGACGCGCACGGCCCTCGCCGCGGAATACGGCAGCGAGGACGTGGCCACGTGGCTCGCGCCGCTCGACCAGCACGTCTTCCTGACCGACAACTACCTCGGCATCCCGCAGGCGGGAGCGGACGAGACGCTCGCGGTCAGCACGTCGATGAACCGCGGCACGCAGAACGACATGGTCCGCTTCCTCGACGGCAAGGTCAGCTTCTGCGCCGTCACCCCGCCGGGCCAGAGCGGCTTCATCGCGCCGGACGGCACGAAGTCGCCGCACTACGAGGACCAGCTCCAGCTCTACGCCGACTTCGGCTGCCGCCCGCAGGCGTTCTACCAGCAGGATGTCGAAAAGGCTGCGGTCTCGGAGATGACGTTCACCATCGAGTAATCCGGATCGGGGTGAACGTCCCGGGCGCGCGTTCCGCGCGCGCCTGCCCACCCGGCGCGACCCGCATTCACGGATCGCGCCGGGCTTGGTCGACGCCCGTCCTGGTGGGGCGCCCGCGCCGGAACGGGCGGACGCGGACCGCCTTGGGGGGCTTCATCCTCAGCGCTGGGTGAGTTACCATCCGGTGAATGCCGGCAAGTAAATAAAGTAATATCAACAACATAGCCAGGGTGTGCAACTTGCGCACCCCTGCCTTGGGGGACGCGATGGACCGACGGCGCCTTGAGATGACCGAGCTGATGACGCCCGATCTCGCCAACTTCTCCGGCAAGGTACACGGCGGCGCGCTGCTGAACCTGCTCGACCGGGTCGCCTTCTCGCTGGCGTCCCGCTATTCGGGCCGCTACGCCGTGACCCTCTCGGTCGATCAGGTGACCTTCAAGGAGCCAATCAACGTGGGCGAGCTCGTGACCTTCCGGGCGAGCGTGAACTATGCCGGCCGCACTTCCATGGAGATCGGCATCCGGGTCGAGGCCGAGAACATCCGCACCGGCACGGTCCGCCACACCAACTCCTGCTACTTCACCATGGTCGCCGTCGACGAGGCCGGACGCTCGGCCGAGGTCCCGGCGCTCGACATCGAAAACTCGACCGACGCCCGCCGCAACCGTGCCGCCGAGCTCCGCCGCCGCCTGCGGCGTGAGGTGGCGCTGGAGATGGAACGCGCCGCCGAGGGCGCCGCATGAGCTTCTGGTCCTGGGACGGGGTCGTCCCCGTCGTCGACCCGACCGCCTTCGTCCACCCCGACGCCACGGTGATCGGCGACGTCATCATCGGGCCGGGGGTCTACATCGGCCCGCAGTGCGTGCTCCGCGGCGACTTCGGCCGGATCGAGATCGGGGCAGGGGCCAACGTGCAGGAAACCTGCGTCGTCCACACCTTCCCGAACCTCGGCGTGGTGGTGGAGCCCGCCGGCCACATCGGCCACGGCGCCGTCCTGCACGGCTGCCGGATCGGCCGCAACGCCATGGTCGGCATGAACGCCGTCGTCATGGACGAGGCCGAGATCGGCGAGAACTCCATCGTCGGCGCCATGGCCTTCGTCCCCGCCGGGCGCAAGATCCCGCCCCGCAGCCTCGCGGTCGGCTCGCCGGCCAAGGTCGTCCGCGAGCTTTCGGATCAGGAAATCGACTGGAAGACCCGCGGCACTGGCGTCTATCAGCGCCTCGCGGTGGACGCCCGCACCAAGCTCGCCCCCGCCGAGCCGCTCCTCGCGCCCGAGCCAGGCCGGCGGCGGGTGCAGGCGCCCGAGTATGACCCGCTCGTCACCGAACGCCTGAAGCTCGGAGACTGAGCACGTGGCCCGATCCTCAGGCCCGCGGATCAGGCTCCGTCTGGTCCGCTCCGCGCTCGCGCGCCGAGAGACCGACGCCGAGCCCCGCACCACCGCCGCCGCCTCCGCCACCACCGCCCTTGCCGCCACCTGCGGCGTCGCCACGGCCCTTGCCGCCAGCGGACGAGCCCGGCCGCGTCGGCCCCTGCGCCGGGATGCGGAGATCGGCCGGTATCGGATCGAGATCGAGCGCCTTGCGGATGAAGTCGCGGAGCGCCACGACGAGAGCCGCGGTCTCGACCGGCCGCCCGGCAACCAGATCACGGGCCGCCGCCTCCGCGAGACGAACATGCTCCTCGGTGCCAAGCAGGATGATATCGGAAAGTGCTGCCTCGACCGCGTCGCGCACCTGACGGCTGCGCTCGAACCAGGACGGAGCCGTGGCTGGCTCCGCCCCCGCCGCTTCGGCCGCCTGCCGGAGGTCGCGCATGTGGGTCGGGCTGACCGCGAGATTGCCGGTGAACGAGCCGCCAAGCGCCTTGTAGGCAGCGATCAGCACCCGCAGCCGCTCGTTGATCTGCCTGTTCGCCCGCTCGCGGCGCTGCTGGATCGTCTGCATGACCGCGAGACGGATACCGACGCCGATCAGCGTAATGAGTGCAAGAGCGAGGACCGTCGAAAGCAGCCCTTGCCAGGAACTGAAGTCGAGGGCGCGCATCTGGCTAGCGCACGGCCTTCACACCTTCGAGGATCATCGTCGTCGCGACCTGGGCATACTCGTCCCGACTGATCTCGCCGTCCTCGCGAAACCACATGTAGACCCAGTTCATCACGCCGAAGAGCGTCATCGTGATGGGCATGAGCAGCGGCCGTTCCGGTCGGTCCAGCGACGGATGGATCTGCTGCAGCACGCGCGCGAAATGGTGGGTGATCTGGCGTTCCACGTCGCGGATCTGCTCGACCTGCGTCTCGGAGAGCGCTGTCTTGCCGATCAGCTGGACGCGGTGCGCGTTGTCCGCGCCGCGATACTTCTTGAGGACCGTCGCGACCAGCAGCCGAAGCTGCTCCTCCGGCGAAAGCGACTCGTCGAGCGCCGCGGCGACCGAGCTCTCCAGCTCGACAAGGTGAGTGTGGATGATCGCGAAGATCAGTTCGTCCTTACTCGGGTAGTAGTGGTAGAGAAGCGCCTTTGACACCTGGCAATGGCTGGCGATCTGCGCCATCGACGCCTTCTCCATGCCCTGTTCGGCAAAAACTGCGGCGGCACTGGTCAGGATGCCGTTCTGTTTCTCCTCAAAGTCGCTGGCTCGGGTCCGTGCCATCGGATTTGCTGCACTCCATTATTGGCGCCGCCAACGCCGAAGGGAGGGCCCGGGCGGGTCCTCCCTTGTATCATTGGCGGCTCTCTTCTCTCAGTTCATTCTTTTGGCCGATTGTCCACCACCCGCTTTGCCTTGCCGTCCGAACGCTGGATGCTGTTCGGATCCGCGACGTCAATCTTTGTCGAGACGCCAACCACACTCTTGATGTGGTGGGCGAGTTCCTTCGCTGCCGCGGCACGCGCCTCGGCGGAGGGATCATTGGGGTTCGCCTCGACGTGAACCACCATGTCGTCCATGCGTCCCTTGCGGACGAGTTCGATCTGGAAATGCGGGGCGAGGCCGGCGCACTTCAGGATCTGCTCCTCGATCTGGGTCGGGAAGACGTTGACGCCGCGCAGGATGATCATGTCGTCGGAACGGCCCGTCACCTTTTCCATCCGGCGCATGCTCCGCGCCGTGCCGGGGAGGAGCCGCGTGAGATCGCGCGTGCGGTAGCGGATCATCGGCAGGCCCTCCTTGGTGAGGGTCGTGAAGACAAGTTCGCCCAGTTCGCCGTCTGGCAGTACCTCGCCGGTCTCGGGATGGATCACTTCCGGATAGAAGTGGTCTTCCCAGATGTGAAGACCGTCTTTGGTCTCGACGCACTCGTTGGCCACGCCCGGGCCCATGATCTCGGAGAGGCCATAGATGTCGACCGCATCCATGTCGAACGCCTGCTCGATTTCCTGGCGCATGGCGTTGGTCCAGGGCTCCGCACCGAACACCCCGACCTTCAGCGAGCTCTCACGAGGATCGATGCCCTGGCGCCGGAACTCATCCTGAATCGACAGCATGTAGGACGGCGTAACCATGATGATCCGCGGCTGGAAGTCACGGATCAACGTTACCTGACGCTCGGTCATGCCGCCGGAGATCGGAACCACGGTGCAGCCGAGGCGCTCCGCACCGTAGTGGGCGCCGAGGCCGCCGGTGAAGAGTCCGTAGCCATAGGCCACGTGGCAGATGTCACCGGCGCGGCCGCCGGCGGCATAGAGCGAGCGGGCGATGAGGTCTGCCCAGGTCGAGATGTCGTTTGCCGTATAGCCGACCACGGTCGGCTTGCCGGTTGTGCCCGACGAGCCGTGGATCCGGCTGAGCTTCTCGCGCGGCACGGCGAACATGCCGAAGGGGTAGGTATCGCGCAGGTCCTGCTTCACGGTGAAGGGGAACTTGGCGAGGTCCGCGAGCGTCCGGAGGTCGTCGGGGTGGACGCCGTGCTCGTCGAATCGTTTGCGGTAGAAGGCGGAATTCTCGTAGGCGTGGCGTACGGACCACTTCATCCGCTCAAGCTGAAGGCTGGCGATCTCGTCGCGCGACGCGTTCTCGATGGCGTGGAGGCCCTCGCGCGAGGTAGTGGCAGTATTCATCTTGCTTCCTCCCAGATTCGTTGCTGGTGCCGGATCATTCCGGCAAATGAGTTCCCTTCACGGTGCGCGAGTGACCGCGAAACTCCGCGATCTTCTCCCCACGGTCGTTCGTCACGAAGACATCGTAAATGCCATCGCGCTTGCCGCGATGAAGTTCCCGCGCCGTGGCAGTCAGCCGGTCGCCCTGGCGTCCCGGCGCCATGTAGGTGATCGATGCCTGATGGCCGACGGTGCGCTGGTTGTAGCCGTTGCAGGCGAAGGCAAAGGCGCTGTCGGCGAGCGTGAAGATGTAGCCGCCGTGGGCGAGGCCGTGGCCGTTCAGCATGAAGGGCTGCAGATCCATCGAGAGAGTTGCTTCTCCCGGAGCGACGCGGTCGATGCGCATGCCGAGGTGCTGCGTCGCCGTGTCATCCGCCCACATCGTCTCGGCACAGGCTTCGGCGAGTGCCTGCGGCGAGAGATCGGCGGCTCGCAGGCCGGTCGATGCACTCATTGGCCCCGGAACTCCGGCTTGCGCTTCTCGAGGAAGGCGAGCACGCCCTCCGCATAGTCATCGCTGCGCCCGGCTTCGCCCTGAAGATCGCGCTCGAGATCGAGCTGGGCGTCGAGGCTGTTGTCTGCCGCGGCCTGGATGGCCCGCTTGGTGAGCCCCAGTCCCTTGGTCGGACCGGCGGCGAGGCGGAGCGCAATGCCG
Organism: Amaricoccus macauensis; assembly: GCF_014201905.1. Lineage (GTDB taxonomy): Bacteria > Pseudomonadota > Alphaproteobacteria > Rhodobacterales > Rhodobacteraceae > Amaricoccus > Amaricoccus macauensis. The sequence goes on along the minus strand of NZ_JACHFM010000001.1, from coordinate 620,684 downwards.
CGGGCCTCGTCGAGCAGGGCCTCGTCGTCGACGGCCTTCCAGATCATGCCCCACTCAGCGGCCTTCTCGGCCGGCAGGGGCTCGGCAAGAAGCGCGAGGGCCTTTGCCCGCGGCTCGCCGAGGATGCGGGCGAGCGACCAGCTGCCGCCCGCGTCGGGGATGAGGCCGATCTTCGAAAACGCCTGGATGAACTTCGCCGAGCGGGCGGCGACCACGATGTCACAGGCGAGGGCGATGTTGGCACCGGCGCCGGCGGCGACGCCGTTGACCGCGCAGATCACCGGCTTTTCCAGCGCGCGGATCAGGCGGAGAGTCGGGTTGTAGAGCCGTTCGATGATTGCGCCGAGATCGGGGCGCTCCTTGCGCGGATCGCGGTCACCGAGATCGGCACCGGCGCAGAAACCGCGGCCCGAACCGGTCAGCAGAATCGCGCGGATCTCCGGATCATCGGCGGCCTGCTGGAAGCCCGCACGGAGAGCAAAGTGCAATTCTTCATTCAGAGAGTTGAGTTTATCCGGGCGGTTGAGAGTCAAAGTGAGAACGCCCGAGTCCAGGGACTTGAGCAAAGTGGACGAGTCAGTCATTGCGTTCCTCCCGCGGGGCCGGTGCACGTATGGTACCGTTCAGCCTGCGATGAAAAAAAATGTTGCATAAACCGACCGGCCGGTCAATGATAAAAACCAAGCCAAGGGGGATGATGCGATGCAGGACTTGTTCGATCGCCATAAAGAGCTGCTGGACCGTGCCGTAGCTGCTTTGCGCGACCGGGGCTTCTGGACGCCATTTCCCGAGATTCCAAGCGGCAAGATCTATGGCGAGACCGCTCGGGCCGATGGACTCGCGGCCTATGACGCGCGGATCGGCCAGCCATTCGTACTGACTGACCATCCCGAATCAAGCCGGGTCGGCGGCGAAGTATCGCCTTTTGGGCCGACGCTCGGAATTACCTATCCGGCGGCAACGCCCGACGCGCTCGTTGCCGCCGCAGAGGCGGCAGGGGAGGCCTGGGGGGGCCTGAGCCCGGAGGCGCGGGTCGGGCTGCTCATCGAAGCCCTGACCCGGCTGAATGCCATGAGCTTCGAGATGGGCAACGCGGTGATGCACACCACCGGGCAGGCGTTCCCGATGGCGTTTCAGGCGGGAGGCCCGCATGCGCAGGACCGGGGTCTCGAAGCGGTGGCGGTGGCGTGGACCGAGATGACCCGCGCGCCGGCCCGCGCGATCTGGGAGAAGCCGCAGGGCAAGGCCGCGCCGATCGTCCTCGAGAAGCACTGGCGCGTGGTGCCGCGCGGCGTCGCGCTGGTCATCGGCTGCCAGACATTCCCCACGTGGAACACCTACCCGGGGCTTTTCGCGAGCCTTGCGGCCGGCAACCCGGTGATCGTGAAACCGCACCCGGGCGCGACGCTGCCGCTGGCGCTGACCGTCGCGGTGCTGCGCGATCTTCTCGCCGAGGCCGGGCTGCCGCGTGATGTCGTGCTGCTCGCGGCCGACTCCGCCGAGGCGCCGTTGACGGCCGAACTGGTCCGTCATCCTTCGGTTGCGCTCATTGACTACACCGGCTCGAACGCATTCGGCTCCTGGGTGAGGGACAACGCCGGCACGGCGCAGGTCTACACCGAGGAAGCGGGGGTGAACTCCATCGTCATCGCGGGGACGGACGATTTCGACGGGATGTGCGCGAACGTCGCCTTCTCCCTCGCGCTCTATTCCGGGCAGATGTGCACCGCCCCCCAGGACATCTTCGTGCCGCGAGGCGGCATCGGGACTGAATCGGGACCAAAGACCTTCGACGAGGTGGTGGACGGCATTGCCGGCGCCATCGACTCGCTGCTCGCGGATCCGGCGCGTGCCGCGGGCATCTGTGGCGCGATCGCCAATCCGGCGACGCTGGAGCGGATCGAGGCCGCGCGGGGACTGGGCCGCGTCGTTCGCGACAGCGCCCCGGTTGGTGAGGGCCGGACCGCGTCGCCACTGATCGTGGCGGTCGATTCGGCCGACGAGAGCGCTTACGGCGAGGAGCGCTTCGGCCCGATCGCCTTCGCCGTGGCGGTGGACGACGCCGACCACGGGATCGCACTTGCCGCCGATCTGGCGCGGCGCAAGGGCGCGATCACTGCGGCGCTTTACGATACCGACGAGGCGCGTATCCTGCGGGCCGCTGATGCCTTCGCACGAACGGGGGCGAATCTTTCGGTCAACCTCACTGGCAACATCTTCGTGAACCAGAGCGCTGCCTTCAGTGACTTCCACGTGACCGGAATCAACCCGGCGGGAAATGCCAGCCTGACCGACACTGCCTTCGTTTCCGGACGCTTCGCCCGCGCCATGTGGCGCCGTCCGGTTGCTGCCTGAACCATAAACAAAGCAAAATCCACCTGGAGGAAACCTCGCATGAAGTCCCTGACCGCCCTTGCGACGCTCGCTGCGCTCGGCCTCGCCTCCGCCGCGTCGGCGGACATCAAGATCGGCGCCACGATGTCGGAAACCGGCCCGGCCGCCTTCCTCGGAGACCCAGAGGCAAAGACGCTGAAGATGCTGGTCGAGAAGCTGAACGCCGCTGGCGGCATCAACGGCGAGCAGATCGAGCTGGTGCTCTACGATGACGGCGGCGACCCGAACAAGGCGCGCACCTTCGCGACCCGGCTCGTCGAGGACGACGAGGTGAAGGCGATCATCGGCGGCACCACCACCGGCACCACGATGTCGATCATTCCGGTCGCCGAGGACTCCGAGGTTCCGTTCATCTCGCTCGCGGGCGCCGTCGAGATCATCGAGCCGGTCAAGGAGTGGACCTTCAAGACGCCGCACACCGACCGGATGGCCTGCGAGAAGATCTTCGAGGACATGAAGGCCCGCGGGATCAGCAAGATCGGCATGATCTCCGGCACCGACGGCTTCGGCGCCTCGATGCGCAAGCAGTGCCTCGGCGTCGTGGGCAACTACGGCATCGAGATCCTCGCGGACGAGAGCTACGGCCCGACCGACGCGGACATGACGCCGCAGCTCACCAACATCAAGAACACGGCCGGGATCCAGGCGGTGCTGAACCCGGGCTTCGGCCAGGGTCCGTCGATCGTCACCCGCAACTTCCAGCAGCTCGCCGTGGGCCTGCCGCTCTACCAGAGCCACGGCGTCGCCTCGAAGAGCTTCATCGACCTTGCCGGCGCGGAGGCTGCCGAGGGCGTGCACCTGCCCGGCGCGGCGCTGCTCGTGGCCGACCTCCTGCCGGCCGACGATCCGCAGAAGCCGGTCGTGGAAGCCTACACTGCCGAGTACACCGCCAAGTACAACGAGGCGGTCTCGACCTTCGGCGGGCACGCCTACGACGCTTTCCAGATCCTGATGCAGGCGATCGAGCGGGCCGGATCGGATGATCCCTCGGCGATCCGTGACGAGATCGAAAAGACCACCGGCTACGTGGGCACTGGCGGCGTCGTCAACATGACCCCCGAGGACCATCTCGGTCTCGACCTGACGGCTTTCCGGATGCTCGAGATCAAGGACGGCACCTGGACGCTCGTCGAGTGACGTCTGTCGGCCCGGATCCCCAAGGTCCGGGCCGATCCGCATCATCCTTTCTGCGTCCTCTCGCTTGGAGCTCAACGCCCCATGGCTGAACTCATGCAATTCGTATTGTCGGGGCTGACAGTCGGCGCGGTCTACGCGCTCGTCGCCCTCGGCTTCACCATCATTTACAATGCATCCGATGTGGTGAACTTCGCTCAGGGCGAGTTCGTCATGCTCGGCGGGATGATCACCGTATTCGCCAACATGGCGGGCCTGCCGATCCCGCTCGCCGCGCTCACCGCCATCGTGGTGACCGCCGTGGCAGGCGTCGCGCTCAACAAGCTCGCGATCGAGCCCGCCCGCGGCGCCCCGGTGGTGTCGCTCATCATCATCACGATCGGCGCCTCGATCTTCATGCGCGGCCTCGCGCAGGTGGTCTTCGACAAGCAGCTCCACCGGTTTCCGGCGTTCACCGGCGATACGCCGATCATGATCATGGGGGCGACGATCCTGCCGCAGGCACTCTGGGTGCTCTTCGGCGCGCTCGTGGTCTTTGCCGGCCTCTGGGCGTTCTTCACCCGGACGCTGACCGGCAAGGCGGTGCTCGCCACCTCGAACAATCGTCTCGCGGCACAGCTGGTCGGCATCAACACCAATTGGGTGATGACGATGTCCTTCGCGCTGTCCGCGGGCATCGGCGCGCTGGCCGGCGTCCTCGTGACGCCGATCACCAACACGAGCTACGACGTGGGCATCGCCCTCGCGCTCAAGGGCTTCGCCGCGGCGATGCTCGGCGGCATGGGCAATCCGATCGGCGCGCTGGTCGGCGGGCTGCTGCTCGGCCTCATCGAGGCGCTGACCGCGGGCTATATCTCGTCGGTCTACAAGGATGCCGCCGCCTTCGTCGTGATCCTGCTCGTGCTCTTCTTCATGCCGCGCGGCATCTTCGGCAAATCTTCGACGGATCGGGTGTGACAATGGTTACCAAACGCGTCACGCTCCTCATTCTGGCGATCCTGGTGATCGCCTCTCCGTTCTTCTTTCCGTCGAGCTTCTACTATCGCATCGGCTCGCTGATCTTCGTCAACGGCCTCGCCGTGACGGGGCTCGTCATCCTGATCGGCTACGCCGGCCAGATCAGCCTCGGCCACGCCGGTTTCGCCGGTATCGGCGGCTATTCCTGCGCGCTCCTGCCGGCACACCTCGGCCTGCATCCCGGTATCGCCGCCATTGTCGGCGCGATCCTCTCGGGCGCGATCGCCTGGCTCGTCGGCCGGCCGATCCTGCGGCTGAAGGGGCACTATCTCGCCATCGCGACGCTGGGCTTCGGCATCCTCGTCTCGATGGTTCTCGCCAACGAGGCCTGGCTCACCAAGGGACCCGACGGCATCGAGGTGCCTGATCTCGGCCTGAAGGACGTGCTCGAACTGGTCGGGCTCGACCTCTCGAACTCGCAGTTCTGGTACTGGTTCTCGGGGATTGCCTTCGTGATCGGGGCCTGGGTCGCGCTCAACCTCTACGACAGCCCCTCGGGCCGCGCGCTTCGCGCTCTCCATGGCTCGGAAATCGCCGCGCGCACCGTCGGCATCGACGTCGCCCGGCTGAAGCTCCAGGCGTTCGTGATCTCGGCGGTCTATGCCTCGCTCGCGGGGTCGCTGCTCGCGCTGCAGAACAAGTTCATCACGCCGGACGTGGCGGGCTTCATGCACTCGATCGAGTGGGTGACCATGGCGGTGCTCGGCGGTGCGGGCTCGGTGCTCGGCGCGTTCTTCGGCGCGGCGATCCTGACGACGCTGCCGCAGGTGCTGACCGTCTTCCAGGAGTACGAGCAGATCCTGCTCGGCCTCGTGATGATGCTCTGCATGATCTTCATGCGTGACGGGCTGCTGCCAAGCGTCCTGCGCCTGATCCGGGGGAAGGACAAATGACGACGCTTCTAGAAGTCTCCGGCCTCGGGATCACCTTCGGCGGCCTCAAGGCCGTTCAGGACGTGGGCTTCCGGGTGAATCCCGGCGAGATCGTCTCGGTGATCGGGCCGAACGGCGCGGGCAAGACGACGCTCTTCAACATGATCTCGGGGGTCTACAAGCCCTCGACCGGATCGGTGAAGCTCGACGGCGAGAACGTGACGTCGATGGATCCCTACCTCCTCGCCCGTCGCGGACTGTCGCGCACCTTCCAGAACCTGCAGATCTTCCAGACCATGACGGTGCTCGAGAACGCGATCTCGGGCTTCCATCTGCAGGAGATGGGACCGCTTCTCGCCGACCTCTTCCATCTGCCGTCGATGAAGTCCCGTGCCGGCAAGGCCGAGACCGAGGCGCGGGCGCTGCTCGAGCGCGTGCGGCTCGGCAACGCGGCCGAGAAGGAGGCAAGCTCGCTCTCCTACGGTGCGCTGAAGCGGCTCGAAATCGCCCGGGCGCTGGCGCTGAAGCCGCGCGTCCTGCTCCTCGACGAGCCGGCCGCGGGCTGCAATGCCGTCGAGACCGAGGAGATCGATCACCTGATCGCCGAGGTTGCGGCAAGCGGCGTCGCGATCCTGCTGGTGGAGCACGACATGAAGATGGTCATGCGCATCTCGAACCACATCGTGGTGCTCGATCACGGCGAGAAGATCGCCGAGGGTCGGCCCGAGGAAGTCAGCCGCAATCCCAAGGTCATCGAGGCCTATCTCGGAACGGAGGCCGCCAATGCTTAACGTCGAGGGCCTGCGCTCGCGCTATGGTCGGATCGAGGTGCTGCACGGTATCGACCTCGCGGTGAACTCCGGCGAGATCGTGACCGTGGTGGGCGCCAACGGCGCCGGCAAGACGACGCTCCTGCGCTGTCTCTCCGGTGTCCAGCCGGTGACCGGCGGCTCGATCACCTTCCGCGGCGAGAGCTTCACCGCGGTGCCCGCCTACCGCCGGGTGGGCCACGGTCTCGCCCAGTCGCCGGAAGGCCGCCAGATCTTCACCAATCTGACGGTGGAGGAAAACCTCCGTCTCGGTGCGTTCCTCTACGCCGACGACCGGGTGGAAAAGGACATGCAGACCGCGTTCGCGATGTTCCCGATCCTCAAGGAGAAGCGGAACCTCGCGGCCGGTGGCCTCTCGGGGGGCCAGCAGCAGATGCTCGCCATCACCCGGGCGCTGATGGGACGCCCGTCGTGCCTCCTGCTCGACGAGCCCTCGATGGGTCTCGCGCCGATCATCGTCGCGCAGATCTTCGAGGTGGTGAAGAGCATGCGCGACCTCGACGTGACCGTGCTCCTCGTCGAGCAGAATGCCTACGGCGCGCTCAAGATCGCGGATCGCGGCTACGTTCTCGAGACGGGGCGGGTCACCATGCAGGGCTCGGCGGCGGAACTCATCGCCGATCCGCGCATTCGAGAAGCCTACCTGGGGATCTGAACCATGACGCTCACCGTGGAACGCGACGGCCGGATTGCCGTCGTTACCGTCGACAACCCGCCGGTAAATGCCCTGTCGCAGGCCCTGCGGCAGGCCCTCTGGGACGCAGTGGCGGAACTCGACGCCGACGCGGATGTGGACGCCGTGGTGCTCATCTGCGCCGGCCGGACCTTCATCGCCGGTGCCGACGTCTCCGAGTTCGGCAAGCCGCCGCAGCCGCCGCATCTGCCGGACGTGGTGGCGCGGATCGAAGCGGCAGCGAAGCCGTGGACGGCGGCGATCCACGGCTCGGCGCTCGGTGGCGGCTTCGAAGTGGCGCTCGGCTGCCGCTTCCGCGTGGCGGTGGCCTCGGCCTCCGTCGGCCTGCCGGAGGTCACGCTCGGGATCGTTCCGGGGGCCGGCGGCACGGTCCGCCTGCCGCGACTGGTGCCCGTTGCGGCAGCGATCGATCTCGTGACCTCGGGCAAGCCCGTGAAGGCGCCGAAGGCGCTGGAACTCGGGCTGATCGACGCGGTGATCGATGGCGACCTTCGGGCCGGCGCCGTCGCTTTCGCAGCGGAGGCGCGGGCGCTTCCCGCGCCGATCAGCGAGCGTTCGCCGTCTCCGGTGGACGCGGACTTCTGGGAGCCGGCCGAGGCGCGGGTTCGCAAGGCGGCGCGCGGCGCGGCGGCGCCGCTCCGGGCGCTTGCGAGCATCCGCAACGCGACGGAAGCCGACTTCGACGCCGCGATGGCGTTCGAGCGCGAGACGTTCCTCGAGCTGCGCGCCTCGCCGGAAGCGGCGGCGCTGCGTCAGGTGTTCTTCTCCGAGCGCGCCGCGCCGCGGCCGGCCGCGCTCAAGGGCGTCGAGCCAAAGCCGCTCCGCTCCGTGGCGGTCATCGGTGGTGGCACCATGGGCGCGGGGATCGTGGCGGCGCTGCGTGACGCGAAGATCCCGGTGGTCCTCGTCGAGCGCGACGCCGAAGCCCTCGCCCGTGGCCTCGCCAATGTCACCGGCATCTTCGAGGGAGCGGTGAAGCGCGGGCGGATGAGCGAGGCCGATGCGGCGGCGCGGATCGCCGGCGTGACCGGCGAAACCGATTACGCCGCCCTCGCCGACATCGATCTGGTGATCGAGGCGGTGTTCGAGGAAATTTCGGTCAAACGCGCCGTCTTCGAGGCGCTGGGCACCGCCTGCCGACCGGACGCGATCCTGGCGACGAATACTTCCTATCTCGACCCGCGCGACATCGCAGAGGGCGTGCCGGGGCCGGAGCGCTTCATCGGGCTGCACTTCTTCAGCCCGGCCAACGTCATGAAGCTGCTGGAGATCGTGCCGACCCCCGAGACATCGCCGGAAACCCTCGCCACCGGCTTCGCGCTGGCGGCGAAGCTCGGCAAGATCCCGGTGCAGGCCGGGATCTGCGACGGCTTCATCGGCAACCGCATCCTGAAGCGGTATCGCGCGGCGGCGGAGGATCTGGTGCGTCGGGGCGCATCGATTGCCGACATCGACCTCGCGATGCGCCGCTTTGGCTTCGCCATGGGGCCGTTCGAGGCGCAGGATCTGGGTGGCCTCGACATCGCCTTCCTTCAGCGTGAGGGCGCGAGAGGCCGTGGCGAGACGGTGCCGGAGACGCTGGGCGACGTGCTGGTCCGGGCGGGGCGCAAGGGGCAGAAGACCTCTGGCGGCTGGTACGACTACACTGCCGGCGACCGGGCACCCAAGCCGTCCGAGACTGTGTCGGCGCTGCTCGCGCCGTCGATCAGCACAGGCGAACTGCCGAAGGACATCGCGTCGCATCTCGTGGGCGAGATGGCCGCCGAGGGCGAGTTGATCCTCGCCGAAGGCATCGCCGGGCGCCCGGAGGACATCGACCTCGTGGAAATCCACGGCTACGGCTTCCCCCGTCGCAAGGGCGGCCCGATGCACTTCGCCGCGGCGACTCGGTCGACCGAGCCGGCCTGATCCGGGATGCTGAAAGCCCCTCGGGACCAGACACGTCCCGCGGGGCCACTCCACCCATTGATTCCGGGTACTTCGGGCCTCGTTCGTTGTGCGCTGCAACTGATATGACCTGAACATGCCCGATCCCGTCCCCCTCGCCACGATCGACGCCATCCGTGCCGCCTCGCGTCAGCTTGTCCGGCAGCTTGGCTTCATGGGCGGCAAGTTCGCCGGCACCGACCTTTCACTATCGGCCGCCCACGCGCTGATCGAGATCGAGGCGGGCAAGGTCACGGCGCGCGATCTGACCGACCGCCTGTGCCTGGACAAATCCAGCGTCAGCCGCATGCTGCGCAAGCTGGTGGAGACCGGCGACGTGGCGGAGACGGGCGGCAGCGACGGGCGCTTCAAATTCCTCTCCCTCACCGACGCGGGCCGGGAACGGACCGCCGCCATTCATGCCTTTGCCCGCAACCGGGTCGCGCAGGCCTTGGCAGAGCTCGGGCCGGGTCAGGACCACGCGATCCTCGAGGGTCTGAACCTCTACGCCGCAGCCCTGATGGCCGCGGAGCGCGCTCCCGGGGATGTGTGTGCGATCGACATCGTGTCCGGCTATCAGACCGGCCTGATCGCCCGCGTCACGCAGATGCACGCGCACTCCTACGCACGGACGGCGGGCTGTGCCCTTCAGTTCGAGGCGTGGGTTGCCGGCGGCCTGTCGGAGTTCTGCGGCCGTCTGGGGGCGCCGTCGAACGCGATCTGGGTGGCGATGCGCGGGCGCGAAATCGTCGGGTCGATCGCCATCGACGGAGAAGACCTCGGCGGGGGCGTGGCCCATTTGCGGTGGTTCATTTTCGACGACGGCGCCAGAGGCGGCGGCTGCCGGAAGTTGCTCGGGGCTGCGCTCGCCTTCGTCGATGCATGCGACTTCGTTGAAACGCATCTCTGGACGTTCGGCGGCCTCGACGCGGCGCGTCACCTCTATGACGAACACGGCTTCACCCTCGCCGAGGAGCGCGCCGGCTCGCAGTGGGGTGCCGACGTCCGGGAGCAGCGGTTCGTGCGCCGACGGCCCGGAGCCTGAATCGTCAACCCACCTGACGAAAAGCGAAGCGCCCCGCCGGCAGACCGGCGGAGCGCTTCGGTTTCACGCCGCGATGGCTCGCGGGCTCAGTTGTTCTCCGGGGTCCGCACCAGGCCCGCGTCGTCATCGTTGGCCGCGCCGCCGATGTCGTCGAAGAGTTCCTGGATGTCGAACTCGGCCGCGGCGTCCGCCTCGGCCTGGAGCTCCTGAATGGTCTTGCCGGAGGCCTGGATCTCGGCCTCTTCCTGGCTGCGGGCGACGTTGATCGAGATCGTCGCGCTCACTTCCGGGTGGAGGACGATGGTCACCGGGTGCAGGCCAAGCTCCTTGATCGGATGATCGAGGACCACCTGGCGCTTGTCGAGCGAGAAGCCGCCCTCCGTGGACGCGTCGGCGATGTCACGGGTGGTGACCGAACCGAAGAGCGCGCCGCCGTCGGAGGCGGAGCGGATCACAACGAAGGCTTCGCCGTCAATGCGGGCGGCGACCTTCTCGGCCTCGGCCTTGGCCTCGAGGTTGCGGGCCTCGAGCTGGGCGCGCTCGTTCTCGAAGCGCTTGAGGTTCGCCTCGGTGGCGCGCAGAGCCTTGCCCTGCGGCAGCAGGAAGTTGCGGGCGTAGCCGTCCTTTACCGCGACGACCTCCCCCATCTGGCCGAGCTTGGCGACCCGTTCGAGCAGAACGACTTGCATCGTGGCCTCCTTACTTCACTGCGTAGGGCAGGAGCGCGACGAAGCGGGCGCGCTTGATCGCGCGCGCGAGCTCGCGCTGCTTCTTCGACGAGACGGCGGTGATCCGCGAGGGGACGATCTTGCCCCGCTCGGAGATGTAGCGCTGCAGGAGCTTCACGTCCTTGTAGTCGATCGCGGGCGCGTTGGCGCCGGAGAACGGGCAGGACTTGCGGCGGCGGAAAAACGGACGCTGTGCCATGGTGCTCTACCCCTCAGTTCTCATCCTCGCGACGCGGCCGACGCGGGCCACGGTCACGATCACGATCGTCGCGCTGGCTGCGGGCCTGGACGACCGCCGAGGGACCTTCCTCGTGCTTGTCGACCTTCACGGTCAGGACGCGCATCACGTCCTCGTGGAGCCGCATCAGGCGTTCCATCTCCTGCACCGCCGGGGCGGGTGCGTCGGAGCGCAGGAAGGCATAGTGCCCCTTGCGGTTCTTGTTGATCTTGTAGGCCATGGTCTTCAGGCCCCAGTATTCCTGGCCGACGACCGAGCCGCCGTTGTCCTTGAGGACCTGGCCGAAGTGCTCGATGAGCCCCTCGGCCTGCGCGTTGGAGAGATCCTGACGCGCGATGAAGACGTGCTCGTAGAGCGACATCCGTTCACCTGTCATTTACGGCGCGCTTCAAAACCGGGCCGACGAACCCCTCCTGGCCCGGTACGAGAGGCTGCGCGAGAAACCTGTCTGGAGGGATGCGGTCTTTTAGGGAGTCTGCCGGGAAATGCAAGGGCCGGGTTTGCCGCGCGGCATCTCTCGCGGCGTGCCGGGTACGCCGCTCGTTCGCTCCGCCGGCCCTCAGGCCGCCCGCGTCGGGTAGAATGCCTCGTAGATCGGCTCGAGGGTATCGGCGCTGAAGAGCGAGGAGACGCTGGTGCCGTTGGCAATGTTGAGGATCGCCTGGCCGAAGAGCGGCGCCATCGTCACCACGCGGATGTTCGGCGTGGCGCGTGCCGCCTCGGAGAGCTCGATCGAATCGGTGATGACGAGGCTCTTCATGGTGGAGTTCTTGATCCGCTCGATGGCCGGGCCGGAGAGGACGCCGTGGGTGATATAGGCGTGCACCTCGCGGGCGCCATGTTGGACCAGAAGCTCCGCCGCCTTCACCAGCGTGCCGGCCGTGTCGCAGATGTCGTCGACCATGACGCAGACCCGGTCCTGCACGTCGCCGATCACCGTCATCGAGGCGATCTCGCCCGGCGCGGCGCGGCGCTTGTCGACGATGGCGAGATCGGCGCCGATCCGCTCGGCGAGTTCGCGGGCGCGCGCCACGCCACCCACGTCCGGCGAGACCACGGTGATCGCTTCGAGGTCGGTGAAGTTCGCGCGGATATCGAGGGCAAAGACCGGAGCGGCATAGAGGTTGTCGACGGGCATGTCGAAGAAGCCCTGGATCTGCGCCGCGTGCAGGTCGAGCGTCAGGACGCGGGCGATCCCGGCCGTGGTGAGCAGGTTCGCGACAAGCTTCGCCGAGATCGGCGTGCGGGCCTTGGAGCGGCGATCCTGCCGGGCGTAGCCGAAATACGGCATCACCGCGGTGATGCGGTTCGCCGAGGAGCGACGCAGGGCGTCGCACATGATCATCAGCTCCATGAGGTTGTCGTTCGCCGGGTTCGACGTCGACTGGATGATGAACATGTCCTCGCCGCGGACGTTCTCGAACACCTCGACGAAGATCTCGCCGTCGTTGAAGCGCTCGACCCGGGTCTTGACCAGTTCGACCGTCTCGCCGCGGTGCATGGAGATGCGGCGGGCGATGGCGCTCGCGAGGGGCCGATTCGAATTGCCCGCGATCAACTTGGGTTTGAACAGGGGGTTCATCGGACCTCGCGACGTGGACGGCTCGGGACGACCGCTCCCCTAGCACCGGGGTACGGCCTTGCAAAGCCCCGGATTCTGCGGAAGCTCGGGTCAAGGGTGCACCGGGAGCGGACCATGGCCGATATCGAGTACTTCCTCTATCCGCTGTCGCCGTACGCCTATCTGGCGGGGGACGGGCTCGAGACGCTGGCGGCACGTCACGGCGCGCGCGTGATCTACCGCCCGGTCCAGCTCATGCGGATTTTCGCCGAGGTGGGCACGCCACCGCTGAAGGATCGCCACCCGTCGCGCCGGCAGTACCGCTTGCGCGACATCGCCCGGGTCGCCGAGGCGGCGGGCCTGCCGCTGAAGTCCGAGCCGATATATCTTGCGGCGAACCCGGTGCCGGCGTCGGCGGCGATCATCTCGGCGCAGAAGGCCGCAGACGGTGGCGCGGGCGGTGACGTGGGCGCGCTGGTGCGCGGCTTTCTCGGCGCGGTCTGGGCGGAGGGGCGCGACATCGCCGACGACGAGGTGGTGCGCGATGTCCTCGGCGCGGCGGGCTTCGACCCGGGCCTCGCCGACCGGGGGATGCTCTCGGCGGTCGAGACACTGGAGCGCACCACCGAAGAGGCGATCCGCCGCGGCGTCTTCGGCGTGCCGAGCTACATGGTCGGCGACGAGCTTTTCTGGGGCCAGGATCGCCTGCCGCATCTCGACCGCCATCTTGCGGGCCTCAGCGACGGTTGAGGGTGCCGAGACCGTCGGGTCTTGGCTTCCGTTGGAAACCCGACTATTTCTCCCGGGAATTGGCGACTCCCTGTCGGAGCCGCCCCAGTGAGCCACGCGCTTTCCCGCGCCCGCCAGCCACGTTAGAGATTTACCTGAAGGGGGGATTGCCGGTGACCGAGGCATGCGGTGGTCGACTGATTGCACTGACATTCGCCGTGGCGCTTCTGGGCGCGTCGGCAGGGCAGGGGCTGGCGCAGAGCCCTGAGGCCGCGCCGCAGGCACCACTGCCACCGGCAACGGAAGCAGGTCCGGTCCAGCCAGCGCCCCAGCCAGCGCCCCAGTCATCGCCGGTGCTCGCACCGCCGGGGTCACCCGTACCGTCAGAGCCCGCGACACCCCCGCTCGCCGCCCCGCAGGCACCGGCAGCGACAACGGCTGATACCCCTGCGCGTGCAGCACCCGAAGGGCCGGCAGCCTCCGGTGCGGTCCCGGCCGAAAGCCCGATGGCCGCGGACCCTGTCGCGGAGGAAGCGGCGGGCACGCTCCCCGTCGATCTGTCGCCGTGGAACATGTTCATGCACGCCGACATCGTGGTGAAGGGCGTGATGGTCGGCCTTGCCATCGCGTCGCTCGTCACCTGGACGGTGCTGCTCGCCAAGAGCCTCGAAATCCTCGGCGCGGGCGCCCGCCTGCGCCGCGATCTCGCGACGATCCTCGGGGCGCGGCAGCTTGCCACCGCCGCCACCCAGCTTGGCGAGCGCGGCGGGCCGGCGGCGGCGATGGTGCGCGCTGCCTCCGCGGAGGTCGCGGCGAGTGCCGCCACCCTCGACGAAGGGCCGCAGGGTCTGTTGCCGCGGGTCTCGTCGCATCTCTCGCGCATCGAGGCGGGAGCCGGGCGGCGGTTGATGGTTGGCACCGGTATCCTCGCGACGATCGGCTCCACCGCGCCGTTCGTCGGGCTCTTCGGCACGGTCTGGGGTATCATGAACAGCTTCATCGGCATCTCGGAGTCAAAGACCACGAACCTCGCGGTCGTCGCCCCCGGCATCGCCGAGGCGCTGCTCGCCACCGCCATCGGTCTCGTCGCGGCGATCCCGGCAGTGGTGATCTACAACGTCTTCGCCCGCTGGATCGCGGCCTATCGTGCGAAGCTCGCCGACGCGGCGGCGGGCGTCGAGCGGCTGGTGAGCCGCGATTTCGACCACCGGCGCCTCGCGGTCATCCCGCTCGCCCGGGCAGCGGAGTAGCGTCATGGCGGGCTCTCTCTCACCACGCTCCGCCGGGAGCGATGACATCGAGGAAGTCCACGAGATCAACGTGACGCCGTTCATCGACGTCATGCTGGTGCTCCTCATCATCTTCATGATCGCGGCCCCGCTCGCGACGGTCGATGTGCCGGTCGATCTGCCCGGGTCCTCCGCAACGCCGCAGCCCCGCCCGACCGAACCGGTCTACCTGACGGTCAGGAGCGACCTCGGGCTGGTGCTCGGCGAGCTTCCCGTGGCGCGCGAGGCACTGGCGGCGGACCTCGACAAGGCCGCGAAGGGCGACCACGAGGCGCGGATCTTCCTGCGCGCCGACCAGAAGGTCGAGTATGGCGAGCTCATGAAGGTCATGAACCTGCTGCGTGAAGCCGGATACCTCAAGGTCGCCCTCGTCGGCCTCGAACAGGTACCGGATGCGTCGGCACCGGCGGCGGGAGCCCGCCCGTGACCATGGCGGCCCCATCCTGGGAGCCGCCGCCCGTGGGGCGGACCGCGCTCCTCTGGGGAAGCGCTGCCGTCGCCGCCGTGCTCGCCCATGGTGGCGCCGCGTGGCTCGCGCTGCACCAGCCATCGCCGGTGGCGCTTCCCGCCTCGCCGCCGCCCGCGGTGATGATCGAACTCGCGCCCGAGACGGTCGCGCCGCAGTCCGACATGATGGAAATGGCGCCCGACCTCGTCGATCAGCAGGAAGTGGTGGCTCCCGAGGCGCTCGACACGCCCGACGCGCCCGCCATGGCCGAGGACCAGCTCACGCCGCCGACGGAGCTCACGCCGCTCACCCCACCGCCCGATCTCGCGCCCGCTCCGGTGCCGCCCACGGTCGTCCCCGAGGTGGTGCTGCCACCGCCCGAGCGTCAGGTGGAAAAGCCGCCACCCGTCGAGGCGGAGAGGAAGGCCGAGAAGCCGACCCCCCCGGCGCCGAAGAAGCAGCAGCAGGCCGCGAAGTCCGATGCCGCGGCACCTGCACCGAAGGCCGCGGCGCGTGACAGCGGGTCGGGCTCGGCCGGGCAGGTCGCACCGGCCGCGTGGCAATCGAAGCTGAGCGCGCACCTGAACCGCAAGAAGCGCTACCCGCGCGCGGCGCAGAGCCGGCGCGAGGAGGGCGTCGCCCACGTCCGCTTCACCATCGACGACGCGGGCAATATCCTCGCGTCCAAGCTGGTGAAATCCTCGGGGTTCGCCGATCTCGACGGCGAGGTCGTCGCGCTCATGCGGCGCGCCTCGCCGGTGCCGGCACCGCCGCCCGGTGCTGCCGGCACGTTCACCGTGCCGATCCGCTTCAACCTGCGCTGAGCGAAACGCGCCCCGCCCGCGCGGGGCGCGCGCGCGCCTCCGGCTCAGAGCCGCCTGGCGTAGCAGGTGACGTTGCCGCCGACCGCGTCCGCGGTCACCCGGGTGCCGATCTTGATGCGCTGCCGGATCTCGGCGCTGAGTTCCGAGCGCGGGAAGCGCTCGGTATAGAGCACCGCCCAGCCGCGCGCCGTCGAATCGTAGGGATCAAGCTGCGCGCCGGGGCGGAACTCCGGGTCAGTCTTCGGCGGGTTGCGGTTCGCCGCCGCATAACCGTCCACCAGCGAGTTGTCGTCCGCTGCCGCGAACAGGAAGCGGATCGCATCGTCGACGGTCTTGCCGTCCACCTCGGTGCCATGGAGGTTCTGGCCCTGCGACTGGGCGACCTCGGCGGCGTAGAGCAGGAAGGCGATGTTGCGGCTCTGGTTCTGCAGCGCGCCGGTGCCGCGGTCGGTCTCGGCGGGGAAGCTGCCGTCCGGCCGCATCGCGCGCAGCTGCGCGATGTATCCTGTCTGGATCCCCCGCTGGTAGCGCGCCGGATCATTCAGCATCAGCCCGAGCATCATGTCCGCCGCACCCCGCGCCGTGCCGAGGTTGTTGTCGCCCGGATGCTCGTCCGCCTGCACCGCGAGCCGCTGGAACCAGCCCTCGATCACCGCCTTGTCCTCGGCCGTCGCCGCCGGGGTCTGGCGCAGGATGTGCCAGGCCGGCAGCAGGGCCGGGAAAGCGTTGATCACCCCGGCCGCATTGGTCCAGTTCGGCTTCTCCACGATCCACGCATTGGCGTCTGCGTGCTGGCGCAGGATCGACACCGCCTGCCGCGCGGGCTCGGGGTCGTTCTGCAGGAGCACGTAGAACGCCACGGCGTTCAGCGCCCGTGCCATGTCGCGCGCCGCGTTGTTGCTGTCGCCGCCGGCCTTCACCGCGGCCAGCGACGGGCCGACGAGCGGCGCAAGCTCCGGCACGTCCCGGTCGCGCACACAGTAGCGCGTCCCCTTCATCGCGCCGGTCCCGGCGCTGAAGGCCCGGAGCTGGGCGCTGCGGCTCGTGACGTCGAACAGCGCTTCGGGATGAGTCACGCCCGCTGGCGAAAAGATTGACGGCCCGGTCGGAATGGCGGCGCAACCGGCCGCAAGCGTTGCGAGGCCGAGAAGAAGCGGGCGAAACACTGACATTCGAGGCGTCCTTTCACAGACTCAAAGTACAAGATCGAGGTTCCAGAACCGGCGGATCTGGTCCTCACAGGCGTCCCGTGCCTCCACGGTATCGCCGGCAATGCGCTCGACCCGGAAGCCGAAGCGCTCGAAGCCGCTGCGGTCGGCGTCGGTCAGCACGATGATCTCCACGTCGCGCTCCGCGGCAAAGGCCGCGACCCGCGCGGCACGATCGACCGCGTCCGACGCCGTGGCGCCCGCGCGCAGGCCAACCGCCACGGCGTCGGCGCGCTTCATCTCGCTGCCCGGCATCAGCACCGCTTCGGGCAGCGGAAAGAGGTCGCGCCCCGGCTCGGCGCGGTACGGATCATGCGGGGCGAGAATCGCGTCGATGTCTTCCGCGTCATCCCTGCCGATCCGCGACAGGATCGAGTTCCACAGCGTCGGGTCCATAGGTGGTTTCCTCGATCAGGGCCGCGGCGCGGCGGGCTCCGGGTTCGGGCAGCTGGGCGAAGGCGAGGCGCGCGCGGATCGCCTCGGCCTCGCCGTCGTCGAGGTAGCGGCCGACCAGCCGCTCCAGCGTCATGAGCTCGTGCGCCTCGACCAGCGCCCCGAGGCCGCGCTCGGCAGCCGCCCGGGCACGGGCATGCTGGTCGTCCATGAAATTCGCGGACTGCGGCACGAAGATCGCCGGCACCCGGTTGTAAAGCACTTCGTGGAACGAGTTGTAGCCTGCCGCCGTGACGGTCACGTCCGCCGCCGCGGTCAGCACCGCCGCGCGCGTCGTGCGCACGATCCTCGAGTTGCGCCAGCCGAACCACGCCGGCTCCAACGTTGCGTTCGGCCAGACCACGACCAGGTGCAGCGTGTCGGAGCGCCGCTCGAAGAGCCCGCAGAGCGCCTGCACCTGACTGCCGCGCGCGCCCGCGACACCCGAGCCGAGCAGCGACACCGCCAGCCGCTCGAACGGCCGCCCGAAATGCTCCGCAAGCTCCGCCCGGAACGTCGCGCGCGCGGTCTCGTCGAGATGCAGCGCCTGCACGATCGGGCCGACGCTCGCCACCTGCGGCCCGCGCGAGTAGGGGGTGTTCAGCTCTGGGAACGCCTCCTCGGGCACGATGACCCGGTCGAACGCCTTCTCACGGTCGAGGGCGATCGAGTTGTCCTGCTCTGACCGCCAGAGCCCGCGCCGGATCCAGATCCCGGCGATCCCGGGTTCGAGCGCGGTGCGATAGATCGAGTCGAAGATGTAGCCGCCGTCGAAGACCAGCGTCCGCGCCCCCGCGGTGAGTGCGCGCAGCCTCAGATAGTTGCCGAGGTCGTGCTCGTGGCTCTGGGCGTGCAGCTTCGAGCGGCCGATGAGCGGCATCGCATCGAAGCCCTGCGCCTTCACCAGTGGCGTGCAGCTCGCGAAGGCTGCAAAGACCGGGCGGGGCCGGTCCGCCGCCATCTCGCGCGCGATGAGGGTGCAGCGCCGGGCATGGCCGAGGCCGACACCGTTCGTCGGCACGAACACCACCCCGCCTGCCGCCGGCCCCGGCTTGCGGAGCGGGCGTGCGGGGGCGGTCGCGGGCGGCGGCGCACCGAGGAACGCGAGCACCCGTCCCGGTCGCGCGGTGATGGCCGCCCGGCTCGCGAGGACGTTCTCGCCGATGTGATGGAGGTTCGGCAGGATTTCGGCGTCGAGGAAGGCGTCGAGCCCGACGATGCCCGGCGGCGCCGGCACGAAGGCGTCGTTCTCGCAGGCGTTCAGGTGGCCCGCCGTGCCGTCGAGAAGCGGAACCCCTGCGAGCAGCAGGTTGGCAACGAGGGTCTGCAACCGGAAACTGCCCTCGATCCGGCTGAAGCAGACCGCGAGATCGGTGCGCCCCGCGAGCGTCAGGGGCAGCGCCTCGCCATAGGCAAAGACCGGCAGCGCGTGGCCGTGGGTGGCAATCCAGTCGTGCTTGGTCCGGCTGTCGGTGAGGACGGCAAAACGCAGGCCGCGGCGCGGCGCCAGTGCCGAGAGTGCCGCCACCTGCGCCGGATCCTTCAGGTCCGGCCCGACGAGCAGGACGCGGGGCGCCTCTCCCCGAGGCCGTGGTGCGAGGGGCGGCACGCCGAATGGCGGCGCGGTCCGCCCGGCGCCGGGGCCGAGATCGAAGAGTTCGGGCTCGCTGCCGAGTACATAGGCAAGGCGGGCGCGGGCGCCGAGCGCGGTCTGGGTTGCCGAGAAACTGCCAAAGGCGCGCACCGCGACGCCCGTGTCACCCGCGAGGCGGCGCAGACGCAGCAGCGTGCGGTCATTGAGCTGGTCGGCGGCGAGCAGCGCCAGCGTGTCACCGGGCCGTAGCGCGCGATCCGAGAGCAGTGGCGCGAAGTCGAACTGCAGGTGCAGCCCGGCGCGCTCCGGCACCGCGCCCACATCGACCCGCGCCGGCAAGCCGAGCGCGGCGAGCTGGCTCGCGAAAATCGCCAGATGTTCGGAGTCGGTGCGCCCGTCGCGGGCAGTCTCACAAAGCAGCATGGGGGGCAGCATGGCCGCTATCATGGGCCGCAGTCCGGGGGGCGAGCAAGGCCAGAAGCCGCGGAACCACCGCCTCGGACCGGTGGCGGGCGAGGTCGGCCTGCGCGCGTTCGACCGCGGCGGCGTACTGGCGGGGATCGGCGAGGTGGGCTGCGACGATCGCATTGACGTCGCCGCCGGTCCCGCCGTCTGCCGCGGCGAGCACGCCGGGGCCGAACGTGGCGGCGGTTTCGGGGTCGGTGATCACGAGCTTGCCCGCGGCGATTGCCTCGGCGATCGCCCGTCCGAAGCTCTCGCGCCACCCGGGACTGGTGAAGTAGACAAGGAAATCGATCCCGGCGAGGAACTCCTCGACCGGCATCGCGCCGAACCGCTGCAGGTTCCAGTGCTCGGGCTGTCCTTCGCGGTCGGCGAGCAGCGTGTCGGCACCGAGCATCGCGCACCGCTCGGCGTGGGCCGGAAACTGCGCGTGAAGCGCGGCAAGTCCGGGGAATTTCTCGAAACCCGGTCGCGAATGCCGGCCGCGACGGTCACGCGGCCGCGTCGTCGGCGCGACGAACGGCAGTTCGAGGATGTTCGACCAGTCGTCGCCCGCGAGGCTCCAGCCGGTTTGCGGCCGGGACGCGAGCCAGTCGGCCACCGTGCGCCGGTTCGCGGCAGAGACCGGCGCGAGCACCTGTTCACCCCCCGCTATCCGCCGGGCGACGAGCGCGAGACAATGCCCGACATCGAAGCTCTCGTGCCCTCCGGGGCGGGTAAAATTCTCGTGCGTGACCACAATGGTCCGCGCGGCGCTCAGCCGGGGGGCCAGCGCCGTCTCCAATCTCAACGCGGATGGATTGTGCAGGACAATCGCATCCGCCCGGACGACGGGCGGCTCCGGCAGGAGCGCGAGGCCCGCGTCCTCGAGCGCCCGGGCGATCTCCGGGTGGATCGGCCGGTCGGGAAACATCCGGGTGGTGAGCGTCACCACCGAAAGGTCGACGTGCGGGGCGAGCGCGCGGATTTCCGCGGCGACCGCACCGGAGGTGCCGCCGGGGAACCGCGGCTCCACGAGAAGCGCGACCCGTTGCCGCCGGGATCGGATCGAGGCAGGGGGCAGGGCGGCAGGCACCTGCGGTCGCCCCCTGATCGCCTCGACCACGGCCGGCACGGATCAGTAGCCCGGTCCGTCGGCCGCGGACGACGGACCATCATCGTTCGGGCGGTTGCGGTAGCGAAAAAAGTCGTTGCCGCCGACCGATTCAACCAGGAATCGGCGCAGCAGCGAGGCGAGCGGCGTGTCGCCCTCCGCCAGGTCGGGATGCTGCGCGAGATAGCCGCGCAGGCCTTCCACGTCATTCGATTCAAGCAGCCCCGAAATCGTGCCGAGCTGCTCCGTCGTCGGCTCGGCGGCCGCCAGGGGGCTGCCGAGCTGCGTGGCGAGCATCATCGCCGATGCCGTAACAAGTATCCTGCGTCGCATCGTTCTTCCGTCTTCTGCGCAGCCGCCGACCTCGTCCGGGGTGGAAAGCCCGGGACCACCGACTCGCGGCGACCCGACGCTGCCTTACCTTTAGGCAGACCACTCAGGCGAGGGAAGCCGTGCGTCCCTACCGTATTCCGTGTCCTCTCTGCGCCTACTGACCGAAGATTCGGCCGCGCAGCATTGATTCGACCGCCCGTTCCAGCCGGTTCCGCACGGCCGGGGTCTCCACCGGCGCCGTCGGTACCTGGGTCGCGACCTGCGGCTCGGGAGGAGCGGCGGCGGGCGCGACGGGAATGGGGGCGACGGGCGTCCTCGCCGCCACCGGAGCCGGCCGCAGCAGGTCGCCGCCGGCGAGCGCGTATTCGACGGCCGGTGTGCCCGACACCCCCGCCCAGAATACCGTCGGGTGCGCCAACGGGCCCGGCGCCGGTTCGGTCGCGCCAAAACGCAGGCCCGGACCGACGCGGCCCGGCCCGGAAACCAGCCCGGCCACCGCCGCGGTCGCAGCTTCGATCGAGGGCAGCCGGAGCGGCTCCACCGCAGTGAGGCGCGACAGGACCGGCGTCGCCAGTGCATCAGGCTCGACCGCGCCGGCAGCGGGCCCCGGCAACGCTGCAAGGCCCGGCAGCTCCCCCGGCATCGCCGGGCTGACGGGACCGGCAATCGGGCCCGACAACGTCCCGACCCCGGTCCGGCTGGCCGTGGCGGTGGTGTCGGGCACGCTCGGTGCCGTCGCGGTCGCCGGCGCTGGCGCCGTCGCGGTCGGGGTGGAAGCGGGCCACCAGTAGATGCCGAGCGCCACGCCGGCGCCTACCGCGAGCCCGAGCGCCGGTGCGGCCCATGCCCAGACCGGCCGCTGCCTCCGCGGCCTCGCCGCGGCGCGCGACCCGCCCACGGCCGGCCCAAGCTCTGTGGGCTGGAACTCGACGGGCTGTGATTCGACGGGCCGCGATTCAACGGGCCGTGATTCAACGGGCCGCGGCTCGACCGGCCGTGACTCGGCAGGTCGCGACTCGGCGGCACGGGCTTCGACGGCCCGTTCTTCGATGGTACGGGGCCGGGGCGCGCGCGGCTGAAGCGGGCGGCCTGCGGCGGAATGGCCTTCGCCGGCACGTGCCGTTGCCGGGCTGGCTTCGGTTTGCTTCCGGACGATGACGGTCGCCAGACGCTGCGTCATGGTGCCGGCGGTCTCGGCAGGCTCGGCGGCCTCGACGCGCCGCGTCGTCGACCCGGGCAACGGCCTCGGGCCGGCGCGGAGCCGCGGCTTTGCCTCCGGGTCCGGGGTCTGCGGACGCACCGCTGTCGGCGAGGCCTCCCCGCGGGCGCCCGGCTCGGCTGTGGGCGAGGCCTCCACGCGGGCGCCCGGCTCGGCGGTGCGCGCCGTCGGCGCGGCGCTCAGGTCGCCCGTGGAATCGGCCCGTGCGGTCGACGGCGTGGTCGACGGCGCACGCGCGAGGAACGGATCGGGGGCATTGGCCAGCTCTTCCTCGATGGCACGCAGCCGCTCGGCGCGGGCCCTCGATGCCGGGGAGGAAGAAGCGGCAGAAGAAGGCGCCGTGGGTCGGGTTGCGCCAGCCGGCTTGCCGTCGGCCTTTCCATCGGCGGCCGCGCGCCGGGCGGCCAGCGCCTGTTCACGTCTGGTGCGGGCGTCGACGAGCCGTGCTTCGAGCATTGCGGGGTCCAGCAACGCCTCCCAACCGGGCTCTACCGCCGGCAGGTTGCGGGCCGCTCCGCGCACTTCATCAGACATGACCCCTCCCATGCGGCACCCCACGCGCTGCGCCGCGCCCGCCCGGAGGCGGCACGGTACTCGCAAATACCTAGTGCCTTACGGCCTGGGATTCCAGCCTTCGCCCCGGCTACGCGGCCACCCGCCGAGGAACGGTCGGGCCGGGACGGAGGTTCCAGCCCTCAGAAGGGGCTGTCCGGGAAGTAATAACCCTCTGCATTCTCGGGCGTTATCAGCACCGACCCGATGATGAACTTGCCCGAAACCGGCGCCGATGAAACAAGTCCGACTGCGGTCAGTTCGATCGCCGTGGCGATCATCGCTGGCGGATAAGTGACATCGGCGGGAATCATCGTGTCCTTGTCCATGACACGCTTCACCATCTCCTTCATGCCGGCGCCGCCGAGCACGAACCTGATGTCCTTGCGCCCCGCCGCCTCGATCGCGGCAAGCACGCCCACCGCCATGTCGTCGTCCGAGGCCCACACCGCGTCGATCTGCGGATACTTCGAGAGGAAGTCCTGCATCACCGCGAAACTGTCGTCACGGTTCCAGTTGCCGTGTTCCATGCCGAGGATCTCGATGTTCTTGCCCTCGATCGCCTTCTGGAAGCCCTCGACCCGCTCGTTGTCGATGGTGGTCGGGATGCCGCGCAGCACCACGATCTTGCCACCCTCCGGCAACGCCGACGCCACGTACTCGCCCGACTCGCGCCCGAAGCCCGGGTTGTCGCCGGCGACGTAGAGATCCTCGATTCCCTCGACGGACAGCCCGCGATCGACCACGGTGATCCACGCGCCCGACGCCTTGGCATTCTGCACCGGCCCGGTCAGCGGCTCGGACTCGAAGGGCAGCACCACCAGCGCGTTCACGTGCCGCGCGGCCACCATGTCCTCGATGTCGTTCACCTGCTTCGCCGGATCGGAGGCGGTCGTCAGCACGAAGTCGAGGTTCGGATAGACCTTTTCCAGCCGCTCCACCGTCGCCTGCGCGAAGTAGTTCATGCCGCCGGCCCAGCCATGGGTCGCCGCCGGGATCGAGACGCCGATCACCTTGGTCTCGCCGTCCTGAGCGAACGCCGGTACGGCGAGCGCCGCCGATACCGCCAGTGCGGCCGCGAAATGCTTCATGTTCCTTCCTCCCTTGCTTGGTTTCGGTTCTTGCCTTGGTGCGCCCGGTCGGGGGCCCCAGTTGCGGGCCGCGCTACTGCCCCTGCCGTGTGTCGCGCTGCAGGATCACCGCGAGCACGATGATTGCGCCCTGAATCGCGCCGTTGAGATAGGGCGAGACGAGATCGGTGAGATTGAGGATGTTGCCGATCAGACTCAGGATCAGCACGCCGATCACCGTGCCCCAGACCCGGCCGAAGCCGCCCCGGAGCATGGTGCCGCCGATGATCACCGCCGCGATCGCCTCGAGCTCCCAGAGCAGTCCGGTCGCGGGCGAGGCGGAGCCGAGGCGCGGCACATAGAGGATCGTCGCCACGCCCACGAGGAGGCCAAGCACCACGTAGGTGGTGAGCCGCACCCGCGCGACCTTCACCGACGAGTACTTCGCCACCTGATCGTTCGAGCCGATCGCCGCGCAGTGCCGCCCGAAGGCGGTCGAGCGCATGGCGATCTCGCCGACGATCACCACCAGCGCGAAGACGATGATCGGCCACGACACCCCGAAGAGCCCGCCGTAGTAGACCGGCTGGTAGAAGGTGCGGAGCCCGAAATCGAGCGACAGCGTGCCCCCGTCCGCGAGCCAGGTGACGAGGCTGCGATAGATGCCCATCGAGCCCAGCGTCACGATGAAGGCCTCGATCCCCAGCCGGGAGATCAGGATGCCGTTCAGGCACCCGGCCACCAGTCCGGCGGCGAGCGCGACCGCCATGCCGAGGAGCACGATCGGGATGCCGACCCCGAGGCTCGGCAGCGCGCTGTTCATGACGAGGATCATCAGCCCGGCAATGAACGCCGCCATCGACCCCACCGAGAGGTCGAGCCCGCCCGCGGTGATGACGAAGGTCATGCCCACGGCGATGATGCCGATGAAGGCCGAGCGCGCCAGCACGTTCGTCACGTTGTCCCAGGCGAGAAAGCTCGGATTGAGGCTCGCGCCGAGCACGAGCAGCACGACGAGGGCCAGCACCGGGCCGACGACGCTCATCTGGATCTTCGGGCTTTTCATGCCACGGTCTCCTCAGCCGGCAGGACGCCCATGGCGAGCCGCACGATGGCATCCTCCGACGCCGCTGCGCCGGCCAGTTCGCCGGCGACCCGGCCCCGGCGCATGACGAGCACCCGATCGGCGAGGCCGATCACCTCCTGCATCTCCGACGAAATCACCACGATCGCCCGACCTTCGGTCGCGAGCCCGCGGATGAAGCCGTACATCTGCTGCTTGGTGCCGATGTCGACGCCGCGCGTCGGCTCGTCGATGACGACGATCTCGGGTTCCGACAGCATGGTCTTGGCGAAGAGCAGCTTCTGCTGGTTGCCGCCCGACAGGTTGCCGACCCGGACCGCGCGACTGCCGCGGATGTCGAACTCGCGCACCGCCTTGTCGAGGGCGGCCTCCTCGGCGGTCGTGTCGATCAGGCCGTGGGTGAAGCGGTCGAGGGCCTGCAACGTCAGGTTCTCCCGCATCCCCTTCCGGAGCAGGAGCCCGCGGGTCTTGCGGTCCTCGGTCAGGTAGCAGAGCCCGAGGTCCAGCGCCTCCCACGGGTGGCGGATCGTCACCGGCCGGCCCTTCACGCGCACCTCACCCGTCGCCGCGCGCAGGCCGCAAAGCCCCTCGAAGGTCTCGGTCCGGCCCGAGCCGATCAGGCCCGCGACCCCGAGGATCTCGCCCCTGCGGAGCGTGAAGGAGATGTCCTCCGCATGACCGGGCACGTTCAGGCCCGAGACCTCCAGCACCACCTCGCCGGGGGCCGGTCCCTTCGCGGGGTAGAGGTCGCGCATCTCGCGCCCGACCATGGCCGAGGCCATGGCGTGCTCGTCCTTCTCCGAGGCGTCGCCCGACCAGACCACCGCGCCGTCGCGCATGATGGTCAGATCGTCGGCGATCCCCTTCACTTCGTCGAGCTTGTGCGAGGTGAAGAGGATCGCCGCCCCCCGTTCGCGCAGCGCCCGCACCTGCCGCATCAGGACCGCGGTCTCGGCGGAGGTCAGCACCGCCGTCGGCTCGTCCATGATGAGCACGCGCGTTTCGCGCAGCAAGGCCTTGGCGATCTCGGTCATCTGCTTGTCGGAGTTCGACAGGCCTGACACCTTGCGGTCGGTCGCCACATGGCAGTCGAGCAGGTCGAGAAGCTCGCGTGTCCGCGCCCGCATCGCCGGCTTGTCGAGCAGCAGGCCGCGCTTCAGCTCGCGGCCGAGAAAGATGTTCTGTTCGACGGTCAGCTGTTCGGCGAGGTTGAACTCCTGATGGATCATCGAGATGCCGCGCGCCTCCGCCTCTCCGATCGAGGCGAAGGCTGTCGGCGCGCCGTCGAGGCGCACCGTGCCGGAGGTCGGCGGCTGATAGCCCGCGAGGATCTTCATCGCGGTCGATTTCCCCGCGCCGTTCTCGCCGATCAGCGCATGCACCCGTCCCGGCCGGAGCGCGAGGCTGACGCCGTGCAGCACCTCGATCGGCCCGAAGCTGCGGCTCACGCCGTCGAGGGCGAGAACGGGCTCGCTCACGGCTCGACCCAGGCCGCGTTCGCTTTCGACGACCGGATCGCGGCGGCGATGAAGCGCATCCCCGTCATTCCCGCGTCGATCCCGGGCAAGAGGTCGAGCACCTCCGCCCGGCTGCCGTCCCTCGCCGCGCGTATCGCCTGCGCCGCCCCGAGGTAGATGTTGGCGAAACCTTCGAGATAGCCTTCCGGGTGCCCGCCCGGCGTGCGGCTAGCCGCCGCCGCCGCGGCCGATGCACCGGCCCCGCCACGGGTCAGGAGCCGCTTTGCCTCGCCGAACGGCGTGTACCAGAGGTGGTTCGGCTCCTCCTGCGCCCACTCGAGCCCGCCCGTCTCGCCGTAGACCCTCAGGCGCAGCGCGTTCTCGTTGCCGGGCGCCACCTGACTGCACCAGAGCATTCCCCGCGCGCCGCCACCGAAGCGCAGCAACATGTTCGCGTTGTCATCGACCGGCCGCCCGGGAACGAAGCTCTGCAGGTCCGCCGCCAGCGCGTCGAGCGTCAGCCCGGTCACGAAGCAGGCGAGGTTCAGCGCGTGGGTGCCGATGTCGCCGATCGAGCCTCCCGCGCCGGTCCGCGCCGGATCGGTGCGCCACTCGGCCTGCTTGCTCTCGCTCGCCTCGGTCAGCCAGTCCTGCGCGTACTCGACCTGCACGACGCGGAGCGTGCCGAGATCGCCCCGCGCCACCATCTCGCGCGCCTGCCGCACCATCGGATAGCCGGTGTAGTTGTGCGTCAGGATGAAGAGCGCCTCCGAGCCCGCCACCGCCGCCGCAAGCTCCTCCGCCTGCTCCATGGTCGCGGTCAGCGGCTTGTCGCAGATGACGTGGATCCCCCGCTTCAGGAACGCGATCGCCGGGGCGGCGTGCATGTGGTTCGGCGTGACGATCGCCACCGCCTCCACCCCATCCTCACGGGCCGCCTCGGCCTCGGCCATCTCCTCGAAACTGCCATACGAGCGATCCGGGTCGAGCCCGAGCGCCACGCCGCTGTCACGCGCCCGCTCCGGCGTCGAGGAAAGCGCGCCCGCCACCAGCTCGAACTCGCCGTCGATCCGCGACGCGATCCGATGCACCGCGCCGATGAAGGCGTCCTTGCCGCCCCCGACCATTCCCAGCCTGATCCTGCTCACCTCAAGACCCCATCTATCTGGATGCTTTCACTGAAGATGCTCTGGGGGCTGTCAGTCCCATTGGGGCTGAACCTCGCACCCCAGCCCCGGTTGCCCAGGAGGAAAGCAGCAGCGTCCGAAGTCGTCTCGAACGATACCGCGTCCTCGGACCTGTTCGATCCGGGCGGCGTGCAGCGGTAGCCCGTGGTCCTTCCGTCCCTGTCCGGCCTTACCTTGGGTCCACCGGCATACTTGTGGATGTGCCATACGTCGCCCGACGCGGTCGTGACCGTGATCCTCGCCATCCTCAAATTCCCAGCATGCGGCGGTTCGCCGCTTCGTCCGAGCCGCCGCCGGCGAAGTCGTCGAAGGCCTTGTCGGTGACGCGGATGATGTGTGCCTTCACGAACTCCGCCCCCTCGCGGGCGCCGTCCTCCGGGTGCTTCAGGCAGCATTCCCACTCGACGACCGCCCAGCCGTCGAAGTCGTTCGCCGCCATCTTCGAGAACACCGCGCCGAAATCGACCTGCCCGTCCCCGAGCGAGCGGAAGCGGCCCGCGCGGTCGACCCACGACTGGAAGCCGCCATAGACACCCTGCCGCCCGGTCGGATTGAACTCGGCATCCTTGACGTGGAACATGCGGATCCGGTCGCGGTAGATGTCGATGTTCTCCAGATAGTCGAGGCACTGCAAAACGTAGTGCGACGGATCGTAAAGCATGCAGGCGCGGGCATGGTTGCCGACGCGCTCGAGAAACATCTCGTAGCTCGCCCCGTCGTGCAGATCCTCGCCCGGATGGATCTCGTAGGCGACGTCGATCCCGCAGTCCTCCGCGTGGTCGAGGATCGGCTTCCAGCGCGCCGCCAGCTCGCTGAACGCGGTCTCGACCAGCCCCGCCGGCCGCTGCGGCCACGGATAGACGAAGGGCCAGGCCAGCGCGCCCGAGAACGTCGCCATCGCCGGCAGGCCCATGTTGCGCGATGCGGTCAGGCACTTCTTCACCTGATCGACCGCCCACGCCTGCCGCGCCTTCGGATTGCCGCGCACCTCCGGTGCGGCAAAGCCGTCGAACGCGTCGTCATAGGCCGGATGCACCGCGACGAGCTGCCCCTGCAGGTGCGTCGAAAGCTCCGTCACCTCGACGCCGTTGGCTTGCGCGACCCCCTTCACCTCGTCACAATAGTCCCGGCTCTCCGCCGCCTTCGCGAGATCGAAGAGGCGTCCGTCCCAGCTCGGGATCTGCACCCCCGCGTAGCCGCAATCCGCCGCCCACGTCGTGATCGCATCCCACGAGTTGAACGGCGCCTCGTCGCCCGCGAACTGCGCCAGGAACAGCCCCGGCCCCTTGATCGTCTTCATCGCAAGTTCCTCCCGTCAGACGTAGCGGTTGACCAGGTTTTCCAGCCGCTCCTGCCGGCCCGATACCGGCTGCGGATCGAGACCCTTCGCCTCGGCCTCCGCCGCTATCCCCTCGAGCGTCGCACCCTTTTCCAGCATCGCCTTCGCCCAGGGCTCGTTCCATCCGGCGTAGCGCGCGCGCCGCGCGGCTTCGAGCCGGTCGTCCTCGAGCATCTTCGCAGCCGCCTTCAGTCCCCGCGCGCAGACGTCGAACGCGCCCGCGTGCGCGGCCACCAGATCCTCCGCGTCGAGCGACTGGCGGCGCAGCTTCGAGTCGAAGTTCGTGCCGCCCGTGGTGAAGCCGCCGCCCTTCAGAATCTCGTAGTAGGCGAGCGCCACCTCGGGCACGTTGTTCGGGAACTGGTCGGTGTCCCAGCCGGACTGATAGTCGTTGCGGTTCATGTCGATCGAGCCGAAGACCCCGAGCGCGTTCGCCAGCGCCAGCTCATGCTCGAAGCTGTGGCCCGCGAGGATCGCGTGGCCCTGCTCGATGTTGAGCTTCACCTCGTTCTCCAGGCCGTAGCGTTGCAGGAAGCCGAAGACCGTGGCGACGTCATAGTCGTACTGGTGCTTCGTCGGCTCCTGCGGCTTCGGTTCGATCAGGATCGCACCCTTGAAACCGATCTTGTGCTTGTACTCGACGACGAGCGAGAGGAAGCGCCCCATGTGGTCGAGCTCGGCCCCGAGATCGGTGTTGAGCAGCGTCTCGTAGCCCTCGCGCCCCCCCCAGAGCACGTAGTTCTCGCCGTTCAGCCGATGCGTCACGTCGAGGCACGCCTTCACCGTCGCGGCGCAATAGGCGAAAACCTCCGGGTCGGGGTTTGTCGCCGCGCCCGCCATGAAGCGGCGGTTGGTGAAGAGGTTCGCCGTGCCCCAGAGCAGCCCGGTGCCGGTCTCGGCCATCCGCGTCTCGAAGATGTCGGCGATCCGCTCCAGCCGGTCGCGGCTCTCGCCAAGGCTCGCGCCTTCGGGGCGCACGTCGTGGTCATGGAAGCAGAAGAACGGCGCGCGGAGCACCTTGAAGAAATCGAACGCCGCGTTCGCCCGCATCTCGGCGAGCTCCATGGTGTTCGCCGGAAACCACGGCCGCTCGAAGGTCTGCCCGCCGAACGGATCGCCGCCCTCCCAGCCGAAGCTGTGCCAGAACGCCACCGCGAAGCGCAGCTGGTCGGCCATGCGCTTGCCCATCACCA
Organism: Amaricoccus macauensis; assembly: GCF_014201905.1. GTDB lineage: Bacteria > Pseudomonadota > Alphaproteobacteria > Rhodobacterales > Rhodobacteraceae > Amaricoccus > Amaricoccus macauensis. The sequence continues at coordinate 590,732 of NZ_JACHFM010000001.1, read as the reverse complement.
TCTCGTCGGGATCGTAGGCGCGGAAGGCCAGGCCATCGGCATCGGGGTCGTAGGACAGCGGCGCGATTGCGTCGAAGTATCCGCTCATGTGGTTCCTCCGCTGGCCGCCTCGGGCGGCAGGTTATCCCTCAGATAGATCGCCGGCGTGACGGTGAGCGCGCCGCCCGTCCGCCCGTCGGCGATCGCCTTCATGGCGTCGAGCCCGAGCGCCACTTCGCGCCGGGGGTTCTGGTCGATCACCGCGTCAATGAGCCCCTCGCCGAGCGCTGCCCGGGTGAAGGGCGTCAGCTCGTGCAGCACCACGAACGGACGCCGTTCCCCGAGGCCGGCCAGCACCGGAATGAGACCGCGGTTGCCCGCGCCGATCGAATAGATGCCGCTCACCCCCGGTGTGGCGGCGAGCGCCTTGCCCGCCATCGCCGCCATCAGGTCGCCGCGATCCTGCACCGTAAGTGCGGGCAGGACCTCGATCCCGCCCCCCGCCAGCACCTCTGTCGCCCCGCTGAGCCGGTCGCGGTGATCGGTCTGGGTCAGCGCGCCGATCACCGGCAGCACCCGGCCGCCCCGCCCGCGATGGGCGATCTCGACCAGCCGCCCGGCGGTGCGCCCGGCGACGAGGTTGTCAATCCCCACATGCGCCGCTCGACCGCCCGCGTCCGAGACCAGCGTCACCACCGGGATGCCGAGTTCTGTCAGCCGGGCGATCGCCCGGGTAACGCGGGGAGTGTCCACCGCCACCACGGCGACCCCGTGGCAGTCGCCGTGCTCCAGCGCCTCCAGCCCCTCCGCGAGCGCGTCGGCGTCGAGGGCAGGGCTTTCGGTGACCACGATCTCCACGCGCTCGCCACGCCGCGCCAGCGCCTCGGCATCGACCGCCGCCCGCAGCGCGCGGTAAAAGCCATGGTCCCCGGCCGGAAGGTGAAAGCGGAAGCGATAGCTGCGCCGGCGCGACAGCATCGCCGCCAGCTCGTCGCGCTGATAGCCCAGAAGATCGACCGCCTGCCGGACGCGCTGGACCGACTTCTGCGCCACGCCGCCGCGCCCGTTCAGGACGCGATCGACCGTCGCGTAGCTGAGCCCCGCTGTCCGCGCCACGTCGTGCAGCGTCGGTTTGCGTATGGTCACGCCCGTCCTCCCTGCGCCAGAGGGTGGATCAGCCAATGATAGGCGTCAATCTTATTCTGATCTACGTCTATCAATTCGAGCGAAGGCTTCGGATAATCCGAATCAGACCAACGAGATTTGATAGTTTATCCGAAGCCCGATCCGAGCGATTGTCTCTCCTGACGGCGGTTCCGCCGACTCCGATTGCAGAGGAAATTCATATGTCCGTTGAAAAGGTGGAGGTGCTCGTGGTGGGGGCCGGCCAGGCCGGAATCGCCATGAGCGAGCATCTCTCGCGCCAGGATATCCCGCACCTCGTCCTCGAGCGGGCCCGCATCGCCGAGAAGTGGCGCAGCGGCCGTTGGGACTCGCTCGTGGCGAATGGCCCGGCGTGGCACGACCGCTTCCCGGGCCGCGACTTCGAGGGGGATCAGGAGGAATTCGTCGGCAAGGAGGCGGTGGCCGACTACTTCGAGGCCTACGCCGAACAGATCTCCGCGCCGATCCGCTGCGGTGTCGAGGTGCGCGAGGTCCGCCGGCTCGACGGCCGCCCGGGCTTCCGGGTCGAGACCTCGGAGGGCGTCATCGAGGCGCAGAGCGTCGTCGCCGCCACCGGCCCGTTCCAGCGCCCGGTCTTTCCGAAGGTCGTCCCCGACAGCGCTGGCATCGTCCAGATGCATTCCGCCGACTACCGCAACCCCGCCCAGCTTCCCGAGGGCGCGGTGCTCGTCGTCGGGGCAGGGGCCTCGGGTGCGCAGATCGCCGAGGAACTGCTCGAAGCCGGCCGCCGGGTCTTCATCGCCATCGGCCCGCACGACCGCCCGCCGCGCCGCTACCGCGGCCGTGACAACGTCTGGTGGCTCGGCGTGCTCAACAAATGGGACCTCGAGGGGCCGTCCTCGAACAAGCACGTGACCTTCGCGGTCTCCGGCGCCCACGGCGGCCAGACGGTCGACTTCCGCCGCCTCGCGGCGCAGGGCGCGACGCTCGTCGGCAAGGCGAAGGGCTTCGCGGACGGCGTGCTGGCGATTGAGCCCGGCCTCGCGGAGAACCTCGCGAGCGGTGACGAGAACTATCTCTCGGTCCTCGACGAGGCCGACGCCTGGGTGGCGCGCAACGGCGCCGACCTGCCCGAGGAGCCCGAGGCCCGTATCGTCCTGCCCGACCCCGAGTGCGTCACGAACCCGGTCCTCGAGCTCGACCTCGCGAAGGAAGGCATCACCTCGATCGTCTGGGCGACAGGCTACGGTCTCGACTTCGGCTGGCTGAACGTCGACGCCTTCGACGAAACCGGCAAGCCACAGCACCAGCGCGGCGTCTCGTCCGAGCCCGGGGTCTATTTCCTCGGCCTGCCGTGGCTGTCACGCCGTGGCTCGTCCTTCATCTGGGGCGTCTGGCACGACGCGCGTTTCGTCGCCGACCACATCGCCATCCAGCGTAGCTATCGTGCCTACCGCGCCCCGTCAGAGGCCGACGCGAGCGGCACGTCCGCCGAAACCGCCTGATCAAGGAACCTCCCCGATGGCTCACAGCCGCATCCGCAAGTTCAACACCCGCGAGACCTACCCCGAGCAGAACCTCGACAACGACCTCTGCCAGGCGGTGGTCGCGCGGGGCACCACGATCTTCCTGCGCGGCCAGTGCCCGCAGGATCTCGACACCGCGAAGAACATCGAGAGCCATGACCCGGTCGAGCAGACCCACAAGGTCATGCAGAACATCCGCCAGCTCATCGAGGAGTCCGGCGGCCAGATGGAACACCTCTGCAAGGTCGTGGTCTACCTGACCGACGTGCGCCACCGTGAAGCCGTCTACCGCACAATGGGCGAGTACATCCGCGGCGTGCATCCGGTCTCGACCGGCGTGGTCGTGACTGCGCTCGCCCGCCCGGATTGGCTGGTGGAGATCGATGCAACGGCGGTCATCCCCGACGCATGAGGCTGGCAGGCCGGTCGACCGTGCAGCAATCCCCGGGTCCGGCACTGATCGTGACGGTGCCGCAAGACGGATTTGTCCCGGGACAAATCCGTGCGCGACTGGTCCTCCCGGGGGCAGGCGCGCAGGCGCGCCCGCCGGGACAGCCGCGGCCGGATTGGCACGCTCCCGCAGACATCTTCTTCACCCCTGTCGGCCGCCGCGCGTCCCGCGCTCCGCGCCCACGGCCCGGCAGAAGCGGTGCTTCGGCTTCCCGGGCCGGGACTCGCGGGCCTGCGCCCGCTTCGGTCGCAGAGACCCGTCGCGCCACCCGGTGCGGCGGGTTCCTGCATTCTCCCACCCGGCCGACCCTGAAATCACCATCCCATCCCGGAGGCCCCGCCCGATGACCTTCTCCCTCGTCGCCCGCTGCCGCGAGACCGGCATGTTCGGCGTCGCCGTCGCGTCCTCGTCGCCCGCGGTCGCCGCGCGCTGCGCCTATGCCCGCGCCGGCGTCGGTGCCGTGGCGAGCCAGAACATCACCGACCCGACCCTCGGCCCCCGCGCCCTCGACCTGATGCAGTCCGGCGCCAGCGCCGCCGAGGCCGTCGCGATCATCCGCCGCACCGCGCCCCACGCCGACTACCGCCAGATCCTCGTGGTCGACGCCACCGGCATGAGCGCCATCCACTCCGGCCCGAACGCGCTTGGCACCTTTGCCGAGGCGAACGGCCCCGATGTCGCCTGCGGCGGCAACCTGCTCGCCGACAGCGGCGTCCCCGCCGCCATGGCCGCGGCCTTCACCGCCTCGAGCGGCCATCTCGGCGACCGCCTCATCACCGCGATGCAGGCCGGCCTCGACGCCGGCGGCGAGGCCGGGCCCATCCACTCGATCGGCATGAAACTGGTGCGGGACGTCGCCTGGCCCGTCGCCGACCTGCGCATCGACTGGACCGAAGGCGATCCGGTGGCGGAACTCGCCAGCCTCTGGCGGCTCTACGAGCCACAGCTCGACGCCTACGTCACCCGCGCCCTCGATCCGCGCGTGGCCCCGAGCTACGGCGTTCCCGGCGACGAATAGGGCGGGAGGCTCGAGCGTCCCGCCCCGGCGACGAATAGGGCAGGGGGCGCGCTCAGCGCCCCTTGAAGAGGCTCCCGAGGATGCCCCGGACCAGCGCCTGACCCTGCCGTGTCGAGAGCTGCTTCACCGCCGCCCGGGTGATCACCGAGGTCAGCGACGGCTCCTCGCGCGTGCTGGTGCGCCGCGCCGGCTCATAGCGGCGCGCCTGCTTCAGCTCGGCATCGCGCGCGCTCGCCTGCTTCAGCATGTCCTCGGCCATGGCGGCTTCCTTCGCCGCCTTCTCCGCCCGCGCCGCCAGCAGCTCCTGCGCCGACTCGCGATCCACCACCGTGTCGTACTTGCCCGCGACCGGCGAGCCGGCCACCGTCTCGGCCCGCTCCGCCGCGCTGATCGCGCCCATGCGCGACTCGGGCGGGCGGATCAGCGTGCGGCTCACCATCGCCGGCACGCCCTTGGCCTCGAGCAGCGACACCACGGCCTCACCGGTGCCGACCTCGCGGATCGCCGTCTCGGTGTCGAACTCCGGGTTCGGCCGGAACGTCTCTGCCGCCTGCTTCAGCGCCTTCGCGTCGCGCGGCGTGAACGCGCGCAGCGCGTGCTGCACCCGGTTGCCGAGCTGCGCCAGCACGTCGCCCGGCACGTCGTCCGGATTCTGGGTGCAGAAATAGACGCCCACCCCTTTCGAGCGGATGAGGCGGACCACCTGCACCACCTTGTCCACCAACGCCTTGGGCGAATCGTTGAAGAGCAGGTGCGCCTCGTCGAAGAAGAAGACCAGCACCGGCTTGTCCGGGTCGCCCACCTCCGGCAGCTGCTCGAACAGCTCCGACATGAGCCAGAGCAGGAACATCGCGTAGAGCCGGGGCGACTGCATCAGCTTGTCCGACATCAGGACGTTGATCCGCCCCATGCCGCCGTCGGTCGCGATCAGGTCCTTCAGCTCCAGCGCCGGCTCTCCGAGGAAGGCCGCCGCCCCCTGGTTCTCCAGCACCAGCAGCGCCCGCTGGATCGCCCCGACCGAGGCGGCGGCGATGTTGCCATAGGTCTTGCCGACCGTCGCCGCATTCTCCGACAGCCAGATCAGCAGAGCCTGCAGATCCTTCAGGTCGAGCAGCAGCAGGCCCTGGTCATCGGCAACCCGGAAGGCGATGTTGAGCACCCCCTCCTGAGCCTCGGAAAGCTCCATCATCCGGGCGAGAAGCAGCGGCCCCATCTCGCTCACCGTGGCGCGCACCGGATGGCCGTCCTTGCCGAACAGATCCCAGAACACCACCGGGTACTGCCTGTACGCGAAATCGGTCATGCCGATCTGCGCCGCCCGCTTGTGCAGCGCCTCGTCGGCCTTGCCGTTCGGATCGCCGGGCCGGGAGAGCCCGGAGATATCACCCTTGACGTCCTGGATCACCACCGGCACCCCGGCGGCCGACAGGCCCTCGGCCAGTATCTGCAAGGTCACCGTCTTGCCGGTGCCCGTCGCGCCGGTCACCAGCCCGTGCCGGTTGCCGTAGCGGAGGAGGAGGTCTTTCGGCTCGGCATAGTCCTTGCCGCCGCCTCCCACCAGAATGCCGTCGTCGGCCATTGGTCGCGTCCCCGCATGCTCCGAAATCGACGGGATATTAATGATTGTCCCCAAGAGTGCAACGACACGCCCTGTCGCGGGTGTCTGCTCTCCTGCGGTCGGCATGGCGCGTCTTTCCTCGGTGAGACTTGCCGCGGAGCCTCGGCTCCGCGGCCTTTTCCCACCCGCATTCTTATTTTACGCGCGGCACTTGGCAGCCCCGCTTGACGCGGATTGCATCGCGGGCGTAGCGTCCGTCCAGTTCGTTTGGCCATTTCGCGGGCCAGTCCGACAGGGAAGCCGCAGAAGCGGGAAGAGGGGTGCCCCCCGGCGCCCCTTTTACGCATTCTCAAGACTACCGACCAAAGTTCACTTCCTCACCAGTCCGGCCCCGGGCCGTTGACACGCGCCGCCGGGAATGCAACTCCGGCCCCCACGCACAGAGAAGGATGCGAGCAGCCGATGCAGATCCTCCGCCCTCACCTGATTGCCGCTTCGGCCGGAATAGCCCTGAGCGCGCTAGCCCTCACGGTCATGGTGCCCGCCTTCGCGCAGGAAGCGCCCGCCCCGGCCGCCGAGGCGCCCGCAACGCCCGCGCCCGGCGCAACGCCCGCGTCCCCGACGACGCCGGCGGCCCCTGAGACGCCCGAGGCCACCGCTCCGGCCGCTCCCGGAGCACCGGCGCCCGATGCCGCCGCGGGCAACCCCGCGCAGCAGGAGCCGATGGAGATCGTCAAGGAGACGTTCGGTGACTGGCAGGTGCGCTGCGCGCCGGAGGGCAACGACTGCTTCCTCTACCAGCTCGCGCTCGATCAGGACAAGAATCCGGTCGCCGAGGTGAGCCTTCTGAAGCTCCCGGCCTCCGCCGAGGCCGCCGCTGGCGCCACCGTCGTGAGCCCGCTCGGCACGCTGCTCACCACCGGCGTCGTCCTGCAGGTCGATGGCGGCGAGAAGCGGTCCTATCCGTTCGCGTGGTGCAGCCAGGTCGGCTGCTTCTCCCGCTTCGGCCTGTCGCAGCAGTCGATCGACTCGCTGAAGCGCGGCAACTCCGTCACGCTCTCGCTGGTTTCCGTGAACCGCCCCGAGGAGCCCGTCAGCCTCGCGGTGTCGCTCAAGGGCTTCACCGCCGCGTTCGACTCGCTCGAAACCCCGCCGTCGCCGGCAGGTGCCGCGCCCGCCGACCGCTCGGCCCCGGCCGCGCCGGCAAAGCCGCTGCCGAACCTGCTGCCGCGCAACTGAGCGCGGCCTGCCGCTGGCGCCCCGGCGCCAGCCTCTCCCTGAAGATTCGAGACTGCGTGGCGCGCCTCAGCCGAGGTGCGCCACAATGCTGCGCCGATGCGGCCGGCTCCGATGCTCCCAGAGCCAGAGCCCCTGCCAGGTGCCAAGCAGCATCCGCCCCGCCGCCACCGGTATCGTCAGCGCCACGGGCAGGAGCGCGGCCTTGATGTGCGCGGGCATGTCGTCCGGCCCCTCGCTCCGGTGCGTCATCCAGCGCTGCGACGGATCGTCCGCAGGCGGCACCAGCCGCGCGAGGAAGGTCTCGAGGTCGCGCCGCGCCGAGGGGTCGGCGTTCTCCTGAATGATGAGCGAGCACGACGTGTGCCGCACGAAGAGGGTCAGCAGCCCGTCCTCGCCACCCTCGCTCACCCAGTCCGCCACCTCGTCGGTGATCTCGACCAGCCCGGCGCCGGCTGTGGTGACGCTGAAGCTCGTCTGCCTCAAGCGCTCGCCGGCGGCAGCGACCGCTTCGGCCCCTCCTGATGGCGCGCCACCCACTCGTCATAGGGCATGCCGTACACGATCTCGCGCGCCTCGGCCTTGTCGATCCCGACGCCGCGCTCCGCCGCCGCTTCCTGATACCAGCGCGACAGGCAGTTGCGGCAGAACCCGGCCAGCTCCATCAGGTCGATGTTCTGCACCTCCGGGTGCGTTCGCAGATGGTCGCGCAGCGCCCGGAACGCCGCCGCCTCCAGCTCGGTCCGCAGCTCCGCCTCGGTCTTGTCGCTCATGGTCCCGCCTCCGCAATCACCTCGCCAATGACCGGCGCCAGCCGCGCCGCCCAGGCCTCTTCGCCCTCGGGCGTCGCGATCAGGTCCTGCCGGACCTCGATCAGCACATGGGGCAACTCGCGCTTGGTTCCATGCCGGCTCAGCGTGTCGCCCTCGAGCTCGCCGGAATAGGGCTCATTGTCCCCGACGCAAAGCCCCTCGGCCCTGAGCCTCGCCATCAGCGGCCGCGCCAGCCGCCCGTCCCGGTGCCAGAGGATGCCGACCTGCCAGGGCCGCGGCGGCCGGCCCTTGAGCTGCGGGGTAAAGGAGTGGATCGAGACGATCGCCGGGGTTTGCCCGCCCGCGATCACCCGGTCGAGGGCGGCATCGACCGCGTCATGATAGGGCCGGTGCAGCCGCGTCAGTCGCCGCTCCACCTCCGCCGCCGTGGGATGGCGGTTCCCGGGCACCACCGTGCCGTCGTAGAGCCGCATCACCAGCGTCGGGTCGTCCTCGCCCCGGTTCGGGTCGATCACCAGCCGCGAGAACCGGGTGAGCAGCGCCTCCGCGCCGAGCCGCCGGGCGAGCCCGAGCGTCAGGCCGCGCGCGCCGATGTCATAGGCAATGTGCCGGCCCATCTCGGCCTCGGACAACCCGAGCCCGCCCTCGATGAGCGAGGGCACCGCGTTGCTCGCATGGTCGCAGAGGAGCAGCACCCGGCTCCCCGGCTGACCGGCCACATGATCGTAAACCGCTTCGTCCATCGGCATCCCCGTCTCGCGGCGCCGACCTTAGGCCAGCCCGCGACCGGGTGCCACCCGCCAGCGCCCCCCGGGCGCCCGCGGCGCTCAGGCCGCGCCGCTCTCCGCGACCGCGAGCGGTGCCGCGACATAGCCGATCGCCCGGCAGACGTCATAGGCGAGATCGGGATTGTTCAGCGTGTAGAGATGCAGATGCCCGACCCCCTCGGCCGCGAGCCCGGTGCACTGCTCCGACGCGATCGCGACCGACAGCAGATACGCAGCCTCCGGCGTCTCGGCGTTGCCGAAGGCCTTGTGCATCCAGCCCGGCACCGAAGCGCCACAGCGCGCGGCGAAGTTCAGCATCTTGCCGAAATTCTCCACCGGCAGGATGCCCGGCACGATCGGCGCCGAAATCCCCGCCCGCGCGCAGGCGTCGCGGAAGCGCAGGAAGACGTCGTTGTCGAAGAAGAACTGGGTGATCGCCGCCGACCCGCCGGCGTCGATCTTGCGCTTGAGATTGTCGATGTCCGCCGACAGGCTCACCGCCTCGGGATGCGCCTCCGGGTAGGCGCCAACCGCGATCTCGAAGTCGCCGACCGTCTTCAGTCCCTCGACGAGCTCCGCCGCGGACGCGAAGCCATCGGGATGCGGCGTGAACGTCGTCTCGCCCTTGGGCGGATCGCCCCGAAGCGCCACGATGCGTCGCACGCCCATCCGCGCGTAGCCCCGCGCCACGTCCAGCGTCTCCTCCCGCGTCGCGCCGACACAGGTGAGATGCCCCGCGACATTGAGCCGCGCCCGCTCGATGATCGTCTGGATCGCGACGTTGGTGCGGTCCCGCGTGGTGCCGCCTGCACCATAGGTCACCGACACATATTGCGGCGCCAGCGGCGCCAGCCGCTCGACGGATCGCCACAGCCTCAGGCTGCCCTCGGGAGTATGCGGAGGAAAGAATTCGAAAGACAGGCTCGGAAGAGCCTTGCTCGTGTTCGCCATGTGCACCGGTCCATACCGACAATGAAGTTTGCGGCTCGAAGAATACATCTGGAATTCGCCTCCGGCAACGCCTAACTCGGGACGCCCCGGCGCCTGCCGGGACACCGACCGGGGAGGGGTGGGATGCCCGAGGTAACCATCGTCTACTGGCGCGACATACCCGCGCAAGTCATTGTCGGCGCTGGCCGGCGCGCCGCGAAGGTGCCGCTGACCGAGCGCTTCGAGACCGCCATCGACCGCTGCGCCATGCGCGCGGGCGCCAGCGACTCGGATGCCTACCTCGCCGAATGGCGCAAGGGAGAGCCCTACCTTGTCGAAGGTGACGCGGCAGATGTCGCTTCCGGCGAAGCGGACCGGCTCGAAGCAGAGTTTAGTCAGGACGTGATCAAGGCCCTGATCCAGAACGACGGCTGGGCCACGCCCCGCACCTGACACACCGCTTCGGAGTTCTCGATGGCGAGCATTCTCGATTTCGTCCGCCGGAAACCTGCGCCCGCCGCGCCGCTGGCCGTGGCGGGCTTCATCGAGGACTTCTCCATCGAGGTCATGCCGCGCACCGCGTCGCAGATCGCCGACTTCCGCGCGATCCTGCCCGCCGGGACCCGCGTCTATCTCGCCCACATCGACGGCACGCCGATGGCGGACATGCTCGCCACCGCCCGCCGCCTGACGGACGAGGGCTTCGCCGTCATGCCGCACTTCCCGGCCCGCGGCATCGCCGACCGGGCCGAGCTCGCGCGCCGCATCGCCGCCTATGCCGACGTGGGCGTCACCCGGGCGCTCGTGCTCGCCGGCGGCATGGACCGGCCCTCGGGCGCGTTCCACGAGGCGATGCAACTCCTCGAGACCGGCCTCTTCGACCGCGCCGGCTTCACCCGCCTGCACGTCGCCGGCCACCCGGAAGGCAACCGCGACATCGACCCCAACGGCGGCGAGGCGAACGTCATGGCGGCGCTCGCCCGCAAGGACGCCTTCCAGCGCGAGACGGACGCCCGCATGGCGATCGTCACCCAGTTCGCCTTCGAGGCCGCGCCGATCATCGACTGGACCGACCGGATGCGGGCCGCGGGCCTGACGCTCCCCGTCCACATCGGCATCGCCGGCCCGGCGAAGCTCCAGACCATGCTGAAGTACGCCATGATGTGCGGCGTCGGTCCGTCGCTGCGCGTGCTCCAGCGCCGCGCCGCCGACCTCACGAAGCTGATGCTGCCGTTCGAGCCCGCCGAGATCCTCGCGGACCTCGCCCGCCACAAGGCGGCGAACCCGGATTTCCCGGTCGAGCGCGTGCACTTCTTCCCGCTCGGCGGCATCGGCGCCACCACCGACTGGGTGTCGAACGCCCGCCCCGCCGCCCGCCGCCGGGCCTGATCCGGCTTCCCAGCCCCCCGGACCTCCGGCTAGATCGTCGCGACAGCCCCGGCGCCGCCCTTCGCGCGCGCCACGGCAAGCAGGAGGACCACGCTTGACCCGCATCGCCCTGCTCTTCGACCTCGACGGCACCCTCGTCGACAGCGACCCCCTGCACCACGCCGCCTTCGCCGACCTTCTCGCCGAGCGCGGGCGGGAGCTTACGATCGAGGAATACCGCACCTCGATCATGGGCCTGCACAACCCCGACCTGCTGGAGCGGATGTTCCCGGGCGAGGACATCAGCATCCTCGACCGCAAGGAAGCGATGTTCCGCGAGCGCCTCGCCGACAGCGTCGACCCGATCCCCGGCATCCACGAACTCCTCGACTGGGCCGAGGCACAGGACGCGGGCGTCGCGGTCGTCACCAACGCGCCGCGCGACAACGCCGCCGCAATGCTCGCGGCGACCAGCCTCGCGCACCGCCTGCCGACCGTCATCCTCGGCGACGAGTGCGCCCGGGCAAAACCCTACCCCGACCCCTACCAGGAGGCGATGCGCCGCCTCGGCGTCACGCCGTCGCGCTCGGTCGCCTTCGAGGACTCCCGCTCCGGCCTGCGCGCCGCCCGCGCCTCGGGCGCCCACGTCTTCGGCATCATGTCCGGCCTCACCCGTGACGAGCTGACCGGTGCGGGCGCCCACGAGGCGATCCCCGACTTCACCGCCCCCGCCCTCTGGGCCTACCTCGAGACGCTCACACCATGACCCGCACCGTCGTCGAATCCCGCACCCGGACTGTCGTCATCGGCTTCGATCAGCCGTTCTGCGTGATCGGCGAACGCATCAACCCCACCGGCCGCAAGAAGCTCGCCGCCGAGCTCGAGGCCGGCGACTTCTCCACCGTCGAGAAGGACGCCCTCGAACAGGTCGCCTGCGGCGCCACCATGCTCGATGTGAACGCGGGCGTGGTCTACAACTCCAACCCCAACCCGAACGAGACCGAACCGCCGCTGATGCGGCAGATGATCGACCTCGTGCAAGCTCTTGTCGATGTTCCGCTTTCCATCGACTCGAGTGTCCCGGGCGCCCTTGAGGCCGGCCTCGAGGCCGCCCACGGTCGGCCGCTCCTCAACTCCGTCACCGGCGAGGAGGAACGGCTGGAGCGCGTCCTGCCGCTGGTGAAGAAATACAACGTCCCCGTGGTGGCGATTTCCAACGACGACACCGGCATCTCCGAGGATCCGGACGTGCGCTTCGCGGTGGCGAAGAAGATCGTCGAGCGCGCCGCCGACTTCGGCATTCCGGCGCATGACATTATCGTCGATCCGCTGGTGATGCCGGTCGGCGCCATGGCGACCGCCGGGTTGCAGGTCTTCGCCCTCGTGCGGCGCCTGCGCGAGGAGCTTGGCGTCAACACCACCTGCGGCGCCTCGAACATTTCCTTCGGCCTGCCGAACCGCCATGGCATCAACGCCGCCTTCCTGCCCATGGCAATCGCCTCGGGCATGACCTCCGCCATCATGAACCCGGTCCGCCCGCAGGAGATGGAGGCGATCCGCGCCGCGAACCTGCTCATCAACGCCGACCCGTGGGGATCCGCGTGGATCGCCGCCAACAAGCCGCCGCTGGCCGAAGGCGAAACCGAACCCGGCGCCCGCGGCCGCCGCGAGGGCCGGAGACGCCGGGGATGAGCGACGGTCTGCCCTGGCGCGAGACTTCGGACGGCGTCGAGCTTGCCGTGCGACTGACCCCGCGCGGCGGGGCGGCGAAGGTCGAGGGGATCGCCGACTGGGACGGCCACCCGGTTCTCAAGGTCCGCGTCGCGGCGCCGCCGGTCGAGGGGGCGGCGAACGACGCGCTCGTGGCGTTCCTCGCGAAGTCCCTTGCCGTGCCGCGCTCCGCCGTGACGCTCATCGCGGGCGAGCGCGCCCGGGTGAAGCGCCTGCGGGTGGCGGGCGACGGTCTCGCCGCGCGGCTGGCGGCCCTCGCGGGATGACGGGGCAGGGAGCGCGCGTTCGTCTTCATGAAGAGCCGGTTGACGCGGCGGTGAAGTCCAAGCGCAATCAGTCACTTGATATCATAGCGCAACAGGCGCGCGGCGGGTGCCCATGACCGATCCCTTCGTCATCTTCACCCCCTCGGGCCAGCGCGGCCGCGTCGCACCCGGCACCACCGTCCTTGCCGCCGCCCGGGCCCTCGGCGTCGATCTCGACTCGGTCTGCGGCGGCCGGGGCATCTGCTCCCGATGCCAGGTCGCCCCGGCCTTCGGCGCCTTCCCCAAGCACGGGCTCACCACCACCGAGGCCGCCCTCTCGCCCCGCAACGCCGTCGAGGACCGTTACGACCGCATCCGCGGCCTCGCCCCCGGCCGCCGGCTCGGCTGTCAGGCCGAGATCCTCGCCGACGCGATCATCGACGTCCCCCCGGAGAGCCAGGTCCACCGGCAGGTCGTCCGCAAGCGCGCCGAGGCCCGCGCCATCACCATGGACCCCGCCACCCGGCTCCACTACGTCGAGGTCCGCGAGCCCGACATGCAGGAGCCCTCGGGCGACCTGCAACGCCTGGAGCGCGCCCTTGCCGAGCAATGGGGCATCCCCGACGCCAAGGGCGATCTCCGCACCCTCCAGATGCTGCAACCCGCCCTGCGCAAGGGCGACTGGAAGGTGACCGTCGCCGTCCACCGCGACGGCCCCGAGGCCCGCATCCTCCACGTCTGGCCCGGCTACTACGACGGCGGCATCTACGGCCTCGCCATCGACGTGGGCTCCACCACCATCGCGGGCCATCTCTGCGACCTCGCCACCGGTGAAGTCCGGGCCTCCGTCGGCCTGATGAACCCGCAGATCCGCTTCGGCGAAGACCTGATGTCGCGCGTCAGCTACGCCATGCTGAACCCGAACGGTGCCGCCGAGATGACGAAGGCCGTCCGGGAGGCCCTGAACACCCTTGCCGGGCAGGCGGCGGCGGAGGCCGGCATCGAGCGCGCGCTCATCTTCGAGGCGGTCATCGTCGGCAACCCGGTCATGCACCACCTCGTCCTCGGCATCGACCCGGTCGAACTCGGCCAGGCGCCCTTCGCGCTCGCCACCGCCGACGCGCTGCACCTCTGGGCCGAGGAGATAGACCTCACGCTCCACCCGGACGCCCGGCTCTACTTCCTGCCCTGCATCGCCGGCCACGTCGGCGCCGATGCGGCCGCCGTCGCTCTCTCCGAGAGCCCGCAACTCTCCGACGACCTGATGCTCGTCGTCGATGTGGGCACCAACGCCGAGATCTTCCTTGGCAATCGCGCCCGCGTCCTCGCGTGCTCCTCGCCCACCGGCCCGGCGTTCGAGGGCGCGCAGATCTCCTCCGGCCAGCGCGCCGCCCCCGGCGCCATCGAGCGAGTCGAGATCGATCCGGTCACGCGCGAGCCCCGCTTCCGCGTCATCGGCACCGACGCATGGTCCGACGACCCGGACTTCCCGCCCGACACCGCGATCACCGGCATCTGCGGCTCGGGCATCATCGAGGTGATCGCCGAGATGCGCCTCGCGGGCCTCGTCGACGCCTCGGGCCTCATCGGCTCCGCCGAGGCGACGGGCTCGCCCCGCATGGTCGCGCAGGGTCGTACCCACGCCTACCGGCTCCACGGCGACATCCTCGTGACCCAGGGCGACGTGCGCGCCATCCAGCTCGCGAAGTCGGCACTCTACGCCGGGGCGCGGCTCCTCATGGATCAGTTCGGCACCGACACCGTTGACCGCGTCGTTCTCGCCGGAGCCTTCGGGGCGCATATCTCGCCCCGGCACGCCATGGTGCTCGGCATGATCCCCGACTGCGACCTTGCCCGCGTCACCTCCGCCGGCAATGCCGCCGGCACCGGCGCGCGCATCGCGCTGCTGAACGTCGCCGCCCGCCGCGAGGTCGAGGCGCTGGTCGGCTCGATCCACAAGGTCGAGACCGCGATCGAGCCGCGCTTTCAGGAGCACTTCGTCGCCGCGAACGCCATCCCGCACGCGACGGCCGCGTTCCCCCACCTCCCGCCGCTGCCGGAGGTGTCGTTCAACACGGGCGGCGAAGGCCGGCGGCGCCGCCGCTAGGCGAAGATGCCGCTGGATCGGGAGAGGATCATGAAGGCCCGGCCCGAGCGCGTGCCGGCCAGGGCGACCAGTTCGTGGTCGTCCGCGTCCTTGGCATAGTTCGCCAGCACCCGCTCGAACCGGCGCAGGAAGAACATCGCCGTGTCGCGGAACACCGCGTCCTGCTTCAGCAGGCGACCCGCGACCTCGAGCGCCTGCGGGTCGGTGATGCCGCCGATCGAGGCCACCTTGGCGCCGCGCACCCCGGCCATGAACCGCCGCCAGGAACTCGGCTCCACTTCGTCGAGGGTCAGCTCGTCGACGAAGATGCCCTCCTGCGACAGGAGGTTCAGCACGTCCTCCGCCGCCTGCAGCGTTTCGCCGAGCTTCGGCTGCTGCTGCGCCGCCTTGAGCGCCCGGAAGCCTTCGCGGTCACCGGCATCGCGGGGGAAGTCGAGCGCGCGCACCAGCTGTTCCCAGGTGAAGGCCGGCGTCGCCCCGTCGGGCGCGGTCTGCGCAGCGGGGGTGGAAGGAGTGGCAGGGGCAGGGGTGGCAGCGGCTGCGGGCTCTCGCCGTGCCTCGGGAGCACCGGCGGGCGCCGCCAGCCGGGCCAGCACCGCCTCGAGCCGCGCCTGACCGGCCACGAGGTCGCCCAGGGGCCGGGACATATCGGCCGGCCGCGCCCCGGCCACCGCCTCGCCGACCGCCGAGCCCACGGCCCGGGCGATCGCCTCGGGCGAGGCATGGTGCGCGAGGCTTGCGCGGGTTTCGTCGAGCGCGGCGACGAGCGGCGCCGTCACCTCGGCCAGCGCGGTGACGATCTCCCGCTGCCGCCTCAGCTCCTCCGCGAGCCAGGCGGCTAGCCAGATCAGCCCGAGCGGCAGAACCAGCGCCATGAGGAAGAACATCGCGTCGAGAAACAGCGTGCCGCGTGTCTCGGTCGCCGATGCCACCGACAGGAAGCCGATGCCGTAGGCGAGCACCACCACGACCCAGACCAGGCTCGCGGCCGCAGCCCACCGGCGTGCCCCCCGTGTGAGCCGGCTGAAAATTGCCCCGATCGCCATGTCGCCCCGCCTCACATGTCGCTCAATGCCTCAGACGAAGTTGACCGCCCGGATCTCGTAGGACCGGACACCGCCCGGCGTCCGAACCTCGACGCTCTCGCCCTCTTCCTTGCCGATCAACGCCCGGGCGAGGGGAGACCTGAGGTTGAGCAGGCCCTCCTCGATCGAGGCCTCCTGCTCGCCGACGATCTGGTAGGTCTTTTCCTCGTCGGTGTCCTCGTCCACCAGCACCACCGTGGCGCCGAACTTGATCGCACCGGAGAGCCGGCTCGGGTCGATCACCTCGGACCGGCCGACGATGTTCTCAAGCTCCTTGATCCGGCCCTCGATGAAACTCTGCTTCTCGCGCGCCGAATGATACTCGGCATTCTCGCTCAGGTCGCCATGTTCGCGCGCCTCGGCGATGGCCGCGATGATCGCCGGCCGCTCCACGGACTTCAGCTTCTTCAGCTCTGCGTCGAGCTTTGCGAAGCCCCGGGCCGTCAGGGGAATCTTTTCCATCCCGTCCTCCGTCGCGGCCGATCTCCCGGCCACCAGATAGCAAGAGAACAGGCCGGTGCTTGCGCACGGGCCTGTTCGAGCGGCCACAGCGGGCCGCGGTGAGCCACCATAGAGGCGCCCCCATACGATCGCAAGACGGCGTCTTTCCTTGACTCAAGGGGAAGAATCAGAGAACATTAACGGAACATAAGGGAACACAAGGAGGACGAACGATGCTCGACGCTGCCCGCCGCATGCTCCGTGCCGATCCGGAGATCCTGGTGCGCGATTCCCTCGGTCTTGCCGCGCTTTGCGTGACGATCCTTGCGGGCTTCTGCCTGCCTGCGCTGATGTGATCAGCCACACTGCGGCGCGCCTGCCACAGTCGTCGATTGGTTCCATCACGCGCCTGAATTGTATTTGAGTTCACGATTGGGTTCCCGCTCTACTCCCCCCAGACGGCGGACTGAGCGGCAGGACCACCCGCCTGAATGACTGCCTGCCTGCGGTGCGACCGCGCGGATGCTGCCTGTCCGCCTGATCCGGAAATCGCACTGCCACTTCCGCCACGGCCTCTGGCCGTGGCGGCTTTTCTTTTGGGTTTATCCCATGATTACAGATTTCTTGGCGGAGATGTTCAGATAGGGCATGAACTGCGGCCCGCCGGCGTAGACTGCGTCCGCCGTCCCCGCCGTCCATCGCGCGCTGGCGATCAATCCCTGAGCGGCGCTCTGCCTTAATCCGCATTTAACCGCTTTCCCCCAGCCTCCCGTCCGGCCAGCATCCGGAGGCCATCATGAGCGACAGGACCGAGCCCAGCGGCTTTTCCGAGGAGGCACTGCGGGGGCTCAGTGACATGGAGCTGCGCCTGCCGCCGCCCGACATCTATGCCCGGCTGCCGGCCGGGCAGGCGCCGGCGCCGCGCCCGCACTATTGGGGGCATCGCGAGCGTCTGCGGCAACGTTTCCTCACCGGCGGCCACGCGGCGATGCCGGAATACGAACTGCTCGAACTCGTGCTGTTCAATGCCATCGACCGCATCGACGTGAAGCCGCTTGCAAAGACCCTGCTCGCCACCTTCGGCGATCTCAACGGCGTCGTCGCCGCCTCGGAGCATCGCCTGTTGCAGGTGGAGGGCACGAGCCTCCGGGTCTGGCTGCAACTTCGCATCGTCGAGGCGATCGCTCATCGCATGGCACGTGCAAAGGTGATCCAGCGCTGCGCGCTCGCCTCATGGGACGATCTCCTGACCTATTGCCGCACGGTCATGGCCTATCGTGATACCGAGCAGTTCCGCATCCTGTTCCTCGACAGGAAAAACGTGCTGGTCGCGGACGAGCCGCAGGCCAAGGGCACCGTGGATCATGTGCCGGTCTACCCGCGCGAGGTGGCGAAGCGGGCGCTCGAGCTCAATGCGTCGGCGATCATCCTCGTCCACAACCACCCGTCGGGCGATCCGACGCCGAGCCAGGCCGACATCGCCATGACCCGGCAGATCGAGGTGGCTTGTCAGGCGATCGGCGTCGTCCTGCACGACCACGTCATCGTCGGAAAGGGCGAGGAGCTTTCGTTTCGCAGCCACGGCCTGATCTGAGGCCCGGCTGCGGCCGGGGCAGGGCTCAGCGCCGCTGCCGGATACGGTCGAACGCCACCGCGACGATGATGAAACCGCCGATGAACGTGCCCTGCCAGAAGGCGTTGATCCCGAGCAGGCCGAGCGAGTTGCGGATGATCTCGATCAGCGCCGCGCCGACCAGCGCCCCGAGGGCCGTGCCGACGCCGCCCTCGAGGTTCGCGCCGCCGATCACCGCCGCAGCGATCACCTGCAACTCCATGCCGGTCCCGAGGTTCGTCGTCACCGCGCCGAGCCATCCGGTCTGGATGATGCCGGCGACCCCGGCGGACAGCGCCGAGAGGACGTAGACCGCCACCTTGATCATCTCGACCGGCACGCCGGTCAGCCGGGCCGCCTTCTCGTTGCCGCCGATCGCATAGACGTAGCGTCCGAACCGGGTCCAGCGCAGCACGAAGCCGGTCAGGAGCGCCAGCACGATCATGTAGATCACCGGATTGGCGATCCCGAACATCGACCCGCCGCCGAGCGCCAGCAGCTTGTCGTGGTCCGGGCCGAACTGGAACACCACGGTGTTGTTCGACAGCACCATGGCGAGGCTCCGGGCGATCGACAGCATCCCGAGCGTCACCACGAAGGGCGGAAACCCGAAATAGGCGATCAGCACGCCGTTGAACGCGCCCACGATCACGGCCACGAGCAGCGACGCGCCGATGCCGATGTAGATGTTGTAGCCCGCGTGCATGGTCACCGCGACCACCATGGAGCAGAGACAGAGCACCGAGCCCACCGAGAGATCGATCCCCCCGGTGATGATGACGAGCGTCATGCCGAGCGCGATGATCGCGGTGAAGGTGACGTTGCGGGTGATGTTGAAGAGGTTCTTCGAGGTCGCGAAGCTGTCGGTCGCGAACGAGAGGAACACGCAGGCGGCGAGCACCGCGAGCAGCACCCAGAAGGTCTGGCTCGTCAGCACCCGGGAGAGCGCGGTGTGTTCCTTGTGGGCGATCGCGTCGTCGAGGGAAACGGTCATGGCTCTCTCCTCAGACCGTCTCGATCGCGCCGGTGATGAGACCGGTGATCTCTTCGGGCGAGCTGTTCTCGGTGCGCTTGTCGGCAACCTTGCGGCCGCGGCGCAGCACGATGATCCGGTCGGTCACCTCGAAGACATCCGGCATGCGGTGGCTGATCAGCACGACCGAGATGCCCTGCGCCTTCAGGTGGTTGATGTGGTTCAGGACCTCGGCGACCTGCCGGACGCTGATCGCCGCCGTCGGCTCGTCCATCAGCACGAGCTTGGCGTCCGCGAGCATGGTGCGCGCGATCGCCACCGCCTGGCGCTGGCCGCCCGACATCTGCCTGATGAGATCGCGCGGCCGGGTCTCGGACTTCAGATCCCGGAACAGCTCGCCCGCCCGTTTCGCCATACCGGCGTGATCGAGCACGCTGACCGGCCCGATCCGCCGCCGCCGCTCGCGCCCGAGAAACACGTTGGCCGCGGCGGTCAGATTGTCGCAGAGCGCGAGGTCCTGATGGACGATCTCGATGCCGTGGCGGCGCGCCTCGACCGGCTTGTGGAGCGTGACCTCCTTGCCGTCGATGCGGATCGTGCCGGAGCTCGGCAGGAAGTTCCCGGCGATCATCTTGACCAGCGTGGACTTTCCCGCGCCGTTGTCGCCCATCAGGCCCACGGCCTCACCGCGTTCGATGGAGAGCGAGACGCCGTTTACCGCCTGAATCGCTCCGAAGTGCTTGGAAATGTCGGTGAGCTCGAGAACGGCCACCCTGATCCTCCCCCTGCGGGAGGGCCCCATCCGCGCTGGGACGGCGCCTTTCACGGCTTCTTCCGGCCGAAACTCCCGAGACTCCCGGATAGCCCATCGGCGAAGCCTGCGTCAATCGCATGGGCTATTATGATTAACGACGACAGTCGTTGACGGAACAGAATGCCGGGGCTTAGCCTGCGGGACAGGAGGGTCCGAGAAGAGACTCTCCGCGATCCTGGGAGGACAAGCCGTGCGGAAAACTCTCCTGCTCGCCGCCGGAGCGGCGATGGCCATCTGTGCCGGTCCGGCGCTCTCGGCCGACAAGCAGCAAGTCGTGATTGTGGTGAAGGGTCTCGACAACCCGTTCTTCGAGGCAATCCATCAGGGTTGCGAGAAGTGGAACACCGAGAACGCCGACTCCGAGTACGAGTGCTTCTACACCGGCCCTGCGTCCACTTCCGATGAGGCCGGCGAGGCGCAGATCGTGCAGGACATGCTCTCGAAGCCGACCACTGCCGCCATCGCCATCTCGCCGTCGAACGCGCCGCTCATCGCCCAGACGATTCGCTCGGCCAACCCGACGATCCCGGTGATGACCCTCGATGCCGATCTCAGCGCCGAGGACGCGGGGCTCCGCAAGACCTATCTCGGCACCGACAACTACAAGATGGGCTTCCGCATCGGCGAGTACATCAAGGAGAAGAAGCCGGACGGCGGCAAGATCTGCTCGATCCAGGGCAACGCCGCGGCGGACAACATCCTGCGCCGCGCCCAGGGAATGCGGGACGCGCTCTCGGGCAAGGAGGGCATCGCCGCCCTCGACGGCAGTGCCGATGCGGGCGGCTGGACCGAGGTGGCGGGCTGCCCGGTCTTCACCAACGACGACGGTGCGCGCGGCGTGCAGGCGATGACCGACATTCTCGCCGCGAACCCCGACCTCGACGCCTTCGGCATCATGGGCGGCTGGCCGCTCTTCGGCGCACCGCAGCCGTACCGCGACCTCTTCCGGCCGCTGGCCGAAAAGATCGCGTCGGGCGAGTTCGTGATCGGCGCCGCCGACACCATCGGAGATGAAGTGGCGATCGCCAAGGAGGGCCTCGTCACCGCGCTCGTCGGCCAGCGGCCGTTCGAGATGGGCTACAAGGCGCCCGGCGTGATGATCCAGCTCATCAAGGGCGAGGCCGTGGAGGATCCGGTCTACACCGGCCTCGACGAGTGCACCAAGGACAACGCCGACACCTGCATCCAGATGTGACCCTCCCGCCGTCCAGGCCTTCGGGCCCGCGATGCGACGATCCGGGCCTGAAGGCCCGGAAGGGCAGGGCCGGCGCAGACCGGCCCGCCACTTGATACCTCGGCCGCTCTCGGGCGGCCGTTTTCCTGATCAGCGATGCCTAGCGCGAGCGCCGGCCGGCGGCGCCGCCGCGGCGGACCGGTTTCGCGCGCGCCGCGCGGGCGGGAAGCTCGGCGATCACCGCGCGCCGGGCCTCGGGCGTCATGGCCGACCATGCGCCGATCTCGTCGATGGAGCGGTGGCAGCCGAGGCAGAGGCGCGTTTCCGGCTCGATCACGCAGATCTTGACGCAGGGGCTTTCGATCTCGTCGCGCCGCCAGATCTCGTCACTCATCGCCCGGCCTCCGGTGCTCCCGGTCGAGCCACGCGAGCCGGTCGAGCAGTCCCTGCAGGATGAAGCCCGCCGCCACGTGGTCGATCACCTCGGCCCGGCGCCGCCGCGAGGCGTCGGCCTCGAGAAGCGCCCGCTCGGCCGCGACGGTGGAAAGCCGCTCGTCCCAGAAGGTCACCGGCAGCGGAATGACCCCGGTCAGGTTGCGCGCGAAGGCGCGGGTCGACTGCGCCCGCGGCCCCTCGGTTCCGTCCATGTTGCGCGGCAGGCCGAGGACGATGCCGCCGATCTGCCGAGCGGCGACCAGCGTCGCGAGGGCGGCGGCATCGGTGCTGAATTTCGTGCGGCGCACGGTCTGGAGCGGGCTTGCCACGTGCCGGGCGGTATCGGAGACCGCGACGCCGATCGTCTTCGTCCCGAGGTCGAGCCCCATGAGCGCCCGCCCCGGCGCGAGCGCCACGGCGAACTCCGCCGGATCGGCGAACACCACCCCTGTCGTTGGCCCGCTCCCGGCCACGGATCCGCTCACGGCGTCGTCGCGGGCAGGCCGGACTCACGCGCGGCCGCGTCGACGAGCGCGAGGCCGGTTGCGTCGGCCGCGAAGGTCCGGCGCGCCTCGGCGAGAACCGCCGTCGCCTGTTCGTGCCGGCCGAGGACGGTGAGGGAACGGATGAGCCGCGCCCAGTCGGGCGCCGGCCCGCCCTCGCTCGCCAGCCGGCTGGAGAGCTGCGCCACCATCGTCTCGATCATCGACTGGCGCGCCTCGGTGGAGAGGTCCTCCGCCGCACGCACGTCGTCAGCGGTCGGTCCGGGCAGGGCCGGCATGGGCGGGGCCATTCCAAGCTGCCGCGCGGCCTCAGCGAGCCCGGCGCGGGTGGGTGCCATCCAGGGGGCGTCCTCGGGGCCCTGCTCGGCGAGCCGCTGCCAGATCGTGAGCGCGAGATCGGCGCGGCCGGCGCCGAGCAGCGCGAGAGCGGAATAGTAGCGTGCCACCGGGTGATCCGGCGCGAGGCGAAGCGCCCGTCCGAGCACCGCCTCGGCCTCGGGGGAGACATAGCCGTTCGTCGCCAGCACCTGTGCCTCGGCGAGATCGACGAGATCGTCCGCGGTCGCCTTGTCGCCGAGCAGTGCCACCACGCGCTCCTGCGCCACACGCGCTTCCGGCCAGCGGCCGAGCGAGGCGAGGCTGCGGGCGAGGAGCCGGTAGCCCTGCAGATCGTCGGGACGGTCCTTCAGCACCTGCTCGAGCTTGCTGATGAGCTCGGCGTCCGCCGGGGCCGGCGCGGGGGGTGCCTCCGCGGGCGTGCGCTCCGCGACCATCGCTTCGGCTGCGGCCTGGGTCGGGCGGTTCGCCCGGGCGGCTGCGGCGTCGGCGGTGCGCTGGGCGAGCGGCTGGTCGGGCAGACCGGGCGCGCCGAGCCAGCCGTAGAGGCCAAGTCCGATGAGGGCGACGCAGAGGGCGAGGACCGGAACCGCGCGCCGGGTCAGTCCGCGCGGGGCGCTTGCGGCATCGGCCTCGCGGGCCTCGGCGTCGGCGGCGGCGATCAGGCGGCGCGAGATCTCGACGCGGCTCGCCTCGGCCTCGGCGGGGGTCAGGACACCGCGGGCGAGATCGGCGTCGACCTCGCGCAACTGGTCGCGGTGAACCTGCAGATCATAGCTCGCCCGACGCTCGGCCCGCACCGCGCCGCGCCAGAGCGGCGCGAGGACGAGGCCGAGCGCGAGCACGAGCCCGGCCGCCGCGATCCCCCAGAACACCAACTCCTGCGCCACGTCCGATTTCCTTCGAGAATGCCAGCGGCTCCAGAACGCCGGCGCGGACCCTAACTTCTCGGCCGGCGCGGCACAATGCGTCGGCCCCCGGTCGGCGATGACGCCCGCGCGAGGATGACACTCGCCCGAGGCGTGCTGACGCAGGAGGTCCGCGCGAGTCCGCTTGACAGTCGGCGGCGTCTTGGCGATATACCCTGCTCCCGCGCGGGGAATCCGCGTGTGGAAGCAATGCTCATGAACCAGAGCGCGCTGTTCGAGGCGCGGAGCGACAGGCTCCGCGAAACGCCGGGCATCCCCGGGGCCGCAGGACGCGGGACGAGAAAAGGAAGAACGCGGATGTTCGCGGTAGTCAAGACGGGCGGCAAGCAGTACCGGGTCGCCCCGAACCAGATCCTCACGGTGGAAAAGCTGGCGGCGGACGCCGGCGAGACCGTCGAGTTTTCCGAAGTGCTGATGCTCGGCGGTGACGCGGTGCAGGTGGGCGCGCCCTTCGTGGCCGGCGCCACCGTCACCGCGGAGGTGCTGGAGCAGTACCGCGGCGAGAAGGTCATCTCCTTCAAGAAGCGCCGCCGCAAGCACTCGTCCCAGCGCAAGCGCGGCCATCGTCAGTACCTGACGCGCGTCCGCATCACCGACATTTCCGCCGGCGGCAAGAAGGCTGCCAAGGCGAAGGCCGAAACGAAGGCTGAGGCAGCGGCTCCGGCCGACGCCGTGGCCGCGCCGGCGCTCTGAGGAGGTCCGAGAGATGGCACATAAAAAGGCAGGCGGTTCGTCCAGGAACGGCCGCGACAGCAAGGGCCGGCGGCTCGGCGTGAAGAAGTTCGGTGGCGAGGCGGTCATCCCGGGGAACATCCTGGTGCGGCAGCGCGGCACCAAGTGGTGGCCGGGCAACGGTGTCGGCATGGGCCGCGACCACACGATCTTCGCCACCGAGACCGGCAACGTGAGCTTCGTCACCGGCTTCAAGGGACGGACGTTCATCTCGGTGCTTCCGCGGGCCGAGGCCGCGGAGTAACGCTGCACGCCCTTCGGCAACGACTTGTCGAAAAGGCCGGCGGCAGCGCCGGCCTTTTTGCGTTCCTCCGAGGCTTCTTCCCATGTCGGACGACATCCGCACCACCTCACTCGCCGGGCTCGGTCCTTCCGAGATTGTCACGCCGCGCCTGCGCCTCAGACCGCTCCGGCGGCGTGACGCCGCGCTGATCTCGCTCTACGCCAGCGACCGCCGTGTCGCGTGGATGACCGCGACGATCCCGCACCCCTATCCGCCCGGGCAGGCCGACGCCTTCGTGGAGCGCGCGATGCTGCCGAGCGCGAAGGACATCGTCTGGGCGATCGACGCCGGGGCCGATGACGAGAACGGGCTGCTCGGGGTCGTGCGGCTGACGCGTGGCGCCGGCGACGAGGCGGAGATCAACTACTGGCTCGCGCCGGCGTTCTGGGGCACCGGCCTCGCGAGCGAGGCGGTCGAGGCCGTCGTCAACTGGGCGCGGGCGACCGGCTGGCACGCGCTGAACGCCGAAGTGATCCAGGACAACACCGCCTCGGTCAGGGTGCTGACCCGGGCGGGGTTCGAATACACAGGCGAGGGCGAGGTGCACGGGCTGGCGCGAATGGCGATGGTCCCGACCTTCCGCTATCGTCACCTTCTGGGACACGGAAAATGAAGTTTCTCGACCACGCGCGGGTGGAGATCCGCTCCGGGGCCGGCGGCCGCGGCTGCGTCAGCTTTCGCCGCGAGAAGTTCGTCGAGTTCGGCGGGCCGGACGGCGGCGACGGCGGCAAGGGCGGTGACGTCTGGGCCGAGGCGGTCGACGGGCTCAACACGCTCATCGACTACCGCTATCAGCAGCACTTCTTCGCGAAGAACGGTCAGCCCGGCATGGGCAAGCAGCGCACCGGCAAGTCCGCCGACGACGTGGTGCTGAAGGTGCCCGTGGGGACCGAGATCCTCGACGACGACGGCGAGACGCTGGTCGCCGACCTGACCCGCGTCGGAGAACGTGTGCTGCTCGCGCGCGGTGGCAACGGCGGCTGGGGCAACCTGCATTTCAAGACGTCGACCAATCAGGCGCCGCGCAACGCCAATCCCGGGCTGGAGGGGGTCGAGCGCACGCTCTGGCTGCGGCTGAAGCTCATTGCCGACGCCGGCCTCGTCGGGTTGCCGAACGCCGGCAAGTCGACGTTCCTCGCGGCGACCACCAACGCGCGGCCGAAGGTGGCGGATTATCCCTTCACCACGCTGCACCCCGGGCTCGGCGTGGTCGGGATCGACGGGACGGAATTCGTCCTCGCCGACATCCCCGGCCTGATCGAGGGCGCGAGCGAGGGGCGGGGCCTCGGTGACACCTTCCTCGGCCACGTGGAGCGCTGCGCCGTCCTGATCCATCTCGTGGACGGCACGTCCGAGACGCTGGCCGAGGACTATGAGGTGATCCTCGGCGAACTCGAGGCCTACGGCGAGGGGCTGGCCGAGAAGCCGCGGCTGCTCGGGCTGAACAAGGTCGACGCGCTCTCCCCCGAGGACGCGGAAGCGGCGGCCGAGATCCTCGCCGAGGTGAGCGGGCTCACCGTCCACCGCCTCTCCGGCGCCACAGGCCTCGGGGTGCAGGAAATGCTCCGGGCCGTCCGGGCCGAGATCGACGCCGCGCGCGTCGTGGCCGCCGCGGAAGACCGTGAGGTCGGCACATGGCGCCCCTGAGCGAGCCCGTCAGCGAACGGCCCGTCAGCCAGAGCGCGGCGGTCGAATCCGCCGCCCGCCTTGCCGCGGCGAAGCGGATCGTGGTGAAGATCGGCTCGGCGCTGCTCGTCAACGCCGAGACCGGGTTGCTCCGGGTCGGCTGGCTCGAGGAACTCGCCGCCGATGTCGCGGCGCTGCGCGCCGAGGGCAAGCAGGTGGTGCTGGTCTCGTCGGGCTCGATCGCGCTGGGGCGCCGCGTCCTCGGCCTGCCGCCGCGCGAGCTGGCACTCGAGCAGAGTCAGGCCGCCGCCGCCGTCGGGCAAATCCGGCTGGCGCGCGCCTATGAGACGGTGCTCGCGCCCCACGGCATCACCACGGCGCAGGTGCTCGTCACCCTCGAGGACAGCGAGAGCCGCCGGCGCTACCTCAACTCGCGCCGCACCCTCGGCACGCTGCTCGACCTCGGGGTGGTGCCGATCGTCAACGAGAACGACACCGTCGCCACCGACGAGATCCGTTACGGCGACAACGACCGGCTGGGGGCGCAGGTGGCGAGCATGGCGGGCGCGGACGTGCTCGTGCTGCTCTCCGATGTCGATGGCCTCTACACCGCGAACCCGCGCGAGGATGCGACCGCCCGACGGCTCGAGGTCGTCGGGGCGATCACCCCCGAGATCGAGGCGATGGCGGGCGGCACCGGCTCGGCGCTGTCGAAGGGCGGGATGAAGACCAAGCTCATCGCCGCCCGCGTCGCGACCCGCGCGGGCTGTGCCATGGCGATTACCTTCGGCGCCGTGCCGCGGCCGCTGAAGGCGCTGCGCGACGGCGCGGCCTGCACCTGGTTCGTGCCGGACGGCGATCCGCACGCGGCCCGCAAGCGCTGGATCTCCGGCATGAAGCCCCGCGGCAAGCTCCGGGTCGACGCCGGCGCGGTGGCGGCGCTCGGCCGCGGCAAGTCGCTCCTGCCCGCCGGGGTCGTCGAGGTGGAGGGCACGTTCTCCCGCGGTGACCCGGTCTCGGTGGTTGGTCCCGAAGGTGCGGTGATCGCCAAGGGGCTCGCGGGCTACGATGCAACGGATGCGCGCCGGATCATGGGACACCGGAGCGATGAGATCGCCGGGATCCTCGGCTACGTCGGGCGCGCGGCGCTCGTGCACCGGGACGACCTGGCGCTCTGAGAAGGAGGACGGACGAGATGGACGCACGGCCCGATATCGCAACCCTGATGCAGGGGATCGGCGAGGCGGCGCGGGATGCCGCGGCGGAGCTGGCGTTCGCCCCGTCGGAGCAGAAGGATGCGGCGCTGCGCGCTGCGGCGGACGCGATCTGGGCGGACCGTGCCACGCTGCTCGCCGCCAATGCCGAGGACATGGCGGCGGCTGAGGCGAAGGGCCTCGGCGGCGCGATGCTGGACCGGCTGAAGCTTGACGAGGGCCGGGTGCGCGGCATGGTCGAGGGCCTGCGCTCGATCGCCGGCCAGCCCGATCCCGTGGGCGCGGTCATCGCCGAGTGGGACCGGCCGACCGGCCTCCGCATCCGCCGGGTGCGCACGCCCATCGGCGTCATCGGCGTGATCTTCGAGAGCCGGCCCAATGTCACCGCCGACGCGGGCGCCCTCTGCCTGAAGGCCGGCAACGCCGCGATCCTGCGCGGCGGCTCTGAGAGCCTGCGCTCGTCGACGGTGATCCACGCCGGGCTCGTCGCCGGGCTCCGCGCCGCAGGCCTGCCCGAAGCGGCGATCCAGCTCGTGCCGACCACTGACCGCGCCGCGGTGGGCGAGATGCTGACCATGACGCGCTACATCGACGTCATCGTGCCCCGGGGCGGCAAGAGCCTCGTCGGCCGGGTGCAGGCCGACGCGCGCGTACCGGTCTTCGCCCACCTCGAAGGCATCGTCCACATCTACGTGGACAAGGCCGCCGATCTCGCCAGGGCGCGCAAGGTCATCCTGAACGCCAAGACCCGGCGCACGGGGATCTGCGGCGCCGCCGAGTGCCTGCTGATCGACCGGGCGTTCTTCGAGGCCGAGGGCGCGCCCTTCGTCACCGATCTGGTGGACGCCGGTGTCGAGGTGAGGGGCGACGACACGCTGCTCGCTCTGCCCGGTGTGGTGCCGGCGGGGCCGGAGGACTGGGGCCACGAGTTCCTCGACATGATCATCGCGGCGAAGCTCGTCGACGGCGTTGACGGCGCGATCGCCCACATCCGCCGCTACGGCTCGAACCACACCGACTGCATCCTGACCGAGGACGACGCGGCGGCGGCACGCTTCTTCCAGCGGCTCGACAGCGCGATCCTGATGCGCAACGCCTCGACGCAGTTCGCCGACGGCGGCGAGTTCGGCATGGGGGCGGAAATTGGCATCGCCACGGGCAAGCTCCACGCCCGCGGGCCGGTCGGTGCCGAGCAGCTCACGAGCTTCAAGTATCTCGTCGAGGGCGACGGCGCCATTCGCGGCTGAGCTTTCCGTTTGCGTTCGGGCGGCCGGTCGGGGAGGCTCGGGCAATCCCCCCGACTGGCAGGCAAGCTCATGACACAGCCGAACATTCTCTGGATCTGTACCGACCAGCAACGCTGGGACACCCTCTCCTTCCTCGGCCATCCGGGCGCGCGAACGCCCGCGATCGACCGGCTGGCCGCCGAGGGCACGGCGTTCGACCGCGCCTACTGCCAGAGCCCGATCTGTACGCCGAGCCGGGCTTCGTTCCTGAGCGGCAAGTACCCGATCGCCACGGGCGTCCAGCGGAACGGCAACATCGGCTTTCCGGGCGACATCGTGCTGGTGCCGCGCATCTTTCGTGACGCCGGCTACCGGACGGGCCTCATCGGCAAGCTGCATCTCTCGCGGGCGCAGGGCGTGGTCGAAACGCGCCCGGCTGACGACGGCTACGATGAATTCTACTGGAGCCACCACCCGGACCCGGACTGGGAGACGGGGCACGACTATCAGGACTGGCTGGCCGAGCGCGGCGTCGACGCGACGGCGATCTACGATCCGGGCCGCACCATCGGGCCTGGCGTCGATGCGGACGTGCACCAGACCACGTGGGCGGGCGACCGGGCGAAGCGTTTCATGCGGGCGCACGCCGATCGGCCGTGGTTCCTCTCGATCAACCTCTTCGATCCGCATCCGCCGTTCGATCCGCCGGCGGACTACCTCGCCCGTTTCGACCGGGCCGCGATGCCCGGGCCGGTCTTCGCGCCATCCGATCTCGACCACCAGAGGCGCCTCTTTGAGATCGACCAGCAGTCGCGCGTGGCGGTCGACCCCCGGCGTGGCGACCCGGACTCCGATCTCTATGAGCCGCCCGCCCCGCGGCCCGAGGGGGCGACCCACGACACACCGCCCGAAACCTGGGACGGCAAGCAGGTGCGCGCCTGCTACCACGCGATGATCGCGCTCATCGACGACATGGTGGGCGATCTAATGGGCGTGCTCGACGAGACGGGGCAGCGTCGGGACACGCTCGTCCTCTTCATGAGCGACCACGGCGAGATGCTGGGCGACCACGGCCTCATCTACAAGGGCGCCCGGTTCTACGAGGGGCTGGTGCGGGTGCCGATGATCTTCTCCTGGCCGGGCTACGTGCGCGAGGGTGTCGTCTCCGACGCACTGGTGGAGCTGGTCGACATCCCCCAGACGATCCTTGGCGCGGCGGGGCTGCCGGAAGGCGAGGGGATGCAGGGCAAGTCGCTCTGGCCGCTCCTGACCGGCACCGTGCCGGCCGACGCCCACAAGCCCTATGTGCTCTGCGAGTACTTCGACGCCCTCGGGATGCCGGACGCACGCCACACCCGCGCCAGCATGTACTTCGACGGGCGACACAAGCTCAGTGTCTACCACAGCCACGGAACCGGCGAACTCTATGACCTCGAGGCCGACCCATCCGAATTCACCGACCTCTGGGACGATCCGGCCAGCGCCGCGCTGCGCTCCGATCTGACGGCGCGGGCCTTCGACGCGCTGATGCGGGTCTGCGAGCCGGGGCCGCGCCGGACCGGGCCGTACTAGCTCAGAGCACGGCCTCAGAGCACGGCGCCTCAGAGCACCGGGCCGAACATCGCCACCGCGTTGTTCCAGAGGCGGTGGCGAATGTCCCATTCGGCCACCACGGTGGCGTTCACCCGGCGCGAGGACGCGAGATAGACCGCCTGCCGCTCGCGGATCGTGCCGGTCATTTCCCGGTCGGCGATCAGGATGTTGTTCTCGAAGTTCAGGTCGAAGCTGCGGCGGTCGATGTTCGCCGAGCCGATCAGCGTCACCTCGCCATCCATCGTCAGCGTCTTGGCGTGCAGCAGGCCGCCCACGTATTCGTAGATCTCGACGCCTGCATCGAGCAGCTCCTCGTAGTAGCTCCGGCTCGCCGCAGCCACGATCCAGCTGTCGTTGCGCTGGGGGAAGATGATCTTCGTCCTGACGCCACGCCTTGCGCTGGCGCAGAGCGCCGCCTGGATCGGTTCGTCCGGCACGTAGTAGGGCGTTGTCACCACCAGTTCGTCGCGCGCGGCGTACATCAGCGCCTCGAACATCTCCGGCATCGCCGAGTAGCGCACCGTCGGCCCGCTCGCCACCGCCTGCGCGACGAAGCCGTCTTCCGCCGGCGGCAGCGGCGCGCGCACGAGGTCCGACAGGTCGTCCTCGCGCCGGTGCGCCATCCAGTCCACGGCGAAGAGCCGCTGCT
Organism: Amaricoccus macauensis; assembly: GCF_014201905.1. Taxonomy (GTDB): domain Bacteria; phylum Pseudomonadota; class Alphaproteobacteria; order Rhodobacterales; family Rhodobacteraceae; genus Amaricoccus; species Amaricoccus macauensis. The sequence goes on along the minus strand of NZ_JACHFM010000001.1, from coordinate 560,293 downwards.
GCTGCCGCACGATCGGGCCTTCGAGGCGGACGAGGATGTCGACCCACGGCGCGTACTTCGGCTTGATGCGGAACTCCGGGTCGGCGCAGTTCTGGCTGCCGCAGTAGGTGATGCGATTGTCGATCACCACGATCTTGCGGTGGTTGCGCATGTCGATCCGGCCACGCAGCGGCTGCACCGGCAGGAAGCCGATGGGCAGTGCGCGGGCCACGTCGACGCCCGCGTCGCGCATCGCGCCCCAGTACACGGAGTTGATCAGCAGGCGCGAGCCCAGCGCGTCGGCCATCGCCCGGCAGGTGACACCGCGCGCCGCCGCCCGCATCACGGCCTCGGCAACCTTCCGGCCGTTGTTGTCGGGCAGCCAGATGTAGAAGAGAAGGTGCACGGTCTCGCGCGCGGCGTCGATGTCGGCAACCATCTGGTCTATCCCGGCGTCCGAACTCGCCATGAGCTGCGCCCGGTTGCCCGGAACCGGCTCGAAGCCGCTGATCGAGGTGCCGACCCGGAACAGCACCGCCGGCCGCTCGGGCAGCACGAGGCGCTTTTCGCATCCGACCTCGTCGGGCGGCGGCAGCTTGTCATCCGCTTCTTCCAGCCGGGCGAGACGCCGCCGGCCTATGTTCGGCTCGCCGAACAGCACGTAGGCCAGCATCCCGACGACCGAGGTCACCATGATCACGGTGATCCAGGCCATCCGCGCCGCCGGCTCGCGGTGCGGCCAGAGGATGGCGCGCGCGATGAAGACGAGCTGTGCCATCACATGCAGCGCGATGAGCAACCAGCCGTGGGGAAGCAGATCCATTGGGGTCTCCGGCAGGTGAGCCCCCTGAACCTCGCCTGCCCGCGCCAACGCGGCAACCCCTGAAGCCGTGAGCGCCGCCGTTGTGTGGCCCTGAGGCGTCAGGCCGGCTGGAGCCCCGCCGGTCGTTCACGGATCGGCAGGTGCACGAGCACCGAGAACGCGCCGACACCGATGCCGATCCACCAGACCAGCGTGTAGCTGCCGTAGATGTCGTAAAGCCTGCCGCCGAGCCAGACTCCGAGAAAGCCGCCGATCTGGTGGCTGAGAAACACCAGCCCGTAGAGCGTGCCCATGTAGCGGATGCCCCAGATCTCGGCGACGATGCCGGAGGTCAGCGGCACCGTGGCAAGCCAGAGCGCCCCCATCAGCGCGGAGAAGAGCAGCACGCTTCCCGGCGTCATCGGCGCGAGGATGAACGCGGACGCGATGATGGTGCGGGCAAGATAAATCTGCGCGAGCAGGTACTTCTTGCGATAGCGCGCGCCCAGCGCACCGGCGGTGAGTGTGCCCGCGATGTTCGCCATGCCGATAACCGCGATCGCCACCGCCCCGAGCGCCGAGGTGGTGGTGATGCCGAGTGCCGCGAGCACGCCGTTCGCCGGGATCGGCGAGCAGACCTCGGTCACGAACGCCGGGAAGTGCGCGGTGATGAAGCCGAGCTGGTAGCCGCAGGAGAAGAACCCGAGGAAGAGCAGGATGAACGACGGATCGCGGATCGCGCGGCCGACGATCACACCCATCCCCTCGTCACTGGTCTGCACCGGCGCGCGGGTCGGGCCCGAGATGAACGGCAGCAGCACGAGGACCGCGATGATGAGCAGCGCGAAGACCAGGAAGACGTGGTTCCACGGCATGACACCGAGCAGCGCCTCGGCGAGCGGCGGGCCGACCACCTGACCGGCGGAGCCGGCGGCCGTGGCGATGCCGAGGGTGAGCGAGCGCCGCTCCGGCGTGGCGGCGCGGCCGACGATCGCGAGAATGACGCCAAAACCGGTGCCCGCGACACCGAAGCCGATCAGGATGTTGAGAAGCTGGTGGCCCTCCGGCGTCACCGCGTTCGCCGAGAGCACGAGACCGGCCGCGTAGAACAGCACGCCGAGCGCGATGGCCCGCCGGTCTCCGAAGCGTTCGGCGATGGCGCTGAAGATCGGCTGGCCGATGCCCCAGGCGAGGTTCTGGATGGCGATCGCCAGCGAGAAATCCGCCCTCGGCCACCCGAAGGCGTCCCGGATCGGCAGCTGGAACACCCCGAAGCTCGCCCGGACGCCGAACCCGACGAGCAGAATGATGCAGCTCGCCACGAGGAGCGGGGTCAGGAGGCGGGGCGCGGCAGCGGTCTTTGGAAAGGACATTGTCGAAGGACTCGCACGCGGAAATGGATGGTGATGCTGCGCTCACCATCGACTGACGTCAAAGCACAATCGGTGCGGTCGGCCATCACGAAACGCGATCGGGCAGCGTGGCCTTGCGAAATTCGCGGATCGATTCCATCGACTCCGAGAGCCGCACGAGGACGCGGCGCCAGTCATCGTCCACCCCCGCGAGCGGCAGGACCGGAACGATTCCGATGGGCACGTCCAGATCACAAAGGCGGATCGCGGCGGCAATCCCCGGCGCGACCATCTTCGGACAGGCCCCGGGCCGGCGCTGCATCGCCGTGGCGAGGGCCGAGCCGAAGAGCAGTGCCGCCGCATAGGCCCGCGTCGATCGCCGCGCGACGCGGCCGGCAACGACGCGCAGATCCCGACGTTTCAGGCGTCCGCGAACCGACCAGGTGGCCGCGACCCGGGCGTTGTCGATGCTGATGGAGAGGCCGGCGAGGGCGGCGTGCGCGTCGGAGAACCGCCGCAGCGCCGCCTGCGCCTTGGCCTGATCGTCCGCCGCCACCGCCGCCGCGGCCTGCCCGAAGGCCGCGTCAATGGCACCGAGCAAGGCCCGCTCGCCGGCCCGAAGCTGCTTGACCGGATCGGGCGTGAACAGGACCTGACTGAAGAGCAGTCCGACGCCGGCGCCGCAGGCCACATCGAGCAGCCGCACCGTGCCGGCGTACTCCGCCCCCAGCGCGAGCACGAGGACCGCGGAAACACCGGCCTGGATCGGCACCACCGGCGGCTGGCCATAGGCGGTGGCGATCATGATCGCTCCAAAGGTCGCCGCGGCGACCCTGAGCGTCGGGATGGTGTCAGGCAGGTAGAGCGCCAGCCCGCCGACGAGGACGCCGGTCACCACGCCAGTGAAGACGCCGACCGCCTGCCGCGCGTGGCTCGGCAGGCCGGGGGCAAGGCAGACGATCGCGGTGACCGCGGCGAAGACCGGGTGCGGATGACCGAACAGGATCTTCGACAGCTCCCAGGCGACGGCGGAGGCGAGCGTCGCCACCACCGCATCGCCCAACGCCGCCCGCAGCCGACCCGCCACCCGTCCCGCCAGTTGTTCCACTCATCACTCCGTTGCCGCCGGGGCCGCGGCAGGAAAACCACCTTGACCGCTCGTCGCAAGCCCCTGAAAGGCCCTGCCTTCCGCCTTTTGCCTTCCGCCTTCAGCCTTCAGCTTCTGCCGGTGCGTCTCTGCCGTGGCCGCAGGCGGACATGCGCGCCCTCTCGGCTGATCTCGAAGCGCCCGGTGGCCTCGACGAGCCCCGAAAGCTTGCCCTGCCCGAAGGTGCGGGTGTCGAACTCCGGCGACAGGTTCTGCAGGCGCTGACCGACGGCGCCGAGCTGATACCAGCCATCGGCGTCCTCCTCCATCTGCTCGAGCGCCCGTTCGATGAGGACGGCCGCCTCCCCGGCGGGCCGCTGCACCGCGGAGGCCTCGGGCTCGCCGCCGGGGCCGCGCACGAGGTTTTCCGTGAAGATGAACCGGGTGCAGGCCTGCCGGAAGCTCTCGGGCGTCGTCTGCCGGCCGATGCCGAAGACGTCGATTCCCTGTTCGCGCACCCGCGCCGCCAGCCGGGTGAAGTCGCTGTCCGAGGACACGAGGCAAAAGCCCTCGAACCGGCCGGAATGCAGCAGGTCCATGGCGTCGATGACGAGGGTGATGTCGGTCGAGTTCTTGCCGGTCGTATAGGCAAACTGCTGGGTGGGCAGGATGGCGTGGCGGGCGAGCACCCGTTCCCAGCCCGCCTGCTGACCCTTCGAGAAGTCGCCGTAAATCCGGCGCAGGCTCGCCTCGCCGATCTTCGCCACCTCCTCGAAAAGCGCGTCAGCCACTTTCGGCGACGTGTTGTCCGCGTCGATCAGTACGGCGAGGCGGGGCGGGCGGTCGGCCATCGTCGCGACTCCTCCTGAGAGGGATGTGAGGCTAGAGCCGGGCGCGGCCGGGGGAAAGGCCGCCCGGCACGCCGCCCATGATGCTGGCGGTCCTCCGCCGTCCCCGCCTCAGCGCAGCTTCTGCAGGAGCGCCGCGCTGGCGTAGCCGTCCGGTACCATGCCGACGCTGCGCTGGTAGGCGCGGATCGCCGTCGTGGTGTCGGGGCCGATGACGCCATCAGCCTCGCCGGTGGCATAGCCGCGCGCCATCAGCTCTTTCTGCAACTCGATCTTCTCGCTGCGCGACAGCTCCCGGTCACCGCGCGGCCAGGTGCCCTGAAACGGCCCCGCTCCCATGATCCGGTCGCCCAGGTGTCCGACCCCCATCGCGTAGGAGGTGGCGTTGTTGTAGCGCTTGATGACCGCGAAGTTGCGGTAGACGGCAAAGGCCGGCCCCCGCGCGCCGGCCGGGGCGATGATCGCCATGGGGCCGTACTCGGGCAAGGGCGCGCCGCTCAGCCGGGTGACGCCGCGCGCGCTCCAGTCCGATGTCGGGTGGATGTTCGCGGCATCGGCGCTGCCATAGTTGAAGCCTGACGGCACGCGCACCTCCATGCCCCAGGGCTGGCCGTGGACCCAACCGGCGCGTGCGAGATAGTTCGCCGTCGAGGCGAGGGCGTCGGTCGGATCGTCGGACCAGACGTCGCGGTGGCCGTCGCCGCCAAAATCCTGCGCGTAGCTCAGGTAGCTCGTGGGGATGAACTGCGTATGGCCCATGGCGCCCGCCCAGGAGCCGGTCATGTGCCTCGGATCCACGTCCCCCGACTGCAGGATGCGCAGCGCGCCGATCAGCTGTTCCTCGGCGAAGCTCTGGCGCCGGCCGTCGTAGGCGAGGGTGGCAAGGCTCTCGATGACCGGGATCGAGCCGCGGTTCTTGCCGAAGTTCGACTCCATCCCCCAGACCGCGAGGACGACCTGCTGGTCGACGCCGTAACGTGCCTCGATGGCGTCGAGCGTCGGCTTCAGGGCCGCGCGCTGCGCCTGTCCGGTCTCGATGCGCGTGGGCGAGGCGGCGCTGTCGAGATACTCCCAGATCGGCTTGGTGAACTCGGCCTGCCTGCCGTCGAGGCGCACCACGTCGGCATTGACCCCGACTCCGGTGAAAGCGGCATTGAAGACGCCCGGCGTGATGCCGGCGGCCATCGCCTTGGGGCGAAAGCTCTCGCGCCAGGTGATGAAGCTTTCCGGCTGCGGGCTCGCAATCGACCGGGATGGCGGCGCGCTTTCGGTCTGGGGCGGATTCGCACCGGCGCAGCCGCCGACCACGAAGGCGAGCGTCAACGTCGCGAGGGGGATCCGGAACAACGGCTATCTCCTGCTCGGGGGGGTGTTTTTGCAACCCATGGTAGCGGGCGCGGTGCGCGGGCGAAAGCCCTGCGTGGCAATTTTGACCCGCCCCGTCGACCGATCGGCAGAGCCGGCATCAGGACGCGGGCGCCTCACCTCGCGGCGCGACAGGGGTGGCAGTGGGCAAGCACCGCCCGGAGCCGCGCGGGCTCCACCGGCTTGTTGAGCAGCGGGATCCCGAGGGCGGCGCAGCGGTCGGCGAGTCGGCGGCTGCGGTCCGCGGTGACGAGGACCGCAGGGATGACGCCGTACCTCGCCCGAAGCGCGGCGATCACCTGCAGGCCGTCGTGATCGTCGTGGAGGTGATAGTCCGCGACGATCACGTCAGGCGCGATGCCAAGATCGGCAAGGAGACCAAGCGCGTCCTCCGGGCCGGCGGCATCGAGCGCGCTCACCCCCCAGGTCTCGAGCAGACCGACGAGCGCCGTGCGCACCGTGCTGTCGTTCTCGACGACCAGCGCAACGACGCCTTCCACATCCTGCGGCAGCATGGTCTCGGGCGCCGAGCGGTCGACCCGTGCATGCCGCTCGCCGACCAGCGGCACGGTGATGCGAAAGCCCGTCCCGCGCCCCTCCTCGGAGATGAGTTCAAGCGGATGATCGAGCAGCGCGCAGGCCCGCTCGACGATGGCGAGCCCGAGGCCCATGCCGCCGGCGCTGTGCCCGTTCGCCAGCCGGTGAAACTCGTGGAACACCGCCTCGCGGTCGTCCGCCGGGATGCCGGGGCCGGTGTCCCAGATCTCGATGCGTGCCGCGCCGCCGGCGCGCCGCACGCCCACCAGCACCTTGCCGGACGGGGTGTAGCGCACCGCGTTGGCAATCAGGTTCTGCACCACCCGCCGCAGATAGGAGGCGTCGCTGCGCACCACGAGGCTCGACGGCACGACCCGCAGGTCGAGCCCCTGCTGCCGGGCAAGCTCGCGGAACTCGTCGCCGAGCCGCGTCAGGAGCCCGTCGAGCGGGAAGGTCGCCGGAGTGATCCCGGCCGCGCCCGAATCGAGCCGCGAGATGTCGAGCAGCGCCCCGAGGATGCTCTCGACGCTCTCGAAGGCACTGCGCGCCCGGTTGACGGTGAGCGTGACCTCGTCGGGCGAGGCCGCCGAGTCGAGTGCCGCGAGGAACAGCTTCGCGGCACTCAGGGGTTGCAGGAGATCATGGCTCACCGCCGCCACGAAGCGCGACTTCGACGCGTTGGCCCGCTCGGCCTGCGCAAGGGCGTTCTCGAGCGCCAGCGTGCGCTCCAGCACCCGCTGTTCCAGCCCCTCGTTGGCGGCGAGCAGCGCGAGGCGCGCCTCGCGCTCGGCGGTCACGTCGGTGAAGCTCACCACGAAGCCGCGATCGGGCATCTCCTGCCCGAAGGCGTCGAGCCGGATGCCGTTGCGTGTGGTGAACTGCAGGTCGAGCGGCGGGCGCCCGTCGCGGGTGTTGACCCAGGCCGCGAGGCGCGCAAAGGCCGGGGCATCCTCGGGCATAAGCGCCGTGCGCAGATGCGCAGCAAGGCCGGTGAAGCCGGTGCCGACCCGGAGCAGCCGCATGGGCAGCAGGAAAAGCTGCCGCAACCGCTCGTTCCACCCGACGAGGCGGTTGCCGGCATCGAAGATGGCGATGCCCTGTCCCACATGGTCGAGAGTGGCGCGGATCAGCCGCGCCTGCTCGTCGAGCAGCTTGTCCCGCTCCTGTCGCTCCAGTTGGATGAGCTCGGTAATGTCGGTCTGCAGGATCGCCGTCCCCTGACCCGGGGTGCGCTGCTCGCTCACCTGAAGCCAGCGGTCGTTGGTGGTCTGGACGTTGAAGGTCACCGACGGCAGCCGGTGATGCCGCAGCCGCTCCTTCAGCCAGCCCAGCCGAGACCGGCCGCTGTGCAACGCGAGATGCGGGCTCCTCGCCGCCAGCGCCACGTACTCGGTGAAGCGCAGCCCCGGTTCGAGCCGGGGTTGCAGATCAGGCAGCAGCTCGCAGAACCGGCTGTTCGACATGACGAGCCGGTCGTCCTGATCGAAAAGCGCAAAGCCCTCCCGCACCGCCTCGAGCGCGTCGAAGAGGTCGGCCCGGGCCCCCTCGGCCTCGCGCATCGCCTGCGAGAGCCGGGCGTTCGACTGGTTCAGCTCGTCGAGGGTGTGCTCGAGATCGCGGGTGCGATCGCGCACCTGGTCCTCGAGCATCAGCGCCCGCTGGAAGTGCGCGTAGGCCGCGCCGCTGTCGTCGGTCGAGCGCTCCACCCGCGCCATGAGGACCGACGTCATCTTCAGGAGCTTGGAGTTGCGCGTCTCGAGCGAGTCCTCCGGTGCGAGCAGCGAGGCGGCAAGGTTCACGTCGGGTCCTCCTCCGCCGGATAGATCGCGACGCCGGTCATCGTCTGGTTCACGTGCACCGAGTTGAACTGCTCGCCATAGGTCGAGAACCCGATGACGTGGTGATCGGAGAGGATGCGCGAGACCTCGCGGATGCCCTGCACCTGCTCGACCGCGAGGCGGCGCAGGATGCAGTCGCAGGCGAGGATCGCCTCGGGGCGGCCACGGCGGTCGAGCTCGCCCAGCGCCTGTTCCAGATGCCGCGCGATCGGCGTGGGCTCGGCAAGGGTCAGCACCAGCCCCTCGTCGATCGCCGAGAAGAACACCAGGTCGCCGTTCGGCTCCACCTTCTGGATCGCCCGCACATGATGCTGGCCGCCGATGCGCACCACCACCGGATGCGAGGCGAAGGTGAAGGGCGAGAGATTGTCCGGGTCGCGGCCGATCAGCCGGGCGTACTCCTGCGCCGCCGGGGCCGCGTTCAGCTCGCGCACGATGCGCCGCTCGGGCTCGGCGTCGGTGACGATCATCTTGATCGGCACGGGCTCGAGATTGTCGAACTTGAAGACCTCGATCCGGCAGCGGGTGCGCAGCAGCACGAGCACTGCGGCATCGCTGCGGAAGACTCCGTCCGCCAGCACGAAGGTCTGGCGGAAGTCGAGCCCGTCGCCCGCCGAGCCGCCGAAGAGCGGGATGGTGCCAAGGCCGAGTCGGAGCGCGGAGACGAGCTGATCCTCCCGGCGCGACAACCCGTCGATCAGCAGGAAGGCGAACTCCCAGCGCCAGCCTGGTTCCTCCGCCCCGAGCTCGGCGCGGAGCCGCACCGCCTGCGCCGCCGCCACCTCGGGGTCGAGTGCCGCAAGATCGGAGATGATCGCCGCCTTGGCGCGGAAATGGCTGGCGCGAAAGCCGACGACGACGATCTCGTGCTCGGCATAGCCCGAACTCGCGATCTCGCCCGCCGTGGTGCAGCCCACCACCGGCGTCCCGGGAAAGAGTTCGATCCCGGCCGCGGCAACGGCATCGAGATCGGCGTCGGGGCTCGCAAAGACGACCACGAGCGCGCACGGGTCCTCGCCGAACAGGTCGCGCAACTCGGCGATCGCCTGCCGCGGATGCCGGGCCGGCGCGTGGGCGCTCACCATGGCGCCACCGCCGAGGTTCGCCACCCCGGCCGGTGTGGGGTTGACCCCGTCCAGCCCGCTATCCTCCCATCGTGGAGATCAGGCGCGGACTTTATCCCATCGGCCGTGCGAGTCCAGCGATCAGCGCTGACCGCTCAGGATCGCGGCGAAGCGGGCGTTCTGGGCGATGAGGACGGCCTGCGTGCGGCTCTGCACATGCAGCTTGCGGAGGATGGCGGTCAGGTGCGCCTTCACCGTCGTTTCGGCGATGTCGAGCTCATAGGCGATCTGCTTGTTGAGCTTGCCCTCGCAGACCAGCTCGAGGATGCGGGCCTGCTGCGCCGTCAGCGAGCGCAGGCGCTCGATGATGTCGTCTTCGTCGAATGTCTCGTCGTCCGCCGGGGCGACGTAGCCCTCGGGGGTGTAGGTGTGTCCGGCGAGGATGCGGTCGATCGCCTCGACGAACACCGCCCGCTGGCTGTGCTTCGGGACGAAGCCCGAGGCGCCGGCCTTGATGACCGAGGCGATCATCCGGTCGTCCGAGAGCGACGAGATGACGATGATCGGGGTCTCGCCCACCACCTTGCGCAGGCGGATGAGACCATCGAGCCCGTCAGTGTCGGGCAGCCGAAGATCGAGCAGGATGATATCGGGCGTCGGCGCCGCCTGCGCCCGCTCGATCCCCTCCGCGAGGGAGGCGGCCGTGGCGATGTCCTGCACGCTGAGTGCCGTGCGCAGCGTCAGCGTGAGCGCCTCGCAGAACAGCGGGTGATCATCAATCACCAGCGCCACCCGGATCCCCGAGGCGCCTGGCGGGGGGGCTTGGTCCTTTACTGCACGCATATGGGGTCTCCGGTCTCGTATCGACGATAACACACCAACGGCGCGCTTCGGGACTTCTACCAAGGTCCGAGGGCGAGGTCTCTCTCCGATTATCAGTTCGGGGTGAAGATCTGCCGGTAGGAGAAGACATCGAAGTCCGCCGGACAGGAGCGGCCCGAGGTATCGAACGCCACGAGCCCGACGAAAGCGCCGGTGAATGAGCCATGTTCGCCCCGCCCGCCCTCGTCGGAAATGACGCTCGCGTCGAGTTCCGGGCCGAATGCCTGCCAATCGCCCCCAGTAAGCCAGAAGAACTGCTGCACTGCGCCGCGAACCTCGACCGCAAGCTCGAGCGGCCCGTCCGGTACCTGCATCGGCGCCACCGGGAAACGCAGCCGGGCATCGGGCCATTCCCCGGGGCAGGACATGATTGTCAGCGTCCGCCCGAGGGCGTCGTCATGCGATACCATGAGTGCATGGAGCTTCGAGCGATTGTAATAAGTCGTGAGGCCCGCCGCCTGCTGGTAGGTGTCGGGCGCGAACGCGCGGAGCCGGGTTTCGGCCCGATAGGCGTGATGCTCCTGTCGCCGCGCCACCAGCGCCTGCTCGTACCAGCTGCCGAGTGACTCGCGCCCATGAAGGCGCAATACTTCACCGGTCAAAGTAAAAAGTCGCTCGGGGCAGGGGGTGCGCAGCCACTGGAAATCGAGCGGCAACGTCGCGCCGTCGAAGCGGTACTCCACCGGCTGGTCAGGTTCCGGGGCGGACGCCTCCACACCGCGCGGCGCCTCGACGTCGAGCGCCGGCACCAGACCGCCGTGGGCGAGATAGAGCCAGCCGTCGTCGCGCCACACGCATTTCTGCAAACCGGTCTCGCGGCCGAGCGGGCTCCGCCGGGTACCCGGCAGCGGTCGGGTGCAGAGATGCGTGTGGTAGACCTCACCCTCCGGCGTCTCGACGATCTGGCCATGCCCCGCGCGCTGAAGCGCCGCGTCGGGCGCGTCCTTCGAGGTCAGCAGGAAGGTCTCCGGGTGCAGCTCGTAGGGGCCACCCAGGTTCCGCGAGCGCGCCATGGTGACCGCATGGTCATAGCCGGTGCCGCCCTCGGCAGTGGTGAGATAGTACCAGCCCGCGCGTTTCCAGAGATGTGGCCCCTCCACCAGCCCGTGCGGCGATCCCGGAAAGATGTTGCGGATCGGCCCGGTGAGCCGGCGGGCGGCGGGGTCGTACTCCTGCAACAGGATGCCATCGAACGCCGGATGCTTCGGCTTGCCGCCGACACTGTCGCTCAGATGCCGCCACTGCTGGTTCAGGAACCACTTCCGCCCGTCATCGTCGTGAAACAGCGACGGATCGAACCCGGAGGAATTCAGGTAGACCGGATCCGACCACGGCCCGGTGATCGCCGGTGCCGTGACGAGGTAGTTGTGCGCGTCCTTGAAGTTGCCGTCGTAGCGCTTCACGTCCGTATAGATCAGCCAGAAGAGGCCGTCCGCGAACGACAGGCACGGCGCCCACACCCCGCAACTGTCGGGCTCACCCCTGAGATCGAGCTGGCTCGCCCGGTCGAGCGGCCGCGTGACGAGCCGCCAGTTCGCCAGATCCCGGCTGTGATGGATCTGGACACCCGGATACCACTCGAACGTCGAGGTGGCGATGAAGTAGTCCCTGCCGACCCGGACGATGGAGGGGTCGGGGTTGAAGCCCTTCAAGATCGGATTGCGGATCATGGGCGCCTCGCTCCGTGTCTGGTCATGGCTTCGGGTCGGGCTGCGATTTCAAGGGTTAACGACGATTTCCTCAATGCACGGGGAACGCACGGCCCGTGCCCACGGCCCATTCACGGAGCGTATGCACGATTTCTCCGCAGGGGCGAGAGGTCAATGCGGGGAGGCTCCGCGCCCGTCCGATGCCTCGCGGCCGCCGTCGGCGCTGGCTGCACGGGGACCGGCCAGCGCAGACCGATCCTCCGAAATGCGGCGTATGGCTCAGCATCTCCCTCCCCCACTGTGAACCCGCGGCTACCCGTCGCGCCCGGGCTCGTTCGGATCGTTGGAAAACAGCGCGATCTTGTTCCCCTGAGGGTCGCGTAGGTAGCAAACGTAGAAGTGAGGCCCGTATGCCGCACGGAAGCCCGGCTGGCCCTCGTCGGAGCCGCCCGCCGCAAGCGCGGCGGCGTGGAGGTCGCGCACCTGCTTCTGGCCGCGCGCCTCGAATGCGGTCATGGCGCCGTTCCCGGCCGAGGCCGGACGCCCGTCGAACGTCGGCTTGACGTAGAATTCCGGCGCGGCGGGAGACTGCCCCGGTCTTGCTGGCAGCGCGAAACTCAGGCCCTCGCGCCCCTCGGTCAGGCCGTAGCCGAGGGCTGGCAGGAACGCGGAGTAGAAGCGTTTCGCGCGCGCGATGTCATCGGCGCCGACGGTGACGTAGGCGATCATGCCGCGTGTCCCACTCCGGGGGGCCTGCGCACGATCGCTTGCAGCGATGCCACGCAATCCCCGCCGGGGCGGCGAACGCCGGGGCTCCGCCCGACCGGCTCGCGCGCCGCGCCCCGCCCGCGCCTGCCGTGTCGGCCGCGCGTCTCCGGGCCGTCACCCGGCATCCGACGACCTTGCCCAGAGGTTGATGTCTTCCTCGTTGGCGTAGGTGTCGATCTCTGCCAGCTCCTCGGGCGAGAACTCAAGGTTCGCGACGGCACCGACGCAGTCCTCCACCTGACTGGCGCGGGACGCGCCGATCAGCGCCGAGGTGATGCCGCCGTCGCGGAGCACCCAGGCGATCGCCATCTGTGCCAGCGTCTGGCCGCGCCGCTCGGCGATGGCGTTGAGTGCCCGGATGTTCTCGATGGCCTTCTCGCTCAGGAACTCGCGCCGGAGCGACTTGCCCTGCGTCGCGCGACTGCCCTCCGGCAGGCCGTTCAGGTACTTCGCCGTCAGCATCCCCTGCGCCAGCGGCGTGAAGGCGATCGAGCCGATGCCGAGCTCCTTCAGCGTCTCCTTCAGCCCATCCCGCTCCACCCAGCGGTTGATCATGTTGTAGCTCGGCTGGTGGATCAGGCAGGGCGTGCCCAGATCCTTCAGGATCGCCGCCGCCTCCCGGGTCTTCGCCGCGCTGTAGGACGAGATGCCGGCATAGAGCGCGCGCCCCGAGCGTACCAGATGGTCGAGCGCCCCCATGGTCTCCTCGAGCGGCGTGTCCGGGTCGAAGCGGTGGGAATAGAAGATGTCCACGTAGTCGAGCCCCATGCGCTTGAGGCTCTGGTCGCAGGAGGCCACGATGTACTTCCGGCTCCCCCACTCGCCGTAGGGCCCGGGCCACATGAGATAGCCCGCCTTCGACGAGATGATGAGCTCGTCGCGATACCCCTTCAGGTCGGTCGCGAGGATCTCCCCGAACGCCGTCTCCGCCGATCCCGGCGGCGGTCCGTAGTTGTTCGCCAGATCGAAGTGGGTGATGCCGTTGTCAAACGCGGCCTGCACGATCGCCCGCTTCGTCGCGTGCGGCGTGTCCTCGCCGAAGTTGTGCCAGAGACCGAGCGAGATCGCTGGCAGGTTGAGGCCGCTTGCGCCGCAGCGGCGATAGACCATGCGGCTGTAGCGGTCTTCGGCGGGAACGTAAGGCATGGGGGGATCTCCTTCAGGCGAGCAGCGCGCGCGCGGCGTCCGGGTCGAGCGCCTCGGGGCGGGTACAGGTGGTCTGGAGCTCGATGAACCGCCCGGTCTCGCCGGATCGCAGGATCGAGGTCATCACGTCGATGCCGTGCAGCGCCCGCTCCAGTCCGCAACGCGCCTCGCGGCCCTCGAGGATCGCCGCCGCCATGTCGGCGAGCCCGGCGGTGCGGTAGTTGGCGAGCGTGCCGCCCGGCCGCGTGTCGTTCGGTACGCCCAGCGGATGCTCCCACACTTCCTCGCGCACCGTGCCGTCACGCCCGGCCACCTCCACCGTGCCACCGAACCAGTTCGGGTCCGGGACGAACAGCGTGCCCTCGGTGCCGTAAAGCTCGATCGGCTGCCGGTGCCGGTGGCCCCAGACGTCCCAGCTCGCGTTGATCATCACGAGCGCGCCGCTCTCGAACTCCATGAGTGCCTGCACCGTGGTCGGCGTCTCCACCGGGATCTCCTGATCCTTCACCGGCCCGTCCGCAGTCACCAGCCGGGTGGGCGTCGCCGCCCCGGTCATTGCGGCCACCCGGCGCACCGGCCCGATGAGGTTGATGAGCGCCGCCACCTGATACGGCCCGAGATCGAGCATCGGCCCGCCGCCCGGCAGGAAGAAGAACCCCGGGTTCGGATGCCACATCTCCATGCCGTGGCTGAGCACGAAGGCGGTGCCGGCGGTGATCGTGCCCAGCGCCCCGTCGTCGATCAGCCGCCGCGCGAGCTGTTGCGCGCCGCCGAGGAAGGTGTCCGGCGCCGAGCCCACCCTCAGGCCCTTCGCGTCGGCCAGCGTCTTCAGCTCCAGCCCCTCCTCGACGCCGAGCACGAACGGCTTCTCGGAGTAGACGTGCTTGCCGGCCTCGAGCGCCGCCTTCGTCACCCCGAAATGCGCCGCCGGGATGGTGAGGTTGATGACGACGTCGATGTCGGGATCGGCGAGCAGCGCCTCGACGCTCTCGGCCCTGACCCCGAACTCCGCCGCCCGCGCCTCGGCGACTGCGGGGGCGATGTCGGCACACGCCCGCACCTCCAGCCCGCGAAACAGCGGCGCCAGCCGGAAGTACGCCGCGGAGATGTTGCCACAGCCGATAATGCCGATTCCGAGCTTCCCGGACATTCAGAGCGCCTCCGCATTCGCAAGTGACGTCTCGGCGAAACGCCGGTCGTCCTTCGGGTTGTCGTGCTCCATGATGATGTACCTCGTCCGCGTGGTCCGAAGCGCCGCCATGATGGTCTTCCAGTCCACCGTGCCGGTGCCGACGTCGGCCCAGCCGTCTTCGTCGGCCTTCTCGCCCGGGGGCGCGATGTCCTTCATGTGCACCGCCGTGATGCGCTTGCCGTAGTTCCGGATCCACTCCAGCGGATCGGCGCCGCCGCGCACCACCCAGGCGAGATCGGCCTCCCACTCGAGGTCCGGCCCGCCCTCGAAGAGCGCCATGATCGGCAGCACGCCATCGGCGGTGCGCTGAAACTCGAAGTCGTGGTTGTGCCAGCCGAACCCGAGGCCCGCCTCGCGGAACTGCATCCCGGCAAGCTGCAGCCGCTCGCCGAACGCCCGCCAGCCGGCGCCGTCGGTGGGCCGGTCGCCGGGCGCGAGATAGGGGCAGTATATCGTCTCGATCCCGAGGGCCTTCGCGATCGCCAGCACCTTCCCGGGCTCGCCCTCCAGCATGTCGAGGCCGATATGGGCGGTGGGCATCCTCAGATTGTTGTCGCCGAGATGGTTGCTGAGTTCGGCGACCTTGGCGTCGTCGGCATAGAGCGCGCCATAGCCCTCGACATTGCGATAGCCGACTTCGGCCAGCATCTTCAGCGTGTCGGCCAATGGCGGGAAGTTCCGCGACGAATAGAGCTGATAGGAGAATTCGGTCATCGGGGGCCTCCGTGGCAGTCAGGCGAAGCTCGAATAGAGGTCGCGGGTTGCGAGCGTGACGCCGGCGATCTCACCGTCGTCGGGGGTAAAGACGATCTCGGCGTCATGCCCGGGAAAGATCGTCACAGCGTTGGTGGAGAAGCGTCCGGGCTTCGACGCCTCGACGGTGGCGAAGAGCGCCACCGCCTGCGCCGAGAGCCGGGCGCGCAGCGTGCGTCCGTCCGGCGTCACGTTCAACGTGACCTTCGGGTCGGGGAGGTCAAGGGACTTCCAGCGCACCAGCGGCAGCACGTCGCCGCCGGCACCGCCGTCCGACGCGCGCCAGCGGAAGGCGAGGAACTCACCTTCGCCCAGCGCACCCGTGGGCACCTCGGCAAGGCACTCGGCGGCTTCCGTCCCGACACGCGCCTCCGCCGTCGCGAGCGGCCGGGTCTCGCCGTGGAGCGTCGCGGCCAGCACCTCGAGGCTGATCTCCACCGGCCCGGCGGTGTCGTTCATCGCCATCAGCCGCACGGCCTCGCCCTCGGGGATCGCCGCCACGTGGATCGGCGCGAAGAAGCGCCGGGCCATGTGGTGCAGGATCTTCCAGCCGCCGCCGTAGTCGAGGCTCGACCAGCTCGCCACCGGCCAGGTGTCGTTCAGCTGCCAGTAGAGCGTGCCCATGCAGTGCGGCTTGAGGCTCCGCCAGGAGTCGACGGCGGTCCTGATCGCCACGCCCTGCTGAACCTGTGACAGCCAGACGAAGTTCGCGAAATCCTTCGGGAAGCGGAAGTAGCGCAGCATCGTCTCGGTGATGCGCGCGTTGCCGCCCGCGTTCTTCTGGTGGCTCTCCATCACCGGCGAGGAGATGTTGAGATCGGTCCCGGCGGCGAAGCTCTCGATCACCGGCAGCGAGGGGAAGGACTGGAAGCCGAACTCGGAGCAGAAGCGCGGGCGGACGTCGCGGTAGTGCTCGAAGTCGCGCCCCTCGTGCCAGACCGACCAGAAGTGCATGTCGCCGCTCGTGTCGTCGTGCCAGGCGTCGCCGAAGCTCATCGGCCCGGGGGAGGGGCTCGACGGCCACCAGTTCGCGGTGTCCGACGCACGGCGCACCGCCGCTTCGATCCGGCGGTTCAGCCGGTCGTAGGCCACGAGATAGCGGTCGCGGTTCCTCCGGCTCTCCTCGAACCAGTTGAGCGCCCCGAGAAGCTCGTTGTCGCCGCACCAGAGCGCCACGTGATGCCCGATCCGGTCGACCTGAGTCCCGACCTCACATTCCACATCGTCGAGAAAGCACTCGTCCGACGGATAGAGATGGCAGGCGAACATCAAATCCTGCCAGACGAGCAGGCCGAGCGCGTCGCATGCCTCGTAGAACGAGAGCGGCTCGTAGCGGCCGCCACCCCAGACCCGGACCATGTTCATGTTGGCCGCCGCCGCCGAGCGGAGGAGCGCGGTGGTCTTCTCCCCGGTGATCCGGCCGGGCAGCGCGTCTGCCGGGATCCAGTTCGCGCCCCGGCAGAAGACCGGCCGGCCGTTCACACGGAACGCGAAGCTCCGCCCGACCGCGTCCGGCTCCGACACGAGCCGGATGTCGCGGAGCGCGAGCTTCAGGACGGTGCGAAGCTGGCCGAGCTCGACCACGAGATCGTGGATCGGCTGGGGACCATAGCCCGCCGGATACCAGAGATCGGGGTCGCGGATCAGGAGCCCGACGTCGCCCAGCCAGACGAGGCCCCCGGACACGCGTTCCACGCCCGTTCGCTCGACGCCACAAAGGGTTGCGCGCCACGGCACCTCGCTTGCCGGGCCGAGTCCGGATGCATGGACGGCGATCGTCGCCATCACCTCGCCGGGCTTGTGTTGCTGCTCCACCCGGACGCTCCTGATGCAGCCTTCCGGGCCGGCGATGGCGATCCGGCCGTAAAGGCCCATCGGGCAGAGCGCGATGCCCCAGTCCCAGCCGAAGTCGCATTGCGGCTTGCGCAGCATGTTGCCGTTCGGGATCGGGCAGTTGCCGGCGTGATAGGGCACCGGATAGGGCTGTCGGGCCGCCCGCTCGTTCGCGGCCGCGGTCGGCGAGCGCAGCGTGATCTCGATGAGGTTCGTCCCCGGCACCAGCGCCTCACCAAGGTCGGCGAAGACCGGCTGGAACGCCGAGGATGGCGAACGGACCTCGCGGCCGTTCAGGCGGATCTCGCCCACCGTGTCGAACTCGTCGATGACGAGGGTCGCCGGGCCTTCGCCGGAATGCTCGAAGCTGCGGCTGAGGATCCAGTCGCGATCGGCCACCCAGCGCACGTCATACTCGTTGCGCCCGGCATAGGGGTCGGGGATCAGCCCGGCATCAAACAGCGCCGAATGCACGTCCCCGGGCAGCCGCATCGTGAGGTGGATGCGCCCCTCGCCGTCTTGCAGCGCCCAGTCTCCGCTCAGGTCGAGCATGGTCCCCCTCGCGGTCTCAGAGCCGCTGTTCGGTCTCGGTGTCGAAGAGCGATGCCTTGGAAATGTCGAAGCCGAGGCTGACCGCGTCGCCGGCCTTGAACCCGTGCTCGGCCGGCGCGCGCGCCGACAGCGCCTGTCCGGCGAAGCGCAGCCAGAGCAGGCTGTCCGATCCCATGGGCTCGTCGATCTCGACCTTCGCCGCCGCGCCGCCAGCTCCCGTCGCTCCATGCCCAGCCGCTCCATGCCCAGCCGCTCCATGCCCAGCCGCTCCATGCCCGGCCGCCACATGCCCAGCCGCCACATGCTCCGGCCGCACGCCGAGGATCACCGCCGTGCCGCGCGCGGGCACCTCGCCGCGATACTGGTCGAGCGCGATCGTGGAGCCGCCCGCCTCGAACGTCCGCACCCCGTCGCGCTCGCCGATCTGCCCCTTCAGGAACGTCATCGCCGGCGAGCCGATGAAGCCCGCCACGAACAGGTTCGCGGGCTTGTTGTAGATCGTCTTCGGATCCGCGAGCTGCTGGATGATCCCGCCCCGCATCACCGCGATCCGGTCAGCGAGCGTCAACGCCTCGATCTGGTCGTGGGTCACATAGATCATCGTGTTCCGAAGCTGCTGGTGCAGCCGCTTGATCTCCACGCGAAGCTCCGAGCGCAGCTTGGCATCGAGGTTCGACAAGGGCTCGTCGAACAGGAACACGTCCACGTCGCGCACCAGCGCCCGCCCGATCGCCACACGCTGCCGCTGCCCGCCCGAGAGCGCGGCGGGCTTGCGGTCGAGCAGCGGCTGGATCTGCAGGATTTCCGCCGCCCGCGCGATGCGCTTGTCGATCTCGCCCCGCGGCAGCCCGGCGTTCTTCAGCCCGAAGGCAAGGTTGCCGCGCACCGTCATCTGCGGATAGAGCGCGTAGGACTGGAACACCATGCCGATGCCCCGGTCCTTCGGCTCCTCCCAGGTGACGTTCCTGCCCTTGATCCAGATCTGCCCGTCGGTGATGTCGAGCAGCCCCGCGATGCAGTTCAAGAGCGTCGACTTCCCGCACCCCGACGGCCCGAGCAGCACGATGAACTCACCCTCGCCGATGTCGAGGCTCAGGTCGTCGAGGATCGTCAGGCTGCCATAGGCGAGCCGCAGATCCTTCACCGCCACGCTGGTCGCGGCCGGGTTCGTCATCTGGTTCATGGCCCTATCCCTTGACCGCGCCGGCGGCGATGCCGCGCACGAAAAGCTTGCCGGAAATGAAGTAGATGACGAGCGGCACCAGCCCGGTGATGATCGTAGCCGCCATGTTGACGTTGTATTCCTTCACGCCCTGCACCGAATTGACGATGTTGTTGAGCTGAACCGTCATCGGATACGTGTCGGGCTTGGTGTAGACCACGCCGAACAGGAAGTCGTTCCAGATGCCCGTGACCTGCAGGATGATCGCCACCACGAAGATCGGCAGGCTCATGGGCAGCATGATCTTGAAGTAGATCCCCCAGAACCCCGCGCCATCCACCCGCGCCGCCTTGAAGAGCTCCTCCGGCACCGACGCGAAGTAATTGCGGAAGAGCAGGGTCAGGATCGGCATCCCGAAGATCGTGTGCACCAGCACGAGCCCGCTCAGCGTGCCGTAGAGCCCGATCTCGCGCAGCATGATCACGATCGGATAGAGCATCACCTGATAGGGAATGAACGCGCCGAAGATCAGGATGGCGAAGAATACCTCCGACCCCCTGAACCGCCAGTTCGCCAGCGCATAGCCGTTGACGGAGGCAATCGCGATCGACAGCACCACCGAGGGCACGGTGATCCTGACCGAATTCCAGAACCCGCGCGAGAGCCCGTCGCAGTTGAGCCCGGTGCAGGCCTCCGACCACGCCTTCACCCAGGGCTCGAAGGTGATTTCCATCGGCGGCGAGAAGATGTTGCCGAGCCGGATCTCGGGCATCCCCTTCAGCGAGGTCACCACCATCACGTAGAGCGGCAGCAGGTAGTAGAGCGCCACGACGATCAGCACGCCGTAGAGCATGACGTT
Source organism: Amaricoccus macauensis (assembly GCF_014201905.1). Classification (GTDB taxonomy): domain Bacteria; phylum Pseudomonadota; class Alphaproteobacteria; order Rhodobacterales; family Rhodobacteraceae; genus Amaricoccus; species Amaricoccus macauensis. The sequence continues at coordinate 540,625 of NZ_JACHFM010000001.1, read as the reverse complement.
GCGCCGCGAGAGCGCCCGGCGGGGGCGCGTGCCCCGCGGCTCGGCGCGGCCGGCCGCCACAGGATCAGCCACGGCGCCTGCCTCCGAATTCGAGATATGCCCACGGAATGATGATGATCGCCACCGTCAACAGCATCATGGTCGATGCCGCGAACCCCTGTCCGAGGTTCTGCGCCCGGAACATGAACTCGTAGACGTATTTCGCCGGCACCTCCGAGGCGTTGCCCGGACCACCGCTCGTCATGGCGACGACGAGGTCGTAGAGCTTCACGATGCCGGCCATGACGATGACGAGCGTGGTGACAAAGACCGGTCTGAGCATCGGGATGACCACGTAGAGATAGGTCTTCCACGTGGGGATCCCGTCGACTCGCGCCGCCTTCCAGATGTCTTCGTCGATGCCGCGCAGGCCCGCGAGCATCAGGCACATGATGAGGCCCGTGCCCTGCCAGAGCCCGGCGAGGACGATGCCGTACATCACGAGGTTCGCGTCATAGAGCGGGTTGAAGGTGAAGCTCTCCCACCCGAGCGAGCGCACGATGTTCTGCACGCCGAAATCCGGGTTCAGGATCCATTGCCAGACCAGCCCGGTGACGATGAAGGAGAGCGCGAACGGATAGAGGAAGATCGTGCGGAACGTGTTCTCGAAGCGGATCTTCTGGTCGAGCAGCGCTGCCAGCAGGAAGCCGATCACGAAGCTGAAGATCAGACTCAGCACCCCGTAGATCGCCAGATTCTCGATCGAGACGAGCCAGCGCGGCGTCGACCACAGCCGGTCGTACTGATCGAGCCCGACGAAGTTCAGCCGCGGCAGGAGCTTCGAGTTGGTGAAGGAATAGACTACCGTCCAGAGCGTGCCGCCGAGAAACACGCAGACCGCGGTCACGATCATCGGAATCGACGCGATCTTCGCGCTCAGGTTCCTGAAAGGCCGCCTCGGCCGGGTATCGGACGCCATGGGACTGCCCCCCTCGTTTGTCCCGGGATGGCGCCGGCCCCCTTGTCGCGGGCCGGCGGCTCAAGCGTCAGTCGGCGCTGGCGATCAGCTCCGCGAAGCGCGCCTGGGCGTCCTCGGGCGTCAATTCGGTCGAGAAGAACTCGCTCATCAGGTCGTTGAGCTGGGTCGTCGTGTCGGGGCTGAGCAGTTCATCCGCGCTCTTCAGCACGTTGCCCTCCTTCAGGATGGCGAGCCCCTTCTTCATGCAGTCGTTTGCCGCCTCGAGATTGACGTCGCCGCGCACCGGCAGCGAGCCCTTCTTGAGGTTGAACGCGACCTGCGTCTCGGGCGACAGCATGACCTCGGCCAGCACCTCCTGCGCCTTGGACTTCTCCTCGTCCTCGAGGGCGGGGAAGTAGAACGCGTCGCCGCCCGTGGTGATGTACTGCGCGCCGCCGAGCCCCGCGAGGCAGGTGTAATCCTTGCCCGCGACCTGACCCGCCACCTGAAACTCGCCCTGCGCCCAGTCGCCCATGGCCTGGCCGCCGGCCTTGCCGGAGATCACCATGGCGGTCGCCTCGTTCCAGTTCTGCACGTTCGAGCCCTTGGCGAGGGTTCGCGCGTCCCCGAGCGCCTTGAAGACCTTCGCCATGTCGGCGCCGCCGGCCAGATCGGAGTCCTTGTCCCCGTAGACCTTGAGATAGAGATCCTTGCCGCCGAGGCCGAGGACCAGGTCCTTGAAGAGCCCGCTCATCTGCCAGCCCTGCTGCCCGAGGGCGAGCGGCACCTTGCCGGCCTTCTCGAGCGCCGGGCCGGCGGCAACGAACTCGTCCCAGTTGGTGGGCACCGCGACGCCCGCGTCGGCGAATGCCTGGTTGGACAGCCACAGCCACTCCCACGAGTGGATGTTTACCGGCACGCAGTAGAGGTGGCCGTCGAGCGTGCAGCCCTCGAGCAGCGACGGCGGGTTGATCACGTCCTTCCAGTTCTCGGCAGCCGCCACTTCGTCGAGGTTGCGCATCAGCCCCGAGGCCACCAGCTCCTCGGCCTGCCGGCCGTGGTTGAACTGGGTCGCGGCCATCGGGTCGCCGCCGGTGATCCGGCTCACCATGATCGGCCGTGCGGTGTCGCCCGATCCCGCGATCGCGCCGTCCACCCACTTGTTGCCCGTCGCGTCGAACGCCTTGGCAAGCTCCGCGACCGCGGCTGCCTCGCCGCCCGATGTCCACCAGTGCGTGACCTCGAGATCGGCCGCGCGCGCCGCGACGGGCAACACCACCGATGCCGCGAGCAGCGCGGCCAGCGAGCGTCTGATCATGAAGAGCCTCCCGATGATGTTTTCTGCATCGTTGCAGTAGCAATCCTACGGGGCCGATCCGCGTTAGGCAATGGTCGAGTTCATCACCGCAAGATGACCTGTCGGGTAGGTGGCCAGCAGGGAAAGGATTCGCATAAAGGCAGAGAAGTTGAAGCTTTTTTCCGAAGGTGGTCGCCGACCCGTATGATGTTCGCGTTTGCGGTTCGCTTGGTCCCGGAGGGCGCGCGTCCATACTGCATCGTTTCAGATTTGCGCTTGCCGAAGTTCCGATCTATCGTCCGATTCGGGGCTGGGAGAAGGTGTATGTCCGCTGTCGACGGAAGGGATGGAGCGGGGGCGCCGCGGGACGCGGCGGGCAGGCCGACCCTCAAGACCATCGCCTACATGACCGGTCTCGGGGTGACGACGGTGTCGCGCGCGCTGCACGACGCGCCCGACATCGGCCAGGCCACCAAGGAGCGGGTCCGCCTCGTGGCGAACCAGATCGGCTATCGTCCGAACCGCGCCGGCGTCCGGCTCAGGACCGGCAAGACCAATGTCATCAGCCTGATCCTGTCCGTCGAGACCGAGGTGCTGGGCCTCACCTCGCATCTCGTCCACGGCATTTCGGAATATCTGGCGGGCTCGCCCTACCACCTGATCGTGACGCCCTACAGCCTGCAGAACGATCCGCTCGACCCGGTGCGCTACATTGTCGAGACCGCCTCGGCCGACGGGGTGATCTTCTCGCGCACCGAACCGCAGGACGCACGGGTGCGCTACCTGCACGAGCGCGGCTTTCCCTTCGCCACGCACGGACGCACCGACATGGGTGTCGCGCATCCTTTCTTCGATTTCGACAACGAGCGCTATGCCGAGATGGCGGTGGAGCGTCTCGCTGCCCGTGGCCGCCGGCGGCTCGCGCTGCTCCGCCCGCCGGGCGCGCTCACCTTCGCCCATCACATGAGCATGGGCTTCGAGCGCGCCATCGACCGGCTCGATCTCATCGACATTCCCATGCGAGACGTCACCACCGACAGCAGTCACGAGGCGATCGAGGCCGAGGTGGCGAGGATGATGCGGTCGTCCCGCCGCCGGCCGGACGGCTTTGTCTGTGGATCGGCGAACTCGGCGATTGCGGTGATCGGCGCGGCGGAGGCCGAGGGTTTCGAAGTCGGCCGCGACTTCGACCTCGCGGTCAAGGACTCGTTTCGGATCATGCAGAAGTTCCGGCGCGAGACGATCGTGATCCACGAGAACTTCCGCGCCGCCGGCAACGCGCTGGCCGAGGCGGTGGTCCGCACCATCGAGGGCGTCCCGCCCGAGCGGCTCCAGAGACTTGAAGAACCGCCCGGGGACATTGCCCCGGGCGGTTCTGACGAAGGTTGACAACCTCCTGACGAGATCATGATTGTCATTGACAATCAACGTCTTGATCCGTCCGCACAACGTGCGCGCCAGTCAGGTCAGGTCAGGTCAGGAACGCGATGATGATCACGACCAGAAGCGGCGCTCCGAGCAGCCAGGCGATCAGGGCGGGCATGATGCTTCCCTCCTATTTGAACGTGCCGAATGGCAGGTTGCGGTCACGGTGGTCGCCCCCGGCCATCGCCGCGAGATAGGCTGCCGCAGCACTCACCATCAGCGTCGCCGCCGCCACGAACGCCGCGATCGCCGCCGCCTTGCGTGCCGTCTCCGCGGCCGTCACGGCCTTCTGATAGAGCTCCTGCGCCTCGGCGACCGCCCGGTCGACCTGCGCTTGCACCTGCTCGGGCGACTGGCCGGTCTTCTGCGCGACCATGTTCACCAGGTACTCGCGATCCTCCGGCCCGAGTTGCCCGTCGGCCAGCGTCCGCTTCAGGACCGCCGTCGCCTGATCGCCATCGCCCTGCATCAGCCGGCTGCCGATGTAGCTCACATCACCGCCCACCGCGTCGGCCGCCGTCTGCGCCACCGTGCCCGCGGCCTTCCCGGCCGAGCTGATCACACCGGTGATGCCGCTCGCGCCCAGAACCGCCGCAACCAGCGCCGCGGTCGCCCAGACCATGAGCCCGTGCGCGCCGTCGCGAACCTCGATCTCGTCCACGCTGGCCCCGCCAACCCGCCGCCGCAGCCGCCCGGCCAAATAGCCGCCGGCCCCGAAGCTGGTGACCGCCACCCAGACGAACCAGATCCCCGACGCGACCGCGAACCAGAAGAGCGACACACCCTCTCCCGGCTGGAACGAACTCGCCGACAGACCCACCGCCGACCCGAAGGTGATGAGCACCAGCGACAACGTCACCGTCAGGACCGTTCCGGCGAGGATCGCCCCCCAGTCGACATAGCTCACCCCGGCCGCGCCGCCTTCGACGGTCCGCGTGGTCACCGAGGCGCGATAAAGCTCTTCAGATGCCATGGATCCGCTCCTCAGCGCAGGCCGATGAGCGACAGGACCGCCATGACGATGACGATGAGACCGACAAGGTAGATGATGGCGTTCACGATCGCGCTCCCTTCCACGATGGTTGTCGTATCGGGGCAAGCTCGGTGGCCTGACGCCCGATCTGACAGGGAAATGCATCGCGAAGAGAGTTGGTTCCGTTCCCGGGTTACCGCGTCCCGCCCGGCGAGCTGGCGGGTGTCCCGCCGGGCGCCGGCCCGGACGCCCCGCCCGCGGGATCGGGATCGGAAACGACGGGTGGCGACGTCACGCCCGCTTCGAGGCGCGCCCGCTCGTCCGTCGGCATCACCGGCACCGCGAGCTCGGCAGCCCGCGCCTGCAGCGCCGCCGCGCGCGCCGCGAGCGCATCCCGGTCCGCCTCAAGGCGCCGGGTGTCAGGCTCCGCGCTGGCCAGGGCCGCATCGAATCGCGCCGTCTCGATCAGCGCCGGCGCCGGTGCCTGCGCGGCCCGCTGCGAGATCGGCGAGACCGCGCCGCGCGGCACCTCGCAGCCGCCGAGCGCGAGGATGGCCAGACCGGCAGCAAGAAAGGTGAGGCGCATGGCTGTGCAAACGTTCAAATGGCCGGAGAACCCTGTACTATCGGCCGCGCCGCCGCCCGACAAGCCGCGCGCGTCGGCACTGATGACCTGGGGAGGCCACATGAGCGACGACAAGGGACAGGGCACACTCTCCGAGCAGGGCAAGGAGATCGCGCACAACATGGCCGAGGTGTTCGACATCTCGGGCCAGATCTGGCAGCGCTTCCTCGCCGGCCAGATGCAGGAGGGCGCGCCCAAGCGCGCCGATCCGCTCAACACCTGGCCGACCTTCGCCGAGCTCTACCGCACCATGTGGGACAACCCGCAGCAGGTCGCCGACAAGACGATCGAGTACTGGGCGGCACAGCAGACGCTCTGGCAGAACGCCATGCTGAAGTGGATGGGCTCCAAGGACGCCGTCGACACCCCCGACCTGCCGCACATGCTGAAACCCGACCGGCGCTTCGCCCACAAGGAATGGTCCGAGAACGCCCTCTTCGACTACCTGAAGCAGTCGTACCTGCTGACCTCGGGCTGGATTCAGGACACGGTCGGCAGCGTCGGCGAGATGGACCCGAAGGAGCGGCGCAAGGCGGCGTTCTACACCCGGCAGTTCGTCGAGGCGATGAACCCGGCCAACTTCTTCGCGCTGAACCCCGAGGTGCTCGAGGCGACGGCGAACGAGAAGGGCGAGAACCTCGTGCGCGGCCTCAAGATGATGCTGGCCGACCTCGATCGCGGCAAGGGCAAGCTCCTGATCCGCCAGACCGACATGGACGCCTTCGAGGTTGGCCGCAACACGGCGGTCTCCCCCGGCAAGGTAATCTGGCAGAACAACATCTTCCAGCTCATCCAGTACGCGCCGGTGACCGAGACGGTCTACACGAAGCCGCTGCTGATCCTGCCGCCGTGGATTAACAAGTACTACGTGCTCGATCTCAATCCGAAGAAGAGCATGGTGAAATGGCTGACCGAACAGGGCTACACCGTCTTCATGGTGTCGTGGGTGAACCCCGACGAGCGCCACGGCCAGCTGACGTGGGAGGACTACATCTTCGAGGGCGCAGGCACCGCGATCGACAAGGTGCTGGAGGAGACCGGTCAGAAGAGCCTGAACCTCGTCTCCTACTGCATCGGCGGCACCCTCGCGGGGACGCTTCTCGCGTGGATGGGCAAGACCGGCGACAAGCGGGTGGCAAGCTCGACCTTCTTCACCGCGCAGCATGATTTCGAGGACGCGGGCGAGCTGCAGATCTTCGTGGACGAGCACATCCTCGAAGTGGTCGGCGAGGAGATGGAGAAGGGCTTCATGCCGGCCGGCAAGATGGCGGATGCCTTCAACATGCTGCGGGCGAACGACCTGATCTGGGGCTACATGGTCTCGAACTACATGCTCGGGAAGGATCCGTTCCCGTTCGATCTGCTGTACTGGAACGCCGACTCCACCGCGATGCCGGCGCGGGTGCATCGCTTCTATCTCAACGAGTTCTACATCCGGAATGCCTTTGCCAAGGGCGAGCTGACCGTACGCGGCGAGCCGGTCACGCTCGCTGACATCCGCGGGCCGGTCTATCATGTGGCGACGCGCGAGGATCACATCGCGCCGGCGGCCTCGGTCTATCGCGGCGCGAAGGAGATGAAGAAGGCGAAGGTCCGCTTCGTGCTCTCGGGCTCGGGGCACATCGCCGGCGTGGTGAACCCGCCCGCGCTGCAGAAATATCAGTTCTGGACCAACGACGACATGTCGAACCCCACGCTCGAAGACTGGATGAAGGGCGCGACCGAGACGCCGGGGAGCTGGTGGGTGGACTGGGATGCCTGGCTCAAGGCCCGGTCGGGCCGCAGGATCCCGGCACGGGAGCCGGGCGCGGTTCTCGGAGTCGTTGAGGACGCGCCGGGCTCCTACGTGCGGGTCCGGTTCGACCGGGAGTGAACCATGGCATCGGGGCTCCGGTCGCGCCGGAGCCCCGGGCGGGTCACGAGTGAACCTCGGCCGGGTTGATGTGCGTCGGTGCGGCGAACCAGGAGCCGTCGTCACTGTCGCGCCGCGCCTTCAGCCAGGCGAGCTGTCCGAGCGTCAGTCCCTCGGCGTGCTTCGGCGAGATGCCGGCTTCCTGTGCCAGCTGGGCACGTTCGGCGTTGGTCAGTGTGGGAGCGGGAGCGATCTGAACGACAACCGGCGCCGGCATCGGCGTGACGGTCGTCGCGTTCGCAACGAGGACGGAGCCACCGCCGACGGCCGCGATCACGGCGAGGGCGGGCAGGAGGCGGGTCATGAGCATCTGTCTGATCCTTGTCATGAAGCCCTGTCCGGCGGGAGCCGGACGGCCGGTGTGCTCACCGGTAGCGGATGATCTGGGGCGAGCGTGGGGTGCTGGCATCCGGCGATCACGCGGTCTTGGGATCGGATCGCGGCGCCGTGCTCGCCTCCGCGCGCCGCCGGTCTAGGGAGCCGGGGCCATTCCGTTGGACGTGCCGATCCAGCTCGCCGCCGCAAGCCCGGCATGCCGGCCGGTGGCCAGGCAGGCGGTGAGGAGATAACCGCCGGTCGGGGCGTCCCAGTCGAGCATTTCGCCGGCGGCAAAGACTCCCGGCCGGGCGGCAAGCATCAGGCCGGCGCCGAGCCCGTCCCAGGCGACGCCCCCCGCCACCGAGATCGCCTCGTCGATCGGGCGCGGACCGAGAAGCGGCAGCGTCAGCCCCTTGGTGGTGCGTGCGGTCGCGGCCGGGTCGGCCAGCGCGTCGGAGGCGAATTCGCGCAGGAGAGCGATCTTGACCGGCGAAAGCCCGGCCTTGCGCAGGCGGCTCGCGAGGCTGTCGCCCTTGCGTGCCTGTGCCAGACGCGCGGCAAGGGCTTCCGCGCCCGACCCGGGGGCGAGGTCCACGACGAGCGGCGCGCCGTCCCTGAGCTCCGGGCCGAGGGCGTAGATGCCGCCGCCCTCGACGCCCCGGGCCGAGACGACGAATTCCGCCGTTACGCTGCGCCCCCCCGCGGTGAGCCGCACCGGCTTCACCGGGGCGCCGAAGTGCCGCGCCATGGCGGCGGACCAGTCGACGCGGAAGCCGACGTTCGAGGGCCGGAACGCGGTGACCGGCGTGCCGTCTTCGGTGAGGACCCGGCCCCATGCGCCGTCCGCTCCGAGCCGGCTCCAGGAGGCGCCACCGAGTGCCAGCACGCTCACCCGCGCCTGAACCCGACGTTGGCCGGCGGACGTGTCGAAGACCGCCGATGCGCCGTCCCAGCCGGTCCATCGCCAACCGGTGCGAAGCCGGACGCCGAGCCCGTCGAGCCGCCGGAGCCACGCGCGCAAGAGCGGCGAGGCCTTCATCGCCACCGGAAACACCCGGCCGGAACTACCGGTGAAAAGCGGGATGCCGAGCCCTTCCGCCCATGCGCGGACCTCCGCGGGGCCAAAGCCCGCAAGGATCGGGGCGAGCCGGTCGCGCCCCTCGCCATAGGCGCCGAGGAATGCCTCTGGCTCCGCGTCGAAGGTGAGGTTCAGGCCGGACTTGCCCGCCATCAGGAGCTTCCTGGCCGCGCTGGGCTTCGCCTCGGCGACGATGACGCGCAGGCCGGCGCTGGCGAGCGTTTCCGCCGCCATCAGGCCCGCGGGCCCGGCGCCCACGATGAGTGCGTCGATCGTCTCGTCCATCGGGAAGGTGATCGCCCGAGCCGCGTCCGCCCGCAAGCCTTGGCGCGCGGCGCCGGTCGCGGCAGTCTGGCCCCATGACCGATCCGCCCCTCTGTCCGCTCTGCGGCCGGCCGATCCCGCCCGGGGCTCCCCAGAGCCGGCACCATCTTGTGCCGCGCCTGAAGGGCGGGGCGCGGGGCGAGACCGTGCTCTTGCATCAGATCTGCCACAACGCGATCCATGCGGCGCTGAGCGAGGCCGAGCTGGCGCGGGCATGGACCGATGTCGCGGCCCTGCGGGCGCATCCGCGACTTGCCCGGTTCATCGAGTGGGTGGCAACGCGACCGCCGGACTTTCACGCGCCGACGGCGGGGGGCCGGCGCGCGTGGCGGCGACGCTAGGGATTCTCATCGCGGCGGTGGACTATCTGCGGCGGAGCGCCATTCTGCGGCGGACAGGCATTCACGCAGCCATTCACGAGGAGACAGTGAGATGTCCCATCCCGCCATCGCAGCCGGCAACGTCGCGGTCATCACCGGCGGGGGCGCCGGCATCGGCCTCGCCGCCGCCGAACGTTTTGCCGCCGCGGGCATGAAGGTCGCGATCGCCGACCTCGCTGGCGACCGGCTCGCCAAGGCCGCCGCGCGGCTCGCCGAGGTCGCACCGGGCGGGGCAGGGGACGTGCTCGCGGTCGCGACGGACGTCAGCCGCGAGGCCGAGGTCGAAGCGTTTGCGGCGGCAGTGACGGCCGCGTTCGGCGGGGTCGATCTCCTGATGAACAACGCCGGCATCCAGCCCGATACCGACGTCTTCGGTCCGGCGGAGACCTGGGCGAAGCTTCTCGGCGTGAACCTCTGGGGGGTGATCCACGGCGTGCGGGCGTTCGTCCCGGCGATGCTGGAGCGGGGCCGGGCCGGCGTCGTCATCAACACGGGCTCGAAGCAGGGCATCACCACGCCGCCCGGCAACCCGGCCTACAATGTCTCGAAGGCGGGCGTGAAGGTCTTCACCGAAGCCCTCGCACACCAGCTCCGAAATGCCCCCGGCGCGAAGCTGACCGCGCATCTGCTGATCCCGGGCTTCGTCTTCACCGAGCTGACCCGGAACGGTCGCAGCGAGAAGCCGACCGCTGCATGGACGCCTGAGCAGACGGTGGACTTCCTGCTGGAGCGGCTCGCGGCGGGCGATTTCTACATCCTCTGCCCGGACAACGACGTGTCCCGCGCCCTCGACGAACGACGCATCCTCTGGGCCGCGGGCGACGTCGTCGAGAACCGCCCCGCGCTTTCGCGCTGGGATGCGGACTACGCCGCGGCGTTCGAGGCATTCGTGAAGGGCGGCGCCTGACGGCGCGAGGCGGCCGGGGCGCGGCCCCCCGGCCGGCCCGATCAGAATTGATCAGAATCATTGTCCGCCGACCCAGCACCAGCCATCGATCGATCTTGCGTAATTCCAGAACATCGGGGGGTGAGGCGTGGCCACGATATTCGGCACGAACGGCGTTGATGAACTGCGCGGGACCGCGACCTCGGACGCGATCCACGGCTTCTGGGGGGACGACAGCCTCGTCGGCGTGGGTGGCAATGACCGGCTTTTCGGCGGCAATGGCGCCGACACGCTCGACGGCGGCGACGGAACAGACCTGCTCGACGGCGGCGGCGGCCTTGATCTCATAGTCTATTCCAGCAACACCTCACCGGTCCGCGCGGACCTGAGGACCGGAGTTGTCAGCTTCCCCGGCCAGAGGTGGCGCTCGGAAACGATCGTCAGTATCGAGGGGATCGAAGGCGGGTCCGCTGGCGACACGTTCATCGGCGACGGTGCCGCGAACACATTCCGGGGCAACAACGGCAATGACGCGCTCTCGGGCAACTACGGGTCCGACACGCTGATCGGCGGTGCCGGCAACGACAGCCTCGACGGTGGCAACGGCCCGGACAGCCTGGCGGGCGGCTTCGGCAACGACACGATGCGCGGCGATCTCCACGATGACATCTTCTTCTCCACGGTGATGGTGGAGGAAGTGGACGGAGATGACGCCATCCTCATCTCCGACGGCGTCGACTTCATCGATGGTGGGGCGGGCAGCGACACGCTCGTCGTCACCGTTCCGACTTATCTCGAACACTGGAACCGGGTGTGGGTCACGCCCGGCGTCAAGCTGAACATGGCGCTCGGCACGCTCGTCGTGGCGGACGCCGAGCGGGAGAGGGTCGTCAGCATCGAGAATGTCGAAACCGGGGACGGCGATGACGCGGTGAACGGCAGCACCGCCGACAACCTGATCTCGGTGCACGATGGCGACAATGTGGTCTTTGCCGGGGCTGGCAATGACACGATCATCGGGGGCGAGGCGGGCGAGGAAACGCTGAATGGCGGGGCTGGCGACGACGAGATCCACGGCAACGGCTCGATCTACATCGCTCCCGAAGACTACGGCGGTTATACGGCGGTCAGCACTGATGCCCTGAGTGGGGGCGAGGGGAATGACACGATCCACACCGGCTGGGGCATGGCCGACGTCTCCGGCGGCGAAGGCAGCGACACCTACGTGATTGCCGACCGCGTTTTCACGCAGGTGTTCGGCGTCTACGATTTCACCTATCTGCATCCGAGTGTCACGATCATGGATTTCGAGCGCGGGGAGAAGATCGAGCTCGACGTCGATCCCGCGCACGGGCCGCTGACCTTTGTCGGGCGGACGACGATCCTCGAGTACAGCGAAATCGGCTATGAGGTCGTCGGGAACGACACCATCATCACCCTGCGACTGGCGCCTCTCACGGAATACGATGACGACTACATCGATCGCCTGCAGGTGACGCTCGCCGACTACACCGGCCCGCTGCCAGACCTTGTCTAGCGGAAGCAGAAGATCGGGAGATTGGAGGCGACGACCGGAATCGAACCGGTGTGCACGGATTTGCAATCCGCTGCGTAACCACTCCGCCACGTCGCCTCGCCGTTGGAGGCATTAGGTTTTTCCGGGGAGGTGGTCAAGCGGTTATCACTCCGGTTATCAGGTTGCTGTTCCGTGCTTGTTCTGTTCACCGGCGTTTCTCCCGCGCCCGGAGCGCAGCCATCTCCTGACGGGCCTCACCCGCATACTTCCTGACCATCGCCTTCGTGGAGTGGCCCGAGTAGGCCATGATCTCGTCGTCGTCGCAGCCAGCCCAGGCGAGTTCCTTGACCGCCCGGTAGCGAAGAGCGTGTTGGTCGTGCGCCTCGACGCCGAGGCGCTTGCGTTCGGCCAGCAATATCTGCGCCATGCGCCGGTAGGTCATGGGCAAGCCGTCAGCCTCGGTGATGATGAAGAGGCTCGGCATGGGCGCGTAGGGCAGGGCTGCCTTGGCCGTGTCGAGGGCGGTCTTCAGACTCACCGTACAGGGCAGGAGCAAGGGCTTGTCGCTCTTGTTCTGGCGCAAGCGGAGGCTGTCTCCGTCATAGTCTCCCCAGGTGAAATCCACCCAGTCGCCCGGCCGCTGCGCGCTGCCCACAGCGATCTCGAAGATCAGGCGCGGGAGGGGTGAGGCGTTCTCGCGCCACTTCGCCACTGCCGCATCGGTCCACGGTTCGTGCGGCTTGCGCCGGTCCTTCGGCACCTTGAGAAGCTCCATCCCCCGGGCGGGGTTCTCGGTCAGCCAGCGCTTGCGAACGATCACCTTGAAGATAAGGCTGATCGCCACCGGGATGTAGTTCGCGAAGCGGACCCGGTGCTTGTTCTTGTCCATCGCAGCGTAGATGTCGGGTGCCGTCAGGCGGGCCACGTCGCGCTTGCCGATCTTCTCCACGAGGTAATCCAGGATCGGCTCAAGGTCGGCGCGATACCGGGGGGAAAGCTCGTGCCATCGGTCATCGGCGCGGAGAAGGTCGATAGCGGCCTTCCAGGAGCGGCTCGCTTCGGCGCGCTTGCCGGTGACGATCTCCCAATAGAGCCGATCGCCCTCCGTGGTGTCCGGCTCGTGCCAAACGCCTTTGTCGTCGCGGAGGGGATAGGTCTTGCCGTTCTTCCGGACCCGGGTCCGGCCGTGACGATCACGCCAGAGGAAGCGCTTCACCATGTGATCTCGCCCTCGATGGACTGTCCCGAGATGATCTTCTGAAGCTCCTGCACGTCCCAGCGCTTCAGCCCCCCGAGCAGCTTCGGGCGCGGCAAGTGCCCGCCCTCGACAAGAGCCGCGAACTCGGTGGGCTTCATGTCGAGAAGCTGCGCCGCGGTGCGCTCGGTCGCGAAGAGGGGGGCGGGATGGGCACCCATAGTCAGGCCTCCACAGCCTCGCGCAACTCCCGCGGCGCGGCGGCGGCGAAAGCTCCGACGTTCACGAGGTTGTCGACCATGACCGCATAGCCCTCGAGCTCACGCAGATCGTCGGACTCCCATACCGACCACCCGTGGAGGCCATTCGCCTCTCGGGCGTAGACCATCGCATAGAACTTCTTCCACGGGCCGTCGCCGCGAAGCGCAGTGATGAGGTTCGGCGCGACATTGTATCCGAGACGAAGCGCGCTTGCCCGGTCGACCCTTGCATCGGTGATGAGCTGCCACGCGAAGTGGAAGGCCACGGCCTCCCGGAGCGAGTAGCTCCACCGGCCGTTCGGCTGCACCCGCCCGTAGACCTCGATAAGGCCGCGGTAGCGCCAATCTCGAAGCATGTCGGCGTGAACGTCCGAGATTTGCGACACCTCCATCGGCGAGAGAACGTGCTTCTCGGGATCAAACACCAGAGCCTCCATGATAAGTTGGGACGGCTTGTACCGTCGCAGCTTACGACGGTCAAGCCGCGGATTCGGTGCTGGGACGCTAGGCTCGGTGTGACAGGCAGTTCCCACGCGCCAGATCATTCTCACAATTCCGCGAGGCGGCTGAAGTAGAGCATGGCTCGGCCGATGCGCCGATAGTGATCATCGCCAAGATCGTATTCCGAGTCGAAACCCTCCATCAGCTCACGTGCGAGGCGCCGAAGGCGCTCTTGGTTCGTCTCGACGACCTCCAGCGCCGATGCCGGCACCGCTACGGTGATCGCGACGGCGGGGGCCTTGCTGAGTAGGGAGCGGCGCGAGATATTAGCCATGGGTTTCCTCCAGGAGCAGTCTTTCCGCGGCGCTGACGTCGACGCCGGGCACGGCCTCTCCGGCCGCCGTTCTGGCGGGTGTGGTCATTGGGTTTCTCCCTTGGTTGCTCGGTCGATCATGTGATATTCTGCGTATCAAGTGATACATCATGATAGAACGGCGATCAAGTGATATGAATGAGATCACAGCAGAGCAAATTCGGGCGGCACGCGCCATGCTTAGGATCACGGCCCAGCAACTAGCGGAGGCGGCTCGGGTAGGTGTTGCTACGGTGCGACGAGCTGAGGCCGAGACGGGTGTGGTCAGCATCACGGTCGCGAACGCTGCGGCAATCCGCGCCGCCCTCGAAGCGGCTGGCGTCGAGTTCATCGCGGAGAACGGGGGTGGAGCGGGGGTGAGGCTCAAAGCTTCATGAAGCCATCTCTTCCGATCTTGATTTCCATTCTGTCTCTCGCCGTCTCCGGGCTGTCATACCTGTCAAACCGCGAGGCGCTTGATGTCAGCCGGGAAGCGATGAGAAAAGCCGAGGAGCAGAATGACAGATCTGTTAAATTGGAGATCGAAAAGATTGCTCAGGATGCGAAGATTGTTAATGATAGATCTATCATAGATATTTACAATGTTAGGGAGCAATGGGTTCAAGCATATATTGATGCTGATCGGTATGGCAGTGCCGCCAGAGCCGACCGCGGTTATCAAATCCAGGAGCTCTTGGAAATAGCGGAGAGCCTTGCAAAAGATCTAATATACAGAGTAAGTAGTATTAAAGATATTCCAATTGACGAACAATTGTTGTACATGCGGGAACTAAAGGCGCAGATCGATAGGATTGCAGACGCCGTCGTCGTACAGTTTCGGCAGTTGGAGCAGTTCCGTGCTGCACAGGACAATCCGACACAAAGAGTAGAGTGAACAGACCTTCTCCTGCTCAAGAGCGAAGGCCGGGAGCATCGCCCCCGGCCCCTCGGTGCCACGCGGTGCAAGTCCGCTGCGCCCTCTCCCGCGGCGGCTAAGGTCAACCGCCCGAAGCTTGTCGGAGTTTGCCCACAACCCGACTAACGGGGCCGCTTCGGGGGCCATCGCGTCCCGGGCGCGGCCTGCCCATCTCGTCTACCGCTTCAGCGCCTCGGCCCAGTCGACTGCGCCGAACGCGGCCGCGATCTCCGCCGGCGAGAGCCCGGCGCCTTTCGCCTCCGCCAGCGCGCCAATGAGGCCCTGCACCGCTCTTGAGCTGCCGCCAGCATCGAAGGCTTGCGTCGGTCCCATGACGTCGATTGCCACCGGCATCCCGAGCTTCCCGGAGGCCTCCTCGGCGAGGAGCTCGGCGATCGGCTGCAAGGTCCATTGCGCCAGGTGCCGCTGCGCCTCGCGCACGAGCGGCCCGGTCGTTGCCGGCGACAGGAGGCCGGGCAGAACACCGAAGGCGCTCATGATCCCGCTCCGCGCCGTCTCGAGGCTTTCGACCGCCAGGCTGTCGCGCAGGTTGGGCGTGAGGTCGGCGGGACGCCAGTCGGCCGCAGGAGCCGGCCCGCCGGCTGCGGTGACGGTGACACTCTCCCGCAGGAGGACTCGCCCCCGACGCCCGCGGAAGTCTCGGCCGAGCGTCTCGTTGTCCATTTCGGGGTTCTCGGGCATGGGAACCACTTGGCTGCCAAGGGGCGCCAGCGCGTAGACTTCGCCGAGCGCCGCCTCAAGCGAGTGCAGCAGCTCCGCCGTGAGGCTTGCCCGCCGCAGCGGCGCGCTGCCCGACCACGGCGCCACCGGGTCACTGCCTATCCGCAGGTGCAGCACCTCGGCCGCAAGAGCAGTTTCCGAGCGCCCGCCGCCAGCCTCCGAGACGCTGAGCCGATAGGCCCTCGGGCGGCCGTTGCGGGTCGAGAGGTCCCAATCGGCGCACGGCACGAGCATGTCGTCCCGGATCAGGAACACTGCCTCGCCGCGCAGTGCCAGTGAGCGCGCTAGGAGCGCCATGGTGCGCCGGCCGAGGAGGTCGGTCCCGTCGACCTTGGCCATGGCAAAACCAGCCTCCCAGAGCGAGACGCAGCTTTGCACCGAGCTCGTCAGCTCGCCGAGTCCGGAGCGGCCGGCGATGTAGCTCTGCCGCGCGGCGAGGATCTCCGCGGTGTAGCCGGCGGCCATGCCCGAGCGCCGTTCCAGCTTCGGGCGGCGGAAGATGTTGAGGATGCCCATCACGGTGCCCTCCGATAGGGGCGCAGCAGGTCCGCAGCACCGGAATAGGTGAGCGCTCGGGCGAGCCAGACAGGCGCCCGCTCGTAGCTTTCGCGGAGCTGGCCGCCAAGCTCCACCGTGCGCGAACTCGCGCCGTCGATCCCATGCTTCTCGGAGCTGTACTCGGCCAGGCGTCGACAGGCTTGGAGCACGTCCGCGGGCGGGTCTTCTGTGAAGCCGAGCGTGCCGGTGATGCGATAGTGCGACCTGTCGCCGAGGGAGCGGCCGCCGAGCGGATCGGCTGCGAGCGTGGCGGCTCCCCAGGCCTCCCCGCCCCAGGCCTCTACCGTGGAAACGGTGAAGGGGTGCAGCGGAGCCCGCCAGGCGCCGCAGCCACCCTCAATGATAAAGGAGCAGGAGCGCACGCCCCAGCGCCAGGCGATCCATGATTCGATTCGGCGCCAGATCACTTCCGGCTCGATCGCCGCGGCCCGGGCAGAGAGCCCGGGAATGACAGGCCAGAGCGTCGGGCGGCCCTCGTCGGTCCTGAGCGTCGTCATGGGCGCCACCTCCGGAGATGCGACACCGGGCGCGGCAGGATCAGGCCTGAGCGCGCCTCGACTTCCGTCTCTTGGTAAGCCGGCGAGACGACGAGAGAGAGCTCGAAGAGGAGCGCCTGCAGGATCGTACGGATCAGTGCGCGGCCCTCGGCCGGATCCTCCTCCTCGGTCTTCTCCGCCTCCTCAGGCGGGACCGCGGCCGGGGGCGGAATGCGGAAGCCGGGCGAGACGCCGCCGATCAGGCCGGCGCGCAACGCCGCCCAGAAGTCTGCGAAGAATGGCGCCGCTTCCAACTCCGGCGCGACGCGCGCCTCGAAGCTCAGTGCCTCGGGGGTGTCGCGCAGCAGGAGCGAGCCGTTGTTCGTCGAGGCGAGCGGCCGATCGTAGGAATGCCCGACCAGGAGATGAATCGTCTCGCGCCGCTCCACCCGATAGGCGAAGGCCTTCGGCGCGATCACTTCCTTGCGGGGCCGGCCGGTCCTGCCGCCATCGCTCAGGACGGCGCGCTTCCCGTACGGAAAGCGTCCTCTGATCTGGCGGCCGCCCGCGGCACCGGCCGCGCGGAGCTCGAGCCCGCCGAGCGCCGCGCCGAGCTGAAGCTCCTCGCCCATCATGCCAGCCGGAGCCCCGTCAGGATCTCGAGCTGCGCCGGCCGCGCCACCGTCACGTCGATCGTCGCCAGCGCGGTGATGCGCAGGCCGCCAGAGGCCGCATCCGAGAACGGATCGCGGACCAGGTCAACGGCGCCCCAGGTGCCCACAAAGATCGGCGGGACGCCACCGGCCGAGGTCGTGAGCAGCCCGGTCACAGCCAGAGGCGAGCCACTCGGCGCCGGTAGCGCGTTCGTGGTGAGCACCAGGTTGCCCGCCGGGATGCTGCCGAGAAGCCGGTCCCACTCCGAGACCGCCGTGCCCGACACGAGCGCGCCGTCGAGGAAGCCCCAGAGCTCGGGCCGCAGCAGCGCCTTCACCGCCGCCGGGCCGGTTGCAGCGTTCGCGGTCATGAACCGCACGACGCCAGCCCGAAACGCCGCCCAGGTCGCTGAGGCCGCGATCGCGGTTGAGGTGATGCCGTAGGTGGCTGCGCCGGTGACGACGCCGAGCGGCTGCCCGTTCGCCCCGGTGCCGAGGAAGACCGCCTTGTCGGTCGCCACGGCCATCGCGCCATTCATGTCGCGACGCACCGCGTCCTCGAGCGCCGCGCCGCTCTGCTTCAGCGCCTTGCGCGAGATCTTCATCTGCACGCCGAGGGTGTTGTTCGGCGCCAGCGCCCGGTCGGCCGTGACGAAGGTGGTCGGCCCCGCGACGTTCGCGAGCTCGCCGTCCGCCCAGCCCGCGGTGACGTTCGAGGTCACCACCGGCCATTCGATTTCGCCCGAGTCGATGTTGACCATCTGCGCGCCCATCTTCGCCGCCACGCTGTCGGGAAACAGCCGGTCGATGATCGGGCGCGTCTGGATCGGGTCGGGCGTGCCCGCCGCCACCGTCTCGCCGGCGCGGGTTTCAAGCGCGGCCCACGGCACCGGGATGCCGCGGTAGCCCCCGGCCGAGCGCAGCTCCTGCACCACCTCGGCCGTGCGCCCATCGAGTGGGCGGCCCTCGTCGAGCGCGAGCGCCACCTGCCGGAGCTCGAAGCCGGCGAGGAGCTCGGCCCAAGCCTTGCCACCGCGCTCCTCGAGTTCGCCTTTCGCCTCGCGCCGCTCGGTGTCCTCGGCGACGAGCGCCGCGCGGAAGCGCACCTCGTTGCTCCGATACTCCCGGTCGAGGCCTTCCATGCTCCGGGTCTCGTCTTCGGTCGGGGTCTCCTTGCCGACGAGCTCGGCGAGGTTCTGGCGGATCTCCGACTGCCGCCGCTGGATCTTCACGCTATCGAGCACGGATGCTCTCCTCTTCGGCCGTGATGGGGGTTCGGGCGAGCTCGCGCACGGCCGCGCGCCAGGCTGCCCGTTCTGGTGAGGTCGGCGCCTGCCCGAGCTCGGCCCGGGTGGCGATGTTGTGACAGGAGCCGCAGAGGCTCCGCAGGTTGCCGAGGTCGAAGCCAAGCTCGGGATGCGTCCGCACCGGCTTCACGTGATGCACCTCGAGGCGCCCGCGGGCGCCGCACTGACAGCACCGCCAGCCGTCGCGGCGGAGTGCCTCGAGGCGAAGCGCCTTCCACCGCGGCGAGCGGCAGACGACTTCTGAGGGACGATGCCAGCGTCTCACGCCCATTGCGGCGGCCTCACGACACGGGCGCCGCGCGCCGCGATCCGGGCGCCCTCGGCGACGGCCAGGACGGACGCCGATGCGGCGTCGATCCGCCCGAGGCTGCGGCCCTTGGTGAGCTTCAGGTTGCCGGCCGGGTCGCGGAGGCAGATCGCGTCCGAGAACGCCGAGCGCAGCAGCAGCGACGGCCGCGCCCTCACCTGCCCGTCGAAGCACGCGCGCCGGAAGCGGTCGACGTCCTCGGAGCCGTCGCGGAAGCCCATGCCGCGCCAGACCACGGGCGCCTTCAGGCCCGCCTTGTCCATCGCTTCACCGAGCTCGGCCTGCTTGAAGCGGTCCGCGGTGACGGCCGCGATCGTCTCGCCCTGGACGTGCTGCAGCACCTCGCGGAGCCACGACGCAACCGGAACCGTCATGGCGCCGAGGGTGCGGAGCTCGCCCCGGTCGGCCATCTCGCCGTAGCGCCCCGACACGCCGTCGCGCTGCCCGCGGTCGAGGAGGGACGGCTTCGTCGGGAACCACCCCAGCGCCTCGAGGCGACCGGTCTCGTACCAGTAGAAGGTCGCCGCCGTCATGGACGACGAGCCGCCGAGGTCGATCCCGATCACCACCGGGCCGGAGCGCGCCGGCAGCTCCGCCACCTCGCATGCCAGCCACTCGTCGAGGGTCAGCAGGAGGTCGCGCGCCTCGCCCGAGACACGCTCGTTGCGGTTGTAAAGCCGGAAGCTCGTCAACGCCGTGCCGCCCTGCGCGATCGCCCGCCGCGCCGTGGCGAGGAGCCACTCCACCGACGAGCCGATGCCGAGCTTCGCGCCCGGGTTCGCCGCGAGGAGCGAGGCGAGGTCATCGGCCGGCAGCCCCGGCGCTGGACGATGCTCCTGCACGAACTTGCCGGGAAGCTCCTCGTCGATCCAGCGCGAGAACGGGTGCGCGTCGTCGGCGGCCGAGGTCGAGATGATGAAGGCCCGTCCGCCGCGCTTGCCCAAGCCGGAAAGGAGCGCCTGCTCGAGGTCGTCGCCGCGCCCCACCGGCCAGTGCCCGCGCTCATCCATCAGCACCAGCGTCGGAGCCGAGCCGAGTGCCGACTTGCCATCGGCCGCGATCGCCCGAAGGAAGTGCGAGCCGCGCTCGTCCTCGTACTCGATTTCCAGCCGGGGCGATCGCCGGAAGGTCAACCGCTTCTGCGTCTCCTCGGGCAGTGTCGCCGCGAAGCCTGCCGCGAAGTCCCAAGCGATGCGCGCCTGGTCGCGGGTGCGCGCCGCCAGCACGATCTCGCGCCGCGGCTGCCTGTCCCACTCGCCCAGGAGCGAGCCGAGTGAGATGCCGGCCGAGAGCGCGGACTTCGCGTTGCCGCGCCCGATGCTCAGCACTGCCACTTGGGTCTCCGGCGCCAGCGCGCCCTTGACGAAGCTCCGCTGGAACGGGGCGATCTTCATCGGCTGCCCGGCGAGCGGCCCCTCTGGGATGCTCAGGGACCGCAGGAACCGGAGGGCTTTCGAGGCGTCAGACACGGACCCCTCCCGCGCAGCGCGAAAGGAAGATAAGACCCGCGCGTGGTCCCCTACCGCCGAGGCCGGGCATTGGGACCATTTTCAATGCCGTCCCGCCGGCTGCACGTCGGTCTCGACCTCGTCGGCCATCTGCCGCACGATCCGCGCCGCCTCGACTGGCCCGAGCGCCAGCCGCAGGCCCTTCGCCCCCACGCCCAGCACCACGGCCGAGGCGACGTTGAGCTCGACGCCCTGCTCGCAAGACTGGCGGAGGATGCTCAACATCACGTCACGGACGGCGAGGCCCGCCGCAGAGAGAAGCGCCTCGGCCTGCTCCTCAGGCTCCACACCAGTCGCCCGCACATGCGCCATCACTCCGCCCTCTCCCACTGGCGGATCAGAGTCTTGATGATCTCTCTGTTCTCAGCGCGCAAACGCGCCTGTTCCGCCCGTTCCTCGTTGGTCAGAGGGGGAGGCGCAGGAGGGAGGGACGGCGGAGCGAGCTCGCCGAGAACTCGAGCGAACATGAGGCGGGTCGCCACGAGCTCGTCGCAAGCATCCTTCAGCTCGGCCCATGTCGGCCAGAAGCGCCACACCTTGTCGAGCAGCACGTACTTGGCCACATCCGCCGGGTAGCTCTGCAGTCGCGTGACGTAGGCCCTCAGACGTAGTGCCTCGGTGACGTCTTCCTCGGGCCGTCTGGCGACGATCACGGATAGCTCGGCTAGCCAGTCTTCCAGCGCCTCCTCCGGCGCTGAGGTCATGAAGGCCTGAACCTGCCGCAAGGCGCGCTTGCGTTCATCATCACACACGTCCCGGATGGCAGCGCGAAACGAACCGTAGGCTTGCCCGTCCGAGGAGATTTCATGGTAGAGGGGCCTGACCTCGACGCTGATCAGCGAGGACAGCCGCGATGCCGCGGCCGCGTCCACCTCCCGGGGCTGGCGCTCTGCCAGCCATCTCGCTGCCCGCAAACTGTCGGCTCTTGCGAAGCCATGAGCGCCAGGAGGCATCCCAGTCTGCTCGGCGAGTGCCATGGGCGAGATAGTAATCGAGGTATGATCGTGCTTCACGATTCGCCTCCTCGGGCGAGAAGCCGAGCTCGGAGGCGTCGGCGAAGTTGCGGATGGAAGGGGTCCAGTCTGGAGGGATCGGGCTCGCTTGGGCGCGCGCACTCTCTCTCTTCTCCTGACGGTTTCTTGACGGTTCTCTTAAAGGTTCGGGTGCATCTGATGCGGGGTTTCCTGTCGTCAGATGCGGGGTTTCTGTCGTGGGATGCGGGGTTTCTGCATCCGAAACAGGGTTTCCCGTGCGGGGTTTAGCCGGCTCCAAGAGGTTTGCGGTGATGGTGTACCGGTTATTGATCCGCCTGCCGCCGCCCTCTTTAACAGAGATCAACCCGCGCTCGGGATCGGCGAGCCTGCGGATCACGTTCTGGACACCACGCTCCTTCATGCCGGTGCGCTGGCAAAGCCGAGCCACGGACGGGTAGCAGTGGCCCTCAACATTGGCGTGGTCGGCCAGAGCGAGGAGCACCAAGCGCTCGTATGGGTCGAGATCCTCGCGCTCCCAGACGGCCGTCATGAGCTTGATGCTCACAGCTGGCACCCCCGCCCGAGCCAGTGCTTTTGCCGAGATTTTGGTGCCGGAAGCGGGTTCTCAGGTTCACCTTCCGTTGCCGGAATGTCCTGATAACATTTCGATGGGATATGGTTGATTTCGAAACACAAATCCGGGGATTTGCAATCCGCTGCGTAACCACTCCGCCACGTCGCCTCGCGGTCCCGGGGATTAGGTTCTCCGGCTTCTGGGGTCAAGCAGTATCGGCGCGTGGTCGCGGGCTATTGGCCTGACCTGCGGGGTGGCGTGCCGGGGCAGGGCGGCAGTCGTTGCCGCAGCGTGGGAAATGTGCCAATCCTCGGGCCGAGCCGAACTGCTGGAACCTGCCGATGACCGATTTCGCCGCCGCCCGCGAAGCCATGGTGGACCGTCAGGTCCGGACTGCGGATGTCACGCTCTATCCCATCATCGCCGCCATGCTCGCGGTGCCGCGCGAGGACTACGTGCCCGACGCGCTGACCGAGGTCGCCTATTTCGGCGAACACGTGCCGCTCGGTGGCGGCCGCGTGGTGCTGGACCCGCGCGTCTTCGCGAAATTGCTCGACGCACTGAACGTCGGCCGGGAGGACCTGGTGCTCGATGTGGGCTGCGGGCTCGGGTACTCGACCGCGGTGCTCGCCGAGATGGCCGAGGCGGTCGTCGCCGTCGAGGAGGGCGAGCTTGCGGCGGAGGCAGAGCGCCGCCTCGGGCTGCATTCCGTCGATACGGCGATCGTCAAGACCGGGCCGCTCGCGGCCGGCGCGCCCGAGCATGGACCCTTCGACGTGATCCTCGTCGAGGGGGCCATGGAGGTGTTGCCTGCGGCGCTCGAAGCGCAGCTGAAGCCGGGGGGGCGGATTGCCGCCATCTTCGTCGGCGGCGGCAACGGGCAGGCCAGACTCGGGCTTCGTACCGGTGACGAGATCACCTGGAGGCGTATCTTCGATGCAACGGCTCCAGTTCTGCCGGGGTTCGTTGCGACGAAAGCATTTGAATTCTGAAGAACGTGAGCCGATAACTGCAAGTGGAGCCCGGTCAACGGGCCGCTGGCGCATGCAGGCGCACAGGGATCACGAAGGACAGGCAGTTCATGCGTACGCTCTTGAGAACATGTGCCGTTGCAGCCCTGCTGGCGCTGGGCGCCGGGACGGCAGGGGCGGAGTCGCTGGCGGATGCGCTGGTGAAGGCCTACCAGACCAGCCCGTTGCTCGAGGCGAACCGCGCCGCGTTGAAGAGCCTCGACGAAGGCGTGCCGCAGGCGGGTTCCAAGAAGCGGCCGCAGGTCGGGGTCAGCGTCGGGGCGACCACGCAGTCGAGCGTCGAGGATGTCGATGGCGATCATCTCAGCAACGCGCAGGCGGCGCTGTCGGCGTCCCTGCTCGTCTATGACCACGGCCAGACCGCCGCGGCGGTCGCCGCTGCGACCAACCGCATTGCCGCCGGCCGCGCCGACCTGATCAATGTCGAGCAGCAGGTGCTCTACAATGCCGTTGTCGCGTTCGTCGACGTGCGCCGGTCGCTGGAGTTCGTTCGCCTCGGCCGGAGCGATGTCGAGCGGCTGACCGAAACTCTCGACGCCACGCAGAATCGCTATGACGTGGGCGAAGTGACGCGTACCGACGTGAGCCAGAGCCAGTCGCGGCTCGCCGCCTCGCGCTCGACGCTCGCCGACTCGCAGGGCGCGCTCGAGGTCGCGCGTCAGACCTACCGCGAGGCGGTGGGGACGCTGCCGGGCAAGCTCGACCCGTTGCCGCCGCTGCCGGCGGTGCCGAAGACGCAGGCGGAGGCCGAGCGGATCGCGCTCCAGCGTCACCCGCAGATCGTGGCGGCGCAGTTCACCGAACGCGCCGCGGTCTACGACTTCGACCGGGCCGTGGCGCTGAAGGGGCCGACGGTGTCGGTCAACGGCTCTGTGGGCGCGGAGCGCGGGAATACCAATGGCTTCTGGGATGGCGTCGGTTACGGACAGGTCGGCATCGAGGGCAATCTGCCGCTCTATACCGGTGGCCAGAACGACAGCGTGATCCGGCAGGCGCAGGATCTGCTCGACCAGCGGCGTTTCGAGCTTCAGGACACCGCGCGCACCGTCGCCCAGCAGGTGGCGGAAGCTTGGTCGAACCTCGCGACCTCGAAGGTGACGATTTGCGCCCGCCGGGAGCAGTCGGAAGCCGCCCGTATCGCCGCCGAAGGCGTGGCCGAGGAAGCCCGGCTCGGCGCGCGCTCGACGCTCGACGTGCTCGACGCGGATCAGGAGCGCCTGCAGGCTGACGCGGAGATCGTTCAGGCGGTGCGCGACGAGTACGTGGCGGGCTACGCCCTGCTGCGCGCAATGGGGCTGCTCACGGTCGAGCATCTGAAGCTCGGCATCGAGACCTACAACCCGGACACGAACTTCGTCGCCGTGCGGGATGGCAAGCCGGGTGGCTACGATACGTCGGCCGTCGACCGGATCCGCGCGCGCTGGCAGCAGCAGTAGCGCGATGGCGATGAGCAAGGGCCCGGGTGAGGGGGAGTCGATCGCCGACATGCTCGCCTCGATCCGGGCGGTCGTCTCGGCCGAGACCGACGCGCGGGTGACGGGCGACGGTGAGACGGTCCTGATGCTGACGCAGGACATGCGGCGAGACGCGGGTGGTCTCGCCGAGGGTCTGGACGACGATTCCGATGATGACGATACTGATGCGGTGCAGGCGGCCGCTCCGATTCTCGACGAGGAGTCGCTTCGGAGTCTCATCAACCAGATCGTGCGTGAGGAGCTTCAGGGCGAGCTTGGCGACCGGATCGGTCGCAACCTGCGCAAGATGATCCGTCGCGAGATCGTGCAGATTCTCGACGAGCGGGAAGCGGCCGACCCGAAGGCCTGACCGCTCCCGCACGGGTGACGCCTTCGGCCGCCGTTGCCCCGCCGGAGGGAAATTTCCGAGCCGGTCCCGGGGGATCGGCCATCGGCCGGTGACCCGGCCCCCCGCGAAACCCGGGCCGAATCCTGCGCCGGATGCAGCATCTTTGGCGCCAATACCGGCTGCTGCGATTGACGTGGCACCGGTGCGATGCCACAAGCCCCCCACGCCTCAGGGGGTCTCCAGCAGGGACGGGAGTTGGTGTCAGTCACCCGACGCGGGGAGGCCAGTCTTCCCCTCCTCCATCCGGATGTAATGCATTCCTCACGACTGAGCCGTCTCGGCGTGGTCGATGTGGGATCGAACTCCGTTCGCCTCGTGGTCTTTGACGGCGTGGCGCGGAGCCCGGCGTATTTCTACAACGAGAAGGTGCTCTGCGGGCTCGGCCGTGGCCTTGCCGAGACCGGTCGGCTGAACCCGGACGGGCGGGAGCGGGCAATGGCGGCGCTCCGGCGCTTCGCGGCACTCGCCGGCCGGATGCGGCTCTCCGGCATGATCGCGGTCGCCACGGCGGCCGTGCGCGATGCGACGGATGGGCCTGCGTTCTGCGACGAAGTGGAGCGCGAGACCGGGCTGCAGTTGCAGGTCGCGACCGGCTCGGAAGAGGCGCGCCTGTCGGCGAACGGGGTGCTCCTCGGCTGGCCGGGTGCGGACGGGCTCGCCTGCGACATGGGCGGTGCGTCGATGGAACTGGCGGAGCTCCGCGACGGAGAGATTGGCGCCTGCGCCACCGCCGCGCTCGGGCCGTTGCAACTGGCTGACATCGAGGATCGCGAGAAGCGGGAGAAGACGATCCGCCGGCGGGTGAAGGCGCTGCGGAAATCGGTCGATGGTGCGGCGTCGCATCTCTTTCTCGTGGGCGGCTCATGGCGCGCCCTCGCGCGTCTCGACATGGAGCGGGTCAACTACCCCCTGAAAGTGCTGCACGGATACGAGCCGCCGGTGGGACAGCTCGTCGAGACCTGCCGCTGGATCCAGTCGCGTGACCAGACGGCCATGGCCGCGATGATGGGGACAGCGCTGCAGCGCGTGCCTCTCCTGCCGCTTGCCAGCGAGGTTCTGGTCGAGGTGCTGCGCCGGATCGAGCCGGAGCGGGTGATCGTCTCGTCCTACGGCCTGCGTGAGGGGCTGCTGTTCCGGCAGATGCCGGAGGCGATGC
Organism: Amaricoccus macauensis; assembly: GCF_014201905.1. Taxonomy (GTDB): domain Bacteria; phylum Pseudomonadota; class Alphaproteobacteria; order Rhodobacterales; family Rhodobacteraceae; genus Amaricoccus; species Amaricoccus macauensis. Next base: position 514,642 of record NZ_JACHFM010000001.1, on the reverse strand, counting down.
GCGGACTCGATCCGCTGATCGAGGCCTGTCGACATGTGGAATCGGTCTCCGCGCGCTGCCCCGGCTTCGGCGATGCGCTCTTCGCCTGGCTGCAACCGCTTTACGCGGCGCTCCCGGGGACTGACTTGCGGCTGGTGCTCGCCGCCTGCCTGCTGCACGATTCGAACTGGCGGGCACACCCGGATTATCGCGCGGAACTCTGCTTCGAGGCGGTGATCCGTGCCAACTTCGCGGGCCTCGATCATCCTGACCGGCTGTTCCTCGGCCTCGCGTTGCTCAACAGATACAAGGCCTCGGCGCCGATCGATGAAGTGCGGCGCTACGGCGAGCTGTTGCCGCCGGAGCGGGTCGCCGAGGCGGCGGTGCTCGGCCGGGCAATGCGGCTTGGCGCCATGCTGTCGGGCTCGGCGACCGGGGTGCTCGAGAATGCCACGCTGACGCTTGAGGACGCACGGCTGGTCCTGACCCTCACCGGCGAGGCCCGCGGCTTCGCTGGCGAGGCAGTCGTTCGCCGCCTGCAGACGCTCGCCACGCGGCTCGGATGCGCCAGCGAAGTGTTGATGGCGCCCTGAAAAGAAGCTGCGACAGCAGAAAAGCGGCCTGCGAAGCAGGCCGCTTTTGATTCCTCCCCAGACTTGGGCCAGCACCACTGGGTGTTCGCCTTGTCGGGTCTTAACTCGGAGACCTTTTGGCTCTTCCGTAGCCCGGGCATTCCCTTATCGGCCAAGCAAGACATAAACAGTTTCATGCATGGAATGCAATGCTGAATCGACCCCAGCGCAAGGCTCCGGGCGGCCCGGCAGAATGAAACCGGTGAGAAAGGCTCTTCTTTCGGCCGCGAACCGCCGCTCTTACAAGGTTGAAATCAGCAAAACAGACAAAAGTTGCGACGCATGCGGGTGATTCGCTGTCTGTATTGCAGTGCAATAATCCTTTGGTGGAGGCCTGTGGCTTTGACGCGATTTGTGCGCGGGCGGGTTGCGTGGTGTGAAGCCGGGCGCTATGTAGGCTGGCGGTGCGGGTATGGTGTAGTGGTAGCGCCTCAGCTTCCCAAGCTGATAGTGCGGGTTCGATTCCCGCTACCCGCTCCAGTATCTTCCGCGGCACTCAGTGCGCTTCTTCCCCCTTTACTCGCGATGCCAACGCCCTCAGGTTGCCGCCTGTGGCATGGGCACTGGAAGGGACTGCACATGGGCTGGATCAGTTTCCTCATCGTCGGGTTGATCGCCGGTTGGATCGCCGGAAAGATCATGAAGCGTGAGCATGGACTGCTCGAGAATCTCGTCGTCGGTGTCGTCGGCGCCTACCTCGGCGCCTTCCTGTTTCGACTGCTCGGACTCGCGTCGACTGGCCTGATCGGCGCCATCGTCGTGGCGATCATCGGGTCGGTGGTGTTGCTCGTCATCGTCGGCGCGCTGCGCAAGCGAAGCTGAGGCTTCAGCCGAAAACCGACCATCCGGTCCGGCGGGCGAGTGCCTCGAGTGCCTGCCCGCCGAGCCGCGAGTTGCCGAAGCCGTCCAGGCCCGGTGACCAGACGCAGATCGCCGCGCGCCCTGGCGCCACCGCGAGAATACCGCCGCCGACGCCGCTCTTGCCCGGCAAGCCCACGCGATAGGCGAAGTCGCCCGAGGCGTCGTAGAGCCCGCAGGTCAGCATCAGCGCATTGATCCGCCGCGCCCGTGCCGGCCGCACCACCGCGTGACCCCGCACGGGATCCCGACCCCCCGCCGCGAGGAACAAGCCGGCCCGCGCCAGCTGGCGGCAGCTCATGGCAATGGCGCAGTGGTGGAAATAGACGCCAAGCACCTTGTCGACGTCGTGGTCCAGACGGTCGAACGAGCGCATGAACCAGCCGAGCGCCTGATTGCGGGCGCCGGTGGCGAGTTCCGACGCCGCAACGGCTTGATCGATGAGGATGTCCTCGTCGTCGGCCAGATAGCGCATGAAGGTCAGGATTTCGCCGATCGCCTCGCGCGGCGAGTGTCCGGCCATGGCGACGTCGGTGACGACGATCGCCCCGGCGTTGATGAACGGGTTGCGCGGCCGCCCGGCCTCCTGCTCCAGCTGGACGATGGAGTTGAACGCCGAGCCCGACGGCTCGCGCCCGACCCGCGTCCAGAGGCTTTCGCCGATCCGTCCGAGTGCCAGCGTGAGCAGGAAGACCTTGGAGATCGACTGAATCGAGAACGGCCGGTCGGCGTCGCCGGCAGTGACGACCTCGCCCTCGGGAGTGATGACGGCGATGCCGAACTGCCGCGGATTCACCTGGGCGAGTTCGGGAATATAGTCGGCGACCTCGCCTTCGCCGATCCGCGGCGCAAGCTCGGCATAGATGTCCGCGACGATCCGCCCGAGGTCCGGCGCGGCCATCGGCGCTCAGCTCGCGCGTGCCCGGCTCTCGGCGATGTAGAGCTCGCGGAGCCGTTTCGTGACTGGCCCCGGCGCGCCGTCGCCGAGTGGTACGCCGTCGATTTCCACCACCGGCGTCACGAAGGCCGAGGCCGAGGTGATGAACGCTTCCGCCGCGCCCTGAGCCTCGGCGATGGTGAAGGGCCGTTCCTCGACGCGCATCCCGGCGGCCTCGGCGTAAGTCATGACCGCGGCGCGGGTGATGCCGTGCAGGATCGCCGCCGAGAGGTTGCGGGTGACGATGGCGCCGTCGGCGGTGATGATCCAGGCGTTGTTCGAGGTGCCCTCGGTGACGAACCCCTCCTCGACGAACCATGCATCATCGGCGCCGGCCTTCTTCGCGATCATCTTGCACATGGATGGGCCGAGAAGCTGCGTCGTCTTGATGTCGCGGCGCGCCCAGCGGATGTCCTGCACCGAGATAACCCGGATGCCCTTCGCCGCCGTCGGCGATTCGATCAGCGCCTTCGCCTGGGTGAAGGCGACGAGCCCCGGCTCGGAGGATGCAGGATAGGCGAAGTCGCGGTCGGCCGCGCCGCGTGTCACCTGCATGTAGACCGCGCCTTCGGTGAGCCGGTTCCGCTTCAGGAGCTCGCGGTGCATCTCCTCCAGCCCGGCGTCGTCGAGCGGCGTCGTGAGTTCGAGCGCGCCGAGCGAGCGGTGGAGCCGGGCGAGATGCCCGGGGAAATCCACGAGCCGGCCGTCGAGAACGCTCGTCACCTCGTAGACCGCGTCGGCGAAGAGGAAGCCACGGTCGAAGACGCTGATCTTCGCGTCGGCCTCAGGCAGGTAGTCGCCGTTCACATAGACAATGCGGTTCACGATCTTACCCCCAGAGTTCCGGTTCCGGCGGATACACCCCGCCCGCGTCGTAGTGAAGCCCGTGCGGCCGGTCCGCCGCCAGCAGGAGCGGGCCGTCGAGATCGACGAAGGCCGCGCCCTGCGCCACCACCACGGCCGGCGCCATGGCGAGCGAGCTTCCGACCATGCAGCCCACCATGATGCCGAAGCCGAGCGCCTCTGCCTCGGCCCGGAGTGCCAGCGCCTCGGTCAGACCGCCGGTCTTGTCGAGCTTGATGTTCACCACATCGTACTTGCCCGCAAGGCCCGCGAGGCTTGCCCGGTCGTGGCAACTCTCGTCCGCGCAGACCGGCAGCGGGCGCGCCATCCCGGCAAGTGCTGCGTCGTCACCGGCAGGCAGCGGTTGCTCGACCATCTCGACCCCGAGCTTCAGGAGCGCGGGGGCGAGGGCCGCGTAGCTTTCCGGCGTCCAGCCTTCGTTTGCGTCGACGATGATCCGCGCCGCGGGCGCGCCGTCGCGCACCGCCTCGAGCCGCGCCATGTCGCCGTCACCGCCGAGCTTGATCTTCAGGAGGGGCCGCGACGCCTGCCGGGCCGCTTCCGCCCGCATGGCGTCCGGCGTGTCGAGCGACAGCGTGTAGGCGGTGATCTCGGGCCCGGGTGCAGGCAGTCCCGCGAGGTCCCACACCCGGCGGCCGGCGCGCTTCGCCTCGCAGTCCCAGAGCGCGCAGTCGACGGCATTGCGCGCGGCGCCGGCTGGCAGCAGCGACTGCAATGCCGCGCGATCGAAGCGGGCGGGCAGGGATCGCACCTGCGCCCGCACGCTCTCGATCGTCTCGCCATAGCGGGCATAGGGGACGCATTCGCCCCGCCCGCGCACGCCATCCGCCTCGACCGTCACCGTCAGAACCCGGGCTTCGGTCTTGGAGCCGCGACTGATGGTGAAGGTCTTCGCCAGCGGAAACACTTCGGTCTCGATCAGGAGCTTCACTGACGGACGTCCTCTGTCGCGGGGCCGGGGGCGCTCACGCGAGCGCGTCCACGAGCCGCCCCGCTCCGTGCCGGAACGGATCGGTGGTCGGCAGTCCGAGGCGCGCCTCGGTCTCGCGGAGAAGCCGCTCCGCGGCGCCCGCGTCGAGCCCGGCGGTGTTGATCGACACGCCGCTCACCCGCACCTCGGGGTTGACGATCCGCGCCATGTCGAGGGCGAGATCGCGCAGCGCCTCGAGCGACGGCAGCGTGTACTCCGGAAGACCCCGCATGTGCGTGCGGGTCGGCTCGTGACAGAGCACGAGCGCGTCCGGCTGGCCGCCGTGGATGAGTGCCAGCGTCACACCGGAGTAGGACGCATGGAAGAGGCTCCCCTGACCCTCGATCAGATCCCAGTGGTCCGCGTCGTTCGCGGGCGAAAGCGCCTCGATGGAGCCGGCCATGAAGTCGGCCACCACCGCGTCGAGCGGGACGCCGCCGCCGGTGATGAGAATGCCGGTCTGCCCGGTGGCGCGGAACGTCGCCTTCATGCCGCGCGCCCGCATCTCCCGCTCCATGGCGAGGGCGGTGTACATCTTGCCGACAGAGCAATCCGTCCCGACCGCGAGGCAGCGCTTGCCGGGCCGGCGCCTGCCGGTCGCGATCGGATAGCGGTGCGGCGGTACCCGTACGTCGTGCAGCGCGCGCCCGGTCTTCATGGCGACGGCTACGAGCTCGGGCTCGTCCCGGAGCAGGTTGTGAAGCCCCGAGGCGAGGTCCATCCCGGCCTCGAGTGCCTGAGAGAGCACCTCGACCCACGCCGGCGAGATCACCCCGCCGCGGTTCGCGACCCCGACGACCATTGTCCGCGCGCCCTTCGCCGCCGCCTCGGCCGGCGTCATGTCCGGCAGGCCCATGTCGGCATTGCAGCCCTGCATCCGGTACTGGCCGAGCGCGGCGTCCGGGCGCCAGTCGCGTATGCCCTGCGCCACCTTTGCGGCAAGGGGGTCGGCGGCATCGCCGAGGAACAGCAGGTAGGGTCCTTCGATCATCGTCGCCTCCGCTGGTGCTGGCTGAGGATATGGCCCGGTCAGCCGCTGGCAAGCCCGGAAACGTTGCGTTTCCAGCCTGCGTGGTTGCCCGTGCTCCCCCTTTCGCTCCATGGTCCGGCGGACGAGGGACGCAGGAATACGGGCGGAGGACTGCGATGGGACGGCTGGTCAATGGGGTCTGGGAGACGGGTCCGGTGGCGCCAAAGTCGACGGACGGCAGCTTTCAGCGCGCTGACAGCGCTTGGCGGAACTGGATTACACCCGATGGCGCGCCCGGCCCCACGGGGCGTGGCGGCTTCGCGGCCGAGAGCGGGCGCTATCACCTTTATGTTTCGCTCGCCTGTCCGTGGGCTCACCGAACGCTGATCTTCCGGGCACTGAAGGAGCTCACGCCGCATATCAGCGTTGATGTCGTGGATCCGTTGATGGGCGAAGATGGCTGGACCTTTGCCACCGATTTTCCCCGAACGACGGGCGACACCGTGCTCGGCACGGCGTTCCTGCGCGAGGTCTATCTCGCCGACGAGCCCGAGGCGACGACCAAGGTGACAGTGCCGGTGCTCTGGGACAAGGCGACGAGCCGGATCGTCTCGAACGAGTCCTCCGAAATCGTCCGGATGCTGAATTCCGCCTTCGACGGCGTCACCGGCAACACCCTCGACTTCCATCCCGAGGCGCTCCGCGACGAAATCGACCGGGTGAACGAGCGGGTCTATCCCGGTCTGAACAATGGCGTATACCGTGCCGGGTTCGCCCGCACGCAGGCGGCTTACGACATCCCCGCCAGGGAGGTGTTCGAGACGCTCGACTGGATGGAGGATCGCCTCGGCCGCTCCCGCTACCTCGCGGGCGACCGGCTGACCGAGGCGGATTGGCGCGCCGCCACGACGCTCTTCCGGTTCGATCTGGTCTACAACACGCACTTCAAGTGCAACCGCCGGCGGATCATCGACTATCCGCGACTCTGGGACTACACGCGTGAGCTCTACCAGACGCCCGGCATCGCCGAGACCGTCGACTTCGAACATATTGTCAATCACTACTACCGTAGTCATCCGGAGATAAATCCGACCCGGATCATTCCGATCGGCCCGGTGATCGACTGGACCGAAACGCGCAGGGGCGGCACGCGGGCCGCCGCCTGATCCCGGGCGCCTGATTTGATGTGCCGGAAGCGACTTGCACCTTGACGCGGAGGGAGCGACGGTGGCGCCAGACCAGAAGGGGGAGGCCCAATGCAGGACATCGTGATTCTCGACGGAGCGCGCACCGCCATAGGCACCTTTGGCGGCAGCCTCTCGGCGATCCCGCCGATCGCGCTGGCGGCCACGGCCGCGAAGGAAGCGCTGGCGCGCTCGCAGGTGGACGGCGGCCAGATCGGCCAGGTCGTCTTCGGCCACGTCATCAACACCGAGCCGCGTGACATGTACCTCTCGCGGGCGGCGGCGCTGGAAGCGGGCGTCCCCGACACGGCAGCGGCAATGAACGTCAACCGCCTCTGCGGCTCGGGCGCGCAGGCGATCGTCTCGTGCGTGCAGGCGCTGGCGATGGGCGAGACGGACTTCGCGCTGGCCGGTGGCGCCGAGAGCATGTCGCGCTCGCCCTACGCGCTCACCACCGCCCGCTGGGGCCAGAAGATGGGCGACACCAAGGCCATCGACATGATGGTCGGCGCGCTCACCTGCCCGATGGGCACCGGGCATATGGGCGTGACCGCCGAGAACGTCGCGGACGAGACCCAGATCACCCGCGAGGACCAGGACGCCTTCGCCGCCGAGAGCCAGAACCGGGCCGGCGTCGCGATCAAGGAAGGCCGCTTCGCGAGCCAGATCGTGCCGGTCGAGGTGAAGGTGAAGCGCGACGTGGTGGCCTTCGCCACCGACGAGCACCCGAAGGCCACGACCGCCGAGACGCTCGCCAAGCTGAAGCCCGCCTTCAAGAAGGACGGCACGGTGACCGCCGGCAACGCCTCGGGCCTGAACGACGGCGCGGCGGCGGTGGTGCTCGCGACGGCCGACGCGGCGAACGTCGCCGGGCTGAAGCCGAAGGCGCGCATCCTCGGCTACGCTGTTGCCGGCGTTCCGGCGCGGATCATGGGCGTCGGGCCGATCGCCGCGGTGGGCAAGCTGCTCGAGAAGACCGGGCTGACGGTCGATGACTTCGACGTCATCGAGTCGAACGAGGCCTTCGCCGCGCAGGCGATCTCGGTGAACCGTGGCCTCGGCCTTGACACCGCGAAGGTGAACCCGAACGGCGGCGCCATCGCGCTCGGACACCCGCTCGGCGCGACCGGCGCGATCCTGACCGTGAAGGCGCTCTATGAGCTGGAGCGGATCGACGGCAAGCGGGCGCTCGTCACCATGTGCATCGGCGGCGGCCAGGGCATCGCCCTCGCCTTCGAGCGGCTGTCCTGAGGTCTGACGCCACCAAACGTGGTTAACGACGACGCGCCCCTGATTGCGATTGTAGGGGGCGCGTCGCCACTCGGGATACTGGTTCTTTCCGTTCGGTTAACGCGGAGGCTTGCCTTCGGTCCCGCCGGGCTTGGGCCAGATATGCGCCCCGGCCGTTCCTGCCCACGTCCGCGTCCCGGAGAGCTGTGCCCGGCCGATCTTGGGAGAGGCCGCCCGGGGTGGCGCGTGAAGCTACTGTCGCCGGAGCGCTGCCTGCCAGAGGCCGTCACCGGCGGCGGGATCGGCCTCGCCGAGAGTGATCGTCACGCGGGCGAGGCCCCCCGTGAAGCGGAACGGCGCGGCGTAGTCCGGCGATACCGGCGAAGGGTAGTTCATCCCGCACTGGGACGAGAGCAGCCCGAACCCTGCGGGAAACGCCATGGGCAACTCGGCCTGCGCAACCACCATTCCGTCCACCGAGAGCACGAAGCGGGGCTGCTCGCCGTGGATCAGCAACTCGCCGCCGAGGTGGGTCGCCCCCGTCAACGTGCCCGGCGCGCGTAGCGTTACGTGGCGTCCGGCGAGGTTGTAGTCGAAGGAGAGGCGCCCCTCGCGCACGTAGAGCGCGAAGCCGGCGGCACGCCGGCCGTAGGCGAAAAGCACGCCCGCCTCGCCGCCCGCAAGGGGCGCCACCTCGGCCTCGATGCGGAACGGCCGCAGCGCGAAGTTCGGTCCCGAGACCGGCGTCAGAAGCCGGGTACCGGGGAGCATCACGAACTCTCTCCGGCTGGTGGTCGCTGGATCCCGCGCGAAGGCCCGCGCCTGTGCCCGGTCGTCGAGGGGCAGAACGCCGTGGCGCCGTGCTTCCTGCCACCAGAGCGTCGTGAGCGCCGCCACGCGCTCGGGCTCGGCCGCGGCGAGGTCGCGCGTCTCGGAGTAGTCCGCGGCGATGTGGTAGAGTTCCCACACGTCATCATCGTAGGCTGTGCCGCTCGTGTGGCGGGTCACCGCCTTCCAGCCGTCATGCCAGATACCGCGCTGGCCACCCATCTCGAAGTACTGTGTTCCCCGCCGGGTGGGCGCCCCGGCATCCGCAAAGCTGTAGGCGAGCGATGTGCCGTGGACCGGCAGCTGCTCGATGCCGCGATAGATCCCGGGCGCCTCGACGCCCGCGAGTTCCAGCACCGTCGGCACCAGGTCGATCACATGGTGGAATTGCGACCGGAACCCGCCGCGCTCGGCGATCCCCGCAGGCCAGTGCAGCACCAGCGGTGCCCTGATACCGCCGCCGAAGGTGAACTTCTTGTACATCTTCAGCGGCGTGTTGCCGGCCTGCGCCCAGCCAGCGGGATAGTGGTTGTGGGTCCATGGGCCGCCGAGCCGGTCGATTGCCGCCTTGTTCTCCTCCAGCGTGTCCGGCAGCCCGAGGAAGTAGCGGTATTCGTTCTCGGAGCCGAACGCGCCGCCCTCGCCGCTGGCGCCGTTGTCGGACATGACGACGAGAAGGGTGTTCTCACTCAGTCCCTGCGCGTCGAGATAGTCGACGAGGCGGCCGATCTGGGCGTCGGTGTGGGTGGTGAACCCGGCGAACACCTCCTGCATCCGGCGCAGGACCGCGCGGGCGTCCTCCTGCACCTCGTCCCACGGCGCCACGTCGGCGTTGCGGTCGGGCAGGGCGGTTTCGCGCGGCACGAGCCCCATTGCCTTCTGCCGCGCAAGCACCCGTTCGCGCTCCGCGTCCCATCCGGCATCGAAGGCGCCTCGATAGGGCTCGATGAAGTCGGCAGGCGCCTGATGCGGCGCGTGGCAGGCCCCGAAGGCGAGATAGAGAAAGAACGGCCGCTCCGGCGTCGTCGTCACATGGTCCGCGAGAAACGCCTCGGCACGGTCCACCAGATCTTCGCTCAGGTGATAGTCGTCGCGGTCTGGCAGGGTGGCGTAGTGCTGGTCCTCCCAGAGCTCGGGGGCGTACTGGTCATCCTCGCCGCCGAGAAAGCCGTACCAGCGGTCGAAGCCGCGCTGGGTCGGCCAGTTGCGAAACGGACCGACCGGGCTGCACTCGGCAGGCGGCGCGAGGTGCCACTTGCCGAGCGCACAGGTGCCATAGCCGGCGTCACGCAGCATTTCCGCAAGCGTTGCGGCCTTCGGACTGATCGCGCCACGGGCGTTGTCGAAGCCGGTGTCGAAGTCTGCGAGATAGCCCATGCCGACCGAATGGTGATTGCGCCCGGTCAGGAGCGAGCTGCGGGTCGGCGAACACATCGCCGCGACGTGGAAGTTGGTATAGCGCAGGCCGTTCGCCGCCAGACGGTCGATCGCGGGCGTGCGGATCGATGCGCCATAGCAGCCGAGTTGCGAGAAGCCGCAGTCATCAAGGACCACGAAGACCACATTCGGCGCGCCCTCGCGCGGGCGCGCCGCCGCAGGCCAGTGCGGCGCGGCATCGTGAACGGTGACAGGGGCTTCGGAAATCGCGGCTTCGGATACGGGCGCTTCGGGTGGTGGCGTCATCACGGGCTCTTCAGGAGGTCCATTTCAAGGTGGATGTAGTCGCCACGGTAGTTTGCTTCGGCGACGTAGATCACAGTCCCGGCGGGATCGACGAAGGTCCGGCGCACCTCGGCAATCGGCGCGCCGATCGCGAGATCGAGGGCGCTCGCCACGTCGACGTCCGCGGACGCGATGTCGAGGGTCTGGTGCGCCCGCTCGATCGAGATGCCCGGCAGGTCGAGGAGCAGGGGGATCGCAAGCTCGTTGCGGAAGCGGTCGGGGGCGATGTCGAAGACCGGTCTCGCGATGTAGAGCGAGACGAGGCAGTAGCGCCGGTCCTGCCGTGAATGCACGCGGCGCATGTGCACATAGGCCGCCGCCGGCTGGCCATCGGACTCGCGAAGGCGCGGGGCGTCGTCGCTTTCGATGATATGCTCGAGATCGGGGGCGTCCCCCCGGTACATCTCCGCCAGATCCGCGAGCGATGTCTGTGCGGGGAGGCGCCGCTGGCTGCCGCGATCGCCGGTGACAAATGTCCCCCGGCCCTGTTCGGGAGAGAGCAATCCCTCGCGCGCGAGGAGGTGGACGGCCTGCCGCACGGTTGCCCGCCCGACGCCGAATTCGTCCATCAGCCGGTCGATGGTCGGAATGACTTCGCCGCGCTGCCACGTCCCGCGGCGGATCCGGTTCCGCAGTGTGTCGGCGACCTGCGCGTACCGAGGCATCGGGGTGCGGGTGAGCATTCGGCTCCTACGAGAGGCTTGCGAAATTCGTCATATCATTAGAACGTTCGACTGATAAGCGGAATCGGACTGGTGACTCAGGATAAACACGATTAAACGAGTCGTCATTCGTCCCGGAACGGGGACTCCGCAAAAGGGGAGGATGAAACCATGAGCAAGGTCCACGTGAACCCCATCGGCAGACGCACGGTGCTGAAGGGCGCGGCCTCGGCGGCCGCACTTCTCGCGGCGCCGGCGGTCCTGACGCGCCGCGCGCGGGCCGAAGCGACGATCGGCGGTGATATCGACTGGAAGCAGGCTTCCGGCACCAGGATCACCGTGGGCGTCATCCCGGCCGGGTACTTCCAGAACCTCGAGGCGGTGCTGCCGCAGTTCCGCGAGATTTCCGGCGTCGATGTCACCCTCGAAGCAACGCCGCCGGGGCAGATCCGCCAGAAGGCGATCCTCGATCTCTCCAGCAAGACCGGCAAGTGGGCGACCTCGGCCACCGACCCGATGTACTATCCGCTCTACGTGGCGAACGGCTGGATCGACCCGCTGACCGACTTCCTCGACAAGCCGGAGCTGACCGACAAGGCGTGGTTCGACTACGACGACCTGCTGGAGAACTGGCGCGGCGCGGCCTCGATCGACGGCGTGCCCTACGGCATCCCGTACGAAGGCGAGGCGACGATCCAGATCTATCGCTCGGATGTCTACGAGAAGCTCGGCCTCTCGCCGGCCGAGACACTCGACGATTACGCGGCAAACGCGGCGAAGGTGAACGACCCGGCCAACCGCCTCTGGGGCGCGGCATTGCGCGGCTTCAAGGGCGCCGGGCAGAACATGTATATCTATCCTTCGATCTTTCTCGCCTTCGGCGGCAAGTGGTTCGATGGCGACAAGGTGGTGGTGAACGGCCCCGAGGCCGCGGCCGCCCTCGACTGGTACGTCTCGCTCCTGAAGTCCACGTCGCCCGAGGGCGTCGAGAACTGGAACTGGCCCGATATCGCCGACGCCTTCAGCCAGGGCACCCTCGGCTCCTACATCGACACGCACAACTCCGCCGCGCTTCTCGCCGATCCGAGCAAGAGCAAGGTTGTCGGCAAGGTCGGCTTCGCACGCTGGCCAAAGGGTCCGGCGGGCCGGCGTGTCACGTCGATCTGGAACTGGAGCTTCCCGATCAACGCCTCGGTCTCCGACAAGGAAAAGGCCGCCGCCTGGCTCTTCATCCAGTGGGCGGGCTCCAAGGAGGTGCAGGCGGCGACCTCTTACGGCTTCGAAGGTGGCTACAAGCGCCTCGGCGTCAACCGCACGTCGCTTTGGGAGTCGGCGGAGTACAAGGGACTGCTCGACGGCATCGGCGCCGGTCTCACCCAGACGACGATGGATTCGATCAAGGAGGACACTGACGTCGACTGGCGCCCCCGTGTTCCGCAGTGGGCGGCCCTCGGTGAGGTGGTGGCGACCGCGGTGCAGTCCGCGCTCGTCGGTCAGGCGACGCCGGCGGCAGCACTCGACGCGGCACAGGGTCAGGTCGACGGGATCATGAAGCAGTGAGTTCGGGCCGTGCACACGCGGACCGGCGCGCCCTCGCCGCCGGCGAGCGGCGCTTTGCGATCCTGCTCGTGGCGCCGGCCCTGCTCGTATTGCTCGCGACCACCACGGTTCCAATCGCCTTCCTGATCTGGAACTCGTTCCAGACGATCAACCTCGCGATGCCGTTTCTCGACGGCTTCGCGGGGCTCGCGAACTACCGGCAGATGTCGGGCGATCCGGCGTTCTGGCACTCGCTGCAACTCACGGCCATCTACACCGGTTCTACGGTCGTCATGCAGCTCGTGATCGGCCTTGGACTCGCGCTGCTGGTCCTGCAAATCCCGCGCGGACAGTGGCTGTTCCGTATCTTCGCGATCCTGCCGATCGTGCTCGCGCCGGTGGTCGTCGGCCTCTTCTGGCGGACGCTGATGTTCGCGCCGAACTTCGGGATGATCGACTTCGCCACCCGCGCGCTCGGCCTCGGCACGGTGAACTGGCTCGGCTCGCCCACGCCCGCGCTCGTCTCCGTTATCGTGATCCACACCTGGCAGTGGACGCCCTTCGCCTTTCTCGTACTGCTCGCGAGCCTCGCCTCACTGCCGGAAGACCTCTACGAGGCGGCAAGGCTCGACCGGGCGAGCGCGTGGCGGCGATTCATCCACATCACGCTGCCGTTGCTGCGCCCGGCCATCGTCATCGTAATCATCATGCGGGCGATGACCGCGCTCTCGGCCTTCGCGGCGATCTATGCCGCGACCGGTGGCGGCCCGGGGACGGCGACCGAGATCCTGAACCTCTACGCCTACCGCATATCCTTCACGCAGCTCGATTTCGGTTACGGCTCCGCGCTCGCGGTGGCGCTCCTCGTGCTCACCCTTGCGGTCTCGGGCTTCCTGTTCCGCATCCGCACTGCCGGGAGCGGCCCATGAGCTCGACCCGCCGTCGCCCGGCCACCTTGCGCCGGGTGATTCTGACCGTGGCTGCCGCTCTCATCCTCTTCATCTGGGCGTTTCCGGTGCTCTGGGCGGTCGTCGTTTCGCTGAAGTCGGAATCCGAGGTGCTCGCCTACCCGCCGAGCGTCATCTTCGAGCCGACACTGCGCAACTTCCGCGATGCTCTGACCGGCAACCTGTCGATCGCCTCCAGTCTCATGACGAGCATCATCCTTGCCACGGCGACGACGGTGCTGACGATCATCCTCGCGGTGCCCGCCGCCTATGCCTTCGCCCGGCTGCGCCTGCCGGCGCGGCAGGGTCTCGGCTTCTACACGCTCGTCACGCAGATGATCCCGCCGGTGGGGCTCGTGATCCCGTACTACCTGATCCTGAACCGGGTCGGCCTGCTCGACACCTACACGGGCATGATCACCGTCTACCTGACCTTCTCGCTGCCCTTCGCCATCTGGCTCATGGTCTCCTATCTCGAGGACATCCCCCGCGAGATGGAAGAGGCGGCGTATCTCGACAAGGCGAGCCGCTTGCAGGCGCTCTGGCATGTCATCCTGCCGCAGATCCGCGGCGGCATCGGCGTCACCACCGTCTTCGTGTTCCTCAATGCCTGGAACGAATTCCTCTTCGCCGTTCAGCTCGGCGGCAACCGCATCAGGCCCGTGACCGTCGCCATGCACAATTTCGTCTCTATCGAGCAGACCCTCTGGGCGAAGCTCGCCGCCGCCGCCCTCGTCGCCATGCTGCCGGTGATCGTCATCGGCATCCTGGCTCAGCGGCAGATCGTGAAGGGGCTGACCGTCGGCGCCGTGAAGGGGGGAGGGCGGCGATGACCACGCGAGCCATCACCCAGGGCGAAGTGATCCTGGAGGGGATCGTCAAGAACTACGGCACTTTCCGGGCGCTGAAGGGGATCGATCTGCGCATCGCGCCGGGCGAGTTCTTCGCCCTCCTCGGTCCCTCGGGCTCGGGCAAGTCGACCACGCTGCGCGTCATCGCCGGCCTTGAGGTGCCGGACGCCGGGCGGATGCTCGTCGATGGCACGGAGATGACCTTCGCGCCGCCGGGCGAGCGCAACGTCGCCATGGTGTTCCAGAACTACGCGCTTTACCCGCACATGACGCTGGAGCAGAACATCGGCTTCCCGCTGAAGATGGACGGGGTGCCGAAGGCCGAGATCGCGGCCCGTGTGCAGGACGCGGCACGCAAGGTCCGCATCGACCATCTCCTCGCCCGCCGCCCCGGTCAGCTTTCCGGCGGCCAGCAGCAGCGAACCGCGCTCGCCCGCGCCATCGTCCGCGAGCCACGGCTCTTCCTGCTCGACGAGCCGCTCTCGAATCTCGACGCCCAGCTCCGGCTCGAGACCCGCATCGAGCTGAAGCGCCTCCACGCGAGCCTCGGCGTGACGACGATCTACGTCACCCACGACCAGGAAGAGGCGATGACCATCGCCGATCGCATGGCGGTGTTCCGCGACGGCGAGATCATGCAGATCGGCGCGCCGGCGGAGGTGTTCGGGCGGCCCGACACGCTCGACGTGGCGGCCTTCATCGGCAGCCCGCCGATGAACCTGATTCCGGCACGCATCGAGGGGGGCGAGGCGCATTTCCCCGGCTGGCGGCTGGCGCTGCCGGGTGCGCCGGCGGGCGACGTCGTCGTGGGCGTCCGCCCCGGCCGTATCCGCCTCGCCGATGACGGCCTGCCCGGCAAGCTCCTGCTCTCGGAGAACCTCGGCGAGGCGATGCTGCTCAACGTCGACGTGGACGGCACGCTGGTGAAGCTCCGCCTGCCCGATGTGAGCCCGATAGCCGAGGGCACTGCCGTCCGGCTCGCCTTCGACGGCTCCGACATCCTGCTCTTCGATCCCGAGACCCGGCGCCGGCTTGACTGGCCCGAGATGGAGTCACGCCCATGAAAGCCGTTTTCCTGCTGTTCGATTCCGTCAACCGGCTGATGCTGGAGCCCTATGGCGGCGACCTTCTCGACACGCCGAACTTCCGCCGTCTCGCGCAGCGATCCGTCACCTTCGACACCCACTACATCGGCTCGATGCCGTGCATGCCGGCGCGGCGCGACATGCAGACCGGGCATCTGTCGTTCCTGCATCGCAGCTGGGGGCCGATGGAGCCGTTCGACAACGCGTTCCCCGAGCTTCTGAAGACCGCCGGTGCCTACTCGCACCTCATCACCGACCACTATCACTACTGGGAGGATGGGGGCGCGACCTATCACACCCGTTACAACTCCTACGAGTTCATCCGGGGGCAGGAATCCGACCCGTGGCAGGTACTGCTCGACGCGCCGCTGGAGGAGATTCGGGCAAAGTATCACCCGAGCCAGAACGACCCGAACACGAAGCAGAACCCGTATCACTACATGATCAATCGGGAGTTCATCCGCGAGGAGGAGGATTTCCCGTCCGTCCAGTGCTTCGACCGGGCGTTCCGCTTCCTCGATGCGAACCGGGGTGCCGACAACTGGCTGCTTCAGGTCGAGACCTTCGACCCGCACGAGCCGTTCTTCGCGCCCGAGCGACAGCGCGAGAAGTTCCCGACCGACTATGAAGGCCCGATCCTCGACTGGCCGCGCTACGAGCGCGTCACCGAGCCACAGGCCGAGATCGACGAGATGCGGGCGAACTACTTTGCGTCGCTCAGTCACTGCGACGAGCTGCTCGGCAAGATGCTCGACTACTTCGACGCGCATGACCTCTGGAAGGATACCGCGCTGATCCTGACCACGGATCACGGGTTCCTTCTCGGCGAGCACGACTGGTGGGCCAAGAACCGAATGCCGCTCTACGAGGAGATCAGCCACATCCCGCTCTTCGTCCATCATCCGGACTATGTCTCGCAGGCCGGCACCCGCCGGCAGGCGCTGACCCAGACGATCGACCTGATGCCGACGCTCTGCGAGCTTTTCGGCGCGACGGTGCCGCCGGAGGTGCGTGGCCGCTCGATCCTGCCGCTGCTCGCGAAGGACGAGGAACAGCACGATGCGGTCATCTTCGGCTACTGGGGCGGCGGCATCAACATCACTGACGGGCGCTACACGTGGTTCTGCTACCCGCGCCACATGAAGAACCAGGAGCTCTACCAGTACACCGTCATGCCCTCGCACATGACCAAGCTCTTCACCGTCGAGGAGATGCAGTCCGCGAGCCTCGTGCCGCCGTTCGACTGGACCAAGGGGGTGCCGCTGCTTCGGATCGCGCACGCCTCCAAGTCCGGCCAGCGCACCCACAGCTATCACTTCCCCGAGGCGATGGAGGACACGACGACGGCGCTCTATGATCTGCTGACCGACCCGGGTCAGGAGACGCCGATCCGTGACGAGGGGGTGGAGGCGCGCCTGCGCGCCGCGCTCTTCCGCATCATGGCGGAGAATGATGCGCCGGCGGAGGTGGTGCGCCGGATGGAGGAAAGCCTCGGCGTGCCTGTCTGAGGGCCGGACCCGTCACGCCCGGCCCCGGTTGCGGAACAGCACGTCCCGGGCGGTCCGTACCGGCCGCCCGTCGATCGCCGCCAGCCCGAGGCCGATCAGCGCCATGCCCGCGAAGTGACGTGGCAGCAGCACCTCTCCGAGAAAGAGCGCACCGAGAAGGATCGCGGTGACCGGGATCAGGAACGTGACCAGCAGCAGGTTCGTCGCACCGGCCGTGGCGAGAATGCGGAAGTAGAGCACGTAGGCGAGCGCGGTCGAGATCGCGGCGGCAGCGAGCAGCGCGACGATCGCCGCCGGACCGGGGAAGGGCAGGGTCCACGGCTGGTCGATCATCAGCACCATTGGCAGGAGGATCAGGCTCGACGCGATGACCTGTCCGGTCGCGGTCGCCATCGGGCTGATGCCCATCTCGCGGAACCTCCGCCCGAAGATGCCTGCGAACGCGTAGAGGAGCGCGGCGGCGAGACAGGCAATCTGCGCCGCGACGTTCACGCCGAGGTCATGCAGCACGGCGGTTCCGATCAGCACCGCGACACCGACGAAGCCGATCAGCACGCCGGCGAGCTTGCCACCCGTCATGCGCTCGTCGCGGGTCAGGACGTGCGCCAGGAGCACCGTGAAGAGCGGTGTCGAGGCGTTCAGGATCGAGGCAAGGCTCGAGGCGATGTGCTGCTGTCCCCAGACGATCAGCGAGAACGGGATCGCGTTGTTCATGAGCCCCATGGCGAAGAACGCGGCCCATGCACGCCGGTCGCGCGGCATCCGCTCGCCGAGCATCCGCAGGATCAGCAGCAGGATGATCGCCGCGAGACCCACCCGGACGAGGACGACCGTCAGGACCGGCACCTGCGCCACGGCGATGCTGTTGAAGAAGAAGGACGCGCCCCAGACGAGCGCGAGGGCGAGCAGCATGGCCCATTCGAGCGGGCTCATGGGGCGGTTGGCTACGGGGGGCGGCATGACACTCTGGTCCTCCGGTCCGGGCATGTCGCGCGACGGTGCCACGCCGCGATCAGGCGCGGCGATCCGTTTCTTGCGCTTCCGTCGCCGAGCGCTGGGGCCGTCAGAGACGCGACGAGATCGTCCCGGTGTTGAACCCGCCCATGCGAAGCTCGCCGTGGAGGCGCTGGTATTCGAGCTTCGGGCAGAGGTCCATGATGACCGTCACCCCTCTGGCTTCCGCTCTCGCGGCCGCCGCCTCGTCGACGACACCGATCTGCATCCAGATCGTGCTGAGGCCCCGGCCAAGCAGGTGCTCCAGCGCCTCGTCCACCACGGCGCCGGCCGCATCCGACTTGCGGAAGATGTCGACCATGTCGACCGGTCCCACCTCGGCCGGGATGCTGGCAAGGTCGGGGCAGACCGTCTCGCCGAGCAGCTTTTCGCCGACGTAGGCCGGATTAACCGGAATGACGCGGAAGCCCTTGAGCCTCAGGTAGCGTGCCACGTAGAAGGATGGCCGAACCTCGTTCTTCGAGACACCGACGCAGGCGATGACCTTGGTCCTCGCCAGAACGTCACGAAGCAACGAATCGGGATAGGTCCTCATAACCGGGCCCCAACAAGAAAAAGACGCCCGAACCGTGTTCGGGCGCCGAGTTGGAACGAGGGACAGTGAGATGAAGCAGGGCGGTTCCACGCTGACTGCTTCACTTCACATATGGTACTTTCGGGGCCGTCTGAAAAGGCGTGTCCACAAAAAGTGATGCCGTTCATCTGCGTCTTGCCTCTGCCGCTGCATAAAGTGCGACCGCTGCCGCGTTCGATACATTGAGCGAGCCGAAGTCACCAGCGGCGGGGATTCGCGCCAGCCGGTCACAGAGCTTGCCGGTCAGCTCGCGCATCCCCGGTCCCTCGGCCCCGAGCACCAGCCCGAGCGGCCGGCCCGTGTAGGCGCGCGCGGCATCCCCGACGGTTCCCTCGGCCGTTCCGTCGAGGCCGACGAGGGCGTAGCCCATGTCCCGCAGGGTTCCCATCGCCGTGGCGAGGTTCGGCACCCGCAGATAAGGCTGCCGCTCCAGCGCCCCCGAGGCCGACTTGGCGAGCGCCCCGGTTTCCGGCGCGGCGTGGCGGCGGGGCGCCACCACAGCGCGGGCGCCGAAGACCTCGGCCGATCGCAGGATCGCGCCCACGTTGTGCGGGTCGGTCACCCGGTCGAGCAGCAGCACCAGCTCCGGCACGCCGTGTGGTGCGCAGACCTCGGAGACCGAGCCCCAGTCGAGGGGATCGACCTCGAGCGCGGCCCCCTGATGCACGGACTGCGCGTCGATCGGCACGTTGAACTGCCGCGGCTCGACCACCTCGGCCTCGATCCCCGCTGTGGCGATGGCATCGCCGAGCCGGTCGACGGCGTTCTTCGTCACGACGAGCCGGTGACGGACCCGCGCCGGGTTGAGAAGCGCGTCCCTGACCGCGTGCAGTCCAAAGAGCCAGAGCGTGCCTGACTCCTCGCGCCGCGCGCGTTCCTTCTCGATCGCCCAGGCCGGCTTCTTCGCCACGCCGCATCTCCTCGTTGTCCTCTCCGGCTGATGCCACGCGCCCCGCGGTCAGGCAACCTCGCCGGTCTGCCGCGCAAGGATCGCGGTGACGTCCGTGGCTTTCGGGAGCACGCCATGCAGCCGGCCGCCGCCGTCGCCGAGCCGGGTGGCGCAGAACGCGTCCGCGACCGCCGGCGGCCCGTGGCGGAGGAGGAGCGCCCCCTGCAACAGCAGCGCCATGCGCTCGGCGATCTGCCGCGCGTCCGCTTCTTCCGGGCTCCGAAGCTCGCCCTCGAGGCGGCGGGCGGCGGCGTCGAAGGTCTGGTCCGCGCCCCGCGCCGGAGCGATCTCCGCAAGAAGCGCCTCGCCGGCGCGTGGCTCGCGGCCGAGCGTGCGCAGGACGTCGAGGGCGATCACGTTGCCCGAGCCCTCCCAGATGCCGTTGACCGGGCTCTCGCGGAACAGCCGGGGCAGGGGCGTGTCCTCGCAGTAACCGACGCCGCCGTGGCACTCCATGCACTCGTAGACAAAGCCGGGGTTGCGTTTCGTCAGCCAGTATTTCGCCAGCGCGACCGCGAGGCGTGCGAACGGCGCCTCGTCCTCGTTTCCGAAGGCAGCTCCGACCCGGACGGCGAGGGCGACCGCCGCCTCATACTCGATGGCGAGATCGGCGATCACCCGGGCCATCAGCGGCTGGTCGATCAGCCGGCGCCGGAACGCGGCGCGGCCCGCCACGTGGTTCACCGCCTCGGCGAGCGCCCGGCGCATGATGCCGAGCGTCGAGCCGATGGTGCCGAGCCGGGTGTGATGCACCATCTCGATGATGACGCTCACCCCGTGGCCCTCCTCGCCGAGAAGCCAGGCGAGCGCGTCGGCGTACTCGATTTCGGCGGAGGCGTTCGAGCGGTTGCCGAGCTTGTCCTTCAGCCGCATCAGCCGGATGCCGTTCCGCGTCCCGTCCGGCAGGACGCGCGGCACGAGAAAGCACGAGAGGCCCTTTGCCGTCTGGGCGAGGGTCAGGAAGCCGTCGCTCATCGGCGCCGAGCAGAACCACTTGTGGCCGACGATGCGGTGGAGCCGGTGCGCGGGCTCCACCGGAAACGCCCGCGTGGCGTTCGCCCGCACATCGCTGCCGCCCTGCTTCTCGGTCATCGCCATCCCGACGGTGATGCCCGTCTTCTCGCCGATCGGTGCCAGCACGGGATCGTAGCGGCCGCCGACGAGCTTGCCGATCCACGGGTCCCCGATGTCGGGCTGGCGGCGCAGCGCGGCGACGGAGGCATAGGTCATGTCGATCGGGCACATGGTCCCCGCCTCGGCCTCGGTGAAAAGCGCAAGCATCGCCAGATGGCCGAGGTGGCGGCCGCGCGCGCCGGTCTCCCGCCACGGCAGGTCATGGATCCCGTGCGCCATCGCGAGCCCCATGAGCTCGTGATAGGCGGGATGGAAGCGTACCTCGTCGAGGCGCTGGCCGTAGCGGTCGAAGGGCGCGAACTCCGGCGGATAGCGGTTCGCCGTGTCGCCGAGGCCCAGCACCCGCTCCGAGCCGACCTCGGCGCCGAGGGCGATCATGCGCGCATCGAGCCAGTCGCCGGCCTCGCGCCGCACCGCCTCGCGGAGTGCGGTGTCGGTCAGATAGAGATTGCGCGGGCCGAAGGGCGGGGGCTGGTTCGTGACCTCGTGCGTCCCGAGCACCGCTGCGGCCGGCGTCCCGGTCATCGCGGTGATCCGCGGGAGGGCAGGGCGACCGGCGCGCCGCGCTCGGCCCAGCCGCCGTCGGCGAAGACGATCGTGCCGTTGACGTAAGAGGCGGCGTCCGACCCGAGCCAGAGGCAGGCCCCCGCCACGTCCTCCGGCGTGCCGAGGCGCCCGAGCGGCACGGAGGCCGCGATCGCCGCGCGCATCCCTTCCGTGGGCGCGAGGCGGGCCATGCCCTCGGTGCCATCGATCGGCCCGGGGACGACGCCGTTGACCCGGAGCCCCTCCGGCCCCCACTCGACCGCAAGACAACGCGTCACCATGTCGACGCCGGCCTTCGCGGCGCAGACGTGGAGCTGCATCGGCATCGCGATCGTCGCTTGCGGCGCGGAGATGTTGATGAGGCTGCCGCCGGGGCGGCGCATGTGCGGATAGGCCGCGCGCATCACGTGGAAGGTGCCGATCAGGTCGATGTCGATCACCGCCTTGAAGCCGTTGGGGGTCAGATCCTTCGCAAGGCTCGGAAAGTTGCCGGCCGCACCCGAGACGACGACGTCGATCGGGCCGGCCTCGCTGGCAAAGGCCGCAAAGGCTGCCTCGGTGGCCGCGGCGTCGCGCACGTCGACGGCGTAGCCGAGCGCGCCCTCTCCGAGCGATGCGGCGGCGGCCTCGACCTTTCCGGGGTTGCGGCTCGCGACGGCGAGCCGCGCGCCCGCCGCGGCGAAGGCCTTCGCGATCCCGAGGTTGATGCCGCTGGTGCCGCCCGCGACGAAAACCTTGCACCCGGTGTAGTCGAATCGTGCGCGCATACCGCCTCCGCCGCCTGCCCTGCCCGGCGCGCAGGCGCCGGGCCTTCTCCGAAGCTACACGTCGGGCACGGCGGATCCGAACGATTTCCCCCGGTCCGCCCGCGCGATTCCGGCTTTAACTCCCCCGAGTCGCGGCTATACTCCGCCCCATGAGCATGCACCGGATCAGCGCGGGACTTGAGGCGACGGCCGTTGGCCGGCTTGCCGGGCTTCTTCTGCTTAGCCGCCTCTGAGCGTGCCCGGTCACGGCGCGCGCGCTCAGAGGGAGCCCGACGCGCCGAAGAAGCTCCAGACCAAGGGTGAACCCCCATGACCGATGCAAAGGCCCAGGACCGGGTTGTAATCTTCGATACCACGCTGCGCGACGGCGAGCAGTCGCCCGGCGCCACGATGTCGCTGGAGGAGAAGCTCCAGATCGCCGGTCTCCTCGACGAGATGGGTGTCGATATCATCGAGGCGGGTTTCCCGATCGCCTCCGAGGGTGACTTCGAGGCGGTGAGCCGCATTGCGCAGATGGCGCAGTCAGCGGTGATCTGCGGCCTCGCCCGTGCCGATTTCCGGGACATCGACCGCTGCTGGGAGGCGGTGAAACACGCGAAGCGGCCGCGCATCCATACCTTCATCGGCACCTCGCCCCTGCACCGGGCGATCCCGAACCTCGACATGGACCAGATGGCCGAGCGCATCCACGCGACGGTGAGCCACGCGCGCAATCTCTGCGACAACGTGCAGTGGTCGCCGATGGACGCGACCCGGACCGAGCATGATTATCTCTGCCGCGTGGTCGAGATCGCCATCAAGGCCGGTGCCACGACGATCAACATCCCCGACACGGTCGGCTACACCGCGCCGCGCGAAAGCGCCGATCTCATCCGAATGCTGATCGAGAAGGTGCCCGGCGCGGACGAGGTGGTGTTCGCGACCCACTGCCACAACGACCTCGGCATGGCGACGGCGAACGCGCTCGCCGCCGTCGAGGCCGGTGCCCGGCAGATCGAATGCACCATCAACGGCCTCGGCGAGCGGGCGGGCAACACCGCGCTCGAGGAAGTCGTGATGGCGATGAAGGTCCGCAACGACATCATGCCCTACCGGACCGGCATCGACACGTCGAAGATCATGCAGGCGAGCCGGCTCGTCGCCACGGTCTCGGGCTTCCCGGTGCAGTTCAACAAGGCGATCGTCGGCAAGAACGCCTTCGCCCACGAGAGCGGCATCCACCAGGACGGGATGCTGAAGAACGCCGAGACCTTCGAGATCATGCGGCCCGAGGACGTGGGCCTCAACGCCACCAGCCTCGTCATGGGCAAGCACTCCGGCCGCGCGGCGCTGCGCTCGAAGCTCGCCGAACTGGGCTATGCGGTGGGCGACAACCAGCTCCGCGACGTCTTCGTGCGGTTCAAGGAACTCGCCGACCGCAAGAAGGAAGTCTACGACGACGACCTGATCGCGCTGATGCAGGACACCGACACCCATGCGGCGAACGACCGGATCCAGGTGAAGCGGCTGCGCGTCGTCTGCGGCACCGACGGGCCGCAGACCGCCGAGATGACGCTGGTGATCGACGGCGTGGAGCATGAGGTCGAGACGGTCGGCGACGGTCCGGTGGACGCGGTCTTCAAGGCGGTGCAGAGCCTGGTGCCGAACACCGCGAAGCTCAACCTCTATCAGGTCCATGCGGTGACCGAGGGCACCGACGCGCAGGCGACGGTGAGCGTCCGGCTCGAGGAGGGGGGCAAGATCGTCACCGGCCAGTCGGCGGACACCGATACGGTGGTCGCTTCGGCGCGGGCTTACGTGAACGCCATCAACAAGCTGCTGGTTCGCCGCCTGAAGACCGCGCCGGAGGCGGCGAGCGCCTGAGCGGGTGGGGGAGCGACAGCTCCCCCCGTTTCGTCAGCTGGTGGGCCTTGCCTGCGCGAAGATCAGCACCGACCGGTTCAGCGGCTCGGCGACGCCATCGTCGGTGGTGATCGGCGCGCCTGCCTCGCCGGCACCATCGATGACGATGATGTCGGCCGGCAGACCTGCCTCGACGAGGAAGCGCGCGACTGCGTCCGCCCGGCGGGCGGCGAGCCGGCGGTTCGCCTCGGGGCGGCCGACCCGGTCGGTATGGCCGACCACGCGGACTTCCGCGAGCGCCATGCCCGAGAGCGTCGCGGCCGCGACCGCGGCGCGCTCCTGACCACCGGGGGTGAGCGCCGAGGACGCGAAGTCGAACTGTACCTCGACCACCGCGCTGCCGCTCTCGCGCACCGGCGCGCCGGGTGCGAAGCCCGCATCCCCACTGCTGACGGCCGCCGGCTCGATCCGGGCGACACTCGGGCCGCCGGCGTCGAGCTTCAGCGAGGCGAGCGCGTGATCGAAGTCAGCCGGCGCCTTCAGGCCGTCGAGCCGGCCGTTGAGACTCGCAAGCTCGGCCTCGTTCGAGGCGAGACGGTCCCGCAGGTCGGCAAGGGCGGCGTCGCGCTCGGCCACGCTCGCCTTCAGGGTATCGAGCACCGTATCGCGCAGCGCGAGGGTGCGGTGGAGTTCCGTGTTCTCCGCCGTGGCGGCGGCGAGGGCTTCCGTGAGCCGGTCGATCTCGGCTTCCGCGGCCGCGAGGCGCGCAGCGCCCTCGGCGCCGATCGCCGCAACTTGCGTGGCGGGCGCCTCGGCGACCCTCGCCGGCAGGGTCGAGGTCGGCGCGGCGAGCGTCGGTCCGCCGGTCGTGCCCCGATGGTCGGCGAGTTGGGTTACGGTTATTCCGGCGAGAAGCAACGCGCCTCCCCCGGCAAGATATGCCCATGTGCGTTTCATGCCTGCCCCAGCGTCTTTGACTGCTCTTCTTGTTGCCCCGAGCATAGAGCCAGCCTGTTGCTTGTGACAACGCCGGATAGGCACTTAAGGAGTAGGACTGTTACGTATCAGGCACAGTTGTGGCAGATTTTCCGCCACTATTCGCCTTAAGCGGGAGTTCGTCCGGCCGCTGCCGCGCGCAGGGCGGCATCGTCGAGCCGCAGGTCCGCCGCGATCCATGCCGCTTCAGCCCGGCGCAGCGCTGCCCCGAGGGCCGGACCCTCGAGCCCGAGGTCGCGCGCCGCGAGCGGCAGGCGCGACGACGCCCCCCGGGCGAGCTCGGTTGCGAGGTCGCCGGGCACGGCTCCCCCGGTGGCAGATGCGGTGATGAGCGCGGCGTCCCGGCCGGCGTCTGCCCCATGACGCCAGGCGCTCGCCGCCGGTCGCAGGCCATCGCAAAGCGCCGCCCGGATCGCCGCGACGGCGCGCGCATCGGCGCGGGAGAGGCGCAGCGCGTCGGGCCACGCCGGATCGCCGCCGAGCACCGCCAGCCGTCGCCGCCAGTCCGGGCCGAACCCTGCGGCCTTCTCCACATGCACGAGCGGCGCGAGCCCGGCCGGGTCGGCGCCGGGCAGGATGCGCGTGAGAATCCCCGTGGCGGCCATCGCCGCCACGGACGGCGCGGGATCGTCGGCGCCGAGCAGCTTGCAGATCTCGGCGCCGACCCGCTCGCGCGACAGCCGCTCCAGCCCGTCCTGAAGCTCGGCGCAGGCGGCGAGGCCGTCCGGGTCGAGACCGCCCGCCGGATCGCCGTACCAGGCGTGAATGCGAAAGAACCGCAGGATGCGGAGGTAGTCCTCGGCAATCCGCTCGGCCGGGTCGCCGACAAAGCGCACCCGCCGGGCGAGCAGGTCGGGCAGGCCGCCGAGCGGGTCCACAACTTCGCCCGACCGGTCGGCATAGAGCGCGTTCATGGTGAAATCACGGCGACGCGCGTCATCCACCACGTCGGAGGTGAAGGCGACAGTCGCGTGGCGGCCCGTGGTCTCGATGTCACGGCGGAACGTCGTGACCTCATAGGGCCGCCTGCCCGCCACGATGGTGATGGTGCCGTGCGCGATGCCGGTCGGAACCGGATGCAGGCCGGCCGCGCGGGCGAGGGCAATGGTCGTCTCGGGCACCGCGTCGGTCGCGATGTCGATGTCGGCGACCGGGCGCCCGAGCAGGGCGTTGCGCACGCAACCGCCGACGAAGAGCGCGCGGTTTCCGCGTGCGGTCAGGGCGGCGCAGACGGCCTGCGTCGCCGGAGCCGCCAGCCAGTCCCCGGCGATGCGCATCAGGGGGCCTGCAACCGGTCGGCGAGCGCTTTCAGCATCCGGGCGGTGGCTCCCCAGATATAGTGAGGTCCGTAGGGGATGGCGTAATACGCCCGCCACTGGCCCTGCCATTGCCGGCGGTGGATCTGCAGGTTCGCCGGGTCGAGCACGAACTCGAGCGGCACCTCGAACACTTCCGCGACTTCGCCCGGGTCACTCACCGGGCGGAAGTCCGACGGCACCAGTCCGACGAATGGCGAGATGTTGAAGAAGGTGACCGTCTCGTGGAAGTCGAGGGCACCGAGCACTTCGACCCCGGAGGGATCGAGACCGATCTCCTCGTTGGCTTCGCGCAATGCGGTTGCGAGCGGCGAGGCGTCGGTCGGGTCCTGCTTGCCGCCGGGAAAGGCGATCTGGCCCGGGTGATGGGTCAGACGCGCGGCGCGCCGGGTGAGCACCAGGTTCAGTCCCGGTCCCCGCTCGACCAGCGGAATGAGGACCGACGCGGACCGCAGGGGGCGGTCCGGGCGCCGGACGGTGGGGTTCAGATCATAGTCCGAAGAGGCCAGAGCCGGCGTGCCGAGCGCGCGCTCGATCTCGGACGGATTGAGGAGGGGGCGATCCATGCTAGGGTAGATGCCCCGCTCCCGGTGATCCTTCAAGGTATACTGACGGCGAATGCGGCCCCACGGGCGTTGACCTTCGGGGCTTGCGGGCGTCAGTCTTCCAGACTTGCGAAAGGGGGGATCAACCGATGACCAAGGTGACATACGAGATCGTGCCGCATGATGGCGGCTGGGCCTACCGGGTGAATGGCACCTACTCCGAGCCGTTCGCCTCCCAGGAGGAGGCGCATTCGGCGGCGGAGCGGGCAGCGGCCGAGCAGCGGACGCCCGGCGCCACCGAAGGCATCTCGTGGGAAGACGACCGCGGCCGCTGGCACTCGGAAGTGGCGCAAGGCAATGATCGCCCGGACGCCGAAGTCGAGGACTGAGCGGCCGCGGCGAGCGGTCAGCCGTGCATCTTCTTGGTGATCTCGGCCACGCGCTTGCCCTGGAAGCGGGCGCCGGCCAGATCGTCCTCGTCGGGCCAGCGCGAGCCGTCGCCGCCGGTCAGGAGCGTCATGCCGTAGGGCGAGCCGCCACGGTACTTGTCGGTGCCCATCTGCCCGGCGTAGCCGTAGCCGAGCGGCACGATCAGCATGCCATGGTGCTGCAGCACGACCTGGGTGGTGAGGATCGTCGACTCCTGGCCGCCGTGCTGGGTCGCGGTCGACGACATGACGGTCGCAACCTTGTCGATCAGCGCGCCCTTGGCCCAGAGGCCGCCGGTCTGGTCCCAGAAGTTCTTCATCTGGGAGGCCATGTTGCCATAGCGGGTCGGCACCCCGATGATGAACCCGTCATAGTCCACGAGCTCGCCGGGCTGCGCGATCGGCGCCGGCTGGTCCAGCTTGTAGTGGGAAGCCTTCGCGACCTCTTCCGGGACGAGTTCGGGAACCCGCTTCACCGTTACCTCGGCGCCGGCCTCGCGCGCTCCCTCGGCGGCGGCATTGGTCAGCGCCTCCATGTGGCCAAAGCTGGAGTAGTAGAGGGCAAGGATCTTCGCCATGTCGGTTTCCTTCGTGTGTCCTGGGGATGGGGTGTGTCTTTCTTCCGCGTCACTTTAGCCGTGCCCGCCGGGGAGTAAATCCGGGCATTGCGAAACGGATTGTTGCCGAGCTTACCCCAGTCGGCCGTCCATGGCGCGCTGGTAGAGATCGAGGGCGTCGGCCTCCGTCAGGCTCCGGGGGTTGCCGCCGGCAGTGGGGTCGACAATGGCCATCCGCGCCATCTCCTCGAAGCGGCTGTCATCGACGCCGATCTTGTCGAGGGTGTGCGGAATGCCGAGGTCCCGCCGCATCCGCAGCACGAAGTCGAGAAAGCCCGAGAAGCCATCTTCCAGCCCGAGCCAGGCCGACAACCTGTCGACCTTGTCCCAGAGCGCTTCGCGGTTGAAGTCGAGCACGTAGGGCATGAAGACGGCGTTCGTCAGTCCATGGTGGGTGTTGTAGAGCGCGCCGACCGGGTGGGAGAGCGCGTGGATCGCGCCGAGACCCTTCTGGAAGGCGGTCGCGCCGGCGGACGCCGCGACGAGCATGTTGCCGCGCGCCTCGAGGTCCGAGCCGTCGCGGTACGCGCGGACGAGGTTCTCCTGCACGAGCCGCATCCCCTCGACGGCGATGCCCTCGGCCAGCGGGTGATAG
Organism: Amaricoccus macauensis; assembly: GCF_014201905.1. Taxonomy (GTDB): domain Bacteria; phylum Pseudomonadota; class Alphaproteobacteria; order Rhodobacterales; family Rhodobacteraceae; genus Amaricoccus; species Amaricoccus macauensis. The sequence continues at coordinate 486,553 of NZ_JACHFM010000001.1, read as the reverse complement.
GAGGGCGCGGCGTAGGCTTCGAGGCAGTGGGCGAAGGCGTCCATGCCGGTCCCGGCGGTCAGGGCCGGCGGCAGGCCGACGGTAAGCGCGGGATCGAGGATCACCTGCGCCGGCAGCATCTTCGGATGGAAGATCACCTTCTTCGTGTGGGTCGCGATGTTGGTGATAACTCCGGCCCGCCCGACCTCGGAGCCGGTCCCGGCGGTGGTCGGGACCGCGATGATCGGGGCGATGCCCGAGGGATCGGCGCGGGTCCACCAGTCGCCGATGTCCTCGAAGTCCCACATCGGCCGGGTCTGGCCCTTCATGAACGCCACGACCTTGCCGCAGTCGAGCGCCGAGCCGCCCCCGAAGGCGACCACGCCGTCGTGGTCCCCGGCGCGCATCGCGGCAATCCCGGCCTCGACGTTCTCCTCCGTCGGGTTGGAGTTCACCTGCGAGAACACCGCCGCCTCGATCCCGGCGGCGGCCAGCACCTCGAGGGCGTGCCGCGCGATCGGCAGTCCGGCGAGCCCGGGGTCGGTCACGAACAGCGGGCGACGGATTCCGGCGGCGGCGCAGGCGTCACCGAGTTCGTCGATGCGACCGGTGCCGAAGCGGATCGCGGTCGGGTAGTTCCAGTTTGCTGAGGGCAGCATTTTTTTCTCGCGGGAAAGGGCTTCGTCCAGTGTCGGGGAAACGTCACGCGGGCGCAATGCTGCGCAGAACGTTCAGCCCCGGCGCGGAGTGAGCTCCGCGCCGGCGAGCAGATCATCCATGAAGTGGCTGAGAAGCTGCGCCCGCCCGGACACACCGGCCTTGCGATAGACGGCTGCGCACTGGGCGCGAACGGTGCCGGACCGCGCGTCGCGAAGCGCTGCGATCTCCTCGATCGAGAAGCCCTTGACCGAGAGATATGCGACCTCGCGCTCGGCCGGCGTCAGACCCCAGGCGGTGAACGTCTCCTCGAGCAGCTCGACGAAGGCGCCACTGGCGGCGCGCAGACGGCCGGCCATCTGCGCATTCGCCGCCCGCAGCCGCCGAAGCTCGCCAAGGATCAGCGCCGAGCCGAGAATCAGCGCCGCGAGGATGGCGAGGTCGAGGGCCGCATGACCGAGGTTGTCGCGGTAATCGGACGCCTCCGAGATCAGGTCGATGATCATGAGGAACCCGCAGCCGACCTGCACAGCGGCGGCCAGCGCGAGCAGGCGCGTGCGCGTCCACCAACTGCGCATCGATCGTCAACCTCGCGAGCCGCCTCAGGGGCGCTTGCGTCCGGTGACCATTGCCTTTGCAAGGTTCTCTCGGTGCCGCAGGCTCTCCCACGCTACGCCGAGCCAGTGGAACAGGACAAGGCCGATGCCGATGTTCGCCACGGTCTCGTGTAGCGACTCGAGCCAGCCGGCGCCCCAGAAGGCGTCGAGCCCCATCATCCAGCCGGTCAGCCCGAGTGCCGCCACCACCGTGAGAAGGGCGACGACCATCGCCCCGCCGGCCGGATTGTGTCCGACGAATCGCGGCTCCCGCCCGCCAAGCGTTGCGCGGGCATAGGCGAGAAAGCCTCCCGGCGTCGTGACGAAGTCCGCGAAGCGCGCGTGCCGCGTGCCGATGAAGCCCCAGACCACGCGGACGGCCACGGCGCCGACCGCGATCCAGCCGAGCGCCTCATGAAGATCGCGCGGGCTGCTGAACAGGAACGCCCCGAGAAAGCCCGCGGCCAGCGTCCAGTGCAGGACGCGGACCAGCGGATCCCACACCGGGATGGTGGGGGCGACGGCCGCCCCCGGATGTTTCGCCACCATCAGCTTTCCTCGCGCTGAAGCTCCGCACCCGTGGCGGGGTTGTAGTAGATCTCGAGCTTGGTCTCGCCGTTGGTCCCGTAGATCTCGTAGCAGCCATCGCTGACCTTCATCTCGCGGATCTTGCCGCCGGCTTCCTCGAAACCTTTCGCGACCTGCCACATCGGCATCGTCGCTTCCACGCCCTTGCAGCTCGGGTCGGCGAGGGCGGGGACAGCGGCCATGCCAAGGGCAAGGAAGGTCAGTGCGAACGTCTTCATCTGGGCAACTCCATCAACGTCGCCGGCATCAGCGGGCCGGCACGACGCGAGGAGTGGCCGGGATTTTCCGGCCGCCGCCATCGGTCACACGCTTACCCGGCAGGCGATAAGCGTGGGCTTATTCGCCTCAGGCGGAGTCCAGCCGACGCAGATGGTAGGATTTGGGCCGGGTCACGCTCAGGTAGCCGAGATGCGAGAGCGCGGCACCCCGCCCGGTATCCTTGACCCCGGTCCAGGTGAGCGCCGGGTCGAGGTAGTCGGCGCGGTTCATGAAGACCGTGCCGGTCTCGATCCGGGCGCCGATCTCCTGCCCGACGTCCGGATCCTCGGTCCAGATGCTGGCGGTGAGGCCATAGCGGCTGTCGTTCATCAGCGCGATGGCTTCCTCGTCGTCGCGGACCGGCATGATGCCGACGACCGGGCCGAAGCTTTCCTCGGTCATCACCCGCATGGAGTGATCGACGCCCACGAGGATCTGCGGGGCGAGGTACGCGGTCTCGCCGGTGTCGGCGGCGAAGAGCTTCGGGTCGATGAGTGGACGAGCGCCCGCGGCGATCGCCTCCGCTGTCTGGGCGCGAATGGTATCGGCGAACCGTCTTGCCGCCATCGGGCCGAGGGTCGTGGCCGCGTCGAGCGGGTTGCCGAGCGTGAGCTTCGAGACCCACTCGACCGACTTCTCCACGAAGGCATCAAACAGCGGCTCGGCCACGTAGATGCGTTCGATCCCGCAGCAGCACTGGCCGGAGTTGTAGAAGGCGCCGTCCATCAGCGTGTCGACAGCGGCGTCGAGGTTGGCGTCGGGGCGGACGTACCCGGGATCCTTGCCGCCGAGCTCGAGCCCGAGGGCGGTGAAGCTGCCGGCGGCGGCACGCTCGATGGCCTGGCCGCCGGAGACGGAGCCGGTGAAGTTGACGAAGCCGAAGCTGCGCGCGGCGATGAGCTCGGCGGTGAGCGCATGGCCAAGGAAGAGGTTGGTGAAGACCCCGTCCGGCAGGTGGGCGAAGGCCTGCGCCAGCCGCTCACCGGCGAGCGGCGTCTGGCTCGCGTGCTTCAGCACCACGGCGTTGCCGGCGATGAGCGCGGGGACGATGGTGTTGATCGCGGTGAGGAAGGGATAGTTCCAGGGGGCGATGACGAGAACGAGGCCGACCGGCTCGCGGGCGATGAGTCGGCGAAACTTCGCGTCGTCCTCCATCACCTCCGGGGCGAGGGCGCGGCGGGCGATGGCGGCCATGTAGCCGGTGCGCTCGCGCACGCCGCCCATCTCGCCGCCGTAGCGGGTCGGCCGGCCCATCTGCCAGGCAAGCTCCTGCACCAGATCGGCGTTCACCTGATCGAGCCGGGCGACGCCCTCTTCGACGAGGGCGATGCGCTCGGCGAGCGGCCGGGCCGCCCAGTCCTTCTGCGCCGTGCGGGCGACGTCGAGGCGGTTGGCCACCTCGTCGCGCGTCGCCATCGGCCGGGTGGCGTAGACGGTTCCGTCAATCGGGCTGACGCAGGTGATCTGGTTCATCGCGGCTCGGACCTCCTGAGAGAAATATCCGGCAAGGCAGTCGTTGGATTGCCGCCCCGGGCGGCCCGGCGTCAGCATCGTTCGAACCCGCGACGGAGTTCCCAGTCGGTCACGACGCGGTCGTGTTCGCTCTGCTCCCAGCGGGCGGCGTGGACGTAGTGGTCGATGACCGCGTCGCCGAACGCCGCGCGCAGCATCTCCGACCCGTCGAGGGCCGCCGTGGCGTCGCGCAGGGTCAACGGGATCTGCCGCAGGCTCGCGTCGGTATAGGCGTCGCCGTGATACTCGGGCTCGAGCTCGAGCCCCGCCTCGATCCCGGCGATCCCGGCTGCGATCTGCGAGGCGAAGGCGAGATAGGGATTGAGATCGGATCCGCCGACCCGGCACTCGATGCGGATCGAGCGCGAGCCCTCGCCCACGAGGCGATAGCCGGCGGTGCGGTTGTCCGGGGACCAGACCGCCTTGGTGGGGGCGAAGGTGCCGGCAACGAAGCGCTTGTAGCTGTTGATGTTCGGCGCGAGGAACGCCGTGCCCTCTGCCGCATGGGTGAGCAGCCCCGCGACCCAGGAGCGCATGGTCCGCGACATGCCGTGCGGCTCGCCGGAGTCGAGAAAGACCGACCGGCCATCCGCATCGCGGAGCGACTGGTGGATGTGGGCCGAGGAACCGGCGGCGGTGTTCGACCACTTCGCCATGAAGGTGGCGGCGCGTCCCTTGAGGAAAGCGATTTCCTTCACCGCGTTCTTGACGATCACGTGGTCGTCGGCCGCCCCGAGCGCGTCGCGATAGGCGACGTTGATCTCCTCCTGCCCGGCGCTCGCCTCGCCCTTGGAGTTCTCGACCTTGACGCCAGCGCCCTGCAGCCCGGTGCGGATCGCCCGCATCACGTCCTCTTCCTTGGTGGTCTGGAAGACGTGATAGTCCTCGTTGTAGGGGCTGACCGGGGCGAGACCGCGATAGCCGGCGGCGTGCAGGTCGCGATACGTCTGCTCGAAGAGGAAGAACTCGAGCTCGGAGGCCATCATCGGCACGAGGCCCATCTCGCGCAGCCGCGCGATCTGGCGCTTCAGGACGGCGCGGGGCGAGTGCGGCACCTCCTCGTGGTGATGATGGTCGAGGACGTCGCAGAGCACGAGCGCGGTGCCCGGCAGCCACGGCGTGCGGCGCAGCGTCGCGAGATCGGGCTTCATGACGTAGTCACCATAGCCCGCCGCCCAGCTCGTCGAGCGGAACCCCGGTACCGTCTCCATCTCGAAGTCGGTGGCGAGGAGGTAGTTGCAGGAATGGGTCTCCTCGTGGGCGCTCTCGAGGAAGAACTCGGCCTGAAAGCGCTTGCCCATCAGGCGGCCCTGCATGTCCACCTGCGCGACGACCACCGTATCGATGGTGCCCTCCGCGACGGCGTCCGACAGCTGCTTCAGCGACAGCATTCCCGACATCCCCCGGCTCCCTGTTTTGGCTGTGACGCTAGTGAGCGGCCCGGAAGCTGGCAAGGGGCGCCGCGATTAACCATGACGCGGCGCCGTCGTGGCAAATCCCGCGTCCGGGGCGCAGGCTGCGGAGGCTTGGGGACGCGGCTCGGGGACGCGGGCGAAGTGGGGGCAACATGGGGGCGGAACTCGCCCGACGCATTGCGGCGGGGCGCAAGATCAGATCGGAAGCGGAACGCATGGTCGCATCGCGGGGGGTGCTTGCGGAGACGGTCGCGTGGCTCGCGGCGCGGGCGCCGGATCTGGCCGAGGCAGACCGGATACATCGCGAGGCGGTGGCGATCCGGGTATCGCGGATCTGCGCGCTGACGGGCGGCGACGTTCGGCACTGAGCAACGGCTTGCCGCCGGACCATTGCGGCGGCGCGATGTCACGCAAGGCCAGCTTGTTGGCGGCCATCACGGGGGCGAGAACGTCCATGAATTCACCGAACCACCAATCCCCGTGCGAGCGGGTCGTCGATTGTCGCAAGCTGTTCCTCGTCCTGCGCGAATACTGGGGCCTCAGCGATGATGTCGCCAGGATCGGTCGGCTCGAAGGTCTGATGCAGTACGATCGGCTGAGCCTCGGCAGTGATGTGGAGGATCAGGCTCTGGAGGGATTTTACCAGCGGGAGGTCACGCGGTTGGGCGCGGCACCTCAGCACCCGGTGAAGGTCCTTCATGCCAGGCTGGCAGAGTACGGTGCTCGTGAAGATCTTCGGGATGATCTCATGGAGGCGAGCCTCTCCCGCCAGAAGGATCTGGATGATCTGAAGTCACGCCATTGCCACCGGCGCGCCGCATCTCTCTGGAAAGCACTCAACGACATCGGGGCTTGCTCGCCATGCGGATGACGGGTCGCTTGACGGCGCACGTATCACGCGACATGGCAGGGGCAATCCCCGGGAGAACCATCATGTCGTTGAGCACCGCCTACCTGATCCTGTCTGGCGCCATCATCTGCGAGATCATCGGCACATCGGCCCTGCACGCCAGCGCACAGTTCACAAGGCTCGGCCCGAGCCTCGTGGTCGCGGTATGCTACACTCTCGCCATTGTCGGGCTCGCGTTTACCTTCAAGGTGATCCCCATGGGGATCGCCTATGCCATCTGGTCGGGCCTCGGGATCGTGCTCATCTCGGTGGTGGGCTGGACCGTCTTCGGGCAGAGGCTCGACGCGCCGGCGGTGATCGGCCTCGGGATGATCGTCGGCGGCGTCGTGGTGGTGAACGTGTTCTCCGGCTCGGTCACCGGGCACTGATCTCCGGCGCGGCGCGCCCCTCAGCGGACGCCATCAGCCGCGCCGAACCTGGCTCCTTCGTCAGCCGCGGATGGCGCGGAGCAGCGTCTCGACGTTTGCCGGGCTCGCGTCCGGCGTGATGCCGTGGCCGAGGTTGAAGATGTGCGGCCCGCCCGCGAACGCTTCGACGATCCGCCGCGCGCCCTCGGTCAGCGGATAGCCTCCGAGCACCATGAGCAGCGGGTCGAGGTTGCCCTGCACGCAGAGCCGTGGCTGCAACGTCGCGGCGGCCCACGCGGGGTCGACGCTGGTGTCGATGGCAATGGCCTGCACACCGGCGTGGGCCGCGAAGGCGGCATAGCCGGCGCCGGCACCGCGCGGGAAGCCGATGATCGGCAGATCCGGATGCTCGGCCCGGAGTGCGCTCGCGATGCGCATGGCGGGCTCGATGGCATAGCGGTGGAAATGCGGCCCGGGCAGGGCGCCGGCCCATGAGTCGAAGAGCTTGATCACCTCGGCGCCGGCGGCGACCTGCGCCAGCAGGTAGGCGATCGTCGCGTCGGTGATCCGGTCGATGAGCGCGTCGAAGGTTTCCGGGTCGCGGTAAAGCAGCGTTCGCGCCGGCGCCTGATCCGGCGTGCCATGCCCGGCGATCATGTAGGTCGCGACCGTCCATGGCGCCCCGGCGAAGCCGATGAGCGGCACCTCTGCCGGCAGCTCTGCGCGCAAAAGCCGCACCGTCTCGTAGACCGGGCCAAGCGTCTCGTGGATCGCCGAGGCCGGCTTCAGCCGGGCGAAGTCGGCCGCGGACGTGACCGTCGAAAGCCGGGGACCCTCGCCCTCGGCGAAGCGAAGCTCGAGGCCAAGGGCCTGTGGCACCAGCAGGATGTCGGCAAAGAGGATCGCCGCGTCGAAGCCGAACCGGCGGATCGGCTGCAGCGTCACTTCGGTGGCGAGCTCGGGATTGTAGCAGAGATCGAGAAAGCTCCCCGCCTTCGCCCGGGTCGCCCGGTACTCGGGCAGGTAGCGCCCGGCCTGGCGCATGAGCCAGACCGGCGGAACCGGCGTTGTCTCGCCACGGAGGGCGCGCATCAGGAGTCGGTTGTCTGCCATGGGTCCGCGCCTTGTGATCCTCGGGAGCCTTGCTTACAGATCGGCGGCGACAAGGGGAAGCGACATGCCTGCGGATTTGCCCTCGCCCGATCGACCACTGCGCCTCGGAACCCGTGGCAGCCCGCTCGCCCTCGCGCAGGCCAAGGAGGTGCGTGCGCGGCTGATGGCGGCGCACGGACTGCCGGAGGCGGCATTCGAGATCGTGGTGATCCGCACCACCGGAGACCGGGTGCAGGACCGCCCGCTGGCCGCGCTCGGCGGCAAGGGGCTCTTCACCCGCGAGATCGAGGAGGCGCTGGCACGGCGCGAGATCGACGCGGCGGTCCATTCCATGAAGGACATGCCGACGCTGCAACCCGCGGGGCTCGTCATCGGCTGCCTGCTGCCGCGCGAGGACGTGCGCGACGCGTTCGTCTCACCCCGCTTCGCCGGGCTGGCCGAGCTGCCGGCGGGGGAGATCGTCGGCACATCGAGCCTGCGGCGCGCGGCGCAGCTTCGCAACGCCCGCCCGGACCTGCAGGTGGTCGAGTTCCGGGGCAACGTGCAGACCCGTCTCGGCAAGCTGGCGGACGGGGTCGCGGCGGCGACGTTCCTCGCCATGGCTGGGCTGAACCGCCTCGGGCGCAGCGACGTGCCGGCGGTGCCGATCCCGGTCGACGAGATGCTGCCGGCGGTCGGACAGGGTGCGATCGGGGTCGAGAGCCGGGCGGACGACGACATGGTCTCCGAACTCCTGTCGGCGATCCATGACGCGGAGACCGGCCTGCGGCTCGCGGCCGAGCGGGCGTTCCTCGCCGGGCTCGACGGGTCCTGCCAGACGCCGATCGCCGGGCTTGCGGAGATCGAGGGCGGGCGGCTGCGGCTGCGCGGCGAGATCCTGCGGCCCGACGGGTCGGAGCGGCTGGCTCATGCCAGCGAGGGCGCGACGGGCGACGGCGATGCGCTGGGCGCGGAGGCGGCCGCTGTGCTGCGCGGACGGGCGGGCCCGAACTTCTTCGGCTGAGGGCGGTCAGAACCGCATGCGAACGCCGAAGATGTTGGCGTTCGAGCCGCCGTGCATCCCGAGGGTGTTCCACGCGCCCGAGCGGTGGTGCAGCCGGTAGAAGACGCTGTAGCGCGCATCGGGCGAGCGGCGGAAATCGAGCTCGGGGCTGAGATAGAACAGCATGCGCGCGTCGCCCTCCGCCTGTGCTTCCAGACGCTTCTCCCGGCCCTCGTGCGAGTCGCTGACGTAGCTCAGGCCGAACACCAGCGCCGGGGAGACATAGAGCCAGTCGAGCAGGCGGATGTCATCGATCCGGCCGACGAGGCCGCCCCACGCCTCGAACGTCGAATCCTGACCGTAGCGGGCGGCGGCGCCAAGCTCGTAGCCGAGGCTGACGATGCCGGTGTGGATCGCGAAATCCTGCGCGCCGATCCCGGTGATGAAATTGTCCTCGTAGTCGCCGGAAATGATCTTGAGGCTGTCGCCCATGTCCTCGTCGAGCAGCCGCCCGGTGAAGACGAAGGCGTTGTCCTCGGTCTCGGGCGCCGGCGAGCCGGCCACGGCCGGTGAAAGCGAGACCGCGGCCAGAAGCAGCGCCGCGCTGATCGGGGTGGCTTTCGTCATGTGGATCGTCCCGCAATTTCGAACCGTTCTTGCCGGTCGGCGGGCGATTTAAAAGAGGAAAAATATCACATTCAGCGACGGCTTACATGGAGCGACGGAAGAAGTCCGAGCCCGGGTCCGAGACCACCATCTCACGGATACGTGCCCAGAGTTCCGTGCGCAGCTCGGTGAACTCCGGCCGGGCGCGGACGTCGTAGTCGCGCCGCGGCCTCGGCAGCGGAACATCGTAGGTGGCGAGGATGCGGCCCGGCCGCGGGCCCATGAGCACCACGCGGTCGGCGAGCATGACGGCTTCGTCGACGCTGTGGGTGACGAAGACGACGACCCCGCGTCGGCGCTCCCAGATCCGCAGCAGTTCGTCCTGCATCAGCTCACGGGTCTGGGCGTCGATGCTGGCGAAGGGCTCGTCCATCAGCAGGATGCGCGGCTCGGACGCCAGCGCCCGGGCGAGGGCAACCCGCTGCTTCATGCCGCCGGAAAGCTCCGCCGGGTAGGCGTCGGCGAAGCGCGTGAGGCCGACGAGTTCGAGATAGCGCGCGACCCGTTCGTCCCGGAGCGCGGGTGCAGCGCCGCAGACATCGAGCGGGAACGCGACGTTCGCCGCGACGGTCGCCCACGGGATGAGGCGAAACGACTGGAAGACGAAGCCGGTGTCCGGGCCGGGGCGCGGCACCCCGCCGTTCACCCGGACGGTGCCTGCGTCGGGAAGCACGAGGCCGTTCATCAGGCGCAGGAGCGTCGTCTTGCCGCAGCCCGAAGGGCCGACGAGGCTCACGAACTGGTCGGGCGCGATGTCGAGGTCCACACCGGAGAGCGCCGCGACCGGCGATGCCGTTCCCTTGCGGCGGAACGTCTTCGATACACCCCGAAGCTCGATGGCGGCTGGCGGGGCGGACGTGTCGCGCATGCGGTGGCGTCAGAAGCCGGGCTGATCGTCGCCGGGCGCGATGCCCTCGGTCTTCAGCACGTCGGTGATCGCCGACAGATCGACCCAGTCGTCGAACCCGACCTTGCGCAAGTCGGCGAAGTCCGGCGTTGCGTAGGTCCAGTCAACGGTGGCGTCGATCTGCGCGCGGTTGAGACCGCCATTGACGCTCCAGGCGTTGACGAAGGATTTCCCCAATGTCTCGAGCGTCGCGCGATCGACGTCGGGCCGGGCCTTGGCCATGGCGTCGACCCAGATGCCGGGATCTCGGGCGAAGGCGCGCGATGCCTTCACGATGGCGCGCACCACCTTCACCACATCGTCGCGCCGCTCCTGCAGCACGGCGTCGGGCACCACGTTGACCTTGTTCAGGACCGGCGCCGCGGCGAAATACGCATCCGGCTCGATGAGAACATGCAGCCCGTCCTTCTTCGGCAGCGCGAGCCACACGCCGATCGACATGGTGGTGGCATCGATCTGCCCGGCCGCGAGGGCCTGGGCGCGGACGTTCGGCTGGCCGATGGCGACGAAATCGAGCTTGTCGAGGTCGACGCCGGCGCTCGCGAGAACCTTGCTGCTCAGCGAGTGGTCGAGGCTCCCCACGCGGCCGACCCCGAAGCTCTTGCCGGGGAGGTCGGTGACGCTGGCGATGGATTCCTTGCCGGCGATGAGGAACGGCAGCGACCGGTTCGGCGAGACCACGGCCTTGATCTGCATCTGGTCGCGGGCGACGAGCTGAAGGGCGGCGTCGACCGAGATGTTCGCCATCTCGCCTTCGCCCGCCTGCAGGGCCGCGACCGCCGAGGGGGTCTGCTGCACCCGGACGAGCTCGACCTCGACGCCCTCACGCTCGAAATAACCAAGCGTTTCAGCCAGATCCATGACCGAGTTTGGCACGAGCTGCGGCTCGAGGTCCGTGGTGATCAGCCGGAACGGCGCGGCCGACGCCGGCAACGCGAGAAGTGCGAGCGACAGCGCCGCGGCGGCGCGGGTCAGCGTCTGATACACAGCTGGCGGTCTCCAAATGGGTCGGAGCGCGCACCCGCGCGTCCTGCGCGATTCAGGATAAACTCCATGCCTGCAAAGGCAACTCCTTGTGGGACGGTCGGGACGAATGTCCCCCCGAGGAGCCTGATCAGGCCCTGCCGCCCTCGAGCGAGAGGAGGCGCGGGTCGATCGAGATCGAACGCAGGGCTGCGCTCCATTTCTCCGGGTCGGGGTGGCCGAAGACGAGGTCCTTGTCGGCCGGTGCGATCAGCCAGCCGTTCGCCTGGATCTCCGACTCGAGCTGGCCCGGACCCCAGCCGGCGTAGCCGAGCGCGAGCAGCGCCCGCTCGGGGCCGGTGCCGCTGGCGATGTCCTGAAGGATGTCGACGGTCGCCGTCATGGCAAATCCCGGACTGACCGAGAGGCTCGAGTCCTCCACCTGGTAGTCGGAGGAATGCAGCACGAAGCCGCGGCCGTGCTCGACCGGACCGCCGAAATGCACCCGGATGCGCTTCACATCCACCTGCGGCTCGATCTTGAGCTGGCTCAGCAAGTCGGTGAAGCTGAGATCATTGGCGGGCTTGTTGACGATGAGGCCCATGGCACCCTCGGAAGAGTGTGCGCAGAGAAAGATCACCGACCGCTGGAACCGCATGTCCCCCATTCCGGGCATGGCAATGAGCAGCCGGCCATCGAGAAACCTGGCGTCGGGGTGCGGGGTAGACGTGGCGTCGGGGTGCGGGGTATCGGTCATGATGGTTGAAGATGGGACGGTTCCCCGGCGAATACAAGCGAGGCAACCAGCGGTAGTCCGCCGCAGTATTGGCGGCGGGTCAGTCTGGGGCTATGTGCTGCGTCCAAAGTCATGAACGGGGAACAATTCGCATGACGCTGAAACTGAAGGTAATCGTCGCAAGCACCCGGCCCGGGCGGGTCGGGCTTCCCGTCGGTCAGTGGATCCATGGCGTTGCCGATGAGCATCCGGCCTACGACGCGGAACTTGTCGATCTCGCGGAGATCGGCCTGCCGCTGCTTGACGAGCCGCACCACCCTCGGCTCAGGAAGTATGTTCATGAGCACACGAAGGCCTGGAGCGCGATCGTGGACTCGGCGGATGCCTTCGTGATGGTGATGCCAGAGTATAACAACAGCGTCGCGCCATCGCTTGCGAATGCCGTCGACTATCTGTTCCACGAGTGGGCCTACAAGCCGGCGGGTTTCGTCAGCTACGGCGGCGTTTCGGGCGGCCTGCGGGCGGCGACGCTCGCGAAGCTCTTGATCACGCCGCTGAAGGTGGTCCCGATCACCGAAGCGGTGGTGGTGCCGTTCGTGGCGAACCACGTGAAGGACGGGGTCTTCACCCCCAACGAAACCCATGTCACGGCCGCCGGCCAGATGCTGCACGAGATTGCCCGCTGGGCCGAGGCGCTGAAGCCGCTCCGAGCGCCGGCTGCCTGACCTCAGGTCGGTCTTCCCGCGCATCGGTTCTGCGCGGGAAGGCCAGCCGCGGCGGGGATTACTCCGCCGCCACCGGCGCGGGCGCGAGCCAGGCGCCGAAATCGGCCTTTGCCCGGTCAGTGTAGCCCTTGTAGCGGTCGCGCCGGCCACGGCGCCCGCCTCGCACGTCGTCCAGCGGCGGGAAGAGTCCGAAGTTCACGTTCATCGGCTGGAAGGTCTTCGCGTCGGCACCGCCGGTGATGTGGCGGAGCAACGCACCCGTCGCCGTCGTCTCGGGCGGAGGCGCCACTTCGCGCCCGAGCCGTTCCGCCGCAGCCAGCCGGCCGGCGAGAAGCCCCATGGCGGCGCTCTCGACGTAGCCCTCGACACCGGTCACCTGACCGGCGAAGCGCAGCCGCGGGTCGGCCCGGAGCCGCATCTGGCCATCGAGAAGCCGTGGGGAGTTGAGGAACGTGTTGCGGTGGATGCCGCCGAGCCGGGCAAAGGCCGCTGTCTCAAGGCCGGGAATAAGCCTGAAAACATCGGTTTGCGCGCCGTACTTCATCTTCGTCTGGAAGCCGACGATATTGTAGAGCGTGCCAAGCGCGTTGTCCCGGCGAAGCTGGACCACAGCGTAAGGCTTGCGCTCCGGGGCGTGCGGGTTGGTGAGCCCGACCGGCTTCATCGGCCCGTGCCGCAGCGTCTCACGGCCGCGTTCCGCCATCACCTCGATCGGCAGGCAGCCCTCGAAGTACGGCGTATCGCGCTCCCAGTCCTTGAACTCGGTGGTCTCGGCCGCGAGCAGGGCGTCGATGAACGCTTCGTACTCCGCCCGGTCCATCGGGCAATTGAGATAGGCGGTGCGATCGGCTTCGGTCTCGCCCTTGTCGTAGCGCGACTGAAACCATGCTTTCGACAGGTTGATCGACTCGAAGTGAATGATCGGCGCGATGGCGTCGAAGAACGCCAACGCGCTCTCGTCGGTGAGCTGGCGGATGGCGTCGGCCAGCGCCGGCGAGGTGAGCGGCCCGGTCGCGATGATCACGCTCGACCACTCGGCCGGCGGCAACCCGGCGATCTCGCCACGCTCGATCGTCACCAGCGGATGGGCCGCGAGCGTCGCGGTGACCTCTGCCGAGAACGGCTCGCGGTCGATCGCGAGCGCGCTGCCCGCGGGCAGGCTGTGCCGGTCGGCGGTTGACATGATGAGTCCGCCGGCCGCCCGCATCTCCCAGTGGAGAAGCCCGACGGCGTTCTGTTCGTCGTCGTCCGAGCGGAACGAGTTCGAGCAGACGAGCTCGGCCAGCGCCTCGGTCTTGTGCGCGAAGGTCGCAACCTCGGGCCGCATTTCGTGCAGGATGACCGGCACGCCCATGCCGGCGATCTGCCACGCGGCCTCGGCGCCGGCGAGGCCGCCGCCGACGACGTGGATGGGGTCAGGATGCGCTTTGGTCATGGCGGCCCACTTAGGCGAGCCGGGGCCGGAAGGGAAGGGCCGGGGCGCGCGCGCGCCCTGATCGCGGTCAGGCGAGCAGCGGGCGAAGCCGTCGCTGCGGGGTATCACCCGAGACCATCCCAGTATTGGACTTGAGGGCGCGCCACCGCCCATTCTCCGGGGCGAGGAATTGGCTTGGGGACCACCGGAATGACCAAGATCGAGCGGATCGAGACCACCATTCTCGATATCCCGACGATCCGCGGCCACGTGCTGTCGATGACGACGATGATGATGCAGTCGATCGTTCTCGTCCGTATCCACTTCTCGGACGGCTCGACCGGCCTCGGCGAAGGGACCTCGATCGGCGGCATGAGCTACGGCCCGGAGAGCCCCGAGAGCATCAAGGTTGCGATCGACACCTACATTGCGCCGACCCTCGAAGGCCGTGACGCCGACGACGTGAACGGCGCCATCGCGCTGACGGAGAAGATGGTGCGCGGCAACCCGATCGCCCGCTGCGCCGTGGAGATCGCCCTCTGGGACGGACTCGCCCGGCGTCTCGGCGTCTCGGTGGCGCGCCTGTTCGGCGGGCCGGTGCGCACGGCGATGCCGGTGGCGTGGACGCTGGCCTCGGGCAAGTCCGAGACCGACATCGACGAGGCCGAGGAGATGATCGCGAGCGGCCGGCACAACATCTTCAAGCTGAAGATCGGCAAGCGCAGCGTTCGCGACGATCTCGCCCACGTCGAGGCGATCACCCGCGCGGTCGGCGACCGCTCGTCGATCCGCGTCGACGTCAACCAGGCGTGGAGCCTCACGGACGCCCGCCGCGGCCTCGCAGGGCTTCAGGCGATCGGCGTCGAACTGGCCGAACAGCCGATCCGCATCGGCTCCATTGCGGCCCTGAAGTCACTGACAGAGCGCACGGAAATCGCCGTCATGGCCGACGAGCAACTGAACGGCCCGCAGGACGCGCTCGCGGTCGCGGCGATGCAGGCGGCCGACGTCTTCGCGGTGAAGATCGGCCAGTCCGGCGGCCTGAAGCGTGCCGCCGAGGTCGTGGCGATCGGCGAGGCCGCCGGGATCGGCCTCTACGGCGGCACGATGCTCGAGGCCGGCGTCTCGACCGCGGCGGCCATCCAGCTCTTTTCCACCGTCGATCACCTCGACTGGGGGACCGAACTCTTCGGCCCGCTGCTGCTCAAGGACGAGATCCTGGCGGAGCCGATCGACTACCACGACTTCTCGGTCCACCTGCCCGAGGGCCCCGGCATCGGCGTCACCCTCGACGAGGCCAAGGTGGATTTCTACCGGCGCGACCGCGCCCGCACGCTGCACACCGTCGCCTAGACGGCAGCGCCATCCCGACTGCAACGAAGGTCCCGGCGATCGACCGGCGACCCACGGAGGAGGCTTGCCTGATGTTCACCCCCGAAGCCCTGGACGAGATCGACGCCCGGCTCGACGGCATCGTCGAGGACGATCCGGAGCGCGGCATCTTTCGCGCCCGCCGCGACATGTTCACTGACGAGGACCTCTTTGAACTCGAGATGAAGCACATCTTCGAGGGCAACTGGATCTACCTTGCCCACGAGAGCCAGATCCCGAACCCGAACGACTACTTCACCACCCAGATGGGCCGGGTTCCGGTCGTCATCACCCGCGACAAGAAGGGCGAACTGCGTGCGCTGGTGAACGCCTGCTCGCACCGTGGCGCCATGATCTGCCGCTTCAAGCGCGCGAACAAGGCGACCTTCACCTGCCCGTTCCACGGCTGGACCTTCTCGAACACCGGCAAGCTGCTCAAGGTCAAGGACCCGGCCGGCGCCGGCTACCCCGAGCAGTTCGACTCCGAGGGCAGCCATGACCTCACCCCGGTCGCGCGCTTCGAGAACTACCGCGGCTTTCTCTTCGGCAGCCTGAACCCGGACGTCTCCTCGCTGGAGGACTACCTCGGCGAGGCGCGCAAGATGATCGACATGGTCGCGGACCAGTCGGACGAGGGCCTCGAGGTCCTGCGTGGCAGCTCGACCTACACCTATGACGGCAACTGGAAGCTCCAGGCCGAGAATGGCGCGGACGGCTATCACGTCTCCGCCGTGCACTGGAACTACGTCGCCACCACCTCCCGTCGCGGTCAGGAGGGCAAGGAAGACAAGATCAAGGCGAACGACGCCTCGAAATGGGCGAAGCAGAAGGGCGGGTTCTATTCCTTCGTGAACGGCCACCTGCTGCTCTGGACCGTCTGGGCCGACCCGTCGAACCGCCCGCTCTATCCGGAGCGCGATGCGCTCGTGGAGCGCTACGGCGAGGCCAAGGCGGACTGGATGATCGGCTACCTCAGGAACCTCTGCCTCTACCCGAACCTGTTCCTGATGGATCAGTTCTCGTCGCAGCTCCGGGTCTTCCGTCCGGTGGCCGTCGACAAGACCGAGGTGACGATCTACTGCATCGCGCCGAAGGGCGAGAGTGCCGAGGCACGCACCCGGCGCATCCGCCAGTACGAGGACTTCTTCAACGCCTCCGGCATGGCGACGCCGGACGACACCGAGGAATTCCGTGCCACCCAGCGCGGCTATGCCGGCGCGCGCTTCGCCAAGTGGAACGACCTGACCCGCGGCGCGACCCAGTGGATCACCGGTGCCGATGATGACGCGAAGGCGATAGGCATCGAGCCGATCATGTCCGGCGCCCGCACCGAGGACGAAGGGCTCTTCGTCATCCAGCACAGCCAGTGGCGAGAGCGCATGCGCGAGGCGGTTGCCGAAGAGCGCGCGGCGTCCGCCCCCGTTGCCCAAGCCGCGGAGTAAGCCTCATGAGCGTCGCTGAACTCGACACCCCCGCCCGCACCCTGTCCTTCGAGGACGTCCAGGCGTTCCTCTTCGCCGAGGCCCGGGCCCTCGATGACCGGGACTTCGACCACTGGCTGACGTTCTACGATGAGGACTGCGACTACTGGATGCCGGCGTGGGATGACTACGATCGTCTCACGGAGGATCCGCAGTCGGAGATCTCGCTGATCTACTACCCCGACAAGCAGGGGATCATCGACCGCATCTTCCGCATCAAGACCGACCGCTCCTCGGCGACCAGCCTGCCGGAGCCGCGGACGCAGCATCACATCAACAACATCGAGGTGCTGAGCCAGGAAGGCGGCATCCTGAAGGTGCGGTTCAACTGGCTGACGCTGTCCTATCGCTACAACGTCACCGACCAGCACTGGGGCACGTCGTACTACACGATCGACGCCCGCGGCGAGCGCCCGCTCATCGCATCGAAGAAAGTCGTGCTCAAGAACGACCACATCCACCATGTGATCGACGTGTACCACATCTGACGCATCCCCAGAGCTCACAACCAGCCCCCCGTCCGCACCTCTCGCGGGCGGGATCTGGAAGGATCATGCCATGGCCCACAAAATTGCCCTGAACTTCGAGGACGGCGTGACGCGCGTCGTCGAGTGCGACGAGGACGAGCTCGTCATGGACGCCGCCTTCCGCGCCAAGATCAACATTCCGATGGATTGCCGCGACGGCGTCTGCGGCACCTGCAAGTGCAAGGTCGAGAAGGGCGAGTTCGAACTCGGCTTCTACCTTGAGGAAGCGATGACCGAGGACGAGGCAGAAGATGGCTACGCGCTCACCTGCCAGATGACGCCGAAGTCCGATTGCGTGCTCAGCGTTCCGGCCTCCTCGATCGCCTGCAAGACCGGCGCCGAGACGGTGAAGGGCGAGGTGATCACCGTCGATGCCCTGTCCTCCAGTTCCTTCACCCTGCGGGTGAAGCTCGCGAAGCCCATCGAGTTCCTGCCTGGCCAGTACGTCAACATCGGTGTTCCCGGCACCGACCGGCAGCGGTCATACTCGTTCTCGTCGCTCCCGGGTGGCCCCGAAGGCAGCTTCCTCATCCGCAATCTGCCGGGCGGCACCATGTCCACCTGGCTCGGCGAAAAGGCGCAGCCGGGCGATACCGTCGAGCTGACGGGTCCGATGGGCGCCTTCTATCTCCGCCCGATCCAGCGGCCCCAGCTCTGGCTCGCCGGCGGCACCGGCCTCGCGCCGTTCCTCGCCATGCTGGAGAAGGTCGCGGCCGATGGCACCGACCAGCCGATCCGCCTCTACTACGCCGTCACCCGTGGCGTCGATCTGGTGGAACTCGACCGGGTCCGGGCGCTCGGCGCCGAGATCGGCAATGTCGAGGTGGTGACGATCCTTGCCTCTCAGGACGAAGACCATGAGCGCAAGGGCTTCGTCACCGATCACCTGAGCCTCGAGGACTTCAACGGCGGTGAGACGGACGTCTATCTCTGCGGTCCGCCGCCGATGGTCGAGGCGGTTCGCCACCACATGGCCGCCCTCGGCGTGACGCCCACGAGCTTCCACTTCGAGAAGTTCAATCCGAACGAGACCCCGGCGGTGGCGGCATGACCGCCCCGCTCGCCGCCCCGGCGGTGGCGGTACCCGGTCGCTTTGCCGGCAAGGCGATGGTCGTGACCGGTGCCGCGCAGGGCATCGGCCGGCGCGTCGCCGAGCGTGCCGCTGCCGAGGGCGCCGAGGTGCTGATCGTCGATCGCTCGCCCTATCGCGACGAGGTGGTCGAGGCGATCGGTGCCGCCGGGGGCGCCGCCCACGCCTTCGACGCCGACCTTGAGACCTGGGAAGGCTGCGCCGCCGCCATGGCGCGTGCGGTCGACCTCTACGGCCGCATCGACGTGCTGGTGAACAACGTCGGCGGGACGATCTGGGCCAAACCTTACGAGACCTACGAGCCCGCGCAGATCGAGGCAGAGATCCGACGATCGCTCTTCCCGACGCTCTTCTGCTGCCGGGCGGCGCTCGACTACATGTTGCCGGCGGGCAAGGGGACCATCGTCAACGTCTCCTCGATCGCGACGCGCAGTCTCTACCGCGTTCCATACGCCGCGGCGAAGGGCGGGGTGAACGCGCTGACCGCGTCGCTCGCCTGGGAGGTCGCCGAGCGCGGCATCCGGGTGGTCGCGACCGCGCCGGGGGGCACCGAGGCGCCGGCGCGCAAGGCCCCGCGCAACATCGCCCGCGAGGCCTCGACGGGCACCGATGACAGCGTGACTTCGACGGTGGTCAACCAGACCCTCGCGTCTAGCCTGATGCACCGGTACGGCACGCTGGACGAGCAGGCCGCCCCGATCCTCTTTCTTGCCTCCGACGAGGCGAGCTACATCACCGGCATGGTCATTCCGGTCGGCGGCGGAGATCTCGGGTGACGGGCGCGAGGGCGACCCTTTGACCACAACGGGGACCCCGTGCGATCAGGTCAGACGAGCTTTCGCGCGACGTCCTGCGCCATCTTGACGAACTTGTGGACATGCACGCCCTGCTCGTCGATGCGGTAGTTCACCGACAAGGCGGTCGCGCCGATGGGCGGCTCGATCCGGTGATAGCGGATGCCGTTGCGCGGTGCCGACGAGACGGACTCGGGCACGATGCAGAGCCCCTCGCCGATTGCCACGAGACTGAGCGCCGTCTGGAGATCCATGGCGTAGATCCGGCTCTCGATGTCGAGCCCCTGCGCTTCGCACAGTTCCAGAATGAAGTCGGCATAGCTTGGCCGGGGAAACTCCGGGTAGAGAACGAAGGTGTGATCCTGAAAGTCCGCGAGATTGACGGTCTTGCGCGCCGGAATGTCGATCGTGTCCGGCATGGCGACCACGAGGGATTCCTCCGACAGCTTCCGGGTGACGAACTCCGGGTCTTCGAGGGCGGGGCGCGCGAAGGCCACGTCCACCTCGCGCCGGATCAGCGCCCGGAACAGCTGCGCATTGTTCATCGGCGAGAGGTTCAGGTTCACCGCCGGGAAGTTTGCCCGGAACGACTTGATGATGTTCGGCAGGATCCCGTAGCTCGACGATCCGACGAAGCCGATGCGAAGCCGCCCCTCGGCGCCCTGGCCGATGCGGCGCACCTCGAGCTGGATGTCCTCGATCTGCTCCAGCACGTCGCGCCCGCGCTCATAGAGCCGCGTCCCGGCCTGCGTGAGCGTGATCGCGCTGCGTCCCCGATTGAAGAGCGCGGCGCCGGTCTCCTGCTCGAGCTGCTGGATCTGCCGGCTGAGGGGCGGTTGCGCCATTCCGAGCCGTTCGGCGGCCCGGCCGAAGTGCATCTCCTCCGCCACGGCGATGAAGTACGAAAGCCGCTTGAGGTTCATCTGAGTCATGCCTGGCCCCCCCTTGCCGGTTTCAACCAATCGCGAGGCCCAGGTCGCGCACGAGCGCCGGGCAGCCGCGTCTTTGCGGACAACTGCTGCAGTCCCGGCCACAGGGCGAGACGATCGGAACTCCCACGCGGCGGGGCGCATCTTCGGGCTGGTCGTCGGTCGCCGGAGTCTGGCCGGCAATTTCTGCGCGGGACGTCGACATTGCTTAAATTCTCCTCCGGGGCGTCCACCGACGCTTTCTTTAGTTCTTCCTTGGAGGATACTCTCTCGAACCCCGCGCTTCCCAATACCGACTGGGTGCGCTCCATACCCTAAAGGTATCGAAGCATGGAGCTCCGCCAACTGCGCTACTTCGTGGCCGTCGCCCGCGAGCGCAACTTCACGCGTGCCGCGGAGACGCTGAACATCGCCCAGCCGCCGCTCAGCCGTCAGGTCCGCCAGCTGGAGCATGAGGTCGGCGTGCCGCTGATCGAGCCGGGCTCGCGGCCGCTCCGGCTGACCGAAGCCGGGCGGCTGCTCTACGACCAGGCGGTGCAGATCCTCGAACGCATCGAGCAGATGTCCGAGATGGCCCGCCGCCTCGCCGCCACCGGCCGGGCACGCGTCGGCATCGGCTTCGTCGCCTCGACGCTCTACGGCTATCTGCCGGAGGTGATCCGTCGCTACAAGGCGGCCCGCCCGGCGGTCGAGGTCACGCTGCACGAGATGACCTCGCTGGAGCAGATCATCGCCCTGAAGGACCGGCGTATCGACGTGGGCTTCGGGCGCATTCCGCACGGCGACCCGCAGGTGACGCGCGTGCTCATGCGCAAGGAGCCACTTCTCGCCGCGGTGTCGGTGTCCGACCCTCTCGCTGACCGGCAGGGGCCGCTCGTCCTGCGCGACCTCGCGGACCGGCCGCTCGTCGTCTACCCCAAGGCGCCGCGCCCGAGCTACGCCGATCAGGTGCTGGCGCTCTTCCGCGCCCGTGATCTGCGCCCGCCCTTCGTCTATGAGGTGAAGGAACTCCAGACCGCTCTCGGACTCGTCGCCGCTGACGCCGCCGTCGCCGTCGTCCCTGCATCGGTCGCGCGCCTGCGCCGGGACAACGTGCTCTATCTGCCCCTCGACGAGCCGGACGCACTCTCGCCGATCATCATGAGCACCCGTCACGACGACACCTCGCCGGAGATCGCGCTGATCCTGAAGCTCATCAAGCGGATGTACCGCGACGAGAAGATCCCCTTCGGCCGGTGAGTTCAATACGTCTCCACGTGGAGCCGGCCCTCGTCACGGAGCGCGGTCCGGATGGTTTCCCAGCCGAGGCCCGCGCCGGCGCAGACCGAGCCGAGTGCGGTGTCGACGCCGGCTTCCAGCCCCTTGAGGCCGCAGACGTAGAGGTGCGTGGTCGGGCGGCGCAGCAGATCGGCGATGATGTCCGCCCGCTTCAGGAGCCGGTCCTGCACATACTCGTGCTCATCGCGGACCACCCGGCTGTAGACGAGTTCCCGGTGAAGCTCGCTCTGGACGTAGCGCTGCAACGGGCCGAAGTAGGGCAGTTCCTCCGGGCGGCGCGCCCCGAAGAAGAGGTAGAGCCCGCCGGGTCCGTGCGGCGCCGTGCGCCGCCGGCGGTGGGTGAAGCCGCGGAACGGTGAGACCCCGGTGCCCGTGCAGATCATCAGCAGGTCGGCCTGCGGATCGTCGGGCATCAGGAACGTCGCGCCGAACGGCCCCACCACGTCGAGCTCCTCGCCGAGCGGCCGGTCGCACAGCCAGTTGGAGGCGATCCCGGGCACGCCGTCGTTCACCACCCGCTTTACCGTCAGGGCGAGGTTGTTGGTGTTCGGCCGCTCGCCGTCGCGCGCGCTGGCGGCCGAGTAGAGCCGCATCTCGTGCGGCCGGCCGGCGGCGTCGAGCCCGGGGGGCCTCAGGCCGACGCTCTGGCCTTCGAGATAGGGGAAATGCTCGGTGCCGAAGTCGAGGATGATGTGGTGAACGTCCGACTCCGCGCCTTCGGTGGTGATCCGGCTGTTGCCGACCACCGTCGCCCGGGCCGGGCTCGCGCGGGTAAAGGCGTTGATCCGGGGCTTCGAGGCGGAGGCCGGCGGCTTTGCCGGCCCGCGCAGACCCTCGTGCGCGATCGCGAGGATGCGCGTGGCCTCGTCGTCGAAGGCGTCCGGCACCGCGCCGGCCACCTCGGCGGGGCGTGCCGGCAGCAAGGTCCAGCCATGCTGCTCGGCGAGGCTGTAGGGGCGTTCGACGTTGAACCAGTTGTCGATCGCCCCGGTGGGGCAGGGCTTCACGCAGCGCATGCAGAAGGTGCAGACGGCCGGATCGACCACGTAGTTGTCGCCGTGCGAGATCGCCCCCGTCGGGCAGCGGCTCTCGCAGGTACCGCACCGGATGCAGATCTCCGGGTCGATCAGGTGCTGACGCATCGTCCCGCCCTTTCCGCTCAGACCACGACGGCGAGCCCGTAGACCTCGGCGGCGGCGAGTTCGTTCAGCTTGGCGTTCTTCGCCCGCTCGACGTTCAGCGCCTTCTGCAGGTTGGCCGCGGCCTCCTCCATTCCCCAGGCGTTTGCCCAGGCCGTCAGCGTCATGAAGCGGGCGATCTCGTAGTGCTCGATCGCCTGCGCGCAGGAGATGATCCCGGCATCCTGCACCGGACCCTTGCCGCCGGTCTCCTTGAGGATGTCCTCGGTCTCCTGCAAAAGCCCGAGGATCGCCTCGCAGGTGACGCCCTTCACCGGCTCGCCGATCGCCTCGAACGTGCGCTCGAGCCGGGCGATCTGGTCGCGGGTCTCCGGGATATGGTCCTCGAGCGAGGCCTTGAGCTTGGGGTTGTCGGTGGCTTCGACGACCGAGGGCAGCGTCTTCAGGATTTGCTGCTCGGCGTAGTACATGTCTTGCAGGAAATGCAGGAACAGGTCGCGAAAGACTATCATTCTGGCTTCCTCGCTTTCGGTTGCTGGTCAAGGGCGGCGGGGAGCCGCCCGGCGGTGCGGGTGATCGCGACGGCGGCCACGCCCGCGACGACCCCCCAGAAGGCGGAGCCGATCCCCCAGATCGACACCCCCGTGGTGGTGATGGCGAAGGTGACGAGCCCCGCCTGCGTGCCCTCGTTTGCCGCGAGCATGTCCCCGAGGCTCTTCAGGATCGCGCCAAGCAGCGCGAGCCCGGCGAGAAGCCCGATGATCTGGGCGGGCAGCAACGCCATCAGCCGGCCGATCGAGCCGGCGAAGATCCCGCCGAGGCAGAAGAACACCCCGGCCGCGACGCCGGCGAGCCAGCGCCGCCGCGGGTCCGGATGGCCGTCCGGCCCGGCGCAGAGCGCCAGCGTGATTGCGGCGAGCGCGTTGGTCATCCCGCCGAAGAGCGCGCTGACGAGCGAGGCGAGGCTCGAGACGACAAGGATCGGCCGCGCCGGCACATCGTAGCCGTTCGCCTTCAGGATGGTGAAGCCGGGCAGGAACTGCCCGGTCACCGTGGTGATGACGAGCGGCAGCGCCAGCCCCAGGGTCGCCGAGAGGCTGAACGCGGGCCAGGTGATCCTCGGCTCGGCGAACGCGATGCCGATCGAGTCCGGGTTCACGCCGTAGACCGACCAGCTCAGTCCCAGGCCGACGACGAGCAGGAGCAGCATGGTGTAGCGCGGCACCACGGCGCCGAAGGCGAAGTAGGCGCCGACGAGGATCGCGACGATCCCCGGCGCTTCGCCGATGCCGCCGAATGCGTGCACGGTGAAGCCGAAGAGAATGCCCGCCATCATTCCGTCGGCGACCGCCTGCGGGATCGCCGCCACCAGACGGTCGAAGAGACCCGTGACGCCGAGACCGAGTATCGCCAGCGCCGCGACGATGTAGGCGCCGACGACCTCGGCAAACGGCAGACCCGCCCCGAGCGAGATGAGGAGCACGCAGCCGGGCGCCGACCAGGCGGTGACCACGGGCGCGCGCGACCAGGTGCTGAGCACGATGCTCGTCACGCCGGCCGCCAGCGAAGTCGCGAAGACCCAGGACGAGAAGTCCGCATCCGAGGCTCCCATCGCGTGGGCCGCCTGCAGGTAGATGAGCATTGGCCCGGCGTAGGAGACGAGCACCACCAGAAAGCCGGCGCTGAGGATCGTCGGCCAGCCCGCGTCGGGGCCGTCCGCGAGAGTGCGCTGCGGCATCAGTCCGCCACCACCGGCGCCTGCATCCGCGCGAGAGCATCGACGAAGAACGGGCGGAACCCGGCCGGATGTTCGCTCATGGGGAAGTGCCCGAGCTCGTCCATCACCGAAACCGTGGCGCCAGGGATTGCCGCGGCCGTCCGCTTCGCGTCCTCCGGCGTGCAGGTGAGATCGTAGGCGCCGACGAGGATGTGGACCGGCGTGCGCGCGGTGTCGATCTGGCCCAATCGGTCGATCAGACTCTCGTCGCGAGTGTAGAACCACAGATCGCCGCGGAAGACGCCCGGACCGGAGGACATGAACATCCAGAGAGTGTTCCAGCGCTCTTCGGCCGGGGCATAGGGCGAGATGTTGGCCGAGACCAGCGCCGCGCCCATCTCGCCGCCATGCGCGTCGGGACGGTGGAACCAGTCGATATCGTACCACGACTGCTGGAAGTCCGAGGCTTCGATGGCGATGAACCCGGAGAAGCGATCGCCGTGCAGCGCCGCGAGTTGCAGCGCGATGCGACCGCCCATCGAGCAGCCTGCGAGGATCGGCCGCTCGAGCCCGAGGCCGTCCGCCACTGCGAGCACCGTCTCGATGTAGAGCTCGGTCGTCAGCCGGTATTCCTCGGTCTCGAAACCCTTCGGCGGCAGGCTCTTGCCGTGCCACGGCATATCGAAGGCAATGAGCCGGTGATGCTTCGTCACCTCGGCGTCGTTCATCAGGTGCCGCCACTGCATCGTGTCCGCGCCGGCGGTGTGCAGGCAGAGGACCGGGCGGCCCTGTCCGGCTTCCTCGACGTAGATCCGCCGCGGCGCGCCCGCGACCTCGACGGTCAGGTACCGTCCGGTGATCGGTTCGAACGTCATGCCAGGGCCTCCTCGCGCGGCAGGGCCAGGAACTCCTTGAAGAACCTCAGGTTCTTCACCATGGCGAGGATGTCGCCCTCGATCTTCGCCCGGCCGATCGTCACGAGCCCGAAGATGTCGTGAAAGCCCGGTTTCGGGTGCGCCTTCCAGAACTCGCGCAACGCCTCGGAGTCGGTGGTGATCGCGAAGCGCCACGGTGTCTTGCGGCTCGGCCCCGGCACCACCTCTGCAAGGTGCCCCTTGTCGAACACCAGATAGTATTCGTCGCCGTCCACGCGCAGCAGCACGGTCTCAGAGATGAGCCGGCCGAGACGCAGCATGTGCGGCGAGGCATCGAGCCGCGCCTGCATGCGCTGCAGGAGTTCGAGCATGGTTTCCCCCAAGGATCAGATCGCGTGTTCCCTTGGAGACTGCGCCGGGCCGGCGCCGCCGGGCAATGCAGCCGACGGTATCCTCCGATACCCTCCGGCAGGCGCCCTTCGTCCGCGCCCCGGGGGGAGGGGGCGGGTATCGAGCAATACCGACCCGGGCATTGGTTTGCGTTCGCCGGTCTGAGAAGGATTTGCATGTCGCCCCCCCGGCCAGCCCGGGTTCCGACACTGCAAGCAACTTCAGGGGGAGAACATCCATGGGAACCACCGTCACACTCGACAACATAACGGATGTCGTCATCGGCTCGCTTGGCCAGAACGGCCCGATCACCGACCGCCAGCGCGAGATCATGACGGCGGCGCTTCGCCACCTCCACGGCTTCTGCAAGGACGTGAACCTGCAGCACCATGAGTTCCTTGCGGCGTGCGACTTCCTCGCTCGCGCCGGCCAGATCACCGATGACAAGCGTCAGGAGTTCATCCTGCTCGGCGACATCGTCGGTGTCGAAGTGCTCGTCGACATGCTGACGAACCCGGTCAGCGGTGGAGAGAGCGCATCGACCGTTCTCGGCCCCTTCTATCGCGACAATCCGCCGGTTCTCCCCGCCGGCGCCTCGGTCGTGCAGAAGCATTTCGATGGCGAGGAAACCGTACTCTTCGAGGGCGTCGTCACTGACGACGAGGGCAATCCGCTCGAGGGCGTCCTGATGGACGTGTGGGAGGATGCGCCGAACGGGCTCTACGAGAACCACGACCACGACCAGCCCGACTACAACCTTCGCGGGCGCTTTCAGACCGATGCGGAGGGACGCTACTCGTTCCGGGCCCTGCGCCCGGTGCCGTACCCGATCCCGGAGGACGAGACCGCAGGCGAGCTCCTGCGCTTCATGGGCCATCACCCGTACCGCCCGGGCCACATGCACTTCCTGATCCAGAAGCCGGGCTACCGCACGCTCGTCAGCCAGATCTTCGACCGCTCGTCGACCTATCTCGACAATGACTCGGTCTTTGCGGTGAAGGACGACCTGATCGCGGACTTCGTGCCGACGCCGGACGCGGAGGAAGACCTCCATGTCCAGTTCGACTTCGCGCTGAAGCGCGAAAAGGCCCTCGTCGACGCCTGACCTGCGTCCCCGGGTTCCCGCCGCATGGCGGAAACCCACCCGCGTCCGCATTCCCCAGCAAGAAATCCAGCGTGATGCCTACGTGCGCTTTCAGCGCACCGTTTTCGCACGCCCGGCACCCGGAGGAGACAACCGATGCCCCCCCGCCTGCTCGATGTCCAGGAAGTGATCAACGCCAATCCGCTGTCGGCCCTGCAGAAGCGGGTCATCCTGCTCTGCTTCCTCGTGGTGGCCATCGACGGCTTCGACACCGCCGCGGTCGGCTTCATCGCTCCCGCGCTCAAGGCGCAGTGGGGGGCGACACCGTCCGAACTCGCGCCGCTCTTCGCCGCCGGCCTTTTCGGCCTGATGGCCGGCGCCTTCGTCTTCGGCCCGCTGGCCGATCGCTTCGGCCGCAAGCCGGTGCTGGCGTTGACGACAGTCTTCTTTGGCCTCGCCACGCTCGCCTCGGCCTTCGCGCCGGACATGGCGACGCTCACGGCGCTGCGCTTCGTCACCGGTCTTGGCCTTGGCGGCGCGATGCCCGCGGCGATCACGCTGACCGCCGAGCTCTGCCCCGAACAGCGCCGCTCATCGCTCGTCACGCTGATGTTCTGCGGCTTCACCATCGGGTCGGCCTCCGCCGGGCTCGCCGCGTCCACGGTGGTCGCGACCTTCGGCTGGCCCGGATTGCTGGTGATCGGTGGTGTGATGCCGCTCGCTCTCGCCGGCTTCCTGTTCTTCGGGCTTCCCGAGTCGCCGCGCTACCTCGCGACCCGAGGTGCCGAGCCCGGCCGGATCGCGGCGATCCTGTCGCGGATGGCGCCGTCGGTCGACTTCGCCGGTGCGACCTTCGTCCGCCCGGTCAAGGCGCCGGGCTCGCCGGTCGGCCTGCTGTTCAAGGACGGGCTCGGCCTTGGCACGGTGCTGATCTGGGCGGCGTTCTTCATGAGCCTCTTGGTCTTCTACCTGCTGTCGAGCTGGCTGCCGCTGCTCATCACCACGGCGGGCTTCTCCATGTCGGACGCTTCGCTGATGGGCGCGACGCTTGCCACCGGCGGCACGGTCGGTGCGATCATCATCGGCCGGCTGATGGACCGCTTCGAGCCGCATCGGGTGCTCGCCGTGGGCTATCTCGTTGCCGGCGCCTTCGTGATCCTGCTCGGCAACGCCGTCTCGCAGCCGTGGCTCCTCGTTCTCGCGATCTTCGGTGCGGGCTTCGGTGTCGCGGGCGCGCAGGTCGGGATAAACGCGCTCGCCGCCGGGTTCTACCCGACCGCCAGCCGCGCCACCGGGGTCTCGTGGGCGAACGCGGTCGGACGCACCGGGTCGGTGCTCGGCTCGATGGTCGGCGGGGTGCTGCTCTCGTTCGGCTGGGATCTCGCCACCGTCTTCGCAGCGGCCGCCGTCCCGGCCTTCCTTGCCGCCGCGGCGATGTACCTCAAGGGGCGCCTGACGCGCCCCGCGCCGCATCAGGCGCCCGCAACACTGGCGGTCGAGTAGCCCCTCAGGACAGACGCCGGCCGGGACTCCGGCCGGTGATCCGCGCCGCGATCCGGTCGGCGAGGGCTTCGATGGCCCGCGCCTCGCCGGCCATCAGCCCCGGGAAGCCGTCGCCCTGCGGCGGAATGGTGATCGAGAAGCGGTCGGATGCCGTGATGCGTCCGCTCTCGGGATCGATCATCACGTATTGCCCCGCGAACTCCACCCCGCCCGAGGGCGCGCCGATCATCCGGTCGACCGCCACCTCGATCCTGAGGCCGGGCGACTCGTAGCCGGGCCATGGGTCGGTCACCACATGGGTCGCAAGCCGTGCCTCCAGCGCCGCTGCGAGATGCCGCGTCACCGCCCGTGTCGGATCATCGGCCCAGAGCGAGGACTTGTGCAGCTTCACCGTCTCCGGGCCGACGAGTGCGGCGATTTCCACGTCGCTCGCGTAGGCGGGCAGGTTCACGTCCGCGAGACCAATGCCGCGTACCGGCGATGGCAGCCGCTGGGCGGTGGGCGCCGGAGGCAGCAGGTATGCGGTTTCATTGGCGCAGCCGCCGAGCGCGAGCAGAGCCACGACGGCGAAATGGGCCGCCAGCGGTGGACGGACCCGAGGAAACCGGGGGCGCGCGGCCATGGTCATCTCCCGAAGATGATGGAATTGGGACGGCGCTGCAGCGTCGTCGCGAGTTGATTGGCCGAGCGGGCGGCGTCGCGCAACTCCTGCAGCACCTGGACGGTCTGGCGATTGATCTCCGACCCCGGCGTGACCGTGGCGAGCGCCGCATCCGCGCGGTCCGCGACCTCGGTAAAGCGCGTGACGAGGGCCGGCAGGCTGTCGGCGAGCTCGGCGGCCGCGCGGTCGGCGGAGACGAGCGTGGAGTTCACCTTGCCGACCGTGTCGCCGGTGCGCACCTCGTCGAGGATGGCGCGCAGGTCTTCGACCGCGGCGCCGAGCTTTGGCGGCAGGCTGGTGACGCCTTCGCTGCGCAGCAGGGCATCGGCGGAGGCAAGGGTGCTGTCGAGGGAGCTTACCACCTGTTCGAGCGGCAGCGCCTTCGCCTGATCGGCGGTGGCCTGCAGCGAGGCGACGAGCGCCGGCAGTCCCACGGTCGCGGCCGAGACGTCCGCCGATGCGGCCTTCGCCTGATCGATGATCGCCTGCAGGCTCTCGGCAATCCGGGCTGCGGCGATCTGGTCGGAGACCTTTCGCGCCGAGGCGAGGGTGGCGTTCAGGTTGTCCACCGCGCCGCCGGTCTTCAGTTGCTCGAGAAGCCCGCGCAGATCCGCCAGCGAGGCGCCGAGCTCGCCCGGGAGGCTCTGCACGCCTTCGGCCTTCAGCAGGTCATCGGCGGTGGTCATGAGCTGGTCGGCGCGCGACACCAGTTCGTCAAGCGGCAGGGCGCGGGCATTCTCGCTCAGCCCGGCGAGGGAGTCGATCAGCTCCGGCAGGCGGTTCGCGGCGGTGCCGACCGTGTTCACCGTCTTGTCGGCTTCGCTCAGCACCCGCTGCAGCGACTCGGCGAGCTTCGCGGCGGCCAACTGGTCGCTCATCTCACGCAGCGAGGCGAGCGAGGCGTTGAGGTTCGTCACCGCGCCGCCGGCGCGGAGATCGTCCACGACGCCGCGCAGGTCGGTGAGCGAGGCGGAGACCGAGGCGGGCAGGCTCGCCATCTCGTCGCTGCGCACGAAGGCGTCGAGGCCATCGACGAGCCGGGTGGAGGAGGCAACAAGCTCGTCGAGCGGCAGGCTCTGCACCCGGGCGGAGAGCGCGTCCACCTGGTTCAGGAGTTCCGGCACGCCGTCGGCGGCGGTGCCGACACTCGCGACGGCCGTCTTGGTGGTGACGAGCACGTCGCTGAGGTTCTGCACGAGCTGGGCCTGGTTTGCCTGATCCATCAGCCCCTTCGCGGCGGCGAGGATCTCGGCGATCTGCGCCGGGGCCTGCTGGATACCGCTCTCGCCGAGGGTCGTGCGCAGGTCGGCGATGAGCGCGCCGAGGTTCTCCGGGGCGGACTTGACCTTGGGGTCGGTGATGATGGCGTTGACGTTCGAGAGCAGCGCCACGACGTTCTGCACCACTTCCTCGATCGGCAGGGACGCGACGCGGTCCATGAACCCCGCGGCGGAGTCCGTGACGGCGCCGGTGCTTGAGGGCGCGCTCGGCAGCATCGGATAGGGCTGCGCGTCACGCTCGAACGTGGCGGGCGCCGCCCCCGGCAGCTCCACGAGGTTCACGTAAAGCGTCTGGGTGAGCAGACCCTGCGAGGCGAGTTGCGCGCGCAGTCCATCCTTCACCCGCGCCTCGATATAGTCGAGCGCGGCGGTGCGGGCCTCGCTGCCTTCGGGCGCCGGCTCTTGCCCGAACCGCTCCGGCACGATGGTGATCGTCGCGCGCTGCCGCAGGACCAGGCGGTCGTTCTTCACCTCCGAAACACCCTGCACCCCGGTGACCTCGCCGACCGGGATACCCTGAAACTGCACCTGCGCGCCGGGCGCGAGGCCACGAACCGACTGATCGAAGTCGACGTTGAGCACGAGGTTGTTGCCCGGCACATCCTCGATCAGGTTCTGCCGCGCCGCGCCTTCCGATGCGTAGAGCTGGAAGACGTGATCCTCGGTGACCCGCGTCATGTCACTGCCGATGGTGTCGAAGGCGACGCCGCCCTGTACCAGCGAAATCAGGCTGTCGACGTTCAGCGCCGCCCCGCCGGAGCCAAGCTGCAGCGAGAAGCCGCTGGCGTTCCAGAAGCGGGTTGCCGCGGTCAGCCGGGTGTCGTTCGGCGCGTCGACGAAGATGTCGAGCATGACGTCACCGGCCTTCGTGAGTTCGATGTCCTCGATCTTGCCCACCTGCAGGCGCTTGAAGAGCACCGGGGCGCCGATCGTCATCGACCCGCCGTCCGGCGCGCGCAGCTGGACCCGCAGCCCGGGCGTCCCGGCGGGTGTGAGGGGCGGGCGCGTGAGGCCCACGAAACTGTACTGGGCATCGCCGGTGGTATTGTCCCACGAGGCGCCGATATAGGCACCGGACACCACCGTATCGAGCCCGGAGACCCCCTGCGGCGAGATCGAGGCGCGCACGATCCAGAATTCCGCCTTGTCGTCGAGGAAGTGGGCCACGCCCTTGTCGATCCGGGCGCGGACGATGACCTGCGTCAGGTCGGGGCTGAGTTCGATCTTTTCGACCACCCCGACCGTCACGTCACGGAACCGCACCGGGGTCTGACCGGCCACGAGCCCGGAGGCATCCCTGAAGGTGATCTCGATCAATGGTCCGCGGTCGTCCCACGTGCGCCACGCCAGACCGATCGCGATGATGAGCGCGATGAGCGGCACCAGCCACACCGCGGAGACGCGGCGCGACTGTGGCTCGGCGATCGGCGCTTCTATTGCCGGTCGATTGGTATCCTGGTCAGCCATTCGGGGCTCGGTCTTGCTCGAAGGTGTCCCAGATCAACCGGGGATCGAGAGCCTGCGCCGAAAGCATGGTAAACGCAACGGACAGCGCGAAGAACAGCGCGGCGGGGCCGGGATTGATCGCCGCGATGAAGCCGATGTGTACAAGCGCGGTCAGGATCGCCACCACGAAGACGTCGACCATCGACCACCGTCCGATGAACTCCACGATCTCGTAGAGCACGATCCGCCGATGCACGTCGAGCCGTGAACGGCGGTGGATCGACCAGACGAGATAGAGGATCACGCAGAACTTCGAGACCGGGATCAGCACGCTTGCGGCGAACACGATCAACGCGATCTCCCACTCGCCGTAGTGCACGAGCTCGATGACACCGCCGACGATGGTGTTGGGCGTCGCGCGGCCGAGCGTGGTGGTGACGAGCATCGGCAGCAGATTGGCGGGGATGTAGGCCATGAGCCCGACGAGGAGCCAGGCCATCACCCGCTGGAGGCTGCGCGGAAAGCGCGAATGCAGCGTCGAGCCGCAGCGCGGACAAATCTCCGCCGGCATGGGCGTGGCCTTGCCGCAGGTCCGGCAGCCGACGTAGCCGGCGGCGCGGGCGGTCAGCGGTGGCGCCAGCGGTCGAGTGTCTGCCATATGGACCATTCGTCGAGGCTCACCGCCTCGATCACCACGAGAAGAACCAGCGCCGTCATCGCCCAGAATGCCGGCCCGAGCGTGACGCTCGCAAGCCCCGCAATCTTCACCAGCGCGACGATGACGCCGATGATGAAGACCTCCGCCATTGCCCAGGGCCGCAGGTGCGCCGCAAGGCGGAAAGCACGGCCGGCGCCCTCGGCGGGCGGATGGCCGAGGCGCAGCGGCAGGAGCGTATAGGTGAGCGCCAGTGCGCGGATCATCGGCAGCACGATGATGAGCAGCGTGGTCGCGATCGAGAGCGGCGCGACCAGCGTGTCGGCGAAGGCCAGTGCCGCATCGAGAAGCGAGGCCTTGCGGACGACGCCGGCGATCGAGAGCTCAAGAAACGGGAAGAACAACGCAATGACGAGCAGGATCAGGCTCGCGAAGGCCGCCGCGAGCGTGCGGTCCATGGCGCCCGCCCGGTTCGTCATCAGGACGGTCCGGCACCGGTCGCAGCGCAGGCGACCACCCTCCGGCACCGGGACTTCGAGGTAGAGCACATCGCAGGTCGGGCAGGCGAGATAGGACTCGCCCGGCATCGGGCCAGTCACGTCGCGTTGCACGCGGGACTGGCCCTTCCGGCCCTGATGCATCGACAGGTCACGTCCGGCGGACCCGATCAGCCCGGGCTCATGCCGCGGAGCTTTTCGGACCGCCGCCGCAGGAGTTCGAGCGTGGTCAGCAGCGCCACGGAGATCGCCACGAGGATTGTCGCGACCGCGAGGATCGTCGGCGAGATCTGCTCGCGCAGGCCGATGAACATCTGCCAGGGCAGGGTCTTCTGCGAGGCGGAGCCGACGAAGAGCACGACCACCACTTCGTCGAACGAGGTGATGAACGCAAAGAGCGCCCCGGAGATCACCCCGGGCAGGATGAGCGGCATCTGCACCTTGAAGAAGGTGCGCACCGGCCCTGCGCCCATGTTCGCAGCCGCCCGCACGAGGCTCTTGTCGAAGCCGACGAGCGTCGCGGTCACGGTGATGATGACGAACGGGATGCCAAGGACGGCGTGGGCGAGAACGACCCCCCAGTAGCTGCCCTGAAGCCCGAGGCGGGAATAGAAGAAGTACATGCCCGCCGCCGAGATGATGAGCGGCACGATCATCGGCGAGATCAGGATCGCCATGATCGTGCCGCGGAACGGCACGTGGCTCTGGCTGAGGCCGACCGCGGCGAGGGTGCCGAGGACGACCGCGACGAGGGTGGCCACCGGCGCGATCCGCACCGAGTTCCAGAGCGCCGCCTGCCAGTCAGGATTCGTGAAGAAATCCTGGTAGTGCCGGAGCGAGTACGCCCCGGGCTCGAAGCGCAGCATCTCCGGCGTGAACGTGAAGAAGTTCTGGGCGTTGAAGCTGAGCGGGATCACCACGAGGATCGGCATGATCAGGAAGAAGATGATCGCCACGCAGATGGCCCGGAAGGTCCAGAACCAGACCCGCTGGCCGGTGGTGGCATAGGGGGGAAGCGCCATGGTCGATTACCCCAGCTTCACGTTGTCGATGCCGACGATGCGGTCGTAGGTCCAGTAGAGCGCCAGCACCACCACGAGGAGCAGTGTCGCGAGCGCCGCGGCCAGGCCCCAGTTGAGCGAGGTGGAGATGTGGTAGGCGATCCGGTTCGAGATGAAGACGCCGGAGGTGCCGCCGACGAGTTCGGGCGTGATGTAGTAGCCGATCGCGAGGATGAAGCAGAGAATGGCGCCGGCGCCGACCCCGGGGATCGACTGCGGGAAGTAGACCCGCCAGAACGCCGTCCAGTCGTTCGCTCCGAGCGACTTCGCCGCGCGCATGTAGGAGGGCGGGATGCCCTTCATCACCGAGAAGAGCGGCAGGATCATGAACGGCAGCAGGATGTGCGTCATGGCGATCGTCGTGCCGGTGGCATTGTTGATCATCACGAGCCGGGCGTTGTCGGCGACGAGGCCGAGCCAGACGAGGATATCGTTGATGACGCCCTGCTGTTGGAGAAGCACCTTCCACGCCGCGGTTCGCACCAGAAGCGATGTCCAGAACGGCAGGAGCACGAGGATCAGGATGAGGTTCGATGTGCGCAGCGGCAGGCTCGCCAGCAGGAAGGCGATCGGATAGCCGAGCAGCAGGCAGATGAAGGTGATCCCGAGGCTCATCGCCATGGTGCGCAGGAAGAGCTTCAGGTAGATGCGTTCCTGCTCCGGCTTCATCTGGATGCCGTTCTCGGTGCGCTGCATGTCGAGGGCGTTCAGCAGGTAGCCCGACGTGTATTCGCCGGAGAAGGTCTTCAGGGTCCGCCAGACTGCCGGATCGCCCCATTTCTTGTCGGCTTCGATGAACTGCTCCATGAAGGGCCGGCTCGTGTCCATCGACTTCAGGTCGCGGACCACGCCGCGCATGAGCGAGGAGAAGCCGGAATATTCATAGTTCAGCCGCTGTCCGAGGCGGGTGTTCGCCTTCTTCTCGACGGCGATCACCAGGTCGTCATGCAGTCCCGCGAACACCGGCTCGCCCGGCAGCTCTGACGTCTTGGGATCCCAGTCCTGCAGGGCCACGACGGTCTTCGGCAAGGTGCTTGGAACGATGTCGTTTTCCACCGAGCGGAGCAGCATGTCGCCGATCGGCAGGATGAAGGTCAGAAGTACGAAGAGAAGCAGCGGCGAGATCAGGAGCAGCGCGCGGAGCTTCTGGGCGCGCATCGCACGCCGCAGGCTTACCTTGAGCGGCGTCCCGTCGGCCGCGAGCATCTGACCGCCCCTGGGTGGCTTGCCTGCGGTGGCGTCGGTCATTCAGTCCCCCCCTCCGGTTCGTGCCTGTGGGCGTGGGCGGGGCCGAAAGAGCCCCGCCCGGGTTCGTCCCCGCAGCTTACTGCGTGAGCCAGGCCTGGAACTTGGCCTCGACCTCATCCTGATGGTCGGCCCACCATTCGATGTTGTTGACGAGGTAGTTCTTCATGTTGTCCGGGTTCGTCGGCATGTGCGGCGCCATCTCGATGCCGAGATCGGCGTGCTTGCCCACGAGCGGCTGGGACGACGCGCGTGCCGGGCCGTAGGAGATCCACTTCGCCTGGTCGGCGAGGCGCTGGGTGTCGGTCGCGAAGCGCAGGAAGTTCATCACGCGCGCCTTGCGGTCCTCGGGCAGGTCGGCCGGGACGATCCAGCCGTCGAAGTCGAAGACCTCGTAGTCCCAGAGCATGGCGACCGGCTGGTGCTGCTCCTCGATGACCGCGAACAGGCGGCCGTTGTAGGTGGAGCCGAACACCACTTCCTTGTCGGCGAGGAGTTGCGGCGCTTCCGCGCCGGCCGACCACCAGACAGTCTGGTCCTTGATCGTATCGAGCTTCTTCAGCGCCCGGTCGACGCCCTCGGGGGTCGAGAGCACGTCATAGAGCTCTTCCTTCGTCACGCCGTCGCAGAGGAGGGCCCATTCGAGGTTCTTCTTGGGCCGCTTCTCGAGCGCGCGCTTGCCCGGGAACTTCTCCATGTCGAAGACGTCGCACAACGAGGTCGGCACGGCGCCGTTCCACTCGGCGACGTCGGTGCGATAGCCGAAGGTCGTGGAGAACCAGATCTGCGGGATGAAGCACTCATTGATGAGGCCATCGCCGAAGTCCGCGGTTGGCGTCGAGCCGTCGTCACCCGGCGCCAGAACCGCGTCGAAGTCGATGGGCATCGCGAGGCCCTCGTCGCAGAGCCGCTGGCTGTCGGGGCCCTCGACGTCGACGAGATCCCATGTGACGTTGCCGGCTTCGAACTGGGCGCGGAGCTTCGCTACGGCCTCGTTCGAGCTCTCGTCCCATGTGAACGTGGTGCCGGTCAGCTCGGCGTAGGGTTTGGAATAGGCGTTCTGCTGTGACGTCTGGTAGGCGCCGCCCCAGGAGACGACCGTCATGGAGTTGGCGCAGCCGTCACACGGCTCAATGTCGTCGGCGGCCATCGCTGCTCCGAAGGGCAGGCCGACCAGCACGGCGGCGCCGAGAATGTAGCGTAGACTCATAGAAGCGCTCCCTGAGCATCTGCCCGATTCGTCTAGTCCGGCCGGTCGCCGGGCAGCATCCACCGGCCCCTGTTTCCATCAGGCGGCGTCGAGCGCCCGGCAGTCTGCCACGTTCCAGCCGATCACCACTTTTTCACCGGCGTTGAGCCGGCGCTGGTCGACGGCGTTGCGGCACTTCATGATGAAATTGTCGTTTCCCGCCACGCGCAGGCGGGTACGGAACGAATCCCCCATGTAGATGAACTCAAGAACTTCGGCCTCGAGCTTGTGGGTATCCGCCGGCATCCGATCGTCTCGGAACTCGACCCGTTCGGGCCGGATCGAGACGAGCGTCCGGTCACCGGGCTTCGACACGTTGACAGGCAGCGCGTCGATCACCGAGCCATCGGTGAGCTTCACGGTGCAGCGGTCTCCTGAGATCGCCTCGACCGAGCCTGGCAACGTGTTGTTTTCACCGATGAACTGAGCGACGAAGCTGTTCGTCGGCCGCTCGTAGAGGTCTTCCGGCGGCGCAAGCTGCTGGATCCGGCCGTCGTTGAAGACGGCGACCCGGTCCGACATGGTGAGCGCTTCGGACTGGTCGTGCGTGACGTAGACGACCGTCACGCCAAGACGCTCGTGCAGGTGCTTGATCTCGAACTGCATATGCTCGCGGAGCTGCTTGTCGAGGGCGCCGAGCGGTTCGTCCATGAGGACGAGTTCCGGCTCGAACACCAGCGCGCGCGCGAGCGCGATGCGCTGTTGCTGACCGCCGGACATCTGCGCCGGGCGGCGGCCCGCGAAGGCACCCATCTGGACCATGTCGAGGGCGCGCTTCACCTTCGACTCGATCTCGGATTTCGACATCTTCCGCACTTCGAGCGGGAAGGCGAGGTTCTCGCCGACCGTCATGTGCGGAAAGAGCGCATAGTTCTGGAAAACCATGCCGATGCCGCGCTTGTGGGGCGGCACCGAGTTGATCGGCCGCCCGGCGAGGCGGATTTCGCCGTGCGTCGCGGTCTCGAAGCCGGCGAGCATCATCAGGCAGGTCGTCTTGCCCGATCCGGACGGCCCCAGCATCGTGAGGAACTCGCCCTTGCCGATGTTGAGGTTGAGGTCTTTGACGACGAGCGTTTCGCCGTCGTAGCTTTTCTGTACGTGCTCGAATGCCACGAAGGCCGCGTCCCCGCGCTCGTTCGCCATTCGCACTCCCCTGTTGGTCCCGCGGTGGTCGGCCCCGCGCTCAAGGATCAAAGCATATCGTCGGAACCCACGCAAATCCTACCCTCCGTTGCGACGAATCGAAGTCGCAAACCGACGTCACGGACATTTGATGTCGTATTGTGCCAGATTGCATAAATCGTGGCCGGCTGGCGATTGGCGGTGTGTCTGGCAGGGGATTCTTGACAGTGGCGTCGGCGGCTTGCGTTTCTGAGTGGGCTCGAATCTAGTCAGTGCCAGCTGTTTGGCTGGGGGAGGGTGCGATAGTCATTTTCAATGAGATGTACGACGGCAAGCAGGTGCGGCCTGCGTATCGCCAGCTCGTGGATTGGGTCGAAAGCACGTCTCCCGAATCCCTCGCGCAGAAGAAGCAGGAGGCCGAGGCGCTTTTTCGCCGGATCGGGATCACCTTCGCGGTCTATGGCGAGGGCGGCGACACGGAACGGCTCATCCCGTTCGACATGATGCCGCGGGTTTTCACCGAGGCCGAGTGGCGCAAGCTCGAACGGGGGGTGAAGCAGCGGGCGCGCGCGCTCAACGCCTTTCTCTATGACGTCTATCACCGCGCCGAAATCGTTCGCGCCGGGGTCGTGCCCGCCGATCTCGTGTTTCGCAACGAGGCCTACGAGCCTGCGGTGGTCGGCATCGAGCCTCCCGGCCGGGTCTACAGCCACATCGTCGGCATCGACATCGTCCGCACCGGGCCGGAAGATTTCTTCGTCCTCGAGGACAACTGCCGCACGCCCTCCGGCGTCTCCTACATGCTGGAGAACCGCGAAATCATGATGCGCATGTTCCCGGAACTCTTCCGGTCGAGCCGCATCCTGCCGGTGGACGACTATCCGCAGCGATTGCGCCGCACGCTCGCAAGCGTAGCGCCGCGGAAATGCGACGGCGAGCCGGTCTCGGTCATCCTCTCGCCCGGCTCGTTCAACAGCGCCTACTACGAGCACTCGTTCCTCGCCGACCAGATGGGCATCGAGATCGTCGAGGGCCAGGACCTCTTCGTGCAGGGCGAATTCGTCTACATGCGCACCACCGAGGGACCGCGGCGGGTCGATGTGATCTATCGCCGGATCGACGACAGCTTCCTTGATCCGCTGTGCTTCCGTCCTGACTCGATGCTCGGCGTGCCTGGCCTCATGAACGTCTACCGCTCCGGCGGCGTCACGATCTGCTCGGCTCCGGGTGCGGGCGTCGCTGACGACAAGGCGATCTACATCTATGTTCCCGACATGATCCGCTTCTATCTCGGCGAGACGCCGATCCTGAAGAACGTCCAGACCTGGAAATGCGGCGATCCCTCCGATCGCAAGTACGTGCTGGAGAACCTGAAGGATCTGGTGGTGAAGGAGGTGCACGGCTCGGGCGGCTACGGGATGCTCGTCGGCCCCAAGTCGACCAAGGAGCAGATCGACGCCTATGCCGAGCGCATCAAGGCCGATCCGGGCGACTTCATCGCGCAGCCGACGCTCGCGCTCTCGACCTGCCCGACCTTCGAGGACAGCGAGGGCCTCGCGCCGAGACACGTGGACCTGAGACCCTTCTGCCTCGTCGGGCAGGAGGTGCACCTCTGCGCAGGCGGATTGACCCGGGTCGCCCTCAAGGAGGGGTCGCTCGTGGTGAATTCCAGCCAGGGCGGCGGGGTCAAGGACACCTGGGTTCTGGCGGACTGAGGGATCAGGACATGCTCAGCCGTACCGCAGAAAATCTCTACTGGCTCACCCGCTACATGGAGCGGGCCGACACCATGGCCCGCCTGCTCGAGGTGGGTTACCGCATGGCGCTCATGCCCTCGGCGGGGGAGGGCTACCGCAATGAATGGGCCTCGCTCGTCGCCGCCGCCGGTTCGTCGGCCGGCTTCGAGGCGAAGTTCGGCGAAGACTTCCGCCAGCGCGACGTGGAGACCTGGCTCTTCTTCGACCGGGAGAATCCCTCGTCCGTCGTCTCCTGCATCGAGACCGCGCGGCAGAACGGCCGCGCCGTCCGGACCGCGCTCACCTCGGAGATGTGGGACGCGCTGAACGGCGCCTATCTCGACCTCCGCGACATCGAGCGGCGTCCGCGGTCCGAGGCGCTGCTGCCCCAGCTCTGCGACTGGACCAAGCGTCAGGGGTCCCTGCTCCGGGGCACCACCGAGGGGACGCACCTGCAGAACGATGGCTTCGACTTCCTGAACCTCGGCTACTACCTCGAGCGGGGCGACAACACCGCCCGCCTCCTCGACGTGAAGTACTACGTGCTGCTGCCCACCACCTCGATGGTCGGCGGCGCCGTCGATACCTACCAGTGGTCGACGCTGCTGCGCGCGCTCTCGGCTTACCGGGCATTCCACTGGTCGTATCGCGGCGACTATACGCCCCGGAAGGTCGCGCACTTCCTGATCCTGAATGCGTCGTTCCCGCGATCTCTCCTGCACTGCCAGCAGCAGATCGCAGCCCACCTCGGGCGGCTCGCGGCGGCCTATGGCACCCGCACCGTGGCGCACGACCGGATGCAGGTGATGCTGGGCGAGCTTTCCGAGGCGCGCGTCGAGGACGTGATCGAGGAAGGGTTGCACGAGTTCCTGTCGCGCTTCATCCACCAGAACGCTGCGCTCGGCCAGGACGTGGCGCACAGCTATCTCTTCGGGGTCCAGTGATGCGCCTCTCGGTTCGCCACAGCACGCTCTACCAGTTCGACGCGCCGATGCGCTTCGTCACCCAGAGCCACCGCCTGACGCCGGCATCGAACGGTTGCCAGAAGGTCATCGACTGGCAGGTCTCGGCGGAGGGCGCCGAGTTTGGCGCCAGTTTCGTCGATGGCGCCGGAGATCTGATCTCGACCATGACGCTTCAAGGCCCGGTCGAGCGGATCACCGTCGTCGTCGAGGGTACGGTCGAGACCTCCAGCGGCGACGGGATCCTCCGAGGCCACCGCGAGATCGTCTCGCCGCTCGTCTACCTCGAGGCGACGCACGCCACCCAGCCGAATCGCGCGATGCTCGATCTGCGGGATCTCGCGGTGGGCGGCGCCGACGGGCCGCTTGACCGGGCGCACCGGCTCGCCGGGGCGGTGGCCGACGCCATCGCCTACACGCCCGGGGCGACCACGCCGCAGACCACCGCGGCCGAGGCGCTCGAACTCGGGCAGGGCGTTTGCCAGGATCACGCCCACACCCTCATCGCGCTCGCGATCGCGGCCGAGCTGCCGGCGCGCTACGTCACCGGCTACCTCTGGACCGAGGGCGGCGGCGAGACCGCCGAGGCGTCTCATGCCTGGGCGGAGATCCACGTGGGCCGTCTCGGCTGGATCGGCTTCGACCCGGCCAACCGCTGCTGCCCGGACGAGCGCTACATCCGTCTGGGGTCGGGCAGGGACGCCCGCGAGGCCGCGCCAATCCGCGGCGTCTCGCGTGGCGGCGGCGGCGAAGCCCTCGACGTGAGCGTAGTGGTCGCGCAGCAGTAGCCCGTGCCGCTACCGGCGCGCGCCTCCGAGCCGGCATCCGGGGAGAGGATTTTCCGATGACCGAGAAGCATCGCTGCCGCTGGGCGGGCACCGACCCGCTCATGCAGGCGTATCACGACACCGAATGGGGAGTCCCGGAACGGGACAGCCGGGCGCTCTGGGAGAAGCTCGTTCTCGATGGCTTTCAGGCCGGGCTCGCGTGGATCACCATCCTGCGCAAGCGCGAGACCATGCGGACGGCGTTTGCCGGCTTCGACCCGGAGAAGGTGGCGGCGTTCGGTGACGCGGACGTGGCGCGGCTCCTCGCAGATCCGGGAATCATCCGCTCCCGCGCGAAGATTGCCGCGGCGATCGACGGGGCGCGCATCTATCTCGCGATGGCCGAGCGCGGAGAGGACTTCTCGGCCTACTGCTGGTCGTTCACGGATGGCGTGCCGTTGCGCGGCGACGGGGTGACGTTCCCGACCTCGACACCGCTCTCCGAGGCGGTCTCGAAGGACTTGAAGCGGCGCGGCTTTCGTTTTGTCGGCCCGACGATCGTCTACGCGTGGATGCAGGCAATCGGCATCGTGGACGACCACTCGGCCGCTTGCTTCCGCCGGAATTCGGCAGGATGAGCGGGCAGATCAGTGGAATGAGTTCCTGTTCCGAACCCCGTTTCAAACCGGTCGGGTTTGTAATGTGGCGGTATTTCTTCATACCCTTGACACCCTTCGGTAGTTCCGAAAGGTAGTTCCAACGAAACACAATTGGGGGACGCTAGATGAAGACGAAAGTCTACGACTCGGCGGCTGCGGCGCTTGACGGGCTGTTGACAGACGGGATGACCATCGCTGCCGGCGGGTTTGGGCTTTGCGGCATTCCCGAGTTGCTCATCGCGGCGATTCGCGATGCGGGGGTGAAGGAGCTGACCGTCGCCTCGAACAACGCGGGCGTCGACGATTTTGGCCTCGGAGTGCTGCTGCAGACGCGGCAGGTGAAGAAGATGATCTCCTCCTATGTGGGTGAGAATGCCGAGTTCATGCGGCAGTACCTTTCGGGCGAGCTGGAGCTCGAGTTCAACCCGCAGGGCACGCTGGCGGAGCGGATGCGCGCCGGCGGCGCCGGGATCCCGGGCTTCTTCACCAAGACCGGTGTCGGCACGGTGATCGCCGAGGGCAAGGAGCACAAGGACTTCGACGGCCAGACCTACATCCTCGAGCGTGGGATCGTGGCGGACCTCGCCATCGTCAAGGCGTGGAAGGGCGACGCGCAGGGCAACCTGATCTATCGGAAGACGGCGCGGAACTTCAATCCGAACGCGGCGACCTGCGGGCGGATCTGCGTGGCCGAGGTGGAAGAGATCGTGCCGGTCGGCAGCCTCGACCCGGATTGCATCCACACGCCCGGCATCTTCGTGCACCGGATCATCCAGGGTCCGCACGAGAAGCGGATCGAACAGCG
The DNA here is from genome assembly GCF_014201905.1 of Amaricoccus macauensis. Lineage (GTDB taxonomy): Bacteria > Pseudomonadota > Alphaproteobacteria > Rhodobacterales > Rhodobacteraceae > Amaricoccus > Amaricoccus macauensis. Next base: position 444,462 of record NZ_JACHFM010000001.1, on the reverse strand, counting down.
CACCGTGCGTACGGCCTGAGGGGGAACGAGAATATGCCGTGGGATCGTAATCAGATGGCCGCGCTGGCGGCTCGTGAACTCAAGGACGGGATGTACGTGAACCTCGGGATCGGCATCCCGACGCTCGTCTCCAACTATATTCCCGATGGCGTCGACGTGACGCTTCAGTCGGAGAACGGCATGCTCGGCATGGGCCCGTTCCCGACCGAGGACGAGATCGACGCCGATCTCATCAATGCCGGCAAGCAGACGATCACCGAGCTTGACCGCACCTCCTACTTCTCGTCGGCCGACAGCTTCGCGATGATCCGCGGCGGCAAGATCGACATGGCGATCCTCGGCGCGATGGAGGTGTCCGAGAAGGGCGACCTCGCGAACTGGATGATCCCCAAGAAGCTCGTGAAGGGCATGGGTGGCGCCATGGATCTCGTCGCCGGGGTGAAGCGGGTCGTGGTCGTGATGGACCATGCCTCGAAGCACGGCGAATCGAAGCTCCTGAAGGAATGCACGCTGCCCCTGACCGGGCTGGCCGTCGTTGACCGGATCATCACCAACCTCGGCGTCTTCGACGTGGTCGAGGGTGGCCTGAAGATCGTCGAGATCGCCGACGGCGTGACCGAGGATGAGGTCAGGAAGGCGACCGAGGCGACGCTGGTCTGAGCTTGCGCAAGTTGCGCACGTAAGCCAAGTGGTTGACGGCGATAGATCTTCTATCGGGTGTCAACCAGATCGCAACGAGTGTTAACGTAGGGTCCGGCGGCGTGCAAACGCGGCCGGACCTTTTTGCATTCCGGCTTTGAAAGCCGGCTTTGACTGACGATTTTGAATGACGGCGGGGACCACATCGCCGCAGGGGAGGAGAAAGAGATGAACCGGATCGATCTCGACGGACGGGTGGCGATCGTCACTGGCGGCGCGCAGGGCATCGGCAGGGCGGTGGCGGAGCGCTTCCTCGTGAGCGGCGCCACGGTCTGGCTTTGGGACCGTGACGCGGCCCTCGTGGAGGCGACGGCGGCGGAGATCGGCGCGAAGGCGCGGGTGGTTGACCAGACCGATGCGGAGGCGGTGGTCGCGGCAGCGGCCGACGTGATGGCGGCGGACGGCCGGATCGACGTGCTGGTGGCGAACGCCGGAATTGCGGGCGCGAATGCGACGCTCTGGGACTACGACCTCGCCGAGTGGCGGCGGGTCATCGACATCAACCTGAACGGCGTCTTCCACTGCTGCCGCGCGGTGGTGCCGCACATGCTGGCGGCGGGCTACGGGCGTATCGTCAACGTCGCCTCGATCGCCGGCAAGGAAGGCAATCCGAACGCGGCCGCCTATTCCGCGTCGAAGGCCGGGGTCATCGCGCTGACGAAGTCGCTCGGCAAGGAGACGGCGGGCAAGAACATCGCGGTCAATTGCGTGACACCGGCGGCGGCGCGCACCGCGATCTTCGACCAGATGAAGCAGGAGCACATCGACTACATGCTCTCGAAGATCCCGCGCGCGCGCTTCCTCGAAGTGAACGAGGCGGCGGCGATGATCGCCTGGCTCGCGTCGGAGGAGAACTCGTTCACCACGGGCGCGGTGTTCGACCTGTCCGGGGGCCGGGCGACGTATTGATGGCAAACCGCGGGCGTCGATGGTCCACTCGGCTTCTGAACGTACTGGGGGCGCTGGTCATGACGGCAGCGAGTGCAGCAGCATCGGTTCTGGACGCGGTTGTCGCGAATGACAGCGCCGCATTGGAGCGGGCGCTGGCCGCGGGCGAGCCGGTCGATGAGCGCGACGACCGCGGCCGCACCGCGCTGCTGGTGGCGGTGTGGAACGACAATGCCGACGCAGCTGGCCAACTGATCGATGCCGGTGCCGACGTAAATGCCAGGGACGCGATCATGGACAGCCCGTTTCTCGTGGCGGGCGCCCATGGCCGGGTCGAGATATTGAAGCTGATCCTCGCGCACGGCGCCGATCTGGCGAGCACCAATCGCTATGGTGGCACGGCACTCATTCCGGCGGCCGAGAAGGGGCACCCGGAGGCAGTGCAGTTGCTCATCGCGGCGGGTGTCGACGTGAACCACGTCAACGATCTCGGCTGGACCGCACTGCTCGAGGCTGTGATCCTGACCGATGGCGGTCCGACGCCACAGCAAATCGTCAGGGCGCTGCTCGATGCCGGTGCAGATGCGGATATCCCGGACGGCAACGGCCAGACGGCCCTCGATCACGCACGGGCGAATGGCTTTGACGCCATTGCGGCGATGATCGAGGCTCACCGGCGGCGCTGACGTCGCCGCCGTTTCCCGAGGTCAGAGGTAGTCCTGCCGGCTGAGGCCGTACTTCGCCATCTTCTCGTTCAGCGTGCGGCGGGGCAGGGCGAGTTCGGCCATGACGGCGGAGACGTTGCCCTGGTTGCGGCGCAGCGCGTGGTCGATGAGCATCTTCTCGAAGGCGTCCACGTGCTCCTTCAGCGGCTTTTCCGCGTCGAGCGGGATCGCCGGAGCCTGGAAGCCGTCGTCGATCAAGAGCGCCGAGATATTGCTCTCGCCGCGGCGGGCCTGAAGCACGGCGCGCTCGGCGAGGTTGATGAGCTGGCGGATGTTGCCGGGCCACGGCGCCTGCACGAGGTTGGCGGCGTCGCCCGCGCCGAGTGTCGGCGGCTCGCAGCCGTATTCCTCGGCGAACTGCACGGTGAAGTGCGAGAAGAGCATCAGGATGTCCTCGCCGCGGGCGCGCAGTGGCGGGGCCTCGATCACGAGGCCGGCGAGGCGGAAGTAGAGATCGTCGCGCAGCACCTCGGCCGGCGGCGTGCCGTTGGCGAGGCGGCTCGACACGGCGATGATGCGCACGTTGTGGCGGGCGCCGCCGGTCACCGTGTCGTTGGCGTTGATCGCATCGAGCAGCCGGGCCTGCGCGGCGATGGGCAGCGCCTCGATGTTCTCGAGGCAGAGCGTGCCGCCTTCGGCCTGATCGATGAACGGCTTCTCGGGCCAGTCGGGCGCGCCGAAGAGGATTGGCTCGATGAGGTCGGGCGCGATCGAGGAGCAGTTGAGCGTGATGAAGGGCTTCGCACCGCGCGGCCCGGAGGCGTGCAGTGCCTTGGCGATGAGGCTCTTGCCGGTGCCGGTCTCGCCGAGGACGAGGACGTGGCCGTCGGCCTGGGCGACGTCGAGGATTGTCTCGCGCAGCCGCTCGATGAGCGGGCTCGACCCCATGAGCCGGCGCATGACGACGTTGCCGTCGGAGAGCTCGCGGCGCAGCGCCCGGGTCTCGAGGGTGCGGGCGCGGGCTTCGCCGCCCTTGTGGCAGAGCTCGGCCAGCCGGTCGGGGTCGAACGGCTTCTCCATGAAGTCGTAGGCGCCGATCCGCATGGCCTCGACCGCCATGGGCACGTCGCCGTGGCCAGTCATCAGGATGACCGGAAGGCCGGGGTCGACCGACTGGAGCCGGCGCAGGAGCGCCATGCCGTCCATGCCCGGCATGCGGATGTCGGTGATGACGACGCCGGGGAAGTCCGGGCCGATCACCTTCAGCGCGGGCTCGGCCGCCTCGAAGGTGACGGGCTCGAAACCCGAGAGTTCGAGCCACTGCGAGACGCTTTCCCGCATGTCGGCTTCATCGTCGATGATCGCGACTTTTGATTTTTCACTCATGTTCCATCACTCGGCAGCCTGGGCGGCGCGGGCGCGGGGCAGGACCAGTTCGAAGACTGCGCCTGCGTCCGGTGCGTTTCGGGCGACGAGCCGGCCGCCGAGCTCCGCGGCGAAGCCCGCGGAGATGGCGAGGCCGAGCCCGAGGCCCTCCCCGGGTTTCTTTGTGGTGTAGAAGGGTTCGAAGAGCTTTCCGGGATCGCGAAGGCCCGTCCCGTTGTCCTCGATCGAGAGCAGGATGGTCTCGCCGGTCGCGATCAGCAGGATCTTGATTTCCTTCGTGTCGCGGCTTCGCACCGCGTCGAGGGCGTTGCGCAGCAGGTTCACGATGATCTGCTCGATGCGGAGCGGGTCGGCCATCACCACCGCCGGCTCGGACGGCAGGGTGGTCTGGATCGACACCGCCATCTTGCCGAGCTGCGGTGCCATCATGGCGAGCGCGGTGCGCACGCTGTCGCGCAGATCGACGGCCTCGACGTCGAGGTCGCCTTTCCGCGCGTAGGACTTGAGTTGCTTGGTGATGCTGCCCATGCGGTCGATCAGGTCGTCGATGCGCTGGAAGCTGGTGAGCGCCTCCTCGGGGCGGCGGCGGGTCAGGAGCAGCCGCGCGCCGGCCAGGTAGGTCTTCATGGCGGCGAGGGGCTGGTTCAGCTCGTGGCTGACGGCGGCGGACATCTGGCCGAGGGCTGCGAGTTTCGAGGCCTGTTCGAGGCTCTGTTCGGCGTCCTTGAGGTCTTTTTCCACGCGTTTTCTCGCACCGATCTCGGCGGAGAGGCGGCGGTTCAGGACGCGCAGCTCCTCGGACTCGCGCTGGATGCGGCGGCTCTCGGCGCGGGTGCGCCGCGAGAGCAGGTAGAAGCCGAGCGCGAGGAGCAGCGCCAGCACCATGATGATGAGCGACAGGACCGCGTTCACCCGGGCGCGCACGTCCTCGAGGGTCGCGAAGTAGGTGAGGCGCCAGTTGCGAAAGCCCACGGGCACCTCGGCGACGAGATGCGGCGTGCCGTTGATGTAGACGTAGGAGGGTGAGCCGAAGCTCTTGCGCGCCTCCTGCAGGGCGCGGAGCACGCGGGAGGGGTCGGGGCCGGGCGCGAGCAGGTTCGAGAGGGTCTTCTGGTTCCAGTACGGTTCGGAGGCGAGCAGGACCTGATCGTCGCTGTCGGTGACGACGACCTTGACGCCGGCGCGGCGCCAGCCTTCTTCGTGGGCGCCGAGATCGACGGTGACGACCACGACGCCGATCAGTCTGTCGTTCTCGACGATGCGCCGGGCGTAGTGGAAGGAGTAGGCGCCATCGTCGTTCTCGATGATAGAGAAGACGGTGCCGGTGTCGGCCTTGGCGGCGGTGAAGTAGGCCTTGTCGCCGTCGTACTGTTCGCGTGGCCGGGCGTCGGAGGCGGCGACGATGCGGCCGTCGGCGTCGAGGATGAAGATCGAGCCGGCGCCGATCTCTTCCTTGAACCGCCTCAGGCGCTCTTCGGCGGCCTGATACTCGTTGGTGTGCAGCGCCGTCATGAGGATCGGGTCGCGGGCGAGGAGCAGCGGCACGACGGAGTGGCGCTGCATGGTCGACTGGATCGAGCCGGCGTAGAGCGTGGCGCGGACCGTCGCGTCGGCGTCCTGGTCCTCGCTGAAGGCGCGGGTGAGGTAGGCGTGGCTCGCCCAGATGACGAGCGCCATGACGATCGCCGAGGCGAGCAGCCCGAGGCGCATCCAGAGGCGGCTCGGGTGACGGGCGGGGATGATATCCGCGGCCACGGCCGGCGCCCTCAGGCCCCGGCCGGAGCGGTCAGAGCCGCGAGGCCGGCGAAGAACCGAATGCCGTCAGTGCCCCCGTGGGCCGGGTCTGCGGCCCGTTCGGGGTGCGGCATGAGGCCGAGGACGCGGCGGTTCGCGGAGAGGATGCCGGCGATCGAGTCGGCCGAGCCGTTGGGGTTCACCGCGTAGCGGAAGGCGACGCGGTCGTCGCCTTCGAGGCGGGCCAGCGTCGTGGGATCGGCGATGTAGTTGCCGTCATGGTGGGCGATCGGGAAGGTGACGGTCTCGCCCTTGCGGAAGTCGCGGGTGAACGGGCTGTCGGTGGTCGCGACTTCGAGGGCGGCCGGGGCGCAGACGAAGCGCAGGCCCGCGTTGCGCATGAGCGCGCCGGGCAGCAGGCCCGCCTCGATCAGCACCTGAAAGCCGTTGCAGACGCCGAGCACGTGGCCCCCGGCGTGGGCGAAGTCGCTGACGGCGCGCATGACGGGCGAGCGCGCGGCGATCGCGCCGCAGCGCAGATAGTCGCCAAAGGAAAAGCCGCCGGGCACCGCCACGAGATCGAGGCCGGAGGGCAGGGAGCTGTCCTTGTGCCAGATCATCGTCACGTCGGCGCCGGCGCCCCGCAGGGCGACGGCGAGGTCGCGGTCGCAATTCGATCCGGGAAAGACGATGACGCCGGCCCTGAGGCTCATGAGATCTCCACCGCGTAATTCTCGATCACGGTATTGGCGAGCAGCTTCTCGCACATCTCGCGGACGCGGCCCTCGGCGGCGGCCGGATCGGCACCGTCAAGCTCCACCTCGATCACCTTGCCGATGCGCACCTCGCCCACCCCGTCGAAGCCGAGCGAGCCGAGGGCGTGCCGGACCGCCTCGCCCTGGGGGTCGAGAACGCCGGGCTTCAGGGTGACGTGGACGCGCGCCTTCATGCGGGGGGCCTTCTTCTTCAGTTGACGAGCTTCGGGCCCGAGTGGGCGCGACCGTTGGTCTTGGGCAGGACGCCGAGGCGCTTCGCGACCTCGGTGTAGGCATCCGAAAGATTGCCGAGATCCTGGCGGAACACGTCCTTGTCGAGCTTGCGGCCCGTCTCGACGTCCCAGAGGCGGCAGCTGTCGGGCGAGATCTCGTCGGCGACGATCAGGCGCTGGAAGTCGCCGTCATAAACCCGGCCGATCTCGATCTTGAAGTCGACGAGCCGGATGCCGACACCGAGGAACATGCCGCTCAGGAAGTCGTTCACGCGGAGCGCGAGCGCGATCATGTCGTCGATGTCCTGCTGGCTCGCCCAGTTGAAGGCGATGACGTGCTCCTCGGAGACCAGCGGGTCGCCGAGCGCGTCGTCCTTGTAGTAGAACTCGATGATCGGGCGCGGCAGCTGCTGACCCTCGGGAATGCCGAGGCGCTTCGAGAGCGACCCGGCGGCGTAGTTGCGAACCACGACCTCGAGCGGGATCATCTCCACCAGACGGATCAGTTGCTCGCGCATGTTGAGACGGCGGATGAAGTGCGTCGGCACGCCGACCGCGTTCAGCCCCGTCATGAAATGCTCGGAAAGCCGGTTGTTGAGGACGCCCTTGCCTTCGATGGTCGCCTTCTTCTGAGCGTTGAAGGCGGTTGCCTCGTCCTTGAAATACTGGATCAGGGTATCCGGCTCTGGACCTTCGTAAAGAATCTTGGCCTTGCCCTCGTAAACCAGCCTGCGTCGGGCCATACCTGTCTCCAGAAACGCGCAAGGGAGGACTGAGCGGAATGCCCGTCCCTCCCGGTTAGAAGGGTAACTATACCTCGGGGCCGGCAGGAGCAAGCTCCCTTGCTGGCGGGGACCTCCTGCCGCTTGTGGGAGCGAGGTCGATTGATTATCTCCTTCGCGAGCCGCACGGCCGCCGTGATAGCGGTCACCGAGATGCTTTTTATGTGAGGAGCGCGCGATGACGACGTTCGACGACCGGGAACGGGGCTTCGAGAACAAGTTCGCCTACGACGAGGAGATGCAGTTCAAGGCCGTTGCCCGGCGCAACCGGCTGCTCGGCCTCTGGGCGGCGGGCCTGCTCGGCAAGACCGGCGAGGCGGCGGACGAATATGCGCGCGAAGTCGTGAAGTCGGACTTCGAGGAGAGCGGCGACCACGACGTCTACCGCAAGGTCGCGGGCGACCTTGGCGACAAGGCGGATGAGACGACGATCCGCTCGAAGATGGTCGAGCTTCTCGCCGTTGCCAAGGAACAGCTGGTGAGCGAGTTCAAGGAGTAGGGGTCTCCCCGGCCGGGCGCATCGCCGCCTGCCTTGTCCCCTGACGGTTTCGATGGCGGGGGCCGGCAACGGCCCGGGCATCTGCATTTTCCGGCCTCGCGCTCAGGCGTCGCCGAACACCCGGGCGAAGATCGTGTCCACGTGCTTCGTGTGGTGGGCGAGATCGAAGAGCGCGCCGATTTCGTCCTCCGAGAGCGCGGCGCGCACGTCCTGATCGGCGAGAAGCTCTTCCTGGAAGTCCTTGCCCTCTTCCCAGACCTTCATGGCGTTGCGCTGGACCAGCCGGTAGCTGTCTTCGCGGCTGACGCCCTTCTGGGTGAGCGCCAGCAGCACGCGCTGCGAGTGGATGAGGCCGCGGAACTTGTTCATGTTCCGCAGCATGGTCTCCGGGTAGACGACGAGCTTGTCGATGACGCCGGTCAGCCGCGCGAGGGCGAAGTCCAGCGTGATCGTCGCATCCGGGCCGATCATCCGCTCGACGGAGGAATGCGAGATGTCGCGCTCGTGCCAGAGGGCGACGTTCTCCATCGCGGGCACCACCGCCATGCGCACGAGGCGGGCGAGGCCCGTCAGGTTCTCGGTCAGGACCGGGTTGCGCTTGTGCGGCATCGCCGACGAGCCCTTCTGTCCGGGGGCGAAGTACTCCTCCGCCTCCAGCACCTCGGTGCGCTGCAGGTGGCGGATCTCGATGGCGAGGCGCTCGATCGACGAGGCGACCACGCCGAGCGTGGCGAAGAACATCGCGTGGCGGTCGCGCGGGATCACCTGCGTCGAGACCGGCTCGGGCGTCAGGCCCATGGCCTTCGCCACGTGCTCCTCGACGGCCGGGTCGATGTTCGCGAAGCTGCCGACGGCGCCGGAGATGGCGCAGGTCGCGACTTCGGCGCGGGCGGCTTCGAGGCGGTGTTTCGCGCGGGTGAACTCGGCGTAGGCCTGAGCGAGCTTCACGCCGAAGGTCGTGGGCTCGGCGTGAATGCCGTGGCTGCGCCCGATGGTGACGCTGTCCTTGTGCTCGTAGGCGCGGCGCTTCAGGGCGGCGAGAAGCGCGTCGAGGTCGGCGAGCAGGATGTCCGAGGCGCGGACGAGCTGGACGTTGAGGCAGGTGTCGAGCACGTCCGAAGAGGTCATGCCCTGGTGGACGAAGCGCGCGTCATCGCCCACGTGCTCGGCAAGGTGGGTGAGGAACGCGATGACGTCATGCTTCGTCACCGCCTCGATCTCGTCGATGCGGGCCACGTCGAATTCCACGTCCCGGGCCTTCCAGATCGCGGCGGCGGCTTCCTTCGGGATGACGCCGAGCTCGGCCTGGGCGTCCGCGGCGTGCGCCTCGATCTCGAACCAGATGCGGAAGCGGGTGGCCGGCTCCCAGATCTTGACCATCTCGGGGCGGGAATAGCGCGGGATCATCGGGGTGGCCTTTCGGGTTCCGGTCGGCTTCGGTTGGGGGTTGCGGTCTGATACTGAAGGCGGCGGGGCGGCACAAGCGAGGTGGGAATGGAGCTCAGGTCCTTCGTGGGGCGCTGGCGGATCGAGCGGGAGATCGAGGACGTGCGCGCGGGCCGGGCCGGCCGCTTCACCGGAGAGGCGGTGTTCGAGGGGGCGCCTGATGCGGGGGCGGACGGGCTCCTCTACGTCGAGACCGGGACGCTGATGCTCGAAGGCGCGGCGCCGATGGCCGCGAGCCGGCGCTATCTCTGGAAGGACGGCGGCGCGGGGACGATCGATGTCTTCTTCGAGGACGGGGGGTTCTTTCACCGCATCGACGCGGAGGAGCCGACGCCCGGCGCGGTGCACGCCTGCGACCCGGATCTCTACCGCGTGCGCTACGACTTCCGCGGCTGGCCCCGGTGGCTCGCCGAGTGGCGGGTGAGCGGGCCGCGGAAGGACTATGCCATGGTGAGCCGCTACGCACCCGCGCCGTGAAGGCGGGGCGCGCGGGTCGGGCTCAGGCGGCGGCGACGAGCGCGCCGATGCGGCGCAGGCCGAGCTGGTAGCCCTGCGTGCCGCAGCCGACGATGATCCCGTCGGCGCGCAGCGACATGTAGGAGTGGTGGCGGAAGCTCTCGCGCTTGTGGACGTTCGAGATGTGCACCTCGATCACCGTGCCCTCGAAGGTGTTGAGCGCGTCCATGATCGCCACCGAGGTGTGGGTGAAGGCACCGGGGTTGATCACGATGCCGACGGCGGTCTCGCGGGCCTCGTGGATCCAGTCGATGATCTGGCCCTCCCAGTTCGATTGCAGGAAGCGCACCTCGAGGCCGAGTTCGGTGGCCAGGGCAGTGCAGTCGCGCTCGACGTCGGCCAGCGTCTCGTGGCCGTAGATGTGCGGCTGGCGCTTGCCGAGCAGGTTCAGGTTCGGGCCGTTCAGGACGTAGACGAGGTTGGGCATGGGTCTCTCATTGGGAGGGATGTCGGACTGGGGCGGATTGCGCCCGGTCCGACTATCGCGGGGCGGGTGCCGGGGTCAAACGCCGAGGCTCGCGCCGCGGAGACGTCGCCCCGGCGGCGGGTCTACTCGTCACGGCTCTCGGCGTCGGCCGCGCGCATCACCCGCTGGTGCAGGACGAAGTTCTCGACCGTGAGCTTCACCACCGTCGAGAGCGCGATCAGCATCTGCCGGTCGCGGGGCACGCCGCTCTGCTCGTAGCCCTGGAAGAGCTCGGCGATCTGCGAGGCGATGAGATCGTACACCGTTTCCCGGTCCAGCGCGAGCCCGCCCCAGGCGATCGGATCGGCGTCTTCCACCTCACGGGCCAGTGCGGCGAGGGTGTGATGGTCGAGCCCGCGGTCGCTGGTGTCTGGCATGTAAGTCCTCGCTAGCCGATCTTGCCGGTGATGTAATCTTCGGTCTGTTTTTCGCGCGGTGTCGAGAAGATCTCAGTGGTCTCGCCCACTTCGACCAGACGACCATGGTCGAGGAAGGCGGTGTGCTGGCTGATGCGCGCCGCCTGCTGCATGGAGTGGGTGACGACGACGATGGTGTAGCTTTCGCGCAGATCGTCGATCAGCGCCTCGATGAGCGAGGTGGCGATCGGGTCGAGAGCCGCCGCCGGCTCGTCCATGAGCAGGACCTCGGGCTGGGTGGCGATGGCGCGCGCGATGCAGAGCCGCTGCTGCTGGCCGCCGGAAAGCGCGGTGCCCGGCGAGGCGAGGCGGTCCTTCACCTCGTCCCAGAGCCCGGCGTGGCGCAGCGCGCTCTCGACGATGACGCTGAGTTCGGCCCGGCTGTGGGCGAGGCCGTGGATGCGCGGGCCGTAGGCGACGTTCTCGAAGACGGATTTCGGAAACGGGTTCGGCTTCTGGAAGACCATGCCGACGCGGGTCCTGAGCTCCGCCACATCGATGTACTGGCCCATGATGTCGACACCGTCGAGGCGGATCGTGCCGGTGACGCGGGCGCCGGGGATGGTGTCGTTCAGCCGGTTCAGGCAGCGCAGGAACGTGGTCTTGCCACAACCCGAGGGGCCGATCAGGGCCGTCACCCGGTTCGAGGGGATCTCGAGGCACACGTTCTCAAGGGCCCGGATCGGCCCGTACCATGCAGAAATTCCCTGAGCCGATATCTTGGTCGGCGGGCTGGGTTCGGCCGTGGAAGCGGCGAGAAGGAGGCTTGGTCGCGCCATCCGGCATGATGTGCAATGTGACGGCGCCGATGTCCACCGGGGGCGGTTATCGCCGACGCTCGGCGCGGTGGCGCAGCAACACGGCGATGCCGTTGAGCGCGACGAGCGAGGCGAGCAGCACGAGGATCGCCGCGGCGGCGCGGGCGACGAAGCCGGGCTGCGGGCTCTCGGACCAGAGCAGGATCTGGGTGGGCAGGGTCGTGGCGGCCTCGGTCACGCCGTGCGGCACGCTGGTCACGAATGCGTTCATGCCGATGAGAAGCAACGGCGCCGCCTCGCCGAGCGCCTGCGAGATCGCGGCGATGGCTCCGGTCAGGATCCCCGGCAGCGCCAGCGGCAGCACGTGGTGGAGCACGACCTGATACCGCGAGGCCCCGACCGCGAAGCCTGCCTCGCGGATCGCCATCGGCACCCGGCGCAGCGCGAGGCTCGTGGCGATGACGACGGTCGGCAACGTCATGAGCGCCAGCACCATCCCCGCGACCAGCGGCGAGGAGCGCGGCAGCCCGAAGCATGTGATGAAGACGGCCAGGCCGAGCAGCCCGTAGAGGATCGGCGGCACGGCGGCGAGGTTGTTGACGTTCGCCTCGATCACCACGGTCAGGCGGTTTCGCGGCGCGAACTCCACCATCAGGATCGCCGTCGCGATCCCGATCGGCAGGCATATCGCGAGGCAGATCGCGAGCGCCATCGCCGAGCCGGTGATGGCGCCCGCGAGTCCGGCCACTTCGGGAAAGCGGCTGTCGCCATTGAAGAGAAGCCCGAAATTCAGCGACCGCGCCACGCGGCCGTCGGCCGTGAGGCGGTCGAAGCGCGCGATGTCGGCGTCGTCGAGCTGGCGCCGCGTCTCGGGTGCCTGCCGGTCCACGTGATCCCGGGCGAGCTGGTCGTAGGGGCCGGCGGCGGGGACCGCGAGCGCGAGTCGCCGGCCGATCAGGTCGGGGTTCCGGAGCACCTCCTGTCGCAGGATGCGCGTCGCGGCGGGCGTGAGGATGCGCTGGGCCGCGGATGCCTCGGCCGGCGGGGCATCGGGGAAGAGCGCCGCCGCGCCGCGCGCCACGATGGCGCGGAAGTCGCCGGCGGCGGGGTCGGTTGCGGAGACGAGGGTCGGGTCGATCTCGAAGTCGACGCGTACCGTGGTCTGGGTGAGCGCGGGCAGGCTCGCCACGATGATTGCCGTGAGCATCAGCCCGGCGAGCCCGAGGGCGAACACCACGGCGCCGGCGCCGAGTCGGCGCAGCCAGACATCGACGGCGCGGCGGCGGCGCCGGCGGGCATCGCGCCGGACGTCGGGGGGCGGCAGGGACGTCATGACGCGTCCGTCCGGCTGGCGCGCCGCACCAGCCTCAGCGCGAGAAGATTGAGGCCGAAGGTCACCACGAAGAGGGTCAGGCCGAGCGCGTAGGCGGCGAGGGTGCGCGGGTCGTCGAACGGGGCATCCACGGCTAGAAGCGTCGCGATCTGCACCGTGACCGTGGTGGTGGTGCCGAGCGGGTCGAGGGAGATCGTCGCCACCAGCCCGGCCGCCATCAGCACGATCATCGTCTCACCGACCGCCCGCGACAGTGCGAGAAGCACGCCGCCGAGGATGCCCGGCATGGCCGCGGGCAGGAGCACGTGCAGCACGGTCTCGGCGCGGGTGGCGCCGACCGCGAGCGAGGCCTGGCGCAGGTCCTGCGGCACGGCCCTGAGCGCGTCGTCCGCCAGTGACGAGACCAGTGGCAGGATCATGATCCCGGTGACGAGGCCGACCGCGAGAGCCGAATTCGGCGAGACCACGAGTCCGAGGGCGCGGCCGGCGTGCTGGATCGCGGGGGCCACCGCGAGCAGGGCCGCGAAGAAGTAGGCCACGGTCGGCACGCCCGCGAGGATTTCGAGGGCGGGCTTTGCCCAGGCACGGGTGCCGGGCCGGGCGTATTCGACGAGGTGGATCGCGATCAGCAGGCCGAGCGGCACCGCGACCGCCATGGCGATGGCCGCGACGAGGAGTGTGCCGGCAAAGACCGACGCCGCGCCGAAGGCACCTGTCCCGGCGATCTGGTCCGACCGAAACGCCACCTGCGGATCCCAGTTGGTGCCGAACAGGAACTCCGCCGGCGGCACGAGGCGGAAGAACTCCACCGTCTCGCGCAGCAGGGCGACCAGCAGCGCGACGGTGGTGAGGAGCGCGACCGAGGCGCAGACGACGAGCCCGACCGTCAGCGCGCGCTCCACCGCGGCGCGGGCGTGCAGGCGCGGGGTGATCCGGGTGCGGGCGACAAGAAAGCTGACGAGCAGGGTGGCGGCGACCGTGGCGAAGAGGGCGAGCCGGCCGATCTCGCGCCAGCGGCTGAGCCGGGCGCCGGCCTCGACGATGACCGCGTCGAGATGGGGCAGGGCACGGCCTTCGGCGAGGGCGTGGATCTGCGCGAGGACGAGGGCGCGGCCGCCGGTTCCGATGGCGTCGACGGAGCCCGCCGGCAGTCCGGCGAGGAGCAGCCGGTCGAGGAGCGCCGGCTGGGCGAGCGCCCAGGCGACGGTGACGGCGAGCCCGGGCAGCGCCACCCAGAGCGCGAGGAGCGCGCCGTGGTAGACCGGGCGCGACCGCGCGCCGGTGCCGAACGGTCGGGCGGCGGCGCGGCCGAGGAAGAACGCCGCCGCGGCGAAAAGCAGGGTGGAGAGGATGAGCGATCCGGGCATGGCGGGCCGCGCTCAGTCGCGCCTGGGCGGCATGCCACCGACGACCGCCGCCCGGAGGCTCTCGCGGTCGGCAGTGGCAAGCGGGATCAGCCCGAGCTGGACGAGGTAGCCATCGGGGCCGATCGCCGCCTCGGAGGTGTATTCCGCGAGGAAGCCGTCGAGCCCGCGGATCACCCCGCGGTGGGCGTTCTTGACGTAGAGGTAGAGCGATCGGACGGCGCCATAGGCGCCCGACATGATCGCCTCGCGGGTCGGTGCGACGCCGTCGAGCGCCGCGCCGCGCAACCAGTCTGCGTTCTGGTGCAGCATGGTGTAGCCGAAGATGCCGATGGCGCCGGGATCGGCGGCGAGCTGGCGGACGATGACGTTGTCGCTCTCGGTCGCCACGACGAAGACGCCGTCCCGCCGGATCCGGCTGCAGACATCGGCGCGCTGCGGCTCCGGCAGCGCCTCGATGGCCGGGAAGGCGAGGCAGCCCTGATTGAGGACCAGCTTCACGAAGGCGTCGCGGGTGCCGGAGGTGAGGGGCGGCCCGATGATCTCGATCGCCGCATCCGGCAGGTTCGGGTCGATCTGGTGCCAGTTCCGGTAGGGGTTCGGGACGATCTCGCCCGCGATCTCCACCGAGGCCGCGACCGCCTGAAAGATCTGGGCGCGGGTGAAGTCGGTCCACGGCGCCTGACGCGACTGGGCGAGGATGACCGCGTCGTCGGCGAAGCGGGCCCCGATCAGGTCGGTGACGCCGTTCCGCTGGCAGGCGGCGAGCTCGGAGGGCAGAATCCGGCGTGAGGCGGCGATGACGTCCGGTGTGCGCGGGCCGACGCCCGAGCAGAAGAGCCGCATCCCGCCGCCGGTTCCGGTCGCCTCCACCACCGGCGAGAGCTGGCCGGTCTCGTCGGCGAATTCCTCAGCCACGGCCTGCGTGTAGGGGAACGCCGTCGACGAGCCGACCACGCGCACCTGGTCGCGCGTCGCCGCGGCCCCGGCGGCGGGGGCACCGGCAACGGCCGGCAACGCGAGGCAGAGGGCGAGCAGAGCGAAGCGGGGCACCGGGGGGATTCCTCTTCGGGCGGCTGGGCGATTCGGTCGGGCGCGATGGCCCGGAGGGACCGTGCCGACGATCGGGCCGCGCGACAAGCCGCCGACGGCCGCCGGCGCGGCCGGGGAGCAGTGCTTGCCATGCTGACGCTGGTATGACAAACCCGTCGGCACCCGTTTTGGAGCCTGCTTTGCAAGTGCTTGATTTCACATCATACGAATCCGTGTGGGCATTCGGGCACCGCCTGACGGGAGTCTCCGCGTGACCCCGCCCATCACCGACACCGACACGCTTGCGCGGTTCTGTGCCGAGGCGGCGGGCTTTCCCTACATTACCGTCGATACCGAATTCCTGCGGGAGCGCACCTACTACGCCCAGCTTTGTCTGGTGCAGCTCGCCCGTCCGGGCAAGGGCGACGAAGGGGCCGTGCTGGTGGATACGCTGGCCGAGAACCTCTCGCTCGAGCCGCTTTACGAGCTGTTTCGCAACCGCAACGTCGTAAAGGTTTTCCACGCCGCGCGGCAGGATCTCGAGATCTTCGAGACCGAGGCCGGCACGCTGCCTGCGCCTTTCTTTGACACGCAGGTCGCGGCCATGGTCTGCGGCTACGGCGATCAGGTGGGCTACGAGACGCTGGTGCGCCAGGTGGCGCGCGCCACGATCGACAAGTCGTCGCGCTTCACCGACTGGAGCCGGCGGCCGCTCAGTCAGGCGCAGATGGCCTATGCGCTGGCCGACGTGACGCATCTGCGGCGGATCTACGAGGTCCTCTCGAAGCAGCTTCAGGAGACCGGGCGCGGGCCGTGGGTCGAGGAAGAGCTGGCGGTCCTCACCGATCCCGCGACCTACCGCACCGACCCGACCGAGGCCTGGGCGCGGATCAAGACGCGCTCGACGGCGCCGCGCTTCCTCGCGGCGCTGCGCGAGCTCGCCCGCTTCCGCGAGACGATGGCGCAGTCGAAGAACGTGCCGCGCGCGCGCATCCTCAAGGACGACGCGCTGCTGGAGCTGGCGGCGAACCGGCCGAAGAGCGCGGAGGAGCTTGGCAAGTCGCGGCTGCTGCTGCGGGAGGCGCGGCGGGGCGAGATCGCCGACGGGCTGCTCGCCGCCATCGCCTCGGCCGAGACGCTGCCCGCCGACGAGGTGCCGCATCCGCCCGAGTCACTGGCGCGCAAGCCGGGCTCCGAGGCGCTGGCGGACCTGCTGCGCGTGCTCCTGAAGGCGCGCTCCGAGCAGGCCGGCGTTGCCCAGCGGCTCATCGCCTCGAGCGCCGATCTCGACGCGCTGGCGAACGGCACGCCGGAGGAGCAGATCCCGGCGCTGCACGGCTGGCGCCTCGAGGTGTTCGGCGCCGACGCGCTCCGGCTGAAGCGGGGCGAGATCGCCCTCGCGGCGGCTGGCAACACCGTGCGCGTGGTGCCGCTCGACGCGGCCTGATGCCGTGGCCCTGTCGGGCGCCGACCCGACCGGCTACCCCTCGCCCAGCATCTCGCGCCGGCGCCGCTCGGACTCGTCGGCGTAGCGCCGGAGCACGTAGGCTTCGGTCAGGAGCCCCACGGGGTGGTTCTGCGCGTCGGTGACGGCGAGCGCCTCGGCCTCGGCCCGGTCGAATTGCAGCGCCGCCTCGCGGATGTTCATGCTGGGCTTCAGCACGGTCTTGGGGAGCCGCAGGATCGGGCCGATGCCGCGGATCTCGGGGTCGGTCACGCCGTGCGCGTCGGTGACGATCACCATGCCGGCATAGGTCTCGTCGCGATCGAGCACCACGACGCGGGTCGCCGAACCGAGCGGGTAGAGTTCGCGGAACCGCTCGAGGCTGGTGTCGCGCGGCACGGTCTTGAGGTCGGGGCGCATCATCCGCCCGACGGTGAGATCGCGGATCCAGCCGACGTCGGCCGCGCTGCGGATCGTCTCGCCGCGCAGGTGGAAGCGCCAGGTGGCGAAGCTGTAGCCGAAAAGCTCGCGGGTGATGACGGTGGCGACGATGACCGCGATGAGCACCGCGGCGGCGAGCCAGAAGTCGCCGGTGGTCTCCAGCACGATGAAGGTCATGGTGAGCGGCCCGCCGATCACCGAGGCAGAGAGCGCGCCGAGGCCGAGCACGGCATAGACGTCGGACTCGAGGCCGGCGCCGGGCCAGAGCGCATTGCCGGCTTCCGCGAAAAGCCGCCCCCCCAGCGCCCCGAGCAGCAGTGAGGCGAAGAACAGCCCGCCGCGAAATCCCGAGCCGAGCGAGACGATCGATGCCACCGACTTGCAGACGAGGATTATCGCCACGAGGCCGATCGGCAGGGTCAGCACCGAGTTCACGTGCAGCGCGCCGTGGCCCGACGCCAGGACCTGCGGCGTCACCAGCGCGAGGCCACCGACGATCGAGCCGCCGATCCCGAGACGCACCGGCATCGGCAGGTGCAGGCGGCGCATCAGCCGCTCCCACAGCTCGACCCCGCGCATGAGAGTGATGCCGAAGAATGCCGCCGCCACCCCGAGCAGGCTGGCGGTGACGAGATCGCGCCCGGTGATGGTGTGGGCGCTGAGGGCGAAAAGCTCGAGCGTGTGCGGCCCGAGCGCCCGCGCGACGAACCAGCCGTTCAGGGCGGCGATCCCGACCGGCGCCAGCCCGATCGGGGCGTAAGCGCCAATGACGAGTTCGAAGGCATAGAACGCGCCGCCGAGGGGGGCGCCGAAGGCGCCGGCGATCGCGCCGGCCGTGCCGCAGCCGACGAGCAGGCGCAGGTCGTTGCGCCGTACGTGAAAGACCCGGCCGAGCCATGAGGCGAGGCCGCTCGAAAGCTGGGTGTAGCCGGCTTCGAGCCCGACGGAGGCGCCGACGCCGCTCGACCAGACGGTCTGCGCCGCGACGACGGCGCTGTCGCGGATCGACATGCGGCCGCCGCGCAGCGCGTTCGCCTCGATCGGATCGACCGGCGGCTCCGGCCGCCACTTCGCGAGGAGCAGGAACGAGAGCCCGAGGACGACCCCGCCGACCGCCGGGATCAGCGCCTGCCACGGCAGGATTTCCGGCAGGGCCGACAGACGCTGGCGGAACGGGATGCCGAAGAGCACGGAATGCATCAGCTCGGCGAGCGCCCCCATGCCGGCGACCACGAGGCCGCCAGCGGCGCCGACCACCGCGGCGAGCACGATGATGCTCGACTCCCGTGACCGGACGAGGGCGCGCAGGCGTTTCGGCGCGGAGAAGGGCAGGTGCTCGTCCATGTGTCCTAAGTGCCGGGAGAGGGACGGCTTTGCAATCGACCCGGGCAGCCTCGGAAAAACCGAAGCAAGCCTTCGCCAAGTCGTGCTTGGTCCGATGTCGCCAAAGCGTCATGGTGCCACACAAGGCTCTGGACCCGGTGCAGCCTCTCGACTCGGGTCCTGCAAGGGCCGATCGTTTTTCCAGCCCCGCCATCCCCGGGGCGTCGAGGCAGCGGAGAGCCACCATGACCCGGATGGACCAGATCGATCCCATCACCGCGCTGAAGGCGACGGCCGCGCGGCCTTTCGGCCAGGCAAAGGCAATGCCGCCGTCGGTCTATACGTCCGAGGCGGTCACCGAGGCCGAGCTCGACCGGGTGTTTTCGCGCGACTGGATCTGTGTCGGGCGGGCGGAGTCGCTGAAGAAGAACGGTGACTACCTGACCTACGAGCTCGCCGGCCAGCCGGTGATCGTCCTGCGCGACAACTCCGGCGAGATCCGCGCTATGTCGAACGTCTGCCTGCATCGGATGTCGACGCTGCTGCAGGGCACCGGCCGGCGCAAGGTCATCACCTGCCCCTATCACGCGTGGATGTACGATCTCGACGGGCGGCTGAAGAACGCCTCCTACATGGACAAGAACGAGTGCTTCCACGCGGAGGGGATGCGCCTGCCGCAGATCCGCTCCGAGGTCTGGCTCGGCTGGATCTTCATCACGCTGAACCCGGATGCCCCGCCCGTCGGCGACACGCTCGCCGGGCTCGCGGCCGAGATCGCGCCGTTCCAGATGGAGACCTACACCGAGCTTTTCCGCGAGGAACACGTCTGGGACACCAACTGGAAGGTGCTCGCCGAGAACTTCATGGAGAGCTACCACCTGCCGGCGTGTCACGCGGCGACCATCGGTGGCGTCTCCTCGATCGCCGACGCGGACATGCCCGAGGGCGCGCCGGCCTACAACATCCACTTCATCACCAAGGATCCGTCCTTCACCCTGTCGGTGGCGCACAAGAACAACACGACGCTGACCGGGGAATGGCGGCTCAAGACCGCGGTCTTCGCGATCTATCCCTCGCTCATGATCACCCTGACGCCCGGCTACTTCTGGTATCTCTCGCTGCATCCGAAGGGGCCGGGGAAGGTGCACATCACGTTCGGCGGCGGCCTCTCGCCGGACTTCCTCGCCGACCCCGAGCACGAGGCGCATATGGCCGCGACGAAGAAGCTGCTCGACGAGGTGAACGAGGAAGACAAGGGCTGCACCGAACGGGTGTTCCGCGGCGTCTCCTCACCGCTCGCCGCCGCCGGACCGATGAGCCATCTGGAGCGGCCGCTCTACGACTTCTCGCGCTATCTCGCGGAACGCCTGTCAGCCTGAGCAGGCCGGCGCGCCAGCCTGCCCGGTAGCCTGCCCGCCGGTACGCCCGTCGCGATGATCAGTCCGATTGTCGCGACGGGCTGATTCGCGTATATTTCCAGCACTTGCATTTTATTGAACAAAGCCATTGTCATAGGAAAATAGCCATGTGGATTGGTGGCATACGCCTCAACGTTCGCACGAAGGATCAACCGGACGCGGGCACGGACGGCCTGCTTCAGGCGGTCATCCTGCGGGATGATCGCGAGATCGTCGCGCTGAACCTCGACTATCCGTCGGAGGACGATCACGAGCGCGGTGCGAGCCGGAACTACGACTACACCGGCCCGACGAAGCTCCAGCGGAGAAACGACGGGACGCCGCCGCTGCCGCCGGGGATCGGTCGGGATCCGATGCCCTACCCGGGGTACGGCATCGAGTTCTCCTCGGGAATGCCGTCGCATCTGAAGATAGAGCTTCGGATCCAGGGCGAGGACATGTGGATCAAGGACAGCGTCGATCTCTATGTGCGTCAAATCCGGCAGGTGGCCACGAGTTTCGATACGCTGGACTGGATCGAGGACTCGTACTGGACCTATGTCGCGAGCTGGACACAGGACGTGAGCCTCAGCCGCGACGGCAGCGAAGGCGTCTCGACCTGGAAGCTGGCTCTCCCCTGAGCAAGAAAAAGCGGCCGACGCGAAGGGCGCCGGCCGCAAGTACGAGGGACAGTGAGATCCAATTAACGCCCGAGAGCGAGGATGGTTCCGACGCTTCCTCGCTTTTTGCTTGAGGGGGGCAGGCAAGCCACGCCGCGCGGCGCTTGACCGATGCGATCGTCCGGCAAACCGCTTCACCCCTTGCCGGAAGCCATCCGGGTAAAGAACTGCTGCATCTGCTCAAGACCGGCCATGCTGGCGGGTAGCCAGGTCTTCATCATCTCCTCGGGCGACATGGCGCGGACGCTCGCGGACATCCGGTCCTGCAGCTCCTGCATCATGTGTTCCTGCATCGGCTTGACGTCCGGAAGCCCGAGGAAGGTGCGCGCCTCTTCGGGTGTGCAGTCGATGTCGATCGTGACCTTCATGGTGCGGGTTCTTGTCCTCAGAGGGATTTCTGCTTCAGGATGGGTCGCCCCGGGGTGGGTGACAACCCGGAAACTGGCCAATGAGGGGGGATAATGGCAACGATCATCGGGATTTCGGGCAGCCTGCGGCAAGGCTCCTTCAACACGGCACTGCTAAGGGCCGCGGCCGAGGTCGCGCCGGCCGGTACGACGCTGACGACGGAGACGCTGCACGGGATTCCGCTCTACAATGCCGACGAGGAGAGCGCTCAGGGGCTCCCCGCGGCCGTCACCCGCCTCAAGGAGGCGATCGTCGCGGCGGACGGACTGCTGCTCGTCACGCCGGAGTACAACAACGGCATTCCCGGCGTCTTCAAGAACGCGATCGACTGGTTGAGCCGGCCGTCGAACGACATCGGCCGGGTGTTCGGGGCGCTGCCGGTGGCGGTGATCGGCGCGTCGCCCGGCGGTTTCGGGACCATCCTGTCGCAGGCCGCCTGGCTGCCGATCCTGCGCACGCTCGGCACCAACGCCTGGGCGGGTGGCCGGCTCCTCGTCTCGCGCGCGGGGGATGTGTTCAGCGACGGCGCGATGGTCGACGAGGCGGCCCGCCGCCGGCTGGCCGATTTCGTCGCGGGCTTTGCCGCGTTCGCCGAGCGGAACTCGCGGCTCTAGCGACCGGGCGGTGACCCCGCGGGCTTGAGCTTCGGCTCGCGGACCGTCACCCGAGCCTCACGGCCGCGGCGCCCGAGGCGTGCGGGCTCATCCTTGCGGTGGTGACGGTCGCTTGGCGGCGCTGACCTCCGCCTCCCGACTCCGGCAGACCAGGACGGTGCTGCGGCCGGGAGGTTCGATGCCGGGGGCACGGCGCGGCGGCCGGTCCGCGGGCTCTTGGCCTGCCTGCGATGATGCTGCCGCGGGAGGGTGGACTGCATCTGTTGAAGACGCCGCCGGGCTGGCCGTCGCGCGCGTCAGGAACAGCAGTGAAACGAGGCACAGCGCTGCGGCCCCGGCGACGACCGCCAGGCTTATCCAGCCGACGAGACTCCAGAGCAGCGCGAGAAGCGCGGTATTGAATACCAGTCCGGCGAGCACGTAGATGGCGAGCGCCAGGCGTGTCATGGGAAGCCTCCTGCAACCGGCGCGGATGCGCTGCCAATTTCTGGATTTTTGGTGAGGTCAGGCCAATATCTGCAGCCATCAAATATGGTTGAACTGCTTATGAAGGAAGCACAAAACGGCAGCAGGCGAGAGACGGGTATGACTGGAAGTCGATCCGGCGAGGGCCGGATCAACCTGAGGGAAAGAGCGGACTGCCAAGATCTCCGAGGTGGCGATTTTTGCAGGTCCAGTATACTGTCCTACATCCGCTTCTTCCAGCGCCGGTGAAACCAGTAGTACTGGCCGGGGTGCTGGCGGATGCGGGCCGAGAGGCTGTCAGCGGCGGCCTGCGTCATCTCCTCCGGAGTGCCGGGGACGAGCGGAGCCTCGAAGTCGATGGCGATGTGCTCGCCGTCCGGCTGGCGCGTGCCATAGGCCGGGATCATCGGCACCTTGAAGCGTGCCGCGAGGGCGGCGACGGCGGTGCCGGTGGGGGCGGGCTGGCCGACGAAGTCGATGGGCGTGCCGTCGAGCACGTACTGGTCGAGCAGGACCGCCACGACGCCGCCGCTCTTCAGGTGGCGGATGAGTTCCTTCATTCCTTCGCGGCCGCGCGGCAGCATCGGCGAGCCGTGGAAGCTCATGTTGTCGATATATGTCTCCTCCGCCCACGGATTGTTGAGCGGGCGGTAGAGGGCGCCGACCTCGATGCCGCGTGCCTTGAGCGCGCCGCGCACCGCTTCCCACTGGCCGAAGTGGCCGCCGACGAGGAGCGCGCCCCTGCCCTCGGCAAGCGTCGCCTGCAGCGCGTCCCAGCCGGGGCCGGCGGGCTCGCTCCATGGGGCGCGGGCCTGAAAGGCGCGGGCGGTGAAGGTCTCGGTGAAGGTGCGCCCGAAGGTATCGGCGGTCTGCCGGCGGATCGCGATCCGCTCGGCTTCGGGCTTTTCGGGGAAGATCATCGCGAGGTTGCGGTCGATGCGCCGTCGCAGACCGGCGGAGCAGGCGACGGCGGTCCGCAGCAGCGCCGAACCGGTGGCGAGGCGGGCGCGGTAGGGCAGGGCACGCAGGATCCCGAGAACCGCGGCCTGTGGAAACCACGTCAGGAAATCGACGGCGGGGCGGCGTGTGGTCGCCATGATCAGACTCGCTTCAGAAGGTAGCGAAAGCGGAGGCCGAGAAGGGCCGCCGCGGCGATGCAGCCGGCGGCGGTGCCGATGAAGAGACCTCCCTCGGCCAGCGGGGTCGCGAACGCGAGGACGAGCCCGAGCGGCACCATGACCCCCCAGAACGCGCCCATGTAGCAGAGCGTCGTGCCCCAGCCGTCGCCGAGGGCGCGGGTCGCCTGCCCGAACACCACCTGGCCCGCGTCGAAGGTCATCGAGAGGGCGAGGAGCGCCATGATTGGCGCGGCACGGGCGATGAGCGCGGGATCGGCGCTGTAGAAGCCGACCACCGACGGTGCCGCCGCGAGGAGGGCGAGGCCGATGAGGGCCGCGAGGATGACCGCCGCGGCCGCTCCGGCATAGCCGGCGAAGCCGGCCTGTGCCCGGTCGCCGGAGCCTGCCGCCTGTCCGATGTGCACGGCGGTGCCGACGGAGAGACCGAGCGCCACCATGAAGACCGTGGTCTCGATGTTGTGCAGGATCGAATACGCGGCGAGCGGTGTCGGGCCGAGAAGGCCCGCGGCCTGTGCCATCGTGGCGAAGGCCATGGTCTCGAGGAAGAACGCGGCACCGCCCGCGAGGCCGATGCGGCGCATCTCGGCGCCCGCGGCCCAGCCGCCCGGGCCCCAGAGGCGGAACTTGCCGCGAAAGGGCGCGAACTCCGGCAGGCGCAGGAGCCAGCCGATGAAGACCACGATCATCACCAGCCGGGAGAGGGAAGTGGCGAGCGCGGCCCCCTCGGCGCCCATCTCCGGCGCGCCGAGCCGGCCGCCGATCAGGAGCCAGCTCAGGCCGAGGTTGACGACGTTCGCGCCGGCCATGGCCACGAGGCCGGGCCGGGTCCGTCCGACGCCTTCCAGCCAGAAGGTCGCTGCGACGAAGACGAGATGCAGAAGCACGCCCGGCGCGAGATAGATCGCGACACGCGAGCCCGACGCCACCAGCGCCGGCTCCTGGCCGATGAGGCCGAGCATCGGGCCGGAGAACAGCGCCAGCACGCTGCCGGCGAGGCCGATCGCCACGGACCAGTGCAGGCCGCGGAGCGCGATCGCCGCAGTTCCGCCGTCGGTCGCGCCATGCTCCCGGGCAGTGACGGCGATGATGCCAACGAGACAACCGATGCCGGCGACCAGCACCGGCATCACCACGGCGTTACCGAGGGCGAACCCGGCCAGCGCCGCCGTGTCGTACCGGCCGACGAGGACCATGCTCACCACGCCCATGAGCACGAGGCCGGCGCGATTGAGCACCACCGGCCACGACAGGCGGAAAAGCGCGAGCCAGAAGTGCAGCAGTCGGGGGCCGACGGCCGCGGCAGAGGGCGTGAGAATCGTCATGCTGCCGCAGGTCCCCCCCGAGCCGCGCGTCGGGCATTCTGCCCCCCGCCCGTCCCGGCGTGGGGCCCGTTATGCGCGTGGCTGCCGGATCAGTGCTTCACCGGGTTGATCATCATGACCATCTGCCGACCCTCGAGACGCGGAATCGCCTCGACCTTGCCGAGCTCGACCACGTCCTCGGCCACCTTCTCGAGCAGCTTGCGGCCAAGCTCGGCGTGCGCCATCTCGCGGCCTCGGAAACGCAGTGTGATCTTGACCTTGTCGCCGCCCTCAAGGAACTTCATCACCGAGCGCATCTTGACCTCGTAGTCATGCGTGTCGGTGTTCGGGCGGAACTTGATCTCCTTGATCTCGATGATCTTCTGCTTCTTCCGCGCCTCGGATTCCTTCTTCTGGGTTTCGTACTTGTACTTTCCGAAATCCATGATCTTGGCAACCGGGGGGGTCGCGTTCGGCGAGATCTCCACGAGATCCAAGCCGGCCTCGACGGCCAGCGACATGGCGCGGTCGGGAGTGATGACGCCGATGTTCTCACCTTCCGCGCCGATGAGCCGGATTTCCGGCGCGCGGATGCGCTCGTTCACGCGAGGGCCAGTGTCGCGCGTCGGGGGCGCGTTGTGCGGTCTGCGGGCTATGGTCTGCCGTCCTTCTGATCGTTGCAAAGGATAAAGGGACCGGGGCTGCTACCCCGGTCCTCCAACGAGACAATAGTGCACATCGAAGCACAAGTGAAGATCCACAACCTGGGCCGATGGCCGCAAAGTCGGAGGGCGACCGGTCGTTTCCGGCTTGCTCACCGGGGAATGACTCCACACTCTGCAACCCGGCATCCGGGTCAGTCGTTGCCCGGGTGCACGGGGATAAGTCATCCCTTAACTCTCGGTGGAGGAAACCGCATGAAAACATGGTACTGGATCGTCGGCATAATCGTCGTCGTCCTGGCGATCTATTTCTTCATGGGCTCGAAGCCGGAACCGGCACCAGCGCCCCCACCGCCAGCGACCGAAACGGCGCCTGCTCCGGCCCCGGCCGAGCCTGCTCCGGCTCCTGCGCCGGCTGAGCCTGCTCCTGCTCCTGCTCCTGCGCCCGCCGCGACCGAGCCGGCTCCGGCGACCCCGCCGGCCACCATGGCGCCTGCTCCGGCGACGCCCGAACCGGCAGCTCCGGCCACCCCGGAGGCGCCGAAGCCCTGACCTTGACCCGACGGGCCAGGGCGACCGCAAGAGACACGGTAAGTCACCCATGCACGTGGCTTTCCCGCGCCGGGCAGATCGGCTAACTCATGGGGTGCGCGCGAGAAGCGCGCACCCCTTCATTGTTTCTTGAGTATACGAGGTACCATGCCGACTGTTCTTGCTACCGGCGGCGCCGGCTACATCGGGTCGCACGTGGTGACCGAACTGCTCGGCGCGGGCTGGCGCGTGGTCATCCTCGACGACTTCTCGAACGCCGATGCGGGCGTCCTGTCGCGAATCTCCTCGCTCGGCCTCGGCACGCCGGAGCTCGTCCGGGGCGACATCCGCGACCCGGCGCTTCTGGATCAGCTGTTCGAGAGCCACAGGCCGGACGCGGTGGTGCATCTCGCGGGGCTGAAGGCGGTGGGCGAGTCGGTCGAGCAGCCGGTCGACTACTACGACGTGAATTTCAACGGCGCGACGACGCTCCTGCGGGCGATGCAGCGCCATGACGTGACGCGGCTGGTCTTCTCCTCGTCGGCCACGGTCTACGGCACGCCCGAACGCAATCCGATCGACGAGACCGCACCGCTCCGGGCGACGAGCCCTTACGGGCGGACCAAGCTCTTCACCGAGGCGCTGCTCGACGATCTCGCGATCGCGTGGCCAGCCTTCGCCTCCATGTCGCTGCGCTACTTCAATCCGGTCGGGGCGCATGCTTCGGCAGCGATCGGAGAGAACCCGCGCGGCACACCGAACAATCTCTTCCCCTACATCGCCCAGACCGCGGCGGGCGTGCGCCCGCGGCTGCGGGTTTTCGGCGACGACTATCCGACGCCGGACGGCACCGGGGTGCGCGACTACATCCATGTGGTCGATCTGGCGCGGGGCCATCTGGCGGCGCTCGACTTCCTGATGCGGGGCGAGGGGCAGGGGCAGAACCTCGCCCTCAACCTCGGCTGCGGCCGGGGGTACAGCGTGCTCGAGGCGGTGGCGGCGTTCGCCCGCGCGTCGGGGCGCGAGATCCCGTGCGAGATCGTCGGCCGTCGGCCGGGCGACGTGGCCGAATGCGTCGCCGATCCCCGCCGGGCCGAGGCACTGCTCGGCTGGCGCGCGACGCTTGATCTCGACGCCATGTGCGCCGATCACTGGGCGTTCCAGAGCAAGCTGATGCTGCCGGCGCGCTAGACCGGCACGAGGATGGGCGCGGCCTGCTCCCGGGCCGCGCGGAACGCGGCCTCCGCCCCGTGCGGCGCGTTCAGGAGCGCGAGCCCGGAGCCGGTCATCCCGCGCACGGGCTCCGGGTCGAAGCGCACCTCATCGACGCGCACCGCGAGCGGGTGCAGACCCGTGATCAGTTCGCGGTGCCGCCCGGCCGGCAGGAGCGGGTACCAGACGAGGACCGCGACCTCCGGCCATTTCGCCACAAGCCTGCGGACGAAGCCGGCGACCTCAGTGTACTCGGACTTCACCTCATAGCTCGGATCGACCAGCACCAGCCCGCGCCGCGGCGTCATCGGCGCCAGCGCGAGCCCGCCCTCCAGCCCGTCCCGCCGGTGGATCGCGACGCCCGGCCCGGCCAGCGCCTTGCGCAGCGCCGCGTGTTCGGCCGGGTGCAGCTCCATGAGCGTGAGGCTGTCCTGTGGCCGGAGCAGCGCCCGGGCGATGGCGGGCGAGCCCGGATAGGCGGTCGGGCCGGCGGCCGCGCGCACCGCCGCGATCGCCCGACCGAAGGGCGTCGCCGCGGGTGAGGGGGCGAGCCGCTCGATCCCCTGCGCCGCCTCACCGGTCTTCAGCGTCTCCGCGGCGGTGAGGTCGTAGAGCCCGCGCCCGGCGTGGGTCTCGAGATAGGAAATCGCCCGTGGCTTCACGGTCAGCCGGGCGATGAGCTCGGCGAGGACGATGTGCTTGTGAAGGTCCGCCGGGCCGCCGGCGTGGTAGGCGTGCTGATAGGAGAGCATCTCAGGCGACCCGGCTGCCCGCGACCCAGACGCCGCGCGGCAGCGGCAAGCCGCCGACCATGCGCACCCGCAGCAGATCGGCCCGAAGCCCCGGTGCGAGGCGGCCACGGTCAGTGAGGCCGGCGGCCGCGGCGGGCGCGGCGGTGACGGTGGCAAAGCCGGCCGCAAGCTCGCCCCGCGCCTCTCCGAGCCGGACAGCGGCGAGAAGCAGGCTCGCCGGCACGTAGTCCGACGACAGGATGTCGAGAAGCCCGGCCTCCGCCAGCGCCATCGCCGCGGCATTGCCCGAGTGCGAGGCGCCGCGTATGAGGTTCGGCGCCCCCATCATCACGGCGATGCCCGCCTCGCGGCAGGCGCGGGCGGCCTCGTGTGTGGTCGGGAACTCGGCGATGCGGCTGCCGTGCGCGGCCGAGATCGCCACCTGTTCCGGCGTCGTGTCGTCGTGGCTCGCGAGCGTCGCGCCGAGCCGCCTGGCGGCGGCGACCGCGGCCGCTTCGTGTCCGGCCCGAAAGCGCGCGGAAAGCGCGAGGCGATCGGCGATGAGCGCGTCGAACTCCGCGTCAGTGACCGAGCGGCGGCCCATGGTGTAGGCGCGCAGCAGGGCGAGGTCGCGGAACTGCCGCTGGCCGGGAGTGTGGTCCATCAGGCTGAGGATGCCCACCTCGTCCTCCGGGCCGAAGGCCGCAAGCTCTTCGGTCAGCGTCTCGGAACAGGTCTCGGCCCGGAGGTGCAGCCGGTGCGAGATCCGGAGCGCGCCCGCGCGCCGGAGCTCCGCGATCTCGGTCGCAAGCGCCCGGGCGTAGGGGCGGTACCCGCGTTGCGGGTCAGTGAGCGAGCCGGCGCGGAGCGCGTCGAAGACGGTGGTGATGCCGCAGCCGGCAAGCTCGGCGTCGTGGGCGACGATCGCGGCGGCGTGCGGCCACGCGACGTCGCGGCGCGGCTCGATGTGGCGCTCCAGATTGTCGGTGTGCAGTTCGATCAGCCCGGGTGCGAGCAGGTCGCCCTCGCAGTCGAGCGCGCCGGGCGGCACGCCCGCGCCGGTGTCGAGCCCGGCGATCAGCCCGCCACGCACCACGACGCTGCCCGTCACCGTCTCCCCGGCGAGGATCAGGCGGGCGTTGGCGAGCACGATCTCGCCCGGTTGCGCGTTGCGGCTGTCGTATGGCATGGCTTCGTTCAACTTTACCGGGGTCTCGGGCAGCAGGATGGGCGACTGGCGCCGGCATGCAATCTATTTCGCGCCGCCGCAAGGCAGTGAGCTGGCGCGGTTCGGAGCGGCGTGGCTCGGCTGGGACCCGGCGGCGGGAGCGGTCGTTGCGCGTTCGCCGAATGCGCTCCTGCCGGATGCGATGGTCGCCGAACCCGCGCGCTACGGCTTTCACGCGACGCTGAAGGCGCCGTTCCGCCTCACCGGGTCAGCGACGACCGACGACCTCGACGCGGCGACGGCGCGCCTCGCGCGAGCGCTCGCGGGGTGCGAGCTTCGGCTTCGGACGGCTGCCCTTGGTGGCTTCATCGCTCTCGTCCCGGTCGAGGTACCGGGGGAACTCATTGCACTCGAGGCCGCGCTGGTGCGCGGGCTCGACGAGTTTCGCGCGCCGCTCACCGAGGCCGAGATTGCCCGGAGGCGACCGGACAAACTCGACGCGGGGGCGCGCGCGCATTTGGCGAGATGGGGCTATCCCCACGTCCTCGACCGCTTCCGCTTCCACATGACGCTGACCGGATCGCTCGATGCCCCGGAGACGGCGCTGCGGGCGCTCACGAACGCGACGGCGCCGCTCATCGCCGCGCCCATGCCGGTGCGCGAGGTCTGTCGGTTTTCCGAGGCGCCGGATGGCCGGTTCCACCTCGTGCGGCGCTTTCCGCTGCAAGCGTAGGCTGCAAGCGTAGATCGACAGAAGAAGGCCACCCCTCTCGGGGCGGCCACGGTCGCTTCCGGCCTCCGAAGGCTCAGACGTCGTCGATGACGCGCTTCACGGCCTCCTTGGCCTCGCCTTCGGCCTTCTGCAGCTTGCCCTTGGTCTCCTGGGCAGCGCCCTTCGCTTCCATCTCGGGGCTGTCGATGGCGTCGCCAACGGCCTGACGAGCCTTGCCGGCCACCTCGTTGGCGGTGCCCTTGATCTTGTCCACGGTGCTGTTGCTCATTTGGTCATCCTTTCGCTTCCACCCGACGAACGATGCGGGTGACTTGCATGAGGGGAACGCCGCCCGCGTCGGATGGTTGCGGTTCGAACCATCGCTTCGCAGTTCGCAGAGTGAGGAGCCGGCCTCACGGGCGGGGTGAACGACCGGATTCTCGGGGCTTCCACTTCAGCGTCTCACGCGGATTCCTCGATGCGAAAGGTGCTCTCCGGGGTGACCGGGGGCGCGCCTTCCATCGCGCGTCCCCGGCCGCTGGTGACCCGGACCGGCCCGAGTCGAGCGGTCGAACTGGTGGGTGACCTTCATGCCGGCACGACCACGCGGCTCGCCGACCGAGGCGGATATCCCTCCCGGAGGCAACGACCGCGCGTGCGCGCCTGATCGTCCGGGCGCGTCTGCTCCGCAGTGGGGCTTGCGCAGTGCGAATGGATCGACTTACCTCGCACCGACGAGTGCGGGGGCCATGTCCAACAATCTTTCCTTTCTGGCAGGCGGCGGTGACGTCGGCCGGCTGATCGCGTCCTACGAGTGGGGCGGGACCGCCCTCGGCCCGATCGACAGCTGGCCCGAGGCGCGGCGGACCGCGATCGCGATGGTGCTGCGCGCGCCGGTGCCGGTCGCGCTGCTGCTCGGGCCGGACGGCGTCATGATCTACAACGACGGCTACGCCGGGATCGCCTTGGGCAGGGGCAGGCATCCGGCATGCCTCGGCGCGTCGGTGTTGACCGCGTGGCCCGAGGTGGCGGCGTTCAACGCCGAGGTTCTTCGGGTCGTGCTCGCCGGCGGCACGCTCAGTTTCCGCAACCACGAACTCGGCCTGATGCGAGATGGCGCCGAAGAGAAGGTTTGGTTCAACCTCGACTATTCGCCGCTTCCCGACGCCCGGGGCGAGATCGTCGGCGTCCTGGTGCTCGTGACCGAGATCAGCGAGCGGGCGCGCTTCGAGCGCGCGATCGTCGAGGATCGTGCCCGCCTTCGGCAGATGTTCGAGCAGGCGCCGAGCTTCATGGCGCTCCTGAGCGGGCCGGAGCACGTATTCGAGCTGACGAACACGGCGTACCGCCAGTTGATCGGACACCGTGACGTGCTCGGGCTCCGTGTGCGCGAAGGATTGCCCGAGCTCGCCGGGCAGGGGTTCTTCGAGTTGCTCGACCGAGTCTATGCGTCCGGTGAGCCCTACGTCGGCCGTGGGGTAAAGGTGCTGCTGCAGGCCACGCCGGACTCCCCGGCCGAGGCGCGGACGCTCGATTTCGTCTACCAGCCGGTCCGGGACGGCGGCGGCGGGGTCACGGGCATCTTTGTCCAGGGGGTCGACATCTCTGATCGGATCGCGGCCGAGCACGCACGCGCCGCGAGCGAACATCAGTTCCGCACCTTTGCCCAGACCATGCCGAACCACGTCTGGGTGGCGGGTCTCGACGGCGGGCAGACCTGGGTGAACGACCGGATGCACGATTATGCGGGGATGACGCCCGGGGCGCTCTGCGGCTTCGGCTGGCGCGGGACCATCCACCCGGATGATCTGGCCGAGACCGACGTCCGCTGGAAGGAGTCTGTGGCGACGGGTGCGCCCTATGAACGCGAGGATCGCCGGCGCCGCCACGACGGCGCCTGGCGCTGGCATCTCTCACGGGCCGTCCTCATCCACGATTGCGACGGCCTGCCCCGCTGCTGGATCGGCACGAGCACCGACATCGACGACCAGAAGCTGGTGGAGCAGGCCTTGCGGGACAGCGAGCTGCGCCTGCGGTTGTCGCAGGAGGCCGCAGGCATTGCCTCGTTCGAGGTGGATGTTGCCACCGGCGACGTCATGGGGTCCGAACGGCTCTGGGCGCTCTGGGGCTTGCCGCAGGCGACGCGCGTGCCGCTCGCGGTGTTCGAGCGCCTGGTCCTGCCCGAGGACCGGCTTGCGCCTTGGTCGGAGACAGGCCCGCGGGACGGCACGGCGGCAAAGAACGTCGAGTACCGCATCCGCCGCGGCGATACTGGCGAGGAGCGCTGGATCGCCCGGCATGTGGAATACCTGCGCGACGCCGCGGGCCGGCCGGTGAAGATGTTCGGCGTGATGCGCGACGTGACCGACGCGAAGCAGTCAGAGATCCGCCAGCAGACCCTGACCCACGAGCTGGCACACCGGATAAAGAACATCCTCGCCACGGTCTCGGCAATCGCCTCGCAGACCCTGCGCGACACCGATCTCGCCACGGCGCGCGCGGCTTTCGACACGCGGTTGCAAGCGCTTGCCCGCGGGCACGACATCCTGAACGCGTCGCGCTGGACCACGGCCTCGCTCGGGGGCGTCGTCGAGGCCGGGCTCGGCCCGTTCCCGGGCGAGCGGATCACGATCAACGGACCGGATCTCGCGATCGGTCCGCGCCGGGCGCTGACACTCGCCCTCGCCGTCAACGAACTCGGCACCAACGCGCTGAAGTACGGTGCCCTCGGCGACAACGGCGGCCATGTCAGCGTCGCGTGGTGGCGCGAGGACACCGCCGACGGGCCGCGCCTCGTCTGGCGCTGGGCGGAGGCCGGCGGCCCCGCGGTCTCGGCGCCTGAGCGCCGGGGTTTCGGGCGTTTCCTGCTGGAACGGGTGCTGGCGGCGGATTTCGGCGGTTCGGTGAGGATCGCGTTCGCCCCGGGCGGAGTTGAATGCATATTGACCGCGCCGTGGCCTCCCACGCAGTGGGAGGACTGACCGATTGAGAGAGCGTGAGACGGTCCTGGTCGTGGAGGACGAGGCGCTGATCCTCTTCACCATATCGGACGAACTCCGTCATGCCGGCTACCATGTGCATGAAGCGCAGGATGCCGACGAGGCGCTGCGCCTGCTCGCGAGCGACGATCCCGTGGGATTGCTCTTTACCGACATCGACATGCCGGGCTCCATGGACGGGCTGGGGCTCGCCCACATGGTGCGCGACCGCTGGCCGCTGGTGCGGATCATCGTCACCTCCGGCAAGGCGGTCCCCGATCCGGCGGCGCTGCCCGAGGGCAGCCGGTTCTTGGCCAAGCCCTACACCTCGGGGGCCGTCGTCGAGGCGGTGCGGGGCATGCTGGCCTGAGACGGCTGTATCCGCCGCCCTCCGTGACTTGCCGAGCGGCGACGGCCGGGTATTGTGCGCGTCCCCGGTCACCATTCTCCGAGTCATCATGGCCCCGCAAACCGAAGCCCGCATCGCCCGCGCCATCGCCGCCGAGATCGGCGCGCGCCCCGAGCAGGTCACCGCCGCCGCGGGCCTGCTCGACGAGGGCGCCACCGTCCCCTTCGTCGCGCGCTATCGCAAGGAGGCGACGGGCGGGCTCGATGACACCCAGCTTCGCACGCTCGCCGACCGGCTCGTCTACCTGCGTGAGCTCGAGGCGCGCCGGGCGACGATCCTCGGCTCGATCGGCGAGCAGGGCAAGCTGACCCCCGAGCTCGAGAGCGCCATCGCCGCCGCCGACACCAAGGCCACGCTCGAAGACCTCTACCTCCCCTACAAGCCCAAGCGCCGCACCAAGGCGATGATCGCCCGCGAGCGCGGCCTCGGCCCCCTCGCGGAGGCGATCCTCGCCGATCGCGCCACGCCGCCCGAGACGCACGCCGCCGGCTACCTCGGGGACGAGGTGCCCGACGTGAAGGAGGCGCTCGCCGGTGCCCGCGACATCCTGACCGAGCAGCTTTCGGAGGACGCGGCCCTTCTCGGCCGACTCCGAGAGTTCCTGCACCGCGAGGCGATGCTGACCGCGCGGGTGGTCAAGGGGCAGGAGGAGAAGGGCGCGAAGTTCTCCGACTACTTCGAGCACGGCGAGAAGTGGGCGGGGGTGCCGAGCCACCGGGCGCTCGCGATGATGCGCGGCGCCAACGAGGGCGTGCTCACCCTCGACATCGGCCCGGACGAGACGGCGCTGCCGCAGGTCGAGGCGGCGGTGACGGCAGTGCTCGACGCCGCCGGCGACGGCCCGGGCGACCGCTGGCTCCGGGATGTGGCGCGCTGGGCCTGGCGGGTGAAGCTCGGCCTCTCGATGATGCTCGACCTCATGGGCGACCTGCGCGAGCGGGCGCAGGAAGAGGCGATCCGGGTCTTCGCCCGCAACCTCAAGGACCTGCTGTTGGCCGCACCCGCCGGCGCACGGACAACGATCGGCCTCGATCCGGGCATCCGGACCGGCGTGAAGGTCGCGGTGGTGGACGCGACCGGCAAGGTGCTGGCGACCGAAACGGTCTATCCCTTCCAGCCGAAGAACGACGTGCGCGGCGCACAGGCGGCCCTCGCGGCGCTCATCGTCCGGCACAAGGTCGAGCTCATCGCCATCGGCAACGGCACCGCCAGCCGCGAGACCGAGCGGCTGGTCGCCGATCTCCTCGGGCAGATGCCGGGCACGAAGCCGACGAAGGTCATCGTCTCCGAGGCGGGGGCCTCGGTCTATTCCGCCTCCGAGCTGGCGGCGAAGGAGTTCCCCGGGCTCGACGTGTCGCTGCGCGGCGCGGTCTCGATCGCCCGCCGCCTGCAGGATCCGCTGGCGGAACTGGTGAAGATCGAGCCGAAGGCGATCGGCGTCGGCCAGTACCAGCACGACGTGGACCAGCACCGCCTCGGCCGTTCGCTGGAGGCGGTGGTCGAGGACGCGGTGAACGCGGTCGGCGTCGATCTCAACACCGCCTCGGCGCCGCTGCTCGCCCATGTCTCGGGCCTCGGGCCGTCGCTCGCCGACGCGATCGTCGCGCACCGCAACGAGAAGGGCGCGTTCGTGAGCCGCAAGGAGCTTCTCGCCGTGTCGCGCCTCGGGCCGCGCGCCTTCGAGCAGTGCGCGGGCTTCCTGCGCATCCGCGACGGGGCGGAGCCGCTCGACGCCTCGTCGGTGCACCCGGAGGCCTACGACGTGGCGCGCCGCATCGTCTCCGCCTGCGGCCGCGACCTCAGGAGCCTGATGGGCGACGAGGCCCGGCTGCGCTCGGTGGATCCGGAGGACTTCGTTGACGGCCGCTTCGGCCTGCCGACGGTCCGCGACATCCTCGCCGAACTGGCGAAGCCCGGCCGTGACCCGCGCCCGGCCTTCGTCACCGCGACGTTTCAGGAAGGCGTCGAGGAGATCTCCGACCTGAAGCCCGGCATGATGCTGGAGGGCACCGTGACGAACGTCGCGGCCTTCGGCGCCTTCGTGGACATCGGCGTCCACCAGGACGGCCTCGTCCACGTGAGCCAGCTCGCCGACCGCTTCGTGAAGGACCCGCATGAGGTGGTGAAGGCGGGCGACGTGGTGAAGGTGCGCGTGGTGGAGGTCGACGCGGCCCGCAAGCGCATCGGCCTCACCATGCGCAAGGAGGCCTCCGGCGGCGCCCGACCGCAGCAGGGTCGGGGCGAGCAGGCGGCGTCTGCGAAGTCTGCGGGTGGCAAGTCTTCGGGTGGCAAGTCTGGTGGTGGCAAGCCCGCGCAGGGCAAGCGCGGCCCGGAGCCGAAGAGCGAGCCGGCTGCGACGACGGGCAGCTTCGGGGCGGCGCTTCTCGACGCGATGAAGGGGACGCGGTGAACGGTCGGGCGCGGCAATCGTGGTTAACGCGACAGCGCCCCTGAGGAGAAGAGTAGCTTCGGGCGGCGGTGGAGGGAAAGCCTCGTCGTCGCGCCGGGGTTAACGCGCCGCCGGTTTCGGCCGTCACGCGGGACGCGCGCCTTCGACGCGTCATGCCAACGGCGTGCCTCCGGCACGATATGCCGCAGTGGCGGACGGACCCGCCGAGCCGTCTGGGGTGAGCATGCCGGATGACGAACTGGGTCGAGTGCTTCGGCGTTTCGAGATGTACCCGACCCGGCGTATCTCTTTGCGGTCCCGCTGGGTCGCCGGGAAACCAGACCGCGCAACTTGCGCGGGCTCAGCCCACCCGGCGCAGGAACGTCTGCAACCGCGCGTCCTGCGGCCGCTCGAAAATCGCCGCGGGCGGACCCTCCTCGACGATGCGCCCGCCATCCATGAAGAGGATCCGGTCGGCGATCTCGCGGGCGAACTGCATCTCGTGGGTGACGATCAGCATCGTCTGATGCGCCGCGACCCGGCGGAGCAGGTCGAGAACCTCGCCCACCCACTCGGGATCGAGCGCAGAGGTCGGCTCGTCAACCAGCATCAGCTCCGCCTCCAGCGCCATCGCGCGGCCGATCCCCACCCGCTGCTGCTGGCCGCCGGAAAGCGCCGCGGGATAGGCGTCCCCCCGATCGGCAAGGCCGATCTCGGCAAGGATCGCATCGGCCCGCGCATCCGCATCCGCCTGAGACATCCGCTTCACCACCGTCAGCGCCTCGGTGATGTTCTGCCGCGCGGTCTTGTTGGCGAAGAGTGCATAGTTCTGGAACACGAACGCCGTCCGCCGGCGCAGGGCGAGGATCTCGCGCCGCGACGCCTTCGACGCCTCCACCTCCAGATCGCCGACGCCGATCAGCCCCGCGTCCGGCCGGTCGAGAAAGGCGAGGCAGCGCAGCAGCGTCGACTTGCCGGTGCCAGACGGCCCGATGATGACGATCCGCTCGCCGGGCGCGATATCGAGGTTGATGCGGTCGAGGATCGTGCGCTCGCCGAACCGCTTCAGGAGCCCCTCGATGCGGATCCCCGTGTCGCAGCTCATCGCACGAACGCCCGGGCGAGACGCACCTCCATCCGCCGCTGCACGAAGGACAGCGCCTCGACGATCGCCCAGTAGATGAGCGCGACGACAAGGAACGCCTCGAGGTAGCGGAAACTCCCCGCCGCCTCCTTCTGTGCCGCGCCCATCATCTCGGTCACGCCGAGGGTGAAGGCGAGCGAGGTGCTCTTGATCAGGTCGATGAAGTAGTTGAGCAGCGTCGGCGCCGCCACCCGCGCCGCCTGCGGCAGGATGATCCGCCGCATGAGCTGCAGCTCGGTCATGCCGACGGAGGCGCCCGCCTCCCACTGGCTGCGGTCGATGCCGAGGATCGCGCCGCGGATGCTCTCGGCCATGTAGGCGGAGAAGTGCAGCGTCAGCCCGATCACCGCCGCCGTCACCCCGTCGATGCTGCGCGCCGCCGGCAGGAGCTGCGGCAGGCCGTAGTAGAAGAGGAAGAGCTGCACGAGGAGCGGCGTGCCGCGAAAGAAGCTGATGTAGACCGCGACGATCCGGTCGGCCACCGGCACCCGCAGCACCCGCACGATGGCAAGCGCCGCGGCGAGCACGAGGGCGATCGCCATGGAAATGATCGCCATCCCGAGGGTCAGCGGCACGTAGCGCAGGATGACGGGCACGAGGCTCGCCATGTACTCGAGATCGACCACCATTGCTCAGGAGGCGGGCGCGGTGACGTCGGCGCCGAGCCACTTTTCCGAGATCGCCTTCAGCGTCCCGTCGGCCTTCAGTTTGGTGATCGCGGCGTCCACCCGGTCGCGCATCGCCTCTCCGGTCTCGTCCTTGCGGAACGGCAGGGCGTTGCGGATCTCGGAGAACGGTGCCCCGGCGAGCTGGAGCGGCAGCGGCGACTCGGCGATCACCTGCGCCGAGGACACCCGGTCCATGACGAAGGCATCGACCCGGCCAAGCGCCGTGTCCTGCTCGATGTTGCTCTCGTAGGTCTTGATGGTGATCTCGTTCGCGAACGGCAGCTCACGCAGGAGATGCTCGAAGTTCGAGCCGAGGTTCACCGCCACGGTCTTGCCCCGCAGGTCGTCGACGCCCTTGATCGCGTCGTTGCCCTCGCGCACCACCACCTGCGCGCCGTCGTAGACGTAAGGCTGGGTGAACGCGAACTTCGCCTCGCGCTCCGGCGTGATGGTGATCTGGTTCGCCACCGTGTCGATGCGGCCGGCCTCGAGGGCGCCGATCAGGCCGGAGAAGCCCATGGTGCTGAACTCGATCGTGTCGCCGGTCTCCTTGCCGATCGCGTACATGAAGTCGACTTCGAAGCCCTGCAGGACGTCCTGCTTGACGAAGGTAAAGGGGAAATACCCGCCCGACATGCCGACGCGGATCGTGTCGGCGGCGGCAGGCAGCGTGAAAATTGTCAAGGCGAGCGCAGCGGCGGCGAAGTGCTTCATGGTCGCGTCCTCTCCAGTCCCTGACATCCGAGGATAGCACGCCGCGCCGGCTTGGCGAGGTGCTGCCGCTCAGGCGAGCAGATCGAAGCGCACCGGGCTCCCCGCCTCAGCGTCGGGCGCGAGCCAGAGCTCGAAGCTCCCGGGCTCGGCGCGGGGCAAAAGATCGCTGCCGACGAATGTCAGGTCCTCGCGGCGCAGTGGAAAGCTCGCCTCGGTCTCGCCGCCGGGCGGCACCTCGATCCGGCGAAACGCGCGGAGCCTTCGGATCGGTTGCGCGACGCTCGCCGCCCGGTCGCGGATGTAGAGCTGCACCACTTCCTCGACCGCGCGGGGCCCGGGATTCCGCAGCCGGACCGAGGCGGTGATCTCGCCGTCCCACGGCAGGGTTGGCGACGAGAGCCGGACCTCGCCGTAGTCCACCACGCCATAGGTGAGCCCGTGGCCGAAAGGAAAGCGTGCCCGGTTCGGCGTCTCGCGGTAACGTGCCTTGTAGAACCGCGACTCCGGCGTCTCGGGCCGGCCGGTCGCGAGGTGGTCGTAGTGATAGGGCTCCTGTCCGGAGCGGAACGGAAAGCTCACGGGCAGCCGTCCGGTCGGTGCCGCGTCGCCGAAGATCAGGTCGGCGACAGCGTTGCCCTCCTCCGAGCCGAGAAACCAGACGACGAGAAGCGCCGGGAAATCCGTGAGCACATCCGGCAGTTCGAGGCCGCGGCCGGTCTTCAGGAGCACCACGACGGGCTTGCCGGTCGAGGCGATCGCCGCCGCCAGCGCCTGCTGCGGCGCGGGGATGTCGATCGTCGTCCGGGATTGCGCCTCGCCAGACATGAGGGCATGCTCGCCGGCGACCAGCACGACCACGTCCGCCGCTTCCGCCGCTGCCACCGCCGCCGCGATGCCGCCGGGGATTTCGGCCTCGGCCTCGCAGCCCTTGACCACCGTCAGGCGGGCGGGATCGGAGATCGCGGCGCGAAGCCCGTCGGCGATGGTCACCACGGCCTTGTGGTCGGTGAAGATCGACCACGGGCCGGCCGCGTTCACCGGCTCTTCCGCGAGCGGTCCGATCAGCGCGATACGGGTGTCCCGCCCGAGCGGCAGCAGGTCGCCCTCGTTTCTCAGCAGCACCGCCGACCGCTGCCCGGCCTCGCGCGCCAGCGCACGGATGGGGGCAGAGCCCACCGTCGCGCGCTCCACGTCGGGGTCACTGCCGCGATAGGGATCGTCGAAGAGCCCGAGGGCGGCCTTCGCGCCAAGGACGCGGCTGACCGCTTCGTCGAGGCGCGCCATCGGCACTTCGCCGGAGGTAACGAGGCCCGGCAGGTAGCGGACATAGAAATCGCTCATCATCACCATGTCGATGCCCGCCAGCATGGCGATGCGCGCGGCGTCGCGGTCGTCGGCCGCCATCCCGTGCGCCACAAGCTCGCGGTCGGCGGTGTAGTCGGCCACCACATAGCCGGTGAAGCCCCATTCCTCGCGCAGGATACCGGTCAGGAGCCGCCGGTTGCCGGTCGCGGGCACCCCGTCCACGGTGTTGAACGCCGACATGACCGAGAGGGCACCAGCGTCGAGCGCCGCCCGGAACGGCGGCAGGTAGACTTCGCGCAGCATCCGCTCGGAGACATCGGCACCGGCGTAGTCGAGCCCGGCCGCCGCCGCGCCGTAGGCGGCGAAGTGTTTCGGCGTCGCGAGGAGCGACAAGGGGTCGGTGAGGGCGCTGCCCTGAAAGCCGAGGGTGCGGGCATGGGCGAAGACCTCGCCGAGAAACACATCCTCGCCCGCGCCCTCGACGACACGCCCCCAGCGCTGGTCGCGGGCGACGTCGACCATGGGCGCGTAGGTCTGATGGATGCCCGAGGCCCCGCCCTCCATCGCCGCTCCGCGCGCCGTGCGCCGGGCGAGGTCGGGATCCCAGCTCGCGGCCTCGGCGAGAGGCACCGGGAAGGCGGTGCGCAGCCCGTGGACGATGTCGGCGGCGAAAAGAAGCGGGATCCGCAGGCGCGATTCCTCGACCGCCAGTCGCTGCACCGAGCGCGCGCCCGCCGCGCCCACGCCGTTGAAGAGCGCGCCAAGCCGCCCGGCGCGGATATCCGCCGCGATCC
This sequence comes from Amaricoccus macauensis, assembly GCF_014201905.1. GTDB lineage: Bacteria > Pseudomonadota > Alphaproteobacteria > Rhodobacterales > Rhodobacteraceae > Amaricoccus > Amaricoccus macauensis. Next base: position 404,861 of record NZ_JACHFM010000001.1, on the reverse strand, counting down.
GCGCCTCGTCGACGTTCATGTCGTCGGGGTTGACCCCGCCCGGCCGCCAGCGGAACGGGTCGGCCATCACCGTCAGCTGCCCGGCCTTTTCCTCCGGCGTCATGCGCGCCACCAGATCGGCGATCCGCTCGGCGTTTGCCGCAGCCCGAGCGGGCGGCAGGGTCGCCGTCGCGGCCAGCGCGAGAAAGCCTCGCCGCGACACCGCCGGCAGGCGGAAGAGCTGGGGGTCGTCGTCGTGCATGTCTGCTCCCGGATTCGGCGCCTTGGCCGTGCTCGGCCGAGCTTCGGAGAGCGGCGGCGCGGGTTCAAGCCTTCGCGAAGGCCCGGCGCGGCTTGCATTCCCCCGTGCCGCCCTGTCATCTCGCCGCCGGGTTTTTGAAGGCTTGGGGGGAAGGGCGATGGTCGTGAGTGTCACCGGCACGGCGCCGGCATGGGACGCGGCGATGGAGGCTGAGCTCCTGCGCCGCATCGACGGCAAGACGAAGCCCGTGGGCTCGCTCGGCGCGGTCGAGACCATCGCGGCGGCGGTCGCGCGCACCCGGCGCAGCCTGACGCCGCGGCTCGAGGCCTGCGACCTCACGATCTTCGCCGCCGATCACGGCATCGCGCGCGAGGGGGTCTCGGCGTATCCGCAGGCGGTGACGCGGCAGATGGTATTGAACTTCCTCGCCGGCGGGGCGGCGGCCAACGTGATGTCGCGCGCGCTCGGCGTCGGGTTTCGGGTGGTGGACGCGGGCATCGCCGGAGAGCCGATCGACCATCCCGCGCTGATCTCGCGGCGGATCGGGCCGGGCACCCGCAGCTTTCTCGACGGTCCGGCGATGACCGTGGCCGAACTCGACGCGGCGCTCGATGCCGGCCGGGCGCTCGGCGCGGACGGCGTGGCGGATGCGGTCGCGTTCGGCGAGATGGGGATCGGCAACACCTCCGCCGCCGCGCTCGTCGCCCACAAGCTGACGGGCACGCCGCTCGCGGATCTCGTCGGCCGGGGCACCGGCCTCGCCGACGCGGGGCTGGAGCGCAAGCGCGTGACGCTCGAGGGCGCGGCGGCGCGGACTGCGCCGGTGCTCGACCCGCGCGCGGCGCTGGCGGAGTACGGTGGCTTCGAGGTGGCGATGATGGCGGGCGCGATGCTCGGCGGGGCGGCGGCCGGGCGGGTGGTGCTCGTCGATGGCTTCATCGCCGCGGTGGCGGCGCTCGCGGCCGTGGCGATCGACCCTGCCGCCCGTGGCCCGATGATCTTCGCGCATCGCTCCGCCGAGCGTGGCCATGGCGCGGTGCTCGCGAGCCTCGCGGCCGAGCCGATTCTCGACCTCGGCCTCCGGCTCGGTGAAGGCACCGGCGCGCTTCTCGCCTGGCCGATCGTCAAGGCGTCGGCGGCGATGCTGAGCGAGATGTCGAGCTTCGAGACCGCGGGCGTCAGCGGTCCCGCATGAGCCGGCTCCGCGAAGAGGCGGCGGCGCTGGCCCTTGCCTGGCAGTTTCTGACCCGGGTGCCGCTGCCGGTCGCGGTGACGTACACCCCGGAGCGGATGGCGGCGTCGCAGGCCTGGCTACCGGCGGTCGGCCTCGGGATCGGCGTGATCGGCGCGGCGGTTCTGGTGGCGGCGGCGGTGGTCCTGCCGGCGGTGCCGGCGGTCCTCCTCTCGATCGCCGCCACCGTTGCCCTCACCGGGGCCTTCCACGAGGACGGGCTGGCGGACACCTTCGACGGTGTCGGCGGCGGGCCGGACATCACCCGGCGGCTCACGATCATGAAGGACAGCCGGATCGGCACCTATGGCGCGGTCGGCCTCGGCCTCGTGCTGGCGCTCAAGGCATCGAGCCTCGCCGGTCTCGGCCCGGTCGGCTCGCCCTGCCTCGTCGCGGCGACACTGGTGGCCGGGCACGGGGCGAGCCGGGCGTCGGCAATGCTCGTCGTCATGACGAGCGGCTACGTGCGCGATGACGGCACCGGCAAGTTCACTGCCCGAGGGCTCGGGCGCCGGGGCGTGGTTCTCGTCGGGGCGGTCGGGCTCGCCGCGCTCCTGATCCTCTTCGCCGCTGCCGGGGCAGGGGCGGCGGCGGCGGGTCTCGCCGGTCTCATGGCAGGCCACCTGCTGGCGCGGAGTCTCTTCGAGCGACAGCTTGGCGGCTACACCGGTGACTGCCTCGGGGCGACGCAGCAGCTGAGCGAGGTCGGGCTCTACCTCGGTCTCCTCGCGTGGATCTGATCCTCCTGCGCCATCTTGCGCCGGTCGGGGGCGAGGGCCGCTGCTACGGCCGCACCGACCTCGACCCCGGAGCCGGTCTCGGCGCCCGGGCCGCGCGGCTTGCCGCCGGCCTGCCCCGGCCGACGTGCATCGTCACGAGCCCGCTTCGCCGCTGCCGCAGCCTCGCGGTGCGGCTCGGCGGGCAGTTCCGCGTGCCGGTGATGGTGGATCGCGGCTGGACGGAGATCGATTTCGGCGCGTGGGAGGGCAAGCCCTGGGATCTCGTCCCGCGCGACGAGCTCGACGCCTGGGCCGCCGATCTGCTGCGTGCCCGTCCACATGGCGGCGAGAGCGTCGCGATGCTGCTCGCGCGCATCCGCCGCACGCTCGCCCGCACGGCGCCGGGAAGCCTCGTCGTCACCCATGCCGGCGCGATCCGCGCGGCGCTCGTCGCGACAGGTGCCGGGCCTGCCGGGTGGGAGCGGCGGATCGGCTTCGGTGAGGCGGTGCCGGTTCGCCGGGGTTGACGCGGGGGCCGCGGCGGCACATCTCGGGCGCGGCAACTGGGAGACCGCATCATCATGGACGCACTCGAGTTCCTGCTCACCCGCCGCTCGCGCCCGGCCAAGCTCCTGAAGGCGCCGGCGCCCGGGCGGGAGGAGCTCCTGAAGCTCCTGACCGCCGCCGCGCGCGTGCCTGACCACGGCAAGCTCGAACCCTGGCGCTTCGTGGTGATCGAGGGGGCGGGCCGCGAGCGCTTCGCGAAGGCGATCCGGGCGCGCGGCGCCGAGACCGGACAGGATCCGGACAAGGGCGCGCTCGCCTTCGAACAGGCGCCGCTCGCGGTCGCCGTCATCGGCGTGCCGAGGCAGAGCGAGAAGGCGCCGGCGATCGAGCAGACCCTCTCCGCCGGTGCCGCGACGCTCTCGCTCGTCAACGCGGCGCTCGCCGCCGGCTGGGGCGCGAGCTGGCTGACCGGCTGGCCGGCCTACGACCACGACCTCCTCGCGGCGGAACTCGGCCTCGGGGCCGATGAATGGCTCGCGGGCTTCGTCTACATCGGCACCTGCGAGGCGACGCCGCCGGAGCGGCCGCGCCCGGACGTGCCGGCGCTCGTCACCTGGCTCGACGGCTGAGCGCGATGGGCGTTCTCGTCGATCTCGGCAGGGCGCTGGGGCAGTTTCGCGATCCGCGGTTCCTGCGGGTGCTGGGCTGGGCGGTTCTCGTCACCATCGCCGGGCTCGTGGCGGTCTTCTGGGCGGTGATGCTCGGCCTTGGCTGGGTGCTGCCCGAAACCGTGACGCTGCCCTGGGTCGGCACGGTCACCTTCGTCGACGATCTCGTCGACTGGGCGGCGATCGCCCTCATGCTGGTGCTGTCGGTCGTGCTCATGGTGCCGGTGGCCGCGGGTGTCGTCGGGTTCTTTCTCGAGGGCGTCGCCGAGGCGGTGGAGGCGAAGCACTACCCGCAACTGCCCCCCGCCCGCGGGATGGGCTGGGCCGAGCAGGTGAGCGACGGCCTGCGCTTCTTCCTGATCGTCTGCGCGGCGAACATCGTCGGGCTGATCATCTACCTGACGGTCGCGCCGCTCGCGCCGGTGATCTTCTGGCTGGTGAACGGCTTCCTGCTCGGGCGGGAGTACTTTCAGCTCGTCGCCGCGCGCCGGATCGGGCGCCCCGCGGCAGCCGAGCTCGGCCGGCGGCATTTCTGGCGCATCTGGGCCACGGGAACGGCGATGGCGATCCCGCTCAGCGTTCCGGTGCTGAACCTCGTGGTGCCGATCCTCGGCGTCGCGGTCTTCACGCACCAGTACCATCGGCTCGTGGGCGACGCGGAGTCGTGAAAAAAGCCCGCCGACCGGTGGGTCGGCGGGGGTGTCTCGCAGAAAGTCCGGCAGAAAGTCCGGTCGTCCGACGACAAGTCTGGTCGTCTGGCGACGTGGCTCAGCTTTCCAGCGTGGCGTCCATCGTGATGTTGGCGTTCAGCACCTTGGAGACCGGGCAGCCGGCCTTGGCGCCTTCGGCGGCCTTCTGGAAGGCCTCATCGCTCGCGCCGGGGATCTTCGCCTTCACCGTCAGGTGTACGGCGGTGATCGAGAAGCCACCGTCCGACGGCTCGACCGTCACGGCGGCGGACGTCGCGATCTCGTCGGCGGTCATGCCGGCCTCGCCAAGCACCAGCGAAAGCGCCATCGAGAAGCAACTCGCGTGGGCCGCGCCGATCAGTTCCTCGGGGTTCGTGCCCTTCTCGTCGCCGAAGCGCTTCGAAAAGCTGTAGGGTACCGATGCGAGCACGCCGCTCTCGGTCGAGACGGTTCCCTTGCCGTCCTTCAGTCCGCCCTGCCAGACGGCGGATCCGGTTCTCTTCATGCTCACTCTCCCCTTCGGGTTTCAAAGACTATCGGGCTGAGGGCGGGCCGGCGGGCTCCTCCGCATGATCCCAGTGGACCATGGGCCGCCGCCGCGCCCTGCGGCGTGGCGTCGCGCCGGGTGGCGGGAGCAGGATCACGGACCGCTGCTCCCGTGCCTCGCGCGTGATCGCCCGGACGAGGAGCGCCACAGCGCCAAGGGCCCCCCACCGGATCAGTCTGTCTGGATGGATCATGCTTCCCGCGCCTCCGTTCCCGTTGTCGAACGGGTCAACGGGTGGAGACCGGCGTTGTTCCCCATCTCACCCGCCGGTGTGGCTCATGTGGCGGGGTACCTGGCCGCTCACCGCCTGACGGGAGTAGTCGAAATCATGCCCCTTGGGCTTGCGCGCGATCGCCCGATTGATCGCTTCCGCGAGGGGGGCATCGTTCGACGGATGCTTGCGGAGCACTGCCCGCAGATCGGCATCGTCGGTCTGGCCAAGACACATGTAGAGCTGCCCGGTGCAGGTCAGCCGCACGCGGTTGCAACTCTCGCAGAAGTTGTGTGACAGTGGAGTGATGAAGCCGATCCGACCACCCGTTTCGGTGACGCGCACGTAGCGCGCCGGGCCGCCGGTTCGCTCCTGCGTGTCGGTCAGGACCCAGCGAGTCGCCAGTTCCGACCTGAGATCACGAAGTGAGAAATACTGCTCAAGACGATCCTCGTTGCCGAGATCACCCATGGGCATGACCTCGATGAATGTGAGATCGAACCCCCGCTCGCCGCACCAGGCGACAAGGTCGTGAACTTCGTCGTCGTTCACGCCCTTGAGAGCGACGGTGTTGATCTTGACGGAAAGGCCGGCCGCGACCGCCGCGTCAATGCCGTCCATCACCTGCTGGAAGCGTCCCCAGCGGGTGATCCGGGCGAACTTGTCGGCGTCGAGCGTGTCGAGCGAGACGTTGACCCGGCGCACCCCGCAATCGACAAGTTCGGTCGCGAACCGCCTGAGCTGACTACCATTTGTCGTCAGCGTCAGTTCCTTCAGCCGGCCGCTTCCGAGGTGCCGTGACATGGCCCGGAAGAAGGTCATGATGCCCTTGCGGACCAGAGGCTCGCCGCCGGTCACCCGCAGCTTCTCGACCCCGAGATCGATGAAGGCCGAGCACAGCCGGTCGAGTTCCTCAAGCGTCAGTAACTCCGCCTTCGGCAGGAATTCCATGTGCTCGGACATGCAGTAGACACAACGGAAGTCGCAGCGATCCGTCACCGAAACACGCAGGTACGTGACGGCTCGCTGAAACGGATCGATCAGTCTTGGCGTGGCGGACAATCGTCTTCTCCTGCGCCAGATCTTAGGAGGCCGTCCACCCGGTTTCAAGTGGGGGCTATTCTAATGGATATACCTCGGTTCTGAGGCTTGACCCGGCATTCTGCGGGGGGTAGGCGAAAGGGAATGCTCGCCTAATGGTTGCGAGAGGCCGGTTGCATGGACCCCATCGCGTTCGCGCTCAAAATCGAGGTCGCTACCCGGATCGAAGACGTCTGGCGGTTGTTGGTTGCTGCGGTGAAGCAGATCGGAATTTTCCGTATCGGCTATCACCACCTGCCGCCGCCTGGGGCGCCGGACGCGGGTCTCCTGAGGGTGGAGAACGCCGGGTTCGGCGAGGCGCTGATGGAGCAGTACCTGAGCGCGCGGGCACGCGGCATCGCGGCGCTCGCCGCGTTGCTGCAGAATACGGTGCGGCCGATCTATCTCGATGAGATGGCGTCGCTCGACGCGCTGTCGCCGCGCGAGGCGCTCCATCTGGGAAGGTACCGCATCCAGGGCATCAAGAACGGTCTCGGCCTCCAGGTGTTCGGACCGAACGGACGCAACGGCGTCCTCGCCATCGACATCGCGCGGACAGTGCGTCTCAGTCCGGAGGTTCTCGAAGCGCTGCGCTGGGTCTGTCAGGCCATGCACCTGCGGTATTGCGAGCTGCTGATTCCCGCGCTTGGCAAGATGCCGAGCCTGTCATCACGTGAGGCGGAGATTCTCGGCTGGGTCGCGCGCGGCAAGAGCAACGCCACGATTGCGGAAATCCTCGGGATTTCAGCCCATACCGTTGATGCCCATCTGAGGCGCATCTACCTGAAACTGGGGGTTTATGACCGCATGTCCGCGGCGCTGCGGGGGTTGGGATTCGGTCTCATTCCGGCGGACATACTGAGCCAGTAGGTGTCACGCGATCGCGTTACGGGGGATTGGTTAATTGCCGTGGCCCCGGATCGGCGGTATTCCGCCGGAAACGTTGTCCGGGAGCGCGAAGTGTGCATCAACCCCAAACTGGATATGCAGCTGATCCTGGCCCTCAGGCAAGGCGCTGAGGCACTCCCCGACGACCTCGACAGACTGTGTACCTACATGTCGCTGATCGGCCACCTCCTCGAGGAAAAGGCCAGCGAGCTTGAACCGACCTGGGAGGCGGCCTGCGCGGCGGCGGCGGAGATCGAGACGCTGCAGGTCCTCGAGACGACCGTGGCAGAGCGGGCGACATGCACCAGCGCCTACACGCTGCGCGCCGTGCGCAGCAAGTTCGCCATATGGAAGGCCTTGTCGCTCGGCGCGGACGAGGACTTCGATACGCCCGGCAACCGGCTCATCCTCTCGATCGAGGATGACCTGCACCGGCTGGCGCTTCATGAGGTTCTCTGAACCGTAGGCGTTCCGTCCCGGAGCCGCCGCAGTGCTTCACGTCGGGCGAAGGGCTTCAGGCTGACACCCGGACCGTCAACGAATGCGTGGACCCGCCCGGCATCATGGACCGACAGGGTGCGGAGCCACCAGCCGATCGCCTTCTGGATAAACCAGTTCCGATCTGCAACCATCGACGCCGCCCACCCGAGCATACGCTCGCGGGCCAGAAGATCCTCCGCCGAGGGATGGGTGAGCTTCGCCCAGGGCAGCGTCGCGACGAGGGCGGCCCGCCGGACCCACATCACCGGATCACCGGTCCAGGTCTCCACCACGTCAAGCCGGGCAGGCTCGGCGACAAGCCGACGCTCGATCGCTTTGCACGTATGATCGGCGATCGCCCAGGCGTCGAATTCGCTCACCCACCGCTGAAGCTCGGACCAGACCATCGCCTCATCCTCGCGGATCCGCGCCTGGGTCAGCAGCTTGGCTGCGGCGATGCGGGCCTCGTGGATGTCGCTGTCCCAGAGGCCTGCTGCAAGCGCCACGCGCTCGGCGACGCTGGCACTGGACCGCCAGTCGGCGACGAGTGGCTCCATGTCGGACAGGGCGATCCCGAGGTAGCGTCGGGGCGCCTTGTGATAGTCGGCCATCCCGGCGGCTTTCACCGGATCGGACAGCGCGTGCAGCGCGGAGAGGGCGGTGGCTGGGTCCATGGGCGAAAGTCCTGTAGCAATCGGCGGCTGCGTGTCTGCCGCAAGCTGTTCCCTGCCTGCACTCAGTCCCGCGGCACCGCGTCGAAGACAAAGGCGTGGTCGCGGGACACGCTGATCCAGAGCCGGGCGCCCGGCTCGAACGAGAGGGCGCCGGGCAGCACCGCGCGCACGGGGAGCCCGCCGCCGGTTCTGAGGTCGAGCAGGCTTTCCCGGCCAATGAACCGGATACGCTCGAGCTGAACCGCCGCGCCCCCGGCCCCAGGGTTCGGGTCGCCGCCGGCAGTGACGCGCAGGTGGTGCGGGCGAACGACGACCTCGGCTGCGGTGCCGTCCGCGAGGCCGGGGGCGGTGAAGCGCCCGAGGGCGGTCTCGACTTCCGATCCGGCAACCGTGCCGGTGAACACGTTGACGTCGGAAAAGAATTCGGCGACCCGACGATCGGACGGCCGCTCGTAGAGTTCGCGCGGGCTGCCGAGCTGCACGATGCGCCCCGCCCGCAGCAGCGCGATCCGGTCCGCCACGCGCATCGCCTCGCCGGGATCGTGGGTCACCAGCAGGGCTGAGGTACCGCTTTCCGCAAGCAGACTGATCGTTGCGTCGCGCACGCCGTCTCTCAGCCGGTCGTCGAGGCCCGAGAACGGCTCATCCATCAGCATCAGTCGCGGCCCCGGCGCCAGCGCGCGGGCGAGGGCCACCCGCTGCTGTTCACCGCCCGAGAGCTCGTGCGGGTAGCGACCGACATGGTCCGCCAGGCCGACCCGCCCGAGAAGATCGAGCGCCCGGCGCTCCCGGTCCGCACGCGGCAGGTCGCGGAGGCCGAAGGCGACGTTCCGGGCGATGTCGAGGTGGGGAAACAGCGCGAAGTCCTGAAACATCAGTCCGACCGAGCGCCGCTCCGGCGGCACGAACCCGTCCGGTCCGCTCACCTCCTCGCCGTCGAGGCGGATCCGGCCGCCGTCCGGTCGCTCGACACCGGCGATCATCCGCAGGGTCGTGGACTTGCCGCAGCCGGAAGGTCCGAGCAGGCACAGGACTTCGCTCCGGCTGACGGCGAGGCTCACCTCGTCGACAACGCGCCGGCCACCAATGCGCCGCACCAGACCCTCTGCCTCGAGCACCGGGCCGTCCGGCCTGCCTCGTTCCCCTGCGATCACCGTCGTCGACTGCTGATTCGAATGTTTACTTATTTCGTCATGTATCAGATGGTGCGGTGCGGAACAAACTGAGGAATCACGATGCACGCTTCGAAACTCGCCATTCTCGTCGGGACGCTGGCCGGGGCAGGGGCGGTGATGCCTGTGGCGGCGCAGGAACTCAACCTCTACACCACGCGCGAGCCCGGGCTGATCCAGCCGCTGCTCGACTCGTTCACCGCCTCGAGCGGCGTGAAGGTGAACACGATCTTCCTCAAGGAAGGTCTGGCCGAGCGGGTCCAGCAGGAGGGTACGGCTTCGCTCGCCGACGTGCTGATGACCGTCGACATCGGCAATCTCGTCGATCTCACCGACCGTGGCCTGACCCAGCCCGTCGAGTCCGCCGTCCTGAGCGAGGCGATCCCGGCGAACCTGCGGGACGAGGCCGGCAACTGGTTCGCGCTGTCGCAGCGCGCCCGGGTGCTCTACGCCGAGAAGGATCTGGACCTGTCCGAGTTCCATTACGAGGACCTCGCCGATCCGGCCTGGAAGGGCAAGGTCTGCATCCGTTCGGGCCAGCATCCCTACAACGTGGCGCTGACCGCGGCCTACATCGTCCACCACGGCGAAGACGCCGCGCGGACCTGGCTGACCGGCGTGAAGGACAACCTCGCCCGCAAGGCCGGTGGCGGCGACCGGGACGTGGCGCGTGACATCATGGGCGGCATCTGCGACATCGGCATCGCCAACTCCTACTACGTCGGCCTGATGCGCAGCGGTGCCGGCGGGCCGGAGCAGGAGGAGTGGGCCAAGGCGATCAAGGTCATCCTGCCCACCTTCGAGGACGGCGGCACGCAGGTGAACGTCTCCGGTGCCGCGGTCGCGAAGAACGCGCCGAACCGCGAGCAGGCGGTGCAGCTTCTCGAATACCTCGTCTCCGACGCGGCGCAGAAGGAGTACGCAGAGGCGAACTTCGAGTACCCGGTGCGGGCGTCGGCCGGTGTCGATCCGATCATCGCCGAGCTTGGCACACTCTCGACGGATGAAGTGAACCTCACCGAGATCGCCCGCCAGCGGAAGGCGGCGAGCGAGCTCGCAGAAGAGGTCGGGTTCGATAACTGACCAGGGGCTGATCGCCGGCCGCTCTGACGCGGCCGGCACCACCGCGCGGGGTCGGGGCCCGCGCATGGGACGCTGGGAACTGGCCGCGCTCGCGATCGCCGGTCTGGTGCTTCTGCCTGTCGTGTCGCTCGCCCTCGTTGCCGCACAGGGCAGCGAGGGTCTCTGGGGGCATCTCGCCCGCAACGTGCTGCCGGTGGCGGTGCGCGATACGGCGATCCTGCTGACCGGCGTCGGACTCATGGTCGCGGCCATCGGCGTCACCACCGCCTGGCTGGTCTCGGCCTGCGACTTTCCCGGGCGGCGCATCTTCGAGTGGGCGTTGCTCCTGCCGCTCGCGGTGCCGACCTACATCATCGCCTATGCCTATCTCGACCTGCTGCACCCGATCGGGCCGGTGCAGACCACGCTCAGGGCGTGGCTCGGCATCGCCAGTCCACGGGACCTGCGGCTGCCCGACATCCGCTCGATGGGCGGATGCATCCTGCTGCTCGGGCTCGTGCTCTATCCCTATGTCTACCTGCCGGTGCGCGCGGTCTTCCTGATGCAGTCGGGCGATCCGCTGGCTGCGGCGCGCACGCTCGGACGCGGGCCGCTGGCGTCGTTCGTCGCCGTGGCGTTGCCGCTCGCGCGGCCGGCGATCGCGGCGGGGACGGCGCTCGCGCTGATGGAGGCGATGAACGACATCGGCGCGGCCGAGTTCCTCGGCGTGCGGACGTTGACGGTCTCGGTCTACACCACATGGATCAGCCGCTCCGACCTGCCCGGCGCCGCACAGATCGCGCTTGCCATGCTGGCCGTCGTGGTGGCGCTCGTCGCCGTCGAGCGCACCGCGCGTCGGCGCCAGCGCTTCGCGGTGGGCGGTCGGCGGCATCCGCTCGTGCCGGTGCGCCTTCGGGGTTGGGCGGCGGCGGGCGCCGTCGCCGCCTGCAGCGTGCCGGTCGCGCTGGGATTTCTCGCGCCCGCGAGCTACCTCGTCTACGAGGCGGCGGAGCGCATCCGCTTCGCCGGGGTTTCGCCGCGGCTGATCGGCGAGGCGATCAACACCGCGCTCTTCGCCGGCATGGCGACACTTGTCGTCGTGGTGCTCGCGGTCGCGGTCACCGGCGCCGCGCGGCTCCGGCCGTCGCGGCTGACCGCATCCGCCAGCCGGGTCGCCTCGCTCGGATACGCCATCCCCGGCACGGTGCTGGCGATCGGGATCCTGCCGGTCGTCACGCTGGCCGACAGGCAGATCGCGGCAGCGGCCCAGACCTTCTTCGGTGCCAGCGTCGGGCTCCTCATGCTCGGCTCGGGCGCGGCACTCGTCTACGCCTATGCCGCGCGGTTCCTCGCGATCGGCACCGGCGGCATCGAGGCTGGCCTCGCGCCGGTGTCGCCGTCGCTCGATCACGCGGCGCGCACCCTCGGCCGCAGCGAGGCCGGCACCCTGCGCGATGTCCACCTGCCGATCACCCGGCCGGCGATCACCGCCGCCGGCCTCATCGTCTTCATCGACTGCGCCAAGGAACTGCCCGCGACGCTGCTGCTCCGGCCGCTGAACTTCGAGACGCTGGCGACGCACCTCTATGGCGAGGCGGCGCGCGGCACCTATGAGGACGCGGCAATCGCCGCGCTTATCATCGTCGCGATCGGCATCCTTCCCGTGACGCTCCTCGCGCCGCTCCGGGGACGGAAGCGCCCGTCCGGCTGAGCGCCGACCGGCTCGCGGCAACGCCGTCAGGCGGCTGGCAAACAGCCGGATCCTGCACAATGACCACGCTTGACAGGTCCGGTCGCATTGCCCACCTTGGGGCACACGAACGCCCGATCCCGACGCTGAGAGAGTTCGCGGCACCGACGATCATCTTCGACTTTGGCAATGGCGCCCCGGCACGGGTTCGTGTGGGGCATGCGAGAGCCTGTCGGACTCCTGTTCTCGCGGAGTGGCTCGGATGCTCCGGCGCCGCGATGCCGATCTCGGGCTGACGATGCTTCTCGTCGCGCAGAACCTCGCCCGGATCGTCTCGCGCGCGGATCGTGGTGGTGAACGAAGGGCGCGTCGTCGCACGCCTCGACGGATCGGAGATCCGCTCCCGCGACGTGGTGAAGCGCTTCCTCGCGCTCTGAAGGAATGGAGAACGACATGGGCTGGATCGAGCAATCGCTGATGGCACGGCAGGGCGTTGCCGGGGGCAAGGAGGGCGCCCGGCACAGCATCACCATCGAGGATCAGGGACAGTTCCACTACGTCTACGGGCCTTACGTCGATCCGGTGATCACCGTCGCTCCGGGCGCGGTCGTCACCGTCGAGACCCACGACGCCTTCGAGGGCAAGATCACGTCGGAGACCGACAAGCCGACGGAGATCCTGACCTTCCCCTTCCTCAATCCCCAGACCGGCCCCATCGCCGTCGAGGGCGCCGAGAAGGGCGATTGCCTCGCCGTCTACATCCGCTCGATCAAGCCGCGCGGCCCCCAGCCGGTCGGCACCACCTGCCTGCTGCCCGAGTTCGGCGGCCTCGTCGGCACCGGCCAGACCGCGCTCCTGAACGCGCCGCTGCCGGAGAAGGTGAAGAAGCTGAAAGTCGACGAGAACGGCGTCTACTGGTCCGACAGGATCACGCTGCCTTACGAGCCCTTCATCGGCACGATCGGCACGAGCCCCGAGATCGAGGCGATCAGCTCGCTTCAGCCGGACTACTACGGCGGCAACATGGACCTTCCCGACGTCGGGCCGGGGTCGATCATCTACCTGCCGGTCAACACCAGGGGCGCGCTGCTCTACCTCGGCGACTGCCATGCGGTGCAGGGCGATGGCGAGCTTTGCGGCGTCGCCCTCGAGATGCCGGCGACGGTCGAAATCCAGATCGATCTCATCAAGGGCCACACGATCGGCTGGCCCCGGCTCGAGACCGCCGACTTCGTCATGACGATCGGCAGCGCCCGGCCGATGGAGGACGCGGCCCGCATCGCCTATCGCGAGCTCGTCCGCTGGGTGGCAACGGAACTCGGGGTCGGCGAGGACGAGGCCTATCTGCTGCTGACCATGTGCGGCAAGGTGCGTGTTGGCAACATGGTGGACCCGAAGTACACGCTCGGCGCCTCGATCGCCAAGAAGTACCTCGGCTGAGGGAGTCGGACATGGATCTTGGCCTGAAGGGGAAAGTGGCGCTGGTGACCGGTGGCACCAAGGGCATCGGCCGGCGCGTGGTGGAAATTTTCGCGGAGGAGGGCGCCCACGTCGGCTTCTGCGCCCGCAGCGCCGCCGAGGTCGCGGAGACCGTGGCGGCCGTCGAGGCAAAGGGGGTGCGCGCCTTCGGCACCGCACTCGACGTCGCGGACAAGGCGGCGCTCGAGGGCTGGGTCGCGGGCGCGGGGGCGGCGCTCGGCGGCATCGACATGGTGGTTGCGAACGTCTCGGCGCTCGCGGTCGGCACTGACGAGGCCGCATGGCGCGCGGGTTTCGACGTCGATCTCATCCACACGGTCCGGCTCGTAGAGGCGTCGATGCCCTTCCTCGAAGCCTCGGCGGCGCCGTCGATCCTCGCGATATCGAGCGTCTCGGGCCGGGAGAGCGATTTCACCGGCTACGCCTACGGCGCCTACAAGGCCGCTCTCGTGCACTACATGCACACCCTCGCGGTGAACCTCGCCGGCAAGGGGATCCGGGCGAACGCGGTCTCGCCGGGGAACACCTACTTCGAGGGTGGCATCTGGCATCAGATCGAGACCGGCAACCCCGAGCTCTTCGCCCAGTCGCTGGCGCTGAACCCGACGGGACGCATGGCTAAGCCCGAGGAGATCGCCCGCGGCGTGGTGTTCCTCTCGAGCCCCGCCTCGTCGTTCACCACCGGCACGAACCTCGTGATCGACGGCGCGCTCACCCGGGGGGTGCAGCTTTAGGTCTATGACGTCCGGCCGGTGCCGGGTGAGTAGGGGAGGCCCGGCCGTGGGCCTTCACTTCCCGCTCTCGGTCAGGAGGCGGCGCGGCACCCCGGTTTGCCCGTGACGGCGGCAAGCTGGGCGGCGAGTTGCAGGTGTGCGAGGCAGCTCTTCCCGGTTTCCCTTGCCAGAAGGCCATTGAGCTGCTCGGGCGCATGTTGCAGGAGCTCGCCACTCAGTGCGAGAGCACAGGTCGCCACGCCCGCGGCCATCTCCATTCCGAACGGAGCGGCGTCGGCATGTCCTGCGCGCTCTCATCCCGCGCGAAGATGGCTCCCGAAACTAAACGACCGGCACGACCCGGGGGGCGGGTCGCGCCGGCCGCCGGTGCAGGTGATCGACCCCTAGACCACCTGCACCATTCCTTTCGACACATTCACGGTGTCGGATTCTCTCCTGCTCACTCCTCCATGGCCGCGAGGAAGCGCCGGGCGTCGCCCATTGCCGCCGGGTCAGGGCGCAGCGCCGCCGCCCGCATGTCGGGCAGGCGGTGGGCGATGCCCTTGTGGCAATCGATGCAGGTCTGCTCGCCGGAGAAGAGGAACCGCTCGTGGGCCTGCACAGCGCGCGAGCTTTGCCGGGTGATGTCCATCGACTCCGCCGAGTGGCAGTTGCGGCACTCGAGGGAGTCGTTCGCCTCGAGGCGCGCCCATTCGTTCCGGGCAAGCGTCAGCCGGTGGGCGAGGAACTTCTCGCGCGTGCTGATCGTCCCGAAGATCTTGCCCCACACCTCCTTCGATGCCTGCATCTTGCGGGCGATCTTGTTGGTCCAGCGGTGCGGCACATGACAGTCCGGGCAACTCGCCCGGACGCCCGAGCGGTTGGTGTAGTGGATGGTCTGCCGCAGCTCCTGAAAGACGTTGTCGCGCATCTCGTGGCAGCTGATGCAGAAGGCCTCGGTGTTCGTGGCTTCGAGCGCGGTGTTGAAGCCGCCCCAGAAAACCACGCCCATCAGGAAGCCGCCCAGCGTCAGGAACCCGAGGCTGAAATGGACACTCGGTCGGCGCATGACTGCCCATGTACGTCGCACCAGCCGCCACATCACGGCTTCCCCATCGCCTTGATGACATCGTCCACGTCCTTGAAGTCATTGCCGACGATCGGCCGCACATCGGATTGGGTGACGTGGCACTGGGTGCAGAAGAAGCGTCGCGGCGTCACTGCGGCGAGGACCTGGCCATCGCGGCCCATGAAGTGGGTGATGGAGATCATCGGCGCCTGACTCGCCCCGACCGCCGTGCGTCCGTGACAGGTGAGGCAGCGGTTGACGTTGAGGTCGATCTGATAGTTGTCGATATGATGCGGGATGACCGGCGGCTGTTCCGGCCAGCCCCGCACCTCGCGGATATCGGTGTTGACGACCGACGGCATCGGCGGCGGAGTCGTCGAGACGTCGAGGGGTGTCTCCCCCCTGAGCGTGACGAGCCCGCCGTCCGCGAAGGCTGCGCTGGCGGTGAGGAGGACGAGGGTGGCGATGGCTGCCCTGTACATGGCTCACCTCAAACCGGTTCGATGCGGACGGCGCATTTCTTGTAGTCCGTCTGCTTCGAGATGGGGCAGGTGGCGTCGAGGGTCACCTTGTTGATGAGCTGGCGGGCGTCGAACCATGGCACGTAGACAAGGCCCTTGGGCGGCGTCGTGCGCCCGCGGGTTTCCACCCGTGTCTCCATCGTGCCGCGTCGAGAGACGATGCGGACCGCCGAGCCGCGGCGGACATTGAGCGCCGCGGCATCGTCGGGATGCATGAAGCAGACCGCGTCCGGCACCGCGCGAAAGAGTTCCGGCACGCGCTGGGTCATCGAGCCCGAGTGCCAGTGCTCGAGCACCCGGCCGGTCGAGAGCCAGAACGGATATTCCTCGTCCGGTGATTCCGCGGGTGGCTCGTAGGGCAGGGCGAAGATCACCGCCCGGCCGTCGGCGTGGCCGTAGAACTTGAAGCCCTTCTCGCCTGCGGCATAGCGGTCATGGTCGCGGTTGAACCGCCATCGCGTCTCCTTGCCGTCGATCACCGGCCAGCGCAGGCCGCGAACCGTGTGGTAGAGGTCGAACGGCGCGAGGTCATGGCCGTGCCCGCGTCCGAACCCCGCATACTCCTCGAAGAGACCCTTCTGGATGTAGAAACCGAAGGCCTCGGACTCCTGATTGGCGTAGACCAGATCCTCGTCGCTGCGCTCGAAGGCATCGACCTGGCCGTTGGCGTAGAGCACGTCGAAGAGCGTCTTGCCGGCATATTCCGGCGTGATGAGTTCCGGCGGCCAGACCTCTTCCACCTTGAAGCGCTTGGAAAACTCGACGAGTTGCCACAGGTCCGATTTCGCCTCGCCCGGCGCGCTCACCATCTGCCGCCAGAACTGGGTCCGGCGCTCGGTGTTGCCATAGGCACCTTCCTTCTCGACCCACATGGCGGTCGGCAGGATCAGATCGGCTGCCTCGCAGGTCGCGGTCGGGTAGACGTCGGAGACGACGATGAAGTTCTCCGGGTTGCGGAAGCCTGGCAGCCCCTCCTCAAGCAGGTTCGCCCCCGCCTGAATGTTGTTCGTCACCTGCGTCCAGTAGACGTTGATCTTGCCGTCCTTCAGGTCGCGGTTGTGCTCGACCGCGTGCCGGCCGACCCAGTCGGGAATGGTGCCGGGGGGGATCTTCCAGAGTTCTTCGGAGTGGGCCCGGTGCTCGGGGTTCGCGACCTGGAGGTCCGCCGGCAGGCGATGGGAGAACGTCCCGACCTCGCGAGCGGTACCGCAGGCCGAGGGCTGGCCGGTCAGCGAGAACGGCGAGTTGCCGGGCGTCGCGATCTTTCCCGTCAGCAGATGCAGGTTGTAGATGAGATTGTTCACCCAGGTGCCACGGGTGTGCTGGTTCACCCCCATCGTCCAGGACGACAGGACCTTCACGTCGGGATCGGCATAGATCTCGACAAGCTGTTCGAGCGTCGACGCCGGCACCCCGCTCACCTCCACCGTCTTCTCGAGGGTGTAGGGCGCGACGAACTCGGCGTACTCCTCGAGGGTGATCGGGTGCGCGTCGTTGGCGTCGTGGGCGTGCTCGGCGGCCTGCTCGCGCGGGTCCTCGGGCCTGAGGCCATAGCCGATGTTCGCGTTGCCGCGCTTGAAGTTCACGAAATCGGTGACGAACGCCTCGTTCACCTTGCCGCGGCGGATGATCTCGTTGGCGAGGTAGTTCAGGATGTAGAGATCGCTGTGCGGCTTGAAGATCACCGGGATGTCGGCGAGATCGAAGCTGCGGGTGCGGTAGGGCGACATCACCGCCACCTTGACGTGCGGGAAGCTGAAGCGCCGGTCGGTGATGCGGGTCCAGAGGATCGGATGCATCTCCGCCATGTTGGAGCCCCAGAGGACGAAGGCGTCGGCGTACTCGATGTCATCGTAGCAGCCCATGGGCTCGTCGATGCCGAACGTCCGCATGAAGCCCGCCACCGCGCTCGCCATGCAGTGCCGGGCGTTCGGGTCGATGTTGTTCGACCGGAAACCCGCCTTCATCAGCTTGAGCGCGGCGTAGCCCTCCCAGATTGTCCACTGGCCGGAGCCGAAGAGGCCGATCGCCTGGGGCCCCTTGGCCTTGAGGGTGGCCTTCCACTTCTCCTCCATGATGTCGAAGGCCTCGTCCCATGAGACGGGGGTGAACTCGCCATCCTTGTGGAAGACGCCGTCGCGCTTTCTCAGGAGCGGCTGCGTCAGGCGGTCGCTGCCGTACATGATCTTCGACAGGAAGTAGCCCTTCACGCAGTTCAGGCCGCGATTGACCTCCGCCTCGGCGTCGCCGTGGGTGGCGACGACCCGGCCGTTCTTGGTCGCGACCATGACCGAGCAGCCGGTGCCGCAGAACCGGCAGGGCGCCTTCGCCCATTGCAGGCCGGTCAGAGCCGCGTCCGTGGTCAGGTTCTGGGCAAGGGCGGGCACCGGCAGGCCCGCCGCCACCGCCGCCGCGGCGACAGCCTGTGCCTTGATGACGTCCCGTCGCGTGATCCCGCTCATGGCTCGGCTCCTTCGCAAAGGCTTCAGGCGTCCGTCTGGTGAAAGACCAGCGCGACGCTGACGACGCCGCGCATCCGTTCCATTGCCCCCATGGCTCCGACGATCTCGTCTTCGTCGCGGGTCTCGAGCGTCACGATGATCTTTCCTGAGGTCGCGGCCATCGCGACCTCGGCGATGCGGAGGCGCGCGATGCACGCCGCGACCGTGTCGAGGCTCTCGGGGCGGCAGCGCACGATCAGGCTCGATATGTGGCCGGGCGCCTCGTCGGGCAGTCCGAGGAGCGAGCGGCGCGAGACGGGAGTGCTGATGTCGGATTGCACCTTGCGTCCCCCCTCAGCCGGCTGGCGGGCCGAAGACGAGCTGGGACATCCAGATGATGAACCCATAGCCCCCCACCACGGCGACGCTGAGCACCGGGAAAAGCACGACCGCAAGCAGGAAGAACGCTCGCGCCTCCTCGCCCTTCGTCACTGCCTGACTGTGATCCGTCGTCATCATGGCCGCGCCCTCTCCCGAGACTCGTCCGGTTATGAACCATCATGACGACTGCAAACTGAATAAACAAATAGTCACTTTTGAATCGTGGAGCGAGCGTGGAGCTCCCTGCGCTCCCGTGAAAGGATACATGTATGCAGAATGCGCATTTCCCGGGGAGGGGAGCTGCTAACATCTTGTAGTTATAACATAAAATCGAGTTACAATCCTAGATTGTTCTTCGGGACTCACTACAATCTAAGATGGTGATCTCCGCGATGCGGCCTCGCTCGGGTGATCAGGACAGCAGCCGGGCGCGACTCAGACCCGCCTGGACTCGCCCGCACGGCGCGGCGCGCGCGGGTCTCCGCGCGGGCCTCAGTGGGCAGCGACGCCCAGACGGCGCATTCGCCGGTGGACGGTGGTCCGGTCCACATGCATCTGGCGCGCGGCCTCCGAGACGTTGCCGCCGCAGCGGGCGAGAACCGCGCGGAGAGCCTCGGCCTCGCCGTCGAATGCGGGCGTCTGGCCGGGTTCCGGCGGCAGATCCGCGCGCTCGATGACGCCGCCTTCGCAGAGCGCCACCGCCACCGCGAGGGCATTGCCGAGTTCGCGGAGATTTCCGAGCCAGTCCCGGGCGCGCAGGCTGGCGCTGGCGCTGGGCGAGAGGCGGGCACGGCCGTCGAGCAGGCGCTGGGTCAGCCAGTCGAAGTCCTCGCGTTCGCGAAGCGGCGGCAGGACGAAGGTTGCCGCCGACAGCCGGTAGTAGAGATCTTCGCGCAACGTGCCGGCGCGGACCTGGGCGGGCAGGTCGCGGTGCGTGGCGGAGATCACGCGCAGATCGACGCGCCGCGGCCGGAGCGCCCCGATCGGCGTTACCTCGCCCTCGGCCAGCACCCGCAGCAGCCGCGCCTGAAGGGCGAGTGGCATGTCACCGATCTCGTCGAGGAAGAGGGTGCCGCCGGCAGCTTCCTCCACCAGACCCTTGCGCCCGCCGGGGGCGGCACCGGTGAAGGCGCCGGGGGCGTGCCCGAACAGTTCGGCCTCGATCAGCGCCTCGGGGATCGCCGCACAGTTGATCGCCACGAACGGCCCGCGCCGTCCGCTTGCCTCGTGCAGCGCGCGGGCGAGAAATTCCTTGCCGGTGCCGGTCTCGCCCTGGATCAGGATCGGCAGCGCCGTGGGTGCCAGTTTCGCGGCCTTCGCCTGCAGGGCGGCAATCTGTCGGTCGCCGGCGCCGAGCCGGGCGAGGGCGCCTCTGGCAACCGGAGCCGGCGCGGGCGCCCGGCGGGTCCGGCGAAGCTGCGGCTCGATGGCGTGGGCGAAAAGCCGGTTCCCGTCGCGGGCGACCACGGTGCGGTCATGGGTCGGACGCTGCCGCGTCAGTTCGCCGAGGTCGTCGACGCCAAGCTCGAAGAACCGGCCGAGCGGCTGGCCGATCAGCAGTTCCGGCCGCCGCCAGCTGACCCCGGCGGCGCGGGCGAGGATCTGCGCGCCGCGGTGGGTCATGCCGATGACGCGCCCCGAGCCGTCGAGCGAGACGCCGGCCTCCGGGTCCACGTCGAGAAAGTCGGGCGAGCGCGAAAAGCGCAGCACCCACTCGTGCCGGGTCTGGGCCATCAGGTTCGCGAGCTCGATCCGCCGCACTGTCGCCGCGACCATGTGCAGCGCGAGGTTCTGGCTGGCCTTGGCGATCGGCGAGGAGAGCAGCGAGATGTCGAGCACCGCCGCGAACTCGCCGCGCGTGTCGTAGATCGGCGCCGCGGTGCAGGAGAGCGGCGTGTGGGTCACGTCGAAATGGTCGGTCTGGTGGATGGTCAGCGCCTCGCCCGTGGCGATGCAGGCGCCGATCGCGCAGGTGCCCGCCCTTGGCTCCGACCATTCCGCGCCGAGGTAGAGCCCCGCCTTGCGCAGGCGGTGGTCAAAGTTCGGGTCGCCGAGGAATTCGACCGCCACGCCGGCGCTGTCACCGAGCAGCAGGACGTAGTTCTGCCCGGCCATCTGGGTGTAGAGCCCTTCGAGCCCCGAACGCGCGATGGAGATCAGTTCCTCCGACTGCTGCCGGTGAAACCGGAGTTCGGTTTCCGACAGGATGAACGCCTCGCAGGCCCGTGTCGGGTCGAGCCGGTGCTCGTTGATGCAGCGCAGCCACGACTGCACGACCCAGGGATCGCGCTTCGAGGCCCGCCCGAGGGCGACGTTCTCGACCTCGCGGATGTGCTCCATGGCAGCCGCCATCCTGTACGTTCCTCCCGACATCTTTTGTGTTTTGCCGCCACACTAGCACGAGGGCCCGAGGGCGGGCAAAGCGCCCGTGGTGTGGCGCCACACCTGTGGCGCCACACCACGCGACGCACCACGCCGTCGCACGCCGCGGGCCGTGTTTTCAATATGATATATCATGGCACGCGGCTTGCAACGCAGAAGGCAGAGGCAAGCAACGCCGACAGGGAGGAAGACAATGACGGAAGCGTTGAACGGGCGATCGGTGATCGTGACGGGTGCCGGGCGCGGCATCGGCGCGGCGATGGCGAAGGCCATGGCCGCGGCCGGAGGCCGGCTCACCATTGCCGACATCGACGGCTCGACCGCCGAGGCGGTCGCGGCGGAAATCCGCGCCGACGGCGGCAAGGCGATCGCCGTGGAGGCCGACGTCACGAGCCGGGCGGCCGTGCAGGCGATGATCGCCGCGGCGGTCGCGGCCCACGGGCGTCTCGACGTCATCTTCAACAATGCCGGGATCGCCCAGACCCGGCCGTTCCTCGCGATCACCGAGGAGGATTGGCGCCGGGTGATGGACGTCAACGGTCTCGGCGTGCTCATCGGCATGCAGGAGGCGGTGAAGCAGTTCCAGTCGCAGGGCAAGGACGCGACCGGCTTCGGCGGCCGGATCGTCAACACCGCCTCGATCGCCGGCAAGCAGGGCTACGAGCCGCTCGCCCACTACTGCGCCTCGAAGTTCGGCGTGGTGGCCCTCACCCAGGCGGCGGCGCGGGCCTTCGGCAAGGACGGCATCAGCGCCAACTGCATCTGTCCGGGCGTCGTCGCCACCGAGATGTGGAAGGTCATCGACAAGGGCTTCAAGGACGAGGGCCTGACGGGCCGCGACGGCGAGGCCTTCGAGACGTTCTCCGCCGGCATCCTGCTCGGGCGCCCCTCGGCCGCCGACGACCTCGCCGGGGTCGCGGTTTTCCTCGCGTCCCCTGCCTCCGACTACATGACCGGCCAGAGCCTGGTGGTCGACGGCGGCATGGTCTTCGTCTGACTCCCTTTCCGCTTCAAAAAGCGCCGGTCCGCACCGGACCGGCAGACAACAACAGGGTGAGGAAATGCAATCAACAGCGGTCGAGGTGGCGCCTGCACGGCTGCCAAGCTCGCTCGGCGGGCTCGGCCTGATCTACGGGCTCGCCATCGCCTCCTGCTTTCTCGTGAACCTGATCGTCAGGGCGGCTCCCATCGGTCCGTGGACCGGCGAGACGATTGGCGAAATGTACTGGCTCGACAACGTCACGTGGCAGCTCATGGCCCTCTGGTGGGTCCTGCTGAGCGTGGTGAGCGGCGGCTTTCCGTTCCACCGGATCGAGGACCCGACGACGCGCGGCCTCGTCACGCTGGCGGCCGCATGGGTCGTGGGCTGGCTGTCGTCCAAGGGCATCTACTGGGCCGGGCTGGACGCGGACTGGGTGTTCCCGATCATCGGGTGCATCTTCTTCTTCATTGCCTTCTTTTCCTTCGCCGGGGAGAACTGGCTCGTCGCGGGGATGCCGCCGCAGCGGCAGTTCTTCATCCTCCTCGTGATGATCGCGTTTCTCACCTACGCGGTCACTCATTCCACCATCCGATGGATCCCGGCGTGGTGGTTTCCGTTTATCGAGATGGGATCGGCTTCAGGACTGCTTGCCTATCTGACGCGGCGCATGACGCAGCCCGGCAAGGCGCTGGCGCAGATCGGCATCCTGTTCCTGATCGTGCTCGGCTTTCTCACCCTGAGCTCGCAATTCGGCTTCTGGGATGCCGCACTGCCGGGGGTGGGGACGTTCTGGACGCTCGGCTACTTTTCCGACCCGCGCTGGCTCCTCTGGTTCATGGTGGCCTGCTCGGTCTCCTATGCGCTGCTGATCCAGCTGCGGAACTGGCCCTTCACGCGCATCCCCATGCCGTGGGGCGGCATTCTCGCCTGTCTGTTCTGCGCGGCCGTGACAACGCTCGTCACCGCCTTTCTCGCAAGCCTCGTCGGCTCGGTCTTCACCGACATGAACGAGGCCCTCACCTACGCCTACATGGGCACGCACTGGTCCTTCGTGATCGCGCTGCTTTTCGGATTTGGCCTTGATCGCCCGTACCTCTGGGCCGGTCAGAAGACTTCAGGGAGCTGGGAAGATGTCGACTGAGAGCGCAACCATGACGCGCGACGCGTCGGAGACCGAAACGATGAAGGCGCTGCGCTTCCACGCGGCCAAGGACCTGCGGGTCGAGGACATCGCGAAGCCGGGCAAGCCCGGGCCGGGGCAGGTGCTGATCCGCAACCGCTTCGTCGGGATCTGCGGCACCGACCTGCACGAATACGCCTACGGGCCGATCTTCATCCCGAAGGAGCCGCATCCCTTCACCGGCGCCCACGGGGCACAGGTGCTCGGCCACGAGTTCGGCGGCGTCGTCGAGGCGGTGGGCGAGGGCGTCACCGGGGTGAAGCCGGGCGACCGTGTCTCGGTCCAGCCGCTGCTGATGCCGCGGTCGGGCGACTACTTCGCCGACCGCGGGCTCTTCCACCTGTCGCCGGAACTCGCCCTCGTCGGGCTGTCGTGGCACTCCGGCGGCATGGCCGAGTGGTCGCTCGTCAACGACTACAACGTCGCGGTGATCCCGGCCGGCCTTTCCGACGAGGAGGCGGCACTGGTCGAGCCGGCGGCGGTCGCGGTCTACGCCTGCGACCGGGGCGGGGTGAGCGCGGGTTCGAGCGTGCTTGTGACGGGTGCCGGTCCGATCGGCGCGCTGACACTGCTCGCCGCGCGGGCGGCGGGGGCGGCGCAGCTCTTCGTGTCGGACATCAATGACACCCGGCTCGCCATGATGCGCGAGATGCTGCCCGGCATCGTCACGCTGAACCCGACCCGCGACGACGTCGGCGCGGCGATCCGGGCGGCGACGGAGGGCAACGTCGGCTGCGACGTGGCGATCGAGTGCGTCGGCAACGAGCACGCGCTCAAGGCCTGCCTCGACGCGGTGCGCAAGCAGGGCGTGGTGGTGCAGACCGGCCTGCATCCGCACGACAATCCGCTGGACTGGTTCAGCGTCACCTTCAAGGACGTCGATATCCGCGGCTCCTGGGCCTACCCGACGCACTACTGGCCGCGCGTCATCCGCATGATCGCGACGGGCCAGATGCCCGCGGCCAAGGTAGTGACCAAGCGGATCAGGCTTGAGAATGCGGTGTCCGACGGCTTTGATGTGTTGCTCGACCCCGCCGGCACCCAGCTGAAGATCCTGATCGACCTCGGCTGATCGCGCCACCCCTAGCCGATACTCAACAAGTGACCCGGAGGAAGTCTCATGCTCGATGAAACCCCTGGTGCAAGGCTGGAGGAGGTCCTCGACCGCCTCGGCGATGCGCTGGAACGTGGCGACGCCGCGGCTGCGGCGGAGCTGTTCCAGACCGACAGCTACTGGCGCGACCTCGTTGCCTTCACCTGGAACATCCGGACGATGGAAGGGCCCGAGGCGATCCGGGCGATGCTGGAGAGCCAGCTCGCCTCGGTCAAGCCGACGGGCCTGCGTATCGACCCGGCCGAGACGGTGACGGCGAACGGCGACGTGACGGAGGGCTGGATCGAGTTCGAGACGGCGACGGGTCGCGGCTATGGCCAGATCCGCTTGAAGGACGGGCGGATCTGGACGCTTCTCACCACTCTTGCCGAACTGAAGGGCTTCGAGGAGCCGAAGGGCCTGCGCCGTCCGATGGGGGCGGAGCACGGCCACGATCCCGACCGCAAGACGTGGAAGGAGGGCCGCGAGCAGGAGGCGGCCGAGCTCGGCTACACGACCCAGCCCTACGCGCTCATCATCGGCGGCGGGCAGGGCGGCATCGGGCTCGGCGCGCGCCTGCGCCAGCTCGGTGTGCCGACGATCATCGTCGACCGGCATCCGCGGCCGGGCGACCAGTGGCGCAACCGCTACAAGTCGCTCTGCCTGCATGATCCGGTCTGGTATGACCACATGCCCTACCTGCCGTTCCCGGACACCTGGCCGGTCTTCGCGCCGAAGGACAAGATCGGCGACTGGCTGGAGATGTACACCAAGGTGATGGAACTCAACTACTGGAGCTCCACCACCGCGAAGTCCGCCGAGTGGGACGAGGCGGCGAAGGAGTGGGTCGTCACGGTCGACCGCGACGGCGAGGAGGTCGTGCTGCGCCCGAAGCAGCTCATCCTTGCCACCGGCATGTCCGGCAAGGCGAACGTGCCGGTCTTCCCGGGTCAGGACGTCTTCAAGGGCGAGCAGCAGCACTCCTCGCAGCACCCCGGGCCCGACGCCTACCGCGACAAGAAGGTCGTCGTGATCGGCTCCAACAACTCCGCGCACGACATCTGCGCGGCGCTCTGGGAGGGGGGCGCGGACGTGACGATGTTGCAGCGTTCCTCGACGCACATCGTCCGCTCCGACACGCTTATGGATATCGGCCTTGGCGGGCTCTACTCCGAGCAGGCGGTGGCGAACGGCGTCACCACGCGCAAGGCCGACCTGATCTTCGCCTCGCTGCCCTACCACATCATGCACGAGTTCCAGATCCCGCTCTACGAGCAGATGAAGGAGCGTGACGCGGAGTTCTACCGCAAGCTGGAAGAGCGCGGCTTCATGCTCGACTGGGGCGCGGACGGCTCCGGGCTCTTCATGAAGTACCTTCGGCGCGGCTCGGGCTACTACATCGACGTGGGCGCCTGTGACCTCGTCATCGACGGCTCGATCAAGCTCGTCTCCGGCAAGGGGGTCGAGCGGCTGAGCGAGACCGGCGTGGTGCTCGACGACGGGACCGAACTGCCGGCGGATCTGGTCGTCTATGCCACGGGCTACGGCTCGATGAACGGCTGGGCGGCGGATCTCATCAGTCAGGAGGTCGCGGACCGGGTTGGCAAGGTCTGGGGCCTCGGCTCCGACACCCCCAAGGATCCCGGCCCGTGGGAAGGCGAGCAGCGCAACATGTGGAAGCCGACGCAGGTCGAGGCGCTGTGGTTCCATGGCGGCAACCTGCACCAGTCGCGGCACTACTCGCAGTACCTGTCGCTGCAGGTGAAGGCCCGGATGGAGGGCCTGCCGACGCCGGTCTACGGGCTGCAGGAAGTGCACCACCGGAGCTGAACCTCGGAGGCGCTCCGAGGCGTCGAGAGAAAGCCTGCCGCCGGCGCGATGCGCCGGCGGCAGTTTGCGTTCCGGGAGCGGGGGCAGCGCCTTGCGCCCGGGCAGGCAAGACCGGGGTCATCGCACCGGCTCGGTCGGCGGGATTGTGCCAAATCTGCCAATTTTACGAGCGAGGCTCGGTCGCGGGCAGCGCTTGGGCTGGCCTTGGGGTCCGCGGTGTCTACACTGCGCGCTGGCGACGCGGGCGGGTTCATCCCCTTGCGCCATCACAGTGTCCAGTGAACGCATCGGGGAGGCAGGTGACAGGTGTTGGCGGGTGCTCGTTCCCGAAGCTCTCTCGCGCGCATGGTGCGGGGCCGCCCCGCCGTGCTGCTCGGCCTTCTCGTGATCCTCGCGGCGGTTCTCGCCGCCGTCCTCGCGCCGGTGCTCGCGCCGTATGATCCCAATGCGCAGATGTTCGACGGGCTGACCCTTGAGGGCGCGCCGCTGCCGCCGGGCGGTGCCTACCTGCTCGGGACCGACCTTCTCGGCAGGGATCTGCTCTCGCGCCTGCTCTACGGCGCGCGGACGTCGCTCATCATCGGCATCGTCGCGAACGGCATCGCGGTCCTGATCGGGGCGGTCGTCGGGATCACCGCCGGCTATTTCCGCGGCTGGATCGGAACCGCGCTCATGGGCTTCACCGACCTCATGATGGCCTTCCCCGCGCTGCTGCTGGCGATCGTGCTCGCGGCGATATTCCATCCGAGCCTCTGGATCGTGGCGCTGGTCATCGCGATGGTGAACTGGGTGCAGGTGGCGCGGGTGCTCTACACCCAGACCTCGGCCCTGTCGGAGCGTGAATTCGTCGTCTCCGTGCGTGCGCTTGGCGCCTCGGACGGGCGCATCCTCTGGCACCACATCCTGCCGCATGTCGTCCCCACGATCATCGTCTGGGCGACCCTCGGCATCTCGACAACGGTGCTGCTCGAGGCGACGCTGTCCTTCCTCGGCATCGGGGTACAGCCGCCGACAGCCTCGTGGGGCAACATCATCTTCGAGAACCAGACCTACTTCCAGTCGGCGCCGTGGCTCGTGTTCTTTCCCGGCATCTGCATCGTGCTGCTGGCGCTCTCCTTCAATCTGGTGGGCGACGGGCTGCGCGACCTGCTCGACCCGATGCAGAAGGGGCGCGGGTGATGGTCTACGTCGCGCGGCGCCTCGGGGCGGCGGTGCTGATCCTCTTCGGCATCAGTGTCGTGACGTTCCTTCTGCTCTACCTGCTGCCAGCCGACCCGGCGCGGCAGATCGCCGGGCGCAGCGCCTCGGCGCAGACGGTCGAGAACATCCGCGCGCAGCTCGGGCTCGACCAGCCGCTGCTCGTCCAGTACGGCCGCTATGCCTCCGGACTGCTGCGGGGCGATCTCGGGCGCTCGTACCTCCAGCGCGCCGAGGTCTCCGAACTCATCGCCTCGCGCTTGCCCGCAAGCCTCATCCTGATGGCGGCGGGCATCGTGGCGGAGCTCGTCATCGGGCTCGGCATGGGGATTGCCGCCGCCGTCCGGCGCGGGCGGCCGACCGATCAGGCGCTGATGGTGACCGCGTTCGTCTTCGTCTCGGCGCCGCAGTTCGTCGTCGGGATCCTGCTGCTCTACGTCTTCGCGGTCCAGCTCGGCTGGTTCCCGATCGGCGGCTACGGCACGATCTGGCATGCGGTGCTGCCGGCGCTCACGCTCGGGCTGATCGGCGCGGGCTGGTACGGGCGGATCATGCGGTCGTCGCTCATCGACGTGCTGGCGCAGGATTTCGTGCGCACGGCGCGCGCCAAGGGTCTGGCGCGGAGCCGGGTGCTGTTTCGCCATGCCCTGCCGAACGCGATCCTGCCGATCATCGCCATGGTCGGCATCGACATCGGCATCTTCATGAGCGGCATCGTCGTGGTGGAGAGCGTCTTCGGCTGGCCCGGGGTCGGGCAGTTGACGTGGCAGGCGATCCAGCGGGTCGACATCCCGATCATCATGGGCGTGACGCTGGTCTCCGCCGGCTTCATCGTGCTCGGCAACCTGCTCGCCGATCTGGTGGCGCCGCTCATCGACCCGCGGATAAAGTTGCGCTGACAACAACAGGGAGAACAACAATGCGAAAAACGCTCGCTGCCCTCGCCGCCGGTGTGGGGCTTCTGGCGCTCGCCTCGGCGGCGGCGGCCCAGACGGATGTGAAGCAAGGCGGCGAGATGATCGTCACCTACAAGGACGACGTCTCGACCCTTGATCCGGCGATCGGCTACGACTGGCAGAACTGGTCGATGATCAAGAGCCTGTTCGACGGCCTGATGGACTATGAGCCCGGCACGACCACGCTCACGCCCGACCTCGCCGAGAGCTTCGGGATCTCGCCCGACGGCACGGTCTTTACCTTCAAGCTCCGGCCGGGCGTGAAGTTTCACAACGGCCGCGAACTGGTGGCCGAGGATGTGAAGTACTCGATCGAGCGGGTGGTGAGACCCGAGACCCAGTCGCCGGGGGCGGGCTTCTTCTCGACGATCAAGGGCTTCGATGAGCTTCAGTCCGGCGCGGCGGCGGAGCTCTCCGGGATCCGGGTCATCGACCCGCTCACCGTGGAGTTCACCCTGTCGCAGCCCGACGCCACCTTCCTGCACAAGATGGCGCTGAACTTCAGCCATGTGGTGCCGAAGGAAGCGGTCGAGGAATTCGGCCCCGATTTCGGCCGCCACCCGGTCGGCACCGGCGCGTTCCGGCTCGCCGAATGGACGCTCGGCCAGCGCGTGGTCTTCGAGCGCAACCCCGACCACTGGAAGGCGGGCGTGCCAAAGCTCGACACGATCAGCTTCGAGATCGGTCAGGAGCCGAACGTCGCCCTGCTGCGGCTCCAGCGCGGCGAGGTCGATGTTCTCGGCGACGGCATCCCGCCGGCGCAGTTCCTCCAGGTGAAGGCCAACCCGGGTGACGCGCGGATCGTCGAGGGTGGCCAACTCCAGACCGGTTACGTGACCATGAACGTTACCATGCCGCCGTTCGATGATGTCCGCGTGCGGCAGGCGGTCAACATGGCGATCAACAAGGACCGCATCGTCCAGATCATCAACGGCCGGGCGGTGCCGGCGAACCAGCCGCTGCCGCCGTCGATGCCGGGCTATGCGAAGGACTACGAGGGCTATCCCTTCGATCCCGAGGGGGCGAAGAAGCTGCTGGCCGAGGCCGGTCACGCCGATGGCTTCGAGACCGAGCTCTTCGTCTACAACACCGACCCGAACCCGCGGATTGCGCAGGCGATCCAGCAGGACCTCTCGGAGATCGGCATCAAGGCGAACATCCAGTCGCTGGCGCAGGCGAACGTGATCGCGGCCGGCGGCGAGAAGCAGGGCGCGCCGATGATCTGGTCGGGCGGCATGGGCTGGATCGCGGACTTCCCCGATCCGTCGAACTTCTACGGGCCGATCCTCGGCTGTGGCGGCGCGGTGGCGGGCGGCTGGAACTGGTCCTGGTACTGCAACGAGGACATCGAGAAGCGCGCCGTCGCGGCCGACGCGATGGTCGATCCCGCGAAGCAGGCGGAGCGCGAGGCGGCGTGGAGCAGCATCTTCGTCGACATCATGAAGGACGCGCCCTGGGCGCCGATCTTCAACGAGCAGCGGTTCACGATGCACTCGCCCCGGATCGGCGGCGAGGATGCGCTTTTCGTCGATCCGGTGCATATTCCCATCGCTTATGACCATGTGTGGGCCACCGATGTGCAATAACAACCACCACACCATTCACGCCCGGCACAAGCACTACGGCTGGGACAACTCCATTGCGCCGGTCGAGACGATCGCGCCCGGCACGACGCTGCGCTTCGAGTGCAACGACGCGGCGAACGGCCACTTCTCTCCGGGAAGCATCGCCGCCGACGTGGCGACGCTCGACTTCAGTACGGTGAATCCGGTCACCGGCCCGATCTTCGTGGACGGAGCCGAGCCCGGCGACGCGCTGAAGATCACCATCGGTGACTTCGAGCCCTCGGGCGTGGGCTGGACCGCGAACATCCCGGGCTTCGGGCTGCTGGCCGACCAGTTCAGCGAGCCGGCCCTGCACATGTGGACCTATGACGCCGCGACCCCTGCGCTCTACGGGCCGGGAGCGAGGGTGCCGCTGAAGCCCTTTACCGGCACGATCGGCCTCGCGCCGGCGGAGCCCGGCCTGCACTCCGTGGTGCCGCCTCGCCGCGTCGGGGGCAACCTCGACGTGCGCGACCTGGCGAAGGGCAGCGTCCTCTGGCTGCCGGTCGAGGTGGCGGGCGGGCTCTTCTCGGTCGGCGACACCCACGCGGCGCAAGGCGACGGAGAGGTCTGCGGCACGGCGATCGAGAGCGCGATGGCGGTGACGCTGACCTTCGAGCTCGAGAAGGCGGCGAACCTGAAGTTCCCGCGCTTCCAGACGCCGGGCCCGGTGACGCGCCACAATGATTCCGCCGGTTACGACGTCACGACCGGGATCGGGCCGGATCTCATGTCCGGCGCGCGGGATGCGCTGTCGGGCATGATCGACCTGCTGTCGGCGCGCGAGGGGATGAGCCCGGTCGATGCTTACATGCTCTGCTCGGTGGCGGGCGACCTGCGCATCTCGTGCATCGTCGACGTCCCGAACTGGGTGGTGTCGTTCTACATGCCCCGGGCCATCTTCGCGTGAGCGAGGCGCTGTTGTCGGTGGAAGGCCTCGCCGTGGAGATCCGCGGCGAGGAGGGTGTGCGGCGCGTGGTGGAGGATCTCTCCTTCAGCGTCGCGCCGGGCGAGACGCTGACGATTGCCGGCGAAAGCGGGTCGGGGAAGTCGCTGACCGCGCTGACGCTCATGGGTCTCCTGCCCGGAGCCAACGTGCGGGTGGCGGCCGGGCGGGCGCTCTGGCGCGGGACCGATCTCATGACGCTGCCCGAGCACGCGATGCGGCGCCTGCGCGGCGGCGAGATCGCGATGATCTTTCAGGAGCCGATGACCTCGCTGAACCCGGTGATGCGCATCGGAAGCCAGCTCGAGGAGGCGATCCGCGCCCACGACCCCGACGCCCATCCCGGCCAGCGGGCGCTCGAACTGCTGGGCGAGGTGCGGATCCCCGAGCCCGCGCGACGCCTCCGGCAGTACCCGCACGAACTTTCCGGCGGGCAGCGGCAACGGGTGATGATCGCCATGGCGCTCGCCGGGCGGCCGAAGCTCCTCATCGCCGACGAGCCGACCACGGCGCTCGACGTGACGGTGCAGGCGCAGATCCTTGCGCTGCTGCGCGACCTGCAGGCGCGGACCGGCGTCGCGATCATCCTCATCACCCACGACATGGGTGTCGTCGCCGAGATGGCGACGCGGGTGCTGGTGCTCCGCCACGGACGAAAGGTCGAGGAGGCCCCGGTGCGGCAGCTCTTCGCAGCGCCTGCGGCCGACTACACCCGCGAGCTCCTCGCCGCAGTGCCGCGCCTCGGGACGGCCGGGGATGAGGTCGGGCAGCAGCCGGGGCAGGGTGATCCCGTCTGCGAGGTGAAGGACCTGACCGTCGCCTACACCGTGCGCGGCGGGCTCTTCCGGCGGGAGCGGGTGAGCGCGGTCAACGGCCTCAGCTTCAGCGTCGGGGCGGGCGAGACGCTGGCGCTCGTCGGCGAATCCGGCTGTGGCAAGTCGACGACCGGGCGGGCGCTGCTGAACCTCGTGCCGTGGGAGGGCGAGGTGCGGGTGATGGGCCGGCCGACGCGGGGGCTGAGCGGCGCCGCGATGCGTCCGGTGCTGCGCGAGGTCCAGATGGTGTTTCAGGACCCTTACGCTTCGCTCGATCCGCGCATGACCGTGGGGGAACTCGTCGGCGAGCCGCTGGCGATCCACCGGATCGCCGACGGCTCGGAGCGGCACGACCGGGTTGCCGCGCTCTTCACCCGGGTCGGCCTTGCCCCGGAGCACATGCGGCGCCACCCGCACGAATTCTCCGGCGGGCAGCGGCAGCGGATCTGCATCGCGAGGGCGCTGGCGCTGGAGCCCCGGCTGATCGTGGCGGACGAAAGCGTCTCGGCGCTCGATGTCTCGGTGAAGGCGCATATCCTTGCCTTGCTGGCCGAGCTTCAGGAGACGCTCGGCCTCGCGTACCTCTTCATCTCGCACGACCTCGCGGTGGTCGAGCAGATCAGCCGCCGCGTCGCGGTGATGGTCGGGGGCCGGATCGTCGAGATCGGCATGCGCGGGGACGTCTTCGGCAACCCGAGCCATCCCTATACCCGCCGCCTGCTCGCCGCCGCCCCGGTGCCGGACCCGGACGCGCCAAGGCCGCCGATCCCCGACGCCGGCCCGCTCGATCTCACCCTGCCGCTGCGACAGGTTGGCAACGGTCATCTGGCAGCGGTCTGACGCCGCGTGCGGTGCAGGGCGACAAGAAGCGGGCTTCGGATGCCGCGCGCCGCCATGGAATAAGGCAGTTGTCAGACTTCTTGATGGAATCAAAGGAACTCGTAATGCTCGTCTGAAAGAATCGGGGTGCGGCGATGCGAACATCTATTAAGTACGTCGTGATTTCTGCTCTTGGGTTTCTTTCTGCCTGTGGCACCGCCTACCAGATGCCTGCTTTGGCAGAGGCCGAGCTGGTAAGAGCCAACAGCGTCATCGCGCGCGAAAGCGCCGCGCCCGTGCAGCCAGTCGGGATTTTTGAAGCCGTTGATCGTTTCGACCGGGTGGCGCAGCGCATCGAGCCCTATGCGGAGGCGGCGTGCCGCCGGGAGACGCCTGAGCGGGACTGCGATCTGGCGATCCGTGTTGATCTCGATCCGCGCTCTCCCGCCAATGCTTTCCAGACAGTGAACTCTGACGGCCCGCTCATCATCGTCACCGGTGCTCTGCTTCAGGGCACGAAGAATGACGACGAGGTCGCGTTCGTCATGGGGCACGAGGCCGGGCATCACATCGCGCGACACCTTGAGAAACATGAGCAGCAACAGCTCGCCGGCGCACTCATCCTTGGGGCCGCCGCCGCCTACGCCGGTGCAGGCACTTACCAGACCCAGTACCAGGCGCGGCAAAACATCGAGAACGCCATGAACATCGGCGCCGCATTCGGCGGGATGGCATACAGCCAGACCTACGAGCTGGAAGCCGACATGCTCGGCGCCTACATCGCCGAGGCCGCCGGATATGATGCCGAGAAGGGGTCGCTTCTTTTCGCGCGCCGCGAGGGTGGCAATACCGGCGGTGCGAACGGTGCCATGTCGCTCTGGTCCACCCATCCCCGGTCGCCGGAGCGCGTGGCGACGGTGCGGTACGCCGTGGCCGATGCGCGCGCCAAGAAGGCGTCGGGCCAGACGCTCAGACCGGAGTGGAAGGGGGAGGGCGCTACGCAGCTAGCGGCGGCCGCAGTTGCTCCGACGCCCGTGCCGGCTGCGGCAGCGCCTGCAGCAGCCACGTCGGTTGCCGCGCTTCCCACAGCCGTGAGCGCCGCGCCACCGGCTGCCCCGGTCGCGGCGGAGGCGGTGCCGACCCAGACGTCGCAACTCCCGGGACACCGGGTCGCGGGATATGGCTGCCCGGGTTTCGCGCCGCAGACCCTCTACTCGGAGTCGCAGCAAAAGCTCCCGGCCGGATGTCAGCTCGTGGTGCCGGTCCCGGGGGCGGAGGCGCGTGCGACGAGCAAGACTCCGGTGGCAGCAAGCATTCCCGCCGCCGCGCCATTGGTCGGATCGGCCGACGTGGCCGCCGTCGCCGGTGCGCTTCCCCCACTCCCGACA
The DNA here is from genome assembly GCF_014201905.1 of Amaricoccus macauensis. Lineage (GTDB taxonomy): Bacteria > Pseudomonadota > Alphaproteobacteria > Rhodobacterales > Rhodobacteraceae > Amaricoccus > Amaricoccus macauensis. Next base: position 371,206 of record NZ_JACHFM010000001.1, on the reverse strand, counting down.
CAGACCACTAGGTTGCCGGGCCACCGGCTCGCGGGGCATGGCTGCCCGGGCTACGCGCCGCGCGTGCTCTACGCCGAGGCCCCGAACAAGCTTCCCGCCGGCTGCGAACGGGTTCAGCCCCTCTAGGGTCGCGGCTCGGGGCAAATCGTTTCGTCCGACCCGGGCATCTGGAGTCCGGGTCGGACGCATCGGCGGGCGCTCTCAGATCACCAGGAAATCCGCGCTGGTGAGCGTCAGCGCGCCGGTCAGTGCGGCAAACGCCACCGCTCCGCCCGCACCATTGCCATCCGCATCGTAGGACACCACGCCGGTGGTCTTGTTGTAGACGATGAAGTCGTCGGCGTCCTGCGCGGTGCCGGAGGCGTTGGCGGCGAAGTTGCCGGATGCGAGGGCTCCGGTCGTGGTCAGCGCTGTCATGATCGCGTTGTCGATCTCGATCGTGTCATCGGCCGCCTTGAAGCCGGTGAGCGTATCGGTGGTGCCGAGCGCCGTATTGAAGCGGAAGATGTCCTGACCGGCGCCACCGATCAGGATGTCCGCCCCGAGGCCGCCGTTGAGGAAGTCGTTGCCGGCGCCGCCGTTCAGCACATCGGCGCCATCGCCGCCGTCCAGCGTGTCGTTGCCGAGGCCGCCGCTCAGCGAGTCGTCGCCGCCATTGCCGACGAGGACATTCGCGCCGGAGTTGCCGTTCAGCGCATTCGCGAAGTCATTGCCGGTGCCGTTGATGTCCGCGCTTCCCTGCAGGGTCAGATGCTCCACCTGAGCGGACTCCAGCGAGAAAGTGATGGTGGAGGACACCCTGTCGATGCCCTGCCCGGCGCTTTCCACCACCTGATCCCCGACGTTGTCGACGACGTAGCGGTCGTTGCCCGCGCCGCCTGTCATCGTGTCGGCCCCGCCCCGGCCGTCCAGAAGGTTCGCGCCCGTGTTGCCGGTGATGGCATTGTCGAGGGCGTTGCCCGCTCCGCGGATGGCGCCCGTGCCGGTCAGGACCAGATCCTCGATCCCGCCGATGGCCTGATCGGGGTTCGTGAAGTCGAAACTGATGCGGGACTGCACGGTGTCATGACCGCCATTGCCGGTTTCCGGCTCCACCACCTTGTCGCCGATCGTGTCGACGACGTAGGTATCGTCCCCCTCGCGCCCGATCATCTGATCGGCGCCCCCGCGGCCGTCCAGGACGTTGCTGCCGTTGGTGCCGGTCAGGACATTGGCGAGGGCGTTGCCGTAACCATTGCTGTCCCAGCCGCCGGCGATGCCGTTGTATAGGGTGAGGTTCTCGAAATCGCCCTGTAGCCGTGCCGAGCGCCTGAGATCGAAAGTCCCGGCGGAGAAGATGGTATCGATGCCGCCGCTGTCGATCAGCTTGTCGGTCAGGTCGGCCGTATACTCGTCATTTCCCACCCCGCCGTTCATCAGGTCGGTGCCGTCATTCGTGCCGTCGCCGCCGCCGAGTTCGTCGTCGCCGAGGCCGCCCTTCAGCGTGTCGGCGTGTTCCGATCCGGCCAGCGTGTCCGCGTTGGCGGTGCCGGAGACGTTGACGGCGGATGTCGCGTTGGCGGCGTAGACCCAGACCCGTTCGTTCGCGAGCGCGAGCTTGCTCGAGAAGTCGATCGTCCCGCCCGAGCCCTGCAGGCGGAACATGATCTGGCCAGTGTCGTCCCCGCCGGTGATCTGCGCGAAGGAGTTGAGCTGCCCCACCGTGGCGAAAGTCACGCTCCAGGAGTTGATGACCAGCTTCTCGACGTTGGTAAAGCTGAGGTCGCCGAGATCGCCGGGGCCGCGATAGGGCGACCACGGATAGAGCTGGAAAGCCTGCGCGATGACGGTGTCCGTGCCGGCGCCGCCGTCGATCGTGCCGTTCTGGCGGCGCACCTCGAACGTATCCGCGCCGCCGCCGCCGTAAAGCTGATCCGTGCCACCGCTCAGCGTGTCCTGATAGACCCCGACGAAGCGGTCGTCGCCGCCGTTGCCATAAACCACGTCGTTGTAGCGGGTGTTGGTGAAGGAGTCCGCCTGGTCCGTGCCGGTCACGGTATGGCCGGAGGTCAGCGTCGAGGCGCTGATCCTGATGCCCGTCGTCCCGGTGACCATGCCCGCGAAATTGATCGTGCCACCCGCACCGGTCAGGTAGATGTTCCCGCCCGGCACCAGGGTCAGCGAGGAGAAGGCGGTGAGCTGGCCAAGTTGCAGCGCCACCTCCGAGCTCTCCACGAAAAGCTGCTCGACGTTCGAGAAGGCGATGTTGCCGAAGGAATCGCCGCTCAGGTACACGCGGTCGAAATCGGCGCCACCGTCGATCGTCCCGCCATCGCCATAGCGCGAGGCGAGAAAGAAATCATCATTGCCAGCACCACCCGACAGCACGTCGATCCCGCCGGACTCGCCGGGCGTTCCATCGCTCGAGATGCCATCGAAAGAATCCGTGCCCGGCGTTCCGGCAAAATTGTCGTTGCCGGTGGTGAGAACATAATTTGCCACTGTTCGCGCTCCCGAAGGGTAATCGTATTACGATTAACATTGTGGAAAACGTACGAGAAGGCGAATCCATCATACGATAAATTCTTCCTCAGGTGGCGAATGTGTGTGGGAGACTTCTCAACCAGAGCGATAAATCTGACAGTCCTGCGACGCGCCGAACGACAGGCCCGCGCAAGAACGAGCACGCTCCCGCATTCCCTGGCGCGCCGGGCCACGCGCGAGCCTCGCTGATTCGAGCAGGAACACGGTCGCCGGTGGTGGCTCCGGCGAGACTGCCGCAAATCGAGGCAACCGATGCGTCCGGCCCCGGTGGGCGGCCGGGCGGGACGACGAGCGCAATTGCCACTCCCGCAAGGCCACCGTACACGGCCCTGACGCTCAGGGCGGCAATGCTGCGAGGAGAGCGAGAGGGTTCAATGGCTTCTGCGGTTCTTCCCGTGATGAGTGACCGGCGCGTGGCGCTGCTCGGCGGGCTTCTCGCCAGCATCGGGCCGGTCTCCATGGCGCTCTACACACCGGCAATGACCGAGATCGTGCAGGCCTTCGCCACCACCGAAGCGCGGGTCAAGCTGACGCTCGCGCTCTATTTCGGCGGGTTCGCCTGCGCGCAGCTGGTGGCCGGGCCATTGTCGGATGCCATCGGCCGCCGGCCCGTGACGTTCGGCTTCATGGGCATCTACGCCATCGCGAGCCTCGTTGCCCTGTTCGCCCCGAACGTCGAAATCCTGATGGCCGCCCGCTTCGCGCAGGGGATCGGCGCGGCGGCGGGGATCACGATCGCCCGGGCGCTGGTGCGCGATCTCTTCACCGGCGAGAAGTCGGCGCGGGTGATGAACATCATCAACATCATCCTCGCGCTCGGGCCGGCTATGGCGCCGACGATCGGGGGATTGCTGCTGGTTCTGGCGGGGTGGCGGTCGGTCTTCGTGGCCATGGCGCTGCTCGGGATCGCGGTCATCAGTCTGGCCGGGGCCTTCATGCGCGAGACTGTGGTCCCCGAAATGCGCCGCCTGCAGCCGGGGGCGCTGGTGAGAACCTACGGCATGGTGCTCGGCGACGCGCGCTTCCGGGCGGCGGCGACGGTCGTTGCCGGGGCGCTCGGGGCGATCTACGCCCAGTCGACTTTCCTGCCCTTCATCCTCATGGGTCAGGTCGGACTGACCCCGGCCGAGTTCGGGGCGGGCATGCTGTTCCAGTCCGGGGCCTTCATCGGCGGGTCGCTCATGGTGGCGCGGATCATGCGGCGCCGGGGCGCCGAGGCCGCGGTGGGGCCGGGCCTCGTGCTTGTGGCCCTGGGAAGTCTTGGCAGTGCTCTTCTGCACGTCTGGGAGCCGACTTTCCTGCGGGTGATGATACCGGTCGCGATCTTCGCCGTCGGTATCTCCTTCGTGCTGCCGGCGATGACCACGGCGGCGCTGGCACCGTTTCCGTCCAGCGCGGGAGCCGCCTCGGCCATGCTCGGCTTCCTGCAGATGGGCTCAGGCCTGCTGGTGGGCCTCCTCGGCGCCTGGCTCGGCAATGCCGTCTGGTCAATGGGAACGCTGATCCCGGCCATGGGCGGCGTGTCCTGCCTCGGATTTCTTCTCGGGAAGCGACTGCAGCGGCAAGGCGACACGGGGCGCCCGAGCTGACGCCTTGCACGAGGCACGGACGATCGGGTAGGGGGCCCGCGTCCCCGCACGGGTCTCAGCTTCCGGCGGTGAGCCGCTCGGCCACACGGGAGATGCCGTCGGCGATGCGATCGCGCGGGATCGACGAAAAGGCCATGCGGAAGAAGCGGCAGGGGCCACCGCTCGCCGCGAAGAACGGTGCGCCTGACTCGATCAGCACACCGTCATCACGCAGCTGGTCGGCGAGGTGGTCGGCGTCGAGCCCTTCGCCGCCGTCGATCCAGAAGCAGGTCCCGCCGAAGTTCGCCTGCCCGGCGATCTGGAATCCCCCGGCGGCGAGTGCCGACGCCATCACCTCATAGCGTTCGGCATACTCCTCCCGCATCCGCCGGATCAGCGCATCGTAGTGGCCGAGCGCGAGGAAGGTCGCCGCCGTCCGCTGCAACTGCCCCGGCGGATGGCGCAGAAGGAGCGCCCTCAGCGCCCGCGCCTCGCGGATGAACTCGGGCGGCCCCACGAGATAGCCGAGCCTGAGGCCGGGGAAGAGCGACTTCGAGAAGCTGCCGACATAGAGCACCCGCCCCGACCCGTCGAGCGAGCGCAGCGCCGGCGCCGGTGGCTCGAGATAACTCATCTCGAACTCGTAGTCGTCCTCGACAATCACGAAGTCGCGCTCGGCCGCGAGCTCGAGCAACCGGCGCCGGCGTTCCACCGGCATCCGCACCGCGGTGGGCGAATGATGGCTCGGCGTCACGAAGACCGCGTCGAGGTTCTCCGGCAGCCGCTCGGGCGGGAGCCCGTCCTCATCGACCTCGACCGTCGTCACATGGGCGCCGGAGAGCACGGCGGACGCATAGATGTCAGGATGCCCGGGCTCCTCGCAGACCGCGTGCCGGCCGGGGCCGAGCAGCAGCTGGGCGGCGATCCAGATCGCGTTCTGCGCCCCGAGCGTGACGAGGATCTCGTCCGAGCGCGCCTCGATGCCGCGCCGGGGGAGCGACCGCGCGAGGACGTACTGCACGAGCTCGGGGTCGTCCGCGGCCGCGTAGTCGCCGGCGGTGACGCTGAAGTCCGCGCGTGACAGCGCCCGCCGGGTGCAGTCGCGCCATGCCGTGAGATCGAAGAGCGACGTGTCGGTCTGGCCGTAGAGGAACGGGTAGGGGTAGCCCCGCCAGTCGAGGGGCTTGCGGATGCGCTTGGCGATCGAGAAGCTGCGCAGGCGGCCTTCCCATCCGATGCCGCTCGTATCCCCGCGCGCCGCCGCGCGCAGCCGGGCCACCGGCGCCCTCTCGGAGATCCGGTAGCCGCGGCGCTCGGTTGCCTCGAGATAGCCCTGCGACACCAGCTCCTGATAGGCGAGCGAGACGGTCAGCCGCGATATCCCGAGGTAGTCCGCGAGCTGGCGGGTCGAGGGCAGCCGGGCACCCGCGAGGATGCGCCCGCCGAGCACGCCCGCGACGACGGACTCGCGCACCTGTGCCTGGAGCCCGCGGTCCCGGCTGCGGTCGATGTGGAAGATTCCCTCCGATACCCCCTGCATCGCATCCCCTCGCCTCTGGCCATATACGATTCTCTAACTGGATATAATGATGCGCGCTCCAAGCGCGTATCAAGCTGCAAGACAAGCGACCAGCAAGCGACCTACCGCTGCAACAACAAGATCGGCGCCACGCAGCCGGCCGGAGCGACAGCTTCTGAGAACTTAATGGGAGACCGAAACCGTGAAGCGTATTCTCGGGGCCTATGCCCTTGCCCTTTCGACCGTCGCCATCCTGCCTGCCGTTGCGCAGGCCGAGGAGGTTGTCGTCGGTTACCAGCAGATTGTCGGCCCGTTCCTGTCGGCCATCGCCGACGGCCGCTTCGACTCCGCGCTGAAGGACGCGGGCTACGAGCTCGAATGGCGCCAGTTCACTTCCGGCGGCGACATCTCGACGGCACTCGCCTCGGGTGACGTGCCGGTCGGCGTGATCGGCTCTACTGGCATCGCCGCCGCCACCACGCGCGGCGTCGACCTCCAGCTCTTCTGGATCCTCGACGACATCGGCCACTCCGAGCAGCTCGTCGCCCGTGAGGGTTCGGGCGTCGAGAAGCCGGCCGACCTCGTCGGCAAGACGGTGGGCGTGCCGTTCGTCTCGACCTCGCACTTCCACCTGCTCGTCGGCCTCGAAAAGGTCTGGGGGATCGACCCGTCCGAGGTGAACATCCTCAACATGCAGCCGCCGCAGATCGTTGCCGCCTGGCAGCGCGGCGACATCGACGCGGCCTATGTCTGGCCGCCGGCACTTTCCGAGATCCTGAAGTCCGGCAAGGCGATCTCCGACTCCGCCGAGATCGGCGCGGCCAGCGTGCCGACCTTCGATGGTCTCGTCGTCGAAAAGAGCTTCGCCGAGGACAACCCTGCGTTCATGGCCGCCTTCACCAAGGTGCTGGCCGAGGCCTACAAGGACTATGCAGACACCGGCGCGAGCTGGACCGCGGAGAGCCCGCAGGTGACCGGCATCGTGAAGATGATCGGCGGCACGCCCGAGGACGCGCTCGGTGCGCTGAAGCTCCTCGGCTATCCGGTCGCGTCGGAGCAGGCGTCGGAAAAGTGGCTCGGCGGCGGTGCGAACGGCGGCGCGGCGAAGGCGATCGCCACGAGCGCGGCCTTCCTCGAGGGCCAGGGCCAGCTCGATACGCTTCTCGACGACTACGCGCCGGTGGTGAACGCCGCCCCGGTCACGCAGCTCGGCAACTGAGGAGGGCCCAGGCAATGCTGGAAGTCCGCAACGTTGGCCTGACCTACCCCGCGATCAACAGCCACGGCCCCGTCGTGGCACTGAAGGGGGTGAATCTGACGATCAAGCAGGGCGACTTCGTCGTCGCCCTCGGCGCCTCTGGCTGCGGCAAGACCACGCTGCTCAGCCTCATGGCGGGCTTCATGTCCCCATCCGAGGGCGAGCTCAATCTCGGCGGCCACCGCATCGACGGGCCGGGCGCCGATCGTGGCGTCGTCTTCCAGAAGCACGCGCTGCTGCCCTGGCTCTCGGTGATGGAGAACACCGAGTTCGGTCTCAAGCTGCGGGGCGTGTCCAGGTCGGAGCGTCGGGAGAAGGCTGCGAAGAACCTCGCGCTCGTCGGGCTGCAGGATTTTCACAACCACATGATCTACCAGCTTTCCGGCGGCATGCAGCAGCGTGTCGGCATCGCCCGGGCACTCACCTGCGACCCCGAGATGCTGCTCATGGACGAGCCGATGGCCGCGCTCGACGCGCTGACCCGCGAGACGATTCAGGAGCTGCTGCTGAAGATCTGGTCGGTCTCCGACAAGATGTTCTTCTTCATCACCCACTCGGTGGAGGAGGCGCTGTTCCTCGGCTCGCGGCTGATCGTCATGTCGCCGCGGCCGGGACGGATCACCCACACCTACGACCTCGATTTCAACCGCCGCTTCCTCGAGTCGGGCGACTCCCGCGCCATCAAGTCGAGCCCGGACTTCATCAAGATGCGCGAGACGATCCTCGGCATCATCTACGGCGACGAGCGCGCCGGCCAGAAGGAGGAATTCGTCCATGTCTGACCAGACTGTCGCCCTGCGACCGCCCGCGCGCCCGCGGCGATCGGGCCTCTTCGCCCAGAAACCCGCCCAGCCGGGTGCGCTCTACGGCCTCCCCGGCGGCCCCTCCGCCACCATCAGCCTGGTTACCGGGGCAGTGCTGATCGGCCTCTGGTTCCTCGTGACCCAGGCCGGTCTCGTCAAGCCGCTGTTCCTGCCCTCGCCGATCGCGGTCTGGAACAAGTTCCTCATCGCGCTCACCAAGGGCGTCGCGGGCTCCACCCTCGCCGAGCACACCGGCGCCAGCCTGTTCCGCGTGCTCTCCGCCTTCTTTCTCGCGACGGTGACGGCGATCCCCATCGGCATCATGATGGGCATGAGCCGCTGGGCCCGCGGCATCTTCGATCCGGTGATCGAGTTCTACCGGCCGCTGCCGCCGCTTGCCTACCTGCCGCTCGTCATCATCTGGCTCGGCATCGGTGAAGTCTCGAAGGTCTTCCTGATCTTCCTCGCGATCTTCGCGCCGATGGCGATCGCCGCCCGTGCCGGTGTCCGTTCGGTCGCCACCGAGCAGATGCATGCCGCCTACGCCATGGGCGCCTCCCGGACCCAGGTCCTCACCCACGTGGTGACCAAGGCGGCGCTGCCCGAGATCTTCACCGGAATGCGGATCGGCATCGGCGTCGGCTGGACCACCCTCGTCGCCGCCGAAATGGTGGCCGCGACCAAGGGCCTCGGCTTCATGGTGCTGAACGCCGCCCAGTTCCTCGACAGCGCCACCGTCATCATGGGGATCATGGTCATCGGCGCCTTCGCCTTCGCCTTCGATCTGCTCATCCGCTACGCCGAGCGCCGCCTGATCCCCTGGAAGGGCCGCGTGTGATCGCCTGATCGCATCGCCTGATCCGACCGCCTGATCCGACCTTCTTCCCCCACGCCTGCCCGGCTGGACCCCACAGGGTCCGGCACCGGAGCCGGCTTGCCTGAAAGGACCTTGTCCAATGCCCCGTATCACCACCCCCAACGACCTCGCGGACCTCTTCGACGCCTTCAACCGCCACGACGTCGCCGCGATCATGGCCTTCTTCGACGAGAACTGCGTCTTCGACACCGTGGCCGGTCCCGAGGTCCACGGCACCCGCATCGAGGGTAGCGACGCGATCGCGAAGGCCTTCGAAGGTGTCTGGACCGCGATGCCTGATGCCCGCTGGGACCACCGCGACCACCTCGTGCAGGGCGACCGCGCGGTTTCCGAGTGGACCTTCTCCGGCACCGCGGCCGACGGCAGCCGCATCGAGGCCCAGGGAGCTGATCTCTTCCGCCTCAAGGACGGGCAGATCGTCCACAAGCAAGCGCTCCGCAAGCAGCGTCCGCCCCTCGCCTGAGCAACGCCCATCCGGGATCCGCTGTCATGCAAAAGCACCTTGTCCCTCAGAACTCCTTCGTCCCCCAGAGCCCCTACGACCCGCGTTACGATCCGGTTACGGACGGCGGCCCGGGCAGAGGGCGCGACTACTGCCCGACCTACTGGATCGGCACCGCCGGGACTCCACCGGCAGATGATGGTCCGGTGACGGCCGACATGGACGTGGACGTCGCGATCATCGGCTCGGGTTACACCGGCCTCTCGACCGCGATCCACCTCGCCCGCGACCACGGCATCAAGGCGACCGTGCTCGAAGCCAACGGCGTCGCCTGGGGCTGCTCGACCCGCAACGGCGGTCAGGCCCAGATCTCTGCGGGTCGCCTGACGCGCGGCCAGTGGATCAAGCGCTGGGGCATCGACGTCGCCCGGAAGATGCACGGCGAGATGATCGAGGCGTTCGACCTCTTCCGGTCGCTGATCGCCGACATCGACTGCGAGCCGCAGGCCGACGGCCACCTCTACATCGCGCATCGGGCAAAGATGATGCCGAAGCTCGAGAAGCAGTCGCAGCTGCTCAACGAAGCCTTCGGCTACCCGACGCGGATCATCGGCCGCTCCGAACTGCACGCCGACTACCTGAAGGATGAAGAGGCCGGGGGCGCGATGTACGAGCCCGATGGCATCGGCATCCACGCCGGCAAGCTCGCCTTCGGCTATCTCGACCTGGCCCGCAGTCTCGGCGCCAAGGTGCACACCGCAAGCCCGGTCTCCGGCTGGGAGACCCGTGACGGCGTGCACCATCTGAAGACCCCCGGCGGCACGGTTCGGGCCCGTTCGGTCGGGATCGCCACCGCCGGCTACACCGCGCCCGGGATGGCGAAGCTCACGAGCCATCGCCTGATGCCGATCCTGTCGAACTCGGTCGCCACCCGGCCGCTCACGGAGGCCGAGCGCCAGGCCTGCGGCTTCCGGACCCGGATGATCCTGACGGACACCCGGACCCTGCGCCACTACTACCGACTGCTGCCGGACAACCGGTTGCAGATCGGCAGCCGCAGCGCGGTCACCGGCGCCGATGCCGAGAACCCGAAGCACCTCGAGCTGCTGCTCGCGGGCATGCACCGCAAGTTCCCGGCGCTCAAGGGCGTGCCGCTCGACTACTCGTGGTGGGGCTGGGTCGATGTCAGCCACGACATGATGCCGCGGATCTCCCGGCCGGTCCGGGGACAGACGATCCACTACGCCATGGGCTACGGCGGCAACGGCGTCATGTACTCCGCCCAGGCCGGCCGCCGCATGGCCCAACTGATCGCCGGCAAGCCGGTCCCCGACTTGCCGATCTTCACCGGTGAACTGCCCCACCACGGGATCCTGACGCCGTTCCGCCGGCTCGGCCAGCGCGCGATGTACCGCTGGTACCAACTCCGCGACGAGACCCTCTGACTTCTAAAAGGAAAGGAAGCCGCCATGAAAATGACGACCGAGGAAGCCTTCATCAAAGTCCTGCAGATGCACGGGATCGAGCACGCCTTCGGGATCATCGGCTCGGCCATGATGCCGATCTCCGATCTCTTCCCCGCCGCGGGCATCACCTTCTGGGACTGCGCGCACGAGTGCACCGCCGGCATGATCGCTGACGGCTACACCCGCTCGACCGGCAAGATGTCGATGGCGATCGCCCAGAACGGCCCGGGCATCACCAACTTCGTCACGCCGATCAAGACCGCCTACTGGAACCACACGCCGATGCTGCTGGTGACGCCGCAGGCCGCCAACAAGTCGATCGGGCAGGGCGGCTTCCAGGAAATGGAGCAGATGGCGCTGTTCAAGGACTGCGTCGCCTATCAGGAGGAGGTCCGCGACCCGTCGCGCATGGCCGAAGTGCTGAACCGGGTGATCGAGAATGCGTGGCGCCGTTCGGCTCCCGCGCAGATCAACATCCCCCGCGACTTCTGGACCCAGGTCATCGACATCGAGCTGCCGCAGATCATCCGGCTCGAGCGGCCGGCCGGCGGCGAGGAAGCTGTCGCCCAGGCGGCGAAGCTGCTGCGCTCGGCGAAGTTCCCGGTCATCCTGAACGGTGCCGGCGTGGTGCTGTCCGGGGCGATCGAGGCGAGCGCACGGCTTGCCGAGGCGCTCGATGCTCCGGTCGCCTGCAACTACCAGCACAACGACGCCTTCCCGGGCAGCCACCCGCTCGCGGTCGGGCCGCTCGGCTACAACGGCTCGAAGGCGGCGATGGAGCTGATCGCCCAGGCCGACGTCGTGCTCGCGCTCGGCACCCGGCTGAACCCGTTCTCGACGCTGCCCGGCTACGGCATCGACTACTGGCCGAAGGGTGCGAAGATCATCCAGGTCGAGATCAACCCCGACCGCATTGGCCTGACCAAGAAGGTCGACGTGGCGATCCAGGGTGATGCGAAGAAGGTCGCCGAGCAGCTGCTCGCGGCACTTCCCGAGGGCGGCAGCGAGGCCGGCCGTGCCCGCCGCGATCTCGTCGCACAGACCAAGTCGCGCTGGGCGCAGGAACTGAGCTCGCTCACCCACGAGGAGGACACCGACGAGGGCGTGACGTGGAACGCCCGCGCCCGCAAGCGCGATCCCGAGCGCATGAGCCCGCGTCAGGTCTGGCGCGCGGTCATGGCGGCGATGCCGGAAGGGGCGATCATCTCGACCGACATCGGCAACAACTGCGCCATCGGCAACGCGTATCCGAGCTTCGAGCAGGGCCGCAAGTACCTCTCGCCCGGCCTCTTCGGACCGTGCGGCTACGGCCTGCCGGCGATCCTCGGGGCGAAGATCGGCTGCCCGGACATGCCGGTGATCGGCTTTGCCGGCGACGGTGCCTTCGGCATCTCGATGAACGAGATGACCGCCTGCGGCCGCAACGACTGGCCGCCGATCACCATGGTGATCTTCCGCAACTACCAGTGGGGCGCGGAAAAGCGGAACACGACGCTGTGGTTCGATGACAACTTCGTCGGCACCGAGCTCAACGTCGGCGTCAACTACGCCAAGGTCGCCGAAGGCTGCGGGCTGAAGGGCGTCCAGGCAACGACGATGGACGAGCTGACCGAGGCGCTGCGCACCGCGGTCAAGGAGCAGATGAACGACGGCGTGACCACGTTCATCGAGGTCGTGCTCAACCAGGAGCTCGGCGAGCCGTTCCGTCGCGACGCCATGAAGAAGCCGGTCTCCGTTGCCGGCATCCGCAAGGAAGACATGCGGCCCCAGCAGGTCGCCTGAGCCGCGAGCTTGGTGGGCGCAGAGCTGGCGCCCACCAAGGCCGGTCCCCAAGCGCCCCCGGGGACCGGCCATCCCGCGCCTCCGAGCCGGCCACCCCATCCCTGCCTGTCGCCCCCCGCGTATCGACCGACCGGAAACCTCGGTTGAGGGCTGGTCGCCGTGCCCGAATGTTCACGCGCAAGACCGATGGCACGGCCATGGCTCCGCGCGTGGGACCGCCCTTTCACTCCTGAGGACGCGCCCGATGACCCACACGACTCCGCTTCCGGACAGCCGCCTCCGCCGCCTCGCCGACCCGGTGCGCCGCCTCGCCCCCGGCGTCCTCGCCTGCCTGGTGATCTCGCTGGCGGCGCAGTTCCTCTCCGACCACTACGGCGCGCCGACGCTGCTGCTGGCGCTCCTGCTCGGCATCGCCTTCCAGTTCCTCTCCGAGGAGGGGGCGGCCGCACCCGGCATCGCCTTTACCAGCCGGACGGTTCTCCGGCTCGGCGTCGCCCTGCTCGGCGCCCGCATGAGTTTCGATCTCCTGCTCGGCATCGGCCTCGACACCATCGCCCTCTGCGTCCTCGCGGTCGCGGCGACGATCGGTTTTGCGCTCCTTGCCGCCCGCGTCCTTGGTCGCGGCTGGCGGATCGCGCTTCTCACCGGTGGTGCCGTCGCGATCTGCGGCGCTTCCGCCGCCATGGCGATCGCCGCCGTCCTGCCGCGCAACGAGCACTCCGAGCGCAATCTCATCTTCACCGTGATCTCGGTGATGCTGCTCTCGACGACGGCCATGGTCGCCTACCCGATCATCTGCTCGGTTCTCGGCTTCGACGACAAGGCGACCGGCATCTTCCTCGGCGCCACCATCCACGACGTTGCCCAGGTCGTCGGCGCCGGCTTCTCGGTCTCCGATACCGCCGGCGAGGCCGCGACGCTGGTGAAGCTCTTCCGCGTCACCCTGCTCGCGCCTGTCGTCCTCGTCTATTCGCTGTCGATCCGCCGATTCGTTCCCAACGAGAGCGGGGGCGAAGGCGGTGCCCGCCCGCCGCTCCTCCCGGGGTTCGTGATCGGCTTCATCGTCCTCGCCGTGGCGAACTCGGTCGGCATCGTTCCCGCACCGGCTGCCACCGTCATGATCGACGCCTCGCGCTGGGCCCTCGTCCTCGGCATCGCCGCCGTCGGCATGAAGACCTCGATGCGCTCGATCCGCGAAGTCGGCGTCACGGCGATTGCGCTCGTCATCGCTGAAACCCTGTTCCTCGCCGTCTTCATCCTCGGCGGCCTCGAACTCCTCGGCCACGGAGGCAATTGAGATGCAACCCCTCGACCGCCTGTTCGCTGCCGCCCGGGCTGCCCGCCGCCGCATCGTCCTTGCCGAGGGCGAGGACCCCCGCATCCTGGCGGCGGCGGTTCGCGCCGAGGCGGAGGGGCTCGCCGAGCTCACCCTGCTCGGCCGCACCGACACCGTCGCCGCCGGCCTCACGGCCGCCGGCGGCGACCCGGCCCGCTTCGAGATCATCGACCCGGCGACCGCGTCCAGCCGAGCCGCCTTCATCGAGGCCTACCGGACCCTGCGCGCCGGCCGCGCCGATGCCGCCGACGCCGAGGCGATCCTGCTCGACCCGCTGGCATTCGCCGCCATGCTGGTCCGCGAGGGGGGCGCCCACGGCATGATCGGCGGCGCCGTCGCCACGACCGCCCACACCGTGCGCACCGCGCTCCGCATCATCGGGCCCGCGCCCGGCACCCGCCTCGTTTCGAGCTTCTTCCTGATGCTGCTCTGCAGTCCCGATCAGGTCCGCAAGGGGGGCTTCGTCTTCTCCGACTGCGGCCTCGTCGTCGATCCGAACGCGGAGGAACTGGCCGAGATCGCCCTCGCGGCCTCGGACTCCTGCGCGGCGCTGCTCGGCACCGAACCCCGCGTCGCCATGCTGTCCTTCTCCACCATGGGCAGCGCCACCCACGCCCGCGTCAATACGGTCCGCACCGCGACCGAGATCGTCCGCAACCGGCGCCCGGAGCTCGCCATCGACGGCGAGCTGCAGTTCGACGCCGCCTTCGTGCCGCTCGTCAACGCCAGCAAGGCCCCGGGTTCGGCCACGCGTGGCGAAGCGAACGTGCTCATCTTCCCAAATCTCGAAGCCGGCAACATCGGCTACAAGATCGCCCAGAGGATCGGCGGCGCGCTCGCCATCGGCCCGGTCCTCCAGGGCCTTGCCCACCCTGCCAACGACCTTTCCCGCGGCTGCACCGCCGACGATGTCCGCGCCCTGATCGCGGTCACTGCCGTGCAGCAGGCTGCACCGGCTGCCTGAACGGGCATTCGGAGCCACCGACGGCGGCTGCACACGCGAGAGAGAGGCGCGACAGCACCACTCGCCCGACCGCCGGCCTCATGCCGGACGGAGCCAGCATGAACTGGAATTGATGGGAGAATACGCCTCATGACCGTAACACTTTCAACAGCCAAGAACGGGGTCGACGGCCCGACCGAATCCGGAGGTCTGCAACACAGCCTGAAGCAGAGACACATGACGATGATCGCCCTTGGCGGGGTGATCGGGGCCGGCCTTTTCGTGGGCAGTGGTGTGATCATCCAGTCCGCCGGTCCCGCAGCGGTCATCTCCTTCCTGATCACCGGCGTCCTGGTGGTTCTGGTGATGCGGATGCTCGGAGAGATGGCCGTCGCCCTGCCGGCGGTCGGATCCTTCTACGAGTACGCGCGGCTCGCCTGGGGGAAGAACGTCTTCGTCGGAGATCTGGCCGGGTTCCTGACCGGATGGATGTACTGGTACTTCTGGGTGATCGTCGTCGCGCTCGAAGCGGTGGCAGGAGCTACGCTCATCCAGTTCTGGCTGCCCGACGTGCCGGCATGGATCATCAGCCTCGTGCTGATCGTGGTGCTGACCGCGACGAACCTGTTCTCGGTGAAGTCTTTCGGTGAGTTCGAGTTCTGGTTCGCCTCGATCAAGGTGGCGGCGATCGTCGTCTTCCTGTTCCTCGGCACGCTCTTCCTGCTCGGAATGTGGCCGACCGAGTCCCCGGGCCTCACCAATCTGTGGGCGCATGGCGGTTTCGCGCCGAACGGCATCGCGCCGATCCTGACCGGTGCGGTCGCCGCGACGGGCTTCTATTTCGGGGCGGAGATCGTGACCATCGCGGCGGCCGAATGCGCGGAGCCGAAGAAGGCCGTGGCGCGCGCCACGAACTCGGTCATCACGCGGGTTCTCGTCTTCTACGTCGGCTCGGTGCTTCTCGTCGTCGCGATCGTGCCGTGGAGCTCGACGGGCATCGCCACGCCTTACGTCAGCGCGCTCGGAGCGATGGGAGTTCCGGCGGTGGCGCAGATCATGAACGCCGTCGTGCTGACCGCGGTGCTGTCCGCCCTGAACTCGGGGGTCTACGCCTCGTCACGGATGCTCTTCGCTCTGACGAAGCGGGGCGATGCGCCCAAGAGCCTTGCCAAGCTCAGCCGGAGCGGGGTGCCGGTGCGTGCCATCCTCTTCGGGACGCTCTTCGGCTACGCCTCGGTCGTCATGTCCTACATCTCGCCGGACACGGTGTTCGCCTTCCTCGTCAACTCCTACGGCACCGTCGCGATTTTCGTCTACGTCCTGATCGCGATCTCCCAGCTGCGCCTTCGCGCGAGGCTGGAGCGCGAAGCTCCCGAGCGGCTCATCGTGCGGATGTGGGCCTACCCGTACCTCACCTACCTGGCGATCTTCGGCATGGTCGGGATCGTCGTGGCGATGGCGTTCATCCCGGACCAGCGCACCCCGCTCGCCCTCGGTGCCGTCAGCCTTGCGGTGCTGCTCGTTGCCTATGTCGCGCGGTTCTTCTGGGGGACGCGTCCGCAGATCGCCCCGATGACGCTCGAGGCGCACGACTACAGCGAACTCTGACTGGTCTGCTGTGACCACCGATGACAAGCACGGCCCGGCCTTCGGGGAGGAGAAGGCCGGGCCGTGCCGTGATGCGGATGCAGCGCCGTCTCGCGGCGCTGCGAAAGGGTCAGGCGCGGGCCTTCGCGGTGCGGACGGCGCGAGCAGCCTTCGGCGCCGGGGCGACACCGGCGAACGCGGTCTTCACGGTGTCCTCGAAGATGGCGACCTGGTTGGCGACGAGGGTCGACCAGGCTTCGAGGGCAGCGCGGGAGTCGCGCACGAGCGTCTCGGTGGCCTTGTTGTGGGCGGCGATGCCTGCCGCGAACGGCTCGGACTTGGGGTCGAGGCCCGGCAGCTTCGCGAACGCGGCGCGGATGCCTTCCGGGCTGAACGCCTTGAGCGCCTCGGTGTACGCCTCGGGCGAGAAGCCGAAGGCCTTGGGGTCGAAGTTCTTGAAATCGAACGGCTTGAAGTCGAAGGTCTTGACGTCGAACATGGGAGCGGTTCCTCGGTAGCGTTGGTTACGCGCTGATTGCTGCGCTGCACCATTTATATTGCAGTGCAGCAAAACGAAGTCAATGGGCTTTTTCGGAAGAAATGGAGGTCCGGCAAGACGTCGGGTTTCCGTCCCTCGGCGATCGTTCGGGCGATCGTTCGACAGCCGCGCGAGACCCTGAAATGCGCCGACGCCGCCGCCGTGCGAGAGCTGGCCTTCGGGGTCTCCCGTGTCCCGTCAACCGCTCCGCCGCCGGCAGCATGAAAACCCCGCCCGGGCAGGCACGCCGTGCGGATCAGATGATCCCGGCGCGGGCGTCAGCAGGGATGGGCCTCGACGGGGTCGACGACAAGCAACAGTCGGGTCGCGCCAGAGCGCGCCGGTGGCGAGCGGTGGATGACGCCCGGAAGCTCCTTGCCGGGCCAGAGCAGGCCGCGGAAGAGGGCCACGGCGCCAGTGGGAAGACGGTGGACGGCAGACGGTGTGCCGTCCGACCGCGCCGGCCCGAACTCGGTTCCCGAGCCGCGCATCGTGCAAAGCAGCCGTGCGTGAACCGAGTCGAGATGCCACTTCGGGCATGCCTGACCGCTCGTCACGTCGAGGCGCAGCTCGACGAGCAGAGAGGCCAGGATGTCAGATGCGAGGGTCGCGATGTACGCCGCGCGATCGACCAGATGGTCCCGGTACGCGCCGGCAGGGGTCGCCGCCCTGTCGCAAGCCGCGGCGACGGCGTCTCTTGCGTGCTGCGCGGGCAACGTCGCCCGCAGTCGGGGCAGTCGTTCCGACGGCAGGCTCTCGATCCAGTCCTGGAAGCCGTCGGGCTGGGTCGGTGTCCAGACCGCGAGCGCCACACCGGACATGCCGACGGTGCGGAGCACGTCCGGATTGTCGCTGCTGTTCATCGCGGTGGCGAGCCGCGGGAGCGCGGTCACGCCGCGATCTCCGCCGCCGCCCAGCGCGGGAACGGATCGGGCAGGTGCGCCCAGTCGTCCGGGGCGAAGGCTTCCGCGGGCAAAAGGCAGGCGTCCAGGGCGGCGGTGATCGCCGTCTCGTCGAGGTCCACGCCGATGAAGACGAGCTCCTGCCGCCGGTCGCCCCAGGTTCCGTCCCACTTCGACTGCACCATCTCGCGCCAGTCGGGGCTCTCCGGCCAGCGGTCCTTCGGCACAGTGCTCCACCAGCGGCCGAGACCGGACGTCTGGGCGACGGCGCCGGCGAGGCTGAACTCGCCCACCCAGTCGGGCCGCGTCGCGATCCAGAAGTGGCCCTTGGCGCGGATCACCCCGGGCAGCGGCCCGGTCAGCAGGGCCTGCAGGCGTTCGGGATGGAACGGCCGCCGCGCGCGGTAGACGAAGGAGGCGATGCCGTACTCCTCGGTCTCGGGAACGTGGGATGCAAAGCCGTAGAGCTCGCGGGCCCAGAGCGGATGCTCATGCGCGCGGTCGAAGTCGAAGCGGCCGGTGTCGAGCACGTCGGACAGCGGCACCCCGGCGAAGTCGGCCTCGATCAGCTCCGCGCCGGCGTTCAGGCTGCGGATGATCTTGCGCGCGGTCTCGACGAGGACGGGCCCGGCGTCGGAGACCTTGTTGAGGATGATGACGTCGGCAAATTCGATCTGCTCGACGAGAAGGTTGACGATCGTGCGCTCGTCATTCTCCCCGAGGGACTCGGCCGTGTCGCGCAGGAAGTCCTGGCTCGAATACCGGGCGAGCAGGTTCACCGCATCGACCACTGTCACCATCGTGTCGAGCCGCGCCACGTCGGACAGGCTGTCGCCGTTCTCGTCGCGGAAGGCGAAGGTGGCGGCGACCGGCAGCGGCTCGGCGATGCCGGTCGACTCGATGACGAGATGGTCGAAGCGGTTCTCGGCGGCGAGCCGGCGGACCTCGACGAGGAGATCGTCGCGCAGCGTGCAGCAGATGCAGCCGTTCGTCATCTCCACGAGCTTCTCCTCGGAGTGGCTGAGATCGGCGCCGCCGGCGCGCACCAGATCGGCGTCGATGTTCACCTCCGACATGTCGTTGACGATCACCGCCACGCGCCGGCCCTCGCGGTTCGCGAGGATCCGGTTCAGCAGCGTGGTCTTTCCGGCGCCGAGGAAGCCGGAAAGCACGGTGACGGGCAGAAGGTCGGCGGGTTTGGCTGTCGCGAGCATGGCGAGCCCCTGATGCTTGACGTGCGAAGGGAAGCGCCCGGCGTGGCCGGGCGGGGAGAGGGCGGAGGCGTGCCCGCGGTCAGTGCGCCATCATCTCGCGCACAACGTCATCGGTACCCATCGAGGCGGGATAGTAGGTCGGCCAGTTCGTCAGTTCCCTGAGCACGGTGGCCCGATCGTCGCCCCAGTAGAGGTGATAGTGGTCGGCCGCCCCCGGCGCGATCCTGTGGTCGCTGAACTGGATGAACAGCGGAGCTGCGGCGTCGCCATCGACTTTCCTGAAGATGTAGCGCACGCCGCGATTGCCCTTGGCGTAGGTCAGGATTTCGTGGCCGTCGTCGGCATAGCGCGCCGTGACCGGCTGGCCGTCCCGGAAGAACGTCACCACATCGCCATCGATCGTGATCCGCTCGACGTCGGTCCGATAGCCGGTTTCGAAGTAGGCCTTCTGCTCCTCGGCGCTCATGTCGCCATGCTCGGCCTTGTGGGCCATGACCGGGTCGAGCGCTCCGGCCTGGAGCAGGGGATAGACCGACTGCCAGTCCCCGGCCCAGTCGCTCAGCGTGCGGTCCGCGATCTCGGCATCTTCGAAATGGCCCCGGTAAATCCGGTCGTCCGCATGGTCGTGGTCGTGGCCGGCGGCGTGCCCGTCGCCGTGGGTCTGTCCCGACCCGCCGACCGCGACGATGTTGTAGGGCTTGCCCGTGACGGCGATCTCGCCGGCGCTGGTGAAGCTCGCAGCGTCGATGAGGTGGAGCTTGCCCTGCAGCGGATCGGTGATGACGATCTGCTCGCCCGTCACCGCGATGCGCGGGCGCGGGTCGTTCCAGTGGCCGTTCATCGAGTAGGGATCGGTCACCCGGAGGGTGGTGTCGATCCTCCCGGCGAGCACGTCGAGGCGATGCAGCACGCCGTCCTCGGTGAGCACGTAGGCGTACCGCGCCCGGACGGGATCGACGGCGAAGGTCACGCGCCGGGTCGGCAGCCCCACCAGCCGGAAGGCGTCGGCCTCGGCGGTCGGGTCAATCAGGACGACCTTGTCGGGACCGTAGTTGCCGAGGAAATACTGCAGGCCGCGACCGCCGAGCAGCGTCGTGGACTTGCCCTCCGGCAGGTCCGCCGGGTAGGCGACATGCCGCACCTCGGGCGCGTCCCCGCCACCGGTGACGATCAGCAACCCGGTCGCGCAGGCGAAGGCGACAAGGCTTCCCGAGGACGCCTCGCCGTGCAGGTCGGGACATGCCGCGATGTCCCCCACCGGGGCGCCCGCGGCATCGACGATCCGGATGCCGACCGGCAGCGCCTTGGGGTCGTCCGCGTTCGGCTCCGACAGCAGCACATGAGCGCCGTAAGGGACCGCCACGCCGTGGTGCGGGGCCGGCGCCCTGACTTCCCTCGTCGCAGGCGCCCCCGCGAGGGCCACCGTTTCCGGGAAGAGGCGCGCCGTGCCTTCTCCGTCGAAGAACGCCGCGAACATCCCGTCATGCTCGACGAGATGCGATGGCGCCTTGCCGGCGATCTCGGTTCCGGTCAGCGACGGAGCCTTGACGTGAATGTCGCCGTGGTCGCCATGGTCCTCGATGGCGATGCCCGTCGAGATCGCGGTGACCGCGCCGGCGTCGCCCTGAACGGCAAAGACCGTCTGCCCGCTGGCGCTGCGGTAGAGCGCCGCCGGGCCCCTGATCCCGAACGTGTCGAGGATGCGGCCGCTCGCGGGATCGACCGCCGTCACCTTTGGCTGATCACGATCCGAGACAAAGAGCCGCTCGGCCGTCACCTCGCCCGCGAAGGCGGCTCCTGCGGTGACCGCCAGAACGGCGGCGGTGGTTGCCCTGAGGCTCATCGTGTTCGTCTCTCCTCGATCATGCCGGGCAGGCCATGCGAAGCGATCGCTCCGGGTTCGCAGGCACGGCGCAGAATCGTTATAATATAACATTAATGACTGTTACTGTATAACGTATGATCCGGCAAGGCGATCCGCATGGCGACGGTGACGGGCTGCCCTCGCAAAGCGGGTCCGGCCTCCGGATTGACGAGCCTCATGGCGATCTCGCACAGCACGGATGAATGCGGCTTGCCGCCGCGGCTGGCGCCGCTATCCTTGCAGGCGCGACTGAAATGCAGCGGAAGAAGTCACCGGCGACATGCGCAGACGATTGAAATCGCCGGAGGATGTGCGCCCTGCCGCCGCGATCGCCGCGCGCTCGGCCCGGTTCGCGGCGGGACGGCCCGGTCCCCGATGACCGACACCGCGCTCCTCTCCCTGCCACGGCGTCCGGCTGCGATGCTGCTCGACTTCGATGGGGTCGTGCTGGTCTCGGCCGAGATCAAGACCCGGGCCTTCGCGGAGATCTACCGTGACGAGGACCCCGCGCACGTCGCCGGGATCGTCGCCTACCACCGCGCCCATGGCGGGGTCTCGCGCGACGAGAAGTTCCGCCACTTCGAGGCGACGTTGTTCCACCGCCCGGCGGACCAAGCACGGGTCGCCGCGCTGTCCGCCCGGTTCACCGACATCGTGCTCTCGGCAGTGCTGGCCGCACCTTTCGTGGACGGGGCCGAGGACTTCCTCGAGGCGACCTGCGACGCGAGCCGCCTGCACGTCATCTCGGGCACACCCGAGGAGGAACTCCGGCACATCGTCGCGGCCCGCGGCCTCGAGCGATTTTTCCATTCCGTCGTCGGGGCTCCGACGCTGAAGCGCGACGCCTTCGCCCGCATCCTCGCGGCGGAGGGAGTGGCGCCGGAGAGGGCGCTTGCCGTCGGCGACTCGACAACCGAGTTCGACGCGGCCCGCAGCCTCGGCATCCCTTTCCTCGGCATTCGCGACGAGGAGGGCGGCTCCGCCTTCCCGCCCGATGTGCCGGTGCTCGCCTCGCTGGCGGGCGCCGCCGCGGCGCTCGGCTTCGCCTGACCCCGTACCGCCGGCCGGCGCGACACGGACCGCGCCATGCCCCACCCGGGCGGGTGACGCGGAGGCGCGGGCAAAGCCCTGAGCCGCGTGGCCGCCCGAACGCCACGCAAGGCGTTGCTCCCTGTGCGTCGCGCCAATCTTCCCTCTGCTGATCCCGGCCGGTGATTGAACCGATCGACGCCACGGCGCGACCAACTTCTGCGACCCCGGATTGGACGGGCAATCGCCGAACATTAGGAGCAAGCTATGGCACAAATCATTGGAAACCCTTGGGGCGAGACGCTGGCTGGCACGGCATTCGCCGATTTCATCGACGCGCTCGGCGGCCATGACACGGTCTTCGGCGGGGCGGGCGATGACACGCTGCTCGGCGGCAACGGCAATGATGTTCTCGTCGGCAACACCGGCAGTGACACGGTGAGCGGCGGCGCCGGCGCCGATCAGATGGTCTGGAACAACGGTGACGGCTCCGACCGCATGGACGGCGGGCAGGGCCACGACACCGTCGTCGTGAACGGTTCGGTCACGGACGGGGACGACTTCACCATCGCGGCCAACGGTGCGCGGGTCGACTTCGACCGGGTGAACCTCATCCCGTTCAGCCTCGACATCGGCTCGACCGAGGAACTCCGCGTCAACGGCGGCGGCGGCAATGACAGCATGACCGGCGGAGGCGGGCTCGACGGGCTGATCAGGATGGTGTTGAGCGGCGGCATCGGCCACGACCAGATCACCGGCGGCGATGGCGCCGACGTGCTGAACGGCGACTGGGGGCGGGACACGATCGTCGGCTTCCGCGGCAGCGACACCATGAGCGGCGGCGCCGGCGCCGACCAGATGATCTGGAACAACGGCGACGGGTCCGACCGCATGGACGGCGGGCAGGGCTACGACACTGTCACGGTGAACGGCTCGGTCACCGACGGCGACGACTTCACCATCGCCGCCAACGGCGCACGGGTCGACTTCGACCGGGTCAACCTCATCCCGTTCAGCCTCGACATCGGCTCGAGCGAAGAGCTCCGCGTCAACGGTGGCGGCGGCAATGATACCATGACCGGCGGGGCCGGGCTCGACGGGCTCATCAGGATGGTGCTGAGCGGCGGCACCGGCCACGACCGGATCACCGGCGGCGATGGCGCTGACGAGATCACCGGCAACTGGGGGCACGACACGCTGACCGGTTTCCGTGGCAGCGACACGATGGACGGCGGGTCCGGGAACGACCGGATGATCTGGAACAACGGCGACGGGTCCGACCGCATGGACGGCGGGCAGGGCTACGACACCGTCGTGGTGAATGGCTCGGACACCGACGGCGACAGCTTCACCATCGCGGGCAGCGGCGCGCGGGTTGACTTCGACCGGGTGAACCTCATCCCGTTCAGCCTCGACATCGGCTCGACCGAGGTGCTCCGGGTGAACGGTGGCCAGGGCCACGACACGATCGTCGGCGGCAACGGGCTCGACGGGAAGATCGAGCTCGAGCTGAACGGCGGCGCCGGCTGGGACGTCCTGCGGGGCGGTGACAGCGACGACGTCCTGACGGGCGGGTCAGGCAGCGACACCTTTGTCTTCGGGCGCGGCGAGGACACGATCACCGACTTCCAGAACGGCCAGGACAAGATCCAGTTCGCCGGGTTCGGCTGGCTGAACGACATCGGCGACCTCGTGGGCCGCGTCCACGATACCGGCGCTGACGTGGTGATCGACCTCGGGACGCATGAGCTCACCATCGAGAACGTCAATCCCGGTATCTTCGACGCAAGCGATTTCACCTTCTGATTTGATCGGTGTCGGGTGAACCCCTACACTTTCACCCGGGCGGCGGCGCAGACGGAAGCGCCTCCGCCCGGCTTCATGCACGGCAGGACGATTGTGTCCGGCCGGATGGAGTGTCCGATGGATGACACCGACCTGCTCAGACGGATTGGCAGGGGTGAGCGTACCGCGCTGAAGGCGCTCTACGAGCGGCACTCCACGCCCCTCTACAATTTCCTCCGCTATCGTCTCGGTGATCCCTTCGAGGCGGCGGACGTCATGCAGGATGTCTTTCTTGAGGTCTGGCGGGTCGCCGCCCGGTTCGAGGGCCGCTCCTCGGTCCGCACCTGGATCTTCGGCATCGCCCGCAACCGCGCCGTCGACCGGATGCGCCGGGGCCTCCGTGAGGTGCCGTTGCCCGACCCCGACCCCGAGGTCGCCGACGACGCCCCCGACCCGGAGGCAATCGTCGTGGCCGCGAGCGATGCGGCACGCCTGCGCGACTGCATCGCGCGGCTCAGCAACAGCCATCGTTCCGCCATCCACCTCGCGTTCTACGAGGACCTGCCCTACGGCGAGATCGCGACGATCGAGGGCGTGCCGGTCGGAACCATCAAGACCCGGATCCTGCACGCGAAACGGCTGCTGATGCACTGCCTCACCGCGGTTCGCATGGCCTGATGCCGTGGTGTCAGTCGGCCTGCGCGCTCTGGACCCTCGGGTCTCGCGTCAGGCGCGCGAGCGCCGCGTCCCGTGCCGCCGCGTCAGCGAAGCCAAGGCGCCACAGGCCGACCGCGCTCGGACCGCCCACCACCTCGGCGCCGACAGAGCGGAGCAGGTCGCGCATCTCCGTCTCGGTGAGATCCGGCGTGAAGGCGACCGAGATGCCGGGATGGTCGCCGGGCTGGTCGCTGACGGGGGCATAGCCCGGTTCCGGTCCGCCCTGCATCAGGGCCGAGACCTGCCAGAGGAGCACGACGGCCGCTGCCGCGGCGGCGAAGCCCCAGAGCCGGTTTCGGGCCGGCCGCGGGGCGGCCTCCGCGTCGAGCGCCCGGGCAATGCGTCGCCACCCGAGCTCACCCGGACCCGGCCCCGCCGCCTCCGCATCCACGTCCGCCGCGATTGCCGCCGCCAGCGCTATCCTCGCGGCAAGCTCCGGCCGCTCCGCCGCCAGTGCGGATATGTGGCCGGCCTCCGCTTCGGGCAGCCGGCCGCGGACGTAGCCCACCAACGCTTCATCGGTCGGGTCATCGGAGTCTTCGGCCATGGGCGTCCTCCCGGCTCTCCGCCACTGCACCTCGATATGGTGCCCGCTGCCTCGGTTAGTCGTGCGACGGAGCGAGGCGGTTCATTTTTGCATGAATTTGCGGCAGAGTGACACTGCGCCCCTGAGCCGTCGCGGGAGGGACGAAATTTTGCGACGTTCATTTGGTTTCCTTGCATTCATCGCGCTGGCCGGGCTCCCGGCAGCCTGTACCGAGCCCGCTCCTGCCGGACCCGTGACCCGGGAGTCCCTGAACGTTGTCGACCCGGACGAACTGGTTGCCCTCGCACCGGGGCCGCTGACCGCCGACCTGCTGGTGGCCGAGGCGCAGCAGCGCGGCTATTCGATCGACCGACGCGACAGCCTCGCGGGCCTTGATCGCGACCTGCTGGTCCTGCGGGTTCCATCCGGGACCGATGCTCCCGCCGCGATCCGCGCGCTGGAACGCGCGGCGCCGGGCAGCGTCGTGGGGCGCAATCACGCCTATCGTCCCGAGCCGGAGCCGCCGCGGCCTGCCGGCAGTCCCCGCGCTTACGCGGCGGCGCTGCTCGGCTGGCCGGCCGCGGGCTGTCCCGCCGCGGTTCCTGTCGGCATGATCGACACTGCCGTCGACCCCGCGGCCATTGTGCTCCCGGCGGGGAGCCTGACCACCCGTGACTTCACCGGCGGCGCGCCGTCGGACGCTCACGGGACCGCAATCGCCGAGATCCTCGCCGGGCCGGGACGTCTGACCGGCGTCAGGCTCTATCACGCGGCGGTGGTCGGCTCCGTGCCCGGCCGGGCCGCGGCCGCCGGCGTCGACGACCTCGTTCGCGCCCTCGACTGGCTGGCCTCCGAGACCGTCGGGCTGGTCAACGTCAGCCTCGCGGGTCCCTACAACAAGATCCTGGAGCGGGGCCTCGCCGCGGCGTCCGAGCATGGGATGACCATCGTCGCGGCCGCCGGCAACGACGGCAGCGACGCTCCGCCGCGCTGGCCGGCGGCGTTTCCGGACGCGATCGCCGTGACCGCGATCGACGCTGATCTTGAGCCCTATCGCGGCGCACCGCGTGGCCGCTGGATCGACTTCGCCGCGCCGGGGGTCGACGTCTACGTCCCGCTCGGCAACGGCGGGCGCTATCTCTCCGGGACCTCGATTGCCACCGCCTTCGTGACTGCGATCGCCGCCACCGGCACCGATCCCGGCAGCCATGACCGGGCTGGCGCGATCCGTGCCCGACTGGCGCAGGACAGCCGTGATCTCGGCCCCACTGGTCCCGACGACACGTTTGGCGGCGGGCTGCCATCCGCACCGGCAACGTGCCGGCTGACGCCCGACGGCCGCGCGAGCGCGGGCAGTCCCGACCCGGGCCTTCCCCCTGCCGCGCTGTCAGGACCGATCGACCGGCAATGAGGTCGACCGGCCGCGCGCCGCCAACGGGGGAGGTGGCCCTCTCTCCGAACTTGCGCGGTGGTCGTGTGACGTAGCGTCGCGGCGGCTCATGCGTTAACGAACTACTAATGCGCACTCTCGCACAGTCCCGGTTCCCTCGCTATTTTGGCCGGCGAATCTTCAGACAATTGCGACTGCTCGGTCCTTCGGGGACGGATCGTCACGGGGGCAGGGGAGGACTCGATGCCGGGCCTACGAGATTTCTTTCGGTCGGACGCGTTCACGCCCGCCAGCGCAGTGTTCCCGGCGATCGACACGGCGCGGCTCGAATCTGATCTGTCGCTGGCGTCGGAGGGCAAGGCCCGCGGAAAGCGCAATGCGCCCGGTCCCGACGAAACCGGGCTCGACTCGATCGAAACAAGGATCATCGCGCGGGTCGGCGACCTTCGCAGGAAGGGCATCGACACCTATTTCGAGAACGTCCGGGTCTACGACTCCCGCCTCGCCCGCGCCGGCGATGCCCGCGATGAAGTCGAGATCGCGGCATCGACGGCTCGCGGCGACTTTCAATCGCAGGTCGCGGTGTGGAAGGCGCGCATGGCGACACCCATGTCCAAGATCCGCGATGCGGTCGCGGACCTCCGGCACTTTCGCGAGAAGCATCGCGTCCTCCACATTGCCCGACAGGCGAGCTTCCCCAACTGGTTCCTGATCGTCCTTTTCGTGGCGATCATCGAGGCGCTCGCGAACTCCCTGCTGTTCGCCAAGGTGATGTCGCAGGGCTTCATGGGTGGCGCGGGACTCGCCGGGATGATCGCCGCGGCGAATGCCATGATTGCCAGCCTGACGACGTACTTCGCGCGCAACCTCAATCACCGGAGCCCGTTCTGGAAGCTGATCGGGCTGGTGTCCTTCGTCGTCGGCGCCGTTGTCTGCATCGGCTTCAACCTCGGGGTCGCGCACTTCCGCGACGCCCTCGAGGCTGGTCTCGAACTCGAGCCGGCGCTCTCGCGCTCCTGGCATGCGCTCTGGACCACGCCGCTTGCGCTCGACAGCTTCCTGTCCGCGCTCCTGATGCTCCTCGGCATCGCCGCGGCGATCATCGTCGGCCTGAAGACCTACCACACGATCGACCCGTACCCCGGCTACCCCGCGGTCTACGGGGAAGTGACGAGGGCTCGCGCCGAATACGCCTTCGATCTCAACGACGCGATCGCGACCCTCGAGCACGACCGCAACAATGCGATCGACGAGCTTCGTGATGCCAACCTGCAGATGAAGACCTGGATTCGGGAAGCGGTTGACGCGCTCTACGGGCAGAGTTCGCTTCGCTCGGAGCTCGATCGCTTCATCGAGCAGTGTGATACCAAGGCCAGCGCGCTGCTCGCCACCTACCGCGATGCCAACCGCGCGGCCAGACCCGGGGGGCCCGGGGTGCCCGTGCCCCGGCACTTTGACCAGCCCTACGCCTTCCCTGAGATGAACCTCGCGCGTCCCGCGGATGCGCTTCGCGAGCAGGCCCTGTCCGAACAGGCTCGGGTGAGCGATCTCGTGTCGGCGGCGATCGCCGACATAGAGCGGGCCTATTCCGAGGCGATCGCCGTCTATCCGACGATTCAGGAGCTTGAGGCGAGCCTTGCGGCCGGGGGCGACCCCTTCTCCCGTGCCCCGAAACGGACCGAAAGCGGGACGCCCGGGCTCGCGGGGAGCAATTCCTGATGGCACGGGGCAGGTCCGCGCGGCCCGCAGGCCGCCATTCATCACGCCGCCGGCCGGGGCAGGGTCGCCCCGTCTGGCTGGTCACGCTTGGCATCGTGGCCTTGCTCGCTGCCGTCGGCGGGGTGAGCTGGTTCGCCTTTCGTCAGGTTCAGGCGGACCGGATGGACGCGGCGACCCTCTGCCCGACGGATGGAGCCGTCGGCACGCTTGCGATCCTCCTCGACATGACGGATCCGATCAGCGCCACGCAATCGCTCGCGCTGCGCGCCGCACTCGACAAGATGGTGCTGGCAAGCCCGCGAGGGACACTCGTGGCGTTGGGCCGGGTGAGCGATGACCCGGGCCAGACGGGCGCGGCCTTCGCGCTCTGCCGCCCGCTCACCGGCGCTGAAGGCGGCGATCTTACCCGGAATTCGAGACAGGTGGAGGCCCGCTTCCAGGACGGCTTCGTGAAGCCGTATCGCGCCGAGGTCGGCTCGATGCTGGAGTCCGGCGAGGCGAAGCAGTCGCCCATCATGGAAGGGCTGCAGGCGCTCCTCGCCGGCATGGCGAGCCTTCCCGTACAGGACGGGGCCCCGCATCGCGTCGTGATCGTGTCGGATCTGATGCAGAACAGCGACGCGATGAGCTTCTATCGCGGGGAGGACTGGCAGAGTTTCCACGCATCGTCCGCGTTCGGCCGCCTCGCCCGCAACCTCGACGGGACCGACGTCACGCTTCTGCGCGTGCCGAGAACCGACAGCAAGGTAGACGCGGCCGCCGTCGACGACTTCTGGGTTCGCTACCTCGAAACGCAGGGCGTGGGCGCGGTCGATCCGCAGACGCTCGGGGACCTCTGAAATGGCCTTGCGAACGGCTTTCCACCGCGACCTCTCGGCGCGCGATCACCTGGACAAGGTGGCGCTCGTGCTCGCGTTCCTCCTTGGATCGGCCGGATCGTGGACGCTGAAGTTCCTGGGTTTCGGGCCGTTCTGGGCCATGGGCTGCGCGGTCGGTGCGATGCTGGCCTACGTCGCCGCCGTGACGGCGCTCGGCCGGCTGCAGATCGAGCCGGAAGCGATCGGGGACAACTGCTACTACCTCGGTTTCCTGCTCACGCTCTCCTCGCTCTCGGCAACGCTCTACCAGCTCACGCAGAGCGCGGAGCAGACCGAGCTCATGCGATCCGTCGTGGCCGGCTTCGGCATCGCACTCGTCTCGACGATCCTCGGCATTCTCCTGCGGGTCATCTTCATTCAGCTGCGGCCGGACATCGTGGCGCGGGATCGCGAAACCCGGATCGAACTGCAGCAGGCCGCCCGCGAGCTCCGGGTCGAGCTGGCGCTGAGCATCGCGACGATGAAGACATTCTCGACGGAGGCGATCCAGCTCGCTTCCGAACAGGGGGTGAAGATCTCGGAGGCGACGGCGCTCACGGTCGATACGCTCCGGGAGCGGATGACCGCGGATGCCGAGGCGCATGAGGCGATGCTGCGAACGACTCTCGAGCAGACGTCCGCGCGAACCGTCGCCGCGATCTCGACGCACGTCACCCGCGCCGGTTCCGCGGCGGAAGACTCGATCCGTGCCTCGCTCACCTCGCTCAGCCGCTCGATTGCGGCTTACGCCGACGCCAACGCCGCGGCTTTCCGGGTGCGCGAGGAGGATGATGCGCGCGCCGAAGCCCTCGCGGATGCCGCGCTCAGACGGACGCGCGGCCTGACGGTTGAAATCGAAGCGTTGTCGGCGCGCGTAACCGATGCGCTCGGCGGGATCCGGGCGGGGCTCGAGAGCACCGTGGAGACGATGGAGCGCGCCGGCTCGGCACTGGCCGATGCGCAGAGGGTTGCGGTTGCCGGCGCCACCGGCGTGCCGCCGGCTCCCGTAACCGGGGTTCCGGGTCGTGACCTCCGGGAGAAGGCCGAGCCGGTCCATGGCGACGGGGGCGGCGCGATCTGGTTCCCCTTCCGGCGCCGGTAGGGGGAGAGCGTGTCGACCCGCATGCCCGATCCCGCCGAGTCCACGCGGCAATACCGGCGAGGCGCCGTGATGGGGCTGACCGTCGCGGAGGCGTTCATGCTGCTCGCCTTCGTCCTCCTCATGCTGATGATGCTCTGGCGCAACGAAGACGCGAGGCGGCTTGAGGCCGTGCAGGAGTTCACGGCGATGTCGCAGGCGGAGAAGGCGGGCATGCGAAACGCGCTCGAGGTTTTCCGCCAGGCCGGCATCTCCCCCGAGGACCCGCAACTGGCGGAGAAACTCGGAGATCTCGCAGCGATCGGCGAGAGCGGCGCTGATGAACTCCTGTCCCGGCTCGCCGCTGCCGACGACGCAGAGCGGCGCAAGCTCGAGGCCCTCGTGCGCAGCGATGCGTGGCGCCACGGGAGTACGGGGGAAGTGCTCGCGCATCTGAACGCGGCGAACGAGACTGACCGGCGCAAGCTGGAAGCCCTGGTGCGAAGCGACATGTGGCGCGATGAAAGCGCCGACGAGGTACTGGCCGAGCTCGCCGCGGCGAACGCCGGGGAGCGTGAGAGGCTGAACGAGCTGATCGGGAGCGAGGCCTGGCGAGACGGTGGCGAGGACCGGACCGTCGCCGAGCGCGTGGCCGGTCGATTGCAGGCCGCGGCCGAAAGCCGTCAGCGTGTGACCGAAGCCCTCCGGCGTCAGCTTGGGCCGGCGGTGGCCGCGGCGGGCGGCGAGATCTACGCCGACGGCGCGCTGGTCTTCCCGGAGACGGTGCTCTTCGCCGCGGGAAGATCCGATGTCACGCCGCAGCTCCGCGCCTTCCTCGGGTCGATCTGCCTGCCGTGGTTCCAGACGCTTGAGCGAAGCGGCGCCGAGATTTCCGATCTTCGGATCGAAGGGCACGCTTCAACGGAATGGACGGGGCTTTCACCGGAACAGGCGTACCTCGCCAATCTGGCGCTCTCGCAGGCGCGCGCCCACGCGGTGCTCTCGACCTGCCTTGAGCTCGTGCCCGGCCCGGAGGGGGAGTGGGCGCGCAGCGTCGCTACGGCGGTGGGTTACTCCTCGTCGCACCCGGTCGTCGTGAGCGGGCAGGAAGACAAGCAGAAGTCGCGCCGCGTCGTGTTCCGGGTCGACTATAGTCAGGAGGGTGTGCTCCGCGACATCCAGACCGACGTCGATGCCGCCGAAAGCCCGGCGACTCCATCCGGTCGGCCGCCAGCGCCTGGTGCGCCCGCGACAGAGACAATGGCGCCAGCGCCCGAGGCGGCAGAAGCCGCGCCCCCGGTGGCAGCGCCAGCGGCGCCCGTGGTGACCGGCGCGGCAGCGGCGGCGGGGGAGCCGCTTCCGGCGCCCGACCCCGACCGGCCGACCGCGGCCGCGACAGATGCCGGCACCGGGGGCAAAGCCCCCGGGCTTGCCGGCATTGCGTCGGTCATCGACGGGGACACGATCGATATTCGCGGAACCCGCATCAGTCTCTTCGGCATCGACGCGCCCGAGGGCGGCCAGAAGTGCAAGACTGCCGCGGGAGAAACCTATTTCTGCGGGCAGAAGGCAGCGCTGGCCCTGGCCGACCTGATCCGGAACCAGACCGTGACTTGCGATCCGAAAGGTCTCGGTGCATCCGGGCCCACCTTCGCCACCTGTACCGTTGGCGGTAAGGACATCGGGGGGTGGATGGTCGGCGAAGGGCTCGCCATTGCCGCCCGACGAGACTCGAGTGAGTACGTTCCGGCAGAGGAGGCGGCTCAACGAAACGCGGCCGGGTTGTGGGCCGGCACGTTCGAGCTTCCCCGGGACGTCCGATGACGGTCGGCACCGAGGGTATGAAGCCGAAATCCGTTGCCGATGCGTCGCGGCGCCTCCGTGCCGCCGACGGCGGGCGGCCGGGAGGGCGCAGATGAACGCGCAGTACATTGCATTGGCTGTCGGGCTCGCGCTGGTTTCGGCCCCGTTCCTCCTGCTGTTCCTCATCGTGAAGTACATTGGAGGGCGTCGGCGACGACGGGCGCTGGAGGCCCGGATTGCCAGGGAAGATCGTGTCACCCGGCCATCGGCGGAGACCCCGGAGGCGCGCCCCTTCGACGCTTCCGCCGGGCAGGGATCGCCGCCGCTGCCGAGGCCCGCGACCGCGCCGCTGCCGAAAGTCCCGGCGCGGCCCGCCACGCAATACCGCTTCGTCGCCCTCGACGTCGAGACGGCCAGCGGTGGTCGGGACAGCATCTGTCAGCTGGGTCTGGCGTTCGTAACAGCAGCCGGAACAATCGATACGACCTCCACACTGGTCAATCCGCGACAGGTTTTCACCAATACGTCGATCCACGGCATCTCGCCTCGTGATGTCATCGACGCCCCCCTCTGGCCGGAAGTGTTTCGGACCTTTTCGCGTTCGATCGCCAGGCAGCCGGTCATCCAGCACAGCGGGTTTGATCGGTCCTCGGTGAATGCCGCGTGCGAGAGACATGGCATCACGGCGCCAGACTGGCGATGGTACGACAGTTTGCAGATCGCGCGGCGCGCGTGGCCGGAACTTGCCGGCAACGGCGGACATGGCCTCGGCAACCTCAAGCGCCATCTTTCCATCGATTTCGAGCACCATCACGCGGAAGAAGACGCCCGCGCGGCGGCCATCGTGGTCCTGAGGGCAGAAGCGGCAACCGGGCTGGAATTTCCGGCCCTGCTGCGGGACAAGCGGGCTGCCTCCGCGGCGCGCTCCTCACGCGTCCGTTCTGGTAGGTAGGTAGCCGGGAGATAGGCAAGAGACTACGGCACGGAATGGCTGCGATCCGGTCGGCGCAGGTGCGTGCGGCAATGCGGTGCCCGCGAGACCGGCGGCACACGTCCACCGGGTCCGCCGCAATCAGCGTGCCCCCCTTGCGGCGGTCCGACTTGCCGAGACCAGTACGCCGATCGTCCGGTCGGCGCGCCTGCGGGATCCTCGCGGGTCGGCACTTGTGAGCGGGCCGCGGGCGTTTCTGGTAGGGTGTCGGGAAGGAGGATCTTGAATGAAGCGGATTGCGCTTGCGTTGGCGATGCTCTGCGCCGCCGGTACGGGGCGGGCAGATGAGGCATTCCGGGTCGGGGTTCCGGTCGATTGTGCCTTCGGATCGCTCTGCCACGTGCAGAACTACGTCGACCTCGATCCCGGGCCGGGGCGTCTCGATCCGTGGTGCGGGCGGCTCACCTACGACGGGCACGACGGCACGGACATCCGGGTTCGCGATCTTGTCGCGATGCGGGCGGGCGTCAGGGTCGTTGCCGCGGCAGAGGGCGTCGTGAAGGCGACCCGCGACGGCATGGCCGATGTCAGCATCCGCGATACCGGTCCCGAGGCCGTGGCCGGCCGGGAGGCTGGAAACGGTGTTCTGATCGATCACGGCGGAGGATGGCAGACACAGTATTCGCATCTCCGCTCGGGAAGCGTCCTGGTAAAGCCGGGCGATCGGGTCGAGGCGGGAAGCCCTCTGGGGCTGATCGGACTCTCCGGGCAGACCGAGTTCCCGCATCTGCACTTCACCGTGCGCAAGGACGGGGCGGAGGTCGATCCCTACACCGGAGCGGCCGGGGGCTGGACGTGCGGTTCTCCCCGATCGCCGTTGTGGACCGAGGCGGCGGCACAAGCTCTTGCCTATGTGCCGACGGGGTTGCTGATCGCGGGCTTCTCATCAATGCGGCCCGACGCCGATGCGGTCCGTCGAGGAGACGAGCGTCTGGGTGAAACGGTGCGCGATCCTGATGTTCTGGTCCTCTGGGTGGACCTGTTCGGGGCGGAGTCCGGCGATGTTCAGTCCTTCAGCATTACCGACCCGGACGGATCGGTATTGCTGAAGAACGAGAGCGTACTCGATGCGAACAACGTGAGCTGGTTTGCCTTCGGCGGGGTGCGGCGCCCGTCGGCCGGGTGGGTGCCTGGGGTACACACCGGGACCTACACGCTTTCCCGCGGTGGCAAGGCGATCATCTCCACCAATGTCGAGGTCGCGGTTCAGCGATAGCCGCGCACTTGCGGCAACCTCTCCCGGGCCTGCCGATCGGCGGACCATCGCCGCTCGCTGACGCGCGTCTGCCGAGCTCCCGGGGTCCGCCGGTCCGGGCCGTGCCCCTATTCCTGCCAGTTCGTTCCACGGTTCGCATGAGCTTTCTTCAGGCGTGGACCAGGGTTCTGGTTCAGGTGAGGGCACTTGCCGCGATTTCATCAAGTACCTGTCTGAAGATAACTCCCGATGTCCCAAAAATCGGAATATACATTTACTTTATATAAACTATAAATACTCTATATATTTATAATAAAAATAGAAGCACATGACGTCATCGATTTGGTGATTCCTCAGGGGTTCGATGTTGCGTTGCCGCATCTCAGCGAGGGCTGGGATTGACCTCACGGGAGAGCATCGCGGATGACGACCTACTACGTGTCGACCACTGGCAACGACAAAACGAAAACCGGCAGCTCGGACGAGCCTTTTGCGTCGATCAACAAGGCGGTCCAGAGGCTGAAGGCCGGTGACGAGCTCGTCGTCAGGTCGGGCACCTACAAGGAACAGGTCTGGATCGGCAAGAGCGGGGCGGCCGACAAGTACATCGTCATCCGCGCCGAGGAGCCGGGCACGGTCAGGATCGAGGGTGGGGGCAGGGATGCCGGCTTCATCATCGGCGGCAACTACGTTCAGGTGGATGGCTTCGAGATCGTCGGCGCCGGTGCCGGCATCACCACCGCCTCGGTCCACCATATCGCCGTCACCCGAAACGTCATCCACGACAGCGTCGGCAACGGCATCTCGATCAACAGGTCCGACTTCGTCCTCGTCGAGGGCAACACCACCTACGACAACGCCAAGGAGGACGCCCGATCGGGGATCTCCGTCTTCCATCCCGTCGATGTGACGGGTGACACGACAACGCAGGGCTTCCGCATCATCATCCGAGGGAACCTCTCCTACGACAACGTCACCGAGACCGGTGCCAGGACCGATGGCAACGGTGTCATCATCGACAGCGCCACCAGCCCCAAGGGCACTTACCCTGCCTACAGGCACCCGATCCTCGTCGAGAACAACGTCGTCTTCGGCAACGGCGGCGCCGGCATTCAGGCCGCGTGGAGCGACAACGTCACGGTTCGGAACAACACGTCCTGGCACAACTCGCAGAGCCCGGCGGCAGACGGGTCGTGGAAGGCCGAGCTCAGCAACATGAACTCGAACAACACCACCTGGACCAACAACATCGCGGTTGCCGACCCGAAGGTGAAGGGGGCCTCCGCGATTGCCAACGTCTCCTTCAAGGGGATGACGAACCAGTTCATCGAGTACCTCAACAACCTTACCTTCAACGGCAAGGTCGGCGAGGCATCGGTCTTCGTCACGAAAGGCAATGCTGGCGCGTCTGCGGGCCATGGCAATCTTCTCGGGATCGATCCGATGTTCATCGACGCCGCCCGGCACGACTTCCGGGTGTTCGGAAACTCGCCTGCGGTCGATGGCGGCGCGTCCGGGCAGGCCGCTGCGGCGAGTGACTTCCTTGGCAAGCTCAGGGCTGGCATCGTCGATCTCGGAGCATTCGACATCGGCGGAAAGGCCACCGATCCTGACACCGGAACGGGCACGCGTGCAGGAGGCCCCGGCCATGATCTCCTGAGGGGCAGCGATGGTGCTGACAGTCTTGCCGGCAATGGTGGCAACGACACATTGATCGGCAACGGTGGCAACGACACCCTTGCCGGCGGGGCCGGCAATGACTCGCTCCTCGGCGGGGCCGGCAACGACAGGCTGACGGGTGAGGCCGGAAACGACGTCCTGAGGGGCGGCTCCGGAGCAGATGTCCTGGGGGGCGGCGAAGGCAACGATGTCCTCACCGGCGGCACGGGATCAGACACCCTTACCGGAGGCCCGGGCGCCGATCGCTTCGTGTTCGCAAGCGCGGCCGAGGCGGCGGGAGACGTGATCACCGACTTCCGGCGTGGCCAGGGCGACCGGATCGACCTCAGCGGCATCGACGCCGACGTGAGGGCCAAGGGCAATCAGGCCTTCGTATTCATCGGAGAGAAGGGCTTCAGCGGCACGGCCGGCGAACTCCGGTACAAGAACGGCATGGTCTCGGGAGACCGGAACGGCGACAAGGTCGCTGACTTCCACGTGGGGATCGCCGACGGCCACGGGCTTGGCGCGGGGGACTTCATTCTCTGAAACCGGCCTGTTCGTGCCCTCGGGTGGTGGCCCGAGGGCACATGACCATTCGGTCGGCTCTGCCCGTCATCTACCCGACGATGGTGAGCTCCCGGTCAAAGCTCGTGAGGGAGTCGACCCCGTCCGGCGTCACCAGCACGTCGTCCTCGATGCGGATGCCGAGGACGCCGGCGTGCATGAGACTCGGCTCGATCGTGAAGACCATTCCCGGCTCCATCGCCGTCATGTTGCCGATCATCACCTGCGGCGCCTCGTGGACGTCGAGGCCGAGGCCATGCCCGGTCTTGGTGAGGACGAGGTCGCCATACCCTGAGTCGCGCAGGCTCGCGGTCACCTGGCGGTCGAGCTCGTCGAGGGTCATTGGCGGCGCGGCGATGCGGCGACCGAGCTCGTTGGCGGCGAGGACGGCGGCGTAGACGTCCCGGGCTTCCGGCGTGGCGGAGCCTATGAAGACCGTGCGGGTGATGTCGGCATTGTAGCCGCCCCATGCGGCGCCGAAGTCGAGCAGCAGCGGCTGGCCGTGTTCGAGCTTGCGCCCGGCGCTTGGCGTGCCGTGCGGGTCGGAGGCTGCGGGCCCCGAGAGCACGATGGGATCGAACGCGAGCCCGTCGGCGCCGCGCTCCAGCATCTCGATCACCAGACGCTGGCGGAACGCCGTCTCGGTCATGCCGGCGACCGCATGGGGGAGGGCGGCGGCAAGCGCCGCCTCGCTGATCCCGATCGCGCGCCGCAGCGCCGCGATTTCGTCCGCATCCTTGTGAAGACGCATGCGGGCAATCGTGGCGTGGGCATCGCGGACGTTCGCGTCAGGGAAGGCGCGGCGGATCGCATCGGCCTCGAAGACGCGCATCCGCTGGCCCTCGAGGCCGATGCGGGCGGGCGAGAAGCGCGCGGCGAGCGCGGCGAAGGCGTCGTCATAGCCGTCCGCGTCCTGCCAGTAGATCGTCACGGCGTCGGGCGCGACGCTCTCCCACTTCGTTTGCTCAAGAAGCGGGATGACGGCATGGATTGGTCCCTCGCGGGGTACGAAGAGGACGGTCGGCCGCTTTATCAGGTGGAAGTGCGCGCCGGTCAGGAAATAGAAGTTCGGGCCCGGCACCATCGCGGTGGCGTCAAGATCCTGATCTTCCATCGCGGTTCGCAACCGGTCCAGACGAGTCGATCCGCCCATTCTCATTCTCCTCTCGTTCCTATTGCGCCGGGGCCGGCTTATAACCTAACGTCGCGCTGTACATAACGGAACAGAACGCTTTAGGGCGCAGATTTGCACACGAATCCCGAGCCTGAGAGCGTCGCAGCAATTCGGAGGGGGGTTGCGTGAAACTGATTCAGATGCTGCTCGCGGCGACCGCGACGAGCCTTGTCCTGGCAGGCGCCGGCCATGCGTCGACACTGGTCTATTGCAGCGAGGGCTCGCCAGAGGGCTTCGACCCGGCTCCCTGGACCGCCGGGACCACCTTCGACGCCAGTTCGCGGACGGTCTATGACCGGCTGATCGAGTTCAAGAAGGGCTCGACCGAGACCGAGCCGGGTCTCGCCGAGAGCTGGGACGTGTCGGAAGACGGCACCGAGATCACCTTCCACCTGCGGCCGGGGGTGAAGTTCCAGACCACCGATTACTTCACGCCGACGCGCGAGATGAACGCCGACGACGTGGTCTTCAGCTTCATGCGCCAGTCCGACAAGGCGAGCCCGTGGTACGAGTACGCGCCGGGCATCGCCTGGGAGTACTTCAGCTCGACGATGGCGGGCTCGCTGAAGGAGATCGTCAAGGTCGACGACATGACGGTCAAGTTCGTGCTGAGCCGGCCGGACGCCACCATCCTCGCGACCTTCCCGATGGACTTCGCCTCGATCGTCTCGAAGGAGTACGCCGACCAGCTCGAGGCGGCGGGCACCAAGGAGCAGTTCAACGTGAAGCCGGTCGGGACGGGGCCGTTCACCTTCGTCGACTACCAGCAGGACGCGGTGATCCGCTATCAGGCCAACCCGGACTGGTGGAACGGCAAGCAGCCGATCGATGACCTGATCTTCGCGATCACCGTCGATGCGGGCGTGCGCCAGCAGAAGCTCGTCGCCGGCGAGTGCGACATCATCCCCTATCCCAACCCCGCCGACATCGAGGGGCTGAAGGCCAATCCCGATCTGCAGGTGATGCAGCAGGAAGGCTTCAACATCGGCTATCTCGCCTACAACACGCTGGTCGCGCCGTTCGACAAGCCCGAGGTCCGCAGGGCGCTCAACAAGGCGATCAACAAGAAGGCGATCATCGACGCGGTCTTCCAGAGCGCCGGCACCGCCGCCGTGTCGCCGCTGCCGCCGACGTCGTGGGCACACGACCCGGACCTTGTCGACGACGTCTACGATCCCGCGGCGGCGAAGGCCGAGCTCGAGGCGGCGGGCGTCACCGGGCTCTCGATGAAGCTCTGGGCGATGCCGGTGCAGCGGCCGTACAACCCGAACGCCCGTCGCATGGCCGAACTCATCCAGTCCGACTTCAACGCGGTGGGCGTCAAGGCCGAGATCGTGTCGATGGAGTGGGGCGAGTATCTGGCGCGGTCCTCGGCCAAGGACCGCGACGGGGCGGTGCTGCTCGGCTGGACCGGCGACAACGCCGACCCGGACAACTTCCTCGGCGTCCTGCTCGGCTGCGACGCGGTCGGGGCCAACAACCGCGCCCAGTGGTGCTACCAGCCCTATGAGGACCTGATCCAGGAGGCCAAGCTCACGGTCGCCCAGGAAGAGCGCAAGCCGCTCTACTTCAAGGCGCAGGAAGTCTTCAAGGAGCAGGCGCCCTGGGCGACGATCGCCCACTCGATCGAGACCATGCCGATGCGCGCGAACGTTACCGGCTTCGTGCAGGACCCGGTCGGCATTCACCGCTTCGTCGGCGTCAGCAAGACCGAGTAACGCGGGCCCGCTGCTTGCGGCAGCGGCTAAACCGAGCGGGCGCCAGATGGCGGCGCCCGTCTGTCGGGGGGAGTAAATGGTCCGCTTCATCCTGAACCGACTTCTGCTGATCGTGCCGACATTCATCGGCATCACGCTGGTCGCGTTCATCTTCATCCGCCTGCTGCCCGGCGATCCGGTGATCCTGATGGCGGGCGAGCGCGGGGTCTCGGCCGAGCGTCACGCCGAGCTGATGGCGCAGTTCGGTTTCGACCAGCCGCTCTGGAAGCAGTACGTCGACTACGTGAGCGGCCTGCTGCACGGCAATTTCGGCTACTCCTACTCCACCAAGAAGCCGGTGCTCAGCGAGTTCATGGCCCGCTTCCCGGCGACGCTGGAACTCGGGCTCTGCGCGATCGTGCTCGCGAGCGTGCTCGGCATCGCGGCCGGCATCCTCGCGGCGATCCGGCGCGGCAGCTGGATCGACCAGGTGACCATGGGGACGGCGCTCGTCGGCTACTCGATGCCGATCTTCTGGTGGGCGCTGCTTCTCATCATCCTCTTCTCCACCAAGCTCGGCTGGACGCCGGTCTCCGGGCGGATCGCACTCACCCAGTTCTTCCCGTCGGTCACGGGCTTCATGCTGATCGACAGCCTGCTCGCGGGGAAGCCCGCGGCGTTCTGGTCGGCGGTGCAGCACCTGATCCTGCCGACGATCGTGCTCGCCACCATCCCGCTCGCGGTGATCGCCCGGCAGACGCGCTCGGCGATGCTCGAGGTGCTGGGCGAGGTCTACATCATGACCGCGAAGTCGAAGGGCCTCACGCCGCGACGGGTGATCTGGCTGCACGCGCTGCGGAACGCCCTGATCCCCGTTGTCACCACCATCGGCCTGCAGGTCAGCGTGCTGATCGGCGGGGCGATCCTGACCGAGACGATCTTCTCCTGGCCCGGCATCGGCAAGTGGATGATCGATTCCATCTCCCGGCGCGACTACCAGGTGGTGCAGGGCGGGCTGCTTCTGATCGCCGCCGTGGTGATGTTCGTCAACCTGACCGTCGACCTCCTCTATGGATTGATAAATCCCCGTGTCCGCTACAGATGACCCCCACCTCGGCACCGCCGAGCAGGAGCCGCTAGGCCCGCCGCCGATCGCGCCGTGGCGCGAGAGCTGGCACTATTTCCTCGCCAACCGCGGCGCGGTCATCGGGCTCGTCGTCCTCGCGCTGCTGGTCCTGACGGCGATCTTCGCGCCGCTTCTCGCCCCGCACGATCCGACGATGCAGTACCGCGACGCGTTGCTGGTGCCGCCCGCGTGGCTGGAGAGGGGTCGGCCGGAGTTCCTGCTCGGGACCGACGCCCTCGGGCGCGACATCCTCTCGCGGCTGATCTTTGGCGCACGGTTCTCGCTGGTGATCGGTCTCGTGGTCGTGGCGCTTGCGCTTGTCAGCGGCATCTTCGTCGGGCTCATCGCCGGCTACTTCGGCGGCTGGATCGACTCCGCGATCATGCGGGTGATGGACATCATCCTCGCCTTCCCATCGCTGCTGCTTGCCCTCGTGCTGGTCGCGATCATCGGGCCGGGGCTCTTCAACGCCATGCTGGCGATCGCGGTGGTGTTGCAGCCACATTTCGCCCGGCTGACGCGCGGCGCGGTGATCGCCGAAAAGAACCGGGAGTACGTGACCGCGGCACGGGTGGCGGGCGCGAGCAATCTGCGGCTGATGGTGCGGACGATCCTGCCGAACTGCCTCGGGCCGCTGATCGTTCAGGCGACGCTCTCGTTCTCGAACGCGATCCTCGACGCCGCGGCCCTCGGGTTCCTCGGGATGGGCGCGCAGCCGCCGACGCCCGAGTGGGGCACCATGCTCGCGGAGGCGCGCGAGTTCATCACCAGCGCCTGGTGGGTGGTGACGATGCCGGGCATCGCCATCCTGATCACGGTGCTTGCGGTCAACCTGATCGGCGACGGGTTGCGCGATACCTTCGACCCGAAGCTGAGACGGAGCTGAAGCGATGGCGCTCCTTGAGGTCCGCAACCTGTCGGTTTCCTTTGAAACGGCCTCCGGCGATCTGTTCTACGCCGTCCGCGGGATCGATATCTCCGTCGACGTCGGCGAAGTGCTGGCGATCGTCGGCGAGTCGGGATCCTGCAAGTCGGTGGCGATGCTTGCGGTGATGGGCCTCCTGCCGCCGGTGGCGATCGTGAAAGCCGACGTGATGCGCTTCGACGGACGCGATCTCCTGACCCTCAGCCCGCGCCAGCGCCGCGATCTTTCGGGCCGCGAGATGGCGATGATCTTTCAGGAGCCGGTGGCGAGCCTCAACCCGTGCTTCACGGTCGGCTTCCAGATCGAGGAGACGTTGCGCAAGCACACCGATCTCGACGCGGCGGCACGTCACCAGAGGGCGATCGAGCTCCTCCAGGCGGTGGGCATTCCCGAGCCCGAACGGCGCCTTGGCTCCTTCCCGCATCAGATGTCCGGCGGCCAGTGCCAGCGGGTGATGATCGCGATCGCCACCGCCTGCACGCCCAGGCTCCTGATCGCCGACGAGCCGACGACGGCGCTCGATGTGACGGTCCAGAAACAGGTGCTCGACCTTCTGCTGCGGCTGCAGGCGGAGAACGGCATGGCGCTCGTGCTCATCACCCACGACATGGGCGTTGTCGCCGAGACCGCCGACCGGGTGATCGTGCAGTATGCCGGCCGCAAGATGGAGGACACGGACGTCGTCTCGCTGTTCTCGGCGCCAGAGAGCCCCTACACCCGCGCCCTGCTCTCCGCCCTGCCGGAGAACGCCGGGAGCGGGCGGCTGCCGACCGTTTCCGACTTCGCGCCCCCTGCCGAGGCGATGAAATGACCGCCGATCAGACGACGCCCGTCCTCGAGACCCGTGGCATCACCCGCGACTATGTGAGTGGCGGCATGTTCGGCGGCACGCGCACCGTCCGGGCGCTGAAGGGGATCGACCTGAAGGTCGAGCGCGGCAAGACCCTCGCGGTTGTCGGCGAGTCCGGTTGCGGCAAGTCGACGCTCGCCCGGATCATCGCCATGATCGACTCGCCGACCGGGGGCGAGCTGCTGATCGAGGGCCAGAAGGTCGAGATCGCGAAGCGCGGCATCTCGCCGGAGCTGCGCCGCAAGGTGCAGATCGTGTTCCAGAACCCCTACGGCTCGCTGAACCCGCGCCAGAAGATCGGCGACGTGCTCGCCGAGCCGCTGAAGCTCAACACCAATCTTCCTGACAGCGAGCGGCGCGACCGGGCAATGAAGATGCTGCTGAAGGTCGGGCTGAAGCGCGAGCACTTCAACCGCTATCCGCACATGTTCTCCGGTGGCCAGCGCCAGCGCATCGCCATTGCCCGCGCGATCATGGTCCAGCCGGCGCTTCTGGTCCTCGACGAGCCGGTCTCCGCACTCGATCTGTCGGTGCAGGCGCAGATCCTGAACCTGCTGCAGGACCTGCAGGACGAGTTCGGGCTTACCTACGTCTTCATCTCCCACGACCTTTCGGTCGTGCGCCACGTGGCAGACGACGTGATGGTGATGAATTTCGGCGAGGCGGTCGAGTACCGCAGCCGCGACGCGATCTTCGCCGCGCCGGAACATCCCTACACGCGCACGCTCTTCGCCGCGACGCCGCGGATCAACGTCGACAGCATCCGCGAGCGTGTCGCGCGCAAGGCGGCGGCGCGCCGTGCGACGGGTCACGCGACCCCGGAGCCCGTCAGTACGTGACGACGTTGAGCCTGACGGCGACGGGCGCGCCGGTTGCCGTCGGGGCGCTGCCCCGTGCAATCAGCCAGCCGTCGGCCCGCTCCAGACGGGCAACGATCCGCAGCGTCGGCGACGCGGCCGCGCCCGGGGCGGGCAGGGTGAAGGCGATTGCCTTGGCCGTGCCGTCACTGTCGAGCCGTGTTCCGGCGAGGCGACGTGCGGCGGCGTCGGGAAGGGCGGGGTCTTCGAGATAGACGTCGAGATGGCCTTCCGGCACCGCCGCGCCGCCCTCGAACGTCACGGTGCCGCGAAGCTCGGCCGTTTGCGCGGCGGCTGGCCCGGCAGCCGCGGCAAGAGCCGCCGCTCCGGCGGTCTTCAGCACCGTGCGGCGGTCAGTCGGTTCCTTGGGCATGTTCGCTCCCGGTGTGAAGGGCGCCCCTGTGGCGCCCTTCCGGTGTCGTCGGGTCAGATGACGGCGAAGTCACTGGCCGAGAGGTTCAGGTTCGTATCGAGCCGCGC
Organism: Amaricoccus macauensis; assembly: GCF_014201905.1. Lineage (GTDB taxonomy): Bacteria > Pseudomonadota > Alphaproteobacteria > Rhodobacterales > Rhodobacteraceae > Amaricoccus > Amaricoccus macauensis. Next base: position 328,159 of record NZ_JACHFM010000001.1, on the reverse strand, counting down.
GAACCGGATCGCGGCGTCATCGCCCGTGCCATCGGCATCGTAGGTCAGGAAGCCGCTGTCGGTATCGTAGATGATCCGGTCGTTGGCATCATGAGCGAGGCCCGACGCGCTCCTGTGGAAAGCGCGGAGGGCAAGGGCGCCGTCGCCGCCGACCGCCTCGAAGATGAGGTTGTCGAGCAGGATCATGTCATCAGCGACGTTGAAGTCGGTGATCCGGTCGACGTTGCCGTTCCCGAGGGCAGTCGTGAAGCGGAACGAGTCCTCCCCGGCGCCGCCGGTCAGCGTATCGGCCGCCAGCCCGCCATCGAGGAGATCGCTGCCGCGGCCGCCGGTGAGCACGTCCGCCCCGGCGACACCGGGTTCGACCGGCTCCGGCGGAAACTCCACCGACACGTTCACCTTGTAGGTCGAGCCTTCCGGCACGGCTTCCGCCCAGCCGTCGCCCGGAGCGTCCGGCGACCAGGACCCCTCCAGGATGTAGTAGGTCCCGGTCTCCTGCACGACGTGCACGAGGCTCGAGTCCCGCGACGTCACCGAGCCGGGATCGCCGCCGCCGTCGTCGTTCTCCGCGATGATGTTGCCGTCCGCATCCAGCAGCCGGAGCCAGCTGTCATGGACATCCGGGTCGGCGATCCCGTCGATGTCGACGGTGAGCACCGTGCCGGCGGCGAGATCGACCTTGTAGAACCCGCCCTTGCCGTTCCCCGTCGCGTTGACCGTCGAGTGCAGCATGGTGGTCGAGTCGAAGATGTCCGGGTCGCTGGCGAGGGAGAAGTTCTGAGAGATGTCGAAGGCGTCGGCGATCGAGTTGTTGGTGGCGTCCGCTCCGAGGGTGGCGTAGCCGCTGCCCAGGCCCGGGCGGGGCGGTGCCTCGCCCTGATAGGCGTAGTCGCCGAACAGGCTGTCGTCACCACGGCCGCCGTCGAGCACGTCGCGGCCGCCCTGTCCGGTCAGCACGTTGGCTGCGCCATCGCCGGTCAGCCGGTCGTTGTGCCCCGTACCTGCGAGGTTCTCGATGGAGGTATAGGCATCACCGCCGGACCCGGCACCCTGAAGCGTGAGCACGAGGCCCCTGGCCGACGTGGCGTAGTCGGCCGTGTCGCTGCCCGCGCCGCCGTTCAGCCGGTCGGCGCCGCCGCCACCGGTCAGCGTATCATCGCCCGCACCGCCCCGGAGCACGTTCGCCTGAGAGGTGCCGATCAGGTGGTCGTCGAAGGACGAGCCGGTGGCGTTCTCGAAGCCTGCGAGCATGTCGTGACGGATCGCGGCGCCCCGGCCAACGATCTGGACCGGCCCGTCAGCGTCGCCGCCCCTGGCCTCGCCGGCGGCAAGATCGACGGTCACGCCATCGGAGCTGCCGGCGTAGACGACGGTGTCGATGCCGGCCCCGCCGTTCAGATAGTCCTGCCCGGAGCCGCCGATGATGGTGTCGTTGCCGCCCTCGCCATAGAGGATGTCGCCGTCGGCACCGCCGTCGAGGACATCGTTGCCGCCGCGGCCGTTGAAGTAGTCACCGCCGCCCTGGCCCCAGAAGTGGTTTGCTGCCGAGGTGCCGATGAACCGGTCGATGCGATCGTCCGATCCGATCAGGTTCTCGATGCTGAAGAACGTGTCGCCCGAGCCGGTGCCGCCGCTGGCGGTGTTGGTTTCGAGGTTCACCAGCAGCTGGAACGGGCTCTCCTTGCTGTAGTCGACCGTGTCGATGCCCGCACCACCCCGGAAGACGTCGACTCCGGCCTGACCGCTCAGCGTGTCGTTGCCGGTCCCGCCGTTCAGGATGTCGTCGCCCTGTCCGCCGAGGATCACGTCGTCTCCGGCGCCGCCGAAGAGCGTGTCGTTGCCATCGTCGCTCTCGGTCTGATCCTCGAGATCGGCGATGTCGATCGTGTTGTTGATGTCGCGGCTTGCGAGCGAGTCACGGCCGCCGATGATCAGGTCGTCGCCGCCGTTGCCGAGGATCACGTCGCCGCCGGCGCCGCCATCGAGCGTCTCGTTCGCGTCGGTCCCCTGAATGACGCTGGCCGCCGCCACGGCGCCGACGTCCGGCGAGGGTCCATCGCCGCCACGTGGCGGGATCGTTGACGGGTCGGCGTGGACGATATGCTCGACGTTGGCGATCTTGCTGATGTCGAGGTCGGGGGAGAGCAGGATGACGGTGTCCTCGCCGCCGCCCCTCGTTTCCCTCACGACGTCGTCCATGGAGTCGACGAAGTAGACGTCGTTGCCGCCGTTGCCGGCCATGCTGTCGGCACCGCCGCGGCCGTCGAGGATATTGGCGCCGCCGTTGCCGATCAGGATGTCGGCAAACTCGCTGCCGATGCCGGTCTCTATGACGTAGTCGCCCCTGTTGGCGTTGTGCCCGGCAAAGATCGAGACGTTGTTGCTGTGGCCATTGACGCTCGAGAACTGTCCGGCGCGCAGGTCGAGGATGGTGCCAGCCGTCGAGCCGGAGAAGTCGATCGTGTCGCTGCCGCCGGTGTCGTGGATCACGAAGCCGATGTCATGCTGCATGCCCGAAGAGGTCAGCTTGTAGCCATATTGCGTGCTGCCGAAGCCGTAGACATTGTCGCCCGTGTTGAGGTCGATGTGCTGGTAGGTTCGGTTGCCTTCATCATCGACGGTCGAGAAGAAGCGCCGGGTCACCGCCTCGATATCGGCCATGAGGGGCGTCACCGCCGACCAGCGGGTGGTCTCGCCCACGTCGATCCCGTCGAAATAGGACATGACGCTGTACTGCTGGCGATCGTAGATCCAGGTTGCGTTGTTCAGGTAGTTGATCTGCACACCGCCGGGGCCGCTGTAATTGTAGAGGCCCGGATGGTTCAGGCCGAACTCGTGGCCGAATTCATGGACATACGAGTCGAAGACATAGCCGCCCAGCGAGGTCTTGTCGGGCTCGGTGTCGTGGAAGCGCTGGCCGATGCTGACGTAGCGATTGGCCGAGTAGGCGCTGCCGTCGTCCTCCTCACCCACCTCGGGGCTGACCACCTCGATCCAGTCGGTTTCCGCGTCGAAGGGCGCGTCGTCGACGATCTCGAACTGCAGGGCGGTGACAGACGACCACATGTCCAGCGCGCCGATCGCGGCGGCCTTGTATTCGGGGTGGTCGTTGAGTTCCTGAACGTTGATCCTCAGCGTGCCGGCGGCGATTTCCGGCGTCAGATCCCGGTACAAGTCTCCGAGGTAGTCAAGGAACGCTTCGTAATCTACGCTCTTTCCGTACAGATTATCTGGCGTCTGATCATTGATCCACCACTGGGTGCCGGTGTCATTACTGTTTGGCATGGCAGGATACCCCCTATTTTACCGTGAGTGCCTCATGAATCTTGTATTGAGGTTGTCTCGACTGCGTGAGATCGGTGCACTTCAGCCTTAAAAATGTCCCCTTCTTGCCAGAACTCTGTTGTCCAACCCGTCATCGGGCAATCCAAGGTTGCACACTGCGGCAAAGTTGTCGCCCCGGGGAAATCGAGGTCTTCGACAAATTGCCCGGGTGTTGCCGTGAGGAAGCTTGCAAGTCATGCCGCATGCCTTGCGCCGAGATGGCAGGGCCGAACGGCGATCGGCCGTCCAGGCCGCCAGATGCGGATACGTGGAGACGTTCGCCCATCATCTCCGGTACGGATACGACGGCGCCTCTGACCGCAGCACCGAGGTTGACACGCGAGGCGCCCGCGCGGAGCCTTCCTTGGGAAGGCCCTGTCCGAGAGGTGTGCAATGCCGCCCGATCGTATCATTGTCATCCGTCACGCCCGAAAGCCGACGCACAAGCCAAAACAGATCGGCATCCGACAGGACGGGACCGCTGACCCGGAGTCCCTGACGGTCCGCGGCTGGCAGCATGCAGGGGCGCTGGCGGCGATCTTCGCCGGACCCGACCCGGGCGGGGCCAGGGGGTTCGTGGCCCGTCCCGATGTCATCTTCGCCGCTGGCGCAGACAAGAAAAAGGTATGGATCGACGGCAAGCACGTGGAGGTTGGCAGCCACAGCAGGCGCCCGATCCAGACAGTGACCCCGCTCGCGGAAGCGCTCAAACTGGCGCCGGTGACGACCCACACCAAGGGCGAGGAGCAGGCCCTTGTCGATGACGCCCTCGGCCGTTCGGGCACCGTCCTGATCTGCTGGCAGCATCAGGACATCGCCGAGATCGGCAACCTGATCGTCGGCAATGATACAACGGTGCCGCAAAGCTGGCCTGAAGACCGCTATGACCTTGTCTACGTCTTCGACCGCACGGGCGACGGGTGGAGCTTCCGGCAGTTCTTCCATGATCGCCTGGCGGCATCCTGAACGTGATGCGTCGTCTGTCGTCGCAGGCCTTGGGCGATCTCCTGGTCTGGACGAATACAGCGCCGGGGCGGGAGTCCCGGCGCTTCCCGCTTCATGGACGGTGCCCTTGGGGTCAGACGCCCTGCCGCGGGATGCGGATCAGCGACGTCTCGGTCGCGACCGGCCCCTCGGTCAGTACCGGGAGGCTGTGGTCGCCGACACGGTGAACGTTCTCCCACTGCTCGCCGAGGAACATCGAGGTGACGCGGCGCATCTCGGCGCAGTCAGGCTCCCCGGCGCACCGAGGCCGAGCCGGTCGAGCCGGGCGCCTGCCGTCGCGGAGTCGCCCGGAGAGCGCTGCGCCACGCCGATCCGACCCGCTACGCGAAGCCCGTCGCAGTCGAGGGAGGTGAAGCCGTCGCGCGTCTCGATCACCTTGCCCTCAAGGCGGCCGTTGTTGCCGATGAAGTCGGCAGCAAAGAGCGTCCGCGGCCGGCTGTAGAGATCCTCGGGCGACCCTTCCTGCGCGATCACGACGGCGCCGCGCTCAGGCAGCGCGCTCATCGGCATCCGGGTGCCGGCTCACGGCGCCAGCACCCCGTGCAGCAGGTCGCCGAGTTCGATGCTGCACGCAGCGAACTGATCGGCCGCTTCTTCGATCTCGGCGATGGTCCAGTCGTCCCCGTCCCTGAAGAGGCGCTGCTTGCCGCCTTCCGCGGTGCCCGGCCGTCCGTGCATCAGCGCGTTTCTGACTTCGACAAGTTCGTCAAACCGGACGGCAGCATCCCGGCACGCGTGACGCGGGTCTTTCGCGGGCAGCCCCTGGATCTGGGCGAGCAGATCACCGGCGATGCCGCCGGCGGTCCGCTTCTTCTGCTCCACCGTCCTGAGGTAGCCCGGCTCCAGCCGATCGCAACAGAAGGCGGCATTCCATTCGAGAACGGAGAACACGAAGACGGCTCGACCGATCGCCATGACGTAGGCATCGTCAACCTCGATCCGGTGACGCTCGCCGCTCATGGCAAATTCACCCGATGCCACGAGGCTGTGTGTCGTGGGCGGGCACCCGCCGTTCGCGGCTGCCGACCCGGTTGATGCAGACCTCGTTTCATCGGCTCCCTCCCTTGACGCCCGCGACCAGCGACAGGCTGGGATATTGTCCCTGGCAAGCTCCGCGACATCGGCAGAAAGACCTGCGGAGAGATGACAAAGGCCATGGCTGAAGGCCCGGTTTCTCTGGTCGCCCCGGCTGGAGCTGTTCCCGTGTCCCGCCTGCGGCCGTCGCGGATCGTCGTGGGGCCCGGGGGGCACGCATCCTCATCTGTGGTTGCGGGACAGGGTGTCCTTGCGGGTCGCTGTGTACAGATACGAGAACACGTCCGAAAAGTTCTTTGAAAGCACGTCTATAAGCCGACGCGTGTTCGGGTTGTTCTGGCGATGGCTTGCAAACAGCGCGTACATCGGGACATCGCGAGAGCGCCATTCGGAGAGGACGGGCTCAAGCAGCCCGACGGATACCTCGGGACCGGCGAAGAAGTGCGGGATGAAGCAGATCCCATGATCATGAATCGCCGCGAGCTTGGCGACCCAGTAGTCGTTGGACACAAATCGGGCGTTCGGGTGAACGCTGAATTCTTCCGAATCGTTCTCGAGTTCCCAAAGGGCGAGGCTGTCGCCGTTGTGGAAGCCGATCAGGTCGTGTGCGCGCAGATCGCGCGGCGAAGCCGGCCTGCCGTGCGTGGCAAGGTAGCCCGGGCTTGCGTAGAGCCCGAAGGGAAACCGCGAGAGCAGCCGGGCCGTCAGTTCGGAGACCTGGGGCAGGGGCGGCTCACCGAGATAGAGGATGCAGTCGAGGCTGTCGCGCGCTCCAAGCAGCGCCTCGCCGCGCAGGACCATCACCTCGATGCGCAACAGCGGATGGTGGCGCGCGAAGTACAGGACCAGCGGCGCGATCAGGTTCGAGGTGAACTCGCCGCCTGAGCCGATACGGACCTTGCCCGCTGCCACGTCCTGCCGCCGCCGTGCCGCGTCGAGGCCACGCTCGCAGGCGCGGCGGATGTTGCGGGCGTGATCGTGGAACTCCTGCCCGGCCTCGCTCAGAACCATGCGGTTCGCCGAGCGGGTGAAGAGCGAGGCGCCGATCTCCTCCTCCAGCCGTCGCAGCTGATGGCTGATCGTCGCTTTCGGCCGGGCAAGATCGCGCGCCGCCGAGGAGAGTGAGCCGCTCGCGGCGATCTGCAGGAAGATCGAGACGTCGTCGAGCTGCACCCTGATCACTCCCGTTCGATAATCTCGAACACCTGTTTCAACATAATCGTCTGTGAGTGCGGCACAAGCAAGGCTAGCGTGCGAATCGCATCCAGCAGGAGGGCCAGGTGTCGGTTGCAAGAGAACTTTGGACAGGGGTGGCACTGGACGACCAGATCCAGGCGGCCTCGAGCAACCCGGTGATCCTCGACGGTCAGGCCCTCGCGGTCTGGCGCGGCGAGGAGGGACCCGTCAGGGTCTGGGAGGATCGCTGCCCGCATCGCGGCATGCGCCTCAGCTTCGGCTTCGTTCGCGGCGAAACGCTGCGCTGCATCTATCACGGTTGGACCTACGCGACGGACGGTCAGTGCCTCGCGATCCCCGCGCACCCGACGCTGGCGCCGCCGAAGACCATTTGCGCCAGCACCTATCCGTCCGAGACCCGCTACGGGATCGTCTGGACGAAGCTCGATGGCGGTTCCAACGGCGCAGCGCTGCCCGATCTCGGCCCCGACGAGGGATGGGAACCGGTGCGCAGCCTCTTCGTTCACGCCGCGGCCAGCCCGGTGCTGGAGGCGCTGCTGAACTGTGATCTCGGCCAGCAGGGACCGGTGCACATGGTGGCTGAGAACGCCGCGGAAGTGGAGATCGGGCCAGAGCTTCGCGTCCTCGTCGCCGTTCATGCAATGGACGACGAGCGGACCGCGCTCCACGCGGTCGCCAGAGGCCCGCGCGCCGCCAGCGAGCGGGCGGGACTGGCGCGACGGCTGGAGCGGTTGCGCGACGATATCGAGCGGGCATGAGGAGAGCGAGATGACTGTTACGACTGACCCCGTTGCCCTGAACCAGTGGGTTCCCTGCGCATGGGACGGGCAGATCCCCGTGGGCGGCAGCCTCGATACGATGATCTTCGGGCAGCCGATCCACGTCCAGCGGACGGGCGAAGACAGCTACCGTGTGGCGGCGGTGGACGGCACCACGGAGCGTGAGCTGCCGGTACAGGTTCGATACACCTGCGTCTTCACGACGCTTGGCGACACGCCGCGGCCGCTGCCCGAGATCGCCGAATTCGACGAAGCTGACCGGCGCATCACTGGCTGTGGCAACGTCGGCGTCAACACCAGCCCGTACCGCCTCGTCGAGAACTTCCTCGACATGGCGCATTTTGCCTTCATCCACACCGATGTCCTCGGCGCCCTCGATCAGACCGAGGTGCTGGCCTACCGCACCGAGCACCGCAAGGAAGTGGACGAGATCTGGGCGATCGACTGCACCTTTTACCAGCCGGCGGCCTCGAAGGCCGCGACCGGCGGTCAGCTCACCAGGTATGTCTACCGCGTGATGTCGCCTTTCAGCGTCATGCTCTACAAGAACGTCGTCACCGATCCCTCGCGCAACGACGCGATCTGCGTCTTCATCCAGCCGAAGCGTGAGACAGAGTGTCTCGCCTACATGCCGATGGCGATCGTCGACGAAGTGAGCACGGTTGGCGATCTCATCGACTTCCAGCAGTCGATCTTCCTGCAGGACCGGGTGATCCTCGAGAACCAGCGCCCGGCGCTCCTGCCGCTTGATCCGACATCCGAGCTGCCGACCCGGGCGGATGCGAGTTCGATCGCCTATCGGCGCTGGCTGAAGGCGATGGATATCCGGTTCGGCATTCTCGAGAAACAGGCGGCCTGAAGATGGCGATCCGGCTCTACGACTATTCGCTCTCGGGCAGCTGCTACAAGGTGCGGCTGATGCTCGGCTTTCTCGGGCTCGAGTACGAGCGCGTGCAGATGAATTTCTACCCCGGGCGTCAGCATCGCTCGCCGGAATTCAGGGAGATCAACCCCCTGGGGCAGATCCCGGTGCTGGAGGAAGACGGGCTTCGCTTGCGCGATGCGCAGGCGATCCTCTGCCACCTCGCGAACAGCCACGACGCCTCCGGCGAGTGGCTGCCTCGCGACGCCGAGCGCTTCGGACCGGTGATGATGTGGCTGATGTTCGCCGGTGGCGAGCTGATGGCCGCCTCGGCCGCCCGCCTTCACGATGCGCTCGGCTACGAGCTCGACATCGAGGAGGCGCGCCGGAAGGCGCGCGCGGCCTTCCGGGTGCTCGACGACCACCTGACCGCCCGCGAGATCGCGGGTGCGCGCTGGATCGTTGGCGATACCCCGACGATCGCCGACGTCGCCTGCTTCCCTTACGTCGCTCTCGCCGGCGACGGCGGCCTCGGCCATGAGGAGTATCCGGCACTGCGCAACTGGATGCGCGACTTCCGTCGCCTGCCGCGGTTCCGGGCCATGTCCGGCATTCCGGAGTTCATCTGATGCAGTTGCCGTCGTCTGACGGAGATCTCGAGGTCATCGTGCGCTGCGTGCGCCCGGAGACGTCGGAGATCCGCAGTTTCGTGCTCGTGCCAAAGTCCGGGGACACCCTGCCGCCTTTCGAGGCGGGAGCGCACATCGACGTCTTTCCGATCCAGGGGATTGTCCGACAGTACTCATTACTGAACGATCCTTCCGACCGCAGCCGCTATGTTCTCGGCGTCAAGCGTGAGCAGAACGGACGCGGCGGATCGAGCGCGATGCACGGGACGCTTCAGGAGGGCTGTACCCTCCGCATCAGCCGGCCGAAGAACCACTTCGCGCTGCGCCCGAACACTGGCCGCAACCTCCTGCTTGCGGGTGGTATCGGTGTCACGCCGCTGCTCTCGATGTCCCAGGCGCTCGCGGCGCGTGGTGCCGACTTCGAGCTTCACTACTTCGCCCGCTCGAACAGCGAGCTCGCGTTTCGCGGGATGATCAACGAAAGTGCATGGTCCGACCGGGTGTCGTATCATTTCGGTCTCGTGCCGCCGCTCCTCACCGAGGTCATCGAGGAAATCCTCGGGAAACCCGGCGACGACGATGCTATCTACATGTGCGGTCCCGGGCCATTCATGGACCTGGTTCGCAGCAGTGCCGAAGGCCTTGGCTGGGCGCCGGGAGGGATCGTGGCCGAGCACTTCTCGGCGGCGCCACCGAAGCTGGTTCCGGGCGCGGACGAATTCGTGGTTCGCCTTGCCAAGCGGGGTGTCGAATTCGTCGTGCCTTCCGACAAGGCGATCATTGACGTGTTGCGCGAGGCCGGGATCGAAGTGCAGACGAGCTGCGAGCAGGGGGTCTGTGGAACCTGCGTGACGCCGGTCCTCGAAGGGGAGCCGGAGCACCACGACCTGTTCCTCAGCGATGAGGAGCGTGACTCTGGTCTCATGACGCTCTGCGTTTCCCGCTCGCGCTCGAAGCTGCTGGTGCTCGACATCTGAATATGACCGTCCCGGAGAGGACGCATCGGGGGGATGCCATGACGACACTGCACGAGACCACCACGAACACTTCAGCCGCGCCACCGGCGGTGCCGCTGCTCGAACTGGTGGGTGTAACCAAGACCTTCGGTGCGATGACGGCGAACGACAACATCGCCCTCAGCATCATGCCGGGCGAGATCCACGCGATCCTCGGCGAGAACGGCGCCGGCAAGAGCACCCTGATGAAGATGATCTACGGGGTTCTCGCGCCGGACGCCGGCCGCATCCGATGGAACGGCGAAGATGTGACGATCCGGGATCCCGCTCATGCGCGGCGCCTCGGCATTGGCATGGTTTTTCAGCACTTTTCGCTCTTCGAGACCCTGACGGTCGCCGAGAACATCTCGCTTTCCATCGACGAGAAGCCCGCGACGCTGGCGCCCCGCATCGCTGCGATCGGCGAACGCTTCGGCCTGCCGCTCGATCCGGCGGCGCTCGTGCATTCGCTCTCGGTCGGGCAGCGCCAGCGGGCCGAGATCATCCGCTGTCTGCTTCAGGCGCCCCGGCTCATCATCATGGACGAGCCGACGTCCGTCCTGCCGCCCAGCGGCGTGGCGCCGCTCTTCGAGACCATCCGCGAGCTGGCCGCCGGCGGCTGCGCGGTGCTCTTCATCAGCCACAAGCTCGAGGAAATCCGCAGCCTCTGCCACCGCGCGACCATCATGCGCGCCGGCAAGATCGTCGGCTCGGTCGATCCCACCGCCGAAACAAGCGAGTCGCTCGCGCGCCTGATGATCGGCCGCAACGTCCCGCACCCGACACGGCGGACGGCGCGTCCCGGCAAGGATGCGGTTCTGGAGTTGCGCGATCTCGACCACACGCCGAACGATCCCTTTGGCACCCGGCTGGAGAAGATCGGCCTTGAGGTGCGACCGGGCGAGATCCTCGGCATCGCCGGAGTATCGGGGAACGGCCAGAGGGAAATGGCGGCGCTCCTCTCGGGCGAAGCCCTGCTGCCGCGGGCGGAGCGTGACCGCATCCGCATCGCCGGTGTCGGCTGTGGCGACGCGGATGCCGGGCAACGACGGCGGATGGGGTTCGCATTCGTGCCCGAGGAGCGCAACGGCCGTGGCGCGGTGCCGGAAATGAGCCTGACCCTGAACGCTCTCCTGACCGGCCACGGCGCAGGGCTGGTGCGTCGCGGCTTCGTGGCGCAGCGCCATGCCCGCCATTTCGCCGAGAGCTGCATCTCCGCGATGAACGTGCGCTGCGCCGGCCCGCAGTCCGAGGCGCGCAGCCTCTCGGGTGGCAACCTGCAGAAGTTCATCATCGGTCGCGAGATCCGTCTCGCCCCCAAGGTGCTCGTCGCCTCGCAACCGACCTGGGGCGTCGATGTCGGCGCTGCGGCGGCCATCCGGCAGGAGCTGATCACCCTTCGTGACAAAGGCGTCGGGATTCTGATCATCAGCGAGGAGCTCGAAGAGCTTTTCGAGGTTGCCGACCGCCTCCAGGTGCTGTTCCGCGGACGGTTGTCCCCCTCGCTCGACCGCGCCGAGGCCGATACGGCACGGATCGGCGACTACATGACCGGCGGCTTCCTGAGCGCGCCCAGCATCGCGACGGCCGCCTGATGCGCGCGCCCTGGACCGTCGAGCCGCGGACGGAGCGTACTCCGATCACCGGCCCCATCGCACCCCTCGCCGCGGTGTCGGCCACGGTATTCGCGGGCCTTGTCCTCTTCACCCTTCTCGGGGTGCCGGCGGGAAGCGCCTTCTACCAGCTCCTGATCGCGCCGCTGTCGACGCCGTTCAATGCCGGAGAGGTGCTGCTGAAGGCGACGCCCCTGCTTCTCATCGCGCAGGGCCTCGCGATCGGCTTCCGCGCCAAGATCTGGAACATCGGCGCCGAGGGCCAGCTGATCCTCGGCGCCATCGGCGGCAGCCTGCTGCCGATCTGGTTCAACGACAGCACGAGCCCGCTCCTGCTGCCGGCGATGGTGGTGATGGGCACCTGCTTCGGCATGGCCTGGGCCGCGATCGCCGCGGTGCTGCGCAGCCGCTTCAACGCCAACGAGATCCTCGTGACGCTGATGCTGAACAGCATCGCGCTGCAGTTGCTCTACTATCTGGTCGCGGGACCGCTGCGCGATCCCTTCGGGTTCAACTTCCCGCAGTCGGCGCTCTTTCCCGACGTGGCGCTGCTCCCGACGCTGTTCCCCGGCGCCCGGGTCAACATCGGGCTCTTCGTGGCCGTCGCGGCATCGGTCATGGCCTGGGCCTTCGTCGAGCGCAGCATGACCGGCTATCGTCTGCAGGTCGGCGGGGTAGCTCCCGAGGCCGCGCGCTACGCGGGCTTCAGCGAGAAGCGCGCGGTCTGGCTCAGCCTCCTGATCGGCGGTGCGGCCGCCGGTCTCGCGGGTGTCTTCGAGGTGGCGGGGCCGCTCGGCCAGCTGCAGCGGGTGGTCTCGCCCGGCTACGGCTTTGCCGCCATCATCGTCGCCTTTCTCGGCGGCCTGAACCCGGTCGGCATCCTTTTCGCCGCGCTGTTCATGGCGGTGATCTACGTCGGGGGCGACATCGCTCAGGCCTCCGCCGGAGTTCCCTACGCGGTGATCTCGATCCTCCAGGGCGTGTTGCTCGTCTCCTACATCGCCGCGCGTCTCTTCGTCGACTATCGCGTTCGGTGGCGGTCCGCCCCGAAGCTTTCCACCCGTTGATGCTGGCAGGGAACCAATGGATTCACTGACCTTTCTCCTCTCCGGCACGGTCCTCGCGGCGACGCCGCTCCTGATCGCTGCCCTTGGCGAGCTTCTCGTCGAGAAGTCGGGCGTGCTCAATCTCAGCATCGAGGGAATGATGGCCCTCGCCGCGGCCACCGGCTTCATCGTCGTCACGCTGACGGGCAATCACTGGCTGGCGCTGCTCGCCGGCGCTGTCGCCGCGATGCTGCTCTCCGTGGTCTTCGCCACCGTCGTGCTGATCGCCCTCGGCAATCAGGTCGCGGCGGGCATCGCGGTCGGGATCCTCGGGCTCGGGCTCTCCGGGCTCATCGGGTCGCCCTACGAGGGCATGACCGTCGCGCCGATGGCGAGGACGCCCTTGCCCTTCCTCTCCGACATTCCGGTCATCGGCCCCGGCCTCTTCAACCATCCGCTCATCATCTACCTCGCGCCCCTCGCCGCGGCGCTCCTCTGGTGGATGTTCCGCAGCACGAAGCTCGGGCTCGTGATCCGCGCGGTGGGGGAGTCGCCGGAATCGGCTCATGCGGTCGGTTATGACGTGGTCCGGGTGCGCTTCCTCGCGGTGCTCGTCGGCGGCTTCATGGCCGGGATTGCCGGCGCCTTCATCTCGGTCGTCTCCTCGACCCTGTGGTCGGACGGCATGATCGCCGGGCGCGGCTGGATCGTCATCGCGCTCGTCGTCTTCGCCATGTGGCGGGTGGAGCGCGTGGTACTCGGCGCCTGTCTCTTCGGCATGGCGGCGATCGCCGAGCTTCTGGTGCAGAGCATGGGCATCTCCGCGCCGTCGCAGCTCCTGACCAGCATTCCCTATATCGCCACGATCATCGCCATCACGCTCCTGTCGATGGACGGACGGCGCATCCGGCTGAACGCGCCGGTCTCTCTCGGCCGGGTCTATGCCGGCTCGCAATAACCAGAAATTGGGAGGAACACCCTTGCGCAAGACCCTACTGAGCGGCGTCCTTGCCGTCGCGGCCGCGATGACCGCGGTGGGCGGGACCGCGACGGCCGAGCCGGCATTGATCGGCTTCATCTATCCCTCGCCCTTGTCCGATGTCGGGTGGGCGAAGCAGCTCGATCTCGGCCGGGAGGCCGTCGTCGAGGCCTTCGGTGACAAGGTCCGCACGGCGGTGGTCGAGAACATCACCGAGGGCCCGGATGCGGCCCGGGTGATGAACCAGCTCGTCACCGACGGCGCGAAGCTCGTGGTGCTCGGATCCTTCGGCTACATGAACGACGGCCTGCGGCTGGCGCGGCAGCACCCCGAGGTCTCGTTCCTCCACGCGAGCGGCTTCAAGCAGGCAGCAAACTTCGGCACGTTCACCGCGCGGAGCTACGAAGGTTTCTACCTGACCGGCCTTGCCGCGGGCATGGTGACCAAGAGCGACAGCATTGGTATCGTTGCAGCCTTTGCGGTTCCCGAGGTCATTGCCGAGGTGAATGCCGTCACCCTTGCCGCCCGCAAGGTGAACCCCGACGTCGATATCCGCATTGTCTGGCTCAACACCTGGTTTGATCCGCCGAAGGAGCAGGATGCGGCGCGTGCGCTGATCTCGCAGGGGGCGGACGTGCTCTTCTCGCTGCATCAGGACACCCCGTCGGTGGTCAACGTCGCGCAGGCGGAAGGCGTGCGAGTGGTCAACACCGCCTCGGACATGTCTTCCCACGGCCCCGACGCGGTGCTCGCCTCGGTGACCTACGACTGGGGGGACTACTTCGTCCGGAGCGTCGGCGCCGCGCTCGACGGGGCCTTCAAGGGAGCCGACTTCCGCGGCGGGCTCGCGGACGGCACCGTCTCGGTCACGGCCTGGGGTGGCGATCTCACCGAGGAGCAGCGCGCCGAGATCGCCAGGGTCGAGGCCGACCTGAAGAGCGGCGCGGCTCATGTCTTCACTGGCCCGCTGCGTGACCAGTCGGGCAAGGAGCGGGTGGCGGCGGGCGAGGCTCTCCCCGATCCGGAGATCTTCTCGATGAACTGGCTGGTCGAGGGCCTGAGCGGCTCGCTGCCGAACTGACACGAGCAGCAAGGAGGGGCCGCCCGGCCGACCCCGGGCGCGCCTCGGCGGAGGAGTGGGGATGGACTATTTCAGCGGCCCGATTGGCGAGCCGGGCGGAGACGAGATCAGGATAGCCGAGCTGCGGTTCACCGGGCGCCTCGGCTCGCCCTTCATCCGCTTCGCGCGCGCTCGCGGACTTCGCCTCAGTCTGACGGGCTTCATCCGGGACGAGGACGACGCCGTGGTCGTCCTGCTCGAAGGCCCCGCCGCCCTGATCGATGCCTTCGAGATCACCTGCAGCCTCGGCCCCATTGACAGTCGAATCGACTCCTGGAGCCGGACGGACGACGTCCCGGCCGGCCTGGCCACGGGCACCGGCCTGCCATTCTGAGACGTCCGTCCCGAAGCTTCGGCCGCGCAACGCGACACGACCGGGGGGAGGTCGCTCAGCTTGATGACAGGCCCCCAAAGACGAGGTTTGCCCGATCGAGGGCAAGGGCGCGTGTCGAATTCGGGTATCGCCGGAAGATGTTCGATGCCGCGAATGAAGGTCCCTCGCGCGGCGACAAGCGGAGCCGTTCCTGCGGGATGCTCTCCGCACGGAGCGCATCCCGGCGGTGATCAGTGTTGCTGGTCACGGAGCGCGACGTCCCTATTGTCCATGGTCACCGCTGTCATCGTTGCCCGAAAGTGCCAGTCCCGCGGAGCTGGCATTGCCACCGTCCGAGCGGAGTCCGGGGCGTTCGTTCCATTCTGTTGTTCTTCAGGACTGAATAATGGAAACGACCCGTTGACACGGCCATGAGGTCGAACGATGTTGCGCGCGATGGTTCCCTGCGGTTCGCGCCAAGGGGATGAAAAGGGAACACGGTGAGGATGCCGGTCGGCGCCGAACCCGTGACTGCCCCCGCAACTGTGAACGGCAGGTGGCCTGCATATGTCACTGGATCCTCGTGATCCGGGAAGGCGCAGCGCCGCGGCAAGCCGTGAGTCAGGAGACCTGCCATCTCACTGAAACTCAACCCGGGCGGGGTGCCCCGGCAGGGGAGCTGAGATGTGGTCTACGGCTTGCGCCGACATTTCGACAGCCTTGACCGTGCCCCCGCGCGACTGCGGGAGGCAGCATGGACAAGCATTCACTTCGCCCTCACACCGGGGCGGACCCCACCCAACCTGAACCGGCGGTTCCGGCCGCGGCATGGCCACGCGGCGCTCACGAGAACGTGCCGTCGGTGCATGGGACGGGCCTTCCGGTGCACCTCATGGCGATCCGCTCCGGTTGCCTCGCGGCCATCCGGCCCGGTGGCGGCATGGAGCGCCGGATTTCCCTGCGCGCCCTCCGGGCCGCTGCGATTGCCGCGGTCCTCGGGTTTTCCGGCGCTGCCTACGCTCAGGATGACATGGCGCCGGCGGACGAGCAGGTGCTGCGTCTCGTCACCGCCAACATGCCCCGGTCGCTCGATCCGACCAATATCGACGCGCAGCGCCTGATCAACAACGGCTTCGCCGAACCGCTCGTCCATCAGTCCGCCGACGGCACCCAGCTCATTCCGGCCCTCGCCACGAGCTGGGAATTGGTGGAGCCGACGCTCTGGCGTGTCGAACTCCAGCCGGATGGGTTTTTCTGGAGCGGAACTCCGGTGACGGCTGAGGCCGTGGCGGCCTCGCTCAGCCGTCACCAGAGCGACAACTCGCGGGCAACGTCCGTGCTCGGCGGGGTTTCCTTCGCGGCGGTCGGGCCGACGACGCTCGAGATCAGAACACCGAGCGAGGATCCGGCCTTCCTCTACAATCTGACGACCCTTCCCATCGAGAACGTGGCGGCCATCGAGACGCTCGGCGATGCTTACGCCACCACGGGCGACATGTCCGGCTACTTCCGGCCGGTCGAGTTCGTCTCGGGCGAGCTGATCACCGGCGTGCCCTTCGACGGATACCACGGCGAGCGCCCGCGGCTGGAGCGCATCGAGGCGCGCTTTGTCGTCGATCCGCAGACCCGCTATCTCGCCATGCTCTCCGGTGAGGCGGACATGGACGCCAACGTGCAGTTCGAACAACTGCGCCTCTATCTGCGCAACGACGGGATCAACATCGTCGAACGGGCGCGCAACACCTGGAACGTCTGGATGAACTACGATCATCCGCTTCTTGCCGACCCTCGCATGCGCGAGGCCCTCAGCCTCGGGGTCGATCGCGACGAGATCGTGACCTCCATCATGGCGCCCTTCGCGGTGTCGCCGACCGGGCATTTCCCCGCCGGCCTGCCCTATGCCATCGACCGCCCGCAGGCGTCGGACGCGAGCCGCGCGAATGCCATCCTCGACGAAATGGGCTGGACGCCCGGTCCCGACGGGATCCGCGTGAAAGACGGCAAGCCGCTGGAATTCGGGCTGCTGACCTACGGGTGGTGGAACACGGTGGCCGTGGCCCTCGAGTCCCAGTGGCGCCAGATCGGGGTGCGGGTGAACCTGCAGGTGGTCGAGCCGGCGGCGTCGAACCAGATCATGCTCGACGGCGCCTTCGACATCGCGACCTATTGCTCCTGCCCGACGGCCACCGGCGATCTCTACGGCACGCTGCACCAGTGGTATCACACGGACTCAGTCCGGAACTGGCAGTCCTATTCGAGCCCGGAAGTTGACGCCCTGCTCGGGAAACTCCGCGCCGAGACGGAGCAGGAGCGACGCTTCGACCTTGCCCGGCAGATTCAGGACATCGTCATGAACGATACCGCACTGCTCTACGTCTCCAACGCGGCGATGCTCTCCATCGCCCATGCCGGCGACGTGCGCGGGGTCGATCCGGAGCGCCCCAACGATATCGTGCCGGGCATGTACATCGCGGCTGAGTAGTCATCACATGCTGCGCTATGCGCTCTGGCGGGCGGTCGCGGCCGTCGCGGTGCTGTTCGGGATCTCGGTGGTGGTATTCCTGCTGCTCAGGCTGATCCCCGGCGATCCGGCGACCGCCGTCCTCTTGACCATGTTCGATCCCGGCGCGAGCAGCGCCGGGATCACCACAGCCGACATCGAGGAACTGAGGGACAAGCTCGGCCTGTCGGATCCTCTGCACGTGCAGTACGTCTCGTGGCTCACGGAGATACTCCAGGGCAATCTCGGGACGTCGCTCCGCAGCCGCCAGCCGATCCTCGACGAACTGGCTCAGCGCATCCCCGGCACGCTGATGCTGGCGGGCGCCGCGCTCGTCGTCATGTTCGCGATCGCGCTGCCGAGCGGCATCATCGGCGCGCTCCATGCCGGGCGCCCGGCCGACCACGTCACACGCATCCTCAGTCTGCTCGGCGAGTCGCTGCCCAGCTTCTTCCTTGGTGTCCTCTTGATCTACCTGTTCGCGATCAGGCTCGACTGGTTGCCCGCGATCGGACGGCAGGGCCCGGAGAGCATCCTCCTGCCGGCGCTGACCCTCGGCTCCGGCATTGCCGCCACCACGTCGCGGCTCCTGCGCGCGAGCCTGCTCGACACGCTGTCGCAGCCCTACATACTGATGGCCGAGGCAAAGGGCCTGCCGCGCGGCCGGCTCCTGTTCCGGCACGCCCTGCGCCCGGCGATGGTGCCGGTGCTGACCTCGTCCTCGCTGGTCGCCGGCGGGCTGCTGGGCGGCGCGGTCGTGGTCGAGACCGTCTTCGCCTGGCCCGGTGTCGGCCGTTACATGATCGAGGCAATCGGCGGCCGCGACTATCCGGTCATTCAGGGCTTCACGCTGTTCATGGCGGCCCTGTTCGTCGGGCTGAACTACGTCGTGGACATCCTCTACCGTTTCCTCGACCCGCGGGTCCGTGTGGAGGATGCGGCCCGTGTCTGAGCGCCTGACTCGCAACCTCCTCGGCACGCTGCGGCACGATCCGCCCGGACTGGTGCTGCTCGCCATGGTCGGCATCCTCGTCGCCCTCTGCCTCATGGCGCCATGGATCACCGACGCCGACCCCACCGCCACGGACTTCGCCAACATGCTTCTGCCGCCGGGTCTGGCGCATCCGCTCGGCACCGACGATTTCGGGCGCGACGTCCTTGCGCGCCTGCTGCATGGCGGCCGGGCCTCGCTCTCGATTGCAGCGGTCGCCGTTGTCGTGGTGATGGCGCTCGGCGTGACGGTCGGGATCGCGGCCGGCTACTTCGGCGGCGCGGTCGACATCGTCCTGACCAAGATCGTCGACGTGCTCCTCGCCTTTCCACGCCTCGTTCTCGCCATCGCGGTGGCGGCGCTGATGGGCGGCGGCATGGTCCCGCTGATCATCGCCGTCTCGGCCGTCGCATGGCCTGCCTACGCGCGGATCATCCGGGCCTTCACACTGCAGATCAGGCGGGAGGGCTACGTCCTGGCCGCCCGGACAATCGGCACGCCCACCTGGAAGGTGCTGGTTCACCACGTGGGCCTCAACCTGCTCGGGCCGATCCTCGTGCTGGCGATGCTCGATCTCGGCAACCTGATCCTCGCCATCTCGGCGCTCTCCTTCCTCGGCCTCGGCGTGGCGCCGCCACGGCCCGAATGGGGCGCAATGCTGAACGAGGGCCGGGCGATGATGGAACTCGCGCCCTGGCTGGTGCTGGCGCCCGGCGGCGCGATCTTTCTCGTGGTGCTCGCGGCCAACTACTTCGGCGACATCGTGCGCGACAGCGCCGAGGGCCGTCCGGTCCACGGCCCGTCCGACTGGCTTCGCCCCGGCAGGCCCGGAGCGCGCCGCCTGCCCAGGACTTCCGTGAGGGAGCCATCCGCGGCGGAGCAACCGCTGGTGGCCCTGGATCGGGTCACCGTCGATGTCACTGATCCCCGCTCGCCCTATTTCGGGCGCCGGATCCTCGACGGCGTCAGCGTGAGCGTGAGGCAGGGTGAATGCGTCGGCCTGATCGGCGAGAGCGGGTCGGGCAAGAGCACGCTCGCCGCGCTCACCCTCGGCCTGACCCGGCGGCCGCTGGCGCTGACGGCCGGCTCGGTCAGGCTCTTCGGCGCGGGGACCGGCGACTGGACATGGGATGACTGGCGCGACGTTCGCGGCCGGGCGGTCTCACTTGTCAGTCAGGACCCGCTTTCCGCCCTGAACCCGGTGCTGCGGATCGGCGAGCAGATCGGCGAGGTCATGGCGGTGCATTCCGCGGCCTCCCCTGAAGCCATCGAAGCCCGGGTTCGCGAGATCGTGCGGGAGGTCCACCTGCCGGAGAGCGTGACGGAGCGCTATCCGCATGAACTGTCGGGCGGGATGCGGCAGCGGGTCGTCATCGCGATGGGTCTCGTCAACCGCCCTTCGCTCCTGATCGCCGACGAGCCGACCACGGCGCTCGACGTCTCGACGCAGCTCCGCATCCTCGACCTGCTGCGCGACCTGCAGGGCCGCTATGGCCTCGGTCTGCTCTTCGTGTCGCACGACCTGCGCGTCGTGTCGCGGGTCGCCGACCGGGTGGTGATCCTGAAGGAGGGGCGGGTGGTAGAGGAGGGGCCGACCGAAACGGTCTTCACCACGTCCCGCCAGCCCTACACGCGCGAGCTGATGGCCGCGATTCCGGGGCGGCGGCGAGAGCTCATGCAGGCAACGGGAACCTGATCCATGCTGTCACTGGAAGGTATCACCAGAAACTTCGGCGCCGGCCGGCCGGCGGTCGCGGACGTGTCCTTCGATGTGGGTGCGTCCGAGATCGTCGGGCTGGTCGGCGAGTCGGGATCGGGCAAGAGCACCATCGCCCGCTGCATCCTCGGTCTCGAACGGCCCGACAGCGGCACGATCCGCTGGGAGGGCCGCTCGCTCGCCGACCGGACGGTCCGCCGGCTCGCACGGCGCGAGATCCAGACCGTGTTCCAGGACCCCCGGTCGAGCCTCAACCCGCGCTGGACCGTGCGCGCGATCCTGTCCGAGCCGCTTGACAACTGGTCGGGCCGAACCGGTCGGCCGGCGCGGACGGCAGAGCTCGAGGCCCTCCTGCATCAGGTGTCGCTCGCGCCCGACCTGCTCGCGCGCTACCCGCATGAACTCAGCACCGGGCAGTGCCAGCGCATCTGCATTGCCCGCGCCCTCGCCCCGGGGCCGAAGCTCCTGGTCCTCGACGAGCCGTTGTCCGCGCTCGACGTTTCGGTACAGGCGCGCATCCTGAGGATGCTCCACGACCTGCACCGGCAGAGGCGACTGAGCTTTCTTGTCATAACCCACGACTTCGCCGTCGTCCGCGACATCTGCCACCGTGTCGTCGTGATCGACGCGGGACGGGTGGTCGAGACCGGAGCGGTGGACGACGTGCTCGACCACTCCACCAGCGACGTCACGCGGTCGCTCCTCGGGAACGTTCTGCCCTTTCCCTTCACGCCACCACAGGCAAGCCCGCGGCTTGCTGTCAGCAGGAATGACGGATGACGATGACTGACTCCGGCTTCCGCACGATCCCCGCCGAGCGGATCCCGGTCGGCCCCTGGCCGCTCGACGCGCCGCTCACCTGGCCGGATCGGCCGGACACCCTCGCCGCTACCCTCGCGGTCGTGGCTGAGATCGGGGAGCGGTTCATCCTCTCCGTCGCAGACGCGGCGCGCGGCTCGATGCCCGCCAACGGACTGCCCGCCGACGGACTGACCGCCGACGGGCTGCCCGCTGACGGATTGACCGACGCCGACCTGTCGCGCGGCATCGCCGACCGCGGGCGCGACGTCGGAACTGACGAGGACCGGGTCGCGACCGTCCTCTACCTGCACAGCTACGCCTATCGCGTGGCCGCACCGATGCTGGCGGCATGGGTTCTGCACGGGCGTATCCCGGACGTGTCGGCAGCCAATCTGTCTTTGCGCTTCAACGCCATTGGCCGTCCGCAGGACGTCACGATGAGGGTGCCCCGGGTCTATGCCCTGCCGGGCGACAGCATGACTGACGCCGAGGTCGTCCCCGTCGCGGATCTCGCCGGGGCCGCAATCGAGGTGCTCCTCACCCGTCACCTCTTGCCGCTGATGACGCGCCTGCGACCCTTCGGCAAGCTCGGCCTGCCCGTGGCGAAGGGCTCGGTGGCATCGCAGATCGGTGCAGCGCTGAGCTTCATCGACGCCCAGAGTGCTGCGCCATGGCAGACGGTCAGCCGCATCGCGCTGGAGTTCCTTGAGCGCACGACGGCGGAGATTGCCGGTCAGGGCGTATCCGGCGACATGCAGCTCCAGCAGGCCGGCGAGCGCGAGGGGGTCATCTTTCGCCGCGGCACCTGCTGCCTGATCTACCGTGTGCCGGACAAGGGATACTGCGGCGGCTGCCCGCTCCGGACCCGTGACGAACTGCTCGAGACCTGGGAAGCCCGGCTCCTGGCGCGTCCGACCACGGGCCTCGTCACGAGCCGCGGACGCGTCCCACCTGCGGACTGAGACAGGAGCGGGCGGTCGCGGCACGCGGGCCCATGCGCCGCGGGCTTCACAGCGCCCGTGGCATAGCGCGCTGGCACACGCGCCCGGAATCGCACCGGTTTCCCGGTGAAGCGCGGTTGGATCAATGACTTGTGGAGGATTGGCTGGGGAACCTGGATTCGAACCAGGACTAACGGAGTCAGAGTCCCATAGCACTCTTTAATTTCCTTGGATAAAAGGGCAGAAAATCCGCCGCCGGTCTGCGGCAGTCACCCGCGACCTCGCCTGCCGCAGCAGCGCGCGGAAGGCGCGCGTTTTTCTTAGCTATTTAGAGACCGGCTCTCCACCGGCACGCTTATCCAATGCTTCAACCAGACTTGGTGGTCATGCCGGATGGGGCGCCGTGGGCACCGCGGCCTCAGAGCGACAACGCCATGGTCAAGGCGCTGGCGCGGGCGTTCCGGTGGCGGAAGATGCTGGACGAAGGTGTACACGAGACGATCGAAGATCTCGCCGCGGCCAAGCGCCTCCCGCAGTCCTACGTCAGCTCCATCCTGCGGCTGACCCTGCTGGCACCGAAGATCGTAGAAGCCATCCTCGACGGGCGGCAGCTGGCCGAGATCCAACTGGACGATCTGTTGGCGGGGTTTCCGCTTGAGTGGGAGGGGCAGCGGCGCTTTGGACCGAGCCTTTCCAAGCCCGAGCGTTGACCGGAGACACAAAGGGCGTGGTGGCCCACAGTCGATCGCCGAGTTCGCCCGCCGACAGAGCCGCGGCTGCCTCACTCAATGCTTTCCGTTCATTCCAAGAAACGGCTATAGTGGCCGGTAAAAACTGTGAGTTGAGGCATGGCGCAGAAATCCGAGATCGAATGGACCGATGCCACCTGGAACCCCGTGACGGGGTGCACGAAGGTCGGCCCTGGCTGCGACAACTGCTACGCGGAGAGGTTTGCCGAGCGGTGGCGTGGCATCCCCGGTCACCCGTATGAGCAGGGCTTTGACCTCCGCCTCTGGCCCGCTCGCCTCCGGCAACCGCTGCTCTGGAAGAAGCCGCGCATGATCTTCGTGAACTCCATGAGCGATCTCTTCCATAAGGACGTCGACCGCAGGCACATCGACCGAGTGTTCGAAACGATGGAGGTAGCTGACTGGCACGTCTACCAGGTGCTGACCAAGCGGAGCTCCCTGATGCGAAATTACGTCAGGGCGAGGTATGCTGGAGGGAAGGTGCCAACCCACATCTGGCTCGGCGTGTCCGTTGAGGACGCGGCGCACAAGGGCCGGATTGACCACCTGCGCCAGATCAACTCGGAGGCGCGCTTCATCTCGTTCGAGCCCCTGCTTGGGCCGATCGGCAATGTGGAGCTCACCGGCATCGCATGGGCAATCGTCGGCGGGGAGAGCGGACCCCGGGCCCGGGCCATGCGCCCCGACTGGGCGACCGAGCTCCGGCTGGCGTGTCAGCACTTCGATGTCGCGTTCTTCTTCAAGCAATGGGGCGGAGCTCGCCCGAAGTCCGGCGGCAGGCTTCTCGAAGGTGAGGAGTGGAATGGCTTTCCCTGGCGGATCGTGCCAATATCGATCGTTCAGGAGCTACGCACCTAACGAGGTACGCATGCCGGCGGACATCGCACTGTATTCCGGGCGGGAACAGAGCTACATCAAGCACCAGTTTCTAACCCGATACTTGCAGACTGCGGCGTTCAAGGTCCTTCAGGCGTACTCCACGTTCAATTTTGTCGATGCGTTTGCAGGGCCTTGGAAGGTCCGAGACGAGGCGAAGTATTCCGACGCTTCCTTTGATCAGGCGATCGACACCCTTGAGGCGGTTCGCGCCGAGCTGGCGAAGGGTGGCCGGCGCTTAAAGCTGCGCTTCTGCTTCTGCGAGCTCGACCCAGAAGCGACAAATCGGCTGCGCACATATGCCCAAAGCAAAGGCAACTACGAGATCCATGTCTTTCAAGGGCGGTTCGAGGACAACCTGGACGCTGTCGCGTCGAAAATCCCTGACGGCTTCACGTTCACCTTCATCGACCCAACTGGATGGGACATCCGAACCGAGGACATCTTCCAATTTCTGCGCCGGCAAAAGGGCGAGTTCCTCCTGAACTTCATGGCAGATCACATCAATCGCCACAGCGAGCACCCTCCGGTCGAGGGCTCGTTTGGTCGCTTTCTTGCTGATCCGAGGTGGAAGGCCCGTTGGGCATCGCTGCCCTGCAATATCGGCAACGAGTACCGTATACTTCATCTTTTGAAGGAGCGTATCCGTGAAGAGGGCCTTGCGACCTATCTTCCTGACTTCTCGATCATGCTACCGCGCGAGGATCGCCTGAAGATGAGGCTCGTACTCGGCACGAAGAACGAAAGGGGCCTTGAGGTCTTTCGCGAGGTTGAGCGGATCGTGGAGCTAGAAGAGATCAAGCTCCGGGATGAGCTTCGACGCACCGACCCAATGCAGGTGCGTCTCTTTTCGGACGATGACCTCGCCGCAATGGTTCAAGGCATCAAGGGGGTGGGATGCACCAAGTACAGGACCCTTGCCGAGGAGCGGGTCACTGAGTTTCTCCAATCCCGCCCATCTGCTGTCTTCAGGGCGGCTGCTCTCCACGCCATGAGCGAGGTGCCAATCCGCATGACCGACGCCAGAGACATCGTTGTCGACATGAAGAGGCGTGGCGTGCTGACGTTCGATCTGGAGCCTGGCAAGAGGAAGCCACAGGACAATACTATCCTGAAGCTTTCGCAGGTTTCCGTCGACACGTAGCGCGGTTTTAAAGGGAAGGGGCGGCCGGATCGGCCGCTGGTTCTCCTGATCAGAAAGAAAGACACAGCGCGGTGGCGCAATAGCTTGCGAGGCGCCGCGTCCTGGGGTCTGTTCTGCCGGCAGGTTCCGACTACCCCCAAGGTTGCACACGCATCATGAGCGACGATCTCCTGACGATCCTTTCGAACTTCCGCATCAGTGCTCGAAGCGAGCGCGAGAAGGGCGACTACTTCGAAAAGATCGTGGCGGCGTACCTCAAGCACGACGCCGTCCAGAAGCAGCACTACTCCGAGGTCCAAGGCTTTTCCGATTGGGCGCGGGCGCAAGGCAGGGATGCGCGCGACACCGGGATTGACCTCGTGGCCACGCTCGCGGACGGAAGCGGGTTCTGCGCGGTGCAGTGCAAGTTCTACGCTCCGCACCATCGGGTCGAGAAGAAGGACATCGACAGCTTCTTCACGGCCTCGGGCAAGGCAGGGTTCGTTCGGCGCTTGATCATCGACACCAGCGATGGAAACTGGAGCGCCAACGCCGAAGACGCGCTCTCCAACCAGAGCATTCCGACCCAGCGCATCGGCCTCTCCGATCTCGCGGCCAGTGACATCGAGTGGTCTGCCTTCACTCGGACGGGTGAACTGCGGACGAGCGCCAAACGGGTGCTTCGGCCTGACCAGCAGGACGCCCTTCGCGCCGTCCAGGAAGGTCTCGCAGAAGCTGACCGCGGCAAGCTCATTATGGCCTGCGGTACGGGGAAGACCTTCACCGCGCTCCGCATCGCCGAGGAAATGGTCGGCGCCGGCGGCACGGTTCTCTTCATGGTGCCGTCGCTCGCGCTCATGTCGCAGGCCGTGCGTGATTGGACCAATGACGCTACGGTGCCCTTGCGCTCCTTCGCTGTCTGCTCGGACGTGAAGGTCGGCAAAAGGCAGGGCCGCGAGGACACGGCCGACATCACCATCCACGACCTGGCCTATCCGGCCACGACCGACGGGCTGAAGCTGGCGGCGCAGCTCGGGCACGCGTCGGCAGAGGAAGTGACGGTCGTCTTCGCCACCTACCAGTCGATCAACGTCCTAACTGAGGCGCAGGCCGCGGGCGTCGGTGCCTTCGATCTCATCCTCTGCGATGAAGCTCACCGCACCACCGGTGCGAAGCTCGGCGACGAGGACGACTCCAACTTCGTGCGCATCCACGACGATGCCAACGTGAAGGGCCTCAAGCGGCTCTACATGACCGCCACCCCGCGCATCTATGGCGAGGCGGTCAAGAAGCAGGCTGAAGAGCGGTCGATCACGCTCTGCGCGATGGACGATCCCGCGATCTACGGCGAGGTCCTGTTCGAGCGCGGTTTCTCGTGGGCGGTCGAGGCCGGGCTGCTGACGGACTACAGGGTCATCGTCCTGGCGATGGACGAGGACCAAGTGGCCCGCAGCGTCCAGCGCCGGCTCTCGGAGGACAACGAGCTCAAGCTCGACGACGCGACCAAGATCGTCGGCTGTTACAAGGCCCTGTGCAAGACGGGCCTTACTCTCGACCTGCGAGACGATCCCGCGCCGATGCGCCGTGCGATCGCCTTCTGCAAGGACATCCGCTCGTCGAAGCTCATCGAGGGGGAGTTCGTCAGGGTGGTCGAGAACTTCCTCGAACAGGACCCAGGTGAAGACGACGTCCCCGCGCTCCACTGCGAGGTTCGGCATGTGGATGGCACCTTCAATGCCGAGACACGCACGCGCCGCCTCGACTGGCTGAAGCACAGCAGCACCGAGGGGGTCTGTCGCATCCTGACCAACGCTCGCTGTCTGTCCGAGGGCGTGGATGTGCCGGCGCTCGACGCGATCCTGTTCCTCCATCCGCGGAAATCGCAGATCGACGTTGTCCAATCGGTAGGTCGGGTGATGCGCCGCGCCGAGGGCAAGCGCATGGGCTACGTCATCCTTCCGATCGGTATCCCTGCCGAACAGACGCCGGAGCAGGCGCTCGCCAGCAATGAGCGATACAAGGTGGTGTGGCAGATCCTCAACGCGCTGCGGGCGCACGATGAGCGGCTCGACGGCACGATCAACCAGATGAGCCTGGGACAGGACGTCAGCTCGCGCATCGAGGTGGTAGCCGTCGCCAGTTCGCTCCCAGGGCGGGAGGAGAAAGCGACGCCAGGGATCGGCATCGGGTCCGGCTCCGCCGCCGGCGACGATCAGGATGAGGGATCGACCAGCAGCAGTTCGGGTCACGGTGACGGGCAGGGTCAGCTCTTCGTCGATGATTTCGCCGCGGCGGTGCGGGCGCGCATCGTCAAGAAGTGCGGCACCCGCGACTACTGGGAGGACTGGGCTGCCAACGTGGCCGAGATTGCCCAGAAGCACATCACCCGCATCAAGGCCATGATCGAGAGTGGCGACGCCGAGATGCGGGCCGCCTTCGACGAGTTTCTGCGGGACCTCCGCGGCAACCTCAACGACACCATCACCGCCGAGGACGCCATCGAGATGCTCGCTCAGCACTCGATCACCCGGCCGGTCTTCGAAACCCTGTTCGAGGGGCACAGCTTCGTGTCCCAGAACCCGGTCTCCCGCGCCATGCAGTCCATCCTCGACCGGATCGACGAAGCGCGCATCGACAAGGAATCGGGCGAGCTCGAGCAATTCTACGCCAGTGTTCGCCGACGCGCGAAGGGCATCACCGATCCGGCCGCGAAGCAGCAGCTCATCGTCCAGCTGTACGACCGCTTCTTCTACCGGGCATTCCCCCGCACGACGAAACGCATGGGGGTGGTCTATACCCCGGTCGAGATCATCGACTTCATCCTTTGCTCGGTGGACGAGACGCTACAGCGAGAGTTTGGGCAGACCCTCGGCTCTGAGGGGGTTCACATAATCGACCCGTTCACCGGAACCGGCACCTTCATCACGCGCCTCCTCCAGTCTGGCTTCATCACGTCGGCGGAGCTCGAGCGGAAGTACCAGCGGGAGATCCACGCCAACGAGATCATCCTGCTCGCTTATTACATCGCCGCAATCAACATTGAGACGGCCTTTCAAGGGCTTGTGGATGCCGACGCCTACCGGCCCTTCGAGGGCATCTGCCTGACCGACACCTTCCAGATGTATGAGGCTGGCGACCTGGTCGACCGGATCATGCCGGACAACTCGGAGCGGCGTGCGCGGCAGCGGAAGCTCGACATCAAGGTCATCGTCGGCAATCCGCCGTATGTTGTGGGGGAGGACGATGCCAACAGCGACGACGCCAGGGTCTCCTATCCGTCGCTCGATGGGCGCATTCGCGATACCTATGCCGCTCGCACGGGCGCGCAGAATAAGAACGGCCTCTACAACAGCTACATTCGAGCGATCCGATGGGCCAGTGACCGACTCGGGGCAGATGGCGGTGTCGTTGCGTTCGTGACCAACGGAGGGTTCCTCGACGGCAACGCTTCGGCAGGAGTGCGGCGGTCCCTGGTCGAGGAGTTCAGCGACCTTCGCATCTTCGACCTTCGCGGAAATCAGCGTACCAGTGGGGAGCGGTCACGCCGCGAGGGTGGCAAGATCTTCGACGCCGGCAGCCGTGCGCCGATCGCTATCTCGATCCTGACCAAGAACCCGACCAAGCCCGCGGCGGGTGCGATCCACTATCACGATATCGGCGACTATCTCTCTCGCCAACAGAAGCTCGCCACCATCCGGGCTTTCGGTAGTGCGGATGGAATAGAGCGGGAGGGAGGTTGGACACAGATTGTCCCGGACGAGCACGGCGACTGGATCAACCAGCGCGACCTGAGCTTCGACGCCTTCATCAAGATCGGGGACAAGGGCACGGCCCCGGCTCTGTTCGCCACTCACTCGAACGGGGTGAAGACCCAGCGCGACGCGTGGGTGGTGAACTCCTCCCGACGTGAGCTCGAGCGGAATGTGGCGCGTCTGGTCGGTGCCTATGAGGCCGTGGTCGAGCAGGTCAAGCTGGCTACGGAGGCCGATGGACGAGCGCAGATCGCCTGGAACAACGACAGCCGACAGATTGCGTGGACCAGCGCGCTGCGCCAGGACGCCGAGCGTCAGAAGGCCCTGGATTTCGATGAATCTCGGTGCATCGTGTCGACTTACCGACCCTTCACATCCCAGTGGCTGTATTTTGACCGGCGCCTCAACGAGAGGGTCTACCGCATTCCATCATTCTTCCCGACTGCCGAGCATCGAACCCGCACGATCTGTCTTTCCGCTGTGGGTCACAAAGGCCAGTTCTCTGCGATCATGGTCGATCGCGTGCCAAGCCTGCACACGGGAGACATGGCCGGCTCGCAGTGCTTCCCCCTTCGCTACTTCGGGAAGACCGAGGCCGGGGATGACGACCACTACGGTGATCTGATCGAGGCCGATCGTGAACCGGAATGGCAGGAACACGACGGCATTACCGATGCCGGACTGGCCCACTTCCAAGCTGCCTACCCCGGACAGGCAATCACCAAGAAGGACGTCTTCTACTACGTCTACGGCCTGCTTCACTCCCCGGACTACCGCTCGAGCTACGACGACAACCTCAAGAAGGAGCTGCCGCGGATCCCTGCCGTCGCGAGCTTCGAGGACTTCACGGCCTTTGCGACGGCTGGCCGGGCACTCGCAGACCTCCATGTCGGCTTCGAGGAGGTGGACCCATTCGGGGTCACCTATGAGCAGGGCGACCTTCGGCTCGCCACCGTAGATGATCCGGAGCGGTTCTTCCGGGTCGAGAAGATGCGCTTCGCCGGCAAGCGAGGGGCAGAGGACCGTAGCCGCATCATCTACAACGCCAACCTCACCCTGACTGGGGTGCCGCTGGATGCCTACCGATATGTGGTCAACGGCAAGTCTGCCATCGAGCACGTCATAGAACGCCAGGGTGTGTCGGTCGACAAGTACGACCCCGACAGGAAGTCGGGCAGCGGCATCATCAATGACGCCAACCGCTTCGCGATCGAGACGATGGGCGACCCCGCTTATCCGCTCCTGCTGCTCCGCCGGGTCATCGCCGTGAGCGTGGAGACGGTCCGGATTGTGGAAGCACTGCCGCCCCTCCGGCTGGGTTAGCCGGCGGCGCGGCGCATGGCGAACAGGTCGTGCGCCGTCAGCTGGCAGGCAGCGCGCACGCCGTCGACAGGCTCGATTGGCGACCTCGAGCCGTCCTTCGCGCGGCCGCAAACGGCAGCATCTCGCGCACGAGGTCCGCATCCGCGGACTCTCCACGAGCTCCAGCAGCCCCATTCTCTCGTGGGTCATGCCGTCGCCGTGACCTTTCCCCCGGATACCGGGGGAAAGGTCAGCCATCCCAGGTCCTCGTGGCTCCGTGGTTGGTCGCATCACCGGCGGGTAGTTGGATTTCAGGTTCTGTCCCGGACCTCAGACCCAAGGTAACAAGCGAACGTCGGGATGAGGCCCTCTCCGGGAAACCGTGTGACAACAGTAACTTAAAGCTGTTCACCTTGGAGCCCGAAGAGAACAGGTTCAGAGAATTCGGGCCCCGGAGAGTGGATTTCGGGTCCGGCACCGGCCCCGAGGTGAACAGCCCACCGGCTACAACCCTCGAAAACAACGGGAAATTTTGGCCCCGCGAACGAGCGGAGAACGCGTTGTGTCGGAAGGTTGGCGGAGGAACAGGATCTGGGGTCGAACACTCTCTGGCCAGCGGGAAGTGGAGCGAAACCAACCGGCAGCGGAAGATCCGTCCTTCGGCAAGCGAAAGAAGCTTGAAGGATTGCTGACCGAACGGACCGCAATGCCGCGATCGTTTCCAAGGCGCCGTGGCGGTTGGTCCGCCGGACGCCGAACCGGCCCGTCGTAGTCTGGTCCTTGTACGTGCTTGGTTGCCTCCGCTCTGGGTGGCTCTATGGTGCGGTGAGGAAGAGTTCCATGGTCACCCGCCTCCCGCCCCTTACAAGCGTTCGAACCTTCGTCACGGCCGCCCGCGCCGGCAGCTTTCTGAAGGCCGCCGACGAACTCTGCGTGACGCCGGCCGCCGTGAGCCGCAGTGTGCGGGCGCTCGAAGACCACCTAGGCTGCATGCTCTTCGATCGAGGGCACCGCCAGATCAAGCTGACCGAAGATGGCCAGTTCTATCTCCGTGAGCTCGGCGACGCCTTCGAGCGGATCGCGCTCGCGACCCAGAATCTTGCGGCGCGGCGAATGAAACGGCCGCTGGCAGTCTGCGCTTTTCCCAGCTTCATCATCGACTGGCTGATTCCGCGATGGTCGAGCCAGCAGCTCCGCGAGAACAGCTTCGACATCCGCTTCGTCACCACCCACACTCACGACGTGGATTTCTCGGGGGAGATCGACGTTGCTATCCTGACGGATCGGGAAGTCTACCACAACAACCGCTGCGAGAAGCTGTTCACGGCCTCGCTGGTGCCGGTATGCAGCTCCAACTATCTCGCGCCGGGGACGATGGCGGCTGACGTCGAGGAGTGGACGGACGGCCTTCTTATCTCCGAGACCCGCCCGAACGACTGGGCCCGATGGCAGCAGGCAAATGGGGGACAGTGGCGTTTCGATCCCTTCAGCGGACGACGCTTCGAGAGCTCGCCACTCCTGTACCAAGCGGCGATCGCGGGCATGGGGATCGGCATCGGCATTCGCGAGATCCTAGTCCGGGAGTTCGCGACCGGCAGTCTGATCGAACCTTTCCCCGAGATGGTGCCGGCGCCCTGCCCGTTCTACATGATCTGGCCGGCGAGCACCGATGGGCATCCCGACTTCGCGGCCTTCCGGCAATGGATCCGAAGGGAGGTCGGCACAGAATGACACGGGGGTTCCGGATGCATGGAGCGGGCACCGGCATGACCTTCAGGCGCCAGGGTCCGCCGGTATCGCGGCCCAGCGGGGCAGAGGCATGTTAACATCGGGCTTGCCCGGGGGTGGCGGGAGCGTTCGGCTGAAGCGCGGCGCCGGCGCGGCCTGCAGGAAGCCGCCGGCCTCGACGTAGGTGCCGCGGCCGCGCATGTGCGGGTTCTCGAAGGATTCCTCGAGCGAGAGGACCGGGGTCACGCAGGCGTCAGAGCCCTCGAAGAGGGCGACCCAGTGATCGCGCGGCTCGGTCGCGAAGATGGCGCGGAGGCGGGCACGTCCTTCCGCCCAGCGGCTCCTGTCCTGCTGCGGAGGCAAGTCGTCCCAGCCAAGGCCGAGGCGGGCGAGGAAGGTCCGGAAAAAGCGGGGCTCGATGGCCCCGACGGCGAGATGACGTCCGTCGGCGCAAGCATAGACGTCGTAGAAGTAGGCGCCCGAGTCGAGAATGCTCGCCTGCCGCTCGGTTGGGAAGACGCCGCTGGCGCGGAGGCCATTGAGCGAGGTCATCATCGCCGCGACCCCGTCGACGATCGCGGCGTCGACCACCTGCCCCCGGCCGGAGCGGCGGGCGTCGAGAACGCCGGCGAGGAGGCCGAGCGCCAGAAAGAGCGCGCCGCCGCCGAAGTCGCCGATGAGATTGAGCGGCGCCGGCGGCGGCGCGTCGGCACGGCCGAGCGCCTCGAGCGCGCCGGTCAGGCCGATGTAGTTGAGGTCGTGCCCGGCCCACGGCGCCATCGGGCCGCTCTGGCCCCATCCGGTGACGCGGCCGTAGACGAGGCGAGGGTTGCGTTCGAGACAAGGCTCGGGGCCGAGGCCGAGCCGTTCCATGACGCCGGGACGGAAGCCCTCGATCAGACAGTCCGTCTTTTCGATCAACGCCAGCACCCGGTCCCGGCCCACCGGGCCCTTGAGGTCGATGCGGATGGTCGGGCGGCCGCGGAGGAGGAAGTTCGCCTCCGGCGGCCGCTTGATGCCGACGTCGGATTCGCCGGGGCGGTCGATCCGGACGATTTCGGCGCCAAGGTCGGCGAGCAACATGCCGCACATCGGCGCCGGCCCGATGCCCGCCATCTCGACCACCTTGAGGCCCGCGAGGGGACCGCTCATTCCGCGGCAGTCCGTGTCGGTGCCGCAGGCCGGCTGGCGCCGAGAAAGGCGGCGATGCCGGTGAGTTCGCGCCCGACGATGAGCTGGTTGATCTGGGTGGTGCCGTCGGGGATCGTCAGCATCCTGGCGTTGCGCAGGTGGCGCTCCACCGGGAACTCGCGGGTCACGCCGCAGGCGCCATGGACCTGGATCGCCTTCGAAGCCACCCGCACCGCCGCCTCCGAGGCGTAAATCTTGGCCATCGAGGTCGGCAGGTCGGCACGACCGCCGCGGTCGAGGCTCGCGAGCGCCTTCAGGGTCAGGAGCATTGCGGCCTCGGTCTCGCAGGCCATGTCGGCGAGAATTCCCTGCACGAGCTGGTGGCTCGCGATCGGAACGCCGAACTGGTCGCGCTCGACCGAGTAGCCGACCGCGTCGTCGAGCGCGGCGCGGGCGATGCCGGAGGCGATCACTGCCACCCAGGCGCGGGCGCGCTCGAAGCCCGACAGCGCCTCGCGGAGCCCGTCTCCCGGATCGCCGAGGCGGAAGGCGTCATCGATGCCAAGGTCGTCGAAGCTGATCGAGCCGAAGGACCAGCCGTTCAGCCCGAGTTTCGCGATCTCGCGCGTCTCGAAGCGGTGTTCGGCCCGGTCGAGGATGAAGATCGTGAACTCCTTCTCGCCGGTCCGGGCGAGAACTGTCGCGATGTCGAAGACCGTTGCGTTCGAGATGAAGGTCTTCTCGCCCGAGAGCCGCCAGCCGGTGCCGTCGCGCACCGCCCGGGTCCGGAGCTGGCGGACGTTCGAGCCGGCGCCGGGCTCGGTGACGGCGCCGCAGCCGATGACCCGCCCCTCGGACATGCCGGGGAGATAGCGGGCCTTCTGCTCGGGGGTGCCGTGGCGGCTGAGCTTCATCGAGGCGCCCTCGCTCACGTAGGCGAGGCCGGCGACGTCCGGTGCGAGGCGGGCCAGCTCGCCGTAGAGGAGCCCGCTCGTCAGATAGGAGAGCCCGAGACCCCCGTCTGCCTCCGGCAGCCAGCCGGCGCCTATGCCGTAGTCGACGAGCCCGGCCATGAGCTCGTGCGCGAGTTCGGGCGGGAACGCCTTGTCCCAGACCGGGCGGATCTTCGGCAGCACCTCGGCCTCCACGTGGCGGCGAAGGCTGTCGATCGCCATGCGGTCTTCGGTGGAAAGCTCAAACTCCATCGGCGAGGCGCTCCTTTGTCTTTCCCTCGGCCGGCGCGCCGAGCCACTCGGCGAGCGCCTCCTCCGCTCCCTCGCCGAGCAGCGGCGGCGCGCGCCAGCCCTCGGTGATCTCGAAGCCCGAATACTTGATCGCCGGCCCAATCGTCGGCGTCGTTCCGTACTCGGGATGGTCAAGGTCGAGCTTCATGCGCCGGTGCAGGAGCTGGGGATGCGCGAAGGTGCGGGCCATGTCGTTGACCGGCGCGTGCGGCACGCCGGCTGCAGCCAGGAGCGTCCCGAGTCCCTCGTTGCCGTGCGTGAGCATCTCGGCGTCGAGGATCGCGTACATCTCGTCGCGGTTGACGACCCGGTCCTCGAGCGTCGCAAAGCGCGGGTCCGCGAGCAGGTCCTCGCGGCCGATCGCCCGGCAGAACGGCTCGTAGACCGACTGGTAGCCCGCGCCGATCACCATCTCGCCATCTGCGGTAGTGAAGGCTTTGTAGGGGACGATCTGGCTGTGCTCGGAGCCCCACTTCTGGCGGACCTGTCCGGCGATCAGATATTCCATGCCCGCATCGACGAGGAAGGTCACCTCCGCCTCCATCAGGCTCGTCTGCACCACCTGGCCTCGCCCGGTGCGCTCGCGCTGTAGGAGCGCCGCGAGGACGCCGGAGAAGCCGTAAAGTCCGGAGACGAGGTCGAAGGTCGAGGTGCCCTGCTTGATCGACTTGCCGCCCCTTTCGCCGCTGATGCTCATGAAGCCGAACTCGGCCTGCACGGTGAGGTCGAAGCCGCCGCGCTCGGCCTGCGGTCCGTCGGCGCCGAGGGCGGAGAGCGAGGCGTAGACGACGCCGGGGTTCGCCGCCGCCACCCGCTCGTAGTCGATGCCCATGCGCTTCAGGACCGGCGGGCGGAAGTTCTCGACGACGACATCCGCGGCGCAGGCGAGGCGGAAGAGGAGGTCGCGTCCGGCCTCCGTCTTTGCGTCGATCTCGATCGAGCGCTTGTTGCGGTTCGCGGCCATGAAGGTCATGCCGTTGCCGGCGTGGAACGGCGGCCCCTGCCGCCGTGTCGGCTCGCCGCCCGGCACCTCCACCTTGAGGACATCGGCGCCGTGGTCCCCGAGGTGCATCGAGCAGAAGGGCCCGGCGAAGAACCGCGTCAGATCGAGCACTCTGATGCCGGCAAGCGGCTTTGCGGCCTCGGCCATGGTCTTCTCCTCCCGGGTTTCCCGCAGGCTTGTCCGGTAGTGCGCCGGGCACAAACGACAAAATCGTGCCGTCGCTTGAGTTTTTGTTGTGCGTCCGCCACGGCGTCCGCCACTACGTTCGGCGCGTTGGAACAGCGGAGGCGGCGATGGCGGAGGACGGCGCAAGCAGGGTGACGGTCGAGCGGCGGGGGACGGTCGCCCTCGTCTGGCTCGATCGCCCGGCGAAGATCAACGCCCTCGACCCGGGCCTCTGCCGCGGTCTTGTCGAGGCCATCGACGCGGTGGAAGCCGACGAGGCGGTCGGCGCCATGGTCGTCGCCGGCCGGGGTCCGCGGGGCTTCTGCGCCGGAGCCGACCTCGCGACGGTGTCGGGCCTCGCCGGGGCGGCCAAGCGGCGCTTCATCGAGGGGGCCTGGCGAGCGCTCGACCGGGTGGCGGCAGCGCCGGTGCCCTCGGTCGCGGCGCTGCACGGCCATGTGCTCGGCGGCGGGCTCGAGCTAGCCCTCGCCTGCGACCTCCGCTTCGCCGACCCGGGGGCGCGCCTCGGGCTGCCCGAGCTCGCGCTCGGCAGCGTGCCTTCCTTCGGCGCGGTGCAGCGGCTGCCGGCGCTCGTCGGCCGCGCCCGCGCCCTCGAGCTCCTGCTCGACGGCACGCCGCTCAATGCCGAGGCCGCCCGGCGGGCGGGCCTCGTCACGCAGGTGACGGCGCCCGGCGCCGCGGTCGAGGAGGCGCTCGCCCGGGCCGAGGCGCTCGCCCGCCTGCCGCGCGAAGCGGTGCGCTATCTGCGGCTTGCCCTCGCGATGCCGGGGGACGCTCGCGCGGCGGCGCTGCACGGCCTCGTCTCCGACGCCTGCCACGCCGACCCCGGCTATCAGGAGCGGATATCGCGCTTCTCTGCCCGCTCCTGAGCCCGGCGCAAGGCCAGCGGCTCGGCAGCTCAGGGAGCCGTCGACGCGTGCACGAGGGTGCGCCGGCGGGCGGTCCGGCGCTCGGCCTGCCGCCTCGGGTCTGGCACTGGGCTCGAGGCGATGAGCTGGCGGGTGTAGAGCGCCGACGGCCGGGAGAAGACCTCCTCGGCGACGCCCTGCTCGACGACGTCGCCTGCTTTCATCACCAGCACGTGGTCTGCGAACTTGCGGATCAGGGTGAGGTCGTGGGCGATGAAGACGTAGGAGAGGCCGAGTCGCGTCCGGAGGTCGGCGAGCAGCGTGATGACCTGGGCCTGCACGGTCATGTCCAAGGCCGAGACGGCCTCGTCGCACACGATCACTTCTGGCTCGAGCGCGAGTGCCCGGGCGATGGCAATGCGCTGGCGCTGCCCGCCGGAGAACTCGGCCGGATACTTGTCGAGGTCGGACTCCGTAAGGCCGACCATGTCAAGGAGTTCGGCGGCGCGGCCGCGCCAACGGTCCCGTGGCAGCACGTCCCGGTGGAGCAGCCAAGGCTCGGAGATCACCTTCAGTACAGTCATCCGCGGATTGAGCGAGCTGAACGGATCCTGGAAGATCGCCTGCACGCCGCGATGGAAGCCGGTCTCCTCTTCGCGGCCCAGCGCGTAGATGTCCCGGCCGTGAAAGCGGATGTTGCCGCTGCTCGGCCGGCGAAGCTTCAGGATCGCACTCGCGAGCGAGGACTTGCCCGAGCCGCTCTCGCCGACGATCCCGAGGATCTCTCCCTTGCGGAGCGTGACGGTGACGTCACGCACCGCCTCGAAGGTGCCGTAGTGGACGCCGACGCGGTCGAGCTCGAGTACCGCCGGAGCGACGCCCGGCCGAGCGGAGCGATACTCCTCCGACCGGTCGGTGAGGAGTTGGCGAGTGTAGGGATGCACCGGCGCGGCGAAGACCCGGTCGAGCGCGCCTTCCTCGACGATCTCGCCGCGGCGCATGACGACCACCCTCTCGGCGATGTCGGCGGCGACCCCGAGATCGTGGGTGATCATCATCAGCGCCATGCCCGACTCGGTGCGCAGGTCTCGCAGCAGGTCGAGGATCTGCGCCTGCACGGTGACGTCGAGCGCGGTCGTCGGCTCGTCGGCGATGAGGAGGTCGGGCGAGAGCGCCATTGCCATGGCGATCATGACCCGCTGCCGCTGGCCGCCGGAGAACTCGTGGGGGAAGTCGCCCATGCGCCGCCGCACGTCGGGGATGCCGACGCGGTCGAGGAGCTCCATCGCCCGGCGGTCGGCCTCGGTCCGCGCCATGCCGTGGATGCGGCAGACCTCGGTCACCTGCCAGCCGACCGGGTAGACCGGGTTGAGGTGGGTGAGCGGGTCCTGGAACACCATGGCGATGCGGCGCCCCCAGAGGTCGCGCCGCTGCCGATCCGGCATCGAGAAAAGGCTCCGCCCCTCGAAGCGGACGTCGCCGTGTACGCGGGCGGGCGGCGCATCGAGCAGGCCCATCACCGCGTTCGCGGTAACGCTCTTGCCCGACCCGCTCTCGCCGATGATGGCGAGCGCCTCGCTCGGGGCGATGGTGATGCTCACGTCGCGCACGGCGGAGAAAAGGCCGTCGGGCGCCGGGAAGTCGACCGAAAGCCGGTCGATCTCGAGGAGCGGCTTCGGTTCATGCATGGCCGGTGTTCCCCTGCGCGGCGCGGAGCGTCGGATCGCCCGCGATGCGGAACCAGCTCGCGAGGAGGTTGGCCGAGAGCGCGGTCAGCATGATGAAGAGGCCTGGCCAGAACGAAAGCCACCACGCGCTGTTCAGGTAGCTCCGGCCCTCGGCCACCATCAGCCCCCAGGTGATCGACGGGGGCTGCACGCCCATGCCGAGGAAGGACAGTGCGGACTCCGCCAGCATCACGTAGGCGAAGTCGAGCGATCCGATGATGAAGAGCGTCGGCAGGACCAGGGGCGCGATGTGGCGGAGCGCGAGGTGGACTTGGCCCGCGCCCATCACCCGCGCAGCGTTGATGAAGGCGCGCTCGCGGATCTCGAGCACCTCGGCGCGCGCGGTGCGCACGTAGACAGGCAGGCGGGTGATGGCCAGGACGACGACGAGGTTCGCCGGCGCGCCGCCGAGGACGTAGAGCACGATCAACGCCATGAGCAGCGAAGGGAAGCTCATGATCACGTCCGTGCCGCGCATGATCACCTTGCCGAGGCTGCCGCGGCTGAGGCCGGCGATGATGCCGAGCGTGCCCCCGATGACCATCGAGAGCAGCACCGAGGCGACGGCGATGCCAAGCGTCGTGCGCGCGGCGAGGAATATGCGCGCAAGGATGCCGCGGCCGAGCGCGTCCGACCCGAGCCAGTGGACCCAGCCGCGCGAGAAGTCGAACGGCGGGGCGTTGCGCGCCCGGAGGTCGAGGCCGGTCGCGGCCTTGCCGACCACCTCGGGCCCGACGAGGGCGATGCCGACGACGAGCATCAGCCAGATCGCCGCGACGAAGGCGACGCGGTCGCTGCGGAGGAGGGCGAGGAGGCTCGAGTTGCGCATGGTCGCCCTCCTCACGATGTCCGGACGCGCGGATCGAGCCGCGAGTAGGCGATGTCGATCAGGACGTTCATGAAGAAGATCGCGAAGGCGGTCATGAGGATACAGGCTTGGAGCACCGCGAAGTCGCGCTGCTGGATCGCCTGGATCATCAGGTTGCCGATGCCTGGCCAGCCGAAGACGGTCTCGACGACGACGGCGCCGTTGATGAGGGTCGCGGCCTGGTCGCCGGCGACGGTGATCACCGTCAGCATGGCGTTGCGGAGACCGTGGACGAAGATGATCCGGCTCTTGCCGGCGCCCTTGGCGCGGGCAGTCTTGACGTAGGGGGCGGCGAGGGCGCCGATCATCGCGGCACGCACCACCTGGGTGAGGAGCCCGAGCGGCCGGAACATCAGGACGCCGACCGGCATGATCCAGTGCGCGGGCGACCCCATGCCGGAGGTCGGCAGCCAGCCGAGCGACACGGCGAAGACGAGGATGGCGACGATGGCGACCCAAAAGTCCGGCGCGCTCGCGCTCGCGATCGTCAGCATGCTGGCGACACGGTCGAAGATGCTGCGCGGGCGCCAGGCGGCGAGCGAGCCGATGACGATGGCGAGCACCAGCGACAGCGCCATGGTAACGCCCGCGAGCTTCAGCGTCACGGGGAACGCCGCGAGCACGGCGTCGATCGCCGGTCGGCCCTGGAAGAGCGAGTCGCCGAAGTCGAAGCGCATGACGCCGGCGAGGTAGCGGCCGAACTGCACCACGACGGGATCGTCGAAGCCGTGGCTCGCGGCGAACTCGGCGCGCTGCTCGATCGAGGCGTCCATCGGCAGGTAGAGGTCCGTCGGGTCGCCGGTGAGCCGGGCGAGGAAGA
The DNA here is from genome assembly GCF_014201905.1 of Amaricoccus macauensis. Classification (GTDB taxonomy): domain Bacteria; phylum Pseudomonadota; class Alphaproteobacteria; order Rhodobacterales; family Rhodobacteraceae; genus Amaricoccus; species Amaricoccus macauensis. Next base: position 288,955 of record NZ_JACHFM010000001.1, on the reverse strand, counting down.
ACACGAGGACGAGCAGGCAGAGCAGAGCGAAGAGCGACTGCGTGCCGTGTTTGAGGACGAAGCGGTTCAAGTCGGACCTTCCTTTGCGTGGCGCGGCCCTCTCCGGGCCGCGCTGCGTTGTCATGGTCGCCGGTCGCGGGAGTCAGCTGTTGTTGAACCCGATCTCGGACAGCTGGAGCTCGCTATTCGTCGCAATGGAAGGGGTGAACTCCAGACGCGGATTCACTCTTGTGAAGCCGACCATGTGGAAGAGCGACACGTCCGGCACGATCTCCTCGTGGATACGCTTGAAGGCCTCTTGGTAGAGCTTCGTGCGCTCCTCACCGCTGGCCTGCCCGCCGCGGTCGATGAGGTCGTCGACCTCGGCGTCCGCGAAGGTCGACTGGCCGCCCTCCGAATGGTACTTCACGAAGATCGTGAACACCGCGTCGCCGTTGTTGTTGTCGTGCTGCTCCTGGAACAGATTCGGGGCACGATCCTCGGCATAGGGCTTGAAGAGCAGGTCGTACCACTCCGCCGCCTCGGTCATCTTGAGGGTGATGTTGAAGCCGACGGCCTCGTACATCGCCTCGAGGGCCTGCAGCGACTCCTGCGAGTTCGGATAGAGGTTGTGGCGTCCAACGAGAATGATCTCCGCGTCGACCGGCACCCCGTCGGCCTTCGCCTCGGCGAGGAGCTCCATCGCCTTCTCGGGATCGTACGCGTAGGGGGTCAGGTCCGGGTTGTGGCCGTTGATCCCCGGAACGACGTGCTGGGTCGAGGGGATGACCTTGTCGCTGAAGATCGTGCCCTTCATCCCGTCGCGGTCGGTCGCGTAGTTGAGCGCAAGCCGCACCCGGCGGTCGTCGAGCGGCGGAATCTCGGCGTCGATCCGAAGCCGCGAAGTCTCCGAGTTCAGGAAGCTGAAGTCCATCTCCGGATTTGTGGCGTCCTGGACGGCGATGTTCGGAGCGATGTCGGCCTCGCCGGCGGCGACCATCGCCGCGCGCACCGTCGACTCCGAGCGCCAGATGTAGGTGGCCTTGGTCACCTCGGGCTGGTCGCCCCAGTAGTCGTCGACGCGGGTCAGCACGATCTGCTGGCCAGGGGTCCACTCTTCGAGCCGGTAGGGACCGGTGCCGATTGGCTCGCGGGTGATCTCGCCCATCGGCGTGGCGGTCGACATGGCGACGACCGTGCCCATCAGCGTCGGCAGGATCGGGGTCGGCTCGCTGGTCTTGACCTCGATCTCGTGCTCGCCGGCAGGCGTGACCTCGAGCGTCAGGCCGCCGAAGTACTTGACGCGGATCTCGCAGTCGATGCTCTCGTCCATCGTCCGCTCGATCGAGTACTTGACGGCCTCGGCGTTGAAGGGCGTTCCGTCGTGGAAGGTCACGTCGTCCCGGAGCTTGAAGCGCCAGGTGAGATCGTCGACTTGGCTCCACTCCGTGGCGAGCCGCGGATTCACCTGCCCGCTCTCCGGGTCGATCTCGGTGAGGGTCTCGATCACGTTCTGCTTGATGACTTTGCCGACCTGCGACTTCGACGCTTGGCACGGGTCGAGCTGATCGGGCTGGGTCTCGAGCACGATGACGACATCGGTGGGCGTGTCTTGCGCCCACGCCGGCGCCGCCGCCGGCAGGGCGGCAGCAGCCGCCATCAACAATCTCCAGCGCAGAGACATCGTGTTTTCCTCCTGTTTTTTTACCGTCGAGCGGCGGTCCTACCGGGTTGTTGTTCGTCCCGTCCGGCTCGGGATCCTGCGGTTCAGTCGGGTGCCAGGGTCGCCCCCCGGTGGATTGGGCTCGCGAGCCGCTGGAAGACTGAGAGCCATCCGCGCTCCGCGGTCGGCGGCGCCGCCGCGAGGGTGGCCCGTCGGCGGGCGAGTTCCGCCTCGGGCACGCCAAGCCCGAGCGAGCGGCTGGCAACGTCGATGACGATGGCGTCTCCGTCCTCGACGAGGGCGATCGGGCCGGCCTCGAAGGCCTCGGGCGCGACCTGGTTGATGGTGATCCCGTGGTTGAGGCCGGAGAGCTGGCCGTCGGTCACGACGGCGACCTTGCCCGCCAATCCCGCGCCGTTCAAGGCCGCGACGAACCACGAGGCCGAGGCGATGCCCGGGCCGCCGCGCGGGCCGAGGCCGCGCAGCACCACAACGTCGCCCGCGCCGATGCGGCCGTCGGCGAGGCCGGCGATCGCGTCGTCCTGATCCTCGAAGGTCCGCGCCGGCCCGGCGAAGTGCATCTTCTCCGCGCCGCCGAGCCCGAGCTTCAGGAGCGCGCCGTCGGGCGCGAGCGAGCCTCGAAGCGTAACGAGGGCCGGCGTCGTCGAGTGCGGGTCGTCCGCATGGCGGAGCGCCGCGTCGTCTGGCGGCCGGTAGTCGGCGAGCTCCTCGCCCCACGTCCGGCCGGTCGCGGTCATGGCGTCGCCGTCGATGCGGGTGCCGAGCCGCTTGAGGATCGCCCGCGCGCCGCCTGCCCGGTCGAGGTCCTCGATCCGGTCAGGCCCATTGGGCCGCACGGCACAGAGGAGCGGCACCTTCGGTCCGAGCGCGTCGACGAGATCGTAGATGCTGAGCGAGAGCCCCGCCTCCACCGCTACGGCCTGCAGATGACGCACGCAGTTGCCCGAGCCGCTCGCCGCAAGCGTGACCGCGATGGCGTTGCGGAAAGCGGCCTCGGTCAGTATCCGGCGGGCGGTCAGGCCTTCCTCGACCATCCCGACGATCCGCCGTCCGGCCGCCTCGGCTTGGGCGAACATCGCCGCGGTCATCGCCCGGACGGGCGCGCTACCGGGAAGCGCGAGGCCCAGCGCCTCGCAGACGAGGTGCATCGAGTTCGCCGTGCCCATGCCGGCGCAGACACCGGGGCCCTTGATCGCGTGCTCGGTCATATCGTGGAGTCGGTCGAGCGTGATCGCGCCGGTGACGAGCGCCCCGACCCGCTCGAAGACCTCTTCGATATCAACTTCCTCGCTCTCGCTCGTCCCATGTCCCTGGTAGCCGCAGAGCACGAAAACGGTGGGGAGATCCAGCCGCGCCGCCGCCATGAGCTGGCCGGGGGTCGTCTTGTCGCACGAGGCGAGGCAGACCATGCCGTCGAGCAGCGGCCCCTCGACGCCGACTTCGATGTCGCTCGCGATCAGGTCGCGGCTGGGAAGGATGTAGCGCGCGCCTTTGGCGGCGCCGTGGATGAAGTCGCTCGGCGCCGTGGTGCGCACCTCGAAGGGCAGGCCGCCGGCAGCCCGGACCGCCGCCTTCACCGTCGCCGCAACGGTGTCGAGATGGCTGAAGCAGATCGAGAGCTCGGAGGAGGTATTCACCACCGCGATCTTCGGCCGCGCCATCTCCTCGTCGGTGAGACCGAGGGCGCGCCACTGGGCCCGTCGCACCGCCCAGGCAGTGGTCCCGGGGCGGAAGTTGCTGCGAAGCTGGGGCGTGTCATGCATCGATCGTCGCCTCCGGGCGCGGGGCGAGGACCGCGCCTGCCGCCGCGAGCGCCTGCTGGAGCGCGGGCATCGAGACATCCCGAACCGTCCGCCCGCCGGCGAGGACGGCGGCGAGTCCCGCGGCCTGGCCCATCGAGAAGCAGTTGGCCGTGACGCGCAGCGCCGCCTGGGCCTCGTGCGTGGCCGACAGGCAGCGGCCGGCGACGAGCACGTTGTCGAGGCCGCGCGGCACCAGCGCGCCGTAGGGTATCTGGCAGTAGCCCCCCGGCGACATCCATACCCAGCGGGTCGCTCGTCCCGCGCCGTGTTCCTCGATTGGCCAGCAGCTCGCCGCGATGGCGTCCTCGACCTTGCGCTCGCCGAGCACGTCCTCGGCCGTCACTGTCCGGTCGCCGACGATCCGCCGCGTCTCGCGCACGCCGAGCTCGGTGCCGGTGTCTAGGATGAAGGCGTCCGCATAGCCTGGAACGTAGCGGCGGAAGACCTCGAGATAGCGGCGCGCCTGGGCGCGCCCCTCGCGCTCGGCCCGGCTGAGGCTCTCGGGGTCGAACGGGTCGGGCGAGCGGCCGTCGACCTTCACCTTGGTGATGTTGAGATGGACGATGCCATCCCGCGCCGAGTAGATGCCGCCGGCGGTCCGCGGCAGGTCGTGGCCGTCCGCGACCGCCCGCTCGAGCAGCGCGTGCATCTCCTCGCGCGTGACGCCCATCGCCCGCGCCGTATCGACGCTCCCCATGCGGAACATCGTCGAGGGGAACTGCAGGTGCCCGCGCTCGATCTCCGCCTCGGCGCCGGCGAGTGCCGCGAGCTCGCCATCGCCGGACGCGTCGACGAAGACCCGCGCGGCGACGGCGAAGGGCGCCTCGCGCCCGCGGACGATCGCATGGGTGACCCTGCCGCCGTCCCGCAGCACGTCGGTCAGCCGGGCCTGATAGAGCACACCGAGGCCAGGAACCTCCACGAGGTCGTCCAGCACGGACTTCAGGGTGAAGAGGTCGTAGGGCAACGAGGCGGTGTTCAGCCACGGCAGCGGCCCGCGGGTTCCGCCGGCGGCGGCGAGCCGGGCGCGAACCTCTTCGGCGAATCCGAAAACCATCTGAACCGGCGCGCCGTCGACCAGGCTGTAGAGCCCGCAGATGCCCCCTAGGCTCGTCGCGGTCATCGTGCCGCCGAGAAAGCCGTTCCGCTCGACGAGGAGGACGGAAGCGCCAGTACGGGCGGCGCTCACCGCCGCCGCGACCCCCGCCGATCCGCCGCCGGCGACGAGGACGTCGACCTCGCGGAGAACGGGGACGTCGCGGGCCGGCAGCCGCACGGAGCTCTCGCCCATCACACGACCCCGCTCGCGCGGAGCCCGGCGATCCGGGCGGCGTCGTAGCCGAGGACCTCGGCGAGCACCTCGCCGGTATGCTCGCCGAGCGTCGGCGGCGGCCGGCGGATGCCGAGGTCGTGCCCCTCGATCCTAAGGGGCGAGCGCATCAGCCGGATCGGCTCCCCAGGCTGGCCCGGGTGGGCGGTTTCCTGTACCACGCCGCGGGCCTGCACGTGCGGATCCGCCAGCATCTCCGGCACCGAGTAGATCGGGCCGCAGGGGAGTCCGGCCCCGTTGCAGCCCGCGATCCATTCTGCGCTCGTACGCGCGAGGAAGGCCGGCCGGATCTGCGCGAGCAGCGCGTCGCGATGCTCGAGCCGCCCGGCGTTGCGCTCGAAGCGCGCGTCGGTCCCGAGCTCCGGCATGCCAATGAGCGCGCAGAGGCGGCGGAACTGGCTGTCGTTGCCCACCCCGAGGTTGACGTGCCCGTCGGCGGTCTGGAACGTCTCATAGGGCACGATGTTCGGGTGGGCGTTGCCGTGGCGCGCGGGAACGCGGCCGCTGACGAGATAGTTCGACACCTGATTGTAGAGCCAGGCCACCTGGCAATCGAGAAGCGAGATGTCGATCCGCCGCCCGAGCCCCGTCGCGTCGCGCTCGCGGAGCGCGGCGAGGATCGCGACCGTCGCATACATGCCCGCCATGATGTCGGAGATTGGCACGCCGACCTTCATCGGCGCGCCGTCGGTCTCTCCGGTGAGGCTCATCAGCCCGCCCATGCCCTGGATGATGAAGTCGTATCCTGCCTGGGTCGCGTAGGGGCCGGTCTGGCCAAAGCCCGTCACCGAGCAGTAGACGAGACGCGGCGCGAACGCGTGCACGGCTTCCCAGCCGAGCCCGCGCCGCTCGAGGTCGCCGACCTTGAAGTTCTCGATGAGGACGTCCGATTCTTTCGCGAGCTCACGCACGATCGCGAGCCCCGCGGGCTGGGAGATGTCGACGGTCAGCGAGCGCTTGTTGCGGTTCGTTGACAGGAAGTAGGCGCTGTCGCCGTGCGGGGCGCCGTCGGCACCCGCGGGCAGGAAAGGGGGTCCCCACCCGCGGGTGTCGTCCCCGGCGCCGGGACGCTCGACCTTGATGACGTCGGCGCCGAGGTCGCCGAGGATCTGCGTCGCGCTCGGACCCGCGAGGATCCGTGACAGGTCGAGGACGCGGAGACCGGAAAGCGGCAGGCTCATGATGCGGCGACCGCCTCGTGGTTCGCCGGCGCACGGCGCCAGGCCGCGATCGCCTCCTCAGTGACGATGACGCCCGGGTTCATGATGCCGGCCGGATCGAGCGCCCGCTTCGCCGCGGCGAAGGCGTTGCCGATCAGCTTCGGCCGTTGCTCGACGTACCAGGGCATGTGGAGGCGCCCGACCGCGTGGTGGTGGGTGATCGTGCCGCCGGCCTTCATCACCGCGTCGTAGGCGGCGGACTTGATCTCCATGCACTGCGCGTCCATCCGCGCGCGCTCCGGCAGGCAGTGGAAGGTAAAGTAGGGCGCCGGCCCGTTCGGATAGATGTGGGTAAAGCGACAGGTGACCGTGCCGGGGCGCCCGGTCACCCGCCGGATCGCCTCGTCCACGGTTCGGATGACCGAGTCGTGCAGTTCCGCGAAGCCGCTCCACGGCACCGCGGTCTCGAAGGTCTCGCGGCAGATGCCGCGTGCCGTCATGTGCTCGCGGTAGTAGGGGCCGCGAATGAAGGCGTTCCGCCACTGGCCAGCGACCGCGCTCCGCTCCTCCGGCCGTTCGCTCCTCTCGACCGGCGCCCCGCCGTACTCGGCGCAGAGCTCGACCGTGAGTTTCAGGAGGTGGTCGACGGGATAGTGAGCACTCTCATAGCCGAGCACGAGGATCGGCTTGTCACCGTCGTAGGATTTGGTGAGCCTCGCCTCGAGCGCGTCGATCAGTCGGCAGTTGTCGGGTTGGAGCCCGGCCTGCGAGATCGCCCGCACCGCTTCGGCGGCGCGGTAGTAGTCGTCGAAGACGAGGGTCGCACCGACCTTGTGGCGCGGCCGATTCAGGACCCGGATCCACGCCTCGGTGATGATGCCTGCCGAGCCCTCGGTCCCCATCACGTAGCGGTCGGGCGAAGGCCCGGCGCCGGAGGCCGGGAGCCGCCGGCTCTCGGTCACGCCTTCCGGCGTCACCATGCGGATGCCTTCGACGTAGTCGTCGATGTAGGTCGCGTTCGAGGCGAAGTGCCCGGCCGCGCGCGTGGCGATCCATCCGCCGAGTGTCGAGAGCTCGAAGCTCTGCGGGAAGTGCCGCAGCGTGAGGCTGTGCTCCTTCAGCTGCTTCTCGAGGTCCGGTCCATATATGCCGGCCTGCACCCGCGCCGAGCGCGACACCTGGTCGACCTCGAGCACCCGGTTCATGTACCACATGTCGATGGTGATGACGCCGGAGTAGTTCCCGTCGATCTCTGGGTTCACGCCGCCGACGACACTCGATCCGCCGCCGAAGGGAATGACTGCGGCGTCGATGTCGGACGCCCAGTCGATGAGCGCCTGCACCTCCGCCTCGGTGCGCGGATACGCGACCACGTCCGGCGCCCGGGTAAAGTCGCCCCGGAACATCCTTGCGCTGTCGAGGAATGACCGACCGTAGGCGTGCAGTGCCCGCTCGTAGCGGTCCTGCCGGCAGATCTCGCGGAACGCCGCTGGAATCGCGGTGATCCGCGGCGGCCGCATGTCGATCGTCTCGAGCGTCGGCGCCGGCATCACCTCGAAGCGGTCGGTCCCGAATATCCGGTGCCAAGTATCGAGGACCGGAGCCATCTCCTCGGCCGTCGCAGCCTGATCCTCGAAGCCCCACGCATAAAACTTTCGTCGACGCTCAACCACTCGCATTTCCTCTCAATCTCGCAGCTTATCTCCCTTGGCCCGCGTGACCTCGGCCGACCCGTCGGGAAGGATGGCGCGCCGGGCCTCTGAAAGACAAACAAGTTCTTCATCGGTTCGGTTGAGAGAATGTTGTCTGAAATTGCGCTGCAACAGCGCCGAGCTTTCGCAGGAATGCCACGCTCCCCGAACAGACGCCTCCGACGGAAGCTCCGCCCGATCGACACCACGGCGAAGACAAGCGGGCATGCCGCCGCTGTCCCGACTGCGGCAACACCGCGATCGCCTACAATTCCTGCCGCAACCGTCACTCTCCCAAGGGCCAGGCCGGGCGCGGGAAGCCTGGGTCGCCGCACGGCGGGCAGAACTGCTGCCTGTTCCCTATTTCCACGTGGTCTTCACCGTGCCGGCGCCGGTCGCGGCGATCGCGTTCCAGAACAAGCGGCGGTCTACGCCATCCTGTTCCGCGCCGCCGCCGAGACGCTGCGCCTGATTGCGGCCGACCCGCCCCATCTCGGTGCCGAGATCGGCGGCGTCGCCGTGCTGCATAGCTGAGGCCAGGCGATGCAGCACCATCCGCATGTCCACTGCATCGGGCCGGGCGGCGGCCTCTCGCCCGACCGCACGCGCTGGATCGCCTGCCCGCCTGGGTTCTTCATGTCGGTCAAGGTGCTCGGGCGGCTATTCCGGCGGCTCTTGCTCGAACGTCTCGCCGCCGCCTTCGCCGAGGGCGGGCTGCGCTTCTTCGGCGACCTCGCTCCGCTCGCCGAGCCCCGCGCCTTCGCCGTCCACTGCACGTCGCGGCGCCGGATCGACTGGGTGGTCTATGCCAAACCGCCCTTCGGCGACCCCGAGCAGGTGCTCGCCTATCTCGGCCGCTACACCCGCCGCGTGACCATCGCCAACAGCCGGCTCGTCACCCTGACCGACGATGCTGTCAGCGTCCGCTGGGAGGAGGGACGTCAAAGGGTGTCCTGAACGCCAGGCGGCGGTTATGCCGCAGGTGAGCAAACTACCGGATCCACTGACTGAACAGGAGGAATCTCCATAGTTCTTCTGGTGGCGCCCTCGAGTTCGCTACAACACGCCGGAGCAATGATCGGCTGGGTTATCCAGGGCGGCTTCGTTAGGCTCTATGTGGCCGAGTGCGACCGATCAGGGTTTTCTGAATTGGCTCACCTGATCTGATCCATGGTGCAGCTCTCGGGCGCTTTGTCCGTCCGCCAGCGCAGGAGTCGCGCTCCGTGGCGCATGTGCTCGCCGGTGATGTGGTCGGCGCTGACCTCGACGACCATCACCGGCTCGAGTGGAACCGGCACCCGCTCCTTGCTCGACCAGCGGCTCTTGCCGCCCGGAGCACGGCCGGTGAACCCTTGGCCGCCGACGAGCGGCTCGAGCAGGCGCCCAATCTCGGCTGCTTCCTCGTAGATTCGGGCGCGGCCGACGTAGTTCAGCTTGCCCTCCTCGTCATAGAGGCCAAGCAGCAGATGCTCCACGTCCTGCGTGCCGCGCTTCCGGTAGAGTCCCGCCACGACGCAGTCGACGGTCTTCCAAAGCTTGAACTTGCGCATCGCCCGTTCGGCGGGCTGATACGGAAGATCGAGCCGCTTGGCCACGATGCCGTCGAGGCCTTCGCGTCCGAGCCAGTCCCGTGCGACGAGTTCCTGATCCGTCGCCTCCCCAAGCCTGAGCACCGAGGAGGCCGCCCGTGCCATGAAGTCCTCGAGCTCGCGCCGCCGCTCGGCGAGGGGCCGCTCGAGCAGCGAGATGCCCGAGCGCGCCAGCAGATCAAAGGAGATCAGCTCCGCCGGGGTTTCGCTCGCCAGCTTGCGAATGCGGCTCTCGGCGGGGTGCAGGCGCAGCTGCAGGCTCTCGAAGGAGCCAGCGGCGATAACGAGCTCGCCGTCGAGCACAAAGCCGTCCTCGGCGATCTCCTCCATGCCGTGGGCGACCTCCGGGAAGTAGCGCTCGAGCGGCTTCTGGTTCTTCGACTGCAGGTGGACGCGGTCCCCGCGCCGATGTGCAAGGCAGCGAAAACCATCGTACTTCGGCTCGTACTGCCATCCTGGTCCGGCTGGGAGTTCGTCGACAGCTTCGGCCTCCATCGGCGGGACATCGAGCGGCAGCGGGGTCGAAGCGTTCATCCAGTCACCGGCGTATCGGACAAACTCTCTCCGAAATCCTCCTTCTCGCCGCGGAGCACAATGCGCAGCGAGCCATCCGGCAGCGGCCGCTGCAGTGCCTTTGCCTCGCTCCACGGCTCCGTTAGCCAGGCGTCCCATTCGGCTGGCTCCGTCAGGATCACCGGCATCGCCTTCGGGTGCACGGCGCCGACCTCGGCGTTCGGTCGGGTCGTCAGGAAGCCGTAGAGCTCGGCAGTCACCTCGCCCTCCTTCAGCTTCCTGACGCTGGTCCAGCGCGCCCACAGGCCGGCGAAGAAAGCGAGCGGCCGGCTCTCATCGAAGGCGAACCAGACCGGGGGGCGTGAGCCGTCGGGCAGGGTCTCGTTCTCGGCAAAGCTGGTGAAGGGCACCAGGCAGCGATGCTCGGGCCCGAGCCACGGCCGCCAGTGCGACGATGTCGTCTGCCGGATGTTGGTCACGCCGCGGTCAACCTTCTTACCGACGAGGTACTGCGGCGGCGTCGGCATGCCCCAGCGCGCCATGACGAGCTCGCGATCATCCCCATCCCCGTTGCGGACGATTGGCGCCGGGTAGTCCGGATAGACGCCGGGCAGCGGCGGCATGTTGCCCACCCGGTCGTGGATGCCGGCGAAGAGCCGGCGGATCGCCTCCTGGGAGCGCGTCATCGAGTAGAGGTTGCACATCGGCTCGAACTCCTGGGGCGCGACCCCGGAGGCTACTAACCACTGTGACTGTTGACGAGACTAGAAAGCGACAGGGGCATTACCCCTGTCGCTCCTGGCGGGTGAAGATCGGGTGGAAACGCCCGCCGCTAAAGCCGCCCTCCTCCTCGCGATCGCGCCGGGCGCCACCACACATGAACAGCATCCCGGCAAACGACCCCACGCCGCCCATTGCCGCAACCGCCAGCCAGCCGCCCAGGCCATACGCGCCACAGACCGTGAAGGTGAGTATCACGAGCCCGATGATGACGGTCAGAGCTGTGGCTATGGTTTCCATGAATGCCCCAATTCCGAACTGGAAGTCCCCGTCAGCAGGATCGACGGGAGCCGCCACAGGGCAAGCACGGCGGGTCGATACCGGTTAGCGCTCCCTTCCAGACTCACCGTGTTCGCGTAATGTTTTCCACCATGCCGTACACCAAGGTCATCCTCGGCCCGCGCTATCAGGTCCGCCTGGAGGACATGGCCGCGACGGATTGCGTTTTCGCCCGATGTCTCGCCTGCGACCGGACGTGGCGCATTGCGACGCACCGGCTGCACGACCGTTATCCGGCCTATGAGCGATTGCTGGACATCACGCGGGAGATGAAGTGCCCGTGCGGAGCGGTCGGGGAGCAGTTCGTGTGGCACGTGCTCAGGGCGAGCATTTCCGTGCGATAGGCTTGCTCATCCCCCGAGCCTTCGCGGGCGCCGCGAGAGGATGGGAGCCGGGCCGATGATGCCTGAGTTCGAGCTGCTTGTCGATATGCCGGCCTTCGGCGCGCGCCGCTGGAGACGAGATGGCATGGGTATTTAGCTGACGACTGCACGCCAGCAAGCGTCGTGGCAAGCGGCCGGGATTGCCCCGAAGAGCGGGCCTGCGCCGGCGGGTCGCACGGGCCGGAGCTTCGGCGGCTGGCGGCGCGCCCGAGTCTTGCATGGCGGCGCGAAGGGCCTGCATGCGCGAGGGGTTCAGCGAGTAGCGCCCCGCCACCTGCGCCAGGGAAGCACCGGGCGCCGTCGTCTGGCGACAGACCGACCGCTTCTCCTCCGCGCTCCACCCCTTCGTCCGACGCACCATTGGCGGGCCCCTAGTGTACGCTATCCGAGGCGGACACTATCCGAAGCTCCCTGACCGTGGCAGGGCAGGGGCCCCGGACGCTTACCTCAGGATACTCGCTGTCGGTGCAGGGGTCTCGGGCTTCGGCCATCCTTCCGGTTCGAAGAACGGCATCCTCGCTAGGGTCGGCACTTCGATCTCCGCTGCGAGGAGCGAGACGCCGAGAAGACCTTTGTAAAGGCTATCGACGCGACCCTGCTCAACGCCGTCGACCGCATGGGCGGAAGCGATCAGAGCAAGATCGCACGCGCGTTCGTGCCACGCCGCCTCGTCTGTGTGTCGGTAGAGGTTGAGCAGGGCGTACGCCCGGCCGCTGCGGCCGCAGCACAGGGAACTCACCGGCTCGTCCGCTTCCCAAGTCGTCCACGCGGCCTGCTCGGCTAGCCGGATCCACCGGTCGTCTCTGGTCGTACGCCAAGCCAGTGTGAAGAGATGCACGAACCCGGCGCTGCCGTTGCACCATCCCCCCATATAGCTGGTGAGCCCCCCGCTGCGAATGGGCCATCGGACGCCGCGGCCCCATGGCTGGGCTGAGAGGGCGAGTTGGTCCAGACGCACGGCCAATTCGGAGGCAGGGCCGCGTCCGGTCACCTCGTCCCACAGGAGCAAACCGTAGAGGATGCCCGCCCACCCGTGAGCGACGCCCATGTATGCGATCTCGCCAGGATCGCCGATTGGGGGGAAAGCAACTATCTCAGCTCGGATCTCTTGGGCCGTGCGATCCCAAAACGCCGGATCTCCTCGTGCTCGGCGGCGTCTGCGGTCACGAGCGTCTCGAGGAGAATGCAACAGCCGAGGAGTGAACTGCAGCGGCCCAAGGTGAGATCAAGTCCCCGAGACGGCGAGTGTGAGCGTTGGAGAAAGGCGCTGACGGCGACCTTGCACGCCGCAACGTCCCCGCGGGCGTGCGCAACGACCGCCGACACTGCCTCCACTCCCGCGCCGGAGTGAAAAAGTGAGCTCCGGCCGACGGTGTCGGGTGTGATGTCCAGCTCGTCACTGAAGCAGCCGTCGTCGTCGTCCATGTGCGCTTGCGCACGGCTCACCCACACGTCCGCCAGGGCGAGGAGAACAGGATCGTCACGCACGCCGGCAAGCCGGTACAGCGCATAGGCGATACCGGCAGCACCGTAGTTGAGCGAGCTAGTCGGCGGCTGTGGAAGTCCTTGCGACACCAGGGGACCCTCGAACCCGACCCGCCTGAGCACCCCGTCGAGCAGTTGCGGGGCCGGTGCCATGTCGCCGCGCGGTCCTACCGCAGGCACGGGAACAGCATCCCTTATAGCTCCGAGCCGCTCGGCCACCACGGACAAATCCGGAAGGCGGTCCTCAGGACGCTTCGAGAGACACTTCAGAAGGAGATGCTCGAGCTGCGGCCACGGCCGCGTGTTCCGCTTCGCGAAGGGCAGCGGCTGCTCCTCGGCTATCTGTCCAAGCAGTTGGTCCGGCTCGAGCGAGAAATCAACGTAGTGGCTGCCCGTCACAAGCAAGTACAGAAGGGCCGCGACCGCGTATTGCTCGCCGAGCGCCGTGGCGGGCGGACTCGGTTCGCCGGCCCGCAGCGCCTGCGCGTACTCGGGCTCGAGAAAGAACGCAATTCCTCCCCGCGACGCCCTGGCCGTCCGTGGCTCAACGCTAGCGGGCATTACCGCGTAACCGAAATCGATGATAGTCACCGCCCCATCGCCGTCGACGAGGATGTTGCGGGGATGGACGTCGCCATGCACCACACCGACCGCGTGCAGGCGAGCGTACGCATTCGCGATCGAACAGCAGATGTTCAAGAGGGCCTGCCGAGACTCTCGGCCGGCACGCCGTGCCTCCGCTGCCGCGACCTCTGCAGAGACTCCGGGACGCCACTCGAGAAGGAGGTACGCCACGCCAGCTCGATCCCCGGCGACGAGCACACGCGGTGCGACACTGCCGTCGAGGTGGCGGAGGATAGCCTCCTCTCCTCTCATTTGCTGCAGAGAGCAGGCACCCTCCGGGGCATTGAACAGCTTCAGCGCTGCATGAACACCGTCCTCCGTCCGGACGAGATGCACCTCGGTGTCCTCGAGCACTTGAACGGTCGCCAGCACCAGGGAGCCCTCGAATAGATCACCAACCTTCAGCCCGGACTGAGCTGACGTGCTCGCATCTGAGGTCGCTACCACCAGAACCTGATTGTCGATCAGGCGCTGGAGCATCGGGAACGCCTCCTCCAATGTGGCCTCGGCATCGGCGCGGTGATCGCGACTGTAGCTCACGATGGCGTCCACGATACGGGTCGGCGATCGAAAGCGCTGCAGGAGCTCGGCAGAGTCCCGATCGAGTACCCGCACGGGAGCGCGTGACATCGTCCGACTCAAGGCATAGTCGCCTTCGTCTGCGCCGAGCTGTTCGCGCGCGGCCATTGGCAGGTCCTGAACCGGCGTGAACACGACGTCCGGCTGCAGCACGAACCGCGTAGTGATGTCCTCACTCATGCTCCGGTCCCCGCCGCGAACACTCCCTGGCTCGGCACCCAAATGGATGGATCGATGCCTTCAAGCGCGATCCGCTCCAACGCGTAGCGCCAGGGCTCGCCCGAATTCGAGGCCGTCCTGGCCGCGACAAGCGCGGAGGCAAGCCGCCCGGCCACCCACACGCGCCAGCTTTCCCCCGTCCAAGCCAACTCATGTTCCTGCCGAGGAGGATCGACGCCCCAGGACAGCATGCCGTCAGGTGTGATCTCCGCAGTGAAGGGGACGCCGTGCGCAGGCATGCCGGCAAGCCGCGGTGCGAGCGAGGCCGCTGCCTCCCCGAGAGACTCGAAGGTGCCGAAATAGGCCACGAGCTTGTCCGGACGCAGAAGCCCGTGGACGTCGGCTCCCACCTTCAATGCATGTGCCCCTCGCTTGCGAACGATCTCGGCGCATATTCGAAGGCACTCCGCTACCGCCGAAGGTTGCGGACTGACGTACAGCTTGTACACGGGACCGTGACCCGCGCGACTGATCGGCGCGCCCGAGTGCCACGCGAGCCAGCTCGATGATGTCATCGCCCCTCCCTGGGCGACCCAGCCGGGGCTGGGCGGTCGCACCGAGCCGCGGTCGTCGCCAATACCAAGATAGACCGCCGTCGACTCCCGTGTCGGCAGTCGTTGGCCCCACGAGGGGGTGAGGACCAGACGATTGAAGGCGTAGAGACGGCCCGCGAGCGTCTGAACGTTCTGAATGTCCAAGTGCTGTCCGTACCGGAGCGCCTGGATCGACAACCGCGCCAGCCGGCCTCGAGGGTCGCTTGGATTGCTGTCCAGGTTCAGGAGTGCGACCGCGTCCGCCCCCGAGACGAAGTCGGCACCAGTGCGGATCTCCAGCACGCCGTCGAGCACTAACCGCGCGACTGCGGCGGAGAGGTCGTCTCTCAACGCCGCGCGCATCAACGAAGGCAGAGGACCTGGCTCCCGAAGCGTAAGGTACACAAGCGCGGTCTGGCTATCGATTGCCTTGACGGTCTGGGCACCGTCGCGCAGCGGGATCAGCAAGGCGTAAATTTCCGGGTCGTCCGCGAGATTGCCGACAGCGGACCGTTCCTCTGCGGTGAGACGGTCCACCGGCACGAAACGGTACGCCGAACCCGCACGGTACTCGGCCCCGGCGACTTCAACTCTCATGTGACGACCTGAATCGACGCCCAAGTCCCGGTCGGCGCCAGGAAGTCAGCTCTCTGATCCACCTTCCCGGCCGCGCAACTGCTCCTTGCGAGCACTGAGTTCCTCCAGAGCGTCCCGGAGCTTCTTCTCGAGCTCCTCGACTTCCTCGACCGAATGGGGCTTCATCTGCTCGGCCACCACCTGCTCGGCACGATCCACCTCGCGCAAAGCCTCGCGGAGCTGAAGCTTGAGTGCAGCCAATGCCTCGGGAGTGAAAGCGCGACCGCCCCCGCCGCCGAAGAGCACCGATGCGCTCTCGGTGCAGCCGCACGTCAACGCCCCGCACGTGTTGGGAAAGCAGGTCACGTTCAGCGTGCACCCCCCGCAAGCCGAGGCGCCAAGGCAGGTAAACGCTCCAGAGCACTCGCGGCAGCCACTATAGGTGCAGATCGTTGCGAAATCACAACTGCCTCCACAGTGACTGAAGCCAAAGGAGCATCCGCCGCAGACCAGCCGGTCGCGCTCGTTGGTTCCCGCCGGGAGGATGTTGATCACTAAGTCTCGCACACGGAAAGTCATGCGCACCTCGATTGCCGCTAAGGCTATCAAAGAGACTGTTGGAGCAATCACTAGATAGAACAGGATATTACCTATCCAATTCGCAGTCAAGCACTCCGTGGGACCTTGTTGGGACCTTGTCGTGAGAACAGGCATTGTCAGGGCTGAAGCGCGATGGCGGTCGGCAGCGCCCAGCCGACCCGCATTGATGCGCCCGGCTGATCTGACCTGCGGTACGGATGTGTCAACGAACCGGGAGCAAGGTCTGCGCGGGCCGATCTGCGTCCACGGGAAATGGCTCAGGCGGGTTCTTTGCCGTTCCGGTAGGATCTCCACCGCGGAGAGATACCAGCGGCCTCCGCGCCGGTTCACCATCCCGGGTCGTTCAACCTCCGGCGCAATTGCCCCGAAGCTGGTGGCGTCGCCCACTAAGATTCCTCGACGACCATCGCGGCGTCGGCGTCACCGTGGGGTGGCGACGGCCGGCCCTAAGCGCTCTCAGTCGAACTCCCATGGCGTGGCGATCAGCCCCTCGGGGTCGTGGGGGTAGTCCCATGGCTTCGGCCCCCTCGGCATCTGCACCGAGAGCCGGCTGCGCGCCGAGGGGGTGAGCCCGATCTCCGCCATGAACTTCGCCATCAGCTCGAGCTGCTTGTTGGCGATGGCGAGCCACGGTGAGGCTTGGACGTAACCTGCAGGGGTCTTCAGGATCACCGGGGTCTCGGCGAGCTTGCGCTCGGCTTCCACCCAGCGGCCGTAAGCCTGGCAATAGGCGGCGAAGGCGGCCCGGTCGGCCTGGGTCAGCAGCCCGATGGCATTCAGGCTCTGTGCCAGCCGCTTCCACTCCGCCTTGGCGGT
Organism: Amaricoccus macauensis; assembly: GCF_014201905.1. Taxonomy (GTDB): domain Bacteria; phylum Pseudomonadota; class Alphaproteobacteria; order Rhodobacterales; family Rhodobacteraceae; genus Amaricoccus; species Amaricoccus macauensis. The sequence continues at coordinate 272,333 of NZ_JACHFM010000001.1, read as the reverse complement.
AGGCGAGAGATGCGCCGGGCAGCTCGGCTGGCTGGCCGGCGGCTTCGGCTCGTCGCCGCGGATCGGCCGATGCCCGGGGTTGCCGTGCAGCAGCTTCAGCGAGGTGGGTGTGGGCTTGCGGCCGCGCATAGCTACCCCTGCCGCATGCGCCAGGCCTCGAAGACCCGGCGCAGCCCGTAGCCGCGGACCAGCGACAGGACGGTGAAGATGCCGCCGATCGCGAGGTTCTGCTCCAGCGGCAGCGCAACTCCGTAGTGCGGGAACACCGCCATCTGTGTCAGCACGGCTAGGACGTAGCCGACGACGGTGTTGACGATCGCCTCCAAGGCCGAGTGCCGCCGCGTCTGCTTCATGATGGCCTCCGCTCGGCGGCCACCTCGGCGAAGCTGCGCCCGTCGCCCTCCAGCGTGGCCGCCTTGCCGGTGAACCCCTGCCAGCGCTCGATGATGACATCGACGTAGGCCGGGTCGAGCTCCATCAGCCGGGCAGCGCGCCCGGTACGCTCCGCCGCAATCAGCGTCGTGCCACTGCCGCCGAACGGGTCGAGCACCACCCCGCCGGGCGGGCTCGAGTTCTGGATCGCCCGCTCAACAAGGTCGACCGGCTTCATGGTCGGATGCAGGTCATTGCGGCTCGGCCGGTCGATGAACCAGACGTCGCCCTGATCGCGCGCGCCGCACCAGTGGTGCTTGCCGCCTTTCGGCCAGCCGTAGAGGATCGGCTCGAACTGCCGCTGGTAGTCGGATCGCCCGAGCGTGAAGCGGTCTTTCGCCCAGATGATGAAGGTCGACCAGTGCCCACCTGCGGCGACGAACGCCTTCTGCAGGGTGTGCAGCTCGCTTGAAGACATGCACATGTAGATTGCGCCGGCCGTGTGTGCGATGATCGACACGCACGCATCGTAGAGGAAGCGCTCGAATCCATCGCCCAGCGCGTCGTTCAGGATGCGTCGGCCCTTGCCGGCTTTCTCTGCCCCGACGCCTCCGGCATAGTCGACGTTGTAGGGGCTGTCGGCGAAGCAGAGGTCAGCCTTTCGTCCCGCCATGAGCCGCTCGAGATCGGTGATGACTGTGGCGTCGCCGCAGAGCACCCGGTGCGTGCCGCAGAGCCAGAGATCGCCGGGGCGCGATACTGGGTCGGCCGGCACCTCCGGCGTCTCCTCCTCGCGCGGATCGGCGGCATCGCCATGCAGCAGGTCGTCGATCTCGCCTGCCTCGAAGCCGAGGGTGGAGAGATCGACGCCAAGCTCGGCCAGCTCGCCGGCTTCCAGCGCCAGCAGCTGCTCGTCCCAGCCGGCGCGTTCGGCGAGCTTGTTGTCGGCGAGCACCAGGGCCCGCTTCTGCGCCGGGGTGAGATGGGCAAGCTCGATCACCGGCACCTGGCGGAGCCCGAGCTGGCGCGCCGCCAGCAGCCGGCCGTGGCCGGCGATGATGCCGCTCTCGCCATCGACCAGCACCGGGTTGGTGAAGCCGAACTCGCGGATCGAGCCGGCGATCAGCGCCACCTGCGCCTCGCTGTGGGTGCGGGCGTTGCGGGCGTATGGGATGAGCGCATCGACCGGGCGGTGCTCGAGGCGCAGCCCCAGGCCGGCGAGGCGGTCGAGGTCAGATCGGACGGGGGCGTTCATGGTCGGGCGACCTCAGGAGGGCAGGGGCTCGCGACTCCGCAGTTGGTCGAGTGATTCCGGCGGGTGCGCGGCAGGTGGTGTCGAGGTAAGTGGCGGTATTCATTGACAAAGCTGCTGCCTTCGGGCGGTGAAGACCGGGGGATACCCCCCTGCCAATTTCGCGGGCGTTGAAGAAGACCGATCGGCCGGTCCGCACGGTCGAAAGCCTCCGAGTTCTGACCCGCCCCCCCCCCGCCTGCACGCTGGCGCAGGAGGGGCGCTACAAGGAAGTATATCAAAGATTCCAGCGGCTTGTCACCCTGACATTCCCTGACATTCCTGCGCAGGAGGCGACAATTTCGGGGTGCTGCCGAAATCGCGGGTGCCGCGCGGCCTCGTGAACCGCTCCTTTCGAAGCAGGGGCGACCCACCGAGACAACTCGCGTCTTCGACGGATCGGTCAACTCCGGCACGATGCTGCGGCCTCGAGGCTGCATCCTCATGCCGGATGAGCCGTCGGCTCCGAGAGCCATTCCGGTTCAAGCGCTTATCGAGTTGATAAGCCTCGGCACCGGAGCGAACCTCCGTCCGACGACGCGATGCAACTCGATCCGGAGCCGCCACGATGACCCGCCGCGTGACCGACGACACCCCGGCCCTCGATGCCTTCCTCGCCGCCAAGGTCGAGATCGACGCGATGCTGGCGCGGCTCGCCGCCCTCAGCGCGGACCATTTCGGTACCCACCCCGACAAGGTGAACTGGGGCGATGTCGGCACCCTGAATCACTACCGCGCCAGGCTGCGCGAGATCACCGACAGCGCCTTCAGCGAAGGCGAACACGCCCGCTGATCTCCGGCGCCGCCGGAAACTCCTGCCGCGCCTCGCGCGGCTCGGGGTCGTGGGAGGGTCGCGACGGTCGCGACCCCGCACCCGGAGACCCCGAGATGCCCAAGCTTTCCGACACTCAAGCCGTGATCCTCAGCGCCGCGGCGCAGCGTGAGGACCGCAACGTCCTGCCGCTCCCCGGCTCGCTTCGCGGCGGCGCCGCTGCCAAGGTGGTGGGGGCGCTGCTCTCCCGTGGGCTGATCGCCGAGATGACGACCAACAGCGAGACGAAGGCCGACACCGCGCTGAACCGGATCTGGCGCAACGACGAGGACGGCCGGGCCATCCTCCTGCGCATCACCGACGCGGGCCTCGCCGTCATCGGCATCGAGCCGGAGGGCGACAGCGCGCCTGTGGGCGCCGACGAGGCGCCGAGCGCGGAGGCTCCGGAGGACGCTCCCACCGAAACCAAAGCCGCGCCCAAGGCGCGGACGCCGCGCGAGGGCACCAAGCAGGCCCAGCTCATCGCCATGCTGCGCGCGCCCGAGGGCGCCACCATCGCCGAGATCGTCGCCGCCACCGATTGGCTGCCGCACACGGTCCGTGGCGCCTTTGCCGGGGCGTTGAAGAAGAAGCTCGGTCTCGAGGTCACCTCGGAGAAGGTCGAGGGGCGCGGACGGGTCTACAGGCTCGACGCGGAGGCGGGGCTGTGAGCCCCGCCGACTGCTCGGACCCGCCGCGCCGCGTCTTCGCAGTCGCGCTGCAGTTCGCCGGCTAGCGGTCCGGAAGAGAGGGTATGCGTACGCGCTCGCCGACACCGGCGTCGATTGGCATGCGGCCGACCTCGCCAATGGACTATCGCGACCGGGCGGCGCGCCATCCGGCCGCGATGGCCTCCGCCTCGTCACAGAACCAGCGCTCCCCCTTGCTCTCGTCGATCACCGTCCGCTCGTAGTTGGCGGACCACGGCGTGTGATAAATGCGTTCGCCGTTGGAGACGCTGACGTTGCCCTTGATCGGGCAGCCCGGGCGCGGCGACCGTTCGGCGGCCCGATCCCACCGCGCTTCGCGATACTCCCACGGCGGCTCCGACGTGCTCTGCCAGATGCCTGCCGCTGCCGTGCGCGCCGTTGCTTCCTCTGTCGCGTAGGCATCGCTGTAGCGGACGAACGCCCATGCCAGTCCCTCGGCAACGAGCTGCCGGCCGAGGTCGGCGCCCGTCGCGCGGCAGGTCGCGACGATCCTACCGTAGACGTCCTGCTCGAGCGCGACGCAATCGACGGGCTCGTCGCCGATCAGCTGCTGCAGTCGGTTGGCCGCCGAGGTCGCGCAGTCCCAGGTGCCGCCGCCCGCCCGCTTGCAGGTCTGGCCGACCTCCGCCGCGTCGATGCCGTAGAGCCGGACCTTCAGCGGACCGATGCTGATGGTGTCGCCGTCGATGACGTCGGCACGGCCGGAGATCCGGACCTCGTCGGCGCGGGCCGGCGCGGCGAGGGCAAGGATCGCGATCAGGAGCCCCAAGGCGGACTTAGCAGAGACTCTCACAAGGCACCCCGTCGCCATTCCTGTCCAGCTTGCCGCCCCAGGAGCAGTTGGCGAGAAGCCAATGAGCCTCCTCGCACGAAGAAATGCGTCCGCACGTGAGCTTCGGGCTGCACGAGTGCCCCTGAGCGATCTCCATCAGCCGGCGTCCGATGTCGGCGCCAGCGGCATCCTCAGACGTCTGCACGGCATGGGAGGCAGCCGGAAGCGTCAGCATCGCCAGCGCGAGAGCGCCTGCGGACAGGTGCCGTCTCATCCGTTGTTCCCCCGTACCCAGCTCCGTACTCTCGCATGCCAGACGCGCGCCGCCTACAGGTTCGGCCCGGATCGGTGAACCGGCATCACGCCGGTGCCGCCTCGCTCTCCATCGGCCAGCAGTTCAGCCGAGAGTTCGCAGCGGTGCGGTAAGCGGTGCGGTTCGGAAGTCAGCCGCCGTGCGGCCATTCCGCTCCGCACCGCACCCCCGCACCCCATAAGGATGGGTGCGGCGGTGCGGCTGAGAGCGGGGTTTTGACAGGTGCGGATCTGGTGCGGATCCGGTGCGGCAGGTGCGGAAGCGGATCACGGCATCTCCGGGTTCGAAGGATCGTTCGGCCCTGGGAGGATCACCGGAATGTCCCGGCCATCTCGCGGGCTGCGGCGCTCTTCCTGTTGCAGGACGCCGGTGCGGAGCCAGGTCCTGATCATCTGGCTGATGCGAGCACGACTGGCTTTGTCGGACGCATCGATCCCCACAACCTCGGCGATGATGTAGCCGGCCCATTCCTTCGCCTGGGAGTTCGCGCGCGCAGGCGGGTCCTGCTCGGCGAGCCTGGTCCGCACCTTGCGCGTCATCTCAAGGGAAACGCCCTCGAAGGCATCGGGCCATTCCCAGGGCTCGACGACGGCGACATCATCGCCGTTGGGCAGTTCAACACCGAACTTCCGGAACCAGACGGCGCGGTCCGACGGGCGGGCGACGTTGCTCTTGCCGCCGCGGTCGATCCGGAAGTGATCGATGTGTGTCGAAAGCCCCGCCCTCACGGCCTCATCGGCGGTCATCGGATTGAGCACCCGCCCGGATCGCACGGCCCCCACGAGGGCGCTGCCGCCGCGGCTGTCCTCGATGTCTGCCTCGCGGCCTCCGAGCTTGCGGGTGTGATGCACCACCTCGATGGCGCAGTCGCACTCATCGGCGAGATGGGAGAGCCGCTTGCCCAATCGTCGGAAGACATCGTTCGTCTCCGGGCTCTCGGTCATGTTGGCGAGCGGGTCGAAGATGAGGACATCGGGCTTGAACTCGGCGTAGAAGGCCGTGACCAGCGCGAAGGCATCCTCGACGATATCGCCTGCTTCGCCCCGGGCGAGGATCAGGTCGACCTCCCGGCCGGAGGCGGTGAATAGCCGGCCCTCGAGCTCGGCCTGATCGATGTCGAAGTGCTGGCAGGCTGCCAGGACCCGGCGCTCAATCTCCTCGCGCGGGTCTTCCGCGTTGAAGTAGACGACGCGCAGCCGTTGTACCGGCTGCACTCCGATGAGCTGGCGGCCCGTTGCCATGGCCAGCGCATCGATCAGGTCGAGGGTGGATTTGCCGATCCCGGGCGGTGCCACCGTAACGGAGGCGAACTTCCTGATGTAGTGCTTGCCGTAGAGGAAGCATCGCGGCGGGAACGTCAGAGGGTCGATCGGTCTCCATGAGCGGAAGAGGGACGCCTTCTCTTCCCGGGTATCGCCGCGGTTCTGCTTCGCTTCCCAGCCGAAGTCTGCGCCCCCGGCGAAGCTGTCGTCCGAAGGTCTGGCGTTCAATCCTGCCTCCCTGGCGTACGCGCGTACCGCCTTGGCAAAGTCGCCGAGATGCTCGAAGTGCACGTAGAGGTCGAAGGCGTCACCGAAGCGGCGGCCGCTCTTGCTTTCGGCCCCGATCCCGTTGGCAGCGTCCGACTGAGACAAGCTCACCCAGTGCTCGCCGCAATCCCGCGTCGCATAGGACCCGCTGGACTGGTAGGGGGAGCGCCAATCGTCGGTGCTCCCGGCTTGCGAATACCCGTAGTGCTCCAGGAGTTCTGCGATGGAGTGGGTGCGGTTGAAGTGCTCCACCGGGCTTTCGCCGGTCTCACCCTTTGCCGCACGGTCCCGCGCGCGCTGCTCTCGCTTAGCTCTGGCCGCAGCCTCGGCTTCCGCTCTCTGCCGGCGGCATTCGTCCCGGCGGGCGATGATCGGATGTCCGCTGAGGTCCAGGCGCCTGGCATGGTGGACGTAATGCTCGTAGAGTGAGCCGCGGTTCGGAAGATACGCGAGCTGCCCCACGTCGGCGTGGCAGCGGCAGGGGATCAGGTGTCCGCCCGTGGATTCCTCCAGAAGGTCGTAGAAGGCGTTGGCCGTGTCGGTGTAGTCGACGCCCGGGATCGGCACCACGAGCGGCACAAGGGCGCGCCAGCGCCGGTCGACGGGGGTCGCCGAGCGGGTCGAGTAAACGAGACGCGAGGCACCCGGGACGACTGCCTCGAGCGCCTCGTTGACCTCGGCCAAGGCAAGGTTGTTGTCATCCACGTCGAGTACGAGGAAGCAGAACGACCCGCGCTCGCGCTGAACCGCATGCGTGCGGGCGTCGTGCGCGTTGTAGGTGCTCGGCAAGAACCAACGCGCCTGCTCCTTCGGAGCGGAGGGCGGGTCCGACAGCATCGCGATGATTGCCGCCGTGTCGATCGCTTCGTAGGGCGTGCCCCGCCGGATCCGCGTGTCGGCCTGACCGTAGCCGGAAGGGAAAGTCCGCAGGCCCGCGCGCGTGCTGGAATCGTGTACCGTCACCGCCTAGACCTCCCAAGGCGGGCGCGGCACCGGACGGGTGGACCGGAACACGACGACGGCGGCGTGATGCGTGTCCGCGAGCCTTCGCGCTTCCTCGGCGGTGTCTGCCGTTTCCAGCGCGTGAACGCCGCCAGTGGAGATCCGGACCACCTGCCATCTGGGCGTGAAGGGATCGGGGTCGCTCAAGGCTCGACCCTCCGCTTCGAGGCGTGGTCCTGGCGGCGCCTATGCGGGGCAGGGGCTGCACAGGGATTGCGATCCCGAGCCGCGGTGCCCGAGGGAACGGCGGCGAGCTTCAGCGCGAGGCGCATGGATCAGGCACCCCGCCCTTGCGGGCCGCAATGCGGTCCGCCTCCCACGCCTCGAGCTCGGCGATCCGAAAATAGCGGAATCTGCCGACATAGACAGGCTGCGGGAAGTTGATGCTCTCGTCGCGGAGCCAGCGCCACAACGTCATCGACGTGACGCCGTAGCGCTCCCAGACGCGGCGGGCGGGAAGGAAGTTTGAGTTTTGTGCCATTGGACTCCTCGTGGCAACTTGGGCCTACGAGGAAGATGCCAGCTTGCTTTTGTTCGGGCCGAGCGTGCCCGAACATGTTTCTTCGGAGATTACCCCACTGGTCGTCCGCGCACGCCCTTGATGGCCTTGCGGATCGCGGGGCCTGACCGCGGCCCGAAGCCGCGGCGCCGCAGCTCCTCCAGGATGCGCTTCTCCAGTCTGGCGCCGCCGACCGGGGACGTAGCAGCCACTTCGCGGGCGACGGTGCGCCATGCCTCGGCCTCGTCATGGCGGCGCTTGTTGGCGCTTGCCCGACCGCCGTCGCGATCACCAGCCAGCGCCAGTCTGCTCTTGCGGCTTTGAAGGGCAAGCGCCTCGCGACGTTCGCCTGTCTCGGGATCGCGGCCCGCTCGCCATTGGAACTTTTGATCGATTCTCCCGAGTTCTTCTGCATGCTCTACAATGAGGGCAATGTCGGGCGTGGCTTTCGAACGCTCCCGCATCAGCCTTTTATAGGTACAGAGCCACTCCCAGAGGATAGAAAAGCCATCGTCTTCGGGGAGACCAAACACGAACGCCTTGATGTGCGTCCCCCGCTTGGCGGCCGCTCGGTCGAGTTGCTTACGCACACCCTCAGCGTGCGCCTGGCGCCACTCATCGGCGGTCTGGCGTCGCTGCGTCAAGGCACTCAAGAAGGCTTCGGGGTCGTCCTCGAAGTTTATTTCGATGACCCTGCGCCGCATCATACCGACGCCCTTCCACACTATTTCAGGCAATCTGGTTTCTCCGAGGTGAGTCCGCCGTCGACGCATGCTCGAGCCCCACCCATTCAGCACCAGAGCTTGCGTTCATTCCTGTTATTGCCTGTGATTATTCCAAAATCCGCGCGGGGAAGCTATACTATTGTGAAAGGAGCAAATGAACGACGATGGCCCTGATCTCCGACCTGGTCACCGAGCTGAACGTGATGAGCGGGCTTGCCGAGACCTCGATCGTGGGGGTGGCGCGACGGCTGCGCGAGGATGGGCTGCTGTCGCAGAAGGGCAGGGGCCGCGGTGCCGCGCACGCCACGCCGCTCGATGCGGCGCGGCTCTGCATCGCGCTGATGGTCGGCGGCAAGTCCAAGGATGCCTCGACGGTGGTCCGCGACTTCGGTCAGCTGCAGCTCTCGCGCCGCTCGGTCGAGCCGGAGCATGTCTACGGTAGCCTCAGCCTCGAGATGGCCGGCGTGGCACCGGAGCACGTCTTCGAGGAGGGGCTTGCCGGCCTGATCGCCGTCTGGGGCGAGGACCGGCTCGTGGCGCGGATGGAGGCCCTGGTCGGTCCGAGGGGCATTTGGCCGGGCATGCTGGCCATGCTCAGCGATAGCAGCATGTCGGGCGCAATCTGCTTCGGTGCTACCACGTACACCTATCACCACTCCGCGCTGCTCCGGGCAAATCAAGCGAAGCATCCCGAGGAGGGCGTGGCGCTCACCGAACAGTATCTCGCGGCGTCACGCAGGTACCGCGGTGGCATCCGCAGCACCCGGGAGATCTCGGCGGTCGAGTTGCTGCCGCTCGGGCAGGTCGTGGCCGGGCTGCGTGATCCCGGCTGGCGCGAGAGCAACGAGGCCGCGCACCGGCGGCTGATCGAAGCAGGAAAGGAGGAGGAACTGTAAGGCGCGGAGTCTGCGGACGCCGCGAAGAAGCGCACTGACCGTCGTGAGACCGGACAGTCCCTTTGATGGACCCAAGGCCCGAGGCGCCACCAGCGTCGCGGGGTGCGGGCGGAAGGAAAATATGCAGAATGACGACCCTGCCGGTTCCGAGCTGCCGATCGGGCTGGCCCTCTACCTCCGGGAATCCGAGCTGGCGCTGCGCTGGCGCATGTCGGAGCGGACGCTGCAGCGCTGGCGGCAGGCCGGCAAGGTGCCACGGTACCTGCGGCTTGGTGGCCGCGTCCTCTACCCGATCGCCGATGTCCTCGCCTTCGAGGCGGGCGCCGCCGCTGGCGGCCGCGGCGGAGTGCGCCGATGAACCCGCTGCACCCCCGCCACATGAGCTCGAAGGAGCGTCTGGCCGAAGTGATCCTCCCCATAGGATCAAAGCAATGAAACCGCCGCGGGTCCGCTGGAACACGACCGAGGCTCGCGTCGAGCGCTTCGTGCGGCTGGCGCAGCGGCTCGAACTGCCGGTCTACGGCTTCGAGGTCCGAGGCCGCGACGTGATCGTCCTCACGCGCCCGCGCGACGACGGGCCAGCGGAGAAGCCGGCGGCGGAGACTGACCCCGTCGCAAGCTGGTTCCGCGACAACGCAGCCGGCGGTCCGCAAGAGGTCAGGCAACGGAAAGCCAAATGAATCCCGTCACTTATTCTCTTGCTAGTCCGCGAGAACAGAGCGTCCGTGTCCGTTGGGGAACGGGGGGATAGGACCTCATGCCGGCACGCTACGACACCATCATCGTCGTCCGAAAGAAGAACGCGAGGGGCGAGGAGGTCGAGTACCATACGGTCGGCCGTAGGGGTCCGAGCATCTGGCGTACCGGCGAGCCGAACCCGCCCGGGACGCCGGGTTACCAGGCCGCCTACGACGCGGCGATCGGCGTCCGGGCCGTGATCGATCCGCCGGCGACGGGCCACGGCTGGGGCACGGTGAACGACCTGCTCGACGCCTACGAGCGCTCCCGCGAGTTCTGCCGCCTCGCCCCTCGCACCCGGAGCGATTACCTGAGAGGGCTGGTCGACGTGCGGGCGAGGTACGGCGCCGCGCCGCTCGGGATCATCAACAGCGTCGCCCTCAAGGGCAACGTGCTCGACTGGATCGAGATGCGCTGGGCGGGCAAGGCCGCCGACAAGCGGCTCGACCCGTTCAAGTTCTCGCTGAGCTGGGCGACGGGGCGGCACCCCGAGCGGGTGCCGGTCAACTACCTGCACGGCATCCCGCGCTTCTACGAGGGCGCAGATCGGGCAGAGATCATCTGGGAGGACGCCGAGATCGACCTGTTCTGCAGCCGGGCCCCCGAGCAGCATGCGGACGCGGTGCGGCTGGCGCGGGAGACAGGCCTGCGCATCGGCGACCTCGTCGAGCTTGAGCGCAGCGAGATCAAGCGAGCGCCGGATGGCAGCCGTGCGATCATCCTGCGCCCGAACAAGCGGCGGCGGCGCATCGTCAACATGCCGCTGTCCCCTGCGGCGGAGGCGATCATCGACAAGGCGCCGATCTCGCGCCGACTGATCCTGAAGCCGAAGCGCGCGGACGCATGGGACCCCGCACGGCTCTCCCGCGAGGTCCGCGAGTACGCGACCAAGTACGAGATCCGCCCCGAGCTCCGGTTCAACGACCTGCGCGGTACGAAGGTGACCGAGATGGTGTGGTCGGGAATCAGCGTGCCCGATCTTGCCATTCGCATCGGCTGGAAGATCGAGACCGCCGCGAAGATGCTCGGCGTATACGCCGCGCTGAACCCGGGGCGGGCATCGGTGGTGGCGCTGCCCGGGATGGGGAGACGGGACAGCACAGCACGCTGAGCCCATTCGCGCGAACCGAAGTACGCTTCGGGTGACGCGGCGCGTCAGCGTCGCTCCGCGTGAACCTGCCTTGCGGCGCCGCGCGTTTGCTCAGGCTGCCTCGAACAGATGCGCCCGCTCCGGCTCGAAGCCGAGCAGCACCTCCGTGCCGAGATCGAACGGCCGGTCGCCGTCGAGGGCGATGACGATCTTGCCGCCGGCGGTGAGGTCGACCGCGAGCACGGTCTCGGTGCCGAGCCGCTCGATCAGGTCGACCTTGCCGTGCAGGTGTCCGCCGTCGGCGATTTGGCCGGGATGCAGGAACTGTGGGCGCACCCCGAGCACCGCCCGTCCGCCCGTGGCGAAGCGGCCCACCGCGTGCGGGATCGACACCGGCTCCAGCGCCGGCGAGGCGACGGTGACGCGGCCGCTGCCGGCTTCCTTCACCTCGACGTCGAGGAAGTTCATCTTCGGCGACCCGAGGAAGCCGGCGACGAACTGATTGGCCGGGTTGTGGTAGAGCTCAAGCGGCGAGCCGACCTGCATCACCTCGCCGGCACGCAGCACCACGATCTTGTCGGCGAGCGTCATCGCCTCGACCTGGTCGTGGGTCACGTAGATCATGGTGGCGTCGAGGTCGTGGTGCAGCTTGCCAATCTCCATGCGCATGTCGACCCTGAGCGCCGCGTCGAGGTTCGACAGCGGCTCGTCGAACAGAAAGACCTTCGGCTTGCGCACGATCGACCGCCCGATCGCCACCCGCTGCCGCTGCCCGCCCGAGAGCTGGCTCGGCTTGCGGTCGAGCAGGTGCTCCATCTGCAGGATGCGCGCGGCCTCGGCGACCGCCTTCTCCTTCTCGGCCTTCGGCGTGCCGGCGAGGGTCAGGCCGAAGCCGATGTTCTCGCGCACCGTCATGTGCGGGAAGATCGCGTAGCTCTGGAACACCATCGCGATGCCGCGCTCGCGCGGCTGCTGGTCGTTGACGCGCTGGCCGTCGATGTAGAGCTCGCCCCCGGTGATCTCCTCGAGCCCCGAGATCATTCTGAGCAGCGTCGACTTGCCGCAGCCCGAGGGGCCGACGAACACCACGAACTCGCCGCGCTTGATGTCGAGGTTCACGCCCTTGATGATGTCGACGCTGCCGTAGCTCTTCTTCAGGTTGACGAGCTTCACGTCTGCCATTTCCGTTTCCTCCGTGTTCGTTGCGCTTCAGCCGAGCCGGAGTCGGCCGTCGTCTATGGTCACAGGTACTGGATCGGCAATCTCGCCGACGAACTCCCCGCCGGCGGGGTTATGCAGGAAGCCGAGCAGCACCGGGCCGGCGTCGGTGTCGACGATCCGCGCCGCGTAGCGATCGACGGCCGGGTCGCCGTCGAGGAACGGCCCCGGCGCCACCTCCCAAGGCCCGCGCGGGTCTGGCGCGGTCATGTAGTGGGTCCCCTGCACCGGCCTGCCCGGATAGGCGGCCGCATAGGCGCGCGAGTAGTGCTTGGCCGCGGTGCAGAACAGGCAGTACCAGCGCCCGCCGGCTTCGAACACCTGCGGCACCTCCATCTGCCCGAAGGTCCCGCCGGCATAGACCGGCGCCTGCAACGTCCAGTCGTAGAGATCCGGCGAAGTGGCGAAGCCGATGGCGCCGCCGGCGTTCGGCTCTTCGACGCCCGGCACCCGGGCAGTGAAGAACATCATCCAGCCGCCCGTCGGGTCGCGCATCACCCAAGGGTCGCGCATCGCCCGGTCGTGCCAGTGGCCCGGGTCGAGCTCCTCGTAACGCTCGTCGATGTCGAGCACGAGCCCGTCGCCTACCCGCTGCCAGTCGTGCAGGTCGGGGCTCGTCGCGTGCCCGATCCGCTGCTTCAGGCCGTCCTCGGCCCGGCTCGCGCCGGTGTAGAACAGGTGCCAGAGCTGGTCGTCGCCCTTCACCACCGAGCCGGTCCAGGTGGTGTAGTCGTCCCACGCCGGCCCTGGGGCCGGCGCGAAGGTGACGCCCCGATGCTCCCAGGCCTTCAGGTCGCGGCTGGTGGCGTGGCCCTGCGTCACGTTGTAGTGCCTGAGCTCCGGATCGCCGATCGACTTGTCGGCCTGCAGGAAGAAGGCGTGCCAGAGCTCGCCGTCGCGCGCGTACCAGCTGTCCCAGATCCACTTGGTAGGAAGGGCGATCGTCAAAGTCGTCTCCTTAGCCCTTGACGCCGGTCGAGGCGATCGAGGCGATGAAAGCGCGTTGCAGGAAGAGGTAGAAGGCGAGCACCGGCACGGTGATGACCGAAAGGTACGCCATTATCTCGCCCCAGACTGGGTTGAGCTGGAAGAAGTACTGCAATCCGACCATCACCGGGCGGTATCCTTCGTCCTGCGTTACCATCAGGGGCCACAGGTACTGGTTGTACATGGCCAGGAACTTCAGGATCGCGCCCGTGGCGAGCACCGGTCCCGAGAGCGGCATCACCACCTTGCGGTAGATCTGGAACCAGGTCGCGCCCTCCACGCGGCAGGCCTCGATCAGCTCGCGCGGCATGTCCTTGAAGAACTGCGCGAACAGGAAGATCGTCAGGCCGTCGGCGATGAACGGCACGATCTGCACGCGGTAGCTGTTGAGCCATCCGAGGGTCAGGCCGTCGCTCGAGATCCACGGCAGGTTGTTGACGACGATCAGCATCGGGATCGCGATCGTTTCGAAGGGGACGATCAGCGTCGCGATGATGACCGCGAGCACGATGTCCCGGCCCCGCCACTTCAGGAACACGAAGGCGAAGGCGGCGAGCGAGCAGACGAAGAGCGACAGCACCACCGTCACGGCGGTGACGAGCACCGAGTTGAAGATGAAGGTCGCGACCGGCGCCCGGCGGAACGCTCCGAAGTAGTTGTCGAGCGAGATGTCCCCGACCGGCAGGAAGGCGCGCAGGTTCGCGGTGTCGGCGAGGAGCTGCGCGTCCGGCTTGAGCGAGGACATCACCATGAAGAGCAGCGGGAAGATGAAGATCACCGCCCCGAGGATCAGGAGCGCATAGCGCCAGACCCGGTCCCAGGAGACACTCCTTGCTTCGAGGGTGGCTGTCCCTTGCGCTTCTTCGACCGTCGCCATCACTTCTTCTCCCGGGTCAGGTAGCCTTGCACGAGCGAGATCGTCAGCACGATGAGGAACAGGACCACCGAGATCACCGAGCCGGCGGCGATGTCCTGCTTGCGGTAGCCGCGCTCGACGGCCTGGAACACCATGGTCTGCGTCGAGTCGACGGGCCCGCCCTTGGTCATCACGTCGATCTGGGCGAAGAGCGCGAAGGCCTGCATGGTGATGACGATCAAGACCAGCACGGCGGTGTTGCGCAGGCCGGGCCAGGTCACGTAGCGGAACGCCTGCCAGCGCGAGGCGCCCTCGATGTTCGCGGCCTCGTAGAGCGTCGGCGAGATCGACTGGAGGCCGGCGAGCCAGATCACCATGTGGAAGCCCACCGCCTGCCAGATCGACATGGCGATGATCGCGGGCAGCGCCGTCGACGGGTTGCCGAGCCAGTCGACCGGCTCGAACGCCCCGAATGTCAGCCAGCCGAGCACGTTGTTCAGGAGGCCGTTGTCGCCGTCGTAGATGAAGCGCCAGAGCAGCGAGACGACGACGATCGAGACCACGACCGGCATGAAGTAGACGGTGCGGAAGAAGTTGATGCCCTTTAGCTTCTGATTGGTCATCACCGCGAGCAGGAGCGCGAGCCCGCCCTGGAGCGGCGCGACCACCAGCACGAAGAGGAACGTGTTCCGGAGCGCCTTCATGAAGACGACGTCGCTCGCGAGCACGAAGACCCGGCTGTCGCCCCAGCCGAAGCTGAACCACTCCTGCTTGCCCTGCAGGTGCGGATAGTCCGGGTTGTTGCGGGTGTAGCTGCGCAGCCGCGGATACTTCGGCTGGCCGTCGTCGTCGAGCACGACCGCGCCGCTCGCGTCGCGCTCGGGCTCGAGGGTCAGCGTGCTGACGCCGAGCAGCTGCTGGAAGTTCGCGGTTCCGACCCATTGCGTCGGATTGGGCGAGAACAATCGCTGATTGGTGAAGCTGAACCCGAAGGCGAGCGCGAACGGCACGATGATGAAGAGCAGGATCAGACCGACTGCCGGGGCGGCCATCGCCCAGCCGGCGCGGTTCGAAGATAGTAGTCGGGTTGGTGTTGCGGCCATGGCCTCTTCCCCGGAGTGGGTGGATCGAGTCCGGCCCCCCTGGGAGGAAGGGGGGCCGGATCAGCGCGTTAACATCGGTTGAAGCCAGGTTAACGCCCTGAAGCTATTCGTGTAATTTCAGCAACTTAGGCGGAGTCGCACGCGTGCGACGCTCGGCTCAGTGGCCGTAGCCCTGGTTGTTCTCGATGTCGGCGTCGATCTCGTCGACCGCCGCGTCGAGGGCGGTCGCCACGTCGGCTCCGTCGGCGATGTCGGAGACTGCCTTCCGGAACACGGCGCTCTGCACCACGTAGCCGGGGGTGACGGGCCGCACCAACGCCTGCGCGGCGCTGAGATCGTAGAAGACCGCCATCGGCGCGCCCTCCTTATAATTCTCTGTCATCTGCGCTGCGGTCGCCGTGGCGGGCGCGAGGCCCGAGGCGTCCGAGAACATCGCCTGGTACTTGTCCTGGAGCGCGAAGCGGATGAAGGCGTTGGCGCCCTGCTGGTTCTCGCTCTGGGCCGAAACGGCGAACTGCCAAGAAGCCGCGCCGATCTTCGGTCCATTCCCGAAGTCCGGGGCCGGCAGGAACAGCGCGTCATCCCCGAAGGCCTCCAGCACGCCGGCCCCGTTCCAGTTGCCGGACCAGACGATCGCGTACTTGCCGTCGCGGAATCCGAACGCCTGGTTCCCGTCGGCGGGATCCTGCGAGGTGCCAGGCACCAGCCCGTCCGTGAAGAGGCCCTGCCACCACTCGCCGAACGCGATCGCCGCGTCGCCGTTCAGCACGCCCTCGGCGGTCTGGTAGGTCGAGCGGTCGACGATGTCGCCGCCGAAGCTCTGCAGGAAGGGCGAGAAGGCGTACGGATACCACTCGACCTTGTCCCACATGCCGAGGTCGAGCGGATACTCGAAGTCGCCGCTCTCCTTCATCGTCTCGAGCGCCGCGTTGAACTCCTCGCCCGTCCACGGCTCCCCGAGCGTCGGGACGCGGATGCCGTACTTCTCGAGCGTCGACTTGCGGGTGATCATCGCCACGGCCGCGTCCCAAAGGCCGACCGAGTAGATCTGATCCTGCCATCGGCCGATCGTGCCGGGCAGGAAGCCTTCGAGCTCCTCCTCGGTGATCTCGAGCGGCGCCAAGTACCCCGCCCAGGCCCAGTTCGGCATCAGCGGCCCGTCGACGTCGATAATGTCGGGCAGTTCTCCCGAGAGCGCCGCCGCAGTCACCGAGTCGTTGTAGGCGGCCTGCGGAAACTGCTGGAGCGTCACCTTCCAGTCCGACTGGGAGGCGTTGAAATCTTCCACTATCTGGCCGAAGAGCCGCGGCTCCCACGGGTTGCCGGCCCCGTGCTGCCAGAAGGTGAGCTCGGCCTGCGCCGCGGCTGCGCCAGCGAGGCAGGTGGAGGCGAGCAGGATCGCGCTCACCCGGGTCAGCATGGTCATGGTCTTCCTCCTGTGTTCGTCGTTGGCTCGGGATCCCGGCGATCCCCGTTCACTGGCGTCAACGCCTATCCAGATTCGGCTCCCGAGTATGACGGGATCGAGACCCGCACCGGATCGAGGTCGATGCGGTAACAGGGAGAGAACGTCAGCCCCCGCTCGTCCCCCCCGGCACCGGTGTAGGGGGCGATGCAGAGCAGGCTCCCTCGGTCGAAGTCCGCCTCGAGCACGGTCATTCCGAAGAGACCCTCCAGACCCGGCAAGGCGCTGCCCTCCGGGTTCCAGGGCCGCCAGGGTCCGTCCAGCGACGAGGAAAGATGCAGTCGGATCGTCTTGCTCAGCTCCTCGTCCGGCTGCCGCTCGTCGATCCGGTTGCAGGTCGCGCTGATGAGATAGTAGGTCCCCCGCCTGGCGTCGTGGTAGATCTTGGGAAGCTCGAGCTGCGTCACGTCATTGCCGTCCGGAATGGTCACCGGCGGGTAGAGCTTCTCCAGCCGGAACCGTCGCCCCTCGCGCCGGACGAGCCCGTGCCCCATGGCGCCCACTCTCGGCCCCGCCTTGGCGCTCCAGAAGAGATGGATCTGGTCATCCGCGTCGATGAACACGAAGGGGTCGCGCCAGGCCAATATCGGCCCCCCGCCCTCGCCTCCGCGATGGCCGATGTCGTCGGGTGGAGCCAGGTAGTAGCCCGCATCGGTGATGGCTTTCCAATCCCGTATCGGGCAGATCAGAGCCTCGTCTTCCCGGCTCTCGACCTCGTATCCGTCCGACAGGGCCAGCATGATGTTCTGTGCGAAGCAGTGCTCGGCATCCAGCGCGTACAGTCCGGTGTAGGCGAGCAGCTTCTTGCCGTCCGGCAGCGGCTCGATGCTGCCGCTCCAGATCGTCCTCGAGTCCGGCAGACCTTGCCCGATGCGCGGCGCGATGAGGCTGCCTTCGTCAGTCCACGAGGCCCCGAGGTCATGGGATGAGAAGTGGCGCACGTGAAAGGGGGTGTCGTTGCGCTCGGGGCCCGTAATCGGCGTGCCGTCCTGCCTCGCCTTGGGGACTGCCAGGGAATAGAGGTGCAGGACATCGCCATCGCCGACGAAGGACCATGCGTCCCACAAGTGGAGATCGGGATGCCGGATGCCGTTCGTGAAGGTCTGCGGACTTTTCGGATGGATGTACTGGCTCATCGGGTCGTCCTGTTCAGAGGCAGGTTTCGGTTGCCCGGCGGTAGGCCCCGCTGGCTTCTCGGGAGCGCGCGAGCCTTCGAACGCACGCGCTCCCGAACTTCGGTCAGGCTGGAAGTCTCACGCCTTGGGTGGCCGGACGATCAGCACGTCGCACGTCGCCCGCTTGGTGACCTCCGTGGCGACGGTGCCGAGCAGGCGCTCGGTGAGCGAGCGGTCGTGGCGCGCGCCGACGACGAGGAGTTCCGCCTTCCGGTCCCGCGCGGTCTTGATCAGCGCGGCGGCGGGCTCCCCCTCGAGCAGCAGGGCCGCCGCGACCGTGGCGCCCTCCTCCGCCGCGACCGCCACGGCGCGGTTCATCGCCTCGCTGGCCGCCGCGCGCCCGAGCACCTCGTCGACCCGCACGTCGCCGCCGGCCGTGGCGACGTTCTTTGCCTCGTCGCGGCGCGACAGCCCGCTGTAGGCGCAGACGATCACCAGGTCGGCGTCCTCGCGTTTGGCGAGCCAGGCCGCCCGGGTCACCGTCGGCTCGGCCAGGCCCGAGCCGTCGGTGCCGACGACGATGATGCGGTAGTCCGTCATTCTTGGCATCGAGATGTCCCTTTCAGTGACCGCCGACCGGCATCGCCGCGACGTCGTCCACGTCGCGCACGATCGGCGGCTCCTT
Organism: Amaricoccus macauensis; assembly: GCF_014201905.1. GTDB lineage: Bacteria > Pseudomonadota > Alphaproteobacteria > Rhodobacterales > Rhodobacteraceae > Amaricoccus > Amaricoccus macauensis. Next base: position 254,156 of record NZ_JACHFM010000001.1, on the reverse strand, counting down.
GATCCAGAGCATCGCGAGCGCGGCCACGCCGAGGCCGATGCCGGCGAAGCTGATCGCATTGTTCGGGTTGTCCCCGAGGATGTTCGAGTAGACCCAGCCGAAGGTGAACGAGTGGATCAGCATCGGGACCACGATCATCATGTTGATGATGCCCATGTAGACGCCGTAACGGGTCGAGGGGATCATCCGCACCGCCATGATGTAGGGCACGCCCATGATCGACGCCCAGGCGATGCCGAGGCCGATGATCGGGACGAAGAGCGCGTACTTGTTGGTCAGGTGCGGGAAGATCAGCAGCCCGGCCGCCGCGCAGAGGAGACAGGCCATGTGCACGAACTTCGCCCCCCGGCGCCGCGCGATGGCGACCAGCGAGAACGCGACCGAGAAGGTGACGATGTTGTACCAGCCGTTGATCAGACCGGTCCAGGCGACCGCTTCGCGGAAACCGTCGGAATGGGCGTCGGTGGTGCCCCAGACCGACTTCGCCATCGAGAGCGTCACGAACTGCCAGTAGCACATCATCGCGTACCACTGGAACAGGTAGACGAGGCCGAGCTTGCGGAGTTCGACCGGCATCTCGACGATCGCGTCCCAGATCTCGCGCACGAAGCCGAGCGCGCTGCCCTTGTGCTCGCGCAGCGCCTTGAGCTCGGCCTCGGTCGGCGGAATCTCCGGCGTCGTCAGCACCGAAACCAGCACCGAGCCGATCGAGCAGACCGCGCCGAGCATGAACGAGCCGACGACCCAGTAGGGGATGCCGGCCTCGGTCGCGCCCGTGATCATGGTCTGGAAGACGAAGAGCGAGATGTTGGCGAGCGTGATGCCGAACCCGGTGAAGAAGCTCTGGGCGAGGAAGCCCTTGCCGAGCTGCGAAGGCGGCAGCTTGTCGGCGATGAAGGCGCGGTATGGCTCCATCGCGGTGTTGTTGGAGGCGTCGAGCAGCCAGAGCAGCAGCACCGCCATCCAGATCGCCGAGACGAACGGGAAGAGGAAGAGGCAGACCGAGCAGCCGACCGCACCGATCAGGAAGAACGGCTTTCTGCGGCCCCAGCGCGGGCTCCAGGTGCGGTCGCTGAGCGCGCCGATCATCGGCTGGATCAGGAGGCCGGTCATCGGGCCGGCGAGGTTCAGGATCGGCAGGCTGTGGGCGTCGGCGCCGATGAACTGGAAGATCGGGTTGATCGCGGTCTGCTGCATCCCGAAGCTGTACTGGATGCCGAAGAACCCGAGGTTCATCAGCAGGATCTGCCGCATGTCCATCAGCGGCTTCTGCCGAACGATGGTGGTGTGCGTCAGCTCGTGGCCGGTGGTGTGGACGTCGCCATCAGCCGTTGCGGTCGCGGTGGTCATCGTGCACCTCCTGATTTCCGGTCGAGAAAGTCCTGAAGGCGCACGAGCTCCTTCTCCCAACCCTCGCTGTGGTAGCCGGCGACGCCGGAGTCGTAGGGACCCTGCACGATCCGCACGAGCGTGCCGTCGCGCCCCATCTTGATGAACTCGACCCGGAGCTCGAGCGGTACATCGGGGTCGATGCCCGGATCGCCGGTGATCCGCTCGCGCGAGACGAAGACGTCGGGGTCGAAGAACTCGGTGAAGACCCCGTCCGCGGCGACGCGGGTGTCGGGGTCGTTGTCGCGCACCTTCACGTGGTAGTGCCTGCCCCCGAGCCGCAGGTCGGCCTTGTTCGTTTCCTTCTCCACGTGCCAGCCCGGGCTCCCGCGCCATTCGGCCATCTCCTCGGGAACCGTCCAGGCCCGGAATACCACGGGTCGCGGATAGTCGAACTGTCGTTCGACGATAACCATCACGTTTGCGACCATTACCCTCCCTCCTTTCTGAGAATAATTTGCCTTCCGGCATCTCGATGAGATGCCGGCTCCCAGACGCCTGCGACATGACGCGCCGGCGTCAGCTCGTTTCGCTGCTCGGAGCGGTTGCGTCAGGCTGGGCCCCAACCGGGACCCGGCCGGGAGCTACCGAGTCCCGCTCGAAGGGCAGGCAGAGGCGAGTAGGGTCGCGCTCATCCGCGTCAATATGGGCATGGTCTTCCTCCTGTTATCGGTGTTGGCTCTGGAGCTCGGCGATGCCGAATACCGACGCCAACACCTTTCTCGTTGCAGAACGGTTCGTTACGCCACTGCGGCCGGCCCCGGCGTCACGGAGTCTCGCCAGCGCAGCTCGCCCTCGACGAGGACTCGCGCGCCGATAGCCGCCGGCTTCTTGCCGCGAAGCTCGCCGAGCATCAGCCGCGCCGCAGCCTCGCCCATGCGGCCATAGGGCAGTTCCATCGTGGTCAGCTGCGGATAGAGCGTCTCCGAGATCACCCGGTAGTCGTCGTACCCGGCGACCGACATTCCCTCCGGCACCTTCACCTCCCGCGCCCGCAGGATGCCGTAGACCGCCACCGCCAGCCTGTCGTTGCCGCAGCAGAGCACCGTCGGCGGCTCCTCGAGCGCCAGCATCCCCTCGATCGCCGCCTGCAGCACCTCTCGCTCCTGTGCCGCGCCGGAGTGACTGGTCTCCACGACGAGCGCCGGATCGTACGCGATCCCGGCCTCCGCCAGCGCCCGGGCATAGCCCTCGAGCCGCAGCCCCTGCGCCACAAGCGCAGCCGGGAGCGTCAGGAAGCCGATGCGGCGGTGCCCCCGTGCGATCAACGCCGCGGTCAGCGCCCACTGGCCCTCCGTGTCGTCGGGCAGCACGCATGGGGTGCCCGCATCATCGAACCCGTTCACCAGCACCATTCGGGCGGCCCGCGCCCCGTCGGGTAGCTCGATCCGCTGGTGGTGGCTGGCGACGTAAAACAGCCCCTCGACACGATGCTCGCGCAGCGTGCGCACGAGCTGCGGAACCCCGCCCGGCTCGCTCGTGTCCGAGACGAGGAGCGTCATGCCACTTTCGGCCAGCGTTCGCTGGATGCCCTGCACGATCTGCAGGTCCGGCAGTCCGGTCGCGCCCCCGGCCGCCTGCGACCCGCTGATCGCGCCGGTCACTAGGCCGACCAGTCTGGTGCGTTGCGAACGCATCGCGCGCGCGGCGCTCGAGGGGACATAGCCGAGAGAGTCCATTGTCGCCTCGACGAGCTCACGTGTGCGGACATTGACCGGCGCGTCGCCGTTCATGACCCGGGATACAGTCTTCGGCGAGACCCCCGCGGCCTTTGCAACGTCGTAGATCGTTGCCATCCCACCGGTCCCCTACGGTCCATGACAACGATGTCATGCTATCGGTGTCGTATATGTTTAAGGAGTGATTCGCGCAAGAGGCTCGCGGAAAGATGGGAGACATGGCGAGGGCCGGGGTCCCGACGGGTTGGCTGTAACGGAAGTCGTCGCGACTCCCATTGGGTCGGCGTCGTTGCGAGCCCCCCTTTCTCAGCCCAATCCAGGGCATCCCTTCGCAAGCGACGAGACTCGGTACAGAGGGTCGCGGGGTCGCATCCCTTCGAACGGTGTCGTTGGCGGAATACCAGCGCGGCTCCCGCATGATATGAGCTCGCCGAAACGGCGAAGGCGCTCTTCCAGATCGCCATGATCGAGCTGAGGTCGCGGCGGATCGCGCGCTACAGAGACTCTTGGGTCAAACTCTTCGTGACGAACTCAACCAGAACGGGACGTGAACCGCGAGGGCAGAAAATGGGCAGAAAAAGGGCAGAAAATGCCGGAGCGAACGAAGCGCCTCCGCAACTTCTCTTGTGATTTCAGGGTGTTAGGCTGGCTGGGGAACCTGGATTCGAACCAGGACTAACGGAGTCAGAGTCCGCTGGTCTACCGTTAACCTATTCCCCAGTGCCCGGGCTGAATACGCGGTCCCAGGCCCGAGATCAAGGGGCCGGAGACCGCGATTTTCAACGCGGTCACATTTGTTTCACCCCGTGATCGCCGCGTTGCAGCGCTCGCAGACGCCCGGATGGGCATGCCGTCCGACGTCGGGCAGGATCTTCCAGCAGCGCGCGCATTTCTCGCCTTCCGCCAGGGTGGGCACCACCGCGATGCCGGGGATGTCGTCGAGCGTGAAGGCGCCGGAGGGTGCCTCCGCGGCCGAAAGGGTGAGGGCGGAGGTGATGCAGACGTCCTGAAACTCGACGCCCGAGAGCGTCTCGCGCAGGCCCGGATCGGCGACGTGCACGACGGGTGCGGCCTCGAGGCTCGCGCCGATGCGCTTCTCGCGCCGCTCGAGCTCGAGCGCGCCCGTCACCACGCGCCGCGCCTTGCGCACCGCTTCCCACTTCGCGGCGAGGCCGGCATTCAGCCAGTCGGCCGGGGTCTCGGGGATGTCGACGAGATGCACCGAGGACTCCGCACCGGGGAAGCGCGAGAGCCAGACCTCTTCCATGGTGAACGGCAGAATCGGCGCCAGCCAGGTGACGAGGCGCGCGAAGACCGCATCCATAACCGTGCGAACCGCCCGGCGCCGCAGGTCGCCCGGCGCGTCGCAGTAGAGGGCATCCTTGCGGATATCGAACCAGAACGCCGAGAGATCGACGGTGGCGAACTGGAAGAGCGCCTGGAACACCCCCTGGAAGTCGAAGGCGTCGAAGCCCTTGCGCACCACCCCGTCAAGCTCCGACAGCCTGTGCAGCACGAAGCGCTCCAGCTCCGGCATCGCCTGCGGCTCCACCCGCTCGGCGTCCGAGAAGCCTTCGAGCGCGCCCAGCATGTAGCGCAGCGTGTTGCGGAGCCGCCGATAGCTGTCGGCGGTGCCCTTCAGGATCTCCGGGCCGATGCGCTGGTCGACGGTGAAGTCGGTCTGCGCCACCCAGAGCCGGAGGATGTCGGCGCCGTACTGCTTCACCACGTCGGCGGGCGAGACGGTGTTGCCGAGCGACTTCGACATCTTCATGCCGTTCTCGTCGAGGGTGAAGCCGTGCGTCACCACCGCGTCATAGGGCGCGCGCCCCCGCGTGCCGCAGGCCTGCAGCATCGAGGAGTGGAACCAGCCGCGATGCTGGTCGGTGCCCTCCAGATAGACCGACGCCGGCCAGATGCCGTCCGGCCGGTCGCGGAGCGCGAAGGCGTGGGTGGAGCCGGAGTCGAACCAGACGTCGAGGATGTCGGTCACCCGATCCCAGTCGGCGTGCGGGTGGTCGTTGCCGAGGAACCGCTCCTTTGCGCCGGCCTCGAACCAGGCATCCGCCCCTTCGGTCTCGAACGCCGCCTTGATCCGGGCGTTGACCGCCGGGTCGCGCAGGATCTCGACCGTGCCGTCCGGCGCGCGCTTCACGAAGCAGGTGAGCGGCACGCCCCAGGCGCGCTGGCGCGACAGCACCCAGTCGGGTCGGGCCTCGATCATCGAATAGAGCCGGTTGCGCCCGGTCTGCGGCGTCCAGCTCACCAGCCGGTCGATGGAGGTGAGCGCCCGCTCGCGGATCGTCGCGCCGTAGGTGCCCATCCCGTCGTCGAGCGGGCGGTCGATCGCCACGAACCACTGCGGAGTGTTGCGATAGATGACCGGGGCCTTCGAGCGCCAGGAGTGCGGATAGCTGTGCTTCATCCGGCCCCGCGCCAGCAGGGCGCCGGCCTCGACCAGCTTGTCGATGACCGCCTTGTTGGCCTTGCCTTCCTTGCCCTTGTGATCGAACACCGCGAGCCCGGCGAAGAACGGCACGTGCTCGGCGAAGGAGGAGTCCTCGGTGACGTTGTGGGTCATCCGGTCGACCATGCCGTTCTTCACGAAGAGCTCGTAGTCGTCGAGGCCGTGCGAGGGCGCGGTGTGCACGAATCCGGTGCCCGCGTCGTCGGTGACGAAATCACCCTCGAGCATCGGCACCTCGTAGGCCCAGAAGGGATCAAGCTCCGCCAGCGGGTGGCCCAGCATGATGCCCTCGAGCGGTCCGGCATCGCCCACCCGCTCGTAGCTCTCGACCCGCGCCGCGCCCATCACGTCCGCCGCCAGCGGATCGGCGAGAAGGAGGACGTCACCGGCCTTCGCCCAGTTGTCGTCCGCAGCGGCCGTCACCTTGTAGAGCCCGTAGGAGATGCGCGAGGCGAACGCCACGCCACGGTTCGACGGGATCGTCCAGGGGGTGGTCGTCCAGATCACGACGCTCGCGCCCTTCAGGGCCTCCGGTCCCTCGACCACCGGGAACTTCACCCAGATCGTATGACTCTGGTGGTCGTGATACTCCACCTCCGCCTCGGCGAGGGCGGTCTTCTCGACCGGCGACCACATGACGGGCTTCGAGCCGAGATAGAGCGAGCCGTTCATCACGAACTTCATGAACTCGTCGGCGATCACCGCCTCGGCGTGGAAGTCCATGGTGAGATAGGGGTCGTCCCAGTCGCCGGTGACGCCGAGCCGCTTGAACTCCTCGCGCTGGATGCCCACCCAGTGCTCGGCGAAGCGGCGGCACTCGGCGCGCAGCTCGTTCACCGGCACCTCGTCCTTCGACTTGCCCTTCGCGCGGTACTGCTCCTCGATCTTCCACTCGATCGGCAGGCCGTGGCAGTCCCAGCCGGGTACGTAGCGCGAGTCCCGGCCCAGCATCTGCTGCGAGCGGACGATGAAGTCCTTCAGCACCTTGTTGAGGGCGTGCCCGATGTGCAGGTGGCCGTTGGCGTAGGGCGGGCCGTCGTGCAGCACGAACGGCACCCGGCCGTGCGCGGTCTCGCGCAGCCGGTCGTAGACCCGCAGATCCTCCCAGCGCTTCAGCCACTCGGGCTCGCGCTGCGGCAGGCCGGCGCGCATGGGAAAGTCGGTCTTCGGAAGGAACAGGGTGTCCTTGTAGTCGATACTCGTATCCGTGGACTCGGTGGTCATCTCGACATCCGTCAATGGGCAACGTGGGAAAATGGGCGCGGCCGCGCGAACCCCGGCGGCCCTGAGCCTCAGAGCGCCGGGACGGTAATTCGGTGGATGCCGAGAGCCCGTGCCATCGCGGGGCATATACGCCGCGCGCCCGTTGCCTTCAACGCCTTCTTGTTTCCCGAGCCCTTCCCCCGTGCCCGCTGCCGGACCGTCCGGCGGCGGGCACGTCGGCTCAGTACGCCCCGGGACGCGGGTCGGAAACGAAGCCTTCGGCGTTCGGCATCACGATCTTGCCGAAGGACTCCGCATCGAGGGTCACGTCCTTTCCGAGGATGCCGGCCTGCCCGAGGATGAACGCGCTGACCGCGTAGACCTCGTCGGCAGTGAGCGAGCCCGGCGCGTCCATCGGCATCGCCCGGTGCACGTAGTCGATGAGCGTGCTCGCATAGGGCCAGTAGCTCTCCACCGTCTTGACCGGCTTCTCGGTCGCGAGCGTGTCGCGCCCGCCGATGAGGCGCGGCCCGCCGGTCGCTTTCACGCCCTCGAGCGCCTCGCCGTGGCAGGCGGCGCACCTCTCGGCGAAGAGCGCCTCTCCGGCGGCATAGGTGCCGCTGCCCTCCATGAGGCCGGTGCCGTCCGGCATCACGTCGATGTCGATCGCCGCGATCTCGTCCTCGGTCGCCGGCCGGCCGATGCCGAAGTCGCGCTCAAGCCCCGGCGTGGCGCCCACCTCACCTCCGCCCGCGATCACCGGGGAGGGCGGAGTCGGCTCGCCGGTGTCGGGCAGGGGCACCACTGCGGCGGCAAAGGCGCGCGGCGCGTCCGTGGCGGGCGTGTCCTCGGCCAGCGCCGGCAATCCGGCCAGCGCGATGGCGCCGGCAATCGCAAGCTCACGCATGGACATTGGTCACCTCACCCGTCGGAGCCACGTGCCAGCTCTGGATCGCGTTCAGATGGTAGACGGAGTTCGTGCCCCGAACGGCGACCAGATCCTTCAGCGCCGGCTGGAGATAGCCGGTTTCGTCGGTGCAGCGGCTCTGCAGCACCGCCTCCGTCCCGTCCCAGACCCACGGCAGCCGGAAACGGGTGTGGCACTTCGAGATGACCGGCTCCTGCAGGGGCGCCTCCGTCCAGGTCTTGCCGCCATCGACGGAGACCTCGACCTTCGCCACCTTGCCGCGCCCGGACCAGGCGAGACCGCTGACCTCGTAGAACCCGGGCTTCGGCAGCTTCATGGCGCCGGAGGGGAAGGTGATGACCGACTTCGCATCCATGTCGAGGGTGAAGATCCGCGCCTTGCCGTCGGGCATCAGGTCCGTGTACTTCGACGTCTCCTCGCGCGTCATGAACGGCTTGTCGCTGACGTCGAGGCGGCGCAGCCACTTGATGTGGGTGTTTCCCTCGAAGCCAGGCAGCAGCAGCCGCAGCGGATAGCCCTGTTCCGGCCGCAGCGCCTCGCCGTTCTGGGCATAGGCGAGGATCGCGTCGTCCATCGCCTTGTCGATCGGGCAGGAGCGGGTCATGACCGCCGCGTCCGAGCCCTCGGCGAGGATCCAGGCCGCGCCGTCCTGAACCCCGGCCTCGCGCAGCACGGTCGAGAGCGCCACGCCGGTCCACTCGGACGTCGAGGTGAGGCCGTGGGTGCCCTGCACGGTCCTGAGGGTGGGCTTCACCCATTCCGTCAGGCCGTTCCCCGAGCACTCGATGAAGTGCAGCCGGCTGACCGAGGGCATCCGCTTCAGGTCCGCGACGGTGAGCGACAACGGCCGGTCCACCATGCCATGGACGATCAGGCTGTGCCGCTCCGGGTCGATGGTCGGAATGCCGCCGTGGTGGCGCTCGAAGTGCAGCCCCGAGGGCGTGATGATGCCCTGACCGGAGGCGAGCGGCGTCATCGACCAGCTCGAGTCGAGCGAGTCCGTCGGATAGCGCCAGCGCACTTCGTTCTCGAACTGCGAGCGCGAGCCATAGCCGCCGTCATCGAGGATCATGCGCCCCTGTTCCCGCGTGGGATCGGGCTGCACCGGGTAGTCTACGGAGCCCGGAGGTGCGTCGGCCCGGACCGCGTTGCCCGCGAACGCCGCCCCGAGCGCCACACCGCCGGCGAGCAGCCCGCGCCGCGACAGGCTCGGGAACATGCCTTCCCTGCACTCGCAGGCTTCCGCGTCCTCGCCGGCCCGGAGGGTCCGGCGTTCCAGATCGACCAGTGCCTCCGCCATCCGCCGCTCCGCCGGACCGTAGCGATCCGACGGAAAGTTTTCTTCCGACACCGGCTGACCCTCCGATTGCTGCGTCGTACCCGAGTTCCGACTCGGGAACCCTAGCAGCAGGCGGCGCGCCGACAAAGCGTTGCGGTCTGTCTGGAATATCGCTGCGGACCCGAAGGCGCCGGCCGGCCGCGCGGGTCCGCTACTTGCGCTCGAAGAGCCCGGTCAGCGCCCGACTGATCACGTTCGTGACCTTCGGTCGCGGCAGCGCCGAGAAGGGCAGGGGGCGGCAGACGTCCATGGCCGCGATGCCGACCCGCGCGGTCAGCGCGCCGTTCACCATGCCCTCGCCGAAGCGCCGTGACAGCCGCGCGAGGACGTGGCCACCGGCGACGGAGCCGATGAGATCGTCGCCCGCCGAGACGAGGCCGGTCGCGAGCAGGTGCGTCGCCACCGTCCGCAGCAGCCGCCACGAGCCGAAGAACCCGGCGTGGGCCCCGTAGACCTCGGCCACCCGGCGGATCATCCGCAGGTTCTGGCTGGTGGCGGCCAGCACATCGACGAGGGCGAGCGGGATCACCGCGGTCGCGGCGGCAACGGTGCGGGCGGCCGCCTCGATCTCGCGCCGGGCGGCGGCGTCGAGGGGCGCGAAGAGCATGCGCTCGGTGAGATCGAGGATCGCGTCCGCGTCGAGTACCTCTTCCCGCGTTTCCTCGAGCCGGGCGAGGGCCCAGCGCAGTTCGGTCCGGCCGCCGTAGAACCCTCCGAGCCGCCGCGAGAGCGCGAGCGCGGCCTCGCGGTCCTGATCGCCGAGGGCGGCGGCCGCGTCGGTGCGGAAGCTGTCGATCCGCGCCAGCCGCCGGAACGCCCAGATCTCGCGGAAGAGCTGCAGGACGACGAGGACCGCGAAGAGCCCGGTCAGTGCCAGCGCCACCATGCCGACGGTCGGATAGCGGACGAGGAGGTTCATCAGGTAGTCGTAGGCCGTGACCGAGACCACGAGGGTGACGAGGCTCGCGGCCACGGTCCAGAGCAGCCCGCCCCGGCGCTTGCGCGCGGCGAGGCGGGTGACGGTCAGCATTGCGTCGCCCTGCGGCGGCAGGTCGTCGTCGGGCGGGGGCGGCGCCTCGCTCGGGGTCATCGTGGTGGGGGCGAGGTCGTCGGCGGTGAGCACGAAGGGCTTGTCTGCGAAGGGCTTGTCCGGGGAGCGCTGGTCGGGGCGGTCCGACGGGGGACGGGGGCTCATCTGAGGCGGTCTCCGATCAGGAACTCGGCCGCGCGGTCGAGGCGGATGTGGGGCAGCCCCTCGCCACCCTTGAGGCGCGGCGGGGCGAAGCGGGTGTTGGCGTAGCCGGCATCGAGCCATGTCCCCGCGCCCTGCCGGGCGGCGGCGAGAAGCTCGGCGGGATCGGCGGGCAGCTTGCCGGGGAAGAGCGCGATCTCCTCGCCGGTGTCGAGCGAGCGGCCGCGCACCAGATCGAAGGTCCGGCCGTCGCGCTCAACGGTCTGCTCGACCGTCGCCCGGACGCTGGCGATGGAGAGCGCGCCGGTGGTGGCGCCGGAGAACTGCGCCCGGTCGCGGGCCTCGCGGACCAGCGCTTCGGTGAAGGCCGCGAGCTGGGGGTGCTGGCTGTGGTGCAGGTGGTCGGCCTTGGTGGCGCAGAACAGGATCTTGTCGATCTTGCGGCCGAGGATCGGCGCGAGCCACGAGCGGGCGCCGGGGCGGTAGCAGGAGAGGATTTCGGCCATGGCGGTCCGAAGGTCGTCAACCGCGCGCGGACCGTCGGCGATGGCGCCGAGGGCGTCGACGAGCACCACCTGCCGGTCGAGTCGGGCGAAGTGGTTGCGGAAGAACGGCTCGACCACCACGCGCTTGTAGGCCTCGAAACGCGCCTCGAAGGCCCGCCAGAGCGAGTCCGAGCCGGCGCGGTCGGGCGGCAGCAGCGGCGAGAAGGTGAGGGCGGGCGAGCCTTCGAGATCGCCCGGCATCAGGAAGCGCCCCGGCGCGACGCTGGAGAGCCCGGCGAGGCGCGCGGTCGAGAGATAGGCGGTGAAGGTGGCGGCGAGCTTTCGCGCCGTGGTCTCGGTCAGCGCCCGGCCGGAGTCGGTCGCGTCGGCCTCGGCGAGCCAGGCGGCGGCGTGGCTCTCGCGGGCGGGCGAGCGGGCGGCGGCGAGCGCGGTCGCGGACCACTCGGCGAAGCTCTGGCTCATGAGCGGCAGGTCGAGCAGCCATTCGCCCGGGTAGTCGACGATGTCGATGTGGACCGCCCCGGTGCCGGCGAGGCCGGAGAAGAGCCCGCTCGGCGCGATCCGAAGCGAGAGGCGCAGGGTCGAGATCGAGCGGGTGCTCTGGGGCCAGGTCGGGTTGGGGCCGGAGAGCGAGTCGAGGTGGTCCTCGAAGGCGAAGCGGGGGATCGTCGGATCAGGCTGCGGCTGGAGGAAGGCCGCGAGGATGCGGCCCTCGGCGGCGGCGCGGAGCTGGGGCATCCGTCCGCGCTCCAGCAGGTTCGCGACCAGCGAGGTGATGAAGACGGTCTTGCCCGCGCGGCTGAGGCCGGTCACGCCGAGGCGGACGACGGGCTCGCGGAAGACGCCGGTGACATCCTCGACCATGTCCCCGAGCCGTGAGGCGAGGCCGCCGGTCCATCGGTCCAGATCCACGCGCTGCGCTCCTTCCTTCGGCCTGAATGCGAGACGTAGGCGCTCCCGCCGCGAGGAGCAAGCCGGACGGGCGGCGGGCGCGCAAGTTGCGCAAGGTGGGGAAACCTTGCCGGATCAGCAGGTTGATCCTTTTCGTCGACCGGATGGCGATCTCGGTTGACACGCGCGGCACGACAATCGCGGGGCGCGCGAGACCCGGATGCTGCGGTAGCCGCCGCGGTAGCAACCGCTTCCCCCGGCGCCGGTCTCCGGCCCGGAGCAGAGGCGGCACGCGGTGGAACGGGACTCCAGCGCCTCCCAGCGGGAGTACTTACTATCGCCGTCGCGTTGGGGCTCGTGATTGTCCCAAGAAGGAGGGCCATGACGACACCTCTCGCGGTCTCGTCGCGCGTGTTCGTTCCTTGGGCCGTGACAGCGCAATGCGACCTCGTGGGCGCTTCCTTCCCGAAGTGTCAGCTCAGCGGATTGTCGCCTGACGACAGCTAATCGTCTACCTTCGTCTTTCTATGAGCTCAGGCGGAGGCGATGCTGTGCACCTTCTGTATTGTGACGAGACAAATCTAGATAAGCGCTTGGGTGACTTTCTAATCTATGGAGGGATGGTCGTTGAGGGCGCGACCGCGAAGGATTTCTCGGTAGAGATTGATAATCTTCGTCTACGCCATCGCGTACCAAGAGACTATCGGCTAAAATTTAACCCGGGCCCAAGCGGTTTCTCACACCTTGAGTTTGTAGCGCTAAAGCGGGATATATTTCAAATAGCTCATCAATTTGGAGCGCGACTGATTGTGTATCTTACTTTGCACGACATAGCGGTTGATCCAGACGAGGCTCGGCGCTTTGGTATCAATGCAGTGTGCTACAACTTCGACTTCATCTTGAAACGGTTCGGCGGGTCAGGACTAGTCCTCATAGATCGGTTCAACGACGCGGGCAATGCGATCGACGCGCACTTGAGAGACAAATTCACCGTTGGCGTGACTGGGATGCCCTATACGTCAGAGATGCGCTTGGCAAACATTGTGGGCTTTCACTATTCATGCGTTGGGCAGTCCCATTTCCCCAGCCTTGTTGACGTTGTGTTGGGTTCCCTCCGTTTTGCCGTAAATGCTCACACACGACGGCAGACTGAGTACCTCGGGACGGCCGCAGAGCTCCTCCAACTGTTAGGGCCTCTCTTCTGGCGGCCAGACGGTCAGGGCGTGGTGCCTAAGTTGGGATTCACCTTCAGTCCCCAAGTGATAAGGGCCGAAAAATATCTTAAAAAATACAATGATCTTAAGGAGTTTTTGGAGAGGAATGGAGTCTCAATCGGACATGAGGTGGGGAGTACGTTGGCATCCTGGAGCTGATTTCGCGCAGTGGCGCGAAGAAGCCGACCCAAAGTTGATATGGCCACTGGGCCGGATGAGCCCGCCCTTCGCTGACGTCGGCGAAGCCGTGGTGCGCGCGGGAGTGGCGATGCGTCTTCGACGACACAGCCGCCCCGCTCAGCCCCTCTCCACCTGCGCCGCGTCGCGGATCGTCTGCATCAGGACTTCGAGGGCGTCGGGCACTGTCTGGCCGGAGCGCAGGGTGAGGCCGACGGGGCCGGCGAGGGGCAGACCGCCAAGGTCGAGAGCGACGATGGCGCCGCTTGCGATCTCCTCGGCGAGGACGCCGCGCGAGATGAACCACACCGCGTCGGAGGCAAGAATGAGGCCGCGGCCGACGGCGAGGGAGATGGTCTCCACCTGTGGCCGGGGCAACTCGCGGCCGCGCGCGAGGAAATACTGCTCCACCACCGGCCGGATGATCGCGCGGGGGGGCGGCAGGATCAGCGGCCAGTCGGCCGGATCGGCGCCCGGCGAGGCAAGCGCCGGGTGGCCGGCGCGGACGGCGGCCACCACCTCTTCGGCGTAAAGCTGTTCGAAGACGAGACCCGCCATTTCCGCCGGCGGAGCGAGACGGCCCACCACGAGATCGAGACGCCCCTCGCGGAGCTGGGACAGCAGATAGTGGTTCGGCCCGGTGGAGGCGCGCAGGCAGATCTCGGGCATCGCCTGCGCGAAGGCGATGGCGGCGCGCGGCAGCACCCGGGTCGCGACGGTGGGCAGCACGCCCGCGGAGACGATCCCGCCAGCCACCGGACCACGGATCGCCCGGACGCCGCGGTCGAGCTCGGTCAGCGACAGGCCGGCGTGCTTCTGGAAGATCCGACCCGCGGCAGTCAGGCGCAGGCGGCGCCCGGCCCGCTCGAAAAGCGCCGTGCCGACACGCTCCTCCAGCTCGCGCAATGTCTTCGACACTGCCGGCTGGGAGATGGCCAGTTCATTGGCCGCCTGTTGAACGCTCTGGAGGCGTGCGACTTCGAGAAAGCAACGAACGTGGCGATACGATACGGGTATCATTCCATATCCTGCGGGTTATGCATTTTGCGAGACATATCATTTTACATAACTTCGGCAATGCGCCATCAATCACGTAGGGGAGGATCAACGAATGCACATGCGCGAGATCAACGGGGTGCGCCTGCACCACGTCGTAACCGGTGATCCCGATGGGCTGCCGCTCGTCTTCGCCAACTCGCTCGGCACTGATTTCCGTATCTGGGACAAGGTGATCGCGGGACTTCCTGCGGGCCTCAAGATCCTGCGCTACGACATGCGGGGTCATGGTCTGTCGGATGCACCCGAGGGTGACTATCCGATGGCCGATCTCGTTGCCGACGTCGCGGGACTCATGGACGCGCTCGGCTTCAGGGACGCGGTCTTCGTCGGCCTCTCGATCGGCGGCATCGTGGCGCAGGGGCTCGCGGTCGAGCGGCCCGATCTGGTCCGGGCTGTCGTCCTGTCGAACACCGCCGCGAAGCTCGGCACCGAGCAGACGTGGGGCGAGCGCATCGCGCTGGTCCGGGCGCAGGGGATCGACGCCATCGGCGACAACGTGATGAAGCTGTGGTTTTCCAAGGCTTTCCATGACGAGCGTGCGGACGAGCTGGTCGGCTGGCGCCACATGCTGACCCGAACGCCGGTCGCGGGCTACGTTGGTTGCTGCGCCGCCATCGCCCATACTGACCTGCGCGATTCGACCCGGACGATCCGCCAGCCGGTGCTGGCGATCGGCGGCGACGCCGACGGCTCGACTCCGCCCGATCTGGTGCGCGAGACCGCGGAATCGATTCCGGGCGCGCGCTTCGAGCTGATCCGGGGCGCCGGGCATATCCCATGCGTCGAACGGCCCGAGGCGGTCGCGGCGCTTCTCACCACCTTCCTGAAGGAGAACGGCCTTGGCTGACACCGCCGCCCGCTCCGAGCGATTCGAGACCGGCATGACGACGCGTCGCAGCGTTCTCGGGGATGCCCACGTGGACCGGGCCGAGAAGGCCAAGACCCCCTTCGACGAGCCGTTCCAGACCCTCATCACTGAGTCGGCATGGGGGTCGGTCTGGTCGCGCCCGGACATCTCGAAGCGCGACCGCTCGCTCATCACCCTCGCGCTGCTCGCCGCACTCGGCCAGTGGGACGAGGTGGCAATGCACGTTCGCGCCACGAAGAACACCGGCGCCACGCCGGCCGAGGTGCGCGAGGCGATGATGCATGTGGCAATCTATGCAGGCGTCCCGGCCGCGAACCACGCGCTGAAGCTGATCAAGGAAACGTACCGGGACATGGGAGTGGAACCATGAAGCAAGGCGAAATTCACCGTCCGAACGCCCGCGAGGCGTCGGGTGAGTTCTTCCAGCGGGACCGCCGGATCCATCCGCCGGCCTATACGCCCAACTACAAGACCAGCGTCGGCCGCTCGCCGCGCTACGCACTGCTGTCGCTGCAGAATTCGCTCTCCGAGGTGACCGGGCCGACCTTTGGTCACAGCGATCTCGGGCCGCTCGACAACGACCTGATCCTGAACTACGCGCAGGATGGCGAGCCGGTCGGCGAGCGGATCATCGTCCATGGCCGGGTGCTCGACGAGACGGGGCGCGGCGTGCCGGGCACGCTCGTCGAGTTCTGGCAGGCCAACGCCGGCGGCCGGTACCGCCACAAGAAGGACATGTACCTCGCGCCGATCGATCCGAACTTCGGCGGCTGCGGGCGCACGCTGACCGACGAGAACGGCTACTACTACTTCCGCACGGTCAAGCCCGGCGCCTATCCGTGGCGCAACTGGGTCAACAACTGGCGCCCCGCGCACATCCACTTCTCGGTCTTCGGCCCGGGGTTCGTGCAGCGGCTCATCACCCAGATGTACTTCGAAGGCGATCCGCTGATCCCGCACTGCCCGATCCTCGCCTCGATCCCGGACGCGGAGGCGCTCGAGGGCCTGATCGCGCCGCTCGATCTCAACGCGGCGGTGCCGCTCGACAGCCTCGCCTACAAGTTCGACATCGTGCTCCGCGGGCGTCGCTCGACGCTCTTCGAGAACCGCCTGGAAGGGAACTGAGCCATGCCGCAGCCGCTCAACTACCTCAAGGAGACCGCGTCGCAGACTGCGGGCCCTTACGTCCACATCGGACTGGCGCCGGGCGCCGCCGGCTTCAAGATCTTCGAGCAGGAGCTCGGGACCGACATCGCCGGGCCGAATGCCGAGGGCGAGCGCATCCGTGTCGAGGGCACGGTGTTTGACGGGGCCGGCGCGCCGGTGAAGGACGTGCTGATCGAGGTCTGGCAGGCGAACGCCGCGGGCATCTATCCGAGCCCGGCCGACCTGCGCGCGGATCAGGTCGAGGAGGGCTTTCGGGGCTGGGGTCGGATCATCTCCGACTTCGACACCGGCCTCTTCAGCTTCGACACGGTGAAGCCCGGCGGCATCGCCGGCCGCAATTCCCGGCGGATGGCGCCGCACCTGAACCTCTGGATCGTCGCGCGCGGCATCAACATCGGGCTCAACACCCGGATGTATTTCGATGACGAGGCCGAGGCCAACGCCAAGGATCCGGTGTTGAACCTGATCGAGCAGGCGAACCGTCGGGGCACGTTGATCGCCACGCGCGAGATGCGCGATGGCAAGCCGGTCTACCGTTTCGACATTCGCCTTCAGGGTGAAGGCGAAACCGTGTTCCTGGATATCTGAGGAGGCAAGCCCATGGCGGATCCCTGCATCATCTGTGTCGCGATCACCGGCAGCCTGCCGCGCAAGTCGATGAACCCGGCCGTGCCGATCACCGTGTCCGAACAGATCGAGAGCACCCAGGCAGCGTTCGAGGCGGGGGCCTCGATCGCGCACTGCCACGTGCGCAACGACGACGAGACGCCGACCGCCTCGCCGGAGAAGTTCGGCCAGCTGCTCGAGGGGCTGCGCAAGCACTGCCCCGGCCTCATCGTCCAGCTCTCGACCGGCGGCCGCTCGGGTGCCGAGCGCGAGCGGGGCGGCATGCTGTCGCTCAGCCCGGACATGGCGAGCCTCGCGGTCGGGTCGAACAACTTCCCGACGCGGGTCTATGATAATTCGCCGGATCTGGTGGACTGGCTGGCGTCGGAGATGCTCAAGTATGACGTGAAGCCGGAGATCGAGGCGTTCGATCTCAGCCATATCCATCAGGCGGCGGCGATGGCGAAGGATGGCCGGATCAAGGGGCCGCTCTACGTGCAGTTCGTCATGGGCGTGAAGAACGCCATGCCGGTCGACAAGCCGACGTTCGATTTCTACGTCGAGACGGTGAACCGCATCGCGCCGGACGCGAAGTGGTGCGCCGCCGGCATCGGCCCGAGCCAGATCGTGCTGAACGAGTGGTGCATCGCGGCGGGCGGCCATTGCCGCACCGGCCTCGAGGACAACCTCCGTCTCTCCAAGACCGAGCTTGCGCCCTCGAACGCCGCGCTGGTGAAGAAGACCGTCGAGCTCTGCGAGAAGTACGAGCGCCCGGTGGCGACCTGGCAGCAGGCCCGCGACATTCTCGGGCTCAAGGCGAAGGTAGCCGCCTGATGATTTCCCCGTTCGACGGTGAGATCACCGCTGGCCTCTACGGCGACGCCGAGGTCGCGGCGTTCTTCTCCGGCGAAGCCGAGGTCCGCGCGATGCTGCACGTCGAGGGGGCGATTGCTGCCGTCGAGGCGGACCTCGGCATCATACCAGAGACTGCCGGCCGCGCCATCAAGGCGGCGGCCGGCAGCGTCACGATCCCCGCGGCGAGCCTCGCCGCGGGATTTGCCTCGGCTGGCGTCCCGGTTTCGGCGTTGGTGAAGGAATTTCGCAGCCAGCTCGCACCGGACGTCGGTCAGTGGCTGCACTGGGGCGCGACGAGCCAGGACGTGGTCGACACCGGCCTCGTCCTGCGGCTGGGCGGGGTGCTCGACCTGCTCGACGCGCGCCTCGCCGAACTCATCGCCGCCCTCGGGTTGGCGGCGGCGACGCATCGCGACACGGTGATCGCCGCGCGCACCCGCTTCCAGATGGCGACGCCCACGACGCTCGGCGCGAAGATCGCGGTCTGGACCGCGCCGCTGGTGCGCCATCGCGCGCGCCTCGCGGAGCTGCGCCGGCGCCTGATGCAGGTGTCGTTCGCCGGGGCATCGGGCACCAACGCGGCGCTGCAGGGCCGGGGTGGCGAGGTGGTCGAGGGGCTCGCCGCCGCGCTCGGGCTCGGGGCGACGCCGGTGCCGTGGCATGCGGCGCGCGACACGATGCTGGAGCTTGGAAGCTGGTTCGCGCTCGTCACCGGCTCGCTCGGCAAGATCGGCGCCGATCTGATCCTGCTCGGCCAGAGCGAGATCGGCGAGGTGACGGCTGGCACGGGTGGCGGCTCGTCGACCATGCCGCACAAGGCCAATCCGGTGGTGCCCGAGGCGCTGGTCGCGCTCTCCCGCGTCACCGCCGGCAATCTCGGGACGCTGGCGCAGGCGATGATCCACGCGGAGGAACGCGATGGCACGGCGCTCGGGGTGGAGTGGTTCACCCTGCCGTCGATGGCGGTCGCGGCAGGCTCGGCGCTCCGCCACGGGATCGCTCTCGCCGGGACGCTGAAGGCGCACCCCGACCGGATCGCCCGCACCTTCGCCGGCGATCGCGGCATGATGATGGCGGAAGCCGCGGTCTTCGCGCTGGCCGAGGAGATGCCGCGGCCCGAGGCGCAGGCACTGGTGACCGCAGCGGTCAAGGCTGCGGGACGCGAGGGAACGCTCGCCGAGGCGCTCGCGGCCGCCGCGCCGGGGCGGGACTGGCCACGACTGCTCGACCCGGCGCGCGGGGTCGGTGACGCGCCGCAGATCGCCGACGCGGCCGGGCGCTGACGCCCGGTGGAGATCCGCGACGAACGCCCCGAGGACGCGCCGGCAATTTCCCGGCTCGTCACCGGGGCGTTCCGCGATGCGCCGCATTCCGATGGCACGGAGGCTGCAATCGTCGACGGGTTGCGGGCGGCGGGTGCGCTGACGATCAGCCTCGTGGCGGTGGAGGGCACGGCGGTCCTCGGCCATGTTGCCTTCTCACCGGTCACGCTCTCCGGCGCAGGCTGCGACTGGTATGGGCTTGGACCGCTCGCGGTGTGTGTCTCCGGTCGGCGGCGCGGCACGGGCGAGGCTCTGGTCCGCGCCGGGCTTGCCCGTCTCACCCGCGATGGCGCAGCCGGCTGCGTCGTGCTCGGCGATCCGGCATACTATTCCCGCTTTGGTTTTCGCCCTGACCCCGCTCTCACTCTCGACGGCGTGCCGGCGGAGTACTTTCAGGCGCTGCGTTTCGGTGGCGCGGATGCAGGCTCCGTCGCCTATCACCCGGCATTCTATCCCGGCGGCGCGTAGGTATCCGGACTATTCAACATGTCATACGGAGATCTTCACGCGATGATGTCGGGCGTGATCTCGTCGCTCAGCCGCTGGATCTCGTCCTTCAGCATCAGCTTGCGCTTCTTCAGCCGGCGCAGGGTCAGCTGATCAGCCTTCCCCTCGGTGTGCAGCGCCACGATGGCATCGTCGAGGTCGCGGTGTTCCCGTTGCAGAAGCTCGAGCTTGACCCGGAGGACCTCGTCGCGCTGCATGGTCTGCGGGCTGTTCATCGGCTCGGGATCCCTGCGGTGAATATGGCTTTTATACCCTACCGCGCGGGGCGGCGGCTAGTACGTCACGTAACCGCGCAGGCTCTTGTTTCGCCGGCTGGTATTTCCCATGTTTCATCCAACGGAGCCGCCGATCCGGGGCTCCATTGACCAAGTCGCTTGAGAACAAGGGCTCGATCGAGAATGACAAAGGTGACCTTCGCTTCGCATCCCTACCTGCTCGGGTTCGAGAACCTCGACCGGCTGGTGGAAAGGACGGCGAAGTCCGGGAGCGATGGCTACCCGCCGTACAACATCGAGCAGCGTGGCGATGCGTCTTACCGCATCACCCTGGCGCTGGCCGGATTTTGCGAGGAGGATCTCCAGATCACCCTCGAAAACAACCAGCTGGTGATCCGGGGGCGGCAACGCGACGACGCAGACGGCCGGACGTTCCTGCACCGCGGCATCGCCGCGCGCCAGTTCCAGCGCAGCTTCGTGCTCGCGGACGGCGTCGAGGTCGGGGCGGCACGGCTGGAGAACGGGCTGCTGCACATCGACCTTGCGAGGTCCGCGCCCGAGACGGTCGTCCGCACCATTGCGATCAACGGCAAGAATCCCTGAAGGAGGCTACCATGACCGATTTTCCGAGCCTTCCCGACGATACGAACGACGCGAACAAGGGCATCGTTTACGTCCGCGAAGTGAAGACTGCCGATCTGCCGGAGTCGATCCGGGCGCAGACCGCCGGGGTTGACCACCTCTACGCGATCCACGCCTCGACCGGCGAGGTGCTGGCGCTGGTGCCCGACCGGGCGCAGGCCTTCGTGGTCGCGCGGCAGAACGAATTCTCGCCGGTCAGCGTCCACTGAACCGGCCGCGCCCGGCGCAAGGGTCGTCGGGCGCTACTGACGCTACCGAAGAGCGAAGAACCAAACCGCGGCCCCCCGAAAGGGCGGCCGCGGTTGCATTTTTCTCGCCCCATTTTCAAAATATCTTTGAAGCAGTCCTCCGCATTGGCGGGGTTCTGTTCCGGCGGTCTTCTGCCAAGATTGCTTGGTTTGACGGCGACGGCAAGATCGCTCGGGGAGTTTTGGACATATGGCAGATATCTGGAAAAGCGCCTTTGGCGCCGGTTCGGCGTGCGCGCAGGCTCGTTACAGTGACGCTCATTCCAGCGTCGCGTCGGGTTCCGTGTTGCGGGCCTCCGGATTTCGGCAGTTGATTGATTCGCACCGGTTCCCGCGCTCACGCCGGATGGTGCCCGCTGGTTGCAAGGAGGCTCTAGCTTGACTGCGGTACGCAACGAGATCCGATTTCTGCTCAACGACCGTGAGGAGCGGCTGAGCGCCATCCGGTCATCTGACAATCTGCTCGATCATCTGCGCCTCTCCCGCCGATTGCGCGGCACCAAGGAGGGCTGTGCCGAGGGCGATTGTGGTGCCTGCACCGTGCTCGTCGGCCGGCGCGTGGGCGAGGGGCTGGTCTATGAGCCGGTCAATGCCTGCATCCGCCTCATGGGCTCGCTCGACCTCACCCATGTGGTGACGGTGGAGCATCTCGCCGGGGCGAACGGTGAGCTGCATCCGGTGCAGCAGGCGCTGGTCGATCATCATGGCAGCCAGTGCGGCTTCTGCACGCCGGGCTTCGTCATGTCGCTCTACGGGCTCTGGATGCGCAATTCGCGGCCGAGCGTCGCGGAGATCGAGGAAGCGTTGCAGGGCAACCTCTGCCGCTGCACGGGATATCAGCCGATCATCGAGGCGGCGCGCTCGATCGAGGGCTCGCCGGCCGAGGACAAGCTTGCTGCCGAGCGGGCCGACGTTCTGGCGCGGCTCGCGGCGATGGACGATGGCGCTCGGGTCGAGATCCGCACCGGCGAGGACGAGGTGATCGTGCCGGCGAGCGTCGACGATCTGGCCGAGGTGCTCGCCTCGCGGCCGAAGGCGACGGTGGTCGCAGGCTCGACGGACGTCGGGCTCTGGATCACCAAGCTGATGCGCAACATCAGTCCGGCGGTCTTCATCGCGCATCTCAGCGGGCTGAAGGGGGTCGAGGTGACGCCCGAGGGTGTCACGATCGGCGCCGGGGTCAGCTATGACGAGTTCCAGTCGGTGCTCGACGCAGAGTTTCCGCATCTTTCGGAGTACTGGCGCCGGATCGGCGGCTGGCAGGTGCGGGCGATGGGCACGGTCGGCGGCAACGTGGCGAACGGCTCGCCGATCGGCGACACACCGCCCGCGCTCATCGCGCTCGGGGCGACGGTGACGCTCAGGAAGGGCGCGGAGCGGCGGACGCTGCCGCTGGAGGCGTACTTCATCGCCTATGGCAAGCAGGACCGGGAGCCGGGTGAGTTCGTGGAGGCGCTCCACGTGCCGAAGCCGGCGGCGGGGTCGCTTGACGCGGCCTACAAGGTGTCGAAGCGGCGCGAGGAGGACATCTCGGCGGTGGCCTGCGGCTTCCATGTGGAGCTCGACGGCAACCGGGTGAAGGTGGCGCGGCTCGCCTATGGCGGCATGGCCGCGACGCCGAAGCGGGCGGCGGCGGCGGAAGCGGCGCTGATCGGACGGCCCTGGGCGCTCGACACGGTGGCGGCGGCGGAAGCGGCGATCGTGCAGGACTTCCAGCCGCTTTCCGACTGGCGGGCGAGTGCCGGATATCGCGCCCGCGTGGCGGCGAATCTGCTCCGGCGGTTCTATCTCGAGACGGCGGGCGAGACTGTGCGGCTCGTGCGGGAGACGGCATGATGAACAAGCAGATGGACAACGTGGCGGCGGACGCGGGCATCAGGGGCGGCGTGCACCTGTCGCAGCGGCACGACTCGGCGCACAAGCATGTGACGGGGCTCGCGGAATATACCGACGACATCCCCGAGCCGGCGGGCACGCTGCATGCCTATCTCGGGCTGTCGGACCGGGCGCATGCGGAGATCGTCTCGATCGACTTCGACGCGGTGCGCGCGGCGCCCGGTGTCGTCGGGGTGCTGACGGCGGCGGACGTTCCGGGGTCGAACGACATCAGCCCGGTCGGCAAGCACGACGATCCGCTGTTCGCCGAGGGCAAGGTCGAGTTCCACGGCCAGCAGATGTTCGCGGTGATCGCGGAAACCCGCGATCAGGCGCGCCGCGCGGCGAAGCTTGCGAAGGTCGAGTATCGCGACCTGCCGTTCGTGACCGACGTGGCGGAGGCGGTGAGCGCGGACTACCCTTACGTGACCGATCCGCTGAAGCTGGAGCGTGGCGAGGTCGAGCCGGCGATGGCGGCGGCGCCGCGGCGGCTGAAGGGCGCCATGCGCGTGGGCGGACAGGATCACTTCTATCTGGAAGGTCACATCGCCTTCGCCTTCCCGGGCGAGGACGATGAGGTGACGGTCTATTCCTCGACCCAGCACCCGTCCGAGGTGCAGCACATGGTGGCGCACGTGCTCGGCGTGCCGTCGAACGCGGTAACGATCATCGTGCGGCGCATGGGCGGCGGTTTCGGCGGCAAGGAGACGCAGCCGAACATCTTCGCCTCGATCACCGCACTGGCGGCGAAGAAATACCATCGCGCGGTGAAGCTCCGGCCCGACCGGGACGACGACATGGTCGCGACCGGCAAGCGCCACGATTTCCTGAACGAGTACGAGGTCGGCTTCGACGAGGACGGACGCGTCCTCGCGGTGGACGGCGTGTTCGCGGCGCGCTGTGGCTTCTCCGCGGACCTCTCGGGCGCCGTGACCGACCGCGCGCTCTTCCACGCGGACAACTCGTACTACTATCCGGCCGTAAGGCTCGTCTCCAGGCCGATGAAAACCAACACGGTTTCCAATACGGCATTCCGCGGGTTCGGCGGGCCGCAGGGGCTCATCATTGCCGAGCGGATCATGGAGGAGATCGCTTACGCACTGGGCAAGGACCCCCTCGAAGTCCGGCGGGTGAACTTCTACGGCGACGGCGAGCGGAACGTGACGCCCTATCACCAGACCGTCACTGACTGCATCATCGAGCGGGTGGTGGATGAACTGGTCGAAAGCGCCGACTACCAGGCGCGGCGCCAGGCGGTGCTTGACTGGAACGCGAAGGGCGGCGTGATCCGCAAGGGTATCGCGATCAGCACGGTCAAGTTCGGCATCAGCTTCACCGCCACCTGGTACAATCAGGCCGGCGCGCTGGTGCACGTCTACAGCGACGGGTCGGTACACCTGAACCACGGCGGCACGGAGATGGGGCAGGGCCTCTTCACCAAGGTGGCGCAGGTGGTGGCGGACGTGTTCCAGATCGACCTCGACCGGGTGAAGATCACCGCGACCACAACGGCAAAGGTGCCGAACACCTCGGCCACGGCGGCGTCGTCGGGCTCGGATCTGAACGGCATGGCGGCGGAGAACGCGGCGCAGCAGATCAAGGACCGGCTGATCGACTTTGCGGCGGAGAAATATTCCGTGGACCGCGAGCAGGTGGTGTTCCAGCCGAACGCGGTGCTGATCGGCAACCGGCGGGTCTCCTTCGACGACTTCATCAAGGAGGCCTACATCGCGCGGGTGCATCTCTCGGCCGCGGGCTTCTACAAGACGCCGGACATCCACTGGGACCGCGCGGCGGGCAAGGGGCGGCCGTTCTACTACTTCGCCTATGGCGCGGCGTGCTCGGAGGTGTCGGTCGATACCCTGACGGGCGAGTACGTGGTGGATCGCGCCGACGTGCTGCATGACGTCGGCCGGTCGCTGAACCCGGCGGTGGACAAGGGGCAGGTCGAGGGAGCCTTCGTGCAGGGCATGGGCTGGCTCACCACCGAAGAGCTCTGGTGGGACGACAAGGGGCGGCTTCGGACACACGCGCCGTCCACCTACAAGATTCCGCTGGCCGGCGACCGGCCGGCGATCTTCAACGTGAAGCTCGCCGAGTGGTCGGTGAACAAGGAGCCGACGATCCGGCGGTCGAAGGCCGTGGGCGAGCCACCGTTCATGCTGCCGATTTCGGTGCTGGAGGCCCTGTCCATGGCGGTGGCGAGCGTCGCGGACTATCGCGAGTGCCCGCGGCTCGACGCGCCGGCCACGCCCGAACGGGTGCTGAAGGCGATCGACCGGCTCGGAGGGAGGGAGGCATGACCGTCCGCCCCGACGAGATCGCAGGGCTTCGGGCCCGGACCGTCGCGGCACTGGTCGAGGTCGCTGAGGCCCGGGGCTCGACGCCGCGGGAGAGCGGCGCGTGGATGGTGGTGACGAAAGGCACGATCCTCGGGACGATCGGCGGCGGTCAGCTCGAATACATGGCGATCGACGCTGCCCGGGCAATGCTGGCGCGCGGGGACGACAGCGAAACTCTCGACATCCCGCTCGGGCCGGAGATCGGCCAGTGCTGCGGCGGCCGGACGGTGCTCACCTGCACGCGGCTCGACGACGCGGGATGGGAGGCGCTCGCGGCCATGGCCGAGCGGGAGTATCGCGCCCTGCCGGCGGTGCTGATCTTCGGAGCCGGCCACGTTGGGCGGGCGCTGGCAGCGGCGCTGGCGCTTCTGCCGGTGCGGCCGGTTCTGATCGACCAGCGGCCGGAGGAAATCGCGCTTGCGCCGCCACGGGTCGAGGCGGTGATGACCGCGATCCCCGAGGCCGAGGTGGCGACGGCTCCGCCGGGCAGCGCCTTCGTCATCCTGACCCACGACCACGCGCTCGATTTCCTGATCGCGCGCGAGGCGCTGGCGCGGGGGGACGCGGCCTATGTCGGCATGATCGGCTCCAAGACCAAGCGGGTGACGTTCGAGCGCTGGCTCGCCCGCACCGAGGATCCGCCATCGCCCGAGTCACTGGTCTCACCGATCGGCGCGGCCGGACGGCCTGACAAGCGGCCCGAGGTGATCGCGGCATTCGTCGCGACAGAAATACTGGCGGCACTCGTGATGCGGGCGCCGCTGAGGGTTTGAAGCGATGGCGCGTGCGCTCCGGCTCGCGGAACGAACGCGGTAACAGACGTTGAAGATTTGATGTGATGGCGCGTCCGCTCCGATTGAAGGCGTGGGCGCGGTGACAGACGCGAGAGAGATTTCCGTGAGGGCGCGACCATTCCGGCAAGGGAATAGCGCGGTAACAGACAGTGAGGACAGCATGCTCGACAGTCTATTCGGACTGAAGGCGCACGGCACGAACGTGCGCACGGAACTGGTGGCGGGGATCACCACCTTCCTGACGATGGCCTACATCATCTTCGTGAACCCGCAGATCCTGTCGACGACCGGCATGGACCAAAGCGCGGTGTTTGTCGCGACCTGTCTCGCGGCGGCTCTCGGATCGCTGATCATGGGGTTCTATGCGAACTGGCCGATCGCCATGGCGCCGGGCATGGGGCTGAACGCCTTCTTCGCCTTCGGCGTGGTCGGAGCCATGGGCTTCACCTGGCAACAGGCGCTGGGCGCGGTCTTCATCTCGGGCTGCATCTTCCTCCTCCTCACCGTGACCGGCGTGCGGCGCTGGCTGGTCGAGGGCATCCCGCACTCGATGCGGAGCGCCGTTGCGGCGGGTATCGGCATGTTCCTCGGCATCATCGCGCTGAAGAGCGCGGGCGTGGTCGTGGCAAGCGAGGCGACGTTCGTCGCGCTCGGTGACATGCGCTCGCCGCCGGCGATGCTCGCGATGATCGGCTTCTTCCTGATCGCGGCGCTCGACGCGCTGAAGGTGAAGGGCGCGATCCTCATCGGCATCCTCGTCATCACCGTTGTCGCCATGGTGTCGGGCATCAGCCCGTTCGGCGGGATCATGTCGCCGCCGCCGTCGATCGCCCCGACCTTCCTGCAACTCGACATCGTCGGCGCGTTCTCCGCGGGCATCCTGCACGTGGTCCTGACCTTCGTGCTCGTCGAGGTGTTCGACGCGACCGGCACGCTGATCGGCGTCGCCAAGCGCGCGGGTCTGCTGAATGACGGGCCGGGACACACCAACCCGCAGCTCGGCAAGGCGCTGCTCTCGGACTCGACGGCGATCGTCGCGGGCTCGATGCTCGGCACTTCGTCGACCACCGCCTATGTGGAGAGCGCCTCGGGCGTGCTCGCGGGCGGCCGGACCGGCCTGACGGCGGTGACGGTGGCGGTGCTCTTCCTGCTCGCGCTCTTCTTCGCGCCCCTCGCGGGCTCGGTGCCGGCCTTCGCCACGGCGCCGGCGCTGCTCTACGTCGCCTGTCTCATGATGCGCGAGCTGGTGGACGTGAACTGGGACGACATCACCGACGCGGCGCCCGCGGCGCTCACCGCGCTGATGATGCCGTTTACCTACTCGATCGCCAACGGGCTTGCGTTCGGTTTCATCAGCTACGCCATCATCAAGGCGGCGACGGGCCGGGCGCGTGAAGTTCATATGGCAACCTGGCTCGTGGCTGCGCTATTCCTGATCCGCTTCGCGTTCTTCCCGGAGTAGTCTGCAACCTGACCGACGGAGCCCGACGATGACAGACGCCAGCGCCGATCGTCTCGAGCTTCGGAACGTGACCAAGGCCTTTCCCGGGGTGCTCGCGAACGACCGCGTGAGCTTCCGGGTGCGGCCGGGCGAACTGCACGCGCTGCTCGGGGAGAACGGCGCGGGCAAGTCGACGCTCGTCAAGATGATCTACGGCGTGCAGCACCCGGACGACGGCGAGATCGTCGTTGACGGGACGCCGGTCCGGATCGCCAGTCCCCGGGCGGCGCGCGCCATGGGCATCGGCATGGTGTTTCAGCACTTCTCGCTGTTCGAGCCGATGACCGTGCTCGAGAACATCGCGCTCGGCCTCGACGAGCGGCTGAGCGCGTCGGCGCTCGAGGGGCGGATCCGGGCGGTGCTGGCGCGCTACGGACTGAGCCTCGATCCGCATCGCACGGTCTCGACCCTCTCGGTGGGCGAGCGGCAGCGCATCGAGATCGTCCGGGCGCTGTTGCTTGAGCCGCGGCTGCTCATCATGGACGAGCCGACGAGCGTGCTGACGCCGCAGGAGGTGGCGCAGCTTTTCGAGACGCTGCGGGCACTTGCGGCCGGCGGCTGCTCGGTTCTCTACATCAGCCACAAGCTTCACGAGATCCGCGTGCTCTGCGACGCGGCGACGATCATGCGGGGCGGCAAGGTCGTCGGCACCTGCGTGCCGGCGCAGGAGACGCCGCGCTCCATGGCGGAGATGATGATCGGCGGCAGCCTCAAGGACGTGCGCAAGGCCGCGGCGAAGGGCTTCGGGCCGGAGAAGCTGGTGGTCGATCGCCTGACCCTGGCGGGCGGCGGCGACTTCGACGTGGCGCTCCGCGACGTCTCCTTCTCGGTACGGGCGGGCGAGATCCTCGGCATCGCCGGAGTCGCGGGCAATGGCCAGAACGAGCTGATGCTGGCGCTCTCCGGCGAGACGCCGGTGGCGAACGCGGGCGCGGTGCGCCTCGACGGGGCGCCGGTCGGCACGCTGCCGATCGCGCGGCGGCGGCGGCGCGGGCTCGCGGCGGTGCCGGAGGAGAGGAACGGCCATGCGGCGGTGCCGGGCTTCACGTTGGCCGAGAATGCCGTCCTGACCGCGCGGTATCGCAAGGGCATGGTGCGCCACGGGGTGATCCTCGGAGCGGTGGCGCGCGGCTATGCGGAAGAGGTGATCGCCAGGTTCGGGGTGCGGGCGACCGGGCCGCAGGCGATGGCGGGCGCGCTCTCGGGCGGCAATCTCCAGAAGTTCATCATGGGGCGCGAGGTGTTGCAGGTGCCGGAGGTGCTGGTGGTGTCGCAACCGACCTGGGGCGTCGATGCGGGCGCCGCGGCGGCGATCCATCAGGCGCTGGTCGACCTCGCGGCGCGCGGCTCGGCGATCGTGGTGGTCAGTCAGGATCTGGACGAACTGCTGGCGATCTCGGACTCGCTCGCGGTGATCAACGAAGGGCGCCTTTCGCCGAAGCGGTCGGTGGGCGAGATTTCCCGCGACGAGATCGGCCTGCTGATGGGCGGGGTGCATGGCGAGCACGCGGGCGGAGAGAACGCGGCGGAGCGGGAGGCGGAGCGTGCTTGAGCTCGAACGACGCAAGGTGCCGAGCCGGACGATGATCTGGCTGGCGCCGGTCCTCGCGGTGCTGGCGACGATGGTGGTGGGAGGGCTGGTCTTCTCGGCGCTCGGCTACGACGGCTTCGCGGCGGTGCGCGCGATCTTCATCGATCCGCTGATCACCCTGCGCAAGTGGCAGGACCTCGGGCTGAAGGCGGCGCCGCTGGTGATGATCGCCACCGGCCTCGCGATCGGCTTCCGGGCGAACGTCTGGAACATCGGCGCCGAAGGGCAGTACGTGGTGGGCGGTCTCGCCGGCACGGGCGTCGCGCTCGCCACATGGGAGATGACCGGCTGGTGGATCCTGCCGCTCATGTGCATCGCCGGCGCGCTCGCCGGCATGGCGTGGGCGGGGATCCCGGCGCTGCTGCGCACCCGCTTCAACGTGAACGAGATCCTGTCCAGCCTGATGCTCACCTATGTGGCGGTGCAGCTGCTCTACTACATGGTGAACGGGCCGTGGAAGGATCCCGACGGGTTCAACTTTCCCCAGACGCGGATCTTCACCGACGCGCAGATGCTGCCGTACCTCTCGGGGATCGGCTATCTGAATGTGCCGCTGGCGCTGGTGATCTCGCTCGTCGTCTGGTTCCTGATGGCGAGGACCATGCTCGGCTTCCAGATCCGTGTGGTGGGGGCAGCGCCGATGGCGGCGCGCTATGGCGGGTTCAGCCAGCGCCGGACGATCTGGCTGGCGCTGCTCGCAGGCGGCGGTCTGGCGGGGCTCGCCGGGCTCTTCGAGGCGGCGGGGCCGTTCGGGCAGATGGTGCCGGCGTTTCCGACCGGCTACGGCTTCACCGCGATCATCGTAGCGTTTCTCGGGCGGCTGCATCCGCTCGGGATCCTCGCGGCGGGGATCATCCTCGCCGTGACCTACGTGGGCGGCGAGGCGTCGCAGTCCTCGCTCGGCCTGCCCTCGGCGGCGACCGGGGTCTTTCAGTCGATGATGCTGTTCTTCCTGCTTGCGGCCGATGTGCTCGTCGGCTGGCGGCTCCGGCTCCGGCGGAGGGTGACGGAATGACCGAGGCGATGGCGGTCTCTATCCTGATGACGGTGATCGGCGCGGCCACGCCGCTGCTGCTCGCGGCGCTGGGCGAGCTGGTGGCGGAGAAGAGCGGTGTGCTGAACCTCGGGATCGAGGGGATGATGCTGGTGGGCGCGGTGACGGGCTTCGCGGTCACCTCGTCGACGGGGATGCATCTGCTCGGCCTCCTGGCCGCGATGGCGGCGGCGGTGGGTGCCTCGATGATCTTCGGGGTGCTGACGATCTCGCTCGCGTCGAACCAGGTGGCGACCGGGCTCGCGCTGACGATCTTCGGCATCGGCCTGTCGTCGATGATCGGCGAGAGCTTCGTCGGCCTGACGATCGCGCCGCTGGGGCCGGTGTTCCCCGCGGCACTCGCGGAGGATCCGCTGCTCCGGCTGGTCTTCGGGCACTCGATCCTCGTCTATGTCTCGCTCGTCATGACCGCGGCGGTCGCGTGGTTTCTCACCCGCTCCCGGGGAGGACTGATTCTCCGCGCGGTGGGTGAGAACGACCACTCGGCGCATTCGATCGGCTACTCAGTGACAACTGTGCGATATGCTGCAGTTGCCTTCGGCGGCGCCATGGCGGGGCTGGCCGGTTGCTACTATTCGATGGTTCAGACGCCCATGTGGGCGGACGAACTGACCGCGGGGCGCGGCTGGATCGCCCTCGCGCTCGTCGTCTTTTCAGCCTGGCGCCCGTGGAGACTGCTGGCGGGGGCCTATCTCTTTGGTGCAGTGATGACTTTCGAGTTGCACGCCAAGGCGGCGGGCCTCAACATTGTGCCACCGGAGTTCCTCGCAGCTCTGCCCTACCTTGCGACGATCCTCGTGCTCGCGCTCATCTCGTCGCGCAGGTCGGTCGGCTCGGCGGCTCCGGCGTGTCTTGGCCAGCCCTTCCGGCCGAGCACGTGAACAACAACAGGGAGACTACCAGAGTCATGACGCTCATCACCCGGAGGGGTCTTCTCAAGGCCGGCGGCGCGGCTGCCGCGACGCTTCCCTTCGCCGGGCGGGCCTTCGCGGCCGAGCCGCTGAAGGTCGCCTTCATCTACGTCGGACCTGTCGGGGACTTCGGCTTCACCTTCGCGCACGAGCAAGGGCGCAAGGAGGCGCAGGCGCACTTCGGCGAGAACGTCGTGACGACCTATGTCGAGAACGTCGCCGAGGGGCCGGACGCGGAGCGGGTGCTGAAGAATCTCGCCGATGACGGCAACAAGCTGATCTTCGCCACGTCGTTCGGCTTCATGAACCCGACCGTGAAGGTGGCCAAGCGCTATCCGGACGTGATGTTCGAGCACTGCACCGGCTATCAGACGGCGGCGAACATCGCGACCTACAACGCCCGCTTCTACGAGGGCCGGGCGGTCTGCGGCACCATCGCCGGGCACATGTCGAAGACCGGCATCGGCGGCTATGTCGCGTCGTTCCCGATCCCGGAAGTGGTGATGGGGATCAACGCCTTCACGCTGGCGGCGCAGAAGGTGAATCCGGCGTTCCAGACCAAGGTCGTGTGGGTGTCGAGCTGGTACGATCCGGCGAAGGAAGCCGACGCGGCGAAGGCGCTCTTCGATCAGGGCGCCGACATCCTGTCGCAGCACACCGACTCGCCCGCGCCGTTGCAGGCGGCCGAGCAGCGCGGCCTGATGGCGTTCGGGCAGGCGTGGGACATGTCGTCCTTCGCGCCCAAGGCGCATCTGACCGCGATCGAAAACCACTGGGGCGGCTACTACATCGAGCGCATTCAGGCGGTGATCGACGGCACCTGGAAGACCGGATCGGTCTGGGCCGGCCTGAAGGAAGACATGGTGCGGATGGCGCCGTGGAACGAGCGGATCCCGCCCGAGGTGGTGAAAGCCGCCGAGGCCATGCGTGACGGTCAGGCGGACGGCTCGGTCAAGATCTTCTCCGGGCCGATCGTCGATCAGAACGGGACGGAAAAGGTGCCTCTCGGCTCGGCGCTCGATGATCCGACCCTGCTCGCCCTCGACTGGTACGTGGCCGGCGTTCAGAGCTGAGCCTACGCCGGTCTAAGGAGCTTCGGTCGATCATGGTAGACCGTTTGGTTGACCTTGCGGGACGGTTGCGGTCTTTTGGGGGCCGAACCAAAGCGTCACGCGCAGGCTGGCGGCGGATACGACGTACCACGCGCCCCGACGGCTCGGATCTCGACCTGCGCCGCCGGGTGCTGATGATCGTGCGCAACGCCGGCCATCTGATGGCGAACCCGGCGATCCTCGACTCCGAGGGCCGCGAGATCCCGGAAGGGATCATGGACGGGATGATCGCCGCCGCGATCGCGCTCCACGACGTCGGACCGCAGGGGCCGAGGGCGAACTCGCCGCTGGGCTCGGTCTACATCGTGAAGCCCAGGATGCACGGGCCCGAGGAGGTCGCCTTCGCGAGCGAACTCTTCGGGCGCATCGAGGACGCGCTCGGGCTTTGGGAGCAGCCGAACGGCTACACCGAGCCGATCCTGCACGCCCGCCGGCTGGAGCGGAAGGCACTCGACGCCTGACCGAGGGCGCGGGCGCGCCGGACGCGCCCGCATCGAGGACGGCTCAGTCGTCGAGAGAGACGTGGGCGTCGGCACTGCCTTCGAGCCAGTAGCCGCTCGCCCGGTGCCACTGCCGGGGGTGTTGGCGCACATCGAGCAGGTGGCTGCGCAGGGCGCGGGCGATGCCGGCCTCGGCGGCAATCCAGACGAAGCCCTCGCCCTCGGGCCAGTCGAGGCCGGCGAGCGCCGCGAGGAGCGGCGCGGGGTCGGTCGCATCCGTCGCCGGCCGGTGCACCCAGATCGCCCGGTGATCTGCGCGGGTGGCGATCTCCTGTTCTTCCTCCGGCCCGGTGACGGCGACGATCGTGGTGATCCGGGCGCCCCTCGGTGCCTCTTCAAGGCGGCGACCGATGGCCGGCAGCGCGGTCTCGTCGCCGACGAGGATCCACCAGTCGAAGCTGTCGGAGACGACGACCGAGCCGCGCGGGCCGCCAATCCTGAGCTCGTCGCCGGGGCGCGCTGCCACGGCCCAGCCGGTCGCCGGGCCGCCGTCGTGCAGCACGAAGTCGAGGGTAAGGGTGCAGGCCTCGGGATCGAAGGCGCGGGGGGTATAGTCGCGCATCGCCGGCTCACCGCCGCCGCCATCATCGGCACCGTTCGGAAAGAACAGCTTCACGTGGTCGTCGAAGCCCGCGCTCACGAAGTCGGCGAGCGACGGGTCGGCGAGGACGATGCGGATCATCCCCGGCGTGACCGGAGCGACGGACTGGACGGTGAGAGTGCGGCGCTTGAGCTCATGTCGAACGCGCAGAACCTGATGCTGCATGGGGTCTCCATGGATTTGCGGCGGGAGGTTGGCGCGCCCGGTCGGGCTGGCTGCTTCCGGCCGGCTTAACGTGGCGCCGGCCGGAAGGAAAGCGGTCACGCCTCGCGGGCGGTGATCGCGTAGGCGAAGGCGTCGGCGGCGAGTTCATCGAGGCGGCCGGCGGCATTCACACCTTGCGGATACATCAGGAACGGCAGCGGCCGGCCTGCGTCGTCGCCGGGCAGGGTCAGGTCGTTCGCGGTGTTGAAGCCGACCCAGTTGCCTTCCCAGTTGCCGAAGAGGGCGGCGTCGACCGGGGCGATCAGCGGGTCGGCGCGGTCCCGGATCCAGTCCGGGCGCTCCTGGCGCATGACCTTCAGGACGTCCGCCGGATCCATCGCGACCCAGCCGTGATCCTCGAGCCAGACCTCCGCGCGGCAATGCTGGGCGCCGGAGAGCTTCTCCGGGTTGCCGCCGAGCTGTTTGTAGCCGAAGGCCGAGGGCGCGACGCGAACACCGTAGATGTCGCGCGCCGGCACGCCGGAGGCACGGGCGAGGCCGACGAAGAGGCCGTTCAGGTCGGCGCACTTGCCGCCATGGCCGGCGGCGGTCAGCACGGCGGCGATGTCACCGGTGCCGCAGCCCGCGACGGTGGGCTCGCGGTGGCAGTTGGCGACGATCCAGTCGTAGAGCGCGCGCACCTTGTCGACGTCCGTGGTGGCGCCCCCGGTGATCTGGCGGGCGGTGTCGCGCACGACGCCGTCGAGCGGCTTCAGGCCACTGGGCGCGAGGGCGGCGCTGAGAACGGCCGGATCCTCGGTGGCCGGGGTGCGGGCGGACCAGTCGATCGTGCGGTTCCGGGTCTCGACGGTGCTGATGAGCGTAAGGCTCGGAGCGGCCTCGCCCGCGTCGAACCCGGCCGCGAAGAGGCGCGTGCCGGTGGCCGGGTCGGTGACGATGGCCGCACTCGTGGCGTTGCCGGTCCAGCGGGTGTCGATGGTGCGCTGCCAGTCGGTCCCGAGGTCGGGCAGCGGCAGCCAGACCTTCGTTGCCCCCTGGCCGGCTGGCGGCGTCAGCGTGGTCGACAGCTCGAAGCGCCGCCAGCCGGAGGCCGTGGGCGCGTAGCGTGGCACCTCCTCGGCGCGGAGCCCGAACGGCACCGCCGAAGCGAAGCCGGCCGCGGCGCCGAGTTTCAGGAAGCTGCGTCGGGTGGCGTGCATCATGGCGTGTCTCCCCTTGCAGTCGCGCGTCCAGGGCGCGGCAACGCCTGAAGCGTAGCACGCCCGGCGCCGGATTGTCGTCGGATTTCGTGAGGTTGGCTGAGGCAGCTGCCCGGAGCGGGCAGGGAGTGTCGTGATCCTTCGGTCTGCGCCGAAGCATCCCGGTCTCCGCCGTGCTAGTCTCCGCCCCGAGAGGAGGCCAGTCGATGGCAAGCACAGCCGCATTTGCAGCGACCGCAGCACTCGCCGGCGACCCGACGCGCGCCGCGATGCTGCTCGCGCTCATGGACGGTCGGGCGCTCACGGCGGGCGAGCTCGCCTCCGTGGCGGGCGTGACGCCGCAGACCGCGAGCGGCCATCTGGCGCGGCTGGTCGAGGCGGGGCTGCTCGTCGTCGAGGCGCAGGGGCGGCACCGCTACCACCGCCTCGCCTCGCCGCTGGTCGCGCGCATGGTGGAGACGCTGATCTCGATCGCCGGCGAGACGCAGGCGCCGCCGGTGCGGGTCGGGCCACGGGATGCGGCCCTGCGGCATGCCCGGACCTGCTATGACCACCTCGCCGGCCGGGTGGCGGTCGGGATCACCGAGCGGATGGTGGCGACGGGCGCGCTCGTGCTCGGCGACGACGGCGGCGAGTTGACCGGAAGCGGCCAGCAGCTTCTGTTGAGGATCGGCATCGATGTGCCGGCGCCCGGGCGTGGCCGGCGAGCCTTCTGCCGCCCGTGCCTCGACTGGAGCGAGCGGCGGTTCCATCTCGCGGGCGTGGTCGGCTCGGCGTTGCTCGACGGGTTGCTGGCGCTGGGCTGGCTGCGCCGCACGGCCGGGAGCCGGGCGGTGACCGTCACGCCGGCCGGAGAGCAGGGGGTGCGCGGCGCATTCGGTTTCGATCCCCGCGCTTCGGCCGGGCCCGAAACATCGCTCCGGCGCGGGGCATAGGCTCGCCTCCATCCCGAGAGACGGAGGCATCCCATGATCCTGTCGCGAACCCTGACCACCGGCCCCCGGCTCCCCCGCCGCACGGGGCTTGCCGCGCTCGTGCGATGGCTGGTGGCCGTCGATGCCCGCCATCGCGACGCCCGCGCCTTTGCCCGGCTCGATGACCGCCTGCTCCGCGATATCGGCCTCGCTGCAGCGCGGCCACCGCGTCGGCGCCCCTGACGCTCCGTCCTGGGCGGCGCCCGCCGCCGCCCAGGAGCCCGTTTCGCTCAGGCAGGCTGGGGCATGAAGGTCGGCACAAACGCACTTGCGTGCGGGTTGGCGTTGGCGACCAGCCGGTCGAAGCGATGGTTGGCGATGCGCGCGATCTCCACCAGCGCGGTGGAGCGTTCGACCGCGGGTGTGTTCGACAGCCGCGCACGCCCGCTCGACACGACCCGTTCGTAGCGCTCGACGTCCCCGGCCGAAACGATCAGCGGGAAGCCGAAGTGGTCGCGATAGGCCTTCGCCAGGTGGCGCACTGCGTCATGCTCGTCGGCGTCGAGCTCGTCGATACCGGCGTTCGCATGGTCGAAGAGATAGGCGGTCTCGGCATCGGCGTCCGTGCCGAGATCGGCGAAGGAGTTGAGCAACTGGTGATGTTCTTCGGAGGTTCCGGCGAGGAGCGCGTTCTGGAAGGCCGAGCGCAGCTCCAGAGTGTCGGCAAAGGGCCGCATCCGGAAGGCACGCTCGATGACCCATGGGGTATTCTCCACGAGCCCGCCGAAGGTCATGCAGAACTCGGCCTCGTTCATCCGGTTGACGTCGGCGATGGTGACAAGGTGATCGCCGGGCCGGCCCGCCACCGCCGCGGTGCCGGAGCCGAACGAGTTGAAGAGCATGTTGAGCAGGATTGCCGACAAGGCGCCGAGGATGATGCCGCTGCCGAGGACGATGCGCGCCCATTCCGGGAAAGCGTCGCCGATGAAGGGCTGCGCGGTCACCAGCATTGCAAGGCCGACGCTGATCGAGACGACGACGACATTGTTCTGGTTGTTGAAATCGACCTTTCCGAGCGTCTGCACGCCGACGGCGGCGACGGCACCGAACATGGCGAGAGCAGCCCCGCCGAGGACGGGAGCCGGAATGCCGGCCACGATCGCCGCCACTTTCGGCAACGAGCCGAGCAGGATCATGATGACGCCCGCCGCCGCCACGACCCATCGGCTCCGGATCTGGGTCAGCCGGACCAGTCCGACGTTCTGGGCGAAGCAGGTGTAGGGGAAGGCGTTGAGGATGCCGCCGATGAACGTCGCCAGACCGTCAGCACGAATGGCGCGGGCGATATCCTCGTTGCGGATGCGTTTCTTGACGATTTCGCCGGTGGCATAGACGTCACCGGCGGTCTCGATCATGGTGATGACCATCACCACCAGCATCGACAGAATGGCGGTCAGACCGAAGGTCGGCCATCCGAAGTAGAAGGGCGTGGTGTAGCCGACCCATGGCGCGGTCGAGACCTCGCCGAAATGCGCGTCACCGAGCGCCCAGGCGACCACGGTGCCGACCACGAGCCCGACCAGCACGGCAATCGTCTGCATGAAGCCCGAGAAGAAGCGCTGGATGGCGACGATGAGCGCGAGCACGCTCAGTCCGTACATCACGTTCTTCAGCAGGACGGGGTTCTGCATGGCGTTGAGGCCACTGCCCATGACGATGTAGTTGGCAGCAACCGGCAGCAGGCCGATGCCTATGATCAGGATGACCGAGCCGACCACGACGGGCGGGAAGAAGCGCATCAGCGGCTTGACGTAGGAGGCCATGACAAAGGTGAACACGCCAGCGACGATCACCGAGCCGTAGATTGCGAGCAGGCCGTCGACACCGCCGCCCGCGTCGAGGCCGATGGCGACCATCGGCCCGACCGCGGTGATGGTAACGCCTTGCAGGAGCGGCAGCCGCACGCCGATCCGGCCGATGCCTACCGACTGCAGCAGCGTGGCGATGCCGCATGTGAACAAGTCAGCGTTGATGAGATGGATCAACTGCTCGTTCGTGAGGCCGAGGGCTCCTGCGAGAATGATCGGCGTGAGGATCGCCCCGGCATAGAAGGCCAGAACATGCTGGAGGCCGTAGGTGGCGAGCTGGGATACCGGCAGAATTTCGTCGACTGGATGCGCGCGAACCGGCGTCGGGGAGGCTGTTGTCATGGTCATCTGGTGTCTCATGGGGGGGGTGGGGCGGATGTCTGGTATTGCCGAAAGGGCCTCAGCGGACGCCGCCCGTGAGCTTCCGCTGTCTGGTCATGCGTGCGGCCTCGTGCGGCCTCGTGGACCCGACGAACGCAAGGGGGAACGATCGGAATGTGACCGCGGCGCTTCGCGGCCCCATGACAAGGCGGCCGGCCGGCTACGGCGGAAACGTATGGCAAACTGCGCGCCCGGGCCCACGTCGAAACGCGCGCCAGGCTTCGCCTGTCCAGCGACCGTGCTATGTTCTTGTCCCCCCAGGTCCGTTCTCGGATCCTTTGTTGTCAGGAACTCTATGCGGGGCTAAGATTCTTGAACAGGCAGCTAAATTGGATCGTCCGTCCAGAATTCTGAACGGACAGGGTCGGGTTTCGATGAGCTACCCATACGAGCTTGGCGACATCAACGCGTTCCAGCAGATCGCGCGGGCCGGCAGCATTTCCAATGCCGCGGCCATCTACAATGTGCCCAAGGCCACGCTCAGCCTCTATCTGCGGCGGCTCGAGGACGCGCTGAAGGTCGAGCTGTTCGTCCGCAAGGCGCGGGGCCTCGAGCTGACGGATGCGGGCAAGGAGTTCCTGGAGAACTGCGGCGCGATCTTCGACAGTTGCGAGACCGCGGTCAGCGCCGCGCAGCGCGCCCACTCCACCATTCGGGGCCGCATCCGGGTTGCTTCCAGCGCCGAGTTCGGGACGCTGATGCTTGGTGCGGCGGCGCTCCACTTTTCTGCCGAGAACCCGGAGATCGACTTTGATCTGCAGCTTTACTCCACAGACCAGATACTCACCGGTCAGATCGACTATGACTGCCTGATCTTCATCGGTGAGCCATCCGATTCAAGCCTGCTCAGACGCAAGCTGGGAAGCGTGTCCTACGGTCTCTACGCCAGCCCGGTCTTCCTGCGCCGGCACGGCGTCCCCGCCAGGATCGAGGACGTGGATGGCCTGAGCGGGGTCATCTATTCGAGAAACGGCACGCCGGAGAAGTGGACGCTGCGCCAGGCGTCCCGTGCGGTCGAGGCACGGCCTCACGCGAAGTTCAATGTCAATGAGTACTGGATGGGCAAGACGTTCGTCGTTCAGGGGTCCGCGCTGGGCTATCTTCCGGACTTCTTTGTCCAGCACGAACTGGAGCTCGGCGCGCTGGTTCCGGTTCTTCCCGAGTGGCGGTCAGAGACGACGCATGCCTATGCGATCTACCCGGCGCAGCGGCACCGCAATCCGCGGATCATGAAGTTCGTCGACACGCTCTGCCAGCGCTTCGACGACTTCATCCGTGATCCGGGCTACTCGCTGATCAGGCCCAGGCTCGCACAGGAGGCATGAGAGCCCGCGCGCCCGATCGGGTCAGATATCGAGCACCAGGCGGGCGCCCTTGCAGCGCGATACGCACGGCGTCATGATCTTGCCGGAAGCATGTTCCATGCGATTGAGATACTGGTCGCGGTGATCGGGCTCGCCTTCCAGAACCGCGGTGGCACAGGTTCCGCACACGCCCTGTTCGCATGATGTGAGAAGATCGACCCCGGCATCGATCAGGGCCTGGGCGATCGTCTGATGCGGCGCGACAGTGACGGTGATCCCGGATTGTCGGGCCTCGACATCGAAACTCAATGCTGAGGCGTCAAGCGCCGGCTGCTCCGCTGCGAAGTATTCCAGGTGGACATTGTCCGGCGGCAAGTCCTGCC
The DNA here is from genome assembly GCF_014201905.1 of Amaricoccus macauensis. Lineage (GTDB taxonomy): Bacteria > Pseudomonadota > Alphaproteobacteria > Rhodobacterales > Rhodobacteraceae > Amaricoccus > Amaricoccus macauensis. Next base: position 215,187 of record NZ_JACHFM010000001.1, on the reverse strand, counting down.
CGGCAGCGAGTCGGGCGGCGAGTTCCATGAACGGAGCGGGTCCGCAGATGTAGACGTGGGTCTGCCGGCTATGGGCCGCCAGAAGGCCGGTGAGCAGGCCGTCGAGCGTGGGCGGGAGCACACCGCAATGGACGCGCGCGTGGGCAAGGCCCGCCAGCGTCGAGACGAATGGCGCGAGCTCGCGGCTGCGGCTGAAGAGATGCAGCTGGAACGGCATCTTGTTGGCATCGAGGTGCCTTGCCATGGCGAGCAGCGGCGTGATGCCGATCCCACCGGCGAGGAGCAGCGCCGGAGCGTCGTTCGCCGCGAGGCGGAAGTTGTTGCGCGGTGGACTGATGGTCAGCCGACTGCCGATGGTGAGGCCGTGCATCGCCACGGAGCCGCCGCGGGAGCGCGGTTCGCGTTTCACGCCGATGAAGTAGGCGCCGGCTTCCGCCGGTCCGTTCCACAGCGAGTACTGGCGAACGAGCGACGGCCCCACATGGACGTCGATGTGCGCGCCGGGTTCGGCCGGCGGCAGCGGCAGGGGTTCGACCGGACGCAGCTCGAAGCAGCGCACATCCGGCGTTTCGTCCCAAAGGTCTGCAACGACGACTTCGCGCGTCATGTCGCGGCTCCTGCGAGCGGCAGCGGCAACATGCCGGCCATTGGTTGAAAGCCTTTCAGCCGCGTGAAGCGATCGACCCACCGCAGGACCGCCGGATAGTCGGCCTGCGAGATGCCGCCCTCTTCGGAGAGGGCCACGTAGGGGAAGCAGGCGATGTCGGCGACGGTGGGACGGTCGCCGGGGCAAATCCAGTCGTGGCCCTCCAGCTCGGCGAACCAGAGATGTTCGTCGAGAATGCGCAGCAGACGATGGCCGCCGGCCCGGGCGCTCGCGATGTCGAGGTCAAAGAACATCGCGTCGTGCTGCCGGGCGGCCGAGATCGTCGCCGTGAGCGCGTCGGCAAAGGCGAGCCAGGTCTGGATCGGCCCGAGGCGGTGCGGCTCATCGAGGGGATACCAGTGTCCGCGCGGATCGTATCGCGCGGCCAGATGGACGAGGATCGCCTGCGCGTCGCGGATGATCTCGCCGTCATCCTCGATCACCGGGAGTTGCCCAAGCGGGTTGATCGTCAGAAAGGCGTCGGACCGATGCTCGAACCCCGGATAGAAGTCGACCGGCTTCACCTCATGGGCGAGACCAAGCCAGTTGAGCAGCAGCCTCACCTTGAAGCAGTTGCCAGAGAGGGCGTAGTCGAAGAGCGTTATCACGCGGCCGCCTCCAGTTTGCGCCGCGCGGCGGACAGGGTTGCATTGGCGCGCCGGGCCGCGTCGGCGTCGCTTTCCGCCTGCCGGCGGCGCACGAAACCGTAGGCGGTGGCGCTGGTCCGCCCGGTGGGGCTGACGAGGATGCGCAGCCCTTCCAGTCCGGCGCAGGCGGCGGCGACGCTCGCGGCACCCACCGAGAAGGGCAGCGGACGCATCACGACTTCGCCCGCGGTGATCGCGAAGTCCGTCGGCGGGACGGCTTGGTTTCCGGCACCGGCCCAGACCAGGCCGGAGCCCGTCGCGACCGGGAGAACGCGCGCGCTGATGCGCGGCAGTTCCTTGCCCTTCGCGGCGTGGATCGAGATCAGGGCACCGTCCCGGCCGAAGCGCCATCCGTGATAGATGTCCTCGAGACAGTCCCCGAGATTGCGGCCGGCGCTGAGCCGCACGCTGCGGTGGGGACAGTTGTCCTCCCAGACGTGGATCTCGCCCTGGTCGCAACGCCAGAGCACCAGAGGCATGTCGCCGAGGGCGCTGCGCACGAGGCTCGCGGCGCGGACGTCACGCTCCAGCGCAACGGGCTGCGTTCCGATGGCAACCGTCGCCGTCATGCCGCCCTCCGCGACGCGCCGTACCGCACATCCTTGCGCCGCAGCCACGCGCGATAGTCGAGCGAAGCCCGATCGAGAGCGGTCGAGGCTTCCGTGGCCTCGTCGAGCGGCAGCTTCTTGTCGGTGTGGCGCTCGAGCGCGTACTTGTCCTGTGCCGAGATCCATTGCTGGTCCGAGCGGAGTCGCTTCTCGTCCATCCAGTCTTCCCTGATCCACGCCAGCATCTTGTGAGCGATGAAGCTCTCCTCCGAAGTCGGCTGGCAGAAGACACCGAGGTAGTCGTAGCGCGGGGTCTCGCCGGCTTCGGTCGGGCGGTGGATGCCGAGGACGACCGAATACGGATTGGGGAGGCGGTAGGTGTATTCCGCGATCTCACCGGTGATCGGCAGGTAGGCGCGGTGGCTCCGGGACCAGAGTTCACCGTTTTCCTCCGTCGCCGCCTCGTAGGGCGGCAGGTCGGGGTGCTCCCGATCTCCCAGGATGCCCGGATGCAGGAAGGCGTAGTGCGCGTTGTCGATGACGTTGTCGATGACGCGCAGGCCCGAGCATTTCAGCGGCGTCGACCATACGTTCATGGCGAGGCGGTCGACTTCATAGTACTCGATCAACGAAGGCGGCAGTCCGGCCGGCTCGCCCAGCGTCGTCCAGACATAGCCGAGCCGTTCAAGCGTCGGCAGCTGCCGGCCGCCGCTTTCCGCCGCGATCCAGGTCTGATGGATCGTCAGCGAAACGTCGCGGTCGAGCAGCGTGGTGCGGGTCCGTCGCTGCCGGCGCAGGTCGATCGGCGAGCCGATCGGATACCAGCAGTTCCAGACCGCCTTGTCGTTGCGGGCATCCATGAGGCTCGTCACGCGCTTTCGAGAATGTCGGTCAGCAGCGCGGCGCGGAACGCGTCGGCTCCGTTCACGGCGGCCGCGGAGAGCTCGCGATGCCACTTGCGATACTGGTTCGAGATCTTGTCGGTGGGCAGCGAGATTTCCTCGAGCGACAGCGGTCCCGGCTGGGTCTCGATGATCGGCTGGTCTTCCATCAGGACGACTTTCTGGAAGTTCAGCGGGACCTCGTCGTCGAGGTCCGGGTCCGCGTGAGCGATGATCATGAAGTTGCGGCAGGTGTTCTCGCTGACCGGGCTCGACGCGGTCCACAGCAGGAATTGGCTGTCGTCGCGGTAGAGACGGATGCTGAGGTTGATCGCGAACGGCATGGATGTGCGGTAGTTGAATGAGCCGAGCGGGCTGTCAGGCGGCAACGAGCCCAGCATTTCCTTGCCCGGCTCCATGTAGAAGCGCAGCTCGCCGCCGACCCGGTCGGTGGGCACGATGGCGGGCTCGGCGTAGGCCGGGTCATAGAGCGTGCCGGGATGGACATAGGCGAAGTGGGAGAAGTCGGTGAAGTTCTCCCAGCGGCGTTCGGCGGAGCTGCCCCAGTCGTAGGGATCGGCGACGATCACACGCTTGAGCTCGGGGTCGTCCCAGGCGCCGCAATAGGGGATCTCGGTGCAGTCCCAGGAGGAATCGAGCCTCACCCAGACGATGCCGTAGCGTTCCGCGCAGGCATAGGCTCTGGTCAGCGCCTTCGCCGGAATGGCTTCCTTCGGGCAGGCAGGCATCCGCACGCAGCGACCGGCGTCATTGTATTGCCAACCGTGATAGGGACATTGCAGCACCTTGCCATCAATGACCTTTCCGGCCGACAACTTGGCGAACCTGTGGGCGCAGCGATCGTCCATCGCGACGAACTTGCCGTCGAGCCTTGCGATGACGAGCGGCTGGTCGAGGAGAGTGACGCCAAGCGGTCCGGTGCCGGATGGCCCGGCTCTGTCAAGTTCGGCAACCGTGCAGACCGGATGCCAGAAATGCCTCAGATAGGTTCTATCCGCGACCAGGGGTCGTGGGCTGGCCATTGTGCTCGCTCCTGAATTCACCACCGTTGGCAAACCGTAGACGGTGACTGAGCGAACAGGAAAGATTGAAGAAGTGGACGGTGCGTGCAGGATCGTGAACGAAAGTCCACGGAACGCCGGCCGACTCCCGGCGATGGGCACACGCAACGGAACCGGACCCACGCGCGACTCGACTGCTGGCGAGCATGGGGAGAGAACCACCGCCTGAGCGCCGCGTGTGCCCGATGGCAGCGGGCAAGCGCGCGGATGGGTCAGAGGCGCGGGGACGCCTCTGTTCCCGGGTTGAGTCCGAGCACCTTGCCTCGGCTCTTCCGACCTCGCCCTATTCCGCCGCGTCCTGGTAGCTCTCGACCGGCGGGCAGGAGCAGACGAGGTTGCGGTCGCCCCAGACGTTGTCGACCCGGTTGACCGGCGCCCAGTACTTGTCGACGCGGAAGGCCCCCGGCGGGTAGCAGGCGGCTTCGCGCGAGTAGGGGCGGTCCCAGTCTCCGACCAGATCCTCCACCGTGTGAGGGGCGTTCCGCAAGGGGTTGTTTTCCCGATCCATCCGGCCGGCCCGGATCGCTTCCGCCTCCTTGGCGATGGCGAGCATCGCGGTGGCGAAGCGGTCGAGTTCGGCCTTGGGTTCGCTCTCGGTCGGCTCGATCATCAGCGTGCCCGCGACCGGCCAGCTCATGGTCGGCGCGTGGAAGCCGCAGTCGATCAAACGCTTCGCCACGTCATCGACGGTGACGCCTGCGTCCTTGAAGACGCGGGTGTCGACGATGCACTCGTGCGCCACCCGGCCGTTGCGGGCGAAGAGGATCGGATAGGCTTCCGCGAGGCGGGCGGCGATGTAGTTCGCGTTCAGGATCGCGATCTTCGTCGCCTGCGTGAGGCCGGCGCCGCCCATCATCAGGCAGTATGCCCAGGAGATGACGAGCAGCGATGGCGAGCCGAAGTCCGCGGCGCTGACCCGCCCCGCGCCGTCCGGGCGGCCGGGCAGGAAGGGCGCGAGATGGGCCTTCACGCCGATCGGTCCCATGCCGGGGCCGCCGCCGCCGTGGGGGATGCAGAAGGTCTTGTGCAGGTTCATGTGGCTCACGTCAGAGCCGATCTCGCCCGGCCGCACGAGGCCGACGAGGGCGTTCATGTTGGCGCCGTCCATGTAGACCTGCCCGCCATGGGCGTGGGTGATCTCGCAGACCTCGCGGATCGTCTCCTCGAAGACGCCGTGGGTCGAGGGGTAGGTCACCATGCAGCACGAGAGCCGCTCGCCCGCCGCCTCGGCCTTGGCGCGGAAGTCGTCGAGGTCGATGTCGCCGTTCTCGGCGGCGCGAACGACCACCACCTTCATGCCGGCCATCTGCGCGCTTGCCGGGTTGGTGCCGTGGGCGGACGTGGGGATCAGGCAGATGTTGCGCGCTTCGTCGCCGCGGCTCGCGTGATAGGCGCGGATGGTGAGAAGCCCGGCGTATTCGCCCTGCGCGCCGGAATTCGGCTGCATGGAGACCGCGTCATAGCCGGTGATGGCGCAGAGCTTTGCGCAGAGATCGCCGATGACTTCCTGGTATCCCTCGGTCTGGTCGGATGGCACGAAGGGGTGGATGTCGGCGAACTCGGGCCAGGACAGCGCCATCATCTCGGCGGTGGCATTGAGCTTCATCGTGCAGGAGCCGAGCGGGATCATCGCCCGGTCGAGCGCTAGGTCACGGTCGGCGAGGCGGCGCATGTAGCGCGTCATCTCCGCCTCGGCCCGGTTCATGTGGAAGATCGGGTGGGTGAGATAGGCGCTGGTGCGGATCAGCCCGTCCGGCAGGCGGATGTCGTGGTCGAGCTCGCGGTCGAGCATGTCGCCGCCGAAGGCGCGCCAGACCGCTTGCGTGTGCTCGCGCCGGGTGCGCTCGTCGAGGGTGATGCCGATGCGGTCGGTGCCGATCTTGCGCAGGTTCACGCCCTCGGCGACCGCGGCCTTGAGGATGACGCCCTGCAGCCCGCCGACCTCGACGGTGATCGTGTCGAAGAACGCCTCCGGCTCGACCTTGAAGCCGAGGCTCTCGAGGCCCTTGGCGAGGCGCACGGTCTTGCGGTGGATGCGCTGCGCGATGGCGCGGAGGCCCTCCGGCCCGTGGAAGACGGCGTACATCGACGCCATGACCGCGAGCAGCGCCTGCGCGGTGCAGATGTTCGATGTCGCCTTCTCGCGGCGGATGTGCTGCTCGCGCGTCTGGAGCGACAGGCGGTAGGCGCGGTTGCCGCGGGCGTCGATCGACACGCCGACGATGCGTCCGGGCATGGAGCGCTTCAGCGGATCGCGCACCGCCATGTAGGCGGCGTGGGGTCCGCCGAAGCCCAGTGGCACGCCGAAGCGCTGGGTCGAGCCGATGGCGATGTCGGCGCCCATCTCGCCCGGGGGCACGAGCAGGGTGAGGGCGAGCGGGTCGGCCGCGACGCTCGCGATCGCGCCGGCGTCATGAAGGGCGGCGATCTGCGCGGAGAAGTCCGGGCAATGGCCGTAGGTGCCCGGATACTGGAAGATCGCGCCGAAGACCGTGGTCGGGTCGAGATCGGTGACGGGATCGCCGACGATCACCTCCCAGCCGAGCGGCTCGGCGCGGGTGCGGATCACCGCGATGGTCTGCGGGTGGCAGTGGTGGTCGACGAAGAACGCCGTGGCCTTGTTGCTGGCCGAGCGCTGGCAGAGCGCCATCGCCTCGGCCGCCGCCGTCGCCTCGTCAAGCAGCGAGGCGTTCGCCACGTCGAGCCCGGTCAGGTCGCAGATCATGGTCTGGAAGTTGAGGAGCGCCTCGAGCCGGCCCTGGCTGATCTCGGGCTGGTACGGGGTATACGCGGTGTACCACGCGGGATTTTCGAGGATATTCCGCTGGATGACCGGCGGCGTTACGGTGCCGTGATAGCCTTGGCCGATCATGCTCGTCAGCACACGGTTCTTGCGCGCGGTGAGGCGCAGGCGGTGGAGTGCCGCCTGTTCGCTGAGCGCCGGCCCCCAGTCCAGCGGCGTGGCCTGCCGGATGCCGGCCGGCACCGTCTCGTCGATCAGCGCATCGAGGCTCGACGCGCCGGCCGTCGCGAGCATCGCCGCGATCTCGGCGGGCGACGGCCCGATGTGCCGGCGGTTCGCGAAATCGTAGGGGTGGTATTCGGATTCCTGGAAGGCCATGATTCTCAACGTCAGCTGAGCGGCCGTGCTGGCCGCGCTGGGGCCGTTATCGTCCGTCACCGGGCGCAAAGCAACGGCTGGACCGCCTGCAAACGGCTGGCCGTCTTGCAACGGGCCGCCGATCCGGGCAACACCTGCGGGTCGGTTCAACCCGGGCGAGGTGATCCTTGTATCCGTTCTTCCGCTTCGCTCTGGAGACGACGCGCGCGCGCTCCGCGGGACGCCTGCCGCTGGGAGGGACGCACGTCTCGCACCACCGGTGCTGGCCGTGGGATCTCGATCCCTGGATCGAGCTCAACAACGGCCGAACCCTGACGCTCTACGACCTCGGCCGGATACCGCTCGCGATCCGCATGGGCCTTTATGGCGCCCTTCGGGAAAACCGCTGGGGGATCACCGTCGCGGGCTCGTCGGTGCGCTATCGCCGGCGGGTGCGGGCGTTCCAGCGGATCGAGATGCGCTCGGCCTTCGTCGGGCGGGACGCGCGCTTTCTCTACATCCATCAGGCGATGTTCGACGCCGACAGCGGCGATGCGCTGTCGTCGGTGCTGGTCCGCAGCGCGGTGACATCGCCGCAGGGAATCGTGCCGACCGACCGGGTCATCGCGGCGATCGGGCGGGGAGACGCGCTGCCAGCGCCGCCGCCCTGGGTCGCGGCATGGGCGGCGGCAGACGCAGAGCGGCCGTGGCCGCCGGAGTTCGCGTGATGGCCGGACCTGTCGAGAACCGCCGGGGCATCTTCGGCTGGATGCTCTATGACTGGGCGAACCAGCCGTTTGCGACCCTCGTCACCACCTTCGTCTTCGGGCCGTGGTTCGTGTCGCAGGCGATCGGCGATCCGGTCGCGGGGCAGGCGCTCTGGGGCTGGGCGTCGGCGGTCGCGGGCGCCATCGCGGCGCTGCTCGCCCCGGTGCTCGGCGCGGTCGCCGACCGGACGGGCGCGCGCAAGGGCTGGGTGCTGGCAGCATCGGTGCCCTACGTCATCGGCTCGTTCGGCCTCTGGCTCGCCGCTCCCGCCATGGCCGACCCGACGATCGTGCTCGTGGCCTTCGGCCTCGGCTTCATCGGGTCGGAGCTCGGCGTCGTCTTCACCAACGCCATGCTGCCCGATCTTGCCCCGCGTGAGCGGATCGGCCGGATCTCGGGCTCGGGCTGGGCGCTCGGCTACTTCGGCGGTCTCGTGTCGCTGGTTCTGGTCCTGCTCCTTCTCGCGCCGGCGCCGGGAAAGGACGTGACGCTGCTCGGCATCGCGCCGATCTTCGGGCTCGATCCCGCGCTGGGCGAGCCGGAGCGCGCGGTCGGGCCGCTGTCGGCGCTCTGGTACGTGGTCTTCGTGCTGCCGCTCTTTCTCTTCACGCCGGACGTGCCGCGCCGGCGGGAGAAGGGCGCGGTGCGGCGCGGGCTGGGCGATCTCTGGCAGACGGTGCGCTCGGCGCGGCAGCACCGGAGTCTCTTCGCGTTCCTCATCGCCTCGATGGTCTACCGCGACGCGCTGGCGGCGCTCTTCGCCTTCGGGGGCATCTACGCGGCGGGCGTGCTCGGCTGGGGCGCGTTCCAGCTCGGGGTCTTCGGCATCATCGCGGCACTGGTCGGCTCGATCGGCACCTATCTCGCCGGCCGCGCGGACGAGATCTTCGGGCCGCGGCCGGTGATCATCGGCTCGATCTGCGTGCTGATCGCGGTCTGTGCCTGTGCGCTGCTCACCACCCGCAGTTCGGTGCTCGGGTTCGCCGTCGCGCCGGACTCGCGGCTGCCGGACATCACGTTCATGGTGGCGGGCGGCCTCCTTGGCGCGGCCGGCGGCTCGGTGCAGGCGGCGTCGCGCACGCTCCTCGTCCACCTCGCCCATGGCCGGATGGCGCCGGCGCAGGCCTTCGGGCTCTTCGCGCTCTCGGGACGCGCGACCGCCTTCGTCGGGCCGGCGGCGATCGCCGCGGTCACGACCCTGTCAGACTCGCAGCGTCTGGGCGTAACCCCGGTCATCGTGCTCTTCCTGCTCGGTCTCGGCCTGCTATACTGGGTCAAACCCGAGGACGAGCAGCCGATGGACGCCTCCGCATGATCTCACGCCTGATGGCGGCCTGTCTGGCGCTCGCGCTGCTGACGATGCCCGCGGGCGCGGTCGAGACGGCGCGGGAGCTTTTCGCCCAACCCGATCTGCCCTCGGCGCTGCCCACCTATTCCATCGGTGCGCCGGGGCAGGGCTGCCTCGCCGGCGGAGTGCCGTTGGCGGAAAGCGGCCCGACGTGGCAGGCGATGCGGCTCAGCCGGAACCACCAATGGGGCCATCCGGTGATGATCGACTTCATCAAGGACCTGAGCCGGTTCGCGGCGCGTCAGCCCGGGTGGGCCGGTCTCTATGTGGGCGACATCGCCCAGCCGCGCGGCGGGCCGGTCAAGGGCCACGCCAGTCACCAGACCGGCCTTGACGCCGACATCTGGTATCTCCGCCCGACCCGGCTCGATCTCACCGCCCGCGAGCGCGAGCGGCTGTCGGCGAACAACGTCAAGGCGCGGGACGAACGCAACGTCAACGCCGAGTGGACGCCGCAGAACGCGGCGATCCTCGAAGCGGCGGCGCGGGATCCGCGGGTGAACCGGATCTTCGTCACCGCGCCGGTGAAGCTCGCCATGTGCGCCGAGGCTAGCCGTCGCGATCGGGCGTGGCTTGGCAAGATCCGGCCCTGGTGGGGGCACGACGACCATTTCCATGTGCGGCTGAACTGTCCGCGCGGCGCGGCCGGCTGCGTGCCGCAGGCCGCGGTTCCGGCGGGCGATGGCTGCAAGGACGCGATCTGGTGGGTGACCGAGGCGCTGGAGCCGCCCGACCCGAACGCGCCGAAGACCCAGCCGAAGCCGCCGCTCACGCTCACCGATCTGCCGCCGCAGTGCACGCAGGTCTTGCGCGCGCGATGAGGCGGGGTCTGTACATCCTTGTGGCGCTCGCGGTCCTCGCGGGGCCGGGGCTGCTCCCGGCCCTGCCGCCGGCATCGGAGGCGGCGGTTCCGGTCGACGGGCCGCATGTGGTCGAGATGAGCCGGACGGTCTGGCGCAACGGCTGGACGCATTTCGGCGGCTTCTCCGCGCTCTGGGTCAGCGAGGACGGTGAGCGTTTCACGACGATCTCCGACCGTGGCGGCTTCGTCGAGGGACGCTTCGAGCGCCAGGGCGGCGAGATCGAGGATGCGGTGATGGAGCGGCGCGGGCGTCTGCGCGGGGTCGACGGGACGCGTCTCGAGGGCGGCGACGTCGATGCCGAGGGCATGGCGGTCGACGCGCGGGGCCGCACCTACGTCTCGTTCGAGGGCTTCCACCGGGTCCGGCGTTACGACGACCTGCAGGGGCCGGCCAGCGACGTGCGGAGCCACCGGGATTTTCGCAGGCTCCAGTCGAATTCCGGCATCGAGACGCTGGCGATGGACAGGCAAGGGATCCTCTACGCGATCCCCGAGCGGTCGGGCGCGCTGGAGCGGCCGTTTCCGGTCTACCGGCTGATCGGCGGGCGCTGGGACAAGTCCTGGACGATCCCGCGCGTTCCGCCCTTCTTGCCGGTGGATGCGGATTTCGGTCCTGACGGGCGCTTCTACCTGCTGGAGCGCGACTTCAAGTGGCTTGGCGGTTTCGCGACCCGGCTCCGGCGCTTCGATGTGACGCCGGACGGCTTCGTGAACGGGACGACGCTGCTGGAGACCTCGTTCGGCCAGCTCGACAACATGGAAGGGATCGCCGCCTGGCAGGACGCAGCCGGGCGGACCCGGCTGACGATGATCTCGGACGACAACTTCTTCCCGCTCCAGCAGACGATCTTCGTCGAGTACGTGGTCGAGGGCTGAGTCACACCGTCCACGGATCCGGCGCGTCGGGGCGGGGCGCGAGTTCATCCCGGGCGGCGGCGAGGCGGTCCGGGGCGAAGTGGCCGGCGCGTGCCAGCGCGTCGAGGGCCGCGAGCGCGACGGAGGCGGCATCGACCTCGAAGAACGCCCGAAGCGCCGCGCGGGTGTCGCTGCGGCCGAAGCCGTCGGTGCCGAGGGCGACGAAGGGCGCGGTGACGTATGGCGCCAGCATCGCCGGGACCGCGCGCACGTAGTCCGAGGCCGCGACGATCGGCATCTGCCCGGCGAGCAGGCGTCCGAGGTGCGACGGCTCGGCCGCGCCGGTCAGGCGCTGCCGGCGCTCGGCCGACTGCGCGTCGCGGGCGAGCCCGGACCAGCTCGTGGCGCTGTAGACGTCGGAGGCGACGCCGAAGCGGCTCGCGAGGATCTCCGCCGCCGCGCGGACCTGCGGCAGGATCGCGCCGGACCCGACGAGGCGCACGCGGGTCTCCGCGTCCGGGTCACCGACGCTCGCGCAGCGCCAGAGGCCGCGGAGGATGTCGCCGTCCGCGCCCGCCGGCAGGTCGGGTTGGGCGTAGGCTTCGTTCGTCACCGTGATGTAGTGGAATTCGTCGCGTTCCTCCGCGAGCATCCGCCGCATGGCGTCGTCGAGGATCACCGCGAGCTCGCAGGCGAACGCCGGATCCCATGCCCGGCAGTTCGGCACCGTCGCGGCGACGAGCTGGCTCGATCCGTCCTGATGCTGCAGGCCCTCTCCCGAGAGGGTGGTCCGCCCGGCGGTGGCGCCGAAGAGGATGCCGCGCGCCCGGCTGTCGGCGGCGGCCCAGATCAGGTCGCCGACCCGCTGGAAGCCGAACATCGAGTAGTAGATGTAGATCGGCAGTGTCGCGACGCCGTGCACGCTGTAGGCGGTCGCGGCCGCGTTCCACGACGAGAGGGCGCCGGCCTCGGTGATGCCTTCCTCGAGCAGCTGGCCGTTCGACGCCTCCTTGTAGAACAGCATCGAGCCCGCGTCCTCGGGCTGGTAGAGCTGGCCGTCGGGAGAGTAGATGCCGATCTGCCGGAAGAGGTTCGCCATGCCGAAGGTGCGCGCCTCGTCGGCGACGATCGGCACGATGCGTGGCCCGAAGGCCCTGTCCTTCAGCATCCCGCCGAGCATCCGCACCGCGGCCAGCGTCGTCGACATCTCCTTGCCGCCGGCGGTGAGCGCGAAGCTCGCAAAGGCCTCGCGCGAGGGGACGGGGGGCGTCGGGGTGCGGGGCTTGCGGGCGCGTCGGGGCAGGGCGCCGCCGAGGGCCGCGCGGCGCTCGCAGAGGTAGGCCATTTCGGGGGAGTCGCCGGAAGGCTTCAGGAAGTCGAGGTTTTCCAGGTTCGCCTCGGTCAGCGGCAGGCTGAAGCGGTCGCGGAAGGCGCGCAGCGCGTCGATGTCGAGCTTCTTCGCCTGGTGCGCGGTCATCCGGCTCTCGCCGGCACCCCCCATGCCGTAGCCCTTCTTGGTCTTGGCGAGGATCACCGTCGGCTGGCCCTCGTGGTCGCGCGCGGCGGCGAAGGCCGCGTAGAGCTTGCGGAAGTCATGCCCGCCGCGCCGGAGCGCGTTGATTTCCGCGTCGGTCATCGAGGCGGAGAGCGCCTTGGTCTCCGGGTCGCGGTCGAAGAACTTCTCGCGGTTGTAGTCGCCGTCCTTGGAGCCGAGGTCCTGATACTCGCCATCGACGGTCTCGGCGAAGCGGCGGAGCAGGGCGTGGCGGGTGTCGCGGGCGAAGAGCCCGTCCCACTCCGAGCCCCAGAGCACCTTGATGACGTTCCAGCCCGCGCCGAGGAACAGGCTCTCCAGCTCCTGGATGATCTGGCCGTTGCCCCTGACCGGGCCGTCGAGGCGCTGGAGGTTGCAGTTGACGATGAAGGTCAGATTGTCGAGCCGCTCGCGCGCCGCGAGGGTGAGGCCGGCGATCGACTCGGGCTCGTCCATCTCGCCGTCACCGAAGACGCCCCAGACCCGGCGGCCGGCGGTGTCGGCGAGGCCGCGCGCAGCGAGGTAGCGCATGTGGCGGGCCTGATAGACCGCGTTCAGCGGGCCGATGCCCATGGAACCGGTCGGGAACTGCCAGAAGTCGGGCATGAGCCACGGGTGGGGGTAGGAGCAGAGGCCGTTGCCGCCGACCTCCTGCCGGTAGCTCGCGAGTTGCGTCTCGCTCAATCGCCCCTCGAGGAAGGCGCGGGCGTAGACGCCGGGGGCGGAATGCGGCTGGAAGTAGACGAGATCGCCGCCGGGGGCCTCGGGTGAGTCCGCGCCGCGGAAGAAGTGGTTGAAGCCGACCTCGAAAATCTCGGCGCAGGAGGCATAGCTCGCCACGTGGCCGCCAAGCTCGCCGTAGGCCTTGTTGGCGCGCACCACCATGGCGAGCGCGTTCCAGCGCATGATCGAGGTGAGGCGCTCCTCGATGGCGAGATCCCCGGGGTAGCGGCCCTGCGCCTCCACGGGGATGGTGTTGCGATAGGCCGAATAGGGCTGGCTGCCGACATAGGCGCCGCTCTCGCGCGCCACGTCTTCGAGCCGGCGCAGGAGGTAGCGCGCCCGTGCCGGTCCCTCGGTGCTGAGGACCGAGGCGAGGGCATCGGTCCACTCGCGGGTTTCCTGCGGGTCGGCATCCGTTTCGTTGGCGCGATGCGACGGCATGTGCATGGGCTGGCCTCCCCGGACGCTTGTTCCCGCGACAGTGATAGCGCGAGCACGGCGGGGTGAGGCAAAGAAAATCGCCGACCCCCGTCCGCGCGCCGCGTGGATCAGAAGCCGCCCACCACGAAACCGCCGTCCACCGGCAGGTCGACGCCGGTGATGAACCCGGCGGCCGGAGAGGCGAGAAAGAGCGCCGTCCCCACCAGATCGTCGACGGTCCCCCAGCGCTTCAGGGCCGAGCGCGCGGCGATCTTCTCCGCGGGCTCAGGGTCGGTCCAGAGCCCGCGGGTCATGTCGGTCTTGTGGTAGCCGGGCGCGATCGCGTTCACCCGGATGCCTTCGGGGCCGAAGGCGTGGGCGAGGTGGCGGGTGAGACCGAGAACGCCGGTCTTGCTGGCACCATAGGCCGGGACGAGGGCGTCGGTGACATAGCTCAGCATCGAGGCGACGTTGATGATCGAGCCTTGCGAGGCGGCAAGGAGGGGCCGGGTCGCCATGGCGAAGCGCATCTGGCTCGTCAGGTTGACGTCGAGCACCTCGTTCCAGGTGTCGTCCTCGAACTCGGCTTCCGGCCGCGCGATGCCGGCGGCGTTCACCAGCACGTCGAGCGTGGCGAGCCCGCGCGCAAAGGCGGTGATCGCCGCCGGATCGCGGACGTCGACCTGCTCGAAGCGGATGCCGGCGCATGGCGGGTCGGCGCGGTTTGCCGCGAGCTTCGTGGCGGAGCTTCCGACGGCGATGACGCTCCCCCCGAGGCGGGCGAAGCCCTGCGCGATCGCGAGGCCGATGCCGCTGGAGCCGCCGGTGACGAGAACGGTCTGGCCGTCGAAGAGACCGGGGCGGAAGGTGGCGATGACGTCGTCCATCGGGATGTCCTTCGGAGGTCAGCGGATCGTTGCGGAAAAGGCGTCGAGCGCGAGGATCGAGTCGCGCAGCAGGGGCACGCTCAAGGTGACAGGCGTCGCGTAGATGATGGCGCCGGGGTTCTTGAGGGCGGCCGCCGCCACGCGTTCGATCTTCGCGGGCACGTCCTCGGTGATGCCGAGATCCGCGAGGCGGGTCGGCAGGCCGATGGCGCGGCAGAAGCGGATGGTCTCCTCGATCTCCGCCGGATCGCGGTTTTCCAGCATGAGCAGGCAGAGGGTGCCGAAGGCGACCTTCTCGCCGTGCAGCAGCCCGTGGGTCTCGTCGAGCCGGGTGAGGGCGTCGTGGATGCCGTGCGCCGCCGAGCAGCCGCAGTTCTCGAAGCCGAGGCCGGAGAGCAGGGTGTTCGCCTCGATGATGTTCTCGACCGCCGTGGTGCAGAGCCCGGCGCGGACGGCGATCATCGCCTTGATCCCGTCGCGCCGCAGCACCGCCTGACAGGTCTCGGCGATCGCCAGCCCGGCGAGCGTCCGGGGAAATCCGCCCGCGACGTAGTTGTCGGTGCGCGATTCCGCGTTCGAGCGCGCCTCGAAGAAGGTCGAGAGCGCATCGCCGATGCCGGCGGCGAAGAAGCGCGGCGGGGCGGCGGCGATGACGTCCGGGTCCATCACCACGGTGTCGGGATTGCGGGAGAGGCGCAGCGTTTCCGCGAAGACGCCGTGCGCGTCATAGACCACGGCGACCGCGCTGCAGGGGGCGTCGGTGGAGGCGATCGTCGGCACGATCACCATGCGCGCGCCGGTGCGGATCGCCGCCGCCTTGGCGGTGTCGATGGTCTTGCCGCCGCCCACCGCGACAATCACCTCCGCTGCGCTGCCGGGCGTTGCCGTGGCGGCGGTGATCCGGTCGATCTCGGCGTGGGTGCATTCGCCGCCGAAACGCTCGAAGCGGACGGTGACGCCTTCGAGCCCGGCGGCGAGCGCGGGTTGCAGACTGTCGGCGACGGCGGGGTCGACGAGGACGAGGGCGCGGCTGCCGAGCGGCGTCACGTGCTGCGCGAGCGCGCGGATCTCGCCCTTGCGCTGAATGTACTTTCCGGGTCCGGCGAAGGCGCGGGCCATGTCGATCGCTCCCTGGGGGCTGGAAGGTCAGTTCCCGTCGAGGCGCCTGCGCGCCCGCCGCGAGGATGGTTCGGTCGGGTCGGCCGCGCCTTCGAGGTCCGCGACGTAGTGGTCGCGCGTCCCGTCGATGTGCCGCGCTGCGAGTGTGAGGATCGCATCGAGATCACCCGCGCGGGCAAGCTCGAGGAATTCCACGTGATCGGCGTAGGAGGCGCGGTTCAGCTCCCCGTCGCGTGAGAGCCGGTTGCGCAGCGCCTGCACCCGGAAGGAGATGCCGGCGAAGGCTTCCAGCAGGTAGGGGTTCTCGGCAAGCTCGAAGAGGACGCGGTGAAACTCGCCGTCGAGCGAGCGGTAACTTTCGGCATCTCCCTCCGCGAGGGCCGCCTGCATCCGTGCGACGATGTCGGCCCAGGCGGCGACGAGTGCGTCGCGACGGCGCGCCATGGCGAGCCGGAAGGCGGCGGCTTCGAGGATCGCGCGGAGTTCGGAGAGCTGGCGGACCTGATCGGCGGTCATGGTGAAGACGAAGGTTCCCCGCTGCGGGCGGATCTCCACGAGGCCGTCGCGCTTCAGCTGCATGAGCGCCTCGCGCACCGGCGTCTTGCTGACGCCAAGCTCGGCTGCGAGAGTGATCTCCGAGAGCGGCTCCCCAAGTTCGAGGCTGCCCCGAATGATCCGCGCGCGCAGGGCTTCAGCGGCCTGTTCGGTCAGGGAAGGGCCGCGCTCGAGGGCCGTCATTCTCGTTCCACCTCCGTTGCCCCGGCAGCACGCCGGGAAATTCATTGACTGAGATATCAGATATGATACGCCAACCTCAACTGCAAAGCTTGGGGGGAGGCCGAATGAAGGACTCGATCAGGGTCCCTGCGCAGGTTCTCGCCGATCGCCTGAACGGCGCGCTGCTCGACGCGGGAGCGTCGGCCGGGTCCGCGGCATCGGCGGTGCGGGCGCTGATGCATGCCTCCAGGATCGGCGTGGACAGCCACGGGGCGCGGCTCGTCGAACACTATTGCACCGTTCTGCGCAGCGGGCGGCTGGCGGGCGATCCGCAGCTCTGCGTGGAGCGCCGCGCCGCCGCAGCCGCTGTCGTCGATGGCGGCGACGGCCTCGGCCACCATGCGGCCTATCGCGCGATGGATGTGGCGGTGGCGCTCGCGCGCGAGGCGGGCGTCGGCGCCGTCGGGGTCGTGCGCTCGTCGCATTTCGGCGCGGCCGGTGCTTACGCGATCGAGGCGGCCCGGGCGGGAATGGTGGGGTTCGTCACCACCAACGCCGACAGCATTGTCGCACCCCATGGCGGGG
The DNA here is from genome assembly GCF_014201905.1 of Amaricoccus macauensis. Lineage (GTDB taxonomy): Bacteria > Pseudomonadota > Alphaproteobacteria > Rhodobacterales > Rhodobacteraceae > Amaricoccus > Amaricoccus macauensis. Next base: position 198,465 of record NZ_JACHFM010000001.1, on the reverse strand, counting down.
CGACGGCGTTCCACGGCACGAACCCGCTCGCATTTGCCGCGCCGAGTGGCGGGGCGCGGCCGTGGCTTCTCGACATGGCGACCTCGTCGATTCCGTTCAATCGCGTCTCCCTGTTCCGCTCGCTCGGCCTGACGCTGCCCGAAGACGTGGCGGCGGACGAAGGCGGTGTGCCGACGTCCGATCCACAGGCGGTCGGCATGCTGCTGCCGGTCGGCGGCTCGGACTTCGGCTTCAAGGGCGCGGCGCTCGCCGGGGTCGCGACGATCTTTTCCGCAATCCTGCAAGGCGCCGTCGCCGATCATGAAATGATCCGCATGGTCGGTGGTGACGACATGAAGACGCCGCGCGGCATGGGGCATTTCGTTCTCGCGATCGATCCGGACCGCTTCGGCGGGCAGGCGGTGTTCGAGGCGGGAATGCAAACCTACCTCGCCGCCCTGCGCGCCGCACCGGCGCGGGCGGGCGAGACGGTGATGGCGCCCGGCGACCGGGAGTGGCGGGTCGAGGCCGAGCGCGCGCGCGGCGGCATCCCCCTCGACCCGGACACGGCCGCGTTTCTCGGCCTCGACGGTGCGCGGACCGGGGTCACCGTGGCCCGGAAGGCGGGGCAGTGACGCCGCCGCCGACCGCGAGACGCGCCCCCAGCGAGGCGCGGGACCAGAGGGTCGCCGACGCGGGAGGCACATGCCGCGCGATCGTCGCCCAGTCGCCCAGCCGCCCGCCCGTCTGCCCCCCCGTCCGTCCGGCGGGACGCGAGCCGAGGGTCCCCATCGGCACCCGGCGCCTTCCCGGGGCGAACATTGCCGCAGACGAGGAGATCGCTGCATGACTGCCGAAGGCTACGACTACATCGTCTGCGGTGGTGGCTCCTCGGGCTGCCTCGTGACCGCCCGCCTCGCGGAGGCCGGCGCGCGCGTGTTGCTGCTCGAGGCCGGCCCCGACGATCAGAATCCGCTGATCCGCATGCCCGCCGGCTACGTGAAGCTGCTCGGCGTCGAGCGCTACATGTGGTTCTACAAGTCGGTCCCGCAGGCGCACCTCGGCGGCCGCACCCCGATCGTGCCACAGGGGCGGGTGCTGGGCGGCGGCTCGTCGGTCAACGCCATGGTCTATATCCGCGGCCAGCGCGGCGACTACGACAGGTGGGTCGAGGCGACGGGTGACGCCGGCTGGGGCTATGACGCGCTGCTGCCCTATTTCACGGGCATGGAGGACAATGAGCGTCTGAACGACCGTTTCCACGGGATCGGTGGCCCGTGGAAGGTCTCCGACGAGGCCTATACCTGCCAGCTCACCCGCGCATTCCTGCTCGCGGCGCAGGGGATCGGGCTGCCCTACAACCCCGACTTCAACGGCGAGAGCCAGCGCGGCGTCGGCACGTGGCAGATCACCGCGCGAAACGGCCGGCGCTGCTCGGCGTCGGACGCCTTCCTGCGGCCGGCGATGGCAACCGGGCGCATCACGCTGAAGACCGGCGCGCTGGTGCTCTCGGTCATCATCGAGAGGGGCAGGGCGGTGGGAGTGCGCTACCGCGAGGGCAACGAGATCCGCGAGGCGCGCGCGGCAACCGAGGTCGTGATGGCGGCGGGCGCCATCGCCACGCCGAAAATCCTGATGCTGTCGGGCATCGGCCCGGCGGCGCATCTGAAGGAGCACGGCATCGACGCGATCGTCGACCAGCCGGGCGTGGGGGCGAACCTGCAGGACCATACCGAGACACCGGTGGTGGCACTCTGCAACGGCCCCTACGGCTACTTTGGCCACGATCGCGGCTATCGCCAGATGCGCAATGGCCTTGAGTTTCTGGTGAACCGCAGCGGGCCGGTGGTCTCGAACGGTGTCGAGGCGGGGGCCTTCTTCGATCCCGACGACCTCGGCGCTAACCCCTCGATCCAGCAGTTCTGCGTGCCGAGCGTCTATCTCGACAAGGACGTGACCGACATCACCACCGGCCCGGGGATCACGCTCAACTCCTGCGTGGAGCGACCGTTGTCGAAGGGCTCGATCCGGCTTGCCTCGGCGAACCCGGGCGACCAGCCGCTGGTCGATCCGAACTATCTCGCCGACCCGGAGGACCTGCGCCTCTCGATCGGCGGGATCCGGCGTGCCCGCGAGATCCTCGCGCAGGCGCCGCTCGCCGGCATGATCGACCGCGAGGTCCTGCCCGGACCGGCCGTGCAGTCCGACGCGGATCTCGCCGCCCATGCCCGACGCTTCGTGAAGACGGTGTACCACCCCTGCGGCACCGCCCGCATGGGGGTCGAGGGCGACCCGGAGGCGGTCGTTACCACCGACCTGCGCCTCCGGGGGATCGACGCGCTTCGGGTGGTCGATGCCTCGGTGATGCCGGCGATCATCAGCGGCAACACCAATTCCACCGTGCTCGTCGTCGCCGAGAAGGCGGCGGAGTTCATGCTCGGCCGGGCGCCCCGCGCCGGGGCCGGGCATGCCGAGTCCGGGTCCCGGCCCTCCCTGCAGCCCGTTCAGTGACCAAAGGATCGTAGCCATGCCCCCCATGCGAGCCGACCCGAACCCGCGGATGCCCTACCAGCATCCGATGCCCAGGGAGACTCTGCCCGATCTGGTGGTCCCGGACGCCATCCCGAGTGATGACCGCATCTGGGTGCCGCAGGGCGAAAACGTCTGGTTCCGCCCGCTCTGCCTCAACCGCTCGCAGGGCTACTGGATGAACCTGCTCAAGGTGCGGAAGTCGGGCGTGCTCTCGCGCCACAGGCACCCGCAGGCGGTGCACGGCTATGTGCTCAAGGGGCGCTGGCACTATCTCGAACACGACTGGGTGGCGACCGAGGGCAGCTACGTCTTCGAGCCGCCGGGCGAGACCCACACCCTGGTGGTGCCCGACGACGTGGAGGAGATGATCACCTACTTTCAGGTGAACGGCATCATGTACTACGTCGATCCCTGGGGCGATCCGCTCGGGTTCGAGGACGTCTTCACCAAGATCGACCTCTGTCGCGCGCACTATGACAGGGTGGGTCTCGGAGCCGACTATGTCGACCAGTTCATTCGCTGACGCCCTCTCCGCCCTGCGGCCCGATCTCTTCTCCGGGCGGCAGGTGCTCGTCACCGGCGGCACGTCCGGCATCGGCCGGGCCGTCGCCGGCGCCTTCGCCCGCCTCGGCGCCGATGTCCTCGCCACCGGGGCGACCGACGCGGAGGTCGCCGCGGCGCGAGTGGAGGGGGGGAGTATTCGCTTCGAGCGCCTCGACGTTCGCGACGGCGCCGCTGTCAGTGCGGTGGTGGACGGGCCCGCGCGGCTCGACGTGCTGGTGAACTGCGCCGGTGTCATCCGCCGGGGCAGCGAGCTTGAGCCGGCGGTCTTCGCCGATGTCGTCGACATCAACCTCAACGGCTCCATGCGGGCCTGCGCCGCGGCGCGGCCGCGCCTGAAGGAGACCGGCGGCTCGATCGTCAACACCGCATCGATGCTCGCGTTCTTCGGCGGCGGGCTGGTGCCGGGCTACTCCGCGTCGAAGGGCGGTATCGCCCAACTCACGAAGTCGCTGGCCATCGCCTGTGCCGGCGACGGCATCCGGGTGAACGCCGTCGCGCCGGGGTGGATCGCCACACCGCTCACCGCCGACCTGCGCGGCGATCCGGCGCGGAACGGGCCGATTCTCGCGCGGACGCCCATGGGGCGCTGGGGCGAGCCGGCCGAGGTCGCGAACGGCGTCGTCTTCCTCGCCTCGCCGCTCGCGAGCTTCGTCAACGGCGCCGTCCTCGTCATCGACGGGGGGTATCTCATCACGTGAGCCCAGCCTGGAGGCAGTCGTTCCCGGCGACCGAAAATCGCCTCGCCGCCGATCGCTTCATCCCCCATCGTCTCGATGCGATGGTCCGGGAGGTGATCGGCGGCGACGACATCCCCGACGGGCTGCGCCGACCCCGATAGAGGGAGGGCACCGGCGAGATCGCCGCGGGCTTCCCGGATCGAGAAGGATGCCGGTTTATGGCCCTCCCTCCGGGGCCGTCATGAAAGCCGGATTTCGCCGCCCGGAGCGGCCCCGAAACGCCCGTAGATCATCAGGTCTTCGGCGCCAATCTTCGTGCGATTTACTTGTGGTTGTCGTCGGCGGAGACAAGTCGATGCGGGAATTATTCGTTGACTTGAACAGTCCGCACGAGTCACGTTTTGGGGCAGGCGGCGCCAGACCGTCCGGTGAACCAAGGCTCAAGGGAGGATCTCATGCTCGGAACTCACATACACCGGCGCGCGCTGCTTGCCGCCGGCATCGCGCTTGGCGCGGTGACGACACTGGCGGGCGCCGCCACGGCGCAGGGTTATCCTGACCGCCCCATCACGCTGATCGTGCCGTGGGGCGCGGGCGGCGGGACCGATTCGACGGCCCGCATCGTCGGCTCGCTGCTGGAGCAGGAGCTTGGCCAGCCGATCAACGTGGTCAACCGCACCGGGGGCTCCGGCGTCGTCGGTCACTCGGCGATCGCCGAGGCGGACCCCGACGGTTACACCATCGGCCTCGCCACGGTCGAGATCGGCATGATGCACTGGCAGGGCCTGACCGAGCTCACCTCGGCGGACTATACGCCCCTCGCGCTCATGAACTTCGATCCCGCATCGGTGAATGTCCGCGAGGACGCGGACTGGGCCGACCTGCCGGCGCTCATCGAGGCGATCAAGGCGAACCCGGGGACCCTCACCGCCTCCGGCACCGGGCAGGGCGGGATCTGGCATCTCGCGATCGCGGGGTTCCTCTCGAAGCTCGGTCTCGAGCCCGGCGCGGTCCGCTGGGTGCCGAGCGAGGGCGCCGCACCCGGCCTGCAGGATCTCATGGCGGGCGGCGTCGACCTTGTTCCCTGCTCGATCCCCGAGGCGCGCGCGCTCATCGACGCCGGCCGCGTCCGGTCGCTCGCGGTCATGTCGAGCAAGCCGAACGAGGCGTTCCCCGACGTGCCGACCACGCAGGACGTCGCGGGTGTGAGCTGGGACATCGGCGCATGGCGCGGCATCGTCGCGCCGAAGGGCGTGCCCGACGAGGTGGCGGCCAGGCTCATCCCGGCGCTGGAAAAGGTCTACAACAGCAGCGAATACGCCGACTTCATGTCCAAGCAGGGCTTCGGCCGGCAGTGGGCGTCTGGCGAAGCGTTCGGAACCTTCATGGCTGAGAGCAACGAGAGCCTCGGCGCGGTCATGAAAGAGGTCGGCCTCGCCAAGTAACTACCGGACCCCAGCTGCGGGCGGCCGCCCCTGACCGTCCGCTTCCCTCCTCCAGACCAGGAAGGCGTCTCATGCGTCTCAACGATGCGCTCCTCGGCTGCATCCTTCTCCTCGTCGCGGCCGTCGTCGCCGCCATTGCATGGGGCTTTCCCGCCGTCCCCGGCCAGGACTACGGAGCGAGTACCTTTCCCCTGCTCATCGCCACGGGCCTCGCCGGCTGCGGCGCCGTGCTGATCGGCTCCGGGCTGCGAGAGCGGGCGCCGATCGTCGAGTGGCAGGCGTGGCTCGGAGAGCCGCGCCGGGTGATCGACTTTCTCTCGGTCATCACGGCGATCATCGTCTGGATCCTCGCCTGGCGGCCGCTGGGCTTCATCCTGACAACCGCGGGGGTCCTCTTCGCGCTGCTCCGCCGGTTCGGCGTGAGCTGGAAGACCTCTCTCGCGATCGCGATCGCTACGCCATTGATCATGAACTACATCTTCGGAAGGCTCCTGCTGGTGCCACTCCCTGCCGGGCTTCTCGCCCCCATCCGGTGGTGGTGACGATGGACGCAATCGCTCTCGCCGCTGGCCTCGTCTTCCGCGTCGATGTCCTCGTGACCCTGCTTCTCGCCTCCGCCTTCGGGCTCTTCGTGGGCGCGATCCCCGGACTGACCGCGACGATGGCCATGGCGCTGCTCGTGCCGCTCACCTTCTTCATGGATCCGATCCCCGCGGTCGGCGCCATGGTGACCGCCTCCGCCATGGCGATCTTCGCCGGCGACATCCCCTCGACGCTCTTGCGCATTCCGGGCACGCCGGCCTCGGCCGCGTACACGGAAGAGGCCTACCGCATGACGCTGAAGGGCGAGGCGGAAACCGCGATGGCGGCGAACCTGCTCTTCTCGGCGTTCGGCGGGCTCGTCGGGACCGCGGTGCTGATCCTGACCGCGCCCTATCTCGCGGAAATCGCGCTGAAGTTCTCGGCGCCGGAATACTTCTGGATGGCGACGCTGGGCCTGACCTGCGCGGCCTTCATCGGCTCGGGCCGTCCGGTGAAGGGCATCCTCAGCCTGCTCATCGGCCTTCTCGTCGCGACGGTGGGGCTCGACAACCCGGCCGCGGTGCCGCGCTTCACCTTCGGCAGCACCGAGCTGCTGGGCGGTGTCGATTTCATCGCGGCGATGATCGGGCTCTTCGCGATCTCGGAAGTCCTGCGCAATGCCACGCAGGGCATGGCGAGCCAGACGCTGCCGCAGGTGCGCCTCGGCAACCCGCTGCGCGGCTGGGGGCCGATGTTCCGCAAGTACTGGCCGCAGCAAGTGCAGGGCAACGTCGTCGGCGTCGCGGTCGGGGCGCTGCCGGGCGCGGGCGCCGATCTGGCGGCGTGGATCGCCTACGCGGTCAGCCGGCGCCTGTCGAAGCACCCGGAGAAGTACGGCACCGGCAACCTTGAAGGCATCGTCGCGGCGGGCTCGGCCAACAACTCCGCGCTTGGTTCGGCATGGGTTCCGGCGCTCGTCTTCGGCATTCCCGGCGACACCATCACCGCGATCGTCATCGGTGTCCTCTTCCTGCACGGGCTGAACCCCGGGCCGACGCTGTTCATCTTCCAGCCGGAGAACATCTACGCCGTCTTCATCATCTTCATCCTCGCGAACATCCTGATGGTGCCGCTCGGCTACGCCGCGATCATGATGAGCCGCCCGATCCTGAAGATGCCACGCCGGGTGCTGATGCCGCTCATCCTCGCATTCTGCGTCGTCGGCGCCTTTGCCAGCAACAACGCGGTCTTCAACGTCGGCGTCATGCTGGCGTTCGGGGTGTTGGGCTTCTTCATGGAGGAGAACGGTATCCCGCTTGCACCTTGTATCCTCGGGATCGTGCTCGGCGGGATGGTCGAGGACAACTTCATCACAACGATGATCCGCAACGATGGCAACCTGCTCGCGTTCTTCGAGAGACCGATTGCGGCGGGCCTCGGGGTGGCGACGCTGCTGATCTGGTCGTCGCCGCTCATTCTAGGACTCTTGCGCCGCCGGAGGGCGGCGGCCTGACGGGTGCGGACGGGAGGGGACATCGAATTGGGCAGGACGGACGGGCTGGCCGGACGCGTTGCGCTGGTCACGGGCGGCGCCTCCGGGATCGGAGCGGCGATCTGCCGTGGTCTGGTGGAGGCTGGGGCTCGCGTGGCGATCTGCGACCGCGACGCTGTCGCGGCGAAGCGCCTCGCGGATGAACTGGCCGATGCCGGCGGAAGCGCCGAGGCCATCGAAGTCGATGTCGCCGACGCGGCATCGGTCAGCGCGGCGGTCGCGGCGGCCGAGGAAGCGCTCGGGCCCCTGACGCTCTGCGCGAACAATGCCGGCATCGTCACCGCGCGCATTCCGCTCGCCGACATCCCTGCCGACGACTGGAACCGGCATCTGGCGGTGAACCTCGGGGGCGTCTTCAACTGCCTGCAGGCCGAAATCCCGGTCCTCCTGCGCAACGGCGGCGGGTCCATCGTCAACACGTCGTCGCTGACCGGCCTCGTGGGCGTGCCCGGGATCGCCGCCTATTCCGCGGCGAAACACGGTGTCATCGGCCTGACCAGGGTTGCGGCACTCGACTACGCCACTCAGGGCATCCGGGTGAACGCGGTGGCGCCGGGCTATGTGGACACGCCGCTTCTGGACGACCGCGGCGCGGCCGAACGCACCTCGATCATCGAGCGCCACCCCATGAACCGGATGGCAGGCCCGGACGAGATCGCGGATGCGGTCTGTTATCTTCTGGGCGATCGGGCCTCGTTCATCACCGGCACCGTCCTGCCGGTCGATGGCGGCTACACCGCCCGCTGAACTCCCCGACGCGTCCCGAAAGAGGGAAGCGACGGCACAAGTCGGCGGTTCTCTGCGTTGGCACGAAAAGCGGTTTGACGGCCGGCGCGGGAGCCAATCTTGTCGGACGGCCTGTTGCCGGTCGATGAAAGGGTGCTCACGTGAGTCAGGGACTTCTCGCGCTGCTGGATGATGTGGCGTTGATCGCGCGGCAGGCGGCGGTTTCGCTCGACGACCTGCCGACGCAGGTTGCCAAGGCCAGCGCCAAGTCTGCCGGTGTGGTAATCGACGATGCGGCGGTGACCCCGCGCTATGTCGTCGGCATTGCCGCGCAGCGGGAGCTGCCGGTGGTGATGCGCATCGCCATGGGTTCCATCCGCAACAAGCTGCTTGTCCTCTTGCCGGTGGCCCTCGTTCTCTCGGTCTTCCTGCCTCAGGCAATCACGCCACTCCTGATGCTCGGCGGCGGCTTTCTTGGCTACGAGGGAGCCTTGAAGCTTCTCGAGATGTTAGGGTTCGTGGAGCCGCATGGACCGGCCGCCGCGCCAGGCGAGAAGCACGCCGGCTCGGGCGGCGAAGGCGAGGCGGCAGCTGCCGTCCAGGCGAGCGAGGACGCGACCGTGAAGGGCGCGATCCGCACCGACCTGATCCTCTCGGCCGAGATCATGGCGATCTCGCTCGCGACGCTGCCGGTGGCCGCACCGCTCTTCAACAAGGCGGCGGTGCTCGCGGTCATCGGTCTCTTCCTGACCGGCGCGGTCTATGGGGCAGTGGCGATCATCGTGAAGGCCGACGATGTCGGGCTTGCACTGGCGCAGAACCGCCGTGGCGGGGCGGCGGGCGCGGCGCTGCGCGCGATTGGCCGCGGCCTCGTGTGGGTGATGCCGGGCTTTTTGCAACTGCTCGCGACCGTCGGAACCTTCGCCATGCTCTGGGTGGGTGGCGAAGTCATCATCCACGGGCTCGCCGCGCTCGGCTGGCACGCGCCGGAAGAGACGGTGCATGACGTGAGCGAAGCGGCGGATCACCTCGCCGGAGGCATTGCCGGCTGGGCGGCCAAGACCGTCGCCGGCATGATCGTCGGTGTGGGTTTCGGGCTTGTGGTCTTCGGGTTGAAGAACGCCGTCGTCCTGCCGGTCCTGAACCGCCTGAGGGGCAGGCCGGCGGCGCATTGAGGCGCGTCGGCGAGGGCGGCAGAGCAGCCATCTGGCGGTTTGACATATCCTTCTCTGAGTAGTGAATATTTCACTATGAAGAGAAGGATATTGCCATGACAGGTTCGTCGCGTCGCCCGAGCTTCGGCTCTGGTGTTTATTACCGTGACCCTTGGGCAGCACTTGAATGGTTGGAGAAGGCCTTCGGTTTCGAGCGCGCCATCGTCATCACGGACAACGATGGCAACCTCGCTTACGCGCAAATGCAGTTCGGCGATGGCTATGTCATGATCGGCTCGGAATGGGCTGACTATATTGCGTCGCCCGCGTCGGTTGGCGGAAAGAACACGCAGAACATTCACGTTCAACTCGCTGATGGAATTGATGACCATTATGAACGAGTGAGGCGGTTGGGCGCAGAGATTTTGCAGGAGCCTGCCGAGCAATTCTACGGTGATCGAACCTATCGGGTTCGTGATCCCGAGGGTCATGTCTGGACCTTCGAGCAAACAGTGCGCCACGTATCCCGACAGCAAGCCGAGCAGGCGAGTGGCTTGAAAATTGAAGGCCGGTATTGAATAGCTGCCAATGGCAAGTCTGAAAGTATGGTTGGAGCAACCGAACAACTCTGGAAAATGCAAATCGCTGCATTCAAAGCACATGTCGAGCGAGAAAGCTGATGTCGCGTATTCTCGTTTCCTTGCGGGTGGATTCCACACCCCAAAAGGGCTTTTGAGGTATTTGTCCACGAAATCGGACAGTGGTGGAAACCGAACCTGCTCTTCCCTTTCACGGATCGTGGGGAGCGCCGACCGCGCTCTGGTCGCGCCTCCCCTCGCATCGCTGATCCGGACTCTCGCCGTCGCCAGACATCTGATCCCGCGCAGCTTCCTCGCCGAGTTGAGCCGTATCGGGAAAGCCATCCCGGCTCCGAGGTCGAAATCCCGGAGGGCTCCGCCCGCGACACGGTGATGCAGCTTCGCGCCGGCATGCTCGACATGGGCTTTCGTGGCCGGCATATCCGAGTTGCCCGACTGCAATTCACGGCTGGTCCGGAAGGAGCCACTGGTCGCCGTTCTGTCGGAGCGACACCGCCTGGCTTTCGGCCACTTGCGCCAAGGCTTCGGCATAGGGCTCCAGAAAGTGCAGCGCGGCCGCGTCGAAGCCCTCGGCGTTCTCGATATTGATCGAGTGTCCGCCATCGAGATCGACGATCCCGATCATCGGAACGTTCGTCTCGATCCAGTTCCGCAGCGGCTGAAACCGGTGCTCGTGGCGGCCGTTGATCAGCAGCGTCGGCACCGTGAGCCGGGGCAACTGGTAGCGCAGGCTGACCCTCGGCATCAGCGCGTCGAGAAAGTCAGCGAAGGCGGCCGGGTCCATGCGCGCCACCTCTGCCACCAGCGTCTCGCGGATCGGTGCGGGGAAGCGTCTGGCGTGCCTCGGGTGGATCGCCTCTCGATCGAGCCCGTTGCGGGCCGGGTTCCGCAGTCGAGCGACGCGAGCCGTGTGGGTCGCGAGGTACGCCTCGTCGGGGCTGGGGTGGATCACTGCATTGGCATTGGTGAAAATCTGCGCCGCCACCCGGGAGGGATAGTCCAGCGCGTAGCGCAGGGTGAGGGCCGCGCCGGCGCTCTGGCCGCAGAGCATCCAGCGCCCGATCCCGAGCCGCGCCCGCAGCCGGTCGAGCCCGTCCACCAGCCGGGCGGGCGAGAGCGCGGCCGGGTCGGCACCGGGCGCCGCGTCGCCATGGGCGGGAAGGTCCACACGGATCAGCCGGAAGTGTCGGGACAGGCGCTCGACATTGGGGAGCCACTGGCGCCGGCTTGTGAGCAGCCCGTGAACCATCAGGAGCGGCGGCGCCTCTGGCGCTCCGTCGATCTCCGCGTCGAATTCGAAAAGCCTCACTGAGCGGCCTCAGGTCTGTGGGTCGGGACGAGCCTACTCCCGGCGGGGCGCGTGTCGAGTCCGCCTGGGCGGACGCCCTGGCCGTCCGGCCTCCCCGATCGGCCCCGAGCCGGGCAGACGGGGCGCAACAAGACGAACCCCACGGGAAGGAAATCACGATGGGCCTTGCCGCCGCAACGGGACAGCGCACTGCCGCGGTCGTCGAGTTCGCACGGGCAGGGGGCCGGATGTGCCGGAGCGTCGGGTCCGGCCGGTTGCGGAGCCGGGGCCTGGTGAGGTTCTCGTCGCGGTGGCGGCGGCCGGCGTCGCTGTTGCGACCGACGGAAACATGAGCGCGAACGGGCGCTTCCACAGAGAGGTTGATGGTACCGCCTCCCCGGCTTGAACGGGGGACCCCCAGATCCACAATCTGGTGCTCTAACCAACTGAGCTAAGGCGGCACGGGGAATGGAGGTATAGGCGATCGGCGGGATTGGCAAGAGGTGACGACGGTTCGTCCAAAGCTATCGCATTTGGCCGATGATGGGTCTTGCGAAGTCGTCGGACCATCCTGATCGCTTTCGTTTCCCGGAGGCGCCGAGCTTCGGCCTTGCGGCGCGCAGCAGGTTGAGGGTGAGGCATCGGAAGATTGCGAGGCTCTCGGGGCCGTTGTCGACGCGGTTTCGCGCGGCGTCCTCGTCGAAGGTGACGTCGAGCACCCGGGATGTTCTCGATGGCCCAGTGGGAGCGGGCGGCTGCGGCAAAGGCGTTTGGGGAGGGCCGCGCGGAGAGAGGTAGTCGCGAGTCGGCGGTGGTCCGGCGGCCGGGGTGCCGGCCGCGAGAGGTCGGTGGGGGCCGTCCCGCCACGGGGCGGGGATGGCACCGCGGCCTACTGCGGGCCCCCGGCGGCAATGCCGACGGGGGATGGCGGATCTGTGACGCCGCCCGCGGCGGGGCTGAAGCCGCCGGATGCGGTCACGGTGCCTGCCGCGCTCGTGATTTCGGTCGTCACCGCGGGTGCGGTCGGGGTCTCCGGGATCACCGTCTTCGCGGGCTTCGGCGCCGAGGCCGGTACGGCCTTGCCAGCCGGCCGCGAGCCGGCCGCAGCCGATTCGAAACTGCCGATCGGACGGCCATTCGCGAGCATGGTGCGCAGTTCGCGGTAGTAGGCGAGGTTGTTGCTCACATCCGAGGCAGAAAGGTCCGTGGCGAGCACCGACCGCGCTTCCTTCTCGCGCCCGGCGAGGCCGAGAAGGAGGGCGAGGTTGCCGCGGGTGTTCGAGGTCGCGGCCGGGTCGCGGACGAGCTCCTTCAGGATGGTGATGCCCGCCGTCGGTTGCCCGGACAGCCCGAGCGAAAGGCCGAGGTTCGAAAGCAGCGCGAAGTCTGTCGGGTCGTGCTGCAGGCCGGTGCGATAGGTCGCCTGCGCCTCACTGTGGCGGTTCAGCCGGTCCAGGGCGATCCCCCGGCCGGTGAGCAGCCGGATATCGTTCGGCCGGCGCGCCAGTGCGACGTCGAGGTTTGCGAGTGCTGCTTGCGGACGACCGGCGCCGAGCTCGGTGCGGGCGAGCTCGAGAAGCACGTCAGGGTCGCGGGGCCGGCGACGGTTTGCCTCGGTGAGTGCCTGCCCTGCGCGGGAGAACTGGCCAAGCCCCGCGTAGGCGCGACCGAGGCCGACGAGCGCCTCGACGGAATTCGGGTCGCGGTCGAACGCCTGCTGGTAGAGCGTGGCGGCGGTCTGGAAGTCGCCGGCGTCGGCGGAGCGCTCGGCAAGGCGCGTTGGCGAGGCACCTCCGCCTCCTCCGACCCCGAAGCCACCGAACCCGCTGGAGCAGGCGGAGAGGATCGAGGCGGCCGCGAGGCCCGCGAGGATCCCCGGACAGGGTTTGAAGCGGTGCCGCATCGCGCGTCGTCTCCTCTCCCCCTCGCCCGGCGGCACTGAAACCCGCCCGGCGTTAACAATCGATTAGCGCCTGCCTGCGAGCGTCGCGTCGGGCCAACCCGGCCAGCATTGGAGGCCGCCATGGCGAGCATTCTCTCAGGTGCGGCGATCGTGCTGTTCCTCGCGGCGGCGGTGTCCGATGCCGCCCGACGGACGATTCCGAACCCGGTCGTCGTGGCGCTCGCGATCGTCGGGCTTGCCCGCATCGGCCTCGGGCTCGCGACAGGGGGAGGCTTCGGCCCCGCGAGCCTCGATGTGGTCGCGGCGGCCGGTGTCTTCGGGATGGGCGCGCTGGCCTTTGCGGCCCGCATCGTCGGCGGCGGTGATGCGAAGTTGCTCGCGGCCGGGGCGCTCTGGATCGGCGCGGCGGGGCTCGGGGGATATCTCCTTGCAACGGTGCTCGCGGGCGGGGTGCTGGCGGTGGTCTATCTGACCTGGCGGTTCCTCGGGCCCCGCGCCCCGTCCGACGGGCTGCCCTACGCGCTGGCCATTGCCGCGGGCGGTATCTTCACGACGGCCGCGCCGCTCCTTGCCTGAGGTCAGGTTGTCATGAATCGGACGCCTGTGACCTCCGGCAGGCGATAGCGGACGGTGGCCGCATAGACCGGACCGTTCTCGATGCGCAGCTCGAACTGGTCCGGCAGGCCGAGAAGCGCGCCGATCTTCAGCCGGGCGCCGCCGGGCGAGAGGTCGAGCACCACGCAATCGACGGCGTTGTACCCCCGATGAAAGACGATCTTCGCCCGCCTGAGGACGCGAGCGCGCTGATGTACCCGCCGGTTTTCCACTTTCCTTCCTCGCGCGATGATCCCTTGGTCGCCACCTTACGTCGGAAGGTGCGCATGACCCAACGCGACCGAAGCCCGTGGTTAATGCCACTTTTCCGGAGAATTGCGCCGGAATGAGGCACGCCCGTAACCAATGATTGACCAACGGGGAGCGACATTGGCGCCGGATACGGAACCGGAGCCGTCGAATGCCCGTCACCTCGTGGATCTCCCGTGCTTTCGCCAGCCTCCGGCGTCTCGTCGCCGACAGGCGCGGCGTCGCGGCGGTGTTTCTTGCGATCGCCCTGGTGCCGCTCGTGGGTGGCGTCGGCCTCGCGGTTGATTCCGCCGTCGGCTATCTGCTGCGCGCCCGCCTTTCGAAATCCCTGGACGCAGCCGCCCTCGCTGCCGGACGCGATGCGCTCGACCCCGATGCCGAGGCGGTGGCGCGTGACTACTTCGATGCGAATTTCGGCGCCGGCGGCGGCGCGGTCATCACCGATTTCAGTTTCGAACTCGACCCGACCGCGCACTTCGTGACGGTGTCCGCCCGCGCCGAGCGGCCCACGTACTTCATGAAGATCTTCGGGCAGAACCAGATGCAGGTAACGGCCTCGACCGTGGTCGAGCGTCAGACCAGGGGCGTGGAACTCGCGCTCGTGCTCGACAACACCGGGTCGATGTACGATCTCGTGGAGGCCGCGAGGCCGGAGCTTGGCACCAAGCTCGACGCCACGCGGCAGGCCTCGCGCGATCTCATCGACATCGTCTTCGGTCAGGCCGAGACGGTCGAAAACGTCTGGGTGAGCCTTGTCCCCTACGTGGCCACGGTGTCGGTCGGCAAGAACCGCCTGTCGTTGTTCAAGCCGAACGATCAGGTCTTCAGCAACCCGGGCGCTTTCGGCAGCGAGGGCTGGAGGGGGTGCGTGATGGCGCAGCCGCTCCCCTACGATACGGATGACACGCCGCCGCCCATCGAGAAGCTTTCCTCCTACCTCTACCCAAAGACGTCTACCGACAACAACTGGCCGCCGATCGTGTCGTCCAACATCGCGAGCGTCAGCGGAAATGCCCTCGCGAAGGGCCCGAACCTCGCCTGCCCGACGGAGATCACCCCGCTCACCGCCTCCAAGACCCAGATCATGGCCGGGATCAATGACATGCAGGCGTGGCGGCGGGGCGGCACGGCCAGCAATCTCGGGCTCACCTGGGGCTGGCGCACGATCTCTCCGCGCTGGCGCGGGCTCTGGGGCGACCCAGGGCTGCCGCTCGACTATGACGGCGCCATCGAGAAGGACATCGAGAAGGTCGTCGTGCTCATGACGGACGGCGACAACTACTTCTACGATCTGCCGCCCAGCACCGAAATCCCCGGCAGCCCCGGCGACCCGAGAACGCCGTCCGACTACACCGCCTACGGCCGCGTCAACGCGCCCGGGCCGGTCGGCCTCGCCAAACCGAACTACTGGGACGGCATCCCGGTCCTGAACGCCCGGCTCGAAACCACCTGCAACGCGATGAAGGCGAATGGCATCGAGATCTACTCGGTGGTCTTCAGCGAGACGCCGAGCCCAGAGACCCAGGTCTCCTTCGAGCGGTGCGCATCCGATCCGGGGAAGTACTTCTACGCGCCGAAGGCCGGAGATCTCAACCGGGCCTTCCGGTCGATCGGCGGCCAGCTTGCCAACCTCAGGATCGTGAAATGACGCGGCCTGCCACCCTCCGGCGCAGCGAGGCTGGCGCGACTGCGGTGGAGTTCGCCCTGATCCTGCCGTTGCTCCTGCTTTTCGCACTCGGCTCGATCGAGACGGGGATTGCGCTCTTCATCCGCTCGACGATCGAATCGGCGGTTCTTGAATCTTCGCGCTACGGCATCACTGTAGGTGATGGCGTCGGCCGCAAGGATCAGTTGCTGCGGATCGTCGAGGAACGCACCTACGGGTTGCTCGACCCTGACAAGATCACGCTCGAGACCCTCGTCTACGACGACTTCGACCACATCGGCAAACCGGAACCCTTCATCGACAAGAACCACAACGAGCGCCACGACGCCGGCGAGAAGTTCACCGACGTGAACGGCAACGGCAAATGGGACGCGGACATGGGCAAGGCCGGGCTCGGCGGCGAGAGCGCGATCGTGGTCTATCGTCTGAGTTACGCCTGGGGGATCGTCACGCCGATGTTGCGCAAGTTCATGGGGGAGAGCGTCATGAACCAGTCCAGCGTCGCCGTGCGCAACGAGCCCTTCAAGCCGGCGGGTGGCAATTGAACGGCGGCAAGACGGGCGCCCGCTCGTTCGTTTCCCGCCTGCGGCGCGACCAGCGCGGGGTCTCGGCGCTCGAATTCGCGCTGATGCTGCCGCTTCTCGTGCTCTTCATCGTCGGCACGATCGACGTGAGCCGGCTGATCCTCCTGACCCAGAAGCTCCAGAGCGCAGCCTTCACGCTCGCGGACCTGACCGCACGCATCGACCCCCGGGAGACCAACTCGATCGGCAACGTCTTTCTCGCCGTCGACCAGGTGGTGAAGCCCTTCGCCTTCCGCAGCGAGGGCAGGACGATCATCACGAGCGTCCAGTCGGCGACCGCGGACAATGTGCCGACCGTCGCGTGGCAGTGCGCCAGTGCGGGAGGCTATGCCGCTTCGAGCGAGATCGGCCGGCCCGCCAATGCAGCGAGGCTCCCGGCGGGCCTCGACATCCGTCGCGGTCAGACGATCATCGGGGCGGAGGTCTACTTCGACTTCAAGCCGCTCTTTGGCATCGGCCTGCTCAGCCCCCGGGTGATCCGGCAGGTGGCCTATGCCAAGCCGCGCCTTGTCGAGCTTCCGGGCCTTGCCTGTCCCGCCACCTGAACAGGGCGGGATCGGTCAATCGTATGTCGCCATCACCCGTTGCAGGAAGCGGATCACCACCGCCTTGTCGGCGCCGGCGAGGGACTCGAGCGAATCCTCATGCTGGCGGGCATGGACGGCAAGCTGGGCCAGCGCCGCGGTGCCCGCTCCGGTCAGCCGCAGCGCATGGCGGCGCCGGTCCTCGGGCACGCCAAGCCGGGCGATCAGGCCCTGGCCTTCGAGCGCGCGCAGAAGTGGCGTCATCGTCGACTTGTCCCGACCCGTGGCCCGGCCAAGCTCGACCGCGGTGATATCCGGGTTGTCATTGATGAGTGATAAAACGGTGAACCACCCGGGCTTCAGCCAGTTCATCCCCGCGGATCTCTGGAAGCCTCGGAACGAGGCGGTTTGCGCCATGCGAATGTGGAAGCCGAGCGCATCCGCGAGGGGGCCAAGCTCCAGCGTTGCTTGGCCGCCGACCACTTCCGCCATGTCTTCAGGGGATCGACGCGCCATGACTGCCCTCATTTCACTGTGCAAGATAGCCCAGTGCGTTCCGACCAGCAATCGCCCGTGTGGACCAGAGCTCGTCTGATTGAGAAATTATTCGCTGTGGTCCCGAGATCCATCAGCGAGCGCATAGCGCTGGAACAGCGGCACCTGCGCCATGATGAAGAGGAAATTCGCCACCGGCAGGACGAAGGTGCGGAAGTCGACCCACCGGTCGGTGCCGAACTGCCGCCAGACGATCTCGTTCAACACGGCGAGTGCTAGGTAGAACACCACGAAGCGCACGGTGAACTTCATCCAGCCCTCTTCCCGCATGGGAATGAGCTCGTCCATGAGGTAGCGAAGGTAGCTCTGGCCGCGGAGCAGGCCGAAGGCGAGGATGCCGGCGAAGAGCCCGTAAAGGATCGTCGGCTTCATCTTCACGAAGGTATCGTCGCGCAAGAAGAGCGTGAGCCCGCCGAACACCGTGACGACGACGGCGGTGATGACCGCCATCTTCGGCAGCCGCCCCGAGAGAAGCCAGCTCGCCAGCAGCGAGACGAGAATTGTCGGGACGAAAACCTTGGTGGAGAAGAGAATCTGCTCGAGCTGCCGTTCGCTGGTGCCGAGTCCGTCGGGGATCGGCGCAAAGCGGTAGGCGAGGAAGAAGACGGCGATCGGGCCGACCTCGAGGACGAGCTTCAGGATCGGATTGATGTGGCGCGCGGACATGGCAGCCACATAACCGCCCTCCACTGCCAGATCCAGCCTGCCGGCACGCCAGAGGCCGCAATTGCCGGGCGGAATGACGATGGCGTGAGACGCGGCACAAACCGAAACCGGCGCGCGGCGGGAGGTTCGTCATCCCCGCGACACTACGAACGGGCACACCACGAACGGTCACGTCACGAACCGTCACGCCACGAACTGGCCCGGTCGGCGCTCGAGTCGCGCCTCGACGATCCGGGCAAGCTCGCCGGCGCCCGAGACGGTGCCAGCGCCGCGTGCCACGACCGCCAGGTCGAGATCGCCCAGCATCTCGCCGACCGACTGGAGGAACTGCGCGCAGTAGGCGACCGTATCGGCGTCCCCGGCGGGCAATGCATCGGCGAGCAGCCCCTGTGCCCGGCGAAGATCCTCATCGAGCGCGGCGCGCACCGTGGCACGACCCGAGAGCAGCAACTCGCGCTCGTCCGGGCGTCGGCGGCTCTCGGCGTCGGGCAGGACCGCCAGCACCGCCTCCTGAAAGGTCCGCAGGCTCGCGATCGGCTTCTCGAGGCAGCCCGCCGCACCGGCCGCCATCGCCTCCGCATGCCATGTCGTGCGGTCCTGGCCGCTCATCGCCACGATCGAGGTGAGCGGCGTCGAGGCTGAGGCAAGTTGCCGGATCAGGTCGATCCCGTCACCGTCGGGCAGGCCGAGATCGACGATGACCACGTTCGGCCGGTAGACGCTGAGATGCCGGCTCGCGGCGCCAAGACTGTCGGCACGCCGTACCCGTGCGCCGCTCTCCGCCGCGTAGAGCCGGATCGCCTCCGAGGCGGCGCGGCTGTCCTCGACAAGCAGGATCGTGACCGCGAAGAGGCACTGCCGGCGCAGGCTCCCCGACACGGCGGGGGGCGCGATGGATTGGGTCGCGTTGAGAATGCTCATGCTTGCCTCGAATGACGCAATGGGTTTACCGGCCGATTTGAGGCAGCGAAGGCTAACGCGGGCTTAAGGCCGGGCCTCCCTTGCACCTCGGAGCGGTTTGACTAACGTCGCGCCGGCCGGATGAAGCAGGGGGCGAAGATGGCGGACTGGTGGCGTGGCGCGGTGATCTATCAGATCTATCCTCGGTCGTTTCAGGACACGACCGGCGACGGGATCGGCGATCTGAAGGGCATCACCGAGCGGCTCGACTATGTGGCCGGGCTCGGCGTCGACGCGATCTGGCTCAGCCCGATCTTCACCTCGCCCATGGCGGACATGGGGTATGACGTGTCGGACTACACCGACATCGACCCGACCTTCGGCACGCTCGCCGACTTCGACGCGATGATCGCGCGCGCCCATGAGCTTGGCCTCAAGGTCATTGTCGACCAGGTGCTTTCGCATTCCTCCGACCAGCACCCGTTCTTCCGGGAGAGCCGGTCAAGCCGCGACAACCCGAAGGCCGACTGGTACGTCTGGGCCGACCCGAAGCTCGACGGCTCGCCGCCCAACAACTGGGTGTCGATCTTCGGCGGCGGGGCGTGGCAGTGGGACACGCGGCGGCGGCAGTACTACTTCCACAACTTCCTGCCCGAGCAGCCGGACTTCAACTTCCACAATCGCGACGTGCAGGACTGGCTCCTCGGCACGATGCGCTTCTGGCTGGAGCGCGGTGTCGATGGCTTCCGCCTCGATACGGTCAACTTCTACTTCCACGACAAGCTGCTCAGGGACGATCCCGCCGACTACCGCGTGAAGACCGAGCCGGCGGCCAATCCCTATGACATGCAGTACCACATCTTCTCGAAGAACCAGCCGGAGAACCTCGCGTTCCTCGAGCGGATGCGGTCGCTTCTCGACGAGTACGACGGGCGCATGATGGTCGGCGAGGTGGGCGAGAGTCACCACGCCATCCGCATGATGGGAGAGTACACGAGCGGCAACAGCCTCCAGATGGCCTATTCCTTCGAGATGCTCGGCGCTCCTTTCACCGCCGCGCACTTTCGCAAGCAGATCGAGGATTTCTTCGAGGGAGCGCCGCGGGGCTGGCCGACATGGGCGTTCTCGAACCATGACGTGCACCGCCACGCCAGTCGCTGGGCGCGCCACGGCATCGGCCGGGAGGAACTCGCAAAGCTCACGGGCGCCATGCTGCTCTCGTTCCAGGGCTCGATCTGCCTCTATCAGGGCGAGGAGCTTGGCCAGACCGAGACCGAGCTGGAACTCTTCGAACTCACCGATCCGCAGGGCATCAACTTCTGGCCCGAGCCGGTCGGCCGCGACGGCTGCCGGACGCCGATGGTCTGGGACGCCAACGCGCCGAGCGCGGGCTTCTCCACCGGGCGCCCGTGGCTGCCGGTGAAGGAAGCGCAGGCCGCGCAGGCAGTCGCCGGACAGGCGGGGGTGGCGGATTCGGTGCTCGAATTCTACCGCAAGATGCTCCGACTCCGCCGTGACACTCCCGAGCTGGTGAGCGGCGCAACGGCATTCTTTGACGTCTCCGAGCCGATCCTCGCGTTTACCCGCGGCGGCAACGTGCTCTGCATCTTCAATCTGTCGCCGGAGGCGCGCGACGTGCGCCTGACCGGTGGCGGCGCGCTCGCGCTCGCGCAGGGCGCGGAGCATCGCGGCGACATCCTGCACCTGCATCCGAACGGCTTTGCGATCCTCGAGGCGCTCGAGGGTGTGAACGTGAGCGACGTCTCGGACCCGGCGAAGGCCTGAGGTACGCTCTGGCCCGCCGGTGCATCAGCACCGCCGGCGGGTCATCGGGCGCGGCCGAAACAGGAGGGCAGGGGGAGCGGGAGTGCGGTCAGGCGCGTGCGACGGCGCCGAAGCCGTGCATCCGCTTCGACCACTGCACCGCCACGAAGAAGCCCTTGATCGGCGGCAGCATTGCGAGGCAGAGCGGCACCGCGAGGCCGCAGAGTACCAGCGCAACGGCCCATGGCGCGAGCCCGGAGCCGAGCAGCGGCAGGAGCGAGAAGCCCGCGATGTGGCAGACCACCAGCAGCGTGACGTAGGCCGGCCCGTCGTCGGCGCGGTGGTGATGCAGCGGCTCGCCGCAAGCGGGGCAGTCCTGCGCGACCTTGAGGTATGAGCTGAAGAGCTTGCCTTCGCCACAGGCGGGGCAGCGGCAGCGGAGTCCGTTGCGAACGGCCTCCCCGGTCGGGCGTTCGTTTGCGTCGGTCATGGCACCTCTCTCGGTTGTCCGTTCCATATGCCATTCAATGCTGCAAATATCAATCCATGCAATATGCAGTCAATGCATCGTGAGGCGATTGAGCTTGCATTGATTGCAGCCCCCCCTGCATACAATCTGCAGGACGAGCCGTGGAGGCAGGATTGCTGAACTGGTCGCCGGAGCTCGCCCAGAACGGCCAGCCCCGCTACATCGAGATTGCCGACGCGATCGCGCGCGACATCCGCGCCGGACTGCTCGCGCCCGGCGGCCGCCTGCCGCCGCAGCGCCGCCTCGCCGAGCGGCTCGGGCTCGATTTCACCACCATCTCGCGCGCCTACATCGAAGCCCGCTCCCGCGGTCTCGTCGAGAGCCACGTTGGTCGCGGCACGTTCGTGCGGGCGGAAGCCGCGCCCGCGCCGGTACCCGCCGCTGACCCGAGCCGCGCTCGCGAGCAGGATCTCGCGATGAACCTGCCGCCCGAGCCCGACGACCCCGAGCTTCTCGCGGCCATGCGCGACGGGTTGGCCGCGACCGCCGCCGATCTCGTGCCACTCCTGCGCTACCAGTCCCCGACCGGTGCCGAGCGGGACCGGGCCGCCGCGCTCGTCTGGCTTGCGGCGCGCGGGCTGGCGCCCGACCCCGACCGCATCGCCGTCACCCCCGGCGCCCATGTGACCATGTGCGCCATTCTCTCGGCGCTGGCGGCCCCGGGCGACGTGCTGCTCTGCGAGGCGGTGACCTATCCCGGCCTGCGCTCCATCGCGGCAAAGCTCCGCCTCGGGCTCGTCGGCCTGCCGGAGGATGCCGCCGGCATCCTGCCCGATGCCCTCGATGCGGCGATCCGCGACCGTGCCCCGAAGGCGCTCTACCTCAACCCGACGCTGCGCAACCCCACCACCCACACCATCCCGACCGAACGGCGCGCGGAGATCGCCGAGGTGCTGCTCCGCCACGGTCTGCCGCTGGTCGAGGACGACGCCTACGGCTTCGTGCCGCCGAGCCCGCCGGTCCCGATCGCGGCGCTGGCGCCCTCGCTCGCGTGGCACATCGGCGGTCTCGCGAAATGCATCGGTGCGGGCCTGCGCCTCGCCTACACCGTCGCGCCGGACAGTCGCGGCGCCTATCAGCTCGGCCAGTCGATCCGGACGCTGGCGGTCATGCCGTCGGCGATCACCGCGGCGCTCGCCACCCGCTGGATCGAGGACGGCACCGCCGACCGCATCCGCGGCTTCATCCGGGCCGAGGCGGCTGCGCGTCAGGCGCTCGCGGCCGAAGTCCTCACCGGCCTGACCTTCGAGAGCGACCCGGTCGCCTTCAACCTCTGGCTTCGCCTGCCGGAAGGGGCGGGCCGTGCCGAACTGATGGGCCGCATGGCCGGGCGCGACATCGGCCTCATGCCGTCCGACGCCTTCACCGTTGCCGGACCGCCGGGTGAATACCTCCGCGTCTGCCTCGGCGGCGCCATCTCGCGCGAGCGTCTGCGCGACGGCCTGCTTTTCATGTCGAATACGCTGGCCGGTCAGACCTGGCTCGGGTGAGCCGCCACACCGCCGCCGCGGAGACTGCCGCCAGTACCGCCGCTCCGAGCAGTGCCGTGGTGAAGCCGCCCATGTAGGCGGTCTGCGCCAGCGCCAGCGCCGCCTCGGGCGCGGTCCCGGGCAACCCGGCGCCCGCCCGGTCGAGATCGCCCGCGACGACGGCGCTGGCAAAGCCGTCCGGCTGGCCGGCAAGCAGGCGCTGCGTCGAAAAGGCCGCAATCCCGCTCAGGCCCGCGAAGCCGAGCAGTACGCCGGAGAAGCGCGCGGTGGTGCTGACGCCCGCGCTCATGCCGGAAAGCTCGCGCGGCATGGCCCCGACGATCGCCTTCTGCGTCTCGCCGTTCAGCAGACCGCCGCCGGCGCCGATCACCGCCATTCCCGCGAACACGAGGCCGAGGGCTCCGGCGTGGGCACCCCAGCCGACCAGCGCATCGCCAAGCCCTGCGGCGACGAGGCCGATGAGCAGGATCTGCGGCGTCGCAAGGCGCCCGGCCAGCAACCGCCCGACGTGCGGAAAGGCGAACATCGTGATGCCGAACGGCAGCATCGCCACGCCCGCCATGAGCGGTGCAAGGCCCGCGCCGTTCTGCAGCAGCAGCGGCAGGAGTGAGGCCATCACCTGCACGCAGGCCGCATAGGCGAACATCGCCCAGACCCCGCCCACAAGGCGCCGGTCGCGGAAGAGCCGCAGTTCCAGCATCGGCTGCGCCTGCGCCCGCTCGGCCGCGATGAAGCCGAGCAGCGCCGCAACGCCGACCCCGAAGCCGGCCAGCACGGCGCCGTGGGTCCAGCCATACTTCTGCCCGCCGATCAGCCCGAAGGTCAGGCCGAACATCATCGTGGCGAAGAGCAGGATGCCGGCGAAGTCGAGCCGCCGCGCCGACGGATTCCGCGACTCGCCCACATACGCGAGCGTCGCGGCCGCGAGCGTGGCGCAGATCGGCAGCATGACGAAGAATGCGGCGCGCCAGCCCAACCA
Organism: Amaricoccus macauensis; assembly: GCF_014201905.1. GTDB lineage: Bacteria > Pseudomonadota > Alphaproteobacteria > Rhodobacterales > Rhodobacteraceae > Amaricoccus > Amaricoccus macauensis. The sequence continues at coordinate 175,003 of NZ_JACHFM010000001.1, read as the reverse complement.
GCCGACGAGGACCCCGCCAAGGAGCGGCGAGGCGAGCATGGTCAGCCCCATGATCGCGCCCCAGATCGCCCAGGCGCGATCGCGTTCCGGCCCGGAGTGATAGACGTTGCCGAGGATCGCCAGCGCGGGCGAGAGCAGGAACGCCGCCGCCGCGCCCTGCACCGCGCGCGCGGCGGTGAGGAGGGGTGCCGATGGTGCGATGCCGCAGAGCAACGCGCTGCAGCCGAACGCGGCGATCCCCGCGAGAAACACCCTACGCCGGCCATAGCGGTCGGCGACCGATCCCGCCGGCAGCAGCAGCGCGCTGAAGCTCAGCATGAAGGCGCTGACCATCCAGGCGATTTCGCTGAAGCTCGCGCCGAAATCCCGGGCGATCGACGGCAGCACGATACCGATGAGGTTCGCGTCGATCACGGTCAGCGCGCATCCGACGGATGCAGTCAGCAGCAGGCCTCGCGAGGCCATCGGGTGCGCACTCATGGCTTGGGTCCGGCTTGGGAGGGGCACGACGAGCGTGCCCTTCCTATATGCAACTGCGGGTAGTTTGCAAGCGAGATGATTGCCTACATGTGTGCCGTATTGTATGCAGTCAATTTAGTCGCGGGAGACGGTCAGCTCCGCGGCTTCGTGTTCTCCGGGTCATAGAGCGGCTTGTAGCCGACGCCGGCGACCTCGACCGGATAGGTCTCACCGAAGTATTGCACCGCGAGCTTGCGCCCCTCCTGACAGAACTCCCAGGGCAGATAGGCAAGCGCAATGTTCCTGCCCACGCTCGGCCCGAAGGCGATCGACGTGGTGAACGACCGCCGCCCGAGCGCGTCGACCAGCGTCTCGCCGGTCTCGGGATCGATCACCGGCAGCGTCCCGACCGGATAGCGCGCGACGCCCTTCGCATCGACGTTGTCGGTCATCACCAGCGTGCAGAGCATCGCCGGCTGATGCTCGCGCGCCCGGTACTCGAGATGCTTCGCCTTGCCGCGGAAGTCGGCCTCCTTGACCTTCGGCCGTGCAAGATCGGCCTCGAGCAGGTTGTATTCGGTCAGCAGGTCGGAATTCTGCAACCGCAGGCTCTTCTCCAGCCGCCGGCTGTTGGCATAGGTCTCGACGCCCACGGCCATCACGCCGGTCGCGCGCAGCGCGTCCCAGACCGCGAGGCCGTCGCCATAGGCCATGTGCAGCTCCCAGCCCTGTTCGCCCACATAGGAGATGCGGAACGCCATCACGTCCTTCCCGGCGATCCTGAGCGGCCGGATGGCGGCGAAGGGGAAGTTCTCCTTCGACAGCGCCTCCGGGTCTTCGACGACCTTCGAGAGGTTCTCCCGCGCGTTCGGCCCCCAGATGCCGATGGTCACGAACGCCTCCGCGACGTCGGTGATCGTCACGTCGAAGCCCTTGTCCTCGGCCACGCGCCGCATGTAGTGGAAATCGCGCGGGCCCGCGTCGGCGCCGTTCACCATGCGGATGCGATCCGCCATGCGGAAGATGGTGAAATCCGCACGCACCATGCCCTCGTCGTCGAGAAAATGCGTGTAGATGCCCTTGCCGATGTTCGCGTCGCCGCCGACCTTTGCCGTGCAGAGCCATTCCATCAGCGCCACGTGGTCCGGGCCGGAAATGTCGGTCATGTGGAAGTGCGACAGGTTGATCAGCCCGCAGTCCTCGCTCATGGCGAGCTGCTCGGCGTTCGACACCCGCCAGAAATGCCGGTTGTCCCACTCGTCTGCCCGCACCGGCACCTTGTCGCCGTAGGTCTCCAGCAGGGGCTCGTTCGCCGCATAGCCATGCGCCCGCTCCCAGCCGCCGAGCTCCATGAAGTGGCCGCCAAGCTCCTTCTCGCGCTCCCAGAACGGCGAACGCCGGATGCCCCGGCCGCCGGCGAAGGGCTCGCGCGGATGCACCGGCGGGTTGTAGATCTTGCGCGCCGTCTCGGTGCAGCGCTCCTCGATGAACGCCTCGGTCAGCGCGAACGGATTGAAGCGGGCATAGTCGATCCGCGCATGGTCGATCGCCGTCCGTCCGTCGGTCATCCAGTCGGCGATGAGCTTGCCCATGCCGGGCCCGTCCTTCACCCAGATGCCGACCGCGTACCAGAGGCCGCGCACCTTCTGGCTCTCGCCCATGGACGGCCCGCCGTCGGTCGTGGTCTGCAGAAGGCCGTTGAACGAATGCCCCTCGTTGTAGCCGAGTTCACCCAGGATCGGCGTCAGCTCCATCGCCCGCTCCAGCGGCTCGATGACCTGCTCCATGTCGAGGTCGCGCTGCGACGGCGAGAGGCGCGCCTGTTCCTTCTCGAGCAGGTCGCGCGGATGCACCAGCCGCGGCGTCGTCTCCTCGTAGTAACCCCACTCGATCTGCCCGCCCTCGGCGGTCTTCGGATCGCCGGTGTCGCGCATGTAGGCCGAGTTGCCCTGATCGCGCATCAGCGGATAGCCGATTTCCTTGCCGGTGCCCGCGAACTGGTCATACGGCCCGAAGAAGGTCAGCGGGTGATCGACGGGCATCACCGGCAGGTCCTCGCCCGCCATCTCGGCGATGAGCCGCCCCCAGAGCCCGGCGCAGACCACGACGTAGTCCGCCATGATCGTGCCGCGCGTCGTGACGACGCCCCGGATCCGCCCGTCCTCGATGATGAGCGACTTCGCCGACGTGTTGGCGAACGGCTTCAGCTTGCCCGCCGCCTCCGCCCGATCGACGAGTTTGCCCGCGACGGTCTGCGAGCGGGGAATGACGAGGCCCGCGTCCGGGTCCCAGAGGCCGCCCTGCACCAGGTCTTCCTCGATGAGCGGGAACTTCTCCTTGATCTCGGCCGGTTCCATCAGCCGCGCCCGCGTCCCGAAGGCGCGGCCCGAGTCCACCTTGCGCCGAAGCTCGTTCATCCGCTCGTCGTCGCCGACCCGCGCAACCTCGATGCCGCCGACGCGCGCGTAGTGGCCCATCTTCTCGAAGAAATCGACCGAGTAGAGCGTCGTCCAGCACGACAGCGCGTCGTGGCTCGTGGCGTAGCAGAAGTCCGATGCATGCGCCGTCGAGCCGATGTCGGTCGGGATGCCGGACTTGTCGATGCCGACGATATCATCCCAGCCGCGTTCGATCAGGTGATGCGCGACAGAGGCGCCGACGATCCCGCCGAGCCCGACGATGACGACCTTCGCCCGTTCGGGAAACGCTGACATGTCTCTTCTCCTTCTCGATCTTCGCGGGCTCGATCTTCGCGGGCGAGGTGGCGGCGGTGATGCGGCAGGGGGGCATGATGCGCCCGATCCCCGGCCTGCGACAGGAGATTTGCGTCACTTGCGGATTACCTTTACGACATGGCGGGCGATACATGGGCAGACGAGACGATCGCGACCGGCGGCATGAGGTGCAGCATGAGGTTCGGTGACGTGACGGAGAGCGGAGCGAAGCGATCCTCGGCGGCGCGGCCGCACCGGCCCGGCCGTCATCTCTCGGTCGGCTTCATTCTCGCGCCGCGCTTCACGCTCTGCGCCTTCGCGAACTTCGTCGATGTCCTCCGGCTCGCCGCCGACGAGGGCGACCGGTCGCGGCCGATCATGTGCGACTGGTCGGTGCTCTCCGACAGCATGGACCCGGTGCCCTCGAGCTCCGGGGTTCCGGTCCAGCCGGGCGAGCGGCTCGGTGATCCGGTGCGCTTCGACTACATCGTCGTCGTCGGCGGCCTGCTCGAGGAAACGCCGAAGATCGGCCCGGCCTACACCGCCTTCCTCCGCCGCGCCGCGGAGGCCGGAGTCCCGCTCGTCGGCCTGTGCACCGGCGCCTTCATCCTGCACCGCGCCGGGCTGATGCAGGGCTATCGCGCCTGTGTCAGCTGGTTCTGTCACGCCGATTTCCTCGAACAGTTCGATGGCCTCGAGCCGATCTCCGATCAGGTCTTCGTGGTCGACGGCGACCGGCTGACCTGCGCCGGCGGCGCCAGCTCGGCGCATCTCGCGGCCCATCTCGTCGAGAAGCACATCGGCCGCGCACAGGCGAGCAAGAGCCTGCACATCATGATCATCGACGACGCACCGCGCGCCGACCGGCCGCAGCCCGGCATCCCGCTGGAACTCCGGACCGCAGATCCGATGGTCAAGCGTGCGCTTCTTCTCATGCAGCAGCGCATCGACATGCCGGTGCCCGTGGCCGAGATCGCGCGCCTCATGGGCAACAACAAGCGCCAGCTCGAACGCCACTTCCGCGCGGCCCTCGGCACCTCGCCGCAGGCGGCCTTCCTCGACATACGCCTTGCCTTCGCCCGCCACCTGCTCGAGGCAACGGAGAAGTCGGTCTCGGAGATCGCCGTCGAATGCGGCTTCTGCGATTCTTCGCACCTCAGCCGGTCGTTCCGCCTCCGCTATGACCGCACGCCGTCAGAAGCGCGCAGGGTGCCCGCATCGGAGGGCGCCGCCCCCTGACCGCGCGCCTTGCGGAAGGCATCGGGCGTCGTGCCCGTGGCGGCGCGAAACACCCGGATCATGTGCGGCAGGTCGCAGAACCCGGTCTCCGCGGCGATCTGCGTCGCCGAGCGCCGGGTGGTGAGCAGGAGATGCCGCGCCTGCTCGACGCGGATCAGCCGGTCCGCTTCCAGCGGCGTCATCCCCAGCGCCTCGCGGAAGTGCCGCTCCACCTTGCGCCGGCTGACGCCGATCTGTCCCACCACACGGCCGATGGAGAGCGGCGCGTCGATCGACTGCTGCATGACGAGCAGCGCCCGGCGCACCAGCGGGTCGTCGGTGACGAGCGCCAGCGGCATCCCCGGCTGCGGCTCCTCGGCGGCCGCCTCGTCGATGATCATGATGTGCAGGCTCTTCGCCGCCCGCGCCCGCCCGAGGTGGCGCTCGACGATGAACGCCGCGAGATGCGCCGAGGACACCCCGCCCGAACAGGTGAGCCGGTCGCGATCGACCACGAAAATCTGGTCGCTGACCGGCTTCAGCCCGTCGAAGCGCTCGAGGAAGTCCTCGTGGTGAAACCAGCTCACACAGGCGCGATAGCCCTGCATCAGCCCGGCGCGGTGCAGCGCGAACGTGCCGGTGCAGACGCCCACGAGCGGGATCCCCGCCGCCGCCGCGCGTTCGAGAAAACGCACCGTGTCGGGGTGGAGGTTCTCGATCTCGTCGACGAGCCCGCCCACCACCACGAGATAGTCGAAGCGCGAAGGATCGCCGAGCCGCTCCTCCGGCTGGACAGCGATCCCCGAGCTCGAGGCGATCGGCTCCATGGTCGGTGACAGCACCTTCCATGCGCAGAGGATCGGCCGCGACCGGTCGCCCTCGTCGGCGGCGAGCCTCAGGACATCGACAAAGTTGCCGAGCGCGCAGAGCGTGAAGCGCCGGGCGAGAATGAAGCCGACAGTGAGCTGAGCCAATCGCACCTCCGCCGCCAGCATACACGAGATCTGACGCAAGGGTACAGGTCCGCGCCCCCGGGATCCGCTATAGAGACCCGGACATCTTGGGAGCACCGGCAATGACGCATTTTTCCCTCGCCCAGGTCATCAAGGGCGCCCTGAGCGGCCAGAAGAACTGGACCCCCCAGTGGCCGGATGCCGAGCCAAAGGCGTCCTACGACGTCATCATCGTCGGGGCAGGGGGCCACGGCCTCGGCGCCGCCTACTACCTCGCCAAGGAGCATGGCATCACCAACGTCGCGGTGATCGAGAAGGGCTGGCTCGGCGGCGGCAATACGGGCCGCAACACCACCATCATCCGCTCGAACTACCTCTACGACGAGAGCGCCCGGCTCTATGACCACGCCCTCGACCTCTGGGAGAACCTGAGCCAGGACCTGAACTACAACGTCATGTACTCCAAGCGCGGCGTGATGATGCTGGCGCACAATGTCCACGACGTGCAGTCCTCCCAGCGCCACGTGCACTCGAACCGCCTGAACGGCGTCGACAACTCGTGGCTGACGGCGAAGGAGGCGAAGGCCTTCTGCCCGCCGCTCGATATCTCGCCGTCCGCGCGCTACCCCGTGCTTGGCGCCGCCCTGCAGCGCCGCGCCGGCACCGCGCGCCATGACGCCGTGGCATGGGGCTATGCCCGAGCCGCAGCCGCCCGCGGCGTCGACATCATCCAGAACTGCCCGGTCAGCGCCATCCGCCGTGGCCCCGACGGCCGCGTCACCGGCGTGGAGACGGCGAAGGGCTTCATCGCCGCGAAGAAGGTCGCCGTTTCCGCCGCCGGTCACACCTCGGTGGTGATGGAGACGGCCGGCGTCCGCCTGCCGCTCGAGTCCTACCCGCTTCAGGCGCTGGTCTCCGAGCCGATCAAGCCGATCTTCCCCTGCGTCGTCATGTCGAACTCGGTGCACGCCTACATCAGCCAGTCCGACAAGGGCGAGCTCGTCATCGGCTCCGGCACCGACCAGTACGTGAGCTACTCCCAGCGCGGCGGCCTGCCGCTCATCGAGCACACGCTCGCCGCGATCTGCGAGATCTTCCCGATCTTCCGCCGCATGCGGATGCTGCGGAAATGGGGCGGCATCGTCGACGTGACGCCGGACCGCTCGGCGATCCTCGGCAAGACCCCGGTCCCGGGGCTCTACGTCAACTGCGGCTGGGGCACCGGCGGCTTCAAGGCGACGCCGGGCGCTGCCCACACGCTGGCCCACACGGTGGCCCGCGACGAGCCGCACCCGATCAACGCGCCCTTCACGCTCGAGCGCTTCACCACCGGCCGCCTCATCGACGAGGCCGCCGCCGCCGCGGTCGCCCACTGATGCCCGCCGCCGCAATCCGCCCCGGTTTTCATATGGGCAGAAACCCTATCGGGCAGTGGCGAGGGGCCCCGCCAACAGGCGGGGAGAAACCTCGACCCGCGGGCGCCAGCCCGCTGCCGCTGAAGGAAGGCCGCAACGGCGGCCGCCCGACCAGCGGCGGCCGAGCGGGGGCTTCAGCCCCCCGAGGCCGGCGCTCCCCCGCCGCCGCCCGATCCACCCCGTTCCCGCTTCGGAGGTCCGTGCCATGCTGCTGATCCATTGCCCCTACTGCGAGCAGGACCTTCCCGAGCTCGAATTCGCCTACGCGGGCGAGGCCCACATCGCCCGGCCCGCCGATCCGTCGAAGCTCACCGACGAGGAGTGGCGCGACTTCCTCTTCATCCGCACCAACCCCCGCGGCGTGCATTTCGAGCGCTGGCGCCACATCAACGGCTGCGCCCGCTTCTTCAACGCGGCCCGCGAGACCGTCTCCGACCGCTTCCTTCTCACCTACAAGGCTGGCGAGCCCCGTCCGGACGTCGCAAAGCTCACGGGAGTAGCGCAATGACCAGCAACCGCCTTCCGAACCGCGGCCGCGTCGATCACGGCAAGCCCGTCCGCTTCACCTTCGACGGCAAGGCCCTTCAGGGTCTCGCCGGTGACACCCTCGCCTCGGCGCTGCTCGCGAACGGCATCCACCTGATGGGCCGCTCGTTCAAGTACCACCGCCCGCGCGGCGTGGTCTCCGCGGGTTCCGACGAGCCGAACGCGCTCATGGGCACCCGCCGTGGCGCCGGCCAGTTCGAGCCGAACACCCGCGCCACCATCCAGGAGCTCCGCGACGGGCTGGAGGCCACCAGCCAGAACCGCTGGCCGGGGCTCGGCTTCGACGTGGGCGCGGTCAATGACCACCTCGGCTCGCTGTTCTCCGCGGGCTTCTACTACAAGACCTTCATGTGGCCGCGCGCCTTCTGGGACCGCGTCTACGAGCCGGTCATCCGCGGCGCCGCCGGCCTCGGCGTCTCGCCGACCGAGAGTGACGCCGACAGCTACGCCAGCCGCTTTGCCCACACCGACGTGCTCATCATCGGCGCCGGCCCCGCCGGTCTCGCCGCGGCGCTTGCCGCCGGCCGCTCGGGCGCGGCCGTGATGCTCGTCGACGAGACCGCAGAGCCCGGTGGCTCGCTCCTCTCCGAGCCCGACGTCGTCATTGACGGCAAGCCCGCGTGGGACTGGCTCGCCGCGACGCTGGCGGAGCTCGCCGCCCTGCCGAACGTCACGATCCTCACCCGGACGACGGCGATCGGCTACTATCACCAGAACATGATCGGCCTCGCCCAGCGCCTGACCGACCACCTCGACACCGTCCCCGCAGGCGCCCCGCGCGAGCGGATGTGGAAGGTGCGCGCCAACCAGGTCGTGCTCACCCAGGGCGCGCTCGAGAAGCCGCTGGTCTTCGACGGCAACGACCGTCCGGGCGTCATGCTCGCCGGCGCCGCGCAGACCTACCTGAACCGCTACGGCGTGAAGGTCGGCGATCGCCCGGTGATCGTCACGTCGCACGACTCCGCATGGTACACCGCCTTCGATCTTGCCGAGGCGGGCGCGAAGCCCGTCGCCATCGTCGATGTCCGCACGGACGTCGCGGGCGCGCTCACCGACCGTGCCCGTGAGCACGGCATCGAGACCCTGATCGGCCGCACCGTCACCGGCACCTCCGGACGGCTGCGCGTCAGCTCGATCCGGGTGAACCGCGTGGAGAACGGCAAGGCGACGACGCCGCGCGACATCGCCTGCGACACCGTGCTGATGTGCGGCGGCTGGACGCCCTGCCTGCATCTCTTCTCCCACACCAAGGGCAGCCTTGCGTGGGACGACGAGCTGAAGGCGTTCCTGCCCGGCCACCGGACCGAGGCCGTGCACATCGCCGGCGCCGGCCGCGGCCTCTGGGGCATCGCGAGCGTCCTCGCCGACGGCGCCGCCGCCGGCACGCAGGCGGCGCTTGACGCCGGGCGCGACGCCACCGAGCACGCCCACACCGTCGAGGCCGACCGCCCCGGAACCGGCATCACCGTGAAGGAGCTGCCGACCGACCGCGACCCGGGCAAGGCGAAGGCGTTCATCGACTTCCAGAACGACGTCACCGCCAAGGACATCCGTCTCGCCGTCCGCGAGGGGATGCGCTCGATCGAGCACGTGAAGCGCTACACCACCAACGGCATGGCAACCGATCAGGGCAAGATGTCGAACATCAACGGCCTGATGATCGCCTCCGACGCGCTCGGAAAGGCGCCGCCGCAGGTCGGCCTCACCACGTTCCGCCCGCCCTACACGCCGACGACGTTCGGCACCTTCGCGGGCTACCACAAGGACGCGACCTTCGAGCTGACCCGCAAGACCCCGATCGACCCGTGGGCCGAGGCGCATGGCGCCGCCTTCGAGCCGGTCGCGCTCTGGCGCCGGGCGTGGTACTTCCCGAAGCCGGGCGAGGACATGCACGCCGCCGTCCGGCGCGAGTGCCAGGCGACCCGCGCCAGCGTCGGCATGTTCGACGCCTCGACCCTCGGCAAGATCGAGGTCGCGGGCCCCGACGCCGTCACCTTCATGGAACGGATGTACACGAACCCATGGGCGAAGCTCGGGGTCGGCCGCAGCCGCTATGGCCTTCTCCTTGGCGAAGACGGCTTCATCCGGGACGACGGCGTCATCGGCCGCCTCGGGCCGGACCTCTTCCACGTCACCACCACCACCGGCGGCGCGGCGCGCGTCCTCAACATGATGGAGGACTACCTTCAGACCGAGTGGCCCGACCTTCAGGTCTGGCTCACCTCGACCACCGAGCAGTGGGCGACGGTCGCGCTGCAGGGCCCGAACGCCCGCAAGCTCCTCGAGCCCTTCGTCGAGGGTCTCGACATCACGGCCGAGGCCTTCCCGCACATGGCGGCCGCGGAATGCACCGTCGCGGGCTTCCCCGCGCGCCTGTTCCGCGTCTCCTTCACCGGCGAGCTCGGCTTCGAGGTGAACGTCCCCGCGCGCCATGGCCTCGCCCTCTGGGAAAAGCTGTGGGAAGCGGGCCAGCAGTACGACGTCTGCGCCTACGGCACCGAGACGATGCACGTGCTGCGCGCCGAGAAGGGCTACATCGTGGTCGGCCAGGATACCGACGGCACGCTGACGCCAGCGGACGCCGGCCTCACCTGGGCGATCGGCAAGAAGAAGCCCGACTTCGTCGGCAAGCGCTCGCTCAGCCGCCCGGACATGGTGGCGCCGGGCCGCAAGCAGCTCGTCGGCCTCCTGACCGACGATCCGACCGTCGTGCTGCAGGAGGGCGCGCAGATCGTCGCCGATCCGAACCAGCCGAAGCCGATGAAGATGCTCGGCCACGTCACCTCGTCCTACTGGAGTGACGCGGTCGGCCGCTCCATCGCCATGGCGGTGATCACCGACGGCCATGCCCGGGAGGGCGAGACGCTCTACATCCCGATGCCGCACCACATCCTGACGGCGAAGGTCGTCAAGAACACCGTCTTCTACGATCCCGAGAACACGCGCCTCAGCGCCTGAGCAGGAGAGAGCCATGAATGCCATGTCCCCACTCGCCGCCGGCGTGACGATCACCGAGCTGGCGCCCACCGTCCGGATCGCGCTGCGCCTCGCGGACATCTCGACCGCGCCCGGCCTCGCGCTGCCGGTCAAGGTCGGCGAGCGCAGCGCCGAGGGCGGCCGCACCGTCCTCTGCCTCGGCCCCGACGAATGGCTGATCGAGGCGCCGGAAGCGGGCCGTGATGCCCTCTTCGCCGCGCTTGGCGCGATCAGCGTGCCGCACAGCGCCGTCGAGGTCTCCGATCGCGAGATCACGCTGGAGCTGGAAGGCCCGGCGGTCCTGACGCTCCTCGCCTCCGGCTGCCCGCGCGATCTGGCGCGGATGCCGACAGGCTCCGGCGCGCGCACGGTCTTTGACTCCGCTCAGGTCGTCGTGACCCGTGAGGCCGAAGACCGCTTCCACCTCACCATCTGGCGCTCGTTCGCCCCCCACGTCCGGGCCATCCTCGATCTCGCCACCCGCGAGCTCGCCGCAGGTCTCTGAAGGGAAATCGCCATGCTTGACACCACCAGCTCCTCCCGCCTCACCGACGATGCCATCGCCGCCGCCATCGGCCGCGAGCTCGGCCGGCAGCAGCACCAGATCGAGCTGATCGCCTCGGAGAACATCGTCTCGCGCGACGTGCTGATCGCCCAGGGGTCGGTTCTGACCAACAAGTACGCCGAGGGTTATCCCGGCAAGCGCTACTACGGCGGGTGCGAGTTCGTCGACGAGGTCGAGACCATCGCCATCGACCGGGTGAAGGAGCTCTTCGGCGCGGCCTTCGCCAACGTGCAGCCGCACTCCGGCGCGCAGGCGAACCAGGCGGTGTTCCTCGCGCTCCTCCAGCCCGGCGACCGCATCATGGGCCTGAACCTCGCCCACGGCGGCCACCTGACCCACGGCTCGCCCGTCACCATGTCGGGCAAGTGGTTCGACGTGGTGAGCTATGAGGTCCGCGAGGACAACCAGCTCATCGACATGGAAGCCGTCCGCGCCAAGGCGCTCGAGACGAAGCCGAAGCTCATCGTCGCCGGCGCCTCCGCCTACCCGCGCGAGATCGACTTCGAGGGCTTCCGCAAGATCGCCGACGAGGTCGGGGCTTACCTGATGGTCGACATGGCGCACTACGCCGGCCTGATCGCCGCCGGGCTCTACCCGAACCCGGTGCCGCACGCCCACGTCACCACCTCGACCACCCACAAGACGCTCCGCGGTCCGCGCGGCGGCATCATCCTGACGAACGACGAGGCGCTGGCGAAGAAGCTGAACTCGGCCGTGTTCCCGGGCAATCAGGGCGGGCCGCTGATGCACGTCATCGCCGCCAAGGCCGTCGCCTTCGGCGAGGCGCTGCGGCCCGAGTTCAAGGACTACGCGGCGAGCGTCATCGCCAATGCCCGCGTCCTCGCGGCGACCCTGCAGAAGGGCGGTCTCGACATCGTCTCGGGCGGCACGGACTCCCACATGGTCCTCGTTGACCTGCGCCCGAAGGGCGTGACGGGCCGCGATGCCGAGCGGGCGCTGGAGCGCGCCGGGCTCACCTGCAACAAGAACGCGATCCCGTTCGACCCGGAAAAGCCGTTCGTGACGTCGGGCGTTCGCCTCGGCACCTCCGCCGGCACCACCCGCGGCTTCGGCGAGGCGGAATTCGCCCGCGTCGGCGAGCTGGTGCTCCGCGTCGTCGACGCCCTTGCCGCCAGCGGCGCGGAAGGCGATGCTGCGGTCGAGGCCGAGGTTCTGGCCGAGGTGCGCCGCCTCACCGACGCACACCCGGTCTACACCGGCTGAGCCGGTCATCTTCCTTTCGTCACGGTCAATCCGTGCTGAAAGGTGTTGCGTATCAATGAGATGACATGCCTGCGCAACCTGCGCGGGCATGCGCCCAAACTCACGGAGGCGGCCATGTTCCTCAGCGTCTTCGACATCTTCAAGGTCGGCGTCGGCCCGTCGTCGTCGCACACCATGGGCCCGATGCTCGCCGCCGCGCGTTTTCTCGACGCGCTGCGTGACGGGGCCGACCATGTCCCGGGCTCCGGCGCCGCCACCCGGATCGAGGCCACGCTCCACGGCAGCCTCGCCTTCACCGGCAAGGGCCATGCCACCGACCGGGCGGTGATCCTCGGGCTTCTCGGCTTCGTTCCCGACACCCTCGACCCTGAGGAGGCCGAGCGCCGCCTCGCGGCCCTCACCGAGACCGGCACGATCGACGTCCCCGGCATCGGCCCGCTCGCCTTCGACCCGGAGAAGGGCGTCGTCTTCGACTACGGCCCGCCGCTGCCCGGCCATGCCAACGGCATGGTGCTGCGCGCCTTCGACGCGGCCGGCAACCTGCACCTGACCGAGACCTATTACTCGATCGGCGGTGGCTTCGTGCTGACCGAGCGCGAGCTCAGGACCGCCGACATCAAGGGCGACGACGCCAAGGTCTCCCGGCCCTGGCCCTTCGCCAACGCCGTCGAGATGCTCGCCATGAGCGAAACCTCCGGCCTCTCGATCGCCGCGATGAAGCGCGCGAACGAGACCGCGGGCGGCCATACGACCCTCGACGCGGGCCTTGACCGGCTCTGGTCGGTGATGGACGCCTGCATCGACCGCGGCCTCGTCACCGACGGCATCCTGCCCGGCGGCCTCAAGGTGCGCCGCCGCGCCAAGGCGATCCACGAAGCCCTTCAGGCCGAGCGCGGCAACAACCTCGCCCAGCCGCACACGGTGAACGACTGGCTCTCGGTCTACGCCATGGCGGTGAACGAGGAGAACGCCGCCGGTGGCCAGGTCGTCACCGCGCCCACCAACGGCGCGGCCGGCGTCGTACCGGCGGTGATCCGCTACTACCGCGACCACTGTGTCGGCGCGACCCACAAGGGCATCCGCGACTTCATCCTCACGGCCGCCGCCGTCGGGGGCATCATCAAGACCAACGCCTCGATCTCTGGCGCCGAGGTCGGCTGTCAGGGCGAGGTGGGCTCGGCCTCGGCCATGGCCGCCGCCGGCCTCTGCGCCGCCCTCGGCGGCACGCCCCAGCAGGTGGAGAACGCCGCCGAGATCGCGCTCGAGCACCACCTCGGCATGACCTGCGATCCGGTGAAGGGCCTCGTGCAGGTGCCCTGCATCGAGCGGAACGGCCTCGGCGCCATCAAGGCGGTGGCCGCCGCGAGCCTCGCGCTGCGCGGCGACGGCATCCACGTCGTCCCGCTCGACGTCTGCATCGAGACCATGCGCCAGACCGGCCACGACATGAGCGTGAAGTACAAGGAGACCTCGACCGGCGGCCTCGCCGTCAATCTCCCCGAGTGCTGAGGGGCTGAGCGCGCTATTCGACGGTGACGGACTTCGCGAGGTTGCGCGGCTGATCCACGTCCGTGCCCTTCAGGATCGCCGTGTGATAGGCGATGAGCTGGGCGGGCGCCGCATAGACGATCGGCGCCACGAACGGATCGAGCGTCGGCAGCGCGAGGGTCCGCCACGTGCCCTCGCCAGCCCAAGAGATCCCGGCGGCGTCCGAGAGCAGCAGTACCTTGCCGTCGCGCGCCATCACCTCCTGCATGTTCGACACCGTCTTGTCGAAGAGCGGGTCGGTCGGGGCGAGGACGATCACCGGCACCGCATCGTCGACGAGCGCGATCGGCCCATGCTTCAGCTCGCCCGCCGCGTAGCCCTCCGCATGGATATAGCTGATCTCCTTCAGCTTCAGCGCGCCTTCGAGGGCCAGCGGATACATGCTGCCCCGCCCGAGGAAGAGCACGTCCGAGGCGCGCGAGAGATCGCGCGCGATCTCGGCGATCTCGGGCTCCAGCGCGAGCGCGCGGGAGAGCAGGCCCGGTGCCGTCGCGAGCGCCGTCGAGAGGCGCGTTTCCTCGGCGGCATCGAGGGTTCCGCGCTGGCGCCCGGCGGTGATCGCGAGGGCGGCGAGGACGGCGAGCTGGCAGGTGAAGGCCTTGGTGGAGGCGACGCCGATCTCCGGCCCGGCGAGGATCGGCAGGGCGACCTCGCTCTCGCGGGCGATCGTCGATGTCTCGACGTTGACCACCGCGACCGTCCGGCCGCCCGTCGCCTTCACGTAGCGCAGCGCCGCGAGGGTGTCGGCGGTCTCGCCGGACTGGCTCACGAAGATCCCGAGGGTGCCGGCATCGAGCGGCGGCTCGCGGTAGCGGAATTCCGACGCCACCTCGATCTCCACCGGCAGGCGCGCGAACCGCTCGAACCAGTACTTCGCCACGTGGCAGGCATAGTGCGCCGTGCCGCAGGCGACGAGGACGATGCGCGAGGCGCTGGTGAAGTCGACCGGGACGGGCAGGCGCACGGCGGCGCGGTCGGGCGTGAGATAGCGGGCAAGCGCGTCGGCGAGAACGCCCGGCTGCTCGTGGATCTCCTTGGCCATGAAGTGCTTGTAGAGGCCCTTCTCCGCCTGGAAGTTCTCGAGCGCGACCGTGTGCAGCGTCCGGGTGACGGGGGCGCCGTCCGCGTCGAAGATCTCGATCTGCTCGCGGGTCAGGACCGCGTGGTCGCCTTCCTCGAGGTAGGCGATGCGGTTGGTGAGCGGCGCCAGCGCCAGCGCGTCGGAGCCGACGAAGGTCTCGCCGTCGCCGTAGCCGACCGCGAGCGGCGAGCCGCGGCGGGCGGCGACGAGGAGGTTGTCCTCACCCTCGAAGAGGAAGCAGAGCGCGAACGCGCCTTCGAGGCGGCGCAGCGTCGCGCGGGCGGCCTCGACGGGCGGCAGGCCACGGGCGAGCTCGCGGGCGCAGAGCTGGGCCACGGCCTCGGTGTCGGTCTCGGTCTCGAAGACGATGCCGTCGGCCTCGAACTCGGTGCGCAGTGCCCGGAAGTTCTCGATGATGCCGTTGTGGACCACCGCGACGCCGCCGGCCATGTGCGGGTGGGCGTTGCGCTCGGACGGGCCGCCGTGGGTCGCCCAGCGGGTGTGGCCAATGCCGGCGTGGCCGCGGATCGGGTCGTGGACGAGCAGATCGGAGAGCGCGATGAGCTTGCCGACGGCCCGGCGCCGGCCGAGGCGGCCGTCATCGACGGTGGCGATGCCGGCACTGTCGTAGCCGCGGTATTCGAGCCGCTTCAGGGACTCGAGGATGAGCGGGGCGACCTCGTGCTGGCCGAGGATCGCGACGATGCCGCACATCAGTTGGTCGCCTTCTTCTTGAGGGCGCGGAGGTTCTCCATCAGCCGCTTTGCAAGGCCGGGCCTGGTCTCCTGCTTGCCGCGCGCGACGGCAAGGGCGTCGGCCGGCACGTCCTGGGTGATGACGGAGCCTGCGGCGACGAGGGCGCCGGCGCCGATCCTGACCGGGGCGACGAGGGCCGAGTTCGAGCCGATGAAGGCGCGGGCGCCGATGTCGGTCTGGTGCTTGAAGACGCCGTCGTAGTTGCAGGTGATGGTGCCGGCGCCGATGTTGGCGCCCGCGCCGATGCGGGCGTCGCCGATGTAGGTGAGGTGGTTCGCCTTGGCGCCTTCCTCGACGATGGCGTTCTTGATCTCGACGAAGTTGCCGATGTGGACGTCCTCGGCGATCTCGGCGCCCGGGCGCAGCCGGGCGAACGGGCCGATCTTCGCGCCATGGCTCACGTGGCAGCCTTCGAGGTGGCAGAAGGCGTGGATGGTGACGCCGGACTCGACGGTGACTTCCGGGCCGAAGACGACGTTCTGGCCGATCGTCACGTCGCGGCCCACGTGGGTGTCGAGGGCGAACCAGACGGTCGAGGGGTCGGTGAGGGTGGTGCCGTTCTCCAGCGCCTCGGCCCGGGCGCGGGACTGGAAGGCGGCTTCGGCGGCGGCGAGGTCGGCGCGGGAGTTGACTCCGAGGGTCTCGGCCTCGGGGCAGGCGATCGCGGCGGCGGCGAGGCCGCGGGCGCGGGCCAGTGCCACGATGTCGGTGAGGTAGAACTCGCCCTTCGCGTTGTCGTTGCCGACCTCGGCGAGGAGCGAGACAAGGGTGGCGGCGTCGGCGGCCATCAGGCCGGAGTTGCAGAAGCGGATGGCGAGCTCGTCCGGTGTCGCCTCCTTCGCCTCGACTATGGCTTCGAGCGCGCCGTCGCGGGTGACGAGGCGGCCGTAGCCGCCGGGGTCGGCGGCCTCGAAGCCGAGGACGACGACCGCCGCACCGGTTGCGCGGGCGTCGAGCATGGCCTGCAGGGTCTCGGGCCGCACGAGCGGCGTGTCGGCGTAGAGGACGATCACGTCGCCGTCGAAGCCCGCGAGTTCCGGCTCGGCCTGGCGGACGGCGTGGGCGGTGCCGAGCTGTTCTTCCTGCCGGACGATGCGGATATCGGGGTCGATATGGCGGGCGGCGGCGGCCACGGCCTCGCCGCCATGTCCGGTGACGAGGATGGTGCGCTCGGGGTCGAGACCACGCGCGGCGGCCAGCGCATGGGCGAGGAGCGGCGCGGAGGCGAGCGGGTGCAGCACCTTCGGCAGCTCGGAATTCATCCGCGTGCCCTGACCGGCAGCAAGAACGATGACGGCGACGGGCATGGGGTCTCCCGGGGGTTGGAACTCGGTCGGGGCCGGTTCTATCAGGGGCGGATTCCGGGCGGAAGGCCGCGGGGGATCAGATTTGGTTTCAATGTCTTGCGGCGCGTCGGGGTGCGCAAGTTGCCTGGGCTGGTCAAGGGTCTGATATGGCTCGACATTCAAGATATCGTTAACCGGTCCGCAAGGATTGCAGCTCGGGGCCGGCGGCTTTCCCGTCTTTCGCACGCCGCGCGGGCGGATGCGGTTGCGCCCGGAGTCGTCCCATGGGGCTCGCTGGCGCGTTGCCAAGGCAGCCCCGGTCGGCCATGAGCGTGCGGGACGGGCTGGGGAGAACGGCGATGCGCGTGGCAGTTTTCGATCTGGACGGGACGCTTGCCGATACCGGGGCGGACCTGATCGCGGCGGCGAATGCCGCGCTCGGGGCGCCACTGCTCGATCCCGAGCGGCACCGGGCAACCGCGTTCGCAGGCGGCCGCGCCATGCTCCGCGCCGGCCTCGGGCCGGGGCATGAGGACGAGGTGGAACGGCTCTATCCGGTGCTGCTCGACGCCTATGCGCAGGCGATCGCGGTGGAGACGCGGCTTTATGACGGCGCGGAGGCGGCGCTCGATGCGATCGAGGCGGCGGGCTGGCGGCTCGCGATCTGCACCAACAAGCCCGAGGGACTGGCGCGCGCGCTGCTTGGCGCGCTGGGCGTGCTCGATCGCTTTCCGGTGCTGCTCGGCGCCGACACGCTGGCGTGGAAGAAGCCCGATCCGCGCCACCTGCTGGAAGCGGTCAGCCAGTCGGGCGGGGTGCGGGAACTCGCGGTGCTGGTCGGCGACACGGTGACCGACCGCGAAGCCGCCCGCGCGGCGGGGATCCCGTGCGTGCTGGTCGGCTTCGGCCCGGGCGAGGTGGAAACCCTCGGGCCGGAAGCGATCATCGGGCATTTCGACGAACTGCCGGCAGTGCTGGAACGGCTGGTGCCGGCGGGTTGAGGCGAAGAAGCTCAGCTTTGCCCGACTGAAGGGGATATGACGACGTCGCCGTATACCCTTACCACTCCTCTCTCCCACGCGCGCTTGAACCAAGTGGGGTGTCGTTTTACTTGTTGTCGGATGCCGTCACTGCCTATGATGTCGGCGGCA
Source organism: Amaricoccus macauensis (assembly GCF_014201905.1). Taxonomy (GTDB): domain Bacteria; phylum Pseudomonadota; class Alphaproteobacteria; order Rhodobacterales; family Rhodobacteraceae; genus Amaricoccus; species Amaricoccus macauensis. Next base: position 157,111 of record NZ_JACHFM010000001.1, on the reverse strand, counting down.
CGATAGGCGTACCTCAGGAAGTTTCGCCTCTTGCCAAGATGAGTGTATCGACTGAGACTTTGGCGCTTGAACACCTCAGGCGACGGGATTCGTTTTCGGCTTGCGGCAATCAGCTTCGCATGTATCCCACGTCTCATTTTTCCTCTGTATGCATCCAATGAGGATTGTCTGATGAGGGTTTCTTTTCCATCAAAGGTAAACCCGAGGTATTGGATCGGCTTTTCTGATGCCAGTCGACCGTCTCTAAATTCAGCGGACTCGGATTTATCAATGGACAAGGCGAGGCCGACATCAGCCAGCATCTTTTCGACTACTTCAGCAACCTCGTATCGGACCGTTGCATCAAGCGGTAGAATGATAGCTATGTCGTCCGAGTACCGCCGATAAGAGCCGTAGTGTCGGTCGCAGAGGGACTTCAGTTTCTGGTCAAAGGACCTCAGAAAAATGTTAGCGTAGAGCCCTGAAATGGGAGTCCCTTGAGGGATTCCATAAGGCAGGTCGTGTGTCCGTATAAGTCCGCTCTTCCGGCCTCGTACGTGATCAGCGAAATCGGAAGGAGAACATATTCGTCCTCCGCGATTTCTCCTCCTACCGAGTATCAAATCGAGATCCGTCGTCTCGACCCACGAGTAGCGGGTCACGTTCTTCCATACAGTTGCATCATGCCCCGTGAGACGCCCGACATCCAGTAATCGTGCAATCTCGTCGCGAAGGCGACTGTGCTCCAATGAATCAAAGAATCCCGAAATATCCAGCGCAACCACGAAGCAATCTCTTCGCGACCGGATCTCATCAAATAGTGCCTTTGCATGGTGAATGTTTGTGCCTCCATCCTTGCGGTAGGCAAGAATGCATTCAGACAAACCGTCATTTTTGAGGGCATGCTCGTAGTATGTACTCAAGTATGCTGAATATGCCTGTAGATAGGCTGCGTCATTGTGGCTTGCGTATCGGATTGCGCGCTTCTTGATGCTCTGCAAAGCGGCTTTCCTGCCTATCTTCTTAATCCGCCTCTTCTCTTCAGTGAAACCGAGTAGTGGAAGAAATCGGTGCGGTCTAACTTCACGCGAGAAATCAATCGAAATATTTCGCTCTATATCGCGAAGCGGCAGGTCAAAGTGACGGTATCTCCGTTCCTTGCAGATGAAAGGTGCGACAAAATCGTCGGTGGATGGATCGAACTCATTCTCGGATGGTAAGTAAAACCCGGGCATATTGACTCCGTTCGTCTAATGCCCGGGCCATTTGACCTCACTCCCAAGAAGGCGCGTCGAGCGCCCTCCGGTACGAGAGTACCTGGCGTGGTATGCTGTTACCACGTTGTGCATGGAAGGATGCGACATGACCGGAATCACGCCGACCCTGCAGCCTTGGGCGCGGGTGGCGCTTGCGGGCCTTAACACTGGTCAGCCGGGCCCTCAGTCCCGGGGCGCTTTATGTTGTAGCGGCAAGCTGAAGATGCGCAAGGGAGTGTGCGCTGATTTCCGCCTATTCACGAAGGTGTGATAATTGCACCGCCTTCGTGGTCAACAGCGCGGCCGGCGAGGCTCTGCTCGTTGGTTACTTCTACTGTTCGGGTATTCGGCCCGCAATCGGGAGTTTGCTAGGCTGATGGTCTTGGTCTCGTCACGGTTGGAGCAGCCTTTTCGACGGCCGTCAGCGTCACTGGCTGGCCTGTCGCTCGGAGGAGAAGTTCTGCTTCAGGTAGGCGAGGATCGTGGCCCGGGAGTCGGCGTCGGGTTCGACCATGCCTTGCGTGTCGCGCATCCAGTTCCAGAGCTCGTCCCAGCGCGCGTCGGTGAGGCGCTGTTGCTTGATGATCTCGGTCGAGTGGCAGGCGACGCACTGGTAGTAGGTTTCTTCCGCGCCCGGACCATCGGGCAGGCCGCCGAGTTCGACGTTGCCGGCGGCCTCGCCCTCGGTCTTCGCCGGGGCGACGAGGCTTGTCATCGGGTCCATGACGTTGCTGCCGGCGGGGCGCCCGCTCAGCATGCGCATGGGGTCGTCCCTGGCAACAGCCATTCCCGAGCAGAGGGCGAGCAGGGCGGCGCCGAGGATGGCGCGTGAAAAGAGACGGGACATGTTCTGACCTTCCTCGCGTTCGGGATCATGCGCCCCCGCGACCGGTCGCGGGGGTGGCCGTGAAGCTCAGGCTTCGGCGATCAGCGCGATGCGGTGCTGTATGTTGTTGGCGTAGCCGCGCGGGTTCCAGCCGGGCGAGAGCGGCGGCTGGCTGATGCCGTCGCCGTCGGTCGCACGCGCCCAGACCTCGTAGTAGCCGTGCTGGGGCAGGGTCACGTCGGCGCGCCAGCGCTGCCAGGCGAAGCGGTTGGGGGCGGGGTCGAGCCTTGCCTCCTGCCACGTCTGGCCGAAATCGGTCGAGATGTGGACCGCCGCGACATCGCCCTTGCCGCACCATGCCTGCCCGCGCACTTCGGTGGCGGTGTTGGCTTTCACGCTGGCGCCGGTCTCGGGGAAGGTGACGACGGACTTCACCGGCATCTCGGTGAGGATGACCATGTCCTCCTCGGGAACCTCGGTGCCGGGCGCGACCGGGTAGGCCGGCAGGCGGTAGGAGTCGCCGGTCATCTTCGCGCCGTCATGCACTTTGTCCCGGACCCAGATGCGGTTGAGGTACTTCTGCGACACCGACGCCGGATAGCCCGGCACGATCAGGCGCAGCGGGAAGCCGTGCAGCGCCGGCAGCGGCTCGCCGTTCAGCGCCCATGCGATGATCGCATCTTCCTCGAGCGCCTTCTCGATGGGCACGCCGCGCGAGATGACGACCTTTTCCGTGTCACCGGAGAGATGCACGTCGTTGCCGTAGTGGCCGGTATAGACGGCGGTCTGCTTGACGCCGGCCTCTTTCAGGACGTCGGCGAGGCGGACGCCGGTCCATTCCGGGCAGCCGACGGCGCCCATGGTCCACTGGTTGCCGGAGGTGCCCGGCTGGAAGAAGGCGCGTCCGTTGCCGCCGCACTCGATGACGAGGCGGCTCGACACATTCTCGAAGCGGGATTTCAGCTCGTCGATGGTGAGCTTCAGGGGGGTGTCGACTTCGCCGTCGATGGTCAGCGTCCAGCCTTCGGCATTGGCGTCGAGGGCGGTCTGCGGCACGAGGCCGTTCATCCGCACGAAGAGGTGCTTGTAGGGCGTGATGTCGTCGTCGAGCAGGTGGGCGGGGGTCTCCGCGTTCAGCGGGCGGTCGCCGAGGACGGTGAGCCCGTCCTTGTCCTTCATGAAATCGGTCCCGGCGTCCTGCGCGAAGGCGACCGGCAGGAGGCCCGCGGGCAGGTGGCGCTCGAACGGGATCGCCATGCCGAGCATGGCGCCGAGCGCCGTGAGCCCGCTGGTTCTCAGGAAGCTGCGCCGTCCGGAGTCGGCCGTTGCCGGCTCGGCGTCAGGGCCGTGGGCTTCCCCGATGCTGGATTGGTCCATGATGACATCCTCCCTCCCGTCAAGCGTACCATCGTGGAGTCGGAAGCTTCCATCGAAAATGTCCGAAAATCAGCGAATAAATCGAGAGAACAGGTGAGTTGATCGTAGATTGTTTCAGGCTTGAAGAACTTGCGCGGATGTATCCGTCGGTACCTAACGCTTGCGGAATGTTCCTGGGATTATCCTGAAATACTGGTGAGGTCGTTATTTCTGCCCAGAGTGCTCGCCCGGATCAACCCGACAGTGGGTGCCGCTCGCGCGGCAACCCGTGCAGGGCTAGCGCCGCGGGCTGGTGAGGTTGCCGCCGTCGATGCGGCGGAGGGAAATTTCCAGTCTTGCCTCGGAGGCGTGAATCGCGCGGAGGGCGTCGCGGATGTAGAGCATGTGCGCCTCCGAGGCGTCGCCGGCCCGGGCCGGGTCGCGGGCAATGATCGCCTCGAAGATCGCGCGGTGCTGGTCGCGCAGCACGTCGCGCACCTCCGTCCGGGAGTAGAGCTTGTCGCGGTTGTAGAACACCCCGGTCCTCAGCATGCCGGCGAGCGCCCGCATGATCTGCAGCAGCACGAGGTTGTGGCTCGACTCGTAGATCGTGACGTGGAGGTCGACGTCGGCGGCGGCTTCGGCTCCCGCGTCGGCGGGGCCGTGGGCGCGGTCCATGCGCTCCATGCAGGCGGTGAGGGCGGCGCGGTCGATGTCGTTCGCGCGGACGGCGGCGAGGGTCGCGGCCATGCGCTCCATGGTGGCGCGGAATTCGAGATAGTCGTCGATGGTCTCAAGCGGCTGCTCGGTCAGGAGCGCCACGAGCGGGTCGGTGATCGAGGTGCCGAGGGGGGCGACGACGGTGGCGCCGCCGGTCTCGCTGGCGAGGAGGCCTTTCGCTTCCAGCAGCTTGATCCCCTGGCGCAGGGTGGGGCGGGAGACCTTCAGGCGCGCCGCCAGTTCGCGTTCGGCGAGCAGTTGTGCGCCGGGGCGGAGCGAGCCCTCGCGGATGAGATCCTCCACGTGCCGCGCCACCTGCTCCGCCGCGCTGGCGCCCTTGATCTCGGTCACTGCTGTTCCTCCCCCCGGTGGCCGGGGGAAAGCTAGCAGATCGGGACGGCATGGGAAGGTGAATTTCCTGTTGCGCGACTATGGTAAGAATGTATTACCATCGCGATCACTCCGGCTCTGGCGGTTGACCGGAGAATTCCAGCAGGGAAGCTCGCGTCAGCCGGGTCGCGCCGATGGCGCGGTCAGGTGAATATCGTGCGCGATGTTCCTTGAAACAGAGGTAGCATTCGCTCCTGGGGGGCCCGGAGAAGGCACCGGGAGTCGTTCTCGATAGTGGAGGGACAGACGCAACATGACCTGGTCTCAAGTTTACGATCCGCTCGGCAACATGTGGTTGTCGACGCTTCTCGCGGCCCTGCCGATCATCGCGCTGCTCGGGGGCATCGGCATCGTCGGCATGAAGGCGCACACGGCGGCGCTGCTCGGCCTTGCGGTGGCGCTCCTCGTCGCCGTCGTGGGCTTCGGCATGCCAGTGAAGATGGCGGGCGCGTCGGCCGCCTATGGCGCGGCGTTCGGTCTGCTGCCGATCGGCTGGATCATCCTCAACGTGATCTTTCTCTACCGGCTCACCGAGCAGACCGGGCAGTTCGACATCCTGCGCGACTCGATCGCGGGGCTGACCCCGGACCGGCGGTTGCAGCTGCTCTTCATCGCCTTCTGCTTCGGCGCGTTCTTCGAGGGCGCGGCGGGCTTCGGCACGCCGGTCGCGGTGACCGCGGCGATGCTGATCGGTCTCGGCTTCGCGCCGCTTGCGGCCGCGGGTCTGTCGCTGATCGCGAATACCGCGCCGGTCGCCTATGGCGCGCTCGGCTCGCCGGTGATCGCGCTTTCGGCGGTGACGGGGCTCGATCTCCTGCAGCTTTCGGGCATGATCGGGCGGCAGCTGCCGTTCTTTTCGGTCATCGTGCCGTTCTGGCTGGTCTGGGCGTTCGCCGGACGCAAGGGCATGATGGAGATCTGGCCGGCGCTGCTCGTCGCGGGCGTCACCTTCGCCATCCCGCAGTATCTCGTCTCGAACTTCCACGGGCCCTGGCTCGTCGATGTGATCGCGGCGCTCGTCTCGATGGCGTCGCTCGCGGGCTTCCTCAAGATCTGGCGTCCCAAGCGGATCTGGACCAAGACCGGTCTCGACGACTCCGAGGCGCCGCCGGTCGAGCCGAAGCACACCCACTCGAACGGCACGGTGTTCCGGGCCTGGCTGCCGTGGATCATCCTGTCGGTCTTCGTGTTCGCGTGGGGCACGCCGCAGTTCAAGGCCCTGCTTGACCAGATCTTCATCTGGAAGCTGCCGGTTCCGGGCCTCGACCAGCTGGTGCAGAAGGTGCCGCCCGTCGTCGCCGAGGTGCACGCGGAGGCTGCGATCTATTCCTTCAACATCATGTCGATGACCGGCACGGCGATCCTCTGCGCGTCGATCGTCTCGGGGCTGGTGCTCGGGTTCAATCCGGTGAAGCTGGTGCGCGAGTACTTCCAGACCGCGTATGTGGTGCGCTTCTCGCTGCTCACCATCGCCGCGATGCTCGCACTCGGCTACGTCACCCGCTATTCGGGCACCGACGCGACACTTGGTCTCGCCTTTGCTCAGACCGGGTGGATCTACCCGTTCTTCGGGACGATGCTCGGGTGGATGGGCGTGGCGCTGACCGGGTCGGATACCGCGTCGAACGTGCTCTTCGGCGGGTTGCAGAAGATCACCGCGCAACAGCTCGGGCTCAGCCCGATCCTGATGGCGGCGGCGAACTCCTCGGGCGGTGTGATGGGCAAGATGATCGACGCGCAGTCGATCGTCGTCGCCTCGACCGCGACCAAGTGGTACGGGCAGGAGAAGGCGATCCTTCGCTATGTCTTCTTCCACTCGATCGCGCTTGCCTGTCTCGTCGGCATTCTGGTCATGGCACAGGCCTACGTCGATCCGTTCACCGCGATGGTGCCGACCGAGGTCATCACCACGACGCCGTAAGCAACGGCAAGCGAGGGCCGGGGGGCGGCGCGCCGCCCCCCGGGTGTGCGAGGGGGAAGCAATGCGACGGCGTTTCGAGCGAAGCGGGGCTTCAGGCCCGCGGGGATCGACATTTCCCCGGTCAGCGCCATCCAGCCATGCGCGCCCCCGGCGGGTGCTCGCGCCCCTCCCCGGGAGAGGCGTGCGCGGCTGGATTTGTCACGCGCCAAATCCAGCTTACGTCAGCGTCAGGGATGACGATCGGCCGGGGAGTTCCTCCTGATGACGCAGTTTCTCGACGAACTCGCGGCGATCGTGGGCAAGGCGCATGTCCTGACCAGCGACCGCGACACCCGGCCCTATCGCAAGGGCTTCCGCTACGGCGAGGGCAAGGTGGTCGCCGTGGTCCGCCCCGGCAGCCTCGTCGAGCAATGGCGGGTGTTGCGTGCCGCGGTCGCCTCGGGGCGGGTGGTGATCTTTCAGGCGGCGAACACCGGGCTGACCGGCGGCTCGACGCCCTGGGGCGAGTACGACCGCGAGGTGGTGGTGGTGAGCCTCCGGCGCCTCCGGCGGATCCATCTGCTCGGAGGCGGGCGGCAGGTGCTCTGCCTGCCCGGCGCCACCCTGGACCTGCTGGAGAAGGCGCTGCGCCCCCTGGGACGGGAGCCGCATTCGGTGATCGGCTCGTCGTGCATCGGCGCGTCGGTGCTGGGCGGCATCTGCAACAATTCCGGCGGCGCGTTGGTGCGCCGTGGCCCGGCCTTCACCGAGATGGCGCTCTATGCGCAGGTGGGCGAAGACGGCTCGGTCGGCCTCGTGAACCATCTCGGCATCGCGCTCGGCAATGACCCGGAGGAGATCCTCGCGAAGGTCGAGGCGGGGGGCTTCGGCGAGGGCGACATCGCATGGGACACCGGCCTGGCGGCGTCCGACCCGGACTATGGCCAGCACGTGCGCGACGTCGATGCCACGACGCCGGCGCGCTTCAACGCCGATCCGCGACGCCTGAAGGAGGCGTCCGGCTGCGCCGGCAAGCTCGCGGTCTTCGCGGTCCGGCTCGATACCTTCGAGGCCGAGAAGACGAGCCGGGTGTTCTACGTTGGCACCAACGACACCGCCGAGCTGACGGCGATCCGCCGGCACATGCTGGGCCAGTTCCGCAGCCTGCCGATCGCGGGCGAATACATCCACCGCGACGCCTATGACGTGGCCGCCGTCTACGGCAAGGACACGTTCCTGACCATCCGCCGGCTCGGCACCGACCGGATGCCGCAGATCTTCGCCACCAAGGCGCGCTTCGACGCCATGGCGGAGCGGGTGGGCTTCCGCCCGGGGCTCAGCGACCGGATTGCCCAGACCGCGAGCCGGTTCTTCCCGGCGCATCTGCCGAAGCGGATGAACGACTGGCGGGACCGGTATGAGCATCACCTGCTGATCCGCATGGGCGCCGACGGGATCGAGGAGGCGCGCACCTACCTCGCCTCGATCTTCCCGAGCGCGTCGGGAGACTTCTTCGAGTGCACGCCCGAGGAGGGGAGTGCGGCCTTCCTGCACCGCTTCGCCGTTGCCGGGGCGGCGGTTCGGTACCGCGAGGTCCATCCCGAGACCGTGGAGGACATCGTCGCGCTCGACATCGCGCTCAGACGCAATGACGAGGACTGGTTCGAGCGGCTGCCCCCGGAGATCGAGGGGCAGATCGAGCGCAAGCTCTACTATGGGCACTTCTTCTGCCACGTGTTCCATCAGGACTACGTGGCGAAGAAGGGCACGGATTGTCTTGCGCTCGAACATGCCATGTGGCGGCTTCTCGACGCGCGGGGGGCGGAGTATCCGGCCGAGCACAACGTTGGCCACCTCTATGAGGCGAAGCCCGCGCTTGCGGAATTCTACAGGTCGCTCGATCCGACGAACGCGCTGAACCCTGGCATTGGCCAGACGTCGAAGCGCGCCCACTGGCACTAGAGAGGACACCGAGGGGGATATGCTGCAAAACGCCTTGACGATCGCCGACCTGAAGGCGAGGGCGCGCCGCCGCGTGCCGAAGATGTTCTTCGACTATGCGGATTCCGGCGCCTGGACCGAGGGCACATACCGCGCCAACGAGGAGGACTTCGCGAAGATCCTGCTGCGCCAGCGGGTGCTCGTGGACATGACCGACCGCACGCTTGCGAGCGAGATGATCGGCGAGCCGGTCTCGATGCCGGTGGCGATCGCGCCGACCGGCCTGACCGGGATGCAGCACGCGGACGGCGAGATCCTCGGCGCGCAGGCGGCGGAGGCGTTCGGGATACCGTTCACGCTCTCCACCATGTCGATCTGCTCGATCGAGGACATCGCGGCCAACACCACCAAGCCGTTCTGGTTCCAGCTCTACGTCATGCGCGACCGGGCGTTCATCGAGAGCCTGATCGGCCGGGCCAGGGCCGCAGGCTGCTCGGCGCTGGTGCTGACGCTCGACCTGCAGATCCTCGGGCAGCGCCACAAGGACCTGCGGAACGGCCTCTCGGCGCCGCCGAAGTTCACGCCCAAGCACGTCTGGCAGATGGCGACCCGGCCGTTCTGGTGCCTCGACATGGCGCGCACCAAGCGGCGGACCTTCGGCAACATCGTCGGCCACGCGCAGAACGTCGGCGATCTTTCGTCGCTCTCCTCATGGACGGCGGAGCAGTTCGACCCGCGGCTGTCGTGGGAGGACGTGAAGTGGATCAGGGAGCTCTGGGGCGGCAAGCTGATCCTGAAGGGCATTCTCGACCCCGAGGACGCGAAGATGGCGGTGGGCTCGGGGGCGGACGCGATCATCGTCTCGAACCACGGCGGCCGGCAGCTTGACGGCGCGCGCTCGTCGATCGCGGCACTGCCGCTGGTCAAGCAGGCGGTGGGCGACGAGATCGAGGTCCACATGGACGGCGGCATCCGCTCGGGACAGGACGTGCTGAAGGCGATCGCGCTCGGTGCCAAGGGCGTCTACATCGGCCGGCCGTTCCTCTACGGCCTCGGCGCGGGCGGCCGCGACGGCGTGACGCGCGCGCTCGAGATCCTGAAGCGCGAGCTCGACATCACCATGGCGCTCTGCGGCCGCCGCGACATTCGCACCATCGGTCCGGAGATCCTCGACCGGGAGCCGCGTCTGGAAGACCTGCGGGTGTGAGGCAAAGGGGGCGCGCAGGCAGGGCCTGCGCGCTGCCGGGCTCAGCCGAGGTCGAAGTCGTTGGCGGAGAGGGGGCCGGTGTAGTTGGCGAGGATGATTTCGAGAATGGATGCGCTGCTATTCTCGTCACCGAATTTGACTTCCACGATCGTATCGCCACCGCTCCGGTAGTAGGCAACATCGCCTATTTCCAGGTCGGCCATGTCTACGGCGCCCACGAAGCGCAAGGCGATTTCAGTTTCGAACTGGATCGTATCGCGACGCTCGAAATCGGTAATGGTCGTGGTCGCAAACTCGGGGATGGCGGCGTCTTCATAGCCGGAGTAGGCCACGTCGTCGGTCAGCACGAACACGTCGTCGCCAGTCCCGCCAGTCATGGACTGGATGGCGCCAGCGCCGTAGAGAGTATCGTTGCCGGCGCCGCCCACGAAGATGTCCTGACTGGGAAAGTAGATCTCCCCGAAGGAAATCTGGTGCGATCCCATGCCGTAGATGGCATCATTGCCATCTCCACCATCCAGGATCTCGGCGTAGAGGCGCCCCGAGGCCGAGTAGATCTCGGATCCGCCGACGATGGTATCATCCCCCGCGCCCGCGTAGACGACGTTTGCGCCATCGCCGGCGCGAATGAAGTTGTCCGCCGTGCTGCCGTTGATCGAGTCATGGCCGCTTCCGGTCTCGACGTTCTCGATGGAGATCAGCGTCGAGCGGTTGTCGCTGTCGCCGATCCGTAGAGTGCCAGTCCCGAGGTTGGCGCGGACCGCAGGCGCAGCCGTATCATGGACGTAGCCGGAGTAGGGTTCCTCCACCAGAAAGGTTGGCCCATCGACTACGAGAGTGTCGACCCCAGCGCCGCCGTCGATGATGTCGCGCCCGAAATCGACGAATGCCAGGGTGTAGTCATCGACCTGCCTGACGATCGCGCCGATGCGGAAGAGGTCGTTGTGCAGGTCACCGCGCATGGTGTCGTCGCCGAAGCCGCCTTCGAGGCTGTCGAGGCCGTTGCCGCCTTCGAGGCTGTCCGCCCCGCCGCCGCCCAGAAGCGTGTCGGCGCCGTAGTTGCCGACGAGCGTGTCGTTGCCGGTGCTGCCCCAGAAGTGGTTGCCGGCACCGTTGCCGATGAAGCGGTCCGAGCCCGAGCCACCGTCGATCGCCTCGATGTTGAGCAGGGTCTCGGCGGGCCAGTTCTGGCCGGGGAAGGTGACGACGCCGGTGCGCAGGTCCGCCCAGACCGGCGTGGTGTTCGACGAGTAGAGCACCATGTCGTAGCCGCCTTCGCCGTCGATGAAGTCCGGCCCGGCGCCGCCGTCGAGGGTGTCGTTGCCCATGCCGCCGTAGAGGAAGTCGCGGCCGTCGACACCCTCGATGGTGTCGTCGCCCCAGAGACCGTGGATCGCGTCGGCCCGCGCCGTGCCAAGCAGCGCGTCCGCGCCGTTCGTTCCGAAAATCGTCGCCATGCCAAGCCCCTCCCAACCTGTCAGTATTGAATGGGCCGGCTCAGGTCTTTGTGCAATCGTTTATCTTAACTGCGACCAAGATCGACAGGCGAGCGCGACGCGGTGCCGCTGGAGCGAAGGTCGCAGCAATGGCGTCAGCCGCCTGTGTCGACCCGAAGGCAGCGGCTTCGGTTCGGAGCGCGGCGTACACTCCGAACCGCCCGCTTGCGGCGGCGGCAGGCGCCTACCCGAGGTCGAAGTCGCTCGCGGAGAGCTGTCCGATGTAGCCGGTCAGGACGATGACCACGCTATCGAAGCCATTCATTTCGCCGTCCTCATAAGTCTGAAGCCGAACGATCGTTTCGGCGCCGTCGCGGAAGTAGGCGAGGTCACCCACTTCCATGTCTTCGGGAGCCATCGCGCCGCGAAAGGTGACCGTGCCGGTGAAGTCGACGAAGTCGAAGCCGATCTTGTCCTTTCCGCGCTCGAAGTCGGTGATCGTCGTGATCTCCATCGACGGGGTAAGGTGGGTGTAAGAGAGCTCGTCCGACAGGACGAAGAGATCATTGCCGGTTCCGCCGGACATGAACTGGATCGCCGCGCCGCCGTAGATCGTGTCATTGCCGTTCCCGCCCGCGAGGATGTCGGTGCCCGGGTACTCGGCGCCCGTGTCGCCGCTTGCGGAATTGACAGTTGACCCCATGCCGTAGATCACATCATCCCCGTCGCCACCGTTCAGCAACTCGACGGGACTGGGGTCACCCGTGTTGCCGTCATAGTAGAATCTTGAGTCGCCGCCGATGATGGTGTCATTTCCGGCTCCTGCGTAGACGACGTTCGCGCCATCCCCGGCCGAGATGAGGTTGTCGCCGGAACTGCCGTTGATGGAGTCCGCACCCGAGCCGGTTTCGATGTTCTCGATGGAGATCAGGGTCGAGCGGTTCGGGCTGTCGCCGAGCCGCAGCGTCCCTGTCCCGAGGTTTGCACGCACGGCCGGCGCTTCCCTGACGTAAACAAGGAACTCGTCCACATCGACGGGCGGCCCGTCGATCACCAGCGTGTCCGTCCCGGCTCCGCCGTCGATCAGGTCACGGCCGAAATCCACCAGCGCGAGTTCGCCGTCGTCTCCCTGCCGGCCGATCGCGCCGATGCGGAAGAGGTCGTTGTGGAGATCGCCCCGCATGGTGTCGTCGCCGAAGCCGCCTTCGAGGCTGTCGAGGCCGTTGCCGCCTTCGAGGCTGTCCGCACCGCCGCCGCCCAGAAGCGTGTCGGCGCCGTAGTTGCCGACGAGCGTGTCGTTGCCGGTGCTGCCCCAGAAGTGGTTGCCGGCCCCGCTGCCGATGAAGCGGTCGGAGCCGGTGCCACCGTCGATCGCCTCGATGTTGAGCAGGGTCTCGGCGGGCCAGCTCTGGCCGGGGAAGGTGACGACGCCGGTGCGCAGATCCGCCCAGACCGGCGTGGTGTTCGACGAGTAGAGCACCATGTCGTAGCCGCCTTCGCCGTCGATGAAGTCCGGCCCGGCGCCGCCGTCGAGGGTGTCGTTGCCCATGCCGCCGTAGAGGAAGTCACGGCCGTCTACCCCCTCGATGGTGTCGTCGCCCCAGAGACCGTGGATCTCGTCGGCCCGCGCCGTGCCAAGCAGCGCGTCCGCGCCGTTCGTTCCGAAAATCGTCGCCATGCCAAGCCCTCCCAATCCTGTCAGTATGGAATGGGCCGGCTCAGGTCTTTGTGCAATAGTTTACCTTACTGCGACCAAGATCGACAGGCGAGCGCGACGCGGTGCCGCTGGAGCGAAGGTCGCAGCAATTGGCGTCAGCCGCCTGTGTCGACCCGAAGAAGGCAGCGGCTTCGGTTCGGAGCGCGGCATACGCTCCGAACCGCCCGCTTGCGGCGGCGGCAGGCGCCTACCCGAGGTCGAAGTCGCTCGCGGAGACCGGACCAGTGTAGTCCGACAGCGTGATCGTAAGGATGGAATCGGCACTGTCGTACAGTTCGTACATGCGAACCTCGAGGATCGTGTCGGCGCCGCTGCGATGGTAGCCGAGTTCGCCGGTGCCGAGGTCGGGCGCTTCCACCGCTCCGACGAACTCGATGCCAGGCTCAGCGAAGCGGATCAGGTCCCGGCCGCGCTCGAAGTCGGTGATGGTGGTCGTCGGGTAGAACCCCTCGAGGCCGTGGTTCGGGTAGATGGAGTCGTAGTCGCGGGCGGGATCGAGGCTCAGGACGAAGACATCCCGACCGCTGCCGCCCGTCATGGTCTGGAAGGCAGCGCCGCCGTAGAGCGTGTCGTTACCGGCGCCGCCGGAAAGGAAGTCCATTCCGGGAAAGGTGGTGTGCTCGCCCTGGAACTCCACGATCACGGTCGAGCCCATGCCGTAGATCGCGTCGTTGCCGCCCCCGCCGTTGAGGATCTCGACCGGCCTGTCTGAACTGCTGCCGGCGTAAGTCTCGGAGCCTCCCACGATCGTGTCATTGCCAGCGCCGGCGTAGACGACATTCTCGCCACCTCCGGGCTGGATCAGGTTGTCGCCGGAGCTGCCGTTGATGGAGTCGTCCCCGGTGCCGGTCTCGATGTTCTCGATCGAGATCAGCGTCGAACGGTTGCTGCTGTCACCGAGGCGCAGAGTTCCCGCGCCGAGATTTGCCCGCACCGGCGGCGAGCCCACCAACGCGCTCAACTCCCACTCCGTCACGGCCGGCCCGTCGATCACCAGCGTATCCGTCCCGGCTCCGCCGTCGATCAGGTCCCGGCCGAAATCCACCAGCGCGAGTTCGCCGTCGTCGCCCTGCCGGCCGATCGCGCGGATGCGGAAGAGGTCGTTGTGGAGATCGCCGCGCATGGTGTCGTCGCCGAAGCCGCCCTCGAGGCTGTCGAGGCCGTTGCCGCCTTCGAGGCTGTCGGCCCCGCCACCGCCCAGAAGCGTGTCGGCGCCGTAGTTGCCGATCAGCGTGTCGTTGCCGGTGCTGCCCCAGAAGTGGTTGCCGGCCCCGCTGCCGATGAAGCGGTCGGAGCCCGTGCCGCCGTCGATTGCCTCGATGTTGAGCAGGGTCTCGGCGGGCCAGCTCTGGCCGGGGAAGGTGACGACGCCGGTGCGCAGGTCCGCCCAGACCGGCGTGGTGTTCGACGAGTAGAGCACCATGTCGTAGCCGCCTTCGCCGTCCATGAAGTCCTGTCCGGCGCCTCCGTCGAGAGTGTCGTTGCCCATGCCGCCGTAGAGGAAGTCGCGGCCTTCGACGCCCTCGATGGTGTCGTCGCCCCAGAGACCGTGGATCTCGTCGGCCCCTCTCGTGCCACGCAACGCGTCCGCGCCGTTCGTTCCGAAAATCGTCGCCATACCGTAAATACCCCCGTCCGTTTTTTGCAATTCAGCGACGGTGGATCGGATTTTGAGAAGTATTGCAAGTGTTAACTGATGTAAAACCCGGCCAGGTTCGGAGGACGGGCTTTCCATCGGCGTCGGGGATTATCTTGCGGATACGTCAAGGACTTGCCTTGCCAAAGCCACCTCAGGACTGATATCCTCGTCCCGCGAGGACGGCCTCCCCCAATCGGGTTGCATATCGGGACGACCCGACCAGACAGGAGTTCGTCATGGCTTGGTTCTATCTCATCGTCGCCGGGATTCTGGAAATCATCTGGGCTTACTGGATGAAGCAGTCGCACGGCTTCACGCGCATTTGGCCGACCGTCATCACGATCGTCACGATGATCGGCAGCTTCGGCCTGCTCTCGGTCGCCATGCGCACGCTGCCGCTCGGTACCGCCTACACGATCTGGACGGGGATCGGTGCCGTCGGTGCGTTCCTCGTCGGCATCGTCGTCCTCGGTGAAGTCGTCAGCCCGATGCGGGTGCTTGCCGCGGTGCTGATCGTGTCGGGGCTGGTGCTGATGAAGCTCTCCACCAACGCCTGATGCCTTCGGGCCGGTTTGCGATCCGGTTTGAAACCAACTGATCGGTTCGTCTCTTCTTAAGGATCGCTCGCCATGGTGGCAGGCGCCGATCCGAGGAGACGAACCGAGATGCCCGCAGCCAGAACCGTTGCCGCGCTGGTGGTCGATGACCAGCACTCCATGCGGGCGATGGCGCGCCTCGTCCTGAAGGAGATCGGCGTCATCGACGTGGCAGTGGCCGCGAGCGCCGACGCGGCCTTCGAGCAGATGCTCGGGCGACGGTTCGACGTGGTGATCTCCGATCTCAACATGCCCGGCACCAGCGGTGCGGAGCTTGCGGTGCGGATCAAGGCGCATCCCGAGCTTTGCCGGGTGCCGGTGTTCCTCGCGACCTCGAACGCCTATCGCGATCAGGCGGGAGCGGCGATCGACCGTTTCGTCGCCAAGCCCTTCGTCGTCGGCGAGTTGCGCGAGGCGCTCGAGGCGCACCTCGGCGCGCTCAGCTGACCGGCCCTGGTCCCGTGAGTGAGGCGCTCCGCCATCCGTTGCCGTCGCGCCTGCTGCCGCAGGACGCGGCCGCGTTGCAGGCGAGCCTGCTCGGGCTGCGAGGGCGCCCCGTGGAGCTCGACGCGAGCGGTGTCGTCCAGATCGCGACGCCTTGCGTGCAGGTGTTGCTCTCCGCCGCACGAAGCTGGCGCGAGGACGGTGTGCGCCTCGGGCTCGCCGCGCCATCGGCGGAAATGCTGGCGGTGCTCGCCCATCTCGCCGTCGATCCCGCCGCCCTTCAATCGCCCGAGGCATGACATGACCCGAATGGTGCTCGCGATCGACGATTCCCGGACGATGCGCGAACTGATCGCCGCATCCCTCGTGCCGGCTGGCTACGACGTGCATGTGGCGCAAGATGGCGAGGACGGGGTCGCGGCGCTCGAGACGATCACGCCGGACATCATCCTGACCGACATCAACATGCCACGCCTCGACGGCTTCGGGGTCATCGCGGCGGTGCGGCGCTCGGACGCGCATCGCGCGACGCCGGTGCTCGTGATCACCACCGAGAGCGCGCCCGAGCTCAAGGCGCGCGCCCGCGCCGCCGGGGCGACGGGCTGGATCGTGAAGCCGTTCGAGGCGGATGCGCTGGTGGCGGCGGTGCGCCGGGTCATGGGCTGACGCCATGGACGTCCTCGAGGAGATCCGCGCGCTCTTCCTGATCGAGTGCGACGAGCACATGGAGGCGCTGCACGAAGGGCTCGCCGCCTTGCGGGCAAGCCCCACCGACGCGGAGACCATCGCCACGGTGTTCCGTGCGGTGCATTCGATCAAGGGCGGCGCGGCGGCGTTCGGCCTCGCCGATCTCGTCGCCTTTGCCCATGGCTTCGAGTCCGGTCTCGACGATCTGCGCTGCGGCCGGTCGGTGCTGACGCCTGACGGCCTTGCGGAGCTTGTCCGGTCCGCTGATCGCCTCGGCGACCTGATCGCAGCGGCGCGCACGGGAGCGGCGGCGCCGGGGGGCGGGCCGGAGGCAGCGAAGGTCCAGCCTGCCGACACGGGGCCCGCTCTGTCCGAGCCGGGCGTGGCGGTGGAGACAGGGGCCGCGCCCGCGCCGTCGGCGGGATCCGTGCGGTTGCGCGTTCGCTTCCGACCGTTTCCGACGCTCTACGAGCGTGGCCACGAGCCGGCGGTCCTGCTGCGGGCGCTTGGCCTGCTCGGGCCGATGCAGGTGAGCTGCAACCCGCGTCTGGTGCCTGGGCTCGACGATCTCGACGCCGAGAGCGTCTATCTCGCCTGGACGGTCGAGATCGATGCGGCCGGTGGCGAGGCGGCGGTGTGCGAGGTCTTCGAGTTCGCCGAGGGTGATTGCGAGCTTGCGATCGAGCCGATCGCGTCGTCGGTGGCGGAGCCGGTCGCGGCTGCGGTGCCGGCTTCCGATCCGGTGCGGGCCGGGGCTCCGGTCGAGGCGATGGCGGAGGCTGCGGCGGAAGTGCCGCCGGCCGTTTCGGCTCCGGCTCCCGCGCTGGCGACCTCGGCGGCGCCGACATCGACGGTTCGGGTGGATCTGGCCCGGGTCGACCGCCTGATCAATCTCGTGGGCGAGCTCGTCATCAGCCAGTCGGTGCTGTCGCAGTCGGTCCTGGGGGACGACGGCGGCGCGGCCGCGGGGCTCGACGCGCTGCGCGCACTGACGCGCGAGATCCAGGAGAGCGTGCTTGCGATCCGCGCCCAGCCGGTGAAGCCGCTGTTCCAGCGCATGGCGCGCGTGGTGCGCGATGCGTCGGCATCGACGGGCAAGCGGGTGGAACTCGTCACCTCCGGCGAGTTGACCGAGGTGGACAAGACGGTGATCGAACGGCTCGCCGATCCGCTCACCCACATGCTGCGCAATGCCGTCGATCATGGGCTCGAACAGCCCGAGACGCGGCGGGCGGCGGGCAAGTGCGAGACGGGCACGGTTCGCCTCTCGGCGGAGCATCGCTCCGGGCGGGTGCTGATCGAGATCGCAGACAATGGCGCCGGCATCGACCGGGCGCGGGTGCGCGCGATCGCAGTCGAGCGCGGCCTGATCGCGGCTGACGCGAGCCTCAGCGACACGGAGACTGACGGGCTGCTGTTCGTGCCGGGCTTCTCGACCGCGCGCCAGGTGTCCGACCTCTCGGGGCGTGGCGTCGGCATGGACGTGGTCAAGCGCTCGATCGCGGCCCTCGGCGGGCGGATCGCGATCGCCTCGAAGCCGGGGCAGGGCACGACCTTCTCGATCAGCCTGCCCCTCACGCTGGCGATCCTCGACGGCATGGTGGTGCGCGCCGGCGGCGAGACGGTGGTGGTGCCGCTCGCGGCCATTCTCGAAATGCTGAAGCCCGGACCGGGGCAACTGCACCGGATCGCCGGGCGTGGCCTCGTGGTGCAGGTCCGGGGCGAATACCTGCCGGTCATCGACGTGGGCGAGCGGCTCGGCTTTCGCCGGTCTCCCGAGACCGGGGGGGTCGTGCTGGTGATCGAGACGAGCGACGGCGAGCGGCGGGCGCTCGTCGTCGATGCGATCGAGGAGCAGCGGCAGGTGGTGATGAAGGGCCTCGGCCCGGACTGGGGCTCGCACTGGGGTTCGGCCGCGGGAGTCGCCGCGGCGACGATCCTCGGCAACGGCAGAGTTGCGCTCGTGCTCGACACGGACGCGCTGGTGGATGGGGCGGCGCCCGGCGCGCTCGCGCTTGCAGGCTGAGGAGGACGGAAGTGGAGGCAACGGGCCAGAGCGACCGGCGCGGAAGCCGGCGCGCGAGTGACCTGCCGCCGAGCGAGATGGTGTCGTTCCGTCTCGGCGAGCAGGATTTCTGCGTCGACATCATGAACGTGCGAGAGATCCGCCGCTGGACGCCGCCAACCGCGCTGCCGCACACGCCTGAACACGTGCTCGGCCTCATCAACCTCCGGGGTGCGGTGCTGCCGGTCGTCGACCTCGCCCGGCGGCTGGGGATCGTCGCGGCCGAGCCGCCGGGGCGGAACGTGGTGATTGTCGCGATGCTGGGCGACCGGGTCTTCGGACTGGTCGTCGATGCGGTTTCCGACATCCTCACCGTGCCGAACCGGGCGATGCGGCCGGTGCCGGCGGTGGCGCACGCAGGCGACGCGGGGCTCATCAGGGGGATCGCCACCGTGGGCGAGCGGATGATCCGCATCCTGAACCTCGGTGCCGTCCTGCCGCCGGAGCAGGGTGAGCGCGCGTGATCATCGCGGCGGGGGCGGGAAGCTCCCGGGTTTCGTCCATCACTCCCGAGGACTTCGCCCGGCTTGCGCGGCTGGTGCAGGCGGAGGGCGGCCTGAGCCTGCCCGCGTCGAAGGCTCCCCTCGTGCGGGCGCGCCTCGCCCGTCGGGTCCGCGCGCTCGGCCTCACCTCATTCGCGGACTACGTCGATCTCGTGTCCGGCCAAGGCACGGCGGCAAGACGCGAGCGCGAGGAAATGCTCTATGCGCTGACCACCAACGTCACACGGTTCTTCCGCGAGCCGCACCACTTCGATGCGCTCTGCCAGCGGGTGCTGCCGGGGCTCGTGGCGCGGGCGCGGGCAGGCGGGCGCGTGCGGTTCTGGTCAGCGGGCTGCTCGACCGGCGAGGAGGCGTATACTCTCGCGATGCTCCTGCTCGAGGCGATGCCCGAGGCTGCCACGCTGGACGTGCAGGTCCTTGCCACCGATCTCGATCGGCGGGTGCTGGCGATCGGCCGCTCGGGGATCTACCCGGGCCGGGTGGCGCAGCAGGTGCCGCCGCTGCTCCTCGCGAGATACTTCCGGCAGGTGGTCCGCGGTGAGGAAGCGGGGTACTCCGTCGGTCCGGCGCCACGGGTGCTTGTCAGGTTCCGGCAGCTCAACCTCATCCGGCCCTGGCCGATCATGGACCGCTTCGACGTGGTCTTCTGTCGAAATGTCGTCATTTACTTCGACGCGGCGACGGAAAGAGATGTGTGGATGCGCATTTCCGATCGCATGTTGCCGGGATCCATACTGTTCATTGGCCATTCCGAGCGAATAAATACGGCGGACCTGCCGATGTTCCGGGGCGATGGCGTGACGGCCTATCGCAAGGTCTGAGGTTTTTCACCAACAGGCATTCGAGAGCGGGAGGAACGAGATGGGGCAGGGCGCCGCAGGCGGGGGTCGTGATCGCGGCCCGGAACCGACGCTTCACGCGGTCTCGCGCGAGCTCGCCGGGGCGCGGGACATGGCTCTCGACCTGCAGGAGGCCACGTCCGGGCTGATCGGCCGTGCCACCGCCGGTGCGGCGGCGTCGGAGAGCTTGTCCCCGGATACGCTCTTCCGTCTCCAGAACCTCGATCGGCTGACCCAGATACTCGACGACCTGTCGAGTTTTCTCGATGAGATTGCCCGGGCTGCGCCCGACGGCTGGACGATTGACGCGGCCGCCGCCGCACGCGGCCTGCGCCTGCGGACTCTCGCCGTCCGGCTCACCGGCCGGGAGGGGGAGCCGCCGGGCCCTCCCGCAGCGTTCACGGACGACTTCCTGCTCTGACCGCCAACAACACGTCGAACCCCGGGCAAATTAACCGGGGCTTCACTCCCGTATCGGCTAGATGTCGGCGGCTTACGGGCAGCGAAAGCGCCGTCGCAAACGAGGAGCTCGGAAAGGATCGATGCAGAAGTCATCACGATCTTCTGGTCACCAGACAACGCTCCAAGCCACGTGCCATCCCGGCGCTCTCGCGCACAACCCGAAAGTTGCATGATGAAGTCCATCCGGGACGTCTCCCTCCTCTACAAATTCCCGACGATCGTCGTTGCGCTTGGGACGATCACCACGCTTGCCGCGAGCTTTGTGGTCTTCCACCGGGCGGCTGGCACGCCAGGCGACGCCGCGGCCGGCTTCGGGGCCAGCGTCGGATTGCCGCTCATCGGGGCCGCGCTGTTTCTCTCGTTCGCCGGGCTGGTGATGGCGCGTCTGATCACCGGGCCGTTGCTTCGGCTCGGCGACGCCGTCACCCTGGTGGCAAAGCACGATTTCGACTCAAGGATCCCCGGAACGACGCGCGGGGACGAGATCGGCGCCATCGCGGCGGCGGTGGCTTCGCTGCGCGACAATCTGAAAGAGCGGGAAGCCGCCGTCGCCGACCGGGCGGCGATCATCACCGCGATCAAGAGCTCGCAATGCGTGATCGAGTTCACGCCGCGAGGCAGGGTTCTCAGCGTGAACCAGACGCTGCTCGATGTCCTCGGCTACGCCGAGGGCGAGGTGGTCGGTCGTGAGCACGCGATGTTCGTCGACGACGACTTCGCCGCCTCGCCCGACTACCGCCGGATGTGGGACTCCCTTGGACGGGGCGCTGCGGTCGCGGGTACCTTCGCGCGCGTCGCGAAGGGCGGCCGGCGGGTTTACGTGCAGGGCGCCTACAGCCCGGTACACGATGCCTCCGGCGCAGTCGTGCGGGTGATCAAGGTGTGTTCCGACGTGACGGGGCCGGAGACCGCGCGCCGCACCCTCGAAGCCCGCTCGGAGGATCAGGCGGCGCTGACCGAGGCGCTGAGCGGCGGCTTGCAGGGAATGATCGAGTTCGATCCCAAGGGCCGGGTGCTGCACGCGAACCAGACCTTTCTCGACACGATGGGATATGCCGCGTCCGAGGTGGTGGGGCGCGCGCACGCAACGTTCGTCGATCCGGTTTTCGCCGAGTCGGCGGAATACCTGCGCATGTGGCCGCAGCTGCGTGAGGGCGTGCCGCTCCGGGGCACCTTCAAGCGCATCGCGAAGGGCGGGCGGGTCGTCTACATCCAGGGCGTCTATTCCCCGGTCCGGGATCGCGGTGGAAAGGTCGTGCGGGTGGTGAAGGTCGCGTCCGACGTCACCGCGGCGGAGGTGGAGCGGCTGGAGGCGATCGAGCGGCGCACGGCGATGGAGGCCGAGCAGAACCGGGTGGTGGCGGAGCTGAGCCGCGCGCTCGCGGCCCTCGCCGATGGCGATCTGACGGGCCGCATCGATACGCCCTTCGCGGGCGAGTACGAAGCCCTGCGTGCCAACTACAATGATGCGATCGGCAAGCTCGAGGACGCCCTCTCGTGGGTGGTGACGTCGGCGGAGAACATCGGCAAGGAGTCGGTCCAGTTCACCAAGTCGGCCGACGACCTGTCACAGCGCACCGAGAACCAGGCGTCGGCGCTCGAGGAAACCGCCGCTTCGCTCGAGGAACTGACCGCGAGCGTCAAGGCGGCCGCCAAGAATGCCGAGCGCGCGAACGTCGACGTCGATGCGGCCCGCCGCAATGCCGAGACCAGTGGCCGGGTGGTGCGCGACGCGATCGGTGCCATGGGTGAGATCGAGAAGTCCGCCGAGCACATTGCCCAGATCATCGGTGTGATCGACGATATCGCCTTCCAGACCAACCTCCTCGCGCTCAACGCCGGTGTCGAGGCGGCGCGCGCCGGGGAGGCGGGTCGGGGCTTCGCCGTCGTCGCATCGGAAGTCCGCGCGCTCGCTCAGCGGTCCTCGGACGCGGCGAAGGAAATCAAGGCGCTGATCTCCACCAGCTCCCAGCACGTGGGACGTGGCGTCGAACTGGTCCGCGAGACCGGCCGATCGCTCGAGACGATTGTCGATGCGGTGACCGGCATCACCGGCCTCGTCGCCGAGATCGCCAACTCCTCGCGCGAGCAGTCGGTCGGTCTCTCTGAGATCAACGCCGCCGTCGGACAGCTCGATCAGGTGACGCAGCAGAACGCCGCCATGGTCGAGGAGTCCTCCGCCGCGAGCCACAGCATGCGCGCCGAAGCCGAGGCTCTTACGAATCTGGTCGCTCAGTTCCAGGCCCGGCGGAACCCGGCGCCCGAGCCCGCCGCCCCGCCCGTGGCGTCCCGTCGCGCCGCGCCGCTTCGCCTGGCGGCCTCGAGGGCTGCCGCCCGCTCCGCGGCCGCCGTGTCGGCCAATGAGGATTGGACCGAGCTCTGATCCGGCGGGAAAGCGCCAGCATGCCGCCAGTGCGCGTCCTCGTCGTTGACGACTCGCGCGCCATGCGCGCGCTCATCCGGAGCTGCCTCGAGCGGGATCCGGGTGTGCGTGTCGTCGGCGAGGCGGGCGATCCGTATGAGGCGCGCGAGGCGGTGAGGGCGATGGCGCCCGACGTGATCCTGCTCGATGTCAACATGCCGAAGATGGACGGCCTCGCCTTCCTCGAACGGGTGATGCGGCTGAGGCCCACTCCGGTGATCATGGTATCGAGCGAGGTTGCGGAGGGTTCGGCCCTGTCGCTCGCGGCCCGCCAGATCGGCGCCGTCGACTGCGTGCGAAAGCCCATGATTGCCGACGCGCATGACCGTCCGTTTCCCGATCTCGCGGCCCGGGTCCGTGCCGCAGCCCTTGTTCCGGCGGGCTCGCTCGTCGCGCGTCCGCCTGTGTCCGCGCCTCGTCCGGCGCAGCGGACCAGCGGCCCGGTTCTCGCGATCGGCGCCTCGACCGGCGGGGTCGATGCCTTGCTGCGGATCCTGTCGGCGTTCCCGGAGAACTGCCCGCCCACCGTCGTGACCCAGCACATGCCCGAGGGCTTCATCGGCGGCTTTGCCCGACGCCTAAACGGTCACTGCGCCGCGGAGATCCGCGAGGCGACGGCTGGCGCACCACTGCTCCCGGGGCGGGTCTACCTGGCACCGGGCCATGCGCACCTCGAGGTCACCGGGCGGGTCCACCTCGTCTGCCGCCTGAACGAGGGACCGGCGGTCTCGGGGCACCGGCCATCCTGCGATGTCATGTTCGCCTCGCTCGCCCGTCTCGGGCCGGCCGCGGTCGGCGTCATCCTGACCGGCATGGGCCGCGACGGCGCGGCGGGGCTCCTGAAGCTGCGTGCCGCCGGCGGGCACACCCTCGGACAGGACGCGGCCACGAGCCTCGTCTACGGCATGCCGGGCGCGGCCTTCGACGTCGGGGCGGTGGCGCGGCAACTGCCCCTTGCCGAGATCGGCGGCGCAGCGCTCGCGCTTTGTGCGGCCGCGGGCACGAAGGACTGACCGAGGTGCGAGGCGGCTGGACAGGCGCGCGGGCACGCCCGTAAGCTCGGGGCGGATCGGGGGAGTCTGCCGTGGAGCACGCATGACTGATACCATGACTGTGACCGGCGCTGCGGCCCTCGCCGCCGCTGCGAGGCCCTGGACCACCGGGACGGAGCGGCCGTTCGTCCGCATCGACCGCATCACCAAGAAGTTCGGCGACTTCACCGCCGTCGATCAGGTGAGCCTCGACATCTTCAAGGGCGAGCTCTTCTGCCTGCTCGGCGGCTCGGGATGCGGGAAGTCGACGCTCCTGCGGATGCTCGCGGGTTTCGAGACGCCGACCTCCGGCAAGATCGAGATCGACGGCCAGGACATGGCCGGGATCCCGCCCTACGACCGGCCGACCAACATGATGTTCCAGTCCTACGCGCTCTTTCCGCACATGACGGTGGAGAAGAACGTGGCCTACGGCCTGCTGCGCGACGGCGTCCACAAGTCCGTGGTGCGCGACCGCGTGGCGGAGATGCTGAAGATGGTTCAGCTTCACACGCTCGCGGGCAGAAAGCCGCACCAGCTCTCCGGCGGCCAGCGCCAGCGCGTGGCGCTCGCCCGCAGCCTCGTGAAGCAGCCGAAGCTCCTGCTCCTCGACGAACCGCTCGGCGCCCTCGACAAGAAGCTCCGCGAGGAGACCCAGTTCGAGCTGGTGAAAATCCAGGAGACGCTCGGCGTTACCTTCATCGTCGTCACCCACGATCAGGAGGAGGCGATGACGCTCTCCACCCGCATCGGGGTGATGAACGCCGGCCGCATCATCCAGGTGGGCGAGCCGCCGCAGGTCTACGAGTACCCGAACTCGCGCTTTGTCGCCGACTTCGTCGGCACGGTGAACCTCTTCGAGGGCCGGGTGATCGAGGACGAGCCGGACTTCATCCGCCTCGCTGTGCAGGACCTGCCGGTGACCGGCGAGGGGTCGGGCGCCGCGAGCGCCGGCGGTGCCGGCCAGATCTACGTCGGCCACGGCGTTTCCTGCACCATCGACCAGCCGCTCTGGTACGCGGTGCGCCCGGAGAAGATGCGCCTGAGCCGCCACGCCTCCGATGCACCGAATTCCTATCCGGTCTGGGTCGAGGACGTGGCCTACATGGGCAACCTCTCGGTCTACCGCCTGAAGCTGCCGGGCGGACGCTATCTGCTTGCCAGCAAGGCGAATCTCTCGCGCTACGAGGAGGACACGATCAGCTGGGGCGAACACGCCTGGGTGTCGTGGGACGACACCGCCGGCGTGGTACTGACCCAATGAGTGCGGCCACCGGGATTGCCCGTGGCCGCACCGGCCGGCTTCTCCGCCGCCTCGGCTTCTCGGGCCGCGCGCTCGTCATCGCCGTGCCGGTCGTCTGGCTCCTGGTCTTCTTTCTGGTCCCGTTTCTCGTGGTGGCGAAACTCTCGCTCAGCCAGTCGGCGATCGCGCTGCCGCCCTACCTGCCGCTCGTCGAATGGGACGAAGGCATGGCGATCATCACGCTTAACTTCGGCAACTTCACCTTCCTTCTCGACGACCCGCTCTACATCAACGCCTACCTCTCGTCGCTGAAGATCGCCTTCATCTCGGCGGCGGCAGCGCTCGTCATCGGCTACCCGATCGCATACTACATCGCGCGGAGCCCGGAGGGGCGTCGCAACGTGCTGCTCATGCTCGTCATCCTGCCGTTCTGGACCTCGTTCCTGCTCAGGGTCTACGCTTGGCAGGGGTTCCTGCGCTCGAACGGCGTCATCAACAACTTCCTGCTCTGGACCGGGATCATCGACCAGCCGCTCGTCATGCTGCAGACGAATTTCGCGGTCTATCTCGGCATCGTCTACACCTACCTGCCGTTCATGATCCTGCCGCTCTACGCGAACCTCGTGAAGCTCGACGATAGCCTGCTCGAAGCCTCCGCCGATCTGGGCGCACGGCCGCTCTCCACCTTCTTCCACGTGACCCTGCCGCTCTCGATGCCGGGCGTCATTGCGGGGTTCATGCTGGTCTTCGTCCCCGCGATCGGCGAGTTCGTCGTCCCGGAACTCCTCGGCGGCCCCGACACGCTGATGATCGGCCGGGTGCTCTGGAACGAGTTCTTCTCGAACCGCGACTGGCCGGTCGCGTCGGCCGTCGCCATCGCCATGCTGGTGATCCTCGTCATCCCGATCATGATCTTCCGCCGCGCCCAGGCGAAGGAGGAAGCACTGTGACACCGACTCCGCACGGTCCCGACGCCCCGGGTTTTCATATGGGCAGAAACCCTATCGGGCAGTCCCGGGGCCCCGCCCACAGGCGGGGAGAACACTTGACTCACGGGCGAAGCCCGTTCCGCCGGAGCGAAGCCGCAAAGGCGGCGAAGCGTCAAGCGGCGGCCGAGCGGGGGGCGTCCCGCCCCCCCGAGGTCGTCGCTCGCCCCGACGTGGTCAGGAGGGCCGGCTGATGCGCGCCTCGACGCTGCTGCTCGTCTTCTGCATCGCGGGCTTCATCTTCCTCTACGCCCCGATCGTCTCGCTGATCGTCTTCAGCTTCAACGAGAACAAGCTCGCCACCGTCTGGAGCGGCTTCTCGACCCAGTGGTACGTGGCGCTCTTCCAGAACGCGCAGATCCTCGGCGCGGCCTGGATCAGCCTCAAGGTCGCGGTGGTCTCGGCGACGCTCGCCTCGATCCTCGGCACGCTCGCCGCCTACGTGCTGGTGCGCTTCGGCCGGTTTCGCACCCGCTCGCTGCTGACCGGCATGTCGGCGGCACCGCTCGTGATGCCGGACGTCATCACCGGCCTGTCGCTGCTCCTGCTCTTCGTCGCCATGGAGCAGGCGATCGGCTGGCCCGCCGGGCGCGGCATGACGACGATCATCATCGCCCACACCACCTTCTGCATGGCCTATGTCACCGTCGTGGTGCAGAGCCGCCTGTCCGACATGGACGAGAGCCTGGAGGAAGCGGCGATGGACCTCGGCGCCCGTCCGGCGCGGGTGTTCTTCGACGTGACGATCCCGGTGATCGCGCCGGCGCTGGTCGCGGGGTGGCTCCTCGCCTTCACGCTCTCGCTCGACGATCTCGTGGTCGCGAGCTTTGTCACCGGCCCAGGCGCCTCGACCCTGCCGATGGTGATCTTCTCCAAGGTCCGCCTCGGGGTCAGCCCGGACATCAACGCGCTCGCGACGATCATCATCGGCATTGTCGCCCTCGGGGTCTTCGTCGCCTCGGTCCTGTTGCGAAGGAAGCCCACCCGTGCCTGACCAGTCGGACCAGCCGATGGACGGTGACGGCGCCTTCCGAGCGACGGGCGCGCGCGAGCACTGGACCGAGATGACCTACGGCGGTGCGCTCTCGTTCCTGCGCCGGCGCTACTCCCGGGAGCTCGACGGTGTCGACGTCGCGGTCATGGGCTTTCCCTACGACGCCTCGGTCACCTATCGCCCGGGCTGCCGCCTCGGGCCACGGGCGATCCGGGCGGCGTCGGTGCAACTCGCGGAGCTCCGGGCCTTCCCGTGGGGGTTCGACCTGCTCGAGTCCCTCGCGATCGTCGACCGCGGGGATGCGCTTCTCGACCCGCACCACCCGGAGAGCGTGGCGCCGGCGATCGAGGCCGCGGCGACGGCGGTGATACGCTCCGGCACGAAGCTCCTGTCGCTCGGCGGCGACCATTTCATCGCCTGGCCGCTGCTGCGGGCACACGCGGCGGTCCACGGGCCGCTTGCGCTCGTGCAGGTCGACGCTCACGGCGATCTCTGGCCGGACGATCCCGGCCGGATCGACCACGGCACGATGATGGGCCGGGCGATCCGCGAGGGGATCGTCGATCCGTCCCGCTCGACGCAGGTCGGCATCCGCACCTATCACGACGACCCGATGGGCCTCGAGATCCTGACGGCGCCCTGGATTCATCGCAACGGTATCGCCGCGGCGATCGAGGTCATCCGCGCCCGTGCCGGGGACGCGCCGCTCTACCTGTCGTTCGACATCGACGGGCTTGACCCGGCCTTCGCGCCGGGGACCGGCACCCCGGTGCCCGGCGGCCTCGCCTCGTGGCAGGCGCTGGAGCTCGTGCGTGGGCTCGCGGGGCTCAACCTCGTCGGCATGGACCTCGTCGAGGTCTCGCCGCCCTTCGACCACGCCGAGATCACCGCCCTCGCGGCCGCCCACCTCGCCCACGACTGGCTCTGCGTCCTCGCCGCAGAGGCGGGCGCCGTGCAAGCGCCCGTGGGGCGGCTTTAGAGCACCAGATCGGTCTCGGTGATCGACAACGGCGCCGAGAAGGCGATGTCATAGTCGGCGACTCTGTCGCCATCCACGTCGCCGAGCAGCCCGCGGTGCGTGGCGCGGAGCTCTCCCGCGACACCGGAGAAGCCGGCAGTCCCGATGAAGGTGAAAGCCTGGTTGCCCGGGCTCCAGACATCGGCATCGATCGGCCCGAGGACGATCTTGTCGAGCCCCGGCGTGAAGTCGCGGATCACGTCCCGGACACCGGCCGCGTCCTCGCGGAACACGAACGAGTCGGCACCGCCGCCGCCGACGAGAACGTCACGCCCTCCGCCCCCTTCGAGGCTGTTGTCGGACGCGTTGCCGCGGAGAAGATTGTCCCCGCCGTTGCCGCGCGCGGAGATCGCCGTCCCGAGCAGCACCAGCGTCTCGACATTGGCACCGAGCCGGTAGGAGACCGTGCTCCGGATCGCATCGCTGCCGCCGGTCGGCGTTTCGATCACCACGTCGCGGGTGTTGTCCACCACGTAGGTGTCATTCCCCGCTCCGCCCCGCATGCGATCGGCGCCCGCCAGTCCGTTGATGGCATTGTTGCCCGCGTTGCCGAAGATCACGTCCCGGGCGTCGGTTCCGACCGCGCGGAGGTTTCCGGCGCCGGTCAGCATCAGGGTCTCGACGTTATCCTCCATGCGGTGGCTCACGTTGCTTCGGATCGTGTCGTTGCCGCCGCCAACCCGTTCGATGATCCGGTCGCCGGCCGAGTCGACGAAGTAGGTGTCGTCACCCGCGCCGCCGTCCATCCGGTCGCTGCCAGCGCGGCCATCGAGGACGTTCGCGCCAGCATTGCCCCAGAGGCTGTTGTCGAGCGCGTTGCCGGTCGCCCGGGTTGCGTTTCCCGAAAGCGACAGGGCCTCGATGTTGGCTGAAAGGACGTAGTCGATCGTGCTCGTCACGGTATCGAACCCGGCGGATGGGGCCTCCTCCACCACATCCCCGGCGGAGTCGACCACATAGCTGTCGTCGCCCACGCCGCCGGCCATCCGGTCGTCCCCCGCGCCGCCGTCGAGCGTATCGTTGCCACCATTCCCCGAAAGGGCATTCGTGCCCTCGTTGCCGATCAGGAGGTTGGAGAGATCATTGCCGGTGCCGGCGAGGTCCGCGCTGCCTCCGAGTTGCAGGTTTTCCACGTGGTCGGGAAGAACGTAGTCGGCCAGGACGAACACGGAGTCGGTGCCTTCGGTCTCGGCCTCGATCACGGTGTCAGGGGTGTCGTCGAGAATGAAAGTGTCGTCTCCGGCGCCGCCAAGGAGCAGGTCGGAGCCGAACTGCCCCTGAAGCGTATCGTTGCCCGCGCCACCGGACAGCGTGTCGGCCTGCGCCCCGCCGAAAAGACGATCATCGCCGTCGCCGCCTTCGAGCGAGTCGGCACCGTCGCCGCCGTTCAGAAAGTCGGCACCGGCCGATCCGAGAAGCGTGTCAGCGCCGGAAAGTCCCCAGATCTCCGAACTCGCCTGCGCCGAAAGCGCATCATCGCCGCGACCGCCGGCGAGAACCGGCAGGTCGTCGGTCATCGTCGTCGACACGAGGAGATCGTAGGCGCCGGTCTGGCGATAGCCGCCCGAGGAGACGGTCAGCCAGACGGTGGAGTCGCGCCCGGACGTGCTCTGCAGGATGCCGGTGCCGCCACTCCCGAGGTCGAGGGTGGCATATGGATTGTATGCCCTCGTTTCGAGCGTGACCCTCAGGTCCGAAACCGCCTCGGAAGTGACGGCCCAGAAGTAGCGCTGGCCCTGGGTCAGACCGAGCCTGACCGAGTCGATGTCGCTCGCGGCATCGAGCTTCAGGGCATATTCCGTCCCCATCGTCGCGGTGAGTGCGCCGACGTAGCGGTCACCACCGACATCGTCGCTGAAGTTGACACTCAGGGCGTACCCGCCACCGAACTGCGCGCCGACCGCGATGGTGTAGATTTGGGTGTTGGTCACGGTCAGAGATTTGCCCGTTACCCCCACCGAGGTCCCGAGTGCATCGTAGATCGTGCCGCGGACGCCGACAGCACTGCCACCACCGAGAAAGTCGCTGGCGCCGGCGTAAACGAAGTACCGTCCCGAATCGAGGGTGACGCGGTAGTAGTCGATGTCCCCATCCGGGCTGATCCTGCCCCACGAGAACTGGTCGAGCATCACGCGCCCTGGCATCAGTTCCGTCTTGTCGATGCCGTCTTCTTCTCCGAAAGACATTTGTTCCCTCTCATCCCATCGGGGGATGAGTGGCCCAGCGGCACGGGGCTGTAAAGGGACCCTCTCGCCGCGTCATTTTTCCTTGCCCGGTCCGCGGTCCAGACCGATGCTCCGGGCCAAACTTCCAAGGAACTGATCCGTGCCCCCCACGCCCGCCGAATTCGTCGATCGCCTGCCCGATACCTTCCGCGAGTGGCTCGCGGGGCGGCGGATCGAGGAGGTAGAATGCGTCATCGCTGACATCGCCGGCATCTCGCGCGGCAAGGCGATGCCGTTCGCGAAGTTCATGCGGGAGGACCGCATGTTCCTGCCGACCTCGGTGTTTCACCAGACGATCGCCGGCGACTACGTCGACATGGACATCGCGAACCAGTGGACCGAGTCGGACATGGTTCTGAAGCCGGACTACGAGGCGGCGACGGCGAGCCCGTGGGCGGATGATGTGACGCTGCAGGTGATCCACAACGTCGAGGATCTCTCCGGGCGGCCGATCGAGGTGGCGCCGCGGAACGTGCTGAAGCGGGTGATGGCGCTCTATGAGGCGGAGGGCTGGCAGCCGGTGGTGGCGCCGGAGATGGAATTCTACCTCATCAAGCCGAACCTGAACGCCAACGAGCCGATAGAGCCGCCGGTGGGCCGCACGGGTCGGCAGATGGTGAGCCGGCAGGCCTATTCCATGTCGGCTGTCGACGAGTACGGCAAGGTGATCGACGACATCTATGACTTTGCCGAGGCGCAGGGTTTCGAGATCGACACGATCATCCAGGAGGGCGGTGCCGGGCAGGTGGAGATCAACCTGCTGCACGGCGATCCGATAAAGCTGGCTGATCAGGTGTTCTTCTTCAAGCGGACCATCCGCGAGGCGGCGCTTCGGAACAACTGCTTTGCCACGTTCATGGCAAAGCCGATGCAGGACGAGCCGGGGTCGGCGATGCATATCCATCAGTCGGTGGTGGATGCGGCGACCGGGCGCAACATCTTCTCGGACGAGAGGGGGGCGCCGACGGATGCGTTCTATGGCTTCCTCGCCGGGCAGCAGACGCACTTGCCGACGGTGGTCTGCATGCTGGCGCCTTACGTGAACAGCTATCGGCGCTTCGTGCCGGGCGGGGCGGCGCCGATCAATCTGGAGTGGGGGCCGGACAACCGTACCACGGGCCTGCGGGTGCCGATCGCCGAGCCGCACGCGCGGCGGATCGAGAACCGGGTGGTGGGGATGGACTGCAACCCCTATCTCGCGCTCGCGGCGTCGCTGGCCAGCGGCTATCTCGGGATGAAGGCGAGCCTCAGGCCGCGCGAGGCGGTGGCGGGCGAGGCCTACCACCGGCCGAGGGCGTTGCCGCGCGACCTGCTGGCGGCGATCGACCTCTTCGAGGGCGACCCGGAGATCACCGACGTTCTCGGGGTCGAGTTCTGCAACCTCTACAAGGCGATCAAGCGCGACGAGGTAGAGACCTTCCTGCGGGTGATCAGCCCCTGGGAGCGGGCGCATCTGCTCTTGAACGTCTGAGGAGGCCGGGGCGCGCAAGTTGTGCAGGCAGTTCTGGATTTTGGAGCTGCGGGACAATCACGGGTCGGCCCGCCGGATGGCAAGCCGGATTGACGGTTGAGGGCCATGTCCGCACGGCAACCCCGCCACCTTCCCACGCCGGGCAGGCGCGGCGAGCCGCGGGCAGGAGTGCCTAGTGGGCCGCATCCGCCAGATGGCGCGCCAACAGCGCGGCGTGGAGTGGCGGTGGCGCGGTGACGATGCCGGCGACGCGGGGGTCGGCGCGGTTGAACGCGAGGGGCGCCCCGTGTTCGTCGGTGACGAGCGCGCCCGCTTCACGGGCGATGAGCGCGCCCGCGGCGATGTCCCATTCCCAGCTCGGGCGGAAGGTGAGCATCGCGTCAAACCGGCCCTCGGCGACGAGGCAGAGGCGATAGGCGATCGACGGGCGGAACTGCCGCTCGATCGCCGGCACGCCGCCGGGCCAGAAGTCCGGCTCGAACTGGTTGGCGTTGGCGAGGATCTCGGCGCCGTCGAGCTCGCGCCGGGTGCTCGGGGCGATCGGCCGGCCGTTGCGGGTCGCGCCGCGTCCGCGCTCGGCGATGTAGGTCTTGGAAAGTGCCGGCATGTGAACGATCCCCACCGTCGGCTCGCCCGCCTCGACGATCGCCGCCGAGATCGCCCATGTGGGCTTGCCGGCGAGAAAGGCGCGGGTGCCGTCGATCGGATCGACGACGAAGACCCGCGACGCCGACAGACGCTCCGGGCCGTCCTCGGTTTCCTCCGAGAGCCAGCCATAGTCCGGCCGTGCCGCCAGCAGTCGGGCGCGCATCAGGCGGTCGACTTCGATGTCGGCCTCGCTCACCGGACCGCCGCCGCCGGGCTTGTCGCGCACGGCGCCGGGCGCATCGGCCCGGGCGAGGGCGAGCGCCCCGGCCTCGAGCACGATTTCCGTGAGGAGGCTCGCGTCAGTCACCGGCGATGACCAGCCCTTCGACCAGCAGGCTCGGGACCACGCGGCCGAGCCACGGCCGCGCGTCGTTGGCCGGGCGGATCGTCATCAGCATGTCGCGGAGGTTGCCGGCGATGGTGCATTCGTTGACTGGCCGGACGATTGTACCGTTCTCGAACCAGAAGCCGCTCGCCCCGCGCGAGTAGTCGCCGGTGGTCGGGTTGATCGAGGCGCCCAGCATCGAGGTGACGAGCAGCCCGGTGCCGGCCTCGGCGAGGAGCGCGTCAAAGCCGGTCGTGCCTTGCGTCAGTTCGAGATTGCCGGCGGCGGGAGAGGGCGGCGAGGAGGCCCCGCGCACCGCGTTGCCGGTGCTCTTCAGGCCGAGCTGGCGCGCGGTGGCGAGATCGAGGGTCCAGCTTTTCAGGATGCCGTTCTCCACGAGGTAGCGGCGGGTGACGGGCAGGCCCTCGCCGTCGAACGGCCGCGAGCCGCCGATCCGGCGGCGAAGCGGATCCTCCACGAGATCGAGGCCGGCGGGCAGCACCGCCTCGCCCATGGCGTTCTCGAGCCAGCTCGCGCCGCGGGCAACGGCCGTGCCGTTGATCGCCGAGACGAGGTGGCCGATCAGCCCGGACGAGACGCGCTCGTGGTAGATCACCGGAAAGGCGCCGGTCGGCGGCTTCGAGGCGCCGGCGCGGGCGGCGGTGCGCTCGCCGGCGAGCCGGCCGACGGTCTCGGGCGCTGGCAGGTCGTCGCGATGGGTGCGGCTCTCGAAGGCGTAATCACGCTCCATGTCCGTGCCTTCACCGGTGATCGCCACCGCCTGCACCGCGTGCGACGAGCGCCCGTAGCCGCCGGAGAAGCCGTTGCTGGCGGCGAGATGCACCTTCGTGCGCGACCAGCTCGCGCCGGCGGCCTCCATCAGGCTGACACCGGGTACGGCCATCGCCGCGGCCTCGGCTTCGCGGGCGGTGGCTTCGAGCTCGGCAGGCGAGGGCAGGGGCGAGTGATCCTCGAGGTCGAGCGTCGCGGCGTCCCAACCCTTCGCGAGCTGGTCGGGGTCGGCGAGCCCGCACCACGGATCCTCGGGGGCTTCCCGCGCCATGGCGACCGCGCGCTCGGCCATGGCGGCGAGGGTCGCGTCGCGGGTGTCGCTCGACGAGACGCATGCCTGTCGCTTTCCGATCAGCACGCGCAGCCCGATGTCGATGCCTTCAGCGCGTTCGGCGTGTTCGAGGGCGCCGTTCCTGACCTCGATCCCGAGGCTTTCGCCCGCCACGGCGAGGGCGTCGGCGGTCTCGGCGCCGGCAGTTTTCGCCGCAGCGAGCAGCCGTTCCGTCAGGCCTGCCAGATCGTGTGCCATGCCGCGTCTCCCGATGCTCCGCGGAGCTACGTAGGCGGTTTCGTGCTGTCGTACAACCTGAGGCGTGAAACCGAGCGCGTGGTGACGAACGGCAGCCTGAAATCAACGGCTTGTCGCGGGCGCTGCACGTCGCGCTTGTCTTTCGCCGCGTGAGCGCATTTCATGCCGGAAAAGCGCGTTTGTATCCTTGGGGGGAGTGGCGGCAATGGGCAAGCTTTCGGGGAAGGCGGTGGTCATCACCGGCGCGAGCCGCGGCATCGGAGCCGCTGCCGCGGAGGCGATGGCGGTGGAAGGCGCGTCGGTCCTGCTTCTCGCCCGTTCGGCAGAGGGGATTACCGCGCTCGCCTCGCGGCTGAGGAAGTCGGGGCACGTCGCGGAGGCGATGACCTGTGACGTCTCGGAATTCACCCAGGTGAGTGCGGCGATCGGCCGGGCGCACGAGGCGTTCGGCCGGGTCGATGCGATCATCAACAACGCCGGGGTGATCGAGCCGATCGGACCGCTCGCGACAGCCGATCCGAAGGCGTGGTCCCATGCGGCGGACATCAATTTCAAGGGCGTCTTCAACGGGATGCGCGCGGTGTTGCCGCAGATGCGGGCGCAGGGGACCGGAGTGATCGTCAACGTCGGCTCCGCCGCCGCGCACAATCCGCTTGAGGGCTGGAGCCACTACTGCGCCGCGAAGGCCGGGACGGCGATGCTGACGCGCTGCGCGCATCTCGAGAACCGCGGCCGGGGGATCCGGGTCTTCTCGCTGTCGCCGGGGACGGTGGCGACCGAGATGCAGCGCAAGATCAAGGCGAGCGGCATCAACGCAGTCAGCCAGATGGACTTTGCCCAGCACGCGCCGGTCGGGGAACCGGCGAAGGCGCTGGTGTGGCTTCTGACCGACGATGCGGCC
Source organism: Amaricoccus macauensis (assembly GCF_014201905.1). GTDB lineage: Bacteria > Pseudomonadota > Alphaproteobacteria > Rhodobacterales > Rhodobacteraceae > Amaricoccus > Amaricoccus macauensis. Next base: position 122,563 of record NZ_JACHFM010000001.1, on the reverse strand, counting down.
GAGTTCGCCGGTCAGGAGATCTCGCTCCGGCAGCCGGAGATGCGGGCGCGGATCGGGCTCTGAGGGCGCTCACCCGGGGGGCGTCACTTCTCGGGGCGCGACCAGTTCAGGAAGAAGCCGACGTCGCCCGGGATGCCGCCGGGGAATGTGACGATCTCGGCCTTCAGGCGGTAGCCCATGGAACGGGCGTGGCGCTCCCATGTCTCGTACATCTCCTTCGCCTTGCCGCGCAGCGTCGTCGGCCAGTCGGGTTCGGCGCTGTTGATCGCCCGGCCGTCGTCGGTGCAGAGCGACGAGGGGAAGGTGTAGATCAGCGCCTCGAACTCGCCGCGTTTCGCCGCGGCCTCGACGCGCTTGCGCACCTCCTTCAGCTCCTCCGGGCCGATGTGGTGGGTCAGGAAGTCCTGGGTGAAGGCGGCAAGCCGGTCGTGTTCGGCCTCGCTCAGGTGGCTGTCGGTCTGCGTCGCGGCCTCTTCGCGCGCTGCCATGGCCTTGCGCAGCGCGTCTGCCGTCCATTTCGACCGTTCGTCCTCGCTCATGGCGTGGTTCTCCGGGGCTAAAGGGTCAGGACAGTCGATGCCACACTCCGCAGATTGGCAACCCCCTGCGACAGGGATGCATCCCTGTGGCAGGGGTGTCAGGATGACGGCATGTCGCGTGCCGAACGCCTTCTCGACCTCATCCAGACGCTGCGCCGGCACCGGACGCCGGTGACGGGGCAGGCGTTGGCGGAGGAACTCGGGGTGAGCCTCAGGACGCTCTACCGCGACATCGCCACGTTGCAGGGGCAGGGAGCCGATATCGTCGGCGGGGCGGGGCGATCCGCCGCTGGCGGCGGCGGCGGCCGATATTCTTGCGAAGGTCGAGGCGGTGCTGCCGGCGGCGCGGCGGGAGGAGCTTGAGGCGCGCGGCCTTCTGGTCTGGCCGGGGGGCGGGGACGGTGCGGACATGACGGTGGTCCGCCGGGCGATCCGGCTCGAGCGCAAGGTCGAGATCGGCTACCGCGATCTGGCGGAGGCGCGGTCCTCCCGGACGATCTGGCCGATCGCGCTGACGCATTTCGACCGGGCGCGGGTGGTCGTCGGCTGGTGCGAGCTTCGCGAGGACTTCCGCCATTTCCGGGCCGACCGGATCGCCTCGGTGACGCTGCTCGACGGGCGATACCCCCGGCGGCGGCCTGCGTTGCTGCGCGAGTGGAGGGCGACGCTTCGGCCGGGAAACACTGCTGCCAGAAACTGACAGTGCCACTCGCTAGGTCTGGTCCATCGCAAGCAACGAAAGGACCACAGAACGATGGCACACGAGCCCGGAATGAGCATCCTCTACGTGGCGAGCCCGGCGGCGAGCGCGCGGTTCTACGGCCGGCTGTTCGGCTGTGACCCGGTCGAAGAGTCCCCGACATTCGTGCTCTTCGTGTTCGGGTCGGGGGTGAAGTTCGGCCTCTGGGCTCGCGACGGTGTGCTCCCTGCCGCGGGGGGCGCTCCCGGAGCGGCTGAGACCGCGATCCAGGTCGGGAGCGCCGCCGAGGTCGATGCGATCCATGCCGGTTGGGCGGCGGATGGCCTGCCGATCCTGATGCCGCCCGGTGACTTCGACTTCGGCCGGAGCTTCGTCGTGAGCGATCCCGACGGGCATCGCCTCCGGGTCTATGCGCTCGCCGACTGAAGCGCGGGAAGCCCGAGGCGGAGGGCCTTGCGCATCACCGTGGGGAGGGCGGCGTCGAGGGCGGGGGCGGGGCGGAAGTCGCCCGCGCTGCCCTCGGGGACGCGCGCGCCGTGGATGCGCAGGATCAGGTGGAAGTGGGTGAAGGTGTGGCGCGCCTCGATGCCGAGGTCGCGCCAGTCGGCGGGGAAGGGCGGTGCGCCATGCGCGCCGGCCTTTTCCGTGCCGTCCCAGCCGGCCGAGGGGAGGGCGAGCATGCCGCCGAGGAGGCCGCGCGCGGGACGGGTTTCGGCGAGGACCGCGCCATCATCGCGGAGCGCGAGCCATGCGATGCCGTGGCGCACCGGCTTCGGCGCCTTCTCTGCCTTGCGCGGCAGGCTCTCGGGCTCGCCCCCCGCCCGCGCGGCGCAGGGGTCGCGCCACGGGCAGATGCCGCAGGCGGGGGCGCGGGGCGTGCAGATCGTCGCGCCGAGGTCCATCACCGCCTGCGCGTAGTCGCCCGGGCGCTCATTCGGAGTCAGGCGGTCGGCGAGGGCGCGTATCAGCGGCTTTGCCTCCGGGAGAGGCACTTCGATCAGCCCGATGCGGGCCATCACCCGCTCGACGTTGCCGTCGACGACCACCGCCCGGCGATCGAATGCGATCGCGGCGATGGCGGCGGCGGTGTAGGGGCCGACGCCCGGCAGCGCCATGAGCCCGGCCTCGCTGTCGGGGAAACGGCCGTCAAGATCGCGGGACACCACACGGGCGCAGGCGAGGAGGTTGCGGGCACGTGCGTAGTAGCCGAGGCCAGCCCATGCGGCCATCACCTCGGCATCCTCGGCCGCCGCGAGGTCGTGTACCGTTGGCCAGCGGGAGAGGAACTTCACGAAATAGCTGCCGGCGGCCGCGACGGTGGTCTGTTGCAGCATCACCTCGGAGAGCCAGACCGCATAGGCCGGCGGCGGCGGTGTGCCGGGCGGCGCGCGCCACGGCAGGGTGCGGGCGAAGCGGTCGTACCAGTCGAGGAGCTCGCCCGGCATTCCGGGGCGAGAAGTCTCTGCTGCGGCCTCCATCCGTTCTCCCTGACAAGCCTCGCGCCAGCGGTTAACCATGGTGTCCATGAACGACAAGACCGCCACCGGCAAGGGCCGGCGCGCCCGTGGGTTCGTCCGCGCGGGCGGGCTGATCGAGGCGCAGATGTCCCGGGCATCCGGCCAGCGCGGTTTCGCGCAAGCCCGGCTGCGTGCGCTCTGGCCCGATATTGCCGGGCCGGAGTTTGCCGGGATCTCGGCGCCGGTGAAGCTTACCCGTGCCCGTGGGCCGGCCGGAGGGCTGCTGACGCTCGCGGTCGAAGGGGCACACGCGCCGCAGATCCAGATGCTGATCCCGCTGCTGCGCGACCGGGTGAACGCGGCGCTGGGCCCGGGCACGGTGGGGCGGATCCAGCTCACCCATGGCCAGATCGGATTCGCGGAGCCGGCGCCGCGCTTTCGCCCGGCGCCGGACGGACCGCCGCCCGACATCGGCGAGGCGGGGGAAAGTCTCTCAAGCATTGGTGATGGCGAGCTCAAATCCGCATTGGAGACACTGGCGCGGAATGTGATATTGCGGGTACGGAACCCGAAGAACTGACTGGATCGCTGATGCACTCGCCCCTCACCCGCCGCCAGATCCTCGCTGCTGCCGTCGCTCTCGCGCCGCTGCTTGCGTTCGGCATGCCCCGCTTTGCCGCCGCGCAGGACAGCGCTGCGCAGGACACCGCCGAGGCACCGGTCGTGCCCGAACTGACGCTCGGTGATCCGAACGCGCCGGTGAAGGTGGTCGAGTATGCGATGTTCAGCTGCCCGCACTGCGCCGACTTCCAGGCTCAGACCTTCCCGCAGGTGCAGAAGGAATACATCGACACCGGCAAGGTCTTCTGGACCTTCCGCGAGGTGTTCTTCAACAAGCCCGGGCTCTGGGCGGCGATGATCGCCCGCTGCGCCCCGCAGGACCGCTACTTCGGCATCGCCGATCTCATCTTCTCGACGCAGGCAGCGTGGATGATGAATCCCGACGGCACCGTGCGCGACGACGCCTCGATGGTCGAGGCGCTCTACCGGATCGGCCGGCAGGCCGGGCTTTCCGACGCCGAGATGGACAAGTGCATGAACGACCGCGCCTTCGCCGAGGCGCTGGTCACGTCGTACCAGAAGAACGCGGGTGCGGACGGCATCGACTCGACGCCGACCTTCATCATCAACGGCACGAAGGTCGACGGCGCCCTGCCGTTCGATCAGTTCAAGGCCGAACTCGACAAGGCGCTCGGCGCCTGACGCACGAGGCCGGCCCCGCACACTGGGGGCAAGCTTGGCACGGGCAGACGAGCTCGCGCGCTTCGAGGCACTGAACCGGTTTGCCTCGCTTCCCGAGGCGATCCTCGCTGCCCGACGCGCCTTCGGGTCTGGCCGGGTGGCCTTCGAGGATATCGAGGGCACCGCGCTGACCTATGGCCAACTCGCCCTCGCGAGTGCGGTGCTGGAGCGCGGGCTTCGCGCGCGCTTCGCCGCCGGCGAGCGGGTCGGGCTGCTGCTTCCCGCCGTTCCCGGTGCCGTCGCGGTGCTGCTCGCGTTCTGGCGCTCGGGGGCGGTGCCGGCGCTTCTCAATCCAACGGTTGGCTCCGGTCTGGTCATCGCCGCGCTGCGCTGCGCGGGGTGCAGCAGCGTCATCACCAGCGAGGCGTTCATCGAGAAGGGCGGCTTCGGCGATCTGGTGGCGCGGTTGCGCGAGGACGGGTTCGCGGTCGTCCTGACCGAGGAGCTGCGCGCCGCGCCAACGCTTTTCGACAAGGTTGCCGGTTTCGTCGCCAGTCGCCGGGTGCCGCGCGGCCTCGGTCGCGCCAGCGAGGCGGCGGTCCTCTTCACCTCCGGGACGGAGGGCAAGCCGAAGGGGGTCGTGCTGACCCATGGCAACCTGCTGGCCAACGTGGCGCAGATCGGCGCGCGGGCACCGATCGGCCCGGACGACCGGGCGGTGTCGGCGCTGCCGCTGTTTCACAGCTTCGGGCTGACCGCCGGCATCGTGCTGATGGCCGTCACCGGCATCCGCACCGGGCTGCACCCCTCGCCGCTGCACTACCGGGTGATCCCGGAACTGGCGAAGAAGCTCGACGCGACGATCCTGTTCGGCACCGACACCTTTCTTGCCGGCTGGGGCCGTCGGGCGACGCGGGAGCATTTCGCGCATCTGCGCGCGGTGGTCGCGGGGGCCGAGCCGGTCAAGGCGACGACGCGGGCGATCTGGGCCGATCAGTTCGGCGCGACGATCCTCGAAGGCTATGGTGCGACCGAGACGAGCCCGGTGATGGCGCTGAACGATCTCGACGATCCGCGGCCGGGCACCGTAGGGCGGTTCCTGCCCGGTATCGAGGCGCGCCTCGAGCCGGTGCCGGGGATCGACGGCAGCCGGCTTTCCGTGCGCGGCCCGAACGTCATGGCGGGGTATCTGCTTGGCGGGAGCGACTTCGAGCCACCGCCCGACGGCTGGTACGACACGGGCGACATCGTGCGGATCGGGCCGGAGGGGCATGTGACCATCGTGGGGCGAGCAAAGCGCTTTGCCAAGATCGGCGGCGAGATGGTGTCGCTGGCGCTCGTCGAGGCGCTGGCCTCGGAAGTCTGGCCGGGCGAGCCGCTCGGCGCCGTGGCGCTGCCCTCTCCGGTAAAGGGCGAACGGGTGGTGCTGGCGATCGCCGATCCCGGCGCGACGCTTGAGGCGCTGCGCGAGCATCTCCGGGCGGCTGGGATCGCGGAAATCCTCGTGCCGTCCGAGGTGCGCGTGCTCGACACGATCCCGGTGATGGCGTCGGGCAAGACCGACCTGCAGAAGCTACAGTGGCTGCTGGCGACGTAAGGGGGGGCCTGGCCCCGGCGCGAAAGCGGAAAGGGCGGCCTGCTCGCGCAGACCGCCCCTCACTGTCCCGCTGTTCTTGATGTCAGCGTGCTTTTTTACGTCAGCCGCGCCAGGTGCGGATCGGGCCGCAGTCCATGTGCACGAAATTCGAGCGGTGATAGACACCGACGCCGCCGCCGTCGCAGGCGAACGCGGCCTTGGAGATCTGGCTGACCGAGCGGCTCTTCAGCCGGACGTCGGCGGCCATGGCCCGCATGTGGTAGGAGTGGCTGGCCGCGCCCTTCAGCATCCGGTTGGTCTGCGGCGTGCGATAGCCGGAGATCATCAGGTAGGGCTCCGAGGTCTCCATGAGACCGAGCGTCGCGGCGAGATTGTCGATGTTGCGCGGGTCATAGTTCATGACCTGGTTCCGACGCCAGTCGCGCATGAAGTAGCTGATTTCGGTAACGGATTCCGGCACATATTTGCCGTCGGCGAAATAGATCGTGTCGATCGATTCGCCCGTCCGCTGGCTGTACATGCGGATGCGGCGGATGTCGCCCGCGCCGCGAAGGAAGCCCGGTGCCCGGGCGTAGACCGGTGCCGCGGCCACGGCGCAGAGGCCCGCAAACACTCCACCCAGCACCGCCCGGCGCGACGGCCGAAATTCGTTGTCCATTGGATCACTGCCTCGATCTACTGCCTGTTGGGGTCTTGGTTTTTTCGCCCCTGTGGTTGTGATGACACAGCAGGGCTGTCCTTCCAAGCTTGCCGTGACCGAAGGTGCCAGATCGGCGGTTTTTTGCCTATTGATGTGTCGCGATGCCCTTTCTCTTGAATTGGTGAATTCCTTGTTAATAGGCGCGCGGCTTGCCGCGCTGCCCCGAGCGCGGTACGTTTCAGAAAAATAATCCCGAGCAGCACGAAGCACGTCAACCAGAGGCAGGCAATGCGAATGAACCTGAGCGTCCGTTTTTTTCCTGTCGTCCTGGCGGCGGGTCTCGCTTTGCCGGCGATGGCCGAGGAGCCGGGGGTGACGCTGCCGCCGGAGGCGCCCGCCACGGCGGCGTTGCCCGAGGGGCCGAGCCTTTCGGCGGAGGCAACGGCGTTCAAGGCGGCGCTCCAGACCGAGCTTGCGCCGCTTGACGCCGACGACCGGGCGGCGATTGACGGCTTTTACGCGGCCCGTCTGTACCAGCCGTTCTGGACCGATTCCGGCACCCGTCGCGAACCGGAGCTGGTCGCGGCGCTGGCCGGCGCCGGCGCACAGGCGCTGCCGGTCGACCGCTACGATCCGGACGGGCTCGCGGCGCTCTTCGAGACGCGCACCGCCGCGCCCGCGGCGCTGGAGGTGGCGGCGTCACGGGCATACCTCGCGTTTGCCCATGACGTCTCGGGCGGCATCGTGCGCCCCAACGCCGTGTCGCCGGAATATGTCGACCGCAAGCCGGTCCGCCCGGAGCCATCGGCGCTGATGGCGCGCCTTGCCGCCGAGCCGGTCGCGGGGATCCTGCGCTCGCTGGAGCCGAAGTCGCCGGACTATGGCCGCCTGAAGGCGGAGAAGGCGCGGCTCGAAGCCCTCGCCGGCACCGAGAGCTGGGGCCCGGAAGTCACGGACGGCGAGACGCTGCACCCGGGCGAAAGCGATCCCCGTGTCGCTGAGCTTCGCGGGCGGCTGGCGCGGCTCGGCTATGTCGAGCCGACCGGCGAGGTGGCGAGCCCGGTCTTTGACGACGCGCTCGTCGCCGCGGTGGAGACGTTCCAGCGCGACTATGGCCTGAACGATGACGGCGTCGTCGGCTCGCTCACCCTCGATGCGGTCAACGCCCCGGCCGAGACGCGCCTCGCGCAGGTGGCGGTCAATCTGGAGCGGATGCGCTGGATGCCGAAGGATCTCGGCGCGCGCTATCTCTGGGTGAACATTCCCGACTTCACCGCGCATCTGAACGAGGACGGGCGCGAGACGTGGTCCTCCCGCGTCGTCGTCGGCAAGACCGGAGTTACCGAGACGCCGGAGTTCGACGGGCTGATGCGCACCGTCGTGGTCAACCCGACCTGGCACATCCCGGACTCGATCGCGATCCGCGACTATCTGCCGAAGCTGCAGAAGAACCCGATGGTGCTGAAGAACCAGGGCATCGACCTGATGACCCGTGGTGGCACGGTCATCAACCCGAAGCTCGTCGACTTCACCCAGTATACGCCGGAGAACTTCCCCTTCCGCATCAAGCAGCGGCCGTCGGACGACAACGCGCTCGGGCAGGTGAAATTCCTCTTCCCGAACCACTTCTCGGTCTACATGCACGACACGCCGCACCGCGAGCTTTTCGCCCGCGACGTGCGCGCGTTCTCGAACGGCTGCATCCGGCTGCAGAAGCCGGTGGAACTGGCCGAGGCGCTGTTGCAGTCGCAGGTTCCCGATGTGCGCGCCGCCTATGACAGCTGGCGGGCGGCGGCGAAGGAGAAGGGTGTCGCGCTGGAGCACACGATCCCGGTGCACATCGTCTATCGCACGGTGTTCTTCGACGACGCGGGCGTGGTGCGGTTCCGCCCCGACGTCTACGGCCGGGACGCGACGGTGTTTTCCATGATGCAGAAGGCCGGCGTGACGCTTCCGGCGGCGCAGGGCTGAGCGCGGCGGGTGCGGGCATCCCGGGGGAGACGACAGTGACCACTATTGAAGAGCTTGCCCGTGCCCTCGGTGCCGAGGCGGTGGGCGACGGGGCAATTGTCGTGACCGGCGCGGCGGAGCCCGCCACTGCCGGCGAGGATGACGTGGCGCTGGCCATGCAGCCGGCCTTCGCCGAGGATCTGGGCAAGGGCCGGGCGCGCGCGGCGATCCTCTGGCCCGGTGCGGACTGGCAGGCGCTGGGGCTCAAGGCCGCAATCCTCGCGCCCCGCGCGCGGTATCTGCTGGCCGGCGTCAACCGCGTCTTCGACCGGCCGCCGGAACTGCCCGAGGGCGTCCACCCCTCCGCCGTGATCGATCCGACCGCCGAGGTGCCGGACGACGCGCGGATCGGTCCGTTCGTGCTGATCGGCCCGCGCGTAAAGCTCGGGGCCGGCGCGCGGATCTTCAGCCATGTGTCGATTTCCGAGGATGCGGTGATCGGCCGCGACGCATTGATCCTCTCGGGCGCCCGGATCGGCGCGCGGGTGACGATCGGCGACCGCTTCATCGCCCAGCCCGGCGCCGTGCTCGGCGCCGACGGCTTCTCGTTCGTGACGCCGACGCGCGGCATCGTCGAGGAGGCGCGCGAGACCGGTGTCATCGCGGCCGAGGAACAGGGCTCCTATGTGCGCATCAACTCGATCGGCTCGGTGCGGATCGGCGACGATGTCGAGGTGGGCGCGAACTCCTGCATCGACCGCGGCACCGTGGCCGACACCACGATCGGCGACGGCACCAAGATCGACAACCTCGTGCAGCTCGGCCACAACGTGAAGGTGGGCCGGACGTGTCTGATCTGCGGCCATGTGGCGGTGGGCGGCTCGACGATCATCGGCGACCGGGTGGTGCTGGGCGGCAAGGCCGCCGTGGCCGATCACCTGACGATCGGCCAGAACTCGGTCATCACCGGCAACTCCGGCGTCGCCTCGAACGTGCCGCCGAACCGGATCATGATGGGGTATCCCGCGGTGCGGATGGATCAGAACGTCGAGATCTACAAGGCGCTCCGGCGGCTTCCGCGCTTCATGTCACGACTTGATGCAGTGCAGAAAGGCATTTCCAATCCACCCCTGAAAGACTAGACCTTTGGGTAACAGCTCATCCGAGGGAGGGATCATGTCCGACGCTGTGAGGGAGACGGTCCGGGACAAGGTCGTCGCCATCCTCGCCGAACAGGCCGCGCTCGAGCCGACCGCCGTCTCCATGGAGGCGAGCCTCGGTGATCTCGGCATTGACTCGCTCGCCCTCGTGGAGACGATCTTCAGCATTGAGGAAACCTTCGACATCGAAGTGCCCTTCAACGCCAACGAGCCGGAAAAGTCCGATTTCGACATCTCGACCGTGGCGAGCATCGTCCGCGCAGTGGAGACCCTCGTCGCTGCCCGGACCTGAGCCAAGGCGTTGATGCCACGATCTCCCCAGCATCCCCGCGGCGGCCGGCGTGTCGTTGTCACCGGACAGGGCACGATCAATGCCCTGGGCCGCAGCGCGCCCGAGACCCGCGCTGCCATGCGCGAGGGGCGCCTCGGCATTGGCCCGCTCGCGTTTCAGGACGTGGATCGCCTGTCTATCCAGATCGGCGGCCAGATCCGGGGCTATGACCCGGAGGCGCATTTCAGCCGGCAGGAGCTGACGCTTTTCGACCCGTTCACCCAGTTCGCGCTGCTCGCGGCGCGCGAGGCGGTGGCGGCGTCAGGGGTGACGTTCGCCGACCCCGGGCGCGCGGGCGTGGTGCTCGGCACCTCGGGCGGCGGCTTGCAGACCCAGGACGAGAACTACCGGCTGGTCTATCAGGAGGCGAAGAACCGGGTTCACCCGCTGGTCGTGCCGCGGCTGATGAACAATGCCGCGGCAAGCCAGATCTCCATGGACATGAAGATCGAGGGCCCGACCTATACCGTCGCCACGGCGTGCGCGTCGTCGAACCACGCCATGGGGCAGGCGTTCCAGCTGATCCGCTCCGGCATGGCCGACGTGGTGCTGACCGGCGGCGCGGAGGCGATGCTCTGCTTCGGCGGCATCAAGGCGTGGGAGGGCCTGCGGGTCATGTCGCGCGACGGCTGCCGGCCGTTCTCGCTCAACCGCAACGGCATGGTGCAGGGCGAGGGGGCGGCGGTCTTCGTCTTCGAGGCGCTGGAGCACGCTCTGGCGCGCGGGGCGAACATCATCGCCGAGGTCACCGGATTTGCCATGACGTCGGACGCGTCCGACATCGTGACGCCGAACCGTGAGGGCGCGGTGCGGGCGATGCGCGGCGCGCTTGCCGACGCGGGCCTCGCGGGCGAGGCTGTCGGCTACATCAACGCCCATGGAACCGGCACCACGGTGAACGACAAGACCGAGTGCGCCGCGGTGCGCGAGGTGTTCGGGGCGCATGCCGACCGGCTGATGATCTCGTCCACCAAGTCGATGCACGGGCATCTGATCGGCGGCACCGGCGCGGTGGAGCTCATCGCCTGCCTGATGGCGCTGGAGGAAGGCGTCATCGCGCCGACGATCGGCTACGAGTTGCCGGACCCGGACTGCGATCTCGACGTGGTGCCGAACGTTGCCCGGGAGGCGCGGGTGGACGCGGTGATGACCAATGCGTTCGCTTTTGGCGGGCTGAACGCCGTGCTGGTCCTACAGGCCTGGCGCTAGGGGTGGGGTTCCCGTTTGGGAACCGGGACCATAGGATGTGCCTAAATTCGGCTCGCAGGGCGATTCCTGCTAGGTGATCGGGCTCCGCCCGCCTATCGTATAAAGACCAACCCCCAGAGAGGATATGGCCTCAGGCTCACGCCCTGAGCCCTCGTGCCTGCGTTCAAGACGGAGACCTCCCCGATGACCAAAGTTCGTGTCTGGCTGAGCCATGACGGTTACCGTGACCCCGATGACAACCTCGCGATGCTCGTTGGCGCCGCCAAGGCCCGTCAGACCGCAAAGTCGGACCCCGACATCTCGATCGCCGGGCTGATCTTCGGCGATACGACCGATGGCGGCCAGTTCCACATGGTGCACCCGATCAAGAATACGCCGAGCAACATGGATGGCGATCCGCGCTTCGACGAGCTGGCGAAGAACAAGATCGCGGCCGGGAACTACCTTTTCTTCAAGCAGTACGCCAAGCCTGCGCTGGAGAAGATGGCGCCGGGCTGGGCGGTGATCGACTCGGTGCAGGGCGAAGTCACGAGTTCGTGGAACTACAACGCGCAGCAGCGCTCCGGCCTTTCCCATGCCTCGCGCGAGCTTGTCTCGGACATCATCTCGGCGATCGGCAAGGGCGGCGGCAACAATCCGAAGGAGGTCGTGGTCTACAGCGCCGGTGGTGGAGCGCACGTGCCGGCGGAGGCGATCGGTTATCTGCGCAACGAGGGGTTTACCGACGCCAAGATCAAGCAGCACTTCGCCATCGTCCAGCATGGCCGCACCAACTTCGCGTCGAACCTGGAACCTGAAGCCCGCAACATCACGCGGACCTTCACCATTCCGATCGCGAAGCAGGATCTCGACAAGTACGCGAATGGCATGGATGGCCCGGGGCTTGGCAAGCTGGTGCGCGGCGGCATCTTCCTGGAGGGCAACCGCTTCGGGGCCAAGATGGCCGAGGCGCTCGACGTGGCGCAGGGGCTGAAGAAGTTCGAGAACATCGGGCCGGGCAAGACCTTCAAGACGACGATCGACGGGTCGGACGCGGGCAGCCATGCCTTCGCGGTCAACGATACCCGGCTGCTTGCCAACTGGGACAACCGGCTGAAGGCGGGCGAAACCCTGTCGGCGCAGGTCGGCCACGAGCATCAGGTCGTCAAGGCGGGCGGCGGCTACCGGCTGCGGGTGATGTTCAATGATTTCGACTGGAAAGACGCGCGCGCGCTGATGAACGGCAACAAGGCCGGAGCCGACGCCAGTGCGACGACGGCGGTGGCGACGGCACTGGAGCACGACGACAACACGCCGGCGGAGAAGCTTTCCGAGACGCTGACCGAGGTGAAGGTCGCGGCGGCGGAGCTGGTGGCGACCGATGCGGACACGGGCGAGGGGGGCGAGGTCGCAGCGCTCCTGCGCAAGGCCGGGCCGGCGCTTTCGCTGGGCGAGGCGGACGTCTTCGCCTTTGCGAGCGACGGGAGCGCCACGACCGTCGTCGCGGAGAATGGCCGGATCGGCGTGGCCGATATCGGCAAGCCATCCGATATCGAGCGTTCGGATGCGGGCTCGGAGAAGCTGCTGGTCGACCTCGGCGAGAGCAGTGATCTGGTGGCCGTCGTGGTGGCCGGGCTCTCGAAGCGCGGCAGCGCCCACGAGGCGGCGGAGATTACCGCCTATGCGGAGGATGGCAGCCTGATCGGCACGAAGCTGGTGGAGGCGAACGGCCGGACCGAACTCGGCTTCGGCGAGGAGGTGCGTTACGCCACGATCGAGGCCGCCGAGTGGCAGGGGGAGGGCGCGCTGCCGGAAGCGAACCCGGACCTGAGCCTGATCTGGATCGAGGCGCTTTGAAGCGCCGGGCCATCGGGCGGTGTCGCCCGATGGCCCGGATTGTCGCGGAAACTCCAGAACCTGATCCGGCTTTGCCGGAACCGCTCCAGCGCTAGGCGCGGGCGCCGAAGAGCGTGTCGCGCAGCTTCATGCCGAGCAGGATCGCCACGAGGCAGAGGGTGACGGTGTTGGCGAGGATCACCGGCAGCTGCCCGGTGCCGAAGCCGTAGATTGTCCAGAGCACGATGCCCGAGGCGAGGACTGCCAGCATCGGCAGGTTCAGCCCCTCGGTCGAGCGGCTGCGCCAGGTCTGCACGACCTGCGGCAGGAAGGCGAAGGTGGTAAGGCCGGCCGCGATGAGCCCGGTCAACTCGAGAAGCGAAGACATGGTACTGTGAACTCTGGAACCGTGGGGAGCGATGCTGGCAATATAGCCCTTCCGGGGGCGCGGCGAGCAGATGCAGTTCACGCATGGCAGCCATGCGCCGGGCGGCAGGCCGATCGCGATCCCGTGCCGCTGATGTGATCTTAATTATTTAAGAACATAAGTTAATTCCTGTGTCTTCAATACGTTGCAGGTGAAGCTTTGGGGGCTGGCGCTTGCGTGGGGCGCCGCGGGGAGTGGACATCCCGCCGGAAGTGTCGGATGTAACGGACCAAAGACAGGGCGCGAGTGCGCCGCATTCCAAGGAAGGGAGAGAGAGATGAAGCTCGTCCGCTACGGCGCGAAGGGATCGGAGAAGCCTGGTGTTCTCGATGCGGAGGGGACGATCCGCGATCTCTCCGGTCTCGTCGGCGACATCGCCGGGGTAACGCTTTCCGATGAGGGGCTTGCGCGCCTGCGCGGTCTTGATCTCTCGAAGCTGCCGGCGGTCGATGCGTCCGTCCGTCTCGGTGCCTGCGTCGGCGGTACGGGCAAGTTCGTCTGCATCGGACTGAACTATGCCGACCATGCGGCGGAATCGAACCTCCCCGTCCCGTCCGAGCCCGTGGTCTTCATGAAGGCAACGAGCGCGATCTGCGGCCCGAACGACGAGGTGCTGATCCCGCGCGGCTCGCAGAAGACCGACTGGGAGGTCGAGCTCGGCATCGTCATCGGCAAGCGGGCGAAGTACGTCTCCGAGGAGAACGCCCTCGACCACGTTGCGGGTTACTGCACGATCAACGACGTCTCCGAGCGGGCGTTTCAGGCCGAGCGTCAGGGCCAGTGGACCAAGGGCAAGTCCTGCGACACCTTCGGGCCGACCGGCCCGTGGCTCGTCACGCGCGACGAGGTCGCCGACCCGCAGGCGCTGAAGATGTGGCTGAAGGTGAACGGCGACACCCGGCAGAACGGCTCGACGGCGACCATGGTTTACGGCGTGAAGCATCTGGTCTCGTACCTCAGCGAGTTCATGAGCCTCGAGCCCGGTGACATCATCTCGACCGGGACGCCTCCGGGCGTCGGCATGGGGATGAAGCCGCCGGTGTACCTGAAGCCCGGTGACGTGATGGAGCTTGGCATCGAGGGGCTTGGCGAGCAGCGGCAGACCTGCATCGCCGACCCGGAATGAGCCTCGTTCCGCTTCTCGATACCCATCAGCATCTCGTCTACCCGGAACAGCAGAGCTACGCCTGGACGGAGAACGCCCCCGCGCTCAGGGGGCGGGCCTTCACGCTTGGTGACTATCGCGATCTGGTGGCGGGGCGCGGAGTGGCCGGGTCGATCTTCATGGAGGTCGATGCGGTCGACTATCGCGCCGAGTCCCGGATGATCGCCCGGCTCGCGGGGGATCCGGCCAGCGGTGTGCTCGGGCAGATCGCCTCGTGCCGGCCGGAGACCGACGCGGGTTTCGAGGCGTGGCTCGACGAGGGCGGCTCGCTCGGGGTGGTCGGCTACCGGCGCATCCTGCACGAGACGACCGACGATGTGTCGGAGAGCGAGACCTTTCGCGCCAACGTCCGCCGGATCGGCGCGCGGGGTCTCTCCTTCGACATGTGCTTTCTCGCCCGGCAATTGCCGATCGCGGTGGCGCTTGCCCGCGCCTGTCCCGAAACCCGGCTGGTCATGGACCACTGCGGCGTGCCGGACATCGCCGGCGGCGCGTGGGAGAGTTGGCACGCCGGGATGACGGCGCTCGCGGCCGAGCCGAACGTGGTGGCGAAGCTCTCCGGGGTCTTCGCCTATGTGGCGCCCGGCGCGGCGAGCCTTGCCACCGTTGCGCCATGGGTCGAGGCGGTGATCGCGGCTTTCGGCCCGGATCGCTGTCTCTGGGGCAGCGACTGGCCGGTCTGCACGGTGAAGGGCGGCACGCTGCCCGACTGGATCGACGCTTTCCGCGCGATCCTCGGGGGCTGCTCCGAGGCGGAGCAGCACGCCATGGCGCATGGCACGGCGGAAGCGGTCTACGGCGTGAAGCTTCCCGCCGCCTGACGGCTGAGGCCCAGCGACCTCAGGCCGCTTCCGCCGGACGGAAGCGGCCGTAGAAGCTGTCTCCCTTTTCGGCCAGATCGCGCAGGAGCTTCGGGGCGGTGAAGCGCTCGCCGTGGTCTGCGGCGAGCCCTTCGCTGATCTCGACCGCCTGCTCCGCGCCGAGGATGTCGAGCCACGAGAACGGGCCGCCGGACCACGGCATGTAGCCCCAGCCGAGGATCGCGCCGACGTCGCCTTCGCGGATGTCGGTGAGCACGCCCTGCTCGAAGGCGCGGACCGCCTCCAGGGTCTGGATCATCGCGAGGCGGTGCTGGACCTCGGTCAGGTCCGGCTGATCGTCCCGGGGCGGCCAGTGCTCTTTGAGCCCGCTCCAGAGGCCCTGACGCTTGCCCTTGTCGTCGTAGGCGTAGAAGCCGGCCTTCGCCTTGCGTCCGAGGCGGCCGGCGTCGGCGAGGGTGAAGAGCACGCCATCGGCGGGGCTTTCGGGGTAGGCGTCACCCATGGCGGCCTTCGTTGCCTTGGCGATCTTCACCCCGAGGTCGAGCGAGACTTCATCGGTGAGTTGCAGCGGGCCGAGGGGGAAGCCGAGTTGTTTGGCGGCGTTCTCGATCAGCGCCGGCTCGACGCCCTCGGCCACCATGCGCACGCCCTCGTTGATGTAGGGCAGGATGCAGCGGTTGGCGTAGAAGAAGCGCGCGTCGTTGACGACGATCGGGGTCTTGCGGATCTGGCGGACGAAATCGAGGGCTTTCGCCACGGCGGCATCGCCGGTCTCGCGGCCACGGATGATCTCGACCAGCGCCATCTTCTCGACGGGCGAGAAGAAATGGATGCCGACGAAGCGGGCGGGGTCGCTGCTGGCGCGGGCGAGGTCACTGATCGGCAGAGTCGAGGTGTTGGTGGCGAAGATCGCGTCCGGCCCGAGGACGGCCTCGGCGCGGGCCGTGGCGTCGGCCTTGACGGCCGGATCCTCGAAGACGGCTTCCACCACGAGATCGCACCCCGCGAGGGCGGCAAAGTCCGGGGTGGCGGTGATGCGGGCAAGGGCGGCGTCGCGCTTTTCGGGCGTGGTCTTCCGACGTTTGACGCCGTCGTCGAAGTAGGCGGCTGCATGGGCTCGGCCCCGGTCGGCCGCGTCCTGATCGCGGTCGATGAGCACGACGTCGATGCCGGCCTGCGCCGCGACGGTGGCGATGCCCGCGCCCATCATGCCGGCGCCGAGGACGCCGAGCTTGCTGACCGGCCCCTCGGGCACGTCGGGGCGCAGCGCGCCCTTCTCCAGCGCCTGCTTGCTGAGGAAGAGCGAGCGGATCATCGCGGCGGACGACGGGTCCATGAGGACGGAGGTGAACCAGCGGGCCTCGATGCGGAGTGCGGTGTCGAAGTCGACGAGCGCGCCCTCGTAGATCGCCGAAAGCATCGCCTTCGCGGCCGGGTAGGCGCCCTGGGTCTTGCCGAGCACCATGGCGTTGGCGCCGACAAAGGTCATGAAGCCTGCCGGCTGGTACGGGGCGCCGCCGGGGAACCTGTAGCCCTTCGCGTCCCACGGCTTCACCAGCGCGGCGGGTTCGGCCGCGAGCACCCATGCCTTCGCGGCGGCGAGGAGGTCGTCAGGCGCAGGGGTCTCATCCACGAGGCCCATGGATTTCGCAGCGGCGGGCGTGAGCATCTTGCCTTCGAGCAGCGCCGGTGCGGAGGCCATCAGGCCGAGCATCCGCGAGAGGCGGGTGGTGCCGCCGGCACCGGGGAAGAGGCCGACGAGGATCTCCGGCAGGCCGATCTTCGCTTTCGGCTGGTCGGCAAGGAAGCGGCGGTGACAGGCGAGCGCGATCTCGGTGCCGATGCCGGCGGTCAGCCCCGGCATGGCGCAGGCGACGGGCTTGCCGCCCTTCAGGGTCTTCGGGTCCATGCCGGCACGCTCGATCTTGCGGAGCAGCCGGTGCATCGCCATGACGCCGTCGAAGAGGCCGCGCGCCGGATCGTCGCCTGCCCGCTCCTTCATCCGCGAGAGAAGCGAGAGGTCCATGCCGCCGGCGAAATCGGGCTTCGCGCTGGTGATGACGATGCCCTTGACCGCGGGGTCGGCGAGGGCCGCGTCGACGGCGGCGTCAAGCTCGGCGATGCCTTCCTCGGTCAGGACGTTCATCGACCGGCCGGGGAGATCCCAGGTGATGGTGGCGACGCCGTCGGAGTCGGTGGTGAGGGTGAAGATGGGCATCGGCAGATCCTCGGGATCAGGAATTCACGCGCCCGACGGCCAGCTGGTGCGCCGTCGGCCGCCGGGGGAGGCCGCTGTGGCGGCCATCTTGCGCGCGCGGGTGCGCGCATTGTTTCTTTGCTTGTTTTCCGCCTGATGGCGGAAAACCGACTGCTCTCCAGGTTTCAAGGCCGTATGAAGACCTCCGGGAGGGTTGCGGGCGTTCCCGGCTCATCGCGGGCCGTTCCACGGAGTGCCGTCGTGGTAAGTGAAGGTGACGGCGCCGTCCTTTGCTTCGAGGATCATGTCGACGTCGGAATAGGTGCAGACCTCATGCGGCGCGCGTGAGCCCACGACGAGGAAGCGGGCGGGCGCATCGGTGCGGTTGAGGAAGCAGTGGCCGTTCCGGTCGCCCGCCTGCCACGCGGCGCAATCGCCGGGGCGGAGGATGTATTCGCCTTCGTCCTGGAGGAGCACGAGCTCGCCCTCGGTCACCATGACGAATTCGTCCTCGGACTTGTGCCAGTGCCGGAGCGAGGAGCGGGCGCCGGGGTCGAGGGTGACGAGATTGGCGCCGAACTGGGTGAGGCCCGCCGCCTCGCCGAGGCGCAGCGACGAGCGGCCGGCGACCTGGCTGGCGTAGGGTTCGGGGTAGACCGAGCCGGTTTTTGCTGGCGCCGTCGAGGCGTCGATGATGCCCATCAGACTCGCTCGATGATCGTCGCGGCACCCATGCCGGAAGCGACGCAAAGGGTGGCGAGCGCCGTTCCCTTGCCGGTGCGCTCGAGTTCGTCGAGGGCGGTGCCGAGGATCATCGCGCCGGTGGCACCGAGCGGGTGGCCCATGGCGATGGCTCCGCCGTTGGGGTTGACCTTGGTGGGGTCGGCGTCGAACGCCTGCAGGAAGCGCAGGACGACCGCGGAGAACGCCTCGTTGACCTCGATCACGTCGAGGGCGCCGATTGTCATGCCGGCGGCGGCGAGCGCTTTCTCGGTAGCGGGCACCGGGCCGGTCAGCATGATCGTCGGGTCCGTGCCGACGCGGGCGGTGGCGCGGATACGGGCGCGGGGTTTCAGGCCGTGCCGCTCGCCGAAACCCTTCGAGCCGATGAGCATCGCGGCGGCGCCGTCGACGATACCCGACGAGTTGCCGGCGTGGTGGACGTGGTTGACTCGTTCGAGGTGGGGGTATTTCAGCATTGCCACCGCGTCGAAGCCGGGCATGGTTTCGCCCATGTCCCGGAACGCGGGCTTGAGCGCGCCGAGCGTCTGCATGTCGGTCTCGGGCCGCATGTGCTCGTCGCGGGCGAGGATTTCGACGCCGTTCCGGTCGGTGACCGGGACGATGGAGCGGGCGAAGCGGCCTTCGCTCCATGCGAGGGCGGCGCGGCGCTGGCTCTCGACGGCGTAGGCGTCGACGTCGTCGCGGGAGAAGCCGTATTCGGTGGCGATGATGTCGGCGCTGATGCCCTGCGGCACGAAGTAGGTCTTCATGGCGAGGGACGGGTCGACGGCGATGGCCGCGCCGTCCGAGCCCATGGGGATGCGGCTCATCATCTCGACGCCGCCTGCCACGTAAGCCTCGCCCGCGCCGCCGCGAATCTGGTTTGCCGCGAGGTTCACCGCCTCGAGGCCCGAGGCGCAGAAGCGGTTGATCGAGAGGCCTGGCACCGCTTCCGGCAGGCCGGAGGCGAGGACCGCGGAGCGCGCGAGGCAGCCGCCCTGTTCGCCGACCTGCGTGACGTTGCCCCAGATCACGTCGTCGAGTTCGTCCGTCGCAGTGCCGGTCCGGGCACGGAGCGCGTCGAGCGTGGCGGCGGAGAGGCGGAGCGCCGTCACCTCGTGGAGCGCGCCGTCGGCGCGGCCACGGCCCCGGGGTGTGCGGACGCAGTCGTAGATGTAGGCGTCGGTCATGGGGTCTCCGTATCGGGTCCGATCGGGGCTTGCAGGCTGGTGATCCGGGCGGGACCGTTGCCCGACAGGCCATGTGGACGCGTTGCGTATTCCGGCAGTCCGTCGGCGAGGTGCAGCCAGCTTACACGGCTCTCGATGCCATAGTGCAGCGCCGGGCTGGCCGCGTCGGGGTCATCCAGGGTTCCGGCCATCAGCTCGATCTGGTCGGTCCCGGTGGGCGCGTAGAAGAGTGGCGTGCCGCAGTCGCGGCAGAAGCCGCGCTCGGCGACGTCGGAGGAGGCAAAGCGCGTGGGCGTGCCGGTGAACCGGACGTCCGTGGCGGTGACGAGCGGGGCGAAGGCGTTGCCGGTGGCGCGCTGGCACATGCGGCAGTGGCAGAGGTTGGCGGGGCCAAGTGCGGCGGCCTCGTAGCGGATCCGGCCGCACTGGCAACCACCGGTGATGCTCATGACAGCACCCCTGGCGGCAGCGGGTGGCCCGGCATCAGGTCGTAGGGGTGCCGCCAGCCGGGAAGCGCGGCGATGCGCTGTCGCCAGCGGTCGATGTTCGGGAAAGTGGTGAGGTCGTGGGGAAACTCGTGGTCGTAGTAGAGATAGCCGATGCAGGAGAGGTCGGCGGTGGTGAGGTGATCGGCGGCGATCCAGTCGCGGTGAAAGAGGTGGCGGTCGAGAACCCGCAGCGCCGCGCCGGACCGCCTGGTGAAAAAGTCGATGACCTCCGGCAGGCGCTTTTCCTCGGGGAGGAATTTCAGCTGGAAGCGCAGGGTGGCGATGCAGGAGGTGAGCTTGTGGTTGTCCCAGAGCGTCCAGCGCAGGATCTCGCGACGCTCCTCCTCGGACGTCGGCCCGAAGTCCGGGAAGCGCCGGGCGAGGTAGTCGAGAATGACGCCCGACTGGGTGAGGCGCAGGTCGCCGTGTTCGAGGATCGGTGCCTCGCCCATGGCGTTCAGCGCGCGATATTCGGGCGTGCGGGTCTCGCCGTTGAAGAAATCGACGAAGACCGGCTCCCAGTCGGCACCGGCGAGGGCAAGCAGGAGAGCTGCCTTGTAGGCGTTGCCGGACTGGGCGAAGCAGTAGAGCCGGTACTCGGGCATCGGTTCTCCCCCGTCAGAAGGCATCCGCGTCGAGCGACATCACCGGTGCCGCGCCGGAGCGGATGCGGGCGAGGTGCAGACCCGTCGCCGGGAGCACCCGCGACATGAAGTAGCGCCCGGTGGCCAGTTTGGCACGGTGGAACTCGTCATCGGGCGCAGCGAGGGCAACTTTCGCCATGCGCGCCCACATGAGGCCGAGGCAGGTGTGGCCGAAGAGGTGCAGGAAGTCGGTGGAGCCCGCGAGCGCCGCGTCGGGATCGCGGACGTTGGCGAGGAAGAACTCGGCCGCGGCCTGCATGTCCTTCGAGGCGGACTTGAGCGGGTCGAGGAAGTCGGCCTTCAGCCGCTCGTCCCCCTCGTTCTCCTTCAGGAAGGCGCGGATCAGGCCGAAGAAGGCCATCACCGGCTTGCCGTTCCCGGCACCGAGCTTGCGGCCGACGAGATCGAGCGCCTGGATGCCGTTGGCGCCCTCATAGATCATCGCGATGCGGGCATCGCGGACGAACTGCGCGATGCCGGTCTCCTCGATGTAGCCGTGGCCGCCAAAGACCTGCTGGGCGGCGACGCAGGCGTCAAACCCCTTGTCGGTCAGGTAGCCCTTCACCACGGGCGTGAGCAGCGAGACGAGGCCGCCCGCGTCGGCGTCGCCCGCCTTGTGGGCGTCGATGAGGGTCGCGGCCCAGAGCATGAAGGCGCGCCCGCCCTCGACGAAGGCGCGCTGGTCGAGCAGGAGCCGGCGCACGTCGGGGTGGACGATGATCGGATCGGCGGGGCCGGAGGGGTTCACTGGCCCGGTGACGGCGCGGCCCTGCAGGCGGTCGCGCGCGTAGCTGGCTGCGAGCTGGTAGGCGCCGGCGGCCTGGGAGAGGCCCTGCATCCCGACCTGCGAGCGGGCCTCGTTCATCATGGTGAACATCGCCTTGAGGCCCTGATGCGGCTCGCCGAGCAACTCGCCCAGTGCGCCGTCGTAGTTCATGACGCAGGTGGAGTTGCCGTGGATGCCCATCTTCTCCTCGACCTTGCCGACCGAGACGGCATTGCGCTCGCCCAGCGTGCCGTCGCCGTTCACGAGGAGCTTCGGCACGATGAAGAGCGAGATGCCACGTACCCCGGCGGGCGCGTCGGGCAGGCGCGCGAGGACGAGATGGACGATGTTGTCGGCCATGTCGTGGTCGCCGGCGGAGATGAAGATCTTCTGGCCGGTGAGGCGAAAGCCGTCGCCGTCGGGCTCGGCCTTCGTGCGCAGCAGCGCGAGGTCGGTGCCGGCCTGCGGCTCGGTCAGGTTCATCGTGCCGGTCCAGCGGCCGGAGACGAGGTTCGGAAGCCATTTCGCCTTCTGCGCCGCGCTGCCGTGGACGTGGATGGCGGAATAGGCGCCATGGGTGAGGCCCGCGTACATGCCGAAGGCCATGTTGGCGGCGGACTGGAATTCGCCGGCGGCGGCGTGGATGACGAAGGGCAGGCCGAGGCCGCCGTACTCGGGATCGCAGTCGATGCCGGTCCAGCCGCCGTCGCGCAGCAGTGCGAAGGCGTCCGCAAATCCCGTCGGCGTGCGCACGACGCCGTTCTCGAGGCGGCAGCCTTCGCGGTCACCGACCGCGTTCAGGGGCGCGAGCACCTCGGCAGAGATCCGGCCCACTTCATCGAGCACGGCGGCGGTGGTGGCGCGGTCAAGCTCGGCATAGCCGGGCGTCGGTTGCTCCTCGACGCGAAGGACGTCATGCAAAAGAAACGCCACGTCGCGGAGCGGGGGAGTGTAGGCGGCCAATATTTCCTCCGGGGAGAGTCCGGGCCCATGGCGTCGGGCGCGGAGTTATTCGGCCGCGTCGGTCCCGCGGCCGTCGAGAATGGAGCGCGCCCAGGCGAGTTGCTGACGCAGGTCGGTAATCGCGATCTCCAGCTCGGTGCGCTGCGCCTCCATCGCCGCGAGGCGCTTCTCGGCCACCTCGACCGTGCGGGAGAGCTGGGTCCCCTGATCCTCGTGGTTGTAGAGGTCGAGCAGCTCACGCATCTCCTCGAGCGAGAAGCCGAAGCGCCGCCCGCGCAGGATCAGCGTCAGCCGCGCACGGCAGCAGCGGGTATAGAGCCGCCGCTGGCCGACTCGAACCGGTGTGAGCAGCTCCTTCGATTCGTAGAAGCGCAGGGTTCTGGGTGTGACGCCGAACTCGGCGCACATCTCCGCAATGGGGGTCAGGTTCTCAGTCACGCGTTCAGGCCGTTCGGGGGGGGGCAACGTCCCGAACAGGATGGAGGCGAGCGGCGATGATTGCAAGATAAAAGTTGACGTTAACGTAAAGATGACGCGAACGTCGGGTGCCGCGCGCGGTGGCGGCCGGGGAGCGAGGGACGCGGTTGAAGGAGGCCGCCGATTGTGTGCATCTGGCGCCCAGTGTGGTGGGCTGGGACGGCGGCGATGCAGGACGCTTCGGAGAGAGTCGAGACGGCGCGGAAGTTCATCCGGGCCTTGCCGCATGCGCGCGATCTCGGCATGGACCTGATCGACGCCGGCGACGGCATCGCAACCATGACGCTCGGCTATGACGAGCGCTTCGTCGGTGACCCCGCCAGCGGCGTTCTGCACGGCGGCGTGGTGACCGCACTGCTCGACACCTGCTGCGGCGCATCGGTCATGCTGCATCGGGTCGCGCCGGGTCCGACCGCGACGATTGATCTTCGCATCGATTACATGCGCTCCGCCGAGCCCGGTCAGGGTCTCGTCGCGCGCGCCGAGTGTTACCGCGTCACCCGCACCGTCGCCTTCGTCCGCGCGACGGCCTGGACCACCGACCCGGCCGACCCGGTCGCGACGGCGGCGGGTGCGTTCACCGTGGAGGCAAGGAAGTGAGGCCCGCCCCCGAACCCGTGCAGGTGATCAAGCACCGCCGCGACATCGCGCTGGAGCGGCTCGCCGCGGCAGTTCCCTATGCGCGCTACCTCGGCATCGAATTCGAGCGGCGCGGTGACGAGCTGACTGCGGTGCTGCCGTTTCAGGAGAAGCTCGTCGGCAACCCGATGCTGCCGGCGCTGCACGGCGGCGCGATCGGCGCGTTTCTCGAGATGGCGGCGCTCGTCGAACTGGCCTGGGCGCAGGTCTGGGAGCGTATGGAGGGCGGCGGCGCCGAGGCGGCGGCGATCGAGGCGGGCGCGTTCCCGGCCTGGCCCAAGACCATCGACTTCACCGTCGACTACCTGCGCTCCGGCCTGCCGCGCGACGCCTACGCCCGCGCCCGGGTGAACCGCATGGGCCGGCGCTACGCCAGCGTCCATGTGGAGGCGTGGCAGGACAACCGCTCCCGGCTCTTCGCGCAGGCGACCGGGCATTTCCTGATGGCGGCAGGCGAGGAGTGACGCCGGCCGCGGCCAGCAACCGGCGTGTCCTCGCCATTGCCGGTCCGATCATGCTCGCGAACGTCACCGTGCCGCTGCTCGGCGCGGTCGACACCGCCGTCATCGGCCAGCTCGGACAAGCGGCACCGCTCGGCGCGGTCGGCCTCGGCGCGGTGATCCTTGCGTCGATCTACTGGATCTTCGGCTTCCTGCGCATGGGCACCACCGGCCTCGTGGCACAGGCCCGGGGTGCCGGCGACGTGGCCGAGACCGGGGCGCTGCTCATGCGCGGCCTGATGATCGGTCTCGCCGCCGGTGTCGTCTTCGTGCTCGCGCAGGCCGCGCTCTTCTGGGGCGCCTTCCGCCTGGCGCCCGCCTCGGCCGAGGTCGAGGCGCTGGCGCGGCAGTACCTCGCGATCCGCATCTGGGGCGCGCCGGCCGCGATCTCGCTCTACGCGCTCACCGGCTGGCTCATTGCCATGGAGCGGACGCGCGGCGTGCTGGTGCTGCAGCTTGCGACGAACGGGCTCAATGTCGTGCTCACCATCATCTTCGCCCTCGGCCTCGGATGGGGCGTCCCCGGCGTGGCGCTCGGGACGCTCATCGCCGAATGGTGCGGCCTCGGCCTTGGCCTCTGGCTCTGCCGGGCGGCCTTCGCCGGCAACCAGTGGCGCGACTGGGGCCGGGTGCTCGACCCCGCCCGCCTGAAGCGGATGGCACAGGTGAACGGCGATATCCTCGTCCGCTCGGTGGTGCTGCAAGGCAGCTTCACCACCTTCCTGTTCCTCGGTGCGGGGCTCGGCGACGTGACCCTCGCGGCGAACCAGATCCTGCTGCAGTTTCTCGAGGTGTCCGCCTATGCCCTCGATGCCTTCGCCTTCACCGCCGAGGCGCTGGTCGGGCAGGCGCTTGGCAACCGCGACCGCGACGGCCTCCGGCAGGCGGCGCTCCTGACTTCCCTGTGGGGGCTCGGCACATCGGTGGTGATGGCGGCGATCGTCCTGCTTGCCGGTCCGTCCATCGTCGGGGTGATGACCACGGCGCCCGACGTGCAGGCGGCGGCGCAGAGCTACCTGCCGTGGATGGCGGCGGCGCCGCTCATCGGCATTGCCGCCTGGATGCTCGACGGCATCTTCATCGGCGCGACGGAAACCCGCGCGCTCCGCAACGCGATGCTGCTCTCGGTCGTGATCTACGCCGCGGCGCTCATGGTGCTGCTTCCCGCCTTCGGCAACCATGGGCTCTGGGCGGCGCTGATGATCCTGAACCTCGCCCGCGGCATCACGCTCGCGAGGCGCTACCCTGCGCTGGAGGCCCGGGCGGCGTAGCGGCCGAGCCACTCGTCACGGCCGCTGCCGATCGCCGCGGCGACGCTCGCGAAGCCGTCGCGGGCGAGCAGCGCGTCGAGCCCGGCGAGGATCTCCGGCACGAGGGAAAGCCCGCCGTAGACGAGGCCGGTGTAGAGCTGCACCGCCCAGGCACCGGCGCGGATCTTCGCGTAGGCGGTCTCGGCCGAGTCGACGCCGCCGACCCCAACAAGCGGCAGCCGTCCGTCGGTCAGCTCCGAGACCCGGGCAAGAAGCGCGGTCGAGCGCCGGAAGAGCGGCCGCCCCGAGAGCCCGCCGGTCTCGCCGGCCTGCGGGCTTGCGAGGCCGTCGCGGGAGAGCGTGGTGTTGGTGGCGATGATCGCCGAGATGCCGCTCGCCACTGCCACGGTTACCAGCTCGGCCAACTCACGGTCATTGAGGTCGGGCGCGATCTTCAGGAACACCGGCACCGGCCGGGAGAGCCGGGCATTCGCCGCCAGCACGCCCTCGAGGAGTGCCGCGAGCGCGTCCGCCCCCTGCAGGTCGCGCAGCCGCTCGGTGTTGGGCGATGAGACGTTGACGGTGGCGAAGTCGACATGCGGCCCGGCGACCGCAAGCACTGCGGCGAAGTCCGCCGCCCGGTCGGCGCTCGTCTTGTTCGCCCCGAGGTTCAGCCCGACCACGCCCCGCTTCGGGCGCGCGCCCAGCCGGGTAGCGATCGCCTCCGCCCCGTCGTTGTTGAAGCCGAAGCGGTTGATCGCCGCGCGGTCCTCGGCGAGGCGAAAGAGCCGGGGCCGCGGGTTGCCGGGCTGGGGCAGGGGGGTTGCCGCGCCCACCTCGACGAAGCCGAAGCCGGCGGCGACCAGCGGGCCGACCACGGTGGCGTTCTTGTCGAAGCCCGCCGCGAGACCGAGCGGGTTCGGCAGGGCGAGCCCGGCAAGCTCGGTCGCGAGGCGCGGAAAGCGATCGGCCGGGGTCCGCGCGCCAAGCCCGGCGCCGAGCGCGCGGAGCGCCAGCCCATGCGCGGCCTCGGGGTCGATCCGCCGCAGGAGCGGCAGTGTCAGGCGTTCACCGAGGCTCATGCCAGTGCCTCCACGTCGATCTCGCCAAGCGGCCGCGCCCAGAGCACGTCCGCGCGGCGGAGCGGCCGGTAGAGATGCGGGAACAGCGCGCCGCCGCGCGACGGCTCCCAGGTGAACCCGGCGCTGTCGTCGACGGCGAGGATCATGAGCCCGCTCTCGCCGGCGAAATGCTTCGCGAGCGTCTCCGGCAGCTGGGTCGCGGTGGAGAAGTGGACGAAGCCATCCGCCCGGTCGACCGGAGCGCCGGGGCTCTCACCCGCTGCCTCGAGCTCGGCCCATTCGGAGCCGCGCAGAACCTTGTAGACCAGCATGTCGTCACCCCTGCGGTGTCATGACCCGGCGTGCGGCGGCGCGGGCGAGACCGAGCCGCCGTTCCCGGAAGATGATGAAAAGCCCGGCGGCGACGATGAGCACGGCGCCAGCGAGCATGGTGAGCGTCGGCGCCTCGCCGAAGATCAGGTAGCCGAGCACGAGTGCCAGCACCATCGAGACGTACTCGAAGGGCGCGATCACCCCGGTTTCGGCATGGCGATAGCCCTCGGTCAGGAAGATCTGCCCCGCACCGCCGAGCAGGCCCGCACTCACCAGCAGCACCGCCTCTGGCCCGGTCGGGACCGTCCAGCCGAACGGGATCGTCAGGAATGACAGGGCCACGGATGTCAGCGAGAAATAGAGCACGATCGCGCCCGTCGCCTCAGTGGTGACGAGCTTTCGCACCGTCACCTGCGCGAGAGCCGCGCAGACCGCCCCGAAGAGTGCCGCCATCGCGCCGAACGCCTGCAGGGCCGACGCCTCGGTCGGATTGGTCAGTGTCAGCCGCGGTGAAAGCACGATGACGACACCCACAAGCCCGACGAACACCGCGGTCAGCCGGAAGGCATGGACCTTCTCTCCGAGAAACATCGCCCCGAAGATCACCGTGAGGAGCGGCGCGGCATAGCCGAGGGCGGTCGCTTCCGGCAGCGGCAGAAAGCCGAGCGCGGTGAAGCCGAGCCCCATGGCCGCCGTGCCGACGAACCCGCGCCAGAAGTGTCCGAGCGGATGCCGGGTCGAGAGCCCGTGTCGCAGCGTGCGCGACCAGGCGAGCCAGCCGAGGATCACCGGCACCGCGAGGGCCGAGCGGAAGAACACCGCCTCGCCGGGAGGCACATGCGGCGCGGTCGACTTGATACAGACCGCCATGAAGGTGAACAGGATCACGGAGAGCACCTTGCAGGCAATGCCGCGGAGCGGGTTCAAGGCAGTGACTTTCCGGCAGCGGGGGAACCGCGGCCACTATTGCCCCGGCGCGCGCGAGGCACAACCCGGCGGTTCTCATATGGGCAGAAGCCTATCGGGCAGGGACGAGGGGCCCCGCCCACAGGCGGGGAGAAACCCAGACTCACGGGCGCAAGCCCGTTCCGCCGGAGCGAAGCCGCAACGGCGGCGAAGCGCCAAGCGGTGACCGAGCGGGAGCCCTTGAGGCTCCCCGAGGGCGGCGCTCTCCGACCGGGGCTTGAACCGGACCCGCGGCGGCGCCATGGTCGGCGAGCCCCAGCCGAGGAGACGTGCCCGTGGCCTTCGAGACCCTGATCGTCGACGTGGAGGACCACGTCGGGCTCATCCGCCTCAACCGCCCCGAGGCGCTGAACGCGCTGAACTTCCAGCTTCTCGAGGAGCTGGGCGAGGCGCTTGCCGAGATGGAGGCCTCGCCGCGGGTGCGCGCGGTCATCGTCACCGGCTCGGAGAAGGCCTTTGCCGCCGGCGCCGACGTGAAGGACATGGCGCCGAAGGGCTTCGTCGAGATGTTCACCGAGGACCGCTTCACCCCGGAAACCGAGGCGATCCTGAGTTGCCGCAAGCCGATCATCGCGGCGGTTGCGGGCTATTGCCTCGGCGGCGGCTGCGAGCTTGCGATGATGTGCGACTTCATCATCGCCGCCGACACGGCGAAGTTCGGACAGCCGGAGATCAACCTCGGCATCATTCCCGGAATGGGCGGCACGCAACGGCTGACCCGGGTGGTCGGCAAGTCGAAGGCGATGGAAATGTGCCTGACCGGGCGTTTCATGGACGCCGCCGAGGCCGAGCGCGCGGGGCTCGTGAGCCGCGTGGTGCCGGCGCGTGACCTCATGCGCGATGCCAGGGAGACTGCGGGGAAGATCGCGGAGAAATCGCCGCTGACGGCGCGGGCGGTGAAGGAGGCGGTGAACCGCAGCTACGAGACGACGTTGCGCGAGGGACTGCTCTTTGAGCGGCGGCTGTTCCACGCGCTCTTCGCCTCCGAGGACAAGGCCGAAGGCATGGCGGCCTTCGCCGAAAAGCGAAGCCCGCAGTTTCGCGGCCGATGACCCGGCGCGTGACCCCGCGCGGGAGGCCCGTCAGGGAAAAGCCGGCGCACCGAAAAAGTCCGCGCAGCGTAATCTTCGGGTCATCATTCGCTGGTACGCCTCGGCGGAAGTCGCGGCATGAGCGGAGCGATGCAGGACTCGACACCAGGCTGGGCGCGCTACATCGAAGAGCTTGAAGCGCAGGCGATGCGCCTGCCGCGTCGGCGGCGATCGGCCGTTTCCCGGGAGGGACGCGCCATGGCCCTCGGGGCCCTCGTCCGGCGTGTGGTCGCGTTCATCGCGGGGCGTCCCAAGATCGGCGGTTGACACCGGCCCGGGGCACGGATATGAGCCCCCGACTGGATTTCACGCTACCGAACGGACCGATACGCACATGGCAAATTCGCCGTCATCCAAGAAGCGCGCGCTGCAGGCCGAGCGCCGCGCAGACGTCAACAAGGCGCGCCGCTCGCGGATGCGCACTTTCATCCGCAAGGTCGAAGAGGCGATCGCGACAGGCAACGTCGATGCCGCGTCGTCGGCTCTCCGGACCGCGCAGCCCGAGATCATGAAGAACGTCTCGAAGGGCATCGTTCACAAGAACACCGCGAGCCGCAAGATCTCCCGCCTCGCTGGCCGGGTGAAGGCGCTCTCCGCCTGAGTCATCCGTAGCGCCCGGGCCGGCCGACGGCCGGACCCGTCGCCAACGCGCGTCGCGAGGCGCGCGTTTTTCGTTGTGCTTGCCCGTGTGCGGGCCGGGGTTTCCCGGCGCGCCGCGGGCGCGCGAGCGAGTTCCGCGGGGCGTTTCAAGCCGGGATCGATGTTCCGCCTTCGGTCCAGTTGTTCGCTCGGGGGCGCTCCGGTATGTTAGGCTCGAGTTAACGATTCCAGCTTCGCGCTCGAATGGATCGGTGGCAGGTGCCGCAACCCTTGGCGCCAAGAGTTCGTCTAGTCATCGAAACGTGGAGCGGAAAACATTTCCGGTCAACGAGACTGGAAGTGTATAAAAGTATGACGGGAAGGTGAGATCAATTGCGAGTGGTGACCTGGATACGCGAAGAAGGGCTCTCCGTTCGTATCGCACAACCTGTGGTTGCAAAGTATAACCTTGGGGTAGATCTCCCGTTGCGGCGTCGGGGGGCGTCGGTTCTCGTTGGTTGCTGCCCGGGGCCGGGGATTGCCGACTGTCCCCAGGTTCGTTGATACGACGGTCGCGCCACCAGGTCCCTCCCCATCCTGCCCCCGAAGAGTTGCCATGACACCGCAGACCAAGGCCTCCTCCCACGATCGTATCGATGAGCCGTGGACCCGCGTGCGCGCTGGCCTGTTCAGCCAGATCGGCCAGGACAATTTCAAGAACTGGATCGAGCCGCTGGTGTTTCTCGGCGCAGATGCCGGCGTCGGCCGCTTCGCGGCGCCGACTGCGTTCATCGGCACCTGGGTACAGCGGACCTACGGCGATACCTTGCGGATGCTGTTCTGTCGCGAGGGGCTGCCGGTGTCGCGACTCGACTTCGCCGTAGCCCAGACTCCGGTCCCGGCGATGCGTGTCGTGCCAAGCGCCGGGTCAGCCTCGCCGGCGGCCTCATCGGCGGCCGCGTCGTCGCCGGCGCCCTCGCCGGCGGTTGCTGCCACCGGAGGCGCGAACGAAGTCGATCTTCCGGCGTCGCCGCTCGACGGCCGCTGCACGTTTGACAACTTCGTGGTCGGCCGGCCGAATGAGCTGGCCCACGCCGCCGCCCACCGGGTGGCCGAAGGGGTGGCCGAAGGCGGCACCGTGACCTTCAACCCGCTGTTCCTCTACGGCGGTGTCGGCCTCGGCAAGACCCACCTGATGCATGCCATTGCGTGGGAAGTGCGCCAGCGAAACCCCGAGGCGCGAGTCCTCTACCTCTCGGCCGAGCAGTTCATGTACCGCTTCGTGTCAGCGCTGCGCTTCAAGGAGATGCACGGCTTCAAGGAGATGTTCCGCTCGGTCGACATGCTGATGGTCGACGACGTGCAGTTCATCTCCGGCAAAGATTCCACCCAGGAGGAATTCTTCCACACGTTCAACGCGCTGATCGAGCAGCAGAAGCAGATCATCATCTCCGCCGATCGCGCGCCAGGCGAGATCGACGGGCTCGAGGATCGCATCAAGTCGCGGTTGCAGTGGGGCCTCGTCGTCGATCTGCACCCGACCGACTACGAGTTGCGGCTCGGCATCCTGCAGGCGAAGGCGGAGGCGCATCTCGAACAGCACCCGGGCGTGGTGGTCGGCTCCGGCGTCATGGAGTTCCTCGCCCACCGGATCAGCTCGAACGTTCGCGTGCTCGAGGGCGCGCTCAACCGGCTCTTCGCCTACGCGAGCCTCGTCGGGCGCGAGATCAACCTCGACATGACTCAGGAATGCCTCGCCGACATCCTGCGCGCGTCCGAGCGCAAGGTGACGATCGACGAGATACTGCGCAAGGTCGCCGATCACTATACGCTTCGGATGTCGGACCTCCTCTCGGCCCGTCGGGCGCGGCAGGTGGCGCGGCCGCGGCAGGTGGCGATGTATCTGGCGAAGACCCTGACCTCGAAATCGCTGCCGGAGATCGGTCGCCGGTTCGGCGGGCGGGATCACACGACGGTGATCCATGCGGTGCGCAAGATCGAGGAATTGCGCACGACCGACGCCCAGATCGCCGAAGACGTGGAACTTCTGCGCCGGATGCTCGAGGCCTGAGTCGCGGGCGGCGTCAGGCGTCGCCGTTTTTGCCGCTCGCCTGCTGCGTCGAGGACACACCTCGCTCCGAAGCGACCGCCGCGCGCGAGTCGGGCATAGGTTGCGCGCCTTGCCTGCACCATGCTTGTCTTGCGGCCGGTGTGCCGCCAACAAGACTTGAGGCAGAGGGAAAGCAGTATGGCTCTGATTAAAGGCACAGGCGGGCCCGATCGCCTGTTGGGAACGCCAGGCTCCGACAATATGGCGGGCCTCGGTGGCCGGGATATCCTCCTGTCGCGTGCCGGTGATGATCGTCTGTTCGGCGGCGCGGGCGACGATGTGCTGGTGGCGAGCTTCGGCGACGACCTGCTGTTCGGCGGCATCGGTGACGACTGGATGAGCGGTGGCGACGGGAACGATCTCCTGCGGGGGTGGACCGGCAACGATTTGCTGCTCGGCGGGGCGGGCGACGATGCCCTGAACGGTGAGATCGGCAACGACACGCTGGGCGGCGGCGAGGGCAATGACCTCCTGCGCGGCGGCGTCGGCGGTGACTCGCTGCTCGGCGAGGCGGGTGACGACCGTCTCCTTGGCGAGGACGGCCGCGACACCCTTCTCGGCGGCGAAGGCAATGACCGGCTGAACGGCGGTCGCGGTGACGACAGGCTCCTTGGCGAGGCCGGAAACGACAGCATGAGCGGCGGCGCCGGCATGGATCTCCTGCTCGGTGGCTTTGGCCAGGACACCCTCTCGGGCGATCTCGGCAACGACCGGCTGATCGGTGGCCGAGGCGCGGACATATTCCAGTTCCGTGCGGGCGGCGGCACCGACCTGATCGTGGATTTCGGCGTCGGGGCGGACCGCATCGACGTCACGGCCTACGGCTTTGCCAGCGCCGACGACGTCCTGGCGCGCGCCGAGCAGAACGGCAGCGAAGTCCTGATCTCTTTCGGCGGCGGCAGCCGCGTGGCCCTTGCCGACCATCTGCTGGCTGACCTGACCGTGGATCACTTCCTCATCTGACGTCCGGCTGAGCTCGACCGAGGACTGCCCCCCATTGCCCCTGAAGCACCCGGCCCGCGAGGTCGGGGGCCTCCACGTCCGAAGCGCCGTCACGCGGGCGCACAATTGCCGGCACGATATCCGCTGCGTCCGCCACCATTACGGGCACCTGGCCTGCCGCATCTGCGACAGCCCTTCGCCGCCCGAACCGGAGCTTTTCTCTGCGAAGCCATCCACATGTCGCGAGAAGTTGCGGGAAAACCACCAAAAATCAGCACGCTGGGCGTCCTGAACCGAAGCGCGGGAAAATGCCTTGTGCCCAAAGACCTTGCCGAATATATCCGTCCTTGGAGAGGTGGCCGAGTGGTCGAAGGCACACCCCTGCTAAGGGTGCAGGCGGGGAACCGTCTCGAGGGTTCGAATCCCTTCCTCTCCGCCACTTGCCCTTGTGAAAGCTTTCTCCCGATCCGGCTGCGGCCGGATTTTTCCGTTGTATTCGAGGGTTATGCCGGTGGGGCTGTTAACCGGCCCACGCGCCGTGAGGCCCGGACGCGTTCTCTCAAGGGCGGTATTCTCCCGACCTGTTAACCGCCTCCGTTCCGGTGAATAGCCTCAAGTATTTGTTTTAAATCGATATTTTGAAATCCCTGATGCATGCGATTTGGTAAATCCATCTGCATGGCGGATGGAACAGAGATCGAACGCTGTCCGCTGCGCTGCAGTTCGGCTGCAGCTGGCAACCAATCCCGGCACAGCGGCCGTTCGTGCTTTGTGCTGACTCAACTGCGTGTTAGCATCGCCAAAAAGCGGTGAGGCGAGCAGTTGGCCCAGAAGTCAGACATCGAATGGACGGACGCGACGTGGAACCCGGTGACAGGCTGCACCAAGGTCGGTCCCGGTTGTGACAACTGCTATGCTGAGCGGTTCGCAGAGCGCTGGCGCGGAATTGCCGGACACCCCTACGAGCAGGGCTTCGACCTGACACTCTGGCCATCAAGGCTGAAGCAGCCCGTGCTCTGGAAGAAGCCGCGGATGATCTTCGTCAACTCGATGAGCGACCTCTTCCACAAGGACATCGATCGGAAATTCGTCGACGCGGTGTTCGATGCCATGGAGCAGGCGGACTGGCATGTCTACCAGGTGCTGACCAAGCGCAGCTCGCTCATGCGCAACTACGTCCGGCGACGGTATGGTGGTGGGTCGGTCCCTCGCCACATCTGGCTCGGCGTTTCTGTAGAGGACGCCGCGCATACGAGCCGGATCGAGCACCTGAAGCAGATCAATTCCGATGCACGCTTCATCTCGTTCGAGCCGCTGCTCGGACCGATCGGGGATGTTGATCTGCAGGGCGTCGCGTGGGCCATCGTCGGGGGGGAGAGCGGGCCTCGGGCTCGGCCCATGGACGAGAGCTGGGCACGCCAACTTCGTGACATCTGCGACCGTGACGACGTGGCGTTCTTTTTCAAACAATGGGGCGGTGCCCGGCCGAAGTCAGGCGGGCGCCTTCTTGATGGTGAAGAGTGGAATGGCTTTCCGTGGCAGATCGTTCCCGAACCCATCATCCGTGCTCTGCAGCCCGAGGATGCTTGATGCCACCTCGGATCGAAAACTATCAGGGGCGCGAACAGTCGTTCATCAAGCACCTGTTTCTCAACAAGTACCTTGAGTCAGCGGCGTACAAGCTGTTCCAGGGCAGATCGCCGGTCTTCAATTTCGTGGATGCATTTGCGGGTCCCTGGCGGGTCTCGGACACGGACAAATACTCAGACGCTTCATTTTCTCAGGCGATAGAAACGCTGGATGCCGTCCGCCGGTCGCTACTAGATATGGGGCGCCCGGGGCTGAAGGTTCGTTTCCGGTTCTGCGAGCGAAACCCGGCTTCGGTCGCCAAGCTCCAACAGTTTGCAGCCCAGAAGCCCGAATTCGATATCCGGGTGTTCTCTGGTGCTTTCGAGGACAATCTCGATGGCATCCGCTCCGCCTGCCGCGATGGCTTCACTTTCACTTTCATCGACCCAACCGGCTGGAATGTCGAGTCCGGCAAGATCTTCGATTTTCTCCGGAATCTCAACGGCGAGTTCCTGTTCAATTTCATGGCCGAAGAAGTGAACCGACACGCAGGTTGGGATGGTGTGGCGCAATCGGTCGGTCGCTTCCTAGCGGACCCCGCTTGGAAGGCTGCGTTCGAGGCGCTGCCCGAGGGGGCCAACGAAACGAAAATCCTGCATCTCTTGAAAGCCAGGATGAAGGAGGCACGGGTCGCGACGTATCTGACGGACATGGCCATCCGGAAGCCTCGTGAGGACCGGATCAAGATGCGCTTGATCCTCGGCACGCACAGTAGTTTCGGCGTAGAGGTGTTCCGCAGCGTTCAGGAAAAGGTGGAAAAGGAGGCGGTTCGCACCCGCCACGCTATCCAGACCGAGGAGAGCGGCCAGTCGCAGCTCTTTCCGGATGACCAGATCATCGCTTTCGAGACCGATCGTGACGGGGTCGGCTGTTCCTCCCACATGGGCTGGGCCACCGAACTGGTGCTTCGCATTGTTGCCGACAGACCGGGGATTGCGTTCAGCACGCTTGCCGGCGAGGTTATGGAGCAGGTTCCCGTCCGGACCACGCACCTGAACAAGATCGCAGCGACAAACCGAAAGGCCGGGTTGCTGCAGTTCGACCTTGCGACTGGCAAGCGAACCCCGAGCCCCGATACAAAGCTCTGGGCCGGTGAGGTGCAGGCAAATTAGGCCCGCCCGCCGCGACGGCCACGAGCAGTGGCGTGCACATCACCGACGCGCAACACCCACCATTGGCAAGCTGGCGTCGTCGTTTTCGACCAAGGCCGCGAGCCGAGCGAGCGCTTCCGCCACGATGCGGCCCTGATCGTGGATGCTCTGAATGATCTCAGCTGGCGACCGGTCGTCAAACTTTGCAACGGTGCTTGGATTGACCGCCTTCAGGTCGAAGACAGCAGCGTCAATGGCAGCTGCCTGAGCCTCCAGTTCTCGCGCCGACTTCTCCTTCTCGTTGATTTCGCCAATAAGCGCAGCCACCTCGGCATCTGAAGTCTTCAGCTTCTTCAGGCGCTTGAGCTTTTCCTTGAGGTCGATCACCTCGGCCTTGGTTTCAGCTGCCTGCGCCAGGATGGGCTGCATTTCTTCGCGGGCTTTCGCGCGGCGCGCGGCAAAGTCGATGGTCCAGGAGTAACGGCTGTCGGCCTCGGTCTTGCCACGGAGCGGCAGCAGCCGGGCGTAGGACGGGAACGGCTTCCCGGCGTTCTCTTCCTGCTCAAGCCAATCGGCGGTCAGATTGGCGGGCAGCGCGCTGTCGGCAAGCGGCTTCCCATCCTTGTCGAAACCGAAATGCGCCAGTGTGAGCGGGGTCTTCTTGCCGACCTTCACATGGCTCAGGTCGTAGTACCAGATTCGCTCGGTTTTCTTGCCTTTGGTGAAGAACAGCAAATTGGTCTTCACGCCCGCGCCAGCGGTCGAGAAGACCCCTCCCGGCAGGCTCACAATTGCCCAAAGGTCGCATTCGTCGACCAGCTTGCGCTTCGTCTCAACGAAGGAGCTTTCGTTGGTCCGGAACAGCATGCCTTCGTCGAGAACGATGGCGCAGGTGCCCTTCGGCGCCAGCTCGGCAAGGATGTCCTGGACGAACAGCACCTGCGTCGAGCTGGTCTCGAAGGCGAAGTTCTTCTGCGCGTCCTTACCTTCCTTTCCGCCGAACGGCGGGTTGGTCAGGATGACGTCAAACTGCTTCGGCGCCTTGTCGAACAGCGCGCCATAGGTTGCCCGGCGCGTGAGGGAGTTGCCATGCCAGAGATTGGGCTGGTCGATCCCGTGCAGGACGAGGTTGGCCAGCGCGATCGGGATGACGAGGTTCTCCTTCTCGCGGCCGAAGAACGTGTCGTGCTTCAAGGTCTCGAGATCGGTGCTCAGAGGGGACCGGCCCAGCTTCCGCGCGATGTGCTCGTATGCAATTGCCAGGAAGCCGCCCGTCCCGCAGCAGGGATCATAGATGGTCTTGCCGAGTTGCGGATCGACGGTGTGCACCATCGCCCGGATCACCTCGCGCGGGGTGAAGAACTGGCCGCCATCCGAGTTCTTTTCGCCCATCTTGAGCAGCAGGTCTTCGTACACCTGCGACAGGGTGAAGAAGTGGGTGTCGTCGATGTTGTCGACGCTGATCTCGTCCACGCGATCAAGGATGTCGCGCAGGTTCGTCTCGGAATCCACGCGAACGCGTTCGACCGCCGTCATGATCCGGCCGATGATGCGCTGCTTCGGCGATGCTGCGGGGTTCGGCAAACCCGTCCTTGCGTCTATGTCCAGCCCGTGCAGTGCCGGAAGCAGCTCCTTGTTGATGAAGTCGAAGAGCTTGCCGTCACCAGCGGCGAACAGTTCCTGGCGCTTCCAGCCGAACGGCTTCCCCTCCGGAGTCTTCGGATGGCCCGGCTTCTCGGAGTATGGCGCCGCCCAGTCCTGCCAGCGGTAGGGCGCGCGCAGGGCGTGCGAGAACCCGACGCCGACGGCATCGGCTTCTTCCTGATCGCGTGCCTCTTGGGCATCTAGTAGGCGCAGGAAAAGGATCCATGTCAGTTCCGGCACATACTGTAGGGCGCTGGCGCAATTGGAGCGACGCATCACGTCACAAATGCCCTTAACGAACGTCGAGAGAGATCTCACGCCGTTGATGCTTCTCTGCTGGGGTTTTGTCGATTTAGCTTGCTTCATTATTCTGCCCCAAAGGAAGCCGCAACAATTCTGTGTGGGAGGCTCCTTATGTCCCTGAGCTGCAAATCAATTGCAGACTTTATCGAGTTTATCTCAAATTGTGCAGTGCGTAGCTTATTGGCAAAATCCTGCTGAATATCGAAATCAGGTAGTGAGACCTCAGCCTCTGCCAGCCGATTGAAAAGCATACGTTCTCTCACCGCTCCTCTAGCCAGAGAAAGTATGCATTCGTGTCCGAGAGGCGAGCGGAGCCAGTAGTAGAACCATAGGGAGTCAATGCAGCCTTCATTCCCGCGGAATACAACATAGTCCGGACTTGTCATCCCAGGCGCGTCATCGTCGGAAACAAAAGCTACAGAACCAATAAGTATGCGCATCGGGTTGTAGAAAATGGTTCCTGGCGTCACTGGCTTGTATTTATGAGGGCTCTTCCCAGGCGGTTCTTTCGCTGGGGCAAGACCGTCAACTGTCGCGCCATACACCGGAACGTTTGCCCAGTCGGGACCAATGCCGCCTTTGATCTCCGTCAGGCCGTCGCCAAGCTTGATCTTCTTACTCACGATCCGAACAGCCTTCCCTTTGCCTCGCGCACAACGTCAAACGGCTTTCCAAGCCCGCGAAGCGCGGCGAGACCTCCTGCCATCCGGATTTCCGGTACATCCCACAGCGCAGGCGTTTCCAGCGCGTCGGTACCGCCTTGCGCGAACTGGGGGCCCAGTTCCTTCAGCACGACGGCCGCTTTCGGGTCCATGCCGTCAAACCAGCCGCGATTCAAGTCGATATACTGATTCCCTCGCTCGGGTCGCTTCAGAGCGCGCGCATGATAGCCGTGGTGGCCAAAGAAGTCGTAGAGATCAAAGTCGCTCATCTTGTCGATTTCGCGGATGACCTCAGGGCTGAAGTTGTCGCCCAGCAGATGGTCGATCAGGTCACGTCGCTTGCTGGTCTCGATCCAGAGCTCGCGGAACTCGTCCAGCGTGTGCGCCTCTGCAAGAACGCGCGCCATCACCTCGCGCCGGTACTCGTCCACCGGGATCGGGGTGTCGCGGCCCTCGCGGCTGACCAGGATGAAGCGACCCTGCGGGTTGATGACGACCTGCTTTCCGCCAATCTCTGCGACAGACGGGCCGTCGCTGCCCCCGTCGTCGCCGCCCTCGCCACCACTGCCTGTGCCTCCATCGCCTCGCGGACGTGGGGGCTTGGTGATGAACTCGGTGCCGAAGAGATCGGTGACGCCGGTGTAGTCGTAGAGCCAGAACTTGTACTTGGCCGTCTCTTCGTGGATGCGCGTGCCCCGGCCGACCATCTGGTAGAATTTGATCGGCGACTGGAGGTATCGGAAGAAGACAACGGCATTCAGCCGTTCGATGTCCACGCCGGCCTCCAACAGATCGACCGTGCAGGCGATGAAGGCGCGTTCGCCGGACCCGCGCATCGGCTCGATCATGTCGGCGCCGTTGTTCGCTCCGCCCATGCATTTGAAGGCGTAGTGGTCCTTCGGCGTCTGACCGTTCTCGCGGCACCAACGGACGTAGAGGTTGTTCATGTGCTGCGCGACCCGGTCGGCATGGATCTCGCGCGTGCAGAAGATGATGACCTTCTGCTCCGGCCCACCATTCGCGCAAAGGAGCTGGAACAGGTCCTCGCACATCTTCGGCGTGCGCAATTCGACGAACAGCTCGTCGTCGAAGTCCTTGCCGGTGTACTGCGCCTTGGGCAGGTCGTCCTCGGTCAGCGGCAAGCCCGTCTTGATGTCTCGGACACCCGCCCTGAGGATTTCTTCTCGGGTGAAGACCATGTTGTCGATGCTGGCCTTGCGCTTAACGATCTCGCAGGCCGCCAGATAGCCGTCCTCCTGCGCCTCGATCAGGGTGTACTCGTAGACCGGTTCGCCGAAGTACTTTCTGTTATTGGCAGTGATCTCCTGGTCCTCGGCGCTGGCCTGCGTCGATTCCTCGAGCTTCCGCGGCGTCGCGGTCAGGCCGATGTGGATGGCGTTCGGGTTGCGGCGAAGCACCTCGGACCACCGGCCCCAGGCAGAGCGGTGGCACTCGTCGATGATGATGACGCTAAACGCGTCCTGACCGTAGTGCTCGGACAGGAAGCTGGCGAACCCGTCATCGTCGTCCAGTCCGAGCGTCTGGTAGGTGGCGATATGGATCCGTGCGTTCTGCGCGGCGTTGCCGCCCCGCTCCGTCTTCACGATGCGGGCGTTGTCACCGAAAGCCGCCTTGAGCTTGTTGTAGGCCTGCTCGCGAAGTTCATCCCGGTCACACAGGAAGAGCGCTGGCTTGGGGAGCTGGCCGGCCTGCGACAGCCGCCAGAGCAGGTTCGTGGCGATAATCGTCTTGCCTGCGCCTGTGGCGAGCGTCAGCAACACCCGGGGTGCCGTGCCAGCCTGGCGGTCCAGAATGATCTTCTCGAAGGCGGCGCGGATCGCTGCATCCTGATAGTAGCGGCTTTGAGCCCATGCCGGGCTGTCCGCCTGGAACAGCATGGCTGCGTCGGGGGCGTGGAGGTCTATCCCACTGTCCTTCGCATACCGTGTCGTCAGGTCGGGGTGCGTGGGGAAATCGGGAAACTGAAAGGGCCCAGCCTGCAGGCTTGAGAAGCAGTCGTACTCCCCATAGCGGTGGCCATTGGTCGAGAAGACGTACTTGACCTCGTACCGCTCGCAATCGGCATAAGCCTTAGCTTGCTGCATGCCCTTGAGCGGATCGTCCCCCTCCTTCTTTGCTTCGAGCACAGCGATGGGCATCGACTTCGGCATGTCCGCGATCTGGACGCACAGGAGATAGTCCGTGCGCCCCGGACCTTTCCGCCTGCGCCCCTTTGGCCCTGTGGGCTCCACCGGCGGCGGCGTCAGAACGGTTTCGAGCGTAACCTGGTCCCGGCTTACATAGCCTTTTGCCCGGAGGACTGGGTCGATGAGGTGATACCGCGTATCGGCTTCATTCATGCTCATGGTCACCCTCCCGCCCAGCTGGAAAATGCTATCTGCGAACGGAAGGATGAATCGGGTCGGCATCCAGTGCCGAGAGTGCCTCGAAGCGATAGACCACTATGCATTGACTGACCATATCCGCTGCGCTCTATCGACCAGATCAGCCTGACGTGCGATCAGCAGGTCCTTCGTCCAATGATCAGCCGACAGGATCGGCTTTGTGGTGTCGAAGGAAACCCGGTTGTTCCGCTCTGCGTAAATCTTCTTCTTGCGGTCGAATGGGAAGTACTGCGCCTTGTAATTCTTGATGCCAGCAAGCAGTGCAA
This sequence comes from Amaricoccus macauensis, assembly GCF_014201905.1. GTDB lineage: Bacteria > Pseudomonadota > Alphaproteobacteria > Rhodobacterales > Rhodobacteraceae > Amaricoccus > Amaricoccus macauensis. Next base: position 82,591 of record NZ_JACHFM010000001.1, on the reverse strand, counting down.
GATTGCCAAGGCGGTGCAGCCAGAGGCGGTGTTCGTCATCACTGAAACGCTCACGCCAGTAGGCGTCCTTGAGCGCCTGAGGCAGAACATGCTCGATAGTAATCTTTCCGCCGAAGTCCTTGGTGACCGACTCGTCCTGATCGGCCTCTTCAAGCCGCAGCAGGACGGCCTGCGCGAAGGGCCGCCCATAAACCTCGCCGTCAAGCAGAGAACGGAACTCATCGTCGTTGGCATTGGCGCGGAAGATCGCGTGGATGTCGTCCGCGTTTTTCCCGGCACGGATCGCGGTGATGAGCTGAAAGTACGCTGTTAAACGAGCAGTGAACGCGAGCCGCCGGATCCAGTTCTGATAGGTGATCCGTTCGAGTAGATCGATGAACTCCCCCTCTGGCATGTCAGCTACCGGCCTGTTCAAGAAGGCAAGCAGCGGCGGGATCCACTCTTCGAACGCTACCCGCTTGAGCGATCTGACCGCGCGACGAGCTGCAGGTGCCTCGAACTCGTTCCTGAGAACGCGCAGATAATTGCGAGCGGAGGTATTCACTTCGTCGAGGAAAGTGAACGGCGACGCTGCAGTCTCGATAAGGGGTTCAAACTCCTCGTGCAGTGCCTTCCGTGCTTTTGTCGCGACAATCGAACTGCGATGATGCGCCATGAACTGGTCAAGCCGCTCGATACCGATCTGCTCCTCCAGTTCGAGCCATGCCTCGTCCAGGTCACTGCTTCGGGTTGCATTGCCGCCGAGCCGCGCGAACAGCATGTTTTTTATCAAGTCCGCATTTGACAGCGCCATGCCTCGGGCATTCAGAACGTTGAACAACCGGTAAGCCGACTGCCAGGAAGCAGTGGTGACAAACACCACATAGACCCTGCTGAGCAGGTAGTTCGCGAACAGCTTCAGCGTCTTCTGGTCATGCTGAGCAATGAAGCTGTCGATGGCCTCGAGGTTCTCGATGATGCGCTGCTTTGGGGCGTCCTGCTCCTTAGCGACTTCTTTTCGGACCGCCTCGGGCACCGTTTCCCCTGCCAGAACATGTCGGCGGAAGAAGTTCTGATCTCGCTGGCGCAGGGTCAGGCGTGGCGACTCCTCTTCACCGGTCAGGGCATTGCGTGGCAAGACGCGCCGACCGAGTTCGGATTTCGCCGGTTCATCGACGCCATCGCGCAGGCGTGAAAAGATCAAGTTGAGCGTTGTCAGACGCTGTTGACCGTCCACGACATCATAAAGACGACCCTTCTCACGCTCGATCGTGATCAGCGAGCCGATGAAATATTCCTCATCGTTAGCCGCAAACGCCTCCCAAACATCATCGAGTAATTGCTCAACGTTACCCTTCTCCCAAGAATATGGGCGCTGATACGTGGGTATTTCGTATCTAATCTGTTCCGTCAGAATCTGACTTATCGTGCGCTCGGCCGCTTCCATTGTCGCTCTCAACTATCGGACGGCGACGGGATTGCCGGGCGCCCCGATTTTGAGCTGACATTACCGCCGTTTACGGCGCTAGACTAAGCTGTCGCCCTAGGGCGACGCAAGCATGAAGCCAGCTGCTCGCCGATGGCATCTTCAATCTAGGGGAGCGCTCAGGACAGTTCGCTGCTCGGACCACGCCATTGGCAGGGTGCTGCGCAGCGCCTCCAGCTTGAGACCGGACGGCTGACTGCCGTCAAGGATACTCTCCACTAAATCAGGCGCCAGTTGAGTGAGGCGCATGGTTCTCGTCAGGTATGGAGCGGCGATCCCCTCCCGCTCGGCCAGTTCGGCGATGGTAGCGAACTCACCCGACTCGAGCATCTGCTTCCAGCGGAAGGCGCGGGCCAGCGCCTTGACCAGCGTGTTGTCCGCCTTGCGGTCTGGCCGGACGCCATCGGGAAGTTGCATTTCCTTGCGCCCGCCGCGCTTAACGACGCGGAACGGCACGTGGAGCGTCACCGTCTCGGGGATCGGCGTCGCGCGGGTCACGCCGCTGCTCCGATGCTGCCAGACAGCATCTCGCGCGCGAGCCCTCCGAGGCCGTCCATCCGGAGCCGGAAGTTGAGCCCGTTCGCGCCGATATCGACGCGCTCGACCAAAAGCGTGACAATGCGCGCCTGCTCGGCGGGGAAGAGTTCGTCCCACAGCGGGTCGAGCTGCTGCAACGCCGCGCGGGCGTCGGCCTCGGAGATGTCGTCGGCGCGGGCACGCGCCGCCTTCCAAGTCCCCGCAACAATCTCTGGCTGCCGGAACACGGCACGGAGTTGGTCGATGACTGCGGCCTCAATCTCCCCTGCTGGCACGCGGGCCACGGGGCATGACCCGGCACCATGCTTCAGCACTGTCTGGCTGACGTAGTAGCGGTAGAGCCTGTCGCCCTTCCGGGTGTGCGTCGGCGAGAAGGCCGCGCCGTCCGGCCCGAACAGCAGCCCCTTCAGCAGCGCGGGCGTGTCGGCGCGGGTGCGCGCGGCGCGCTTGCGCGGGCTTTCCTGCAGGATGGCGTGGACCTTGCCCCACGTGTCGCCGTCGATGATGGCGTCGTGTTCGCCGGGATAGCTGTCGCCCTTGTGGACCGCCTCGCCGATGTAGGCGCGGTTGCTGAGCATCCGATAGATGTATTTCTTGTCGATCCGGTTGCCGCGGGGCGTCCGAAGTCCCCGCATGCCGACCTCCCGCGCCAGTTCCGTGCAGGAGCCGATCTCGAGGAAGCGGGCGAAGATCCAGCGCACATGCGCTGCGGCTTCCTCGTCCACCACCAGCTTGCGGTTCTCGACGCGGTAGCCGTAGGGCGGCACCCCGCCCATCCACATGCCCTTCTTGCGGCTGGCGGCGACCTTGTCGCGGATGCGCTCGGCGGTCACTTCGCGCTCGAACTGGGCGAAGGACAGCAGGATGTTTAGCGTCAGCCGCCCCATGGAGGTCGTCGTGTTGAACGACTGCGTCACCGAGACGAAGGTCACCCCGTTCCGGTCGAACACTTCGACCAGCTTGGCGAAATCGGCCAGCGAGCGGCTGAGGCGGTCGATCTTGTAGACCACCACCACGTCGACCAGCCCGTCCTCGATATCCTCAAGCAGCCGTCTCAGGCCGGGGCGTTCGAGCGTGCCGCCCGAGATGCCGCCGTCGTCATACTGATCGCGGACGAGCACCCAGCCCTCGGAGCGCTGGCTGGCAATGTAGGACTCGCATGCCTCACGCTGGGCGTGGAGGCTGTTGAACTCCTGTTCCAGCCCTTCCTCGGAGGATTTTCGGGTGTAGACCGCACAGCGCAGCTTGCGGACGACCTTCGATTTCTCGGGCGGCTTCGTCATGTCCGCCCCCTGTGGTTCTTCAGCCCGAAGAAGGTCCACCCGTTCCAGCGCGTGCCGGTGATGGCGCGGGCGATGGCGGACAGCGACTTGTACGGCCGACCTTGCCACTCGAAGCCGTCGGTGGTGACGGTGACAACCTGCTCGACACCCTGCCATTCGCGCAGCAGCCGCGTGCCCGTGATGGGGCGGTCACGGTCGGCGCGGATGCCGCGCTTCCTCTTGTCCCCGCCATCCAGTTCCTCGCCCAGCCGCTCCAGGCGCCGGATCGTTTCGGGCTTCAGCCCGCCGTAGGCGAGTTCCTGGATGCGGTATGCCAGTCGGGACTCGAGATAGCGGCGGTTGAACGGCGGCGGCTCGCTGTCGAACAGATCGCGCCACTGCTTCTTCAGGTCAGGCGTTGGCGTGGTCTTCAGCGCGACTAGGCGCGCGGGGATGGGATCGGGCTTGTTCATGCATTTCTCCGGTGCGTTGGAGTTGCATGACGGCACTGGTCGGGCGGATAGTGTAGGCAACGTTCTCCACTATCGTCAGATACTTCGCCCCCATCCTGCATCCGCAACCGGACCAGCCCGAGCGCCAGCAGGCCGCACAGCTCGGCGCGGCGCTCTGCGGGCGTCATCTGGTCGGGCGGGAGCGGATTGGGGCGTTTCATGCGGCCGACCGCTCCGCACGGCCAAGAACGGCGGCGGTGATCGCGCCACGGTTCCAGCGGAAGTTCAGGTGGCAGTTGGCGGCGTATTTCGACAGGCTGAAATCCAGCCCGTTGGCCTCGTGCCCCGCGCGCTGCAGCAGGTCCATCTGTTTCATCGTCGCCGGGTCGTTCAGCCAGCGACGGCTCTTGATCGAGGCGGTCCCCGTCTCGGTGGCGCGCAGGAAATCGTCTGCGGCGGCGAGCGCCTGCACCCGGGTGCCGATGGCGAGCGGCCGGATCGCCCTGCCTTTCGGCTGTCCGAGCGCGTGCCAGAGCGCGCCGTCATGGAACACCCCGGCCCAGCCATTGAACCCGCTCGCCATCATCGCCTGGCCGTCGCCATGCAGATCGCACCAGGCGAACGGGGACCGCTCCAGCAGGTCGATCTCCATCATGTCGAAGGCGGTCAGCAGTCGAGCCTCTGCTCGTTCCCGCGTGAAGACGTGACCGCAGAAATCACAGACCGATGCTCCAAGCGGCAATTCGGCTCCACAGGTCGGGCACAGTTTCCATGGTGCTTGGCCTGGCTCAGGATCGTCCTCGTCGAGGGTGATCTCCTGTTCGAGCGACCCGTGCCGGAGCGCCGCGCCCGCGAAGTCGAGCACGACGCAGTCGGTTTTCACGATGCCTGGGAAACGCGCGGGATCAACCCGCCGCAGACCGCGACCGACTGCCTGGATGAAGGTACCCTTGTGCAGCATGGGGCGCAGGATGCCGATGCAGCCGACGGGCTGGCTGTCGAAACCCTCGGTCAGGACCATGCAGTTCGTCAGCACCTGCACCTCGCCCCGGTCGAACCGGGCGATGAGGTCGACGCGCGTCCGCGATGGCATCTCGCCCGAGATCGTCTCGGCCGTGACGCCGGCCGTGCGGAATGCCTCGGCAACTGCATCGGCATGGTCGACCGTCGCACAGAAGAAGATGGTGCGCCGGTCCGCTGCCTTCGCCTGCCAGTGTTCGACGACGGCCTCGTTCAGCACCGAGCGGTTCAGCACCTTGTCTGCCGCGCGCATGTCGAAATCGCCGGCGGTGGCGCCGAGCCCCGCCAGTTCGTCCTCGACGCCGAGATCGATGGTATAGGTGCGCGGTGGCACCAGGAGACCGCGACTGATCAGCGTGCCGATCTTGAGGTGATAGCCGACATTGCTGAAGGTGCGGCGCAGGCTGCGGCCATCGCCGCGACCCGGCGTGGCCGAGAGCCCGAGCAGCTTGATCTCCGGATTGAGCGCCCGGGCCTCGTCGATGATGGACTGATAGCTTTGCGCCGCGGAGCGGTGGCATTCGTCGATGACGAGATGCGAGACCGGCGCCATCCGCTCGCGCCGGTTGGCGCGCGCCAGGGTCTGGACGCTTCCGAAGACGATGCGGCCGTCCCAGTCGTCCTGCTCGGCCTTGACCACCGAGGTCGGCATTCCGGTGACAGTGCCGATGGCGCTGCGGTTCTGATCGATCAACTCGTCGGTGTGCTGCAGCACCAGAACGCGGTCGTGTTTGCGTTGCTCCAGTTCCTCGCCGATGTAGAAACCGGCGATGGCCGTCTTTCCCGCCCCGGTGGGCAGCACCAGCATGGTGTTGCCATGTGCGGCGGTGCGGTCGCGGGCGGCATCGACCGCCGCCCTTTGATAGTCGCGCGGAATCATGGTCGTCCCCCTCAGCGTGCCCAGAAGGGCGCGGAGCCGGAGGACGGCGCGCCCGACTGACCCATGCCGTTGTCTGCAAGCTGCGGGCCCGAGGCGGTGAACTGACCCTGCTGCGGTGGCTGGGCTACGCTGCCCATCACCCGAGCGTATTCGGCATGGTCGGCGCCGAGCGCGGCCTTGATGACGTTGCGCCCGGTGTCGTCGGGCTTGTCCTTGTCGCGCTCGATGCCGATGCGCGCCACGAACTCCAGCCCGCTCAACTCGCCGAGGCTGCGGATCATCCGCGCGGCGCGGGCGGCGTTCGACTGGTCATCGGCACGCACGCCGCGGGCGGATTCGAGGATGCCGCGGATCATGGCGCGCCCGCGGTTGCCATAGGTGTCGTCGCCGGGACCGCCCGCAGCTTTTCCGCGAAATCCGATGCGCGTGTAGATGCGGCGCCGCGCGAACGGCCCCTCCATCACGACTGCCTCGGTGTTGAGGTAGAGGGCCGGGCTCGTCTTGCTCTGGGTGAGCCAGCCTTCCGGGCCCGCGCCGCCGGGGCGGACGGTGAGGCAGACCTTGACCAGCGTGTTGGCCGGGATGAGGTCGAAAGCGGCGTCCTGCGTGTCCGCGCCGTTGAAATCCATGTCGCTCGCCATTGTCATGCTCCTTTCGTCGTCGGGGGATTGGGTGCGGTGGCGGCCGCGGGCAGATCGAAGTTCAGGCGGGCAGCGCCATCGGGGCGCGGACCACGGATCTTCGCCATGAGCCGCCCGAGATGGGCGGGCTCGATCATCGACAACCGGCCGCTGCGGTCCTTCGCAGGCAGGCCGAAATCGTTGATGGTGGTGCAGATGAACGCCCTGAACGGGTCACCCTTCTCGGGGCGCAGTTCGGTCAGGGTCACGACTTCGTCGACGATGCCGGGCAATTCGAGGCCGGTCTTCGATCCCTCGATCTGCATCGAGAAGAAGGGCTTGCCGAAGTCGTCGAGCTTGCGGTCGAGAAGACCGACCAGCCAGATGTTCTTGGCGGGCGTGTGCTGCAGATGCGTGAGCCAGCCGATCATCTCCTGGCCGAGCAACCCGTAGGTCGCGCGGAGATCCGGCTTGCCGGTGCGGTCGGACTGGGCCTGGGATTGGCCCTTGCACCACTGAAGGCAGATGCGGGAGGCGACGGAGATGCTGTCGACGAAGACCGTGTCGTACTTGTCGAGCTGGCCGGCGGGACCGAAGGCCGCGCAGACCCGCGCGAAGTGCCCGGGCCCATAGGACTGGTCGTCCCGCATGGCCGGGTTGGCGCCGCCGATCCAGGCGGCGAGATCGCGGGCGACCTCCCAGTCGCGGATGCGGATCTCGTCGCCGGGCCAGCCCTGAACGGCCAACTCGCCCGCCTCGAGGTTCAGGAAAAGCGTTCGCTGCGGATCGAGGGTCAGCAGCTGCGTGGTCTTGCCGATGCCAGAGGTGCCCGTGAGCACCCCCTTGATGCCGCGCGCCTCGCGCAGGCGTTCGTCGGCCTTGATTATGCGGAGCGGCCCGCCGCCGAAGGGGGCGCTCACTTGCCGCCCTCCAGATCCCGCACAGCGGCCGAAATGGCGATGTCCGCGCCACAGGCGCCCTGGCGGCGCGCCATCTTCAACACGTCGCCAAGCGCACTCGTGAGCCGGTAGAGCTCGGACTGCTGCCGCGCCAGGGCGACAAGCGCGAACTCGATGTCGTCCACAGTGGCGCGCTCGATCGGCACCGCGCGGTTCGGCCTCTCAGACAGGGCCGGAACGTTGATCGTGTCGGGGATCGCCTCCATCCAGCTCGACTGGCGCAGGCGTTTCAGGGGGGAAGTCGTGAACATGGTGATGCTCCGTGGTTTCGTCGGTTGGTGTCCAGGGATCGTCGGGAAGACTGCTGCCGGGCCTGACGCCGCCCTGGAGCTTGCGGTCGGAGTGTTTCCCCGCGTGGGGGTGTTGCATTCCTCCGAGGGCCCGGCATGAAACTTGGTGGAACCGGGTCATCGCCGGTCCTGTTGTCACCTACCGGCGGGCCTCCGAGACTGTCGGGGCGGCGCCGAGATATGCGGCGAGATCAAGCGCCTCGGCCGCCTTCCGGATCGTGCCGAGCCGGGCGTAGACTGTGCTGCGATGGATCCCGAGGGCCTCGGCTGCCTCCGTCGGCGACATGTCGATCAGCGCCAGCGCGACATCCCTGCAGGTCGGTGTCAGCCCTGCGAGAAGGCGCCGGACATCGCGGACCAGCCCGAACGCCTCGTCCGGTGCACGCGCGACGGCGGCGTGCGGCATCTCGCTGTCAGGGAGGGTTTCAGCGAGCGGCAACATCTCGTCGTTGCCGCGACCCTGGGACGGAGTGTCGAAGTCGACCCACGCCCGCTCGGCCCGCAGGCGTTCGGTCGGCGCGGCCAGCGTGGCGATGCGGTTCGCCAGAACGCGGTCTGCAAACGTGTCGTACTGACCGCGGGAGGGGTCGAACCTGTCGTCGCGGCGATAGAGGTGCAGACGCAGGTCCTGTTTGATGTCCTCGGCGTCCATGCCGGGAACCGAGCCCGACCGCGCCAGCCGTTCGGCCCGGATGATGATGTTGCGGGAGACGCGCGAGCGCGCGTCGCAAATTGGGTGGAAACGCTCCATGAAGTTTCGCCTTCGTCCAGGTGGACGGGCACGCGGCCCGAGTGACCGGGACCGGCGAAAATTCGCGGAACGGGCTCGAAATCAGAGCGAACGACGCAGAAAAAACCCACGAAACCGAATGGTTTCATGGGGTTGCGTGGCAGGAAAAAAGTTCGAAAAGGGTCAGTCGTCGTCAGCGAGATTTCGCCGGGACAGACCTGCGACGCCCTGCCTCAGTCCGCTGCCGTCGATGGTAAACCTCGCGACGTATTGGCCGGAATCGTCCCCGATGGGGTCCTCGACAATCCCGGTGAAGGCTGAGAGTTGCTCGCTAACGAACTGCTTGTGCTTCTGGGCGCTACTCTTGCCCACGGGTATTCGGCCGCCGTGAAGCGCGAAACTGCGCAGCCACTCCCACGGGAGTCGTGCCTTGCCTGTACGCTTGTCCGCCATGCCGACATCAGCAGGCGCTACGGCGCGTTGAACGCCCGGCCCGCTAAAATTGAACAGCTCGTCATTCTCGAATGCGATCCGGATCGACGACCAGGTCGTGCCAGGTGGCAGCGCGATTGCCGGTGGTGCTGGTGCGTCATCGCCGGAGCCCGGAAGCTTCGCGATCAGGTCTCGGAAGATCGTCCTAGGATCGAACCGAGCCGCGAGCGTAGTCTTCTGGTCCCAAACGACGACATCGTCGAGAAGGAAGACACGCGCCTCCGCTTCGGCCAGCCTCGATGACAGATCACAGTCGATGGCCGAGGCATGCGGGACCAACACCGCTTTCGGGCCAGGTGTGCGAAAGACCGGTGCGAGATCGGCGAAGATAAATGGGGCTCCTTGCTCGGTTAGGCCAAGGAAGACGGCGAATCCGACCCCCGACCGCATGTCGTAACGTCCGAGGGCAAGCATAGGCGTGGGAGCCACAACCGGTGTCGTGTCTTGCAGGCCGAACGCGCGGATCAGGGCGGAGGCAAGCTTGCCACGGTGAAGCGCGAGGATCCGAACGTCGTCCCTCTCGAGACGGAGGGTGTCGCAGCGGCGCGGAACATCGCCGCAATCTGCCCGGAACTTGCCGTCGGGCAGCAGAACGAGGTGGCGGAAGCAACCGTTTTCGCTCGAGCGCGGGCACACGAGCTCTTCGGCGAAATCGCCGGTTCTGTGCAGCAGCGCCCCAGCGATGGCCCAGTCCTCACCGAGTTCTCGTACCCAATCACGTTGCGGAGCCGAGCCGCCAAGCGCCTCAAGCGCCTGCCAGAACCGGCTCGTCCTCATCGATCACATCCATCTCCCTGCTGATGTCGAAGAACCCACGCTCGCGGAGCCAGGCCTCAACTCGTTCGGCATCCGAATCCCGGTCGTAGCGGGCCGAGTCGAGGCGGATGTGGACACCACGCTCGCGACTCGAATCCTCGAACAGGAAGCCGAACTTGGCGGAGGTGATCTTTCCGCGCGAGAGCGCTTGCTGCCAGTGTGTCCCGAGAGACTGGTAGAGGTGCGACGAGCGCCGAATATCGATCTGAGGAGGATCACCCGGGATCACGCGCACCACTTCCAGCAGACGGACGCGCGTCACGCCGTCGACATCGCCGCACTTCAGGATATCGGGCCCGACTGTTCTGATCGGCGCGAGGGTGAAAACTTCGCCTTCACCGAAATAGTTCGACCGGTTGAAGACCAGCCCACCCAACGTATTACGATACAGATCCCGTTCGCCCTTGGTCTCTGCGTTGATGCCGAGGAGATCCAGCACTGCGTCGTATATGATTACGTCGTGCTTTTGCGGCCGGTAGAACGCGGCACCGGATTCGCCGTCTTCCTCGTGCTTGCCCTCGCGAACCGCCGCCTTTCCATGGCGGATGACCAACCAGAACTTCTGCTCCCGCCGAAAACAGAAGGCGCGCACACCACGGCCTTTTCTGCGCTCGTGGAACCAAGGGTTCATGATCTCAGTCATGCGCGCCAGATGTGTCTCTGCGACCTCAGGAAGCTCGCGCCCGTCGCCGTGTCGGCCCGGATAGTATTGGAAGGCCGATTTGTTGAATGCGATCGCTCGAACTGTTCTTGCCTCGAGAACGCCGGGGCGAGCGAGGTGGATCTGGACTGCAACATCGGCGGTTGTCGGATTTGCGGCGGGCGAAATCGCGATACCTTCCTCCATCGCACGCTCAAGCAACCATTCGAGCGTTTCATCCGAGGCAGCCTCGTCGATGTAATAGAGCCCGTTCATGAGCTCCATCGGCATTTCGGGATCGTACGAGAGGAGAGTCTTCGCCAGATCGTTGTGTGGAAACTCATCCGTCGGGTCAGTTGGAAAAACAAACCCGCGCTTTGCGAAGTAATCGCGCCATGGCTCGAGAAGTTCGATTAAGTGGACATTTGCTATCCGCTTCAAGCCGTCCGGACGGATAAATACTTTTGGATTAAATGACGCCATTCGCGACTCCTGGATGAATCGGTGGAAGTTTAGGCTACTGACGGACCGGTTCTGGCACAAGTATCTGTTCGCGAAAGGTTCCCTGAGCGCCATCCGACAGTCCGCCACCCCCGCCGGTAGGTGAGGAGAGCATCTGGAGCTCTCCCATGAACAGCATCTACCCGGCGCGCCGCGCCATCCCGCATTCCCTCACGCCAGCGCCCACTAGCGGGGTCGGCGCATGATCGATCCAGACAAACGCGAACAGGCAGCCCTGCGCGCCGCCCTCCGCAACATGGCCGAACTGATGGCCGAGATCGGATGGACCACGCGGTTCGCCGATCTCAGCGAAGAACAGGCGCTCGCGCTCGCGACCGCCGCCGTCGACGGTTTCCAAGAGGCGATGCAGACCAGCGCGCCCCGGCCTGATCCGGAGGTGCCGTTCTGATGGACGCCGGTTTCGACTTCAACCATCGGGAGAAGCCGCCCAGTTTCGCGGACACCGTCAATGCCTGCATCGACACCGCCCTCGTGGCGGAACAGGCCGAACGTCCCCAACGCGACTATCTCGGAGGCAGTCGGCTGGGTGACATCTGCCAGCGCAGGCTGCAGTACGAATACCTGAAGACGCCGAAGGACCCGGGCGCCGGGTTCTCGGGCAAGTCCCTGCGGATCTTCGCGCTCGGGCACGTTCTCGAAGACCTGGCTATCGTCTGGCTGCGCAGGGCCGGGTTCGACCTTCGCACGCGCAATCGCCATGGCGATCAGTTCGGCTTCTCGGTCGTGGGCGGACGTGTGCAAGGCCATGCCGACGGGGTGGTCGTCGCCGCGCCGAACGGCATGGCGGTTCCTGCGCTCTGGGAGTGCAAATCGGCGAACGCCAAGAACTGGCGGGAAATCGCGAAGCACGGCGTCAGAAAGGCCAAGCCAGTCTACGCCGCGCAGATCGCGCTCTACCAGGCCTATCTCGGCCTGACCGAGGCGCCCGCGCTCTTCACGGCGATCAACAAGGACACGTGCGAGATCTGGCACGAACTCGTGCCGTTCGATGCCGCACTCGCCCAGTCCGCCAGCGACAAGGCGGTGACGATTCTGCGCGCCTGTGATGCGGGTGAACTTCTTCCCCGCCACACGGCCGACCCCGACCACTTCGAATGCCGCTTCTGTGCGTGGCGGGAACGCTGCTGGGCATGACGGTCCCGTCCGACACCATCGCGCCCGACGACGTCGCGCCCGACGCTGAAATGATCGCGATCTATGCCGACGTGGTGTTCGGCTACTGCGACGGCTGGGTGCCGGTCCGTGCGCTCGCAGAGAAAGGCGCGGGCGATGGCCCGCCGCATGTGCCCTTCATCGAAGCGGACGCCACGCTCGCCGCGAAACTCGCGCTTCAGGCGACATGGGCGAGCGACGCCGGCATGGCCTTGTTCGTGGCGCCCGGTACGGTTGCGGCTCCCGGCGACGCGCGGGCGGAGAGCATCGTCCAGACGCAGGTGGTGCTGGTCGATCTCGACCATGGCGACATCGGCGCGAAGCGCGACCACCTTGTGCAGCACCTCGGTTGCCCGACACTCGAGGTCGCATCCGGTGGTGTCACCGCCGAGGGCCAGCGCAAGCTGCACCTCTACTGGCGTCTGACCGAGCCCGCCGAAGGCGAAGACATCGCCACGGTCTGCCGCGCCCGGCACATGATCGCCGCGAAGGTCGGCGGCGACCCTTCGTTCCGGTCAGCGCACCAGCCGATCCGCGTGGCGGGATCGATCCACGCCAAACAGGGTCTTCGGCGGCTGGTGCAGATCCTGAACCACGATCCTCGCGATCACGACCTTGGCGAGCTGCTCGAGGCGATCATCGCGATGCCGCCGCTCGACGGCGAGAACGGGCTCGACTTCAACATGGCCGCGACCGAGCGCGGCAGCGTGACTGAGCTGTTCGGCCGCCAGGTTCGCGAAGGCGGCGTGGATGGCACCACGCGGTTCGACGCACTGTCGCGCGTAATCGGTTACTGGATCCGCCGTGCCCGCGAAGGCCACGTGCCGCGCGAACAGGCGTGGGAGGAAATCGTCTCCTACAACATGGCCCGCGTTGCCCCTCCCTGGCCGGAGGATCGGCTGCGCGAGGAAGCCGAACGCCTCTGGAAACGCGACGCCGCACGCAACGGCGAGATCGATGACGAGGATGACGGTCCCGATGGCGGCGGCCCAGCTGGCGGGGGGCATGATGGGCCGGTGCCGGTGCGCTTCACCGAGGATGCGCTCGCCGCAGCCTTCGCAGCCCGACACGCCGAGACATGGCGCTACGTCGCCGGCTGGGGGCAATGGCTGACCTGGTCGGGCAAGCTCTGGCGGCGAGAGGAGACGCTGCAGGCCTTCGATCTGGCCCGGATGATCTGCCGCGAGGCGGCGGCCCGTGCCGGGTCTGCGCGGCTCAAGGCGAAGCTTTCCAGCGCCGCGACCGTCTCCGCCGTGGAGCGGCTTGCCCGTTCCGACCGCCGCCACGCAACCACGACGGAGCCGTGGGATCGCGATCCCTGGCTGTTGAACACGCCCGGCGGTGTGGTCGATTTGCGCAGCGGCGCCTCGCTGCTCCACGACCCCGGCCTCTTCATGACCCGCATTGCCGGGGCATCGGTCGCAGACGCCTGTCCGGTCTGGCTCGGGTTTCTCGAAACCGTCACGGGCGGGGATGGCGAACTGCAGTCCTACCTGCAGCGCATGGCGGGCTACTGCCTGACCGGCGTCACCACCGAGCATGCCCTTTTCTTTCTCTACGGCACCGGCGCCAATGGGAAATCCGTTTTCGCCAACACCCTGACCGCCATCCTTGGCGACTACGCCACCGTCGCGCCAATGGACATGTTCATGGCCACGCAGGGTGATCGCCACCCGACCGACATGGCGGGCCTGCGCGGGGCGCGCATCGTCACGTCCATCGAAACGGAACAGGGCAGCCGCTGGGCCGAGAGCAAACTCAAGGCGCTGACCGGGGGCGACAAGATCACGGCCCGCTTCATGCGGCAGGATTTCTTCGAGTTCATCCCGCAGTTCAAGCTGCTGATCGTCGGCAACCACAAGCCTTCAATCCGCAACGTCGACGAGGCGATGAAGCGGCGCCTGCACATGGTGCCGTTCACGGTCACCATCCCGCCCGCACGGCGCGACAAGCACCTGGCCGATAGGCTGCTCGCCGAACGCGACGGGATCCTCGCATGGGCGCTCGAGGGCTGCATCGAATGGCAGCGGACAGGGCTGCGCCCTCCGCCCGCCGTGATGGCTGCGACTGAGGATTACTTCGAGGCCGAGGACGCCATCGGTCGCTGGATCGACGAGCGCTGCTCTGTCGGGTTGCACCTCAGCGCCAGCACCTCCGCGATGTTCGCCGACTGGAAGGCGTGGGCCGATGCGAACGGCGAGTTCGCAGGCTCGGTCAAGCGCTTCTCGGAAGCCCTGATCGTCCGGGGATTCGAGCGTCACAACACCCGCGCCGCGAAGGGATTCCGGGGCATCGCCCTCGATGACAGCAACTCTGACCTTTTCTCGGGAGAATAGGAAAATGCCAATGAATTCAGAGAGTGTGACGGATGTGACGGATCATACCTATAAGACCGTTACGCGCGCGCATGTGCGCGCCTGTGGAGCGGATAGGGAACCATCCGTCACATCCGTCACACCCGTCACCAACCCTCCGGTTCGGATGGAGGACGGTGGCGGACTGCTTCCCTGCATCCTCGCGCTCGACCTCGGCACCTCGACCGGCTGGGCGATCCGCGGCCACGATGGTCTGATCACCAGTGGGACCGTCTCGCTGCGCCCGGGCCGCTTCGACGGCGGCGGCATGCGCTACCTGCGCTTCACCAACTGGCTGACCGAGATCGACCAGCTGTCCGGTCCGGTCGCCGCGATCTGGTTCGAGGAAGTCCGCCGTCACGCCGGCACCGACGCGAGCCACATCTACGGCGGGCTCATGGCCACGCTGACCGCATGGGCCGAGCTGCGGGGTGTGCCCTACGAGGGCGTCCCGGTCGGCACGATCAAGCGCCATGCCGCTGGCAAGGGCAACGCCGACAAGGCCGCGATGATCGCCGCCGTCCGCGCCCGCGGTTTCAGCCCGGCCGACGACAATGAGGCCGACGCCATCGCCCTGCTGCTCTGGGCGATCGAGACGAAGGGAGGTGTCGCATGAGGTGGCACCCCCACGGCTACGGCGGCCGGCGCCGGGATCCCGAACAGGTCAAGCGCGAGGGCTGGCAGGAACAGGGCGTCCTCGCGGTCTCCGCCGATGACGACCGTCTCACCTGGCCCGAGCGTGAACTGGTCCGCCAGCTCGGCGAGAAGCTCTACGGCCCGCGCCCGTCCGACAGGGAGGCGCGCCATGGCTGATCGCGAATGGACCGCCGACTGCGTCGCCGATCATTTCGAGGAGGCGTTCCGCACCCTGCGCCAGCTGCCGCCGGTGAAGGCGCAGGGCTACTTCAACACCTGGCCCGACATCGTGCGGACCAGCCGCGAGATCGCGGCGATGGAGCCGCAGCCGATGCGGGTCTGGCCCTCGGCCGCCGCCATCACCCGGCTCGAGCAGACCTTCGACTGGGTGCTCTGGATCGAGGAGGCGGAGCGCAAGCTCGTCTGGTCCCGCGCGGCCCGTGTGCCGTGGAAGCAGATCAGCGGCGAGCTCGGCTGCGACCGCACCACCGCGTGGCGTCGCTGGCAACTGGCGCTGACCAAGATCGCCGCGCGCCTGAATGCGCAGTGACTCCAATGTGTTGCAACACTTTTTCTTTCGACATCTGCAACATGATCGTGCTATTCCGAAGGCAAGATGGGGAGAGTGCGCTGGAAAGCTCGCTCTCCCTTTTGCGTTGACGGCGGCCTTCTGGACCCCGGCATCCAGCAAGGGTCCGACCGGGGTCCAGCCCACGACAGTTTCCGGTTCCTTCCTGGCGACATTCGTATGCTGGCGGGCGAAGCGCGGAACATCGCCAGCGACAGGGCCGGATTTTTGGGAAGCCACCCGGAAGCCGGAGCCACGCGCGCCCCGCGCAAACACCAATGAACGCTGGCCTTCCGACCGGACACCGCTGGTGGCCGCTGGACCCCGTGTGGAGTCCGGCCCGGCATCCGGAGTCCGGAAGCCACCGGCATCCACCCGACCGAGGAACCGTGCCCATCATGACGTTGAGCTTCGCCCCGGACGCGATCGAGACGTGGCCGCTGTCGCGCCTCCAGCCCTACGCGAAGAACGCGAAGGCGCATGGCGCGGATCAGGTCGCGAAGATCGCCGCCAGCATGGCCGAGTTCGGCTGGACCGTGCCCTGCCTCGTCGGCGAGGACGGCGAACTGATAGCAGGCCACGGGCGCGTGCTGGCCGCGACGCAGCTCGGGCTGACCGAGGCGCCGGTGATCGTGCTCGGGCACCTGACCGAAGCGCAGCGCCGGGCGTACCGGATTGCGGACAACAAGCTGACGGAACTCGGCACCTGGGACGAGGCGCTGCTGTCGGCGGAACTGAACGACCTGCTGGCCGAAGACTTCGACCTGTCGCTGGTCGGGTTTTCCGATGGCGAACTCGACAAGCTGCTGGCCTTCGATCTCGACGGTGGCGGCGAGGAAGAGGGCGCCGGGGGCTCCGTGCCGCCGGTGACCATCCCCGAACCCCCACGCAATCCGGCGTCGCGGACGGGCGATCTCTGGATCCTCGGCGATCACCGGCTGCTCTGCGGCGACAGCACCAGCGCGGCCGATGTGCGCCGCCTGATGAACGGTGAGCGCGCGATCCTTTTCGCGACCGATCCACCGTATCTCGTCGACTACGACGGCTCGAACCATCCGACCCGCAACAAGGACTGGTCGGCGTCCTACGGCACGACTTGGGACGACAGTTCGCAGGGCGCGGAACTCTATGACGGGTTCATCGCTGCAGCCGTGGCGGAAGCCATCGCCGAGGATGCTGCCTGGTACTGCTGGCACGCCTCGCGCCGCCAGGCGATGCTGGAAGCCTGCTGGGAGAAGGCAGGCGCCTTTGTGCATCAGCAAATCATCTGGGTGAAAGACCGGGGCGTCCTGACCCGGTCGCATTACCTCTGGAAGCACGAGCCCTGTTTCATGGGCTGGCGTCGCCCGAACCGCCCGCCGAAGGTGGCCGAGGAAACGCTGCCATCGACATGGGCGCTTCCCAGCTTCGCCAAGGATGACCGGCCTGACCATCCGACGCCGAAGCCGCTCGACGCCTTCGGGATCCCGATGCGCCAGCATGTGGCGCGGGGCGGCCTCTGCTATGAGCCGTTCTCCGGCTCCGGGTCGCAGATCATGGCGGGCGAGGCCAATGGCCGCCGCGTCTTCGCAATGGAGATCAGCGCGGCGTATGTCGATGTCGCCGTGGAGCGTTGGCAGGCCGAAACCGACAAGGACGCGATCCTCGACGGCGACGGCCGGACCTTCGCGCAGGTGAAGGCGGAGCGGCTGGGCGACGTCACCGATACGCCGGACACGGACGCCGAACCCGAACCCGCGCGAAAGCGCCAGACCGCCGCGTGACATGCATGACCTGGCTCTACCTTCCTCCGGAGACGCTTCCGGAGCCGGAGACGCATGTCTGTTCGGCCTCTCCCTCTGCTCCGGCGCGGGCGGTATCGACCTCGGGCTCACCATCGCCATCCCCGGATATCGTGCTGTGGGCCATGTCGAACGGGAAACCTTCGCCGCAGCCACTCTCGTGGCGCGGATGGAAGACGCGTCCCTGGATCAGGCTGTTGTCTGGGACGATGTTGCAACTTTCGACGGCCGCCCGTGGCGCGGCGCGGTGGACATCGTCACTGCGGGCTATCCGTGCCAGCCGTTCTCCGTCGCGGGCAAACGCCGGGGCGCCGACGACCCGCGCCACCTCTGGCCGCATGTCGCCCGCATCATCGGCGAGGTCGAACCGCCCTTCGTCTTCCTCGAGAATGTCGCCCATCATCTCCGCCTCGGCTTCCCCGAAGTCGCCGCAGGACTGGTCGGCATGGGCTACCGCCTTGCGGCAGGCCTCTTCACGGCGGCGGAAGTCGGCGCGCCCCACAAGCGCGAGCGGCTCTTCATCCTCGCCATCCGCGAAGGGGACGAGCTGGCCGACCCCGCGCGCCTGCTCTGGCACCCGGTCGAGTGGCGGGAACCGGACGGAACTGCTGCGGCTCTGGCCGACGCCAAGGGCCAGCGCCAACGAGAACAGGCAGACAATACCGACGCCGTCGCAGAAAGCGGGCCAGCACGGCATGAACCTGGCGACCACGGCTGCGATGTGGCCCACGCCGCAGACCGACAGTTTCCGCAGCCGGGGCGGCGAACGACGAGACGAGAAGGGTCTGGACCGCATGGCGCGGGACTGGCCGACGCCGATGGCGAACGACGGCTGCAAGCCGAGCGCGGGCAACCGCAAGACGGCCGATCTGACCCATGCGGTGGGATTGTGGATGACGCCGACGGCGCGGGATCACAAGGACGGGGCGACGACACTCGCGAACACGCCGGTGAACGGCCTGCTTGGCCGCCAGGTCCTGGTGACGCCGATGGCTGGGAGCGATACCTCCGAGCCGCGCCGGACCTTGAACCCGCTGTTCGTCGAGGCACTGATGGGTTGGCCCACCGGGTGGACCGGCTTCGCCTCTGTGGCAACGGCGTGGTCCCCTTGGTTGCGGCGCATGCGCTGCGAACTCTCGCGGCTGAACTGCTGGCCGATGGATGAGGCAGCGGCATGAAGCAGACCCGCCTCATGTCGCTGGTCGAGTCCGTCGCCAACGTGATCGTCGGCTACGGCGTCGCGGTCGTGACGCAGATCCTGATCTTCCCGATCTTCGGGCTGCACACGACGCTGGCGCAGAACCTGAAGATGGGCGCCATTTTCACCGTCGTCTCGATCGCCCGTTCCTTCGCCTTGCGGCGGGTGTTCGAGGCGATCCGGATGCGGAGCGCCAAATGATCGACCGCCGCCCCGTAGGGACGGCGGTCATCAGCTTGTCGGGGTCCGGCGCGTCAGGCGGCGGGGAGTTTGTACACGCGCCCCCGATCCTCGACCTTCTCCGAGGTCACCTCGAGCCCGAGCTTCTTCTTCAGCGCCCCCGCCATCGCGCCGCGCACCGTGTGCGACTGCCAGCCCGTCGCGGCCATGATCTCCTCGATGGTCGCGCCGTCCGGTGCGCGCAGCATGGCGATCAGCGTGGCCTGCTTGGTGCCCTCGCGCGGTGTGCGCGTCTTGGGCGCGGTTTCGGCTACGGTGGGGGTGTCCGGCGCGGCCTCCTCGGTAGGCGCGTCCGTCGCGCCCGCAGGCGCGGGGTTCGCGTCCTCGGTCTCGATCCCGATGGCGGCAAGGCCCGCGTCGGTGGCAACCAGCGTGACGCCGTGGCCGTCTCCGGTCTCGCGCCACATAAGCTCGCCCTTGCGCGTGTCGGCGTCGACCTCCTGCAGGAAGTTCTTCGCGAGCATCGCGCCGACCACCTTGGCAGCGGCGCCGCCGCGCAGGCTCTCGGGCAGCGGCAGTGCGATGCGGTCCTCGCGCTGTGCGGCGGCGCTGAGGATGATGGCTTGGGTGTCAGAAAGCTTGGTCATGGGATCGTCTCCGTATTCGGGCCCGCGTCATGCGGCGCCTCCTACGACCCCGAGCCGCGCAGGGCGCGCGGCGGGAGTTCCGGCAGTGCCGGAGATCAGCGGGCGTGCTCGCCCTCGCCGAAGGCGCTGTCGGTGATGCGCTTCAGGAGGCTGGCGTAGTGTTCGAGGGTGCCGACATGGCCCCAGTTGATCTCGTCGGGGTGGGCGTTGAAGTGGTCGTCGCTCAGCGTCTGCAGCCGGGCGAGCATCTCGTCGATCTCGGCCTTCTTGCCGATGAAGGCCGCGAGCGCGGCTTCCTTATTCCGGCGCGCCTTCTCGGCGCGGAGTTCGTGGCGCGGGGTGGTGATCGGGTTCAGGCGCGTGGTCATCGTGATGGCTCCTTGGTGAGTTGCATCGTCCTTCTGAACGGACGTTCGCTCCGGTCGCGCTGCTTATCAACTCGATAAGAACATGATTTCGATAGATAATCGGAGCCGTCGATGCAGGGCATGAGCGAGCGCCAGTACGCCGCGCATGTCGGGCTGTCGCGGGGCGCGATCCAGAAGGCCAAGGCCGCCGAGCGGCTGGTCCTCTATCCCGACGGCAGCATCAACGCGGCCGCCAGCGACGCCAGACGTGCCGAGACGACCGACCCGTCCAAGACCCGCAAGCCGCCCACGCCGAAGCTGAAGCCCGTCCCCGAGGCGGCCGTGGCCGCTGTTGGCGACACGCTGCGTGAACAGGGGCTGGCAGTCCCGGCCGTCGGCGGCGGCACGACCTTCCTGCAGGCGAAGACCGCGAACGAGGTGCTGAAAGCGCAGGAGCGGCGCATCCGGCTCCAGAAGCTGAAGGGGGAGTTGATCGAGCGGGCCCGCGCGCTGGCGCTGGTGTTCCGGCTGGCGCGGGAGGAACGGGACGCGTGGGTGAACTGGCCTGCACGCGCGGCGGCGCTGATGGCGGCCGAACTGTCAGCCTCGTGCGCCGACGTGACCGGCCAGCAGATCACCGTGGAGCCAGCCGCGATGCAGAAGGTCCTGGAGAAACATGTACGCGCCCACCTCGACGAACTCGCCGAGGTCCGGCCCGACTTCCGGTGACGATGATGGCCTGATCGACTTCGACGGCGCGGGCGAGATCCTCCGCGCCTGGGGCAACGGGTTGCGGCCCGACCCGGACCTGACCGTTTCGGAATGGGCGGACCGGCACCGGCTGCTCTCGGGGCGGGCTTCAGCCGAACCGGGGCGGTATCGCACCGTGCGCACGCCCTACATGCGCGAGATCATGGACCGGCTGTCGCCGGGGGATCCCACGCAGCGGATCGTGTTCATGAAGGCGGCGCAGGTCGGCGCGACCGAGGCGGGCAACAACTGGATCGGGTTCGCGATCCACCAGGCGCCGGGTCCGATGCTGGCGGTCCAGCCGACCGTGGAACTGGCCAAGCGCAACTCGCGCCAGCGCATCGACCCGCTGATCGATGAAAGCCCAGAGCTGCGGGAGCGGGTGAAGCCCGCGCGATCCCGCGATGCGGGCAACACGATGCTCTCGAAGGAGTTCGCGGGCGGCATCCTGATCATGACGGGCGCGAACTCGGCGGTCGGGCTTCGGTCCACCCCGGCGCGCTACATCTTCCTCGACGAGGTCGACGCCTATCCCGCCTCGGCCGACGAGGAAGGCGATCCGGTCACGCTCGCCGAGGCGCGCTCCCTGACCTTCGCCCACCGGCGCAAGGTGCTGCTGGTCTCGACGCCCACGATCCGGGGGCTGTCGCGCATCGAGCGCGAGTACGAGGCCAGCGACCAGCGTCGGTTCTTCGTGCCGTGCCCACAATGCGGCCACGCACAATGGCTGAAGTTCGACCGGCTGCGCTGGCAAAAGGGCCGCCCGGAGACGGCCGAGTATCACTGCGAGGGCTGCGACGCGGCAATCGCGGAACACCACAAGACGGCGATGCTGGAGGGCGGCGAATGGCGGGCGACCGCCACGGCCGCCGATCCGACCACGGTCGGGTATCACCTTTCGGCGCTCTATTCGCCGATCGGCTGGCTGAGCTGGGAGCGGATCGTGCGGTCATGGGAAGCAGCCCAAGGGTCGGACGAGGCGATCAAGGCGTTCCGCAACACGATCCTCGGCGAGACATGGGTCGAGACCGGGGAAGCGCCCGACTGGCAGCGGCTCTACGACCGGCGCGAACGCTGGAAATCCGGCACGGTGCCAGCAGGCGGGTTGTTCCTGACAGCCGGAGCCGACGTGCAGAAGGACCGGATCGAGGTCGATGTCTGGGCCTGGGGTCGCGGCTTGGAAAGCTGGCTCGTCGATCACGTCGTCATCGAGGGCGGGCCCGACCGGCACGACGCCTGGTCGGAGCTGACCGCGCTGCTGGACAGGTCCTGGCCGCATGAACGCCGCGCGCATCTCAGGATCGCGCGGCTCGCCATCGACACCGGCTACGAGGCCCCGGCGGTCTATTCCTGGTCGCGGGCGCAAGGCTTCGCGCAGGTGTCGCCGGTCAAGGGCGTCGAGGGGTTCAACCGCTCGAGCCCGGTGTCGGGGCCGACCTTTGTCGACGCGACCGAGGGCGGCAAACGCCTGCGGCGCGGGGCGCGGCTCTGGACCGTGGCGGTCTCGACCTTCAAGGCCGAAACCTACCGCTTCCTGCGGCTGGCACGCCCGACCGAGGAGGAGATGGCCGACGGGGCGGCGTTCCCGCCCGGCTCGGTGCACCTGCCGCACTGGGTCGAGAACGAATGGCTGAAGCAGTTCGTGGCCGAGCAGCTGGTGACGGTGCGCACCAAGCGCGGCTTCGCCCGGCTGGAATGGCAGAAGCTGCGCGAGCGCAACGAGGCGCTGGATTGCCGGGTCTACGCCCGCGCAGCCGCCTGGATCGCGGGCGCGGACCGCTGGCCCGACGAGAAATGGCGCGACCTCGAGGATCAGCTCGGGGCCGCCCCCACCGACACCGATCCCGCCGGGCAGATCAACCGGCCGGGACAGGCCCCGCAGGGCAAGCGCCGCTCCGACTGGCTCGGGCGGCGGGAGGGATGGTTCTGAACATGATCGACTGGACGGAAACCGAGCTTTCGGCGCTGCGCCGGGCCTATGCCAGCGGCACGACGCGCGTCAGCTATGACGGCAAGTCGGTGGATTACGGCTCGGCCGAGGATCTGCTCGCCCGCATCCGGACCATCGAGCGCGCCATCGCGGGCTTCAGCCGCCCGCTGCCCGTGGCGGGGCTCGCTGGCTTCTCGCGCGGGGATCGCTGATGTCGGCGACCTGGTTCGACCACGCCATCGCCACGGTGGCGCCGCGCATGGCGGCTCGGCGCGTGATGGCGCGTCAGGCATTCGAGACGCTGACGCGTGGCTATGACGGCGCGGCGCGCGGGCGACGGACGGACGGCTGGCGCGCGCCGGGATCCTCGGCCGACACCGAAATCGGCGTCGCCGGGGCGCTGCTGCGCGACCGCATGCGCGATCTGGTGCGCAACAACCCGCATGCGGCCAAGGCCGTGGCGGTGCTGGTCAACAACATCATCGGCGCGGGCATCATGCCCCGCGCCGCTAGCGGCGACGACAAGCTGGACCGGAAGGTCGATGCGCTCTTCGAACGCTGGACGGCGGACTGCGACGCCGATGGCCAGCTTGACTTCTATGGCCTGCAGACGCTGATCTGCCGGGAGATGGTCGAGGCGGGCGAGGTTCTGGTGCGCCGCCGCCTGCGGCGCGCGAGCGACGGCCTGCCGGTGCCGCTGCAATTGCAGGTGCTGGAAGCCGACTTCCTCGACGCCACCAAGTCCGGAGCCCTCGGCGCAGGGCGCCTCGTGCAGGGGATCGAGTTCGACCCGGTCGGGAAGCGCCGGGCTTACTGGCTGCATGCCGAGCATCCGGGCGACGCCTACGGGGCCTTGCAGAACGGGTTGCAGAGCCGCCCGGTCCCCGCGACCGAGATCGCCCATGTCTACGAGAAGCAGCGCACGCAAGCGCGCGGCGTCCCCTGGGGCGCGCCGGTGATCCGGTCGTTGCGTGATCTCGACGACTATGAAGTGGCCGAACTGGTTCGCAAGAAGACCGAGGCCTGCGTCACCGCCATCGTCTTCGGCGACGACGAGGCGCAACAGGGCATCGCGCCCTCCGTGGTCGATGCCGACGGCAACCGGGTGGAACAGTTCGAGCCGGGGCTGATCGCCTATGCCCGCGGCGGCAAGGACATCCGCTTCAACCAGCCCTCGGCGACGGGCGGCTACGGCGAATACAAGCGCGCGAGCCTGCACACGATCTCGGCAGGCTTCCGCGTGCCCTACGAGCTGCTGACGGGGGACCTGTCCCAAGTGAACTACTCCTCGATCCGGGCGGGTCTCGTGGAGTTCCGCCGCCAGATCGACGCCGTCCAATGGCAGCTGTTCATCCCGATGTTCTGCGCCCCGGTGTGGCGGTGGTTCACGGAAGCCGCATGGGCGGCGGGGCAGATCCCGTCGCCGATCGTGCCTGTGGAATGGTCGCCGCCGAAGTTCGAGGCGGTCGATCCGCAGAAGGACGCGATGGCGAACCTGCTGTCCATCCGCTCGGGCACCATGACGCTGGCCGAGGTGATCGCCCGGCAGGGCCGCAACCCCGACGCCGTGCTGGCCGAGATCGCGGCGACCAACGCCAAGCTCGACGCGCTGGGGTTGGTCCTCGACAGCGACCCTCGCCGCGTCACCAAGACCGGCAGCGCACAATCCAAAGACGGGGCCAGCGATCCGGCGAACGATCCGGCCGCCGACGAACCAGACGCCGACGACCCGACCGCCGACGCGGATACAGACCCGGCGCAGGCCGACCAACAGGACTGACCTTCATGGACACGATGATCGAACTGCCGGCCATGCGCCGGTCGGCGGAGCTTGCGCCGAACACGGCCGATGCCGACAACCGCACCGTCGAGGTGGTCTGGTCGGCCGGGGCTCGCGTCCGCCGTGCCACCTTCTTCGGCGAGCCTTATGACGAGGAACTCAGCCTCGACCCGGCCCATGTCCGGCTCGACCGGCTGAACGCGGGCGCGCCGTTCCTGAAGGTGCACGAGCTCGACACGCTCGACGCGGTGATCGGCTCGGTCGTGCCGGGCTCGGCCCGGATCGAGAACGGTCGCGGCATCGCCTTGGTCCGGATCAGCGAGCGTGCCGATGTCGAGCCGATCTGGCGCGACATCCAGGCGGGGCACATCCGCGCCGTCTCCATCGGCTACCAGGTCCACCGGTTTGATATCTCGAAGCCTGATGGCGCCCGCGAGCTCTGGCGCGCGGTGGACTGGACGCCCTTCGAGGTCTCCGCCGTCGCGGTCGGAGCCGACCCAGCAGCGGGCTTCCGCGCCCAGCACCCCCTTCACGACTGCGTCCTCCACCGCCGGGACGCCCCTTCCACCACGAAAGGACCGATCCCGATGACGGACACGACCCAGACCCCGGCGAGCGACGCCGCAACCCCCGCCAACACCCAGCCGACCGCGCCGGTCGAAACCGAGGACACCCCCATGACCGAGCCGAAACCGGCTGCGCCCGACCCGAAGGTCGCGGCCAGCGAGACGCGCAGCCAGAAGACGCAGGTAACTCCCGCGCCCGATACCGAAGTGGTCGCCACCCGCGCCCGCGAGGCCGAGCGCGACCGCGTCTCCACCATTTACGATCTGGCCGGGCGGCTGAACCTCGAGCGCGGCTTCGCCGAGGATCTGGTCAAGCGCGGCGTCAGCATCGACGAGTCCCGCCGACTGATCCTCGACCAGGTCGCCGCGAAATCCGACGAGACCCGGAACTTCCCCCATGTCTCCGTCCCGCTCGGCGGCCGAGACGAGTGCATCACCCGCCGTGACGCGGTGGCGAACGCACTGCTGCACCGCTACAGCCCAACGCTGTTCCAGCTCGAGGACGCCGCGCGCCAGTATCGCGGCATGACGCTGCTGGAGCTCGCCCGCGAAAGCCTCGGCAATGCCGGGGTCAACACGCGCGGCCTGTCGCGTGACGAGGTGGCGACGCGCGCGCTGCACTCGACCTCGGACTTCCCCGAGATCCTGTCGGCCGTCACCAACAAGACGCTGCGGCAGGCCTACGAGGCCTATCCCCGCACCTTCATGCTGTTCTGTCGCCAGGTGCTGGCGACCGACTTCAAGGCGATGCATCGCGTCCAGCTCGGCGAAGCCCCGCAGCTGCTCGAGGTCGGCGAAAGCGGCGAGTTCAAGCGCGGCACGCTGGGCGAGAGCAAGGAGAGCTACAAGGTCAAGACCTATGGCCGGGTGGTCGCCATCACCCGTCAGACGCTGATCAACGACGATCTCGACGCCTTCACCCGCATCCCGGCGATGTACGGCAACTCCATCGCCCAGCTGGAGTCGGACGTGGTCTGGGGCATCATCACCGCCAACCCGGCGATGGCCGACGGCAATGCGCTCTTCCACACCACCCACAAGAACCTGGCAGGCACCGGCGCGGCGCTCGATGTCAGCAGCGTCGGAGCGGCGCGCGCGGCGATGGCCAAGCAGACCGGCCTCGACAAGAAGACGGTGCTGAACGTCCGGCCTGCCTTCCTGATCGTGCCGGCCTCACTGGAACTGAAAGCCGAACAGCTGGTGGCCCAGAACCTCGTGCCCGCCGCGACGTCCAGCGTGGTGCCGCAGTCGATCAGGACGCTGGCGCCGATCAGCGAGCCCCGGCTCGACGCCGCCAGCGAGACCGCCTGGTATCTGGCGGCCAGCCCGAACCAGATCGACACCATCGAGTACGCCTATCTCGAGGGCCAGCAGGGCGCCTATATCGAGACGCGCAACGGCTTCGACGTCGACGGGGTCGAGATCAAGTGCCGCCTCGACTTCGGAGCCAAGGCCATCGACTGGCGCGGCCTCTACAAGAACCCGGGCGCGTAAGGCGCGCTTCCTGAACCCTGACACACGGGCGGTCCTGACGGGCCGCCCTTCGTCTTTCCACGAGGATCCCCATCATGAAAACCTACGTCCAGCCCGGCAACACCATCACCCTGACCGCGCCCTATGCCGTCGCCTCCGGCGATGGCCTGCTCGTCGGCTCCATCTTCGGCATCGCCGCGGGTGCCGCCGCCATTGGCGAGCCCGTCGAGACCGCGCTCGTCGGCGTGTTCGACATCACCAAGGTCGGCTCGCAGGCCTGGACCGTCGGCGCCAAGGTCTATTGGGACGACACCAACAAGCGCACCACGACCGTCGCGACCGACAACACCCTCATCGGCGCGGCCGTCGAGGCGGTGGCGAGCGGCGCCGGCGACACCATCGGCCGGGTGCGCCTGAACGCGACGTTCTGATGTCGGCCTTCGCCGCCGCCATCGGCGCGCTCTTCGCCGATCCGAACATCGGCCGGGACGCGGTCTACATCGCCGACGGCGGTACACCCGTGCTGGTGCGTGCCGTCGCCCGTCGCGCCGACGCGGTCACCGACTTCGGCGACGCGCGGCTCTGGTCCGAAACCACCCGGATCGACCTGCGCGTGGCCGAGGTGGCGAACCCGCGTCCCGGCGACCGCATCGAGATCGACGGCGACGCCTTCCTCATACAGGGCGAGCCGGTCCGCGACCGCGAGCGGCTGGTCTGGACCGTCGACCTGAGGCCCGCGTGAAACTGAAGCTCGACATCGATCCCGACATCGTCGCGATGATGGCGGCCGAGGTCGCGGCGGGTGAACGGGCCGTCACCGCCGCCATTCGCGAGGCCGGGACTGGGCTGAAGACGGCGTGGCGGTTGCAGATCACCGGCGCGGGGCTTGGTACACGGCTCGCCAACTCGATCCGGAGCCAGAACTTCCCGAGGTCGGGCGAGAGCCTTGAGGCTGCGGCGCTGGTCTGGTCGAAGGCGCCGGTAATCGTCGGTGCGCATGACACCGGGCCGCTGATCCGATCGAAGAACGGGTTCTGGCTGGCGATCCCGCTGCCCGCGGCGGGCAAATCCCTGCGCGGCGGCCGGATCACCCCCGGTGAATGGGAGCGGCGACGCGGCCTCCGCCTGCGTTTCGTCTATCGCCGGACGGGCCCCAGCCTGCTGGTCGCCGAGGGGCGGCTGAACACGAAAGGCCAGGCGGTGGTGTCGCGGTCGAAGACCGGGCGCGGAAAGGTCACTGCGCCGATCTTCCTGCTGGTGCCGCAGGTCAAGCTGCCGAAGCGGCTGGATCTGGCGCGGGATGCAGACCGGGCGTTGGACAGCGTGCCGGGGCTGATCGTGGCGAACTGGGTGGGGGGTAGGTTGTGATCGCATCGATGCGCAATCTTGCTCGGCAGCCACGAAACCGACGGCTCGGGTTACCCCGCGCAGCACGACAGCTTCGCGACATCCTTGTCGAAGGTCTGCGCGGCGAGCTTCAGCCCCTCTACCGTGGTCAGATAGGGGAAGATCGTCTCGCCGAGCGCCTTTGTCGTCATGCCGAACTTGAGCGCCATGGCGAGCGTCTGGACACTGTCGGCTCCCTCCGGCGCCATGATCACGCCGCCCAGGAGGCGGTCGGTCGCCCGGTCCGCGACGAGCTTGATCAGGCCGCGCGTGTCGCGGGCGGCGAGCGCGCGGGGCACGTTGTCGAGCGTCAGCACACTGGTCTTGACGTCATGACCCGCGGCGCGCGCCTGCGCCTCGGTCAGCCCGACGCCGGCGACCTGCGGATCGGTGAACACCACCCACGGCATCGCGGCGTTGTCGTAGCGCTCCGCCCCGCCCAGAACGGCGTTGCGGGACGCGAGCTTGGCGCCATAGGCGGCCATGTAGACGAACTGGTCGCGGTCGGTCACATCGCCCGCCGCGAAGATGCCGGCCTTCGTGGTCTGCATGTCGTCGCCCACCCGGATCGCGCCACGCGCGTCGGTCTCGACGCCCATCTCCGCGAGGCCCAGCCCCTCGGTGTTGGCTGCGCGTCCCGTCGTCAGGACGAGGCGGTCGGCCGTCAGATCGCGGTCTGCGCCGTCCACCGTCACCGTCAGGACCGCACGGGCCCCGTCGCGCCGTGCGGCGTCGTAGGTCGCGCCATCGACAACCGCGACGCCCTCGGCGCGCAGCGTCTCCGTCAGCGCCCGGGACACCTCCGGCTCTGTGCGCGGCAGCAGGCGCGAGCGGCAGACAATGGTGACGCGGGTGCCCATCCGCGCCATCATCTGCGCCAGCTCCACGCCGATGTAGCCGCCGCCGAGGAAGATCAGGCTTTCGGGCAACCGGTCCAGCTCCAGCAGCGACGTGCTGTCGAGCGTTGGTGCGTCCTGGATCCCAGGGATGTCGGGCACGGCGGGTCGGCCACCGGTCGCGACGATCACCTTGGGAGCCGTGATCCTGCGCCCGCCGACCTCGACCCCGCCGAGGACGAGACGCGCCGGACCCTCGTCGAGATAGGTCACACCGCCGTAGCCCGGCAGCAGATCGGCGTACTTCTTCTGGCGCAGTGTCGCGACAAGATCGTCCTTGGCCGCAATCAGCGCCGACCAGTCGGCGACCTGCGCCTCGCTGTTCAGGCCCGGGAACCGATGTGCTGTCTGCGCACCGTGCAGGGCTTCCGCGGCCCGGATCATCGTCTTGGAGGGCACACAGCCCACGTTCACGCAGGTCCCGCCGATGGTGCCATGGCCGATCAGCGCGACGCGCTTGCCTCCCTCGGCGGCGGTGATCGCGGCCGAGAACCCGGCCGATCCGGCGCCGATCACGGCAAGGTCGAAATCGCCCTTGGGCGCGCAGCAATCGTCTTTCATCAAGTCATCCATCCGTTCGAGTGGTCTGGCGCCGCTGCCGTCTCCAGACCGCGTACACGGTCAGCGCGACGAAAAAGGCGAGCGCGGGCAGCAGAACGTAGTCGAGCCAACCCAGCCAGGCCGACAGGCCCACGGCACCCAGAAGCACCACCAGCACCGGAGTGAAGCAGCAGAGCGCCGCGATGACGGTGCCGACGATCCCTGTCGCGATCAGCTTGCGGTCGGACTGCTCGGTCATCTCGTCAGCCCGCGACACGCGCCGGGTAGCCTGCATTGGCCGACGCGGTCGCGATGGCGTCGGCGCTCGTCGCGGCGGTGTCGAAGATCACCGTGGCGGTGCGGGCATCGAAGTCGATCTCGACGGCGCGCACGCCCGCGACGCCCTCCATCGCACGCTTCACGGTGACTGGGCAGAGCGCGCAGGTCATGTTGTCCACCGCGAAGGTGACGGTCTGCTCGGCGGCGACGGTCTGCGCGGCAACAGGGATGGCGGTGATCGGCACAACGGCGGTCAGGCCGAACAAGGCGAGTGCAAGGATCTTCTTCATGTGGATGTCCTTTCGGGGTCAGTAGAGAAGCGGGGCCCACCAGTCGATGGTGAGGGCTGCGAGAACGAGGATCAGGGAGGCCCAGAGAGCCGACTTGGTGATGCGCGCCGATGCTGGCCTTGCGCAGTAGGAACCGGGTTCGCAGACGGTTGGCTTGCGGAAATAGACCTGCCAGAAACCCGCCGCGATGAAGCCGAGCGCGATCACGGCGAAGATCGGCTTGTAAGGCTCCAGAGCCGTCAGGTTGCCGATCCAGGCGCCCGAGATGCCGAGAGTCAGAAGCACCAGCGGCCCGATGCAGCAGGCCGAGGCGAGAAAGGCGCCCACCACACCGCCCGCCGCGAGCCAGCCCTTTCGGGCGGGGCGATCCGCGCCCGTGCTGTCCGTTCTGTCGTCTGTCAGCGCCATGTCGCGCACCTCTCGTCTGTGATTGACGATGGGTGTAGGGTCTGTAGCAACTACAGGCTCAAGAGGAAACTTGCCCATGACCGATCACGAGCGCGAGAGCGGCTTCACACGCGGCGACCTGGCCCGGGCGACCGGCTGCAACATCGAGACGATCCGCTATTACGAGAAGACCGGCCTGCTGCCCGACCCGCCCCGCACGGACGCCGGCTACCGGGTCTATTCCGCCGCACACGCCACACGCCTCCGCTTCATCCTGCGCGCCCGCGAACTCGGGTTCTCGATGGAGGACATCCGCGGGCTGATGGGGCTCGGCGACGGCGCCGCGCCGACCTGCGCCGAGGTCAAGGAACGGACGGAGCGGCACCTTGCCGATGTCCGCGCGAGGATCGCGGATCTTCGGCGTATCGAATCCGTCCTCGCTACAACTGCATCCAGGTGTTCGGGCGCCGAAGTCCCCGATTGTCCGGTGCTCGACGCGATTTCCAACTCGGCCGACCCATGACACCTCGCGAAACCATCCTCGTCGCGCTGCACGCGCGGCTCTCGGCGCTGCCCGCCACCGCTCTGCGCGGGGACGTGCTGCCCGAGCGCATGCCGGTCGAGGGCCTGATGATCCTGCGCGATGGCGAACCAGGTGCGCCCGAAGTCACGCTGTCGCCGCTGCGCTATCACTACCAGCACCGAGCCGAGATCGAGGCGGTCGTTCAGGGTGCCGATCGCGACGCCGCCTTTGACACGCTGACCGCCAGCATCGGCGCAGCGCTCGCCGCCGACCGGACGCTGGGCGGGTTCTGCGACTGGGTCGAGGCCGAAGCCCCGCGCCCGGTCGATCTGCCGGTCGAGGGCGCGGCGAGTCTGAAGGCCGCCGTTATCCCGGTCGTGCTGCACTATTCCACGGCCGACCCGCTGGCCTGACCCAACCGACCACAGGAGACGAACATGGCACGAGCCCAAGGGGCGCGAGCGCTGATGGCGCTTGCGTTCGAGACGACCTATGGAACGCCGCCCGTCAGCGGCTTCACCCGCATGCCCTTCGCCAGCACGTCGCTCGGCGCGGAGCAGCCGCTGCTGAATTCGGAGCTTCTCGGCTACGGCCGCGATCCGCTAGCGCCGATCAAGGACGCCGTGACGGCCGACGGCGACGTCGTCGTGCCGCTGGACGCCGAGGCGTTCGGCTTCTGGCTGAAGGCAGCCTTCGGCGCGCCCACGACCACGGGCGCGGAGGCCCCGTACAGCCACGAATTTCAGTCGGGGTCCTGGACGTTGCCCTCGATGTCGATCGAGACCGGCATGCCCGAGGTGCCCCGCTATGCGATGTACTCGGGCTGCGTGCTCGACCAGATCACCTGGCAGATGCAGCGCTCGGGCCTGCTCACCGCGACCGCGCGGCTGGTGGCGCAGGGCGAGACGGTCGGCACCACGACCAGTGCCGGAACGCCCGCCGCACTGGAGTTGAAGCGCTTCGGCCATTTCAACGGGGCGATCACCCGGAACGGCACCGCCCTCGGCAATGTGGTCTCGGCCGAGATCACCTACGCCAACAACCTCGACCGGATCGAGACCATCCGCTCGGACGGCCGCATCGATGGCGCGGATCCATCCATTGCCGCGCTGACGGGCCGGATCGAGGTGCGCTTCGCCGACCAGACGCTGGTGACGCAGGCGATCAACGGCGAGGCCTGCGAGATGGAATTCGCCTACGTCCTGCCTTCAGGCGAAAGCTTCTCCTTCACCGTGCACGCCGTCTACCTGCCGCGTCCACGGATCGAGATTTCCGGGCCGCAGGGCGTCCAGGCGACATTCGACTGGCAGGCCGCGCGCGACAGCGTCGTCGGCCGGATGTGCACCGCCACCCTCGTGAATGACGTGGAGACGTATTGATGCTGACGCTCGACCTGACCAACGCGCCGCGCTGGCATGACCTCGCCCCCGGCGTCCGGGTGCAACTGCGCCCGCTGACGACCGCCCTGATGGTCGCGACGCGCAGCGACCCCGCCGTCGAGGCGGTGCCCGAGGAGGCTTCCGACGAGGAGCGCGCCGTCGCCTTCGCCAAGGCGCTGGCGCGACGGGCTGTGCTCGGCTGGGAGGGCATCGGCGATGCCGACGGCAACCCGATCGATCCCACCCCCGAGGCCATCGACGCGCTGCTCGACGTCTGGCCGATCTTCGAGGCCTTCCAATTGACCTACGTGTCCAAAGGCCTGCTGCTGGAACAGGAAAAAAACGCCTCCGCGCTCTCGCCGAGTGGTCCTTCGGCGGGGGCGAGCGCTACTGCGAAGCCTGCGCGCAAGCGTGCGAAGACTGCCCGACGCGCCTGAACCGGCCGCTTACCCATGAGGGCTGGCAGGTCTGGGATCTCGTCGGCCGCCTCGGCGGTCAGTTGCGCGTGCTGCCCGGCGCGGTGGTCGGCTGGGACCTGTCCGCGGCCCTCGCTCTGGGAAATGCGCTCGGCGTCCCGCCCGCTGCTGCGGGTGAACTCTTGCCCGTCATCGAAGCGGTGATGGTGGCCAAGCTCAACGAAAAGATGGATCATTCCCATGGCTGAGAAGAGGGTCAGCGTCCGCCTCGCGGCCGTGGGCGGACGGCAGGTGCGCGCCGAACTCGAAGGCGTGGGCGAGGCCGGGTCGCGCGGCTTCGGACGGCTGAGCCGGGAGATGGAAGCCGCGAACGCCCGGCTCGCGGCCTTCTCGCGGCGGGTGCGGGTCGCGGCTGCCGCTGCCGTGGCCGCCGCAGCCGCTGCTGGCGTGGCGATGATCCGGTCCAGCCTGCAGACGGTCGATGCGCAGGCGAAGCTGGCGCAGTCGCTCGGCACCACCGTCGCCTCGATCCAGACGCTGGAGCGCGCGGGCGATCTGGCGGGCGTCTCCATGTCCGGCATCGAGCAGGCCACCAAGGATCTGACGCGCCGTCTCAGTCAGGCGGCCGCCGGGACCGGCCCTGCTGCCGACGCGCTCGACCGGCTGGGGCTTTCAGCAAATGAGCTGATCGCCTTGCCGCTGGACCAGCGCGTGGGCGCGATCAACGCGGCGATCGAGAGCTTCGTGCCTGCCGCCGAGCGCGCGGCGGTCGCGGGCCAGCTCTTCGGCGAGGAAGGCTCCATCGCGATGAGCCGGATCGACACCGCGACGCTGCGCCAGGCGACAGAGGACGTCCTCGCCTTCGGGGTTGTCGTCTCCGAGCAGGACGCCGACCAGATCGAGCGGACGAACGACGCCATCTCGCGGCTCGGGTTGGTCTGGCGCGGGCTCTCGAACCAGTTGGCGGTCGCAGCGGCACCTGCGCTGGAAGCCGTCGCCGATGCCATGGCGGCGGTGGCCAGCCGCACCGGGCCGCTCGGCATCGCGATCCGCGGTCTCTTGGACAACATCGGCCGCCTGACCACCTATGCCGCCACCTTCGCGGCGTTCCTCGCGGGACGTTGGGTCGCCGGCATGGCGGCTGCGGCGCTCTCGGTCCGGGGCCTCGCCACGGCGCTCGTTGTCCTGCGCGGGGCGCTGATCCGCACCGGCATCGGCGCGCTGATCGTCGGCGCGGGCGAGCTCGTCTACCAGTTCACCCGGCTCGTCTCCGGCGCCGGCGGTTTCGGAGAAGCGATGTCGCTCCTGAAGGACCTCGCGGTCGAGGTCTGGGAACGCATCAGTATGGGCGCGGCGGCGGCGGGCGCGGCCGCCACGGCGATGTTCTTCGACCTGAAGGCGGATGCCGCATCGGGCATGCAGAGCGCCATCGAGAGCGTGGTGGGCTTCGGCAACACGGCCGCGAACACCTTCGAAGGCGCCTACGAGGCGATCAAGGCGATCTGGGGCCTGCTGCCCGCCGCCATCGGCGATCTCGCGTTCCAGGCGGCCAACAGCCTGGTCGATGGCGTCGAGGCGATGCTGAACGGGGTGGTCTCGCGGATCAACGGCTTTATCGGCGGCATCAACCAGGGGCTCGAAGCGCTCGGGTCGGAGCGGCGCATATCGCTGGTTCCGGACCTCGACCTCGGCGAGATCGAGAACCGCTTCGAGGGAGCGGCGACTGCCGCAACCACGGCAGCTCAGGCGGCCTTCGATCGGGCCTTCGAGGACAATCCGCTCTCCGCGCCCGATCTCGGTCTGACCGAGGCGGCGAACAGGGCGCTCGAGTCCGCCAACCTTTACCGCGGCGCGGCGCGCGACCTGGCGGAGGGGGCCCGTGCGCCCCTCGAAAGCTGGCAGGCGCTGCGCGATGCCGTACGCGGCACCGACGAGGACGGCGCCGACGCACTGGCCGAGACCACCGCTGCGGCGGAGCGCCTGGAGACGTCCCTCGGCGACGCCGGGCGCGCCGCAACAGATGCAGGTGTGGCGGCCGGAGCTGCTGCTGCGGTAGCGGAGCCCGCGACCGACGCGGCCGTCACCGGCTGGCGGGCGGTCACCGCCGCGCTCTCCGACTACGCCAGCAAGGCCCGCGAGATCGGTGGCGACATCGGCCAGAGCCTCGTCGGCGCCTTCCAGTCGGCCGAGAACGCGGTGGGCCAGTTCGTGAAGACCGGCAAGCTCGACTTCCGCGATCTGGTGACGTCGCTGCTGGCCGATCTCGCCCAACTGGCGGCGCGGCGGTTCATCCTCGGGCCGATCGCCAATGCGCTCTCCGGCGTCTTCTCCGGGGCGGGCGGCATCTTCGCCAACGTCCTGCATGCGGGCGGGATGGTCGGATCGGCTGGACCCTCGCGGATGGTCCCGGCCATGGCCTTCGCCGCCGCGCCGCGGATGCATGGTGGCGGCATGGCCGGGCTTCGTCACGACGAGGTGCCCGCGATCCTGCAGCGCGGGGAACGCGTGCTGTCGCGGCGGGAGGCACAGAGCTACGGCGCGGGCGGCGGGGTCAACGTGACCATCATGGCCCGCGACGCCGAGAGCTTCCGGCAATCGCGAACGCAGGTCGCCGCGGATATCGCCCGCGCCGTGTCGCTCGGTCGGAGGGGCATGTGATGGCGTTTCACGAGGTCCGGTTTCCCGACAACATCAGCCGAGGTGCGCGGGGCGGACCGGAGCGGCGCACGCAGATCGTCGAGCTCGCCTCGGGCGACGAGGAGCGCAACGCCAGCTGGGCCAATTCGCGCCGCCGCTACGATGTCGCCTATGGCATCCGCCGCGCCGACGATCTGGCCGCCGTCGTCGCCTTCTTCGAGGCGCGCAATGGCCGCCTGCATGGCTTCCGGTTCAAGGACTGGGGTGACCACAAGTCCTGCCTGCCTTCGGGCACGCCGTCGCCCACCGATCAGTCTATCGGCACGGGCGACGGCGCGACGACCGCCTTCCAGCTGGTCAAGCGCTACGCCTCGGGTGCGCAATCCTGGACGCGCGCCGTCGCGAAGCCGGTGACCGGAACCGCGCGCATCGCGCTCGGCGGGGTCGAGCAGCCTTCCGGCTGGTCGGTCGACACCGCCACCGGCGTCGTCACCTTCAGCACCGCGCCGGGCGCTGGCGCCGCCATCACCGCGGGCTTCGAGTTCGACGTGCCGGTCCGTTTCGACACCGACGCGCTCGACGTGACGCTCGACCTCGAGCGGCTCGGCTCGATCACCTCCATCCCGCTTCTGGAACTGCGCCGATGAAGTCCCTCGACCCCGACCTGCAGGCCCATCTCGACGAGGGAACGACGACGCTCGCCTGGTGCTGGCGGATCGTGCGCGCCGACGGCACGAGTTTCGGCTTCACCGACCACGATCGGACGCTCAGCTTCGAGGGGACGGATTTCGAGCCCGAGAGCGGGCTGACGGCCTCCGAGGTCCGTTCCGGCTCGGACCTCTCGGTCGATGCGCAGGACGCCGAGGGCGTGCTGACCTCGGACCGGATTACCGAGACCGACATCCTCGACGGCCGCTGGGATAACGCCGAGGTCGAAGTCTGGCGGGTGAACTGGGCCGACACGAACCAGCGCGTGCTGATGCGGCGCGGGGCCATCGGCCAGATCCGGCGCGGGCGGCTGGCCTTCGTCGCCGAAGTCCGCTCGCTCGCGCATGTGCTTGGCCAGACGATCGGGCGGACGTTCCAGGCGACCTGCGATGCCGCGCTCGGCGATGCGCGCTGCGGCGTCGATCTGGAGAACCCGGCGTTCAAGGGCACGAGCGTCGTGATCGACCTTCTACGCGACCGCGCCTTCACCGCTTCGGGCCTCGGCGGCTTCGCCTCCGGCTGGTTCACCTTCGGGACCATCGAATGGACCAGTGGCTCCAACGCGGGGCGTCGGGCCGAGGTTCTCGGCCATGATGTGACGGACGGCATCGCCGTGCTGACCCTTCTCGAGGCGCCGGTGCGCGAGATCTCCGAGGGCAATGCCTTCACCATCCGTGCGGGCTGCGATAAGCGGATCGAGACCTGCGGCGCCAGGTTCGCCAACACGGCCAACTTCCGGGGGTTCCCGCACATCCCCGGCCAGGATGCCGTGCTGCGCTACGCCACCAAGGATGGCGGCCACGAGGGAGGCGTGCTGTGACGCAACCTCTCGCATCGGCCGACCCCGCGCGTGTCGTCGCCGTCGCACGCTCCTGGCTCGGCACGCCGTACCACGACCAGGCCAGCCTGCGCGGCGTCGGTTGCGATTGCCTCGGGCTCGCGCGGGGGGTCTGGCGCGACGTGGTGGGGCCGGAGCCGTTCCCGATTCTGCCTTACAGCCGCGACTGGGGCGAGACCGGCCCGCGCGAGGTTCTGGCCGAAGGCGCGCGGCGCATGATGATCGAGGTGTCGCCTGCCGAGGCCGGTCCCGGCGCGCTGGTCCTCTTCTGCATGAAGCCACACGCGATCGCCAAGCATGTCGGGATCCTCACCGGTCCTGCCACCTTCCTCCACGCCTATGAGCGGCTCGGCGTGATCGAGGAACCGCTCACCAATGCCTGGCGGCGGCGCATCGCCTTCGCCTTCCTCTTCCCGCAACGCTGAGACCCCGACATGGCAACGCTTGTTCTCGGTGCAGCCGGCGCCGCCATCGGCGGTTCGATCGGCGGGGCGATCCTCGGCGTGAGCGCCGCGACCATCGGCGGCTTCATCGGCTCGAGCATCGGCTCGGTCGTCGACAGCTGGATCATCTCGTCGCTGGCGCCGACCCAGCGCATCGAGGGCGCGCGGCTCGACACGCTGCGCATCACCTCGGCCACCGAGGGCGCGGTGATCCCGCGGCTCTATGGCCGGATGCGGATGGGCGGCAACATCATCTGGGCGACCGATTTCCGCGAGGAGACGAAGACCACGACGCAGGGCGGCGGCAAGGGCGGCGGGGGCGGCAAGGTCAAGACCACCGAGTATCTGTACTACGCCAGCTTCGCGGTGGCCTTGTGTGAAGGCCCGATCACCGGCATTGGCCGGATCTGGGCCGACGGCAAGCCGATGGACCTCTCCGGCGTCACCTGGCGCTGGTATCCCGGCGACGAGGCGCAGACGGCGGACCCGTTCATTGCGGGGAAGATGGGCGCAGCCAACACGCCCGCCTATCGCGGCACCGCCTATGTCGTCTTCGAGGAACTGGCGCTTTCGACCTACGGCAACCGCCTGCCGCAGCTGTCCTTCGAAGTCTTCCGGCCGCTCGCCGATCCCGACACCGCCGAGGGGCTGACCCGCGCCGTCACCATGATCCCGGCCTCGGGCGAGTTCACATATGCCACGCAGGCCATCCGCAAGACCGATGGCGGCGCGACGATGCCCGAGAACCTGAACGCGCTGGCCGACTCCACCGACATGGTGGAGGCGCTCGACCGGCTGCAAGCGATGGCGCCTGCGGTCGAGAGCGTCAGCCTCGTCGTGGCCTGGTTCGGCGACGACCTGCGCGCGGGCTCCTGCAAGGTGCGGCCGGGCGTCGAGGTCTCGGCCAAGTCGACCACGCCCGCCAGTTGGTCGGTGAACGGCGTGAGCCGTGCCAACGCCTTCCTGGTCAGCCGCGACGACCAGGACCGCCCGGTCTATGGCGGCACGCCGTCCGACTTCGCCGTGGTGCAGGCGATCCAGGAGATGAAGGCGCGCGGGCTGCGCGTGACATTCTACCCATTCATCCTGATGGACGTGCCGCCCGGCAACACCCTGCCGAACCCCTATTCCGACAACGCCGCCGAGACCGGCCAGCCCGCTTTCCCCTGGCGGGGCCGGATCACCTGTTCTCCAGCGGCAGGCTACGCGGGATCGGTCGACAAGACTGCCACGGCCGCAAGCCAGGTCGCGGCGCTGTTTGGCGCGGCGACACCTGCGAGCTTCAGCGTGGCGGGTCAATCGGTTTCGTGGACAGGCACGCCCGGCGACTGGGGCCTGCGCCGCATGGTGCTGCACTATGCCCATCTCTGCGCGGCGGCGGGCGGGGTCGATGCCTTCCTGATCGGCACCGAGATGCCGGGGCTGACGACGGTCCGCTCGGGCGCGGCCACCTATCCGGCGGTGCAGGGCTATCGGGACCTCCTTGCCGATGTGCGGTCCATTCTCGGGGCCGGGACGAAGATCGGCTACGCCGCCGACTGGTCGGAATACTTCGGGCACCAGCCGGGCGACGGCTCGGGCGACGTGTTCTTCCACCTCGATCCGCTCTGGGCGGACCCGGAGATCGATTTCGTCGGCATCGACAATTACATGCCGCTGTCGGACTGGCGCGACGGGTTCGAGCACGCGGATGCGCAGGCGGGCTGGCCTGCGATCTACGACCGGGCCTATCTGCAGGGGAACATTGCGGGCGGGGAAGGCTTCGACTGGTTCTATGCCAGTGCGGCTGATCGGGTGGCACAGGTGCGCACCCCGATCAGCGATGGCGCGGCGGGCAAGCCATGGGTTTTCCGCTACAAGGATCTTCGCGCCTGGTGGTCGAACGCGCATTACGACCGCC
Organism: Amaricoccus macauensis; assembly: GCF_014201905.1. Taxonomy (GTDB): domain Bacteria; phylum Pseudomonadota; class Alphaproteobacteria; order Rhodobacterales; family Rhodobacteraceae; genus Amaricoccus; species Amaricoccus macauensis. The sequence goes on along the minus strand of NZ_JACHFM010000001.1, from coordinate 43,922 downwards.
CGGGCGGGGTGGAGAGCGGCACGCTGACGGCGTGGGCGCCGGAGTCGAAGCCGATCTGGTTCACCGAGCTCGGCTGTCCCGCCATCGACCGGGGCACGAACCAGCCGAACGTCTTCTTCGACCCGAAGTCGTCCGAGAGCTTCACGCCGCATTTCTCGCGGGGCTGGCGCGACGACGCGATCCAGCGCGCCTATCTCGAGGCGACGTACCTCTGGTGGGGCGTCCCGGCGAACAACCCGGTGTCATCGGTCTACGGCGGCCGGATGGTGCATGTGCCGGAATGCGCCGCCTGGACCTGGGACGCGCGGCCGTACCCGTTCTTTCCGGCGCTGACCGATGTCTGGACGGACGGGGCGAACTGGCGGCTGGGGCACTGGCTGACCGGACGGCTTGGCGCGGTGTCGCTGGCGGCGCTCGTGCGGCACCTCTGCCTGCGCGCCGGGCTGCCCGAGTCCCGGATCGACGTCACCGGCCTCTGGGGCGCGGTCGAAGGCTACGCCATCACGGCGCTGGAAAGCCCACGCGCCTCGATCACAACGCTGTCGCGGCATTTCGGCTTCGACGCCGTCGAGACAGAGGGGGGGATCCGCTTTGTCATGCGCGGCCGGGCCTCCGTCGCCACCCTCGCGCCCGACGATCTGGTGGCCACCCGCGAGGGCGATGTGCTGGAACTGACGCGCGGCCAGGAGACCGAACTGCCGCAGGCCCTGAAATGGCAGGTCGCCCGCGCCGACGAGGATTACGACGCGGCCCTCGTCGAGGCCCGGCGCATCACCGTGGACACGACCCGGATCGCGTCCGAGTCCTTTCCAATGGCGGTGCCGCCCGAGGAGGCCGAGAGGCGCTGCCGCCGCGCGCTGATGGAGGCGTGGGTGGGCCGCGAGACGGCGGCGTTCCGTTTGCCACCCTCGCGCCTCGCGTTCGATCCGGCCGATGCGATCCGGCTCGCGCATGACGGGCGTCTGGTCGATCTGCGGCTCGTCTCCATCGCCGACGCGGCAGCGCGCGGCATCGAGGCGGTGCGGCAGGACCGTGCGACTTACGATCTGCCGCCCGGCGATCCCCGCGCGGCGTCGCTGACGCGGGCCGTGGTGTTCGGCGCGCCGGACGCGGTGCTGATGGACCTGCCGCAGCTGACCGAGGACCAGCCCGCGCATCGACCGTTTGTCGCGGCGCACGCTCTTCCCTGGCCGGGCGAGATGGCGGTGTTCCGCAGCCCCTCGACGGACGGGTTCGAGTTGCTGACCACGTTCGGCAGCCGCGCCCGGATCGGAGCGCTGGTCTCGGACTTCTATCCGGGCCCCACCTCACGCTTCGACCACGGCAATGCGCTTGTGGTCGATCTGCTCACCGGCACGCTGGAGAGCGTCACCGACCTGACGCTGTTGGGCGGCGCCAATGCGCTGGCTATCGAGAGCGCGCCCGGCACCTGGGAGATCGTGCAGGCGGGCGCGGCCGAGCTGCTGGCGCCGGGTCGATACCGGCTGACCCGGCTCCTGCGCGGCCAGCGCGGCACCGAGGGCGCGATGGGCAATCCGGCGCCCGCTGGCGCTCTTGTCGTGGTGCTGGACGCGTCGCTGGCGTCCCTGCCGATTGCCGAGGCCGATCTCGGATTGCCGTGGAACTGGCGCATCGGTCCGGCGAGCCGCCCCGTCAGCGACGAGACCTATGTGGCGCAATCCTTCACGCCCGCGGGCGTCGGGCTGCGGCCGTTCTCCGGCGCCCATGTCGAGCAGCCGTGGCGCAGGCCGCGCACGCCCGGCGATCTGACGATCCGCTGGACGCGCCGGTCCCGAGCTCTCGCGGCCGACAGCTGGGGCGGGCTAGAAGTGCCGCTCGGAGAAGAGCTCGAAGCCTACGAGGTCGAGATCCTTGATGGCGCGACCGTTAAGCGGGTGCTGAGCACCGCCACCACCAGCGCGGTCTACACCGCCGCAGACCAGACCGCCGATTGGGGCGCGCCGCTCGGCCCCGGTGACACGCTCGACAGCCGCATCTACCAGCTCTCCGCCCTCGTCGGGCGGGGCGCGCCCAAGACCCTCACGCTGATACTCTGAAGGCCATCCCATGTCCGACGCCACGACCCATCTCCTGCTGCCCTACATCCTGGCGGCGCAGGCCCAGAAGCACGTCACCCACAACGAGGCGCTGCGGCTGCTCGACGGGCTCGTGCAGCTCTCCGTGCTCGACCGCGATCTGACAGCGCCGCCCGGCAGTCCCGCCGATGGCGATCGCTACATCGTCGCCTCGGGCGCGACGGGCGAATGGTCCGGATGGGACCTGAACGTCGCGCTCTGGACCGATGGCGCCTGGCTGCGACTTCCCCCGCGGATCGGCTGGCGCGCATGGGTCGAGGACGAGGGCCTGCTGCTGGTCTACGATGGCGCGGGCTGGCTCGGGACCACACCGGCGGCGCTGCAGAACATGGCGCTCCTCGGGGTTGGCACCACGGCGGATGCATCGAACCCGTTCTCGGCCAAGCTCAACGCCGCGCTCTGGACGGCGAGGACCGTGGCCGAGGGCGGCACCGGCGACCTGTTCTACACCATGAACAAGGAGGCGGCCGGCGACGATCTCGGTTTGACCCTCCAGACCGGCTTCGTGACCAAGGCGCTGGTGGGGCTGTTCGGGTCGGACCGCTTCCGGCTCGCGGTCTCCGCCGACGGCAGCACCTTCTTCGACGGGCTGAGCGTCGACAACGCCACCGGCATTGTCGATCAGCCCCGGCTGCCGCGGTTCAAGGCTTACACGAACTACGACAACTACGTCGGCGTCGGCACCTGGACCAAGATCGGCCTTAACAACACCGACTACAACGATCAGGGCGCGTTCGACGCCGTGAACAACCACTTCGTCGCCCCCGTGGACGGCACCTACCTCTTCGGCGCGACTCTGCTGTACAAGATCAACGCCAGCGCCACCGCCCGCATGCGCGGGCGGCTCGTCCTGAACGGCACGACCGAAATCCGCGGCTCCCTCGGCGAAATCTCCGCCACTCATGTCTCGCTCGCTACCGCGATCTGGCTTCAGACCATGGTGCCGCTGACGGCAGGCGATACCGTCGAGCTGCAGGGGTATTTCCGGGTCGCGGACGGCTACTTCGCCGCCGACCACACGTCCTTCTGGGGCTGCAAGGTCGGCTGAGCGGCGGAAGGAGGATCCGATGAACCCACCCCGATCCGAGGGCTTCGTGCGCATGCCCGACGCCGAGTTCGAGGCGATCTTGACCCGGGCGGCGGAGGAAGGCGCCAAGCGTGCGCTGGCCGATGTCGGCCTCGACGGCGACGAGGCCGCGCTCGACATCCGCGATCTGCGCTCCCTGGTCGACTGCATCCGGCTGGTCCGCCGCACCGCGATGCAGACCGCCGTCCGCATGATCACCACCGGCGTCATGCTGGCGCTGCTCGCGGGTATAGCGATCAAGCTGAAGATCTTCGGCGGCGGCCCGTAGCCGCTCAACACCCCCGTTCACCAGCCCAACCGCACCCGCCCTCGAGGCGGTTTTTTTCGTTTCGGAGGACCCTCATGACCACGACCTTCCACCGCCATTGGCGTGATGTGCCGGAGAGCGCCTGGCGCTGGCCGAATTTCTCGCCCGCCGAGATTGCATGCCGGGGCACCGGCAAGCTGCTCGTGAACGAAACCGCGCTCGACAAGCTGCAGGCGCTGCGCGACCGGCTGGGCAAGCCGCTGATCGTCCGCTCCGCCTACCGCAGCCCAGAGCACAACCGTGCCGTGGGGGGCGCGGGCCGGTCGAAGCATCTCGACGGCGCCGCCTTCGACATCGCCATGGCGAACCACGATCCGGTGGCCTTCGAGGCTGCGGCGCGCGAGGTCGGATTCCTCGGCTTCGGCTTCTACCCGCGATCGGGGTTCATCCATGTCGATCTCGGGCCCGCGCGGCAGTGGGGCGAGCGGTTCCCGGTCCGGGCGACGGCATTTGCAGCCGAGACGCCGCCCGCGCGCGAGGTGCTGGCTGACAGCCGCACCATGAAGGGCGGCGGGGCAGCCGGTGTGGCGACGCTGGGCGCGGCGGGCGTCGAGGTGGCGCAGCAGGTGCTGGCCGAGACCCAGACCGCGATCTTGCCGCTTGTGCCGTATCTCGACACGTTGCGTTGGGTATTCATCGCCGTGGCGCTTGGCGGCATCGCGGTCACGATCTACGCGCGTCTCGATGACTGGCGCCGAGGGCAGCGGTGATGGCCCCGCTCCTGATCGGGTTCGCCGCCAGCCCATGGATGCGGGCCGCTTTGCGCTACGGCGCCATCATCCTCGCCCTGCTCCTGTTCCTGCTTTCGCTTCGGCGGTCCGGCGAGCGAGCGGGACGCCTCGCTGAACGCCTTCAGACCACGGAGAAAGCCAATGATGTCCAACGCCAGATGCTCGAGGCGACGGCTCGTCGTCCTAGGTCTCGCGACGAGCTTGCTGAGCGGCTGCGCAACGGTCGGTTCTGAGCCCGGCATCGCGACCGTCTGCCCGCCCGTGGTAGAGTACAGCCGCGAGTTCCAGGCGCGCGCAGCCGAGGAGCTCGCGCGGCTGCCGCACGGGTCGGCCATCGCCGAGATGCTGAGCGACTACGCCGTGATCCGGGATCAGGTCCGTATGTGTTCTCGCCCCTGATCAAGAGCCGAATTGGAGCCTCAAGGTCAGGCAGCAGCGTAGCTGGTAAAGACCTCGTTCGATCCGTCGCGCCGGATCAGAAACACGTCGTAGGCCTCGCGCTGGCTTTCCGGTCCCATCCCGGGCGAGCCGTAGGGCATGCCTGGCACTGCGAGGCCGACCGCGTCGGGGCGTTCCAGCAGGAGACGGCGAATGTCGGCAACAGGGACGTGACCCTCGATAATGTAACCATCCACACGACCCGTATGGCAGGAGACCATCTCCTGCGGGATGCCGTTGTCCAGCTTGTAGCGCATCAGAAGCGTCCCGGCGCTCGCCTCGGTCGTGACGGCGAAGCCGTCGTTCTCGAGGATCTCGATCCAGGCCGAGCAGCAGCCGCAGTTGGGGTCCTTCATCACGTGGATCGCCGGACCGGCGCCTTGCGCCAGAGCCCTCAAGGGCGACGCAGCCGCCAGCGCAGCTGTACCGATCAGGAGCTTGCGGCGGGAAAACATGTCTTGGGTCATCTGATGTTCCTTTCGAGGTTGGATGTGTGGGCTGGCAGATCAGAGGTCGACCCGCCTGAGCCGCAGGGCGTTGGTGATCACCGAGACCGACGACAGGCTCATCGCCGCCGCCGCGATCATCGGCGAGAGCAGAAGTCCGGTGACAGGGTAAAGCAGCCCGGCGGCGATGGGGACGCCAAGCGCGTTGTAGGCGAAGGCGAAGAACAGGTTCTGCTTGATGTTCCGCAGGGTGGCGCGGGCGAGCTTGCGCGCCCGCACGATGCCCATCAGGTCGCCGCCCAGCAGGGTGATGCCTGCGCTTTCCATCGCAACATCGGCCCCGGTGCCCATGGCGATGCCGACATCGGCGGCGGCGAGCGCGGGGGCGTCGTTCACCCCGTCGCCCGCCATGGCGATCTTGTGGCCGTCGCGGCGCAACTGGTCGATCAGGTCCTTCTTGGCCTCGGGCAGGATGCCTGCGCGCACCTCGTCGATGCCGAGCTTGCCCGCCACCGCCTGCGCCGTGCGTTCGTTGTCGCCCGTCGCCATGATCACCCTTAGCCCTTGGGCATGAAGTTCCCGAATGGCCTGCGCGGTACTCTCCTTGATCGGGTCGGCGACCGCCACGATGCCGACGAGCGCGCCGTCAAGCGCGACGAACATCGCCGTCTTGCCCTCGGCGCGCAGGGTGTCGGCCTTTGACTCGGCCTGCGCGGTGTCGAGCCCCATCTCCCGCATCATCGCCGCGTTGCCTAGCGCCACCGCGCGCCCACCGACCCGGCCCTGTACGCCCTTGCCAGTGACGGCGTCGAAGTCCGTGGCCTCCTGACGCGGCGCACCCTGCGCCTCGGCTCCCTCGACAATCGCCTCAGCCAGCGGGTGTTCCGAGCCACGCTCCAGCGCTGCGGCCAGCGACAACAGGTCGGTCTCGGTGACGTCCCCGAGCGCAACCGTATCGGTCAGCTTCGGCTTGCCCATGGTCAGCGTGCCGGTCTTGTCGACGATGAGCGTATCGACTCCTGCCATTCGCTCCAGCGCCTCGGCGTCCTTGATCAGCACGCCCGCCTGTGCGCCGCGCCCCGCCGCCGTGGTGATGGAGATCGGTGTCGCCAGCCCCAGCGCGCAGGGGCAGGCGATGATGAGGACCGACACGGCCGAGGCGATTGCGAAGACCAGCGCGGGCTCCGGGCCGAAGATCAGCCAGACCACGAAGGCGACGATGGCGATGACCACCACCGTCGGCACGAATATCGCCGACACCCGGTCGGCCAGCCCCTGGATCGGCGCGCGGGACCGCCGCGCGTTCGACACCATCGCCACGATCTGCGCCAGCACGGTATCGGACCCGACCTTGCCTGCCTCCATGACCAGAGAGCCGTTCTTGTTGATCGTGGCGCCCGTCACCTCATCCCCCGGCCCCTTTTCCACCGGCATTGACTCGCCGGTCAGCATGCTTTCGTCCAGCGACGAGCGGCCCTCGATCACCGTGCCGTCGACCGGAATGGCGTCGCCGGGACGGACCCGCAGCCGGTCGCCCTCCATGATGTTCTCCAGCGGCGCATCGTATTCAGTGCCGTCCGGCAGGATGCGCCGCGCGGTCTTCGGCGCCAGATCCAGAAGCGCGCGGATCGCATCCCCGGTGCGTTCTCGCGCTCGGAGTTCCAGCACCTGGCCCACGAAGACCAACGCGACGATCACCACCGCCGCCTCGAAATAGGTGCCGACGCCGTGGCCCATCCGGTACTGTTCCGGAAACACCCCCGGCAGGAACGTCGCGACGAGCGAGTAAAGGTAGGCCGCCGCCACGCCGATGCTGATCAGCGTCCACATGTTTGGGCTGCGGTTCACAATGGAGTCCCAGCCGCGCCGGAAGAAAGGCAAGGCGGCCCAGAGGATGATCGGCGTTGCCAGCACGAACTCGAGATAACTTGCGGTCTGATGCCCGATCCAGTCGCGCACTGGCAGCGCGACCAGTTCACCCATCGTCAGGATGATGAGCGGCACCGCCGCCGCCGCCGAAATCCACATCCGACGCGTGAAGTCGGTCAGCTCCTCGCTGGGCTCATCCGACGGCACCATCGGTTCCAGCGCCATGCCGCAGATCGGGCAGGACCCCGGCGCATCGCGGACGATCTCGGGATGCATCGGACAGGTGTACTGGACGTTGGCCGGAGCAGCCTTCTTCTGTCCGGCGGCCCGGCCCGAGGCGTAGAACCACGGATCCGCCTTGAACTTCGACTGGCATTTCTCCGAACAGAAATGAAAGGTCTCTCCCTGGAACTCGGCGTGACGCCCGTCCGGCTTGACCGCGACCGTCATCCCGCAGACCGGGTCCTTTGCGGTATTCGCCCCCGCCGGAATGTCGGGCGCCGCGTGATGGTGATCGTGCTCCATAGTCTGCCAGCCTTTCGATCTCTTGTTTCAGCTTGCCGCTTCCAGCCGTTGGAAGCTCAAGCTCTTTTCAATGGTGGTCGTGAGCGCCTTCCAGGGCGGGATTCCGTGCGAGGAAGATTCCGACGAACAGGAACACCAGCGCCATGCCGATCGCACCCAGGACGACGATCAAGGGGTCGGACTGCCATTTCATCGCGGCGAAGGCGGCCAGCACCACGGCATCAAGTGCGATTGCCGTCAGCAACACCCAGCCCCGAGCGCCGATTTCTTCGCGCAGATGCCGGAACACGCCGAAATGGATGATCATGTCCATCACCAGATAGAAGAAGGCCCCGAGCGAGGCGATGCGGCTGAGGTCGAAGAAGACCGTCAGGAAGCCTGCGATCACGACGGTGTAGACGAGTGTGTGGTCCTTGATCGTGCCTGGCATCCCGAAATGGCTGTGCGGGATCATCTTCATGTCCGTCAGCATCGCCAGCATCCGCGAGACGGCAAACACGCTGGCGATCAGGCCCGAGGCAGTTGCCACCAGCGCAAGCGCCACCGTCAGGTAGAAGCCGGTTTGCCCGAGGGCTGGTTGGGCCGCTTCAGCCAGCGCGTAGTCCTTCGCCGCCACGATGCGATCGAGCGGCAGGCTGGAGCCGACCGCGAATGCGACCAGCAGGTAGACGACGACGCAGATGGCGATGGACAGGACTATGGCCCGGCCCACGTTCCGATGCGGATTGGTCACCTCGGCGCCGCTGTTGGTGATGGTCGTGAACCCCTTGAAGGCGAGAATGGACAGCGCGACCGACGCCACGAACCCACCCGCACGAAAATCTCCGCCCGACGCTTCGAACGAAATGCCGCTGGCCCACAGACCGGCCGCCCCGAACAGCGCAATGCCGCCCACCTTGAGAATGGCCATGATAATGGACAGCAGCCCGACCGACCGGTTGCCAGAGACGTTCACGAGATAGGCGAAGACGATCAGCCCCACGCCGAGGACCGGCACGAGAATGCTGTCCGGATCGCCGCCGAAGGCTCGCAGGGTGTAGGTTCCGAAGGTGCGAGCGACGAGGCTTTCGTTGATGACCATCGACAGCGCCATCAGGAGAGCTGCGCCCGCCGCGACCGTCGTCGGTCCGTAGGCTTTCTTCAGGATCATCCCGATGCCGCCCGCAGACGGGTATGCGTTCGACATCTTGATATAGGTGTAGGCGCTGAAGGCGGTCACGATGGCGCCGACCACGAACGAGAGCGGGAAGAGAGGCCCGGCGAGTTCGGCGATCTGGCCGGTCAGCGCGAAGATGCCCGCGCCGATCATCACGCCGGTGCCCATGGCTACCGCACCGGAAAGGGTGATGCTGTTCTTCTGGTACTCGCTTCCGGTCATGGATTTCCCTTTTCAGGCTTTTGCCGCATGGCTACCCAAAGCAGTGGCAGGCCCGTCAAGAGGCCGAGGCCAAGTACTGCCCATGTCGCCCGGCCCAGATCTCCGCTCACCGCCTCGCCGCCGAAATGGGCCAGCAGGAAGCTTGCCGGAATGATCCCCGCCAGTGTTGCCAAGGCGAAACGCCAGGCGTGCAATCGGCTCAGTCCGGCCGCGTAGCTGATCATGTCGAAGGACACGAAGGGCATCAGGCGGCTGGCAAGAACCGTCGCCGTCAACGCGTTCTGCGAGCCGAGCAGCCCGGCATCGACGCGGTCCCCGAACACCCGCCGCAGGACGTCATGCCCCAGAACCCGTGCGAGACCGAAGGCGATCAGCGCCCCGAGCTCGGCGCCGATGACGACCTGCACGGTCCCCCAGAGATGTCCGTAGGCCGCTCCGGCCGCCAGTGCGATGGGTGCACTCGGGATTGGGCTGGCCACGACCGCGATGGTCATAAGCGTGACGATCAGGACCGGCCCCCAGAGACCCGCACGCGCCACCAGCGTTTCCAGACGCTCGGGCTCCAGGAGGCTGCGCGCCTCGGCGAACACCGAAGGCGCGAACTGCCAGACAGCGAGCAGTCCGATGCCGAGGATCGCAAGGCCCGCGAGAATGGTGACGCGCAGGCTCATCTCAGACCGCCGCGACGGCCTTCGCCAGGAGGTCGCGCACCTCGCCCGCCACGGCCGTCAGTTCGGCGTTCTCAATCGCCTGCATCGACGCCACAGGATCGATGGCGCTGACTTCCACGCCACCGTCGACCTCGCGCAGGATGACGTTGCATGGCAGCATCGCACCGACGCGCGGTTCGATCCCGATGGCCTGATGCGCCATCTTGGGGTTGCAGGCGCCGAGGATGCGGTAGGCGGGCATCTCGACATCTAGCTTCTTCTTCATCGTCGCCTTGACGTCGATCTCGGTCAGGATGCCGAAGCCGTGGTCGGTGAGGGCCTTCCGCGCGCGAGCGTCGACGTCGTCGATACCGGCGTCGGGGAACATTCGATTGATCGTGTAGGTCATTGCCAACTCCTTTTTTCTATTTCCGAAGATACTTGATCAGCGCTGCTATGGCCAAAACCAGCAGCACGAGGATCAGCAGGCCGAAGAGCCAGCCAAACCCCATTCCGAAACCCATTCCGGGGCCCATGTCGTTCCAGTTCATCATCTCATCCTCCTGATTTTTACCCGCAGGGTGCGTCTTTTGGCCGGCCCTCACGACAACATGGGGCAGGACAGACCAGGATCGGTGCCGGGCGGGGCGCCATGTCCGGACGACCCGCTGGGATCAGACGGACGCCGTGACCGCGAATTCGGTCATCATCCCCGTCGTAAGGTGCGGCATGTGGTGGCAATGCAGCATCCATCGGGCGGCCTCACCGACATCGAGGGCGACATCGACCATCGACATCGGTGGCACGTGAACCGTGTCGCGTAGTGCACCGGCGACCCGACGCCCGTTCAGCCCGACGACCTGGAACACATGGCCGTGCAGATGCATCGGGTGCGCCATCATCGACATGTTGTGGAACGACAGCACGACCCGCTCACCGCTGCGTGCGGTGATCGGCTGGTGCTGGCCCCAGACTGCCCCGTTTATCGTCCAGACGTACGGCTGCATCGAACCGCCCAGCATCAGCATCTGGCTGCGGTCCACGGGTCGATCCGGCAGAGCGTCCAGCGCGATGAGGCGCGCCTCCTGCGCCAGATCGGTGTCGAACGCGGGCGCTTCGGCATCCGCCATTGCATCGAGACGCCGCACTTCGGCACCCTGCGTGGCGAGGATCAGGCCGGTGCGCTCGCGCGCGCCTTCGCGCAGGGCGAGGATCGGCCAGGCGCCGCCTTCGTGCGGCAGGTCGATCTCGATGTCCAGACGCTGGCCCATTGCCAGACCGAACCGCGTGCCGGCGAGAGGTTCGACCGCGTGCCCATCTACCGCGACCAGCCGCGCCTCGGCACCGCCGGTCTCGATCCAGAATACCGTCGCCGCAGCGGCGTTGATGACCCGAAGCCGGATACGGCCACCGCGCTCGACCTGGACCACCTCCGGGTCCGACAGGGTCCGGTCATTGGCGAGATAGGCGTCCCAGTCATAGTCGTTCAGGTCCATGGCCATGCCGCCCATCTGGCCGCCCATACCCATCATCCCGCCCATTCGGGGCATGTTGCCCATCGGCATGCCGCCCGTGGCGCCATGGCCCATGGCCCCGTGATCCATGCCCTGCATCGCCCCCATGCCTCCCATGGGAGCGCCCTGATCGGGCAATGCACCGGCACCATGGCCCGCGCCGTGCCCGCCGCCATGACCTGCGCCGATCTCGGCCAGAACCTCCTCGGGGGCCTTGAAGGAGAAGTCATGAAGGAACATCACGACGTCTTGCCGGTCGGCAGCAACGTCCTCGGCCGAGCGCACGATCAGCGGCGCGGCGAGCAGCTGCATCTCCTGGGTGGGCACATGGCTGTGCATCCAGTGCGTGCCGGGCCGTGCCTCGAAGTCGTAGGATCGGGTTTCACCCGGTGCGAGGAGGGGCATCGGCATGTCCGGCACACCGTCCTGCGCGTTGGGCGGGATCTGTCCGTGCCAGTGGATGATGGTACCGACGTCCAGGTCGTTGGTCAGATCGACCCGGAACCTCTGGCCGGGGTCGAGGATCAGTCCCTGACCGCCGGGGCCGGCAAGCCCGAAGACCGTGGCAGCGCGACCGTCGATGTCGAGCGTGCGCGTCGCAGCGGAGAGGCTGATCGGCGCCACCCCTTGCGCGAAGGCGATGCGGGGCAAGTGTGCAGCGCCAATGGCGGCCGCACTTGCGGCAAGAAAGCCGCGTCGAGAAAGCATGTTCATGGTCGTCTCCTCGGGACTTCCGTCCCGTTCATCAATACCGATGGGGCGCCTCGGGCGTCTGCCCGGGCGCGCTCAGAGGAGACGGAGCTTGGGAGGTCGTTCGTTCAGTCCCGGCGCACGGCTGACGTGGATTGCCGCGGACGGGACGTCATGACTGGCGGCGCCGTAGGCGTGCCCGGCTTCCTCGCCTGCCGACGTCAGGAAGGCAGAGAGGCCTGCGCATACGAACTCGCACATCTCGGCATCGGCCGATCCACAGTGCTCTCCAGCGTCACAGTCGAAGCCCGAAATGACCGGAGAGTGCATCATGTCGGCGACATGCATCGCGTGATCCACACCGGAATTCATGCTCATGCGTGTCGCATGCGCGGAGGTCACCGTCGTCACCACGGTGATCGCGAGTATGGCAAGCATGGTGACGACACGTTCGAGCATGCTGCAAAGATAGGCATTGCTCACGAGAATGTCCATTGTCGCAGGCGCCTCGCCGCTGGCACAACGTGGTCTCGACCAAACGCGAATGTTATTCCGCAGTGATCGGCGATAGACGTCTTGAAAAAAGCTCTCCGAAATACTGTCGTGATCGGTCTGGTCGTCGGAGGTGTGATCCTCGCGGTCTTTGCTGGCTGGCGTTATGCCGGTACCGCATCCACCGCCGTGGCGTCGGCGGACATCATCGCGCAAGGACGCCAGATCTATGCGGATCAGTGCGCCGCCTGCCACGGCGCGGAACTGGAGGGCCAGCCGGGCTGGCGCTCGCCGCTTCCGTCCGGCCGGTTGCCGGCGCCACCCCACGACGCCAGCGGCCACACCTGGCACCATCCTGACGATGTCCTGTTCCGCATCGTTAGGGAAGGCACCGCCGCCGTGGTCGGCGGCGGATACGAGAGCGACATGCCCGGCTTCGCAGACGTGCTGAGCGACGCGGACATCCGCGCCGTTCTCGACTACATCAAGAGCACATGGCCAGAGCGCGAGCGCCGATACCAAGAGAGGGTGTCGGAGGCAAACTGACATTCCCCATGGTCGTCGGCTGCTACTCGCGCCAGGCCAGTTCGCAGACCGAGTTAGAGGAACGTCGCCGACCAGGTCAGCACCATGAAGCCGCCGAGCGACTGCATCATGTTGACCATCCGTATCGGCCCGGTTGCCTCGATCTGCGTGTACCCGAGCGTGGCGAAGTTGACGCCGGAGAAGTAGATCAGGCCGCTCCAGCATGGGTCGTAGCTGCCGTCGAAGCCTCCCACGCCCCAGCCCTGCAGCGCCCTGTAGACTGCGGCGAAAGCCAGGATTTCAATCGTGTGGAGCGCGAGCAGCCCGACGAACGCCACCATGATCGCCGCCTGCGGTCTCTCTTTCGAGTTCGGCTTCACGCCCCGGACGGCCAATAGCCCCGTAGTGGTGCGCGACCAGATGGCGGCCACCAGCGCGAAACCGAGCAGAAGCCCGATTCCAGTTGCAGCATGTTGAGCACTCGCGGCGGAACAGTACCCCGAGGTTTATGTTCTCAGCGCTCGGCCCTGCGGCATGGCAGCGGAACCATCGCCCTGCCGATGATCTGATCTCAGGCCTCACGTTCCGGATCAAACGCAAGAAGCCGCAGCGCGTTCAGTGTGACGAGCACCGTCGCGCCGGTATCTGCAAGGATCGCGATCCACAGCCCGGTAATGCCGAGGATCGTCGTCACCAGAAACACCGCCTTAAGGCCGAGCGCGATCGCCACATTTTGCCTGATGTTCGCCATGGCTGCGCGAGCAAGGCGAATCTTGCCGGCCACATCGGTCACGCGATTGCGCAGGATCGCGGCGTCGGCGGTTTCAAGCGCGACGTCCGTTCCGGAGCCCATGGCAACTCCGATGTGGGCGGTGGCGAGCGCAGGGGCATCGTTGATGCCGTCGCCCACCATCATCACGCGGTCTCTGGCGGTCATCTCACGGATCGCGGCGACCTTGCCTTCGGGCATCAATTCGGCGCGATGGTCAATGCCCAGCCCAGCGGAAATGGCTGCTGCCGTGCGCCGGTTGTCGCCGGTCAGCATCACAGACGCGATGCCAAGCGCCTTGAGTTGCTGCACCGCGCGGGCGGCATCCTCTCGGGGTTCGTCCCGGAGCGCTACGAGTCCGACCAACTGGCTCCGGCGGAAGACCGCGACGACTGTCTTGCCTTCATCTTCCATGCCGACCACCGCCCGGAGCGCGTGGTCGTCCAACACACCGCGCTCCCCGGCGAACCGTGGAGAGCCCACCCAGGCGGTTTCACCCTCAACGACTGCTTCGGCCCCTTTGCCCGGAAGCGCTTTGGCGGCGGTCGCGGCCAGGAACGGCGCTCCCGCAGCTTCCGCGCGGGACAGGATCGCCTCCGCCAGAGGATGGCTCGACCCCGCTTCGACGGCGGCAGCCAGCGCCAGCACCTCTGTCTCCGATCCCGAGATCGGCACCACGTCCGTGACGCGCGGCCGTCCGTGGGTCAGGGTTCCGGTCTTGTCGAATGCGACATGCGTGGTGGCCGCCGCGGCCTCGATCACGGCGCCTCCTTTCATCAGCAGCCCGCGACGCGCGCCTGAAGAAAGCGCAGAGGCGATGGAAGCCGGTACCGAGATCACCAGCGCGCAGGGGCATCCGATCAGGAGAAGCGCGAGCGCCCGGTAGATCCACGTATCCCAGCCTTGCCCGAACGCGAGGGGCGGGACGATGGCCACCAGCACCGCAACTCCGACGACGGCCGGCATGTAGATGCGGCTGAAACGGTCGATGAAGCGCTCGGTCGGGGCCCGGGCGCTTTCCGCTTCCTCGACCAGCCGGATGATACGGGCAATGGTGTTGTCCTCGGCCGACTTGGTGACCCGAACACGCAGCGCCGCCTCGGAATTGATGGAGCCGGCAAAGACGGAGGCACCGGGTTCCTTCAGCTTCGGCACACTCTCGCCCGTGACGGCGCTCTCATCGACGCCCGAGGTGCCCTCGATAACTTCGCCATCTGCCGGGACCCGGTCTCCCGGGCGCACCAGAACGATCTGGTCCACCTGCAGCTGGTCGGCTGGTATCACCCGAGTCCGGCCGCCGATCTCCAGGATCGCGGTCTTCGGTACCAGACGAGCGAGCGCCCGGATCCCGTCGCGGGCCTTGTTCGCCGCAACACCTTCGAGAACCTCCCCGACGGCGAAGAGGAAGACGACGAGCGCCGCTTCCTCGGCGGCGTCGATGACGAGCGCGCCGCTGGCGGCGATTGTCATCAGCATCTCGATCGTGAACGGCATCCCCGCTCTGGCGGACGCGACGGCGCGGCGTGCGATAGGGGCGACACCAATGAGCGTCGCGAGGATGAATGCCCACGTTGCCACATCCTGGGAGGCGAGCAGTTTCACGGCCCATGCCGCCGCGAGGAGGAGACCGGTGCCGATCACCAGTCTGCCCTTCGCGGTCTGATACCAACGCGAACCGGGCCCGGGACCGCTCTCGGGCCCTGTCGATCCAGCGTTGGGCTCGAGTCCTGCGGCATCTCGCGAGCCGTCCGCACGGGACGCTTGCTCATCGTCCGGCAGCACGAAGCCTTTCCGATCGGGGCTCGATCCTTTCGCCGCGATCCCGTAGCCGAGCCGCTTGACGATTGCTTCGATCTGGTTGCGAGGGGTCTGCCCTTCATCCAGAGTCAGCCGAAGCCGCTCGGTCATTAGCGCCACATCGACGTCGCTCACGCCAGGCAGGCGTTCGACCGCACCCCGGACCTTGCCGGCGCACGACGCACAGTCCATCCCGGAAACCGTCCATTCGTAGGTTGCACTGTCGTTCGCCGTCATCACGCCCTTCCAACCCGCCCAGCGGGCAACATTGTATTTGCTGAGTCGGGAACCTAAGGTCTCTAGTAGCTATAGCTTCAAGAGGAAATCTGATGCTCACCATCGGAAAATTGGGCGAAGCGGCCGGCGTGAAGGTTCCGACGATCCGCTACTACGAGCAGATCGGGCTCCTGCCGGAGCCAGATCGCAGTGCCGGGAACCAGCGGCTCTATGGGCAGTCGGCACTGGATCGGCTAGCCTTCATCCGCCATGCGCGGGAGCTCGGTTTTCCGCTGGACGCTATCCGAGACCTTCTGAGTCTCTCTGACAGACCCGATCAATCCTGCGCAGCCGCCGATGTCATCGCCAGGGCGCAGCTGGCCGAGGTTGAAAGCCGCCTTGCGCGCCTGACTGCGCTGAAAGGCGAACTTGAGCGCATGGTCGTGCAATGTGCAGGCGGTCGGATTGCCGATTGCCGGGTCATTGAAGTTCTGGGCGACCATTCGCTATGCGCAACCGATCACCAGCATCCGGAGAGCGAGGCGGCATCGTGAAAGCACCCGGCACCCTCGCCATCTACATCGGTGCCGCTCTGGCCGAGATTGCGGGCTGCTTTGCGGTCTGGGCATGGATGCGGCAAGGCGCGAGCGCGCTCTGGCTGGTCCCCGGCCTCCTGAGCCTGGCCGTCTTCGCTTGGCTCCTGACCCTTGCCCCCTCCGATTTTGCGGGGCGGGCCTACGCAGCTTATGGCGGGGTCTATATCGCAGCCTCGCTCCTCTGGCTGTGGCTCATCGAGAAGCAGCGCCCGGACACTTGGGACCTGACAGGTGCCGCAATCTGCCTCGCCGGTGCGGCCGTCATCCTGTTGGCGCCGAGGGCGGCTGGTGGATGATCGGGGGTGCTCTCCAAGATCAAGGCAGCCGACTGCCGCTCATCGTTGCCGACATCACGATAGAGCCAACCTTTGCGGACGGACTCCCGCTCTTCCAGCGTAGCAGCTGTGCGCATCAAATAAAATCAATGACTTATACTGGAGAAGGTTGGACGTCAGACCCATCCCCTCCGCCACTTACCCTCGCGAAAGCGTTCTCCCGATCCGGCTGCGGCCGGATTTTTCCGTTGTATTCGAGGGTTATGCGAGAGGGGCTGTTAACCGGCCCACGTCCCGAACGGCGCACACGCGTTCTCTCCGGGCCGATATTCTCCGGACCTGTTAACCGCGCCCGATCCGGTAAATAGCCTCAAGTCTCTGCTTTCATGTGGATTTTTGCATCCAGGAAAGCGTTCATGTTGGAAAGTCCATCCGACTGGCGGAGGGAACGGAGATCGAACGGATTAGTCGTCGGCACAAGCGCGCCGCATCCCACTAGCGATCGAAGTCAGGCGCGCGTTCCTGCTTTGTGCCGAGTCAAGTGCGTGCTACCATCAGCAAAAAGCGAGGCGAGCAGTTGGCCCAGAAATCAGAGATCGAATGGACGGACGCGACATGGAACCCAGTGACCGGCTGCACCAAGGTCGGCCCGGGATGTGACAACTGCTACGCTGAGCGCTTTGCAGAGCGCTGGCGGGGTATTCCGAGCCACCCTTATGAGCAAGGATTTGACCTGACGCTCTGGCCGACGAGGCTGAAACAGCCCTCGCTCTGGAAGAAGCCGCGGATGATCTTCGTGAATTCAATGAGCGACCTGTTCCACAAGGACATCGACCGATCCTTTGTCGACAAGGTCTTCGACGCCATGGAGCAGGCCGACTGGCATGTCTACCAAGTCCTGACCAAGCGCAGCTCCCTCATGCGCAACTATGTCCGCGGTCGCTATCAGGGCGGGCCGGTCCCGCGCCATATTTGGCTCGGTGTCTCGGTCGAGGATGCCGCACATACCAGCAGGATCGAGCACTTGAAGCAGATCAATTCCGATGCACGCTTCATCTCGTTCGAACCACTGCTTGGCCCAATCGGGAACGTGGACCTGGAAGGTATGGCATGGGCTATCGTTGGAGGAGAGAGCGGGCCTCGCGCTCGACCGATGGAGGAGGGCTGGGCCCGTCAACTCCGGGACATTTGCGACCGTGACGGCGTAGCGTTCTTTTTCAAGCAATGGGGTGGTGCAAGACCGAAATCCGGTGGCCGCCTTCTCGACGGCGAAGAGTGGAATGGGTTTCCCTGGAAGATCGTTCCCGAACCGATCCTTCGCGCCCTACAGCCCAAGGATGCGTGATGGCGCCAAAGATAGAAGACTACCACGGGCGCGAGCAGTCCTTCATCAAGCATCTGTTTCTAAATAAGTATCTGGAATCCGCGGCCTACAAGCTGTTCCAAGGCAGATCGCCGATCTTCAACTTTGTGGACGCGTTCGCGGGCCCCTGGCGCGTCTCGGACACCAACAGATACTCTGACGCCTCGTTCTCACAGGCCATCGAAACGCTGGAGACGGTGCGTCGCTCGCTGCTCGAGATGGGTCGTCCCGGTCTCAAGGTCCGTTTCCGGTTTTGCGAACGGAATCCTGCCTCTGTCGCGAAGTTGCGGGAATTCGCGGCCGCGAAGCCGGAGTTCGACATTCAGGTGTTCTCGGGTCCGTTCGAAGACAACCTCGACGGCATACGCGCTGCCTGCCGCGACGGTTTCACCTTTACGTTCATCGACCCCACCGGCTGGAACGTTGAATCCGCCAAGGTTTTTGATTTCCTGCGGAGCCTGAGCGGCGAATTCCTGTTCAACTTCATGGCCGAAGAGGTGAACCGGCACGCTGGCTGGGAAGGCGTTGCAGCATCTGTTGGCCGTTTCTTAGCCGACCCTGCGTGGAAGGACACCTTCGAGGCAATGCCGGAGGGCTCCAACGAGGCCAAGATCCTGCAGCTACTGAAGGCCAAGATGAAAGAGGCGCGGGTCGCCACCTACCTGACCGATATGGCGATCCGAAAGCCGCGCGAGGATCGGATTAAGATGCGGCTGATCCTTGGCACCCACAGCGGGTTTGGGGTCGAGGTCTTCCGGACCGTCCAAGAAAAGGTGGAGAAGGAAGCCGTCCGCACGCGCCACGCCATAAAGACGGAGGAAAGCGGGCAATCCCAGTTGTTTCCCGAGGACCAGATCATTGCGTTCGAGACCGACCGCGACGGAGTCGGATGCTCTGCCCACGTAGGCTGGGCGACCGAACTCCTGCTGCACACCGTGTCGCAGAGACCGGGGATCGCGTTCGGGACACTTGCCAGCGCGGTGATGGAGCAAGTGCCTGTACGCACCACCCATCTCAACAAAATTGCGGCGACCAGCCGAAAGACCGGCTTGCTTCGTTTCGACCTTCCAAATGGCAAACGAACGCCGAGCCCTGAGACGAAGCTCTGGGCCCCGACTATCGCTTCTGAGAGGGACTGACAGCAATCACGCGGCTGAACTCGCCCTCTCAGACGTCACGAATTCCGCGCCAATACGTTGTTCGGCCTCTGAGCAATACTTCGAATTCAGTTCGATACCGACTACGCTCCTGCCTGAGCGAAGCGCGGATATTGCCGTCGTGCCTGACCCCAAGAAGGGATCAAGCACTGTACCCTCTTCTGGGCAGCCACAGGCGAGGCAACGATCAACCAACTCAGTTGGAAAGGGAGCGCAATGGCTATGTGGATTCTCTGGGCGGGCGGCAATTCGCCAAATGTCCTCCTCTCCTCCAAGCACTGCCCTATTGAAGTAGTACTTTGGTCCCTTGGAGAAAATGAAAACATTCTCGTACGTCCGGTGAGGTCTATCATGGGCCGTTGGCTCTCCAAGACTTCCGGGGCGCTCCCAAATCACGGCACTTCGTAATGTCCAGCCAGTGGACTGCATGGCGGTGGCAACTCGCCAAGGAAGCCCAATTAAGGACTTCCTTGGCAGCCCCAAGCCGGGGCCATCCACCGCGCGTAGTTTCTCGCGCGCAAGCTGCCGACCAGAGTTTTTTCGATCCCGACCGTGGGGCCTGCCTTTCGCATTGTAGTAGGCATCGCCGATGTTCAGGAAAAAGACTCCGTCCGGTCTAAGAACGCGTTTCAACTCCTTGAATGGCTCTACCAAGGCCTGAACATACTCTTCGATTGTCGCTTCATGCCCGATCTGACCTTCGCACTCATAGTCGCGCTGCCAAAAGTACGCCGGAGACGTCACAGCGGTGTGTACGAAGTTCGATGGAAGGGATCTGAGGCCGACGGAGACGTCGGCATTCAAGATCTTGTAGCTCTGCTTCTCGCCGACGCGCCCGGCAAGGGTGCGTACAGATGAGTCGGAAGCGTTCTTGCACTCGCGATCAGCCGGCGAAAGAGCAATGCTCTGGGCATCAGGCGTTGTTTTCGACTTGGCGAGATATGCTTGAACGGAAGCCTCGGAAACCCTTATTTGCCCCTTCTTCCCGACCCTTACATGCTGCAACTCGCCAGTTTTGACCGCGCGGCGCAAAGTCGATAGAGAGAGTTTCAATGTCTCTTCAAGCTCTTGCAGGGTGAAAAATCGCTCAAGCATACGGCACTCCAAGTCGGCAAGTCTTCCCGTCACCGTCTTGTCATAGATACCCATTGATAGTCAATGGTCATCGATTTTGCCGACGTTGCCTAGAGAGACAGTCCCGATCTGAGCGCAGATGCAAGGCTTGTTCGATCGAAAGCCGAGGACAAGACAACCTCTTGACTGTCGATAGCTGATGGGTCCCTCGGCGCGATCCCTTCTGGAAACAAGACAGCTATTTTGGGGTTCTTCGAGCCAACCGCCCAAAGGTCGCGGAAATCTGAAATGTAACCCAATGCTTTGTAAACACTGTCACTAATGTAGGAACCGTCTGCAGTCTTCTTGACTTCGACAAACATCACGTGACGAGATGAAGGACCCTCATGAACTAGCATAAGGTCTGGTCGCCGCCCGACACCGCGAACGCCATCGTGCGCGTCTATTATCTCAAGCTGATATGATCTGCAGCCGAGCACAGATACCGGCGATTGGTCGAAATAGACTCGGACACTACCGGAGGCCGTATCGAAAAGCGCAATATGGTTGCGGCCTGGAGCAGCGAGGCCGTATTGAGTCGGAGATCCAAGCCCGAGTTCGTTCTCTAGGAGATCAAGGACCATGACGAGGGCGAACAATTCAAAAAGGTCATCGTCACTGACAGGTGCGAGCCAGCTGACCGCTAAGAGCTCAAGGATGTGACGCCAACGGCTCGTGCGGTCTTTGGATGAGTATCGCAGTCGGCGTGTCGCAAGTCCGGATGCCAGCCGATACGCCGGCAATCGCTGGCGCTGCGCAGCCAGCCGCATCGAAGCATCAAGGGAGCGCGGCGGTGGTACCTCGCGAAACCACTGATGCCGCATAGCCTCTTCGCAGCCCTCACGAATAATCGAAAGCTGCGGCAACAAAGCTTTGGATCCAATCGAGTTCTCAACAAATTTGACCGTTCGCGACAGGTCATCAACTAACCACCGGACAAGCGCGTTTTCTGGTAGCACAAAGCTCCGTTGCGGCAATCTGGTGATGAACTGCGTTGGCAGAATTCGTCCGGACGTTCTGCCGACTGCTGTTAGGTCCCAACGCGTATTTCCGCGAAGCATCGGCCCAACGACGGCCAACTCACCTACCTTTTCATTCGCTAGTGAGTCTAGTAGTGGCGGAAGGTGTCGCGTGCAGAACTCGACGTACTCTCGTGATGTCAAATCTACGATGCTGGCTATCAGTTCAACACTAGCCTCACTGTTCGCCAAGCGTCGAAGAAACTCTTCGAGGACTGACGGATCAACTGGCGCGGTAGTCGAATGGCCGACAGAGGTTCCCAAGTTTGATAGATGGCGACCCGCACGAGCGGGATCCGTTACAAAGGCGTGCCATTGGTCTCGGGCAATCACTCAACAAAACCTGTCCAAACCGCGAGACGGGAGGCAAACGTCTTCTGTTCCGCTTCGGTAAGATAACGGCTCACAAGAGAAAGTAGGCTTTCATGCTTGTCTGCGCGCCCTTGAAACTGCGGAGCAACATATAGATCGAGCGTAGAGGCCAAAAGCGAGGACGTAGATCGCCCTGCATCAAGAGATATTTCGCTACGCGCTTGACGCATAATTGCTTCTGGGATCGCGTATCCCATAGCCATGTCAATTGACGCCAGTCCGCTGGGTTCGGCGAAAAGGTTCTTGAGAGACCCTTCAGTAGCGCGGGAGTCTCGGCGCGGGTGAGTGCGGCGCGCTTGCGGGGGCTCTCCTGCAGGATGGCGTGAACCTTGTCCCAAGTCCCGCGGTCGATGATCGCGTCGTGCTCGCCGGGGTAGCTGTCGCCCTTGTGGACCGCCTCGCCGATGTAGGCGCGGTTGTTCATCATGCGGTACAGATACTTCTTGTCGATCCGGTTGCCGCGCGGCGTCCGGATGCCGCGCGCACCGACCTCCCGCGCCAGTTCGGTGCAGGACCCGATCTCGAGAAACCGGGCGAAGATCCAGCGCACATACGCGGCGGTGTCCTCGTCGACGAGCAGCTTGCGGTTTTCCACCCGGTAGCCGAAGGGCGGCACCCCACCCATCCACATGCCTTTCTTGCGGCTGGCGGCGACCTTGTCGCGGATGCGCTCGGCCGTCACCTCGCGCTCGAACTGGGCGAAGGAGAGCAGGATGTTCAGCGTCAGCCGCCCCATCGACGTGGTGGTGTTGAAGGATTGGGTTACCGAGACGAAGGTCACGCCGTTCCGGTCGAACACCTCGACCAGCTTGGCGAAATCCGCCAGCGAGCGGCTGAGGCGGTCGATCTTGTAGACCACCACCACGTCGACGAGCCCGTCCTCGATGTCGGCCATCATGCGCTTGAGGCCGGGCCGCTCCAGCGTGCCGCCCGAGATGCCGCCGTCGTCATATTGATCGCGGACCAGCACCCAGCCCTCAGATCGCTGGCTGGCGATGTAGGCCTCGCAGGCCTCACGCTGGGCGTGGAGGCTGTTGAATTCCTGCTCCAGCCCTTCCTCGGAAGATTTCCGGGTGTAGACTGCGCAACGCAGTTTGCGGACGACAGGCTTCGTCATGTCCGCCCCCTGTGATTCTTGAGGCCGAAGAATACCCAGCCGTTCCAGCGCGTGCCGGTGATGGCGCGGGCGATGGCCGACAAGGACTTGTAGGGCCGCCCCTGCCACTCGAAGCCATCGGCGGTCACGGTGACGACGTACTCGTCCCCCTGCCACTCGCGCAGCAGCCGCGTGCCAGTGATGGGGCGGTCGCGGTCGAGGCGCATTCCGCGCTTTTTCTTGTCGCCACCGTCCAGTTCTTCACCCAGCTGTTCCAGCCGCCGGACGGTCTCGGGCTTCAGCCCGCCATAGGCGAGTTCCTGAATGCGGTAGGCCAGGCGGGATTCAAGGTAGCGCCGGTTGAACGGCGGCGGTTCGCTGTCGAACAGATCGCGCCACTGCTTCTTCAGGTCTGGTGTCGGCGTAGTCTTCAGCGCGACCAGGCGCGCGGGGATTGGGTCGTGCATCGTCATGCGGTCTCCGTTGGCTTCCGGGTTGCATGACGGCATTGGTCGGCCGGATAGTGCAGGCGAATTTCTCCAGTCTCGTCAGAAGGTTAGCGCTGATCGCGCTGCATCAGCCGGACCAGCCCGAGGGCGAGCAACCTGCACAATTCGGCGCGTCGCTCGGCGGGCGTCATCTGATCGGGTGGCAGTGGATTGGGGCGTTTCATGCGGGCCTCGGAGCGGTCGTCTCCTTCAGCCTCTACTCACCTCGGTCAGAATCCGTCCCAGCTAATCACGCGGAGGTTGAACGACCTCAGAAAAGAACATAAAAGGAACGTCCATCCAGACATGAAAGGGGATTCGCCGTGGCCGGCAATTTGAAGAAGTTCGTGAATCCCCGGTTCATCAAGACCGTGGACCTGATCCTAATGAAGGCCCTGCTCGCGCGACACGAGGGCGAGTGCAAAGGCTTTTCCGTCGATCTCTTGGATCAGGAGGAGGACTCGGCCCGTACCGCGCTGGAGTCGCTTCTGACCGGCAGTGAGGACAGCTACCCTGAGGGCCTTCGCGCCGACCTGCACCGGATCGCCGAACTGGGCGACGCTCGCGGTCTCGAGATCATCCAGACGCAGGCCGATCGGCAAGGCATCAACCTCTTCCCCGAAATGAAGACCGGCGACAAGGACGCCCCGAACAAGGCGCATGACCCGAAGCATATCGCGGTCCGGGTCTTCCTCGAGCACCCTGATCTGTTCGACGCGGCCGCCGATCACAAGGCGATGCTGACCGCGGATCGCCTTCACGAATACGCCGGTCGGGAGCGTGGTATCGCCATCGATCTGACCGCGGAGAAGGTAGAGGCATTTCGGTCGGCAGTAGCGGAGCTTTTCCGCGATGCCTTCCTTGGCGATTATTGCCGGGTCGGCGACTACATAGACGATGACGAGATCAATCTTGTGGTCAGCCATGGCTCCATGGTTTCGACCATGCCCGTTGTCGAAGGCCAGCAGGAGCGTGTCATCAGCGTGCGGCAAATCTCGCAGGCGGTTCTGCGCTATTCCGAAAATACCGGCATGCTGAGGCTGGCACGCGTCCGGAAGGCGCATCAGCCCGAGATCGCTGAACTCTTCGCGTCGATCGTTCTGGAGAAGCCCGGCTTTTTCGACGGGGACGACGCGCAGGACCTTTACACCCTGCGTCCGATCGAACTCGCGGGACCGAGTTTCGCCTTCGACGCGGCTACGATCCGCTGATCGACAAGGTGCTGATCATCGAGGCGGCGGCTGACCTGATGGCGCCGGGCAAGAAGGGATATCCGCGCGTGGTGCGCACGTTGCGGTCGCGGGATCTCGGCGGCGATGCGCTCCGGCATTTCGGCAGCACGCCGGTTTCCTTCAGCGGCGCCTGGCGGCTCGGCGAGATCGTGTTCCGGATCCTGTTCAAGGGCGACGGCAAGCGTCAGCCGCAGGTGACGGTGAAGCTGCGGCCACCCGGCGTCGTTCAGTTCCGGCGCACCCAGCACGAGGCGCGCGTGATGACATTGATCGAACGGAACGGGCTGATGAATGACCGAGACGATTTTGAGGTTGTTGACGCGGCTGAGTGAGGCCGGCGACGACGCAATCCTGCCCGGCGAGCTTGCCACGCCGTTCTTCGGCACCACCTTCGACCGGCTGCTGGCGAAGCGCGTCCTCGTCGAACAGGCGCCGCTCGGCGATTGGGATGTCTGCGACGCCTGCGAGTGCGGCCTTTCCTGTCGGCCGATCCGGAAAGCGGGTGATGGATACCGTGCTGATTGTCCGCTCGACCGCCGAAACGACGTCGATCTCAGCGAGGACGATTTGCGCGTGTTCCGCATTGGTTGTGAAGCGCTGGTATCCATGATCGGCACAGCGGCGGGATTCCCAGCGGCCCCGAAGCTGGCGGCGGAGAAGGTCTGGCGGCTCGGCGATACGCGATCGGGGCGTGCAGTGTTTCTTGCGCTCGAGCCTGCAGCCCTGACCGGCGACGGCATCATCGCGACTTTGCGCCAGGCCGCGCAGGGCTCGGACATCACGATCCTCGCACCGGAGTTGCCAGCGGAGGCCGCGCGGCGACATCATGATGCGGGATTTCATCTGGTCGAAACCCTCGCAGTGCTGATGCCCGCCTCGGATGGCATCGCGATCAACGTCGCGGCTCTGGCGCCGGTCCCGCTGGCGCCTGTACTTCGCGTGCGGAGAGCGACGGCCGAGGTTCAGTGGGACGGTCGCTCCGTCACACTGTCGCGTCAAATCTTCCCCGTGTTCGAGCGCCTCCTGGGAAAGGCGCTGTCGCGCGATCAGGTCGCCTCCGGATCCCATGTCGAAGGCACGACGGCGCGCGAGGCCAAGGATCTAATCCGCGAGCTGCGCGACGCGTTTAAGGCTGCGGGGTTCACCGATGCCGAGAGCAAGGCCCTGATCATGACTGTCCGAGGAAGGGGCTACCGTCCAGGCGTTGTCGCTGCGGACATCGTTGTTGAAGACTGAACCGGTACCGTTCACCTACTTCAGATATGCTTTGAGAGCATTGACATCGGAAACATCCGGCATTCTGTGGATCATTCGATGGCAATTTGCGCAAAGGACTGCCAGATCGGATATCTTCAATTGCCGCGTCTCGAAGTTTTCCGCGTATGGTACCTTGTGATGAACTTCAAAAATCGACGCGCGAACGTTGTCGGTGTGCGTTATCTTGCAGCATTCACATCTAAGGCCGTATTTATGAAGCGCCATTGCTCGAGCCTTGGAGCTGCGCTCAACACTATTCGTCCATTTCCTGCGTTTTTTCTCACTGCGGAATGTTTTCTGAATTCCTGCGACCAAACCTTCAAACCAACCGACCCACGCAGAATCTTCGTTCCCGTAGAGAACTGGAAACTGGCCGGATGGTCTAGGCTGTAGCTCGTCGTGTCTGTCGCCCGCTGGGATCAAAAATGCATTTTCAGGCTGCACCTTCACTCTGCAATAGATCGGCGAACTACCGGCTTCCAGGTTATCAGGGTGCCTAATCGGGTGCGAAAAGACGGTCGCATTCCTGTAATATCCGCACAACACACCGCTACTGATGAATATTACTGTGACGTTGGAGACTTCCGCGTCGCCTCTATTGCCACCCAGCCTGCTTAAGTCCCCTCCACCTTCTTTCGGAAGGTAGCCATAAATGAACCCATCTGATGCGACCGAGAAGTTATGGATTTCATGGGGGACCTTGCCGCTTCGCCCGTAGCCCATGACTGGATCTGCGGATAAGTTCTCCCCGTCAAAGCGGGAAAAGTTTTCTACGCGCGCCAGCAAGTATGTCGTTTTCACCGCTCAATAGAACTTCTGTCCCAGCTTGGGATACACATCTTCAGGTACGATAGATGCTTATTTCGTGACGAGCGATTCCATCGCCGGGTTCCACCATAGCCGCGAAATCGAACAGTAACAAAGGGATGAGACGGGTCGAATGCGCCCGCAGTATCCGAGTGACCAGCAACCACGGCAACAGCCTTGGAGCCGACCAAGGCATGAACAGGCGTAGCTGGTCTTCTGCCCGACTGGCTCTCTAACGCGGCCGGACCCACCAAACCCCCACCTTATTCCCACCTACGCGCCGACTGCATCCGGCACCTTTGTGTCATCAGAAACGATGACTGAGGCGCGCAGCGATGCAGATCGAACTCTCCCCCAACGACATTGAAGCCATCATCCGTGAGGCCGATGCGGCGGGACAACGGCTCCGGCGCAAGCTGTGCATGCCGATCTGCGAGCGCGAGGATCTGGGTCAGGATCTCCTGGTCGATCTGCTGCGCCGCTTGCCCGCCTACGATCCCTCGCGCGGCAGCATCGGCGCCTTCGCCAACATCGTCCTGAGCAACCAGTCATCGCGCATCGCGATCAGACACCATCGCCAGCGTCGCGCGCAGGGTGGATCGCTGCTCTCCCTCGAAGTCCCGCTCGCCGGGAGCAAGGAGCCGGTCGGCGACACGCTGACCGAGGATGACGGGCTGGCCGCCTGGCATGGCCAGAACTGCTGCGCCGTTTCGGTCAGCGACGATCACCACGCGCTGGAGGCCGCGCTGGCGAGGCTCCCGGAGACGGACCGCCGCCTCTGCGCGGCGCTGGCAGATCGCCCTGTTTCCGCGCTGGCGGCCGCAGGGTTCGGCAGCCGTTCCGCGCTTTACCGCCGCCTGGCCGATCTCCGTCACGTTCTCACCGCCCACGGTCTCGGTCCCGCCTGGGACGATCTCGTGGCGGCCTGAGTAGAGGCGAAAGGAGGAGATCATGTTCATGGGCACCACCCCCTTCGTCACGGTCCGCGCCAGCCGGCCGCTCACCGAGATCGAGTTCTGCGCCTGGGTGGCGCAGGCGGTTCCGGGCGACCGGCTGGAATACCATCGCGGCTTTCTGGTCCTCGACATCTTCCCGATGCTCGGCGGCCTGTCCGACCAGCAGCGGGCGGAACTGTCCAGGTTGGGCTCGCGGGCCTTCTGGGCTGCCGAACAGGGCCTCGTGCATCTGGTGCAGCAGCGCACGGGATCGGACCAGTTCGCCTACATCGCGGTCGCCCGCCCCAAGCCCAAGGCCGCCGCCGTCTCGTTGTCCGCGCTGCTGCTCGCCGAACCCGAGGCCGCCTGATGACCGCCTTCCAGTCCCCTTTTGCCCATCACGGAGACCCATTCATGCCGTTCCCCGAGAACACCCCCACCTGCGACAACCTGCCGGGTCTCAGCCTGCAGGACATCGCCCAATTGCCCGTCGAACTGCTCGCCATCCTGCAGCGAGAGGTCGACGAGCGCATGGCGGGGACCAAGGCCGCGAAGGCCCGCCTCGATGGGGCGCTGAGCGTCCGCTACGCTACCCGCGCCGCCGCGGAACGGCAGGCGGCGGGTAAGAATACCGGCACGATCCGCTTCGACGACGGCGATTTCACCGTGGTTGCCGATCTGCCGAAGCGGGTGGATTGGGACCAGGATCGCCTCGCCGCCATGGTCGAGCGCATCCGCGCCGCCGGGGACGATCCCGCCCAGTATGTCGACATCGCGTTCAAGGTGCCCGAGCGCAAATACGCCGCCTGGCCCGATGCGATCCGTGCCGGGTTCGAGCCCGCGCGCACCGTCCGGCCCGGCACGCTGAAGATTGAGATCGTCCCGCAAGGGGACGATCAATGAGCCTCCCGATCATCAGCGCCGACCAGCGGCTGGCCGAGCCGCGGGGTATCAAGGGCTGCATCTTCGGCAAATCCGGCATCGGGAAGACCTCGCTCCTCTGGACGCTGAACGCGTCGACCACCCTGTTCATGGACCTCGAGGCGGGCGATCTCGCCATCGAGGGCTGGGCGGGGGACAGCATCCGGCCGCGAACCTGGACGGAATGCCGGGATTTCGCGGTGTTCATCGGCGGGCCGAACCCGGCGCTGCGCGACGAGCAGCCCTACAGCCCGGCGCATTACAAGGCAGTCTGCGACCGCTTCGGCGATCCGGCAGCTCTCGACCATTACGACACGATCTTCGTGGACTCGATCACCGTGGCGGGGCGGCTGTGCTTCGGCTGGTGCAAGGGTCAGCCCGAGGCGCTGTCTGAGAAGACCGGCAAGCCGGACGTGCGCGGGGCCTACGGGCTGCACGGCCGCGAGATGATCGGCTGGCTCACCCATCTCCAGCACACACGGGCCAAGAACGTCTGGTTCGTCGGAATCCTCGACGAGAAGCTCGACGACTTCAACCGCAAGGTTTTCCAGCCGCAGATCGACGGCTCGAAGACCGGGTTGGAGCTGCCGGGGATCGTCGACGAGGTGATCACCATGGCCGAGCTGAAGGCCGACGGCGATCCCTATCGCGCCTTCGTCTGCCAAACGATCAACTACTGGGGCTTTCCGGCCAAAGACCGCTCGGGCCGTCTGGATCAGGTCGAGGAGCCTCACCTAGGCCGCCTGATGACGAAGATCCGCGCCCCCGTCGCGCCAGCGCCCAAGCGCCTGACCTATACCCCGCCACCCGCCGATCCGGCGGCTGACGCCCAATCCCAACCGCAATCCTGATCAGAAAAGGAGGTTCCCCATGGGTCCCTGGAACGATTTCAACGACGCGCAGAGCAACAGCAACCTGATCCCCAAGGGCACGCTAGCCAAGGTGCGCCTGACCATCCGCCCGGGCGGCTTCGACGACGCCTCGCAGGGCTGGAACGGCGGCTATGCCACGCGCGGCTCGACCGGCGCGGTCTATCTGAACGGCGAGTTCACGGTGACCGAGGGGCAGTACGCCCGGCGCAAGATCTTCACCCTGATCGGGCTCTACAGCCCGAAGGGGCCCGACTGGGCCAACATGGGCCGCAGCCTCGTGCGCGGCATGCTGAACTCGGCCCGCGGGATTTCCGACAAGGACATGTCGGCCGAGGCGCAGGCGGCGCGGCGGATCAACGGCTTTGCCGATCTCGACGGGATCGAGTTCATCGCCCGCATCGACATCGGCACCGACGCCAGCGGCGACGACAAGAACGAGATCCGCAGCGCGGTCACGCCGGATCATCGCGATTACGCGCAGGTCATGGGGACTGCGGCGCTGCAGTTCGGCGGACAGGGTGCAGCCGGACATGCCCCGCAGCAGCCCGCCACGGCCACCCAGCCCAGCCAGCCCGCGTCCGCCCCCGGCGCCGCCGGTCGGCCGAGCTGGGCGCAGTAAGGGGGAGATCGGCCATGCGCCTGCGCCCCCGCCAGAAGACCTTCGTCGAGCGCAGCGTCGCTGCGCTCGCTTCCCGCAGCAACACGCTGGGCGTGGCGCCCACCGGCGCGGGCAAGACCATCATGCTCTCGGCGGTCACCGGCGAGATGATCGGCGACGGCGCCAAGGCCTGCGTGCTGGCGCATCGCGACGAGCTGACCGCCCAGAACCGCGCCAAATTCCAGCGCGTGGTGCCGGGCGTCGCCACATCGGTCATCGACGCCACAGAGAAGTCCTGGGGCGGCCAGGTCGCCTTCGCAATGGTGCCGACGCTGGCGCGCGCATCGAACCTCGCCGACATGCCGCGCCTCGACCTGCTGGTCGTCGACGAGGCGCACCATGCCGTCGCCGACAGCTATCGCCGCATCATTGACCGGGTGCGCGAGGCCAATCCCGACGCTCGGATCTTCGGGGTCACAGCGACGCCGAACCGTGGCGACAGGAAGGGCCTGCGCGAGGTCTTCGACAACGTGGCCGACCAGGTGCGATTGGGCGAACTGATCGCCTCGGGCCACCTGGTGCCGCCCCGCACCTTCGTCATCGACGTGGGCGTGCAGGACGAGTTGCGCGCGGTCCGCAAGACCATGTCGGACTTCGACATGGCGGAGGTGGCGGGCATCATGGACCGCGCCCCCGTCACCGACGAGGTGATCCGGCACTGGAAAGAAAAGGCGGGCGACCGGCAGACCGTGGTGTTCTGCTCCACAGTCGCGCATGCCGAACACGTCACCGAGGCCTTCAGGGCAGCGGGCGTTTCCGCAGCACTGATCCATGGCGATCTGGCGGCCGAGACCCGCAAGGCGATCCTCGCCGACTACGCGGCGGGCGACATCCGCGTCGTCGTCAACGTGGCGGTGCTGACCGAGGGCTGGGACCATCCACCCACCTCCTGCGTCGTGCTGCTGCGCCCCAGCTCCTACAAGTCCACCATGATCCAGATGGTCGGGCGCGGGCTGCGCACCGTCGATCCCGAGGAACACCCCGGCATCGTGAAGACCGACTGCGTCGTGCTGGATTTCGGGACGTCGAGCCTCACGCACGGCACGCTGGAACAGGATGTCGATCTCGACGGCCGCGTTCCGACGCCGGGGGAAGCCCCCACGAAACTCTGCCCCGAATGCAAGGCCGAGATCCCGATCGCGGTCACCGAATGCCCGATCTGCGGGTGCGAGTTGCCACGCGAAGGCGCGGAGCCCATCGACAGCTTCGTCATGACCGAGCTCGATCTTCTCGAGCGATCGAGTTTCGCGTGGGTGGATCTGTTCGGCGACGACGCCGCGCTGATGGCCAACGGCTTTCACGCCTGGGGCGGCGTGTTCTTCCTCGAGGGCCGTTGGTACGCGGTCGGGGGCGCCAAGGGCAAGGCGACGCGGCTCCTGAGCGTGGGCGAGCGCATCGTCTGTCTCGCGCAGGCCGACGACTGGCTGAACACCCATGAGACCGACGAGAGCGCCTTCAAGTCGAGGGGCTGGCTGAAGCAGGACGCGACGGAAAAGCAGCTGAACTGCCTGCCGCCCGAGTTCCGGTGCGACTACGGCCTGACACGCTATCGCGCCTCCGCGCTGATCTCGTTCCAGTTCAACAAGCGCGACATCCGGCGCCTCGTCACGGCGGCCGAATCCGAGCGGAGGGCGGCGTGAGCCATGTCGCGCAAGTCCCATCCCCGTCCGCAGCGCCTGCGGATTGCCCGGAGCGTATTCGGCTCTGGCACCCGCGCCTCGAGCCTTGCGCCGTCTGTCTGCGCCTCGCGCGCGGCTTCGGTTTCTTCAACCCCAACAAACCCCGCCCCCGCGAATACCGCTGGTTCTGCTCGATGCACTGCCAGGCGTTCTTCGCGGCTCGCCACCGGAAAGGACTGACCATGCAGGGAACGACCGATGAAGAACGCCTCGCCATAGCGATGGTGATGAAGCGGCTCGGCACGACCATGGACCAAATCGGCTGGGACAAGCGGCTGCGGGATCTCGATGCGACAGAGGTCACCGCGCTGATCGAGGAGGTTCTGGAGGGCTATGGCGCCGAGATGTCGCGCATCGCCGCCGGGAGCGAGGTGCCGTTCTGATGCTGGATTTCAACTCGCGCCCCTCCATGGCCGAGCGGATCAATGCGCTGGTCGACGCCGCGCTGATCGCCGAGCGGAAGGCCACGCCGCCCCGGACCTATCTCGGCGCGTCCCGTCTGGGGCACGCCTGCGAACGCGCGCTGCAGTTCGAGTTCGCGGGCGCGCCCAAGGATGAGGGCACGGATTTCGGCGGCCAGACGCTGCGGATCTTCGAGATCGGTCATCAGCTCGAGGATCTGGCGATCCGCTGGCTACGGGCGGCGGGGCTCGACCTCTACACCCGCAAGGGCAATCGGCCCGATGGGGAACAGTTCGGCTTCTCCGTCGCGGGCGGTCGCATCCGTGGCCATGTCGACGGGATCATCGCCGGCGCCCCGGCCGCGCTCGGTCTTCGCGCTCCGGCGCTCTGGGAATGCAAGACGATGAACGCGAAGAACTGGCGGGCCTGCGTCAAGGACGGGGTCGCCGTCTCCAAGCCCGTCTATGCCGCCCAGATCGCGATCTACCAGGCCTACATGGAGCCCTCGGTGCCGGGCATTTCCTCAGCCCCGGCACTCTTCACCGCGATCAACAAGGACACGGCCGAACTGCATCACGAGCAGGTGCCCTTTGATGCCGATCTGGCGCAACGCATGTCCGACCGCGCGGTGCGGATCCTGCAGGCCACCGACGCGGGCGAGCTGCTGCCCCGCATCGCCGCCAGCCGCGACTTCTTCGAATGCCGGTTCTGCGCCCATGCCGAACGGTGCTGGGGGTTGGCGGCATGAGCGACGACAAGATCATCCACTTCAATCCATGGCGGGATTTCAACGACGCGGCACCGCTGCCCGATCCCTTCGCCGTGGAACCGGATCCCGCGCAGATCGCGCGCTTCGTCGACGTGGTCTTCGGCTATTCCGAGGGACTGATCCCGGTCCGCGGCTTCGTGGACAAGGGTCAGGGCAAGGACGGCCGGCCCCACAACATCTGGATCGACGCGAACGGCGCGGCGCCCGACAAGCTCGCCACCTTCGCCGCCTGGGGCGCGCGCGAGGGAGCGGCGGTCTATGTCATTCCCGGCACGGTGGCGGAAACCGGACAGGCGCGTGCCGCCGATGTCCTGCAGATGCAGAGCGTCGTCGTCGATCTCGACGCAGGCGACATCGCTGCCAAGCTCGATCACCTCGTCCACCACCTCGGGCGACCGACGCTGATCGTCGAGAGCGGCGGACGCACAGCCGATGGCGTGACCAAGCTCCATGTCTGGTGGAAGCTGACCGAGCCTGCCGAAGGCGCCGATCTCGCGCGACTTTGCCAGTTGCGGGGCGATATCGCGCTCAAGGTCGGCGGCGACATGCATTTCCGCTCGGCGCACCAGCCGATCCGTATCCCCGGCACGGTCTATCACAAGGGCGGCCAGGAACGGCTCGTCCTGATCCGTGAAGCCCGCGATCTCGAGTTCGATCTGGCCGACATGCTCGAGCGCGCGGCCGAAATGCCGCCCATGCCCGGTGTCGGCATGGCGACGGCCGAGCCACGCGAGAAACCCTGCGTGGACGCAGCCCTTTCCACACCGGTCCGCGAGGGCGGCCAGGACGCCTGGACGCGGTTCGAAGGCGTCAGCATGGCAATCGGACACTATGTCCGCATGGCGCATGAGGGGCGGATGAGCCGGGAGGAAGTCTGGCGCGCGATCGGCGAATACAACGCGGCGATGATCCGGCCGAACTGGCCGGAAGACCGTCTCTGGGTCGAATACGAGCGGCTTTGGGCGCTGCACATCGCGAGGAACGGCCCGCCGCTCATTCGGAACGACGGCGCTCCGGCGGCAAGAGAGATTGCCACCTTCACCCTGGGCGCGCTGCTGGACGACGGCACGCCGATGCCCGACGACATCATCGGCCCGCGCGTCCTGACCCCGGGCGGCATGCTGGTGCTGGGCGGCGCGCCCAAGGTCGGCAAGAGCGATCTCGTCATCAGCTGGCTGGTGCACATGGCTGCCGGTGTGCCGTTTCTTGGCTTCACGCCGCCACGGCCGCTGCGGATTTTCTACCTGCAGGCCGAGATCCAGTACCATTATCTGCGCGAGCGCATGCAGCAGATCGGCCTGCCGCCCGAGGTGATGGGCGCCGCCCGCGAAAATCTTGTCGTCACGCCGAAGCTGAAACTGCTGCTCGATGAGGGTGGCAGCGCGCTGGTCGCGCAGGCGATCCAGCAGGCGTTCCCGGCCGAGCCCGTCGACATCCTGTGCATCGACCCGATCCGCAACCTGTTCGACGGCGGACCTGACGGCGGCGGCGAGAACGACAACGCCGCGATGATGTTCTTTCTCAAGGACCGGGTCGAGGTGCTTCGCGACCACGTGAACCCCGACTGCGGGATCATCCTGATCCACCACACCAAGAAGCTGAGCAAGCATCAGGTGAAGGAGGATCCGTTCCTCGCGCTTTCGGGCGCCAGCGCGCTGCGGGGCTTCTACACCTCTGGCCTGATCCTCCACCGCCCCGACGAGGACGCGTCCGAGCGCAAGCTGGAGATCGAGCTGCGCAATGGCCCCGCGCTGCCCTCGAAGCTGATCGACAAGGTGCGCAGCCAATGGGTCGAGATCAACCCGATGAACGAGCGCCTCGTGCGCGCCGAGGTGGGCGCAAAGCATGACGCCGAGCGCATGCGCAAGAACGACGTCATCCTCGGCCTGCTTTACGAGGAGGCGCGGCGCGGCAAGCTCTACACGTTCGCCCAGTTTTCCGAAGCATTCGAGAATACCGGTGGCCTCGGCGGGCGGACCATCGTCCACGACCGGCTCAGCGTTCTCGCCACCAAGGGCAACGTGAAATTCATCCGGGGGCCCGCCGCCACGCGGATCGGCCTGGCCGCGGAGCGGAGCAAATACGGCTATCTCTGCGTCGAGGGAATGCTGCTCGGCACTGGCGACGAGACCGTCGATCCCGACACAGGCGAGGTCACGCCGGAGCTGATCCCGGCGCTGCCCAGCCACTACAAATGCCCGCAGACCGGGGCCGTCCTGCCCGTCGAGAACCCCTCCGTCTGGGTCTACCAGGAGGAGGACGAGGCATGAGAATTCACGCCGTTCCCCGCCGCGAATTCTGGCTCCACAGCCCCGGATTCTGGCCAGAATCCGCAGCTTCTGCTTTCCGCGCGAATTCTGGATTCTGGCATTTCCGATTTCGATTCAGTGGCTTGGAAGGTGCTTTCCAGAATCCGGAAGGTTCTTCCCGAATTCTGCTCCGGATTCTGGAAGTTCTGTTTCGGATCAATGCCTTGGAGCAGATTTCAGAATCCGGAAAACGCCCCCCTAAAGGGGTAGGTGACCTCCCCGCCAAGCGCGGGAGGGTCACCACCTACACCTGGGCAATCTCAAAGGCTGGATGTCCCGCCCGTCACCCCATCGAGCAGCAACCCAGAAAGGAGCCGATCATGGCCCACGTATCTCTGACCTCGACACCCATGAGCGCCCCGTGCCCCGGCGTGCCGGTCGTTCTCGCCCTCGATCTCGGCACCATGACCGGGTGGGCCCTGCAGGCGGCGGACGGTCTGATCACCAGCGGCACCGTGTCCTTCCGACCGAGCCGCTACGACGGCGGCGGCATACGCTACCTGCGGTTCCGGAGCTGGCTCGATCAACTGGCCCACGACGCCGGAGCCATCACCGCCATCCATTTCGAGGAGGTGCGCAGGCACGTCGGCACCGATGCGGCGCATGTCTATGGCGGGCTGCTGGCCACGCTGACGTCATGGGCGGAGACCGCGGGCGTCGCCTATCAGGGCGTGCCGGTCGGCACCATCAAACGCCACGCCACCGGCAAGGGAAACGCGAACAAGGATGCCATGATGGCGGCCGCGCGGGCGCGCGGCTTCTCGCCCGCCGACGACAACGAGGCCGACGCCATCGCGATCCTGCTCTGGGCGCTTGAGACCCGGGGAGGTGTGCAATGAGCGGCATGCGGTTCACGCCCAAGGGCTACGGCGGCCACCGCCGCAACCCCGACGAGGTCAAGCGCGAGGGCTGGCGGGAACAGGGCGTCCTCGCGGTCTCCGCCGATGACGACCGCCTCACCTGGCCCGAGCGTGAACTGGTCCGCCAGCTCGGCGAGAAGCTCTACGGCCCGCGCCCGTCCGACAGGGAAGCGCGCCATGGCTGATCGCGAATGGACCGCCGGCTACGTCGCCGATCATTTCGAGGAGGCGTTCCGCACCCTGCGCAAGCTGCCGCCGGTGAAGGCGCAGGGTTACTTCAACACCTGGCCCGACATCGTGCGGACCAGCCGCGAGATCGCGGCGATGGAGCCGCAGCCGATGCGGGTCTGGCCCTCGGCCGCCGCGATCACCCGGCTCGAGCAGACCTTCGACTGGGTGCTCTGGATCGAGGAGGCGGAGCGCAAGCTGGTCTGGTCGCGTGCCGCCCGCGTTCCGTGGAAGCAGATCAGCGGGGAACTCGGCTGCGACCGCACGACCGCCTGGCGTCGCTGGCAACTGGCGCTGACCAAGATCGCTGCGCGGCTGAATGCGCAGTGACTCCAATGTGTTGCAACACTTTTCCCTTCGACATCTGCAACAGATCCATGCTATTCCGAAGGCAAGATGGGGAGAGTGCGCTGGAAAGCTCGCTCTCCCCTTTGCGTTGACGGGGCTCTTCTGGACCCCGGTATCCAGCGAGGGTCCGACCGGGGTCCAGCCCACGGCAGTTTCCGGTTCCTTCCTGGCGATATTCGTATGCTGGCGGGCGAAGCGCAGCACATCGCCAGCGACAGGGCCGGATTTTTGGGAAGCCACCAAGAATCCACCGCCGCCTGAACCCGCCTGAAACACCGCAAAATCAAACCCTTGAAGCTGGACACCCCTGGTGGCCACTGGACCCTGCGTGGGGTCCAGTCTGGACCCCGGATTCCGGAAGCCAGGGTATCCATCCTGATCCGAGGAATGACCCGCCCATGACGCTGAGCTTCGCCCCAGAGCGGATCGAGATGTGGCCGCTGGCCAAGCTCCAGCCCTATGCCCGCAATGCCAAGGCGCATGAACCGGACCAAGTTGCGAAGATCGCCGCCAGCATGGCCGAGTTCGGGTGGACCGTGCCTTGCCTCGTGGCCGAGGACGGCGAATTGATCGCAGGCCACGGGCGCGTGCTGGCCGCGACGCAGCTGGGGCTGACCGAAGCGCCGGTGATCGTGCTGGGTCATCTGACCGAGGCGCAGCGCCGGGCGTACCGGATCGCGGACAACAAGCTGACCGAACTCGGCACCTGGGACGAGGCGCTGTTGTCAGCGGAACTGAACGACCTGCTCGCCGAGGACTTCGACCTGTCGCTGATCGGCTTCTCCGATGGCGAGTTGGACAAACTGCTGGCTTTCGTGCCGGAGGGGGACGGTGAAAAAGGTGGCGCCGGGGGCTCCGTGCCGCCGGTGACCATCCCCGAACCGCCGCGCAACCCGGCATCGCGAACGGGCGATCTGTGGATCCTCGGCGAACACCGGCTGCTGTGCGGCGACAGCACCAGCGCAGCCGACGTGCGCCGCCTGATGAACGGCGAGCGCGCGGTGCTGTTCGCGACCGACCCGCCGTATCTGGTGGACTATGACGGCTCGAACCACCCGACCCGCAACAAGGATTGGTCCGCATCCTATGGCACCACCTGGGACGACAGCTCGCAGGGCGCGGAGCTCTACGACGGTTTCATCGCCGCGGCCGTGGCCGAGGCGATCACCGAGGACGCGGCCTGGTACTGCTGGCACGCCTCCCGCCGCCAGGCGATGCTCGAGGCCTGCTGGGAAAAGGCCGGCGCCTTCGTTCACCAGCAGATCATCTGGGTGAAGGACCGCGGGGTGCTCACCCGCTCCCACTACCTCTGGAAGCACGAGCCCTGCTTCATGGGCTGGCGCAGACCGAACCGCCCGCCGAAGGTGGCCGAGCAGACGCTGCCCTCGACCTGGGAAATGCCGTCCTTCGCCAAGGACGAGCGCCCTGACCATCCGACGCCGAAACCGCTGGACGCCTTCGGGATCCCCATGCGCCAGCACGTCGCCCGCGGCGGCCTCTGCTACGAGCCGTTCTCGGGGTCCGGCTCGCAGATCATGGCGGGCGAGTCCAATGGCCGGCGCGTCTTCGCGATGGAGATCAGCCCGGCCTATGTCGATGTCGCCGTCGAGCGCTGGCAGGCCGAGACCGGGAAGGACGCAATTCTCGAAGGCGACGGCCGGACCTTCGCACAGGTGAGAACCGAGCGGCTCGGCAACGACACCGAAGCCCCGGCCGATGCCCCGGCAACGGACGCCGCCCCCGAACCCGCGCGAAAGCGCAAGACCGCCGCGTGACATGCATGACCTGGCTTACCTTCCTCCGGACGCGCTTCCGGAGCCGGAGAAGCATGCCTCTTCGGCCTCTCCCTCTGCTCTGGCGCGGGCGGGCTCGACCTCGGGCTCGCCATCGCCCTCCCCGGATATCGTGCTGTGGGCCATGTCGAACGGGAAACCTACGCCGCGGCCGCTCTCGTGGCGCGGATGGAAGATGCGTCCCTGGATTGCGCGCCTGTCTGGGACGACGTTGGAACCTTCGACGGCCGCCCGTGGCGCGGCGCGGTGGACATCGTCACTGCGGGCTATCCGTGCCAGCCGTTCTCCGTCGCGGGCAAGCGCCGTGGCGCGGACGACCCGCGGCACCTCTGGCCGCATGTCGCCCGCATCATCGGCGAGATCGAGCCGCCCTTCGTCTTCCTCGAGAATGTCGCCCATCATCTCTGCCTCGGCTTCCCCGAAGTCGCCGCAGGACTGGTCGGCATGGGCTACCGCCTTGCGGCAGGCCTCTTCACGGCGGCGGAAGTCGGCGCGCCCCACAAACGCGAGCGTCTGTTCATCCTCGCCATCCGCGAGGGCGACGAACTGGCCGACCCCGCGCGCCTGCTCTGGCACCCGGTCGAGTGGCGGGAACCGGACGGAACTGCTGCGGCTTTGGCCGACACCGAGGGCGAGCGCGAACGAGAACCGGCAGACGAAGCCGACGCCGTCGCAGGCAGCGGGACAGCACGGGATGAACCTGGCGACCACGGCCGCACTCTGGCCGACGCCGCAGACCGACAGCTTTCGCAGCCGGGGCGGCGAACGGCGCGACGAGAAGGGTCTGGACCGCATGGCGCGGGATTGGACGACGCCGATGGCGAACGACGGCTGCAAGCCGAGCGCTGGCAACCGGCGGACAGCGGACTTGACCCACGCGGCCGGGATGTGGATGACGCCGACGGCGCGCGACCACAAGGACGGGGCGACGAGCCTTGCCAACACGCCGGTGAACGGCCTGCTTGGCCGCCAGGTCCTGCTGACGCCGTTGGCTGGGAGCGATACCTCCGATGCGCGCCGGACCTTGAACCCGCTGTTCGTCGAGGCGCTGATGGGCTGGCCCACCGGGTGGACCGGCTTCGCCTCTGTGGCAACGGCGTGGTCCCCCTGGTTGCGGCGCATGCGCTGCGAACTCTGGCGACTGAATTGCTGGCTGATGGATGAGGCAGCGGCATGAGATACCGTCTGGTGGATCAAGCAGTTTCTGACGCCGCAGGCGCGATCGGCTCCGATATTCTGGGTCTACGCCGCTTGCGCCTGCTCGGTGCTGATGACGAAGGGGTTTCGGCTTTTGGCGACGCTGTAGACGGCGTGGAGCAGTTTGCGCATGGCCGCGATGAGAGCGAGCTTCGGCGGCTTTCCGGCGTCGCGCAGACGGTCGTGGAATGCCTTGAGCCAGGGGTTGATGCGGACTGCGGCGAGCACCGTCATCCACAGTGCGCGGCGCAGCTTCGCATTCCCGAAGGTCGTTGGCGCCCGGGCGGGCGTGCGCTTTCCCGATTGCCGAAGCCCGGGCACGACACCGACGTAAGCCGCGAAGGCACCGGCGCTTCGGAAGCGGGCCGGATCGCCGACGGCAGCGATGATGCGCGCCGCGGAATGCGGGCCAATGCCGTCTATGCTGGTGAGCAGTCGGCCGATCTCATGGGCGTCGAGCAGCCCCTCGATATCGGCCTCGATCTCCTTCAGGCGACGGCGCCAGAGGTCGAGGTCCTGACAGACATGGCGGGCCTGCATCTCGTAGACCGGCCCGCGATGTTGACCGACCGAGCGTTTGGCCGCAGCGACGAAGCGCTCGGCGCGATCGAGCCCGACCTTGTGCCGGCCGTCGTAGCGCAACCGCGCCAGCCGCCGCGGATCGGTGCGGGCGAAGATCTCGGCGGTCGGGCACTCGGCGATGAGCGCCGTGGCGAGCATCGTGTCCAGGCCTTTGACGTGGCGCGTGAACTCGGGAAAGCCGAGGTCGATCAGGCGGTGCAGCTGGCGCACCCGGTCATCGAAGTCCTGCCGCAGCCGGTCGCGGTGGCGCACGAGCTCGCGCAAGGCTTCGGAGGCTGCATCGTGCAGCCGCGTGGGCACGGGGCGCTTCTCGAAGCCGAGCCGGGCCAGCGCCGATGCGTCGACCGCGTCGGTCTTGGTGCGTTCGAGCTGCGCTTCCTGGAAACGCCGTGCGATGATCGGATTGAGCAGGACGACGTCATGGCCAGCCGCGGCAAGCGTCGCGTAGAGGTTCTTCCAGTAGTGCCCGGTCGCCTCGATCACGACCAGCGCCGGCGGTGGCCCGAGCGCATCGAGCAGCAGCCGATAGCCACCCGCATCCTCGGCAAAGGGCGTCGGGCGGCCGATCGGCACCCCCGTATCGTCGAGCCGCGCCAATACGTGACGCTCTGCCGCCACGTCGATCCCTGCAAACATCCCGTCCTCCCGCGTTCAGGCCAGGGAGCCTCGATCCCGACGTTCACGCCCAGCCTTGTCCAAGCGAGGACACGGATCAAGCCGACCCGGCCCCAGGATACCGTTCGAGCCCTGAACGCCGGTCGAGGGCGCCAATCTCATGCACGAGGAACGACCCTCAAAGCAGACGCGGCGACCCTCTCCCGGCTATCGAACCACCACCATACAGGGGCAGCGATCCAATGAGTGGAGGAGTTACAAAGCAATCCCGCCTCATGTCGCTGGTCGAGTCCGTCGCCAATGTGATCGTCGGCTACGGCGTTGCCGTCGTCACGCAGATCCTGATCTTCCCGATCTTCGGGCTGCACACGACGCTGGCGCAGAACCTGAAGATGGGCGCCGTCTTCACCGTCGTGTCGATCGCCCGTTCCTTCGCCCTTCGCCGGGTGTTCGAGGCCATCCGGATGCGGAGCGCAAAATGATCGACCGCCGCCCCGGAGGGACGGCGGCCATCAGCTTGTTGGCGTCCGGTGCGTCAGGCGGCGGGGAGTTTGTACACGCGCCCCCGATCCTCGACCTTCTCCGAGGTCACCTCGAGCCCGAGTTTCTTCTTCAGCGCCCCGGCCATCGCGCCGCGAACCGTGTGCGACTGCCAGCCCGTCGCGGCCATGATCTCCTCGATGGTCGCGCCCTCCGGCGCGCGCAGCATGGCGATCAGCGTGGCCTGCTTCGTTCCCTCGCGCGGCGTGCGCGTCTTGGGCGCAGCCTTCGGTTCGGTGGGGGTGTCCGGCGCGGGCTCCTCGGAAGGCGCATCCGTCGCGCTCGCAGGCGCGGTGTTCGCGTTCACGGCCTCGATGCCGATGGCGGCGAGGCCTGCGTCGGTGGCTACCAGCGTGACGCCGTGGCCATCGCCGGTCTCGCGCCAGACGGGCTCGCCCTTGCGCAGGTCGGCGTCGACCTCCTGCAGGAAGCCCTTGGCGAGCATTGCGCCGACCACCTTGGCGGCGGCCCCGCCGCGCAAGCTGTGGGGGAGCGGCAGGGCGATGCGGTCCTCGCGCTGTGCGGCGGCGCTGAGGATGATGGCTTGGGTATCGGAAATCTTGGTCATGGGGTCATCTCCGTATTCGGCCCGCGACATGCGGCGCCTTCTACGACCCCGAGCCGCGCAGGGCGCGCGGCGGGAGTTCCGGCGTTGCCGGAGATCAGCGGGCGTGTTCGCCCTCGCCGAAGGCGCTGTCGGTAATGCGCTTCAGGAGGCTGGCGTAGTGTTCGAGGGTGCCGACCATCGCCCAGCCCGCCTCGTCGGGGGCGCAGTTGAAATGGTCGTCGCTGAGCGCCTGCAGGCGGGCGAGCATCTCGTCGATCTCGGCCTTCTTGCCGATGAAGGCGGCTAGTGCGGCTTCCTTGTTCCTGCGCGCCTTCTCGGCGCGGAGTTCGTGGCGCGGGGTGGTGATCGGGTTCAGGCGCGTGGTCATCGGGGTGGCTCCGTGGTGAGTTGCATCGTCTTCGTGGGATCACGTTCCCTCTGTCCGCGGGGCTTATCAACTCGATAAGCACATGAATCTGAATGATAATCGGAGCCGTCGATGCAGGGCATGAGCGAGCGCCAGTACGCCGCCCATGTCGGGCTGTCGCGGGGCGCGATCCAGAAGGCGAAGACGGCCGAGCGGCTGGTCCTCTATCCCGATGGCAGCATCAACGCGGCCGCCAGCGACGCTCGGCGCGCAGAGACGACCGACCCGTCGAAGACGCGGAAACCGCCCGCGCCGAAGCTGAAGCCTGTCCCCGAGGCGGCGGTGGCAGCGGTCGGAGACACGCTCCGCGAACAGGGTCTGGCGGTCCCGGCCGTCGGGGGCGGCACGACCTTCCTGCAGGCCAAGACCGCGAACGAGGTGCTGAAGGCGCAGGAGCGGCGCATCCGGCTCCAGAAGCTGAAGGGGGAGTTGATCGAGCGGGCCCGCGCGCTGGCGCTGGTGTTCCGGCTGGCGCGGGAGGAGCGGGACGCGTGGGTGAACTGGCCTGCGCGCGCGGCGGCGCTGATGGCGGCCGAGATCTCGGCCTCGTGCAGCGACGCGACCGGCCAGCAGATCACCGTGGAGCCAGCCGCGATGCAGAAGGTCCTGGAGAAACATGTACGCGCCCACCTCGACGAACTCGCCGAGGTCCGGCCCGACTTCCGGTGAGAGCGGCGATGATCTTGGCGGTCTGACCGACTTCGACGGCGCGGGCGAGATCCTGCGCGCCTGGGGCAACGGGCTGCGGCCCGACCCGGACCTGACCGTCTCGGAATGGGCGGACCGGCACCGGATGCTCTCTGGCCGCGCCTCGGCCGAGCCCGGGCGGTATCGCACCGTGCGCACGCCCTACATGCGCGAGATCATGGACCGGCTGTCGCCCGGCGATCCCACGCAGCGGATCGTGTTCATGAAGGCCGCGCAGGTCGGCGCGACCGAGGCCGGCAACAACTGGATCGGGTTCGCCATCCACCAGGCGCCGGGGCCGATGCTCGCCGTCCAGCCCACTGTGGAACTGGCCAAGCGCAACTCGCGCCAGCGGATCGACCCGCTGATCGATGAAAGCCCAGAGCTGCGGGAGCGGGTCAAACCGGCGCGGTCCCGCGACGCGGGCAACACGATGCTGTCGAAGGAGTTCGCGGGCGGCATCCTGATCATGACGGGCGCGAACTCGGCGGTCGGGCTGCGCTCGACCCCGGCGCGCTACATCTTCCTCGACGAGGTCGACGCATATCCGGCATCGGCCGACGAGGAAGGCGATCCGGTCACGCTGGCCGAGGCGCGCTCGCTGACCTTCGCCCATCGGCGAAAGGTGCTGCTGGTCTCGACGCCCACGATCCGGGGGCTGTCGCGCATCGAGCGGGAGTTCGAGGCGTCCGACCAGCGGCGGTTCTTCGTGCCATGCCCGCATTGCGGCGCGATGCAGTGGCTGAAGTTCGACCGGCTGCGCTGGCAGAAGGGCCGCCCCGAGACGGCGGAATATCACTGCGAGGGCTGCGAGCAGCCCATCGCGGAGCACCACAAGACGGCGATGCTTGAGCGTGGCGAATGGCGGGCAACCGCCACGGCCGCCGATCCGACCACGGTCGGGTATCACCTCTCCGCACTCTATTCGCCGATCGGCTGGCTGAGCTGGGAGCGGATCGTGCGGGCATGGGACGCGGCCCAGGGGTCGGACGAGGCGATCAAGGCGTTTCGCAACACGATCCTCGGCGAGACCTGGGTCGAGACCGGGGAAGCCCCCGACTGGCAGCGGCTCTACGACCGGCGCGAGCGCTGGACATCCGGCACGGTGCCAGCGGGCGGGCTGTTTCTGACTGCCGGGGTCGACGTGCAGAAAGACCGGATCGAGGTCGATGTCTGGGCCTGGGGTCGCGGGCTCGAAAGCTGGCTCGTCGATCACGTCGTGATCGAAGGTGGGCCGGATCGTCACGA